>CAVOUW010000003.1:3192500-3267514 GCA_963699705.1 uncultured delta proteobacterium | reverse complement strand
TCTGCACATGCACACTTTTCGAGGAACGCGAACTGAGGAGAAACCTACAGTACGGCGGATTTTCTGTCTGGCACCCGGATTGCGGTAATGCTCTCCGCCAGTTAACAGAAACTCATCGACAGCAACGCGTCCGAGTACCGCGATGAGAGGCGATCATGAGCAGGCAAGAGGGCGAGACCGGCTCCGCAGCGAGTGAGTACTTGACAGTACCAGAACTTGCGAATATGGTTCGGCGCAACCGAAAGACGGTGTATGGCTGGATTGCGACGGGCGAAATAGGCGAAGCGGACGGGCTTTTCGTGGTTCAAGGGCGTTTTCTGATCCATTGGCCGACGTTCCGGGCGAAGCAATTCAAACCTCTTGAAAAACTACGCGGCCAGGTTCCAGATTTCTCGGAGGAAACTGAAAATGGCGTGGCTCGAAACGGACAGACACGGTCGATTACGGATCGCGTTTAAATACTACGACGGCCGTACATACCGCGAGCCGTTGGGCGTCGAGGCGAGCAAGCGCACGCGAGTAGATGCCGAACGATTGAGCTCCACGATTCAACTCGAATTGTCGGCCGGCACTTTCGACTATGCGAAACGTTTTCCCAACAGCGAACGCACAAAAAAATTGGGTCTCAAGCGACCTGAGCAACGATCCAATCAAACCCTGAAAGAATTCGCCGAGGCCGCTTGGTTGCCCGAGAAGCGCCTCGAGGTCAAGCGCTCGACGTTTGTGTACTACAACGAGATTTACAAACCTCACATCGAAAAGGCCGAGATCGGGAAGAAGCTTCTCTCTGAAATCAATGACGAGGACATCAATCTCTGGAAACTGGAGATTGAGGGGAAGCGAACGCCGCAGAAGAAACCGCTCAGCACCCGGCGCAAGAATATGAGTCTTGACGTGCTCTGCCAGATTTTGCGCCTCGCCAAACGGCGCGGCTTGGCGAACGACAAGCTTCTAATCGACGCGCGTCCTTTCAAGAACGAGGAGAATGAGGACGAGGTTAACCCGTTTACCGAGGATGAGGTCGAGAGTCTTCTAAAGGCGTCGGAAGGATGGGAGCGTTCGCTCCTCTCAGTCTGCTTTTTCACCGGCATGCGCCGCGGAGAAGTCCTCGGACTGCGTTGGTCCGGCGTCTTCTTTGACCGGGATCGATCCTGGTCAGACGGAGTCTGACGCGCCATGGAGAAAGCTCGCCCAAGAGCAAGACAAGTTTCCGTTATGTCCAGATGCTGCCTCGTGTCCGCGAGGAATTGCTGAAGCAACGAGACCGGGTGAAATTGAGGAGCGAATTCGTTTTCCCGAATCGGGCGTGGAAGGCATTGAACGTGAACTGGGTGACGAAGGCGCTGTGGCCACGGTTGGTCGAGAAGGCCGAAGTTCCGTATCGGCCGCTCATGCAAACGCGGCATACATACGCGACCCTCATGCTTCAGAAGGGAGCCCCAATCGATTGGCTCCAGAAGCAGATGGGCCATCGAAACCTCACCATGCTGATCCGTCACTACTGGCGCTGGATCAATCCGGGCGAGCTGAGCCAGGAGACGTTGGCCCGATTGGGAGCGGTCAAGAATTCGTCAAATCAACCCCACCCTGACCCCACCCGCGCCAATCAGGGCGTTTCGAGAGAGGCTTGACCACGATGCTCGATGCCAAAAAGTGCAGCAATTTGGCGGAGAGGGAGGGATTCGAACCCTCGGTACCGGTTACCCAGTACGCCAGATTAGCAATCTGGTGCCTTCGACCACTCGGCCACCTCTCCGCGTCGAACGACGTAAGAGAGCGATTGTTCAATATCGATCGCTGGCGCGCAAGCCGGATGGAGAGTTGCGCGCGAGCGCGGAGGCGAAGTAAAGCAACACGATGGCGGCCGGCAAAACGACTGAAAACTTCCTGGTCGAGAGCGACGGTCCGATCACGACGATCACGTTCAATCGGCCGGAGCGGCGCAACTGCCTCGATGAAGGCGTCATCCTCGATTTCGAGCGGCGTCTGCATGCGGTCCGCGACGATCGCGAATGCCGCGTGCTCATTGTGACCGGCAAAGGCTCTGCCTTTTGCGCCGGCGCCGATCACGCGATGTTCAAGACTCCCGCGGGCGCCGTTATCGACCCGGCCGAGCGGCGCCGACGGATGGGTGAGTTCGGCAAACGATGGCCGCGGCTGATAGGCCGAGCGTTCGACGTGCTGGCGCATCTCGATCAGATCACGATTGGGGCGATCAACGGCTATGCGGTCGGCGGTGGATGGTCGTTCGTGCTCGCGTTCGATTTCGCGATCTCGGTCGAAGGCGCGGAGTTCTGGGTGCCCGAGGTGGATCTCGACGTGCCCTATCGCGGCGCGCCCGCGAGTGTGCTCGCAGCGCGGCTCGGACCGTGGCGCGCGAAGGAAGCGATCCTGATGTGCCGGCATTACAAGGCAGAGGAACTGCTCGCAATGGGCGCGCTCAACCGCGTCGTCAAGTCCAGTGAGTTGATGCCGGCCGCGCTCGAGCTCGCGAAAACGATGGCTGCGAAATCGCGCGACGCGCTCGCGGCGTCGAAGCGCGATATCAATGCCGTGTTCTTCGGCCAGCGCCTGTTCTAAGGACTATATTCGTCGTCACTGTCTGAGCAGCGACCTCCGCATCGCCTGATGCTTGGTCTGCGGATGAAGCCATACGCTCATGATCGCCGGGCAGAATGATGGGTCGTCGATCGCGCCGGTGCTCGAATTGTTCACGTAGGCGAGCGTCCGCCTCGTGTCCGGACAGAAGATGACGACCTGATCGCCTTGTTTCAGGTTGGGAAGGAGCTGCCTCATTTCTGCCTGCCAGATCGCAAGTTGGCGTTCGTCGCCGACTTTAAGGTCGCGCATCTCGGCGATCGCGTTCTTGACCAGAGTGTCGGAGGGAACCGCACGACCCGGTTCGATATCGAGCGCGTGAGGCGACGCCGCAGAATATTGCGGGCCGACAATCCATAGCGTCGCGTCGTACACCCGGACGCCCCACAATGTGTGGCGGCCCTTCCCGAACGGATGAATCCCCGGAGTTTTGGAGAGTATCTCCGTCGGCAACGGCCGATGAGAGGCAATCGCGGATGCAGCGGAAATCAAGACCAGGAGGATGGTTCCTAGTCGCAACGATACGGTGCGCGAAGGAGTTCTGTGGGTCATCGGCAGGGCGCATTGTGGCCGAGAGCGGGCCGCCCCGCAACCGAATTTTTCTCGGCCAGCGCCAGTGCTGAAGCCTCACTCGAGACAGGTAACGATCGCGAGTTTTGCGGCGCTCGCGTCGACGTAGAATTGTCGCAGCTGTCGGAAGGCGTCCATCAGCCACTGCTGGTCGGCGGCGTCGAATTGACCGGGATAGATGCCGAGCGTCGCCATTTGAGCCGGATCCCATCGCGCGATCATCTCGGCTTCGAGGTTTGGGCGACTAAGTTCACTCGCGAGGTTCGCAACCTCGGCTGCATCGAAGTATCGCGCGGGTCCGTAACCGAGGTCATCACCGATTTCCGTCCCGCCCATCACGGCCTGGCTCGCGAGATCGGAGCCGGGTTCGATCTTTCCGCACAAGAGGTAGTGCACGCCGTGCCATGCTTTATCGATCGAGAGGCTGGCGCTCTTGCCCGACGCCTGCGCGCTACCACCTGAAGCCGGCGGCTGACCGGGCAAATGCGCCAGTCCCAGCTTTTGCATGCGTTCGGCCATCAGCTTCGCGAGGTCGTCGCCGCCTTCGCCGCGCGCGAGCGCGTCGGGATCGATGCCGATGTTTTTCATGGACTGAGCGAGTCGGTCGCGGAGCTCCGGCGGCATTGACGCCATCGAGGCGGCCAGCATCTGCGGCGCGCGGCCCTTCAGTTTTTCCGTCAATGCGCCCATCAGCTTCGGCATGGCTTGTGCGGCCTGGTCGCTGGCGAAAAGCTCTTCGACGTCTGAAGGATCGTCAATAATCTGTTTCAAGCGATCCGGCGACACCTGAACGAAACGCCCCATCATCGACATTGTCGGTTTCCTCCGTCGCCCGATTGTAGGATTTCGCCTGTTTCCATGCTACGGCGAGCGCGCGGCCGACATGTCGGCTCCGCGATGGCAGGCACGGCGGCCCGCCCCACTTACTAAGGCCTCGGAAGGCACGAAGACGTTCCTTGTTTGAGGGGCGCTTATTGGCTAAATCCAAGTCACACTCGCAGTTGAGGATATATATCGATGGCAGAGCTGAAGAATCGGCAATGGCTGCTCGAGGCGCGTCCGCAGGGAATTATCAAGGAGAGCGATTTTCGCTGGAATGAGACGTCCGTCCCGCCGCTGAAGGACGGGCAGGTATTGGTGCGCAACCTCGCGTTCTCGTTCGACCCGACGCAGCGCGGATGGATGTCGATGGACACCTACATGCCGGCGATTCCGCTCGGACAGACTATGAAGGCCGGCACGGTGGGACAGGTGGTCGAGTCCAGGCGCGAGGGATTTGCCAAGGGCGATCTCGTGCAAGGGCTTTTCGGATGGGAGGACTACACGGTCAACGGTGGCGAAGGACTGATGGGTTTGCAGAAGTTGCCGCGCGGCACCGACCCGACCCTGGCGCTGTCGTTGCTCGGAACTACAGGCCTGACGGCATACTTCGGCACGCTCGACGTTGGCGCGGTGAAGGCTGGCGAGACGTTCGTGGTCTCGGGCGCGGCGGGTGCGACCGGATCGGTGTCCGGGATGATCGCGAAAATCAAAGGATGCCGCGTAGTTGGTATCGCGGGCGGACGCGAGAAATGCGATTGGCTGTTGAAGGAGGCGGGCTTCGACGCTGCGATTGACTATAAGAATGAGAACGTTTCCGAGGCGTTGACCAGGCATTGTCCGCAAGGGATCAACGTGTACTTCGACAACGTCGGCGGCGAAATTCTCGATCATGCGCTGGCGCGGCTGACATATGGCGGCCGGGTCGTGTTGTGCGGAGCGATCTCGCAATACAACAACCTCGGCGAGAGAACTCCGGTCGGCCCCAAGAATTATTTCAACCTGATAATGCAGCATGCGCGGATGGAGGGCTTCCTGGTATTTCATTTTATGCCGCGCTATCCCGAGGCGATTGCCGAGATGTCCAAGTGGTACGCCGATGGCAAGCTAAAGAACCAGGTGGACTTGCAACACGGACTCGAGAATGCGCCGAAGACGATCATCCGCCTGTTCACCGGTGCGAATGTCGGCAAGCAGTTGCTGAAGCTCGGCGATCCGCAATAGCGAACCGTCGGCTGGGAGAAAAAAATGAAGGATACGGCGTCGCGAAAGGCAGGCGTTCAGTCTCAGCCTCTGATTGCCGTGCGTGACGTACGGGCCAGCAGCCGCTGGTACCAGCATTTGCTGCACACCGACGGACTCCCCGAGCACGAGCATCGGGATGTCTACGAGAGGATCTCCTGTGACGGACACCTGATCCTTCAGCTTCATGCGTGGGACGAAGAGCATCACCCGAATCTGGTCAATGCGGACGCGGCGCCTTGTGGGCACGGAGTCTTGTTGTGGTTCGAGGTGGACGACTTCGATGCCGCGGTCGAGAGAGCTGGTTCTTTGAAGGCGCAGGTAGTTGAAGAGCCGCATGTTAATCCGAATGCCGGGCATCGGGAGATTTGGCTCCGCGACCCCGACGGGTATGTCGTGGTAATCGCGGGTGAGTAAATAAAACAAACAATCACCTGCGCGGTGGGCGCAAGGGGTGACCCCTTGACCCAGTATCAATCGCAAAATCCCGCGGACGGTCTTTTGCTCCAGGTCCTTTAGGAAGTTGGTCCCTATAACCATGAACATTGATACGGGGCGAAGTGACAATGATCGATCATATCAGCCTTAGAGTTTCGGATTTTCAGAAGAGCCTCGCCTTCTATAAGGCGGCGCTTGAACCGCTCGGATACACGCTGGTTTTCAGCAACGACAAAGAGCAATACGCGGGCTTTGCCGGACCTGATAAAGAGCGCGGTGGGTTTCACATACATCGCGAAGGCGCGTCGCATGGCTATGTGCATATCGCGGTGCTGGCGAAAGATCGCGCGACCGTGCGCAAGTTCTATGAAGCGGCGATGAAGGCCGGCGGTCGCGACAACGGCGGTGCCGGCCCGCGGCCGCAGTACAGTCCGACCTACTACGGCGCGTTCGTGCTGGATCCCGATGGTCACAATATCGAGGCGGTCTGCTTCGCCAAGGGCGAATAGTTTTGACATATAGATCGGGCCGGAAGGCTGGAACTATACAACCTGTTGTGGTGTTGAGAGGGTCGTACACCATCGGTAGCTTCGTTCCGCCAAAAGATGTTTTCGTGCAGAAGCGTTCAACAGCGCGATGGCTCGGAACGCGGGCAAGGCAGTGGCGCTGTGAGTTTTCGCTCATGTGTCATTAGTAGCGAGGTCGATGGGGGTGCGTAAGGCTGAACAGTTCAGCCCTGAACTTTTGTGGCTCGGATGATCAGGTAGAGGCAGAATCTTGAATCGCGCGCGAAGCCGCGCACTGAATAAGGACCCTCACCTTCGATCCTCTCCCTTACAGGGAGAGGGGAAGAGGGCATCGCGCGGCGTTATGCAAACGTCTTCCTTGAGGAAGAGTGGAAGAACAAAGACTACTCAGATTTTCGGGACTGAGTATTCAGGAGGCTGGCGGATTCCTCAGTTTCCAGGGCTGGGCGGAAGCCGTTGCGGGCCAGGTCGGGACGCACTACCTCGATTGGGTCGCGGGTGTCGTCGACGTAGCCCAGGGCGTAGGCGCCTAGTCTGTAGCCCATCAATCTAAGTAGGTCGATCGGGAGCGTGCGGGCGATTTCGAGCGGTACCGAGAGATATTGGTTTTCTTCCTGGCGGAGCCACGAGACGTTGTAGGTGATGTTGATTCCGGTGCGGATGCTGTTCGAGCGGTTCGCGCCGCCGCCGTGGTAGATGCTGCCGGTGTAGAAGAGTACCGACCCTTTTGACATCTCGGCCGGTTCGGTGTCGGCTTCGGTGAAGCGCAGGCGGTCGTCGAAGCGATTGCTGCCGGGGATCACGCGGGTGGCGCCGTTCGCCTCGGTGAAATCGGTCATCGCCCAGATTGTGTTGCATTGCACTTCGTAGCCGCGCGGGAACGGGAAGAAGTCGAAGGCCCATTGATCGCGATGAATGGTCTGGGCCGGCTCGCCGGGGCCGATCGAAATAATCTGAGTGAGATGGAGCTGGAAGCTGGTGGCATGGCCGAGCAGTTTGGCGACCGCGCCGAGAACAGTTGGGTTCATCACGAGGTCGCGGGATTTTGGCGAGCGCGCGATCAGGCCGCCAGTACGGCGCGTGCGGCGTCCACTGAAATCGTCGGCGCCGATCGGCGTTTTTTCAGTGAAGGGGCGCAACTCGGTCGCGACTTCGTCCATCACTTCGGGACGGACGACGCGATCGACGACGACGCATCCGTCGTCGGTGAGGGCTGCGCAGATTTCGTCGGGTGAACACGTTACTGGCAAGTGTTTGATCATTTTTTCAGTATTAAGGCCGCGCTCCGTTGTCGCGCGCGGGCTCCGGCACTAAATCCTAGCAATGATGACGCAGTCGTGACGAGTTGCGGCTTGATGCGGGGAGCCTAACCCTAACCCCTAACCCCTTCCCATAGTGGGAAGGGGAACCGGAATGTTGGGAGTAACCTCTTCCCGAGTGGGAAGGGGAACCGGAATGCGAGGGCGTTGTGAACGATCCGAACAACCTAACCCCTAACCCCTTCCCGAGCGGGAAGGGGAACCGGATTATTGGGAGTAACCTCTTCTCGGGGGGAAGGGGGAACTGGATTGTTGGAGTCTGTCGATCAGCTGTCGCGGCGGGGGCCCGGTTGCATGTAGGCGATGGCGACGCCGTCGAGGGGATCGACGATTCGGGCGATCTGGCCGCCTTGAATTGCGGGCTTGGGATCGGTTGCTTGCAGGCCGTTGGCGCGCGCGGTCGCGACTGCGTTCGCGATGTTCGAGCACATCAGCGCGAGGCCCCAGCATCCGGGGCGTCCGCGCGTCGCCGGACCGACGACTTCGAGCACCGTCTGCTCGAGCTTGAAAAATGCCTGGCGCGTTTTGCCGTCACCGATTTCGCGGATTCGTTTGCATGGGACACCGACCGCTTCGTTGGCGGCGATCGCGTCGTCGAGCACCGGGGTCATCACGACTATGTGCTCGAGATAGTCGACGGTGTTCGGGTTGTTACCGCACAGCCGTGCGAGCGACTGTCGGCGCGACTGGAGGTCGAGATTGAGTGGTGCGGCCGCGGTCACGACGCCCGGCAATCCCGAGGAAAGCATCTCGGCTTTGACCGAGTCGTGCTCCAGGCCGGGTAGCTGGATCGATTCTATGGACGGGATTGAATTTGGCTCGCGCTCATTCGAGACGAGCACGCCCTTCACGCCCCAGACCCATCCAATGATGCCGCCGCTGCTGTCGTTGCTGGTCGCGTCGCGCAAATGTTTCGCGAGCGGCGACTTGGTCTCGGCGGAGTGGGTCGCGCAGAGATCGATTTCCACCGCACCGGCAGCCGTTCGGGCGATGCGAATGCCGTCGTGATCGAAATCCTTTCGAGCGAAGGCGAACCCGGCTCGTTGCCAATTTTCCTGCGAAGCCTCGAGATCGCGCACGGCGACGAGAACTCTTTCAACACAAACTATTCCCACAATATGCAACCCTTCAGCGAGGCTAGCGTCAGTTGCGGCGAGACGCCACGGTCAGAAATTACCAAAAACTACTGCCGGCAAGGACTTTATTTGCCCCATCTTAGTAACGATAATCGACGTTCAAGCAGCTAGGTTCGCGTTGTGACAAGTTGTAGTATTGTATGACAATTATGGTTTCATCCGAAGGGGGAACTCCATGAAAATCTCCTGGCGGGCGTTTCAGCAAGAAGCGCTCGATTGTTTGCGCGCGCTGGTCAGACTCGACACCACCAATCCGCCCGGCAACGAGCGGATCGCGGCCGATTATATCGCCGAAGCGCTGGGCGCACACGGGGTGAAATCCGTGATCCGGGAAAGCGCGCCGACGCGGGCAAATATTGTTGCGCGCCATGCGGGCACCGACGCGTCGGCGGGCGCGCTGCTGCTGTCGTCGCATACGGACGTCGTGCCGGTCGAGCGATCGGGATGGACGCGCGAGCCGTTCAGCGGCGAGATCGCCGACGGCTGCCTGTGGGGACGCGGCTCGATCGACATGAAATCCAAATGCGCGATGGACGTCGTGATGATGACGGCGATGAAGCGCGCGGGCGCGAAGCCGAATCGCGACGTGATCCTCGCAGCGGTCGCGGACGAGGAAGCGGGATCGGATTTCGGCGCGAAGTTCCTGGTCGAGCGGCATCCGGAGCTGGTCCGCGCGGGTTACGTGCTGAACGAAGTCGGCGGCTTCACGGTTCATCTCAGGAACAAGCGCTTCTACCCGATCCAGGTGGCGGAGAAAGGCTTCGTCACGATCAAGATGAAAGTTACCGCGCCGCCGGGACACGGATCGATGCCGCGCTCGGACACGGCTATCTCGCGAATGTCGGAGTTGATCACCAGGATCGTGCGGACGCCGATGCGCAAAAATGTTTCGCCGTTCATGCGGCAGACGCTCGAGGAGATGGGGGTGCCGGTCGAATCGCCGGGGCCGCTGTTCGCGCCGATGCTTTCCAACACGGTGTCGCCGACGATTCTGCGCGCGGGATACAAGGACAACGTGATTCCCGGCGAGGCGACGATCGTGCTCGACGGGCGCACGCTGCCCGGCGAAGATCCCGAGAGCTTCATGGCCGAGCTGCGCCAGATTGTCGGGCCTGAGCCGACCTTCGAGTTGCTCAAGACCGCGCCGCCGGCCGAGACCAGTCCCGACACGCCGCTGTTCGAGTTGATCAAGAAGACGGTCGAGGCGGCCGACCCCGGCTCGCTCGCTATTCCGTGGATGATCCCGGGCGCGACCGACAGCAAGTTCTACTCGAAGCTGGGCGCGGCGTGTTACGGATTCTCGCCGGTGAAGCTGGAGCCGCACATGCCGTTCGGGTCGCTGTATCATGGCAACGACGAGCGCCTGCCGGTTGAGGGCTTTTACTGGGGACTGAAGGTGTACGCCGAGGTGGTGCTGAAGTTCCTCGACATCAAGTTCGACGACGTGTTTGGTTAAGCTGCGGCTGCTAACAACCTAACCCCTAACCCCTTTTTTCGGGCCTCGCGGGAAGGGCAACCGGACGCGTGGCGCGCTATTTCGCGGAACTTGTTTTCAACGTGCCTGCTTGCGGGGTGAAGGTCATCAGCAGGCGCGACGGGGCTGCGAGCGGCACGATGGCGAAGTGCGCGACCGGCTGCATGCTCAAAGTGATGGTGGTCCCCGACGAGCTGTGCGCGACGTTGCAATCCTTGAATATCGATTTGTCGAACACGAGATGAGTCTGCAGCGCCGGGTCGGGGGTGACGTCCTTGAGCACGACGGTCGCGGTCGAGCCGTCGGAATTGCTCTCGAGATCTTTGGCGAAGCTGACGGGACCACTGAGTTCGAGAATCACCGACAGCGGCGGATCGTTCGATGACAACCTGATCGTTTTCAGAGTCGCGGGACCGGCCGCCGGCGGCTCGCTCAATGACAGCGGCGCGGACGACGACGCCGGATCGCCCGGGGCAGTCATTTGATGCATCGCCGGTTCCGGTGCGGGAGGACTATCGCCGGCGGCGGTCATCTGATGCGTCGTTGTCACCGGCACGGAATCTGCGGTCATTTCACCCGTCGCCGGATCCGCGGCGGGTGCGGGCGCGTCCGAGCTCGCAGTCAGCTGAGGCATCGCCGGTTCCGACGGCGCATCTTCGGCAGCACCGGTCATCGCGCGCGCCTGTGCTGAGGCGGCACCAGCAATACTGCCGGTAGGCTTCGGCAGTGTCGGGGCAGGCGCTCGCATCATGTCAGGGGCGCCGATCTTTCGGCTGGGAAGATCGGGCTGCGACGGATCGGGCGCATTCGCGACGGCTTGCACCTCGGCCGATGACGCTTTCAGGGCCGCGCCCGACGGCACACTGGCGTCAAGGTTCGGCAGTCCGTCGGCGCCGTAAGTCGAGCCGCCACCCGACGACGCGACCTGTGCGCCGCGTATGTCGGAGCGCTGTCGTACGATTACGTTGTCCGCGTTCGAATCGTCGGGATTGCCGCCGTAGCCGGTTTCCGCGAGCACCAGTGGCAGCGGATCTTCTTCGGTGTCGATTGGCTGATGAAGCTTGGCGAGCTCTGACCTGGGCTCTCTTGGCGTAGTTGGAATTGGGGAAATGCTTCTCGACCGCGGCGAACGCCTGCGCCGCCGAGTATCGCTTGCCTTCTTTCTCGAGCGAAACTCCGAGCTCGTACAGCGCGTCGGGGGCGACGGGAGTTTCCGGATATTTCTGCAACAGCTCCGCGAAGCGCGATTCGGCCGCACGAAAGTTCGCGCGTTTGTAATAGTAGTTGCCGACGATCATCTGGTTGCGCGCGAGCATCTCGCGGCATACCAGCACCTTGTCGTGCGCCAGCGCGGCGAAGTCGCCTTCCGGAAAGCGCTGTTCCAATTCCTGGAAGCGCTTCAGGGCGGCGGTGGTCTTGCCCTGATCCTGATCCTCACGCCCAATCTGATCGTAGTAGCTCAGCCCGATGTAATAAGTGACCAGCTCGAGGTTTTTGCTGGTCGGATGCATCCGCTGAAAGTCGTCGAGCGCGCCGATCGCCTCGGCGTAATCCTTTTGCTGGTAGTAGGCGAGGCCGATTTTCATCTCGGCGTCTTCTGCGTACGGGCTGAACGGAAATTTGTCGATCACCAACTGATAATTTTCTATTGCCGCCTTGTATTCTTTGGTCGCAAAATCAAGTTGGGCCTGGGCGTAATAGTTCTCGCCGGTCGGCTTCTGGCGGAGACTGCATGCGCTGGCAGGCAGTAAAGCAAGAGCCACCAATATCAACAGCAGACGTTTCATCGGGTGACGCGGAAAGGTTAAACAAGGCTGTCGGGCATTGCAATCCGCGCACGATCCAAGAATCGGCGCGTGCCCGTGACAGGCTGGCGGATTCAGTTACTTTTGGACTCGCGCGGCTTGCTGAATGCGCCCGAATACACCGGCTTGCCGGCGGCGACGTACTTGCGCGCGAAACCGGTGCGCTCGGCGCCGGGCGCGGCCTCGACCGCGCGGACGAAGCCCGCCGCTAGCATCATCGGGAAAATCTCTGCGGAATAATCGCGCACGTCGGTCGCCACATATGCGGTCGCGCCCGGCTCGACGGTGCGAAACAGGCTCGCGACGAGCGTCGGCGTGAACAGACGATGCTTGACGTGACGCTCCTTCGGCCACGGGTCGGGATAGTAAATGTGAAACGCGCTGACGCTGGCGTCGGCCAACATGAGATTGACCAGCGTGCGCGCGTCCATCCGCACGACGCGCAGATTGTCGAGTCCCGCGCGGCCGCATCGCACGGCGAGCACGCGCGTGATCGTCGATGAAAGCTCGACGGCGATAAAGTCGCGATCGGGAAATTCGGCGGCGCGCTCGATGATGAATTCACCCTTGCCGGCACCGATCTCGATTTCGATTGGCGCGCGGCGGCCGAACATCGCGGGCGGATCGATGGTGAAGAGGTGGTCGTCGGGAGAGAAGAGGACGCGCTCGCCAATTTCGCGCGACTTGGGATTTCCCCAGATGCGCGCTGCTTTTCGAAGTCGTGCCATGAATGCATGACGATAGCGGGCAGCGGCCTTGCGCTGCTATACCGGCGACTCATCGGGATTGAGCGGACCGCTTTCCGTCATCCTGAGCCGCTGCGGCGAAGGATCTCGACGTGCGCTCTTGCGTACGGCGTAACAGGAAGCGCTGTCGCGCGAGATCCTTCGCTGCGCTCAGGATGACACAGAAATGAGAAGTGGATCTGTTCAGTCGGGGCGTTTTAGGAAGGCGCGGACTCTCTCGACTAGCGGCTTGAGGTCGGTGTTGTCGATCAGGGCGCTGGCCATTCGGACTGGGTCGCCGAAGAAGAAGCGCTCGTAGAGGACCTGGCGGCCGCCGAAACTGCTGCCTGCGACTTCCCACGCGAGTCGATAGAGCGCGACGCGCTCCTTTGCGGGGGCGTCGGCGGCGGCGAAGTAGCGCTCGATATCGGGGAGCTCGGCAGGGTTGGCGAAGTCGGCTGACGACGGGGTCGCCATCAGCGAGCTCGAGCTGTTGAGCTGGATTATTTCGACCAGGCGCGGATACAGGCGCGGAAAAAGATTGCGCGCGGTGTCGAGCGGCGCTCGCGCCGGCGTGAACACGCCCCACTTGTCGGGCGCGGCGTCGGCTTCGGCCGCCCGGAGACACGCGCGCATCGTTTCGGTGGTCGTGATCATCTCGGCGAGGCGCTCGCGCACGTGCGGCAGACTCATCGCGTCGCTCGCCTCTGCGATTCGCGCAGCCAAACCGAGAACGAATTCGCTCTTCGCGACGTTTTTCACCGCGACCTGATGCATCATGTGGACGACCGCGCCGGTCCCCGCGTACAGCGCGTTGCATCGCGCGACGTCGCCGCACAGGAACACGCGCTCCCACGGCACCAGCACGTTGTCGAATACGACCACCGCGTCCATTTCGTCGAAGCGCGACGCGAGCGGGTGATCGAAGCGCGAGCGGCCGAGGTCGTAGGTGTCGCGACACAGGAACTTCAGGCCCTTGGCGTTGCAATTGATCGCGAACGACAGCGCGAACGGCTCTGCCGCCGGCTCGGCCTTCAGCACGGTCGAAGGAAACACCAACAGTTCCTCGGAGAGCGGCGCGAGCGTCGCGAGCATCCGGCATCCGCTCACGACGATGCCGTCGTTGGTTTTTTCGACCAGCTTCAGCGCGAGGTCGGCATCGGTGTGTCCACTCCATCCGGCAGCTCGGCTCGCGCGCGGGTTGACCAGCGTATGCGTCGCGCACCAATCGTGATGGCGCGCCTCCATATAGTAGTTCCAGATGTTGTCGCCGTGACGTTTATCGCTCTCGGCAAAAAACTCGCGCGCCGCCGCCATCGCCGCGAGACTCACATTCAGGTAATCCGGCGTGCGCCCGAGCATCCCGCAGCCGAAGTCCGCCCATGTTTTCATCATGCGCGAGCGCTTGCGCAAGTCGTCGGCAGTTTTCGGGATGATGAACGACATCCCGGCGCGACCACCGTCGTCAGTGCGAAAGGTCATCGTCTCGGGATGCTCCATCTGCATGTCGTAGAGCGACGCGACCGAGCGCGCACAATTCGCAAACGCAGGATGCGCGGTCACGTCGCCGGCGCGCGTGCCCGCGATCCAGATTTCGGCGCCGATCTTTTTCAGCGACGACAGGTAATTGTTGCCCGAGCGCGCGCCCATCTCAGATGACCTCGTTGAGCAACGGCAGCCGTTTGCGGATTCGTTCGGCGGCGTCGGCGGGCGCCATGTACGGCGGGCGCGCCGGGCCCATCTCGATTCCAGTCGCGACCGACGCGGTAACCTTGGTGGTACCGAGATGGCCGAGCGTTTCCTCACCGCCGCGCGGGAAGCATCGATTGAGCCGGCGCTGAATTTCCTCCGCGCGTTTGTAGTCGCCGGCCTTATACGCCTTGAGCAGCGCGACCGCCGCGGGCACCGCAAAAATGTTGATGAAGCCGCCGGCCGCTCCGAGCATCAGCCCGGCGAGCATCGCGCGAAACGTATTGTAGATGTCCGCGCGGCCGTCCACTTCGTCGTAGAGCGCCTCGAGATGCTGCAAGTCGGTCAGCACTTCCTTGAACGCTACAACGCCTGGAATCGTCGCGAGCTTGCCCGCAAACTTCGGCGAGATATTGAACTTGCTGAGCGCGGGATTGTGGTAGATGACGACGGGCAGGTCGCCCGCCTCTGCGATCATGCGGTAGTGGCGCTCGACCTCGGCCTCGCCGCATCGCCAGTAGTACGGCGGAATCACCTGCTGCGCATCGTAGCCGAGTCGCGCCGCGATTTTCGCGTAGCGAAGAGTTTCGAGCGTGGTCGCGCCCGACGTCATCGCAACTGCCGAGAGATCTGCGCGGACACTGGTCTCCTCGATCACGATTTCGAACACGCGCGTGCGCTCAGCTTCGTCCATGTGCAGAAACTCGCCGATGCTCGGCGCGGCGACGACGCCGTGTGCGCCTGCCGCAATCGCCCACCGGACTTCGCGGCGCAGCGCATCTTCATTGAGCCGGTAGTCGTCGGTGAACGGCGTCACCAGCATCGCGAGTATTCCGTGTGCAAGTTTCAAGTGCGCACCTCCGGCAATCGCGCTAGGCGGCCTCGCGTTCGGCGCCGCTGAATGAGGGTTGAAAGAAAAAGATTGCCTGGCCGGTTCCGATTGCGGCTTCGTATTTTCCGAACTGCTCGCCGCGCCAGGTCCACGAGTCGCCGCCCATCGCGCCCGCCATCGTGAGGTAGTGCGAGAAGCGGCCCTCGGGTGAGCAATGTGCGCGATAGTCGTCGGCCGAAGCCAACACCGCGTCATGACGCCCCTGTTTGAACCACTCCATGATTCGTTCGTCGTACAAACGATTGGCGGTTGACGCGATGTCTTCGGGCGACGCCGATGCGCGATCCAGAATATGATCGTAGTCCCAGAACTTGTGCGACATGCCGCCCGACGCGACGATCACGACGCGACGATTCGATTTCCAGATAGCCTGTCCGATCGCGGCGCCATACGCCAAATCATTTTTGACTGACGCAGTTTGACAAACGCTGACCGAGAGCACGCGTCGGCGCGCCTCATGATTTAAATAGTGCATCACATTGAGCGTCGGATAGTGTATTGGCAAGTTACTATGCGCCGACGCGATCGCACGAATCCCCCGCTCCCGCGCCTCCATTTCGACTGCGCGCGCGAGTTCAGCGTCGCCGCGATAGTCATATTCGAGACCGTGCAACATCTCCGGCAGCTCTTCCGAAGTATATACACCGGCGAGCCGCTCGTGAGCATTGAGTACATACTCCAAAGTAGAGAACCAGTGAGTATCGATTAGTAAGAAGGTGTCGAAGTCGAGATGGCGGATACGCTCGCGCTCGAGCTTCGGCATCGCGTCGTAAAATGTGGTCACGCTGCGGCCCATGTACGCGCGGCGCGCGACCGGGTCGGAGATCATCAAGCGCGGTACGTGAGTGGTGAAGACGGTGGCGACGACCTTACCCATCGCGATCCTCCTCGCCGTATGCGACGCACACCAGTTTCGGCTCGGTCCAGAACTCCATGCTGAAGCGGCCACCCTGCCTGCCGAGCCCGCTCATCTTCGCACCTCCAAACGGGACGCGCAGATCGCGCAGAAAAAAACTGTTGACCCATACCATCCCGGTTTTGATTTTTTCAGCCACTCGGAGCGCGCGATCTACGTTCGAGGTCCAGACGTAAGCGGCGAGGCCGAATCGGGTCGCGTTGGCACTCGCGATTGCCTGCTCTTCGTCGTCGAATCGTTCGACCGTCAGCACCGGTCCGAAGATTTCCTCGGAGACGGCGCGCGAGGTCGCATCGACGCCGTCGAGCAGCGTTGGCGAGTAGTAAAATCCATGCGCGGGTTCGGCGGGCATTTTTCCGCCGGCCAGAATTTTCGCACCGTTCGCGACCGCTTCGGCGACGAATGAATGCACCCGCTCGCGATGCGCCGCGGAAATCAGCGGGCCGTACTCGGTACCATCCGCGAGCGGATCGCCGATCTTGAGCGTTGCGATCTCGCCTGCGAGCAGTTCGAGGAAATTCGCGGCGACTCGACTGTCGATCAGCAAGCGCGAGCCCGCGACGCACGACTGTCCCTGGCTGCGATAGATGGATCGCGCGACACCTGACGCGGTGCGTTTAAGGTTCGCATCGGCGAATACGAGGTTGGGCGACTTGCCGCCCAGCTCGAGCGTGACACGCTTGAGCGACTCGGCCGCCGACGCCATCACGCGACGCCCGGTCGCGACGCCGCCGGTAAACGCGATCGCATCAACGCCGGGATGCGCGACCAGCGCGGCGCCGGCGTCGGCGAGCCCGGGGATGATATTCAGCACGCCCGTCGGCAGACCCGCTTCGTTCGCGATCTCACCGAGCGCGATCGAAGTCAGCGGCGCCAGCTCCGACGGCTTGAGCACGCAGGTGTTTCCGGCGGCCAGGCACGGCCCGAGATTCCAGGTCGCGAGCATCAGCGGCGAGTTCCACGGGATGACGATCGCACCGACACCGACCGGAGGCCGCTGCGTGACGCTCATCAGTTTCAGATCGCGGCCGAGAAATTTCGCGTCGCTGTCGGCGGCCTCGTGAGTCCAGGTCTGCGCGACTGCCGCAAAGAATCGAAGGTTGCGCGCCGCGCGTGCGACGTCGTGATTGACGCACTCCGAGACCGGCTTGCCGACGTCGCGCGCTTCGATCATCCCGAGATCGCGCGCGCGTTTCTCGATTCCATCGGCCAGCCTGTTCAGGATGCTGGCGCGCGCCTCGGCACTCATCCGCGGCCACGGTCCGCGATCGGCGGCTTCGCGCGCCGCATCGACTGCACGATTCACATCTTCGGCACTCGCACTCGCTACTTGCGCGAGTTCGCGCTCGGTAGCCGGCTCGACATCTGCAAAACGCGCCGACCTGGCCGCGTCGAGGTAGCGTCCTGCTATGAACAATCTGGTTTCCATGTCGCTGTCGCTAGAAAAAGAAGTTTCGCGGATTCGCTGGAACATAGCAAAACCGCGCGCAAGTGGTATCTCCGCAATGCTTTTCCTTGACCGCGGTTCGCTGTCGCTCTGACGCTGTTGAGTGGTAGTTTGCAAATATGAGTGGGGCGCGCGCAAAACACTCGGCTTCTCCGACAAGGAAGTCCGCGAATCATGCTTCGAAGGCATCGCATTCATCGCTAAAGAAGGCGAGCCCAAAGGTAGTGGCGTTCATCCGCAAGCATTGGCCAGCGGAGGGCCGTGCGGCGCGTGTCGCCCGCGCCGAGCAGGCCTGGAAAGAAGCGATCGAGATTGCTTCGACTTTCAAGAGACTCGACCCCGAGACCGCCAAGTGGATCGCAGAAGATCCGAACCTCGAATATCTCTAGATGGCTCACCCGCTGTCCGCAGTGCCACGCGGCACGCTCGTTTTCGTCGACGCTAACATCTTCATCTACGGTTTAATCGGCGAGTCGCGCCAGTGCGCGCATCTGATAGAACGCTGCCGGAAGGAAGAAGTCGCAGGGGTGACGACGACGGAAGTCGTCGGCGAAGTTTGTCATCGGCTGATGGTCAAAGAAGCATTGGACTTGGGCCTCATCAGAAGGCCTGCGGCCTCTGCGCTGAAATCAAAGCACGACGTCATCCGACGACTGCGCAAATATTGGGAACTGACAGCCCGGATCTTTCGGTGGAACCTGGTCGTTCTCGGCTCTAACGAGGCACGCCATCGCGCGGCGCAGCGAATCAGGGACGTGTACGGTCTGCTGACGAACGACTCACTGGTCGCTGCTGCATGCTTCGAGCACGACATTCAATCACTCGCGAGTCGTGACATCGACTTCGACCTGATTACCGAACTGAAGGTGTACAGTCCTTCAGACCTGGGCTAGGGGCCGACGTTTCGCGGATTCGCTGAAACATAGCAAAACCGCGCGCAAGTGGTATCTCCGCGTCGCTTACTTGACGGCGGATCGCAACGGCCCTAACCTGACTATCTATCGTTGGGCGCCGATTTAGTCGTGGCTGCACTACCCACTATCATCCCAATCTTCCCGCTGCCGAACCTCGTGCTGTTTCCCGGCTTGAACGTGCCGCTGCATATTTTCGAGCCGCGCTATCGCGAGATGATTGCGGACGTCGCCAACGAGCATGCGATCATCGGGATGACGCTGCTCAAGGGCGACTGGGAAGCCGACTACAAAGCCTTCCCCGATATTTTCGAAATAGGATGCGCGGGCAAAATCGGCGGGCTCGTCAAACTGGCCGACGGACGCTACAACCTGGTGCTCGAAGGTATCGGTGAGTTCCGCATTATGCGCGAGATTCGCGATCGTTCGTATCGGCAGGCCGAGATCTCATGGTGTCCGGTGCGTCCCGGAGCGCTGGATTGCGACGCCGAGACGATGGACGCTCTGCGCGAGATGCTCTTCAGCTACTTGGGCGAGGCCGCGCACGAGGCGTGGCGCACGATCGTCGAGCAGCGTGGCCTGCGCGGCGCCGCGCTCATCAATTTCCTTTGCTTTCATCTCGATATCACGCCGCTCGAAAAGCAGACGCTGCTCGAAGCGCTCGCCGACCGGGTCGATTGCTTGCTCGACGTGCTGACCTTCAAGCTCGAAGAACGCAAGCACGGGCCGACCGGCACCAGCGGCGGTCCCGACACCGTTCAATAGCCACAACCGAAAGCTCGACTGGAGCCGCAGCCGAGATATGGCACGCGCGCGACACATTGCGGTCGGTTTGTGGCCAAATCGTAACGCGTGTCGCAAATCAGCCAGTTGGCGCACAGCAGCCGCACAATTCGCATATTGCGGAATGATTTGCGAAAAAGTAGCGGATTCTCGGAATAACTCAACATCTGGCGATTCGAGTTGGGTTCATGACGGCTTAACATGCTTGCTAAATTGTATTAGGGCAGTTGCCGCTAAATTCGGCATGATCGTTGCTTTGTTGTTGGTCGAACGAACGACAATCGGAATCCCAGCATCGATCGCCTGAGCCCTAAACCCGGCCGCAGGCGCGGTCGGGGTGAGGACAAACTACGATGGAATGGGAAAATAGCGCTATCGGGAATCTCTTCGTGCCAGACGTTTTGACGCCTGAGCAGTTTTATGACAGTCGGCGTGACGACAGCACGATCCGCCCGGTCAAAAAGCTGATGATGGCGATCCTGGAAGACGCACTGCGATGCTTCCAGAATAACGCCGACGCGAAGGGCGGTCCTCGCAAGCGTCTGTTCAGCGAGGCTGAGCAGTGGCTGATCGGGGAGGGCGGAGAGGGCCCGTTCTCGTTCGAGACGGTGTGCGAAACGCTGGGTATCGAGCCGCAATTTCTGCGCAGGGGCCTGCGCGATTGGCGGACGCAGCAGCTCGCCGGCATCTCGAGTCGTCGGTTAGCCCGGCGCTCGCCGGTGGTCCGCAGCGGTCGCATCAGTGCTCCGGCGCGTCGCGACGCAAAACGCACGGCGTCAGCCTAGACGTTCACCGGCGCAACACGCACCGGATTAAAATCCTCAGAAATAGAAAGCGGCGCAGCATCTCTAACGAGATCCTGCGCCGCTAAATTTTTGTCACGCGCCCGCCACGCGCACTAGCCCTACGCCTTCAGGCTATGAATGTGTCTCCGGGGCCGGTGCAGGAGCGCCGCCACCTGCGGGGGCTGCCGGACCTTTCGCCGGCGCAGCTCCTCCGGGCGGAGGAGGCACGTAGCCCTTGGGCTGCGCTTGAACCCACTGCTCGCAAGCGGGAATATCGTCTTCTTCGACAGATTCCTGCTGCATAATCTGCTGATCAGACCAGCCGTGCTTCTTTTCCCAGTGGACGCCGGGACATTTCACGGCCAGATTGAAATTTCTTGCAGTCGTCGCGGCCGCCCCAGTGGGTGGTGGCGTCGAACTGCCTCCGCCGCCGCCTCCACCGCTGCCGCCGCCGCTGCTACTTTGACCCGCGCAACCGGCGATCAAAAATGCCAGCCCCGTTGCCAGCGCCAATCCGATCTTCCGTTTCATGGCATCCTCCTTCAATCTAGGAACCCCTCCACTAACCGAGCTAACACGCCTGTCCGCCGTTCGTTTAAGCAGGGCCAAAATACACCGTCTGGGCAAATTAGCAAACCCCCCGTAACAGGTTTATAACGCCTGGAACACGGTTTGTTCACCACGCTCCGAGCGGCGCGCGCGGCCTTCAAAACAGGCAAGTTCCAGATGCGCTAGGGTTTCGAAAGTCGCCGCCATCACGTGGAATATCGGCCTTTCTTCGCCGCCGAATACTTGCTGCGCAATCTCGAACGCGGTCTGCGGCGCTTTGCGCGTCAAATCGAGCATTTCGGCCTCGCGATACCGGTGATGCTCGATCAACTGATTCGCGCGATGACGATGGTCGTGATAGACGCCGCCGTGCGCGGGCAAAACCAGCTCGACGTCGAACTTCTGCACCTTCAATTGCGACGCGATAAAATCGCCGAGCGGGTTGGTGCCCGACGCATCAGGATAAATTCCGACGTGTGGCGTAATTTTGGGCAGCAGGTGATCGCCGACGATCATCACCTTCTCTTTGCGCAAATAAATCACGTTGTGACCCGGCGAATGCCCGGGCGTCCAGATAACTTCCAGCTCGCGGTCACCGATTTTCACTACGTCGTGATCGTCGATGTACTTGTCGGGCTGCGTGACCGGCCCGTACATCGAAGTGCCCATCCACGCCGGTCGCATCCCGGTCGGCGAGAATTGTTCGATCGGAAATCCGTGGCGTGCAAAAAACGCGCGCGACTCTGGACGATCGTGCGGCGACATCTTGCCGAACTCGATCATCCTGCCCGCACGCTCGGCTTCGAGGCGATGAATATGTGTAACCGCATGACTGCGCCGTCGTATTTCACCTGATGCGCCGAAGTGATCGATGTGATGATGGGTCGCGACGATCGCGTCGAGATCCTCGATTTTGATGTCGAGTTCCGCGAGCGCTTCTTCGAGCGCCTTGATGCTCTCGGCTGAGTTCATCCCGGTGTCGACCAGCGTCCACGCGCCGTGACAGTCGATCAGATAAACGTTGATGATTGTCGGCCGCATCGGCAGCGGCAGAAAGATTTCGTAGATACCCGGATGAACCTCAACTATTTTCGCCATCAATTATTCTCAGCGGCTGGTTTCGCATGACCTGGAAGTCCTTGCGCTCCGCCGCTTGCTTCGTCGCCGCAACTCAACCGATCGATCACTCGTGCAGCTCGTCTTTTACCTGGAAAGTAACTTTGACTCTGACCTTCCATCGCACAACTTTGTTGGCCTCGACCATCGCATCGATGTCCGTGACGTGAGCGGTGTGGATGCCTTTGATGGTTACGCCGGCGCGCGAGATTGCCAATTGCACGGCCTCTTCGACCGAGTTGGCCGAGATGCCCGTGAGGTCGATCGTTTTTTCAACCATGACGCTCAGCCGCTCCTGGGGACGCAATCAGCGCGCGATTATTTGACCCTTCCACATACGCGGCGCTACGCTAGTCCCTGCACACTGGTTAGCGCACGGCGTGATCCGAAACAAGGTGATATCGTCAAACAGGCTCTGCGACAGCCTGAATAGAAGCGCGCGATTGGTCACCCAGTCTGGAGATTCTGTAGTTGCCGGTTAAAATCGAGTCGCCCGCGGGCGAGGAAGCGCTCACAGAGTTCGTCCTCTTTCAGCATCGGGTTTACGAATATCGCAGCGCGCGATGGGCCGCGATGGTCGCGGTGCAATTGCCGATCCTGATGGGCGAGGGACCGTTCGCCGCAGGGCGCAAGATTCGTCCGTTCACCGCGCGCGTCGACGGCAACATAGTCGCGCGCGCCGTCGCGATCATCGACAGCCACTATCAGCGTCACTGGAACGAGGCGCTCGGGCACGTAGTGATGTTCGAAGCGATGCCGAATACGCGCGACGCGGTCAATCCGATGATGGACGCGGCGTCGGAATGGCTCAAAGCGAACGGCGCGACGGCGGCGCGCGCGGGTTACGGATTGCTTGAATTTCCGTTCGTGATCGACGACTACGAAACCCTGCCGCCCGACATCGCGCGCCAGAATCCCGAGTACTATCACGCGCTGCTGAAAGACGCCGGCTTCGAAACCGAGCGTGGATGGGTTGACTATAAGATCGAGGTGACACCGGATCTGGTTGCGCGCTACGAAAGCGCACTCGAATCGAGCCGCCGCGCGGGTTTTCAAATCGTCGCGCTGAAGGACATTCCCTCCGCGCGCCGAATCCGCGATTTCGAGCACACCTGGAACACCGCCTTCGCGCGGCATTGGGGCGCGACCCCGTTCACGACCGACGAACTGGTCTTCCTCTTCGACTTCTTCGCGATGTCGGGCGCGCTCGAAACCTCGGTGCTCGCGTATCGCGACGGACAGCCGGTCGGCGCCCTGATGGTCACGCCGTCGAATCCCGAAAGCGCGATTCTCAAGCCCGGACGCAAGCTGGGCGATCACGAGAAACTAAACTTCCTGGGCATCGGCGTACTCGAAGAAGCGCGCGGCCGCGGCGTCAACCTCGCGATGGCGTCCTACTCGTACCTGCAACTGATCCGCAGAGGCTCGAAGTACCTGAGCTACACGCTGGTACTCGACGACAACTGGCCGTCGCGCCGCACCGCAGAAAAACTCGGCGCCAAAGTCTGCGCCAACTACGTTACCTACCGCCGCACTTTCTAAATTCCGATTTGCGATTGTTCCCCTTCCCTCGAGGGAAGGGGTTAGGGGCTAGGTTGCCGAGAGACAACGCATCGCCGCGAAGGGCGCCCCCCAATTTGAAATCATAGTTCGTGATTTCAAAGCGCGTAGCAGACCTAACTTACCGATCGTTCAATCTCGTTTGCCAAATCGATCCGCGATGCTGTAAGACGAAAACAGTCGCGATCACACTCACCGACCTTGTCTTCGAAGGAGGGATCTTTCGATGGCTGATATCGATCTTCACATTAAAGGTGGAACCGTAGTTGACGGAACTCGCGTACCGCGTTACCGCGCCGACGTCTGGATCAAAGACGGCAAAATCGCGCAGGTCGGCGGACGCGCTCCCGGTTTCGCGAAGAAGACTATCGACGCCGACGGCATGATCGTCGCTCCCGGCTTCGTCGATTTGCATACCCACTACGACGCGCAGATTCGATGGGACCCCTACTGCACCATCTCGGGATGGCACGGCGTCACCTCGGTGGTGCTAGGCAATTGCGGCTTCGGCTTCGTGCCGGTCAAGCCGGATTTTCGCGAGCGCTCGATGCTAACGATGACGCGCACCGAGGCGATTCCCTACGAGTCGATGAAAGTCGGGATGAAGTGGGACTGGGAGACGATTCCGCAGTACCTCGATTCGCTCGATCGCACCGCGAAGGGCGTCAACGTGATTCAGTATCTGCCGACCTCGTCGCTGCTGACCTACGTGATGGGCCTCGAGGCGGCCAAGACTCGCGCCGCCACCGACGAAGAACGCGCCGAGATGCGCGCGCTGCTCGCGGAAGGAATGGACGCCGGCCTCGGTGGCTTTTCGGTGCAGCGGCTCGGTCCCGATTCCACGCAGGCCGACTTCGACGGCTCGCCGATGGTCACCGACACCATGTGCGACGAGGACATCCTGAATCTCGCGCGCGTACTGCGCGATCGCGACGAAGGCTTCATCCAGATCACGCAGGCGACCGGACATATCAAGGACGATCTCGCGTTCCTCGAACGCCTTGCGGCCGAGGCGAATCGGCCGATTCTGCACAACGCGATCGCGCCTGCGCGCCACGATCCCAAAGTTCATCAGCGCAGCCTCGCTTGGCTCAAGCGATGCCGCGAGAAAGGTCTCCCGATCTTCGGTCAGACTGCCACGCTCCGCACCGGCTTCGCCTTCACGCTCGAGCATTGGAATCTCTACGACGCCAGTCCCGCGTGGCGCACCGTCACGACCGGTACGAACGAAGAAAAGATCGCGAAGATGAAAGATCCGGCGCTGCGCGAGGCGATTAAGCGCGAGCATGATGAGGCGAACAAAAAGCTCGAAGTGATCCAGAAAGGAGTCGGCGGCCCCATTCGTCATCTGATCGTGTCATGGGTGAACGACAATCCCGAGCTAGAAAAGTACGTCGGCAAATCGATCGGCCAAATCGCCTCCGAACAAAACAAGCATGAGATCGACACGATGCTTGATCTCTCGATCGCCGGCGGACTCAAGGTCGAGTTTCTCGGTCCCAATCGCGGCTTCAACGCCGAGTTCTACGCCGAGATGATCAACGACTCGCCCTACACGATTCCCGGCGTGTCGGACGGCGGCGCGCACACCAAGTTCTTCACCGGCGGCGCGTACACGACTGACTTCCTCGGCTGGCTGGTGCGCGACGAACAACGAATCACGCTCGAGGAGGCGCACTATCGCCTCTCCGCCCTGCCCGCGCATGCGGCCGGCTTCCGCGACCGCGGCGTTCTGCGCGAAGGACTTGCGGCAGACGTCGTGGTTTACGATCTCAATCGCCTCGGCGTCGAGCCGGATTGGGTCGGCGACATCGCGCACGATTTTCCCGGCGGCGAATGGCGTCGCGTGCAGCATGCGCGCGGCTATCGCGCGATCGTCGTCAACGGCGAGATGACCTGGGACGACGGTCGATGCACCGGCGCGACGCCCGGCAAGCTGCTGCGCAGCGGCCGCGGATAATCGCGACGATGGCGGCAGTTCAAATCTACAGCATGACGTCGGTCGTCGACGCGGTCGCGACCGCCGATGCCGGCGCGGAGTTGATCGGTCTCGTCATCGCCGAGCCCGGCGTCGTCGCCGAAGCGATCGACGCTGACCTCGCGCGCAAAATTCTGTCCGCGGTGCGCCCGCGCTCGCGCGGTGTGGCGCTGTCGCTGTCTGACGATCGCGACGAGATTTGCGCGATGGTTGACGCTGTGCGGCCCGATGTCCTGCACGTCGTCGCGCGCGAGATCGAGCCCGAAGACTGCGCCTGGATTCGCGAGAGGATCGCGCCGGTCATGCTCCTGCGGGCGATTGCCGTGCGCGCTGGCGAAACTCTGACCGAGGCTGACGCGCACCAGGACTGCCTCGACTACCTGATGCTGGATTCCGGCGCGAAGGGCCCGCCGTATGCCGGCGCGACCGGGGAGACTCACGACTGGTCAATCAGCCGCACGGTCGTCGAGCGCTCGCGCGTCCCGGTGATCCTCGCGGGCGGACTCTCCGCCGAGAACGTCGCCGACGCGATCGCCACGGTCAAACCATGGGGCGTCGATTCGTTCACGCACACCGACGTCCCCGGGCTTCGCGGAAAAAAAGATCCGGCGCGCGTGCACGATTTCATCAACGCCGCCCGCCGCGCATTCGCGGAAAATTTGAAATCCTAAGAAGCTGAGGCGCCCGCGAATTTAGCGAGCAGCGCCGCGGCTTCCTTTTCGACGCGCGTGCCTTTGAAAAAGTTCGGGTTCGCCTCGCCCCAGAAGCGCACCGGGTTGACGAACATGAAATCGCGGAAGTCGTCCGTCGTGATCAGCTCGTCCTCGACCAGCTCGTACGCTTCCGGCACGACGTCCTTCATGTCCGGCACATCGAAATGCCCGATATCCGATCCAAACAGCACGTTCAGCTTCGCGCCGTATGGATTGGCCTTGCGATTGAACGCGTACGCGTTGATCGGATCGTCGGCTTCGCATCCGAAATAAAAGTTGTCGAACAGATCGCGGATGTCTTCGGCGCGCTTGATCTTGCACGCGGCGAAATCGTCAAGCTCGCGAATCCCGCCGGTCGCGCCACTTTGGTCGCGCTCGAGAATCGTCGCGACGTTGGGGGCGCCGGCCGCCTGCTCAAGCTTGCCCTCGACCCACTTTCCGCCGTACTCACGAATCAGCTGCGTGAGCATCTCGCGATTCAGGTTGGCCGGATTCGTCTCCTCGAGCGCCTCGCGATTGCGTTTCTTCCAATGTCCAATCAGATCGCAGTAAAGCGCGCATGCCCATCCGACTCCGCCTTCGAGAAACCCCATCTTGAGTTGCGGAAAGCGGCGCGTGACGCCGCCCAGGAAAATCGCCTTGCAGACTGCCTCGCTCGCGGCGGCGAAATGCCCGATATGGTTGTAAACAAAATTGGTCGGCGAATTGCGCAGCCCGACGCCGCGCGATCCCGAATGAAAGGTCGGTGAAATCCCCAGTTCGACGCATTTCGCCCACACCGGATCGTAGTTGTACTCGCTGTCGAGCCCGAGCATGTCGAACCAGGTCGCGGCTCGCCCCGCGTCCGCCGGTATCTGCCGCCGCACCATGCTCGCCATCATCACGACTTTCAGCCCGAGTTCCTTCACCACGTATTCGAGTTCGGCGCACGCCTCCTCCGGCGTATGCATCGGGATCACCGCGGCGGGCGTCATGCGGTCGGAAAATTCTCCGAAAAATTCCGCGATGAAGCGGTTGAACGCGCGGCAGGTCGCGCGCCGCGTTTCGTCATCGGGATGGAACGGAATGCCGAGCCCGGCGGTCGGATACAGCACGGTGAAATCCATTCCGAATTCGTCGAGCCGTTGGTAGAGCAAGCGCGGCAGAATCTCGGTCGCGCGATCGCGTGTGTTCTTGGTCGGCAGCGCCCAGAACGCTTCCTGCGCGCGCCGCCTGCGCTTGCGGTCTTCCTCCGATGCGGTCAGTCGCTTCGAGATTCTGCCGTTGAACGCGCGAAATCCTTCAACGGCACGGCTGCCGCCGAATTTTTCCAACTGCTCGATGATGATCGGCCCGAACTCCAGCCAATGCCCATCGGCATCGATCACCGGATGCTTAAGACTCGCGCGAATCCGCTGCGCCTCTGACATGCTCTCGATAGCCATCGCTTCGCCTCCGATTTATTTCGAAGCTTAGTATTGAACCCGTGCAGTTTCCAAACTGCACCAGCGTAGGACAGTGTCCTAATTGGAGGACGAGTTCGCCCGCTATGGCCGCTGGCGTAACGGATCGG
Source organism: uncultured delta proteobacterium (assembly GCA_963699705.1). GTDB lineage: Bacteria > Desulfobacterota > Binatia > Binatales > Binataceae > Binatus. Next base: position 3,239,970 of record CAVOUW010000003.1, on the reverse strand, counting down.
CTATGGTCGGTTGGGGAATTGATTGAGCAGGCAGTCTCTTGAGCGCTCAAGGCATGGAGGAGTTATGAACCATTCAGAACCAAACGGCGAATATCCAGAGCTTAATTGGAGCGGGTTTAGGATACCATTTAGAGTGACTCCAAAATTGCTGTTCGACGTCATAGTCAGTGTTCTGCTTGCGTGCGGGCTGATGCCCGGATTTAGGAGCGGCCTAGCCTTTGCTGCTGTCCTGATGATTTGGAAGAGCCTTGAGCAGCGACTCGACCGAATCGAATCCAAACTTTCAAATTAGGACACTACCCGTCGTCGGCACCCTCTAGGAACGCAGGCGCCGACAGTCTAGAATCCATCCCTTTCCAGTTCGCGCAAACGTTCTTTCTACCCGGCACATTTCCCCGGGAGGCTGAAGTGATCCCGATTCGTTACAACTTGCGCAGCCTGATGGTTCGACGCGCTACTGCCGCGATGACGGCGTCGGTCGTCGCGCTGGTCGTGATGCTGTTGTTCATCCTGTCGGGATTCGTCGCCGGGCTGCGAGCGACCGTGATGCAAAACGCGCTGCCTGACAACTGGATCGTGCTCAGCCGCGGCACCACCGACGAGGGCTCCAGCTTCATCTCGCACGAGCAATACGAGATCGTCAAAAGCCGCCCGCAAATCGCGACGACCGCCGACGGCCAGGCGCTCATCTCGCCTGAAATGATCACCGGCTTCAATGCGAACCCCAGCGCTCCGCCGTCGCAATCGCTCTTCACGATGATGCGCGGCGTCTATCCAGTCGCGTACCAGGTTCACGGCGGCATGCGCCTTGAGGCTGGACACTGGCCGGGGCGCGGCACGTCCGAGATGGTGGTCGGCCGCAAGCTCGCCGCGCGATTCCCAAACCTGGCGGTCGGCAGCGATTTCAAATTCGGACCGCGCACTTTCAAAATCGTCGGCATCTTTTCCGATCAGGACAGCGCGCGCGAATCTGAAGTGCTGACCGACCTCGGCATCCTCACTCAGGACGTTCACTTCGCCAACGGCTTCGCGGTGCTGCACGTCGTGCTCAAGCCCGGCACGCACGAGGACTTCGCCAAATCGCTGACGACCGATTCGCGGGTCAAGCTCGACGCGATGTCGGAGCAGGAGTTTTACGCGAAGCAGACCGGCTTCATCGATCAGTTACGCGCGCTCGGGCTGATTGTCGCGCTGATTCTTGCGATCGGCTCGGTCTTCGGCGCGATGAACACGATGTATTCCGCGGTCGCGCGACGCACCAGCGAAATCGGCGTGTTGCGCGTGCTGGGTTTCAGTCGCTTCAATGTGCTCACGAGTTTCGTCATCGAGAGCATCGTGCTCGCACTGGCCGGTGGCGTGCTCGGCGAGATTCTCGGGGTGCTGGTCGCGTATTCGACCGGGCTTAACAGCCAGCTGATGAACGTCGGCGAATTCATCTTCAAATTTCGGCTGACGCTCGGCGCATTCGTATCGGGACTGGTTGCCGCAGTCTTAATCGGTGCGCTCGGCGGATTTCTGCCGGCGTGGCGCGCCTCGCGTATTCGACTGGTCGAATCGCTGCGCTCGGTCTGAAGCGGGGGCCCTCATGTTCAACTGGATTAAACTGATCGAACGCAACATGCGGCGGAATCTGAGGCGCACGATTCTGACGATCCTCACTATCGCGCTCGCGACCTTCATCTACACAGTGTTGGTCTCCGTGCCGGCGTCGATGGATCGCGTCGTCAAGGACGCGACGGGAACGCTACGCCTCATCATCAACAACAAGACCGCACCGTGGGAAGATTTGCCCGCGCGCTACTGCGACGACATCAACAAGATGCCGGGCGTCGCCGCGTGCGTCGCGATCACCGGATGGCCCGCGACGTGGCGCGACGTCAGCGACCCGGTCTTCGCGGTCGGCGCCGGCCCCGAAATAGGCGACGTGTTCCCCGACTACGCGCTCACCGGCCAGGAGCGGCTTGAGAACTCGAAAGAAAGGCGCGGCGCAATCGTCGGCGACGTCCTGATGCGCAAACACGGCTGGAAAATCGGCGACACTGTCACACTGCGCAGCACCGACGCCAATCACATGGAGATGACCTTCATCATCATCGGGCAGATCTCCTCCAAGCGCTATCCCAACACCTTTCTGATGCGCCGCGACTACATGATGGCGGCGCGCAAGGCGCACGGCCTGCCCGATGAAGACATAGCGTGGAACATAATCGTGCGCGCCACCAGCAATGACACCTTGGCCACGCTCGCCAAAGAGATCGACGAGCACTTTGCCAACTCCGACGCCGAAACGCGCACGATGACCGAAAGCGATGCGCTATCGTCCGGCCTCTCAGCAATAGGCAACATCAGGGCGATAGTCTTCGCGCTATGCCTGGTAGTATTGCTAACAGTCCTACTAATAGCAGCTAACTCCACAGTCATGATGGTGCGCGAACAAATCAGTGACGTCGCGGTGATGCGCGCGCTAGGGTTCAGCCGCGGCGCGATAGCTGTACTACTATTCGGCGAATGCGCCACGATAGGACTCTTAGGTGGACTCATGGGAGCTGGCGCAGCCCTATGGATGTTTTCCGGCGGCATCACACTGGGCGCCGCACTAGGTGGCAACGGCGCATTGTGGGTAACTCCCGCGCAGACACTTAATGCGTTAATTGCAGCGCTAGCTGTAAGCATTGTCAGCGGAGTAGTCCCAATCCTCGAAGCAGTAAGACTCCCGCCAGCATTGGCATTCAGGAAGGTGGTCTAAGGTTGCTGAGAGCTCAGTCCTAGTTCTTCCCCTCTCCCTGGAAGGGAGAGGATCGAAGGTGAGGGTCCTTATACCGCGCGCGTTCCTTCGCGCGCGATCTAAAATTCTGCCTCTTCTCCGAAAGGCATGCCGAGGTTATGCAAAGCTCTCCTGACAGAGAGAAGCAAGGAAGGATCCGGGATTCTTCGCTGCGCTCTGAATGACACAAGAGACTTGCCGCACATTAGGACGGAAAGCGGAATCTTGAATCGCGCGCGAAAAAAGCGCGCTCTATTCGGACCCTCACCTTCGATCCTCTCCCATTCTGGGAGAGGGGAAGAAATTAGATCGTGTCTGACACTCCTGGGATGAACAGCGGCTCCATTGCGTAGCGCTGGACGTCGGCTTCCATCTCGGCGCGCGCAGGTTCGGTAGCTTTCATGCTCGCGGCGTCGAGGATGTCGCGCAGGAGGGTCGCGTCGCTTGACGTGTTCAGGAACAGTCCGGGGCGGCTTAGCACGAAATGGACGCCGCGGCGGATCGCGTCGCGATCGCGCAACGGCTCGTACCAGCTGAATTTCCGGCCGTCGCCGTTTTGCCATCGCCGTCGCGCGACCGACTTGATCGTCTGCGTCGCAACATTGCGCTCGCGGCAAAGTTTCAGCAGCGCCTCGGCATCGGCCGCGTACTGATCGATATTCAGCATCGTGAAATTGTAAGGAAACAGCACCGAGTCGAATGGGAACCGCTCGAGACTTCTGCGATGCATCGCGGCGACCTGCGAGCCGTGACCGGTGACGCCGATAAACCTCACCAGCCCCTGCGTGCGCGCTTCGACCAAAGCCTCGAGCGCGCCGCCCGCGCCGAGCGCAGTCGCCCACTCATTTTCGGCGACGAGGTTGTGCATCTGGATCAAATCAAGCTGATCGACGCGCAGCCGCTCCAGCGAGCGATGGAGACTGTCGCGCGCGCCTTGATAGGTGCGATCGCCGGTCTTACTGGCGAGAAAAAATCGCTTGCGATGCTCACGCATCCACGGCCCGATTCGCAATTCCGACTCGCCGTACGACGCCGCCGTGTCGATATGATTGATGCCGTATTCGAGCAGCACTTCGAGCACGCCGTCAGCCTTGTCCTGCTTCATCCCGCCCAGCGCGGCCGCCCCGAAAATAACGCGCGTACTCTGATGCCCGGTTTTCCCGAATGGACTAGTCTCGATCACGATGGCACCTCGCTGAAAATTTTCTGAGCACAATCCTACCGCGAACTGCTCGGATTGTAACCCCGACAGATTTCCGCTACCTTCGGCCCACCTTCCCAAAGGAGGTGCGTTTCATGATCACGAGTAAGAAGCTTGCGCCCGAAATCCGCGAAACGCACCTGCCGTCTCGCCGCCGCTAGCAATTCGCGTCATCACAGATCTGGCAGAGCGTTTCGCCGTGCGCTGTTGTGCGCCGCAAGAAGCGCCTCGTATGTGCGCGAGGTTTCGATGCGGCAGAAATCAAACTCCGAGACCAATGGGAGCTACGAAATTGAACCTATTTGAATTCTTCGCAACGATCGAGCGCTATCACACGATCCAGAATCCAACCTCCGAAGAGAAGCTGGATTTAGCGATGCGGTACTGCGGTATCCGCGACGGAATGCGCATCCTCGATGTCGGAAGCGGCAAAGGATGGTTACTGCGCCGACTCGCAAAACAATTCGACATTCAGATTACGGGCCTCGAAATTAGTCGTATTTTCGCAGGGGAGGCGCGCCGTCTGATTGATGCAGAAAATCTCGACGATCGAATCCAAATCGTGGAAGGACCGGCGCTTGAGTTTCATCCGGAGCCGGGGAGCTTCGACGTCGTGATGTGTATCGGCGCGGCCTTCGCGCTCGACGGCTTCGAGCCCGCGCTCGATTGGATGAGTCAGGCGGCGAAGCGCGGCGGAACAATTGCGCTCGGCGAAGTCTTCGCAAAAGAGCTTCCTTATCCTCCCGAAATACCGCGCGGCGGCCGCGCCGATCTCGACTACCCGGAGCGGTCACTGATGACGACGGTCGAAACGATGCGCGCGCGTGGATTGCCTCTGCGCGGCCTTATCGAAGCCTCGGTCGATGACTGGGATCGATACCACTCACTGCATTGGCAGGCAGGCATGGATTGGGCATTGGAGAATCCCGGACATCCCGATGTGGCCAGGCTGACCGATCCCGCGGGGATGCGTCTTGATTTGCTCGATCGCCGCTATTGCGGTTGGGCAATCTTCGTCGCGCGCAACGGCCTCGATTGAACGTATCGTTCACGGACCGATCATCGGCGCGTAATCTCGCGAAACTCTTGCACTTGCTCTATGTAAATGACGAAATCGGATTCGAGGAACAAATTCAGATGGGTCCAACCGGTAAGGCTATTTTTCTGACCAAGGGCGTCGGCAGGCATCGCGAGAAACTCACTTCGTTCGAGCTTGCACTGCGCGACGCGCGGATCGCGGAGTTCAATCTCGTTCGCGTCAGCTCGATTTTTCCACCCGGATGCAAAGTCATCTCAATTCAGGACGGGCTGAAGACCCTGACGCCCGGGCAGATCGTTTACACCGTGATGTACGACAACTCGACCGACGAGCCGCATCGCCTGATGGCGACCTCGGTCGGGCTTGCGATTCCCGCAGACAAGGATCAGTACGGCTACCTGTCCGAGCATAAGAGTTTCGGGCAGACCGACGAGAAGGCGGGCGACTACGCCGAGGACCTCGCGGCGACGATGCTCGCGACGGCGCTCGGCGTGGACTTCGATCCCAACGTCAGCTACGACGAACGCAAGGACGTGTGGAAGCTGTCGGATAAAATCGTGACGACGCGGAACATCACGCAGTCGGCGATCGGAGATCGCGACGGTCTGTGGACGACGGTCGTAACTGCCGCGGTATTTGTGAATCTGCCGACGACGGACAAACAGCCGGGATGAACATGGGTATCGAAGAGCTCGAAAAGCGGATCACGGTGCTCGAGGATATCGAGGCGATCAAGAAGCTCAAGGCCCGCTACTGCGCTATTTGCGACGAGGATCACAATCCAGCGAAAATCACCGCGCTGTTCGCGCCTGACGGTATCTGGGAAGGCGCGGGCGTCGGCGTGCATCAGGGGCATGACGCGATTCGCAAACTGTTCCAGGGATTCCAGGAACGGATCAGCTTCTCGCAGCATAACGTGATGAATCCGATCATCGATGTCGATGGCGATCGCGCCACCGGCATCTGGTACTTCATCGGGCCGTTCACGATGCGCAGCGGGAATCGCGCGATGTGGCTCGGCGCTCGCTACGAAGACGATTACGTCAAACTCAACGGCGAGTGGAAATTTTCGCACTTGCGTGCGATCGGCCGGATGTCGGCGCCGTACGAAAAGGGCTGGGCGAAGTAGTCGTTATTTTGAACTGAACAGCTCCAGCCGCCCGCTCACCACCTTCTTCACCGCATCGATCGCGGGCTTCAGGATTTTGTAAGGCGCCACCTCGTTCGGCTCCGCTGCGAGACCCGCCTCGACTCCGCGCCGCCACGCGATCCGAATCTCGGTGTTGACGTGGACGATCGTCATGCCGGCTTTGATCGCGCGCTTGAAATCGTCGTCGTTGGTGCCCGAGCCGCCATGCAGCGTCATGAAGATCTTCGCAGCCGATTTGATCTCCGCAATCCGCTCGATGTTCAGCCGCTTTTGCACATCGCCGTGAACCATGCTCGCGAGCATCCCGTGCATGTTGCCGACCGCAGGGGCGAGCACGTCAACTTTAGTCGCATCGACGAATTGTTTTGCTTCTTCAGGAGTTGTCAGAATTCCAACCCCTTCCGGAACCTTTTCGATCACGGCCGATGAAGCGCCGATCCAGCCTATTTCGCCTTCGACCAGAATCGAGGGGTTGATCGATTTGATCGCCTCGATCGCTTTCTTCGTCTGCACGATGTTCTCGTCGAAAGGGAGCGCCGAGCCGTCGAAGATGATTTCGTCGAAGCCGGCTTTCGCGGCCTCTTCGGCGTGCGCGATCGAGTGAGTGTGGTCGGCGTTCAGAAAAATCGGATAGTTGTACTCGTCGCGAATCGCTCGCACCAGCGCTGCGGCCTGCGCCACGCCGGTGAACTCGCGCTCGCCTTCTGACACACCCACCATCACGGGCAGCTCCCGGTCGCGGGCGGCGGCCACAATTGCGTTGAACGCGACCAGATCCGAAAAATTGAAATGGCCGACCGCGACCTTGTTCACCTCGGCCCGCTTGAGTACGTCACGCAGCGATATCATCTTCAGCTCTCTCTCCATTTGCGGCCGTCGCGCTTGAGTAGATCGACGGCGGCGGCCGGTCCCCACGAGCCGGCGGCGTAGTTGGGGAAGTCGGTGGCCGGGGTCGCTTTCCACGCTTCCAGGATCGGATCGACCACGCGCCATCCCGCATCGACCGTGTCGGCGCGCTGGAACAGCGTCGGATCGCCAATCATGCAATCGAGCAGGAGCGTTTCGTAGCCGATGCTCGGCGCGGCGCCGAAGTAATCCGCGTATTTGAAATTCATATCGACACCACCCAGCTGCACAACGGGTCCCGGTACTTTTGCGTTGAAGCTGAGTGAGATGCCCTCGTTCGGCTGAAGGTGCATGACGAGCTCGTTCTGTTCGAGGTGGCTGACGCGTGTACGCCGGAACAGCAGCATTGGCGGCACTTTGAACCTGATTGCGATTTCGGTGAGGCGCTTCGCCATCCGCTTTCCTGTGCGCAGGTAGAACGGCACGCCCGACCATCGCCAATTGTCGATCGCGAGCTTCATCGCGACGAAAGTTTCGGTGCCGGACTTGGGATCGACTTGCGGTTCCTCGCGATAGCCCGGTACCGGCTTGCCTTCGAGGGTACCGGCGCCGTATTGGCCGCGCACCGCCCATTTCGGGACGTCCTCGGGTTTGAGTGGGCGGATTGCGCGCAGCGCCTTGGTCTTCTCGTCGCGCACCGGCTCCGACTCGAACGAATTCGGCGGCTCCATCGCCGTCAAAGAAACCAGCGCGAGGATATGATTCGGCACCATGTCGCGCAGCGCGCCGGTCGCTTCATAAAACGCGCCGCGATGCTCGACGCCGACGGTCTCCGCCACCGTGATTTGCACGTGATCGATATAGTTGTTGTTCCACAGCGGTTCGAAGATGCCGTTGGCGAAGCGGAACGCCATGATGTTCTGGACGGTTTCTTTGCCGAGATAATGATCGATTCGGTAGATCTGATTCTCGTGCAAACAAGCGCCAATCTCGCGATTGAGCGCGTTGGCCGATTCCAAATCATGGCCGAACGGCTTTTCGATGATCACTCTTCGCCAATGCCCGTCGGTTTCTTTGGTGAGTCCCGCCGCAGCCAGTTGCTTCACGATCTCGCCGAAGAAACTCGGCGACACCGCGGTATAGAACAAATAATTTCCGGGCGTTCCGTGCTGCTTGTCGGCGGTTTCGAGCGCGGACTTCAGACTCGTGTACGTCGCCGGATCGGTAAAATCGCCGGCCATGTAGGAGATGCGATCGTCGAACCATTTCCAGAGTTCGGGCTTCAACTTACTCGTTGTGAATTGACCGACCTCGTCGCCAAGCTGTTTACGGAAATCTTCGGAACTCATCTTCACGTTGCTGACGCCGACGATCGCGAATTTGTCGGGCAGCAGTTTGTTGGCGAGCAGATTGTAGAGCGACGGTAGCAACAGGCGCTTGGTCAGGTCGCCGGTCGCGCCGAAGATCACGAACACGCATGGATCGCCGGGGTGTCCATGCGCCGATGCGTTCTTTAGTTCAGGTGGCGGCATCGCGAGTGCCCTGCCTTAAGCTTTCTTCTCGATGTGCCCGCCGAATTCGTAGCGCATCGCGGACAGGAGTTTGTCGGCGAAATCGGCCGCGCCGCGCGAGCTGAAGCGCTCGTAGAGTGCGGCGGTAAGCACGTGCGCCGGGACGCCTTCGTCGATTGCCGCGTCGATGGTCCATCGACCCTCGCCCGAGTCCGACACGCGTCCGGCAAATTTCTTCAGCTCAGGATCGCCGAGCATCGCGTCGGCGATGAGGTCGAGCAGCCACGACGCGACCACGCTGCCGCGCCGCCATACTTCGGCGACGTCGGTGAGATTGAAATCGTACTGGTATAGCTTCGGATTGCGCAGCGGCGTGGTCTCGGCATCGACTGCATGCGTCTGCTTGCCGACGTTGGCGTTTTTCAGAATGTTCATCCCTTCCGCATAGGCCGCCATGATCCCGTATTCGATCCCGTTGTGAACCATCTTCACAAAATGACCGGCGCCGTTCGGGCCGCAATGCAGATAACCGTGCTCGGCGGTGCTGCCCTTGACCTTCTCGCGGCCGGCAGTACGCGGGGCCGAATCGATCGGCGGCGCGAGCGTCGCGAAGATCGAATCGAGATGCTTGATGACCTGCGGCTCGCCGCCGATCATTTGGCAGAAGCCGCGCTCGAGTCCCCAGACGCCGCCGCTGGTGCCGGAATCGACGTAGTGAATCCCCTTTGCCGCGAGCGTTTCGGCGCGCCGGATGTCGTCGATGTAATAAGAGTTGCCGCCGTCAACGATGATGTCGTCGCGCTGAAAACGGATCGACAGGTCCGCCACGGTCTGCTCGACGACCGCCGCCGGCACCATCATCCACGCAACCCGCGGCAGTTTGAGCTTGGCGGCGAAATCGTCGAGCGACGACGCACCGATGGCGCCCTCCTTCGCCAGTTCCTTGACCGCGTCTGCGCTGACGTCATACACGACGCATTCATGACCGCCGCGAATCAAGCGCCGCACCATGTTCGCTCCCATTCGGCCGAGGCCGACCATTCCCATTTGCATTGTAGTCGCTCCTTGTTGAACAGAAGTCGTATGGAAAACTATCGCATCGCCGATGTTGTGGCTCAAATGAATTTCGCACGAAAAGGAGCCGCACAATCACGGTGGGCGGCAGGCGCCGTCTCTCACTCTTGTGATAGCTTTCACCTAACCAACGAGGAGGAACGCGCGCGATGGCCGACAAGAAAGCATGGACCGCCGATGACATACCGGATCTTTCCGGCAAGACGATCGTCGTAACCGGCGGCAACAGCGGTATCGGCTACGAAGCCGTGCTGGCGTTCGCGCGCAAGCGAGCCGAGGTGATTCTGGCCTGCCGCGACCTCGGCAAGGCTCGCACCGCGGCTGCGCAGATAACGTCGTCAGCGCCAGGCGCCAGCGTCTCGGTGATGGAGCTTGACCTCTCGAATCTCGCGTCGGTGCGCGGGTTCTCCGATGCGTTTCATTTGGAGCATCAAGCGCTGCACGTCCTGTGCAATAACGCCGGCGTCATGGCGATTCCATATCGTCAAACTGCCGACGGCTTCGAGATGCAATTCGGAACCAATCACCTGGGGCACTTCGCGTTGACCGGTCTGCTGCTCGATCGCCTGCTCGCGACGGAAGGCGCCAGAGTCGTCAACGTGGCCAGCGGCGCGCATCGCATGGGCAAAATTCGTTTCGACGATTTGCAATGGAAAAATGGCTACCGCAAGTGGATGGCGTACGGGCAGAGCAAGCTCGCGAATCTGCTGTTCACGCTCGAATTGCAGCGCAAATTGGATGCGGCCGGGAAAAAATTACTGGCCGTCGCATGTCATCCCGGATACGCGGCGACCAATCTGCAAGCGGCGGGGCCAAAGATGTCGGGATCGTCGATGCTCGAATCGGTTTTCTCAGTCGCCAACAATGTACTCGCGCAGAGCGCTGCGATGGGTGCGCTGCCGACCGAGTATGCGGCGGTCGCGCCCGACGTTAAGGGTGGCGACTATATAGGGCCTGACGGAATGGCCGAGATGTGGGGAAATCCAACGCATGTCGGCCGAAGCGCGGCGGCGCAGGACGCTGCGGTAGCGTCGCGGCTGTGGGAAGTTTCCGAGCAGCTCACCAACGTGCACTACCCTTTGTGAGAAGGGTCATTCCCGCGAGACCTCTCCCATAACCCCTCTCCTTTCTGGAGAGGGGAAGACTAGGAGGTGCGCGCGATTACGAATTTTCCGATCTTGTCGATCGCCTGCTGTCCTTCCGGCAAGATCTTCGCGAACACGTGCCAGACGTGGGGCATATCGTCCCAGACATCGAGCTCGACCTCGACGCCAGCCAGTTTTGCGCTCTTCGCGACGCGGGTCGCATCGTCGAGCAGGATTTCCGCGTCGCCGACGTGGATCAGCATTGGCGGCAGTCCACGAAAGTCCGCATGCACCGGCGATACCAGCGGATCCTTGGGGTCGTGGGTGCCGTAGTACTGCTTCGCCGAGTGCGCCAGATTCTCCTGCGTGACCATCACGTCGCGCGACGCGCGCGTCCGCACCGATTCTCCGGTACCTTCGAGGTCGGTCCACGGCGAAATGGGAACGGCGCCAGCCGGCATCGGAAGCTTGGCGTCGCGAATCGCCAATAGCGCCGCAATCGTGAGGCCGCCGCCGGCAGAATCGCCGGCGATAACAATTTTGGCCGGCTTATAACCCTGCGCGAGCAGCCATCGGTATGCCGCGATCGTATCCTCGACCGCGGCGGGGAACGGATGCTCCGGCGCGAGCCGGTAGTCGAGCGACAGCGCGCGCGCATTGGACGCGCGCGCGATTCTCGAAACCATTGCACGATGCGTGTTGATAGATCCGACGACGTAGCCGCCGCCGTGCAGGTACAGAATGACTCGATCGGACGTCGCGCCGGGCGCCGCGATCCATTCCGCGTTGACGCCATTGGCGCTGACCTTCTCGCAAATCACGTCGGCCGGGACGCGCTCGCTGATTCGCTCCATCCCGGCGCGCCGTTGCTCCATCGACGCGCTCGGATTCTGCGGCTGCGACTTGATCCGCTCGAGTACCTTGTTGAGTTGCTCGCTCGCCATATTCCCTCCGTATCGAGACGCGGGTATAGCGACGGCTATATCACGAAAAGGTGGAAGACGGTCTGCGCGCCGAATAGAAAAAAACGCAGTCGCTACATGCAGCCCGGCGCGATCGAAAAAGTCACGTCCTGGAATGTGTTCGCGCAAGCGCCGACGAACACAACTGTTCCCGTCATCGCGCTGGCATCGCCCGTGCCGTTTCCGCTGACCTCACAGCCTGTGCCGGCATTGCCTTTGAAGCTGAAACCGGTGGAGGTTACCGTGCCCTTCAAGGGACCGCGCGCGAAGGCGCTATCAGCCCATTCGAACTTGAAGGTGCTCGCTGGCATTAGTTTCTTGCGAGTCGAATTCTGAAAAAACTGGAAAGTGGCAGCTCCGGCGCCATCGCCAGTGTCCGTCACGGTTCCCGCCCAACACCCCTTGATACTGAGAGCGTGTTTTTTGACATCGCCAATTGATTGTTCTGCACTGTTGGCGTCGGGTCCATTCCAACTGCCGATGTTCTCATCAGTCGCGGCGGCGTCCTGGGCGTAAACGTGCCGCGGCGATCCGACAATGCTCAGAATCAATAATCCCGCATAGGTCGCAGCTAAACTTGCTTTGGCTAATTTCATCACCGGTCTTCCCCTCCTGGCTATCGATGGCATCAATAACTAGGTGAATATTTAACACGCTGTGCTTAAACGATTCAAGCTTTGCACTGTTTTAATGAACTATGGCGTGCAAATGCTCGCGATCTAAGGCTACAGCGGGCGGTGAACCGGCCTGTGCGGAAGCCTTTTCAAGGTGAATTATTGCGCGGAAATGCTAACTATTTTTGGGCAGTCGTAGCGGTCTACGTCGCGCGTGGTGGGAGGCCTGCTGCGCGATAGACGTCGTCGATCACACGCATGTTGATGATGCCTTCGGCGCCGTCGGTGGGAAATTTAGCTTCACCGCGAACCGCCTTCACGAATGCGCGCAACTGATGCGTGAACGTCGTGTCGCCGGGCACCGTCTCGGTCCTCTCTCCGGCGCCGGTCTTTACAGTGAGCTGATGCCCGCGTTGAGGCGCGATCGGATTTATCACGCGCAACTCTCCGCGATCGCCGCGCGCCATGAACGTCGCGTTGATGACGGAATCTTTCTTCATCGCGCAGGTCATCCTGGCTGTCGCGCCGCCAGCGAGTTCGAAATCGACATTCATCGCGATGTCGATGTTCACCGGGCCGGTCTCGGCCGTGGCGCTAATCACGCGCGGGGTCATCCCGGAAAAGTAGCGAATCATGTGGAGCGGATAGCATCCGAGGTCCATCGTGGCGCCGCCGGCGAGGCTCCAATCGAAGCGGATGTTGGTTTCGGGAATCGGTACCGAAAAATGGCCCTCGAGGTGAACCAGGCGACCGAGCGTGCCGTCGGCGATAAGTGCGCGCACTCGATCAGCGAGCGGATGATAGCGGTAGTGAAACGCCTCGCCGAGAATCTTCCCGGACTCATCCGCCGCTTGCGCCATCCGCTCCGCCTCGCCCGCGTTGGAGGCCAACGGTTTTTCGCACAGAACGTGCTTGCCGGCGCGCAGCGCCGCAATCGTCCACTCGCAATGCATCGAGTTCGGCAGTGGATTGTAGATCACGTCGAGATCGGAGTCGTTGACAAGATCATCGTAGGTTGCGATCACTCGCGGAATACGGTTGGCGGTGGCGAATTCCTGCGCCCGCTTCGGGTCGCGCGCGGCGACCGCGACCACTTGGGCCTCCGGCACGTTCATCGCCGCCTTGATCAATGCGTCCGGCGCGATTCGCGCAGCGCCGAGGATTCCAAACCGGATCGGATTTTTTTCTGACATAGCTGATACCGCCTTGCGAACCTGGTTGATCGCCTTTCTCTATTATCTCGGATCCGACGCGCGCATGATCGCTTGCGGCGATTCTCTCGCTTTCGTTGTAGCCATCTTAAAGCTGTCGGCCGCTTCCATCCGCGCGAGCGCGTAGCGGTATGGCTCGTTAGAGATTGTGACGAGACCCTGGTACGGATGCGCCAGTTCCAGGATCGCGAGAATCGTCATGCCGAGCAGAATCGAAAAGAACCCGCACATCAGCACTTGCGCGCGAAAAACGTTACTGCCGAAGAAGTAGCTGAAACCGATCGTCATCAGGCATCCAAGATAGATCACCGTCCACACCACGGATGGCAGGTCTTCTTCGTAAAAATTGAACCGCTCGCCGCGCGCCTGGCTGATCAGATTGAGCTGATCGATCGATTTGTCCATCAACATTTGCTCGCGGCTGTCGGCGGTGTGATACGCGAGCACCGTGGCCCAGAGTTGATGGGCGCCCACTTTTCCACCTGCAAAAGTGTTGTCGGCCATCTGCGGCCATTCCTTTTCGATCACGCGATGCGAGTATTCGAGCACGGCCGAATCGAGCTGCGAGCGCATCGGCTCGGAGAAGGCCTCACCGAGTTTGTAGAGGCTCTCCAGCGCCGTCGCTTCCGTAAGCGCATAGGCATTGGCGTCATTGAAGCGCTCCCATGCGGCCACAATGACGAAGGCAAGGACCAATCCGTAAAACGCGCCCAGCACGCCGAACGTCACCCCCGCTACCTCGTGGTTCTTTTGCAGCCGGTCCAAAGGAACCAACCATCTTACGAGGCACAGACCGGCTATACTGCCACCCCCGAACACCACGATGACGAATATGATCTGCGTGGCGGCCCCACAGTAGAGTAGGAAATTCATTTATCGAGATCCTCCCCGAGCGACGTGCGCCATCGAAGGCGAATCGCATGCGCTAGACTAGCGGTTCACCAGCGAACCGCGCCATGTGAGGTATTCGTGTCTCGCTCGCAGGGAGCGCTACGAAAGAAACTAACCCTGGACGCTGGTGCTATCTCGCCCGCCGCTCGGACCTGGCGTTGCCGCCGCGTCGTTGTGGTCAGCGTTTTCGACGACTTTTGCGATTGCCCTGAGCAGCGTCGATTTCTTGACCGGCTTGCTGACGTGCATGTCGCAGCCAACTTCAATCGCGCGGCGGACGTCGGCTTCGAGTGCCGACGCAGTCAACGCAATTATCGGCGTCCGTTCACGTTGATTCGCGGTCTCCCAATCGCGAATCAGGCGCACCGCGCTGTATCCGTCGAGCACCGGCATCTGGATGTCCATCAGGACCAGGTCGTAGGCGCGCGTCATGAAATGGTCGAGCGCTGCCTGGCCGTTCTCCACTTCGTCGAGCACGTAGCGGCTCTTCTTCAGATACGCGGCAATCAACAGGCGATTGTCGGGCGAGTCATCTGCCAACAGAATCTCGAGCGGACGGTCCAGCAGCTGCGCTCCTGGGCCGTTCGGCGCCGCTTCAGGGCGAGGTTCAGCGACGGTATTGCCAGGTGTGGCAACTTCCGCCATCGCGTCGGCAACTGCGGCGTACAAGTCACGACTCTTGACCGGCTTGACCACGTAGTGTTTCAGCCCCAGTTCTTTCATCGTATTCAGCCGCGAGCTCAAACCATTGGCGGTCACCAGCATGATAACCGGCGCATTCCGATTCGGGCCGGCGCGCATCTGCCGGATCATCTCGAAACCGTCCATTGCGGGCATCTGCGAATCAACAATCAGCAGCCCGAGAGCGTCGCCAGTGCGATTGGAAATTTCCAGCGCGTGCAAACCGTCCGCGCCCGAAGTGGCCTCGATCGCTACGGCTCCCTTGGCGCTCAACATCGCACTCACTATCGAGCGCGCGGTCGCGCTGTCATCCACCACCAGTGCGCGGACGCCGGAGAGGTCCGGCCCGCGAGGCTCGAGCGCTTGAACACCGGTCGCGGCTGGCAATCCAAGTTCCACAGTAAAATAGAAGGTGCTGCCATTCCCGAATTCGCTTTCGACCCAGACTTGACCTCCCATCAGGCCGACCAATCGCTGGACGATTGCCAGGCCGAGTCCGCTGCCGCCGTATTTTCGGGTGGTCGAAGAGTCGGCCTGCGTGAAGGGCGAGAATATGTTGGGCAGCATCTCGCGCGGAATTCCGATTCCGCTGTCACGCACCGAGAACCGCAAACTACCTGGATTGGACTGGCCGGGATTCGGCGCGACCTCGACCACGACTTCGCCACGCTCGGTAAATTTGATCGCATTGCCGATCAAATTGGTGAGCACCTGGCGCAGGCGCAGCGAATCGCCTACCAGCGTGGGCGGCAGAGAACCGTCGAATCGCACGCACAGTTCGATTCCTTTTTCGTGCGCGCGGACCGCCAGCGTGTCGGCAACTTTTTCGGTCAGCTCGACTACGTCGAATGCAACCGCTTCGAGGTTCATGCGTCCGCTTTCGACCCGCGCGAGATCCAGGATGCTGTTGATCAGTTCGAGCAGCGCGTTGCCGTTGCTGATGACGGTATCGAGGTATCGGCGCTGCTCGGAGGAGAGATCGCTCTCGCCAATCAGGTCGGCCATGCCGAGGATCGCATTCATCGGCGTGCGAATTTCGTGCGACATGCTCGAGAGGAATTCGGTCTTGGCCTGCGACGCCGCCAGCGCTTTCTGCCGCGCTGCCTCGAGGTCGGTTACGTCGCGCGCGATCGAGAGCGCGCATTCGCGCCCGCCGAGCTCGAGCACGACCGCCGAAATCAGCGCCGGGAAAGTACCGCCGCTCGCGGTGCGGAAAGTAGTCTCGAAATTGCGGACCTTGCGCTCCTTGATCAGGATTTCGGTGAACAGAACGAGACGCTCTGCGTTGTCCCAGACTTTCACCTCATCGAAACGCTTGCCGACGATTTCATTTTTCGACAGCCCCAGCGACCGCACCATCTCGTTGTTCACATCGATAATGATGCCGTTGGTCAGGTCCGTCAGCGCGATATTGTCGACGCTGGAATCGAATATCTCCCGCAACATCGCTTCACTGCTTTGCAGTTTGCGCTCCTGTTCCTTGCGCAAAGTGATGTCGCGGGCAATCGTCACCACGCGTGGCAGACCGCCCAGTTCGACCACCACCGACGAGAGCAGCACCGGAATCTCGACCCCGCTCTTGGGCCGAATCGTCACTTCGAAATTCCGCACCTGTCCGGTCGCCCGCAACGATGCGGCGTATGCCGGCGCTATTTCGTAGGGTGAAACCTGCCCGATGATCTCCGCGCGCGAAAATTCACTCATCCGTATGAATTCGTCGTTGACGTCGACGAAGCGCCCCTCGACGTCGGTGATCGACAGCGGGTCGAGGATCGAGTCGAAGATTTTGCGCAGGCTGGCCTCGCTGTCCTTGAGCTTTTGTTCCGCCGCCAGCAGATCGCCGATGTTGCGCGTGATCGTCAGAACGCTCAGCTTGCCATCCAACTCAACCATTGAGCCCGACATCAAGCACGGAATCAGGGTTCCGTCCTTCGTGTAAAAGTTCGCGCGCATGTTACGGACTTCCCCGTTACGCATCATCAGCGCCGAAAAGTTGTCCGATTCCTCGCGGCTCGGCCATACGCCGATCTCCCAGTGCGTCCTGCCGACCACCTCTTCCCGGCTGAAGCCAGTGGCCCGCGTGAATTCCTGGTTGACGTCGGTGTAGCGTCGCGTCATAGCATCGGTGGTCGTGATCGAGTCGAGATTCGCGTCGAAGATCTTGCGCAGCGTGGTCTCACTGTTGCGCTGTTTCCGCTCCGCTTCCCTGACGTCCGAGATTTCGCGGACGACGATGATCGCGCACTTCTGATTGTTCAGCCGCACTACCACCGCGGAAATCAGCGCGGGCATCGGGCGGCCATAGCCGATGCCGTTAAGCTGGACCTCGAGGTTATGCACCACCCCGCTTTCGTGCAGTTCCTTCATGAACTGCTCGCGGGCCGCCGGCTCCGCAAAGAAATTGAAGTCGGTGTCCATGCGGCCCAACACCAGCTCACGCGGCACCCGGCTGCGCTTGACGAACTGATTGTTGACCTCGAGGATCGCGCCGGTGTCGAGGTTATTGACCACCACCATGTCGCCGCTCTGCTCGAAAATCTGCCGAAACTTTTCTTCGCTGTCCTTGAGTTTCTGATCGCTGATGAACCGGTCCGCCACCGTTTGCGCCTGCGCGCCTCGATTGTGCATCTGCAAAAAGACGTTTGACTGCGCCAGACCGACCGCCGTCGCGAGTCCCAGCCAATGCATCGGCGGATCGTAATCGACCACCCCATGCACGCGTCCCAGTAAAAAAAAACAAATCATCCCCGCGCAGCTAAGCGCCGCTTGCCACGGCCAGTCCCACGGCGCCAGCGTTCCGGCCCCAATCACGATCACACACAGAGAAACGAACGCCGGCTCGATCCGCATCGATATCGCGCCGATCACGGATGCCGATATCAGCAACGCGAGGCACGCGACGAGTCCGATTTGACGCCAATAGCGCGGCATCGATGCGACGAAGGTTGATAGAAAGAAACCGACCCCGATCGCAATGTTGGTCACAACCAGGCTCAGTGTCGCGTCGAACCTCGGCGCAGACGCGTGAAGTTGCTGGGCCGCATAACCCGCCTGAAAGCTAACGATCAGCACGGCCGCAGATCGCAACGAGCCCCGTATCTTCTCGTCGCCGATGGTTGAATCTGGCAATGTTGTGCGCGAACGGGAGTACGCGCGCGTAAGGAAAGATAAAATCCCGGCGCTCAACTGGTCATGCTCGGGGTTTCTCTCGCGTGAGGCAGGATCATGTTGCTTGGGGAATGCGCCCATCCGATTTCCTTCCCAACCGTCGCTGGCGCAGGGATCCACTCAATCGGAGCAAGTCCAATGCCCGAAAAATCTGTCGCATATTCGCGAAGAACGCGCCGATCTTCCGTCAATCCGGTCAGCGCGCGGAGCGATTCGATGCGACGTGTCCCATTTTGGGATTCGGC
This sequence comes from uncultured delta proteobacterium, assembly GCA_963699705.1. Classification (GTDB taxonomy): domain Bacteria; phylum Desulfobacterota; class Binatia; order Binatales; family Binataceae; genus Binatus. Next base: position 3,221,528 of record CAVOUW010000003.1, on the reverse strand, counting down.
CGATGCCGCCGGCGTTTGTTAACTGCACACGAATTCTGCGAGAATCCTGCACCAATTCTCGCACTGAGGTTCATATAGATGAGCGCGACTGTTTCTATCCATCAAGGCAAGCTCGAAGGTGACGACCAGGGCGGACTACTCAGTTTCAAGAACATCCCGTTTGCGGCGCCGCCCGTTGGTGAGCGTCGATGGGGTGCGCCCGAGAAGCCTGCGTCATGGATCGGCGTCCGCGACGCGCGACGCTTTGGCGCAGTCGCGCATCAGAACCGCGTGCAGCTCAGCGCGCTCTCCGCGATGGTGATCGACGGCGAACAATCCGAGGACTGCCTCACGCTCAACGTCTGGACGCCCGCGCTCGACGGCAAGCGCCGACCGGTGATGGTCTGGATTCACGGCGGCGGCTTCACCATCGGCGCTAGCTCGCAGGCGCTCTACGACGGCTCGGTCCTCGCGCGCCGTGGCGACGTTGTAGTCGTCACGGTTAACTATCGCCTCGGACCACTGGGATTCATCCGGCTCGCCGACGTGACTGGCGGCAAGATTGCGTCGAGTGGCAACGAAGGGATGCTCGATCAAGTCGCGGCGCTCGAATGGGTGCGTGACAATATCGCGGACTTCGGCGGCGACCCCGGCAATGTGACCATATTCGGTGAGTCGGCGGGCGGCATGAGCGTCGGCACTCTGCTCGCGATGCCGGCGGTGCGCGGCCTGTTCCACAAAGCGATTCCGCAAAGCGGCGCGTGTCACACCGGCGCGCCCGTCGCGCGCGCAAATCGCACCGCTGAGCGAGTCTTGTCGAAGCTCGGCGTGAAGAGTGGCGACATCTCTGCGATCCGCGCACTCACGCCGGCGCAATTGCTCACCGGAACGATGCTCGCCGACGGCAAGACGCCCGATCCTGAGCTTGGGATGGCGTATCAGCCGGTGATCGACGGTACTCACGTGCCGCGCGCCGCGATCGAGATGGTCGCGGACGGCTCGGCGTCGGGAGTAGCCGTGATGGTCGGATCGACGCTCGAAGAATGGAAATTGTTCTCGCTGATGGACACGTCGTTGCAGAAGCTCGACCGCACGTGGCCTCGGCGCGCGCATCAGCCGGCGACTTACGGCGGAAGCTGCCGACAGTGTCATCGATGCTTACGCCAAGGCGCGCGCGCAGCGTGGCGAGAGTGTCACGCCGGCCGATTTGTTCACCGCAATCGAGACCGACCGCGTTTTCCGAATCCCGGGCGTGCGCCTCGCGCAAGTCCAACCGCGTCACGACGCGCGCATTTACAGTTATCTCTTCACCTGGCCCTCGCCGGCGATGGGCGGCGTGCTCGGCTCATGCCACGCACTCGAGCTCGGCTTCGTCTTCGGCACCAATCACATCCCGGGGATGAGTTCATTCGCCGGCACCGGCCCCGCCGCTGAAAAACTGGCAACCCAGATGCAGGACTCATGGCTGGCGTTCGCAAGATCAGGCGACCCAAGCAACGAAAGCACCGGCAAGTGGAATCGTTACGACGAAGCAAATCGCTCGACGATGGTCTTCGGCGCAAACACGAAATTAGAGGATGCCCCGCGCGACGAAGAACGCCGCGCCTGGGAAGGAGTCCCCGACAAAATCTTCGGCTCCCTCTAGGTTCACAGGTAGAAGCAGAATCTTGAGTCGCGCGCTAAGAAGCGCGCTGTAATCGGACCCTCACCTTCGATCCTCTCCCTTTCAGGGAGAGGGGAAGAGCAGTACGCCGGTTATACAAGACCCTCCAGACGGGAAGGGTCAGGTTCCCCTACCGCGTAGCCTTTGCTGTTGGTGGCTGGCTACTCGATCCCTTCGCGTGCGCGGGCTTGCCTTCCATGAATCGATTGCATCCGCTGTTGCCGGAAACCCGCAGCTTGAATTTTATCATCTTGTCGTCGATGCAAAGTCCCATCGTGGAGTTCTTGACCGGCGCCTTCGGCTCGATCTGCCACCACTTACAATCCTTGCAGAGTCCCCATGTACTGCTCATCGACTTATCAAACCTCCATCGACGCCCCGCATCACTCGAGCGACAGATCGACGCGCGTCGTTTTGCCCTGATCCTTGATCCCGTTGGCATCCAGCTTCGGCGCGATTATGAACATTCGGCCCGAATCGACCTGCTTGCTGTTCAGATATGCGCGCACCGCGTTCGCGCGCGCATCCGCGAGATTCTTCATGTCCTGATCGGTCACCGGAGTGTTGTCGAGGATGAGTTTCTTCATCGCGTCCGGCGGCTGCGTCTTCGCCAATCCGATCGCATCGCGCGGCTTCTTGAAATCTCCGGCGCTGTATACCTTCGCCAGGTACTTGTTGTAGTCCTCGGTTGAGAGCGCTTTTTTCGCAGTCCCATCGGTGCTGTCGCCCTCACTCTTGTGCCTCGCCACCTGGATACTGTGGTCCAGCGACGCTTCCTTGTATCCGTCCTTGTCGAATTGCGGATCGACCCGTCCTTCAATATTAAGTTTCAGCGCAGTGCGATCCGCCAACGCCTTCGCGACCGTATCCAGCTTCTGCTGACTCTCTGGCGTCAGAGTCGAGTAGCCCGGCTTGAACTCGATGTACGCGAGATCCTGCGGCGCACCGCCGCCTGTCACACTGCCGAACGCAGACGCGATCAGCGAGAATGGCGCCGTCGCCGCTTTCACGATCAGATTCATGAACGCGCCGAGCACGATGGCGCCGATGCTGAATTGCGGATCTGAAAGCGACCCCGAGATCGGGATGCGCACGTCGATTTGTCCCTTCGAATTCTTGAGCAGGGAAACCGCGAGCCGAATCGGCAGATTGGTCGCGTCCGGACTATCAACGTGATCGCCGAACGTCAGCTGATCGATAAAGATGTGGTTCTCGGCGGTCAGCTTGCCCGCGTCGAGCAAATAGTGAACGTCAACGGTGAGCGTGCCTTTCGTGATCGGATAGCCGGTGTACTTGACAGTGTACGGTGAGACTCCGGTCAGCTCGATCGCGTCCGCTTTCGCCTTGATATCGACGAATGCCGTCGGCACCAGCGGATTTATCGATCCGTCGATATTGAGCGGCGAGCTGCCGTTGATTTTTCCGTCGAGTGAAACCGGCGCGGGCGCAGTCGATTTCGTCCCGAACGCGCCGACGCTGCCCTCCATGTCGGTCATGTTCGCGGTGTAGTTGGGCTTGATGAAGTTGTCGGTGTAGTCGACCTTGCCGCCCTTGAGGGTGATTTTGCTGAGCTCGACGTCGGCGTTCATCGGCTGTCCCTGGTAAGGTTGCGCGGGACTTGCCGCGGCGGCCGGGCTGGCTCCAGGAGCCGTCGCGGCAGCAACGCTCGGCGCCGCTGCGGGAGTCGCGGTCGGGCTCGGCGCGACTGGAACCGCGCCTTTCGATCCCGGTTCTCCCGTAGCCCGCGTCAACGAGGTCGGCGCCTCCTGCGGATTCGCGGTGACGTCCTTCAGGTTCAGCTTGCCGTCCTTGTTGAGAATGATCCGGGAATAAAAATCGTTGAGCGCGATCAATCCAACGTGTACTTTCGGCGGACCTTTGCCGAGCGCGAAATCAATCCGGTTCAAATTGAGCGCGTTCATTCTGAAAAACAGATCGTTGGTCAGCTTGTCGAGCATCCGCACGCTGCCGAGCGCCGCGTCGCCCTTGTAGCTGACGAGAAAATCCTTGCGCTGCTGCTCGAGTCCCGACCGCGCCGTCGATCGTCAGATTCGCGCTCGTGATAATCGCGTTGAGTCTGCTGCTCGATATATGGATCGGCAAACGTCAGGTCCAGGCGCTTGGTCCCGACGCGCAAATCGGCCTTGAGCGGCGCAATCGCGGCGGTGCCGGTGACTTTGAAAGTACCCTTGCGATTCAGCGTGCCGTCGATATCGACGCCAAAAGGTTTGGTGAAGTTGCTGGTCACGTCCTTGAGATGCAGATTCAGCGGCGCGACCGCGACCGTCACCGGTTTCGGCGCGCTCTCGTCAACGAAGGTGGCGTCGGTCTGATCCAGCGACACCGAAGCGACCTGGAATTGAAAACTCGGCGAGGTCGGCGGCGGCGGTGCTACCGGAGCAGCGGGCTTGCGCTCTGCTCGCCGGTGCTCGACTCGCCTGCGCTCGCGCGGCATACGCCGCTCTTCTCGCGACGCGACATGCTCTGCCGGTGGCGGAGTTTCGTTGCCGCGCATCAGGGATTCGAGACTCAACTTGCCGTCGCGATCGCGTCGCACGTACAGATGCATCCCGTCGCTCTTCACTTCGGTAACGGTCGCATTGCGCGACGCGAGGTCGAACTGTCCCGACGGCGACGCTGAAATTTTTCCACAGCACCGGCTTTTCTTTTTCGTGCGGCGCGTCGACTTCGAAATTTTCGATCGCGGCACTCGCGGGCTCCGCGTGCACATTAAAATGATTGCTCGCAAAATTCGTCTGCACGTTGGCCTTCGCGCTTAACTTGCCCGATGCCACCGTCGCCGCAAGAAATTTCTGCGCGAACGGCTGCAGCGCCGGCAGATCGATCTTGTCGATCGTAACGTCGGACTTGACCAGCGAACCGGGTAGATCCAGCGCGCCGAGAACCGCGAGCGCGCCGCCGCTGTGAAGGTTCGCGTTCACGTAGAAGGTCGCCGGCGACTTGCCGAGCGTCTGAAGATTTTTCACCCCCACTTCGAGAGCATCGAGCGCGTCCGTCGCCGGAGTCGCACCGCTGTTGTCCTGCACGTTCACTCCACTCTTGGTGAGAACGAAGGATTCCAACTGAAAATCCATCGGCGATTTCGCCGCCGGCGGTCCAGCGATCGGCACCGCTTGCTGCGCAACGTTGCCCGCGGCGGGCGTCGGCGATGCGCTCGGACTGTTCATCGGGACGCTCTGGGCAACGGCTTGCGCTGGAGGACTCGCAGGTGCGGCCGAATTGCCGCTCGCCAACGACGAAAGATTGTTAGTGCCATCGGGATTGAGCCTGAGGTTCGCCATCAGCCCGTCGATCCAAATCGAGCGCAGATAAAACACCGCGCCGAGCGGCTCGACGTCGGTCAGCTTCACCTCGGCATGTTTCAGCGCGAGCAGCGGCGCGTCGGCGATATCGCGAACGTCGATTTGATCGAGCGCAAGCGTCCCATTGACGCGAATCATCGGCCGCGCTTCCGCCTGAACGAAATGCACATACAAATCGGTGGACAGCGTCCCGCTCGGAATTTTGACCGGCAGCTTCATCGGCGCGTAGCTGACGTAGAGCGGCAAGTCGAGCGCATGCAATTTCAGATCGACTACCGAGTCGCGCGTCGCCTGGAACGGCTTGGCGACGCCGGCAATTCGCAGCGGGCTGCCGTCGATCACCATCTGCACCAGCGGCTGCACGAACACGTCCACGTCGGCCGGCAGGTTCGCGATAAACGGCACGTCGATCTGAATCTTCTCGACCTTGTGCTGCTTGCCGAGCAGTTGATCGTCGATTGTCACTTCGCCGTCGCGCAGTTGAATATTGGACACCGCAAATCGCTGCGGCTTGCTGGGCGCGACCGGTTTCGGATTCGGTGGCCCGGGCGCACTCTCGAGCAGATCGGAAAAGTTGAATTCCTGCTGCGACTTCCGGACGACATGAATCGCAGGCTTATCGACGACGACTTCGCCGATCACCGGCGCAAGCCGAAACAGGGAGGTCCACGAAACTTTCAGCGTGAGATGCCCGAGATCGACGAACGGTTTCTGCGGATCGTCACGCTCGGCAACGTGCAGTTGGTCGAGATCGAGCTTCAACCGATAAAGATTGAAGCGGATTTTGCCGACGCTCACCTGGCGATGGATACTGGTGGCGACGGATCCAGTCAGCACATGCCGCAAAATCGGCGGGACCGCGATGTACGTCGCCAGCCCGAGAAACAGCACGACCGCGAGCACGATCACGCCGGTCTTGCGCACGCGTCGCGAGCGGCCCAACTCCTGCGTGCGCGCCACCCACGGCTTGCCCGCCGCGCTCAACTTCCCGGTCGCAGCTTTTGTGGAGTCTTTCGCTCTTTTAAAAAAGCCAGCCATGCACCTTGACTCAACCTGAGGCCGCCAGCGTGAGCCGTCGCCAGCCAATAGTCAATTCGCCGGGTACACCTTAGATCTAGCTATCGATTGTGGATACCCAGCCAGCGCCTGCGATCCACGACCATCGGACGGCGGTTCTTCAACAGTGCGTACGCTTCGTCGAGCGTCATACCGCGCCTGTCTTTCAGAAACCACGCGACCACCAGCGGCGCGCGCTCGCATCCTTCCTCACAATGCACCAGCACGCGATGCCCCTGCGCCAGCTCTTCGTCGATCAGCGCCGCGGTTTGGTCGAGCGTCACGACTCCCTCCGCAAGAAACGGCATCTGGATCGCATGCGGCGGTTCGCCCTCCGGCACATCGGGCAGCACGCTGATAATCGTCCCGTCGAAACGTTGCGCGTCCTGCAGATCGCCGACGAACAGTCCCGAAATTATCTCGCTCTCCTGCCAACTCGCCGCCATCTGAACGTGCAGCTTGACGGGCCGACGGACATTGCGTCAACCTCGCGCCATGAACCTGCCAAGAATGCATATTGAAGGACGATGGTTCGTTGACGAACACGGGCGGCGCGTCATTTTGCGCGGCGTGAATCTGGGCGGCGATTGCAAAGTCCCTTATCCCGACGGCGGCACCAATTTCCCCTCCGACTTCTCCAACCATCGCGAGGTCTCGTTCATCGGCCGTCCGTTTCCGATTGCCGAAGCCGACGAGCACTTCTCGCGCCTGCGGGCGTGGGGCTTCAATTGCCTTCGAATGCTGACGACGTGGGAAGCCGTCGAGCATCGCGGCCCGAATGACTATGACATTGAGTATCTCGACTACTTCGCCGAGTTGTGCCGGATCGCCGGTGACTATGGCTTCTATGTATTCGTGGATTTTCACCAGGACGTATGGAGTCGCATGTCCGGTGGTGACGGCGCGCCCGGCTGGCTATTCGAAAAAGTTGGAATTGACTATCGGAAAATCGGCGCGTCCGGCTCCGCGCATGTAATGCAAAATCTATATGACTATTCGCGCGGGGAACGCCAGGAAGATCGCTACCCGACGATGAGCTGGTCGGCAAACTCACGCCGTCCCGCCAACGGCATCATGTGGACCCTGTTTTTCGCCGGCTCTGACTTCGCCCCCGGACTGACTATCGACGGCGGGAACGTCCAGGACTACATGCTCGAGCATTACCTCGGCGCAATGCGCGAGGTCGCGGTTCGCATCCGGGATTTGCCTAACGTCATGGGCTTCGACTCCCTCAACGAACCCACGCCCGGATGGATCGGGCAGTCGCTCGGCTATCGTCATCTCGGCCCGAGCGAAACCAATCCCAACCGTGCGACCCCCGGCCTTGCGTGGTCGCCGATCGACGGCCTGATGGTCTCGCACGGCGTCACGCGCTCGATACCGGTGCTCAGCTTCGATCCCGAGACGAAGGCGGTCGTGCACAAGCGCGATCGTGGGATCAATCCTGACCGCATCTCGATCTGGGCTGACGATCGAAGCGATCCGTTCGAGCAGGCGGGTGCATGGAAGCTCAATAAAGACGGGAGTTTCGACGTTTTGCGCGACGATTTCTTTCAGCGGGTCGGCGATCGCAAGGTCAACTTCATCGAAGATTACATGGGGCCGTTTTTCGCCCGCGTCGCCGAAAATATTCGCGCGATTAATCCGGATTGGATCCTGTTTGCCGAGCTCGATCCGCATTCGGGCTACTTCGGTCCCGGCTTCCCCGCCGACACGCCGCGCAACACCGTCAACGCCGGCCACTGGTACGACGTGCTCACGCTGGCGACCAAGACTTTCAATCCGAGTTTCAGTCTCGGCGCGATGACCGGCGAAATTGCGGAAGCCGCCGACGAATTGCAGGCGCGCTACGAACGGCAGCTCGGAAAAATCGCGAGGATGTCAGAGACGATCCACGGTGGCGTACCAACGCTCATCGGCGAATGCGGAATTCCGTTCGATCTGAACGGCGCGGAAGCCTACCGCGCCTTCAAGGCCGGCGATCGCACCGATACTCCGTGGACGCCGCACATCATCGCGCTCGATCTAATGTATAACGCGCTCGATACTCTGTTAATCAATAGTACGCAATGGAACTATACTGCGTCGAATAGGAACGATCTGGCTATTGGCGACGGATGGAACCAGGAGGATCTGAGTATCTTCTCGCGCGACCAACAGACTAATCCCGCCGATATCAACAGCGGCGGCCGCGCACTCGCCGGCTTCGTCAGACCATATGCACTGGCTACTCAAGGTACACCGCGCAAGATGAAATTCGATCGCGTCACGGGACTGTTCGATTATACCTTCGAGGCCGATCCAACCGCAGCCGGCGCGACTGAGATATTCGTCCCGCGACTTCAGTATCCGCGCGGATGCGAAATCGAAGTGATCGGCGGCGTCGCCGAGCTGAACCTCGAGAACCAGCGCGCCATCATCAAGGTTAAGGACGCGGGTGAAGTCCGCGTCGTCATCTGTCGCAAGCCGTAACAGGAGGATTTCGCGATGGCCAAGGGAAGTTGCTTGTGCGGCGGCGTGGCATTTGAGGCGAACGATTCAATCGAGCTCCGCAACTGTCATTGCTCGCGATGCCGTAAGGCGCGCGGCGCAGCATTCGCGGCGAATCTGTTCGTGCCGGCCGAGTCATTCCGGTGGCTGCGCGGCGAAGGCCTGGTCGTTACCTATCGGCTGCCGAACACGCAGAGATTTGGAAATTCGTTTTGTCGAATTTGCGGCAGCCCGATGCCGCGTGCGGTACCGACTCGCAACGTCGTGTTGATTCCAGCGGGCGCGCTCGACGACGATCCGAAGATCCGGACGAGCAGTCACATCTATGTCGGCTCGAAGGCGCCGTGGCACGAGATCACCGACGACATCGTGCAATTTCCTGAAGGCCCTCCGCCGGCGTGAACGGCTAGCTGTACTTGCGTTCCTGCCACCACGGAAAGTACGCGGGCATGTCCTTGCTGACCTTATCCGGAAATTTCGCGGGACGCTTTTCCAGGAACGACGCGACGCCTTCTTTCACATCCGCCGAAGAGCCGCGCGCGAAGATTCCGCGGCTGTCAACTTTGTGCGCTTCCATCGGATGGTCCGCGCCGGCCATCTTCCACAACATCTGGCGAATCAGCGCGACCGACACTTGCGAAGTGTTGTCGGCAATCTCACGAGCAAGCGTGCGCGCCGCCGGGATGAGTTGATCGGGCTTGTAGATCTTCTTGATCAGGCCGCCCTCCAACGCTTCCTCGGCCGGGAACACGCGCCCGGTGAAGGTCCATTCGAGCGCCTGCGAGATGCCGACGATTTTCGGCAGGAACCAGCTCGAGCACGCCTCGGGCACAATCCCGCGGCGCGCGAATACGAAACCGAAGCGCGCGTTGTCCGACGCGAGGCGTATATCCATCGCGAGTTGCATCGTCACGCCGACGCCGACCGCCGGTCCGTTTACCGCCGCGATTACCGGCTTCAGACTGTCGAAGATGCGCAGAGTCAGCCGGCCGCCGCCGTCGCGAACTCCTTCGTTGCTCCAATCAACGCTGCCGTCAGGTTTGATCGCGGATTTCCTTTCAGGACGGTCTTCACGGGTCGAGTCGAACGTCCGCGGCCCTGCCGACAAGTCCGCGCCCGCGCAGAACGCGCGACCAGCACCCGTCACGATGACGGCGCGCACGTTGTCGTCCGCATCGATCTTGTCGAACGCGTCGAGCATCTCGTTCATCATGATGCCGGTGAACGCGTTTAGCTTCTCGGGGCGGTTGAGCGTTATAGTCGCGATATTGTCCGCGACCTCGTAAATGATTTGTTCGTACACCATCAACTAATCTCCGTCGTTCACCCTACTTCACGAACAGCATCAGGGCCTCGTAAACCACCGCGGGCTTCTGCGAACCGACGACCTGGATCTCGGTCTCGCGCGTGAGCATCGTGCCCATCGGACGCGGATCGACCGCGATCAGCCTCGAGCGCGCGTGGACACTTGCGCCCGCCGGCACCGGAGAGACGAAGCGCAGCTTGTTGGCGCCGTAGTTCACGACGTTGCGAAATCCCGTGATCGCGTATTCGTCGGTGTTTTTGAACGCGGGCAGCAGACTGAGCGTCAGAAATCCATGCGCGACCGGACCGCCGAACGGACTTTCTTTTTTGCAGCGCTCGATGTCGATATGAATCCACTGATGGTCGCCGGTGACATCGGCGAACTGATTGATTTTTTCCTGCGTTACATGAATCGGCTCGCTCCACGGACCGAACTCCTTGCCGATCTTCGCGGTGAGCGCGGGTATATCGTCAAACTTGATCGTCTGCATCGTGATCTCCTCTCTCTATGTTTCGATTCTCCGGTTCTAGCCGAGTCGGGTTTCATAATGCAACTGAAAACCTAACCCCTTCCAATGGTGGGAAGGAGAACCGGAAAGTTCGGCCGTCAATTATCGAGGATTATTTTGCGGAAATTAGATTCTCAGTGGCGCGGGATTTCGACTGGGCCGGGGCAGAGGCTGACCTCGGGCGGGCGACGGGTTAGCGTGAGCGACAATCCGGGGGCGTACACCGGGCGATCGCCCGCTTGCAAATTCGCCATCTGCTGGAAGTCGGGATAATCGGTGCGCGGCAATGCCGTTGGAGCGCATCGATGGCGGCGGGCGACGTCGCTCGCTCCGAGATCATTTTCAAAATGCAAATTGCGATCTGGAAAAACCGAAGATCGCGTATAGCCGCAATTAATCGCGTCGGTGCACTCTGATCCCCACGCGTTTTCGAACGTGTAACCCAGCGCGATAAACAGCAAAATCGTCATCCAAAATCCCAGGGATAAAAACATTTTTCCCATGGCAGTTTCCCTCTGCAGGTTGAAAAAGCATTTTTCATGCCCATATCAACCACAGTGAGAACTTGGATGACCTGCGATGCTTATCTGTAAAAGTTACAGCGGTTCGACCTGCCTAATGATTCGCCACCTCGAGTTCGATCCGATCCGCGTATTTCTTGATCGCAGCCTCGCGCAACTTTGGAATGTGCTGAGTCGGGAACAAGCCTTCGGTCGCCTTATAATCGCGCAAGACCTGGCGCGCGAGGGTTATCTTGTGAACCTCGGTCGGCCCGTCGGCGAGTCCCATGTGAAAACTTTGGATGACCTGCTCGACGAACGGCATCTCGCCGGTGGCGCCGAGCGAGCCGTGCAGATGTAGCGCGCGCGCCGCGACGTCGTGGAATACTTTCGGCATCAGCGCCTTCACCGCGGCGATGTCCTTGCGCACCTTCAGATAATCCTTGTAGCGATCGATCTTCCACGCGGTGCGCAGCACCAGCAGCCGGAATTGCTCGATCTCCATCCACGAATCCGCGATTTTTTCCTGCACCATCTGCTTGTCCGCGAGCCGCGAGCCTTGCGTCGTACGCGACAGCACCCGCTCGCACATCATGTCGAACGCCTTGCGCACCTGGCCGATCGTGCGCATCGCATGATGAATGCGGCCGCCGCCGAGACGCGTCTGCGCGACGACGAACGCGCCGCCCCGCGGTCCCAGCATATGATCCTTCGGCACGTGAACGTCTTCATATCTGATGTACGCGTGACTACCGCCGCGCTCATGCGTGCCGACGCCGAGGTTCTTCAGAATGTTCACGCCCGGAGTGTCCTTCGGCACGATAAACATCGACATGCGGTTGTATTCCTTCGCGTCAGGATCCGTCACCACCATCACGATCAGGAACGATGCGAGATGTGCGTTCGACGAGAACCACTTCTCGCCGTTGATCACCCAGCTATCGCCCTTCAGCTCTGCGTGAGTCTTGAAGACCTTGGGGTCGGCGCCGCCCTGCGGCTCGGTCATCGAGAACGCCGAGACGATTTCGTTGTCGAGTAGCGGCTGCAGATATTTTTTCTTCTGCTCGGGAGTGCCGTAGTGCGCGAGAATCTCGGCGTTGCCCGAATCGGGCGCCTGGCATCCGAAGACGATCGGCGCGTAGGTCGCGCGCCCGAGAATTTCGTTCATGAGGCCAAGCTTGACTTGTCCATAGCCTTGCCCGCCGAGCTCTGGCCCGAGATGGCACGCCCACAGCTTGCGCTTTTTGACTTCGGCCTGGAGCGGGCGCACAAGCGCGTTGCGTTTCGGATTGCGCACGTCATAGGGATGGCAATCGAGCACGAACTCGAGCGGCTCGACTTCTTCGCGCACGAATTTTTCGATCCAATCGAGCTCCTTCTGGAACTCGGGCTCGGTTTCAAAATCCCAACTCATGATGATTTGTCCTCCGTGTAGAGTGTTGTCCCGCCGAGGGCCCGGCTGGGACTCACACGCGGATTGTCGCCAATGCGAAGTGTTTTTACCAGAGCGCGAAGGACGAGCGCGCGATACACGACGGAATAAATTCCGTCCTACTTTCAGAGAATTGTAGGACGGAATTTATTCCGTCATTTCCCTCTGGAATTCATTCCGTAGTCCGCCACTGGAATCGTTCGACGCTCCCACGCAAGATGACTTTGTAAGCATCCTCATGAAACTCTCGATCATCGACCAATGCCCTGTTCCGGCCGGGTTCACTACTGCCGACGCTTTTCGTAACACTATTGAGCTTGCGCGGCTTGCGGATCGGTTGGGGTATGAGCGCTATTGGATTGCGGAGCATCATGCGACCGGCGCGTTCGCCAGTCCGGCGCCGGAAGTGCTGTTGGCGCGCGTCGGGGCCGAGACTTCGCAGATCCGCGTCGGGTCGGGTGGCGTGATGCTCCCGCATTACAGCCCGATGAAAGTCGCTGAGAGCTTCCGTGTGTTGCACGCGCTGTATCCGGGCCGCATCGATCTCGGGATCGGCCGGGCGCCCGGCGGCAGTCCGCTCGATTCATTCGCGCTGCGCCGCGATCGAAGCTCGCAGCAGACCGAAGATGACTTCCCGAAACAATTGCTCGAGCTGATCGCTTTTCTACACGGCGGCTTCCGTCCCGATCACGCCTTCAGCCGAATCGAGCTTTCGCCCGCGATGCCCGGTGCGCCCGAGGTCTGGCTGCTAGGTTCGAGCATGTGGAGCGCTGCCGCCGCGGCGCAGCTTGGATTGCCCTACGCCTTCGCGCATTTCATCGATCCCACTCACACCCGCGCCGCGATCGAGTACTACAAATCTCACTTCATCCGATCGAACGAACTGTCGGCACCACTCGCTATCCTGGGGATCGGCGCGATATGCGCACCAACCGACGCAGAGGCCGAGCGGATGGCTTCGAGCGTGCGCCTATTCGTGCGACACGCTCGCCTCGGTATGCGCGGTCCGATTCCCACGCCCGAACAAGCTCTGGCCGAGCTCGGCCCCGGCCCGCTGCCCGATGACGTGATGATGCGCGAGACTGGCGAATGGCCGCGCGCGATCATAGGGACGCCCGCGCACGTCCGCGACACGCTGGTGGACATCGCCAGCGTCCTGCACATCGACGAAGTGATGCTCGTAACCGTCGTCCACGACCATCAGGCGCGGCTGCGATCGCATGAGCTTGCTCGCCGCACGCCTTCAACCTCGCGCCTCGTTGAATCGGCGACCAGCACGCGCTTCGCTGCTCCAACCGACACTTTTGGTGCTCCGCGAGGCCAAACAGAGGCTCCCTGAGGTAGCTATCGCATCCAGCCCGACGTAGGGTGAAGGAGTCGGGATCGAAATAGGAATCGAGTCCGAATTGATCCAGCCCCAACGGCGGTCCTTCCACTCGCCTTTGACCGCGTTCCGCTCGACCAAATTCAAGTTCAATCCGCAAGGCCTTTGGAGGCTGGTATGTACCTGCCTATTTCTCTCGGAGGCATCGTCGTGATCGTTCTCGTACTTTGGCTCCTCGGCGTAGTTTGACGAAGCAGCGGTCCCGACAGGACTGCGCTTCGACCATTAAGACTGGAAGTTGGACTTACTAATTAAATCCGAAGGCGGACGCTTGCACGCGGCGTCGCGAAATTCGTCAGCTGGCGTGTAAAGGACAAACTCATTATGAGAAAATCGATAATCTCCGCGATAGCAGTGACCGCGATCTTATCCGCATGCCCACTACTCCAGTCCTGCTCGGACACGAGTAGCCAGACAACCTACACGACGACCAGCGATCCCGGTTATTACTCGCCTTCCGAAACCACCACCACGACCACCACCAGGAGCAATCAGCCCGACAGCGTCGTTGGAGCAACGGCGAACGCGGCCGGAACCATCGTCGAGGCGCCATTTCGGATCGTCGGCGACACTCTGGGCATTCTCTTCTAGGGCCGATAGTGCTCCGGCCCCTGCTTTGACGCAGCCGCGCCCGCGTCCTAAATATCGATCCGCGCGCGACAGCGGAGCGTGGCCTTAATACTGAAAAAACGATGGCCGTCGATGCAAACAAGCTTCAGGATCTGATCGGCAAAATGATGGGCGACGTCGGCGGCGCGATGGGCACCGCGCTGGTGCTGATCGGCGACAAATTCGGATTTTACAAGACTCTCGGCCAGTGCGGGACCGTTGACGTCGGCGGAACTTGCGTCGAAAACCGGCACCGTCGAGCGTTACGTGCGCGAATGGGCATCCGCTCAAGCCGCCGCCGGTTACATCAACTACGACGGCGCGTCGGGACGCTTTTCGATTTCGCCCGAACAGGCGACGGTACTCGCCGACGAGAACGGGCCGGCATTTTTCCCCGCGATGTACGAGATTGCAGCTGCGGCGGTCCGCGACGAACCCAAAGTTGCCAGCGTCTTTCGCAACGGCGGCGGCGTCGGATGGCATGAGCATGACCCTTGCCTGTTCCGCGGCACCGAGCGCTTCTTCCGCCCGGGCTATGCGATGCATCTGGTGTCGGAATGGATTCCGGCGCTCGATGGCGTCAAGGAAAAACTCGAGCGCGGCGCGCGGGTGGCTGACGTCGGATGCGGCCACGGCGCGTCGGTGATCCTGATGGCGAAGGCGTTTCCAAAATCGAAATTCTTCGGCTTCGACTATCACCAGCCGTCGATCGACCGCGCCCGCGAAATCGCGCACGCCGAAGGTGTCGCCGATCGCGTCAGCTTCGAGCGCGCCGCGGCCAAGGAATATCCGGGAACCTTCGACCTGGTCGCGTTCTTCGATTGCCTGCACGACATGGGCGATCCGGTCGGTGCAGCTGCGCACGTAAAAAGCTCGCTCGCCAAAGATGGAACCTGGATGGTGGTCGAGCCTTTCGGCAACGACCGCCTCGAGGACAATTTGAATCCGATCAGTTGCGTCTTCTACGCCGCATCGACGATGATCTGCGTGCCCGGATCGCTGTCGCAGGAAGTCGGCAAAGGCCTGGGCGCGCAAGCCGGAGAAACGCGGCTGCGCGAGGTCCTCGCAACCGGCGGATTCTCGCGGGTCCGCCGCGCCACGGCGACCCCGTTCAACCTGGTGCTCGAAGCGCGCCCCTGACCCGCCCCTTAGAGCAACCTGGCGCGCTGCGCGCAACTTTGCGTTTCTCACTTGCACCCAGGGTGCAGGGGCCACCCCCGCGACGGTGTCGATGCCGCCCGCCGCGCAGGCGATTATTTTTTAAATCTCTGGATGCCGATCCTTCCATGGGCGCGCGCGTTCGAACTCCGCTGCCAGCGCGATTATGCCGGCTTCGTCACCGGGGCGTCCGACGATTTGAAGCGCGAGCGGCAATCCCGCTTTGCTGAATCCGTTGGGGATCGAAATAGCCGGCTGGCCGGTCGAGTTGAACGGAAACGTGAACGCGATCCATTCGTAGATTTCGTCGGCGCCAGTGGCTGGGTTCGACGGCAGCGAGCCGATACGCACTGCGGGACGCGTGAGTGTCGGCGCGAGCAGCGCGTCGTAGGGCATGAGCGCGTGGACTACTTCGCGCGACGTGTTATGCATCCCGGTGATCGCGCGGATATAATCGGCGGCTGAAATTTTCGCGCCCCATTCGTAGCTGCCGCGCACTATGGGATCGAGCAGGTCGGGATTCGGGATATTCAGCGCGGAGACCGAGGCACCGACGATCACCCGCGCATATTTACCGAGCATCGCGCCGGGATCGAGCGCGATCGGCTCGACGCTATGCCCCATCTCGCGAAACACACCGCATGCCGATTCGAGCGCGGCTAAAGTTTCCGGCTCGACGGTGCCGAGTGCGCTTCGATTGATCATCGCGAGGCGAAGTTTCTTCGGATGCGCCGCAACTTCCTCGACGAATGGACGCGACGGCGGAAGCGCGGCATACGGATCTCCCGGCATCATGCCGGACATCGCATCGAGCATCAGCGCCGCATCGCGAACCGTGCGCGCGATTGGCCCGGTGGTCGAAAGTCCGCCCCATGACTCGCCCTCCGACGGCGCGCGCGTAATTCGTCCGCGCGACGGCTTGATTCCGACCAGCCCGCAGCATGCCGCCGGGATTCGCACCGAGCCGCCGCCGTCGCTGCCCTGCGCAATCGGATGCAATCCCGCGGCGACCGCAGAGGCAGCACCGCCGCTTGAGCCGCCGGCCGTGTGTTCGAGGTTCCATGGATTTCGCGCGGGCGGACAGAGTCCGCCCTCAGTCGTCGGCCGCAGTCCAAACTCAGGCGTGGTCGTTTTGCCGAGCAGTATTCCACCGGAGTTCGCGAGCCTCACCGCAAGTTCCGCATCGGCGGGCGCGTGCCAGTTTTCATAATTCTTCGATCCGAACGTGGTGCGAATATCTTTCGTCCACAGCAGATCCTTGAGCGAATATGCGACGCCGAACAGCGGCAGCCTGGCCGCCTCCGATGGTTCATCTTCTCGAGCCGCGCCGCATCCGCGAGTGCACGCTCAGCGGTGACCGTCATGAACGCGCCCAGTTTCGGATTCAGCTGCTCGATGCGCGCAAGAAAAAATTCCGCGACCTCGCGCGGCCGAACTTCTTTCTTTCGGACGAGCTCGCGCAAATCCCATGCTTCGATGAATGGATCAATCATCGTCGGACATCCTCTTCAATCGATCGGCGGATGCTTGTCCTTCCACGGGCGCGCTTTTTCGAATTGTGCGGCGAGGCCGATGATCGTCACCTCATCGGCCTGACGACCAACGATTTGCATCGCAAGCGGCAGCCCCGATTTGCTGAATCCCGTCGGCACCGAGAATCCCGGCTGACCCGTCGCGTTGAATGGGAACGTAAACGGAATCCATTCGAGCAGCTCGTCCAGGTATTTGCCCGGATGCGACGGCAGCGTGCCGAGCTTCACCGCCGGACTGCTTGTGACCGGCGAGATGACGGCGTCGTAGGGCGCCAGCTCCTGCACAATCTCGCGCGACGTGTTGTGCATCTGCGTCACCTTCGTGATGTATTCGACGGCCGTGATTTTCTGACCGGCGTCCCACAGCGCGCGCACCACGGGATCGACCAGGTTGATATCTTTAACCGGGATCGAGCCGACTCCCGCGCAGATCACCGACATCACGATGTCGCGCAAGCGACCGCCAGGATCGCAGCTGATCGGCTCGACTCGATGACCCATTTGCTCGAACACCTTCGCGGCGGAGTCGAGCGCGTCGAGCGTCTCCGAATCGACTTTCGACAGCGAGGTTTTAGAGATCATCCCGATTCGGAGAGGACGCGGCGGGATTTCGACCGCAGCTTTGAACGATGTGACCGGCGGGGGCGCCCAGTAGGGATCGCCGACGACCGGACCGTGCATCACGTCGAGCATCGTGGCGACGTCGCGCACCGAGCGCGCCATCGGACCGTCAGTCGCAAATCCTGCCCACGCCTCGCCCGCGATTGGCGACAACGAAACTCGTCCGCGCGACGGCTTGATCCCGACTACCCCGCAGCATGCCGACGGGATCCGAATCGAACCGCCGCCATCGCTACCCTGCGCGATCGGGCCAAGTCCTGCCGCGAGCGCGCTGCCTGCGCCGCCGCTCGAACCGCCCGCCGTATGTTCGAGGTTCCATGGATTGCGCGCCGGCGGACACAGGCCGCCCTCAGTCGTCGGACGCCCACCGAACTCGGGCGTCGACGTCTTGCCGAGCAAAATCCCGCCGGAATTGCGCATCTGGGTGACGGTGTTATCGTCGGCCGGCGGCATGAAGTTCTCGTAATTCTTCGACCCCATCGAAGTCGGGATGTCCTTGGTCCAATTGAGATCCTTGATCGAGTACGGCACCCCAAACAGCGGCGCGCGACGCCGCTCTGCATCGCTCATCTTGTCGAGCCGGTCGGCGTCAGCCAGCGCGCGTTCCGGCGTAATAGTCATGAACGCACCGAGCTTCGGATTCAGCTTCTCGACCCGCGCGATGAAGAACTCAGCAACCTCGCGCAGCTTAACTTCCTTCTTGAGCACCAGCTCGCGCAGTTCGTACGCCTCGATATAAGGATTGAGCATTCGCGTTCACCTCCGAATGAAATTCCTAGTTAGTCCAAAACCTCGCCGCCCGCCAACGCATACGTGCTCGTTCCGAGTCTTCCCCTCTCCCAGTATGGGAGAGGATCGAAGGTGAGGGTCCCTGTTTAGCGCGCGTCTGTCGCGCGCGACTCAAGATTCTGCTTCCGCGGAATGGTCTGCACCTCTTCGGATTTGAAGGTGCGAAGCAAGTTATGCAAGGGTCTTCTCTTTGTGACTATGCCGCCAGTTTTTCGGAGCGGAATCTTGAATTGCGCGCCAACAACGCGCGCTGTAAAAGGACCCTCACCTTCGATCCTCTCCCTCGCAGGGAGAGGGGAAGATGCGGAGAAGATCGGATTGCTTCCTGCTGCGATTCTTTGGACGCATGCTGCCGCCGGCGCTATCTGGGTCGGCGCGTGTGCATGCTTTGTGATCGCGGGACTTGCGCTCGCGACTGGTAGCGACGAGCAGCGCAATTTCGTCGCGAATGCCGCGCCCAAGATCGATCTGCTCGGACTGGTTGCCGCGATCGTTTTGCTGATTACCGGGTTCATCAACCTGATGACCGCCGGCGCTGCGCGACGCTTCGTATTTTCGACTGCGTTCATGACCGTGCTTGCGATCAAGATTGCGTTGTTTATCGTTATGATCGTCGTGATGACGTGGTCGATGAGAGTCGGCGCCGTTATCAGGGCGGTCGTCGCGCGCGGTCGAACCGATGCGGTGCCTGGCGCGATGACTCGGATGACGCGGGCGCATATCGCGATCGTCGCGATGGGCGGGCTCGCGCTGATTCTCGGGACCTGGCTGATGGGAACTTAGATGGCTGAGATACCACCGAAGATCAAAGTTGGCGGCTTCACCGTCGCTTTTCTCGCCGACGGGCTGTGGCGCAATGACGGCGGATGCATGTTCGGCGTCGTCCCGCGCGAACTCTGGAAAAACAATCATCCGCCCGACGATCGCAACCGTATCCGCCTCAACCTGACCTGTCCGCTTATAATGAAGGGCAGTGACGCGATCCTGGTCGATACGGGAATCGGCAATCGCCTCAGCGCAGTCGAGCGCCAGATTTTCGATCACGGCGACGGTTGGCTGCCGCAGCATCTGAGCGCGCTTGGGATGGAAGCCGGCGACATCACGCATCTGATCGTATCGCATCTGCATTTCGATCATTGCGGTGGGATCGTGCGGCGGCGCGATTCCGGCGCGCTCGAGGCTGCGTTTCCGCGCGCGCGAATTTTCGTGCAGCGCGGCGAGCTCGACGTCGCCGACCATCCGCGCAACGAGCGGCTCCGCGCGGCGTATCGGCATGCTGAAGAAATTCTTGCGCCCGTGCGCTCGATGCTCGAAGCCATCGACGGCGACACCGAAGTCGTCGCCGGCGTTCGCGCTGTCGTCACCGGCGGTCATACGCGAGACCATCAGGCGGCGATGGTGAGCGACGGTGGCGAATGCTTCATGCATCTCGCCGATATCGTGCCGACTCGATCGCATATTCGCGGACCGTGGAACCAGGCTTACGATCTCGACGCGCTGCGTACGATGGAACAAAAGGCGCACTACCTCGGGCTCGCGGCGCAGAAGCGATGGTGGCTGTCGTTCGCGCACGACGACACCGTGTTCGCCGCGATGGTGCGCAACGATCGCGGACGTATCGTGCTCGGCGACACCGTCCCGGTTTTCGCGCGTCTCTTTGAATAACTTTCGCCTCTGTACAGTCTTTCGCGATGTAGGGCAAATTTGCATCATGCTAGATTTTTGATTCGGAACGCGTCTGAGTGTGCTGTTTACCGTCTAGGTAACTTGTTGCAAAACCGAGGCTCAGTTATACTCGACCCAAGAATGGGCGCCAGAAATAGTACGGCCCGAAAGATTTCCCCTCTTCCAAGCAGCAAAACTGCTCAACATTCTATAACCCGAACCCGAAGGAGATAGCCGATGGCGGATCTCAATAACTTCGAGCGAGTGATCAAAGAAGACCGCGCTGCACGCGAGTCGAAACAGTGGCGCGGCACTTTGCTCGAATATCTCGAGGTCGTGAAAGCCGACCCGATCATGACCAAGCTCGCGCACGCGCGGATCTACGACCTGATCATCTCGATCGGGCTGCATCCGCTGGCCGACACCGACGATCCGCGCACCAAGCGGCTGTTCAAGGACGAGCCGCTCAAGGTGTTCGATTTCTTCTCGGAGGAATTCTTCGGGATCGAACGCACCATCGCGCAGATCGTCCGCTATTTCCATTCGGCGTCGCTCAAGGGCGAAGAGAGCCGCCAGGTTCTCTACCTGATGGGCCCGGTCGGCTCCGGCAAAAGTTCGCTGGTCGAGCGCATCCAGCGCGGCCTCGAGCAGGTCGGAACCATCTACGCGATCGAAGGATGCCCGATGAACGAGGAGCCGCTGCATCTCGTCCCGCGCCATCTGCGGCGCGAGTTCGAGAAGATGCTGGGCGTGCATATCGAGGGCGACCTGTGCCCGGTATGCCGTTATCGGCTCAAGTCCGAGTTCAACAATCGCTACGAAGAATTTCCGGTCATCGCGCGCAGCTTCTCCAAGCGCAACCGCGTCGGAGTCGGCGTGGTGCCGCCGGTCGATCCGAATAACCAGGACACCTCGGTCCTGATTGGCTCGGAAGACATCTCGAAGCTCGATCAATATTCCGAGGGCGACCCACGCGTGCTCGAACTGAACGGCGCGCTTAACGTCGGCAACCGCGGAATCGTCGAGTTCATCGAAGTTTTCAAGAACGAGACCGAGTACCTGCACGCGATGATCACGGCGACGCAGGAAAAAGTGATTCCGGCGCCGGGACGGCACGGGATGGTGTACGTCGATACCTGCATCGTCGCCCATTCGAACGAGGCCGAGTGGCAGAAGTTCAAGGCCGATCACACCAACGAGGCGATCCTCGATCGTATCGTCGTGGTCAAGGTCCCGTACAACCTGCGGCTGTCGGAAGAGGTGAAGATCTATCAGAAGATCATCAAGAACTCCGACTTCCGCGCGCACGTCGCGCCGCACACCCTCGAACTGGCCTCGATGTACGCGATCCTGTCGCGGCTCGAGCCCACCTCGAAGTGCGACCTGATGACCAAGCTCCGGCTCTACAACGGCGAGGAAGTCGTCGAGAAGGGACGCACCAAGAAAATCGACGTGCAGGAGCTGAAAGAAGACACCAAGCGCGAGGGCATGTCGGGGATTTCGACCCGCTTCATTATGAAGGCGCTCGACAACGCGCTGTCGGACAACGTCACCGGCAATTGCATCAATCCGATCAACGTGCGCGAGGCGCTGATCTCGATGACCAAGGAAGGCGACCTGCCCGACGACACCCGCAAGCAGTACCTGGAGTTCCTGCAGGACACGCTACATAAGGAATATCTCGACCTGCTCGAAAAAGAGATCACCCGCGCGTTCGTGTACTCGTACCAGGAGCAGGCGGAGTCGCTGTTTCAGAACTACCTCGATCATGCCGAGGCATACGTCAACAAGACTCGCGTGCGCGATCGCAATACCAACGAGGAGCTGTCGCCCGACGAAGGATTCCTGAAGTCGATCGAGGAGCAGATTGCGATCATCGGATCGGCCGCCGACGGATTCCGCCAGGAAGTGATCGCGTACCTGTGGGCAACCTCACGGCGCGGCGAAAAGATCAGCTACAAGAGCTACGAGCCGCTCAAGGAAGCGATCGAGAAAAAGCTGATGACGAGCGTCCGCGACATCTCACGCATCATCACCAAAGCCCGCACCCGCGACGAGGAGCAAGGCGAAAAGTACAGCTCGATGGTAAAAAACCTCCTCGAAAACGGCTACTGCGAATCCTGCGTCGACGTGGTTCTAAAATACGCCGCCAACAATCTTTGGAAAGACTGATCTTGGTGTCGGGGAACACAGCTTTTGACGGAACGAAACTACCGATGGTGGTGAAGAAGCCTCAAGACCACTACCTGTGGTGCGCAACGACGTCGCGGGTTTCCTGAATGAGCGGCGATACTATCTTTCGCGAATACCGGATCTCCGATGCCGAACGCTCTGATCGCTCGGCCGGGGACCGGCTGCGGCATCGGCAGAAAGTCCGCGAATCGATTCGCGAGAATATCGCCGACATCATCGCCGAAGAATCGATCATCGGCAAAAACAAGGACCGCGTGATCAAGGTCCCGCTGCGCGGAATCAAGGAGTATCGCTTCGTCTTCGGCGACAACGCGCCCGGTGCGTCGCAGGGTGACGGCGACTCGCGGCCCGGACAAGTGGTCGGCAAGACCGGCAAGGACGGTCCCGGCAAGGGCGACGAAGCGGGCGACCGGCCCGGTGTCGACTATTACGAAACCGACGTGACGCTCGAGGAATTGATCGAGATCATGTTCGAGGATCTCGAACTGCCCAACCTCGAGCGCCGTGCGCTCCGCGAAATCCAGTCGGACTACTCGTCGCGGCGCAAAGGCTACCGCAAGGTCGGCATCCGCATCAGGCTCGACAAGCGGCGCACCGCCAAGCAGCGCGTGATGCGCATGCTCGCATCCGAGAAGCGCAACGATGCCGCCGCGCGCGCACTGGAAGAATCGAAAGCCGACCGCGAAAACGAAATCGGCGCCGATGCCGACGTTGAGGGCGCGCTCGACGAAGTCGCGCTCGAGGAAGGCACCCTGGACGGTGCGCCGCTCGACGAACAGGACCTCGCGCCTTCGCCCGCGACCGCCGCATTCCAGCGCGTTCGTCACCGCTACCCGTTCCATCAGAACGACCTGCGCTACAAGCACGTCGAAGTAGACACGAAAGAAGAATCCAACGCCGCCGTCATCTGCATCATGGACACCTCGGGCTCGATGGACACGATGAAGAAGTATCTCGCGCGCAGCTTCTTCTTCCTGCTCTACCAGTTCATCTCGACCCGTTACCGCAACGTCGAAATCGTTTTCATCGCGCATCACACGGAGGCCAGCGAGGTCACCGAAGAAGAATTTTTTCACAAGGGCGAATCCGGCGGCACTTTCATCTCGTCCGGCTACGCCAAGGCGCTGGAAATAATCGCCGCGCGATACCATCCGTCGCTCTGGAACCTTTACGCGTTCCATTGCTCCGACGGCGACAACTTCGATTCCGACAATCCCGCTGCGCTCAAGGACGCCGAGGAGCTCGCCGAGATTTGCAACCTGTTCGGTTACGGCGAAATCAAGCCGCTGGGTTCGCGCTACTATGAATCCTCGATGCTCAACGTATTCCGCCGAATCCAGGCGCCGAACTTTCACACCGTGCTGATCGAGCGCAAGGAAGACATCTGGCCGTCGTTCAAAGCGTTCCTGGCCAAGGATCGGGTGAAGGAACAATGAGCGCGTCTCCTACCACGCCTCAGGCCGTCCCCGCCCTCAACAGAACGGTGTGGACGCTCTCCGATCTCGTTGAATGGGACAACCGGATTCGCGACAAGGTCGCCGAATTCGGCCTCGACTGCTATCCGCAGGAGTTCGAGCTTTGCGATCACACCGGCATGCTCGGCTACATGGCGTATTCCGGCATGCCGTCGCACTATCCGCATTGGTCGTACGGCAAATCGTACGAGAAGCTGAAAACGCTCTACGATCACGGCGTCAGCGGCCTGCCGTACGAGATGGTGATCAACTCGAATCCCGCGATCGCCTACCTGATGCGCGACAACTCGCTGCTGCTGCAGGTGCTGACGATCGCGCACGTGTACGGGCATAACGACTTTTTCAAGAATAATTTCACGTTCAAGTCCGCGACCCGCGCCGAGTTGACGATCGAAAGCTTCAAGGCGGCCGCGATGCGGGTGCGGCGCTACGTCGAGGATCCATCCATCGGCGTCGAGAAGGTCGAGCGCATCCTGGACGCGGCGCATGCGCTGTCATGGCAGTGCCGGCGCAATTTTGCGATCAAGAAGCTCTCACCCGACCAGCAGATGGCGCGCGCCGAAGACACCGCGCAGGGAAAGTCCGATCCATTTCAGAAAATTCACGCGCGCAAAACCGTCGAGGTTCCCGACTTCCACAAGGTCCCGCTCGAACCCGACGAAGACCTGCTGCTGTTCATCCGCGATCACAACCCGTTCCTCGCCGACTTCGAAAAAGATCTGCTCACCATCGTCGATGAAGAAGCCAAGTACTTCATCTCGATGATGGAGACGAAGATTATGAACGAAGGATGGGCCAGCTATTGGCACAAGAAGCTGCTCGAGTCGCTCGACCTCGAGCAGGGGCTCCATCTTGAATTCATCGTCAACCACAACCAGGTCACCCGCCCGATTCCTGGCCAGATCAACCCGTATCACCTCGGACTCAAGATTTGGGAGGACATCTACCGGCGCTATACGAATCCGACCAGGGAAGAGATCAAGCGCGACGGACCGCCGGCGAAGTCGGGCACCGAGAAAATCTTCGAAGTGCGCGAGGTCGAGCGCGACGCGTCGTTCCTGCGGCGATACCTCACCGAAGATCTGATGCGCGAGATGGATATTTTCGAATATGAGGCGCGCGGCGACGAGCTGGTCGTCAGCAAAGTGGCCGACGACGATGGTTGGAAGGAAGTGAAGGCGACCTTGATTAAGAGCGTCGGAACCAACTCGATACCGGTGCTCAAAGTCGAGGACGCCGACTTCGGCCAGAACCGCACCCTCTACGTTAAGCACGATCACGACGGCCGCGACCTGCATATCGAGTACGCCGAGAAGAGTCTCAACTACCTGCAGCGGCTATGGGGCCGCGAAGTCGTGCTCGAGACTGTGCTCGACGGCAAGCGTTCGCTGCTGTGCAGCAACGATCGCGGCTTCTCGGTTCGCGCGCTCAAGTAGAATCACCCGAACGTTTTAGAATACCGCTCTCTCGGGCGCTGCTGGACTGCTCCGGCGGCGTCCATGCGGCACGTTGCTTTAGATTTGAGGGTCGGATAATTTCAGCACGGACGATGCGGTTCGGGTCGGCTGCAAGGAGGCGCGGATGATGGAGTGGCCGAAGTGCCAGAAGTGTAACAATGGCGCGTTGATTCCCCTGTCCGACTATGGACAGGAGGGCGCGTCGGTAATGTTCAAAGCTTGGGTATGCACGAATCCTGATTGCGGTTTCAGCCTGCGCGTAGATAAAGGCGAAGTGACGTACGGCAGGCGAATCGAAACGAAGCACTAATTGCTGTTCGATTTCGACTTGTAAGGCAGTCCGCTCGGACTGCCTTTTTTTGTCCTTTTTTCGCCCTTTTGAAACATTCGGCGACGCCGTTCGTCTTTTGATCATGCGCAATTGGTTTCCAATTTGCCGGGGTGGTGTTGCGCTCGCGGCATTTGTGGCTGGAGCGTGCTCGCTCGTTGGATGCATGTCGTACGGCGAATCCGTCGTCTATAGGCTCTATCAAACCAATGCCGACCGATGCGCGCAAAACGAAACCGATGCTTGCGTCGCGATGCTGCAGTCCAGTTGCGAAGCGCCTGCGCGCCTTTGCACTGATTACGTGCCAACATTCCAGGCACAGGCCAGCAACCAACTCTCGAAACAATGTCGGGCTAGTGACGAGGCTGCGTGCCAGGCGCTCGATGCGGTCGCCTGCGATCGCGGCGATACCGCAGTCTGCGATCGCCTCGGCGATCGGTACGCGAAGCTATACGCGTCGTGCAAGCAGGACAACGCGAGCGATTGCGAGTCGCTATCACTCTCGGTATGGCCGAAAAAGCAGACCGACGTCGCCGACAACGCATGCAAGAGCGGCGATTCGATCGCGTGCCGCGTAGTCAGCTCGAGCGCGAGCGCGCTGAAAGTAAATGTGGATAAGAACGCGCAGTTCGCGATGTTCTAGATTCGCATCATGCGCCGGTGTCCGCGTAAGAAAACTTCGTCTTGATTTTCTTTTGCGGCACCATTGCACCGTCGATCTCTGCGTAAGGATAGATCAGGTAGTTGAGCGGCTGACCCTGCTGCGGCGGCTTGAGCACGAGGTCGCGGCCCATCGTGAATGCAACGCGCGCCGCGTCGAGATGCCCGAAATAGTAGTCGTGCCGCTCAGGATGCTTCCACGCCTCGGACGCATCGACAGGCACCCACACTCCGCCCGAGTAAAACTCCGCCCAGCAATGGTAGCCGGGAACGTCGCCGGACTTCGCCGCACCGATCGGAAAGCCAATCGTAAACCGCGCCGGGATTCCGCGCGCACGCGCGAGCCCGATGAACAGTGAATGGAAGTCGGTGCAGTTGCCGCGGCGCACGTCGCACGCATAGAGCGCGTCGCCGCGGCCCCATCCGGTGCCGCTCTTATCGTACTTCATAATCGACGTTACATACTCGTAGTCGACGCGCGCCTGTTGCAGCGGCGTCACGTCGGTCTCAGCCAGGTTGGCGCTGACCTGCGCGATTCTGCCGCTCAACGGCACGAGCCGGTTCGGCTCGAGATACGCGGCGAAGTGTCCATCAGTCGGCTCGGGAAAGTCGCGCGCAGCCGCCACCATGTCGGCAGCCTCTTCGCGCCGAGTCGTCGCGAACGTCATCGTGATTGGCACTGACGCAGCGAGCGGAGTGGAAGCCTCGAGATGCGCGACGCGATTCCCGCTCGAACCCTGATCGACGATTTCGAAATGCACCGGCGTCTCAATCTTGAGATCGTGAACCCGCTGGAACGCGTCCTCGCGCGGGAGCGCAATCCAAGCTTCGAACTTCTTCGCCGCGGGATTCGAGACGGGGATATCGGCATGATAGCTGAACGTGAAACTGCGCAATCGATCGGTCGGCGCGCTGGACTTGGCAGGAGACTCGGCACGCGCTCCCGCGCTGAGGCCGAGCACAAGAATGATTGCAACGATCGATGCGTATAGCTGTCTCATGTTCATGCTCGAACCTTCTTACGAGAAAGAATAGACGGTGGCGTCGGTGACCGGCTCATACCCGATCTTCTGATAGACGTGATTGGAGATCGGGTTGGCGAGGTCGGTGTATAGAAAACAGAACTTGCGGCCGTCATCGAGCAGCTTCTGGCTGAGTGCCGCGACGCATGCGCCCGCAAAACCTTTGCCGCGATTCTCCGGCGGCGTGTAAACCCATGCGACGCGAATACCGTTCGGCGTTCGTCCGGAGTATCCCGCCATCGAGACTGCGGCGCCTTCGACCTCCCACAGCATCAGATGCCTCGACTTCGGCATTGGCAATGCGGCCTGCCTGGCGGCTTCTTCGGCGTCCATGTATTCGGCGTCGATCGAAAACGCGGCGCGCCACTTCCTAATCACCGCATCGTCAGATTGAGTCGGTTCGCGCAGCCGTCCCGCAGCTCTCATCTGTTTTGTGACTCGGCTCAACTGGTAGATCCGCTGGGCCATCTGCACGCGGAAGGTACGTCCGGAGAGTTCGCACCACTTCAACGCAAACTTGCGTGCAATGTCCGCGGAGCCATTGACCCCCGGAATCGCCACGCCCTTCGAATGGAGTTCGTCAGCTATGCTGCCGATCGTCGAATCGTCGGCGACCCACGAAACGATCAGGTTATGCGGCGGCGTCATAAGAACGACGGCCTTGACCTCACCGCGCTCTTCGACCGATGCCATGATCGGCGGCGCAGAGCCAAATTGCTCGCCAGCTCGAAGTCCATCGAGCAGACCAAGGATCAAGCAGTGCTCAGCTTCGCGCGTCACCAGAAACGGCTGAACGCGTTCGAGGAACTCACCGGCATCTGAAAAGAACTTCATTTAATTGGTCGACGCCACAATGCAGAACACTATTTTTCGATCGCAGAGGAGGCAACCATCAACGTCCGTACTTGCGCATCACTTCGGCGAGACGATCGTGCGGGATAGCTTCGACGCGATAGCCGTTGATTCCGACCATCGTGGTCGCCGCTGCCAACGCATTCACGATTGCTTCCTCGGTCGCTTGAACCGCCGCGGTGAACAGCAGATCCATCCGCGAGTTGCGGAGCATCTTAACGTTTTCGACGTCGGAGCGTTTCGCGCTCGCAGAGTTGGCGGTCGAAAATGCGATGAACAAGTCGCCGGAGCCGTTACCCGACACGCTGCCAGTGCGCGCGAGGCCCATCGTGAGCCGCCGTGCGAGTCGTTTCAGCTGATGCGGCATCAAGGGCGCATCGGTCGCCGCAACAATGATGATCGAGCCGAGTTCCTGCGTGCTGAACGGATCGTGGTCAGGTCGCAATTCTTTGCCGACGGGGACGCCAGCAATTGTCAGCTCGTTGGGACGTCCGCAGTTAAGTTGAACGATAACTCCCAAAGTGTAGCCACCAGATTTGCGATCGAGCCGGCGTGACGCCGTTCCGATCCCGCCCTTCCATCCGTAACCGATCATGCCGGTGCCGCCGCCGACGCATCCTTCGGCGACGGGTCCGCCGCGCGCGCTCATGAGCGCCGCATGCACGTGCTTCGCGGTCACGTGGAATCCGTCGATGTCGTTGAGCAAGCCGTCGTAGGTCTCGGCGACTACCGGCAGCGACCACGGCTGCATCATCTTGCGCTGCGCCAGCTGCCACGCGATCACCGCGTCACGCACCACACCGACGCTGTGGGTGTTGGTGATCATGATTGGCGTCGTCAGCATGCCCGACTCCTCGACCCACGCCGTCCCGGTCATCTCGCCGTTGCCGTTGAGCGAGAAATATCCGGCGAACACCGGCGACGCGTCACGCTTTCCGCGCGGCAAGATCGCCGTCACGCCGGTGCGAACCGGCCCGCGTCCAACAATCAGCTTGCCATCGCCGCGGATGATGGTGGTGTGACCAA
>CAVOUW010000003.1:0-3185000 GCA_963699705.1 uncultured delta proteobacterium | reverse complement strand
TCGGCCGCCGTCTGACGCCGCAGTGTGCGCACCATCGCATTCAGAGCCGCCACCCGCCGATTCACATAGTTCGTGCGCCGCGCCAGCGACACGGCGAGATCGGAAATCACCAGCATCGAGGCAATCGCGATTGCGACCGACATCCCGGCGATCGCCTGCCACAGCTTGACCCGACGTAGTAGCGGCGGCCGCTCCACTGACGCCCGTTCGCCGCTCTTGCGCTCTTCAGAACGCGGCGCCGATTCGCCATCCTCGATCACGGTATTATGCGTCGGGTCCACGGATTCGATCCGAACGTAATTATGCCCAATAGACACCGTCTTTGTTAGCAGCATCCTTTCTTATAGAAATAAGCATTACCTATGCGCCGAATTCAGGACGTTCATGTTCTCGCCACCGAGCCGCTCATCGCGCCGCATCTGCTGAAAAACGAGATGCCGGTGGACGAGGGCATCGCGCGGACCGTGGTCGAAGCGCGCGAGACGATTCGCGAGATTCTGGCCGGCCGCGATCGCCGGATGCTCTGTATCGTCGGCCCCTGCTCTATCCACGATCCCGACGCCGCGATTGACTATGCGCGCCGCCTCGCGAAGCTGAAAGATGCGACCTCGGATCGCCTCTACATCATCATGCGGGTGTACTTCGAGAAGCCGCGCACGACCTTTGGATGGAAAGGGCTCATCAGCGATCCGCACATGGACGACAGTTGCGATATGCGCGAGGGACTGCGCATCGCGCGGCGGCTGCTGCTCGAGATAAATCGCCTCGGCCTCGCGGCGGGCACCGAAATGCTCGATCCGATCACGCCGCAATATATCGCGGACCTGGTCGCATGGGCGGCGATTGGCGCGCGCACCACCGAGTCGCAGACCCATCGCGAGATGGCCAGCGGTTTGTCGATGCCGGTCGGCTTCAAGAATACCACCGAAGGCAACCTGCAGGTTGCGATCAACGCAATTCAATCGGCGCGCCGCCCGCATTCTTTTCTCGGCATCACGCAGGAAGGAATGTCGGCGGTCATTCGCACCTCCGGCAACCCGGACACGCACGTCGTGCTTCGCGGCGGACGCAAGCCGAACTACGACAGCGCCAGTATCGAGGAATGCCGTAAAATCCTCGCGAGCGCCGCACTCGAGCCGCGCATGATGGTCGATTGCTCGCACGCGCAGACCAGCAAGGACTACACCAAACAGCCCGAAGTGCTGCGAACGCTTGGTCGACCAGGTATGCGCCGGCAGTGGCGCAGTCATGGGCGCGATGCTCGAAAGCAACCTCGAAGCGGGCAGCCAGCCCCTCAGCTCGAATCGCGCCGCACTCAAATACGGCGTCTCGATCACCGACCCCTGCATCGACTGGCCAACGACCGAGCGATGCCTCCTCGACGCCGCAAAAGCACTCGCCTCGACTTCAGTAAAGCCTGCTTGAGGAACCAAGGGTTCAAACCTTGGCCGACCGACGCATCGCGCAACGGCTTGGCGTATATCTCTTCGCCCTGGCGAGCATAGTCTTCGTCCTGTCCCCGGTCTGGGTGCTGGGTGATTCCAACTACTCGATGCTGCTGAGCGAGAACATCATCCGCAATCACTCGTCCTACCTGAACGCCTACCAATTCCCGGAGCCGGTCCAGGAC
The DNA here is from genome assembly GCA_963699705.1 of uncultured delta proteobacterium. GTDB lineage: Bacteria > Desulfobacterota > Binatia > Binatales > Binataceae > Binatus. The sequence goes on along the minus strand of CAVOUW010000003.1, from coordinate 3,183,370 downwards.
ACCGGTCGCTGCGCATCTCCGACCTCGCGGCTGCGCTCCTCATTTCTGACTTATCAACTGGACCGCGTTCGCGGAAATATCGTTTACTGCTATCCAAATGGAACCTCGATCCTTTCGATTCCCTTCGTAGCACTGATGAATCTACTAGGTGTGCATTGCTACGGCCCTGACGGACGATGTCTTCCACTAGGCGAGGGAATCATACAACGCTACTCGCCGCCCTGCTGATGGCCGGGTTTACCGTCATCGTATTCAACACCGCGACTCAAGTCTTGGCGGTCGGACCGAGCCTCATCGTCGCTGTCGCCGCCGCATTCGGCACCCAGGTATGGAGCACGGCGTCGCGAGTGATGGAATCCCACACCTGGCTAATTTTCTTCGGAGGACTAGCCGCGTATTACATGTTGGCGCGCGAGACCGGCCGCATAAAACGGAGCCATCCAATAGTTCTCGCAACGCTAGTCTCATGGATGTACTTAGTCAGACCAACCGGCGCGATACCCGTCCTATGCGTCACCATCTACGTCTTCGCATTCTGGCGCAGCGACTTCATCGCGTATGCGACGACGGGACTGATCTGGTTCGCAGCATTCATCTGCTATTCGTGGTTCACTTTCGGAAAACTAATTCCGGACTACTACCTGGATTCGCGTACCAACTTCGCAAACCTGAAGAACCTGCCCGCCGTTCTGTTCAGTCCTTCACGAGGCCTGTTCGTCTTCGTTCCAGCATTCTGTTTCGTGCTGTATCTGATTGTGCCGCTATTGGCGTGTGCTTAAATACAAGAGACTCGCCGTGCTAGCCCTATCGATAGTGATCCTTCAAATCCTGATCGTCTCGCTATGGCCGACATGGTGGGGCGGCTATTCCTACGGCCCGCGCCTAATCGCCGACGCACTGCCATGGATGACTTTACTCGCGATCCTTGGCTTGGCCGCATGCGCCACCGACACCGGCGCACTGACATTGGGAAAAGCTGAGACCGCAATCGCGCTCCTTCTAATAGCACTTAAGCATCGCCATCAACGGCCGTGGCGCCTGGTCTCACGCAACCAGCAATTGGAGCGCAGCCAACGACATCGACAGCCACCCCGAGCGCCTGAATGATTGGTCAAACCCCCAATTCATGGCCGGCCTCATTCCCGACAGGAAGGGTCCTTGAGGCGTCGGTGCCGGGCCACGAGATGCAAAATGCTCACAATGTTGCAATCAAGCCACGAACTTCCCGCATCGCATAAGTAATTTAGCCGTCTTAAAGGTGCTGTCGCTCTGGCTCAGTGTTTGCTACCGTCCACGTTGTCGGTTGTGGCGGGGCGAGATGAAGGTGCCGGATAATACAGCGAAGATTCCTGATGCGAGCGGTGCCAACCCCTTTTGAGGGGTGATCCTCGGTTTCGGTTCAGGAAAAATTCCAGTTCTGAACTCGCTGGCTCCAATGCGCACAGTGAAGCGTCGAGAGCATCAGCCAGCGCGCGAGCTCCATTGACAGTGATCGTTGGCGCGATATCTTCCTCGCAGCTAGTGGTGCTCGCGGTCATTTGCGTATACGCGATCCTTTTCATTTACAGGACCAGTTTTTTAGTCGGCGGTACTCGCTACTTCTGCCTGTTTGACGATGACATGATCTCGATGCGTTACGCGGCGAACTTCGCGCATGGACACGGCCTCGTCTGGAATCCCGGCCATGAAAGGGTGCTGGGATTTACTAATCCTTTGTGGGTCTTATATATGTCGATCGTACACTTGCTGCCGATTTCAGCGGCCAAGGTGTCGGTTTTTATTCAGGCCACTAGCGCGCTCCTCCTGATGATCAATCTCATTTTCGTCGTAGCGATCTGCAATGAGCTTTTCCCGGGACAATCCAGGATAGCACTGGTTGCGATGGTCCTGACCGCGCTCGACGGTCCGCTCAATAACTGGGCCTTGCAGGGAACCGAGGTGAGCGTACTCGCGCTCGGACTGACCGTATCGACCTGGCTCGCGTTACGCACGATTGAGTCAAAAGGCCCTGCGCTCAAGCTCTATATCGTGCTAGGCGTCTTGACCTTGTTTCGGATCGATATGGCTGTGGCCGCAGGAACCACTCTTCTCGCACTAACCGCTATCGAACCGGAGAAGTGGAAAGAGCACCTACTGCTCGGCGGCGCTATCCTGACCTGCTTTCTCATGGCCCAGCTAGGGTTCAATCTTTGGTATTATGCCCAGGCACTTCCGAATACTTACTACCTCAAAATGACCGGCTATCCGTTGCTCGGAAGACTCAGACGAGGCTTGTTGGTAAGCGTCGTGTTCCTGATTCCATTAATTCCGCTGTTACTTGCCGCTCTGGCGAACCTGAAGCGGCGCAATATCGGCCGTGGCGACTTGCTCCTCATCGCGATCGTTGGCACGCAGTTGGCCTACAGTGTCTGGGTCGGCGGCGACGCATGGGAATGGTGGGGTGGGAGCAATCGCTACGTCTCTATTGCGATGCCACTGTTCTTTATCTTTGTGTCCCCTGCTCTCGTCCGAGGCTCATTGTGGATTTCCCGGCGCGCCAAGCCATCAGAAGCGCGTGTGGTGGAGACGATCGCTTTGACTTCGATCGTTTTCATCGCGGTCCTGTTTATCAACATGTACAACGTCAAAAACATTCTGCTGATTGAACCTCCGCCCCAAACCTCCAAAACGCAGCTGGACGACACTGCTGATGACAGCAATGAGGACATGGTTCGTCGAGCTGTTCTCCTCGATCGATTCACGGATCCCGATGCCGCTGTGGCTGTCGTATGGGCGGGTTCGCTCCCTTACTTTGCCGATCGATACGCGATTGACCTGCTTGGAAAAAACGATCCGAAGATAGCATTCGAAAACATGCACACTGAATCGGCAGTAGCAAAATCGAGAGGATTTTGGCCGGGGCACCTGAAGTGGGATTACGACTACTCGATCGGTCAGCTTAAACCCGACGTTGTGGTAGAGGTATGGGCCTTGGAACCACAAGCCATCCCTTCCTTGCAACGCGATTACCTGCCGGCGCGTTTCGGAGGTTATACCTGGTATCTCAGGCGCGGCTCTCCACATATCCGATGGTCAGCACTTGACCTACAGAACAAAGCAGCCAGCATCGCTAAGTAAACGCAATGCCGCAACGATTCGAGCGCATCTCTGAGCGCAGAGAAGATGGCGACGAAAGCGCCGCCGGTACCCTAAGGACTGATCACTCCGGCATATCGCGTTTGGAACGCATCGCGTTCGCTGCCTTAGCGATACCGGCAATCATATACGCGATAACAGTATTTCGAATGCTCCCGGAGCGTGCGACAACTTGGGACTTCAGTCACTACTACACCAGCGCCATGGTACTTCGCGATGGTGGCGATCCATACACGACCGACCTGCGGCCAATCGGCGCACGCCTAGGCCTCAAGATCGATCAGATCAACCGCGGTACTTATCCGCCGACCTTTATCTGGTGTTTCTCGCCGCTCACACGACTTCCCCTGCGTTCAGCGTTCTTCATCTGGCAAGCCTTCAGCATCGGGTGCCTGATTACAGGACTCGTACTTCTCATGCGCGAAACGGTTTCGCGGCGCGCGGCCGCCTGGCTTACGCTCGGCGTGGTATTCTTCGCGCCGGTGCAACTGCACCTGGCATTCAGCCAGAGCCAATTCATGGTATTCCTGATGCTGGTGCTAGTGATTCGCGCGCTTGAGCGTTCGCGCGATGCCGAGGCGGGCGTGATTCTCGCAGCGGCGACGCTGTTGCGCGCCTATCCGCTAGCGATGGCAGGATACCTTGTCGTGCGGCGACGTTGGAAGGCTCTAGGCTGGATGGTGGCTGGATTGATAGTCGGAGGACTGATAACGGTCGCGGCGGTGGGACTCAAGACCTGTCTCGATTTCAAATACGTGCCCGGTCTGATCACCCAGCGATACTTTCTATCGAATCCAAGCAACATAGCACTCGGATCATTTATCGCGCGGATGTTCTGGCGTCTGTCTGATCAAGGACTCATAGCTATGCACGAGTCCTTGCGTAAAGGAGTCTCGCTTGCCGTCTCTGCCGCGGTAGGAATCTTCGTGCTGGTGCGCACCTGGACGCACTACGACACCAAAGTCGACCTGGATCGTCGCACCTATTCGTTGTGGCTGGCGACAATGGTTCTAATATCCCCGACCTCTTGGGATCACTACTTGGTCCTGCTCTTCATCCCATTCATTCAGATAACCTCAGCTGCAATAGCGGGTCGGGTCGGGCGTCCCGCCGTCACTATGTGCATCATCAGTTACGTTCTGGCTCAGATCGGGTTCTACGTTTTCGCTCTGAATGGTGTCGTGCATTCGCATGAATTGTTGACCACTGAAATGGGATTCTTCAGCGCCGCAGCGGCCTGGGTCGGCACCCTGATGTTCGCCGGAACGCCCGCAAAAGTAACAGTGTCAGCCCCAGGCAGCTTGCCACTAACTGTCAGTCCATCGACTGCCGCAGTGTGACTACCCACAAACGGGATCGTTTCGCCGGCCTTGCAACTTTTGGCCTCTATGCGCTTATCTCGCTGATATTTTTCGCACGCGCGCTGCCCTTCCATCCCGGAAATTTCTACATCGGCCGCGATACCGATCCGCCGCAAACGATCTGGTTCTTTAACTGGTGGCGCTATTCGCTGTCGCACGGTCTGAATCCGTTCTTTACCGACTTGGTCTGGACGCCGGTCGGAATCAACCTGGCTTGGACCGCCCTTGTCCCGCTGCTTGCGTGGATATCTATCCCTCTGCAACTCACGGTAGGCGAACCCACCACCTACAACCTACTAGTGATGCTCATGCCTCCGCTCGCAGCGTTAAGTGCGTTTCTGTTATGCCGGCGAATCAGTGGCGCGTTCTGGCCGTCAGTCCTGGGCGGTTACATCTTCGGTTTTTCTCCTTACATGCTTGGCCAGGTACTCGAACACCTGCTTCTAGTCGCGGTCTTCCCGGTGCCGCTCATCGCGCTGGTGACATTGAAGAGACTCGACGCCGAGATTACGACGCGACGATTTGCGATCCTCCTCGCAGCGCTGCTGATCGCTCAGTTCCTATGCTCGGTCGAACTCTTCGCGACGCTTACCATGGTAGCCGGATTCTCTCTGCTACTCGCACTCTTACTCTTCACCGGCGACCTCCGCGCGCGATTACTAGGTCTAATCGCACCCATCGCAACCGCATACGTGGTCGCGGGCTTAGTACTGTCGCCCTACCTCTTCAGCATGTTAGCGCGCGGATTTCCGCATGATTCCGTGTGGCTACCCGGCAACTATTCCGCCGACCTTCTGGCCTTTGTAATCCCCACTGAAGCGCTTATGCTCGGCACGCTGCCGGCCGCAACCGCAGTCACGCGCACCTTTCAGGCACACCTTTCCGAGAACGGCGCCTACCTGGGCATAGCCACAATTGTTTTCGTCGAAGTCTTTCGGCGCCGGTACTGGCGCGCGCCGGTGGGAAAATTCTTGACGATTCTGTTCGTTGTCCTCGCGATCGCTGCGATCGGTCCTTCACTGCACGTGGCGGGCCGGCCGGGAATCTGGATGCCGTGGGCGATTGTTGGCCGGTTGCCACTGCTTTCGATCGCGTTGCCGATACGCTTCATGATGTATGAGTTTCTGGTCGTCGCCATAATGCTCGCGATGTGGTTCTCATCGTCGTCGGCGCGTCCGCCGACGAAATGGATTGCCGCCGCAGTTATCCTGGTGTCGCTCGCACCGAATCCGCACGCATCGTTCTGGGTCAGCGACCTCGATATCCCCGCATTCTTCACAGACCAAACTTACGCGAGCGAACTTCAGCCGCGCGAGATCATTTTGCCGCTGCCGTGGGGGCAGAGAGGCAACAGCATGTATTGGCAATTGCAGAGCGACATGTATTTCAGGATGGCCGGAGGATACACCGGAGAATTCGCGCCGTTCGAGTTCGCTCGAATGCCGGTGGCCAATTACTTTTACGGCGCCATCGATTTACCCGAGGCCGGCGAGCAGTTGAAGGCCTACATCGCGCGCTTCGGCGTGCAGGCGGTAATCGCGGATCCAATCGAAGCTAACTTTGAGAGCTTCAAGCAGACTCTCGATTCGCTTGGAGTCGCGGGACTGAACGAGAAAGGCGTGTGGATTTACAAAATCCCGCGCGATTCTTTCTCCACATACGCCCAACTTCCAGCCGCGCAGGTCGAGGCGCGCGCCAATGCGCTGCGCTTCGATTCGATCCTCGAGGCCGCGGGAAAATATCTCGCCGCCGGACACGATCTCGCAAAGCTGTCTCCGCTTGAACTCAAACGGCTCGATCTTCTTCCGCGCGATTGGCTGGTCGACGCTGCGCCCGACGCATACAAAGACTGGCAAATCGCGCCGGCAGCTGACGGCAGGGTCGGCATCATCATCGTCGGCTCCTACGATGGCGTGCGCCCGCTGCTGGAGCGCTACCGCGCGATCGCAACCGAGATCGACTATCCCGCGCCGGCGCGATGGACCCCCGAATCCCATCCGCGACTCGACGCCGTCAAGCCGCTGCTCATAACCTTCGATACTTCACATCTCATCGCCGCCGCGAATAGCTTGCACGATTCGCCTCCGCGTGAACGGACGACGCCGTTTGTTGCGGGAGTTACCGCCGGCTTGTAGTGATTCAATCCTGACGTTTTTGCGCGCGCAATTTTTCGCTGATCATAAGTGCGCCCAGCGCCGCGGTCTGCCGCACCGGAAACTCCGCGGGCTTGCGCAACGCTTTGTAGCGGGCGTCGAGCGTCCGGAGTCCGTTCATCACGCGCTCGCGCGCTTCGGCCAGCGTCGGACGCGGCAATATTCGGCGTCCGTTCTCGAACATCGATTCCATCAACGGAACTGTCTTCGACGATGCGGGTTTGAATTCGCGCGCCACGGTGGTCGCGCCCTCGTCCACGATTCCGACCAGGTCGGCGAAAAAAGATCCGCTCGGTGAGTAGGCGCGGAACAACTGCTTGCGCCCCGGCGTCGATATTTTTCCGGCTGAGGTCTTGAGCCGGCCGCGATCCTTGTAATCGACCAGTTTGTAAATCATATCAACCGACGGCGCGTCGTCGCTGACGGCGAGCGCAGTGCCGACTCCGAACGCGTCGATCGGCGCGCCCGCGTCAACCAGCTCCGCGACCCGGTATTCATCAAGATTGCCGCTCGCGACGATCGCGATATCGCCGAAGCCCGCCTGATCGAGCATCCGGCGAGCCTTGCGACTCAGCTCCTCGAGGTCGCCGCTGTCGAGCCGCACGCCCTGGATTTTCACGCCCGCCTCGCGCACCTTCGCGGCAACAGCCGCCGCATTCTCGACGCCGTGGATCGTGTCGTAAGTGTCAACCAGCAGCGTGCTCATAGCTGGGAAGCTCGCGACGAAATCGTTGAATGCGTCGCGCTCACTTTCATGCGCCATCACGAAGCTGTGACTCATCGTGCCGAAAACGGGAATTCCATAGCGGCGGCCCGCGAGCACGTTGGCGGTGCCGTGAAAACCCGCCATGTAACTCGATCGCGCCGCAATCAACGACGCGTCGGCACCCTGCGCGCGTCGCGGACCGAAATCCAGCAGACGCCTGCCGCCCGCCACGGCAAAGCATCGCGCGGCCTTGGTCGCGACCACCGAGGCAAATCCAAGCTGATTGAGCACGATAGTTTCGATTAGCTGGGCCTCGATCAGCGGCGCACGAATCTCTGCAATCGGCTCACCGGCAAAATAAATCGTGCCTTCGAGAAGCGCGCGAATTGAACCGGTGAAGCGGACCTTCGACAGGAATTCAAGAAACGCAGGCTTGAAGAGATGCAGCGACTCGAGATGCTCGATCGCGGTGCTGTCGAAACGATATTCCTCGAGCGCTTCGATCAGCCGCTCGATCCCTGCGGCGACCATGAAGCCGCGCCCCGGCGGCAGCCGGCGCATCGTGACTTCGAACGACGCCGTATCGTTGAACCCGTGCTCGAAAAACGCCGCGCCGACCGTCAGCTCGTAGAGATCGGTCAGCAGCGCAATCTCCGCGGGATCGAGTCGGAGATCTATCGGCATTTCAGCGCGGCGGCTCCGGCGGCGCAGGCGGTTTGGGCGCCGGAGCATTCTGCGCAGGCTCCTGCACCACGCGCGTTTCTCCCATCGGGCGATCGCGCAGTATGTCGGCCATCCGCCGCAGCCGCTGATCGACGAGATAGTTTATCGTGCCCGGCTGATCGATCGTTCCCGAGCGCACACCAGTCAGAGTCTCGATGCCGCGATCGATCGTATCGATCGGATAAATGTGGAACTCGCCGCGCTCGATCGCGCCGGTGGTCTCCGGTTCGAGCATCAGGTTCGCGACGTTGGTGCGCGGCACCATCACACCCTGCGTGCCGGTCAGCCCGATCGCCTTGCACACGCGGTAAAATCCCTCGACCTTCTGATTGACGCCGCCAATCGCCTGCACCGTGCCGTACTGATCGACCGATCCCGTCACCGCGAGGTCCTGCCGAATCGGAACGCCCGACAGCGCCGACAGCAGCGCGTACAATTCGGTCGAGCTGGCGCTGTCGCCGTCGATTCCCGAGTACGACTGCTCGAAGCAAATGCTCGCCGACATCGCGATCGGATGAAGCTGCCCGAATCGCGCGCGCAAAAATCCGCTCAGGATCATGATGCCCTTGTCGTGCGTCGATCCCGACATCCGCGCCTCGCGCTCGATATTGATCACGCCCGCCTGTCCGAGCGCGACGGTCGCCGTCACCCGCGACGGCCGCCCGAAGCTGTAACCGCCGACGTCCAGCACCGCGAGACCGTTGATCTGGCCAACGCTGGCGCCGCGAATATTTACGATTAGAGTGCCTTCTGCGATCAGTCGGCGAATTTCTTCCTCGATAAAATTAAGCCGCAGCATCCGTTCGGTCAGCGCCCGCTCGACGTGCGCAGCGGTCACGCGCTGAGCCCCCTCGCCGCGCGCGAAATACGCCGACTCGCGTGCGAGGTCGTCGATTGGCTCGAGCATCGCGAGCACGCGCGAGCGGTCGCCAGCCATCCGCATGCCGAACTCGACGATCTTCGCCAACGCGCTGCCGTCGAACGGCGGCAGATTCTCCTGGCGCGCCAGCGCTCCCACGCGCGCCGCATAATGCGCCGCGGCCGCGCCATCAGCCGCCACCGCCGGCCGCATCTCGGCTTTGACTTTGAATAGCTCCGGAAATTCCGGATCGTAAAAATAGAGCGTGTTGTAAAGGTACGCGCCGCCGAGCGTCACGACCTTGTTGTGAATCTCGATCGGCTCCGGCTTCAGCCCGCTCATCGAGAAAAACGGCAGCGGCTCGAAAGTCTCGAGCGTCATCCGCCCCGACTTGAGACTGCGCTTTAGCGTTTTCCAAACCCCAGGCTCGACCACTGCATCTTCGAGATCGAACACGAGAAAACCGCCGTGCGATTTCAGAAACGATCCGCCGATGATGCGCGTGAAGTTCGTCCCCGACCGTCCCAGCGGATCGATCCATCGCTCGATCGTGCCGAACAGGTTGCGATAGGTCGGCGCGTCCTCCAGCACGACCGGCGCGCCGCGCGTCGCCGAGTTATCGACCATCACGTTGACCTGGTAATCGAACCATCGCGCTTCTTCGACTGCCGGAGGCCTGGGCGCCTGCCCTTGCTGCTCGGGCGGTTGCTCGCGGAATCGATCCAGGTTTCCGAGCATGTGTTCTGCAACTTCATCGAGATATTTATCGACCGCAGGATTGTTAAAGTGATGCTTTAAGTCCTCGACCGACGGCGTGATCATCCGCGCCGCGAACGCGCGCTCGATTGCGCGGATGTCGTCGATCAGCTCGCGCATCATTTCCTGCTGCCGCATCGTCAACGTCGCCAGTTCGTCCTGCAGCTCGCCCTGCAGTTTCGCCAGCTGCTCGCGCTCCGCGTCGGTCTTCGCGACCATCGCCTTGTTGAGCGCCTCGGGCGACTCCGGCATCTTGCCGTCGATCAGCGGGATGAAAATCACCTGGCCGGTCGGCGCACTCTGGACAGCGAAGCCGCGCTCGCGCGCCCGCGTCTCGAGATTGCCGAACAGTTCCTGCGCCCGCTTGTTGTACTTGTCGCGCAGCGCCGCGCGCTCCTGATCGAAATCCTCGCGCCGAAAAGCTTTCGGCAATTGTTCGAGCACGAACGCGACCAGCTCACCCATCTTCGCGCGCAACTCGACGCCCTGGCCCGGCTGCAGATAGATCGCGACCGGAGATTCGGGGTTGCGAAAATTGTTTACGTACACCCAGTCGCCGGGCGTCGGCATAGTCGCAGCTTTCTCGCGGAGGATGCGCAAAACCGATTCACGCTCATGACGTGATCGCACGCCGCTCACATAAACGTTGTAGCCGGGCCCATCGATTCCGATCGCGAGCCGAATCGCATCGAGTGCGCGGCTTTGTCCAAACAGTTCGCCATCGCCGTCGCTCGCCGCGGCGCGCTCCAGTGCGGCCGCATCGAGCGGCACTTTTGCTTTGAGTTCTGACGCGGCAAGTTCCGCCGGCGGCGGCACATGAATCAACGCGGCGCTGGCGTCGGTAGCGATGAGGTCGCCCTTGTCGGTCATATTGTTTGCAGCTTTGCGGCGCGCGGGACAGCTCAAGCCTTGAGCGCGATTCGCCGGGCCTTCTTTTTCGGCACTTTGATAACCAGCGTGCCTTCGAACCATTTCGCGGTCGAGGCTTCGCCGTCGATCGAGTCGGAGAACGCAAACGAACTCTCGAGCGTGCCGCCGAGTTTGTCCGGCATGTGAAGCGCCAATCGCTGGCCCGACACTTCGGCCTGAATTTTTGCGGGATCGACGCCAATCGCCGCCACTCGCACTTCGTAATGATCAGGGTGGTCGATCACTTGCGCGCGTTCGAAATCAACCGCAGGCGTTCCGCACTTCCACCGGTCGATCAACAGTTCATCGAAGAACTCGTCGAAGGCGCGCTCGAAGTCTGCAATCCCAAATCCGCGACGGGTAGGCATAGAATCTCAGTTTCCCACGATTTTGCGTAAATTGTAATGCATGGCCACCTCATGGGTCGAGCGCGCGCGCTTTTTAAGCGTCCCTTGCCACGATTGCTGTCGCGGCGTTATGGTTTCCAAGTGCCAACCTTTACAAAAATTGTCGCCGCCACCGATTTCTCCGAAGATTCGAACCTGGCGCTGGGCTACGCCCAGGAGCTTGCGCTGAAGTTCTCGTCCGATGTCGTGCTGCTGCACGTCGATCAGCCGCTGGCGCCGGTGATGATGACGCCGGAGCTCGGACCCGCGATGGACGTGGGCGCGATGGGCCGAATCGCGGAAGAACAGCGGATGCTCGCGCAGAAGGAACTCGACAAGATCGCGGGCAAGCTGCGCGAAGCCGGCCTGAAGGTCAACGTCAAGCTCAAGGTTGGCTCGCCATTCCTGGAAATTCTGCACACGGCACAAAGCGAGAACGCCGATCTGATCGTCCTCGGCACTCACGGACGCACGGGCTTGGCGCACGTCCTGATGGGCAGCGTCGCCGAGCGCGTGGTGCAGAAGGCGCCATGCCCAGTCCTGACGATTCGTCACCCAGATAGAAAGTTCAAGCACCCGCTCGACAAGTAACTCCCCGCGCGTTTGTTCCCCTTCCCTCGAGGGAAGGGGTTAGGGGTTAGGTTCCCCTCACTTGCCCGTGAACTTTGGCGCGCGCTTTTCGACGAACGCCTTCACACCTTCCTTAAAATCTTCTGAACGCGTCATCATCTCCATCGACGCGTCGTCGTCGCGAACTGCGGTGGCGAGGTCGGTGAACAGATGCTGGTAGATCATCTTCTTCGCCTGCGCGACTCCGAGCGGCGAGCATTTGCTCGCAATGCCCGATGCGATCTCGTGCGCCGTCGCCATCAGCTTGTCCTGCGGCACGACGCGATTCACCAGCCCCATCTCGAGCGCCTCGTTCGCATCGACCAACCTGCCGGTTATCGCCAACTCCGTCGCGCGCGCCAGGCCGATTATTCGCGGCAACATCCAACTGCTGCCGTGCTCGATCGCGAGCCCGCGCTGCGTGAAAATTAATCCCATCCGCGCGTTCTCCGATGCGATCCTGATGTCCTGATAGAGGCAGGTGGTGAATCCCAGCCCCACGCATGCGCCGTTGATCGCGCCAATCACCGGCGTGTTGAGCGCCAGCGGCCACGAGTACGACGTGCGGTAGTCGGCGCGCTGCGCAGCGAGCCATTCATCGGGCGCCTCCGCCGTGCGCGCTCCCGCGTGACCGGCCGCGATATTCGACAGCGCGGTCATGTCTGCGCCGGCGCAGTACGCGCGCCCAGCGCCGGTGACGATTATCGCGCCGATCGACGGGTCGCGCTCGGCGTCGAGCATCGCCGTACGCATCTCCGCGCCCATCTTCGGGGTCCACGCGTTCATCTTCTCCGGCCGGTTCATCGTGACCGTAGCCACGCGATCCTTCTTGTCGTAAATGATTTCGGCGAAGTCCATTTCGTCCTCCGAATCGCTGATCTTCGCCGCTCACTTTACGCCAGTGGTAGCCGGCCCGTACAGGCGCGCATTACATGATGAACAGCATCTCCTGGTAGGTTGCTAACGGCCACAGGTCGTCCGCGACGATTCCCTCGAGCATGTCCGCAGTCTTGCGCACCGCCGTCATCGCCGGCAGCACCGCGTTGCACAGATGCTTGGCGTGATCGAGTTTGCTGTGACCTCCGCCCTCGGCCATCATCCCTTCGAGCTTCACGATTCCGTCCTGCAGGTCCTTCACCAGCACCGTGACTTTGTCGAGCGTGTCGGTATCGAACACGTAGCCGACCGCCTTAAGATTCGCGCACGTCTTTGCCAGCTCGCCCTGGTAGCGAATCGCAGCCGGAAAAATTATCGTCCGCGCCATTTCGATCACGGTCCGCGCCTCGAGCCCCACGACGAGACAATATTGCTCGAGGTCCACGTCCATCCGGCCATGCGTCTCGCGCTCGGTCAGTACGCCGTACTTGGCGAACAGATCAATCGCCTCTTTGCTCCCGAGCAGCGGGAGCGCTTCGACGCACGAGCGCAGGTTGGGCAGGCCGCGTCGTTCCGCTTCCTTATGCCATGCGTCGGAGTAGCCGTTGCCGTTAAAGACGATGCTGCCGTTCTCGGCCATGATCTCTTCGAGCATTTCTGGATGGCGCCGTTGAGCTTCGACGGATCGTCGCCCGCCGCTTTCTCGAGCTTGCCTGCGATGTAGTCGAGCGACTCCGCGACGATCGTATTCATCGCCGTCATCGCGCCCGCAATCGCCTGGCTGGATCCGACCGCGCGGAATTCGAAACGGTTGCCGGTGAAGGCAAACGGACTCGTGCGATTCCGGTCGCCCGCATCTTTCGGAATGACGGGCAGCGAATCGACGCCGACCTTCAATGTTTCGCCGCCCTTTGAACTCTTCGCGCCGCCCTTGGTCACCTGCTCGAAAATATCGTTGAGCTGATCGCCCAGGAACACCGAAATGATCGCCGGCGGCGCCTCGTTAGCGCCCAAACGATGGTCGTTCGAGGCGGACGCGACGACCGCGCGCAGCAGCCCGCTCCATCGATGGACCGCGCGAATTACCGCCGCGCAGAAGACCAGGAACTGCGCGTTGTCGTGCGGATTGTCGCCCGGATCAAGCAGGTTGCCCTGCGTCGCATTGCCGATCGAGAAGTTCACGTGCTTGCCAGATCCGTTGACGCCCGCAAACGGCTTCTCGTGCAGCAGGCAAGCCATCCCGTATCGCTCGGCCACGCGCTTGAGCGTGACCATCGTCAACTGCTGATGGTCGGCCGCAACGTTTCCGTTCTCGAACATCGGCGCCAGCTCGAACTGTCCCGGCGCCACCTCGTTATGCCGCGTCTTGGCCGGAATCCCGAGCTTGAACAGCTCGCGCTCGCTCTCGAGCATGAAGGCGAGCACGCGCTCGGGAATCGCGCCGAGGTAATGGTCCTCGAACTCCTGGCCCTTGGGCGGCGGCGATCCGAACAGCGTGCGCCCGGTGGCGAGCAGGTCCGGTCGCGAAAAATAAAAGTGCCGGTCGATCAGAAAATACTCCTGCTCGCACCCGGCGAAGGAGACGACGTTGGCTGGATTGAGGTGTCCGAACAGTTTCAGAATTCGCTGCGCCTGATTGTTCAGCGCCTGCATCGAACGCAGCAGTGGCGTCTTCTTGTCGAGCGCCTCGCCGGTCCACGAGACAAACGCGGTTGGAATACAAAGAGTGGTGCCGTTCGGATTCTCAAGTATATAAGCGGGACTGGTGACGTCCCACATCGTGTAGCCGCGCGCCTCGAATGTGTTGCGGATGCCGCCGTTGGGGAAGCTCGACGCGTCAGGCTCACCTTGCGTCAATGTCTTGCCCGAGAACTCGGCGATCGCGCCACCGTCGCCATCGGGCGACAGAAAGCTGTCGTGCTTCTCGGCGGTGAACCCGGTCAGCGGATAAAACACGTGCGAATAGTGCGTCGCGCCTTTGGACATCGCCCAGTCCCGCATCGCCGACGCGACCGTGTCCGCAATCGCCGGATCGAGGCGCGATCCCGTCTCGATCGTTTTCATCAGCGATTTGAACACCGGCTTAGGGAGCCGCTCTTTCATCGCCGATTTACCGAAGACGTTCGAACCGAATAGTTCACTGGCCGAGACGTTCGCGAATGACAGCGGCGTTCCGGTGGGACGGTAAGTCGTAACCGCCTCGATAGCCTGCAAGCGTGCTGAGCTTCCGCTCAAATTCGTGTCCTCCAAAATTTTGAGTTGCTGATCTCGCCGGCGACGTGGGGCCCGACGAGCTCAACCCTGCAAACGCTGCAAGGACCGCGCCTCGCATTTAGAAATCGAAAGCTCAAGTAGTAACTCGATGTTATGGTCATCAACGCGACGCATGATGCCTCAATTCCCATCATGATGCGCGACAGACAAGCGACCAGTCGCTTGCGAATATCAATTCCGTTACCAATGATGATCAGCGCGAGAAAATCAAACCGTGCACAATGCGCGACGGAGAAAGAAGTGATCGAAGCAGTGATATGGGATTTCGGCGGTGTCTTCACGACTTCGCCGTTCGAGGCCTTTGCCCGCTACGAGCGCGAACGCGGCATTCCGGTCGGTTCGATCCGCAAAATCAATTCCACCAATCACGAGAGCAATGCGTGGGCGATGTTCGAGCGGTCGGCGATCGACTTCGCCGGCTTCGACGCGGCGTTCGCAGCGGAGGCCTTGACCCTCGGCTTCAACATCCCTGGACGCGACGTAGTCGCGCTGCTGGCCGGCGACTTCCGGCCCGAGATGATCGAAGCGCTGCGACGCATCAAGTCCAGGTTCAAGACCGGCTGCATCACCAACAACATGCCCGCGGACGCAGCCGCGACCGTCGCCACAAGCCGCTCGATCTATTCGCGCGAGATCATGGAACTGTTCGACGCGGTGATCGAGTCGTCGAAAATTGGAATTCGCAAACCCGACCCCCGCATCTACCTGATGATGTGCGAACGGCTCGGCGTGACGCCGGACGCATGCGTTTATCTCGACGATCTCGGCGGAAATCTCAAACCGGCGCGCGCCCTAGGAATGACGACCATCAAGGTCGAGAGCGGTCAGCAAGCAATCGCGGAACTGGAAGCCGCCATCGGAATGAAATTGATCTGACGGCTTCAGCCCACCCCAGATGTGTGGCCGCGACCCCGCAAAGTTCGGAAAAATTTTCATAGTTCTCCGACGCTCCAAAAAAATCCTTACAAATAGCCGTATTTTTGTGGCGATTCTGTTGGCAACACTCTTGCTGACACTGGTGAGGCTCGCAGAGACGAGCCCTGAAGCGGAGGAGACATCAACATGGAAGCTACCAGCTACATTGCTCACGACGACCTTCCCAATATTTTCGCCGGCGTGGGTATCCTGCCGGTTCAGTTTGGCGAGTCTCGACGGCGGAAACTGCCCTCGGAAGGCGAACGCAAGCTGCTGTTCGCTGTGCTCGAGGATGCTATCCGGACCTACCTGCGACATCGCGACAACGGTGCCGAGGCGCGCAACAACGAGGATTACGTCGAAGCGGCCGAATGGCTCAGCAGCGACGACGAGGGCGGCCCGTTTGCGTACGTAAACGTCTGTGAGGCGCTCGGCATCGACGCCGACAGCCTGCGTTCAGGAATCTCGAATCACACCGGCCGCCTCGAGGAGATCCGCACCTGAGCGACTGACCGTCTAAGCCAGCGCGCGGGTAAATTCTTCGAGCAGGTCGCGCCAATGCTCGGTGCCGACCGAGATGCGCACCAACGACTCGTTGATTCCCGCGGCTGACATCTCCTCGGGCAACAGCTCGCTGTGAGTGGTCGTCATCGGGTGGCAAACCAGGGTCTCGACGCCTCCGAGACTGACTGCGTTCTTGGCGATCTTCAAGCGGCGCAGGAATTCGAACGCGCCCGTCTTTCCACCTTCCACCTCCAATGACAGCAACGATCCCGGATAGTCGGTCTGCGCATCACGAATCGCTATCTGCACGGCGTCGGTGAACAGCGACGGATAGATGACGCGCTTGACGCGCGGATGCTTCGACAACTGCTCGGCGATTCTCTGCGCGTTCTTGCTTTGCCGATTCATCCGCAGCGCGACAGTCGATAGCCGCGAATCGAGCATCCAGCATTCGTCGGCTTGCAGGATGTTGCCGAGCAGCGCGCGGGTCCCGGTGAGCGTCTGGATCAACTCGGGATCGGTTGCGAGCACCGCGCCCGCCAGCAGGTCACTGAATCCGCCGAGAAATTTCGTCGCCGAATAAATCGCGAGGTCCGCGCCGTGAATCAGCGGATGCTGAAACGTCGGCCCGAGCAGTGTGTTATCGATCGCGAGCAAGGCCCGCTTATCTCGCAGCCGAATCGCCGCGGCCGCCTGCGCGATATCGGTCATCACCAGCGTCGGATTCGCAGGCGTCTCGATCAGAACGAGACTCAGATTGTCCGCATTTCCAATCGCCTCGGTCAGCGCCTTCGTATCACCGGCAGGCACACCTCGCGCCTCGAAACCGAGCGGCTCGATCACCTGGTGAATCAGATGCTGGCTGCCGCCGTACAGCGGCTGCGTATAGATGAGCGATCCGGTGCGCTCCAGGAACGTCAGCATCACGGTGAAAATCGCGGCCATGCCGGAATTGAAGATCGCAGCGGAGTTGGCGCCGCGCTCGAGCGGCACCAGCTGCTCTTCGAGAATTTCGGCGTTGGGATGATTCAGCCGCGCATAGATCAGGTCAGGACGATCGTCACCGAGCGGCCGGATTCTCCCGAGCACGATCCCGAATGCGCGCTCAGCCGCTTCCGGACTCGGAAACACGAACGTCGAGCTGCGATAGACCGGCGGCCGCGCCGATCCGACCGACAACTCCGGGTCGAAGCCGCGGGTCAGCACCGCAGTCTCGGGCCTCACGCGATAAGAAATCTTCGGCATCAGCGCTTCTCACGGGCCGCTTCTGACCGAAACGTCGCAGTACCCAATTCCCATGTGCATTTTGTAGCCGACGAGATCGCGGACCTCTTTGCTGAGCGTCCGCGCGATATCGTAAGGCACATCGACGTACTGATTTTCTTCCTGCCGGATCCATCCCAGCGAATACGACAGGAACACGCCGTAGCGCCAATCGTCGGTTCGATTCGCACCCGCGCCATGCAGCGTGCCGCCCATCCACAAAAGGACCGATCCCGCGGGCATCTCAGCCGCAACCACTTCCTCGGGACGCGCCCTGCGGTTGGCGGGCCACAGGTGGCTGCCGGGAACGATATGCGTACCGCCGTTGGCTTCGGTGAAATCGGTAATCGCCCACATGCTCGCGACGATCATGTGCGGCCGCGGCACCTTGAAAAACTGGTACGGATCTTCCTCGCGATGGAGCACTTGCTCGCGCGCACCCGGACCAATCTTCAGCGCGGCCGTCGCGTGTACCTGGTAATGCACGCAGTTGGGTTTCAGGATCGCGTCGCACGCCGCCAGCATCAGCGGATGCGTCACGAAGGTGCGGAAGGTCTCCGAGCGCGCGACCAGCGCGGTGATCCGCTTGGTTCGGCCCGGATAGAACTCTGAAGTTCCGCCGTCGGCCTCGTAAGCCTTGTTGATGCTCGCGTCGGGATCGACGACCTCGAGATGCGGCGCGAGTTCGCGCAGGATCGCGTCGCGCACCGCGCGATCGATTACCCCACTGACGACCACAGCGCCGTCCCGCTGAAGGCAGTCGACTACTTTCGACCGAGAATCATTGGCGGAGACCACAGGAATAGAAGGCATCGACAACTCCTCCGATGTTGCGCGCGAGCAGCGCGCGTCCTTCTATTTTCTATCAACTAGCTGCGGCCCGCGACACTGGTTCGACCGGCGGCGCCGGGGTTCCCTCACGGAGAGCTTCGATGACCTCGCCGAGATGGGCGCGGACGACATCGGCGGGCACCTCACCGGACGCAAGCCGACGCGCGGGTGCGAGACGCATCATGTGGAAAACGAAAATCGCGAATGCGAGCCCTCCGGCGACGACGATTAGCGAAATCATCGCGCCCGGATCGCTGCGTAGCGAGCTGATGCGACTGAGCACATAGATGACCGAGAGCACCGTGACTCCAATCGATATCGCGGCCACCTTGAGCACGTCGCGCACTGGCTGCGATGCGCCCCTGGCGAGATACCGCTTCAGCTCGCCGCTGGAGAAGTAGTCGAGGAACCAGCCGACATCTTCGTCGTGGCCAGGTGTAGGCGGCGGCACGACAGCTCCCGTCATCGGATCGACGGCTACCTCGCCTCGTTGATGAAGTTCGATACCCTCCAGGATTTTGTTGTGAATTGTTTCGGTGATCGGGAACCGGCGCGCGATCAGGAACGAAAGCGCGGAGCAAGTCGCGGGTCCGAGCGCAAAGATCGCGCGAATCGCCATCACGACGTGCGGCACCTGTATCTGGTTCGCTTTGTAGCCGAGCGAGGCGAGAATCGCGATAGGAACCGCCGCGCTGGGTATCGCTACGAACTTCGGCAGCATCGACCAGAACGCCGTGTACTGCGCCTCGCGCCGCTTGCCGGTGTAGAGTTCGTCATAGTCGATCACGTCGGCCTGCATCGATGGGGTCAGGAACAAGCCGGCGCCGAATCCGATACCGGCCCAGCAAATCAGCACCATCAGCGGCCAGATGTCTCCAGGCCTGAGCAGGAACATCGCAGCGCCGCCAGTGATCCCCAGAAAAAAGCTCGTCAGATAGGCGTTGAGTTTCCCGACTCGTCGCGCATACCAAACCCACACCGGCAGCGAGAGAAATCCGAACGCGAAGTAGCCGAGCAGCAGCATCGACAACCAGAAAGTTGGATTGGCCGGGCGGATTACGTAGGCGTTGAAAAACGGCATCATGGTGGCCGGAATTGCGCCAGCGATACTCGCGACGACGTAGGTGCCGAGCAAAATCCCGAACGGCCGGTTGCGCAGCGCGCGCCGCACTCCGGGCACCAACGGATTCGATTCGCGGGAAACGAAATCGGGCCGCTCCTTTACGTTCAGCACCAGCAGAACGTAGAGCAAGGTCAGCGTGACGCCGAAAAAAATCCCGAGCCGGAAAAACACCTGCCGGTCAGTGAGATGTCCCGCCTTCATCATGATTCCGGGAGCGGCCGCGGCCACAATCGTGCCGAGGATCGTGAACGACTCGCGCCACGCGAACAGCGTCGAGCGCTCATGATAGTTCTGCGTCAGCTCGGGGCCGAGAGCGTAGTGCGGCAGTACATAGAAGGTGTGAAAAATGAAATAGAGGATAAAGGTCACGCCAAACCAGATCGCCGCACGGGCACCGGTTAACGAAGCAGGCGGGTTCAGCAGGCAGAAAAACGCGATGCCGCAGAGCGGAGCGCCGATCAACATATAAGGACGGCGGCGGCCAAGGCGCGTATGCGTGTGATCGGAGATCCAGCCCATCAACGGGTCGCTCAGCGCGTCGAACGAACGCGCGATCGCGATCGCCATCGCCAGGAATCCGAGCGGCACCAGCACCACGTCGGCATAGAACTTCGGCATGTGGATGAAGATCGGTATGATCATGCCGGCGCCCGCAAAACTCGGCGCGCCGTACAGCAGCTTGGTCTTCAGAGTCAAAGGCTCGTGGGCAGTATGCGCGGTATTGGCAGTCCCTCCGCCGGCAATTTTCGCATCCGCTGAATCCATCAAAACCTCCAGACCTCGAAACGCGAGTCCGCCTGTGATGTTAGATTACTTACCTCCGCAATGGGAACAACGAAATGCAGTGAATCCGTTGCATAGGTGCTACACGCGACGGGCAAATCCAACCTCTCCCACGAACCTGAGAGCAAAAGGGCGTCCTCGCCATTTTGCGATTTCTTCTCACTGGGTGCAGGGGTCACCCCTGCCGAAGGAAGCGTGAAACCCACCGCGGGTTTCACATTAGATAAAGTTCCCCATCGCCATTTGACGCCCGCGCCCCGACTCTTGGTAGAGTGAACGCATTCGATTTCTGGAGGAGACCGCAGTGGACGCGCGCGAGATCAATCTGCTCGACCCGTTGATTTTCGAGGACAAGGTTCCGCACGAGTGGTTCACCTGGCTGCGGCACGAAGCGCCCGTCTTCCGACATCCCGAGCCCGGCGGTCCGGGATTCTGGGTGATCACGCGCTACGACGACGTGGTCGAAGTCGGCCGCGACGGCGTCACCTATTCGTCGGAGCAGTCGCGCGGCGGCGTGGTCGCGCTCGAGGACGTTGAGGCAGCGGCCGACATATCCGCCCAGGGCCGCATGATGCTCACGATGGACGCGCCCGATCACACGCGTTACCGCTCGCTGGTGAATCGCGGATTCACGCCGCGCATGATCAACGCGCTCAGCGGTCACATCCGCGAGATGGTGACGAAAATTCTCGATCCGGCGCTCGAAAGGCGCGATTGCGATTTCGTGACTGACGTCGCCGCCGAGCTTCCACTGCAGGTGATCGCCGAGATGCTCGGGGTGCCGTACGAAGATCGCCACAAGCTCTTCGAATGGAGCAATCGCATGATCGGTAGCAAGGATCCCGAGTACGCGGTCAGCCAGGAGAAGGTCCAGCAGGCGGCGGTCGAAATGTATATGTACTCGAACGAGCTGGCGAAAAAGCGCCGAGAGGCGCCGCGCGACGATATCGTCACCGCGCTGCTTAAAGCAGACCTAGACGGCGACACGCTCTCCGAGATGGACTTCAACGTCTTCTTCCTGCTGCTCGCGGTGGCCGGCAACGAGACGACGCGCAACGCGATGTCGCATGGGATGCATGCGCTGATCGAGCATCCCGATCAGTTCGCGATGCTCGCCGACAATCCCGCGTTGGTGCCGTCGGCAACCGAGGAAATCCTGCGCTGGGCGTCGCCCGTGATGTTCTTCCGCCGCAACGTCACGCGTGACACCGAGATACGCGGACAAAAAATCAAGGCAGGCGACAAGGTCAGCATCTGGTACATCTCGGCCAATCGCGACGAGGAAATTTTTCCCAACCCCTTCGCCTTCGACATCCGGCGAACGCCCAATCAGCATGTCGCGTTCGGCGGCGGCGGCCCGCACTTCTGCCTCGGCGCGAGCCTCGCACGAATGGAGATGAGCATACTGTTCGAGGAATTGGTCAAGCGCGTCGGATCGGTCGAGCGCACCGGCCCGGTCAAGCGACTCCGCTCCAACTTCATCAACGGCCTGAAGCACCTGCCAGTCCGAATCACGCCGCGCACGCGCAAAGCCGCCTGAATCATTGGAGGGTCCCGATGCTCGATCATATCGGCATTCCCGTTTCTGACGTCAGTCGCAGCAAGCAGTTTTTCGTCGCAGCGCTGGCGCCGCTCGGCTACAAGGTGATCATGGATCTCGGCGAAGCGGTCGGGATGGGCGCGGGGGCCGGCCCCGATTTCTGGTTCGGCAAAGCTCAGCCGGGCAGCCCGTCGCACATCGCGTTCTCCGCGTCGGATCGCAGCCTGGTCGATTCGTTCTATCGTGCCGCGATCGCAGCCGGCGGCCGCGACAATGGTAAGCCCGGCATCCGGGCCCAGTACCATCCAAACTACTATGGCGCGTTCGTATTCGATCCCGACGGCAACAACATCGAGGTCGTGTGCCGTAAAGGCTGAGGTCAGAGCGCGTTGCCCGCGCACCATCCGCTCGACCACGCCCACTGGAAATTGTAACCGCCGAGCCATCCGGTTACGTCCACCGCTTCACCGATCGCGAACAAACCCGGCACGCCGCGCGCTTCCATCGTCTTCGAGGACAGCGCACTGGTATCGATTCCGCAGACCGTCACTTCGGCTTTCGGCCAACCCTCGGAGCCGCTTGGCTTGAGCTGCCATCGGGTCACCCGATTCGCCAGTTCCGATAGATCGCGATCAGGCACATTCGCGATCGAAATGTCGGATGCCGCGGCACCTGCGAGCGCATGCGCCAGACGCGTCGGAAGTACTTCTGCGAGAATGGTTTTAAGTTCCGCCTTGGCCCGCATGCGTTTTCGATCCGCGAGGAAGCTTTCGATATCCAATGAAGGCGCAAGGTTGATCGACAGATTCTCACCTCCCCGCCAATACGACGAAATCTGCAAAATCGCAGGGCCCGACAGCCCGCGATGGGTGAATAGGATGTTCTCGCGAAAACTGTCGCGGCCGCACGAGACGATCGCATCCACCGAAACGCCGGTGAGATCTTTGCAAAGATCAAGCATCTCGCCCGCGACTTTTAACGGAACCAGGCCGGGCCGCGGCTCTATCACTTTAAGATCGAAGCGTCGCGCGATGTCGTAAGCAAATCCAGTCGCGCCCATTTTTGGAATTGAAAGGCCGCCGGTCGCGATCACCAGCGTCGGCGCGACGAAGCTGCCCTTGTTGGTCTCGATACGAAAGCGATCGGCGCGCGTAATCTCTGTGACGCGATGCCCCGTGCGTAAATCGACGCGGGCGGCCGTGCACTCCGCCAGCAGCATCGCGAGAATCTCGCGTGCCGACCCGTCGCAGAAAAGCTGGCCGAGCGTTTTCTCGTGATAGCGGATACGGTGTCGTTCGACTAGTGCGATAAAGTCGTTCTGTGTGTAGCGGCTCAGCGCGGATTTGCAGAAATGCGGATTGGCGGAAAGAAAGCGCTCCGGCGCAATTTCAAGATTGGTGAAATTGCAACGGCCGCCGCCCGAGATGAGAATCTTGGCGCCCGCCTGCTCGTTATGTTCGAGTAAAAGCACGCGACGGCCGCGACTCCCGGCCGTCATCGCGCACATCAAGCCGGCCGCCCCGGCGCCCACGATCACTGCGTCAAACGACTCCATCGCAGAGTCATTACGCGCAACGCGCCTCGTGTGTGCAAGATCTGTCGGAGATTAAGTCGTTCCGGCGCGCACTGCCGCCAGACCCGCGTCGATAATTCCTTGAGCTTCTGCTGGAGCGTCGATCTCGAGCCAGAAAAAATCATTGGCAGGCTCGACGCGAAGCTCAAATCCAAAGAAAGGGCAGCATCGACTTTCGTCCGCAATCCAAATTGCGGCATCGACGAACAGCTCGCGTTCATACGGCAGCTTCAGCGCGCGCCTGGTGCCACGCACCTCTCGTGTCAGCGCTCTCGACAGCAGTTTTTTGAGCAGAGCTGCGTGCGCTTCACGCTCGTTCGGATCGAACACCGTCATATCGCATGCGACCGGAGCCGAAATCGATTTTTTCATCGCATCCTCCGTGACACCGGATAACGTTATCGCTAGAACGGTTTCAGGAGAACCACGATGGCAATCGATTGTCGCGCCGAAGTGATCGGTTCGATGCGAAACTCCGGCTGGTGGCTGAAATCGCGCATCGCGTGTGGCGATGAACCAGATCGATCGCTGGAGAAAATCGCGATTGTGGATTAAAGCTCAGGATTAACTACGACCAAGGAGTACCCGCGTGACTACCAGAAAACAACGAATCCCGTTCCGCGATTTTTCCACTTTGAGCGCCGAGGACCGCGAGATGGGCGAGCGCAACAAGGTCAACGGCGAGGTCGTCAACATCTTCAGGGTGTTGATGCAGAATCCGAAGCTGGCGCGCAGCTGGTCGCGCTTCGCCGGCTACATTCTGGGCGGTCAATCGCTGCCGGCACGCGATCGCGAGATTTTGATCCTGCGCATCGGCTGGCTCAACCAGGCGCCGTACGAATGGGAGCAGCACGTGCGAATCGGCAAAGCGGCCGGCCTCACCGACGACGAGATCGATCGGATCAGCAAGGGTCCCAAGGCTGGCTGGGACAAGCACGAGGCCGCACTGATCCAGGCCGCCGACGACTTGCGCGAAAAGTCCGTCGTCTCCGACGAGACCTGGAAGCAGTTGTCCGAACGTTTCAGTATCGAGCAGATGATGGACGCGGTTTTCACCATCGGGCAGTACAACCTGGTTTCGTGGGCGCTCAACAGTTTCGGCGTGCCGCTCGACGACTACCTGCCGGGCGCGAATAAGAATGCGTAGTTGATGGCGCCGAAGAAGAACGGGATCGATCTTCCAGTGCACAGTTTCGCTTCGAGCGCGCACTGGGAGGCGTGGCTCGCGACGCAACCGCTTACGTCCAACGGTGTCTGGCTGAAACTCGCGAAGTCGGCGTCCGGGATCGCGAGCGTATCGAAGCAGGAAGCGATTGACGGCGCGCTATGTCACGGTTGGATCGACGGGTTGGTCCACAAATTCGACACTGACTACTGGCTGATTCGGTTCACGCCGCGCCGGCCGAAGGGAAAGTGGTCGCAGATAAATCGCGCGCGGGCGCTCGTCCTGGTCAAGCTCGGTCGCATGCAACAGGCTGGAATGAATGAGATTGAACGCGCCAAACTTGACGGTCGATGGAAGGCAGCGTACGCGCCGCAGAGCAAGGCGACGGTCCCGGAAGATCTTCAGCGCGCGCTCGATCGCAGTCCATCTGCGAGGCGCAACTTCGATCGACTCGACCGGATCAATCGATACGCGATTCTCTATCGCGTTCATGATGCGAAGCGACCTGAGACGCGAGCACAGCGAATCAAACAGTACGTGACGATGCTGAGCCGGCGCGAGACGATTCATCCCGCGAGCAAAAGCAAGAACAGTCAAAGACTGGTGAAATAAAATGGATCTTCAACTGAAGGGAAAGACGGCGCTGGTTCTCGGCGGCAGCAAGGGCCTCGGACGCGGCGTCGCAGACGCGCTCGCGGCTGAAGGCGTTGCCGTCGCAATCGTCGCGCGCGGACAGGAAGCACTCGACCGCGCGGTCTCCGAAATCGCGTCGCGCGGCGTCAAGGCGGTCGGATTCGCGGCGGACCTCGCGGATTGGCCAAGCCTCGAGGCTGCCGCCAACGGTGCGCGCAAACAGCTCGGGCCCATCGACATCCTGCTCAACAATTCCGGCGGCCCGCCGCCGTCCGGCGTGGCCGGCGTGTCGGCCAAAGTCTGGGAGGATCAATTCCACGCGATGGTACTTCCGCTATTTCGAATCACCGACTTGCTGCTCGGCGACATGCGTGCGCGAAAGTGGGGCCGTGTCCTGAACATCGCCTCGGTCAGCGTGGTCGAGCCGATCGCCGCGATCGGAGTGTCGAATACTTTGCGCAGTGCGGTAATCGGCTGGGCGAAGACGCTGGCGACGGAGACCGCGCGCGACGGAATTACCGTCAACACACTGCTGCCGGGCGCGATTTTGACCGATCGAATTGTCCAGCTCAGCACAGCGGCGGCCGAACGCCAGAAGATTTCCGCCGAAGAAGCGATACAACGAAACGCTCAAGCGATTCCGGTGGGCAGGCTTGGTACGCCCGAGGAATTCGGCGCGGTCGCCGCGTTCCTCGCGAGTCCGCTGGCAGCCTATGTGACCGGTTCGATGATCCGCATCGACGGCGGCTCGCTGCGATCGGTCTGAGGGTGCGCGCAGAGGTGATGACATGAGTTACGTGCTGCCGTTGAATGCTAAAATCCGGTTCGGCGCGATGGCGACCGCTGCCGATCGCGAGCATGCGCTGAAGACCGTCAACACACTGTCGGAGTGGGGCTACGAGAGTATCTGGACCGGAGACCACGTCGCGTTTACCGGACCGGTTGACGATCCTCTGACGCAACTCACCTACCTGTCTGCGCTGAAACCGGACCTGCTTTTCGGCACCAGCATTTTTCTGTTGCCGCTGCGTCATCCCACGACCGTCGCGAAGATGGTCGCGACGTTGGATCGCCTGATGGGTGCGGGACACTTTATTTTCGGCGTCGGAGTCGGCGGCGAATTTCCGCGCGAGTACGAAGCGTGCGGCGTGCCACTCAAACAGCGCGGCGGGCGCGCGAACGAAGCAATCGAAATAATCAAGCAGCTATGGACCGGCGAACCGGTCGAATATCACGGCAAGTATTTCAGCTTCGGTAAAGTCACGATGCTGCCGAAGCCGCGCACTGCTGGAGGACCGCCAATCTGGGTCGGCGGACGCGCCGAAGGTGCGTTGAAACGCGCCGCGCACTTGGGCGACGGATGGATGCCCTACGTCGTCACGCCCAAGCGGGTCGGCGAGGGACTCGAGTTCATCGCACGCGAGGCTGACAAAGCGGGCCGCAAGTTCGAGCATTTCGGCACCGCGCTGCATTTGTTTGTGACGCTTGGATCCAGCTACGAAGCTGCGCTTGACGTGTCCGCAACTTATTTGAGCAAGCGTTACGCGATGGACTTTCGCGAACCGGCAAAACGGTATGCGGCCATCGGTAAGCCTGCCGACGTGGCCGCGAAAATCGATGAGTTCGTGAAAGCGGGAATTCGCGACGTCAATGTGGACGTTATCTCATCGCCGGCTGAGCGGGACGCGCAGCATGAGCAGTTCGGCAGAGAAGTGATCCCGCTGCTGCGCCAATAAAGCCTACCGCCAGGTCAGCTTATCCTTGACCCCGACCACGCCGCTCGTGTTCTGAGCGATCGATTCCGCCTGCCGTGCCGCGTCGGCTGACGCCACCACACCGCTCAACAGTATGGTTCCGTGATCGCAATCGACTTGTACCGGGTATTGATCCGAGATACCCCGGTCGGCGAGCGAACTCTTCACCTTCGTGATCAGCAGATCGTCCTTGGCGCGTTCGGCGGGCGAGTTGTAATGGTGCTCGGCTGAAGTCTGCGCCGTGTCCTTTTCCAAAGTAACCGCTCGATCAGTCGCTGTAGCTGGAGCGTTAACTGCGGAGTCATTGGTGGTCACTTCCTGCTGCGCATAAACCGGAAGCGAAAAGGCCGCAACGCTCGCCAGCAACATCACGCTTGCAAATTTGCTTTTTTCAAGTTTCATGCGATCACCAATCAGTTGGCTCCCTGATAAGTCTTCTCATAAGTCGTAGTGGTTGTTTCCTGCGGCGGCGCCGTCGGTGTTACGGTCGACGACTCACTGTGATACGCACTCGAGCTTTCCCGCGTCGCGTTGTTGCCGACGTCGCTCGAGTTTTCGCTGCTCCGTTCCTCAGTCGTCGTCACCGTGCTTGGCGCGGGCGCTACCACCGGAGCCGGGGCCGGCTGAACGACCACCGTTTCCTGCGTGGCAGGCGGTACGTACGCCGTGGTGGTTCTCGTCACCTCATCGGTTTTTGAACTGCACCCATTAATTAAAGGTATGGCGGCAAGACTCAGCAGTGAAATTGCAATTTTTGCGGAATTTTTCATTAGATTTCCTCCAAAGACATTCAGTTATCTCAATGACTCATCATAAGTAGGAAGAAGCTAGTGGCTAGGTATTTTTGCTGGAAGATGCCGATAGCTATTCGAGTGCTATGCGCCACGGCACTTCGCTATTGGCTATCTGCACATCGGCAATGCTATCAGCGACAAATACTGCGCGTTCTGCCGCATCCCAGCTGTCGGCTTTTCCCGGTATGGTCACAACACCGTGATCGGTGTGGACTTTCACGACGCTTCGCTCGACCGGCTGTGATTCATCGGCGCGCGGCCGATATTTCATGCTGTTAGGAGAAGACGGATTCAGGCAAAACGCCGTCCCAACCATCGCCAGAGTAGCTGTCACGGTTGTTAAGAGGGACCATTGTATTTCGCGTTTCATTTGCCTCCTCCTTGTCTTTTCAATCTCGACAACACATTTTGTCGGCGTGTGTAGTATCAGCAATTGCCGTACCACGAGTTGGCGGCTGGAACCGCGCCGATATTTACAAAAGCGGCGTGTAGTATTTTCCGCTTACCCGCCAAGCGATTGTAATTTTTAGCGAAAAAATATTCAGTCAACGGGATCGGCGAGTCTGTCTGACATCGCCGAGCGTTGTAGTACGTACACGCGCGACTCGGGAGCGGCGCGCGTCAACTCGGCGGTGAGCTTCCAGCCTGACTCAGTGATGAATGCCGAATCACATAGGATGTGATCGAAACTTTGATTGGACCGAAGCAAGCTCATTCCCGCGGCGGATGATCCTGCTACTACGACCGTGCATCCACTGCGCTCGAGGCATTCTTTTATAGCGCCATTTTCTCCAGCCGGGTCGGTGATCAACAAAGCAGTCTGGGGTTGCCGATCGGAGTCATCAGTAATAGTTTCGGCGCGCGAAACTTTAGCCGGTCTCTTCGCGCGTTCCGGACGCATCGAAGCGACCAGCGCTTCTGCCCGTACGTATTCGTCTAACAGCCGCACACGTTTAGTCGCCTTATCGACCAGCCCCGCGAGTCGCGCGATCTCCGCTTCGAAGGCGGCGGCTTCAACCTGGTGCTGCAGGAGTGAGATACGCAATCCGATCGCGTTCAAAAGATCATTAAGTTCGCTGGTGGCGTTTTCGACTGCGACAACGATGGGATTGAGTTTTCGCGGATTTGTCATTCGGAACTCCATACCGGTACTCCCTCGCCATTAAACATCGACCGGGTCCGAAAGGACGCGCGCGAAAACTCACCGCCGACTCAAATCATAAAAGTCGAATCGGCGAGCTGGATGCATCGAAGATAAATGCCACCTCATCGCTGCTCGCCAAGCTGATCACCATGTCCATGTCTGACTACTCTTCACGACCAATGCCGTGACTACAACGAATTGGAGCAAGTATAGGGCCACTTGGAGAACTCTTTATCCTCAAGCCTTTTGTAGAGATTATCGAAGAAATAACTTCACGATTCCGAAAGGGTCGGACTAATGTTCCATTGGTGACAGATCGAAAAATCTAATTTTGCGGACTATGGTGCAGGCGCGATCGAGGATGCCGCGAGCTTAGGCAGCGGCGCGAACAATGTGGACGCCTTGGCCGCCAGACTCATTGCTGCGACGCTGTCGCGATCGGCCAGCGCCTTCTTTGCTTCTTGCAATAGTTTCTGCGCGAGGATGTCGCGCTGAGAATCGTCGGCCGATAGATTTTTGCGATCGACTCGCTTGTCCATCGCATCGACATTCTGAATAAGTTTGGCGGCCTTCGCTGAATTGGATTCTCCTGTTGCACCCGGCGTGTCCAGCGCGGGCGAGCTCAGCGTCGGAGTCGAGTGGGTAACCGACGAGGCGGGTGCGTCTGGCGTCAGAGACGGACTTGACGAAGGAGTTCCGCGATTGCTGGATGTGCTGATCGTTTCCGTTGTCGTCGGCGCATTGCTCTCGAGACTCACGTCGGCGTTGGATGGACCTGATCCTTGGATCCGATTCGCCACGCTCGCCGCTTGCTTCGACGCGAGCGCTGCGGCGGCAGATGCGTTCGCGGCTTCTCTCGATGCGGTCGCTGCGTTCTCCGACGCGGCCCGCGCCTGCTTCGCGACTTTCTTGCTGTTGCGCGCCGGCGTTTCTGCCACCGCCGGCGCTGGGGTCGGGGTGGGAGTCGCGGTTGGGATTTGCTCGACGGAAGGACTCGGCGTCGGCGATCCGCCGCGAAATAAATCCGAAAATCGCGTGCCGCCCGGGGCGCATCCGGCGACAAAAATCAGTGCTACCAGGAAGACCCCGGCGAGCTGCCGGATTAGTAACCGATCGGTTCGCTTAAGCCGCGCTAGGTACCGCTGGTTTGGCAGGCGCATTGGATGCAATCGGAATCGTGATCTTACACACCGTACCTTGGCCGACTTCTGAGTCTATAGCTATCTTTCCGCCGTTGAGTTCGATCGCGCGCATCGCGAACGGCAATCCCAGGCCGCTCCCGCCAGCCTTGGTTGTGTAATACAAGTCGAAGATCCGATCCAGTTGTTCCTTTGCGATTCCAGGCCCGCGATCGGCGATTGCGAGCTCGACCGTCGTCCCGTTCAACTTGCTGGAAAGCGTCATCTCTCCGCCGTCGGACATCGCCTGCTCGGCGTTGGTTATCAAGTTGGACAGCGCTTCGTAAATCAATCCGCGATCGGCCTGAACCGTGGGCAGCGCGGGATCGAGCTGGTACTCGACTTTGACCTTTTCGGGATTCACGCGCGCGCCGAGTTCCTTGAGCAACTCGTTCATGTCGAATTCGCTCAGCTTCAGCTGCTCGGGCCGCATGAACCGCAGCAGCGCCTCGACCGCCTCGTCGAGCCGGGTCACCTCGCGCCGCAATTTATCCACGTGCTTCGAGCCGGCCTCGCCCGCCTCATGCCGCAGCAGCTCGAGCCGCATGTTCATTCCGTTCAGCGGGCTGCGCAGCTGGTGTGCCAGCCCGGAAATCAGCGTCCCCAGGCGCGCCAGCCGATTCGACGAATCGAGCGCGGTCTCCAGTTCGATAACCGGCTGCAAATCTCTCAGCACGATCAACAAACCCGCCGGGACCCGCTCGCGCCCAAGACGAAAAAATGAAACCAGGTAAGTCCCGCCGCCCGGGAGCGTCAGCGGAACATCGTGGGCCTCGGTGCCCGCCACGGTCGATTGCACCAACGCGAGCAGCGGATGCGCCGGGTCGAGCGCCGAGGCGAGCGCGGTGCCTTCAAGCGCGCCGTTTTTCGGCGCGAGCCGCTCCTGGAACTCCTTGTTTGCAAACAACACGGTGCCATTGGCGTCGATGAGTGCCACGGCGTCCTGGATCGTGCGGACCACGTCGAACAGATGAGATTGGTCGCTGTCCAGGCGCGATCGATCAGCCCTGACCTGCCGCGACAGTTCATTGAACTTCTCGGCCAGCGTGCCCAATTCACCGGCGCCCGAGACCTTCACTTCCGGAGCACTCTTGCCCGCCGCCAGTTGTTCGAACCCGCTAGTCAGATTGGCGAGTTGTTCGAGGACACGGTTGGCGATCAGCACTACCGCGAGCATCGCTGCCGCGATGACGAGTCCCGCGGTGGCAACGATCACCACCAGCAGATGGCGTGCCTCGTCAGCGATCAGCGCCGTCGTCACTCCGACTGAAATTGTCGCGGCCGGTTTACCATTGATGTCCACCCGGCGCCGGGCTTCATAAACCTTCGCTGTCAGCAGAGTTGGCAGCGAGGTGATCAGGAGCCATCGGGAAGCCTGTTCGTCGAGTTCCTTGACCGACGGCAGGTCGAGCGCGGGCTTGCCCTCGCCGTCACCGTTGGACGCCACGATCACAGTGCCGTCATTTGCGAGAATCGACGCCGCCACCACGCCCGGTCCGAATGCGACCGTCGAATCGAGCAACTTGCGGACCGGTTCGTTGTTTCGGAGAGCGGTCGCGACGTCGGCATCGCCTTGCGAGAGCGCGAGCCGCACCTCTTCGAAGATCTGCGCGATCATGAAGTCGGTCGATCGCGACATGTCGTCGATCATCGCGCCGATTCTCGAATCGATCGAGATGATGCTGAGCGTGATCGTGGGCACGAGCATCAGCAGGAGGGCCATGAGGGCCAGTCTTGCTCGCAGACGCATAGTTTTCTCGCGCGATGAGCCTGTAGTGCGGCCTCATCCCGACCTGACTTCCGATCGTTTGATTCAGGACGAGCGTTCGGGGCCAAAGCGTTCGAGTTTGTTATACAGAGTCTTGGCGCTCACACCAAGAATTTCCGCCGCCCGAGTCTTGTTGCCCGAGGTAAACTCGATAGTACGCGAGATCATTTCCTTTTCGACGTCGTCCAGTGAAGTCCCCAGCGGAATCTTGATAAAGCCGCCGTCGCCGCCGCCGGTCGCCGCTCGAAAATCATCAGGCAAGTCTGACTTGCGGATGGTGCGGCCTTCGCACACGATCAGCGCGCGCTCGATGACGTTGCGCAATTGGCGCACGTTGCCGGGCCAGGGATGCGCCTGCAGCGCCTTCATGCATTCTTCGTCAACCCCGGTCACGTCCTTCTTGTTCTGCGCCGCGTAGTGATTGACGAACATCTGCGCCAGCTGCGGCAAGTCGTCTATCCGCTCGCGCAGCGGCGGCAGTACGATCGTGAAAACGTTCAGCCGATAGAACAAATCCGAGCGCAACTTGCCCTCGCGCACCGCTTGCTCGATGTCGCGATTCGACGACGCCAGCACTCGCACGTCCAGCGGGATCTCCGCCGTGCCGCCAACCCTGCGCAGTCGCTGTTCTTCAATAACCCGCAGCAGCTTGGGCTGGAGTTCCGCTTTCATCTCAGTCAACTCGTCGAGCAAAAGTGTGCCGCCGTTGGCGACCTCGAAGCATCCCTCTTTGCGCCGGTCGGCGCCGGTGAAGGATCCGCGCTCATGCCCAAACAGCTCGCTCTCCATCAGCGTTTCTGGGATCGCGGCGCAATTGACCGGGACGTAAGCCGCGTCGCGCCGCGGTGATAGTTCGTGAATCGTCCGCGCCACCAGCTCTTTGCCGGTGCCGCTTTCGCCTGTTATCACCACCGACGCCGACGATTGCGCCAACCGCTCGATAGAGGAGATTACTTTGCGCATCGGCATCGACCGTCCGAACAGTGGACCCAGTTCGCCGACCTCGGCCAGGCGCCGTCGCAGCGTGGTGTTCTCTTCACGGATAGTGATGTTGTCGGCGATGTTCTTGAGCACGCGCTGCAGATGGGTCGGGTCAACCGGCTTGCGCATGTAGTCAACCGCGCCCTGCTTGAGCGCCTCAACCGCGTCGGGTATCTCGCCCTGCCCCGAGATCATGATAGTGGGCAGATGAATCCCCATCTCGCGGATATCACGCAGCAGCTCGAGCCCTCCCTTGCGCGGCATCCTTAGATCCGAGAGCAGGATATGGGGATCGAAGCTGCGGATAAGCTCAAGCGCGCGCACGCCGTCCTCTGCAATCTCACCGCGGAACCCCCACACCGCGAGCGATTCGCGCCACTCCTCGTGGGTATTGACGTCATCTTCCGCGATCAGGACTCGAATCTCGTTTGCCATTGTTTTTCCAGCAGAGCCGGCACGAATGTTTTGTCTCGAAGGAGCGCAACTGCAACAACCATGCGCGGGGGAAATATTTCGTGACGTAGTTGATTTATCTAAGATTTCCTCAAGAGTGATAACGAATTCTGGAATTTGTCTATAATTTTTACTCTATAATTTTTACCGACACTAGCACCATATGAAATTTCGTCGGCATGAATTGGCTGTCTTAAGAACTTAATAGCTAATCCATACCTTTCAAGGGGACCCAATTCGCCCTCGAAAATATAAACGAAAGCGGCGAGCCGAGGGCCCGCCGCTTTCCCGCATATCAAGTGACGCGCTCGGTCTATTTCGCCGTCGCCTTGATCTTTACCTTTATCGCCTTATGCTGCGTCGGATCGTCGCTCGTGATCGAGATCGAGTCATTCGTCTTCCCCTTCTTGGTCGGCGAGTAAGTGACGATCACCACATGACTCGGTCCGCCCACCGGGACCACAAATGGACCTCCGCCGCCAGTCTCGGAAAGTGGCGGGTTATGCGACACCTGGGTAATGGTGACGAACAGCGGGCCAGTCCCCTTGTTACTGATCGTTATGCTCTTTGTCGCTGTCGCGTTCGGATGCGCCTTCAGGCTCAGCTTTGTCGGCTTAACCGAGATGCGCCCATGTCCGCCTCCAGGCGTGGGAGTAGCGGTGGGCGTTTCGGTTTCTGTCGCCGTTTCAGTTGGCGTAGCCGTTTCTGTCTCCGTGGCCGTAGCGGTCTCAGTTGCGGTAGCCGTTTCGGTTGCGGTCGCGGTCTCAGTCGGCGTCGCAGTTGCAGTTGCCGTCGCAGTCGCGGTGGCCGTGGGAGTAGCGGTGGCAGTCGCGGTCGGCGTCGGCGCTACTCCCGGCATGAACTCCCACGCGCCGCGCCCTAGTGTCGCTGCGACGAGCAACCCGCTGCCCGAATCGAAATGCAGCCGAAAGACTCGCGCATTCGGCAGACCCGTGCCGACCTGGCTCCAGCTTCCAAGGCTGCTGAAAACCGACTGATACACTCCGTGATTGGTCCCCACTGCGATCGATTTCTGACCGCCCGAGACCACGAATTCCATCGAGTCGAAGGTGCCCGGGTTGGCCGCCGACAGGTTGCCCGTGATATCGCTCCAGGCGCCTCCGCTGTTGGTGCTTTGATAAACGTGAGTGTCGTCGATCGCAAATACGTGTGTGTAGTCAGTCGAATCGACCGCGATGTCATTGATGCTCACCGCGCCGGGCAGCGCACCGGTCGCCGTCAACGCGGTGCCGGGAGGCGCCGTGCGCCGATAAACGGTCGGGCCTGATCCTGCGTAGATCAGATCCGCATTCATGACCCCGCCGCTGACGCCGCCGTAGATCAAGGCCAGATGGCCCAACGAGTCGTTGACCGTAACCCCGGGAGCCGGGACTCCGGCAGAGAGATCGACCGCAGCTATGTTGCCGCCTTGGTTCAAAGATTCGTAAACGTCGTTGTTAAAGCCAAAGATGAGGCGTGCCGGAGTGATCTTGTTGACCCTGACCGGGGTGAAGAATTGCACCGTGGGCGCCGGACCGGCACCGCTGTTGAGGGCGGGGAAAGCGGGCATACCTACTTGCGCGTTGCCCGGGGTGAAGGTCAGCTGCTCAAAGCCTGCGAAGAAGGTAGAGGAGATGTAGCGGAGCGAGTTCGGCGCGGCGGTGATGGTGTCAACTCCAACGTCGCCACCGTCGCCCTGTTCCAGATCGTTCCAGGGCAGGCCGTTGGTCGCATTCTGTGACGGGATGCCGGTATCCTGGTTGCCGCCGAACAAAATCGACGAGATCGAGTCGTAAGCGACGTCGTGCATCTCGGAGATCTGCAGGTTGCCGACCACCGCAGACCAGTCCCCTGTTGCGGCGATGGGGCTGGATCGCCTGTAAATTCCGCCATCGTCGCCTTCGAGGAGATTACCACCGGCATCAAACACCAACGCGCGCGAATCGGCGTGGGGAGCCGTTTTACTCATGGTGCCATTGTCGGTCTCCGGCATGGACCCTGTGTCAGACACGCGGAATATTCGCCCCGTATAGTTCGTAGCACCGATCGAGTTGGGGAACGTGGGGTTCATCGCTCCGCCGCAGAACGTGGTCGCAGTTAGTTCATTCTTGGCCGGTTGCCGATCACCGCTGACGTACACGACCTTAGGCATGTTCGGATCGGCCACCATCGCGAAATTGATCATGCCTTGTCCGCCGGGGTTGATTCCGAACGTGTTGCAGGTTTCGGTCGAGGTCGGCAGCGTGTACTTGGTCCAGGTTATGCCCCCATCCAGCGAACTGAAGAGTCCCACCAGGTCGGTGCCGCTCGGTTGGCCCGCGTTTTCGATACCGACGAAGATATTGCCGGCCGTTCCCACCGCAACCTTGATGTTTTGGGTGGTGCCGTCGATCAACAGGTTGTTGGTCAGTGTGGCGTTACTGAAAACCTGCGTCCAGCTCGCGCCCCAATCCTTCGACTTGTAAACGCCGTCCAGCGCGCCTGCCCCAATCACGGAGGTGTAGATTGGAGCGACCTTGACGCTGATTCCGGACGCGATACCGGACCCGTCAGTGAAGTGAACCAGGACGGTCCCGGTCGCAATGTCCACCTTATAGACATCACCGGAACCGACAGTCCCGGTCCAGAACGAGGTGCCATCAGGATCGAAGTTCATCGCGAATATTGGATTGTCAACGCTGGCGCCAATACCCGAAAGATATGTCTGGACCACGTTGCCGCTCGAATCGAGCCGCACAACTTGCTCGGTATCGGCTACGAACGTGTCTCCATTGGGAGCGATTTGCAGCTCGAAGGCGTTTTCGCCCGGCAGTCCGGAGGCGAAGTCGGCCATCTGGGTTCCGGTGCAGACATTGAATTGTTTAACCAGCAGCCCTTCCGAAGTGTAACGCAGAACACACTGCGGCGTAATGGGATTTGTCACTGGAACCGGAACCAGGGCGCCCCAGTCGGTGCCGCGTCCGTCAACCTGCTCCAAACCTGCGGGAGCCTGCTCGGCCTCCGGGTACCAGGTATGGATCAAGTTGAAGTTAGAGTCGAAGACCAGGACCGGACAAAACGGGTAAGTGGTTCCGGGGTTTCCATCCTGGGGCTGTTTGCACTGGCTGTAGCATTGGTAGGGAGGAGTCGGATCGCAGAAATTGCCCTCGCAGAAGTTGGTGGCGGTGGGCACACAGGCGGGGTTGGCAGGTAAGTTGTTGGGGCCGGCATTGCCGTTGATGAAGTTCCCCATGTTGTCCTGCTCGATCGATTCGGGCAGGTTGAACGGCCCGGAACCGACGTCAGACAGGAACAATCCTGTCGGATCGAACTCCGACAAACTCTGACCGCTGAACAGTGTGACGATGAAGTTTCCCATCGTGTCGAAAGTGGACCCGGCATCCTGGAACGAGTCGGTGAATATGGTGTTGATGAATGTCCCGTTGTTGCCCCACTCCTCCACACCGCCGAAGCCGTCGGAGACCATCACCACACCGTCGGGAATAACTTTGGCCGTGGGCGTTTCGGCGATGTCGAAGTAGTTACCCGCGGGCAATCCGCTGGCCCCTCC
The DNA here is from genome assembly GCA_963699705.1 of uncultured delta proteobacterium. Lineage (GTDB taxonomy): Bacteria > Desulfobacterota > Binatia > Binatales > Binataceae > Binatus. The sequence goes on along the minus strand of CAVOUW010000003.1, from coordinate 3,146,671 downwards.
GTTTGAGATCAGCGCGAAGTGTCCGCCCGTGTCAGTGCTGCGATAAAAGCCGTTATTCGATGCTGCCATCAGGATTTTCCCACGAGCAGCCACGCCGATTATATCCGAACCACTGAGAATACTGCCCGCTCCGCCACCGGCTGGAGCATTCCAGGTCGAGCCGTCGGTCGTGAGCAATACTCCGCTCTGTGGCCCACCGATCTGAGCGAGGTTACTGCGGCGGCCGATGCCCGCGATCAGGGTGGCGTGGGTTCCATCGGTCGGGTCGAACTTCAACGATCCCATCGAAAGCGAGTTGGCGGTATCAGTCTGCGCTGTCCAGGTGGCGCCGCCGTCGGAAGTCCTCCAGATGCCGCCATTCGCAGCGGCAAGGAAAATTGTATTCGGGTCACTCGGATGAGCGGCGATTGCCTGGACTGCGCCGATTACAAAATTGTTGGGCGGCATCGCGGGCGGGGTCGATGACTGTCCGTTCTGTATCGGCGCGGGTCCCTCAGCCGTCCAAGCGCCGGCAACTAGCGGGAGTATGCCGGGATGAAAACTTCCTTCCGCGTCAGCGCCAGTGCCCGGAGCAACCCGCGCCGCGCCGGACGGCCCGCCGACCTGCGCCGGAATCGCGACCGGGATGCTGTGGCCCGAGTGCGAGGGTTGCAGCGTCGGCGCGCCGGCCAGAACCATCGCGCTCAGCGATAGCGCGGCGACGAGCAAGACGGTTGCGAGTGAATAGAATCCGGTTTTCCGTGACTGATCCCCACGACGTGATAGTTGCTTGCGGTTTGATTTCATCGAGTCCTCCCCAGTCCCCGACGTGTTAAAGGATCACGAATGCGGCGGAAATGGTCCGTGATAGGACGTATCGCGCAGCGCCCGCGTCCAGATTTCAGTTCCCGTTTTGAGATCCATCCCGTGTATCGCGGCCGATCGGTAGATCAAAATCGAATGCCACACAAAAAAAGACTGCGCCGACGAGTCCGCCAACCGAACTTCCCCGACGCGCTCGCCGCTGGCGATCGCATAGATCGACCATAGGTAGCGCGGTCCCGACGCCCCGCTGATTATCAGCAAGAGCGATTCGTCCGCGGAAATAGCATAGGCGATGAAGCCCGGGCCAAGCTCGATATCAGGCAGCGGTTCACCGGTTTCACTCCATCGCTTCATCACCGCCTGCTGTCCCGCACTGGCCGCGCCCAGCTTCACCGAAACAAAAAACCGGCCGGCGAGTTCGGGCTGAAAGTACAACCCCTCGGTCCCGCTCAGATTCGGCGCGGCCGCATTGGTCTTGCGGCGGAGCATGGCCGCGGCCTGGTCGGGCGCGATCGTGGTAACGTGATTGGTTTGCAGATTGATAAGGGCGGCCCCGGAATCGTTTCGAACGTTCACCGGCTTTGGAATTGGACTGACCGGGCGACCCGCGACCGTCCACGATACCAACAGGCCGTCTGATACGACGTGCGCATGCACCGACGACGCAGCCACCATACCGTCGCCAATCGAAGGTCGCATCGCTCCGGCCGCGATCGGGACTGCGATAGTCGAAACGACGCGGCCGCTCTTGGTGTCCAGCAATACGATCGGTAAGGAATTGGAACCGCCAACTGCCTCGGCTTGCGCGGCCAGCCGATCGTCAAACACCGCCAGCGGTTTGCCCGAAGCTTTCGAGGTCCACAGCAAGTTACCCGAGGCGAGTCCAATAGCGTCGATGCCACCCTTCGGACTCATCAGGTAGAGACGCTCCGCCGCAAGATCGACTACCACCCCAGGGGACATATCGAAGGAACCTGTTTCCTGCGATGCTACTTTCAGCCGCCGAAGCCGTCGCCACGAAAGAAAAACTTCGCAACAGGGCGATCGCTCGAAATCAAACCAACGCCGACGATAGTCGCCGACGCAATGCCGAGAACGAGCCAACGATGCTCGCTGGGAGAAATAATCTTCACCTATGGCGAGCTGGCGTGGTTCTGAGAGAGGCTCGCGACCTATACGTTGGCGTTGTGTATATGACGCGTTTTATACTATGTCAAACGCCCGAATAGAAACTTCCAACATAACTTGGCTCACGACAGCACGAAATAAGCACCTCATCCTCACCCGATCATGTCGCAACCAACTCCGTAACATGGCAATCTGTCGGCGTGATCTTCATAGCTGCGGACAGTAACAATGGCCGATAAATTAATCTCCGGACTCTCCGCCTTCGTCATCGCGACGATTTCCTCGCTCGGCTACGCTGGCGTCGTCCTGATGATGGCTATCGAGAGCGCATGCATCCCGCTGCCCTCCGAGATCATCATGCCGTTCTCCGGCTACCTGGTCGCGACCGGACGCTTCGGACTCCAGATGGTCGCGATTGCGGGCGCGGTAGGATGCCTGCTCGGATCGTACGTCGCGTATTTCGTCGGACTATACGGCGGCCGTCCTTTCATCGAGCGTTACGGTCGCTACATCCTGATCGCGCCGCACGAACTCGAAACCGCCGACCGCTTCTTCGAGCGATGGGGCTCGCACGCCGTCTTCTGGAGCCGGATGCTGCCGGTAGTCCGCACCTTCATCGCATTTCCCGCCGGCGTAACGCGGATGAAGCTCGTCCCATTCACCATCTATACGCTGATCGGGTCATATATTTGGTGCCTCGCGCTCACTTACTTCGGGATGAAACTCGGTCAGCACTGGAAAGACCTCGCGCCGTACTTTCATCGCTTCGACGCATTGATCGCGATAGTGTTGGTCGTAGGCGTCGTCGCCCTCATCTATAATCGGGTCAAGGGGATGTCGTCCGCATCGACGTCCACCACCAACTGAAAGTTCGCTACCCGGAAAGGAACCCATGCCCGACAAAGAGCTGCCCGACCCGTCCGAACTCGAAGAAATTTTCACCAGCATCGATCCAACCCCGGTCCGGATGGCGCATGACTACCTGAACGAAGCAGGAATCGAGTCATATGTCTTCGACGCGGGCTCGTCGCGCTTGCTCGGAACGACTGCCGCGGTGCCGACGCGCTTGATGGTCCATCGCGACGCAGTCAAAGATGCGCGCGACCGGCTTAATGACCTCGGTTTCACCGAGAAGTGAGCATCCGATGAGCGACGGCGCCGGCCACGGCATCCGCTTCGGACGGATCGCCGCGATGCTCCCGGTTAAGGACATCGCGCGCGCCTGCGAGTTCTATACGAAGGTGCTCGGCTTCACCAAGGTCTTCGAGAACGGCACTCCGGTCGGCTTCATGATCCTGAAAAAGGATCAGGCAGAATTGCACCTGACGCTACAGCCGAATCACACGGCGGCCTCATTCAACGTCGCGCATATGATGGTGGACGATGCCAACGCGCTCCACGCAATCTGCCAGCAGCACGGATTGCGCATTATCAAGCGCATCCAGGACAAGGACTACGGCCTGCGCGCCTTCGTGTTCGAAGACCCCGACGGCAATCGCATAGATGTAGGCCAGCCGATCTGAATTGGCGCGCCAAAGTGAATTTTCTAAATCCGGATCCTGAACGACTGGTTTCAGTGCTCGAGAATATCGACCCTTCGCTGCTCTGGATCGCGCGTGACGAGTTGGCGTCCGTGGGGATTGAAACCTTCATCCTTGGCGAGATTACTCCGCGCATGATCGTAATCACCCGCATGGCGATGCCCGCGCGCCTCATGGTTTATGCGGACAAAGCCGAGGAGGCCCGCCAATGCCTGCGCGATCTGGGCTTCGAGAAATAGAGAGCGATACCTTAGCGCCTGCCTCTGTACGACACGACCATCCTGCATTATCTTGAAATTGAAACGCGCAGGCGGATGGCCGCGCGAATTCATCGAACGAGGTTATAGCGATGCCATATGCCGAAGGTCGAATCTTCAACGACGCCGACAGCCACATCATGGAGACTCAGGACTGGCTGATTTCTCACGCCGATCCTGACCTTCGCGCGAAGCTGCATCCGCTCGCGCTCGGATCGGGCGGCAGGATGGTCGAGAAGGCGATCGCGCATGCCGGCGAACGTCAAAAAAATCCCGCCGCGGTTGCCGACGCGGAACAGAACCTGATGCTGCGCAAGGGATGGGAAGCGCTTGGCGCTTTCGATCCCGACGAGCGTCGGCGCGCACTCGATTTGCTTGGCTTCAGATCGCAGTTGGTGTTCACCACTTTCGCAATCACGCATTTCTGGGGCGAGTTCGACCAGGTTCGCTCGACGCCCGAAGTCCTGTACGGCGGCGCGCGTGCGCATAACCGCGCGATTGCCGATTTCTGCCGTGGTGACAAGCGGCTGCTCGCGGTAGGCTTCGTGCCGCTCGACATTCCCGAGCTGGCCGAGAAGGAAATCGACGAGGCTATCAAACTGGGATGCGCCGCGATTCACATCCCGTCGCTGCCGCCCGCGAAAAAATCTCCGACGCATCCCGACTTCAACGGCGTGTGGGCGCCGCCTGCAGGACGCCGACGTTCCCTTCATGCTGCACGTGGGCGGCGGCGGCCGCGCCATCCCGCGCGCGTTTCACAACAACGATCGCCCGGTGACCGACTTCCTCGGCGGCGGCGAAAATATCCGCTCGAAGGATTTCATGGCGATCCACATGATGCCGGAGATTTTTCTCTCGACGATGGTCCTCGACGGCATCTTCGAACAGTTCCCGCGACTGCGCGGCGGATGTATCGAGCAGGGCGCGATGTGGATCGTGCCGTGGCTGCGCCGGCTCGACATCTCGCAGGAAACTTTCGTGAAGTCGGAAAAATATTTGAGCCTGCCGATGAAGGCCTCCGACTACGTGCGCCGCAACCTGCGTTTCACGCCGTATCCGCATGAGCCGGTTGGATGGATCGTCGAGCAGGCTGGGCCGGAGCTGTGCATGTTCTCGTCGGACTATCCGCATATCGAGGGCGGCCGCAATCCGCTCAAGCGCTTCGAGCTGTCGACGCCGAATCTGTCGGAGTCGGCGAAGGAAAGATTCTACGCAACCAACTATGCGGACATGATGGGCTCGCGCGCCGCCTGAATCCTCCACGGCTCCGCGATGGCTCTTCAATGGTGGCAGCGCGCCGTCTTCTACCAGATTTATCCGCGCTCGTTCGCCGATTCTGACGGCGACGGTATCGGCGATCTCGACGGCGTCACTGCGCATCTGGACTACCTGACCGCGTTCGGCATCGACGCGATCTGGCTGAATCCCATCAACCCGTCGCCGCTCGACGATTGGGGCTACGACGTCAGCGACTACTGCGGCATCCATCCGGATCTTGGCGACCTTGCCGCGTTCGATCGGCTGCTCGCAGAGGCGCATCGCCGCGGAATCCGGGTGATTGTCGATCTCGTCCCGAATCACACTTCGAATCAGCATCCATGGTTCGTCGAGTCGCGGGCATCGCAGACCAATCCAAAACGCGACTGGTACATCTGGGTTCCCGGTTCGCCCGATCGTCCGCCGAACAATTGGCAGAGCACCTTCGGCGGCATCGCGTGGAAGTACGATGCGACTACAGCGTCGTGGTACCTGCACATGTTTCTCGAGCAGCAGCCCGATCTGAATTTTCGAAATCCCAAAGTAGTCGAGGCGATGCACGAAGTCATCCGCTTCTGGCTCGATCGCGGCGCCGACGGTTTTCGCATCGACGTGATCGCCGGTCTCATCAAAGATGCCGAGTTGCGTGACAATCCGATACGCGCTGCTACCGATCCCGACATTCCGTGGAACGCGAAGGGTACGCAGGATCCTCTCTACAGCCACGATCGGCCCGAGGTTCACGACATCATCCGCGGATTTCGCCGCGTCTCTGACAGTTACGAGCAACGAATACTGGTCGGCGAGACCTGGCCGCGAGAGCATGAGCGGCTGGCCGATTTTTTGCGGCCGGACGAGCTGCAGCTCGCGTTCAACTTCCGCTTTCTGCTTGCGCGCTACGACGCGCGCCGTTTCCGCGCCGCGATCGATCTGACCGAAAAATCTTTCGGACCGACGTCGTGGCCGACCTGGACGCTCTCGAATCACGATTTCCCGCGCCATATCTCGCGCTACTCGCGCGATGGCGACGGCGAGGCGCGCGCCCGCGTCGCGGCCGTGATGCTGCTGACGCTGCGCGGCACTCCTTTCATTTATTACGGCGAAGAAATCGGGATGCGCGACGCGGCAATCCCGGCCGACAGCAAACGCGATCCGGTCGGACGCGACGGCTGCCGCTCGCCGATGCAATGGTCCGACGCGCGCAACGGCGGCTTCTCGACCAGCGCCAATACCTGGCTGCCGTGCGGAGACTTCAAGGCCGTCAATGTCGCGCGCCAGTTGAACGATCCGCACTCGATGCTGTCGCTCTATCGCCGGCTGATCGAACTGCGCAAATCAACGCCCGCGCTGGTCGAGGGCAGCTATCGCGAGTTGGACAACGCGCCCGAAGATTGCCTGGTGTTCCATCGCGACACGCCTACGCAGCATATAGTCGTCGCGCTGAACTTCACCGCCGAGGCGCGCGAGATAGATTTGCCCGCCGGCAAAATTTTGCTGAGTACGATTCCCGACCGAAAGAGCGTCGCGCACTCTCCCCTGATGCTCGCGCCGAATGAGGGCGTCATAGTGATGCTCGATGTGTGACCCGAGGCTGCAATTACAGCCTGCATTCGAGGTGGATGTCGTCCGGCTCAAGCGCGAACAATTCCGGATCGGGCTCGGCGGAAACTGCACATCCCAAGCCCGTGTAAAATCTGATCGTGTTCTCTGACGGTGTCGCCGATACGTAAAGCCTCGAGGCTCCTCTCTCTCGCGCGATTCCTTTGGCCAGTTCGAAGAGCCGACGGCCGACGCCGCTGTTCCGATAAGAGCGGCTCACGTGGAGGAATCTCATCTGAAGTTGATCCCTGTGCTTGCCGAGAAATTTGTTGTCCAGCACGACTGCTCCGATCAGTCGCGAGTCGTCGAATACGCCGTGGAACCATCCGCCGCGATCGAAGCAATCGAGGAGGATCGGTGTGTATTTCTCTGCTTCGCCGGGCGGCCATCCGCGAACGTCGTGATGCTCCGGGTGCAGCACCAAATTTCCCTTGACCAATTGATAGACGGTTTCGACCACCTCACTTCGGTCGATGGTCCAAACCAAAGCGACTTCATCGCGAAGCAATGTCCTTTCTACGATCACCGGCTGGCATCGTCGCAGATGTTGTAAGCCCGCAGCAAGATTTGCTTCGGGACGCGCCTCCGGTGCAGGTGATGGCGCCGGCATTGCGCTGAATCCGAAGAACCTAACCCCTAACCCCTTCCCGAGCGGGAAGGGGAACCAGACTATTAGGAGTGAGCAAAAGGGCGCCTTCGCCATTTTTGCGATTTTCTTTTTCACTGGGTGCAGGGGTCACCCCTGCCGCGGGCGCGGGGCGCGGAGCCCCGCATTCAATCTCGCATCTTTCTTTCCCGTTTGCGCGCGACAGCCGCGGTTCATAACATGCGGCCATGCACAAGCCGCGATTTCTCGATCAATTGGCAATAGAGTTGGGCGATGCCGAGGCCTTCACGGTCGCCTTCGCGCGCGGACGCCGCGCGTTTCAACCGCAACATGTCGAAGCAAAATGGGCGCGCGATCGCGACGCCAATATCAGTCACGTCAAACTGGAAGTCGCGCTCGACTTCGACGCGAAGAAAATTTCCGGTACCGCGACCCATCGGCTGTCCGCGATTACCGGTCCGCTCGATCGGCTCGAATTTGATGCCGCGGAACTCGAGATCAAAGCGGTTCGGGCGGGAGGCGAGCCTGCGACCTTCGAGACTGCCGACGACAAGTTGCGGATTGCGCTGCCGCGCGCTCTGAACGCGGGCGAGGAAATCGAGATCGCGATCGACTATGCGGGTCAGCCGCGCCGTGGACTCTATTTTGTCGGCCCTGATGCCGATTATCCGAACAAGCCGCGGCAAGCGTGGACGCAGGGTGAGGACGAGGATTCGCGCTACTGGTTTCCGTGCTACGACTACCCTAACAGCCGGCCTACGAGCGAGATCATCGCGACAGTGCCGGAAAAATTCACCGCGGTCTCCAACGGCGCCTTGATTGGAACCTCGACCAACACCTCGGACAAGACCCGCACCTTTCATTGGCGTCATGAGGTACCGCATTCGACTTATCTGATCACGCTGGCGGCCGGTGAGTTCGCGCTGATCGGAGATCGTGCGGGCAATACGCCGGTCACCTACTACGTTGCGCCCGGGCGCGAGGACGATGCGCGCCGCGCGTTCGGCAACACGCCGAAGATGATCCAGTTTTTCGAGCGCGTGATCGGCGTGCCCTACCCTTACGCCAAGTATGCGCAGGTCGCAGTCAGCGATTTTATTTTCGGCGGGATGGAAAATACGTCGGCGACGACGCAGACCGAAAGCACGCTGCACGACGCGCGCGCGCATCTCGATTTCAAGAGCGATCCGCTGGTCGCGCACGAGCTGGCTCATCAATGGTGGGGCGACCTGCTGACTTGCCGCGATTGGGCGCACGCATGGCTCAACGAGGGTTTCGCTACTTACTTCGAGGCGCTCTGGTGCGAGGAGAATCTTGGGCGCCGACGAGTTCGCGTGGAACGTGCGCCAGGATCGGGAGGGCTATCTCGACGAGGACGCCAATCATTACCGCCGCCCGATCGTATGCAACCGGTATCGCAATCCGATCGATTTGTTCGATCGCCATCTATACGAGAAAGGCAGCCTGGTGCTTGCACATGCTGCGCCGCGTCACCGGCGACGATCTGTTTTTCAAATCGCTCAACCTGTATTGCACGCGGCATCGCGGCGCCAACGTCATCACGCAGGACCTGCAGCGCGCGTTCGAGGACACCACCGGCCGCAATCTCGATTTTTTCTTCGACCAGTGGGTGTACAAGGAGGGGCATCCCGAAATCGAAGTGTCCAGCTCCTTCGACGACAAGAAAAAACTGCTGAGCGTCACCGTCAAGCAGACGCACAAAACCGGCGACGCTATCGCCTCCGCGTTTACGTTCCCGGTCACGATTGCGCTGATGGATGCCGACGGTCGCGAGACGCGGCATCGCGTGGAGATAAAGGAGCGCGAGCAGGGTTTCACTTTTGTCGCAGATAAAGCGCCGAAGGCGGTGCGCTTCGATCCCGAGCACGACATCCTGAAGACGCTCAAGCACAAGCGCGGACGCGAGGCGCTCGAAGCGGCGCTGCAATATGCTCCCGAGGCGATCGGACGCGCCAACGCAGCTCGCGAACTCGGCAACGAAGGCAGTCCGCAGGCGACCGCGGCGCTCCGTACCGCGATGCTCACCGACAAATTCTGGGGCGTGCAGTCTGACGCGGCGACTGCGCTCGGCGCGATTCGCACGACCGCGGCGCTCGACGCGCTGATCGAAGGACTCAAGCTGCCGCATCCGAAAGCGCGGCGATCGGTGGTGCGCGCGCTCGGCAATTTCCGCGCTGACGCGCGCGCGGCGTCGGCGCTGGCGGACGTCGTCGCGCACGGTGACGAGAGCTACTTCGTCGAGGCCGAGGCGGTGCTCTCGCTCGGCAAGACGCGCGACGAGCGCGCGTTCGCCCATCTGACGGAGGCGCTGAAGCGCGATTCGTATCTCGACGTGATCCGAACGCACGCTATCGCCGGGATGGCCGAGCTGCGCGACGAGCGCGCGATCGACGTCGCGCGCGAATACTCGGCATACGGCCGGCCGCCGCGCGCGCGCGTGGCCGCAGTCGGTGCGCTCGCGCGCTTTGCGGCGCTCAAGGACAACCGGCGCATCGAAATTCTCGATTACATGATGCCGCTGGTTGACGATCACGAATTCATGATGCGGATGCGGCTGCCGTCCGCGTTCTCCGAAATAGGCGACCAGCGTGCGCTACCTGCTCTGCGGCGGCTGGCGGATCGCGATCTCGACGGCCGCATCCAGCGTCATGCGAACGACGCGATCACGTCTATCAGCGAGGGCCGTACGCGGGTCGAGGAAGGCAATCGACTGCGCGAAGATCTCGACAAGCTGCGCGACGACAACAAGAAGCTGCAGGAGCGGCTCGAGAAGGTCGAAGCGCTAAGTCGCGACAAACCGAGCTGAAACGACCGCGGCTAGGCTCACAGACGCCAAACGTCACCATACGACGCGTAACTATCGCCCATGGTCGTCTTAGCTTCTTGTTGTCATCATTGTAGCAATTACTCGTTATTCCTTCCGTCTAGGTGTGTTGTCACAAGCTAGTCTGTATGATACTTGAATCGTAATTCACCTGTTTGAGCTTCTTGCTTCGCGGATTGGGGAGGTCTGAGATGAAGCGCCCAGCGATTTCGCTGTTGTTTTTTCTGGCGGCGGGCTTGGTCACTTTAGCGTCGCCAGCCTTGGCCGAAGATTCTATTCCTCTAACAAGCCTCTCACCGCTTACTACACATACGGAAAACTGAGCGGAGTCGACCGCCGAAGAGGCGATTCGTTCAGGGTCGCGCCCTCACGACGATTCCGCTGGGGCATTACTCGGTTACCTCGAGCCGAGACAGCAATCCATACTCGGGTGTTTTGGTGGGCCGTAGCCCGTTCTTTCATGGCAGCCGAACTACCAATATCCCGACGTTTATCGTTCCCGTCAAAATAATCGCCGGCGGACACACGTTCGATCCATCGGCGGCCGACGCCACCTGCCTGAGCAGCAAGGTGCCGCTCACGGTGTTTCAAAATTCACCCCTGTTTCAACCGGTCTCCTTCACGATGAACGGCGTGGGTGTCGGCACAACCCAATATTCCGACGCATTCGAGCGCGCGGAATTTTGGGAGAAGGTTTCCCCCACGGCGAATCGTTTCCATACGATGCTCAGCCCGATCACGACGCTGGCCGAGCAGACTCTAACCCTCACGTCGACCCAGGGCGGAAACTTCAACCGGCGGCTTTTGTGGAAGCATCGGGATAATCGACATCGGAGTTTTTGACAGCTTCGTCCAGAATCACCATCGTCCCCTTCGTGACGCTCGCACGGCGGAGGTCCAACCAGCTTCCCGATTATCCTGCTCGACAACGTGGTGCTGGCTAATCCGTTTGTTTCCGGGACCAGCGATAACTGCTGCATCCTCGGCTACCACAGCGTATTCGCGAGTCCCTCGCAGACTTATGGAGTGATGGATTATGACACCTCGGGCGCCTTCGCCCCCGGCACCGCAGACATTTCGGCCATCGTAGCCATGAGATCAACGAATGGGTGAACGATCCGCTCGGCAACAATCCCACTCCCGCCTGGGGACATATCGGCCAGGTGGGTGGTTGTCAGACCAACTTCGAAGTTGGCGACCCGTTGAGCGGCACGCATTTTCCCTAGCGTGACGCTTAGCGGCTTCACCTACCATCATGCAGGAACTCGCATTCTTCTCCTGGTTCTATGGCGCTCCGTCGATCGGCACCGGCACCACCGAATTTTCCAATAACGCCACATTTAAGGGGGACGCAATTCTGTGCCCACCAGGTGGAACCAATTAGCTCTGTAGGCAGGCGGGGACGCCGGAGGACTTACAAAGCAGGGACATCTATGTATAAACGCACCTTAGGCAGCTTCGTCGGCGCGCTGGTCGTGGTAATGCTCGCAACCGCGCTCGCGCGCGCGGACACCGTCGTGGGTGTGACCAGCCTCGGCGGCTTGAGCGCCAATGACACCATCGTGTGGTCGCAGTTAGGCGCCGATGCTACCGATTTGACCGCCACTCCCAGTTTCACTTCCACCCACGGCCTGACCGGCTCGGTCACCCTGGCGGGTCCGCATAGCCTCGTCGCCGTCGTATGCCCCGAAACTCTGTGCAGTTGGAACCTGGGCGGCCTTACCGGATTCGCCGCCGGCGACAGCCTGATTTGGACGGCCGATACCGGCAATAGCGGCAACGGTCCGCTCACGCTGAACTTCACCTCGAAGAACGTGTCGGGTGCGGGCGCGTTGATTCAATCCGACGGACCCGCTCAGTTCACCGCGAGCATCCAGGCCTTCAATGGCGGTGCTTCTCTCGGAACATTTCCCGTGACGAGTGACATCAACGGCGACGCCACCTTCATCGGCGTCCTCGACACCACTGCCGCCAACATCACCAAGGTTACTTTCAGCCTCACCAGCTGCGCCGGCGACTGCAGCGACTTTGCGATCGATATGGTGTCACTGAACGTCCCGGGCGGCGCGACTCCCACTGCGACTGCGACCGCAACCCCGACCATCACAGCGACGCCGACAAAAACTGCGACGGCAACGGCGACCGCGAGCGGCACTCCAACAGTTTCGGCGACCGCGACCAGGACTGCGACACCGACCCCAACCGCGACCGCGACCGGAGCAACTTCTACCGCGACCCCGACTGCGACGGCGACTCGCACCGCGACGGCAACGGCCACTTCAACTGCGACGCCCACCGCAACGCCGACGCCGAGTGGCCCAATTCTCATGATCACGCCGACGTCGAAGGATTTCGGCGCCGTCAAGGTACACAAGCACAAGAAGCAAACGTTTACTCTCACCAATGAAGACAGTAGTCAGACCATCACCTTCGCTAGTACGCTGGCGACTGTCACCAATTTCCCGATTTTCGCGTTCCCCAAGACTGGCGCCACGAACTGCCCGCAGCATCTTGGGCCTAAAGGACAGTGCAATCTCACGCTGCAGTTTTCCCCGAAGAAGAAGAAAACGCCGGTGGCCGGCACGGTAACAATCTTCGACGATGCAGGGAACGCGAACCAGACGATCTCGCTGAGCGGGAAAGGTAAATAGAGCTGGCGCGGCAGGTGAGCGAATCTCGAAATGGAAGCGGCTGGCGGCGGGCTCTCCTCGGAGGCCTTTGTTAACCAACCCGCGCACACGCGCCAGTCTATCTGTCGCCGTTATCGCGGCAGCGCTTGGATTCTTAAGTTGCGTCTTCGTATCCCCGGTCGGCGCTGCCGACTGCGCCGCGATCCAGGATTCGTACGCTTCCGCAATCCGGAATGCCCAGGTCTGCGATCTCGCGAAGCCGGATTCATGCAGCACCACGCGACCGTGGTCGCTGCAGGACGTATGCAGATGCCAGGTCGCGGTGAATCCTGCGAATACCGCGCAGCTTGATCAACTCCTGGCTCAATTCAAAGCGCAGGGATGTCCATTCGCACAGAGGATGTGCACGCGAATCTGCGTCGCTCCTGCGCACCGATGCGCCGCGGGCGCGGGGCCGTCGCCGACCTGCACTGGGACATGAGACTCAGTGGAGAGAACTGAATCGTAAAATCAAAAGAGAATTCCGATTTTAGGTAGCCATGATTAATCACACGCGATCCTTAAAGGAGCAAGTTTGATGTTGAAGTACAGGGGGGCGCTCGTCCTGATGGCGCTGCTATTGCTGCCGTCCGCGGCATGGAGCGCCAATAACAATCCACTGCTTGTAGGCGGTCCCAACGACCTGCCGAGCCGGACGGACACTCCCGACAACTTTGCGACGTCGCCGCCGGGCGCGCACCTCACTTACTACGGCGGCCGTGTCGTCTCCAACATGCAGGTCGTCCAGGTGCTGTGGGGGACCGGCGGCGTAGGCACTGGCAACGGTCATTTCCTGGCGCAGGTCGTCCACACTACCACGCCAAGTATCGCGACCTTCTACCAGCAGGTGTTGAACAGCGGCTATGTCGATTGGTTGACGGAATACAACACCGATATCACCGCCTTCGGCGGCAGCGCGGGTACGAATCAGACCATCGGCCATGGATCGTTCTCCGAGCAGGTCGCCATCACGCCGGTGAACCACTCAACCACGCTCTCTGACTCCGCTATTCAGACGGAGCTGGTGAACCAGATTAAGGCCGGCCATCTACCGCTCCCCACGGCGGACGCGGACGGCAACAACAACACCTACTACGCGATCTTTTTCCCTCACGGGATAACCATCACCCAGGGCGGAGCGAGTTCGTGCCATCCGGGCGGCTTCTGCGCCTACCACGGCACGATCGTCGCCAGCACTCCGGTCGGCGAAATCTACTACGGCGTGCATCCCGACATGCAGGCTGGGTCGGGATGCGAATCGGGATGCGGCAGTAACCCGAGCCAATTTAACAACTTGACCTCAGTCGCCTCGCACGAAATGGCCGAGACCATTACCGACTGCGAAGTCTCACTCGCAAGTATCGCGGCGCCGCCGCTTTCCTGGTACGACAACAACTACGGCGAGATCGGCGATATCTGCAACGCGCAGCAGGGGAGCATCGTTGGTGGGGACGGTCATACGTACACTGTGCAGAAGCTGTTTTCGAACACCGCCAACAACTGCATCGTTGTGCCCGGCACCGGTGGCGGCGGCGGCCCGAACCTTAGTATCTCGCCGAGCATGAAGGATTTCGGCGCGGTGAAAGTACGCAAGCTGAAAAAGCAAACGTTTACTCTTACCAATGAGGGCAGCAGCGGACAGACCATCACCTTTCAGAATCCGTTCGCGACGGTGACCAATTTCCCGATTTTTTCGTTCCCCAAGAAGGGCGCCACCACCTGCCCTCAGCATCTTGGGCCGAAAGGACAGTGCAAGCTAACGCTCCAGTTCAGGCCGACTCACAAAGGGACGCCTGAGTCTGGCACCCTAACAATCTTCGACGATGCGGGAAACGCGGACCAGACGATCCCGCTGAGCGGGACCGGAAAATAGCGCTGCTCAGGTAGTCACACGAATCTCTAAATGAAAAGCGGCGGGCCGTTAAGGCCCGCCGCTTCTGTTTTGGTCGGCGCGCAGTGGTGTGCTTACGCGTCGTAATAGAGCGCGAATTCGTACGGATGGGGCCGCAACCGAATCGCGCTAACCTCGTTCACCATCTTGTATTCGATCCACGTCTCAATCAGGTCCTCGGTGAACACGTCGCCCTTCAGCAGGAACTCGTGATCCTTCTTGAGGTTGCCCAACGACTCCTCGAGCGACGCGGGCATGCTCGGCACTTCGGCCAACTCGGCCGGCGTCAGCGCGTAGATGTCCTTGTCGAGCGGCTGGCCCGGGTCGAGCCGGCGCTGGATCCCGTCGATTCCCGCCATCAGCATCGCGGAGAACGCGAGGTACGGGTTGCAGGTCGGGTCGGGGAAGCGCACTTCGATTCGCTTGGCCTTGGGCGACGGCGAGTACATCGGAATTCGCACCGACGCCGAGCGGTTACGCGACGAGTACGCCAGATTAATCGGCGCCTCGAACCCCGGCACCAGCCGGCGGTACGAGTTCGTCCCCGGATTGGTGAACGCCGCGAGCGTCGGCGCGTGATGCAGGATGCCCGCGATGTAGTGCATCGCCGTTTCCGACATACCGGCGTAGCCGTTGCCCGCGAACAGCGGCGTGTCGCCCTTCCAGATGCTCTGATGGGTGTGCATGCCGGTGCCGTTGTCGCCGAAAATCGGCTTGGGCATGAAGGTCGCCGTCATCCCGTGGCGCACCGCGACGTTCTTGACGATGTATTTGTACCAGGTCAGCCAGTCGGCCATCTTGGTCAGCGTCTGGAAGCGCATGTCGATTTCAGCCTGGCCCGCGGTCGCGACTTCGTGATGCTGCTTCTCGACGCGGATGCCGACCCGCTCCATCTCGAGCACCATCTCGGTGCGGATGTCCTGCAGGGTGTCTACCGGCGGCACCGGGAAGTAGCCGGCTTTGTTCTTGACCTTGAAGCCGAGGTTCGCGCCGAGCTTGACCGCGCCCTCTTTCCCGCTGTTCCAGTTACCTTCGTTCGAATCGATGTAGTAGTAGCTCGAATTCTGGGTGGTGTCGTAGCGTAGCGAGTCGAAGATAAAGAATTCCGGCTCGGGCCCGAAGTAGGCCGAGTCGCCGATGCCGGTGGTCTTGAGGTACGCCTCAGCCTTGCGCGAGATATTGCGCGGGTCGCGAGTGTAGTCGGCGCGGGTGATTGGATCGGAGATATTCGCGATGATGCTCAGCGTCGGATCCTTGGTGAAAGGATCCATCACCGCAGTTTCGGGATCGGGAATCACGAGCATGTCGCTGTTGTCGATCGCCTGCCATCCGCGAATCGACGATCCGTCGAAGCCGAGGCCCTCGTCGAAGGGCGCTTCATCCTTGAACTCGGAGATCGGGGCAGTGAAATGCTGCCACGTGCCGAGCAGATCGATGAATTTCACATCGACCATGACCACGCCCTTTTCCTTGATCATTGCCAATACTTGTTTTGGCGTCATCGAACCGCTAACCCTCCTGGCCGCTTACGGGGCGGCATTTGTCTCGTTAATTTTGATCGATCTCTGAATCTCGTTTTCTGTCACGAAAGCTCCGCAAACGCAACGCTCATTCAATGGGCACCTGACGCATATTCAATCAGCATCGCACGCCCCGACAACTGCACCTCCATCGAGGATCTCGTGCATAGCGCAACTATTTCTCCCCTAATCAGGTCGATAATTTGATTACAGCAAAATAAATGCCTAGCATCGCCAGTCCCATCGGCACCCCGACCTTCGCCCATGCGGCGCTGCCGATTCTGAGCGCGCCCGCGCTCACGATGTTCGGGATGTTGCCGGGTATCAGCATCCCGCCCGAAATCAGCAGCGACAGGATCGCCTCACGCGCGCGCGGCAACGTCATGCTGTGGACTTCGAGCGCGACCAGAGTCGCATTGTCGAGCGCGGCGGATACGGTGTTGGCCCAGAACAGCAGGTCGTTGCTCATCCTGCTAACGTACTGATTCGCGATCGGGCCGTAGGCGCTGCTGATCATCACGAGTCCCGCGATAAACGCGAACACCTTGGCCGCCTGGAGAAAAATCGCACCGTAAGTCTGCTGCCCGCGCGCGCCTGCAGGCGGGTCGTCGTATTCTCCGCGCGCAAACGCGCCCGCCACTAGTGAACTCGCCAGCAGGCCGGGGAATACCCACGGCGCCATCAATTCGAACAGTCCAAGGAAGCGAAGATCGAGTGCACGCGCGGCGAGCGTCGAGAGCGGCTCGCCCAACGGCGTCAACGACGCGCCCATCCCAATCGCGAAGCATCCCGTGACGATCACTCGTGTCCGCTTGTCGCCCGCGAGATGCAACAGGCCAACCACCTCGACCAGCACCAGCGCGCCGACGATCGCCGTGATGACGCTGGAGATGGACGCGATCGCGAAAACCGACGCCGCCGTCAGCACCGGCCGCGATACTCGCGCACGCAGCCGGTCGAAAACCTGGTCGAGCCAAGGCCGCGTCCATCCAAACAGAAGCGCCGCGACGATCACCGCGATACTGATAGCGACCGGCTCGTGCAACGCCTCGAGAATCAACTCGCGCGTGAACCCGGTGCCGAGCAAAGTCGCGAGCACCCCGAGCGCCAGGCAATACAGCTCGATATTGTGCTCGATCGCAGTGATCGCCAGCGGCCCAAACAGCAGCAAGGCAAGAATGACAACCGCAGACGCGTGATTCATGATTCGCGCGCGAACAACTATCATGCTTGGGCCAGCGTGTCGCGCGCCTGAATCCTAGTATCTCGCTGTCCGATCGAGACTGAAGCGAGTAACGCGACACCTTGTTGTCATCCTGACGAAGCAAGCAACGCGAGCGGCAGGAACGGGCCTCCCCCTTCGCGTCTTTGTGTCACCCTGACGACCTGAGCAACGCGAGGGGAGGAACGGGCCTCGGACAGCTTCGCGTACGCGAAGCCGGTTCCGGTCTCCGAAAATCGCGAAGCGCTCCTTTGCTGAGGTAGTCGAGAAAGACTCGATCCACGCGCCAAGTGGGCTACCCGCGGCGCTTCGAGGGCCGATGGTGCTTGATTCGATCGGGATCGAGATCCATGCGTTTCACCGCAGCCCGTGCCTGGCGGTAATCGTCGCTGGTGAGCGCATTATTCAGCAGAAATTCGGTCCTTCGCTCAGGAGTGTAAACACCAAAAAAAGAAGCGGCGGGTCCGCTGTCTTCGGACCCGCCGCTTTGCGCATCGCTGCGCGACTCTTCTCTAGCTCCTCCCCGAGTTAGAAGGCGTAAATAATATTGGCGGCCAACGTATCCTGTCCGTGCCACAGATGCTGGCCGGTGAACACGCCATTGGTAAACACGCCGTTGTTGTTGGTGAAGACGTTCTCATCCGAATTGTCGTGCCGGTATTCCAGACGCGCCAGGAGTCCAGTGACTTCGGGAACCTTGTAGCTAATCGTCTGCGTGATCTCCCACACCGTCTGTCCCGTGCCGGTGGTGCGCGCTCCGTCCTTGTCCTGGAAGAATTCGCCGCGCGTTGCCAACTCGACTGACGGCGTCCAATCGTACACCAGGTACTGCGCCATTCCCTGCCACGACGCGCTGTGACCGTTGATTACCGGGCCTTCCTGCGATCCGTACAAGTACTCGGTCTGCAATGTTAGGTTGGGGACGAATGACGGCTTCCAGGTGAAGATCGGATCGACCGCGCCCAGGTTGGAATTCGAACGCTGGATGCCATTGGCGCCGCCGATCGCATTGGGGCCCCAAATGCCGTTGAGCACGAAGCTCACCGACTTATCCTTGGTGTTGAGCGTCAGCTCACCTTCATAGTTGGGACCGCCGTTGGTGTTCGCCGCGGGATCATCCCAGCCGTTGTTGAGGCCGCCGGTGGCCGAGAAATAGTCGTTGAACGTATAGCTCGCGCGGATGCCGGTATGAGTCAGCGGCTCGCCCAGGTTGAACAGCAGGCCGCGGCTCTCGTTGAAGTTCTGATTGTTGTAAACCGGAATAATTTCGGCACCGAGCAGCGTCACGAAACGTCCAGCTTCAAAACTTATCCCCGATCCCAGCGGGCAGGTGTAAGTCAGGTAGTACTGCGTCGCATCGATGAACTGACCGCCCACGGGAAACTGGTTCGAGTAGTGCGTTACGCCGGAAATCGCGTTGGCGACTGTGCCGACGTTGATGTCGGTCACGAAGCCAACGGTTCCATCGCGCTCGATATGCAGGTTGCCCTGCGTGAGCTGAAATCCATCATGGTCCCACGCGCGGAACACGTTGGTGTTGCCGACGGGTTGGTTGAAGTTATGCTCGTAGCCCGCATCGACCATCGCGTGCACGGCGATCCCAAGGTTGTCCGAGAGGTTCTTCTGAATCGACGCAATGTTAGTCTCTGCCAAACCGACATGCTGTCCGATTGTGACCGGCTTCGCGTCCGCGGTCGCCGGCGGCGCGACCACCAGCTCCGACTCGATCTTCTTCACCTCGGTGGTGTTGTCGTTGGTCTGTGCCTGTAGATTGCGTACCTCACCCGACAGCGCGTTCAGTCGCTGCGTCTCATCAGGACCAGTGGTAGTCGTGGTGGTCGTGGTGACGACATGGTGATGACGTCTGTGATGAGTGGTGGTTGTTGTGGTTTCCGGATCTGCCGCCCATGCGCTCGCATTGCACAGCAATCCGATCAATGCGACGCCGGCAACAAGGCGAACCCAGCCAACGCCCCGAATCGTACTCGTTCTATTCACTATCTCCTCCCTCCGAGATGCGCGACCCCTCGCCGCGGCTTCCTTTGCCCACACGTAGCGGGCTACGGTGATTAAACCGGCTGCTTTGTTACAAGATTCATACCGGTGTAAGAATCGAACGATAGCTAAAATCTCCTGTATTCATACGGATTTTTGCCATCGGTCAGCCTTTAGTGATGCCCCAATGGAATGCATTTGCCGAGTGATTAATCAGATTTGACGAGCCTAAGCAATACACCCCCCAGTACGATGACTCGCGAAAAGAGCGCGAATACTTCATTGTGAGATTGGTCAAAACCTATGAATTTTGAGTTAACAGAGGCCCAGGAAGAGATCGTCAGGCAGGTGCGCACCCTGTGCACAAACTATCCCGACGAATACTGGCGCGACCACGATCGCCGCGCCGAATTTCCCCACGACTTCTTCGCCGCAGTCGCAAACGCCGGCTACCTCGGCGTCGCGATCCCCGAGCGCTACGGCGGCAGCGGTCTCGGCATCACCGAGGCGGCGCTCGTGATGCGCGAGGTCGCGGCCTCGGGCGGTGCGATGGCGGCGGCCAGCGCGGTTCATCTCTCGATCTTCGGCGTCAGCCCGCTCGTCTTCCACGGCAGCGAGGAACAGAAGCTTCGCTACCTGCCGAAAGTCGTCAGCGGCGAGATGCATGTAGCGTTCGCCGTCACCGAGCCCGACGCCGGCAACGATATCACGCACATCAAGACCGCCGCCCGCCGCGACGGCGATAACTACATCATTAACGGGCGCAAGGTCTTCACCACCAAGGCGCGCGAAGCAAAAAGAATGCTGCTGCTCACGCGCACGACGCCCTTCGAGCAGGTCACCAAAAAAACCGACGGCATGAGCCTGTTCTTCGCCGAGCTTGATCCTTCATCGGTGGAAATTCGCGAGCTTGAAAAACTCGGCCGCGCCGCCGTCGATACCAACTTACTGTTCATTGACAATTTGAAAGTGTCGGCGTCCGATCTGATCGGCGGTGAAGGCCGCGGCTTTCATTGCCTGCTCGACGGCTTGAATCCCGAGCGCATCCTGGTCGCCGCCGAGGCGATCGGAATCGGACGCGCCGCGATCGCCAAAGCAGTCAGGTACGCAAAAGAACGCGTCGTCTTCGGCCGTCCGATCGGACAGAACCAGGCGATTGCGCATCCACTCGCCGATTCGTACTCGAAGCTCGAAGCGGCGGAACTCATGATGCTCAAGGCGGCGTGGCTGTTCGACAATCGCAAACCGTGCGGCCCCGAGGCCAATACCGCAAAGCTCCGCGCCGCCGACGCCGCGTTCGAGGCGTGCGATCGTGCAGTGCAGACTCTCGGCGGCTACGGCTACGTTCGCGAGTACGACGTCGAGCGCTACTTCCGCGAATGCCGCCTGTTGAAGATCGCGCCGGTGTCGCAGGAGATGGTGCTGAACTCGATCGCCGAGCACGTGCTCGGCCTGCCGCGGTCGTACTAGCAGGCGGTGCAGATGCGCAAGGGCGCGATCTTCATTCTGCTCGGCGCGCTATGCTTCGTCGCCTACGTGCTCTATTCGCTGACTGGCGTCGAGCCGGTCAAGGTCGCCGACACGCGCCTCATCCGCAGCGGCGACCAGGTTTCGGTTGAAGGTGACGTCCGCAATACCGGCGACGACACCGGCCCGCTCCAGGTCGAAGTTCGTTATTTCGATCGCGACGGCCACTCGATCGGCAAGGACGTAGTCTCGATGGACGGCCTCCGCCGCGGCGCCGCCACTCATTTCAAGAGTTCGCCGCGCCACGACGACGGGGTCGCGGATTTTTCCATATATCTGAATCACGGTAGAAATCCGTATGGAAACTAATCCTGGACGCGCCATTCGGCTTTTCGCAGATTGAATATTTCACGACGGTCAGTCTAACAATTTGTAGGCAAGATAACCTTAATGTGCAACACCGTTCTCCAAATTCCTCCCAATTATCCTTGCCTTTAAGTCGCCTTGATGGTACTAACTGTAAGTGTCGAATAACACCATTTTGGTGGACGTGTGATCGAGTCTGATTGCATGGAAATCGGCACAGCTTAAAGGGGAAGAGGTTTCAACATGGCACGGATCAAGGAACGTACGTTCGGTCAGGTAATTCGCGAGCGGAGGAGGCAACTCGATCTTACGCAGGAGGAAGTCGCCCACCGCATCAAAACCTCAACGCCGTATGTCGGACATCTCGAGTCCGGCAAACGCCATCCTTCCGACAAGATTCTGACGCGGCTGGCGGAAGTGCTCGGACTCGATCGGCGAGAACTGTTTTTCCTCGCCAATCCTCGAGCGCAAGCGCTCCTGACCCCGGAGGTCGAGACCGCTGCCGAATCGGCTTGGGAAGATTTCAGAAAGAATGATCAGTTGCGACGCGTTCACAACGTCACCCCCAGCGAGATGGAAATGCTCTCGCGAGTGGCGTTGCTCGGCGACGTCCGTTCGCCGCGCGATTTCATCTACATCCTGAATACCGTTCGCCACGCAGTCGGCAGATAACCGCACACTCGATCACACGCTCACCGATTTACTGAAGACGCGAGAGTTCATGCCTCTCGCGTCTTTTTTTTGCGCATCGCGCTGATAAGCTCGATTGATCATGGGCGAGCCTGCACGCGCGCGCGTTACCGCAATGGGAATCCCGCGATGGCCCCAGCGCTACACTGTCGTCGCGCTGTTCTTCCTCGGCACCGCGCTTTGCTACGTCGATCGCATCAGCATTTCGGTCGCGATAATTCCTCTCGCGCGCCAATTCGGCTACGACTCCGCCGCGCAAGGCCTCGTGCTCTCAGCGGTGTTCTGGGGATATTTGTGGACCCAGCTCGTCGGCGGATGGATGGCGGATCGATTCGGTGGTCATCGCGTGCTGGCAGCCGGCGTCGCTATCTGGTCGCTCGCAACCTTCGTCACGCCCATCGCCGCCGCCGCGACGTTTTCCGCGCTGCTCGCCGCACGCGTACTGCTCGGCCTCGGCGAGGGCGTGAACTTCCCGTCGATTCACAGCCTGACCAGTCGCTGGACGCTGCCGTCGGAGCGCGCGCGCGTCTTGTCCGTCAACTACAGCGGCATGTACGTCGGAACCATCCTGGCTCTGAGCGCGAGTCCGCTGATCATCAAGGCCTTCGGATGGCCCGCGCTTTTTTACATCTCAGGCGCACTCGGTCTGGTGTGGGTCGCCGTATGGTTGTATATCGCCGCCGACCGCCCCGAGACATCGTCGCGCGTCACCACGCCCGAGCTCGAATTGATCACCTCGATGCGCACCGCCGAGCCGCGCGCCACGCGAGTACCGTGGGCGGCAATCGCCCGCGAGCCAGCGGTCTGGGCGATCGTGGTCGCGCACTTTTGCAGCAACTTCGGATTCAACATCCTGCTGCTCTGGATGCCGACCTATCTGCATCACACCTTCAGCGTCCCGCTCGAGCGCGTCGGCGTGTATTCGATCGTTCCGTGGATCGCGACGTTCTTCGTGATCAGCTTCTCTGGCTGGCTGGCCGATGCTCTGATCGCGCGCGGCCTCGCAGTCGGCACGGTGCGCAAGTCGATGCAGACCGCGGCCTTCGCACTGGGCGCCACTTCTCTAATAATAGTGCCCGCCGCTCACTCACCGGCGATCGCGGTCGCACTGCTGACGCTGGCCGCCTCCTCCAACGGCATCGGCTCCGCCGCGTTCGGCGTCAATCATCTCGACGTCGCCCCCACCTACGCCGGAATCCTCATGGGCATCTCGAACACATTCGCAACCGTCCCCGGCATCATCGGCGTCGCCGCTACCGGCATGATCGTCCAAGCGACCAGCTCGTTCAGCGCCGTCTTCTTCTTGATCGCAGCGGTCTATGGCCTCGGAATGTTTTTCTACCTCCGATGGGGCAGCGGCGATCAAAAAATCTGATTTTGGTACTGCCTTGGTTTCAGTGGGGCGGGCCGCCGTGCCCGCCCTCTCACACCGAATTTTTGCGGTGGCGGATTGGCCGCGACTCGCGATATACCGTCAAACATCGGAGCGCGATTGATCGATGAGCCAACCGAGCAAACTTTCGCCCTACAGATGGGTAATCGAAGCCCTGCTGTTGCTGCTGCTGACGGCGCAGTCGTTCGCATGGCTCGCGCCCGCGCCAATCCTGCAGGAAATCCGGAACGGGCTCGGCATCTCGCTCAGTAGCGCGGGCCTGATCATCTCGATCATCGCGCTATGCATCGGCATCTTCTCGCTGCTCGGCGCATTGGTCTTCGAGCGTATCGGCGCACTGCGCGCGTTGGTAATCGGAATCTGGCTGGTGGCGCTGGGACAGATCGCCAGCGGCTACGCGCCCAATTTCGTTGCGCTGCTAGCGTGCCGCGTGCTCGAAGGCGTCGGCTACGGGCTCGTTATCGCCCCGCCGGGCGTCCTCACCATGCAATGGTTCGGCGAAGGCGAGTGGCCGTACATCAACATGATCAATTTCTCCTTCGGCTACGTCGGACTCACGGCCGTGTTCCGCGCGACGCCCGCGCTGTTCGCCGCAGTCGGTTCATGGCGGATGACTCTATTGTGGTACGGCATCGGCTCGGCCGGAGTCGCGTTGTTATGGACCATCTTCGGCCGCGAGCATCGCATCGAAATCGCAGCGCCCGCACCTGACGCAATCGAAGCGCCCGCCGAGCGCGGCTCGGCTCTGATGGAAGTCGCGAAGATGCGCAACGTCCTGCTGATCGCAGCCGGCCTCTTCGGCGGCATGTGGGTCTTCCAGATTTACACCGCGTTCCTGCCCGAGTTCTTCCGCACCTACCGCGGCATGTCGATGGCGGAAGCGTCGCTGATGACGCAAGTGCTGCCGTTCACCGGCCTGTTCGCAGCGTTGGGCGGCGGAATCGGCACCGGCATGTCCGGATTGCGCAAACCGTTCACCTGGCCAATCGCGTTCGCAACGCTACTCGGATGCGCCGGCGTCATGATGTTCCCCGACCCAACTTGGATTCGCCTGTCACTCGTCCTCGTTGGAATCGGTTCAGCCGGCTCCCTCGCCGCCATCACAACCCTGCTGATGGAACTCCCCGGCATGAATCCCACCCGCGTCGGCGCAGCGCTAGGCTTCGTCTGGGCAATCGGCTACTTCGGCGCCTTCATCTCGCCCTTCCTGGGCGGCGCACTAGCCGCCCACATCGGCCTGCGCACCGTGATGCTCGGCTTCCTGGTCTTCCAGTTCCTGCCGATCGTAACGATGTACTTCCTCCCCGAAACCGGCCCCGGCCGCCCCCACTACGAAATCGCCCCGGCCCCCGCCTCGTAAACTTGACTCCACTGCCCGCCGCTCTTCCCCTCTCCCTGTAAGGGAGAGGATCGAAGGTGAGGGTCCTTATTCAGCACGCGATCTTATCGCGCGCGATTCAAGATTCCGCCTCTGCTCTTTTGTTTTCTTGTTCCCCTTCCCGCTCGGGAAGGGGTTTGGGGTTAGGTTGTTTGGATCATTCGCAAAGCCCGCACATCTTTTCTTGTCCCCCTTCCCACCATGGGAAGGGGCTAGGGGTTAGGTCGCCTTCTTCGGCGCCACCTTCATCAACGCCGCATGCAGCACACCATTATCCGCAACCAACCCTTCAAGCTTCACCTCACGCTGATTAAACCTAAGCGCGCGCCCTTTGATATCGGTGATCGTCCCCCCAGCCTCCGCTACCAGCGCCGCTCCGGAAGCGATATCCCATTCACTCTTCGGCGATCGCGTAAACGTCGCATCCGCCTTCCCCGCCGCAACCATCGCCAGCTTGTATGCGACGCTACCAGTCGGGTTCACGATCAGCATCCCGTGGAACACCTTCCACTCACCGCGCGCAGTTTCGCTGCGGCTCGCGAGCACGGTCGCCCGGCGCAGCGTCCGAACCCGCGTGACCCGCACGTCGCGCGTATTCAGATGACTTCCAACCCCGCGCGCCGACCAATACATCTCGCGCTTGATCGGGTTGTAGGTGACGCCAAGAATCGGCACTTCATCTTCAATCAACGCAATCGCAACCGCGAACTCAGGAATCCCGTCGATAAACTCCTTGGTCCCATCGAGCGGATCGACGATCCAAACGCGTCGGCACTTCAGCCGGTCCTCGTTATCGACCGTCTCCTCCGACAGCCACCCATATGAAGGAAATGGATCGCGCAGCGCTTTCTTGATCGCGCTGTCCGCCTCGAGATCCGCCTGCGTGACCGGATTGTCAGGCCCCTTCGATCCAACTTTGAGCCCCTCGCGCTTCCAATAACCGCGCAGGATCTCGCCCGCCTCGCGCGCCGCCGTTTTCGCGAGCTTCAACTCGCGCGTCAAATCATTTTCTTCCATCGATTTTTCCAGCCGCGCAAATCCTATCTGCACCTCAACGCCGATTCCATCGCAGGGGTGGTTTGCCCTTTTTGCGATCACACACCTAAGATGGCTTAGGGGACCCACATGGCGGTAATCGCGATTAGTCAGCAGATTGGCAGCAGGGGTATCGAGCTCGGTGAGCTCACCGCGCGGGAGCTCGGCTATCGCTTCCAGACCGGCGAGCAATTGATCGCCGAAACCGCGAAGCGTTTCAACGTCAACGCTGAGCAGATGAAATGGTTCGACGTGCACAGCCCGCATTTCTGGGAGCGCAAGACCGACACCGGCCGTTTCGCCGCGTATTACCGCGCCGTCTTCCTGCAGGAGGCCGCGCAAGACCGCTTCGTCGTCGCCGGCCGCGGCTCGTCGCATTTTCTGCCCGAAGGCGGATGCGGCATCAGGGTGCGCACGATGGCTCCAGTGGCCATTCGCATCAAGCAGGTCGCGCAAGAGGAAAAGCTCTCGCCGTCAGCGGCCGACAAGCGCGTTCGCGACTTCGACACCGAAGTGAAGGCGCGCATCCAGACTCTTTTCGCGCAGGACATCGAAGACCCCGCAATTTATGACCTCGTGATCAACACCTCGCGCCTCCCGCTCGCATCGCACGCCAACACGCTCGCGGCGCTGGCGACTCATATCGACAGCGAAGGCAGTCCCGATCGGCGGAAATGCATGCGCGACGCTGCAATCGCTGCGCAGGTGCACGCGGCGCTGGTGGCGCATCCGAAAATCGGCGACACCCAGATGTCGGTTAATTGCTCTGCCGGATGCGTGCGCGTCAGCGGTGTCGGACTAGTCCCGCCGTGGGACGACCTGGTGATCGGTGTCGCGCAAAAGATCGAAGGCGTCGCATCGGTCGAGGTCGGCGCCGAAGATGATCCCGTGACATTGACTACAAGCTGATCCCGCAGAATGCGTTCACTCATCATCTTTTTCGCCACCGGGATATATTCCGGCTACGCTCCGATCGCGCCCGGCACCGCCGGCTCAGTCGTCGGACTCGCCGTCGTCTGGCTGGTGTTCGGTCCGCTCTGGAACTATTCGCCGGCGCTGTGCCTGCTGGTGTTCGCGATCGCATTCGCAATCGCGTGCTGGATTTCCGATCGCGCCGAGAAAATTTTCGACAATCACGACGATTCGCGAATCGTGCTCGACGAAGTTCTCGGCATGGCCGCGACGATGTTCGGCAATCCGATCACGTTCGGCTGGATGATGGTGGGATTCCTGCTGTTCCGCGTCGCCGACGTGGTCAAACCGTGGCCGGCGAGCTTGATCGATCGCCGCATGCGCAACGGCGCGGGCGTGATGCTGGACGATTTGGCCGCCGCCATCTATGCGAATATTGTGCTGCATGTGCTCGTGCGCTTGATCTGAGGAGTTCCCGATGATTCAGAACGCTGTGATTCTTTCCACCGGCGACGAAATCACCACCGGCAAGGTCGTCGATACCAACGCCAACTACCTTTCCGACAAGCTCGCAGAGATTGGCATCGATCTGGTTGCGGTACTCACGGTCGGCGACGTTCCCGATCGTCTGGAATGGGCGTGGCGCACTGCGATAGAAAAAGGCGACGTCGTGATTTCGACCGGCGGCATTGGCCCGACCGCCGATGATCTCACCACCGAAACGATCGCGCGCGTCGCCGGAGTGAAGTTGCGGCGCGACGAGGCCGCCGTCGATCACATGAAAAAATTGTTCGCGAGTATCGGCCGCCCGATGCCCGAGAACAATCTCAAGCAGGCTGACTTCCCCGAGGGCGCGACTGTCATTCAGAATCCGCTCGGCACCGCGCCCGGCTTCAGGATGCCGGTGACGCTGCGCGGCCACATCGCGCATCTGATCGTGCTGCCGGGCGTGCCGCGCGAGATGAAACCGATGATGGAAAATACGGTGATACCGTGGATCACGGCGAATCGCGGCACCGACCAGGTTTACGCAGTGAAGATTTTCCAGACTTTCGGGATGAGTGAGTCGGCGCTCGACGAAGCGGTGGCGGGATTGATCAAGCCGGAGGAAGCGAAGGTCTCGTTCCGCGCGAGCTTTCCGCAAATTTCGCTGAAGCTCAGAGTCGAAGGAAAACCCGGCGAGGTTGATCGCAAGCTCGAGGAGCTCGCGCAGCGCGTGCGCTCGAAGATCGCGCAGTTCATCTACGCCGAGGGCGACACCTCGATGGAAGAAACCGTCGGCCGTCTTTTCACCGAAAAGAAACTTACTGTCGCGGTTGCGGAATCGTGCACCGGCGGACTGATCGGACATCGCATCACCAACGTCCCGGGATGCTCGCAATATTTTAAGGGCGACCTGGTCACCTACACTTACGATGTGAAAGAGGGAGTGCTCGGCGTGTCAGAGGAGACGCTGAAAGCGCATGGCGCCGTGAGCGAAGAATGCGTGAGCGAGATGGCGGCCGGCGTTCGCAAACGCACCGGCGCGAACGTGTCAGTCGCGACCTCGGGAATCGCAGGCCCCGACGGCGGCACTCCGGATAAGCCGGTCGGCACAGTATGTATCGCGCTGTCGGCCGACGATCAGAGTTTCACCCGCCGCTACCAGTTCCGCGGCACCCGCGACTGGATCAAACTGATCACGTCGCAAGTCGCGCTCGACTGGCTTCGGCGGTACGCGCTGGGCCTGCCGATCGCAGACTCAACGCTGTTCCGCCGCTAGCGCGTTTACCTGACGCGCGCGTAGTTGATCTGATCGCTGCCGTTGCCGGCGAGGACCAGCTTCCCGGTCGACGCGGCGCATTGGACGGCACTGGCCGACGACGCGTCGCTGCATAACACCACGTTGGTGTCGCCGGTGAAGCAGGTATCGTTGACTGTCGCGGCGCCTTGCGCGAGTTGCACATGCCCGGCGCATAGGTCAGCCGTTTCCTTTACATCGACCGAGCCGAAGACGCTGTTTGCCCATACGCCGCGCACGTCACGCGGTCCCGCGCCGGAATCACCCGGCCGCTTCGAATCCTCTGGATGCGGCCCACGACCGCATCCAGAGCCAAGCAGAGCGATCATCGCGAGCGTTGCAACGATGGTAGATGATGCTCTCATGTTCATCTTAGTTCGCGTGCTTAATGTCGCCATTGGCGGCGTTGGCGGCTGCCGTGAAGATATCCATCGGCGCGAGCGGCGGACGGCGCTTGCGCTTCAGGTCCGCGAGCTCAGCCTGGGCCTTGGCTTCGGCGTTGCGCACGCGAATCGCCTCGAGCTTGTCGCCGAGCTCCGAGCCCGCGATTTCGTGATTGACGCCCGCCTGCGCCAGCATCCGCTGAATCGACTCGCGCACTTCTTCGAGCGCGCGGACGTCGTCGTCGTACGAAATCTCCTCGAGCGCGCGCTGGATTCGCACGCGTGCCTGCGCATTCCTCATCCGCGCGATCATCCGCACCTTTTCGACCTTGAGCTTCTCGATCTCACCCTTGAACGAGATCAGATTCTTCTTCGCGTCCTCGGCTTCGGTCGTCAGCTCGCCAAGCTCTTCGCGGAGGCGGATGCAATCGCCGTCGAGGATATGCTTGCGCTGAATCAGGATCAGCGCGCACTGATCCTCGTTCATGTCCGCCGCCTGCCCCGCTTCCTCATCGACCTCTTTCATCTCGGCCAGTTTTTCGCGCAGCTCGCGCTCGAGCTTGTTGCGCATATAGATGACGCCGGCCGCAGCGGTCTTGAGCCCATGATAGCGGTGGACGCGATCCGAAATCGCGGACTCGTAAACCGCCTCGGGGTCGCGCGCCTCGCGCGCCTTAATCCAGCGGCTGAACTTGCCTCCGATCAATTTGAAAAATCTTGATAACATTTTCGTTCTCCTTTGGGCCGCGAGCGCTCTTCGCTTGCGCAGCCTCATTTTGTTGAATGTTTTACAGCCAACGCCTCGCGCGATTCTTGTAAGCGACGTAGTCCGGGCCGAAGATCCGCTCCATCGTTTCTTCCTCGCGCGGAATTACCATTCGATCGAGCACCGCGTAGAAAACCGCCGGCGCGAGCAGCATCGAGATCGATTCGAAGAAAATCGCCAGGCCCAACAACACCATCACGAAACTCAGGTACATCGGGTTTCGCGTCCAGGTGTACGGCGGCTGCACGACGAACTTTGTCGGCTCGCCGTACGGATTCTTGGTGGTCTCGCGCGCCTGGAAAATCGCGGCGGCGAAAAACATCATTGCTACCCCGGCCGCAACGACGATCAGACCGATCACCGGGTACCATCCGACGGATCTTTGCTCGGGCAGCATGAAGTGGAGCGCGAGCGTGACCAGCACCAGCACTCCCGCCAGCAGCGGCGGATGAATTTTCATCGTCGTCAGCGTGGTGCTCGAGGCTTGAGGTTCAATGGAGTTCATTGCTTATCGTCTCCGCGGTTGCGCGAAATTAATTGGCCTCACTCTTGGGCGCGAGCCCGATATTCTCGATCGTGATTCCAAGTTCGCGCATCTTCTGCTGAAAGCTCTGCCGATACATCCCGGTCCGCTCCGCCGCGCGAGAAATGTTGCCGCCAGTGGCGCGTAGCGCGCGGACGAAGAAATCGCGCTCCCAATCGCCGACGAATTTTTCCTTGGCCTCGCGAAAAGTCATCGCCGATTCGCCGTTGTCGTTGGACGCCGACGCATGATTCGACGCATTCGAGGCCGAGACCGGCGCGCTTGCATGGTCGCCTTCCGGCTCCGATCCGGCGAACAGATCTTCGGCGGTAATCTCGGCGCCCGGCGACAAAATCACCGCCTGCTCGATTGCCGCCTTGAGCGAACGCGCGTTGCCCTTCCACGGCGCTTCGACGCAGCTGCGCATCGCCTCGGGCGTCAGCTGTTTTTGCGGCGCGTTGAAACGATTGCACGCCTCCGCGATGAAATGCTGAACCATCAGCGGGACGTCTTCGCGCCGCTCGCGCACCGGAGGAACGCGAATCTCGACGACCTTCAGCCGGTAGTAGAGATCTTCGCGAAATTTGCCCTGCTCGATCATCGCTTCGAGGTCCTGGTTGGTCGCCGCGATTATCCGCACGTCCACGCTCAGCGGTTGATTGCCGCCGATACGCTCGAAGACCTGCTCTTGCAGCACGCGCAGCAATTTCGCCTGCGTCTCGAGCGCCATGTCGCCGATCTCGTCGAGGAACAACGTGCCGCCGTTGGCAGCTTCGAATTTGCCTTCGCGCCGCGCGACCGCGCCGGTGAACGCGCCCTTCTCGTGGCCGAACAGCTCGCTCTCGACCAGCTCGCGCGAGAACGCCGCGCAATTCACCGCTATGAACGGCTTGCGCGCGCGCGGACTCCGAAAATGTATCGCCCGTGCGACCAGCTCCTTGCCGGTGCCCGACTCGCCGCGAATCAGAACCGTGACGTCAGTGGGCGCGACCTTATCGATCGTCTCGAACACGCGCATCATCGCGCGCGATCGCCCGACCATATTTTCGAAGACTCCGGTTTCGAGCCGCACCTGCTCGAGCAGCTGGTTGTGCTCTCGCTTGAGCAGTTGCGTTTCCATCACCTTGCGCACTTTCATGCGCAGCTCGTCGTTGTCGAAGGGCTTGGGCAGGTAATCCTCGGCGCCGGCCTTCATCGCCTCGACCGCGATTCGCTGCGTGCCGAA
The DNA here is from genome assembly GCA_963699705.1 of uncultured delta proteobacterium. Taxonomy (GTDB): domain Bacteria; phylum Desulfobacterota; class Binatia; order Binatales; family Binataceae; genus Binatus. The sequence goes on along the minus strand of CAVOUW010000003.1, from coordinate 3,115,418 downwards.
CGCAGTGATCATCAGCACCGCGCACGCAGGATCGAGTTCGCGGACGTGCTTGAGCAATTCGAGCCCGCTCATTCCCTTCATGCTGAGGTCGGTGATGATCACGTGGAACAGGCCGGCCTTGACCTTCTCGAGCGCTTCTTCGCCCGACTCCGCGGTCTCGACTTCGTAGCCCTCCTTGGTGAAGAGCCCTTTGAGCGCGATGACGATTCCGCGCTCGTCGTCAACTACCAGCAATCGGCCTTTCAATTGCGTAGCCTCGAAGTCTGTGGCGACGTCCCGCCCGCTGCCATTGGGACGATCGGCGTAGTCGCCGCACCATTACTATTTTGCGCGTTGTTTTGCGGCGCCGGTTCCGCGGCCCCTTCTCCCACGATATCCGGCGATTCCGCCGACGACTGGACTACGTCATCGCTGTCGCGCACCGAGTCGCTGAGCGGAATCGCGAGCACGAACTCGGTGCCCTGCCCGACTTTGCTATGCACCTCAATCGTTCCGCGATGCGAGTCGATCACTTTCTTCGCGACGCCCAGGCCAAGCCCGGTGCCGTTGGTCTTCGAGGTGTAGAACGGATTAAAAATCTTCGCGATCTTGTCGTCCGCGATTCCGCATCCGTTGTCGCGAATCCTGACCGCCGCCATCCCGGCGCCATTGTTCTGGATCGCGAACTCGAGCCGCCGCTCGCCGGTCGTCGACGCCATCGCGTCGATCGCGTTGTCGATGATGTTGGAAAAAACCTGCCGCAGCTTGTCGGCGTCGGCGCGCACGGTCGGCCCGCTCAGGTACGCGCGCGAGACTGCGACCGAGTTTGCTTCGAGCTTGCTGCGCATCTGCGTGAGCGCGCCGTCGAGCACCCACGCGAGATTTACGTTCTCGAACTTGTAGTCTTCTTCCTTCGCGTATTTCAGCAGATGCGACACACTGCGCTCGACCCGCGCAAGCTCGTCGAGCGCGACCTTCGCGTACTCGACGTTTTCGTGCGACGTGGGATCTTCGCCCATCTGCTGCACCAGGCTCTTCGCCGCTGCGATCGGGTTGCGGATTTCGTGCGCGAAGGTTGCCGTCAGCTCGTCGAGCGACGCCTGCTTCTCGGTGCGCAGCTGCTCCTTCTCCTGCAAGACTTCGCGCTGAACTTCGCGCGCGACCGCGGGTTGAAAAACGCGATCGTGAACCCAGCGCCAGCCGTACACCGCCGAAAAATGGCTCGCGATTCCAAATCCCCAGCCGAGCGCCGGCCAGATGAACCACGGATATCCGCCGAACCCAGTCGTCATCAGGTTGAGGATGAACAAAAAGCCGATGATGATGCCGTACCACATCAGGTGCACGAAGAAGCCGGCCTCGGCCTGTGCCCGTTTGCGCGCGCGCTCGTAGGTCTGGCGCTCGGCGTCGTTCTTGAACTGCGGCGGCGGCGGCATATTTTCCGCGGGATCGAGCGTGACGCCGCTGTATTTCTGCGTCTGCTTGTCGAATCGCGAGCGCATCTTTCGCTCGAACCGCTCCGCCTTGGCCTCAAACTTGCGCGCCATCTTGGAGTCGAAGTCGCGCTTTATTTTCGAATGGAGATCACTCGCGAAGCGCTCCGCCGACGCCGTGGTGGACGCCTTCGCATCCTGCGTCCACTTCGACCAATAGCGCGAATCTTGCGCGCGCCGGCCGTATCGCGACCAGTCGTGCTTCGACCAATCGTATTTCGACCAATCGCCGTATTTCATCCAGCGCATCCGATTTCGTTTTCGATGTTGTACGACCGCGTAAATGATTAGTGCTACTAAAAAAAGTCCGAACATCCTGCCTCACCTGGGGCCGGAAATGCCGGTCCGTCTAATTGACCTATCGAGTCGCCAGAACTAAGACAATCGCTCTCATTTTCTGGTCCTGACCTCTATGTGCAAAGTGGATGCCGTCGTTGGGCGCTCGAAAAATCGAGGATTGGCGCGGATTCCGACGATTGCTCGCTGCTGAGTGCAGTCGCTTCAATGCAGCCCGCGTACTGCATCGCGCTCGCGCCGCCACCATACTTTTCGGCTTCCTTGACATAGTCGCGAATCGGCATATTTTTGTTGTTCCGATGACGCAGTACTGGCCATTCTCGGGACTCACTCGGCAGAACGCTCTGCGCGAGCGGCTGATCGTGTCGCTCGACTTGCGCGATCGAAGCGAGGCGCTGCGGCTGGTGGACCGCCTCGCGCGAGTGGTCGGGATGTTCAAAGTCGGGCGCGCGCTGTTCGTCGGCGGCGGTCCCGATTTCATCCGCGAGATTCGCCGGCGCGGCGCCGAAGTTTTTCTCGATCTCAAATTTCACGACAGCCCGCAAAAAGTCCTGCGCGCCGCGGTCGAGGCTACGCGCCTCGGCGTCAAGATGTTCGACATTCATCCGTACGGCTCGACCTATGGCTCATCGGAGATGATGTCGCGAACGCGGGCTGAGGTCGCGCGCATTTGCCGGACCGAGGGACTTCGCCGGCCGAGTATCCTGGCGATTGCGACGCTCGCCGAAATGAAGTCCCCGAATTCCGATCCGCGCGCTCCTCGATCGCCCGACCGCGTCACGGAGATTGCGCGATTCGCCGCCGCCGCATCGCTCGACGGCGTCGTCACCTGGCCGCATGAAGTTCCGCACGTGCGCAACACCTGTGGACGCCGATTCATAATCGTCACGTCGGGCGTGCAGCTTCGCGAGGCCGGCATCCCGGCCGCCAATGCGATCACCGCCGCCGATGCGATTCGCGCGGGCGCCGACTACGTCGTGGTCGGCGGTCCGATTTGGCGCGCGCCCGAGCCGCTTCGTGCGGTGCGCGAGATCACCGACGACATCGAGCGCGGCTTGCGCAACAGTCCGCGGCGTACTTTCGAAATTCTAAATCCGCGACCCGTATAGATCTGTCTTCGATCCAACCTCCGTCTGTCTTTCTCGATCGAACCAAACTACGATTGCGCGCAATGCGTGCGGCCGGAGCCTGTTTTTGCTCGAAATCTTGACCAACCTGTTAGCGCTTTCAGTCGCCGCCGGATTCGTCGGCGCGATCTCGGGACTTGGCGGCGGCGTCTTCATCGTGCCCGCGCTGGTTGTCGTAGCGCACATGCCGATGCAGGTCGCGGTCGGCGCAAGCCTGATCTCCGTCGTCGCGACCAGCGCCGGCGCCAGCGTCGCGTTCGTGCGCGACGGATGGACCAACCTGAAAGTCGCGATGGTGCTCGAGTGCGCGACCGTCACCGGCGCAGTGATTGGCGCCTACCTCGCCGGCGTCGTCCCGACCTACGTGCTCGAATTGCTGTTCGCCGCGATGATGCTCCAGTCGGCATATTTCACGATCACGAAACATGGCGACGACATCCTGACCAAGGGCGACCCGCTCGCCGAGCGCCTCGAACTCGCCGGCGACGTCCCCGCGCAGGGCGGCCAAATCGTACATTATGAAGTCGTGAACGTTCCGCAGGGCGGCGCTCTGATGGTGGTCGCGGGCCTGATGTCGGGGCTGCTCGGAATCGGATCGGGCGCGCTGAAGGTGATGGCGATGGACTACATCATGCACCTGCCGCTCAAGGTCTCGAGCGCGACCAGCAACTTCATGATTGGCGTGACAGCCGGCGCCGGCGCACTGGTATTTCTCGCGCGTGGCGACGTTGCGACTACCATTGCGGCTCCAGTGGCTATTGGCGTCACGATCGGCGCGCTCGCTGGAAGTCGCGCCCTGCCGCATCTTAAGGTTGAATCTCTCAGGATCGTTTTCGTGATAATTCTTGTGTTGATCGCGGCCGAGATGGGATGGCGCGCGCTGTCGGGTATATAAGCGATGCCGAAACAGGAAGAAGATCGGATACTCCGCGAATGGACCCCGTTTCTGCTCCGCACGATTCTGATCACCGCGATGATCTTCCTCGTCGCCGGACTGATTCTGACCTACACCTTCGCACCCGACTACTACGTCGATCGTTATCGCGCGGTGCAGCAGGGTCATCTGATCGGCAAGGAGAAGTTCGGCCACGGCATACTGCTTGGAAGGATTCGCGAGGGCAATCCGCACGCAGTGCTGACATTCGGGCTCTTCGTGCTGACGCTGGTCCCGCTTGCGCGCGTCGCCTTCTGCTTCATCCTCTTCATCCGCGAGCGCGACTACACTTATGTTGCACTAACCGCCTACGTGCTCGCGGGCTTGATCGTCGGCGTGCTGGTTGGGAGTGTCGGTTAGAAATCGATTAGTATTTTTCGCAGACGGAGGATCGCGCGATGGAAATTAAAGGAAAAGCCGGCGTCATCACCGGCGGCTCATCGGGAATCGGGCGTGCAACTGCGGAACGCCTGGCGAAAGAAGGCGCGTCGATCGTGGTCGCGGACCTCGACGAAGCGGGCGGCGCCGAAACCGTCAAGCACATCGAGAGCGCCGGCGGCCGCGCGGTCTTCGTGAAGGCCGACGTCACCAAACTCGAGGACGCGCGCCGGATGCTCGACACGGCGGTCTCGAAGTTCGGCCGCCTCGACATCCTGCACAACAACGCCGGCATCGGCGTCGGCGCGCCCGGTTATCCCGACGCACCGCCCGAGCGATGGCATCTGGTGATCGAGATCGATTTGCAGGCCGTGATACTCGGCACCGGCCTCGCGGCGCCGCTGATGCAAAAAAACGGCGGCGGCGTGATCATCAACACCGCCTCGATGGCCGGCCTGTATCCGCATCGCCAGGACGCAGTTTACGGAGCGGCGAAGGGAGGCGTCGTAAACTTCACGCACTCGCTCGCATCGTGGTCAGCGGAACGAAAAATCCGCGTCAACTGCATCTGCCCCGGAATCGTCGACACTCCGCTGGTGCGTCGAGGATTGGAGCTAGCGCAGCAACACGGCATCAAGAGCTGGATGCCCTCAAAAATAATCCAGCCCGAAGAAATCGCCGACGCCGTAGTAACCCTGGTCCGCGACGACTCGATGTTCGGCTGCTCCCTGGAGGTCCGCCCCACCGGCCGCCAAATAGTAGACCCCCGCCCCGCCCCCGGCTCACGCCGGTAATTTTTCTCTTCGCCTCCCTGCAAGGGAGAGCGAATGCGGGAGGCTATTGCGGAGGCGCCGCGACGATATGAAAGTGGACGGTTGCTTCGTCGCCGGCGAGCAGCGTGTGCAGCAGGACGGTGGGAACCGTGACGCCGTAATCTTCGTAGTTGAATTTCACCTCGCCGTCGCCGGTGAAGATACCGTCGGCGCCGAGCGTCGCATGCACCGACATCGTCATCGCGTGCGATTCGCCGTGGAGGGTGAGGAAACCGTTCACGATCGCGGTGCCTTCGCGAGGATTGGTCATCACGACCCCGACGATGCTGCTGCTCTCGAATCCAATGGTGGGGAATTTGCTCGCCTCGAGCGATTTTTCGGTGACGTACCGATCGCGCGACGGCTTGTCGCTGCTGTAACTACTCGCGTCGATCAGGATTCTCGCCCGCCCGGTGCGCGAGACGTTGGCTGGATCGAAACTCAACGCGCCGTCGATTATCCGAAACGTCCCGGTGGCGCTGCCGCGGATCCAGGCGGCCGGCTCTGCAACCGTCGCCGTGACAGTGCTGCGGTCAGGGTCGACCTTGAATCGCATCAGCGCAGCGCTGGCCGTGCACGGATCGAAAGCGATCATCAGGGCGAATGCGCCGGCAATCGCGACCAGCACGCGCGCGATGGTGCCGCGAAATTCATGTGGGGATTTTTTCAAACGGCAAATTCCCTTTTTTCAAGATCACCCGAAGCGCCGGCGCGCGATTGCAACGCCGATGACAGAGTAAATGATGCCGAAGCTGAAATTGACCGCGGACGGTATCAGCGCGCTCGACGCAGCGAGGTTGCGGATCATTAAATCGTTGAACGCACGCATCGCCCACGTGGTCGGCAGCGTGAGCGCGACCTGCTGCATCCACGCCGGTTCGAAATCGATCGGCCACCAGCACCCGCCGATCGCCGCCATCGTCATGATCACGATTGCACCAACCGGCAGAACGGCGTCACGCGTCTTGCCGATTCCGGCAACGATCAAACCGAAAGCCGCACCCGCGAACGCAACCGCCGCCGCGGGGAGCATCAACGCGGCCGGCGTGCGGCCGAGCGAAATCCCGAACAGCACGTAGCCGGCCGCGAAAAGCACGCCCATCTGGATGAATCCGACGACGAAGCGCGCGAGCAGCTTGCCCGTGAGCGTAGTCCAGAGCGGCGCCGACGCGGAGCGTAGCCGTTCGAGCGTGCCCCAGTCGTGCTCGTCGATCAGCGCGAGCGATACGCCCATCAGCATCCCGATAAGAAGAAACGTCACCGCGAAACCCGGCACCTGGAGATCGAACGCGTTGAATCCCGCGAACTGGCCGATTGCCTTGCCGGTCAAATCCACCTCGGTGATTCCGAGCGAGCCGGGAATCGAGAGGCTCGGATCGATTGCCGGCATCTGAGGAATGTCGAGCAACGGAATTTTCGGCGCCGCTGGCAAGTCCGGCAGCTTGAGATCGATCGGCGGAATCGTGAGCGCGTTTTCAAGCCGGGACCGCGCGTCGCGCAGTTCTCCGACCGGCGCCAGGTTGATTCCGCCAAGATTCAGATCATCCGGCAGCGTCGGTATCGACGGCGGCGGTGGAATGTCGGCGGCATGGCTGCCGGCGAGCTGCTTCAGTTGTGCGAACCAGGTCTCGAACTGTCCATGAGCGATCTCGAGGCGGCCCAGGTAATCCTTAAGCTCGTCGAGTTTCGCCTGCCGCGCGGCGCTGTCGGCGTCGAGCTTGCTTTGAATCCGCCCGATCTCGGCGTCGAGGGCAATTTTGGCATGGTCGCGCGCGGCGGTCAGAGCACTCTCGATGTGCGCGCGAATTTTCGGCTCGATCGCGGCGCGGGACGCGTCCGCCTGCTTGCCCAGACGCGAGGCTTCGTCGCGGGCTTGCTGAGCGGAGACGCGCGCTCGATCGAGCTGGCTGGTAAAGTCGCGAGTCCGCTGTGCGGTTTGGCCGCGCGCCTCGTCAGCGGCGCCGGCGGTAATTTTTCTGCACAACTCCGAGAGCGCCAGCTCGACTTTTATCGTCTGCAGGTACTTGACCGGATCGGTGTAGAGAATCAGCTGGGCGCCGCGACCGTGCTCCATCGCGTCGGTGGTTCCAGCCGGAATGACGATTCCGACCACCGCCATTTTCTTTTCGCGGACAGTTTGCTGCGCATCGCGGCGGCTCGTGGAATCGATCACTGACAGGTCCGGCTGATGGGCGAGCGCGTCGAGGATCGCCCGTGCGACGCGACCGTGATCTTCGTCGAGCACGGCCACCGAATACTCGCCGCGCGAAGCGGTGTGACCGCCGTAAATTTTCGCCAGCGAGAAACCGGCGGCCGCGATCACCGCGATTGGCGCGACCAGCAGCATGAACAAGCCAACCCGGTCGCGCCGGATGAGCAGGAATTCCTTGCCGATCGTCAGCCACACCGCGCGCAGCATCATCGCCTCGCAACAGCGGAGTCGTTGGAACGCGCCAGGTTCATGGTGCGTCGCGCAGAGCGTGACCGGTGAGTTTCAGGAACGCGTCCTGCAAATTGGGGCGATGCACGTGAAATTCGATCACCTCGTCGCCGACCTCGACCGCGCGACGAATGACGGCGGGCACCTGTTCGAGGTTATTCAACGTCGCCGCCGCCGCGAAGCCGTTGACCACTTCCCATGGCATCTCGCCGACGCCCGCGATCCCTTTCGACCATCCCGGCGGCAGTGCTTTTTTCGTCATGATTTCAATCCGCGGCTCGGTGCCCGCCAGCGCGATCAATTCGCGGTCGGTACCTTGCGCAACTATTTTTCCGTGATCGATCAGCACGATGCGATCGCACAGGCGTTCCGCCTCTTCCATGTAATGGGTGCTGTAGAGTATCGCGCCGCCCGCCTTCGCCGCTGCTTCGACCACCGCGAAAATTCGTCCGCGCGATTGCGGATCGACGCCGACGGTCGGCTCGTCGAGCATGATCGCCGCCGGAGAATGCATCATGCCGCATGCGATATTCAGCCGGCGCATCATGCCCCCAGAAAATTCGTTGACCTCGTCGTCGGCACGATCGTCCAGGCCGACTTCCGTCAGCAAAGTGCGCGCGTGGCTGAGCGCGTCGCTCGACGCCATGCCCTGGATTCGCCCCCAGAACATCAAATTCTCGAGCGCGGTGAGAGTTGGATATAGCGCGAGCGATTGTGGCACCAGGCCGAGGCTTCGACGCGCAACGCGCGGATCGGTCGCGAGATCGTGAGTTGCGATCGAAGCGCGGCCGGAGTCGGCAGCAATCACGCCCGACAAAATCGAGAGCGTGGTCGTTTTCCCGGCGCCGTTCGGACCGAGCAGGCCGACTATTTCGCCGGCATTGACGAGGAACGATACGCCGTCGAGCGCAACGCGGCCGTTGTAGCTCTTGCGGAGATCCTCCGCGCGAATCATCGGGCCCGAGTTCATCGAAGTGGAACCACGGACGCGCGCGATTTCAGCTCGGCCTTCAGCGGTAGCTCACCATCTCGAGCAAATTGCCATCGGGATCGAGAAAGTAGATGCAGTCGTGATCGCCCCAGTCGATCGGCGCGGCGCTCTCGACACCAGCCTCGGCCAGCCGCTCGCGCGCAACGGCGAAATCGCTCGCCTTCACCTTGAACGCATGATGACCGCGGCCGAGCGGATGCGCGATGAGCGATTTTCGCGCGGCGTCGTCGAGCGGCGCGCGTGGCACCTCGAACAGCGCGAGGTTCTGGCCGCCGCAATCGAGCAGAACCTGGTCGCCGAAACGGTTAACCACCTGGAGGCCAAGGACGACAGTGTAGAAATGCTCGGCGCGGGCGAGGTCCGCCACCTCAATACCGAAATGATCCAGCCGCTCGAGTCTCACCGGATCAGATTATCCACGAGCGTCGATAATTAGGAAGATGCGGCCACCGTGTGACCCTCGAGGTCGAGCAGCTTTGATGCGACCACGCGCTCCTTCTCGCGCCGAATGAAGGCGGGATCGAAGGTGACGATCATCACCGGCAGAATGGTCATCGCACCAAGCATCGAAACGAACATCCAGACCGCCAGCAGCAGGCCCATCTCGGCGTCGAAGCGGATGCTCGACCAGTACCAGAACAACACCGACGCGACCAGCGTCAGCGCCGTAAATGCGACCGCCTTGCCCGAGGTGACCAGCGAAGTGTAGGTGCTCTCCTTGAGCTCGCGGCCTTCTGCCAGCTCCTCGATAATCCTGCTTACTATGTAAATAGAATAGTCAATGCCGAATCCGACACCGACAGTGACTACTGGCAGAGTATTGATGTTGATACCTATATCGTGAGCGCCCATGTAGGCATTGATTGCCGCATTGGCTAATGCCAGAGGGAATAGCAAGTAGATACCCGCCATGAACGATCGATAGGTAGCCAGTAGTATTATGTAGATAGTCGCGAACGCGAGCACGTTGAGCAGAAGATCGTTGTCGATGATCTCCTGGTTGGCGGCCGCCAGCTCGCCGATTATTCCGGCGGCGAGCGCAAAGTGAACGCCGGTCACCTGATGCTTCGGCTCATCGAAGAATCGCTGCGTTCGCAGCACCACCCGCTGGACGTTTTCGCCCTCGCGATCCTTCGTGTACACCGTCATCTGGGTGGCGTCGCGCCGCGGCGTAATAATGTACGCGGTCGACAGCGGCGACGCGCCCGCCAGCAATCCGCCGAGTAGTTGACCGGTGCCGCGCGCGGTGGTCGGCAGCACGTTCCACTTGGGATAGAACTCTTTCAGCGCGGAGCCGCCGTTCGAAAGCAGGTCAGCGATCGAGAAGGTGCGTCCCACCGCCGGATCGCGCTCCATGTAACGTTCGTACTCGTCCATCACGTGGTACAGCTTGGGATCGTCAAGCGAGCTGCGGTTTGCCAGCTCCGCGACGACGACGAACTGCTCGATCGCACCGAACTCTTCCTGTATTGCCGCCATCGATCGGTTGTACGGCGACGTCGGCCACAGGATTGGCGACTCTGACGACGGGTCGCCGACTTTCAAGCCGGTCCAGAAAAACGCGCACAGCGCGATCACCGCGACCGTCCCTGCGAACGTCGCAATGCGCCCGGTTCGCTCGAGCATCGGCCCGGCAATCGACTCCAGCATCCGTTTGAAGAAGCCATGTTCGCGTTTTTCGATCACGTCGATATGCGGCGGCTGGAGGTAGTAGTACACGATCGGATTGAGGATCAGCTCGCTCACGATGATCGCGGCGATCCAGAAACTGGCAGTGACCGCCAGTTTTTGCAGAAACAGCACCGGCACCAGCAGGATGACCAGCACGCCGAACGCGTCGGCCAGGATTCCCGACAGCGACGGAACGAACAACTCGGCGAAAGACGACAGGATTGCCTTTTCCTTGTCGCGCAGGCGATAGAACTCTTCGTAGTACCGATCGTGCATCTGCACCGAATGGCTGACGGCGCGCGCGGTGATCAAAAACGGAATGACCAGCACCAGCGGGTCGAGTCCGTAACCGAGCAGCCGGATGAAGCCGAGGCCCCAGATAGCGCAGATGACGCCCGAGATCGTCGGCCGCAGCGCACCGCGCCAATCGTGGAAATAGAGGTAGAGCAGGATCCAGACCGCGAGCACCGTCGCGACAAAGATCCAGAGAAATTCCGGCGTGTAATGATAGACCCAGCCGTAAAGAATGGGCTGACCGCCATAGTAGATGTGCACCGTCGAGTCTCTCTCGGGGTCAACCACGATGCGCCGAATCTCGTTGAAGATGCGCGTGTAGTCGAGCCGCGATTCGAGGAAGCTCCCCTCGATCACCGCGGCCTTGTCGTCCAGCGAAATGAAGCGTCCGAAGATGACGCCGGGATTTTTGTGGACGTTGCTTTCGAGTTCGTTGAGGTCGGCCTGGGTCTTGGGAATGTCGCCGTTGGGCAGCACCGGAGTGTTGAGAATCACGCCGCCGGCCAGCGGACGGAAATAGCTCTGAGTCGAGAGCGATCGCACCGATCCGTGCTGGATCCCGTAAACCAGATCCATGTTCTGCGTCATGTGGACGATCTTCTTGATGATCTCGGTGTTGTAGACCGTCCCTTCTTTCGCCTCGATCATGATCGTGACGTTGTTGATGCTGCCGAAGTACTGGTCGTACTTGTGCGCTATTTGGATGAACGGATGATTCTGCGGAAGCAGATCGCCGAAGCTGGTGACCAGCTGAGTCTGCGCCGCGAAATAGCCGAAGAATGCCGTCAGCGCGCCGACCACCGCCAGCACCATGAAGCGCCAGCGCAGAATCCATTCGCCAAAACGGTACCAGGTCATTGCCTTCTCCGAATTCCCCGCGCGTGCGCGCTCAACCCTGGCAGAAGCGCCAGGTCTTGCCGCCATCCTCGGTGTAAAGGATCGTGCCGTAGCCAACGATCCATCCGTGCTGTGCGTCGAAGAAGCGCGCCTGGCTGAGCGGGAACGGTATCGCCGGCACCGACGGATCGTGCGCCCACGCGCCGTTAGGCTGGAGCCGCAGCACCGTGCCGGTCAAGCCCGTGGTGATTCCCTGGTCGCCGCCAAACAGATCGATCGAGAACAGCGGATCGCGCGCAGGAAAATGCGGCGCTCCCGGCACCAGCGTGTCAGGCGGCCCGCCCGGCTTGTCCGCCTGATGCGCAAAGCGCCAGGTATTGCCGCCGTCGTCGGTCTGGATCACCCAGCCCTCGAGCCCGCACGCCGCGCCATGCTTTTGATCGCGAAACGAAACGCTGAAAAACGTCGGCAGCAGAAAATCGGTGAAGCGCGGATCGTCGTTGGGTCCAAGCGGATATTTATATTGCGGCACCAGCACCTGCTGCTGCTCATGCCAGCTCTTGCCCGCATTTTCAGTCGCCCAGATTCGTCCCAGCTCGCCGGTCACCCATCCGTGATCGACATCGACAAAACTCGCGCTGTAAAGAACCGGCTCCTCGTACGGCAACGCGTAGTCGGCAAGCTCCGGCGCGAACTGTTTCTGCAAATGGCGCTTGATGAAAGTCTCGCCGCCATTGGTCGTGCTGAGCACCAATGCGCGGTCACCGACAAAGAACCCATGGTTAGTGTCCGGAAATGACATGCCAAAAATAAATAGATGGGTCCGCGAGTCGAGCTTCTTCCAGGTCTTGCCGCCGTCGCGCGTGCGCATCACCAGCCCGTCCTGCCCGCACAGGTATCCGTTCTGATCGTCGGTCATCTGGATTCCAAAGATGCCGAGTTGGGTGCCGAGGTCGATGCGCCTGAAGTGACGGCCGCCGTCCTCGGTGAGCAGCAGCTTGCCCCGATCGCCGACTACAAATGCGCGCGTCGGGCTGGTCGGCCACACATCAAAAAATTTGTCGGTGAGCGTGATGTTGCGCAGCGGAAGAGGCGGCACCGCGACTTCGCGATGGCACCCCACGTTCGCGAGCGCGATCACAACAAAGAGCGACTTGATTAAGCTGTATGCGCGGAGTTTTCGCTCCATTCGTCCGATCCCATCGAAAAATTTGCTCTATACTCAAGCAAACCCGCGAGCTTAGCAAGCCGTATTTTCGGTGAGATAAATCCAACCGGCCCGCCTGACTCAACCCCGCGCTTCATCTTTGCGAAACATTGCACGCGGATCCTAACCAGGGCGCGACGAGTTCTCCAACATCACGACCTAGGCCTGCTGCAGCGATGAGCATTGCTGCCTCAGTAAGCATCGAGGTTGCCCGATTCGTATTGGTATTCAGGAAAATAGTGAAGAGGCGTCGTTGCCGAATGTAATACTAGCTTCTGGCATACGCGTTGCAAACCGCATTCCTCGTCAAACCATTTTCACCACAGTTTGCACTCTCTAGTAGGAGGCCATCGAATGTCGGCGGCGGCTCAACACATCTGGAGGCTTCGAGTCAGGATGCGGGCTCGGAGAATTCCGGCAGAAATGCAATGGAGGGTTTCACTCAATGGGTGCGAATAGCCAACAAGGATGGTCGCTGCTGGTCTTCGTCGTCGGGTTCACATTTTTTGTGGGTGGCCTTTTCGCGTTGGGAGCGATTTTCACAATAGTCGGACTCACAGCCCTCATCGTTTCGGGAATTTGGTTTTATCGCATTAAACCGCTCGAGAACGATGTGCCGGAACCAGTTGGCGTCCCAACCAAAGAGAGGCGAGCCAGTTAGCCGGTGCTCAGAACCGAAATCAAATCGAGGGAGGATCAATGAAGATTCTTGGTCTTTTGGTTTGTGTGCTCGGATGGTTCATAGCCGTCCTGAGCGTGAAAGTGCCGGGCGTGTATGCGCAGCTATTGGTCGCGGCCGCAGGATTTGTGGTTGCCCTGATCGGGGCTCTTGGAATTCTCAACCGCGCGCACCTCAAAGACGCGATTTGGAAAGCCTGAAAGGAAACTTCGATGCTCATATGGATGAATCGCTCACGCCATCGGCTCACGAAGCTGATGGTCCTGGTTCTGGCCTCTGCCTGGCTGTTGCCGACTACGATCGTACTGGCTCAGGCACCGGCCGCGGCCCCGTCGGCAGCTGCTTCGCCCGCCCCTCCGCCCTCGGTCCCGGTCACCACCGGCGACATCAGGGGTGTAAAGGGACCTTCGCCCGACGATCTGGCGAAAGGTGACCCAGGCGGTACCTTAACCGGAACCGTCAACGACATTCCGGTTAGCGACACAAAAGCCGGGCTGAGCCTCGCCGACATCATCAACACCGTCGGCCAGAATCGAATCGCAGACAACTTCATATGGACGCTGGTCACCGGCTACCTCGTCATGTTCATGCAAGCCGGGTTCGCGGCGGTCGAGACTGGCTTGTGCCGAGCGAAGAACGCCAATCACACCTTCATGATGAACTTCATGGTGTACGGTTGGGGACTCTTCGCTTACTGGGTAATGGGATTCGCGCTTCAGCAGGGCGGATGCGCTCCCAACACGAATCTCGGCGGGCTGAGCCCTCTCAATTCGGAATTTACCTTCAATTTCCTCGGCGGAAAGCCTTGGGGACTGTTCGGTGAGCGCGGATTTTTCCTGAGCGGCCCAGCCTACGACGTCGGCGTGATGGTGATGTTCCTGTTCCAGATGGTCTTCATGGACACCGCCGCGACGATCGTCACGGGCGCCGCAGCCGAGCGCTGGAAGTTCCTCGCGTTCTCGGTCTCGACCTTCTTCCTCGCTGCAATCGTATATCCGCTCTACGGCAACTGGGCATGGGGCGGTGGATGGACATCTCAGCTAGGCGTGAATTACGGCCTCGGCCACGGCTATTGCGACTTCGCCGGCTCCGGAGTGGTTCATGCGGTCGGAGGAGTGACCGCGTTGGCGGTCTCGATGATCATCGGACCTCGGATCGGAAAATACACCAGGAGTGGCAAGGCCAACCCGATGCCTGGTCACGATATGACAATGGTCCTTATCGGGTGTTTCATCCTGGCGTTCGGCTGGTTCGGGTTTAACCCGGGAAGCACGCTGGGAGCGTCGGGTAATGGCAATCTTCGCATCGGCTCGATCGCGGTTAACACCATGCTGGCTGGATGCACCGGTTCCATCGCCTCGCTGCTCTACATGTGGATCCGATTTGGCAAGCCCGACGCGTCGATGGCGGGCAACGGCCTGCTGGCGGGGCTGGTGGCGATTACTGCGCCCAGCGGGTTCGTCAACACGGTTGGTGCCGCGATCATCGGGTTCGCGGCAGGGATGCTCGTCTGTCTAAGCGTTGAATTCATCGAACGCGTCGCCAAGGTGGACGACCCGGTCGGTGCGATCTCGGTTCACGGCACTTGCGGTCTATGGGGTGTTCTCTCGGTTGGCCTATTCGCCGACGGCACGAGTAACTACGGCGGGAGTTGGAACGGTGTGAACGGTAACGTCACCGGGCTGTTTTATGGCGATCCCAGCCAACTGGTCGCTCAGCTCATCGGGTGTGCAACCCTCGTCGGCATCATCTTCACCCTGTCTTACCTGTTCAACTGGTTGGTCGACGTCGTTGTGGGGCAGCGCGTGAGCGCGGCGACCGAACTGCAAGGCCTCGACATTCCCGAAATGGGTGCGCTCGGTTATCCGGAGTTCCAACTTGTGAGCGCTTCGCTTGAAGTGCCCGCGGCAGATTGAAACAAGGAGCCAGGAAAAATGGCAGGACAAATTATTTTCACGGTCGTAATGTTGGCGGTTTTCGTCGGTTGGCAGTTTATCAAGCCCGGCCACAGCATCTTTGATAAGTAGACTGTCAGATGGAAACGGCCCTACAATCAGGAGAGAAGAGTTCAGCTGGTTCGATGGACGGTAAACGCCCCACTCCAATCGTACGAGATGCTCACTCGCTCCTGGCGCGCGGGATCGACGCATTGGAGCGTAATCACATCGATCAGGCTGTCGTTCTTCTGAAGCAAACGGTGCTGATCGATACCGAGTCTTTCCTTGGGCATTTGGCACTCGGCATCGCGCTGACCAAGGCACTTGACATACCAGCAGCCGAGCGGGCACTGGAGACCGCGATTAGACTCGAGCCGCGAAACTTTTACGCTCATCTGCGGATGGCCGAATTGTATCAACGCGTCGGAGTCCCAAAGCGGGCGAAGGAAGAATTGCAGACGGCGCTGGATTTAGCCGGAAGCTCATACGAGAAGAAAATCGCGCGCGATATTCTCGCCGCCGAGGAGCATCGCGAGCCTCGTCGAGCGTGGCGGCCAGACTTCTCCGGTTTGTTGGGCAGAAAAAGGCGGGAATAGTGGCTATCAATAAAATCACCGTCTTGAGCCGGCAGCGGTACTTCGCCTTGACCGCTATGGCGGCACTAGCGGCTGCGGCCGGGGCGGTCATGTTTGGGGCGCCGCTAATACCCGCGTCCGTAGGCGTTGTGGTTGCGGTAACTTGGTTGATTTGGCGCGCGCCCGCGGCTTAGTTGTCGACATTCCAAGCATCTATAGGAAAACCAGATGAAGAAAATCGAAGCCATCATCAAGCCGTTCACCCTGGACTCCGTGAAACAGGAGCTTCAGAGCCTCGGTATCACCGGCATGACGGTCTACGAGGTGAAGGGATTCGGCCGTCAGAAGGGTCACACCGAACTGTATCGTGGCTCGGAATACGTGGTCGATTTTCTGCCCAAGTTGAAAATTGAGCTGGTGGTCAAAGATGATCAGTACGAGGCCGTGATCGACGCAATCAAGCTCAAGGCGCACACCGGAAAAATCGGCGATGGCAAGATTTTCGTCACCGACCTCAAAGACGTCATTCGGATTCGCACCAACGAACACGGCGATAGCGCGATCTGAGCGGGCCAAGGCCCGGTTCTTCGAGCGGTCTGCCTGATGGTGTATGGGTTAGGAGCGATTCTACTCGTCGTCTTGCTCGGTCCGGTGATGTTCGAGCCGATCGGACAGAATATAGAAGTTTTCTTCCTGGTTGTCGGCGCCTTTGCAGCTGCCATTAGCGGGCAGTGGGGCCGCGAATTGTTCCGGGCGGCAGCGACCGAACCAATAGCTTTGACCGTTGCGGTTCTGGTTTTTGGCGTGGTGGTGCGCCTGATTCGGCCGTGGCTCGACCGTGGAGTCGAGCGCCTCGTTAAGATTGTCGAGCCGCGCTGGATCTATTTTGGTTTGATCATCGCCCTGGGACTGCTCTCGAGTGTGATTACGGCCGTGATAGCGGCCTTGGTTCTGGTCGAAGCTATCGCGTTGCTGAAGCTGGACCGTCGCAGCGAGATAGCAGCCGTGGTGCTGGCCTGTTTTGCAATCGGGCTGGGTGCGGCGCTCACACCGGTGGGTGAACCACTTGGCACGATAGCGATCGCAGCTCTCAAGGCCGACTTCTGGTACCTCGCACGATTGCTGGGGCCATTGGTGGTTATCGGAATATTCATCGTCGGTGTTCTCAGTCTGTTTCTGCCGGCAAAGTACGGGCATTCACTAAAGGCGGATGCTCACACGGAAAATTGGTCAGAGATTTTTTTTCGCGCCGGGAAGGTTTACCTCTTCGTGGCGGGGTTGGTTGGGCTTTCCTGGGGATTGCGCCCGCTGGTCGATATCTACATCCGGCAGTTGCCGCAGGGCGTGTTGTTCTGGCTGAACTCGATTTCAGCCGTCGTCGATAACGCCACGCTTACCGCGGCGGAGATTGGTCCTTCGCTATCCGTCGCGCAGCAACGCGGCGTGCTGATGGGGCTGCTGATCAGCGGCGGCATGCTGATTCCTGGCAACATCCCGAATATCGTCGCCGCCCAACGTCTGGGAATTTCGAGTCGCGAATGGGCTCGCGTTGGCCTGGTCGCCGGATTTCCACTGATGGCGCTCTGCTTCGGCGCTCTCTACTTACTGGCATGAGCCAGGGCCAACATTTTCACGAGCCCAGAACATCCAGGCGAAGGATCTATCCGCATGGCCTCGTAGGGCCTGACGAAAGCGAGGAGGGGGAGGCTGCGATTGAAACACTGATGCCGTCCCAGACCCACTCGACACACGCGGACCAAGAGGAGCTTCTGCTCGAGAGTCGTTGCCGCTTGATGACCGACTTTATCGAGGCTGCGCACCGAGCCGCCTTGGCCAATGCTACCATCCTGCTGACCGGCGACAGCGGCACCGGCAAGACTGCCTTTGCGCGCCAAATTCATCGATGGAGTCGGCGAAGCGATGCACCATTTCTAGGCGTCGACTGTGCAGCGATGTCCGAGCACGTTCACGAGAGTGACCCCTTCGAGAATCTGAGGAACACGCTGGCGACCTTGCATGCCGATCGCGGAGACCAAAGCGACGTCTCGGACTCCGCTTCCTTGCTTTTGGACAATCTTGTTGACCTCCCTCCTGCCGCTCAGGCCAGGCTTCTGCAGTTCGTCGAAGAGCGGCAATCTCTTGCCGATTTGCCCTCTTCGGCTTTGCACGTTCGAATCATCGCGGCTTCCAGTCGCGATCTTGGTGGGGAGGTAGCGGCCGGACGTTTCCGTAGCGATCTCTTTTACCGGATCAACGTTATCGCGTTGAGAATTCCCACGCTGGTTGAACGCCGCTGGGATATTCCCGTCCTCGCCGCGCATCTGCTGGCGCATACCGCGATTCGCAATGTTCGGCACCGATTGCATCTCTCGGCTGGAGCTGCTGCCGCGATGGCGAACTATCATTGGCCCGGAAATGTCCGCGAGTTGCGAAACGCAATCGAACGCGCGGCCGTGCTTTGCACCAATGATCTCATCATAGAAGAACACCTGCCTGATGTGGTTTTAGCTGCCAGACAACGTCGAAGTGTTACTGAGGGCAAGGCCCTCACGAGTCTCGAAGAGGTCGAGCGTAGTCACATCATACGTGTGCTGAAAGCAAGCCCGACCATGGAAGAGGCCGCCGCAGCACTCGGCATCAACATCTCGACACTGTGGCGAAAGCGAAAGCTTTACAAAATCGAGTAGCGCGTCCGTCCTCTACAGGTCCGCCACCAACAGGCCGGTCAAGTACTCGCCTTCGCCGTGGCCGAGCAGCACAGGATGGTCTGGGCCGGGGCCGAGATGCGACAGCATGCGAAGATTGCGGCCGGCGTTGGACGCCGCAAATCGCACGGCGCGAAGGAAGTCGTCGGCGCGAAAATGCGTCGAGCATGAAAACGTCATGAGACGTCCGCCCGGCGCCAGCGCGCGCATCGCAACCGTGTTGAGCTCGACGTAAAGACGTCCCGCACGTTCGGCATCGCCGCGGCTGCGCGCCAGCGGCGGCGGATCGAGCACGATCAGGTCGAAGCGATTCGAGGTCTCGGCCATGAACTTGCCGGCCTCGCCATGAACGAACTCGACCGCACCCGCAGGATGCCCGTTCAGCTCGAGATTCTGCCGCGCGATCTCCAACGCCCGCGCCGACGTATCAACCGCGACGACCGTACTTGCGCCACCCGCGAGCGCCGCCAGCGAGAATCCACCCTGGTAACAAAAAGCGTCGAGCACCCGGGCGCCAGACGCGATCGCGCCAACAGTCGCGCGGTTGTCGCGCTGATCGAGAAAATACCCGGTCTTCTGTCCATGCTCGAAATCAATCTTGATCTTAATGTTGTTCTCGACCGCGATCGTCTCCGTCACAGCCTCGCCCGCGAGAACTGCGACGTGATCCTCGAGACCCTCCTGCTTTCTAACCGCGCCGTGGCTCCGTTCGATGATCGATCGCGGATGAAGCAGCTCGTTCAGCGCATCGACAATCGTCGCACGCATCCTATCCGCACCCGCAGTCAGGATTTGCACCACCAGCACATCGCCAAATCGATCGACGACAATCCCCGACAGCCCATCGCCGTCCCCGTTGACGAGTCGGTACGCATCAGTGTCACCGCGGATGAATCGACGACGCACCTCCAGCGCGCTCTTCAGCCGCCGCGCAACCAGCTCGTCGATCGCCGGAGTCTCGCCCCACGCAATCATCCGAATTGCGATAGTCGTCGCGGGATTGCAGTAGCCCATCCCAATCAGCGCCCCCGACGCGTCATGCACACTGACGACGCCGCCAGCTTCAACCGACGCAGGCTCAATCCGCTCGATCGCCTGCGAGAAAATCCACGGATTACCGCCGCGCACAGGCCCTTCCCTGCCGCGCTTAAGAAAGATCCGCGCCATAGTGGGCTGCTGCGAATTCCCCGACGATGGATTCTTCCGCGAATTCACTCTCAATAAGCTTTAAATCTTGTTCCCCTTCCCGCTCGGGAAGGGGTTAGGGGTTAGGTCGCTGTACTCATCGCACACTCTAGAACCCTTCACCCGACGAGAGCGACAACGGAGCGTGCAAATGCAGAAACCAAAAATACTGGGTGCAGGGGTCACCCCTGCTCACCCCTGCCGGCCGCCGCTTTTCGCGACCAGCCGGATCGCGCCAATTTCCATCGCGCGATCAATCGCCTTGGCCATGTCGTAAATCGTCAGCGCCGCCACACTCACCGCGACCAGCGCTTCCATCTCAACCCCAGTGCGCGCGTCGGTCACGGCGCGAGCCTGAATTTGCAGCACAGAGTTGGCGGAATCAGGTTCGAAATCAACTTCGACGACTTCGAGCGCGATCTGATGGCAGAGCGGAATCATCTCATGCGTGCGTTTCGCCGCCATGATTCCCGCGATTCGCGCCGCCGCAAGCGCCTCGCCCTTCTTGAGTTTGCCGCCGACTATCGCATCGAGTGTCGCCGGCGCCATTCGAACCTCGCCGCGCGCGATCGCCTCGCGCCGCGTGACCGGCTTCTCGCCGACATCGACCATCCGGATTTGCCCGCGCGCATCAAGATGCGTCAGCCGCGTCGAAACGGCGCCCCGCTTTTCGGATTGTTTCTTGCCCGCCATCGACCGAGTGGTTAGAGATTATGTTGACCCACCGCGCATATACAATAAACTCTTGATTCCGGTTCGACCAAACATCCGAAACCACCACGCAGACAATTTATATGGCTGAAGAAATCAACAAGGTCGTAATTCTCGGCTCCGGTCCCGCTGGATTGACCGCGGCGCTCTACACCGCGCGGGCCAATCTCAGTCCGCTCCTCATCGAGGGCCACGAGCCCGGCGGCCAGCTCACTATCACCACCGAAGTCGAGAACTATCCCGGCTTCGAGCACGGCATCCAGGGCCCCGAGATGATGGACGTGTTCCGCCGCCAGGTGACTCGCTTCGGCACCCGCTTCATGAGCGGTGCGGTGACCGAGGTGCGTTTCGGCAAGCGTCCCTTCGAGCTGGTCGCCGACGATCAGGTCATCAAGGCCGAATCGGTCATCATCGCAACCGGCGCGACAGCTAAATTGCTCGGAATAGAATCTGAAAAACGCCTGATGGGCTACGGCGTGAGCGCATGCGCCACCTGCGACGGCGCATTCTTCAAGAACAAGGACGCGATCGTAGTCGGCGGCGGCGACACCGCGATGGAGGAAGCGACCTTCCTGACCCGGTTCGTCAACAAGGCCACCGTCGTGCATCGCCGCGACACGCTACGCGCATCGAAGATCATGCAGGATCGCGCGCGCAAGAATCAGAAGATCTCCTTCATCTGGGATTCGGCCGTCGATGAAATCATCGGAGGGCAGAAAGAAGGCGTCAGCGCCGTCAAGCTGAAAAATCTGAAGAGCGGAAAAATCACCGACATGAAGACCGACGCGGTCTTCGTCGCGATCGGCCACAATCCAAACAGCGCGCTGTTCAAAGGCCAACTCGAGATGGACGAGATCGGCTACCTCAAAGTGAAACCCGGCTCGACCTACACCAACATCGACGGCATCTTCGCATGCGGCGACGTCGTGGACAGCGTCTATCGCCAGGCAGTCACCGCCGCCGGCACCGGATGCATGGCCGCAATCGACGCCGAACGCTGGCTAGAAGCAAAGGGCGAGTAGGCTACAAGACTCAATCACCTTCCCTCATTCCTTTGTATCTCGTCCGCTGGAGAATACGTGGTACGAGGTGCTGTCCCAGGCGTTGTGGATGCCGATGAAAAGCAACATCAATGCCGCGGCACCGACACCGAACAGCGCCTCGCGCGTTCGCAACGGAATCGCAAAGGCCGAGATCGCGAGTATTGCGTACGCCGCCAATGGCAATATCGCATGGCATAGCCAGTCCTCGAACTCCGGCTGATAAACATCTTGCCGCCGCATCCGCCGCGCCACGACGACCGCATACCCTGCTCCGCACACGCCGATAAGGCCCCAAAGAACCGCGGCCGGAACTATGGACTGCCATGGAACCTGTACCAAGGCCGACAAAAGCAACGCGCTGCCGAAGTGAATAACCGTCGGCGTCGCAAACGCGGCGCCAGCCTCGGGCGTACGTGGCACAGGCCGCGCAGCCACCAGCGTCATAACCACGAACTGCAACCCAATCAGCGCCCCGGCCGCCGATCCAACAATCACATAAAAACTGTCCCAAGCCGCCAGCTCTGCCATACCGCCATCTAAGCTTCCGCGAGTCCCGCGCGCCACCCACCAGATTCATTTCGCGCGACTTAATTCTGCTGCCCATTTTTGTCCTTGTGTCATTCAGCGAAGGGAAGAATCCCGGCCCTGATTTTTCCCCTCTCCCAGAATGGGAGAGGATTGAAGGCGAGGGTCCTTATATGGCGCTCTTTCGCGCGCGATTCAAGATCTGCTCCGCACTTCTTGTCAACAAAAAGGCATTGAATTTGCGGTAGAGATGTTGGACAACCGCATTGTGCGTATCGGTCGTCTAAGACGCGTGGTGCAATTCTGCGTGGTCAGTATTTCGGCTGCTCTCATCCTCGGTTTCGCCGCGGTTTATACGCTTCGTCTCCCTTTGCCAACGCCGGGACGCATTACGCAGTTATAAACCAGACCACGTATGTTGCGACGACGCTGAAAGATGGCCGCATTCTGTTTACCCCCTACCCGAACTACACCCAGCTAGTTTACGAGTATCAGCCGTGGCTTACGGTGCTATGGGCCTGGTGGTATCGACATGTGATGCCCTCGCCAACATATGGGGACGAGCCACCCGAGATGGTCAACGCGGTGCTCTTGGATCCTACGACTCGGAAATTCAGCTACACCAGCACGATGAAGTGTGCCCAGTGAGTCCTACACCTCCGTAGTGTTACAAGACGGACGTGTCTTCTTTAGTGGGATCGGGAGGGTGGCCCTCAAGAGTCCAGAACCTGCACCCGAATTGTACGACCCAACGAGCGGCAAGTTCACGGCCCTGACTTCGACTCAAGGACTCAGAATGTGGGGACGCATGCCGGTTTTGCTGAAGAGCGGGAAAGTACTTATCGTTAGCGGAGAAGATCCGTCGAAGATCCAGCAGATCCTCCTCTTCTGTGGGATCCCGGCAACAATCTAATCAAAAAACTCAGCGGATCGATTAAGGAGTTGCTGCCGAAGATCGCAGTGACGCTAGACAATGGGAAAATATTGTTCATAGGAGCCGAAGGGTCTATCAATCGTCAGCTGCCGACCCTCGAACTCTACGACCCAGACAAAGAACAATTCTCCTTGGCCGGCAGTTTTCCGCAAAACTTTGCACCGTGCTCCCCCATGAAGCTTGGAGAGGGAAGAGTCCTTATCCTCGATTGCGAAGGGTCAATGAGCGAACACTTTAATGCTTACACGTTGCCAACCAGAAGTTATGCGGAAATTTATCGACCAAAGCACGGGCAGGTTGGATCCAACCCCTCTGATGACAACTCTCCGACTTAACCCGGTTCAATTCTGCTGAAAGATGGGAAAGTTCTTTTGGTGGGCGGTCTGGGCTTCGTGAATGATGTGCGCGACTGGCGGCTGCGGCAACTCGCCAGCGCGGAAATCTACAGCCCCGACGTGAATGAGTTTGAGGCGGTGGGAAGTCTGCCGCAATCCTTGACCGAGCTCAGTCAGAGGAAGTGCGAGAGCCTCACATTGCTACAAGACGGACGCGTTCTTTTCACATTACCCGGTATTGAGCGCAGAGCGGCTCTTTATGATCCATTCTCGCGGACCTTCAGCGAAATTTGCGCGACCGACCTCGCGAGTGGATTCAAGTTTCAACTCGATGATGGAACCGTCTTGTTGGTCGGGTCTCCAACCGCAGAAATCGCCGAGCTATTCAACACGCATAACGGAGACTTCCAACCTTTCCCCACCGGTATCGGTCCGCCTGCCACGCACTGGATGCGGACGATTCGTAGATTTGTCACGGGCTATCCGGCTGATCAGATAAAACGAGATCAGTTCCTAAAATGACGATCAGGCGACGATGACTTGAATCGCGCGTGAAAATAATCCCGCACTAATAAGGACCCTCACCCTTCGGCAAGCTCACGGCAGGCTCTTCGATCCTCTCCCTGACAGGGAGAGGGGAAGAAGGGGGCGGGGTCGCCAACCTTCATTTGCTGTGATAACAAAACTGGCTATGGCGCCTGTTTCGTTTCCTAAAGGGTTTTTGTGGGGGACTGCTTCTGCTTCTTATCAAATAGAGGGCGGGTTCGACCTCGATGGAGAAGGGGGAGTCGATTTGGGATCGGTTTTCGCACACGCCGGGTAAAATCAAACACGGCGATACCGGCGACGTTGCTTGCGATTTTTACCATCGCTATGCCGATGACATCGGGTTGATGGCTGAACTTGGGCTTAATGCGGCGCGGATTTCGGTTTCGTGGCCGCGGATCATGCCGGACGGCAAGGGGACGGTGAATCAGAAGGGGCTCGATTTTTACCGGCGCGTTATCGACGAGATGCTCGCGCGCAATATCCAGCCGTGGGTGACGCTCTATCATTGGGATCTGCCGCAGGCGCTCGAGGATGCCGGCGGGTGGCCGAATCGCGACCTCGCCGAATATTTTCGCGACTACGCGGGCGTGGTGGCCGACGCGCTCGGCGATCGCGTGAAGCATTGGATGGCATTCAACGAACCGTGGATTTTCACGATTCTCGGCTATCACCTCGGAATACACGCGCCGGGACGTCACGAGATAGACAGTGCGATCAAAGCTACGCATACGGTTAATCTCGCGCAGGGCATGGCGGTCCGGGCGATCCGCGAATCGAATAATCATCCCGAGGCGGTCGGCACCGCGTTCAGCATGTCACCGGTGCATCCGGAAACCGGGTCGCTCGAGGACCGGACGGCGGCCGAACGGTGGCATCGATTTTACAACCTGTGGTTTCTCGACACCGTCATGCGCGGCAAGTATCCGGAGGCGTACCTGCACGGCAAGGTCGAGGATCATGTCGAGATTCGCGCCGGCGACATGGACTTGATCAAGGCGCCGCTCGACTTCATCGGAATCAACCTGTACACGCGCGCGGTGGTCGCGCACGATTCGCACGATCGCTACATGGGGGTGAAGCAGGTGCGGCCGGGCGGCGAGGAAGTCACCGAATTTGGATGGGAAGTGTATCCGCCGGCGCTGTCGGAAATGATCGGGCATATCAGCAAGGACTACCCGGGAATCCCGATCTACGTGACCGAGAACGGATGCTCGTACGGCGACGGGCCGGGGGCGGACGGCAAGGTCAACGACCAGCGGCGGGTCAGTTTCCTGCGGCGATTTATTTTCGAGGTCGGGAATGCGATGAAGGCGGGCGCCGACGTGCGCGGATATTTTCTGTGGACGTTTACCGACAACTTCGAATGGGCGGAGGGATTCCAGCAGCGCTTCGGAATCGTGCACTGCGACTTCAAGACGCAGCAGAGGATCGTCAAGGAGAGCGGGCATTGGTACTCGAAGCTGGCGCGGACGGGGGCGCTGGATTTCGATCCGGTGATTTGAATCGCCTGCGCGGCGGGCGGCAGGGGTGACCCCTGCACCCAGTATTTTGGGTGTCGGTCGTTGCCCGCTCCGTTGTCGCTTTCGTCGTGATAACCATCCAATGACTTGCACGGTTGAGGGCTGTGATAATGTCGGGGGCGCGATGAGTGGCGGGGAATTTTTGATGTGGCTGCATCTGTGCGCGATGGCGTCTTACGTCGGCGCGCAGTTCGCGGTCATCTATATGCTGATTCCGGCGGCCGAGACCGCGCCCAACGAGGCTGCGAGGCGCGCGAGCCTGATCGCGGGCTTCCGGTTCTACAACCCGTTCACGATCGGCGTGCTGGGAATTATCGTGATTAGCGGGGCGATGCGGCTGACGGATTTGAAAGCGTCGATGAAGTTCGACTACTTCGCGCGAATCGGTTCCGCGCTCGAACTGAAACTGCTGCTGGCGTTCCTGCTCATCTTTATCCAGACCTACATCACGTTCGGACTGGCGTTCAGGATCGGGCGCCAGGAAGAGGTGGCCGCCCACGGCGACGGCGACGCGTTCACCGTCGCGCAGTTGAACTCGATGCTGCGGCGAATCCGCGCGATGTCGTGGGTCACGATCGTGCTGGCTGCCGCCGTCATCTGGGTGTCGCTCACGATGGTCGCGCGCGCAGTGGACGAGCCCACCACAGCGCCGCGCATCTCCGCGCGCGCCCCATCGGGTCGTGCTTCGCGGGTACTCATGCACCCGGTCGCATCCGAGATGTTGGCGGCGCGCGTCATGACTTAGTGCGCGAGCGCGAGCAGCGAGCCGACGATGTACGCGACGGTGATGACGCCGAAGATTGCGCCCGGCAGTTCGTTGAGCATGCTGTACTGCGCGAACCGAATCTCTTCGCTGACCGGCGCTTCTACGACCGAGGTGATTCCTGCGAACCTTGCTTCTGTAGTTGATGCGTTCATTTTAATTCTCCCGTGAAATTCTTTGGACGACTTAGGACAAGGCCACCAGCGAGCTGATGACGTATCCGAGTGTGATCAGGCCGAACACGATTCCGGGCAGTTCGCTGAGCAGACTATTCTGCGCGAGCCGCGTTCCTGCAGTGGCCTCGACCGCTTCGTTGGTGTTGGTGATTGCGTTGAGAGTTGCTTCGTTAATGGTTGCGTTCATTTTCGTGTCCCTCCGTGTTCGTTGACTGACAGGGGTAAAGCAAGTCGTGTACCACCAGAAAATCTCTCGATTTACCAAAGGTAATCTCCAGTTAATCTTCGCGGGATGCGCTGGATCATTAACGAAAAGTTAGATAAATCAATGACTTAAGCGCAATCGCAGAATGCGAGGCGAGAAGTGAGTTCTAGAGGCTTTCGCGGTAAATTTCGTTTTTCGCGAATCAAGGCAACTGCGCGCATGCAGCTAGAATGCTGCGGAGCGGCTCGCGAAGGGCTCCTTTGATCCTCATCCTCACATCTGCGAAAGTGTCGTGATGCCGAGTGAAGTGAATCAGGACGCCCGCCAATCCAACGGCAAAGCGACTGGGGGATTAGAGCCGACCACTGCGATGATGCTGGCGGACGCGATCGCGTCGCCGGGCAAGCATCCGCATTTCATTCGCGAACTGGCGCTGCATTTTGCGGAGACGGCGATTTTCCTGGTCGCGGTCATCGGCGCGATCGCGTTGGGGCTTGGAATCACCGCTTACTTCAGCGAGCATCGCTACGTGCTCGCATACCTGGTCGCCTACGCGGGGTTTCGCTTTTCGGATTTGATTGTGCGCGACGACGCCGAGGACCGGACTCCGCACGAGGAGCTATCGCGACGGATTGTCGCGCAGCTTCCGCTGCTCGCGGTTTTTGCGGCGGCGCCGTTCGAGCGCACCTACGTTTACGGCGGCGCCGCACCCGCGTTCGTCAAAGCGCTCGGGCTGTTGCTCGAGCTGCTCGGGATGTGGCTCGCGCTCGGCGCGCGCATTCAACTTGGATTCTTCACAGCGGGCCGGACGCTCGAGCGTCCGGTGCTGGTGACGGGCGGCTTCTATCACTATCTGAGGCATCCGATTTACGCGGGCACCTTTCTGGTGACGTTCGGATGGACGCTGATTTATGGCGCGCCGGTGACCGCAGCGTTGACGCTGATAATCGGAGCGATCCTCGCTCAGCGTTCGATAAATCCTGAAGAGGCGGTGCTGCGAGCGCGATTCGGCGAGGAGTACGAAGATTACAAGCGCAAGACGAACGCGTTGATTCCGGCTATCTGGTAGCTATTGGCGAGTGCGGGCTTCGAGTTGGCAGCGGATTTGCGAGCAGTAGTCGTCGCCGTGGTTACGGCTGACGAACTTCGCGCCGCATCCCGCGCATTCGCGAATCGATTCTCCCGACTCAAGCCGCGTTGTCAGCTCGGCTTCCACCGATGAGTCGTCGCGCTTCGATGGTGGCCGCGGCTTTCGCTTCTCTGACGACGCGCCGTTGGCGACTAGCTGGCCGTTCGCGCCCATCAGAGCGAGTTCGTCGGCGCGATTGTTGATCGGATCGACGCCGTGCCCGCGAACCCATTCGAATTGCACGCGCCGCGCCGCCGCTTCAGCATCGAGCACTTTCCACAAATCCTGATTGGCGTTGCGCTTCCAGTTGAGCGTCATCGATTTCACGACGTATTGGCTGTCACTGCGCAGTACGACGTCGGCGCCGCGTTCGGTCGCGCGCAGACCCTCGATCGCGCCCATCAATTCCATTCGGTTGTTGGTAGTTGAGGGATCATAACCGTTTAGTTCGGTTACGTTGCCGTTGGGATCGCGGACTACGACGCCCCATCCGCCCGGCCCGGGATTACCGAGGCAACTGCCGTCGGCATAAACCAGATATTCGCGAGACGAGAGTGCCACGGTACGCGATTCTAGCTGAGGCCGCGGGCTTTTCGCAGCCGCGTGAACCAGTCGGCGTATTGTATCGATGCGCGATCCCACGAAAAATCCGAGGCGAAGCAATTCGCCATCAGACGGCGCCACTTGGCGCGATCGCGGAACGTCGCGACCATTCGACTCAGCGCGGCCACCATTTCAGACGCCTCGAACTTTTCAAAGGCGAAGCCGTTGCCGGTCGCGCGCGCGGGATCGAACTCGCTGACGGTATCGCGCAATCCGCCGGTGGCGCGCACCACGGGCGCGCTGCCGTAGCGCAGTGCGTACATTTGGGTGAGTCCGCACGGCTCGAAACGCGACGGCATCAGGAAGGAGTCGCTGCCGGCCTGGATTCGATGCGCGACTGTGTTGTTGAACTCGATGATCGCGCGAAGTTTTTCAGGGTAATGCTTCTCGGCGTCTTTGAAAAATTTTTCGAGCTCCTCGTCGCCGCTCGCGAGCATGACGAGTTGCAAGTCCAGGCGCATCAAGGCGTCGAGCGCGTCTCTCAATAGGTCAACGCCTTTTTGCCCGGTCATGCGCGTGACCATCCCGACCACCGGCCAAGCTTCGCGATTGGGCAGGCCGAGCGAATCGCGCAGCGCACGCGTGCATATCCGTTTGCCGTTGGGCTTCGCGGGCGTGTAGGTCGCCGCGATTTCGCGATCGGTTGCGGGATTCCATTCGTGGTAGTCGGCGCCGTTGAGGATTCCGACGAAATTTTCGCCCTTGTCGCGCAGCACTCCCTCGAGTCCGAAGCCGAGTTCCGGGTCGGTGGTAATTTCGCGCGCGTAGGTGGGGCTGACGGTCGAAGCGCCATCAGACAGCACGATCGCGCCCTTCATCAGATTCAGATGTCCGTAAAATTCCAGGTAGTCAACTGAGAAATACGGCGCGTCGAGATTCAGCAGCGCGAAGTCCTCGCGCTGGCCGATACCCTGGAACGCGAGGTTGTGAATCGTGAAGACCGACAGCGCGCGCTTGAACTTCGCGCGCAGCGTGTTGTCGGCGCGC
Organism: uncultured delta proteobacterium; assembly: GCA_963699705.1. GTDB lineage: Bacteria > Desulfobacterota > Binatia > Binatales > Binataceae > Binatus. Next base: position 3,086,397 of record CAVOUW010000003.1, on the reverse strand, counting down.
ATCGCAATCGGCGTTGCCGTCGCGTGCCAATCGTGCGCGTGGACCACATCCGGCGCGATTATTTCGGCGGATGCGATCGCGGCGGCGCGGCCGAAGAAGATAAAGCGGCGCATGTTATCGGGATAATCCTTGCCGTGCTCGCCGTAGATTCCTGGGCGGCCGAAAAATCGCGGGTGATCGATCAGGTACATCGGGACGCCGCGAGGATCGGTCGCGCGCAACACTGAGAAACGTTCGAGGTCGGCGCCGAAGCGCATCGGGATGTTGCGCAGGACTGGCGCGGTTTCGAGATTGTCTTTGATTGAAGAGTAGCCGGGGACGATTAGCGACGATTCGTGGCCGATGGCTTTCAGAGCGCCCGGCAGCGAGCCGATCACATCGGCGAGGCCGCCGGCTTTGGCGTGGGGCGCGGCTTCGGCCGCAACGATCGCGATTTTCATAGGGGAAAGAGACTTGATTTAATGTGAAACCCACCGTGGGTTTCACGCTTCCTTGGGCAGGGGTGACCCCTGCACCCAAGAATTAAGAAAGAAAAGATGCGGGACTTCGTCCCTGTTAGAAGGGGTTGGGGACCTTTCAGTTCAGGACTGTCCTTTCGGTGCGCGCTGTTGCTGGGGTTGCTGCGACTGCCTCTGCCCCTGGCTGTACGGCGGTGCCGTCGCGGAGGGCGTGGTGGATTACTTCGTCGACGGTGTCCACGAAGATCATTTCGAGTTCTTTGCGGACTTCGGGCTGGATGTCTTCGAGGTCGCGCTCGTTGCGACGTGGCAGGATGATCGTTTTGATTCCGGCGCGCCGCGCTGCGAGCACCTTCTCCTTGATTCCGCCGACCGGCAGCACTTTGCCGCGCAGTGTGATCTCGCCAGTCATCGCGATGTCCGAACGGACCGGCCGGCCGCTCAGCAATGACGCGAGCGACGCCGCGATCGTCACGCCGCCTGACGGGCCGTCTTTGGGAATCGCGCCTGCGGGAACGTGCACGTGAATGTCGGATTTGTCGTAAAAGTCCGGCGCGATTCCGAGCGCCGCCGCGTGGGTGCGCACGTAAGACAGCGCCGCCTGCGCCGATTCTTTCATCACGTCGCCGAGCGAGCCGGTAAGGTTGAGGCCCTTCTGCCCCGACATCCGGGTGCTCTCGATAAACATTATCTCGCCGCCGTTGGGCGTCCATGCGAGACCGGTTGCGACCCCCGGCTCCTGGGTGCGTTCGGCGACCTCGGAGAAAAATTTGGGCGCACCGAGATACTTCTGCACGTCGTCTGCGCCGACGACCGTTGGCGCCGTTTCACCTTCAGTGATCGAGCGCGCGATCTTGCGGCATACCCGCGCGATCTCGCGCTCTAGATTTCGCAGCCCCGCTTCGCGCGTAAAGCTGTGGATTATCTCGCGCAATGCATCTTCGGAAAATTCGATCTTCTGATCGCCGAGTCCGTTCTCGATTAGTTGCTTGGGAATCAGATGGCGCTGCACGATTTGCAGTTTTTCTTCTTCGGTGTATCCCGGCAGTTCGAGCACTTCCATCCGATCGCGCAACGCGTGCGGCACCGGATCGAGCATGTTGGCGGTAGTCAGGAACAGCACCTTGGAAAGATCGAACGGAACGTCGAGATAGTGATCGGCGAAGGTATTGTTCTGCTCGGGATCGAGCACCTCGAGCAGGGCCGAGGCCGGGTCGCCGCGGAAGTCCATGCCGAGCTTGTCCACTTCGTCGAGGATGAACAGCGGATTGTTCGAGCCGGCGTTGCGCAGGCCCTGGATGATTCGTCCCGGCAACGATCCGATGTAGGTGCGGCGATGGCCGCGAATCTCGGCCTCGTCGCGGATGCCGCCGAGCGACAGCCGCACGAATTTGCGCCCGAGTGCGCGCGCGATCGATTTGCCGAGTGATGTCTTGCCGGTGCCCGGAGGGCCGACGAAGCACAGAATGGGTCCCTTGGTATCGTTCTTCAGCTTGCGCACCGCGAGAAACTCGAGGATGCGTTCCTTGATTTTTTCGAGGTCGTAATGATCCTCGTCGAGCACCTGCCGCGCGTGCCGGATATCGAGATTGTCCTCGGTCGAGACGCCCCATGGCAGGCTGACGAGCCAATCGAGGTAGGTGCGCACGACTGTGTGCTCAGCCGATTCCGGCGGGATCATCTTGAGGCGCTCGAGTTCCTTGTCGGCGACCTTGCGCGCCTCGGGCGACATCTTCGCCTCTTCGATTTTCTTTTCGATCTCTTCGACTTCGGACGAACGCGCGTCGCCCTCGCCCAGCTCTTTCTGGATCGCCTTGAGCTGTTGGCGCAGGTAGTACTCGCGCTGATTTTTGTTGAGCTCGGTCTGCACCTGCGACTGGATCTTGTGCCCAAGTTCGAGCATCTCGATCTCGCGCCCGAGGATCGCGATCAGCTTCTCGAGCCGTCCGCGAACGTCGAGCGTCGCGAGCAAATCCTGCGCCTCTTCGATTGGTATTTTCAGGTATGAGGCGACCATGTCGGCGAGCCGGCTGGCCTCCTTCACCTGCATCGCCATCACCTGCAACTCGTCGGGCAGGTACGGCACCAGCGAAACGAATTTAGAGAACTGGCTGACCAGGTGCGCGTGCAGTGCGTCGATTTCCTTGTCGGACGACACCGGCTCGAGCAGCCGCTTGACGTGCGCGAGAAAGTACGGCTCGCGCTGGGTGAATTCTCCCAGCTCGATTCGCGCGAGTCCCTGCACCAGCACCCGCACACTCTGATCGGGATAGCGCAGCATCTTGAGGATGCGCACGGCGGTGCCGCTCGGGAACAATCCCTCGGGTGTGGGCTGTTCGTCTTCCGGATTTTTCTGCGCTGCGAGCGCGATAACTTTGTTAGTCTGGCCGCATTCGTCGATTAGCTTGAGCGACGACGGCCGCGAAACCAGGAACGGATGTATCTGACTGGGAAAAATCACGATGCCGCGCAACGGCAGCACCGGCAGAATTTCGGGAATCTCTGCTTTGCTCAGGTCCTCTTCAATCTCAAAGCGTTTTTCCCCTTTAGGTTTATCTGCCATAGATTAGTCGAACCTCTTAAGGAGGGACCGCGCCGCAACTGCCGCTATTCCCCGCAACCCAAATTTCACCGTAATATACGGTAGTTGGCCAGACAAGGTTACCTCTTGGATAAGAAGCTAATCATGGTGACCGGCCCGCGCTACCGACGAGGAAACGTTGCCCAATATTGGATTCGATAGGCTGTTCAGCGAGGAAGAAGCTAACGAGCTGATTCCGCGGCTGGAAATTTTGATGCGCCAGTTGCAGATGCAGGCGACGTCGTTGCGCGCGCGAATCGAGGAACTGTCGGTTGACGATCCGTCGATTCTGCATTCCGCGATGACCGAAATTGTCGGCCGCTATCCCGAGCTGCGTTCCTTTGCGACCAACATGGCCGACGCCGCGTCGCAAATCGAATCCTTCGGATGCATCCTCAAGGACATCGACCTCGGCCTGATCGATTTCCCGTACGACTCGGGCGAGGACGTGGTATTTCTGTGCTGGCAATTCGGCGAACCGCGCGTCGTGGCATGGCACAGCGTGGACACTGGATTCTCCGATCGTCAGCCGCTGCCGGGCGCGCCCGACCGATACCTTAACTGACGCCGCCTCCTATCACTAAAAAATCATGATCATTGTATTGACGATTTACCTCGCCGCACTCGGATGCTGGCTCGGTGGAATTGTTTTCTTCTCCTTCTTCACGGCACCCGCGGTCTTCACGATTCTGCCGCGACCCGAGGCCGGCCAACTGATCAGCGCAATCTTTCCGCGCTACTACATGCTGGGCTACATCGTCGGCACGATCAGCCTGGTGATCGCGATCTACTTCACCGCAGTGCGCGAACCGCGGATGTGGTGGGGCGGGACGACGCTCGCGCTGGCAATCGCGCTCGGCGTCACCTTCTATGCCGGCACTGTGATCCTGCCGCGCGCCGACGCGCTCCGCACCGTCAATGAAAGTCCGAATCCTGACCCGGTGAAAAAAGCAGAGTTCGACAAGCTGCATCACAACTCCGTGATTCTCAACGGCACCGTGCTGCTGTTGAACCTCGCCGCAATCGTCGGCACCGCAGGAGCATTGACCCCGCGTGGCTGAACACCGTTACAAAGCCGTCGTGATCGATCTGTTCGACACGCTGGTCACCTGGAATCCGGAGGGGTTGCCGCTGATGCAGTTTCGCGGGCGCGAGATTCGCAGCACGACGCCGCTGCTCTACGAAACGTTGGAAGCCGCGCTGGGCGAGCGTTTCAATCGCGAGAAATTCTCGGAGGCGCACGCGTCAGTTTACAGCGATATATTCTCTGAGCGAGCGAGGCACGACGCGCTCGAGATAACCTGCCTGGAACGCTTCGCGCGCACCCTCAAAATACTCAACGTCGATGAACACATCGCCGCGCCGCTGGCGGAAAATCTGCGCCGCATCCACATGGCGCGCGTGCGCGAGGTCACCAAGGCGCCGCCCGCGCGAATCGCGGCGATGAAAAAAATCGCCGAACATCATCGCCTCGGCCTCATCTCCAATTTCGACGATTCCGAGACCGGCCACCAGATCATGCGCGATACGGGAATCCGCGAGCTATTTACCGCGGTGATTATCTCGGCCGACACCGGCTATCGAAAACCCAACCCGCTAATCTTCAAAAAAATCCTCGACGCGATGCATCTCGAGCCCGCCGATATCCTGTTCGTGGGCGACACGCCGCTCGACGACGTACTCGGCAGCAAGGGCGTCGGGATGCATTCCGCGTGGATCCGGACGCGCAATCGCGAGTTGCCCAACAACATCCCGGCGCCCGACATCATAATCCAGGACCTCGCGGAACTCCCCACCGCGCTCGGCCTGTAATAGCAATCCCGCCGATGGCGGCTTCATTGAAAAGGCGGCAAGTAGTAGCGGTCATCGGCGCTGGTGATGCGCCGCGAGATGTTTGCGAGCTTGCGTTCGAGCTGGGACGCGAGATCGCCCGGCGCGACGCGGTCCTTTTGAATGGCGGGCGCACCGGGGTGATGGAATCTGCCGCAGCCGGCGCGCGCGAGGAAGGCGGGCATACGATTGGAATACTGCCAGGTTACGACCGGCGCGCGGCGAACCCGCATATTGAATTCGCGATCGCCACCGGCATCGGCGAGGCTCGCAACGCCGTGATCGTCGCGAGCGCCGACGCGATAATCGCGCTGGCCGGCGAAGGCGGCACGCTGGCCGAGATTGGTTTCGCGAAAAAATTCGGCAAGCCAATCGTCGCGCTCGATTCGTGGCCCGAAATCGACGGGATGAGCCGGGCCAACACTCCAGCTCAAGCGGTCGCGCTGGCGCTCAAGCTGGCGAAGTCAAATTCGCGACGGAGAAATTAAATGGCCGCCGATCAGGATCGAACACGCCTTGTCCAACTGCTCGAACGAGCGCCGTTCTCTGCGCTGCTCGGCCTGAAGATCGAATTCGCCGCCGATGGATCCGCGACGGTGCGCATGCCGTTCGATTTGCGCCTTCTCAACGAGGGCGGGCCCACTGCGCCGGTTCACGGCGGCGCGATCGCCGCGCTCGCCGACGTCGCCGCATGCGCCGCAGTCTGGAGCCTCGCCGCGACGACGCGCACCGCAACCATCTCGATCACGGTGAACTACACCGGCTTTGCGGTGAGTTCCGATCTGATCGCCCGCGCCCGGGTGAAGCGCCACGGCAAGCGCATCGCGAGCGTGAGCATCGAAGTCTTCGACGCCTCCGACGCGCTCATCGCCGACGCGCTGGTTACCTATAAAATGGCGTAGCGTCGGCGCATCGATTAGTTCACTCCGCTCGCTTACAATAGGCCCCGACTGATTGTTGATATAAGCAGTAAAGGGGACGGAATATGTTTTCTCGGATTCGATTCGATCGCAAATTTAGCTTCGGCGCAGTCGCGATTTTGATCGCCGCGCTATCTCTGACGATGGCTCCTGCAGCCCGCGCCGTCAATGCCGTCCCCGACGCGATGCCGACCGGCACCGAAACCCTGCTGTATTCCTTTGGCGTCGGCCCCACTCCCGACAAGTGCAAAGGTAAGGACGGCGCCAACCCCAAAGGCTCGCTTACCTACGCTTCCGCCACCGGGCTGCTGTTCGGCCGTACCTCGACCACCACTGCGAAGGGCCCCGGCTTTGGCACGATTTTCCAGATCATGCCCAACGGTTCCAGCTACGTGGTCGAGAACTATTTCGCCGGCGCGAAGACCGACGGCGCCGACCCGGAGAACAGCGCGATGACGCTGGTCGGCGACGTCCTCTACGGAACGACGTTCACTGGCGGGCAACATAACAACGGCGTCATCTTCAGCATCAACGACGACGGCAGCAGCTACTCATCGCCGCCATTGTTTAACTTCCCCGCGAGCGGCACGAAAAACTTCAGCGCCGGGCCGTTCAGTTGCTTCGATAGTGTCGGCATCGTGCTCTACGGCATGACCTCGCTCGGCGGCAAAGGTGGCAACGGCGCCATTTACAGCTTCGACACCTCGACCAGCACCTACACCCGCGTGTATTCCTTCGATGGCAACCACGGCTCCCATCCACACGGCCAGCTCATTCTCGATCCCAACGGCAAAACTTTTTACGGCATGACGCAAACCGGCGGCAGCGCGGGTGTCGGCGTCGTGTTCTCTTTCTCGAGAACCTGCAGTGCGGCCAACTCAAAGTGCAAAACCAAATTCAAGGTTCTGCACAACTTCAAAGCCAACGGCGGCAACGGCGCGACGCCCGATCACGGCACGCTCGTGCAAAGCGGCACGACGCTGTACGGCTTGACCACTAACGGTGGCAAGTACGGCAACGGCACGCTGTTTTCAATTCAGACCAACGGCCAACACTTCACCATCCTGCAAAATTTCGGCAACCCGGGCAGCAACGACGGCATCAATCCCCTGGGATCGTTGCTGCTCGACGGCACCACGCTCTACGGCACTACCAAGTCGGGCGGCAACAAGGGCAACGGCAGCGTTTTTCGAATCAATATCGACGGCACCGGCTACGATAGAATCTGGGACTTCCAGAGCGGCGCCACCGACGGGCAGAAACCCGACGACGACGTCATCCTGCTGAGCGGCACGCTCTACGGGATGACTGAACTCGGCGGGCAATGCGGCTTCGGCGCAATCTTCGCGCTCGTGCCTCCTCCGTGAGGAATGCGCGTTGACTTCGACGCTCGATAAAATCCGCCGTGCCGCTTTACCGCACGGACTCAACCTGGTGGCGGCGACTCCGGTCGCGCGCTACGACGTAACGGTCAAGGAAATTTCGCGCGCGTCGGCGATCGATCCGACGGCGACGTCGATCGTCGTGATCGGCAACGGCGGCGGCGCGCTGTGGGAGGCGCTGAAATCCCACGCCGCGAATCACCCCGGATGGTGGAATCGAGAAAATCCGCTCGACGATTTCACTCGCGAAGTTGTCGAGCGCGATCTCGCAGCACCGCTGCGCACCTCGGGCTTGCGATGCACGACGGTTTACCCGTTCATGAACAACAGCCGCACGCTCAGCTTCATCGAACTCGGCAAAGTCGCGGGCATCGCCGGGCCCAGCATCCTCGGCGTCACGGTGCATCCTCTATATGGACCATGGATCGCGTTTCGCGCCGCGCTCCTGCTCGACGAGGAACTTGATTCGCCCGGCGACGCGCTCGGCTTCGATCCATGTCCGAGTTGCACCGCGCGCACCTGCATCCCCGCATGTCCGGCCGGCGCAGTGAGCGTCGAATCCGGATGGGACATCCCGAAGTGCCTGACCCATCGCGTGGAAGTAGAGCCGGACTGCACCCCACGATGCCACGCGCGCGCCAACTGCGTCCTCGGCCCCGAACATCGCTATCCCGACGACGAACTCGCGTACCATCAGATGCGCGCCCTCCGCTCGATGCGCCCGTACTACGAAACCCACATCAAACCCACCCGCCAATCCAAATAATTCCGGTCCCCCTTCCCGCGCGGGAAGGGGTTAGGGGTTAGGTTCCTCTCTCTTATATAATCGCGACGGTTACCCGATGCCCTTCCCAATCAATCGCCCACGCCGCCTGCGACGCACCGAAACTATCCGCCGCATGATTCGCGAGACTCGCCTGTCACCCGACGACCTCATCCTCCCGATGTTCGTATGCCCGGGCCGCGGCGTGAAAAAAGCAGTCGCCTCGATGCCCGGTGTTGCGCAAATGTCGGTCGACAACGTCGTCGCAGAAGCGCGCGAGACCTGGGCCGCGGGCGTCCCCGCCGTCATCCTGTTTGGAATTCCTGAACGCAAGGACGCCAACGGCAGCGAGGCGTGGAATGACGACGGCGAAGTACAGCGCGCGATCCGCGAGCTCAAGGAACGCGTGCCCGGGATGGCGGTGATCACCGACGTCTGCATGTGCGAATACACCGACCACGGCCATTGCGGCGCGCTCGCTGGCAACGACGTCGATAACGACGCGACGCTCGAGCTGCTGACCCGCTCGGCGCTGTCGCACGCGCGTGCCGGCGCCGATATCGTCGCGCCGTCGGACATGATGGACGGTCGCGTCGGCGCAATTCGCACCGCGCTCGACAGCAACGGCTTCAGTCACGTCGCGATCATGGCCTACTCGGCAAAGTTCGCATCGGCGTTTTACGGCCCGTTCCGCGAGGCGGCAGAGTCGGCGCCGAAATTCGGCGATCGCCGCTCGTACCAGATGGACCCGCCCAACGGCGACGAAGCGATGCGCGAAGTAGCGCTCGACCTCGAAGAAGGCGCGGACATAGTAATGGTCAAACCCGCACTGCCATATCTCGATCTAATCTTCCGCGTAAAACAGGAATTCAACGCGCCCGTAGCAGCCTACAACGTCTCGGGCGAGTACTCGATGATCCGAGCAGCCGGCCTCAACGGATGGCTCGACGAAGAGCGCGCCACAATGGAAGTGCTGACCTCAATCAAACGCGCCGGCGCCGATTTGATCCTCACGTACTTCGCAAAAGAAGTCGCGCGCAAGCTGCGCGGATAATATTGAATGTGAAACCCTCCGAGGGTTTCACGCTTCCGCTGCAGGGGTGACCCCTGCACCCAGTATTAAGAAAAGATGCGGACTTCGTCCCTGTTAGAACTTTTTTTGGGGAAGGCCCGCTATCTTTTCATTGTGTCATTCAGAGCGAAAGTTGCTGTAGCGAAGAATCCCGGCTCCTTCTTACCTCGCCCGTTACTTTACGGGAGAGGCGGCTGGCCGCATCGCGGCCAGCGGTGAGGGTTCTGCGGTGCAACCGAGCGACTGGGGGTTCACGTCCAATCAAGTTCTGCGCATTGTCGCGTAGTAATCCCGAATCGCGTCAGTCAGTGCCTCAATCGTGTACTTGGACGGCCTCACCACCAGCTCGAATCCCCGCTCTTCAGCGGTAGCCGCCGTGATCGGCCCAATCGCCGCCGCTCTGATTCCTTTCCCCGAAGCGTCAACCATCTCACAAAAATTTACGACCGTACTCGAACTGGTGAACGTCACCAGATCGATCTTCCCCGCCGCCATCAAATCGCGCACTCGCCCTACCTGCGCGCCCTTCGGTTTGATCGTCCGATAAGCCGGCGCAACCACGACTTCCTTGGCACCTCTTTCGCGCAGAATTTCCGGCATCGCTTCGCGCGCAACCTCCGCCCGCGGAATCAGGAATCGCTTGCCCCGAATCCGCCTCACCCCGATCGCGGAAACGATCTCCTCTGCGCGATATTCCTCAGGAACCGCTGCGACCCGGAGCGCGTAATCCGCGAGCCTCGCTGCGGTCGCTGGTCCAATCGCCGCGATCGTCGCATCTCCGAGCGCGCGAATGTCGCGGCCGCGCGACTTCATCCGCTCGATAAAACTCTCGACCCCGGTCGCACTCGTGAAAATTATCCAGTCGAATGAATCGAGCCGTTTGATCGCGCGGTCGAGCGCTGCGTAGTTTCGCGGCGGCGCAGTTTCAATCGTCGGAAATTCCACCACCTCGGCCCCAAGCCGCCGAAGCGCCGTCGCGAACTCAGACGCCGACGCGCGCGCTCGCGTCACTATGATAGTGTGCCCGAACAGCGGCATGCGCTCGACCCATTTCAGATGCTCACGCAGACCCGCGAGTTGTCCGACCACGATTACCGCCGGCGCACCGATTCCTTCACGCGCCGACACGTCCGCGAGCGTCGCAATCGTCGCGCTGACGGTCTTCTGCGCCGCGGTCGTTGCCCATTGAATCGCGATCGCTGGAGTTTCCGCCGCAAGTCCCGCCGCGCGGATTCGTTCGAGCGTCGCACGCATCCGCGCGGACGCCATCAGGATCACGAGCGTGCCGCCGCGGCGCGCCGCCTCGACCAGCGCATCCCATGGCACCGCACTCGCACCCTTGCTCTCATCTTCATGGCCGGTGACGAAGGCAACGAACGAGCCATGCTCGCGATGCGTCAACGGAACGCCCGCAAACGCCGGTCCCGCAATCGCCGACGTAACTCCGGGCACGACTTCGAACTCGACCTGCGCGCGCGCCAGCGCCTCAGCCTCCTCGCCGCCGCGTCCAAAAATAAACGGATCCCCACCCTTGAGCCGCACCACGACGCGCCCCTTGCGCGCGTGCGCAATCAGCATCGCATTGAGCTCGGACTGCTCGATACTTTTCTCAGACCCACCGCGTTTGCCAGCATAAATCAGCTCGCAGCCAAGCGGCGCAAGCCGAACCAATTCCGGACTAACCAGGTTGTCATAGATAACAACGTCAGCGCGGCTCAAAACATCAGCCCCGCGAATCGTGATCAAGTCAGATGCCCCCGGCCCCGCCCCCACCAGGAACACCCGCCCGCTTCCACGCTTCGATCGCGCTTCTTTCCCCTCTCCCTGTAAGGGAGAGGATGAAGGTGAGGGTCCTTTTGTAGCGCGCATTTTTCGCGCGCGACTCAAGATTCCGCCTCTGCTCTGAAATCGCCGCGGAGATTATGCAAACTTCTATTTTCCAAGGAGAGCGCCGGCACCGCGCTCGCGCATCGCTTCCGCGAACCGCTTACCGGAATTCTCGGCTGCTGACGGCGCCAAGTTGGGGTCACGCGCCTCGATTATCGCGTCCGACAATTCTCGCGAGCCGTCAGGACTAAACAGCATTGCCCAGATTATTAGTGTATCGGCCCGGATTGCATCGGTCGGCATAAACGCCTGCACACCGACGGGAGTTGTGCACGAAGCGCCAAGCTCGGCGAGAAACGCTCGCTCGGCTGCGGTTTCATAAAATGTGCGTGGATCATTAATAGCCGAGAGCGCGCGATCGAGTTCATCTCCCTTGCGGTCCGCACGCGTTTCGATCGCCAGCGCCCCCTGCCCTCCCGCCGGGATGAAATCGCGCGCATCGAGCTCGACGAATTTTACATCTTTGATTCGGCCCAGCCGCTTCACCCCCGCCATCGCGATTATGATCGCGTCGAAACTGCCGTCGGCGAGACGCGCCAGTCGCGTATCGACGTTGCCGCGCAGCGGTTCAATCGAGAGTCCGCGATTGATTCTGAGCGCCTGGAAGCGGCGGCGCGACGACGACGTGCCGAGCCGCGCGCCCGCAGGGAGCGCGGACAGCGTCGAGCCGTTGCGCGTCACCAGAATGTCCGAGGTATTCTCGCGTTCGAGAACTGCCGCCACGCGAAATTGCGGCGGCAGCACGGCTCGGAAGATCTTTCATCGAATGGACCGCCGCATCGATCGTGCGATCGTCCAGCGCCTGTTCGAGTTCCTTTATAAAGAGACCCTTACCGCCGACGTCCGCGAGCGACGCCGACGTCATCTTGTCGCCGCTGGTGCGAATCTCGACGATTTCAATTTCGATCCCCGGAATCTGCGCAGTCAGACGATCGCGAACGATTGCCGCTTGCGCGAGCGCCAGCTTGCTGGGACGCGAACCGATTTTGATCTTGAGGGACACCGCGGAACCTAACCCCTAACCCCTTCCCGAGCGGGAAGGGGAACAAGATTAAGAAGGGAGGCGGGCGCGGTCACTCGAGGCCTGGGTCGTCGTCATCGTTTTCGTTGTCGTCGTCGTCGAGATCGTCGTCCTGGGCGTCGAATTCGGCGCCCAACAGGCGGCGCGCTACTTCGGCGGCGAAATTGGCGTCGAGAGTTTTGTCGTCGCGCTGTTTCAGTCCCGACAAAATACGATGAAGTAGTTTGTTGGTCAGGCCGCGCGTCAATAACTCCACTCGTTCGCGCTCGGCGGGATCGAGTTGCGCCATCCATCCGCGCGCTCGGCCCAGCTCGTCATCGCGCAATCGCTCGACGCTGTAGCGGATGTCTTTGATGGTCGGCGTGAGATCGAGACCGGCGAGCCATTTGAGAAACGATTCGAGTTCCAGCTCGACGATCTGCTCCGCCTTTTCCGCCTCGCGCTCGCGATCTCCGAGTGATCGCTGCACCAGCGCGCCGAGATCGTCGATATCGTACAAGTACACGTTTTGCAGCGCGTTCAGCCGCTCATCGAAATTGCGCGGCACGCCCATGTCGATCAGAAACATCGGCCGGTAGCGGCGCTCGCGAACCACCGACTCGAATTCGTCGGGCCCGAGAATCGGCTTGGTCGAGGAGACGGAGCCAATCAGCACGTCAACCATCTTGAGGTACGGCTTGTAGTTGTCGTACGGCACCGCGGTGCCGCCCAGCTCGCGCGCAAGTGCAACCGCGCGATCGAAAGTGCGCGAGGTTATCAGCATCGACTCGATTCCGAGCGCGCCAAGTTGCCGCGCGGTCAGCTCCGCCATCTTGCCCGCCCCCATCAGCATCACGGTCTTGTCCTTGAGCGTGTCGAAAATCTGGCCCGCCAGCGCGACCGCCGCGCTGCTGATCGAGACACTACCGTGACCGATAAGCGTGCCCTTGCGTACGCGCTTGGCGACGGTGAACGCCTTGTGGAACGCGCGATGCAAAATCAGGCCGACGCTGCGCGCCTCGGACGCCTGCGCGTACGCGAGCTTGAGCTGACCCAGTATCTGCGGCTCGCCGACGACCATCGAATCGAGACTCGCGCCGACGCGGAACAGATGACGCGCGGCATCGCGGCCAGCGAAACTGTAAATGGCTTCGGCGAATTCGGTCTGCGCGACGCTTCGATCGGCGGACAAAAATTTGAGCGTCTCATCGGCGGCGCGCGACGCGTCGGTGGCGACGCCCACTACCTCGACCCGGTTGCAGGTGGAGATCAGCGCCGCTTCGGAGACCGCGGGCGATGCTTCACGCAGTCGCGCGAGTGCGGCAACGATATCGTCGTCGGCAAACGCGAGTCGCTCGCGCAGCGCGACCGCGGCGCTGCGATGATTAATTCCTACGATGAATAGCGTCTGGTCCATTTTCAGCCGAAACTGCCGCCGTGCTTGCCCGGAAAGATCAGGTTAACGCCGACGAACGAGCCAACCAACACGCTCGCCAGCACGATTGTCAGCGTCGCGGCGCGCCGCCCGCGCCATCCGACGGTCAGGCGCGATTCGAGCAGGCCTGCGTACAGGATCCAAATCACCAGTGACCATGATTCCTTGGGCTCCCACGACCAGAAATGTCCCCACGTCGCGTCGGCCCAAATCGCGCCACTCACGATCGCGAGGCTCAGCATCACGAAGCCCCATCCCAACAGGTGATAGTTGATTCGATCGAGCTTTTCGAGACTCGGCGCGCTTTCGTTGGCGGGTCCAATCGCGCGCTTGGATTTGAGCCGCGACTCGTACGCGAGATAGACGATACTCACGCTCGCCGCCAGCACGAACATCGTGTAGCCGAGGATTGCCAGCGTGACGTGAATCGGCAGCCATACGCTGCGCAGCGTTGCCGGCAAAACCAGATGCCCGCTGCTGGTCGCGAGCGAAGCGGCTCCCAGAGCGAGGGTCACAGCCGGCGCGACGAACGCGCCAATCACCGCGAGCCGCAGCCGTACGATCATCAGCAGTCCCGCCAGCGCGGTCAGCCACGCAAGAAACGACAGCGCCTGCGCAAAATTGGCAACCGGGATATTGCCGGCCTGCAATCCGCGCGCGGTCAAATCGAGCGCATGGAAAATCGCGCCCGCGCCGAGGATCGCAACCGCGTAACCGGTCGCACGCGCGCGGCCCGACAAACGATCGAACACAAACAGCGCCGCGGAGAGCGCGTAACAAACTAGCGCGGGCATTAGCCACAAAGTGTCCATTTTTTCTTTTTAGTAAAGGTCGAGACCGAGCAACGCCAGATCTACACCATAGCCAAGATGAGTAGCGAGGATTCGATCGATCGCGGGGACGTCGCGGGCGGCAATCGCGTCGGGCAGCGCGGAGTTGGCGAGGTCTTTGAGTCGGCGCATTCGAACGGCCGGATCGATTTCACTGGAATGCAGTCGGCGGCGCGCGGCACGCAGCACCTCGAGCGTCCGCGCGTACTCGTCGCCAAACTGACCTTCCAGATTTCGCCTCAGCCGCGCCGCGAATGCCGGTGAAGCGCCGCCGGTGGAGATTGCGATTTGCAGGTCGCCGCGTTTCACGACCGCGGGCGCGATGAAGGTGCACAGCTCAGGCACGTCCACGACGTTTACTGGAATTCCGAGTGCGCGCGCCTCGGCCGCCAGCTCGCGATGCAATTTTGGATCGTCGGTCGCGGCATACACCAGTACGCTTCCTTGTATATCGCCGCGCTCATAGTTGCGCGCGAGGTGCGTCACCAATCCGTTCGCAACGATCGTCTCCATCGACGGCGACAGCCTCGGACTCACGACCGTTACCAGCGCGCCAGCCTCGAGCAGCGACTCGACTTTGCGCGCAGCGACCTCGCCGCCGCCGACTACCACGCAGTCGCGGCCAGTCACGGCAAGAAATATTGGAACGTAGCCCATGAAACTCAGGCGATTTTATTACATGATGACGTAATGAGACAGTCCCAAACGCCCGATGCGTCGCCGACGAACCAGGCTTTCGTTCGAGCAATCAACAAAACTCGCGGGACCGTGCTGTGCGCGCGGCTCGAGAACGCCGGCGGTCTCGCGGGCCAGGGGCGCGGGCTACTGGGTCGCGACGGTCTCGAGCCCGGCACCGGGATGCTATTCGACAACGGGCGCTTCACGCCATTCATGTGGATGCACATGTTCTTCATGCGCTTTGTGATCGACATCGTTTTTCTGGACCGCGGCGACAAGGTCATCACGATCAATCGGCGGCTGAAGCCGTGGCGGGTATCGTCGGTGGTATTCGGGGCTCGTCGAGCGCTTGAGCTGGCGGCGGGCGCGTCGGATGAGAGTCGGACCCAGGTTGGAGACCAGATTGTGTTTGAGGATATCTAGAGTTGAGTTTGAGGCGGCTAAGCTAACGACATTCGATGTTTTATTTAGCTATGTAGTGTCTCTTCCTCTTTAACAGTCTTTACGTTCCAAAGATACGCCCTCTGTCTTACTTTGTTGCGGGCTCGCAACCAACCGTTGCATCTCTGCGGCTAGCATAATCTGCTTAGAACCGAAAAAATCTAAGAAATTGCTCAATAGATCGAGATGGCACGAGAGATGCTGACGATAAGTCTCGCTCTCGCACCGTATAAAGTGTCGCTAGCGCGGTGCTCTCGCTTGTCGGGGAGAAAACGTATTGCGGGCTGGCGCCGCGCTCTACGGAATGGAGCGGCAAGTTGAGAGGAGTTGAGCTTAATTTACGGGGACAATTGGCCAATTTCGGCCAACAAAAAAAGACCAGGAGGACACGGGACAGATGGACAAAATCACGGGACTGATTGTGAAGGTGCGGGAGTATCAGCGCGGCCAGACGATGGCGGAATACGCGCTTATCCTCGCCGCGGTCGCGGTTGTCGTATTCGTCGGCTATCAGACGATGGGCACGACCATCACTACGCTGTTGGGCAGCGTGGACGGCAAGCTCTAAGAGCGAAAAACGCAAACCCGGGGTGACGGACCAAACATCCGCCACCCCAAAATTAAAGACGCGAAAAATCATCGCGCGGAGGAAATGCGACATGAGTGCAATCACGAAGTTGGTAGTGCGGGCTCGCGAGTACGGCCGTGGACAGACCATGGCTGAGTACGCGCTCATCCTGGCGGCGGTCGCGGTGGTGGTGTTTGTCGGTTACCAGACCATGGGTACCACGATCACTACGCTTTTGGGCAGCGTGGACGGCAAGCTCTAATCGAGCAGGGTGAAATCTCGGGTGGCGGACTAACCCGTCCGCCACCCAGTTTAATCCCAGGGTTAAGGGAGGTGACTAATGCATGAACGAAGTTACGAAGTTGGTTGTGAAGGTTCGCGAGTACAGTCGTGGTCAGACGATGGCTGAGTACGCGCTAATCCTGGCAGCTGTGGCTGTGGTGGTATTCGTGGGTTACCAGACGATGGGTACGACCATTACCACTTTGCTGGGCAGTGTGGACACGAGCCTGTAATGACCAGAGAAGGCTTGACGGTCGTCTGAAAGGTTTTCTCCTGGCGGGGGTTCCAAGCGAGCCCCCTTCAGGAGAAGCGTTTCGGAGATACGACCACCCTGGGAGGGGAGTCAATGAGCCGCCGGAAGAGAGTCTTTAAGCTAATCGCAAGTTCGCGCGGCCAGACCATGGCCGAGTATGCGTTGATACTCGTAACGATCGCTGTTATAGCCGCTGCCCTCGTCCAGACGGCGGGCGTTAACATACTTGGATTACTTCATAATGTGACTGCGTTATTTTAGGCAGGCATAGTGACGCTGCGGAAAAATTTGACGTGAAGATGAACTCTACTCGACATCACCAGACCACCTCTACGACTTTTTGTAGCAACCATCTAGCTATTACAGGCTCCGATTTGCTAATCAATTCATTCGCGAGCCTGATTATATTTGAGTCTCCTTTTAGGATGTACGGGATGCATAACAGTTTGAAGATAGCCGGTCGCCACGAAGCGGCCGGAGGGGAGGGGTGATATGAGACGACCGATGGTATTCGTCCTGCTCGCAGGATTGGCGGCGATGCTGGCTTCGGTGATGGTGTATTCCGCCTTGAAGCGGAGAGAGGCCGAAGTGCAAAACGCCATGTCGCACAACGTCGAAGTCGTTGTGGCGGCAATGGACCTACCGCTCGGCACCAAGATTGAGCTGGGGGAAGTGAAGACGGCGCGATGGTCGGCCGATAGTCTTCCGGAAGGTTCGTACACCGATCCCAAACAGGTCATTGGCAGCTACGTAAAGAACTCTTTGGTAGCCAATGAGCCAATTGTACAAGCCAAGCTGTTCACCGGGGACAAGACCGCTGGCGTAATGCCGCTGCTGATTCCGTTTGGGATGCGCGCGGTGTCGGTGCCGGTCGACGAAGTCAGCGACGTTGCGGGCTTCGTATTGCCGCATACCCGGGTGGACGTGCTGGTCGCGACGGCCGAAGGATCCGGGGGAGGATCAGACAAAGCCTTCTCGAAAGTGATCCTGCAGAACGTCGAGGTTCTCGCGGTAGCGCAGGAAGTCGAGCAGAAGAAAGACGAGCCGGAAATCGTCAAGGTCGTCACGCTGCTGGTGACGCCGCAGGAATCTGAACGCCTGGCGCTTGCGAGTCATTCGGGGACGCTGCGGCTGGCGATGCGCAATTACAATGATAACAAGATCGTTCTGACCAGCGGCAGCGACGTCGCACAAATGCTGCGCGCGTACAGCTTGGCGCCTGACGTTCCGGTAATGGCGGTACAGCCGACGCCTCGCCATATGGCGGCGGCGCCGCCTCGGCGGAAGGCGGTCGAGATCGAGATCCTGCGCAACGGCAAGTCGTCCGAGTCAGTCTCGTTCGTGAATGAGGCGGCGGCTGATTTCGAAGGATCCGGCAAGTCAGCCGGCCATATCCGCAAGGCCGCGGTGAAAGCCGACGAAGACAGCGATGACGGTGCGACGGACGCCAGCGCCGATACGACTACGACGGTAGCGAGCGCTCCCGCGCCTGATCATCACGACCTGGCATCGCCGCTCGTTGCTCCGGCCAGCGCGACGGGTGCGATAACGAATCACGTGCCGACGCCCAAGACGATCGACATTCCATAAGCGAGCCGAGGAAGACGAGGGGAAGAAAATGAAATCAAAACAAGGACATATAATACATGCGTGGCTGGTCGCGGCTATCAGCATGCTGATTCTTCGGCCGAGCCTGCTGTTCGCCGATGACAGCACCATGTCGCTCGCTCTGAATGCTGGCGAGAGCTACGTAATCAACAACGTCAGCCCCGGCGAGGCGCCGGCGGTCAACGTCATCACCAACCCGCACGCTCTGGTAGTGCATAACGAAGAGCCGGGAAAGGTCGTCCTGCTGGGCGCGGAAGCCGGCGAATGGACGGTCGCGGTCAAGACCGCCGCTGGCAACACCGTCAAGTACGACGTGACGGTCAAGTCGGTCGCCAACGCCTATGACATCAATAATCCGGGCAAGGCCCCTGCGGTAATCGCTGGCACCGGCGCATCGACCGGCACCGCGGCTCCAGTAGTGGCCAGGATCGATCCGGGCACTGGTCCGGTGGCATCGGCATCGGCGCCGGTTTCCTCGAGCTACACGACTACGACCGACACGGTGAGCACCGCTTCGTCGAGCGCGTCTGCGCCGCCGGCGGGAAATCCAGTCAGTGTAACTCCGCCCGCTCCGATCAGTCACTCGAGCTTTGATTTTGGTCCTTCGAATCCGGCCGCTTCGTACGCGCCGCCGCCGCAGTCCAGTCAGTCCGCATCGGCTGCGTTGTCGAACGAGCGCTACCGGGTCGATCCGTCCACCAGTCTGACGGGCGGCGAACTGCACTCGGGTGCAGTGTCGGGCGGACGCCACTATCTGCCCGAAGACGGACTGCAGATTCAGACCGGATCGTCGAGAATTATCGACTTTGCGACCAAGCTGCGCCGCGTATCGATCGCCGATACGACGGTCGCGGACATCCAGGTGATCAATCCGTTCCAGGTCAACCTGATTGGGCATAAACCCGGCTTCACGACGCTGGCGGTTTGGGATCAGGGCGGACAGTACGAAGAGCGCCCGGTGCGAATCGATCCCAACGGCAAACAGCAGGTGATGCTGAATACGATGGTCGCCGAACTGGACCGCAGCGCGATTGAAAACCAGGGCACCAACCTGTCGCTCGCCCTGGCCCACGCGGGAGTATCGCTGGTCAGCTTGCCGGGCGCAGTTGCGACGCCATTTTCTCCAGAGACGTCGATCACCGCCGCGAACGGAAGCGTGTTCTCGAGCGGTAACACCATGGGCGTCGGCGGCGCTCTCACCGGGTTGTTGCTGTCGCAGGGCCTGACCTATGGCCTGGCGGTAGGAAACAGCAACTACCAGTTGCAGGGATATTTCCAGTACCTCGAGAACCATCAGCTCGCGAAGATTCTCGCGCAGCCGCACTTGGTGGCCAATTCCGGTGAAGAGGCAAAGTTCCTGTCAGGTGGCGAAATTCCGATCGTCATCGCGCAGGCGTTGAACACCTCGATTGTCTTCAAGCAGTTCGGTACTTCGGTGGAATTCGTTCCGACCGTGGTCGGCCGCAATGACATCCAGCTGCTGGTGAAACCGGAAGTGTCAGAACCCGACTTCGCTCATGGCGTGCAGTTGTTCGGTTTCAGCGTACCGGCATTCGTGACTCGGCGCGCGGAGACCCTGGTACAGATGAAGGACAATCAGACCCTGATCATCGCCGGCCTGATCCTGCATGAGAAGAAGACGCAGATCCAAAAAGTCCCCTACATGGGCGACATCCCGTATGTTGGCGGACTCTTCCGCAACACGGCGTACACGAATACCGAAACCGACCTGGTTATGAGTGTGACTCCGCAAATCGTGCAGCCGCTGCCCGATGGCGCGTCGGTCTACAACCCGACCTCGGTGCCTGATCTGACCAAAGAACAGATTGAGACCCGTCGCTTGGCGCAGCCTGACGTAACAAGGCCGCGATTTTAGTGGGACCGATGGCAAGACATAGCCGAGTAATTAGTGCATGATATGACACCGCATAGGTAAAGCAAGGAGATTGTGAAGTGTCATCGCTCGGTAAAAAAAATGATGGACGGCACGGCCTAAGGGTCCAACTTGTGGGCAACGGCGACGAGCACCGGACGGAAGTTCGGGACGCTCTCGCCGCCCTCGGCGACCCCGCGTTGAACATCAACGAAATAGAACCTGATCCCGATGCGGCCACTGACGTCAACTTTGACGTGACCATGGTGGTCTTCAACGGCAACGATGAGTTGTCACTCAGTTATCTCAACACCCGGGCGGGGCAAGAACCCCGTCCGGCGCTTTTCGCATTGCTACACGATCGTTCGCCCGATCTAATGAAGCGGGTGCTGCGGGCAGGAGCCGACGAGCTCCTGTTCCTGCCGCTGGATCCCGGTGACGCCACCCGCGCGCTGCTCAAGATAAGCGAGACCCGCCGTCGTGAAGAAGTTCACGTCGGTGGCGGCCAGATCGTTTCGATGGTGAGTCTGATAGGCGGCACCGGAGTTACGAGCCTCGCGGCGAATCTTGCCCTCGCGCTGCGTTACGCCTTCGACAAGCGGGTCGCGGTGGTCGATCTCGATCTGCAGACGGGCGGGCTCTCGGTGTTCCTGAACCTCGAGCCCGAGCGCACCATCATGACGCTGACCGAGGGCACGCGAAAGCTCGATTCGATTCAACTCGAATCGGCGCTCAGCAAGCACGCGTCGGGAATCTATTTGCTGGCGGCACCCAAGCGGCTCGAAGACAGCGAGTTGGTCACCGACGCCACCGTAGGTGCGACGCTTGAGCTGATGCGTCAACTGTTCGACTTCGTGATCGTCGATTGCGGAACGCATATCGACTCGAACACGGTCGCGGCCTGGGAGAAATCGAACCATCTCTTTTACGTGCTCGATCAGTCGATCGGCGCAGCGCGATGCGCATGGCGCTTCGTGGACCTGGTCGGACGGCTGGGCCTGCACGGAGTCGAACCCGCATTTATTCTCAGCCGCTTCGTGCCCGGCCATCCGATCACCGAAGATCAATTGAGTCATACCCTGGCCCAGTCGATTCACTCGCGAATTCCACGCGATGAAAAAGTTCTCGAGCGGGTACAGCTGAGCGCGCAGGATTTGTGGCAGGTGGCGCCGAATTCGCCGCTCGCCAAGAGCATCGAGGACCTCGCGCGGCGGCTCGAAGTTGGCGCTGAAGTCCCAGACGCGGAATCCCCGAATTCTCTAGTTTCGCGCCTGTTGAATGTTATCGGCGCGCGCAGTTGAGGTACCTACATGAAGCTCGTTGAAAGAATATCGCAGCAGAATGCGGCTACCCCGGCGCCGTTTCAGCGTTCGCTGATGAGCAACGGCAATGCCAAGCGCACGGTCAAAGACACACAGGCAGAAGGATTTCAGCAGCTCAAACTCGCGGTTCACAACCGTCTGTTCGAGATGCTCGATGTTACCCGCCTCGAAAGCCTCGAGCCGGTGCTGGCGGCGCAGAAAGTCACCGAGGCGATCTCCGCGATCCTCGACGACGAAGGCCGCCTGCTCACCGATACCGACAAGGCTCATCTGATCGAAGAGATCAAGAACGAGCTGCTCGGACTCGGCCCACTCGAGCCGCTGCTGTGGGACGATGAAATCACCGATATCCTGGTCAACGGACATAGCCAGGTTTACGTCGAAAAACGCGGCAAGCTGCACGCCACCGAGGTCAAGTTTCAGGACGATCAGCACTTGATGCTGATCATCGATCGAATCGTCTCGCAGGTCGGACGCAGAGTTGACGAAGCGTCGCCGATGGTTGACGCGCGCTTGCCCGACGGCTCGCGTATCAACGCGATCATTCCGCCGCTGGCGCTCGACGGGCCGTCGCTCTCGATTCGTCGATTCGGCCGCAAGCGCTACAACATCGACGACCTGGTCGAGAAGAAAACCATCGTGCCCGAAATAGTCGAATTCCTGCGCACCATCGTGCGCGCCCGCCTCAACATCCTGATTTGTGGCGGTACCGGCTCGGGCAAAACCACCATGCTAAACTGTATGTCGCTGTTCGTCCCGGCCGACGAGCGAATCGTGACGATTGAAGACTCCGCCGAATTGTCGCTGCAACAGCCGCACGTCGTCAGGCTCGAAACGCGCCCGGCCAACGTCGAAGGCAAGGGCGAAGTCAGCCAGCGCGACCTGGTGAAAAACACCTTGCGTATGCGCCCCGACCGCATCATCGTCGGCGAGGTCCGCGGCGGCGAAGTGTTCGACATGTTGCAGGCTATGTCCACCGGTCATGACGGCTCCATCGCCACCATCCACGCCAACACCCCGCGCGACAGCATGGGACGTCTCGAGATGATGATGCTGCTGTCGGGCGTGCAGATTCCGCAGCGCGCGATGCGTCAGCAAATCGCCTCGGCGCTCAACATCATCGTTCACGTGTCGCGCCTCTCCGACGGCTCGCGCAAAGTCATGCGCATTTCCGAGATCAGCGGTATGGAAGGCGAGATGGTCATGATGCAGGATTTGTTCGAATTCCGGCGCACCAGTATCGGACCCGGAGGCGAAGTGCTGGGAGCGTTCGTCGCCACCGGAATTCGTTCGACCTACTCGCAGCGGCTCGAGGCTGCGGGTTACAAACTCGACGGCAAAATTTTCCGCCAGACTATCGGGTAAATACCTATGGACTTTTTGATGGCAAGCGGCATTTTCACGATCGTCTTCATCGGCGTGCTGGTCTTCACCAGCAGTCGCGGCACCGAAGTCGAGCAGCAGCGCGAGGTGGCTCGGCGCCTGACCCGCCCTGCTGACGAGATTGAGATCAACGTCATGCGCAAGCAGCGGCCGCAGGAGGGAGTCCTGCTCGCCGGGCTTTACAAATTGAACGTCGCGCGCAAGCTCGAAGAAGCGATGTGGCAGGCCGGCATGTACATGCGGGTCGGCGACATGCTGCTGATTGTCGTGTTGATGTTCGGAGCGGGCCTATTCGGCGGCAATATTTTCTTTCACGACATGTGGTTCGGGCTGGCCACCGGCGCAATCGTATCGACCCTGCCGCTGCTCTTCATCCAGTTCCGAAAGAAGCGGCGCCTGAAGGCCTTTGGCGCTCAATTGCCCTTCGCGCTCGATCTGATCAAATCGTCGCTCGAAGCCGGCCACTCGCTGCAGCGCGCGCTGCAAGTCCTGGTCAGCGAGTTCGCCGATCCGCTCTGCAGCGAGTTTCGCACCGTGCTCGAGCAGAACCGGATCGGACTGCCGCTGCCCCGCGCACTGGAAGACATGCTCAAGCGAGTTCCTGAGGACGACCTCCGCCTGCTGGTGGTTGCGGTCCGCGTACAGACCGAAGTCGGCTCGAGCCTCGCGCAGATTGTGGGCCGGCTATCCGAAATCGTCCGAACCAGGCAGCGCTTGCGGTTGCAAATCCGGGCCCTGACCTCGCAATCGCGCATGGGCGGGATGGTCGTCGGCTGCCTGCCGGTCGTCGTGCTCTGCATATTCAGTCTGATTCAGCCGGGTTATACGGATCGATTGTTTCACGACCCGACCGGTCAGAAGATTTTGAAATTTGCGATTGGATCGGACCTGCTCGCCCTGATCACTATCAGGCGACTGCTGAAGGTGAACTACTAATGAGCTCATTCATGATTGGCATCACGGTCTTCTTCCTCGCCGCCGGCGCATGCGTGGCCTTGTACATGGCCCTTTCGCCGCAAAGCCGGGCGGTCGACGAACGCTTCGCGGACTTGGCGGTCAAGATGCGCGCGTCGCAGGGCGCGCTCGAGGGTGACAACCAGGACGAGAACGTACTGCGTATGCTATTCAGATGGGCCTCCAAAAAGGTCCCGGCACCGGACCTTGATTCTCCGACCGGAGAGAAACTCAAAGAGACTCTTGCGCAGGCAGGATTTCTGAAATCCAGCGCTGCACACTCCTATCAGGTCATGCGTGTGCTGTTGGCTATTGGCGGCGGCGTATTGGGTCTGTTGATCGGCCTCATTTTTCACCCGTCGACGGCGATGCTGCTCGCCATCGGCGGCATCGGGATTGGAATTTTCGTGCCCAGCTACTACCTGGGACGTCGCGCGCGACTGCGCCAGAACAACATCGCAAAGCAGCTCTCCGACGTGCTCGATCTGCTCGTGGTATGCGTCGAGGCCGGCATGGGACTGTTCGAAGCGATTCGAATCGTCGGCACGGAATGTGAGCGTCACGGACAGGAAATCGGCACCGAGTTGAGCCTGGTCGCAACCGATATCTCCGCAGGCGCGTCGCTTGGACAGGCGTTGCGTGGGCTGGCCGATCGGACTGCGGTTGAAGATATCAAGCCGCTCGCCGCGACCCTGGTTCAGAGCGAACTGCTTGGCGCGCAGATCGCGCCCGCGTTGAAAGCCAGTTCAGACGCCTTGCGCATGCATCGCAAGCTGCGCGCCGAGGAAGCCGCGCAGAAGGCGTCGATTAAGATTCTGTTCCCGCTGGTCATCTTCGTATTGCCCTCGATGATCGCAGTAATCATCGGCCCCGCAATGATCTCAGTCCTCCACACCCTGTCCGGCAACTAACCGGCAGGCACTTAAAAACCGCCTCTCCCAGGAGGCCTCGGACCCCGACGCGCAGCGCGTCGAGTCCGGGGCCTGTATGTTTCTGCCAACAGTCCGGTTCACAGTGCCGTTCCCTTTCCCATCCGGTTCCCCTTCCCACCCCTTTAATCTGGTCCCCCTTCCCGCTCGGGAAGGGGTTAGGGGTTAGGTTCTTTGCATCATTCGCAATCTTCGCCCGCAACCGACCCTGGCGCGGGCCGCCTGCCCGCGTGATTCTCGTGTCCTCGTGTCATTCAGACCGGGTCTAAAATGATTCCCTTGCACCAGTCGAAGCCTTGGGCGCAGCCGAAGGGAAACGTTTGCTTTTGCGCTCGCGATTCGACCGAATCCACTACTCGACCCCGGTCGACGCGTTGCACGCCGAATGTATTTGGTGGCGCGACGCCATGCCCGCGGCTGAATTTGCTGATGCGAATGATCCGAATCGAGTGCAGAATCGCGGGCACGGCGGCCCGCGCCACTGAAATATCGCAGAGGTGCAGAGGTTGCTTACCACCATGCCGTCGCGATTCCAAAGTAAAAATGACAATCCCTGAATGACGATATTATTTCGCTTGAAATGGCACATACGTTGCTGCCCTTCTCATGCGTGGCACTTCCATCCTGAAAATGCTTGGCAAAAATGGAGAAGGACGTATGAAATACAGAAGTTTCGTTACACTGTTCTCAGCCGCAGTGCTGACAGTCGGAACGATCGTTCCGGCATACGCGCAGTACTACCATCCTGAGTATGCGAGCGGCGATCGCGACTACGACCGAAACGACGAAGGCGGCAGCTACAACCGCGGCGCACAGCAGCGATGGCATCGATTCCTCGAGGATGACAGCAACCGGAATTTCGCGCGCCAATACCGCGGGAATCCGAACATCATCCACGACTCGCGCGAAATGGAACAATGGTCGGGAGTTCGCGAGCTCCTCGACAATCATCCCGACGTGCGTGATTACGTTGAGCAGAAGGTCCGCGAGTACAATCAGAACATGTCACCCGCTGAAAAGTGGAATCGCGAGATGGCGGCGAACCCCAACTTCGCCGAGCGCTACCGCGACAATCCCAACATCATCAACCAGGAGAATCTGCGCAATGACGAGCCCGAGATCGCTGAATTCCTGAGGACCAACCCGGACGTTCAGCCTTATCTCGAACGCTCTGCACGCCGCTCCGACCGCGATTATCGGCATGACTATCGCGACAACTACGACAACCGCTAGCGCCTTGTAGGAATTACGTCGATGGCCACGAGCCATCCCCAAAAGAGTGAGGCCGGCATTCAGCCGGCCTCACTTGCTTTTTTTACAGTTTGATTTCGATTCTAGAGACTGAGACGTTTCATCAACCGATAGAGCGTAGTCCGATCGACGCCCAGCGCGGTGGCTGCGTCCACCCGGTTTCCGCTCGCGGCTGCGAGAGCCGCCTTGATTCGCACCGTCGCCGCACGATCGAGGCTTGCCTGCAGGGTGCCCTCCTCTTCCTGGACCTCCGCCGGCTGTGACTGGCTCGAATCGACCTCCGATCTCGCGGCCATAGTCGCTCCAACCGCCGAATCGATTCCAGCAGCCCGGGCAATGCCGGCAACCTGGACCAGGTCTTCGTCGGCAGCGTCGTCGTCGAAGGCGAATGCCTCAGGCATCAGCGTCTCCTGCCCGCTCATCACAACCGCGCGCTCGATAACGTTCTCGAGTTCGCGCACGTTCCCCGGCCATCGATGGCTGAGCAGCGCCTCCTCGGCCTCCGGGGAAAGCATGAGCGGCCGGCCGGCGTCCGTCGAATGAAACGCGAGAAAATGATGCGCCAGCGGCAGGATGTCCTCGCGGCGATCGCGCAGCGGCGCAATCTTGAGCGGAATCACGCTGAGACGGAAATACAAGTCAGCGCGGAAACGGCCGGCGGCAACTTCATGGCGCAGCTTACGATTGGTCGCCGTGACGATACGGACATCGACCTTGCGCGATTTCGATGCGCCAACGCGCAGGACCTCGCCGTCCTCGAGCACGCGGAGCAGCTTGGCCTGGAAGTCAGGGCCGGCTTCGCCGATCTCGTCGAGAAACAGGGTGCCGCCCGACGCTCGCTCGAAGCATCCCGCGCGGTCGCGGATAGCGCCGGTGAACGATCCCTTTTCATGGCCGAACAGCTCGCTCTCGACCACGCCGTCAGCCAGCGCCTTGCAGTTGATCGCGAGGAATGGACCGGCGGCGCGAGTGCTCCAGTAATGAAGCATCCGCGCGACCAGCTCCTTGCCGGTGCCGGTCTCGCCTTCGATCAAGGCGGTCGTGCGGGACGGAGCGACGCGCCGGATCATCGCGACGAGTTGGCGGCTCTTGGACGCCTCGGCGATAAACCCGGCCGCCACGGTGGCGACGTCGAGCTGCTCGCGCAGCTTGCGATTCTCACGCTGAAGCGCGTTCATCGCGACTGCGCGGGTGACGACGGTGTTCAGCTCGTCGTTGTCGAATGGCTTGGTTACGCAATCGAACGCGCCACCGCGCAAGGCTTCCTTGGCCGACTCGGCCGCGGGCAGCGGCATACTCAGCACCACTGCCATCTCCGGATCCTTGCTATGTACTTTCTTCAGTAGTTCCATCCCATCCATCCCCGGCATCCTCATGTCTGCGATGATTACGTCTGCTCCTGCGTGTTCGAGCACTTTCAGTGCTGCTTCGACATTCGGACACGTTTCGCATTCGTAGCCAGCCTGTGAAAGGACCTTCGCGGCGCTGCGTGCAACATGAAACTCGTCATCGACGATAAGTACTCGCGCCTTTCCATGTACGTTGCGATCCTGCACGCCTAACCCCAAGAGCCGCGCTTTTCCTGAGGGGCAAGCGCGGCTTAGTGTAGCATTCTCGCCCTCGTCTGCAGGGCTGTCAATATGGGGTAAAAGTCCTTTGTTTGCTTATGTTTTTCGAGAGGATTTTGGCGTTGCGAGAATGGAACCTGGCAACTTTTACATAGCCGCAGTTGTCCTGAAGATGCGGAAGCGCGCGATGCGCGCAGGGCCGCGATTAATTCGGGGAGGTGTTGCGCGAGGTTAGCGGTATCGGCAGCAATCCTGGAGGCGACGATAGGTAACCCAAGGCAGGCTCAGTCTGGTAGTCGGCCTCGTCGCGAATCTGGCGGGCGTTGTCGCGGGCCTCGCAGTCGGTCTGGTCCTGGCCCTGGCAGGTGGTCGATGCAACTTTCGGCAAGTTGTCGCTGTCGGAGGAGGCGCATCCGTAAAATCCGGTGGCTACCGCCAATATCGCGACGGCGAGGAGTCGATTCATCCTGCTGCCAATCATGGTCCCCGAAATAACCTAGCAGATAGCTTTGTCGGGACGATACAAGCCTGGTCTGATTTGTCGAAAAAGGGGATGTTGCGCGGCTAGTTTTGCAGCCAACGGAAAGACGGGGCTCAGCAGCAAGTTCGGCGGTGAGCTTGGTCAGATTGTAATGAATGCGTTGAGTTTGGCGCGGACAAGTTGAGCGACTTCGTGTGGCACTTTTGCGCCCGCATAGCGGATCCGCCGGGCCGTCGTGTCAATACTGCGAATGTGGCTGGTCAGGATTTCGCCGGCGACAGGCGGGCCGGAGGGAAGCACAACGCTGGTAGGAAATGGTCGTACGCGTGAAGTAATCGGGCACACGACGGCCAATCCGGTGTTTTTGGAAAACACCGCCGAAGAGACTACTAGGCCCGGCCGTCGGCCGGCCTGTTCCTTTCCTTTGGTCGGATCGAAATCGGTCCAGATGAGATCGCCGGCGGCAGGAATGTACACGGGACGACGTCAGTCCTCGACGATCTCGCGGCCAGCGTCTGATCCCCAGTCGAATGCCGCGGCGTAGACTTTTCGCCACTGCCTGGCGCTCTTTCCTTTGAACAACTCCTCCAGATGGAAGCGGGGAACGGGACGCCGGATCACAATGTCGCCGCCGCGTGCCTGAATCTCGACCTGCTCGCCATTAGTAAGGCCGGCCGCTTTCGCGATCTGCCTTGGGAGCCTGACTGCCAGGTTCTTTCCCCATTTTCCGACTATTGCTTGCGGCACTTTGCTCTCCGACTGTCGAGATATTCCCAGCATATCCTGCCGTCTTGATCCTGGATAGCGAAATCTACCATTTGAACTCGCCGGGACGGGTGCACGATGAGATATGCGCGGCGATGGCGCCCATGTTATGAAACGCGCGGATTCAGATAGGGGACGTCTCTCGACGTAATCGCTCGATGGTAAAGGTGGGTGGCCCGGAGATCATCGCCGGATGACTTCTGAACGTCAGGAACGACTGAGATTGACCCTGCGCGGCGGGCGTCGAATCTTACGATTCCTCTGCGCCCTGGTGGTTACGAGTCTGGCTGCAGTGCCAGTTGCGATTGCATCCGACTCACCCCTGACGAAGCTCGCGGCGGCGAAATTTCCAAACTTGACCCGATGCGAGCGCGCGGTACTCGAATACGCCGACATCAAAACTACCACGCATGGCCCGCCGTCCGCGTGCGGTCCCAGCTCCAACCTCGAAGACCCATCGAATGATCCAAAGAACTCCGCGACCTGGGACCATCAGCGCGAGCTTCGCGCCGAGCTCATCCGCTGGGTCTTCGTCGATCCCGACGCTAACAAGCAGGTTGACCCGGCCGGCATTGAAGCTTTAGGTGCGCGAATCACCGGAGGCCTGGACCTTGAGTACGTGCACGCTCCATCTGTTTTGGGCTGCGTGCACTGCGCGATTTCGGAACCGATGGTGCTCCAAGGCGCCGAACTGAACCTTCTCATGCTGAGCGGAAGCTATACCAATTCGATCAATGGCAGCGGCAGTCACATTCACAACGGCGTTTATCTCGACGACGATTTCAAAGCTTCTGGTCCGGTGTTCTTTGGCAACTCGCGTATCGATAGCGACTTTAACTGCTCCGGCGGCAGCTTCACGCATGGTGCCGTACAAGATGCAGGACCCTTTGCGGACGAAAAGCCGGCGCTGTTTCTCGGAGTCGCGCGAATTCAAGGACCGGTTTGGCTGAACGCGGGATTCAAGGCCGACGGCGCCGTAGATATCAACGGCACGACCTGCGACGGGCTTCTTTGCTCTGGCGGCCGATTCGTTCAATCCCGGCAATCGCGCGATTATTCGGATCGGGCGCGGACGTGTCCGCGGTGATACTTGGGGGTTCTGGTCCTTTGGGCGCGATTGAAGCCACCGGGCTCGTTCAATTCGACAACGCCAAAATTGCTGGTCTCATCTACGCAAGCGGCGCCAAGTTTTTCGGCTCACCATCCGAACCTCATGGATTTTCGGCAACCGCGATGACGGCCGGCGGCGGATTCTTCTGGCAGAACGTAACGCTGCAGAATGGCGCTACGCTCGACCTGCGCGGCTCGTCGATAAATGGACTCGTCGACGATGAAGCGAGTTGGCCCGCGCCTGGAAGGCTGGCGATCGACGGATTTGTATATCACGATTTTTACGGAGGACCGGTCGATGCTACGAGCCGCTTGAAGTGGGTAAGTCTGGGCGTGGGGCAGCATCCACAATGGATGGTAGTCGCGTCCGGTTTTCATTCGCAGCCCTATCGAGAACTGGCCAAGGTATTGCGCGAACGCGGCGACGAAGCAGGCGCGGCGCAAGTGCTGGTCGCGGCGGAAGACGCTCGCTACTCGCAGTATGGATTTACCGGCCGGGCAGCAGGTGGCTTCATCAAATGGACAATCGGCTATGGACATCGCCCTATGCTGGCGTTGCTTTGGTCGCTCGGCGTCGTGCTGATTGGATCGGCGGTGGTCTTCGTTGGCAAGCGGGCCGGTGTGATGGCTCCCACCTGGCCCGAGAACAAGCCTCCAGATGCTAGAAAATCGTACGAGGAATTGCAGCCGCTGCTTTACTCGCTCGACGCGTTCCTGCCGTTCGTCAACCTGCACCAGGAACACTACTGGTGGCCGGATGCGACGGCGACGGGAGAATGTGCCGTGCTCGGCCGGCACATCACGGTTCGCGGACGGGCGTTGCGCTACTACCTATGGCTGCAGATCGTCGCCGGATGGTTGCTGAGCGCGATCTTCATCGCCGGCATCACTGGCCTTCTGAGGAACGACTGAACAGTTGGTCTGTACGAGATCAGATCGGTCTATATCAGCAGGCAAGAAGGCGGCACCTATGAGCTCGATTTCATCACACTGGCCGTTCGGTAATGTCTCAGTTTGAATTTTGGCGGGCCGTTCCGCCCTTGTCCGTGGCCTGGCTGCACTTTTCCAAAATCTCATCCACGACGCGTTCGATCGGCGCAGTGGCATCGATTACGACACCACCCTTCGGGACATCTTCTTTCGTTGCATACAATCGCGCAATGAGTTCGCGTTCCTCTGGTTTTCCGCCGAAGTCAGTTGGGTCCAGTGCCACTCGCTCATCAATTCGCCGGTTCATGGTGTCCAGGTCGACCTCCAGGACAAACACGCCGTCAAGTAAGTCGATGAATTTTGAAAAATTCCTCGAACCACCGCAGAAAAAGGTGACCGCCTCCGCCTGGTTAGCGACGAGGGCTTGTACTTTCTCTACGTCCCAAATCTGGTGCTCTGACATCCAGGTAGCCGTCGGTGTACCCGTTTCCGGAGCCGTCGGCAGACCCGTTTCCGGATCGCCTCGATACACCAATTCCCGGTCACCATGAATGGCCTGGTAGCCGCGCCGTTGCAATTCTGTGCAGACCGCCGTTTTGCCGGCGCCGGAAACGCCTTCGATCAAATAGTTTCTGATGCCCATCAAACCGGCCCATCGCGGCCCCTAGCCGGGCGCCTTGTAGCTCCCGCGCTGCTTCGGCGCGTTCGCTGCGTCCATGATGGCACACAGATGCGTCATGTGCTGGAGTCTTGATGGCTCCCCGGGCCGGATTCGAACCAGCGACATGACGGTTAACAGCCCGGAGAACAGGTTTTTCCCCGGAATTGCACGGCGCCGATTTGCCGGCAGCGACTCCCTATGCTTTACAATTGATGTTGAGCAACAAAGAAAACGACATACCTGAACCTGCTGCGGTTGAGCGGAGTCGAACGGAGATACCCGACAATGGAAAGCAATGTGCGCGCACGAGTCCACAAGGGACGACTGGAGTTGATCGACAAAGTTGATCTCCCGGAAGGCGCAGAAATCGCAGTGACGATCACTGAATCCGCTCCCGTGAGGGACTTTGACGCATTTCGCCGATCGGCAGGTTCCTGGCGCGGCTTGGTGGACACGGACAAACTGATTCGCAATATTTACCGTGACCGCTTGATTTCCCCCCGAAAGAAGCCGCGCCTATGAGCGTACGTTTCCTGGTCGACACAGATTGGGTGATTCACTGGTTGAACGGGCACGAGAAAATCCGGCGCCGCCTCGACGAGTTGAAGGAGCAAGGACTCGCCCTCTCGGTGATATCATTGGCGGAACTTTACGAAGGCATCTACTACGGCCGAAGCCGGAAGGCTGCCGAGCAAGGATTGAGAGACTTCTTGAGCGGAGCAGATCTTCTATCGATTGACCATGCGACGGCTGAGATCTTTGGCCGCGAGCGCGGTCGTTTGCGCGCCGCACGAAAAATCATTGGCGACTTCGATCTGATGATTGCCGCAACCGCACTCCACCACGGACTCACGCTACTCACTAATAACCGCCGCCACTTCGATCGCATCGAAACATTGCGCACCGAGTCCGCCTAGCCATTAACCTGGCGAGTCGTTACTCAATTTAGGAATGGCTCCCCGGGCCGGATTCGAACCAGCGACATGACGGTTAACAGCCGTCCGCTCTACCGACTGAGCTACCGGGGAGTGTTTCTTTCAGTGAATTCTGTCTTGCATCGCGTCGGAACTACTTTCGATATACGTGCTTCGCCGTGAGATCAAGAACCGACATTATAACTGTAGATCGGCGGTATGAATCAATCCGAATCGCGCGGGACCAGTATCACTTGGAGACTTTGGAGCCTTGCAGGGTCTTGTCCTGCACGGTGCCCATCGCCTTGACCGTCTCGGCGACGTACCTGGCCGGAAGCACGCCCGCCAATCCGGAAAAAACCGGGTCGGTGTTGAGCGAAGTGTTGGCCTCGAGAATTCCCCATAGCGCGAAACGAAGGCCCGCACTGACGAAGACCGGGGCGCCGCTGGAAAATCCCGGCGCGCTGCCGCCGTCGAGATAGCAGAGCTGCTGCAAGCCGGCGCCGATGACCTCGGTGTCGGCGGGCACCGGGACCGAGACGTGGCCGAAGCGGGCGAGCGCCTCGAAGCGATGGGTCGAGACGCCAACGGTCGCGGCGGTCAGGTAGTACACCTGCGCGCCGGTCTCGGGCCGGGAAAGCGGATCGTCGCTGCCGAGCAGCGAGGCGAGCGCGATTGGCGCGATGCTGGCGCCCTTGGGCGTCAGCGGAATCGCGGCGACGTCGGCCTTTTCTTCATGCGGATCGAGCACCCATCGATTTTCCGGCGGCAGCGGCTCCTCGCGCATCGCACGGGTCGTAGAGTCCTCGAGCGTGAGCATGAGGCCGTCGCGCGGCTTGCCGTCTTCGCCGAGCAGATTGTGATGTGCCGTCACGAGATAGACGAACGACCGGCCGGGGGCCGCCAGGCTAGGCACGGCGACAAAAAATGCGGTGCCTACTTGCGTCGAGCGCCCGCCGGAGTGAGCGACGATGCCCGCGACGTTGCGCAGAGTTCCGGTCGGGACGGTGCCGCCGTTGTCGTCGGCGTGGGCGGCTGGAGCGATTGCGAAGATGGACGCGAATGCGACGACGGTCGCCGCAATCGAGAGTGTGGGTTTTCTCATTCGATCAGATTTCATCCAGAAGTTTGATGTGAGGGTTGGACGGGTGCCTTTTCGGCGCACTACGATAGCAGAAGAGCGCCGATGTGGAAGGGTCGCGCGGCCCCGCCAACGCGCGAGCGAAAATGAAACGGCGCGGCCCGAAC
Source organism: uncultured delta proteobacterium (assembly GCA_963699705.1). Classification (GTDB taxonomy): domain Bacteria; phylum Desulfobacterota; class Binatia; order Binatales; family Binataceae; genus Binatus. The sequence continues at coordinate 3,053,020 of CAVOUW010000003.1, read as the reverse complement.
TTTGTGCTCCGACCGCGCCGTCAACTGACTTTTTTGGGCAGCTAACTTTTTTTGGTAAATCGCAATCCTACCAGCGGTTGCGATTTCCTCCGCCGCCTCCGCCCCTTCTCGGCCGCCACCACCGCCGCCACGACGCCGATCTCCACCGCCCCCACCGCCCCCGCCGCGCGGGCCGCCGGTGCTGGCGCGAGCCTCGTCAATCTTGATTCGCCGTCCCTTCAGGTCGGTGTCATTGAGAGTCTGGATTGCGGTGGCCGCGTCGGCCGCCTCCGCCATCTCGACGAAACCGAAGCCGCGCGACTGTCCCGAGAATTTGTCGGATACCACGACCGCGCTTTCTACTTTCCCAGCCTGCGCAAAGAGTTCTGCCAGGTCGTCCTGCGTAACCGCGTAGGCGAGGTTGCCTACATACAACTTAGTGGGCATAAAAGCCCTCCTTACTTTTTGCCGGGAAGCTCCTAAACAGACGACCATCCGGGGATTGCCGGGATCAGTGAGAAAGGCGGCGTCCGAGGCGTTTTAGTTCCTGAAATAAAGATAAGCGCGAGGCAAATCTGAGTAAAGTCGGAGAGCAAAGCAGGGGTGGCGCATGCGACATTTTCGATGCGCCCCGCAACCTAACCCCTAACCCCTTCCAATAGTGGGAAGGGGGACGAAAAAACCCTACGCGGCGACCTTGGTCGTTCCTTGCATCGCGGGTAGTTCCGGATTGCAGATGTACCTGATCTTCGGCAGGGTTACGTCTGCGGTTGTGAAGGTCGCGGAAATTGGGTTGTCGAGCCGAAGATTGTTGCCGGCGCCGAAGGCGTTGTTGTCCATCAGGACAATCCGCGGCTTGCCACGCTCCGCTTTCGAGAACGTGAACTCGGGATCGACTTGCACCAGCACCAGCTTCTCGTCGTCCTTGTTGCGCGCCAGATGCATGCTCGCGATGTACTGAATATCGCCGCCGGAAATCATGTCGCGATCGAGCAGCTCGCATTCGAGCACCGGCTTGCCGCCGGCATTGACGCGCGCAACCACCCGGTCGTGACGGATGTCGATCTTCACGTCGCCCGCGACGGTCGGATAACCCCATCGCGCGGCCAGCTCGCGGCGCGCGTCTTCATTGTCGACATAGCTGCGCAGCACGAAGCCGCGCGGGCGAACGCCGGTGCGTCCCGAGACGCGAACCTCGGCAATCGTGAACGCGCCGACCGGGCTCTCGGGATAGTTCGTCACGCAGAAGATCGCGTACTCGGGAATCGACGGATGCATCGTGGCCGGAAGCAGGTTGTCGGCCGGGTCGTCGTCGATCTCCATGTTGATGGTGAGAATTTTCGCGCCCTTCAGGAGCCACGGCTCAGTCTTGTAGCCGTTGATCGTCGGCGCCGACTTGGCCCATGACGCGAGATCGAGCTTTCCAAAACGCGGCGGCATCAACGACCTCCTGCGGCGGCGGACGCGGTGTCGGCGGCACCCTGAAAATGAGGCATCACTTCTTTCGCGAACAGGCGCAAACTGTCGAGCACCTTTTGCTGCGGCACGGTCTCGAGCGCGTTCAGCAGGAAGTTGACGCGATCGACGCCGACCGCCTCCCACTTTTTCATCTCGCGGGTGATGCGCGCCGGATTTCCGATCGCGATACCCTCGGGCGCGCCGGACGCATCGCCAGGCCCGGCCGCGTCCTGACGCAGCGACGGCAACAATCCGAGCGACGGATACGATTTGCTCGGATACGCCTCGCGCGCGGCAAGCAATTGCGCGGCGAGATAGTTGAAAGTGCCGGTGAGACGCTTCCCAACCTTGACGCCCTCGGCGTCGTCCTCATGGCAATACAAAAAGTTCACGGTCGAGACCGCTTCGTTGACGACCTCGCCAACCGGCGTGCAGTTCTGGATGATCTTGCGATAGCGCTTGACCTTCTCGTCCTGCTCGGCGAATCCGCCGAAGGTCAGCCCGAGACTGCCCATCCCGCGCTCGGCCGCGTCGATCTCAGTGCCGGGGCTGGTGACGGCGACCCATAGCGGCGGATGGGGTTTCTGATACGGCTTCGGCACGATCGTGCGCTGCGGCATCGACCACGATCGTCCCTGGTAGGAGAAACGCTCCTGCGTCCACATTTTCGGCAGGCAATGGACGAACTCGTCCCAGGTCTTCTTGGTCTCGTCGGGGCTCGCGCGAAATCCAGCCAGCTCGGTCCAGGTCGCAGAACGGCCAGTGCCAACGTCGAGACGGCCGCCGCTCAGGATGTCGAGGACGGCGGTGCGTTCGGCGATTTTAATTGGATGATTGAACTCGGGCACGCATACCACGATGCCGTGACCGACGCGCATTTTTTTGGTCTTCATCGCGCATGCGGTCAGGAACAACTCGGGCGCGGGGCAATGCGAATATTCTTCGAGGAAGTGATGCTCGACGGCCCACACGGAATCGAAGCCGAGGGAATCGGCGAGGGCAACCTGCTCGAGGCAGTTGTCATAGACGGTTTTTTCGGTTTCGCGCCCCCATGGTCGCGGTACCGAGATTTCATAGAAGAGGCCGAATTTCATAGCATTACCTCCATACCGTTCGTTTAGCGCAATCCCGTCGAGATCGAAAGTCCCGCCGCGTGGGAAGGGGAAATCACTTTATTTAATTTGAAACCCACCGTGGGTTTCAAACTTCCCTGGGCAGGGGTGACCCCTGCACCCAGTAAAAAAGAAGCATCACGCGGTCGGACCCAAAAATCCGGTTCCCCTTCCCGCGCGGGAAGGGGTTCGGGGTTAGGTTCTTCGGAGCAATCGACGCCATGCATCATAAATGATCCTGTATATCGCTTGACATATGTTGATTGATGCGGTTTAGATCGAAGTTGAGGACCTTCAAATGAAGCATGAACTCATCGACGTGGCGGAGCCGAATCTTATCCGCGAACAATTCCCCTACGACGCCGTCCCGCGAATCATCTTCGATCGCGAATTCGAGCAGCCGGACCCGGCGCCCGACTTCTTCATCACCGACACCACCTTTCGCGACGGACAACAGGCGCGTCCGCCGTACACCGCAGGGCAAATCGTCGCGATGTTCGACTTGCTGCATCGCCTCGGCGGCCCCAACGGCGTTATCCGGCAGACCGAGTTTTTCCTCTACTCGAAGACCGATCGCGAGACCGTCAATCGATGCCTCGCGCGCGGCTACGAGTATCCCGAGGTCACCGGATGGATTCGCGCGGTGAAAGCGGATTTCAAGATCGTCAAGGAGATGGGCCTGCGCGAGACCGGAATTCTGACCTCGGCGTCGGACTACCACATTTTCAACAAGCTCAAGAAAACGCGGCGTGCGGCGATGGACGATTACCTCGAGATCGTGAACGCGGCGCTCGACGCGGGCCTGCGCATCCGATGCCATCTCGAGGACGCGACTCGCGCCGATTTTTACGGCTTCGTCGTGCCTTTCGTGTCGCAGTTGATGGAACTCGGCGATGCCGCGCGGCTTCCAGTCAAGATTCGCGTCTGCGATACCCTCGGATTCGGCGTGCCCTACCCCGGGGTCGCGCTTCCGCGCAGCGTGCCGAAGCTGATTTTGGGGCTGCGTCGCGAATGCGGTGCGAAGCCCGAGCAGCTGGAATGGCACGGGCACAACGACTTTCACAAGGTGCTCGCCAACGCGACGGCGGCGTGGCTCTACGGATGCATGTACGCGAACGGGACGATTCTGGGCTACGGCGAGCGCACCGGAAATCCGCCGCTGGAGGGGCTGGTGATGGATTACGTGTCGCTCAAGGGCGACGCCAACGGGATGGACTTGTCGGTTATCACCGAACTCGCGGAATACTTCGAGCGCGAAGCCGGGTACAAGATTCCCGCCAACTATCCGTTCGTCGGGCGAGACTTCAACGTGACGCGCGCGGGGATTCATGCCGACGGTCTGCTCAAGGACGAAGAAATTTACAACGTGTTCGACACCGCGAAAATTCTGGGCCGACCGCCGCGCGTCGCGGTGGACAAGACGTCGGGCGTCGCCGGAATCGCGTGGTGGATCAATTCGTACTTCGGTCTGACGCGCGGCGCGCAGGTCGAAAAGCGCTCGCCGGAAGTTCTCGAAATCGCGAAGTGGGTCGATGCGCAATACGACGACGGCCGCACCACGTCGATTTCCGACCAGGAGATGGAAACGCAGGTGCGGCGCCATCTGCCGCAGTTATTCGAGAGTGCTCGACTGGCGGGATAGCAACCTAACCCCTAACCCCTTCCCGCGCGGGAAGGGGAACCGGACGTGGGAAATAAGTCAGATTCTGATCCATGACGGCGGGATCAGATCGCGGGTGTCGTAGTATCCATCGAGACGCTTTGGGCGGTATGGGATGGCTGGGTCGGCGTGGCGTCCGGCGAACCATAGCAACGGCGCGATCACTTTCTTGTTCGGGCTGGGATCGAGCCAGGCGCCCCACCATGAGAAACTCGAATTCGCGATGATGTGAGCTTTGCACCGGGCCATCAGGAAAAGATCCTCCACCGCACTGAGCGCTTCGACCAAGACCACGGAGCGGCCGCGAAACCGCTCCTTACACCACTCGATATCGTCGGAGAAAATCACGAAGGTGGTATCGGAATCGAACTGAGACATCGCGCGCTCGTAATAGTCGCTCGCAGCCAGGTCGGGAAACACCGGATCGCCGATGTAATCGGTTCTGCGCAAGTGGACCGAGCAGGTCCTGGTCGCCAACAGCTCTCCGAATTGCCGTTCAAGAAGTTGCGCGAGTGCGTGATGCGGCGTGAAGTAGTGACGCACCTCATCCGTGCAGTGCGCAAAGTATCGCTCCGACTGAAAGTAACCCCTGAGCTCGGTGGTGCGATCGATCGCGATTTCTTCGTACGCGAAGGTACGAGACATCCGCCGTTGGAATTGTCGAATGGCGCGCGACTGCGGAATCGGAAATTCAAAATGCCGCGCATATGGCCATACTGGGAAGACGAACGAGCATCCATTGCGTCGCGCGATGCCTATAGTCGCGGCGATCTGAAAAAGCTGGTTGCCGAATTGTCCATGCTCGCCGAGCGGGAACGTGACGAACTTCGTGTCGCTCAAACGTGAGCGCATCCTTCGCGCGATCGGCGCGACGACGGGAAGGTACGCGAGCTGCGCAATGTATCGCCTCAAGACCGAGGGAGCGCGTGTATCGATTGTGGGCACGGTCAGTCACGCGGCGGAGGAGTGGAGGTCGCGGCCTTTGCGCTCGCGGCCCAGCAGGATGACGACGGCGGCGGAGAGCATTACGATTGCGGCGACGCTCGCGAGAGTCGCGGCATAGCCGAATCGTTCCGCTAGCAGCGCCTGGCTGACGGCGGCTCCGGAAGCCAGCAAGACTCCCGTTTGATATGCGAGCCCGGAGAACAGGCCGCGGACTTCCGGCGGCGATAGCTCGGTGAGATGTGCCGGGATGACGCCCCATGCGCCCTGCACCATGAACTGCATCAGGAACGCGCCAATCGTCAGCACTGCGAGCGTCGAAGGATAGATCCACAACGGTATGACGAGGCCAGCGCAGATTACCGCGGTCGCCATCGTGCGTCGGCGTCCCCATCGGTCGGACAGGTAACCGAAAGTCAGCCCGCCGAGCAGCGCGCCTACATTATATATGACTGCGGTAGTCGCGACGGTGCGGGTGTCGAAGCCGCGCGTCTTTTCGAGGAACGTCGGGTACATGTCCTGGGTGCCATGCGAGACGAAGTTCATCGCGGTCATCAGCGCGCACAAGTAGAGGAACAATTTCCAGTTGGCGCGAATCGCGGCGCTGATATGCTCGCGGTCGGGACGCGTGCGCTGCCATGCTTCGGACTCGGGCACCTTGGTGCGGATGTAGATAGTCAGCAGCGCGGGCGCGCCGCCGAGAAAGAACATTGCGCGCCATCCGTAATGCGGGAACACGAAGAAGAACGCCGCCGCTGCGAGCAGATAGCCGACCGCGTAACCCTCCTGCAGGAGTCCTGAAAAAAATCCGCGCCATCGCGGCGACACCGCTTCCATCGCGAGTGAAGCGCCGACGCCCCATTCACCGCCCATCCCGATTCCGTAGAGCGCGCGAAAAAACAGGAACCATCCGTAGCTCGGCGCGAGGCCGCTCAGCACTTCGACGACGGAATAGAAGACGACGTCGACCATCAGCGGGATGCGGCGGCCGTAGCGGTCCGCGATCCAGCCGAAAATGAGCGCGCCTACTGGGCGCAGCGCGAGCGTCGCGGTGATTGTGAACGCGATGTGCGAGATGGGGCGATGGAATTCGCGCGCAACCGCGGGCATCACGAAAATCAGGATGAAAAAATCGAAAGCGTCGAGCGCCCATCCGAGAAAGCTCGCGAGGATAGTATGCGCAGCCTCTGATGAGGTGATCGCGCGCACCGGTTCGACGGCAGCAGCGGGAGAATCCATGGCGTGTGATGTTTAATCGAACTGCCGCGATTTGTCATTCTTGATGCGCAGCGAGAATCCGGATCCTAACCTCTCCTTGTGCGATGGCGCGGCTTTACACTCGGCTGATGTCGTAGGAACCTAACCCCTAACCCCTTCCCGCGCGGGAAGGGGAACCGGATTGAAAGTGAAGATTGGGAAAATTGTGATGGGTTTGATCGCGATGGCGCTGCTAGCGGGCGTCGTTTGTATTGCTCGGGCGGAGACGCTCGAGCAGGAGCAGGCGGCGCTGGATTTGCACGACGCCGAGGCGGCTGGCAAGCGGCATAGTAGTGAGCTGATGAAAATTCCGCACGTGCAGGCTGTCACCGGCGAGCTCGATGGGCGGAACGAGGCTGCGATTCTCGTCGAGGTGGACGATCAGAAGAACGTCGATGCGGTGATGCGGCAACTGCCGTCAAAAATCGAAGGCTTCCCGGTCGACGTCGACGAGAGCGCTCCCGAAATCGGGAAAGGTGGCTCTACGATTTTTTTGAAGGACGACGCCGCGACTCCGGTTCCACCGACGATCGACAAGAATGGCTACTACCATCACACCTGGTTGAAGCCGTCTGCGCCTGCGACGAACCCTGGCGCGCAGCCGTGAACCTAACTTGACTGCAATTCCGAGGACTCCCTATAGTCTAATTTCGGAGTCCGGCGAGTCCTCGACGATCGCACAAAACCCCGTTCAGACAATCGATTTGGTGCTGGTTTAGAGATGCAGCGAAGCGAACAAATGACCTTCTGGGAGCGGATTTATATCCCCGAAATCCTGCGAGGTCTTGCGATCACTAACTATCATTTCGTGCGCAACCTCATGCTGCATACCGCGCATCTGTTCGGGATGAAGAAGGACGTCAACGCGACTTCGACCACGCAGTATCCGGAGGAGCGCAAGCACTATCCCGATCATTTCCGCGGCAGTCATCGGTTGACGCTGCGCGAAGATTCCAGCGTGCGATGCACCGCGTGCTTTCTGTGCGCGACCGCGTGCCCCGCGCAGTGCATTTATATAGAAGCGGGCGAGTCGCCCGATCCGCACGTCGAGAAATTTCCGGTGCGCTACGAGATCGACACTCTGCGCTGTATCTACTGCGGTCTGTGCGTCGAGGCGTGCCCGTGCGACGCGATTCGGATGGACACCTACGTGCATCCGCGCATCTGGGGTTTCGATCGCAAGGATTTCGTCGAGCAGAAGGAACTGCTGATGCATCGCTCGCACGTGCTGGCCGAGAAGGGCCGCGACGGCAACATGAACGAGATGCTCGAGTGGTACAAACAGCAGGACGCGGCGGTTTACGATCCGCAGCGGCCTGAAATGAAGAACTACACCAATCGCGAAGCGCCCAAGCATTACGCCGAAGCGCCGGACCGTATCGACGACCTCACCGCGATCGACCGGCATTCGGTGCGCAGCGGCAAGTAACCCGATGACCCGAGTGACTATTGGCCTGACCCTGGCGGGCCTGATCGTTTTGTTCGTCGCGTATGCGAAGGGTGTCGGCGTGATTCATGGCGGCGACGTGCTCAGTCATATGTACTGGGCGACGGGCGCGTTGACGCTGGTAGCGCTGGCGAATTTCATCGCGGTGGCGCACCTCGCACGCGCCGAGCGGATGATCCAGCAACTGCGCGCGCTGTGCGAAAAAAACGGCATCGAGTACGGCGACGATTGAGCTATACTTTAAGATCCAAGGCCGGCGTCGAGCATGGCCGCGGAGGTGATCGCGATGACCCAGATTGAAGCTGCCCGCAAAAATATAATCACCCGGCAGATGACCGAAGTTGCCGAGGACGAAGGATTCGCGCCCGAAGAAATTCGCGCGCTGGTCGCAACCGGCGAGGTCGTGATCCCGCACAATATCCATCACGACTTCAGAGCGATCGGAATCGGCAAAGGCCTGCGCACCAAGGTCAACGCCAACATCGGCGCGTCGAACTTCCATCAGCTCATCGAAGAGGAAGTCGAGAAACTTTACACCGCGGTCCGTTACGGCGCCGACTCGGTGATGGATCTTTCGACCGGCACTGACCTCGACAAAATCCGCGTCGAGCTCCTGTCGCGATGCAGCGTGATCCTCGGCACGGTGCCGATTTACCAGCTCGGCTCCGAGCGATCGATCATGGATATGGAGGCCGAATACTTCCTCGACGTGATCGAGCGGCAGGCGCGGCAGGGCGTCGATTACATGACACTCCATTGCGGGGTCACGCGCGAGAGCGTGCGGCTGCTGCGCGGGCATCAGCGCATCGAAGGCATCGTGTCGCGCGGCGGCGCGATGCTGGCGTCGTGGATCGAGCGTACCGGCAACGAGAATCCGCTCTACGAGCATTTCGACGAAGTCTGCGCCGTGCTCCGCGAGCATGATGTGACTATTTCGATCGGCGACGGCTTGCGCCCCGGCGCCACCGGCGACGCGACCGATCGCGGCCAAATCGGCGAGCTGTTGCTGATGGGCGAGCTGGCCGATCGTGCACGCGCGATGGGCGTGCAGGTGATGATCGAGGGTCCGGGCCATGTGCCGCTCGATCAAATCGAGGCCAACGTGAAGCTCGAGAAGCGAGTATGCGGCGGCGCGCCATTCTACGTGCTCGGGCCGCTGACCTGCGACGTCGCGCCAGGCTACGATCACATCACCGGCGCGATTGGCGGAGCGATGGCGTCGGCGGCGGGCACCGATTTTCTGTGCTACGTAACGCCGGCCGAACATTTGCGGCTGCCGGATATCGACGATGTGCGCGAAGGCGTGATCGCAACGCGAATCGCAGCTCACTCGGGCGACCTGGTCAAAGGCGTGCGCGCGGCAAAGACCTGGAACGACCAGATGTCGCGATACCGCAAGGCGCTCAACTGGGAAGGCATGTACGCGATGGCGATGGACCCTGACAAGGCGCGCCGCTACAAGGAAGAGAGCGAGGCGGCGGGCTCCAACGTCTGCACGATGTGCGGGTCGCTGTGCTCGGTCAATATCGACAACGCGGCGATCAAATTCACCAAGCGGCGATCGATTGCCGAGGCGGAAGCGCATGCCGTCGGTTGACTCTAACGGCATTCCCGATATTTCGTCGGCGCTCGAGCTCGAGCTGCAGGATGCTAACGGCACGACGCATCGCCTGCGGGATTTTCACGGCCACAACGTCGTCGTTTATTTCTACCCGAAGGACGACACGCCCGGCTGCACCGTCGAGGGCAAGGAATTTCGCGACAGTATCGAAAATTTCAAAGCGCTCGATTGTGTGATCGTCGGCGTCAGCACTGATTCGGCCGAGCGTCATCGCGCATTCGCCGAAAAGCACGCGCTGCCGTTCATCCTGCTCGCGGACGAGGACGGTAAGCTCGCGAGCGCATTCGGTGTACTCAACGGCAAGTATGCGGCCCGCTCGACCTTTGTGCTCGACAGCGAGCTTCGCGTGCGGCGCGCTTTTCACGAAGTGACGCCGCGAGGACATGCCGCCCAAGTGCTCAATTTCATACGCACGCTGGTCGAATCGCATCGCATGATCGGCGGCTAGCCCGCTCGCGCGCCGCGTGGCGTGACTCGCGCGCGTGGTTATAGTTGTATATTGAAACTGAGTCGGCCGACGGATCGAACGGATAAATCTATGGCGAAAACCTCGAAGAATATTCTCGACGAAGCGCGCTCGACGATTAAGCAGCTCGGTATCGACGAGGCGCGCGCGATGATCGACAAGCCCGGCACCGTGCTGGTTGACGTGCGCGAAAGCGACGAATGGCGCCAGGGGCATATTCCGCAGGCGGTCGCGATTCCGCGCGGATTCCTCGAGCTTCGAATCGAAGAGAAGGTCCCCGACCACAAGACCCCGGTGATTCTGCAGTGCGCGTCGGGCACGCGCTCGCTGCTGGCGGCGCGGGCGCTGCGCGAGCTCGGCTACGAAAACGTTTACAACATGACGGGCGGCTTCAGCGCGTGGAAAGATCGCGGACTGCCGTGGATCGCGGATCGTGCGTTTACCGCCGACGAGCTGACCCGCTACTCGCGCCATTTCGTAATTCCTGAAGTCGGCGAGAAGGGACAGGCGAAACTGCTCGACGCCAAGGTGCTGCTGCTCGGCACCGGCGCGCTCGGTTCGCCGTCGGCCCTGTACCTGGCGGCGGCGGGAGTCGGCACGATTGGCCTGGTGGATTTCGACGTGGTCGATATGTCGAATCTTCAGCGGCAGATCATCCACACCACCGATCGGGTCGGAATGCCGAAGACCGAGTCGGCGCAGAAGGCGATCAACGCGCTGAATCCCGGCGTCAAAGTGATCCGTCACGACGTGCGGCTCACCTCCGAGAACGCGATGGACATCGTCAAGGATTATGACGTCGTCGTGAACTGCGGCGACAACTTCCCGACGCGATATTTGATCAACGACGCGTGCGTGTTCTCGAAGAAGCCGCTGGTTGACGGCGCGATTTTCCGCTTCGAAGGCAACACCACGGTTTTCTACCCGGCCAAAGGCGGCCCGTGTTATCGATGCCTGTACCCTGAGCCGGCGCCGCCGGACATGGCGCCGTCGTGCGCGGAGGCGGGAGTGCTCGGCGCGATTCCAGGTCTGATCGGATCGATCGAGGCGCTCGAGGCGATCAAGTTGATCATCGGCGCGGGAACTCCGTTAATCGGCAAGATGGTTTACTTCGACACGCTGTCGGACAAGGACTTTGTGCGCATTTTGAAAATCCGCAAAGATCCGAAGTGCCCGGTCTGCAGCGAGCATCCGACGCAAACGACGCTGATCGACTACGAAGCGTTCTGCGGTTTCGGCGCGCCTGCGAACGGAACCGCACACGCGGAACCAACGGCGCACACCAGCGCGGCAGCGTCGGCGCGGTAACAATCGCGGCGAAAATCTGGTTTGATTACGGCGGGCGCATGAGATGGCCCGCCGTATTTTTTTTGGAAGACCGCATTTCATCACCGAGGAATCTTCGATGGCGCTGGGACCGTTTTACGTTGCGGATAAACTCAAAGGTGGCACTGGGATGAGAGGAATCGCGCTGTTGATGCGTCATGGCGAGACCGCATGGAATCGCGAAGGCCGCGTGATGGGCCGCAATCCGATCGAACTCGATGCCGCAGGACGAGCGCAGGTTGAAGCCTCGATTCCGTTCGCTCGCCTGCTGAAGCCCGAGCTGATCGTCACGAGTCCACTCGCGCGCGCGCGGCAGTCGGCGGAGATAATCGCAGCCGGCGTCGGTGGAGTGCCGATGGCCGAGGATCCGCAGCTATCGGAAGTCCAATATGGGCGCTGGGAAGGGATGGTGTACGACGATTTGCTCGAGGATGCCGACTACATCCGCTACCGCGATCATCCGCTCGACGAGCCGACGCCCGGTGGCGAGACTATCGCGCAAGTGCAATCGCGAGGCGTCGAGGCAGTGCGGCGCGCGATCGGCGACAACAGCGGCCGGCGCATCCTGTTCGTCTCGCACGGCGATATCATCCGCACGGTGTTGTGCCATTTCATGCGGCTCGAACTCGCGCACTTCCGCCGAATCCGCGTGGACAACGCGGCGTTCTCAGGCTTCCAGCTGGTCGGCGATTTCGCGGAAATGAAGTTTCTGAATCTGTTGCCGGATCCGGATCGCGCGTTCGCTACGCCATTCGTATCGAAAAGCGCGAGTCCCGCCTGATCACGGGCCGCCGGCAAGTGACGGCGCCGAGCCGGACCGACTTCGATTCCTTTGCGAACGCGAACGTCCGCGCCCGGCTTGCCGGGAACGTCCACCCTCAGGCTGCGGTATCCGCCGGCGCTCGGGTCGGGCGCGAGAAATCCGACAGTGTACTGCTCGCGCAACTCGAGACTGATGTTCTCGCACGCGCGACGCAGACTCTCACCGTCGCCGGCTTCGCGGATGATATAAGTCTTGGCGCCGGTTTCGGTCGAGAGCGTGTGCAGCGTCTCGGCGTCAACATGCTCCATGTCGTCGCCGCCCAGCACGAACGGTCCAATCGAAACCGAAACTCCGCTGCTACCGTTCGGATCGCCGATTCCGATCGAGTACACCAGCACGCCCATTCGCCGCGCCTGTGCGACAACGTCATTCACCGTCGACGCGCTGGTGTTGTCCATTCCGTCGGTGACGACCAGCAGCGCCTTTTTGTCGTAGCGTCCGCGCTGCACCATCTGCAGGCCCTGCATGATCACGTCGAACAACGCCGTCTGCCCGTAGGCGTGCAGCAGCGCGAGCCGGCGCATCACGAGATCGTGACTCATCGTGAACGGCTGCAGCAGGAACGGATGGCTGGAGAATGCGAACAGGAACACGTCATCCTTGTCATTCAGGTCGCGCAGGAATTGTGCGATCGCGGCGCGCGCCTGCGGAATCTTCGGCGTCATGCTGCCCGAGGTGTCCACCAGGATGCCGACCGAAACGGGAGTGTTGAGGTCCTGCCGAAAAAATTCGATCGGGCGCTGCTGCCCGTCCATGTAAAGTTTGAAGTCGCCCTTCTGCAAGCCGGTGACGTAGGTGCCGCTCGGCTCGGTGACGGTCACAGTGACTTGTTCGTAACCGGGCTGCTGGCGCAACTCGCGCGTCGGCAGCACCAGCTCCTGGCCACCCTGCGGAACGCTTGGCGGAATGTTGAGCGAGTCGCCGCCCTGCTTCGCCGGCATCGACGGCATCGACGGCAACTCGAGCGTCGAAGTTTCTTTGCCCTGGCTATGCGGAATAACCAGCGGCAGCGGCGCCGAAGGTGGTGGAGGCGGATTTGCCATACCCTGCTGCAACTGCGCCTGGGCCGCCGCGGGTCGGACTCCGCTGAGCATCATCACGAGCGCGATCGCCGATGAAGGTGAACGCGTAAATCAAGCTGCGTCGTATGGCTGGAATTCTGCTTGTCATCTCAATCCGAGCGCTACGCCGAGGCGAAGCGCCTTCATATCTAATGATCCTATTTGCTCCGGCCTTGAGCAAGCCGGACATTTTTCCGGCACTGAATACGCGATCCTCTCACAGTTTGGACGAATTCGCCGAAGCAAAGTTTCAGGCGCGACCGCGTTGGGTATCTCGGGAACCTTAGCGATTGTTAATCTTGCGCAACGACCCTTCGCGCCGCGCTGCGGTTTCTTGTCACGCGTTCTGAATTCGTCGTAACTTGATTGACCATCGCGGCGCCGGACCGCCACCTCCAGACCCGCCCGAGCAAGGAGAAATCATGAAGTTCGGAATTTTTATGGCCCCGTTCCATCGCGTCGGCGAAAACCCGACGCTCTGCTTCGAGCGCGACTTGCAACTGATCGAATGGCTCGACCAGCTCGGCTACGAAGAGGCGTTCATCGGCGAGCATCATTCGTCGGGATGGGAAATAATCTCGTCGCCCGAAATTTTCATGGCGGTCGCCGCGACCCGCACCCGGCACATCATGCTCGGATCCGGCGTCGTCAGCATCCCGTATCATCACCCGTTCCACGTCGCGAACCGGTTCGCCTGCTCGACCATCTGACGCGCGGGCGCGTGATGCTCGGATGCGGTCCCGGCGCGCTTGCGGCTGACGCGCACATGCAGGGAATCGATTCGACCACGCAGCGCAAGCGGATGGTCGAGGGCGTCACTGCTATCCTGCGGCTGTTCAACGAGCAGGGCAAAATTTCGATCGACGGATCGTACTTCAAGCTGGTCGATGCGCACCTGCAGGTGAAGCCGTTCCAGCAGCCGCACATGCCGATATTCGTCGCGAGCACGATTTCGCCGTCGGGGATGGTCGCGGCGGGACAGCTCGGATGCGGCGTGCTGTCGGTCGCGTCGTACGCGCCGGGCGGCCTGGACGATCTGATGAAGCGATGGGCGATGGCGGAAGAGTCGGCGGCCGAGAACGGCAAGACGGTCGATCGCAAAAACTGGCGGATGGTTTTTCCGATTCATCTCGCCGAGACGCGTGAGGAGGCGATGAACGATATTCGCGACGGCGCCAATTCGTGGATTCGCGACTATTTTATCGACACGCTCGGCACGCGCATTCAGTTCGAGGAATATCCGAATCAGCCGGTCGAGGAGATGAACATCGATCGGATGAACGGACGCGGCGGCATCATTGTCGGAACGCCCGACGACGCGATCGCGAGGATCAAGGAACTGCAGCAGGCGACCGGCGGCTTCGGCGGCATCCTGGGACTCGCGCACGAATGGACCACGCGCGAGAAGACGCTGCGCTCGTACGAACTGTTCGCGCGCTACGTCGCGCCGCAATTCCAGGGCGCGGTCGCCGAGGGGGTCAAGTACTCGAACGAATGGGCGCGCGAAAATCGCGACCTGATGTTCGGCAAGGCGGTCGCCGGAATCCTGACCGCGGTGCAGGATTACGCGCAGCACAAAGAAGAAAAGGGCGAGACGGTCCCTGAGATGATGACGCAGCCAATAACCCGCGTCCGCCCATAGCATGAGCGATGACGTTCCGTTCGCGAAGCGGCGCGGCGAGATGATCGATCGCGCGGTCGCGATTTTCTCGGCCGATACGCGCTTCCCTGCGGGATGGCTTGAAGGAAGTCTCGCCGACGGTTCCGCGGACGCGTATTCGGATATCGATTTGCATCTATCCGTCGTCGAGAGCGCCTGGGACGAGGTGTGGAATGGCCGCCGAGGTGTCATTGAACAAATCGCAGCCATCCTGGCGTCGCTCGATATCATGGGCGTGTTCGGCGTCGGCTGCTTGATGGCCGGGCCGGTGAAGCTCGACGTCTTCTTCGAGCGGGAAACCGGGCTCGCGTCGCGGCCGCGCATCGCGGTGAAGCGGCTTTGGGGCGCGCCGGAAATCTACGAGCGTTTCAAAATCGGAGACGACCTCGGAGATCCCTTAATTAAGTTCGCGCTCGAGTCCAACGTGCTCGGACTTCTGCAAGGCGCTACGTGGCCAGTGAGAATACTCGCGCGCGGGCAGATTGAGACCTACCTGTTCGGCGAAATTCTGCTGGTCGAGACGGCGGTCGTTCCACTGATGCTGTTGGAAACCGATCGGCGCGCGTTCCATCGCAACATGTTCACGCGCGCGAAGCTGCTGCCGGCCAATCAACGCGACGAATGCGCACGGCTGGTCGATCGCATCGAAACGTCGGTGCGCAACGGCGACCGCGGCGCGATGCGCGATGTGCATATCGAACTTTTCCAGAAACTCTGCCATCTCGCGCGCGCGGCATTCGCGCGATACGGCCTCGAGTTCCCGCCTCGCGTCGAAGGTGAGATGGTCGAGTTCTACAAACACGAATGGCCGATGTGAGAGTCGCGGATTGAAATCTCGGTGGAGAATTCAGACAGAGCCAGAATCTTGAATCGCGCGCAAAAAATGCGCGCTGAATAAGGACCCTCACCTTCGATCCTCTCCCTTACAGGGAGAGGGGAAGAGTGGTACTCACACTTCTATCCGCATCTTAGAGGAGTACGCAGATGGACGCTCATGCCGAGATCTGCACGCGCGATTGATAACTATCGCGACAAAGTTGTCGCGCTCAGTCACGATATTCATGAGCATCCTGAGCTTAAGTTCGATGAGCATTTTGCATCCGACCTGCTGAGCAAGGCCGCCACCGAACTCGGGCTCGAGGTTGAGCGCAAAGTTGGTGGGCTCAAGACTGCGTTTCGCGCCGAGTTTGGGGGCAAAGGCCCGACTGTCGCGATTCTTGCCGAGTACGATGCGTTGCCTAACGGGCATTCGTGCGGGCATAACCTGATTGCGGGCGCCGCGCTCAGCGCGGTCGCGGGTTTGAAGAGCATCGCGGGCAAACTGCCGGGGCGAATTGTTTTTCTCGGCACGCCGGCCGAGGAAGGCGGCGGCGGGAAAATAATACTGATCGAAAGCGGTGCGCTGCGCGGTGTCGATGCGGCCATGATGGCGCATCCGACCGACGCGGAATTCTGCACGATGCCGGCGCTCGCGACGCAGCATCTCAAGCTGACCTTTCATGGTCATGGCGCACATGCTGCGCTGGCGCCGTGGGATGGATCGAGCGCGCTGGCTGCGGTGATCCAGACGTTTCAGAGCGTCGATGCGATGCGGTTGCATCTGCGCGACGGATCGCGGATTCACGGAATCATCACCGACGGCGGCCAGGCGGTTAATATCATCCCGGAGCGCACCGAGTGCTTGTTTTTGGCGCGCGCGAAGACCAGCAAGTACGCGAAAGAGATCGGCGCGAGGGTGATCCGATGCGCCGAGGCCGCCGCGATGGCGACCGGGACGCGGCTCGAGCACCTCGTCGAGGGCGCCTACAAGAATCTGATCAACAATCTCAGCATCGCACATCGCTACGCGGCGCATAGCGAACTGCTCGGCACAATATCGCGCGAAGCGCCGGAGAACACGCCGACCGGCAGCACCGACATGGGCGATGTCAGTCACGTGATGCCGTCGATACATCCGTCGTTCGCGATTTCGAAACGCGGCGAGGGCAATTGCCATGAAGACGCGTTCGTCGCGCACGCCGATTCGACGCGCGGCTACGACGCGATGATTCGGGTGGCGAAGGCGATGGCGATGACGGCGTATGATTTGCTCGCGGAGCCAGAGTTGCTGGCGTCGGCGAAAAAAGAGTTCGAGGCAAGGAAGGAGAGCTGAATGCGGGGGAAGGGTAAATCATTTTATTGAATGTGAAACCCACCGTGGGTTTCTCGCTTCCTTGGGCAGGGGTGACCCCTGCACGCAGTGTTAAGAAACGAAAGATGCGGGACTTCGTCCCTGTTAGAAGTGTTTGTCAGAAAAGTCGAGAGGGGTCAGTGGCAGCCGCAGCTGCCGCCGCAGCATCCGCCGGTCATGCCGCCGCTGCTTGACGTGCCTGAATTTACCATCGCGGACGCGACTGCCGATGCGCTGTCGCCGTTGTTGGCGCGGGCCGCGAAGGTGGACATTTCGCGGGTTAGCTTCGATCCGTGACAGTGTGGGCATTGCGCGTTTTCGTCAGTGGGGCGTACGAACGCCTCGAACGAGCGGTCGCAATTCGCGCACCGGTATTCGTATATTGGCATGCTGTTCGTTCTACTCTGCGAGCGGTTGCGCGTATTCCACCAGCACGCCGCGCGTCGCCTTGGGATGCAGGAAGCAGATCATTCCTGCCAGGCCGTGCCGCGGCTTTTGATCGATTAGCTGGATCCCCTTGACGCGCGCTGCTTCGAGTTCGCGTGTGACGTCGTCGGTCTCGAAGCATACGTGATGTAAACCGCCGCCGCGCCGCGCGAGGAATTTGCCGACCGCATTGTTGGGATCCAGCGGCTCGAGCAGTTCAATCTCACTCTCGCCCGCCTTGAGCAGCGCAGCGCGAACGCCCTGCTCTTCTATCGTCGCGCTCTTGGTGAAATGGAGGCCGAGCGTGTCGCGCCAGAATTTCAAGCCGGCGTCGAGGTTGGGCACGACGACGCCGACATGGTGGATCTTTTTAAGCATCGTCGCGCTATTGATGGTGATCGAGGCACAGCGAGCGCTGCAGCTTGTCCCACCGGACCTTCATATCGTCCGAGCCCAGAGTCGGATGCTCGGCGCGGGTCTGCGCCAGCTTGCTGCACGCGCCCTGCGTATTGCCCTGCTTCTCGTAAATCACCGCGAGTTGGAATTTCGCTTCGTACCAAAGCGGATCGGACTCGGCGGCGGTGTTCTCGACCGCGGTCCATCGCTCGTTGGCTTCCTTCCAGTCATTCTTGGCTTGCGCGCGACGAGCGAGACCTGCGTTCGCATCAGGCGACGCCGGATCGGCCTTCACGACTTCTTCGAAGACCTTGTCCGCCTCTTCGTCGTTGCCTGTGGCTTGCAGCGCCTGCGCGTAGATCGACAGCGTACCAGTCAGATTCTTGACCGGGATTTTTCCCGCCGCAGCCATCTCGGCGAAGCCCTTATATGAGGTCGCGGTCAACTTCGCGTTGGCGAGATAGGCCTTCTTATCGTTGTTATCCTTGGCCGCTTGCGCCGCCTTCCAGAACTCGATGCCGAGTCCCTTGATAAAATCCTGCTTGGCGGTGTCGCTCTTGGCGCGCTCGACCAGTGCGGCAACGTCGGTATTCACTTCGTCATAGCGGCCGAGATGATCGAGCGCCGTGATGCGCCAATCGACCACGTCCTGGAACTTCGCGCTCATCATCGGATAATTCGTTTCGTAGCCGACCAGCAGCGGCGCGACCTGCGCGTAATCTACATGGTCCTGATCTTCTTCGAGGATCGAGGCAAGCATGTAGGTCGCTTCGCCGCGAATCTCGCGCACCGCCTTCTTGGCGGCGGGAGTATTAGCTTTTGCCTCGGCCTCGTGTCCCATCTTGATTGATTCGTTCAGGTCCGCGAGCGCCAGCTTTCTGAGCTGCTCGGTATCGATCTTGGGCGCCGATTTGTTGTCCTTGGAAGCAGCCGCGCCTACGAGGATCTTGTAGTAACATTCCGCGGCCTTGAACTTGGCAGTGAAGGTAAACTCGGGGTCGCCCTTGACCTTGGAATACAGGTCTGCGGCTCCTAGAAGATCGCCCTGCCGCTGTTTGCGTTCGGCGAGCGCCACCTGCAGCTCGGCGGCATGTTCACCGCCGGGAGCTTTCTCCAGGTAATCGTTCGCGTCCTTCACCCACTTATCTTCGAGCGCTGTATCCTTCTGGCCGCTCTTCTCCCATCGGTCATGATCGAGGCTGTACCCCAAAAAGATGGCCTGGGCCGCGTCGCCACCACCTTGTTTTGCAATCTTGTTGAGCATCTCCTGGACCAGGTCGAAGCGCTTCTCGCGCTGATAGATATCAGCGGCAAACCTGCAGGCCTTGGGATATTTTCCGCTATCGCAGGCCTCGGAATAGTACTTTGCTGCGCCGGCTTCATCCTTGCGCGAGAGCAGAACAGCGGCGAGGAGCCACTTTTCGAACGGATCGCTGGAGCTGCCGAATTCCTCGACCGCGTTGCTCGGATATTTGGCTGCCGCCGAGACGTCCATCGCCCAGCCTTCCTTGTCGTTCTCCTTGGACTTCATCGCGTCGACGATCTGCTTGTGATACTCGGCCTTCTTGGCCTGATCACTAGTCGCTCTTTCGGCCTGGAAGAGGGTCTGTAACTGGAGCAGGAACTGCCCTCCTCCACCCTTGCCGCCCTGTGGTATCGGCAATATCTTTGCGGCCTCTTCCGCCTTGCCCATCTTGGCGTATGTCGTTGAGAGTCCCTGTTGCGCCGCTGCGTACTGCTGCGTGCCCGTGCCGTCTTCCATTATTTTCTTGAAGTCGGCGACCGCGTGGTCGTATTCAGCGTGGTCAAACTTGCCCAACTCGCGCTCGCAGTATGCGCGGCCGAGCGTGTTTTCGCGGATCAAATTCGGATCAGGCATCGCCAGCATGCTGGCCGTGAATCCGTCGATTGACTGGTTGAGCAGCTTCTTGGATTGCTCGGCGCTGTCGTCGAACAGAGTGGTCGCCGCCGTGAACCGCAGCCATGCCAGCGGATATGCGGCGCGCAAGGCCAACTGCTCGGGCTTGTCGTAGTCGCACTGCCCGCCGTTGTCGATCTGCGCGATACAGTCATCTTTTTTCTTGGACCACGCAGTCTGCATCCGATCGAGCATCGACTCTAGCTGACGGTAAATAGGAATCAGCGCGCCCTTATCGACCTTGCCACTCGAGGTGAGCTTGGCGAAATCTCCCTCCGCAGCGTCAAGCTTGCTGATCACCTGGTCGGCGGTCGAATCGCTGTTCTCGGCGGAAGACATCTGGCCCGAGAGGCTGCCCAACTCGCTTTCGAGTTGTCCCGCGCTCTGCGCGGCGGCGACGTTGGCGATGAAGGCGATTGTAAAAAATGCGATTAGCATCACCGTCAGGCGATGCGAAAAAAGCGGACGATTCATTTGTCTAGTCCCCAAAATTTGATGTTCCCCGGGAATATTGTGGCCCTACATAAGGATAACGCATCGATAACGTCAAGTGAGATCCAATACTCGCGCAACCTCTGGGACGAGGGCAAGCGAGTGAATTCGGGCAGTGCGCCCGCTAATCGACGGCGCGGCTTGCGGGCGCTCGCGATCGATAAGCATCGCGGCCATGCCGAGCGCGGCGGCCGGCACAAAATCGAGATGCTCCGAGTCGCCGATATGCATCGCCTCATGCGCTGTGATGCCGGCGCGGGCGAGGGCAGCGTCGAACACCTCGCGCCGCGGCTTGGCATAGCCGGCCTCTGAGGAGATTGTAATCGAATCGAAAAAACGGGTCAGGTCGAGGCCGTCGAGAATTCGATACAGGCGAAAGTCGAAGTTTGAGATCACGCCCAGTTTGAGTCCATCACTTTTTAGACGTTGTAACATTGGCGCAGCTTCAACATCGGCAATCCAATGGTCGGGATTTGCGAAGTAGGCGAAAAGGGCGTCGAAGTAGGCGTCGAAATCGGGGAATTTACCCAACGTCGCGAAGGTTTCAGCTGACACGCTGTCGCCACCATTGCCGCTCGAGACGGCGAACCTCAGTTGGGCGAAGGCCGAGTCCGAATGCCAGGCCGGGCGCTGCACCGAAAGCGCGGCGAAAACTGGGCGCGACATCGTCCTCGGAGGCCGTGAGGCCGAAATCCTGCGCGAGGCGGGTGTAGGTGCGTCCGATAGGCTCGCGCGGCTCGAACAGAGTACCAGCGGCGTCGAAGAATGCGGCGCGGATCAATGAGCGCGAAACCTCACCGAGTTTCGACTTTCACGGGGACGGCTGCCTCAGCGGGAGGATCGCGGCGCGCCCACCAGAAAACGTCGCACAGCACGCCGCAAGCGGGAATGTAGATTTTCGGCGGGTTAGAATCGACGATCTTTTTCTCAGGTTCGGACGGCATAGTACTAATAGTAGCGCTCACCAATCACTGCAGACCATCCCAGATTTGGATCAGCACCCCGAAGGCTGATTGTGGCGAGATGAAATACTGCCGCTCGCCGCGCCAGTTGCGCTTTTCGTCCACCACGCGGATGCCGTCGCGCTTGAGGCGCTCGCGGGTCTCGTCGAAATCCTTGAGGTCGATCGACACGTGATGCATCCCTTCGCCATAGCGCGAGATGAACTTGCCGACGAAGTCGTTGTCGGGCTTGTGCGCGGGGCTCTGGATGAATTCCAGTTTGAAGCCGGCGACTTCGAGATGGCCGAGATCGAAGTTGCCTTCCGAGTTGCTGGTGTGAATCTCGTGGCTGATTTTCGTGCCGGGAAAATAAGCCGTGAAAAATTTGTAAGCGGCGGCGATGTCCTTGACCGCGAGCGACACGTGATCGAAGTACGCACGGCCGTCGGGCGCGGGCTTGGGATGCGTCTGCTCCCAATTCGGCGTGTGCCAGAACTGGATCAGCGCACCGAAAGCCGAGCGCGGCGAGATGAACGCGGTCGCGGATCCCGATTCGTACCTCTGCTCGTCAACCACGCGCACGCCACCAGCCTTCAGCCTGGCGACGAGTTGGTCGAGACCGTCGGTCTCGATCGACAAATGATGCATCCCTTCGCCGTGCCGCTCGATAAATTTGGTGACGAAGCCCGGCTTGCCGGGCGGGTCCTCGATCAGTTCGACGACAAACCCGCCGAGATGGAAATCCTGCCAGTAAAAAGATCCACTGACCTGCTCGTCCAACGACTTGGCGCTGCGCAATTTGATCGGAAAATACTTTTCGAAGAATTCGTATGCGCGGTCGATGGACTTAACCGCGATCGAAACATGATCGAACCTCAAGCGAACGTCGTCAGTCGCAGCCATGCTCAGAACAATCTCCCTTCAGAATAAACGTGCGCCCTACTTCGCAGCGCGGCCGGGCCGGAAACGCCACAGTAGCCGGAACGAGTTGCGCAGCACCAGCGGCCATCCGTTGGCGATTTTTCCGGCGTACACTCGAACTGATTGGTCGACGCGGGACAATGCGGGCACGTCAAAGAAATTCGAGCCTCGCGTCCAGTCCCTCGCGCCCATCAATCGTGCGTACAACTATATAGCCGCCGCCTTTGAACGGCCCGGCGTTGAAAATCTGCGTAGGGCCGATACGATCGACGCCGGCCGACTCGTGGATATGCCCCGAGATGCAAACGTCGGGCTTCACCTCTTCAATAAATTGACGCGCGGCGGTGCTACCGACCGGCTGGCCGCTGCGGATTCGATCGCATTTGGTGTCGAACGGCGGCGGATGACAGATCATCAGCAGCGGCCGCACGTCGCGCACGAAGCCGTAACCGGCGCGCAGCGTCGCGTAGATCTCGTCCTCGGTAAACTCGAGCGGCGTGCCGAACGGCGAGATGTTCGACCCGCCGCATCCGAAAATGCCGACCCCGCCCGTCACCAGTCCTTTGCCATGCAGCGCGATTCCATCCGCTTCGAGAAATGGAATCACCTCGCGCTGATCGAGATTTCCCGGCAGCGCAAGCACGTCCGGACATGCGCGGCGAACGTCGGCGATCACCTTGCGCGCATCGTCGGCGCCCCCGAAGTTAGTGAGATCGCCTGACAGGATCACGAGATCGCAATCGCGCATCTGCTCGCCCATCCGGTCGAGATTGCGCGTCGCCATGTGAACGTCGCCGAAGGAGATGATCTTCATCGTAGGAAATTAATTGTAATGAAACCCGCGGTGGGTTTCATACTTCCTTCGGCAGGGGTAACCCCTGCACCTTGATACTAATCGCAAAATGGCGAGGACGCCCTTTTGCTCTCAAGTTTGGGGGACAGCGCCGATCTTCTCTTCGCGATTGTCCCCTTCCCTCGAGGGAAGGGGTTAGGTTGCTTGCGTCGACCACCACGTCGCATAACCAGAGGATGGCGTCGCCCGCAAAATTCGCGTTCGTGCTCTATCGTCCCCAGTCGGCGGGAAATATCGGCGCGGTGGCGCGCGCGCTCAAGAATATGGGCTTCGACGATCTTCGCCTCGTGGGCCGCGGGCCTTTGAATGATCGCGAGGCGGTCAAAATGGCGGTGCATGCCGACGACCTCCTCGCTAACGCGACTGTCTATCCTGCTCTTGCCGATGCGCTCGCGGATTGCTCGCTTGCTGTCGGCACCACCAGCCGTCGCGGCGGTTATCGCAGCCGCGCGACTCCGCTGCGCGCGGCTGCGGCGGAACTCGACGCGCTGGCCGACACCAACAAAATCGCGATCGTGTTCGGACGCGAAGATCGCGGGCTGACTAATCGCGAGCTCAAGCTCTGCCATCGGTTGGTGACAATTCCGACCGCGCCCGAGTATCCGTCGCTCAACCTCGCGCAGGCGGTGATGGTGGTCGCGTACGAGCTGATGATGTCGGCGAACCCGGCGGTGCAGTCAGGCCGCGCGCCCGAGTTCGTGGCCGCGTCGGTTAGTGACCCGATGCTCGATCGGATGGCGGAAGCGCTGGTCTCGATCGGCTTTATTCCCGACGACAACCCCGACCATATCATGCTCGCGATCCGCGAGATTTTCGGACGCAGCGGCTTGACCGCGCGCGAGGTCGAGATTCTGAACGGGATGGCGCGGCAGATGCGATGGGTCGCTGAGGGCGGGAATCATACGCTCGCGGAGAAGCGTCGCGCAGGCAAGAAGTTGAGATGACTTTTCAGTGGTTTCCACGCGCAGCCCTGATGCGCGATAATCGCTCGAAGACGTGAATCGCGAATGGCTGAGATAATCGATTTTGCGGAGATCCACGAGGCGCGGCGCAAAGCTCGCGCGGGAATCCCGGAGCGCGAGAACCTGGAACGCGCGGTGCAGGTGATGCGTGAAAACCTCGCCGCGGTTGCCGCTCAACTTGTCGATGCGCCGCGAGAAGAGCAGGCGGAACTGCTGACAAGGATCGAGCGGCTCGCATCGATGATTCGCTATGGGATGAGAATGCTGATGATTCCCTCGCCCCAACCACAATCGAACGCTGGCGGTTGACGGTGGACGAAGGCGTAACGCTCAGGATCACCGGGGTTGAGCCAGGGGATGAGATCGCGGGGGCGCGCAAGGTTACGATTGCGACGACGCGCGGCGCGATTCCGCTCGTGCTGCATTCGGCCGCCGAGAAGGAGCGCGCCGTGCTCTGCGTCAGCGGCGCGATGGGCGGATTCGACGGTCCCTCGATGCTCTATCCGCGCCTTGGACTCGAAATGCCGAAGCGCGGACTCACAGTGGCGCGGCTGGATTATCGCGCGCCCAACGAGTTCGGCGAATGCCTGGTTGACGCGATGGCGGCGCTGACGTTTCTCGGCGGAATCGGGAATGAACGGGTCGCGCTGATTGGGCATTCGTTCGGCGGCGCTGTAGCGATCAACGCGGGAACGCTGAGCCCGATTGTGACGACCGTGATTGCGCTGTCGAGTCAGCTCGCCGGCGCGCATGTCGCGGGTGAGCTGGCCCCAAAGCCGTTGTTGCTGATCCATGGCGGCGCGGACACGATCCTCTCGCATGAAAGTTCGCAAGCGCTTTACGATCGCGCGGGCGATCCGAAGACGATCAAGATTCTGCCGGGCGTCGGACACGGATTGGCGGAAGCATCCGAGGAAGTGTTCGCGCTGGTAAGCGATTGGTTGTCGCGGAACCTCTGAACCTATTCACTCCTATGGTTGCATCACGATAGAATCGCGCGATGGCTAATGGGCAACGAATTGCGGTGATTGGTGCGACGGGAGCCGTCGGCCAGACCACGCTGAAGATTCTCGAACAGCGCAAGTTCCCGATTCGCGAGCTGCGCGCTTACGCGTCAGCGCGATCCGCGGGCAAGACCGTGACCTTCGCCGGCGAATCGATCCCGGTCGAGACGCTCGACGCCAACTCATTCAAGGGTATTGATATCGTCCTGTTCTCGGCGGGATCTGCACAGTCGCGCGAGTTCGCGCCAATCGCGGTGAAGGCGGGCGCGATCGTTATCGACAAATCGAATGCGTTTCGCATGGATCCCGACGTGCCGCTGGTCGTGCCCGAGATCAACGCAGCCGCCGCGCGCAATCACAAGGGTATCCTCGCATGCCCGAATTGCACGACGATCGTCACCGTGATGCCGCTCAAGCCGTTGCATGACCTGGGCCGTTTGCGCCGCGTGGTCGCGACCAGCTTCCAGGCCGTATCAGGCGCGGGCGTCAATGGCGTCGCCGAGCTGCGCGACCAGACGATGGCGTGGTCGAAGGGCGCGGCTATCAAGTCCGAGTTTTTTCAGCATCAGATCGCGTTCAACCTGATTCCGCATATCGACAAGTTTGTCGAGGGCGGATACACCGGCGAGGAAATCAAGCTGGTCAACGAGATCAGGAAGATTCTAGACCAGCCCGATTTGATGATTTCGCCGACCACGGTGCGGGTGCCGGTCTTCACCGCTCATTCGATTTCCGTCAACGCGGAAACTGAGACGAAAATTGCGGCGTCCGACGCGCGCGAGGCGTTCGCGCATTTCCCGGGAATCCGGCTGTTCGACGATCCTGCGCAGAACCGCTACCCGATGCCGATCCTGGTCGAGGGCCAGGACGACTGCTTCGTCGGCCGAATCCGCGAGGATCTCAGCTGCCCGAACGCGCTGAACTTCTGGGTCGTCGGCGACCAATTACGCAAGGGCGCCGCACTCAACGGCGTCCAGATTGCGGAACTCCTGATCGGCGCGCGCTAGCTGCTATTCCGCGATAAACGTCACCAGACCAGCCGGGAGCGGCTCGGTCACCACGTGCGCCCCCGTTCGCGGCGCGCTCAGCAGTCCCTGGAGATCGACCACCGCCAGGAAGCTGAAGTCGCCGTTCTCCAACACAGCGTAGGCCTTGTGGCTGTTGGGGCTGACGTATGCGGTCACCGTATGAGGATCGAATCCCTGCGACCATGCGCTCTCGTTGGGGAGGTTGGGCACGATGAACGAGACCCAATCGACGACCGCGGGGACGCCGCTTCCCGAGGTGGACGGCAGCTGGATGACGCCCTCAACATTGCCGCCAAACTCGCCGGTTACGATCCCGAGTTGCGTGCCTGGGGCGATTGCAATCCCGTTGGTACCTGCCGATAAATCTATGAACTCGGGAAAGACCTGTGTTTGGCTCGCGGTGTCCGTCCATGTGCCCGGCGTCCCTGGCGTAAAGACCGCCTGGGTCAAATCGGCAATGTACAGGTTGCCCGTGCCTTCGAGCGTGGACAGGGCAATCCCGGTCGTGCAGTCCTCGCCAGCCGAGTCCGGAGCGCCGCCGGTTGCAAAACCGACATTGTTGAACAACGCGGCCGTCGCGGTGGTGACATTAACGAGTTGGTAGTTTCCCTCCTCATTCGGTGACAACACCAAGTGGCGGACGGGATCGATCGAAACGTCTTCAGAAGTCTCGCCTCCAGCAGGAATCGGCGTTTCAAATGTATTGCTGGCAAGATCGAGAAACTGGTAGCCGCCCGGCCCACCAGTGGACAGGCCAATTGTGATCAATGCCTTGTTGGTGGTCGAATCCACCACCACACCGCAGTTCATGCAAGAGCCACCGGAAAAACTTTGTGTGCTGGTCGCGCCGCTGGTGACGGTGCTGGAAAGAGTGCTGCCGTTGATCAGGAAAACGTCAGTATTGTTGCCGGTGCATACCGTCGTGCCGGTAGTGGAGTTAGAAGAGCAGGAATTCGGAACGCTGCCAGTCACTACCGTTGTTGGAGCGGCGCCGGTACCGATACCGCTGCTGGTTTCGATCGGTACAACATTAACTGCGGCTGTACCTGAGCCCCATCTACCCTGCGGAGCATAGACGGTCGCATTAGTACTCTGGACTAACACCCCCAGAGAGCTCGAAGGCAAGCACGCATTCGGCGCGGGCGTTGGGGTAGCGGTCGGTGTGGCCGTATGGCGGCGGCCGCCGCCAGTGGTGGTACAAGTATGGCAGGGATCGCATCCTGCCGAGTAAAGTGACATCCCCGCGCCCGCAATAAACAAACAGACAGCCAGCCCCGCCCATCGAGAGGTCATATTCGATCTCCTAATGCTGTTCGTCGCAAAGGTCCGCGCGTACGGCTCTGCGAGATTCGATCCCCGCCAAAGTTCCCCCGAAAACGATGCGGCGAACATAGACAAATACGCGTGGAGTAGCAAACGAAAGTATCAGATAGCTGACCGATTGGTCGGTCGATTGACAACGCACGCGTTCGCATATTACCGTTAGGCAACTGCAAACGATTGCAGCCTTATCGAGAGCGGCGGAGGGACATGGCCCGCTGATGCCGCAGCAACCGGCCCGTGATGGGTGCTGGTGCTAACTCCTGCAGGAGATCTCCTCGTGAGAGTCTCTTGGAAGATAAGGCGAGAGTATAAATCCCTCGTCTCACCGTCTTCGCAGGATTTGTCACCGACCGATCATCAGCGCTGACCGCGTTGCACTCTCGACAAGTGGGAGATGCGCGAAGACGTGGCAACGGACCGAATACTGATCGTCGGCGTCGGAGGACTTGGCGTCCCCGCATTGTGGTCGCTCGCACGGGCGGGCGCTCGTCGGCTGACGCTCGTTGATCCCGACCCGGTCGAACTGTCGAATCTCGCGCGCCAGGTGATCTTTCGCGATCGTGATATAGGCACGCCCAAAGTTGACGCGGCGGTTCGCTGGCTGGGCGAGCGATTCCCCGACGTGAAAGTTGAGGCTCACGCCGTCGCGCTCGATGCGTCCAACGCGGCGCGACTCGTCGCGGCACATGATTTTGTAATCGACGCGACTGACAGTCCCGCCGCGAAATTTTTGATCAACGACACCTGCATCGCCGCGCGCACGCCTTTCGTTTACGGCGGCGTGGTCGGGATGGCCGGACAGGCGATGACGGTGATCCCCGCTGAGACTGCATGCATCCGATGCGTGTTCGAGACTGCCGCCCGACGAAAACGAAATCCAGAGTTGCCGCGAGGCGGGAATCGTCGGTCCGGTCGCGGGCGCGATTGGCGAGATGCAGGCGGGTGAGGCGATGCGCGCCTTGCGCGCGCAAAAGCCGTTACTCTCAGGAAAAATTTTAACTTATGACGCGTCCGGCCCCGGCCGGGTGCGTATTACGGGGGTCAGTCCGCGCCCCGGATGCGGCTGCGGTGCTTCGAAGCTGGAGCATCACGAGTCGGATTCGCAGGGCAAGTAACAGAAACGAGGAAGCGATGAGCTACATCACCAATCTGAAATGTCGCGAGTGCGGCCAGGAGTATCCGATAAGTCCGCTCCACGTTTGCGAGACGTGCTTCGGCCCGCTTGAGGTCACCTACGACTACGCGCGGATTCGCGCGGCGATCTCGCGCTCGACGATCGAGAAGCGTCCGCACAACCTGTGGCGCTATCGCGAATTGTTGCCGGTCGATTTCAACGAGAACGATGTCGTCGGCCCCAACTCCGGCTTCACCCCGCTGTTGCACTGCAAGCGGCTCGGCGCGGAGCTCGGCCTCAAGCATCTCTACATAAAGGACGACACCGTCAACCATCCGACGCTGTCGTACAAAGATCGCGTCGTGTCGGTGTCTATCACCAAGGCGCGCGAGTTCGGCTTCACCACTGTGTCATGCGCCAGCACCGGCAACCTGGCGACCGCGGTCGCGGCACACGCGGCGCGCGCGGGACTGCAATGCTACATCTTCATGCCCGAAGGGGTGGAGGCGGGAAAAGTCGTCGGCTCGACTATTTATGGCGCAAAGGTGATCACGATTCGCGGCAACTACGATGACGTCAACCGGCTATGCAGTGAAATCGCGGACAAGTACGGATGGGCCTTCGTCAATATCAACCTGCGTCCGTTTTACACCGAGGGCGCGAAGACCTTCGGCTTCGAAGTCGCGGAGCAACTCGGCTGGCGTCTGCCGGATCACATCGTGGTACCGACCGCGGGCGGGACGATCCTGCCGAAGATCGCGAAGGCATTTAAGGAGTTGAAGGAAGTCGGACTAATCAAGAGCGGCGAGTTCAAGATTCACTCCGCGCAGGCCGCCGGCTCCGCGCCGGTGATCCACGCATTGCACAAGCACACCGACCTGATAACGCCCGTGAAGCCCGATACGATCGCGAAGTCGATCGCGATTGGGAATCCCGCCGACGGCTTTTACGTGCTCAAAGCAGTGCGCGATTCGGGCGGATGGGGCGACGTCGCCACCGACCCGGAGATCATCGACGCGATCAAGCTGCTAGCGCGCACCGAGGGAATCTTCGCGGAGCCGGCCGGCGGCACCACGCTCGCGGTCGCGCTCAAGCTGGTCCAGCAAGGGCGCATCAAGCCCGACGAGACGGTGGTCGTGTCGATTACCGGCAACGGCTACAAGACGCTCGAGGCAGTTGCGAGCGCGATCGATCAGCCGTCGATAATCGACGCGCGCCTGAAAGACTTCGACGCGCTGTTCGATCGGCTAACGAATGGAAAAAGAACCGCAGACAGCGCCGCCTAGCCTTGTTTGGCCCAGGTCGCGAGAATAAGTGTAGGAATTCAACCAGGAGGCTAGTCCCCAATCATGGCAGTACGCGTCAGAGTCCCAACCCCACTTCGCAGATTTACCGCGGGCGTCGATGAAGTCCCGGCCGACGGCGCATCCATTAAAGCCGTGATCGAAGATCTTGAGCGGCGTCACCCCGGGATGCGCGAGCGGCTGCTCGATGAAAAAGGCGATATCCGCCGCTTCGTCAATATTTATTTGAACGGCGACGACGTCCGCTTCCTCGATGCGATCAACTCCAAGGTAAAGGATGGCGACGACATCTCAATCGTTCCCGCGATTGCCGGCGGACGTTAACCCTTACGCGCGCGAGCGCGTAGTGCCGATCGAGGAAGTCGTCCCGGTCGGGCGCGCGGCGAGCGTGCTCGATCTCGTCGGCAATACTCCGCTGCTCGAGATCTCGCGGCTCACTGCGGGATTGATTCCCGCGGGCGTGCGGATTTTCGCCAAGCTCGAGGGCTTCAACCCCGGCGGCTCGGTCAAGGATCGGCCGGCGAAAAAGATGCTCGAGGTGGGAATCGCCGAAGGCAAGCTGAAACCGGGTAAAGTGATCCTCGACTCGACCTCGGGCAACACCGGAATCGCGCTCGCGATGCTCGGCGCAACGCTCGGCTATCCGGTCGAGCTGGTGATGCCGTCGAACGTGAGCCGCGAGCGCAAGAAAATTGTCGAGGCTTACGGCGCGAAGATCCATTTCTCGGATCCGATGGAAGGATCCGACGGCGCGATCATCATGTGCCGCAAGCTGATCGCGCAGAATCCCGATCGCTACTTCAAGCCCGACCAGTACAACAACGAAGCCAACGCGCTGGCGCATTTCGAGACCACCGGCCCGGAAATCTGGCGGCAGACGCGCGGGCAGGTGACCCATTTCGTCGCGGCTATTGGCACCGGCGGCACCGTGATGGGCACCGGCAGATTCCTGAAGTCGAAGAATCGCGCGATCAAGGTGATCGCGGTCGAGCCCGACGACGCGATGCACGGACTCGAGGGCCTCAAGCACATGGCGAGCTCGATCGTGCCGGGCATCTATCACGAAAAAGAGCTCGACGACAAAATCCAGGTCGGCACTGAGGAGGCGTACGAGATGGTGTACGCGCTCGGGCAGACCGAGGGCATCCTCGTCGGACAATCGTCGGGGGCTGCGATAATCGCGGCGCTCAAGGTCGCGCGTTCAATTCGCGAAGGCACCATAGTCACCGTGTTCTGCGATTTCGGCGACAAGTACCTGTCGACGAATTTGTGGATCGGATGGCAGGAATGGCGGCCGGAGCGCCTGCAACAAGTTATCGCCAAGTGGAAAAACAAATAACCCAAATGGAACGTATCCACGAACGCTACTACCTGAGCTATCCGCGCACGCTGATCAAGGAGCCGATCCTTTACCAGCTGGTGAAGAAGTTCGATCTCGTTTTCAATATTCGCGGCGCCAGCGTGTCCGAGGAAATGGGCCTGGTCGCGGTCGAGTTCGAAGGCAGCTCCGATCAGATCGAACGCGCGCTGACCTGGCTCCGCAGCACCGGCGTCACGGTCGAGCCAATCGAAAAGAACGTGATCGAGTAGGTCACGCGCCGCGCGATGTCTCTAACTGACGCGCAAATCGATCGCTACAGCCGCCAGATAATCGTGCCGCACATCGGCGGCCGCGGCCAGGAACGCCTACTCGCCGCGCGGATACTGCTCGCAGGCGACGCGCGCGACATCGAAGCGCCGCTCGCATACCTGGCTGGCGCAGGCGTCGGATCGATCAGCCTGAAGCCGTCCACTGATCGCTTTGATTTGGCGCTCGTGATCATTGGAAGCGAAGCTGCGCGAAAAATTGCGGAAGAGATCGCGAACGACATCGATGTGCGAGCGTTGGTAATCGCACAGCTCGACACACCAGGAAAAATTCTGGTGATTCCCGATGCGCATGACGCTGGAAGCATCGGCGCAGGATTCGGCACGCGTGCGGAAGCTGCGGACTTTATCGCGATGCTCGCGACGGCGGAGGCGTTCAAGCTGATCGCCGGATACGCTGAAAGTCCGCCGCGCGCGACAATCGAGTTCGACGGCTACGCGACCACGGTGCGCGTTCATCCGTGATGTACAAACTCTGGATGTTCGATTTCGACAATACGATCGCGCGACTGGAGCCCGAGGTCGATTGGGCCGGCGGCCGAACCATCCTCGAACCCTATCTGCGCTCCGTCGGCGCGCCCGACGATCTCTTCGCAAGAATCCCGCGCGGCAATCTCCCGCTCTACGACAGTTACCGCACACTGATGCTCCATCACTCCGACCAGCCGAAAGTAATCGAAACGCTTCAGCACGCTTCCGACATAATCGAGAATCTCGAATTGGCGGGAGTCGATCGCGCACAACCGCTGGACGGCGCAGTCGAACTACTCGCGGCTCTGAAAGCAAGTGGCGCATCGATCGCGATCGTGACGTCGAACTCGTCGCGAACGGTCTCGCGATGGTTCAAGCAGCACGGCGTCGAGTCGGTCGATGCGATAATCGGACGCGATACTCTGCTCGGCCTCAAGCCGGCTCCCGACATGTTAGTTCGCGCGCTTGAGACATTTTCTGTCGATCGATCCGAGGCCGCATTCGTCGGCGACAGCGAAGCCGACCTCCGCGCCGCGCAAAGTTGCGGCATACGTTTCTATGGAATCGCGGCCGCCGACACCGCCCGCGACAGATTGCTAGCGGCAGGCGCTATAGAAATCTTCCCTTCGCCAGCCTCACTCGCGATTCATCTGAACTTGCCGATTGCCCGCTCATGAAAGCATGTGGCGGCGCTCCATCCGCGTCCTTGTATCATCTGATCAGATTAAGTAACTTGTAGAGTTCAGTAAGTAATCTATTCCGAAGGGAGCATCAGTTTTAGCCGATGGATCAAGGGTTTACCTTGTGGTTTACAGGCCTGTCCGGGGCGGGAAAATCAACGCTTGCGAACCTGGCCGCCGAAGAATTGCGCAAGCGCGGGCATCGAGTCGAAATCCTCGACGGTGACGAAGTTCGCACCAACCTCTCCAAGGGGCTCGGCTTTTCAAAGGAGGATCGCGACATCAACATCCGGCGGATCGGCTACGTCTGCCATCTGCTGGCGCGCAACGGCGTGATCGCGATCTCGGCGGCAATTTCGCCCTACCGCGAGGTGCGCGACGAGGTGCGGCGCAATCACGATCGCTTTTTCGAAGTGTACGTGCGATGCACGATCGACAAACTCGTCGAGCGCGACGTCAAGGGACTCTACAAGAAGGCGCTGGCCGGCGAGATCAAATCCTTCACCGGCGTGTCGGACCCGTACGAGGAACCGCTGCAGGCCGAACTGGTCGTCGATAGCAGCACGGAGACCGTCGATCAGAGTCTCGGCAAGTTGCTCGGGCGCCTCGAAGAGCTGAACTACATCAACAAGGGAGCACGGCGATGAGCGTGCGCGAGGACGCAATCTCGGCGCACGGCGGCGGCGAGCTGGTCGACCTGAAAGCGCCGGCCTCCGAGCGCGCCTTACTGACTGCGCACGCGGCGAAACTGCAGAGCATCACGCTCAACGCCCGCGACATCGCGGATCTCGAGATGCTCGCGACGGGCGCATTCTCGCCGCTCACCGGTTTCATGGGCGAGGCGGATTACACTCGCTCGCGCGACGAGATGCGGCTGTCATCGGGCGTGCCGTGGTCGATTCCGATCACACTCGGCGTCGATGAGGCAATCGCGAAGTCGCTCAAGACCGGGAGTGAGATCGCGCTCGCGACTGAAGACGGCAAACGGCTGGCGATTCTCAAGCTCGCGGAAATCTACAAAGTCGATCGCAAGAACGAAGCGCAAAACGTCTTCGGCACTGCCGAGGACGCGCATCCGGGAGCGAAGAACGTCACCTCGATGCCGCCTTACTGTCTCGCGGGCAAGGTCACGCTGCTCGAGGAGATACCGGGGCGCACGTTCCTGGAGTATCCGCGTGAGCCGCGGCAGACGCGCGCTGCGTTTCGCGAGCGTGGATGGAAAAAGATCGTCGCCTTCCAGACTCGCAACCCGACGCATCGCGCGCACGAGTACATTCAGAAAGCGGCGCTCGAAATTTGCGACGGCCTGATGATCCATCCGCTGGTCGGAGAGACCAAGGGCGACGACGTGCCCGCCGCGGTCCGCATGGAGACCTACAAAGTACTGCTCGACGCTTACTACCCGAAGGACCGCGCGATGATCGGCGTGTTCCCGGCGCACATGCGCTACGGCGGACCGCGCGAGGCGATCCTGCACGCGATCGCGCGGCGCAATTACGGATGCACGCATTTCATCGTGGGGCGCGATCACGCAGGCGTCGGCAATTACTACGGCAGTTACGACGCGCAGAAAATCTTCGAGCGCTTCAAGCCAGAGGAACTCGGAATCACGCCGCTGATGTTCGAGAACACGTTTTACTGCAAGCGCTGCAACTCGATGGCGTCGTTCAAGACCTGTCCTCATTCGGACGCAGACCGCGTGATCCTGTCGGGAACGAAAGTCCGCGAGATGCTGCGCGCGGGCGAAGCGCCGCCGCCGGAGTTCACGCGCCCCGAGCTCGCCGCAATTTTGGTGCAAGCAATGAAGGACGCCAAGTAACTCTCCGAAAGTTCTCTCTGATATAGCATCGAGCTTGATGCGAGCGCCCTCACCCGTGCGGCGACACAGCGTCGCCGCACGACCTCTCCCGAAGGGAGAGGTATATCTCGCTACTCACTTCTAACAGGGCCCCTACGAGTACTCAGGGTAAACTCCGTCCCGCATCCTTTCTTCTCACCAAGGTGCAGGGGTTACCCCTGCCCAAGGAAGTTTGAAACCCAAGCGGGTTTCATTTCGATTAAGTTCCTTGCTTTAGCGCGCGCTCATTGGCGGCGCGGCGCGCGCGATTGGAGTCGCCGGACCAGGTCCAGGCGTGTTCGGTGCGGCTGACGCCAATCAGTACGCCCAGGAACGCTGATGGATGGATGAACAGTTCCGCAAGTCCGGCTTCGTCGCGGCTGTGGGCTGCAAAGCGCGAGCCGCGCGCTTGCAGGCGTTGTTCGAGAGCGCCGACGTCGTCGGTCTCGACGAAAAACATGTAGAGCGAGTCGCCTCGACGTTGATGGAAGCGGCCCATCGCGAGGTTGGGGTCGGTGATTTGCGCGATTTCGACACGGTCGAGGCGCGCGGG
This sequence comes from uncultured delta proteobacterium, assembly GCA_963699705.1. Taxonomy (GTDB): domain Bacteria; phylum Desulfobacterota; class Binatia; order Binatales; family Binataceae; genus Binatus. The sequence goes on along the minus strand of CAVOUW010000003.1, from coordinate 3,018,168 downwards.
AGGGTCGAACAGCGTGAGCGTGCCGGTGTAGCCGAATTGCTCGCTCATGATCGGGCTAAACTTCGCCGCGTCGAGATCGAAGATGCGTGCGTAGCGCTCGGATGCCGCCTTCCAATCGCGGACGACGTTGGTCACTTCATAGATCCATTTGATCGCACCGACTGCCGCGCGTTCGTGATGCTGCGAGATGACGGTGCGCATCCCAAAGGTCGCGCCGGGGTCGAGATAAAGTTGCCCCGCCGATTGCTCGAAGTTAACGCCGCCTTTCGCCAGATGGTGTGCGGCGGCACCGGGGTCGTCCACCGAAAATCCTGCGCCGAATAATCCGCTACCCCACTTCGCGACGAAATCATGGACCGCGCCGGCGCCATCGGGTTCGAGAAGTTCTATGAGAGTCGATCCTGCCTGCATCGTCGAGCGCTTCGCTGCTAACGGCGCGGCCTTGTCACGACGGACGAGCGCTCCGCCGAAGACTTCCTCGACGACCTTCTCGGCCGCATTGTTGTTCGCAACCGCAATTTGAACTCGGTCAACGCGCTTGAGCATCGTCGAATCCTTCTCTTCGCATCACTGCAGCGGCGGTTCGTCGTCGGGCGACGCGACCACCGGCGACCCATGATGCATCACCATGAACCACGCGTTGCCGACGCGCTCGAACACGTTGGTGGCGAGCACGTTTACGCGTTGCGTGCCGTCGTAGCCACGCTGGGTCAGGTTCTCCTCGACGACCACGATCGCGAGGTCGCCGCTGATCATCACCTCGATTTCGCCGAGCTCGAACTTCATCTCGAACACGTTGTCGAGGATAGCCTCCCAGCTCGCCATGATGGGGCCCCATCCGGAGAGTTTGCGATGGCCGGGATGGATACAAATGATGCGCGGGTCTTTGAGCCAAACCGCTTCCATCTTTTCCGCATCGAGACTTTCGAAGGCGTCGTAAAAGGCGCGGTTGGCGGCGAGCACTGATTCTCGATCTGACATGGCAATATTCAAGCGTAGTTTTTCGGATGCGCGGGCGCCAGCGATTCAGGAGTCAACGCGGGCGAAGATTTCTGTGCCAGGGCGGCGCCGGACGCCTGGAACTTGATTGTGTCGTCGATCAGCGCGGCGATTTTGCGGGCGGCTTCGGCGATTGGAATACCGCCGCGATGAATGTTTGAAATCACGGTGCGGTCGGGCTCGATCGATTTGAGGGCGGGACGGTAAATCACGTAGGCGCTCAGGCTCTCGGCGGTGACGAGGCCGGGACGCTCGCCGACGATCATACAGACGACGTCGGGGCGCAGGATTTCGCCGAGATGATCTTCGATTCTGACGCGCGCGTTGCGCACGAAGATCGGATTCAGCAGGCGGTATCGTGCCGCGAGCGCGCGGGTGAGCGCGCGCAGCAGCGGCACTGCGTTTTTCTCGACGGCGGCGGACGATAGTCCGTCGCCGACGCATAGCAGGACCGTCGGCATCGCCGACGGTCCGCGACTGCGGCCGCGCGGCTTCAGCCGCGCGACGCGACGCGCGTCGGCGTCGGTCAGACGCCGACCGCGCTCGGGATAGCGGAGGTAGTCTTCGCGGGTCGCGGCTTGCGAATGGACTTCGAGCAGCCCGTTGCGCCGCGGCCAATCTTGCGCGACCTCGGTCATGACTGCGTCCACAGCGCGCGCGTGATCGGCGCGAAGCGACAGCATCGCGGCCGTTGTGTAGCGCGGACCCGCGCGGCCGAGGCCCAGTCGCGCCGGTGTGGATTTGCGCATCGTGTCGAAATCGGAATTCGCGCCTTCGGTTTTTTTCAAAGCTGATCCATCACGATTCGGGCGTCGCCGGCGCGAGGCGTCAGGCGACCGTCGTGGATGATTCCTCGCTGCTCGCACCATTCCTCGAACTCGGGTGCGGGTCGAAGATTCAGGACCGCGCGAAGCGCCGCGGCGTCGTGGTAGCTGGTCGACTGATAGGAAAGCATCACGTCGTCGCCCATCGGCACCGCCATGAAGTAGTTGCATCCCGCGGCCGCGAGCAGCACCGCGAGATTCTCGCAATCGTTCTGATCGGCGCGCGCGTGATTGGTGTAGCATGCGTCGGCGCCGTGCGGGACGCCGAGCAGCTTGCCCATCAGGTGATCCTCGAGGCCGGCGCGCGTGATCTGTTTCGCGTCGTAGAGATATTCGGGGCCGATGAATCCGACGACCGTGTTGACCAGCAGCGGTGAGTAGCGCCGCGCGAGCCCGTAGCATCGCGCCTCGAGCGTGACCTGGTCGCTGCCTTCGTGCGCGCCGGCGGATAGCTCCGAGCCCTGCCCGGTCTCGAAGTACATCAGGTTCGGGGAGCGCAGCCGCCCCGTCTCGCGAATCATCGCATAGCCGTCGTCGAGCATCGCAACCGTGATGCCGAAACCGGCGTTGCCTTTTTCAGTGCCCGCCAGACTTTGAAACATGATGTCCATCGGCGCGCCGGCCTCGAGCGCGCGCATCTGCGTCGTGATATGGCCGAGCACGCAGTTCTGGGTCGGCACGCCGGTGCGATCGATAATGTCCGCGGTGAGTTCCAACAGGCGGCGGATGTTGTCGGGCTCATCGATGCATGGGTTGATTCCGATCAGCGCGTCGCCGGTCGCATAGGCTAGGCCTTCGTAAGTCGCGGCGGCGATTCCGGTGAGATCGTCGCGCGGATGGTTGGGCTGGAGGCGCGTCGAGAGCCGTCCCCCGAGGCCGAGCGTGGTCCGCGCCTGAGTGACGACGCGAATCTTCGACGCGATCGTGATCAGGTCGAGATTGGTGCATAGCTTGGCGACCGCAGCGGCAATTTCCGCGGTGATTCCGCGGCCGGCTGCGAGGATTGCGTCGCCGGTGGTGACGTCGTCGAGCAGCCATTCGCGAAACTCGCCGATCGTCTTGCTGTGCACACCTGCGAACGCGTCGCGATCGAGCGCGTCGTCGATCACTCGGGTCACCTCGTCGCGATCGTACGCGACGACCGGGTTCTCACGTAGATCATTCAACGTGAGATCGGCGAGCACCGTCTTGGCCGCGATTCGTTCCTGCTCGGAGCGCGCCGCGATGCCGGCTAGCTCGTCGCCCGAGCGCGCCTCGTTGGCGCGTGCGAGCAATTCCTTGACCGAACGGAAGCGGTAGGACTTGCCGAGCAGTCGAGTCGAGAGTTTCACTGGCTGCTATGCATCGAAGTGGAAAACGCGGACGCTGCTGATAAGTGCGTCGCGCCATTCGATGAGCTCCAGCACTCGCGGCGGATCTGCGGTGTCGAGATTCGAATGGCGGCGGTATTCGATCGCGGCGCGATCGCCGGACTCGGTGACGGTGAGGATTTCGAAGCGCAGCTCGGTATAGCGCTCGAGGCCGCGGCGCGCGTACACGCCGATTTCATGATGGCCCTGCAGCGAGAGGCGGCGCAGCTCCGGATAAATCTTCGCGATAAGCGCGCTCTGATGAGTCGCGTCGCGAGTGTAGAGCGCGACGACGCGCGCCGGGATCGCGGCTTTCCCACGCACTCCTCCATGCTTCAACGCGTGCACTCGAAGTAGGCATAAAGACAACCTAACGCGGCGCGCGGATAAGTGGAAATGGTGCGCGATGGTGCGATATACGCGCGTGATTGGGGCGATTTGTGACTGACCGAAATGACGCGAAGTTGACGCTTCATACCATAGGTAGTGGTCGTATGCTGGATCGACCACCAAGGGTAGTTTCGTTCTGTCAAATTTTGTTTTTGGCGCGTCGATGGGCGGGCACGGCGGCCCGCCCCACTTAATGGGCGATCCGGACGAGTTTCGGACGTTGAGACGATTGTCCATCGAGTAGGTTTTAACACGTCAAGAGCGTGAGGGTCAGGCTGAAAAGTTCATCCCCTTATCACCGCCGACGGGATTCTGACCGAAGCGAGCAGCGCGAGCCTCTTTTGTGATCCTGACGAAGCGAGCAACGCGAGCCTCGTGTCACCCTGACGACCTGAGCAACGCGAGGGGAGGAATGGGCCTCGGACAGCTTCGCGCGAGCGAAGCCGGTTCCAGTTTCTGAGATCGCGCAGCGCTCCACGCTCGTCATGCTGACGAAGCTAGCGGTAGCGCGCGCTGCGTGTCGCCCGTAAGATACTTCGTCGTTTATGAGGAGCGCTTTGCACAAGATTCCTACGCACAGAGTCAGAATCCTAGATCGCGCGCGAAAGAGCGCGCTGAATAAGGACCCTCACCTTCGATCCTCTCCCTTACAGGGAGAGGGGAAGAGCAGAAAATGAGACCGTTTCTACTGCTTGCCACTACTGCATTGCTTGCGATTGTTTCGATTGTGCACGCGGCCGAGACCGGCAATCTCAAGCTCGATGTGATGGGCGACGATGGTGCCGGGGCGAAAAATGCTGCGCATGTGATTGCATCCAATGGCAAGGAGGCGGGGCAGGTTACCGCGGGATCTTCGATTGCTCTTGCACCGGGGGAATACAAAATTGTGCTGCCGATTGTCGGCGGGCAGATCGTCAAGGACGGGGTGCAGATCGAGGCTGGGCGCACTCATACTGTGATGATCGCGAACGTCGCGGTGCTGCAGGTCAGCGTCAAGGACAAAACCGGCAACGATCCCGGTTTCGGCGTGACGGTCACTACCACTGACGCACCGCATACCAAGATCGCCAGTTTTATTTCCGGCGACAAGTACCTGTTCGCGCCGAGCCAGGTGGACGTGCACGTCGATGCGCCGCCGCAGGGTTATGATTGGCATGCGCTGGCACTCGCGCCGGGGCGTCACGCGGTGCTGACACTCGGCGAAGTATTGAAGGCCGAGTTGCTGGTGCAGCCGGTGATGTCGAAAATTCCGATCGACAATTCGACGCGCGTGGTGATTTTGCGCGCTGGCACGCAGACCAAAGTTGCCGAGAGCGACCCGGGCAGTGAGCATCGCTTCAAACTCGAGCCGGGCGATTACGACGCATACGTGGAAAATCGGTCGGGCAAGGGCAAGCCGTTCGCGACCTCGGCTGGAATCCATCTCGAATCCGGTGCAAAGGTGGAACGGACGGTGCCGCTGGACTAAGAATGAAATACGAAAACGAGATTGGCGGGCACGGCGGCCCGCCCCATAGAGGTTAGATGGCAAGCGAACGGCAAAAAGAAATCAAGCGGCGGCGCAAACGGAAGAAGACCAGGCTGCAGGCGAAGACCAGGGAGTCGAGGAAGAAGGCGCGGAAGAAGAGATAGCAGAATTAGGAACCTAACCCCTAACCCCTTCCCGAGCGGGAAGGGGAACCGGACGCGGAGGGGAACAATCGCGCGCGGGATTCGGACCCTCACCTTGATCCTCTCCCTTTCAGGGAGAGGGGAAGAGCGGAGTTGGCGATGGATTACGAGACTATCCTTTACGACGTGGCGGACGAGGTTGCGACGGTTACGCTTAATCGTCCGGCCAAGATGAATGCCTATACGACGGCGATGGGCGCGGAAATCACGGACGCGATGCTTCGTGCGGACGCCGACGACAGCGTCCGCGTCGTAGTCATTACCGGCGCGGGCGATCGCGCGTTTTGCGCCGGCGCCGACATGTCGATGTTCGCGTCGGACATCAAGACTCGCGAAGAAAAGCCGGCTGCGACAGAGCGTCGCGCACGCGCGGTGGTCTCGCTGCCGCAGGTGATGCGCAATTTGTCGAAGCCGACGATTGCCGCGATCAACGGATATGCGCTGGGAGTCGGATGCACGATTCCGCTGCTGTTCGACGTGCGGATCGCGTCGAACAATGCGAAAATGGGCGTCATTTTCCCGCGCGTCGGGCTGATGAGCGAGTTGGGATCGAGCTACCTGATGCCGCGGATGATTGGACTCGCGCGCACCGCCGAGATGATGCTGACTGGCCGCCAATACCCGGCCTACGAATGTCTCGCGATGGGTCTCGTGAGCCGCGTCGTGCCGCTCGCCGATTTGCCCGCCACCGCGCGCGAGCTCGCGAACGACATGCTGCAATGCTCGCCGACCTCGCTGGCGTTCACGCGCAAGGCGCTGTACCAGGGACTCGACGGCACGCTCGAAACTGCGATGGCGTTCGAGGGATTCGCACTCGAGAAGTGCTACGTCAGTCCCGAGCACAAGGAATACGTCGCCGCGTTTTTGGAGAAGCGCAAGCCGAATTTCAAGAAGGCGAAGGGGTAGGAACTCTATTAAAATAAAACCCGCGGTGGGTTTCATGCTTCCTTCGGCAGGGCTGAGCCCTGCACCCAGTGAGAAGAAATCGCAAAATGGCGAGGACGCCCTTTTGCTCGAAGGTTTTTCCTGGTCGCCTTCTTTTCTTGTGTCATCCCGAGCGAAGCCGAGGGACCCCGGATCTTTCTCGACGCCAGCCGACGCACCCCCGACTACGGATCAAGCCCGCTATATGAAGCTCGATCGTGATTCTCTTATCGGAGATCGGAGCTAGAATCTGCTATTAGAGGCTTGACCGATGCGATGTGAGACGTAAGTCTCTTTTATCGAATTGGGCTACGCGTTCTCGCCGGCGAGTTTGGCGGGACGCTTCATTAAAAAAAACACTCAAGAGGCAGGTGACGAATATGGCACTTCACATCGGAAGCGTGGCACCGGATTTTACCCAGGAATCGACCGAGGGGCCGATTCATTTTCACGAATGGATCGGCGACAAGTGGGCGATTCTCTTTTCGCATCCCAAGGACTTCACCCCCGTCTGCACCACCGAGCTCGGCACCGTGGCCAAGCTCAAGGGCGAGTTCGACAAGCGCAATATCAAGCCGATCGGCGTGAGCGTTGACGACGTGCCGTCGCACAAGAAGTGGGTTAGCGATATCGAAGAGACGCAGCACACCAAGATGAACTTTCCGGTCCTCGGCGACGGCGACAAGAAGGTCGCGAAGCTCTACGACATGATTCATCCGGAATGGAACGACACGCTGACGGTGCGATCGGTTTTCGTGGTCGACAACAACAAGAAAATCCGGCTGATGATCACCTATCCCGCCAGCACCGGCCGCAACTTCCAGGAAATCCTTCGCGCGATCGATTCGCTACAGCTGACCGACAAGTACTCTGTGGCGACGCCGGCCGACTGGAAGAGTGGTGAAGATTGCATCATCGTGCCGGCGCTGCAGGATGAGAAAGTCCTGAAAGAAAAATTTCCGAAAGGCTACAAGGTAGTGAAGCCGTATCTGCGCATCACGCCGGATCCAAGCAAGTAGCGCATCGCACAAAATAATCGCAAAGAAAAAAAGCGGCTCTCCAAAAGGGAGAGCCGCTTTTTGTTTTTATACTAAGGTGCAGGGATTAGCCCTGCCCAAGGAAGCGTGAAACCCAAGGATGGGTTTCACTACAATTCAAGTTCTTCGGCCTATTGTTCAGTCAGGTCGAAAGTTCCCTTGCCCTTGCAGTGCTTCTTGCTCCCTTTGACCAGGAACGTGCCCTCAATCGTCGGCGGCATCGCAGTTTCGTTAACCGTCGCGAGGACCTTGGCCTCGCAATTGTGATTGGTCCCGCTAGTTGTATGAAACGTGAGTTTGAGATCGTTTTTGGAAATGTTCCCCGTGACGTTTCCGGCTGGAGTGTCGTTGCCGCTGGAAACACTGAAAGTGCCGCTGATGCCGTTACCACTCTGAGTGAGAATCAGCGTCATGGGACCCGGGCTGCTACCATGCTCGGTGTCCGTGCCGGTCCAGGTACCGGTGACTGAGCTAGTCGTTGCAGGATCGACATCCTGAGCCGGCGCGGCGGTCACGCAGACCAGAGCTAACAGCGTCGACGATGCCGCAAAAATTGCGGTGACGCGTTTAATTGATGAATTCATAACATCCTCCCCTCTTGTTGGTCAAAAGCTTGCTGAATGATGTCTGGAAGCAGTAGAGTAGTCAAATCGGCGCAGGCATGAACCCGGCGCCCAGTATTAAGGAAAAGCGGCTCTCCCAAGCAAGAATAGGAGAGCCGCTTTTTGTTTTTATCCTAAGGTGCAGGGCTTAGCCCTGCCCAAGGAAGCGTGAAACCCAAGGATGGGTTTCACTACAATCAAGTTCCGATCTTTCTTACTGATGCGCAGCGAGGAAACTCAGCATCGGCTCGGTCCACGTCACCGGCCATTCGAGGTGATCGAGCGAACCGACCGTGACGCCGAGCACGCTCGAGGGACTGCCGTCGGGATCAGTGCCGCATAACGGATCGCAATAGCCGACTTGCTGCTTGAGTGCGCCGATGATCACGTCTTCATCGGGGTTGGCGCCGACGTTCGCGACCTGGCTGACAATCATCTCGCTGTTCGGGCATAGACCCGCGATGTCGCAGGAGTTGTGGACCTGGTAGCTCCGGGTCCTGGGATTCGGCACCGCGATCTCCGCGATCGTCGACGGCTTATCCTCAACCGGAGTCTGCGGGCATGGATCGTTGAAGGCCTTGAACGGATCGGGCGCCGAGTAAACTGCGATCGAATTCACGCTGGGACGGTTGAGCGCGTAGATGTACGACATCGCCGATCCATTCGACCATCCGGAAACGAAAGTCTTGTCGAGGAGCACGGTCCCACTCGCCTGCACCACGCCGATGAAGTGATCGATCGTCGCGGCGTCCACATTTTCAGGATAGGTCTGGCCGTTGACTGTCACCGCGCCTGGAGCAAACTGCCGGTACCAGTTGTCCCATCCGGGGCCCTGGTTGTCGGGCGCGGGATAGAAATGCGTCGTATCTGCGACCCTCGGGAGTCAGCACCACGAAACCTTTGGTGCCGGGGGCGAGACTGAAGTCGTTCTGGAAAGACAGAATGTTAGTCGAGATGATCGAATCGGCGGTCACCAGCGACGGATGCAACCATACGAGCAGCGGCAGCGGGCTCGCGGTCGTAGCGCTCGCTGGTTGGTAGAGGCATGCGTACCGAGGCGTCCCGTCGGAATCGCTCCACGGTCCGAGCACAGTACCGCCCAGGCAAATTGGTATCGGATTGCTGATGAGCGTCTGAGGTGGATCGCCAAACGGACCGCAAGCGGTATTCGCGGAGACGACTTCCGGAGATATAGCCAGCATCGCAAGCGCAACGCCGGCAAGAATTGAAAGGGCGATCGACGACCGGCGCGTTTCGCGAACTTGTGACAGATAGGTGACTGACATTCGTGACTCCTTCGCCCCGAAACTGAAGGACTTTAGATGCGGCACGCAATTTCGGGACCTGAGCGCGTATCTGTCAGGAGAGCGAGAGAATTCCAGCAAAATTCGCTGTCGAAGCACAATCGATGGCCTCGAAGATGTGAACGCGGCAGAATTTTTTACAGGTTCAGGTAGTCCGAGCCGAGCTTAACTACATGGAGATACTCTCATGAAAATTCCACAATCGTTGCGCGAGGTGATCGAAAAAGGACCGTACGCACATTTGACCACGCTCAATCGCGACGGCAGTCCGCAAGTCACCGTGGTGTGGGTCGGAATTGAAGGCGACGAGTTCGTGATGGGTCATTTGGCGATGCATCAGAAGGTCAAGAACATCCGGCGCGATCCGCGAGTCGCGCTGTCCTTTATCAGCGACAAGAACAGTGCGCAGGGGATGCGGGAATACGTGGTGGCCTACGGCAATGCACGGATAACCGAAGGCAATGCGGTGCCCCTGCTACAACGTCTCGCAAAAATCTACCTGGGACCCAAGGCAGTCTTCCCGCCGCCCTCGATGCTCAACATCCCAGGCTTCACCACGCGAATCGCACCGGATAGGTTCACCGGAGTCGGCCCGTGGGCTACTAAAGGCGGTGAGTAAGAAGCTGCTAGGGGGCCAGGTAGGCTGGCACGAACAGACTCATATCTACCGTGCCCCAGCCGCTGGCTTTGTCGTAGCCGGTTGTCGCGGAGAATCCGGTGACGTGGTTGAAGCTGGTGTTGCCTGAGGTCACGTCGCGGATTCCGGTCGTCGCGCCGTCGGCCAATGCGCCTAGCTGGTAGATCTTGGTGTTGAGGTTGCCGATCGGCGCATTGTTAGATTGCGAGATCAACTGGCTGAGGCCGGCCCAGGCTGGCGCGCCGAGGCTGGTGCCGCCGATGCAGCATACGACCGCCGGCATATTTTTGTTGTCGCGGCCGCCGAAGAAGAATCCCGGCGTCGAGGGACTCGCGCCGAACGAGATGTCGGGAACGTCGCGCATTTTGTCTTTCTTGAACAGGCCATTCTGAAACGCGGGCTTCTTGAAGACTTTGCTCCCGCCACCGCCGGCGGCGCCGTCGCCGTCATTCCAGACCGATTCTGAAACCGAGCCGACGTCGTTGCCGCCGGAGTAATCCGGTGAGAATTCGGTGCCGCCGATCGCAGTCACGTGCGGCGACGCTCCGATCTCATTGACGTTGCGCGAGGTGCCGGTGACGCACCTTCCGCTGCCGCTCAGCTGGAGTCCGGCCGCGCCGGTGTCGCCGGTCGCGATGAATACCGACTGACCTTGCGCGGCCGCCTGCGCGAAAAATCCGTTCTGAGTTCTATAGAAGCGTTTCGATCCGCCGCAGAAGCTGAAGCTGATGCTGATAGCGCTGCACAACGGATTGTTCTTGTCGGTAACCGCCGTGTGGATCGCGTCGAGAATCGCCGAGGACGACGTATGCTTTTGATCGCCGAGGTACATGCGGATGCTCGAGCCGGGCGCGACCGCATGCGAGTAGCTCACATCGACCATCGTCTCGTCTTGGTCCGCGCTCACTCCCGGATCACTGCTATCAACCAGCACCGTGCTGAAGTTCGAGCTGGTCAGCGCGGGCAGGCCGAACTGGGTGTTGAACGCGTCGGCAGCGGGCTGATCGATATTTGAATCCTCGACCACCGCAATACATCCGACACCGCCGCCGTCGATATTAGCATTCAGCAGCGGCGTTTCATCGTAGAAAGTATAGATGTCGGGAGGACCGAAGAACGGACCGTTATCGTTGACGACCGACGCGGGCTTCGACACGCGATGCGCCATCGGCTGGCTGTGCAGCAGGTTGTCGAGGCCGTGGATCGACTCGACCATCGGCGCCAACTCGGCGGGCACGCTGGGATCGCTGGTGTTGGAATACAGATGGCCGTCGATGGTCGCGGCAATCTTTACGCCGAAAACATTTTGCGCTTGCGCGACGGTGCCCGTGAAAGCGACCTCGCGGGTCGACGCGTCGGCCGACTTGACGGTGAAACCTTTTTTCTTGAGCCAATTCGTGACGCGCGCGAGGTCGGCGTCGGTCGGTCCGAAACGACTGGTGAACGCGTCAGGAGTCAGCCATCGATGGTACTCCGCTGAAGTTGGGTCCTGCTGATCGGCGAGCAGACGCGCGAGGTCGTCACGATGGCGGAGCGACATCGTCAGGCGCATCGCGAGCGGCTGCGAAACAGACGCGGCGGTCGCACCTACGACGTCGGCGGCTTCGTCGGGATGGTTGCCGTCGAGGATCGTGGCTGGGCCATCGGCCATCGCCGGCGCTACCGTCGCGACAACCAGAGCAATTGCCATCGTCAGGATAAACTGGCGCAACGCCCCAAACATCCCCATCAAACGCGTGGATCCTCCCATGTAATATACGGAAACCGGAGGTGAATGATTCAATCGGGCGAAAAGAGACTTGGAAATTTTGAACAATTTATTTAGGAATTCGAGGAATATCGTCCTGCAACTCGAACGCGCAGAATAATCGCCTGCGCGGCGCGCGGCAGGGGTGACCTCCTTCGGCTTCGCTCATGACAGGCTCTGCGCCCAGTGAGAATCGCGAAATGTTGAGGACAACCTTTCGCTCTCAGGGTCTTTCCTTGTGTCATTCAGAGCGAAGCGAAGAATCCCGGACCTTTCTTCGTCCGCGAACAGAACGGTACTGCTGCACTTTAAATTCAAAGTGCAGCAGTACCGACTAGACCTCCATCCGTAGCGCGACGCCTAGCGAAGGAAATGCCCGGTTCACGGCGTCGGCGTCGGTTGAATAGTCGCCTGAATAAATGTGTAACAGCCGAATCCCGGGTCGCAGCCATGTGACGGGTCGCCCGGATTGACGGCGAACCCGCAGTCGACGTTCCCATAAACGCACACACCGCTCTGACCGCATGAAGCGGTTATACACTGGTTGGGGAGGCCGGTGTCGCCGATTGTTTGAACACCGCAATCGGCATCCGTCACACACCCCACGGCGTTTCCGCAGATAGTCAACGAGCCATCGCCACAGACTGTGGCGGTGCAAGTTTCAATGCATTTATCGGAAGTCGGTTCGAGCGCGGTTGCGTAGCACTGGGCAGGTGGGTTGGTGCCGGGGGATGGGTTGAGTGCGGAAGGACAACTGGAAGTGGTGTATGCTGGGGTGCAAGTGCCGCCGTTTGTGGGTGAGCAGTATTCGACGTTACCCAGGGAATCCGGTGGGCAACTCGAAACGGAAACGCACGCGCCACTTAGACACGAATCGCAACTCAACCCGTCCAGACCGGTACACGCCGTGCGATCGGGCTGTGTTGGAAACTCGCAGAGTCCGGTCGAAGCAACGCAGGTGCCGACCTGATGGCACGAATCCGGGGGTGTGCTGCACAAAGTCGGAGTTACGTTGCAATCGCTCGCGCACGTCCCGAGAAAGTCCCCGTGCGCCAGGTGCGCGGCAACCCCTGCAGCATCAATGCTTATCTGCTGGTAATTGGAATGGTTCCCCGGTGGAAAGTGGCAGATGGTGACCTTGTTCCTGCGCTGGCAATTCCTGCGATTGCGGCGCCCCACACGAACGCGAGAGCAGCAACAAACCATCGTAGCTGTCCAGAATTTTTTGATCCGAACATGTGAGCCCTCCCTTGAAACGATTTGTCGAACAAGTGTTAGGGCGACACTGCGCGCTTGCTAATATTATGTCAAATGAAAACTACTGCCTTTTCGCATCTGGAAATGTAGCTTCAGCCTCTTAGCGAGCATTCATGCGCGGGACGGCCGCACAACATGTCCCGTCCGGTGTTTGGACGTCGCGCAATCGTGGTTGATTCCGTGGTTGGTGTGCGTTCGCTGGCGTCGAGAAAGATCCCGGGTCCCTCGGCTTCTCGAGCGAAACGGGCGGGCTCGCCAGCGTGAAATCCATCGCGGGCTTCACTTAAAGTGTTCTGATGACGCCCGGGACACCAGCTGCTCGTTCGATTCGGCGTGTGCTGATTATTTTTCCGGGAGCGCTGGGCGATCTTATGTGCCTGATGCCGGCGCTTGATGCGATATCGCGGCGGCATCCTGGGGCAGTGGTTGAGTTGATGGCGCGGTTTGAGTTGGCGCGGCTTGTGGCGGGGAGGAGTGTCGTTGCGCGCGCGCATTCTATCGATGCGCGCGAGGTTGGCGAGTTGTTTGCCGATCAAACGTCGGGGGCGCGGCGATTTTTTGGCGAGTTCGATCGTATCTATTCGTTCTTTGCTTCTGATGATGCTCGGTTTCGCGAGCGTCTGGCGGCGGCGGCGGATGGTGAGGTTTCGTTTCATTCGTTCAGGCCTGGTGGCGAGAGCCATGTGTCGGAGGGTTATTTGAAGGCTATCGGCGAGGACGCGTCGATGCTGGATGCGCGGCTCGAGCCGACGGCGGAGGATTTGGCGGCGGCGCGTGTGCTGCTCGAATCGAAATGCGATATTTCGAATCTCGTTGTGATTTTCCCTGGGAGTGGGAGTCCCGCCAAGAATTGGCCGGCGGATAAGTTTGTGGCGTTGGCATCGATGCTGGCGAAAAGATCCGGGATTCTTCGCTTCGCAGATTCCGCTCTGAATGACACAAGGCGCTCGGACTCCGCTTTGAATGACACGAGGCGGCCGCGGGCAGGGCCGCCCGCGCCACTAACAGCAACGTCCGAAGACACAAGGCAGCCACTAGCAGCAACGTCCGATGACGCAAGGCATTCTGGCGTTGTCGTGCTCGGGCCTGCCGAAGCGTCTATCGAAGCGGTCTTTCGCGAGTCCGGTGTTCCTGTTCTGAAGGATCTCGATTTGCCGACGGTTGCTGCTATTGCGCGTATCGCATCAGCTTTCGTAGCCAATGATTCGGGGGTGGCGCATCTTGCGGCGGCGGTTGGTGCTTCGGGGGTGGTGATTTTCGGGCCTACTGATCCTGTGCGATGGCGTCCGATTGGCCATGGACATATCGACATTCTTAGGCGCGAGCTGATCGATTCTATCGAGGTCAGCGAAGTTGCCGGCGTTTTGTTGAAATTTGTAGAGAGGCAGCAAAGATAATAGACTGCTAGCCATGAGCTTCCTCAAAACGACGCTGTTGCTGGGGATGATGACGGGGTTGCTGATGGCGATTGGCGGCCTGATTGGAGGCCGGCACGGCGTCGTGATCTTTTTCGTCATCGCCGCGGTGATGAACTTCTTCAGCTACTGGTTCTCCGACAAGATTGTGCTGCGTGCGTACGGGGCGCAGGAACTCGACGCGTCGTCAGCACCCGAGCTCTACTCGATCGTCAACGAGCTGGCGCATTCGGCGGGAATCCCGATGCCGCGCCTCTACCTCATCGACTCCGACACGCCCAACGCGTTTGCGACCGGACGCAACGTGCATCATGCCGCCGTCGCCGTGACGCGGGGCATCATGCGCATCTGCACGCGCGAGGAATTGAAGGGCGTTATCGGCCATGAACTGTCGCACGTCACCAATCACGATATTTTGACCAGCTCGATCGCGGCGACGCTCGCGGGCGCGGTGATGATGATCGGATCGATGATTCGATGGGGCGCGATTTTCGGCTTCGGCAATCGCGACGACGAAGAAGGCGGCATCGCGGGATTGCTAATCGCCGGTATCCTCGCGCCGATCGCCGCCACGCTGATCCAGCTTGCGATTTCGCGCACGCGCGAGTACCAGGCCGACGCGAGCGGCGCCAAGCTCACGCATAATCCGCTGTACCTCGCCAGCGCGCTGCGCAAACTCGAAGCTGCCAACGAGCGGATGCCGCTGGACGCCAGCCCCGCGACGGCTCATATGTTCATCGTGAATCCGCTGAGTGCGGCGGGAATCTCGCGGCTGTTCTCGACTCATCCGCCGATCGAGGAGCGAATCCATCGGCTCGAGCAAATGGCGTCGTCGGGACAGGTCGCGCAAGGTTGAAATACTGATGGCGACGGAAGAACAGGACGATAAGCGCGGATTCAAAGTTCAGGATCGCCGACGCTTCTCCTCCGAAGGCGAGACCAAGGAAGGCGCCGAGGAAACGCCGCCGCCGAGCAGCGAATCGATCGACATAAAATCCAAACCCGCCGCGGGCGCATCGGAGACGGCGTCGAAGCCGCAAGCGGGCACGTCGAATCCAGCAGCGGGCCAGCAGCAATCAAAGGAACCGCCGCCCGAGCTGACCTTCGCCGCGTTTCTGTGGAGCCTGTCAGAGCAGGCGTTAGCGGCGCTCGGCGAAATCCCCGACCCGAACAGCGGCCAGGTGACGAACGACCTGGTGCTGGCGCAGCAGATGATCGATATCATCATAATGTTGCGCGACAAGACGCGCGGAAATCTCGACGCGCACGAACAAGCGATGCTGAAAGAGATTCTTTCCGGTTTGCAAATGAAGTACGTTGAATTGGCGAGACAGCCGAACCGTTGAGCGGCGGTCTTCGTATTAATCACACATGACGAATAAGTTTTTTCGGCCTATCGCGTTTACCAGTGTCGCGATTTTCGCGGCGACTCTCACTCTGACTACCTCGCGCATGCAAGCCCGCGCGGCTGATTCCGCGCCGCCTGCGCCCGCGCACTTCTGGACCGAGCTGCTCGATCCGGCGCATGCGCCGAAGGCCCAGACGATGCCCGACTTCGTCGAGCTCGCCGCGAAGCTCAGTCCCGCCGTCGTCAACATTTCGACCGACGAGTCCGACGAGCCCGCCGCCGACAGCGGCGATCCGTCGCCGGAGGACTCGCCGCATAGTCCGCTCCAGCCGCATTCGCAGGGTCCGTTGGAGGAGTTCGGCGGCACGCCGCACGCCAAGGCGCTCGGCAGCGGTTTCATCATCACAAAGGACGGCTACATTCTGACCAATCAGCACGTGGTCGATAGCCCGGGCAAAGTCACGGTCACCACCCAGGACGGCCGCAACTATATCGCGAAGATTATCGGGCATGACGACAAGAGCGATATCGCGCTGCTCAAGATCGACGCGAAGCATGACCTCGCGGTCGCGCCGCTGGGCAATTCCGAGGACTTGCACGTCGGCGAATGGGTGATGGCGATCGGAAATCCATTCGGCTTCGATCATTCGGTGACGGCGGGAATCGTCAGCGCCAAGGGGCGCTTCATCCCGGGCAACTATGAAGACTTCATTCAGACTGACGCGTCGATAAATCCCGGCAACTCAGGCGGGCCGCTGATCGACTTGCGCGGCAACGTGATCGGCGTCAACTGCGCGATCTACACGCACACCGGCGCGAGCATGGGAATCGGATTTGCGGTTCCGATCGACCTGGTCAAGGAAGAGCTGCCGCAACTGAAGAGCTCGGGCAAAGTCGTGCGCGGATGGCTCGGCGTGTACATCCAGAAAGTTACGCCGGAGCTGGCGGAGTCGCTCGGTCTTGCCGACTCGCGCGGCGCGCTGGTTGCGAAGGTGCTCGACAACGGGCCGGCCAAGGCGGCGGGCGTCAAGCGCGGCGACGTGATCGTTGCGTTCGACAATCAGCCGGTCGATGACTCGCGCGAGCTGCCGTTGCTGGTCGGGCGCACCGACCTCGGCCACAAAGGAATTCTTAAAGTGATTCGCGACAAGCAGACGCTCGATCTGCCGGTCACGATTACGCAGTCGCGCGAGCCGGAAATCCTTGCGTCCGCAGAAAAATCCGCGAAGCCGGATCTCGGCGCCGTCTCGCCGTTCGGCCTGCACGTCAAGGATCTCAGCGCCGACCTGGCCAAGGAACTCGGTCTCGAAGCGCCCGGCGGCGTCGTAATTTCGTCGGTCCAGCCGGGCAGCCGCGCCGACGAGGCGGGCCTGCGCGCGCGCGACGTGATCCTCGAAGTCAATCGCGCGGTGGTCAAGGACGTCGACGCGTATCAAGCCGCGTTGAAGACGAGCAGCAAGGGGAAAATCGTTCTGCTGCTGGTTCGTCGCGGCGACAATACGATCTACGTGACCGTTAAGCCGGAGGCCTGAGCCGGGGACGCACAGGATGTCCCCGAAACGACTCCTGAAATTCGCGCTGATCGGCGTGGGCGCACTTATTTTGTTCGCCGTGCCGCCGACCCTATGGCTGTTTTTCAGCTACTACCATCAGCTCGAAAATGAAGTCGTCGCGCGTTTCTCGGGAAAGCGTTGGAATATTCCCTCTCGCATCTTTTCGGACTCTATTCTCATTTACCCGGGACAGAATCTTGAAGACCTTGGATTCTTCGAGCGACTCGCGCGCCTGAATTATCATCCGGTCGATGCCGGCAAGGTGTCGACGCGCGGCGAATACAGTTTCGATCGCAAGAGCGGCAAGCTCGACATCTTTCTGCACAGCTTCGCGTATCCGTACAGCAACTTCGGCGGCGAACTCGTCGAGATCACTCTGAAGGGCGAGACGATCGACTCGATGGCCGATCCGGTGACGCATAAGCCAATTTTCTCGATCGAGCTGGAACCCGAACTCATCAGCGGCATCTTCGAGGGCGAATGGGAACAACGACGGCTGGTGCGGCTCGGCCAGATTCCGCCGACGATGATCAATGCGATTCTCGCCGCCGAGGATCATCGCTTCTATGAGCATCACGGCGTCGATATCGTCCGCACTATCAAGGCCGCGTACATCGATTTCCATTCGGGCCACGTGCGCCAGGGCGGATCGACGCTCACGCAGCAGCTGATGAAGAATTTTTTCCTGACGCGCGAGCGCAGCTACAAGCGCAAGGTCAAGGAAGCGATGATGGCGTACATCGCGGAGCGCGATTACTCCAAGGACGAAATCCTCGAGAACTATATTAACGATATCTACCTGGGCCAGCGCGGACAGGAAGGTATATACGGCGTCTGGGAAGCAAGTGAGTACTACTTCTCGAAGGAGCCGCGCGATCTGACTATTGGCGAAATGGCTACTATCGCGGGTCTCATCAGCTCGCCCAACCGTCTCAATCCGCTGCATCATCCTGACGCCGCGCGCCCGCGTCGCGACGAGGTGCTGGCTGCGATGCTCGAGGATGGATACATCGACAAGAGCGCTTATGACGCGGCGGTAAGCGAGCCGCTGCACGCGCGCGAAGTTTATGCGGAAGGCAACGACGCGCCTTACTTCGTCGATTTCGTCAAGAAGGAACTGGCCGAACGATATCCGCCGCAAGTGCTGAACGGCGAGGGTTTGCGCATCTTCACCTCGCTCGACGTGCACATGGAAAAGCTGGCGGAGGCGGCAATCACGCACAATCTCGCCGACCTCGAAGCCAAGCATCACAAGCTCGCGCGCCGCGAGACAAAAGATCGCCTCGAGTCGTGCCTGGTCGCGCTCGAGCCGCAGAGCGGCAGAATCAAGGCGATGGCCGGCGGTCGCGATTACCGCTCGAGCCAGTTCAATCGCGTTACTCAGTCCAAGCGTCAGCCCGGTTCGGTGTTCAAGCCGGTGACATACCTGGCCGCCTTCGACGAGACTCTGTCGGGCGGCGCGGAAAAATTTTTGCCGACTACCTATATCGAGGACGCGCCGTTCACATGGAATTATGGCGACATGAGCTGGACGCCGAATAACTATCGCGATCGATTTTTCGGACACGTCACGCTCGAGTTCGCGCTGGGCGAGTCGCTCAACTCCGCGACTGCGCGGCTGGCCAATAGCGTCGGCCTCGATCGAATCCGTGCGATGGCGTCGAAGCTTGGCTTTGGCGATTTGCCCGCGTACCCGTCGATCGTGCTTGGCGGTATCGAAGTCTCGCCGATGCAGGTCGCGCGCGCGTACGCCGTGATTGCCAACGACGGCATGGAAATTCAGCCGTACGCCGTGACCTCGGTGGTCGATGAAAACAACAAGGTGATCGAGGGCCACGAACTCGAGGCCCAGCAGGTCATTTCGCCCGAGCTGGCGTACATGATGCAGTTCATGCTCGAGAACGTGATCAATCACGGCACCGGGGCGGGCGCGCGCACGATGGGATTCACGCGGCCGGCGGCCGGCAAGACCGGCACCACTAACGACGCCAAGGACGCGTGGTTCGCCGGGTTTACGCCGAACCTGCTCGCGGTGGTGTGGACCGGATTCGATCAGAAAGAAGAGCTGGGACTGACTGGCGCGCAAGCGTCGCTGCCGGCATGGACAGCTTTCATGAAAGCGGCGACGGCGTCGCGTCCCGCGCTCGATTTCACCGCTCCGCCGGGAATCGTCGAGGTGAAAATTGATCCGACCACCGGCTATAAGGCAACGCCATATTGCCCGGTGACGATGATGGGCGTTTATCCGGTGGGGATAGCGCCAACTCAAGACTGCCCGTATCATACTTCTCCGACGTCGCTGACGGCCGTGGATCACAAGATGCCCGCGGAGCCAAATCCGGTAGCCGATCCGAATGATTAGCAGTCGATGATGCGCTTCGGCGAATTTTCTCTCGCAATAATTTTGTCAACGCTGCCGATTTCCGCTCGCGCGGTGTTCGCGGAGAGTCGTCCGATCGTGCTGGCAGAGTTGCACGAGGAATCGATCCCGGCGCAGGATCTCACGCCGCCGAATCCCGCCGCTGCGACCAGTCCCGGCGCGACGACTGCTCCCGCCGCCGATACCGACAACGATACAAATCCCGATTCCGGCGAGTGGACTAGCCTGCCCCCGGGGAAGGCAGTGCCCGCCGATCGTCAAGTGCCCGTCTCCAATCCGATGCAGCCCGCCGCTCTGCCGTCACCCGCAAATCCTGCCGACATCGCGCCCGCACTCGACGCCGGATCGATTGCGACGACGCCCGAAATCAGCGACTCGTCACTGGCGCCCTTGATCGCCAGCGCGCCGACTCCTGCCCGCGCCGCATCGTTGAGAATAACCGAGCAGCAACGCGTCGAGCTCGACCGCGGCCATACCGACGACGCGATTCGCGAGCTGGCGCATGCGATCTCGATCGACCCGAGCAACTCGTACGCGTACTTCTATTTGGGACGCGCGTACATTGCACGCAGGGATTACGGGCAGGCGGAGACGTTTTTCAAGCGCGCGGAAATTGGAGTCGCGTCGAATTCCGCCTGGCTCGGAGAGACCTACGCGTTCGAGGGCGTGTGCCTCGAACAGGAGGGCAAATCCGCCGACGCTGCGTCCGCCTATCAGAAGGCGCTCGTGGCAAGTCCGGGCAACCTGACGGCGCGCGTCGGCGTCACGCGGCTGTCCGCATTCATGCCAGCCTCGACCACCGCAGCCGCACCACCAGCCGGGGATCTCGATCAGCCCGCGCCGCGCGAACCCGAAATTCCGACAGCGCCCGACGAACCACCGATCCCGTCTGCGCCACACTCTGCACCGCCTCCGCCAGCATACTAAGCACGATGCTGGTCCTGGGAATCGAGTCTTCATGTGACGACGCTGCCGCCGCAGTAATAGAAACGAGCACGCCCGGCATCGCGGAAATTCGTTCGAGCACCGTCGCCAATCAGGACGACATCCACCGCGCATACGGCGGCATCGTGCCGGAACTCGCGTCGCGAAATCACGTCGTCACGATCGCGCCGGTGATCGAGCGCGCGCTTGAGGCCGCCGGACGCCGGCTCTCCGACATCGAGGGAATCGCAGTCACGCGCGGCCCCGGCCTGGTCGGCTCGTTGCTGGTCGGCCTGATGTTCGCGAAGGGTCTGGCGCACGCGCGCGGCGTCGCGATGGTCGGCGTGAATCATATCGAGGGCCATCTGCTGGCGCCGCTGCTCGAAAATCGAATCGCGATGCCCTATCTCGCGCTGGTCGTTTCCGGCGGTCACACTGCGTTGTTCGCGGTCGAGGATTTCGGACGCTACCGACGCATCGGGCGCACGCGCGATGATGCGGCCGGCGAGGCGTTCGACAAGGTCGCGAAGTTGATGGGACTCGGCTACCCGGGAGGTCGCGCAATCGACGAACTGTCGCGGCGCGGAAATCGCAAGAGCGTGCGAATCCCGCGCGCGCACGTCAAAGGCGCGCCGATGGATTTCAGTTTCAGCGGCGTGAAGACCGCGGTCGCGACGATTCTCGCCAGTGAGAGCGGCCGCGCGGAGCGTCCCGAGGATCTCGCGGCGAGCTTTCAGGAAGCCGTCGTCGAAATGCTGGTGAAACCGACCATTGCAGCCGCGCGCGAGCTGGGCGCGGACACAATCGCGCTGACCGGCGGGGTCGCGGCGAATTCGCGGCTGCGCGATCGGCTGGCAGAGGCGGCGGCTGCCGACGGGCGACGGCTGGTCGCACCGGCGCTGAAATACTGCACCGACAATGCGGCCATGATCGCGCTCGCCGGGAGCTACCGCCTGATGCGTGGCGAGCGCGACGCGCTCAGCATCGACGCGGAAGCCAATCTCGCTTTGTGAATTCGTATCGATGACGACGGCACGAAAATCGCCGGTCGAAACTCCGTCGCGTCCAGCATCTGCACTGGAGCGCGCAGGCGTGCGGCCGGCGAAATCACGCGGTCAAAATTTTCTGACCAGCGCGGGGGTCGCAGATCGAATCGTCGCGGCTGCGCAGCTATCCGATTCGGACGCGGTGGTCGAGATAGGTCCCGGCCTCGGCATCCTGACCGAGAAAATGGTCACGCGACCGCGACGCTCGCTGACGCTGGTGGAACTCGATCCGCGGCTCGCGGTCCGGCTCCAGGAGCGCTTCACCAACATTCGCGTCGTCAACGCGGATTTTCTCGCGATCGATTTCGCGGAGCTGGTGAGCGATTCACTGGTCAAAGTGATCGGCAATCTACCGTTCAATGTTGCGGCGGCGATTCTGCGCCGGCTTTGCGACAATTCGCGCGTGATTTCGAAAATGGTCCTGATGTTTCAGCGCGAAGTCGCCGCACGGATTCGCGCTACTCCCGGCGACGACGCTTACGGCGCGCTCAGCGTGTTCACCGCGCTGTACTGGAGGATCGATTCGCATTTCATTGTCGCGGCCGGAAGCTTTCATCCGCGTCCCAAGGTTGATGCTGAAGTCCTGGCATTCACGCCGCTTGCGCTGCCGTCATTTGCGGCCGATAACGAGCGCGACGTGCTCGAAACTGTGCGCGCGTCCTTTTCCGCGCCGCGCAAGACGATTCGCAACGCACTCAGCCATGCGCTGGCGATCGACAGCGTGCAAACTGTGCGAGCGCTCGAACGCGCCGCGATCGATCCGGGTGCACGCGCAGAAAAACTCGGCGTACCCGATTTTCTGAGACTCGCGGATGCGCTGCGCGCCGAACTGACCGGCAGGATCGTCGCACGCGATGCCTGAGCTGCCGGAAGTCGAATCGTTGCGCCGGATTCTGGTTCGCACTGCGGTCGGGCGAACGATCGTGAGCGCCCGAATCGGCGAGAAACGCCTGCGACGGCGAGTCACCCAGGATTTTTCCGGAGCAGTCGCAGGCCGGCGAATCGTTAAATTATCGCGTCGCGCGAAATATCTGATCGTCGAACTCGACGGCGACCACGTCATCCTCGTGCACCTTGGAATGTCAGGCAGCTTGACCCATCGGCAGGACGGCTTCGATGCGGGCGATTTCGATCCGCGCCACGACCATCTTGAGTTTTCGCTGGACGACGCGTCGCGGCTGGTTTACAACGATCCGCGGCGCTTCGGCATGGTCCGCCTCGTCGAGCGCCGCGCGTTGAGCGCCACGGCGGAGCTGAAGGGTCTTGGCCCCGAGCCGTTGTCGCGCGAATTCAGCGCCGACTATCTTGCCGAGAAGGCGCGCGGCCGGACCGCTGCGATCAAGAACCTGCTAATGGATCAACGAATCGTCGCCGGTATCGGCAATATCTATGCCTCCGAGATTCTGTTTAGCGCGGGCGTGCGGCCGACGCGGCATGCAGGACGGGTCACGCGAAAGGAGATCGAAAAAATCGCGGCTGCGGTACCAATCATTCTGCGCGCCGCGATTGGGAGCGCCGGCACTACGTTTCGCAGCTACCGCGACTCGCGCGGACAGCCGGGGCGATTCGCGACGCGCTTGCGCGTGTACGGCCGCGAGGGAAAACCGTGCTACACATGCTCGACGGCGATCAGGAATGTAATCGTTGGCCAGCGCGCGAGTTTCTTTTGTCCGAAGTGTCAGCGATGAGGCATGATGCATCTACCTAGATCTGTTCTGCGAATGTCTGCGGCAGCGATAATCGCGATGTTCGCGATTGTGACGTCGTCGTTTGCCCAGACTGCGCCGCAAATTGATTGGAACAAAATCAATACCGAGGCGCTTGATTACTTCCGCACTTATCTTCGCTTCGATACGACCAATCCGCCGAGCAACACTGCCGCTGCGATGGCGTATCTCAAATCGATTCTCGACAAGGAGGGGATCGCGACCGAGACTTTCGAGAGCAAGCCTGGGATGGTGACGCTCGTCGCAAAAATTCCGGGACCCGCGGGCGTGAAGCCGCTGCTGCTCATGTCGCACGCTGACGTGGTGCCGACCGTCGCCGCCAACTGGACGCATCATCCGTTCGACGCCGATGTGAAAGACGGCTACGTGTGGGCGCGTGGCGCGATCGACAACAAGGCGCACGGGATCATGGCGCTGATGACCTTGCTCGCGCTCAGGCGCAACCACGTCGAGCTCCGGCGCGGGGTCGAGATGATGGTGAATCCCGACGAGGAGGCCGGCGGCGAGAACGGCGCAGGCTGGATGGTGAAAAATCATTGGGACGCGATCGATCCTGCGTTCGCATTCAACGAGGGCGGCGAAGGCGCGCCTGACTGGCTCGGGCTCAAGGGCATCACGTTCAATGTTGCGGTCGCCGAGAAGCGCGTGAACTGGCTGCACATCAGCGTTCGCGGCAAGGGCGGACATGGTTCGGTACCGAAGCCCGACAATCCCAATCTCATCTTGATCAACGCGCTGCATCGACTGCTGGAAAAGCAGCCGCCGATTAGAATCACGAAAATTTTCGCCGACGCGATGGAATCGCTCGCGCCGCTCGAGCCGAGTCCCGCGTCGTTCCAGCTCGCGCATCTCGATAAGCCCGGGGTTGCGCAGGCTGCGATGGCCGGCGTGCTCAGTCCCTACGCCGTGCAGGCGCTGATGCGCGATACGATTTCGCTGACGATGCTCAACGCGGGAATCAAAGTGAACGTCGTGCCGACGGTTGCCGAGGCTGGCCTCGACTGCCGGTTGCTGCCGGGCACCGATGCGGGCGCGTTCATGAAACGTCTGCGCGATCTGCTCGGCCCCGGCGATTTCACGATCGACTATATCCAGCGCCCCGATGACGCTCCGCCGTCGCCGTCTTCCGGCGAGAGTTGGGACGCGATCAAACGCGTCGTCGCGAGCGATTTCAAGGACGCGCGCGTCGTTCCGTGGATGACGACTGGCGGCACCGACTCGCGCTTCATCCGCACCAAGGGCGTGCCGGCGTACGGATTTGTCCCGGTGATTCTCGGCGAAGGCGAACTCTCGCGCATCCACGGCGACGACGAGCGCCTGTCGGTTGAAAATCTGAATCGCGGTATCAAGGCGACTTACGATTTGACCATCGATCTGTGCGCCGCGCAAAAATAGTTGCAAAAATATTTGGATGATCGAACTCAAAATAAAAACGAAAGCACGCGTCGAGCTAACCGACATCACCGAAAAGGTAAATCATGCGCTTGCTGAAATCGGCGCAGCGAGCGGGCTGTGCAACCTGTTCGTCACGCATACCACTGCCGCCGTGATCGTTTCCGAGAACTGGGATCCCGACGTGACTACCGATATGCTCGCGCAACTCGAACGCGTCGTTCCGCGCGAAAATGGTTATCGGCATGGCGAAGGCAACTCGCAGGCGCATATTCTGTCGGTGATGCTTTCGACTTCGATAAATATCCCGATGCGCCGGGGCAAGCTTGCGCTTGGCAAATGGCAGGGCGTGATGTTCGTGGAATTGGACGGCCCGCGCGAGCGCACCGTGATCGTAAGCGTCGCGTCCACCAGTCCCGTGAAACCAGGAAAACAGGTGACGCGATGACGCTCGATACCCCCAATGCGCTCGGCGGCGCAATCGCGTTCGCGTTCGGCGCCTGCGTCGGCAGCTTCGTCTGCATGGTTGCGTACCGGCTGCCGCGCGATCTCTCGATCGTCACGCCGCGTTCGTATTGCGAGAGTTGCGAGCGCGCGATTCCGTGGTGGGCGAACATCCCGATTCTCGCCTACCTAGGACTGCGCGGGCGATGCGTGATGTGCGGCGCGCCGATTCCGTTCCGTCATTTCCTGGCGGAAATCGGTTTGGCGTTCATCGCGCTCTATCTCTATTTCGCATTTCCGCTGCCCGACGCGTTCGCGCGCTTCGTGCTATGCGCCGCGCTGTGGATCGTCGCGATCATCGACTACGACTGGCGGCTGATTCCGAACATCATCACCTGGCCCGGCGCGCTGGTGGGATTCATCGCGGCGTCCACCATGATGCCCGAGGTCGGCTGGAAAAGTTCGCTCGTCGGAATCCTCGTCGGCGGCGGCGTCCTGTGGGGCACCGGCTATTTTTATCAGCTAGTGCGCGGGCGCGAGGGCGTTGGCCTGGGCGACGTCTGGCTGCTCGGGATGGTCGGCGGATTTCTCGGCTGGCCGGGAGTTTTCTTCACAATGTTTTTCGGTTCGGTAATCGGCTCTGTCGGCGGAATCGCGTTCGCGCTCACCGGCGGCGGCTCGACTGCGCCCGGTCCGCTCGGCGACCCCGCGACCGATCCGGAGGAAGCGGACGTTTCGATTTTGAAAACCGAAGTTCCGTTCGGGCCGTACTTGGCGCTGGCCGCCGGCGTGTTCGCGCTCTTTCAGCCGCAACTGGCGCACTGGTACTTTAGCCGGTGACAATGCCGGCGGGAGTATTCATCACGCTTGAAGGCGTCGAAGGGAGCGGCAAGACGACGCAGGCTGCGATCCTCGGCGATGCGCTCCGCAAGAACGGTCGCCGCGTAACGGTCACCCACGAGCCGGGTGGGACGCGCGCCGGCGAAACTATTCGCGCAATTTTTCTCGATCCTGCGGTCTCATTGGACGTCGCGGCGGAACTGCTGCTGGTCCTTGCCGATCGCGCGCAGCATGTGCGCGAAAAACTCCGGCCCGCGCTGGCAACGGGCGAGATCGTGATCTCCGATCGCTATTCTGATTCGACCACCGCCTACCAGGGCTACGCTCGTGGCGTCGATCTCAAAGTTCTCGGCGAATTGAACCGGCTCGCGACCGACAACGTCACTCCCGACCTGACTATCGTTCTCGATTTGAAAGTCGAGACTGGGCTCGAGCGCACTCGCGCGCGGGCCAAGGGCACCGGCCGCGGCTCAGATCGCTTCGAGGGCGAGCGCGCGGAGTTCCATCGCAAGGTGCGCGACGGTTTTCTCGCGATCGCGAAGGCTGAGCCCGCGCGCGTGGTCGTTATCGATGCCGACCGGCCGGTGGCAGCCGTCACCGCCGACATCCAACGCGCCGTTGACGAAATGCTCGCCCGCCGATGATTGATTTGTCATGCCGATAACTTCGATTCTCGGGCATCGTGAAATTGCAACGCGGCTGCTCGCCGAATTGCGCAGCCGTCCGTCGCATGCCTACCTGTTTTCCGGTCCGCGCGGGGTCGGCAAGGCGATTGTCGCGACCAGCCTGGTGCATGCGATCATGTGCGAGCGATCGCCCGGTGAGAATTTCTGCTGCACCACCTCGCATTGCCCGGTGCGGATTGCGCCGCAGACCGAGCGCACCCGCGCGCGCGCCGGCGATACTGACGCGCCGCGATGCGACTGCTGCTCTGCATGCGTGCAAATCGCGACCGGCGTTCATCCGGATTTCACTTATGTCTCGCGGCCAGTCGGCCGTTCCGAAGTTTTAATTGACCAGATACGCGATTTGATTGCGCGGCTGGGAGTCCGGCCGTCGCGCTCGCCGGTTCGCATGGCGATTATCGACGACGCCGAGGTACTCGGTGAGCCTGCGCAGAACGCGCTGCTGAAGACGCTTGAAGAGCCGCCGGGCCACGCGATCATCATCATGATATCGGCCAGCGAGCGCGCGCTGCTCGACACCGTCCGCTCGCGGATGCGCACCGTGAGATTTCCGGCGTTACCGATTGCCGATCTTGAACAGATACTTGCGTCTCGTGGAGTCGATAACCAGGCCCGCGCAAGTGCGATTGCGTTGATGGCACGCGGCAGCGCTGCGAATGCGATCGCGCTGGCCGACGGCGATGAGCCGCCGATGAAAGAGCTGCTCGACGCACTGAGCCACGGGAAATCGATCGATTTTGCGCGCGCGCAGTCGATCGCGCAGGAATTTTTTTCGACTCGCGACGCCGCTTCCGGCAATTTCGAGCTGCTCGCCAGACTGCTCGAAGAAATACTATGCTACAAGCTGTTGAAGACCGATTTCGTCGCGTTTCCGCCGGAAGCGCGGTCGCGCCTGGTCAGCCTGGCGGATAGTATGGCGGTCGAAGCGATCGCGAAATGTATCGAGGCTGCGGTGCGCGCCAGCCTGGCGGTTGGCGAGAACGCCAATCCGCGGATGCAGGCGGAGAACTGGTGGACGATAGCCGGGCAATCGATGCGGGGTGAATAGAAAAGTAGTGGCAGATATCGATCCATTTGAAGGCGCGCCGTCGCTGCCGAAAATTGTCGCGGTCAGTCTCCAGCAAACCGGCCATCTGTACAATTTCCTGGCCGGCGATCGTATGCTGCGTCGTGGCGAGCGGGTGCTGGTCGAGAGCGAGGCGGGCGCGCGCGTCGGCACGGTCGAGATCGAGCCGCACGAGCCGGCGCAGACGATCGATCTTTCGCAGTTGCGTCCGATCATCCGCATCGCGAGCGACAATGACTTCCATCTCGAGCAGGAAAATCTCTCGCGCGAGGCGCATGCGCGCCGCCTGTGTGTCGAACGCATCCGCGAGCGCCGAATCCAGATGAAGCTGGTCAGCGCCGACTACACCTTCGACGGGCGCAAGGTAACTTTTTATTTCGTCGCCGAGGGCCGCGTCGATTTTCGCGACCTGGTCCGCGATCTCGCCAACACGCTGCGCGTTCGGGTCGAGATGAAACAGATTGGCGCGCGCGACGAGACCAAGGTCACCGGCGGGCTGGGCCCGTGCGGACGTGAGCTATGCTGCTCGAGCTGGCTCCGCGACTTCGAGGCGGTGACGGTCAAGATGGCGCGTGAGCAGGGCCTCGCGCTCAATCCGTCGCGGCTGGCCGGAATGTGCGGACGGCTCAAGTGCTGTCTGCGCTACGAATACGCCACTTACGTCGAACTGAAGCGCGCGCTCCCGAACCTCGGCAAGCGAGTGCAATGCGTCAAGGGCGACGGCAAAGTGGTCCGCCAGAACATCCTCAAACAGACCGTACTGATCCAGCGCGAAGAAGACGGTGGCGTGGTCGAAGTGACGCTCGAAGATCTCGTCGCCTCGCGCCCGCAATAGCCTCAAAACTGCAGCGCGGGCGAAGTGCTATTGACACTCCGCCCGCGATCATTTTGTCTCCACACCTGTTTAGCTTAGCGCCTCACTCTACGCCTGACGCGGTGTCCTGGCGGCACTGGTGTCTGATTGCCGACCACCGCGTTGGTGACGTCGAAGCAGGTCTCGGTGTCGCTCAAATCGTTGATTAGCAGTGCGAACGGATTGCCGCCTCCAAGATTTACGCTCGGGCTATTAGTGTTGAGGCCTTTGAATTCGAGGTTCAGCGTCCATTCACCGCAAAGTCCTGGCGGCGTCGGCAGCGCGACTAGCCTGGCCGATATAGTCTCCGGTCCGATCGTCTCGAAGAAAGTTCCGTATTGCTCGTGATTGACTGTATGCACGACAAAGGGCGTCAGATCCTGGAACAGTCCGTTGAACGGCAGTGAAGCGCAGGTGCCTTCAAAAAGCCCGATACCGACGCCGTAGTTGAGCGCGTCTTCATCACCGAGAGGTCCCAGATCGCAGTCGGGATCGCCGTTCGCGGTGAAGGTTATTCCTATGTTGACCTGGTCCGAATTTGGACTGCTCGAACGCGCTACCTGCACTCTCTCACTATTCAACGTGTAAGCCGCGAGCGCTCCAAACTCGTACGCGCCGCTGTCGCACCCGACAGGGTAGTAGGGATCGGGCCGGCCAAAGAGCCGCTGATCGGTTACCAGTGGGTCTCCATCCTGTTGAGTGCAATTCGCGAGCGGAATCAGGCCGATCGCGTCGCTGCCGCTTTCCAGCGCGACCGTGAACGACGCACCGCCATTGTTTTGCAATCCCAGGGGATCGAGATCGAGCTCAGCAGCCGTAACGTTGTTGAGGCTCGAGGCGGCGGTAAAGCCGCAGCTGTTGTCCACCGAGATGTTGTAATTCTCATCGGTCACAGGCGGAGTTGAGGTTCCAGCACAATTGCCAACCGGCGAAACGACGCCAGTGCCCGCGTGATCAAGATGGTCCGCGAAGATTGTGCCTTTGACGTCGGCGACTCCCTCATTGTAGATGGCACTACCGGTTTTTGCGTAGTTATGCTCGAAGGTGGAATTGGTGAGCCTCAGGCTCGCGCCCAGAATGCCGTCGCACGATATTGGCCCGACGCCGGCGCATGTCGGCGCACCGGCGACGTAGATGGCGCCACCGAAAGTGTTGTCGTAGGTCAGCGCGTCATTCTCGTAGAAGGTGCTGTTCGTGACTTCCATCCTGCCGGAAGCCGCGAAGATTGCGCCACCTTCGCCACCCAGGATCGGGATAATACATACCGCCGGAGTAACTTGCGCGATATTGTACTCGAAAAGACAGTCTTTAATGTCCACGTCGCCGCCAGTATCCGAGTAAATGGCGCCGCCCTCTTCGGCGAATCCGTGCGCAAACGTCAGCGCGGTCAGCTTGAGAAACTTGTTGAGCGACGAGACAAACATGATCCCGCCTTGCGGGATGCCGGTGAGACCGCCGTCGATCACAACCGGGCCGTCGCCAAAAGTAGTGATCTCGAGAACCTGGTCGGAAATAGTTAGCGGAAGCCTGTCGGCGGCCACGAAGATGGTGCCAGTAACGCCGATCACTATCTGGTCGGCGCCGGTTGCCGGAACAATGACACACCCGCCAACCGCGAGATCGATGTTGGCTGATGCGATCGCATCGGGCAGCGTACATAACGTCGGGTCGCTCCCGCCGTCGAGCGTATTGACGAAGATAACGTTGGCGCGCGCCAACCCCGACATCACCA
Source organism: uncultured delta proteobacterium (assembly GCA_963699705.1). Classification (GTDB taxonomy): domain Bacteria; phylum Desulfobacterota; class Binatia; order Binatales; family Binataceae; genus Binatus. Next base: position 2,988,021 of record CAVOUW010000003.1, on the reverse strand, counting down.
GGAATAAGAACGGTAACGCAGCAGCACCAAATGCAAAGCGCCGACTCGAACCTGCCATGGACCCCTCCCCTGCGGCGCGTACTGCCGCATTTGGCAAATCTCTACAGCCTCAACCAATTTGAAGGCGAGGCCAATGTCGCACTATGCGAAGCTGCTGTCAATCCGTAAGCTAGACAAAACGCCTGATGCCGCACCAAACAGACGCGGGCGGGGTGTCATCGACACTCCGCCCGCAATCGCTACGCTTCCCACCCGTCAGCGACTTGGGAAGCAGTTATGTTTTCGACTATGCGCCGTGTGATCGCCTCACTCTACGCCTGTGGCCCGGTGCCGGCGGCGTTTGGTTGCCAACGACCGCATTCGTGACGTCGAAGCATACTGAGGCGTCGGCGCTAATCAGCCCCTCCGGGGAATCCGTCAATACAATCGCAAACGGGTTGCCGCCTCCCAGACCTAGCGCGCCGGTATTGAGGCCGGCGACTTGGAGGTTCAATTGAAATGCGCTGCACGCGCCTGCCGGCGTCGGCAGTGTGAGCAACCTGGCCGAGACGGTCTCCCCCGGCTGCTGGAGCCCAAAACTCTGGAAGAGCGTTCCGTACGACTCGTGATTGACCGTATGCACCACGAAAGGCGCCAGAGACAGCATCAGGCCGTTAGCAGGTAGAGCGGCACAGGTGCCCTCGAAGATAGACAGACTAAAGCCGGAATTGAGCGCGTCCTCATCACCGCCCGGACCGAGATCGCACGACCCGTCGCCATTGTAGATGAAGTTAAAGGCCGTGTTGACCTGGTCTTTACCCGCAGTGGTCGAACGTGCGATTTGCAGCCGCTCGGTTTTCGGCACAATCACGATGGGCACCACGGCCCCGGCCTCGTATGCGCCGCTGTCGCAGAAGTTAAGGTTGCCGGGATCGGGGCGGCCAAAGAGCCGCTGGTCGGTTCCCAGCGGCTGCGGCGTTGGGGTTTCCTGGTCAGTGCAATTGGCTACCGGAATCCGGTCAATCGCAGGGCTCGTCAAAGGGAAAGTTTCAAGTGCGAACGTGTCCGTCGGCCCGCCGTTGTTCGCCAACGGCAACAGCAGAGGATCGGTATTGTTGACGCTGGTGCCGCTGAATCCGCAGCTGCCATCGTCCGAGATGTTGTAGCCGAGGTCGATGTTCGGAGTGATGCAGTTGCTGTTGGTATTGTTTGACCAGATCGTGCCTTTGAGGGATGGTGGCGTCCCGACAACGTAGCCACCCCCTAAATCAGCCTGGTTGCCCGTGATGGTCGTGGCGGTGATCTCCTCCGTGCTGAAGGAAAAGATGGCGCCCCCTTGGCTGATAGCAGACGAACCGCTTACGGCGGTATTGTTCGCAATCGTGCTGTTGACGATGGTGATGTCGCCGGTGAGTCCAAAAATTGCCCCACCAAGTCCGCCAACTAAAGTACTGGGACCCTCTGCTGAATTGTTCCTCAAGAGGCAATCAGCAATTTCCAGTTCGGTGCCATCTGCGAATATGGCGCCCCCCGTGCCTGTTCCGAATGCGACGCCCGGAGAGGCGGTGGTTGCGTGTCCATCAGCCAATGTCAGCGCGAGCAGCCCGACAATGGTGCCGGGGTCCGTTTTGAGTATCTGAACGCTGTCTTCGCCGTCGATCGTGATGCCGCATGGACCCGGACCCGGGCAGCCGAAAGTCGGACCTTGGATGTCCAGGAGACCGTTGGTAATTTCCAACGTCTCGTCGATAAAGATTGTGCCGGTGACCTCGATCAGTATCGTATCGAGTCCATTTCCCGCGGCGCATCCGTTTACAGCTGTTTCCAGGTTATGCGCTGTGATCGCATCGGGTAGCGAACATAATGGGGCGAGATCGCTCTCCCCGTCAGTTGTATTGACGAAGATGTCATTGGCGCGCGCCAACCCCACCATCGCGATCAGTAAGAATGGCAACGCAATGGCCGCAAACGTGTAGCGCCGATTCGAACCTGCCATGGACCCCTCCTGCGGCGCGTACTGCCGCATTGGCAAATCTCAAAAGAATTTAAAGACGAACACAATGTCTCATTGCTCGAAGCACCTGTCAATCCGTAAGCTAAATAAAGCGCCTAATGCCGCGCCAAACAGACGCGGGCGGGGTGTCATCGACACTCCGCCCGCAATTGCTACGCTTTCCACCTATCAGCGCCTTGCGAAGCAGTTATGTTCGGGCTCTGACGCGGTACTTAGTGCCTCCTCACTCTACGCTTGACGCGGTGACCCGGCGGCGGCGGTGTTTGATTGCCAACGACCGCATTCGTGACGTCGAAGCATATTGAAGCATCGGCGGCGAACGGCCCCGCAGGCGAGTCCGTCAATACAATCGCAAACGGATTGCCGCCTCCCAGACCTACCGCCCCGGTATTGAGGCCCGCCACCTCGAGATTCAACGAAAATGCGCTACACGCGCCCGCTGGCGTCGGCAGTGTGACCAGCCTGGCCGAGACGGTCTCTCCAGGCTGTTGGAGCGCAGAGCTCTGGAAGAGCGTTCCGTACGACTGATGATTGACCGTATGCACCACGAAGGGATTTAGCGAGAGCATTAGTCCGTTAGCAGGGAGCGCGGCACAAGTGCCCTCGAATATCGACAGACTGAAGCCGGAATTGAGCGCGTCCTCATCACCGCCAGGACCTAGGTCGCAGGAATCATCGCCATTGTAGATGAAGGTAAACGCAGTGTTGACCTGATCTTTACCCGGAGTGGTCGAACGGGCAACTTGCAGCCTCTCGCTTGTCGGCACAATCACGATGGGCTGCAAGGAAAACGCCTCAAATGCGCCGCTGTCGCAGGCGCTAGGGTTGAGGGTATCGGGCCGGGCAAAGAGCCGCTGATCGGTCCCCAATGCGAAGCCGTTCGGGCCCGTGCAATTTGCGACCGGAATCCGGTCAATCGCCGGGCTCGTCAAAGGTGAAGTTTCAAGTGCGAACGTGTCCGTCGGCCCGCCGTTGTTCGCCAACGGCAACAGGAGAGGATTGGTGTTGTTCGAGCTCCGAGCAGCAACGAAAGCGCAGCTAGCGTCGTCTGAGATGTTGTAATTTTGATCGACAGGCGCACCATTGCAGTTCGCATTGAGAAGAATGCCCGTGTTATTCGCGAAGATAGTGCCCTTCATTGAGGCTGCTGGAGATCCGTCGTAGGTGCCCACATCAGCAGTGTTTCTCGCGAAGGTGCTGTTGGTGATTGTCACAACTGAACTAGCAGTGTCGTAAAAGATCGCGCCGCCGAAGCCGTCAGTGCCCGAATTATGCACGGTCGGGTCGCCCCGATGTGCCGCCAGGTTGTTCGCAAACGTGCTATTCACGATGGTGATCGCTCCATCGCTGTTTCCGAAGATCGCTCCACCCATTCCGCCAGCTATTGCTGTAGGTGCAGCGGTATTGTTCCTCAACAGGCAATCGTCAATCTCCAGCTCAGCGCCGTTGGCGAAGATCGCCCCACCGTCAACAGCGAATCCATCGGCCAACGTCAGGTTAAACAACGAAACAGTGGTGCCAGGGTCAGCTTTGAGTATCTGAACGCTGCCCTCGCCGTCGATCGTGATGCCGCATGGACCCGGACCCGAGCAGCCGAAAGTTGGACCTTGGATCGCCAGGATGCCGTTGGTAATTTCCAACGTCTCGTCAATTGAGATCGTGCCGGTGACGCCGATAAATATCCCATCGTTTCCATTTCCCGCGGGGCATCCGTTTATAGGTATTTCCAGGTTATGCGCCGTGATTGCGTCGGGCAGTGAGCATAGAGGGGAAGCCGGGCTCTCCCCATCAGTGGTGTTGACAAGGATTATATTGGCGCGCGCCAACCCCGCCATCGTGATTAGTAAAAACGGCAGAGCAATTGCCGCAAACGCATAGCGCCGATTCGAACCTGCCATGGACCCCTCCCCGCGACGCTAAATGGCCGCGTTGGCAAATTTTCACCAGTAAACTAGCTCTGGCGCGTTTGCCAGAATGTCTCACGACTCCAACTCACTGTCAACATAGAGTAGTGAAAACGTCCAGAATCATGCCGAAACAACGCGGACGAGACGTACACGAACGTCCCGCCCGCGTTTTTTTATTCCCGCGTGTCAGCGATACGTCGGGAACGATCTTGGAGGCCAGTTTTACTTCTTAACGCCTTCGTCTGCGCCGCACGCCGTGCGGCGGCACCGGCGTCTGACTGCCCACTACCGCGTTGGTGACGTCGAAGCATAGCGCCGCATCGCCGGTTATATCGGCCAAGGTCATGGCTGGTGCCACCCCGAATCTTTTCTCGTCGCCATCCAGGTCAGTCACCACCAGTGCGAAGGGACCGGTTCCTCCCAGACCTATCGCCGGCGTATCGAGACCAGCCACTTCCAGGTTCAGCGTCCATGCTCCGCACGCGCCGAGCGGCGGCGGCAGCGCGACCATCCGGGCCGAGACCGTCTCCGTACCGAACTGTTGGAAGAGCGTTCCATACTGCTCGTGATTGACTGTATGGACCACAAAAGGATCCAGATACAGCACCAGTCCGCTGGCCGGGAGGGTCGCGCAAGTGCCTTCAAACAGCGCGACCCCGACGCCGGAATTGAGCGCATCTTCGTCGCCTCCGGTCGGAATATCGCAATCCGGATCGCCGTTGTAGATGAAGGTAAAGCCCATGTTGACCATGTCCGAATTCGCATTGGACGAACGCGCTATCTGCACTCGCTCGGTCTTCGGCGCGATCACGATAGGCGCCGCCCCACCGGACTCGTATGCACCCGCGTCGCAGGAACTCTCGCCTTCATCGGGCCGGCTGAAAAGCCGCTGATCGGTCGTCACTGGACCAAACAACAGGGCCGAGCAACTTGCGATCGGGATAAAGTCGATCGCCTGACTGCCCGATTCGAGCGCGATCGTATTCGTCGGACCGCCATTGTTGCGCAATCCCAGCGGATCGAGATTCAACGTAGTGCTGTTGTTAACACTCGGCGGGACAAAGCCGCAGCTATTGTCGTCCGAAATGTTGTATCCGTCGTCAGTGAGACTACCGGCACAATTGCCGCCAGTGACGCTGCTCGCAAAGATGTCGTTGTTGGCGATGGTTTCGCCGAGATCGGTGGCTATGTCTGCGCCCTCCCCCGTATCCGCCTCATTCCCCGAGAATGTGCTGTTGGTTATCAGCATTTCCGCAGAGGCGTTAAGGATAGCGCCGCCGATAGCAGCCGAATTTCCAACAAAGGTGTCGTTGAGTACCAATACCAGGGAGTCCTGGGCACCAATTGCCCCGGCTTCTTCCGCTATATTTCCGACAAAGGTGCAATCTTCGACTCCCACGATGCTCCCGTTAGCCAGCAGGCCTCCGAACTCGAATGACTCACCGTTAGCCAACGTCAGGTTTTGCACCACGAGGTCGGTATCTTCGGCGTCGATAAGCCGCATGTTCTGCTGCCCATCAATCGTAATGCCGCATGGGCCGATACCCGCGCAGCCGAAAGTCGGTCCGACGATGCTCAGCTCCTCACTAGAGTTGTTAAGCGTCAGTGTATTGTCGGGGAAGATTGTGCCGGTAACGATGAATTCGATCTTGTCATCGTTTCCGGTTCCCGCGGGACACCCGCCGTGGATCGCTTGCGTGTTGGCCGCCAGCACCGCGTCCTCGAGCGTGCATAGCGGAAAAGGCTGGCTGCCGGCGTCGAGCGTGTTGACGACGATAGTGTTGGCGCGCGCCAACCCCGCCGTCGCGATGAGAAACAACGGCAGCGCAACTGCCGCAAACCTATAGCGCCGAATCCGATCTGCCATGGACCCCTCCCCGCGGCGCAAACGGCCGCGTTGGCAAATTCTTAAACGGTAAAGCCGCCCCCGAAAAAACGCGACGATTTTTCCATTGCGCCGACACACTGTCAATCTCAGCGTCATAACACCGCTAACGGTGCAGGGGTTACCCCTGCCGAAGGAAGCATGAAACCCACCGCGGGTTTCATTACAATTAAACGAATGTCCCCACGCATCCACATCACCACCGCCATCATCTACAGCAACGGCCCGCCTCACGTCGGCCATGCGTACGAAATGCTCGCGACCGACACGTTCGCGCGCTTTCAACGCCGCAAGCTCGGCGCATCCAACGTCACGTTCGTCACCGGCACCGACGAGCACGGCGACAAGAACAAGCGCGCCGCGGAAGCCGCCGGCCTGAGTCCCAAGGAGTTCGTCGACAAGATCTCCGCGATGTTTCGCGCGGCATGGCCTCCGCTCGACGTCAGCTACGACTACTTCGTGCGCACCACCGATCCGGTACATCAGGCGTTGGTGCAGAAGATGCTCCAGCGCAGTTTCGATTGCGGCGACATCTACTTCAAGGACTACGAAGGCCTCTACTGCATCGGATGCGAGCGCTTCTACACCGAGAAGGAACTGCTGCCCGGCAACATCTGCCCGGTGCATAACACTCCCGTCGAGCACATCAAGGAGGGCAACTACTTCCTCAAGCTCGAGAAGCATCGCGCGGCGATTCGGCGCCACATCGAAAAAAATCCCGACTTTATCCGCCCCGAGCGCTATCGCAATGAAGCGCTGCGGATGCTCGACGAGCCGCTCGAAGACTTATGCATCTCGCGGCCCAAGGCGCGCCTCGATTGGGGCATCACGCTCCCATTCGACGACAAGTACGTGACCTACGTCTGGTACGACGCCTTCTGGGCTTATCTTAGCGAGCTGCCTAACACTGACGACGCATCACTGAATGCTATCCTGCCGGTCACCGAACATTTCATCGGCAAGGACATCCTCAAGACGCACGCGACCTACTGGCCCGCGATATTGCTGTCGGCCGGCTTACCGCTCTATCGTCATCTGAACGTCCACGGCTATCTGAATTTCGGCGGCGCGAAGATGTCGAAGAGTTCGGGCAACATCCAGGATCCCGTCGCCTATCAGCAAAGCGTCGGACCCGACGTACTGCGCTACTTCATCCTGCGCGAATACACCTACGGCCTCGACGGCGACTTCACCGAACAGCGCGTGATCGATCGCTACAACTCGGACCTGGCCAACGATCTCGGCAACCTGACCAGCCGCGTGCTCACGATGGCGGCGCGATACTTCGAAGGCGCAATCACCGCGGAGCCAGGCGCTGGCACCGACCCGCTGGACGTCGCGCTGGTAGAAGCATTCTCGTCGATTCCATCGCGTATCGCGCCGCTGGTCGAGCAGCTGGCATTCAATCGCGCGCTCGAAGCCATCTGGCAGGCGCTCGACGCCGCCAACAAGTATATCGTCGCCACCGCGCCTTTCACGCTCGCAAAGGAGCCAGCTCAACTACCGCGCGTCGCCCAAATCCTCGCCAATTTAGTCGAAGGATTGCGCGTAGTCGCCGATAACCTCGATCCCTTCATGCCGGTGACGTCGAAAAAAATCCTCGCCCTGCTAAACGCCGATGACCAACACGCGCGCGCGCCGTACGGCCAAGGCATCAAGCCCGGCCATCACGTAAATCCAACGACGCCGCTGTTCCCGCGCATCGACAAGAAAGCCTCCTCATGATCACGGTCTCCTCACGCGCCGCGTAAAAGAGGCAGGCTGTGTCATCCTGGCGGTGAGTTTTTATTTTATACAGCTTGCTTCGAGGCTAACCCGCATATAAACAGATTTGACAGCGTTTATTTTTTGTATGTCTACCGCAAGCACCGCTCTATCCTTCTCCGTCGACTCGGAGATATCGCACAAGAAGATATCCCAGAAAATATTCTTTTGTTCCCTGGCTCTCGTGACAGCCCTGCCGCTGATATGGCTAGGCTTTGGAGTCGCACTATTCCGGCAAAATGATACGTCCACCCAGGCTGCCCTGCTTCCTCTTATTGCCATTTCCGGCATCGGACATGTCGGCGCGACCGCGTTCTTCTATTTCGATCGCGACTTTTTCAAGCTGATCGGTCAGAACAAGCAACGGTTTTTCCTCTGGCCCGCGATGCTCGCGCTTGGATGTCTCGCGGTGTTCTTCATCAACGCCACAGCGTGGACGCTTCTCGTGACCGCCTTCTTCGCCTGGCAGCTCTATCACTTTCAACGTCAGAACTATGGCTTGATTGCCTTCGCGGCGAAGAGCGCCGGACTAACCAAGCTACCCGTCGAATTGACCTGGATGCTTAACCTTGGAGTGGCCGGAGCAATTTGCAACCTGCTCCGCCGCATCGACCTGGAAGGAGCTTTCGCGTCGTCGATAGCTTATGACCTAAGTGTTGTACTGTTCATCGCTTCAACCGTGCTACTGCTCAAGGTACTGCTAACCACGCCTCGGCTGCGCGCAGCCCTGCCTGTCGTGACCTTCACAGTCTTAGGATGGATGTTCTATCTGCCAACCTTGGTTTCGACTACCGACTTAGTGGGTTATTGGTCATACGCAATCGCGCATGGCGCTCAGTACATCATTTTTATGACTGTCGTCGCCGGCAACCGCAAGCAGGGGACTAAGGTCTTATCTCTCTTCCTTGTTCTCTTCGCTGCGGTGCTACTGGCATTCGACCACCTGAACAGATCGGGCGCAGGCATGGCCGCCTATACGGGCCTGGTCATGGGTCATTTCCTAATCGACGCCAAAATATGGCGCCTCCGCGAACCCATCCAAGGCAGCCTGATCAAACAAAGATTCGCCTTTATCTTTTCCTGAACCCCTGCGCGATTGTTCCCCTTCCCGCTCGGGAAGGGCCCTCTTTTCATCTTGTTCCCCTTCCCGCTCGGGAAGGGGTTAGGGGTTAGGTTCCTATCCCTCAAATATTCGCCCTCACTTCCGCCTTCCGCATCTTCCAAAGGAAGCCATCGAGGTAGAAGTGCACCAGCGATTGATAGACCGCGTAGTATAGAATCCACCCGCGGAGCGTGATCCCGAAAAAATCGATCGGCTTTGCATCGGTCAGAATTGTACGTCCCCCAAGGACTTGCAGGATGCCGATCGTGGCAAAGATGCTTATCAAAAGGGCGTACCAGATCTTCGGATGTTGCAGGAGCCGCTGCATGAGCGGGCCTGGCTTGTCGCCGTCGATAGCGCCGTCGCTGAAACGCCCAGACGAAAGTGATGTATTCGATTGCGTGGCTGAACCCGAACGCAATAAAGGCCTTCAATGGGTCCGCCCAGAAAAGCGCAGTCGAGATCATAAGTGTGCCGGTTGCCGCTGAAAGTCGCGCATGGTTCTGGAATTTGTGCGCGCGCCAGTCATACCACAACCACAAGCCCACTCCGCCGATCGCCACTAGCATGCTAGGAGCTATAAGCCATGCCCGATATCGCTCCATAAATTGAATGATCACCGACGTGTACGGCGCAACCACCTGGCCCCTGCTTAGGATAATGTCCTTGTACCTGGGACCCAGGTAACTCAAGTAGAGTGGGAACCAGCAAAGCACAAAATATTTATCGACCCAGGCCGCGGTTTTCCGTTCAACCGGAGCCGAGTCCTTTGCCATGTAAAGCCTCAAAATACCAAACTTCTGCATGAAGACGTGCCATAGGTTCCACACAGCCGAAAAGAACACTACTGCACCGACTGCCCCGGCCCCGATAGCTCCGCCAGTGTCCTCATCGAGAAGCCACGGTGTCGCCGCCAGCATTGCGATACAGACAAGCGGGAACCACGTCAGCCGTCGTTGATAAGAGTGAAATACCTCACCGTCGAAATAGGCGTATGGAAGCCCGAAATGACGATGCGCGAGATTGATCCCGATCACCAAGGCGTAAAGGTTAAGACTAACCCCGGGATAGTCCGGCGCGCGCCACAGCATCGACGCAACTACCAAAGGCACCAGCATCCAGACCCAGCTGAAATGGTAAGCGGCCATGTCGATAACGGGCGAAACGTGCCAAATGACACACGACCGCTCCGGATCGCCAGGAGCTACAAACCTTTCCCACCAACCGGCTCTGTCCGCGGGAATCTCTATTGTCTGAGCAGCTACGCCCATAGGCCATTGCGCTTAGCAGGCTCGCGTCCAGCATCGAGCGGTGCATTCGATGGAGCCACACCAAAGGCAATCTCTATACCGGATTGTACGCCCCTAAACAAAGACACCTTACCCTCACGAGCCTCCGAAAAAGAACCTGAGAGCAAAAAGGCGTCCTCGCCATTTTGCGCTTCTCACTGGGTGCAGGGGTCACCTCTGCCGAGGATGCGTGAAACCCGCGGAGGGTTTCACAATTAAGCCGGCCGCTTCATCTGGAACGACGGCCCCGCCCATTCATCATCGAGCATTTGCGGCGCCGGCTGCGAGCCTCGCTGCAGGTTGCCCGCACCCATTCCCGACGTGGCGGCACCATCGACCACCATCGCCTGCCCGCTGACGAACTCCGAATCGTCGCTGGCCAGGAATAGCGCCATCGCCGCGATGTCTTCGGGACGTCCCGTACGCGGCCACGGCTGAAAGGCCGAAAACAGTTGTGTCGCGGTTTGTTCGCCGCCCGGAATTCGATTGTAGGTGAGCGGAGTCGCTATCAGGCCCGGGCAAATGCAATTGACGCGAATCTTATCCTTGGCCAATTCGATCGACGCTGAACGAGTCAGGCTAATCACTCCCGCCTTGGCGGCGCAGTATGCGTGCAACCCCGGTGCGCCACGCAGCCCTGCAATCGAGGCGGTCGAGATAATCGAACCGCCGCCCGTTTTCCGCATCTCGGGCACCGCGTGCTTGATGCCGAGAAACACGGCGCGCAGCAGGATCGAGAAGCTGCGATCCCAGTTTTCCGCGCTGGTCTTCTCGAGCGGTCCGACCGCGCCGCCGAGACCTGCGTTGTTGTAGATGATATCTAGGCGCCCGAATTCCTTTACCGCGCGATCGACAGCGCTCTTGATATTCTCCTCGCTCGAGACGTCGGCGAGCTGGAAGACTGCGTTGCCGCCATTCTCCTTGCAGTCTCTCACCGCCGCCTCGCCACCTTCTTTATTGAGATCGGCGATCACGACCGAGGCGCCTTCGCCTGCGAACCGAATCGCGGTAGCGCGTCCGATCCCGCTCGCCGCCCCGGTGATTACTGCAACCTTCTTTTCAAGTTTACCCATGAATTCTCTCCGTGTTGATTCTAAAGCTCGCTTTCGCAAAGCGGCATCGTTTATCAATAGTCGGGAGAGAGCGCCGCTGCCAACCGCCGACGCTACGACGTAAACTCTTCATCAATGACAACCGTCATCGACACCCACTGCCATCTTGCGGACGCTAAGTTCCGCGACGACGTTGAAAATGTGATCGCGCGGGCCTCCGCCGCAGGCGTCGCGCAGATCATCTCGGTCGGCGCGATCGGGCCAATCGAAAACGATCGTCTGACCGTCGAAATCGCCGAGCGTCACGAAAATATCTTCGCCGCAGTCGGCGTCCATCCGCATGACGCCAAGGAGTGCACGCCGGATCGAATCGCACAGTTGCGCGCGCTCGCGGGGTCGAAGAAAGTCGTCGCGATCGGCGAGAGCGGCCTCGATTTCCACTACATGCACTCGCCGCAAGCCGCGCAGGAAGCCTCACTGCGCGCGCATCTCGCGCTAGCCACCGAACTCGACCTGCCATTGGTGATTCACTGCCGCGACGCCGAACAACGCCTCGTCGAGATCGTGCGCGACGTTGGGATTCCGCGGCGTGGCGGCGTGATTCATTGCTTCACTGGTGACGCCAACGCCGCGCGCGAGTTCCTCGCGCTCGGATTCTGCATTTCGTTCTCGGGAATCATCACCTTCAAAAAATCCGCGCCCATCCGCGAGGCCGCATCGATCGTCCCCGACGACCGCGTGATGGTCGAAACCGACGCCCCTTATCTCGCCCCCGAACCATACCGCGGCAAACGCAACGAACCCGCATATGTAATGCGCACACTGGAAATGCTCGCAAACCTCCGCCATACCGACCCCGCCACACTAGGCGCACAGATAATCGCAAACGCCGCGCGCATATTCCGGCTCCGTTAAGAAAGGAGTCGCGTGCACGCGCGAAGAACCTAACCCCTAACCCCTTCAGGAGCGGGAAGGGGAACCGGATTTATTTGTGAGAGCAAAAGTGCGTCCTCGCCATTTTGCGATTAGTTACTGAGTGCAGGGGTCACCCCTGCCGCGGAAGCGTGAAACCCACCGCGGGTTTCACATTCAATAAAGTGATTTTTCCCTCTATCCGAGCGGGTTGCCGCCGAAGATCATCGGATGGAGTGCGACGATTGCGACCGTCAGCACCGCGCCGGCGCCGATCGCGGCCCATGGCGTGTCAGCGCTGGTCCATCGGACGCGACCGCTGACCAGCGCTGCGAACGGCATGAACGACGTCTTCGCGATGAACGCGCGATAACTCTCGCCGAGCTCGCGAATCTTGCGTTGGTCCTGATGCATCCCGCCGATAATTCCGAGTGCTGGGAACATCCCGAAGAAAATCACGTCACCGGCCCATCCGTTCATCAGGATGTGCGCGATTCCGAACAGGCTGAATGCAACAAAGCTCGGATGCCGCGTGATCTTCAGGATGCCGCGCGGTTCTGTACTGCCACCGCCCGCGGCAGCCATCCCACCCGGATTCGGATTGATGAAACTCCCGACGAACAGGATGAGAGCCGCCAGCATCAGGATCCACGCCAGCCATCGAATCGGCGCCACTGCGCGCAGGTACCAGAGGATCGGGCCGGCGTGCTTGTTGCGCGCGAACTCGTAGATAAGCGGACCGAGCGTTGCCGCTGCGACCAGCGAGTAGATACCGCGATACGGCTGATCGCCGACTGTACTGATCAACCGCGCCCGCACCAGCGACGACGAGATGATCAGATGACTGGCCAGGAACGATAACGCCCAAAAACCGATCCATACTGTCGCATCCATGGCGGAATAATCGCACGATCGCGGTCCTCGTCAATGCAGTGCGCGGATTGCATGACGGGACTCGATTCACGAATCGGCTCGAGCGGGGTTGTAGGTATCAGGAGCATCACAATGATACCCACAATCCAAATCGAAGAGGCGCAGTTCACCGACGTTGCAGAGTTCGTTGCCGAGCATGAGGTCGGCGACGGCGTCAGGCTCGCGCAGGCGTGCCTGCTCGAGGAAATCCTCGGCGCGGTTTTCGGATCGATCACGCTGTGGTACTTGGTGAGTTCGATCGCCAGCCTGGCATGACCGACGCGATGCCGACCTTCACTCTAAAGCTGCCGCCGCCGTTCGAGGATGCGGTTAAAACCATGGAGCGCGAAATCATGCGCTTCCTGATGCGCTCGACCGGCGATCGCGACGACGCGATGGACCTGTTCCAGGAGACCTGGCTGCGCGCCTATCGCGCGTATCCGACGCTGCAATCTGAAGACGGACTGCGGCCCTGGATTTTTCGAATCGCGTCGAACCTGTGCCGCAACCGGGCGCGCGATCGGATGCGTCGCGGCCGCGTCATTGCCTTCCAAACTGACGACAGCACGGAATTGGAAAAGAAGGGGCGCGATTTTAATTTCAACGGCGGTCCCGAGGGCGCGCTTCATTTGAAGAGACGCATCGCGCGGCTGCCCGGCAAGCAGGGACAAGCCTTGATGATGCGCAAGTTCGCGGGGCTCGAATACGCGGAGATCGGCACCGCGCTCAACTGCTCGGCCGAAAGCGCGCGCGCATGCGTGTACCAGGCACTGAAGAAACTTCGGATAGACGAGTGATCAAGATGAAAAGCAATCGTACAGTTTCGCAGATGAAAGATAGTCCACCAATAGACGACCGGATGCTCGACGCGATGATCGGACAGACCCGGCCGCGGATCGAGCGCGCGATGAAAATCCTGCGGCGGCCGCAGGCGCGGGTCGGCGTGATTCCGTCACCGCTCGGAAAGCTGCTGATCGCCGAGAGCGATCGCGGTCTCGCGGCGATTCATTTTCTTTTCATCAGTGGAGGAGATCGCACGCTCGAGCTGTTGCGCAGAAAATTCGATCTGATCGAGAATGAGCCGACGGTGCGCCGCATCGGGAAGGAAATCGATCGGGTGTTCGAGGGTGGTATCGACGCCGTCAATCGTCCGGTGGATTTGAGTCTGGTCGAGAGCGACTTCCAGCGGCGCGCGTACACCTTCCTGCGCAAGGTCCCAGCGGGTGCGGTGATCACTTATCAAGGGCTGGCCGCGACCGTCGGCAGTCCCGACGCCCAGCGCGCGATCGGCACTTCGATGGCGACGAATCCAATTCCTATTTTCGTGCCGTGTCATCGCGTGATCAAATCCGACGGAACCATCGGCAACTACGGCGGCGGGGTCGATAACAAAATCAAGCTGCTGCGCGCCGAGGGCTTCGACGTCGGACCCAACCGGCGACTGCCGTCGCGCGCCGTGATGGGCCATCGACACACCAAAATATTCTGCCGGCCCGACTGCTCCGCATCACGCCGCGCCGATCCGAACAATGCGCTGATCTTCGCGGATGCCGAATGCGCAGGTCACGCAGGCCTGAGAGCATGCAAGCTGTGCAAGCCGGATTGAATCCGGCTTGGTGAAAACGAAAAGAGCGACGCCAATCGAGGCGCCGCTCTTTTTTGGTTCGGACCTGTTTCGTTCGGTCGCGGAGTTCCGATTACTCGGTTTCCGATTGCGACCTGAGCTGCTGAATCTGCTGACGCTGATTCTCGATTTCCTGCTGCTGCGACTGCACCTGCGCCTGGGTCTGCTCGTTGGCGTGTTCCTGGTTCTGCATTCCATTGCCAATTACGTAGCCAGTACCGCCGCCCAGCACGCCACCGATCGCTGCGCCTGCGAGCGGATGCCCAACTGCGGCTCCGATCAGCGCTCCGCCGCCCGCGCCTATCGCGGTGCCGCCGAGGGTGCCTTTTTCACGAGTCGAGAGGGGATCTCCCGAGCATCCTGCGATAACCAGCGATCCCGCCAGCGCCAAACTCATGATGATTGTAGTTAAACCCTTACGCATACTGAGAACCTCCATCTTCCAATCACTTATACGTCAGCCGAGCTATTCGGTTTCCTGTGTTCCTTTCAATTGTTGTATCTGCTGACGCTGTTGTTCCAATTGTTGCTGTTGCGACTGAACCTGTGCCTGGGTCTGCGCGTTGGCATTCTCGTTATTCTGCATCGCATTGCCGATAGCGAACCCGCCTGCCCCACCTACCGCCGTGCCGATCGCAGCGCCGGCCAGCGGCGCGCCAACCGCAGCACCAATAATCGCGCCGGTAGCCGCCCCAATGCCCGCACCGCCCAAAGTGCCTTTCTCACGTGTGGAAAGTGGGTCTCCGGAGCATCCCGCGACCAGGAACAGCGCCCCCAGCGCCAACGCTCCTGTGAAGATACCATGTTTACGCATGATCGTTCGCCTGCTATTCGGTTTCGCCCGTGCTCTTTAACTGTTGAATCTGCCGTTGCTGACTTTCGAGCTGTCTTTGCTGCGACGAAATCTGCGCCTGCGTTTGAGCCTGCTGATTCTCGTTATTCTGCATCTCGTTGCCGACCACGTATCCGCCTAGCGCACCGATACCACCGCCGATTGCCGCACCGGCTAACGGATTACCTACCGCCGCGCCGATAATCGCGCCGGTTGCCGCTCCGACGCCGGTGCCGATGAAGGTGCCCTTCTCACGGGTGGAGAGCGGCTGTCCCGAGCATCCCATGACCACCACCATCGCCACTGCCACGAACAGACCTTTTACTATCGACACAACGCTTGTCCGCACGAGCTTTCCTCCATCAACTGCGAGCAGTTTTCGTGCCTGCCAAGGTTCCGGAATTCCTCAATTAACAGCAGGCTCGCTAATATTGGCCTTTGCCAGTTTTCTACCTAATGCGTTCGCAATCAACCATTTCGAACGTCGAAAATAAAGATTGAAATTTTTACCGATTTCCAGTTATCTAGCTCAAACTCGATAAACGAACATTCATCTTTTACACCTCTCGCAACCGTCACGGAATAACGGCAAATATTCGCGTCGGACCTCCAGTGCCGTCGCCGATTTTCATCGGGATGCAAAATATCGTCGCGCCCTTGGCCGGCAGCTTATCCGCGTTGGCGACGTTTTCGAAGCCGGGCTTGTTCGCGCCCAGCCACAGCCGATGCACCGGGAAGTCCTTCGAGTTGCCGGGATCCATGCTGGCGGTGTCGATCGCGATCGCCACGACTTTGCGATTCTTCAAAATGAAATCGACCGCCTCGGCCGAATAGCCCGGGAAGCGCAGGCCCGCAACGTCGCCGGGCTTATCAGTGCCCATGTAGCGCTTCTTGTCGGGATAATATTTACCCCATCCCGAGCGCGCGACGACGATCGCGCCGTCGGGAATCGGGCCGTTGGCAGCTTCGTAGGCCTTGATGTCATCGACGCTGAGCATCGCGTCGCGATCCTTGGCGGCGCGCGCGGAAAAATCGATCACCGCGGCCGGCCCGATACAATCGGCGAGCGGAACCTGGTCGAGCGTAACTCCGTCGCGATTGAAATGTCGCGGCGCGTCGGTATGCGTCCCGCCATGTTCGGGCGCCGCATAATTCGCCGACGCATAGAAGTAATGCTCAGGCGTGTCGCCGTTTTTCTCGAACTCGTGCACGAAGCCTTTCTCGGTCGGCCAGTAAATGGTCGAAGCGTCGAAGGTATAAGTGAGGTCAACTATTTTTGCAGGGTCAATCATCGGGCCAGCCAGACCAACTCGCGCACCGCCAAGCACGAGCAGAGCAATCGCAACCATCGCACTTTTCGCGATTCTGATCATCGCGGGGAGCATCATAAAGAAGACCCCGCCGCATTGGAATGACTGAATTCTTCCCCTCTCCTTGAAAGGGAGAGGATGGAGAGGGTCCAATTACAGCGCGCGTTTTTCGCGCGCGATTCAAGATTCCTCTTCCGCTCCGAACGTCCTTGACAAATACCTCGATACTTCGATACTTATCAAAATATGAAAAAGGAGAAAGCCATCGCTGCACTCGCCGCTCTGGCGCAGGAATCGCGGCTCGACGTGTTCCGGATGCTGGTGCAAAGCGGCCCCGCCGGACTGCCCGCCGGCGAGATCGGCGCCCGGCTCGGCGTTCCCTCGCCAACTCTCTCGTTCCATCTGAATCACCTCAAACACGCGGGCCTGGTCTCATGCCGGCGCGACAGCCGCTCGATCATCTACAGCGCCGACTACAAGGCGATGAACGATCTGATCTCATACATGATGGAAAACTGCTGCCGCGGAGATACGGACCAGTGCGCACCGGCGGCGGCCTGCAAGCCCTCGCGCGAAACCAACGTCAAACGACTCCGCAACGCGGAGATCGAAAAAAGAGGAAGGGTGAACGCATGAAACGGATGCATATCCACGTCGCGGTCAAGGAAATCCCCGAGTCAGTGAAATTTTACTCGACCATGTTCGGGGTCGAGCCGTCGGTGCTGAAACCCGACTACGCTAAGTGGATGCTCGACGATCCACGCGTCAACTTCGCCGTCTCGACCTTCGGGCAGACGACCACCGGCCTCGATCACCTTGGAATCCAGGTCGAGAGTCCCGACGAATTGCGCGAGATTGCCGGACGCCTCAAGGCCGCGGAACAGCCACTGGTCGAGCAGCGCGATGCCGCCTGTTGCTACGCGCGCTCGGACAAGGCGTGGGCGAAAGATCCGAACGGGCTGTCGTGGGAAACTTTTTTCACGATGGGCGAGACCACGGTTTACGGCGAGGACCTGCGTCCCGTCGCCGAAGCAAAGACAGTCGCGCCCGCGCCGGTAAGCGCCTGCTGCGCGAAGTCCAGCTGAGAGGCGACGCCGATGGCCAATCGCGAATTCAACGTGCTGTTTCTATGCACCGGAAATTCTGCGCGCAGCATCATGGCGGAATGCGCGATGAATCGATGGGGCAAGGGCAAGTTCAAGGCTTTCAGCGCCGGCAGTCACCCGACGGGCGCGGTGAATCCGATGACGCTGCAACTGCTCAACGAGCTGAACTACGAAACGCGACGGCTGCGCAGCAAGAGCTGGGACGAATTCGCGCGTCCTGACAGTCCGCCGCTGGATTTCGTGTTCACGGTCTGCGACAACGTCGCGGGCGAGACGTGCCCGGTATGGCCGGGGCAACCAATCACTGCGCATTGGGGCGCAATCGATCCAGTGGCCTTCGCGGGAACCGAAGACGCAAGGCGTCGATTTTTTCTGCGAATCTACACCGAACTTGAAAATCGCATAAAAATTTTCACTAGCCTTCCCTTCGACTCGCTCGACCGCTTTGCACTCGAACGCCGGGTCAGGGAAATCGGGACCGTCAAGCCGCAGGAGGACAAATGAGCGCGGACCGTCGCCGACTCTCGTTCCTCGACCGTTACCTGACGCTTTGGATTTTCCTGGCGATGGCAGCGGGGATTGCGTTGGGAGCGGCGGTGCCGGGTGTGAGGATTGTCTTCGATCGCCTGAGCGTTGGCACGACCTCGATCCCGATCGCGCTCGGACTCATCCTGATGATGTACCCGCCGCTGGCGAAGGTGAATTACGACGAGCTCGGTGACGTCTTTAGCGATTGGAAGATTCTCGGCCTCTCGCTGGTTCAGAACTGGATAATCGGCCCGATCCTGATGTTCGTACTCGCGGTGATTTTCCTTCGCGATCGTCCGGAGTACATGGCCGGCCTGATTATCATCGGACTGGCGCGATGTATCGCGATGGTAATCGTGTGGAACGACCTCGCCTGCGGCGATACGGAATATTGCGCCGGACTGGTTGCATTCAATTCGATATTTCAGGTGCTGTTCTTCTCGCTCTATGCATTCATGTTCGTGACGGTGCTGCCGCGATGGCTGGGCTTGGGCGGCGCCGTCGTTCAAATCACGATCGGCCAGATCGCGCAAAGTGTCGGCATCTACCTGGGAGTGCCGTTCGTGGCAGGCTTCGCGACCTGGAAGATCCTCACCTCGCGGATGGGCAAGGTCTGGTATCGCGAGCGTTTCGTTCCGAAGATCAGTCCGCTCACGCTAATTTTTCTTCTTTTCACGATCGTCGTCATGTTTTCAATCAAGGGCGAGAAAATCGTTCATCTGCCGCTCGACGTGGTGCGCATCGCGATTCCGCTGCTGCTCTACTTCACGATAATGTTCGCGCTTTCCTTCGTGCTGAGCCGCGCCGTCGGCGCAACCTATCCGCAGACTGCGACACTGTCTTTCACCGCAGCGTCCAATAACTTCGAGCTGGCAATTGCAGTAGCGGTAGCGACCTTCGGCATCGACAGCGGCGCCGCATTCGCAGCAGTAATCGGTCCGTTGATCGAGGTCCCGACGATGATTGGCCTGGTGAATGTCGCCCTATGGGCTCGACGCAGTTATTTTCCGACGTCGCCGGCCGCAATAGATTTGCCCGAACAGCGCGACGCCAGGAGAGCGTAGCAATATCGAACCCCGCGCCCATTGAACCACTCGGGCCGCATGCGAAAGAAGGCTGCGCCGCGGTGAAGTAGAGAGCGGGCTAGGCGGTGATCGTGGTGGGCGGAGGATCGATTGCCGGGGGGCCGCCGTAGAGGTGGCGGGTGATTTTGTAGGTAGGCCAGACCATCGCGCTTAGTACGATTGCCAGGATGAAGTCCGATTTCGCGACGCCGGCCGAGATTGCTAATCCGAAAGTTGCAGTCCAGGTCAGGATGGGAAGTACCACTACTAGCGCGAGGGCGGGGCGGCCGCCGGCGATGGTGAAGAGGCCGGCGCGGTCGGGGATTTGTTGGCGTAGGCGGATTAGTGCGAAGAGTTCGAGCGCTAGCGCTGCCATATAAAAGAAGACGTCGAGCACTACCAATCCTACGAATCCGACCGGTACCAGAAGCGTGAAGACAACGCAGCAGAGCAGGATGGATTTGCCTGGGGTTGCGGTGGTGGACCATAGTTGCGCCAGCGGCGGTGACAGGTAGCGCTCGCGGGCGAGGACGAACGGCATGCGCGATATCCAGAGCATCGCGGCTTCGAACACCGCGAACGACATCACGGCGCCGCCGAGTGCGAGCGCGTCGCCGAGTGCGCGTCCGCCGAGTGCGCGTCCGACTTGCGAGAAGTAACCGGTGCCCCAGTTGGCGGCAGTGGTGGCGCCAGAGACCGAGACTGCGAGTGGAAGGACGTAGCCGGCGACGATTATCGGCATCGCGATCAGAATCGCTCGAAGATAGTTTCGGCGCGGATTTTCGATTTCCGCGGACACGACGCTCAGGTTTTCCCATCCGCTGAAATTCCAGATGACGACCGTCAATCCTGCGGCGAGCGCGCCCCACGGTTCGGCGCCGAACAGCGGTGGCGTCGGCATCGTGAAATGAACGATGCGCGGGAGGCCAACGATCACCAATATCGCGAACGGCGTTACGAGGATCGCGGCGAGCATCACCGACGCCGTCCCGACCGGCCTGACGCCGAGAAAATTGAGGCCTCCGGCGAGCCAGACCAGCGCGACGCCGATTGCGATTTGGCCGATCGGGCCGAGCGGCAAAATGAACGAAAGGTAGCTGGCGAATAGCACCGGATAAATCGCCATGTCGAACGCGGTGTACATAATTGTCAGGTACGCCTCAGCGAAACCGGCGAACGGTCCGAGCGCTTCCTTGACCCAGAAGTAGAAGCCGCCCTCGACCGGCATCAGCGCGGTCAACTCAGCCGCCATTAGCGCGGTCGGCAAGCTTAGGGTTAGCGGCACGACGAGGCATAGTAGGAGCGTGAGGCGCGGACCCGCCATCCGGACCGCATCTTCGAGGCCGTACGCGCCGCCGCTCACGACCAGGTACATCACGCAGACCAGCGGGAGCAGGCGCAGCTTGCGCGGCGAGGGTTGCGTGCGCGCGAACGAAGCGGTGCGGGAAACTATTGCGGGTTGCGGGTTTTCGGTGGTGAGATGCGGCAATTGAGCGGTCCGGCTCCCTCTGCCTAGCCGAGGCGATGCGCAGTGGCAAGCAGGTGGAAGATCAAAAGGGGTTGCACAGTCGCATCTGGTGGCGGATTTCTTATAATGTAGAGCGAGCGCAAAGGTACGATCGAGTGGGCGAGGTACACCTTTGTGTTCATGTTCGGTATATTGTCGGTGCGAATTCCAATTAAGAAGCTTTCCCGGGAATCTTTTTTAGCGATGATATGTTTCAGCACACGCGCGGTCATCGCGCTCGGCGTCGCGTCAATCGTGTTCCTCGGCTGCACTTCGATCACGAGTGCAAAGCCTGAACTGCTCCGTAGCGCCAGCGTTGGCGGGGATAATCCGTTCGGCGGCGCGCCGGCGGTCGATGTGCCGTCGGATGCGCAGGCGATGAGTGCGTTCCTTAAGGCCGAGGTCGCGATGAATGACGGCGACCGCGAAGAGGCGCTCAAGGATTACGCGCAGGCGGTCCAGTACGACCCCGGCAACGCAGCGCTCAAGGTCCGGCTCGCCACGCTTTACGTGCGCGACGGACGGTTGAAGGAAGCGCTCGAGCAGGTGAACCAGGCGCTCGCGCTCAATCCCGATTCGGCGGACGCGCGCTTGCTCGGCGCGGGTATCAGCTCGGCGCTCGGCGACGATACTACCGCGGAAAAAGATTACCGCGAGGTGCTGCGGCTCAATCCCAAGAACCAGGAAGCTTATCTGTATCTCGGCACGCTCTACGCCAAGCGCGGAGACTACACCGAGGCGGAGAAGACGTTCCAGCAGCTGATCACGCTCGATCCGAATTCGTTCCTTGGTTACTACTACGCCGGCAAGGTGATGGTGGCGTCGAAGAATTATCCGGCCGCCGAAAAATATTACCAGAAAGCGCTCGACCTGAATCCTCAATCGGAGCTGGTGCTGCTTGATTTTGCGCTGTTGCGCGAGCGGCAGGAGCGTCCGCAGGACGCGCTGGTCTATTACAACAAGATCACGCAGGTCAATCCGAACAACGAGCTGGTGCGAAAGCGCAAGGCTGAAATCCTGGTCGGCCAGAAGAAATACAACGAAGCGCTGGACGAGCTGAAGCGCGCCGAGCAGGTCGAGACCAATCCGGCGGACACGCGCACCAAGATCGGATTGCTGTACGTCGAGCAGGGAAATTTTGACGACGCGGCGACTGAGTTCAACCTCGTGCTCGGAGCCGAGCCGAACAATTATCGCGTCCACTACTATCTCGGCACTGTGTACACGGAGCTGTCCGAGAGCGACAAGGCGATCGCCGAGTTCAACAAGATTCCCGCCGACAACGAGCATTACGTCGAATCGCGCCTGCAGCTGGCGTACCTGTACGATAAAGCGAACAAGTACGACGAGGCGCTGAGCGCGCTGAAGGACGCGCTCGCCAAGAAGCCCAACGACGCGGAAATCATCGGCTTCATGGTCGGCGTCTACCAGGAAAAGAAAGATTACCCGGCAGCGATCGAGCTGGCGCGCAAGATGGTCGCAGCCGATCCCAAGAGTGACAAGTTCCACTTCACGCTCGGCGCGGCGCTCGATCAAAACAAGCAGCGCGACGAAGGAATGGCCGAGATGAAGAAAGCGATCGAGCTGAATCCCGCCAACGCGCAGGCGCTGAACTATCTCGGATACAGTTACGCCGAGCAGGGCACCAACCTGGTCGAGGCGGAAAAGCTGATCAAGCGGGCGCTCGATATCGAGCCCGAAGACGGATTTTACGTCGATAGCCTCGGATGGGTTTACTATCAGAAGGGCGACTACAAACAGGCGGTCGAGCAGTTGGAGCGCGCGGTCAATCTGACCGGCAGCGATCCTACGATCACCGAGCATCTCGGCGACGCGTATCGCAAGCTGGGCAAGACCAAGGAAGCCGGGCACGAATACACCGACGCGCTGAAGAAGGCGCAGGAGACCGACCAGGTCGCACGCCTCAAGGATAAAATCCAGGTCCTGCAGAATGCCGCCAGCGCGGGCCACTGAACTCGCACGGCGTCGGAAAACAATCTCGCTGGTGGCGGTCGCATCGACGCTGCTGCTGGCGATGATTGAAACGTCGGCGTGCGTCGTCGTTCACACTCCACCGGTTCCGGAAAAAGAGAGGCCGACCCCGGGCTTCAGTGAGACCAAAGTTCAAGCCGAGAATATGACCGCGGCGCTGGCCGAGCGCGACCGGCGACTCGCCTGTGTTCAGAGTCCGGCGGTGATGGAATATACGGCCGGCGATCAACACCTCAAGGCGAAAGAGAACATCGTCGCCAAGCGGCCCGGCAATCTACGAGTCGAGGCGATGTCCCCATTCGGCGTCGCGCTACTGCTGGCGGCGCAAGGCCCGGACCTGGCGATCTTCGAGCCGGCGCAGAATCGGTTCATACGCGGACAGGCCAACGCCGACACGCTCTACAAGTACGTGCGAATACCGATGGCGCCGGCCGACGCCGTCGGTTTGTTGTTGGGACTCGCGCCGGCTGACTTCCCCCTGAGCGCTGACGCCGACTCGGTCTCGACTGACGGCGGGATGATCGTCGCGACCTACGGCAACGCGACGGCGGGGACGCGAGCGCTTGGATTTACCGACGGCAACCTCGCGATGGTGCGCGAAACGGGCGCCGACGGTCGCATTAACTACGAGGTCCGCTACAGCGACTATCATGACATCGGCGGAATAAACTTCCCTTACGTGGTCGAAGCGAGTTTTCCGGCGGCCAGCAGCCACGTGACGTTTCGCTATCTGCGGCCGATCGTCAACGGCATCATCCCCGATTCGACGTTCGTGTTGACACCGGCTCCTGGAGCCACTCTGATGAATCTGAGCTTTGATGATGGCAAAGCGTTCTCAAATGCAAGCTGAGGTACCGCACAAGCCGCATTTTATCGATTGTAATCTGCGCGATTGCGCTGTCGTCGCTCGCGATTCTTGGCGGATGCCGCGTGAATCGTACCGGCAACGAGCATGCAAAGGTACAAACCCTCTACACCGTGATTGGCAGTGATCCGCGAACCTTTAATCCGATTTTGATCACCGATTCCAGCTCAGGTCAGCTCACCGGCGATCTGTTCGAAACGTTGCTTCAGCTCAATCCGGTAACGACTCTTCCGGAACCTCGTTTGGCCGAGAAATGGGACATCGCGCCCGATAACAAGGCGATCACGCTTCATCTGCGGCGAGACGTGAAGTGGTTTGATGGGCAGCCGTTCACCGCACACGACGTGCTGTTCACACTGGACGTCATCTACGATCCGAAGGTGCCGAACAGCTTGCGGCCGATACTTCTGGTCGACAAAAAGCGAATCGAAGCCGAGGCAGTGGACGATTACACCGTAGTGCTACATCTGCCCAAGCCCTTTGCGCCGCTGATCTCCGCGCTCGAGGGTCTGCAGGTCATTCCGGCTCATATCCTCGAGCCACTGTGGAAAGCTGGAGATTTCAATCACGCCTGGGGCATAAACACACCGCCCGACCAGCTTATCGGCAACGGGATATACAAGATGGTGCGTTACTCGCAAAGCCAGGTGGTCAACTACGTGCGCAACGACAGCTTCTGGATGAAAGACGAGCATGGCGGCCAGTTGCCGCGCCTGCACGGGCAGAACGTTACAATCGTGCCCGACCAGAACGCTCAGTATCTGCGCTATCTATCCGGACAAATCGACGTTTACGTTCCACGGGCCGAGGAGGTCTATCCGCTGCAGCAGAAGGTGAAGAATCACGAACTCGACATCTCGATTAAGAAAATCGGGGTCGATACCGGCACGCTGTTCTTCAGCTTCAACCGCAATCCGCGGCATTTCGCAAAAGCCGGCGTGACCAATCCGAAGCTCGACTGGTTCACCGACCTGAAGTTTCTGCAGGCGATGGCGCACATGGTCGACAAGAAATCGATGATCGATCTTGTCTTTCACGGGCTCGCGGAGGCGGCAGTGGCGGATATCTCGCCCGAGAACAAAATTTTCGCCAATCCCAATCTCAAGGATTACGACTACGATCCGAAACTCGCCGCCGATATGCTCGAGGGTGCCGGCTATCACCTCGCAAAACCCGGCGTGCGGACCGATCCGAAAGGCAATCGTCTCGAATTTGATCTCACTACCAACACCGGCAACCCGGATCGCAATGAGATTTGCACCATCTTTAAGCAGGACCTGGAGCGCGTCGGTATCAAGGTGAACTATCGACCGCTCGAGTTCACGACGCTGGTGGACAAACTCGATTCGTCGTTCGACTGGGACTGCATCCTGATGGGATTCACCGGCGGTATCGAGCCGAACGATGGCGCGAATTTCTATCGCTCATCGGGCAACCTTCATATCTGGAATCCGAATCAGCCCAAGCCCGCCACGCCGTGGGAGGCCGAGATCGACACGTTGCTCGACCAGGGCGCGTCCGAGATGGATCCCACCAAGCGCGCGCCGTACTACTGGAAGATTCAGGAGATCCTGCACGATCAGCTGCCGATAATCGAAACTGTGCGCGCAGCAGCGCTATGCGTCGTGGAAAAATTCGCTGCTAAATTATCAGCCGCACGTTTGGGGCACTTACAAACCGGAGTGGATGGAATTCAAGGCCGACTGAACATCCGGCGCCGCGCGCACGTCGAAATATCAGGCCGATGACACGATGACCCGCTTCCTGATCCGTCGCCTGCTCAACATGATCCCGCTGATCCTCGGGATCACTTTCATTTCGTTCCTCGCGATGTCGTTGGTGCCGGGCGACTTCGTCTCGAATCTGAAACTCAACCCGACTATCACCCCCGAAGTAATTCACCAGCTCGAGGCGCAGTTCGGCCTCGATCAACCGCTGATGGTCCGCTACTTCAAGTGGCTGTGGGGCGTGGTGCATCTGAACTTCGGGTTCTCGTTGCAATACCGGGTCAGCGTCACCGGCCTTATCGCGTCGCGCGCCTTCAACACGATCATCCTGGCGGCGAGCAGCATGATCTTCTCGTGGATGATCGCGATTCCGATCGGAATTGTCGTCGCGGTGAATCAGAACTCGATCTGGGATCGCCTTCTGTCGTTTCTCGCGTTCTTCGGGATGTCGGTACCGAGCTTTTTCCTCGCCTTCCTCATGATGTACCTGGCGCTGAAAACCGGATGGTTCCCAATCGGCGGCACCTACTCACCCGACTACGCGACGCTCTCGCCGCTGAACCAGGTGGCCGATCGCATCAACCACCTCATCCTGCCGGTATTCGTGCTTGGCATCTCCGGCACTGCCAGCCTGATGCGCCTGATGCGATCGCAGATTCTCGAAATCAAAAATTCTGAATTCGTGCGCACTGCGCGCGCCAAAGGACTTTCCGAGCGCGTCGTCATCTATAAGCACGTGCTGCGCAACGCGATGAATCCATTCGTCACGATGGCGGGCTATTCGCTCGGCGATTTGCTCGGCGGCGCCGCGCTGGTCGAGGCCGTGATGAACCTGCAAGGCCTCGGCCTGCTGATGCTCGAGGCGGTGCGTTCGCTCGACATCTACCTGGTGATGGGTTCGGTGCTGATGGGCACGATCCTGTTGCTGGTCGGCAACCTGCTCGCCGACATCGCGCTGGTCGCGGTCGATCCGCGGGTCGATTTTTCATCGGTGGCGGCCGAGTGAGATGAACGCAGTCCCGGCATTGCAGGCCAATCTACAAGGCGCCGCGATATCCGCGCGGAAAACGTCGAGCGTCGCGCGCGAGTGGCGGCGGGCGTCGCGGACGGTCCGTTTTTCCGCGATCTGCCTCGCGTTCTTTTACCTGCTCGCCGCCGCGTCGCCGTTTTTCGCGAGCTATGACCCCACGTATCAGAATCGCGAGATGCCCGATTGCCCGCCGATGTCGCTCCATTTGAGTGCGCCGACGGACTGGTCGCGCAGTCTTTTCTATACGCATCCGATGCATATGCAGGACAAGACTGCGCGCACTTTCGCCGCCGACCATGCGCAGCGGCTCGACATACACTTGTTCTCGCACGGGCATCTGTTCACCACCGACAGCGAGAGCGTGCCGTACTTCATGCTCGGCAGCGACGGCCTCGGGCGCGACCTGTATTCGCGAATCGTTTACGGCTCGCGCGTGAGCATGTGCGTCGGCCTGGTTGGCGTGCTGATCAGTTTTTCACTGGGCATCACGAGTGGGCGCGCTGTCGGGCTACGTCGGCGGGACCGTCGATTTCCTGATCATGCGATGGTCCGAAATCGAGATGTCGCTGCCGTCATTTTATTTCCTGCTCGCGCTGGCAGCGGTGATTCCGTCGGGGCTAAGCGCAGTCGCGACGTTTTTTATGATCGTCGCAATCATGAGCTTCATCAGTTGGGCCGGCTTTGCGCGAATCATCCGCGGGATGGCGTCGTCGGTTCGCTCGCGCCCCTACGTCGAGGCGGCGCGCGCGCTGGGCGCGTCGCGATGGCGCATCATCACGCGCCACATCATTCCGTCGGTGATGGGCTACGCGATCGTCGCCGCGACGCTGTCGATTCCGGGCTTCATCTTAGGAGAAAGTGCACTCTCACTTCTCGGTCTCGGCATCCAGGAACCAGCCGCAAGCTGGGGCAACCTTCTCGCACAGGCGCAGGACGTCCAAAACCTCGCGCGCTATCCATGGATCCTGATCCCCGGCATTTTCATCTTCCTCGCCGTAATGTCGTTCAACTTCCTGGGCGACCATCTCCGCGACCGCCTCGATCCCGCCACCACCGCGGCATGATCTGATACGCTGAACTCACGTGAAACCGCTGCTTGAAGTTAAATTGCTGCGCACCTCGTTCTTTACTGAGGCGGGAGAGGTGCGCGCGGTGGATGGGGTTAGTTTTTCGGTTGAGCCGGGGAAGTTGTTGGGAATTGTGGGCGAGTCGGGATCGGGCAAGTCGGCATGTATGCTCTCGATCATGCGGCTGCTGCCTGAGTCGGCGCGGATTGTCGGCGGCGAAGTTATTTTCGAAGATCAGGATCTGTTGAAACTGAGCGAGCCCGAGATGCGCCACGTTCGCGGCGCGCGGATCGCGATGATTTTCCAGGAGCCGATGACGTCGCTGAATCCGGTCTTCACTATCGGCAGCCAGATTGGCGAGGCGGTCCGGCTGCATCAGCGCACCAATCGCGCCGAGACGCGCAATCGCACTATCGAGGCGCTCAGGATGGTCGGGATTGCAGATCCCGAGCGGCGGATCGACGACTATCCGCATCAACTGTCCGGCGGCATGCGTCAGCGCGTGATGATTGCGATGGCGTTGTCGTGCAATCCGCGGCTGCTGATCGCGGACGAGCCGACCACCGCGCTCGACGTGACGATACAGGCGCAGATTCTCGATCTGATCCGCGAGTTGCAGGTGCGGCTCGGCCTCGCGGTGATTCTGGTCACGCACGATCTTGGAATCGTCGCTGAGTATGCTGACGATGTTACGATTCTTTACGCGGCGCGCGTGATGGAACAGGCACCGACCGCGGAGCTGTTTCGAAATCCGCTCAATCCGTACACGCGCGGATTGCTCGAATCGATTCCCGGCATCGATGGCAGCCGGCATCACCGTTTGCAGGCGATTCCCGGTTCGATTCCCAGCTCGTTGCATCCGCCGGCTGGATGCAGATTTCATCCGCGATGCCCGCGCGCAATTCCGAAGTGTTCCGAGGTCGATCCACCGCTCGAAAACAAGGCTCCTAATCATTATGTCGCCTGCATCCGCGCCTGAACCGATCGCGTCCGCCACAAGTGCTGCTCCGGCGCTGGTTCGCGTCGTGAATCTCAGCAAGGAGTTTCCGGCGGGATCGACCAGCATCATCGGCGGGAAAAAACTTTCGGTAAAAGCGGTGGCCGGGGTCAACCTGGAGATTCAACCCGGCGAGACGCTGGGATTGGTCGGAGAGTCGGGATCGGGGAAATCGACGCTGGGCCGGCTGATCCTGAAACTGCTCGAGCCGACCGCGGGCGCCGTGTATTTCGACGGGCATGATCTCTCGACGCTTGGCCGAGCTGAACTTCGCACGCTGCGGCAGCAGATGCAGTTGGTGTTTCAGGATCCGTACGCGTCGTTGAATCCACGGATGCGCGTGCGAGCTATCGTCGGCGAGGGAATCGAGATTCACAAACTTGCGCGCGGGGCGGAAAAGGAGCGGCGGATCGCCGAGCTGCTCGCGATGGTCGGGATGAGCGCCGACGCGATGGATCGGCTGCCGCACGAATTTTCTGGCGGGCAGCGCCAGCGGATCGGTATCGCGCGGGCGCTGGCGGTGAATCCGCGCTTCCTGGTGCTCGACGAGCCGGTCTCGGCGCTCGACGTTTCGATCCAGGCGCAGATAATCAACCTGCTGCAGGACCTGCAGGAGAAGCTGAAACTGACGTACCTGTTCATCGCGCACGACTTGCGCGTGGTCGAGCACATCAGCAATCGGGTCGCGATCATGTACCTCGGCAAGATTGTCGAGATTGCGACGCGCGACGAGATTTATTTGAACCCGCGGCATCCGTACACGCGCGCGCTGCTCTCGGCGATTCCGACGATCGATACCGCCAACAAGCCGGAGAGAATCAAACTGCCCGGCGAAATGCCGAGTCCGATGAACCCGCCGCCGGGCTGCGCCTTCCATCCGAGATGCCCTTATGCGAAAGATGTTTGTACTAACGTCGAACCAAAATTAGAGACCGGGCGCGGCGGCCACGCAGTGTCGTGCCACGTATTCCCGGCGCCGTAGTTTTCATGGATTCACCTTTCACGGATTCAAATCAGATACCGCAGGACGCAGGCGCAGCTTGGGCCGAGGCGCGCACGCGCGTCGCAGTGGGGCGCAACGTCAACGTCTCGGGTAAGCTGATTTTTCACGAGCCGATTAGAATCGAGGGGCGCTTCCGCGGCGAAGTCCGGTCGCCCGATCTGGTGGTCATCGGCGAAGAAGGAATGATCGAGGGCAAGGTCTACGCGCCACGAATCCTGATAATGGGCGAGTTGCGCGGAGACGTGGTCGGATGCGATCGACTGGCGCTCGGGCCGCGCGCGAAGGTTTTCGGAAATATCGAAACCCGCACCTTGACGGTGGCCGAAGGCGCATACCTTGAGGGCAACGTCCGCACTATGCGCGATTCCGGCGCGACGACCTTGGCCTCAAACGATCGGTGATCGAGGAATTCGCGCGGCGCTCAGGTCGCGACGTCGAGACGAGCCGCTTTACCCGACAGATTGCGCAGGTAGTACAGGCGCGCGCGGCGAACGCGGTTGCGGGTCAGCACTTGCAGCTTGTCGATTCGCGGCGAATGCATCGGGAAGATTCGTTCGACGCCGACGCCGTAGGAAATCTTGCGCACGGTGAAGGTCGCGCGGTTGGCGCCGCGATTCATTTTGATCACGATGCCTTCGAAGGACTGGATGCGCTCCTTCTCGCCTTCGACGACCTTGACGTGAACGCGGACCGAGTCGCCGACGCGGAATTCAGGCAGGTCCTTGCGCAGGCCCCGCTCTTCGAGCTTCTGGATTACGGTGTTCATGGGAAAAAAGACCTCGAGTCGAGCCCCTAAACCTACCCAAATGCGCGGGCGCACTCAATGGGTGGTGACGATGTTACTCGGGCGCTATTCTGCGACCCGGGTAAGGTCGTGGACTCCGTTGTCGAAGTGATCGCCGAAATAGTTGCGGCAATTGAGCCGCTGGATGTACTCGAGCGGGAGCATCGCGACTCTACGCTCGAGTGGATTCGGTCGGGTGCGCCGATCTTCAGGACTAAAAAGCCCGATGTGCCGCCCAAGCATCTGGTGAGTTACTTCGCGCTCGTCGATGATCGGCGGGGAAAGGTGCTGCTGGTCGATCACAAGCTTGCCGGCTTGTGGCTGCCGAGCGGTGGTCACGTCGAGCCCGATGAAGACCCGCGGGCGACCGTGGTCAGAGAGCTGGCGGAGGAACTGATCCTTGCGGCAGATTTCATTCAGCCGGAGCCGCTGTTCATCACGGTGACGCGGGTCGACGGAGGCGGAGGGCATACCGACGTGTCGCTTTGGTATTTGCTGCGCGGCGACAGCTCGCGCGCGATTGAATTCGATCGTGGCGAGTTTCACGGCGTGCGATGGTTTGGATTCGACGAGATTCCGTTCGAGCGCTCCGATCCGCACATGCGGCGCTTCGTGGAGAAGTTGCGGGCGCGCCCTGCGTGACCGCTGTGCTGGAGCGATACGCACTGGAAGCGCGAGATCCTTCGCTGCGCTCAGGATGACACAAAAAAGCGAGCCGCCTCAGGTGTCATTCTGAGCCGCTGCGGCGAAGAGTCTCGACGGACGCTCCTGCGGCCAGCGCTTTTCGGAACGCAAACGAGGCGCGATTACTTGCCGCGGAGGCGGTCCAGGATTATTCCGGCGGCGGAGCGGACTGAGAGGTGGTTGTAGTCGGTGGGGCCGATGATTGGGGCGAGGATGATGTCGGCGCGGGCGGCTACTTCGGGGGACATGCCGAAGCCGGTGCCTAGCAGGATCATCATTGGTGGGGCGTCTCGAGCTTCGAGGCGCGCGCGCAGATCGGCGTAGCTGGTGCCGCCTTCGGTGCGGGCGGAGGTGTGTACGATTAGCGGGCGCACACCGCTAATTCGCGTGGCCTCGGCGATCGCGTCGTCGAGTTCCACCACTATTTGTACGCGCTCGAGCGCCTCGCGACGGCGCGAGTCGTGGGCGCGGCCGAAGTCGAAGCGCCAGTGATCGATTACGCTGGCGGCGAATTTCCGCTGCTCGGGAATCGGATGCACGATAAACACGCCGCGCACGTCGTAGGTTCGTGACGCGCGCGCGATGTCGTGGATGTCGAGGCTGGTGATCGCCGAGGTGACGGTCTCGGCGTTTCGGTTTACGACCGGGTGGTGAATCAGCGCTACAAATAAGTCGGACACTTCAGAATTTGCGCCGCTCGAGCAGATCGGGACGGCGACGCGCGGTGCGGCGTTTCGATTCGGCCTCGCGCCATGCGCGAATCTTGGCGTGGTCGCCGCTGAGCAGGATCTCAGGCACGATCATGCCGCGGAATTCTTCGGGGCGCGTGTATTGCGGGTATTCCAGCATCCCGGCGGCGAACGACTCCTCATCGAGCGACTCGGGATTGCCGAGCACGCCGGGAAGCATGCGGCCGACCGCTTCGATCACCGCCATCGCGGGGATTTCGCCGCCGCTCAGCACGTAGTCGCCGATCGAGATTTCCTGATCGACCAGCGACCGCACGCGCTCATCGATTCCTTCGTAGCGGCCCGCGACGATCATCAGGCCGGGCGCGCGTTTGGCGAGGTCGCGCGCCATCGAGTTGTCGAATACTTCGCCCTGCGGCGTCATCAGGATGCGCCACAGGCCGGGACTCTGCTCGTTGACCGCGTCAATCGCGGCTGCGATCGGCTCGGGCCGCATCACCATCCCGCTGCCGCCGCCGTACGGCGCGTCATCGACTTGCCGGTAGTTGCCGAGACCGTGCTCGCGCAGCGGATGCGCTTTGATTGCGATTAGGCCCTGCTCGACCGCGCGTCCGATCATGCCGCCGCGAAACGGCGATTCGAACATCTCGGGGAACAATGTGATTATATGGAACTCCATCAATGGCGCGAGACCAAATCTATCCGTGTGACTCGCGAGGAGCCAGACGCTAGTCGAGCAGGCCGGGGACTGGTTCGATGGTGACGCGGCGCGCCGGAAGATCCATCGCCTTGACGACGTTATCGATCACCGGGACGAGCACTTCGCGCTCGGCGTCGCGGACTACCCAGACGTCGTGCGCGCCGTTGGAGAAAATTTCTTCGATTGCGCCGAGGCGGCTGCCGTCGGTCAGAAAGACTTCGCATCCGATCGCTTCGTAATAGTAGAACTCGCCCGGCTTGGCGGCGGGGACGTCCTCTGTCGCGAGCATCACGACCGCGCCCTTGAGCGACTCGGCTGCGTTTATGTCGGCGATGCCTTCGAGCGTGATCCGCCGAGTCGTCGGGTTGAGCGGTGCGATTGCGGTCAGGCGAAACTCGCGCGATTCGCCGTCGCGTTCGAGGAAAACGCGCTTGACCTCTGCCAATGTGTTGGAATCGGGATTATCGGGCCGAAAGCGCAGCGCGCCCTTCAGCCCGTGGGTGCCGCTTATGCGGCCGACGCGAAGCATCGATGTTGTGACGCGAGGCGCGTCACGGTGCACAGGATCATCGGTCCTCGACGATTTCGAGAACGACTTTGCGATTGGTGCGCGAGGCGACGGCGTTCAGAATCGTGCGGATCGACTTTGCGGTGCGTCCCTGCTTGCCGATCACGCGGCCCAAATCTTCCTTGGCGACCCTCAGTTCAAGGACCGAGGCGGTATCGCCCTGGGTCTCCTTAACGTCCACCGAGTTAGCGTCGTTAACCAGTTGTTGCGCGAGAAAGACGACGAGCTCCTTCATAGGATGGCTCCGTTGCAGCGGGTCGCATCAGGCGGAGGCCGTTGCTGTTTCGGCTCGTTTAATCAACTTCCTTACTGTGTCGCTTGGCTTGGCGCCAGCCTTTAGCCACTGGTCCGCCAGCTCTTTTTTGATAGTGACGCGCGGCGGATCGAACGCCGGATCGTAAGTCCCGACCTGGGCGACGAAGCGTCCGTCACGCGGCGAGCGCGAATCGGCCACCACGATGCGGTAGAAAGGTTTTTTTTTCGCACCATGTCGGCGCAATCGAATTACAAGTGCCATTCAGTTCTCCTGTTACTATTCTAGCTCCCGAGCCCCAGTCCACGCATCATCATCTTGCCCGCGCCCATGCGAGTGATTTTCTTCATCATTTTGCGCGTCTGCTCGAACTGTTTGAGAAAACGATTCACGTCCTGGACCGACGTACCGCTGCCGCCGGCGATTCGCGCGCGCCGACGCCCGTTGATAATCAGATGATTGCCGCGCTCCTGCAACGTCATCGAGTCGATGATCGCCTGGATCCGCCCGAGCTCGAGCTTCGCGTCTTCGGAATCCGCCGCCCCCGCAAGTTTCTTGAGTCCGGGAATCATGCCCATCAACTCGCCCAGCGAGCCCATCTTTTTGATCGCGCGAATCTGCTCGGCGAAGTCGGTGATGGTGAACTCGTTCTTCTTGAACTTGCGCTCGAGCTCCTTGGCCTTGGTCTGATCGTAATTCTGCTGCGCCTTTTCGATCAGAGTCAGCACATCGCCCATCCCAAGAATTCGCGAGGTCAGCCGATCCGGATAGAAAACCTCGAATGCGTCGAGTTTCTCGCCGGTCGCAGCGAACAGAATCGGCGCGCCGGTGATGGTGCGCACCGAAAGCGCCGCGCCACCGCGCGCGTCGGAGTCGAGCTTGGTCAGAATGACGCCCGAGATGTTCAGCCGCTCATGGAATCCCGCGGCGACGGTCGCGGCTTCCTGTCCGGTCATCGCGTCGGCGACGAATATGATGTGATGCGGGTTGAGGGCGGCCTTGAGGCGCGCCAACTCGTCCATCAGCTCTTCGTCTATTTGCAGGCGGCCGGCGGTGTCGATCAGAATCGCGTCATGCCCACCAGTTTCGGCCCGGGCCATCGCGCGCGACGCGATCTCGATTGGATCCTGCTGCTCATTGCTGTCGAGGACTGGAATTTGCGCCTGCGCGCCGAGCACGCGCAGTTGCTCCATCGCGGCCGGGCGATAGATGTCGGTCGAGGCCAGAAGCGGATGGCGTTTGCGCTCGGATTTAAGCCATCGCGCGAGCTTCGCAATCGAAGTCGTTTTGCCCGAGCCCTGAAGGCCGACCACCATGATTTTAACCGGCGGCTTGACCTTCAGATCGAGCTCGCGCGCAGTGCCGCCCATCGCATTCTGCAGCTCGGTTGCGACGAACTTGATCAGATGCTGCTCGGGCGAGAGCGAGCGCAGCACTTCGGCGCCGAGCGCCTTGGATTTGACGTGTTCGATAAAGTCGCGGACGACTTTAATGTTGACGTCGGCCTCGAGCAGCGCGAGCCGGACCTCGCGGAGTGCCTCCTCGATATTGCGCTCAGTGATCCGGCCCTGACCTTTGAGCTTTTTGAAGACTAATTCGAGGCGGTCACTCAGCGTGTCAAACATGACTAAAAACTCTGGTATTGCAAGTTGAGGAAAGAAGCAGCCCAGTCAACTGAGATAAAATAATATAGCAAACCGGCAAGACTAGGGCACACTGCGTCGGCAGTCAATGCAGGAGACTCAGCGGGCACATGCCTAATCTTCAATTCTGTCAGATTTACCAGGTTTCGGGTGTGTTACCTATGTTACAATTCTCTCACATTTGAGCAGTTTCACAAATCGCCTAGCTCGATGGCTGCGGGGGCGGCAAATCGATCCATCTGACGACGTTTTGACTTGCGCAAAATGCGGCGGGAAATCGATGCTGATTTATATCGAAGAGAACCAGGTTCAACGCGTCAAATGCGCGAGCTGTGGGGACCTGGTGGCGTACACATCGGAGCTGATTAGGATACTGGACAAGAACTGACGCTGGCACGCGGGGTCGAGGCGACCCCGCGCACATTCCACCGCCGTCCACCGCGTCACGAGCCCCAGATGTCCTGCCACCATGGCTTTGGCTGCGATTCCGGCGACAGGCCGGCTTTTTTGATCACGTTCTGCAGATTCCATCCGGTTAGATCTGCGAGCGTCTCGGCTTCGTGCGCTTTGCGCTTGTTCAGATCGTCGAAGTAATTCTTCGCCGCTTCACACGCGTTCGGCGATCCATCCCATGGACGATGCATGACGTAACGGGCCTGGAAATTTTCCTGATCCTGCGTCTCCTGGAAAATCAGATCTTCGGGGAACGTGTCGGCGCTGTAGCGGACGTGCAGACGCGTGAGCGTCACCGGCGTCGCACCAGTCATCGGAGGCGGATATATCATCGGTCCCCCACCGGGACGGCGATACATCGGGATCGGTCCGCCGGGCTGATCGTCGAGCCAGAACACGCCGAGGCTTTTCAACTCCTCGCGCGACAGCGGCGGCCCCGCGCACGGATCGCACCATCCCATGTTCCACACGTACTCGGTGAACACGGCGCGCATGTCATTGCGGCGGACCTGCTCGTCGAACATCGCCTTGTAGAAGCCGCCGAAGTCAGTGCGCACGTATTCGGGGATGTCCATGCCGGTCGGCAATTTCACGGTGCGGTAGTTGGTGGTCTCGACGCGGCCGTTTTGGGTGAGCATGTACACGACGAGATCCTGCGGGCCTTGCGAATTTATCATGCCAAGACGAATCGGCAGCATGAACTTTGGCGATTCGAAGGCGAACTGCAGCGGCCGCAGGTAGGTCAGGCCGGTGCGATTGTGCTCGGTGAGATTGACCCTGGCGACGAAGAACTTCATGTCGCTGCGAATGTACGGCTCGAGCGCGCGGTCGGCGCCGAGCGGAATCTTGTAGCCGCTCTGCTGCAGCCAGGTTTGCAGGCCCGTCGATTCCTTAGCCGACAGGATCACGATGTCGTATTCGCCGACGGTGTACTCCGCCTCGACCGTAACCCCGAGCGCTTTGGCTTCAGCCGGGCTGGGCGCTGCGAGCCGAGTCCCTCGCCAACGCGCCCGCCGCAGCTCCCATTGCCATTGGCATGCATCAACTGACACGGATCCGGGTCGTAATACTCGACCAGGCGGGGCGAACTGTACGCGTCGATCTTCTGGAACAGTTCGCGATCGCCGATATGCACCTGCCCCTTCTGCAGCACGACCGGCACCGGAACTACCAGCGCGAAATCCGACGGCTCGCCCTGGTAATCGTTCATCAGGCTGATGACGGTCTTGTCATCATGATGCGCGATCACGACTTGCGACGCGTGATTGACCAGCGGCTCGTCAGCCTTGCCGACGTAGAAGCCGCAGAACGCGCGTGCTTCATGCGGCGCGGCGAGCATCAGCGCGAGTAGCGCCACCGAAACTAGAATCGGGATTCGTTGAAACAACATGAGAACCTCCATTTTGTGTCCATTCGAATTTGCGCGCGGGCCAGATCGCGTCCCACAGCGGAACGCATGCTGCCGCGATAAACAAAGCCCAGATGAGTCCGTTGGTGCGGTAGAGCCAGACCTGCCACGCGTATGCGATCGCGGCGACCAGTGCGGCGTGCGCGACTCTGCCGCGGCGATCGCTGGGGCCGGTCATCGGATCGGAAATCATGAAGAACGCAAACAGCAGCAGCGCGCCGCTCTCGAGCTGATGCGTCCACACTGCCCATCGCTGTCCGAGATATTCGATACGAAGCGCGAGCGCGCCGAGGTAGAACGCGAGAAACATCCAGCTGATGTCGCCGCGGCGCGCGCGATTCGTCACCAGCATGCCGAGCATCACGACCCATGCGGCGATCGCAACGTTCTGGCCCCACTGGCCCGGTGAAACCCATGTGCCGGGAAGCAAGACGATCGCGAAGATGATGCCGAAGGTTGCGGGATTGAAGAGATGCTTGCCGCGAAATCGGAACAGCGACTTCGAGAAAATCGCGGCGGCGGCTGCGATCGGATGCGCAACCAGGTTGTCAGCGCGCAGCAGAAGCGTGAGGCTGAGGCAGGTGATGATCGCGCTGCGCATTGTGCGCGGCTTCGACGGGGTAAGCCTCCAGCATGCGGCCTGCGTCAGCAGCCCGCTGGCGAAGGTCAGGATGACCTGCTCGGGGCGGATGCTGAAGTCGCGGAAGTAGGCGCCGGCGGCGAGCAAGATGCCGAGGGCGAAGATTTGGAACAGTCGAGGATCGGCGAGTGAGGCAGTCCAGTGCTTTGGCGTCGAGCTGAATGCGTCCATCGAGTCGTCCCTCTCGATTCTCTGAACGCGGGCGCCGGATTTTCTTGCAGGTCCCTCGCCGTTATTTTTACGGGAGAGGTTAGGTGAGGGTTCTGCGATTCAATCGAAGTGAAGAGCGGGAGCGGGAATTGCGATTGATTCGCAGAACCCTCACCGCCGACCGTGATGCGGTCGGCCGCCTCTCCCGTAAAATAACGGGCGAGGTTTCGGACCAGCTACTTTTTGCGGCGACGTTTGGTTGGCGGGGGATTGTACACGTGCAGGAAGGAAAATGCGGCGATGGTCAGGGCGTGCATCACTTTGCCGGACGCTATCAGGCTCCGGATTTCGCGCATCGGGACCATCACCACCTCGGTCTCCTCGTCGCCCAGCGACACGACGCGCGACACCTCGCGCACATTCTCGGCGAGGAAGGAGTAGCAGATGTTGCCCTGGATTGCGGGGTTCGGATGCACCTTGCCGAGTGCGACGATCGCCTCGGAGTCGAAGCCAGTCTCCTCGATCATCTCGCGGCGCGCCGCATGCATCGGAGATTCATCTTCGGGATCGACCATCCCCCCGGGCACCTCGAGCGTGAACTCCGAGATGCCGTGACGCCATTGGCGAATCATCACGACATCGCCATTTTTCGCGAGCGGGATGATATTCACCCAATTGGGCGCATCGAGGATGAAGAAGTCGCGCTCGCCGCGACGCGTATGCGTTGAGCGGCGTCGATGGAGATCGAAAATCGGCGTGCTGTATGCGACGTCGCTCTTGAGCGTCTTCCACTTGCGCGGCTTCATCTGACAACGATGCCCGCGGATGTCACTTTTGCTCGAATTCGGCTTCGACGTCGTGACCGTAGAGCCATGCGTTCTGAGGCAGCGGCGCGGTCGCGGCCGACGCGATGTTGGCGTCGCGGTTTTGCTGCTCCTCGCCGTCGGCAAGATGGTACATGACGGCGTTGCGGCGCGAGCCTTCCTGGCATCGCGAGGCGCGCGGCTTGCGCGTCTGCTCGTAACGCGAGAGCGCTGCAGACACATCGTGCGCATCGGCATGCTCGAGGCATTTCGGCAGCACTGCGGCGTCCTCGATCGATTGCACCGCGCCTTGCGCCATATACGGAAGCATCGGATGCGCCGCATCGCCCATCAGCGTGACGCGCCCAACCGTCCATCGCGGGAGCGGGTCACGATCGTACAGAGCCCATCGATTGGTCGTCTCAGCGGCGCTGATGATCGCGTGAATCTGCGGATGCCACCCTTCGAACTCCTTGAGTGCGTCGGCGATCTCGCCCTTCGCAGTCCACGACTCGACGCGCCATTCGCCGGGAGTCAGCGCGACCCAGTTGTGATAACGGGCGCCGGCGCCGACGTAGTAGTGGACGAAGTGATGGTCGGGGCCCCACCACACGTTCGCCGCGAGCTCGACTCCGAGATGCGCCACGCGTTCCGCCGGAACGAGTCCACGATAAGCGACGTGGCCCGAAAATCGCGGCGACTCTGGCCCCATGACGGCGTTGCGAACCGTCGAGTGGATGCCGTCGGCGCCAACGACCACGTCAGCATCGGCGGTCGCGCCGTTGTGGAATTGCACTTCGACGCGATCGGAATGCTGGGTCAGTCCGACGCATCGATGGTCGAGATGCAGCACGCCGGCGGGCAAGGCCGCTGATAGAAGATCGAGCAGATCGGCGCGATGGAAATTATAGTAGGGCGCGCCGAAGTTACGCTCGCATGCGTCGGCCAGCGGCTGGCGGGCGATTTCGCGACCGTCGTCCCATCGGCGAATGAGGATCGAGCGCGGCCGAACTCCCATGCGGCGCATCGGCTCTTCGAGTCCGAGGCGATGGAGGATTCGCGATGCGTTGGGACTTATCTGGATACCGGCGCCGACCTCGCGCAATTCCGCGGCCTGTTCGAACACGCGAACGTCGAGCCCAGCGCGTCGAAGCGTCAGCGCCGCTGTAAGCCCGCCGATTCCAGCTCCGATGACTATGATTCGCATGTGCGTGCTCCGCTGACTCCGAGTCTCATAGCGCCGCCGCTGCGCGGCGGACGAGATCCTTCGCTGCGCAGACTCCACTCAGGATGACGGATGGAAAAACGACGGAGAAGAGAGAGTGCGCGGAGCATCGCAACTTCCGTCATTCTGAGCGCAGCGAAGAATCTCGCGTGCTCCAGCACGCACTCAGATCGTTCATCTCGAGATTCACCGAATGAATCAACTCCAGCTTCCTCGCCCGTTTCCATCCTTTGATCTGTTTCTTACGAGAGATTGCGTCCACCGCTCTATCGAACTGTTCGAAATATAAGAGCCGCCGGACGCGATACTTCTTCGTAAACCCTGGAATCAGTCCTTCGCGATGTTCCTTTACGCGCCGCTCTAAGTTGTTCGTGACCCCGATGTAGAGAACCCCGAACCTGCTGCCCATGATATAGACGTAGAAGGACCTGTTTTCCCAGCGCGCCATACTGACCGTCTATCGCGATGCGTCCCCTCAGAACAATCGCGCGTATTCGATTGCGGGGCATCGATCCATCAGGACTGTCATTCCCGCCTTTTGCGCGCGGCGGGCGGCGGCGATGTGGATTACGCCGAGCTGGCACCAGAGCACGCTCGCACCTTTGGCGATTGCGTCCTCGACGATTTGCGGGACGAACTCTGAACGGCGGAAGACGTCCACTATCTCGACTGGCTCGGGAATCGACGCCAGGTCGGGGTAGCATTTCTCGCCGAGGGCGGCGCGGAGCGCTTCGGCGTCGAGCTGCGGATTGACCGGGATCACCTTAAACCCGCGGCCTTTTAGCAATTTTGCGATTCGAAACGAGTCGCGCGCCGGATTGTCGGAGCATCCGATGACTGCGACCGTAGTCGGCTTCGACAAGATCGCGCGAATCTCGGCGTCAGACGGATTGTTGAATTCCATAGTCATATGATCCCGCGCGACTCGCGGCCAAGCTAGTTGTGAAAGAGACGGTCGATGATCGTCGGGACTAGACGATGGATCTCTTCGCGACATTCGGCGAATACCAGGTCGCCCTTTTCGTACGGGTCGTCGATGTCGCCCTCTTCGCCTGCAAACGAACGCAGCGTGAACACCGGCCGCTCGCGCGCGCCGGGGAAGCGCTCGACCAGTTCGCGCGCCTGCTGCTCGGTCATCGCGATGATGAGATCGGTCTGTTCGAGCATTTCGGGATGGCGCTTGAGGTCGGTCGAGGTGGCCTCGTCACCGATGTCGATGCCGACTTCGCGCAGCGCCATCCGCGTATCGAGCGAGACCAGCGCACCGTCGCGCGCGTACGGCGCGATGCCCGCCGAGGTGATCACAATTTTGTGATCGAAGCCGAGCGCGTCGAGTTCGCGGCGCAGGATATGCTCGGCCATCACGCTGCGCGCGGTGTTGGCGGCGCAGATAAACAGGATGGAACGAAAGCGCGGCTCACGAGGAGCCGCGCTTTTGGGTTTCTTCTCAACCGTCAAAAATCTACACGCCCCCGCCCATCACCTCGCCCATGCTCTCCTTCTTGGTCACGCCCTTGGCCAGCTCTTCCTTGAGCTTGCCGCCGAGTTCCG
Organism: uncultured delta proteobacterium; assembly: GCA_963699705.1. GTDB lineage: Bacteria > Desulfobacterota > Binatia > Binatales > Binataceae > Binatus. The sequence continues at coordinate 2,947,002 of CAVOUW010000003.1, read as the reverse complement.
CCGGCTCCCACATCGAGCCCTTCTTCGAAACCTTGGCGCCGGTGTGCCATCCGCGCATCATCCAGACGTTGCCCAGACCGACGCGGAACACTTCGCCGTGAACGTCTTTGGCGTCGTCGCTCGCGAGCCACACCACCAGCGGCGCGACGTGCGCGGGCGTGAACGCGTCCCACTCGCCTTCTTTCTTAGCCATGCCGGCGGCGGTCTGCGGAGTCGCATCCACCGTCAGGCGGGTGCGCGCGACCGGCGCGATCGCATTGGCGGTGACGCCGTAGCGGCTCATCTCGCGATCCACGATTATCGCCATCGCGGCCACTGCCGCTTTCGCCGCGCCGTAATTGCTCTGCCCCGCGTTGCCCAGGATGCCCGAGTCGGAGCTGGTGTTGATTAGCCGGCCGTTGAGCACGTTGCCGGCCTTGTGCTGCTCGCGCCAGTACGCGGCCGCGTGACGCGCGACGTTGAACGAGCCCTTCAGATGGACGCCGACGACGGCGTCCCAGTCTTCTTCGCTCATGTTGAAGATCATGCGGTCGCGCAGGATGCCGGCGTTGTTCACCACGATGTTGAGCTTGCCGAAGTTATCGACTGCGCAATCGATGATCCGCTTGGCGGACTTGAAGTCGGTGACGCTCTCGAAATTCGCGACCGCCTCGCCGCCGGCGGATCGGATTTCCTTGACGACGTCCTCGGCCGGTGAGCGCGATTGCCCGGTGCCGTCGAAATGCCCGCCGAGATCGTTCACGACGACCTTGGCGCCGTGCTTGGCGAGCAACAACGCCTCTTCGCGTCCGATGCCGCGGCCGGCGCCGGTGATTACCGCAACTTTGCCTGTCAGTAGTGCCATCTAACTAATTCCTCTTTGCCTTCCCGGTTGGATTTGGATTTGGGTTGGGTGCTTGTTGTTGGGCGATTTCGCCCGGTCCTTCTACGTCAAAATCTTCCTTCGGTTCTAACAGCGATTCATCCACGTGCGCGGGCAGCTCGTAGATGAGGTCGATCGTCATCTTGGTCTTATCCTGATCGCTCGGATACAGCATGATGCTGCCGGGGCGCCCGTTGTAGTGGAAGTCGCACGACCAGGTCTTGCGCGCGGGCATGATCAGCGACGACGTGATGTGAAAGTCGTTTTTCTTCAGCTCGTCCTTGTAGTAAGCGACCATCTGCGGCATCTGCGCATCGGAGCTGAACATGATTTCGCGCATCGCGCCCTTGGGCTTGCGGACGTGCTCTATCTTGGCGCCCGGATAAATCGGCATCGACGGGTAGAGGTCCTTCGGCAGCGCCTGGCTGGCCTCATCGGTCGGGCCGGTCGCGGTCTGCGTCGGCGGTGGCGCGATTGGGGCGGCTACCGGCGTCGCTTTGCAAGCCGCGAGTCCGAGTAAGCAGGCCGCTAGCGCCGCGCTTTTGAAGAGAGCGGGTCCGTTCACCGTCTGATTATGTAGTGCGTCGAGATTTCTCAAAAGCGTCAATCGCCCAAAAAAACAAAGACCGCATCGCGGTCACCCTGCGGCACGCTCTGGTCTGCTTCTGGATAGACGCGAGCAGCCAAGAAGTCAAGGCGACCAGAGCCGTCGAGGGTCCCGCCTCGCAAGAAAATTGTGCCGCGAACGACTAAATTGAGGTAGTCGCCAGCATGGCAAGCAGACTAGATTAAATGAAGCACCACTCGATAGACGAGCACGGTGTGAAGGTTGTGCGAACTGGGACGACTGTGCAGCAAACGCAATCGAGGAAGAAGCGGTAATTTTTTCTCCCGCACGGCGACTCTTGACAAATACTTTCTATTGTTGCATTCAGACTTTCCGCGCCAACACGGGCATCTTTGACCTGCTGGTGGGAGCCCAATATTGTAAAATTGGGCAGTCAGAGGTTCAGGGGTGAACCGTAGAGGCATTTTGGGGCAGTTATCGCAACGGTTCGAGCGGGGCCAAAATTTCGCCGCTCAATCTAATTCAATCTCGAGAGGATAAGAGATGCAAAGCCAATTCGGAATTTTGGGCATGATTCAGCAGGGCTACTACGCGACGTATCCCCTGCTCTTCATTTCGGTCGTATGTCTCGCGATCATTTTCGAGCGCGTGTGGGCGTTGTGGGGCGTCGGTCCGAGGACGGCCAAGCTCGCCGACTCGCTGATCCCGCAACTGCGGCAAGGCAAGTTCAACGAAGCGCTGCAGGCGACGCAGGCTCGCGGGACGGCGTCCGAGCGTATCTTCCATACGCTGATTTCGGGCGCGCAGACGATGGACCGCGATCACCTGCTCGAGCTCGACGACGAGCGCCGCTACCAGGAAGGGCTCGAGTTCAAGCGCTACATCTGGGTGCTCGCGACAGCCGGCGCGTCGGCGCCGTTCATCGGGCTGTTCGGAACGGTCGTCGGTATCCTGGTCGCGTTCCAGTCGATGGCAATCATGGGCACCGGCGGCTTCTCGGTCGTCGCGGCCGGTATTTCGGAAGCGTTGATCTCGACGGCGCTCGGACTCGCGGTCGCGATCGTCGCGGTTATTTTCTACAACTACTTCTCCGTCAAGGTTGAGAACATCAGCGCGATCCAGCACATCAACGACGACCGCCTGATCGACGCCGCACTCCAGGGGAGACAGGCTCGTGGCAATTAGCGGACCTCATGGCGGCGAAGGTGGCGGCGTTTTCGCCGACATCAATATCACGCCGCTGACCGACATCTTCCTGGTCTTGCTGATCATCTTCATGGTCACGACATCGGTTACCATCGAGTCCGCCGCGCACGTCGATCTGCCCAACGCAACCAACACCGCGCCCGAGAACAAGGGCGTGATCGTTACCTACACCGCGCAGCACGAGCTGTTCGTGAACTCCAAGGACGTGCCCGAGCGCGAACTCAAGTCGGCTTTAGGCGACGCGCTGGCCAAGGTGGATCAGAAGATCGTCGTGTTCCAGGGCGATCGCAAAGTGCTGCTCGGCGACATGGTTCGGATCCTTGGTATCGCCAAGACCGCCGGCGCCGAACAGATCGCAATCGCGGCCAAGCGGGTCACGGGTGCGCAACTAGAAAACAACCCCTCAGGTGGTGGGAGTTGATCGGCGTCCGCTGAGGTATTGCGCATGGCAAAAGGAAAAATGACCAAGAATAAAGGCGGCGGGGTGTTCGCCGATATCAACATCACCCCGCTGACCGATATCTTCCTCGTCCTGCTGATCATCTTCATGGTCACCACGGCGGTGACGATCGAATCGGCGGCGCACGTCGATTTACCCAAGGCTGAAGCTTCGGCAACAACCACCGACAAGCCCAAAGGCATCATCGTCACCTACACCGCCGAGCATCTGGTCTATCTTAACGACAAGCAGGTCACGGAGGCGGAGTTGGTGCCGCAGCTGCATGACGCGCTGCAGAACTCGACCGATAAGATCGTGATTTTCCAGGGCGACCCAAAGGTTATACTGGGAGATATGGTTCGGATTCTTGATTTGGCGAAGTCGGCGGGTGCCGAAGCAATCGCAATAGCAGTCTCTTCGCTACCTCCGGGCGGCGGTGGTGCCGCAACGCCGGGAGGGGGAGCGTAGGAATTTAACATGTTACCAGTAATCATTGTTGGACTTGTCCTCTCGACCTTTGTCGTCGCTTTCATCTTCTACCGAATCATCGGCAAGCGGGAACTCGCAGCTGAGGCGCGTCGCGACGACGATGAAGCCGACGCGACCCGCCTGCAAAAGATGAAGGATGCGCTCGGTCTGCTGATCGGGCCCTTCCCGCTGTCGGTCGCCCTGCACGTACTCGCCCTGCTCTTCCTGATCATCACGGTGCACGAGCAGCGCGGGCGCGAGTTGATCATGGTGAACCTCGAAGCGGGCGGCGGCGGTGGCGGCGGCAACGAGATGCAGGATCTCGACATGCCCGAAGTGCCGATGCCCGACTCGGCGCCGCAGCAGATGGAGCAGCCGACCGCGGTCGACACCTCGCAAGCCGTCGGTCTCGCCAATGACTACGTGCGCGCAGCCGGCGGCGGCGGTATCGGAATCGGTCGTGGCGGCGGCATGGGCTCGGGCTACGGCCATGGTATCGGCTCCGGCTTCGGCGGGTTCATCGGCGAGTTGCGGCGTAAAGGTCTCGACGTGGTGCTGGTGATCGACGGCACCGGCTCGATGAAACTGATCATCGACGACGTCAAAGCCAAGATGCAGCAACTGGTGCAGTCGATTCATCGACTCGTGCCAATTGCGCGCATCGGGATAATCGTGTTCGGCGGCAAGGGCGAGAAGATGAATATCCAGCCCCTGACGCTGTCACCACAGAAGCTCAGCGACTTTTTGAACGGCATCCAGGCGATGGGCGGCGGTGAATGGGAAGAGGACACGCTCGGTGCAGTCGAGACTGGAATCAACAAGATGGACTGGAAGCCGTACGCGAAGAAAGTCGTCGTGCTGGTCGGCGATTCGCCGCCGCGCACCGAAGACTTCGCACCGCTGCTCGCACTGATACGGCAGTTCAAGAGCTAACAACGGAACTTTCAATACGGTGGACGTCGCGGCTGAGGAGCATGAGCGGTTCGAGCGCGAGTTCTGGCTGAAGGTGCATCGCGAGGAGCCGCCGAAGATCTCGCCGTTGCCGGCCTTCTATCGGCAGACGCAAGCGGCGTACAAGGTGCTCGCAACCGCGGGTGGCGGCTCGATGAAGTCGCTGACCAAGGACGCGCACATCAACCAGCAAGTGCTGATCCTCGCCTTCGGCGACCAATGGCAGTCGCAGGTGTCGGCGTTCGGACGCGGGCTGAACAGCGGCGGTAGCGGCGGGAGTCAGTAAATATTTGAGTCCGGCCCGTCGTCAACTATGATGGTGGCCGGGACGTTATGAAAACTCTCAAGATCCTGAGCGCGGTCGCCCTTGCGGCCGCGTTCTTTTTTCCGCTGAATGCATCGCGGGCGAACGCGTATGATTTGCAGCACGCGCGCGCGCAAAAAGATCTGACGCCGGCGCTACAACAGTCGCTCCAGGACAAACTCTCGGACGTGTCGGGTCCCTACTTCGACGAGCAGGATGAAAAGAAAGCCAAGGGTCAGGTGTACATCGACCTCCTGCAGAAATTCGAGTACCTGCCGACCTACGGCCCGCACAATCACCTGGTCGTGAGCTGCAAGCTCGGCGGGGTCGAATACAATCCCGTGAAACCGGGGACGGCCAAGGGCCTCGCCACCGGCAATCTCAAGTATTTGGTCTTCACTTACGCGCTCGAGAACGGTCAGTGGGTCTCAGTATCGAAGCCTAAGTGGGAAACGCAAAACCTCGGTGCCGCCGGCGCGGCACAAATGAGACAGAACCTCGCGCACGGAGAGCAGCGTAAAGCCGCAATGGAAAAAACCGCCCAGACCCACGCCGCCGCAGCCGCAGCCGCCGCAGCCGCCCAAAAAGCCGCCGACCGCGCCGGACATTAGCGCACGAAAACTTGCGTCATCATCTACAATCCCCGTGCTGGGAAGCTGAAGAGCAGAGGCTCTGACCGGCTCGAACCCGCCAGACGCATTCTCACAGAGGCAGGATACGAGGCCACTCTGGTCCCTACTTCAGGTCCGGGTGCTGCCGTCGCTTTGGCGCGCGGTTGGGCCGCCGACGGTGTTGGTTTGATCGTAGCCGCAGGCGGCGACGGCACTATCAACGAAGTCGCCGAAGGAATGGTGCACTCGGCGGTGCCTCTAGGAATCCTGCCTGCGGGCACCGCCAACGTGCTTGCCTCGGAAACCGGTATGAGTTCCAACCTGGAAACCGCAGCCCGCGATCTTCTCACATACACGCCGGAACGGATTTCGGTGGGCCGCCTCGATTTCAACAACGGCAGCCCAGCCAGCCGGCATTTCCTTCTGATGGCGGGCATCGGCCTCGACGCCCGCATCATCTACAACCTGAGCGCGCCGCTGAAAACTAATCTCGGCAAGATCTCCTACTGGATAGGTGCTTTCAGCCTCATGGGCCGCCGCTTGGAAGAGTTCTCGGTAAAAATTGACGACCGCGACTACCGCTGCTCGTTCGCACTCGTCAGCAAGGTGCGGAACTACGGCGGCGACCTTGAGATCGCGCGCGATACTTCGCTGTTCGATGACCAGTTCGAGGTGGTGCTGTTTGAGGCGCAAAATTCGGTGCGCTACCTGCGGTACTTCGTCGGCGTGGTCAGGAATCGCCTGCAAGGCATGAACGGGGTGCGCATCCTGCGCGCAGGTAAGCTCCACGTTTCTCCGGTCCGGGACACTCGCGTTTACATGCAGGTGGATGGCGAATACGCGGGCCATCTTCCAGGCTCGGTCGAGATAGTAAAAGATGCGATCACATTGCTGCTGCCGCCGCTCTACAAACGACGAGTCAAACTCACCGGGTCGCGACTAACTACGATTTAGTGACGCGGCGCATGCCGCTTGCTCTGCGCGGCCAATAGTGCGATATCGTTGGTTCGATTAGGGACCAAACTCGGGAGAGCGAAAATGACAACGTCCATGTCCATTCAGAGAGCGGTTTTAACCCATCAGAAGGACATGGTGTTTCATGCGATTGCTACATTCCGGGGATTCGGGGCGCGCAGGCGCCGATAAAATAAAACTGGCCGAGCGAGCCGCGACTCGATTCGCGGGCTCGCGAGCCAGAAAGTTCCTTTCATACTACCGGCCATATCGAGGGCTGCTGGTCGCAGACCTCCTCTGCGCCGTCATCATATCGGCGGCGGCATTGCTGCTGCCGGTCTGCGCGAATTTCATCACCAAGAACCTGCTGGTCAAAGAGGGCGCGCCCGGCGCGCTCCACCAGATCTACGGCTTGGGCGCGGTCATGCTCGCGTTGGTCGCACTCCAGGCCGTATGCACGTTGTTCGTCGATTTTCAGGGACACGTGATGGGCGCGAAGATGGAACGCGATATGCGCCGGGAGCTGTTCGAGCATTACCAGAAACTATCGTTCAGCTTTTACGACCGGCAGCGAACCGGGCAGCTCATGGCGCGAATCACCAACGATCTATTCTCACTGGCTGAGCTCTATCATCACGGGCCGGAGGATCTCGCGATCGCGATCTTGGAACTGACCGGAGTGCTGGTCATCCTCGCGCATATCGACCGGACGCTCACGCTGATCGTGCTGTGCTTTCTGCCCGCGATGTTGATCTTCGCGCTGCATTTCAGCCGTCGCATGATCGCCGCACTCAGATTGAGCAAAGACCGCATCGGCGACATCAACGCGCGGGTCGAGGATTCGCTCGCAGGGATTCGGGTGGTTAAATCCTTTACCAACGAAGCGTTCGAGGCCGCGCGCTTCAACTTCGAGAACGATCGCTTTCTCGCGAGCAGGAGCGAGGGCTATCGGAGCGAGGCATGGTTCTCCGGCGGAATGGCCGCATTCACGCAGCTCATAACAATCGCCGTGATTGTGTTCGGCGCGGCGGGCATCGCGCGGGGAACGCTCGACCTCGCCGATCTGCTGACCTTCCTGATGTGTGTCGCGGTGCTGGTCGATCCAATCCGCCGAATGGTGAATCTCGCGCGGCTCTACCAGGAAGGTAGCACCGGTTTTGACCGGTTCTTCGAGATGCTGCAGATGGAGCCGGATATGCCCGACCAGGCGGGCGCCGCGGAGCTGACGCAAGTGCATGGAGAGATAACCTTCCGCAACGTAAGCTTCCGATACGCGTGCGACTCGCCCCTCGTGCTGCGGAACCTGTCTCTGGTGATCAAAGCCGGCGAATTGGTTGCGCTGGTAGGTGCTTCCGGTGTCGGCAAGACCACGCTCTGCTCGCTGATCCCGCGCTTCTATGACGCGACCGCGGGCGACGTCTTAATCGATGGCAGGAACGTGCAAGATGTCCGGCCGCGTTCGTTGCGGCAACATATCGGCATCGTGCAGCAGGACGTTTATTTGTTCGCAGGAACGGTCGCGGAAAATCTCCGCTATGGCAAGCCCGATGCGAGCCTCGACGAGATCATCGAGGCCGCCAAACACGCGCATGCGCACGACTTCATCATGGCGCTGCCTAACAGATACGATTCGGAGATCGGCGAACGCGGCGTCAAGCTGTCTGGCGGGCAAAAGCAGCGGCTCAGCATCGCCCGCGTCTTTCTCAAAGACGCGCCAATCCTGATTTTCGACGAGGCGACCAGCGCGCTCGACAACGAAAGCGAACGAGCGGTGCAGGAGTCTCTGCACCGGATCGCGCGCAATCGGACCACGCTGGTCATCGCGCATCGGCTATCGACGGTCAGGAACGCGGCCCGAATTGTAGTGCTTACCGAAGACGGGATCGCCGAAGAAGGCACGCATTCTGCGCTGGTCTCAGCGGGCGGCGCGTACGCGCGACTCTACAACACCCAGGCAAGCATATGAGACGCCGCTCGTTATCTTCCCGACGCGGCGGCTTTGTCGATCATGTTGTGTTGCACTTTGCTGTGGAAGCGGCCGTAGCTGAAATAAATGACGAGTCCGATCAGCAGCCACACGAAAAAACGAATCCAGGTCACGACCGGCAGACTCGCCATCAGGTAAACGCAAAAGACGACGCCGAGAATCGGCACGATCGGCACCAGCGGAGTGCGGAACGGGCGCTTCATGTCGGGCTCGACGCGGCGCAGGATCCACACGCCGAAGCATACGAGAACAAAGGCGAACAACGTGCCGATATTCGTCAGCTCCGCGATTTCCTGGATCGGCAACAGCGCCGCGGTGATTCCAACTGCGAATCCGGTCAGCGTGGTTGGGATATACGGCGTGCGATATTTCGGATGAATCTTGCTGAAGGCTGGCGGCAGCAAGCCGTCGCGCGAGACCGCGAAAAATACGCGCGATTGCCCGAGCATCAGCACCAGCAGCACCGAGGTCAGGCCCGCGACTGCGCCGAGCGAGATAAATCCCGACAACGCATTCATCCCGCGCTGCACGAACGCCGACGCCAGCGGCGCGTTCACGTCGATCAGATGCGCCGGCACCATCCCGGTCAACACGCCGGCGACCAGTATGTAGAGCAAGGTGCATACGAACAGCGATCCGAGGATGCCGAGCGGCAGGTCGCGATTTGGATCCACGACTTCTTCCGCCGCCGTCGAGACCGCGTCGAAACCGATGTACGCGAAAAAAATCACGGCCGCGCCTTTCATCACCCCCGGCCATCCCATCGGCGCGAACGGACTCCAGTTCGCCGGCTTGACGTAGAATGCGCCGACGACGATCACCGCCGCGATCACGACCAGCTTGATTCCCACGATGATCGAATTGATTCGCGCGCTCTCCGAGATTCCGATGTACAGCACGTACGTGATCAGCATCACGATCAGGAGCGCAGGGAGATTGATAATCGCGCCGGGCACCGATCCGGGTGCGTTGGTGATCGCGACCGGCAAATAAATCCCGACACCGTGCAGGATGACGGTGAGGTAGCCCGACCATCCTACGGCGACGGCCGCCGCGCCGACTGCGTATTCGAGCACGAGGTCCCATCCGATGATCCAGCCGACCAGTTCGCCCATCGTCGCGTACGAATATGAATACGCGCTGCCTGCCACCGGAATCATCGCGGCGAATTCCGCGTAGCACAGCGCCGCCATCGCACATGCAAATCCTGAAACAACGAACGAGAGAACAATTGCGGGGCCTGCGTATTTCGCGGCGGCGACTCCAGTCAGCACGAAAATTCCCGCGCCGACGATCGCGCCGATTCCCAGCAGCGTGAGATCGAGCGCTCCCAGAGCCCGTTTGAGGCCGCCGTCGCGCGCGTCGGCCTCCGCCATCAACGCCGACGCCGGCTTGCGCCGGAAAAGTTGCGCTCTGAGTCCGGTATCGCTCATCATCCCCTCCCCTCGCGCAGCTTCACCACGCCTGGTATCCGCCGTCCACCGAAATCACCGACCCCGTAACGTAGCTTGATGCGGGACTCGCAAGGAAGATCACCGCGCCGCGAATTTCGTGCGGAAGCCCGAGCCGCTTCATCGGCGTGAACGATTCCATCCGCTCCTTGTTCGCGGGCTTTGCGATTCCGCCTTCGGTAGCCTCGGTCGGAATCCATCCCGGCGCGATCGCGTTGACCAGAATTCCGTAGCTGGCCCATTCGACCGCGAGCTGACGCGTGAGATTCGCCAACGCCGCCTTGGTCGCCACGTATGCCGACAGCCGATACACCCCGCTTGCCACCGACGCGTAGATCGAACACATGTTGATGATTCGGCCCGGCTGTTTGGTCTCGATCAGGCGGCGCGCGACGCGCTGCGACAGCATCATCGGCGCCGTCAGATTCACCGCGAGGGTTTCGTCCCACGCCTCACGCTTGAAATTCTCGGCGCGCCCGGTCGGCGACACGCCCGCGTTGTTCACGAGGATATCGACGTCGCCAATCGCAGCCGCCGCCTCGGCAATCACGCGATCGAGGTCAGCCTCGCGAGTCACGTCGGCGCCGATTCCTACTGCTTTGACGCCGTGGTTCTTCGCAAGTTCGGCCGCGAGTTTTATGACGCGGTCCTTGCGCCGCGCGACGAGCGCGACGTCTGCGCCCGCGATCGCCAGCGCCGTCGCGCATTCGACGCCGAGCCCGGACGAAGCGCCGGTTACCAGCGCGCGATGACCCTTCAGTGAAAAAAGCGATTCGAGGGAATCCATCAGTCGCCGAAAACTTCGCCAGCGGCCTGCGCGGCCGCAGCCACTGCTCGATCGATGTCGTCGCGCGAAATTCCGTTGTGAGTCACGGCGCGGAACGAGGTCGCCTCGCGAGGTGAGATAAGAACGCCGCGCTCCTTTATCGCCGCTGCGAACCGCCGCGACGCATCCGCGTCACCGTCCACGTCGAACACGACCATGTTGGTGCGATTCGCGACCGCGCGCACGTTCAGCCCCGCGACCAGCGCGAATCCCTGCGCCAGCGCGCGCGCATTCTGATGATCCTCGGCCAGCCGATCGACCATCGTGGTCAGCGCGACGATTCCCGCCGCTGCGATTATTCCCGCTTGCCGCATTCCGCCGCCGAGCACCTTGCGCGTCCGATGCGCGCGCGCGATAAATTCGCGGCTGCCGCACAGGAGCGAGCCCACCGGGCATCCGAGTCCCTTCGACAGGCAGAACGACACCGTATCTGCCTGACGCGCGATTTCCTTCGGCGTCGTCTCGAGCGCGATCGCGGCGTTGAATATTCGCGCGCCGTCGAGATGCAATGGAATTTTTCTACGACGCGCTTGATCCGAAACCTCCGCCATGTGCGACAGTTTGATCGGCGCGCCGCCGCATCGATTGTGAGTATTTTCGATCACCACCAGCGACGGCTGCGCGAAATGATCGTCGGCCGGCGTGCCGAGCTCGCGCGACAGCTCACGAGTATCGAGCTCGCCATCATCGGTGTTGGTGATCGCGGTGAGCACGATGCCTCCCAGAGCCGACGCGCCGCCTGCTTCGTAAAGATTGGTGTGCGACTGCGAGCCGACGATCGCCTTGGTGCCGCGAGCGCAGTGCGTGAGCATCGCGGCGAGATTGCCCATCGTGCCGCTCGGGACGAGGAGCGCCGCGTCCTTGCCCATCATCGACGCCGCCATCTCCTCGAGCCGGTTCACGCTCGGGTCTTCGCCGTAAACGTCGTCACCCAGCTCGGCGCGCGCAATCGCCTCGCGCATCTCGGGCGTCGGCAAGGTTACGGTGTCGCTGCGCAGATCGATCAAGTCGCGATACCCGTCGCGCGAGGGCCTCTACTGCCCCGGCGGATAGAGCGTGGTGAAATTGCCGCTCGAAGTATCGACGACTTCGACTGCGTTTTCCGTCGTGTCGGAGAAGTACAGTTGCTTGCCGTCGCTGGTGAGCGCGCATCCCGATCCGATGTGGCCGTTGACCAGCGTCAGCTTGGTCACGGTCTTGGCGTTGAGATCGATTTTGCGGATCGAATGATTATCGGCGTCGAGCACGTACAGGAACGCGCCGTCGGTGCATAGCGCGCCGGGATTGTTGAACTGCGCCTGCGCGGCGGGACCGTCTTTGTCGCCTTCCTCGCCGGTGCCGGCGAGCGTGCTGGTTTGCAGCGACGAAATATCGATCATGCGGATGACGTCGTTGCCGGTATCGGCGACGTAGATCGCTTTCTTATCGACTGCGACGCCGCGCGGGCCGGCGAACAGCGACTTGTCCACGCCGCCTTCGGTTTTGCCCGACGTGCCCGACTGCCCCGCGATCGTCTTGACCTTCATGTCGGCGAGCGTGATGCGCCGAATCGAGTTGTTGCCGCTGTCGGCGACGTACAGCGCGGTGCCGTCGGTCGCAATCTGCGTCGGCAGGTTGAAGTGCGCCGCCGATCCGGTGCCATCCTCGGTGCCGCCGATATTCGCGGTCCCGGCTATCGTGGTAACGGTCCCGCTGCCGACGTTGATCTTACGAATGTCGGAATTGTTGGTGTCGCACAGGTAGAGATCCTGGCCGTTGATCGTCATGCCGTCGGGGCTGTTGAAGCGCGCCGCCGGACCGACGCCGTCATTGCTGCCTTGCTGGAACAGCGTGCCCGCGACGATTCGCAGCGACTTCGAGGTCGCATCGATCGCCTCGATAGTGTTGTTGCGGCTGTTCGCGACGTAAACTGCACGGCCGTCGGTCGCCAGTCCTGCGGGAAAATCCAGCCGCGGCCCGGACTGCGCCTGAACCCCGTTCGCCAGGTTGTCCTGCGCGCGCGCCGAGCCGACGGCAAGCATCGCGATCATCGCGGCTGCAGCCAGACTGATTTTGAAGTTTGCGGAGAATCTCATTTTCGCGACCTCGCTCAAATTGGTTGGGGTCATTCGCGCCGATTCACGAATCTTGCCGCAACTTATGGAAAGATCGCTTTTACCACTTCGTCGATCGCGCGCTTGCTGTCGGCTTCGTCGGTCAGCGACCAGGTGACGGCAACCGTCGCCGCGCGTCGCGGCGCAATTCCCTGTCGGATCAATTCGCCGGCGTAGATCAGCAGGCGCGTCGAGACGCCTTCCTCGAGGCCCGACGCCTTCAGATGACGCACCTTCTCGCCCAGCACTGCGAGTTGATGCGCGATGTCCTGCTCGACGCCCGCCTCGTGCGCGATAATCTCAACTTCCTTGTCGGCCGGCGGATAGGTGAACTCGATCGTCACGAAGCGCTGGCGGGTCGAATGCTTCAAATTTTTCTGGATGCTCTGGTAGCCGGGATTGTACGAAATCACCAGCAGAAATCCTTCGTGCGCCTCGATCGTCTCGCCGCGCTTTTCGATCGGCAGAATTCGCCGATGATCCGACAGCGGATGGATCAGCACGGTCGTGTCCTTGCGCGCCTCGACCACTTCGTCGAGATAACAAATCGCGCCGCGCCGCACCGCCTGCGTCAGCGGCCCGTCAACCCACACCGTCTCGTCGGCCTGGATCAGAAAACGTCCGACCAGGTCGCTACCGGTGAGATCCTCGTGACAGGCAACCGTGATGAGTTCGTTGGGGCCGTTGGCGAGCGACGACAGTTGATGCGCCATGTGCTCGACGAAGCGGGTCTTGCCGCATCCAGTCGGCCCCTTGAGCAGCAGCGGCAGGCGCGCCTTGTATGCGGCGGTGAAGATTTCGACTTCGTCGCCAATCGGCAGGTAAAACGGCGCCGCAGCGGGGTCGAGATGCTTTACCTCGGGGCCCTCGGCCTGCAGCCGCGTGTCGAACTTCTTTAGCTCAATCCCCATCTGTTCCTTCTGGTCGGCGATCTGATTGGTCAAGCCGCGATTCTAAGAGACTTCCGCGCAAGCATTCAAGGCAAATGCAATCGCTCAGCCAGCACGTTTTTGATAGCTCGCGGTGCCGTCGCGGTTATCCTTGACCTCGTAGCCGCGCCGCTCGATTTCCTTGCGCAGCTGATCGGCTAGCGTGAAATCCTTCGCCTTGCGAGCCGCAGTTCGATTGTCGATCAATTGCTGCACGTCTGCCTCGATCGAGCTCGTGTGCGCGGACTCGCGATGCTTTCGTAAATCGAGTCCGAGCACTCTGTCGAGCGTCACCAGCGTCGCCCATGCGCGAAAATCCTTGCGCCGATACGCCTCCGCGACCAGTTCCAGAGCTACCGCCATCGCCTGCGGGGTGTTCAGATCATTGTTGATCGCGTTGTGAAAGCGCTCGTAGTACTCGGCCGCCCAGCCCGCCGCCTCGACGCCCTCGGCCGCCGCGTCGTCAGGCACGCTGCGCGCGAACTCGCGAAAATAATCGAGATTGCTTTGCGACGCGCGGATCGAATCGTCGTTGAACGCAATCTCGGACCGGTACTTCGCGCCGTAGCAGAAGATCCGAAACGCGAGCGGATCGATTCCAGCCGCCCCAAGATCGCTCAGCAGCGGAAACTTGCCTGCGCTCTTGCTGATCTTGGTTCCCTCTTTGCCGACCAGGAACGCATTGTGGACGAAATATCGTGCGAATGGTTTATGCGTCGCGCTTTCAGATTGCGCGATTTCGTTCTCATGATGCACCGGAATGTGATCGATGCCGCCGGTGTGAATGTCGATCGTCTCGCCGAGATATTTCATCGCCATCGCCGAGCACTCGATATGCCATCCCGGGTAGCCGCGTCCCCACGGACTGTCCCATTGCATCAGATGGCCCGGCTGACCGAGCACCCATAGCGTGAAATCGTGCGGGCTGTGCTTGTCCGCCGAATGCTCGAGGCGTTGCGCGGCGTTCTGCTCGTCGAGACTCTGACGCGAGAGCCGGCCAAGACGATTCTCGCCGCGATATTTCTCGACGTCGAAATACACGCCGCTTTTGGTGACGTACGCAACCCCGGCGTCGATGATTCTCTTCGTGAGCGCGATCATGTCGCCGATATGGTCAGTCGCGCGCGACCATACGTGCGGCGGCTCGAGGCCGAGCGTCGCGCAATCGCGCTGAAACTGCGCGAGATAGTAGTTTGCGACTTCAAGCGGCGATTTGCCCTGCGCGCGTGCGGTTTTCTCGATCTTGTCCTCGCCCGCGTCCTCGTCGCTCGTCATGTGCCCGACGTCCGTCACGTTCATCACGTGCCGAACTTTGTACCCGTTGAATTCGAGCGCGCGCCGCAGACTATCGACAAACACGTAAGCACGCAGATTCCCGAGATGCTGCGGCAGATACACCGTCGGCCCGCATGAATAGAGCGTGACCTCGGGCGGATTGAGCGCCTGAAATTCCTCGACCGCACGGCTCAGCGAATTGAAAATGTAAAATGGTTTCACGAGTGCGAACGTCAAGCTTAGCGTGCGCTTGGGGAGGGGTAAATCACTTCAGCATGTGAAACCCTTCGCGGGTTTCACACTCCGCGGCAGGGGTGACCCCTGCACCCAGTAAAATCGCAAAATGGCGGGGACGCCATTTTGCTCTCAGGTTCCTTTTCCTGTGTCATTCTGAAAGCTGAAGGCCGTAGAATCCCGGACATCGCTGCGGGGCAGCACGATGCTGAATGAGATTGCACGTGACATCTGGATAGCAGACGGCCCGAGCGTCTCATTCGTCGGTTTCATGTACCCGACTCGGATGGTCGTCGTGCGACTCTCGGACCGAAGCCTGTGGGTATGGTCACCCATCGCGTTGAGCCCGACGCTGGCCGCCGCCGTCAATGCACTCGGCCCCGTCCGCCATCTCGTGTCACCGAACAAGATCCATCACCTGTTTCTCGGTCAATGGGCACAGGCGTGGCCCGACGCGAAGCTCTACGCCTCGCCGGGCTTGGCACCCCGTCGTCGAGATTTGACGTTTGCTCGCGAGTTGGGAGACGCGCCTGATCCTGCGTGGGCGGCGGACATCGACCAGGTGATATTCCACGGCAGCTTCGCCATGGAAGAGGTTGTGTTCTTCCATCGCAGCTCGCGATCGGTGATTGTCACTGACCTGATTCAGAAGTTCGACCCGTCTAAACAGCACGGCTGGCGCGGCGTGGTCATGAGATTAGGCGGGATCGTTGGTTCGGACGGCAGCACTCCGCGAGATTGGCGTCTCTCTTTCTGGAACCGTCGTGCCGCGCGCGCGGCGCTCCGCAAGGCGCTTGCCTGGAATCCGCGACGTCTGATCCTTGCCCACGGCGAGTGGGTACGGGAGAACGGCCGCGAGGCGCTGGCGCATTCAATGCGCTGGCTGGCAGATGGCCTCGCCGAGAGCGACCCAGGGTGATTGTGTTGGTATTGACTCCTTCCCGGGCAGGAATGGCACCGGTACAAAAGAGAAAGCTGGCTAGTGCTCCTCGAGTGGCTGGCCTTTCAGACGGCCGCGCTCGTCGCGCTCATATCGCGACGCTGCGATCCGCTTGTACTGCCGGTCCGCGAGCCATGCGTAGCCCGGGATGTACCACAGGTACGCGAGGTAGCCCTTGAGTCCGCGCTGCCATCGCAGGATCTCATTGATGGCGCGGGCGCCGCGATACACGCGGCCATCCTCGTCGACCGCGTGCAATTCCTCGAGCAGGTTTTCCATCTTCAACTCAGGAAACTTCGCGCGCACGGCTTCGTCATGAAGATCGAGTGGCTCCATTTTCCCCGAATTGTCAAACTGCCGGATTCCGTCGAGGCTCGCGCGGCACATCTCGCACGAGCCGTCGTACAGGATCGCCAGCTTGCCCGGCGACGCCTTGCCGACGCTCTCCGCCTGATCAGCAGCCATCGTGGTTAGCGCTTCGACCACCTTGGATTCGCGTTGATCCGCCGGAGCCGCGCATTCTCCTGGATGATTCGCCATTCGTAGCCGTCGAGGAGTGACACCCACGCCGATTCGATGGTGTTCGAGGACTTGGCCAGCGTGGTCCAGACCAGATCGCCGTCGGCAAATTTTTTCACCGACACGACGTCCGCCTCGGTCGAGGCGCCGGTCGCATGCTGGTAGGTCTCAATCACTTTGACCGGTTCGAGGTACGGAAAATATTTCAGTAACGCTTTGCGCAGCGCCGTATCGAGCGCATGCAGCACGCCGACGCCCGACGCCGCCTCGGTTTCCTCGACGTCGCCGACGCGAATTATCAGCGTCGCATCAACGGTCATCTTGCCGTCGTACACGTCGTCGATTACGCGCCGCCGCACTATCTCAAAAGGCGCCTGGTAATCGCTCGACGCGCGCAGCTTCGCCAGTTCGCGCGACGCCTGGGGCGGTTCCGCTTCGTAAAAATCTGCCTGACGTTCAGTGCTCATCCGGCTTACCTAAAATTTCCGGTGATTGTTCTAATATGATTATCGTAACCACGACCGCCGCTTTCAAGGACAAACAGAGTTGCCATAATAGTTGACTCGTGACAGCAGTGCGTGCGCAATCGAGTCGCCTGAGTGACCAAAACCACAAATTGATGAATATCCTCGACCGATTCCGTCGCTCCTCGCGCTTGTCCACCTTGCTTCGAGTGAAGAAGCCAGGGGTTAGGTTGTGGATAATCGTCGCAGCGATCGCAGTCGTCGCGCATTCCGCTCCCGCTAGCGCGTCAACCGTTCGCATCCCGCTGACCATCGACTACATCACGCTGCGCGAGGCGCTCAAACGCAAACTCTACACCGCGCCCGGCGGACGGGCCGAGCTTTGGAACGGCGTCAACGATTGTCAATTTCTCTACGCAGAAAATCCCGAGTTCGCGCATGCGACCGGGGGCGCTGCCGCGACCGTGCAACTGGAAACTGCGAACAGCCTCGGGCTCGGCCTCGCGATGGGATCGCAATGCCTCAACGCCGTGCAATGGAGCGGCATCGTGCAGGCGCTCGGCGTGCCGTATATCGCGCCTGGCCTGCAGCTCAAATTTCATTTCACCGATCTGAATGTGTTCGACTCGGCGCATCAGAAGGCGGAGGTCGTCAGCCAGGGCTTCGATCTGATCAAGGGTTACCTGATTCCGCGGCTCAACGATTTTTCTTATGACCTGAATCCTTCGGTCAAGCAACTGGCGGCGATGATCACCGACTCGATTCCCGCCGACGCTGCCGACCGCGTGCGCGACGCGATTGCAAGTCTGCGCGCTGAGCCAAATATCGTCGCACTCGACGACGGCCTGCGCGTCACGCTGGTGATGACGGTTCCTGACGTGCCGGGGTCGCCCGTGAATCCTGGCGCCGCGGCCTCGCCCACGCCGGAGGAGCTGAAGGCGTTCCAGGAGTCGCTGGATAAATGGGACGCGTTCCTGGTTTTTTCGATCAAGCAACTGGGCGACGCGGTCGGCGACCGGCAGTTCCGCGACCAGTTGCTGCAAATCCTGCTCGACAGCCGCTACCGCCTGGTGAATGCGCTGAACAATCCGCCCGCAGGCGGCGGCCCCGATCCGGTGCGCCTTTTATTCCTCGACGAATGGCGTCAGTTGCATGATGCGGTGCGCGCGGCCGCGCGGCGCGGGATGCTCGGGGCGCACGCGCTCGAATTCATGTCGTTCATTTCGGCCGGCGACGCGCTGTTTGCGCTCGACCAGGCCGCACCAGCGCTCGGGATGCGGATTTCGGCCGCCGACCTTCGCCGCCTCGCACATATCATGGCGCCGGACGCTAGCGGCGACGCGCTTCAATTCGACTACCGCGAAGATCCCGACATGAAGAAACTTTTTTCAGTGCCGGAACCGCCGCGCAGCCGCCATCCAATCGAAGAGGAAGATGTCCCACCCTCCGCCCCCGCCGCTCCCAATCCACCGCCCCACTCTGACGCTACTTCGCCCAGCTCCTATTCGCGATTGTTCCCCTCCCGTGTAGCCGTCCCCGCGCGCGATGAATTCCCTCAAGCAAAGGGGTTACTCCCAACAATCCGGTTCCCCTTCCCTCGAGGGAAGGGGTTACTCCCCACAATCCCTAACCCCTTCCCGCTCGGGAAGGGGTTAGGGGTTAGGTTCCTGGGTTTCTTCTCGCCGCGCGAAGCCGACGCTGCCGAAGATGCCGGACATCTGCAGATCAACCGGCTGCAGGACGTCGCCGACCGCCTCTACCGGCTCGTCGTCAACGAGGAAAACGTCGACGCCTATCGCCATGACATGGCGCTGCTGCTCAATCTCAGCGCGGCCTATGAACTCAGTCAGATCGCAGCCGGCATGAATGCGCTCGAGACTGACAACGGCCGGCTTTATATCAACGTAGTCTTGAGCACGGCGTGGCAGGAAAGCTGCTGGCGGCAATTCGTGATGGTCGGTGATCGCGTCCGATGGCTCGAATCCGACACCGGCGACATCGGCCTGATGCAGGTGAACAAGCACGTGTGGCGCGGATTTTACGATATCGACCGTCTCAAGTGGGACGTGCTCTATAATGTAGGCGCGGGCTGCGAGATTCTAGCGCAGATGATGCAGTTTGCGTCGATGTCGCAGGCGAAGTTCGACCCGGTGCTGATTTCGAACCATCTCGCACGGTCGACCTATGCCGGCTACAACGGCGGCCCGGGCGCGTGCAATCGATGGCGTCGGCGCGAGCCGCCAGCGCTCAAGCAAGTCGATGAAGGCTTCCTGGAAAGATACCGCGCGGTCGAAGACGGAACCCAAATCGACATCCTGAGCTGCGCCCGCGGCTGGCGCCATTGACTCTAATCCCCAGTCCGGTTCCCCTTCCCACCATGGGAACGGGTTAGGGGTTGGGTTGCTGCTCCTGCTCGCGCGATTCCTTCTGCACCGACTGAACCGTTCCATCCGATCCGTACGTGAGCCGATACACCGTGAGCTGTTGCTCGGTGTGATGGATCCGCGCCTGATGCACGACCGTCGCGATACCGCCGGTGAAAACGCCGGCCGCGATGTTGCGGGCATACACTTTTGGCTTCACGAACTTCGAACCGTCAGGATTGAATTCGTACATGTCCTGCAACTGGCCACCCTGGTTGCTGGTCTCATTGGGCGCACCGAACGCGCTCGCGATTTGGCTCCGCGACACTCCCGCGCGCAGCAGATTCGGATCCTCGTGCACCGACGTGTCTTTCATCGTGGCGTTCTGCTCAAACGCAGTCGGACTCAACCGCTGCGCCGGATCGAATCGCGAAGAATCGACGCCCTCCGATTCCATAATCCCCGACGCAACGCATCCGGCCAGCAGCAATGTCGGAATGAACAGCAGTCTTTTCATTTTGATCTTAACCCAGCGCCGGCATGCTCTCCGGACCCGACCAAGTGCCGAAACCGTCCGCTCGACAGCTCTCGATTAGACCTCGAACGTACTCGGCGATACGGTCTCCAAAATGGTTCAATTCGTTGATTTCCCGATTCCCGAGGCCAACGTTTGATCGCTGAATCAACGTCAGCAGTTCTCGATTTCTGTCAATAAGCTGCTCGACAAAAGAGTTTGGTGGAGTTTGCTCCATTTTGGCTCCGCTGCAGGCGTCGCAATTGAGCACAAGATTCCAGATTCGGGTTTGGTATACGTAGGTGCGAGGAACAACATCTCCTATCGCGAGCGGAGCTTCGGTTGGAGGCTGCCCGCAATAGAAGCAGAGAGGTCCCCAACGTTCGCTGAGTATCCGTGAATACTTTCTTCGATCGTTCTCATTCAAGAAGGCAGGCGAACTTCCAAAGATCTTAGAGTGCAATCTTGGCGACGTCGTCAGTTGCTCGGTGTACGTTACCCACCATGCGATCGACATTTGTTCAACTTCTTGCTTGTAGCGAATCAGAAATTCAACCGCGCCTGCTGTTAAATGTAGTTCCTGCCCCCTAACCTCATACAGCTTCGGATCAACTCGAAAGAAAATGATGGTGTTTAGGCGCGAGATAGCTTTGACCAGGGAACCGCCGGGATCACAGCATCGTAACACTAAAGCCTTGTGGCGATCCGGGTATTCTTGCTTATAGCTCGAGGATTCGAAGTGCGACGGAGGAGCGAGGGCAACGGTTTCGTCCCTGATTAGCTGCATCACGTTCGGCTTGTCTGCAGGGTCGATGCTCTGGCGCAGCCGGCAGGTCACGATTGGCCAATAGTAGCGGACTATATTCGAGGCAATTTGCTCGAATGACAGCACTTCAGGACTAACCCCCGTTACGATTGGATCGGAACCCGAAAAACGGCGCCAACCCATGCAATCGGCGAGCGCTCGAATCACTGCGAACTCGTAAGTATTCGGAGTGGGCTTCCTTGAGAGAATCATCGTCAAGGAGCGAATGTATGCCTCGTCGGATGTCATGTTCCATCGCGCGCCGAAACGGTAACCCGTTTTAGCTGGTGACCGCCGACAATTTGTCTGGGCGGGCAGCACTTACGCACAACGAGTCGAGAGTCACTTCACAAGTTCACAGCGCAATCGCGAGCAAATTTCACCTTTGAAAGCACTTCCTGCCCGCCATCGCGCTGACCATGGCTGCGTGACCAACTTCTCACTACTCCGGGCTCATCAGGACGTTGCCGCTTGCTGAGGCGCTTCCGCCGCCCGTTCCACTGGGTAGCGCGTCGGAAAAAACCTCGACGTTCATGTCGTAGCATCCCGCCGACAACGACAGACTCATTGAGATTGGGACGTCCTGGCCGTTGCTGGCCTGCTCATTGACAAGGAATATAGGTGTCGAGCCGGAGGTTGCGATGCTCACAACACCCACCGCAGTGATATTGCCGATATCCTGATTCGCACTCGCTTGCACACTACCGGTCAGCGAATAGTTCGTATTCGACGCGATGCAGAATTCTGCCTTGAATTGCGTAAAACCCTGGTCCACGGCACTGCATAGAAAAGTTGGCCCCAGGCACAACGAGAGGTCTGCATCTGCGGCTGCGGATTCATTGACAGAAATTGTCGAACCGTTGGCTGCCGAGGTCTGCGATGCCGACGCTGACCCGGAAATAGTTACGTCGGCGTCGCTAACGCTGATGCTGTCGGTGAACGAAGGCGTCGAGACCGCGACCGCCTGCGTCGTCGAAGCCGAGTTGGGCGCGGCATTCGGGTTGCTCAAAGAGACCGAGGCCGACACCGACTCCGAAAGACTGTTGAGCGTGTACGTCGCGGTTGACGTACTGGTCGGGCTCGGCGTCGCAGTGGCGGTCGCAGTCAAGGTGCCGCCGGTTGAGCTGGCGGTCGGAGTCGGAGTGGCAGTCAGAGTTGCGGTCGGAGTTGTCGACGGCGTCGCGGTCGGGGTCGGGGTTACCGACAGGACGACTTTGCCGTCGAGCTTTACCTTATGGCTGCTCGGTTTCGATTGATCCTTGAACGTCAGATTACCGGTGAACTTCTTGCCCTTGGTTTGAGGAGCGAAGCTCACGCCGATCTCGCAGGTTCCTCCCGGCGGCACTCCGAACGCGCATCCGTTGCTCGCCAGGCTGAAGTATTGTCCGCTGACGTGCAGGTTGCTCACCAGATCGTTGGTCTTACTCTTGTTGTGCAAAGTGACTGATTTGATCGGCGCATTGCCGGTGCCGACTGTGCCGAAGTTCAGCGATTTGGGCGAGATTGTAAGTTTGATCGGCGGCGGCTTGGGAGTCGCGGTCGCAGTCGGCGTCGCCGTACTACTAGCCGTCGCAGTCGCGGTAACCGTCGGCGTTGCGGTGGCCGTCGCAGTGGCAGACGCGGTATCGGTCGCAGTTGCCGTACTGGTAGGAGTCGCAGTTGCCGTATCGGTTGCAGTTGCGGTTGCAGTCGCGGTCGCAGTTGCGGTTGGGGTTACGGTCGCGGTCGCCGTGTCGGTTGCGGTGGCGGTGTCGGTTGGCGTCGATGTCGCCGTCGGGGTGGCTCCCGCAGTATCAGTTGCGGTTGCAGTGGAGGTCGGGGTCGGCGTCGCGAGCGCGTCGATTGATTCGAACGCGCCGATATCGCATGCGCCGCTATTGTCATCTGGATCAGGGCGCGGGTCGCCGCGCTGATCGGTCGGCAGGCAATTGCCGATTGGGACCGCGTTAACCGCCGGGACTGTTTGCCTGCAGCGCAATCGTGTCGGTCGGGCCGCCGTTGTTCTGTAGCCCGTTGCTATCCAGCAGGGGGTTGACGTTATCGCCGATAGTATCGCCGTTGGCGCCGGTGCTGCTCCCCAAGCCGCACGAACTGTCATCGGAGATATCGTTGCCGCCGTTTGCGATGACGCCGGAGTTCGTCACGCCGCAGTGGGACCCGATACTGTTTGCCATTATCGAATTCGTAATCGTGAGCGTTGTATTGTTGGCCATGATATCCGCGCCGGCGCCCGCAACGCTTCCGGCACTGTTGTTCGAGAAAGTACTGCTGGTGACGGTGCCGCCGTGGCTGCTTTGGATCGCGCCACCACCGCCGGATGCGACGTTGCCTGAAAAGGTGCAGTTGGAAACGGCGAGCGTGCCGGAAAAGAAATTGAAAATGGCGCCGCCAACCGCAGCTTGATTCCCAACAAACGTTGAGTTGGTGATCGTCAGTGTCCCGCTGTTGGAGATCCCGCCGCCGATTCCGGTCGTATCGCCGTTGGAAATTGTCAGGTTGTTGAGGGTGAGCGAGCCGGAGAAATTCTGCATGACCTGACTCGCGCCGCCGCCGTCGATCGCGATCGTCTGGCCGGTTCCATCGATTTCGACGGTGTTCTGAATCGAAGGGAGTCCGCTCGCGAGCGCGATAGTCCCGCTGACGCTGAACACAATCGTGTCGTTGCCGGTGCCGGCTGCGCAATCGCCCGACGAGGTGTCGGCCTTCGCGTTGGCGTTGGCGATTGCCTCGCGCAGGCCGCACAGATGGTCGCCGGTGGTTCCCGGATCAAGCAACGAGTTGACGGTAATCGTGTTACCGCCGGCAGCGTCGAGCGAATGGCGCAGCGCGAGCACCACGATGGGGACGACCAGGAAGGCGATCACGGCAAGTATTGCCGGCCGCGCGATTCCCCTGGCAAAACACCGGGCCATCGCCGGTGCACTTACTCGTCTCCCCACCAATGCAATTCCGCTTGGCCCACCGGGTTTTGTCAAGCGAAATTGAGCCGACCGATGATCTCGATGAAATTAAACCGCCGGAGCGATCGAATCGCTCCGGCGGTTTCTTCACCTGGATAACATAGCTACATGCCCGTGCCCGTGAGCCCTACATCGTGCGGGCTCGACGCGTCTGGAGTATCGCCGATCGCGACCGACGCCGACTCTGCGGCCGCCACGCTCGGATGGAAAGTCACACCAACATGGCATGACGTACCGCCGGCGAGGGTCGCTCCGCAGGGCGTGGTCGTGGCGGTCGTCAACGAGAAATCGGCTGCGTTGGCGCCGCTGACCATCGGCGTCGGGAGCGCCAGAGTCGCGTCGCCGAGATTCGTGATCGTTACAGTCAGCGCCTTCGACTTGGTCAGAGCGACGGTTCCGAATGCGAGCGTCGTCGCGGGGGTCAACCGAACTGGCGTCACGCCCGTGCCCGACAGCGCGATCAAATGCGGGCTGGTCGGATCCTGATCGATACTCACACTTAGCGTTGCGCTCTCCGCGATCTCGGCGCTCGGCGTAAAGGTGACCGGGATCACACAGGCACTATTGCCGGCGCAGGTGTCGCTTGCGGCCTCTCCGAAGTCCGCCGCGTTGGCGCCAGTGATGTTCGCGGTGACTGTCAAGGTGAACGGAGAAAGATTGGTCACCTTCAAGGTGGTGAGCGTCTTGGTCGCCGACTGAGCAACTTTGCCAAACGCCTGGGTCGCCGGCAGCACCGTCGCCGGAATCGTCGGCGCCGTGCTGAGCGCCACGGTGTACGGACCGAGCGGGTCAGGACTGTCGCTAATCGTCATCGTCGCAGCTTCGGTTCCCAGCACGCCCGGCGCGAAAGACACCGTGATAGTGCAGGTCGATGCGGCGGCCAGCGTCGTATTGCAGGTGCCTCCGGTTACCGAGAAGTCACTGGCGTTGCCGCCACTGAACTGCTCGCTGAGAGTCACGGAGCGGGTTTGATGATTGGTGACGGTCAAGGTTTTCAGTCCCTTGGTACCGAACTTCTGGCTGAGGAAGGTCAGACTGTTCACCGAGGTCGTCATATCGGCGGTGCCGGTGCCGCTTAGCGCGGCGTGCTGTGGGCTGGTGGTGGCGTTGTCGGTCAGCGTCAGCGTCGCGCTATGTGCGCCGAGCGTGGCCGGTGCGAATGCGACTTCGAGCGTGCAGTTTGTGCTGGGCGCGACCGTGATCGGAACCGCGCCGCAGGTGCCTCCGCCGGTGACGGTAAAATGCGCCGGGTCGGACGATATCGCGCTCGAAATAATCAGCGAATGTGTCGCACCGATGTTGGTGACCTTTGCGGTTTTGGCGACTGTCTGACCTGCGGGCACAATACCGAACGCGATCGCCGTCACCGACATCGAGGTGGTCGGCGTCGCGGTCGGCGTGGGAGTGGCGGTTGCGCTCGTCGTCGATGTGGCAGTGACGGTCGCAGTTGCGGTCGGGGTCGCCGTTGCAGTCGCAGTTGACGTGGTCGTTGCGGTCGAGGTCGCAGTCGGCGTGGCGGTCGCAGTCGCCGTGGCCGTTGCGGTCGGAGTGGCCGTCGTCGTAGCGGTCGCGGTCGCAGTTGCGGTGGACGTTGCGGTCGCTGTTGCGGTGGACGTCGCCGTCGCAGTTGGCGTGGACGTCGCGGTTGCGGTCGACGTCGCAGTTACCGTGGGCGTCGCTGTGGCTGTTGCCGTGGTGGTCGGCGTCGCTGTTGCGGTTGCGGTCGCAGTCTTGGTGGCGGTCGCAGTCGCGGTAGCCGTCGCCGTTGGCGTCGCCGTGGCGGTCGCCGTCGCTGTCGGCGTCGACGTCGCGGTTGCGGTCGCAGTTTTGGTGGCGGTGGCCGTCGCCGTCGCAGTCGAGGTGGCAGTCGCCGTCGCAGTAGGAGTTGCGGTTTTGGTTGCGGTGGCAGTCGCGGTCGCAGTTGCCGTAGCTGTGGCGGTGGCGGTTGCCGTTGCAGTCGGGGTGGCGGTTGCCGTTGCAGTCGCGGTTGGGGTCGGAGTTGGAGTCAGCGCCGGTTTGTCGTATTCGAGCACGCGGTTATTTTGCGTGTCCGCGACGTAAAGATTGCCGACGCCATCCACCGCTACCCCTGACGAAAGGCACAGACTATCCGCGGCGCCGCTCAATGCGTCGTAATCGCAGCCGCTATTGGAGGTGAAGCTGTTGCCCTGCCCGAAGACAAGATGAGCCGTCTCGTCATTGGTAAGCGGGGGAGTGAATTCCAGGGTACGGCTGTTACGCGTGTCGGCGACGTAGAGATCGCCGTTGGCGTCCACCGAAACGCCGTCGGGATCGGCCATGCTGGTCGCACTCACCCCGAGGCCCTGGTTGAAATTGCCCGATGTGAAATTTGTTTGCCCGAGCACGATGTTGGCGGTGGCGCTGGTAAGCGGGGTCTTGTAGATGAGCACGCGGCTATTGGATGTGTCAGCGACGTAGAGCGCGCCGCTTGAATCCATCGTAACGCCGACCGGCAGGCACAGGCTCAAGGCGCTGGGGCCGGCAGCACCCAGGTTGCACGTGCCCGAAGTAAAGTCGCTTTGCCCGAATACCCGATCGGCTGTGGCATCGGTCGTAAGTGGGCTGGTGTATTCGAGCACCCGGCTATTGCTTAGATCGGCGACGTAGAGATTGCCGACCGAGTCCACCGCAACCCCTGAGGGGGAACTGAGGCTGTTCGCGTTCAACGGGCTGTTCGTTTTGGAACTAAAACTTCCCGCCTGTCCGAAGACCTTATTGGCCGTTGCCCCGACGCAAGGAAATGAACCGCATCCTGTAAATGGGGTGTTGTATTCGACGACCCGGTTGTTGCCCTGGTCGGCGACGTACAAGTTTCCGCTCAAGTCCACTGCCACTCCGAACGGCGTGCAGAGGCTGCTCGCACTGGGGTTCGCGCTGCCGAGATTGCACGTTGACGACAAAAAGTCGGGCTGGCCTATAACAAGATCGGCCGCGCCGCCGTTGACGAAGGCGGTTACGTCCTTGTAGCCGAGCACGCGGTTGTTCTGGCCGTCGGACACATACAGGCGGTTGGGCGACGCGCTGGTGTCAATCGCCACCGACTGCGGATTGTCGAAGCCGCGCGCGTCGATCAGGTTGTCTCCATTATCGACGAAATTGAGCTGGCCCAGGACTACATTGGCGGTGGAATTGGTAAGCGGAGTGTTGAACTTGAGCGCGCGATTGTTCCCTGAGTCCGCGACGTACAGATTGCCCGACGCGTCTGCTGCGACTCCGCCGCCGAAAGCCAAAAGGCAGAGGTCGTTGGCGCTTGAGATAGACGAATCGCCCGTGTCCGAGTTGCAAGTCGTCGAGGCGAAACTCCCACCCTGCCCGAAGACATGGTTGGCGGTGGCGCTGGTATGCGGGCTGCTGTACTCCAGCACCCGGTTGTTGCCGGAGTCCCCGATGTATAGATCGCCGCTCGGGTCGAACGCTACCGCGTAGGGAGTGCTGAGGCTGCTGGCGCTCACTCCGCCTTCGTTCGAGCTATTCGACGTGAAGCTCGCGGCCTGCCCGAAGACATCGTCGGCGATCGTGTTGGTCAGCGGGTTGTCGTACTCGAGCACCCGGTGGTTGCTCGAGTCCACAATATACAGGTCGCCGCTTGAGTCCAGAGCGACTCCACTAGGGCCGTCCAGGCTACTCGCGCTCACGCCGCCCTTGTTCTGAGTGATCGAAGAAAAGCTGCCGCCCTGGCCGAAGACCTCGTCCGCGACCGTGTCGGTCGTAAGCGGCGTGTTGTATTCCAGTACCCGGTTGTCGTCTTGATCTGAAACGAAGAGATTGCCGTGAGAGTCCACTGCTACTGCGGCTGGAAAGCAAAGCGAGCTCGCCGACGCTCCGCCCAGGTCGCAGTTATTGACGTTAAAGTTGCCGCCCTGCCCGATCACCAGGTTGGCGCCACCTCCAACGCACGGAAACGAACCGCATCCGGCGAATGGTGTGTTATATTCGACCACCCGGCTGTTGTCCGAATCCGCCACGTAGAGATTGCCGCTCGGGTCCACTGCGACCCCGATTGGATCGCACAGGCTGGTGGCGCTCGGGCTGTTGCAACCAAAACTAAAGGCGGAGGATTGGCCCGAGATGAAGTCGGGCTGGCCCAGCACCAGGTCGGCAGCGCCGCCGTTGACGAAGGTGGCGACATTCTTGTAGCCGAGCACGCGGCTGTTGGCGAAGTCCGAGACGTAGAGCCGATTGGGCGTCACGCTCGTGTCGATCGCCAGTGACAAAGGACTCCACATGCCGCCGGCGTCGACCAGGTTCGGGCTATTGTGCACAAAATCGAATTGCCCCAGCACCCTGTCCGCGATCGTATCGCCCTGCATCGCGATTGAGGGGGTTGCCAGGGCGGCGCCGATGATTAGCAGCACAATCATCAGCTCCGGCCGGGCAAACGCTCTCGCAGCGCGAAAACCTCTGCTCCAGAAGCTTGTCGGATTCGTCATTTTCCAGGCTCCCCTCCACACTGACCCTACATTGAGTATGTAGAATCGGACATCTTGTAACATGCCGGGACAAGGCAAGCAATTGCGGGTTTAGAACTCATAAAAGGGGTTTTTCCGCATCTGACGCTTCTCGCCGCCTGGAGCGATGACGTCCAGAAAAATTTTCGATGGTGCGGGAACCAAGTCGCGCGGACGTGGGTTCTGAGCAGTGGCCGGATCGTGCATTCGCCGATCCCGCGATTTTTACCGAGGGGCTTTCTGGTTTTGGCATTCGGCAGACGCGGAGGAGCAATCATGATCGCGGTCGCTCTTATTTTTTTTGCAGCGCCGAGTATCCCGATTGCAGCAGAAGACGGCGGCGATTTCGTTCAGTTTCGCCAGGAAATCGAGACGCTCAAGGGTTCCGAGGCTGCCGAGCGCAGGCGGGTCGAGCAGGATGAGAGACACATCCAGGAGCTCGAGAACGAGCTTAAGCGCCTC
This sequence comes from uncultured delta proteobacterium, assembly GCA_963699705.1. Lineage (GTDB taxonomy): Bacteria > Desulfobacterota > Binatia > Binatales > Binataceae > Binatus. The sequence continues at coordinate 2,918,348 of CAVOUW010000003.1, read as the reverse complement.
GAAACGCAAAATCAGAAACTCGGGAACGCTGCGAGCACCTTCGAGATCGATGAGACGAAATTGAAGGGCGAGACCGATCAGCGTTTGCAAGATTTACAGACCCAGCTCGTAACGAAAACTTCACAGTCAGATTTTCAGTCTCAAATGAATCGATACCTCGGCACCCATCAGTTCACGCTTACCGGCGCGGCGGCGGGCGCGTTTATTTACGACAAGCAGACCGCACAGAACACTTTCTCACTCGAGTTCGAGCCGCTCTTTCTGTATCGGCTTAACGATTGGATCTTGTTCGAAGGTACGGTGGCGGCAACACTGCCGCCCGGATCGGGAGCAAGCTTCGACCTGCCAGTAGCGACTGCCCAGTTCTTCCTGAACGATTACCTTGAGATCAACGCGGGAATTTTCGATCAGCCTTTTGGCGATTGGTACGAAGATCAAAGCCCGCTCTGGGTGAATCGTTTCATCACGGCCCCGCTCCTCTATGGCGCCGAGCCGATCGTCCCGCCGACCGACATAGGAATTCAGCTACGCGGCTCCGCGCAGTGGGGCTCTTTGGGTCAGGATGCTGACTATACCGCATGGATAGCCAATGGCCCCAGCTACGACTCTGCTCTGCCAAAATCAGTTGTAGGACAGACCCTCAATCCTGGAAATAATATTGCGACCAATACCAATGGACGGGCGTTCGGCGGACGATTTCGCTTCTATCCGTTTCCGATAGACTCAGGCCTGGGCCGCCTTGAAGTAGGAGCTTCGACCTATGATGGCAAGTGGCTCGACTCCAACTGGCTTTACTCCTGGGGCTTGAGCGCCGCCTACCTATACAAGGACCTGCAGGCGCGAGCCGAATACGCCGAGAGCTATCGACAGATGCCGGCGGGATCCGGGGCTGACAACCGCCAAGGCTGGTATGTGCAGGCGGGATATTTTCTGCAGCATTTGCCCTCAACCCACGTTAGCGATGGCTTGGATAGCATACTTAGACGACTCGAGCTGTTAGTCCGCTATTCGGGAGTTAATCAACGGGCGATAGTTACCGACGAGATAACTACCGATCCTGCGATAGGATTCAGCGGATCGCCTTCGATATTCAGTCCGCATGCGCGGGAAGTAGCCCTGGGAATCGATTATTGGATCGAGCCTTCGATTGTCTGGCAGACCGAGTTCGACCTCGAGCTGCCAAGCCGGGGCGGCTCGCTGGTTACTTTCAACGGAGCTAACACTCCCAAGGTAAGTGGCATCGACGCGACCGCTAACGACAAAGCGTTGATGACTCAGTTTTCAATTGGATTCTGAGGGTTGATGCGGTGCGGAGAAGTAAATGTCTCATGATCGCGCTCGCATTGGTGATAGCTGCAATGACACACAGCCTAAGTATGGCTGCGGAGGAACAGAGCAAGGAGCAACGAGAACTATACGTAACAGGAGCCAAACTGTGGCCAGTCTATTGTGCGCAATGCCACAACGCCCGTCCCGGATCGCAATTTTCGCCGGCGCAGTGGGACGCGATCACCATGCATATGCGCACGCAGTCGATTATGCCGGCCAAGGATATCAGGGCAATCACTGAATTTCTAAAACGAACGCGTTAGTAACACGCACGGATTCAAAAGGAGCCAGGAGTTATGGAATACATAGTTGTCACTAGAAAGATGCCACGATATCTCGTGGGACTGAGCGTACTAGGTCTTGCTGCAGTAACGGTCGTCGCTGCGTCAATAGGAGTGCGCCTAAGGACTGCGGCTGCGTCTACACCGCCAATCGTAGTCAAGATGATCGATATGCCGGCCACTTATGAGCCTGCCCTACTCACGATAAAAGTCGGAGACACTGTCGAGTGGAAGAATGTCGGCAACTCGGTCCATCATGCTTCCAACGATCCGTCCACTGCAGTCAATCCGGCCGAAGTGAGCAATCCCGCTGGCGCCAAGCCATTCGACTCCGGCTTTTTGCAGCCCGGCCAGAGCTTCACCTACACCTTCACCGTACCCGGCACCTACAAATACATATGCGCGCCACATGAAACGTCCGGGATGCTGGGTGAGGTAGTAGTCCGATAGTCCATTCGATGACGGGAGCTTTGACTTACTTTCGCTTGACCCGGATTGAGAGTGGATACTCTTTATAGGCCGCAGAACCTTGGAAGGTCTCATTAACCGCACTTTGCATAAGGCACAAGGAGGAACCGAAGTGCACATGAAAGCTAACATACCGGAAGAGACTTGGAAGGGTAATGGCAATGGTAGCGACGGTGGCACTGATAGGTGCGACCACCCAGACCGCCATGGCGCATGGCGTTCGACCACGGCAAGGACCACAAGTCCACGCCGTTCATCAACAACTTCAGCACCGTCACGCAGGGTGCTTCATCAGCACCGTCCGCTGGCTTCGAGGCGGGCGACCAGAATCCTTATGGAGTCGCGGTCATTCCTAGAACCGTCGGTAACCTCATTAAGGGGAACATCCTGGTCAGCAACTTCAACAACGCCGGCACACCGCCGACCGGCAACCTGCAAGGCACTGGCAGTTCGATCGTGCAGTACGCGCCCGACGCTCAGAGCCAGACCACATTCGCGGAGATCAACGCGAGCACTCTAACCCCTGCATGCCCGGGAGGCGTCGGACTGACGACTGCATTAGTCGTGCTGCGCTCAGGATGGGTAGTTGTCGGTAGCTTGCCGACCACCGATGGAACAATCGGCACGGTAGGTCTGGGATGTCTGATCGTACTCGACGCCAACGGAAATCCGGTCGAGACTTTTTCCGGCGGCGACATTGCCGGGCCGTGGGATATGACTGCCCGTGACGACGGAGACAAGGCGCAGTTGTTCTTCACGAACGTGCTGAATGGCAATGTCGCGAGCGCGCCTGCAGATACTCCGGTGAACGCAGGGACGGTGGTGAGAATGACTCTGTCCACGCCGCGCCAAGGGTCTGGCATGCCGTCTGTGATTGAAACGACACTTATAGGTTCGGGCTTCTCCGAGGAGAACGATCCGGCAGCACTGATCATCGGACCGACCGGCCTTGCCCTCGCCAGCGCTGACGACGAAGGCGGTGACTCTCAGTCCGCGCGTCACGACCACGGCGGCGGCAACTCACAAGGCGGCGACGAAGGGGGCGGCAACGGCAGCACCCTCTACGTAGCCGATACAGTTAACAATCGCATCGCAAGAATCGACGGGGCGTCGCACCGTAGCTCGAGCGCAGGAACTGGAGTGACAGTAAGTACCGGCGGTTCGCTGAATGCGCCGCTCGGCCTTACCATCGCCCCCAACGGTGACGTCCTCACCGTCAACGGCGGCGACGGAAATATCGTCGAAACAACACCGCATGGCACCCAAACGGCGACGACCTTGCTCGCACCCGCTGGTGGCGGCGCGCTGTTTGGACTCGCCGTAGTTCCGGGCGGCAGCGGGATCTACTTCGTCGACGATTCGGAGAACCAGCTCAACCTATTCCACTAAATCCACTTAGGTTGAGCACCGCGCGGGCCCCGCTCGTAATCAGCGAGCGGGGCCTCGCATTTACATCGCGAGGCCGCCATCCACCTGGATTACCGCGCCTGTGACATATGACGCTGCGTCGCTCAGCAGGAACGCCGCCATAGGTACTACGTCTTCAACTTTGCCAAAACGCCCTAGTGGGATCATCGCCAATGCTTGCGCTCGATTCTCTTCGGGCAGCGACGCTGTCATGTCGGTTTCTATAAATCCCAGGGCCAGGGCATTGACGCGCACGCCTAGTCGTCCTACTTCCTTCGCGACGGATTTTGTAAGACCTATGAGTCCTGCTTTAGCCGCCGAATAGTTCGCCTGGCCGGGTAGTCCTATAAGACCACTTACCGACGTTATATTAAGTATCGAGCCGCGCTTCGCTTTCATCATCATGAACGCCGCCGCGCGCGCGAAATTAAATGCACCAGTCAAATTGACTCTTATAACCTCGTTCCAGTCCTCTTCCGACATCATCACGAACACCTTGTCGCGCGTCATGCCCGCATTGTTGACCAGCCCGTCGATTTGCCCGAATTCCTTCTTGGTCGCATTGACCATCTCGCGCACGCTTTTGAGATCGCCGACATCAACCTTGTACGCGAGCGCCTTTACCCCGAGCTTCTCGATTTCGTCCTTCAACTCAGACGCTTGTTGATCGCTCTTGACGTAGTTGAACGACACGTTGGCGCCGCGCCGCGCGACTTCGATCGCGATCGCCCTGCCGATTCCACGCGTCGCGCCAGTTACGATGATTCCGCGCCCTTCGAGATCTTTCATCTTGATCTGCTGAACCTCACGCCGTGTCTACCTCCTCCGCCATCTCGCGCTCGAGCATCGGCCGGTACTGATCGATGTACGACAGATAATTGTATCCGAACGCGCGCTCAAGCTGGGCGTCGTATTTCGGCGGCTCGGCGCCCAGGTCCTTCGCGAGCCACGTCAGTACCATCCATTCCTCACTGCGCGGCGCCTTGCGCAGCGCGTCGCGCCGCACCATCACCTGGATCGGCTTGACCCCGACCACATGCGCCAGCAGCGGAATCATCTCGCTCTCATTGTTGGTCATCTCGTCGCGCGCGAACAAATTCACCGAGTAGATCAGCATCGTGGCGATACACGCCGCCACCGTCGCGGGCGTCGCACGCTCGCTATACATATGAAGCACTCCCTTCGACGAAAGCGCATATGCAAGGAAGTCCGCATTGGCGTCGAGAATCGTCGTGATGAACTGAACCGCGCGCGGCGACCCCAGTTCCGCCAGCCGCGCGCGCATCGCCTCGAGTCCCGGCTTCGCCAGCCGCCGCATAAACCGCCGCCGCGCCGGCGACAACCAGTAGATCAATCCATCCAGCATCACCGATCCGTCTAACACCCCTTTCCCGAAAAGAAAAAGGCCGCCCCTATCGGAGCGGCCTGTTTATCTTACTCTGGTCCCCCTCTCCAGAAGGGAGAGGGGCTAGGGGAGAGGTTACGCGCTGAATGACGACCCACATCCGCAAGTGCGGCTCGCGCGCGGATTGTCAAAACGGAATCCCGCGCCGTGCAACCCCTCGACGTAGTCGAGCGTCGTGCCCGCGATATACGGCAGCGAGATCTCATCGACCAGCACCATCACGCCGCCAAAATCCGTCACCCGATCGCCTTCCTTCTGCGTGTCGAAATTCAACGAATACTGAAACCCGGAGCATCCGCCGCCGACTACCCCGATGCGCATCCCGTGCTCGGCGCCGAGACCTTCCTTGGTCTGCATCTTGCGCACCATCTCGATTGCCTTGGGCGTCAGCTTCACGTCCGGCAGCGACGCCGCATCTACTGGCTGAGCCGGCGCCGTCTGCTCGCCATGCCCATGTTCATACTCACCCTCATGCCCATGCCCGTGATGCTCGATATTAAGTCCGTCAGCCATTTTCGCTCGAAACCTCCGGTAAGCAGCGCTTACAAGTCGATCCTGCGCCTCACCAAGAAACTAATCATAGCAAATAGTCGAGTCAATGTATCCACAATTCCCGGGGGATGAACTATTCAGCCTGACGCATGCGCGCCTGACGTGCTAACACTTGATGGATGGACAATCGTCCAATCGCCTTTCGCTCGTCAGGACCGCCACTAAGTCGGGCGGACCGCCGTGCCCGCCGCGGATGCGCCGAAAAACCAAATTTGACGGGACGAAACTACCCTTGGTGGTGCACCTCTCGGAGAACCACCACAGGTAGTATGAAGGCAGCGAATGTGCTGCAACCGCCATGCATCTTTCACCTCAAATCCTGACCCGCGCCGCCAACGATCAAGGCTTCGCGCTGGTTGGATTCGCGCGGCTTCGTCCGCTAGCTGAGCGCGAGGACTTCTATCGCGATTGGCTCGCCGGAGGCGGCAACGCCTCGATGACTTACCTCGCGCGCGAGCCCGATCGCAGGTTCGACCCGCGCCGCCTCGATCCTCGCTACAAGTCCGTCGTGAGCCTCGGCTATCCGTACGCAGCGCGCGCGACACCCGACGTCGATTGGCGCGCCGAGTTGCGTGGTCGAATCGCTGCCTACGCCCTCGGCCGCGATTATCACGAGGTCGTCAAGCAGCGAGCGCGCCGCGTGGGGGACGTCATCCGTCAGCTCGGCTGCATCACTCGCACTTATGTGGACACCGGGCCGGTTTTCGAGCGCGAATGGGCCTCGCAATCGCGCATCGGATGGTTCGGCAAGAACACGATGATTCTAAATCGCGACCACGGCTCATATTTCTTCCTTGCCGAGATTTTTACAGACGCGGAATTCGACGCTGCAGTCGAGCCTTATCGCGACCATTGCGGGTCGTGCCGACGATGCCTCGATCTGTGTCCGACCGGCGCGCTGGCCGACGGCTACGTGATGCGCTCGGACCTGTGCATCTCGTATCAGACGATCGAAAATCGCGGTGCGATCCCGCCCGAGCTGCGTCCAAAACTCGGCAACTGGATTTTCGGCTGCGACATTTGCAACGACGTCTGCCCATGGAACGACAACCGCGCGACGAACGACCGCGCGGACGATGTCCTTCCGCGTTTGCCCGAGTTACTCGCGCTCAACGAGGAAGAATTCGGGCTCCGCTTCACGGTCAGCGCAGTGAAGCGTGCCAAGCGCCGCGGATTGCTCCGCAACGTCGCGGTCGCGCTCGGCAACACCGGAAATCCCGACGCAGTAGCACCTCTCGCGCGCGCAATCGAAACTGAGTCGGAGCCGCTGATTCGCTCGCACGCGGCGTGGGCGCTTGGACAAATCGGGGGAATCGCGGCTCGACGCGCCCTCGAATGCGCGCTCCGCGACCGCGACACCGCCGTGCGTCGAGAGGCTCAAGCAGCACTTGAGGCAAACTGAACAAATCGATCTGGGGCGCTTGTCAAAACATTCGCGCAAAGCAACACTGGTACGAACGGTAGTCTTGCGATGAACGAAGATGTACGAGGGGAATTCGCGACGCTGGCAGCCAAGGAGCCGGTGCCTCTGGCGCGTGGCGCACTGCTGATCGCGAAGGAAGAATATCCCAGCCTCGACATCGACGAATATCTCGACAAGTTCGCGATTCTAGCGCGCGAGGCCGAACCGATCGTGCGCGCAGGCGAAGACACCATCGAGCGTGTCCAGTTACTGTCGCATTTTCTGTTCGAGCTGAAGGGCTTCGAGGGCAACGCCGAGAATTACAACGATCCGCGCAACTCGTTTCTGAACGACGTGCTCAATCGACGCCTCGGTCTCCCGATTACCCTGTCGGTGGTCTATCTCGAAGTCGGCCGCCGGCTCGGCATCAACCTCTACGGCGTCTCCTTCCCCAACCATTTCCTGGTCAAGGCGGTGGACGAGCGCGGCGAGTTGATCATCGATCCGTTCGTCGGCGGAAAGATTCTCGCACTCGACGAGATTCGCGCGCGCCTGACCCAAATCTACGGGCAGCCAGTCGAGCTGAATCCCGCGATGCTAAAAGCGCGCGGCGCTCGCCACATTCTTGCCCGAATGCTCCGCAACCTGAAGATCATTTATATGGGCGCGTCGGATTGGACCCGCGCTTTGTCTGCGCTCGACCGAATCATCATGCTCGAGCCGCGCTCGCTCGATGAGCTGGTCGAACGCGGCGGGCTGTTCGAGCGGCTGGAATGTTTCAAGCCCGCGCTCGACGACTATCAAAGTTTTCTTTCGCAGGCGCCCGAGCATCCCGCGGCTGAAGCGGCGCGCGAAGCGGTGCTGCGCCTGATTCGTCAAGTCGCGCTGATTAACTGACGCGCGACAACCTGGATGCCTGAATTTCCGAAAGCCGATTTCTTCGAGTCGAGCACCGCAGCGGTTGCGGATCATGAGTTGCGGCGCAAGCTCGAGAGCGCCAGCGCACGCCATCTCGATCATTTCGCGCAAGTCAAAGCTGAGTTCCCGCCCTACGACGACGAACGCGACGCCGCGCATCGAATCAAGACCGACGCGATTGCGCACCTCGACGAATTGCTGATCGAGCTGACTGCGAAGCTCGAAGAGCGCGGATGCAAGGTCTTCTTCGCCGAGGACGCGGCTCAGGCGCGCGACTATATCGTCGCACTCGCGACGGCCAAGGGCGCAAAGAACGTCGTCAAGGGCAAGTCAATGACGACCGAGGAAATCGATCTCAACGACGCGCTCGCAAAGGCCGGCATCGATGCGGTCGAGACCGATCTCGGCGAGTATATCGTGCAGCTTCGCGGCGAGCGCCCGTCGCATATCATCACGCCCGCGATTCACCTGTCGAAGGAAGACATCGGTCAGCTCTTCACCGACAAATTCGGCATCGAGTACACCGCTGAGCCTGAAAAACTCACCGCCGAAGCACGCTCGCGATTGCGTGCGATATTTCTGGCGGCGGACTTCGGCGTCACTGGCGTCAATTTTGCGATCGCGGAAACCGGCACGCTCATCGTCGTCGAAAACGAAGGCAACGGCCGCCTGTCGAGCACGATGCCGGAAACGTTCGTCGCCGTGATGGGAATCGAGAAGGTCATCCCGCGCCTCGAAGACCTGAGCCACTTCCTGGAAATCCTCGCGCGCACTGCGACTGGACAGAAGTTGACGACCTACACCAGCTTCATCACCGGACCGCGGCGCGAAGGCGAGCTCGACGGCCCGGGCGAGATGCACGTCGTCATCCTCGACAACGGTCGCAGCGCGATGCTCGCGGATCCGGTGCTGCGCGAGGCGCTGAATTGCATCCGATGCGGCGCGTGCCTGAACGTATGCCCGATTTACCGGCGCATCGGCGGCCACGCATATCGGTCTGTGTATCCGGGACCGATCGGATCAATAGTCAGTCCGAATCTTTTCGGCAGCGCCGCGGGCCATCTGCCGTTCGCCTCGACGCTATGCGGCGCGTGCAAGGACATCTGCCCGGTAAAAATCGACATCCCGAGAATCCTGCTTCATCTCCGCTGGAAAGAGAGCACCGGCCAGCATCCGCTCAAGTGGCCGCGCGCGATCGAGCGGGCGCGGCGCGGAGCGCGACGCTTTGCGAAGACCGCGCGCCACCCGCGGACAGTTCGCATGCTTGGAAAATTTCGCCGCGATGCTACTGAAGCCATTCGCGCACAACGGTTATCTGCGCCGGATGCCGGGGCCGTTCGGCAACTGGACAAAGTATCGCGACTTCCCGCGGCCGCGCCCGCACAAGCGTCCTCCCCGGGCTGAGCATGGCTGAACTGTACAAAGTAATCGCAAGCGTAAAGGATGCGCTCGGCACCGGCGCGAAGAACAACTCGCACGACCCGATCGCAAGCGCTGCGGTGCCCGTGGCGCAGTCGGCGCAGCGCGCCGAGCTCGCATCAACCTTCGCGCGCGAGCTCGAAGAAGTCGGCGGCAAGTTTCTCGGAATACTCACTCCGGCCGAAGTGACTAATCGAATAGTCAGTCTTGCGGGCGAGATCAGCGCGAAGACGGTGGCGCTTGGACAGGGCGTCGCGAGCGACATGGACGCGATCGGCGAGGCGCTCGAGCGCGCCGATTTCAGAATCGTTCGCACGCTGCCGGTGGCGGACACCGAGCGCGCTGCGATGCGCGCGCGCGTCGCCGATGCCGAGCTCGGAATCGCGGAGGCGGACTTCGCAATCGCCTCGACCGGCACCTTGCCGTCGTCTCAAACGCGAATCGGCCGGGTTCCCTCACTCTGCTGCCGTCGGCGAGTCTCGTGATCGTTCAGATCGATCACATCATGCCGAATCTCGCGGCGGTACTCGCCGAGATGGGCCCCGCCGGCGTCGCGGCGAATCGATTGACCTTGATCACCGGCCCGAGCCGGACTGCGGATATCGAAAAGCGAATCGTGCTTGGCGTGCACGGCCCGAAGTCGCTGCACGTGATCGTGGTATGGCCGCGCGATGACTGAAGTCCAACTATTCTCGACCTGCCTCGCCGAGGAATTTTTTCCCGAGGTCAACGACGCCAGCGCGACCGTGCTCGAGCGCCTGCGCCTCAAAGTGACGCCGATTCGCGGCGCGTTCTGCTGCGGGCAGGTCGCGTTCAATGAAGGCATGCGCGAGGAGGCGGTCGATCTCGCGCGGCGATTTCTGAACTCGGTCGAAGTCGGCGTTCCGATCGTCGTGCCGTCGGGCTCATGCACCAGCATGCTGAAAATATTCTATGGCGACTTGCTCGACGGCGATCCCGCGCTGGCGGCCAAGGCGTTGGCGATCCGGCCGTGGGTGTTCGAGCTGTCGCAGTTCATCGTCAACGTGCTGAAGGTGAAGTATCTCGGCGCACGCTACGAGCGATCGGTCGCATATCATCCGTCGTGCCATCTGATGCGCGAGTTGGGGGTACGCAGCGAGCCGATGACGCTGCTGAGTGCGGTGAGTGGAATCAAAATCTGCGAGCTCCGCGAACGCGAAGAGTGTTGCGGCTTCGGCGGGATGTTCTCGGTGAAGTTCCCGGACATCTCGGCCTCGATGCTCGACGACAAAATGGCGCGCATCAGGGAAAGCGGCGCGGAAGTCGTAGTCGCGAACGATTGCGGATGCCTGATGCAGATCGGCGGAGGCTTGAGCCGCGCCAGCGACAAGATCGAAGTGCGGCATCTCGCGGAGGTGTTGGCAGCAAGATGAGGTAACTGGCTCGCACCCGGCAATTCGAGTGAACCGCAACAATCTCACCCTGTTGTTTGCGGTCGAAGCGGCTAGATACATGAGATGAAAATAAGCATCGTACAAGCGGCGCTGGTAAACGATATTTCCGCAATTTCTGAATTGCTAACTCGTGGAATAGCGGTTGACGAGCGCGACAAGGGCGGCCGGACGCCATTGATGCAGGCCACTATCAATCGACGAATAGACATTATGAAGTTGTTGTTGGATTCTGGAGCAAATCCTAATATTCAGGATAAAGGTGGATGGTCCGCCTTACACTTCGCTGCTCAAGGCCAATCAGCTGAGGGTATTGAGTTGCTTGTCTCTTACGGAGCGACTGTCGACATTGCGAATAGTGACGGGAACACCCCGCTTTCGGGAGCAGTATTTAATTATAGGGGCAATGGAGACGCTGTAAGTACGCTGCTGCGTCTTGGGGCGGACAGGCATCGCGAGAATAAGCACGGCGTTTCGCCCGCAAAACTGGCGCGCAAGATTGACAACTACGACGTGCGCAAATTCTTCTGACAGACCGCGATCTAGTAGCTTTCGTGGACGTACAAGCCGGGAGCTGGTTCTCCTGCTTTGTATAGCTCGCTGCCCAGCGACTTCGATGCGGGGCGTTCGTTGCCGGATCTCGCGGATACCCATTTGATCCAGTGATCCCACCACGTGCCTTTGTTCTCGACTGAGCCCTTTGCCCATTCGTCGGGATCTTCGGGGAGGCGCGAGCCTACGTAATAGCGGGCTTTGAAGTTGCCCGGCGGGTTGACGAGACTCTGGATGTGGCCGCTCGAGCCGAGCACGAATTCGATTCGTCCGCCGAACATCCGCGTTGCGCGATAGCATGCGCGCCACGAGCAGATATGGTCGGTCGCGCCGGCGACGAGATACAGGTCGTTCTTGACGTCATGCAGATCGATTGGCGTGCCGAGCACCGAGACTTCGCCGCCGCCGTTGGCGAGCGGATTTCTCAGAAACAGATCGAGGAAGCCCGCGTGCAGCTTGGCGGGGAGGTTGGTCGAGTCGGCGTTCCAATAGAGAATGTCGAACGGCGCGGGATCGTTGCCGAGCAGGTAATTGTTGACCCAATAGTTCCAGACCAGGTCGTTGGGCCGCAGCCACGCGAATACACGCGCCATGTCGCCGCCGTCGAGCACGCCTTTTTCGGCCGAGCGATCGCGAGCCGCCTTGATAGCGTCCTCGGTTGCGAACATCCCGGTCATCGAGGGCAAGCTCGTGTCGAGCATCGTGACCAGCAGCGTGACCGCGTTGACACGCTTGTCGCCCATCGCCGCGAGATGCCCGAGCGTGAGCGAGGTCGTGATACCACCGGCGCATACGCCGAGCACGTTGCAATCGGGACTGCCGCTGATCTCGCACGCCGCGGCGATCGCGTCCTTGCACGCGGTCACGTATTCGTCGAGCCCCCAGTCGCGATCGCGCGGGGTCGGGTTGCGCCAGCTGATCGTGAACATCGGGATGCCGTGCTTGACCGCGTACTCGACGAAGCTGCGGCCGGGCGCGAGATCCATGATGTAGAACTTGTTGATCTGAGGCGGAATGAAAAGCAGCGGGCGCTCGTAAACCTTGTCGGTCGCGGGCGCATACTGAATCACCTCGCAGACCGGACTGCGGAACACGACGGCGCCGGGCGAGAGCGCGAGATTCTTGCCGACTTCGAACGGCCGCTTGTCCACCGTCGACGGCATCCCGCCGTTGTTCCACAGGTCGCCGACGAAGTTACGCAATCCCCATAGCACGCTCATCCCGTTGGTGTCGAAGGCGCGCTTGAGCGCAGCGGGATTCAGCATGAACGAGTTGGTGGGCGCGAGCGCTTCGGTCAGCAGCGTGAGTGCGAACTTCTGCTGCTCGACTTCCTTCCACTCGACGCCTTCATCCTTGACGAGATCGTGCATCGTCGTGCGCCACGCGAGGTAGGCCTGCATCATGCGACGGTATAGTGGATGCTGCGTCCATGCTGGATCGCCGAAGCGGCGGTCGCCCGCTTCGGGAGTCACTTCGGAGACGCCGGCGGCGATCTGGCCCAGCTCGACCGTCAGTTCAAGCGCGCGCGACGCGACGTTCACTGGTTGCGACGCGATATGCGTCAGCAGCGTGGTCAACGTGCCGAGCACCTGCGTCGCGTCGAGGCCGACAAACGGATTGGCGCCGAGCAGCGCATTCAGCGCGGGATGATTTTCCTCGGGAGTCTGGATCGTCTGAATCTCGGGCTGCCGCTTGGCTGCTGCGGTGTCCATGTCGTCACCTCCTGGTGCCGATCACTAATGGCAGAAGGGGATTCCAGCACAAAAGTGGTACGACCCCCAAACAGATGGGCGGAGGCGGAATCCTATGCGAAGCGCTCCGAGTCTGACTCGTGTCAGAGTCCGAGGGAGTCAGGATTGCGGACCGCTCGCTATCGCAGAAACCTGCTAAGCGCGAATCGCGGCCAGCACTGCGAATGTGACGACTTCGGCGAGCGCGCATCCTCCCGCAAGCATGTAGCCCGACGCCCCGGCCATCCGGCGGCTCAGCACCAGCCGCATCGCGAGTATCGTCAGCGCGAGGGCGATGATCACCGCGAGCCCGACGTTTTGATAAAGCCCCATCGTAAGCCCGAGCGCGACCACGCTCGAAACCGCGAACTCACGAAATGAAATGCCGCCTTCGTACGGGATGCCGAGGCCCCAATGCTCCAGCGGCTTCAGCCCGTAGCCGATTGGAATGATCGCCCATCGCGACAGCGTCATCGCCATGACCAGACCGCCTGCGCGCCCCGCGTCGTCGGTGATGTGCGACAAGCACCAGACCTCGAACACGAACGCGGCGATCGATGCGCTCGCGCCGACCGGTCCGATTCGTGTCAGTCCGGTCGAGGCCGGGCGCGTGCCCCGGCGAAGCACTTCGACCGTGTCTGCAACTCCGCGATTTGTAAGTCCGAGCGACAGCGCCGCACCGACGATCAGCGAGATGACAGAGCGGGCCATCGGTCCGGCGACGAGGCCGGCGGCGCGATCGGTAATCGCGAGAATTACTCCGAGCACGAATCCGACGATCGGAAAATAGACCATCGCGCGAGAACGCTGCGACGCAGTGCCCTGCGATCTTTCGTCGAGAATCGGCCACAGCGTGAGCGTCGCCACCGCCAGTACCGCCTCGAACAGCAGTTCGCGCACAGTTGGCAGACTGGTGTCGCTGGCCGATTCCATCGTGACGGATGATTACAACAGATCGCGGCGGCGCTACGATAGGCGCAGCGGAAAGGGTGAAAAATGAAAATTCTGGTGATGGGCGCGGGCGCGGTGGGAGCCTACTTCGGTGCGCGGCTACGATGCGTCCGGCGAGGACGTCGTACTGTGTGCGCGCGGCGAAAATCTGCGCGCGATTCGCGAGCACGGTATCGACCTCACCAGCATCCGCGGCGATCTGCGCATCGAGGTCACCGCGACCGACACGCCGCGCGAGTTCGCGCCGTACGATCTGATCCTGTTCTGCGTGAAGGCCTATGACACCGACACCGCCGCAAGGGCGATTTCAGGATGTCTCAAGCCGGACGGCGCGATTCTGACTCTGCAGAACGGCGTCGAGAACGAGGCGAAGCTCGCCGCAATCTTCGGCGTTGACGCCGTAATCGGCGGTAACGCGCGCGTCGGAGTCGAAATGGTCTCGCCGGGGAAAATCGTTCATCTCAGCACCGGCCATATCGACTTCGGCGAACTCGATGGCAGCGAGACCGATCGAGCAAAGAAAATCGCCGCCGTTTTTCAACGTGCCGCAATTCTCGGCGAGATCTCGGCCGACATAATGACCGCGCGATGGGACAAGCTTGTCTGGAATGGCGCGCTCAACACCGTGACGACGCTGACGCGGCGGCGCGTGGGCGAAGTTCTCGACGACCCCGAAGCCATGAAACTCCTGCGAACGTTGATGCAGGAAATCGTGAACGTAGCGCGAGCCGAGGGCGCGAAGATTTCCGACGACCGCATCGACGCGTACATCGCGCACTCGCAGAAAAACTTGCGCGCGCTGAAAACCTCGACTCAGCAGGACCTCGAACGCGGCAAGCCGCTGGAATACGAAGCTCTCAGCGGCGCAGTCGTGCGCGCCGCGCGCCGTCACAACATGACCGTCCCCGCAGTCGAAACCATCTACACACTATTGCGATTGCTCGACAGCGCTCCCAAATAAAGTGAATTATCTTTTCTCGAATTGTTTGTTCCCGAACAGTATGTCCCACGTCTTCGGATCTTGTGGCGGCTGATTCGCTGATGCCGCCGCGGCCGCCGCGCGCATCCTCTCGACGACCTCGCTCATCACGGCGAAGCCGCGCTGGGTCGCTGGACGCGCGCGCAGCTCGTCGTACCATTTTTTCAGATTCGGGAAATCTTCGAGCGCCTGCCCCTGCATCGAATGCGGCACCAGCCACGGGTAGGTCGCGATATCGGCGATCGAGTAATCGCCCGCCAGGTACTTTGCTTCGCCGAGCCGCTTATCGATCACGCCGTAAATCCGTTTCGCTTCGTTGGTGTAGCGGTTGATCGCGTACTCGAGTTTCTCGGGCGCGTAGCGGCGGAAATGATGCGCCTGGCCGAGCATCGGGCCGACGCTCGCCATCTGGAACATCAGCCACTGGATCACATTATATTTTCCGCGCGTGTCCGACGGCATCAGCTTGCCGGTCTTCTCCGCGAGATACATCAGGATCGCGCCCGACTCGAACATAGAAATCGGCTTTCCGCCGGGACCGTCGGGATCGGTCATCGCGGGCATGCGATTGTTCGGGCTGATTTTCAGGAACTCAGGCTTGAACTGATCGCCGGCGCCGATATTGACCGGGATCACGTTGTATTTAAGGCCGACCTCCTCGAGCATCCACGTAATTTTGTATCCATTGGGCGTTGGCCAGAAATATAAATCGATCATCTACGACTCCTTGTCCGATTCGTCGAAAACGTCCGTTTCATATTGCAACTTTGATCACTCGCACGTCGGACGCAACAAGAAATCGCAAAAGGTGGCAGGTTGAAGCCCAGACCCCTCACTTACCGGCGGCCGCGCCCGGCGGCCTCCTATCCCGTGAAATAACGGGCGAGGTGAAGAAAGAGCCGGGGTTCTTCGCTTCGCTCTGAATGACACAGGGAGCAGAACCTGAGAGCAAAATGGCGTCCTCGCCATTTTGCGATTGATACTGGGTGCAGGGGTCACCCCTGCCGAAGGAGGTGTGGAACCCACCGCGGGTTCCATATTTAATTGGGCACGCTGTCGGCGTCGCCTTTGCGCACGCCCATCAGGTAGGCCTGGATAAACTCGTCGATCGCGCCGTCAAGCACCGCGCTGGTGTTGCCGACTTCAACCCCGGTGCGATGGTCTTTGACCATCTGGTAGGGCTGCAGCACGTATGATCGAATCTGGCTGCCCCACGCGATTTCTTTTTTGTCCTTGCTGAACTTCTCGAGCTCTTCTTTTTTCTTGCGCTGCTCGAGTTCGAACAGCCGCGCGCGCAGTATCTTCATCGCCATCGCGCGATTCTTATGCTGCGAGCGTTCGTTCTGGCAGGTGACGACGATGTTGGTCGGGAGATGCGTGAAGCGCACGGCGGAGTCAGTTTTGTTGACGTGCTGGCCGCCCGCACCCGACGCGCGAAACGTGTCGATCCGCAAATCCGCGGGATTGATGACTATCTCGATCGTGTCGTCAACTTCGGGGAAAACAAAGACCGACGCGAACGACGTATGCCGCCGCGCGTTCGAGTCGTACGGCGAGATTCGCACCAGCCGATGGATTCCCGCCTCGGCGCGCAAATATCCGTACGCGAAATCTCCTTCGACCGTGACCGTCGCGCTCTTGATTCCCGCGCCGTCGCCGGGTTGCAAGTCCGCAACCTCGGTTTTGAAGCCGCGCCGCTCGGCCCATCGCAGATAAAGCCGCAGTAGCATCTCGGCCCAGTCCTGCGCCTCCTGCCCGCCGGCGCCCGGATGTATCGAAAGGATCGCGCCGAGGCGATCGTACTCGCCGCTGAGCATCAGCCGCAGTTCCTGGCGCTCGAGCTCAGTGCGCGAGGCGTCCAACGCCGACGCGGTCTCGCGCGCCGCTTCGGAATCCTCGCCGGCTTCCTCTTCGGCCATCTGCAGGAACACGCGCGCCTCGTCGAGCTTGTCGCGCAGCATCTTGTAGCCACTGAGCTGGGCGCGAATCTGCTCCTGCTCCTTGAGCGCCGCTTGCGCAGTCTCCTGCCGGTCCCAGAAGTCGGGCTTGGCGGATTGTTCGACGAGTTGGTTCTGGCGGGCGGTCAGTGCGGGGACGTCAAAGACGCCTCCCGAGCTTTTCGGCGCGGTCGTCGAACTCGGAAAGCTGCTGTCTCATGTCGCTGAGCATCGGAAATCCCACCTCGCGCCGGCATCACGCCGACGACATATTATGTCATGAAGCCGCGCGCCGATTAATGGGGTCGGCCGTTGGCTGCGACTGGCCGCGATCGTGTCGGCGCGACTTCAAGGATTGCTGGTTGCGGCCATCGCCATCCGACGATCAATCCGATCACTGTCAGCACGAAACAAATTTCGGCGAACAAATCGCCCACGATCGTGTAGAGCGTACGCACTGGACGCCACGATACGTCCACGATCGTCGTGCCGCGCTTGAATAGCGGCGTGCGATTTGTGATTCGCCCCGACGGCTCGATCAGCGCGGTGAAGCCGGTGTTCGCCACCCGCACCATCGGGACTTTGGTCTCGACCGAGCGCAGCGCCGCCATCGCGAGCACCTGGTATGGCGCCGAACTCTCGCCGTACCACGCGTCGTTGGTGATATTCACGAGCACGTCGGCGCCCTCATTCACCTCACGCCGCGTCAGGTCTGGAAAAATACTTTCGTAGCAGATCAAAATTCCAAGCTTGGCGCCTTTGAGGTCGAACAGCGTCTGCGCGCTGCCCGGAATCAAATCGCCCATGCCGTTCACGATCTTGTTGACGAAGAAGCCGAGAATCGCGCGCGCGGGAACATACTCGCCGAACGGCACCAGCTCGATCTTGTCGTAATGCGCATCCACTTCGCCCTGGCCGTTGGCCGAGACCAGGTACGCGCGGTTGTAAAATCCCAGGCGGCCGTCAGCGCGCGCCAGCGCCGGCGCACCGAACAATATCGGCGTGCGCTGGTCCTTCGCCAGCGTCAGCAGCGCGGTGCGATACTGGGCGTCGCTCGCGAGTTCTGCCGGATATTGATCGTCCGGCTGAAACAGGAACGCCGCTGCCGCCTCCGGCCAGACGACCAAATCGACGCCGCGCTTCGCCGCGTCCGCGGTTTCCTGCTGGTAGACTCCGTAACTGTCCGGCAGAAACTTCGGATCCCATTTGAGCGATTGCGGGATGTTTCCCTGTACCATCGCGACCTTGAACTTTCCGACGCTCGGCGCGTTTTTCAGATCGTTGATTCGCCATGCCCCGAACGCGACCAGCGCGATCATCATCGCGGTCAACGTGCTGAGACTGATGGTCTGCAGGCGATAACCGCCGCGGCGAAAGATCACCACGTAAACCACCGCGTTGAAAAAAACGATCAGCGCCGAAACGCCGTAAACGCCAGTGAATTCCGCGAACTGGATCAGTTCCAGATTGTGATATGCGGTGTAACCAAGCAGGTTCCACGGGAACCCGACCGGAACATAAGTGCGAAACCATTCGACCGCCGTCCACGCCACCGGCATTGTGACGACCATTGGAATCCGCGTTCGCCGCGCGACGAATTCACCCGCCCAGATTGCCACCGCGGTGTTGACCGCGACGATTCCCGCCAGCGCCAGCATCGGAAAGATCGCGTATCTCATCCGCACGTCGGCGAAATCGTGCAGCGGAATCGGAATCCAGTAGAGCTGCACAACATACGACGCGAAGCCCTGCAGATACGCCCAGCCGAATACGCGCCGCATGCTTTCGCCGGCGATCACGTAGAACAGCGGCACCATCGCGACCCACGCCAACAGGCCGGAGTCGAACTTCGGAAATGCCAGGCCCATCGCGAGGCCGCTGGCCACGGCGAGCGCCGCGCGGGATGCGGTGTTGGACGACATCGTCAGGCGGGGGTCGCGAACATCTCGGCTATCGGAATCACACCGGCGCACGGTGGCCGGCCGTTGAAGCGATCGAAAATCTCGTCCACGTCCTTCCAGCTTTCGACCAGCGCGGCCGCCAGCTCCGGTTCGAATTTAAGATCGCCGGCGACGCGCCACTCGCGTTCGAAGCTCCAGTCCACCGGCGGAGTCTTGTCGATCTCGAGCGACACCACCCGCCAACTTTCTTCCGGCGCGAGAATCTTTTCCGCCTCTCGCCATGGCAGGTAAATCACGGGACGCGCACCCATCGTAAAAGCATACCGTTTGTCCACCGCGATCCCGAATGGCTCATAGCGGCGGCGATTGCGCCGGTCGAGAATCGTGCGCAGTTCAGGAATCGGCACGTCGAACATGCAAACCGCAGGACGCGCGCCTCGAATCATCCGGCTCCCGCCGCGAATCACGCCATCCTTGAGAATTCCAACCAGGTTGTCCAGCGCAGTGGCGACCGTCGACGCGCGCGTGAAATGCGTCAGCATCGCAACTGCGGGAATTTTTGCGGGATGGCGGCTCATCGCGAAAAATCTGCCACCTTTTGTTCCATCTTCGCCGCCAGCGTTCGCTCGCGCGCGAACATCCGCCGTGCGTCGGCCGGCGAACGCTCGTGATCGTATCCGATCAGATGCAGGAATCCGTGTATCAGCAGCCGCCGGAGCCGCGCCGACGGACTGACGCGATACTCGCGCGCCTGGCGAAGAGCCGTGTCGATCGAAATGACCACGTCACCGACCGGAAGTCCCGGGCTGTTCTTCACGCTGCGCGGATTCGGTGGCGCGCTGCCGGCTTGTTCGATTTGCGAGAAGGAGAGAACGTCGGTGGGCGTGTCGATTCCGCGAAAATCGCGATTCAGCCGGCGCATCGCGCGATCAGAGGTGAGCGTCAGCGACAATTCGCATTCGGCAAGCCCCACCGCGCGCATCAGGCGGTCCGCATCGGCGCGAAGACCGCGCGCGTAGCCACGTCCGCGCGCCGTCGCGCACCGGAACTCGACCGCCACGCGCTTCAATCCCGATGGTTGCCGTCAGTTGGTGTCGGAATAGCAGGCGCCGCCGCCGGTCCTTCGAGGAACGACTCGTACGCCTTGATGATCGACTGCACCAATCGATGGCGCACGACGTCGCGGTCGTTAAACCGCACGAACGAGATGCCGGGAGTGTTGCCGAGCACGATGCTCGCTTCCTTCAATCCCGAGAGCTTGCCGCTGGGCAAATCGATTTGCGTGACGTCGCCGGTGATCACCGCCTTGGAGTTGTAGCCGAGTCGCGTCAGGAACATCTTCATCTGCTCGGAGGTCGTGTTCTGCGCCTCGTCGAGAATGATAAACGAGTCGTTGAGCGTGCGCCCGCGCATGAACGCGAGCGGCGCGACCTCGATCGTCCCGCGCTCGAGCATCCGGCGCGCGCGATCGAAATCCACCATGTCATGCAGCGCGTCGTAGAGCGGGCGCAGGTACGGATTCACCTTCTCCGCGAGGTCGCCCGGCAGGAAGCCGAGTTTCTCGCCGGCTTCGACCGCCGGCCTGCAGAGCACCATCCGGGTGACCTGGTTTTTCATGAGAGCAGCGAGCGCCATCGCCATCGCAAGGTAAGTCTTGCCGGTGCCGGCCGGGCCGATTCCGAAAACGATATCGTGATTGCGAATCGAGTCGATATAAATTTTCTGATTGATGCTCTTGGGCGAGATGACGCGCTTGTTGGCCGAGACGTAAATCGTGTCGAGGAAAATATCTTTCAGCTCGGCGTTGCGATCGCCGCGAATAATTCGAATCGCGTACTCGACGTCGCTCGGATAAATCGGGTAGCCATGTTTCAGCAGATCGTAGATCTCGCTGATGACCTTGCCCGCCAGCGCCTGCTCGGCATGCGCGCCTGAAATCCTGAGCGAGGTGCCGGTGACGCCGATGCGCACGCCGAGCGTCGCCTCGACCGTGCGCACGTGGGCGTCGTGCTGGCCGAGCAAATCGGCAAACAGCCGCGGATCGTCGAAATGAAGTTCGAGCGAGTCTTCAGTCGCTAGCTGGGAAATTATAGGGGCCTCTTGAGGTACTGCTTTCGTGTCTGTCGCCCGCCGGGCGGCATTCGTTCAATCACCGGCGAAATTAATCGTAATCATTTCGCACGTCGTATGAAAGTGCTTGTGAAGGAGCGCGCGCAGCGCGCGACTTCGGAGACCGGAACCGGCTTCGCGTGCGCGAAGCTGTCCGAGGTCCATTCCTCCCGTCGCTAACGCTCCCGTCGTCGGGATGACACAAAACGCGAAGCGGTCCGGTGGACCGTTCCTTCCGCTCGCGTTGCTCGCTTCGTCAGGACGACAATCTACTGGACCAGCGTGGCGACTTTGGCCAGGGCTTCGTCGAGTTTGGAGGGGTCGCGGCCGCCGGCTTGGGCCAGGTCGGGGCGGCCGCCGCCGGTGCCGCCGACGATTGGCGCGATGTTCTTTATTATGTCGCCGGCTTTGATTTTCGAGGTTAGATCCGCAGTTACCGCGACCAGCAGCGCGACCTTGCCTTCGCCGAGGTCGGAGCCGAGTGCGACCACTGCGGAGCCGTGCTTCTGACGCATTCGATCGGCAATCTCGCGCATCATGCGCGGATCGACGCCGTCGAGCTTGCGCGTCACGACTTTGACCCCGCCGACCTCGACGAACTTTTTCTTCGTCTGTCGCCGCGCCGGCTCCTGAAGCCATCTTCTGCTCCATCGCGCGCAGCTTTTTCTCCAGCTCTTTTTCGCGCGCTAGCAGTTTTTCCAGGCGCTCGACTGCGGCGCCGTCGCGCGCGCCGAGCTGCGCGCCGATCTCTTCGAGGATTTTTTCGCGCTTGCGGATTGTTTCGAGCGCGCCCTGTCCGGTCACTGCCTCGATTCGACGCACGCCTGCCGCGACTCCCGATTCCGCTTCGAGCTTGAACATCCCGACGTCGCCGGTGCGCGAGATGTGCGTGCCGCCGCATAGCTCGACCGAAAAATCGCCCATCCTGACCACGCGCACGCGGTCGCCGTACTTTTCGCCAAAAAATGCGAGCGCGCCCGCCTTGATCGCGTCGTTGTAGGCCATCTCCTCGACAATTACCTCGGCGTTCTCGCGGATGCGCGCGTTGATCTCTTCTTCGATAGTCGCGAGCGCATCGTCTTTCACGGGCCCGGTGATGCGCAAAGTCGAAGCGCAGCTTGTCGGGATCGACCAGCGAGCCCGCCTGATGCACCGAACTGCCGAGCACGTCGCGCAGCGCGTAGTGAAGGATGTGCGTCGCCGAATGATTCAGCATCGCAGCGTCGCGCCGGAGCCGATCGACTTTGAGCTTGACCCGCGCGCCGCGGGCGAAGTCGGCGGCGTCGCCGCGCAGGATTCGCCCGACGTGAACGATCGAGCCTTCGGCCTTGCGCGTGTCCGAGACTTCGAGCAGTGCGCCCGACGCGGTCTCGATCACGCCGCGGTCACCGATTTGCCCGCCGCCCTCGGGATAGAAGGGAGTCTCGGCGACGACGACCGCGACCTGATCGCCATTCTTGCCGCCGGCCGCGAGGACTTCAGACTCAGTTTCGTAAGTGTGGTAACCGACGAAGCGCGACGCGGTGCCTGCGCCGAGGCTGATCTCGGGCGCCGCGGCGTCATCTTTGCGTGCACTGCGTCCGCGCTCTTTCTGCTCGTCCATCAGGCGGTTGAAGCCGGCCACGTCGACATCCATCGAATGATTGCGCAGCACGTCCTCGGTCAAGTCGAGCGGAAACCCGTAAGTGTCGTATAGCTTGAACGCCAGCTCGCCGGGCAGCGTGTGACCGCCGCTCTTTTTGATTCGCGCGAGTTCCGTATCGATCAGCTCGAGCCCGCGATCGAGTGTCTCGCCGAAGCGCGATTCTTCTTGCGTGATTACTTCGGCGGTCTTGCTCGCAGTTTTTTTGATCTCCGGATACGCGTCGCCCATCGCCTCGACCACTCCCGCATGCGCCATCGCGAGGAACGGGCGATGGATTCCAAGGTAGCGTCCGTGACGCGCGGCGCGCCGGATGATTCGCCGCAGCACGTACTCGCGATCGGTGTTGCCGGGCGTGATGCCCTCGGCGATCAGGAAGGTCATCGCGCGCGCGTGATCGGCAATCGCGCGATAAGAGATGTCGCTCTCGACGTTTTTGCCGTACGGGCGGCCGTCGCCGAGTTCCTTTGCCGCTATCTCGATTTTCTTGATGATCGTCTGGAACAGATCGATCTCGTAGTTGCCGAGAATCCGGCCGGTCTCGAGCGATTGCAACGCCGCTGCAGTACGCTCCAGTCCTGTGCCGGTGTCGACGTGTTTTTTCGGCAGCGTGGTCAGCTTCCCGGACTCATCGCGGTTGTACTGAATGAAAACCAGGTTGCCGATTTCGATGAACCGCTCGCATCCGTCGACGTTGACGAAGCATTTCTGGCCCGCGTGATTTTTTTCAGGTACACACGCGCGCTCGCCGCGATCGATGCTGATCTCCGAGTTGTAACCACACGGGCCAGTCGGACCCATCTCCCAGAAATTGTCTTTGTCTCCAAAGTCGAGAATGCGCTCCGGGGGCAACACCTGCATCTTAAGCCAGATGTCCTTGGACTCCTTGTCGTCCTTGTGAACCGTCGCGTAGAGGAGCTTCGGATCGATTTCCCAGACCTTGGTGATCAGTTCCCAATGCCATCGAATGGCTTCTTCCTTGTAGTAGTCGCCAAACGACCAGTTCCCGAGCATCTCGAAAAAGGTGTGATGGTAAGTGTCGCGGCCGACCGCCTCGAGGTCGTTGTGCTTGCCCGAAATGCGCAGGCATTTCTGCACGTCCGCGACGCGCACATGCTGCGGCGTGCGCACGCCGAGAAAATAATCCTTGAATTGCACCATCCCGGCGTTGGTGAAGAGCAGGGTAGGGTCGCCCTTTGGAATCAGCGACGCCGACGGCACGATCGTATGACCGCGCGCGGCGAAGAAATCGAGAAACGATTGTCGAATTTTAGCAGTAGTCCAGCGCATGTGGTTCAGATTGTAGCTGGGGAAGGGTAAATCACTCAATTGAAAAGCGGGGCTGCGCGCCCCGCGCCCGCGGCAGGGGTAACCCCTGCACCTAGTACTAATCGCAAAATGGCGAGGACGCCATTTGCTCTTTCTGCGATATAAATCCGGTTCCCCTTCCCGGCACTGGAGAAGGGGTCTCGCATTTGTACGGGTCAGGTTCTCTGCGCGAAGCGTGAAACCCACCGCGGTTCTTACGATCTCTCATCCTCACATCGCGATGTGGAAATGCGCGAGGATCGCCGGGCCGTTGTGCGACAATATCCGCGATAGCGCGAATATCAGCCCGAAGAACGCGCCGAACAGGCCGCCGTTGACGCGAATCCAATCCAGATGCGTCCGCGTTTTCGATTCGATCTGAATCCTGATCTGATCGTCCGACAGCCGCGCGAGATTTTCACGCACCATCAAGGTGATCTGCCCGCGACTCGACTCGACCGTCCTGCGCACCATGTTGTCGATCAGTTTTTGCGCAAACTGATTCGCGTAGCTGTCTGGATCGTGCAGCTGAGCGCCGAACTCGTGAATCGCACTTTCGATCGTCTCGCGCAGCTCGGGATCGTTCTGCAACTCGGGCAGCCGCTTGCGCAAGTTCGCCGCGACGCGCGTGCCGATCGATTGCGCGCCGAAACGATTCATCACTCCGTAGATTCGCGTGACGGTCTTCGGCAGCAGCCGCTTGAGAACATTTTCGATGCGATCGCGCTTTTCGGGCGACTCGAGATACTGGATCGCATTGCTGATTATCCGCTCGAGGCCTGCCTGCCCGAGTATGTCGTTCAACTTGATTTCTTGTAGGAAAGTGCCGAGGCGTCCGACTAGATGCAGCTTGTTGAGCCGGTCGCCAATCATCGTCGGGGTCAGCCATTCGTTCTCGATTGTGGCAGCGATTCCGTCGATCAGCTTGACCCGGTTGCGCGGCAGCACGCCCGAGTTCGGCAGGTACCATCGCCGCTCGAAGATCATTTTGAGCGCGATATAATCGCAGAGCCCGCCGATCAGCGCCGCCTCCGCCATCGAGACCGCAATCTCCGACGCGGTCTTGAAATGGGTAAACATCAGAGCGGCGAGGCTGACCAGGTAGACGAAGAACGAAAAAGCCAGGGTCAGGTCGCCCTTATGCATGAGAACAAAGTTGCTGAATGAAAACGGCTCGCGGATGCGGGTAGGCGCGTTGATACTGATGTCCATACGATCCAGTTTGTCCGACGCATCGCGTCGGGCCAACTGGGGAGCGCAGTCGGTTCGCTGCTTCTCGGAGTGTGCAGCGCAACAGACCCTCGCGCCGCTCGTCATTTTTATGTGAAACCCTGCGCGGGTTTCACGCTTCCGCGGCAGGGGTGACCCCTGCACCCAGTATTAAAAAAGATGCGGGACTTCGTCCCTGTTCGAAGTTTAGTGTGAAGAGTTGCCTCTCCTTGGCAGGAGAGGCAACGGAAAGTTAGCCCTTTTTCTTTGGGGCTTGCGCCTGGGGCTGTTCGTGTTCGGGCTCCTCGACTGCGGCTTCCGGAGGTAGTG
This sequence comes from uncultured delta proteobacterium, assembly GCA_963699705.1. Taxonomy (GTDB): domain Bacteria; phylum Desulfobacterota; class Binatia; order Binatales; family Binataceae; genus Binatus. The sequence goes on along the minus strand of CAVOUW010000003.1, from coordinate 2,893,107 downwards.
CTACTGGTTTTGCCGCGAGCTTTTCGCGGACCTTTGCTTCGATTTCTTCGGCCAGTTTTGGGTTTGCCTTCAGCAGGTCGCGGGCATTCTCGCGGCCCTGGCCGATTCGCTCGCCGCCGTAGGAATACCATGCGCCCAGCTTCTCGATAATGTTGTGCTCGCTCGCCATATCGACCAGCTCGCCTTCCTTCGAGATGCCGGTGCCGTACAGGATGTCGAATTCGGCCTCGCGAAACGGCGGCGCGACCTTGTTCTTCACCACCTTGACCTTGGTGCGCGAGCCGATCACTTCGGTAGCATTCTTGATCGTACCGATTCGCCGGATGTCGATGCGCACCGACGAATAAAACTTCAGCGCGTTGCCGCCGGTGGTCGTTTCGGGGTTACCGAACATCACGCCAATCTTCATCCGGATCTGGTTGATGAAAATAACGATGGTACGCGAGCGCGATATGATCGAGGTCAGCTTGCGCAACGCCTGCGACATCAAACGCGCCTGCAAGCCCATCTGCGGCTCGCCCATCTCGCCTTCGATTTCCGCGCGCGGCACCAGCGCCGCGACCGAGTCGATCACCAGCACGTCGATCGCGCCGGACTGCACCAGCGTCTCGGTGATCTCAAGTGCCTGCTCGCCGTTGTCAGGCTGCGAGATGAGCAGGTCCTCGACCTTGACCCCGAGCTTGCGCGCGTAGGCGGCGTCGAGGGCGTGTTCGGCGTCGATAAACGCGCATGTCCCGCCCATCTTCTGCGCCTCGGCGATACATTCCAGAGCGAGCGTGGTCTTGCCTGACGACTCCGGGCCGTAAATTTCAACCACTCGCCCGCGCGGCAATCCACCGACGCCGAGGGCCACATCGAGACCGAGCGATCCGGTCGGCACGACTGCGATATCGGCGGAAATCGCCTGCTCGCCGAGCTTCATGATCGAGCCCTTGCCGAACTGTTTCTCGATTTGGCTGAGGGCCAGGTCGAGCGCTTTACTTTTGATTTCTATCGCCATCGCTTTTGTCCATGCGGAACTTGTTTATTTCGTTCGGAATCTTGCCACAAACGTAGCGTGATAGCTCTATTCGCGCCGAGGCCGGTGTCCACAGGGGTGTTGACAACCAGACCGACGTGTTACGGAAAGAACAAATATTGACACCCTGTCAGCACAAACCACCCTCAGCTAGCGCGATTGGAACAGGAAGGTTGCGAGCGCTTCGTAGCTGGCGGCGGTGGGGCCGAGGTGGCTGCAATAGAGCGTGATTGATTCGATCTTTGAGACACCGAAGTTGCGGTCTCGCAGCGCGTTTAACGCATCTCGCGTTTTGTCCTTTATTGACTCGCCGCGGACCCTCCCAATCGTCAGATGCCCGCTCCATCGGCGCTTTTCGCGTTCGAAGCCATACTCAGCTGCGACTGTCTCCAGCCGTGCTGCCAGCGCAGCGAGCGCGCCAGATTCTACATTGTGCAGCCCGACCCAAATCGCGCGCGGATGCTCGAGGTTCGGGAACGCGCCGATTCCCGCCGCGGCGATTTCGAACGGGGCGGTCTTCGTCGCGAGCTGGCGCAGGCCGGCGGTGAGCTGCTGCAAGCGATGCGAGTCCACTGCCGCGCCTAGAAATTTGAGGGTGATGTGTAAGTTGGCGCGCGGGACCCATCGGACACCGTCGTCAGGATGCCGCAGTTGGTCGATCGTTTTCGCGACATTTTCCTCGACCTGTTCGCTCATCCGCACGGCGACGAACGCGCGCACTCCTTTGGCCTCGCGACTCCCCAGGTCGTCGCGCAGGTCCCGTTGTGCCTCGCCTTCCGTCCAATGCGTCATTGTATCGCGATTTAAATCAGGTTGAGCCGCCCGATCCGTGGTCGAGAGCTCCACCGACTCCGACTGCCAGTTCGTGCTCGACCAGCGGCAGCCGATCGTTGCCGAAAAACATCGAGCCTTCGACGAATATCGTTGGCGATCCAAAACCGCCGCGCGCGATCAGTTCCTCGACGTTGTTGCGCAGCTTGGCCTTGTATTCGTCGGATCCGATCTTGGTGAAGAATTCTTTTTCGTCGAGGCCGACCTCGTTCACGATTTCGCGCAGCACGTCGTCCTGGCTGATGTCCTTGTCGTCGGTCCAGTAGCTCTCGAATACGCGCCGGGAGTAGCGCGAGATGACGCGATGCTCGTCGGCGACGAACGCCCCGCGCATCGCCTTAACCGAGTTGACCGGGAACACCGTCGGGTTGCCGATCTTGATGCCGTAAAATTTCGCCCAGTCGCGCAAATCCTTGACGTAATATTTCGCCTTGACCGGAACCGGCTTTGCGCGGCTTTCGTACACCGACGGATTGACGGTGTTGAACAGACCGCCGACAAGGATCGGGCGCCAGATGAGGTTCGCATCATGGCGCAGCGCGACGTCCTCGATTTTGGTGAAGGCAAGGTAAGTCCACGGGCTGGAGCAGTCGTAGAAGAATTCGAGCTTTTTCGGCATTGCGAGTCCCCTGACAAATATTAGCTCAGTCCGTCGCCGGAGCCATCAGTTTCGCGCGGCTTGGACGGCACCCTTGCCGTCGATGCTGATCAAGTCGGCGCGCACGTACCCGATGTAGGCTTGCGCCTGGATTCGCAGCGGCAGATGGCGCTCGTCGGCCGAGATCCACAACACGGTGCTGCTCGCCGCGGTGCGAATCCTGTCGTCGCTGAGGTACCAGACGTCGGGCACGATTTTCCACGCGTCGAAGTCGCCGAGGTCGAGGTGAATCTTCTCGCGCTTATCGACGACGAACGCGAAGACGTAGCGCTGGCTGCCGCTGAAGACGTCGAAGGCGTAGGTCTTGCCCGGCGAGAAATCCTGCGTCAGCGCCATCACGGCGCCCGAGATTGGTCCCCACGGATCCGTCGAGATGAACTGCTTGCTCTGTGTGCCCTTTTTATTTTTCTTGGTCATCGTGACCATCTGCGCCGGCCGATCGATGGTGACGTCGTAGTAGTTGAATCGCGATTTTTCGTGCTGGATCAGGTTGAAGCCGCTGCTGTGCAGAGTGTCAGCGGGCATGCTCTCCTTCGCGTAGTCGCGCATCTTGTAGAACAGATCGGCGAAGGCGTTGGTCTCGACCCAGATTTCGCCGAGCCATCGCTGCGGCGACTTGTTCTGCTGCTTATGGAACTCGAGGCGCGCTTGTGCGGCGGGAATCCCGACCCACGACGCCTGGTAGATCAACTGTTCGCCGTCGTGAAACGGAAACGGCCCCGCTTTGAACGCGGGCAACTTCGCCTGGATGTCGGGCGGCAGCGCCATCGGAGTCGGCGCGGGAGTCGGCAAGTGGCGATGCTTGTGAGGATGCGCGGGCTGAGCTGAGGTGGTCGGATCCGAATCCACCGACGCGGCCGAGACCAGCGCGACGGCCCCAATCGTAAACATCAGAGCCGCGAGTGCAGCCCCAGCCAGTGCTTTGGGGCGCATGTGCGCGCGGCTCAGAACGGCGGCGTGGTTCCTTGCAATGTCGTGCATGATCACCAATAATTCTGGCCGATTCGGGAGGAGTGGGAAATGAGTATCACGCGAAATTTATTTTTTTCGTTCGCGCTTGGCGCTGCACTGGCCGTTCCTCACCTCACGTTTGCCCAGGCGCAATACGGCGGACAGGGACTCGGCAGTGCGCTCAGCTCAAATCCGTTGTCGCATCAGGAGGCAACCAAGGCCGGCGTCGATGACCTGGCGAGTCGTGCGGCCACCGAAACACCGTTCAAGATCATCAAAGATGTGAAGCTCGGGCTCAAGGACGCCGACCCGGCGGTGCGCGTCAGCGAACTCGAGAAACTCCGCAACCTCCAGGATCCCGAAGTCAACCAGATTCTGATCAGCTCGATGTCCGACCCCGACGTGCGGGTGAAGGTAAAGGCGGTGGACATCCTGGGCGCGCGCGGAGCCAACGAGGCGGTGACGCCGATGTCAACGATGCTGTTCCTGCGCTCGACCGAACCGATCGTCAAGCTGCACCTGGTCGCGGGTCTCGGCAGGATTGGCGATGCGCAGGGCGCTGTCCCTGTGATGCAGTATCTTGGCGAAGATCAGGATGAGCGCGGCCGCGGCACTGCGGTCTTCGCGCTCGGTGAAATCGGAAGCGACAAGGCGACTCCGCTGCTGAACGCAGTCGTCGCGCAGGATCAAAGCCCGATAGTCCGGCGGTTGGCAAAGGAAGCGCTGCAGAAGGTCAGCGGCGAGCTGCCGTCCGAGCGCGCAAAAACGGTCGCGGAAGCGTCGGTTAAAGCGAACGAGCCGACCGATCAGAAACTGGCCAAGCTGCGCGAGATGGATAAAAAGCTGGAGGATCAGGAGCGCTGAGCGGCGCCTCTCCCGCGCGATTGTTCCCCTTCCCTCGAGGGAAGGGGTTAGGGGTTAGGTTCCCTCCCGATCCATTCTCCGGCCATCACTCCTTCGCCGCACCATTTGCCGTTTGTGACGACCGCGGTTCCATTCACCATCACGTGCTCGATCCCTGTTGGCACGGTCGTTGGGGTTCTTGAATCGGCGGCGCATCCGATTGTTTCAGGATTGAAGATTACCAGGTCTGCCGCGTAGCCCCGACGCACGAGGCCGCGCGCGCCGAGACGCATCCGGCTCGCCGCCATCCCGGTGGCCTTGTGCACCGCGTCTTCGAGCGTCAACAGGTTCATCTCGCGCACGTAGTGCCCGAGGATTCGCGGGTAGGTGCCGAAGCTGGCCGGATTGTGATGCCCGTGCGAGGTGAGAATCGTGTCCATCTCGAACAGGTTCAGCGGATGGCGCATCGCCTCTTGTAGCGCATGCTCGTCGCCGAAGTCGTCGCCGCTGTATAGATGGTTCAGCACGCGCGCGCGGGTTCCACTCTCACGCGTAATAGTCAGGTAAGCGTCGATCGGATCGAGTTTCAGCTCATCGGCGATCTGGCCGAAGAACTTGCCCTCGAGATGACTGAGTTCGGGCTTGACCGCCCACATGAGCTGAACCGAATCGGCGATAAACGATTTGAGCGGCTGGAATCCGTCGCGCAATTTCGCCCATCCGTCGGACGAATCCAGCAGTCCTTCGAGTCCGGTTTGCGACCACGCGGGAAAAATCACGCGAATCGTCGTGTTGCCGCAGGTGTAGGGGAAAGTGTCGAACGCGATATCGACGCCGTCGTTTCGGTGACGCACGACTTCGGCGATCGTGTCGTCAACCGTCTTCCAGGTGCGCCGGCCGACAAAAATCAGATGCGAGACTTGCAGCGGGACGCCGGCCTCGCGCGCGACATTGGCCATCTCGCGCACGGCCAGGATGTTGTGCGGCGTGCGGCTGTCGAAGAACAGCGAGCGCTCAGAATACGCGCGCAGATGCGAGGTCAGCACGCCGTTCGCTGCCGCAGCCACCCGGGCGAGCGCAGCCAGTTCGGCCGGCTTCGCGATCATCCCGGGAAAATAGCCGAGACCGCACGACAGCCCGACCGCGCCGTCAGCCATCGCTCGCTCGACCATCGTACACATCGCGTGCAACTGCTCCGGCGACGGATCGCCAGCATCGGAGCCCATCACGCTTAGACGGATACTGCCATGCCCCGCCAGATGCGCGACGTTGAGCGCGAGTCCCTGCCGCTTCAGATGCGCTGCGAAGCCCGCGACGTCGTCCCATTCCCAATCGAACTTTCGCTCGGCGCATAGGCGGCCGGACTCGTCGAGCATCCGCTGCCGCTCGCGCATCACAGGCGCGACCGAGAACCCGCAGTTGCCGCCGACGAACGTGGTCACGCCTTGCAGCAGAAACGGTTTCAGGATTTGCCCGTGATCGGCAATCGGCAGCACCCAGTCAGAATGCGAATGCAAATCGATAAAGCCCGGCGCGACCGCCAGCCCGGTCGCATCGATCTCACGCGGAGCGGATGCGCTCGCGGCATCACCTGAATTGATCAAGGCCGCAATCTTGCGATCCTTGATCGCGACGTCAGATTTGAAGCGCGCCGCGCCGCTGCCATCGACGACGACACCGTTGCGAACGAGTACCTCATATTCCATGCACGCGATTATTCGTGAGTGAGAGCATTCAGCGCAAATCGCGCGGGGAAGGGTAAATCACGTAATCAAATGTGAAACCCGCGGTGGGTTTCACACTTCCTTCGGCAGGGGTGACCCCTGCACCCAGTGAAAGGAAAAGATGCGGGACTTCGTCCCTGTTAGAACTCGTTAAGTTAAGCAGCCTACCCCTGCATCCGGTTCCCCTTCCCGCGCGGGAAGGGGTTAGGGGTTAGGTTCTTCGCGCGCGTGCGCGCGATTCAGAGCGAAGCGAAGAATCCCGGCTCCTTCCGACGCCCTTGCCAACGACCACGTCACAATCCGTGCACGCGATTATTTTTGACTCTTAACACTCAGCACGAACTCGCGCGCGATTTCTGACGCTTTCAGGATTTGCATCGCGCAGCTACGCGCGTTTGCGCATCTTTCAGAGCGTCGCGAACCGATCGAACATTGCGCGCCAGTCACATTTCAGGAACGCGAATTTTAAAACTGCTTAACCTCGCGGTCATCGGTGCGTGCCATCGCGTCCGCTAAATCCTCTCGATCGTCACATCCTAAACATCGCGGAGGAATTACTAAGGTGAAGAGAAACCCAACCAACAAGAAACGGCTCGTGAGCCTGATCGCCAGCGTATGCGTGCTGGCGACGATGTCGGGCTCTGCCGTGCTCGCCGGCGGGCATGGCCACGGCAACGGCCAAGGCAATGGCGGAGGCGGGGGCAACGGCGGGGGCGACGAAAATGGCGGCGCCTTCCAGCACGTCCTGCTGCTCAGCATCGACGGGATGCATGCGGTGGACTTTCTGAACTGCGCCAAATCTGGCCTCTGTCCGAATCTCGCGGCGCTCGGCAAGACGGGCATCAACTATCTCGCGACATCCACCAGCAAGCCCTCGGATTCGTTCCCCGGGCTGACGGCCATCATTTCCGGCGGGTCGCCGCGAACGGAAGGCGCCTTCTATGATTCCGCCTACGATCGATCGCTCCAACCGCCTGCGCTGACGACTGGTAACGGTCTCGTCGGAGCGCCTGGCCTTTGCGTGAACGGCCAAATCCCGACCGGGACTGCCACCGAGTACGAGGAAGGCATTGACTTCGACCAGTCTCACCTTAACGGTATCAGCGCCGGCAGCGCGGACGGCGATGGCGGTGTGAACTCGATCAACCCCCTTCGCCTGGTTCGTGATCCTGCCAACAGTTGCAATCCGGTGTTCCCATGGAATTTCGTTCGGACCAACACGGTCTTCGGCGTGATTCACAAGGCCGGAATGTACACCGCGTGGTCGGACAAGCATCCGGCGTATGCGTCGGTGTCGGGACCTGGCCCCACAGCAGGCAATATCGACGATTTCTATGGACCCGAGATCAATTCGCTGTCGTCGAACTACGAAACTGACAACGATATTCCAGTCACGTTTATCAAATGCTCGCCGAATCTTCCCGACCAGCTCTCGGTTCTAGCCGGCGACGACTACACCGGCAGTTTCCAGAACATTCAGTGCTATGACGCGATCAAGGTGCAAGCGATCCTCAACGAGATCGACGGCAAAACGCACAACGCGTCGGGCTCCGCGCCTATGCCGAACATCCTCGGGATGAATTTCCAGGCAGTGAGTGTTGGGCAGAAGCTCGTCTATCAGGACGGTGCGGTTGCTCCTGGTTTCAGCGTGACCGGCGGATACAAGGACGGAATGGGCACGCCGACCGATAGCCTCGCGCAGGAAATCGCGTTCGTCGATACGTCGATCGGGCTGATGGTGTCCGAACTGAACAAGGTGCATAAGCTGGACTCGACCTTGATCATCATCACCGCGAAGCACGGGCAGTCGCCGATCGATCCAGACTCGCGTGCTGCGCATCCACGGAGACGTGCCGACCGATAAGTCACCGACGGCGATTCTCGGACCCGCCTTCATTCCGGACTCCAAGATAAATGGGCTCGGGCCGACGGAAGACGACATCTCACTGCTCTGGCTCCAGGACTCTTCGATGACAGCAGCGGCCGTCGCACTGCTGGAGACGGACTCTCCGGCAATACCGCAGATGGACAACATCGCGGGCATCGGGCAGATCTTCTGGGGAGCGTCGCTCCTGCCGATGTTCAACGCGCCGGGACTTGGGCCGAACCTCGATCCGCGCACCCCTGACATAATCGTCGCGCCTAATGTCGGCGTCATCTACACCAACCATCAGGCGAAGGTGGCAGAGCACGGCGGATTCGCCAACGACGACACCAATGTGATGATGCTGCTGTCCAATCCGCACTTTAAATCCAGCACGGTCACATCGCCGGTGGAGACGATGCAGGTTGCGCCGACTATCCTCGCGGCGCTGGGACTCAATCCGCGCGACCTGCAGGCGGTGCAGATTGAAGGAACGCAAGTGCTGCCGGGAGTGCAATTCAGCAGCGGAGACTAGAGGCATAAACGCCGGCGCGAACTCTTCCCCCTGAGTTCGAGCCGAGCAAACAAGGGCGGGCGTGGCCGAGCGATCCCGGCCACGCCCGCCCTCTCTTCACACTTTTATCAAGCCGTCGACGTTGCCGCTAGAGCGCGGACGTCCGGGGAACACTCGATCGATCTGCGCGTCGGAGAATTGCATGTGCGAGCGGAGTACGGTCGCGATTGGTTCGCGGAAGTCGGTCGTCACCGCGAGATCGCGTTCCTGGTAGAGGCTCGCGGTCGAGAGGCCCGGCCACCGGCCGTAAACCTTGCCACCTTTCACCGGGCCCCCCATCACCCACATCACGTTGCCGTGGCCGTGATCGGTGCCGCCGTTGCCGTTCTCATGCATGGTGCGTCCGAACTCGGAAATCACCAGGATGACGGTGTCCTGGTAGCTCGGGCCGAGCGACTTCGCAAGGCTCGCGAGTCCGTCGGCGAGCGGCTTCAGATGTCCCGCGAGCTGTCCGTTCGCGGCGCCTTCGTTGACGTGCGTATCCCAGCCGCCGAGCGCCATGAACGCGACGCGAATCGTCGGATCGCGGCCGATCAAGCGCGCGAGGCGGTCGGTGTCGTCGGAGAATCCATTCGGCGACGGCGCGCCGGCGTTGGCCTCTTTCATATCTTGCGTCAGCTCGCTAACCAACCGCATGCGCGCCTGCCGTCCGTCGCGATACGCGCGGCTGATCGAATCGTTGCCGACGTACATCTTGTCGAAGGCCGCTTCGATCACCGGCCGGTCCATCGGCATCGGTCTTTCCGCCGCGCGACCGAGCGCGATATTCGCGACCGGCACCTTGCCGCTCAGAATCCGCGGCACCGTCGGCCCGAGACTCAACGCCTCGGTCGGTCCATGCGTCCCCGGAATTGCGGCGAGCGCCCGATTCAGCCATCCGTCCTGCGTCGTCCTGACGCCGGGCGTGCCGCTCTCCATAAAATCCTGCGCGTCGAAATGCGATCGCGTCGGATCCGGCGAGCCGCACGCATGGACGAACGCTAGCGTCCCGTCGCGCCACTGGCTATCCATCGGTGCGAGCGCGGGATGCATCCCGAAATGCCCGTCGAGATCGATCAAGCCGTCGCTAGCGCCGGTGCGTCCGATCGCGATCGTCGGGCGCGCGTCGTAGTAGGCCGACTCGCCGTGCGGAACGACGACGTTGAGGCCGTCCACCGCGCCGCGCAGGAACACCACGATCAGCCGCCGCTTGCTGTTGGTGTCGAGCGAGCGTGCGGCCCACGCATGCGGGCTCAGCAGCACGATTCCCGACGCCGACAGAATCGCCGCGCGGCGGATGAACGCGCGCCGGCTGATTGGAGTTGCGGAGGCCGGATTGCATGCGATGCACGCATCAGTGGTTTGAAAATTATTTTTCATTTCGATTGCTCATCGCTTCATGAACTCGGGACTGCCGAGAATCAGCGGCGCGCGAAGATTGGTCGGTGCTGCTTCGACGGCGTTGGCGGTCGCCGGAGTGAAATAATCGCCCAGCGTGGCTGCGAGTTGCGCCGGATCGGGCGGCGTCATCTTCGGTCCATGCCGTCCGGGATCGAAATTGATATTCACTTTGCCGCCCTTGCGCGGCACTGCCGGAGGCTCCGGACGCGTCGCGCCACTGCCGGTCGCGTCTTCTTCGAACGGCGGATTTTCCAGCGGCAGATTTCCCGATCCGAGCGCGGTCGCAAAGCTGAGCCGCGTCATCATCGCGTCGGGATTCAGCCACGCGTCCTGCGTGTTGGCGTAGCCGTTGGGCGTCAGACATCCATACAGCGGCATCCCGAGAATCTGCATCGTGCCGTACAGCGGCCGGTAGTTACGAATCGGCACGCCGGTCGCACGCGCGCACGAAACGACGTACTCGTAAGGCGTTTTGAATTTGGCGCTGTAATATCGCGAATCCCAGAATTCCGCGCTGGTGAACATCGTCTCGAGCACCGAGCGAGTCTCGCCGTCGGTCGCGAGGTATCGACGCGCCATGCGCTCGACGAGTGCCGGCGGCGGATCGTCGGCGACGAAGTATTGGGCGAGTTTGAAGCTCAGATGCTTCGCGGTGGCGGGACTGCGCGCCAGGATGTCGAGCGCATGCTCGCCCTCGTCGATCCCGCCGCCTTCGATCTGATGTCCGAGAAAAGTTTTTTTAGAAAAATCGTGACGGGATTCGTCAAAGAAAAATCCGCTCGGATCGACCGGCGGGCGCAGGAAGTTTTGACGGCGTTGCATCATCATTCGCCGCAATGGAAACAGTCCGGCCATTGCAGGACGCGGGATTCCCACGCCGCCCGGCTTGCGATTCCCGCCACCACCGCCGCCTTTGGGCAGTCCCCATCCGGTCAGAATGTGCGCGAGCGCGATTACGTCGGCCTGCGAGTATCCGCCGTTGACGCCGAGCGTGTGCAGCTCCATCAGCTCGCGCGCGTAATTCTCGTTGATACCCTCGAACTTGCCCTTCGAGCCGGGGCTACCGGGCGCGGTGTTCTGCCAGTTGTCGAGGTAAAAAAGCATCGCCGGATGATGCGCAGTCGCGCCGAGGAGCGTGCGGAACTTGCCGAAGGTGTGCGGCCGAATCGCAGTCTCCTCGAACGCACCGGTCCAGATAAGGTCGAGACCCTTGCCGGCGAAAACGTTGAAGTGGTTGAACCAGAACGCGGTCATCACTTCCTGCAGTTGGCGCGGCCCTTCGATCGCGCGCATCATCCGCGCCTCGACCGCTTCGCGCATCACGATTCGCTGCTGGATTCGCGCGTCCTTGGTCGCGTCCTTGACTGTATTCTTGTCGCCGCCCGCGTCGGCCTTGGCGTCCTTGCGCGCCTCCATCACCGGCCGCTGATATTCGATAAACAGCGCGATCGGAGTCATGTGCAGAGTATGAAAGTCGTTGACGCGATCGGTCAGATCGCCGGGAATCGCGATCGCTTCGGGATGCAATTGCTCGTGCACGTAGCGCTCAGGCCCAATCGCGCTGACGTGCTCGAAGTCGCCGGGGCGCGGGCCGAAGGCGAGCCGGTTGAGAACGTGCAGAATCCGGTCCTGTTTAGAATCTTCGCGAACCACGACAGGTCCTCGTCTTTAGTACGAACCGGCGTTGCAGAGGATTCACGCTGTTTTCTAATCGCCTCTCTCTATCAGGGAGGGGCCGACACTCGGCTTCGAGTGGCGGGTGAGGGTCCGAATTCAAAGATGTCTTCCTTCGTTTTGCCAAGCCGAGCTGATCCTACTCAGGAAAAAGAACCAAGAAATTTGACCCTCACCCGACGCTCAAGGTCTCGCGTCGGCCTCTCCCTGATAGAGAGAGGCTAAGAAGGAAGCATTGTCGTCTTAAGACGTAACCGGCGCAGCATTTGTTTACCGCGGGGCGCGGCCCCAGGCTTCGATCAGGCGCTCGAATGCTTTGCGGAGTTCGGGATCTTTCAGCTCCGGCAGCTCGATTGATTTGCGCGCTGCGCGCGGCACTGTGCGTAATTTCGGGCGCTCGCGCCGGCTGAGTCGTTCCTTGCACGAATCGCAATTCACGCACTGACGTCGTCGCCAAGCCTCTGCTGGACGCGCTCCAAAATTTGCGATTCTCATGTAGACTGAGTTCTTGTATCCACATTGCCGCTCGAAACTTTTACCACCGCGGTGTGGAATTTCAGCGAGACAATTTCGGTTCGGCGCGCGATCGTTTCGCCGACGATCTCAGGCCATGCTTTCGCCAGCCGCACGATCGCGAAATGACCTTCGCGATCGATCCGATCGAGCAGCGGCTGCATCGCAGCGCCGATCTGTTCTGGAGCCTTGTGGCGGCGAATTGGCATGACCGTCCGACGATAGCGCCGCCGCCGTCGCAATGCATACCGACGGTACGGCAGGAGGCCTTCTGCAAATCACACATTCCATTAGACTAGCTAATTTGACTCCTTCTGTCAGTCAGAATTATTAATATTGGCGAAGATTTACCAAAAGTTATCAACAACCTAATATATGGGTTGTTAACACCTTGTCCTACACTACCTGTAGGGGGTAGGGGCTTGACAGACCGCCCTGACCGCGTGCATATTGGCCCTCACGACGCACTTGACGACTCTAGATTGACGTCGAAGCGTACCAAACAGCGACGACATTAGTAGCGAGGCGGAAAGTGGGCTTAACGCGCATGTAACCGGGGCGGGGAGGATGCGGTGATGGGTGGGGGAGCGATTGATATTGAGATGGATTCGAAGCCGAAAATCAACGACCGGGCCTCCTCCACCAACGGTGCGCCGGTCAATTCTGCGGCGCCCGGGCGCGGCGTCGTGCTCGAGCGATTTTTCACTACCGCGGGCGTCGATCCGTATTCGCAGGTCGAATGGGATCTCCGCAGCGCCGTCATCTCGGGCGAAGACGGGCGCGTGGTCTTCGAGCAGAAGGACGTCGAAGTTCCGCGCGCGTGGTCGCAGACCGCCACCAACGTCGTCGTCTCGAAATATTTTCGTGGACCGCTCGGCACGCCGCGGCGCGAGAACAGCGTCCGTCAATTGATCTCGCGCGTCGTCGATACCATCAGCGGATGGGGCGACAAGCAGGAATACTTTGCCGACGCCGACGCGCGCGACACTTTCCACGACGAGCTCAAGTACCTGCTGCTCCATCAGAAGGCGTCGTTCAACAGCCCGGTCTATTTCAACGTCGGCATCGAGGCCAAGCCGCAGTGCTCCGCGTGCTTCATTCTCAAGGTCGAAGACAGCATGGATTCGATCCTGAGCTGGTATCGCAACGAAGGCATGATTTTCAAAGGCGGCTCGGGCGCGGGCGTGAACCTGTCGGCGCTGCGCGGATCGCGCGAGAAACTTTCGGCGGGCGGGACCGCGTCGGGACCGTTGTCGTTCATGAAGGCGGCTGACGCGAGCGCCGGCGTGATCAAGTCGGGCGGCAAAACGCGTCGCGCGGCCAAGATGGTCGTGCTCAACGCCGACCATCCCGACATCGTCGATTTCATCAAGTGCAAAGTCGAAGAGGAGCGCAAGGCGTGGGCGCTGATCGAGGCGGGCTACGACTCCTCGCTCGACGGGCCCGCTTACGGCTCGGTATTTTTCCAGAACGCGAACAATTCCGTGCGCGCCACCGACGGCTTCATGCAGGCGGTGCTCGACGACAGTGATTGGCAGACGCACTTCGTCAAGTCGAGCGAGGTCGCCGAGACGCGTCCCGCGCGCAAAGTGCTCCACATGATTGCTGAGGCCGCGCACGCATGCGGCGACCCGGGGATGCAGTTCGACACCACCATCAATACCTGGCACACCTGCCCCGCCAGCGGACGCATCAACGCGTCGAATCCGTGCAGCGAGTACATGCATCTCGACAACTCGGCCTGCAATCTCGCGTCGCTCAACCTGATGAAGTTCATCGACGACCGCGGCGAGTTCGACGTGCGCGCATTCCGCCACGCGGTGGACATATTGATCACGGCGCAGGATATCGTCGTCGATAATTCCTCGTACCCGACCGATGAGATCGCGAAGAACGCCAGCGCGTTCCGCGAGCTCGGCCTTGGCTACGCAAATCTCGGCGCGCTGCTGATGGCGCTCGGAATGCCTTACGACTCCGACCAGGGCCGCAGCTATGCCGCCGCGATTACCGCGCTGATGACGGGCGAGGCCTATCTTCAGTCCGCGCGCATCGCGGAGCAGATGGGTCCGTTCGCCGGCTACGCGCCCAATCGCGAGCCGATGCTGAAAGTGATCGAGCGCCACAAGGCGGCCGCATACAAGCTCGATCCGTCGTACGTTCCGCTCGACCTGCTGCGCGCCGCGCGCGACTCATGGGACGACGCGCTCAAAGTCGGCACCGCGGCCGGCTACCGCAACTCGCAAGCCACAGTGATCGCGCCGACCGGAACGATCGCCTTCATGATGGATTGCGACACCACCGGCATCGAGCCCGACATCGCGCTGATCAAGTACAAAAAACTGGTCGGCGGCGGGATGCTGAAAATCGTCAACGGCACGGTGCCGCGCGCGCTCAAGCGGCTGGGCTACGACTCGAAGGAAGTGCAGGAAATCGTCGAGTACCTGGACGAGAACGAGACGATCGAAGGCGCGCCGCAGCTGGCTGACGCGCATCTCGCGGTTTTCGATTGCGCATTCAAGCCGCGCGCCGGCGCCCGCACGATTCACTACAACGGGCACATCAAGATGATGGGCGCGGTGCAGCCGTTCATCTCGGGCGCGATTTCCAAGACGATCAACATGCCCGCGGAAGCGACGGTGGACGAAGTCGCCGAGGCGTACGTCACCGCGTGGAAGCTCGGGCTGAAGGCGGTCGCGATCTACCGCGACGGCTCGAAGCGCACGCAGCCGCTCAACACCGGCAAGACTGAAAAGGCGGTCGAGACTGCAACTGCGGCGGTGATCGCGTCAACTGACGATCGGATGCAGCGGCGCAAGCTGCCCGACGAGCGCAAATCGATTACGCACAAATTCGATATCGCCGGCCATGAAGGCTACATCACGGTCGGGATGTACGAGGACGGCACGCCGGGCGAGATTTTCGTCACGATGTCGAAGCAGGGATCGACTATCTCGGGGTTGATGGACTCGTTTGCAACCGCGATTTCGTTCGCGCTGCAGTACGGCGTGCCGTTGCAGTTCCTGGTGGACAAATTCTCGCACATGCGCTTCGAGCCGTCGGGCTTCAGCAAGAATCCGCAAATCCCGTACGCCAAGTCGATCGTCGATTACCTGTTCCGCTGGATGGCGTCGAAGTTCCTCGACGAAGAGGCGAAGCGCGAAGTCGGAATCATCGAGTCGGATAAAACGTTGTCAACAAAATCGGAAGCAGGGCCGGTAGTGGTGGCACCAGTAGCCAGTCTGCGCGACGGCAAAGACGGCGGCATCCGGCAAGCGTTCATCAATCAAGCCGACGCGCCGCCATGCCCCGACTGCGGCAGCATAATGGTGCGCAACGGCGCCTGCTACAAATGCATGAACTGCGGCACCACGAGCGGGTGCTCATAAGGAAGGAGACCAAGGGTCCCGGAGGATTAGGCGGGGAGGCTTCGAGCGACTGGCGATGAGGTGGATGCGGAGGGGCAGGCAGGTAAAAGCGCGGCGGGCGAAAAAGTTTCAGCCAGTCCTCGGAGAAAAATGGGGATGACGAATTCTCCGGGGCCCACTTAAAACCAGGCGCGATCAGACTCGCGCAGTACAGGATGTGGTGGGGCGGCGGATGTGGTGACGGCAGGGGGCTGGGAGCAATCCCAGCCCCCAAACTATTTGTCCAGTTAGAAGGTCAGCTGGCAATCTGAAGCCGCATCCTTCCTCGCGCGGCCTTCCTCTTTTCCTGCACGCGGATGTTCACGTCGCATCCGAGTCGAGTCAGGAATTCGCAGAGCCGCTCGATCGAGAATTTTTCCAGACGGCCTCGAACGATCGCTGACACCTTGGGTTGATCGATTCCAAGAACCGCCGCGGCTTTGACCTGGCTGAGCCCACGCCGCGCGATGATCTGACCAATCTTGATCGCGAGGTTCGCCTTGATGTCGAGTTCATCCGCATCGGGAAGCCCGAGATCGCGAAAGACATTTCCGGTGCTCACTTCGTAGTCGATAGATTTAGTCATCGCCTCGCCTTTTCGTGAAGCTTGAGAGCGTGCAACTCTTTCGCGCGCATCAATCGTTCCTCTATCAAACGGATATGTTGTTTCGGCGTCCCGATATCCGATTTGGATTTCTTTTGAAATGCATGGAGGACATAAATCGCCTCAGCAAACTTCACGGTGTAAACCGCCCGATACGTATCGCCGTCGTAATCTTCGACAATCTCGATCACGCTGGCGCCGCCGAAACCCTTCATCGGTTTCCCGTCGGGATGTTTTCCGCCACTCTGCGCAATTTTGAGTGCGAATCCCAGGTGCGCCTGTGCGGTTCGAGGAAACTTTTTCAGGTCGTCTTTGCTGCTTCGAACCCATACAACCGGCTTGAGCGGTTCCGGTTGTCCGAGCGCCACGGTCTAATCGTATGCTCTTATGGGCATATTGTCGAGGACGGCCCCGTTCTCCGAAGCAGCGATGCGGCCGAATGGATCGGGCGAGGTATTGGAGGCCACGGTGGGCGGGCGAATCAGGATGGGAATTTGTTTAGGCGGTACGGAACTTGGTCCAGGATCGAGAAACCTACCGTGCGCGTTGGGCGGTGGCCGAGCAGATGTTCGTTGCGATCCAGAAATTCGTTCAGCGCGCGCTTGACGTAATAATCCTTCTTGTGCCCCGTTTCGAGCGCGAGGTTTTCCAGCCGCCGCTTCGCTTCTCGTTTCGTCATTTGAGCCCCGAGCATAGTGCGGGAGCCTTCGAGTGCGAAGTTCTGAGAGGCTCCTTTTGTGGATAAATCGCCATTTCTGTGGATAAATGATATGCGCGAATTTCTGGCGAAGTTCAGATACTTTGCGCCGCCGCTTCTTGATTCTCGCTTAATCGTGTTAGGTTCGTCCGATGGCTAAGTCGCTCAGTCATGCGCTCGCTGAGATTTCGTTACCCGATACCGACGAGCGCGAAGTCCGGCTCGGCTCTCTGTGGGAAAGTAGTCCCGCCGTTATCGTGTTCCTGCGCCATTACGGTTGAATCTTTTGCCGCGAGCATGTTGCGCAGTTGCGTGACCATGAAAATGAATTCCGGGCCAAGGGCGCCAATCTCGCTGCTATCGGTCTTGGCGACGCCGGCTACGCCCGCCTGTTTCGTGAGGAGACCGGAATCACTTTTCCGCTGCTGGTCGATGCGAATCGGCTCGCGTTTCGCGCTGCCGGCCTCAAGGCGGCGAATCTGCTGCATCTGCTTCGACGTGACAACGCCAAAGCCAGGACGCGCGCGACCGCCGCCGGCCATCGACAGCATCGCCTGGGCGCGAATCCTTTTCAGCTCGGCGGCAGTTTCGTTTTCGGTCCCGGCAACGTCGATCTTTACGCGCACGTGAGCGAGACCTTCGGCGACAGCGCCTCACCGAGTACGCTCCTTGCCGCTCTTGCTTAGCCGCGCGCGCTCCCAGTCTTATTTCGCTTGCTACGCGGGTAAATTGCGGTCAACAGAGCGAAAGTTGGGAACCGTTCTTCGCGTAACGCGCTCCGGGTAGCGTTAATCGCGCACAATTACTAAACAGAGAGCGTCGGCTCCTTTCTCCCCCGAGAGAGTCGAAGGCACGCGTGGCCAGATGCCCTCATGGTGAAGCCAACGCGTGCCTCTTTTTTGGAGCCGCAATTTAGCTTAAAAGCAAGGCGAAGACCTCAGCATGCAGTTACCAATATATTGCTCGCCGGGTGACCCTACTCCCTGAACCGAGAGCTTTTTGCCTTTTATTTTTCCGTTGATCGAAAAAGGCGCAGTGTTGTCTGAGCACTCGAAGCTGCTGGGGGATTTGTCGAACGACGAGCCCATCGGATTGCACGCGCAGCCATAGTCGGCGAAGCCATTATCGAAATCGAAATACTGGGACACCCCGCCGGTAAAAAACGTCCAACACTCGGTAAACGGTGGAAAATCATTATCCGTGAAGTTGCAATCATAAGACTTGCCGACCAGCTTGGCTTGGCAATTTCCCCCCGCCTCGACAGACGAAAAATTAACGAGCAAGACCGTCACCGCCGACAACATCAGGACTGTAGAAAACTAACCCCTTGCTTCATTTTAAACCTCCCCACGCGCGGTATGACATTCCTACAACCTTGGGTCAAATCGATCGTCCACAGGTGGGTCAGTTTTGATCGCGATTGCTTGACGGTCGATGGGCGCGGTATCCATGCAGACGACGTAACCGAACAGGAGCACGCATCGCGATGAAATGGCCCGCAGGATTCGAACCTGACAACTCATCTGTATATGCGCGAAACGAGATTGCGATCGCCGCGCCGCCCGATCGCGTCTGGCGATGGCTCATTCGCGCCGCGAAGTGGCCCGAATGGTACAGCAACAGCGCCAACGTAAATTTTCTTCGCGGCAATCCGCCTGATCTTGCGCCCGACACTCAGTTCAAGTGGAAGACCTTTGGCGCGACCGTCACTAGTCGCGTGATTGTTTTCGAACCGTCACATGAACTTGGATGGGACGCGCGCGGCGTGCTGACCGCCTATCACGGCTGGATTATCGAACCCGATGGCGGCGCTGGATGCCGCGTCATCACCGAGGAATGCCAGAACGGTATCGTGCCGAAACTGGCATGGTGGTATCTGCGCCCGATGCTCGAGCGCGGGCATCAGAACTGGGTGGAGAGCCTCAAGCGCGTGGCCGAAGGCGGCGATCCTTCCTAGCTATTCGTCTGCGAGGATCACCTCGAACGCGGCGGTATTGTCGCGAACCATACCCATCGACATTAGAAACTGACCCATCCGCAGCATCGGCGCGACGTACCAGTACTTGCGCATCGTCAGCGCGTTGATCTTCTCGCGTTCGTCCTTGTCGGTGATCGCGCGTACGTTGCCGTTGAAGACTTCGTTGCCGACGCGAAGCGAAATCGCAGGCCGCGCCTTGACGTTGCGCACCCAACTGCGCGCGGCATTTGCCGAGATGAGATAGAGCCCGTCCTTATCCACCAGATACCAGATCGTGACCTCGTATGGACGGCCGCTTTTGCGCCCATAGTGCGTCAGGCTGAGCGTCTGGCGGTCACCGACCTTGCGTAGCCGTTCCAAAGATTTCGATGCCATCGTCATGTACCTCGACGCGACAGCTATGCGCGTGGTTGGCTACTCGGTGATCGTTTCCATCACGTGTCCGCTGGCGCCGTCAACTAGATTGACTTCGACCGGCGACGAGACATTGTTGTCTTTCTTGGCGCTATCGATCCCCGCTTTCAGGTCAGTCAGGAACTTGGTCTTCGCGAATGGAGGCATCTCGTCCATCGGAAAGTGATCCATGAAGACCTTGGCCTTGAGCTTGTCGGGCCATTCGACGGTGGTGACCTTCGGTCCCGCTATCGGCAGACCGCGCACCATCGTTTCGACCGCGTCATGAAAATCGTCTGCGCCCGGCGATGCCGACGCTGCCGGTGATGCTGACGATTTCGCCACCATCGCCGCTGAAGGCGCGGCCACGGGCGAGCTTGCGCCTGCCGGACTCTTCGCCGCAATCGCTGCGGCCGGCGTACTCGCGAGCTTCGCCGCCGGAGTTGCCGCCGACGCGGCTTGCATCGACGCGCTCGCGCCCGGTGCCGGCGCGCCGCTCAGTTTCGCGATCAGCGTTTTCACTTGATCGCGCGCAGTGTCATCCGGCGCTAGCGTGAGCGCCTTGTTTAGCGTCGTCGCCGCGTCGTCCGGCTTGTTCATCTGCGCATATGCGATTCCCATGTTGTAGTACGCCTGGAAGAATCCCGGCTTGCTGGCGACCGCCTTCTTGTACTGCACCACTGCCTGGTCGGCGTTGCCGGTGTAGAGGTACATTGTGCCGAGGTCGGTGCGAACTTCCGGATCGTCCGGCTTCTTTTTCAGATAATGCTCATAGGCCGCGACCGCTTCATCGTAGTGCTGCTTGTCATAGTCGATATCGCCGATACCGCGCAGCGCGTCGAGGTTGTCGGGCTCCAGCTTCAGCACGTGGCCGTAAGCTTCCTCAGCCTTGCCGTAGTAGGTCTGATCGAACATCGCCGCGCGCATCGCGACCGCGCCAAATTTGTTCCACGCCGTGACGTCCTTCGGTTTCGCGATTGCGTCGCGCTCGATCTTATCGACAAAGCTGCGAGCCTCCGTCGGCAGCTCGATCGTTGGATGTCCGGGCGGCAGACCGCCGTTCTGATTTCCACCCGCCGCCGGATTCGCGCCGACATTCTGATCCGGCGCAGCATTAGGAGTAGTGCCGGGACCCGAGCCCGAAGCCTCAGCGGCTGGAGCAACCGCCGGCGGCGGCGCGTTGGCGATTTGCTCGCGCACCACTTCCGGCGTCTTCATCATGATCCACGCTGCTACTCCCAGGCCAACCAGCGTGATCGTGACGAACACCAACACAAACGCCGTCGTGATCGAATTGCGGCCGCCGCGTGCTCGGCCCGTCGAGGCGCCCGATTCGCCTGCGCCCGATGCTGCAATGTCGAGCGCGCGGCCGCACTCGACGCAGAATTTCGCTCCCGCCAGCAGTGGCGCGCCGCATTGAGGACAAAATCGCATCAGCAAATTCCTACATGACCGCTTCGTTCAAGCGCAACACGCAACAGATTTCAGGTTCCCGCCTTCGAGGCTCCTGTTGTATAGTCCGGTCGAAATCCACTCTAGCGAGGCAACCACCATGCATCTTTACGATTCACTCGGACCCAATCCGCGCGCGACGCGAATGTTCTTGTCGGAGAAGGGAATTACGATCCCGACCAAGACCGTCGATCTGTTGGGCGCGGAAAATCGCAAGCCGCCCTACACCGATCGCAATCCCGGCGGGCAGCTCCCGGCGCTCGAACTCGACAACGGCAAATGTATCGGCGAGACCGTCGCGATTTGGGAATATCTCGAAGAGAAACATCCCACGCCCGCGCTGATCGGCACCACGGCCGAAGAACGCGCCGAGACCCGTCAATGGCAGCGTCGCGTCGAGCTGCAGATCACCGAGATTCTCTACAATGCGTTCCGCTACTCGGAAGGCGCGCAGCTTTTCAAAGAGCGGATGCGCATCCTGCCCGAGGCGGCGCCGGGGATGAAGGCTATCGTGCAGGACAAGCTCAAATGGCTCGATAAGCTGCTCGAAGGCAAGCAGTACATCGCGGGCGATCGCTTCACCATCGCCGACATCATTTTGTATTGCGCGCTCGATTTCGGCGGGAGCGTCAAGCAGCCGATTGATCCGTCGTTGAAGAACGTCAACGCGTGGTTCAAGCGCGTCGATTCACGTCCCAGCGCCAAGTCGAGCCTGCATCCAGCGGCGGCGCAAGTCGGGATGAAGGGTTAGCCGCGGGGGGCGAGCTCGCTTTGCAATGCCCAACGATATCGAACAGGTAACGGCGCAACTGACCGCGCTGGTGCGCGCGAAGACTGGTGACGCTCGCGCACGTGCGCATTCGCTCGAGACGCTGCCGGGGCACGCCGGCTTCAGCTACAGCTTTATCCTCGAGCGCAGTGATCCTGGCGCGACGCCGGCGGGGAAATATGTCGTCCGCATCGCTCCGCCCGGCGTGAAGATCTCCGGGCCGGCCGATATCGTGCGGCAGGCGCGCGTAATGAAGTCGCTGGCCGACACGCCGGTCGCAGTACCGCCAATCATCTGGTACGGCGATGAGCCCGAGTTCTTCGATCGGCCGTATTTCGTCGGTGGCTTCATCGAAGGATTCAAGCTCAGCGAATCGCCGCTACCGCTCGCGCAATTGAAACGGCTGGCGCGCAACGGAATCGCGACGATGGCGGCGCTGCACGCCGTCCCGTGCGAGCCGCGCCGCGACGCGTGGGGCGAGCCGTTTGCGCTCAGCGAGGAGCTCAAGCGCCTTGACTACCTGCTCGACCGCCCGACGCTCGATCCTGCGGTCGTCGCGCGCGCGCCCGAACTTCGCGAGCGATTGCGCTCGAGCCTGCCCGCCGGCGCGCGTATCGGATGCGTCCACGGCGACTTCCAATGGTCAAACGTATTGTTCAACGAAGAACGCGTCGTCGCGCTGATCGATTGGGAAATCTCACTGATCGGAGCAACCCTGCTCGACCTCGGCTGGATCTGCTTTTTCTCAGACCCCGGAAGCTGGGTCGGCGCAGATCCAAGCCGCGGCTCACTGCTGAACGCCGACGAAATCGTCGCTGCGTACGCCGAGTCCGCCGGCTTCCCCGTCTCAATCCCCGAAGTGCGATGGTTCCGCGCCTTCGCCGGCTACCGTTTCGGCGTAATCACGTGCTTCAACCTGATGCTCCATCGCCGCGGCAAACGCCCCGACCCACTCTGGGAAGAAACAGCGTTGTCCGCGCCGCGTATGTTCGAGCACGGCCTCGAACTCCTCGGCTGACCGTCCCTCTCCCCGGCGCGAAGCCGTTCGATTAGATCAGAATCAAACTAGGCGTTGCGCTTGAGGGCTTCAGCCCAGACCGTTCTCAGCAGCTCGCGGAGCTCTTCGAGCGAGCCGTTGTTTTCGATCACGAGGGTCGCATGCTTTGCGCGCTCCTCGTCTGATAATTGCGCGCGGATGCGCGTCTCGGTCTCGGCCGGTTTCAAACCGCGCTGGCTTTCGATTCGCGCGACCACCTGCTCGCGCGAGGCGCGCACCAGCCAGATTTCGTCGAACAGCGGTTGCCAGTTTGCTTCGATCAAAATCGCGGCTTCGACCACGATCGGAAGTTTCGCTCCGCCTGCGCGCAATTCGGCGACGTTGCGACGGATGCTCTCGCGCGTCGCGGGCCATACGATGGACGTCAGCTGGTTCAGCCGCTCGGGATTTCCAAACACGATCGAACCGAGTTTTTTGCGATCGATCGTGCGATCGGCCGCTACCACCTGTGCGCCAAACGCGGCAATCACGGCGTCGTAGGCGGGAGCGCCGGGTGCGTAAGTGGTGTGTGCGACTTTGTCGGCGTCGAGAATTGGCGCGCCGAACTCGCCGAGAATCTGCGCGACCGTGCTTTTACCCGAGCCGATTCCACCAGTGAGACCAATTGTGAGCATTTTTTAATCCCTAGCCCGCGGCTTCGCGGCTCCACGCCTGGATATTGTAGAGGTAGCTGAAGAAGCCGCCGCGAGCCAGCAACTCGTCGAACGATCCGTGCTCGACGATCACGCCGTCGCGCAGCACCAGGATTCGATCGGCGTTCTGAATCGTCGAGAGCCGATGCGCGATGACCAGCGTTGTCCGCCCGCGCATCGCCTCGCGCACGGCGGCCAGCACCATCGATTCAGTTTCGGCGTCAAGCGCGCTGGTCGGCTCGTCCATAATCAGAATCGGCGCGTCCTTCAGCAACGCACGCGCGATCGTCACGCGCTGCGCCTCGCCCTCGGAGAGGCTGTGACCGCCCTGCCCCATCACTTCGTCCAATCCAGCAGGCAGCTTGGCGAGAACCGGCTCGAGCCGCGCCATCTTGATCGCGCTCAGGACTTTGGCGTCGTCAACTGCGGGCTTTCCAAACGCCACGTTGACGCGCATCGTGTCGCCAAGCACGAGCGGCGGCTGTAGGACCATCGCGATATTACCGCGGACCGAGTCGAGCGTGAGATAGCGCGTGTCGTTGCCGTCAATCTTGATCGCGCCGTCCTGCGGTTCGTAAAAACGCGCGAGCAAACTCGCCATCGTGGTTTTGCCGGATCCGCTGGGACCGACGATCGCGATGGTCTCGCCGGGCGACGCTTTGAAGCTGACGCCCTTGAGGACCGTGCGGCCGGGTTCGTAGCCGAACACGACATTGTCGAATTCTATTTCGCCGCGTGCGCGTGCGAGCGCCTGTGCGCCAGTACGATCCTTGATTTCGGGATCGATCGCGAGCAACTCGAGGCATCGGCGAAGCCCGGCCTTGGCGCCTTCGATTTGTCCGTAGGTTTGCGAGATCTGATTCACCGGCGCGTAGAGCGAAGCCAGGTAAGTTGTGAAGACGATGAGATCGCCGATGGTGAGGCGGCCGTCTAGAACGTGCTGCGCGCCGAGGTAAATCACCAGCGCGGTGCCGCACGCTATCAACACGCCGACCGCGCCGGCGTAGAGCGTTTGCAAAGTGTAGAGGCGTAGCGTCGCGTCGAGGCTCGCGCTGCTCGACTCGACAAACTCGCGGTACGATTCGCCCTCGCGCGTGAAAGCCTGCACCACGTGAATCGCGGCGAGCGCGCTCTGCGCGACGGTGTACAGGCGGCTCTCCTTGATGCGCGCGCCGCCGGCAATCGCGTCGATGCGACCGCTGATCGACATGATCAGCAAGATCAGGAGCGGGATGATCGCAAGCGCGACCAATGTCAGCGTCGCGTCCATACGGATCATCACGACGAACATGCCGCCGAGAAGAATCAGCGATGACAGCACGGGAAAAAATCCGTTCATCGCGATCGTTTGAATCGAGTAGGTGTCGTAGGTGATGCGCACCATCAGGTCGCCGACTTCGCGGCGGCGATGGAACGAGAGCGAAAGACGCTGCAGGTGATCGAACAGGCGCGCGCGCAACTCGTTGACCATCCGCTGGCCGATCGAGATGGTGACGTAATTTGTCACGACGTTGAGCAGACCGAGCAGCGCGTACAGAATGACGAGGCTGACGCAGGCGGCGATGAGAAGCTCGGCGCGCGGCATCGGGGGTATCCAGGAACTGACGAGCGGCGCGCCGCGCAGCACGTTGTCGATCACGATTTTGATCGGCCACGGTTTGAGGACTTCGGTCGCGGCAGCCAGCAGAACGCCGGCGATCGCGATCGCAAGACGACCGAGATGCGGGCGCATCCTGCGAATCACGTGGCCGTAGAGTTCCAGCGTGGTCATCGGATTTCGTTCGCGCGCGTCGCGATTGGGATTCCGAGCGATGCGGCTACTTCCGCGGCGGAGGCTTTGATGATTGCGGGAATGCGTCGAGCGCGCGTGATCGCCAATACCCCAACTGCGAGAGCGGCAAATGCAACACCGACGATTGCCGCGCCCACCGAGAAGGCCGCGGTCAACAAAACGAATATCACTGCCGCCGCGATTAGCGCACGTCGCGGTGCGGGTCGGACACGCCAGAGCAGCGCGAGGCCAGTGTCGGTGCGCAAAGCGTTAATCGGCACGCGAATTGTCGGCGGGACAACGATTTCAAGATCGTAAGACTGGAAGCCATCGGTCTCGGCGACAGCGACGCCGCGATGGACGAGCGCCTCGCGGATGGCGTCGAGGATCGTTGCGGAATCGAGCTTGGCAGCGCTTTCCAGCGCGACGAATTCGATCTGGTGCAATTCCACGGGCCCATTTTGATCTGCACCGGCGCCGACGGGTTCAAATTGCCATTTGACGAATTCGCGCGCGGAACTGCGCACGGCGGGTCCGAGCAAGTTCGCGATCCAGAGATAGATTCGCGCGATTGGGCCGGAATATTTGTTCGGCAACGGCGCTGATGCGGCGTTCGCTGCCGCAACCAATATCGAGAGCGCGATTCCAACGCTGCCGAGTACGCCAAGCAGACGACTGACGCTCCCGAGCATCAGGAGAATCAGCGACATTTCGATCCATTGGATAGCGAGTGGCAATTCGGCGTACGAGTTGCCGGCGGAGTACACAGTCTGAAAAAGCCCACGGCCGAATTCGCCGTAGTAAACTCGCGCGCCGCCGAGCAGTGAGCCGATCCATGATGGCCCGGCGTACATTCCGTCCTCGTCCGCATTGCGGAGCGGATATTTGCGGAGCAGCAAGCCTTCGCCGATACCGTAGCCGCGTTGCTGCTTGAGATAAGCCCCGAGTGTCGAACGGCGTTCGTGAATAACGACGGCTCCAGGAGCATACGCGAGCGTTTCTGTCAGTGCCGCGAGACGCCATGAAACATCCACGTCGTCGCCGGCGCTTGTGAACATCGGATCGAAGCCGCCGACCTTTTGCAGCGCGGCTTTTGTAATCGCCATGTTGCATCCGCACAGTTGCGCAAGACGATCGTCGCCGGCTCGCACCTCGCGCGGCAATCCGGGCGCAGCGGCCATCGCGGCGACGCGAGCAGATTGCGGATCCGAAGCGAAATTTGGGCCGGCTGCAGCGGCCGCGTCGCGGCGCTTAATCGTCTCGATTAGATGATAGAGCCAGTCGCGATCGGCGCGCGCGTCGGCGTCGATGAAGGCGACAATTTCGCTTTCATTGGAGGCCGCATCGACGCCCGAGTTACGCGCCGCGGCCAAGCCGCGGTGCTCGACGCGAATTGTGCGGACGTTTGATTGGTTGGCGATTTCAGTGGTCGAATCGGTCGAGCCATCATCGATTACGATCGTTTCGTACTCCGGATAGTTGAGATCGCGCAGCGACGAAAGGCATTCGCCGAGCGTCGAGGCTGCGTTGTAAGCGGCGACCACCACGGTCGCTTTGGGAGCCGACGCGAGCGGAGGCGGTAGCTTTTCGCTGAAGACTTTGCCGACCGCGTCGAAGGCAAGTTTCGGGGATCGATCGCGTCGCGTCAGTCCGAATGCCCAGTCGGTGATCTCGGCGCCGCCGGTGTGCCATTCGTCGGTGAATGCAAACACGATGAAGCCGGACAGTCCGATTTCGAATGCGGCGCGACACTGCCATGACAGCAGTTCCGCCTGGTGATCCTCGCCCTCGCGAATCGTATCCATCCCGGTTTCGCTGAGCACCAGCGGCAGTTCGCCGGCTTGTCCCATCAGATGGGTCAGGTAGCGGCGGAAGTCTTCCTCGCGATGCAGATAAACGTTGAACGAAATGAAATCGAGGAAACTCAAATCGAGATATTCAGCGGACGGATAATTCGAATACGTGAAAAGCGCGCCGGGATCGATTTGTTTGCCGAGATCGCGGAGCTCGGCGAGAAAGTTGCTGACCGCGCGCGGTCCGTGCCAGCGCACGATGTCGGAGCGAATTTCGTTGCCGATGCTGTAGGCCGCAATGGTCTCGCCGAATTGGCGCATCTCGAGAACGGTCTTGCGGACGACGTCGCGGATTTCGCGCATCATGTCGGCTGAATCGAGAAACGCCATGTGGAACGGCCACGGAATGCCGAGCATCATGCGCAGTCCGGCCTTCTGCGCCTCCTCGACCATCCACCGCGGCGGCGGAACGTAGAGACGAATGAGATTGGCGCCGAGTCTTTTCATCAGCGCGAAGTCGGCGGCGGCGCGTTCGGGCTCGGGATATCTTTCGCCGCGCGAATTCGGAGCAAACGGGCCGTACGAAACGCCGCGAAGGTAGAACTTTTGCGCGCCGTCGAGAAGATATTTTCCGCGCGATACCAGCCGAGCCATGAACGATGAGCTAATCGTAAAGTGGATGAGCGCGCAACGCGCGTCCCGGCTGCACACTTGACATCGCGCAAGTCGTGCCCTGACAATCCATCTGTGAAGGGTAAATCGGCGGCAGCGCAATCCCATAACTGACGTGGCGCGACACGCTCCCAGCTGGCTCGAGAGCAAGACGCTCGATCTTGAAAACAGGGTGTCGCGGCACACAACCGCGCTGCGCGTCTGGCGCGTCCTTAATCACGCAGTCGAAGCTTTTATCAACAACAATGACCTGCTGCGCGCGTCGGCGCTGACCTTCACGGTCGCGCTGTCGATCGTGCCGATTCTTGCGCTCGCGTTTTCCGCAGTTAAGGGATTCGGCGGCGCTGAACGATTGCGTCCTTTGGTGGAGCAATACCTGGGACTCGGCACATCGGGTTCGCAGCTGATGGGCTACGTCGAGAACGTAAATGCGGCGGCGCTGGGCTCGGCGGGCGGCGCGTTTTTGCTCATCACGGTGATTTCCACGATGGGCACGGTCGAGCAGGCGCTCAACACGATCTTCAACGTCCCGCAGAGCCGCAGTTATTTTCGCAAGTTCTCCGACTACCTGAGCGTGCTGTTTACCCTGCCGTTCCTGATCGTAGCGGCGCTCGGCGTCACCGCGGTTTTCTCGGTGCGGACTTCCGCATTTCCGTTCATCACGAATATGCTTCCGTATTTTTTCGTGTGGGGCGGATTCTTTTTCCTGTTCGTCTTTTTTCCATACACCAAAGTCAGGTACGGTCCCGCGCTGATCGGGTCGTTCGTGACGGCAGTGCTTTTTCAGCTCGCGCAGTGGGGCTACGTGCGCTTCCAGGTGGGAGTCGCCAACTACCGGGCAATCTACGGAGCGATGGCGACGCTGCCGATTTTCCTGGTCTGGATCTACGTCGCGTGGTCGGTGATTCTGTTCGGCGCCGAATTGACAGCGTCGATCCAGCGCGGCGACATCCCGCCCATGCTGGGACCGATGTCGCCGGATTTTCTGTATGCGGCGACAATGCACATCCTGATTCGCCTGGCGGATCGCGCCTATCGCGGCGGTGACGATATTACTTCGTGGACCCTCTCTCACGAGCTCTTCGTGCCAGAGGCCACGCTTGCGCCGATTCTCGACGGGCTCAAGGCCGGCGGATTTGTAATTGAAGCAGACCCGAGCAAGGGCGCACTGAACCAGGGGCTATTCCTGGCGCGACAGTCTTCGACGATCGTGCTGGCGGACGCGATGAAGTCCGTCGATTTTGACAAAGGCGCCAGCGACGGCGATCCGCGGGTCAATATCGTGCTGGAGAAGATGGGCGCGGTGCGCAGCGGCTTTCTCAAAACGATTACGCTCGAAGACATCCGCTCGCCGGAAGCCAAGGCTGTCGATCAAGAGACAGCGGCGGTTGAGAACAAGGCCAACTCTCAAACTTAAGCCATGGAAAAAATCGAACCTCGCAGCAATTTTACAAACGTCAATGGTGTCCGGCTGCATACGTTGGACTGGGGCGGCGACGGCGCGCCGATCGTGTTCCTGCATGCGACCGGATTTCTCGGACGCATCTATCGGCCGCTTGCAGAGCGGCTGCGCGCGATCGGTCACGTTTACAGTTACGACCAGCGCGGTCATGGCCACAGTTCGACGGCGCCCGACGGCGAATACACCTGGGACGCGACGATGGGCGATCTCGAAGGGTTTATAACTGCGATGGGTTGGTCGGGCATCAGGGCGGTCGGCCATTCCGCGGGCGCGACGGCGATCGGATCGCTCGCGAGCGAGCGCCCGGATTTGATCGCGCGTGCGGTTCTGCTCGAGCCGGTGATTTTCGAGTCGCCGGACGCGCCGGAGCTTGGATGGCGCAATCCGTTCATCGAACGAACCCTGAAGCGCCGGCGAATCTTCGACAGCGTCGAGGCGATGTACGCGAACTTCGAGAACAAGCCACCGTACAACACTTGGCGCAAAGACATTCTGCGTGACTATTGCGAGTTCGGCACGCGCCTGACGCCTGATGGCAAGCGCGAACTGAAATGCGCACCGGAGGTCGAGGCGAAATTCTACGAGTCCGCGCGGGACTTCGACGGCCTCGCGCGGATTCTGCGCTGCACTTCGCCGCTGCTGGTGCTTTTCGGCGCGCGCGGTGATTCGCTCGGTGCGTCGTTGTCAGGAAAAGTCGCGCGAGGGCTCACGCACGGTCGTGTGAT
Source organism: uncultured delta proteobacterium (assembly GCA_963699705.1). Taxonomy (GTDB): domain Bacteria; phylum Desulfobacterota; class Binatia; order Binatales; family Binataceae; genus Binatus. The sequence goes on along the minus strand of CAVOUW010000003.1, from coordinate 2,863,668 downwards.
CGATGTGGATGACGCCGGCCATTTTCTGCCGATGGAGAAGCCGGACTTCGCAGCGGATCGGGCGATCGAATTCCTGAAGCCTGAGCAATAGTCAGTCAGGGCGGACTGAGTAATGCTTTCGCTTCGGAAGTGTATATTCCGGGGCGGTTATAGAGTATCAGCGGCGGTTCAATAGCTACTTCGATTCCGCCGCCCACGCTGGCTTCGACCAGGATCACCGATGCGGGCATCGCGAGCTGCGGATGAACAAAGCGGATGCGCTTTGGCTCGAGTTGCTTCGCGCGCATCGCGGAAATCAATTCGGCGCTTCTGCGTGCGGTGAATACAAATGCGACGCGGCCGCGAGTGCGCGCGTAGCGGCGCGCCGCCCCAACGAAATCCGTCAAGATAGTATTGCCTTCAGCGCGTGCCATGCGGCGGCCGTGGTTGGGACTCTCGCGACCAGAGGCGGCTGCTCGATAAGGAGGATTCGCGACGATCAGGTCGAAGCTCGCGGGCTCGACGCCTGCGATTTTTTTCTGCCGAAGGTCAGCACAAACCGCGTGCACCGATTTTAGATCGTTGATCGCAGCGCTGCGCTGAATCATTTCGGCCAGCGACGGCTGAATCTCGATCGCGACGACTTCGCGCGGGCGATAGAGCGCGGCCATCATGATCGATACGACGCCGCATCCTGCACCCAGCTCGAGTACTCGATCGCGTGTGCTCGCGCGCGCGAAGCGGCCGAGCAAAATCGCCTCGACCGAGAAGCGGTAGCCGTGCTTCGGTTGGATCAGCGTGATAGAACCGTCGAGGATCGTATCGCGAGTTTCGTTTTCGTTGCCTGGATTCGCAGTCATGAATGCCGCCGAAAAAGGAGAACTCTACGCGCGCATCTTTCGCAAGGTTGGTGTGCATCTCGGCAAAGGCGAAATTCCGCGCGCGCTCAAAGAACTGGATGAGGGTATGAAAATCGCCGAACGCAACGGCGATAGCAAGATGGCCGAGCGATTCGCGAATGAAATCGCGAACGTGTCAAAGACTGCAGAACCCACGAAATAGCCGCTTTTACTTGAAATTTCGACGTTCCAGCGCAAGCGTCGCTTGACGCGTTCGAGTTAGTACTTACCTTGAAATTGTGGGACGCGAGGCGAATTCGAGACGTAAGGACAGATAGAGCCTTCCTCGCGCCGAGCGGCCCCGAAATTAAAAATCACGCCGAAGAATTACGGCAGGAGGATTCTTTAGATGGAAGTGCGGATGAACGGTTTTACGCCAAATGACCCATTGCTGCGGCACTGGAACGTGCTGTGGAATGAGCTTGAACCCGCGCGCAAACAGGCGCCGGCGGCAGACGTTGTCGAAGATGCGGACACTTTTCATTTCTACTTCGAGATGGCTGGCATCAACAGCGAATCGGTCGATGTGCGCGTCGAGGACGGAAATCTGATCGTCGAGGCCGAGCGCAAACGGCCTGAGTGGGCGAAGGACGCTGAAGTCCTTCTGTCCGAGCGGGCATACGGCACGATGCGTCGCGCGTTCGCGATGCCTGAGGACGCGAGCCACGAGAACATCAAGGCGGCATACAAGGACGGGGTGCTGCATGTGACGCTGCCGAAGCGGCCTGAGAGCAAACCGTTCAAAATCAAAGTCGAGTTCGATAACTAGGGGAATTTGGCTCAGACGCCGGTGGTGATACTGCCGGCGTCGTGAGCGCACCCGCAACGAAGCCACCTCGAACCGAATATATCGTGGGGGAGTACAAATGGTATTTCTGATCATCATAGTGGCTATCGTTGCGTGGGTAATCTTTGCCTATAACCGATTAGTCAGTCTGCGCAATCAAGTAGATAATGCGTGGCGGCAAATAGATATACAGTTAAAGCGCCGTCATGACCTGATTCCAAATCTCGTCGAAGCCGTAAAAGGCTATATGCAGTTCGAACGCGACACCCTGACGCAGGTGATCGAGGCGCGCGCCAAGGCCGTCAGTGCGCCGGACCAAGCTTCGCGCATGGCGGCGGAGACTCAGATCACGACCGGGCTGGGTAAGCTGCTGGCGGTGATGGAGAACTATCCGCAGTTAAAGGCTGACGAGAACGTACTCAAATTGCAGGAAGAGCTCACGACTACGGAAAATCAAATCGCGTACGCGCGACAGGCGTACAACGACGTCGTGCTCGATCTGAACACGCGCATCGAGACCTTTCCGACCAATCTTATTGCCAGCAATTTCAGTTTCAAGCCCGCCGAATATTTCAAAGGCGCGCCCGAAGAGCAGGCCGTCCCCAAGGTTGATTTGTCGATGAGCGCGCCCCGCGTCTGAGCGCAGCGGCCGGGGACGCGCGATGGCATCGAGCAATTTCAGAGCGCTCGAAGCGACCAATCGCCGCGAGACTGCGGTGCTGGTCGTCGCGTTCATGTTGCTGCTGGGAGCCCTTGGGCTTGGACTCGATATCGCCGCGCGCGACGTCGCAATTGTTGACGGACACTTTGTCGGATTCCCGGTACTGACTATTGCGGCGCTGATTTTCGCCAGTGTGCAAGCGATGGTGTCGTACTACAGCGGCGCGTCGCTGGTCCTGCTGTCGGTCCACGCCACCCCGCTCATGCCCTACACGAATCAGCATCAGATTTTGCTCGACGTGATCAATGAAATGGCGACTGCGGCGCGGATGCCGGTACCGAAGGTTTATTTGATCGACGACCCGTCTCCCAATGCGTTCGCGACCGGACGCGATCCCAGGCATTCGGTGATTTGCGTCACGCAAGGCCTGGTTGAGGAGATGGACCGCGAAGAGTTGCAAGGCGTGATCGGGCACGAGATGTCGCACATCGCGGATTACGACATCCGCACGATGATGATGATCGCGGTGATGGTCGGCGGAATCGCGATGCTGTCGGATTTTGTGTACCGTTGGATGTTCTGGGGTGGTTTCGGCGGGCGCGGCAGAAGCAGTGACAGCCGCGACAATCAGGCGACGGCGCTGATCACGGTTGCGGTGATCGTGCTGGCGGCGGTGGCGCCGATTTTTTCACAACTGCTTGCGATGGCGGTGTCGAGACAGCGCGAATATCTCGCGGACGCGTCGTCGGTCGAGTTCACGAGAAATCCGCGAGCGTTGCTGCGAGCGCTGGAACATATCGCGAAGACGGAATCGCCGTTGAAGCAGGGAACGGCGGGAACCGGGCATCTGTTCATCGTGAATCCGCGCGAGGGTGTTCGCGAGGACAACGAAGGATTTTTCGCGAACCTGTTTTCGACTCATCCGCCGCTGAACAGACGTATCGCGAGGCTGCAAGCGTTGTTGGGGGCAGTGCCGCCACCTGCGATTGACGCGTCGGCGCGCGCTAACACCTGACGTTGCTCGATTTCGGTGGGCGCCTTAAGCTCGGCGGATGCCGACTGAGCGCGAAATCGATCTGATCCTCACTCAGGTTGTTGAGCGAGTTTCAAAGATTGAGGGCATTCAGGCGATCGTCTTGGGTGGATCGCGAGCGCGCGGGACTGCCGACGAACATTCGGATATCGATCTCGGAATTTATTACGACGGCAAGCATCCATTCGCGATTCCGGCTCTGGGAGCGGCTGCGAAGGAACTTGACGATCGCCACGCCGACGGTTTGGTGACTTCGTTCGGCGAATGGGGGCCGGCGGTGAATGGCGGCGGATGGCTCGAGATGCGCGGCAATCACGTCGATTTTCTTTATCGTGAACTTGGCGCGGCGCGCGAGGCGATTGAAGATTGCGTCGCCGGGCGTCCGCGCAGCATCTATCAGCTTGGTCATCCGCTCGGATTTCATATCCAGATTTACGCGGGCGAGGTTCGCGTATGCCGTCCGCTCTACGATCCGGCGAATGCGATCGCGCAGCTCAAGTCCTTGGTGCACGAATATCCCGAAAGGTTTCGGACCGCTGCCGTGACCAAGCATCTTTTCGATGCGGAATTTGAAATTTCGATCGCCGCGAAGCCCGCCCAGCGCGCCGATATAATGTACGTCGCGGGATGCCTGTTTCGCGCAGCGGGTTTCATGACGATCGTTTTGTATGCGCTGAATCGCAAATTTTTTCTGAATGAGAAAGGTGCGTTCGCCGAGTCGCGAGCTTTTGCGATCAAGCCGGCGCGATTTCACGACACTGTCGCGAGCGTGCTGGGACGCGTCGGCGCAACGCCGGCCGAACTCTCGAAGAGCGTCGTCAGCTTCCAGAGCCTGGCTGCGGAGTTGCGGCAACTCGCCACGAGTGAGCAGTGAGCTAAGCGCTTAGCGGTTGCGTCCTTTCAGCGCGCGCTCGATTTCCCGATTCGATGCTCTGCGCGCGAGGACGTCGCGCTTGTCGTACGAGTGCTTGCCCTTGGCAAGTCCCAGCTCGACTTTCGCGCGCCCATTTTTGAAGTAGATTTTCAAGGGAACGATCGAATAGCCCTTCTCGCGCACGCGACCCCACAGCTTATCGATCTCGCGCCGATGCATCAGGAGTTTGCGCGGACGAGTTTCCTTGTGGCTGAACTGGCCGGCGGGTGCGTAGGCGCCGATGTGAACGCTCTCGAGGAACGCCTCGCCATTTTTGATGCGCGCATAACTGTCGCGCAGATTTGCGCGATGGGCGCGCAGCGATTTGACCTCGGTACCGGTGAGCGCGAGGCCGGCCTCGAGCGTCTCCTCGATGAAGAAGTCGTGGCGAGCCTTGCGGTTGTCAACCACCAGCTCGAATCCGTCGGCGGAAGGTTTGCCGTTGCGAGTATGAGAATCACGCGCCATATCAGGGTGAGTTTATCCGCACACGGCGATGCAGATAAGGGGCACGCGGGGATGGTTGCGAACGCGGCCGCTGGGCCTTAGATTGGATGTAGTAACCGTTTTCGATACTGGCCTCGATGGAAACACCCACAATCGTGGGGGCGAACTGGATTCGACGAAGACAACATGGCCATGGTCGCACGCCGGGTGCTGTCGACCCGTAAAACTGGCAGACTGCGAAATTTACCCGCAGACAATAACGGTTACGCTCTGGCGGCCTAAGGGCCGCTAGCGTCCCGCCGCTGCTCGCCCATGGCAGCGGGTCGGGGCGTCATTTAGTGGGCTAGGGAACCGCAGTTCACCGGCTGGGCGGGGTACCGAAACTTCAGCCGGCTGGCGTCAGGAAAGCCCGTCTGTGGGCGTTCCGGGCGCGAGCTAAAATTCGCAGACTAAGCGTGTAGTGGCCGTCGCCGGAAGGCCTTCGGACGGGGGTTCAATTCCCCCCGCCTCCACCATCTAAGATTTCTGGGTTTCTTTGTTTCCGGAAGGAGTCACTCGATCGAGGTCAGCCAGTCGACGAAACATTTGCGGGTTTGGGTTTCCAGGCGGGATGCGTGACGCATCGTGTCGGCGCGGAGCGACGTGACGGAAACTTTTGCGGTGGCGATTTCGCAGGCGTGTCCGATGAACCATTGCTCGAGGCGGGCCGCGGTTGCCTCGGGATGAAACTGAAAGCCGAGCGCGTTGCGGCCCCAGGAAAAAGCCTGGTTGGCGCAGATCTCGGTCGATGCGAGCAGAGTCGCGCCGGCAGGCAAATCGAAAGTGTCGCCATGCCAGTGAAGCACCGCGGTGTCGTCCTGGCCTAAGTGGCGAAGCGCCGACTCGCATCCCGCAGGCCGCAGGATGAGCGGGCCCCATCCGATTTCCTTGAGTCCGGTCGGATAAACGCGCGCGCCCAACGCTCGCGCCATCAACTGCGCTCCAAGACAAATTCCGATCGTCGGCCGATTCGCGGCGAGCCGCATTTCAAGCAGCTTCAATTCGGTTTTGAGGCTCGGGTAGAGATCGTCCTCGTAGGCGCCGATCGGTCCGCCGAGCACGACGACGAGATCCGGCGCAACCGGATCCAGCGCCACGATGTCGTCAACGGCGCAATCGGCGTAGCGGACCTGATAGCCGGCGCGCTCGAGTGACGGCGCCAGGCTGCCGAGATCTTCGAAGTGCACATGCCTGACGGCGATCGCGGTTTTCATGAGCGGGTTTAAGCGGCGTTCGTTATGACTGTGCGTGCGTAGCGGAAACCGCCGACGCAACCAGCAGCACGACCGCGTCGCGCTTTCCGATCGCGGCGAGGCGATGCGGCGTGCGCGCGTCGAAATGCGCCGCATCGCCCGGTTGCAGCGAGTGCCGTTCGTCCTCGAAAATCAGGTTCAACCCGCCCGAAATCACGTACAGCCATTCCTCGCCCTCGTGCTTGTAGAATTTGTCGTGATGCCGGCTCGCCGGGATTCGCATCTCCATCGCCTGCAGGCCTGTCAGCGGGCCGCCGCCGGATACCGCGCGATAGGCAAGACCGTTGGCAATTCTCGGTGGCGAAGTTCCCGATCGAATAATTCTGCAGGGCGGCATCGTCAGTCCGTCGCCATCGAGCAAAGTGCGCACGGGTATCTCGTAAACCTGCGCCAAGGTCAGCAGCGCCGCGAGCGACGGCTGGCGACTTCCGCTTTCCAGCCGTGACAGGTACGGTTCCGACAGCTTGCTGAGCTGGCTCAGTCGCTCGAGCGTCCATCCGCGCTGACTGCGCAACGTCTTGAGTCGCGTGCCAAGCGAGGAGAGCACCCGCTCGAGCGGTTTTTCGACCCCGATCCCTCCGATTCGATCCCCCATCGAGATTGAACTAACATCAACATGCCTGCAGGGCAACAAGGATTTGTCACACAGCTTCGATCTGGACCGCATCGCCGGCGCGGATCAGACCTGCGCGTTCGACTGTCGCATATACTCCGACGTTGGCGTGATTGGCCGACACCGCGGCTTTCAGAATTCCCAAATCTTTGGGCAAATCGCCTTGCGGCAGCGTCGTCATAACGCAGCGCCCGGTCGGGCACGTGACTTTGAGCCGGACCTGATCTCCGATCAGCAAGGTGTGTCCAACCCACGAATTTTCAACGAAACCCTCGTTCGCCGCGTCAGGCGCTACTACCAGGTTGGGGCGAAAGCGGCGGGCTTCGAAACTGCCTTGCGGATAGACGCTTTGAAGTTGCTTCAAGGTCGCGGTGGTAAGGATGTGGACGACGGCGCCGTCGAAGAACGTGTTCACCGGCATCTGTTCTTCAGTGACGGTCTCGCGATGGGCCAGGTCGTCGATGTCGGGCCAATACTCCTCGAGCTTCGGACTTGCGGGCGGCTTCGATTGCAAGGAAACGCTGGCGCCGAGTGCGCGCGACATCAGAGTGTCGAGATTGGCTTGCGTGCTGGTGGCCGAAACGCCGTCGGGCATCGTGATCCTTACCGGCGGAATGCCTTCGTGCATGTCGGGAGGTTCGACGTACGCGGCGCGGAAGCCGAACATGCCGGGCCATTTGCGCGGATTTTTTGCGCTGACGACTTTGCCGGTGGCGAGATCGACCAAGGCATAGGATCGATCGCCCAGTAGTCCGCGCTCGGTGACGAGGCTTGAATTAATTTCCTCGCCCATCATCGATTTCACCGGGTAGCGCCAGAGCGAGACGATCGAGCCGCCGGCGTTCGCTTGGTATTGCATCGGTTGTCCGTTCTCCTTCATTGCGCTTCGCCAAGGTTTTCGCGTTCGCTTCAAGCAGTTGCCTTTTCGCGGGTTTCGATGTCCGGCACGGTCACCACTCGCAAGCTGACTGGCGCAGTGCTGTGTTCGGCGTGAATGCGTTCCTTGACGCTGTCGATGAAGTCGGGATTGCGGCGCAGAACCATGAACCAGGCGAATCCGATCGCGAGGTAGCCGAGGAAGATGTACGGGAAGATATTCACCGGCCACGACGGCACCGGGTAAACACTGCCGACCGCCGGGACCAGGAGCAATGCGACCGACGCGACCGAGAGCGCGACTGCGCCGGGGCTGAGTTCACCGCGTTTGCTGAGATATGCCGGGGCCGCGATCGAAATCAGAAAGTACGCGCCGAGAAAGCCGAAGGCGCCGAAGGTTCCGGCGTCGTTGAAGGCGTCGAGAATTTCGAGTTTGAAGACCTGGGTCAGAATGACGGGCGACAGGAAGATCAAGATCGACATTACGGTCACGGCGACGTGCGGGGTTTCGTTGGTTTCGTGCGAAGTTCCGATCGAGTTGTGAAACACGCCCAGCTTGCCCATCGGATAGAGGATGCGGGCGCCGGAGTTCATGCACGAGAGCGCCAGCGAATAGAAACTCGCCATCGCGCCGAAGGAGATCGGCGCCTTCAGCCATCCGACGTGCATCATGTCGGACAGCACGTTGAGCGGCGCATCGATTTTGTCGAGGCTGGTCTTGTAGCCCGCGAAGCCGAGGACCTCGGTGTAGGAGACGAGGACGAAAAATGCTCCGGTGAGCAGCAGGCTCACAATTACCGCGCGGGGAATCGTAGTCAGCGGATTTCTCGCTTCCTCGCCAAAGGCGGTGGCGCATTCGAATCCGACCAGGCTGAAGATCGCGACCACCACGCCGAGGCTGATGCCTGAGAAGGACGCGCCTTGCAATTTGATCTGGGACGGATCGATCGCGGATTTCTGGCCGAACAGAACGATCGCGCACAGCAAAAGAATCAGGGCGACGGAGAGTCCCTCCATCACAAGCATCAGGCTGCTGGAAAGGCGGATGTCCTTGTAGCCGAGGTACCAGATGCTGCCGGCACACACGGCGAAGAGCGCGAGCGCGGGCACGTGGATGCCCATCATGTCGAGCAGCGTGCTCGCAAAGATGGTGAAGCCGGTCATCCCGGCGGTGCCGATAAAGAGGTAGGCCCAAACCAGGCACCATCCGGAGAGATTTCCGAGCGTCGTGCCGAGGCCCATCACTGTGTAGGCGTACATCGAGCCGGCCGAGGTCGAGCGCTTGGCAAACTGATTCAGATTCAGCGCCACGAAGAGCAGCATCACGGTGCCGAACAGGTATGCGAGCCAACTCGCATTGCCGGCGTTGCTGTACATCAGCGGCACGATCAGCGCGGCGGTCATGGTCGGTGAGATCAGCGCGATAGCCATCGCGGTGATGCCCGAGAAGCCGAGACACTCCTTGCGTAGTGATCCGCCAGATTCAGTCATGGAACTCCCTCCGAGGCGAATAAATTGCCTGGGAGGCAACTATGCAAGCGGGATGCCTGATGGGCAACTTCGACCTTTTTTAAGAAATTAAAGAGAAATTCGAGATGTGGGCATCGTGGATGACTCGGGGGTGGTCAGGTGATGTCGAAGATGGCAGCAGAGAGTGATTGTTTGGCATCCCAGTGAAGCGAAGAACCTAATCCCTTACCCCTTTCCGCGCGGGAAGGGGGACCGGATTTACTGAGTAGCTTCTTCGCTGGAGGGAAGAGGATTATCGCGGTAGGGGGAAGTGCAGTTGCGAGGTCTATCGGCTGGAAGTTGCTGAAAGGCGAAAATGCGTTTTCATCCGGACGCGCAAACTGCCATCTGTCAGTGTGAAAGCGTTCGCTCCGTGGGAGGGTTCGCGATGAAGCAGCTTTGCGGTCTCATGATCGTCACGATGACATGTGCGATTTTGCTCTCGAGCTCGAGTTGTTTTCTCTGGCAACACAAAGAAGAAAAACCTGAATACGTCTTTTGTCACGCAAATTCCGAATGCGAAGCTCCGCAAATCTGTAACAAGGATATCGGGTACTGGCGGCCTCCCTATGCGCCTGCTGACGCTGGTGTGTGCATCAAAGCAGCCGTTGCTACCTGTCCGAATGGAAGTGTACTAACTCGGGGATACGATACGCGCAGAGGATGGAACACCAGCTTCTGTGTCGAGGGACCGACTTATTGCCACTCCGATCAGGAATGTCAGCTGCCCGACAAGTGCGACAAGCATACCGAGACCTTCATCCCGACCAGCGTCGGTCCGGGGGCCGGGGTATGTATGGTAGGGAACTGAGCGCGCCCCACTCACTCGCGAGAAAGAATCACCTTGAAGGTCGCGTCGCGACCGACATCCAGCGCGATCCAAATTTTTCCGCTCTTAGCCGAATGGCGGCACATTTTGCGCCGTCTATCGGCTGGAAGTTGCCTAACGGCAAAAATGCGTTTTTATCGCGACGCGCAAGGGGGACCGGACTATTGGGAGTAGCTTCTTTGCCGGAGGGAAGGGGACGATCGCGGAGGGGAAATGCGGAATCTTGAATCGCGCGCGGAAAAAGCGCGCTGTGTTAGGGTCCCTCACCTTTGATCCTCTCCCAACGGAGAGCTTTGCATAACGTCCGGAAACGCCAGAGCAGAAAAAGAATCTTGAATCGCGCGCAAAAAATGCGCGCTGTATAAGGTTCCTCACCTTAAATCCTCTCCCGATGGGAGAGGGGAAGAAGGAAGCGCGCGCGGAAACCTCTCCCCTCGCTCCTCTCCTTTTGGAGAAGCGGGAAGAGTGTTAGCGGGGGCGGTTTAATACGGCTTGGAGGCGTTCGATTTTTACTGGCTTGGTTAGATGTTCGTCGAAGCCGGCGGAGAGGGCGCGCTGTTTGTCGGATTCCTGGCCATAGCCGGTTAGCGCTACCAGGGTCATGGTTTTCGCGTTCGGGATCATTCTGATGCGACGCGCCACTTCGTAGCCGTCGATGCCCGGCAGGCCGATATCCACCAGTCCGATGTCGAAGTTGCTGTTGCGGACGGCGTCGATCGCGGCCGTTCCATTTGAGACTACGGTGACCTGATGTCCGAACAGCTCGAGCAGCATCGTGAGCGCTTCGGCGGCGTCAAGATTGTCCTCGACGATCACGACTCGCAATCGGTCGTGAGCCTGGGTCTTGTTGGTGGCCGCGATCATTTGCGGACGACTGTTAGCTGCGACCGGCAGGTGGACTTCGAACTCACTGCCCATCCCAACACCAGCGCTGTGAGCATAAACCTGGCCGTCATGCATCTCAACCAGCCGCTTGACGAGCGTGAGACCGATGCCCAGTCCGCCATGAGAGCGGTCGAGCGGGCGCTCGGCCTGCGCGAACAGATCGAATACGTGCGGCAGCAGTTCGTGCGACATTCCGATGCCGGAGTCGCGCACACGGAACACAACCTCGTTGTCGGTCTGCTCGGCCAGCACGTCGATTCGTCCGCCTGGAGGTGTGAACTTGGCCGCGTTGTGGATGAGATTGGTGATCACCTGGCGCATGCGCGCGGGGTCAGCTTCGATAACGACGTCCTCGGCGCCCGACACCATCACGGAGAGTTGATGCTGGCCGGGTTCGACCAGGCATTGCGCTTCTTCGACCGCCTGCTTGACCAGGCTTCCGACCTGGAGGGGCTGTTTCTTGAGGATGATTCGACCTTGCGTGATTCGTCCGACGTCGAGCAGATCGTCAACCAATCCCGCAAGCTGATCGGTCTGCCGGCGTGCGATGCTGAGCGCGCGATCGCGGCGGCTGTGATCAAGCTGCGCGGTTGCGATCGCGTCGAGCACGGCTGAAAGCGGGTTGCGTAGCTCATGGCCGAGCATCGCGAGGAACTCGTTCTTGCGCTGGTCAGCCTGCGCCAGCTCGGCGAGCCTGACTTTCAGCTCCCGTTCCAGTTCGACCCGTTCGGTCACGTCGCGAATGAAGCATCGGGTATACAGAAATTTGCCGCCCTCCCAGTAGCCGCTCGAGTGGATGAGGACGTGCTTGATCGAGCCATCGTTGCATCGGAGCGCCGCCGGAAAGTCGTAAATGATCTCACCGCGCATCAGTCGGTCCCAGAATTCATCGAAGCGCTTGCGATCGGTGAAGAACTCAACGAGCTCACGACCGACATATTCGGAAGTGGGGTAGCCGAGAAGTCGAAGCTGCGCCGGGTTGGCCCACCGGATCTTCCCATCGGCGCCGACCTGGTGAATCCCTTCGAGCGCATTCTGGATGAAATCCGAAAGCTCCTTTTGATGAAGGTGCAGCGACGCTTCCGCTTCCCTGCGGCCGGCCTTTTCGGTTTCAAGCACGCGAGCCTTGTGCTGGAGCATGCTGATTGCGCGCATGCGTTCGGCATCGGTGGTCAGCGCGCCGTAACTTTCGGCGGGCAGGACCGGAGTGTGTTGCGCGCAAACTTTGAGAAATAAGGCCGCATCAGACTCCGTACCGAAGCTATGCAGCGGATAGGCGCAGCTCAACGAGATCGCGTGGGTCTTCATGAAGGAGTTCCACAACTCCTCGAGGCGCACCGCCGCCTGGCGGCGTCCGTCAGCCCAGAGCAGCGCTACCATCTCGCCGAACACGCGGACTTCGCGTGGTTTCGTCACGCGGCGCAGAACACTTTCGATAGCGCGGGTGAACAGAGCCTCGTCCGGCCACTCTTCTACCATGAAGGTCGAGAGCGTCTGCGCAGCGTCGCAGCAGACGAAACGCCCCTCTTCGTAAAGCTTGTCGAGATCGACGCCTCGAGCCGAGAGGTGTTGGTCGAGGCTGGCGCGATGGACTTCGGAACCTACGAACACGCAACTGTCGCCGGCGCTCAAGCCGTCAGCGAACCATCGGGTCAATGAATCGATAAGAAAGCTGTCATCCTCGTAAAACTGGACCAGATGCGAGTGCGGAGCGACGTCGGTCCATGCGGCGGGCGATGCGAATGAAGCCGCGAACGAAGACGCGAAAGATGCGGGGCTGAGGCCCAGATCCATGTCATTCTGGTTCATCACTTATCCTCGCGGACTGCGAAGCACCCGCACCATTCATGGTCAGTGTTTGACGCATCCCCCAAAACCTATGAACAAAAGCAGGACGTATTTCGGCAGCAAGATTTGGACCAAAAGCAACAGGACCGCAAAATCTTCACTTTTGGAGTTCTTGAGATACTATTGGGCTGTAATTGTGAAAAGTTTACTGCGAAGGATTGACTGGTCTCAGCAAGGAAACTTATGCCCTCCGAATACTACGCACGCGTGCATGTGGGCTGTGCCCGGGGTGAGTATCTTGTACAATCATTTTCGATGCACGGTGACCAAGAAGAGAAAGACCCTCAAATCCTCGTCGTCGAGGATGACGAGGACGCGCGCGAGGCGATGGTTTCTCTTCTGCAGATGAAGGGCTACCGCGCGGTGCCGGCGGGCAATGGGCGGGAGGCGCTGGACTACCTGGATCAGGGCCCGGCGCCCGACTTGATCATCCTAGATTTGTGGATGCCGGTGATGGACGGATGGCATTTCCGATCGGAACAAATCAAGAATCCACGGCTGGCACACATCCCGGTAATTGTGGTTACCGCGCTCAGCGATCGCGCTGACGTTGACGCCAACGAAATCATTATTAAACCCGTAGATATAGAGCGTCTGCTCACCAGCGTTGATCACTACTGCAGACGGGAGCCGATGCCATGAGCGCGACCGACGATCGCAACGCGGTGGATCAAAAGGAAATCGAGGCGCTGGAACAGCGCGAAGCCCAAGCGATGCTGGCGGCAGACACGTCAACGCTGCAGACGCTGTGGGCCGACGACATGGTCGTCAACAGCACCGCTAATCTGATCGCGGGAAAACAATTCCTGCTCGAGTTGGTGCAGAACGGACGGCTCAAGCTGCGCACCTATGAACGCCGTCCGGTTCGCATCGCGGTGATCGGCGATCTGGTCGTCAGCACCGGCAGCGAGGTCTCTCAGCTGATAACCAACACCGCCGAATTAAAGCTATTCACCAGTTACATGAATCTGTGGACGAAGCGCGGTGGAAACTGGCAGTTACTCGCGCGTCATGTCGGACTGATCCATAGAGAAAGGCCCGAACCCGAAGCTGCCCAGGGATGAAGAAGCTCGGCGGCGCTTAAGTATCCTGCGCCGGCATCGTCCCCTCGCTGCCCGAGCGGCGCGCTTCCACCAGTCGTTTGATCACGGCCGCCAATTCCGCGGGATCGACCGGCTTGACGACGTGGCCGTCGAAGCCGTCGGCGAGGACCTGGACCCTATCTTCGACGCGCCCATAGGCGGTCAGCGCAACTGCAGGAAGATGCTCGGCGGCTCCGGTCGCTTTTTCCGCCGCGCGAATTTGCTTTATAAGCCAGTAGCCGTCGTGACCCGGCATCCCGATGTCCGAGATGAGCACGTCGGCCTTGGACTCATCCAGGGCGGCGATAGCGCTCTCGCAGGTTCCTGCGGTCTTGACCATGGCGCCGAGCGAGGTCAGCAGTGATCGCAACGCTTCGCGTGCCTCCGAGTCGTCATCGACGATCAACGCGGAAATTTTGTCGAGACGCGGGATGCGCGCGATCTGCGCTTGCGAAGCCACGGTCGGATGCCGTCGTTGGGGCGTCTCAACGTTGGCGGTGGTAACCGGAAGCGGAAGACGGATCGTGAAGACACTGCCCTTCCCGCGTCCGTCGCTGTGCGCGACAACCGTGCCGCCATGAAGATGCACGATGTGCCTGACGATCGACAGACCCAGGCCCATTCCGCGCTCTCCACTGTTGGGGCTGGTCGCCTGCCAGAAACGATCGAAAACATTTTCGAGCGCGCTCTTGTCGATTCCTTTGCCGGTGTCGGCAACAACAATTTCCAGGTGCGAATTGATTCGCTCGAGGCGCACCTGCACCTTGCCGCCGTTCGGCGTGAACTTGATCGCGTTGGAAAGGAGATTCCAAACTGCCTGCTGAAGCCGCTGCGAATCGCCCATGATGACGTCGGCGCGCGGATCGATGACTACCTGGACCGCAATCGACTTTGCGTCGGCGGCCGGACTCATGCTGTCAACCGCGGCGCGCACCACCTCCGACAGATTGGTCGGTTGCACGTCGAATCGCATCTGGCCACTTTCGATGCGGGAGATGTCGAGGAGATCTTCGATAAGCTGGGCCTGGGCCTTGGCGGCGCGACAGATTGCGTTGAGGCCTTGAGCGGCTTTGCCTTCGAGGGTTCCGGACGCGAGCAGCGCATTGCACCAGAGCAGGATCGAATTGAGCGGGTTGCGCAATTCATGTGAGACGACTGCGAGGAAATTGGTCTTAGCCTGATTCGCTGCCTCGGCCTCTTTCAACGCAGCGTTGAAGGTAGTACTGGCGCTTCGGATTTCTCGCCACGCCACAAAGGTGAGCCCCAACACCAGGATCAGCGCAGCGATAGGAATGCTCCAGATGGCGACTCGATATTGCGCATCGCGGCGCGCGTCCCGAGCGATTCGCAGCTTCTGTTCCGTCGCGGTGATTTCGTCGAATCCTGCAAGTGCTTTGGATCCGATCGCTGCTGAGCGGCGGGCAAGATCGAGTTTCCCGGCTTCGGTGGAGACGTGATCTGCGCCCGTTGCGGCTTCCAGCCACTGAGTCTCCATGCCGTTGAGGACAATGACCCGCTGCTCCTCACTGGGATTGTCGGACACGAGCGCGCCGAGTTGTCGGATGATTTCCTGGCTCTTATTCCAATGTTGCTGGATCGAATCGCGGTCGACGGGATCTGAAAGCAGGAAGCCTCTCAGCGCCGCTTGGGCGGAGAGAAACTCGGATTTAGCGGTTTCGGCCAAGAGCATTACGCGATCGGTATGCTCGACCCAATCCGTTTCGAACATTTGACGGCTCAATTGCCACAGCAGCGCGGCGGCTGCCAGAGCCATCAAGATGGCTGGGGCCACGATCGTGGTCGTGAGGCTTCGCCTCAGTCGATTTGCCGGCATCCTGGCTTCCGCGCTCTCTGGATCACTGCTTCTAGTTCGCGCATTGCCTCTTCGCAATCAGCCCACAGGGCCTTCGCAATGAGTAAACAACGTTGCCGTTTTGAGGACTCGCCCGCAAGCGGATTTGCATCCAAAAAATGGTCAAAAACACAAGTAACCATGAGGGGGTGAGCAGGCAACCACGTCGTCTGAATTAGTTCGGCGCGGTAGCCGGAAGGCGACCTCGTTTAGAATTACTGACCCATAGTAACAATTACATGGTTCCGGACCGCGATGCTGGAAGTGCGGGCATTGAGTGATTGTACAGACGATTTCAATGGCATCTGCATTGCTTATTTGCACGGAGTCGATCCCGAAACCACCTTCACCCTTTCAGGAGAAAAAACATGATCAGGAAGATTCTGCCGATCGGAGCGCTTGCGATCGCGTTTGCCGGCTCAGCTTGGGCGCAGGACGCAGCTTCGCTCCTCAACAAGGCCAACCAGATGAACTACGAGGAAATCGAAACGGCAAAGCTGGCGCATGATAAGGCCGGCGACAACCAGGCGTTGCTGACCTATGCCGATACTATCAAGGGCGATCATGAAGCCAATGAAGAGTCGGTCAGCGCGCTGTCACGCCAGAAGAGCATCAAGCTCGAAGGGACTGATACCACAAAGGTCGATAAGAGCCCGATGCGCGATTTGAAGGGCGGCGCGTTCAACGAGGCCTATCTGACGGATCAAGTGCAGGGACATGAGGAAGCGCTGCGCGAATTCGAGGCCGCGCGCGGGCAGTTCAAGGGCGATCCCGACATGGAGCTCTATGTCCAACAGACGGTGCCGGTGCTGAAGGCGCATCTGATGATGGCGGAGAACCTTAAGAAGCATATCGGCGCAGGAAGCACGGAGAACCCGGCTAACAACAAGAGCACGACGGGTGGAATGGGCTCGTCGGCGAAAAATGACTAGCTAACTCGGTGTAACCCCCGCGAGCCTCCACGCTCGCGGGGTTTTTTTCGGACCTCTTCCCTGCTCAACCCTAAGGAGGCTACTAAAATGAAAGGTATCGTAATGTTTGGTGCGGTGCTCGCGCTATTAGGACTGATTGCCTTTGCGATGCCATCCTTCAATACCGAGGAAACCAAGGACGTGGTGAAACTCGGCGACCTGAAGGTTCAGGCCAGAACCGAGGAACCGCATTTCATCCCGCCGATAGTTAGTGGCGGAGCAATCCTGCTTGGTGTTCTGTTGATAGGCGCGGGAATGGTGATGAACCGTCAGTAGATGATTCTACTGACGGTCCATCGCAGAGATTGAGGCAGGAGTCTTTAGACTCGTCCGAGGAGGGCAAGGACCAGAACTATGATTAGAATGGTTCCAAGTGCGCCGCTCGGGTAATAGCCCCATCCTGCGCTGTAAGGCCAAGCGGGTAACGCGCCAATCAAAAGAACTACCAGTACAACAAGGAGTATGAGGTTCATATCTGCCATCCTATATGGTTCGCCGCGAAGGTCGCGGGGTCATCCAATCCCAGATGACCAACGTTAGGGGTTTAGAGCAGGTGACCCAGCACGAACCAAATGACAATGATCGAAGCTGGAACGCCGAGAAGCCATGCAACTGCATAACGCATTGGTATAAGTCCTCTACTATCTTTCAATCTATCGACCATCGTGGGCCGATAGGCGATTAAATAGCAGGAAGTGCGCCAATGAATTATGCAGATAAATAACGTAGAACCACAAAGGATCGCCTGAAAGATTTACCTATAGAGCACTACATATGTCCGATATTTATCGACGGCCCGATGAGTACGATCTCGAGCACGTGGGAGATGAAGAGGACGTCCTCTTCTATGTCGGTCTCGCCCGAAGCCTCCATCCCAAATCGGTGCTGGAACTCGCGTGCGGCACCGGCCGGATAACGGTCCCCCTGGCCGAAGAAGGCGCGCGCTCAGGCTTTTCCGTGGTCGGGCTGGATAGCGAGGCGAACATGCTGAAGCAGGCGCGCGACAAAGCCGCGCAAATGCCGGCGGCGGCCCGCAAACGGCTAACACTGGTGCATGGCGATATGCGCAAGTGGCACGGGCGCGATCCCTTCGACTTGATAGTCGTGCCGTGCGCCTCGATTAGTCACCTACTCGAGTTGCAAGATCAGCTGGATGTCTGGCGTCGAGCGTTTCAGAATCTTGCGCCGGGAGGGAGATTTGTGGTGGAGGCGGTCATGCCGAACTTCTTAGCCTACGTCGACTCGTTCGCCAATCCTCCGCGGACGCTGGTCGAGATAGATCGGGACGTGACCGACAAGCCTCGGAAAGTAAGACTCATACGGCGCCGGACAGTTACCTATCTGCCCTACGAACAGCGCGCGCAGATCCGTTTTCTCTACGAAAAGTACCATCGCAAGAGCCTGGTCGAGTCCTATATCGACGATTTCGAAAGCCACGTGTATTTTCCGCGCGAGTTGCGGCTGCTGTTTCTGCACACTGGTTTTGAGGTTGAGGATTTTTTTGGCGATTACAATCGCCGGCCGTTACGGCCCAGCTCGCAGATGATGATCATGATCGGGAGGAAGCCGGGTGAAGGGTGAGCTGGCCGGCCGTCGCGGTGTAAGCGAAGAACCTAACCCCTAACCCCTTCCCGCGCGGGAAGGGGGAACCGGATTGTTGGGAGACGCCCTCCCGAGCGGGAAGGGGAACCGGATTTATCTAGGATTTCTTTTTTGGGACTTTGGCGCCTGAGCGGCGGGCTTCGGAGAGGCCTATCGCGATTGCCTGCTTCCGGCTCTTGACCTTCTTGCCGGAGCTGCCCGATTTCAGCGTTCCCCGCTTCATCTTGTGCATCTCGCGTTTGACGGATTTACCCGCCTTTTTCGAGTACTTCCGACCGCTCGACTTCCTGGTGGGCATAAACAGCATCTCCTGAAGTTTGGTGACGATAAAAAAAGAAATCCGGCAGTCTCAGCACCGCAAACGGGGGGAGGACGTTTGGGGCGACTGATCCTGCCGGATTGGGGGAAGGACGTTATTTACTGTCTTTGCCGCAGCAGTCCCGATAAGGCTTGCCGGAACCGCATGGACACGGTGCGCTCGGGTTCGGTTTATTCGCCATAGTGAACCTCCAAACCAAATTGCATTGAGCAATTGAGCATAGGACTCGCAACGCTTGTGCCACTCTCTACCGAAGTTAAGTTGCCCGTTTTATCTAGGTTTTCGTCCGAGCATGGATGACCGGAAACGAGAACTATGTAATAGCTGCAGAAAATTTTTCCGATAAATCGAATAAAAAGTACGCAGCGATAAAGCCTGAAACGAATAGCGGAGCGGCGGACCAGAAATTGCACTGCGCCTAACAGAGACTATGAGGTGCGCACGTGGACTCAACAAACACATCGTTCCGCCACTACCGCAGCCGAACCATTCCCCAAGGCCTGGTATCGGCAATCGCCGCGTCGATCGCTCTCAGTGCCCTTGCGCTTAGCGGGTGCGCTTCGGCGACGACGAACACCGACAACCGGCCGTTCTTCCGGGACGAGCAGGGTCTGGAAACTCACGGGCGCAAGACCTGGTTCGATCACCTGGTAGAACTCGATCCCGGCGGCCTCAAGACGCACCTCGCGGCTGACTACGATCACGCGGCGCCGGAGAAAATCGCGGTGCTCCCGTTCAACGATACCGGAAGCGCGCAATACGTGGTCGATAAAATCGCGCTGACCCATCGCACTGACGGCGAGCAGGCCGATTGGGCGTGGACCGATGCGAATCGGATGCGTCGCGCGGTCAACGGATACCTGTCGTCGCGCGAGTTCGTCGAGGCCAACATCATCCAGGTCGATCAGATTCTGAAAGACCATGGAATCGACACCGAGAAAAAGCTCGAGCAGGTGCCTCCGCAGACCTTGGGCAAGTGGCTCGGCGTCGATGCGGTAGTGTACGGCAATATCCGCCATTACGACGCCTACTATGCCCTGCTCCTGTCGTCATGGCAGGTTGCGGCCGACGTGAAGATGGTCTCGACCCATAACGGCGAGGAGCTTTTCTCGGCCGAGGGCAGCCGCTATAGCGTCAATTTCATGCCGGCGTTCGATCCGCTGGATATTGCTATCAACTCGGGACTCTCACTGCTGGAGCTGCGTGACGTAACCCTCGCGCGCGCCGAGGAAGAGGATGCGCGCGAAATCGTCCTTCGCCTGCCGCGGTCGGAGAAGCTGAAGAGCGAGCTGATCGAGGAAGCGCGGCGCCACGACGAAATTGACGCCGCGAATACGTCTTATTTGAAGCCAGTGAAAAGCGACGCTGGCGAAATCTCCCTGAAGTAAAAAAGAAATCGCCGCCGGAGTTTCCGGCGGCGACTCTTTCATAATTAGCGACTCGATCGACTATTGGGCCGAATTCGCCACCATCAGTCGGTTGTCGACGCTCTTCACGCCCTCTTTCTGCTGGGCGATCTGAGCTGCGCGGGCCGCCATATCAGGCGACGGCACGTTGCCCTTCAAGGTCACGACGCCGCCGGACGTCCTGACGTGAATCCTCGCAGACTTGATCTCCGAGTCGTGCATCAACGCCTGCTTCACCTCGGCGGTGATGGTCGTATCCTTTACCGCACGCGTCGTGCCGTGAAAGGTGTCCTTCGCGGCCGCAGCAGTATCTTCACCGGCGCCCTTCATCTCTCGCCCAGCCGCACGCATCTGCTGGCTTGCCGGGGCGTTCATGTCCTCGCTCGCCGGGACTGCTGCGTTGGTGTTGGCATTAGCGGGCGCCATGTTTTCTGCAAATGCAGGCACGGCCAGTACCATGCCGAACAACGCGGCGGGTACGATAAGTCGGAAGTTATATTTGGTAGCCATAGATTTACCTCTTGTTACTCTTCCATCCCTTGCGACTTGAGCCACTTCTCGATGGCCTCGCGACGGTCGCCTGAGCGCTCCTGGATTTTGCCGACAAGTTTTTCCATGCTGCCCTGAGCCTGGGTCAAATCGTCATCGGTGACCTGGCCCCATTTGCGTTTGATCTCGCCTGAGAGCTGCTTGAACTTGCCCTTTACCTGATCGGTATTCATAACGGACTTCTCCTTGTACGTCGGTGGTTTTTCGACCTTTTTGGCCGTGACACGAATAAAAGGAGCAAAGATAGGGCCAGTGAGATAAGTCCACGCCCCGCAAGGATTTGCGATGGAGGGCCGGCGTAATTTCTTCACGATGCCGACGCGAACGGCCAGTCGTGTTTTTTCGCGCTGAACTGCTTAATAAGCAGCCCGCTGAGGCTCTTCTACGAGCGGTCTGAGGCGAATCGCTCGAGCTTGTTATACAAAGTCTTGGCGCTGACTCCGAGAATCTCCGCCGCCCGAGTCTTGTTGCCCGAAGTGAACTCGATGGTGCGCGAGATCATCTGCTTCTCGACATCGTCTATAGAGGTGCCTAGCGGAATCTTGATAAAGCCGCCGTCGCCGCCGCCGTTGGCCGCGCGAAAATCATCGGGCAAGTCGGACTTACGGATAGTGCGGCCTTCGCACACGATCAGCGCGCGCTCGATGACGTTGCGCAACTGGCGGACGTTGCCGGGCCACGGATGCGCCTGCAGCGACTTCATGCATTCCTCGTCGACGCCGGTCACGTCCTTCTTGTTCTGTGCCGCGTAATGATTGACGAACATCTGCGCCAGCTGCGGCAAATCGTCGATACGCTCGCGCAGTGGCGGCAGCACAATGGTGAAAACGTTCAGCCGATAGAATAGATCTGAGCGCAACTTACCCTCGCGCACCGCCTGCTCGATGTCGCGATTCGAAGACGCCAGCACTCGCACGTCGAGCGGGATCTCGGTGGTGCCGCCGACCCGCCGTAGCCGCTGCTCCTCAATCACGCGCAGCAGCTTGGGCTGCAGTTCGGACTTCATCTCAGTGAGCTCGTCGAGCAGAAGCGTGCCGCCGTTGGCGACCTCGAAGCATCCCTCTTTGCGCCGGTCGGCGCCGGTGAAGGATCCGCGCTCATGGCCGAACAGCTCGCTCTCCATCAGCGTCTCGGGAATTGCCGCGCAGTTAACCGGGACGTAAGCCCCGTCGCGTCGCGGTGATAGTTCGTGGATCGTCCGGGCCACCAGCTCTTTGCCGGTGCCGCTCTCGCCGGTTATCACCACCGACGCCGACGACTGCGCCAGGCGCTCGATCGCAGTGATCACTTTGCGCATCGGCATCGACCGTCCGAACAGTGGCCCCAGCTCGCCGACCTCGGCCAAGCGCCGGCGCAGCGTGCTGTTCTCTTCGCGAATATTGATGTTGTCGGCGATGTTCTTGAGCACGCGCTGCAGATGGGTCGGGTCAACCGGCTTGCGCATGTAGTCAATTGCGCCCTGCTTGAGCGCCTCGACTGCGTCGGGTATCTCGCCCTGCCCGGAGATCATAATTGTCGGCAGATGGAGGCCGAGCTCATGGATGTCATGAAGCAGCTCGAGCCCGCCCTTGCGCGGCATCCTTAGGTCCGAGAGCAGGATATGGGGATCGAAGCTGCGGATTAGCTCGAGCGCGCGCACGCCGTCCTCCGCAATCTCGCCGCGAAATCCCCACGCCGCGAGCGACTCGCGCCACTCCTCATGCATGTTGAGGTCATCTTCCGCGATCAGTACTCGAATCTCATTTGCCATCGTATTTTTCCCGAAAACCCCGGCCCGTCAGTTTCAGGTTCTGCCGATGGCTTGCAATATTCATGCGCAAGAATTACAGACCCAAAAAATACAATGACTATCGAACTATTTGCTCGTATAGACCCGCAAATGATCCGGTTCGGGGTCCGTAATTATTACCGGCATCCTGACTCAGATTGCGAATTGCTCCGTCCGCCTTGCCCTATTCAGTGGCAGACGACTTGCTTTGATTAACTTAGAAAACTACTTCCGCAAACCACGCTTATAGGAAGGTCCCAAAAATGAATACGTCAAAAGTAGATATGGACGGTCTGATCGACAGTGGCCGTGAGAAATTCAATGACATGGCTGAGCAGGGAATGGAGTACGTTTCGTCGGCCAACTCGTTCCTGGTTGATTTCGTTCGCGACGAGCCTCTGATCGCAATCGCCAGCGCGTTCGCAATCGGCTATGTCGCTGCCCGGATGCTCAACTTCGTCACCGCCAAGCGGTAACCGTCATGGAATCGCATCGGGACGACTACGCTGAAGAGTTGCGAGAGAAGATTGCCGAGAATCCGCAGCGGGCCGTGGCGCTCGCCGTACTTGGTGGGTTCGCGATCGGCGGAGGATTGAGCAATCGGACATCGTTTCAGATCATCCTGATGGTGCTCGAAGGGTTACTCGGAGACCGATTAATTCCCACGATAGTTTCGAAGACGGACCACAATGGCAACGGCAGACGATCTAGAAACAAAGATTGAACTCGAGGACGCGAAAGAAGACCTGCGCGACGCGCTTCATCAGATGAACAACCGCGTCGGAGAAGGCGTCGCCAAGCTGCGTCCCGACCGCGGCATCCGCAAGAATCCCGGCACCAGCGCGGCTGTAGCAGGCGCTCTAGGATTTGCGCTGGGTTCCGACTCAGGCGAGGTCGCGTTGCTAGCATTGTTGCTGGTGGGCGGCGCGATCTGGCTTACCCACGAATATAAGGTCGGTAACTCCAATGAAACCTAACGACAATAACATCACGATCGAGCGGCAGCCGCGCGACCAGGAATTGCCGGATCTCGCGGTCCGTGCCGTGTCGGACTTCGCCAGGATCGTCGCGGCAGAGGCCCGCCTGGTCGAGTCGAATGTTGTCGAGGCTGCGAACAGTCTGGTGGACCGCGTCTATATTGCGGCCATCCTGGTTGTACTCGCGGCGGCCGGCGTCGTCGCGCTGCTGAGCAGTGGGATGCTTCTGCTGCACCATTGGATGCCTTGGTGGCAGGTAACCGGAGCAGTCGGCCTTTTCGCGATTGTCGTGGCGGCAATATTGAGACGCGCTTTAATTCCGGCACGACCGGCGTCATCGGTTACCTTGGCGCACTAGAGCCAGCGTCGACCTGGAACTGTTATGGAAAAAACTACGTATTTCGTTTCCGAGAACCTTATTTCTTTTGTGCCGATTACTAATTTACTAGCAGAGCTGAATCTTTTCGGATGCAAGGGCGTGGCACACTAGTTGCTGATTACTGATTATCCAACGCGTGAGGTACTGAGTAATGCTATACTACGCACTTGTCTTTCTAGTAATAGCTGTCGTGGCGGCGGCACTAGGATTCGGCGGCATTGCGGGCACGTCCGCGGAATTCGCGAAAATACTTTTCGTGGTATTCCTGGTATTGTTCGTGGTCTCGCTGGTCGCAGGACGAGCTAGTCTTTGAACGAAGGCTACTCGCCGAATCGTGTCGAATCCCGATTAGCTAGGAACCAACTCGCAGCAGCAATCCACTGAGTATAACAAAATGCTCAGTGGATTGCTCTTTTCATTTTCCCGAAAATAATCAGATCGCCGCGTCGAATCTATATTCGCAATAGTCAGATCAGATAGTCAGAGCAGAAAAGAACGCAGGAAGTATCGAGCTACGGGGCGACGACTGTCGTCGTAGTCTGGCGCTGCACGGCGCCGTCATCATCGGTGGTCGTAGTCCGAGTAGTCGTCGTCCGAGGAGGGACAGTCGTGACGACTTCGGGCGCGATAGCGGGTGGCGGATAAGCAGCGTTGTACTCGGTGACCGTTTTCTTCTCGACGGTGCCATTGTTGAACTGAGTAGTCGTAGAGGCGGTGGTGGCGGCCGGCGGGACTACTACTGCAGGCTCAGTTACTACCGGTGCAGCAGTGACGAGTGCCGGCGGCGGAGGCGCCACTTCACGAGTCGTCGTTTCAGTGACGGTGCGTTCGGTTGTACAGCTCGACATCCAGCCGAGCGAGAGGCCGACGCAAGCCGCGAGTGCGATGTTAGTAATGATTTTCATAATTGACTGCTCCCAGTAGTTAAATCGAAGGGTTGCGCCAGAGACGCGAGGGAGGAACGGAATGGGTATAGGGGTTATGTAGTCGCGGACCCTGGCGCACCCTCCGAGCTATCCTGAGAACTTGAGCAATCGCTGTGCCGGAAGCGGGAAGGAAAAATGCATTAGGAATAAAGCCTTCCCGGTGAGGCCGCGAAGCTAACCAATGACGAAGGTTATGTATTTCCTACTCAGCCAGCGGTTTTTGCCGAAAGATTCGTTAATAGTTCGATCTATTCAGCATTATTTCAGCGCGAAATCGAAGGCTTTTTTTCGCCACTGCATGGCACATCCGTTGCTGTTTATTCAGTGATGATGCCAACGCGAAGCGTCAAAAATCACGCGAAACAGGGTCTATTCGACAGCGATTGGAATCAGGAGGTCACACTAATGAAAACTCGATCATCGCTGATTGTAGTATCGCTTTTAGCTGGGTCGTTTCTTTTTCCGGTCGGTGCAACCTTCGCGCAAACTGATTCAAATTCCGCTGCGGACAACAGCGCTATCAACCAGCGCGATCGCGGACACGAGACTGTTACGCCGATGGATCAATCAAACAAACCTTCAGACCTCAAAATGACGCAGGAAATCCGGCGCGCGATCGTCAAGGACGACTCACTTTCCACCGCCGCCAAGAACATAAAGATCATTACCATTGATGGCGCGGTAACTCTGCGCGGACCGGTTAAGACGGATCAGGAAAAGGCGGAAATCACATCCAAGGTAGCACAAATTGCCGGCGGCTCGACCGTCCACAACGAAATCGAAGTCGCGGGTCAATAGCTACTTCAATAGTCAATCATGGAGCACTAATCATGGCGAAAGCAGTATTTTGTATTGCCAAGAGCGAAGAGCAAGCAACCAATATAGTCAATCAATTAAAAGAAGCGGGCTTTTCAAACGACGACGTATCGGTGCTGCTGCCTGATCGCGCGGGCTCGCGCGACTTTGCGCATGAGCATCACACCAAGGCGCCCGAGGGCGCGGCGACCGGTGCGATTGCCGGTGGCGTGATGGCGGGAGTGCTGGGATGGCTGGTGGGAATCGGCAGCCTGGCGATTCCGGGCGTCGGACCCCTCATCGCGGCCGGACCAATCCTGGCAGCGCTGAGCGGCGCGGCGGCCGGCGGTGCGGTCGGTGGTTTGGCAGGAGGCTTGGTCGGACTCGGGATTCCCGAATACGAAGCCAAGCAGTACGAAGGCAAGGTCAAAAACGGCAACATCCTGATTTCGGTTCACACCGAAGACAGCAAGGAACGCTCCGTGGCAAAGCAGATTTTCGATAACGCTCACGCCGACGATATCTCGTACAGCGGCGAGGCTCGCGTCTAAGTAAGTAGCTAAAATGCCTGCATCAACAACCTGCAATTCTTCGGATATTAATCGTGAACTGCGAATTCTTGTGGCTGCGGACGATCACTCCGGACGCGAGAATTTGCGTGACCAGATAGCGTCGTGGGGCTTCGTCGTGCAGGCTGCCGCCGGCAACCAGGTGCTCGAACAGGCCCAAGCCTTTTCACCTCAGGTCTTGCTGATCGATCTGAAAGAACATCAGAAAGATGGTGAGTCGGTCGTACGTGAGTTGCAAGCGCGCGGAATCGAAGTCGCAACGATCGTGATGGCCGAGGAAGCTGACCTCAATTCATCGGAGCACATCAGAAACGCCGGCTCCTACGATGTTGTGTCGAAGCCGATCAATCCGAGCAACCTGCGCGTGCTGCTTAATGAATTGGCGACTCAACTCCGAGTTAGCGAGGAAAACCAGAACTTGCGGCGAAAGTTGATCGAGGCGGGAACCCTCGGACCGATCATCGGGCAGTCGCCCGCGATGCGCCGGGTGATGAGGCAGGTCGAGGAAGCGGCGGCCTCGAGTTCCGCTTCGGTGTTGATCGTCGGTGAAAGCGGGACCGGCAAGAAACTCGTCGCACAAACGATTCATGAGTTGTCGGCGCGCCGCAACGGTCCGTACGTCGCCGTCAATTGCGCGGGATTGCCGCACGACCTGATGGAGAGCGAGTTGTGGGGTCATGAGCGCGGCGCTTTTGCCGGAGCCGCACGGCGGCGCGATGGACTCCTCGCGATGGCCAATGGCGGCACACTTCTGCTCGACGAAATTACGGAGCTCAAGGTTGAAGTCCAGGCCAAGTTACTGCGCACGCTCGAGGACAAAAAATTCCGCCGCCTCGGCGCCGGCGACGAAAACGAAACGTCGCTGGACGTTCGGCTGATCGCGTCTTCAACTAAAAGTCTGACCGAGGCCACCCACTACGGCCGCTTGCGCGAGGACTTATATTCCCGGCTCAACACTTTCACCATCGAGCTGCCGCCGTTGCGCGATCGGCTCGAGGATATTCCGGCGCTGGTCGACGTGTTTGTGGCGCAGTCCGCGCAGAGTAATCAAAAGTCCGTGACCGGTGTCGATCATGAGTGTCTGGAAATCCTTCGCCTGTTTCGATGGCCCGGCAACGTACTGCAATTGCGCAACGTGATCGAGCGGGCGACGGTGGTCGCGCGCCGTCCACTGCTTGCTGCCGCCGATCTGCCCCTCGATGTCAGGCGCGCCGGCCGCAAGGGGCCTCATTTCGAATTGCGCATCGGCGAGTCGCTGGATGAAGTCGAGCGCGAGTTCATCTTCAAGACGCTGGATTTTACCAACGGCAACAAAGTGCGCGCCGCGCAAATCCTGGGGATCAGTTTGAAGACGCTGTACAATCGCCTGGTCCGGTATAATGGGAAGGATCGCGAACCGGCGAACGGAACGTCGCGACATCACAACAACTGACAGTCGGATTTATCAGACGGCTGGGACTTCAGCCGCGATTAGTTCCAGCGACATCGGTCGCAGCGCTTTTTCTGCCGCAAAGGTCAGCACCGGATCGAAGTAAGAAACATCGCCGGGATCGCCGCGCCGAAACCGCCGCAAGGCGAGATCGCGAGGATGCGCCAGCGCGACGATCGGCATCCCTAACGTCGCCAGCGCCAACATCCGATCGCGAGTGAGCACCTCGATCGCGTCCCGATAGATAACGCTGAATTCATTATAGTACGACGGATCGTCCGCGATGGTGCGCAGGCGGTAGTAGTTGGCCGGCGGCGGACCGTCCATCGACTGAACTTTAGACACGAACCCGGTGTGGCGCAGGAGTTCAGTGGCGCGAGGCGTGTCTTTTTCGTACGGAAAAATCATCACGGGTTGAAATCGAACGCCGTACTGGCGCGTGATTTCCTCGACCCGCTCACGGCCAGCAATGAACTGCGATTCGTAGTCGTTGATCTCGCGGTGATCGACGTGTCGCAGGAAACCGTGCCACACGAAACCGGTGTTGTGCGCCGCCAGCACGTCCAGGTAGCCGCGATGCGGACGTGTATAAGTCGGCGTCCACGCGAAATCTGTATGGATGCCGGGGCAGCGAGAATCGAGATGCTGCAGGAAAGCCTGCAATCTGCCCGCGTTAAAGTAGTCGAGGTTAATCGGGCGATCGTCGATCACGAGATTGATGGGCACGGGAATCGCCGGGATGCGTCCAGCCACCCAATCGACCGCCGCGAGCGCGCCGATGCGCGCAGCCCTGGTCTCCGGCGCAGTGAGTTCCGCCAGCAGATCGCGCTGGTCGTCATGATCAGGATGGAGGTCGAAGATCGCGATGCCGGCACCGACGTCGATCGAAAAAATAGACGGCGGCGCAAACCCCAGTCGATGAATGCTTGACACAATCGGACGAACGCTATGGTCGAGTCCGACCGCCATCGGCATGTTCAACTGCGCAGTGACACGTTCGCCGGCGATCGCGTCGGGAAGGATCGGATGGGTGGAGAACTGATAGCCGTCGGCCGGCTTGTTCAAGAACTTGAATTGCTGGTCGGAGAACGGCTGCAGGGAGAACTTGCACCCAGGCTCGAGCGCTCCGCGTACATATATCGTCGCGCCATTCTCAGCGGCTTCGCGCAGGCGCGCCCTCGCGTCGGGCTCAAGCCGCGCCAGCTGAGCGAAGTTGATCGCTATCAACTGATCGCGCGCCGCCGACGGCGACGGGATCGCGGTCTCATCTGCCGGGCAGACCTCGACCTCGAGGCCGCGCAGCCGCGCCACGCGTCCAGCGGCAGTCGGCAGTTCCGGACTATTGCCGATCAGCCAGCACTTTGGCCGGGTCGGACTCGCGTGACTTGGTGACTGCCTCAGCGGCAGCGCCGGCTCGAGACTCGAGTTCATTTGCGCGTCGTTCATTGGAGTCCAATATCGCTTCCAGCGCGTTTGACGGCGCTATTTGGAGGAGCAGTTTGATGTTGGGAATTACGCAGTGGCCGCCGATGAAGCCCGGGAAGTACCGCTGGCGCGGCAGGAAACCGACTTCCTCGAAAAAATCGATCGACTCCGTATAGTCGCCGCCCACGCGCTCTGCGTAGCGGTTCATTTCCTGCGCGAACGCGATACACACGCCGAAGTAGGTGGTCTCGGCGAGCTTAGCCAGTTCGAGCGACTCGGGTTCCGTCATGCGCCGGGTCTTCATACCAGCCGCCTGGAAGTGAGCCTCGGCTCTGTCGGCGTCGGCGCGCTCGGGGGCCGCGACGAACTTAACGTAGTGCAGCAAGTCCGCTTCCATCTTGACGTGCTTGCCGCGCACCGGGCTGTAAGCGACCGCACTCCCGCTCTTTTCCGCGATTGAGCGGGTGGTCCCCGGTATCACCGTGCTGTTGATGATCGTCAGCGCCGGCTTGAAGCGGCTGATGTATCCGAGCGCGACGGTTTCGAATTGATGGGGCGATTGAAACGGGACGCACAGGTGCATCGTTCCGATCGGCTCCTCAATTTTCACGCCGGTCGAGGTCGTGGCGCAGCACGGTTTCCTTACGGTCCAATACGGCGGCGAGCGCGCCGCCGACTTCGCCGAGTCCGACGACCAGGGTTCTCGCTTTCGGTTTACCGTTGGTTTCTTGTTTCACTTCCATCGCATCCCTCTCCTGTTTCAGCCGTTTGCTTGTTGCAGGACTCTCCCGACAATCATGCTGTAAGAAGCGAGTCGATTGCCCGATAGTATTCGTTTCGCTGGTTTTGCCAGTTCAGTGCTTCGAGCGCTTGGCGTGATCTCTCGACCAGCCGCGCGCGTAAATCCGGATTGTTGTAGAGCAGCTTGATCGCGCGTGCGAGGTCGCTCACGTTGCCCGGTTCGAACAGTTCCACCGCGCCATCGCCGAAATAGTATTCGACGGTCCGCAGCCGCGCGGCGATTACCGGGATTCCAAGCGTCGCGTAGTCGAGCAGCTTCACCGGCAGCATCAGATGAGTCGCGCTGCTTGGCCGGTATGGCACCAGGCCGACGTCCGCCTTGACCAGCAGCGCAGGAAGTTTCTCGACTGGGACGAGATCCATGAAAGAAACGCGAGCGCC
The DNA here is from genome assembly GCA_963699705.1 of uncultured delta proteobacterium. Lineage (GTDB taxonomy): Bacteria > Desulfobacterota > Binatia > Binatales > Binataceae > Binatus. Next base: position 2,833,866 of record CAVOUW010000003.1, on the reverse strand, counting down.
GAGCCCCAGTCGATCGACCAGCGTGCGAGACTCTGCCAGGCGATCGCCCTCGCCGATTACTTTGAGGCGCAGCTCCGGAATTTCCGATCGCAGCGCCGCGACGGCCGAGATAGCCAGGTCCAGGCCGAGACGCTGGGTCACCGTGCCGTGACAGATCAAGGTGAACTGGTTGGGCGCGAACGAGTCGCCGTTTTTGTGCAGGTCGAAAATCCTGGTATCCGGCGAGTTCATCACGACCGCAATCTTGCCGGCCGGGACACCCGCCTGCTGCAGCCGGTCGCGATGCAGATCGTGCACGGCGAGAACGCGATCCGCCCACCATGAGCTGGCGCGCTCTTCGAGCATCAACAATTTCGCGCCGGCGGCGCCGCGGGCTCCGCCAAATTTGTCGCGATACAATTCCGGCATCGTGTCGTGCACATCGAGCACAACCTTGCTGCCGAGAAACTTGGGCAATATCGCGCATACGATCACGGCGTCGGGCATCGTGCAGACGATCACGACGTCGTAGCGCTGCTTCATCGACATCCGCGCCGCGCGCTGCGCCGCCATCGAAAAGAACCGCATGTAGCTTCTGAGATAAGCGGTCTTACTTTCGCCCCGATAGCGCACCATCGGCAGACCGATCACGTTGACGCCGTTGGTAATCGGCTGTTCGCCGGTGGCGAGGCAAAGCACGTCCACGTGATCGCCGCGTTCCGCCAACGCTTCGGCGTGCCGCTTGACGCGGCCGTCATGCATATAGGTGGTGTAGGCAATCATCAAAAAGCGCGCCATGGTAAATCTCTCCCTCAGTCGACGAGCGGTTCGCTGGAGAGCATCCTTGCGACCGCGCGATCGGAGCCGGGTCCGGCGATCGACGGAGAGTCGCCGCGAACCGTCAGTTGCATTTGATCCCGACAACGCCACCACGCGGAGACTTCGGAAGGCAGCGCACGCCACGCCGATTGGAAATCGTTCAGCTGCTTGAGAAGATTTTCGTATTCGTCGAGATAGTTGCCTGAACCGCAGTAGTCGGGATGAACCAGGGTCAGGATCATGCCGCCCATCGACTCGATCCATTTCGCTTTCATCGCCCAGATCTCCATCGGACTGCGATGCAGCAGATGAATCAGCGTGTGATCCTGCGGCATGGTGTAGGGCAACTCGACCATGTGGGCGAGAAAAAAGGGAAACACGCTGCAGGTCCCGCCCGGTTGCGGCTCATACGGATCCGAATCCGAGAAGCTGCAGTCAAAATCGAACGAAAGCCGGGTTATCCATTCACCGCGCCGCAATGTCGAGGGCGCGCGGAAGCCATTGAGGCCGTGCTCGCGCGCCCGCTCCTGGAGCAGAGGCGCGAGTTCGGTGAAATCGCTCTCGCTACGGAAGAAACGGCCGTCATGAGACAATCCGTGAGCGCCGAATTCGAAGCCGCGCTGACGGAGCCGCTCGACGAGGTTCCAATCGATCTCATATTGCGCCAGCGGCAGGTTCCACGAAGATCGGAAATTATAACGTTCCTCGAGATCCGCCATCCGCTCCATCCGGCTCATCCCGAGCGGGCTTTCCACGTCGTGAGTCAGCACGATGCAGGATTTCATTCCGTCGGGCCAGAAGCCGACGTGCCATGCGTCGTTCATCTTCAAAGTGTGTAGGCTGATTCGCAGCCAATCGCGCCAATAGTCGACCAGTGCGCTCTCGCATGGCCATCGCGGGAACTCGCGCGTCGCGCGCATCTTGATTGCAGCCGAGTTCAGCCGATGACGAACGCCAGCCGGAATCAAACTCTTGATCGCGTAGTAGGCCTGCATCCGCGACGGCGGCCGTCGATCTTCGCGCGACAGGTATTCTTCAAACAGATAGTGCTGGGCAACCGCCCTGGACTCTGCAATCTCGGACTCGAGCGCGGCCTTGCAATCCTGTGGCAGTTTCCAGAAAGAAAATGCGTCATTGCTGCCGCCCCGTGCCCGCGCAGATGCGAGGTTCGCCCGCGATGGTTCAATACGAATTGAAGGTTCGCGAGTGTCGATTGATACAGCTAACGCCATAGCGACTCCTGCAGGAGCAGTCGGCGGTGCTGATGCCGTCTGATGAAACTTACAAGTTCAGGTTCAGCGCATCGCGGCACCCGGCGGATGTATCCGTTGAGAAAGCCGGTGAGCAGCAACGCACCCTCGAACGGAGACGGGCGCGTAAACGTCTCGCGCGCTGCACGCGCAAGCACGAACAGCGGCGAATAGCCGACTCGGTACGCCGCCAGCCCTGCCCTCATCCGCGCCTTCCATCCCGATTCGGCGCCCTGCGGACGATGATGCCGCGCTGTGATGTGGCGGAAGCCGCGAGTGTGGAAGCCGTGCAGCATCGCGCGCGCTTCGTCGAGCGTGTCCCATCCAACGTCTGGATCGAGTTCGCCGATCGCGTTGAAACACGCCAGCGAGTACATCTTGGCCGGCCCGCGGGTGTGATACTCAGGCTGTCGAATCTCAACCCACTCGCTGCCGTTGGGTTCCCACAAAGTTGGGCTGGCAATTCCGAGCTTGGGGTCGCGCTTGAATTCCTCGAGCAGCAGATCGATGAAGCCGGAGTCGAAACTGACGTCGGCGTCGAGCCGCAAAACGTAGTCGTACTGCTGGCAAGCCTCGTGCGGCAGGAACTGGGTGATCACGCACTCGCCGCCAGGAGCGCGCGGACGATTGCGCGGCAGATGATGCGGTTCGATCCAGGGATACGCGCGGGCGGCCTCGTCGAGAATCGCAGGCGTCGCGTCGGCGGACCCGTCGTCGATGATGATCCAACGATCCGGCGTCCAACTCTGCGACGCCATCGAGGCGATCAGCTTCGGCAGCAGTTTTTCCTCGTCACGAGCCGGGGTAATTGCGATATACCGAATCATGCGAGGTACCTGTAGGTCACGTTGTTGAGTACCCGCGCGACCGGCAGCGGCAGATTTCGCCATACGCGCGACGCGGTTTGCCACACGCCGGTCAGATTTTCGGCGCTGGTCACGGTCGGCATCAGCGGAAAATAGCTGTACGGCAAATCAGTCGGCTGTGGCGCCGAGTTCGCGTTTGAAGCGCGACAGACCGCGGTTGCGACTGTCGGTGCGGCCGAAATCCAGCGACGTGGCCTTCTCGGCGTGATGCTCGGCGATCGACATGAAGATCAAATGACTGGCGCCGTCGGGACTACCGGCCACGCGCGCCGACCATTTCGCATGCAGATCATTACCGTCGCGCAGAACGACTACCGCGGCGATACGCTTGCCCTGTTGCAATGCGAACCACACCTCGATCGAATCGGTTTGCGAAAAAACCTCGTGCACCGTCCTGAAAAACTTGAGCGGCTGTGACGGGACCCCAAGCCGGCGCCGGCTCTCTAACTGAAGACCGAAAAAGAAATCCATCGCCTCGGCGTCGCGCGAGCACTCGACGGTGACACCAGCCTCACGAGCGCGCCGAAGGTGGCGCCGCGTTTCGCGGTCTGCCGCCTTTTCGATTGCTTGATACGGGCGCGACAAGTCGAGCGTCCATCGCTGGAAGTGATCGAGAACGTTCCACGGATAGCCTGCTGCAACGCCTCGCAGCTCGAGCCTCGACCGGTTTTGAATGACCGCCAATCTCGACAGCAGAGCCTCGCGGGCTGAGTCGTTCACGGCCAGCGGCGGACAGAAATCCGAAAACGGCATCGAGATGAGACCGCGTCGAATTGGATTGCCGCGCGCGAGCAGACAGGCGGCCTTGGTCGATCCGGAATCGCTCATAATCGCGATTTGCGGACGCACGCCAAACGCGCGTCGCAAAACTTCGAGCCACTGCCCACGATGATAAAGAGTCGCCTCAGGATGCGAACCGGTGAGCGCGTCCCATTCGGCGCGTGCGCGCTCGAGCGGAACGATTTTCAGCTCAGGTTCGCGCCCCACCACGCGAAGTGTTGCAACCTGGTTCATTGAAGCTCCTGCGCTACGACAATCGGCCTGGTTTCGCCGCGACTGAACGTATCTCCGAACATCCGCATCGCGGTGGAAGATTCGCGCCAGCAATAAACGATCGCCGGCGGTCCCATGATGAGCAGCAGAGTAGCGACACCCTGCGTGCCAAGTTCGTTCGCGGCAATTTTTCCGGCAATGACAGCGACGGCGCACATCAGCGCGAGAGTGGCGCCGGGTAGAATCGCGATGAACAGATCGGTGAGCCCGATGCCGAGCAGCATGCATACGAGCCATTGGCCCGCGATGCTCATGACGACTTCGACTGCGCTCCGGCCCATGCTCACGCCGACCAGGCCGAACCGAGCGAGTCCGAAAATCGTTATGACGACCAGCACGAGGCGGGTGGCGTGAACGTAAAAGTCGAACTCGGGATGATTCTTGGCGTAGTAAACGGATCCGATGGCGAGCCGAAGTCCGACCAACAGCAATCCGCACGCGAGCAATTGCATCGGCACCGCGGCGGGAATCCATTTGGGGCCGTAAATGATCTTGATGAGTTCGGGAGCGGCGATCGCGGCGCAACCGACAATCGGCAGAATGATCCGCGAGAGGTAACCCGAGAAATTCAGATAAGCCTTTGCGAGCTGATCGTTCTGGTCCTGCAAGTGACAGAAGGTCGGAAGCGTTACGCGGCCCGCAATCCGGAAAATGCGGTCGGGGATAAATCGCAACAGATCCCACGCCATCGAGTAAAAGCCGAGCGCGGAACTTCCGAGCAATCGGCCAATCAATACGAAGTCAATGTTGGACGAGAGCGCATCGACCGTGCGTCCGCCGAGAACCTTGGTCGCAAATTGGCCCAGGTCGCGCGCCGCGGCGGCAGTGGGAAGTCCGATCGGAGTTTTTCCGCCGGCAAACAGAATCGTGATCGCGTGTACGCCAAAACGCGCCGCGAGGCCGCCCGCGAGGGCCCAGGTCGGCATCCGGTACCACAGCAACATCAGCGCAATTACGAGAAATGCGCACTCCGCCAGCACATCAGCCGCTGCGAGCGCGCCGAAGCGCAGGTCGCGTCGTAGTCGTGCGTTGGCGGTGACCGCTGCACCCTCGAGCAGAAAGGGAATGCATAGCAGGCGCATGCCCTGTTGCAGGTCCGGCATCTTCATCACATGCGCGAGCGCGGGCGCGCCACCATAGAGCAGGCCCGCGGTCAACAGCGCGAGTCCGATGCTCATCCACCATGCGGTCGCATGATGCGCCGGCGTCAGATCGCGGCGCTGAATCAGCGCGTCTGGGATGCCGGCTTCATTGACGAGCATCGCGAAGGTCGAGACCACGACTAGAATTTTGAAAAGGCCGAAGTCATTGGGCGAGAGCGCCCGCGCGAGTACCACCATTCCGCCGACGCGCAGGCCTTGCACGACGAACTCCGCGACCATGTTGTCGCGCACCGAGCGAGCGAACGCATTCCACAACCAGAGGTTGCGCTCGGCGTGCTCGGGAGCATCGCCGGTAACAGCCAAACGATCGTTCACAGTCCCTCACCCCTCAGTAGAACCGGGATTGTGCGAAAAAGAATTCCGATGTCAGTAGTCAGTGACCAATCTTCGAGGTACTGCACGTCGAGCTTGACCATCTCGTCGAACGAGATCTGGTTGCGCCCGCTGACTTGCCACAGACCGGTGATTCCGGGCAGCCCTTCGAGCCGGCGGCGGTGCCAGTCCTGGTAGTGCTCGACTTCGTACGGCAGTGCGGGACGCGGGCCGATGAGGCTCATGTCGCCGCGCACGACGTTGATGATTTGCGGCAGCTCGTCGAGGCTGAACTTGCGCAGTATGCGGCCGACGCGGGTGACGCGCGAATCGTTGGCGAGCTTGAAGACCTTGCCGCCGTCGCCGTCGGCGTCGGCCGCGCTGTGACCGTTGGAAATCCAACGTTCTACATATTCGCGATGGACGCTATCGGCCGCGGCGGTTTTCATCGTGCGCAGCTTCAACATTTCGAATCGACGACCCTGTGCGCCGATTCGCTGCTGGCGGAAGAAGATTGGCCTGCCGTCGTCAATTAAAATTGCGAGGGCGGCGAGCGCGATGATCGGCATCGCGAAAATTAAAATGATTGAGGCGCAAACAACGTCGAAGCTGCGCTTGACCAGGTAGTTCAAGCCTTCGACGTTCGATCCGCGGCGGCCGACGATCGGGATAAGCCCAACGGTGTCAACGCGGAGTCCGGTCGGCGCGGAGCGATAAACCCACGGCACCACCCACCATCGCAGCCGCGATTCCTCGCACAACTCGACCATCCGCGCCTGATCGGCGAGCGGCGCGTCGGGAATAGCGATGGCGGCTTCGAGGCACGGATGAACGCGATTGATGTGGGCCAACTGCTCGGGGCTGCCGAGCACCGGATAGCCGCTGTACTCGCTGCCCTCGGCGTCGGCGTCGAGGAATCCGATGATTTCATACTGAGTCAGCTCTTCCCGAATGCTGTCGCAGAGGAGATGAGCGGTCCGGTTGAAGCCGATGATGACCAGCGGGATCGAGATGCGCGGGCTCGAATAGAATTGGTGAATCAGACGGCGCAGCATCCCGCGCATCGCCAATTCCGTGATGATGCTGAAGACGAAGAACGTTGCGACCGCGACCCGCGAGATTTGAACGTGCAGCGCGAAATCGGCCAGCAGCATGAGGACGGCAGCGATCGAGCACGCCTTGAGGATCGCAAGGGCCTCCTTGCGGCTGCCGTTTCGCATCGTGAAGAGGTCGAATGCGCGGAAGACTCCGATCCACAACAATCCCGCGAGAACGATGCATTCGCACTGCGTGTCCAGGTCGGCGCTTTCGATATGCGCCAGGATCGCGCCGTCCGGATCGTGCAGCGCCAATGCGCCAGCGAAGGCGAGCGCAAGCGCGATCAGATCGGCGATCGCGAAGAGCACTTTCTGTTTTCTACATTCGCCGGCAAACATCGAAATTCACTCATGCACCTGAGGATGCTGTCCCAACGACCGGAGTCGCATTGCGACGCGGCGTCGCCGGGAAAGGTTCAGTCGAGAGCGGTAGCGCACCGGTCACGACCTGGACCGTTCGCAGGATTTCCTGTCCGTCGAGATGCGGATGCATCGGCAGCGACAGAGTCGTGTCCGCCAACGCCTCGCTCGCCGGGAAATCACCCGCTCGATAGCCGAGGTATGCCAGCGCGGGCTGAAGATGCAGCGGCACCGGATAATGGATTCCGCATTCGATTTCAGCTTGAAGCAGCGCGTTGCGAACCGCGTCTCGCTTAGCACTGCGAATTACGAAGAGGTGGTAACAGGATTCGAAGCCCTCGGGCTCAAGAATCGGCTGCGCGTCCAAGGGCGCGAGCAACTCGCGATAGGCCGAGGCGACTACGCGGCGGCGCTGGTTCCATTCGTCCAGCTTTTCCAGCTTGGCGCGGAGAACCGCGGCCTGGATCGAATCGAGACGCGAGTTGTAGCCGCAAATCTCGTGCGCGTAATGCGACAGGCGCCCGTGATTGCTGAGGCTCGTTACGCGATGCGCGACTTCCTCGTCGTTGGTCGCGACCGCGCCGCCATCGCCCCAGGCGCCAAGATTTTTGCCCGGATAGAAGCTGAAGCATCCGGCGTCGCCGATCGTTCCTGCCATCTTCATTCCGTCGGCAGTGCGGACGCGAGCGCCATGGGCCTGACATGCATCCTCGACCAGTTTGAGATTGAACTCAGCCGCGATTTCTTTCAGCTGGACGATCTGCGCCGGCAGTCCATATAGATGTACCGGAACGATCGCTCGTACTGCGCGGCGCTCGCTGCGCGGCAGCGATTCCAGAAAGCTGCGCAGTGCCGGCACACTCATGTTGCCGGTCGCGGGATCGATATCGACGAATCGTGGCCGCGCGCCGGTTTGCACGATCGAAGCCGCAGTGGCGATGAAGGTCATCGGTACGGTGATCACTTCGTCGCCCGGACCGATGCCGAGCGCCAGCAGCGCGATGCGCAAGGCATCCGTGCCGTTTGCGACGGCGACGACGCGCTTCACGCCCAGAAAATTGGCGAACTCACGCTCGAAGCTTTCGACCTGATGGCCGCCGACGTAGGAAGTGGCGGAATGAACCGCCTCCATCTCGGCAGCGACACGCTCGCTGATTTCAAGATTCTGCCCGGCTAGATCAACGAATTTGATTTTCACTGTGACTCCCTCTCTTTCGACTCGATTGCAGGTCCGCGCAGGCGCGCAGGATGGCCCGCGACGATTGAGCCCGCGGGCACGTCGCGCACAACCATTGCGCCTGCTCCCACTAATGCGCCCTCACCAATTTCGACTCCGCACATTATGATCGCGCCGCTTCCGATCGACGCGCCTTTCCTCACCACCGTGTGTTCCATCTTCCAGTCGCTTTCGGTTTGCAGCGCACCGTCAGCGACGGTCGCGCGCGGATAACGATCGTTGATAAAGATGACGCCGTGCCCGATGAAGACCTCGTCTTCGATCGTGACGCCCGAGCATACAAAGGTGTGACTCGAGATTTTGCAGCGGCTCCCGATTTTTGCGTCGCGTTGAATTTCAACGAACGCTCCGAGCCGGGTGTCGTCGCCAATCTCGCAGCCGTACAGGTTTACGTACGACGCCAGCCGCACGCGCTCGCCCATACGGACGTCGTCCGCGACGCACGCCATCTGCGGCACCTGGCGCTGTTCGGTTGCCGCGCTCATCGGAGTGCAGCTCCGAGCGGCACCATCAAGCCACCGCGGCGCAGTGAATAGTTGGCGGCCTCGAGTACATTGACCACGCGCGCGCCGTTGACGCCGTCGGTGTTGGGCGTTTCGCCGCTCTTGATGCACTTGACGAAATGCTCGCACTCGCAGAACAGCGGCTCTTTTTCCTCGATGCGAGGAATCTGGATGTCGCCGTAGCGATACGAGAACTGGAACTCACCGAAAGTGTCGTAATATTTTTGCGCGGTGACGCCTTTGTCGTAGATGCGGATCTTTTCCTGCGGCGCGGTGTCATCGTAAACCAGCATCTTGCGCGAACCGACCACCGTCGTGCGGCGAATCTTGTCGGGGTCGAGCCAGCTCACGTGGATGAACGCGATCACGTTGCGCTCGAAGCGCAAGGTCAGCATCGCGACGTCCTCGACGCCGTGGCCGTAGTGGCTTTCGCCCTGGCAGCTCACTGCTTCGGGCTCGCGGCCGCCCATCAGATTGAGAATGATCGAGATGTCGTGGGTCGCGAGATCCCAGGTCACGTTCACGTCGCGCTGGAAGAGTCCGAGATTCGCGCGCACTGAACTGATGTAGAAAACGTCGCCGATTTCGCCCGACGCGATGATGTCGTGCATCTTCAGCACCGGCGCGCTGTATTCAAAAGTGTGCCCGACCATGAGCGTGAGCTTTTTCTCGCGCGCGGTCTTCACCAGGTCGGAAGCTTCCTCGCTCGACGTGGCCAGCGGCTTCTCGACCAGCACCGACTTGCCCGCATCGAGCGCGCGCTTGGCCATCGCGTAGTGAGTACCGACCGGAGTCGCCACGACGATGCCTTCGATCTCGTCGTCGTTCAGCAAATCCTCAAAGCGGCTGGTGGTCTCGAGGTCCGAGTACAGCTCGCTGACGTGGTTTCGCCGCTTCTGATCGAGATCGCATGCGACGATGCGCTTTGCCGCCTGGCTCTGATGCAGATTGCGCACCCAATTCGGTCCCCAATAGCCGAGGCCGACGACGCCGACGCCACTCAGCTGAGCGCGCTGCTCTTTGGGCGCGGCCGCCGGACGCGGGCTCGCGATGACAATGGGACGCTCGAGTTCGATCGCGCCGTTCCCATTCGCGCCGTTGACGACCTTGTCCGCCTTGATCGAGCCGTTGGAGTGCCCGTTCTTGGAGACGCCGTTGCGATAACCATTTTCCGACATCGGATTTTTCTCGTTAACGATGATGAAGTCATTCATTGGGCGGTCACTCCGCGTAAGAATTTTGAGATCGCGACGGTCGCGCGTTCATAATCACGCCTGCCACAGTTCGGTCTGCAGCGCGCAGTGCGGCCGCGGTTGTAGCAAGCTCCTTGCGTTCGGTTTGTCCGTATCGAACCACCAACAGGATCGGGTCGGCGGGCCGCATCAGCGGCAACATGCGCGGATCGAGCCGCGCGACGCCGAGATCGATCACTGCGGCGGGAAAAGTACTGAGAACTGCTTCGAGCTCCGCAATTGCCGCTTCGCGCTCGTCGTCGTTGCCGTTGAGGCAGCAGGTCGCGAGCGTCAGGCGCTGCCAACCGGTCGTGCGGAGCTGCAGAGAGCCGTCCAGCGTGATCTGCGCGACAGTCCTTTCCGCCGGCGAGACGACGCGATGCAGACTGGGACTCTGGAGATTCGCGTCCACCAGTATGGTGCGCATCGAAAGCCGCTGACTAAGATCGAGCGCGAGTGCGGCTGCGATCGAAGATGCGCCGTCAGACGGGCGGCATCCGGCTATCGCGACCCGGCACGACTTGTCCACCGCCGCCGTCGGCGCCATCCGCTCGCTCAACTGCCGAATCGCATCCTGGCGCGCCAGCATTGCCGGCAAATCGTGCGGAAGCGGCTCGGGCAGGAAGGTGTCCGCGAACGCGACCGCCTCGGTCCTGGCCGGTGCGATTTCGCGCGCAGGCTGTTCGACCAGTTCACGCGTGGTCTTCGTGACAAGCTTCGCGCGCGGGCGGACATGCGTCAGTGGCTCACGAGTGGTCGCGAGGTTTCGGTTGATTGCGTCGTAGTATTTACTCACTGAACTACTCCGGCCAGATCCGTCGGCTGGCTTTTTGGCAAGAAAATGATCTGTCCGACGAACAGATTGTCGGGGTCCTTTATTTGAGGATTGGCGTTTATCAAGTCGCGGGTCCGATCCTTGGAGCCCAGGTACTTGGCCGCCAAATCATGAAATGTATCTCCCTGGTGGATGCGGATGACGCTGGGCTCAGGCGGAGCCGTCACTACCGATGCCGGAACCTTTTCCGCCTCAACCGGAGCCGGTTGTTGAACCTTGTTTGCAACCGGCGCAGGGACAACCGCGGCGCTCGTAACCGGCACCTCGTCGCGATGCCCGACGCTGTTCCACTCGTGCGCCGACAGCATGACGCTGCCGAATCCGACCACGGCGAGCGCTGCACATGCGGCAGCAGCCAGCACCAATCGTGGACGCGGGCGAATCGCGATGGGCGCCAGCTCGGGTAACGCAGCAGTTTCGGGCAACAGAACGCTATCTAGTTCGCGAGGCTGACTGACTTGGGGCTTCAGGAAAATATCCTTGTAGTCGCCGACCACCTCGCGCGCGACATCCAGTGTCACCGCAGCCTGGTTTTTCGAGTAAGCCAGCAGCAATGCGTTGTGACACAGCACGTTGAGGCGCCGCGGAACTCCGGCGGCGGCCTCGACCAGGTGCCTGAGCGCGTCAGCTTCGAAGATTCGCGCGGATCCGTTTTGCGCCTGCAACCGGTAATTGACGTAAGCGATACTTTCGTTGGCGCTGAGCGACGGCAGAGTTACCTTGGTCGAAATCCGCTCGCGCAGTTGCCGCAGATGATGCGCCGAGAGGCGTTCGAGCAGCTCCGGATGTCCCATCAGGACGAATTGCAGTTCGCGGTCCTGCCCGCCGCATGAATTCGACAACAGCCGGAGATCCTCGAGCGTCTCATCGCTCAGGTTTTGCGCTTCATCAATGACGATTGCGGTGCGGCTGCCGAGCGGTCGATTTGCAAGCGCGCGCTCGAGCGCCTGGATCAGTTCGAGCTTGCCGAATTCCCTGGTTGATACGCCGAGTTGCGGCAGCACGACGCGCATGATTTCGACGAAGCTGAGCTTTGGATTCGGCACGCATGCTATCTGAAGATTCGGCAGCCGGCGCGTGAGGACTGAGTTCAGCAACGTGGTCTTGCCGGTCCCGGTCTCGCCCAGCAGCACCATGAATCCGCATTGATCGTGCAGCAGCCCCCATTCCAGTGCGGCCAGGCATTCACGATGAGCCGGGCCGAGGTAAAGCGTCGGCGACGGCGTGAATCGGAACGGCGGTCCATCGAGTGAGAAGTGTCTATAATACATGGCCGCTACACCCGCTCGCTCAGCACTGCGACGATCGGAAGTCCAGTGAGATTGTTCACGACGCCCGACGAATAGATCTTCGAATCGCTTTCTTCCGCCCAGTACGCGGCCGCCACTCCGAACAGCAGCGCCAGAATCAGGCCGACTGCCATGTTGAACGGCACGCTCGGGAACACCGGCTGCATCGGTACGATAGGCGGCTGAGCCACGCTGACGTTGAGAATCTTGTTGGTGTTAAGGGCTTCGGACGCGCGCGCTTCTTCAGTTTTGCGGACGTAGGCCTGGTAAGCATCGGAGTCCGACGTCACCTGCCGCTGCAGGCGTTCCATATCGACCCCATTAGTCACGAGCGCCGACAATTGCTGGTTCGCGGCTGCGATCTGCTTGTCGAGCTCGTCGCGAGTGGCTTTGCCCGAAGAGGCCGCGGTGCTCGCCTGCTTGAGATCGGTCTGCAGCGTGATCCATACCGGATTCACGTCGGTTGACTGTTCGCTGACCTCGAGATGGTTCTCGTTGTCGAGAATCTTCTCTTCGGAGGCGAGCTTGGCGTCGATCTCCTTGATCCGCTCGCTGTTCGGCTGATAACGCGTTAGCAACTCAGCTCTCTGCGCGCGCAACTGCATTACTTGCGGCTTTAACTGTTGCAACGACAGGTTCTGCTCCTGACGCGTCTCTTTCTCAATGCGGCCGGGCGTGCTGCCCAGTTGCGACGTCAGTGCAGTTACCTGCTGCTGGCTTCCAGAAATCTGCGCATCGGTCTTGGCAGCAGTGCTCTGCAGATCCGAAATGCGCGCGATCAGTGATTTCTTCTGTTCTTCGAGATTGCCGATTCCGGTCTTGACCTGGAAGTCGCGAAGCTGTCCTTCTGACGCTTCCAGCCGAGCCTTCAGCAGGCTGGTCTGCTGTTCATAGAATTTCTCCGCCTGCGGGTCATGGGACAGGCTGGCGTGAAATTCCAGGTACTGGGCCATCAGGCGATCGAGGAAATCTTTGGTCCAGGCGCGGTCGCGCGAACGAAACTCTACTTCAATGATGTTCGATCGCTTGATCACCGACGCGTCGAGATTGCGCGCAACGTCAATTGCCCAAGCATCTCGCGGACTGAGTCGCGGAATACTATGTAGTACGTGGTAGCCCTCGAGCGGCAGCCGGATCGCTGCTTTCACGGCGGCTACCGCCATTCCAGATCGATGCTCATAAGCGCGAGGAACCGGCAGGCCGTCCAGCGCGAGTCGCACAAGGTACAGACTGGTGATCAGTTCGCGTTCGGAATTGAGATCCTGTTCCTGAACTGGATTGTTGACCGCGGCTGAATTCTGCGGCGTGCTGCCCTGCAAGTCCGGCGACACCAGCAACTGGGCACGATTGTCCTGCACCAGCACCTGGCAGTTGGACGAGTAGAGCGGAGGCCACAGTAGTGTCCCAACCGCGACCACACCGAAGACCATCAAGCCCGCGACGGTTGCGATGCGGCGGCGCCGCCAGGCGATATCAATCCAGTCTCTGTAGTTGTTAGGCAACATAGTAATCTCGATTCCTGATGAAAATCTTCGCCTCTAGATTCCGCTGAAAACCGGCTCAACCGGCATTGCATCCCGGATGTAGTGCTTCACCCAGCGGTCAACGTTTGTGATCGTGCTGGGCGGCACGACGACCGTGTCACGCGCCATCAGCGCTACGTCGTCGCCGCTGCCGGGATTCTTGAGCGCGCTTGCCAGATCAACCTTCGATCCCTGCGACTGTCCGCACGCGTCGTGGCGAATCAGTACGGTGTTCTGCGGCGCCGAATCGACGGTCACGCCACCGGCGAGTGCCAGAGCCTGTACCGCCGTCATTCCGGGTTGAAGCGGGAATGCGCCGGGTTTCGCGACTTCCCCCTGTACGAATATCTGTCTGCCCGGCAGGTTCTTCAGATGAACAACCGCGCCCGGATTTCGAAGCTCAGTGCTGTAAGCTTTGTCGATTGAGGTAGCCAGTTGATCCGGTGTCAGCCCGGCCGCCTGGATCGGCCCAACCATCCGCAGTACGATCTTTCCATTGGGATCGACTGTGCTGGTATCGTTGAATTCAGAGTTCATGTAGAAGTCGAGCGCAAGCGAATCGCCGGGCTGGATCCGGTAGTCGGCATCCTGCGTTGCGGCTTCCTGGATGTTGGCGTTGGCCACGCACTGCTCGGCTGACATCGGTTTGGATGCGAACTGTTTATCGCCACTTTCGCCGTGGTTTTGGCTTTGCGCGGAGCATCCGCCGAGTGCGACAGCAATCGCGCTCGCGCTGAGAATCATCTTCGCGCGTTTTGAGATCCTGTCTTTATTTGCGTAATCCTGCCTCATGGCAAAATGCGTCCTCATAATTTTCTGCGATCGGCTCCGATCGACCCACCCTGGACTCAACTGCCCGCGTGCGTTCACGCGTTCGCCTTAGCAATGGCAACTCGCGTGCCATCGCCGAGACGATTGAAACGGCGCTGAATAGGCCCGAATAGGTTAGTAGGGGGCGCGTACTGTGAAAGGATTACAAACTATGAGCGGCTCAAAAGTGCATCGGAAAAAATAACAAAAGCAAGAGAACTTGTCCGAAATTAAAATTGATTAAGGTTGCGTGCCGAAAAGTGGACGGGCTCGAGCCGCGATTGTAGCAATTACAATCTTGACTGCGAGCCCGTCCGGTCCTTCCCCAATTTTCGTTCTACATAACTGTCTGGCTCACAGCCCCAAGGCCCCCATCCAGGTCACGTCCGGAATCAGGGTCGATTCCCCATTATCCAGAACCGGACTCGCGGCTTGCAGATGGGCGTTAAGGCTGCCGATGTTGACGTAGAGCGGGTTCATATTGCTGACGTCGTGCGAGCCGGTGGAGACACCCGAGTAACTACTCTTTCCTAAGCTGCCGCCGTCGTCATTATAGTCCCAACCGATAGAACATCCGCCGGAAACCTTGACCTGCCCGCCGTCGAGGATGTTGTTCTCGACCGTCATCGATCCGCCAAGGCAGGTCGTGACATAGAAGGGGAAGCTGGTGTTGTAACATGTGTTGTTGTAGTAGGCCGCGTCGATTGGCCCCGAATTAGCCTGCAGGCCGAAACAGGCATAACCCGAAGCCGCGCCGAACGCGACGTTCTCTTGGTATTTGACCGACTCCGTGAAACTCGCATCCTGCTCGGTATATAGCGCGTTACCATTGCAGGCCGGATAGGACTTCCCATTGACGGTGATGGTCGATGGCTGGCAGATGGTCGTGTTGTTCTGGATCGTCACGTCCACCGAGCGTTTGAAGTCGATGCAATTGTGAGAACAGCCGGGACCGACCTGATTGCCTTGTATGAGCCCGCCGCCCATATCGCCGTCAACCATGATCGAGTTATGACCGCCCTCATAGTTGACGATGTTGTTGATGATCTGAACGCCGTCGGGGACGTTATAGTCGTCGTCCACGAAAGCAATCGCTTCATTGTATCCATAGTTGTTGTCGTCGGTGCCAAAGCCGCTCGCTCCCGCATAGGCGCCATATCCATTGTTGTGGACATAGTTGTTGGAGATCACGATTCCCACCTGGTGCAGGTCGGAGAAGATGATTCCGCCGCGGGTCGCGTTGCGCACCTCGAAGCCGGTGACTGTAACGTAGTTACTGGGGTTCTCATCACCGCTTGAACCGTAGGCATCTTCAATTCCGTATAGCCGCGTCGAACCGCCATCGATCACAGGGCGGCCGGTTCCATAACTGCCGAAGGTGATGGGTCGAGAACTCGAACCACTGATGCCAGAGATGTTCAACTGCTCTTTCCAAACATCGCCGCCATTGAACAACACACAGTCGCCGGCTGCGAGCGAGGGCTCGGCGGCCTCCACGTGGGCGATGGTCTTCCAGGGTGCGCTGGTCAGAGGTGCCGCTGTTGGAATCGCTTCCCGCCGCCGCAACGTAGTGGGCGGTTCCTGCACAGGCCCCCGGTGCCGGCGTCGGAGTTGCGCTTGGCGACCCGGTCGTGGTCGGCGTCGGAGTGGACGCCCGTTCCATTCGCGACGTCTCACGTTCGATGCAGTGGTCGCAATCAACGCGTTACTGGAGTCGTATCCGTTAACCGAGATCGAGTGAGATCCATTCGCCACGGTGGTCGAATCCCAACTCGTACTCATAGGTGGCGACGACGCCATGTAGTTGCCGTCAACATAGAAGTTGACCCAGGTTACCGGCGCGACGTTTGTCACCATGATCGACACGCTGCCGGAAACCCTCGCGCCTGACTTCGGCGCGGTTATACTCACGGAGCCGGCCGGTGTTGGAGTTCCCGCAGGCGTTGGCGTTATCGTCGGTGGAGGCGGAGTCGGAGTCGGCGCTATCGTCGTTGTCGGTGTCGGCGACGCTCCATTTCTGACGTTCAGACTGATCGAAGCAGTCGCGACCAACGCATTACTGCTGTTGTATCCATTGACAGAGATGGCATGCAGACCGTTGGCAACACCGGTCGAATTCCATGACATCGTGTAAGGCGGCGAAGACGCAACCCAGCCACCGTCAACGTAGAAATTAACCCAAGTGACCGGCGCGCTGGTCGCCACCGCTATCGACACCGTGCCTGAAACCGTCGAACCGTTGGACGGCGACGAAATAGTTACGCCGCCAGTTGGCGTAGGTGTCGGCGCTGGGGTCGCGGTGCTGCTCGGGCGTCGGCGTCGGCTTCGATCTATTTTTGACCGAGACCTGCCTGGACGCATTTCCAACTACTGCCTGGGACGAATCGTATGCGGTTGCCGAGATAGTATGTAACCCGTTGCTGGTACTGGTTGATTTCCACGACATCTTGCTGTGCGGAGTCGACGCCAGATAAACCCCGTCGATGTATAAGTCCACCAACGCTGTCTTGGCGCCCTTCTTCAATCGGATTGGCTACGGTGCCTTTGACAATGCTGTCGGGCGAGGGCGAATTAATCGAAACCTGGGCGGTGGCCACACCCGCGAATCCCGCTGACTCGAGTATCAGGAAACCGCAGAGAAAAAATGTGATTAGACCGGCAAGACCATAGCTGCCTTTCAATCCGCGCATAAAACATCGCCCTCCCCAGGCGTGCGCAAATCTGCTCCGCGGGCAGCATCGGGCCGGCTTCGGCGAGACGGTGGAGGAGCACACATCACCGTCCGCCGGACTAACGCCGACGCACTTCCGCGACTAGGCGCGGGCTATTTCAGTGGCGTGACGCCGCTGGCAGGCCGAAAATTACGAAACCCAATCTGGACAGGTTCTCCCCCTATCTCGACAGGTCTCTCCCCTGCGCACCTGTGACTCACAGCCTCAGTGCCTGAAACTCCCCTCGCACTTTGTATTTCCGAACCGTGCCCAGGCAGCGCCGGCTATGGATCGGTGCCGAAGATATGAGACCCGCGCGCCTGAACCTAAAGTAACGTCGCGACGCCACGACGCGTCGCGCGGGAAAGCCTATCAGACGGATCCTAGCGGTTCAACTTTGCTCAAGCGCGGCTCAATTCTTTTTTTGTATATTTTCTATAGTATGTAGCTTTTACAATTTTGTATATTTTACAATAATTGACGCCGCAAATAATTGAGGATGCAAGGATTTCACCTTTCACCGAGTTACTAATGTAGTTAGTAACGCGAAGTACTACTTCGAGCCGAATGACTAAAGCGAAGTAGTTAATTGCAGCTGCGAATTAGAGCTAGTGTTCCGCAGCTTGATCGCCGGGATGATCCTTGGTCGCGTGCCAGTCGCTGAAATTTTCCTGGCGGCCATTAATATAGAAAATCGGTGAATCGCCCCAATTGTTGTGATCAAAGGTGCCGCCTGCATTCGCCTCGAGTACGGCGTGTCCCGCGCGGCTCACAATATTGTTTCTAACCGTCGCCGGCGTAATCAGATAGATGCCGGTGAGTACATTCGCGATCGAATTGCCGACGATCGTCGCGCCCGACGTGCCCGCATCAATCTGAATCCCGGAACCGCGCCCCGGCACCGACCCGCTGACGTTGTAGATCACGTTATTCTGTATGACGCCGTCGGCGCAGTATTCCTGGTAGATCCCGTTCGCCTCGTCCGCCTCATGCGCAGTATTCCCGCGAACGAGAACGCCCGCCGAATGCTTGGTATCGAAGCCGTTGTGATTGAAATGCTCCGCGTGATTGCCGATGATCTTCGCGCCATCGGCCTTCTGCGAATTGATCGCGTTACCATGTCCCCCACTGTACGCGATTGTGTTGTTGATAAACTCCGGCGCCGTTTTCAGCTCAACGTGTTCATCGAAATGGATCGCGTTGTAATATTCGCCGCCGTCAACCCGTCCAGTCCCGGTCTGTCGCACAGTATTGTTGCGAATGACTACTCCAACCGGCCCGCGCCCATTCTCCGCGTTCGAGTAAAAGTAGATTCCGTATCCGCCGGTGCGCTCGAATGCGAGCCCATCGACGACGATATTCCCCTTCTCACCTTCGTCCGCGGTCGCATTCATTCCATAAATCCGCACCGCGGCCTCGACCGTGTGACTCGCCGGATTGGACCCGTCGCCCAACCACACAAACAGCTCCGACGTCGCCGGATTCCAATACCAACTGCCCGCGGTCATCGGTCCCACTGCGCACAAACCCGACTGCGTACACGACTCCCCGGGCATGCAGCACGCGCGCGTCAGACCCCAACCAGGCTCCCCATCGACATAAACATTGTTCGGCTTCGCAGAATGCGCTCGATAAATCGCCCCGTTGCTCGGGCCTGCCCATCCCCCGACGACATCGCTGCCACTGATGACGGGCGCCGCACCGCCGCCGTACGCAGTAAACGTAACCGGATGCCCAATCGCCCCGCCGTTGCGCGGTTCCAGCGTCTCGCGCCAGATCTGCCCGCGCCGAAAATAAACCGTGTCTCCCGGCTCGAGTGCGATCGAGTTTATTTTTCCGAAAGTGCGCCACGCGCTGGCTGGACTTCGGCCCGAATTGGAATCGTCGCCCGTGCTCGAGTCGATGTAATAGGCCTGCGACGGTTCAACCGCGGCTCCGACGCGCGTTTCAATCACGTACGCCAGCGTCACCACGATGAGCAACGCTCCGCCCAGCCAGGTCAGCGCCTTGATTTTCGTCTCACGAGGCATGCCTCCCCTGTAGCGCGCGAACCATCGGAGTCTTCGATTCCTCAACCACTCTCGCGCGTGCGACCGCTTGCGCGCGGGCAAGGAGCCGCTCGCGCTCGAGCATCGTCCACACCAGCGCCATCATGACGCCGGCGAACGAGCGAAAGTCCACCACCGACTCCGTCGTATTCAGTATCAGCATCGGCACCATCGCCAACGGTACCAGCGATCTCAACTTCCACGGGTCGCGATTGGGGAGAAAGCAACTGATCATCGGCCGCAATGTAAAAAACGCCCAGAACAGCAGCGCCGGTATCCCGAGGCTCACCGCGCGCGAGAGATAGCCGTTGTGCAGCGACGACTGGTAGCCCATGCCCCAGACCGCGTCCCATCCCTGGAAGAACGGACTGAGGAGAATCTGGCCCTCGACCTCGAAGCCGTATCCCAAAAGCGGGCTCTCCTTGATGCTGCGAATTCCAAAATCCCACGCAACCTGCCGTCCGGTGAAACTCGCGACGTCGCCGCGATCGACGTACTCGTGCATGCTCGGAACCAGGTGCGCGACCGCGTAAAAGATCCCGAACAACGCCACCATCGCGAGAATGCCCTTGGCTCGATATCGCCAGACCAGGTACAGCGCGATTCCAATGCCCAGTCCGATAATCGGCGTTCGCGAGTCCGCCATCACCGCCTGCACCACCGCTCCAAGCATCGCCGCTGCCGCCAGACCCTTCTTCCATCCTCTCGCGACTGGCCAATAACCAAACCCGGCGCCCAGCGTCGCCATCATCAGGTTGCCCAGCTCATTCGGCTCGGTGAGAAATCCCACAAACCGCAGCATGCCGCTCTCGGTATCGGGCTGCCAGGCCGTAGCCGGCTGAATAAACATCGCAAGGTAGTTGGCCGCGACCACAATTCCCAATCCGGCGAGCAGAACTCCCATCATTCGTCGCGCATCGTCCGCGCTCTTAACTTCGAGAGCTATCGCGCACATCGCCAGGAACGGCAGGATCGCCGCGAATGCACGCCCGAGCGAAACCGACGGCAAGATCGAATACGAGACGCTGAACAACGCCCACATCAGGTAAATCGAGTAGTCGCGAAATCCGCCCTGCCGCAGAATTTTCGACTTCCACAGCGTCGGAATAAACGGGAGAATGAACAAGAGGTTCAAGGGATATCGAATAATGGCGCCAATCTTCTGGTCTGAATTTGCGGCGAAGTAGCTTGCTGCGATCGCCTCGATCAGCACCATGACAATCAGCAGCCCGCTCACATGATGGCTCACGTAGCGAATCGCGTACGGCAAAATCACGGCCGCAGCAATTGCGAGTGCGACCAACCCGCCGCCTTCCGGATGAGTCAGCAGTACGAGAATCAGCAGTCCCACAGCCGCGGCCACCAGGTATTCAAAGCGTGGAATCGAGGACCCAAAAGTCTGCCCGCGACGATCGCCGCTGTCATCGAGGACTTTCGACCACTGCACCTCGGTGACGCGATCGCGGGGAGACGTTTGTAACTTTTGCAGCATGGCCGTGCTGGAAAAGCAACGAAGATGCCATCGCTCTCGATCGCCCGACCTCGTTCTGCCGATTGACATTGAGCGGTGAGTAGGTCGGTAAATTTGGACCGTTCGGAAGCGAATTTATTTCACGATTACACACTTATATCGACTAGGCGGTTCGAGATCTTTTGACCTGTCGCGTCAAACTCGTCGTCAAAAAACTCCGATAACTATTACTTTTTTCTGCCAAAAGTTTTCCTCGCCCGCTTGCTTGGCCTCCAATCGGTAATCGGCACAAGTTCTGCATGTCTTTTGTGCGCTTTAAACAGCGACGAAAAGAGAGGATTGCGAGTACGTAAGTAATTTTGTCTTTTGGCTCCGGTGGGCTGCGGCTGACCGAAAGCTCCCCACCACGACGTAGGCCAGATCCCGCGCCCGCCCGGAGCTGTTCCATTCTTACCAAGTGCCGCTCGCGAACCCTAAGCGACGGCACTCCAGAGCCGTACGGGGGTGCCAATGTATCTTCGGCGCGCGATCACGCTAGCATTAGTGTTGGCGGCGACGCTCAAATTTGTGTCGCTGGCCAATGCTGATACAGTTTGTGTTTACTGGGACAATGTCTTTCTCAATCACATCCAGCAAACCGGCGCCCAACCGCAGCTCGCCACGCGAATGATGGCGGCGATGCATGCCGCGATGTACGATGCGTGGACGGCTTATGATCCCGTCGCGGTGCCGTCGCGATCCAATGGCATCCTGAAGCGCCCGCCGGAAGAAAACACCGACGCCAATAAAATCGAAGCGATCAGCTTTGCCGCGCGCAAGGCGTTGGTCCAACTGCTGCCTTCGATGCAGTCGAGCATTGACGCGGCGCTTGTGACCCTCGGCTACAACCTCGAAGACGCCAGCAGTGCCGACACCGCGACCCCGGCCGGAATCGGCAATGTCGCGGCCGATGCGGTTGTGGCTCGTCCCTACCGCGGCTTTGATTCTCCCCACTACTTCGTCGCCGGAAAGCCCGACTCGATCGACGATCCCAATGAATGGCAACTCGATTGGCGTCGGGTAGTCGACTCGCGAGACTCGACAGCACAGCGTTGATCATCAGCGAAGACTCGCCGGAACAGCGTTGATCTTCAGTAAAGTGTACTATTGAAAAAATGAAAATCGATTTTATCGGACATGCAAGCATCGTCGTCGAGTGCTCCGGCACGTCGATCCTGATGGACCCGTGGCTGTCCGGCAAAATTTTCAATAACTCATGGACTCTCCGCCCCGACCCAGTCCTGGATCCCGCGCTTCTCGATCGGGTCGACTACCTCTGGATATCCCATGAGCATCCCGACCACTTTCATTTCCCGACCTTGGGCTCGTTTCCCGACTCCTTCAAACAGCGTGTAACTGTCCTTTTCCAGACTCGCGATTCCGCAAAGATAGTCGCTGCCTTCAAGGGCATGGGCTATCAACGCTTTCGGCTGCTGCCTCATCGCGAGATAGTCCCGCTGACCGAAGGATCAAACGGCGCGAAGGTCTATTGCTACCATGCCGGCCTGATGGACTCCGCTCTGGCCGTCATCGGCGATCAACAAGTCATTCTCAATGAAAATGACGCTCGCATAAGTACTCCCGAATGCCGTCTGATTCTCCAGGACCTGAAACACGTTGACGTGCTGCTAAGCCAGTTCTCGCTCGCCGCCTATGCCGGGCTCGAACCGCCAGAGCGCTATTTGCCCGAGCGCGCGAAGCAGGTCCTTCGCAACATGTCGGAGGTTCATCGCGCACTCGACGCGAAAGTCACGATACCGTTCGCGAGCTTCATCTACTTCTCGAGCGAGGACAACAAGTACGTCAACCCGTTCGCCAATACGGTGAACGATGCGTACGACTATCTGACTCAGCAAGGCCAAACCGCGGCAGTTCTCTATCCCGGCGACAGCTATCAGGTCGGCGCGGCTTACGACTCCTCGCCCGCCTTGCAACGCTATGCGTCACTGCCTAAGTGGGACGAGCTGCCGTACGACCCGATTGAAACAAAGCCGCTGAGCGAGATTTTCGCTGCTTACACTGCGATGGCCGATCAGATACGCGAGCGTTATCCGTGGGCGATGCTCTGGATGCTGCGCCCCGTGACCATAAAGATCCCGGATCTCGATAAGACTGTTGAGTTTTCGCTAGCCAGCGGACGAATAGCGGAAGTTCAAGAGTCTTATCAGCCGGACCTATCCATCAATTCGCAGCCGCTATGGTTCGGCTTCAAGTTCCCCTTCGGAATTCAAACGCTAGGAGTATCCGCCCGCTTCAAGCTGCATAAGAACTTCCGCAACTGGAAAATGCACCGAATACTCTTCTCACTGAACAATGGCGGCATTTACCTGAAACCCAAGTACGTCTTCACCGCCGACTTCATGAACTACGTTCGCACGCGCCTCGCCGGCGGCATGACCCAAGCCGTCCACTACTACCGCACCTCCCTCTGACCCTGTCCTTGGGTCATTCAAGCGCAGCGAAGAATCCCGGCTCTTATTTACCCCCACCGAGTAAGCTGCTGGCGACTTTAGTCGCCAGCAGCGGGAAAGATCCCCCACCTGGTTCGAACAGGGACGAAGTCCCGCATCTTTCTTAACACTGGGTGCAGGGGTCACTCCTGCCCAAGGAGGTGCGGAACCCACGGCGTGTTGCACATTAAAAAGTAGTTTCTCGACCGCTACCTCCGGCCGAGGAAAAAGAGATCCACCATCCGTGGCCCGGAGGTGTTCGGCGAGAGTTGGCCGAGGTTTGATCCATATGGCAGATTTGTGCGATGGCTGGCGGACAAACCGTAGAAGACTAACTACGACACCCAAGAGGACTTCCCAATGTCAAAGACGCTAAGGGTTTTGATTACGGGCGCGGCACACGGCATAGGGATGGCGGCGGCGCAGGTACTTGCCAACCGAGGGCATTCAGTCGTCGCCACCGACCTATCCGCGTTGAGCGGCTCGGAAGGCATCCAGGCACATGTGCTTGATGTCACCAGCGACGACTCCGTGGCGCGATGCCTTCAAGAGGTTGGTCCGCTCGATGCGATCGTCAACAACGCAGGTATATCTGGCGGAGGGCCGGTGGAAGGCTATCCACTTGATCGTATCCGGCAGATGTTCGAGACCAACACGCTCGGCCCCTTGCGCATAATCCAGGCGGTCTTGCCCGCCTGGCGAAAGCGGGGTTCCGGCGTCATCGTAAATGTGTCGAGCATAAACGGCCGGGTCTCCTCGCCGCTCGGAGCAGCGTACAGCGCCTCCAAGTTCGCGCTCGAAGCCTTGACGGAGTCACTGCACCTGGAAGTCCGTCACTTTGGAATACGCTGCGTGTTGATCGAGCCCGGAAACATCGCTACTGGCATTAAACCGATCGAGCCTCATAAGGGACCAGCCGACTACGCCGGACTTTGGGAGCAGTGGGAGGGAGCCAATACCAAAATGACAGGCCCCTCTGGTAGAACCGCACCCGAAGTTGTCGCATCGGCCATCGCCAATGCAATCGAAGATCCCGCAACACCTTTCCGCGTACCGGTCGGCCCGGACGCTGAGATCATTTTGGGCATGCGAAGAAGCCTCGACGATCAGGCCTTCGAAGATGCCATGAGAAAGGCCGTTGGGCTTACCTGGTGATGAGATGCAAGCCTCAGAGGAGCTCGAGGTGCCCAAGGTCCAGGCCGAGGGCTGGTTCAGCTATCACGGCCACGCGTTCCGCGTCTCCAAGGCTCTGCGCGGCTTGCCCATCGCGCTGCGCCAATCCGAGCTCGGCGACTCTTTGCGAGAGGTCCTCTTCTGCCACCAGCTCGTCACCACCATCGACCTCGATCGCTCAAAGCTCGATCAATGATCTCAACTCGAAATGTGTTACCTATCTCCTCGTACACCTGTTACCCATGTCCCCAGTCCGTACATATGGGAAGGGTTAGGGGTTAGGTGCCATGCATAGTTCGGACTCCTCGCGTAAAACGGGCGCGGTGAATCCCCCGCGCCTTCTCCCAGGCAAAAAGGAAAAAAAGAGAACCTCAGAGCAAAGTAGTGCGCTGCGCGCGACTTTGCGATTAACACTAGGTGCAGGGGTTACCCCTGCCCAAGGAGGTGCGGAACCCACGGTGGGTTCCGCATTGAAAAGCCCTGCTCAAACTCGCATCACGTCGCAAGCTCTGCACTGCCCGATTGCTCTTCGCGGGGCTCTTCTCCCCGCGCTACCCGCAGCGCGCGCGACGCTCGCTGCCAAAAGAGATTATCCGGATAGCGATGCACCAGCTTGTTGACTACTGCGTCGCCCTTCCACATCAGGAATGGCTTCACCAGCGGATTGAAGACCACGTGGTCCGTGTAGGGCTGCAGCTCGAAGCCCATGCTGGTCTTGTAGTAATCGAGCCCCTTTCCCACTGCGAGCGCCTTAGGCCCATGCGAGATGTAACCGACCTCCGGACGCGCCAGCGTGGTCTTCATCACGGTAAACAGCAGCGCGTTGTTCGGATAGTACTTCAACAAATCGGAAGCGCTCTTCTGTAGATGGATGTAGTAGCAGTCCTCGACCAGCATCGCGACAATAAAGGTCGCCAGGCGATCCTCGACAAAGGCTCCCCACGCTTCGAAATCCTTCGAGCGGCTCGCGTTCTCGCAGAACAGCTTCCATTCGTCTTCCGTAGCGCTGGGAGCGGTGCCCATCTGGCGCAAAGTGGTTTCCGCCGTCAGCGCATGACCATGCTGCTTCAGGTAGTCGAAGTCGATCTGCTCGATCCGGCATCGCGCGAGGCCCCTGCGAGTCCTACTGCGCACATTCTGGGACAGCGCCGGAAAGTCATAGTCGCGATTCGAGCAAACGTACATCCCGCCGCGCGGCCCGGCCTTGTCGGGAGTCCTGGGATAACGAATCGCAAACGCAGGTCCTTTGATCATGACCTGCGCAATCTCCGCCGGCGACGGCTCGACCAAACGATGAATCGGCAGACTCTTGAACAGGAGCGGCTTGGGATTGTACCAGTAGCAACTCTCGGTCTGGATGATCCGATTACCTATGGTCCTGAAAAATTGCGCCAACTCAGATGCCTGCATGTTCTTCCTCTCCCATAGTTACTGCCGGCTTAACCAGATCTCGCGCCAGTAGTGATAATTCGCACGCTGACAGAAGGAACGCTGACCCTGGCAATAGACCGATTCAAGCACAATGCACGGGCTGCGGAAGCCCTTCAGCTCTCCGCTCCGTTCGTCGATCCGGCGCTCCATATTCAGGATCACCGGGAATTTGCGGCCGCAGAACTGGAACATCTCGGGCTTGAATTCCATCCCGCGGTTGCAGCCTTTGCGATCAAGCGTTCGCAGAATTTCGAACATCCCGCGCACCCTCACTACTTCACCCGGCTGCAAATTCAATTCAGTCGCAGGAGTCTTCTTGTATCGATCAGCGTTCCACGGCGCACGCGTCCACAGCTTAAATGTCTGGAGAATCGCTTTGCCCCAGAAGTAGATGAGGAGTTGGTGCAAGGCGCTGAAACTTCTCTTTCCCGAAGCGTAATCCCGCGCCACTTTGACGAAGTAGCTCGACGACTTATCAACTGGCGCCGGGCAACTCGCCGACGCCAACTCGGTCGCCTGGCACATAAGAGTGTTATCCGGCTTCTGCGCGAGTTCGCTCAAGGCACGATAAGCTCCATCTGTAGTGCTGGGAGGAGGAACCGCAGTGAGCGTGGGACGGGACTCATCGGCAACGGTGTCTACCGGGCGCAGCCACGCTTCCTTCCAGATGAAGAGACAGCCCGCCTCGCATCCGCGATGCGCCGAACCGTCGCACCTTAGCTGTTCGAGATGAACCGTACGTTCGATTCGTCGAGGCTGACCAAGCGCGCAAGTATCGTCGGCTCGTTTCGACACATGCAGGCGACGACCGCTGAAGGCCAACATCTCCGGCATGAACGGCAGACCGTCAAGCGTGCCGCTGCCATCGAGGGTCTCCATGATTTCCGCCGCGCTTCGAAGTTCGACCAGATCACCCGGCTTCAGATCGAGGGGCGCCAAATCGTTCTCGCCGATCTCTTTTGAATCCACCTTGTCAGCGACAATTTGCAATGAATCCGTCGCCTCCAAGGCGGCGTTTGTTTCGCGCATTGCTACACCTCCACGTATCCCGGTCGCGTACAGACCGCCAAGCTAAAGCAAGAGATGTACTTAGAGGATGTGCCGAAACTATCTAGGATTTATCGGTTTGCAGACGAGGCGGGCGGGCCGAATTTCATCGGCTGCGTGTGAATCCCTGTAAAAACTACGCGCTCACTATGTAACTATTCCGCGATCGGAAAATTGAGGATGATCGCAGCCCCTGCCCGGTCACGGTTCTCGGCACGAATACGCCCATTCAGTCTGGTCATGACGTCATGCGCCATCGACAATCCCAAACCGGTCCCCAGGTCCTTGGTCGTAAAGAACGGTTCGAACATCTTTGATAAAACGTCTTCAGGGATTCCGGTGCCCTCATCCTTGACCGCTACCTCGACGGTATCCGCCAGCACCTTGGCTTCGATTGATAAAGTGCCGCCATCCGGCATCGCCTCGCGTCCGTTGATCAGAAGATTCGCGATTACGTGCTTCACCTGATTTGGAAAAGCCCAGACCTTCGACAACGTAGACGGAATGTCAAGTTCGAGTTTGACCGCGCCGCCTTTCACCGTCGGCGTTTTCTGGATCAGGTAGTCCACCATCTCGACAGCTTCAGCGATCAGAATTGCCAGGTCGCAACTGTCCAAGTTTTCCTGGGGCCGCTCGTTGACGAATTCCTGAAGTCCGCGGACTCGCTCCGCAGCCGCGTTGACCGTTCTCGCCAGCGCGTCCACATCGTCGGCGAAATCCACGCCGGCTTTCGCGCGGAGAATGTTCAATCGCAACGAACCCGAATTCAGAATATTTCTCAGATCGTGCGCAAGGCCCGAAGCCATCTCTCCAATCGCGCGCAGGCGCTCGTTTCGAAAGAGCTCGTCCCTCAGATGAAAAAACCCGATCAGCGCCGACATCTGCTCCGTGGTCTCGACCCCCACCGCGCCGACGTGATCCTTGCCATCGATAGCCAGTGGAAATCTCACAACGAAAATCGACTTGCCGCGCTCGACCTGGTCGGTCGAAACCAACGGATCGCCACTGGACAGAACCTGCTGGTCCTTGCGCCAATAGACATGACCAATGGTTGGGAACAACTCTTCGTCCCGCGCGCCGATCCATTTTTCCTGCTCGATGCCGAGTTCCGAGCTGAGCCGCGAATTGACGAACACATAACGTCCCAGTTCATCCTTGATCCATACGCGCGCCGGGAGATTACCCATCAGCAGCGAAAAAAAATGATCGGGACCGTCCTTTGTCGCCGGCTGCGACGCCGACGCTATTTCGTCCTCGCGCTTCAACGGCTTGGTAGAGGGATTCGTCTGGACAAAAATTCGGCGAATACCTGCGCTGAATGAACCACGGCACGACAAATGGCCGTGTTGAAAAAAGGTTCTGTCTCGGGAAGTCCCAGATCAGACATGAAGCGGCCTCCGGCACCCAGTGTCTGAGAATTGCGCGACAGCAATTCGATAAATCAGTCGAAAATTACCGTCGATTGCTCTTGGCGTCAAGCGGCGTACTTGATGCAGCCAATCGCCCACAAAAGCCGTTTAGACGCTTTAGAAGATGACGCCGAGCGCGTCTCCGACCAGACGGAACGGCGCCGCGATTATGGTTCCGGCCGCATGCGCAGTCGATCCTACAACGCTATCGTGGTCGTCGTCGGTCGTCGTGTAGGTGGTCGTAGTCCTGGTCTCCACTGGAGCGCTGTAGTATCCCGGCTCACCCGCATAGGCGTAGCCTGGGGCATCCGAATAGGTTGTTTCGGTTCTGGTGTCCGCACAGGACTGCAGTGCCAGACCCGCGCAAAGTATCGCGCTGAGACCTATAGTCGAAAGAATAGATTTTTTCATGGACTGTTCTCCTAAGCCGAAAGGTGGAAGCGGACGCGCGCGCGATCGTGGAATCGCGCGCGCGTCGCTGGACCTCAGATTAGATAACTACGGCGCGGTGTACGTAGTCGTCTTCTGCCGCTCGACCAACCCGTTGTCGGTGGTCGTGGTTGTCGTGCTAGACGTCGCCGGCGGTGCTACGACGACCGGCGCGGGTGCCGGTGCAGTTTCCACTACGGGTGCAGGACTTGTCGTCGCATCCACATTCTTGTGATACGAGAAGCATCCGGCGGCGAGTCCGCAGGCTGCGACTGCGGCTGGGATAATTGCGATACGTTTCATAATGCTCATTTGTTTGAACCCTCCAATGGGAACTTACCCCAATAGCAGCAAGAAGCCGGCCAAACGGGACTATGGAATTCCCTAGGAGGTCCGCGTGAAAATTTTAGACTTTTTTCGGTAAATCTTTCTCGGTCGCGGCTTCTGAAAAGCCCCGCGAAAACAAAGGTTCAGAGCGGTCAGCTATTGGTCTGCCTGGCCTGCGCCACTTCGTGATCAAAACCGGGCACGATAGCATCTATAAATGCGTTAGCTATGAATTGTCCGATTGCTTGCCAAGGATCTACGTTAATATTTTTTACCGGGCCCGAGATATCGACCTTGGTCGCCACTTGCTGCGTCGATCGATTCTTCAGTAGCTTCGCTGCCCCGCCTATAACTGCTTCGTAAGCCTTGTGAAGGAGTGGTTTGTTCGCGTCCTTTTTGGAGTCATAGACTTTCACATCGGTGAACATTGGCTTCACATAGCCGCTCACGTAGTGGTCCTTCACTGTTACTTGCGAGAATACCGACACCTTGCCGGCCGCGACATCGAATTTTCCATAAGCTCGCAGCAAATCATTTAACGACGTGAGATCGGTGTCGCTACTCGCCAGGTCGAAATCGAAATTGGGCCCTTGATGCTCTGGGCGCAGAACCCCGGACAGCGTCGCGTTACCTGATCCCATCAGTTTGCCATCGAACTGAAACTTTGCCGGTCCCTCACTCAGATGATTCGAAAGGTTCGTCGCCCGCATGTTCCCATTCGAAATCACCAGCTGGTAGTGCGGGTTCGCCGAGTTGTTGAGGAACTTCAGCTCACTGTTAGTCAGCGCGACCTCGCGCGCCCTGAGCTGTACGCCGGGTGCGTTGTTCACCTTCGCCGCGTCCGCTTTGACAATCTTCAATCGACTGCTCTCACCGGTCGCAGTCTGCGAGGTGTGCACATAGTCGAGATGAATTCCATCGACAGTCGCATTATCGACGTCGACCTTCGCAACTTTCGGCGAATATTCCACCGCGCCGCTGCTTCGCAGAATTCCGTGGTACACGTGGAGGTTCGCGCGCTGGACTTCAGGCTCGAACTTATCCAGCGGAATGCTTTCGACTTCATACTTGGCGTTGACGCCCGGGAAAGGCTTATCCAAAAAGTTCGCCCTTCCATCAATCGTCAGTCGCCCTTTGTCGAATACTACCGACTTGGCGTGAAACGGCGACGGATATACCTGGTCGTTGTAATGAATGTTGCGGATGTTATCTGCGCTCAGCGAAATCTCGCTCAAATGCAACGGACGCTGAGGGTCAGTATCGATATAAGTAGCCTCTCCGTTTTGCACCCTGAACAAATTAATTTTGAATGGATAAATCGCCTCGAGCGCATCCTGCCATCCCTTCTTGCTAAGTGGTACCGGGTCCGCCTTCTCGGATCGTAACTGGATGAGATTGATATGCACGCGCGGATGCGTGAGCAAAACTTGCCCTACAATGTGGCCGGTAAACACCTCGCGCCAGTGAATATTGAATTCCACCTTCGGCAGATCGGCGACGGGCGGTGTCGGATGCGCGTCCTGCTTTACGATCAAGTCGTCCAGAATCAAGGTCAAGCTGAGTAACTGAACATGCGCGTGATTGAGCGAGGTGTGATAGCCCACCAGTTTCTCATTCATCGCGTTCTCGACCCGCGTCCTGACTATCGGATCCAGAAAATACGAAGCGACGAAGATGGCGACGACCAGGACGGTAAGCGTTCCGATGATCCATCCTGCGATCCGGGAACCGCGTGCAGCGCGAGGAGGTGTCGGCTCGTCGGGAGGTAGTTTGTATGCAGTTCCAGCAGCCATGTCGATGATACGAAGCCTGAGCCCTTCAAACGAGCAAGATCGATACCGCAACCGCCTCAAGGCGTGTGCCAACTTTCCAGGCGTGTCACGAAATCCTTCGGACACTTGCGTAATTTTGACCGGGATTTCCGGTCACGCCGCGCGGTTTAGAGCATCGGCTTGAGGGTTCGTGCGATGGCTTCGTCGATTCGCTCTAAAGCAGATCGTTGCTCCCAGACACTAGCATCTATCTGCTCCGAATCCTTGAGATCGCGCATGAACGATTCATTCATCTGACCTCCGAAGCGAACGCTCAGAACCACCGTATTGATTTCGTCGTTGCGTGCGATGCTCCACCAATCGAGATTCGACGATCCGACCGTGGACCAGACCCCGTCGATAGTTGCAGTCTTCGCGTGCAGCATTTCGCCCTGCCAGAGGTAGATCTTGACCCCCGCGTCCAGCAGTTCAGTAAAGTGAGCGCGCGCGGCCGGTCCGATCAGCGGCTGGTCCGTCCGCCCCGGCAAGAGCAAGCGAACGTCCACGCCGCGCCGCGCCGCACCTTCCAGCGATTCGAGCATCTGTGGATCGGGCGCAAAGTACGCGTCGGTGATATAGACGTTGGTCTCGGCGTTGCGAATCGCAGAGATGAGCGTCACATAAATCGTGCTGAAGTCCTGGGGCACGCTTCCGAGCACGCGAACGATCTGATCGCCTTTGTTGTCGAGAGCCGGAAAATAATCTTCAAACTTGAGCGGCGCGCCGCCTTGATTGCGCCAATTGGTGAAGAACAGTTCCTGGAATTCGGATACCACCGGTCCTTCGACCTGCACGTCGGTATCGCGCCAGGAATTCAGGATCGAGTCAGCCGAATTTTTGCCCTTGGTGAAACCGCTCGCATAGACGCCCGAGATGTTGATCCCGCCGGTGATTGCAATCGTCCCGTCCACCACCATCAGCTTGCGATGATCGCGATGAATCGGCGCCCAGTGAAAGCCTGCCGCAAACGGATTTAGCGGATCGAATTCGACCACCTGGATTCCTGCGTCGCGCATCCGCCTGAAGAAGCCGCCGCGTGTCAGCATCGATCCAAAGCCGTCGTAGATTATATTGACCTGCACACCCTGTTGCTGTTTCGCGATCAGCGCGTTCGCGAACCGCTGTCCAATCTTGTCGCCGTCGAAGATGTAGGTCTCGAGATTGATGTTGCGAGTCGCGCCTTCGATCGCGCCGAACATCGCGCGGTACGTGTCCGCGCCGTTTTCGAGCAGAGTCACCTGGTTGCCGAGCGTCAGCGGACTTCCGCTGATTGCCTGCTCGAACGCCAGATGGCGCGTGAGGATGTCGGTCTTGCCGCTCCTTGCTTCGAGATTTTTGATGATCGTTCTGCTCTCGCTCGCTGACAGCGGACCCTGGCTGCTGACGACCTTGAAATGACGCCGGTACAGACTTCGGTCGTGCATCAGCGCGTACGAATCGGGCAGCGTTCCGCATCCGCCAAGGCAATTCACGCCGATCAGAAAAATCAGCGCACGCCAGAACGACGCCTTCAAGCCGCGGTGGCTTTTGTCAGTCGTTTGATTGCCGGCGCGAGAGGTCGTTCGGAGTCGCCGTAGTCTTCCCATGCTGTGCTTTTCGCGATGAGGCCAGGAGCGGTGCGAATCGTGAAGCG
Source organism: uncultured delta proteobacterium (assembly GCA_963699705.1). Taxonomy (GTDB): domain Bacteria; phylum Desulfobacterota; class Binatia; order Binatales; family Binataceae; genus Binatus. Next base: position 2,801,559 of record CAVOUW010000003.1, on the reverse strand, counting down.
TTTAGGATTGAGTCCGCGCAACTGCGTCCATAACAGCGGCATCGACACCGGCGCGCCGTCGCGGGCGCGCGGTGACAGCGGCGCCACCGCAGTCGCGGTGCGGTCGTTGCGCAAGTAGTCAAGGTAGATGCGCCCGGTGCGCGCGGCCTTCGTCATCTTCGCGAGATACCGCTTTGGATTGTCGGCAACCATCTGCAGGCAAAGGTCGCGGGCAAAGTTCTTGGCGTCCGCCCACGTGAGTCCGCCTTTTTTCGGCGCGCTGAGCGGCGTCACCACATGCAATCCCTTTGCCGCCGGTCGTCTTACAAAAGCCCACCAGGCCAACCGCTTCGAGCCGGTCGCGAATTTCGCGTGCGCCTTCGATTACCGCCGTAAAATCGACGTCAAGCGCAGGATCGAGATCGAACACGAGGCGGCCGGGCACTTCGGGATTCCCTGGCCGGGAATTCCACGGATGCAGCTCCAACCCGGCCGATTGCGCAATCGCCGCGAGACCTTCAACGCTATCGATTTGAACGTACGGCTCATCGGTGCCGGCGACTTTGGTCAGCGTCAGGATGCTCGACGTCCCCGGCATCGCATGGCGCTGAAAAAAATGCTGTCCGCCGATACCGTCGGGCGCGCGCACAATCGAGCACGGCCGGCCCTTCAGATGTTCGATCATCCAGGGTCCGACACTCTCGTAGTAACGCGCCAAATCCAGCTTGGTGACCGGTTTGCCATCGCCGGCGTCCGGCCACAGAGGTTTTTCCGGCTTCGTGATCTCGACGCCCATCACAACCGCGTCGCCGGATTTTTTCTTCTGTTTGGAATTCCACACCGCGTTAGCCGCCGCCGGCTTTTTTGTCTTGAGCATGAACGGCGTAGGCTTGCGGCCTTTCCCGCTTGCGATATCGGCCATCGTGCGGCCCGACGCGATCGATCGATCGTCGGCGAGGATCGCGTCCGCGTCGTTGTCATGCGCGAATTCGTCGCGATGTTTAATCAGTAGCCAGTTGTTGCGCTTGCTTCCATTGCGATCGGTCTTCATCCGCACCAGCACCCAGCTTCCATGCAGCCGCTCGCCGTCGAGCTTGAACTTCAGGTTCCCATTCTTAAGCCCTTCTTCCGGCGATTGGTCTGATTCCGGCGTCCAATAACCGCGGTCCCACAGTTCAACCGTGCCGCCGCCATATTGGCCTTTAGGAATCGTGCCCTCGAAGTCGCCATAGTCGAGCGGGTGATCTTCGACTTCGACCGCCAGGCGCTTGTCGCGCGGATTAATCGAAGGCCCGCGCGTTACCGCCCATGATTTGAAAACACCGTCGAGCTCGAGCCGAAAATCATAGTGCAGTCGCGTCGCGGCGTGCTTTTGAATGACAAACCGCCGAACCGGAGACGGGCGCGACCGCGATCTCGCCACTCGGTTCGGCGGTTTTTTTGAAGTCTCGCTTCGACCGATACTTTGAAAGGCTGCCAGCCACAGCGCCGACTCAGTCGACGTTCTGCTTCGCGACGAATCCAGTCGCGCCCTTCATCGGTCCGTCGGTCACAGTAACCACCGCGCCATAGTCGTCGGTGGTCACAATCTGCACAGGCGTCTGATCGTCGATCTGCTTCGCGGTCAGTTGTTGCTTCACATCACCGACAACTCCCACAACTCCGCCCTCCTGCTTCTCACGCGAGGTATGGAGATAGGTCTGCTCGTCGGGATACACAGGAACCGCGCGCTGATTTCCGATCGCTACCAATTTGTGAGTGAGGATTGGCGTTACTGGTTTCTGACATCCGACCACCGCGAGGGTGAATAACGTGCCCAGCGTTAATATCATTGGCAAGTACTGCATTTTGCGTTGAGCCTCCATAATGTGACCTCGATCAAATGAGCATCGCGCGTGCCAAGTTCCGGAGCAGAATTCGCAATGTTCACCGAAGCTCGATCATTCGAACTATGTAGAAATTACGCAGCGCGAAACGGTCAGGTGTCGCCGGTGACAACCTGCGCATGATTGAAGAACGCCACCAACGAAACGCCGCCGATGGTGTTTCCGATCAATACCGGCGTCAGAAAATTGCCCAGCACACCGCCCCATGAAAGTGCGCCGCGCGCAACCAGGAAAAATCCATCCACCGCGCCGGCGATTCCATGCGGCAGATTCCCGAGCGCCACCAGGTAGGTCATGACCACGATAATGAACGCGCGCGACGAATCCGCCCCCGGCATCATCCAGACCATCAATGCGATCAGCCAGCCCGCGACCACCCCGCGCCCCAGCAACGACATCCATCCGACAGATACGGCTGCAGTGGCAATATCAGTGAATGCGCGCGTTGCCTCGGGCCCGAAGATATCGAACCTGGCAATCGCCCACGCGAACATGCACGCACCCGTCAGATTTGCGAGGAGCACGACCGTCCACAGCCGCAGCACCTGCATCAGCGTGGGCAAATCGCGCAGCGTGAACAGCGGCAACATCACGGTCAAGGTATTTTCGGTATAAAGCTGCTGCCGCCCTAGAATAACGGCCAGGAAGCCGACGCTGTAGCCGAAACATGAGATCAACGGACGCCAACTCGTGTCCGCGAGATGTGTCCGAATCAAACCGCTGGCAACCAGCGAGAATCCAATCGAAAGACCGGCCGCCATGCCCGACCAGACCAGCGCGCTGAGCGGCCGGCGCAGCTCGCCTTCGCCCTCGGCGCGAATCGCTTCATGGATTACTGCCGCACGAGGAGCGGTGCGTTCCTCGGCGACGCGCCGCTCGGCCCGGCTCAGTTCGCCCGCCGGCGCTCCGGTGACGTCTCCCGATATTGTCTTTGCCGTTTGCGTTTTGGCAGCCCGCGCCGCTTTTTTAGTCGCGGCGTCGGTGGATCGTATTCGATCTGACATCAGTTCCTAGGTCGCGAACTAAGTGCTGTCGCGATGTGTCGAATGCGAGGCGGTGCAATCATCGTGACCGCAGTGGCAATCGGTCGCGCCCTTCGTCGCGTTCGTTGGATTCGCACTCGTTCGAACAAAATTGGCTTCCCGCTTCGGCTTCGCAGGAACAAGCGTCATGCCGGCATTTCATTGCTCTTACCTCTCACCTTCGAAACGAATTGAGGTACACATCGACGAAAGGTAGTGAGCAAGTCCGCTGCCACTGACCGACCGCGTCCGCAACGTAAGAAACATATTGTGTGGCTGCCTAAGCTGTAATTATTTCAGGCTGTCCAAACGTTTTCCGATTCCTTCACATGTGATTGGAAAAAAATTTGGCCCGCCTCTTGCGTTTTCTCCGCTATCCCAGCGAACCCCGGAGTAGTCACATGTTGGAATTGGGATACGCGCTTTCCAGCGAAGAATTTGGACCCTCAGAACTCATCGCGAACGCAGCCGCGGCCGAGAGCCTCGGGTTCGAATTCGCACTAATCTCAGACCATTTCCATCCGTGGATTAACGCGCAGGCGAATAGTCCATTCGCGTGGACTGTGATCGGCGGGATTTCCCAGGCTGTAAAACGCCTACGCCTCGGGACTGGTGTCACCTGCCCGCTGATGCGCTACAACCCCGCGATCATCGCGCAGGCCGCTGCGACTTCGGCGGTGATGATGCCCGGCAGATTTTTTCTTGGCCTCGGCACCGGCGAAAATCTGAACGAGCACATCACCGGGATGCATTGGCCACCAGCACCGGAGCGGCTCGAGATGCTCGAAGAGGCGGTGAGTGTGATGCGCTTGTTGTGGAAGGGCGGTTGGCAATCTCACTACGGGAAGTACTACACCGTCGAGCAGGCGCGGATTTTCACGATGCCCGACCAGCCTGTACCAATCATGATCGCCGCGTCCAAGCAGGGATCCGCAGAGCTGGCTGGACGGATCGCCGACGGACTTATCAGCACCGTGCCCGAACGCGAGCTGGTCAAGCATTTCGAACGAGGCGGCGGCAAAGATAAACCGTGCTATGGCCAGGTCACCATCTGTTACGCGTCGAGCGAAGACGAAGCCGCGCGAATCGTCCGCAAACAATGGCCCAACGCAGGCATCGACACCCTGCTGATGACCGACCTGCCGCTGCCGAAACATTTCGAGAAAGTTGCTGAGAGCATGCAGCCCGACAAGATTACCGAGGACGTTATTCTTGGGCCGGATGCACGCCGGCATATCGATGCGATCAAGAAATTCGTCGATGCCGGTTACGATCACGTTTACGTGCATCAGATCGGTCCGAAGCAGAATGAGTTCCTTCGCTTCTACGCCGAGAAAGTCCTCCCGCGCTTCAAGACAGAGGCGAAATCGTCCAACGGTTCCTCGAACGGATCAAAACGAAAAAATCGACATAGCGAACGCCGCTCAGGCGAGGCTTCGCGTGCCTAAGCAATCAATTCGCGCCGACCTAAGGAGTTAATCGTCGTGAACAAGACACTCGCAGGAAAAAAAATCGCAATTCTTTCCGCTGACGGTGTCGAGCAGTCGGAACTAACCGAACCGCGCAAGGCTCTGGAAAAAGCCGGCGCTATGACAGAACTGGTTTCGCCCGTCACATCGTCTAAAATCCAGGCAATGGTCCATCACGAAAAAGGTGACAAGTTCCCAGTCGATGTTCAGCTGAACTCGGCGAACCCAGACGACTACGATGCGCTGCTGCTGCCGGGAGGCGTCGCGAATCCCGACACGCTGCGAACAATTCCTGAAGCGGTGGATTTCGTCAGATCGTTTTCCGACCATCGCAAGCCAATCGCAGCAATCTGCCACGGCCCGTGGATGCTGGTCGAAGCCGACATCGCGCGCGATCACACGCTCACTTCGTGGCCGTCGCTGAAGACGGACATTCGCAACGCCGGCGGCAAATGGGTCGATAAGGAAGTCGTGCAGGACGGGCAGCTCACGACCAGCCGCAAGCCTGATGACTTGCCAGCCTTTATCCGCGAGATGCTAAAGTCGTTTGCGGGTACCGAAGCGAGCGCGCCTCATCAAGTTCAATGAGGCGGCGCGCCGCAGCACAGGAGGATCTCGATGACCAAACTTGAAACGCTGGATAACCTCGTCAAGGTCTGCATCGATAGCGCGGAACGTTATCGCCGAGCCGCGGCCGACGTCGGCAAGGAGAAGCTGGTTCAATTTTTTCAGCAACAGGAGGCGGCCCGCCGACGCGATGCCGACGAACTGAATATCGAGCGCAAACGTCTGGGCGGTGAAGGCGAAAAGTCCGGCAAAGAATCAGGCAGCGTCGGCGGATTCATCGATCGGACCGCGATGGACCTGAGCGTCGTAATGAGCAAGGGCGACACCGGCGTCGTCGAGTGGTGCCGTGAGGATGCCGAGAAAGTGAGTGCCGAGTACGAAAAGGCCTTGCGTGAAGTCGACGGCACGACGCGCCCTTTGCTCGAGCGCCAACTCGCGGAGAATCGCGCCACGCTGGCCAGTCTCGACAAGGTGTTGAAGCCGTACGGCCATCCGCGATCCTGAACAACCGCGATCATTTTGGCGCTGACTGATCGTTCTCGGCTCGCATCAGGATTGGATACGGATCGATCGCCTCACCTTTCCACCAATTCTTGTCGGGACCGAGCTTGAAGATCGCGAAATGCAGCTGCGGCGCGTCCGGCGCCGCATCGCCGGTAGTGCCGACGTATCCGATCACATCGCCGCGCGCGACCGCCAACCCTTCGCGAAGCTCGTCCGTGTAACGATCCAGGTGCGCGTAGTAGTAGCAGTACAGTCCCTCGCGATCGAATTCGTAAACCGTCAATCCGCCACCGCGGCTGATGAAGACTTTTTGGATGGTGCCGTCGGTAACTGCACGAATCGGCGTCCCGCGAGGTCGCATTATGTCGATCGCCTCGTGACGATGCCCATGATGAATCTCGTTGAAGGAATCGTGGAGCTCCGTCGTCTTTAGAGAATCCAGCGGTAAGCCTATTTTGGGCTGCGGACTCTCGGCCGCTAGAGACGAAAGAACCGCGCAAATGCAAAGTGCCGCGAGACCCGTTTTTTCGAAAAAATGACCTTACTCACAACGGTTTTCTTGATACTGCGAGACCTATCTACTGAGCAAACTAAGGTCCGCATCCGGATGTAGTCCGGAACGATTAAGAAAGCGCAAGAATTCGTGAACTATGAAAAAAGTTCAGAGAGATTTTTCACGGATTCTGGAAGGGGCTCCTGATTGATGATGAAACGATAGTTTTTGCATGACTTATATGAAGATAACTCAATCTAAGAGCCGTATTTCCTAGTTTACTGGATTTCGTCCCTTCTACCGGCACGTTTTCTGCTTCCTGCTAGCAGCTTTTCCTTGCGTGGACATTTTTTGTGGCCGTGACGGGCCAGCGATTTGGGGAGATTTTTAGGTGTCGGTCGTCCGTCGAGCAGGTGCAATACCTCTTCCTATAGGTTCGGAGAAATCCGAATCTCCTGCTACTTCTCATTGCACCCCGCTCGTTTTTTTTTCGTCTTGGACCTAATCACGATGAGAGTTTTGGGAAGGAGTCTATCCAAGTGGAATCGAATGATTCGAACCGGATTCAGAGGGCCGCGGACGCAGGCCGGTTGGCAGACAGCGCGGCTGATCGTCGGCAGTAAAACCAACGGCAGCGAAATCCCGGCGAAACGGACATCAGGGATTCGACGAGGATTCGGACGAGCGCCGTTTCAGAAGTCTGATCAAGGCATTGAGAGCGGCAGGAGCAAGGCGATTTTTCAGTCCGGCTCAAGGTCACCCACAAAGACAAGCTGCTCGATCAGCTGGCCGAGGGATTCAACGCGATCGTCGAGCGCAACGAAGCGATCACCAGCGAGATAATCCGGGTCGAGAAGGCGGTCCGCCGCGAAGGGCGAATGACCGAGCGCGCGACCGTCAAGGGCGCCGTCGGCGGATGGCAGGAAATCGAAGGCTCGATCAATTCGCTGATCGGCGGACTGGTGCAGCCGACGACTGAGGTTGCCCGCGTTATCGGCGCGGTCGCGCAAGGCGATTTGAGTCAGAAGATGGCGCTCGAGATCGACGGGCAGCCGGTCAAAGGCGAGTTCCTGCGGATCGGGACCACGGTTAACGCGATGGTCGATCAGCTGAGCTCGTTCGCCGATGAGGTTACCCGCGTCGCCAAGGAAGTCGGCACCGACGGCAAGCTCGGTGGCCAGGCGCAAGTCAAAGGCGTGTCGGGAACCTGGAAGGATCTGACCGACAACGTCAACGTGCTGGCGCGCAACCTGACCGACCAGGTCCGCAACATCGCAACTGTCGCGACCGCGGTCGCCAACGGCGACTTGTCGCAGAAAATCACGGTCGATGTTAAGGGCGAAATCCTCGAGCTGAAGAACACCATGAACACGATGGTGGATCAGCTGCGAGCGTTCTCCGCAGAAGTTACGCGTGTCGCGCGCGAAGTCGGCACCGAAGGAAAACTCGGCGGCCAGGCCGAAGTGAAAGGCGTGTCGGGCGTCTGGAAAGACCTGACCGACAACGTCAATTTCATGGCGTCGAACCTGACCACGCAGGTGCGCGGCATCGTCAAGGTCGTGACCGCGGTCGCCAACGGCGACCTCTCGCAAAAACTGGTCGTCGATGCGCGCGGCGAGATCGCGGCATTGGCCGACACGATCAACGGCATGACCGCAACTCTCGGGCTGTTCGCTGAACAGGTTACCGACGTGGCCCGCACCGTCGGCGTCGAAGGAAAGCTGGGCGCGCAAGCGGAAGTCCCGGGCGTCGCCGGCACCTGGAAAGATTTGACCGACAACGTCAACCTGCTCGCGAACAATCTCACCGCACAGGTCCGAAACATCGCGGAAGTTACGACCTCGATTGCAAAAGGCGACCTCTCGAAGAAGATCACCGTCGATGTCAAGGGCGAAATCCTCGAACTGAAGAACACCATCAATACGCTGGTCGATCAGCTCAACTCGTTCGCCTCGGAAGTTACCCGCGTCGCGCGCGAAGTCGGCACCGAAGGAAAACTCGGCGGCCAGGCGGAAGTGAGCGGCGTCTCGGGCGTCTGGAAGGACCTCACCGATAACGTCAATTTCATGGCATCGAACCTGACTACCCAGGTCCGCGGCATCGTCAAAGTCATCACGGCGGTTGCCAACGGCGACCTGTCTCAAAAACTGGAAGTCGCAGCCAAAGGCGAGATCGCGGCATTGGGAGATACGCTCAACGGCATGACCAAGACGCTCGCGATCTTCGCCGAGCAGGTCACCAGCGTCGCCAAGACGGTCGGCGTGGAAGGGAAGCTGGGCGCGCAGGCGCAAGTGCCGAACGTCGCGGGCACGTGGAAGGATCTGACCGACAACGTCAACCTGCTCGCAAATAATCTTACCGCCCAGGTCCGAAACATCGCAGAAGTCACGACCGCAGTTGCGCGCGGCGACCTCTCGAAGAAAATCTCGGTCGATGTCAAAGGCGAAATCCTCGAACTGAAGAACACCATGAACACGATGGTGGATCAGCTCAGGTCGTTCGCGGCGGAAGTTACGCGCGTCGCGCGCGAAGTCGGCACCGACGGAAAACTCGGCGGCCAGGCGGAAGTTCAGGGCGTCGAGGGCATCTGGAAGGATCTGACCGACAACGTCAACGTGCTGGCCGGCAACCTGACCGACCAGGTCCGCGGTATCGTCAAAGTCGTAACCGCGGTCGCCAACGGCGACTTGTCCAAGAAAATCTCGGTCGATGTCAAAGGCGAGATCCTCGAACTGAAGACCACGATTAATACGCTGGTCGATCAGCTGAACTCGTTCAGCGCGGAGGTTACGCGCGTCGCGCGCGAGGTCGGCACCGAAGGAAAACTCGGCGGTCAGGCGGAAGTCAAAGGCGTGTCGGGCGTCTGGAAGGATTTGACCGACAACGTCAATTTCATGGCGTCGAACCTGACCACCCAGGTCCGCGGCATCGTCAAAGTCGTGACCGCGGTCGCCAACGGCGACCTGAAACAAAAACTGGTCGTCGATGCGCGCGGCGAGGTCGAAGCACTCGCAGTCACGATCAACAACATGACCGACACGCTCAGCACTTTCGCCGAGCAGGTCAGCACGGTGGCCCGCGAGGTCGGCGTCGAAGGAAAACTCGGCGGCCAGGCGCGCGTCCCCGGTGTCGCCGGCACGTGGAAGGATCTCACCGACAACGTTAATTTCATGGCGTCGAACCTCACGACCCAGGTCCGTGGAATCGTCAAAGTCGTGACCGCAGTCGCCAACGGCGACCTGACCCAGAAGCTGATCGGAGTGGAAGCGAAGGGCGAGATCGCGGCACTGGCCGACACGATCAACAGCATGACTGAAACCTTGAGTATTTTCGCCGACCAGGTCAGCACGGTGGCCCGCGAGGTCGGAATCGAAGGGAAACTGGGCGGCCAGGCCCGCGTGCCGGCGGCGGCTGGAACATGGCGCGACTTGACCGACAACGTCAACCAACTTGCAGGTAACTTGACCGCCCAAGTGCGCGCGATCTCCGACGTCGCCACGGCAGTTACCAAAGGCGACCTGACGCGATCGATCAAGGTCGAAGCGCTCGGCGAAGTCGCGGCGCTGTCGGACAACATCAACCAGATGATCGTGAACCTGAAGGAGACGACGCAAAAGAACCAGGAGCAGGACTGGCTCAAGACCAACCTCGCGAAATTTTCGAGCATGATGCAGGGCCAGAAAAACCTCGAGGCCGTTTCGCGAATGATCATGTCGGAGCTGACGCCGCTGGTCTCGGCGCATCAGGGCGCGTTCTTCATGATGGATGCCGACGAGGGCGCTCCGATTCTCAAACTGACGAATACCTACGCGTATCGCGAGCGCAAGGGCGTCGCCAATCGTTTCCGGATCGGCGAAAGCCTGGTCGGGCAATGTGCGCTCGAGAAAAAGAGCATCCTGGTGACTCACGCCCCGCACGATTACATCCACATCAGCTCCGGACTCGGCGAGGCGCCGCCGCTCAACATCATCGTGTTGCCGATTCTGTTCGAGGGCGAGGTCAAAGCGGTTATCGAGCTGGCGTCGTTCAACGTCTTCAGCTCGATCCATCAGATTTTCCTCGATCAGTTGAGCGAGAGCATCGGCGTCGTGCTCAACATGATCATGGCGAACATGCGCACCGAGGAATTGCTGCAACAGTCGCAGAGCCTGACGCAGGAGTTGCAGAACCAGTCGAAAGAGCTGACTCATCAGCAGGACACCCTCAAGAACACCAACACTGCGCTCGAACGGCAGGCGCTGGAACTCGAGGAAAAAGCCAAACAGCTCGAGGAACAGAACACCAAAGTCGAGATCAAGAATCGCGAAGTCGAGCAGGCGAGGAAATCGCTCGAAGAAAAGGCCGAGCAGCTCGCGCTGGTCTCGAAATACAAGTCCGAGTTCCTCGCCAACATGTCGCATGAGTTGCGCACGCCGTTGAACAGCCTGCTGATCCTCGCCAAGGTGCTGTCCGACAACAAGGAGGCGAACCTCAGCGAGAAGCAACTCGACTATGCGCGCACGATTTATTCGTCGGGCACCGACCTGTTGAAGCTGATCAGCGAAGTTCTCGACCTCTCGAAGGTTGAGGCGGGCAAGATGGCGATCGAGGTCCGTCAGCTTCAGACCACCGACCTGGTCGAATTCGCGGAGCGCAGTTTCCGGACGCTGGCCGAGGAAAAAGGACTGGGCTTCTCGATCGAGGTAGCGCCGGGCGTCGCGGATGAGATTCGTACCGACCGCCAGCGGATCGAGCAGGTGCTAAGAAACTTGTTGGCTAACGCAATCAAGTTCACCGAGGACGGCTCGGTGAAATTCCGCTTGGAGATGACCGAACCGCGCCGCGACTTTGAGAGCGAAGCACTCAAGGGGCCCGGCAAAATCCTCGCCCTGTCGGTAATCGACACTGGAATTGGAATTGCCAAGAATAAGCAACGGCTGATCTTCGAGGCGTTCCAGCAGGCCGACGGCAGCACCAGCCGTCGGTACGGCGGCACCGGCTTGGGACTCTCGATCAGCCGCGAGATTGCGCGCGCACTCGGCGGCGAGATCCACGTCGAGAGCACTCCCGGCCAGGGCAGCACCTTCACGCTCTACATGCCGATCAGCTACGGCAAAGGAATCGAGCTGTTCGGGGCGCGCGAGGATGACGCGGAGGCGCACGCGCGGCTGGTCGATCAGATCGAAGAAAAAGTGGCGCTGACGACCGGCGCAGTGCGCGACTTCCTGGCGGAGGCGCCATTGCCGAAACTATCGGCTGAGACGCTCGACAGCCTCAAGGGCAAGACCGTTCTTATCGTTGACGACGATCCGCGCAACATCTTCGCGGTCAGAACCCTGCTCGAAGGGCACGGGATGAAGACCCTGTACGCGGAAAACGGCCGCGCGGGAATCTCGATGCTCGAGCATCATCCGGAAATCGACATCGCGCTCATCGACATCATGATGCCGGAAATGGACGGCTACGAAACCATGCGCCTGATTCGCGCGAATCCCGCCAAGCGATGGTTGCCGATGATCGCGGTGACGGCCAAGGCGCTCAAGGAAGATCGCGAGCGCTGCATGGCGGCGGGCGCGTCGGACTACCTGGCCAAGCCGATCGACGACGGACAGCTGGTCGAACTGATTCGAATCTGGGCTGGAGGATCGCCACTCCAGGCATCGGTATAGGCACGGACACAGTGCCTAAGTGGACGATCACGAGCATAGCGACGGTGATGAGGCTCGGATTACGGAGATGAAAACACAGCAGCAAACGTCGCGTCCTGAGCGAATTCCGGCCGGCGCAGGAATGAAGGCCAACATCCTGCTGGTGGACGATCGCCCGGCGAACCTTTTGGCGCTCGAGGCGATTCTCGATCCGCTTGAGCAGCGGCTGGTGCGCGCCACCTCGGGCGAAGAAGCGCTGCAAAGAATCGAAGGCGAGGAGTTCGCCGTCATCCTGATGGATGTGCGGATGCCGGGAATGGACGGCCTCCGCACCGCCGAGGTTATCAGTCAACGCGAGCGAGCGGCGCGAGTCCCGATCATATTTTTGACCGCGGTCCCAATTGGGAACGCCGACGTTGCCAGCGGCTACGCGCGGGGCGCCGTCGATTTTCTGCTCAAGCCGTTCGACCCGGAAATTCTGCGCTCGAAGGTGTCGGTCTTCGTTGACCTGCACCAGAAGGAGCAGATGATCAAGCGGCAGGCGGGGCTGCTGCGTCAACGTGAGCGCGAGGCGTTCGAGCGCCGCAGCGAGCTGCGCTTTCGTTCGCTGATGGATGCGCTGCCGCAGTGCGTGTGGGTCGCGCGCGCCGATCAGACCTTCTACTACTGGAACCAACGCGCGGTTGAGTATATCGGGATCGAGGCGACGATGGCGGTCCCCGCCGAACGCTTGTTTGAATTTGTCCATCCCGACGATCTGCCGACTCTCAAAGTGGAATGGGAACTTGCGACCGCCAACCAGCAGCCGGCCGAGATAAAGGCTCGCTTGCGCAGACATAGCGACGGTGAGTACCGATGGTTCCTGATGCGCGCAGTTCCACAGCTTGACGAATCGGAAAAACTAACCGGATGGATCGTTGGAGCCACCGACATCGATACCGAACATGAGGCGTTGCAGGAAGCTGAAGCCGCGAACCGCATGAAAGAGGAATTCCTCGCGACCGTATCGCACGAGCTGCGCAATCCGCTCAACGCGATCATGGGATGGGTTCACCTGATGCGTTCCGGAAAGCTCGACACGCCCAAGTCGTCGAAGGCGCTCGAGACGATTGAGAGGAACGTGCATCTGCAAACAGCGCTCATCGACGACATCCTCGACGTCTCGCGAATCATGCGCGGCAAGATCAACCTGACGTTCCAACCGGTTCGAATGAACACGGTGATCGATGCGGCCCTTTCAGCGGTGCGGCCGACGGCCGATGCCAAGGGCGTCACGCTCGAGTGTGAGGCGATGGCGTCGGACGAAATTAGCGGCGATGCGGATCGGCTGCAGCAGGTCGTCTGGAACCTGCTGTCCAACGCGATCAAGTTTACCCCGCGCGACGGCCGGGTCACGGTTCGCACGGAGAAGCATGGTCACGAAATCAAGCTGACGGTAGCTGATACCGGACAGGGAATTTCTCAGGATTTCTTGCCGCACGTGTTCGACCGCTTCAGCCAGGCTGACAGCGGCAGCACGCGCGCGCACGGCGGCTTGGGCCTGGGCCTGGCGATCGTGCGTCATCTGGTCGAACTCCATGCGGGCAAAGTCGAAGCGTCGAGCGACGGCGAGGGCCAGGGGGCCAGCTTCTCGGTGCGCCTGCCGATCAGACATTCCAAACCTGCACTCACCGGAGATGCTCGAGGTCAGGCCGTCGCGCGTCCGTTGCAGCTCGAAGGCATTTCGATACTCGTCGTGGACGACGAGGCTGATTCGCGCGAAGTGTTGGCCGAACTCCTGCAGCAATTTGGCGCGGAGACAAGAACCGCTGCATCCGCCGAGGAAGCGCTCTCCGAGATCGCCCACTGCGCGCCGCAGGTCCTGCTGAGCGACATCGGCATGCCGTCAGTTGACGGCTACGAGCTGGTCCGCAGGGTTCGCGAGCTCTTCCCCAATAGCGACATGCTCGCGATGGCGTTGACGGGCCTCGGCAGCACGCACGATCGCAAACGGGCGTTGGCCGAGGGCTTCCAGGTTTGCATGGTCAAGCCAGTGGAACCCGACCGCTTGGTCGAAGCTATAAAGAAGCTGCTTCCGTCACTACAACAGTCAGCAGTCGACTAATAGCATCGTTCGGCACCTCCTTTGCATTCCTATCCAACGGGCACACTAGTGCTTTGGTGGGTGCCGAATCAAAATGTCCGAACCGGATCGCAAAACTCAGGATGCGCTGAATGAAAGTCGCATCCTGGTGCTCGGCGTCCAGGTGCTGCTGAGTTTTCAATATTCATCCTTTCTGGAATCGTCGTTCGACCGGCTGCCATACTCATCTCAATGTCTCGAAGCCGTTGCGCTAGGACTGTTGCTCGGCGCGTTCGGGTTGTTCGTCGCTCCGGCCCCTAATCATCTTTTGATCTGGTCAAACGACGACGGTCCGAATCTGCAAAGGTTCGCCTCAGTCGCGACCGAGACAGCATTGGTACCGTTCGCGGTTGGGCTCGCGATCGATATCTACGTAGTCACCGCAAGGATAGGTGGAATTATCCCGGCCGTTATTGTCGGCGGTGCAACCTTGGCGTGCGCAATATTCTTTTGGTTCGGTCTTGAAGCGATTCACATTCGAACGAAAGGTCATCAGCTCCGCTCACAAACCAGGAATAGGGCCATGGCAAAGGAAAAACGTACGAGACCCGACCTCGAGCAGAAAATTCAGCACGCGTTGACCGACGCGCGCGTAGTTCTCCCGGGCGCGCAAGCCTTGCTCGGGTTCCAACTGGTAGCTGTTTTTCTCGGTGGCTTTGAAAAGTTGCCCGCTTCCTCGCAGTACATCCACATCGTAAGTCTGACCTTGATTACACTTAGCACTATCTTCTTGATGATGCCGGCTGCTTACCATCGAATCGTTGAGATGGGGCAACCATCTCAACACTTCTACCGTCTCACCAGTAAGGCAGTCCTTGGTTCGATGATCCCGCTGGGAGCCGGCATTTGCGGCGACTTCTTTATCGTCATCAGGAAGGTCAGTGGCTCATTGACCGTAGCGAGCGCGACTTCAGTTTTCCTACTCGCGATATTTTACGTACTGTGGTTCGGACTTAGGTTCTTAAAGAGCGAGAATCGAAAGGCCGTATTGGCGTTGGGAAAGTCAACCAGCTAGCTGGACTCGAAGCCCGGAGAGAAGTCGCGATTTCCGGCGCGGGTCCATCTCGGCCAAGATTTTATCGCGAGCTTCTTCTCCAGCGGCTTCGGTAAAGTTCAAGGTACCTTTTCAGTTGCTACCGATTGCCAGCGCCAGTGCCGGGAGCAGGACTTAGACTCGGCACGCCATTAGGTATCTGCGGAGTCGTCGAGTTGCCGGTCGTATCGGTTGCTCCCGCGTTCGCCGCAGGGCCCGAGCTCGACGAGCCCATAGAACTTCCGGCGTTAGCGGAAGCATCATTGCCATGGCGTTAACCGAGCTTCCCGACGAATTCATCGCGCTGACGCCGGGGTTGCTAGGAACGTCAGAGCCCGCAGGACCCGGTACGGAACCGGCGACAGGAGCCGAACTGCTGGCCCCCATACTGTTGCCGGAGCCCATGCACTGCCCTAGCACTGCCACTAACACCGCCAGCGCCGCCGGACGCACCGACTCCAGCGCCGGCAGATCCGCCGCCTGCTCCGCCAGCCCCGCCCGCGCCGCCGCCTGCCCCTTGGGCGAAGGCGTTCGTTCCGAACGCGGCCATCGCGAGCGAAAGCGTCGCTCCGAGCACAATTGTGGGTAATTTTTTCTTCATGGCTATAACTCCTAGACTTCAGGAAGTCGGATGAGGTTTAAGTGCTAAAAGATGCAGCAAACTCGCTGCCAAGCCTGCGTCAGCACAAGTGCTTGTCCTGCACAGTTACAGACTGCTTTGCCGGAAGAAATGTCGTGAAATCGGTAACATGAAGCATCCGCTTCGCGGTTCAGGCGAAATGGCACATCGATTGCTCGAAAATCTATGCCACTTTTCAGGTTTGAAAAAAATTTACAAATTGAAGCGATGAACACCGCGCTCCAAACGCACCTAACCTTCAGCACAAAGGGGCGATCAAATGAACTCATCCAACACCAGCGGTTTGAACGACCCAACTCGACGCGCTTTGCTGAAATCCGCGGGCATGCTCGTCGGCGCCTCAGCACTAGCGTCCACAATGCCGGCATTGGGGGCTGATATGTCCTCTGAATCGACTCCAGCGGCGACCGGACCCAAGGCGGCAACCCCGTCGATCCATAAGCCTATGGTTGGTTTCATGTTGGCCCATGAGCAATTTCCTGTTAATGAGCTCGTGCAGTTGGCCGTGACTGCTGAGGACGCGGGCTTCGATTTGCTGGCCACCAGCGATCACCTTCAACCGTGGCAGGCCAACGAACGCCACTCCGGACAGGCTTGGGTTACGATGAGTGCGATCGGCCAGCGCACCCATCGCGCCTGGATAGGACCCACCGTGACCTGTCCGACGTTCCGCTACAATCCCGCTGTTGTCGCCGAGGCGTTTGCTTCGCTGAGCCAGCTCTATCCGGGACGAATATTCCTTGGCGTCGGGTCCGGCGAGGCCTTGAATGAAGAAGCGGCGATAGGTTCATGGCCTAGGTGGTCAGAGCGTTCAGATCGATTGGTTGAAGCGACGGAAATTATTCGCAAGCTATGGACGGGCGATCAAGTTGCCCACACTGGTAAGTATTACAATCTCAACGCCAAGCTGTATGACCCGCCGACCGCACCTATCCCGCTTCTGATGGCGGCAAATGTGGGTCCGAAGGCCATGTACCGCTCTGGCCAGTACGCCGACGGGCTGGTCACCGATCCGGAAACCTGGAAGATGCATAAGGCTGAATTCGAGAAAGGCGCAAAGGATGCCGGCAAGGATCCTAAACAGATGCCGGTGTTGGTCGAGCTATTCGTGGTAGTCGGCGACGAAAACGATGCTAAGACCTCGGCTGAGCTCTGGAGGTTCCTGCCAAAGGCCTTTAAAGGCTACTTCAACATTCGCGACCCGCAAGCAATCGAGGATAAGGCCACAGCGGAACTCCCGCTGCAAAAGGTCTATGCCAAGTGGCCGATCAGCAAGGATCCGGACGTCCACGTTAAGGCGCTGATGGAGCAATTCAACAGCGGCGCTACCATCGTGAATGTCCATTCCGGACAAGCCGATCAAAAAAGCGTGATCGATTTCTATGGCAAGCACGTTCTGCCTCGCGTGCACGAACAACTGAAAGAAGCGTAAGTTTCATTCGGTCGATCTGCTCACGGCATGCCGCGGAAAAAGAAAATCCTGCCGGGGCCAATCGACTTGATCGAGCCCGACGCGTCGATCGCTGACCTGCGCGACGCCGCGCAACAATGCCGCGGCTGTGACATCTGGGAGCGCGCGACGCAGGCCGTCTTCGGTGAGGGCGCATCCGGTGCCGAAGTGATGTTCGTGGGCGAGCAACCCGGCAATCGCGAGGATATCGAGGGGCATCCCTTTGTCGGACCTGCGGGAAAGCTATTCGACGTGGCACTCGCGGAGGCAGGAATCGACCGCAAGCGCGTCTATATTACGAACATCGTGAAACATTTCAATTCGACTCCACGCGGGAAACTCCGGATTCACAAAAAGCCCAATGCTGATGAAATCGCCGCCTGCCGCCCGTGGTTGGAGGCAGAGATCGACCGGGTCGACCCGAAGGTCATCGTATGCCTGGGAGCCACCGCCGCGCAGGCGTTGATCTCTCGGGATTTTCGCGTCTCTCACCAGCGCGGCGAAATGATGAAATCGCCGTTGGCGCCGTTGATCACCGCGACGGTTCATCCTTCGTCGATTTTGCGCGCACGCGACGACGAATCGCGACACGCCGAGATGCGCCAGTTCGTCGACGACCTCAAGAAAATCGCCCGCCATCTTCCGCCGTCGGCGTTAAAGCGTAAGTAATTTCTAGCGCGCAAAATCTTCCCGATTCCGGTTCCGAATCTTCATCTACGGTGGATTATCTTGATCTGGATAGGTCATACAATCTTGTCGGGAATGGCATGAGTGTTGCCGCATTTGTTTCAAAATTCATCTCTCGACCGGTGAGAAAAATGCCAGAACAAGAAACTCTTAGAAGGGCGCGCGAAGACAAGGCCGAAGGTAAAGCGCCGTCCGTCCAGGCGGGCGAATTTGTGCGCGAAGAAATTCATCATGTGCGCGAGGGAAAGCATGGCGCGCGTTCGGCCAAGCAGGCGATTGCGATCGGACTTTCCAAGGCGCGACGCGCCGGCGTGAAGTTGCCGCAACCCAATCCTGACACAACCAGCGCGAGCACTCGGCAGAAGGCCAAGGCCGACTCGGAAGAGGGCCAGCATCCTCACAAGCCGGCGCGCAAGCGCTCGCGCGCAACGATGAACGCGCTCAAGAAAGAGGGACACGCGGCGGCCTCGTCTAAAGCATTGTCGCGGCAGACAAAGTCGAGTGCGTCGAAGCGGACCAGAAAATCGCGCAGCATCGCGGCCAAAAAAGCCGCCAGGACGCGTGCCGCACAGTCCTGATCGCGACTGGAAAAGTTAGAGTCTCTTGGTCAGGCTGGCGACGACCGTCGCGAGCTCTATCGGCTCAACCGGTTTAGGCACGTGCATCTGGAAGCCGGCTGACAGAATCCTGAGACGATCCTCCGTGCGTGCATATGCTGTCAGAGCGATAGCGGGAATTTTACCGCCATCGACGGCCGACAACGCACGCACCTTGCGTATCAGGTCGTAGCCGCTCTCGCCCGGCATCCCGATATCCGAGATCAACAGGTCCGGGTGCCATTGTTTGACCTGCTCGAGTGCTTGGCGAGAATTTGACGCGGTCGCGATTTCCGCGCCCGCTTGGCCAAGGACAATCGCGACGATCTCGCGCGCGTCCAGTTCATCGTCCACTACCAGGATGCGCAAACCGGCCAGCGAGGTTCCTCCACGTCCGTATTCGATCTGGCGACCGATCACGGATTCAGCCGAATCCTGCGGCCGTGCCGACGCGGGAAGCTCTACCGTGAATTCCGCGCCGCGATCTGGTCCTTCGCTCCGTGCGCTGACCACGCCCCCATGAAGCTCGACCAAGTGGCGCACGATCGCCAATCCCAGACCTAGTCCGCCCTGTTCGCGAGTCGTGCTGCTGTCGCCCTGGCGAAAACGCTCGAAGACGAACGGCAGCAGCTTAGGATCGATTCCCTTGCCCGTGTCTGCGACGGCGATTTCAACGTGAGACCCCACTCGCTGCATACGCACCTGGATTTGACCGCCCCTCTTGGTGAATTTCACCGCGTTGGACAGCAGGTTCCAGAAAATCTGCTGTATCCGGTCCGGGTCGCCTGCGATCGGTCCCGCCGTCTGATCGAATACCGTCTCGATTCGAATAGACTTCGCGTCCGCGCCTGGCGTTACCACCTCGATCGCCGCCTCGATTACCGGAATAAGCTGAAAGTTGCGGACACTGAGGCGGAGCTGACCCGTGACAATCCTCGAAACGTCGAGCAGGTCCGCGACCAGTTGGGTCTGCGTCTGTGCGTTGCGCAAAATCGTCTCAATCGCGTGCTTCGTTTGATCATCAAGCGGGCGCATCATCAGCAGCGACGCCCAGCCGGTAATCGCATTCAGCGGCGATCGCAGCTCATGCGATACGACCGCCAGGAACTCGTCCTTGAGACGGCTAGCCTCTTCGGCCTCCCGGCGAGATGCTTTCTCCAATGCCAGCAAGCGTTCGCGCTCTCGTTCGGCGCGCTTGTGTTCGGTTATGTCGCGCGCGACTTTCGAAGCTCCGACGATCTTGCCGCTCTGATCCTTAACCGGCGAAACGGTCAGTGAGATGTTCACAATGCGGCCGTCTTTGGCACGCCGCACGGTTTCAAAATGATCGACTCTCTCCCCGCGCCCGACGCGAGCGAGCACGTCGTCTTCCTCGGCCCATCGAACCTTCGGGATGATTAGCCTGATGCTCTGTCCGACCGCCTCCTCGGCGGTGTAGCCAAATATGCGCTGCGCCCCGGGATTCCAGGAAGTGATGATGCCTTCGAGAGTCTTACTGACAATCGCATCATCTGAAGACGCGATGATGGCAGCAAGATGAGTCGCTACATCGAAAGGTGCGGTGGATTCGATCAAGATGTAACTTCCGCGCGGACAAGGGCCTAAACCCTAATTTATCGAATTAGTTTTTTCGACACTAGCTTGAAAGCGCGCGCCGGATTCCTGCACGGCAGCAAATCAGGCCTTCCGCGCTAGCGCATCAGCCGGAAACATTTGCGAACTTCACTGACGAATGTTTCCGGCTGCTCGAAGGCGGCGAAATGTCCGCCCTTGGTCAGCTCGTTGAAGTATACGAGCTTGGAGAATCTTTTCTCGGCCCATCGTTTCGACGTGCGGAAGATTTCTTTGGGGAAGATCGAGCAACCGACCGGCACCGTCACCGGATCCGTCAGCGTGCGGCGGAAACTTTCCCAGTACAGGCGCGCCGACGACGCGGCGTTGGCAGGCAGCCAGTACAGCATGACGTTGTCGAGCAATTCGTCGCGGGTCAGTACGTTCTCCGGATGCCCGTCGCAGTCGGTCCATGACCAGAACTTTTCCAGAATCCAGGCAAGTTGACCGGCCGGAGAATCGGTGAGTCCGTAGCTAACAGTCTGCGGACGAGTGCTCTGCTGCTTCGAGTAGCCCGAATCCCAATCATTGTAATGCTGCATGCCGGCGATCGCGGATTTCTCGCTTTCGGTGAGATCGTTCATCGTCGCCGGATCGGGCATCGCAATCGGCATGTTGAGATGAATCCCGACGCAATTGCCCGGGTCCTGGATTCCGATGCAGGTCGTGACAATCGATCCCCAATCACCGCCTTGCGCCGCATATCGCTGGTAGCCAAGCCGCGGCATCAGCTCCGCCCACGCGCGCGCGATGCGCTGAACGTTCCAGCCGTTGCTCGCCGGCTTGTCCGAGAAACCATAACCCGGCAATGAGGGGCAAACGATATGAAACGCGTCAGCCGCGTCGCCGCCGTGAGCAGTCGGATTCGTCAGAGGATCGATCACTTTCTGAAATTCGACGATCGATCCCGGCCATCCATGCGTCATCACCAGCGGCAGCGCGTCGGCATGGGGCGATCGCACGTGGATGAAATGTATCCCGAGCCCATCGATCGTCGTCTTGAACTGCGCGAACCGATTGAGCCGAGCCTCGCGCGCGCGCCAATCATATTTCTCGAGCCAGTAAGCGCAGACCTCCTGCGCGTATGCGAGCGGCAGCCCCTGCGACCAGTCGTCGACGCATTCGCGCTCGGGCCATCGTGTCTCGCGCAGGCGCCGTTTCAGGTCGTCGAGTTGCGCGTCGGTTGCCGCGATCCGGAAAGGTTTGATGTTGTTGCCCATCGAACGGATCTCTTGCCGAAGCGTTTTTCTGAGTCAAGCGCGATTGTCTCGCGCACGCCTTTCTCTTGTAAAAAAATTAGGTGTACTGTCGTTTTGGTTTTTGGTCTCGTCGCCAAGGAGCCCACCTGATGATTCCTGCCAACGCCGCGCCGCTCGCAATCGCGCTCCTGGGGCTGGTTCTGGGAATGCGCCACGCCACCGATCCCGATCACGTAATCGCCGTGACCGCAATCCTCAGCCGCGAACGCCGGCTCGCTGTCGCCGCGCGCATCGGCGTCGTATGGGGACTCGGGCACACGCTGACCGTGCTGATAGTCGGCGCCGCGATCATAATTTTCAAAATAGCCATTCCGACGCGGCTCGGACTCGCGATGGAATTCGCCGTAGCGCTCGTGCTGATTCTGCTCGGCGTGAATGCGGCTGCCGGCGTAGTTCGCAAAACTGCGATCCGGATTCGCGGCGGCTCGTCGAGTGATCAAGGCCTGGTCGTCCATGCGCACGCACATTCTCACGACGGCGCAATGCATGCGCATCCGCACGTCCACCTCGGTGCACACGACGAAGTTGACGACGCGACGCATCACGATCATCGCGTCCCTCGCCGATGCATTGCCATCGTTCGCAGCGCGACGGCCACTGCTGAGATCGTTCGCAGTAGGACTTGTGCACGGACTAGCAGGCAGCGCCGCGATAGCGTTACTGGTGCTGAGCGCGATCCCCAATCCGCTGTGGGCGACGGTCTATCTCGCGATTTTCTGCATCGGCACGATAGTCGGCATGGGACTGATCACCACCGCAATTGCGACGCCGTTCATGGTCGTCTCGCAACGCGCGTCGTGGATTCGTCAAACGTTGGTGACTGGCTCAGGCCTGCTCAGTTTCGGCTTCGGCCTGTTCCTCGCCTACCAGATCGGGATTGTCGATCACCTCTTCAGCACCGCTCCCATCTGGATTCCCCAATAACGATCGATCGCGGCAATCGGTTCTTTACGGTTGTAGAGTCATATCGTAAGTGCCGCTCGTGATGCCGCTGCAATGCTTCGACGTGTACGTTCCCGATATTTCGGTCGGACTGTCCAGCGTGCCAGGGGCTGTGACCTTGCACCCGTGGTGCCCCTTGAACTTGAAGAGCACGGTCATGCCATCAGAACTGATCTTGCCTTTGAAGGACCCACTTCCGCCGGGGACTGACCACCTGCCCCTGAGCTTGCTATGGTTCTGAAAGACGTCAACGGTGAGCGTCGTGGTTCCAGCAGAAGCGTCATCAATCGGCCCCGACCAGGTGCCTTGAAGGTCGGGTGGAATCGTATCGGGTTTGGAGGACACGTCCGCATCTGTTTGATCATCGCTCGCGTCTTGCGCCCAAGCCACGTTGCCATAAGGTTGATTGTGGGCGATGAAGCGTCCGATCGGCCCCGACGCCAACAGCGCGATCGAGAATGTAGACAGCATGAAAACAGTCTTGGATATCATTTGCTCCCCCTACCAGCTTAAAGCTTGGTGCGCAGCACTTTCGCACGAGCATCTAGTTCACGCAACCACTCAGTCCACAACGCAATAGGAGACAAATATGATCGATCTGTACTACTGGCCGACACCGAACGGGCACAAGATCACAATCTTTCTCGAAGAAACCGGGCTCGAATACAAAATCGTCCCGGTGAACATCCGCAAGGGTGAGCAGTTCGTGCCCGAATTTCTGAAATTCAGCCCGAACAACCGGATGCCCGCGATCATCGATCATGACGGGCCCGGCGGTCAGCCGCTGGCGCTGTTCGAGTCGGGCGCGATCCTGCTGTATCTGGCGGAGAAGACCGGCAAGTTCATGCCGTCGGAAATGCGTGCGCGTTACAATGTCGTACAATGGCTGATGTTCCAGATGGCGGGTGTCGGTCCGATGTTCGGGCAGCGTGGACATTTTCTAAGAGCCGCCCCTGAAAAAATCCCGTACGCGATCGAGCGTTACACCAACGAATCGCGCCGTCTGCTCAACGTGATCGAAAATCGTCTCGCCGAGAGCCCATACCTGGCGGGCGACTACTCGATCGCAGACATGGCGACCTATCCGTGGGTATTAGGAACGCGCCGCGAACCCGAGGAGTTGGAGAGTCGCCCCAATTTCAAGCGATGGCTCGACGCGATCAGCGATCGTCCTGCAGTGAAACGCGGAGTAGCCGTGATGGCCGATCTGCCGCCCGAACCCCTCGACGATCAAGCGCGCTCAATCCTGTACGGGGCAAAGCAATTCGAACGCCGCTAGGCTCTCCGCTTGCGGTGATGGGCAGAGTTAGGTTATCGATAATTCGGCTCCTTTGGGGAGAGAATGGGAGGGATCGCCATTCGCAAAATGAAGTATCGCGCCGTACGCTCAAGCCGTCACAATCATAGTCTGCTAATTCGCGCGGGCGTGTTGCTGGTGGCCGTCATCGCGATGGCTGCAGCGTCCGCGGCCCGAGCGCAAAGCAGCGCCGGGACCATTTCAAGCATAAGCGGACATGTTCAAATCCACCGCGGCGCCACCTCCTTGGTCGCAGCACCGGGTGTTGCGGTTAACCAGGGAGATCAGATTGGCTGCGCCGCCGACGGCGACGCCGTCATCACTCTGAACGACCAGAGCCAGCTCACGCTCAGGCCTTCGACCACGATCACGCTCGACCAGTACACCTCGGGCGGCGCGACGCCGACACGGATCGGCCTGGTTTCCGGCATTTTGAAATCTTCGGTGAATGGCTCCAGCGGATCTCCGGCCAACTACCGGGTAGATACGCTCAACGCAATCGTCACCGCGCGCGGCACCGCTTTTTATACCTCTTACACCGACAGTTCGCCGCAAACCGGCAACCTCCCCGGGGTCTCCCATTACACCGAGGTGGCTGTGCTCGAGGGCACCGTCAATCTGGCGCAGGCTGCGGCGCCTAATCGTGGCGTCGAGGTCGCGCAGGGAACAACAGGAACAGTGGCTGGCAACGATCCGCCCGAGGATCACAAACGAAAATTTCCAACCTGCTCCGCCCCTCCCACTTCAAAGGATCAGTGCAAAAAGGGCGGCTGGCGGGATTTCCCTTGTGGCTTCAAGAACCAGGGCCAATGCATCAGCTACGTCAATCACGAACAGTGATCTGCTAAGGACGCTCCAGTAGTAGTCACTGATGCACTGGCGCCAGCGCGGCATCTTTCGAGTTGCCGGAATCGGCATATTCGGATCGCTGCTGCTGGCGGGATGTTCGTCGGGCACCAACGCGCCGCCTGAAGCCTCGAATCATTGGCACAGAGAATCTCCCGCGACGGCAGAATCCCCTCTTTTTGACCTCACCCAGCGCAAGCGCCCGAACATTTCAGTGGGCGGTCTTGAGGCGCCCGAAACCGGCACGACCTTAAGCGCAAACCTGCTCGTCAATGGAGACTTCTCCAACGGCTTGGAGGGTTGGCACGCATCGGCGCGATGCTTCCGGCCAGACTCGTCAACCCGCGCTCCCAACGGAAAGCCAAGTCTCGAGCTGGAAACCCCCGGCTCGTGCGGGCCGTCCGCGAAGTTGGCAATCAACGAGTTCGTGGCTCCGCCCGGCGTTTACTCGATTGGGGGCGAGATCAAAACCTCAGAACTGACCGAACAGAAAAAGCTGGTGGTCGGAACCTCGATGGATTTGTTCACGAACTGCGAAACAAAATCGGTGAGCGGCGCCGCCGGCTGGCAAAAGTTCGACGGTCAGCATTGCGTCGTCGCGCCCGGCACCCACTCGCCCTTTCGCCTCGCCGTCAATGGCAAAGCATCCGGCTCTGCATGGTTCGCCAACATGTACGTGCAACGAGAAATCGGCGCGCTTTTCCATACCTTCATGTTGTATCCGAATTATCGCGGATACCTCTTTGCCGACCAGCCGCAGGAGCTGCGAGCCGCTGTGACGCTCGATCTCGGTGCTGATTTGCGCCGCGAAGATCTCGTCTTTCAGCTCGAGGCGGTGCGCGTCGATTCAGGCGCAAAAACTGATCACGCGTACAAGGCACCCGCCGATGATTTCACCGCAACGCTGGATTTCGGCCCGCTGTCCGCGGGCGTTTACCATGTACGCGCGATGCTGATGGACCGCGGCGGCAAAGTTATCTTCGATCAGCCGCCCTACCGGGTCGTGAAGGTTAGTTCAAACGCCGGCGCGTTTTTGAAAGCGTGGATCGACGATCGCAATCGCGCGCACTTCGGCGACGGCCAGCCCCATTTTGTGATCGGAATCTATGACACCTCCCGCTATTTCAACCTTGCGACGGCGTACGCCCCGGCGATCGACGAGATTTCCCAGGCGCCGATCAACATGATGATAAACTATTTCATCACCAATGCGCCGATTAGCGCCGTCGATGCGTACACCGAGGCATTGCAAAAGCAGGGCATCTTCCTTTTGCCGACTGTCAACAATTTCTACGAGGATAATCGCGCTTACCCGAAAGGCCTGGCGGCCAAGCTGAGCGCAACCTCGCAAGATGAGTTCATCGCGCGATATGCCGACGCTCTCGCGCGCAACCGCGCGATCGCCGGTTACTATGTCCAGGATGAGCCAACAATCGACAAGGTCCCGCGCACCTTCCATCAATATCAACTGATCAAGGACAACGACGGGGGCGGATTCAATTTGGCCGTGCTCGACCGTCCGCGCGACGCCTCATCGTGGCGCGACGCGATGGACGTGCTCGGCGTCGATCCCTATCCGCTATGGCTACCCGTCGATAACTACATCGGTGAAGTGGGCGATTGGACCAGGATGGCGGTTAATGCAGTCCATGGTTCCAGACCGGTCTGGACGGTCATCCAGTTTTTCCAGGCCGACGCTATGTCCACGTGGCCGACCGAACAGCAGCTCCACGATATGACCTGGATGGCTATTGCGGAGGGCGCGTCCGGCATTTTCTACTGGTCGCACGGCGCACGCGGGCTGGGATGGGTGCGAAATCCGGTGCAACATGCGGAGCTCTGGAGCTCGCTGGTCCGCGTGACGAAAGAGATCAAGGATCTCGAGCCGGTACTGCTCCAGCCTGATTCGCAGGTGCTGAACGGCAAGCCCAGCAAGGACATCGTGACGCGCGAGAAGATCGGCGCCGACGGCGGTCGTTATGTGATTGCATACAATCACAGTAGCAACCCCGCACCGGCGCGATTCGTCCTACAATCCCCAGCGCAGTTGGTAACAGTCCGACGCGGAACGGTAAAGATTGAAATCAAGGACCGCTATACTTTTGAAGACAAGTTCGAAGGCTATGAAGCGAAGGTGTACGAAATCCGCTAGCTTCACCTCTCAGAATCAAATTACGTAGCCTTCCGTTGCCAGGGGCATAGCTTTCCATCGTCGAATATCTCGAATCGCATTTCGGCCCAGTCGCTAGAGAAGTACTCGCGAATTGCCTTGAGCCAAATCTCGACTCGTACCTGTATGGGCTGACTCTGGGTAACTCGGGACGCTATGACGCGCGAGCGAGTTACAGACCTATCAAGGAACTCCTGTCGTGCGTCAGTAGGAGCAGTTCCTCGGAGTTCAGTAGATCAATGATGGCGCGATCGGGCGCGCCGCGCAGGCCCAGCATAATGATGTGATCAACCTGATGTCCTTCTTCCTGCAACTTCCACAGCAGTGCGAGCGGGAAATTTTCATCGAGAAGGATTCTCATCCGAATTTCCCACGGCAGGAGGCAAATGCGCCGCCACGTGAGCGGCGTAACGGAGCGCCGCTGTGATTTGCTCGCGAGAAAGTCGGTATTCCGCTTCAATGGCCTCCGCGGAAGCTCCGGAGGCTAGGTCGCCGAGGATCGTCGCAACATCGATTCGCGTCCCCGCCAGGCAAGGCTTTCCAAAACGAATTGCGGGATCCATCGAGATGCCTGGAAACACTTCCATGCTAGGAAACTAACACAGATTCTTTGCCCTGTCGCGACCGTGCGTCATTCCATTGGGAGGCCGACGTAGTTCTCGGCCAGGGTTTGGGAGGCGACGCGCGAGCTGGTGACGTAGTCGAGCTCGGCTAGTTGGCGGCGCTGGTCGAAGGCGTTGTCGGTGGCGAATCGATGCAGCATCGAGGTCATCCACCAGGAGAAGCGTTGCACCTTCCAGACTCGTCGCAGGCAAGTTTCTGAATAGCTAGTTAGTAGTTCGCGATTACTATTGGCGTAATAGTCAGTCAGCGCGCTGGCGAGGACGCGGACGTCCGCGACTGCGAGGTTGAGCCCTTTCGCCCCGGTCGGCGGCACGATGTGCGCGGCGTCACCGGCGAGGAAAAGCGTGCCGGATTGCATCGGCTCGACCACGAAGCTGCGCATTTCGGTGATGCCCTTCTGGATGACGGCGCCGCGGTTCAGTTTCCAGTTCTTGCCGGCCGCGAGTCTTAGCTGGAGCTCGTCCCAGATTTTTTCGTCGGGCCAATTGGCGAGATTCTCGTCGGGGGCGCATTGCAGATAGAGCCGAGTGATGTTCGGCGAGCGCATACTATGCAGCGCGAAGCCGCGCTCGTGGTAGGCGTAGATCAATTCGTCCGATGATGGACGTCGCTTCGGCGAGAATCCCCAGC
The DNA here is from genome assembly GCA_963699705.1 of uncultured delta proteobacterium. Taxonomy (GTDB): domain Bacteria; phylum Desulfobacterota; class Binatia; order Binatales; family Binataceae; genus Binatus. The sequence goes on along the minus strand of CAVOUW010000003.1, from coordinate 2,774,105 downwards.
CATGCGAACGGGTAGATGCGATCGTACATCGTCAGTACGCCGGTGGGGATACTCGGACGGCAGACGCCGTGGAAGCCGTCGCATCCCGCGATGAAATCGCAGGACAGTTCGTTGACAGTGCCGTCGATGCGGTAACGAATCTTCGGCTCGGATCCGTCGAAGTCGTGGATGCTGACGTTGGCAGCCGCGAAAACGATTTGACCACCCGCAGCTAGTCGCGCGGCGATCAGATCCTTGATGACTTCGTGCTGTGCGTAGATGGTGACCGTTCTGCCACCGGTGAGCCCGCTGAGATCGATACGATGGCCACGGCCGCCGAAGCGCAATTCGATGCCGTGATGTACCAGGCCGAGTCGCTTCATCCGCTCTCCGACACCAGTTTCGTTGAGCAGGTTGACGGTAGTTTGTTCGAGCAGGCCTGCGCGAACCCGCTCTTCGACATATTGGCGGCTGCGAGCCTCGAGCACGACGGACTCGATGCCATTGAGGTGCAGCAAGTGCGAGAGCATCAGCCCCGCCGGCCCCGCCCCAACGATGCCGACCTGCGTGCGATGGTTCATCTTTTTTTAGAATCCATTCGCTGTCCAAGGGTGCGATTCCGAAGGGTCGTGAAGAGATGAAAAAGGAAGTTCATACCATTACTTGTGGTTTTGGAGGTACCCTACCACTAAGGGTAGTTTCGTTCCGTAAAAAAATGATTTTGCATGACACCAGGCCGCCCGGGAGGCGAGGAGCTCCGTGGGAGGGGTCGAGAGAGTGGGGACCATGATGATCGATGTCCATGGCGTATTGGTAAGATGACATGCGAGGCTCGCGAAGATAAGGCTTAAAAGTTCATCCCCCAGGGCCGCGAGGAGTTGAAGAATTAGTGTCCCTCACCCGCCGCGCTCGGGAGCGCGTCGGCCTCTCCCGTCGTGGGGCGAGGCAATTTAAGAGCGCGAGCGTAGTGATGCGGCTAGGGCGAGGGTGCGGCGGGCTTGTTTTAGGTGGGGCATGTCGAGCATTTTGCCGTCGAGGGCGACGGTGCCTGCGCCTGATGCGAATGCCTCGATCACTCGATTTGCGTGGGCGATATCTTCGGGGGATGGGGTGAAGGCGGCGTTGATCACATCAACTTGATCTGGATGAATTGCAATCTTGCCGGTGAAGCCGGCGCGGCGCGCGGTCTCGGACTCCTTCCGCAGTGCATCTGCGTCTTTGAAGTTTACCGATACCGTGTCGATCGGCTGGACCTCGGCAGCCACCGCCGCGAGCAGGCATAGCGAGCGCGCAAGCTGGTAGGTGAAATCGAGATTGCCGCTGTCGTCGCGATTCGTCGTCGCGCCGACCGCGGCGGCGAGATCTTCCGCGCCCCAGGTCATGCCGCTCAGCCGCGGACTGCATCCGGCGAAGCCGCCGAGCGTGAACATCGCAGCAGGCGTCTCAGTCGCGACTGGAATGATTGCGATCGATCCCGGCTTGACGCTGTCGCGGGCTTCCAGAGCGCACAGGAAGTGATCGAGCATCACGACATCGCTGGCCGAGGTGACTTTGGGGAGCATTATTCCGTCGGGAGCGCCGGCGACGATTGCCGCCAGATCAATTGTCGCCATCGGGGTCGAGAGCGGATTGATTCGGACCCACAGCTGAGTCTTCGAGCGATCGCGATGCGCGCGGAGATACTCGAGCACCATCGTGCGGGCGACTGCGGTGCGATCCGCGGCGACCGCGTCTTCGAGGTCGAGCACCAATGCGTCGGCATGCGAGGACTCCGACTTGGCGAGCTTGCGTTCGCTGTCGCCGGGGACGAACAGGAGAGAGCGGAGAATCATGACGCCGGCCGCTTGCGCATCAGCGCCGAGCGTTTGCAGTACGCGACTTCTTCGGCGCGCTGGTTGAAGCATCGATGGTCGAACACGACGATACCCGCGTCGGGCCGCGAGCGGCTCTCGCGTTTCTCCGCGACCGTAGTCTCCGCGCGGAGCGTGTCGCCGATAAACACCGGATGGGCGAAGCGCGTATCAGCCATCCCCAGATTCGCGATCGTAGTGCCGAGCGTGGTGTCGCCGACCGACACTCCGATCATCAGGCCGAGCGTGAAGATGCTGTTGACGATTCGCTGGCCGAACTCGGTAGACTTGGCAAATTCCGCGTCGAGATGAAGCGGCTGTGGATTGTGCGTGAGCGCGCAGAAGATCAGGTTGTCGGTTTCGGTGATCGTGCGCGTGATTGCGTGCTTGAATACATGGCCAATTTCGAATTCGTCAAAATAGAGTCCAGACATCTTACTCACGCTCCTTCATCATCGATTGCGCGACTTCGAGACTGACCAGCCGCGCGATCAGAATCGCCACATATAGTTGGCCGAACACCGATTCCATCACGGACAGGCTGCGCGCGCCTCCCGAGATTGGCGCGATATCGCCGAAGCCGGTCGTCGTCAGGCACACAAAGCTGTAGTAGATGAAGTTGTGCAGCGACGCCATGAGGGGCGCGATGTTACTCGATGGCCTTTGAAAGAGCACGGCGCTGAACGAACCGGGATTTTGCAGTTCAACCACCGCGAAGGCATACGCGAACGCGATGGCCGCCAGCAGGTAGGCGCAAATCGCCGCGCTGATAGTGTCGAGGGTAACGCTGGTCACGATGAACAGCCTGGAAACCAGTGAGATGACGGTGACGGCCAGGAACGCGCACGAAGTGATCGCGCCGAGCGCTTCCATCGCCCGGCTCGAGGTGAATAACAGAGCCACTCGAGATCCGAAGGATGGAACGAACAGAATGAGCGCGATAGCGAAGAGGAATCTGGCCGAGCGGACCGAATAAAGGGCGGCCAGCAGCACCAAAGATATCGTCGCAGTCGCAATGTTTTGCGCATAGTCATGTCCAGCGAACAGCGGCTGAGAAACGAGCAGCAGCATAATCGTCAAGAGCAGGACGGTGAATCGGCCCGGCCAGTTGTGATGCGCCAACCCCATCCGTCGCCATAACGCGGCAGGGCTGAGCGCGATGGTCATATCGCTCATGATGGATCGGTTTCGCGCAAGGGCACCGGCAGTGTCAAGGCGAGCATCGCGGCCACGACCAGCGAAGCGGCCATCAGGAGCATCCCGCCGGCGAAGCTGTGCGTCCGCTGCTTGACCATCCCGACCAGGTAGGGGCCTGCGAAGCCGCCGAGGTTTCCAATCGAGTTGATAAGCGCGATTGCGCCGGCCGCGGCGGTGCCGGTGAGAAACTCCGCCGGCATCGCCCAAAATGGCCCGAAGGTTCCCCAGATTCCTACTGCCGCGATCGAAAGCGCGCCCAGCGACAGAAGCGGCGAGCGAGTCATTGATGCGAGTATCAGGCCGATGGCTCCGATCACCGCACACACTGCCAGATGCCATCGGCGCTCGCCGCTTAGATCCGACGCCCTACCGACGAACACCATCGCGATCGCGGCGCCGACAAATGGAATCGCCGACAGCATCCCGATACCGAAGTCGCTGCGAGTACCGAAACTCCCGATAATTTGCGGTAGCCAGAAGGTCACGCCATAAAGTCCAAATATAATTCCAAAATATTCTAGTGAGAGTAGCCAGACAGTCGAGTTGCTAATCGCGTCGCGGAAACTGCGCTGGCGTTTCTGAGTACTACGTCGCCGATCGCTTTCGAGTCTATTGAGTAATGCGGCACGATCGTCAACCTCAAGCCAGGCGGCCGTTTCGGGACCGTCGGGAAGATAGAGAAATACCATCATGCCGAGAATCAACGCGGGCAGACCTTCGAGGATGAAGAGCCACTGCCAGCCGGACAACCCCAACGCTCCGTGCAGTTCGAGCAATGCGCCTGAGATCGGACCGGCGATGACGCCGGCGAGCGCGGTCGCGGTCATGAAGAGTGCGACTGCTCGCGCTTGTTCGCGGGCCGGGAACCAGAACGTGAGGTAGAGAATCACGCCGGGGAAAAATCCCGCTTCGGCGAGTCCCAGTATGAAGCGCAGTGCGAAGAAAGAGAGCGCGCCGCGCACGGCGACCATCGCCATCGCGACGACGCCCCAGCTGATCATGATTCGCGCAATCCACCGCCGCGCGCCGACCCGCGCGAGGATCAAGTTGCTCGGCACCTCGAACAGCGAGTAGCCGAGGAAGAACAATCCCGCGCCGAGGCCAAAGACCGATTCGGTGAGTCCAAGCTCGCGGTTCATTTGCAACGACGCGAAGCCGACGTTGATTCGATCGAGGTAGGCGACGAGATAAAGCACGAACAGGAAGGGAATCAGCCTGCGTCGCGCCTTTGCGAGGGCAGCGTCGGCAAGGCGCGCTTCGGCGATGGTTTCGGGTAGTTCCTGGTCGAGGCTATCTTGATGAGAATAGGGCATCGCAAACCGTGTGCGGTTAGTCACTGCTCTACACGCGACGGCCTCGAAAAGCGATTCGCGAATGTGCCGGAATATGTCCCAGAGAGCGACATAGTAGTTCCCGCATCGATCCGCGCATGAATCAATCCGGTAGTACCACGCGCTTTCCGATGCAGTCCGATGCTCGGCCTATGCCATGCGAGGCTTTGATTGTCGCTCGCCGCAAGGCACGGAGGTTGCGTAACAGTCGAGGATCAATCGTGCTAGGCGGAGGTGAGTTTGCTTCTGACACGATCCCGCACAAAAAAGGAGTGTGTCCGTCATGGATCAGATCATTCAACAGTCTCTAGCGGGGAAGAGATTCGGCTTGATGGGGTTCGAGACGCCGGAGAGCGATTCGATTATCGCGATATTGGGGACCGTCCGTGGAATCGGTCACGTGATCGGAGCGCAACCGCTTATTCCCGGGCTCAGCTCGTTTTCTCCCTTCGATGCGTGCTTCATCAACGCTTCCGCGACCGCCTCTGGCGAACAGCCGTCCCCGATCGAAATGATCACGCGGAGCCGAAAGCCGGCGGTAATTGTCGGCTCCTACGCGGACATGGTGACCGGATTCACAGCGCTCTTCGACCTCAACCGCGAATTCATTTTGCGGCCGTGCCAGCCGCAGGAACTGTTGCTCAGGACACACCGTGTTCTCAGATTCGTTGAGACTGCGGAAGCCACCGTACAAACCTCACCTCGAAACGGCACCCGGCGCATAGTGGTAGCGGACGACGACGCGACGACGATCGTTATGATCTCAACCATCCTGAAGCATTTCAACTTCGAGTGCCTGGTCGCGCGCGACGGCAAACAGGCGCTTGAGATCGCCCGCGACAAAAAGCCTGCCCTGGTGCTGATGGACGTATCGATGCCCCAGATGGACGGTTTCGAAGCATTGATCGCGCTGCGGGGCGATATCGCGACCAGGAATACGCCGGTGATTCTCATCAGCGCGCATCGCGACGAAGCTGAGGTGGTGAAGGGTTTTAATCTCGGCGCCGACGACTACGTCACCAAGCCATTCAACTCGGGCGAACTGATCGCTCGTATTGGCCGCGTCCTGCGCGCGCCCGAAGGGCAATGATCGGTCGGGTTGTCATGTAGCGCCCGCCTGTTTTACTGTTCTCGCGTGTTTCGGCTCGACGGAAAGACCGCGGTAGTGACCGGCGCTGGTTCCGGAATCGGATTCGCGATCGCATCAACCTTTGCGCAAAATGGTGCGCACGTTTTCGCGCTTGATCGCGATCTCAAAGCCGCTAACAACTCTGTAGAGAAGATTCGCGCGGCCGGCGGCACAGCGTCGGCACTCGAATGCGATGTCGCGCTCGCGGACTCGGTGGAAGCCAGTTTCGCGCGGATCGATTCCGATCAGCATGCGTCGCGCGTCGACATCCTGGTGAACAACGCGGGAATCGCGCATATCGGCACCGTCGAAAACACCTCGGAAGAAGACCTCGATCGCATCTATTCAGTCAACGTGAAGGGGATTTTTCTTTGTTCGCGGGCCGCGGTGCGCCGGATGCTCGCGAGCGGCGGCGGCGTGATCCTCAACCTCGCGTCGATTGCGTCGCTGATCGGACTCACCGATCGCTTCGCCTACTCGATGAGCAAAGGCGCGGTGCTGACGATGACGCGTTCGATCGCGGTGGACTACGTCAAGCGCGGCATCCGATGCAACTGTATCTGCCCCGCGCGCGTTCACACACCGTTCGTCGACGGTTATCTCCGCACGACTTATCCGGGACGCGAGGCCGAGATGTTCAAGCAGCTTTCGGAGTATCAACCGCTCGGCCGGATGGGCACGCCCGAAGAAGTCGCCGCGCTCGCGCTCTACCTGTGCTCGGATGAAGCGTCGTTCATCACCGGACAGGCGTATCCAATCGACGGCGGCGTGCTCGCATTCTGATGAGACGGTACGGCCGCACGATCTTGCTGAAGGACGACCCGAAAATTATCGAGCGCTACCTCGAGCACCATCGCGCGATCTGGCCGGAGGTCGAGCGCGGGCTCAAGTCCATCGGCATCGAGCGGATGCTGATCTTCATGCTCGGCCGTCAGCTCTTCATGTTCATGGAGACTACGGACACCTTCGATCCCGATCGCGACTTCCCGCGCTACGAGGCGATGAATCCGCGCAACCGCGAATGGCAGGAGCTGATGGCCTCGATGCAGGAGCCGGTCCCGAGCGCGCAGCCGGGCGAATGGTGGGCCGAGATGAAGCTGGTGTTCACGCTCTGAAGCGCACGATCGATTTCAATTCGGCTTGATGAACTTTAGCGTCATGCGGTCGCTCTCTCCGATAGCCAGGTACTTGTCGCGATCCTTATCTCCCTGCCGCAACGTTGGCGGTAGATTCCACACGGGTTGATTGCGCGGGTCCTTGGGATTCGCGTTGATTTCCGACGTCCCCGCCAGCTTGAAGCCGGCCTGCTCCGCGATTTGGATCGTATAGTCCTGGCGCACGTATCCATTCTTTGCTTTCGGATCCTGCGGCTGCGATGGATCTGCGCGATGGTCGGTGATTCCCAGGATACCGCCGGGCTTCAGAGCGAGGTAAAAGGCCTTGAAGTAATCTTGCGTCTCGCCGCGCGGGAGCCAGTTGTGCACGTTGCGAAACGTCAGGACCATGTCGGCTGTGCCCGCGGGCGCAATTTCTGTTTGGGCTTGAGGCTGCAGCGTAGTAACGACCACCTGGCCATAGCTCGCTGGATCGGCCTTGAGCTTGTCCTCAAAGGTCTTAGCGCCGGCTCCTCCTCCGACCGCTTCGTAGAGCTTGCCGTGGTCCTTCAGAAATGGCGCGAGAATCTCGGTGTACCAACCAGTGCCGGGCGAGATCTCGACGACCGTCATATCGGGCTTGATCCCGAAGAAGGTGAGAGTCTCCAGCGGATGCCGATATTTGTCGCGAGCTTTGTTTGCATCGGAACGCTGCGGTCCTGCGATCGCGGCCTGCAGCGCGGCCGCAGTGGTGGCTTCATCCGCGAGCGCCGATTGCGTCAGCGAGATCGCTGCCATCGCCAGAGCAAGCAGGACGAACAACGAGAATTTGACTAGGTGCTTCATTTCTTTCTCCATTCCGCGCCGCCCGGGAACTCGAAGGTGTCGAGCGATGCGGGGAGCATTTCGATGCTGAAGCCGGGCGCGGTTGGCGGCATGTAGCGATCGCCGCGCATCACTACCGGGTCCTTGAAGTGCTCGTGCAGGTGATCGGCGAATTCGATCATCCGGTCGTCGAGGCTACCGCTCACGCAGATGTAGTCTATCAGCGAGACGTGCTGGCCGTATTCGCACAGCCCGATGCCGCCTGCGTGCGGACAGACCGGCACGCCGAATTTCGCCGCGAGCAGCAGCACCGCGAGCGCCTCGCTGAGTCCGCCGAGGCGGCAATTGTCGAACTGGCAGAAGTCGATCGCCCCGGCCTGCATCAGCTGCTTGAACATCACGCGGTTCGATGCGTGCTCTCCTGTCGCGACTCCGATCGGCGCAATCGCGCGGCGAATCGTGGCGTGGCCGAGGACGTCGTCGGGGCTGGTCGGCTCTTCGATCCACAGCGGGTTGAAGCGCGCGAGCGGGCGCATCAGCTCGATCGCCTCGCCCACGTCCCACGCCTGGTTCGCGTCCATCATCATGACGGAGTGCGGTCCGATTTCCTCGCGCACCAGCGCCGCGCGATGCACGTTGGCGGCCGAATCGCGCCCAACTTTTATTTTGAACCGGGTCCATCCGGCGGCGAGCGCCTCGCGGCATAGGCGGCGAACTTTGTCGTCGGGATAACCCATCCATCCGGCGGACGTGATGTAGGCCGGGTAGCCCTCTTTACGCATCTGCGCTTCGCGTTCGGCGCGCGTCGCAAATTTGCTGCATAGGATTTCGAGCGCATCGTCATAGGTCAGAGCGTCGGTGAGATATCGGAAATCGATGCACGAGACGAACTGATCAGGCGTCATGTCGGCGACGAGTTTCCAGACCGGCTTGCGCTCGATTTTGGCGTACAGGTCCCAGACCGCATTTACGATCGCCGCCGTCGCGAGATGAATCGCGCCTTTCTCCGGACCGATCCATCTGAGCTGGCTTTCGAACGTGAGCCGCTCCCAGAATGCGCCCAGGTTGGCGACAATGTCCTCGTACTTCGAGCCGACGATCGAGATGTTGCAAGCTGCGGACGGCAGCGACCACAACTTCGTTGCCACGGCCGAGCGTAAACGTCATGCCGTGGCCTTCGATACCGTCGCGCGCGTCGGTCATGAGAACTACGTAGGTCGCGGAATAGTCGGGGTCGGTGTGCACAGCGTCGGAGCCAGCGAGCGTTCTGGAGGTTGGGGTTCGGATGTCGCGGACCGACAGTCCGGAGATTGTGCGCGCCATGATCGCTTCCTCTGCGCGGCATGGTAGCATCGCGCGACCATAGATGACGACTCAATTGCCAGTCTCGATTCGCGATTTGAGCCAGTCGTGGCCGCGTCCGTCGGCGCCGAAGCCGATCGTCGTGATCGGCGCTGGCAGTATAGTTCGCGACGCGCATTTGCCGATTTACCAACGCCTCGGCTTTCCAGTCGCCGGCATTTTCGACATGAATCCGAAAGCGAGCGCCGAGCGCGCCGCTGCTTTTGCGATTCCGCGCGTGTTCGTTTCAATCGAAGAAGCTGCGTCGATGCACGACGTAGTCTTCGACGTCGCGATCCCGCCGAACAATATTGCGAGCGTGCTGGAGCGACTGCCACAGGGCGCCGCGGTGCTGATTCAAAAGCCGATGGGCCGCGACCTTGCCGACGCGCGCCGGATTGTTGCGATTTGCCGCGAGCGAAAGTTATGCGCCGCAGTGAATTTTCAGCTCCGCTTCGCACCCAACATGCTCGCGCTCAAGGACGCGCTCGAGCGCGGCGTCTTCGGCGACCTGCTCGACGTCGAAGTGCGCATCAATCTTCACACGCCGTGGAACTACTGGGCGTTCCTCAAGGGCGTGCCGCGTCTCGAGGTGCTGATGCATTCGATTCATTACCTCGATTTGATTCGATCGCTAATTGGCGAACCGCGCGGCGTCTATTGCAAGGGCGTGCGGCATCCCGCGATGCCGGATTATTCGGACACCCGCACCAGCATCGTGCTCGATTACGGCGACACGATTCGATGCAGCCTGACGATGAATCACGCGCATACGTTTGGCGGACGCTACGGAATGTCGCAGGTGAAGTTGGAGGGAATGCGCGGCGCGGCGATCGCGAAGATGGGCGTGAATCTCAACTATCCCGCGGGCGAGCCCGACACGCTCGAGATCGCGACCGAAGACTCGAATGGCTGGAGTGCGATTGCGCTGCGCGGCTCGTGGTTTCTCGAAGCGTTCGAAGGGCCGATGTCGAATCTGCAGCGATTCGTCGCCGGCGAGGATTCAAAACTGGTTTCCGGGGTGGAAGACGCACTCCGCACGATGGCCGTCGTCGAGGCGTGCTACGAATCAAGCGCCCGCGGCGCCACCCCGATTCCTTCGCCCTAGCCCTCGCGTTTCAGCAGGTCCGCGATCCCTTCCGCGATCGACATTTTCGGGCGCCATCCGAGAACCTGCTCCGCTCGCGTGCGATCTGCCAGCGTGTCCCGCATCTCGCCCGGACGCCCTTCGTGATGAAGGATTGGGCCGCCGAACATCGCGGCGATTCGATTCAGGCTGACGTTTTCGCCGCGGCCGATGTTGAGTGCGCGGCCGTCGGCAATTTCGCAGTCCATAGCAAGTATGTTTGCCGCCACCACGTCGCTGACATGGGTAAAATCCCGCGTCTGTTCGCCGTCGCCGTAAATTTCGAGTGGCCGCCCGTCGCGCCGCGCCTTCAGGAACGCCGCTATCGCCAGCACATAAGATCCCTCTTGCGCCATCCGCGGGCCGTACACGCCGAAGTAGCGCAGCGTGATCGTTTGCATCGCGAACAATCGATGAAACATGCGCGCGTACTGCTCACCGACATATTTCTGCAGTGCGTACGGGTTGACCGGATTCGGAGTCATCGTCTCGACCAGCGGTATCGTCGGCTGATTGCCGTACACCGACGACGATCCCGAGTACACGAAGCGTCGAACGCTATGGTCGCGCGCTGCGAGCAACACGTTTAGCGTCCCGACCACGTTGGTCATGTGCGTCTCGACCGGCTTTTCGATGGAAAGCGGAATTCGCGGCTGCGCGGCGACATGGAACACGGTATCGACACCGTCGAACGCATCGGAAATCGACGACGCATCGCGAATGTCTGCTTCGACGACTTCGGCCGCGCGGTTAACACCCTCACGCCGCCCAGTGTGGAAGTTGTCGATCGTGCGCACCCGCAAGCCGACATTGATCAGCGCATCGACCAGATGCGATCCGATGAAGCCGGCGCCGCCAGTCACCAGCACGAGTCGCTTTTCCGATTCCGATCCTGTGCGCATTTCGACTTGAAACGACGTCCTAATTTGCCGCAGTTTGATCCGGATCCGGATCGTCCGAGATGCATATGGATTTTGGCCCTAGGTTAGCACCTGCAGTAAGAGAGTTCCGCCACCAATCGCCACCAAAACGCCGAACTCCACAAACAAAAACCGGACGGCTCCTTTTTCTAATCTCCACATCCGCGAATAGAATCCCGACAGAACATTGCGTAGAAGCAAAATCAGTAGGCCGACGACGATCGCCCACGCTCCGATCGTCATCCTGTCGGCTTCGGGAATTTCTCTGTGCAGGCTTACGAAAAACCACCATACGACTCCGCAGAGGACGATTCTCTCCGGCCAAAGCTTAGAAGCATCTCGGACCATCATCAATCACTTCGGTTAAGAGTGAACGGCGAGACCTCACTCCGTGTTGGTCGCGGCGACAATCCCAAGAGCCCCACAAAATTGCGCGGTCTGCATCGCTAGGATAACTTAGTTGGTTACCGCCCGCATCTTTGCGGGCATCCAACAATGACCACCGATGCGCACAGGATCAAGCTCCTCAAGGAGTTGCTCGCCGAACGAATCCTCGTTCTGGACGGCGCATTCGGCACCTTCGTGCTCGGCGAAAATCTGAGCGCGGCGGATTATGGCGGCGCTCGCTACGAAGGATGCAACGAGAACGTCGTGCGCACGCGGCCGGATCTGATTCGCCGGATGCACGATGGCTTTCTCGAAGTGGGCGCCGACATCAGTCGAGACCGCAAGCTTCCAGGCGAGCCCAATCGTGCTCGCCGAGTACGGTCTCGAGCCGGAAACGCGCGAACTCAACCGCATCGCCGCGACGCTCGCGCGCGAGGAAGCCGCGCGATTCAGTACCGCGGATAAGCCGCGCTTCGTCGCGGGATCGATGGGGCCGACGACCAAGAGCATCTCGGTCACCGGCGGCGTCACGTTCGATCAGATGCGCGACGGCTACCAAATTCAGGCCGAAGGACTGATCGAAGGCGGCGCCGACATCCTGCTCCTCGAAACCGTCAACGACACGCTGAACTGCAAAGCAGGCCTGGTCGCTATCGAGGCGGCGATCGCAAAACTCGGCGTCGCGCCCGCGGTCTGTGTGTCGGGAACGATCGAGACGATGGGCACGCTGCTCAGCGGTCAGGATATCGAGGCGTTTTACACCTCGCTCGCGCATCGCGATCTGCTCTGGATGGGCCTCAACTGCGCCACCGGCCCCGACTTCATGACCGATCACCTGCGCACTCTGTCGACTATCTCGAAATTTTTCGTCGCGTGCGTGCCTAACGCGGGACTGCCCGACGAAGAAGGACATTACAATGAGACGCCCGAGATGCTCGCCGGAAAAATCGCGCGCTTTGCGGAAAATGGATGGGTCAATCTGGTCGGCGGATGCTGTGGCACCACGCCTGAGCACATTCGCCTGCTCGTTCAAGCAGTTGCGGGCAAGCGTCCGCGAGAGCGCGCGACGCTCAGGCGCTCAGTGGTTTCGGGCATCGAGACTCTCGTCATCGACAACGACACGCGGCCGGTGATCGTCGGCGAGCGCACCAACGTGCTCGGCAGCCGCAAGTTCAAGCGGCTGATCGCGGACGGCAAGGTCGAGGAAGCTTCCGAAGTCGGTCGCGTGCAGGTCCGCCGCGGCGCGCACATCCTCGACGTATGCTTGCAGGATCCGGATCGCGACGAGATGTCGGACGTCACCCGCTTTCTCGAAATCGAAGTCAAGAAAGTCAAAGTGCCTTTGATGATCGATTCGACCGATCATCGTGTGATCGAAGAATCGCTCAAGCGCACGCCGGGCAAGTCGCTGATCAATTCGATCAATCTCGAAGACGGCGAGGATCGCTTCAAGAAGGTGGTGCCGCTGGCGCGCCGCTTCGGCGCCGCGCTGGTGGTCGGATGTATCGACGACGACAAGCAGCAGGCGCAAGCGGTCACCCGCGCGCGCAAGCTGCAAGTGGCGGAGCGATCATTCAAGCTGCTCACCGAAAAATACGGCGTCGAGCCCGAGGATATCATCTTCGATCCGCTGGTTTTCCCGGTCGGCACCGGCGACAAAAATTATATCGGCTCCGGCATCGAGACCATCGAGGGCATCCGCCTGATCAAGCAAGCGCTGCCCAGTTGTAAAACCGTTCTCGGCATCTCGAACGTCTCGTTTGGATTGCCGGAGGCGGGCCGCGAAGTGCTGAACGCCGTGATGCTCTATCACTGCGTGCAGGCGGGTCTCGACCTCGCGATCGTTAACTCGGAAAAACTGCACCGTTACCCGTCGATTCCGGAAGAAGAGCGCAAACTCGCCGAGGATCTGATCTGGTGGCGTGGCGACGATCCGATTGCCGCCTTCGCCGCACATTTCCGGGAGCGCAAAAGCACCGTCACCGCCGAAGATCGCAAGTCGATGCCGCTCGACGGTCGCCTGGCGCGCTATATTCTCGAAGGCTCGAAGGACGGCCTGATCGACGATCTCAACGAAGCGCTGACGACGCGCGGCCCGCTAGAAATCATCAACGGCCCGTTGATGAAGGGTATGGACGAGGTCGGCCGGCTGTTCAACGCCAACCAGATGATCGTGGCCGAGGTTCTGCAATCGGCCGAGGCGATGAAGGCGGCGGTCGCGCATCTCGAACCGCACATGCAGAAGTCCGAGAGTGCGACCAAGGGCAAAATTATTCTCGCGACGGTCAAGGGCGACGTCCACGACATCGGCAAGAACCTGGTCGAGATTATTCTCAGCAACAACGGCTACCGCGTCGTGAATCTCGGCATCAAGGTGCCGCCCGAGGAACTGATCAAGGCGTTCCGCGAGCATACTCCCGACGCGATCGGGTTGTCGGGCCTGCTGGTGAAGTCGGCGCAGATGATGGTCGCGACCGCGCAGGACTTGAAGACCGCGGGAATCGATTGCCCGATCCTGGTCGGCGGCGCCGCGCTGTCGAACCGCTTCACGCGAATGAAGATCGCGCCCGAATACCCGGGACTGGTCGCATACGCCAACGACGCGATGAACGGTCTCGACCTGGCGAATCAGATCATGGACTTTGAGCGTCGCGAATCGCTCAAGCACGTGCTCGCCGATCAGTCGAAAAAGATGCTCGAGGCCGCGCCGAAGGTGGTCGATGCGCCCGCGGACGCAGTCCCGCGCACTTCATCGGTGCGTCGCGACGTCGAGATCCCGAAGCCGCCCGACCTGAAGACTCACGTGATCCGCAACTACGATCTCGGCGAGATTTTCGACTACATCAATCCCAAGAGCGTGTACTCCAAGCATCTCGGGTTTCAAAATTATGTCGGGTCGTTCGAGGCAGGCGACCCGAAGGCGCGCGAGCTCCACGATCGCGTCGAGGAAGTCGCGCAAGAAATGCTCGCGCGCACCGACATTTCCGCGAATGCCGTTTACAGATTCTTCCCCGCGCAATCCGACGGCGATCGCACCGTCATGATTTTTTCACCGGACGGCAAGACTGTGCTCGAGTCGTTTATCTTCGGCCGCCAGAGCGAGGCGCCGCACTTGAGCCTCGCCGATTACGTCGCCTCGCGCGATTCCGGCCGAACCGATTATCTGTGCATGTTCGTCACGACTATCGGCACCGGTGTGCGCGCGCTCGCCGAGGATTGGAAGAACAAGGGCGATTACCTGCGCTCGCATATCCTGCAGGTGCTCGCGAACGAAGGCGCCGAGGCATTCGCCGAGCTGCTGCATATCAAGATTCGACAGATGTGGGGAATCGGCGATCCTCCCGGACTCTCGCTGAAGGATCTCGTGCAGGCGCACTACCACGGCAAGCGTTATTCATTCGGCTATCCTGCGTGTCCCCGGATGGAGGATCAGGAGCAACTGTTCCGCCTGCTCGAGGTCGAGAAGAATGCGATCGGCGTGCAATTGACCGACGGCTTCATGATGGATCCGGAGAGCGCTGTCAGCGCGGTCGTGTTCCATCATCCCGAGGCCAAGTATTTCAGCCTTTCACAGGCGGACATCGAGCGCCTCGAGCGCGAATTCGAAGCGTCCGCCGGCAAGCGCGCTGCGAGCTAGCCGCGCCGTTTGAGTTCGGAAGCACGCGAGTGATAGAAACGCGCAACTCAGGCTGGAATCACTCCAGCCCGCAAAGCTCCCGTGGAGAAACTTCGTTGAAGAAATCGGCGATATTGGGTCTTGTCGCAGGCGCGATCGCTTTGTTTCTTTTCGCGCAACAATCCAACGCGAAAGAAAGCGACGAAGCGGAAATCCGGGCGGTGGAAGCCGCTATGATAAAGGGTTTCGCGGCGAGGGACCTGGACAGCGCGCTCGCCGTTTACGTTCAAGATGATACCCTGTTTGTCTTCGACGCGATCCCGCCTCGGCAATACGTCGGTATCAAGGCATGGCGCGCCAACAACGAAAACTTCCTCGCGTTGTTTTAGGGACCATTCACAGCGGAAATGTCCGACCTCAGCGTCACAACAAACGGCGAGCTTGGCTTCGGCCACAATATCCAGCGGTTCGCCGGCACCGGCAAGGACGGCAGGCCGCTCGACCTGACCTTCCGCGTCAGCGACGGCTACAAGAAGATCAACGGCAAGTGGATGATCGTCGAGGAGCACCTCTCGTTCCCGGTCGATGTCGCCACTGGCAAGGGCGATCTGAGTTCAAAGCCGTAGAGGCTGTTAGTCGATCAAGTTAGGTGCATAACCGAATTTGCTAATGCGCTTTGCTGCGTAGTTCGCGCTCGGCGAGTTCGAGATCCGCTTCGATCATCAATTCGGCGAGCTTCTCGAACTTGACCTTGGGCGTCCAACCGAGCTGACGCTTCGCTTTCGACGCATCACCGATCAACAGATCGACTTCCGCGGGACGGAAGAACCGCTGATCGATGTCAACGTGATCCTGCCATTTCAGTTTCAGGCGATCGAAGACAACTTCCAGGAATTCCTGCACCGAATGGGTCTCTCCGGTCGCGACCACGTAGTCGTCGGGCTGTTCCTGCTGCAGCATCAGCCACATCGCCTCGACGTAATCGCCCGCGAATCCCCAGTCGCGCCGCGCGTCGAGGTTGCCGAGCGCCAGCTTTTCCTGGACGCCCAACTTGATCCGCGTCGCGCTGCGCGTGATCTTGCGCGTCACGAAATTTTCGCCGCGCCGGGGCGACTCGTGATTGAACAGGATCCCATTGCACGCGAACAGCTCGTAGGCCTCGCGATAGTTGACTGTCTGCCAATGCGCATACACCTTGGCGCACGCGTACGGACTGCGCGGATGAAACGGCGTGGTCTCGCTCTGCGGATTTTCGGTAACCTTGCCGAACATCTCCGACGATCCCGCCTGGTACAACTTCGCCGCCCGACCGCGCCGCTTGTTGTGATCGCGCAGCGCTTCGAGTAATCGCAGCGCACCGAGGCCGACCACATCGGCGGTATATTCGGGTTGATCGAACGAGATGCGCACGTGCGATTGCGCGGCGAGATTGTAGACCTCGTCGGGACGCACCTGCTCGATGATTCGCCTAAGCCCGGTACCGTCGCCGAGGTCTCCGTAGTGCAGCTGCAGACCTTCGCTGCCGGGGCCGAAGCCCTTGCGCAGGTGATCGATTCGTCCGGTGGCAAAACTCGAAGTGCGGCGCACCATGCCGTGAACTTCGTAACCTTTCTTCAGCAGAAATTCGGCGAGGTACGAACCGTCCTGTCCGGTCACGCCGGTGATTAATGCTACTTGCGCCATCGGTCTTCCACGAACTCGCGGTAACGAAAATATACCATGTCCTCGGGAGTGCAAAAAACTTCTGACGCAATAAAAAAGGCGCGGCATATTCAGCCGCGCCTATTTGCAGGCTCGTTGCGATTTCGGATTTCAGTCGCCGGGCACCAGCCGATGCGAATCGCTGTCAAAGTGCTGGGTGGAAAACTCAAACAGCTCGGCGTCTTCGATCGCTTCCATCTGATGCACCAGTCCGATCGGGACGTCCATGCATTCGCCCGCCACCAGTTCGAACTCCTCGAGCGTCGCGCTTTCAGGCGACTCTTTGACTCTTACCAGCAACTTGCCACTGCGCAAGTAGAACGATTCAGTCTTGAGTTTGTGGTAATGCAGCGAGCACTTTTTCCCTTTGCGAATTTCGAGGATTTTCCCGCAATAGAGATCGCCGTTTGCGATCCATACTTCGCGGCCCCATCCCTTGGGGACAATCCGGACTGGATTTCTTGCCCGATTCATTCTTTTCTCCATTTCTACGGTGCGACTCCGGCTAGCATCGACTCGAACATGCTGGTGACCTTCACGCGATCGAACCGCTGCTCCGCCAAACGTCGCGCCCGCGCTCCCATCTGTTTGAGATTTTCAGGCGCATCGACCGCGCCCCGGATCGCGCCGACCAGGGCCTCGACGTTGCCCGGCCGAACTACGAAACCAACTGCGTCGTCGCGCGCGATCTGCGCAACCTCCGCGCCATCTTCCATCATAGCGACGAACGGCCGTCCCGCTGCAAGGATTCCATAAATCTTGCTCGGCACCAGGCATCCGGCCGCGCCCGGCGCCAGTGGAATGAGATGGAGATCGGCGGCACTCAGCGACTCGCCAAGATTCTCCAGTGGCTGATACGGCAGGAACCTCACGTTCGTCAACCCCATCGCGCGCGCCCGTTCTTCGAGCCACTTCTTGCGCGCGCCTTCACCGATCAGCGCGAACAATATTCGATCGTCATCGCGCAGCCGGTCGGCCGCCTCGAGCACGGCGTCGAGCTGCTGTGAAAGTCCGATGTTCCCGGAATACATCACGACGAACTTGTTGCCGAAACTGCGGCGGAACGGATTGCTGTCGAGCGGACGGATATGCCCGCAGTCCACCCAATCCGGAACCACCACCACCTTTTCCGTCGGCACGCCCTTGTCCACGATACGGCGCGCCATGTCGTGGCCGAGCGTCACGATTAAATCGGCGCGCTCGTACGCATAATCGTTGCCGCGCCTGAGCAGCTCGAGTAGAAACGGGCTGCGCACACCGCCGGTAACTTCTGCGATATCCGGATAAAGATCGCGCACGTTGTAAACCAGCCGGCATCCCCAGCGCCGCTTCAGCACTGCCGCCAGCGCACCGAGCAGCGGAGGATCGGTCTCAGCGACGATCACATCCGGCCGCGGCAGACGGAACGCAACAATTGCGGCCAATAGGAAGTAGGTACCCAGATTGACTAATCGACCGGCGAGATTCGACTTCGAAAATCTGGTTCCGCGGGTGCGGATGACCGTGATTTTGCCGCGGTCCTCGCGCGACCATAACCGAAAGCCGCGCGAGTTTCCGTCATCTGTGTGATACGACGGTCCCGCCACGATAGTAACTTCGTGATCGATCGAAAGGTCGTCGCATAACTCGGTAAGGAATTGACCGGTCGCTTCGCGGTCAGGCCAGAACGAACGGTTCAGAAACAGTATTCGCGTTCGACCAGCCGGAATAGTTGACTCGATTGAACGGGTGCGCTCGCGGACATCATCGAAAAAGTCCAACTCACGGGCAGCCTCACTCGGCGCCGCGGAAAATGCAGTTTGTTTATTTGCGCCTGCCATGCGCGATTACTATGCGGACGCTCGACGCCCCCCGCTCAATTTCTCCAATGACTCGGACGCGTCATCACGCTCGGCCGCGCGCACCTGGCGATCGATCCACTGGTAAGTGTGATTGAGACCTTCTTCCAGGCTTATCTGCGGCTCCCATCGAAGGACTTCACGCAACCGCGTGTTATCAGAATTGCGTCCGCGCACACCTTGCGGCCCGGCCACGTGCTTTTTGGTTATTTTGATCTTCGCGATTGCGGCGATCATATCGGCCAGTTCGTTGACGCTCACCAATCGATCCTGGCCGAGGTTGAGTGGCTCCGCGTAGTCCGATCGCATCAACCGGTAAATTCCCTCGACGCAATCGTCGATGTAACAGAACGATCGCGTCTGCTCGCCATCGCCCCAAATCTCGATCTCGTGATTGCCGCTATGCTTGGCCACTGACACTTTGCGGCACAATGCGGCCGGCGCCTTCTCGCGTCCGCCATCCCAGGTGCCCAACGGTCCAAAGATATTGTGGAAGCGCACGATTCGCGTTTCGAGCCCGAAATCTTCGCCGTAGTGCGTGCACAGCCGCTCGGTCACCAGCTTCTCCCAGCCGTACGCGTCCTGGGGTTGCGCCGGATACGCGTCGCTTTCCTTCAGCGCGGTGACGTTCGCGTCGTTCTGTCGATACTCCGGATAGACGCACGCCGACGATGTGTAGAGGTAGCGTTTCGCGCCATTCTGTCGCGCCGCGTCAAGAGTGTGAATGTTGATCAACGAATTGTTGCGAAGAATCTCAGCATGATGCGCCGAGATGTAGCCCATTCCTCCCATGTCGGCGGCGAGGGCGTACACCTCGTCGATACCGTCGGTGGCCTTCAGGCAATCTTCGGAGCGCCGCAGGTCGAGCAGCGCAAAGTCATCCGCCGCGCTCGGCTCATATTCGGGACGCTTCAGATCCGCGCCACGCACCCAGTATCTCTTTTTCTTGAGATAGCGCACCAAGTGGTGGCCAATGAAGCCGCCGGCGCCTGTGACCAGGACTCTCTTCATGAAAAAACTCCCCCTGAGCTTGCGCGTGAGACTAAACCTGCCTCGTCACGCCTAGCTGACATACAATGCTACTAGCGGGACGACGATAGCTGATTTTCGTAGCTTCGGCGAACAGTGTATGGGCCCATTACCAACAGGTCCATTTTGGTCCTGAGAAAGCAATCGAGCGCTTCTTCGGGGCGGCAGACCACTGGTTCGTTTTCGTTAAACGAGGTGTTGAGCAGCACCGGCACTCCCGTCTGACGCCCGAACTCGCGGATCAGCTTGTAATACAAGGGGTTCTGTCTCGCGTTCACGGTTTGCAGGCGCCCCGTCCCGTCAACGTGCGTGGTGGCCGGGATGCTCGCGCGCTTCTCCGGGCGCACCGAGTATGCCATCAGCATGAACGGCGACGGATACGACTGCGTGAAGTAGTCACCGGCCGCTTCCTCCAGAATCGAAGGCGCGAACGGCCGGAACATCTCGCGGCGCTTGATTTTCGAATTGAGGATGTCGCGCATTTCGGGCCGCCGCGGATCGGCCAGGATACTGCGATTGCCCAACGCCCGCGGCCCCCATTCCATTCGCCCCTGGAACCATCCTACCACCAGTCCCTCGGCGATGGTCGTCGCAGTCGCGCGGCAAAGTTCGTCCTGGTTTTCGATCTTGCTAGTCACGCAATTCTGACTGGCTATTTCATTTTCACGCGAACTGAGTAATGCAGCGATCTCATCCTCGCGGAATTCGGGACCCCAGTTCGCATGCTCCATCACGAATTCACGCTCGTGCGTGCCAGCCGAATGCCACTCGTCAAAGGCGGCGCCAATCGCAAGTCCCGCGTCGCCCGCCGCCGACTGTATATAGATGTCCTCGAAGCCCGTTTGTTCCAGGATTTTGCCGTTGACGACGCAGTTGTACGCGACCCCGCCCGCGAGGCAAAGCGTTTTGAGTCCGGTCGCGCGCTGGAGACTTCGCAGCCGATCGATTATCACTTCCTCGAGTCTGCGCTGCATCGAAGCCGCGATTGCGATATGCCGCTTGTCAACTGCCTCAGCCGGATCGCGCTCCGCGCCCAGCCGTTGTGCGAGAAAGTTCGAGTACAATCTTCCGATTGTCGGCTCGCCCGCGCCCCACGTCATCTCGGCGCCCGACTTCTGGTAGGTGAAATATTCCGGCGCGAGCATGAAATCCATCCGCCCACTGTTCGGCGCGATCACGATCTTGCGGAACTCCTCGAGCACTTCGGGCTCGCCGTACGACGCCAGGCCCATCACCTTGTATTCGTCGCCATACTTCGGAAATCCCAGGTACTGCGTCAGCGCCGTGTAGAACATTCCGAGTGAATGCGGAAACGTCACCACCCCCATCGGCGAAATGGTGCTGCCGCGCCCGACTCCCCACATCGCGCTGGCAAAGTCGCCCAGCCCGTCGATCGAAAACAGCGCCGCTTCGTCAAACGGCGAGACGAAAAACGAACTCGCAAGATGCGCTCGATGATGCTCGACGCGTCCGACCGGAATCGAACCCTCATTCGCTCCCAGAGCGCGCGCCGCTTCCACCCCGATCGCCGCAAAATGCGATTGCGCGCTCAACCGATCGCGCGCGAGCGTCGGCATCTTAATCGCGTGCCAAGCCTTGCGCACAATTCGCGCCCACGGATCGCGCGCTACCGCCAGGATATCGATCTCACGCGCCGAAGCCCCCGCCGCGCGCATTACATATCTCAACGCCTCTACCGGAAATCCCGCCGCATGCTTAACCCGCGTAAACCGCTCTTCTTCAGCGGCCGCCACGAGCATGCCATCTAAAATTACAGCAGCACTAGCGTCCCCGTGATAAGCATTAATTCCAACGATCAACATCGGTGATTGAAACTCGGCCCGCCGTTCTTTCCCTCTCCCTGTAAGGGAGAGGATCGAGGTGAGGGTCCTTATCCAGCGCGCAATGGTTTGCGCGCGATTCAAGATTCTGGCTCTGCTCTTAAGGCGCGCGGCAGGTTATGCAAAGCCCTCTTGCAAGGAAGAATAAGGTGACGATTTTTTCAGCGCGCGATTCTTTTCGCGCGCGATTCAAGCTTCATGATTTCCGGGATCGCTTCTTGCGGAAACGGCCCATAGGTCTGCGCGATCTCCTTCGCACTCATACCCTCGGCCAAGCATGCGAACACGAACGAGACTGATAGCCGTGTCCCGCGGATCGCCAGCTTGCCCCCGAGCAACTCAGGATCACGGACGATCCACTTGCAATTGCGATAAGGCATCGGTTCCCAGTCACGCATGCTTTTCACCGTGATTGATCCTACTCCAGCCTTTCCAGGAGAGCGAAGCAGTGTCTATCAGTTACACCTGATGCGCGGCCGATAGCCGCCGCTCGCCGTGGTGCGTCAGCATGCTTTTGTACAGCGCAATCATCTCCGACGCGCATTTGTCCCACGAAAAATCGGCGGCCATCCAGCGCCGGCCGCGCTCGCCCATTTCGGCGAGTGGCATCGAGCTCATTTTTGAGATTGCCTGCGCGATGCTCGTGGGATCGTTGGCGACCCACAGTCCGCAGCCTTTGTCCTCGACTTCCTTCCACGGCGTGCCGGTGCTCGCAATCACTGCACAGCCGTGGGCGAGCGCTTCCGCTACGACTATCGCGAAATTTTCGGTGAACGACGGCACCACGACGACGTCAGTCTGCTCGAACATCCGCTGCTTCTGCTCGCCGCGAATATCTCCAAGCATTACGACCTCATTGCCGAGCGCCAGCCGAACGATCTCGCGCCGAATCTGCGCCTCGTAGTCCCTCGAACCCGAACCAGCGATCGCGAGTGAAAAAGCCGGTCCGCCCTGCTCCTTCACGATCCGACAAGCGGCGAGAAGATTCTCGATTCCCTTTTTTGGATCGAGCCGTCCGACAAATCCAAGCCGCAGCCGCTCGCTCCGTGGCTCACGATGGAGCGATAGCGGAATTTCGGCTCCGTTCGAAATCAATCCGATGCTCGCACGCGGAAGTCTTATCCGCGTCTCCGCCACTTCGTCCTCTGACGTCAGGTGGATCACCAACTCGCGCGATGCGACCGCGATGCAAACCTTCTCCCACAGCGACTTTAATCCCTCGCGCCGCGATCCGCTCCAGCGCTGAAGCGCGCCGTGCGGAGTCCAAACCACCGGCCGCTCAAGCAACCGCGCGGCGAGCAAAGTCGGAATCGTCGGAAACGAGTATGCCGCGTGCAGATGAACCACGTCAGCCCATCGCATCGATTCCGCCAGCGCGCCGAGCAGCTCGAGCGACATCGATTGGCGCGCGACGCGCGCGCAGTACCGCACTTCGACACCGTCGCGATGCGCGTATGACTGCATCGCCGCCGCGTCCAGCCGCCTTCCACAACCGTTAGCGTCAGTGGTGAGCACCCGAACCGTCGCGCCCGCGCGCGCCAGGTGCCGCGCGAACTGATACGCCGACTCGGGCAGCCCCCCGTAAACCCACGCTGGCGCAAAGAACGGACTTACGTGGAGCACCCGCACACTCGCCTCGTCGCCCGCGCCGCGCGACGCGCGCGAATCCAGCGGCACTAAATCCGCGACCGCGTCTTGCGTTGACTGGATCAAGTGGTTCGCGCCCTTGCGCTCGCCGGAGCGCGTGAATCGAACGACATCGTTTCGATTTCCGCGAGTTGAACGATCAAGTGAATCAGCGCGATCAAAAGCATGCTCCATGGAATCGCGCCTAGTGTCAGCGAGGTGGCGGATCCGATATCAAGCAACCTCGACGAAACGTAAACGCCGCCAACCAGCGCGCCAATGCCCATCCCGGGATGCACGTAGATCTCGATCAGCAGACGAAAGATCAGCCCGAAGATGAACATCCCCGCGATCACTCCGATGAGTCCGAAGTTCCCGTACAGCTCGACTAGTTGGGGAAGATTGAATGAGGTCGTGACATTTTCCGGGGTGATCAATCCGTAACGATGCCCGAACCAACTTCCACTCTTCTCTTCGGGCTTGTCCGGCATGATGAAGCGCGGAATCGGCTTGAACAGGATCGGGTAGAGAGACTCGCCCTCCCAGAAGGGCATCATCGCCGGCGTGTCCGCGATCACTTCGCCGAACACTGTGAACTGCGCCAGCCGCATGCCCGCCATGTCGATCAGCGCTTGTGGCGGCACCGCTCCGGCGAGCGTGATGCGATAAACAATATCTCCGAACACCCGCGCCTTCTCGATCACACTCGCATCGTGCAGTCTGCCGCCCCAGGTCGCTACGCGATACGGCGCCTCCGCTGGCCGCAGAATGAACAGTGCCAGCGTCCCGAGCGCAATCGTTTTCCATGGGATCGATCGGCGCACCGCGGCGAACGTCATAGCAACGGCGATGCCCACAATCAGCCCGCTGGCGGCCGATCCTGACCCCAGTCCGATTGCGATTCGGACCGGAATCAAAAATCCCCAGAGAAATGTCGCCGTGATCCGATCGAGGTTACCCGTCAGATGAAGCGCGACCAGCGTACAGATTCCAACCATCGACAGGTCAGCCGCGAAGGCGCCGATCTGCGCCAGGTCTTCCGGAAAATAGTCAACCGCATGCGATGCGAACAGTCCGCCGAATCCCAACATTAGCGCAATTATCTTTACTACTCGCAGGTCGCGCCATTGCAAGTTGAATCGAGGTAGTATTGGTCCGAATAGCCACTTCGCCGGTCCATAGTATCCGGCAAACATGCAATAGAGACCGACAAGTGAGTATCCGAGAGCGAGCGTAATGTAGTATTCGGGAATCGGTGGCTTGAACAGTCCGACGGCAAATTTCTTCAATAGGAAGAGCGGCAACGCGTAGTAGTAGGCGAAGACCAGCGACAGAAACGGCATGAAGGGAATCGTTGGATCGGCGCCTGACATCCATAGCCAAACCGGAAGCGCGATCGATGCCAGTATCGCGGATCCAAAGACGCGTTCGAGAATCGTCGGCGCACCGGGCGCGTAAAGGTTTAATGCGATCAGGCCGAGTGCGATCGATCCAACCAGCTTCAGAAAGTTGCCGAGGCTCGCGGACCCCGGCCGCGGCACGCTGACCAGCGCATACCAGTCGGCGCCGGGATGCGGCGCAGGCGATTCGAATCGTTCAGCCATTCGATTCGATCTCACTGGTTTGTGCAGCGCCGGCAGCCGCTCGCTTCTGCGATCCGGGCAAGGTTCGCGCCAGCTCGATAATTTCCGTGAGCCGATCGGCATAAGTATGCCGGCCTTGTGTAATCTTGCGATGGCCCGCTGCGGCAATCCTCGATCTGTCGTCGTCGCGCGGAAGATAGGTGCGCACCTTGGCCACGAATTCATCCGGCGATCCGAAGAATGCCGCTTCACGGTCTTCATCGAATAGTTCTTCGTGCGTCGAGGATCTCTCCGTGAGCATGAAGCCGCCGCAGGCTGGAATCTCAAATGTGCGCATCACGTGATCGTCGCGATTCGCGCGCCTGACAAGGTTTACCGCTATCTTCGCGCCGCCGACCGCGAGACGGTAGTCGCGCGCAATCGCAAATCCGCGCGCGTATGTCCGCAGCGCTCGCGCACGCTCCCAATACTTTCCGTACAGACGGAGCTTCAACCCGGGCATCGCGCGAATCAACGCCTCGAAGTATGCAGTACGATGCGCGTCGCATCCGCCCGCGAACATCACATCGCAGGCAAATCGATCGCGCTCTTCGTCGGTCGCAGGCGCCTCCGGAAAATGGACTTCCGGCTTGTAGCCAAATCGCAGGTAGGCGACGTTCGCGCATCCCGCCCGCCGCACGTCGTTCATGATTTCATTCTTGGTGCACACGTATAGATCGTACAGCGGAATCGATTTGACCAGGTCGCGCGAGTTGTCGGCGCGGTTGAACGGATCGTCGGTCGCCCAGTTCACCAGCGTCGCGCCGCTGGCTTTTCGCGCCGCATCGAGCGCCTCGGGAGTAAACCAGCGCCCCTTGCCAATCAAAATCATGTCGGGTGAAAAGGCCGCGGCTTGTTCGACCAGCGTGCGATTCAATTGCTGATAGCCGATCAGCGGCCGTCCCGCGACCCGATCGGCTATTCGCTCCGCAATCGACCGCGAGCGCTTGATGAAATCCGTTTTCGTCAAGAAATCGAAACTCATGCTCGCCGCGCGCCGCGCTGGCCTCCAGAGCCTCGAGGAAGTGCGCACTCGACGGAGCATGCGCGCTAGTTTCAGCGTAGAGAATCCGCATTGGCTCCGTCCATTCGCATTGCGAGCGCCTCGCGATAGTATTCCGCGGCGCGATCGCCATAGTCGTCCCATCCGCCGATTTTTCTCACGCGCGCCAGTGCCGCTTCGCCCATCTGTTCTCGCATCGCGGGATTCTCGTACAGCGTTAAAATTTTCTCACGGATCGCGCGAGCGTCGCGGATCGGCACGATGAACCCTTCGACGCCGTCGGTGAACAAATCTGCCGCGCCGGTATTTTCACTTGCGATCACCGGCACTCCGCACGCCATCGCCTGCGCCTGCACCAGCGCAAGCCCTTCCTGGATCGACGGAAGCACCAGCACCGACGCTTGACTGTAATGCTTGTGCAAGTCGCCGCGCGGCACGGCTCCGACGTAGCGGAAAGTGCCTTCGTACTTTGTCATGATCGGACGCATTTCGGCTTCGAGCGCCCCGACTACACATAGCTCCACGTCGGGTTGTTTAATCTGCGCCATCGCTTCGAACAGGTAAGGCAGACCCTTTTGCAGCGAGATCATTCCGACGAACAGCACGCGAAATTTGGGATCGTTTTTCGGTTCGCGATGAAACATCGCGAGATCGACGCCGTAGGGATTGAGCCGCAGCTTGTCGCGCGACACGCCCTTGGCGACAAACGTGCTCATGGCAAATTTGGACGGCACGAAGATCCGATCGCAGAACGCGTACTCTTCGAGTTCGCGTTCGATTAAGCGCGGATCAATTCCAGGATAAGGTGCGTCGAAACGCTCGAACTCCTCGCGCAGGATTTCGTCCTGAAACTCGATGTGCGCCGAACCGCGGTCGCATACGGTGACCGCTCCGTGTCTCGATCGCGCCGCTCGATGGCTCTGCAAGCCAAAGCTCGAGAGACAATGGAAAACGTCGCAAGGCGCGAGCCGCTCCGCCATCCATCGGTCGAACGTCTCGATCATCGGGACATTCAGGCTGTCTCTCACCCGGTTGAATCCGAAACGGTTCGCAAGCATCGCCGGCGCCATCAGCCATGGAAACGTGCTCACTTTTTCCTTCGGCAGCCCACTCACTCGCCACGACGGATACGCCGTGTAGAGATGATCGAGACGACCGAGGCGTTCCAACTGACGCGCCAAATCGAAGGCATGAAACGGGCCGGCGCTCGCGACTGCGACTTTCACGGCACACCCGCCACTGCGAGAATCTCGGGAGCTACGCTGTTTTTCAATTGAGCCGGGCCAAACCACGCCCGGCTTTCGAGCGCATACACGGCCTTCACAACGGCATGGGGCGGGACACGCCCGAAAATGGTGCGGACCATCCAACGTAACGGCGCAAAAGTAAATCGATCGAGGCGTCTTCCATAATTCTCCAAGGCCAACAACTCGCGCTCCTCGCCAGGACTGGTGCGATTCACGCGATCCTGCCGTTGAACGAGTCGCACACTCGTGAAGCCCGCGCCGAGCAATGTCTCGCGAAGGTCGGAGGGAGTCGTTTTCCACGGATGCCCGAAATCAATGCCGCCCAAATCAATCATCGTGAGATGGTTAGCCGCGAGGCGCGGCCACAATGACGCAATCGCGCCGTCGAGCGGCAACGCACTGAACATTTTGCCGCCCGGCGCGAGGCGCTTCCGGAGCAGCGTCAACACCGCATCCGGATCGTACATGTGTTCAAGCACATGATTCGAAAAAATTATGTCGAACTGTTTCGATGTCTGTTCGAGGTATTGCCGAAAATCACCGCTCCGAAACTCCACCCTCGGCAGCTTTTTCACCTTTGGATCGGCATCGCGCCAGTCGATAGCGACGATATTCGCATGCGGCGCGATAGCGCGCAGAAACACAACTTCATCGCCGCCGCCTCCGCCAATATCCAGGATGCTGCGAGAATCGCCGGGCAGCTCACGAAACTTCCACGACAGGAGGTCCATCGCTTCAGCGATTGCTTTGGCCGAATAGCCGATTTCCTCGAAGAGCGATAATGCACGCTTCTCGTTGTCGGGCGTAAGTCGAGCCTCCTCCGGCGCAAGTCGCTCGACCTCGCACGCCTCGTGTGGACGACGGACCGTGACCAGCTTTTCGATTGATGCGAGTATCGACTCGTTCACCTCACGCCTGGTCCCATTCAACAAAGGATAGGCCTGAAGATAGCGCTGCACCTCAATATCCGGGACTGCAAGCAGGACAGCAGGCGCAGGATCAAACCTGACTTGCTTCATCTCGCGTGACGGAGCTCGGATGCATCATGCGCGGCCTCGACGAGGGTACAAATTTTCTCGAGCACCGGTGCAAACAGGCGCTCGTAGTTGTACTTGGTCTCGTGCGCACGGCGCGCCGCACGCGACATAGCGATATAACGATCGCGATCGGCCAGTATAAACTCGATCGCCCGCGCGATCGCCGCTGGATTCTCAGGATCGGCGTAGCGTACCCATTCGTCATTCGCAAAAAATTCGCGGAAGCTCTCGCGATCCGGCACCACCACCGGCAGCCCCCACGCTGCGTACTGAAAAAGCTTGTTGGGCGACGGTCCCGAATGCTCCCAGTTGAGGTTCACCGCGCGATAAAGCACAAGGCCGACACTGGCCTGCTCCGCGAGCCGGTTGCGTTCATGGTCGGGCACCCAATCTGAAATGCTGACACGAGCCTTAAGCGAAAGGGCGGCGGCCAACTCAGACAGTTCGCGACGAAATTCAGCGGTGCCGAAGCCCGCCATGTCGAGTTTGACGTCGCCGGAAAGTGCAGCCAGTGCCCTGAGCGCCTGCGATTGCCCATTCTCGGAACCCATCGAACCCAGGTAGAGGATACGTTTTGATTCCCATCGACGTTGCGCCAGTGCGTTCCAATCGTCGCGCGGCGGATAGAAATCGCGCGCGGCGCCGTTGGGGACGATCAGCGGAGGGCGCGGATCGCCGGCCTCATCAAGCCACAAAGGAGCGCGATGCTTCGACGGGAAAATCGTGAAGACCGCGTCGCCCGTGTGACGTAATGCATAGCGGATAATCCAATCCTGAAGCGACGCTATTCGCCGCGGTCCGAGCACGGGGGTATCGTGGCAATGAAATACCACCGGAATTTCAGCGCCCGACTTGGCGATCGCCGCAATCGACGCCGCAAAACCGATCGGGTCGTAAGCGTAAATCAGTGCGGGTCGGGTTTCTGCGATTGTCGCGGCGACCCGTCGCACAAATGTCCGATACCAGGAAATCTTGCGCCAGACGTTCGCACCGAAACTTTCGTTCGCGGTCACAAGTTCACCGACTCTTTCGATCGCCACCGCATGTGGCCACTCTGCGTCGGGACCGGCTTCGTTGCGACACACCACGTTCACCGCGAATCGTTCGCTCATGATCCGAACGCCGTTGATAGTCGGCGGATGATAGTTCGGGTTGCCATACATCACGACCAGCACGCGCGGACCGGTGCTCGAGGCAGGACCGATCGCCCGAGATACGGCGTTGCTAGTCCGCGATTGCAATGATGTGGCCATACTCATCGATGCTCGAGACAGGATTGCCCTTCATGTCCTCGACTCGGTAACCCATCCCGGGCAGCAGCTCGAGGAAACTGGCACTCGTCGTGCCCGTTTCAAGCCACGCGAATGGATGCACTTCCACCAGGATTACCCTGGGACGCGCGCGCTCCTTCGTCAGGACATTTCGCGCGCCCTCTATTACCTGCTGCTCGAAACCTTCGACGTCGATTTTGATCACGTCGATTCGATTGCCGCCCAGCGCGTCATCGAGCGTAGTCATCGGCACAGTGATCACGCCGTCGCATGCCTCGGGACGCGTTTCGATTCGCGATTCCAGCCCGTGCGCAGCGGCAAAGCGGACCTGCCCGCTGCTTTTGCCAACCGCTGCCCTGATTGTCGTGATTCGGTCTTGCCAGCCGTTGACTCTGATGTTGGCTTCCAGAGCCGATGCACTCTCAGGATCGGGTTCGAACGCCGTGACGTGGCCCGCGGCTCCGACGCGCCCCGCGAACGCGAGCGCGTAAAGTCCGATGCTGGCGCCGACTTCCACGATGTGGTCGCCAGTCCTGACTTCGCGCATCACGCGGCGCCACACTAGTGGTTCATATTCTTCTGCGATGAATCCGCGCGACTGCGCGCTCAGCCGGAACCGGTCGGTGCCGTTGATCACGCGCTCGACCCCGCTCGCTCGCACCATTGTCGAAAGCACGCGGTCGTAGGCCGGGCGCACTCGATCCCACAGCCAGTCCGCACGTTCCAGCGCGGGTGCGTGACGGATTGCGATGCTGGCTCGTTCGAGGAGGTTCACGATTTCGAATTCATTGCGCGCTATCTTGCGCGATCGAAAACGGCGGTCCCGACAGGCTCCGCCGCATCTCCGGCCCGAGCATCGGGGAAACCGCCTGCGAAATTTTGACCGGCAGCATCGCCCACCCGAGCCGCAACCAGGTCTTGAACATCAGCGGACGATATCGAATCGACGCGCGATAACATCGCCGTGCAAGCCCTGGATTGCCGTCGTGGATCGCCATCAGGCCAACTGTTACCAGCTCGTTTCCGATCCGGTCGATGGCCCATCGAGCAATCTTGCGGCCGCGCGCGCCGAAGTGTTCCAGCGCCAATCGTGCGAGGACCGCGTGTCCGCCGAAGCGTCGCTCGAATTCGCTGAATGCTTCCGCTGAATCGATCTCGAAGCGGCGGCTGCGCAAACGGCTCGCGAAGTGCGCGTGGACCTCCCTGAGCCGATGCCGGACCAGCACTTCGGGCACGTACACGAATTCGCCGCGCTCGCGGACCAGCAGATAAATGAACGTGTCCTCACCGCCCCAATGCTCCGCAGTAAATTCGTCGGGGAAGCCGCCGATCGCGACCAGCGTTTCGCGCCGAATGATGATCGAGCCGACCAGTATCGGCCAGGGGCGGCCACCGAGCATCTCGTCGAGCGTCGGCGCATGATCGCACTCGGGCTCAACGTAGTTCGGCTTGATGACCCTGCCCGCGCCGTCCACCTCCATCCCATCGGTAAATACCGCCACGCACGCCGGACTTTCGTCGAGCAAGGGCACTGTTTTCGCGAGCATCCCCTCGATCCATGTATCGTCGGCGTCAAGCAGCACGACATATTCGCCCGTCGCCGCCGCGATGCCCGCGTTGCGCGCCGCCGCTACGCCAGCATTCTTCTGATGAATCACGCGGATTCGTTTCGTGAATTTTTCGAGCACTGAGCGGGTGCCGTCGGTCGAACCGTCGTTGACGACGATCACCTCGAATGTGCTATCGAAGCGCTGCGCGAACACGCTCTCCAGCGTCTCAGCGATAGTGCTCTCATCGTTGAAGGTGGGAATAACTACCGACAGTTTCATTGCATCCGCGATCTCAAGCGTGCGCCGGACCCGAAACAGCGCGCTGAATCCTGGACGGCAAGGCCGCCGATACCGCTCGCGCAACGCGTGCCGGCAAGTACGTCCACGCTATACGCACGTAAGTCTTCGGGCTGATGGGATCGTAATGCAGCGCGAGCCGATAGCAGCGGCGCGCAAAGATTCGATCGCAGTCGAGCATCGCGGTGAGTCCTACGCTCACCAACAGGCCGGCAGTTGCGCGACGTATCGCGGAGAGCAGTCGCACCGCGCTTTTGCCGAAGCGCTCTCGCACCAGCCGTTGCATCAATTCCGAATTGCGCACGTAGCGGTCCACGCGCACCGTCTCGGAATTTTCCGAATCTGTTTTCCACACGCGGCGGCGCTTCAGGCTGTCCGCCACCGAACCTACCATTCGGTAAAGCACTGTAGGCTCGTCGAGATAGATGAACCGCCCATGCTCGCGCGCGACGATCATGAAGTAGCTGTCTTCCCACTGCGGATGCCCGGTCGCGAACTCCTCGCGGAATCCTCCGATCGCTTCGAAGGTCGCGCGCTTCATCAGCGCAGTGCTGGGCAAAATATTCCAGAGCCCGGACAACATGTCGTCCATCGCAGGCGCGCGCTTCTCGTTTGCCGGAGTATAAGCAGTACCGAGCAGCTTGCCGTCGGCGGCGATCATAGACGCATTGGTATAGACCATCGCGGCATCGCGGTCGCCCTCCAGCGCCGCCAATGTCTTCTCGAGCTTGCCGGGCATCCAGATGTCGTCGTCGTCGAGGAATGCGATGTACTCACCGCGCGAAGCGCGCACTCCAGCATTACGCGCCGACGCAGGACCGCCGTTGACGCGATCCAGCACCGTCACGCGTCCGCGATAGGCGTCGAGCACGCTCGAGGTCGCATCGGTCGATCCGTCGTTGACGACGATCACTTCGAGTGCGCCGCTGAATTCCTGCGCAAGCGCGCTGTCGATCGCAGCCTCAATCGTATCCGCTCCGTTGAAGACCGGAATAATAACTGAGACCGTTTTCGCCACCGGTTCCATTTTACAAATCGTCAAGCTGCGGCGCGCGCCTTTTTGCCGACGATAGAATCGAGTGCGGCCAGCAGGCCATCTCGATCCGCGGCGAAATCAAGCCGCCCTATTTTCTCGAGAGCGCGCGTGCCCATCGCTGCGCGATGTTCTGAGCTGTCGATCAGCCGCCGCAGGCAATCCGCCAGAGCCGCGATGTCGCGCGCGGGATAAACGCTGCCAGTTACACCATCTTCGACCAGGTCTGGTCCTGCGCCGACCCGATCGCTCACTATCACCGGCTTGCCTGCGTTCATCGCTTCGTTGACGACGAGGCCCCACGGCTCGTGCTCGGAAGGCAGCACGAACGCGTCGCACAGATCGTACAAGGCGGGAAGTTCTGACTGGTTACGAAAGCCGATGAAGCGGATCGAGTCTAAATTCAGTTCGCGCGCGCGGCGTTCGAGGTTGGCCCGCTCCTCGCCGTCGCCGGCGAAGACCAGATAAGCCTCGGGCGACAGGCGCGCGTAGGCTTCGAGCAAGTCGGCGGCGCACTTATGCGGCTGCATCTTCGACGCGAACAGGATCACTAAACGCCCCGGCTTCAATCCAAGCTCGGCGCGAAGCTGTTCGCGATGCGACCGGGCGCGCGCTGCCGCTGTCCGGAAAAATTCGTTGTCCACTGCGTAGGGCATTGGGAAAATTCGGCCGGGTTCGACGCCGTAGTGAAGGTAATACTCGCGATTCAGCCGTCCGATCGCGAGGAGGGCGTCACAAGTCCGCAACAGCGCCGGCATCGCGATGCGCTTGACGCCCAGCTTCAGCGCGTCGTCGGTCTCGCTCAGCAGATTGGACTCACCGCGGAGCATCACCGGAACGTTCAACGACTTTGCCGCCGCGATTCCCGCCAGGCATCCGCGATGCGCATAGCCGTGAACCCACAGTGCGTCGAAGCGGCCGCGTCGCAGCCGTGCGCGCAGTCCGAAGGTCCACGGCCGCCAGAATGAGAGTCCGCTCCAGGAGCCAACGCGCGGCAAAAACTCGTGCTTGTAACCGTCGAGCAGCGGCACGTCCCATTTCACGTCCACGCCGAAACCGGAGTCGCGATACGCGTGGACCGAGAGGTCGCTTAGAAAGAAAACCGTCAGCTCGATTCCTGGCCGCGCGGCAATGTAGCGGAACAGCGGCGCCTGGTACTGGATCGGATGACTGACCAGGCACGCGACGCGATATGAGCCATCCATCGTCACGCGACCTGCGGTTTCGAATCGGGCTGACGCTCGAGGACGCGCGTCGCCGCCGCGATTACTTCATCGACGCCGATCGCCTTGATGCATCTGTTGTCGTACGGGCAGGCGTCGAGGAAGCAGGTGTGGCATTCGACGTCCTTCAACAGCACTTCGTGCTGCGGGCCGTGCGGCCACCACATCCCGGGGAATTCGCGCCGGGTGAAGAGCGAGACGCATGGCGTGCCGACGGCAGACGCGAGATGCTGCACGCCGGAGTCGTTGCAAATCAGCATCGCACAGCGCGCGAGGACCTCGCACGAATCGCGCACGGTGGTCTTGCCTGCGAGGCTTGCGGCGTTGCGGCCGATCGCTTTCGCGATTCGCTCGCACATCGGCGCCTCGGATGCGCCGCCGAGCACGAGGATCCGGTAACCGCGCGCAGCCAGACTGTTGCCAACTTCGATGAACCGTTCGGCGGGCCATCGATTCGGCTCGAGCTTTGCGCCGGGGGCGAACGCGATCATTAGTCCATCGGAACCGCGGGCAGGGCCGCCCGCGCCACTAAGATCGAGCAAAGCGTTCACGGTGCGGCGATTCGAGTCGCCGAGTTCGAGGGGAAATTCGCTGTCGTCTGCAGTAATTCCTGCTGCGCGGACGATCTCGAGCAGACGGTCGACTTCATCGGGGAAATCGTTGAAAAGAGTCTGCGACGCGGCCGCAAACCTCGGCTCGTAGTGCCAGCCGAAGCCCCAGCGCACGCCGGCCGATCGCGCAGCAATCAAATTCCGGAAAAGAGTTAGCAGCGGCGCGGCGACGACGGACAATTCGATCCATACGTCGAACTTGCGCGCGCGCAGATTGCGCATCAACTCGAGCCGGCCGCGCGCAGTCGCGATATCTTCACTGTGATAGACGACAACTTCATCGAGCCAGCTCACGCCGTCGAGCAGATCGCGCGCGCCCACCGCGCCGGCCTTGCCGGGCGACGTCACCAGCGTCAGGTGTGCCGCGGGATACGCGCGGCGAATCGCATACATCGCGGGGATAGCGCACGCGGTGTCGCCGATATTTCCGATGCGGTAGATGCAGACCCGCTTCGCGTCGAGCGGCCGCCGCCGCGGCCACGCGCATCTTGCCACGCCGTTGAGAATCGCGTTGGCCGAGGTGCGGATCGCGTTGGCCGCAAGCACTTGCTGTCTAGCCAGCGGCATACTTTTTCAGGATTGGATGAGCGGATCAGCCTTTGGGGCGAAGATTGCGAACGAATCGAGGATGAACTTCCTCGCCGTCATCCGGGCGCGTCGACGGTTCGTCAGTCGACGTTTCATCACTGTCGGCGGTTTGATTCACAGCGGCGAAATCCGCTTTGGCGCGGCGAATGAAATCCGATGCGAGAATCCAGATGCACACGAGTGCGAAAGTAATCGAAGCTGCCAACTCCGCGTTGCGGCGCGCCTTGGGTGCGAAATAGTTGTCTGGGACGACCGGCGGCTCGACCACCTTGAACGCAAAGTCAGATTGCACCTGCGCGAGTTTCTCCCGCTGAATCTGCCGCGCCATCAGCTCGTAGAGCTGAGTCTGCAGCAGCGCGTCGGAAGTTTTGCGGACCTCCTCTTCGAGCGATGCCGCGGCGCTGGCGCCCGCCTGGACTTCTTCGTTGCGCAGCTTGTCGCGCAGGCTGTCGAGGTAAAATCCCAGCACGCGTTGCGCTTCGGCCGGCGAAGGATCCAGGAAATAAAGAGTGAGGTTGCCGCTCTTGTAATCGTATTCGGTGCTGAATCGATCGGCGATCATCGTATGTACCGACCATTTCGTCACGGTCGGCGCGTTCGGACTGCGGACGCCAATAATGTTGTGTTCGAGATGATATTTGTTGACGAGGTCGGTTGTGAACGCGTAGCTGTTCATGATCGCCGTGTATCGTTCCGCGAGCGTGACGG
Organism: uncultured delta proteobacterium; assembly: GCA_963699705.1. Lineage (GTDB taxonomy): Bacteria > Desulfobacterota > Binatia > Binatales > Binataceae > Binatus. Next base: position 2,739,085 of record CAVOUW010000003.1, on the reverse strand, counting down.
TATCTGCGCCGCCGCCGCTGAGGATCGACGCGATTCCCCCGCCCAATCCGTCAACCATGTCGCTCGCGGCCCCGGTGCCCATCGAAAGACTCGCCTCGGGCTGCACCGGAGTGACGATCGCCTGCGCGCGATACCATTTCACGGTCAGGAATTTTGTGTAGAGGCCGTAGCCGAGCCCGAGCCCGATGGTGAGCGACGCGATCAGGAGCCATCGCGAGCGCAGGAGATTTATATAGTAGAGAAGTTGGAGAGTTGCGTGCTGCGCGTCAGTGAGGTGGGCGTGAGCGCCAGCGGCGGATGTGTTGTTGTTGCTTGAAGGGTCCATGCGATTTTAACGATATTTTTACACTATGTGTGCGCGCGGAACCTCTCCCCTAACCCCTCTCCCTTCTGGAGAGGGGAATCGGATGTGGGAGCGTGCGGGGGTGTCGAGGTATTGCCAGCAACCTAACCCCTAACCCCTTCCCATAGTGGGAAGGGGGACCGGAGGAGGCGGAGTTGGGCGCCGTCCTATCCCCCTCACCCCCTTTCCGATGAGGAAGGGGGGGACAGAAAGGTCCTGCCGCCAGATTAGTGCCAGACGAGGCCGCCCCAGGCTGGGTTGAAGGCGAGGCTCAATTGCAGGAGGGCGCGGAAGGAATTCGTGTTGGTGTAGTTGATGTCGGTGACGTATTCCATTCCGGCGCGCCCTTTCATCTCGCCTAGCGAATTTGCCAGCGGCGCGATTTCCATCGGCAAGCGGAGAAAATCGAAAGCGACGCCGTAACCGGTTTCTGTATTGCGCGTCGGCGGTGTGTAGAACGGCAGCGCGATTGCCTGACGACGCGTATAGAAAGCGTCCAGACCCATCCGCGACTGCAACGTGACCCATCGATCGAGTTCAAAATTCACCTGCCACGCGCCGGGTCCGAGCGAACTGCCCATCAGCTCGTTGTTGTAAGTCCAGTAGAGTGAGTCGCTGTGGACCGAATATTCCTTGTCGGTGAGAGCGTACTCGAAACGCGCGGTGGTACGGCCGTCGATGGTGAGGCGCGGAACGAAGATTCCGGCCGTGTACGACGGTCCCTTGAAAGGAAGCTTGAATCCACTCTGGCCGCCCGCATTGAAAAAATCTTCTGCGAGGTCTTCGGCGTATATTTGTGTATCGCGCAGTTGCGGGATGTACGCCTTGGCGAAGATGCCGAAGCGGGTGTTGGTGTTGGCGACGCTTGAATTGCCGGTCGAAAGACCGGTCAGGTTGCCGACGAATCCCGACGCGCTGTAGTTGTCGTTGCCGCTCCCGCCGAACATGATCGTGTGCTCGAGGCCCCATTCGAGGAACGGCAGCGTTCTGAACGTGATCACGTGGCCCGACAGCCATGGACGCGAGAAAGTTCGTCCCGAGTTGAGCTGCCCAAGGAACGCCTGATACCGATACAAGCCGAGGTATCGCAAAATCGAAGGCAGATGCCCGGGATGGATGTTCTGGATGCGCAGGGCCGGGAACGGCTGCCCGTTATTCGATTGTGAAAGCTGGTTGAAGTGCCCGACGCCCCACGACGTCTCCTCCTGCCCGAAGGAGATCGCAGTGTTGCCGAGACTGACGACCATCGCGCCCGTCAGCAGTTGCGCGCGACTCGCCTGGCTCGGACTGTCAGTGATCGGACCGGCGAGCGCGCCTTCGCCGTAACCGGTGATGAAGCCGCCGACGCCGCCCCATCCTGACCAGCGGAGGATTTCATTGCTGCCCTGATCGGTGGCCAGACCGTCGTTGTTCGGCAGAAGGGGAGTTCCTTCCTGGAAATCGATTCCTCCGCCATTTGGATTTCTAACTATGTTGGAAGTGTTAGTGTCGAGCGCGCGGCGCTTGCCTTCCGACAGAACGTACTCGCCCTCGACGCGATCGAGCGGATGGAACATCGTCGGCAGATTGTCTTCGTGGTCCTGCTCGATCCATTGGACTTCATCGGGCAGCTGCAGACGCAGCTCACTGATGACGCTGCGCGCGAGTTCGTTCTGAACGCGCATTTCGGACAGCTTTGATTCTGCTTCGACGACGATGCGCGCCGCCTCGACTCGGCTGATCGGCTGAATCTCCGAAAGGTAACTGTCGGCCAATCCGAGATCGTTGAGCGTCGAGAGCTCGTCGTAAATAGAGCTGTCGAGCGGGATGTAGGCCGCGTAGGTGGATGCGAAACTTGGACGCGCGAGCCACGCTATCGCGAGCAGCGCCAGCAGCAGCGGAAATTTTGTGCGGCGCATGAGCCGCGCGATTCTAGTGTGAGCCATCTGGTTCACCGACGCGGCTGGCAGTCTGTTGTTGGCGGCTTAGCTCGACCTGTCGCTGTTGCTGAATCGCGGTGAGCTTATCGAGCGCGTCGACCTTTTTTTCAGGGGCCAACGCTGGCTGTACCTGGCTTAGAGTCGGCTGCGGACGAATCGGTTGGACGCTCGAATCGGCCTGCTTTACGGGACGCGCTCCCAACCGCTCTGCAAGCTGGCTGTGGCTGTTGCGGAACAGGTAGGCGACCAGCACTTTGCGCACGTAATCCTGAGTCTCAGGATACGGCGGGACGCCGTTATACTTGTCGACTGCGCCCTCGCCCGCGTTATACGCCGCGAGCATCTCGACCAGGCTCAGCGGCGCGCCGTCGCCGTGGGTGGTTCGGTACTGTCGAAGAAAACTGATGAAGCGCACACTGCCGAGCGTATTGCTGATGGGATCGTACGGGTCGAGCACGTGAAAGCGATTCGCCGTCGCGGGCATCAGCTGCATCAGGCCTTGCGCACCTTTGGGCGAGACCGCATCGGAATTGCCGCCCGACTCGACGCTGGCGATCGCGGCGAGCAAATCGGGATCGATGCTGTAGAGCTCCGCTGCGGCGCGGATCAAACGATCGTTGTCTGCGCGCACAGGGCGGGCACGGCGGGCCGCCCCACTTAAGAGTTGGGCACCCGCCGCACTTTGGGCAGCCGCCCCACTTGCGGGCTGTTGGGCATAAGCCGACGCCGCGCCGATCAGCGCAAACGCCATCGCAGCTGCGATGATTTTTCGAACCCCCACCCGTTGGCCCTCGAACCGCTACAAACTTGCGCCCAGTATTCCTATCACAGCCAGCGACGAAGCTGCATTCGAAATGATCTGCGTCATCGTCGCCGTTTCCTGCATCTTGTTTTCGTAGATCAGTTTCTCAGGAACGTACACCGTATCGCCAGGGTCGAGCCGCGCCGTCATCAGGCCGCCCGATATCACCGGCAGCAGCGGGAACATCGTTGATTCCTTGCTCTGCTTGATTCCCGCGTCGGTCATCACCGAACCGTCGGCCTTGATCACCATGATGTGATCGGGGTCGGCGCCTTCGTTGGGACCGCCGGCCTGGTTGAGGTAGTCGCGCGTGCTCAGTCCGGGGCGATAGACGATCGCATTGGGACTGTACACCTGGCCGAGCACATTCACCGCGTCGGGACGGCGTGGAATCGTCACCTGGTCCTGATCGACCAGCATCACATTGTCAGGCGAATTGGCGAGCTCATTGAGCGGATGCATGTGGATGACGAGGCGGCCCTGGGCCTGCTGGCCTTCGGTTTCTGTCAGCACGCGCTCGAGCGCGTTGAGCGTGGTCGCGCTGGTAGCAGGATTCTGATTCTGAGGATTCTGGGTGGCGGCCAACTGGTTCATCGTGCCGGGATTCATCTGGATGCGCATGATCGATTGCTGCAATCGTCCGCGCGCCTCATCAAGACGCTTTTGCTGAAGCTCCTTGATCGACTGGCGAATCAAAACGGTCGCCGGCAGGTAGGCGTCGGGCAGCAAGCCGCCCGCGCGCTCGAGCACCGAGGCGATCCTTTCGCCGTCATGCAGCGTGTAAGGCCCGGGCCGCGCGACCATCCCCTTGACCATCACGACCCACGGCAGATGCCAGTCCGACGCGCGTCGCACGAACAACTGATCGTTGGCCTCGAGCACGGGATTATGGTCGTCGTTGCCCGACATCGCCGCGCGCAGATCGACGTCCATGAAAGTGTGGCTGGTGTGAGCGCCGTTGATGACCTGGGTGCGCGCGATTTCGGCCGACTTCTGATACGCGTCGTCCTTGAGGCCGCCGGCCAGGTAAATCAGGTCGCTCACGTGCATCCCCTGGCTCATCACGTAGTAGCCGGGATTGCGCACCTCGCCGAAGGCCTGCACCGTAGGCAGATATTTCATCTGCGATTCGCTGAACACGGTCAGCTCGTCTTCCTGCTCGAGCGCGATATTCTGCGGACCGCCGACAATGTCGGACATCGCTTCACCAAGATCGACCGGCACCAGCCGCACTGTTTTGGCTTTGCCTTCCTTGCGGCGAATCAGCGCGTACTTGAAAAAAGTATGCGGCGCGGTTCCTTCGGCGAGTTGCACGAGGTCGGCGACGCGCATCCCCTGATGCCATTCGAACTTGCCGGGACGATTGACGCTGCCGCGCACGGTCACGATGTCCTGCTGGGTGGGCAGCACCGGATAAATTTTTATGAGGTCGCCGTCGCGGATGTCGAAGCGCTGCGAGCGGATGTCGTTCAAATCGATATCGAGCGCGATTCGCTTCTGATGCGCGTCAACCCGCTCGACCTGCACGCGCTGCGAATATCCGAAGGCGCTGATTCCGCCGCCGAGCTTGATTACCGAATTGAGCGGCTGGGCATTGCTGCCAAGCTCGTAGATTGCGGGCCGCTTGACGTCGCCGATCATTCCAACGACCGGGCCGATGACCGGCACGAAGATAACGTCGCCGGGCTGAAGTTGTTCGTCGCTCTGCTCGTTTCCGGCGAGCAGCAGACCGTACAGATCGATCGTGCGGATCAGTTGATTGCCGCGACGGAGCTCGACCTTGCGCAGGCTGCCTATTTTGGTGATACCGCCGGCTGCGCTCAGCGCGTTCGATACGTGCGACAAGGCGCTGACGGTGTAGGCGCCGGGCTGCTCGACTTCACCGACGACGAAGACCTGGATGGTCTTGAGCTTGCCCATCGTGACGTCAACTTTGACGCCGGTGATTTGGCCGGCATGATCCTCGATGAGCTTCTTGGTCTGCGCGAAATTCAAACCGGCGACCTGCAGCGGGCCGATCTCGGGGATAGAGACGGCGCCGTCGCGACCGACCGTGAGATTAATAGTGTTGTTGATACGTCCCCACATCAGCATCTTGAGCTGGTCGCCGGGACCGATCACGTAATCGTCGCTGACCGGGACGTTGGCTACCGGAGCAAAGGTCGAGACGCGCGAGGAAAACAGCGAGTAGCCGAATTGCTGCAGGTTGCGGGTGCTCGGCGCGGCCGGCGCGATCGCGGAATCGAGTCCGCGGAATTGCGCTTCAACCGACGACGCCGGCTGATTCAGATTCGTTGACGACATCGACTGCGACGGCGTCATGCCCATCTGCTGTCCGGGCGTCCCCGTTTCGTCAGATCCACCTTGCCCCGCAAGGCCGGTGCAAGTTCGGAGTTGCGCGAGCTGTTGATCGGTGAAGGTCATGCCGAGCGATTTGGCGATACCGGCGACGTCATTGGCGCTCAGCTGCTTGGCGGCGAAATGGAGACATAGCTCCTGCATGTCGTCGGGGCTGAGACCGCCGGTGGCCATCTCACTTTTCAAACTGCCGAGTTCGTCAGGCGAAATTCCAAGCTGTTGGATAACCGTCGCCATCGACTGCTTGTTGATCGTATTGGCGAAGCCCTGCGTACCGCGCATCGCGGACGAAGCGCCGGAAAAAGACGAAGTGCCGGAAAGAGAGGGAGCGCCAGAAAGAGTGGAAGGACCAGACTCGGCAGGCTGCTGAGCAGAATCGTTGTTATCTGAACTGGAGCACGGCGGCAGGCCGGAAGCGGCGGCGTTGGGATCGGTCGCATCGACGCATCCGCGGCGCATCGTGTTGGTCACCGCTCCGTCAGGTTGCTCGCCGTCAGTGTTGAAGTTCTGTTCGTTTCCCGGATTGTCCAGACCGCCAGTGGCGAGGCCACCGTTGGAGTCGTTCATTTGCGCGCGCGCCGGGAAGGTGAGCAACAGCAGCGCCAGCAGGAATACGAAAGCTTTGAGGGTCAGGTGGATACCTTGTCTAATATTACTACTCATAGTAGGATACCATTGGATTTCGCGCTGACTCGCGAGTCCTTTCGGTTCCTGGCTGAGCCTAAGTCCCGGCCATGATAGCTAAAATCCCGATTAAAGAAAGGCCAAAAGCTAGTCATGAGCGGACAAGGCGTCGTCCGTATCTGGCGTACCTGAACAATTTCAGCATGCGTCCGCCATCCCGTGTTACGCATGCGGGCGCAAGATGACCATAAACAGGCGATCATCGTCCAGCTTCTGACCCCCGGAACTGCGATCCAAACATGATCCGCAGCAAGTCAAATCTGGTTAGCCTAATACCGTCGAAGGCTCCGAAGGCGCGTTATAACACGCTAATGAAACGAAGATCAAGCTAGCGCTCATGTTTATCAGCGCTACGGACTGTCGAGCGTTTCATTTTCGATAGCGTCCTGCTTGAGCGGGCCGGCGCCGGGGCCTAGCACGGCCACGAAACGCTTTGGACCGTCATAAACGACACGTTCGCCGTGGGGAAGCCGCCAGACAGCCTGCGTGTCCGACGGCGCGCTACCCTTGGCACTGTTCTGCTCAGTCGGCGGGCCGACGGCCGCGACCAGCTTCTCGAGCACGGTGCCATTAGAATCGGGCGTGAACCACGCCATCACGAGTTGCATACCTGAATAGGTCGTGAACTCGTACTTGACCTGCTGATAGCGAATTCCGTCGACCTCAATGTTGTTGATTCGGTAGGTGTCGGCGCCGTAAGGAGCGGTCTCGACGGTGCCGTTGGGAAAGCGATTCTGGACGCGATACAAGGAGTCGCCGAACCTAACGTCCAGGAACGAGGTAAGGTTGGGCGGTCCAAGTAATCCTTGCACCTTCTTCTGTACCGATACGACTGCGGGCGAGGTGGCGGAACAGGCCGCGAGTGTGAACGCCCCCGCAATCCCGATCACCATCGCGCGCACAATCGTCAGTGACTGGCGCGACCGCATCCGTCAGGAATCTTTGACGACGGCCGAGGCGGACAACACGACGCGCAGACCGCCCGACTCGACCGCGCTGAGCAAAATCGCCACTCGCTCGGCGCCGGCGAGATAGCGCTGAAAAATTGCCTCGAAGCCGCGGAAGGGACCGTCCACGACGACCACGCGCTCGCCGGTGCCGATCGGCTTGTCGGGAATTTCGATCACATCGTCGACCCCGCGGCGGCGAATCTCGGTCACTATCGGCGTCGGCACTGCGAGCGGATCGGTTCCCGCCGACACGATCGCGCGCACGCCAGCCATGTACTTCACATCGAAATACTGGCTCTGCAGATCGAACCGGGCGAACACGTAACATGGAAACAGCGGCGCGATCGACACCACCATCTTGCCCCATCGCGGCACCTTCGCCTTGAGCATCGGCAGAAACACTTCCGGTACCCGGTTAGCGAGCTGATCGCGGACCCAACGCTCCTTACCGGTCTTGGTGCGGACGAGATACCAATGTGTCTGTAAGTTATCGTCCATCGCGGCATGCGTAGCCGGCGGAAAGATTGCGGCGAAGGATCCTCAATCGCAGTAACTTTGCGGCGACGCTCTCATCGTGCCGAAAAAACAAAGGCGGCTGTAGCATACGCCACAGCCGCCCGATCAGTCCAATCGACTTTTAGATTTCGTAGGTCAAGGTGAACTCGAGCTCGTTGAAACGCTGCTCGCGGCTGAACAGATACGGATCCGTGAAGCGGCCGCTACGTCCGAGGAACCACTGCGCGTTTACCCCAAGCAGGACGTTTCGCGAATAGCGGTAAACGTTGGTGGTGGTGAACGCCCCGGTATTGTCGTCGACGTCCCATAACAACACGTTGGTCGCCGTTAACTGCCCGTTCATCAACCAATTGGTCGCCGCGAGGAAGCCCAAGGTGCTCAGCTCACGAGTCTTGCCGGCGGTCGATGTCGGAGTGGTCGCGAGGGGCGGCCGATCCGGATACCAGGTTTCCGTGACCTGAGCGGTCAGGAAGGTGTGCTGCTTCGACAGCCATGGGATGTAAGTCGGACGGTCACCAGCGATGATCCACCGGGTGAACTCGCTCCATCTTCCGCCACGCGCATCAACCGCCCCTGGAACCGCGACGTTGATCTTCGGCTGATAGAGGAAGTCGTAGCGATATACGATGTCGGTCAAGTCTTTGTCGTAATAGGTTCCGGTCAAGCCGAAGAAATGATTGCGCCGGTAGTCAGTCGTGCTGAATGCCTCGACCGATCCGCCCTTCTGCACGCCCTTACGCGGCGGCCCGTGGAGAAATTTACCGGGGAGTAGGAAAGTGCCCGGGGCAAGTGTGATTGCGGCCGGATCTCCAGTGACCCCCGGGCCGCATTGAGCGCAGGTTTTGCCGAGCGCGCTGCGAAATTCATACAAGTAGATGAAACTGGCCTGGAGTCCATTTCCAATCGGCAGCAGGCTCGAATAGCGCGCTCCGAATTCGCTGTTTTCAATCGAGTTTGACGGAGTTTTGCTCAGATTGACGGCATGGAAGTCGTAGAATTGCCCGGTCGCGAAACAACCACCTTTCCCTGCTTTGGCACATGCCACCCCGCCCTTGGTGGACAGCGGGCCAATCGGTATGAAGATCATCCCCTTGGGGTCGAAATTGGGGGCCTCGCTGGCGTTGATGATCTGACCGTTCTGATTGATGTTAACCGGGAAAATTCCGTCCGGCCCGGTGCCGCATACTACGCAGCCGCCGCCGAATGCCGCCGGTACGACGTAGGGGTTGCGCGGATCGCCATTGAGCTTGATCGCGGCACCCTCGAAGTCGCCCGGGATCCAGAAGCCTTCCAACTCGTTGTTGGCGGTCTTCAGGAAGTCGGGCAGAATGTAGTTGAGCTTGACCATCCGAAGATTGGTGCGCGTGTCTTCGGCCGACTCTGCGCCGTAAACTCCGTGCCAGGTCGCGTTAACCGGGTTGGTAACTTCGGTTCCTGACAGCGCATCGGCTTCCGACCAGATGACCTGCTGCTTGCCGATACGGGCGGAGAAATTATCGGTAAAGTTCAGCTGTCCGTAGTATTCGCGAAGATCGTTCTTGAAGTATTCGTTCTGCAACGATCCATTCTGAGTGAGACCGGAATCAGTGGACTGGCTATGTGAATACGGAATCGCATCCGTGTTCGGACGCGAGCGGCCTATGCTCTTCAGCGATCCGACCGCGTCGTACCACGGCCGATAGTACGCGAAGAAGTCCGCATCCTTGACGAACAGCGTGTCGAAGCGGCCCAGCAGTTTGTAGTTCTTTACCGTGTGGTAATCGGGCCGGACGTCAGCGAGTTGCCGCATCTCAGCCAGGTCCCAATGATTGAAATCGAAACTGCCGCCGGTGATCCCGAATGACCTGCCGGGAATCGAAAAGGTCGAGGTGACGGTCGGATGAACCAGCGTGGTCGGCGTCGAGTTTATGCTCGAACTACCTTCACCCCAGTGACCTGCCTCGCGAGATTCGAAAAATCCAAAAACTGAAAAGTCGCCCTGCGTGATCGTCGCCATCGCGACCGAGGTCCAGAGCGTTCCGATCGTTGCCACGGCAGCCACCAACAAACACCGCCACCGCGTTCCACCGAACACCAAATTCCCGTTCTGCATAGACACCCCCAAGCTGGAGCTCTCGTGGTTACGTCGAACTCCTCGCCTGATTCCTCGTCAGGCAAGCGTCAGACAGTCTTTCCCCATTCCGCGCACAAGGAACCTACGAACGCGGCTTAGCTACCATTCCCCTGCCTACCTTGTCAAGAAGGGTGCACGCGGCATTCACATGTCCGCAACATAGCGGTAAGCGTCGCGTGATTTCGGCGCTTTCAATTTGGCCGTGTCCAGTTGGGGGACAGATATGCCTCGATCGATCGCGTTGGACAACTTGCTCTCGTCGGATGCGAATGCCTGCGGTCGTCTCGTTTTGATTCGTTCGCGACGCTGACCAAGGGTTGGGCAATTGGCGCGATCATGAACAAAGAATTACGTCGCACTTGAATTTGTCATCTGATCAGTGTAGGTACGACCACCGAATGCGCGTCCGGGGGGACTTCCGGACCTTGGCGGGGCTTTAGTTGCTCTTGCGGGGATTCGGACGGACCGAAGGGTGCGGGGGTTATTTGGCTGAATGGTCAGCAGACGGGCACCGATTCGACTCGGCGGGGGTTAGATAACATGACGCATGGAAGGATGCAGACGATGACTCAGTGTAGGGATGGGATCTCGTTGGCGCCTAAGAGAGCGCAAGGGCTGATGGGGGTCGCTCGTCGGCTTTCGGTTACAGTCGGGATATTTGTAGTTGCTGCGCTGCTGGGGACGGCAGGCACGAGCCACGCGAAACGTCATCACGCGGGCCCGACGTTGCTCGACACCGTCACGGTGTCGAACTATGGATCCGCATTCGGCGGCTCAATCAACACCTACAAAGCGGGCCAGGGACATGACTCCAGGCCCTTCCTGTTTGTCAGAGGCGCCCACACGCTGCTCGGTGCTGGTACCGGACCGGCTGGCGTATCGGTGAGCTCGCTCGACGACCACGTCGGGGTTACCGTACCGATCGATCTGATCGATCTTACGGGTTTCGGTGGATTTCCATCCACTCTTGCTTGCACCGGCGCTGGAGCACCTGTTGGATGTTGCACCGGGTTCCATACGGGCGTTTGCGAGGCAGGAACGGGTTTCGCTGAGATTTTTGGTCCAGGCTCCAATGGGAATTCTCCACCAGAAAGCGTTATTGGCACGCGCAATGCCACTTTGGGCAACGTCTTCCTCGGTTGTACAGACGTAGGCACGCCCTTTCCCTGTTGCAGTGGGCCAAATGCTGGTGTTTGTAACATTAACACTTCGGGCGTAAATACCGCCCAAGCCATCGCATTCGAAAGTCCCTTTGACGGAGTTCATCCCGGTAAGGACATCGTTGCGATTGGGAACACGCTGCCAATCAACTTCTTCTCAACTGCCGATTTCTTGGACGGCACCAATGGTGGCGCCGCCTGCGCTGCTTTCGGCGGATTCACCGTCGGCACGATCACCGAATTTGACCGAGCGGCGCTCGCTCCCGGCTTCAACGACCTCGTCCCGCCGTTGAACAACAATCCGGTGTGTATTCAGAGTCCTCTCGCCATTCCGCCATTCACTGAGCCGCCAACGAATTGCCCATTTGGGAGCACCAGCAACGCCACCATCGGCGGATGCCTCACCTTCCTGTTGGGGCCAGTCGGTCTGGCGTTTGACGAAACTGGCTTCCTGTTCGCCGTTAACGAAGCTGGAGTTGCCTCGGGCGGCCCAGGATTCGTAACGGTCTATGCGCCTGGCGCGGCTGGGGACGTGTTCCCAACCGCCGCAATCGGCTTGGTCGCTACTTCGCCTACCGGAGGCGCGTTTAAAGACCCGGTAAAGGTTGCGGTCGACTCGGCCCCTGACTTTCACGACGATGTGATGTTCGTGACGGACGTGGGCGATAACAGCGTGAAGATTTTCCTGCCGTTCACCAATTTCGACCCCGCCACGTTCTTTTTCGAGGGCACCCAGATTGGCACGATTCAGGGCGGGGCCACGAAGCTCAAGCGTCCCGAGGGGATCGCGGTTAGCCCAGATACTGGCGCGCTGTACGTCGTGAACAATGCTACTAACTCCTTTGAGATGTACACCGACATTGGGGATATTATTTCAGGCGGCGGCGGCAATCTCTCCCCGACCCTGATCGTCCAGGGACGAAACACCAGACTCAACTTACCGGTTGACATCGCGCTGCCTGTGTTCAGCCCGACTCCGACCCCAACCCCAACGCCAGATTGATCTCTAGCGAAACTACCTAACGGCGAACGCCGAATCCGGAATCCCGGATTCGGCGTTCGCATTTCTGGGCTAGAGCCGCGCGCAGTCGCTAGCGCAGATCCTCGTCCAGCGACGATGCCAGCAGCCCGGCTATCTCGCCGCGCGCCGCCAGGCTTGGATGATCCGCCTCGACCGCGACCTCGCCCTTGCCCGCGAGCTCCAGGAATTTGGCCGCATCGACGCCCTCGAGCGCGAACCTGACGAATTGCACCGCACTGATTTTTTCGTCTGACACCTGGCGCTCGTCGAATCTCGCCGCGATCTTCTTTTCACCAATTTTCAGCCATCAGATGGCGCTCGAGCCCAACCAGCCGCGCCAGCGCAGCGTCGCGCTCTTCCGAATCTGCGTACTCGATCAGCAACGTCGCAACCAGTTCGCCCGCACCCGGAATCAACTCGTTGTAGGTGTCGATCTCGTGTTGAATCGCCTCGCGGTCCGTCATTTTCTCCGACCTGATCATTTCCTCGATCTGGTACCACTCGGTCTGCGCGTTTTCGAAAATGAACGTCAGATGCGACCCGACGTGCAACCGGCGCCGCTCCTTCTCATGGATGAACAGCGGCCGCAGACGGTTTCGCACGCGTTCGTAGTCGGCCAGCGCAAGTATTTCGTCGGGCGAGATTTTCCTCATCCTGATTCTCCTTGTGACGGTTCGGGCGCGGCCACCGCATCCGGAAATCCGTCGCGCTTGTACGCGCGCGCGAGCACTTCGATCGGATGCATCGGATGCACGCCGGTCGCTTGCTCGATTTGCACGGCGGCCAGCGGACAGTCGGTCGCCATCACGCGCGCGCCGGCCTCGCGCATCCCGCTGAAAGCTTTCTCACCCCATTTCATCGACAGCGCGAAGAATTCTTTTTTCATTGCCCAGGTCCCGTCATGGGCCGTGCACGCATCGACCGTCGTCACTTCGACTCCGGGAATCTGGCGCATCAGGTCGCGCGCGCGCAGCCCGATGTCCTGTGCCTTCAGATGACAAGGAACGTGGTAGGCGACCGTGCCGGGAGTCGAGAGAAATTCGGTGTTGAATTTGCCCGCGCGCCGCAGATGGTAGAGCAGCTCGTGGGAATCGACGATCGCCGCCGCGAATTCCTTCACGTCGTCACCCGCAAGCAGGTTCGGATACTCCTGCCGCATCATGAGCGAGCAGGTCGGATTGATGGCGGCGATTTTGTAGCCGTCGCGCACCAACGGCAGCATCGAATCGACATTGGCGCGCGCTTCCTTGCGCGCAAACTCGAAGTCAGCGCTGTCGAGCGCCGGCATCCCGCAACAATTCTGCTTCGGGCATTTCACCGCACATCCGTTTTTCGCAAACACCTCGACCGCCGCCTTGCCCGGCGCGGGATTGTAGTAATTCACGAAACAGGTCGGAAAAATCGCGACCTTCGCCGCCGGCTCCGCCGGAATCGCCGGCAGCGGATTGCGCTCGAGCCACTTGTCGAATGTCTCATCGGCAAAATCGGGCAGTAGCTTGTCACGGTGAATCCCCAGCAGCTTCTCCATCACGACGCGCTGAAATTTCTGCCGGCACATCGTATTCGCTAGCGACGGCGTGATCGATCCCACCTGGCCAATCTGATCGGGACGCGCCAGCAGGCGCTCGCGCAGCGCGACGCCTTCTTCCTTGGCGTTCACCGCCTTGGCGCGAAGGATCAGGCGCGGGAAATCAAGCTGGAACTCGTGCCCATCATGCGGCGTGTACGGACATTTGATTTCGCAGAGCTTGCATCCGTAGCAAAGGTCGATGACGCGCTCTTTCTCGGCGGCCGTCAGCGCTCGCACGTCGCCGTCGTTGCGATCGACCGCGTCGAACAACGCCGGAAACGACGGGCAAAGATTGAAGCACAATCGACAGCCGTGACAGATGTCGAAGACGCGCTCGACTTCCTTGTCGAGTCCGGCGCGGTCCCAATACGTTGCCTCGGTAGAGTTGTAGGAGAGGCCGTCGGTCGGCCTGGACTCGATTCGTTTGGTCATTGGTTTCGGGTAAGGGTCTGGGATTAGTGGGGCGGGCCGCCGTGCCCGCCCCTTTCCACTGGTACAAACAGGAGCGGGCTCGAAAGCCTGCCCCCGTGCTGCGACGCTCGCGCTGCTGCTACAGCGTGGTCTGCGCCTTCGCGAAGCGGCCTGCGTGCGACTTCTCAGCCTTCGCGAGCGTCTCGAACCAGTCCGCGATTTCCGGGAAGCCCTCTTCGCGCGCCGTCTTCGCCATCCCGGGATACATGTCGGTGTACTCGTGCGTCTCGCCATGGATCGCGGCTTTGAGATTCAGCATCGAATTGCCAATCGGCTGATCGGTCACCGGATCGCCCGCCGATTTCAAATAGTCGAGATGCCCATGAGCGTGCCCAGTCTCGCCTTCGGCGGTATCACGAAACAGGCCGCCGATATCCGGCTGGCCTTCGATGTCGGCGATCTTGGCGAAATAGAGATACCTGCGATTGGCCTGGCTCTCGGCGGCGAACGCCTCCTTGAGATTCTTGTGGGTTTTGGTTCCTTTCAGATTTGGCATTTTGCGCCCCTCGATGGGCTGGCCTGCCAACGATTTAAAAAATCGTCCCGCCAGGTTTCAGTCCTGATGCGACCTGCGGATCATGAGGGCAAAGTGGAGGAGCGGCGCTTCAAGATAACATGAAGCGCCGCTCCGCTGAGATCAGGCAAGGTCGAAGCGATCGAGATTCATCACCTTGGTCCACGCCGCCGCGAAGTCCTTCGCAAACTTCTCCTTCGAGTCCGCACACGCATAGACTTCCGCGAGTGCGCGCAGCTCCGAGTTCGATCCGAAGACCAGGTCGACACGGGTGCCGGTCCACTTGACCTCGTTGGTCTTCCGGTCACGACCCTCGTACACGCCTTCGCCGCTTGCCGATGGCTGCCATTGCGTGCTCATGTCCAGCAGGTTGACGAAGAAGTCGTTGGTCAATGTTCCCGGCTGCTTGGTGAAGACGCCGTGTTTGGACTGCCCAACGTTGGCATTCAGGGCGCGCATGCCACCGACCAGAACTGTCATCTCGGGGGCAGTCAGCTTCAGCAACTGCGCGCGATCCAACAGCAGTTCCTCCGCCGGTATTTGCTGTCCTTTGCGGTTGTAGTTAATGAACCCATCGGCGATCGGCTCAAGTACGGCGAATGACTCCAGATCGGTCTGGCTCTGCGAAGCATCTGTGCGCCCCGGCGAGAAGGGAACTTTCACGTCGTGCCCAGCCTTTTTCGCAGCTTCCTCAACGGCCGCGCATCCGCCGAGAACGATCAAGTCGGCGAGCGAGACCTTCTTCCCGCCAGACTGCGAAGCATTGAACTTCTTTTGGATCGCTTCAAGTGTCTGCAGAGCTTTCGCCAATGAAGCCGGCTGGTTCACTTCCCAATCCTTTTGCGGCGCAAGGCGAATGCGGGCACCATTTGCTCCTCCGCGCTTGTCGGAGCCGCGGAACGTCGCCGCCGACGCCCAGGCAGTCGCGACCAGTTGGGAGATAGACAGTCCGGATTTGAGGATCTCGGCCTTCAGAGCAGCAATTTCCCGCTCCCCAATCAATTCATGATCGGCTGGGGGAACAGGGTCTTGCCATAGCTGGGGCTCCTTGGGAACGAGCGGGCCCAGGTATCGCGAGATAGGCCCCATATCGCGATGCGTCAGCTTATACCACGCCTTGGCGAACGCATCTGCGAACTCCTGAGGATGCTCGAAGAAGCGCCTTGAAATTTTTTCGTAAGCGGGGTCTAAACGCAGAGAGAGGTCGGTGGTCAGCATGGATGGGGCGCGACGCTTCGACTTGTCGAACGCATCCGGCACCGTACCGGCGCCCGCGCCATTCTTCGGTGTCCACTGATTTGCACCCGCCGGGCTCTTGGTCAGTTCCCATTCGAAGCCGAACAGGTGCTTGAAGTAGTCGTTGCTCCACTTCGTTGGCGTCGTGCTCCACGTGACTTCCAGGCCGCTGGTGATCGCGTCACCCGCTTTGCCCGTGGCGTATTTGCTCTTCCAGCCAAAGCCCTGGTCCTCGATGCTGCCGGCTTCCGGCTCCGGGCCCACCAACGCGGCATCGCCGGCCCCGTGGGTTTTGCCGAAGGTGTGACCGCCGGCGATCAGCGCGACCGTTTCTTCGTCGTTCATTGCCATCCGGCGGAACGTCTCCCGGATATCCCGCGCTGCAGCGACCGGGTCTGGATTTCCATTCGGCCCTTCCGGATTCACGTAGATCAGGCCCATTTGAACGGCGCCGAGGGGATGCGCGAGCTCACGGTCGCCGCTGTAGCGCTGGTCGTCCAGCCACTTGCGCTCAGGCCCCCAGTAGGCCTCGTCGGGCTCCCAGACATCCTCGCGCCCGCCGCCGAAGCCGAAGGTCTTGAAGCCCATCGACTCAAGCGCGACGTTGCCCGCGAGAATCATCAAGTCGGCCCAGGAGATTTTCCGGCCATATTTCTCCTTTATCGGCCACAGCAAGCGGCGCGCCTTGTCGAGGTTGGCGTTGTCTGGCCAGCTATTGAGCGGCGCGAAGCGCTGCTGACCGGCTCCGCCGCCGCCACGGCCGTCGGCGATGCGGTACGTACCAGCGCTGTGCCACGCCATCCGAATGAAAAGCCCGCCGTAGTGGCCGAAGTCGGCCGGCCACCAGTCCTGCGACGTCGTCATCAAGGTATTGAGATCCTTGATCACGGCATTCAGGTCGAGGCTCTTGAATTCCTCAGCGTAGTTGAATTCCTTGCCCATAGGATCGGATTGGGGGGAGTTCTGACGCAGGAGTTTCAGGTTCAGCTGATTTGGCCACCAGCCCGCATTCCCGGGAGCCGCAGCCACCGTGTGTCTGAACGGACACTTGCCCTCAGATAGATCGTGATCAATTGCCATTTCTCTTCTCCCTGATTCGAATTTGTTTGATTTGAGTTAGTTGGTTTGAAATCGGCCGTGGCGCTTTCGGGTCTGCTTTGTCTTAGCGCGCCTGGCGCCGCATTCCTCGCACAGCGCATGAACCTCCAGCGTCGATCCAATCACCGTGAACTCTCCCAGTTCCGACTGTCCTGCAAACAGACGGTCGAGGCGCGGAATCTCGATGTCGCGGATGCGCCGGCATTTCACGCACACCACATGATGGTGCGGCGTGATGTTACCGTCGTAGCGCGCGCTGTCGTGCAGCATCGTGACCTTGCGCGCCTCACCGATGTCGCACAGGGTCTCGAGCGTGCGATGCACGGTGGCGAGCGAAATATGCGGATGCTGCAGGCGGACGGCGGCGAAAATCGCGTCCGCGCGCGGATGGTCGCCCGAGTCGAGCAGCACTTTGATAATCGCGAGGCGCTGCGGAGTGACGGCCAGGCCGCCCTTGCGGCATCGCTCGGCAAACTCCGAGAGCCGTTTCGCCGCGTAAGGACCGCGCCGCCGTTCATTCACGAGCTGTAGTTCCATAATTTAGATGATAGTGATTACCATCTAGTTATCGCTGTTGTCAACCGGGTATCGGCGAGCGGACAGTGGCCTAATTCGAGCTGAGTGTCCGGATCTTCGAAACTGCTCGCGACTTGTCGTTGAATTGGTAAACCGTCTCCGCAGACGCATTGGCACACGTACGGATGCCCGTTGTTGTCATGCATCTTGCAGTCTTTCCCATTGCATCGTCCGAGTGTCGCTCGTTCCCATCCGTCTGCTGAGCGATAGTGGTGTTGAGTCAGGTGCGCCCCATTTGAAGTGGCGCGAATTCATCGACTTTTGTTTCGTCGGCCCTGCCGTCTGCCACGGCTGATGAGCTCACGTTCTCGAGTCAGCTCTGTTTATGGCATCGACGCCGCATCAAGTAACAGCACAAGCGCGAGCGCGGCAGCGTGGCGCGAGTTCATAATTCAGACAGTACCCGGCAGTGGACGGCTTGAGCAAATTCACTCGACCCGAGTAACTTGACGGTCATGCCGCAAACGCAACAGCCGCCGCTGGCGGGAATCAAAGTCGTCGATCTCACGCGCTATCTCGCCGGGCCGTTCTGCACGCAAATCCTCGGCGATTATGGCGCGGAGATTCTCAAGATCGAACCGGTCGAAAATCCGCGCGGAGAGTTGGGCGACAGCGGCGACGGCAAGCAGCACGACAACTACTTCTTTCTGTCGGCGAATCGATCGAAGAAAAGTATCCGGCTCGCGCACAAAAAACCCGAGGGCCGCGAAATCCTGATGCGCCTGATCGACGCCGCCGACGTCGTGGTGGACAACTTCCGGCCCGGCGTCATGAAAGCGATCGGCCTCGACTACGAAACGCTCGCGGCCCGCAATCCGCGCATCATCACCTGCTCCATCTCGGGCTTCGGATCGACCGGCCCGCTGCGCGACTTTCCGGGCTTCGATCAAATCGCGCAGGGAATGTCGGGGCTGATGAGCGTGACCGGCACCGTCGAGAGCGGGCCGACCCGCGTCGGCATCGCGATCTGCGACTTGCTCGGCGGAATTTTCTCGGCGCAGGGAATTCTGCTCGCGCTCGAGGCGCGCCATCGCGACGGCCGCGGCCAGCGGGTCGAGACCTCGCTGCTCGAGTCGATCGTCAGCATCCTGACCTGGTCGGCGGGAATTTATTTCGAAACCGGCAAGACGCCCGGGCCCGCCGGCAACAATCATCCGCTGTCTTCGCCGCATGGCGTATTCAAAGCGTCCGATCGGCCGTTCAATATCGCATGCGGCAACGAGGCGATGTGGAAAAAGTTCGTCGGCGTGATCGGCCGTCCGGAACTTGCCGGCGACGATCGATTCAAAAGCAGTGGCCGCCGAATTAAAAATCGCGCCGAGCTAACCGAAGAAATAAATCGCGCGCTGGCATCGCAGCCCGCCGAGCATTGGATTCAATTGCTGAATCGCGAGGGCATCCCCTCAGGCCCGATTCTAACGATCGAAGAAATGTTCAAGCATCCGCAGACCGCCGCACGCGAGATGCTTCTCAAGCTGCCGCACCCGGAACTAGGCGAGTACCTGACTACGGGACTAGCCGCCAAGCTCGAATCGACGCCAGGCAAAATCACGCGCCCCCCGCTGGTAGGCGAGCACACCGACGAAATCCTCGCAGCCCACGGCTATTCGCTTGACGATCTGAAGCGCCTGCGCACTTCCGGAGTAATCGCCTAACCGCGGCTATTCGATTCCATAGCGGCGGCGTTTGCGCCATAAAGTCGTCACGTTGATGCCCAGGGTGTCGGCGGCTTCTTCCAGGGTTGCGCTGGCGCCCAGGACGCGGGCGATGTGCTCGCGCTCTACTTCGTCGAGGCTGGCGGCGTTGGGGATGCCGGCGAGAGCTTCGGTCGAATCGTGGAAAAGCGAATCGGGCAGGTCCTCGGGTGCGATCGTCTCGCCGCGCATCAGGACGGTGCCGCGCTCGATCGCGTTGCGCAACTCGCGGACATTGCCGGGCCATCGATAGCGCGTGAGCGCTGCAGTCGCGCCGGGTGACAGCGCAAGCCCGGGATGCGAATTGCGGGTAGCGGCGATGCTCAGCAGCCATTGTGCGAGCGGCAGTATATCCTCGCGGCGCTCACGCAGCGGCGGGACGCGCAACGTGATGACGTTGAGGCGGTAGTAGAGATCCTCGCGAAAATGATGCGCACCGACTTCGGCCTCGAGGTCGCGATTGGACGCGGCGATTATTCGCGCATCGACGTGGATGGTGCGTTCGCCGCCGACGCGCTCGAAGTTCTGATCCTGCAGGAAGCGCAGAAACTTGGTCTGGAGAGTCGGCGTCAGGTCGGCGATCTCGTCGAGGAAAACGCTGCCGCCGTTAGCCGCTTCGAGCCGGCCCGGCTTGTCCTTGATCGCGCCGGTGAACGCGCCGCGCATGTGGCCGAACAACTCGCTTTCGAGCAATTCCTCCGAGAGCGTGGTGCAATTGACGACGACGAACGGCTTGCTCTGACGCCGGCTCCATCGATGGATCTGGCGCGCGATGACGTTCTTGCCGGTGCCGCTCTCGCCGGTGAGCAAAATCGTCGCGTCGCTGGACGCAGCCTGACGTGCGGTTTCGAGCAGTCGTTGCATCGCGGGACTCTTCGAGTCGAGCAGCGGTTCCTCGTCGATAGCGCTGCGCAGTGCGCGATTTTCCGCCTGCAGGACGCCGACATGCAGCGCCTTGTCAACAGTGTGTTGAATCTGCTCGAGCGAGAACGGCTTGGTGACATAATCGTAGGCGCCCGACTTCATCGCTTCGACCGCATTTTCAACGGTCGCGTAAGCGGTCATCAGGATCACAAGGGACTCGGGCGCGCGCCGCTTGATTTCGCGCAGCAGTTCGAGGCCGCTCATCTCGGCCATCTTGTAGTCGGTCAGCACGAGATCGAATTGCGTTTCCGTCAGCAGCGCGACCGCCTGCGTGCCGTTATCAGCAGCGCGAACTTCGTGGCCGAGGGACTCGAAGAACGTCGTAAGGCTGCGACGGATGTTACGCTCGTCATCGACTATTAAAAGCTTGGCCATTAGATCTCCTGCGCGGCGGGAATTTCGACGATGAATCGCGCGCCGTGAGAATTGGCGCTCTCGACGAAAATCCTGCCGCCGTGCGCTTCGACGATCTCCTTGACGATCGACAGGCCCAGGCCGGCGGAACCTTTCTCGAAGCCGTCGGAACCGTACTGCACGAAGCGTTCGAAAATGTAGTCCTTCATGTCGGCCGGAATGCCGGGACCGGAGTCGGTGACTTCGAGCCGGGTGGCTTGTTCGGTGCCTCGCGCCGCGACTGTAATAGTTCCACCGGCGGGAGTGTAGCGCAGCGCGTTGCCGAGCAGATTCGAAATCACCCACGACAGCTTGACCGCGTCACCGATGATCTCAGGCACCGTGCCGATGTGCTCCTCGAGCGAGACGTGCTTCTCGCGCGCCTGGATCGCGAAGCGATGAGTCACGTCGGCCGCCGAGCCGCGCGAGATCGAGGCGCTTCTGCTGCACCGCGATCGCCGGCACCTCGCCGCGCGCAAGGTTGAGCAGATTGTCGGTGAGCTGGCGCATCCGCGCGCATTCCTCGAGGATCACCTGCAGCAGCTCACCGCTCTTCGCGCGCGTATCGACATCCTCGCGGCTCAACAACTCCGCCGAGAGTGCCAGCGACGTGAGCGGCGTCCTGAGCTCGTGCGACAGCGTCGCGACCAGGTTGGTACGCGCGCGATCCTGATCGCGGATGTAGGTCACGTCCTGCAGAATCAGCAGCGTGCCGAGCGACTTGCCGACGGTATGATGTAGCGGCACCGGCTTAAGCACATAAGAATGATCGCGGCCGCGGACGTGGAGATCGATCTCGGTCCGATGCCCGTCGGTGCCGGCCCGCTGCAACGTCCGCAGCGCGTCGCGGACGCGCAGGTAGTGAGGATGATTGCTGCTGAGATCGTCGAACGGACTGCCGAGTGCGTCCTCCTGATCGACGCCGAGGATCAGCGACGCGATCTCATTTATATGCGCGACGATTCCATCGCTGTCGATCAGCACGACGCCGTCTTCGAGGCTCTCGATGATCGCCTCGGTCTTGCTCTTCTCGTAAACCAGCCGCTCGACATTAAGCTTGTCGTACTGCTCGAGCCGCTCAGCCATCTGGTTGAATTCGCGCGCGACCGCTTCGAGCTCGGCTAGCGGCTGCGGACCGAGCCGCACTTGCGATTTGCGCTGACTGATTCCGCGCAACCGCTCGGTGAGCTCTGTCAGTGGCTTTGAGAGCCGCCATCCGAGTCCCCACGAGATCGCGGCGCCGACCAGCAACACCAGTACCAGCCCGCCGGCGAATTCGTACGCGAGATGTTTTCCCAATTTCACCGAACGGCTGTCGGCGCGAAACATCGCGGCCTTGTTCATCGCGATCAGATCGTCGAGCTTGCCGTTCAACTCTGCGAATTCGCGATCGTGATAAACTCCGGGCGGCGCGGCGGCGATATCGTCGAACAGCTTGTTGCCCCGACGCGTTATGTCGGCTGCGAGTTCAGGCTCACCAACTTCGGTGAAGTCGTGATTCTCGACGTCGCTCCATTGCAAAAAATTATGCCGCGCACCGGGCAACGCGTCCTTGGCTTTGCCGTCATGCTCCGCCACCTGCAGCGTGTTGAGCGCAGTATGCATGTTCTGCGCGGCCTCGATGCTGACGTAGTTGCGATAAAGGGTCGCGCGAATTGCGCCGCCCAGCGCGTACACCCGCGGCAGCGTGTAGAGCCCGAGCAGAACGACCAACGCCAGCATCAGCAACGTGCCGTTGCGGATTCGTCGTTGCAGCGAGGGTGCGTTCATCGCGAGTCCTCCCGTTCGTCGGTCGCGAGAATTTCCACGTCGAGATCGGTCGCGTCCGCAACCAGCCGCGCCACGACGTCACCCTTGAGCAAGCGGCGCCATCGCGGCTGATGCGTCCGGCCGACGATTACCTTGGTCACGCCCTTTTCGTGCGCAAAATCGATCAACGCCTTGACCACGTCGTCGGACTTGAGCCACACGGTTTCGGCGCCGAGGTCGCTGGCCACGTTGATGTTATCGAGCAACGCGACGAAATCGCTGGTGCCGATATTTTTCACCGACTCGTTGGGCGTCTCGATGTGAACGGCGAACCATTCCGCGTTGAGCTGTCCCGCGATGCGCGACGCTTTGCGCAAGAGCTGGCCGGTGTCGGACGCATTGGATGAAAGTCCAACCATGATGCGATCGACGACGTTCGCGCGATGACCGCCTGCAAGCTTGATCGACTCGCGGTCCAGGCGCTGGCGGTCGAGGCTGCGCGCGACTTCCCGCAGCGCCAGCTCGCGCAACGATGCGAGGTTGCTCGGCTTGAAAAAATTCTTGAGCGCGTTTTCGATCTGCTCGCGCGGGTAAATCCTGCCCTCGCGCAGCCGCTCGCGCAGCGCCTCGACCGGCACGTCGATATTGACGATTTGATCGGCGCGCGCGAGGAACGAATCGGGCACCGTCTCGCGCACGTCGACGCCGGTGACGCGCCTCATCAACGCGTTGAGACTTTCGACGTGCTGGATGTTGACAGCAGTGATCACGTTGATGCCGGTGCCGATGATCTCCTCGACGTCCTGGTAGCGCTTGGTGTGGCGCGAGCCGGGCGTGTTGGTATGCGCGAGCTCATCGACGACTACCACGTCGGGCTTGCGCGCGATGATCGCGTCGACATCCATTTCTTCAAGCTCAACTTCGCGATACTGAATCTTTCGGCGCGGAACGATCTCGAGATCGCCAATCAGCGCCTCGGTCTCGCGCCGATGGTGCGTCTCGATGAAGCCAAGCACGACATCCACTCCCCGATCGCGGAGTTGATGCGCCTCCTCGAGCATCCGGTATGACTTGCCTACGCCCGCGGCGGCGCCGATATAAATCTTGAGGCGTCCCCGTTGAGCTTGGGGCACGAGGTCGAGAAAAGCTTCGGGCTCGAGTCGTTTGTCATCGCTCATTCAAGTCCCGGGCGTTCCGCCATGACTTCCAGCAGCGCGAGCATTGTGAGTTCCCGCGGCGCGGTCGAGTGCCAGGTTTAGCAGCAGGACATTTACTCCCGGCTCGCCGAAAATTCCTGCCGTTCGCGACCGCGTGTTCTCGGCAATCAACTGCCGGACCTGATCTTCGCTCAGACCACGCGCACGAGCAACACGTGCCACCTGGAGGTCTGCCGAAGCGGGACTTATCTCGGGATCCAGCCCGCTCGCTGAAGTAGTCACGAGGTCAATCGGCACCTGGCGCGCGTCAGTGCCTGGATTACTCTCGACAATGTTTTTCAGCCGCAACTTGACGGCGTCGATCAGCGCCTTGTTAGTCGGCCCGAGATTCGAGCCGCTCGAATTGTCGGCGGCGTAGCCCTTATCGCCCGCCGCGGAAGGCCTGCTCTGAAAATATCGCGGCGACGAAAAATTCTGTCCGATGAGGCTCGAGCCAACGACTTTGTCGCCCACTACCACGATGCTCCCTGCGGCCTGTCGCGGGAAAATCGATCGAGCCAGTCCCCACACCGCAATCGGATAGACGATGCCGGTGAGGATGGTGAGCACCGCGGTGGCCATGAGAGCCGTCGTGAACGTCTTCACTGAAATAACCTCATGCGAGATGCAGCGCGGCGATCATGATGTCGATAGCCTTGATGCCGATGAACGGAATTATCACGCCGCCGAAGCCGTAGATAAAAAGATTGCGCGTCAGAATCGCGGCGGCGCCGACCGGACGATATTTCACACCGCGCAGCGCCAGCGGGATCAGCGCGATGATAATCAACGCATTGAAAATTACCGCCGACAGAATCGCGCTCTGCGGCGTCGCCAGGTGCATCACGTTGAGCCGTTGCAATTCCGGATACTCGACGATGAACAGCGCCGGGATGATCGCGAAGTACTTGGCGACGTCGTTGGCGATCGAGAACGTCGTCAGCGCGCCCCGCGTCATCAGCAGTTGCTTGCCGATCTCGACCACCTCCATCACCTTGGTCGGATTCGAGTCGAGATCGATCATGTTGCCGGCCTCGCGCGCGGCCTGGGTGCCCGCGTTCATCGCGATTCCGACGTCGGCCTGCGCGAGCGCGGGCGCGTCATTGGTGCCGTCGCCGATCATCGCGACCAGCTTGCCCTGGTTCTGCTCTTCGCGAATCAGGCGCAGCTTGGTTTCCGGAGTCGCCTCGGCCAGGAAGTCATCGACGCCCGATTCTTTGGCGATCGCCGCGGCGGTCAGCGGGTTGTCGCCGGTAATCATGACGGTGCGCAAACCCATGGCGCGCAGGCGCTCGAAGCGTTCGCGGATTCCTTCCTTGACCACATCTTTCAGATAGATCACGCCGAGCGCCTTCGATTCGTCGGCGACCACCAGCGGAGTTCCACCGCTGCGCGCGATGCGCTCGACGATTTCCTTCAAGTCGGGTGGCGGCGTTCCGTGATTTTCCCTGACGAAATTACCGACCTGCTCGGCGGCGCCTTTGCGGATTCGGCGTCCGCCGATGTCAACCCCGCTCATCCTGGTCTGCGCGGAAAACGGGATGAACGTAGCGCCGTCGTCGCCGGCGCCGAGATCACGTTCGCGCAAATCGAACTGACGCTTCGCGAGCACGACGATCGAGCGTCCTTCGGGCGTCTCGTCGGCCAGCGATGCGAACTGTGCGGCCTCGGCAAGTTCCCGCACGTCAACGCCCGCCACCGGCATGAACTCCGCGGCCATCCGGTTTCCGAGCGTGATCGTTCCGGTCTTGTCGAGCAGCAGCGTATCGACGTCGCCCGCCGCCTCGACTGAGCGTCCCGACATCGCGAGCACGTTGTGCTGCACCAGCCGATCCATCCCGGCGATTCCGATCGCGGAGAGCAATCCGCCGATCGTCGTCGGAATCAGGCATACCAGCAATGCGACCAGCACCGGCAGAGCCAGTCGCGTGCCGCCATACAATCCGAACGGGTAGAGTGTGACGACTACGAGCAGGAAAACGATCGTCAAGCCGGATAGCAAAATGCTGAGCGCGATTTCGTTCGGCGTCTTCTGGCGCGACGCGCCTTCAACCAGCGCGATCATGCGATCGAGAAACGTCTCGCCGGGGTTGGCAGTAATCTTCACTTTGATCCAGTCAGAGATGACGGTGGTCCCGCCGGTGACGCCGCTGCGGTCGCCGCCGCTCTCGCGAATGACCGGTGCGGATTCGCCGGTGATCGCTGCCTCGTTGACCGCTGCGATGCCCTCGATCACTTCGCCGTCGCCTGGAATCACGTCTCCTGCGGCGACCATCACGACGTCCTCGCGACGGAGCTGCGCTGCCGGCACGAGCTTCGTCTCGCCGGTGGGGAGAATCAGTTTGGCCTGCGTCTCCGTGCGCGTCTTGCGCAGATTGTCGGCCTGCGCCTTGCCGCGTCCTTCCGCCATCGCCTCCGCGAAGTTCGCAAACAGCACGGTGAACCACAGCCACAGCGCGATTTGGAATTCGAAACCGGCCAGCACCATCTTGTGCGCCAGCGTGTCGCGAATCAGCGTGAACATCACGAGCACGCTGGTGACTTCGACCACGAACATCACCGGATTCCTGATCATCCGGCGCGGGTCGAGCTTGGTGAACGACTCGATCGCCGCACGCGAGACGATTTCGCGATTCCAAAGTGCGGGAGCCTTGCGATCACTCATGCTTGAAACACCAAACCTAGAATAGTTTCCCGGCCGTCATCAGCAGCTGCTCGACGATCGGTCCGAGTGCGTCGGCGCAGAAGAATGTCAGCGCGCCGACGATCACGATCACGCCTATCAGCAGGAACACGAACGGAACGCCGTCGGTCGGGAACGTCCCGGCGCTGGCGGCAGTGGTCTTCTTGGCCGCGACTGAGCCCGCGATCGCCAGCGCGGGAATCGCCATCATGAACCTGCCTAGCAGCATCACGAACGCCATCGTCACGTTGTAAAAGGGCACGTTGGCATTGAGGCCCGCGAATGCGGAGCCGTTATTCGCGCCCGCTTCCGTGAACGCGTACAGGATCTGCGATAAGCCGTGGGGGCCGGGATTGGAAATGCTCGACACGCCGGCGGGTATGACGCCACCGATAGCCGCCGGTATCAGAATGACCGCAGGAAAAATCAGCACGTAGAGCATCGCGAGCTTCATTTCGCGCGCTTCGATTTTCTTGCCGAGATACTCGGGCGTGCGACCGACCATCAGACCCGCGATGAACACCGCAAGCACCGCCATCACGATAATTCCGTACAGGCCCGAGCCGACGCCGCCGAAGATCACCTCGCCGAGCTGCATGTTGATCAGAGGCACCAGCCCGCCCAGC
This sequence comes from uncultured delta proteobacterium, assembly GCA_963699705.1. Lineage (GTDB taxonomy): Bacteria > Desulfobacterota > Binatia > Binatales > Binataceae > Binatus. The sequence continues at coordinate 2,712,489 of CAVOUW010000003.1, read as the reverse complement.
GGCGTGTAGCTGTCGTGCATCGAATTGACTGCGCCGCATGAAGTGTCGGTGGTCGCGGTCGCCCACATCGCGGACTCGACGATTCCGAAACGGGTCTCCTTGCCCTCCATGTTGCCGCCGCTTTGCGTCGCGCTGGCATGCTGATCGATTCCCATCTTGCTGAATTGCGGATTGCCGGTTTGCTCAGCCCAGATTGCCGGCGCCGCGCCCGCCAGAAAAAGAATCGCCATGACCGCGAACAGCGCCCACCCTTGTTTGCGATCGCCGACCATCTTGCCAAAGGTATGCGTCAGCCCCGCGCCGATCGAAAAGATCGCGAGCATCTCGAGGAGGTTCGTAAACGGCGTCGGATTCTCGTATGGATGCGCCGAGTTGGCGTTCATGAAGCCGCCGCCGTTGGTCCCGAGCTCCTTGATGATTTCCTGCGACGCGACCGGCCCTTCGGCGATCGTTTGCGGAGCACCTTCGAGCGTGGTCGCGCTCACGTACGGGCTGAAATTGTCGGGCACTCCCTGCCAAACCAGCACCAGCGCGAAGACCAGAGAGAGCGGCAAGAGCACCCACAGCGTCGTGCGCGTCAGATCGACCCAGAAATTTCCAATTGTCTTCGCGCTGCGGCGCGCGAATCCGCGAATCACCGCCGCTGCCATCGCGATTCCGGCCGCGGCCGAAAGAAAGTTGTGCGACGTCAGCCCGACCATCTGCGTCAAGTAGCTCAGCGTCTGCTCACCCGAGTAGGCCTGCCAGTTGGTGTTGGTCGTGAAGCTCGCGGCGGTGTTGAAGGCAAGTCCAGGCGGCACTCCCGCGAGTCCCTGCGGATTCAGCGGCAGATAGAATTGGAGCCGCTGCAACGCGTACAGAAAAATCATCGAGACCACGCTGAACGCCAGCATCGATATCGCGTAACCGGCCCAGCCCATCTCGACGCCCGGGTTTATTCCGCAAAGCCTGTAAATCAACCTCTCGATTGGCGAGAGCACCGGGTCGAGAAAGGTGCGCTCATGCGAAAACACTCGCGCCATGTATAGACCGAGCGGCACGCTGATCGCCGTCACGAGGATGAAGTAAACGGCGAGCTGAATTATCGAATTGGATAGCATGTAGGTATGTACTGGTTAGGCGCGAATCAGAATCGCTCAGGGCGCAGCATCGTGTAGATCAGATATGCGCCGAGCAAGAGCGCGCACACCCCACCGAGAACAGTTTCAACCGGGCTCATAGGTTGTCGCACCCCCGAACGTATTCGATCGCGATTGCGAAAAAGGCGATGCTGGCGAGAATTGAGAGCAAATCCCACATAGTTAGTTGTCTCGACTGTAAAAGCTTAGTGCAGGGGTCAGTGCGAACCCAGATCAAAAACGCGAGCCTCAGCGGCGTGAGCAGGAACGTGGCCATTCGATCCATTCAGATGCAGATGCGCCTCGGTCACTTTGCGCATCGCGGGGCATGGCCCGGCCGCAAATGTTTCGGCGCGCGCGACCACCTCGTCACGCGTGAGCGGCGTACCGTTCTCAGGGATCGGCCTTAGCGCACCGCGGCGCCCGTCGTTGACGACGAACGACCACTTGCAGCGCACGCAATGATAAAGGTACCGACGCGGCTTGAAGAGCCCAGGAAGTTTGTCGAGCACTTTTATCGCAAACAAGTGCGGCGTCTTCATTTGCATTGTCTGTTTCATGGTAACTGCCAGCCTCCGCCGGATTTCTTCCGACAGCGCTAACAGCACCGCGCGTGCCAATGCGGAAACGCCCGATCCACAAGGCCTTTTGCACCTTTTGGCGATGTGCCATTTCAAATTGCATCATGCGACTCAATGCATCTTTCATCGAAGTGCAATGCCGAAAGCTCTATTCCTGCTTGACCAGCAAACCTCGCGAGCGCGCCTTCTCGAAGATCCAGCCGAAGAACATGATCGCAGTCGTGAAGTAGACTGCGTTCAAGCCGGCGCCCCACCAGAAGTGCAGCGGCGAGAATCCCTTGCCGGCCATAACCTGGCGCATCCCTTCGAACGAATGCGCCGTCGGCATCATCCACGCGATGTCCTGCAACCACTTCGGCAGCGACGAAACCGGATAAAAGATGCACGACACCGGCATCAGCAGACCCGCGAAGCCCCACGCCAGCGCCTGGATTTTCGTCGAGTAGCGAAAGATCATTCCCGTGATTGCGATTCCGATCGCCAGCGAGAAAATCAACAGGTTCGCAATGTAGGGAATGAATTTCGGCAGCCACGGCACAATGTCGAACGAGTACGCCGCCCACGCGATTGCCGACGCCGCCGATATTCCGATGATCACCTTCAGAATGCACACCACGATGATTCCGGCCAGGTACTCCGACAGCATCAACGGCGTCGAGAACAGGTTGATGAGGTTGCGGCACCAGAGGTCGTCGATGAATGCGACCGCCATGTCGCGCTGAAACGAATAGAACATGGTCCAAAGGATCGCGGCGCCGAGCATCAAGCCCACGATGCTGGGCTGCAGGCCCTTCCCGTGCGTCAGGTAGATCGAAAAAAAGCCCCACAGGACGACGTCGAGCACCGGCCACCAGAGCGTGTCCACGACGCGATCGAAGTTGCGCCGCGCTTCATATCCATGCCGCATGATGACGGCGTTGACTCGATGTAACTTCATGCTGCCTTGCCTCTCACCAGGCGCATGAAGACTTCCTCCAGCGCCGGTTCCTCGCGTTCTTCTTCGAGGATCTTGTGCGTGATTTCGATCGGAGTGCCGGCCGCGATCACTTTCCCGTGATGCAGAAAAATAATCCGCTTACACATCCGCTCGACCTCGTCCATGTTGTGCGACGTGTACAGAATCGTCGTGCCTTTTTCCCGTTGCGCGTCGAGCAGCGCGTTCTTCACTTGCCACGCGATTTCGGGATCGAGATAAGCGGTCGGCTCGTCGAGTAGCAGCAATTTCGGATCGTTCATGAACGCCTTGCACAGTCCGACCCGAGTATTCTCGCCGGACGACAGCCCCGAAATTGCCTTGTCGCGCAACTTGGTGATTCCGAAGCGCTCGAGCAATTGGTCGATTCGCTCGCGCGGCTTTTTAAGATTGTAGATGCGCGCGAAGACCTTCAGGTTTTCGAGCACTGTCAGCCGGAATGGAAACGTCGAGTACGGCGAGGTGAAGTTCACGTGCTCCAGGATTTCGCCGCGATGCGTCGCCATCGGCTTGCCGAAAATACTGATGCGCCCCGAGGTCGGGGTAATCAGCCCGAGGATCATGTGAATCGTCGTGGTCTTGCCCGCGCCGTTCGGCCCGAGCATCCCGATAATCTCGCCGCGCTCGATTCCGAAACTGACGTCATCGACAGCGCGAAATTCCCCGAACGTCTTGCCCAAATTTTCAACTTCTACCAACATCGAATCACCTGCCTTCAACGCTCCTTCGCGTTGTCATCGGGAGGGGTAAAACAAAACAAAACGGCCACGGAGTGCATGCACCCGTGGCCGTCTGAAGCGTTCCTATTATGCTATCGAGTCAATGATGACCGAACGTTGCAGACACACCACCACGGGAGTTCTCCCGGGCCCTCTCGATATTCGGATTCATTCTGGCGTGCCTTCCTCTGACGTTCGAACTATAACTTTGTAGCAGCTTGCACGGGTTCAGGCTATAGGCGCGAGGGAGGCGGTAGTGTCCCAAGTATTACGAATGACAATGCTTCGGGGAACGCGAATACGATACGGTCGGAGAAAATTCTATTTGATGGTGGCCGAAGGTTTCCTTGTGTTCAACGCGTTCTTCGGTTCAATGTTTCTAGTCGACTGACGGCTGGGCAAGAACCCTTTGGTTAGTGATTCTGCTGTTGGTTAATTTTCTGTTGATACTGGCGCTTATTCTCGGCCCAAAACCGAGGGTGCTCGCAGAGCAGGCTGAACGCGAGCGAGTGATGAACCAGCGCGCCGGGACGAAACCCCCTTCACCGCGTACTGCTGAAAAAGCCCTTGCGTTTGCTCGGCGGGTTTTCCAAAAGAAAATTTCAAATTAGGAGCACTACCAGGGAGACATCTAATGTTGGAACCAAAATATGGCGACGTATCGGTGGCGCTCGACGGCAATGTCGCGACTCTCGAGATTCACCGGCCGCCGCACAATTTCTTCGACTTCGTTCTGATTCGCGACCTCGCCAACGCGTTCGAAGCGCTCGACAATGAGCCCGAATGCCGCGCGCTGATGCTCTGCTCCGACGGCAAATCATTTTGCGCGGGCGCGAACTTTGCCAATCGCGATGCGCAAAGCGGCGAGGCGCCGGCGCGCCCCGGTGAAAATCCGCTGTACGTCGAGGGCGTCCGATTGTTCCGATGCAAAAAACCGGTCGTCGCCGCGATTCAAGGACCGGCAATTGGCGGAGGCCTCGGACTCGCGCTGGTTGCCGACTTCCGCGTGGCGACCGCCGACGCCCGTTTCGCCGCGAACTTCGTGAAGATTGGCATCCACCCCGGCTTCGGCTTGACCTACACGCTCCCGCGTCTGATCGGCGTGCAGAAAGCCAGCTTCATGTTCCTCACGGGCCGCCGCATCGAAGGTAAAGAGGCGCACGCCTGGGGCCTGTGCGACCAACTGGTAGAGCCGGACGACCTGCGCGACGCCGCACTCTCGCTCGCCGAGGAAATCGCCGAAGGCGCCCCGCTCGCCCTGCTATCTACCCGAGCGACGATCCGCCAGGGCCTCGCCGACGCCGTGAAGCTGCAGACCGATCACGAATTCAAGGAACAATCCTGGCTGTTCCGCACCGAGGATCACCGCGAAGGCGTCAAAGCAGTCACCGAACGCCGCCCCGGCAAATTCCTCGGCAAGTAAAAAGGGCAGTCGGTTTCCCGACTGCCCTCAGCACTCTTTATGGATTGCTGCTACGCCGCCTCGGCCTTCACTCCGTTCAGCTTCTTCAATTCCGGCATCACCTCGGCCGCGAACAGCCGGAGACTCTTCTCCGCATCTTCGATCGGCATCCCCGCATAGCTGAACACGCCGGTGTAATGGTCCGCGCCGACCTTCTGCCGAATCTCGTCAATCTTGTTGAAGCACATCTCGGGCGTGCCCCACACCTGCAGGCTCAGGAAGTACTCGATCGACGCGCTCGCGTTGCCCTTCAGGCTCTTCGCCATCTGCTCGTAGTATTCGTAGCCCTTGGCCTTGCCGAAATGCTCGCTCGCCATCTCGTAATGCCGCAGCGCGGTGTCCCAGTAACCGCCGATGTACTTGACCGCCATCTCGCGCGCGCGGTCGGCGCTCTTGTCGCAGAAAGTCCAGCCCGCCGCGATCGTCGGCAGCGGCTCTCCGCCGTTCACCTGCTTGTAGATAGTGCGATACTCGCCGAGTTCCTGCGCGACGGCCTCCCACGGCTTCTGCGGAATTATCAGGATGCCGATGCCGAGCTTCGCCATGATCCGCGCCGACTCGGGCGAGACCGCTGCCGCGTAGGTTCGGCCCTTGAATGACTTGAACGGCTTGGGCCGGATGTCGCGGCGCGGCTGCTTGATATACTTGCCGTCGTATTCGCAGTAGCCCTTCTCGAGTCCCTCGATCAACATCTCGGCCGATTCGATAAAGCGCTCGCGCGATTCGCCGAGCGGTACGCGGAAGCCTTCGAACTCAATCCGCGCAAGGCCGCGGCCGAGACCCAGGATCATGCGCCCGTTCGACATGTGATCGACCACCGACACCTGCTCCGCGACGCGCATCGGATCATGCCACGGCATCACGACCACCATCGATCCAAGCTGGATCGTCTTGGTGCGTCCCGCGTAGTAGGTCAGGAACTGCAGCACGTCGGGGCACATCGTATAGTCGTCGAAATGATGCTCGACGCTCCAGATGGAGTCGAATCCGAGCGGCTCGTAGAGGTCGCCGATCTTGAGGTCTTCGACGTAAACGTCGCGGTCCGATCGAACATTGTGCGGATTCTGAAAAATAACAGCGCCACCAACTTTCATTCGGAGATCCTCCATGAGGCCGGGCTTCCAGTCGTCGCCAAGGAACGTACCGCAGCCCGATTATTGAGATCAGTAAAGGCTACCAATCACATACCAATCGTTTAGTAAAATTGCAAAGCTCTATATTCCCCTCTCCCGGAATGGGAGAGGATCGAAGGTGAGGGTCCGATTCCAGCGCGCGATTATTTCGCGCGCGATTCAAGATTCTGCATCCGGCCCGGGAGGTACATCAAATGATCCACGGAAGCTGTCTCTGCGGTGCAATCCGCTTCGAATTCACCAAACCCGCCGGTCCCTTCGAGCTGTGCCATTGCACGCGATGCCGCAAAGTCACTGGCTCGGCATTCTTTTCAGGTCTCTACGTCCGCCTCGAAGATTTCCGCCTGGTCGCGGGCACGGATCTGATCACCAACTACGAAGCGCCAATATTGCGCGAGCCTCCCGCCTACCGCGCCTCGTTTTGCAGCGGATGCGGCTCGCCAGTGCCCAATCCAAGTCCAGCTCAAAAACAATCTGGCGGGCTGCTCGAGATTCCCGCCGGCCTCCTCGACGACGACCCCGGAATGAAACCCGACAAGCACATCTTCATCGAAGTCAAATCGCCGTGGTTTGAAATCACCGACCACTTGCCGCAGCTTGATCTGCCGGGCTTGATTGCTCTACGCGCCAACATGAAGATGCCTGAATGATGCGACGAGATATTTTTACCGAAGAGCACGAGATGTTCCGGGCGCAGGTGCGCCGCTTCGTCGATACCGAGATCGAGCCGAAAGTGCTCGAATGGAATCGCGCCGGGATGAGCGATCGCGCGAGCTGGCGCAAGATGGGCGCGGCCGGCTTCCTCGGCGCCAACGCTCCGGCCGAATACGGCGGCGGCGGCGTGGACTTCATCTACGACGCTATCGTGATGGAAGAGCTGTCGCGGGTGCGCGCGCACGGCCTCATGATGTCGCTGCATTCGGACATCTGCATGCCCTATATCACCAGCTTCGGCAATGAGGAGCAGAAGCGCCGCTACCTGCCCGGCGCAATCAGCGGCGAGACTATCCTCGCGATCGCGATGACCGAGCCGGGCACCGGCTCCGATCTCGCCGCCGTACAGACCACGGCGCGCCGCGACGGCGACCATTACGTGATCAACGGCTCGAAGATTTTTATTTCCAACGGCCAGATTGCGGATCTCGTCATCGTCGTCTGCAAAACCGACCCCAAGGCCAACCCTCCGCACAAGGGCGTCAGCCTGATGCTGGTCGATGCGACCGCGCCGGGCTTCGTTCGCGGGCGCAAGCTCGACAAGCTTGGGCTGCGCGGCCAGGACACCAGCGAGTTGTTCTTCGAGGATTGTCGCGTTCCGGCCGGCAACCTGCTCGGTAAGGAAGGCTCAGGCTTCAAAATGCTGATGGAGAAACTCCAGCAGGAGCGGCTGTGCATCGGAGTCGCCTCGATGGCGAGTTGCCGGCGCACGCTCGAGGACACCATCGCATACTGCAAGAATCGCAAAGCATTCGGGCAACCGATCGCGGAATTTCAAAACACCCAGTTCAAGCTCGCCGAGATGATGACGGAAGTGGAAGTAGGCCAGGCCTTCGTAGACAAGCTGCTGGTCGCGCACGTGCGCGGCGACGAAATAGTCGCTGAAGTAAGCATGGCAAAATGGTGGACCACCGACTTACAGAAAAAAATCACCAGCCAATGCCTGCAACTACACGGCGGCTACGGCTTCATGATGGAGTATCCAGTCTCGACGGATTACGCAGACGCCGCGGTACAATCGATCTACGCAGGCACCAACGAAATCATGAAGGTGATAATCGCGCGTAGGATGGGATTGGAAAGTAGGAAGTAGAATAAGGCTCCGAGCTCGGAGAATTCACCTCGCCCGTTACTTTACGGGAGAGGCGGCCGGCCGCATCGCGGCCGGCGGTGAGGGTTCTGCGAATCGAGCTGCAGGCAAACACCATCGCACATCTTGTGTCATTCTAGAGCGAAGCGAAGAATCCCGAGAATGAGTTTGCAGGTCAGCACAGAAGAGCACATCTCGGAATTTGGACCCTCACTCGCGCCTCCGGCGCGGCCTCTCCCTGACAAAGAGGCTAGGATGGAGTCGGGATTCTTCGCTTGGCTCTAGAATGACACAAGGAAGACGCCGGTCAGAGATTTACCTGCTGCATCTCGTGACGCTTTACGTACCAGCAGGGGCTGTAGCCTAGATGCGGGAAGATTGAGTTGGCACAGGTTTGCGTTTCCGGATCGCCGGCTTCGTATTCGGTCTTACCGTCCTTTTGGGGTACCGCGTAGAGCTTGGTGATTTGGCAGGTTCCCGTCGGTTCGCTTCTCATCTTCATCACAACATAGTCGCCGAGGTAGAGAACTATTACCAGTACGACTAGTAGAGTGGCTATTCGACTGAGTAATGGCGTCAAGTTCTGCATTTAGTCGTGAAATGAAAACGGCCGGCATCGTTACAATGCCGGCCGTATTGATTCGTCTTGCGAAGATGAGTGGCTAGCCGACCTGGCTGCCTACTACTGAGACGAAGCTGACGCATCGGCCGGGGGCGCCGCCTAGGTTGTGGGTCAGGCCTACTTTCGGATTTTTGATTTGACGCGCGCCTGCTTCGCCGCGCATCTGCAGCCACATTTCGTACATCATGCGCAGGCCCGACGCGCCGATCGGATGCCCGAACGACTTGAGGCCGCCGTCCGGATTCACCGGCAGCTTGCCTTCGAGGTCGAAAAATCCGTCCATCACGTCCTGCCATGCGGTGCCGCGCGGGCTGAAGCCGAGATCCTCGTAGAGCACCAGCTCAGTCGGCGTGAAGCAATCGTGAACCTCGGCCATGCTGATCTGCTCGCGAGGATTCGTGATGCCCGCCTGCGCGTACGCGTCCTTGGCGGTGGCGACGACTTCGCGGAACGTCGTGAAATCGTAATCCTGCGACAGCGGCCCTTCGGCCGGCCCCGCGATGAACGACAGCGCCTTTATGTAGATGGGATTCTTGCAGTACTTGTGCGCGTCCTCGGCGCGAACGACGATCGCCGCCGCCGATCCGTCCGACACGCCCGAGCAATCCATGATTCCAAGCGGGTCGGCAATCTTGGGCGAGTTCTTAATCGTCTCGAGCGACACTTCCTTCTGGAATTGCGCCTTGGGATTTTTCGCGCCGTTCTTGTGATTCTTCCACGCGATGCGCGTGAGCACGTCCTTGCCCTTGTCGGCGTCGAGTCCGTACTTTTTGAAGTACGCGGGCGCCAGCAGCGAGAACGACGCGGGCGCCGTCATGCTGCCCTCGGTGCCGTCGTTGGGCGGCGCGTTCATGACCAGGCCCGAGTAGCCCGAGTCCTTGAGCTTCTCGACGCCGATAGCCATCGCCATGTCGAAAGCTCCCGACGCGACCGCATAGCACGCCTGCCGCAGCGCTTCGGACCCCGTCGCGCACATGTTTTCGACGCGCGTCACCGGCTTGTACTGAATCTTCAGCGGCTCGCTGAGCGTCAGACCCGAGATGCCGGAACCCATCGTGCCGAGCCAGTACGCGTCAACGTCGTTGGGCTCGACCCCCGCCGATTCGTAGGCCTGGTAGGCCGCATCGACCAGCAAGTCCTCGGGACCTTTGTCCCAATGCTCGCCGAACTTGGTGCATCCCATCCCGATGATCGCGACGCGGTCCTTGATTCCTCGACTTGCCATAATTTTCTCCTCGGCCTTTAGCGCCTCGGCCGTGCTTTCCAAAAATAGTTGTTGACGCCGTCGGCCGTGAACAGCCGGCGAAACGTCATTTCGACTTCATCGCCAATCGCGACCTTGTCCGGCTCGCAATCGGTCATCTCGCACAGGAAGCGGCCGCCGCCATCGAAGTCTATCACGACGTTAACAGTCGGCGGATTAAGAGAATAGGCGAGCCGATCGATCGCATAAGTCGCGATTTTCGCGGTGCGGTCGGCAAACTGGTACGGCTCCATGAACCCGCGCTTATGGCATTTCACGCAGACCAGCTGCGGCGGAAGTTGCGGCGTCCCGCAATTGGTGCATCGCGATCCGATGAAGCCGAACTTCCATTTCTCCGATCGCATCATCGGCGGACCCGCGGGCCGGTCGGGATCGGGACGGCGCGGCGGCTCGGTCGGCAGAATCTCGCGCCACTTGAGATAGTTGGCGTACGACACGTCGCCCTTCGACTCGATCATGCGGCCGACCGAATGAACCGGTTTGAAATTCGCATTCGCCGGAGTGACTTTCACTAAAATGGCGTCGGCGCCATCGGCAACGGTCGCGACCAGGATTCGATCGCCGGGCTTGGCTGACGGCAGCGCGGCGGAGAGCATCAGGCCCGCATGCGCAGCGCCGGTCTGCCCGACGGTCAACGCGAACGAGTCAGAGAATTTAGCGGGATCGATCTTGAGTGCGCGCGCGATTTCGTCGGCGGCGCGAGCGTTGGGCGCGTCGAGAATTACTTTCGACAGGTCGCCCGGCGCGACTTTCGCCTTCTCCAGCACATTCTTGATGACGGTGCCGAGCAACGGCGAATGCGCCTGCGTCAGCGTGAAGCGCTCTTCCCACGAATGCGCAAAGCGCTCGCCCTGCGCGCGCCAGGTGTCGAGGAACTCGCGCGTGAGCGACGCGCTCGCCTCGATCTCCGCAATCACATTCTCCGCGCCGAGCACAAACGCGACCGCGCCGTCGCCCGTAGTCTGCTCCGCTTTGCCCTCGGGCGCCGCCAGCCGGCAATCTCCAATCGCGACCAGCGCACGTTTGGCTCCGCCACTGACCGCATCGGCGCCTTGCAGAATCGCCGACATGCCGGCGCGGACCGATCCGGTCATGTCCGACGCGCGAATTTCCGCTGGAAGCTGCGCGGCGGCGCCGATCACCGCGGCACTTAATTTTTCCGCATAAGGCGGCGTCGTAGTCGCGAAGATTAGTGCCTGCACATCACCGGGAGGCGCTGCTTTCAGCGCGTCGCGCGCCGCCTCAACCGCCATCGAGACACTGTCTTCGTCGAAGCTCGCGATTGCGCGCTCACCCTTACCGGCAGGAGTGCCGAGCACGGCGGCGATCGCTGAGCGTTTGAGCCGCCGATACGGAACATATGAACCGTAAGAAACAATTCCAGCCATGACCGGCATTAAAGGCCGAGTCGTGCGACGCGGTCAAATGGAATTGAGATACACTTAATTGAATGTGAAACCCTCCGCGGGTTTCACGCTTCCTTCGGCAGGGGTGACCCCTGCACCCAGTTTTAGCGCGCGGGGATCGACGCGGCGCCGGGGATTTGCGGGAGCCATCGATTCAACTGGGAGAGCAGATATTCGAGACGACGCATCGATTGCAGTTCGGCGAGGATCGCTCGCCGCTGATCGAGACTCCATGATTCGACTCGCGCGAATTCCCGCTCCTCGATCCGTGAGCCAAACTGCTCGAGAGGCTTTTCCAGATCATCGATTGAATGCGTTCGCGCGATTGCGTGCGCAGCAGGGGCGTTGAGGCTATCAGCGCCGCTGAAGAAATCGAGCCATGACTGAAGATGCCGACGAACTTCATTGAGCACCGCTTCGCGCGCCGATTCGGTGACCGGGTCCAGTTGCGGCGTACGGGTTGCGATGCGTCCAGTCGCGATCGAGGCTAGCCGATTCGCGATGCGACGCAACGTTCCTGACGCCTCGACGATCGCGTTGTGGTTGACGAGGCTGGTGCGACCCTCCAATTGCGCATCGTCCGCGATCTCCAGAATTTCGGCGAGCGTGCGCATCGTCGCCGAGTTAGCCCCCTGGACCTCATCTTCGGTGTTCGAAGCGGGACCGCCGGGGGCCAGCGCCAGCGTGTTGCGAATCACGTCACGGAGCTTTGGCAACAAAGAATCGCCGGCGTATTCCGGCCACAACAGTAGGAAAACGATTCCAGCGACCAGCGTGCCAAGCAGAACTCCCCAGATTCGCCACAGCGGCGCATAGATGTCGAAGGCGGGGCTCAGACCGGCGAAAGCCAGCGCGAAGGTCGTGCCTATCTGCTTTCCCGCGTATGAAATACGTCCACTGCTGAGAGCAGCGTAGGACGATATAAAGAAGACCGTAAAGAGCGCCATCATATACGCTGGAAGAGTTTCGAAGTTGGGCGTGACGATGATGATTGTCAGCAGAGTCAGTGCCCCGCCGATTATCACTCCGATTATCCGCAGGATCATCTTGCGCAGCGTGGCCCCGTAGGTCGGAAGCGCGGTTATCAGTATCGTCGTCAGGATTGTGGATAGATCGGGACGCTGCGTGATGAGGCCGATCGCATAGCCGATCACTACGCAGAAACCTACCTTCATCGAAAAGCGGACGACGCCAGGATCCAGACCAGTCGACCGCGGAGCAGCACTCTTCGACGGCGCCGCGGGTGGTGGCTGCGGAGGCTCATCGAGCAGCCGCTCGATATGCGCGGTAAGCGCCGCCAGCGAATCGTTGAAGGAGGCGAAATTCTCGATCTCCGCGGTACTCGCAGTGCCGACATACTTTGGTCTGATCTGAATGACGCGAGCCGCGAGCGCATCGAGCGCCGATCGGGCCCGCATCCGCGACCTGGGAGGCGGCTGATCAACCCCGACGGCAATGTGCGTGGGCCATTCGCGCGCGATCTCGTCCAGCACCGCCGCAATCGCCTCTACCGTCATCTGAGTTTCAGGCCGTACCATGTTGCGAATTCCTTCCGGTACGTTCTCGCGCGCCGTGAATGTCAGGCGATCCACTTCGATACCGATACGCGCCACCCGCGTGATTCCCGCAAGTAGAATCGCATGGCGATGATCGGACGCACCCTCGGCGACAGCTCGATTCAAAAGCTCCATGTGTGCGGGAAGATCCGAAGTCGGCGGCGGAAGCGGCGGGCGCGGCGCGCCCCGGCGATCCAGATAATAATTCGAAGCCTCGATCAGCCGCGAACGAGCGCGCGCAACGCTCGCTCCCAGCGCTTCAAGCAGAAGAGCTTCGCCGCGGTCGGGCCAAATCCAGTTGTCGAATAGAACAATCGTGCCGAAAGCGATCACGCTTCCGCCGAATTCTCCTGCGGCAGCCCAACCGATTTCGTCGGGTGCAAATGCGACCCCGTAGTAAATGAACAGGAACGTAACCTGGATGAGGAGAAGCGCTGCGCCCAGCTTAAAAGTCGTTCCCAGGTAGGTCGTGAACGAGACCAACGCGAACAGGAACGGGAGCATCAGCCACGGCGTTTCCGACAGTATCCCCGCCAGCACAACCGATGCCGCAAGCGTCAAGGCTTCGGCCATCAGAAACGCGACCGCCTTGCGCAGAGACATCATCGGTCCGGCTCCCACCAGCAGCCACACGATGTACGCGCCGAGCTCGTTGTTGACGTGAGCGCTCGCGATCAGGCCTGCGCCGATCGTGCCCATAGTCGCAAGGCGAACGGCGGTCCGCAATTTTCGTGAGTTGGGCGCAAGCTCCCGGGAGAGCATCCCGGCAAGCTGATCGAACCATCCTGGCGTCTGCGCGAGGCGAATCTCGGATTTGGCGAAGCCGGCCATTTCAGTGGACGCTCTGCGCGCGCGAATCCTGATCGCGATATCCCTGGATCGTCACGACCGCCGTGTAGCCAGTCTTGAACGGGAACTTCGGGTCGCGGTCTTCGAGCACGATACGCACGGGAAAGCGCTGCGAGAGCCGCACCCAGTTAAGCGTCGGCTCAGTTTGCGGCAGCCCCTCGACGGTCGCGCCGTTTTGCTGATACAGCGCCCATCCGACGCCTTGCACCCGGCCGTGAAAGCGTTTGTTGGGATAGGCAAGGACGAAAACCTCGGCGGTCATGCCTGGTTGGATGTGCGACATAAAGGTCTCGCGGAAATTCGCAATCACGTACCACTTGCGATCGTCGATCAGGCTGACGACTTCACGGCCTTCGTTGGCGTACTGGCCTTCCGAAATGTTGAGATTGGTGACCCAACCGTTGTACGGCGCGCGCACATAGCAATAACCGACGTTGAGTTTCGCGTCGTAAACGGCGGCCTCTGACGCCTTCCGCAATGCGTTGATATTGCCGTATTGGCCGAGCTGGTTTTGTGCTTTGCCTACGTCGGAGCGCGCGCCCTGAACAGCGGCCTCGGCTGCGCTCACTCGCGATCGCGCATTGAAGACGTCGTTGGCGGTGACGAAATGCTTCGCGAGCAGCGGTTCAATGCGTTTGAGGTATTGCGTCGCATACGCCGCGTCTGCTTCGAGCCGTATTTGATCCGATTTCGCGGTCCGGATCGCATCTTCGAGCGCCTTGATATTGAGCTCAGTCAATTGAAGCTTCGCGACCGCAGCGTCGAGCGCAGACTGGTACGGCCTCGGATCGACGACGAATAGCAAGTCACCCTGCTTGACGTACTGATTATCGACAATCGGCAGTTCCGTAATCGGCCCGCTCACGTGCGGCGCGATTCCGACCCAGTTGGCGCGAACGTAAGCGTCGTCGGTGCGCGGATACAAATAGTAGAGGCGCGCGACGTACAGGCCGACGATGATCGTCGCGATTACGATCGCGGCGCTAATGACGTGGCCTGCGAATCGCAAGGTCATCGGCGTTTCGGTCTCGGTCCTGGTCGCAGTATTCATCAGATTCGATTGAAGAAGATGAGCCACACGAGGCATCCGAGAAGGATGCTAAGGCTCGAATATACAATCGGCAGCGGCCACAGGTACTTTTCGAGACGCGTCGCCACGAAGAGCGGCCGAATCACGGCGGTTAGAATCGCGCCGCAGATTGCGCAGAAGAGCCAGCTTGGGAAATTCGCGCCCGCGACATTCACCACCGGGTCGCATCCCGCGACCAGCACGGCCGCGGCGATCACTAGCCGCGATTCGGATGCGGTGCGCGTTGAAGAATCGCATGCGGGAAATATACGTGGCGGATTGTGCAAACGCACGTTGCGGGATTCAATGTTCCCGGACCTCATCTTACCAACGTGGGGATGGACTATGAAATTCGATTTTAGGATGCGTTGCGCGCGGCAGAAGCTGATGTTTGCCGCCTTCAGTCTCGCGTTATGCGCGAATGGTTGTACCTACTTTGCCGAACAACCCGAAGTGTATCCCGATAAGTTCGCACCGATTGATTCGGATCGCGCGTGGATACCCAAGTCAAACCAATACGCGATACCGGCGCAGGCGCGGCCGCCAAGCACGCTGCCCGAGCCGCACCCCACTGCGACGGGCAATACCTATGACCTGCCGGCGCTGATCGATATCGCGCTCAGTAACAATCCCGACACGCGGGTGACGTGGGATCAGGCTCGCGCCTCCGCGGACGCGTACGGAGTCTCGCGCGCGCCCTACTACCCGGTCGTGAGCTCGCAGGTTCAGAGCGCATATTCTCGCAGGATTTTCGAGTTGCCCGGGCAAGACGGCGTGCTGAAGCAGTGGCGAGTGACCCCGATGATCCAGCTTACCTACACCCTGCTCGACTTCGGCCGCCGCGACGCCGGCGCCGCCGCCGCGCGCGATCAACTGGCCGCCGCGAACTTTTCGTTCAATCGCAAGCTTCAGGATGTAGTGTTCGCCACCCAGCGCTCTTTCTACGCGATCGGAGCGGCGAAGGCGGCAGTGCAGGCCGCGGAACAAAATCTCAAGCTGGCGAAGACCGACGACGAGGCCGTCAGCCGCCGCGTCGATCTCGGCCTCGCCACTCAGCCCGAGCTACTCCTCTCGCGCGAACGCGTCGCGCAATCACAGTACGATCTCGCCAGCGCCCATCTGATGGTGCGTGAAGCGCAGGCGAGCATGGCCGTAGCGCTGGGAGTTGCCGCCAATGCCGCGCTCGACGTGCCGAGCCTCGCGAGCCTGCCGATTCCCGCCGGATTGGGCGCCGATGTGGATCAACTGATCGAAACCGCCGTGCGCCAACGGCCCGATCTCGCGGCTCAGGTTGCGACGCTCAGCGCGCGCCGCGCTCAGGTCGAAGGCAGTAAGGCCGAATTCTATCCAACCGTGGGAGTGACAACCGCTTATGGCGAGCAGGCGTGGGGCTACCGCTTCGATGGCACCCCGAGCGTCAAGACCGCCCAGCCACAATACGGCGCTGTGCTGACGATCAACTGGGACCTCTTCACCGGCTTCAAACGCCTCAACGACGTCCGCCAGGCCGAGGCCGCGCGTGACGCCGCCGGCGCGCAACTCAAGTCGCTCGAAGTCGATGCGATCAGTTCCGTCTGGCGCGCGTACTACGAATTCCAGACCGCGCTCAGCCGCTACGAATATGCGAAGGCCTTGCTCGCCGCGTCGCAGGAGAGTTACGACGCAAATCTCGACACTTATCGGCAGGGTCTCAGCACCATCGTCGAGTTGCTGACCGCCGATCGCGATCTCGCCAACGCGCGCTACACGATAATTCAAAGCCGCGCCGACCTGCTGACCTCGTCAGCCGCCGTCGCATACGCGGTAGGAGCCATCGAGATGCCGCGCCCGTAACGCGTCGGTAACAATAAGCACAGTCTCACCGGCAGTAATCTGCTGCATGCAGTCGCGCCGCTGCCTTCATCGACTCTGCGCAAATAGCGGAGTTTTCGCGAGAAAAAGGCCTTCTTTTGCGAATCGCAAATTACCGCGACTGCACCGATCGAAAATAGTTGAACGAAATAAGCACTTAGGTCACTGGCACCGCCCTTGCTCTACCCCTGCTGTCCAACGAACTCAACGGGAGGCAACGAAAATGGCTGCTACCACAATTAATCAGAGGATCGCAGGCTTTCAGCAGGTGAAGGAGCAGACCGAGACGCTCGCAGCGGATCGCATCGCGCAGAACAGCGTGCTCAGCGAATTGCCCGGTGTCGCGTTCGCGTTCCTGACCCTGGCGTACATCGTTCTTTCGTTCGTGAGCCTGTAAGCAAAGACGCATCGCATACCACGCACGGGAAGAACCCGGTTCAGACGAATCGAATCGACTTCGAACCGGCTCCCCGCAGCGTTCCTGAACAACCTCTTTTCGATCAGATGCGCGCGTCGCGGCACGATGGCACCGGCGAATAGCTGGTGCTTCGGGAGAGCAAAAGGACAATCGACCTGGATCGCGCGCTGTTAGAATTCGACCGCAAGGTCCGACACGCGCAAGTGAGTTAGTGAGATGGAAGTTTTATCATTGCTGGCAGGACTGGCTATAGCGGTCGTCATAATCGCACGCCCGGCCAAACCATATTTCAAAAGACCAAGCGTCGAACGGTAACTCCGTCCGGCCACGAGATCCCCATCGCGGGGCGGAAGCGCGAATCGCATCGCGACTCCGCCCCGCGCTCGTTTTTTCCCGCGCCGCATTCTAGACTTGCGCCTCGATTTTGAGAGGTTACCGATGAAGCAAGTCACATCCGCTCTGATCGCGTTCGCGTGTTCGCTTGCGCCGGTGAATCTCGTGCGCGCCGAGTCCGCTTGTCCACAGACTATCGTGGTCGAGCAAAGAGCGTCGGCACCCGCTCCCGATTGGACGGTTAGCTACTCCGGCTACGAAACCGCGGTCGCGGGCGTCACCATCTTCGACGGTCCTCCAGCGCAGCAGGCGTCACTCGTGCCCGACAATGAGAAACAAGTCGGCGACAATATCATCCAGGTTTGGCAATTGCCCAAGAGCGACCATGGCTACTGGCTGCAATGTAACTACGCGAACACCACCGCGCAGATCTCTCGCCGCCTGCCGGCGAACGTCAACCGATGCGACGTCGTAATCAATCACAACATGCGCTTCAGCGGCGGCGGCAACGTAGTCAAAAGCGTAAACTGCAAATAGTCAGTCAGCAAATTGATCTGACTATCCAGATTACCCAGTCTAATAGACATTTCGATACGTGGTCAGCGGCTCGCGAGAGTCAATAACCAATCTTTCAAGCGTCGTCTCCAATCGCGGGAACCATCCGCGTTCACCGCCGGTTGAATCCCAGAACCTGCACAAATTTTTTCGCGCTGGTTTCAATATGGAGGAGACGATGAACCGTAAAATACTGACATTGATGGGGGCATGCGTGGTCACGCTCGCCACCGCGGCGGGCGCATTGGCGCAAATGCCACCAATCGACCTGGCCAAGTCCAAGACTTCTTTTTACTCGCAGACCAACCTTGTTACCTCGGGCAAGCCGCTGAAGGGCAAATTTCGCGACAAGAACCTGCTCAACGCATGGGGCCTGGTGCAGGGCCCGACGCCGTTTTGGGTATCCGACAACAACGCCGGCGTATCGACGCTCTACGACGGCACCGGAAAGGCCTTCACCGTCACGGCCGGCGGTAAGAAGGTGCCCTTCGTCGTGACGATTCCACCACCAACGAACAGCACTTCGTCCGCAACGCCGTCGGGAATCGTTTTCAACGGGACCACCGCCGATTTTGGCGGCGACCTTTTCATTTTTTCCACCGAGGACGGGACGATTTCCGGCTGGCAAGTGACCGACGGAACCGGCGCCGTGCTCCACGTGGATAATTCCGCGATACCCACCGCGGCGACCGGCGCCGTGTACAAGGGCCTCGCGGTCGCCACCCTCAACGGGCACCAGTTTATCTACGCGACGAATTTCCGCTCAGGCAACGTCGATGTCTTCGACGCCGCCTACAACCCGGTCACAAATCTAACCGGCACCTTCACCGACCCGCACCCGCTTGCCGGCTACGCGCCTTTCGGAATCACGCTATTCGGCACCAGCAATCTGTGGGTCTCATACGCGTTGCAGGACGGCCCCAAGCACGATCCGGTTCACATGGCCGGCGCCGGTTACATCGACATCTTCACCACCGACGGTGTGTTCGTCGAGCGTTTCGCGACCGGCGGCAACCTCAACGCACCGTGGGGGATGGTGCTCACGCCGCCGAGCTTCGGCCCGCTTGGCGGCAACTTCTGGATTGGCAATTTCGGCGACGGCAATATCCACGCCTTCAACTCGACGGGCACTGACGTTGGTCAGCCCTCCAACGGAAAAGGCAAGCCGCTGCATGTCGATGGACTGTGGGCGCTGGTCTTCGGCAACGGCTCCAACAACGCGGCAACGACCTCGCTCTATTTCACCGCGGGGCCGAACATGGAAAGCGAGGGAATCTTCGGCAAGTTCGACGTCACGTCCAAGAAATCCTCAGGTCATGGCGGCGGGGAGGCATTGGAGGCGGACCCTACAGCCCTTTTCCCGGAATGATGTAGTGCGCCGCCGGCCGCGTCCGTCTGCTGGCTGATAGCTAGCGGTCGGCGCGGCCGCTTTTGTCGGGGAACGCGCCGAGCTGCACTGCCTTCGCGAACAGCTCGGAGATTGGCGCGTCGGGCGGCTCGGGCAGATCGCCCGTCGCTCGCGGCCATGCGATCGGCGTCACCGGGCTGTCGATCACGGCACCGATCTCGATGTGATAGCGCTCGACCGAGTCGTGCGGGAAATGATTCTTGCGAGTCGACCCGTCGCGGAAAAAAATCATCGTGTGCACGCGACGCGTCTGCGATCCGCTGTTCGCCTTCGCCATATGCACCGTCAGTCCATGATGGAACGCGACTCCGCCGCGCGGCACTTCGACATACACCGGCGGCGTGTCTTTTATCTGCGGCATCTTCAGAATTTCGATCGCATCTTCAGGCTTAAAGATGTTCACGAACGCTTGCAGACCGACCGCGTGCGATCCCGGAATATAACCCATGCATCCGGTCGCATGCGTCGAACCGTCGAACGGAATCCACGCCGTTATCGTATCCGTCTCGACCATCGGCCAGTACGGTTGATCCTGATGCGGATCAGTCAGCCGCCCGCCCGCTTCCTTGTATAGCGCCTGGTCATGCCACAGCCGGATTTTCTCGACACCGAGCAGCCGCGCCGCCGTCTCGCATACAATCGGATGAAACGTCAGCGGCCGAACCTCCGGTGTGTCCTCCCACAGGTTGATGCATTGGATGAACGACTGTTCGTACGGAGTCTTCTCACCGAGTTTGCGACTGTCGAACCGCTTGCGCCGCGCCACCGCTTCATCGACCGCCGCGCCGTAGTTATCGAGCTCATCGGCGCGCAGCAAATCGGGCACCATAACAAACCCATCGCGCCGGAACTTGGCGGCGTACGGCGCGATCTTGTCGGCGATAGCCGTCACTCGAAGATCCTCGACATAGCTTCCTCTTATAGTATGCGAGGTACACCCGCAATTCTCATGGAACTGCCCTAATTTAATTGTCGGCGGCCTTTGAGCCTTGCGCAGAATAGGCAAATTCAACGATCAGTTCTGATTTTCGCAATAGCAAAATACCCGCTATCAGATAGAAGGCCGCGAAGACCACTGCCGGCTGCCAATCATAGTTACTTATCGTTCTAACGCCGAAAATCTGCACGACTCCATGGATAGCAGAGACACCGAGGACGATTGACCAAAGCCCGAAAGCTCGAACAACTACTCCGAACAATTTTCTTTCCGTCATGGAATTGCCCCCAGCTTATTCTCGACCTTCTTAGAACTCCGCCTTGAACGTGAAGCGATCCGCGCCGGCGTACGAGACCCGCGACGGCTTCACGCGCATCATGCGCAGCGTCGGGTACTTGAAGAAGGGAGCTTCGAACGGACTCTTCTTCAAAAATATTTCCTTCGACGCTTCCCAGGCGGCGCTGTCGCGCTCAATCTCGCTGGCGACTCCCTGAACTAGCGCCCGCGAGATCTCGAAGGTCTCGACCTTGCCCTTTTCGCGACCATCCACGAACACCGTGACGTACGGATGCTTGAGCAGGTTCTGAAACTTCTCGGTCGCGTCGTTCATGATGAACAACAAATCGAGTTCCGGCGTCTCCGCGAACGCCTGCATCGTCGCCGTCGGCCACTTCTCTCCTTGCGTGACAAGAATTGCGACCTGGACTTCGGCTAGCAGCGCGGCGAGTCTCTCTTTCTGTGCAGCTTCCACGTATGACTCCTTCGCAAAATAGGCGCGACTGAAAAATCTAAACATCGTTACCACGATTTACTCAGCGGTTGCATCTTCCGGCTCCCCGCTGATATTCCCCGTGCGACTTCCACCATCAAAGATGTTCACGTCACGAAAAATAGTCACGGCCACGATTGCAATCGCGTTGCTGACCTTAGCCGCATCGCAGTTGTTTGCTGCGGACGTTGCGAATCCAGGGGTGACGCTTGAAATGATGGCGCAACAAAAATTCGGCGCTTCGCTCAGCACCGCCGAGCGCAAACTGCTGCACGCTGCACCGATGCGCGACGTGCCATGGTTCGGGCCTAGCGACGATCCCGACGATGCCACCAACGACACCGCGCACGCCGAGAATTGGGGCACAGAACGCAACGTGCGCGCCGAAATGATCGCTTGGCTGCTCAGCGACCCCAACGTCTCGCGCTTCGTGCATCCCAGCGGACTCGCACTCGCCGGCGCACGCATCGCCGGAAACCTGGATCTGTCTTACGCCACGGTGGACAAGCAGCTGACGCTCATCCGCTGCTACGTCCCCGACGGAATCAATCTGCTCTCCGCGCATCTGCAGGACATAACCGTGCGTCGCTCGCGCGCCGGTCCCGTGTTTGGCAATCTCGCGAACATCCACGGCGACGCGTCGTTCATGGCGGGCGACTTCGGACCAGTAAGCTTCATGCGCGCGCGAATCGACGGGAGCCTCGAGTTGACCGGCGCGCGAATCCTCGGCGCGGGTCAGGATTCGGTCAACCTGGTCGAGGCCAACGTCGCCGGCGACGTGCTGTTCCATGACGGCTTCACCACCGACGGCATCGTGTACGCGCGCCTGGCGAAAATAGGGCACGATCTCAGCTTTCACGGCGTCGAGTTCAAGGGCGACGGACAACTCGACGCCGAGCGCGCCACCATCGACGGCACCTTCTACTGGGTTGACGTGAAGCATACGCCAACGACGGTGCTCGATCTCGAGGATGCGCACGCCGGCGCAATCTGGGACGACGACGCGAGCTGGCCCGCGCCCGGCAACCTGATCGTCAACGGCTTCGTTTACGGCGATATCGCCGGCGGTCCCAGCGACGGGACCTCCCGCCTGCGATGGCTTGGGTTGCAGCCGCCGGAATACCATCCGCAACCTTATCGCCAACTTGCAAAAGTCTTGAGCGAGATGGGCCGCGACGACGGCGCTATTCAGGTGCGCATCGCCAAGGAAGTCGCGCAACGCCGCCTCGGCCATGAGAGCCTCGCTCAGCGCGCGTGGAGCCTCGTGATGCAATCCACGATCGGCTTCGGCTACGTGCCGCTGCGCGCGTTGTGGTGGATCGCGGGCTTCGTCGGCCTCGGCACTCTCCTGTTCGGCTGGGGCTACCGGATGCGTATCATCACGCCGACCGAGGAAGCTGCGTACCGCGAGTTCGTCGCGACCGGAGAAGCGCCGCCGCATTATCCAGTCTTCAATCCGCTAGTCTATTCGTTGGAAAATTTCCTGCCGGTGGTCGAGCTGCATCAGGACAGATACTGGCGCCCGAACCCGCGCCACAGCGTAAGCGGCCGCACGACACGCAGCGGCGAGCCGCGCGATCCAAGCTCAATCCCAAGCCGCCTCCTGCGATGGTACCTCTGGCTGCACATCCTCGCCGGCTGGACCATCACCCCACTCCTCTTCGCCGGCCTGTCAGGACTAGTCCGCCCAGATTGACTTAGCACCCCGCGAAAGCTGTAGTCCTGCTGATCGTCGAGGTGTGAAACATGGCACTGGATGCGTTCGTCGATCTGCTGAGGAAAAATCTCTCCACCACCGACTTCAATCGGATGATGGCGTTTACGGCGGCGATGGAGCCTGAGCGGCGCAACGCGATGATGCAGTTTCTTGCGGAGCGCGAGACGTTGGCGCCGGCAGTCGGCGCTGAGGCCCCAGACTTTGCATTGCCGCGCCTCGACACCAGCGACATGGTGCAGCTTTCATCGTTTCGCGGAAGTAAGCCGGTCGCACTGATTTTCGGCAGCTATACGTGACCTCCTTTCCGTGCCCAGGCTGGGCACCTGGTGGAGCTGCATCGCCGGTTCAGCGATCGAGTCGAATTTTTCGTGGTTTATATTCGCGAGGCTCACCCCATCGACGAATGGCAAGTCGAATCGAACGAAAGTGAGAAGATCCTTTTCGCACAGCCGACGACGCTGGCCGCGCGAAGCGAAATCGCTCAGGTGTGCTCGCTCAAACTCGAGCTCCCGATTCCCACTCTCGTCGATGACATGGAAAATTCAACCGACCGCAAGTACTACGCACTGCCCGACCGGCTCTACCTGATCGGAATCGACGGCCGCGTGGCGTATCGCGGCGGGCCGGGTCCGTTTGGCTTTGTGGCGGCTGATCTGGAGACTGCAATCGAGGAATACCTCGACGCGCCGCCGGCCGATCCGCGGTCCAAATCCGCCTAGGGCTCGCGATCCTTTCGACCGACCTTTTTTGCTTCCTTCGCGCTGGCGCGATCCGTCACCATCGCGGCCATTGCGGCGAAACGCTCCTGCCCGACTGCGATGAACAGTCCCTCAGCCTCCGCGGTCAGCATCCCGTTCGCAGACAGCGTTCCGTGCGTGAAAATTTTGCGTCCCTCGACGCGATCGACATACGCCTCGAAGACCAGCTCGGTCAGCAACGGTGTCGGACGCCGGTAGCGAATGGTCAGCGTCCCCGTCATACCTGGATTGCCGGTCAGCGACTGCGCCATCCCGAGAACTTCGTCGAACGCGGCCGCGAGAAACCCGCCATGCACATGTCCCGGCGGCCCTTCATACGCAACGCCGAAGGTCCCGCGCCCTTCGACCTTGTCGCCAAGCACCGCCAGCCGAATTGGCGGCGCGAGCGGATTCGAAATTCCAATCAGCGGACTGTGATCGAAAAATGCGTGCGGGTCGCCGGCGTTGGCGCTCTCGGCAAACCCTTCGTAGCTGCGCGAGATCGGATACTTCGACAAGCGTTTCGCATAGCGCTCGAGCGCATCGGCCGCCGCCGACAAGTCTTCCTCAGGCGCCGCGACCTGCACCAAATGGTCGATCACCCGCCGCATCGCGTTGGCCAACCGATGCGCCTGCGCGCGCCGTCCGGTCGCAGGCGCCTGGCTTACCGCCCACGCCGCTTCGAAATTTACATTCTGATCGCTCATTTTTTTCAGTATTAAGACCGCGCTCCGTTGTCGCGCGCGTTTTTCGATGGTAGCCGTCGCGTCGCGGTCAAGCTATGGCGTAGTCGCAAAAGAAACGGCACTCGAAATGCATTCGTATATAATAGAATGGAACTGAGCCGCTCGATGCGAACCCGTATCCTTATATCGTGCACCCTTCTATGTGGACTCGCTTGGATTGCCGCCCGACCCGCTCGCGCGCAAAGCACCATGGAGGTTCCGGGACCTTCGAATCAGAATCAACCGTACGTTCCGCCTGCGCCTCCGATGATCAGGCTGGCGCCGTCGAACGGTGACGGCGGCAACACGATTCAATTGTTGCCGAATTGGAATGCTCCCGCACAACCTCAACCTGCGGCGCCGCCACCGCCAATCAACGTCGCGCCGATGACTGCGCAAGCTGGTCCATCGTTGCCGTCAGTGTTCCGCGGATGCTGGCAGGGTGAGGTCGTTCAACTCGACTGGATTCGGAGCGAGCCCGGCGCGCACAAAATCGGATTCTGGACGCCGAAGACTTATCGTCTCTGCTATCGGCGCGTCGGCAATCAACCGTTCAAGCTGACGTTTACCGAAGCCGGCATCGAGCCCAACGAGAGGATTATCAATCCGCACGGCCAAGTCGTGCCGGTTGCGACCGACGGCCGCGCCTACGCCTCGATGAACTCGCGCCTGTTTTTCGACGAATACAAAACCCACAGCGACGGCTTCTCCGGACCGACCTTTGCCGTTGACGAAAACACTCATCTCGACTGTCGCATCGCCGGCGACGACATGCTCGTCAGCGCCGACGTTTACGGCACCCGCGACGGCGACCCCTGGTTTCGCGCCCACTGGCGCGCAAACTTCCACAAGTTCGAAAACTAGTCTTTTTAGAATCTACGCGGAACTCTCTCCGGTCCGAGAGTCACAGGCAAGTTTCGCTTGCCTCTCAGTGGCGCCTAACCTAATGATCTCGCATGCCCAAGGACCTCGATCCCCAGATGAAGAGCATGCTCGACCTGTTCAACGCGGCGGGCCCGATGTTCCTGCGCGCGGAAACTGCCGAGCAGGCGCGGGCAAAGATGCGCGCGCTGCTCGAGGCGAATCCGATTCCCCCGCCTGCGATCTACCGCGTCGAGGATCGACACATCCCAGGCGCCGACGGTAAGGTCGCCGCGCGCGTGTACACGCCCGAGGGGAATCCGCCGATGGGCGTGCTGGTTTTCTTCCACGGCGGCGGATGGGTGCTCGGCGATCTTGAGAGTCACGACCGCGTATGCCGTGCGCTCGCCAACCAGGCGGGATGCGTCGTCGTGGCGGTCGATTACCGGCTCGCGCCGGAGCACGTTTTTCCGGCCGGCGCCGAGGATTGCTACGCGGCGACGAAGTGGGTTTCCGAAAATGCAGCCTCGATCGGCGCCGACGGCGCGCGCCTCGCAGTCGGCGGTGACAGCGCGGGCGGGAACCTCGCGGCGGTCGTCTCGATGATGGCGCGCGATCGCGGCGGTCCCGCAATAAACTTTCAGCTGCTGATGTATCCAGTCACCGATTGCGCGCTCGACACGCCTTCGCAGAAGGAATTCGCGGCCGACGGGTACGTGCTGTCGCGCGCCGACATGGAATGGTTCTGGAAAAATTATTGCGATACGAGCGCCGAGAAAAATAATCCGTACGCATGCCCCTTCCGCGCGAAAGATCTGAAGAACCTGCCGCCCGCGCTGGTGCTCACCGCCAGTCACGATCCGCTGCGCGACGAGGGCGAGCGTTTCGCCGAGCGGTTGATTGCCGCCGGCGTCAAGACCACCTGCACCCGCTACGAAGGCGTCACCCACGGCTTCGTCAGCTTCGCCGACACCCTCGACAAAGGCAAAGAAGGCCAGCGCCAGGCCGCCGACGCATTGCGGGTCGCCTTCGCGCGCTGAGCGAAGCGAAGAGTCCCGGCTCCTTCTTTCCTGAGGGTTTCTCAGGAACCTGAAGAAACGATGTTCTAAAGTGGAATTTGTCAAAATTTGGGCATTTGTTGACATTATTTCTTTCTCCTCCGTCTCTTCCACCATTTCGAAGCAGGCGAGCGGGACGCTTTGATGATCGGTGGGAGTGAGGAGCGCGGGTTGTGATGAGTCTGATTGGGTTGGAACCGGGATTGAAGGTGAGTGAAGTTGGAAGTGGCTGCTGGGGGAAGTCATGGCTGCATTATGGCAGAGCGAGATGACAACGGTTGGCAGGGGTGACCCCTGCACCCAGTTGCACCCAGTGATTTTTGGGTAGTGCTCTAGAACCGCGCTTCTTCGTCGCGCTGCGATCTCGCTGAGGTCGGGGTGCGCTGTCCTGATTTGGAGAGAAATAGAGAGACTTGAATGGAGGCGGGCGGGCGTATCTCCCTCGCCCTGTCAGGGAGAGGATCGAAGGAGAGGGTCCGAATTCCGCGCGCGATTCA
Organism: uncultured delta proteobacterium; assembly: GCA_963699705.1. Taxonomy (GTDB): domain Bacteria; phylum Desulfobacterota; class Binatia; order Binatales; family Binataceae; genus Binatus. The sequence goes on along the minus strand of CAVOUW010000003.1, from coordinate 2,686,067 downwards.
TTTCGCGCGCGACTCGGAATTCCGCTGGTGGATGGTTTTCTTCGTCCTGAGCTGATGCGTCGAAGAACTCGGCGTTTGTAAGCTAACGGTGGAGCGATCCATCAACGGGACCGCCTATATTCAACGCAAACCCTCCGCGGATAAGACCGGCGAGAACCAGTTCTTTACGAAGGAGCACAATCTGGGCAAGATGATATCCGTTCAGGGGAAAAGGGGTTAGATGAATTACGATCTATGAGATTAGTCAAAACACGTATAACAAATTTTAGAAGCGTCGAAGACTCCGAAGAGATCGAAATCGATCAGCTTACGAGCCTCGTGGGAAAGAATGAAGCAGGCAAAACAGCGATTCTTCAAGCAATTGCTGGTCTCAATCCACACCCATCCACGCCGATTTATTACGATCTTGAGCGTGACTATCCTCGTCGCTTTCTCACCGAATATCGCGAGCGGCACGGCAAAGAAGAAGCTGTCGTAGTCCGTACAGAATGGAGCTTGTCGCCCGACGAGCGCGAGAAAATTGAAGAGGAATTCGGCGAGGGTACGCTAGAAGACAAAACTCTGGTTGTCTTGCGTCGGTACGGCGCCAAAGAACCAGAGTGGGAATGTCCGCCTATCAATTTCGCTAAAGCTCTCGCGAATCTAATGGCTACCCATGCGCTCAGCGCTGCAGAGCGCGAGCCCTTGGAGTCTGCGGAAAACTCCGATGCAATGCGTGAAATACTTCGAAAGTTGGAGAGTCCAACTGAGCATCAAACGAAACTGTTGCAGGCTCTAGAGGGATTTCCCGGGCACAATCTGCGCGGTGCCATCACAGGAAAGTTGAAAACGTTTTTGCCTCAGTTCATGTATTTCTCGCACTACGACCGGATGGCTGGTCAGATTCGAGTGGATACCATTCTTAATCGCCTCACCAGTCAGGTGGGACCACCGATCGATTCAGGCGAGCGAGTTTTCTCGATTTCCTAGAGTATGCGGGAACTTCGGTCGCTCAGATCAATTCAGCGAAAACTTATGAAGGTTTGAATGCTCGCTGCGAGGCCGCTTCTAATAGGATAAGCGAACAGCTACAGGATTATTGGACCCAAAATCCTCATCTCAGTATCGAGGTGAGGGTGACTAAGGCCGAACCCGAAGATCCGGCGCCCTTCAACGAGGGTACTGTAGCGCGCGCTCGCGTCCGTAACGGGCTGCACAAATTAACACTCCCATTTTCGGAAAGAAGCGCAGGCTTTATCTGGTTCTTCTCCTTCTTGGTTAAATTCGCGCAGGTCCGCAAAGCGGGAGGCGCTCTCATTTTGTTGTTGGATGAACCCGGACTCACGTTGCATGGAAAGGCGCAGGCAGATCTGATTCGCTACTTCAACGAAAAGCTCATTCCCGAGCACCAAGTAATTTACTCGACCCATTCTGCATTCATGGTCCCTGCTGACCAGTTATCGCTGGTGCGGATAACTCGAGATCGAGTCAGGACGAACAGTCCTGGGGTCTGGACGTCTGAAGGAACGAAAGTTCGCAGCGATGTCCTAGCGCTGGACCGTGACTCGCTATTCCCGCTTCAAGGTGCCCTTGGCTATGAGATTACTCAAAGCCTATTCATCGGCAAACACACATTGTTAGTAGAAGGTCCAAGTGACATCCTGTACTTGCAGGCGTGGTCACAAGCTCTCGCGAGACGCGGGCGTACCAAGCTCGATCACCGTTGGACCGTCTGCCCTTCCGGGAGCCTTGATAAAATCCAGCCTTTTGTATCGCTCTTCTCGAGCGCCAAGCTTGATATTGGCGTCCTTACGGACTTCGCAAAATCCGACAGGAAGAAACTTGCAAACTTGCAACAGAGCCGAGTGTTGGAGGGCGAACGCATATTGACCTTCGCTAGTGTGCTCGGATTTGAGGAAGCTGACGTCGAAGACGTCTTTACGCCTGAGCTCTATATAGAGATTGTAAATGAGGCATTCGGTCTAAAGAGCGAAAATAAACTAACACTACAAAAGGTCGCGAACGCGGATACAAATACCCGCCGTCTCGTCAAGAATGTCGAGGCGGCTTTTCGGCTATTGCCTCCCGATTGTCCGGAATTCGATCATTTCGCCTCTGCAGACTGGCTGATCCGCAATCCGACGGCACTGGATCGAGACGGCAAAGAGGTAAACGAGACTCTAGATCGCGCAGAGAAAGTGATCGTTGCCGTAAACAAACTGTTGGGACCTAGTTAATCTTCGAGCTTGTTCAGATTTGGAGGTTGCCGCGATAAACCGCTCTCGCCTCTGTCTCGCACTCCAGCCTCCCAAGGACCCATCAGCCTGGTGCTTCACGCCAGAGGCTCGGAAGATGTTGTCCCTCACCCGCCGCTCGGCCCCTCCCGTTGTGGGGCGAGGCAAAGAAAAGAACCGGGATTCTTCCTCTTCGGCTGCGCTCAGGGCTTCGGCTGGTGGAAGGGAATCATTTGAGACGCGCTCTCGAATGACACAAGGATGGGAAATACGGAGCGGAATCTTAAGGCGCGCGCGAAAAAATCGCGCGCGGAATTCGGACCCTCACCTTCGATCCTCTCCCTGACAGGGCGAGGGGAAGAAAAGAATCGGGATTCTTCCCTTTCGGCTGTGCGCAGGGCTTTGGCTGGTGGAAGCGGGTTATCGGGACACGCTCTGGAATGACATAAGGATGAGAAATGCGGAGCGGAATCTTGAGTCGCGCGCGGAAAAATCGCGCGCGGAATTCGGACCCTCACCTTCGATCCTCTCCCTCACAGGGAGAGGGGAAAGATCAGAACCGGGATTCTTCGCTTCGCTCGTAAAGATCGCGGGCACGGCGGCCCGCGCCACCACATACGCGGTTGATCCGTGGTTGGGGTGCGGCGGCTGGTGTCGAGAACGATCCGGGGTCCCTCGGCTTCGCTCGGGATGACACAAGAACAGCTGAGACTACGAAGTGTTGGTCGATGCCAGCAACCTAACCCCTAACCCCTTCCCATAGCGGGAAGGGGAACCGGAAGTGGGGTGGGCTTTGCGAGTGATCCGAACAACCTAACCCCTAACCCCTTCCCGAACGGGAAGGGGAACCGGATTATTGAGAGTAGCCTCTTCCCGCGCGGGAAGGGGGACCAGACGCTGTGAGAGACGCTCTTCCCTAAACCCTTCTAACAGGGACGAAGTCCGCATCTTTTCTCTATCACTGGGTGCAGGGGTTACCCCTGCCGCGGAAGTGTGAAACCCATCGCGGGTTTCACATTCAATGAAGTGGTCCCTTCCTACCGCGGGGGGCGCTATATTTCGGCGCGATGGCTAGGCGGACTATTCAGATTGGGAGTCTTAAGGGGGATGGGCGGATTCATGGGGCGCCGACTGGGATTTTCGAGGACCTTTATCATTTTCTTGGTGACCTCTTCCTGGCCGGCGTTGATCGGATTAATTGCGGCGCGTTCACGTTTGTCAATTTGCTGTTTGCTGCTGGCTACTACTTCGATCAGGGGATCGAGAATGCGCGTTCTGGATCGTTTGCCGACATGTTTTTTTTCAGCGTGCAGACGATGGCGACGATCGGTTACGGCAGAATGGTGCCGGTCACTGTGTTCTCGAACATCCTGGTCGCGATCGAGGCGCTTACTGGGCTGCTCGCGCTTGCGTTGATGACCGGGCTGGTGTTCGCGAAGTTCTCGCGACCTACTGCGCGGGTTAGATTTACGCGCTACGTGGTGATCGGTCCGCGCGACGGCGTCCACAGCCTGGCGATCCGCGCGGCTAACTTGCGCGCCAACCGGATCGTCGAGGCTGAGATTCACGTCGTGCTGGCGCGGCAGGAAGTCACTGCCGAGGGCGACGCGATTCGGCGCCTCTACGACCTGCCGATGACGCGCAGCCGCAGCGCGATGTTTGCGTTGTCGTGGACCGCGGTGCATCAGATCGTCGAGGGCAGCCCGCTGTTCGGGCAGACGCGCGAATCGATGGCCAATTGCGCAGCCGAGATCATCGTGTCTATCATTGGACTCGACGAGACGTTCTCTCAGACTGTCCACGCCCGACATACCTTCGAACTTGACGAGATCGTCTGGGGCGCACGCTTTGCGGACGTGCTGGTGCTCCATCCCGACGGCAGCCGAAGCGTCGATTACACGCGGTTCGACGAGGTCGAGATGCTTACGCCCGCCAAGTGACGTGTTTCAGTGCCTGTTCACATAGATTCGGAAATCTGTGCATTATGACTAATTCCATGCGGCGGGAAATTCTGCGCATGGGTGGGGAGATAGAATGACGTCAGGTACGGCGGGTAACTCCCGCAGATTTCTTATTGCGATCGCGCGATGGTTTGACACTTCGGCCGGCGGCCCGCCCGATCCCGACGCGCCGCAGAAGACCGACTGGTTCCGATGTATCCCGTTCGTCGTGGTACATCTGATGTGCCTCGGCGTTATCTGGGTCGGATGGAGTCCCATCGCGGTCGCGGTTGCGGTCGCGCTGTATTTTATCCGGATGTTCGCGATCACGGGATTCTATCATCGCTATTTTTCTCATCGATCGTTCAAGACTTCGCGCGCCGGGCAGTTCATCTTCGCCGCGATCGGCGCGACGGCGGTGCAACGCGGAGCGCTGTGGTGGGCGTCGCATCATCGGCTGCATCATCAGCGATCCGACGAGCCGACCGATGTACATTCGCCGGCGCAGCAGGGTTTCATCTGGAGCCATATTGGATGGATCACGTCGGAGGCTAATTTTCGATCGGAGCTGCGGGTCGTGCGCGATCTGGCGAAGTTTCCCGAGCTGATGTTTCTCGATCGCTTCGACATTTTGGTGCCGACGATTCTCGGCTTCGCGCTGTTCGGGCTGGGCGCGTTGCTCCAGCGGCATGCACCGGGTTTGCATACGACCGGCGCGCAGATGCTCATCTGGGGATTTTTTATTTCGACGGTGGTGCTGGCGCACGGAACGTTTACGATCAACTCGCTCGCGCACGTCCTGGGGCGGCGCCGCTACGAGACTAACGACGACAGCCGCAACAGCTTCGCGCTGGCGATGGTCACGCTCGGGGAAGGATGGCACAACAATCACCATCACTTCCCGGCGGCGGCGCGCAACGGATTTTTCTGGTGGGAAATCGACATCACGTACTACACGCTCAAGCTGCTCGAAGCTTGCGGGATAATCTGGGACCTGCGGCAGGTGCCGCCGGAGCTGCTCGAGGAAGACAGGATCGCGGCGAAGCCTCGCGCGATTTCTGCGGCGCCGGCGATTGCGTATGCGAGGGAGAGCATCGAAGCGGGGCGGAGGATAATTCCGTCGCTGCCGGAGTTGGCGCCGCATAGCGGAGGAGTCACAGAGCCGGAACCTGCGCCCTAGCAGCAGAGGTAGAATCTTGAAGCGCGCGCGAAAGAACGCGCGCTGTATAAGGTCCCTCACCTTAAATCCTCTCCCGTCGGGAGAGGGGAAGAACGAGCGTCACACACCTCGCTTGGGCCGTGATTGGGGTGCGTCGGCTGGCGTCGAGAAAGATCCGGGGTCCCTCGGCTTCGCTCGGGATGACACAAGGCGCAGGCCAGATCGGGCGAAGAACCTAACCCCTAACCCCTTCCCATAGTGGGAAGGGGAACCGGATTTGAGGCAACTATTCCGCCCCGTCCTATCCCCCTCACCCCCTTTCCCGCGGGAAAGGGGGAACAGAAGCGGCCGGTCTCCTTCCCCCAAGACCCTGAGAGCGAAAGGGCGTCCTCGCCGTTTTGCGATTGGTACTTTTTCACCGGGTGCAGGGGTCACCCCTGCCGCGGAAGCGTGAAACCCGCGGAGGGTTTCATATTCGATTGTTCTCCCTCTTTCGCGCTTGCGCCATGGGGCGGGCGCGTGTATTCGATGCGTCGGGATGGGTAAGTCGGATTCCATAGTCGCGTCGGGGGTCGATGCGGCGCGGGCGCGGCGGCCGGCGATTCTCGATCGGTTTGCGCGCGCTGCGGTGTTGAGGCGTCTGGCGGGAATCAGAAATGGGCGCGTCGTGATCGAAGATGGCGACGAGCGGATCGCTTGCGGGCAGGGTTTGTCCGATGCCGATTTGCGCGCGACTATCCGCGTTCACGATCATCGGTTCTATTCGGACCTCGCGCTCGCGGGCAGTATGGGCGCCGCCGAGGCTTACATGGCCGGATCGTGGACGACTGACGATTTGACTGCGCTCGTCCAGATCATGATTCGCAATCGCGACGTGACCGAGGGACTCGACGGCGGCCTCGCGCGGCTCGCGAATCCAATCCGCCGCTTTATCCACTATCTCAATCGCAACACCAGGACCGGCAGCGAGCGCAACATTGCGGCGCACTACGATCTCGGCAACGATTTCTTCGAGCTGATTCTCGATCGCACGCTGATGTACTCTTGCGCGATCTTCGATCGCCCCCAACTCACGCTCGAAGAAGCCGCGACGGCCAAGGTCGATCGCATTTGCCGCAAGCTGGATCTGCGCGCGCACGATCACATTGTCGAGATCGGCACCGGATGGGGCGGGTTTGCGATTCATGCGGCCAAAAATTACGGATGCCGCGTGACCACCACTACGATTTCGCGCGAGCAGCACGATTACGCGGTCAAGCGAATCGCGGCCGAGGGGCTCTCAGAGCGAATCACGGTGCTGTTCAAGGATTACCGCGACTTGACCGGCCAATTCGACAAGGCCGTGTCGATCGAAATGATCGAAGCGGTCGGGCATCAGTTCCTGGATTCATATTTTCACAAATGCGGCGAGCTGCTGAAGCCTGACGGCATGATGTTGCTGCAGGCGATTACGATCACTGACCGCGAGTACGAGGCCGCGACGCGGCGCGTCGATTTCATCAAGAAATATATTTTCCCCGGCAGCTTCCTGCCGTCGGTTACGGCGCTGTGCGATTCGATGACGCGATCGAGCGATTTGCGGTTGTTCCATCTCGAGGACATCACGCCGAACTACGCCGAGACGCTCAAGCATTGGCGGCTCCGGATGTTCAAGAATATCGATCGCGTGCGCGCGCTCGGTTATCCCGAAGAGTTCATCCGGATGTGGGAGTTCTACCTGCGCTATAGCGAGGCCGGCTTCCGCGAGCGCTACATCGGCGACGTGCAGATGCTCCTGACCAAGCCCGACTGTCGCCGCGCCCCGATTCTCCCGCGCCTGTAACATCCGTCGGTCGTCCCTTTCCCCCTCGAAACCAGCGCGGGGATGGTACGTCTTACAGGTGATAGTTACTGGAAACCGATGAATGAGCGGATGATAATTGAGCTTCGCCGATGAAACTTTCGAAGAATAGCGCGTGGATGCTCGCGATTGCCGCGGTGGTGATCCTCACAAGCTGGTATTTCCTTACCGGCAGCACTACTGCGCCGAAAATCGTCACTGCGAAGGTTACCGAGGGGCCGATCGTGCGGTCGGTCACGGCGACTGGAACGGTGAATCCGGTCATCACGGTGCAGGTCGGGACTTACGTCTCGGGACCGATCACGGCGATTTACGCTGACTACAACGCGCCGGTGAAGAAGGGTCAGTCGATTGCGAAAATCGATCCGCGGCCTTACCAAGTCACGGTCGATATCGCGCATGCGACGCTGGCGAACTCGAAAGCGCAGCTCGGCAAGGATACCGCCGACCTCAACTATAAGAAGGTGACCTACGAGCGCAATCTGGCGCTGTACAAGGCCAACGCGGTGTCGAAGGACACGGTCGATTCGGCTTACAGCGCGTGGCAGATGGATGTGGCGCAGGTCAGGCTCGACCAGGCCAATATCCAGCAGCAGACGGCGAACGTCGCGGCTGCGGAAGTCAATCTCAACTACACCAATATCGTGTCGCCGGTGGACGGGACGGTCGTCTCGCGCAACGTTGACGTCGGACAGACGGTGGCAGCGAGCTTTCAGACGCCGACGCTGTTTCTGATCGCGCAGGACCTGACCAAGATGCAGGTCGATTCGAACGTCAGCGAGTCGGATATCGGCTACGTCAAAGCCGGGCAGAAGGCGACCTTCCGGGTCGACGCGTTCCCCGACCGCGACTTCGAAGGCACCGTCGCGCAGGTTCGGCAGGCGCCGATCACCGTGCAGAACGTGGTGACCTATGACGTCGTCGTAAGCGTCGAGAATCCTGAGTTGCTGCTGAAGCCAGGCATGACGGCGAATGTGAACGTCGTCACGGCGATGCGCGACAAGGCGATTCGCGTGCCGATCGACGCGCTGCGCTTTGCGCCACCGGGGCAGCCGCCGGCCGATTCGGCGGCGATCGACGGCGCATCGGGACGTCAGACGCGCGTCTGGATTCTCAAGAGCCGGCAGGTCACGCCGGTCGCGATCACCACCGGGCTAAGCGACGGGACCTGGGTCGAAGTCGCCGACGGCGACCTGCAAGCCGGGGATCGCGTCGTTACCGACGAAGTTCGCAGCGCAACCGCGCCGCATGGATCGGGATCGGGTTCGCACGGCGTGGCATGGGCGGCGGCGGCGGGATGCCTACGATGCATCTGCCGCATTAGTCCGATGAACACTGTCATCGAGCTGGTCGGTTTGACCAAGACTTACGTGCTGGGCGAGGTCGAGGTTCACGCGCTGCGCGGGGTCAACCTGACTATCGAGCGCGGCGAGTTCGTCGCGGTGATGGGCGCGTCGGGCTCGGGCAAATCGACGCTGATGAATATGCTGGGATGCCTCGACCTGCCGACCAGCGGAAGTTATTTCCTCGAGGGCGAGGACGTCGCGAAGTTGAACGAGTCCGAATTGGCGACGATCCGCAGCCGTCGAATCGGATTCGTCTTTCAGAATTTCAACCTGCTGTCGCGAACCTCGGCGCTCGAGAACGTCGAGCTGCCGCTGTTTTATTCAGCGTGGACCGCCGACGGCGAAACTCGCGCGACCGACCTGATGAAGCTGGTCGGACTCGCAGGCCGCGAGAATAGCCATCCGAATCAACTTTCCGGCGGACAGCAGCAACGGGTCGCAATCGCGCGCGCGCTGGTGAATCGCCCGTCGATTCTGCTCGCCGACGAGCCTACCGGAAATCTCGACTCGACCAACTCGGCCGAGATAATGGGCGTGCTCACCAATCTCAATCGCCAGCAGGGGATCACGGTGATCGTGGTGACGCACGATCCTGAAGTGGCGCACTATGCTGATCGCGTCGTCACGTTTCGCGACGGCGTGATCATTTCGGATACGCGCAAAGATGCGGTCGTCGCGCAGGGCGGAGTTGCGGTCAAAGCATCGCCGGCGATGCGCGAGTCCAAACAGATCGCAGCTTCATTGGTTGACGAGGCGTGGACCTTTGCGAGCATGGCGGTGGTCGCCGCGGGCCGCGCGATCAAGCGCAACAAGTTGCGCGCCGCGCTCACGATGCTGGGAATTTTCATCGGCGTCGCGGCGGTGATCACGATGGTCGCGGTCGGCGACGGCGCGCGATCGTCGGTCGAGGCGCAAATCAACAGCCTCGGCACCAACCTGCTGATAGTGGTGCCGGGCGCGACGACCGCCAACGGCGTGCGCGCGGGTCTCGGCAGCAATTCGACCTTGACGGTCGGCGACGCGCAGGCGATTGCGCATGGCGGCGGCCCGGTCGCGCTGGTGACGTACATGGATCGGCAGGTGTCGCAGGTGGTCTCGGGCAATCGCAACTGGAGCACCAATATCCAGGGCACCACCTCGAACTATTTTGCGATCCGCGATTGGCCGCCGTCGATCGGACGTATCTTCACCGACTCCGAAGAAAAAGCCGGCGCCGCGGTCTGCCTGCTCGGACAGACGGTAGTGAACAATCTTTTCGGCGAGGGACAGAATCCGGTCGGCGCGACTATCCGCGTGAAGAACTTTCCGATGAAAGTGATCGGCGTGCTCGCGGTCAAGGGACAGTCGAGTTACGGGCAGGATCAGGACGACGTTGTGATCGTCCCGTTCAATACGGCTGAGCGCAAAGTGCTCGGCGTGTCGGCGCCGACCGCGCAGGCGGCGCCCGCGGCAGTGGCGACCGCCAATGCGACCAATCCTTACGCGTCGGTGCCGACCACCAATTCGGTTTACAGCTCGAGTGAAGCCTCCAGCGCATTCGGCAGCGCGCCAAAAATAACCGGCGTCGTCAACACCATGTTCGTCAAGGCGAGCAGCTCCGACCAGGTTGACAACGCGGTCGCGCAAATCACGCGCACCTTGCACGAGCGCCATCATATACAGGCGAAGCAGGACGACGATTTCACGGTGCGCAATCTCAGCGAGATCGCGGCGGCGTCCGAGAGCGCGACCCAGGTGATGACGATGCTGCTGCTGTCGGTCGCGTCGATCTCGCTGCTGGTCGGCGGCATCGGGATCATGAACATCATGCTGGTGTCGGTGACCGAGCGCACCCGCGAAATCGGAATCCGGATGGCGATTGGCGCGCGGCGCATCCATATCATGCTGCAGTTCCTGGTCGAGGCGATGCTGTTGTCGGTGATGGGCGGGTTCGCGGGTATCGTGCTCGGAATACTCGTGTCAAAGCTGATTTCAGCGCTGGCGGAATGGCCGACGCTGGTGTCGCCGGTGGCGGTGGTGGGTGGTTTTATCTTTTCGGCGGCGGTGGGGGTCTTCTTCGGCTATTATCCTGCGCGCAAGGCGAGCTTGCTTCATCCGATCGACGCTCTCCGTTACGAATAGCTTGGCTGCGCTCTTCTAGTCCTCGCGTCGGCGCGTTCATTCCGTCGCAAAATCAAACGTTTAGGTCATTAACCGCAGTGGTTCCTTGGATTACCATTGCTTATACTAAATGACTTTGCATGTAGGGAAAGTTATCTTTTGTTCTTGTCTCTGGGGAACGAATGTGATGCGCTGTTAGTTAATATCGTGTCAGGCCTGCCCTTTCGCAGTCGCCAGGAGGTTTCCCAAGAAATGTTGTCCCGTTTTACCCGCATCGTATGGAAAGTAGCGGGTGTCGGCGCGCTCGTGATGAGCCTCGGTTTGATCGCCGCCACCGCCCGGGCCGGAGTAAAGGCCGGAGATGTAATCACCCCGCAAAACGCGACGCAGGTCAAAGACCTGGTGTCGCCCGGCGTCTACTACATGGTGACGCACGGAATGCAGATGGATGTCGTGCCCTCCGAGCGTATCGATTGGCCGCCGCCGTACAAGGATGCGACCGAGAAATACTCCTCGCAGGTCCGCCTGACTAACGACCATCGCTCGCTCATAGGCTATGTCGCCGGCCAGCCCTTCCCGCTGATCGACACCAACGACCCGCAAGTCGCAAACAAGATTATGTGGAACAACGTGTTCCGCCCGATCAGCACCGACGACTACGATCTGCGTTTCTTCGATTGCCAGATCGAGTACGTCAATCCGGGTCACGAGCAGAAGATCGTCAATGACATCCAGGTCGGCCACTATGCCGGTTACGACCTGGTCGGCCGCACCGAAGTGGAGCCGCTGCCAGTCGATCCCGACTTCAAGAAGACCGGCCGCCTCTGGCTGTTCGGCCTGTATCCCTTGCTCGCGCCGCAGGAAGCGCGCGGCCAGGGCCTGATTCGTTATCGCTACGCTGCGCCTGAGCAGGGTGACGATACCTGGTCGTGGAACCCGGGCAGCCGCCGCGTCCGCCGCCTGAACGAGTCGCTCAACAGCACCGCGACCGGAGCGCAGAGCTTCGATCCGGATCACTATTCAGGCTTCAATCCGAAGACCGAAGAGTACAACTACAAGTTCCTGGGCGAGAAAGAGATGCTCGCGGTGGTTCATGCGAAGCACTCGCCCGAAGTGACCTGCTCGACCGATGGCGGTGCGTCCGCGTGTCCTGAAGATTGGGAGATGCGCCACATGTACATCGTCGAGGCCACCCCTAATCGCAATATCGGCCAAGCGGGCAACGTGCTCGACAAAGACACCGTCGTGTACATGGACTCGGAAGTCTGGTTCGAGCCGTACGTTGACGGATACGATCAGAAGGGCGCGCTGTGGCGCACCAATATCTTCTGGGCGGCGTATCGCGATCGTCCCGTGCCCGACGCAAAAGTCGCAATCTATCCCTTCAAGCGCGAGTTCATCGTGGGTTCGGCCCGCTATGACGTGCAGTCGGGTTTCGCGACAATGTGTTATCTGCCGGGACAGAATACGCCCGAGCGCGAATGCTGGTATATCAACATGGGCGCGGTGGACAAGGATTTCTTCACCACCCAGTCGATGGTGAAAGCAGCACCGTAAGGGAATCCGCTAGATAAATCAGGGACTTAGTGCCCTGAAGCTTCGGCGGGGCGATGCGGCAAACAGGCTGCATCGCCCCGCTCTTTTTTTGCGCGCCTACATTCAATTAGTAGAATTAATGAACATTTTGATGATTTGTGGGTGTAGATACTTGACTCGGCAATTACCAGCGACCCAAAATTGCAGTCCTAAGACGGAGGGAGGTGCTACATGATGGTCAAGCATGTTTTGGGGAAGACAATGCTATGCGTGGGGACGCTGGCGATTGGCCTATGTCTCATCGCGGCTTCAGCTAATGCAGAGGTGAAGCCCGGACAGGTTATCGCTCCCAGCAACGCGGCGCTGGTCAAAGATCTGGTTTCGCCCGGAGTGTACTACGCAGTCACTCATGGGATGCGGATGGACATCGTCGCGCCGGAGAGGGTCGATTGGCCGCCGCCCTATCGGGAGGCAACCGAAAAGTATTCGCAGCAGGTCCGGCTCACCAACGATCATCGCAGCATGGTCGGCTACGTCGCGGGCCAGGCGTTTCCGCTGATCGATCCGAACGATCCGTATGTCGCGACCAAGATCATGTGGAACAACGTGTTCCGCCCGATCAGCACGGACGATTACGATCTGCGCTTTTACGATTGCCAGAGCGAGTACGTTCGTCCGGGTCAGGATCAGAAAATTATCGACGACATTGAGATCGGGCACTATGCCGGATACAACCTCGTCGGACGCACCGAAGTCGAGCCGATGCCGATCGATCCGGACTTCAAGCAGTCGGGACGGATGTGGGTGTTCGCTTTGTATCCGGTGCTCGCACCGCAGGAAGCACGAGGCACTGGCCTTATCCGTTATCGCTACGCCGATCCGAATCGCGGCGACGACAGCTGGGATTGGACCCCGGGTACCCGTCGCGTGCGGCGCCTGAGCGAGGCGATTCTCTCCACCGCGACTGGTGCGCAGAGCTACGACCCGGATCATTATGCAGGCTTCAACCCCAAGACCGAGCAGTACAACTACCGGTTCCTGGGTGAGAAAGAGATGCTCGCGAGCGTGCACGCCGAACATTCGCCCGAAGATACTTGCCCCTACGATGGCGGTGCGACCGCATGCCCGGAGGCGTGGGAGATGCGCCATTTGTACATCGTCGAGGCGACTCCGCGGCGCGATATGAAAGAGGCAAACGGCGCGCTGGATAAATCGACGGACGTCTATCTCGACACCGAGCTATGTTTCGAGCCGTACGTGGATACTTACGATCAGAAGGGTCATTTGTGGCGCACGCACATCTACTGGCTCGCATTTCGAGATCGCCCCGTGCCCGATGCGCGCGTTGCGATCTATCCGTTCAAGCGGGAATTCGTAGTGGGCGCGGCGGCGATCGACACTCAGGGAAATTTCTCGACCATGTGCTATCTGCCCGGCCAGCATACGCCTGAGCGCGAATGCTGGTACATCAACATGGGGGCAATCGACAAGGATTTCTGCACGGTGAAATCGATGGTGGCGGCGGCTCCTTAAGCGCGTCGGCATAACCGCCCGTTTGGTTGTTGAACAGGCGCGGAGCAATGCGGCTGATCGCCGTGACGCTCCGCGCCTGTATTTTTTTCATCACCACAACGCCCTACCGGGGGGCAGTTTACAAACGACGAGCAGCGGCATATATTCTCCCGCGTATCGCGCTTGGGTCCTAAAACTCACTCGCGATCGCTGAAAAAAGGTCCCGTGTCCGTCGCCGGCGCGGATGCGCCTCGCAGGTCCAACGAGTCGCTCTGCGCCGGCACTTTATTTACAGCCCTTTCCCCCTTACAAGAACCTCAGAGCAAAATGGCGTCCTCGCCATTTTGCGATTTCTTTTTTTCTTTACACTGGGTGCAGGGGTCACCCCTGCCGCTCGCCGCGGAGGCGTCTGGTTTTCGCGTTGACACCGCGCGCCGTCCTCCACCACAATCGCGCATCCAGCCATGGCTTTAGCAGGTTTCAAAATCATCGACGCGGACGGCCACGTCACCGAGCCCGCCTCACTTTACTCGACGCATATCGATCCAAAATTCCGTGATGCCGCAGACGCTCTGCTCTCGCGGGTCGGCGCAGGCAATCTCGGGATCGTTCCGGCGCTGTATCCCAAATGGCGAACGGCGGAACGGCCGCTCGGCGAGCGGAACGAAGTGCCCGGCCTGGGCAAGCTGCCGTCGGGTCGTAATCATCCACTGGCTTCGCCCGCGGGCGGCTACGATCCAGCCGAGCGCATCCGCGACATGGACAAGGAAGGCATCGACGTCGCGGTATGCTTCGCGACGGTCGCGACTTCGGTATGCGCCGCGAGCGACCCCGCGATGGAAGCCGCACTGGCGCGCGCTTACAACCGATGGGTCGGCGAGTACTGCGCCGCGTTCCCGTCGCGAATCAAGGCGGTCGGGATCGTTCCGCAGCGCGAGATGGATCGATGCGTCGCGGAAGTCGCGTATCTTGCGCGCGAGCCATGGGCGGTCGGCATCATGACCTTCGGCAATCTCGACGCGATGTTGCCGGACCATCCTTACTTCGATCCACTGTATCGCAGCGCGCAGGACGCTGACTTGCCGATCTGTTTTCACGGCGGCACCGACCGGCCGCCATTCGCACCCGGGCGCGAGGACGTCGGCAACAACATGTTCATGATGCATCTGACGGGTCATGTCTGGCATCAGATGCGCGTGATGGCGGCGGCGGTCGGCGGCGGATTGTTCGAGCGCTATCCGTCGCTCAGGATGGGATTTTTCGAAGGCGGAATCTCATGGGTGCCGTGGTGGGCCGAGCGGATGGACGGACATTACAAGCACTTCGCGCGTCACACGCCGCATCTGACGCGCAAGCCGTCCGAACACATGCGCGGCGAGCGATGCTTCTTCACGTTCGATCCCGACGAGACGATGTTGCCGGAAGCGATGCGTCTGATCGGCGCGTCGCGATTGATGTGGGCGTCGGACTATCCGCATTTCGACGCCGAATTTCCCGACGCCGCGGAAATCGTGGTGAAAAATCCGAGCCTGTCCTCCGAAGAGAAGCGCGCGATCCTGGCCGACAACGCGTTACGCTTTTTCCGGCGCATCGGCGCGTAGGCAGCGGTGACTCTGCACTCAGTGTTAAAACGCGATGCGCTCAGTCCTGGATTGCGCCTTCGCGGCGTTGGCCGATGTGCCAAAGCACTCCGGACGGATCCACGACGTAAGCGATCCGCAGGCCCCATGGCTGCATCGCCGGCCCTCGCGGAGGCGGAACATTGAATTTTCCGGGCAGATCGAGCGCGTTAATGTGCGCCCACCATGCGTCGAGATCGTCGACCATCAGCTGCATCATGAAGTTTTCAGCCCACTCTTTTTGATAACGGCGCTGAAGTATGAAACCGCTGGAACCGGCCTTGAAGATTGCCACCTCTCCGTCAAGCAGTTTTTCGAAGCCCAGCGCCTCATAGAATTTTTTAGAGAGATCGAAGTCTTTTGCCGGCATGAATGGGCGGGCGAGTTCTGTTCCGGTCGGGACCTGCTTCATCGTTTGTTCCTTTAGACCTTGAACCTAATGTGGATCATGTCGCCGTCGCGCATCACGTAATCGCGTCCTTCGAGCCTGAGCTTGCCGGCTTCCTTGACCTTTACGTCGGAGCGGTGGATTGCGAAATCCTCGTAGCTGACAACTTCAGCGCGGATGAATCCGCGCGCGATGTCGGTGTGGATCACGCCGGCGGCATCGAGCGCAGACTCGCCGCGACGGAGCGACCATGCATGCGCTTCGGGCTCGCCGGCCGTGTAGAAAGTGATCAGGCCGAGATGGTTGTAGAGAGCGCCGATAAGCCGATCGCGCGCAGGCGCGTCGAGACCAGCGTCTTTCAGCATTTCTTTTTGGCCAGCCTCATCGAGCTCCCACAACTCGGACTCGAACGCGGCTGCGAGCCTGAAGACCTCGAGCCCATGCGCGCGCACCGCGGCGTGTTCGGCCTCGGTGACGTCGGCTGATGCACGTTCCATCTCGCAGTTGACGGTCACCAGCGCGGGCTTGCGCGAGAGAAAGCCGAAGCTCGAAAACGCCTGCGTCTCCTGCGCCGTCAGCTCGAGCAGTCGCAGCGCTTTGCCATCGCCCAGCCATGCGATCACTTTCTCGAGTGCCGCGCGCTCGAAGTCGCTGCCCTTTTCCTTTTTCAGGCGCTCGAGCCGCCGCTCAGCCTGATCGAAATCGGCAAACACCAGCTCGCCTTCGATACTCTCGAGCGTCGCGACCAGGTCTTTTTCCATCCCACCAAACTGGGGAATCACGATCAGCAGTGCGTCCATGTCGCGCACCAGCGGCAGCAGACTCGGGTCGAGCGCGGCGCCCTCTTTCTGCTCTTTCGGATTCGGCGCGAAGTCGAGAATCGTGAGCTCGACCGGAATCTTCTTCTTCGAGCCGTATGCTTCTTCAAGCAAATCGAGCCTCGGATCCGCGACCTTGATTTGTCCCGGCCGCGCGCGATTGCGCCCTTCGGCGGTGCCTGGAATCGGCACAAGCCCCGTCAATGCGTGAAACACGGTCGATTTCCCACTGCCGCGCGCGCCAATGATCCCGGTCTTCAATTGAACCCACCTCGATCTTCGAGATTCTACATCACCGCGATTGGAAATTCCCGCGCGCTAACGTTGAAATTCGCGCATGAGTGAGGGAGATCAGAAAGATGCCTAAAGCGCCTGCCGACTACCAACTCCGTTATCCGATAGATTTCGGAGACATCGACCCCTCGATCCGCGAACGGCCCGTGCAGCTCTATGCTGCCGACTTCGGCAAATCGCGTGGCATCCTCTACACGCCGGCCGCCGGCAAGCCGCGCACCGTCGTGATCATGGCGCATCCGCGCGCCGACTTCAGTACGCACTACTCCATCCCGTTTTGGGTCGAGGCAGGGTTCGCCGCGTTCGGTTTCAACACGCGTTACCTGAACAACGACGCGATGATGCTCCACGAGAATCTGCTGCTCGATCTCGCGGCGGGAATTCGATTCCTGCGCGAGGAAGAAGGTTTCGAGAAAATCGTGATGCTCGGAAATTCCGGCGGCGGTTCGCTGTTCGCCTACTACGATTCGCAAGCGCGCACGCCCGCGGGAAATCGCGTAACCGCGCCGCCCGGCGGCGGCCCGCCCGATCTGAATAAATTCGATCTCCCGACGGCCGACGGCTACATCGCGCTCGCCGCGCATCCGGGCCAAGGGATGGTGCTGATGTCGTGCCTCGACGCAGCGGTGGTTGACGAATCCCTTCCGCTGGCGAGCGATCCCTTGCTTGATATGTACGACGAGCGCAACGGCTTCAAGACGCCGCCGGCCGATAGCCACTTCTCGAAGGATTTCGTCGAGCGATACCGCGCTGCGCAACTCGCGCGATGCGCCCGAATCGATGCGATCGCGCGGCGCCATATCGCCGAAGCCAATCACGGACGCGCGGCGATGCGTGCGCCGGAATTCGCGGCGTCGATCGCGGAAAATCGCAATTATCATGCGCGGCGCGCGATGGCGCCGAGGTACATGATCGTCTATCGCACGCAGGCGAACCTGAACTATCTCGATCTGTCGATCGATCCGTCCGAACGGGCAGTCGGATCGATCATCTCGCCGCGGCCCGACCTCGCAAACTACTCGCCGTTCGGCCTCGGCCGAATCGTAACGCCCGATGCGTGGCTGTCGACGTGGTCCGGCCTGTCATCCTGGGCGAAGATGGCGTCGAATTTGCCCAAGGTCACCGTGCCCACCCTGGTCGTTGGCGCCAACGGCGACCAGGACATTTTCATTTCCGATGTGCACGGCGAATTTGAAGCGTCGGGCGCGAGCGACAAGACTCTCGCGTTCATCGAAGGCGCGGATCACTTCATGCGCGCCGGCGGCGCCAAGTCGCATCTCGGCGACCCGCGCCCGCGCCTGATGAAAATTCTGACAGACTGGACCCGCGATCGTTTCGCGCCGTAGCCGTAGCAATCAAGGAGACTCCTAATGCCCACGCATCCAATTCGATTCGGACTTCAGACTGGCCAGCACTGATCGAAGGAAAGATTTGAAGGAGCTCTGGCGCAACGCAGACAGTTGGGGCTACGACTCGCTCTGGACCTTCGATCACTTCTATCCAATCTTCGTTCCCGATCCGGCCGGAAGGTGGGCGTGACGCACTTCATCTTCACACTGCCGTGGCCGTTTTATCCTGACGAAGTCCAGCGCTTCGCGGAGGAAGTGATTCCCGCTGTGCGCTCGAGCTAGCGCGCGGTGATCACTACGCAGTCGGCGGCGGCGGCGTGGGCAGCTTCGAACGACGCCGCAATTCGCGCAAATTCGCGCGAATCGAGATCGCGTTCGAGCTTCGTCAGCCCGCGCGCAACAGCAATCGCATCCAAGGAACGCGTGCGCAACGGAAGCACGTGCACGTCGGACAGATTCCAGCGCGCTGAGGTTTTATGCGCGCCGATTTCAACCATCTCCGGAGACCGATCAAGCGCAATCACCAACAATCCGCTAGCCGTCAAGGCGCCAGTGTAATTGCCGGTACCAGTCCCGATTGCGAGCACAGAGCGAGCGCCCAACGCTCGAAGACCGTCGATCAGCGCGACACCAATCGCAGGCTCGATGCACCGCGAATTGTCATACGCGGCGGCAACTTGGCCGTAGTCGATGGACGTCGGAATTGGCACGGCAATGAGTCAGCGCGGATGGACTCAGAGCAACGATGCTCCCGGCGCGAGTATGAGGCAAACGACCGAGCGCGCGCATCGCAGATGAACGAACCGGAAAATGGATCTCGGCGCGAGTCTTTCTCGGAAGGCCCGCCTTCGCTAATCTGCTATTCCCGTCAGCGCGTGACGCGGATGGAGGGCCACCCTAGCTCAGTTGGTAGAGCAGCTGATTCGTAATCAGCAGGTCGTCGGTTCGAATCCGACGGGTGGCTCCAAAAAGTCAAGCAGATTCAACAGGTTTCTCGGACTCGATACGTTGTTTGTTCGAACGACTGCCAAATCGCTGCCAATCCGTTTCGGATTCGTCGAGCAAATCGACATAGTTCTGATCAACGCCCGGCAAAAGGTGGGCATAGTGATCCATCGTGGTCTTAGGACTGGCGTGCCCCAACTGCGCTGCGACGTAAACGAAGTCACGACAACGCGCCAGTAGCGTGGAAGCGAATGTGTGCCTCGCATCGTAGAGGACGTGGCCGGCTATCTCCGTCTCCTCCATCGCCAGATCGAACCGCTTTCGCAATCGGGAATCGTCGAGCGGAGTCCCCGACGGGTTCGAGAATACCAGCTCTACTCCGCCGCCTTCGCCTCGATCTACTTGAGTTCGCGTCGCGCGCCTGAGCATCCGCAGGCGCATGACGTCCCTCAGCGCGGGGCTGATATCGACACTGCGTCCCAGCCCGGTTTTTGTCGGGCCGAACGTTGCCTTGTCGCTCACCGAGTATTCGATTCGAATTTTTCGCCTCGTGAAATCAATATCGCTCCAGGCAAGCGCCCGGCACTCGCCCGGTCGGAGTCCTGAACGGAGCAGGAGGAAAATCAAGTCGTGAAGTTCAGGATCGCGCTCGCCGCTCCATGACAATAGTGCGACTTGCTGGGCTTCGGTGAAGACACGTTCCTTGGCGACAGCGACTCGATTTGCGGCCTTAGCTTTCCGGCTGTGCCGAGACACCTTCGCGTCGGGAACGGGGTTACGATCGATGATTCGATCATCGACTGCCGAAGCGAAGACCACCGACAAGGTCGCCCTAATCAGCCTTAGAGTGGATACAGACAACTTTCGGTGGGCATCTGCATCCTGCTCCGTCCATCGTTTCATCGTGGTGGAGTCAAAGTTGGCCAGATCGATCACTCGCGGCTTCTTGGGGTCAGCGCTGACGATCTTGACGGTCGGGATCGGTTGGCGCTTTTCGCTAAGAAACGTCTTGATCATCGGCGCGTTGATCTCGACCACCCTTCGCTTGCCGAAATGCCGAAGGATCAGATGCCCGCGATAGGAGCGCAGCGTTTTTTCCGCCAGCCCGTCGGCAGCGTTTGCTAGAAAAGACTTCGCCTGCTCGGCGAACGTGACGTCGCGGCGGCCGGGGGAGAGTCCCGCGCCGCGTTTCTTGATCATGTCGGCCAATTCCGCCTCGGCCAGTTCCTTGGTGGCGAATTGCGGGCGCCCGAAGCCGAACTTCCTGCCGTTAACTTGCCAAACAGGATGGCCGGAGAGCTGAATTATTTTCCGAATATGATCCAACGATATTCCCGCGCCCCATCCGGGCACGGACACACATCGCTCTAACGCGCGCTCGAATCCAGTGCCGATTTTTCGCGAGATTTGATGAAAGCCGCGACCTGCTCTCGCGTGAATCGCACTCCGCGACTGCCAACTATGCCGGTGCTGATGTGTCCAATCTTCCCGCGACGCGCCATCTCATAGACGACGCCCGGCGTCGTCCCTAACATCTCCGCGACCTCGGCGGCCCTCAGGGAGACGCTGCGGATCATGAATCGTAGTTCCGTCGCGCGAAGGTCCGGCGGTGAGCAGTGCGGTCATCAGCGTCGTCGACACCGCGTTGCAAGCCATCAGCATGGCGGTGAGCATCTGCGCAGGGAGGCCGGTGACGGACGCGGGATTCTTGTGAACTGCATCTAAAGTCGGGGCGGTCATCAATCCATCGCCGTTTCTGACGACCCCTGAATTTCAAACTTTCGGCTAGTATGCTGATTTGATTTTCCCTCCACCACCGCAGCCACCTTCCACCACCCGAAGGAACTCTTTCAGCGAGTTTCTTCCGCACCCAACTCCGCAATCACTTCAGCCTTCTTTCCGGTCAATCTCTCCCATCGCGAGATGGCGACGTCGACAAAGCGGGGTTCCAGCTCGATCGCGTAGCAGCGACGCCCGAGCTGCTCGGCCGCGATCAGTTGCGATCCGCTGCCGCTGAACGGCTCGTAACAGAGATCGTCGGGACGGGTGTGCAACTCCATCGGAATCGCAAAAATTCGGTTTGGCTTAGACGTTGGATGCTCGCTGCTCTCGATCTCGGCGTTCGGAACCTGCCAGACCGTGCCTGGATTCCCATACTTGCGATCGACGAATGGCTTCTGGCCTTTTATCCAGCCGAACATGCACGGCTCGTGCGCCCACATATAGACGAGTAAGTCAGGACGGGTCGGCTCTTGAACCAGATGATCTGTTGATGATTGAAAGCGCCGACTTCGTTCCAAACGCCCTCGACCATCACCTGCTTGACCGATGCCAACCAACAATACCAGGCAGCGTTAGGTGCGATGGCGTGTTCGATCGCGACTTAGTAAAAGGCGAGATAGAACGATCGCCCGCCATCGCCGCCGCCGTCCTCGTTGTCGAAAGTAGTTCGTCCGGCTTCGTGATAGACCTTTGACCAATCCTTGTCGCGGTTGGCCT
Organism: uncultured delta proteobacterium; assembly: GCA_963699705.1. Lineage (GTDB taxonomy): Bacteria > Desulfobacterota > Binatia > Binatales > Binataceae > Binatus. The sequence goes on along the minus strand of CAVOUW010000003.1, from coordinate 2,664,509 downwards.
TTGCCCGGTTCGCCCTGGTGGCTGGATGCGAGCCGCCGGAGTAGTTCACTGCATATGGCGGGTCCGTAGAAAATAACACGCAGCGCTCAGTACCCATCAGTTTTGAAACGCATTCGGGGCGCGTAGAGTCCCCGCACATGAGCCGATGCTTGTCCAGTTGCCAGATTTGGCCCAGACGCGCCACAGGGCTTGCCGGTGGCGCGGGAATAGCATCCTGTACGGCGTCCTCGGCTAGTCCAAGGCGCTTGATTTCCTTGGGGTCGAACGCAGTCAATCCTGCAAGCTCGCCCAGCTCGCTTAACTCCAGTTTGAGTAGTTCATCGTCCCAGCGGGCTTCTTCGCCAACACGGTTGTCGGTGATGCGATAGGCGCGGCATTGGGCTTCGGTCAAATCGGCAGCGACGTGGACCGGGACCTCGAGCAGGCCGAGCTTGCGAGCAGCCAGTAGGCGAGTATGGCCGACCACGATAACGCCCTCGGCATCGACGACGATGGACTGGCGCCAGCCAAATTCCCTTATGCTCGCAGCGACCTTGTCGATCTCGGACTGCGGAATCTTCCGCGGGTTCTTGGCGTAAGGAATCGGACGGTCGACAGGCCAGAGTTCAATTTTCATCACGAAGCAGTCTCCTCATCGTCATCAACGCCATCGAGAAAGTCGGCGAACAGATCCTTCTGCGCGGGATTGAGCGACTTCACTTTGCTGCGACTTGCGGGCGACAAACCGAACTCAATTTCAATTTGATGCATCGCTTTTGAGCACATCGAGATCACGCTCATGTATGGGTTGATGTACGGGTTGCCGACGCCGTTGGCGCGTACCACGACGCCACTCTGATTGACCGCGCGCGAGGCAAGGTCGCGCTTGGAATACCAAATGCACCAGGTCCCAAACATCGTTAGGTCGAGCGCGGTCAGAAGCCCGGCCTTGATCAAGCGACGGCCTTCTGTTGACCAGGCGCGCTTGCCTTCGTCGTCGAGGAACTCCGGCGCCGCGGCATCCGCTTGAGCAGCGGACTCGACGGCTCCTCTGAGTTGAACGGCTTTCGGCTGCCATGCAGGATCCTCACCGTCGACGGCTGCGGTCTGCGTCCCCTCATCTTCCATCCTCCATTCCATCACCACCAACCCCCCACCCCTATGAATTCGGCGCACACACGCGCGTGGCTGCCAAGCGGTCAACGCCGGCCGAAGCCCAGGGATTCGACCGGCCCTACCCGGCCAACGCGACTCTTCCGATGATCAGCACGAACATTGAGTCAGACAAAATCTTTGGCTGTCGAAACGAACCGACGCACAACTTCCCTGACTTGAACCTCGATTGTCTCAGATTCCATTGTTTTTGTTTTGGCCCTCCGTTTACCGGATCATCATCGCGACAGCTTCTTGCTCATCGCTCTTCGGTCCTCCAAAGTGCGTTGTGCCTTCAAAGTCGCCTGGTCCGCTGACGGACTCGCTCGCTCAGCGACCTGCAAGGTAGGCTTTCCCTTCCGCTCAAGATGCCCCCTCGTGACTCCCTCTCCGTTTGTGTGTCCATCTCCATTTCCAGTTTCTTTATTTCTTTCGGTCTCCGAATCTCCAGTCTCGGTCTCTATGCTTCGAAGGGCCTCCGAAGTCGCATCGGACTTAAAGTACTCGGCGACTTGGTAGCGCTTGCCGTACATCGCAAGAAGTTGGTCGAAGAATGGCAGATCGCGTAGTTTCTCCATTTCACGCCAGACCCAAGTTACGTTCTTGTCTTTCCGTTCGAGTCGCTCGCCGATCTGAAACCGCGCCATGTTCAAGACGAAGACGACCTCGTTCTCGTCGTCGTAAGCGCAGAAGCCGATCTCGCAGCCCTACTATAATGATGCAACAATAAGAGCGGAATTAATGGCGCGGTTGGGTGACGAAACCATCCTCGACAAGGAGTGGAATTACTTCGTCAAATGCGGTGACGTTTCAGCAGTTGTGCGCGGAGAAAGGGACATGAACTGGTTGGTCGACCGCGTCATCAGTTTCTTCGATGCGACGAATCGGCCGATCCAGCGGCGTGTGTTGCCTGAGATGATCTCTGCTGACCAGATCAAGAAGCGTATCGAGCACCAGGTCTTGCTTTCCGAACTCGCAGCCGACGAAGCTGAGCGCCAGCCCGAAGTAGTCGGCTTTCGCAAAGAGGTGCTGAAAGGCAGGCTTCTTGCCACCGAACAAGTCGAATCATGGGTATATCAACACGCTCAGCTGGATGGGCCGGCGACTCACTGGCTCGGCGAGGTGCCGGTACCCTTAAAGCATCAATTTGAATTCGATTCCAAGTCGGGCGCTTTGGTAATTCGCCCAGAACTCAGGATTTCTCGATTGGAAGGCTCCGCAACTTTGCAATTTCTGGACTACGCGGCTTTGCCGGATCTTTGGGTCCGAAGAGTGCCCACGGCGGCAGGCGGCGTCCTTGAGAGGCTGAAGAAGATTAGCGAAGATTTGGTTCGCTCTTACGATTGGGAACAAGCAGCTGCAACTCTCTTTGTCTTAACGGGCCGCCTACCGCTCATCCAGCCAATCGTACTCAAGTTCACGTGGAGCGCGCGGACCTTCAAGCGCCGGGTCATAGAGCTGTCCGTCGATCCCGCGATATCGCCGGCCGAACTGGGCAAGCGATACGGCGTGCTGCGCAGCAAACTTATCTCCGGCCGTCGCGTTCGTCCTTTGTCGAGTAAACACCTTCAGTTGGCATCGTTTCTCGTAGACAAATCCGACGAAAGTTGGGCGAGCCGACTTCATCGGTGGAACAAAGCTTTTCCTAAATGGAAGTACGCTCATGCTAGCAACTTCCGGCGAGACACCCTGAAGGCACGCGACCGGGTTGTAGGTCATGTAGTTCGCGAGCCTGCTCAGATTGGACTTCCTCTGAGCGCGTGAACCGCCTCGCGGACATCACCAGAGATAGTCCGCGCAGATAGCGGATAGGTCGAAGCCACCAGTGCTCAATTTGGTGGTGGAGCAATTGCGGCGCGTCCGGGTGGATTGTCGCTCTGCCGATGTTGTCGGCGACGGTAATGCTGCTGATTCCGAGGGGTCGCACGCGCTTGACAATTGTATGCCTATAGCCGATGTCGCGCGAGAATCTTGAGAGCTTAAGTACCTTAGATCGAAACGAGTCGCTCGCGCGGAAGAACTCCCTTAATTCGCTTCTTACCTAAATCGGGCCCGGCCGACTCGAGCGTGTGCATCGGCTACCACATCGTCCAACCGCGGATTCAACAGGTCGGCTATGTAAATTTCCAAGTAGATGGCGCCAGCATCGATCCCTCGATTGACTGCGAGCTGAAGCATCGCATGTGGATCGCACGGCCGTTCAAAATTATTCATCCGACAGCTCGGATCATTGGTAACTCTCCATGCCATCTGGAAGCCGAGACTGGCGCCGGCAGCAACCTGTTTCAGCTGGGGCCGCTCCCAATTCGCTTGCAAGCCGTTGTTCTGGACAACGAAGCGACTTTTGATCATCTCCTGGCCGATAGAAATGATTGACGGTGCAAGCTGAGTATTGGAGTCGCGCTTCGGAATCAAGCGGCCAGCATCGTCGATCGGCGGGGTTCCCCATGGACCCGTCTGGAGCACTAAGGCTTGCGTGGGAAACGCTTCCAAGTAGGCGCGCGCGATAGCCCGCCAGGTTTCCTTCACCCTCGCGGCCGTGTAGCCTAGCGAGTGCCACTCGCTGACGTCATCGTTAGGCGCGCAGTCCACCAGTTTATTGGTACTCGCTTGTCCCTGTCGGGAGTGGGGAAGCAGCAGTTCCTCGGTCTGGGCGTTGACTCCCTCGATCTTTACCGAGACGAGAGCCGGATTGTTCTGGTACCTCTGGCCCATAGCTCGGACAAAGACAAACCACTTGGCCAGGTAAACCGTATCCCAGGGCACGGGAATTCTGACCTTGCTGCACGGAGCCGGTCCCCACGGCTTATCCCATAGAAAAGAGAATTGAGCCGCGCCGTCTCGATAGACCCAATCTGGTGTGAAGACACCGGGTGTGACGCCGAGCGATACGAGTTTGCGATGTGCGACGGCTTGAGCGATCTCGGCGTCGATCGGCGCCCAATTGAACTGACCTTCAGTTGGTTCGAGCGCATTCCAAAAGTAGCGCAACGCGATGCCGTCGATCTGCGGATTTTCAAAAACCGCGGCAGGTATTGGCCGGTTCGGATCTCCGAGCGCGAAGACTCCGTGGAGCGTTCCGGACACCGAGGCCACCGGTATCGCGACTAAAGCCAGGGCCGCAAGCGACATTGCTATTGGCAAAGCGGAGAATCTGGCCAGCGCACCTCTTATCGTATGGCCCACTGCCAGACATTGCCCCTTGGTCGGATCGAGTCAAGGCTTCCCACTCTTACAGCTAGGTCCGTGACCGTGAAAATGACGGAGAGTTTTCGAGCAGGAAGACCTGTTGCTGAGTCGTTTCGTAAACGACGCTTCCGTTCGTCTGGAGATATTTGAATACCTCGAAGGAGTCCGGATTGGGAACATTCTGAATGACCCAAAGGCGTCCACCGTGCGTCCGGATATCAGCAAGTTCTTCAAGGTTATAGATCACCTTAACACCCAACCACTTATCAATGTACGTTACCGGGACCGCGCCACCATCATAAAACATTCTGAATTCGAGTCGCGTGTTGATTGAATAGTCCGGCCAGTTGCCCGTATCGAGGTAGTAGCAGTGCGGCACGCCAGCGATAACTACATCGCCAGGTTGGAAGTGATCGGCGACGTACTGGTCCGCTCCGGAATAGTCGGCTTTGAAGGCCACGTGAATGCGATCGTACCAGACCGGTTTTGTGGGATCTGGAGCAGTCCGAAAGAGTTCCAATCCATATTGGTTCGACGCCGCGATCAGCATAATGGCGGCGGCTGTCCACCCCAATCTGCCCAGCCATTTTGCAGAACCCCTGACGGGCATCTTTTCAACCACGTCGCACAGGGCAAAGAATGATCCCGAACCGGCTAGAACCAGCAGAGGCAACCAATTGAAACAATAGCGAGGAGCGTAATGATCGAGGAAGCCGGTGTACAAGACATATAAGGTGGCGAGCGATACATATAAGTAGGTCAATGCCGGGTTCCGCCTGACGAAAAGGAATCCTGCTACTGCTACCAGAGTAAGTGCCACGTGGTTTTCAGCCAGAAAGAGGGCGTTTAAATAGTAGAAAGGGTCGAAGACCAGACGGTCGAAGAGCACGATCGATGGAGACGTCAATTCGCTAAGGTCTTTAACAACCCCTAAGTATTCGGGGATCAGGGTAAGTTGGCGATAGCACAATTGAACGATGACGATCGTAGTGACGACTCCGAAGCAACGCCACAAATGCTCATCACTCATCCACTTAAAATCTCCCCACTTGAGCACCAACAGGGCGATAATGAGTGTTGGGAGTATAAACCCACCCGCTTCCCACGTGAGATAGGACAGCACGAAGGCGACTACGGTTAGCGTAAGGTACCGGTGGTTCAGGGTTTTACCGCGAATCGCTTCAAAGAATAGCCAGAATGTGGCCAGCGCAAAGAAACATTCCTGCGACGGATAGAACCCGTCGCGCGACCAGCCAATAGGAATTGGCAAGAGAGCCCAGATTGCAGCGGCGAGAATCCCGGTCCGCCAACCCATCATGCGATATCCGACGTAACCGATTAGCGCGATGGTAGCACTGGAGAAGATCAACGCAGGAAGACGGTAGGCAAAAAGGTTGTTGCCAAATAGCGCGATCGAGAGAGCGATCGGATAGGGCAACAATTCATATGTGGACAGGAGCCGCCGGTAACTGCCACCTTGAATATAAGGATAGCCAGCTTTGAGAACATTGCGCGCCTGCAGGACCATTATGCTTTCGTCATGCCCCATCGGAATCGATGTTAATTTTGATGCGCGCAGGATGGTTCCCACTGCGGTGATTGTCACCAACAAGAAGAGTTGCCATTGCCAGTGTGATAGCCCGGGCTTCGGCTCGCGGCGCTCAGCATCGGCGGCAACTGGACTCGGTGCGATCCTGCTGAAGAGAAGGAGTAGTTTACCCGCGATCAGCCAAAGGACGACTCCCAGTACAACCACAGGTCTGAAGCACCAATCATAGGGATATCGAATGTCGTAGGAAATCGTGAAAAGGCCCACGAGTGCAATCAGCGCAATCAGGTGAAAGATCGCGTCGATATTCCACCCGATCTCGTAGCTACTACCGGCGAGGATGGGCGACCCAACCAGCCAAAGCATCAGAATGACGGCAGTCAGACTGGTGATCGTAATTGCCCAGTGAAACATGACTTTGACGTCTTGCCCTGGCAGCCACAGTGGACTTGCCGCCACAATCAGCGAAGCTCCCCAAGGCGCATCACCATATGAGCCCATGATTCTCGGACTATCTGGACTGGCGGGGATATCAGCCACCGACGGGGAATGGACACTCCACGTCGCGTCGGTATGAAACTCGCGCAAGCCTGAGGATCCTGTATCGACGAGGCCGTTTGCAAACAGCGTCGGCGGGCCTTGTGTCACCGGTGCCTGGACGCGGATTACAATTTGGTTGCTTCCGGGCCGCAACCAATCGCGAATATTGTAAGCGATCTGTTTCAGCGCTGCGTTTGGCACTGGACCCGGCGAGTCAACCGATGGAATCATTTGAGGCGCGGCGTCAGTGGCCGGCACGCTCAAATTCACTAGCGATGGAGGTGTTAATGCCGGCCCTTGCGAAGCTGACGGAAGCAACAGTCGGTGTGGCCGCACAACGAATCGTACTCGTGCCGAAACGCGTTGCGCAGAATTTTCTGTTGCGATTGCGGAAGGATTCGATGGCGACGTACTAAGAGTGGAACCGGTTAGGCGGAGGTGCGGAAGGTTCGCGACCGCTGGCGACGCAATGCCAGGCGCGATACCGATGGACGATCCCTGCGATGGATTTGCGACAGCTACAGGTATTCGCTGAATCTGCCTGAGATTTGTGGCGACACCTCGGATCGACGAAGTGGAAATAGCCGCCGGTGCGATAGCAGCGATCGAGGGCGGACCCACCGCAGTAACTGAATTTGCGCTTGCGCCTGATGAGGGGCTTGCGATACTTGCGCTCAAGCCGGCAGTTGTCGATTGCCAGGGTGACTGAGACGACGCGCCCGGCGCCGCACTCGGCGGTGTTGCCCTAATCGCAGAATAAATCGCGGGGCCCGGCAGTTGCTGGCGGGGACTGATGATCGTCGGCAACTGATAGTAAGCCATCGCTGCGCCACCGGTCAGTTCGAGCGTCGCGCTCTCTCCAACAGGAGCAGCTTGCGGAGCGTAAGGCGCCATCGCCGCAACCCGTCCGTTAACCAGAACGTCGTACGGGCCGTTGGCTGCAACCTGCAGCCATCCATCGAGGGCAGCGTTCGGAAGCATCAGATGGTAAGAGAAAGTCGCAACGTCGCCTCCGCCGCTGGAAGGCGCAATCCAACTTCCAGCCTGGGAGGCTTCGATGAGCCGTGGGTCGACGGGAAGTTGCTGTACCACGGGTTGCGACCCGACAGTATCGACCTCCTGCGCGTTCGGCCATTGTTCATCGTCCATCGCAGGCGCCGACCACAATATCCCTCCGAAATAGTTGCGCGGCGACGCTGTCGCTTTCCAGCTTGCGTCCGAATAAAACTCCTCTGGACGAGCGCCGGCGACTGTCACCGAGCCGCGAACGCGAATTTGAAGGGCCTCGTCGAACGAGGCACCCGGCACATATATCGCAATCGCATTCTTACCCGTCGATAACAGACCCGTGATGTCATAAAGTCCCGACAGCCGAGCTCCAGGCAACTGGACCTGGTCGACCGCGACGTTGTTTACGATTAGCTCGTAAGACCCTGTCGCGCCAATTTCCAGCCAGGAACGCTCGACCCTTCCGGGAGTATACAAATCCTTGCGGAAGTAAGCGGCGCGGTCGCCCGGCGAGACCTGAATCCATTTGGCAATGCCGAAGTCGGGCGAGTATTGGCGTGGTAGCGGCTCTACGAAGGTGCGGCAGACGAAATAACCGAGCATCAGTCCGCAAATCGCGACGATCGCAGCGGCGGTTCTGCCCGTCGGCTGACGAAGATAGTAACGCTGTTCGGTTAACAAAAAGCGCCCTCAAGGACTCACTAGCGAAGATAGGCCCCGCCGATTGAAGGCGTAGTCGTAGTAGTAGGACTTGTAATAGGCTTCGTGGCCCGTTCCCAAAGTCCCGTTCCATGTCTGCGCGTCACCCAGCGCAAGGTAAAAGGCTCCTAGCGCGACTGGATCTGCACAGTGGTCGATGAATCGCTGCGAAACCTCTGCCATTTCACGATAGCGCCCAACCTGCGGGTACCCTATCGTCAGGTAATACCCGGCCAGCCAGTTATCGGGATTTTTATCAAGCACCTCTTCCCACGCTCGAACTGCCGGGCCGAAGGCACCTCCCTGAAAGAGATGCAGGCCGTAAATGACGCCGACATCTTCGGCGCGCCATCGCGCGACCATTCCGATCGAGTCGTTTCGCTCGCTGAGCAAATCGTAATCTGCGATCACGCGAGGCAGCTCGCCTATTGCCGCATCTTCACGATATCGATCGATCGTCTGTTCAGATCGGTAGACGACTGCGTCGGGTTCGTTGAGGCGTTGAAGTGTGGTGTAGGCTGCGCCTATCCGTTCGTGGATGCGCGGGTTGAGTGCATACCAGGCCTCCAGGTGCATAGCATCGGTGTACGAACTGATCGCGTCTTCGTTGCGAGCCTCGGCTTGCGCCCGAGCTGCGAACTCAAAGGCTCGCTGAGCCTCAAAAGGACGTGCGAGCGATAGAAAGGCGAGGGCCACTGCGCTTGCAATGGTCACGGCCGCAATTCGACGGACGTAACGCGCCTCAATAGATCGCGCCGCGGCGACAAACATAGCAATCGCCGCGAGCAGACTTAGGTACCAACCTACGCCAAGGTAGTACCATCCCGCGTATAGGCGATCGCCGACTGTATCGAAGGCTAGCTTCTGCCATAGTTCAGGCTCTGGATGAACTCCCGGCGACTGACCGGCTACGATCCAAAGAAACCAATCTGACTGGCGGGCTGCTTCGATCGCGAGTCTTGCGTCTCCGACGGCAACCCGCAGGTAGGCGCATACCACCAGCAATAGCAACGCGCCTGCCATAAGGCATTGCCACAGTGGTCTTCGCAATGCACAAGATACCGCAGCGAGGATCAAGATGACCGCCGCAATCATGCCGAATGAAGCGAACGTGAAGCGAGGATGAATGGGACTGTAGCCGAAAAGCGAGAACGCCCCGCCATGGAGGTCGTCGCTGAGCGCAAAATTTATCCAGCTGAATCTCACGACCAGGGGCACGAGCATAGTAATCGCGCCAAATCCGGTCCACCGATCGATCGTCGCACGGCTCATAACTGGGCGGGCTCCTGAGCGTCCCCGGTCGGGGGGTTGAGCCACACCTTCAGAAATCCGAGTCCCTCGAGGAATCGCTCAATTTCAGCCGCCGAAAACGCGCCGAGAAAATAGAGGACCGCGAAGTACACCACGGTTCCGAGCGCAGCGAAGGGCAATAGCACGAGGAGCGACCTAGTGGCGGTCAGATAAAGCACGGCGCCCATCGCTATGCTGGCCAACCCGGCTGGCCAAAGGATTTTGGCAAATGGCAGCGGAAACCCCGCCTTCCAGATACAGCCGATAGATGCGACGAGCAGCAGCCCTTCGGATATGTTCATACCGACGCATGGTCCCAGGAAACCCATCCTCCTAGTGAACGCGATATCGAAGAGAACCCGCAGGATTAGCGCGCCCGCGGTGCTGATAAAGAGGAAGGCCTGACGGCCCAACGCGGTTAGCAACATCGCGTACGGTGCGGCTGCGAAGAGCAGCCAGACCGTCAGGCTCATCCAGCGCATCGCCGGTACTGCGGTACGATATTGTGGTCCCAGCAATCCCACCGTCAGCGGTTCCGGATGCATCAGGCAGAGCAGTGCAAGAGGAAAGGCCAGGAGCATGAACGATTTCGCTCCTCGAGCATACGCTTCGGCGAAATCGATTCTGGCGCGACCCTCCGTCGCGGCACGCGAGAATAGTGGGAAGAGCGCGAGCATCAGAGTCTGCGGAAGATATCTGAGTCCCGACGCCATTCGGCTCGGTCCACTGAACAACCCAACCGCCGTGGTGCCGGCAATTGCTGTGAGCACCAGTATATCGGCCTGCTCGGCCAGAAGGCGCAGCACCGCGGCGCCTCCCACCGGAATCGATTCACGAATCAGATATCCCCATGCTTTGACGTCGATGCGCATGTGAATTCGTGCGTATCGGGTGCTGACGAAATGACGGTACAAGATCCAGGGCGCAATGATCGAAAGAGCGTGCGCGACGACCACTCCGGTAATCCCGGTTCCGATAACCAGCGCCACCACGGTCAGGCCGAGCAGAAATACTTTATGTAGAACGAAGCCAATCCCCTGAAGTTCGTACTTTTCCTGCGAGAGGAGCACCGCGCCATAGCATCCGACGAATACATGCTCGAGCCGCGCGAACCCCATAATTCCGGTCAAGACTGAAGTGCGCATATCGAAATGAAATAATGGAATGATCGCGACCATCAGGATGGTGCCGACCACGATGTACAGCAGGCACAAGCTCAAGGCACTGCCGAGGATGTCACCGATCTGATCGGGTGCGACCGCCATGTCACGGATCAGGATGCTGTTCAGTCCGCCGTCCGCCAGCCGCTCCAGCACGAAAGCGAACGCCATCATGAATGAATAGGCGCCGAACTCCGACACTGTTACAGACCGAGCGATGACTACAACGGCTAGTAGCTGCAGCAAGCCCCCGAGTACCGTGGAAACTCCACCCGCGAATAGATTCTTGGCGATTCGTTGCGATTGCTTCACGGCGCCCAGTGCCAGGTGCCGCCTGAAAGATTCTGCAATTCTGCGTACTTGAGCAGCTCGGGTAATTCTGCAATCTCGACTATCGCCTTTTGCTGCAGGGTGGCCAGCTCCGCAGTGATCAATGCGAGCTGGTCGATTTGACCCTCGTCGTGCTGAGCTTGGGCCAACTCGAGCGCCTGATCCGCGGCGATCAGGTTGCCTTTGATTCCAGCCAGGATTTCCTCATCTTGATGGACGTCATTGTAAGCCTGCGCGATGGACGATCGGATGTCCAAGTCGGCCTGCTTGACCAGATCCTGCTGAGAAAGCATGGCTTCGCGAGATTCCGATATAGCTGCTTTGCGCTGGCCGAAATCATACAAGGGCACGTTCACTGTAAGGTACGACTGGAAAGCGGTCGGGCGCGGATGCAGGTTGTTTCCGTTGAAATATTCGAGATCCTGCGCGCCGGTCAGATTCGAATTCATGATCGCAGTCGGGTAATAGTTTGCCTCATCGACGCGCAATTGCTGGCGCGCAACTTCGACCCTGGTGTCCTGGACGCGCAGCGCAGGGTGCCCTGGCATCACCTGGTCAAGAAAACCTTCAAGCGGCGGCAACGGTGCGAGTAATGGCCGATCGCTCCCGAGCTCGAGCTCTGGACCGCCCTGGTTTCCTGTAAGAGTCGCCAGCATGAGTCTGAAATTTCGTGCGTTCTCATTCGCCGAGTCTCTGACCTTTTTTGCAGCTTCGACCTGCGCCCGCAGGATCTCCATTTGCTGCGGCAGTTTAAGGCCCAGGCGTACTTGCTCCTGCACGATTTCGAGCTGTTTCGACTCCAGTTCGATGATCTTTTGTTCAGCTTGAGATTCCCGTCGATATGTTGTCGCGTACAGATAATCGTTGACCACATCGAGGACGACCTTCTGCTCCGCGAGGAGATTTACTGCATCCTGACCGCTCATCTCAGCGCGAGCGGCGTGGACCGCTGGAACATCGTTCAGCCCCAGCACACTGCCTTCGAACAACAGCGGATATGCGACGCCGATTTCCTCGATCCCAACAGCACCCCAGTGTGCGTTACGATTGCGTTGCCCGAAGCTTCCGTTTTCGGGCTGGAAAATACCTAGCGGATACCATTGCGTGGCGGGATTGCCGTTAATCTCGTAGGCCTGAAGCTGAGAGCTGAAGTAAGGGAGCGTGGTCGCCCGGGTTTTCTTAATTGCCGCCGCGTACTCGGCGCTCATATGGCGTCCCGACGATAGCTGCGGACTGTGCTGTATCGCCGCAACCACGATATCCTTGAGCGTCGTTGGGTTCGCAAACGCTCCCGTGGCTGGGCCCGCCACGGTCGCCAGCAGAACCAGACCAGCGAGAGCACCCCTGCTCATGATTTGTTCCAGGGTGCGTTCTGGTTTGCGCGAACCTTATCATTGTCCCTGAGTCCCATTTGCCCGGCCACTACCACCTGCTCTCCTTCTTGAACGCCGGAAAGAATCTCAGTCGCGCCTCCAGCGGTCATGCCTACGCGGACCTCACGGAGATGCGCCGTGCCGTCGCCGTCGACGACAAATACGGATTTCCGGTCGCCGACCGGGTTCAAGATAGCGGTGCTCGGTACGACCAATACCATTCGATGGCTGGTCAGCCGTGCGTAGCCGGTCACGCCGCTCCTCAGCCGCAGGTCATGGTTGGCGAGCTTGATATATGCGCCGAAGGTGCGAGTTGTCGGGTCAATCGTGGGATCGATGCGGGTGACCTTTCCCTTGAACACCTCGCCCGGGAAAGCATCGGTTCCAACTTCGCCCGGCATCCCGATGAACGTGAACCCGAGCTTATCTTCGCTCACCGCTGCATTCATCAGGACAGGATCGAGGACTCCGAGCTGCAGCATAGTCTCGTCCATCCTGCTCATCTCGCCAGGGTTGACAGTGCGTGAGATTACGATGGCCGCTACGGGACTATAGACCCTGGTATTGGACAGATCGATTTTCGCGCCGACGACCGCGTCGCGCGTCTGCGCTTCGGCGACGCGTGCGTTCTCAACGTCGACCGGAGATGCGAACTGCTTTCGGGCCATTGCTTCCATGCGTTCCAGCTGCTTATGCGCGTGTTGGTAAGTCGCCTCTGCACTCGCGAGGTTGGCGCTGTACAACTGCGGATCGAAGTCGACCAGCAAATCGCCCGGGCGCACGATCGTTCCTTCTTCGACTGGCACGCTAAGCACGCGCGCAACGGCTTTGGCGGTTATAGTGATCGGCACACTTGGCTGGATCGAACCGCTGCCGCCTATCTCGTCGTCGAAGGATTGGACTCTTGCCGCCACCGTTTGCAACGGTATTGGCGCGCCGACCAATCGTGCGTCGACCTGCGAGGATTGAACCAGATGGCGCGCGGCCAGTCCGATTGCCACGAGGCAAACGACGGTCAGAACCATCACCCAAACAATGGCCCTACCCGAGCTCTCAAATGGTCGTCTCATCTTATATGGTCACCTGCTTATAGCAGCGGGCCGTGCGGACATAAAGATGGAGACGCCACTCGATCGCTTGGCGAGTCGCGAGTTGCACGTGATATTTCAGCCTTTTGCTCTCCTACCTCCAAAGTGTTCGCCGCATTATAAGGTCTAATCGTCGCCCTAAGCCTTGAACCTAACTGAGTGGCTTGGGCCGCCCTCCGCCAAGGTTCAAGGCCGCTGCGTGCAGGACATGATTCAAAGCTCGGGCACTCCATCCACGGCCATGTTTGCGTCAACCTGCGCCATCGCAATCTCGCCTTTCACCTCTTCTGGTTCGCGAAGCCCGGAGTACACCTCGATGGCCGGGGTGAGCCGTCCGGAAGTTTCCGATTCCACGCCAGGATCGGGCTTTTGATCCGTGATCTGCATATAGAGGCGTTCCACTTTCAGACACAGTGTGCTCCAGGCAAAATCCGTTAGCGCCGTTTGCTTCGCCGCCGATCCAAGTTTCAGGGCAAGTTCTCTGTCTTCCAACAGCGTAACGATTCCCTCGCCCAGTTTGGTCCAGTCGTGGTCCGGCACCAGGTACGCGTCGTGAAGATGATGGACGCCTTTTGCGGCGCCGGTGAAGCATACGATCGGTTTCGCCGCTGCCATGTAGTTGAGCAGCTTAATCGGATGTCCCGGTACATCTGGCCTGGACATGACTGCGACCGCGGCGAGTGCCAGATAGTCGGGCAATTCAGCTAATGTCTGCCCTTGAACGAAAATCGTATTATTGGATACACCGAGGGAGTCGGCCAGAGCCTGATTGGCCGGAATATCAGCATCGTTCGCTAAGGGACTCACCACCATCAAGAGGGCATCCGGAACCTTCTTGAGAACGACCGAGAAAGCCCGCAAAAGATAGTCAATCCGCTGAAGCCGACCGGTAATACCCGTATACATCACAACCGGCCGATGTCCGATTTCATAGCGGGCGCGGAACGGCTCCGGATCGGGCTTCTCAAACATGTCGAGTTTAACGCCGCATGGCACTAACGCCATTCGCCCCGGCGGCGCACCCCGCTTGAGTAGGGCACGCTGTAGATCTTCAGTGATTGCGATGAAACCGTCGGGCATCCGGGCGATAAACCAGTCGAGGAAACGTGCGAACCATTTGGCGAGGAAAACGGGCTTGAGAAATCGATAGGTGTGCAGTTCGTCTGACATCAGGTTCACGGCGTTGTACAGGACTGGGCGGCGAGTCACGAGCTTTGCCACAAGGCCAATCAGGACCCCTTCGTAATTGTGTGCGTGGATGACCTCGATTTTCTCGCGCCGGACGACGATACAGAGTCGGATCAGCAAGAACAGGTCAAGAATGATCTTTTCGAGCGACGGGCCCGAGTAGATTTCCGATTCCCGCCACCGCCGGCACCGCCAGATTTTAGGTCCGATGACCGAAATTCTCTCTCCAAATGGATACGTGACGATATGCACCTCATGACCCATCGAAGACAGACTTTCGGACATTTCGCGAATTGCGCCCGGCGATCCGTAATTAGCGGGAAAAGGACACGCAGCCACCATTGCGATCCGAAATGATCGTGTAGATCTGCTTCTAGTGCGGTCAGGCTGCCCGGGCGGTGCCCCGAGAGCTGCGGAGCCCCGAAACGAATCTGGGGCAATTATTCCCGCAGCTGGGTCGTTTGTGGATGTAGAAGACACGTTGAAACCTCCTATTACGTGCTAAATGGTATTTGGGCGGTCTTTTATGAGACGCCACCGTCTCGGCTATCTTTCTCTCGCCCCCCTTCTGCCGTTGTCGGCTTTCTCAACTTGCTAACCTACTACGGGCGCTTCTATGTCGAGTGTGAAGAGAGAGTAGGTAAAAGCCGTAGTTACGTCAAATAACTGCTTCTCACCATATGTAGGCATTGCCTGCCTAGAATAGGATAATTTAGCCGATTGTAGGTATTCTATACATCGAAGAGGGCTCGTCGCTGAATTCCGGTAATGAAGATGAATTATTCTCGAATCGCATCGGTATCGAAAGCGTTATGCACAGGCTGAAAATCGCAGTGTCCCATTGAACGGCGCTTAAGTTCGGTAAAGATAAAGAGATTCGAGCGGAAGGCGTTGATGTTTTTTTGACTATCCTTGATCTGCTCGTCCGGCTCAAATAGAAAGTCAGCAGGCGGATGTTGCAGTGGGGCTGTTGTCTCTACTACCTGTTTACCTCCTTCCCTACCCCGCGGCTTTAAAAATGCCAGTCCGTTCGACCGGCGGTGAAAGCCATGTTGCCGGGGACGATTCGCAAAGCGTTCAAGGTCAACGGAGGACCGTGCCGCAGCGCGATCTACCGGGTTGGCCGACTAGCTGAAACCAAGAATTCTGCGGCGCCAGGCTTCCTGAGAAAACATACAGTTAGCACTCTGTTGAAACCTGTCCGCAAAAGAAGTTGAGCCATATTGATACAGTCGACGGCGCGTTGGTGCAACTTTGCTACCCCCGCGCCTAGGTGCACATACATTTTGTAGGAAATCGCTGCATTAACTTTTGGTTTGGTTCTTGCTGTGTAACGACTGGGGGATTTTTCCAGATGGCCGTGCCGCGCCATCAAATCGTTGAAGAGTACCTGCCGCGGCAAGCGAGGAGGAAGCAGTGTTGCGCATCAGGGGAGAAAGCCGCGTCTGCCGTATGGAAACGCGCATTGTGAGATTGTGTGTGTTGGCCTGCGCGATGATGGCGATGTTGTGCCCGACTCTCGCTGAGGCGAAACTCGCGCATGGATCGCGCAATCCGGCATCGAGCTCCGCAACACCGGCTGCAACCGCAACCGCGACACGGACCCCAACCACAACTGCGACACCAACCCCAACGGTGGTCCCGACGCCGACTCCATCGGTGACCCCGACAGCCAATCCCAGCGCGACAGCGACCCCGAGTTCACTGAGTATCAATGGCGTCTACGATTTGCCCAACTACAATACGATTATCCCTAGCTCGATCACGGGCAACAGCGCAGTTGATGGTATCGCGATTCGCACCTACTGGAGTCAGATCGAGGCGAGCGAAGGAGTATACAATTGGTCGATCATCGACAAGATGATCGCCCAGGTCACGCCGCCGAATATCAATCCGGGCAAGAAGATCAGTATCAGCATCTATGCGGGGTGGGGCACCCCGTCATGGGTCTTTTCGGCTGGAGCTCAGAGTTTTTCCTGGGTTTGGGATTCCGGTTGGGGTCCGGCGGCCTGCTCGGTGGTTAAGACGCCTCTCCCGTGGGATCCGATCTTCCAGAGCAAGTGGGCAGCGTTTCTCGCGGCTTTCGGAGCAAAGTATGATTCCAATCCTTACGTGACTCACGTCAGTTTCACCGGGATCAACAGCATGATGCAGAGGTATGGCTACCGCATAAGATTAACGAATCGATCAATGTGAAGGGCGTAACCTGCAAGGGTTACAACGATGTCGCCGATTGGCAGGCGGTCGGCTACACGCGGACTCGATTGGAGGGCGCGCTCGACTGGGACGCCGCCCAGTTTGCCAAGGCATTCCCCGATCGTCCTTTCAAAATCGAAACTGATCCGTGCTCGCTGCCGGCGATCGATGAAAATGGGAATTTCTTCTCATCACCCGGCAATTGCGGCGATCAGCAAGGCATCATCGATTTTCTAAACTACGGGATCGACACATACGGCCGCGGCCATTTCATTATTCAGAACGACGGCCTCTGTTCGTATCCCTATACGGAGTTGGCTACCTTCTGGAATACCATGACCGCAGATACGACATACGTCGATGTAGGGTTTCAGTTCTCTTATGCGGTCGGCACCACCGGTTTCGACAGCATCACGCAGAACGGCATCAACATGGGCGCTAAATTAATCGAGTTTTATCAGAGCGACTTGACGAATTCCGGAAATTCAGCGGAGATTGAATCAGCGCATACTCAATTGATTTCGAAATAAGGAGCCGAGCCGGATTTCACGCTCTCTAGTCACTAACGCGTGAAGGCTCCAACCCAGGAGCGCCCGCAGTGCCAGAACCCAGCGGCTCCGATTGGGCCGCCAAGCGCGGTGCTGCAAAGAAGCGGTACAGCAGGTATAAATCGATCGCAATCACGATCGCCCAAAGGCTGTAAGCGCTGGATTCGCTCAGCAATTTCAGATCGAGAGTAGTCCGCGCGAGCCCAAATCCTACAATCCAGGCATCGAAGCTCATGCATATCCGCCGGAAGGTCTCGCTCGGCAGGTAGCGAATCAGAAACGAACCTAGCGGAAGCCCGAGCAATACCGCAGGTAGCAGCGGAACTATTAATTGCGTGCTCCGGGAGCTGTACAAACCAAGAATACCGTACATTATAGCGGTCAGGATCGTTTCGGTGACCCGCACGCTCCCGAGCGTGGCCCGAAACTGCTCTTTGTCCATTCCCTGATTGTTGAACATCAGCGCCAACGGAGGTCCCGAGATGGTGGTGGTCGCGTAGAGCAGTCCGACGCCCAGACCAAGCGGAACGCCCGCGGCCCGCTCGGCGCGAATCGGTCTTCGATATCCGGCAGCCTGCATCAGAATGAGCGGGAGCAGGACTATGTATGTCCAGAATCTGAGTTCTCCCGGGTTTGCGCTCGTCAGCAGATAGCTTCCTAATATAATGCCGGGCACCAGACCTAGAACAATGGGAAGTGCGAGGCGGCGGGCAGCCGGGAGGCTTCCTCGATTTGATGCAACCACCCACACATTTATTCCCAACTCAACCAGGACCAACGCGGGGCTCAGCATCTTGTTGGGAAAAAACAGAAGCGCAACCGGAACCGTCATCGACGAAAATCCATATCCGAGCGCGCCGTTGACCGCGGCCGCCGGTAACGCGATTGCGAAGAGGATTACTATTCCGAGGTCAAGACCGAACACGATTGTCCTCCAACTCGAATTGCAAACTGTCGCATGTCGGTCGCTGTAGCGCCAAAGCGCTTTCGTCCGCTACCGCGATGACGCGGTGGATTGCCAGGGTCAGGTGGCCATGGAATCGGCATCGGTGGACCTGAACTAATTGGAGCGGAGTGCGATAACCGCAACCGCGTTAGTGGTGGTTACCGGTACGGTTGCAGACGCGGAGCTGGTGGCGCCGGCTGCTGGAACCAGCGCGTCTACAAAACCACTGCTTATGCCCAAAGCTGCGTCCTCGGCCACCCATTCCGTTGACACCCCAGTCGGCATCGTCCATTGGCCAGGATTCTCGCCGGCGAAGGCGGTCATGAAAACAACCAGCTGATCATTGTTCTGGGTGGTCGTAACCGAGGGAATCATGACGCTGGTGGAGTTCGCCGAATGATATACCGACGTGCTCACATCGATTCGCTTGGTCGTGTTGACATTGTAGTAGGCGGCTATTCCTCCGACGGCGGAAACCGCGCTGCTCGAGGTCCAGGCGTAGCTGGATGGCTCTGACGATCCTGCCACTCTCAAGTACACCGACTGAATTCGATTGCCGGTACTGGACGAACTCGACGCCGATAAGGTCCATCCCGCTGGAGCGGTAAGGGTCACACTGCCAGCCGCGGCGGCTCCTACCTGAGCCAACAAGGTATCTCCCGATTTAACTCCTGCGGGCATGGTCAGAACGATTGACGTGGAACCGTCGACCGAGCTAGAAACCGCGCCGCGCAATGTTACGGGAACGAACGGAGTCGGGGTAGCTGTTGGAGTTTGCGTCGTCGTCGAGCTGGCGGTAGATGCGTTGGTCGCCGTCGCCGTGGCGGTCGTTGTGGCTGTCGCTGTGGCAGTCGGGGTGCCGGTTGGAGTGCTGGTCACAGTCACTGTGGCCGTACTCGTCGGCGTCGGCGTGCCAGTCGCTGTGGCCGTAGCAGTCGCGGTCGCAGTTGGAGTGCTGGTGGCCGTCGCTGTGGCCGTTGGAGTCGCGGTCGCGGTTGACGTCGCGGTCGCCGTGAATGTTGGAGTCGCGGTTGCCGTTGCAGTCGGCGTCGATGTAACGGTAGCCGTTGTCGTCGGGGTCGTAGTCGGAGTCGCGATTGCGGTATCGGTAGCGGTTGCAGTCGCCGTGGACGTCGTGGTCGCTGTTGGCGTGGCAGTCGCTGTGGACGTTGCAGTCGGAGTCGGCGTAGCAGTCGCGGTCGCTGTGACGGTGGTGGTCGGCGTCGCAGTGGTGGTCGGCGTATTAGTTGCAGTCGCGGTCGCAGTGTTCGTCGCGGTGGCGGTATCGGTTGCGGTCGCGGTATTGGTTGGCGTCGCGGTGACAGTCGTCGTATCGGTCGCAGTCGCTGTGTTAGTCGGCGTCGCGGAGGCGGTCGCCGTAGCAGTTGCGGTCGCGCTCGCCGTGTTCGTCGCGGTTGCGGTGTTGGTCGGCGTCGCGGTGGTCGCAGTATCGGTTGCGGTCGCTGTCGCCGTGTTGGTGGCCGTTGGGGTCACAGTTGTCGTATCAGTCGCCGTGGTTGTGACCGTCGCGGTTGCGGTTGTCGTGGACGTCAGAGTCGCAGTCGGAGTACCAGTCATGGTTGGAGTGCCGGTAGGAGTTGCCGTGGGGGTAGCCGTCGAGGCACCTACGCTAAGCGGAGCGAGTGCGATTACAGAAACCGAGTTGGTTGTAGCAACTGATACTGTTGCAGTGCTGGTACCGGTGGCGCCAGCTATGGGGACGATCGCGTCGACGAAACCAGCGCTCACAGCAAGGGCTGCATCCTCGGCCGCCCATTCGGTTGACATCCCAGCCGGCATTGTCCATTGGCTCGGAGTCTCACCAGCGAAAGCGGTTATGAATACCAGCTGCTGGTCGTTATTCTGCGGCGTCGTAACCGAGGGAATCATGATGCTGGTGGAATTCGCCGAATGATATACCGACGTGCTCACATCGATACGCTTGGTCGTGTTGACGTTGTAGTAGGCGGCTATTCCTCCGACGGCAGAAACTGCGCTGTTCGAGGTCCAGGTGTAACTGGAAGGCTCTGACGATCCCGCCACTCTGAAGTACACTGCCTGAGTGCGGTTTCCGGTACTGGATGAACTAGAGGTGGAGAGTGACCATCCGGCCGGTGCGGTCAGAGTTATACCGCTCCCACCGGAGACTCCCACTTGAGCAAGGAGGGTGTCACCGGCCCTAACTCCGGCCGGCATGGCCAGAATGATCGATGTGGAGCCGTCGGCGTAGCTCGAGATTGCGCCACGCAGGGTTATGGGGGGAAGCGGAGTCGCGGTTGCTGTCGCGGTTTGTGTCGGCGTCGCGGTTGCAGTCGCTGTCCTGGTCGCGGTCGCTGTTTTGGTCGCGGTTACAGTCGCTGTCTTGGTCGCGGTCGCTGTTTTGGTCGCGGTTGCAGTCGCTGTCTTGGTCGCGGTCGCCGTTGAAGTTGCCGTCGCAGTGGCGGTTTGGGTTGCAGTCGCTGTAGGCGTCGGTGTTGGGAAGGAGAGTTCGCCCACGAAGGCGTTTCCAGATCCCAGCAGCGAGCCTTGCACGGCGCCAACTATCGGAAAATCGGGCGAGGTGGTTGTTCCGGAAACGTACGCGTTGCTCGCGGAATCCAGGGCGATAGCGAGAGCGCTATCGCCGGTCGAATCCGAAGTATTGCCGCTGCCCCCTAAGAAGGTGGAATAGGTGAGGGACGCGGCGCCCGGCGAGAACTTCGTTATGAACGCGTTCTCGTACGGCGAATTGAGAGAGCTCTGATAGGCATTGGCGAGAGGAAAATCACTCGAGGCGGTCTCGCCCACCACGTAGACGCCAGTTGGATCCACCGCTACTCCGTTGGCGAAATCACCAGCCAAGGTGGTCGAGTTCCCGCTTCCGCCCAGATATGTCGAGTACGCCAGAGAAGAGCCGTCGGGGCTCACTTTCGTAAGGAACGCGTTACCAAACGACGAAGTTAGCGAGTTCTGATACGCCGCCGCTGTGGGAAAGTCGCTTGAGTAGGTCTGGCCAACTACGTAGGCGTACCCTGAAAAGGTGGCGATGCCGTTGCCGTAGTCTCCATGGTAATTCCCGTCTCCGCTGCCGCCGATATAGGTGGAGTACGCTAGTGACTTACCGTTCGCCGCGATCTTCGTTACGAAAGCATTCCACGGCCCGTTCAACGTCGTTTGAAAGGCGCCGGCTGTGGTCGGGAAGTTAGCAGAGTTCGTCTCCCCGGTGAGATAGACATTCTTTGCGCTATCGAGCGCGATCCCGTTGCCACGGTCGTATCCGGCTCCCCCGAGATAGGTTGACCAAACCAGGGATTTTCCACTGTTTGCAATCTTTGTGACGAATGCGTTCTCGACTCCGTTATTCGCAGACTGGATCGGCGGGTTGACGGTCGGAAACGCGGTCGTATATGTCGCTCCCGTTACATAGGCGTTCGTATTTGCGTCGACCGCTATTGCCCGGCCGTAGGTTCCTCCCCATACGTCGTACTGAGCCGACGTGCCAGACATTGCGGCGCCCAGATAGGTCGAGTACACGAGAGAGCTTCCGTCAGGACTGAATTTGGTCACGAAAGCCCGCTGAGTCCCGTCGGTGTTGGTCTGGCCGGCAATAGGGTTAGCCGTAGGAAAGTTGGCCGAATAAGTCTCACCTGTTACGTATGCGCTTCCGAGCGAATCAACCGCGATCCCAAATGCTTCGCTTACATTATTTCCGCCCAGATATGTGGAGTATATGAGGCTGCCACCGCCAGGACTGTATTTTGAAACGAAGGCGGTGATATTGGTTGAGATGCTATTTCCATTTGAGTAGTCCGGGGCGCCTTGTACTGCTGCGAAATTGGTGTTCGGCTGTTCGGCGTTCACCAGAGGAAAGTCGCTCGACAGCGTATATCCGGCCACATATGAAGCGCCGGTGGCGTCGACGGCTATCCCGTAACCGCGCTCAGCGGTGGTGAAAAAAGGCCCCCCGCTGCCACCGAGATACGTCGAATAGACCAGAGTGACCGTCGGATCGATCACCAGAGGAAGTCTGCGATCATAATGGCCGACTTCAAATCTTACCGTCGGCGGTCCAGTATTTCTGTTGGCGACTATGTAACGCCCACTGAGTTCCCGACGTGCGCCGCCTGCTTCTTGATAAACCACCGGCTTCAGCAGCTTGAGAGCGTGTTCCCCGGCGCTAACATGCAGGTTACCGTCGCGGTCGAGGTCGATACTTTTCGCACCATTGAAGGCAAGTTGTATCGCTTGGGGACTGGCACCCGGCGCCACTATGAAATCGCATTCCAACTGGCGATTGTTTCCGTGCCATGCGACATCGACACCCTTCCATACGGAACGTTGGACCACCTCGCCGAACGTAGGAACGTTGGTCCGCCACTTTCCGGGATCGTTGCCAAGAAAGTAATTGACCCTTCCTGGCAGACGCTCCATCGCTTGGATACCTTGACCGGGTGCAGGGTCCACCGGCGCGATGTACACCACTGCGGTTCTGTCTGCGTTTGCTGAGCGGGTGGTCGAGCCGGCTCCCTTTTGATCGTTATGCTGAACCGAAATCGAGGTTCCCTGCCCGGGCAGCACAATCGCGACCTGTTTGTCGGCTATTAGAACACTATAACCCGGCGCGCGACCCAGGTACTTGACCCGTGGAGACAGGAGGTCTCCGTTTGGCTCGAAGCTTAGCGGTTGAGTTGCCTGTAACCTCTTGAGAGCAGAGGGCGACGGCTGCGGTTCATCGACGATTCCTGACGCGACGTGGGGGCCGCTTTTAGGCGCTGCCGGGGTTAGCTCCCACGAATATCCGAACAAGGACGCTGCCGTCAGAAGAAGAACTACTGCAACACCGCGAGCGATAAATCGGCGATCAATGCAAGACGCTCGTGGTGCGGTATTCATCTAATAACAGCTTTGGAGCGGGCTCATTTTAGGAGCCGGCTGATTTAATTCGCATTGAGTGTGTACGAGACTCGGACGTTGCCCTGATCGTCTTTGTCCTGGAGCACCACCCGGTTGGGATTGGTCAGCACCTGGACAAGGCCGTATTGATAGCAGGGACCCTGGTCGTTGTAGTAAGTGCCTTCACTCCATTTGCCGACGTTGCCGGCTCTGCAGGTAGAGGTCCCGGTATCAATGTTCACATTGCCTACCAGCATCTCGGGCAAACCCGACGCGACGCCGTTATCGATTCCACCGAAATGCAGATCTCCGGAAAGGACCACCACGTTCTTGATGTTGTTTTTCTGAATGAAACCCCTCAGGGCATTCCATTCCGTTTGATAGCCCGCCCAGCCATCAGTAAAGCGGGTTGTCGGATTGGTAACGACCGAACTCAAAACGACTTTCCAGGTAGCGGTCGACGAGAGCAGACCGTTTTCCAGCCACGCAAGCTCGCCGTTGGGGCCAAGATGGTTCCCATCGAGCATGCTCTTGTGCTGGTTGTCGATTTCGTATTCGTCGTTGCGTTGGCTGCGACAATCCAAACTGAAAAAGTCGACTTGTGCATAGTTGAACTTCTGGTAAATGGCCGGCGGGAGCGCCGGGGTGCTGTACATCGGGACGTACTCGCGGAAAACCTGGTAGGCGAGGTTCCATCCGTTGTAGGTTTTGCTGACATTGTCAGGCCCGGAATCGTGATCGTCCCACTGATGGGCTATAGGCATGCCTCGAAGAATCAGATGGACGAAATCGGCTAATCCGGTTTGCGTCGGATCGTAAAGCGTCTTGAACATATTTCGTTTGGCATTCAGAGTGATCGGGCCGCTGTGATCAAAGTCACCGCCGATGTAGGCAAACTTGGGATTTTCGGCCGCGGCATGAGCAAACGCTGTGAAAGGCACGCCGGTCGCCTGGGTCGACTGGGTGGCAAAGTCAGTGAGGTACACAAAATTGAACTGGCGAATGGAGCCTGCGACTGGAAAGGTCGTGAAGGTTGGAAAGGGCGAGGACAGTTGGGGGACGCCGTTTACCAATACGTTCAAATAGTACGGTGTCTCGGGGCTCAGCGAGCTTAGGGTGATCGTCGAGGTGAAGTCGCTGGCTGAACTGGTCGTTACTGGTGATGAAGTCGTCGGATTCGCCATCCCCGAATCCGTGCTGTATTGGATTGCCACGGTCGCAACGTCGCTGGTCCGCGTGAAGACTTCGGCGTCATTCGCGTCCACGCCACCAGTAACCGGTCCATGCGTCAGAGTGACTTGGGCCTGGGCGCTGGCCGAGGCGGCGATAATGGCGAGGGTCAGCAGAGCAATCTGGCTAGCAGCGCGAGCTGAGACCACAAACAGCCGGGCGAAATCTAATACTAGAGGGAGAGCGGTCGACATCATCCGCTTTGACATAAATTACTATGCTACCTTGTGCTTAAACGGCTTCAAGTTTAGCAAGGCGCTCGCTACGTGCAATAGCGGTATTAGATTGTAATAAGTCTGTCCTGTGTGGTATATCGCGGGTTACTTGGGGCCGAGACCTACATTTTGTTATTAAAGTTCGCCTAAGCCATGCGGGCCATGATCACTTTGAAACACCGGCGCCTCATCGGTACGCTTGCGGCTCGGACAGGCGAATAGAAATCGATGAACCAGCCCGCTACTGCGATCGAGACTCACGTGGAGTCATCCGCAGACACCATCATTTTCGTGCATCTTCCGAAATGTGGTGGGACTGTACTCTTTAATCGGCTGATTGAGTGGGAGTATTCGCCGACCCGGGTATGTTCGATTGATCCGAGCTTTTTCCGCTGGTCTTATCGTCGGATATTGCGATGGTCACCGGAGCGGTTGGGCCGGATGAAGGTGTTTCAGGGCCACATGCCGTTTGGCTTGCATCGGACGCTCCCAAACATGGCCGCATACATGACAATCTTGCGCGATCCAGTGGATCGCGGAATCTCGGAGTACTATTACGCCTTATCTCGTATGGTTCATCCCGAGCATCGGACTATGAAAAAAATGATGCTTGAGGAATACATCCAAATGACGCCCTACGCCAACGTGCAGACGAAGCTGATCGCTGGCCTGGATCCCGGTTATGATTTCCTGGGAGGCGATTGTAC
This sequence comes from uncultured delta proteobacterium, assembly GCA_963699705.1. Taxonomy (GTDB): domain Bacteria; phylum Desulfobacterota; class Binatia; order Binatales; family Binataceae; genus Binatus. Next base: position 2,639,250 of record CAVOUW010000003.1, on the reverse strand, counting down.
AGATGCTACCCTCAGTCTGGCTAAGGAAAACCTGACTAACCACTTCGACCTGGTTGGGTTGACCGAGCGCTTCGAGGAAACTCTCGCCTTGGCCAAGATTAAATTCGGCTGGAAGATTCGAAACTACGCGGCGTTCAACGTCACCAAAGGCAGGCCGAAGAAAGATCAAGTTCCGAGTGAAGTCCGAGCCGTGATCGCAGAACGCTACCAATATGACATGCAGATCTACGAGTACGCGGTGGCGCTATTCAACGCAGCCATCGCGCGCAATCGCGATCGCGTTACCGAAGAGCTGCGCGCGATCACCGACGCAAAAAAAGTATCCAGGCATGGCGCATATTACTTTCGCGCTGCCTCATCACTCCGCAAGGGCATCAGCCGAATCCACTCCTACATCTAGATTCAGGGTCAAGGTAAACCGGCCGAGAACGACCGACGCACGTATGTCGCGCGAAATTTGGTCGGTGGCGGACTGACTGCCGTACGGGATTGCTTGACTTGGACACTGGTGGACCGTGTTCTGTCGAACTTGAAAACCAGACAGGGATGAAAGCGCCTGATGTGTTCGAATTGCGCCCAGTCGCGCCCCCAAATTCGCCCAAATCAAGGAAATTGCTTTTATCCTCGAACTCTGCGCGCTCGAGCAATCTCTGGGGTGAAGGGTATTTGAGGGGTACCAACCGCTCTGGATCTCCAATCCGCAGCGCACCGAACTACCCACCCGAATCAACAGCTATTCCGTGGTCTTGGACTGAACTTGACCCGACCTCGGAATCGAACCGCACTGCCCACTGAGTGCCCACTTCAGCCTTCATCCACGTAATCCATGGTAACGTTGGCAGCAGAATAGTCTACGATATTGCTAGCCACCGAATCCTGAGTCATCTGTTGTGGGGTGCAGAAGGGGATTTGAAGACCGGTGGGGCCACCGGGCTCCTTCCTCCTCCGCCCTTATTTATTAGGTACTTACAGCGATCGGCGCAATCTCAAGCTCGCCAGAGTGCCCACTTACTGCCCACAATTTTTGATTTCGGTTTTGGCGTTCCCCAGTGCGAGTCCGTAGATACAGGCAGATTGCCTGTGCCGGGCAGTCCAGATACGGTGTTGGACGTGCGCTTTCTCGCCATACTTCTCGTCGCCGTTCTCCTTCCGCTCAGCTTTAGTGTTCCGCCGGTTATGGCCTGTTCCACGACAGATTGTTGCGGCGCGAATTGTTCGCCGAGCGCACCGGTGAGTCAGTTGAACTGCTGCAAAGCTCCGATTGCGCCGGACAGAGCCGCCCTTCAAGCACAAGACGCGCACCATTTCGATTCGGCCGCGACGATGCCGGTAGCCAGGACAATAGTCGCGATTTCGCACTTGCAGAATACCATCGTCGCTCGCGGGTACCCGCCACCGGACCGTCCCGCTTCGTTAGCCCTTCTCTGTTCCCGTCAGATCTGAACCTTCCATACGCGCGTAAGTTGAAGCGCGGATGCGTCGCATCCGTCGCGGACGCCCGCGTGCTGCCCGCTCGCGAAAATTCGAAAAAGAGATCTGCGGACACGAGCCGCGCCGCCATCAATCGCGGCCGGAAGGTTGGATATGAAACGACGCGAGAGCATTCGCCGTACAGCGGCGCGAAACATTTTGGCGACGCTATTTGCCGCCGCAATTCTGACTGTCCTTCCGTCGGCGGTACTTGCGCAGGTCGGTGCTCGGACGGTTTACACACCTGAGACACCGGCCCCGGATACCGATCGGCTGAAGGCTCTTGTCGACGAGGCTCTCGTGCGCAGCCCGGTCGTGATCGCGGCGCGAAGTCATTGGCAGGCTCAGACGAAGGTCCCGATCCAGGCCGCGACGCTGCCTGATCCGCAAGTATCGCTGCAGCATTTCACCGTCGGAAGTCCGCAGCCATTTTCCGGCTATGAGAGCAGCGACTTCTACTACACCGGCTTTGGCGTCTCGCAGGACATCCCGGGTCCCGGCAAGCTCCGCTTACAGAAGTCCGAAGCCGAAAAGGAAGCCGAGTACTCCAAGCATCGTTATGAAGCTGCCGGGCGAGCGGTCGAGGAAAAGGTCAGGGAGCTCTACTACGAGCTGTTCTATCACGCGAAGACGTTGGCGATCCTCGATCGCAATCAAGATGAGCTCCAGCAGATTCAGAAAATCGCAGAAACCCGGTACCGCCTCGGACAAGGCCTGCAGCAAGACCTCATCAAGGCGCAGCTTCAGACCACCGAGCTACTGAAGGAGCACGCGATGCACCATCAGGAGGAGGATCAGGAACAACTCCAACTCAAGCAGGTCCTAGGCCGCGATCCCGACTCGCGCAACATCGACATTGGTGACGTCGAAATAACGCAGCTACAGCTCGACTCATCGCTGCTCGCGCAGCTGGCCGACAGCGGCTCTCCCGACCTCGCCGCGGATCGCGCGATGGAAGCACGCAGCGCCGAAGCGTTGAAGCTTGCGCATCAGGGATACTGGCCCGATTTCACGGTCGGATATTCGTACGAAAAAACCGGCCCCGGATTTAACGATTACTACATGTGGAGCTTAGGCGCGAAGGTTCCGCTCTATTTCTGGCGCAAGCAAACGCCCGCGATCGAACAGGCTGCGCTCGAAGCCGAGTCAGCGCGCGCGCAGGTCCGCGCGACTCAGTTGCAGGTTTCCTCAGATGGAGAGGGCAGCCTGATCGCGATGCGCACCGCGGAACGGATCCTATCCATCTATCGCGACGGTTTGATCCCGCAGGCCGAGACGTCGCAGGCCTCGGCGATGGCTGCGTATCGAGTCGGAAAAGTCGATTTCCAAACGCTGCTCTCGTCGGTGCTCGATCTGCAGAACCTCCGGCAGGAATACTACCGCAGCCTCGCCGACCACGAGATTGCTGTCGCCAAACTCGAGCAAGTAATCGGTGACCGACGATGAAATACAACTCACCTCAATGGCGGCTCATTACAGTCTCTTGGGCGCTGGGATTACTGATTTTCACGGCGGCGCAAATCACGTTCGGAGCGGATTCCCAGCTCGCACCCATCCGCATCGCGCCGGAGCGCCGACAGTTAATCGGACTCAAGTTCGCAAAGGTGTCGCGAAAGGAGGTGAGCGATCGCCTCGAGACCACTGGCAACATCGAGGCCGACGAACGATTGCAAGGCTACGTGCAAACGCGTTTCGCCGGATGGATTGAAAAAGTGTTCGCGAACTCGACCTATCAGTACGTCCGCCGCGGCCAGCCATTGTTTACGATCTATAGCCCGGACCTAATGAGCACCGAGAGCGAGTATCTGCTCGCGATCGAGGCGCGCAAGCGCGTGAAGGATAGTACCGTCGGCGACGTAACCACCGACGCGACGTCGCTAGTCGATTCGGCTGCCGAACGTCTCAAGCTATGGGGAGTATCGCCGCGCGAGATCGCGCGCCTGGAACGCGAGCGCACCGTGCGCCGCGCCGTCGAGATCGATTCGCCCATGAGCGGATACATCGTCGAGCGCAACGCGCTGCCCAACTTGTACGTGCAACCGGACACGCGCCTGTTCACGATCACCGACCTGTCGAAGGTCTGGATTTATGCGGCGGTGTTTCAAAACGAGATCGGCAAGGTTCGTCCAGGCAATCCTGCAACCGTCACGGTCGACGCCTATCCGGGCACGAACTTTGACGGGCGCGTCGATTTCATTCAGCCGCAGATCGATCCCATGACTCGCACCGCGAAAGTTCGATGCGAGTTCAACAACCCTAAAGGCCAGCTTCTTCCCGGGATGTTCGCGCACGTCGCGCTCGACCTACCAATGGGCGAGCAAACGGTTATTCCTGATACCGCTGTTTTGCGCACTGGCACGCACAACGTAGCGTTCATCGATCGCGGTGACGGTTATCTCACGCCCGTCGAGATCGAGTTAGGTGCGCACGTGGGCGACGAATTCATCGTGCTCAAGGGACTCGCGCCTGGTCAGCAAATAGTCAGCTCGGCCAATTTCCTGATCGATTCGGAGAGCCAACTCCAGGCGGCCGCGGGAGCGTTCGTACCACCTCCGCCGGGCGTCGGCGCGAATGCCGCTGGGCAAGCCACTGAGGCGATCCCCCAGGCAAGCATCGAGTTCGCGAGCGACCCGAATCCTATGGTGCGAGGTCACAACAAAGCGATCGTGACGATGCGCGATTCCAAAGGCGCGCCGATCTCAGGCGCACAAGTGACGGTGTCCTTCTACATGGCCGCGATGCCCGCGATGGGAATGGCCGCGATGCACGCGCAAGGCACCGCGGATGATCAAGGAAACGGTATCTACGCCGCGAATATCGATTTGCCCAGCGGTGGCACCTGGAGCCTGACGATCACTGTGTCAAAGGAAGGGCATCCTATCGCGACCAAGCAGATGGACGTGTCGGCCAGCGGCTCGATGGCGATGTGAGGATAGAAGCATGATTGAAAAAACTATCGACTGGTGCGATGCGAACCGCTTCATCCTGTTCTTCGGCGTGCTGGCGCTTTTGCTCGCCGGTATCTGGTCGCTAGATCGGATCCCGCTCGACGCGCTGCCGGACATCTCGGACGTCCAGGTGATTATCCACACCGAATGGATGGGCCAGCCGCCGAATCTCATCGAGGATCAGGTGACCTATCCTATCGTAACCGCGATGCTCGCTGCGCCGCATGTGAAGGCGGTTCGCGCGCAGACGATGCCTAACGATTCGTATGTGTTCGTCGTCTTCGAAGACGGCACTGACATCTATTGGGCGCGCAGCCGCGTGCTGGAATACCTGCAGCAGATCACTGGCAAGCTCCCAACTGGCGTAAATCCTGCGATAGGTCCCGACGCGACCGGCGCGGGCTGGGTGTACGAGTATGCAGTCGTTGACAAGAGTCACACTCAAAGTCTCGCCGACCTTCGCAGCTTGCAGGATTGGAACGTCCGCTATGCGCTCGAAACCGTGCCGGGGGTTTCAGAGGTCGCTACTATCGGCGGCTTCGTCAAGCAGTACCAGGTCAAGCTCGATCCTAATCGGTTACTCGCGCTCAAGGTCCCGCTGGAAACGGTGATCGACAAAATCCGCGACAGCAACGGCGAAGTCGGCGGACGCGTGCTCGAGATGTCGGGAGCGGACTATATGATCCGCGGCCTCGGATATGTCCATTCGGTAGCGGACCTCGAACAGATTTCGGTCGCGACCAACAACGGCACTCCAATACTGATACGGGACTTGGGCGTCGTTAGCCTGGGACCCGACTTGCGCGAGGGTGCCGCGGAGTGGAACGGGGACGGCGAGACCGTCGGCGGCATCGTCGTCATGCGCTACGGGCAGAATGCCCTCACCGTCATCGATGGGGTCAAGCAGAAGCTCGCTCAGATTCAAAAGACTCTTCCACGTGGCGTTGAAATCGTCGCCGGTTATGACCGTTCGGGACTCATCCAGGCATCCATCAACACTTTGAAACGCGATCTGCTCGAAGAGGCCATCATTGTAAGCCTCGTGATCATCATCTTCCTCTTCCACCTGCGCTCCGCAATGATTCCGATCCTTGCGTTGCCGATCGCGGTCATCGCGACCTTCATCCCGATGTACTATCTGCAGATCAGCTCTAACATCATGTCGCTCGGCGGCTTGGCGCTCGCGATAGGAGTGCTGGTCGACGCTTCGATCGTGATGGTCGAGAACGGCTATCGGCACCTATCGGAGGCGCAGCACCAAGCGTCGCTAAGAGGCGAGTCAGTTTCCGCATCCGAGCGGCAGAAAATTCTGCTATCGGCCGCAAAGCAGGTCGGCCGCCCGATCTTCTTCTCGCTGATAATTATCGTCGTCTCATTCCTGCCGGTGTTCCTGCTCGAATCGCAGGAGGGACGGATGTTCCGTCCGCTGGCCTACACCAAGTCGTTTGCGATCGGCTTCTCTTCAATTCTCGCGATCACCGTGGTTCCTGTGCTGATGGTCCTCTTCATTCGCGGAAAGCGTTTGCGTCCCGAGGAGGACAACCCCATCTCGCGCTTCTTCCAGGCCATCTATCTGCCGGTCATCCGATGGTGTCTGCGTCATCGCGCCCTGACGATCGCCGCCAACGTGATATTCGTGCTGCTCACAATTCCGCTGTTGTTCAAGATTGGCAGCCAGTTCATGCCGCCACTGTACGAAGGATCGAGTCTCTACATGCCGACCGCGCTTCCCGGAATTTCCATCTCATCAGCGGTCGATCTGATGCAGAAGCAGGATCAGATCATTCGCACCTTTCCCGAGGTCGAAAGTGTTTTTGGTCGTGTAGGACGCTCGGATAGTGCGACAGACAATGCGCCGCTGGACATGTACGACACGACGATCATGCTCAAGCCTCGCGACCAATGGCGAAAGGGTATGACTTACGATTCCCTGATCGCGGAAATGGACGACAGGCTCCATTTTCCGGGCCTGTCGAACTCCTGGACTATGCCCGTCGAGAATCGGCTCGACATGGAGCTGACCGGGATCAAGACACCGGTAGGACTGAAGATTCAGGGTCCTGACGTCAACCGCATCCAGCAAATTGGTTCTCAGATCGAAGAGATCCTGGGTTCCGTTCCCGGCACGCGAGGAATATTTCGCCGAACGAGTCTCACAAGGATTCTACATCAACGTGGATGTGGACCGCGCAGTCGCCGCGAGGTACGGGCTGACAGTCGGAGACGTTCAGCGCGCCGTCAGCTCCGGCATGGGCGGCGAGAATATCGCGACCACCGTCGAAGGCCGTGAACGGTACTCGATCAACGTCCGCTATCTCGCGGACTATCGCGGCGACCTGAACGCTCTTCGTCGCATATTGATCATGACGCCAACCGGCGCGCAGATTCCGCTCGGCGAGGTCGCGCATATCGACTTGAGCCCGGGCCCATCGATGATCCGCGACGAAGATGGGCAACTTACCGGCTACGTCTATGTTGACTTGGCGACCTCGGACTACGGCAGCTACGTTGACGACGCGCAGCGCGTGCTTGATCGGCAGCTCCATCTGCCCTCCGGATATACCCTGAAATGGTCGGGAGAGTATGAGTTCCAGCTGCGCGCGCGAAAGCGCTTGACGGTCATCCTGCCAATAGTCTTCGGCTTGATCTTCGTCCTGCTCTACATGCTCTTCCAATCGGTGACCGAATCGATCGTGCTGATCCTTCCCACTGTGTATGCGATGACCGGCGGACTGCTGCTCCAGTACATGATGGGCTTCAACTTCAGTGTCGCCGTGTGGGTCGGGTACATCGCGCTATTTGGAATCGCAGTCGAGACAGGAGTCGTCATGGTGATTTATCTTCACGAAGCTCTGAATCGTCACATCGCCGCCGGCCAACTAACTCACGAAGGCGTCGAGGCGGCCGTGATCGAAGGCGCAGTCCAGAGACTTCGCCCCAAGCTGATGACCGTCGCCGTCGTGATGTTGAGTCTCGCGCCAATTCTATGGGAGAGCGGGATCGGCTCCGACGTGATGAAGCCAATCGCGGCGCCAATCGTCGGCGGAATGATCACCTCGACGATCCACGTCCTCATACTGGTGCCGGTGTTCTTCGCGATTATGAAGGAGCGAGCACTGAAGAAAGGAACCCTTTTGTAACATCTCAAGGGATATTCTACTGAGAAATACCGCCCTGTGGTGGATTATTCTGTCCGCAAATGATACGGCCGAGATGATGGAAAGACCCTGTGGCAATGGTTTTTCGGTTGGCCTTGGGCTTACCAACGAGTGCAATCTCGCCTGTGCTCATTGCTATCGCGATACAGGCCGGACCGATCGTCTGTCGCTCGATGACGTTCGGCGCGTTTGCGAAAATGTGCCCATTCGATCGGTGAACCTTGGGACCGGTGAGAATGGACTTCATCCGGAGTTTCACCTGATCCTGCAATATCTGCGCGACCGCGGCACCACGATCGCGCTGACTTCAAATGGCTACTCGGCGGCGGTCCTAAGCGATGATGAGCTGCGCTCTTTCGCTGACCTCGAGTTTTCCCTGGACTTCGCAACCGAGCGTGAGCAGGACTCCTGGCGTGGTACGGGGAACTGGCAGCTGGTGCTCGATCAGACGGCGCGGGTTCTGAGTTTAGGGGTCCCGGTAACGATTATCGCCGTCATGATGCGGACGAACTATGACAAGCTTCCCGAAATCGGGGCGCTTGCTGCCCGGCATGGCGCAAATTTCCGGGTCAATGTCTATCAACCGGTTAAAACGGACGCCTTCTCACTCGACTATGAGCAGTTCTGGGCCGGCTTTCAGAAGCTGCTGGAATCCTGTCCGCTAGCCGTCTGCAATGAACCAATCGTGCGCGCGATTCTTGGATTCGACGCCATATCGGGCGGATGCGGTAAGGGCACTATCCGTGTCACGCCGAAGGGCGAGGTGCTCCCGTGCGTTTATTGGCCGAAGCGGAATGTTGGCCTGGCCGAACTCGAAAAATGGGGAGAGGCGATCGTTGACTCGCCGGCTTTTCGCGAGCTGGATCAAATCCCGCAGTTCTGCGGCGATTGCCGCTTTGTCGAGTCGTGCCGCGGCGGCTGTCCGAGTCGCCGCCTACTGCGGGGAGGATTAGACCTGCCCGATGAGTTTTGCCCGTTCGTTGCGGGAAAGCCTCTTCCTTCGTTCGCGAGCCGCAGTGGAAGCTCTCGACAATTCTCGAAGGCAGGGAGCGCTTGCACCACCGTGTTCGGTGCGCAAGACAGTGGGGAGCGCAAAGGTTGAGCAACTCTAAACTGCCCGCCCTCGATCCCGCGCTCGACCTCGCCATACTGAGGGTTACGCTCGGCGCACTATTCTTGTCGACGTTCTTCGAGAACCTTGGCAAGGGGCTATACAGCACCAAAGGATATGCCGGATTGATCCAATACTACATCCAGTACGGTCACGCGCCCGCAGTTTGGAAGCATCTGATGCGATTAAATGCCGCCCACGCCGCGATAGCCGGTCCTATGCAGGCGGTGCTTGAAGCAAGTCTCGGAGTCGCGCTTATCATCGGTTTCTTCTCCCGGCCTGCGGCGCTCGTTGCATTCGGATTTCTGACTGCGCTGTGGGTCTCGGAGTGGGGACTTGGCTGGTATTGGGAGCTGCTGGTTCCCATGATCGTAGCTGCGGCGCTGACCCTGGGACCGTCGGGTAAGCGCGCAGCCGTCGACGTCGCGCTCGCGCGGCGATGGCCGCAGCTTCCAATCTAACCTGTGCGCGTCTCGGTAATCATTCCGACCTATAACGAAGCCCAATCCATCGGCCTGGTCCTGGCCGATATCCCGGCTGGAATGGTCGAACAAGTGCTTGTCGTTGACAGCGATTCAACCGACGGAACAGCACAGATTGCGCGCCAGATGGGGGCGGAGGTTCTGCATGAACCGCGGCGTGGCTATGGTCGCGCTTGTCTCACCGGCCTTGCCGCGGTCAATGCTCCAGACGTCGTCGTGTTCCTGGACGGGGACTACAGCGATCGTCCTGCGGAGATGTCGCGTCTGCTGGAGCCTCTTCGGCAAGACACTGCGGATATCGTCATCGGCTCGCGGCTGGCGGGCGAGCGGATGGCAGGGTCGATGCCCTGGCATGCCGTGTTCGGCAACCGTCTCGCGGCACGCCTGATCGCTTTGATCAACGGAGTCCACCTCACAGATCTCGGTCCGTTCCGAGCAGCACGCTATCAATCGCTGATTGCGCTCGGGCTGCGGGAATCCACCTATGGATGGCCGGTTGAGATGATCGTGAAGGGCGCGCGGCGGGGACTTCGAATTACCGAAGTGCCGGTGAGTTATCATCCTCGGATCGGATCGTCGAAAATAAGCGGTACCTTCCGAGGCAGCATCGGCGCGGCCTGGGGTATCATGGGCGCGATATTGAAGTATCAGCTCTTCGACACCACCTCAACGCGCGAGGGGAACGTTTGAAGCGGGCCCTGATCATAATGGCGAAGGCTGCTCGCTTAGGCCGGGTAAAAACCCGACTCGCTGCGAGCCTGCCTGCTGAAGCCGTCGTGGATCTCTACAGATGTATGATTGAAGATACCCTGGATCTCGCTCGCTCCGTCTCAACTGATGCACTTGGCATTGTCTGCCCGACTACAGATGTCGCCGATCTCGCCAGTTGGCTGCCGGCGATCGAAATCGTCGGACAACAGGGTGAGGGTCTTGCCGCGGGCCTCGTCTCGGCCTTCCGCATCTTCATCGATAGGGGATACCAACGCGTGATTGCTATCGATGGCGACAGCCCTCAACTGCCGCCGGAGACGGTCGATAGGGCTTTCCAGCTCCTAGACGGGACGGACGTAGTAGTAGGTCCGACCACTGACGGCGGCTACTACCTGGTAGGTAGTACGACTGCGCAAGCCGAGTTGTTCGATACGCAACGGATGGGAACCGGCAGCGCTCTTGATTCGTTGATGGCAAATGCGCAGCGCCTAAGTCTCCGCGTGGCACTCACCGAAACGGGCTATGATGTAGATGAGGCTGAGGACCTAACGCGTTTGGCCCGCGAGCTCCGTTTATTTCCTCATCGCGCGCGGCGGACGGCCGAGTGGCTCGCCCGCCGACCGGAGCTGCGCGGGCGGTGAAGGACGACCGCGCAGCACCAGCTGCGATCCTCGGCTGGGGATTGGTCATCGCAGCTTGCATCCTCGGCATCGCTTTCTTCGATTCAAGAACACACGCGCGCGTGTTTGTCGCGTGCACTGCGCTGGCCGGCATCGCATACGTACGAACCGTATGGCTCCTTAGCCGGATTGCCGGAGGAAGCAATCGACTACTAGCTTTGTGCCTTGTGCTCGCAGCCGGGTGGCGAGTTCCGCTCCTGCTCACGCCGCCAACCCTCTCGACCGATGTGTACAGGTATGTGTGGGACGGCAGAATCCAGCGGCTTGGCTACGATCCTTACCTGGTTGTGCCAAGTAACAGCACTGTCCGGCATTTGCACACGGCTGAGACTCTGCAGATGAACCATCTTGATTTCCCGACGCCGTATCCGGCCGTTGCAGAACTTTTTTTTCGCATCGTCGCAATGGTGGATGACTCAGCGCGCGCAATGAAATCGGCAGCCTTTCTCTGCGATGTTGTCTTAGTCGCCATTCTCCTTTTGTGGCTGTCCGCGTCTCAGAGAAGCCCGTGGTGGGTGCTCGCGTACGCATGGAATCCGCTAGTCGCACTAGAGGGCGCTGGAAACGGACATGTAGATCTCTTAGGTGCGCTAGGTCTTGTTCTCACCGCTGCTTTGCTGGCACGGGGAAGGCGCACAGTTTCTGCTGTTGCGTTCGCGCTCGCAGTCGGGGTCAAATTTCTTCCGGTCCCGTTGGCACCCCTCTTTTGGGGTCGCATCCGTCTTCGTGACGCAGCGTTAGGCGTCGGAATCCTCGCCGCGCTCTACATTCCATTTCTGGGACACGGCCAGTTGCCGCTCGGCTCGCTGGGAGGATACCTGGTGCGTTGGCGCGTCAACGCACCGGTTTACACAGCGCTCGAGTGGCTCTTTCCCACGAAGGGCCTGGTCGGCGTTCCGATCGCTCTCGGATTTGCGGTCGCGCTCTGGGCGCGATGGCATTTGCCCCTCGACTCACCGGAGGCATGGGCCTGGCCTGTCGCAACGACGCTGCTCTTCGCGCCGACGATTTTTCCGTGGTACCTCGTTTGGGTTACCCCGTTCCTTTTCACTCCACGCACTCTGCCGCTGGCGGTCTGGACCGTGAGCTCGATTGCAGTCTACTGGCCGCTTCCCGTCTGGGCGACAATGGTAATTGAGTTCGGCCCCGTCCTCGGCGTAGCCGCGTGGATGTGGGCGCAATCAGCGAGAGCGCGTCGCGCAACGACCGTCTCGTCCGTGTCATCCTGACGAAGCGAGCAACGCGCGCGGATGGAAGGATCTCGGAAAGCTTTGCGCACGTGAAGCCGGTTCCGGTTTAGAAATCGCGCAGCGATCCGCAATTCGCGTTCGAATCACGAACCAGCGACCTCCTTGTACTCGAACTGATTTTTAATCTGATCTTTCAGCAGTGGCCTGCCGTCTACCTCCACGTACGGATAAATCAGGAAGTTAACCGGTTCCCCACTCTGGCGCGGCTTCAGCATCAGATCGCGGCCCATCGTGAACGCAACCCGGTCGGCGTCGAGATGTCCGAAGTAATACTGGCGGAGTTGCGGATGCTTCCACGCTTCCGATGCGTCCACCGGAACCCACTGGCCGCCGGTGTAAAATTCCGCCCAGCAATGATAACCGGGGATTTCGCCCGTGCTCGGCGCGCCGAGCGGAAAGCCAATCGTAAAACGCGCCGGGATGCCCCGCGAGCGCGCAATCGCGATGAACAGCGAATGGAAGTCGGTGCAGTTCCCCTTTTTGACGTTGCACGCATAGATGGCGTCGCCGCGTCCCCATCCCTGGCCGCTCTTGTCGTAGGTCATGTTCGCGATTACATAGTCGTAGATCGCGCGGGCTTGTTCGTACGAAGAACCGTCCGTGTCGCCCGCCTTGGCGCTCACCAGTTTTATCTGTCCGTCGATCGGAACCAGCCGATCCGGGCCCAGGTAGGTGTCAAACGCCCCGCCGGTGGGCTCTGGAATCTTCATCTGCGCCTTCTCCATATCGGCCGATTCCTCTAGGCGCCGCACCTTGAAACGGATTGTAACCGGTATCGAACCCGACGGCGGCGCAGTAGCGATCAGATGCGCCACGCGATTTCCGCCGCTGGGCTGATTTACCACCTCGACCTGCGCCGGACTGTCGATCTTAAGCCCGCTCACCTGCTGGAATCGGTCTTCTCGCGGCAGCGGAATCCAGGCTTCGACCCGATGGGCCTTCGGATCTATCGCGGTCAGATCTGTGTGATAGGTGAAATCGACCTCTCGCACCTTTGCAGGCTGAGGTGCGGATTGCGTCTGCGCGTTGGCGCTTAACAAATCGACGTTCACGATCATCAGCGCGACTGCGACCGCGACCAACAGGTATTTGTGGGAGCCGGAGTTTGCCATCGAACTTCTCCTTTGATTGCCCGCTTCCTATTGCGCGTTAATCCAGGTATCCGACCCCCCCAGCTTGACGGCTACATTCGAAAAGAAAAGATGCAGCGGCTTGCCGTCCGCCGTCCCGCGATGCTCGGTCGAGAAAAGGAGAGGGCCAGCTTTCTTGTAGCCCGCCCAGGTCACTGTAACGACACCTGGCACCGGGTGGTCTTTTGAGGGCGGCGCCCCCCGATGATAGACCATTTCTTTGATTCGGTTGTCAGACCCGACGTACAGATCCCAGGTGTCTCCGGGCGTGTAGCCGCCGTTCGGATATTTCACCGTTACCAGCTTCGCCGAACCCTCCCCCAGCGGCAGTTTTTGCGTGCCCATGTCTTGCACATTGGCACCTGAGGAATCCCAGTAAAGGTGGAAAGGGAGAAGCGCCCAATAATTATCATTTACGAAAAGCCAGTCAATTTTGTCCTTCGCGATGGGAGAATCGGCAGTGACCTTGGATTGCACAAAAGTAACTTTCGCCGGCTTGCCGTCCTTATCCACTCCCTCATAAGAGATTTGGCCGGTCTTGGGCTCCCAAACCCATGAACGGGTGACCGTAATGGCGCCCCTGATGTTGAACGTATAGCGGATCGCCTCAACTTGCTCGTAGGAGTCCAGGCCATAGGCCTTGGCAATCTGTTCGGCAATGGGCGAGCGCGTCTGCGCCCAGGAAGTTGACGCGACCGCCAGCATCCCAAAAACCAGGAAGCGGATTGCCGTTAAACGGCCGAACTTTGTCATGCGGGTCCTCCTCAGTGAAGAAGTAAATGTCGTGCCGGATAGCGGCGACTCAGGAAGATCTGCCAATGATTATCAGGTCGTCAAAAACCCAGCAAACGAGTGACGGCCAATGAGAAGATTGCACTACTGCCCTGCTCAGTGCGGTTAGGGCGTTTGAAAGCACCCCTCAAACCAGAGCCCATGCCAATAGATGCCTCCGACCACCTTAGCAATCTGGTGCCTTCGCCCGTAGCGGTTAGGGAGCGCATTGATCACGAAGGCGGCGCGGCTGCTATTTGACGCGCTTTTCAATCAGCTTGGTGCGAACTTCAATGTCGAAGGGGAGTGGCGCGCTAGAACGCAGTTCCTCCAACCAGTGTCTGAAAACAGTATCGGGCAGTCTCCGAAAGTTGAATACTGATACGTGCACGGCGTATTTCGCCTGTCGACTTGTCTTCCACAGAGTCACGCTCGCATCAGGAGCGACGATGTTGGAATGAGCGGCTTGCCGGGTAAAATTCGATTGACGCCCGCGAGGGCCTCTTGCTGCACAAGCAATGCGACTTGACCGACAGAAATTTAGTGCTCGCTCAACTTCAAGGCAAGGAGCAAATTGAGAGAAGCGACGAGCGGGCCAAAGTAGTTTCCCAAACGCCGATTTGGTCTGAGGAGATTTCGAGCACGACTCGAATCGACTGCCAAACGACTGCCGATCACGACCGAAAAGGATCGATCACTACGGATGTCGATTCCAAAAAACTACAAGTTTTGCGCGGATGTTGTTGCGTCGTGATCGATGGTGATCGCATCGAGAATCATTCGTAATCAGCAGGTCGCCGGTTCGAATCCGGCGGGTGGCTCCAACAAACACTTCGAAGAGAAAAGGGACCGGCGCGTTATTTTGACGCCGTCGATGGCTGCCCGTGCCCGTGCTCATCATCGTTGAAACATGCTCCCGCTGCAGCACATATTCCCAATCCAGCACCGGTGGCGACGAGCAGCGCGGCTGCTCCGATAATCGGCACGCCCACTCCGGCATACCACGCTTCGCAAGCGCCCGGCGAATTCGCAGACGAAGCTGCGACCGTGGCCGGTGACACTGCCCAATCTTCCGTCAGGCCTTCGTTCGGAACAGTTCGGTTGATCACGCCGGGTTGGAACCCTGCCCCCGACGGGGGATTCAGCGTGGTCTTGTACTCGCCTGGAGTGATTCCCCTGATGCAATATCTTCCCGCGTCATTGGTCGTCCCCTGCCCGACCACGTTTCCGCCAGCATCCGCGACAGTAACTTGAGCTCCAGCCACCGGACCATTCGGCCCGCTAACTTGCCCGGTGACATCGCTGCAGAAGGCGGCGGTCGTATACCCGATCCAGAGAAAAGCGGCGAAAAGAGCAGTGATATATGATTTGTTCATTGGTTACCTCTTCAACAAGTACTTTTCAGTACTTCCTCCACATTGCACTTTAGACACAGAAGGGCATGTTAATGCAAGCTATCCGATTCTGGCTAGCGCAACTCTCGCAATACCGTATGAATCGATAGAAATTGACGTATTCGCGCGCTTGTTACATCTTTCGTACGGTCCATCGACTCCTGAATATACGATACTACGAGGATTTGACTTGCCCCATCAGAAACCGATCAAAGTTGCGGTCATCGGCGGTGGATGCGCATCGATTTCAGCAGCCTTCGAACTTAGCCGTCCCGCACATAAGGGCAAATACCAGGTAACAATATATCAGCTCGGATGGCGTCTCGGCGGCAAAGGAGCTTCGGGCCGCGGTCTCGCTAACCGAATCGAGGAACACGGCCTGCATCTATGGATGGGTTCCTACGAAAATGCATTCCGGTTGATACGCGAGTGTTACTCAGAGTTAAAGCGTGATCGGCGCAAATGCAGAATCGCGGACTGGCGGGACGCATTCTCTCCAGCACCTTTCATCGGCCTGGCCGAGCGATCGCCAAACGGCGCCTATTGGAACTTCCTATCGTACTTTCCTCCGGGCGCTGGTCTTCCAGGAGACCCTCTTAGCGAAAACGATCCTTTCACCATCAGTTCTTATCTCGCACGCACGGCTAGCATCTTGCGGACGCTGCTGCTGGCTGTGCAAGCGAATCGAAGCGGCCGGAGTTCGGCCGCAGCGAGCCGCGAAGCCGGCAAGATGCGACCCTCCGATCAGTCGAGCTCGGAAGGCGTCGAAGCGGAGGACGAACCCTCGAAACGTCTGGCGCGGCTCCTGGGGCTGGGCTGGATTGCGACTTCGGCGGCTCTTATCGAGGCCGTCGAGATGCTCGAACTGGTATTTGCGCGGCGCTCTATCTATCCAATGGATGGAATAGTGCAACTGCTTGAACTGATCGCGGCGAGTGCTCGCCGTCAACTCGAAACCATTGTCGAGAACGATCCCGAGCTGCTGGTGCTATGGCAAGGTATCGATCTGGCGATGGCTTCGATGCGAGGAATTCTTCGATTCGGGCTGATTTCGGACCCGCGCGGTTTCGACGCTATCAACGACTATGACTTTCGCGATTGGTTGCGAATCAATGGTGCGTCAGAACGCTCGCTGGAGTCGCCTTTCATCCGCGGCGCCTACGATCTTGTTTTTGCTTACGAAGATGGCGACTATCGGCGTCCGCGACACGGCGCGGGAGTCGCGCTACGCGGGGCATTCCGGATGCTGTTCAGCTCGCGCGGCTCCATCTTCTGGAAAATGCATGCCGGTATGGGGGATACGGTCTTCGCGCCTATGTATGAAGTACTAAAGAAGCGAGGAGTAGCTTTCAGATTTTTCCACCGCCTCGAGGCGGTAAGATTAGCAGATCATAAGGACCTGGCACGAGGAGAGCGCGCTTACGTCAAGGCGCTGGAGTTCGACGTGCAGGCTAAAGTCAAACATGGAGATGAGTACGCGCCGCTGATGGACGTCGGGGGACTGCCATGCTGGCCGTCGAAGCCTGACTACTCCCAGTTGGTCGATGGCAGCAGGTTCGAGCGCGAAAAGCGCGACTTCGAATCGCACTGGGACCGCAGAAAAACCGCGACTAAGACCTTGCACGCGATAGATGATTTCGATTTCGTCGTCCTGAGTGTGGGCTTGGGAGCTCTGCCATACGTGTGCCAGGACTTTATTCAACGGGATCGGCGCTGGCGGGATATGGTGACCAATCTGAAGACGGTAAATACCCAAGCGTTCCAGATCTGGCTTCGCGAAGACATGGAGCAACTAGGATGGTACGATCCTCCGCTGGCCTTGTCGGCGTTCGTGCATCCCTTCGAAACCTGGGCAGACATGAGCCACTTGATTCAAGAAGAAGGTTGGAAAGAGAATCCGAAAGCTATCGCTTACTTCTGCAGCGTGCTGAACGATCCTGTATCGCCCGCAGACATTACCGCTAGCAACTACCCCAAGCAGCGGCGGCTTGAAGTTCAGGAAAATGCAATTCGCTATCTCAACAGTGATATTGTACAGCTGTGGCCGAAGGCTGTAAGACGCGGAATATTCAGATGGGACTTATTGATGGATCCCAAGGAGAAGACCCCCGGTCGTAAAACGCGCAGCAAGAATCACGCTCAATTTGAATCTCAACACTGGACTGCGAATGTCAATCCTAGCGAACGCTACGTCCTTTCGCTCCCCGGTACCCAGAAGTATCGCATCTCGCCACTGGATAACACTTACGACAACCTAACGATAGCGGGCGATTGGACGACGTGTGGCCTGGATGCAGGGTGCGTCGAAGCAGCAGTGATTTCCGGGAGACTCGCCGCGCATGCGATTTCATCTTCACCAGCGCTTGAAGACATAGTCGCTTACGACCATCCTTGAGAACCATGGTGATAGCATATGGGTGATCGCAAACGACTTCATCGCGATGATCCAGCGAGGATTGCGCCAATCCGCAATTTCTCGAAGTTATACAGCAGGTCTGGCTCTGTAAATGGAGCCAATGCTGCAAAAGCGGTCCAACCCGATGCGCCCGCCCGCACTGCGGACAGAGGTCCATTGGCGGAAGGCGTCGAACTCGCCTACAACGTGATCGAAAAGTACATCGCCGAAGGACGGCGAACCGCCGAGGGTTTCAGCAATCAGCCTTATTCGACACGAGCAGCGAGCGGAAACGACAACCTACAAGTCCTTGTCGAGCGGATGTTGCGCTTCCAGACCGAGATGCTACCACTTTGGATCGAAACGCTTGCCACACTGGTCAAAGTAGATCCGGCGCGAAACGGCTATGCACCGGCGTCGGATGCCTGGCCGCGTTCGAACGGCGCTCAGAATGCCGACACGATGCCAGTAATCATCGAAGTAGTCTCGCTCCGACCGGTCCAGGTATCAGTAGAACTCCACCCCAACTCCGAACCTCAATCGCTCATCGCACTTGGTCTGAGCGCAGTCGACTCGGCGAAACCGATTCTGAAAGACATCAGTCTGCTGCCGGATGAAGTCGCAGGGCGAATTAAATTGCGCCTTCGAATACCCGAGAGTCAACCTTCTGGTACCTACTCCGGCGTGATCGTGAATCGCGAGAGTGGCGAGACGCGAGGAACGCTGAGTATTCGAATCGCCGACTAATCAGCGGCAGTGGCTATAGGACTGTGAGCGGCACTACACCATCGTTGGTACCGGCTATGCTGCGCGAATACGGAGACC
The DNA here is from genome assembly GCA_963699705.1 of uncultured delta proteobacterium. Taxonomy (GTDB): domain Bacteria; phylum Desulfobacterota; class Binatia; order Binatales; family Binataceae; genus Binatus. Next base: position 2,620,925 of record CAVOUW010000003.1, on the reverse strand, counting down.
TTACCCGCGCAACGCTCGCAACCTATCTTCCGTCTCGTGAGCCGCAGCGCTATCTGTACGACCTATTGCGTGACTATCCGCAGCGCGGCGGAAAAATGATGCGCCCGAGCATGTGCATCGCGGCAGCCCGTCTCTTCGGCGCGCCTCTCGAGGATGCTATTCACACGGCAGTCGCGATCGAACTGCTGCACAACGCACTGCTGATTCATGACGATATCGAAGACGGCAGCGAAAAACGGCGCGGCCGTCCGACGCTGCATCTTCTACACGGCGTGCCACTCGCGCTCAACGCAGGCGACACGCTTACGCTGATGAGCTTTAGACCCTTGCTAGACAATCGAGTTCGGATCGGCGAAAGACTTACACTTAGGATCATCGAGGAAACCGAGAAGATGGCGCGAGAGTGCGCCGAGGGTCAGGCCATGGAACTGGGGTGGCGCAGGTACAACACGACCGCAATTGGCGATGCTGACTACCTGGAAATGGTCCTCAAGAAAACTTGCTGGCTGTCGACGATCTATCCTACCCGTGTCGGCGCGTTGATCGGGACTCGCGATTCGATAGATCTGGATCCGCTCCTGCGCTACGGGTTTTTTCTCGGCGCTGCATTTCAGATCCAGGACGATCTTCTCAACCTGGTGGGCGACGATGGATACGGCAAGGAGGTTAATGGCGATATTTGGGAAGGCAAGCGAACGTTGATGCTTATTCATGCGATTCGAAAATCGACGACAAAGGAGCGCGCGCGCTTATCTGACATCTTATCCAGGCCTAGAGAAGGACGAACGCATCTCGAGGTACGTTGGATACGCAAACTGATGGACAAGTATGGGTGCGCCGAGTATAGCCGCAAGATAGCACATGGGTTGGCCGGTGCCGCCTTGCACGAATACTCACTCATCAGCGCCGGACTGCCTGACTCTCGCGACAAAACCTTCCTCGAACGGATGGTCACTTGGGTGATCGAACGAAATTAGGGGGGAATCATGGCGAAGAAGAAGCGTCAGGCGCGGCAAAGAGTCCGAAATGTGGCGCTGCCTGAATTCAATCAGGTTCTCGGCGAGTTTCTGGCTCTCCCACCGCATCTCGAGCAGAAATACAGCGATGTAGTGACGCAGATATTTCCGCTGAGAGCCAGCATGAACCAGCTCCAGGAATTTTGCGATAGCTATCTCAACCTGGGCGAAGATCTGCCGCTATACTTCAAGCCCGCTGTCCCATGGGTCTTGATGCAAGTCGTGGACTACGGGCAAATTGCCACAACGTCGAAGAACGTAGGATGGTTTTCACAACATGAGCTGGCGTTTGGCGTCCCGCTTAGATGCTACAAGCAAGAAAAGAATGAATGGGTCTTTGTCGATTGGGCGATGGTATTTCCATTTATCTTCGTGGACGACCCTCTTTCCATGTGCGGCGGTCGCAAGATTTACGGATGGTCAAAATCTGGAATCACGATCGACGTTAGTCCTTCAATCTTCGAGCCAGGCAACGCGCGCCGCCTGGCTAGCATCAGCCTTCTGACTTCGGGCACTAACTATGGCGAACCATCTGGTACTGAAGAGTTTCTTCAGATCTATCAACGCCGCCCTTTCGTCTCGGCCAGCTCGGCATTGACCGATCTGTTCAACGCTCTTCCACAGGCCATAGCAAGTTCGATGAAAGCTGCATATAGCATTTTCGAAACGACTGGCCTCTTCCCCGCGGCTTATTCGGATCGCGATTTTAAGTCTCTGCAGGAGATGTTGGCGCAATTTTACGGGTTGAACTCGACTGCTCCTGGTTCGTTCCGAGCACCACCGCATAGCACTCCATCGCAGCCGACTTCGAATCGCAACTCCGGAGTTGCTTCTTTTAACATTATCACTATGAAGCAAATCCGCGATGTACACAGTTCATTGGCCGCATGTTTTCAAGCTATCGTCGGATCAACGATGCAAATCGATAGAACCCTCGATGGCGGTTACCTTTTCGATCCACTTTCGGGTGATGCCTCTGGTGGGATCTACATCAACCTACTTAACACTACGGTTCAGCCGATCGTGCGGGCATTGGGACTCGAGACGTCCGAACATGCCAGCGTCGGAGACAAGCCCGCTTCAACGCTGCGGCCTATGATGCCATTCTGGTTAAAGATGGATCTGCGCTATGGCTTGGCGAGCTCTCAATGCTGGCGCACCAACAATAGCAAGTGGACGACCGGCGACACGCTCACTCATCTACCTCGCAGGGAGATTATGTATTTGGACGTGGGAAGCGGCGCCAGCGAGGAGGTAAACGGTCCCTACCTATACCCACAGATCACACTTCGCGTAATGCCCCTCAGGGCAGAGAAGTCCAGGTTGCAGGACTTGCTCGATAGGTATCTGGAAAACGACTTCTTCAAATTCGAAGTGGCGGGCCAGATCAAAGATGAGAGAGGGACACATGCGGTTGTATGTCTCATAGGCACCAACTTCGAAAGAATGACCACGGCAGGCGATCCTGGCACTATGTACTCCGACTGCGAGTTGGCGTTCGTCGCTCCGGTGTTATGGTCAGAAAAGCGTAGCTCTCGCACCAAGACTCCAGCATTGATTCCGCTGTACATTTTCGATGGTACTGACTGGAATGCTGTAACGTCGTCCGAGATGTACGGACAACTATCTCTCAAGTCGAAATTAATCAATCCGGATAGTTCCTGGCTCATCGATCCTACGGCGCCGCGCGAACCCGAAGCGCTGTTGACCATCGAAACCGAACTCTTTCCCGAACCTGGCAAGAGTCAGAAGGCGGAAAACTTACCAGTGCTCGAGATTCTTTCTGCGCCGGGCACGGTAGCCCATGGTTCAATAGCAACTTATTTGAAGCAGCTGGGACTAGGTCACTTTTTCACGGGGAATGAGTTTCATAGCATTTCACTAAAGCAGGTGATGGACGCGAGAGATTGTAGACTGGCCGACTATCAAGCGCTCGTGGCACTTCGTCGTCAATTCACTGGAATCAAAGACCATGATGATCACCCGGCAACAGGACTGTTGACGCCGCTCTCAATCAGAGTCTTCGACTATCCGACCTTCCCGATTGTGGCGACCCTGGGATTGTTACCGGAAAGCTGTGATAACACCGGTCCATACCCTATATCTACATTGAAACCGATTGATCCGTTCTGGGTGTCAGGCAAGATGGTTGGCGATACGGGGCTTGAGATGTGCTCGCGTGTGGGAATCGAATGGCATCGCAGCGAGATTTTTGACGATGTCGTCGCAAAGGCCAACGGCACCACAAGGAGTAAACCTGCGACTCGACAACTAAAGAAAAGGAAGTAGCGACTGAAGGCCCGGAACAAAATTTCAGCAATATCCAATCTGACGATACCAGTTGATAGCATCGATGATGGTTTCAGAAAGGGGTCGCGGAGTAATTGCGAGCTCCGACATTTCCTTCCCGGCCATTGTGTAATCAAACAGCGTGGCCATCATCATCCCTCCGGCTGGTAGCGGCGTTTTTTGTCCGATCGCGCCTAACATCAACTCCATCGCGTATGCGCCAGCGACCGCTAGTGTTGCCGCCGTCGATACCTTCGGGCGGGGCACTCCGCCGAGCTCGCAAATCAACGAATACAATTCTTCTGTAGAGATGCTGTGACCGCTCATTTGTATTGGCACGCCATAGTATTCCGCATCGAGAGCAACACCTATCGCTGTCGCCACGTCGCGCACGTCGACCACGTTCAGCCGCTGGGTGATGGAAGAAGGTATCTCTCCGCGTAGCAATAGCGGGATCGTGCAAAGTTGACGGTCGCGCAAGTCCCAGGGTCCGAGACAGTAGGTTGGGTTCGCGATAACTATCGGAAGTCCGCGCCGACTCGCCTCGAGTAGTTGAGATTCGATCAGCTCCTTCACTTCGAAGTAAGGATGCGCGAGCCGCATCATCTCATGCTCGAAACGTTGCGCGCTGGTACGAGGTTTGACGAGCGTAACGAACGAACCGACGTAAACCAGTCGCGCCTTGTGCCTGCGCACCGCATCGAGCAGTAGTCGAGTTCTTCGCTCAGCATGCGCGATCGGATCCTGGCCGGATTCGCTAACCGGCGAGAAGATGCTGAGGGGATAGGGAGCGGCCGCATCAACTACCAAATCATGGCGGGTTATCCATTCGTCCAGCTGTCCCGACGTCCCAGCATCGCCCGATAAGTAGCGGACAGGCAGATCGGATAGGTTGGCCGGCGGATCACTCCTACGACCGCACGCAGTGATCCGGTATTGTCTATCCAGGAATTCGCGAACTATAGCGTTACCCAGATGCCCCGATGCGCCTATGACCAGTACCTTAATAGTTGAGCGTCGGGCCACCAAGTCAACTTCAACGAATCAGCGAACCGTGGAATCCCATGATGTGGAACCCATATTTTTCATCGCTATGACAAGATCCAATAGCGCAGTCTTTACGTCAAGCTCTAAACGTCTTGTGAGACGCGCCCGTTTTTTACGCTGGCAAATAGGGGTTGCCTTGTTCATGGTCTCGATCAAAGACCTGTCATAGAATTCAGGTGTATTTTCGAGATGGCTTCGAGACACGACACAGAGGTTCTTATCGTCGGCGCTGGACCGACTGGATTGGTGCTAGGCTTGTGGCTGACTCGACTCGGCGTGCCTGTGAGGATCGTCGACAAGACTTCGGAACCCGGGACGACGTCGCGCGCACTTGCAGTACAAGCACGCACACTCGAGTTCTACGACCAAATCGGACTCGCGGAAGCCGTCATCGAGCGTGGGCGAAAGGTCATCGCTGCAAATCTTTGGGTGTCAGGCATTAAAGAAGGACATATCGTGTTCGGCGATATGGGCAAGGGCGTTAGTCCGTTCCCTTATGCGCTTATTTTTCCGCAAGACGAGCACGAGCGATTGTTGATCGAACGCCTGACCGCGTGCGGCGTCGAGGTAGAGCGGCGTACCGAGCTGGTAAACTTTGAGGATTCTGGCGCTCGGGTGTTAGCGCGTTTGAAACGCTCGGATGGAACCGCTGAGACTTGCGAAGTGTCCTACATTGCGGGCTGTGACGGCGCCCATTCCGTCGTACGCGAAGCTCTACGAATTGGTTTTCCCGGTGGAGCCTACAGCCATCTATTCTATGTCGCGGATGTTCAAGCGAGCGGACCGGTAATGAACGGCGAGTTGCACCTCGCACTGGACACCAGCGATTTTCTGTTCGCGTTCCCGCTCAAGGGCGAGGGCCGCGCGCGGCTGATCGGCACCGTGCGCGAGGAACTCGATCATCCGCACGAGAACCTTTCGTGGGACGACGTCAGCCAAGGCATTGTCGATCGAATGCGCGTCGGCGTCGAGCGGGTGAACTGGTTTTCGACCTATCGAGTGTACCATCGGGTCGCCGATCATTTCCGGATCGGCCGCGCGTTCATCCTGGGCGACGCCGCGCACATCCACAGTCCCGTCGGCGGACAGGGCATGAACACCGGCATCGGGGATGCGGTGAATCTCGCCTGGAAACTCAGCGCAGTACTGCATGGGCGCGCGGACGCGTCGCTCCTGGATAGCTATGAGCCGGAGCGGATCGGTTTTGCCCGCCGCCTCGTCGCCACGACCGATCGAGGCTTCACCGGCGTGACCAGCCGCGGCGCGATCGCCCGGCTTATCCGATTGCAGATCGTGCCGCGCTTGATCCCTCCCCTGTTCAAGCTCGCGCTGGTGCGGCGCTTCATGTTTCGTACAATCTCTCAGACAGCCGTAAATTACCGCGGCAGCAGTCTTAGCGAAGGGCGGGTCGGAGATATTCACGGCGGCGACAGGCTCCCGTGGGTTGAGTCAGAAGTCAACGGTCTCGACGCGGACAACTTCAAGCCCCTGACTTCGATGGACTGGCAACTCCACACCTACGGCGATGCTTCACCCGAGCTCCGCGCTTTGTGCGACGCGCGCAAACTACCATTGCACATTTTTCCGTGGCGACCGGAAATGGATCTCGTGGGACTGAAACGCGACGCTGCCTATCTCCTGCGGCCTGACGGTTATGTGGCTGTGGCAAACTCCGAAAACAGCGCGACGGCGATCATGTCCTATCTCGACGCGCACAAAATTGTTCTGTCAGCCTAACACTCGCCAGCAAACCAAAGGTTTAAGGACATCCGCTAGGACTTATTCAGGCGGCGAACTATTGCGTTACCTGGATGCCCCGATGTCAGACGTCGCAATCGATTTGAGATCAGCCAAAATCGCCTCGGCGTCCTTGAGCTCCAGCCAATCAATCCCTTCACTGAACCAATCGTGAATTGGCTGTAGCAGACGAAGTGCCTCTGCATGTCGGCCTCTATTGACTAGCATCCGGCTCAAACTGATCGCCGCGCGCAATTCCAAAGCCTTCGCGCCGCGCTCACGCGAAATTTCGATAGCTTTGAGAAAGCTCTGTTCGGCCTCTGACTCCTCCTTCGTCACATTGCCAGTACTAGAATGGACGCGCGCCGCCTGTTTCAGCTTCAATTCGCCATGAATCCGGTATATTTCGGATTCCACATACCGCTCATCGTTACGTTCCATCAGCTCGCGAGCTTCGGCCAATAGTGCCAGTCCTATATCGACCTGTCCGAGATTACCCAGTGCTTCCGCTATGGCCGATCGAGCCCAGGTATGCGCGAGTTCGTAGCCGGCCGCGGCGAATCCAGCCGGATTGCCTCCGCCAGCCGTCATTTGATCTATTCTTCCCTGTGCTGCCGCAGCGATCACACGGTACGCAATCAGCGATTCTGCAAAAAAAGAAAATCCGTACTCCTTTGTAAGTGTCAGGCCTTCGGTTATTACTCTTTCCGCGCCGGCATAGTCGCGGCGCATCGTATAGTACTTCCCGATCATTGAGAGACACCAGGTCAGGGTAAATGGATATTCCAATTCGCGTGCAAGCCTTATGGCCTCTTGGGCTTTCTTCTCGGCTTGGTCGGGATACCCAAGAATCCACAACGTCATTGCATCGAAACAACGGCAACTCACGCAGGGGTCTTGCCCGAATTGGAACGCCAGCGCACGGTGCCTTTGCCGATCGTACAACCCGGGCGCCCGCTCCAGACGCGAATGAGCTTCAACGAACTGGGCCTTGAAAAATCGACTGCATCCCGACGCCCAATCGGCCTGAATAACCATTCCGTCATTCTGCATCTCGGGTGCCAGGCGAGTCATTTCATCCGTATAACTGAGCGCCATCGTGTGCTCGCCGCGGACCAAATGGTAGCTCCATAGTCCGGAAAGCACTGGGAAAAGCCTAAGATCATCCTTAAGACTCTGGCACAACTCATGAGCACGCCTGTAGGTGTTACCCATTTCAGGTGCGTACCACCCTTTGGTGGCCAGCAGCGCCAGGCCGTAGTCGATTCGCAGCTCTAACTCACGACGCGCCCGATCTTCCGAGTAGGGTAGTCCTTTGAGCAGCTCGAGCGCATTCTGAAAATACCGAAGCGCCCCTTCGTAGGCACTCTGCTTGAGTGCTTGCTGAGCGGCGAGCGCCAGGAAGTGGACCGTCTTATCGGGATCCGCGGCACGGCCTGCTTGCCACAGATGGTGCGCGAGATTTCCAGCCTGATCTTCGAGAGCGTTGGCGTGAACGCTTTCGATACCATTGACGACATTGAGATGGAGCCTTTGACGACGCGGAGCGGAGAGCTCGCTAAGGACTGCACTCCGAATTAGCTCATGCGAGAACTGAAAGCTCGCTTCCGGGTATCCCAAAGTCGAGTAAATCAGCGCCGCCTTTTCTACTTCTTCAACGCAATCCAGCAGCGAATCCGCATCAATTTTGGTTGAGGCCTCGAGCAGCTCGAAGGTGAATGAGCGTCCAATGACCGCGGCGGGGCCGAGTATTTTTCGCGCTTCATCACTTAGTCGTGCGAGCCGCCGTCCTATCACAAGGCGCAGGCTTTGCGGCACGTCAATCTCCGCAAGATTGAGATCGCGTCGAAACTCTCCATCCGCGTCCATAAGCTTACCGCGCTCTACGAGATGGCGGAAAAGCTCTTCCACGAAGAAAGGATTGCCATCGGTGCCTGCGTAGATAAGGTTCACGACATCTGGTGGCGGCTCTTTATCACTGAGCGCACGAATCATTTCAGCGACAGCACTCTGCGGCAGGCCGTGCAGGCTTATCTGCTCGAGCATGTGAATGCGCAGCAACTCGTCGAGGGTCCGCGCCAAAGGCCCGGCGGAATCGATCTCGTTGTCGCGATAGGTGCCCAGTACCAGGATCGGAACCTTTGAAATCGACCGCGCGATATGATTCAGCAGCGACAGAGTTCCTTCGTCGGCCCAATGAAGATCTTCGAAAAGCAGAAGGATCGGACCGCTTGCGGCGCTTCTGCCGAGAAGCTCCACCATCGCGTTGAAGAGAATCCTTCGCGACTGCTCGGGCGACAGTTCAAGTGGAGGCGGGATGTCCGGGAAAAGACGACGCAGCTGGGGCATCAATCGAGCCATCTCGCCAGCATCATTGCCAAGTGCGGCTCGGAAGGCATCATGGCTGGTCGATTGAGCCATCGCTGATTCAAGAATTTCTACGAACGGATTGAACGGAAGGGAATTTTCGCGATCGTAACAGCTGCCAACCAGCGTCACGAATCCTCGAGCAGAAGCCTCGGCTGCGAACTCGGCGGCGATTCGAGTCTTTCCAACGCCGAGCGCACCTCCGATCATCGCCACCCCGCCCGCGCCTCCGAATCACACGCTCCAGCATTCGACGAAGTGCCGAACGTTCCTTTTCTCTCCCGACAAATGTCGTGCGATCAGCGAGCGACTGCACGAGACTGGCTTCGGGCCGGGAAAAAACCGGCGCAGTAACTTCCACGTCAGCCGCAGGCTTGATGCCTTCGTCGAGAGAGAATCGCCAGGTTATCGGGGTGCGTGGATTGGCAAGATAGCAACTAAACGATCCGGTTCTTATCGATCGATCTAATAGTTCGCCCAGTTGGCCATGACGCTCTGAAATTTTTTGCAGCGCGGATTTGATCGCACGAGTGACATTGAGCCGCGCGCGCTCGGCGGCGGACCCAACCCGCCGGTCGCGCCCGCCGAGACCAACAGCGCGAGCGATCTCGCGATGGAGAAAATCAATTTCCGACTCAACTTGAGCGCCGCGCTTCTCGTCACCACGCTCGCGAAGGTCTTCGAGTTCCTCGCGGAGTTCGATGAGTCTGCGCTGATATTCCTGCTTGGCTTTGGCATCGAGCATCTCGCCCGCATCGCCGAGTCCACCGATGCTGACGGTTGCGGCGCCAAGCAGCGAAGTCTGGTCCGCTCTCTCGACTTCGGGAGCGGCGCTTGTACCAGTGCTACCCAGGAGATCCAGTGCGTGGAATTCTTCGCCCGGATGCTGCAGCAGGCGTTGAATGTAGCCGAGTCCCTTGATGTCCTTCAGCGAGAATGTGCTATTGCCGTAGCCTAAGGTCCAATACTCACCACTGCACGCGAATATTCCCGTTAGCCCGACGGCTACCGGCTGCGATCCGGGATGGCTTCGACGCTCGGCTGAGCCGCCATCATTCTGTGTCACTTAAATCCCCTCGATTGCCCGCCCCACGACGGAATCTGTGGCCGACGCTACCATCCGTGTAAACTGGTGTAAATCGGGCGTCGCATGACGCATCTTCGAAGTGATCTGCGAAAGTGCGAGCAACCAACGCTAGCGGCGCAGTAGCATCTGTAACCGATACCGGCGAGGGGCATGATGGATCCAAAGGGAAGAGTCGCGTTGATTACTGGTGGCGCACGAATCGGGCAAGTCGTCGCGGCTGCTTTGGCAGACCGGGGATGCTCGCTGTCACTGACCTACCGCGACTCGCGCGACGCAGCTGAGGTAACTGCCCGTGCCGCGAACGCCGCGGGCGTCAAGGCCACGGTGCTGCGCGCCGACGCGACTAACGAGTCCGAAATCATTGCTGCGGTGAACGAAACGGTGAAGTCGCTGGGTCGCCTCGACATTTTGGTCAACATGGCGGCCGTGTATCAGAAGACACCGAATCCGGACGCAGCGCATTGGTCTGCAATCCAGGACGCGAATGCGAAGAGCGCATTTCTATATTCGCTTCACTCGGCGCCATTCATGAAACAGAGTGGCACCGGCCGAATAGTAAACTTTTCGGACTGGCTACCAGTGACGGGCCGCCCCCATTACAAGGACTACGTGCCTTACTATGTATCGAAAGCCTCGGTGGCTGCGCTGACTGAAGCGTTGGCGCTGCAACTCGCGCCGGAAATTCTCGTCAACGCGATCGCGCCCGGTCCAATTCTGGCGCCACCGGATCTGACCGCCGAGGAAGATGCGCAAGTGCTCGACGCGACACCGCTGGCGCGATGGGGCGGCGCCGAAGAAATCGCAAAGACGGTTATGTTCTTCATCGAGACGGATTTCGTTACCGGCGAATTTATTCGGGTGGATGGCGGTCGCCATCTTTTTTGAACAATTTGTAAGGGCTAGGCCCAAACTTCCTTTGCGACTTTGACCACCAACGCGAGCTTGGCGCGCTGGTCCGCTGCCGAAATCTTATTGCCCGGCGCAGTGCTCGCGAATCCGCATTGTGGACTAATCGAGAGCTGGTCAAGTCCGATGAATCGCGAGGCCTCGTCGATTCGACGTTTCAGCAAATCACTCGACTCGAGCTCCGGGAATTTGCTCGAGACCAGCCCGAGCACGACGGTTTTGTTTTTTGGCACCAGCCGCAGAGGCTCAAAACTTCCCGCACGCGGCGTGTCGTATTCGAGAAAATAAGAGTCAACGTCGATCTTGTTGAACAGAGTGTCTGCCACCAGGTCGTAGCCGCCCTCGGCGCTCCAATGACTCTGATTGTTGCCACGGCAGATGTGCATCGCCAAATGCAAAGTCGCAGGGCGTCCCGCAAATGCGCGGTTCATGATGTTCGGATAAGTATCAAGCAACAGCGTGCGCGCATCGTCGCCGCGTTTCCGAAGTGGTTCCCAGATTCGCGAATCGCTCAACGATGCGAGCGTCGTCTCATCGATCTGCACGTAGGTGCAGCCGGCGTCGGCAAGCGCCTTCAGCTCCCGGCGGAACGCATCGACGATGTCGTCCCAGAAAAGATCGATGTCGAGGTACGCATCCTTGCTGATATTCTCGCGCCCAGCGCGGAAGTGAATGATGGTCGGCGATGGAATTGTAATCTTCGGGGTCAGGGTCGTTGCCGCACGAAGAAAGTTGAAGTCGTCCACGTGGATCGGAGCATGCCAGCGCATCCGCGCCTGCACTCGCGGAACCAGGAGAGGTAGCTTATGACCTTCGCGATCGACGAAATAAACTTCGTCAATCGATGACGGGTCGTAGGCGACTGTGCCGCCGCCAAGGCCACGGAAATAAAAGTCGGAGTAAAAAATTTCGCGCCGATATTCGCCGTCGGTGATCGACTGAAGCCCGACGCTTTCCTGGAATGCCACCGCGTCGCGAATCGACGAGTCTTCAATCGCGTGCAATTCTTCGACCGAGATTCTGCCGGCCGCCCGGTCGGCGCGAGCCTTCAGCAATTCAGCCGGGCGCAGCAGACTACCGACGTGATCGGCGCGAAACGGAGGATTGTGCGGTGAATCGCTTTTCATTCAATCTCCTGATTGAAGGAGCGCCGCTAGCGGAGCGCGGCAACCCGCGCGACGACTCGGTCAACGAAGGTGCCCGCCGATCCGAGGTACCGCGCGGGATCCATCAGCCTGTCAATCTCGGCGTCGCTGAGGTGCGGCCGCATCTCGGGATCATCTCGCAGTATCGATGAGAGCGCGACACCCTCGGTGATCGATCGGTTGCACGCGCGCGCGACTGCGGTCTCGGCGGCAGCGCGGCCGAGCGGAGCAGCGAGCGCCGTCGCGATTGCTTCAGCCATGATCGATCCACCCGTCAGTTCGAGGTTGCAACGCATGCGCTCGGTGTCAACCGTCATACCTTCGGCGATCAAACGCGCGTGGGCCAACGCGCCCGCGGTTAGAGCTACGCATTGTGGCAACGCGAGCGACTCGCTTTGCCACGGACCCGTCGCGCGCTCGTGATCGGCAATCATTGAACCAAGCATCACGGGCACTAACGCATGCACCGCGCGAGTAGCGCCGAGCATATATTCACTCGCGATTGGATTGCGCTTTTGTGGCATCGTCGATGACCCGCCACGGCCCTCTTCGTGCGGCTCGGACGCCTCGGCAACTTCGGTCTGCATCATCAGCGTGACGTCGAGCGCGAATTTCGACAGGCTTCCGCAGATCAAACCCAGCAGCGCAGCTGTCTCGGCAAAACGATCGCGCTGGGCGTGCCATGGCAAGTCCGGAACGCCCAACGCGAGTTCGCGCGCGAGGCCTTCAACCACCGCGGGTCCATCAGCGCCGAGCGCCGCGAGCGTTCCCGCCGCGCCGCCGAACTGGACAACCAGAACTCTCGGCGCTGCCTGATCCAATCGTTCGAGGTGCGTGACAAATGGCGACGCCCATGTCGCGCACTTGAGACCGAACGTAGTCGGCACCGCATGCTGCAAGTGGGTGCGGCCGGCAATCGGTACGTCGCGAAAGCGCGCAGCTCTGTCGGCGAGAGTGCGTGCGAGCGCGATCAGGTCTCGACGCACAATGGCAAATGCGCGCTGCAGTTGCATGACGAGCGCGGTATCCAAAATGTCCTGAGTGGTCGCGCCAAGATGGATGTAGCGCGAGGCTTCGTCGCCCGCGATTCGGCCCAATTCCTTCACCAGCGCGACGACCGGATAGCCCACGCGGCGCGTACTGTCCGCGACGTAGTCAAGCCGCAAATTCTCTGCGCGAGCCGCGCGCCCGATCGCATCGGCGACAGGCGCAGGCACCAGGCCGAGTTTGGATTCCGCCCGCGCAAGCGCCGCCTCCACATCGAGCATGAATTGCAGATGGGCGTGATCGGAAAACAGCGCACGCGTTTCGTCGGTGCCGTACATCGCGCCGAAAATCTGAGAGTCAGCTGGGTTGATGCTCATACGTCGAAGAACACCGTCTCGTTCTCTCCCTGCAGCACGATATCGAATCGCAGGACACCAGGCCGGTCACTGTTCTCGATTCGAGCGATGAGTGTCGAGCGTCGCCCGGGCGCGACAGTGTTCAGCACCGGGTCGGTGGCGTTCAGCTGCTCGCCGGGAAAGTAGATTCGAGTCACCAACCGCTTCAACAAGCCCACGCGCGAAAATGGATACGTTGATGTGCGGCGCGTGAAGCAGATTGCCGGGACCAGCCACGGAGCCAGGCTTGATTGTATGAAAGCGAAAACGACCAAGTTCGTCAGTCGGAGCGCGACCGAATCCGTGGAATTCGGGATCGATCAGTTTTTCCTGCAAGTCGTCCGGATGGTCGTAGCGGCCGTCCGCGTTGGCCTGCCAAAGTTCGATCATAGCGTCGCCGACGCCCGCGGTGTCGCCGTCGAGAATACGGCCCTCGATCGTGATGCGTTCGCCGCGCGACTTTGACGTAACCAACGACTGACTTCCGGATCGGATCAACGCTGGCTTGAAAAAGGGTCCAACGGTTTGCGACGGAGTTTGCAGTGGGCTCATCTTCAGCCTGGAGTTGGAGTGGCCTCGCGCCCGCGCATTACAAAATCGAATCGATAACCGAGTGCATACTGGGGAGTAGTAACCTCGATATCAAACTTGGCTATCAAACGTTCGCGCGCAGCAAGGTCGGGGACGCTGTTGAAGATCGGATCGAGATTCAAAAGCGGATCGCCGGGGAAATACATCTGAGTGATCAGACGAGTAGCGAAACTCGGACCAAACAGACTGAAATGAATATGATTTGGCCGCCACGCATTGTGATGATTGCGCCATGGATACGCGCCCGGCTTGACGGTCATGAAGCGGTACGCGCCGAGCGCGTCGGTGATCACTCTTCCGATGCCGGCGAAATGCGGATCGAGCGGCGCCTCGTGCTGATCCTCGACGTGAGCATAGCGGCCGGCGGCGTTCGCCTGCCAGATTTCGATCATAGTATGAGGAATCGCGCGGCCATCTTCGTCGAGCACTCGGCCGGTCACTATGATTCGTTCGCCAAGAGCCTCACCGCCGTTGAAATGTGTGAGATCGTTTTCGCCCGGAGCGACCATCTCGAATCGAGGTCCGGTGATTTCCGACAACGTGTGCTCGAGCCTCACCGGAGCGTTTCGCGGTGCTCGTTTGTGAGTACTCACATACGCAGGATGATCGTAAGGCGGATGGCTTCCCGACGAGTCGCGCCGATAGCCGTCGAGGGAATTCATCGCGTTTCCTTATCTGCCATTTCCTCGAACGCGGTCTTTGCGATTCGGAACGCGGAGTTTGCCGCAGGCACTCCCGCATAGACAGCGACTTGCAGCAGAACTTCCTTCACCTCATCTGGCGTCGCGCCTGTGTTGCGGGTGGCGCGAATGTGCAGGTTCAGTTCTTCATGACGGCCGGCGGCGGCCAGCATCGCTATGGTGATGAGGCTGCGCGTTCGAAGGTCGAGGCCGGGGCGCGTCCAGATGTCGCCCCACGCGTGACGCGTGACGAGATCCTGAAAGTCCTGGTCAAAGGTGGTCGCATTTTCCAACGAGCGTTTCACGTGCGCGTCGCCCAGGACGCGACGCCGAACGGCCAACCCTGCCTCGTATGCCGGATCTTTCATGACGTCACTCCTGGATGATCGAACTTCGAAATTCTGAATCGATCTATCTGAAAGCTATCGCGCGGCGGGCGGTAACGTCAAAAGGGAATCGACGGGACGATTCAATTTGTAGTATTCGGGCTTTAGGGTTCAAGCATCCGGAGGTGCACGACATGCGGCGCGACGATTTTTCCTTCAACAGCGAGGACGGACTCGAGATTGCGTACTACCGATGGCGCGCTCCCGGAAAGGCGGCGGCGATCGTGCAGATTGCGCACGGCATGGGCGAGCATTCGCTCCGCTACGCGCACGTCGCGGAGCTTCTCAATCAAGCCGGGTTCCACGTTTACGCCAACGACCATCGGGGCCACGGACGCAGCGCGAAGGGGCGCGAGGCGCTCGGTGATTTCGGCAATGGCGGATGGAACGGATTGGTCGCCGACATGGTGACACTGACCCGAATGGCGCGCACGCGCGAAGGTCGTTTGCCGGTGGTCCTGCTCGGCCACAGCATGGGATCGTTCGCGGCGCAGCAGTACGTACTCGATAACAGCGCGCTAATTGCGGGACTGGTGCTCTCGGGTTCTGCGGCGGTGGACAAGCTGGCGATCGATCCGTCGCAGGAAGCGGATCTCACCGCATTCAATCGCGGGTTCGAGCCGGCGCGAACTCAACACGATTGGTTGAGCCGCGATCCGGCGGCGGTGGATGCGTACGAGGCGGATCCGCTGTGCGGATTTGGAATTAACAAAACGGCGATGCAGACGATGGCGGCGGGGGCGAGCCGATTAGTTGATCCGGCGGCGCTCGCGCAAATTCGCAAAGATCTTCCGATCTACATTTTCGCCGGCGACAAGGACCCGATTAATCACGGACTCGAATGGCTTAAGCCAGTGGCCGAGCGGTATCGCGCCGCCGGAATCGCCAACGTCAGCGAGAAATACTATCCGGAAGGGCGGCACGAGATGCTGAACGAAACAAATCGCGACGAAGTGATGCGCGATCTGGTAAGCTGGATGGGCAAAACGCTCGGGCCGCAAGAGGAACGTCGCTAGATCAGAAGAGCGCACTCGGTCTCGAGAGATGTGGAGCACGCTTTCATTTAGTCGCGTACGGCACTCCGATCAGTGGCAGCAAATCGAAGAAGGTATGAGAGACCATCGAAGACTCCAGACCGTGGCGCAGATACAGCCATCCGAAGAATACCCCGAGCAGGGTCTCGTGTTGAACGAGTGGACGAATTGCAAGTTCCCCCAGTCCAACAATTCCGCTGAACAGATGGAAATCAGGAATCAAGTGCGCGAGTCCAAAGAAATAGGCTTGCACAATGTTCACGAGCCAAAGCTGGCCTCGGCTCGGCGGCTGATCCACATTTCCTGTGATAGTCATCAATGCTCGCGAGAAAATTCCCATAAGAACGAAGCGAAACAGGATTTCTTCTTGCACACCTGCTGAAACCGCTAAAGTCACGATATAGGCTGCAAGCCAACTCCTCGACGGCTTCACGATCCATCCTTGCTGAATCTGATGGGCCGGAATGTGAGGAACCAAAGAGGGGAAGAAATACCGAAGCAAGCCGATGCTGATAGCGACGGCGATCATGAGGACCACCAGCGCGATCACTGACCAAAGCACGCCGGCTATAAATACTTCCCCCCATCCGTAGGACTGGGGCTCGCCATCTAGTTTTGCCGTGATGAGTGGCCCGCCCGGAAGCCCGAGCTGACGGCTGGCCTTGACCGCGAATGGGATCAGAGCGATCAGAACTGTACTGGTAACGATAAATTCAAGATTGTCGACGACGGTCCCGGGCGCGAAGTGCTTTCGGCCGATGAGACTAAATCCCAGCTCGGTTAGTGTGCCCGCGCCTGCGAGAATCATCCAAATCAGTGACTCGCGCCGGTCCCTTGCGCGGTCTTCTGGCGTGCAGCTGCCTAGCATGCAAACCGATCAGCCGGCGGCTATCCGGCGGGTTATCAGATCGGCGATTGCGGCGTCGGTGTAGCCGAGCGTGCGGAGGACTTCGCGGGTTTGGGCGCCTACTTCGGGGGCGGGTGCGGGTTTGCGCTTGTCGGAACCGGCTACGAAGATTGGGCTGTTGATGGTTTCGATCGGGCCGTGGCCGGGCCAGTCGAGTTCGATGAAGGCGTCGGCGGCGCGCATCTGCGGATCGTTCACGGCTTCAGCAATTGTCGGTAGCGGCGCCCATTTGATGTCGTACTGCTTGAACATCGCGCGCCATTCGGAGAGGTCCTTCGACTCGAACTGCGATTGCAGAATTGCCGACAATTCGGCGGCGTGCTCGGTACGGGCGGCGTCGGTCGCGAACATCGGATCGGTCGCCATTTCGGGTGCATCGAACATTTTGCACAGCCGCGGGAACTCGTGCTCTGGATCGAGTTGGACCAGCAGGAACACTTTCGCGTCGCGCGTGATGTATCCGGCGGAGAGCGGATTTATGGGAGTTGGACCGGCCGGTTTTGGAAAAGTGGCGCCAAGCATTTGCGCCTGCAAGTCGCAGCTGTGGGCCCAGGCGCCGCTCGCCATCAACGAGGTGCCGACTTTCGATCCGCGCCCGGTGCGATCGCGGTTGTAGAGCCCGAGCATAATCGCACCGAACATCGCCATCGCGGTCGGATGGTCGCCGATTCCCGGGCGCGGGCCCGACGGGGTTCCGTCGCGTCCGGTCACGCTGGTCATCAGGCCCGAACGCGCCCAATAAGCCAACGCGTCGAAAGCGGGCAGATCCGCATCGTCGCCTTTTTCGCCGTAGCCGGTGAGGTGCGCGAAGATCAGCCGGTCGTTGACGGCGCGCAAGTCGTCCCAGTTCAGATGGAACTTGGTAAGCAGTTGAGCCTGGTAGTTGGTGACGAAAACGTCGGCAGTTTTGACGAGCCGCATGAGCGCCTCGTAACCTTCGGGACTCCCGAGATCGAGAGCGACGCTTTTTTTGTTCCGTCCCGTGAGGACCCAGGCGTAATTCAGTTTCGACTTGGGAGTGCCGGGCAGATGCGGGAAGAGACGCCACAGATCGCCGCCGTCGGGGTTTTCTATCTTGAACACCTCTGCGCCAAAATCCGACATCACGGTGGCCGAGGCCGGTCCCGCGATGTAGGTACCGCAGTCGATCACCCTGATTCCCGACAAGATTCCGTTTTGCATCGCCAAACCCCAACGAACGAGATTGCAGACTCGTCGTTAGTACAGCGGATCGGATTCGGCAATCCCCCCGGCGGTTTCCAAAGCAAAAGAAAACGTGCTCCGGCACTTTGTCGGAGCACGTTTTGAGTTCGAGTGGTTGAAGGATTTCTCAGGCGGAGCGTTGGAACCCCGCCTGAGAGAGTCGGTTCAGACCGATTTTGTCTTCATTGACATCCCGGCAACGTCGAGCCGCCGCCACCGCTCGCGGTGACGGCCGCGTTGAGTGCCTGCGCTCGGCCATTCAGTGATGCCGTGGTATTCATGGTGATCGAGGTCAAGGCAAGTATGTTTCCTTGCATGACGCCGTCGATCGTCGCAGAACTGCCAACCCCCCAGAAAATATTGGCCGCCTGAGCGCCGTTGGCCAGGATTACCTGGGTCGAGACGTCGAGGGTCGAGCCAACCTGGAAGATCCAAACCGCATTGGTGTTTCCCTGGGCGTCAAGGGTCAGGTTGCCCGACGACACAGACATGGAGGTCGCCGGGGCTGTGTAAGTGCCTGGGAACAGCGTGGTACCGCCTAGTTCTCCGGTCTTGGTGGCTCCCGCCGGCAGGGCGAACAAATCGTTATATGCCGTCAGCAGGGAAGCCTCACCTGCCGCCGATTCAGGAGTGTTGAGGTATATGTGTCCGTTCACGGTTGACGGTGACGGGAAGCCGGTTATCGTGCCCGCCGGAGACACACCGATATCTCCATTTATCGTGGTCACCGTAGGCGAGGTAATCGCAGTGTTGGCGAGAATTGCGAACCCGGTAGCCGCTCCCAGATTCAGCGGCGACATACCCGAAGTGGAGGTACCAGTGGAGAAGGTCCACACAGTAGTCGCGAGCGCGTTACCTGCCAGATCCTTGGCCCCACTAATCGTGGCGGTGAAGGAGGTGCTGGCTGCGAGAGGATTGACTGGCGTGAACGTGGCTATCTGGTCGGCGACGTCATAGGAGACTTTACCGCCGACGACCGTTGCGCCCGGCCCCATCAATGTGAAGGTGTCGGGGTTGATGGTCGAAGGGTCCATCGCTTTGTCAAAGGTTGCGTTGACTGAAGCGTCCACGACCACACCTGGGGTACCATCCCCCGGATTCAAGTTACTAACTGTCGGCGCGGTGCTGTCGGTGGTGAGCCCGGTGGTGAAGGTCCAGACGAAATTGCTCGCGAGTGCGTTACCGGAAAGATTGGTGACCCCGGTCATGATAGTCGCGGTATAGAGGATGCTGGCCGTGAGTGGGACACTCGGCGTGAAGGTCGCAGTATCGCCGATTGTCGAGTAGGTCACAGTGCCCGACACGGGGGTTACTCCTGGCCCCATCAAGGTGAATGTCGCTGGAGTGAGAGTCGAGGAGTCCATCCCCTTGTCAAAAGTGGCGATGATATTCTGGTTGGTTCCGACGCTGGGAGCACCATTAGCCGGATTGGTGGCGTTAACCAACGGGGCGGTGATGTCTGGGCCCGCGCCGGTGGTAAAGGTCCATACGTAGTTATTCGCCAGGTTCAACAAACTCACGCTCTCGGCCGCAGTAGTGATTGTGGCGGTAAAGGTGGTGCTGGCCGCGAAGACTCCACCAGTGGGGGTGAAGGTTGCGATGTTATTGGTCGAATCGTAAGTGACGGTTCCCGGTACGTTGGCAGGACCTGGCGCGGCGACGGTGAAGGTTCCGGGGATGGTAATCGTTCCCGGAATCATCGGCTCACTGAAGGTTGCCGTGATTTTCTGATTGGTGCCCATTCCCTGTCCGCCGCATCCTATGATTGCGGGCGCCGACGCAAACACTGTCGGTGCAATTGCAGTGGCAGTCGCCGTAGGAGTTGCGGTCGCGGTTGAGGTTGAAGTCGCGGTGGCTGTCGCAGTTGAGGTCGCGGTCGCAGTATCTGTCGCAGTCGAAGTTGCGGTGGCTGTGTCAGTGGCGGTCGCCGTCGCGGTGGCAGTTGGCGTGTCTGTTGCTGTTGCGGTGGCGGTAGCTGTGTCAGTTGCAGTGGCCGTAGCCGTGTCAGTTGCAGTTGCGGTGGATGTAGCCGTGTCGGTCGAAGTGGCGCTCGCCGTTGAGGTTGCGGTGGCGGTTGCCGTGTCAGTTGCAGTGGCAGTAGCCGTGTCGGTTGCGGTGGCCGTAGCCGTCGCTGTGTCAGTTGCGGTGGCCGTAGCCGTAGCCGTGTCGGTTGCGGTAGCCGTAGCCGTGTCGGTTGCAGTGGCGGTGGCGGTCGCGGTAGCGGTAGGAGTGGCATTCTGCGTCGCCGTCGCGGTCGGCGTGGCGGTGGCCGGAGGTTGGCTGTTCGGCGAGGTGGTAAAGTCGAAGCCCCATCCGCTGTTCCACAGCTTCACGCCATTGGTATCAGTGATTTTGCCGTGAAATACGACCTCGTACCTGGTGCTGACTGTAAGATCGCTGAGAGGGGTCAAAACTACGGTGGAATCGCTGCAACTGAGGCTTGCGAGCGCGATCCGTTCGTTTCTTTTCATCTTGAGCCGAACAGTAGATCGGTTAATCGTTCGGCAGTTTATCGATCGGTCAAAGTTCACTGTGACGGTGGTATTTACGGGCACATTGTTGGCGTCGTCCGCCGGAATGGTAGAAACCACTACCGGACGTGCAGCCGCAGTCCCGGCCATCCCGACGATAACCAACAAGGCCGCAAGAGGAAGTCCCATTACCAAATTTCTGACTATCGCCGTAATTTTTTTAGTTGCGAACATGACATTCATTTCCTTGGCTACTTGCATACGATGAAGCTCGAAGAATTTCGCGGCATTGTTAATTGACTATTGGTCATTGGCGTTTTTCATTTTTCAAATTTTCACTTTTCACTCGCTCTTGATTGGGTAGCTGCGCGGACTTGAGGCGGGATCCGCGACGACCACCAGGAAACCCGCGATTAGAGCCAGTGCGATTGCAGCAGGAGTCACAAGGCGATCCGGACGCGCCTCGCGACTTAATTGATCGACAGGCGCAGCTTTCGCAGCAGCGGTGGTGGATGACAAAAGCCCCTGGAGGCCGGCATAGCCGCTGGCGCCGACGACCAGAATCGCCATGAGCACGAGACTGCAGAGCGTCGCCAGGTAG
This sequence comes from uncultured delta proteobacterium, assembly GCA_963699705.1. Taxonomy (GTDB): domain Bacteria; phylum Desulfobacterota; class Binatia; order Binatales; family Binataceae; genus Binatus. The sequence continues at coordinate 2,600,076 of CAVOUW010000003.1, read as the reverse complement.
CGGTCGAATTGCCGATCCGGAGGTAAACTTCGAGTCGTCGATGCGTTCACTTGTTCAGATTCCCCTTTTGACGAAGCGTGTCCGCGCGGATAGAAAATCTCTGCGCGCGGAGCGAGCCCGCCAGTCAGGGATAAGGCAAGTTCCGTACCCTCATATGAGTGGGAATTTCGGTTACTCAGGTAACCGCGAGAAATTTCAGCATACTAGTCAAAAGCTCAGGATAGGTTGCGAAGCAAAGCGCAGGCGATAGTCAGTCGTGCAAACGAGATGTCAAAGGATTGCCGCGCTGACAAAAAAGTGGCTACACAGAAAAATACACAGACGCCTGCGCGGCGGGCGGCAGGGCTGAGCCCTGCACCCAGTGTAAAGAAAGAAATCGCAAAATGGCGAGGACGCCATTTTGCTCTCAGGTTCTTGTAGGAGGGGCAGTGGGGAAGTCGTTAAGCTAGTTTGATTCCCGTTATGCGCATTCGATTGTAGGTTCGGCTTCCGGTCACGCAGATTGCCAGCCAGCATCCGCCGAGTGCGAAGCCGCCGACGATTGCGCTCAGTGCGAGTCCTGAGTAGATACCCGCGAAGCCGATCAGCGCGATGAAATAGAATGCTGCTGCGACGCTGAGCGTTTGCAGGCGCCAGCTTTGCGTCTCGGCCGCGAGCAGGTACGCGAGCATCCCGTAGGCCGCGGTCGACGCGGTTAGCGCGGCGCTGGGAAAGCCTGCAAACCCGTTCACCAGCTCCAGTTCAGATAGATGAGCGGCATGCTTCGCGAACATCGCCTGCAACCCGTAGGCGAGTACGTACGATCCGGCTAGAAATAGCAACGCTGCGATGGACAAGCTCGCATCGCGCCGACGCGCGTAGCTGACGGCTCCAATTCCGACGATAAAGGCCAGCCAGATCGGATTCGCGAGCATCGCGATCACGCCGACCGCCGAGTCCAGCGCCGGCGTGCGTTGAGCGGCGACGAATAGCGCGACCTCGCGGTCCAGGCCGCCGAGCGGGCCCTGGTCCGAGATCGCATCGACGATACCGCCGAACAGCCACGCCAGTGCTACCATCGCGATCAATCCCAGCGTCAGATGAAGCCCGAGGTAGCTGCGCGGCGAGAAACGCTTGCGCACGAAACCCACGAACGGAGTCAGATCGAAGCCGTAGCGCCCGGTGAGATGCCGCTTCCACCATGCGACGAGCTGAGTCTGACGCCGTGAAGCCGAGCGCCACAGTCCCGCGATCACCGCAGTCAGAATCGCCAGTACGACAATCCCCGCGCTGATCGACTTGAGGTACTTTTCGAGCAGGCGCCAGTTGGATCCCAAGGTATAACCGAGGCCGACGGTGACCGAGGCCCAGACCAATCCGCCGAGAACTACGATTAGCGCGAAGTTGCGAAGACGCATTCCGGAGAGGCCCGCAGTGAAAGGAACGAATGCGCGTCCGACTGCGACGAAGCGTCCGACGAAGACTGTCGCGCCGCCATAATGATCGAAGTAGTACTCGAGGCGCTTGCGATGCTTTTCATATTGGCGCCGCGCGAACGCCCATCGCTTCAGTACCTCGCGTCCTTTTTTGTGGCCGACCGTATAGCCGGTCAAATCCCCGGTCATCGCGGCGATCGCCACCACTGCGAATGCTGTCCACGGTGAGAAGTAACTGTCAGAAGCCATCGCGCCGGCGATCACGGCCAGCATCTCGCCAGGGAAGATCAAGCCGAGGAAGGCCGACGACTCGAGCACGATCACGACGAAAACTACGATCAGCGACCAGGGCCCAGCCCGATTAAGGAAGCTTTCGGCAGCGGCGACCATCGAAGCTGATTAACATGAAGAGGCCCGCCGTCATAAGGACCGGCGAGCCCATGGGATCAGGAATAGCGCGAGAAGCGTTTAACTGGTGGCGGCGGCAGGTTTCCTGACTGCGTAAATCGCGACGCCGATTAACAGGATAGTCGCGCCGACGAGTCCAAAAGCCTGCCACAACAGGATCCACTGGTGCAGCAGGAGTATCGCAGCGCACAGCACGCATACTCCGCCGCAAAGCATCACGGCGACTATAGTTAGAGTAGCTATTGCATTAGCTATTCGCGATGCGAGCGCCGCGCTCATGCTGGTCTCGAGCATGTGAGCCTCGGACTGCAGGATGCGGGTGACGTCGTCGACGGCCCTGCCGACCAGAGTCGGCCAGTCTTGCAGGGACTCGGGCAAACCGTTGCCATGATGCGACTGTTTTTCTGTCATGGGATCAGCTCAGGGTTTTCAACTTTCGTCGTTTGAACCATGTTTTGAGATCGCGACCCCGAGCAGTGCGGCGATTACTATGGGACCCGCGCCGCGGCTGGTGACGATCGAGCCGAACAGGAAGCCCAGGGCTCCGGCTATCAGCGACGCGCCGACACTATGGCTCTCGATGATGTGGTCGGGACGCATCTCGTCCTCGGCGCGTCCAACTTTGTCGTTGACATCGCTCAAAGTGTCGCGCAGGTTTTGCCGCGCGTCGTCGCGCTCAGTCTGGATCGCTGAAATCTGTTCTGTAGTTGTCATTGTGTCCATTGCGATAGCCTGCCTCGCGATTTGATCCGCGCCCGGTTCGACGATCGTCGTGATTGCCAGTGACCAGGTCCACGACGAAAGTGGTGACTGCGCCGCGCAGCGCGATTCGCCCTACGACGGAGAGTAGTGCGAGTCCGATGCGGCTCCTGGCGCCGCCGCCGACGATGAAGCCGACGCCACTGGCTATCGCCATCGAGGTCAGCGGTTCTTCTTTTATATATTCGCCGATGTCTCGATCGCGCCGACGGCGGCGATCGACATCGTCCTCAAAACTGGCGGTTGAGTTGTTCACAACCCGACCCTCAGGAGACGCGCCGCACGATCTGCGCAACGACATAACCGACCGCGAACGCGCCCGCGATTGCAAACCATGGCTCAGAACGCACGAGCTCGCGCAGGTCCAGGTCAACAACGCGGTCCTTGACGTATTGCTGCGCGCCGTCGTAGCCGTCCTGGATCACCTGGCTGGCTTTGTCCGCTGCCTGACGGCCCTGATCCATTGCAGTGCGGACGCTGGAATTTGCGGTGTCTTCGAATGTCATCTCACTTACCTCTTGGCTAGCGGATTAAAGAAAGTAGGCGGGCACCGAGGTAGGGGGGAGTCTCCCGGATGCCCGCCGTTTCACCCATCCCCTTGCGGCGCGAACGCCGCTCGGTTACTGGAAGAATGATTGATTGGAAGGTCATCATTTCAAGGCCGGAATCCTGACCCCGGGTATCGCTCCGATTATCCCAAAGGTCTGCAAAATCCAGATCAACACGACCACGAACACAACGATATTGAGTAAACTCTTGATAGCCCCGGCCATCGGGATGTAAGTATTGATTAGCCACATCACCAGGCCGACTACGACCAGGATTATTACTATATCGACTAGTGTCACGCCGGCACTTCCTGTCGGACTGTCAGAGACCGCCGCGTCCGATCAATAGCCAGATCACTACTATGACTAGAATCAATGGTACCAAGCCTCCGGCGGGGCCGTAGTTACTATAGCCGTAATAGCCACCGCCGCCGCCGAATAGCAAAACCAGGATAATTATTAATAGCAACATGGTATTCTCCTTTGTCTATTTTCAGACGTGAAGCCCGCCGTCGATTAGCCAGACGATCAACACGATCATCAGTATCAGCATCACCAGGCCGCCCGGATCGCGAGCACCGTGATGATAGGTCCGGTAACCGCCGCCGCCACCGAACAGGATCAGCAAGATGATCAGAATCAATAGCATCGTGATAGCTAGCTCCCTAAGTCAGCTGGCGCCTGCTAATGCCAGGTCAGTTGATCGTTTACTCCGGTGACGCCCTCGGCTGCGGCCGCAATGTCGCCGGCATGTTTGGCGTCGCCGGCCGACTTGACCACACCGCTCAAGCGAATCTTGCCGTGATCGCAATCGACCGCGACTGGATAGCCGTCGGCGACGCCGTCATTGGCAAGCGCGTTCTTGACCTCGGTTATCAGCAGAGCGTCGTTCGCGCGTTCAGCCGGGGAGTTGTAATGATGGTCCGCCGTCACGCTGACCGCATCGTTTCTGCGAAACGCAGAGTTCGAGTCGGTCGTCGCCGGTTGCGCGCGGACGTTTGTAGCATGGGCAGCAAACAATCCGCCGCCAACCAATAGCGCGAGCGCAAGTGCCGGCGCGGCTGTTCTCTTTCGATTGGCTTGGTTTCGCATCAGAATCTCCCGCGCCGCGATTAGTTAGTAGGGCTGACCGTGGTGGATTCGCTGTGATGCGAACTCGAGCTGTCAACCGTGCCTGCGCTGCCCGAGTCAGTTGAATTACTTGAGCGGTCGCTCGAAGTGCTGGTGGTCGTGGTCGGCGGAGTGACTACTGCTGGCGGCGCCTGCACGACGACCTGGGCCGGCGCAGTGGGGACATAAGTAGTTGAGTCAACTTCCTTGGTGCTGCTGCCGCATCCGGCAAGTAACGCAAACGCTCCAACACTCACGACACTGATGGCAATTCGCTTGATTGATTTCATTTTTTTCGTTTCCCCTCGTGGTTTAGTTCGTTGGTTTGAATAGAGCGCGATACGCCGATTAGAGGCGTATCGCGCCGCGATTAGTTTTTCTCGTGCCCGCCACCCTCGTGGCCGCCGGCATTTGCCTGCCGGTTCTGCTGAGGCTGCGTGTTGGACGAGTGCTGCTCGTGAGTCGTCTGGCGCTCCTGATGCTCAGCCTGCTGCGGACGCTCCTGCTGCTGATGCTGCGCCTGCTGCTCCTGATGTTGCGCCTGCTGATGCTGCGCTTGCTGCTCGTTGTGATTGGCTCGCTGCTCGTTCTGGGCCGCCCGCTCCTGATTCTGATTGGCTTGCCGCTCGTTGCGATTAGCCTGGTTCTGCTGCTCGCGCGCCGCCTGATCGTTGCGATTCTCCTGCTGACGCTGCTCGCGATTCGCCTCGTTGCGCTGATTGGTTACGGCCTGTTCATTCGCTCGGTTCTGAACGGCAGCCTGCTGGCGCTGCTCGCGATTATTCTGGTTCTGCTGCTCGCGCGCCGCCTGATCGTTGCGATTCTCCTGCTGGCGTTGATCGCGATTCGCTTCGTTGCGCTGATTGGTCACCGCCTGTTCATTCGCGCGGTTTTGAACTGCAGCCTGCTGACGCAGATCGCGATTGCCTTCGTTCTCAGTGCGCATCGCGGCGCGATGATCCTGGATCTCGGTGTGAGTCGCCCAGTTGCTGTGCTGGCTTATCCAGTTGGGATGGTTGCTGGAAACCCAGTTCGGGTTCTGGTTGTACCACCACTGGCCGTAATGCCAGTTGTGCTGGCCGTCGTAAGCCCCGTCCTCGTTCCGCCAATTCGGATACCACGAAATCCAATTCGGATGATTGGCGTAGAAGTAATCCGGATTGTTCTGATGCCACCAGTAGGCGTTGTGCCAATTGTTGTTGTTGTCGTAGTCGCCATCCTCGTTGAGCCAGCTCGAGTCCATCGCGGCCCATTCCGGATGATTCCGGTAGAACCACATGATCTGATGCTTGTGCCACCATCGCGCGCCATGCCAGCGATGGTGGTTGTCGTACGCGCCCCATCCAGCCTGTCCGGGTCCGCCGTAGTAACCTTCGCCGTAATAGCCACGGCCGTTGTTGTAGCCCGAGTTATTGTATCCAGGGCCGTTATTATAGCCCGGGTTATTGTAGTTGGGACCGTTGTTGTAATTGCCAGGGCCTTCGTAGCCGGGACCCGGACCATATTGTGCAAAGGCCGGCGCTGCCATTCCGAAGGCGAGAATCGCACCCGACAGAACAATCGTCTTTCTCAGTTTGTTTTTGATCAACTTGATTTTCATAGGCTCTTAAATGCCCGTGAGACTCGGTCGTCCCCGCGCGTATCTCCTCAAGCCTTTGTTGGTGGATTTTAACGATGGTCAAGCGGAGCGTGGTCGAAGGCGAGCGGAAGAACCACTGTTTCGCCGGATCAGAGCCGGACTCGAATCCTATATCGATTCCGACTAGTAGATAGTAAACATAGTAATTGGGAATGTCACTAAGATTACTCAGTTGAAACACTAATCAGGTGCTTAGCGGAACATCTAATATTACTCACTCGAGCTGTATCGGTGGCTTTGTGTGTATTGCGTTCACCTTTTTCAATAATGAGGCCGCGATGCACCGTAGAACCTAACCCCTTCCCGCTCGCGAAGAGGTTACGCCCAACAATCAGGTTCCCCTTCCCGCTCGGGAAGGGGTTAGGGGTTAGGTTGTCTGGCCCCATCACCAGACTAAACTTACGTAATTAACTATTCGCAGTTCGGGTATCAGGTAGCGGCCGGACGGTACTAACCTGAGATGAGCGCGACACCGAACGCCTGAGCGCGTATAGACGGACCGCGTGACGCACCTCGCCCCGGCTGCCGCAGATTTCCGTGGCGCCAGCTTCAAGCAGCTCGGTGCGCTGCGCCAATGCTGAAACTCCGCCGCCGATTATCGTCAATCGCGGCGACTGCGCCATCAGCGCGCGCACCAGTTCGAGCGCGGCGGGCATGCACTCGGTCGTGGTGCATGAAATGAACACCATGTCGGGCGCATACTGATTCACAAATGCGCAAATCTCAGCCGCCGATTTATCCATCCCGAAAAAATTAGCCGCGATCCCCGTCCGCCGCAGCAGTTCCAGCAGCATGATCAGTCCGAGACTGTGAACCTCGCCGGGCGGCGCAATACCCACGATACGCAGACGTCCTCGGAATCTCGGTTTGTTGAAGCGGTCGCCGAGTTCCTTGACCAGCTCTGCGGTGGTGTCGAACACCAGCCTCTCATTGTCTTCGCTGATATGATTTTCGAAGCGTTCTTCGCCGGCCAGGACTACCGCGGGCACCAACACGTCGTCGAAAGTGGGCTCGAGGCCGTTTTTGTCGCAGTACCCGACGACGATCTTGCGCGCGCTCGGCTGATCGAGCTCGAGCAGGGCGCGATAGTAATCGTGATAGTCCTCGCGCGCGCTGTCATCTCCGAATAGAACCGAGAAGAAGCTCAGCGCAGGAATATAGTCACCCGCCACCTTCAGGCATGCAGTCAAAGAGGTCGCCAGCAGCAAGCCTGGAAGCCCCCATAGCCATCCCCAGAACATCGCGGAGAACAACAGACCGAGCGGCGACAAGCCGATCCCGCGGCCGATCAAGAAAGGCTCGATCAGATAACCCACGATTTGATCGAAGATGACGAACGCCGCGAAAACCTCGACTGACTTGCTCCATCCCGGGAACACTGCAAACGCCACCAGCATCGGCAGTAGAGCCGCAATCGGAACGCCGACATAAGGAATGAAACGAAAGAGCGCCGCCAGCGCTCCCCACAGAATCGGGTTGGGTAACCCGATCAGCCACATAGTCAGTCCAATAGCTATTCCATAGCCAAGATTAGTCATTGCGAATAGCAATAGGTAATGACCGACCGCTTCGCCCGCGGTCCCGATCGCTTCGGCCGACAGCGTGATCCGGCCGCGCGCCGCGAGCCGCACCAGCCGATCGCGCAAATCGTTGCGGCCATACAGTAGAAAAAACATCAGCACTACCACCAGCAGGACGTCGAACAATCCCGACAGTATCGGAACCACCGGCTTGGCGGCTTGTTCAAGGTACGACGGCGCGGCCGGCGCCTGCACGATACCGGCAGGTTTCGCGCGCTTCGTTTGGGGCGCCAGGTCGTTGAGCTGCTGCTGGACGTCCTTGATTCCGTCCTCGACCCGCTGCAGCCATTCGGGCGTACTACCCTTCAGCGCGGTGAGCTTCGTGGCGACGTTGTCGGAGTAGTCGGAAACCTGGACCGCGACGGAAGTGAGCTCGATCGTCACAAAATAGCCAATCGCCAACACGATCGTAACCGCCGTGATCACCACCAGCGCAGCGCTGACAAAGCTCCCGACAAAACGATCGAGCCGGCTGGCAATCGGACTGAAGATGACCGCGAGTAGCGCCGCCATCGTCAACGGCATCAGGATGTCTTTCGCGAAGGACAGCACCACCGTCGCGATAATTATCGCGACGATCGGCCCCGACGAACTCAGGCCGTCAGGGCGTTCCTCCTGCTCGTGCTCGGGAATGAGCGCCGCCGTCGAGAGTTTTTCCACACTTAGTCCGTGCTCAGGGCTGAGCGAAGACGGCGATGTTACTGTTTCTGATAGAGACCGCCTGCCACCATGACCAGGCCGACGATCAACGCAGCGCCGCTCAGAATCGGCGGTATAACGTGCGAGGTTTGCTCGTTCGCCTGAATCTTGAGGTCGCCGATGGTGGCAACGTTCTTAGTCTGATTGGTAGTGAACATTGGCTGAGCGAGCGCGAGCAGCCCAAGCAGGGCAATAATCGCGCCTATCATTACTATTGGTTTCATTCTATTTCGATGCCGTCCAGTTGGAGTCTACTTAGTAATGAACTAACCGGACAACATCGATCAGGTGCTCACGAGAACTAATTGAGTGAATAGTCGATTGCTCCACTATACGAACTGGCCGGGCGGGAGGCCGAAGAGAATTCGGCCGGCGGCTTCGTAGCGGGCGGTGTTCATCGTGACGTGCTGCGTGACTGCGTGGACGTCGCGCCAGCATCGCTCGATCGGCAGCGCCGTATGCATCGCGCTGATCCCCGCCGCATCGTAAACGAGATCCACCGTACGCGCCGCCAGCTTGCCCGCCGTCACCGACGCGAGCCGCGCCGAGGCGAGCGCGTCGAGGTCGAACGGCTCGCCCGCTTCGCCTCGCTTCCAGCTCTCCGCGATACTGCTGTGCAGGTAGGATCGAGCCGCCCGGATCGAACCTTCCGCTTCTCCCACCTGAAGTTGCGCTATCGGACGCTCGCGCAGCGACGCCGTCGTGCCGAGCGGCACCTTGCTCACCGCAAGCTCTTTGAGCGCGTCGATCGCATGGCGTCCGATACCCAGCGCGACGGCAGCGAGCGTCGCGCCAAGTTGGACCATCAGCGGAATCTTCGCCAGCGGCCCGGTCTGCCAGGTGCTCTTCGGATTTGGAAATTCGAAGGTGTAGGCTTCGGGGACGAACACATTTTCGAACAGGACATCGTTGCTGCCGGTGCCGCGCAGTCCCGAGACCGACCAGGTGTTCAGAACTTTTCCGGATTTGATCGGAAATATCCCCGCCCTGAACTTTGGCACGCCGTTGACAATCTGCGGCGCGCCGTTTACCAGCTCGACGCCGTTGGCCGCGAGCCAGGTGGCTTGTGCGGAGCCGCTCGCGTAAGTCATCTTGCCGGTGAAGCGGTATCCGCCCTCGCATGCGACGATGCTGTTGCCGACGGGATTGAATGAACCGGCGCAGAGTGCGCGCGGATCGGCGAAGATGTTCTCGAACGCCTCGCGCGAGACGAAGCCTCCGATCGCCGGGCCGCCTGATCCGATCGCGAGATTCCATCCGGTGGCGCCGTCGAAGCGCGCGATCTCTTCGATCACTTCGCACTGCTGCGCCATCGTGAGATTGAAGCCGCCCATCCGCGCCGGCAGCAGCAGGCGGAAGAGGCCGGCGTCGTGAAACGCGTCAACGACTTTGGTCGAAAGCTGTCCGAGGCGCTCGGACTCCGCGGCGTGCTCGACGATAAGCGGTCCGAGCGCGCGCGCCCGCTCGATACATTCTGCAAAGCGTGGGTTGGATTCACTCATGTCGTCCTCGATGGAGCCGTTATAGCAAAATTCCAGAGAACGAAGCGCTGGCCGGGCAGTGGCGAGAAACAAACATTGTTCTGAAACGGAAATGAGCTGGAGATTTTGGTTGACATGTTCTTTCTCCGCCATTTCCTCGTCCGAGGTGTTTGGTGAATGAAGGAAAGCATGCTGGCGAGGGTCGGATTCTGTGAGGTAGTACGAGGTGAGAGTGGGTGAAGTGGTCATGTTGAGTATTATGGCATGGCAGGATGACAACGGTTGTCACCGCAAGATGAATTGGCGTAGTCATGCTGATGCGTTGTTGGGCGGCGGATAATCCACTTGATTGAATGTGGAACCCGCGGTGGGTTCCAAACCTCCTTCGGCAGGGCTGAGCTCCTTCGGCTACGCTCAGACAGGCTCTGCACCCGGTGAAAAGTGATAATCGCTAAATGGCGGGGACGCCGTTTTGGCTCGAAGGTTCTTTTTTCCCGGGCCGCTGAAGGGTCATGGCTACGATCACGAAAACCCGCCGCCGCCGCTTCCATTGTCAGAAGTGTTTGGTGAATGAGGGAAAGCACGCTGGCGATGGCAACGCTGCGAGCGTTACGGTGAGGCGCAGAGAAACGTACAGGCCTGGACCGACGCGCTATAAGCATCTTCAAAAATTCGATTTTAGAACCACCGTCTCCAACGCGAATAGACAAAAAACGCCACGCTTGAGAAAATAACGCCCATCGCTGTGACTAACACTGAGACGGCGATTCCTTCGCATGCGACCGGAAACGGAGGTCGTCGGGCTTCTAAGCCTACAGCCGTGACTCTCATGCCACAGAGAACGCCGGCTAGGGCGCTGACCGGACCAGCGTATCGCCAAAATCGCAAAAAAAATGGATCCATACGAATATTCGCTTTAGCGCCTCCGGCGGCTTTTACACGTTACTGCCCGCATGCCGCCTTGCACTGCAAGTACCTTACGCTCGTCGCAGATGCACAAGCTCCGATGGCGATCCCAACAAGCCGAGCGCACGCTTTGTAGCATGGGACAAACGCCACTTCAGTTTGTGAGCACGCTAATGCGCAACAGCCCGCGCCACCGACCACGCCCGTTACGCCGCAGGCATATATGGTAACTTCCTTATAGCTGTTCAAACAGTTCTGCTCGCAAGTCTGCTGATTCGCCTGAGGTTGGGTCGGGGATGGTGTCGGCGACGACGTACTTAGCGGGGGCGTGCCGGAGTATTGAACGTCTCCGCTGAGTTGTGGCATGCCCGCGGACACTTCGTCTGGAATCTCCCCCTCGGGCACACCCAAGATGACCGGATACAGCGGGTGGCGGCCGTGGAGCAACTGGCGCGGAGTTGGCGGGGTATCGCTGCTGCCGCCAAAGAGAGCCTCGAAAAAGCTGACTGTGGCACCGATAGAGGCACCTATCGCCGCACCCAGCAGCCAGCCAATTGGTCCGCCTTCCGTTCCGATTATTGCCCCCGCCAAAGCACCTGCGGCGGCGCCTCCTCCTACACTTTCGGCGCTCCTCTCATAGTTATTTAAATTGGTGGGATCAAAACCCGAGACCGAAACGCTGGAGGGCCCAGCGATCGCGTTGCCCGCCGGGCCGCTGCAACTCCCTTGGTGCTGGTCTGACCGGCTTCGGAGAGGGAGCGGACGAATTGCGGGCTGTAGAACTGGCCATCGCCGGTGTAGTAGTACGTCCCCGGATCGGTGAACTCCTTTTCCATGCCTTTATACTGGAACGGCCATTCGTTCGCCGCTCCGCTCGCCGTCGGAGTCCCTGAGAGATCGAGGAGGAAGGAGCCGGGATTCTTCGCTGCGCTCTGAATGACACGACAAGCGCGAGCGATCGTATTCGAGGCTCAGCATCCAGCATTCGACTCGATTCCAGCATCATCAGCCACAAGACTCTATATCAGTGGGGCGGGCCGCCGTGCACGCGGCTGGTAATGGCGGCGGAGGATTGAATCGGGGGCACGGCGGCCCGCGCCACTTAGGTCTTTTTCAGTCGATTTGGATTATTCGCGGCAGAGATTTTAGCCGCGGCGTGGTGGAAGAGGGAAAGCAGCTGGCGAGGGTCGGATTCCGCGAGGTAGTGCGGGGTGAGAGTGGGTGAAGTGGTCATGTTGAGGATTATGGCATGGCAGGATGACAACGGTTGTCACCGCAAGATGAATTGGCGTAGTCATGCTGATGCGTTGTTGGGCGGCGGATAATCCACTTGATTGAATGTGGAACCCGCGGTGGGTTCCACACCTCCTTCGGCAGGGCTGAGCTCCTTCGGCTACGCTCAGGACAGGCTCTGCACCCGGTGAAAAGTGATAATCGCAAAATGGCGGGGACGCCGTTTTGCTCGAAGGTTCTTTTTCGCGGAGCTATTAAAGGGTCATGGCTGCAATCACGAAAACCCGCCGCCGCCGCTTCCATTGTCGGAAGTGTTCGGTGAATGAGGGAAAGCATGCTGGCGAGGGTCGGGTTCTGTGAGGTACTGCGAGGTGAAAGTGGGTGAAGCGGTCATGTTGGGATTATGGCATGGCAGGGTGACAGTCGTTGTCACTGCACCAGGCAGGTACTTCGTCTAAGTCATATCAACGGGATAGCCATCGCATCATAAGCGAACAGATTAGGCCTTGGCCCAAGGACTGACAGGTGGAATTTCAATGATTATCGGGTCTTCTTCGAGCCCTTCTTCGATTTCCGTGGGTGAAGCTTTGAATTCGCGGTGGCAGCATCTGTTTCATTTGGAGGCGGCGAGGCGTGCACAAACGGCTGAGGTCGCTCTCCGGCCTTGAGGCGATCGGCCCAACCCTTAACCTCGCGCTCGATGAATCGCTTAATCCGCAGTTCAGAAGCCTCGCCCAGCCCTAAGGGCAAGTCCCTAGCTATACCTGAGCCAAAGGCTGGGTCAGAGTTGCTCCAAAGGAATCTGCGTCCGGTCTCCTCGAGACCTACCCGGAGCGCTTGAATCGCCAGCTGCAACGCTTGGAGGGAGTCGCTTCCCGCGATCGTTTGAATGCTTTCACCGCCTAAGCCTCGGATTAAGAAAGGGCACTCCCAATCGGGGCCGAGTCGGCGAGGCGCACCCAAAACAATCTCGACTCGATTGGCACGCGGGCCATGTTCTGTAAGAGTTCTAGAAGCCACAACACGCCCAAGCTTCGGAGATAGCTCTTTTTCCATCTCACACCTCTCGGGCCACGAGCGAGCGGACGAATTGCGGGCTGTAGAACTGGCCATCGCCGGTGTAGTAGTACATCCCCGGGTCGGTGAACTCCTTTTCCATGCCTTTATATTGAAATGGCCATTCGTTCGCCGCTCCGCTCGCCGTCGGAGTCCCTGAGAGATCGAGGAAGGAAGGAGCCGGGATTCTTCGCTGCGCTCTGAATGACACGACAAGCGCGAGCGATCGTATTCGAGGCTCAGCATCCAGCATTCGACTCGATTCCAGCATCATCAGCCACAAGACTCTATATCAGTGGGGCGGGCCGCCGTGCACGCGGCTGGTAATGGCGGCGGAGGATTGAATCGGGGGCACGGCGGCCCGCGCCACTTAGGTCTTTTTCAGTCGATTTGGATTATTCGCGGCAGAGATTTTAGCCGCGGCGTGGTGGAAGAGGGAAAGCAGCTGGCGAGGGTCGGATTCCGCGAGGTAGTGCGGGGTGAGAGTGGGTGAAGTGGTCATGTTGAGTATTATGGCATGGCAGGATGACAACGGTTGTCATCGCACGACGCGCGCATCAACCAGCAGGTGTTAGATCCTCGCGGTCGTTCGATTCACGCGGTTTAGGTCACCGCTCAGCGGTTGCGCGAGGTCGCGGCGCGCGGCGCCCACAATTCCAAGGAATACTGCCACCGGAAAGACGACGCCGCTCGCTAGGAAGAAATAGAGTGGCGCCGTCGAAAGTGGCCACAGCGCCAACGTGATCGAGCCGAGCCCGGCGCAGGCGCAGCCAACAGACGGGCCAAGTGCCATGGCGAAGCGGGCTCTCAGCGAGAGATCATGCCTTCGCAGGAGGGCTCAGTGGAAAAAGCACTCATCCCAAACAGGCCAAGTCCCAAAGCTAGCTCGAGGAACTTCGGCAAACTTGCATTAGCTCTAGCGACCTGCCACGCAAAAAGGGACAACAGCATAACGACAGGGGGAACCACGCACATTAGTAGGAGCCGAGACTTTGATGAATGCTTAATGGGGTTCATCACTTACAGGCCTGATAATAGTCGTAGAGGCACTTGCATTCGCCGATTTTTTTAGGAATCTCCATCGCAAGCGGACCGGTGCAGGCTGCCAACCGACCGGCCCCCTCAGGATCAACTTCGCAAACATATATGGCAATGCTCTCAGGAATGTCTGGGGCCGCTTCGAACACCGCGAGGCACTGCTTGAGTTCGTCGGTCGCTTGTTGGCACGCTTGACTTTTCTGTGGCGCGGGTCGCCGTGCCCGCGGCTTAGGAATGGCAGCGGAGGATTGAATCGCGGGCACGGCGGCTCGCGCCACTGGGAGACTAGCAGGGTCTGAGGCCGGTGGCAGTCGCGAGGATTGGGGTTTGAGCGCGGGGTTAGTGGCGGCCGTCGGATTTCAATCCTTAGGTTCATGATGCGGGAACCTAACCCCTAACCCCTTCCCGCGCGGGAAGGGGGACCGGAATTACCTGCGGGCGTTTGCGGATGAACCAGATAGCTAACCCCTAACCTTTCCCATAGTGGGAAGGGGGACCGGAGAGATGGGGCAGCCTTTGCGGGTGATCCAGACAACCTAACCCCTAACCACTTTTTTTTCGGCCTCGCGGGAAGGGTGGGCGGATTGTTCGGGGTAACTGTCTTCCGGAGCGGGAAGGGGGACGCGTGGCTGGCATCTGTTTGCGGTGGTGCGGGTTGATTGGCAGAGTCTAACCAATCGCATTTGGGTTGAAGTGATGAACTTGCAGACAAATAATCGGCGGCGGTTTACGGTGGTGGAGTTGCCGGTGTTTCCGATTGTGAAAGAGTCGCTGCTGTTGCCGTTCAGGAATCTGCCGGAATTGGTGAAGTTCGGCAAATTTCCATTCATCCTGATTCTTGCGGTGGATGTGTTGTGCTATGGGCTCGAGCGTCAGGATGTATCGAGGAATTTGACGGGCAGCCTAATGGGGTACATCCATCTGATTGTGTTCGCGCCGTTCTCGGTGGCGTGGACCAAGCTCGCGATCAGAGGGCGGCAGTCAGTCGCCAAGCATCCGGCATTCGCGTTCTCGCGAACGCAATGGCTGTACCTGTTGGCGAGCACTCTGATGATGGTCGCGATCGTAGTTAGCGTCGGCTTTCCTTTCGTGCTGGTACGTTATGCGCAGCGAAATTTCAACAACCAGCTCGCGATGCTGGGAGGCGCCGGGATGTTCATTGGTCTGGGTATCTTTCTGATTGCATACCTGCGGCTGGGATTTATTTTCCCGGCGATAGCAATCGGCAGGTATGCGGGTATAGTGGCCGCATGGAAACAAACCGCGGGCAATATCGAACGGCTTGCAGCAATTTTGTTTCTTTCATATTTTCCCTACTGGGTCGTGCGGCAGGCGTTCGAATGGTGGATGGGCTACCATCCGCCGGGCGTGGTCGAAGCGATAAGGGGAATCATCGATATGCTGCTGGTGGCGTGGGCGACAACGGCACTGGCGGGGACTGCGCTTGCGTATAAGGCGATAGTGATAGACCAGGCTGAGGATGAAGGCGCCGCGCAATCGGCAAGTGCCGCGGTAGCGAATCCACTTTGATTGAATGTGAAACCCGCCGTGGGTTTCACACTTCCGCGGCAGGGGTGACCCCTGCACCCAGTATTAATCGCAAAATGGCGAGGACGCCCTTTTGCTCAAGGTTCTTTTCTTGTGTCATTCTTTTCTGTTCCCCCTTTCCCGCGGGAAAGGGGGTGAGGGGGATAGGACGGGCGGAATAGTTGTCTCAAATCCGGTTCCCCTTCTCACTATGGGAAGGGGTTAGGCTGCTTGAATCGTCAAGCGCCGCAGATAGCGACGCGTCAGCTGCCATTCCAGCCGCGTTGATGTAGTGCGTCGAGCGCGACTTCAAGATTATTTTCCGTCTTCTTCCAGTCGCCCGGTAACTTGTCCTTGGTCAACACCGTCAGCGCCTGATTATAGTTATTGACCGCCGCTTTCAGGTATTTGACTCCTGGTCCGCGCATGCCAAGTCCTGCCAATGCATCGCCGAGATCGCTCTTGGCTCGAGCCCATTGGATAGGATCGCGGTCGGATCTGAAGACCTCGAGCGCATCGTTGTAGTTCTGTATCGCTTGCTCGAAGCACCACGATTCATTGTTGCTTTCCCCCATCGCGTCCAGCGCATTGCCGAGGGACGCTTTCGACGCCGCCCACCCGATCGGATTGCGCTCGCGCGACTGTTCCTCGAGACTGGCCCGAAATGCTTTTGCAGCTTCCGGCGGATAGCTCGGGTTGGGCTGGAGATCGTTGAGACTCAGCAGTTCGTTGCCAAGGACAGCCTGCGCACCCGCCCAGCGCAGTCGATCCCAATCGCGCGGAAATCCATCCAGTACCTGCCTGCTGATGGCGACCGACTGCTTAAGATCGTCAAGGTTCGACCGAGCTGCGCCGAATAGCTGGAGGGCCTCTGCGAGTCGGCTTTGAGTGTCTGCCCAATGCATCGGATCCGACTGCTTGGTGTAAACTTTCAGCGCCTCTCTAAAAGCCGTAATCGTATCCTCGTAATAAGCCGGGTTATCTTCGCGATCGGCCAGCAAACCAAGCACAGATCCCAGCTGTGTTTGTGCCGCCGCCCAGCTCATCGGGTAGAATTTCGGGTCGAAGCCCTTCACCGCGGCGCGGCAATAGTCGACCGCCTGATGCAGACTGTTAGTCCCGGCTTCATGATTCGAAATCTGCTCTAGCGTGACTCCTAGCTCGAATTGTACCGTTGCTGAATCGAGCGAATCGGAACGCCCTTGGTACACCGACAGCGCATTCTTGTAGGCTGCCTCTGCCTCCTGCAAAGGCGCCAGTTGAACATTGAGAGCCGAGAGTTCATTCAGCGCCGCGCCCAGGTTGAGCTGCGCCCTCGCCCACTCCAGCGGATCGTGTTCCCGGGTCCAGCCTTCCTGCGCGCGCCGAAGGTAAGTGACCGCACTATTCAACGAATCTTGAGACTTGAGTTCGACTCCTGAGACTTTGCTCGCGATACCGATCACTAGATTCACCCGGGCGCGTGCGTCGGCGGTCCACGCGCTGCTTCTACCGGGATCGTCGGCGAGCGAGCGAGTCTCGCGAATTATCGGTTCGAGCGCGTCACCAAATTTGAACATCCAATGGCGCATCGAGTCCGCGCTCTGCGTGCCTACGATTAAGCGGATCACCTTGCTCAGATCGTCCGGCGGCAACTCCGGCAGCTTGAAGTCCGAGGGGAGATACACTGAGCCAAATTGCGGGTCGGATCCGAATTTCGTTTCGTAGAGCGGCCCAACCGCTGGACGCGATGCGCCACCGGCCCCGCCCCAGATCAACGCCTCGACCCGCACATTGGTCACCGAGTTGAGCGCATCGAGATGCGCGATCCCCAGCGGACGGCCGGAAACGGCGATCGTACGATTCAAAATAACCGCCGTGGTGCGCAATCGCCGATCAATATTCGACAACGCGTCGCGCAGCCGTGCCTCAAGCTGCTGGCCTTTGTCGCCTTCGAGATGCGCGATCGCAAAGACGACGCGGATGCGCCACTTTTCGACGTCTGGATACGGTGCCCTTGCCTCCGCGACTTCCGGCGGTAGCTCGCGCAAAATGTTCGTGCCTTGAAGATAGATCGAAGCTTGCTGGAGCAGCACGAATGGCAGGCACAATAGAGCGGCGAGGCCGGCGATTCGGCGCACTGATTTGTAGCGTCGCTTGAGGCGTCCGATTCGGACCCGCGCTTTAGGCCAGAAGGTCAAGCTCCAAACGATTGCGGCGATCGATCCGGGAATTGCGGTTAGCAGGACCAGGTCGACCATTAGCCGCGAATGGGGCCAGAGAGAAACGGCGACTAGCGCGAGCACAAACGCCACCGCTAGTGAGTCGTACAGGTTCAGCCATGGGAACCTGTCGGCGATGTATTGCTTCGCGTTTCTCATCTTGTCGCTTCATTAATAGTGGGCGACGATATTAGTGCAATGGGTGGGCGGGAGTATCGGTTCAGCGTTGAGGGGCGGTGCGAGATGCTGCCGTATCTGCTTACCCTGCCGCTTGGGCTTTCGCGCAAACAGGCGAAGGATTTGTTGCGCTTCCGGTTGGTGACGGTGACGCGAGTTCCTTTTGTCAGGCATGACACTCAACTGGAGCCGGGCGACGTGGTGACGATTGCGTCGGGCAAGCAGGTTCATCCTGCGTCGATCGAGCGGCTTGGGTTGAAGATTGTTTATCTTGACGAGCACATCGTGGTGGTGGACAAGCGGGCGGGGCTGCTTTCGATGGGGTCGGAGACTGAGAAGACAAGGACGGCGCATCGGATACTCAATGAGCATCTGAAGGCGGTTAGCGGCGCGACGTCGCAGACGGCCTTTATTGTGCATCGGCTCGATCGCGAGACGTCGGGGCTGATGATCTTCGCGAGGAGCCGGGCGATACAAGCCGAGCTTCAGCAAAACTGGAAAGCTGTCATCAAGAAGTACCTTGCGGTGGTGGAGGGAATTCCGTCGAAGGCCGAGGGGACATTGCGCGACAACCTGGTCGAGAGCAAGTCGATGAGGATGCATCGGGTCGAGCGCGGCGGCGAGCTGGCGATCACTCACTACCGCGTGTTGCAGAAGGGGCGGCCTAATTCGCTGATCGAGATAACCCTCGAGACGGGCCGTAAGAATCAGATTCGCGTGCAGATGGCGGGTTTCGGTCATCCTATTGTAGGCGATGGCAAATATGGTGCGACTAGCGATCCTGCGCGGCGGCTCGGGCTACATTCGTGGGAGCTGAAGTTCCGGCATCCGGTGTCGGGCGCGTCGATGGAGTTTCGCAGTGAGATGCCCGGGCGGCTTATGGCGCTGATCGGGCCGCACGGAGGTAGTTGAGATTCAGGCTGGCGCAGGCTCAGTATGGAAATCATGGCGGCAATGTCGCTGGAACAGTTCTCGGAGAATTACCGCGACACGATCGATCGCCTGTATTCCATCAGCAACGCCTCGGGATGGCAGGTTTCGCGGGAATCTTTCGCCGCTGCTTTGTGGAAAAGTTTCGAGCGCCGCTTCGGTGCGGATACCATCACACTCGAGCGCGCTGAAGCGGTGCACTTTCTGGATTCGCTTCATGTGACCGACCTCGCGCTCGCGATCGGATGCCGCGACGGTGACGCGGGCGCATGGCGCCACCTGGTAGCGACCTATCGCGCGCCGGTCGATGCGTTTGCGCGCGCCGTGCTTGGCAACTCGTCGCGCGCGAGCGAGATTGCGGATTCGTTGTGGGCGGACCTCTACGGCCTGCGAGCGTCCAACGGCGACCGCCGATCGCCGCTCGATCAATACGGCGGGCGCGCATCGTTGATGTCGTGGATGCGAGTCGTCGTCACCCGTCTCGAGGCCGATCAATGGCGCGCGACGCGCCGGATGGAGCCGCTTGACGACCAGCGCGAGCGCAATTCCACTCTCACAGTTAACGGGACAGGGACGGAGTCGCCGGATCCCGATCGCGCCCGGCTGCTCACGGCGCTGGAGAAATCTCTTCGCGCCGCCTTGAATGAACTGTCGGCGGACGATCGGCTGCGGCTCTCGTACTACTATGTACAGGATCTCACGCTTGCGCAGACTGCCGCGCTGATCGGGGAGCATGAGTCGAGCGCGTCGCGCAATCTCGCACGCGCAAGGACTGCGATCCGCGGATGCGTCACGCGCACGCTGCGCCGCGAATATCATTTCAGTGACGATCAAATCGACCAATGTTTCGAATATGCGACCGGCGACTGGCCGTTCGACCTCGGCCGCATGCTCGCGCTGGGAAAGTGATGGCTGAAGACAAGAATCAGGATAAGCGCCTTGACGCGATGATTCGCACGAAGATTGCGTCCGGCCTCGACACCTCGGGCGCGGGATGCCCTGACCCCGACTTGCTGGCGGCGTTTGCGGAGAACACGCTCATGCCCGACGAGCGCGCGAAATGGAATACGCACTTCGCCGGATGCGCGATTTGCCAGCGTCAGCTTGCGTCACTCGCGCGAGCAGGTGCTATTGGCGTCGTTCATGCGCCCGCGATCGAAGTTCAGACGGTGGACGCCGACGAGGCGCACGAAGAGGCCGGTGGGTTCTGGCCGGCGGTCCGCAGCGCGATTCGATTCCTGATCGGTCCGTTCCCGCTCTCGGTCGCGCTGCACGTCGCGCTGCTGCTGGTCCTGATCATCACTATCCACGAGCAGCGCGGGCGCGAGTTGATCATGGTGAACCTCGAAGCGGGCGGCGGCGGTGGCGGCGGCAACGAGATGCAGGATCTCGACATGCCCGAAGTGCCGATGCCCGACTCGGCGCCGCAGCAGATGGAGCAGCCGACCGCGGTTGACACTTCGCAGGCAGTGGGCCTCGCCAATGACTACGTTCGCGCCGCCGGCGGCGGCGGTATCGGGATCGGTCGTGGCGGCGGCATGGGCTCAGGCTACGGTCATGGTATCGGCTCGGGCTTCGGCGGGTTCATCGGCGAGTTGCGGCGCAAAGGTCTCGACGTGGTACTGGTGATCGACGGCACCGGCTCGATGAAACTGATCATCGACGACGTCAAAGCCAAGATGCAGCAACTGGTGCAATCGATTCATCGGCTCGTGCCAATTGCGCGCATCGGGATAATCGTGTTTGGCGGCAAGGGCGAGAAAATGAATATTCAGCCGCTGACGCTGTCACCGCAGAAGCTCAGCGACTTCCTCAACGGCATCCAGGCGATGGGCGGCGGTGAGTGGGAAGAAGACACGCTCGGTGCGGTCGAAACTGGAATCAACAAGATGGACTGGAAGCCGTACGCGAAGAAGGTCGTGGTGCTGGTCGGCGATTCGCCGCCGCGCACCGAGGACTTCGCGCCGCTGCTGGCGCTGATACGGCAGTTCAAGAGCAACAACGGAACTTTCAATACGGTGGACGTCGCGGCTGAGGAGCACGAGCGGTTCGAGCGCGAATTCTGGCTGAAGGTGCATCGCGAGGAGCCGCCGAAGATCTCGCCGCTGCCGGCGTTCTATCGGCAGACGCAAGCGGCGTACAAAGTGCTCGCGACCGCGGGCGGCGGCTCGATGAAGTCGCTGACCAAGGACGCGCATATCAACCAGCAGGTGCTGATCCTCGCGTTCGGCGACCAGTGGCAGTCGCAGGTGTCGGCGTTCGGCCGCGGGCTCAATGGCGGTAGCGGCTCGGGTTCCAGTCCTTGAGATGAAGGACCAGACGCCTGCGCGGCGGGCGGCAGGGGTGACCCCTGCACCCAGTGTAAGAAAAGAGAATCGCAAAATCGCGCGGACGCGCTTTTGCTCTTAGGTTTGATTAGGAAGGAGACAGACCGAGCTACTTACATTTCATTTGAAGGCGGCGAGGGGAATAGGATGGCCCGCGCTGCCGGAAAACCTCTCTGAGAATGCTTCTGTTCCCCCTTTTCCATCTGGAAAGAGGGAACAGAGGGAGCGCTGCGCTGACTGCTTAGGCTCCATTCGAGCCGCGCTGGTGTAATGCGTCGAGCGCGATTTTTAGATTGTCCTGAGCCTTTGCATACAGGTCCGGCATTACATCTTTCGACGACACGGTCAGAGCGTCGCGATAGGCATCGACCGCCTGCTTGAGACGGACGGTTCCCCCATCGCGCTTGCTGAGTGCGACCAACGCGTCGGCTAAGTCGAACTTTGTCCATGCCCACACAGCCGGATCGCGTTCCTGTGTGACGACCTTAAGCGCGTCGCTGAGCGAATCGACACCCTGCTCTAGGGAGTGCGTATCCGAGCGGGCCTCCCCCAATTCCACGAGAGCCCTTCCGAGGCCGTCCTTTGCGATTGCCCATTCCGTCGGCTGATCCCGAGCAGACAGTTCCTCCAAAGCGTCGCGAAAAGCAGTTTCAGCTTGCCCGGCGAATTCCGGATTCTTGTCGATCCGATACGCCACGACGAGGGCGCCGCCCAAAGTGTTTTGGAGGCTGGTCCAGATGTCCGGATTGCTTTTGCGCGGGAGCCCGTCGAGAACCTGGCGGCACAATGCAATCGACTGTTTCAAATCTTCGCGATTGTCGGTCATGTCGCCGAGCTGCTCGAGGCTCGCAGCGATTTGCCCTTGGGTTTCGGCCCATTGAATCGGCAAAGCCTGCTTGTGGTAGATCTTCAATGCTTCACCTGCTGCGGCGAGCGACTCATCATATTCCTTTGCGCTCGCGTCGCGGGCGGCAGCTTCACATAGTGCATCGCCAAGATTATATTGAGCAGCTGCCCATTTGCGCGGATAGTACCGAACGTCAAATCCTTGCGCGGCCGCTCGAAAAGAATCCGCCGCCCGACGCATGCTGACGCTCCCAGCTTCGTGCTCGCCGAGATTAAAGAATACACTTCCTAGATCGAATTGCAGGCTGGCTGAATCAAGCCCATCAGAGCGGGATTGATATACGGCAAGGGCGTTCTGGTCTGCCGTAATCGCAGCTTGTAGGGCCGCGTCCTGCTGATTGAGATCGTATAGGTCGAAGAGGGCGGAACCGAGGGTACGCTGCGCTATCGCCCATTCGAGCGGATACTTCTCATGTGTCCAGTCAGACTGCGTTCTTTGAAATAACGTAACGGCGGCATGCAACGAGTCTGCTGACTTGAGTTCAACCCCTGAGACTTCGCTGGCTATACCGAGCACAAGGTTCACTCGTGCCCGCGTGTCGGCGCTCCAGCCGGAGCTTTTGCGCGGATCGTCGCCGAGCGCGCGAACTTGCCCGATCAGGGGCTGCAGGACGTCGCCGAATTTGACGTCCAATTGGCCCATCAACTCCGCACTTTTGGTCGCAACCATTAGGCTAATCACCTGGCTCAGATCGTCCACCGGCAACTCGGGCAGCTTGAAGTCGCCCGGCAGATAGCCTCCGCCAAACTGCGGATTGCCGCCGAACTCGGTGGCGTAGAGCGGCCCAACGGCTGGAGCAGGAGCAGTTTTCACTCCTCCCCATATCAACGTATCGACGCGCACGTCCGTCACTGATGAGAGTGCGTCGAGATGCGCGATGCCTTGGGGGCGGCCGGCTAAAGTGATCGTGCGGTTCAGAATGACGGGGGTCACGTGCAGGCGCGGATCCAGATTGGCGAGCGCGTCGCGCAACTGACCTTCCATCTTATGGCCGTCGTCGCCTTCGAGATGAGCGATCGCCACCACGACGCGAATCTCCCATTTCGCAGGCTTCGGATAGGGTTCCGAGAGTCCGGTAACATCGACGGCGGGCACGCGAAGGATGTTCGGGCCGCGAAGGTAGATTGAAGCTTGTTGCAGCAGCAGAAATGGCAGGCACAATAGAGCGGCGATGCCGGCGCTCCGGCGCACCGATTTGTAGCGAAGCTTGAGCCGCCCTATCTGGACGCGTGCTTTCTGGGAGAAGGTCAGGCTCCAAACGATCGCGGCGATCAATCCCGGAATTGCGGTTACCAGGACCAGGTCGACCACCAGCCGCGAACGCGGCCAGAGGGCGACGATACCTAATGCGAGGACTGCGGTGGCGGCTAGTGAATCGGCGAGGTTCAGCCATGGGTACCGCTTGGAGAAATACTGATGCGGGGTAGTCATTTTGCGTAACGGAAGTCATTTTAGCGCGATCGGTATGCCGGGCCGCAAGTTTCGCCGCGTCCGAGGATGACCAGCAACCTAACCCTAAACCCTTACCTCGAGGGAAGAGGAACAATCGGGGAGGGACAAGAGCGGAATCTTGAATCGCGCGCAAAAGATGCGCGCTGGATAAGGTCCCTCTCCTTAAATCCTCTCCCGACGGGAGAGGGGAAGAGCGGCGACCTTATGCGAAGCTCAGCTTGAGGACTCTCCGCAGATAAATCGCAAGAAAATCGTGACTCCTTCGATCTTATTTCAGGGAAGCCCAGCCCAACGCTTGTGGTGGGTTGGCGGAAGGAGGATGCGATGATTGCGATTTTGATTGGCTGCCTTGGGGTGTCGGGATCGATAGTTGTCCTGGCGTTTGCATGGACGCGGGTTCGGGGCGCTCCTATTGGGGCGTCGATGCCGGCGCCGATTCGCAATGCGGCGCGTTTTGCGGGCGGGCCGTTTTCGATTTCGATCGCGATCCATCTCGCGATTATTTTCGCGCTTATCCTTGCGGTGCATGAGAGCCGCGCGCGCGAGTTCGTCATGATCACGTGGGAACCGGGGGCTAATCATCCTTTGGAGGCGATCGAGCCACTTGAGTTTCCCGATCCGCCTATGCCGGAGTTCAAGACTGCGTTGCCAGAAGATATGCCTGAGCGGGTGGATACCGACAAGGTGATCGGCGAAAACTCCGACAAAATTGCCGGGACGGCGGTCCCGAATGGACTTGAATTCGGGCGGGGTATTGGCGTGTTCAACATTCATCCTGGAAGCGGCAACGGCGGGGGCGGGACGTTTCCGTGGTTCATCGATGGGTTGCGGCACAAGGGGCTCGATATCGTGCTGGTGATCGATGGGACCAAGTCGATGGACTTCGTGATGGCTGACGTGAAGGCGCGGATGACGCAACTGGCTGTTCGGGTTCGGCAACTGGTGCCAATCGCGCGCGTCGGCGTCGTGGTGTTCGGGGGCAAGGGCGAGCCGGTCGATATGCAGCCGCTGACGCTCTCGACTGCACGCTTGCAAGCGTTTCTCGGCGCGATACAGGCCAAGGGCGGCGGCGAGTGGGAAGAGAACACGTTGGGCGCGGTGCAGGCGGCTATCACCAAGATGGATTGGAAGCCGTATGCGCGCAAAGTGATCGTGCTGATAGGCGACTCGCCGCCGGAGAAAGACGACTTCGCACCGCTGATCGCGATGATCCGGAACTTCAGGAGCATCAACGGAACGCTGAGTGCGGTCGATGTCCAGGAGGAGGAGCATGAACGGTATGAGCGCGAGCTCTTTATCAAGGTGCATCGCGTCGAGCCGACGCCGGCGGATATTGGACCGCTACCGCAATTCGCAAAGCAGGCGCAGGCGGCATACAAGGTGCTCGCGGTGACGGGCGGCGGATCGATGCGGAGCCTTAGCCATGACGCGGACGTCAATCATCAAGTGATGATCCTGGTGTTTGGTGATCGATGGCAGGACGAGATCAGCCGGTTCGCGTCGAGGTAGGTGCGAGGCTGGCGTTGCGAGCGATCCGTACAACCTAACCCCTAACCCCTTCCCATGGTGGGAAGAGCGACCGGAAGGATGGTGCGGGCTGTGCGAATGATCCAAACAACCTAACCCCTAACCCCTTCCCATGGTGGGAAGGGGGACCGGATTATGGGGAAGGTGGTAGGTGATCGCGCGAACACGCGAGCATCGCGATGATGCGAAAAACCCTTCGGCTTCGCTCAGGGCAGGCTCTAACCTCTAACCCCTTTTTTCGGGCCTCCGCGGGAAGGGGGACCGGATTACCGGGAAGGCGGGCGGGTAATCGCGCGAGTGGCAAACGAATGGCGCATCGATGCGATTTTGGCGGCTCGAGGACAGTTGAGCGGCAGGATAGCGGCGGGCACGGCGGGCCGCCCCACTTCATAAAGCACGCGAATGCTAGCGGCGGCGAATTGTTGGCTGGCTTGGTCGCAGTCGCGGCGTCGATAGGGCGTCGCGGCATGCAATTTGAATTGTTCATTCGGAATGAGCACTGGAAGCGAAGGCGTGGCGACGATTGATATGCGATCGATCTCGCAACTCGCCGAGGGGGATGAAAATGGGGGCCAGTTCGTTGCCGAAATAATCGACGTGTTTCTCGCCGACTTGAGCGAGCGGGTGCGCAAAATCGGATTGCAAGTGAGCCAGAACGATCGCGCGGGAGTTGCCGCGACGGCGCATGCAATCAAAGGGAGCTGCGGTCATTTTGGGGCGGGGCGGCTGATGGAGTTGTGTCGCGATCTCGAAGAGCGGGCCAGGCGCGAATCGGGCGGCGATATTGAAATAGCGATCCTTGCAATGGTGGCGGAAACAGAACGGGTACTCGCGGCATTGGAAGCTTATAGATCGGAGCATGCGCGGCCATGAGTGGCGCGACGCCAGCCTCGCGGGCACACTGGCCCGCGCCACTTAGTCAGACGCGAGTGTCAGACATCGCGATTGATCCGCGATTGTGGGTGCGTCGGCTGGCCTTCAGAAAGATCCGGGGTCCCTCGGCTTCGCTCGGGATGACACAAAAAAGAGCTCTGAATGACACTGAGGCCGGGGCGGGGAATCGCCACTAGATCGTTCACGCGGTCGCGGTTTGCGCGGGTGCCCCGGATCCGCCGCCAGGTCCGGCGCTCAGTGCGAGCATCACCTCGGTCCAGCCGTCGAAGATCATGTCGATGCCGATGAACAAGCCAATTACCCAGAGGCCGGAGACTGGCCAGGAGCTCATGATCGAGAATCCGAGGAATAGCGAGATCACGCCGTTCAGGATGAGCCAGCCGCGATGGTGGATCGGGGTCGAGAAGGCGACGAAGATTCTGAAGGTGCCGGCGACTATCAGGAGCATCGCGATCATGAAGGTAAGCGTCACGGCGGCGATTCCCGGATGGGTGATCATCAGGAAGCCGGTCACCAGGTAGAGCAGGCCGCCCATCAGATTGACGAAGAAGCCGCCCCATGCGCGTCGCGCGAAGCCGTGAACGACTTCGAACAGGCCGGCGAAGAGCAACAGCCATCCGATGAACATCACGGAAACCATCGTCATGACTTCGGCGCTGCCTATCGCGATGGTGCCTAAAATGATCAGCGCCACTCCCATAAACAGGAACCAGCCGCGATGCGCCCTTACCTCTTCGATTCCCAACACCGGCACAAGTAAAGCCATCCTGGTCTCTCCTTGACTAGCTGGTTTGAGTCAGCAGTTTGCGGATTAGCTCGCGGGTTTCGGCGATGGTGATGCGGCGGGAGCCGGTTGAGTGGTGAAGTGGACGGCGGTACCGGCGCATTCGAAGTAGCCGCCTTCATCGTAGGGATCGACGGCGGCGTAGTCGTCGTCGGAGACGAACCACACTGTAGTGTTGACGATTGCGTTGACCTGGTCGCCGTACTTGCGATAGGCGGCGGCGCGAAGTCCGTCGCCGTGGATCACCTGGCCGCCAGTCGAGTTGGGAAGGTTGAAGCAGTAGCCCTCCGCGCGTCCGAGCACGATGTACTGCGGATTGCTCTTGACGTTGGCGCCATGAACGACCTTTATCTTCTTGATCGCTGCGCGGATGGCGTCCTGCTCGTGCTGGAGGTTGGATACGTCCTGCTCGACGCCGGCGCATCCTGCAAGCGCGATAGTCGCAACTATCAGAAGAACGAGCCGCATTCGTAGCCTCTCGCCGATAGCTAGTTGAATCGCGCGCAGTTGATTTTTTCTGCGCGCCAGGAAAGCGCGGGCACGGTGGCCCGCGCCGCTAATCCCTAGGAGGTCTTTTTTTTGCGCTCTGCCCAACGCTTCTTCATCGCGAGTGAAAGGCGCCTGCGGCCTTCGGGTGTTAAGCCGCCACGCTTGCGCTTCTTGGCCGTGGTACCCTTGGGGCGTCCGACCCGCTTCCTGGTTTTGCCGCCTGTGAGGGCCGCACCTGCCGATCCCAGGAGGGCGCTGATAGCCCGGCCGAGCCGGTCCCGTTCTTTCCCCAGGTCTGCAACTAATTTATCAAGATCCAAAGGTTGCTCCTTATGCGCGCCGGCGGTTGGCGGCCGCGCGTCTTCTTTGACTGCTTCGTTATGATTCGCGTCCTATAAGTCCCTGAACAGAGTATGCGAAATCATGCCTAAGTGATAGCTATCCCATCAAATCTATCCGACGGGACCATCACACTATTGCGAGGGCACGACGTACGAGAAGCGTCGGCGCTAGCGAAGAGCTTCAATTAACACTAGAGTGTGAAAAATGTTCTCCCGGAAAGGTTCGTGAACCAGGCGCATCGCACTAAATTTCTCGTCGAGCTCATCAAACCTTCGCATTACGACGACGACGGCTACCTCATCCAATGGTGGCGCGGCTTCGTGCCGTCGAGTTCGCTGTCGAACCTGTACGGACTGGCGATCGACGCGCAGTCGCGGCGGATTCTCGGCGCGGGCGTCGATCTTGAGATCGAGGCGCACGACGAGACGAATAAGAGGGTGCCGGTGCGTGCGATAATTCGGCGATTCAAGCGCAATGCGAACCGCGGCGTCGTGTTGCTGGTCGGAGTGCAGACCAATCAGTTCGCGCGCGCGGTGGATATTGCGCGCGAATTGCGCGACGCGGGAATCCAGGTTGCGATTGGCGGATTCCACGTCAGCGGATGCCTCGCGATGCTTCCTGAGATGCCGATCGAGATGAAGGACGCGCTCGCGATGAACATCACGCTGTTCGCCGGTGAGGCTGAGCGGCGGCTCGATGAATTGCTGGTCGCGGCGTTCAAAGATCGCATGCTGCCGGTTTACAACTTCATGGCCGATTTGCCGGGGATGGAAGGCGAGCCGCTGCCGTTCCTGCCGATGAAATACGTCAAGCGCTATGCCGGCGCGCTGGGATGCTTCGACGCGGGACGCGGATGCCCGTTCAGTTGCAGCTTCTGCACGATCATAAATGTGCAGGGGCGTAAGTCGCGCTATCGCAGCGCGGACGACGTCGAGCAGTTGGTTCGGGCGCACGCGGCGCAAGGCGTCAAGAGCTTCTTCATCACCGACGACAACTTCGCGCGCAACAAAAATTGGGAAGCGATTCTCGACCGCATCATCGTACTCAAGCGCCGCGATCGCCTGAAGATAAACATCATCATGCAAGTGGACACGATGTGCCACAAAATTCCGAACTTCGTCGAGAAGTCGGTACGCGCGGGATGCAAGAAAGTTTTCATCGGGCTCGAGAACATCAATCCCGACAGTTTGAAGGGCGCGTCGAAAGGTCAGAATCGGATCACCGAGTATCGCAAGATGCTGCAGGCGTGGAAGCGCGCCAAGGTGCTGACTTACGCCGGTTACATCCTGGGTTTCCCGGCCGACACGCCCGAGAGCATCGCGCGCGACATCGCGATCATTCAGCGAGAGCTTCCGATCGACATCATGGAATTTTTCATGCTGACGCCGCTGCCTGGATCGAAGGATCACCAGGAGATGTACCAGCGCGGCGAGCGGATGGAAGCGGATACCAACAAGTACGACGCCGAGCATGCGACCGCCGACCATCCGCGGATGAGCGCGTCCGAATGGCAGGACATCTACCAGCGCGCGTGGCACCTGTACTATTCGCCGTCGCACATCGAGACGTTGATCAAGCGCGCGGTCGCAAGCGGGATGCGACCGCGGCGGGTGACCTCGATGATTTTCTTCTTCTATGGAAGTCACGCCTTCGAGCATGTGCATCCGCTGCAAGGCGGGGTCATTCGGCGCAAGCCTCGCACGCAGCGGCGTCCGGAGTTTGCGCGCGAAAACCCAGTCAGCTTTTTCGTGCGGCGCGCGCGTGAAGCGCTGATGACCTACATCCCGGGAGGGTGGTTCTTCTGGCGGCTGGAACGGCTGAGGAAAAAGATCGAGAGCGACCCCGCGTCGAAGCATTATATGGACGTTGCGCTAAGCCCGGTCGACGATGACGAGTTCGACGCCGACCTCGGGCTCTACCATGCGTCGGACTCGGCGATACGCGCGGCGGACCAGGCGCGATCGCGCGCCGAAGAGATGCGTAAGATCGAGCTTCGCCGCGCGGCGGCCGGATGATCTACTTCGAGGCCTGTTGCGCGGGCTGTGGCTGGTACAATCCCGGCAAGGTTTTCTGAAACTGATCGAGCTTCGGCAAATCGTTAAAGACGATGTAGGGCTGATCGGGATGCAGCTCGAGGTAGTTCTGATGATAGTCTTCGGCGGGGTAGAAGCCGGTAAGCGGAGCCACCTTGGTCACGATCGGTTTCGAGAATGCATGTTTCTGATCGAGTTGCGCGATGTAGTCATCGGCCATCTTTTTCTGAGCGTCGTTCGCATAGAAGATCGACGACCGATACTGAGTCCCTGAATCGGGGCCCTGTCGATTCAACTCGGTCGGATCGTGAGCGACAAAGAAAAATACCTTCAACAGATCGTCGTACGAGACCTTCGACGGATCGTAGGTCACCTGCACCGACTCGGCGTGCCCGGTGGTTCCGGTGCTGACGGTCTCGTATTGCGCGGTGTTCGCCGCGCCGCCAGCATAGCCGGAGACAACTTTATCGACGCCCTTCACATGCTTGAAGACGGCATCGACGCCCCAGAAACATCCGCCGGAAAAAACCGCGGTGGCGTGGTCGTTGCCGGCGGCTTGCGCCAAAACGTCAATCGGCTTGATGCCGAATAACACTGCCACGGCCACCGATAACGCTAATATCCATTTGGTTCGCGATTTCATGTTCATCATATTAGCAACGCGGCGCATCGCTGTCTGGTTCCCGACGCGCGGGTTGAATTTTACGGGCGGTTTCTGAGCAATATCCAGCCATGCGATTTGCGCCGGTACTACTTGCGCTGGTAACGCTGGTCTCCACCGGCTTGGGCGGGACTGCCGCCATCCGCATGCGCGACCGGCTTCATTTGCTGCTCGGGTTCAGCTCCGGCGCGGTGTTGGCGGTCGCTTTATTCGACATACTGCCGGAAGTGTTCGCGTTCGACCACGGCGCATCATATATGCCAGTCACGGCGCTGGGATTCCTGGCCTTCTTCGGACTCGAGCGCTACACCGCGATGCATCGCGCCCGTGAGCATCCTCACGCAGTCGGTGCGCATGAGGCGGAGCTCGGCGCGATGTCCGCGGCGGGTCTCGCCTTCCACAGTTTCCTGGACGGCGTCGCAATCGGGGTCGGCTTTCAGATGAGCGCGGCGATCGGACTGCTGATCGCGTTTGGCATTATCGCGCACGATTTCAGCGACGGGCTTAACACAGTGACGGTCGTTCTTGCGCATGGAAATTCGCCGCGGCGGGCGGTTTTCTGGCTGATAATCGACATGCTGACGCCGGTGCTTGGAGCTGCATCGACGCTGATGCTTGACCTGCGCGGGCTGCTGCCGTTCCTGCTCGCGTTCTTCGCCGGCTCTTTCCTCTACATCGGCGCGTCGGATCTGCTGCCGGAAGCGCGCGAGCACGACTCGCCACTGGTCGGCGTCGCCACTTGTGCGGGGATGCTCACAATCTATCTGATCACGCGCCTGTTGCGGGGATAGAAGGCTGACCTTCGGATGATGGGACACATTTTCGATGACATTCACGCGTGGACGATAGCGTCCACAGTTGCGGTAGCGATGGTCGTCGGCTGGCTGGTAGGACGCTGGATAGGGCGCCGGTTACGCGTGAAATCGGACGGCAAAGCAGCAGTGTCCAAATTCCTGGATGCGAGTCTTGCAGTTCTTGGATTGTTGCTTGCGTTTACCTTCTCAACTTCACTGGTCAAGCACGACCAGCGACGACTTATGGTTGTAGCGGATAGCAACGCCATAGGAGACTTTTATACTTGCGCCAGCCTGCTCAAAGAACCAATGCGAAGCAGGCTGCGGCAGGTCATCCACAACTACGCCGCTTTGCGGGTAGATCTCTCGAAACGCGCCTATGATGAACACGCTTTCGAAAATGCACTTGGCCAATTCCAGCAAATGTATAAGCAGATGGTTGGGCTCGTCTCCGAAGCACTGGCGGACGGCACACCTATAGCAGTACCGTTGACCAATGCGCTCAACGCTGTAACCAGCAGCCATGCCGAACGACTAGCCGCGATCAGGGACCGATTGCCTGCAATTATCGTGGTGTTGCTGATGCTATCCGCGGTTGTTTCGGCCATGCTGGTTGGAAGAGAACAAGGAGTGGTGGACGAACGGGACCTGGCCGGCACAATCAGCTTCATCGTCCTGGTAAGTTGTATTATCTTTGTTACCTTGGATCTTAATCAGCCTGATCGTGGCTTCCTATCGGTTGACCAGGAGCCGATGCATCGACTGCTATCAACGATGTCGGAGTGACTTAGTAGAATCCGCACGGACGACTGATAAATCCTGGAGATGGGCAATCAGGATTTGAATTTTGAGACGCCCAAAACTTGCGCTCTGCATCTTCGGTTTTGAATTTTGGTACAGCTTTTTTCATGACGACTGATAAACCTACGCGTATCTCTAGTACTCCGGCGCCGCTGGCTTAATCGTTATATTTGCGGTTGAACAGGTAATATAATTCGACGACTTCTGAAACGGGAGATCACCGATGCCACATTGGTACGAAGACAATTCGCGTTCGATCGGACATACGCCGCTGGTGCGGCTCAACCGCGTGACTGACGGCGCGCCGGCGACCGTTCTCGGCAAGCTTGAAGGACGCAGCCCGGCGTATTCAGTCAAGGATCGAATCGGCGCCGCGATGGTGTGGGACGCCGAGAAGCGCGGGCTGCTCGGTCCCGGCAAGGAGCTGGTTGAACCGACCAGCGGCAACACCGGAATCGCGCTGGCGTTCGTCGCGGCGGCGCGCAAAATCCCGTTGACGCTCACGATGCCCGATACGATGAGCCTCGAGCGCCGCAAACTGTTGATCGCGTATGGCGCGAAGCTGGTATTGACCGAGGGCGCGCGCGGGATGACCGGCGCGATTAACAAGGCCGAGGAGATCGTGGCGTCGGCGCCCGATCGCTACGTGCTGCTGCAGCAATTCAAAAATCCCGCCAATCCCGCGATCCACGAAGCGACCACCGGACCGGAAATCTGGGATGACACCGAAGGCGCGATCGATATTTTCATTGCGGGAGTAGGCACAGGTGGAACTATCACCGGCGTCTCACGTTACATCAAAAAAACCAAAGGCAAGGCGATCGTCTCGGTCGCCGTCGAGCCGACTGCAAGCCCGGTCATCACGCAGCAGCGGAGCGGTCAACCGCTGAAGCCGGGCGCGCATAAAATCCAGGGCATCGGCGCGGGCTTCGTGCCGGAAAACCTGGATCTCTCGATGGTCGATGTCGTCGAGCAGGTCAGCAACGAGGATGCGATCGAATACGCGCGGCGGCTAACGCGTGAAGAAGGGATCCTGTCGGGCATTTCTTGCGGAGCCGCCGCCGCAGTCGCCGCGCGAATCGCCAAGCGCCCGGAGAATAAGGGCAAGACTATCGTCGTCATACTGCCGGATTCCGGCGAACGGTATCTGAGCACGGCGCTGTTCGAAGGCATTGCTTAATCTCGATGCGTGAGCTCGATGTCTGAAAAGATTCCTGGCGCCGCAGTCGCGCTGAACCATTCGCATTGGGGTACGTTCGAGCCGGTCGTCGTCGATGGACGCGTCACGGAAGCGCGGCCCTTCGCCCGCGATCCTGATCCTTCACCGCTACTACGATCGATTCCCGACGCGCTGCATCATGCCAGCCGCGTCGCGCATCCCGCGGTGCGGGCTGGATGGCTCGAACACGGTCCCGGCGGCGCGCGCGACGGTCGCGGATCGGATCGCTATGTCGCGGTGACGTGGGAACGCGCGCTGGATTTGATCGGCGATGAGCTCAAGCGCGTGATTCGCGATCGCGGCAACCAGGCTATCTACGCCGGCTCTTACGGATGGGCCAGCGCGGGCCGCTTTCATCATGCGCGCACGCAACTGCAGCGTTTCCTCGGCGGCATCGGCGGGTTCACCGGCGCTCGCGACACCTACAGCAACGCCGCCGGCGCGGTCCTCGTGAAGAACGTCCTTGGCAGCCTGCGCGCGATGAACGGTCCCGGCACCAGTTGGAAAAGCATCGCCGATCACGCGGACCTGGTCGTGATGTTCGGCGGGATTCCGACGCGCAACACTCAAGTCACTCCCGGCGGTGTCGGCGAGCATACGACGCGCGGATGGCTCGAGCGGGCAAAGGCCGCAGGCGTCGAGTTCTGTAACATCAGCCCGATGCGCGACGATGCGGCTGCGTTCCTCCACGCTGAATGGATCGCGCCGCGACCGCATAGCGACACCGCGCTGATGCTCGCACTCGCGCACACGTTGATTGTCGAGGGCTTGCACGACGCGGACTTCCTCGCGCGCTACTGCACGGGATTCAATCGCTTCCGCGACTATCTTTTTGGCGAGGAGGACGGGGTCGCGAAGTCTGCCGACTGGGCCGCTGGCTTGAGCGAAATTTCCGCCGACAAAATTCGCATGCTGGCGCGCAAGATGGCCGCCTCGCGGACTTTCATCAACGTAAATTGGTCTTTGCAACGCGGCGATCATGGCGAGCAGCCGGTGTGGGCGGCGATCGCGCTCGCCAGCGTGCTCGGCCAGGTGGGTTTGCCGGGCGGTGGTTTCGGCTTCGGTTACGGAAGCATGGAGGGCCTTGCGACGATGCTGCCGGAGATGCCGGTCCCGACACTGTCGGCCGGACACAATCCTGTTCGCAGTTTCATCCCGGTCGCTCGAATCGCGGACCTGCTGCTCAACCCCGATCAGCCGTTCCAGTATAACGGGCAGGACCTCACCTATCCCGACATCGATCTCGTCTATTGGTGCGGGGGCAATCCGTTTCACCATCATCAGGACATCAACCGCCTGATTCGCGCGTGGCGGCGCCCTTCGACGATCATCGTCCACGATCCGTGGTGGACCGCGACCGCGCGCCATGCCGACATCGTGCTGCCAACGACTACGACGCTCGAGCGCGACGACATCGGCGCCAGCGCGCGCGACAGATTCATCATCGCGATGAAGCAGGCGATCGCGCCGGTCGGCGAGGCGCGCGACGACTTTGCAATTTTCAGCGACCTCGCGGATCGCTTCGGCACCCGCGAGGCTTTCACCGAAGGTCGCGACACCATTGGATGGTTGCGCAATATATATGATGCGGCGCGCGCCCATGCGAATCGTCATGTGGCGGAGTGGCCGACCTTCGACGAGTTCTGGCGCGCCGGCTATCTCGAAATTCCCGAAGCCTCGACTCCGCACGTCCTGTTCGAGGAATTCAGGATGAATCCCGACGCCAATCCGTTGCCGACTCCGTCGGGACGGATCGAGATTTTCTCTGAAAAGATCGCGAGCTATGAGTACGAAGATTGTCCGGGACACCCCACCTGGATCGAACCCGCCGAATGGTTGGGGAGCGACGCGGCGCGCGAATACCCGCTGCATCTTCTGACTACGCAGCCGAGCACGCGGTTGCACGGCCAGATGGACATGGGGCGCGTCAGCCAGCAGAGCAAAGTCGCGGGGCGCGAGCCGATGCGAATGAACCGCGAGGATGCGGCCGCGCGCGGAATTCGCGATGGCGATGTGGTCCGGGTTTTCAACCATCGCGGCGCGATCCTCGCCGGTGCGGTTGTGACCGACGATATTCGCCGTGGCGTGATCCAGATCTCGACTGGAGCTTGGTACGACCCACTCGAACCGGGCGTGATCGGCAGTCTCGATAAGCACGGCAACCCGAACGTGCTCACGCTCGACAAGGGAACTTCGCGTCTCGCGCAAGGCCCCAGCGCTCAGACCACGCTGGTCCAGGTCGAGAAATTCGAGGCGGAGGCGCCGCCGGTCAGCGCCTTCAAACCGCCGATCGATTAGAACTAGAGAGTGTCGGTGGGAATAGTCAGGGCGTGCTCTTCGCAGATGCGCGTCAATGCATTAGCGGTTCGCTCATCCTCGACGCTGGTCATCGAGTAGGCGCAATAAAGGGAAAAGTGATGCCGCTGGGCGAGGGAGTTCCAGAGCTGTTCGAGACGAATCGCAGCCTCAGGGTTATTCGCCTGGCATAGCAGATCGACCATTTCACCAAAGGCGAAAACGAATCCGGTCCCGCTGGCCCGCGCCGCATCGGCTATAACGGCGCCGACGGATAGATCAAATTTTTTCTCGTCTGGCCAGCCATTAACCATGAACAAGGACAGCACTTCGGTGGCGTCCAGCGCTACGAACCGGCCTGATTTCCGAAGCAGCTCCAGATCCAAGGAGAGCGATTCAAGCCGCGCACGAATCTGCTCGCGGTGGGATTCAGTCGCGACCAGCACCGCCGCATCGCCCGCCCCGAGCGCAGTCGCCACGAGAAATGAAACATTGTCAATTATCAAGGAATCGTTTTCGTAAAACTGAACGAGATGCTGCGCGCCTGCCGAGCGGGAGAGCCGCAGCAATTCGGGACATCTACCGCCTCGAGGTGGAGCAAGCGAGGCAACAGACAAAATTTTCGGCAGAGCCGCCATTTTTCTATTTTACCGCCGACGCTCCGATGCCCGCAACGGCCAAATACCCGCTCAACAGTTTTCTTTGACGGTGTCCAGCAACGCATCGACGTCGAGCGGCTTCCTGAATACCCTCAGTGCCCTTAGCTTCGACGCCGCGGGTGGCTCGAACGCGGTCACCACCACCACCGGTATCTTGAGCAGGCGCGAGTCACGCAGCATCTCGGCGCGAAACTGGGCTCCGTCCATGACCGGCATCCTCAGATCGAGGATGATCAAGCATGGCAGCGCAGCAGCGGCCAGGTAATTCAGCGCCTCCGCACCATTGGAGAATGCACTTACCTTAAAGCCTTCGAGTTCGAGCAGTTGGACGAGAAAAGTTCTCGATTCAAGCTCATCCTCGATAACCATTACTTCGTCTTCGTGAGAGACCATTTTTTCCCTGCTATTTGCCGATCGGCAGGCGCACTGTGAACGTAGACCCCTTCCCGAGTTCGCTCTCAACAGCGATCGTGCCGTTATGAGCCTTAACAATCTGCGATGCTATCCAAAGCCCCAGCCCCATCCCTTCGCTGCTCATGCGCGCGTCCCCGCGTTCGAACCGTTCGAAAACCCGATTGACGTTCTCTCCCGATATTCCGATCCCTTCGTCGCTGACCGTGATCACAGCTTCATTGCCATCGGCAGATACACCCACCCGGACCGGTTTGCCCTCGCCGAATTTGATCGCATTGGAAACCAGGTTCGTGATCACTTGATCGATTCGGAGCCGGTCCCAAATTCCTTCGACCGGTGATTCGAGCCGCGTCTCGATGGTGCTTGACGGTTTGTCCATCGCGCACCGTCTAACTACTTCCTGGATCACTGAGGTCAGTTCTACTTTTTCGGGATACAGGTCAAAGGTGCCCGATCGTATCCTGCTGACGTCGAGCAACCGATCCAATAATGAGCTGAGTCGCGCCAGCTGGCCGCGTGCGTTTTCTATCAGACTCGCACCCGGCGCCGAGCTGCCGGTGGTTCGCTGGAGGACGCGAAAGAGCAGAGTCATGACATTCAGCGGATTGCGCAGCTCATGGGCGGCGATCGCGATAAACTCGTCACGCGAGTTGACCGCCTCGGCCAGCTTCTCCAGCGCCGTCTCCCGCTGCTGTTCCATCTCGATTTTTTCGGTAATGTCCCGGGCGATCTTCGACGCCCCAACCACCACTCCCTCCGCATCTTTGATTGGCGACACCGTGAGCGAGATGTTCAGTCGCCGGCCATCCTTGGTCTGGCGCACAGTCTCGAAGTGATCGACCTTTAGTCCGCGCCGGAGCTGGCCCAGGACGTAATCCTCCTCCGTCTGGAGTTCAACCGGGATGATCCGACGGATCGATTGTCCGATCATTTCCTGCGCGGTGTAGCCAAACATTCTCTCGGCGGCGGCGTTCCATGAGGTGACGATTCCGTCGAGCGTCTTGCTGACGATCGCATCGTCCGATGACGCAATAATCGATGAGAGTAACGCCTCCAACCGGGTCCGATCGGTGATGTCTCGCGCAATTTTCGATGCTCCCACGACCACTCCTTGCGCGTTCCTGATCGGCGAAGATGTCACTGAGACGTTTATTCGCCGACCGTCTCTGGTCATGCGTACTGTTTCGAAGTGATCGATTCTGTCACCGCGCCGGATTTGGTCCAGCACGTAATCTTCTTCGGCCTGCCGCTCCGGCGGAATAATCAATCGGAGCGACTTGCCGATCACTTCTCTCGCGGAGTATCCGAAAATTCTTTCCGCCCCCGCATTCCACGAGGTGATAACTCCGTTCAGGTCCTTGCTGATGATCGCATCGTCGGAGGAGTTGACCACCGCCGACAACAGGAATTCGAGACGTTTTCTGTAGGTGATGTCGCGTGCGATTTTCGACGCGCCGATTACTTCGCCGTCAGAGTTGAGGATCGGCGAAACCGTCAGCAGGACGCTGACCCTGCCGCCGCTCTTCGTCAGCCTGGTCGTGTCGAAATGATCGATCGTCTCGCCGCGGCGTATCTTGTCCAGAACGTAATCTTCTTCCGCCTGCAGCTCGGGCGGGATGATCACCCGGATCGACTGTCCGATCATTTCTGCGGCGGTGTAGCCGAATATCTTCTCCGCCGCCGGATTCCACGAGGTGACTTTGCCCTCCAGCGTTTTGCTGATGATCGCGTCGTGCGAAGATTGGACGATCGCCGACAAGAGCGAGGCGACAGCGTCGCCATGCCTGGGCGATTGAACGCTTTCCTGAGAATCGTCTCTGACTTTAGGACTCAAAACCCACAACCCGGAATCATGAATTACGCAGTGGGATCAAACACAATTTTATCGCTTTCACCGACGGACGCAAGCCAGGAATCACGGCAAATTTCTTCCTTTGATCGATGCCAGCCGCTGGTCATCGCCTCCAAAACCCGCCTCGATTGAAGCTCTCAAACACGCCATTATTTTGATACCCAATTTCGCGCGACTGCTGCTGCGGCCGAAAACAAAAGCAAGAATCGGACTACTGAATCCGGAGTTCAACCATGGAACATACGCATAACAAGGAGACCACGCACATGGATATGCACGAGCGTTAAACGCCCCGATAGGATTCAGCTGGGCGCGGCGTCCTTGTACTTCGGCGAGGACGCCTTCATGAAGCGCAGTAGCATCCGCATTTCGGCGACGCGCTGGCCGTCGGCTTCGTTCAGCGCCGTCTCGAACCACATGTACTCAGTCTTGGGGCTCTGACCCAGCGCCACGATACTCCCGCCGACGCGATACGGATGTTCGACCTTTACTGGTCCGTTGATGTTGCGCAGCTCGATCGCGCCGAACAGTCCAACTGCCTTTCCGAGCTTGCTGCGCAGCGTCGCGATCGATTGCGAGTAAAGCAGCTGCACCATCGTGGCCGGAGTCGCGATCGCACCACCCCATGGCGAGGTCTTCGTGTACCACTCCATCGGCTCGGTGATGACCTTCATCCGTTCGGCCATCGCGTCCTTGGTAAGGAATGCGTCGCACTCCTCGAACTGATCGCCGACTTTGAGGCCGCCAAGAATCCGCAACTCACCCGCGTCGAACCGATCGAGCGGACGGCGCAACAACGCGCTCGGTTCCTCAGGGCTGCCGACTGACGCGGTGCCTTCCGCGACGCGCATGCCGTCGTCGCGCTCGATCCAGATATCGACTTGGGCGTCGGAGGCATCGAGGCGCGGCTCTTTAACGAACGCGCGCACGGCCTCGCGATCAGTCGTCGCGTTGAGGAAGTACATCGAGATCGTGCCGCGTTCGAACCATCGATTGCCGAAGGCTTTCAGCAGAATCGGTGGAAATAATTCCAGATGAATCGATCCGGCAACTGTGCCTCCGCGAAACCCGAGCTTGGTCGCCGTCGCGTCATCGTGGATGCTGCCCGCCACTTTGCTCGCATTGTTGACGGATCGCCGCAACGGGCCGACGAAGAGATGGTCGCGCAATTCGATTTCCGAATTCATGATGTCGTCCTCGAATCGGATTCAAGCACGGTCTTGCAGCGTTCGGCAAACTTCTCAACCGCCTTCACGATCGATTCGATCGAGTGCTAGGTTCGACGCGTGGCTACTTCTTCAACGATCGAACCGGTTGGGTGGACAAGCGATCTTCTTGCCTCACTCGGACGCGCGGACATTTCAAATCAACACGAGCTAGAAATCAGCGGACACGACCCGGTAATCGCCACCCGCTTTCGTGCCGGCGAGGCTGCAGCCGCAGCAATTGCCGCAAATGCGATTTCAGCGTCCGACCTGTGGTGCGCGCGCGGCGGACGTCCGCAACGTATCGAGGTGGATGTGCACGCTGCCGCGGCGTCGCTCGTCTCATTCGCGTACTTGAGGTATCCAAATCCGTCTTTCGAACGGCGCGGGCAGGCCACGACGGCTCTCTATCGGGCGCGCGACGGGGGTTGGATTCATCTGCACGGCGGATTCAGTTCGCGCGAAGGCACGCTCGCGCTTTTGAATTGCGACGATGACACAGGAGCAATTGCGAATGCCGTCGCGTTGTGGGATGCGCAAGCGCTCGAGGATGCGCTCGCCGAGCGTGGTGTGTGCGGCGCGAAACTGCGCAGCGCCGACGAGTGGCGCTTCCATCCTCAAGGCGTCGCGCTCGCGCGAGTGCCGTTAGTCGAGATTCTTCGTCTCGGTGATGCACCGCCAGAGCCGCTCCCGGGACCGCGAGCCGGCGAGCATGGCGCTCGCCCCCTTTCGGGCGTGCGCGTGCTCGATCTCACGCGCGTGCTAGCGGGACCGACATGCGCGCGCACTCTGGCCGAGCACGGCGCCGAGGTGCTCCACGTCCGAAGTCCCAAGCTGCCGTCGATCGAGCCGTTCGTCATCGACACCAATCCGGGCAAGCGTTCGTGCTATCTCGATCTCGATCGCGACGAGGAGGCCGAACATTTGCGCGCGCTGGTCAGCGATGCGCACATGTTCTCGCAGGGATACCGTCCCGATGCGCTCGCGCGGCGCGGTTTCGGACCGATGGAGTTGGCCGAGATGCGCCCCGGCATCATCGTGGTATCGATCGACTGCTATGGGCACGAAGGTCCGTTCGCAGGACGACCGGGATGGGAACAACTCGCGCAGACGGTTACCGGAATGGCGCTCGAGCACGCCGGCGACGAGCATCCAGCGCTGGTGCCGGCCGCAGTCAACGACTACACGACCGGCTATCTCGGCGCGCTCGGCGTGATGCGTGCGCTCGCACGTCGCGCAACCGAAGGCGGCAGCTGGCACGTTCGCGTATCGCTCGCGCGTACGGCGATGTGGATCATGTCGTTGCCGCGCACCGGTTCCGATGACAAGCCGGGCGGGTTCGATACTGCGTCGATCGCGCCGTGGATCATCGAGATGAACACCGCTTGGGGACCTTTAACGCGTCTCGGTCCGATCGCGCGAATGTCGGAAACGCCGCCGCGATGGGATCTTCCGCCGGTTCCTCTCGGCAGCGATCTACCTCTATGGCGCTAAGCTCGCGCTAGCGCACGGCTGGTCTTTGCGTCGCGATAAATTAGCGGATCGTCTGGGGAGGAATCCTTGCGCATCGATTCGACGATCCCGTGATGCGGTGAGAGGCGGCAGATAGGATCGGCCTCGGCGGCATTTCCCGCCAGCATGAAGGCCTGGCATCGGCATCCGCCGAAATCGATTGTTTTTCTGGCGCAGTTGCGGCACGGTTCCATCATCCAGTCGTCGCCGCGAAACTTGTTCATCGCCGGCGAGTCGCGCCAGATCTTTTCCAACGAGTTATCGCGGATTGATTCGAAGATGCAGGCCGGGGATCACTGAGGCGGCGTGGCACGGCATCACTGCGCCAGTAGGATTGATGCACATGTAGCTGCGGCCCCATCCGCCCATGCACGGCTTGGGCTCGCCCGAGAGATAATCGTTCTGCACGAACGCGATTTCGAGCGTGCCGCGATATTTCGCGATCGCCTCGCGCGCGATTTCTTCGGCACGTTCGTATTGCTCGCGAGTCGGCATCAGCGCGCGACGATTCTCCGCCGCCCACGCATAGAACTGGGTATTCGCCAGCTCGAGGCGATCCGCTCCGAGTTCCAATGCGAGCGCGATGAGCTCCGGCACCTCGGCAATATTCAGCCGATGGATCACGACGTTGAGAGTCAGCGGAAAGCCGATTTTTCGGATGAGCCGCGCGACCTCAAGTTTCTTTTGATGCGATCTGACACCGGCGATCGTCTCGGCGCTCTCGCGCGCCGCACCCTGGACGCTCAGCTGAATGTGGTCGAGACCCGCGTCGCGAAACCGCCGCAGCTTGTCGTCGTCGAGTAGCGTGCCGCCGGTTATCAGGTTGGTATAGAGATCATTCGCGCGTGCGTGTTGAATCAGATCGACGAGATCGTCGCGCAGGACGGGCTCGCCGCCGGAAAAATGCAACTGCATGACGCCCAGTTCCGCGGCCTGCGAAAATACCCGACGCCACTCGTCGGTCGAGAGCTCGATGCGCGAGCGATGAAAATCGACGGGGTTGGAACAGTACACGCATCGCAGCGGACATCGATAGGTCAGCTCCGCCACCAGCGTGTATGGGCGCGGCGCTGCGGTCATTGGAGCAATCCGCGCGCGCGAATCGTGGCAAGGAAATCCATCACCTCGCGAATCAGCGCGTCGCGATCGGCATTGTCATATTTTTTCAACAACCGATCGACGATTTCATTTATCGAACGCGCGCCGTCGCAAAGCCGGACAATCGCAGCGCCGGTTTCATTGAGAGCCAACGCGGCCTCCGGGAACAGCAGCATTTCCTGCTGCGCGATTCGATCGAACTTCAGCCGCGCGCGCGAGGCCAGCCGCGGCCGCCATGCGTCATCGCCATTCATCAGAGTTGTCGCGGATCGTGCCATAGCGGCGGCAAATATCCGGGTGAAACGTATGCGTAATGGATCGCGTCAAGCAGGCTCCACAGTATGTGGCACTTGAGCGTGAGCGCGTCTGCGGCCCGGTCCTGCGACTCGCGCGTCGTGCAATGTGTGACGACGTATTGCAAGCCGAAGTCGGAGTCGCGCGGCGCCTGCACCAGCCGTCCACGAAAATAATCCAGGCCGCGGCTGTCCAGCCAGGAGTAAAGCTTCTCGAGCACGACGATTCGATCGGCCATCAGCACGGGCGCGAACAACTCCGTCAGCGATGACGCGACCGCGTCGGTGAGCGGACGCGTCGCGCACAGATGCAGGTACGCATCCACCGCGAAGCGCACCCCGGGCAGCACGTAGCGCAGACTCGCGACGTCGGCAGGGTCGAGTCCCGCAGCCTCCGACAGCTTGTACCATTTGCGAATTCCGCCTTCGCTGTCGCCAATCCCGTCGTGATCGGTGATCCGCGTGATCCACGCGCGCCGAAATTCCGGATCATCGGCCTTGGCGAGAATCAGCGCATCTTTTTTTGGGATCGTCCACTGATAGTAGAAGCGATTTTCGATCCACGCCTGCAGTTGTCGCCTGGTGAGTTTCCCCTGATGCATCAGGATGTGAAACGGATGCTTGTCGTGATAAGCCGCCTCGCCGATCGCACGCAGGCGGGCGACGAATTTTTCAGGCGCGTCAGGTTTGCTTTCCGTCATATTTTCACGCCCGAATGTCACAGCATAAAATCCATGCCGTCTTCGGCGACTTCCCATCCTGCTTTTTCCACTGCGCGACTCTCGTCCGAGTTTTCATCGAGAATCGGATTGGTGTTGTTGATGTGAGTATAGATTTTTCTGATTCGAAGATCGCTAAGGCGCACGAGGCTGCCCGCTGCGCCCGAAATAGGCAGATGTCCCATTGCCGACGCGGTCCGCGTCCCCGCGCCGCGAAGCTCCATTTCATCGTCCGACCAGAAACTGCCGTCGAACATAAGACAGTCGCATTCCGCCGCCGCCGCGATAAACCGCTCATCGATTTGTTTGATCGCCGGCGCAATCAGGATCGATGTGCCCGCGCGCGTGTCGATGATTTTGTATGCGACTACAGCTCTGTCGCAATTGGCAGACGGACTTTTCACATAGCTGGGAACTTTGTCACTAACAGAGAACGCCTCGAAGGCAAGGCCAGATTCGAGGTTTTCGACTTTGCGCTCTTCGATACACTTCACGCGAAATCGCTCGGGCTGATTCAAGGCGCCGAAGATCGGATTCGACGCAAACACCCAATCAAAAACTTGCGATGTGCAATACAGCTGAATCGGATGCGACTCGCGCAGAGAGAGCAAGCCGGTGATGTGATCGAGTTCGCCGTCGGAAAGAAAAACCGCTTCAATCGGCGTACGTCTGACGTCGCTCTTCGGCTGCAAATCGGGAAACGAAAATATTTGCGTGCGAAGGTCGGGACTCGCGTTAACTAGCGACCATCGCGCGCCGTCCGCGCTGACAGCGATCGAGCACTGCGTCCGTGCCTTCGCGCGAATCGACCCCGCCCGCACCCCCGCGCAATTTACGCAGTTGCAGTTCCACTGCGGGAACCCGCCGCCTGCAGCGGAACCAAGAATATGGACCCGCACGCGGCTGGGTCTTAGGATTCCTGGCTGGTATCCGATCCGTTGTCGCGATTCACCGGCTGCTTCAGCACTCGCCTTGGATCGTCGGCTAGTGCGGAGCTGTAGCAGTTGATTTCCGCGTCCATCCGGATCTCGACGAACTCTGGCTTCTTCCAATCATTCATATTTGTACTCCCCAGATTCCCGAAGAATTTTTTACACCATGCGGTCAGCCGACGCCAACGCTCCAAACTGCCTCGGTCCCGAGGACGTTGAACTCTCCGAGTGGTTTGGCAAGACTTTAGTAGTGAGGAAGCCGATGCCGAGTTTGTTACAGGCGACAGATCATCTCGAACAAATTCCGATCGCCGATGGAGAATTGTACTACTTGAGCAAGCTTGAGCTTGGGCGCGACGACTATGCAGTCCTGGATCAGCTGACCACTGACATTCCTTGGCGACAGGAGCGCATTCTGGTTTGGGGTAAGATCTATTTGCAGCCACGCCTGGTCGCCTGGTACGGGGATAGCGGTAGCGATTACACCTATTCGGGGATCACCCTCACTCCTTTGCCATGGACCGAGCTCTTACTCGAAATAAAACGTAGGATTGAGACTGTTACCGAGGGATCCTTTAACAGCGTGCTGCTCAACTACTATCGCGACAATCGCGATAGCATGGGATTTCATAGCGATGATGAACCGGAACTTGGCTTAAGACCTATGATCGCATCGCTAAGTCTCGGCGAAGAGCGCACACTTATCATGAAGCACAGGGCTAACAAGCTTGTTAAGCCAATTCGGTTAAAGCTTGCGTCGGGGAGCCTGTTGTTGATGAAGGGTGAAACGCAGAAATATTGGGCCCATGGCATCGCAAAGGAGTCGCGTCCTTGTGGGCCTCGGATCAACTTGACGTTCCGCCGAATTATTCGCGGGCCTGTTCTAGCAGGGGATGCAAAGGAACCTAACCCCTAACCCCTTCCCGCGCGGGAAGGGGGACCGAAATTAGGAGAGTAACCTCTTCGCCTGATGGGAAGAGGGACCGGATTTGTAGTGACCTCTCGGTGTCGGATAAGAAGTGACTAATTCTTCTGCTTCGCGGCTACTTCCGCAAAATGTTTCT
The DNA here is from genome assembly GCA_963699705.1 of uncultured delta proteobacterium. Taxonomy (GTDB): domain Bacteria; phylum Desulfobacterota; class Binatia; order Binatales; family Binataceae; genus Binatus. The sequence continues at coordinate 2,555,096 of CAVOUW010000003.1, read as the reverse complement.
GTACCGTTTCGGTGGCTGCGGCCATCGCCTTGCCCATCAGTTCCTTGCCGTTGTCCCGAACCCAATTCAGCGAAGCGTCGCGCGCGATATTGGAGCCGTTGAAGTGCGGCAGGACGTGACGGGCGAATAGCTCATAGGAGCGCTTGGTCGCGTCGAAATTCGCCCAGTTGTGAGCCAGCATCAGAATGCAGCCGAAACCGCCTGACTGTTTTTCCAGGCGCACGAGCATCTCGATCGCATCGTCAGGCGTGCCGATAACCGCGCGGCCCGACTCGACCATCGCTTCCGCCGGAGACTTCGCGCCCAGGTCGTCGCCAGCGGCGGTCGGATTGATCGCGGTGAAGTACGCGAGCCACTTGTCGAGTCCATACTTGACCTCGCGCATCGCCTGCTCGCGGCTCTCGGCTATATGCATCGGCGCGACCAGCCGGAGCACCCCGCGATCCATCGTGCGCCCGTTTTCACGCGCGATGTCGCATGCGATCTGCCAGTTGGTGCCGAGCACGTCGTAGCCCGCCTGCTGCGACGCTGCCACGCAAAGCATCCCGGCCGAGTAGCGTCCCGCCAGCTTGCCGCCCGACGGCGTGAAGGTGCTCGCAACCGCGAATTCCGGCCGCGGACGCGTATAAGGAAGCAGCTGACAGCGCGCTTCCTTCAATGTGTACCATTCGGTTTTCTCGGTGACCTTCTCACCAGCGACCAGCCGCAGGATGACGTCGAGCGACTCGGCCATCCGATCGCGCTGCTTGGAGACCGGTACGCCGAGCATCTCCGCGTCCGACGGCAGCAGGCCCGGCCCGATTCCGAACATCGCTCGTCCGCGCGTCATGTGATCGAGCTGCACGATACGATTCGCGACCATCAAGGGATGGTGATACGGCAGCGAGATGACGCCGGTACCGAGTCGAATCCGCTGCGTGCGCTCGGCGACCGCGGCGATCATCAGCTCGGGCGACGCGATAATTTCGTATCCGGCCGAGTGATGCTCGCCGATCCATGCCTCGTCGAAGCCGATGCGATCGAGATGCTCGATCAGGTCAATGTCGCGTCGAATCGCGAGCGTCGGATCCTCATCGACAGGATGAAACGGCGCGAGAAAAATTCCGGCGCGCAAGCGGTTTGGTCGAATAGCTGCTGTCATAAGAACCTCAGTTGAGAATCTATTTTCAATTGGCGATAGCCGCAGGCGGATACGGCGGCAAATCCTCTGCTGCGATCGAAGGCCTCGGCTGCTGCACGAGTTTGTTTACGGCGGCAAGAAATTCGGAATCGGTCGCAAGCGATTCGGGAGGACGGTTGAGATTGATGACATTGAACAGCGCCTCCGCGATCACGGGGACGCCGGCGCCTTCGCGCAGAATGCGTTCCCAGGCCTCGCCGGCCATCGCGCCCTCACTGTTATCCGATTGCCCCAACGCCGCCCGATCGCGCGCGACCGAGAGTCCCCACGGCTGTCGGACGAATTGAGCCTGACGCTTGAAAAACTCCGGCGGGAAATTCGCGTCGGTCGGATCCATTTCGTCGATCAATTTGCCGAGCACCTGCGAACATACCGAAGCACTCGTCATGCCCTGCGCGTAGACCGGGTTGAACGCGCACACCGCGTCGGCCATCGCAACGAATCCAGCCGGTCCGCGCCACTTCTCGAAGTGCTTCCAGATATTCTGCATCCCCTTGCGATGAAAAATCGGCGAGATGGGCTTTGAGATAGCCAGCGCCTCCGCGACGATCGGCGATCTCAACCTGGCGCATAGCGCGGCGAACGATTCATGGTCGGCGGGCAGCACACGGTCGCCCCATGACGCGAGCGTCAGCAGAAAGCGGTCGCCCTCGATCGGCAGAATCAATGCGACGTAGTAGTCCTCGTCGCGCGTCGGCTTGGCCGAGGGGCTGAGAAAAATCCCCTTCCACCACCAGCCGGCGGGACGCTGATCCGACGGCGGCGCCTGGTACCAGCAAGTGCTGTAACCGGCCTGCGCGTCGACCACTTCGAGCTCGACCTCCAGATAGCCGAGACGGGTCAGCCATTCCGATGCGCGCGAACTGCGGCCGCTGCAATCAACCACCAGGTCCGCCTCGAGTCGATCCAAAGTTCCGTCGCTGACGCGTCGCGCTTCGACGCCCGTCACGCGCGACGTGTCATCGGGCGCGCACAACAGCGCCGTGACCTCAGTCCCCTCGATAAATCTGACACGGGAATTTTTCTTGACGCGATCGCGAATCACCGACTCGATCAGCAGGCGGCTGGCGAACAACATCTGATGTCCAGTGTGGCGCCGCGTCGCCCATCCTTCGGGATTCAAGGTAGCGAGTTCGAGGCCCGCATCCATGTCGAGGCCGCCGCGTTGGCGCAGCGACTCGTCCAGGCCGGGAAACAGCGCGCTCAGCTCGCGGCGTCCGCGATCGAGCAGGCCATGCGGATGACGGCTCTGCGGCACACCCTTGCGATGGGCCGCGCCTTCGGGCAGTTCGTCGCGCTCGATGAGGGTTACGCGGTCGAAGTGATCGGACAGCACGCGCGCCGCGCACATCCCGCCGATTCCTCCGCCGATCACGACAACATGGTTCGCCTTCATCTATATCGATTTCACTTTGAAGTTCAGATCCGGCCGGATTCAAATGGGTGGGTAAACGAGCGTTTACCTGCTAAGAAGGGTAGTAAATGACCGTTTACTTGTCAACCCGAACTGCGCCATCATCGATACTCTAGCGATGATTCGAAAACGAAGAAAACTACCCGCGAAAAAACAATCGCGCTCCGCGGGTCGGACGCGCCGCAAGCCGAAACGGCACGAAACCAGTCGAATCGACCCGCGAACGAATTCTCAAGTCGGCCGCGACGCTGTTCGCGGAACATGGCTTCGAAGGCTCGTCGATGCCGGCGATTGCCCGGGCAAGCGGCATTACCGCCGGCGCTATCTACAAGCATTTCAGGAGCAAGGGCGAACTACTGCTCGAAGTTGTGAAGCGATCGTTCGAATCAACTCCGCTCTTCGTCCAAAATTCCGCCACTGGAGCGGCGACCGAGCTGCCGCGGCTTGCGTCGGTGTACACCCAGCCGGAATTGAGACTGGTGCGTCAGCTTTCCATCGAGGTTCATTCAGCCGCGAGCAAAGATCGCGAGGTGAGGCGCGTGCTGGCGCTGTCAGATGAAGCTGCGATGCGGCATATCGGCGACGCGATCTCGATTGCGCAACGCGACGGCACGCTTGATCCAAAAATCAATCCCGACTTTGCCGCGCGGCTCTTCTGCGTCTTCGTCATGGGCCTACTGCACATGGACACGCTGCTACCCAATCTAATCGGCGACAAATCCTGGCGCGATTTCGTATACGAACGCATCTCGACGCTGATCGGATCTCGCAGAGCCTAAATTGCCCTTCGGCATCTGGGCCTACAATGTCGCTTCGCTTTTTGGGGTCGGCGGCATGCGGAATATCTTATCGAGGCTGTTGTAGTAAGCGACTATATCGGTAAACGGGTCGGTTATCAGCTTGATGAACCAGATCATGGAACTTCGGAAGTCATGCGCCCACATCAGATAGAGCACGCGTCCAAAGACCGCCGCCAAGGTTAAAAGAAACCACTGCTCAGCAACAGTGGGTGTGATCGAGGCGATAGACTCGAACGTTAGTGAGCCGGCCCTGGCTAGTTGCACAATTTGCACTAACGGGGTCAGGAAATAACCGCCAACGATGATTGATTTGTTGCGGGTATTGAATCCCAGCAGCGCTTTTTCCTTGTCATGACAGGGTGGCTCAAGGATTGCGTGGCCAAACTGTCGGATGAAGAGAGCGCCCATACCCAGAAACATAGCGAGGTCGAAGTTAAAAAAGATGAAGACATAGCAGAAGATGAAGGTGCTTGAACTCAACAGGTGAAAGAATTGATTGATCGGATTGCTATGCGAAGCGTGATGGTCGTCCTTCTTGCGTTGCATAATCTCGACATAGAAGGTGGTCAGCGGTTTTGGAACTTGTAGGACGCTTTTTGCCATCTCCCAAACTAGACGATATCGCATAGTTTTCTCCCTGCCTGGCTGTTGTTCTTCGTTTAGCCACCAACCGTCGTTCTTCATGGTCTGCGCCGCCTTCACCAGCTTGCCTTGTAATTCCCGATAGTCGTCCGATCCGAAATCGAGGCTGCTCATGCATCGGCCGGTTCCGACCCAGCTAAGTGTCACTCCTTCGGCGCGAAGATAGTATTGCAGCAGCCAGTTGTAGCGGCCGGATTCTTTAAAGAGCACGGTCCAGATGGTGGCGAAATTCATAACCCGGACCGGCAGAGACAGCCGGCCGAGGGTTTCATTAGTCGAACGAACCCATTGTTCACAACGAAGCTTCGCGTCTGCGTAAAGCTTATTCGTCGCGGGTTGCGCGAGCCACTTCAGAAATTCGTTCATGGCGCCCATCACCAGCGGATGAGCCGAAAATGTTCCGATGACGTATGCTATTCGCATCGGGTGATCGGAATCGAGCCTCCGCATCAATTCCTTCTTGCCGCAAACCACCCCGATAGGCATTCCACCCGCGACCGTCTTCCCATACACGACCATGTCAGCCTGAACGCCGAAATATTCCTGGGCGCCGCCGGGAGCGAGGCGGAATCCGCTGAATACCTCGTCGAAGATCAAAGGTATTCCGTTGGCGCTGCACACCTCGCGCAGCTCTCGTAGCCATCGCGCATAGGAGGAACTTGAACCCTCGGTCTTGCGCACCTCGCTGGTCAGTAAAATCGTGTCACTAGGAGGCGGCAAATTGGGATGAAAGGACTGAACGGGATTTATAAGAACTCCCGCAATTTCGTCGGCACGTCTGCGAAGAACGTCTAGAGACGCAGGATGAAGGTCTTTGAGAGTCAGGCAGTCAGTGATCGACCGCTCGCTACCGAGTCCCGGCTGTACACCGTCCCACCAGCCGTGATAGGCGCCGGCGAAGCATACAATTAATTTTCGGCGGGTGTTGAATCGCGCGAGCCGTACCGCGGCCATCACGGCTTCGGTGCCGCTCATGTGAAACGACACTTCGTCCAGTTTTGAAATGGATTTCAGTAGGTTGATGTTTTCGGCGACCACTGGATGCAAGGGTCCCAGCACCGGACCGAGGTCCTTAACTCGTTCCCAACCCTTTTCCATCCATTCTTTGTAAAGGTCGAAGCCGGCGACGTTGAGTCCGTACGAACCGCTTACATCGAGGTTCCAATTGCCGTCGAGATCGAGCAGTTTCGGACCCCTGGATTCGGTTACAACCGAGCACAGGCTGAATTTCTCGCGCACTATCCGCATGAAAGGGAATGGGACTCTATTGGCGTCGGTGAAGCGCAAATCGGAAAAACTGTTCCGTATTTCATTTCCCCAGGCGATCGACTTTGAGCTATGGGTTTGAAAGAATGCAGAGAGGCGTTCAATCGCGTTTTTGCGGCGCTGAACCCAGAAACTGTCCGCTCCGTCCGCCCCCCAAACATCGTGTTCCGAATAGTCGAGCGACTTCACCCATTCAGACACTCGGCGCGCGAGTGTCGGAGCCAGCGCCAAGGCTCTGAGAGTCCTGAGGTCGCTCGCTATTTTTCGGATAGTTAGGCTTGCGAGAAGAACGACTAACAGCAATCCCAGCACAATCAACGAGCTTCGCCATGGAGCTGCCGCGGTCAGGCCGAGATGCTCAGTGTACTTTTGTAGCGCCTCACCTATTGTCATCATCATATTCTCCCATTAGGGCTGGATAGCCACGTTCCCGCGCGTCAGCGGAAAAGACGACGCCGTGCGGCCTGATTTTCTGCCAGCGGTCAACAGCAACGCCTCAAACCTTTCCACCATGCGTGGCCAACTAAGGCGGGTAGCATACTGACGCGCCTGGCGGCCTAACCTCTCGATTGTCTCCGGCTCACGAACAAGGTCGCAGGCGGAGTCAACGAAGCCTTTTGCATCTCCAAATCGCACGAGCAAGCCACTCTCACCGTTCGCGATGTGAAGCTTTGCTCCTGCGTAGTTGTAGGCAATAACAGCCAGCCCACTGGCCATAGCTTCCAGAGTTACATTGCCGAAAGTTTCTGTTTCGCTCGCAAACAGAAATACGTCGGCAGATGCATAGTGCATGGCGAGTCTCTCGCCAGTCTGCATCCCGGCGGAAATCACATCTGCATGTTCAGCCTGGAGGGGCGGCCGGAGAGGGCCATCGCCGACGATGACAAATTTAATGCGGTGGCTAAGCATTTTGGCCGCTCGGTAAGCTTCGAATAGCCAGTTCGCAGATTTTTTTCCGCCGCTATCCGTCCAACATAGATCAAGGCGAGATCATCGTTGGATAGTCCCCAGCTTGCGGCGCAGTTCGGTACAGCGGCGTTGTGGGGTGAAGAGCTCACTGTCCACGCCGCGTTCGAGAATACTTACACTGTTGAATCCAGCGTCTTGCAATCGGGCGCGGAGTTCTTCGTTGGAGACCAACGTGTTTTCGGTTTGATTGTGAAACCAGCGCAGATATCGAAGAGCCAGTGGCTGCAGCCGACCTACACCATAGTGCTTACAGTACTGATGGAAGTTGGTATGAAAGCCACTGACGCACGGGATACCCAATTGTCGAGCAGTGTGTACCGCCGACCACCCTAGCGGCCCTTCTGTAGCTACATACACTGCGGCGGGAGGATGGCGTGTCCAGGTTTGTCGCAAAAGGCGTCCAGAGAACATTCCAAACTGCAATCCATCGTAGCCGGGTAGAGGCAACCCGCGCACCGGGATGTCTTCAGAACAAGGAGCGACTTCGACGCCGTTGGAGTTCCGTTGTGCGCGCTGTCTTGGATGTACAACCGATACCGCATGACCGCGCGCGAGCAGTCCTTTGACCAGATTCTCCAGGGTCAAGGCGACGCCGTTTATCTCTGGAGGATAGGTTTCTGTAACAATACAGAAATGTTGGGGATCTAAATGCGCGGTTTGTGAGCGGGAATCGCGGGTGAGATCTATCGACGAGATGCCTTGATCAGCACTCGAGAAGTATGCACGGGCTCGGCGGCCTTCCACAGACTGGTCGCCGTTGCGGAGCCGGTACTCTTCTTCCATCCCCTCACCACTCGCCCGACCGGTCAAAGGATCAGATCGACCCTAATGCTTGCAATTAGATATACGAAGATCGTTGCATGCTGTTGACGGGCGGTTGAAGAGTACAGTTAAGTAATGTGAACTGCAGAAGTCCGCGCCTTGAACGCTCCGTGGCTGAAGGACCCTTTACGAACCGAGAGCTACCGCTGGATAATAGATTCCTTGGGGCTGGCGCACCCACCAGGCGCCCGTGGCCGCTTTTTCCTGAGGTGTGGAATAGCGATAGTCGTAAAGCAATGCCCTCACGTAGCGCGGCGGTCGAGGCTGAAACGGATTGACACCTAGCAGTGCCGTCACCTCAGGCGAATTTTCCAGCAGCCGCTGCAGAAATTGCGGGAACCACGGATTTTCCGACGCCGTCCCCAGAGCCGCGAACCACATTTGCCAATCGAGCCGCGGCTGGTGCGGAAAGTTCCACGGTGGTCGCCGCATCACGTCACCCGGTTTGTATTTGAAGCCATACTCGCGCCAGTGGACGCCATCATCGGAACCCTCGACGATGATCTCCGGGAGAGTGGTAGTCATCACGGCAAACAGACCGTAAGTATTGACGATACGCAGTGGCGCAACCTCTTCGTAAAGCCATGCGGCCGGGAGAGGGACCCTTCCACCGAACTCGGCGCGAAGCTGTGCAAGGCTGACGATCATAATCATCACCGCGCACGCCACGACCGTATAGGAAGCGATTTTTCGCGGCCTGATACTTCGGACGTTAGGTTGCACAAACCGGATAAGACTTATTTGTAGAACCTTGCGCAGCGCGGCGTCGTCGAATAGCACCAGGCACAAGGCCATCGTTAGAAGATTGAAGAATGCGTAGTTGCCGGTGAGAAGGATCACCACCTGCAGCAACAGAATGCCGAACGCGGCGAGGAACCTGAGACGTCGCGGGAAGAAAATCAAAAATGGCAGTACCAGTTCTATCGCGAGGGTCGTCGCGGTTGCCGTTGTCAGGAATGCTTGCGGCAGGTGGTGGACGTACCAGGCCAGCGGTGTAGGTAGCGGCTCGGTCTGAAAGTAGTAGGAGAGCGCCGAAAGGTTAGCCCATTCAGGATCTCCGCTAAGTAGCTTCACCGCACCCGAAAGAAACATCAAGCGAAACAGTAGCCATCGCAGTAGCCAGATACCCGGCCTGGTCGCCAGGCTGAGCAAGAGCGCCAGGAAGCCGGCTTCGAGCAAAAGCAGATCCCACTGAAAGCCCATGAACTCCTGGCCTGCGTAAAAGAGCGATAGGTATAAAGGATAGAGAAGAAACAAGCAGAGGCGCGGAATGATGTTGAGAGTCAGCAGCAGCGCTAGCGCCGCGCCAGTCCAGCACGTAGCCTGAATTGCGAAATCGCTTTGCGCGAGCCAGAACACCATCGGAAACCGCCAGTAGCTTTCGGAGCCGAGCTGGTTTCTGACGGCGCCGGTGAAATCAGCTAGCGGCAGGATTCCGTGGGTTCCGATCAATCCCAGCGCTTGCACACCAAATGAAATAAAGGCGACGAGATAAATCAGTCCTATGGCCCGTAGAAACAGCCACGAAACCAGATCGAAGCGCGGCGGCTCATAGTCGCGTCCCCATAACCAAAGGCTCGGCCGATAAAACGCGGCACGGTGCGAAGCAACGAAAGCGTAGATGAGCTCACTGATCGCGGCAAAGCCAGGAAGATGCCGATAAAGGGTCAGCCAGAAGCCTTTGCCGCCGGCGTGACTTAAGGCAAGAAGGACGGCTTCCGCGCCACTGGCGATTTTGCCGTCGGGCGCGATGAATTGGACCGCCCGCCGGAAGGCGGCCACCGGAATTTGCGGATATTCGGCGCCGACTTGCTGGTACGGCGCGTAAGCCACGCGATCGCCAGTGAGTCTGCGCCAATAGTTCACCCAGTAGATGCAAAACGCGCAATCAGCGTCATAGATCAAAAGCGGCTGGCGGTTGACCGTGTTCGTCACCATGTAGACTATGCCTGAAGGAGCGCTGCTCGTCACTTTCGCGCGCTTCCAGAACAGAGGCGGAATCTTGAGTCACGCGCAAAAGAGCTCGATGCATGAGAATTCGAGCGATGTGAGGTCTGGCAGCATCAGGACTGGCGCGGATAGCTATGGAGGCCATTTGCTGCCGAGCGCGCCCGCCGCAAATTTTACGCCGATCGTTTTCCCACGCGGCAACTCAGAGTATCGGGTCGCAGGATATGAGTGATAATCATCCGCCATCCGCGTAATGTCGGCTACGCATCCGCTTGAGCGCGCGTCGCCTACATCGCTTGGAGTAAGTCGTCGAACGATCCGCGTATTGCCGCGACAAGGCCAGCGCTAGTGCGTCGGAGGCGCCTTGCCGGTTCCGGACAGCGGAATCGTGTGCGGCGATCCCGGGGCGTTGTCGAAGATCATTAGCGTCCCAGCCTGAGGGGTAGTATCCGTTGGGCTGAAGCTTACCGTAACCTTGCAGGTTTTGCCCGGCTTGAGCGTTTTGCGGCATTGCGATTTGACCGCGAAGGCTCCCGACGACACGGTCTCCATCTGAATAGTCAGCGGCGGCCCTTTCTTCTTGGCGGCGTTTTTGATTTTCAGCGCCTTCGGCTTGCTCGACTTGCCGACGATCGTCGACGTGCCGAATGAGAGCACCGGTGGAATTACCTGCGGCGGGACGGGAGGAGTTGCGGTCGGCGAAGGCGTCGCCGTCATAGTCGAACTCGAGGTTGCAGTCGCAGTTGCAGTTGCAGTGGGTGCGGCGGTTCCGGTTGCCGTTACAGTCGACGTAGCAGTCGCTGTGCGAGTGGCTGTGGCGGTGGCGCTTGGTGTCGCCGTCGACGTGGTCGGAGCGCCGAATTCGACCACGAAGCCATCTCCCACTCCTCCCGATGCTGGCTGGAGCACGCCCGGAGTGGTAGGCAGATCATGCGAAGACGTAGTTCCCCCGATATAGGCGTTCTTCGCCGAGTCGAGCACGATTCCGTTCGCGACGTCGGCTGCGTTGCCGCTGAGAAAAGTGGAATACGCAAGCGCGGTCCCCGTTGAGTTCAGTTCAGTAAAGAACATGCCCGTGGTGGTCTCAGTCTTCTGGAAGGCGTCGGGGGTCACCGGAAAGTCGAGCGACCCTGCGCTGCCCGCCACGTACGCGATCCCGGAAGAATCGTGCGCGATCGCATTGGCCTGGTCGGTCGCCCCGCTGCCTCCGAGGATGGTCGAATAGATCAGCGACGTCGCGTCACTATTGATCTTGGCGATGAACCCACTCGTCTTGTTAGGCCCACCCTGGATAGCGGTCTGAAAGGCACCCGCGGTGGTTGGAAAGTCACTCGAGCTGGTGTTTCCCGTCACGTAGAGATCCTGCGAAGGCTGATCGAAACTGAGCGCGTTTCCTACATCGAGGCCGCTGCCTCCCAGGTATGTGGAATAGACAAGGCCGGTTCCGTTGGAATTCAGCTTCGTGACAAACACATTGGTACCGGTGCTGCTCTTAAGCTTGTTCTGAAGAACGCCTGCAGTTACTGGGAAATCGGTCGAGCTCGTCTGTCCGACCAGATATGCGTTGTTGCTGGTGTCCAGTGCGATCGCCGCAACGCTGTCGGTATTCGAGCCTCCGAGAAGGGTGGAGTAAACGAGCGCACTCCCGGAGGAGTTCAACTCCGTTATGGAAGCGTCACCGGCCCCGGCCTGCGCTGTCTGGAACGCGCCTGCGGTAGTTGGAAAATTGTTCGAAGTTGCCGCACCAGCCAGGTAGGCGTTGTTCGAAGTGTCGAGCGCGATTCCCAATATCCGATCGTCACCGGCGCCCGCAAGGTAGGTCGAGTAGACGAGCGCCGTGCCGGTCGGATCGACCTTGGTCACGAAGCCGTTGAAATTCGTGCTTCCCGCAGTAGTTTGGAAGGCGCCAACCGTCACTGGGAAATCCTGCGAGGAAGTTTGTCCGCCGACGTAGGCGTTCTTACCTGAATCAACCGCAATCGCGTGCCCGCTATCCGATGCGCTTCCGCCAAGATAAGTCGCATACAAAAGGGTGGTTGCGTTCGAGTTCATCTTGGCAACGAACGCATTCGCGTGCGTGCTGTTGATACTCGGCTGGAACACACCCGCCGTGACCGGAAAATCAGTAGATGAGGTCTGGCCGGTGACGTAGATGTTGTTGTCACCGTCCAGAGCGATCGCATTGAGGTGATCTATGCCCGAACCGCCGAGATAGGTCAGAAACTCGAGCTTGGGATCGATCACCAGCGGCTGGCTCCGATCGTATTTATTCACCTGAAATCCGACCCGATCGCCGCGGAGAACATAATTTCCGCCGATCGCATGCCGGTGGTCTCCGAAGACTTGATAGACCTCTGGCTGCGGCTGAACGATTTCTCCACCATCGAGGCCGATGATCAGGTTGCCTTCATGATCGACGGTGATTTTGCGCGCGCCCGGAAACTGCATTCCAATCGCTTCGGGCTTGGCACTCGGTTTCACGACCAGGTCGTATTCGAGGGTCCGGCGCGAGTTACCATAAAGAACGAGATCGATTCCCGGATAAACCGAGCCGTACCTGACCCGCTTGAAGTTCGGCACGCCTGCTCGCCAGCGCGCCTGGTCGCTTCCAATGAAATAATTGCTAACCGTCACTTGGCGATCCTCGCCGCTGAGGGCGGGGTGCATATTCGCGCCCAACAGCTTTAGCCGGAGAACCGCGCTGGAATTCCCGGGCCTGGTTAGCCTCATTACCGCTTCATTGTCGGTTAGGAAGAGACAATAGCCGGGCGCGCGCGACAGGAATTTCACGCGGCTGTCGAATTGACCCTGATTCTGCTCGAAGGTCATCGGCGCGGCTGCTAAACGCGCGCCGATAATCGCCTTCGACAGCACCTTTGGAGCGACGCCTGACTCTGGACTCGTGCCGAGAGTTACGCCGAATTCACAGACCGAGGCCAGAATCAGGCAGAAAAGACCAATCCAGGCCTGGGCTTGACGTGATCGCTTCATTCTCAACCTACCGATCTCCCAGTATCGAATATTTCTGAGTCTAAGATGACCGCGGTACTTATCACTGACGTGACGTGTTTGGCAATGAAAATGTGTGATCTAGTACCGATCTTCGACGATGAATCAGGTGTGCGGGAGGTCATTAGCAATTTTGGTAATTTTGAACCTAGCAAGCCAATTAAACGTTAAGAACGTAGAATTTCTATTAAAAAGATAAGGAAACATGAATTTGCATCAATATGCGTTGTATGCCAGATCATTAGCGGGGAGACGTTCTCTAGATTCACATAAGCTTTGAATTCAGTAGGAGGGAGAAAATCAGTATGAAACGGATCGGTAACCTTTTGATGGCTTCGGGCGCCGCAGGGCTCATCCTCTCGGCATTCGTCGCCGTATCGTCCACTGCAGCGATGGCGCAGGACGATGGCTCCTGGAATCTTTCGCCCGGTACAGCCGTAGCGCAGCCGGACTCGAAGAATCCGCCGCTCGATCTGGCCGGATGCTGGAGCGGAACAATCGATGACACGACGGGCGGCCCCGGCACGGGATTCCTGTTCTTTGTTCAAAACGGGACTAAGCTTGGTACTGGTACAGGCGCGGAGCTAGACATACCCAGTTTGGGCACTGCATCGGGCTCACTCAAGGGGAAGACCAACAGTCAAAATTTCGCGTTGGGCTTCCACAAAAAGGACTGCAACGTCTCGTTTCATGGTACAATCTCGACCTCCGGCGATCTAACCGGGATGTACCATCTGTCGAAAAAATGCTTCGGCCAAGTGCTGAAGGGAACATTCGACTACGCGTTCGACGTGACCAGCGCGAGCTGCCCCTAGTAATACCTCTGAATCGCTCAATTCAATCGTTCTGAGGAACGAGGCGTCCGACTTTGTCGGGCGCCTCGCATTCCATCCCCTAATGCAGGAATCGCAGGCGTCGAAATCGGCGTCCACCAGCCCCTTTTATGATTCGAGAGAACCGCCGATCGATTCGCCTCGACGGTTCACATCCCGGCTAAGCTCGCCCTAACTGCCGGTGCCGGTCAAGCTGACATTGTGCGGACTGGCGGCGTCGCCAACTGCGCTGACGCCTAGAGTTGCGCTCTCTCCACTGGTGGTGCTGGGGGTGAACTTCAGGGTGTAGGTGCAGTGTGCGCTGCCGCCTGACAGCATCGCGCCGCAGGTCCCGCCGGTTACCGTGAAGTCGGCCATGTTGGCGCCGGTGACCATTTTGCTCAGCGTGACTGTTGCGGCGCCGTAGTTGTACACGCTCACGGTCTTGTTGGTTGAGGAATGGCCCTCAGCGATGGTGCCGAAAGCGAGGCCGGTCAGAGGAAGCGCTTTAAGCGGTGACACTCCGGTGCCGGTGAGCGGGATTGCGGGCAGGCCGCCGTTGGGATCTTCCATCACGCCAATTGAGAGCGAGGCGCTTTCGGCGGTCTCAGTGTTCGGGGTGAACGTCACTGCGTAGGTGCAGCTCGACGATGCCGCCAGCGACGCGCCGCAGGTGCTACCGCCGGTCACCACGAAGTCGCTCGAGTCGGCGCCGGTGATATTCGTTCCGGTCAGGGTGATCGGTCCCTGAGTCGCATGGTTGGTGACCGTGACGTTTAGAGTTTTGGAGGCCGTCTGGTAGACGCTTGCGTAGTTTAGGGTCTTTGGAGAAACGGATTCCGGGATCGTTGCCGACGCGGTGAAGGAAACTGTGTACGGACTTAGCGGATCAGGGCTGTCGGTCACGGTCATCGTTCCCGATTCGGTTCCGGTCGCGGTCGGAGCGAACGTCACGATCAGGGTGCAAGCTGTCTTCGCCGCCAAGGTCGTCCCGCAAGTGCCGCCGGTGACGCTGAAGTCGCCGGCGTTTGCGCCGGTGAAGCCTTCGCTGAGCGAGACTGAGTTGGTCTGATAGTTGTAGACCGTGATCGCCTTGAGCTTGTGCATCCCATCCATAACGGTGGCGAAGGCGTAACTGATCGGGGTGACGGTCAAGGTGGCGGTGCCGGTGCCGCTGGCGGCCACGTGCTGCGGGCTGCTCGCGGTATTGTCGTTGACCGAGAGGGTCGCGTTCTGCGCGCCGAGCGAGGTCGGTGTGAAGCCGATCTCGACCGTGCAAGTGGCCAGATGCGCCAGCCCGCCGGGCGGGCAGGTGGTATTGCCAGTAGCTGCGAACTCAGGATCGCTCGAGGTGACGGGGCCGATGAACAGGGGGTTAGTACCGGTATTCTTGACCGTCAGGTTCTTGTTGATGGTGTGACTGACCGGCGTATTGCCCATCGCGAGCGTCGCCGGCACGATTATCGAGGTGGTCGGTGTCGCCGTTGGTGTGGCAGTTGCCGTGGCGGTTGAAGTTGCCGTCGCGGTGTCGGTCGCAGTCGCCGATGCGGTTGCGGTTTGGGTCCCACTAGCTGTCGGCGTGGAGCTAGCGGTAGGTGTCGCCGTGCCTGTGGTAGTCGCGGTGGCAGTTGAGGTTGGAGTTGAAGTTGCAGTGAAGGTTGGGGTTGAAGTTGCAGTGGCGGTGGGCGTTGGCGTTGCAAGAGGTACGGGGTTGTCGTACTCAAGCACGCGATTATTGTCCCGGTCGGCAACGTAGAGATTGCCATGTGAGTCCACTGCGAGACCGCGTGGGAAGTCGAGACTGTCGGCGCTAACCCCGCCAGCATTTTGGAAATCGGTGTTAAAGCTGCCCAGTTGACCGAAGACCTTATCGGCGGTGGTGTCGGTTGTCAGCGGAGTGTTGTACTCAAGGATGCGCATCTCGTTGTCGGAAATAAAGAGGTTGCCGGCTGAGTCAACGGCTACGCCGATAGGAGTACTGAGGCTGTTCGCGTTTATAGGGAGGGGGACATTCGAAGTGAAACTGCCGTCTTGGCCAAACACTCTGTCGGCGGTGGTATCGGTGGTTAGGGGTGTGTCGTACTCGAGGACACGATTGTTGGAGGAGTCAGCTATGTAGAGGTTCCCGCTTCGGTCTAGCGAGAGACCATTAGGGCCGCAAAGGCTGTCAGCGCTTACACCTCCGTTATTGCACGAGAGGGCAGTCAGGTCACCGTGCTGTCCAAAGACTCGGTCGGCTGTAGTATCGGACGTAGGAGTGGTGTACTCGAGTACCCTATTATTCCGTTGGTCGGCGACGTATAGATTGCCGCTCAAATCCACTGCTACTCCGAGAGGTCCCCAAAGGCCGTTCGCACTCGTCCCCGGACCAGCGTTGTTGAAAGCGTTCGAATCGAAGCGGCCGTTTTGGCCAAAAACGTGATTAGCGTTGCCGCTGACGCATGGGAAAGAGCCGCAGCCTGAGAATGGGGCGTCGTACCCGAGGACGCGATTGTTGCTGTTATCGGCAATGTAAAGGTGGCCGCTTGAGTCGACCGCGACACCGTAGGGAAAGCACAAGGTGTGCGCCGTTACTCCGCCGTTGTTGCAGCTATTCGAAAAGAAGTCAGGTTGGCCGATGACAAGGTCCGCCGTCAGGCCATTGGTGAAAGCGGTTACGTCGCTCCAAGCGAGGACTCTGTTGTTGTTGGTGTCGGAAACATAAATCCGATTCGGGATGACTGAGGTATCAATGGCGACAAAATTCGGCCCGAGCATCCCAAATCTGTCCGCGAGATTGGCGGTATTGTGAACCAGGTCGACTTGTCCCAACTCGCGATCGGCAGTGGTATCGGTGGTGATAGGAGTGTTGTACTCCAAGATGCGGTTATTGGCGGCATCGGCGACGTAGAGATTCTGCGCGCCGTCTATTGCGATCCCAAGAGGATCGCACAAGCTGCCGGCGGTGACCCCATTCCCATTGCAATTACCATTGTTGAAAAAGCTTTGCCCAAATACCCTGTCGGCGGTGGTATCGGACGTAAGCGGCGTGTTGTATTCCAGCACCCGGCTATTAGAAAAATCCGAGATATAAACGTTGTAGTTTGAATCTACCGCGACGCTGTTTGGAAAGAAAAGAGAGTTAGCGTTCGTTCCGGCGCTATTGGTCGTGAATTTGCCAGACTGACCGAAGACCACGTCAGCGGTGGTGTCCGTTGTGAGAGGAGTATTGTATTCCAGGACGCGACTATTGTTGTAGTCAACGACGTACAGATTGTTGCTGGAGTCAATCGCTACACCTTCGGGAGCCTCGAGGCTGTCGGCGGTGATGCCGCCTCTCTCGGCGGTATTCGTCGTGAAGTTTCCTAGTTGACCAAAAACCAAATCGGCGGTGGTATCTGTCGTTAGCGGTGTGTTGTATTCGAGAACGCGGTTGTTGCTGGTGTCCCCGACGTACAGGTTGCCGTTCGAATCCACTGCCACGCCGAGGGGACCGTAAAGGCTATCTGCCGTGACGCCGCCGTTGTTGAGGATATTTACCGTGAAACTGCCGTGTTGACCAAAGACGCGGTTGGCATTTGCTCCGATGCACGGAAAAGAATTACAGGCAGAAAACGGCGAATTGTATTCGAGGACGCGATTATTGCTTGTGTCGGCGACATAGAGATTGCCGCCTTCGTCGACGGCCAGGCCGTAGGGAGAGCAGAGGCTGTGCGCGGTGATGCCGCCGTTGTTGCAGGCATTAGATATGAACTCAGGCTGGCCGATTACGAGGTCTGCGGGATCGCCGTTCGCAAAGGAGGCAACATTGTTCCAGGCAAGGACTCGATTGTTGTTCTGATCGGCTACATAGACATGACTGGGACTGGCGACGGTATCGATCGCGACGGCAGAGGGGGAGGACATACCGCGCGCATCGACAAAATTCGGGGTGTTGTGGGTGAAATCAGCCTGGCCAAGTTCGCGATCGGCGGTCGTGTCGCCCTGCATCGCGATAGACACGCTGCCAATCGCGAGGCCAACAAAAATCGCGGCGAGCAGGCAGGGGCCGACGAGTCGTCTGTTCGAGAATACGGCGCGAACGAATCCAGATAGTTGAGCGGATACCGAGGTTCGTGACATCTCCAGTTCTCCCACCCGATTTGGCAAGCGGGTAGGACTGTGCCTTCAGCAGCCTCCGATCGCCGGAACGTTGGTTAGCGGATGCGCATGTATAGCGCAACCGCTCCTAATACGACGTGATGATGTGAATTTCTACAAGTTGTTGTTAGTAATAGGAAAGTAACCCTCGAGTATTGGAACCATCACCTCTCTGTTCTCACTCGGGAGAGCTGTGTGGAATCTGCGTGGTTGGACGGACCAGAGACGGAATTTTCAGTCAGGCGATTCCAAGGCGATGATCCCCGGACCTAAGCAAAACGCATCGGGATGGTTTCGCCAGGATTCGACCAATTCTTGGCGACCGAGAGATTTTCCGGGTCCGCACATGTGCGCAAATCGCGCATATTGCAAGATTTGTTGAGAGTGATATCGGATAACGTAGCCGCGAAGATTTTCGCGTGCTGGGAGGTTTCGTTATGTCTGACAAAAATCATCAGATCGATGTTGAGAAAACGCAAAAATTCGCGCAGGAGGTCTTCGGCCATCTCGGTGGAGCGCTGGTCTCGGGCATGATCTATCTTGGCGAGCGCATGGGTCTCTACCGGGCGCTGAATGGTGCCGGCCCCCTCACTAGCGAAGAACTCGCGCGCAAGACCGGCCTTAATGAACGCTGGGTTCGCGAGTGGCTCTATCAGCAGGCATCCGCGAACGTGATCGACTACCGGGGTGAGTCACGCTTTGAGCTCAGCCCCGAAGCTGCCCTGGTGCTCGCTGACGAAAACAGTCCCTTTTTTCTTGCCGGCGGCTTTTGCGCAATCCCGCAGCAGATGGCGCTGTTGAACGAACTGCCGCGGTCATTCAAAAGCGGACTCGGCCTGTCTTATGACCAGTTCGGTTCGGAAGTGAATGTCGGCGTCGAACGACTGCTCGCTCCGTGGTTTCGGACGCAGCTCGTACCCAGCGCCTTGCCGAGGCTTGACGGCGTCGTCCCAAAGCTGCGTGCAGGCGCCAAAGCAGCTGATGTCGGATGCGGCGCGGGCATTGCAATAATTGAGATGGCAAAGGCTTACCCGCGGTCGGAGTTTCACGGCTACGAGATCGCCAAGCTGCCCCTCCAGCGCGCAGAAGAAAACGCACGGAAGGCCGGAGTGAAGAACGTGCATTTCCACGACGTGGCCGTCGATCCTCTGCCTGGTGATGCTAGTTGCGATTTCATCACAACCTTCGATTGCCTTCACGACATGACCAGGCCCGACCTCGTGATGCAGGCTATTCGCAAAGCCATCAAATCCGACGGAACCTGGCTTATCGCCGACATTCACGGGATGCCGACTTTCGAGGAAAATCTGAAGCAGAATCCCCTGGCGCCGCTCATGTATGGCTTCTCGGTGATTTGCTGTATGTCGTCAGCCCTTTCTGAGCCCGGCGGCCTGGGATTAGGCACCCTCGGATTTCCCGAACCGGTCGCGCGCAGGATGACGGCGGAAGCCGGCTTCACGCGCTTCGCAACCAAAGACTTCGATAACCCGATCAACGCCTACTATGAAGTCCGCCCCTAGCGGCCGCTCTGGAAATCGAGGAGCTTCCCTTGAAATGGGCTACGAGAGAAATTTTCAAACTGGATTGAAGCCCGCGACACCGCTGCCCGCAGACATCATCCGCCTCTGGCCTGATGGACCGCCGACGACGCTGGATGGCGTGGGTCCCGAGGGAGAGTTCCGCGGAACAGTGGGCACCGTGGGCGACGCGGCGATGCTTCGTAATGTGTCCGATCCGACGCTCACCGTTTATAGGCCCACCAACGGCAAGCCGAACGGCGTCGGCGTGATCGTGTGCCCGGGTGGCGGCTGGCGCATCCTGGCATGGGAGCATGAAGGGCTCGATGTCGCGCACTGGCTCGCTGCGCATGGCTATATAGCGTTTCTGTTGAAATACCGCGTGCGCGGCACGCCCGCCGCGCAAGCGGACTACGACGCCGAGATGGCGCAGCTCTTTGCGCGGATCGACTCGACCCGCAAGGGAAAGACCGCCTTTCGCGCCATGAGCGACATCGTGCCGGCCAAATCGTTCAGCGATGCGCGTGCAGCCGCAGCCGACGACGGCCGCCGGGCGGTCGCAATCGTGCGCGAGCGAGCATTGGAATGGGACGTCGATTCGGCCAAGGTCGGCATGATTGGCTTCTCGGCCGGCGCGTTCCTCGTGGTCGATATCGCGGTTGATCCACGCGCTGCACCGCTCGCATTTATCGCGGCGATCTATGGCGGCGAAACGTTGGGAAGGCCCATACCCAAGGATGCGCCGCCGCTGTTCACTTGCATCGCCCAGGACGATGTCCTGCTGTATCGCGTCGTCGAGGGTCTCTATTCCGACTGGACCGACGCCGGACGTTCAGCTGAACTGCACATCTATCGTCGCGGCAACCACGGCTTCGGCATGGCAAAGCAGGGAATGCCGTCAGACCGCTGGATCGATCAATTCCGCGACTGGCTCGCCGACCTGGCATTCGCGTAGCAGCGGCCAAGGTGCGGTGATGATCCAGCGGATCTGGGCGAATCGCGCGCAATAAATAGATTCGCCAAATTCGTGCGATATTGGCGGCGCAGAGATTCTCTGGGCCCGCGCATGAGCGCAAACCGCGCGCGCAAGTTGCTGCTGCACAGGAGATCTGCGTTTGATAGGTCGTCCGAGCGAGGTGAAGGATGCGCTACAAGAGTATGTATCTCCCGTTACTCTTCTTTTGTTCAACCATTCTTTTGATCGGTCTAAGCACGACAGTCCACGCGGATTGTTCTCACGGCGGATGCCCTAAGGGACAACGGTGCGTTGGTGACGGGAAGAGTCCTATACTTCATTGCATTCCGGATCCGCCGCCAATAATTGGTGGATTGGGCTCACCGAGGGCTTCAGATCCGGTAGTCGACGTGAACGCGCCACCCCAGCAACCAAACTGCTACAAGGACTCAGACTGCAGAGCGGGATACACCTGCAATAAAGGAGGTCTCGTTCCCAGCAGTCCCGAGTACGCTAACTTTCACGGAGACTGCGGACGTGCTGAAACCGATTGTCGTACTGATCAAGACTGTCTGAGCGAAGAGTACTGCGACCACGACAAGTCGATAAATAACGCAACTGGCGGAGTATGTCTTGTGCGCCCTGTAGCCAAGAACTGACGCGTCGTCAGCGAGTTATCGGCTAGACCCTTCTCCCCTTCGAGCGCATGAAGGGAGAAGCTGCGTCGTAAAGGACCGAGAGCAAAAAACCGGGGAAATAGAATAGTCGCGCATTGCATACGCACCGTTCTTATCTGCCGCTGCGTAGCTTCTCCGTCAAAACCCCTCTCAGGAAGCTTTCCGCGGCTCCGCGTCCATAGGCATCGGCGGTATCGATGAAATTGATGTCGGGTCTCCAAAGCGTGGTTGACGCAGGCAACGGCGTGATCGCGTTCGACGCCACGCCATATGTCAGCCACGAACCCAGTGAAATTTCAGAAAGGTTCAAAGTCACTGTTACCTAGCTTTCGGTATTTCACGCAAACCACCGTCGTCACTGGCGCCGTAATACGGCCCAGGTTGAACTCGCGGTGACCGCAGCCTGTCCGTTCTCGCCGGTCACCTGTGCCTCGAGAAAAGCAAGCGAGCGACTGCGACGAATCACCTTCGCGCTTCCGTGCAGGCGACCCGGAGGGAGCGCGCTCAGAAACGTAACTTTGAACTCGGCGGTCATTGCCAATTCTCCGACTTCCAGCACCGAGGCGACTGCAGTCGAGAAAAGTTCGTCGATAAAAACCGCAAGGTATCCGCCCTGCAGAGTACCGAACGGGTTTAGTGCCGCGGCCGGCTGGTGACTCCAAACCCATCGCGATGCTCCCGCGCTGAACTCCACGGGAGACATGCCTAGCGCAAGGTTCGGTGAGGAATATTCAGCGACACGATTCTCGCGTATGAGCTGGTTTAGCTCTACAAGCGGTCGCCGGCTACTAGAATCAGACAAGCGTACTGCTCCAGAGGTTGCCGCAAGTCCGGTTAAGTGCGACACGTTTTCGCATAACTATTCTCCAACTCCAATAACGCACGAGTGCGTGGCCAAATAATGATTCTACAGGGAAATCAGCGATTCGCCACAGACGGAATTGGCGACCCGCCTGCGCCATGTTCATGAATCTTCGTAGAGACCTATCGCGGTGAGACTGCTAGAAGAGAAACTCCTGAGGATTAATCGCGGGCATAGCTTGAGCTTCTTACTGGCGGCTTCGATATTCTTATGTCCTTTGAATTCCGGGCTAAGCGAAGCCAAAATTCTCAACAAGCTAAGCTTCAATATGCTTAGTTTGACGGTCGCTTCCGGCTGACGGTGTAGCAAGAATTTCGAAGCAAACCTGAAGCTGGGGCATGGGCCCTCGGCAAACGTCTTAACCTGTCTTGAGTTTTCGGGCTCCGGCAACGGATTTCTATTGCGATCGATGGCTACGACCGAGCCGCGGCGCGCATTGACCAGGAATATCTGTTGGCATCGCACGCACAGGTATATGTAGGGCCGACGCGCGAGAAAGCCGGCTTCTTGAGCACTCGGATCGCAAAGTTGTGCTTCATCTCCTCTGGCGAAAAAGGCTTTGCGGAATAATTGCGCCTTGCCGAGGGATACAGGCGATTGAGCTCGCGATAGTCAGTCGGTGAAACTGTCAAGGGCATCTGAATGCCGAATTTCGGAACCGGGGCGATGATCCTGAGAAAAGAAAAATCACGACGCAATGTCATGGGAACTTTCATAGGCTTTGTTCACTCACCTCAATTGGCTTCAGGTTAAAGCAACCCTTGCGCCAGAGGCGGTCGAGCCGGCGCACCCGATTGAGCCGATTGAAGATCCGCGCAACTTCTCAGGATTTCAGCTCATGAGAGTTTTAGGTCACCTGGCACTCAGAGCGGTTAGACGGCGAAGCATTTCAAAATGAAAAGCTGCTTCGTTTGAAAATTAATTGTTCTGCGGCAATGTCTTAGAAAATTCCTTTTTGTCAACGAAGTTTTCTTCGGCACACCTGATGCACTTACCCCAACGATACGTGCCGATCTGCTCGGCCAAAAAAGAAGGTGCTAAAAATGAAAAGAATCGAGTTAGTGATCGATCCGGGTACTTTCGACCGCTTCAGGGACGCTGCCAAAGACTTGAACTTGTCCGACTACGACGTGACCGGGGTTCGCCGCACGCTCCCAGCGGGCGTCCGCGAACGTCAGCGGCTTTACCGCGGCCACGAATTCGTCCTCGATCTGGTGGAGAGGCTCAAGATCGATCTTATGGTAGCGGACGACACCGCCGTGCAAATAGCGCGCGAATTGTCCGAAAGTGTTCGTCCAGAGAGTATTGCAATCCTGAAGTTAGAGCAGGCAGTGGTTGTTACGAGTCAGGCTGCCCTTCGCTCGACCCACGTCGCCACTGTTCCAACCTCACCGGCATTGACGCCCCGCACTGATTGCGCGGTATCGAGTGGCGAGGTCGAGTAGGCTCTTGGGGCCGCGCTGAATCGCGACTCTACCTCGGGCCGCGGAATATGTACCATACGAACGATCGGGATGGGATAGGTGGTTTATGCCGATTGTTTTATTACTGCTCGTTCTCATCATCGCACTTGCCTGGTATATGGATGAAGGTGTGAGTGACAAAGACAAGGGGACAGATAACGATCCTCCGACAAGACACCTTACCCGATAGGCTCTGACACCTTAAAGTCTTCATTTGGTCTGCTGCTCTTGCGATTGGCTGCGAAGGCGAGGTGGCGGAATTGTATGCGTATTCTTCCTCTCACTTCTCTGACTCCGACATTTAATTTTTAAATGTGCTCACCCGAGGGTGACGTGCGCGTCAGCAACCGCGCGCTATCAAGGCGCCGCGTTCCAGGAACGCGGTTGCTTACTGCCCCTTAATCTTTGACTTTTCGGAGAGCACCGATCTTGCTTTAGCGGATCAAGATGGCCCCGCTATGGCGCCATGGAGGAAAAAATGAACGTCGCAATCTGGCTTCCGGCAACATTAGCAATGGGTCTGCTAGGTCTCGGTCTTTGTTTCGCGCTCATCAGTGCCTGCGAGAAAATTTAAGAGACGCTCATGACCTATTTTACAGCCTTAGTCGCGGGCTTCGTATTCGTATACCTACTCACGGCGATGATACGGCCGGAGTGGTTTTAGTCATCAACTAGCGGACTCGTAGAGGACGAATGTTATGTGGCTTTTGCCCATCACAATAATAGTAATACCGATCGTTCTCGCCAGGTCTCGCGATGAATTCCGGGACCCAGGCTGCTAAGGGAAGCCGGGAACATGGTTGATCTTGATTTCGATCCGACGAAGCTGATTGAGGTCGTCGAGATTGGCAAGCAGCTTCTGATGACCCGGGGTGCGCTGACTACGTTTTCCGTCGCCAACGACGTTGCCAAGTACTTTGCGATAGTCCCAGCCTTGTTCGCCGGCACCCTTCCATGGGTCAAGGCGATGGACATTATGCAGCTTCATTCGACAGCCTCCGCGATCCTGTCGGCGATCATCTTCAATGCACTCATTATACCGGCGCTTATTCCGGTAACGTTGAAGGGTGTGAAGTATGTACCGCTTGGAGCTGACGCTCTACTCAAAGGAACTGCTGATATGGGGACTGGGCGGTGTAATCATGCCGTTCGCCGGCATCAAGATTATCGATATCGTCCTTAGTGCTATGCACATGGTTGCCTGAGCAGCTCGGTCGAGGATAACAACAATGAAAAACAACGCGATCAAGACTCTAGGGCTCTTGGGCTCTACTATAGTCCTCACCTATCCGCTGGCTGTTTGCACCTCATCCGCACTCTCTGCGTACACCCGAGCCCAAGTCTGCCGACTTGGATCCCGCCATCACGCTCGATAACGCGGAATATCAACTCGATCGCGTGTCGTCGGCGTGGGCCAAGGACACCAAGCGAGATCAAGTTCAGGTTCGCAGCGAGATCGATCAGATGGTCCAAGCAGACGCGGACGCGCCGGTCGGCGGACTCTTTGGCGAGAAGTTCGTCATTGTACTGCAGCTCAACCTCTCGTTGAGAAACAAATACGGCCAGCCTCAATAAGCCCTGGAGCGACCGATTCGCGCTCCTCGGTTGACCGCTCGACAATGCAAAACGCAGGTTCGCGCATCTTTTATTTTTGATGCTTTAGGCGGTGCCGTCGCCACTCGACACAGTAATCCAAGCCAATTTGTTGGGCATAGCTTTTGCTGAATATTCCTCGAACCTCTTTCGATATGCTGCAGCAGAATCAATATCGAAGTGGCTAAAAGCTGGGAGCAGCAGAAAGCCGACGCGTACAAGTGCCTGACGAGCGCGCCTGCGGCACCTTGTGGTTGACGGTCGGATGAGGTCCCGGAAATGAATTCCACAGCCAATATCGAGGAAGACAAAAAAACGGCGGCAATCCTTAAATGCCTCGACATCGCGGTGATCCTCATCGACATCAACGCGGTTGTTACCAGTCTTAACGAGCAAGCCGCCTTGATACTCGGTATTGATCGCACAGAAATTCTAGGTCATTCGTTCTTCGGCCTCAAAGAAGACAATAGTCACTATGTAAATATCAGGGCCGCCCTTCGGAGCGCCCTCGCCTATCCGGGAGGCGAGCAGCAGGCAGAAGTAAGTCTGCACGTTCGTGGCCGCGATCATACGTACCTGCTCAAGCCTGCACCGCTGCGGCTGGAAGATGGCACTGCGCTCGGAACGATGATCACTCTTCATGACATGACTTATCTTCGTGATAAGGAGCGCGCGCGAACGAACCTGATCGTCACGCTATCCAATGAGCTCAGAACGCCACTCACATCGCTGTCGCTCGCAATCGAGTTGCTCCAGAGAAAAACGCTCGATCCGACGCAGAACGAAATAATCGATACGGTGATCGAGGATTTGGCGCGCATCCGCGACTTGTCCGACAGTCTTTTGAACGTCACTCGCGATGAGAACACCTCGATCGCGGTTCGGAGCATCACGTTTGATCTCGCCAGGCTGGTGACCTCGGTTGCCAAAAAGTTTTCGCTACAAGCCGCACAAAAGGAAGTCGCACTGCGCATACATGTTGGAGCGGGACTCGAGTCTTACGGCGATCCAATGAAGCTTTCCTGGGTACTCTCGACTTTGATCGGCAATGCGCTTCGCTACACTCCCGAAGGCGGTTCGGTTGAAGTCTCTGCCGATCGCTTGGGCGAGGCTTTGCGCTTATCGGTCTCCGATAGCGGACCGGGGATTCCGCTCGAGGTCACTGATCTGGTTTTCGAGCAACCTGGTCAATGGACTCGAGACGGATTTGAAGGAGGTCCTGCGGCGCTGGGTTTGGCGATCGCCAAGGAAATCGTCGAGTCACACCGAGGCCGCATCTTTTGGGATTCCTCGGCCCATGGCAGCACTTTTGTAGTCCAGCTGCCGCACATGCGTTATGTCTAGATGGCAAAACTGCTCGTCGTTGACGATGAAAAAAACATTCGTGACGCTCTCGGCCGTTTCCTCGGCTCCCGTGAGCATGAGATTGCTATAGCCGAAAGCGGACGCGAAGCACTTGCCTTGATCGGTCGCAATGGCGCGTACGATTTAATTCTCAGCGATTGGCGAATGGCCGAGATGAACGGCCTCGAGCTGCTCAACGAGATCAAAGCAAAATTTCCGGCTAGCATCGTAATTCTCATGACTGCGTACGGCACGATCCAGAATGCGGTGGCGGCGATGAAAGCTGGTGCCTACGACTATGTCACCAAGCCGTTCTCGCTCGATCAGATTCAGCACGCGGTTGACCGCGCGCTCGAGGTGAAGCAACTACGCACTGCGGTGCGAACCTTGCGCAATTCGATCGATGGCATGCCGCTGTTGACGACCGGCAGCACTCAATTTCGATCCCTCATAGAAACGGCTTTCGCTGCCGCGTCGAGCGATGCGACAATCCTGCTCACTGGAGAAAGCGGCACTGGCAAGAACGTTCTTGCACGCCAGATCCACGAATGGAGTTCACGCCACGATCGCCCGTTCGTCATCGTCAATTGCACCACGCTCTCGGAGCATCTGCTGGAAAGCGAGCTCTTCGGACACATGAGGGGCTCCTTTACCGGTGCGATCAAGGACAAGCCCGGCCGCCTGGAGGCAGCAAATGGCGGTTCAGTATTCCTCGACGAAATCGCGGAGCTATCGCCCGCGTTGCAATCCAAGTTTCTGCGTTTCCTGGAGGATGAGCGCTTCGAGCGGGTGGGTGGAGAGGACACGATCAAGGTCGACGCTCGCATAGTAGCAGCTACCAACCGCAATCTCCCGTAAGAGATCAGCGACGGACGGTTTCGCAGCGACTTATACTATAGATTGAATGTCATTAATCTCCGCGTGCCCGCACTGCGTGAACGGCCCGAAGACATTCTGCCGCTCGCCGAAATGTTTCTTACTGAGGCTGCCGCGCGCAACAGCCGCATTGGCTTGCAGTTGTCGGACGACGCGCGCAAAGCCCTGGTCGCCTATTCATGGCCGGGCAATATCCGCGAATTGCGCAATGCCGTAGAACCGCAATGCCGTAGAACGCGCAGTCGTGCTGAGCCGAGGCGCGATGTTGCGTAGGGAAGATTTGCCCGACATTCTTTTTCAATCGATCGTTCCACGGAACGGAAACTTGCCCGAACAAGCTACGCTCGAACAGATCGAGCAGGAGCACATCCGGCGCGTGCTCGCACTGGTTCCGACGCTTGAAGATGCAGCGGTAACCCTGGG
Organism: uncultured delta proteobacterium; assembly: GCA_963699705.1. Lineage (GTDB taxonomy): Bacteria > Desulfobacterota > Binatia > Binatales > Binataceae > Binatus. Next base: position 2,528,403 of record CAVOUW010000003.1, on the reverse strand, counting down.
CATCTGCATCTCGACCGTGTGGCACAAGCGAAAAAGCTACCACCTCGATTGAGTTTCAGGTCGAGCCAGCCTCGCCTTGCTCGGCGTACCCGGCCAAATGTGTCGCGAGTGTAGGTAGTGGAACGATCTCGGTAATCGCGCGTTGCGCAAGCGGATCGGGGCGCACGGTCACGGTAAGCTTCAGCGAATTCAGCTGGCCAGCCGCTGTGAAAACAGGATCACTGATCTGCAGGGTCAGCTTCATGCCTCTCAGCTCAAAGCTTCGATGCGCACCAAAGTTCGGTATGCGCCGCCCCATTTGCGCGCAAGGAGACCTGCTCCCCGAGGTAGGGGAGCAGGTCGCCATTTTTGGAGGCCCAAAATGCGCTCTATTTCATTCTGCGGCGTCGAAAGCCTTCGATCACATACGCTCCCACACCACCGACCAAAGCGACCCCGGCGACGGTCATCGACCAGTCGAATTCCGGGGCGGCCGGTCCGGTGCCACGCAGGCCACCAGCGAATGCGACGATAGGTGCCGCGAGAATCGCGGCTGTGGTGGTTAGAATCCGAAGTGTTCCTCTCATCTCAGTACCTCCGTTCAAAATGCTTTCGCGCTTCGACGCGCAAATTCTTCCAGACAGTAGCGCCTTACTTTTTACAGGATCTCATCGTCGCGCTTCGGTTTAACCTGCCTCCTGAATGCCACGCTCCTGGGGTTCAAGCGCGATCCCAAGCGGCCGGGCCGACTTGAATCGCTTACGTTCGAGCGACTCCGACACCGAACGACCTAGCTTTACGAACGGATAGACCAGCTGAGCCGCATAGACCTGCGCCCACTCGCGCGGCGGCTCTTCCTGTTCCACCGGAAACGCGGAATCACTCAAGCCCGTCATCGAAGGATACTCGTCGTACGAGAGATACGCAGTACCGAAAATACGGTCCCATATCGTCGACATGATCCCGAAGTTGCTGTTGTAGTGGCTCGGATCGCTCGAATGATGAATGCGATGGGATTGTGGTGTAACCAGAAAATAACGAAGCCACCCGTAATTCGAACGGATTGGGCAATGATAAAGACGGGTGTAAGTGCTGAAGATGATGTAGTAGGCGAAAATTTCTTCGAGTCCCGGCGAAAGTATCATGATCGGAAGCAATCTGACGCTCAGCTGCGTAAGGGTATCGAAGTCGTGCACCCGGTCCTGGGTGAAGAAGTTGAGTTCCAGCTGCGAATGATGAACCGCGTGGAAGTGCCATAGGAACTCGAATCGATGCTGCGCCATATGGCAGACGTAGCCGAGAAAATCGCCGACCAGAATGCCGACCGCCAGGAGCGCGAGCCGAGGACCTACACCGCTCGCTGACAATTCGAAATTTCCCAGCAGATGACTCTTGATCCAGACCAGCAGGAGTACAAAAAGTGGAATCCAGGTTACCTGGCGAAGCGAGATGTTGAAGTACCAGAATAGATCGAACCACCATCCGCGCGAGATCCTGGGCCGTGATTCCTCGAGGGGGAATCGCAGCTCGAGCACCGCTGCCCATACCAGTGCCGGAATGATATAGACCGCCGCGGCGAGCAAACCGCGAAGATGGGAATTGGCTGTGGCTGCGCGAATCAGATCGATCGGCGCCGGCTGACCATGACCGCGCGCGGCCATGTAAGCCGCAAGAATCGCGGCGGCGATCAACCCTAGGGCCAATGCCCCGAGCGTCGTAACCGACGCGGCCGGCGAAAGGTGAAATCGGCCACTATCGCGAGCCGCTACGCCAGTTGCGGTCACCTCGCTGCGATGAGAAGACGTCAGCTCCATTTAGAAACAGCCTACCAAGCCTGAGATCGATGGACAGAAATAGCCTTAATCCGTAGAGAGTGATCTGAAATCACAATTCACTCGCGCAACTGGATGTTGGAGTCACCTTTACGCGCGCGAGTGGAAGAATCGCTCGACGACTGAAGCAGTGCCGCGCTTTTTGGTCGTAAAACTGCAAAACGGTCGTGCTGTTTGACGGCAGGCTGCCAGCAACGCGTTCAGGTTAGCCGGTGAAGGGCCTCCGAATTGGAATCGGGCTGCGCCTAATGTTCTTTTGAACAAGAAGGGATTGCCCGCCCTTCGATGATCAGGCGATTGCGTGCGGCGAGAACCCCGCCGCCTACTAATTTGGCTCGCGCGGCTGAGTCGCAAATGGGGTAAGCGGTTGCGGGCAGCGTAGTTGGATCGGTGGAGAATCTCGGCCGGGATGTCCAGGTTCAGGTCAATTCCAGAGCGACCAACTTCCGGTGCTCAGCACGTATACTGCAATTAAAGCGGCGCTAGTGGCGTGCGCTACGATCGCGTCTGAGATTCGGCCCCGCCGGTAGAGCGCAAGCGCAAACGCCATACCCGCAAGCGTTCCCACCAACCAACTGTTTTGCAGGGCGCCGAATAAGATCGACGAAACCAGAAACGAAAACCACGTGAAGCAACCGGGATCGGCTGACTCAAAATCGGCGGATATCAATTTGCGAACCAAATAGCCGCGAAAAGCCAATTCCTCGGCCAGCGGGACTGTGATAATCGCGCCGACTGTTCGCAACACGATCCAGAATGCTTCCCCCCCGCGCGAGAGGCCGTGGAGACCCTGTTCAAAGCCCGCGTTACTGACTGGAGTGGAAAGCCTGGCGGAAATGATCCAGAACGCGGAAACAATCGCTCCGATCGCGACCGCCTGCCATGAAAGCGTCCACTCGAGTTTCATATATTCGCGCCGATATGCGAACAAAACGCACCCGGCGGCAATTACTTGCACTGGATAGAGCCGGTCGAATTCTCTGAAAAACGGAACGGTGAGCATTGCAGTTGCGATAGTAACCACCAGCGGAAGCAGATAAGCCCCGGCGGATATGTCGTCATGTGCGACACTCACTACCTGAGGGACGCGATCCGCGCGGAAAACATCGAGCCCATTGCTGGCGGCGATGATCCCGATACCTATCAGGTTGAATACCGCCCACCCTGCAACCGAGTGGAAACCCTTTTCTGCAAAAACGGGATGGTGAACCCAAAGCACGACGAGGATCGCGATCCGGCCCATGTTCAGAAGCCAGCTGGCTGCAATTCCGATCGGAACGAGCACCAGCACAGCTGGGAAACGCAATTCCTTGCGCCACAGCCACAGGTAGAGTCCTGTGAGCAGAGCTACCAGCACGACGCCTTCGAGCCCGGCGCATTGAGATGTAACCACGACCTTGAATCCCGGGACGCCAAGCAAGTGGTGCCGCATACCTATCGTTGGATGCTGCCCGAAGAGCCACAGTATGAGGTACGAGCCGTACAGCGTCGCACCATCCGCCGACCACCAGGCGCTTCGCACCAGGAACTTGACTATCCATACGGCGAATCCGAACGAAGCTCCGATAGCGATCCCGTTTCTGGCAGAGGAATACCAATGCAACCAGAGCCGCGAAGATGCGAGGGCCAGGAGAATGCTGCCCACCGCGGCGACCAGCAGCGCGAACCGGCCCAAAGTCGAAGCCACCTCAGCAGTGGGAGTTGAAACGTACCTGAAACCGATCGACGACCACCCGATTAGGAAGGCCGATATCACGATGTGAATTAAAAGCGAGCGATTGCGTTCGGGTTCGGAGTCGGAATCGGCAGCAGCCGATCGGATCAGCTCTAAGGATGCGGGCCAGGTGAAAACCAGAATCGCGGCGGCGCAGGCGGCTATCAAATCACCTTGAATCCGGGTTCCATCGAAAAAGCAATAATAGAGCACCCCCTCGATAGTGGCGACCGCTGACAGCAGAGCGATACGCTTGAGAAAAGCAGCCGGCGGAGAAGACTCGAAGTTAGCTCCTCCGCCGGACTTGTAAGACGCTGTATCACCTGCACTCCGATACAGTGGATCGGCAATTTTCAAGATAACCGGCAGTGCAAGTCAAAGCGTCCAAACGACTACATTCGACCCGCTGGCGAAAACCATAAGCGCTCTCGCTGGATATTGTCAATTCGGCACCAACTGCTCGAGAGCATGGTGTGGTGGATGAAACAATCCAGTGAGTTGATCTCCAGTGCACGAATCTGTGAGCATGATCTTCACGCCACCCGAGTGAAGAGCGAAGCACGCTAAGTGGATCGCTACTCTAAAAGCACGCTCCTCTCCCGAGCACGGTGCCGGGAAGCAGTGCTGGACTTCCCCGACAGCACCAAAACTGCCGGCACCCCCAATCTTCCGATTACATTGCGGTCGGTGACAATCAAAATTCGAGGGCTTTGCAAATTCGAAAAGGAGAAAATCAATGAGTACTGCACTACGCGGTATCTCTCTGCTACGCGACCCTCGGCTCAATAAATCGACTGCATTCAGTGAACCTGAACGCGAAGCCCTTGGACTTGTTGGGCTAGTCCCCGAAGGAATCGATAACGAGGAAACGCAGATACAGAGAATATTACTTCAGCTAGGTCAGAAGCCGACTGACCTGGAAAAGTATATCTATCTGTCGCAACTTCAGGACACTGACGAGACGCTCTTTTACCGAATTCTCATGTCAGATCCCGCCCATTACCTGCCGCTCGTGTACACGCCGACAGTTGGTGAGGCTTGCCTGCAGTTCGGACACATTATCCGCCGTCCAAAAGGGCTCTACATTTCGATCAAGCGCAAGGGGCACGTTCGTGAAATTCTCCGCAATTGGCCCGAACGGGACGTTCGCTTCATCGTGGTCACCAGCGGCCAGCGCATCCTGGGACTCGGCGACCTCGGCGCCAACGGAATGGGCATTCCAATCGGAAAACTAGCCCTCTATACAGCATGCGCCGGCGTACCGCCCCAATTGACGCTCCCTATCCTGATCGACTTCGGAACCAACAACGAGACCCTTCTTAGGGATCCGCTCTATCTCGGTCTGCGACAAACTCGCTCGGAAATCTCCGAGTTGGACGAATTCGTCCAGGAATTCATCGACGCTGTTCGTGCCGAGTTCCCCAAGTGCTGCGTCCAGTTTGAGGATTGGGCGACGCCCGACGCGATACGGCTGCTTGCCCGTTACCGGGATCGTATCTGCTGCTTCAACGATGACATGCAAGGTACCGCGGCGGTTGCGCTTGCGGGAATTCTCGGCGCGCTACGCATCACCGGGGGAAAACTTTCCGACCAAACATTTCTATTTCTCGGCGCTGGTTCAGCTGCGATCGGCATCGCAGACCTTCTGACGAAATCCATGTCACTGGAAGGAATTGACTCTGATAAGGCACGCGCTCGAACATGGCTGTTCGACGTGAACGGGTTGCTCGAATCGAGCCGCAATGACCTGGCCGATTTTCAGAAGCCTCACGCGCATCCTCATGCACCGATCAGGGATTTTGTCGAGGCAATCGAAGCAGTAAAGCCGACCGCGATAATTGGAGTCAGCACTGTCGCGAAGGCGTTCAATCAACAAGTGATCGAGACGATGGCCCGAATCAACCAGCGTCCGATCATTTTCCCGTACTCGAATCCGACCTCTCATTCTGAGTGTACTGCTGAGGAGGCTTATCGCTGGTCCAACGGGCGAGCGATTTTTGCGAGCGGCAGCCCATTCCCGCCTGTGCGCTGGGGCAACCGGACTTTCGTGCCAGGGCAAGGCAACAACGTATACATTTTTCCTGCCATTGGAATGGCTGTCTATGCGACGATCGCGAAACAGATTACCGACGAAATGTTTATTGTCGCCGCTCGCGCTGTGGCCGAGCAGGTGAGCGAAGCCGAGCTGGCTACAGGCCTCATTTATCCTCCCCAGTCCACCATTCTGAAGACAGAGTTGTACGCCGCACAGCGTGTAGCCGAAGTCATCTTCAAGCGCGGCCTTGCTCAGGTTGCCGAGCCCAGAGATATCGGCGAGTTCATCCAGTCACGGACCTACAAACCTGAGTATTCAACCCTCATCTGACTCGCTCAGACAAGTGCAGCTCTCAGACCTATGCTCTGGAGCTATAAGGCACACTTGGCTCTGCGGATGCACCCGTTGTGCAGAGGTTCAGGAGGTCTTCTATCCCGGAATCGCAGGCGAATGGAAGACGATGCTCCACGGACCTAGGCAAATCGTGCTCAGAGAGGAATTGGCCGATTTGGGCGAATCGCGCTGAAAGGACGCTCTCTGGGTCCGCCGGCGATCGCGAATCGCGCGCACACGCGCCGAATTCGATCGATTCTCCGCTGTGTCCGCAGACCCGGAGACTGAAATGTGGAGCAGAGTGGATTTGAACTGGCGACCCCTACTTCGCCTTTCCATCGCAAAATTGTCCGCGGATTTGGCGAGAGATTCTGAAACGATTAAAGCAGCAGGGCTGCAGAGAGCATTGTCGCCAAGCATTCGCCCTCATGTGATCCTATCTGGCCCCTAGCGAACGAGTCCGGCCCGCGGTTCGGGCACGCGTCTAAGCAACCGATTGGCGCGCGCGACTGAGCGACGGTTTGGACGCACATGCCGCGCTCAAACAATATGTTCGTCCCCAGACTGCAGTGGACACAAAAAGATGATCTGTGCAAATAACTTCACTCAAAGGAAAGCACAAGGTTGCTTCGAATGGATGAACCGGCAACCAAAAGGAGATCCGGTAAAATGAATTCGTGGGCGAGAGGCGGCCTCGTGATATTTGCCATCGTCTCTGCAGCTGTAGGCCAAGTCGCGACACACAGATCAGACGCATTTGGCGATCCCGGCGTCACATCAACCGTTTCCTCCTCGACCAGTCCGATCGAGGCGATCCTGGACCATATCAACCGCTACCGGACACTGGAGCACCTTGATCCATTAACGGAAAATCAGAGCGACAGTCGCACCGCTGCAAGCCACGCGCGATACATCATCGAGAACAAGCTGGGACCGGGCGACTACATTATCGACTCGGGCCAGGTAAAGAGCGGGCTGTCGCCGACCACCCACGACGAAGCGCCCGGAAACCCATCGTACTCTGCCGCTGGAGCGTCCATCGCTACAAGATCCAACACCTTTACGGCGGCCGCGATTCCATCGGACGTCCGACCGTGGATTGACCGGCTGATGACATCTCCGTTGACCCCATTGGTTGTGCTCGACCCGACCCTCGCCACATTGGGTTACGGAGATTACTGTGCGGACGGCCGCTGTGCCGCCGTGATCGTGTATGACAACAACCGGTCGCAGCTTCAACTGGCGCGCGAGTTCAAGCTCACGGCCGCCAACCCGCGATTCCCCGAATATGAATCTGGTAGCTTCAGCGGTTCTGGCGAGAGTTCCCGCCAATATCTGAAGTCGCCGATCGAATTTCCCCCACCCGATGGCAGCTTTCCATTGGGTTCCTACGACGGCGGCCGGGAGTCCAGCGATCCGCTGTCAGCATGCGCGTCATACAGCCCGCCGACCGGACTGCCGATAGTCCTGTCACTGGGAGTGGGGTTGAGTGTCGCTGCCGCGGTAAGACTCGAGTCATTCTCGCTTATGGACGGCGCTCAGCAGTTGGAGTCCTGCGGATACGATGCTTTCTCGTATGAAATCCGGGAGTCAGAAACTCAGAAAGCCGCTCCCAACCTCCTTCGCAGTAATCTCCGATGGAAATTGGCGGCGGTCGTCATTCCCCGTGCCCCGCTCAAGCCCGGCCACACCTACACGATCTCCATGACGGTCGCGTCCCAGGAATACAAGTGGTCATTCAAAATTGAACCGGATCAGTATTAGGTCACGACTTAGAAGCGCCACAGCACCTTGGTGTCCCGTCGAGCAAAAAATCGAGCCAGCGTCCTGATGTCCGCCAACCCGAAAGGCGAATGTATGGCGATGCTCGGCGGACCCAAGCAATTCGCGCCGAGAGAGAAATTGGGCGATTAGCGCCAATCGGCCAGAAAGTGATGCTCTCTGGGTCCGCGCGCAATTCCAAATCGCGCGCACGCGCGCCGATTTCGATCGATTCTCTGACATCTCCAAAAATCTGGAGACTGAAATGTGGAGCAGAAGGGATTTGAACCCTCGACCCCTACGTTGCGAACGTAGTGCTCTCCCAGCTGAGCTACTGCCCCATCCTGCGGTGCGACGCGATTACTATTGTGAGATAACTGACTTCAGGTAGGCTCGCAACCGGTCCGCGAGTTCGGGGCGCTTCAGGCCGAAGCCGATTTGCGCCGAGATGAAGCCGACCCGATCGCCCAGGTCGTAGCGGATGCCCTCGAACTCGTAGCCGTAAATCTTGCGGCGCGCGGTCAGCGCCATCAGTGCGTCGGTCAATTGAATTTCGCCGCCGGCACCCGGCTTGCCCTTCGCGAGCAGCTCGAAAATGTCGGGCGTCAGCACGTAGCGTCCCATGATTGCGAATTCGCTCGGCGCTTTTTCGGGCGCCGGCTTCTCGACCATCCCACGAAGTTCGTAGGTGCGGTCGCCGGCCGCTTGCGCATCGACGATCCCGTATTTCGAGATCTCGCTGCGCGCGACCTTGAGCAGCGCCACCACCGGTGCGTCTCGAGTCTCGGCTACGTCGAGCAACTGGCGCAGGCACGGCCGCGGGCAATCGAAGATGTCGTCGGGGAGCATCACGGCGAACGGTTCGTCACCAACCGCCGCGCTCGCTTGCAGCACCGCGTGACCGAGGCCGAGTGGATTCCGCTGTTCGGCGACCGTGATTCGCGCCGGATCGTTGCTTTGCCTGATGAGATCGAGAATATCGCGCTTGCCGCGTTCTTCCAGATGGCGCTCGAGCTCGAGGTTTGACTTAAAGTGATCGACGACAGTGGTCTTGCCGGGACTGATGACGAGAACGATTTCCTCGATGCCCGACGCGATCGCTTCCTCGACCACGACCTGGATCGCCGGCGTATCGATCACCGGCAGCAGTTCCTTCGGGATGACCTTCGACGACGGGAGCATCCGCGTGCCCATCCCGGCCGCGAGGATGACAGCCTTTTTAACTTTCATAGCAGTCCGATTTTTCCGATTTGCAGAGTCTCAGGTTGGAGGAGTGCTCAGATTTTCGACTCGCGCATTTCCTGCGCGGATTTGCACGCGATGCATAGCGTGGTGACGGGGCGCGCCTTCAACCGCTCGATTCCTATATCGCCGCCGCATTCTTCGCATTGCCCGTACGAGCCGTCTTCGATTCGAGCAAATGCTTCGCCGATTTTTGTCAGCAGCTTGCGCTCGCGATCGCGCATCCGCAGCAGGAAATTTCGATCCGATTCGAGTGCCGCGCGATCGGTCGGGTCCGCCGGAGCCTCGTCCGACACGTGGTTCATGGTTCCGACCGCGCGCTCGGCTTCATTGAGGATGTCGCGCTTGCGGCCTTCGAGCAGTTTTCTGAAGAGTTTGAGGTCTCTTTGCCTCACGGTTGAACGATCTCTCACAAGCCGATTTTTTATTCTATAGACGCCCTGCTACCATGTAAAGATTCCGCGATGAAAACGGCTTATCTAGACGCGTTCTCCGGCCTCAGCGGCGATATGATCGTCGGCGCAATTCTGGATTGTGGCGCGGAGTTTAGCGAGTTCGAGCGCGCGATCAAGACGATTCCGCTCGCAGGTTACCGGCTCTCGACGCGGCGCAAAGTTTTGAGCGGCATCTCGGCGCTTAAGTTCGACGTCGAGGTGACCGAGCCGCAACCTGAGCGACACTTCGGCGAGATTCGCGCGCTAATCGACGCATCACAGTTAGCCGCCACGGTAAAACATCGGGCGATCTCGATCTTCGAAGTGCTCGCGCAAGCCGAGGCCAAGATTCACGACACGACGCCCGATCGCGTTCACTTTCACGAAGTCGGCGCAGTCGATTCTATCATCGATATTGTCGCAACCGCGTGGGGACTCGATCATCTCGGCATCGGCGACGTAATGGTCTCGCCGCTCCCGATGGGCAACGGATTCGCGCGCTCACAGCACGGAGTTATTCCAGTGCCTGCGCCTGCAACGGCGGAGTTGCTCAAGGGGTTCCCGCTGAAAATCGGCGACGGCGCGCATGAGATGGTCACGCCGACGGGCGCTGCAGTGGTCCGCGCGCTCGCGCGTCCGGCGGCAATCCCGCTCGCATTCGCGGTGGAAAAGATCGGCTACGGCGCAGGCTCGCGCGAGCTGGAAGATCGGCCCAACGTGTTGCGGATGATGCTCGGGTCTGAGCGCACCGCCTTCGACAGCGACGAGATGATCGAGATCTCCGCGAATATCGACGATCTCAGTCCGCAGATTTACGACCATCTGATGAATCGGCTGTTCGAGGCTGGCGCGCGCGACGTAACGCTCACGCCGACGATGATGAAGAAGGGCCGCCCGGCGGTGACGCTGGGCGTGATCGCAGAGGCGGCGACGCGCGACGCGCTCGCGGAGATTATCTTTGCGGAGACTTCGACCATCGGCCTGCGGTTTCACGGCGTCGAGCGGCTCAAATTGCGTCGCGAGATTCATGAGGTCGAGACGCGATGGGGCAAAGTTCGCGTGAAGACCTCGAGTGCGAATGGCGGCGCTCCAATAACGATTTCGCCAGAATACGACGACTGCCGGCGAATCGCCGCGGAGCACAATGTGCCGCTGCGCGTCGTGATGGAAGAAGCGCGCGACGCAGCACGAATGCTGACAACGTTTTCCTAAAAAGAAAAATGGTTTCGGAACGGCTGCATATCAACGAGATTTTTTACAGCATCCAGGGCGAATCCACGCACGCGGGCCGTCCATGCGTGTTCGTGCGACTCACCGGATGTAACCTGCGCTGCAAATGGTGCGACACCGAGTACGCGTTTTACGAAGGCAGGCGAATGTCGATATCGGAAGTCGCTGAAAAAATTCGCGCTTACCGATGTGAGCTGGTCGAAGTGACCGGCGGCGAACCGCTGCTGCAGGAAGGCGTGTATCCGCTGATGGACGCGATGCTCGAAGCGGGCGCGACGGTGATGATCGAGACGTCGGGGGCAGTTGATGTGAGCAAGCTCGACCCGCGCGTGATCAAGATTATGGATCTCAAATGTCCGGGCAGCGGCGAATGCGAAAAGAATCTGTGGGGCAACCTTGATCACCTGACGATGCGCGACGAGATCAAGTTCGTCGTCGCCGATCGTGCGGACTACGAATGGGCGAGAGACACGATTGTCACGCGCGAGCTTGCTAAGCGCGCTGGCGCACTATTGTTGAGTCCAGTGTTCGGGCAACTTGAGCCGGCGGCGCTCGCGTCGTGGATACTCGAGGATCGCTTGCCAGCGCGAATGCAAATGCAGATGCATAAGCAGATCTGGCCGGACATCACGCGCGGCGTGTGATTCCTTCTGAAAGAAGCAGAATCTTGAATCGCGCGCGAAACGCGCGCTGAATAAGGACCCTCACCTTCGATCCTCTCCCTTGCAGGGAGAGGGGAAGAAACTATCGCGACGGCGCCGCTGAATGCTGGCGCGCTGGATCTCCCGACATCAATTGCTGTGCCTTTTGTAGCGCGGCTTCGGTCTCGCGCAGTAGATCGGCGAACACTTCGGCGGCTGGCTTGATTTCGTGAATCAGGCCCGCGCCCTGTCCGGTCGGCATGAAGGTGCGATTGGGATCGACGTCGGCGCCGCCGCGTCCCGTGTAGTTCATGACTCCGTTGCGCGACGAGGTCTGCGCCTGCAGTGGGAACGGTTGAATTTTCGACGGGTCCTTCTCCCATTCGAGCGCATACTCGGTGCGGATGACGCGGCAGGTCTTGCCGGTGTACGCGCGCGTGCGCAAAGTCGAATCCTCATGAGCCCTGACGATCGCCTCGCGATAGCCTTGCGCCGCCTGCGCCTCAGGCGTTGCGATAAAGCGCGTGCCGATCACGACGCCTTGCGCACCGACCGTGAGCGCCGCCGCGATCTGCCGTCCGTCGGCGATTCCGCCGGCTGCGAGCACCGGTAGCTTCACCGCGTCGATCATCTGCGGCACCAGCGAAAGCATCCCGATTTCGCCGGTATGCCCGCCCGCCTCGGTGCCTTGCGCGACGACCACATCGGCGCCCGCCTGCTGCGACTTGACCCCATGATGCACCTTGCCGCACATCACGACGATCTTCATTCCGTTGTCGTGCATCACCTTGACGAATTCCTGCGGCACCGAAAGCCCCGCGACGAACACCTTGATCTTTTCTTCGATCATCACGGGCACATGCGGGCGCATCATGTCGGGAATCGGCGCGAGCAAATCGACGGCGAACGGCTTGTCAGTCAGCTCGCGAGTCTTGCGGATTTCGGCGCGCAGATCGTCGGGGCTCAGCGACGCGGCGCCAATCACGCCGAGGCCGCCGGCATTGGAAACCGCGGCGACCAATTTATGCATCGCGACGCCGCCCATCCCGGCGAGCAGAATCGGATACTTGATTCCAAAGTATTCGCAAATCGGCGTATGCAGCATCGAGACGTTCTCCAGTAGTGAGCCGTCTATGCGACTGGCTCCTGACTGACTTCTTTAGTCTGGCCCATGAGCCGCGATCAAGCGTGTATAATGATGCGCGATCAAGCGTGTATGCGGTCCAGTGGCCCCGCGGGATTGCGTGATGCATAATCGCGGTTCGCGCGGAGAGGTGGCCGAGCCCGGTTTAAGGCGCACGCCTGGAACGCGTGTAGACTCGAAAGGGTCTCGGGGGTTCGAATCCCCCCCTCTCCGCCAAGCAGTCCGCGATTTCCGCATACTCTACGCGAAGATAGAAAATAGTGCGCATGTCCGCGCATTTTCTTCGACCTGAGGGCACCGGAGAAGCCTGGATTCGGCAGGCGAGCAACAAAAGCAACGGTAGAGGGATGGCCACTGCCGATATAGTTTCACTTGAAGCGTAAGCACAGACTATTCGATCAGAATCGCGCGCCTCGTGCATCCACGAGCTTTGCACTGCGAAACGTAGCTGCATCGGTGGATGAATCCGAGTACCGACCACGACGCTCTAACAGAAGCAGTGACCATAATTGATAGAATGGCTGGCAACCCAAAAGCTGGAACAACTCAATAGCCGCATCTGTTCAAGTCATTCCCGGATGGCCAGAACTGAAACCGAACACGATTGAAGCCATGACAACCGCGTTGGCGAAAGCTGGAAAACATGACTTTGACTTATTCTTATGTTTTTCTGGCAACTGCGACATCTTTGGCGGCGATTCCGGACGGCGTTACTCGGAGCATCGTGGTATCAAAGACCCAACTCGGTCTCCCAAATACAATGGAAGCTTCCTCCAGGCTGGGTAATAGTCGGATACGGCGATAGAGCGGGGATGGATGCCTTACACGATACAATTATGCAAACGTTGCATGTCGATGTTCCTACTCTTAATTACCCGCGCGAGGGACGTGGTGCCGTCGCGCTATGCGATCTCCATCACTGCATATTAAATCCTTTCGGCTCGGCTCAAGCGCTGGGACGCTGCGAGGTTGCGACATTAAGGGTCAGGTGGAGGCTGGGCCCCCACAACAGTGCCCCTGAACGGTGCAAGAGTTGGTCTACACTTGGCTACAGCGATCGCGGAATGATGCATTGCGTTGTTTTCCGTGTCGGCTCAAGAAGATGGCTACATAACCGTCGCGGCATCGCTTTCCCGGTTCGAAGTCCACCGCGTCAGCACGCCCCTTCGAGTCTCTCGCGTTTCCGTGGGCGCAAGATGAGGTTTTGAGAAACCACAAACTACCTTTACGCGGGTACCAGGACAGGCGAGTCGTCTTGTTCCTTGCGGAGCAAAAATGAATAGATCTAGCCGGAGTCTAGATTGCTCCCTCATCGCGCAGTCGTTTGAGTTCTGCGCCCGCTATCCCTAATGAATCCAGCACTTCCTCCGTGTGTTCGCCCAAGACAGGGGGTCGTTGAATCGAGCGGTGATCGTCGAGATCAGATAGCTTGAGAGGCGTCCCCAGTACTCTGATAGGACCTCGCTCCGGATACTCGCTAACCTTGAGCATCTCTCTGTGGGCGATATCCTCGTCGAATGCTACTTCCTCGATAGAACGTACCGGCGAGCATGGAATGGCTCGCGCCATAAGCAGCTCGACAAGGTCGTCGCGCTTGAAGGTAGCAGCCCACGCGCTAACCATCGCATCGACCTCATCTGCGATGAGAGAGCGGCTTGCCGGCGAGCGAAACCGTGGGTCTTGATTCACGTCCCCGCGCTTCATGAGTTTCAACAATTCCTGCCAATGTGCTTCAGTCAAGCAGAATATGGAGATCTCGCCATCCTCGGTTGGATAATGGTTCGAAGGTGCTATGCCGGGGTGACGGTTACCGATGCGCTCACACGACGATCCGTCGAATACCATTGCCAAGTTGCGTGTAAGGGCGGGAATGCATACGTCATGCATTGCTACTTCCACCTTCTGACCGCGACCGGTTTGAGCGCGCGCGATCAACGCCGCCAGGATGCCGGCGACGAGATGAATTCCCATACCCATATCGATGAAGGTCGCGGGTGTTCTGACACCAGGACGATCGGGATAACCAGTAACACTTACCATTCCGCACGTAGCCTGCACCGTGTAATCAGTGGCGCCGAGCTGCGACCACTTGCTTTCGGCGCCATAGCCTTTGCCGGACGCATAGATGAGGCGCGGAAAGCGTTCTGAGATTTCCGCATAGCCCAGGCCGAGTCGGTCCATAACGCCTTCGAGATAGTTTTCGACCAGCACGTCGGCGTCAGTCAGTATTCGAAGAAGTAGATCGCGGCCGCCGGGATGCTTGAGGTTAAGCGCGACTGATTTCTTGTTCGCATTCAACATCAGAAAGGCATAGCTCACGCCGCGATCGGACTGCGGCGATCTCAGGTACTCACCGGTGCCAGGCGGTTCAATCTTGATTACTTCCGCGCCGAGATAGGCGAGTTGCGAGGTACAATAAGGGCCAGCGTACACCTGTCCCAGATCGATTACTCGAATGCCGGAGAGCGGCAAAATACCAGACATTGGCAGAATCTCCCTAAGCTCGTTTAATATGGATCAAGTAATCCGCATTCTGTCCGTCTTCGCAAGTTTGCAGCGCCGAACCAGTGCAAATCCGCGTGACCCGCGTTCGCAGATAAGATAAAGCAACGCCCGATAGTGCGTTCTGAATATCGCGACTATAACCTGAGAAGGAAATCAACATGGATTTTGGAACATTAATCTTTACGAAGCCTGAGCGGGCTCTTACTGACGTCAAGTTCGCGGAGAACCGCGGCTTCAGCCATGCCTGGTTCCCCGACTCGCATATGATTTGGGGCGACCCTTTTGCATGCATGGCGCTGGCAGCCACGAATACAAAGACTATCAAGTTGGGAACCGGAGTAGCGGTTGCCTCGAGTAGAATCGCCCCGGTAACGGTCCATTCGATTGCTACGATCAATCAGCTCGCGCCAGGCCGCGTCATTTTGGGTTTCGGCACAGGACATACCGGGCGCCGCGTGATGGGGCTGCCTCCCGTCAAGCAGGCGGAGTTTGGTGAGCAGGTGCGCCTCATTCACGATCTTCTGCGCGACGGCGAAGCCCTCTACAACACCGAAGGCCTGAGCCGGAAGATCAGATTCCTGCATCGCGATCGCAGGTTCATCGATCTCGATGACAAGATTCCATTCTACGTCGCGGCCAACGGTCCCAAGTCGCTTGCACTTGCAGGTGTGTACGGGGACGGCGTGCTTACCACGGGAATCGTCGACGCAGATCGGATGGCGACAGTGCGCAAAAGTATCGAGGCGGGTGCAGTTCCGGCGGGGCGAAATGCGGACAGTCTTCCAATCGTTTCGATGACGCACATATGCGTGCTGCGCCCGGGCGAGGATCTCGATTCACCGCGGGTCAAGGCGATGACGGGGCCCTGGGTGATGGTGCATTTACATGCGATTGCGGCCGGATTCGCGGGCACGAGATATCTTTCGCCAGAAGGACGCGCTGCTTACAAGGAATACGAGGAGTACGTTGGGAATATGAAGTCGCCGCCTTCAGAGCGATACCTCGATCTTCACGTGGGGCACTGCACCTATGTCTTGCCCGAGGAGCAGCGGTTCGTAACGCCAGCGACCATCGCCGCGACGACGCTAGTCGGAACATCCGACGAGGTCGTCGATCGGCTGAAAGCTCTCGAAAGCGCAGGCCTGTCGCAAGTATTTATCAATCCGCCGATGGACGGCTTCAACGATTGCCTCGAGGACATATCGCGCAACGTAATCGAAAAAATGTGAGGGCTGGTGGTGGTTGTAGGGTCTGTCGAGCTTCCTTGACATAGATTTAGTAGCGTGGTTAATTCGAGCACACTTTTGAGCACAGTTTTGTATACACATTGAGATGGGTATTTCTTCGGAAGTAGCAGTCGGCAGCGAGCAATACGCACGTGTTGTTGCATGGCTCTACTGCGAGTCCGAACTGCTCGATACAGGACAGGAACGCAAGTGGCTCGAGACAATGGTGAGCAAGGAAGTCGTTTACCAGCTGCCTCTGCGGCAGACCATGGAGCGCGCGCGCGGCACCGGGTTCGCGACCAACACCTTTCACCTGGATGAATCCTACGGCTCCCTGATGAGCCGCGTTGTTCGCAATGAATCCGGTTTCGCATGGGCCGAGGATCCGCCATCCCGGATTCGGCACTTCGTCACGAATATTCGCGTCCGCCAGTCGGAGAACGATAGACTCGAAGTCAAGAACAACCTCATGATTTATCGAACGCGCCGCGACCAGACGCTCCCACAACTACTCTCGGGTGAGCGGCAGGACGTGCTGCGCATTGAGGACCGAGTACTGAAACTATATCGGCGCACGATTCTGTTGGATTTGACAGTTATCGAGACTCACAATCTGGCAATCATTTTTTGAACGCTTGCGGTGAGCATTATGTCATCCGGGCAGTCTACAACGCGAAAACCGGGCAATGTCTTGGAACAACTGCTCGAGGAGCTGCGGCAAGGTCTGCCACGCGGCGAGATCCCAGCTGCGCTCTTTGGCAACGACGAGATCTACAACCTGGAGTTGCGCAAGATCTTTGCTCGATGCTGGGTCTTCCTTGGGCATGACTCCGAAGTTCCGGCGTCCGGCGACTACGTCCGCCGCAAAATCGGCGAAGACAATTTCATTGTGGTGCGCGATGAGGATGGAGAAATCCACGCGCTATTCGACGCTTGCCGGCATCGCGGCGTTCAAATCTGCCGCGCGGATTCAGGCAACACCGATATGTTTCGGTGTCCCTATCACGGCTGGACCTACGACACGAAGGGAAACCTGCTTGGCGCGCCGCTTTGGAAGAACGCCTTCGGCGGCATGGCGAAGGAAGAGAACGGCTTGCTCAGCGTCGCGAAACTTGCAACCTACCATGGCCTGATTTTTGCCACGCTGGACCCGACCGCGCCGCCGCTCGAAGAATATCTCGGCGGAATGAAGTGGTACCTCGATCTCGTGTTCGGTCTCAACGAGCACGGGATCGAGATACTCGGTCCACCGCAGCGCTTCGTGATCGACGCGAACTGGAAGTCCGGCTCCGAGAATTTTTCCGGCGATGACTACCACCTCGGCACGTTGCATCGATCGGTGTGGGCAATCGGTGCCTTCCCGGTGCCGTTCGCCGACAACATGATGGGCTATCACATCCAGGCTTCGGCGGGGCACTCGCTGTCGTTCTCGATGGCTCCGACCGAAGACGACCCCGGCCCGAAGTTCTTCGCCTATCCCGATGATCTCGCCGCGAGTTTCAATACTGCTCGAATCGACAAGGAACAGCTTCGCGTTGCCCGCCGGTCGCGCGTGTTCGTGGGCAATGTATTCCCCAACTTTTCAATTCTGGCAGCGCCTATGACTGACGATGGCGCGCATTTTCCACCCACCGGTGTGCTTACCATCCGCACCTGGCAGCCGATGGGAGCGGGAAAATTCGAAGCGTGGAACTGGTTCTGCGCCTACCGAAACATGACGCCGTTGCAGAAGGAACGAGTCTACAAGTCTGGACTCGCATCGTTCTCAATGGGCGGCGTGTTCGAGATGGACGATACGGAACCGTGGATTCTTGCGGCGCGCACCGGTCGCTCGGTGACCGCGGAAGTTCTCGACTTCAAACTCAACTACAAAATGGGATTGCCCGGCATTGGGATAGCGAAGCGTACCGAGAACTGGGCGGGTCCGGGAGTCGTTTACTCGCCGCGTTATGAAGAAGGCGTACAGCGCAATTTTTTTCGATTTTACTCCGATCTGATGCGTGCGGAACGTGGCACCTGGCCGAAGTTTTCTTTGGATTGAGCGATTGAACGTGGGCATGCTCGAAAACCAGATCGCAGTTATCGTCGGCGCCGGTGGAGGAATCGGACGCGCGGTGGTCTCGCGATACCTCCGCGAAGGAGCGTCGGTGCTCGCCGTCGACCGGGAATCGGGCCGCATCGAATCGCTCAGGAAAGAACTCGCGCACGACCGCCTTCGCGCGCTCGCCGCAGATGCGACCACCTGGGAAGCGAGCGAAAAGATGGTTCACGAGGCGATGCGGCAATTCGGCGGCCTCGACGTGCTGGTCTCCTGTGTCGGTATTTACGACCACGGCGTCCGCCTGGCTGACATTCCGGGCGTCAAGCTCGCGGCGGCGTTTGACGAATGCTTTCGCGGCAACGTCTGCTCGCTGCTCATGAATATCCGCGCAGCTATTCCTCATTTGGCTGCCAGACAGGGCCGCGTGGTTGTCACGGGTTCGTTCGCCTCATACCGGACCTCGGGCGGCGGGGTCCTCTATACGGCCGCGAAGCATGCGGTCGTTGGATTGGTGTCTCAGCTTGCTTTCGAACTCGCGCCAAAAATCCGCGTGAACGGGGTAGCGCCTGGTGTCGCACAAACCGTCATGTCGGGTCTCGAGGCGCTCGGGCAAGTTCCGCAGGATTCAATCCTGCCGGGCACTGAGAAACAGCTGCCGCTCGAGGCGATGCCTGCGACCGACGCTTACGGCGCGATTTACGCCTTGTTGGGTTCTGCGACCGAGTCGTCGGCAATGACCGGCTCGATGGTGTTGGCGGATTCGGGCCTGCTCGTGCGCGGGTTGGCAGCCAGGAATCGCGGTGGAGACCTATGACCTCGCGACGAGGAAGCGATCGATGGATCTCAAGCTGAACGGACAGGTCGCGCTGGTGACCGCGTCCAGCAAGGGTATTGGACGGGCGGTCGTCAAACGGCTCGCGCAAGAAGGCGCTCGAGTCGCAATGAGCTCCAGCAGCGCCGAGCGCCTATCCGAAGCGTTGAAAACAATGCCCGAAGTGGCCGACCGCATCAGTGTCCATCCCGCGGATCTGACCAACCCGCAAGCAACCGCGGGTCTCTTCGAGAGCGTCGTCGCCAGATACGGCCACGTCGATATCCTGGTCGTAAACACCCCCGGACCGCGCATCCTGCCATTTGTCGAGAGCACCCTTGATGATTGGGAGCGAGCGTACAACACGCTCTTACGTCCCGCCGTGCAGCTTTCACTGGCTGCGGCCAGGCAAATGATCTCTCAGGGCGGCGGCAGCATCGTGTTCCTCACATCGACCTGGGTCAAACAGCCGGCATTCGGCGGTGTGCTGTCATCGAGCTTGCGATCGGCGATCTCGACGATGTGCAAGCAAATGGCAATTGAGCTGGCGACACACAAGGTGCGCGTCAATCAAGTGATGCCTGGCGCAACCGGCACCGACCGACTGAAAAGCATCATGGCCGCGAAGGCGGTTGCCAACCACAGCTCGGAAGAAGAAGAGATCGCGCGCGCGGTGCGCGAGATTCCGCTGGGCCGGTGGGCTAAGCCAGAAGAAATCGCGAGCGCCGTCGCCTTTCTGGCGTCTCCCGAATCCGCTTTTACAACCGGGGCCTCGCTTCAACTAGATGGAGGCGCGATCCGCTCGGCTCTCTGAATGAGAGAGTTCACGAGCACGTGAGCAATGAAATGTCCAAAAATCTGCGCGAGCTCTTCGTTGATCAATTTCATTTGTGCAAACTCAAGCCGACCGAGACCGTCGCGATAATTAGTGAGCTAGGGCAAAAGAACGATTACGTGGATGCGGCGGCGGAGTCCGCGCGAAGCCTTGGCGCTGCGGCGCTCGTGCTTACGGCGTCGAGTCTGTCGAATCCGGTGCTGCCGCCTTACGATAGCGGCGACGGTCGCGAGATCCCCGCGCTGCTCGCCGCCGCTGCGGAATGCGACCTGGTAGTGGATGTGACGGTCGGCGGGCTGATCCATTCGGACGTCCGCACTCGAATCACCGGCGCAGGCAAACGGATGCTGTTCGTGGCCGAGCCGGCCGATGTGCTCGAGCGTCTGATCGGAACCGAGGAATTGCGCGCATCAGCCGAGGACGGCGCGCGCGTGTTGAAAGCGGGCAGGAAGTTTCATGTGACCAGCGAGGCGGGCACCGACCTTACGGCGGATATTTCGGGCGCTGACCTGCCGATCACACAGCAATGGGGTTTTGTCGACCAGCCGGGGCGGTGGGATCACTGGCCGAGCGGTTTTATCGCATGCTTTCCGCGCGACCTTAGCGCGCAGGGCAAGATCGTCCTTCAGCCGGGAGATGTATTGTTGCCTTGGCAGCGCTACGTCCGTGACGAGGTGACCCTGCGCATCAAGAACGGGTTTATCGAAGACATAAGCGGACCCGGGACCGACGCCTTCGTGCTGCGCGACTATTTCGAGAGCTGGAAGGATCACAACGTCTTTGCCTTATCTCATGTCGGATGGGGGTTTCATCCTGCGGCGAGATGGTCGGCCTTCGAGGTCTATGAGGCGAGGACATTGTTCGGCCAGGAATTACGATCCACCGCCGGCAATTTCATGTGGTCGACCGGTTCCAATCGCTTCGCCAACCGGCATACACCGGCGCATCTGGATATTCCCATGCGCGGTTGCACGGTCGAGATTGACGGCGAGCCGGTGGTGATCGCGGGTCGTTTGGAAAAACGATGAGCCAGGTCGATCGCCAGGCTCTCGAAGCCGCAATTCTTGCACTCGCCGGCAACGGGGATTTGTTGGCTCGTTTCAAAGCGGATCCCACGGCCATCGGCGCTGAACTCGGCCTGACCCCGAAATGGACAGACGCGATCAGCCGCGGAGATCGAGACCTGCTTCGTTCGGTGGGCCTCAACGACGGCCTGACAATTCTGGTCAGCCGATGGTTCAAGGATGACTTGGGCGACTCCGCAAGCTCGGGCAGCTTCCTTGTCGACACCGAATCGCCATTGCCGCAAGCGGACGTCCCTTCGCGACTGGTGTTCGCGGGCGGATGTTCCCACGTTCCGGATCTGCTGGCACGGCCTGAAATAGATCCGGCGGATGCGGTCGAGCGGTTACGTAACGGTTACCGGCGGCTGGCCGACCGTCTCGCAGAGGCCAACCCCGAGGTTATCATAGTGACGGTGGACTGCCATTTTCAGAGTTTTCAGAGCGGTGCATTCGTGGTCGGGACCGGCGCTCAGCACGAGGGCTCGATGTCGTTCTTCAAACGGTCCGATCTGAATCTCCTGCTCAAGGGAGATACTGCACTGGCCGGCACTATCGCACGAGCCATGCGCGCGGGCGGTCTTGAACTCGAAGAGGCTGAGAGCGTCGACCTCGATCACGGACTTATCGTTCCGCTGAGGCTCGTGCTCCCGCGTCCCAATCTTCCCGTGATACCAATCATAACGCAGCCGGCGCGAACGTTTTCGCCCTTCGGCGCACGGGCCTTCGGCAATCTCCTGCGCGGAGTCATCGAGGCGAGCGGCAAGCGCGTCGCGATCCTCGCGACCGGTGGACTCTCGCATTGGTTGGATCCGGGAAAATTCGGTACGGTCGACATCGAATTCGATTCGTACATTCTTGAAATGCTCAAGGCTGGCCGCGGTCTCGATCTTGCCAATCTCGAACCGTATCCATTTCTCGAGCACGGTCAGTATGAGTTTCTGAACTGGCTGATTATGCTCGCTGCCGTCGGACCGGGCGTTCGCGGAGAAGTATTTGCCTACGAACCGATGAAGGCATCGGGCGGAGGGTGGGCGGTCGTGAATATGACGCTTCCGACACAGGTTTCTGCGCATGCCTGACGAAAGTCCCAAAGCCAATGAGCCGGCGCGGCGGTTGCGGGTGACGCTGACGCAGTGGCATGCAACGCGAGACGTCGCGGCGAACCTGCGGAAAGCGCTCGACCTCGTGCGTGAGGCCGCGCCGGATAAGCCCGACCTCATTCTGCTTCCTGAAAATGGGCTGATGATTGGGACCAACGACGAGATGCGCACCGCCGCGCTCGCGATCGATTCGCCGGAAATCGACGATTTGCGTAGCAGTGCCGACAACGTTTCAGCGACGGTGATACTTGGCGGCTTCAAGCGGCGTGCCGACGATGGCTCTGTTCACAACACTGCATTGGTGATCGGTCCTAGCGGAGAAATAGTGGGCGGCTATGACAAGATCCATCTGTTCGATGCGACTATTGGCGGACAGAAGTTCCAGGCTTCGCGCGTCGAGGTAGCCGGCACCGAGCCGGTTATAGCGGTTATCAAACACGTCAACGTCGCCGTGACGATCTGTTACGACGTGCGCTTTCCCGAATTGTATCGGACCCTGGCGCGCGCCGGCGCCGAGGTATTTCTGGTACCTGCTGCTTTTACATTCAAAACCGGCGAGGCGCATTGGGAAGTGCTGCTGCGCGCCAGAGCGATCGAGAACACTGCATACGTCCTGGGCTCCGCCACGATTCGCGGGCGCACAGGCGACGATGCTTTCGAAACCTGGGGGCATGCACTCGCGGTCGATCCATGGGGTCGAGTGCTGGCTGATCTGGGTACTGCGGAGTTCGCGCACAAAACACTCGAGCTCGATCTGGGGCTTCTCGATGAAATGCGCCGAAATCTTCCAGTCTTGCGTGGAACACGTCCGCAGGCATACTCGACCGAGCCTCGCGTGCTCGAGGCCGACGCGGCGAACGGTAAATCCAGCTTCCACGGTGTCATGAAATGAAGGTCAGGCGTCCGGGTACGACAGTTGAAGAATTGTATCAGACGATCCGCGACCACATTATCAATGGCCAATATCATCCTGGTTTCCGCCTCTCGCAGCAGACGCTCGCAACCGAGCTGAAGGTCAGCCGGACGCCTCTGCGCGAGGCGCTCTCGCGGCTCGCGGCGGAAGGCTTGGTCGTGGGCGAGGCGAACCGCGGGATGGAAGTCGCGCCGGTTTACAACGATCACGCCGAGCAGTCATACGGACTCAGATTGCTGATCGAGCCGCCGACGATTGGCGCTCTGGTTGACGATATTTCCAATCAGGACGTTGACCAGATGCAATCGGTGCTCGAGCAGATGGAGCGATCTGCGAACAGCCATCGCATCCAGGAATTTCAGCAGGTACATTTGCAATTTCACGAAGCGACGCTGCGTTACTACCCCGACACTTTCCGCGAACTCATTCAGTCGCTACACACGAAGATCTACCGGCATCAGCGGCTATACTTCTCACGTCCTGAAGTTCCCAAGTCATTCATTCAAGCCGATGCGGCCTTTTGCGAGGCGTTGCGCGTGCGCGACGCCGCCTCTGCTCGGCAAATTATGGAATTTCACCTGACCGACGCGGCACTCGGGCTGGTGCTCGACATCGATCCCGATCACAAGTTCGAAGCGTTGTTCATTGCGCTCACCGCGCTCGGAATCGAATTAGAGGCGGACGAGGGCGGCAAGATTCATCGTCCGACCAGGATTAGATGGACGCGCAGCGATTTTCACGAGATGCCTCCGCTAAGCACCAACAATCTGTACTACGTTCCCGGGGGCGCCGACGGCCGCGCGGTGCTTGCGTCGGGTCTCTCGTCGACGAAACCCGCGACCAAGCCGCAGTGACCGGCGCGTAGATATGGCGACGAACGACTATGCGTTGACCGAGCTTTCGGTGGGTGAAGCGGCAAGAGCTATAGCTCAGGGCAAGACTACCTCGCGGCGCGTGGTCGGCGCGTTCCTGGATCGCATCGAGGCACGCGACGAAATAGTCGGCGCGTGGGAGTTCCTCGATCGATCGCTCGCGCTCGCGCAGGCGACGGAGTGCGACAGCTACCCGAGCAGAGGTCCTTTGCATGGCGTGCCCGTCGGTATCAAGGACGTCATTCAAACCGCGGATATGCCCACCGGCTACGGCTCGCCGATCTATCGCAACCATCGGACGGGCGTGGATGCCGAATGTGTGAAACGGCTGCGCGCAGCCGGCGCGGTGATCCTGGGCAAGACGGTGACGACCGAGTTCGCGGTGTTTGCTCCTGGCAAGACGACGAACCCGCACAATCGGCTCCACACGCCGGGCGGATCGTCGAGCGGATCGGCCGCGGCGGTCGCCGATCGGCAGGTTCCATTTGCGCTCGGAACTCAGACCGCGGGTTCCGTCATCCGGCCCGCGAGTTTTTGCGGCGTCATCGGATACAAGGCGTCGTACGCGCGAATTCCGTACGACGGCGTGCTGCTATCTTCCACCGAGCTCGACACGCTCGGCACCTTTACGCGCACGGTCGAAGATCTCGCGATTGTCGGCAGTGTGCTCTCGGGAATCCCTTACAGAGATCCGATTGGCAATGCCGCTCCTCGAATCGGCTTGGCCCGCACGCCCTGGTGGGAAAGTGCGGAAGCGGAGCAGCGCAAAGTTGTTGAGGCGACTGCAGAAAAGCTCGCGCGGGCGGGAGCGTATGTCAGCGAATTGACGATTCCCGGATTTGAAGACCTGCTCGAGGCGCACCGCAACATTATGTGCCGCGAGATCGCTCTGTCGCGGCAGTACGAATACGAAAATCATCGAACGAGCCTGAGCACGCGGCTCCAATCGATCATCGAGAGTGGCCGCGCTCTTTCCGTCAGCGAAGTGCAAGACGCGATCCGCGTCGCGCGTCGTGGCCGCGATCAGATCGCCAGAATCTTTTCCGCGTACGACGTGTTACTTACGCCGAGTGCTCCTGGAATAGCGCCCGAGGGGCTGTCATCGACGGGCGATCCAATCTTCAACAGCGTGTGGACCCTTCTCGGAGTTCCATGCATCACCTATCCAGTTGCGCGGTCATCGAAGGGGCTGCCGATGGGTGTCCAAGTGATAGGTCCCATAGACAGTGACGATCGATTGATTGCGACAACCAGGTGGATGCTGGAGAATTCGGCACCGAGAGATTGGCGATGCGACTGACTCCTCGCGAGGTCGACAAGCTTTTAATCTTCACAGCCGCCGAGGTGGCGCGCAGGCGCAAAGCGCGCGGAATTAAACTGAATCATCCGGAAGCGACCGCTCTGATCGCGGCGGAGATCCTCGAAGGCATCCGGGACGGCCGCTCCGTCGGGGAACTGATGGAATTCGGCATGACAATCCTGACCCGTGACGACGTTATGGAAGGAGTGCCCGAAATGATCGACGAGATCCAGGTCGAAGGAACTTTTCCCGACGGGACTAAGCTGGTCACCGTGCATTTTCCGATTCGCTAAAGATGATACCTGGCGAATACATCCTGGCGGAGCCGGACATCGTCGCCAACGAAGGGCGCGAAACGGTCGAATTGACAGTGGTCAATACCGGTGACCGGCCGATTCAGGTGGGATCGCACTTTCATTTCTTCGAAGTCAATAAAGCGCTCAGCTTCGACAGGCGTTTTGCTTTCGGCAAGCGACTCAATATTCCCGCCGGCACCGCCGTGCGCTTCGAGCCCGGCGACGACAAGAACATCAAGCTAGTGCGTCTCGGCGGAGCCGCCAACGTGCTGGGGCTCAATGCTCTGACCACTGGTTCGACAGATGCATCAGCAGCCGAAGCAGCGCTGGAACGCGCGGATGCTCGCGGCTTTGCCAATGTGAAATCATGAGCCTCAGAATCCCACGTCGCCAGTACGCCGAACTCTACGGACCTACCACCGGCGACCGCATCCGCCTCGCAGATACCGAATTGCTGATCGAGATCGAGCGTGATTTCACGACCCCCGGCGACGAAGCAAAGTTTGGCGGCGGCAAGGTGCTACGCGACGGAATGGGGCAATCGGCGAGCGCGACTTCAGACAGCGGCGTGCTCGACCTGGTGATCACCAACGCGATCATCCTTGACCATTGGGGAATCGTAAAAGCGGACATCGGAATTCGGCACGGCAGAATCGCGGCGATTGGCAAGTCAGGCAATCCTGACATCATGGAAGGTGTCACACCCGGAATGGTCGTCGGCGCCGGGACCGAAGTGATCGCCGGCGAAGGTAGGATCGTGACCGCCGGCGGAATCGACGCGCACGTGCATCTCATTTGTCCGCAACTCGCGTGGGATGCTCTATCCGGCGGTATCACGACTCTGCTCGGGGGCGGCACAGGTCCCGCGACAGGAACTAACGCCACGACCTGTACGCCAGGCCCTTGGAATATCCATCGTATGATCGAAGCCGCCGAAGGCTTGCCAGTCAATATGGGATTCCTGGGCAAGGGCAATGCCTCGACAGCCGCTCCTCTGCGCGAGCAGATCGAGGCGGGAGCGATCGGACTTAAATTACACGAAGACTGGGGTACCACTCCCGCCGCCATCGATTGCGCGCTATCGGTGGCCGACGAATATGACGTCCAGATCGCGATTCATACCGATACGCTGAACGAGGCGGGCTTCGTTCAGGACACGATCGACGCCTTCAAGGGACGAACGATTCATACCTATCACACCGAAGGCGCGGGCGGCGGTCACGCACCGGATATCATTCGCGTCTGCGGCGAGCCGAATTGTTTGCCGTCGTCGACCAACCCGACGATGCCGTTCACGGTCAACACCCTCGACGAGCATCTGGATATGTTGATGGTCTGCCATCATCTCGATCCGCTGATTCCGGAAGATGTCGCATTTGCCGAGTCGCGCATTCGGGCTGAAACGATCGCCGCCGAAGATGTGCTGCACGATCTCGGCGCGATCAGCATGATGTCTTCGGATTCGCAGGCGATGGGGCGAATCGGTGAAGTCATCATACGCACCTGGCAGACCGCCGACAAAATGAAACGGCAGCGCGGCGCCTTGCCCGGCGAGAAAGCCGGCAATGATAACGTGCGCGCGCGTCGCTACGTCGCGAAGTACACGATCAATCCCGCAATCGCGCACGGTGTCGCGCACGAGATCGGATCGATCGAAGCCGGGCGCGTGGCTGACCTCGTAGTATGGAAGCCGGCTTTCTTCGGTATCAAGGCAGAACTGGTGCTGAAGAGTGGAATGATTGCGTGGGCCGCGATGGGCGAACCCAACGCGTCGATCCCCACACCCGAGCCCGTCGTCTACCGTCCGATGTTCGCGGCGTTCGGCCGCGCGATGAGTTCTTCGTCGATTACGTTCGTTTCGCAAGCGAGCGCCGGAAAATTGGGGCACCTCAATCTGGCGCGCCGAGTGGTGCCTGTCGCGAAATGCCGGTCGCTTACGAAGCACGACATGGTGAACAACAGCGCGCTGCCAAAGGTCGAGGTCGATCCCGATACCTACCAGGTTTACGCCGACGGCGAGCTGATGACTTGCGAGCCGGCAGTGCGGCTGCCGATGGCTCAGCGTTATTTTCTGTTCTGAGTGGATATTTAGCCGATGCTGACAGTCGAGCGGATCTCTCCTCGTCTAAGCGACGGCGAGCGAGCGTCGAAAGAGCGCGATTACCTTAGTATGACGTCGGAGGAGCGGCGGTGGGTGCGGCGACGTGCCATAAGCGCGCGCGGGCGCTCAGTCGCTCTTGCACTTCCGACCGGCACCGTGTTGCATCCGGGCGACATCCTCGCGAACGAGCCTCGATGGTACCTCGAGATCGAAGCCGCCGAAGAGCCCGTGCTTGCCGTGCGGCCGCGCGATTATCAAGCTGCGCTGCGCGTTGCTTTCGAGGTCGGCAATCACCATTTTCCCCTTGCCGTAGAGGGGGAAAAGTTGTTGGTGCCCGACGACACTGCGATGCTTCAGCTGCTCATCAGGCTCGGCGAGCCGTGGGAACGTATTCGTGCGGTGTTCGATCCGATCGCAAAAGAGCATCGCCATGAATCCTGAAGGGACGATCACATTGCTGCAATTCGCCGACGGGCTTTTTCCCGCGGGCGCATATGCGCATTCGTTCGGGCTGGAAGCGTATGTGGCGCGCGGCATCGTGTCCGACGCAGGGGACGTCGAACAACTATTGCGGTCTTATCTGCAAGGCAGCGCAGGATCAACCGACGCAGTTGCGGTCGTTAGCGCACTTCGAGCGACCTCACTGAAAGATCTCGACCGATGCCTCGAGCTCGACTCCATGATCGACGCGATGAAGCCAGCGCTGGAGTTGCGCAACGCCAGCCGCCAGATGGGCCGGCAGACTGCAAGAATTGCAGACGCTCTTCTCGAGCATCCGATCCTTCGCGAGTTCGCGCGGCTCGCATCCGCGGATATGACGCCGTGCCATCACTCGGTTGTGTTCGGGATTGCCGGCGGTGCGCAAGGATGGACGCCGTTTGAAACCGCCGCTGCGTATTTGTATTCGTCGACAGCTGCGATCGTCGGCGCGGCGCTGCGTTTGATTCCGTTGGGACAGCTGAAAGGACAGCTCATTATCAGAAATCTAACGCCGCTGATTGGCAGGCTCGCCAGCGAGGCGACCGCAAAAGCCGTTCACGAAATTGCCGGGTTCGTGCCCGCTCTCGAGATTGCCTCGATGCGACACGCCGCCATGGACGCGCGACTCTTCAGGTCATGATTCCAAAACCCCTCAAGATTGGAATCGGTGGTCCGGTCGGCTCGGGCAAAACCGCGCTGGTCGAATGGCTGTGCCGCCGCATGCATCCGGAGCACCAGCTTGCCGTCATCACCAACGACATCTATACGCGCGAAGATGCTGAGTTCCTCACCCGGCGTGGAGTGCTCGCGGCGGACAGAATCCTCGGCGTCGAGACGGGAGGATGCCCGCATACTGCGATTCGCGAGGATGCGTCGGTGAATCTCGAGGCGTTGGGCGAGCTCACGCGCCGATTCATCGACCTCGAGATCTGTCATTATCGAGAGCGGCGGCGACAATCTGGCGGCGACTTTCAGCCCCGAGCTGGTGGACGCGACTATCTACGTCATCGACGTCGCCGAAGGCGACAAGATTCCGCGCAAAGGTGGCCCCGGCATCACGCGCTCTGGATTGCTGGTAATCAACAAGATCGATCTTGCCCCTTATGTTGGAGCTGATTTAGCCGTCATGGACCGCGACGCACGCATCGCACGCGGCGAGCGGCCCTTTGTCTTCACTAACTTGCGCGAAGGGAAAGGCATCGACCTCATCGTCGATTGGATCAAGCGTGAGTTGCTTTTCGAGACCTGAGCGCGTCGGACGCGACGGATTTCTGCGCCTCGTCTTCGAGCGGCGCGACGACCGAACAGTTTTGACCAACCGCCGATTCACGCTGCCGTTGCAGGCGCTTGAGCCGTCGCGGCTGCCGGATGGCTCATTGTATATGATGATGCTCAATCCAACCGGCGGGACTTTTGGGGGCGATCGGCTTCGTACCGAAATCGTACTCGGAGCCGGCACCCATGTAGTGCTGACAACCCCGTCGGCCACCAAAGTTTATAGAGCGCTCGACCAGCCGGCTCGATGCGAAACTGAAATCGCGGTCGGCAAGAACGCGACCCTCGAATATCTTCCCGACCATTTGATCCCGCATCCGGGAGCAGCGCTGCGACAGACGTTTGAAGTGAAAATGGAGCATGGAAGCTGCGCGATCGTCTACGATGCGATTGCCGCAGGACGCATTGGACGCGGCGAGCGCTGGAGGTTTCGCGAGCTCAGCAGCGAAGTGTCGATGCGCGTTGAAGGCACGCCGCAGTATTTTTCGCGCGCATCGCTGATTCCAGCGAGCCAGCCTCTTCACGGGTTAGGCGTGATGGAAGGGTTCGACTACTTCGGATCAATTATCGCCATCTGTGATCGATCACGGACTACCACGGAGGACATCAACGCTATCGATGCGGCGATCACCTCAACCCATGGTGTTTGGGGCGGTGCGACTGCTCTTCCGACCAACGGCTTCGTCGCTAAATTCCTGACGTCAAGTGCGCATGCTGTTAACCGTGCGATGCTTACCGGATGGTCGGCGGCGCGTATGCAACTGATAGGGCTGCCGGGCTTCGACTTGAGAAAGTTATGAAGTCGTCAACGCTGCATTTTCATTGGTTCTGGTAGTCTGAGAAATCGAGCAATTACGGAGGCTTGACATAAAAGCGCGAGCGGTGCTAATTCGAGCACACTTTTGAGCACAATTTTGTATACACACCAAAATGACCCGAACACAGTACTAAAATTTGTCTCTGAGTAGATTGGGATCAGTCGAGAAAATGGGAGCAAGACCGATGGTGGCGCAGGTAGCGGAGGTTCAACCGTAGGCGATGCATAAAGGGGGAGCGCCACAAGGGAAAGGATCGCAACGTCGATATGCTGAGGAGAGATCGTATGAGGCAAAGACCGGGCCCCTTTCCTGACACGGAACCTCGATGTACGTGCCTATCCCGTTTTGCTCCGGTGCTTCCGCTTCTCCTTTTGCTTTTGTCGGCGGCTGTACTATTCGGTAACTCAAGCTCCTTTGCATGTGAAGAATCAGGCGGATTTCAGATCTGTCTTAGCTATTACACAGAGAACTACCTCCGCCTTCCCCAAGTCGACCGCACTTTGTTCCGTGCCGAGACGCAATCATTCTTTACCAAGCATGCCGACGGTGTAATGCGACAGCGCAATGAATTGCGCCTCGATCTGCATTACGCACCAGATCTTAAATACACCTTAAACATACCACTCGAGTTCAATCTGCGAGTCAGGCCCTTCTACGATACCGCCTACGATATGACTGGATGGGGACAGGGCCAATACCGAAAATATCTGGTTCCAGACTGGAACAAAAATCTTAACGGTAGCATGGATGACCAGTACGACCCGCTCTTGCGCGAGTACTATGTCGATATCCGGCCCAAGAACCTCTTCGTCCGGGTTGGTCGGCAGATCATTTCGTGGGGAAAATCGGATGGGGTGTATATGCTCGACATCCTGAACCCGTTCAATCTGTCTAATCCTACAAATTTCGACGAGCAGTACAACAAGATTCCGATCTGGGCTGTCAATGCGAATTACCAGGTAACCTCGACCGGCACTATCCAGTTCGTTTACGAGCCTAAATATCTCCCCTACTACTATCCAGGCTTACCGCTTAAGGGCGGTCTTCCTTATCAAGGCGGATACCAGGATTTCACGCCGAACGTTGTTAGTACCTTCAACGCCGCGGAAAACGGGCTGTTCGGTTTCAAGATCCCGGTCGACTATCATCAACCTTCAATCGCTCCAAGTAACGGTATCTACGCGGCGCGTTGGAGCGACGAAGCTTACAATATCCACTATACTCTTAACTACGTTTACGGTTGGACCGCGTACATGATCCAGTTCCCGAATACCGGGAACTTCACCACCGCAACCTCGGTGCTTGAACAACCCAGGCGTGTTCACATCGCCGGAGCCTCGTTCGATTACGAATTTCAGGGTGTGCCGGCTCCATTGGAAGGAACCGTCATACGTGGTGAGACAGCAATCACGGTGGGCGACAGGTATTACGAGGGTATCGTAGGAAACCCGGTAAATACCGACCACTGGGGGCTTTTGCTGGGACTCGATAAGTACATTGGCAGCGACCAGTTGCAACGTCCGATTTTCGCCAGCTTTCAATATTGGCACGATGACGTAGTCAACAAGATCCACTGTCCGACTTGCGGCGCCGATCAGCATGAGTTTGAGGCAATTGGATTCGCGGGCAGCAAGTCGGGAATGCGCGCCGCCTACTACAGCCTGCTTACCATGTACTTGGATAAAACTTGGCTTTCTGGCGACTACATAGATACTTCGTTTTTTACGCTGTACGAATTGCAGTTCAAGGATTGGTGGCTCCAGCCGCAGATCGCATACAGGATCGACGACAAGACGAAGGTAGCGCTCGGATTCAATATTTTCGCCGGCAGTAAGCAGACTCCGTACGGCCAATACACGAATGCGACCAACGTTTATTTCACTCTGTCGAGAGTGCTTTTGTAGCCGATAGAATTATTGGGGCACTCTGTGTCGAATGAATAAGACCGAGTTTAGATAGGTCGATTCGTTTAAGATGGTTGTAAGAAGTAACCAGTACAGCGATCCGCTTGCATATCGAGGCATCGATCTTCGACTGGCTCGCCTCGCCCGCTTTTTTATACGACATAAGGGTGCGGGACTCCTGTTCCAGGTCGTGGTTGCTGTTGTCTGCATCTGGGCAGTCGCTGGGATGCAATTGCGCGACGATCCGAATGCATGGCCGCCGGCCGGCGACCCATTTGTAAAATTGAATGGCAAGATTACTCAGCTATTCGGCGGGGGCGATTCAGTAAGTATAGAAGTTGTCGCAGACCAGGGGAGCATCTATAGCGTCCAGGATCTGAGCACGATCAAGAACATCACGCACGATCTCTATCTGGTCAAAGGAGTTATCCCGTACACAGTCAGGTCCCTGGCGACGCTGGATTCCGAGAAGTACGCATTTCAGAGCGGCGGCGACGCGGACGCCACGATGCTGATCACTCCGCTGATGCCGCAGTTTCCGAAAACTGCGCAGGACGCGAAGGCAATCGAAGCAGCGGCGCGCGACAATCCTCTCCTTGATGGTGTGCTCGTTTCAAAGGACGGAAAGGCGTCGTTGATCGTCGCAAGTTTCCGTTCGGAGCAGCCTAAGGGTGCTCGCATCGCGGTCGATACGACGGAGCCGATAGCAATCTATCGTGCGGTCTCGGAAATAATTCGCAAGCATGAACGTCCTGGGATAACTATCCGGGCTGCAGGCACTCCGGTTTTGATTGGATGGGTAAACAGTGTTGGCTTACGTTTCGTAGGTCTGGCCTTTGCCGCATTCATAGTCACGATCGCGGCGATCCTGTGGTACGGGTTCCGGTCATGGAGCGGAGTACTGCTGCCGCTGAGGGTCGCGCTGATGGGCGCCTTAATGGGTTTCGGCCTGTACCGAATTTTCTTCGGCGCGACACTTTTCTCAGCCGCGGCGCTGCTGGCCCCGTTCATCGTGGTAGCCGCGGGTGCATGCCATTCCGTCCAATTTCTAAGCCGCTTTTTCTTCGAGGAATATCCGCGACTGCAAAACGCGGAAGATGCAATCGTCAGCACGTTCGTCTCGAGACTTCGACCGATGCTGGTATCGCTGCTCTGCGACGTCATTCCTTTCGCCGTGATGGCATTTATTCCTTTCGAGAACGTGCGCGCGTTGGGGATAGTGACGGCGCTCGGTCTATTATCGCTCACCGTCGACGAATTCCTCATGATGATTCCGGCGCTCAGTTCAATAACTATAAGCGAGCTCAGGAGCGCCGGCGCCCGAATCAAAACTGAAAAAGTGGGAGGATTCGACCGCTTTCTGGCGGCTAGCGTTCGCGAACTGATCAGCAATCGCAGCACTGCCGCCGCGGTTATCGCCGGGTTTGTGCTCATCACCTTCGGTTTAGGATTGGTGGTAGCCAGGGCTCCGGTCGGTCAAAACAATACGTTCGCCATTCATAACTATCTGACTCACTCCTGGAACCGCAGCAATATCTACCAGATGGAGAAGGAGATCACGACGCGGTTCGGCGGAGTGTATCCGATGATCGTGCTGGTCGAAGCCAAGCAGGAGCATGACAAGGTTCTCGAGACGCCGGCAGTGCTTCGCGCTGTGGACTCGCTCGCGGACTACATGCGCTCGCTGCCTCACGTTGGCTCAGTGAGCGACCTGGCCTTTCCGTTGAAGTTGCGGCATCAGTTCGTCAATGGAGACGATCCCAAATTCTTTACCGTGCAGGAGACCCATCAGGCTCTGGGCGAAGCTGTTATGGGTATGTCGAATGAGGAGCCCGGTGTTTACGACTGGCTGTTCAGCGAGGACTACAGCGCGACTGTCATAATCGCTTATGTTAGCACCACTGATCCCGGCGTCGTCAGTCGACTCATGGCCGACACTACAACTCATGCGGATCCACTATTCGAAGGACTTCCCGTGACAGTAAGCGTTGCGGGCGGTGCGGTGGGGATAGCACAAGCCTTCAATCGAAATATCAAATACTGGCTGATAGTTAGTCTTGTCCTGGGGCTGGTCGGTACCGCGCTGCTGGCCATTCCGGCTATTGGATCGGTTTCGCTGGCTCTACTGCTGCTTGTGCCATTGGCTATGGGATCGATCATAGCCCTTGGAATCATGGTTCTTTTCGGCATCGAGTTGAACTCGAACACCGTGGCGGCGTTGGCAATCGCCAGTGGCGTGGGCATTGATTCCGAAGTATACCTGCTATTCCGGGTTCGCGAAGAGTATCGGACCCTGGGTGACTTCAAAGAGGCTCTTATCCACGCCTACGTAAATATTCGTCGGGCGCTGGTGGTCTCCAATGGCGCACTGATTTTCGGCTGTATGATACTTGCGCCGGTTCCGTTGTATATAGGCTACGTCGGTTTTGGCATGGGAGTTGTTTTGCTCGTATGCTTCCTTATGAGCGCAATTATGTCTCCTATACTCTGGTCCTGGTTTGGCAAGCGAGCTGTCTCCGGCGCGGTTCCGGAGACGACTCCCGCAATCGTGTCGACCGAATCAATCAGGAGAGCTTCATCCTAGTGTTGCCGCGTCGTCCTAGTGATTGGCCTGGTAGTTCGATGTCAATGACGAATTTCATGCAGTTTAGGCAAGCATCGATATTTCGGTACACGTCCGACTACTATAACAGGACAGTAGCCATTCAGATTGTACCGTTGACGCTCAAGCTATTTCTCTGGTCCATAGTTCTTCTAGCGGCCCTCTACCTCGTGCGGCGGGCATTCGGGTTGCCTGTTATTACGAATGCTTCGATGCCGACGGGGGACGGTAGTGTAGAGCGCTACGAAGTAGGTGCCCGTCTCTATCATTGGGGCGGCGTATTTCTTTTGATGGCCGCACTGGGGTGTTCAGGTCTCGCGCTTTACGCACCGGGCACGATGCCCGGAACGCCGATCTCGTGGCTGCGTCTCCATGAATTCTCTGCCGGGCTATTCATCGTTGGTGTGCTTCTGCATGTCGGCTTCTCGCTGATGCAAGGTGAGCCCTGGTCGATGTGGTTTGAACGCAGAGATTTCAGCGATCTGATGCGGATGATCGGCTATACGTTTGGGAAGCAAATCCGTTATCCGCACTTCGGCAAATATGACGTGGTTCAGAAGTTGTACCATCTCATTCTTTCCATACTCGTCGGTGTGCTGATTTTTTCCGGCGTAGCGCTGACGCTCAACGCGGAAGTACTCGTCACATCCAGCCACGATTGGATGAGATCGCAGCGTCTTCTTCACGACGCGAGCAGTTTTCTGATCATTGGGATGGTTCTGATGCATGCGTATTTGCGTTTGCTAAAAGCAAACTGGCCGACGCTGATTGCCATGTTTACCGGAACGGTTTCGCTTGATTATTTTCGTCGGCACCACGATTACAATCGATGGTCGCCGCACATAATTCCAGCCGGAGAAGCTCGCGATCGGATTGGACCGACCGCGCCGATTCCGGAAGTATCGACGGCCGAGGCGACGCGCCCGTCACCCTAACAGAGTTGGAGTGTCATCATGAATCGAGAGATGCTTCGCAATATCACTGAAGACGAGTTGCAGACTTTCCGGCGCGACGGAATCGTACACTTACGCAAAATAATCGACCTTGAGTGGATTCAGCAGCTGAACCAGGCTATCGACGACCTGATCGCCCAGACCGAGAAACCGGCAGACCAGGTTCTTGATTTCACCACACTCGCTCTTGCCTCGGACTCCGCGAGCTCGCAGCAGCCTCCAGAGTCATCGGAATGGGCCTCTCCTCGTCAGCTCGCCGGGCGGGTTTCGCTCGACACGCGCGTGAGGCCGAAATCCAATCGGGGGCACTTCATTTCGGTAACCAGCGTCTGGCAGCTCCATTCCATGATTCGCGAATTGGCGATCGACTCGCCGCTACCCAGGATTGCCGCGCAGCTAACCCGCTCTTCCAAACTTTATCTCTATGACGACCAGTTATTGGTGAAGCCTCCGGGGACAATGGAGCGTACCGCGTGGCATCAGGATCAAGGTTATGATCACATCGCGGGCGACAAGGTCTGCGCCATTCGCATCCCAGCAGAGAGCGAAACTCCGGATATGGGCCTGATCGAGTACCTGCGCGGCTCGCACAGATCGGGCAAAATCTACAAGGTTAACTATTTTATCAGCGATGCGACCGCGCCCGACGACGCCGGCGAACCAATCCCGTCAATCGAAGGTCATGAAAACGAATTCGATATTGTGACTTTCGCGCCCGAACCGGGTGACGTCGTCGTTCATCACCTGAGAACTCTGCATGGTGCTGGCGGCAATTCATCCGAATCCAAAACGCGACGAGCGATCACCTTTCGGTACGCTGGCGACGACGTGCGCTATTATTTCCGCAAGTTCGCGCCGCCGGCACAGCGCCCAAGCAACCTGCACGATGGCGACCCACTCGACCTCGAACCCACGCGACATCCCATCGTTCGGATAACAGAGCAAAACCAGCCCAGGTAGTCCACAGAGGTTATCGGGTAGTTCGTAGAGGTTAGATATGTATCGCGTCGACATAATGTATCCCAACAAGCAGGGCTCCACTTTCAACCTCAAGCATTGGTCCGAAGTCCATCTGCCTATGGGACTGCGGCTACTGAAGATGCATTGCGGCGTCAGTCCAGTGAGGGTCGAAGCTTGTCGCAATCCGTATGGACCGCCCGGCCTTGGTGTGCCGTATCATCTCATCAACTCGCTGTACTTTAATACGCGTGACGACGCAGACGGATTTTTTCGGCTATTTGGTATCGAAGAGGCAGCCGCCGAGCTAAAGGAAGACTGGCCTAAGTACACCCAGTCGGATCCTGAGGTGATGATCAGCGAAATGGTTGAGTGCGACCCGGTTACCGGCGGCATGCGATAAGTCCAGCATCGCCCTATTGTGATGAGTGAGTTTGGTTTGACAAGGAAATACCGGTTTAAGATGCTTCGATGGTCAGTCGATGCTGCCAAATGCTCTTCCGTCCTTTTTCGAATTGGTCGCAAGGAAAGGTGAGGTGACTAGTATGCGATATCTCAAAATCCTTTTGGTGACGTTCGCCTTGATGGCGGCCGGAGCTCCGGTGAACGCGCAAAGTCCCGGGCCTTCAAATAACGGCGATGATCTTATGCCTCCCAAGACGATAGCCGGCAAGTCCTATAGCGTTACGCCCGGGGCAGAGCCAGGCACCTTCAATGTCAAGTGGGGCGATCAATCGATGGTGTGGAAGCCGAAGCCCTACATGGAAGAGAAGTACAAGACCATGGGCCCGGCTTACTACGCCCAATGGACGCAGCCGGGGTTGCCACCTCCGTGGGACGTACCCCTGGATAAACGTTCCACTCTTTCCGGCGCCGAACTGATGAATAGGTGCTACGCCGAAAATGAGTATGCGCCGTACGCAAAAAACTATTGGGATAACCTTAAGATCAAGATTTATCGGCCCGATGGCTCGGTGCGCGGCGAGACCAACATGATAGAAGCCTACACCGACATGGAAATGAAGAAAGGAAGTGAGTATATACCCTCATCGGATCAGGACAAGGTTCTTCGCAAGTATGTGTGGACCTATACGGACCCGCCCGAGGTCAAGGGAGAGTCAGGGGTCACGACGACGTTTGTTGATCCTAACCTTCCTCCGCAAGACACCCTGTACCTGCCTTCGGTACGTAAAGTCCGAAGACTCGCGGGGGCCGTTTCCAGCCAGTACTTTCCTGGCCTGATCAATCGCTATGAAGATGTTTCGCACACCAACGCGCTGCCTGAGCTGAACTATAAGGTTGTGGGCTTCGAACTCTACAACCCGGACCCTTCCAAGCCGCAGTACAAACCTGACTATCTGCCAGATGTTAAGCGGGTGGACGGAGCGGGAGACGTCGCCGTCATCATAGAGATCACGCCCAAGCCCGGTATCAGTTGGTGGTATGCCAAGCGCTTATACAAATGTGGACTGCAGGAAATGAACTACGTCTACGACAATGCCTATGATGAGAATGGAAAACTCATACGGAGCACGGAAAAGGCTCTGATGTCCGGCAGCCAGCTACATACTGGAACTCCGAGTGGCCCGCCTCCGCCCGATTGGTATCAGTCCTGGGGCATCATGAGCGTTCAGGACTACGACACCGGGTTTACGTCCGATGCATATGTGACCGACGGCGGTTTCAATGCGGACTTGCCGCGCGCGATTTTCACCGACAATACGCTGTATCGCGAGCCCAGGAACTTGGACGAGTTATTGCGGTGATTGTCGAGCTTTGTATGAAACGGACGATCGGTCCTGGGAATGGTCAGTTGGCCGATTTAGGTTACGATTCGGAGAAGAGTCTCGAATAGGAATCTCCAAGAGGATCAAAAAGATGGCGTTAAAATTGCCGCAACCCAAAGACTATAGGTCAGCACCTCTCGAAGATGTCGAGCTGACCAAATCCATACGGGCAACTTTGGCGGGACTGGACGCATCTGCAGAGAACCTAGCTGAGGCGATAACTTTACCAAAAGAGTGTTATACCTCAGAGGAATGGTTTGAGTTCGAGAAGCGCGCGGTATTCGACAGAGATTGGGTTTGCGTCGCGCACATTGGAAGCATCCCGAATCCCCGGGATTACATAAGTATCAACATCAACGACGATCCTTTGCTGGTGGTCCGCGACCAGCAGAATAAAATTCGTGTGATGTCCGCGGTCTGTGCCCATCGTGGGAGCATAATTGGCGAAGCTCGGGGAAATTGCGAGCGGTTGGTTTGTCCGCTGCATCACTGGACTTACGATCTCCACGGCAAATTGATTGGCGCTCCTGAGATGAATGCGACCGTGCCACTTAGCGAATTAAAGCTTCAAGCTTCTCTTCCTGTGCTGCGCAGCGAAGTTTGGAACGGATGGGTCTTCGTCAATATGGCCGGGCAAGCTAAACCGCTTGCGCCTCGCGTGAAAGTGCTCACAGAAGAGATCAAGAACCATCA
Organism: uncultured delta proteobacterium; assembly: GCA_963699705.1. Lineage (GTDB taxonomy): Bacteria > Desulfobacterota > Binatia > Binatales > Binataceae > Binatus. Next base: position 2,489,525 of record CAVOUW010000003.1, on the reverse strand, counting down.
CATGGACGAGATGCTGAGCACGCCGAATGTGGAGTTAGGTCCATATTCGTGGAACTGGAAATACATGCAAGAGAACGCGATCGAGCCATACCACACCTGGTACTTGCATCGTGGTATTCATGACTTCGCACCCTCGAGCCTGGCGAGTTTCTACGAATGGGACGATGAAGACGATGGCGCGGTGTTCCATCCCACCGGCTTTCTGGATATCGACGCCAACTTCAACATGAGTTTCAAGTGCCTCTTCCCGATAATCAAGACACTGACGGAAAAAGAGCGTCAGAGGGTGATGTTCGCCACGGTACCGCCGAACCTTTTCTTTGGAGCGGTACCCGACGGAGTCTTCTACTATATAATTCTTCCCGCCGGTGCCAATTCACTAAAGCTCCGCGTGGGGTTTCTTTATCCCGAAGCTACCCTGAAGGATCGTAACTTCGAGGCTATTTTCAAAACCGCAATCGACGGGCTGTATGCGTACAACGATCAGGATGTGGTATCGAATGCGCGCGTCCATCTCGGACTGAAGTCGCGCTTTGCGATGCGGTCCCGCTACGCGCCAAAAGAGAAGACCCTTCCGCAGATGAATCGTTGGCTGGTCAAGCGTTACAAGGCTTACGCAGCGGAAGTCGAGTCACGCAGTCAAAGTGCCGGAAGTCGAAAACGTCAAGCTCGAGTGCCGGGGTAACCTGATGTCGTCAGAGATTGAAGATCTAAGAAACCTGGTCTCTGAGCTGCGAGGCCAGTTGAGAGTACTGAATGATCGCGCTGCGATAACCAATCTGATCACTTCCTACGCTCGCGGATGCGATCGGGGCAATGATCCGACGATGCTCGCGCCGCTTTTCAGTACTGACGCAACCTGGAAATGCGACGGATTCGGCACCTATCATGGACGCGAAACTGTTGCCGCTGCGTTGAAGGCTATCGCAGGCGTGAAGATCTGGTGGTCACTGCACTACATGATTTCTCCACAGATAGAATTTGACGCTACAGGCAATCGTGCCACCGCATTCTGGTATCTTTGGGAAGCTGCAACTCTGCCTAACTCTGAAAACGATGAGGCCGAGTCAACCTGGATCGGAGGGACGTATGACGTTGAAGTCGTACGCGACAGCGATCAGTGGTTATTTCACAAAATGGAATTGAAGCTCAACCTGGCTAGCGCTTACCAGCTCGGGTGGGTTAAACAGCGATTCCCGAGAGGAAACAGCAAGCAGCCGTATTTTTGCGATCTTGAGCCCGATACGTATTTCTGGTGCGCGTGCGGCCGATCCAAAAATCAGCCCTTTTGCGACGGCTCCCACAAGGGCACGGATTTTCGTCCCGTGGAATTGACCTTGGAGAGTCGAAAGCTGGCGGTGCTTTGCGGATGCAAACGGACATGTACGCAACCGTACTGCGATGGAACTCATCTCAATCTCAAACTGAGCGCTGATTCATGAGCGATCGGGATTCCAAAGACAACGAGCCGTCCGAACCGCGCAAGGAAGGATTCTCTCGACGGTCTTTCCTACAGGGAGCGGTTGGTGCAGCGGCTGCTAGCGTGGCCCTTTTGCAGGTCGGCCGAGAACTGGGCGATGTGAAGAAGTCTCGGGTAGAGCTTTCGCCGGATGACTCCCTCTCAGAATTAGAACTGAACGTAAACGGTAAGATGGTCCATATGCGGCTGCCGGATCAGCGAACTTTGCTGTTGGCATTGCGCGAGGATATGGGGCTCACCGGGACCAAGAAGAGCTGCAACCTGGGACAATGCGGTGCGTGCACAATCTTGCTGGACGGCAAGCCGGTGTACAGCTGCATGATGCTTGCGGCCGATGGAGCAGGTCACGAGATTACCACCATTGAAGGCATTAGCCGTGGGGGTAAGTTACATCCCTTGCAGAAGAAGTTCATAGAACACATGGGAAGCCAGTGCGGTCATTGCACGCCTGGCATGATCATGTCGGGAGTTGCGCTTCTCAACCAGAACCCGTCGCCGGGCGTTGACGATGTGAAGCACGCAATAGCCGGGAATCTGTGCAGATGCGGTAACTACAACAACGAGATCGCAGCGATACTCGCCGCCGGCAGCGTGAAGGATTCAAATACAGCTCTGGAATCTGGTATCACTGCGCAAACTCCTGCCCAAAACAACGCCGTCACATATTTGAATTCGATGATTCCGGCGATCGATAGTCATGCCAAGGCGACCGGCGAAGCACGATACTCGGGTGACATCGGCTTTCATTCGGATGATGAGGTCAGAAACCCTCTCTATGCGAAGGTGGTGCGGTCACCCTATCGCCATGCCGAGGCTATGAGCATCGATGATCGCGAAGCTCGCAAGCTACCTGGTTATCGAGGGTTGGTGACTTGGCAAGACACACCGGAGTTTCCAAACGATCGTCTTTTCTTCAATAAGCATGCGCGATACATCGGCGATGCCGTAGGAGCAGTAGCGGCGGAGGACGAATATACCGCGCAACGTGCGATCGAACTGCTGGACATAAAATGGCGGGAGCTGGAAGCGTTTCCTAACGCGGAAGAAAATCTGCGCACCCAGAATAAACAGGTCCAAAGCGGCGGCCCGGTAGCTAGCTTCACTGGGGCTCCTACCGGAGGCAAGACCGGTTTCGGTCAGCCGGCAAATCTTCCGACGTTCGAATATAAGCAAGGCGATGTAACCACGGGTTTCCAGGAGTCTGACTCGACTATAAGCGGTGTTTACCGCACACCGCTGCAGTGTCCCGTGCCGCTCGAACTCCATTGTTGTACCGCATTGTGGAATTCGACCGGTCTTACGCTTTGGGACACACAGCAGAGTATGTTCCCGGCTCGCGAAATCATTGGTCCAGTGCTCGGGTTGGATCCGGAGAAGGTTCGCATCGTCTGCGACTACGTCGGTGGAGGTTTCGGCGGGAAGTGTACGGATTCTCCCGGAAAAACCTTATACCAGTGCATAGCAGCGGTGCTCTCGAAGAAGACCGGTCGTCCTGTAAGGCTTGAGTTTACGCTCAAGGAAGAAATAATCGCGGAAGATACCCGCAACCCGATGGTCTTTGAAATTAAATCGGGCCACAAGAAGGACGGCTCGATAACCGCCCTGGAATGCCGCGCAGTCCAAACCACGGGTGGCTATGCCAGCGACGGCCCCGCTGTCTTGGCCGTTTCGGGTGAAGCGATAGTCGCAACCTACCGAGCGAAACACTTCTGGTTTCACGGCTACTCGGTTTACACCAATTCGAGCATCGGCGGTGAGATGCGCGGGTTTGGAAACATACAGGGTACGTTCGCCCGTGAAATGCACATCTCGAAAATAGCAGACATGCTAGGCATGAATCCGCTCGAGTATCGATTGAAGAATCTCCTCCGTCCCGGTGATATGGTCATGATTCAGTTCGATACACACGAGGAGCCACTCGACCCTACCGGCGCTGAAGAGTGCCTCAAGCGCGGCGCTGAAGCGATTGGGTGGGATCGATGGGCCCATCCTTCCACCAAGACTGGACGCATCAGACGCGGCCTCGGCATTTATAGCAGCAAGCATCTGTGTGGCCGCGGCACCAGCAACGGACTCATCTGGATCGATCGTCTCGGCAAGGTTCATTTGCCGGTTTCTATAGGAAATGTCGGAACCGAATCGCATACTGGAGTAGCTGCCGTCGCTGCCGAGGCTCTCGCGATGCCGATCGAAGATCTCGATGTGACCTGGGGCGATACTTCGAAAGGGCCATGGGAATTCACGTCGGACGATAGCCGTAGTACACATTGCGTCGGAAAGGCGGTCTACAACGCTTCAATCGACCTGATTCGTGAACTCAAGACGTTAGGCGCGGTAGCTTTGGGAGCCGACAAGGAGACGTTGGAAGTCCGCGGCGGACGGGTCTGGGTTCGCGGAACCAATCGTTCGGTCGACTTTCGTACTCTAGCAGGGCGAGCGACTCCGCGAACCGAGTTTATACCATATTGCAATCCAGCCACGGACATATCCCCTGACTTCGACGACCAGGGAAACCTGATCATGAATCCTCCCGTTCGGGTGCACTTGCCCACAGAAGCTCTCGCGCGCAAATTGACCCAAATCGGAATAGTTGGCCTCGGAATGTACATCTTCAATGAGAGAACTGTTCCTTGGGGCGCCGCTTTTGCCGAGGTTGAAGTAGATATGAGCACCGGTCAGGTGAAGGTTCTCAAGATTGTAAGCGTCATGAATGCGGGTCGTGTCCTCTATCGACGCGGAGCCGAAGCTCAATTGCGAGGCGGCATCGAGATAGGGGCTGGATTCGCACTGATGGAAGACCTGGGTATCGATCCGGTCACAGGAGTTCCCATCTACAACAACCTGCATGAGTATCATCCAATGACTGTTCTCGACTTTCCCGAAGTAGTTCCGATTTTGGTCGAGGTCCCGTCAGTAACAGGTCCTTACGGGGCTATGGGATTGGGCGATAATTGTTGCTTTCCACCGGCCGCGACGATCGGCACTGCAGTCCACAACGCCACGGGCGTGTGGATTGAAGAGTTACCGTTAACGCTGGATAGGGTGTACACCGCCCTGAAGGCTGCCGGGCGTCTGATGGCCTGAGCTTGAGGTCATAGTAGTATGGGTCTGGAAATTGTTTTCGACGAACCGGCGCCGTTCAAATTGCTGTCGCCGAAAACTCTCGATGAAGCTATAGAATTGAGCGCGCAGCACGGAGCGAATGCCGCGCTGCTCGCAGGCGGATGTGATCTGCTCGATCAGCTGAAGCACAACTGGCGGCGACCAGCCTACGTTATCAACCTGAAAGGCATCAGTGGCTTGAAGGGTATCAGCAAGGACTCGAACCAACTGAAGATAGGAGCTCTAACCGAGCTCGATGTAGTCGAGCACGATCCGACCGTAGTGACACTTATGCCGGCGCTCCAAATGAGTGCCGGGAGGGTAGCGAGCCCGCAGATTCGCAACATGGGAACAGTAGGCGGGAATCTGCTGCAAGATTCACGATGCTCCTATTATAGGTCTGGGTTCACCTGTTATCGGGCCGGTGGGATAGTGTGTGACGCCCATCACGGGCTTAACGCGTATCACGCTATCGCCGGTGGCGATCGATGCTACACGGTAACTCCGTCGGACCTGGCGCCCGTAATGGTAGCTCTTAATGCAACTATTACCATTCAAGGTCCCGGCCGATCTGACGAGCTGAAAGCCGCCGAACTGTTCGTCTCACCATCGCAGAATATTCGCCGTATGACTTGCCTTGAACCGGGACAAGTTCTCACTCAGATCGCTATACCCATCGTTTCCGGACAGCGTTCAACCTTTCTGAAATATGCGGTCCGTAACACCTGGGACTTTGGCTTGGCTAGCGTTGCCGTATCGGCACTATATTCAGGTGGAAAGTATCGCGAGTGGTCGGTCGTCTTCGGATCGCTCGCCCCTGTTCCTTGGCGATCCGAAGGTGCAGAGGAAGCGCTCGAAGGCGTACGGCTGAATGATCAGACAATCGAGGCTGCTGCGATGGCTGCACTCGCCGGGGCCGAGCCGCTCTCCCACAATGAATACAAAGTCGCGCTATCGCGAAAGCTATTGCGCGAGGCCTTGGGAAACATTGCCCGGAGCTAACGACGTGAAATGGTTTCACGAACCGCGTAAACAAGGGAAGCTCGTGCCGATCACGGTGGAAAAACGTCGGATCGTGCCGGCTACCGGATTCAGTCTGCTTGAACTGGAAAGAGCTGGAATTACGGTGGACGCCGCAAAGGCTTTGGACATTCCGATCGATCGCCTAAGACTCACCAGCGTCGGCACCAACGTGCTGCAGCTATGCGAAATAGGACCGCTCGCCGCTCATCAGGTTGATATAACCCCACGCCGTGAGTGACCGTTCCCAGGGAGGATCAAAACGATGAGTGTCGCAAAAGCAGTGCGCGCTGGAAACTCCAGGCTGAACGAAGTCTTCGATAACATGCTGACGACGCTGCGGAATTTCGTGAAGGAAAATCGGATCACTCACGATGAATATCGTCGCGCGGTAGCATTTATGACCGAAGTAGGTCAAAAGGGTGAAGTTTCCCTGCTATGCGACGTGTTCGTCGAGGTTAGTGTTGACGCAGTCGATAATAGTGGCCGGTCTGGCACTATCACCACGATAGAGGGACCGTTCTACGTTCACAATGCGCCCATCCTGAAATCACCGTGCGTGCTGCCCCAAAGGCCCGACGAATCAGGACCGGTATTGTTGTTTACGGGGACGGTGCTCTCATCGAAGGGCGAACCGCTACCTGGAGCCGTGTTGGACCTCTGGCAGTCGGACAATCATGGTCTTTACTCGCACTTCGATGTTCCCGAGAAGGAAGCGCCATACAACCTGCGCGCTCGGGTGACGACCGATGGTCAGGGTAAGTTTGACGTTCAGACCCGGTTGCCGGCACCGTATGAAATTCCTAAATCGGGACCTACCGGTGCGCTGTTGGCGGCTTTGCAGCGCCACGCGTGGAGGCCGGCGCATCTTCATATGAAGGTGGAACACCCGGGCCATCGAACACTTACTACGCAACTGTTTCTGAAGAAGGATCCGTGGATCGATTCCGACGTTGTCGAAGGCGCGGTCAAGCAGGCGCTGATAGTCGATCCCGTAATGCACGACGACCCGAACGATCTACGTCGAAGAAAATTCTCCGAGCCTTACTTCGCGTTGTCTTATGATTTCTTGCTCGAGCCGCTATCTGCTTGAGAAGCCATTCGATATGCACAAATGGTAGAGAGGGAACTTATGCCAACAAGTTTAGGAAAACTCCTAAAAGGACAAACGGCGCCTGCCCACACTTACGCGACCGGAGAGATGAAAAAGGGGCAGGTGCTGCGAATTGTTGATGTCGAGGGACAGCAAGTCGCGGATTTTGTCTCTCTCAAGCTCAAGGATCCGACCGAGTTTCTCGATTGCGTGTACACCAACTGGATACTGAGCCGGTATCGCTGGCACAAAGGCGATATTATTTATACCAACCATATGAATCCTATGTGGACGATCGTCGAGGACACGGTGGACGATCACTACACGGGAGGCGGGTTCTGTTCTCAAGACGCTCGCAAGAGATTCAACGTTGACGGCGAGAAAGGTTGTCGAGATACCATCCGCGACGCATTTGCCGCCAATGGAATCGATCCGAATCTGCTCCAGTCGGTTTCATGTTTCAACGTCTTCATGAACGTTGCTTACGAACCTGATGGCCGCTGGGAGATACACCAACCCAAGTCAAAGGCCGGCGACTATATAGATCTGCGCGCCGAGATGGATCTGTTCTGGGCCTCCTCGGTGTGTTTCTGGCCTGAAGTCGTCAACGGCGATAAGCCTACGCCACTTCGTTTCGAAACCTACGCGGGCAGTTGATCGTGAGGTTCGGGTTAGGACGAATCAAGGAGCGGTTACGGGGACCAACAACTCGCCGATTCGGCGGAAGGGACTTGGTGTGAGACCCACGACTAAAACCACCTTTGTAGGATTGGCGATCGTAGCGGCGGCTTGCTGGTTCGCGACAGCTCTTGCGCAGTCGCCTGCGAACAGCGAACTGAACCTTACCGGCATATGGAAGGGTACTCGTACATCCACTGGCGGAGCCGAACGGGACTTTCGGATTCGAAGTGTCGAATTCGATCTGAGTCAGAGCGGGGGAACGCTCTCGGGTTCATACCGATGCTATGCCGGCAAAAAAGCGACTTCCGATTGCAACAATCCGGTCGGCCGAATTACCGACGGCACAATCAATGGCGACCAAGTCAAAATCGACGTACAGGCCATGCCCAACAGCCTGACCTGCTCGTTTACGGGGACGGTCACTGTTGCGAAGATGAATGGAAAGTTCACGTGTTACGCAGGCGGCTCACTCTCGTCTGTTGGAGTATGGAAAGCGACTAAACGCTAGGGGTCTAGCTTCTCAATATTTGATCCGCCCTGATTTATTGGTGGTTTCGATCGCCCCGCGGATAGCTTCGTTCGGGGCGATGTGGGGTGAGAGGCGTTCCCTGTTCTGCGCAGCGAATTCCCTGTTCCTCCAAAATAATTCCCTGTTCGGTTGAGTAGGGGAATTTCGAGAAAAACTCCAGAGAAGACAAAGCTTTTTCGGCCCAGCATCAGCCTAAAGACCTCCGAAATTGGGATAATTCCCTGTTTTTTCCCTGATGATCAGGGAATTTGATGCAGAGACCAGTTCGCATCAGACTGCCTCATCCACTACCCAGTCCCCGATTTCTACGCTCCCTGCGGAAAAATCGAAAATGCCGCGCATTTTCGCGCGCACGCGAAGGTGACGCTATAAAGGATGACAACTGGGTCTCGGCGGCGCGGCTGGAGCAGGAATGACCGTCTCGGGTTGCTTTGGAAGCGCGGAGCCTGATTCGACGGGCTTCGCCGATTCCTTCTCCCGCATCAATCGAGCAATTTCTGATTCGAGCGCCCCGAGCCGATGGGAAACTTCCTCTATGCGATTCTTTGCGCTGACGGCGCGCACGACCAGCCAGATTGCCAGTGCAATCGGACCTCCCACAATTGACAAGATGACAAGTGTCACGGTTTTTTAATCAATCCGGAATTCGAGTCCCGCTGCGCGCACTCTGCACCCCAACGCCTGGCAATTTCAACTACGCGCTCCGCCTTAATGCCGTGAAGCAATTGACCCACCCCCTTTCCCCATTTCTTTTTCAAGACTACTTCCTTGATGGCTTGACTAACACCAAACGGATATGCCGGCAGCACCCGGCAGTGAGCACGTTCTAGTGCTGCTGATGGCTATTGCTTCGCGGCTTCGCCACCACGAGGTACGAGGCAAGCTCAGAGCGCTTCAAGTATTTCGAGTTGGTCCGTTCTCAGCGGTCTAGTTTGATCGATGGGCAACAAACTATAGTGGCATAGTGAATTGACCATTTGATAACAACTAGTTCCGTGGCTTCAGGTATGATTCCAACTCGTAGCGCTTTTCTGATTCGCGCTGCTCTTCCAAGGCAGCCATGATCATGTTCGCGTCGATCTTGACCGTATAGAGGTCGCGAATCATTTTGATACGTTCGTCCCATGGCTTTGTTCTAAAGGTCGATGGATCTGAGAACCAATTGTCGGGTATGTCAAAGTCGCTCGCTTTGGCGATTACAACGTCGAGCGCGTTCTTGACTGATCGGGCCGTGAAGAAGGGATTATCGTGGCGGATTTCTTCTATGTAGTGACCGATATCTTCCCAGGTCGAGCCCTTGTGAGTTCCTTTGAGCTCCGCGCTCACGCGCGCTGATTTCTTTCTGGACATGGGGGCGTACTTTCCGCGTCCGACGTCAAGCAGGTCGAATTTGGCAGGACGGCGGAGTTGCAGGAACGTCATGTCGACGAAATCCTCACAAGACTGCGGACCTCGAACGATAGTTCGATAGACAAACCTCTGTCGCAGGGCATCGTCGGTTGCCGTAGGCTTATTGGTTGCGGCTATTGAGGTGTAGTTGCCGCGAAAAGCGGTTCCCACGCCGGAGAAAAAGTCCATCAGGCCTTTCAAGATGTCGCGATCGGCGCCACCGGTACCGGGTTCATCGCGATTGCTGACCATAAGATCGACGTCGTCTGCGATCAGCACACCAAGACTCTGAGGATCGGTCACTGCTTCGGTCATTTCCTTGACCAGCCGTCCGGAGCGGCCGAACCATTCGCTCTTCACTTGCGAGGCTTCCAGTGACTTGGACCACGCATTGAACCCTACCTGTTCCGACAGCGAACTCAGCAGAGTAATGAAGAACTTCATCAGCATCGTCTTGCCCGTACCCGGAGCCCCGTCCAGCAACATCGACTCGTAAACTGTTCCGAACTCGCACATCGGGTTCATCTTTCGATCGACGTCGTACAAAGCGATACGGTGAGCGAGGCGCTTCAGCTGCAAAACCGATTCGTCGTTCGATACGATGTCGGCTTCTTTCACAGGAGACCACCATACTGTGGCCTTGGCCTGCGTCTTGTACTCGATCTTGAATCCCTGGATCACGAATTCGTTGTATTTGAAGGTCGCGGTCTGAACGATTGTCTGCAGGTTGGGGTCGGTTTGCGGGAAGAGCGCGGACGCCTTATCGGAGACGGTCTTCCAGAAATCGCGGCTGACCGAGAGAATGTCGTCGCTCTGTTTGACGGTTCGAAGACCTTCGCTATTCTCGGAATTGAGGGTGTCCGCGTAGTACGAGAGGAGCAGCATCAGATCGCGTGTGAATCCTTTCCCCGGATCAAACTTGAAATTGGGCGTGACCGACGCGAGGTGTGTATCGTCTTTCCCCTTCAGCAGCACATCGCACTGCGCCACTAGGTAATTGGCCATGACCCACAGTGAATAGGTGCTGTTGAATCTCTGCTTTGCCCTAAGTCTTTCGGTTGGAACGGAGTCAACGCTGCTGTCGGCATCGTCGCGCTGACCGGTTTTGTCGTATAGCCAGTTGGCGAACCAAAGATAGAGGCATACGCCGCGTCTGACCGCGAATATCAACTCGAGTTCCTGCGGCAGGAGACGATACGGATCCTCGGGAAGGCATTTCATGAGGATCGCCCCGATGTCCTGGTCACCATTAATCCTAGAAATACTGCGCTCCGCCTTCTCCCGGAAGACGAGTAGATCTGCTTCGGATATTGGAATCGCTGTGCGCGCAGTTTCCATCAGTGTCCGCGAATAGCCTCTTCGTAATCGCGGCGGATCTTTTCTTCGCGCTTGAGCCTGACTTCCGGGTCGATCGATTGCTTGATGTCGAAGAGTGCGGGGCGTCTGCCGAGTGGCCGCTCCGGATGCATTTCCCAAATCTCAATTATTCGATCGGTAATGAAACCGCCCAGGACCATCAGGCCGGCCTCAATTGGAGACATTGCGACCTCCCAGTAGAACATTCCCATATGCACATAGAAGAGGCTCGTGACGAACTCGAAGAACCACGCGAACGCGAACCACTTGAACCACAGATTTTTGTCGCCGAAGCTGAACGGGTCGCCGCCGAACACAAAGATCCTGCGCTCGCGGCGGTTGCGTTTCGCCCAGATATAACCCACGAAGGCGAAGCCGACGCCAATCATCAGATGCAGCATCAGCATGTCGCGGAAGTTGAAATACACTCCCATCATGACCAGATCTCCTGAATTGCGGGACTTTAGTCCGGTTTTCCCGGATCATCCTGGCCATTGTCGCGCGTCCGTTTCGCGGCGGACTCTGCCAGTACGCGGGAGCCTTTGGATGTTTCAGCTTCTATGGCGTTGAGCTTGTTGAGCGTCTCCATAACGTTGTCCATGAATTCCTTGTTCAGTTCGGCCATGCGCTCGGGCGGAATCACCGCGACCTTGGCGCGCTCGGTGTAGACTTCCTGCGCGGCACCAGTCGTGGCTATGTCATTGGCCAGGACTGCGTCAATGGTCTTGTGGAGCGCGGGATCAACCGAGCTGAACAGTTCCAGGCGCGCTCTCGCTTTCATCGCTACCGCGGCATTCTTCAGAAGATTGGCGTAGTTGTCTTTGTTCTCCTTCATCCCTTGGCGCATGCCGTGAAACATTCTGATCGCTTCATTGGCGGCGTCGCGATCCGCCTGCAACGGTGGCAATGCTTGCTGCGCCTTGTCCACCGCTTCGAAGTACCGAACTTCGTCCAGCTGAACACCGGCGAGTTTTCGTTTGACGGCGTCGAGTTCGCGCTCTTTGTCTGGACGTTCGGCTTCGCTGATACCGGCCTTCAGTTCTTCGCTCAGCGAATCCACGTCCATCTGCAGCTTCTCACGCAGCTGCTTGGCCTTCAGATACTCGGGGTTGGCTTCTCGGTAGGTCCTGAGTGCGTGGTTGATCGATGAATCGAGTTCGTTGCGCTTGAACGTAAAGGCCTCTTCGCTTCTCCCGAGTTCGATGATGCACTCGTCTGTGTAACGCTCGATCTCCTTAACGCCGTCATCGATCGTCATTTGCTGAATTCGGTCGTCCTTCATGTTGTCGGCGCGTTCGGCAGCCGACTTGAAGCCGAGCTTGCCAAGGAATGCGAACGATTTTTCGCCGAAGCCCTGATACTGATCGGCCTGTTGCAGCCTGAGCCCGATCTCAGCCCGCCGTTGTCGCAGGCCGGCGATCATCGCCTTGATTTCCGCCGTTGATTTCGCGGAAATTTCGGCCGCACGCTTCAGCTTCGGGCTCTTGTCGCCGGAGGATCGTTGCTTTTGGGCGTTCTGATCCTCGCGCCGGTCGATAATAGCGTCATCGACATCGCGGAAGCCGGTCTCTCGATCTCTTAGATTGAGAACTTCGCTTCGTGACTCCGATTCTTTGTCCCTGAGCGGCATCTTCGATCTCCAATCGACGTATTCACTAAAAACTTCGTACACGCCGAGTGTACAACATAGCGCAGCGGATCGCTTGATGCCCAGCATCGAATAAACCGCTTCCATTTCATTTTCATTGCACCAATGAGATAACTTTCTCGGCGCTGCCCAAAATGGCGGCTAGTATGGAATTTCCGGTAGCAACAGGGGGAGAACGCGCCCCATTTTCGATGACCCGCAATCGTGTCGTCCTGAGCGCGGTTGGACTGTTCCTTTTGATCATCCTGCTTGCTCCGGAGGTCCAAGTAGTCAGCACCTTCGTTGCTCTGGCCGCGCTCATGGGCACTCTCGCGTCGATCCTTTTCGCATTAACGTTCTGGAACAAGGCGCGCGTCCGGATCGGACGGTTGAAGCTTCGTTACAAGCAGGTACGGCGATTCGCTGGTGCAATCGCGGTCGGCGGATTTGCGTTATTTCTTGCGCAGCGGATTTCGCTCGCCGTTTGGCACGTCAGTCCGACACCTCAGGTTACGACGATTCGCTTTGCAGCGGACCGGTTGCAGATTCTTGCTGACTTGAAGGCCAGGAGATTCGATGCTCTCGACCAGGAACTGCGGTCTTATCAGCTGCAGGCAGAGAAAAATGTCTCGATGGAAGCCAACGTTGTGTTGGCTATTGGTGCCTTCTCAAACACCGAATCCGCCTTGCGTCCGCTTCTGGACGAGTGGGAAAAGCAGTTGCCTGACTCCTATGTCCCTCAGCTGGCCAAAGCCGAATACCTGATTGCTTCGGGTTTGAAAGCGCGCGGTGGCAAGTGGACGGACGAGACTCCAAGGCAACAGTTTGCTCGCATGAACGACTACTTCGCTCAAGGGCTGAAGGAGCTTAAGGAAGTCCTCTCCCGAAACAAACGTGTATCTGAGGCGTACGTGTTGCTAATCAAATCCGCCAAGACATCAGAAGGACCAGAGTTTGTTCGGAAAATCACCTTGGAGGGCCTGGCCGAGGTTCCAGCGAGCTTCGCAATACGGCGGGCCTTCATGACTAGCCTGGAACCCCGTTGGGGCGGCTCTTACGACGCGATGGAGAAGTTCGCTCGTGATTCTGAAAGCAGGATAAGAGAGAATCCGGAAATTGCGGTGCTCAAGGGTTTCGCCGATTATAACAGGGCGCTCGTCCTTACGTGGAAAGACGACTATGCTGGCGCTCTTCCGCTGTATACGCGCGCGATGGCTGAGGGAGGAGACCTTGATTCATTCTACCGCGACCGGGGAAGAGCACTCCATAGATTAGGTCACTATGCGGATGCTCTTGTTGACTTTGAACGTGCCGATCAACTCGGACCACAAAACCCAGACACGCTTGTCGCGATGGCCTATACCCTGGTCTATCTAGGCCGAACCAAAGAGGCGCGTGACAAACTGGATATTGCTGCCCAGCTGGCTGAGCCTGACGAAGATGCACAGCGGCTTAGAGACCAGCTGGCCCACACTGCGGACTGAAGGTTTCGTAAAGATTTATGAGCACTTCGTCGGGCAGAAACAAAGTGGCGATTTCACCGCGGGCCGCGATTGCCGCCGCTGCTGCTAGCACCGCCTTATGTGTGTTCTTCCTGCCCCGAGCTCGGTTGGTAGTACAATTCGTCCATGGGGCATTGCTGATCGCCGCAGTTGCGGCAATTGCCTTCTGTCTTACGTTCTACGACGGGGCGCGCGCTGAAATCGATCGACTCAACATTCGTTACAATTCGGTTCGTCGCTTTGCCGGAGTAGTCGCATCGATCGGTTTCTCGTTTTTACTGCTGCATGAGGTTTCTCTCCGAGTGGGATCGGGCGCGACGCCGTCGCTGACGGCGAGTCCAGTCACGCTGTCGTGGCACGCGAAGGATCGCCCTGATTCGACACGTTGCCAGCAAGTGTCCACCGGGTGGTCGGGCAAACCGGTGAGTCTTTTTGAGTATTGGGATCCGAGCTTCTGGGTGATGCACAGGGTCGAAGTCTACCGGGCGGTTGGCATGTTCGCGCATAATCAGACGGACTTGTGCATTAAAGATACGATTCCGATAGTTCTGACCCGGTCATACCGACAGGACGACAAGAACTCTCAAGCATTCGGAATCGGCTTTTCAAACTGGTTCGACGTGTTTATATCTGGCAACACTCAACCGTTTTCTTACATGTACCTGAACCTGCCAAATGGTGTAAGTCTCTACTACCATAGAGTCTCTCCAGGCGTTGGTTACACTGACGCTGTATACGTTCACGATCCGTACCCGGGAGAGGCCGCAAACTTTTTGAGTTATTCCAAAATAGTATGGGATCGTGACCACTGGGTCTTAAGCACCGCCGGAGGATTGAAGATGCTGTTCCCCGACTCTTATCGAGCGAGGCGGCAGGGGCAGGCGGCTTTTACGAGCATAAGCGACGCGCACGGTGACACCCTGACGATCGATCGGGACGACAATGGTAATGCACTCCGAGTGACTTCTCCTCATGGCTACGAACTACGCATAGAATACGGTTCAGGCAATCGCATTCGGAATGTCGTGGACACGTGGGGAGATCATGTCGCCTATTCGTACGATGCAGGAGGCCGACTCGCGAGCGTTAACGATGAGACCGGTACGACTGAATACCGGTACGACGACCGCAGTAACATGATTGGCATCATACGGCCTGACGGTGTGGAGTGGGACCGCAACGAATATGATGATGGGAACAAGATTGTCAAAGAACGATTGCTGAATGTGGGAGAGACCAGTTTCAAATATACCGCCGAGCGAAACGGCCGTATTACCGCCACAGATCAATTGACCGCGGATGGTTGCCGCGAGAGTTCCACCTACAATTCTTTGCATCAAACGATCTCCGATGTTCGCGTCTTCGTTGGCAAGGGCAAAGCGCCGGATTATTGCAAGTAGGCTTGCTTCGATGGAAACTCGAGCCGACCAGCGGTGCTGAATAACAAGACGAACAGCACATTTAGTCGTTTGGTCGCCGTTGCCGGGGCCGTTGCGCTCTGGGCCTTATGTGGTGGAGCCGAACAGAGCAGTTCCCTTGACAGCGAGAGTCACGAATTCGTAGACGCCGCGATTGTGGCCATAGTGTCTAGTTGGAACCCGGATGAACTGCTGAAGCGCGCCAGCTCGGAGATGATGGCTGCGGCGGAACATCAGGTAGATGTTAACTCGCTATTTGATCAGTGGAGACCACTTGGCGGATTGATTGCCTATACCGGTTCGACGGGTAGTGCGAAGATTATCGAGTCACCCGAGGTCGGCAAAATGATTACCGCCACCTATTCCGCCAAAGTGACCTTTCAGAACGGCACCGCCGAGATAAATGTCGAGCTGGTAAAGCGCAACGGCAACTGGTCAATCTTGTCATTTAAGGTTGATCCCAATCGCAAGCAAAATCATCATGCGTAGCGTAAAGGTCGCGGGAGGTCTCGAGGAAAGGGAGCGCAATTCCCAATCCTCGGGGGTGAACTTGGAGCCGGTGCTATCACTTTCACTCCGGGCAGTATCAATCCGGGCGAGTTCGCATTCGCTGTCGGGACCGCCGGGAGTGCAACGCTCGTTTTGCAGACCGTCCTTCCGGCGTTGCTCATTGCGCCATCGCCCTCGAAGCTGGTACTCGAGGGAGGGACGCACAACCCCGATGGCGCCGCCGTTCGACTTCTTGGTGAAGTCCTTCCTTCCGCTGATCAATCGGATGGGACCGACGGTGACCGCAGAGCTCGAACGTCCGGGCTTTTATCCAGCTGGCGGAGGACGTTTCAATGTCAGTATTACTCCCACAGCCCGATTGCTGCCGCTGGAAATGTTAGAGAGATGCGCGATCCTGAAGATCAGGACGCGCGCGGTCGTCGCGAACCTGCCGCGCTCGATTGCGGAGCGCGAGGTAAAGCTGATCGGTCGGCTTCTGTCTCTCTCCGAAGATTCGCTGATCGTTGAACAGACCCGCGGCGCTCTCGGTCCGGGAAATTCTGCCGCCGTCGAGATAGAGACAGAGCACCACACTGAAGTGTTCACCGGATTTGGCGAAGTGAATGTGCGCGCCGAAGGCGTCACGACCAAAGTAGCCCAGGAGGCCCGCGCCTATATCGCCTCGGGAGTGCCTATCGGCAGGTACTTAGCCGACCAGCTTCTCATCCCCATGGCACTCGCAGGCGCCGGACGATTCCGCACGGGTCCATTGTCGCGTCACACAACAACCAATCTGGAAGTCATCCGTCAATTCCTCGAAGTGGAAATTAACCTCGTCGAAGACCCCAAAAGAATCTGGGCGGTTTCGGTTGCTGGCAGCCGCAACTGACTAACCCCATAAGCAGAGCCAGTCGAATTGATTCAGACGTCCGTTGCAAGCAGACTCTTTGAATGGAGCTAATCGTAGAGATGCGCTTCGGCTCCCACCTGTACGGTACAGCCACACCTGAGTCAGACCTCGACATTAAGGGCGTCTATCTGCCGGAGGCTCGCAACATCCTTCTTCAGCGCGTGAAACCGACGGTCACGTCGAATCGAGTAAAAGCGCCAGCGCAGAAGAACGAAGCCGGCGACATCGATAGCGAAGTCTACAGCTTACAACGATATCTGGACCTCCTCGCCGAAGGACAGACCGTGGCTCTCGATATGCTCTTCGCGCCAGATGCGGTGATGACAATGTTGCCCACTCCTTTGTGGCGCGAGATACAAACCAATGGCCATCGTCTAATCTCACGACGAGCGACTTCGTTCGTGCAGTACTGCCGCCAACAGGCGAATAAGTATGGCATCAAAGGATCGAGAGTAGCCGCTGCGCGTAAGGCGCTCGCATTGCTGGAGACGGCGCAAGAGCGGCTTGGAAATAGCGCCAAGCTCGAATTGATCGCAGCACAGTTGGCCGACCTCGCTACAACAACTGAACACGTCACTCTTGTCGACTTGCCGTTCTCGGGCGATAAGCCACTTCGGCATCTTGAGGTCTGCGATCGCAAAATATCTTTCTCGGCGTCGCTCAAAACGGCTCGAGACATCGCCCAGAGACTGGTGAACGAGTACGGTCAGCGCGCGCTCCAAGCAGAGCTCAACGAGGGAGTCGACTGGAAAGCGCTGTCGCACGCTGTTCGTATAGGCCGTGAAGCGCTCGAACTCTTTCAGAGCGGCCGTATCACCTTTCCTCTGCCCTACGCCGATCACATACTTGGCATCAAGCGCGGGTTAGTTCCTTACAAAACCGTCGCCACGGAAATCGAACAATTACTTGAGGAAGTTGAGACAGCAGCATCCGCCTCAAGTTTGCCAGAGGGGCCGGATCGGTCGGTTATCGATGACCTCGTGACGCGCGCATACATGCACAAGATCAAGAGAGAGTTTTTGATTATGCCAATCGATCCGTTCATCGCGGAAACGATGCGCCGACGCATCCAAGAAGAGCTTGCGCGATCGAACGCAACGAAGACGTGCATATCTTGCTTGCAATTGAGTCCGGCAGTCGTGCCTGGCGCTTCCCGTCACAAGACAGTGACTATGATGTCCGCTTCGTCTACGTCCATCGCATGGATACTTACCTTTCGATTGAGCCATTGCGCGAAGTCATCGAACGCCCGATAGACGGTGCGTTGGACATCAACGGCTGGGACCTCCGCAAGGCGCTCAGGCTGTTGGTTCACTCAAACGCTGTCCTGTTCGAATGGCTCGCCTCGCCCGAGCGATATCGGGAGACTGAGATCGCATCACGAATTCGTTCCCTCGCCCAGGAATCTTGTTTTCTGCCGGCCCTCATTTATCACTACGACCGCATGGCGCGGCACTCCTTTGAGGAGATCGTCGCTTCGAGCGATTCGATTTCCTTCAAGACCTATTGCTATGCGCTGCGTCCGTCCTTGGCGCTTCTCTGGATTCGCCGCTATGAGGAACTACCGCCGATGGATTTGCCCACGCTCTTGTCTCGGAATATCGTCGCTCGCGAAGTGCAAGAGACGATCACGGGGCTGGTAGAGCGCAAGGCCGTCGCGACCGAGCAGAGTAGCACTCCTCGGATTGAAACTCTCGACACCTTCATCGCCGGCGTGCTGACAGAGACGGCAACGCGTTCCAATTTGCCCGATCGAGCGCCGGTCCTATCGAAGGCCGATGCGCTGTTCGCTTCTCTTCTTCGAGACGAATGCTGATTCTGATTCGAGGCGGACCTCCGAAATCATCGGATGAAACCGGCGCGCTTGATTGGCATGACGTTGACAATTGAACTGAGCGATCCAACAACAGCGAATAGGTCTGAAAGCGTTCGTTTCTTCGACAATATTGATGACGTATGCCCATGCGACTCGAGCCATTCGCGGGCTTCTGAGTCTGAGAATTCAGGAAATTCCAGATTAGTCAGGCAACGGCCGTGACGCACGATGGCAGGATGCAAATTCTGCACTTCCTCGTTGGTAGTGATCAGGAACAGCAATTTCTGTCCTTGGCCGAGGAGTCCATCGCAGAGGTTGAGAAGCTTGGCCAGCGCCTGTCCATACTTGTGGCGCGAATCGATCGCGATGAACTCACCAGCGTCTTCAAGGATGATAAGACTCCATTTGCGGTCGCCCTCGTCAGACTGACCCGCTTCGCTTACCTTTGAGAGGAGCGAAAGCATATAAGCACTATTCGAGAAGAAGGCCGCCGGATCGACCACGTAGTGGAACGTGCACCAATCGCTCCACTCGCGCATGATCGCGCGCACGGCCCACGTCTTGCCCGTGCCGGGTTGACCACGCCATAGCATCAGCCGCGCCGCTGGCATGCGAGACTCGATTAGTCCCATCGTATCGGCGAGCGCTCGCCTCACGCGCTCGGGATAGTTGGCGGCTATCTCCTGCCACAGAGGAACTCGCATAGTTTGCGACTCTCGCCTGGGCTTGTACTCGCCATGCACCAAGACCTCGTTCCAGAAACTGACGCTGACTGTGCCGTCGCGCAATTTCGCAGTCTCTGGTGGTAGATGCATTCCCAGGATGGAAAGGCACTGCGTCGCCTCTTCCCTGCCGTCGAAATATCCCCAGGCCTCGATATACCGACGCGTTTCAGGGGTTCTCGTAAACTTTATTTCGACCAGACCTTTGTCCCATGCGCGCACTTCGCGCAGAACTCTGCCCTTGCGATCGAGTTCCGACGCAACCAACTCTCTTTGTTCAAGCACCTCAGGCAGCTTTGGCATATAACCAAAGCATCCATAGAACGTATGGTGCAGTCCCTTCCGGGCTAGTTCGAGTCCTACTACGGATTCGTAGAAACTGCCGTAAAGGTCATACGGTTCAAGATTGAAAGTGAAAGAATTGCTCGATGTCATGTTTCTCTCTCGACTGTTGCTAGGCAAACCTCTGCCGATGGCGCAAAAGCGAGTGACCTCGCGCAACATTCACGACCCGAATGATTGTTGCCTCTCAGAAGCAACGAACACTCGATCGCGGACGCGGCACCGAACAAGCGCTTGCGCCGGACAGGGAAATTCAAACTCGTTTGGAAAACGATTGCGTAGCCGGATTGGGCTACTATTCGAGGGCTATCTTTACAACAAGCATGACCTTCGCTCCGACGAAACCAGCAGCGGACTGAATTGTCTCTCTAGTTATCGTCATCAAGACTGAGCACAGTACCGATAAGTCCTTGCCGATGCAAGTAATGTGACTAGTTAATAGCTGCTAGCACCTTCAGTTGCTCGGCGACTGCGCGGCCTTGCTGATCGATTGCGCGCACCAGGAATGATCCCGGGCGTGCTTTCCACATGAACGATTCGCCGGAACGCGATGTTCCTACCAGTTGGTCGTCGACGAACCAGTAAACCACGCGGCTGTCAGCATCGGTGACGGCGGCGAAAGGAATCTCGGTGCCGCCGTCCGGTGCCGTCGAATACATGATGCCGCGGCTGGGCGAGGAGATCAGCGGTGGCGCGCCATAGCCGGCGAATTTCCGGCAAGCCGGATCGAGCGGCGGCGGCATTTTTCTCTGCAGTCCCGCAGAACGAAACATCTTCATGAGGTCCGACGGCCAGAACTCGATGGCGCGGGTAGTGACCGCGCCGGTATTGCCGGGGCATGCGCGAAGGCCCGAGTGCGCGTCGATCTTCACCCCGCGATGGATCGAACAGGTCGTGATCGGCGACTTTCCGGGAATGAAAAACGTTTCCTTGAGATGATCGCAGTACGGACCGGGCAGCTGACCGGAGAGCGCGCACACTTTGATCCGCTTCAGGTTGAGATGCTGACGGAAGATCGCCTCGCGCAGAGGTCCTCGCGCCCGCAACGCGTCGGCGATATTGAAAAACAATGGTCCCGCAGCTTCACGCCCGATGAAATTTGCATTCGGCGTACCGTCGAAATTCCCGATCCATACTCCGAGTACATATGGGCCGACGATGCCCGTCGCCCACGCATCGCGCAGACCAAACGAAGTGCCGGTTTTCCAAGGGATTGTGGACGCATTCGGCACCTGCGATGTAGTGAAATCATCCGCGGGCCGCGGGTTTTCCCGCAGCATCTCGAGCACCGAGAAGGTCGCCTCCGGACTCAACATTCGCAATGAATCCCTGGTAGGGGCCGCCGGAGATGTGGTGAAGATCAGGGGCTGCAGCTGACCGCCGTTCGCGAGCATCGCGTACAGCCCGGCCAGTTCCTCCATGCTCACCTCGGCGCCGCCGAGCGCCAGCGCCAGCCCGTAAAAGCTTTCGTCGCGAAGGTTCTTCACGCCGGCCTTCTTCAGAAAACCGTACAGCCCCGGCGGCCGAAGCATGTTCGCCACTTCAATCGCGGGCACGTTGCGGCTGCGGACCAACGCGCTGGTCGCGTCGATAGGGCCGAGGAAATCGTGGTCGTAGTTTTCCGGATTGTAGGCCGCAATTCGAATCGCCGTGTCCTTGAGCATCGTCCGCGGATGGATCAATCCCTGGTCGATTGCGAGGGCATAGATGAAAGGTTTTAGTGCTGAACCCGGCGAGCGGCGCCCCAACAGGCCGTTTACTTGCCCATCGATCTGATTGTCGAAATAGTTGGCTGAGCCAACGTAGCCCTTCACCTGCATGGTTCGATAGTCAACCAGGATCACCGCGCCGTTTTGAATTCCGAGGCGGTGACTGCGTTCGATGAATCTATGGAGTTGAAGCTCGAGCAGACTTTGGATCGCAGGATCCAGCGTCGACGTGACGTGTCCGGAATCGCTGGTGGCGAGCACGCGATCGACCAGGTGCGGCGCGCGATGGGGAAGTTCGCCTCGCCTCGCCGCGTGAACCAGCATCGTCGTGCCCGGATTGGGAATCGCGGAAGAATGAGTCCTGGCCCAGAGAGCGCCAATTCTGAGCCTGGCCCGGTCCAGCGGATCGTGCCCCGCGCGCCGCAACGGATTTCTGCGGCTCGGACTTTGCGGAATCACGGCGAGGGTCAGGGCCTGTGCCAACGAAAGCTGCTTCGGTGGCTCGTGAAAGTACACCAGGCTCGCGGCAGCGACACCTTCGACGTTGCCGCCGTAGGACGCGATATTCAGGTAGGCCTCGAGAATCTCGTCCTTGCTGTAGAAGCGCTCGAGCTCAATCGCGCGGGCAATTTGCTCAATTTTTCCACGCAGAGTGCGCGAGTCGATCCCGAAACGATCGCGCGCCAGCTGCATCGTGATGGTAGAGCCTCCGATGCGCCGGCCGCCGCTGAGATAAGTCGCGTTGAAGGCACGCAGCAGCGACACAGGATTTACTCCGCCATGCCATCGGAACCACGCGTCCTCCTGCAGCAACGTCGCTTCGATCATCGTCGGTGGGATTTCCGACAGCGGTACCCATAGCCGATACTTCTCGTCGCTGGAGAGCGTCAGGCGCAACAGATGTCCTTCGCTATCGTAAACCGCCTGCGAGAAACCGGCCTTGTTGACCAACAACGGTTTCGGCTGCAAGCCGAGCAATACCCACACGACAGCTGCGATCGCGAGTATCGCGGTCGCACCACAACCGAGCAGGACCCCCGGCTTCCGAATTTTCTCCGGCAGTCGCATCGTCATGGCGTTGTCGAGCCGGGCTCGTCTCCTATCTTGAACTTGCCTCCTAGCGAGCGCGCCTGGACGGTGCGATCGTACATTCCTTCCGCGTACAGGGGCGGTACGGTGAACGTCCCCCGATTCGTCGGCTTTAACCGGTAAGAGAAGGTCTGCGCGTCCGTCGTGACGGTGCCGTAGAAGACCACGCGATCCTCGCGGACATCGACAAAATCCGGTCTCCACGTATTGGCGGCGGTCGGGCCTGACGCGCGGTTGCCGAGGCCCTCAGGCGAAATGTCGATTTCGAAGCCCGCGGGTATCATATCGACGATCGCGACGTTGGAGACTGGAGAGTCAATCGCGCGCAGGGACATTTTGACGTCAACCTTGGATTCGATCGGGCTCGAGGTCACAGGCTCGCCCTTCTCGTTGTCGAACTCGCGAAAGACTTCGATTCGGTTTTTGATCTCGTTGGTTGGCGGCGCCAGATCGAAGCCCGCCTCGGTCAACTGGTAGAAAAGCGCAAAGTCTGTGTCGCCCTCGACGTGGACGCTCTTCGCCTCGGCAGGCACTTCGGCGTGTGCGAATTGCGCATTCTGGGTGTCCAGCGGCTGCGATTTCTGATCGGGCATTTTCGCCGTGAAAGTAACCAGGGAATGCGAGAGCGTGCCCGCCGCTTCCGCGTACGCGTCGAGCGCCAGTAGCGCGTAAGCGGAAGAGATCGTGTTTTGACGATTGTCTTTGATTGCGTCGGCAATCGCGAGAATCTGCTCGGGTCCGATTTTCTTCGCACGATCAGGGAAGTGCTTCGAGGCCAGGTAGAGGTAAGTCGCGCGATAAACCAGGTCGTCGTAGTAGGTTCCGAATTGCGAATCCGCCGCTGGCATCGTAGGCGCATGACCGATAATCCCCGAAGCCTCGCGATCCATCTTGAGGAGCTGATAGGTCGAGGCGAGTAAGAGCCCAGTCAAATCGGAGGTCCAGGCGTTCGCATCGTTCTGATCGAGTGCGGCGCGCAAACCGTTGGCCTGATCGGTAACGACGACGCCGCTGCGGGCGAGCAGATAGAGCGCGTATGCGTCAGCGCGATAGGTCTCGATATCGGAACCCGGCGACGCGGTCATCGCGCGCAAGGAGTTGAGCGCATTCGCCAGCAGCGTCGGAGGCACCTCGAATCCGTGGTCGCGCGCTTCGAGCAGAAAATGCGTCGCATACACGTTAACGAAGGGAACGACCTCACCGCCCGCCGACCACAAGCCGAATGCGCCCTCGGCATTCTGGCGCGCTTCGAGCGTGGCGATCGCGTGTTCGATCGTCTTTGCGGACTTTTCGTTGGTCAGTCCCAATTCAGGGCGGCTGCCAAGCACTACCGCCGGGAAAGCTTGGCTCACCAGCTGTTCCGTGCATCCGTATGGATAGGTCGCGAGGTAGTGCAGCAGTCCGTAAGCGAGTCCCAGCGGAAATGAGGACGCAGAGACTTCGATAGTGCGCATTTCCGGGTACATCTTGCGACTCAGCGGAAGATCCGCCTTGACGCTCCTCAGCAGCGACTTCTTGACGTAGCCCGAGGTGATCGTGGTGACATACGGCGAAGCGGGCCGGATGCTCATGTCGAGCGTGTAGCTCGCATGCTTGCCGGCTCCAGATGTGCCGATGATAAGGGTGGCGTCTCCCAGCACGGGCTTGGCGCGGACCCGGAAGCGCACGGTGTGATCGGTGCCGGAAGCGATCGGCGTCGCGATGGATTTGTCGCCAAGCACCTCGAGCGCCGGCGTAGTATCGAGCTTCACCTTGACCGTCGCGTTGTTGGCGTTCGAGCCAGTGTTGTTGGCGACGAGCGCGGTCACTTCGAATTCGTCGCCTGGGGTGGCGAAGTACGGCGCCTGCGGCTGTATTACGAAGTAGCCTTGCGACACAACTTTGTTCTCGGCCACGCCGATCGCGCCGTCCGACACCGCTATTGCCATCACGCGAACGGTGCCGTTGAAGTAGTCGGGTATCGGCACTGTGACGTGGCCCGGATTGCCGTCGGAGTTGATAACGCCGGACCAGAACGCGACCGGCTTCTGTCCCTTGCGTTTGAAGGGATTGTGGCTGCGAGCCATCAGACCTTCTTCGTCGCCGCCGGGCGCCGAGGTCTCATTAAGAAGATGCAGCTCGGGCAGGACCAGGTCGAGGATCTGTTCGGTCGTGACTTCGAGCGCCCGCTTGCGAAGCATGTAGGACAGCGGATCGGGCGTGTGATAGCGAGCGACCTGCAGGATTCCTTCATCGACCGCGATCAGCACCAGCCGGGCTGGCCCGGCAGTCTGGTAATCGATCGTCAAGGTGTCACCCGGTCGCACGAGCTTGGGCGCATTGATAGTCACCTTCTGTAGGTGGCGCGCGCGGCTGACAGTAAACGGCGCCGAGCCGTAGGATAGCGGACTGGTGTAAATCTCCTTTGAGTCCAGCGAGCGCAGGAAAGTTACGGTAATATAGCCGTTGCCCTCGAGCTCTTCAGGGATCTTGATCTTCTGCACCGACTCGGTGGTCGTGGTCTTGAACCACTGCGCGTTATAGATGTGGTCCCGCTCGACCGTAATCAGTCCGGCGCCGACGTAAGGCGCCTGGATTTCAAGCTCCGCCTCTTCGCCCGGGGCGTACTCGGGCTTGCTGAGCTTGATCTTAAGTTCGGCCTCGCGCTCGAGGCTGCGAGCGACATTGGCGTGACCGACGACCTCGAACGAAATCCGATTCAGCTCGTCGCCGGCGCCATTGCGGATAACCAACGCGAACGACCCTGCTTGCGCGGTTGGCAAACTCGTCGCGAGTCCGGTGTCCGGAATAGCGAGCGGTTTTTTCTCCTTCGATATTTCCTTGCGCACCGATTGGTAGGCCAGCGTGCCGTTTTCCTGCTTGGTGAGAACCGACACGTAGCGGAATTCGAGCAGCTCGGTGCTGAGCCCGTCGATCGCCACTTTGTTGAGCTTCGGGCCGACCGCTATCAGGTGGACCGCGCGCACGCTGTCCTTATCGATGTATCCCAGGTCGCCGTCGGGCTTGTATGCGACCAGGTACGGCGCGGGAGAAACGATCGCGTCTGCGTCGGTTACGACCGACCGGCCACCCTCCGGCTCGAATCCCTCGGCTATGAAGCGCAGACGGAAGAGACCCTTTTCGAACCGCTCGAGCTTGAAATCGAATTTGGCGTGGCCATCTGAGCCGGTAGTGACATCGCCCAGGTCCTCGTCGTAGCTCTTTTGGGTGTTGTAAGGATCGACAAAGAAGTAGTCGGCATATTTCGGGAATTGGGCGCCCGATGGCGTCAGCTTGAATGTGCCCTTGATGCGGCGTCCAGCCGCGGCGGTCCCGAACAAGGTACGAAGCGTCACCGTAGCAGTTAGCGCGTCGGGCGGAATCCATCCCGCGGTCGACGGCGTGGAGAGCTCCGCCTTGATCGTCATTCTGTCTGGCTGAAATTCCTCGACTCGCACCGAGGTCGAGCCGAGCAACGCCCGGCCGTTCTCATCGCGGACGATGTAGAGCGAAAAATCGTAGGATCCGGTCGGAGAATCCAACTGCGTCGCGGTCGAAAAGTCCTCCAGCCCGCTGGATGAGAACTTGATCGCCTGGCTCCGGATCGCGACACCGCGAGGATCGGTTTCCACCAGTTCGAGCGGCAACCCGTCGGGGAGCGGCTTCCAGTCCATCTGCTTGACGACCATTCCGATATGAATATCGTCCCCGAGCCGATAAATGCCTCGATCGGAGAACAGGTAGGCTTGCAGCGACCCCGTCTCGCCCTGGGTGTAAAGGCCTCCCGTATCGAAGCGCGACAGGTTCAACTGGCGGTCGTTGCGTTGGTACGGGAGGAAGGAGAAATCGCCATCGCTCTGAGCGACGTACACGGTCGGCGTTTTCTCGCGGGTGAAATCCTTGAAGGTCGGGAAGGTGGCGCGCCCGGTGGCATCGGTCTTACGGGAAAAAATTGGCAGGCCGTTCTTTCCCAGCATGTCGATTGCAACGTCAGCCAGCGGCTCGCCGGAGTGAATCGATTGCACGAAGACGTCGTGGCTGCCGTCCGCCGAGTCCTTTACGACCAGCCCCAGGTCCGTCAGGAGAATCAAGCGCTCATCGGAGGCTTCTGTGCCGAGCGGTTGGTTATGGACCGGATCCCAAGCCTGAATCTTAAGCCGGAACAATCCATGGGGTAGCGAGCCACTGGACAGCAACGGCGCAAAGTCGAAAATCGTGTACTGGTTTTTCCCCGATGAATCGGCCGGAACCATTCGCACTTCGCCGATTACTTCGGATAGGTCATCGAAACCGAAGTTTGGGTCGCCATATTCTCTCGCGAAAGACGGATCGGAAAACTTGCCCTGAGTCTGCGACACCAGGTGGCTAACGGTTCCCGGCAGCAGCCTGCTGACCTCGATCTTAATCGCCGGTAGGTTGCGGGTCAGAATCGAAATCTTCTTTTCACCCGAAAGACTCAGCACCGAGCCCTCGGAAATAACCTTTACCGCCGGTGGAAAAGCCGGGGCCCCGACCACCTCGGAGTAGTCCTTGGCGAGCGGGTAGTCGCCGAACGACTTAAGGCCGTGCCGGACAGTCACCACCAGGAAACGACCCGTATCTGCTTTGAATTTGAAGCTTTGCGTCGTCATGAACTCGCGCTCAGACGGGATCCACTCGATTGGCACCGGCGTCGCAAGCTTCATGACGTCGGGAACCACTTCCAGGGCATTACTCCATTGGTAGTCTTCCGCCAGTTTTTCGTCCCCAATAGCTGGTTTGTCTTTGGGCAGGAGGAACACCGAGATGCTTTTGGCGAGATCCGATTGACGCATCGGCGCCGACGCCTCGATTGTGACGATGCGTTCCATCTCATCGCGGTCGTTGGCGACCTCATTCGAGCTCACACTCTCGATTCGGAAATAGCTTTGGATACCGGGAATATTGACGGTGCGTTCGAGCACCTCGCCGGTTCCCGGCCCTCCCCTGGATGAGCGCACGCCTTTGACGATCGAAAGCAGCATCGCGGCTTCGTCTTCAGGGATTCCAAACGGATCGGAATGGATAAAAGCCTTGCCGCCGACGGCGTCATAAGTGACTTTGAACCCGAACGACTTCGCCTCGCTGCTATCGAAGTTCTTTACCGGTTCGACCCGCATCCGAAAGCTTATTCTTTTCTCGAAGTCCGCCTTGTCCACCGGATGGGTGAAGCTGACCGTCGCGACCACCTGCTTGATCTTGGGGTTGGTCGGATCTTCGTAGAACTCCTCGTCCTGAATCGAAGCGCCGAAATCCGGCGAACGGAAGGAGTAAGAGTAGTCCTTGAGCAAGACGTGCGACGGAAAGAGCTTACGGTCGAGCTTTATATTGTAGTCTTGGCCTATAGGCCAATCGTTCCTTGGGGTGAAGATCAGCTGCGAGTCACTGGCCCATCTCCATACACCTGGAAGCGCGGGGGTGACCGTGATTCCGGACGTAAGGTTCTTTCCAATTGCGCCTAGTTTGGCAGCCGAGCCGGAGAACTGTACGTTAACCGGGTCGGGGATCGCGTTAGGTTCGAGCGGTGTCGGATTCGGCCGGCTGACCGATACCTGCAGGTAGTACGGTTCTGGAAGATGCTCGTACCACTGCCAGCCGGCGTAGCCGCCGACGATGACTGCCACGATCGCCGACATCGTCAGCCAGAAACGGACGGGACTTGCCGCACGGCGAGCGTCCAGCCAGTCGATGGCGTGGCCGGTCCACCTTCGCAGCCTGGCAGTGGCGCGCGGCAGCCATTCCGGCGGGGTCCATCTAATCTGTCCGAATATTGCCCGCAGAACCGGGGCCAGGAAACGTTGGAACGCGTCAGCTATAGTTGCCGCAAGTCCCGCCAGAAATTTCATCGTCGTGAGCTATTAGACGAAAGCACTCTCATTTCGTTACAAAGGCTGTGCATAGGTCTCCGTAGTCTTTGCCTGTTAACTACTTGACTGGCACGAGTCCTAACCGCGGCTCATGTCTGGAGGACGTTCTAACCTCGTCGCTGGACGGCAAACACCGACAAAGTGCGGCACAAGACCTATGTCGCTGCATGTCTTCTTAACGTTCTCACCGTCGCTTCTTAGGATGTTCCTAGCGCGGCGCCTACCGCCCGGGAGGAACCTCGATGACTTTTCAGACGTTGGTGATTGTATTTTGCATCTTGTGCCTTGGTGTTACGATGTTTCTGTTCGAACGCCTGCGCTCGCGCCTGGGACACAAGCTTCCCAAGCTGCGCCGATGGCTAACGCGTGGGTACGCGACAAAGGCTTTACAAGTCGAGTGGCGAAAGTTGCCCGAAATGAGAGAGCCTAGGTTTCTCGTTTAACGACGGCCCGGACGCGGCACTAGCTGGGCGAACTCGGGTGTGTTTCGAATCGGATCAGCAGCCGGCTCCTTGGATAGGTGAACCAGATAGTCGCATCGCTCCTCGCGAGCCTTCTTGAGGTATTCCAATGCCTTCTCTATGTCGCCAAGGCCCGTATGAATCGCTACCCAGTAGAAGGATGGGACGTACCGTTTGCGCGCTAGCCGGGTTAGGGCGGCGAGCATCTTCTTTGCCTCAGCCGCCTTGCCCGCCATCGCGTAAGCGTAGCCCAGCTGCATCGTCATAGCTGGGCTTTCACCCGAGAGCTGGCGGGCCTTTTTTAGTTCGGCTATTGCCTCGCGGTGGCGCTTCATCTGCGTGTACGCGCGTCCTAGATTGAAATAGACGAGGACGAATGTCGGATCAAGTTCGATTATCCTGCGCGATTCCGCGATCACCTGTTCGTATCGTCGTTCCAGGTACAAAGTAGCAGCCACGGTCGACCGAATGATTAGCGAAAACGGATCGACGGCAAGCGCGAGGTCAAGTTCCCTGAGGGACTCATCGATACGGTCGATGGTCTGCAGAGCGATGAATGCCACTGGAGCGCAGAAGCATAGACAGGGTTCAGTTCAAACGCGCGCTTGAGCGAACGCTCCGCAGCGGACCAGTCGAATTCGTAGCGAAAGCGCGCATTACCAAGCGACGCATGGGCATCCGCCAGCTCCGGATCGAGTTGAAGAGCCTTCTCGGCCGCCGCTATGGCGCGAGGCATCCCTTCAATCGGCGGGAGCACTCCAACATGGGCCGATGCCAAGGTCGCGTAGCAATCAGCGATACCGGCATACGCCGGCGCTACCCGGGAGAGTGAGCAATCGATTCCTCGAAGCAATGGATCGCCTTCTGGAGCGCGTCCGGGGCTCGGCGGTTCCACAATAGCGTCCGCGCAGGTAAGCGCTGAACGCCTCCGGATCGACCGGACCGCTTCGCGCCAAGCGGGCGCGCTCGCCACTCGAAACCTTGAGAGCGATTTCCTTGGCAACCGCCTCTGCGACTTCAGCCTGGAGTTTCAGAACGTCGCGCAAATCGTGGTCGTAGACGTCGGTCCAAAGGCTGGTCTGATCTGATGCCCGGATTAGCGCGGCTGAGATACGGACGCGATTACCATCGCGGCGAACGCTGCCTTCGAGCAGGTAGGTTACCCTGAGCTCTCGAGCAATCTGCGAAATTCCTTTCGAGCTCTGCTTGTATTTCATCGCGGAAGCGCGCGCGATGATCCCCAGGCGGTCGGGATCGATTCGGGCCAGTTGGCCGATGAGTTCCTCGGTCAATCCGTCGCTGAAGTACTCCTGTTCCGGGTCGCCGCTCAGGTTGCGTAATGGCAGAACGGCCAGCGAGATCCGGCCGTTAGTGGACGACGCTGTCCCGGATACAGGACTAATCGAAATAGGTGGATGGCTCCCCTCCCCCCACCATGCCTCCAGCTCCGACTCGTAGGCGTACACGCTGGCGAGCTTGTCGTGAGGTTTGCGATGTACCGGTAGACGCTCGTTCTTTTCCCAGCGCTGAACGGTGCGAACATCTTTCTGCAGGAAGGCGGCAATCTCCTTCCACGAGTTCAGCCGCTTCTCGCTCCTTCTCCGGGAATTTTCCCCACCGTCGGTCATCGGCTGATCTTGCTTTGGTATGCGCCTGGAAACAAGCCGACCGACAAAGTGCGACAAACGGCGGCATCGTACGCACGCCGCTCTTTTCCGGATTCCGTTTTCAGGCCCTAACTCCTACCGTCTGCGCTACGCGCAATTCGGAGCGCGGCACGGAGAAATGGTCAGGCAAATGTTAAACCTTGAAGAATCTGCAGTGCGATCGCTGAGCTCCCTGGTCACTGTCCGCCCAGCCGGGCTCATTAACGCATTCCGTGCCGAGAATGGACTGATCATTTTCTGGATCGTCCTTGCCGCCGGAATCCTTATGATGATGATCGAACGAATGGGTGCCGGCCGCAACTGGCCCAAAGTGCGCGGGTGGTGGCTTCGCGCCGTCCTTTTGAACTCTTTCCAGATTGCCGCTGTCTGGCTGGCCGGAGTGGGCTGGAATGGATGGATGTATCGTCATCGCCTCTGGTCTCTCGACCGACTCGGCGTCCTGGGTAGCGCTCTGGTGGGATATCTAGTGCTCACGTTCGTGTACTACTGGTGGCATCGTTGGCGCCATGAGTCTGAATTCTTGTGGAAATGGATACATCAGGTTCACCACAGCGCTCAAAGAATCGAAATAATCACCAGCTTCTATAAGCATCCGGTCGAGATTCTGGCTAATAGCGTACTCTCGAGCGCCGTTCTTTACCTGGGTCTGGGAGTGAGTGCTACATCGGCCTCTCTAGCAGTCCTTCTAAGTGGCATCGCTGAGCTTGTCTATCATTGGAACGTAAGGACGCCTTACTGGCTCGGCTATATTTTTCAAAGACCTGAGAGTCACTGCGTGCATCATCAGGAAGGACTACATTCGTACAACTACTCAGACCTCCCTCTTTG
Organism: uncultured delta proteobacterium; assembly: GCA_963699705.1. Lineage (GTDB taxonomy): Bacteria > Desulfobacterota > Binatia > Binatales > Binataceae > Binatus. The sequence continues at coordinate 2,458,431 of CAVOUW010000003.1, read as the reverse complement.
GGACCTGCTCTTTCGTACATTTAAGAACCCCAGAGAATGGAAGCTTCGATGCGGGTTCGGCGACCTTGAGCATCGGCTTCCCGAGATGCTCCTCGGGGTGGATGTGAACGCTCGCCCGAAGACTCGTCCGGCTGCAATGAACACGGGATTTGCAATCCTGCTCGTAGTTGGTTTGTTACAGATGGTAGGAGACGCGCTTAGCGTTGGTGCCCTGAAGGGGATAGGAGCGGCGACCGGCGCCTCTCCTGCACCGAAAGTGTTTTCCAGCGTACATGGATTGGAAACGTTTACCTCGGAATTCGTTGTCGAATGGACTGACAACGAGCACCAAGCGCACGCTGTGAAACTGACGCCCGAGCTCTATTCACGCCTTCAAGGTCCCTACAACCGCCGCAACGTTTTCGGGGCGGTGCTTGCCTATGGGCCTGTCCTCAATGGAGATCCTCGTACGCGAGAAATGTACAAATCGGTAGTTCGCTACGCGCTATGCGGCCGAGCGCCTTTGATGCGTGAGATCGGCTTCGATTCCGACATGATTTCCCGATCCGCTCGCGTTCGTGTGGTAGCGCGCCCCGGTACGCCGTTCGGCGATCAGCCTTTCGTCGTATCGGAAGCTTGCGGGTAGTCGCAAATGAAAAATGGATGGACAGCAGGACAGTACAGCCTCTACCGAGCGATTTTCGGCGGATATTTGTTTGTCCACTATTGCGGCCTCGTTGCCTGGGGTCCGGAGCTGTTCTCCCGTGCGGGAGTGTTGCCGAATTCCTGGGATAGTCCGCTTGCTCGCCTCTTTCCAAATATCCTGGTCGTCTGGGACTCGCCCGGATTCGTGCAATTTGTCCTGATCCTCGCTGCCGCTATTAGCTTCCTATTCGCGATCGGACTGTGGGATCGAGTTGCTGCGGTGACGTTCTGGTACTTGAGCACGTGTCTCGTGGATCGAAATCCTCTGATAACCAATCCGGCGCTGCCGTTTCTTGGGTGGCTCTTGCTGCGCACGCTCTCTTGCCCAAAACGCCATACCTGTCTCTTTCCGTTCGAGATCGTGATGACGCGGTCGCCCGATGGCGCATGCCGCCTGAACTCTACGCTGCGGCTTGGCTATTGATGGCTTTGGGCTATACCTACAGCGGGCTCAACAAGCTTGGCAGCCCGTCCTGGCTCGACGGGAGTGCTCTGACTCGCATCCTCGCGAGTCCGCTGGCAAGACCTGGTTTGCTTCGTGACGCCTTGCTGCACCTTCCGGCCAGCTTTCTCAGAGGCGTCAGTTGGAGTGCGCTCGCCTTGGAGATCGGGTTTGCCCCTCTTTCGCTCATGCGTCGTGTGCGACCCTGGATTTGGAGTGGGATGTGCGTGCTCCACCTGTCTCTATTTCTGCTCGTCGCATTTCCGGACCTGACTGCCGGAATGCTGATCGTCCATTTGTTCACGTTTGACCCGTCCTGGATCCCCGCGAGGCAACCGAGTGCGCGAGAGAACATCTTCTATGACGGATCGTGCGGACTTTGCCATTGGGCTGTGCAATTCGTTGTCGGGGAGGACATCAGCGAATGCAAGTTTCGATTCGCGCCGCTGGGAGGAAAGGCCTTCGAGTCTCTCATTCCGGCCGCCCGGCGGGTCGGCTTGCCGGACAGCCTAGCCGTCCTGACCGCTGACGGTCGCATCCTCGCGCGCTCGGCGGCAGTGATTCACATTCTCAGACGACTGGGTGGCTTGTGGATTTGCGTTGCGGGGTTGCTGACGTTCCTGCCCCGTCCGTTCGCCGACGACGCTTACGATTTCATCGCGCGTAGTCGATACCGTCTCTTCTCGCGCACCAGCCAAATATGCCCGATCATCCCTCCGCATTTAGTTAGTATCGCTGAGGGAAAATGTTGTCGCGCCGCTCAAGCAGTTTCGGCAAGTCGAAATGCGGCGGGAGAATCTTTGGCAGTCTGAAGAACGATGGCCGCTTGTCTCCAACGACGCGGCATATAGCGACAAAGCACGTCATCGGCAGGCCGTCGTAGCTTGCCTCCTCGTTCGGTTTGCGAATTCCGCCTACCTTCTCGCTATGAGCCGCGTGAAAGCAAATGCGCGGCGCGGAGGAACCGAGATGCAAACGACGCTCTCAAATGGAATGTACGAAATCGAGCCCGACTTTCGAAGGCACTGTGCGGTCGCGATGTGGGGTTTACTCGGGTTATTCGTTCTTCGCGTGATTGGTCAGATGCTAGTCGCATTCCTGGGAGTGAGCTTCTTGCCGCCAATGGCCGAATGGTACTCGGGCCTGATGTCTTATCCAATTCTGCTCCCGGTCCAATGGGTAATCGTCGTGCTGTTCTCGGCGATTTGCATCGATGTATCGCGTGGAATGGGCATATTCGCGCGGCCGAATCGGCGCGTGGGAGTCTTCCTGGCGTGGTTCAGCGCGATCTACTTCGCATCGATGATCGCGCGATACGCGATCACCATGACGGTTCATCCGGAGCGGCGCTGGCTCCATGACACGATCCCGATTTGGTTTCACATGGTGCTGGCGAGCTACCTGTTCATCCTTTCCCGCTACCACTCCGTGATGGCGAAGACCTCCGACTAGCGGTCCCCCCGGTGAAGAACGACAAACAGCGGCATCGGAGCGACACCGCACCATGCCATCTTCGACGACCCCGGATCGCGTCGTAGTGTCGATGTTGCGTGATCGAACCAAGAGTTCCGACACACGGGAGGAAACGAAAGATATGATCTTCAGAGACGAGATCGAGAAACTTTACCGCCGCGCAATAGATGAGTTCACGCAGTGCTCCGACTTCAAGTCGATCGAAGCTGGAACGGCCAGCAATTCAGACTACGACCGATTCATGATGAATGTCGTGCGGACCCATCTCAGATCGCCACAGCTCCTCGCGTTCCTGTTTTCAGTGTCGCCGCCGCAAGCCTACTCGAACTTGCTCCACAACATGCTCGAAGAACTGGGCGTCGACCAGGACTCGAGCGTGTCGCATCCCGCGCTGCTGCGCGAGTTGGCCGACGGCGCGGGCCTCGGCGCGTTGCTGCCTGAGGTCGAGGCGTGCGCCGCCGCGGATGTGCGACAGGTGGTGGTCGATCCGTTGCTCTATCCTTCGCTGAGAGACGTGGGCCTTGCAGCGATGGTCGAGATCGAGGCTTTCGAGTACATGCTATCGCGTGTCGCCAGCCGAATAGCGCGCGCCCTCGTCGTTCACAGAGGTTTATCCTCGCGAACGGTGCGATGGTTCACCTACCACTCTGAAGTGGATATCGAGCATGCCGAACAGGGCTTGGGAAATCTGGAAGCATTCATCGCGTACTACAACATCGAGGTCGACGAAGCGTTGACCATCGCGGAAATTGCGATGCGCGAGAACGTCTTCATCAAGCGCTACTGCGGTGAGGCCGCGCTCGGGCGCGTGGTCGAAAAGGTCGCGCTATGAAACTCATTTCGGCGACTGCCTACGCACTTCGCCTTCCGTTTGTTGCCTCGTTCGCGCACAGCGCAAAGGAGCGGACGTTCTCAGATTCGATAGTCGTCAAGGTGCGTGACGAGTCAGGCGTCGAGGGATTCGGCGAAGGCGCGCCGCGCGAATATGTCACTGGCGAAACCCAAGCGACCGCGCTCGCGCATATCGCCGAGACGCTATGGCCGTCGGTCGCGCGCCGTCCACTAGCACCGTGCCCGATTACGGACATGATCCCGGAGTTTGTCCCCGACGCGTGCGTCGCGCGAACCGTTTCGGATGGCGCGAGCCGATCCGCGCTCGAGCTGGCCATTCTCGATGTTGCACTTCGGTCGAAGAAGCTCTCGATGGCTCATCTGCTGCCGCCGCGCCGCCAGAATGTGTGCTACAGCGGCGTGATCACCTCGGGCTCGCTCGAAACCGTTGCACGCTACGCCCGCCAAATGAAGCTCATCGGCCTGCATCACGTAAAGGTGAAGGTCGGAAGCGGTGACGATGTCGAACGCGTTCGCCTCGTTCGCGAGACTATGGGACCGATGTCTCGATCCGTGTAGACGCAAACGCAGCATGGGGCATCGACCAGGCCGTTTCCACGATTCGCGCGCTCAAGACGTTTGGGATCGTATCGGTTGAACAACCGTTGCCACGCTCGATGCTGGCTGAGACGGCGACGCTGCGTCGGGAGGTCGAGGTTCCGATCATGGCCGACGAGTCGCTCGTGACAATGCGCGACGCCGAGAACCTTATCGAGGCGAACGCGGCCGACTTCTTTAACATCCGGATTTCAAAATGCGGCGGACTGGCTCGTTCCCATAGACTTGCGAAGTACGCGCGGCAGAACGGTGTCCGGCTGCAAGTCGGCAGCCAGGTTGGTGAAACTGCGATTCTTTCCGCGGCCGGTCGCCATCTGGCAGCGTCGCTCGACGACGTCGAATTCGTCGAAGGCTCTTACGGCACGATGCTGCTCGCCGAGGATGTGACCAACGATCCCGTGCGGTTCGGCTATCGAGGCGAAGCTCCGGCTCTCCGCGGACCCGGATCGGGAATCACGGTGTTGGAAGACCGGCTGCGGAAATATGCGACGTCAATCGTTGAGCTGAATTGAGGACAAACCGATGAGTATTTTTCTCGAATCTATAATTTCGCTTCGTGAATTCAAGCGGTCACAAAACTTCGAGGCAGCAACCCGCGATCCGGCCAACGCGCAAGCTGAAGTACTTCGCGGATTGATAGCGAACAACGCGGATACAGCCTTCGGCCGCTCTCACGGCTTCTCGCGCGTCGCGAGCGACGCCGACTACGCCAGTGCCGTTCCAGTTGCTGATTACGAGGCTTTTCGCCCCTTTGTGAAGCGCATCATCGGCGGAGAAAAGCGCGTCCTGACTGCCGATGACCCTTACATGTTTACCACTACCAGCGGCACGACCGGCGAACCAAAGCTGCTGCCGGTGACTATCAGATGGCGCGAACAGATGGCGGCCCTGACACGACTCTGGCTGGTGCATGCCATGCGGGATCATCCGGATTGTCTTAAACACAAAGCTTTGACGATCGTCAGCCCCGCGATCGAGGGAGAAACCGATACTGGGATGCCGTACGGCGCGATGTCCGGCGTCACCTATCAGCGCATCCCGTGGCTGATTCGCCGCCATTACGTCCTGCCGTACGCAGTTTCGCTGGTCGCCAATTGTGAGGCGCGATATTTCCTGACGATGCGACTCGCGATGGCCGAGCGCGTCTCAATGATCGGAACGCCGAACCCGAGCAGCCTGATTCGGCTTGCGCTAACCGCAGAAGAGAACGCAGACCGCATAATCCGCGCCATCCATGATGGCACGCTAGGAATCGAAGAGCCGCAGATGCACATGCATCGGGGCATCAAGGAGCAGGATGCGATCGCGACAATCCGCGCGGCTATGCGGCCTGATCCGGTCCGCGCACGCATTCTCGAAAATGCAGTGGCACGCGATGGCCGGCTACTCCCCACGGGCGCATGGCCGGAACTTCGACTTATAGGATGTTGGCTGGGCGGAAGCGTCGGATTCCAAGCGAGTCAGCTCGCGGAATACTACGGCGATGTGCCGCGCCGCGATCTGGGACTCTGGGCCAGCGAGGGACGGATGACGATCCCGACCGAAGATGAAACGTCGGCGGGTATTCTGGCGGTGGCTACGAGCTTCTACGAATTCGTACCGGAGGCGCATATCGAAGAAAGAGATCCACCAGTGATGCTCGCCCATCAGCTCGAACGTGGCCAGCGCTACTACATCGTAATTTCCGGCCATAACGGCCTCTATCGCTACGACATGAACGACATAGTGGAGGTAACAGGCTTCTATAACCGCACCCCGCTCATTGCTTTTGTGCGCAAGGGTCGCGATATGGCGAGCATCACAGGCGAGAAGATTCACGGGCAACAACTGCAAGCGGCGATTCATGCGGCCGAGGGCTGCGATAGAAGCCTCGTGCGGCAATTTAGGGCTATTCCAGATGTGGAAAATAGCAGATACGACCTGCTGGTCGAATTTGCTGTCTCGCGGAATGGTCCGTTGGATGGGGATCGCTTCATCCGGGACTTCGATAAAGCGCTAGCTAGAGTGAACATCGAATATGCAAGCAAACGCGAGTCGCAGCGCTTACGTCCTCCACGTTTGTGCGTGATGCGCGCCCGATGGTCCGATCAGATCACAGCTGCCGATTTTAGAAGTGGGAAGCGCGAGGCACAGTACAAGTGGCGCCAACTCGTTCAGGGATGGGACGCGATCTCGATTCGTGAAGTCATCTCCTTTGTTCCGAACGCAGGCTAGGGCTCTTTTGGGAAATGGAAAACGGTCTATTGCTAAGTGAAACAACTCGCACGAAGAGTCCTATCGCCCGGAGCGCCTCGGCGATATGTGGAATCAAACTCAGACTCGTTTCAGCAACTCTGACATGGTGATCTGGAGCGCCTGCGCAATCGCTTCGATGTTCCGCAACGCAACATTTCGTTTTCCGCGCTCGATGCCGCTGATATAGGTGGGGTCCAGATCGCATCTCGCCGCAAATTCCTCTTGCGACAGGTTCGCTCGCTGTCGCAGTCGCAGTTCTAAACGCGCTCGATCAGGGTACCCGTGCCCAGACCGCCGCCGCAGCACATCGTAATTATCGCGCGCTGGCCGGCGATGCGCTCCAGCTCGTTGAGCGCCTTGGTCACCAGCCCGCATCCGGTCGCGCCGAGCGGATGCCCGAGTGCGATCGCGCCGCCGTTCGGATTCACCCGCTTCATGTCGGGTTCCAGCGTTTTCACCCAGGCCAGGACCACCGACGCGAACGCCTCGTTGATCTCGAACACGTCGATATCGGCGATGTTGAGACCCGCTCTCTTAAGCAGCTTGCGCGTGGCCGGAATCGGCCCTTCGAGCATCAGCACCGGATCGCATCCCACCAGGCACGTTTCGACCACTCGTGCGCGTGGGCGGCAGCCCAGCTCGCGCGCCTTCTCCGCCGTCATCAGCAGCACGGCAGCTGCGCCATCCGCCACCTGCGATGACGAACCCGCAGTGTGGATTCCGTCAGGGCGGGCAACCGGCTTAAGCGCGGCGAGCGCCTCGAGGCTGGTCTTCCGCGGAACCTCGTCGCGCGTCACGACACGCGTTTCGCTGGTGCGCTCTCCGCCTTCCTGGATGACCGGAACTTCGACTGGCACGAGCTGAGCGTCGAATCGCCCCTCGGAAATCGCACGCGCCGCACGAAGCTGTGATTCGAGGCCGAAGTGATCGGTATCATCGCGCGTAATCCCGTACTTGGTGGCGATTCGCTCGGCTCCTTCAAACTGGCTGGTGAACTCAAAGTGTTCGCGATACTTGCGCGTGATCGGCTTGCCCATGCCCGCCTGCACTCCCGCGATCGCGTCCGAGCCGATCGGTAACAGGCTCATATTCTCGACTCCGCACGCCAGCACGACATCCTCCGCGCCCGACGAGATCATGTTGGCCGCCAGGTTTACGGCAAACTGGCTGGAGCCGCACTGCGAATCGACCGTCGAGCATGCGACGTCGGGTGAGAGACCGGCGGTGAGCCATGCGGTCCGGGTCACGTTGAACGCCTGCGCGCCGACCTTGTTGATGCATCCGCCGATCACCTGGCCAACAGCGGCGGGCGCGATGTTCGCGCGCTTGAGGAGCTCGACCATCACCTGGGCGAGCATTTCAGTGGGATGCGCACTCGACAGAGCGCCTTTCTTTTTGCCAATTGGCGAACGGCCCGCTTCTACAATCACGACTTCTCGCATGACGTTCCTCCATTCACCGAGCCGAGGCCCGGGCTCGAATCCAGTATCGATGAACTTCCCAGACTAGCGCAGATATAACAGGCGTGTGAATTACCCCCCACCAGCTGCAAAAGCTCGAGGACGTCATCGAGGTCAGCCACGCGCCGGCGCTGCGCGCGGCTTTCGAATCCGTCGCGGGAATTTTGAAGTAGGCGAGCGACGTCCGATCTGATCGCGGGTCGCTTGGGAACAGCAACGTTTGACATTTGAGTCGCTCGGTCATTACTCTGAACGTGCGTTCATGAATTCCAATTCACGGTATGAGGACAGGTGAAGCTCACGCTTAAGGTGCGCGAACGGCGACGTGTGGAGAACGATGCCAGGGCTGCGCGAATCATGACCGCAGCCGCTCGCGTTTTTGCACGCCGCGGGGTCGAGAACGCCACAATGGAAATGATCGCGCGCGAGGCAAACGTAGCAGTCGGAACCATCTACCTACATTTCGCGTCGCGAGACGAAGTGTATCTGAACCTCTGCGCCGATCGCGGTGCGCAGTTAGGAGCCGGTTATCGAGAAGTGATAGCGCGGGGCCTGAAGCCGCTCGACGAGATTCGCGCCCTTGCGCAGGTCTATATCGAGTATCTGCACGAATCGGCGGATCCGATCCTGCTCAGCGAGCCCACCCCTTACTACGAGATCAGAAAGCGACTTCGGCGGTCGTCGGAAATCCGGGCATTCGATCGCGGTTCGAAGATCCGACAGGAAGTATTCCGTCTGTTCGAAGGCGGCGTGAAGCGCGCTTTCGACAGCGGCCTGATCGCAGATCCCCTGGGGCCGACAGGAGTGACTGTCGCGGTCTGGTCGATCCTCAACGGCGCGTTCATGGTGACGCGCGATCGCGAGTACCTACTTCATGCCATTGGCTTTGAGCCGCAAGGATTTGTCGCTAAAGCGCTGGATTCATATCTGCAAGGTTTAACGGCAGCGGCGCGCGCGGAGTCTCGGCGATCGAGGGCGCCGCTGCGCAATCACCGCGTTCCCTCGATGCTGGGAAAAGGAACAGGAGTATGAAAACGATTTGGTTTCACATGCAGGGCTATCGCGACTTGCCGGATGATTTTCGCGATCGTTACGAGAGCATCTGGGTGACGCCGCCCAACGACGAGCTTTGCCACTCGGCGGAAGTCGCGAAGTATCTGCACTGGAATCTTGACGAACTCGAGATGGCGGATGAGCAGGGTTTCGACGGCCTCGGCCTGAACGAGCATCATCAGAACGGCTATGGCTTCCCGATTTCGCCGAACATGATTGCGACCGTGCTCGCGCGGCGTAAATCAAATGCCGCGCTGGTGATACTCGGCAACACGCTACCGCTTTACAATCCGCCGATTCGCGTCGCAGAGGAATTTGCGCTGCTGGATTGCCTCAGCGGCGGGCGATTGGTGGCTGGCTTTCCGGTGGGCTCGCCGATGGACACCACTGGCTGCTACGGAATTCCTCCGACCCAGGTGCGCCCGCGATATTACGAGGCGCACGATCTGATCAAGCAGGCGTGGACACGCCCCGGGCCGTTCCCGTTCAACGGACGATTCAACAAGCTGCGCTACGTCAACCCATGGCCGAAGCCGCTGCAGAAACCGCATCCGCCGATTTGGCTCGCGGGCGGCGGCTCGGTCGAGACCTGGAAGTTCGCGACGGACCACGATTACACCTACAGCTACCTGAGCTTCATGGGCCATAAGTACGCGAAGGTGCTGATGGACGGCTATTGGGACTCGGTCGAGAAAGCCGGTATGGACGACAATCCTTACCGAGCGGGATTCGCGCAGTTGGTGGTCGTCGCCGACACGGACGCGGAAGCGGAGCGAATCTACCTGAAGCATCTCCGCAACTTCTACTCGAAGTCGCTCTATGTCGCGCCGCATTTTGGGAACGTGCCGGGATTCATGACCAAGCGCAGTTTCGAATTCCAGTTGAGTCATCGCGGCGCCAGCGCATTCAGCTTCGACTTCAAGCCGCACGAGGCGACCTGGAAGCAGCTCGTCGAAGACTCACGCATGGTGATAGGCGGCAGTCCCGATACCGTCGCCGCGCAGATCGAAGAGGCGGTGCGCAACATTCGCGTCGGCCATCTCATGGTCATCCTGCAGATTCAATCGATGGATCCAGAGCTGACCGCGTACAGCAGCGGACTGTTCGCAGAGAAGGTGCTGCCGAAAATCAAAGGCATCTGGGACAAGGAAGGGTATGCCGATCGATGGTGGCCGCAAGGCGCGACGCGCAATCAACCGCTAGTCGCGCGGCCAGCAGCAAAGATCCGTAACGGGGAAGCAAAGGTCACGGCATGAACATCGAGACAGCGCAGAATATCGAGCTGCCGGGCGGGTTCGCCGACAATCCGGTGATCATCAAGGGCGAGGGCGCGCCCGTGGTCTATCTTCACGGTCCCTTCGGCCAGGAGTGGGACGGATTCCTCGACGACCTCGCGGCGCATCACCGCGTATACGCACCCGCGCATGCCGGCGCGGAAGAGACCGAAGATCTCGAGCAGCTCGATGGGCTTCCCGATCTGGTTCTCTACTACGATGATCTGTTTGACCGTCTCGGACTTGAGCAGGTCGATCTGATTGGGCATTCGTTTGGCGGAATGGTCGCGGCGGAATATGCAGCGACGTTCCGGGATCGCGTGCGAAAGCTGGTGCTGATCGACGCGATGGGACTGTGGCGCGACGACGCTCCGGTTGAAGACCATCTCCTGGTTTCACCGCAGAAGCTCGTGAAGCTGCTGTTTCATGATCCATCGAAGCCGGAAGTCGCCGCCAAACTCGCGATGCCGACGGAGCGCGAGGCGATGAACGCCGCGATTGTGAATCGCTTCGGCGCACTGGCAAGCACGTCTCATTTTATCCATCCGATTCCCGAGCGCGGCCTCAAGCGGCGGCTCAGGCGGATCAAGGCGGAGACTCTCGTGCTATGGGGCGAGCAGGATGCGCTGGTGCCGCCGGTGTATGCCGCGGAATTTGCTGAGCTGATACCGAACGCGCGCGTTGAAATGATTCAGCAAGCCGGCCATCTGCCGCAAGTCGAACAGCGGAAGGTTGTCTCCGGGCATTTGGAGAGATTTCTGGCGGGTTAGGTTTTCCGGTCTGAGCTGGGCACACTCTTCACCTGGCGATACTGTCAGCCTGACAGTATCGACTAACCTCGGGGTCCAAGACGCGAAATCCAGGACCACCAACCAGGGCGCTGATAGCAAAGATCGTCGGCTCCTGACGGGGTTGCGCAGCAGAAGCTATTCCGGTTCTGATATGGATCACCCGAGCAATCAATACCGGCGAGACCGATTCGGAGGTCCAGGACAATGACGCGGCGAGTTCTAAATGACCCCGACAGCCATATCATGGAGTTGCCGGACTTTCTGACCGGTTACGCGGACCCCGCCATTCGTGACCGCTTGCCGGCGTTACTGCCGGCCGGAAGTCTCGATGCGACATTGGTGGGACTGCCTGACGGCGGACGCCGCGGCCATTCGCCGGAAACCGTCGCGCAACTGAAAGCGCTTGGCGATCAAATCCTTCGCGGGCCGAAATGGTACGCCGCGCTCGGCGCATTCAACAGCAAGGAGCGCGGCAGTGTGCTCGACGCGTTGGGAATCCAGCGCCAGGTCATCTTTTCTTCGTTCGCCGCGGCTACGCTTTTCGCCTGCGAGGATCGTGAGGTCCGCTACGGAGGCGTCAGGGCATTCAATCGCGCGATGATGGCGTTCGTTGCCGATGAACCGCGCCTGGTCGCAACCGGTATTCTCGTGTTGGACGATCCCGAGCGCTCGGCGGCTGAACTCGATCGCGCGCTAGCAGAAGGAGTGCGAATGTTTATGCTGCCTTCGGAAGCGCCCGGACGCTCACCGGGACATCGCGAGCATGATCCGATTTGGGCTCGACTTGCGGAAGCGCGCGCCTCGTTCGTGCTGCACGTCGGAAGCAGCAAGTTGTCAATCGATTCTGAATGGATGATTGATGGGTTCCCGAATCGCAAGACGGCACGCGGCGGCGCCGAAGTCGTCGGCTCCAAGGACATGACTTGCATCTTTCACTCCGCTGAACGATTTCTCTCGGTGCTGATCCTCGACGGTGTGCTCGATCGATTTCCCGCCTTGCGAGGTGGATGTATCGAGCTCGGCGCCGGATGGGTTCCAGCGATGCGCCGACGCCTCGATCATATCGTCGACATATGGTCAAAGCCCGAGCCGCACTTGCGCGAAATGCAGCGGCGGCCTTCCGAACAGATCGACGACCAGTTGCGCTTTACTCCCTACCCCTTCGAAGACGTCGGCGAACTGATCCGCCAATCCAATGATCGTCTTTTTATGTTCTCGACCGACTATCCGCATGCTGAGGGCGGCCGCGATCCGATCGGCAGATTCGAAGCGAGCATCGCCGGCTATACTGAGTCGACCAAGGCGCGCTTCTTCACAGAGAATTTTCACAACCTGGTGCAGGACTGATTTCCGACGCGGCGGGGAACCGACTTACAGGGATCAGATCCAAGCGTCCAGACCGCACATCATACGGCCGTAGAGTTCGTAGACTGTCGACGGGACAAGCGTCGCATGCGCAGGATCAACGAATACGGTGCGATGGTAGGCAAGCAGTATCCAGGACGCTTTGGTTTGCTCGCAGCCCTGCCCATGGATGACGTCAACGCTACGTTGTCCGAGATCGCTTTCGCTTTCGATCAACTCAATGCCGACGGCGTGGTAATGGTCACCAACTACAGCGGCAACTATCTGGGAAGCGCTCGATTCGAACCGATATTCGCGGAACTAAACAAAAGGTCTGCGACGATTTTTATCCATCCGATTAATCCGGCCGGCTATGATTGCGTCGCTTGCGGCCGCCCAGGACCAGTTATCGAATTTACCTTTGACACCTGCCGCTCTGTAACAGACATGCTTTACGCCGGAGTTTTGAGTCGACACGGCAACATCAAGTTCATTCTCTCGCATGCGGGCGGACCATTGCCGGCTCTGGCGCCGCGGCTCGGCACAATCGGAACGCTGCCCTGGGTTGCTCATCCTGCGGAACTCACGCAAGAGGCAGTGCGCACGCAACTCAGCCGCCTCTATTTTGATACGGCGATCTCGGGCACAGCAGCGTCGATAGGTCCGGTGCTTGAACTGACTACGCCCGATCACATCGTGTTCGGCTCAGATTTTCCGCCGGCCTCGGAGCCGATTATCGATCAGAACATCGCTGCGCTCGGCGCGCTGACCTGCATGACCGAAGCCCAGAGATCGGCGATCCATCAAAACGCGCGGCGCCTGTTCCGCCGGTTTACGGCCGAATTACGCCAATAGCTGGACCGTCCCGCGAACCGTACGAGCAGTTCGCATCAGGCTGCATCATGCGCCTGCCAATCCGCGATTTTCGTGTTCTCTGCTGAAAAGAGGAAATAGTGCGCATGTTCGCCGCATTATTGCCTCCCTAAAGGCACCGGAGACGGCCTCATTCCCTCAGTCAACTGAGTAATTGGGCAGTCTTTACACGTATTCGCAACAAATCCATAATTATAAAAAGTCTACAGAAAGTAGAGACTGCTTATGACTCTTTTGATAGCGTCAAAGCAGATTGGGCAAAACAAAGTACGTTGAGTAAGGAGAGAATTTTTTCGCGGGGGAAACCAATGGTTAATTTTGAGCAAAAGAAAGACTTGTCAGGCGGACGAGGGAAATGGACGCGGGCCGCCCGGCGAGCGCGCCGAAAAACTTTTTCGTTCGCGGCGGTCGCAGCGTTGTTCCTGCTGGCGATCGGGGCTTCCGCTTGTCTCTATGTTCCGGCGGTTCCAGAAGACCCCACGCCAACTCCGGGCTGGGACGCGAATAAAGTTCACCTCCAGAAAAATGGAATACAGCTCCAGCAGTCAGCAGACGGCCACAGCGATTCGGTGTCGAAAGCGCTTAAAGTAGAATGAGAGCGATGATAATGATTTAGAATAAGAGCGCAGGATTACTTTTTCAAATTCGCGTTCAACGGATGGCCTCGACGAGCCTGATCCCCGATACTCCCGCCGGAAGCCAGGTGCGATGGTATCTCGAAACCCTCGCCACCTCGGGCAGGAACACATCCGCTGCTGACCTGGAACGCTTCAGCGCATCCGCATCGATCCGCACTCCATTTCCCGGCCAAGGCGAGGATTGGATTGAGGGATGGCGCCGCGCTTCGGCGGCAATCGGCCCCTTCACACCAACGTCCATCGAGCAGGACGGAGACTTCTCCGTCACTGTCATGGCTGACGGCGTCAACAACGCCAGAAGGTTCAGCTTCCGTTGTGATGTAGAAGAGCATGCCCCGCATCTGATCAAGATGCTCGCATATCAGCGCCTGCTCGACGTCGATGTGACCGTCCGCGAGGCGTGCGAAGCCGATGCCGCCGCTCTTTCCGATCTCGAGCGCCGCTGCCCGATCGTCATGGGCGACACGTCGATGACGATCGATCGCGGGACTGACTACTTTGCCTTCACACGCCTGATGGAGGAAGCGATCGTCTCAATCGCTCTGGTCGGAGGAAAGGTTGCCGGCGTGAACTGCGGGTGCTACCACGAGATTCGTGTCGGCGGGAAAGTCTACCGAACGCTTACCGCTCTTCACTTGCGCATCGATCCCCAGTACCAGAAGAAGGGTTTATGGGGAGCCGTCAGTTCCCTGTTCCGGCAGAAACACCCCGAGGTGGTTCACAGCAACGCGTATATTTCTGTTGAGAACAAGGCGATGCAGGCTGGAATCGCCAATGCCCCGAACAAATGGACCGTCAACGCGACGCGGCTTCAGCTCTCATGCGCATTATCGCCAGGTCCATCGTACGGACGGCGCGCGACGCAAGCTGATGCGCCGAGAATCGTCGAGATCCTTAACGCCTGCCACGGCAGTGAGGAGCTGTACGTTCCCTACTCGGTGGAATCGTTCACGGCTCGTGTCGAACGAGCCCCGGAATTCTACTCGTGGGACCGACTCCTGATGACGGACGATGCAGTCGTAGGCGTGTGGCCGGCTGGTGAGAAGATAAGATTCGTCACAGATTCGAAAGCCGGCCGCGTCGAATCACGCCGCGGCCTGGTCGTTGATTATGCGTTCGTCACCGGCGCCGAACGGGACTTGGAGTCGTTGCTGCGGGCTTGGTGTGCGCAGCTCAAGGAGCAAGGCCTCGACACACTGACCATTTTCACTTCCGACGCATCTCCAGGAAGCAGTCTCCTCCGCTCTCTGGCCGACGCCTCCGAATCCTACGTCGTCTGGACGCCCGGCATCGCCGAACCACCCTCCGCCGCCATACATGGCGTTTACGTTGATTCGATCTACTTCTAGCCAGCGACGACCATAGCCGATCCGCTCCTCATAGTATTGGACGTGAGCTCGCCCTATCAGCCAGAGTAAGAGCGCGATAGGAAAACACGTCGAGCAAGGTGACCTGAAATGACAGACATTGTGAAAATAGCGGACGTGGGCCACGTCAGGACCATCACGCTCAATCGGCCGGAGAAGAAGAACGCGCTGAGCGATGCACTCGCGTGGGGCGTGATTGCTGCCGTCGAGGATGCGGCGCGGACCGATGACGTCTGGGTGGTCGCCCTTACTGGTAGCGGCGATGCCTTCTGCGCGGGTCTGGATTTATCCGGCGGCGAACGCTCGTCGCCGTTGTCGAGGCAGTCCGCTCAGCTCGATGATATTTCCTGGGTTGGACATTTCCTCCTGGCGATTCGCAAACGGTGCGACAAGCCTGTCGTCGGCGGCATCAACGGAGTGGCCGTGGGGGCCGGCCTCGGTCTCGCCATGGCGACCGACGTGCGGCTGATCAGCCGCAGCGCGAAGCTTATGGCCGGCTACACGAGAATTGGCGGTTCACCCGACGCGGGGCTCACAATAACTCTGCCGCAAGCCATGGGTTATGAGCAGGCGATGCGCTTTATGATGGAGAACCGCACGGTGCTGGGCGAGGAGGCGGTCGCGCTCGGCATGGCCGGAGAAGTCGTCGACGACGCGCAATTCGCAGATCGACTGGCCACTTATTGCGAGGAGCTTTGCCATTGGTCGCCTATCACTTTGCGGCTACTAAAACGCGGCATGGCGAAATCTCTCGAGACCAGCGATATGGAACAGCAGCTCCGCTACGAGCTGTCCAATATTCGCATCGCCTTCAGTAGCGAGGACGCCCAGGAAGCGCGCAAAGCTTTCTTCGAGAAACGACAACCCGTCTTCAAGGGAAGATAGCGAAGAAACCAGGGCCGGACGCTCAGCTGTTTCGATAAACGCAGGGTGCTCTCGCTTCGCTCGCGATATGCGAGGTCCTTCGAAGAAACCGCGCGGAATTTCCTATGTTTACAGCGAAACGTCCTGGGCACGCTGTGCCAAGGGATAGTTGCGGATCAAAGCGTCTTACTCCGGCGTAGATGCTTGCGCGGTTTATTCGGACGGTGAACGCCTGAGGAGGGTGAGCTGTTCCGGAACGTCGCGACGATTTTTTTCATCTTGGCGATCGAATTGCACGCAGCCGCCGCCAGGAACACAATCAGCCTGAGCTCCGGATTATCGACCACTGAGAACGTGATGCCCTCGACAACCATCCGTCCGGCCTGAGGATGGTCGTAATCGTAGCGACTCTCGGTCATCGGCAGGATGTCATGACGCGGCCACCATTGCGCGAACTCGGGGCTGACCGACTTGAGCCGCTCGACCAGCTGCACAAAGTGCGCGTCGCCAGCATGACGCCCGTAGTCGGCGCGGAATCTGGCGAGCGTGTCCTGGGCCCGCGTGCGCCAATCGACCACCAAGGAGCGCAGCGCGGGGTTGGTGAAGAGCAGCCACAGCAGATTTCGTTCGTGTGCAGGAACTTGCTCGAAATCGAGAAAGAAGGCGAGCGCCGATCGGTTCCAGGCGATCACGTCCCATCGCCGCCCAAGAACAAAAGTCGGGAGATCGCTTTTATCGAGCAAGCGGCGAATCAGCGGACTCGCCGCTTCGGTCCTCGATGAGGAATCGAGCGCCGGCTGACGAAGCGCAAGCTGGAAAAGCAACATCCGCTCGGCGGGATCGAGCCGCAGCACGCGCGCCAGATTATCCAGCACCCCGCATGAGACCCCGATCGGACGCTTCTGCTCGAGCCACGTGTACCAGGTCGCGCTGACGCCTGCCAACTGCGCAACTTCTTCACGCCGCAAGCCGGGAGTTCGCCGCCGGTTGGTCGCAGGCAGACCGACATCGATGGGAGCGATACGTCCGCGCCGGTTGCGGAGAAAATCGCTCAGTTCCTGCCGTCTGATTTCGTCCTTGGTCATATCGATCTCGCAGCAGAGATTCAGGTGGCAGTTTTTATACCAGGATAAAAGCTTCCTGTAGTACCGGGTTATTCATACATATATCCCTCGATCAACGTGACCGCCAGAGCTGTCAGATTTGCCCCCATCAAACTGTCGCCGAAGCCACCGGTCACTGGCGCTCGCGTTTTCCACGAGGCTCGGCATCACTCTGCTCGAGAGGAGAGAATCATGAATCGTCTTACTTTGGTTCGCCGCCGGCAAATCGGATTCCTGGTTGGGCTCGCGTCGCTGGTCTTGATGCTGGCAACCCCGGTCGCCGCCCAGGTCAAAGCGGGTGACTTCATCACCCCTGAGAATGGGTCGAAGGTGAAGGACCTCGTGAGTCCGGGAGTGTATTACAAGGTCCAGCACGGCATGACGATGAAAATCGTGCCGACTGTGCGCATCGATTGGCCGCCTCCTTATAAGGATGCGACCGAAAAGTATTCATCGCAGGTTCGCCTCTCGAAGGATCATCGCACGGTCGTCGGCTACGTCGCCGGACAGCCGTTCCCTCTGATTGATGCGAACGATCCGGACGCCGCCACGAAAGTCGTCTGGAACAACGTGTTCCGGCCGATTCAGTCCGACGACTACGATCTGCGATATTTCGATTGCGACACGGTGTACACCGGCTATAACAAACCGTTCTTTGAAGTCGCATACGGCCAGCTCGGCCACTACGCCGGATACAATCTCGTCGGCCGTACCGAAGTCGAGCCGATTCCCGTCGATCCCGATTTCAAGAATACGAACCGGCTATGGTTGTTCCTGCTTGGCCCTCAACTCGCGCCCCAGGACGCTCGCGGTACCAGCCTGCTGCGGTATCGTTATGCCGATCCGGGTCATGGCGACGATACCTGGACCTGGCAAACTGGATCGCGCCGCCTGCGCCGCCTGAATGAGGCGCTTAATTCAAGCGCGACCGGCTCGCAGACCTTTGATCCCGATCATTATTCGGGGTTCAATCCCAAGACCGAAGAGTACGACTACAAATTCCTTGGCGAGAAGGAAATGCTCGCGACCGTCGACGCCGAGCATTCACCTGAACAGCGATGCGCCACCGACGGCGGCGCCAGCGCATGCCCCGAGCGTTGGCAGATGCGCCATATGTATATCGTGACCGCAGAGCCGCGGCGCAACGTTAACAATGCCGAGGCGATCGATTCGAAGACCGTCATCTACATGGATTCTGAGATGTGGTTCGAGCCGTACGTCGACACCTACGATCGCCGCGGCGAGATCTTTCGTAACCACATCTACTGGCTGGCGTATCGAGATCGTCCGGTGCCTGACGCGAAAGTCGCAATCTATCCCTTCAAGCGTGAATTCGTCGTAGGCGTTGCGTCCACCGATGTGCAGAGCAGTAACGCCACGATGTGTTACCTGCCAGGGATCGAAACTCCCGAGCGCGAGTGCTGGTACATCAACATGGGTGCGGTAGACAAGGCGTTCTTCACCACCGAGGCGATGGTGAAGATGTCCGAAGTCGGGCACATGTAACCACGGATGGAGCAGCGCATGTTCAGCCCCCGCATCGCCGTTAATGTAAGCGTTGCGCTTGCGATCGCGTTCTTCATCGGATCTGCCCGCGCGTACACGCTCGGTCTGGACAGCTCGATCTCGGGGGGTACAGACGCGCTGTACGCACTCGATCGCAATGGACGCGAAGTCAAGATTGCGCAGACAGGATCCGCGGGTCCCGATTGGGTCGTTCTCGAGGATATCGGGACGCCTTCGGTCGCGCTGGATGGCTCCGTTTTGTTCGGGGCGGCGAGAGAATGGAATCATCAACTTCGATGGTCGGTCTTCGTTGCGGAACCCGACTCCGGCGCGATCGCTCATGTTGCGTTGCCGACTTCCTCCGAAGACGGCTCAGCGCTCGACCTGATGGCCGATCCGCGTCCGCAGCAGACTTCTGACGGTGCGATCGTTTTTGTCGCACATGAATCTTCGGGCGACGACGGCCTGTTCAAGCTTGCGCACGGAAAGCTGACGCGGCTTGTCCGAACCGGAGAGCAGTTGTCCGATGGCCGCGTGGTCCGAGTGATCACATTCGGAAGTGTCCGACCTGAGAGCCAGGGGGGCATGGCGTTCTTGGGTTATCTCGAGCCCGGCGGTCAGGCGGAAATGATGGTTTCCGAAAGCGGTGCTGTAACTGTTCTGGCGCTGCAGGAGATGCAGTTACCGAATAGTGAGCATTTCAAAAGCTTCGGACTTCCAGCCTCTGCGGTTACGGCAGATGGCCCCTTAATCGCGTTCACGGCACGAACTGACCGTGGTGCCGGCTTGTTCACCTTTGCGCGCGGGCGACTGCGCAAAGTGTTATCGCAGTCGGCATCTTGCGGCCACGGGCGTATCAACTATCTCTCACCCGCGAGCCCGGGCCTGAACGCTCAGGGCGGATTGGCGGTTCTGGGGCGATGTTCCGGGACGATGGGAATTTTCATGGTAAAGCGCGGCGCGGCGGAGTTTGTTGTCAACGCCGATCAGGCGACGGACCGCGGCACGCGCTTCGATAGCCTGGGTGACCCGGTGTTTAATGAGGGTACGGTTTTTTTCGGAGCGCTTACTGCCGACGGAGCTGCCAGCTTCTTCAATATTTTCGACGGCAAGATCACTCAACTCGTGCCAATTGAGATCCCCAAACGTAACGTTGCAGACGGGGAAACCGCGAATCGGCACACTATCGAGATCGTGACGATGTCGATTAATCAGCGCGGTCGGATCGCATACCTGGGCAGCCCTTGAGATAAATTTTCGTCCGGACAAGTCGTACGCATTTCGCGATCATTTTTGCCTTTCGCGAACTCGGCGAGGCTCGATCGCTTCAGAATTTCCAAACGCTTGCAGCAAATACCTTCGGGCACGGCCCTTGCGTGGTTAAGCAGCTGCTTAATTAAGCATCCAAGGGGTTTGGATTTGTTTCGGGAGAGATGGGCATGAGTTTCCGCCACGCCGCAACGCTCGCAATGGTCGGATGGTATCTGATGATGCCGCCGATGGGCTCGGTCGAATCGAGACGTAATCCCGCGACCGGGTTCTACGTTGCGTTTTCGACAGAACCGCTCTCCGCGTGGGAGATAGCAGGTTCCTACACGTCGGCCGGGGCATGCGCAAGGGCGCTCGATCAGGCCAATCAACTGGTCCGGCAAGACTGTCCCGATTGCTCGGTGGTCGCCTCGTGTATCAGCGACGACGATCCGGGCCTGAAAGACAAAGAAGCTCAGCAGTGAAGGTCCCTTGCGCATCGAGCTTGCGTGATTAAGTAGTTACTTAATATAATTAAGCATCTACATAATGGGGAACTCAACGAAAATGTCACAACAGCGCGATTTGAATCGCACCCGGGAACAGATCATGGCGGCAGCACAGAAAGAATTCGCGGAGCATGGGTTTGCCGGCGCGCGGACCGACGCGATCGCCCGCCGTGCGCGCGTCAATGAGCGCATGATTTTCTATTGCTTCGATTCCAAAGAGGGGCTGTATCGCGCCGTACTTAAGCAAAAGCTGTCCGAAAAAGCGGCCCTGATTGAAGCTGACGAGGATTTCACCACCGGCCTGATCAAGGGCTTTTCCACGATTTGTAACGACCTCGACTCGATGCGGATGTGGCAATGGGAGGCGCTCGACAAGAGTAGCCGCAAACTAGTCGCGGAAGAGGAGCGGCGAGCCTTCTTTCAGGCCGAGGTCGCGCGCCTGCGGCGGGCGAAAGCCAACGGGACCTTACCAGTCGACGCCGATGTAGAGATGTTGTTCCTCGTCAGCATCGCCTTGCGCGCGTTCCCGCTGCTGCTTCCTCAGGCCGTCTCGCTGGTCACCGGAATGGACCCGCTCGATCCCGAGTTCCAGCGCAAATGGACTGCGTGCCTTGAATGCGTAGGGCGGCGCCTCATCGCTCCCGTCAGCAGAAACGGCGATACGCCCAAGCGCGACAAGACCGACGCGGTGAAGAATGGGAAGCGTTCTCATCCACATGCGGCAGTCGGCAGCGTTCGGCATCAAGGATAGTAACCGACGATTGAAGGAAGTTTGTAGGTAGTTTGTATGTATCGGATTCAATTGCGACGATTTCTATTGGCAACGACCTTTGTTGCATTGTTAGTGACAGTCATCCCGGGCTGCAAAGGAGTGGTTGCGAAGCAGGCGCCGCCGCCGGCCGCAGTAACGGTCAGTCTTCCAGTTCAACGCGAGGTGGTCCGCTGGGATCAATACAGCGGATATCTCTCGTCGCCTAAAACCGTCACCGTCAGTGCACGGGTCAGTGGACTTATCGAACAAGCGCCTTTCCAGGAAGGTGCGATCGTACACGCGGGCGACCTGCTGTTCAAAATTGATCCGCGCCCGTTCCAGGCGGATGTCGACAACAAGAAAGCCGCGGTGGCTCAAGCCCGGGCGACCGCGATCAAAACGAGGGCTGACTTCGGCCGTTCCACCGAACTGATTAAGGAGCAGGTCATCGCGCCATCGGATTTCGATACGACTAAAGCCTCGTATGGCGAAGCGGCGGCGTCGCTGGATGCGGCCGAAGCAGCGCTCGAGACCTCGCGCCTCAATCTCGAGTGGACCGAGGTGCGGGCGCCGATCACCGGCCGCGTCAGCCGCATGAATGTGACGGTAGGCAATCTGGTCAACGGCGGATCGGGACAGCCGACTCCGCTGACCACGATCGTTTCGATCGATCCGCTCTATGCCTATATCAACGTGCCCGAAAGCGCGGCGCTGCGTTACCAGGAGCTGGCGCTGAACGACAAGCAGGGCAACGTCGCGGGCGCCAACGTCGCCTGTTCCCTGCAACTGGAAAACGAGACGAATTTTCCGCATCAGGGCGTCATCGATTTCGTTGACAACCAGGTGGATGTGAATACCGGCACGCAGCAGATCCGATGCGTGATCGGCAACCCCACGACCATTCTGACGCCGGGGCTGTTCGCCCTCACGCGCATCCCGGCCAGTGGACGTTACAATGCGCTGTTGATTCCCGACGCTGCGGTGAATACCGATCAGGACGAGCGCTACCTGCTGATCGTCGGCGCCAACAACGTCGTGCAGCAGCGGCCGGTCAAGTTGGGCGACCTGTTCGGCACTCTGCGCGCGATCACCGACGGCCTGAAGCCGGGTGAGAAGGTCATTGTCAACGGAATGCAGTTTGCACAGGCCGGCGCGAAAGTCGTCCCGCACGAGGTGCCTGTTCAAACCACATCGCTCGACGCGATGGAGAGCGACACGACGCGATCGCCGGTTGCGCAGGCGACGCCCGACATGCGGACCGCCTGCCAGTCAGATTTGCGACATCCCTCGAAGGTGCGCCAATGAAGATCGCACACTTCTTTATCGATCGTCCGGTCTTCGCGATCGTCCTTTCGCTGGTCGCGCTTATCGCCGGTACGATCGCGATGTTCACGCTGCCGATCGCGCAATATCCGCAGATCGCGCCGCCGACCGTCACCGTGGCCGCTACCTATCCCGGCGCTAACGCTGAAACCGTCGCGAAGACTGTCGCCACGCCGCTCGAGGAACAGATCAACGGCGTCGAGAACATGCTCTACATGTCCAGCCAGTCCACCAACACCGGGAGCCTGAACCTGACGGTGACGTTCAAGGTCGGCACCAACCTCGACGTCGCACAGGTGCAGGTGCAGAACCGCGTGGCGATCGCGCTGCCGCAGCTTCCGCCCGAGGTGCAGCTCGAGGGGATCATTGTGAAGAAGGCGTCGCCGGACATCACGCTGGCGATCGCGTTCTTCTCGCCCGACGGGTCGCACGATTCGCTGTTTCTCAGCAATTACGTGACCCTGCAAGTGAAAGATCAGATCGCCCGGCTACCTGGCGTCGGCGACACCAACCTGTTCGGCGTGCGCGACTACTCGATGCGGCTGTGGCTGAATCCTGACGAGATGGCGGCGCGCAACATGACTGCGGGCGACGTCGTCAACGCGGTCAGAGAGCAGAACATCCAGGTGGCAGCCGGAATCGTCGGCGGACCGCCGCTTCCCAAGGGTACCTCCGCGTTCCAGTACACGTTGAATGCGCAGGGCCGGTTGACGGATCCATCCGAGTTCGCCGATATCGTCGTTAAGGTGGGCGCCGACGGCCGCATCACGCGCTTGAAGGAGATAGGCCGGGTCGAGCTTGGCGGCGCCGACTACGGCACGACGGTTGACTACAACGGGCACCCCGCGGTCGGGCTGGCAGTTTTCCAACTGCCGGGCACCAACGCGATCGACACTGCCAACGTGATCTACGCCAAGATGAAGGAGCTGAAGAAGCGCTTTCCTCCCGGCGTGGATTACGCCGTCGCGCACGACACGACGCCCTTCGTTCGCGAGAGTATCCACGACCTGATCAACACGCTGCTCATCGCGATCAGCCTGGTGGCGCTGGTGGTGCTGGTGTTCCTGCAGAGCTGGCGCGCGTCGCTGGTGCCGATTCTTGCGATCCCCGTGTCGCTGGTCGGTACCTTCGCGGCGATGTGGATTGTGGGATTCTCGTTGAACATGCTGACGCTGTTCGGCCTTGTGCTGGCCATCGGAATAGTGGTGGATGACGCGATCGTCGTGGTCGAGAACGTACAGCGCTGGCTGGACGAGGGCGAAAGCCCACGCGACGCGGCGTTCAAGGCGATGGACGAGGTCACGCCCGCCGTCATCGCGATCGCGTTCGGTCTCTCGGCCGTATTCGTTCCGGTCGCTTTCATTCCCGGTATCACCGGCCGGTTCTATCAGCAGTTCGCGCTGACGATCGCGTTCTCGACTCTGCTCTCGGCCTTCATCTCGCTGACGCTTAGTCCTGCGCTGTCGGCGCTGCTGCTCCGGCCCCACGACGCCAAACAAGACTGGCTAACCAAGTCGCTCGACTTCGCGCTCGGCTGGTTTTTCCGGCTGTTCAACCAGGGCTTCGAGCTGGCCAATCAATGGTACATCAAGGCCCTGCACTACGTGGTCCGCTATGGGGTGATCACCTTGATTGTTTACGTCGGGCTGGTTTATCTGGCCTACGGCATGTTCAAAATCGTGCCGACCGGTTTCATTCCGACCCAGGACCAGGGCTACCTCATCGTGAACGTTCAGATGCCGGACGCGTCGTCGATCGATCGGACCGACGCCGTGATGTCGCAACTGGCGGACACGGCGATGAAGACCAAGGGAATTCGGGACGCGTTCGCGGTTTCAGGGTTCTCCATCCTCACGCGCTCCAACTCATCGGCGGCCGGACTGTTGTTCCTGCACTTGACGCCGTTCGCTGAGCGCGCGGGCAAGAGCGATCTGACTGCGGCCGCGATCGCCAAGCGGCTCACTCAGCGAGTCGCACAGGTCGAAGGCGGGCAGGCGGCTGTGCTGATGCCTCCGGCAGTTAGTGGAATCGGAAACGCCGGCGGCTTCACGATGCAGGTCGAAGACCGCTCCGGCAGCGCCACCCCGCAGCAACTCCAGGCAGCGACTCAGCATCTGATCGACGCGGCCCGCAGTCGTCCCGAGTTGAGCCATTTGTTCTCGACCTTCCGCGCGAGCGTCCCGCAGATTTACGTCAAGGTCGATCGCGTCAAAGCCAAGCAGCAGAACGTCGCGGTCACCGACATTTTCCAGACGCTGCAAGTTTATCTCGGCGGCTTCTACATCAACGATTTCAACTACCTCGGCCGCACCTGGCATGTGATGGCGCAGGCCGACGCCCCGTTCCGCGCCAACGTCGCACAAGTGGCTCTGCTCAAGACGCGCAACCTCGCCGGCCAGATGGTTCCACTGGGTGCGCTCGCCGAGATGAAGGACATCGTCGGTCCGGATCGGATCCAAAGATACGATTTGTACGGCTCAGCCGATATCATCGGCGCCAACGCACCCGGCTACAGCAGCGGCCAGGCGATCGCCGCGATGGAAGAAACAGCCGACGCGCAGCTTCCCAAGCAATACAATTATGAGTGGACGGATTTGGCCTTCCAGGAGAAGGCGGCCGGCGGTCTCGCGTTCCTGATATTCCCGCTCTGCATGCTGTTCGTATGGCTTACGCATTCAGCGGAATACGAAAGCTTCGCGCTCTCGACCGCGATCATCCTGATCGTTCCGATGTGCCTGCTCTGCGGCATCACCGCGGTCTGGGCCCGGCACATGGACAACAATATTTTCACCCAGATTGGTTTCGTTGTGCTGGCGGGAATGAGCGTGAAGAACGCCGTGCTGATCGTCGAGTTCGCCAAGCAGCAGCAGGAGCATCATCCGGACATGACGGCCGCGGACGCTGCGATCGAAGCCTCGCGCCTGCGCCTGCGGCCGATCCTGATGACCAGCTTCGCGTTCATCTTCGGCGTGATTCCGCTGATCATCGCCACCGGCGCCGGCGCCGAAATGAGACAGGCGCTCGGCACCGTCGTATTCTTCGGCATGATCGGCGTCACGTTCTTCGGAGTATTCCTGACCCCGGTCTTCTACACGGCGATCCGTTACCTGACCGACCGTCAACCTGCGCCTGCAGAGACGCCGCTCAGAAGCGTCCCCGCCTATGAAATCAGCGAAGACCGAAGGGCGGCCGGAGGCGCGCGCCGATAGAAAGTGCGAATCTAGCGACCCCAAAGAGTATGCGGTCTGCTTTACGCGGCGAATAGTGAAGATACAGCTCAACTCTCTCAAAGCGGGAATCGATCCCTACAACCCGGATCGACGTTTGCGCGCCAATTTGGGAGAAGGGTGCGCTGGCTGGATGATTGTCTTACCCTCGCCGTCAGGATCGCTCGGTAAAGACGGCGTATTCCGACCATCCGACATTGCGAGTGAGCCCAACGCGAAACTCTGCGCCAATTCCGAGAATTCCTCGTGAAGGCCCTTGGCCGGCTCGAACGCATAAGCCAGATATGCGAGTTGGTCTTGAAGCGTAACCGCAGGTCCGAGCAAGTCGGCAAGTTCGCTCAGATGTTCGGCGAACGACGCGCAAAGGCGTTTGAGTTTCTCATCGAGAGCCTCGAGCGGAGCAAACTGGCTCGGGGCCGGACGAAGGCGGTCCTGGAAGTTGTGCATCGACTCGAGCACTCTGGCCAGGTCGCTGACCTGCGTCGCGAACTTGCGTAACGCGTCAAACACGCTCGCCAGCTCACCGAGCCGCTGCATCGGTTCGCGAAAAGACGCGATACGAACGAGCTGCGCCTGCAAAGGCTCGACCTGATCAAACACCGCCGATACCGCCAGTCTGCCCTGAAACGCATTGGAATCTTCCCGCTCGTGCGAAGGTGGCCTGTATAGGTCGGCTTTTATATCAAACAGTATCATCGTGCTTTTCCTGGTGAGTTTCCCGCAATCGCAGACTCGCGCGACACTTCGCGCCAGGAAAAATGGGCGGACCGGCGTTCACTACTTATCCATTCGTCCTTGTCGCCGGTTACCGACGTCGCCGGTTCGATTCTCTGGTGGGGGGCCACTGACTTGCGGGACCGCGTACTTCGATCTTAGTTGGGCATGTCCGTCGAGCTTCGCTCGAAGATTTGAGCCAGCGCAGAGAATTCCAGGCTAAGTGCCTTGGCCGGCTCAAATACGGTACATAGATGCGAGAGTCGATCCTGAAGAGCTGCAGCAGGCTCGAGCGCCGTGGCGAGTTGGGAAAGATTTTCGCGGAACGACGAACAGAGCTGGCTGAGTTCCTGGTCGAGCGTTTCCAGCGGTGAGAATTGCTTCAACACCTGCTGGAGTTGGTGCTGGAAGTCGTGCATCGGCGCGAGCACTTTAGCCAGGTCCCTGATGTGTCCCTCAAACTCGCGCAGAGGCTCGAACACGCCTGCAAGTTCAGAGAGCCGCTGTATCGGTTCGAGGATAACCGCGATCTGCGCCAACTGCTCCTGGAGCGGTCCGATCTGATCGAAGACCGTCGATACCGCCAGAGCGGGCTCAAATGAAGTTCGCTGAGTTGCCATCTTAAACCGTCCCTGGCCTTTTCGCTGGCGAATCGTTGCAATCGAAATTGCAGCGAGCCTTGTGACTAATTGTGGAAAACAAGTTGCTATTGCTTTAGGTAGCTATTGGAGTATAAAAATGCGTCAATTAGGCAATACAGTTCTTAGTCTTGTTTAGCCATCCTGCCAGCATCGAATAATCCCGCGCAAGCCGCAAAGTCGCGGCAATCCACAGGCGCCAATTTGCTATTGCTGTGTCCTAACGGCAAGGTACACACGAGTCCACGGTCAATAAATGTGGCTGTTGTTGGGAGGATAGACTCGAATGGCAGATCAGCGGATTTCGTTTCACCCCACGCTCGCGGTAGAGGCGGTATTTGAGCAGGTAAAGCCGCTTCAAGATCAACTCGCTCAGATAGCGTCCATTCTGGAGCCGATAGGACAGCTTTCGGAGCTTGGGAATGTGTTTGAACCACTGCGCGAGTTTGGCACGCAAATCAAGGAATTGGCCAAACTGCTCCAACCGATGCGCGGTTTCCAGGACCAGCTCCGACAGGTTCTGAACCAATTCGGCCCTCTGAAAGCTCTGGATCAGGAGCTCGATCAACTTTCTGAAGGATTCTGCCAAAGCCTGGGCCAGCTTGCCGCAGCGCTCGAACCGGCGGTGACCCTTCAGGACAGACTCGCGCATCTCGCGAACGCGTTTGAACCCGCGAAGACCCTTCGCGAGGACTTCTCGGCGCTGGCGCAAGGTTTCGAGCGAAGCTCACAAGGTTTATCGGAGCAAGCTTGAAATAGAGAAGACCCGCAACCGCGGGATCAGAGCGCAGGACAATGGACAAACCGAAAGTGACCGAAGCGGCTGTCGGCGCCGAGCAAGTGGTGCGCGATCTGGTCGACGCCTTAAAGTCGCTTCAAAAAAATCAGGCGCCGCTCAGTTCCCCGCCGACTGGCAACCGAGAGCAGCAAAATCCTCCCGAATCGCGCGCCGGCCGATCGAAGACAACCACGCTTCTTGCGGCTTTGCCGGGCGTTTCAGCGGTCGATGAGCCAGAGCCAGAACAAAGCTCGGAACTCAAAACCGCCGAGAATTCACAGAACCCAGGCTTCGAAGTTCAATCTGGCGAGTACGGAACCATTCAAGGATTTTGCCGCAACCATGGAGTCATCGAGCGCTTCCGGGTGACTCCTGCGGAACTAAAGGCGTTGTCCAACGCATCTCTGCTCGGAGTTTTTACTTGCGAGCAAGACGTGCAGTTCATGCTGCGCCAAATTCGCGAGGCAACCAAGCCTGCGGAAACGCAGGCCACCGATGCGCCTGAGCAAATCAGGGCCCCATTTCTCCTGGACGCCGCCTCCTCGCTCGAGCGCGCGGAGGATCACCCGTCTGGCCCGTCGGGAAACATGAGCGAGGAACGCGAAGTAAACGATCGCGTGACCGAGGATGAAAAAGACAAGAGCCATGGGTTAGGCGGCGCGCTCAACGGTCTCTCCGGTCAAGTGGCCTATCAACCCGAGCAGCGTAAAAGGCTTAAGCGTCGAACCAGAACCGGCACAAAGGTGGCTATAGGCCTTTCTATCGCCAGCTTGGTCCTGTGGGTGCTGACGCTTGGGGTCTTGTATAAGTTAGTCGACGCTTATCGAAGGCACGTAACCACTATAGCTACGCTCAACACGATCATCAGCAAGCAACGGGAAATTAGCCAGCAAACAATTTCAGAAGTGCAGGCGCAGGCGGCCGCCGCCAAACAAGCCTCCCAAGCGGCCGCATCACAAGCGGATAGCTTCAAGACCCAGGCGGACGGCAGCAAGACCGACGCGGACGCTGCCAAGACTCAGGCAGATGTTGCTGCGCTCTCTGCGCGCAGTGCGCGCGATATGGTGGTAATCGCCGAAGCTGCCCACGTCAATGTGGATGCAATCTACTGTTCTCCTCGCGGCCCATTGAGCCTCGATACGGTATTGAGATTGCGCTACCGCAATTCGGGTAGAACTTCTGCCGACAACTTTGAGTCGTCTTTCGCCGCCGGAATTCCCGGCGACGCGCCAATCGAACAATCAACAGATCCGGCCAACGAAGTCAGTGCTGCTTCCCTGAGCGCAGATACGAGCATTCCAGGCGGAACCACAGGAACAGTCAGAGACATGCTCTCGAAGAGTGTGGGCAATGTTCCACCCGAACAAACGTTTCAGAAGATTGTTGCGGGCCAGCTCAAGTTCGGGATTTGGGGAACTGTTATTTATACTGACGCTCTGAAGGAGAAGCATAAGGAGAACTTTGAGTACGTTTGGGATCGCAACTTTCCAAACGCCTGCCTGTTCACCGTAGTTGCGCACACCCCGTGAATTAGAGTCCGATTCCACAATCTCGATACAACCGGTTCTGATTTCGCCTGACGTGCAGTTGGCGGCTGGCGCGTGCGGCCGCAAACCCGTACGGCCGGTGTAGTAATTTCAATTTCCGCGTTCCTTGAGCACGTCCGTTAGTAGTCTCAACTCGCAGAAATACTAAACTAAAATAATCGGCTCTCTGCACGGCGTCCGAGGCACGTCTGGTATGCATCCTTTCATGGTGAATCCAAAGCGTGCCTTTTCCCTCGAGGCATTCAGCGCGGAAAGCATTCAGTCGTGACGTAGGCGACCAAATACTCATACCTGATCGCTCCTTTGAGCGGTGAGCGCGACGTCCGTATTTCGAAGAAAAAAAGGAAGTTTACATGGCGAAAAAAGCGGTGGTTAACAAGCGTAAGTCCGCGCAATCGGACGAGCAGAAAGCGATGAGGGTAAAAGGCGGCGAACTTCACCAGGTCGCCAGCGATGCTATTCCGACTCTGACCACTCAACAGGGAACTCCGGTTGCCGACGATCAGAATTCTCTCAGAATTGGCGCTCGCGGCCCCACCGCTCTGGAGGACTCGCACTTTCGCGAGAAGATCTTTCATTTCGATCATGAACGCATTCCGGAACGCGTCGTTCATGCTCGCGGCTTCGGCGCACACGGCTATTTCGAAAACTACCAACCGCTCACCGACCTGACCCGAGCCGATATCTTCCAGCGAGCGGGGGAGAAGACTCCGGTGTTCGCGAGGTTCTCGACCGTAGCCGGCAACAAGGGATCGCCCGACCTCGCACGCGACGTGCGTGGTTTTGCGGTGAAGCTTTACACCAAGGAAGGCAATTGGGACTTGGTCGGCAACAACATTCCGGTATTTTTCATACAGGATGCGATCAAGTTTCCCGATCTAATCCATGCCGCGAAGCAGGAGCCCGACCGCGGCTTTCCGCAGGCGCAAACCGCGCACGATAATTTCTGGGATTTTATCTCGCTGATGCCGGAAAGCATTCACATGGCGATGTGGATCATGTCCGATCGCGCAATCCCGCGCTCGTTTCGCTTCATGGAAGGATTCGGCGTTCATACGTTTCGCCTGGTCAACGCCAAAGGAAAATCAACCTTCGTAAAATTTCACTGGAAGCCCAAGCTCGGAATGCAGTCCGTCGTCTGGAATGAAGCCGTGAAGATTAACGGCGCCGATCCGGATTTCCACCGCCGCGACATGTGGCAGGCGATTCAGTCAGGTCAGTTTCCGGAATGGGAGCTGGCGCTGCAGCTCTTCGACGAGAAGTTCGCCGACCAGTTTCCGTTCGACGTGTTGGACGCGACCAAACTCATTCCGGAGGAACTCGTACCGATACGCAAGGTTGGCCGTATGGTCCTCGATCGTTGCGTGGATAATTTTTTTGCTGAGACGGAACAGGTTGCGTTCTGCACTACCAACATCGTGCCGGGTGTCGATTTCAGCAATGACCCTCTCCTTCAGGGTCGCAATTTTTCGTACCTCGATACTCAGCTCAAGCGGCTGGGCAGCCCGAATTTTACGAATATTCCGATCAATGCGCCGAAGTGTCCTTTCGCCACCCTACAACAGGACGGACACATGGCGATGGTAAATCCCAAGACTCGGGCGAACTACGAACCTAATTCATGGCCCCGCGCAGAGGCGGGGCCGCGTGAGAATCCAGATATAGGCTTTCAGTCCTATCCTGCCGCAGAAGAAGGCCCCAAGCTTCGTGTTCGTTCTGAGACCTTTGCGGATCATTACAGTCAGGCGCGCCAGTTCTATATCAGCCAGACGCCGATCGAGCAGACCCATATAGCGGACGCGTTTACTTTCGAACTGAGCAAGGTGGAACGGCCCGAAATTCGTTCGCGCGTGGTGTCACATCTAATGAATGTCGACGAGGGCCTCGCAGATAAGGTCGCGAAAGGCCTGGGTCTCCGAGAAATGCCGGCGAAGGCGGAAGCTGCCAAACCGACACGCACCGATCTGAAGCCGTCGAAGTCACTCAGTATCCTGCTCAATGCCCACGAAACTTTCGAAGGCCGCAAAGTTGGGATGCTGGTGACTGACGGTGTCGATAGCGACGTCGTCGCTGCGATGAAGAAGGCGCTCGATAAGGAAGGTTCAACCTTCGAGTTCATCGCGCCAACGATTTCGGGCGTCAAAGCGAACGACGGCTCTATGATCCCGGCACACCAGAAAATTGGCGGAGGTCCTTCGGTGCTCTACGACGCTGTCGCGATATTGGTCTCGAAAGAGGGAGCTGACATCCTGGCCGACGACCCGGCGGCCCGCGATTTTGTGGCCGACGGGTTTGCTCATTCGAAGTACGTCGGTTATTCCGAAGCCGCCAAACCGTTTCTAATGAAGGTGCTTGGTGCCCACAAACTCGATGAGGGTTTCATCGCAATTGGGAGCGCCAAGGACACTTCTAAATTCATTCAGGAATGTCGCAAGCTGCGCTTCTGGAATCGTCAGGCAGGTTAGGACCGCGCTTCCCGCGATGCAGGTAGACATTCGATGAGTATTTTTGGCGTCGCTGTAGCAGTCTCGGCGTAACCACTAGTTCTTGCGCACGTTTCGAAATGGGCCGGTATCGAACCGCGGTTCTTTGGGTAGCTCGAGCACACGCTCGGCGATGATGTTGCGCTGGATTTCGTCGGTGCCACCGGCGATGGAAACGGCGGGTACCGAGACCAGAATCTCGGCGATGATTCCTTCAAGCGGGCTCTCGCGTCCAGTGAGCATCGCGTCGGTGCCGGTAATCAGCGTATGTACGCGGGCGCACGCTCGCGCGACGTGACTGCCAGCGAGCTTGCCGAGCGAGCCTTCGGGACCTTGCGGCCGTCCCTGTTGCTGAGCGGCGCGCGCGCGGCGCGAGGTCCATTCGGCGCACTTCGAGAGCGTCATCAGCCTGGCTATCTCCTGGCGAACGTGAGGATCCTTGTTCGCGCCAGTTTCCTTCGCGCGATCGATGATAAGGTCCACGCGACCTGCGCGCTGCGGATACCATGTGTAAGGCTGATTCGCCTTTAGAGTTTCAGCGCGCTCTTCAATGTAGATCCGCCCCTTGGGCGACCCGCTCCGCGGCAGCGCACTCATCGCCTCAACACCGCGGCGCTCATGCGCGAGCGTCGTCATCGCCACTTTCCATCCATCGCCGACACGGCCGACCAGATTCTCTTGCGGGATCTTCGCGTCAGTGAAGAAGACCTGGTTAAACGACGCGTGCCCGTTCATCTGTTTGAGCGGCTGCACGTCAACGCCCGGTTGCTTGACGTCGATAACAAAATACGAGAGCCCCTCATGCTTGGGCGCGTCCCAATCGGTGCGTGCGAGCAACAGACCGTGGTCGGCATGATGCGCGCTGGTCGTCCACACCTTCTGCCCGTTGACGATCCAGAAGTCTCCCTTCAAATCAGCGCGGGTGGTGGCGCCGGCGAGATCGGAACCGCTGCCCGGCTCGCTAAAGAACTGACACCAGGTATCTTCTCCAGTGAGAATCCGGCGCAGGAACGTTTTTTTTTGCTGATCGGATCCGTGCTCGAGCAGTGTTGCCGCGGCCAGCAATCGCACTCCGGAGCTGGCCGCGCGGACGGCGCCGACGTTGGCGAATTCCTCCTCGACCACTCGCGTCAGCGCGTGCGGAAGCCCGCGGCCGTACCATTCCTTCGGCCATTGCGGCATTCCCCATCCGGAATCCGCGAGCTTGCTGCGCCACTCCAGCAGCGACATATCGGGATCCCAGTTGGCCGCCAGCCACTCCCGCACTTCGGCCCGCACCTCGGCTTCGTTGACATTGCTCATCGCTCAAACTCCCCAACGTTGCATCAAGAGTTCCCGGTGATAGCTCGGCTGACCGAGGAACACCTCCGAGCTTTTCGCTCGCTTGAACCATAGATGTGTATCGTTGTCCCAGGTGAAGCCGATACCGCCATGAATCTGAATGCATTCGGCGGCCGTATGAAGGTACGTTTCTGACGCGGCAGCTTTGGCCAGGCTCGCGAGTGCGGGCCACTCGGGATCGTCGGCCGCGGCGGCTTGCGCAGCGTAGTATGCCGCCGACTTGGCAAGCTCCACGTCCAGCAGCATATCGGCGAGCTTGTGCTTGATTGCCTGGAACGATCCGATAGTCCGCCCGAACTGCACTCGCAGCTTCGAATAACTCACCGCCGAGTCGAGCATGGTCTGAGCGCCGCCCACCATCTCATTGGCCAGCGCGATCGCCGCCCGATCCAGAGTACGCAATATTGGCTCCGCACCATCATCGAGGTTGCCGAGCAGGTTCGCATGAGCGCCGCGAAAATCGATGCGCGCGATCTTGCGGGTAGGATCCATCGATTCCAGCAGGCGTCGTTCCACCCCGGCGGCATTCGCGTCGAGTGTGAACAGCGCCAACCCCGTAAGGCCGGTAGTCTTCGGGACGCGTGCCGCGACGATCAACAGTTCCGCGAGGTGGCCGTCCACGACGAAACTTTTGACGCCGTCGAGCCGGTAGCCGCCCGAATCGGGAGTCGCGACCACCTTGATGCCGGCTGGATCCCAATTGCCATCGGGCTCGGTGACCGCAAGCGTCGCCAGGCGCGCCCCTTTTGCGATCGCGGGCAGCAGCGCAGATTTCTGCGCGTCGGTACCAGCGCTCAGAATCGCATTGGCAGCGAGCACGGCGGTGGAGAAATAAGGAGCGCAAAGCAGTGCGCGGCCAAGCTCCTCGGTAACGATGCAAAGCTCCACCATGCCGAACCCGGCGCCGCCATATTGCTCCGGCACGTGGATACCGGGCAGTCCCAGATCTTCGCTCAGCTGTCGCCACACCGCAGGATCGTAACCCTCGGCAGTCGCCATCAGGCGCCGAACCTCAGTCGTAGGAGATTTGTCGCTCAGAAATCGCCGAACCGTCGAGCGGAATTGCTCCTGCTCGTCGGTGAAAGCAAACTGGATTCTGCGCGCGGATGTCGACTGCTGCGTGGTGCTCATCGTGCCTCCAAAGTTGCTCCCAGAGGCCCTCACGCTGCAAGAGATCGCGGCGATGTGGCTAAATCCGATGCCGTGGTATTCTGAAACCCTAATTCAGAACTGCGAGTTGGAGCTGGGGAGATGGCGACAAAAATTATGGTGATTCGCCATGCCGAGAAGCATGACGACGCCGGCGGCATCGAAGGTGTAACAATCCAGGGACAGCAAGATCCTGAGGATCTCACCGTTCGTGGATGGCAGCGCGCCGGAGCACTAATCGGATTGTTCGCACCGCCGCTTGGCCTGTTCATCGATCAAAATCTCGCGACTCCCGACTCAATTTTCGCGTCAGGAACCGGGCCTCACAGCAAGAGTGAACGGCCCCAGAACACAGTCTCTCCCCTGGCCGCTAAACTAGGCCTGCAACTAAATACGACTCATCTTAAAGGCGAGGAAACCAGACTGGTGGCTGATGTCCTCGCCAGTAGTGGAAAGGTGTTGATAGCGTGGGAGCATAAGGCGATTCCGATTATCGGGAATTTAATTATCGGCAAGAATACTTCATGCCCACAGTCATGGCCCGACCCCCGGTTCGACGTCGTCTGGATATTTGATCAGGACGCTGTCTCAGGCAGTTGGACTTTTCATCAAGTGCCGCAGCGCCTGCTTGCGGGGGATAGCCCCGATCCGATTTAGCGCCGAGGCTGGCTCAGGCTCCTTAATCACGTCGCCGCTCGATCCGCGAAACATGTGCGCTGGCCTGAGCATTCATCGAATCGAGAAGCTTGGAGACCTGCACGACCATCTGTCGTCCCTGGCGAATCATGAACTTCTCCCGTTCCAATCGCGCCAGATGCTCGGTGACTCTTGGTCGCGAGGCTCCCACCAGGTTTGCAATGTCTTTCTGGCTGAAGGCTACCCGGAGCAGTGTGCCGCGCGATTCCTCGACTCCAAAGTCCGAGCACAGTTCCAGCAGCGCGATTGCGATTCGTTCGTGCAGGCCAAGATTCATAAAACTCGAACTGCGCAGGAGCAGACGGTACCATTGCTTCAAGTCGTTGCTGTGAAATTGCCGGAAGGCGGAGTCGGGAGCATCTGGGGTAATGCCGCCGAAATCAGCCCAGCTCACACTCCCAACCCGGCAATCGTTGTAAGCCTCGCATTGAAAACCGGATTGACTGAGCGCCAACGCCGGGAAACCTGGGATCGGTCCCGGCGCCAGCAGCGCGACCGTGACACGCTGGTTCCGCGCGGTGCGGCAGGTGATCCGCGCAATTCCTGAGATCAGAATGTGCGCGCCCTCGGCCAGCGAAACATCGCGCAGAATTACAGCGTGTCGTTTGTAATTGGCAATCGAGAGTGCGCTCGCCAGAAGTTTAAGCTCAGACGGAGAGAGCCAGGACAAAGCCTTTAGCCTGCTTAGTCGGTCGAGATCAGTTTCGTGGGAAGGTTTTTTCTCGTTCAAAATTGCTTCCGCGCAGGATCGGGGGCGTACGTACAAGGACACGCCTGAATCAGGAGTGGGACCATCCTTTTAATCGAAATGAAGTTAGGTTCAACGTCGATTCTGTTACAAAGGGAACAAATCCTCCGTTGTTTTATCGTACCGATTGTCGTCATATCCGGCGACTCCGCTCGACGCGCGCGATTGGACGGATGCAATTAAAACTTAGGGGACACGAGTCGCTTCAATCTTCGTAGTCATGCCACCACGCTCGAAACCCGGCAAATCCGTCAGGCAACGTGGCCCTCGGCCTCCTCAGCCTCGCGCATTCAGCGCTCAAGATTTGGGGAAATTAAAAGGGCTGGCGGGCCTTTCCTTGCGCAAATTGGAAGCCTTGCGCGCCAGGATGAAGGTCCGAGAGTTTTCCAGACACGCGATAGTTCATAAGGAGGGGGAATCGGATGACTCCGCATACATCCTGCTCTCGGGCATCGCCCGGCTGGTCTTCCTCAATCGAAAAGGGGAACGCAATCTGCTCGAAGTGCTGGGACCCGGCGACGTGATCGAAATTCCGTCATTGTTGCCCGATATTCATCATAAACTCACCTACGAGGCTTTTACGGATTGTCAGATCGGTTTGATCAGCCCCTCCGCGCTGGTCGAGGGCGTCGTCGGTATCGGCTTTCGCGAGTTCAGCGAGGCGCTCAGTCTGACCGTCGGCCGATGGTGGGCGCTGCTGGAGCGCCATTCAAACTTTCTCAGTCAAACTGTTCGCGAGAAAATCATGCTCGCCTTGTTCGACCTCGGCCGCGCATTCGGTCAGCGAGACGACCAGGGGATGATAATAGACCTTGGTCTAAGCGGCCAAGACATCGCGGACCTGGTGGAGTCCTCGCGACCGAAAGTGAGCGAGTGCCTGAAGCAACTCGTCGCTGAAGGCGTGGTGAAGCGCGACCACCGCCGTTTCATCATTGACTCGGCAAAAATCCAGACAAGCCTGCGCTCCTGACGCCGGTGCCTATCTGGTATTCTGAAAGCGCCCGTCACTCATCGTAACAACGACTTTCCCTTTAGCGCGTCCACGTTCGACGTAGGCTAGAGCCTCGGAAATTTCCGCAAACGGATATGTCTTGTCGACGACGACCTTCACCGTTCCCTGCTCGATAAGTTCGGCGAGCTGAGCGAGGTCGCTGCCGCTTGGATGCATGAAGAGATATCGATAGCCGATTCCTGCGCGGCGAGCCCGCGATCTTATACCGTAGCTGATGATCCAGAATAGGGCGGAAAGAGCTCGGCGGTCGCCGAGGTCCTTGATCGCAGTTTGTGGCTCTGGAAGTGCGGCTATCGAGACGATCTTAGCTCCCGGCTTCATGACTTCGAACATTTGCTGCAGGGTTTTGCCGCCGATCAGGTCAAACCCCGCATCAAATTTGCCTCCCGCCTTGGATATGTCCTGCGCCGTATAGTCGATCACCTCATCACAGCCCAGCGAGCGCACCAATGCCTCACCTCGCTTCGAAGCGGTTGTCGTCACATGCGCGCCTAGCCATTTGGCGATCTGAATTGCAAAGGTGCCGACCCCTCCAGCGCCCCCTGAAATGAACACTTTCTGTCCTGGTTTAACCCCGAGTTCGTCCCTTAATGCCTGCAGAGCGGTCAGTCCCGTCAGCGGTACGGCCGCGGCAGCCGTGAAATCCAGATTCCTGGGCATAGGCGCAACGTGATCCTTATCGACGCTTACTTGTTCTGCGAATGCGCCACCACTATCCTTGGCGACCCTGGCAAACACATGATCACCGGCGCGGAACCGTTTGACCTCGCTGCCAACGGCAACAGCTTCACCCGCTACTTCATTGCCCAGCACAAACGGAAGCCTTGGCCGCAAGATTGCGCGAAGCTTTCCTTGTCGGAACTTGAAATCCACCGGGTTCAAACCCGCAGCGCGCACTTCAACGAGAATCTCGTGCGGCCTCGGCGTAGGTGCCGGTATATCCATCAGTCGCGAGCCTTCAGGGCCGCCGTAATGCTTGAGAACGTATGCGCGCATAGGTTTTTCCACGGGTGCGAAGGGATCAGCACTTCGCCTTCCTGATTGAATGGCCCAACCCTAACGCTAAAGTTAGGTCCAATGTCAATGGGAACCTCCCGCGACCGAAAGGTGAGCGAGTGCCTCAAGCAACTCGCGATTCGCGCAATCGGCAAATTCCCCTCTCGGCGCGATTTACCTAGGTCCGCGGAGCATCGCCTTCCATCGCCTACGATTCCGAGATAGAAGATCTTCCGAACATCTCCATGACGGCGCATCGTCTGTGAACCAAGGCATAATTCTAAAAAAGATCTGGTCCGACGAAGATTTGATAGAGATCGAAGTTGCTGCTTCGGATGGCTCTTCGACTTTTCGAACGAAAGTATATGTCGGTCATGAGAAGATTGCGGGGCTCGTTGCAGGTCTTGATCGCTTCAAAAATGCAATTTATGGCGGCATCCATGATGTGCGGCTAGGCGCGTTTGGACCTGAATATGCCGGAGGAGCATTCCATGCCCGCCTGCACTTTCACCGGCCTGGCCATGGATTGATATTCATTACGGTTCACGCTGAATCTGACTGGAACGATTTCACATTGAGCAAAGTCGCCAGTAGAGCCACCCTTTATCTCAAGACTGAGCCTGCTTTGTTCGACAACTTCATCGTGGAACTTGGCCGACTCCGGGACGGGGAGACCCACGAAGCGTCGCTGAGCGGCAGACTCAGCTGACCAGACTTCTTCTCCGCAAAAATTCAAGCCTGCGATCCTGACATATTCTCTCCGACAACGATATTTCGGTTCTTCGGGGCTCAATTCTGAAGGCAGGAGCTGTCGTCGTCACGCGATCATCATTGTCGCCACTACTGTATAATCGTGTGCCGGTCTCTTCCCTGCGAGTTTCAAGAAAAGTTAATCGGGCGCGGTGGTCGCTCGGAGCAAGGTCTATATAAGTGACTATCGCCCTTTAAAGCTGCACGAATCTTCGACGGCAAGTCGGATCGAATCGAAGCAGGTGGCGTGATCCTGATCGATGGAGAAGAGATCGCCGCATCCGGCCCTGACCAGCGCGTCGCGGCCGGCGCCGAACTGATCGATCTTGGCGATGTCACGCTGTGCCCCGGCTTCATCGACGGCACACTCATCTGACAGTCGGAGTGAAATCCTATAACGAGTTCTTCATCGATCGCTTTCGGCAACATGTCGCGGAGAAAGTGTACCAGGCGGCGGTCCATGCCCGCGTCACGCTGGAGGGGGGCTTCACGACCGTGCGCGATGTGGGATGCCTGTATCCCGACAGCTTTATCGACGTGAGCCTGCGCAATGCGATCGCCAAGGGACTGCTGCCGGGTCCCAGGATGCTGGTGGCGATCAATCTTATAGGAGCGACCGGTGGGCATTCCGATCGCAATGCGGGGCTTCACTTCCGCGCCACCGGCAGATCATATTGATGTCTCCTGATGTAGATCTTCGGTTGATGGGCTTCGATTCAGACTAAGATTGCATTGAAAACGCGCCGCAAAGGACTTCCGATGTATTGAGTGCAGTTTGAGTGCTTCGGAGAACTCCAAGGGCGATTACTGCGAAGACCTTCAGGAGCAACAAT
Source organism: uncultured delta proteobacterium (assembly GCA_963699705.1). Classification (GTDB taxonomy): domain Bacteria; phylum Desulfobacterota; class Binatia; order Binatales; family Binataceae; genus Binatus. The sequence goes on along the minus strand of CAVOUW010000003.1, from coordinate 2,419,132 downwards.
TCGCGCAGATTGGTTTTTGGGGAGACCGCTGCTCGTCTTCACACATTCGGCTATGATTGTGGGGCGCAACGCCGGCCGGAGGAGCGCTGAATGGGAGACTCGCCTCCACTTACTCGCGATAGCCAGTTCGCCTACACCTGCAATCGATGCATGTCATGCTGTCACGGCGCTCACATCGCGCTGGATCCATACGAGATCGCGCGACTCGCTCGCGATCGGCAACTGCTCACGACGGAATTCATCGAGCGCTATCTGACTGAGGGCGGAGTCGTCCTGCGCATTCGCGAAGACACCTCCTGCGTGATGCTCGGCGCGGACGGCTGCACGGTGTATGCGGACCGGCCGCAGATCTGCCGAACCTATCCCCTGAAACGGCTGCGCGGTAAGGACGGTGAAGCTTGGTGGCAGTATCCCGCCTTGCCGACTTCGACCGGCGTGTACGGCAAGGATGGAACGGTTTCCGATTTCCTCAAGACGCATGAAGTCGATGAAATATTTGCGGCCAAAGATCGCTACACGGATCTCGCGCTCCGGGTTGCAGGAGTCCTGGCCCAGGCGGTGAAGCGCGAGCCGCACCGGTTTGCAACGATACGCGACGCCATCGACACCCGTTGCGAGGTCCAGGGATTGAACGTGCGACAATCGCCAACCCGCAGGCAGCCGGGGACGATTCCATCGCTGATCGACGTCGATAGCGTGGTCTCGGATTATTGTCGCGAACATCAGATCGAATTTCCCGACGAAATCGACGAGAAGATCAAGCTGCACATGCAGGCGATCGAGGAACGGCTCGCGACAATTTCGAGGTGGCCGGCGGACGACTCGGACATAGGCGGCGATTTACTCGAGATGGCGGAATTTGCCGGTGCTCTTGGTGCGGCGACCGAAATCCGCGTCATGCTCGCATTCGTCGCCGGTGTGTTTGGCGGCGGAAAATCGGAGACGACCTGAGCCTGAGGTGAATTAGTTTTCCAGTTTGCCGGCCCCGAAGATGACGCGGTGCCAAATCTCCGCCGCTATCGCCATCCAGACCGGAAACGCGTAGTCACCCTCGCCGTCACGAGCCGACGCCATCAGGGTTTCGAAGCCGGATTTAAGTTTCACCGGGTCGATCCATCCGCGCTCCGCGATTTCCATTCGATCGAACGAGATCAGCTCCGCGTTGTGCTTGACCGATTCCATTACGGGCTGATTGAAGGTGGCCTTGGTGATGCGGGTGCGGATGACTTCCGGCAAAATCCCGGTCATCGCATTGCGCACGATGAACCGCTCGAATCCGCCGCGGCGAAACTGATCGTTGGGTAAGGCGAAGGCGAACTCGATAATCCTCCGATCGAAAAACGGCCGCCGCGTCTCCTGTCCGATTCTGCCGATCGCCTGCTCGACCATTGCGGCAATCACGGGGAGTTCGCCGTGATGAAACAGTCCATAAATCTGGCGGCGCGCGATTCCCCTCACACCGGACAAATGCGGCAGTCGCGGTTCCGTAATCAGCCGCGAATAGAGATCTGTTCGCCGCGCGAAATCAGGATTTACCCATTTCGGATATGGCAGACGGCCTGGACGCGACCGCCATTGCACGAATTCCCGAACGGCCGGCGGCAACAGGGGTATTACCGCGCTGCTGAGCAGCAGCCGGAGCCGGCCATTTTCGTGCATCAACCGGGTTTCGGATTGGTCCGCATCGATCCGTAGCTGACGGAGCAAGGCGGGTATCCGCAAGGAGCGGAGCAAATCAGAGTTGTCGTCGATGGAACCGCTGAACCATTCGTCGCCGCCTTCGCCGGTAATTGAAACGCGAGCGCCCTTGCGTCTTTCGAGCCGTCGAAATCCGAATCCGGAAGTGAGATTCGGATAATTCGGAAAGTCCCTGAACTTGCGGACCTGGGCGACCAAATCCACCTCGCTCGCGGGCGTCGACCGCTCAAGATTGATCGCTACCCCGCACTTTGCCGCCACCGCCTTTATGTAATCGCTCTCGTCACAGGAGAATCCCGGATAGATCTGCGAAAAAGATTCAAACCCGTCGCATCGAGTCTCCCCTTGCGCCTGAAGAATCGACGCTATGGACACGATCGACGACGAATCGAGTCCCCCGCTCAAGTCCGAAGCGACCGGACCTACCGCCCGCATTCTGCATCTTACGGCTTCCTTGAAGATCGAGAGGAAGTGATTTGCATACTCGTCGTCATTGCGATGACGAATTTCGCGGGAAGGATCGAGGTCATAATAGCGCCGAGTGACAAGCCGGTCGGGGCGAACGATAAGCAGATGCGCTGGCAAGAGCTGGTGAATCGACCGATAGAGAGTCGGTTCGGCGCTGTAAGTTCGGCAGGCGAGATATTCGGCGACTATCGCTTCATTCGGCTCGCACGGGACGTCGCACAGGAAAAGTTGATGCAGCTCGGATCCGCATACGAACCTTTTGCCGTCCGCATAGTAGTAGAACGGCTTCATGCCCGACGGGTCGCGCGCGGCGATAAGCGTCTCGGTCTGCGAATCCCATATTACGATCGCAAAGTCGCCGATCAGCTTGACCGCAAATTCTTCGCCCCAGCGCTGGTAGCTGCGCAGGACGAGTTCCGCGTCCGTGTTGATCCTGGGTTCAATCCCTGCGCTGGCAAGCTGCGCACGCAAGTCGGGGCCGTTGTCTATGCGACCGTCGAAGACGAGACGGTAACGTCCGGCTTCATCCGACCAGGGCTGTTTCTCATCGATTGATTCGGGAGTCGCATGCAACATCCGCTGTCCGATCGCGATCGGACCATCGGACCACATTCCGCCATCGTCGGGTCCGCGATGGCTGACCGCGTCGAGCATCGCCGTGATCGTCTGGACGTCAACCGGCCGACGATCGCGGTTAAATATGGCAGCGATTCCGCTCAACGCGGCGTTCTGGAGGGTGTATCGAGCCGCGGAAAGCTAGTCGTCACGCTTTACCCGCAGCATTCCCTTGGCGGCCAATTCGTCCACGAGTTTTTCGAAATCGGCTTTGAGGTTCGCGGGATCCACCTCATACTTTTCCAGCATAGAATCGATCACCGAGTCGGACGAGCCGTGCTCCGCGATCAGTTGCCACATCTCACTACCGGAGCCGGTTAGACCGAAATAGTGCTGGCTCGCGAGATCTAGCATCAGGACCTCTCCGCCAAATTCGCGCCAGACAACATCTTCAGAGATCTCGATTTTCATTGATGCCACCTTTTCCGGAAACCCGCGTGCACCGCCGGTCAAACCGGCGCGCCGTACGGGACCATTACCTCGTAAACGAAAGCGGAAGCCTCGCCGGGCGAAGCGAACAAATCATGATGGCGCTCGTAAACCTCGCGCTCTATCTCCGCGATAGTTCGCTTGCCATCGCACAAGTTCACGACCGAGCGCCTCGCTTTTCCCCACGAGGTCAGCTCCGGAACGAAGTTCGGCCGCGATTTAGCCAGATCTTCAGGACAGATCAGCATTCCGGCAAAGGTCGAGTGCGAGAACTTCTCGCGAACCGTACCATCGCGATCGGCCACTTCGACTCGCCAGTTGACCAGCGTATCGGGCGGCGAGATCCACATCTTCACCCGGACCGAGTCGCCAGCATGCACCGCCGTCGGCCGTTCGACCGGGAAGAACACCGCGCGGCGATTGATTACGTCCTCACGCAGCGGCGAATTCGACATTGTCACCGAGGGCGACAAGGTTGCCTCAAACCATCCGGCGATCCCGTGCATCGTGCCGGAACGCCGTACAATGCTCGTGACTTCTCCTTCCAGGATCTTAACGCTAGCGCGGGTAACGTCGATGCCAGCGACCAACTCCGGCTTTCCGATAATCTGCTCGGGCCGATATTTCACGGGATGACCCGTGTTCACGGCGATTTTGTAAGCGCGATCGAAGTTGAATCCCGCCGGCGACTTTCTCCAGAAATCAACTTCGTCCCAGACTTGCGGTGCTTCGACCGGGGCAACAATCAGATCTACCCGTGATGGAACCGTGCGGACATCGGGTTGCGCCATCCGATGAAACGCGTCGGCGTAGTATTCGACCAATCCACCGTCGATCCCGAAGCGCCCGATCAGGTCGCCGACAATGACGTTCACTTTTTCCGGCAAATCGACCCGACTGGACAGTCCCTTGACGCAAATCGCGCGGTCGCCGAACCCATTGGCCTCGAAGATTTCGCGCGCAAGCTGGGTGAGTCCGCTGCCGTCGATCGCATAGACTCGCGACGCGCCGGCTTTCAACGCAAACAGCCCCAGTATCCCGGTTCCCGACCCCAGGTCGAGCACCACATCGCCCGGCCTGACTACTTCGGAAATCGCCCGCTCGAACGCCGAAACTCGCGCCCGGTCGATAAGGTATTCACGATGTTCGTCGAGGATAAGCGACAAGATTACGCCTTCAGCCAGATTGCTATTCTAAAATACGCGACCCTCAGGACACAACGGGAGGTTTGCCACGTAGACACCGCTGCGTCTAAGCTCGCTGATTGGGGCTTCATTTTGCAAACGCGTCTGCGCAAATTTATCGAACTGCCCACGACTGATCGCCGGTTGCTCGCGTCGGCCATAGTCTCGGTAGTCAAGGCCAGGATTGTGGTGACGTTCGTTCCGGTCCGCAAAATTCTACGGCCGGTTCCGCTCCGGAACGACGCGAACCTCGGAGATCCCGAAAGAATCAGTTGGGCAGTCGAGACCGCCGCCCGTATCGTGCCAACCGGGGAGAATTGCCTCGTGAGAGCGATCGCCGGGCGCGAGATGCTCGCGCGCCGCGGCGTCAGCAGCCAGATTCGGCTCGGGATCGCGAAGAATTCGCCAGACATTCTGAAAGGTCACGCGTGGCTCGAATGTGGTGACAAGATAATCACCGGCGAAGGTGAGCATCGGAACTACGCCGCGATGCCTACTCCATCAGCCGAAACTCCCTGAATGTCGCACGGAACCGCGCATCGATGACGGCCAGGGTTCGGCAGCCGGCGCACAAAAAGGCCCAGCAGCTCCTGTCCGGATTGTCTCTTTCCCAGGAAGAGATCCAGACCAGGCAGGAGCAAGCCTCGGACCCTGCCTATTGGCGAGCGCTCTACCCTGCATTTTCTGTGTGCGCGAACGCTCCATCGGTCCCCCAGCTTCCGTCGCTCGACGCACCGACGCTCGCCCGCTATACCCGCGGCCTGGATCAATGGGGCTACTTTTATTCCGAATCGGCGACAGCCAGGAGCCTGACAGCCCCGATTTTGGAATGCGTCGAGACAGTTCGCAAACTCGGTTGGCCGCCGGTGTTCGCGTACGTGTACGACCAGTTGTGGACGCTTTGGAATACCGCGCCGATCGCCCAAATACTCACTGCGGCTCTCGGCGACGGTTACCGGGTCATTCCGCACGGATGGTGTCATTACGTGCAGCCGGTGCGAGGCGCCAGCGGATGGCCGCCGCACATTGACGGCAACCTCGGGAACCGGATGTCGATTTGGATTCCGCTGACCGACGCAACCCTCGACAACGGCTGTATCTATCTCGTGCCGAAGGACATGAATACCTCGGCGATCGGACAGCGGCGGGAATTGCGTGCCACCAGCAACCTGCAAATGCGCGAATTGCTGCAGCGCAGCCGGGCTATCCCCGTACCCGCGGGATCGATCCTCGGCTGGCAGTTTCGGATTCTCCATTGGGGCTCGACCGCGCACGTTCCCGGAAGTCCTCGCGTCAGCCTGGTAGCCGAATTCATCGCGGCGAACGAAGCGCCGATCAAAAACGAAATACCGCTCTACGATCCTGCGGCCCCACTACCGAACCTCGCTCTAAGGCTGCATTCCATCGGCCGCGCGATTCGCCAGTACATGCGCTACGAGCTGAGAATGCGGCGCTATGCTGAGCTGGCCAAGGAACTGATGAATCTGAGAATTGAGCCTGGCTAACCGGCAGTCAAGCCGCGTCGGCAATGATGGCGTCGTGGGCCAGCCGGAGCTTGGAAAGATCATTTGGTAGCGAGAGCAGCGCAGCAGGCACTGAATCCACGATCCGACGTGTAAACTGAAACTCGCGTTCCAGCAACCCGCGATCCACGCTGTCCAGCCGGATACTGTGCTTGACCAGCTTCATGAACGCGGCACTCGAGGGCAATCGCTGAATCAGGGGCTTGGCGGTGGCAACCGCGTCATCCTCCCCGCGCGTCAGGAAATATAGACGAGCGACGGGGAGCGGCCCGAGCGGGGACTCCGCACCAAAACTCGAAGATGCGACGCGGCGTTTGGTCGTGTATTCCGCGACCGGCTCGCTTTCGCGTCCTAGACTCAGAAACCGCATCGCGTCGTCGCGCAGCTTGATGCTGGGATGCGACGCCCACGCGACCACGGTTCCCGCTAGCTCATCGATCACCAGGCAATCGTCGGTAAGGAAGTGTCCGCCCGCGGCCGTTAACTGCGCGGCGATGGTCGATTTGCCCGCCCCTGAGTCGCCCGCGAACACGCATACACCGGCGCGGGTCCGAACCGCGGCGGCATGCAGAACGTATCGCCCGCGCAGTGCGATAACCGGGGGTATAACATGGTCGAGTAGAAGCGCGCGGATCGCAAGATCCGAAGTTGCAGGATGGCGCGAGACGCAGCTTATGTGCTGACCGGCGCGGTCCACCAGAAAATCCGCGAGTTCAAGGAAGCGGAGCAGATATCCGTCGATCGTCCGCGCTCGCGCGGACCACGGCACACCACTAGGCAGGTCCTGGCGCATGAACCATTCCGATGGCTCAGGAAATTGCCGACCGGCTTCGCCGAGGCGAATATTTATCAGACGGTCTGCGCCCGCGGTCACGCTGCCGGTCTCATCGAGTTCAGGGATACGGCTGTCGCTCGCCAAGGCGAATCCGCAGAGCGAATAACTATGATTCATCGCCCTAAACGATCCGTGCGGGAAGAGCCGGGCCCACGATTAACCCGAGGCTGCGTTCGATTTTACGACTCTCGCAGCATCCGGCCAAGGTGTGAGGAACAAACTCGAGACCGGATACACCTTGTGCTTTTACAGGCAGGACCCCTTCTTCGCCGAACCTGGGTTGTCGCCACCGCTGACCGCCTTAGGTGTCGCGGTAATTTTTGTGACATTCCCGTAGTCCACCAATGCGGGTGGAACATATTTTTTCAGCTTCTGTTCTTTCTTTGCGTCCGCTGAGCGATTTTTCTTCACGTGACTCCTCCCAACCAATTAACAGAAACTCTGTTCCGCCGGGGTATTCCCCCACGCAAACTACTTGTTGCAGCTATACTATGTCAAATGCGAAACTGATGCGCGCATAACCGCTACCCGCTGGAACATCACTTGTCCTGCCTAAGCCAACCAAAAAAGCGCAAAGTTTTGGCGCCCACACAACCACAAATCTCGCCGAACGACCCGTTTGGGGGAACGGCGTGTAACCATACCGGTTATGAGACTTGCCTTGAGCTGCGCTTGGGCCATTATAGTAGATTCAATAAGAGATTCAAAGAATAGGTAGAGACCGATTAATGCTCAAGCCGTGTTTGGGAAGCGACCACTCGACCGTCAAATAGTAGAATATGGTGTCAATCAGTTGAGCAAGGCCTGATTCGGGAATTAACAGCGCCGACTTTGCACAAAAATCCTTTGTCCTCAACACTCCCATTTGAAAAATCGGTCAATCGGATTACACCTGTTTGACCGTAAAAAACAGTAACGATATACATTGGTCGAATGACCGCCTTGGCAGATACTTTCGTGCGTCAGAAGTATGCGGTATGGCGATCGCTGCTGACCGATCCGCGTCTATCACTGTTATACAAATACGTACGGAAGTTGGCCGACCACGGCGCGCTGCGGGATGGAGATTCCCAAGTACCCAACGCCTTGGTGGGCAAATACGATTTCGTCATAGACGAGCTGCTAAGCGACTTGCTGCCGGAAGTCGAGTCGGCTACGGGCATGAAGCTATTCCCGACCTTCGCGTATTTTCGCATGTACCGGAAAGACGACGCTCTTGAAAAGCATACAGATCGGCCTGCATGTGAAATCAGCATAAGCCTGTGCCTGGGTTATCAAGCGCGCGGCCCTTGGCCTATCTGGATCAATGGACCGGCAGGATCGTCGGCTATCGAGTTAGAACCCGGGGATGGCTTACTCTATCGCGGGTGCGAGTGCGCCCACTGGCGCGAACCCTTCGCCGGTGAACATGCCGCGCAGGTGACACTGCACTACGTGGATCAGAACGGCCCCAGTGCGGATTGGAAAATGGACAAGAAGCCAAGCCTCGGCACGATACGCCGGTACGTCGGCTAAGATTGTAGTCCGCGACTGCGTCAGGTTGCGGTGTCGATTCGAATCCTCCATCTACACGAGCTTAAGGCTGGGAAATTTCTCGAAATGGCCGAAGCACTGATCGAAAGGCCGGAAGGTTCTGTCGTCTGAGCGTAGGCCCGCTAGGGTGCGACGCCCTTTGGCCGAATCACGGCCATCGTTTCCAGGAACTGGCTCAGAATCTCGCGCCACGTCGCGGAACAGCCATCCGGAATCAGGTTGGGATATTCTACGGAAAAGCGCGGATCGTTTTCGAAAACGTCAGCATAGGCACAGTTGTAATAGTAAATCCGGATCTTGTCGCGGCGTGGCAACTGAAAAATTCGTTCCTTGAATCGGCTCACTATCGGCTCTTCAAAAGGATTGAAGAGAAAAAACAAGCTACCGTCCGCAGGAAGATTTTCGACCGCATCGCCGGTGATAATCGTTACGTTGCGATATTTTCGCAGTCGATGGCGCGTATGGGCCGCGATCGCCGGGTCGATCTCCAGGCCCACGATCCGATTGGACAGTCCCCGGCTCAACCACCAATTCAGCAAGCGGCCCTTGCCACAGCCCACGTCCACCAGCACGTCGTCCGGCGCGAACGATTCGCCTTCGAATATAAAAGACAAGGCGTAGTAGGAAATGTTGCTCGACCTGTGAGCGCCGAGTTCCGAAAACCGAGTCTGGATGTCGCCGCGCAGGATTTCTCCAAATCGCAGGTCGTAGGCGATATTCCAAGGTTGCACCAAGCCCCGAAGAAAGAGCCGGAACCGGAGCTTGCTCAGCATCCGCAGTCGATCAGCTGCCGGCCGAAGCCTTGGGAATCGTCGACGCCCCCGGATCGCCGCCGAGGACGTCGGCAATTAGAGTTGGCGTGACGAATCAGCTGGCGATCTTTTCCTGGTAGACCAGAATCTCAACCCGCCGATTACTACGCCGACCTGCTCGTGTGCTGTTCTCGGCGATCGGTCTGCTCGCGCCGTAGGAAACCACCCGAACCTGTGTCGGATCGAGGCCCTTGTCGCCGACCAGGTACCCGGCGACGCTGGTAGCGCGACGCTGCCCGAGCTCGTAGTTGTAGTCCTCATGACCAATGCTGTCGGTATACCCAGCGACCACGAAGACGCGCTGCGACGCTGTGCCTGCTGAGGCCGAGTCGGCCGGCCCTTCCAGATCTCCGACGAATGCATCGATCTGACGCTTGGCACTGCTGCTCAAAGCGGCGGATCCGGTCTTGAAGGTAGGGCCGTCGCTCGAATCCAGAACCAGCTTCCGCTCAAGGTGGAGATTGTTCACCTGGGTTTCTAACTGTTCTTGCTGGCCCTTGATCGGCTGCAGTTGTTCTCCGACCCAATTGCGGGTGGCAAGGCATCCGCTAACCGTGAAAAGCAAACCCGCCCCGACGAAGGCTCTGACCCCGATGCGGAAAGCCGATAAACAAGTAATTCGCACCATGAATCCTCCTGACTTAACCGAAACTTCCTTTTAATCTTCCGACCGGTTCAACTTTGGGTCAAGTTCAATTCAGAGAGTCTGGACGACGCCAGTTTGTTTACTGTTTCACGCGCTGTAGCAGTAGCGCGAGCTGGTTAACGTCAAGCGGCTTCACCGCTACCTCGTCGAATCCCGCTTCCTTTGATTTAAGCCGGTCTTCTGGCTGGCCGTATCCCGTCAGCGCCACCAGGTAGATCTGCTTGCCCTTGTCGTCGGCGCGAATCCTGCGGACCAACTCATATCCGTCGAATCCCGGCAGCCCCAGATCGATCAGAGCAATTTCCGGCGGTGAGGTTAGAGCGGCCTTGAGGCCATCTGGACCATTAGTCGCCATACGGACCTCGTGTCCGTCTTGCGTGAGCAAGATCTCGAGCATCTCGCGCAAATCTGCGTTGTCCTCCACGACCAGCACCCGCCGAGGCTTAATCACGGGCATAGCTGAGACCTTTTCACGAGTGTTTGCTTTCGGCGGGACGATGGCCGGTAAGTGCACGGTGAAGGTAGTTCCCATTCCAGCTCCAGCGCTCGTTGCCTGCACCGTTCCGCCGTGTAGCTCCACCAGGCGGCGCACGAGGGTAAGCCCGATGCCAAGGCCGCCCTGGGATCGGTCAAGACTTCGCTCACTTTGCACAAAGAGATCAAAGATCTTCGGGAGGACATCGGCCGGGATGCCAACCCCCGTATCCTTCACCGCGAGTACCGCTTGTTGAGCCTCGGCGCGCACACTAACCGTAATCGCACCGTCTGGCGGCGTGAATTTTATCGCGTTTCCGATCAAGTTCGTTACGATCTGTTCAATTCGTGCTTCGTCCGCGTCGATCCACACCCGCGATCCCTCGAACGTCAGCTTATGGCTGTCCAGCAGACCGCGCGTGCGCAATACCTCGATGGTCTCTTCGACGACGTGGCTGAGATCAATCGGTCGCCGGCTGAGGCGCATCTTCGCGCTCGTCAAACGGCTCGCATCGACCAGGTCATCGACCAGGTGCGACAGTCGCTCGATCTGCCGATCGATTACGGCACGCGCATGCGCCACGTGATTGGGCGAACGTTCCTTGAAATCGAGTATTCGGACGGCGCTGGCCAACGCGCCCAGCGGATTGCGAAGCTCATGGCCCAGCATCGCCAGGAACTCGTCCTTGGCGCGGTCGGCTGCCCGCAGTGCCTCTTCGGCGCGTTTCCGTTGGGTAATATCGCGGGCTATTTTCGAGGCCCCGATGATCGCACCGCGTTCATCGATGATCGGCGAGATAGTCAGCGAAATGTCCACCAAGCTACCATCTTTGCGACGGCGCACAGTTTCAAAATGATCAATCCGCTCGCCGCGTCTGATGCGTTCAAGAATCGGTGGTTCTTCATCGGCTCTATCAGCAGGGATCAGAATCATGATCGGTTTGCCAATAGTTTCATCGGGCGTATAGCCGAAGATTTTTTCTGCTCCGTGGTTCCAGCTGGTTATGATGCCATTGAGATCTTTGCTCACAATCGCGTCTTCCGATGACTGAACGATGGCGGATAGGCGGGCATCGGCCGCTTCCGCCTCCCTGCGCATGGTGACGTCGTGGAAACTCAAAAGAGCCATCGGCTGAGAATGGCCTGACAACGATAATGGACGGGCGTCCATCATGAGCGTCCGCGGCCTGGCTCCCATACCCGTGAAGTTATGTTCGATTTCGAGAGCCTGGAACTCGCTGCCATCCGCAATCATCTTTTCCAGTTGGGCGCGTACGAGAGCGAGGTCAAAAGTCGCATTGGGCAGTGAATCGAGCGAAACATTCTGCATCACCTCGCGCGGGACCCCGAACATCTGGTAGAAGGCGCGATTGGCGGTCTGCAACCGCATCTCGTGACTCACTACTACGAGCGGATCGGCCGCGGCGTTGAGAATCGCCTTGGTGTATTCCCGTTCGTAGATCGCCTGATCGATACTCGCGCGGAAGGCGGTTACGTTCACAAATGTAAGGACGGTGCCGCTCGGAGGGCCATCGTCCTTCGAGTACGGCGCGATCCGCAGTACGAAGGTCTGGTCCTTGTTTCGGTAGTCGTGCCGCGATGTGGACTCGGTCGAGATCACCTCGGCACACCACGTTTCCAAATTCCGCAAATCTGCGAGCCCGGCGACCTCGCGCGGCGGCAGACCGATGTCCGAGACAGTGAGACCGAGCGTCTGAGAGGCCGGCCGGTTGAAGCTGGCGATAGTAAAGTTTCGATCGATTACGACGATCGAAACACCGATCGCGTCGAGGATGTCCGCGGGATCGAAGGCGACCTGATCCGCTTTCGCGGTATCGGCGTGCGCGCGGCGGACGTCGGTCCGGCCGCTATGCGTGGAACCTGATCGCGTCACTACCGGCTTGCCACGCCAGAGCCGTACAACTGGCCACAACGCTGCAATACGGAGTCAGACACGGTCGGAAGAACCTGACGCAATGCCAGCAGCAATGCCTGCGGACGCGGCATGTTGTACGTCGCCGGATATCGGGAGAGCAACTCGCTTTCGAGGACCCGCGCCTCGTCCGGTCCAACCGTATCGCGTAAAGCATCGGCCACCGCTCGCTCCAGCCGCGCATAGTCCTCGACTGGGATGAGGTGAGAATGATTCTCGCCGAGCCTGGGCAGCATGCGCGTGTGAATCTCTCCGTTGAAATTATCCATCATGAATGAACAGAAGATTGCTATGTCATGCTTGTGGGCGAGCTGATCGAACAAATCCTCGAGCTGCATGCTGGCGGCCACGTCGCCACGTTCCCACAGGATATTGACCATCTCTCCCCACCATCGGACCTTCTGGAAGCGGCCGCCGCCCCGGGCGCGCGCGATCACATCGGCCGCCAAGCCGAGGAACACCGGTGAATCCGGCATCGCACCCTGCATGAAGCGGGGCAGAGTCTGGTCGGCATCGACGATCGTCAACTGACCGCGTTTCTGGGCCGCCTCAACGTCGATGCCTTCGGCGACCAGGCGCGGCCGGAAAGCATCCCAGTGTTTGACCGTCGGAACCAGGATGATTCCTTCGCCGTTCTGCAAGGCGGAGGCAGCGAAGCGACAAACCGCGCGATTTAGAAAGTCCTGATCCTGGTAAAGCTGGACCACATGATCGGATGGGCCAGCGTCCGCCAGAAGACGATCCCAATCGCCATGTTCTCGGGAGTCAGCTTTTTTGTGGCTCAAATGGCCATCGGGTTCCGTAAGTTTCGTCATGGGGGAACACCTCCACCGAATAAGTTGTGAAATCCTGAAGCAAGAGACATGGACCCGGCGAACTCCGCCGTGCAATTAGGTTAGCGCAATAATGCTGATTTGGGCTAGGGTTCGCCGCAGCGCCGCAATCTCGCGGCCAGCATGCGGCGTTCTTGTAACCCGGTGCGCCAGCTTTCGTCTTTCTTGGGTGAAGGACGCGAGGTTGGCCTTCGAGGTATATGAGAATTACGCGATTTAGAGTATTCGCCGGTGCGACGACGCTTCTTCTGCTGTCTTTTCTCGTATTGCCGGGTTCGTCCCAGGCACAAGGAATCGACGGATTGTCTCAACTGTTAGGCGGCGTTGGACTCGGCGGCGGCAATCCGGCTCCATCCAATGCCCCCATCTCAGTCCAGCGCAATAGTGCGCCTTACACCGGGATGTTCAGCGGCAAGGAAACGACGGGCTCCGAAGTCAAAAGCCTGGATGCCAAGTTCGCGTGCTATCCGGCGCATGACCCGGCGTTTGATCAGACCGATACGTTCGTCTGCTACGCCGCGCAATAAATCCGCGTCGCGGATTAGAGATACAACGGCCTCGGCCACTGCGCGACGGCGAGTTTCCGCCGCACTGAGTATAGCGTCCACTCCACCCACACGATCGGCAATCCGATGGCGACGAGAAACCACGACTGCTTGAGCGGTTCCGGCCAGACTGCGAAGAGCACGACCGCTGCTAGCCATGCCCATCGCGCGCCACGATACATTCGCGCTCGCGCGGGAGTATTGATCGGCAGAAGGGGCCGCGCGAACAGAAGGGTCATGCCCGCCCCTCCGATCACCAGCGGCAGGGCCAGTTCAGTTTTACCGGCGATAAAGAACCCGATGCCCGCGCACAACGCCATTGTGGCAATTGGAAGCAACCACCGACTCGAGGAACAGAACGCGCGCGCTTCCCAAGTCGTCTCGCGCAGCAGTCGCTCCTCGGCGTTGGTCAACAGAACCTTGCGATACTGACGGCCCGCGGTCCCTGCGTCGCCCAACGAGGCTAAGGCCGAGCGGCGCGCCTCGCCGAGACTTGCGCCGTTGCCGAGTGCTTCATCGCGTGCCGATTCGTAGTGCTCCTGAATTTCCGATCGCATCTGGGCGGCGGAGGTGGCCGACAGATGGCAGGTCGCTCGCATCAACCAGTCTTCCAGATTTGCTTCCATGGAAACGTCCTCCTCTCAGGCGCTCTTGAGAATCAAGGTAACTGCCCGTGAGAATTTCTGCCATTCGGCGCGATCCTTGACCAACGCCTGATGGCCCTGTTTCGAAATGCGATAGTAGCGTCGCTGACGGCCCTTCTCAGTGCCATCGTACGATTCCACCAGGCCGTCGCGCTCCAACTTGTGCAGCGCCGGGTAGAGCGTGCCCTCCTTGAAATCAAGGATGCCGCGCGATCGTTCCTTGATCCGCTGCGCGATGCGATAGCCGTGCCTGGGCTCGTGCTCCAGCGCTTCGAGGATCAGGGTGGGCAGTGTTCCTTTCAGGTTCATCGATACCTCGCACTCCTATGCATAGGTATCCAGAACCCGGACACTTGTTAAGTGGCGCGCGTCTTACTGAGTTATCGTATCGGCTGGGGTTAGCGTCGCGGCAGTGTTTCCATTCTTGATGTCCGCGGCAGCGCCCGCCATGCAGCGAAGCTTGACGATCTCGCGCGGATATCCGGCCAGTACGTTGCTCAGGATCCGATACACCTCGACGTTCACCACCAGGTCGGTATGCAGACCGTCAACTTCGTAGCAGTCGCCGTTCTCGGTGGTGGCGAATCTCCAGTCAACCACACCGTCGTGGCGCGAATAAATCGAAGTGAAGCGGACGCTGGGCGGCAACCTGGTTCCACGACTCTCTTCGGAAAAGTCGCAAGTGCATCGTTCCGTTCCGCAGCCCTGCGGCGCCTCGATGAACTTCTGAAAAAATGAATGTATTGCGAACAGCGCGGGCCGCACTTCAGGTGTGACAGCCTGCCATCCATCGCGTAGCGGCGACCCAATCGCGATCACATGGCGGACCAGGTCGGGACGATTCCGCGCGAGCGCGCATCCAACCAATCCGCCGAGGCTGTGGCCGACGATGGTGAGCCTGCCGCCTTCATCTTTCGCGATCTCTTCCAAACGACCGAGCATGCGCTCGACTTTGCGCTGCGGACATCCGAGATTGATGCTGATCCCCGAGATATAGGTGCGATAGCCAATTTCTTGTAGCCATCGCGACATCGTGTTGAAAGTCCAGTCGCCCGACCCGAAGCCTGGAATCAACAGAATCGCTTCGCGTCGTCCGATAGGAACGCCCTCGCCGTGAAAGACAGGATCTTCGAGGAGGGCTGAACGTTTGCTGCTGTAATCGCGGTAAGCGTTGTATATGAGCGTACTAACGGCCATCAGGTGGCCTCCGTCTACCTGTTCATACAGCAAGACTCGCGCCGCGTTGGAGCGCCTTGTAACTCTTGCAACGATCGGCCTTTCGATGGCGGCTAGTATGTAAAATCTACATAGCGCGAAGATTGATTCATGACGATGCGGTATAGCGGCGCTCGATGGCGGTTGAGATCTGCGTACGGCTTTGCTCGGCGGAATCGCGGCAGGAGTCCTCGATCTTTGCGATCTCGCTCGCAAGCGAGTCGTCTTTCAGAGCTTCCTTGATCCATCGCGAGTAGTCTTTGCGATGCAAATGGTGAAGCCAGGTGGCATCGTCAACCCCGGCTCCAGTCTGGATGAACAATTTCAAATTCTGTGCGCGCAGATTTAATTTTTGGTCGGCGCCGCGAAAATAAAAACTGCGATCCTCGGGTAGTTCCGCCTCCATGTATTTCCGGCTGTGACGCGGGCTCAGATTTTTGCTTCGCTGCGGCCGTATCGCTATCGGCGCGGTCGAGCTTCGCGGATACCACACCAGCGCTTCGCTCTCGCCTGGTCGAATCGCTGCCAGTATCGAGACGCCGACCGCATGCGCAAACTTTTCCATCGTCCGATCCGCGGTGATTCCCGTCGCGACCACAACCTCAACCGATCGCAGCGGCTCAAGCGCGATACTGTCCGGTTCGACCGTGATGAAGATCGTGCCTTCGATCGACTTCCAACCGGATAGCGCGAAGTCTTTCGGCAGCAGGTGATGCGACTCGTCCATGACGAGCTGATGCGGACGGCCGAAACGTCCACGCAGATCCTGGAGTGTGGGAATCAGGCCCGCCAGGAGACCCGGCCGCTCCTCCAGCGGTACCCCGAGCAAGTTCACCGATACGCTGCGATCCGGTTGCTGAAGCGCCTTGGCTATTTCGTCGATCGCGGGCGCGCGACCCCCGCCACCGACTTCAATCGAACCTTCGAAACCTTCGTAATCACCCTCAGGATCAAGCAAACAGAACTGGTAGCCGCGTTCCACCAATTGCTCGAGGACGCCGGTCGCGAGCGTGGTTTTGCCGCTACCGGAGGGGCCGGCGATCATAATGTTGGGACCGAACGGATGCACGCCCACAGGCCGGTCGCTGTGATCCGTCCCCAGGCGTATCTGGTGGCGCGACAGGCGCGGAAGAATCGAGTCGAGATCGTCACCCTCGAGTTGCCGAATCAATTCCACCACGCCCGCTCCATGATCCGCCGTCGTCACCAAATCGACGCGTTCCTTGATCGAGGGCAGCGCATTGGCGACCGCTACCGAACATTCGCAAATCTGGAGGAAAGCATGATCGTTCTCGGCATCGCCGATTCCGACGACGTTGTGCGGCGACAGCTGCAACGCTTTCAACGCAGCGCGCAATCCGGTGGCCTTGTTCATCCCGGCCGGCAAAATCATTACCGCGCCTTTGTTGAATATGACATCGAGCTCGAGGCCGAGGTCGCGAATCGCGCTCAAGACTTTGCCTTCGTTTGGCTCCCAAGTCGCAACTATCACTTCCCCTTCGTCCAACGGACTGACACCGCGCGCTTTCAACTCCTCGATGAAGGATCGAGGAATCTTATCCGACGCTAACGTCTTCGATCCGTCGCCGGGACGGTAGAGCACTGCGCCGTTCTCAGCCACCACCAGATCGAACAGATCGATGCGAGGAAGAACTCTTTTCAGGTCGGCGAGGATACGCCCCGATACCAGGACCGGCTTGCGACCACTGACGCGAAAGCGCTCGAGCGCCGCGATCGTGGCCTCGTCGACGCGCCCGTCGGATGCGAGAGTGCCGTCGTAATCAGAAGCGAGCGCCAGGAAACGCAAATCAACACCCTCGACTGCCTGATTTCAATTTTCGTGATTTCATTGAGTTGAGTCGAGCCAAGCAGCGGATCGCTTCGGATTGGTTCGATCCGGTCGCAGTACTAGCGTTGGAAGAATGGATCTTCCCGTGAACCCGCCGGTACTGCCGATGCTCGCGAAGCGGATCGACGAGTTGCCGGCGGGCCAAAGCTGGATCTTCGAACCGAAGTGGGACGGCTTTCGCGCGTTGATCTTTCGCGACGGTGACGAAATCCTCATCCAGAGCCGCGATACGAAGTCGTTGAATCGATACTTTCCCGAGC
This sequence comes from uncultured delta proteobacterium, assembly GCA_963699705.1. Classification (GTDB taxonomy): domain Bacteria; phylum Desulfobacterota; class Binatia; order Binatales; family Binataceae; genus Binatus. The sequence goes on along the minus strand of CAVOUW010000003.1, from coordinate 2,401,636 downwards.
TGCTCGAGCCGATCGGCGCTCAATTGCCCGCGCGATGCGTCCTCGACGGCGAAATTGTCGTCGCAAAGAACGGGGGGCTCGACTTTGAGGAATTGCAGCTTCGGATTCATCCCGCTGCGTCGCGGGTGAAACTGCTTTCACAGCAGAGTCCGGCGTCGATCGTCTTTTTCGATCTGCTTTGTGAAGGGGATCGCGATTGGCGAAGCGAACCGTTCGAGCGCCGGCGCGAAAAGCTCGAGTTGATGCTGGCCGATGCGATGCCGCCAATCCATCTGACTCCTGCAACCCGTGAAATAACCGTCGCATCGGATTGGTTCAGACGCTTTGAAGGCGCGGGCCTCGACGGCGTAATCGCCAAGCCGATTTCAGGCACCTATCAACCTGACAAGCGCGTGATGTTCAAAGTCAAGCACGAGCGAGACTGCGATTGCGTCGTGGCCGGCTTTCGATGGCACAAAGGAGGCGAAGGCACCGCAGTTGGCTCGCTACTGCTCGGCCTGTACGACGATTCGGGCACGCTGCAACACGTCGGCGTATGCGCGAGCTTCACACAGGCGAAGCGCCAGGAGCTGGTGAAGTTCCTCGCACCCTATCGTCGCAATGCGCTCGTCGATCATCCGTGGAAATCGTGGGCGGAGGCGTCGGCAAATGACGCGACGCATCGGATGCCGGGCGGTCAGAGCCGTTGGAGTCACGGCAAAGATCTATCGTGGGAGCCGCTCAGACCCGAGCTGGTAGTCGAAGTCGCGTACGAACATATGCAGGGCGCGCGCTTCCGTCATATGGCGCAGTTCCGTCGATGGCGTACCGACAAAGAGCCGCGCGATTGCATCTACGGTCAGCTGGAAGTCGTCCCGCCGCACGAGCTGAAAGCAATTTTTGCCGGAGATGTTTGAACCGGTGCGCCGCCTATTTCATGCAGGAGCTTCTAAACTTCCGCGAACGATCTCTAAGTGATGATTAGGAGCAGCTTATGGAAGTAGGCTGAAAGCGAGGCCTTGCCACGCGGGTTCGCCAGCCTCGAAAAGCTTGCGGTTGTATCCGGCGATCGCGCGGAATAATCGCAACGCAGTAAGGTCATCCATCCCGGAAATATCGCTTCCGAGATGTTCCCGAAGGAGCTCGGACAACAGAGCATGAGCGGTCTTCCGATCCCAGAGTGCAGCGTTTATTTCGGAATTGCCGAAGAGCGAATGGCGATGCAGGTTGCACGAGCCAACGGTACCCCATTCACCATCGACGACCATGAGTTTGGAATGAACCCAGACGGGCTTGCGCCGTCCGTCGTTTCCCAATCCAGCGATGCCCGCGAGAGTGAAAGTTTCGAAAGCTCCCAAGGCCGCCAATCCCTCTGAAATTTCTCCCGCGGCAGGCACCACCGCCACAACCTCGACGCCCCGTAGCAGAGCCTGCCGTAAACAATCGATGATCTCAGGGGCCTCGACATGCTGGTGCTCGATATAGATCGAACGGCGGGCGGCAGTGATCGCCGCGCAATACTGATCGAAATTCGATCGTTCGCCCGCTTCTATATCGAATGGGACACCTTCAGGCGTCGCTCGCCCATCACGGTACCTGCCGCTATGAATCGTCCTCTGTATCTGAACGAGGGCATCGCCCCGCCGGCTGGGCAATCTGGTGGGGAAGGGCAGGTCAATCTCGCTGCCCGATCCCCACCGGCCATCTGCCGAATGACGCTCGCTTGCTTCGTTCCAGCGCTGGACGAAGTTGTGATGGACATCGACCGCTGACGGACCGGCAAGTTCTATGTAAACATCGTGGTTCTGGCCTTCGCCGCGATGGCCGGGAGCAACCATAGAGTGAGGATTGAGATTGATCCCACCAAGGAAAGTGGTCTCCGTCTCCGTGCCGGGATCGATAAGCCAGCTCTTTTGATGCTGACAGAATCCAGGCTGGGCGCGATCCCAACGGACGCGAATGGCGGAGTCGCTCCTATCGAGCAGGTCGATATGTTCCGGCGAGCCCCAGAAGGAATTCGCTTTGAACTTTTCGGTTTCGGGATCGGGTCGCCAGAAGATGAGTCGAACATCCAGGCCCCGCGCCGCCGCGCGATTCAAGACGTCCAACGCCGACCCCCGACCGTCTGGCATCTGGAAGTCTGCCCACATGAAGGTCACCGTCGCCCAAACGCTCTGATGGGCAGCTTCGATGGCCTCACAAACTCGGCGGAATGCCGGCTCTCCGTCGACCAGTGGCCGCAACGCATTTCCCGGACGCACGGGATATGATGCCGTTTGAACAAGTGGGATGGTGAGTTCGCGGATGTCTAAGCCTTTGAGCATTTAACGCTCCGGTTTTCGGCTAAGCGAATCGATCTTAGACTCCGGTGTCTTTCTTCGAGCGGTGCATCTCGCGCCATTCGCGCGTTGGGTCATCATCGGGATCGGGAGTCTCATTCAGGGGCCGCAACTCTTCGGGCACATGACGCAGATTGATTCGGATCCTCGTCCAGCTCGACGATCTGCCGCGCATCGAATCGATCAGCAAGTCATCAACGGCTAGCAGCTTCGCGACCTCGGGATGTTTGTTACGCCATCTCTCAAGACCCGCCAGCGCGGCCTCTTTGCTCGGCGAGTTCGCGACGACGATCAGCGGCATCTTCGACCTCGGCGGTTTTGCGACAGACCTGGCGCGCGAAGGTGCAACCCGGCGCGGTTCAGTCGTCGTCTTGCGGAAGTGCGGAGGCCATGGCGCGTCGCCGAGGCCCGCGTCCTCGTCTCGTGCCGCAAGCTCTAACAGCTGCTCGAGGGATCCCGGCGCCGCATCGATGTCCGCGTGCGGATCGCCAATCTCGGCGAACCGTTTCGGAATTGTGAGCACCGTAAAGTCGGACGGCTCGCAGTCGGGAACCTCGCGCCAGTGAAGCGGCGCAGAGACGCGCGCGTCAGGCACCGGCCGCACCGAATACGCGGAACAGGTCGTGCGGTCCTTCGCGTTCTGATTGTAGTCGAGGAACACGCCGTGCCGCTCCTCCTTCCACCATTTCGAGGTGGCAATCGCCGGCGCGCGCCGTTCGACCGCGCGCGACAGAGCAAGCGCCGCGCGCCGTACCTCGTCGAAGGTCCATCGCGGATGAATCCGCACGTTGATGTGCATCCCGCGCGAGCCGCTGGTCTTCGGCCATCCGCAAAGGCCCATCTCATCGAGCAGAGATTTCACTTCGAGCGCGACCGTGCGCACGTCCGCCCAACTGACGCCGGGACCAGGATCGAGATCGACCCGCAACTCGTCGGGATGATCGAGATCGACGGATCGCACCGGATGCGGATGCAGCTCGATACAACCAAGATTGACGATCCATGCAAGCCCGGCGGCGTCATCGACCACGATTTCTTCCGCAGTGCGGCCCGACGGGAACGCGAGGGTGATCGTTCGCAGCCATGAGGGGCGTTGCAGTGGCGCGCGCTTCTGATAGAAAGCCTCACCGTCGGCGCCGTTGACGTAACGCTTGAGGACAATCGGACGGTCGCGGATCCCGCCGAGCGCTCCCGGCGCGATCGACAAGTAGTAGCGGACCAGGTCCAGTTTCGACAGTTTGGTCTCTTTCGAGAAGTACAGCTTGCCCGGATTGCTTACGCGAACCTCGCGTCCGTCGATCGAGAGCAACTCGGTGGCGTCTTCCTTCGGCACAAGCTAAGTGTACACTATCGGCGCGAATCGAAAGGCCTGTGAAGATAGCGACCTACAACGTCAACGGCATCGGCGCTCGGCTACCCGCGCTTATCCGCTGGCTCGCGGAATCCAAACCTGATGTTGCGTGCCTTCAGGAGTTGAAGGCGCCGCAGGAGAAATTTCCGGAGGCCGCGATTCGCGACGCCGGCTATGGCATCATCTGGCATGGGCAGAAGAGCTGGAATGGAGTCGCTATCCTCGCGCGCGGCGCAGACCCGGTAGAGAGTCGGCGCGCGCTGCCGGGCGACCCGGAGGACCTGCATAGCCGCTATATCGAAGCACTGATCAATGGCGTCCGCGTAGGATGCATCTACCTGCCCAACGGCAATCCCGCGCCCGGCCCGAAGTTCGACTACAAGCTGCGATGGCTGGAGCGCTTGACCAAACACGCACAAGAACTACTCGCCAGTGCGGATCCGGTTGTTCTAGCCGGCGACTACAACGTTATCCCGACCGAGATTGACGTGTATAAGCCTGAGAACTGGACTAAGGATGCGCTCTTTCTGCCGGAGGTAAGGAGCGCGTTCGCTAACCTTGTCGCCATGGGATGGACCGACTCCTTGCGCAAGCTACATCCAGACGAGCGCATCTACACCTTCTGGGACTACTTCCGGAACAACTATGCGCGCAACGCCGGCCTGCGCATCGATCACCTGCTGCTAAGTCCCTCGGCTGCTCCTCGCCTGGCCAGCGCAGGCGTCGATCGCGAAGTCCGCGGCTGGGAAAAAGCAAGCGACCACGCACCTACGTGGATCGTGATCGAGGACGAAGTCAGACGCTGACTTTGGTTCCACGATAGTAATGCTGCAAGATCTCTGTGTAGGTCTTATCTTCACTCGCCATGACTGCGGCGCCGATTTGGCATAGGCCTACACCGTGTCCCCAGCCGGCGCCTCTTATGATCAGGCGACCGGGTTCTTTGTCAACAACGAAGGCAGAGCTATACAGATGCGAGCGCGATAGGGCGCGGCGAATTTCAAGTTCTTTACCGATGATGAGGGAGTCGCGGTCCCCGATGATCTTCAAGCGATATATTCGGCCTGAAGGTCCTCGCGCGAGTGCTTGCAGGTCGCGAATCGGGCCTAGGTCCACGCCAAGCCTGTTACTGATCAATTCGGCAAGTTCTTCAGGTGTGTACTCGACCTGCCAGCGGTAGAAGTCGCGGGTCTCCTGATCGAATCCGGGAAGAACGCGCGAGAGTAGCTCCGAATCGTTTGTATTGCAGTAAGCGGGCGGCGCGGATCGTATCCAGGCCTCGGTTGTGTTAGAGCTGGGCTGCACCGGACCGTCGTAAATTGATTCGAGATATGGAATGGCTGCATCTTCCCAGGCGGTCGCGTAGCGCTCGGTTATTCCGCCGCAGCATTTGGAAAATCGTGCGTCGCAGATGGCTCCATCGTAGCGGAGAAACTCGCCGGCTGTAGCGCGAACCGCTTCGGCCGCTGCGGGAGAGAATGCTTTCGAGATGCCCTGATAGCGCTGGCAGTGGTCGTCGGCGCATACGTCGAAATCGGGATGTGCCTCGCGGCCATACCATCGAAGGATTTCTTGAGCGTCGAGTCGCTGACTCTGTGCCTTCGCCGAGGGAGTCGGGTTTGCCTTCGGAAACCACAACCAGCTGCGCGAAATCACCGCGTGAGCCTTAAGCAGTTCGAGCGGACAGCTCGCGCTCATCTCGGATGAGATCACGCTGGTGACGTAGTCCTCGAGCGGAACATCATTGATCACCGTCAGGCCGGCATCGCGTTTGATAAGGCGAAAAGCGCCGCGGAACACCTGGCGCTCCTTGCGCTCCCAGTGAAATCCGATTCCGATCGTGACGTCGTCCAGCGCGAAACGCGGATGACACCGGGTCCGTCGGAATAAGAGTAACTTCAGAAGTAAATCTGTAGCGGCCGGGAGTATAGGACTTGCCAGAGCTATCCGTAAAGGTACCAGTCAATTCGACATCGACGGCAGATATACTTTCGATAAGTCCTACCGATACGTTCAACGCTCACTCTCCAGCTTCACTGCTACTTCCTGAAACTGTTCGTCAGGCAAAGTGACCTCTCGAAAAATCGCGGCGATAGTCTCGCCTGTGATCCTTTCGAAATCCTGTGCGCGCGGCACGACAAATATTCCGCACAAATCGATCGATGCCGGACTGACCATCAGTTCGCCCGTGTGAAAGACCTCCGGCCGATGTTTTCTGCGAGGAAACAGATAGGTAACCCACTCATCTCCTTCACGGAAGGCCGCGATGTTGATAAGCGGCTCTGGTCGTTTGCCAGTAGTGTTCGCGAGCAGGTCGATCGCGCGATCCATTCGATCGATCAAAGCAGATCGATCCCGCCCGCGCAGCAAGAACACATTCCTTGCATAGTTCGGAACCGTGACGCCGGTTATTCCGGCGGTGTCATGCTCGATCGGAAACAATACTCGCGAGCCTGCCTGAAAGTGCATGTGGTCTGGTGCCGACGCGCCGCATTCCGGACCGTTATAGACGACGAAGTAACCAACCAAAGCTACCGCAAGGTCCAGCATGTTTCCGAACTGGTTTGCGATGCGCTGCGAGCCGTGTTCTCGATGAGCTATCGTCAGGTGATGATCCACGATTGGAAATGGATTGCAGTAGATCGTGAAGTTCTCATCGAATGGAAAACCTTCTTCTTCAGAAGGAAGATTCGCCGCGCATAGGAAGCAAGGACGTTTCGCGACTGACTCCCGATCCACCGACTGCCGTGGTGCTAGCCAGACGATGTGGGATGTGACGGATGAATATATCGTACCAATCGATCGTCACCGGACGTGTCGTTGCCCGCGCGAGACCTTCAACTCCCTTCGCTAGCAGTGGCCATGCCCGCAACTGCCGTTTGAACAGGTCTTCTATTTCGTGGATCATCGGCGCATTCGAGCCTGAATTTCGACAGTTCGGAGCCAGTCCTTGTATAGGTCGTATCGATTCGCGACCTCGAGCGGCAAGGCGCTGTCGCTATTGCCCTCCCATCGGCGGCAAAGATAAAGCGACTCGTAGATGCGTCCGATCTCATAATCACGGCTGATGCGCAATGCTACCGCATAGTCTTCGCCATAACTCACATTAGGGAATCCTATACGGCGCAGGACCGACGTGTTGAATGCACGCGGCGCGCCAAGACCATTGATACGCAGCGCATTGTTTCTACCGTTGTCGCGAGTCCATTCGCGGTGGTCGATAAGTCCCGGTGGAATCTCTTTCAAGGAAAAATCGACCATCGTGTAGGACCCTATAACCATCGCATAAGGCCCGGCTTCAAGCTCTGTAACAATCCGGCGAAGGGCGCTGTTGAGATATAGGTCATCAGAATCGAGTTGGACGACGTACTGCCCGCAGTCCTTTGAGTAAATCGCCTCGTTCCAGCATCCGCCGATTCCAAGGTCGCGGCGTTCAGGGACGATGTGCTTGACCCGCAAATCGCTGATACCGCGCAGGATTTCTGTCGTCCGATCGGTCGAGTGGTTATCGACAACAATCACATTGAACTCGAAATCGCCGCTCTGGACCAGTGCGCTTTGAACGGCGTCGAGAATTGTCCGCTCGCGATTCCGAACCGGAATTACAACGCTGGCCTTTACTGGAAATGTCTCAGCGACTGGAACCTGGTCGAACTGCGGCTCCAACCACGCGCCGATTCGTTTGAGATGAGCAGTCGCGATGCGCTCCATTTCGATTTGGTAGTCGCGATTGCGCGGATCCACGTAGTCGAATTGCTTTTCACCGGTCGGCCGCGCATCAGTCATCGACGCGCTGTACAACGGTTCGGGAATCCGCACGATGGCGTGGTTTTCTGAAATCCTCAGCCTTAGGTCGTACAAAGCGCCCCATTTCAAGGTGCTGTCGATTCCTGACTGACGCGCAGCCTCAACCGAGATGCCCACTACCGCGCCAAAGTCGAACCCGTCGCGGATGCTCCCGCGCTGATAGTCGATATGAGGATGGCCAACCGCGTCGGCATATACCCAGCCAGCGCCGGATTCACGCATGACCTGCGCCATTCGATCGAACATGCGCGGTCCGGGATCGATGTTCACCCGCGGATCGCCGAGAAAGAGAACGTCGGAATCGGCAGCGTCGAGGAGTCGTTGAATGCTCGCGGACGAGTAGTCCTGTGGATAGACGATGTTCATGACAACGCGATCCTATACCATCTGTCGCGGCCGCATGACGATGACGCCGGTCATCCGATTTGCGTCGAGGAAGTCGGTCAATTCCTGTTCCACCACGGCGGCTTGGCTCCGCGACGCGTGACGCATCGAAACTTTTTCGCCGCGCACGATGATTCCAGCATGAAATACATCGAGATGCTTGCGCGTCGATGCAAAAAAAATCAGATCACCGGTTTGCAGATAGCGTTCGAGCCGTGGCACCGCGCGTTTCGGTACATACTTCACTCTAGTCCGCTGTGGAGCGAGTCCAGGGACGACATTCAGAACGCGCGCCCTTGTGACAGTCGGGATTGCGGGCATCGAAACCGGCTTGATAACTCCTTCGCGCGCATTGTTGCGAATCCAGCGCGTCATGTAGTGGTTTCGCCGTTCCCATTCGATGCGGCCTCGTTCATAGCGGATTTTTCGAAGCCATTCGGCGAAGTCGTCAACGTTGGAGGCGAGGGCGAGCGCCAGGACGGTCTCGATGTAGGTGACACAGTCGAATCCTTTGAAGGAAGCCGAGAAGACTTCGGTTGCATCGGGCGAGCCAGTCAGCGGATTTGGTTCATAGGGTCGTCCGAGGAAGTGGCGTGAGAAAAATTCAATTCGGTTAGCCGCCGAATGGTCATCTTTCGTTTTAGATAGAAGCTGCTCGACGCGCCGACGGTTGAGACCTATAGGTTGCGCGAACTTCACGGCGATCAGACCTAGCCTTCGCGGCTGGGCGGCTCAAGCAGCAGCGCGAATCCATCGGTGCTATGAAAGTCCGGTTTGTCGGCGCGATGGCGAAGCGCCCAGTACGAAAGGCCGTCGCTTGCCTCGATGACCGCAGAGAGCCCGATGCGGAGACTCGCACGCGGGTGGAGTGAAGACAGGGTATCGAGCCGGACAAGAGCGTCTAGCTCGAGCCGACTGCCAGTCGAGCGCAGCACAATCTGCGGGCGCATAGTTTCATTCGCGACGGGAGCGCCTTTGCGATAGCTGGATAAGACGTAGACACACCACTCTCCCGACGGCGCGAAGTTGAACTCGTGGTACGCGTTTTGGCCTTCCACATTGATGAAGGCCTCGAAGCAGGTGTGTCGCCAGAGCTCTGTACCGATGCGTGACGCGGCCGGCGCAGGAATGTTGATTCGCGAAATATCGCCGTCGAGGCGGAAGGTCAGTTGGAGTTCAGCACTGCCCGAGCGACGCACTCGCACTTGAATCGCACGCGCCGACTCAGTGGGTGTCGAAGGATGGCATTTGAGGTCGATCCATTCTTCGACGCTCAATGACAAGCTAGGTGGAATCCGCGCCATGCGTCCAGTAACGTAACCTAGATGAGCATAACGATCGACACTTATCGCTACGAAGAGATCTATCCGGCATTCAAGGCGGCCACTGACGAAAAGGAAAAGACCGCGCGCATCAACGCGGCGTTTCTGAATCGCTTGGGCGCAGCGAACCTCGTGCTGAGTGGACGGGATCCCATCGCGGTCGCTGACATCGGAAGCGGGCCGTGCGACACCCTGGTGAAATATCTGACGGGAGTGAAATTCGACGCGGGCTTCAAGGTTCGCGCGACCGACTACAGCGTCGAGTACGCCGACGAACGCAATGGCGAAGCGCTGGCGACTCTCGCGGCGGCGCAAGCTGCGGGCACACTCAAGCTGGTCGATTTTTCGGCGCATGCCGGTGACTCGTTCGCGGGACATCTGCTCGAGCTGCTGGGACCGCATAACGAGTTGGCGCGGCCCCGCGAGTTTCGAATCGTGTTTGCGTCGCATGTTCTATATCACTGCGAAACTCCCGGGAGCACTGAACGGCTGATAGATGACGTAACGCGAAACGTGCTTGCCGACGACGGCATCTGCATCCTCTATCATCTCGCCAAAGCACCGCGCAGTTTCCAGGACTTTCGCGCGCGCTACGGCAGCAACTCGGCGGCGGCGGCGCACAGCAATACGCCCGCAGTCGCGATCGACGATCCCCCGGCCAAGGTTGCCGAGGTCTGCGTCGCGCAAGGCGTTCCATGCCTGCGGATGGACTTCACCGCCGATTTGAGGTTCGCGATACCCGACGAGAAGATTTGGAGTTACTTTCGAGCTCCTGAAAAGTACGCGGAACTCTGCACGAACAATCCCGCGGCGGCGGAAGATCTGAAACGCCTAATGTTCATAACGCAACGTGCGCCGATTGAGTTCGCCGCGGATCGTTCGCCGACTGGACTTACCGCTTATTTGGACGAAATCGGTGACGTGCTCAAGCGCAATGCCGGGATCCTGAAGCTGGCCGAGTCGATGCAAGTGATCTATCGACCCGGCGCATCGGCGGACTTCGGCAAACGCATCGGCGCCGCGCTCTCAGCAGTCGGTCAGGCCTGAATGCCGCTTGGCACCGCATTTAGATTCAGGTATGAAGAAAGCATGAAATCTCATACCGCGAGAAAATCCTCGTTTACCTTGCCTGCGGCGGAGCATGCTCAAGTTCTTCGGCTGCGCCGGCTGCTCAAGGCCCGGTCCAATACCGAAGTCATTCGCCGTTCGCTTACAATGCTGGAAGAATCCATTTCTCGTGAGGCGCTTCGTCGCCAGTTCCGCGAAGCGTCGGCACGAGTTCGCTCTTCCACTCTCGAGGCGATGCGTGAACTTGATCCCCTGAATGGCGAAGGTCTCGAGGATGCCTGAGCGCTCACCGCGAAGGGGCGAGTTGTGGGCAGCTGACTTGAATCCTCGCCGCGGTAGCGAGCCCGGAAAAATCCGGCCGGTTGTCGTGGTCCAATCCGACCTCCTGAACGAGACGGATCATTCGAGTACATGGATCCTTCCCTGCACGACACAACTTGTTGGCGAAAACGTGTTACGCGTCGAGCTGCCGAGAAGCATGGCTGGCAACACCCGCGCCTGCGAAGTTATGATCGATCAGTCCCGCGCGGTGGATCGCCGCCGGTTGCTTCGACTGCTCGGCCGGCTGCCACAGACGGTGATGCAGGAAGTATCCGAAAAGTTGCGTCGAGTCGGCGATCTTTGATTCAGCGTTCGCGCGATGTGACCACATAGTCTAGAATGTAGTCCCATGAAAGCATCGGTGCGTGAGTTCAAAGCGCGGCTATCCATGTACCTTCAAGGCCAGTAATGGCGAGGATGTTGTAATCACGTCTCGCGGCCGGCCGGTTGCGCGATTGCTGGCGTTGGCCCCTGCATCCGATGCAGAACCTGACCCCTCAGAAATAGCGCGGCGTCTCCGGCGGATTCCAGGAATGCTACCCGCAAAAGGTGGCAAAATTCGCGGGGCGTCGCGTCCAATGGTAATTCGACCAGGGGAGAAAACGCTCGCTGAGATCGTGCTCGAAGACCGAAGGTGATCGTCTATCTCGACACCTCCGCCTTGGTGAAACTCTACGTGCAAGAGGTCGGCAGCACGCAAGTGCGGCTGGCGGTCGCTCGCGCCGATCTCGTCGCGACCAGCCTCGTCGCCTGTGTCGAGGCCAGATCGGCCTTCGCAAGAAAACATAGGTTGGCGGACATCGACGACGCCGCTCTGAAACGTCACAAGCATGAGTTCGAGCAGGGTTGGAACCGACTGGATCGTCTGCCCGTCGACGCGACGACGATACGCCGCGCGGGAGATCTGGCAGAACAATATCGGCTAAAGGCCTACGACGCTCTGCATCTGGCGACGGTTGATCTGATGGAGGTGACGCTTCGATCTTCGGTTAGGTTCGCCTGCTTCGACGATGCGCTCAATCGCGCGGCAGCGAGGCTGGGCTTCACACTGATTGCCGATGACTGAATCGCCAGCTTATGCCTGGCCGAGGTGCCATATCTCGCGGGAGTATTCTGTGACTGCGCGATCGCTCGAGAAATAGCCAATTCGCGCCAGATTGAGTATCGCCTTTCGAGTCCACACTTCCGGATGTTGGTACTCATTCAATACTACTGATTGGATATCCACATACGATCCGAAATCGGCCATCAGGAAATAGTCGTCGCGGCTGACCAAAACGTCGCGAACCCATCGGAACAGTCCGGGCTCGCCGGGACAGAAGCGGTCTGACGCAAGCTCATCAAGCACGCGCTTAAGTCGCGGATCAGATTCGTAGTACTCGCGTGGCCGGTAGGTTCCTTTGACCGTTAGTTCCTCGATCTGCTCAGCGGTCAGACCAAAGATGAATATATTCTCCGCGCCGACGGCTTCTCGAATCTCGATGTTGGCGCCGTCGAGCGTCCCCACCGTCAGCGCGCCGTTCATCGCGAATTTCATGTTGCCGGTGCCCGACGCTTCGCGGCCGGCGGTGGAAATCTGTTCGGAAACGTCGGCGGCGGGAATGATTTTCTCTGCGAGCGAGACCCGGTAGTCAGGCAGGAACGCGACTTTGATCAACTCACGCGTCTTTGGATCGTTGTTGATCACCTCGCCGAGGCTGTTGATCAGCTTGATGATCATTTTCGCCGCCCAATAGCCCGGCGCCGCTTTGCCGGCGAGCAGATAGGTGCGCGGCACCGGCGGCTCGACGCCGTCATCGACGATCCGCAAGTACTGATGTACCACTCCCAGAGCCATCAGGAGCTGCCGCTTGTATTCGTGGATCCGCTTGGCCTGAATGTCGAACATCGCAGCGGGATCGACGTCCACTGCGGCGAGTCGATTCACGATCCTGGCCAGCCGCTCCTTGTTGACGCGCTTGATTGCCCTGAACCGGCGTTGAAACTCCACGTCGTCGGCGAATTTCTCGACCGCGCTCAGCTGCTCGAGATCGGTGCTCCAGCCCACGCCGATGGTCGCGTCGAGCAGGCTTGCCAGACCCGGATTTGCCATCAACAGCCATCGCCGCTGCGTGACGCCGTTGGTTTTGTTACTGAACTTTTCCGGCCACAGTTGATAAAAGTCCGGCACCAGCAGGGTCTCGACGAGTTCCGAGTGCAGCTTCGACACGCCGTTGACCGAATGGCTGCCGACGATCGCCAGGTTCGCCATCCGGATGTGGCTCTCGTAACCCTCCTGCACGATCGATACGCGCTTGAGGCGTTCAGGCTCCTCCTTCCACAGCGACAAAGCGTCAGCCATGAAGCGCCGATTGATCTCGTAGATTATTTGCAGATGGCGCGGCACGACTCGTTCGAGCAGGCTCACCGGCCACTTTTCCAACGCTTCCGGCAATAGTGTGTGATTAGTATATGCGACAGTGTTGCGCGTAATTTCCCACGCCATCGGCCATTCGAGGTCATATTCATCGATGAAAACGCGCATCAACTCCGCAATAGTCAGTGCGGGATGAGTATCGTTCAGTTGAATAGCTACTTGCGATGAAAAATCGGTGAAATCTTCACCGCGTGCGACGAAGCCCTGTACTATATCGTGCACCGCGCAGGCGACGAAGAAATATTCCTGCAGCAGCCTGAGTTCGCGGCCCGCCGCCACCGCGTCGGAAGGATACAGCACCTTCGAGATGGTCTCGGACAGCATCTTCTGCTCGACGGCCTTCATGTAGTCGCCGGCGTTGAAGATCTGCATGTCGAATTCGTCCGAAGCGCCGGCGGAGTAGAGGCGCACGAAATTTACCGTGCGTCCGCCGAAGCCCGCGATCGGCAGATCGGACGGCACTCCGACCAGCACGCGCCAATCCACCCAGATCGGATTGTATTCGCCGTTTTTGTCGATGCGATGCTCGATTCGTCCGTAAACTGGAATCCGGCACGACTGCTCGGGGCGCGCCACCAGCCACGGCGAGGTTTCGCGCTGCCATGCGTCGGGCCGTTCGACCTGGTAGCCGCCGCGAATTTCCTGGCGGAAAAGTCCGTACTCGTAATTGATCCCGTACGCGTAGCCGGGCAAGTCTAGCGTCGCGAGCGAATCGAGGAAGCACGCGGCCAGCCGGCCGAGGCCGCCGTTTCCCAGCGCCGCATCGGGTTCCTCATCGAACAGGATTTGCAGGTCGATCCCATTCTCGGCCAGGAAGTCGCGGCATGCGTCGATAATGCCGAGGTTGAAAAGATTGTTCTCGAGCGAACGGCCGATCAGAAATTCGAGCGACAGGTAATAAAGCTTCTTGGAATTGTTGCGATCGAAACGCTGTCGCGTCGCGAGCATTTTCTCGACCAGCATGTCGCGGACCACCAACGCGGTCGCGCGATACCAGTCATGCTTGGTCAGATCGATCCGCAGCTTGGCGAGCGAAAAACGGATGTGATGATCGAGGAGTTTATTGAAAAGGTTGCGATTAACTTCAGAAAGTGGAGGAACAGCCATTCTCGCATCGGTCCTAAACGGAATCTCGAACCCCTTGATCAATCAGGTTTGCAGACTTGTCGCCAACAAAGTGATTGAGCCGATATCGGCAATATCTACATAATGCCGATTCGCGGGACCGTTCTCCAGAAGGGGTTAGTCAGTGACGCGGTCGAGGAATGCGCGAACCGCGGCGTTGAACGCTGCGGGTTGATCGATATTTGCGGCATGTCCAGCTTTCTCGAGGATCACTTTTTCCGCGCCCGGAATCTTCGCCGCCATGTAGTCCGCCGACGGCCTGAACTGCGCGTCGTTTTCGCCGACCAGCACCAGCGTCGGCACCGCGATCGACGGGAGCGATTCGATCACCCGGCCGTCTTTCTGCGAAAGCATCCCGCGCGCCGCGTGCGCAAGTCCCTGCGCGCTGCGATGCTTCGCGACGCTGACCTCGGCGCTGACGCCTGCCGCCGCGAGCCCTTTTTTTTCGTACGCGACGGCCATGCTGTCCGCGAGCCGGTTCCATCCTGCGCGACCGTCATCCTTCTTGTAGCCCGGGCCGGTGTCGAACAACATCAGCGCTTCGGTGCGCGACGGATGCGTCAGATGAAATGCGAGCGACATGAAACCGCCGAGTGACAGGCCCGCAATGATCGCGCGACCGACGCCGCAAGCGTCGAGCACCGCCGCCATATCGTGGATGGTCGCCTCATGCGAATAGAGCGACGGATCGTCGGGCGAATCGGAGCGGTCGTGCCCCCGCATGTCCCACGCGATCACATGATAACTGTCCGACAACGACTCCATCTGACCTTGCCACATGCGCGCGCTGGCACTGTATCCGTGCGAGAGCAACACCGAAGGTCCCGCGCCGTGCTGTTCGTAGTAGATGCTTACGCCGTCGCGATCGAGGTATGACATCGTCAATTCATCCTTGCGCGTATCTTTGCACAACGACCGGGGAGAGCAGAAATGTCGGGATCGCAAATCATCGGATCGATTGGAGTCGCGCTGCTGTTGATCGCGTTCTTTATGAATTCGTTCGGGATGCTGACCTCCGATTCGCGCGTGTACCAGGCGATGAACGCAGTTGGCGCCGCAATCTCCTGCTACGCGTCCTACCTGATCGGATTCGCGCCCTTCGTCGTACTCGAAGCCATCTGGTGCGCAGCCGCGATCGCCGCGATATTGCGCGGCCGCCGATAGTTTACGAAAGCGGGAGCATCGGGTCGGATGATGCTCCCGCTTTATTTCGAGCGATGATAAATCGCATGACGAATCTTTTACCGGCCGCCGCGCTGCATCGCCGCCAACGCTTCCGCCATCTCGGCGAGGCCCTTCTTCACCGACGGGCGCGTCTGCACGTGTGTCCACCATGCCGCAAGCTTCGGATGTCCTTCGAGCGCCTTGAAGCCGAAGGCGGGCCCGAGGTTGGTCGCGAAGAACATCGTGGGCGCGAGCGCGCAATCGGCGAGGGTGAATTCTGAGCCGGTAGCGTAGCCGCCGTCCGCGAGCATCTTGTCGAGCTGGTCGAGGCGACGTTTGAACTCGGTGACTTTCTCGCCGACGACTTTTTCGTCGCGAGTCTTCGGATTCATCTGGCCGAACAGCGCGCGCAGCGGAGGCTCGAGATACAAGTCGTGGAAGCGAGTGACGATTCGAACCTTGGCGCGACCCTCGGGGCTCTTCGGCAGCAGCGGCGGCGTCGGATACTTGTCCTCGAGGTACTCGTTGATGACCTCGGACTCAGGAATCAGCAGGCCGTCGGCATCGAGCGCCGGGGTTTTGCCGAGCGGATTGATCTGAGCATATTCGGGAGAGCTCAGACCGGCGCCCGGAATCGGCGCCATCTCGATGTTGAGTCCCTTTTCATAAATGACGAGGCGGGACTTGGTCGCAAAGTTTGAGAGATTCACGTTGTAGAGCTTCATCGTCGTCGATTCCTCACTTGCAGAGATTTCAAACTTCGCTTATCGCAGACGCCCGCGTTCCGCGCAACCCGCTTTCGTAATTGGCGAGTGATGCAGAGAGTTAGCGGCCGCCTTCTTCTTGCTTGATTACGAAAATAAGAGATTCGGCGAAGTCGTCGGGGTGTTCGAGTTGGGGATAGGGGCCGGAGGTTTTGAAGACTACTGTTGCCGAACCGGGCATCGCAGCGTGTAGAGCCTCACCTTCAGCGTTCGAGAAGTACGGATTTTTCGCGCCCCACATTATGATCGTGAGAGTGTTGAAGACTTGGCCGATCTTCGATCGGATGTGCGCTTCGTCGCGCGGGACCGAATTTATCATGTCGGTCTCGGCCTGAAGGTCGCCGTTCAACTGTTCCATCATGCGCTGATAAATGATTTCCGGCATCGGGGGCAAATCGAAAAAACTCGACTCGACCTGCGCACGGACCGCCTCGGGCGTCGTCGGCAGCATCCCCTTGCGCAGCTTTTCTGCGCCGCGCGCTCCGACCAACCCGCCCGATACCAGGACCATCCGCTCGACTTTATCCGGATGCTCGACGGCGTAGTAAAGCGCGACGTCGGCGCCGAGGTCGTTGCCGATCAGGTTGATGTGATCGAGCTTCAACTCATCTACCATCTGCGCGATAGCTTCCGCCTGGTACGCAATCGAATATTGAACCTGCTTGTGATCTGATGAAGCGAAGCCCGGCAGATTCGGTGCGATAACCTTGTAGTGCGCGTCCGCCACCGGCGGCATGATACCGCGCCACACCAGCGCGGCGTTCGGCCCGAGCCCGTGAATCATCACGACCGGGTCCATCCCCGAATAGCCGCCGGTCATCAGGTAGGTGATGAGGCCGTCCTTGAGCGCGAGATCGTTTTGCGCGACGCCCGACCATCCGAGGCGCGAGATCTGAATCCATCGCAGGACGTCAACCGGCCGCAGGTACATCGCAGCGCCAAAGATTCCAAGAAAGACCGCGGCGATCGGTCCCGCGATATTGATCCACGAGTGGCGCCGGAGTTGCCGAGCTGGATTCTCGGCGCGAATGTCCGCCTCGGTCCGGACGCCGGCTGGTTGCGATTTGATTGGCTCCGCCATTATTTCGTCGATGGCGACGGCTCGGCAGCAGGTGATCCTGAAGCAACCGCAGCTTTGTTGGCGGCTGCCTTCCGGGCCGCCTTCGTTACATGCGAGAGCCGGCGCCCGTGCGTCGCGGCCTCGCGGTCTCGTGCCATCTGATCGAGATGATCAGAGACGCGATTGATTTCAACGGTCGCCTCCTGAACTGCCTTGGTCGCGCGATTCGCGGCTTCGGTCGCTTTGTCAGCGGCGGCTTGAGCCTGGGCAGCGGATTGTTCGGCATGCTCGGCGGCCTGCTGAGCCTTGGCGGACGCAGCTTCGGCCTGCTGCGCTTGCTGCTCGTTGTGCGACGCACATCCGACGATCGCGATCGCGAGCACCATGCTCGGAAGTGCGGAGAAATATCGGCGCATCCGCAATAACTCAGTGCTGGGCAAACGCCTGCACTGTGCGCATGTCGGGCAGCGGGGCGCTGTCAGCGCGCAGCGGCAGGATGCATACGTGGGAGGCGCCGGCCCTCAGATGCGCGTCGATGCGATCGCGAATCTTCTCCTCATTGCCCCACGCCACGATCGCGTCAACCAGCCGATCGGAGCATCCATTTTCGAATTCACTATCAGCCCATCCGAGCGCTTTTAGATTGTTGGTGTAGTTGGGCAGCCGCGGAACGTAGGTCTTCATGTACGCGCGCGCCGCCGTGCGAGCCTTGCTGGCGTCGGTCTCGAGGATGACTGCCTGCGCCGCGCATAGCATCGCATTCGGTCCGATTTGCGCGCGCGCTTTCGCCGTATGCTCCGGCGGAACGAAGTAAGTGTGCGTGCCGTTGGCCTCGGACGCCGACAACGCGAGCATCTTCGGATGCAACGCGGCAAGCACTACCGGCACCGGCTCTTTCGGCGCCGGCGCCATGTAAAGCGCACCCTTCATCTTCGGCAAATACTCCTTCATGAAGCTGTAAGGCTTGTCGTAGGAATGGCCGCGTAAGTTTTTGACGAGAGGCATATGGCTGACGCCGATGCCGAGCAAAAACCGCCCGCCGGAAAGTTCGGCGACTGTCTTCGACGCAGCACCCATCGTGATCGCGTCGCGCGCCCAGATATTCGCGATGCCGGTAGCGATCGACAACTTCTCAGTATGGTCGAGCAGATACGCGGCATGCGCGAACGGCTCGCGGCCAACGGCCTCGGGAATCCAGAGTACCTTGTATCCATTCTTCTCGACCTGCTTTGCGAACGCGGCGCTGTCGGGCGCAGTCATCGCGTCGAGGAAGAACCAAATTCCAACTTTACCAATATCCATGCCTCAACAAGTAACTCTCCTGCGGAATTTTGAACAAGCGGGGAACCGCGCGGAACTAATTGAATGTGAAACCCGCGGTGGGTTTCACGCTTCCTTCGGCAGGGGTGACCCCTGCACCCAGTATTAAGAAAGAGAAGATGCGGGACTTCGTCCCTGTTAGAAGTTTGTTTGAGAAGATAGTAGATCCTGCTCATCGCTAAGCGAGGTGATCGAAAATGAAACTTGGCTTGATGTTTGTTAACTCGGGACCGTTCAGCAATCCTGCGCTGCTCACGCATCTGGCGACCACCGCCGAGCGATGCGGCATCGAGTCGATGTGGACCGTCGAGCACGTCGTGATCCCGCAGGATTACAAGTCGCCGTATCCGTACTCGTCCAGCGGAAAAATTCCCGGCGGCGAAGACGTTGCGATTCCCGATCCGCTGTTGCCGCTCGCATTCGCGGCTGCGGTCACCAAGAAGATCAAGCTCGCGACCGGAGTGCTGATTCTTCCGCAGCGACATCCACTATACGTCGCCAAGGAAGCAGCGACGCTCGACGTGCTGTCGAACGGGCGCGCGATCCTCGGGATCGGCAGCGGATGGCTCGAAGAAGAGTTCACCTCGCTCGGAATCGATTTCCACACGCGCGGCGCGCGCACCGACGAGGCGATCAAATCGCTGCGAGCGTTGTGGAGCGACACTGCCGCGTCATTCCACGGCAAGCACTTCAACTTCGGCCCCGTGAAGTGCTACCCGAAGCCGGTGCAAAAAGGCGGTGTGCCGATTCACGTCGGCGGACATTCGCCGGCCGCGGCCAAACGCGCGGGCCGTTACGGCGACGGCTTCTTCCCGGCGCTCGCGGAAATCCCCAAGCTGAAGGAACTGTTCGCGCTGATGAATTCTGCGGCCAAGGAGGCCGGCCGCGACCCAAGCAAGATCGAGTTGTCATGCATGGGCCGCCCGCGCGTCGATGAGCTAAAGGCGCTAGCAGACATAGGTATCTCGCGAGTAGTGATCGCGCCGCCCGCCTTCGACGCAGAAGGCCTGACGCGAGGACTCGAGAAGCTGCAGGAGGATGTGATCGCGAAGATTTAGAAGGAACTTTATTTTATGTGAAACCCTTCGCGGGTTTCACGCTTCCGCGGCAGGGGTGACCCCTGCACCCAGTACTAGTCGCAAAATGGCGCGGACGCCATTTTGCTCCAGGTAAGCTAAAATCCGGTTCCCCTTCCCGCTTGGGAAAGGGTTACTCTCCCCAATCTGGTTCCCCTTCCCGCTCGGGAAGGGTTCGGGGTTAGGTCACTGGCGCCAGCATCTTCACGTAGATGATCTCGGGATCGCCCTCATCGAGATTCTCGACATATCCGCTTTTCACGAATCCCAACCGCTCGCACAGTCGCTGCATCGGAATGTTCGACTGATTAGTCGAGCTAAACATTTTCCCGCTCTGACAATCTAGCTCCGCCGCGCGCATCAACGCAGTCGCGAGTCCGCGGCGGCGGAAGTCGAGATGTACGATCAGCAAGCGTACGAAAAATTGGTCGAAGAAACTTTCGTCGAAGATGACGAAGCCGCGGACCACGTCGTCAACCCGCGCGACTGCGACGCGCCCCTGCGCGCACGCCTCGCTGATCAATCGACGCCGTGGCGCGCCCGCGTGGACAGTTTCGTCCAGCGCACAAATATGCTCAAAATCCCCACTGGAAGCCCGCTCGATTATCGTCATAAATCTCGCCAGAGGTACGCCAGCCGTGAAGGATGAAACCGCAGTCGATCCGTTGATAGTCACGCACGAGGCGCCGATTGGATGGCTGGTGCTCAACCGGCCGCAAGTTCGCAACGCGCTCAATCTTAGGACCTGGCAGCGGATTGCGGAAGGTGTCGCGGAGCTGGCGAGCGACGACGCGATTCGCGTGATCGTCATGCGCGGCGGCACCCCGCAGGCGTTTATCGCCGGCGCCGATATCTCGGAGTTTCCCGCGATGCGCGCTGACGCGGCACAGGCGCGCGCCTATCGCGACGCGCCCAACAGCGCGATCGCCGCGCTGATCGAATGCCGCAAGCCGGTGATCGCGATGATCGCCGGCGTATGCATCGGCGGTGGCGTGCAGGTCGCGCTTGCATGTGACATCCGAATCGCGGCGCGCGGCACTCGCTTCGGGGTTCCTGCCGCGCGGCTCGGACTCGCGTATCCGCTCGAGGGCGTCAACATGCTCGCGCAGACGGTTGGCCCTGCCAACGCGCGCGACATCCTGTTGTCGGCGCGGCTGTTCGACGCCGAAGAGGCGCTGCAGATGGGCCTCATCAATCGAGTGGTGGACGCGGAGAAGCTCGAGGAGAACGTGCGCGACTACGTGCTCAAGATGGCGACCAACGCGCCGCTCACGATGGCGGCGGCCAAGCTGGCGATTCGAGAAAGCCTGAAAGATCGCGAAGAGCGCGACGCGAAATCGGTTTCGACCATGGTCGCGCGATGCTTCGACAGTGAGGATTATCGCGAGGGCGTCCGCGCGTTCCTGGAAAAGCGCCGGCCGGTTTTCAAGGGTCGCTAGCGTAGAGCTCGACCGGGAAGCACGCGGCGCGGAACAGCTTCATCCAAACGCGCTTGCTCTCGCGCGGCAGATGCTTCAGCGCCGACCATGTCGCGCGACGATCGTCGCCGGGAATCGCCATCGCGGTCATCAGCACCGACATTACGACACTTACCATCCGTTTGGTTTCGTCATCGCTCGAGCTCGCCGCAAGTTCCTGCACGCGGCCCAGAAATCCGACGTCGCCAAGATCGGCCAGTCCCGGATGCGGGCCTGACGTGCGAGGCCACTTCTTCTGGAGATCTGCGGGCAGCGACGATTCGATCGCCGCGGCCTCGTCGGCGTCGAGGCCATCGCGCAAGGCTTGCATGACGGCGCATAGGATCGATTCGGCGCGCGGATGCGAGCAGGTCAACATGCCGGCAACGGCATCAATGTAGCTGGTAGACGCCACTGACCCTTGGAGGATAGCTGACCATATGAGCCAGTTAAATGTTGTTAGATTGTGACCAATCTCAAATACAGTCACGCTTGCTTGTAACAATCACGCCTGCATGTTAATCTGAACAGGGCGTTTGGAGGTCCAAGATAAATGTCGGCACTACAAGAAGAGCGGAGCGCAGAAACCCGCCGTCGGCTTCTCGACGCCACCGTCGCATGCCTTTTCGAGCGCGGTTACGCGGGCACCACGACCACCGAGATTGCCGCTCGTGCGGGAGTGTCGCGCGGCGCGCAATTGCATCATTTTCCGAAGAAAGACGAACTCGTCGTGAGTGCGCTCGAGTACGTTTTCGAGTTGCGGCTCGCCGACCTGAGCGCTGCGATCGCAGAGCCGCCGTCGGGGACACGCGAGCATCGCCTTGCCATCGTGATCGACGCGATGTGGCCGATGTTCAAAGGGCCGACCTTCTATGCGTGGCTCGAGCTGGTGGTCGCGAGCCGCACCGATCCTGCGCTGAACGACGCGGTCCGCGCCGCGAGCATTCGTTTCGGCGAGGGCTTTCGCGTCGGCCTCGCCGCGCTGCTCGATTGGCCCGCCGATCGCGAAGACCGCCTTCACGATTTGATCAGCATCGTATTCGGACAGCTCGAAGCGCTCGCACTCGAGCGGGTGTTGTTCGAGCCGGGCGAGACGGATCCGCCGGAATTTGGGCGCGGCCTGGAAACGGCCAAACGGGTCAGCGCCGCGTTGGTGCGCGATCTGGATTCGTCGGAACCGGCCGAGAAGCGGGAAGTGCTCTGACATGTATTTACTGCGCGGGCTGACGCCGTTTCGAAATGGCGTTCAAGTGACATTGCGGGACTGCATGCAGCCGCATTGATGCATCCCAACGAGATGAAAACGTTCGTGTCTATATAGTACGCGCGGTGGCACTGCGATTGCTCCTAAGTGCGCAGCGCAAAGCGTGCAACGCAAGATCAATCTGAGAAAACAACCGAAGAGGAAATCTCAAAATGAACCAGGCCGCAGAGAATATCTACTTCAACCCCTGGGATCCCGTGTTTCGCGCCAACCCATATCCTCACTACAAACCGTTGCTCGCCGCGCCACCGCGGATTCTCGATTTGTTCGGACCCGTCGCGATGGTGACTCGCTATGCTGACGTGACCGCCGTTTTGCGCGACCATGCGCACTTTTCGAGTGTGCGCCCGCGCGATCCCAACGAGCCTAACGACGAGGGACCGTTTGCCGGTGCGCGCACGATGCTGTTTTCCGATCCGCCACTGCATACACGGTTGCGACGCCTGGTCTCTCGCGACTTCACCCCGCGTCGAATCCGCGATCTCGAGCCGCGAATCCGCGAGATCGCAAAAAATCTCATCGACTCCGCGCAACATAAAGGCGAGCTCGAAGTGATGCATGGGATCGCCAACGCACTGCCCGTGATGGTTATCGCGGAGATGCTCGGGGTGCCGCCCGATCACTATCAGCAGTTCAAACATTGGTCCGACACCGTGGTCTCCGGCGACAACACTCTGCCCGGAACTCCGCTGCCCGAGGAATTTCATACCGCAAAAAATGAGCTGCGCAACTATTTCGCAGATGAGATCGAGCGTCGCCGCAAAAGTCCCGGCCCCGACTTGATTAGCGCGCTGGTGGCCGCGCATGACGACGCCGAAGCGATGAACGCCGACGAATTGCTCGCGTTCGTGCTGCTCCTGCTGCTCGCCGGCAACGAGACCACCACCAATCTCATCGGCAACGGGATGCTCGCGCTCGGCCGCAATCCCGATCAGATGAATCTGCTTCGCCAGACTCCCGAGATGATGCCCCGCGCGATCGAAGAAATCCTGCGCTACGACGGACCGGTGCAATCAACGATTCGCTTCACCAGGGAAGAGGTAAATCTTGGCGGGACTGATATCCCGGCCAAGCACGGATGCTTCATCATCCTGGCTGCTGCGAATCGCGACCCGGCGCAGTTCGAAGATCCCGATCGCTTCGACATCACGCGCACACCGCGCGATCACGTCGCGCTGGGCGAGGGCATCCACTTCTGCATCGGCGCACCGCTGGCGCGGATGGAAGGTGCGATCGCGATCACCGCGATGCTCGAACGCTTCCCGCGCCTGCGCTTGCAGGATCCCACCGCACCAGTGACCTACAAAGGTTCATACTTCCTTCGCGGATTGAGCACGCTCACAATGGCGACTGAATGAGCGCATCGATGCCTTATGTCATCCTGACGAAGCGAGCAACGCGAGCGGCAGGAAGGATCTCGGACAGCTTCGCGCCACACGCGAAGCCGGTTCCGGTCTCCGAGTTCGCGCGCTTCGCGCGCTCCAATCCGGCCGCTGTTCAATTCGCTCACAAACTCTGAGGGGCAACATTCATGGCAGCCGAGATCTATTTCAACATTTGGGATCCCGAATTTCGGGCCAATCCGTATCCGCACTACGCGCCGCTGCTGGCCGGCCCGCCGCCTGTCCTCAACATGGGCCCGATGACTTTTGCGCTGGTGGCGCGCTACGCCGACGTCACCAATGCGCTCCGCGATCATGAGCACTTATCGAGTGTCGGCCCGCCGCCACCGCCGCAGGCATATCAGGGCGCTTCGCCGGCTCGCGCAACATGTTGGGTTCCGATCCGCCGCAGCACTCGCGACTGCGCCGGCTGGTGTCGCGCGATTTCACGCCGCGGCGAATACGTGAGCTCGAGCCACGAATCCGCGAGATCGCAAAGGATCAGCTCGACAAGGTCGAGGCGAAAGGCTCCTTCGACGTGATTGCCGACCTCGCCAACGTGCTGCCGGTCACGGTGATCGCCGAGATGCTCGGTGTGCCGCCGGAACTCAACGCGAAGTTCAAGCATTGGTCGGACACGATCATCGGCGGCGATAATAATGTTCCCGGCGCTCCGCAGCCGCCCGAATCCGTCCGCGCGATCGATGAACTCGGCGACTACTTCACCGCCGAGATCGAAAAGCGCCGCGCAAATTCCGGACCCGACCTGGTCAGCGCTCTGGTCGCCGCACACGACGAAGGCGAGGTGATGTCGGCAGCCGATCTGCTGAGTTTCGTGACGCTGCTGCTGGTCGCGGGCAACGAGACGACCACCAATCTTATCGGCAACGGCATGCTCGCGCTCGGCCGCCATCCGGATCAACTCGACGCGCTCAAGCGCGATCCTGCGATGCTGCCGCGCGCGATTGAAGAAATGCTGCGCTATGATGGGCCGGTACAATCGACGGTGCGATTCACAAAGCAACCCGTGCAGCTCGGAGGAACCGAGATTCCCGCAGGCGCATTCGCAATGATGATCGTCGCTGCGGCAAATCGCGATCCTGCGCAATTCGAAAATCCTGAAAAGTTCGATATCACGCGCGATCCCAATGAGCACGTCGCGTTCGGCGAAGGAATCCATTTCTGCATCGGCGCGCCGCTGGCTCGGATGGAGGCGCGCATCGCGTTCGAGGCGATGCTCGAACGCTTCCCGCGCCTCAGACTTAAAGATCCCGCAATCAAACCGACTTACAAAGGATCGTATTTTTTGCGCGGTCTCGAATCATTGCCGCTCGCGTTCGAGTAACTCCTATGGCGGATGCAGCGCCGCTCGATTTGAACCCGCCGTCGGAAGACAGTGACCGCAAGAGCATTCATCTCGGCTTCCTTGGCAGGACACCGCCGTTCACCAAGCGGCAACGTCGGGTGTTCTGGATCGCATCGACGGCGGGATTTTTCGATCAGTACGATCGCGCGCTGCTGAGTCTTGCGCTCAAGCAGATCCAGGCGGGGTTGAAGATAGCGGAGTCACACATTGGTCCGATGCTCTCGGTGATCCGGCTCGGCTACCTGCTGTCCCTACTCATGACCCCCTTCGCTGACGTGTTCGGACGCCGCCGCCTCCTGCTCTACACCGTAGTGGGCTACACGATTTTCACCGGCCTTATTGCGATTGCGCCAAACGAACGGACTTTTGTCGCATTCGAAATTATTGCGCGCGCGTTTGCCGGTGCCGAAGCAGCGATCGCAATGGTGATCGTGGCAGAGGAAGTCGATGCGGCCTATCGAGGTTGGGCGATCGGCCTTCTGTCTGCGGTCTCGTCGATCGGCTACGGCCTCGCCGCTATTGTGTTCGCCTTCGTCAATACGATCCCTTACGGCTGGCGGGGAATGTACGCGATCGCGCTGATACCGCTGGTGGTCGTTATACCGCTGCGCCGGGTGCTGCCGGAAAGCGCGCGGTTCGAAAAGGAGAAGCTCGAAGGACTGAAGCCGATGAAGGTCTGGGAACCGATCGCGCGGCTGTACACGGCGTACCCACGGCGGCTTGTGATGATGCTCTCGATCTCGTTTCTGAGTAACATGGGAGGCAACGCTTCAGGCTTTCTGTTCCCGAAGTTCCTGCAGGACGCGCACCATTGGTCCCCCGCCAATGTCTCGATGCTGTTTTTCTGCGGTGGCGCGCTCGGGATCGTCGGCTCAATTGTCGCCGGCCGTATGAGCGATCGCTTCGGAAGGCGCGTGATGGGCGCTGCATTCCTGTTCCTGGCGCCGTTGTTTACCATCTGGATGTACATGGCGTCGGGGTGGTTGATTGTGCCGGCATGGATACTGGGAACATTTTTCGATTTTGCCGGAAGCATGATCCTAAGCGCGTACAGCGCGGAGCTGTTTCCAACCTCATATCGATCCACCGCTGGAAGCGCTCTCGCCATCGCTGGAACTACCGGCGGCGCACTCGGCCTGTTCTTCGAGGGTGTGCTCTACAATCTCACCGGCTCTCTTTCGCGATCGGTATGCTACTTGACCGTATTCTGGATGGTCGCGCCGGCGATTCTGTGGTTCTTTCCAGAGACCTCGGGCCGCGAGCTCGAAGAGATCTCACCGGAAGCGAACGTGCCCTGATTTGGTGGCACAGGCTTTAGCCTGTGATTTTCCCTCATCGACGCGCTAGATTGCGTCGAACCATGGAAGCAGAGTCGCATCGCCGCCGGCGCCTCCCATTCGCATTCGCGCTCGTTCTGTTCGCGTTGCTCGGATGCGCGCGCGGTCCATGCGTCTCGATCATCGGCGCCGACGGCAAGCCGCGCGCCACCGTCGCAGTCGAAGTGGCGAGCACCGGGCCGCAGCGCGAGCTCGGCCTGATGTACCGCAAGCATCTCGACGACAACGCCGGAATGATCTTCGTTTTCCCAAACGAGTCGCCGCGAAATTTCTGGATGCACAATACGCCGATTCCGCTCGACATGATTTTCGCCGACGCCAATGGCGTGGTGACAGGAATCGTCGCCAACGCAGAGCCGTTCTCCGACAAGCTTCTCGGCGTCGAAGGCAACTCGGAGTACGTACTGGAGGTAAACGGCGGCTTCTGCGCAAAGAACGGAATCAAGCCCGGCGACAAGTTGGACTTCTCAGGATTCTCAACTCACACTTCGGAATAAGCATGAAGCTTTAACCAATTGCTCACTCGGAGTAACTTCAGATCATGCGAAAGAGAGTCGTAATAACAACTCCGTTCCCGACTGCAGAGGATCTCGCTGAAACGTATGGCATCTCGAAAACGCGGATGCGTAAACTAACTGCCTTGGCAGATAAAATCATCGAAGAAAGGTCAGAAAAATCTCGCCGATCACCTATCGTTCAAACGAAGCGCAAACGAAAAGCTGGCGCACGAGCGTAACGCAACATGTTCTGATTCAAGGCTAAACGGGGGATGCGCAAGCGCGCTCAGCAAGAGTCTGCATTTCTAAATATCCCTTACGACCGGAATTACGAGCCGCTGTATTTGGCCTTCATCGCCGGCCTCTCCGGCTTCGGGCTCGTTCCTCGCGCAACTGTCGAAATTCCGACCAGCGACCGCCGACTCGACCGAATCATTAAGCTGATCCGAGACTGCCGGTATTCGTTCCACGATCTTTCGCGAGTTCAGCTCGATCGCGAGAGGCCGTCAACGCCGCGGTTCAATATGCCTTTCGAACTGGGACTCGCTGTAGATTGGGCGCTGGCGGCCAACCCGAAGCACGAATGGTTCGTGTTTGAATCCAAATCTCACCGATTGCAGAAGTCTCTGAGCGATCTAAACGGAACCGATCCGTACATCCACTACGGTGCAGCACACGGAGTTCTTCGGGGATTGATGAACGCTCTGACCCGAAAGGTTCATCGTCCCGGTTTCGCAGAACTGGACGGGGTCTATCGCGACTTAAGCGCGGCAGCTCGTAAGATTGGCCTGGAAGGAGGTGGTAGCCTGTTCGAAGCCCGATCCTTCCACGATCTCTCGATTCTCGGCCGACGATTGGCTCAGAATCGAATCTTGTCGCTCCGCTACTGAATGCGTCGCGGTTCCGCTTAACATCCGGCGCTTTAACCATTCCCCAACATGCGGTATCTATCTTCCCGTGGCGCGCGACGGGCGCCTTTTTGTTTGCCGTCTATCCAGCTCTAGCGCGGTTGTGACAAATGGGCCTTAAAGAAAATCTCGAACGACTTCAGCAGCTCACTCGCGAGGCCGAGGCTGCCGGCGGCGCGGATCGCGTCAAGAAGCAGCGCGCGCAGGGACGCATGACCGCGCGCGAGCGCGTCGAATTTCTCCTCGACCGCGGCTCGTTCGTCGAGCTCGACAAGTTCAAAACCCATCGAATCACCGACTTCGAGATGGCCGATAAAAAAATCCCCGGCGACGGCGTCGTGACCGGCTACGGCACCATCGACGGCCGCCAGGTATGCATCTTCAGCCACGACTTCACCGTCTTCGGCGGGAGCCTCTCCGGCGCCTTCGCGGAGAAGGTCTGCAAGGTGATGGACCTCGCGACCAAAACCGGATGCCCCGTGATCGGCCTCAACGACGGCAGTGGCGCGCGCATCCAGGAAGGCGTCGTCTCGCTCGCGGGCTATGCGGATATTTTTCTGCGCAACGTGATGTCGTCGGGAGTCGTCCCGCAAATTTCCGTAATCATGGGACCCTGCGCGGGCGGCGCGGTGTATTCGCCGGCGATTACCGATTTCATCGTGATGGTCCGCGACACCTCGTACATGTTCCTCACCGGTCCCGACGTGATCCGAGCCGCCACGCACGAGGAAGTCACGATGCAGGAGCTCGGCGGCGCCGACGCGCATAGCCAGAAATCCGGCGTCTGCCATCTCGAGGCCGACGACGACGAGGGCGCGCTCGCGATGGTCCGCGAATTGTTCTCCTACATGCCGTCGAACAACGTCGAAGACCCGCCGTTCATCGCGAGCAGCGACGACTCCGCGCGAATCGACGCTAGTCTCGATTCGATCGTTCCCGAAAGTCCCAACAAGCCCTACGACATGGGCGACATCATCCGGCGCGTCGTCGATGACGGCCATTTGCTCGAAGTGCAAAAGGACTACGCGCAGAACATGTTGATCGGGTTCGCGCGGATGGGCGGCTACTCGGTTGGAATCGTCGCGAACCAGCCGTCGTTCCTCGCGGGCGCGCTCGACATTGACGCGTCGGTCAAAGGTGCGCGCTTCGTCCGTTTCTGCGACGCGTTCAACATTCCGCTCGTCACCTTCGTCGATGTCCCCGGATTCCTGCCCGGCACGCAGCAGGAGTTCGCAGGAATTATTCGTCACGGCGCAAAACTGCTGTACGCCTTCTGCGAGGCGACTGTGCCGAAGGTGACGGTGATCACGCGCAAGGCTTACGGCGGCGCGTACGACGTGATGTCGTCGAAAAACATTCGCGGCGATTTCAACTTCGCATATCCGAGCGCCGAGATCGCCGTGATGGGCCCCGAGCAGGCGATCAACATCGTCTTCCGCAACGAACTCGCCAACGCAAAAGATGCGGTCGCAGAGCGCAAGCGGCTGGCCGACGAATATCGCAAAACTTTCGCCAATCCGTTCAAGGCCGCCGAGCTCGGCTATATAGATGAAGTGATCATGCCGCACGACACGCGTCCCAAGCTGATCGGCGCGCTGAAAGCGCTCGCAAACAAGCGCGAAAAAAATCCCCCACGCAAACACGGCAACATCCCACTTTGACGGACCACTGTATAGCGAGCGCGATCCGTTCTTCCCCTCTCCCTGAAAGGGAGAGGATCGAAGGTGAGGGTCCTTTTACAGCGCGCTTTTTTGCGCGCGATTCAAGATTCCGCCTCCTTGAAATCGTAAGCGAACCGCGTCGGCTCCGGCCCCGCATACAGTTAGCTCGCGTCGGTCGGATTCAGTATAAAATCTGGGAAGCCTTGGACCATTAATGTTCAAACGAATTCTAATCGCCAACCGCGGCGAAATCGCCGTGCGGATCATCCGCGCATGCCGCGAGTTGGGAATCGAATCGATCGCCGTGTACTCCGACGCCGATCGCGCCGCGCTCCACGTGCGCGAAGCCGATCATGCATACCCCGTCGGTCCGGCCCCGGCCGCCGAAAGTTATCTCAACACCGCAAAAATTCTCGAAGCCGCGAAACGTCTCAAAGCCGACGCGGTTCATCCCGGCTACGGCTTCTTCTCCGAGCGTGCCGCATTCGCCCGCGCGGTGCAGAAGGCTGGCCTCACCTGGATTGGCCCGCCGCCCGAGGCGATCGAGCGAATGGGCGACAAGGTTGAAGCGCGCAAACTTATGTCCAAGGCCGGGGTGCCCGTCGTGCCAGGTTCGCCGGGAACGCTCGAGACCGAAGCGGAAGTCGCCGCGATCGCGAAAAAGATCGGTTATCCGATCATGGTGAAAGCGGCCGCGGGCGGCGGCGGCAAGGGCCTGCGCTTCGTCGAGAACGACAAAGACCTCGCATCGATCGTGCGCACGGTCGCAAGCGAGGCCAAGTCATCATTCGGCGACGGACGCTTTTACGTCGAGAAATTTCTCAAGCAGCCGCGCCATATCGAAGTGCAGGTATTCGCGGACTCTCACGGCAACACCGTCCACCTCTTCGAGCGCGAGTGCTCGATTCAGCGGCGCAATCAGAAGGTCGTCGAGGAATCGCCGTCGCCGTACATCACGCCGAAGATGCGCGCCGAGATGGGCGAGGTCGCGGTGCGCGCTGCCAAGGCCGTGAACTACGTCAGCGCCGGCACGATCGAGTTCCTCGTCGACGCCGACCGCAACTTTTATTTCCTCGAGATGAACACCCGCATCCAGGTCGAGCATCCGGTCACAGAGCTGGTGACGGGAATTGATTTGGTGCGCACGCAAATCGAGATCGCGGCCGGCGCGAAGCTGCCGTTCAAGCAGAAGGATCTCGCGCAGCGCGGATGGGCGATCGAGTGTCGCATCTACGCGGAAGATCCCGCGGCCGGATTCGTACCGGCGCCGGGAAAAATCGAGACGCTCAGATTTCCCGACGGCCCCGGCGTTCGCAACGACGCCGGCGTTTACGCGGGTGCCGAAGTGCCGGTCTTTTACGACCCGATGATCTCGAAGCTCGCGGTGTGGGGCGCGGATCGCGGCGAGGCAATCGACCGGATGCGCCGCGCGCTCGGCGAATTCGTTATTTCAGGCGAGCTGCGCACGAATCTGGATTTCCATCGCTGGATCATGACGCATCCGAAGTTTCTCAAGGGCGACTTCGATACCAATTTCATCAAAGACGAGTACCATCCGAATGAAAATGGCGTGGCTCCGCGCGGTGCGGAACTTGCCGCGATTTTTCTCGCCGCGATCGCAGCGCAGAAGAACACCAATCACGGCAATGGCGCCGGCGCGCAGCCGGCAGCGCCGCCAAGTACTTCCGCGTGGCGGATGCTCGGCCGGCTCGACATGCTGCGGCGATAGCCGGGACTCTTACTCGATGCGATACCTCGCGATTCTTGACGGCAACGAACACGAAATCGAGATTGAAGAGCTTGCGCTCGGACTCGTTCTCGATTACTTTCGGCAAGAATCGTTTCGAAGCCGACCTGCGCCGCGTCGGCCCGGTGTCGTTTTCAGTACTCGTCGACAATCGCTCGTTCGATTTCGATGTGGCGCGCGACGGCGACGAAACCGTGGTCGCGTCGCGCACCGGCTCGACCCGCCTGACCGTCGCCGACGCGTCGCGCCGAACGGCGCGCGCGGCCGGCAAGCGGCGCGAAGTCAGCGGCCGCGTCGAAATAAAATCCGCGATGCCCGGACGTGTCGTCAACCTGCTGGTCGCAGTCGGCGACGAAGTCAAAGCCGGCCAGGGAATCGTCGTGGTCGAGGCAATGAAAATGGAAAATGAAGTCAAAGCGCCCAAGGCCGGCAAGGTCGTGGAAATCAAAGTTGCCGCGGGGCAGGCGGTCGAAAAAGGCCAGCTGATGCTGGTGATTGAGTAGTAGAGCCGGCCGGAATCGAACAGTAGAGTTAAGTTACGATGCCTGACGACGATCGCAAAATCGCAGACGCCCGCAAGGACTGGGAGGAACGCAAACTCAATCCGTCGCTCAAGCGCGGGCCTGAGCGCAAGCCGAAGTTCGTCACCAGCTCGGGGATCGAAATCGATCGCGCGTATGATCCCGAAAACCTGGACGACTTCGATTTCGTCAACGACCTCGGTTTTCCCGGCGAGTATCCGTTCACGCGCGGCGTGCAGCCAACGATGTATCGCGGTCGGCTGTGGACGATGCGCCAATACGCAGGCTTCGGCAGCGCGGAGGAGTCGAACCGGCGTTACCGCTATCTTTTCGATCAGGGACAGACCGGGCTCTCGGTCGCGTTCGACCTGCCGACGCAGATGGGCCGCGATTCCGATCATTCGCTGGCCGAGGGTGAGGTCGGACGCGTCGGCGTGCCGATTTGCTCGCTCGCCGACATGGACGTTCTGCTCGCCGAACTACCACTCGACAAAATTTCGACCTCGATGACGATCAACGCGACCGCGTCTATCCTGCTGGCGTTGTATCTGGTCGTCGCCGAGCGCCGTGGGGTCAGTTGGAGCAAGGTCAACGGCACCATCCAGAACGACGTGCTGAAGGAATACGTCGCGCGCGGGACGTACATCTATCCGCCGCGCGGCTCGATGCGCATCATCACCGACATTTTCAGTTTCGCGACCAAGGAAGTTCCGAACTGGAACACGATCTCGATCTCCGGTTACCACATTCGCGAGGCCGGCTCGACCGCGGCGCAGGAACTCGCCTTCACGATTGCCGACGGGATCGCGTATGTTGACGCCGCGCTGAAAGCAGGTTTGCAGATCGACGCGTTCGCGAGCCGGCTGTCGTTCTTCTTCAACGTGCACAACAATTTCTTTGAGGAAGTTGCGAAGTTTCGCGCGGCGCGGCGCCTGTGGGCGAAAATAATGAAGGATCGTTTCGGCGCGAAAGACGAACGCTCGATGATGATGCGATTTCATGCGCAGACCGCCGGCTCGACCCTGACCGCGCAGCAAGTGGACAACAACGTCGTGCGCGTGACGATGCAGGCGCTGGCCGCGGTACTCGGCGGAGCGCAGTCGCTGCACACCAACTCCAAGGACGAGGCGCTCGCGCTGCCGACTGAATCCTCGGTGCTGCTCGCACTTCGCACGCAACAGCTTATCGCGCACGAGACCGACGTCGCCGACACGATCGATCCGCTCGGCGGCTCCTACTATGTAGAACGGTTGACGACCGAGCTTGAAAAAAAGGCGGTCGAGTACCTGTCGAAGATAGACGATTTCGGCGGCGCGGTCGCGGCGATCGAGCGCGGATACATGCAGCGCGAAATTCAGAACGCAGCATTCATTTACCAGCGCGAGATTGAAACCAAGCAGCGAATTATCGTAGGGGTCAACCAGTTTACCGGGGGCGGCGAACCGCCGGGGGAAATTCTGCGGGTCAAGCCGGAACTTGAGGCCAAACAGAAGGCGGGCGTCGCGCGCGTGCGTGCGGAACGAAGCGCAGAGGCGGCAAAGAAGGCGCTCGCGCGGGTCGAGGACGCGGCGCGCGACGGCAACAATTTGATGCCGCCGATCGTCGATGCGGTCCGCGGATGGTGCACGCTGGGGGAAATCTCGGACGCGATGCGCAAGGTGTTCGGCGAGTATTCGCCGGTGAACACCGTGTAGCGTTCGAGCGTCGGATTCGTATAAAAGAAAGCGGCATCGGAGAGGAGACGAATAAATGGGGCCGATCCCGAAGGGGACATTTCTGACCAAAGGCGTGGGGCGGCATCGCGAGAAGCTGACTTCTTTCGAGCTGGCGCTTGCGCTCCGCAGGAATCGCCGAGTTCAACCTCGTGCGCGTCAAATCGATCTTCCCGCCCAATTGCAAATTGCTCAGCCAGCAGGAAGGCCTGAAGTATCTGACACCGGGGCAGATCGTTTTTGCCGTGATGAGCGACAACGCGACCAACGAACCGCATCGGCTGATCGCGTCGTCGGTGGGCGTGGCGCTGCCGAGCAACCCCGCGCAGTACGGATACCTGTCGGAGCATCACAGCACCGGCGAGACCGATCAGAAGGCGGGCGACTACGCCGAAGATCTGGCGGCGATGATGCTGGCGACGATCCTCGGCGTCGATTTCGATCCAAATCTCAGCTACGACGAACGCAAGGACCTTTGGCGCATGTCAGACAAGATCGTAACGACGCGCAACGTGACGCAGTCGGCGATTGGCGATCGCGACGGCCTGTGGTCGTCAGTGGTCGCCGCCGCAGTGTTCGTGGACATCCCCAACGGCAAGTAGTTTGTGCCGCGCGAAGTCGTCGAGTACGCTTTAACTATGGCAACAGAAATCCTCTACTGCTCGGCTTGAGGCTACAAGCCACGCGCGGCCAGTCTGGCCGCATCATTAGATTCCACTTTCGGCGAAAAGGCGAAAATTACCGCGGGCAAGTCCGGCCAGTTCGACGTGATCGTGAACGGACGGCTGGTATTCTCGAAATCGAGCACCGGCCGATTCCCGGTTGACGGCGAGGTCGAGGAAATTTTCGCTGCGCTGAAAGAAGGCCGCGAGCCCGCGCCCGTCGAAATAAAAAAACCGGAAGGATTCGTCGGCCGCATCCTCGACAAGCTCCGGAACTGAGCGCGGTAGGGTAGTGCGTTGCGAGCCTCAAGAGAAATTTTCGCAGGGAAATCGCCGCGAAGCTGATTCGCTGAAAAAACTACGAATGCATGTCGAGAAATTCCTTGAAGCCGCTGCGCTCGTGCGGCCCGAGGATCGCCATCTCGAGAATCCCCATTCCCTCGCGCGAACCCATTTTCGCCTGGCACACGGCCTGGATGTGCTGATGCATCAGGTCGCGCTCGTTGACGTCGGCGGTTTTGAACGACTCGTAGGTTGAGACGTCCGGCCCGACGTACATTCCGTGGCCCCACTTCGGATGAAAGTAGCCGATGCCCTGCATATAGAAGTTGTAGAGCGTCTTCAGCTCGATTCGATTTTCGGCGCGCGCGCTGCGCAAAACTATCTCGGCGCTCTTCGCGTGACGCGTGCCGGATGCGTAGTTGATATTGAAATCGACGCCAGTCGCGAGATCGAGCGGCGCACCTAACTCTGCTTGCGTAACAGCGCCGAACTGGTGCCAGCGCGAGCCGTCAGCGTTTTCATTGCAGTCGCAATGCGTGCACACGTCCTCGAAATTGGTCGGCGACCACAGCCAGTAGAACTGTCCTATCGCGGGCGTCGGCGACGGTACTCCCGCCGGATCCTGCGGCCCGATTCCGCGCACGCCCCACGAACGATCGCGCGAACCCCACACTCGCGACGGCTTCGCGTCGTAGGTCTTGCCCGCGACAGTCAGGCTGCCGCTGTAACCGCCATGCTGCGTGAAACGCGTCAGATCCATGACGAGCCGCGGTCCGGCGCGTCGCGAAAAACGAGGCTCCTCGATCGCATCGGCGCGCGCCTCGAACATCAAGTCGGCCTTCACGGTCTCATGATCGACGCGAAGGCGCATCGATCGCATCGGGCGGACGATCTCGATTGAAATCGGGCCGACCCGCGTGTCCATCCGCTCGGCGCCCAGCACTCGCGACGCGCGCACGCAATGCTGCACGCCGCCGGCGACGACGCTGAACGCGCAATCGATAATTCCGACGTTCGGATAAATTCCCATCGCGACCGCGAAATACGGTTCACCCTCGCGGAAGTATCCGTTGAAAAAAAACCGGTCGTAAAAGTTGCGGTCGCTGGTAAAGACCTGCTGAACCGGCTCCGGCGTCTGATGAATAGGGTAATCGTCGCCCTGCGTTATCATGATTGGCTCCTCATTCTGATTTTTCGATCATAGTCGATATCGCCCGCAGTTGTCGCGCACCCTATTCCGGATGCGGCGAGAGCCAGACATGCTCGAAGCGCGTCGGGCGCATCGGATTTATTACGTAGTCGTGCACCCACGGTTGCCGAATTATGTACGTGACCGGGTAGTAGAGGAAAACCCACGGCGCGTCATCGACGACGATCTTCTCAGCTTGATCGTAAAGTGCGTAGCGCTTTTTCATGTCGGCGATCGGCTCGGCTTCACTAAGTAGAGCCTCGACCTCGGGGTTGGAATAGAAAGTGTCGTTGTTGGAACCCCACTGCGCGCGCGAAAGTAGAGCGCCGAGAAAATTTTCAGGATCGGGAAAGTCAGCTTCCCAACCTTGCATGAACGCCTGCGCCGTGCGAGGCTGCCGAACCGCTTCGAGGAACGGACCCCACGCAACCGGCTTCAGCTTCGCGTGGATGCCGAGCGGCGCCAGGTCCTGCTGTATCGATTGCGCGAGCATCAGCATGGTCTGATCGGCGCGCATCCAGATTTCAAAATCGAAGCCGTGCGCGAGATGCGCTTCTTCGAGCAGTGCACGCGCCTTCGCGGGATCGTAGTCGTAGCCCTCGAGGTCGGGATCGTAGCCGGGGAGGTTCGGCGGCATGACGCCGTGCGCGACGACGCCGCGTCCGTTCAAAATTGCGATCAGCTTATGGCGATCGATCGCATAACTGAGAGCGCGGCGCACGCGCACGTCGGTAAACGGCCACATCTGGCAGTTCATGCCGAGATAGCGGGTCGTGACCGTAGTTTTCGCCAGCGTCAACTTTCGCAGCGCAGGATTTTTCATGACGTAGGGAAATTCGGCCGGCGGAATATCGACCACCGCATCGATTTGGCCCGCGTCGAAGCGCAACCATTGCAGTTCCTGGTTGACGCCGACCGATTCGACGATCGCGTCGAGATGGGGCAACGGTTTGGCGAAGTAGTAAGGATTTTTCACCAGCACAATGCGCTGGCCGCCAATCCAGTCGCGCAACATGAAAGCGCCGCTGCCCACGACATGGCGCGAAAAATCGTCGCCCCATTTTTCTGCGACGTCGCGCGGGATCGCGGATGCAAAAGGCATCGCGAGCTTGTGCCCGAAAATCGGATCGGGCGCGCTCAAATGGAAAATGATTGTCGAATTGTCGGGCGTATCGATTCCGCTAACGTGCGCAGCGCGACGCGCAGCGAAGTCGCTCGCGCCGACGATGCCACGGTAATACTCCATGCCTTTGGATCGCGTGGCGGGATTCAGCACGCGCTCGATTCCGTAACGGAAGTCGTCGCTGGTTACGCTTCGTCCGTCAGAAAAGCGCGCGTCGGCGCGCATGTGAAATGTAAAAGTCTTT
Organism: uncultured delta proteobacterium; assembly: GCA_963699705.1. GTDB lineage: Bacteria > Desulfobacterota > Binatia > Binatales > Binataceae > Binatus. The sequence continues at coordinate 2,364,788 of CAVOUW010000003.1, read as the reverse complement.
GCGTCTGGCGAGCTCTCCCAACTGGTCGCGAGATCGGGTTCCAGCTCGATGTTGCCGTCGCCGTAGCGCACGAGCGTGTCGAAGATTGCCTGCTCGAAGGTCCACGAAATGGTGTCGTATCCGGCGGCCGGGTCGAGCGTTGGGACGTCGTCGGCATCTGCGAGCCGGAGCACCATCGCGTGCGGCGGCAGATTGAGTGGAGGCGGTCCGCCGCCGCATCCCGCAGCGAACGCGATCGCTATCACAGCCGCAATAATTCTCCGCATCATTGGGAGCGCCTGCGCAGAAATCCGTAACCGAGAAGATTGAAGCTGAGCACCGCGTAAAAAATCGCGAGACCGGGAAAGGTCGCCAGCCACGGCGCGGTGCGGAAGTAAATTGTCGCCTCGTTGATCATTCGGCCCCAACTTGGAGTTGGCGGCGGCACGCCGAGGCCGAGGAAGCTGAGCGCAGCGTCGAGCAGCAAGGTGTCGGAAGTTCGCAGCGCCGCCATCACGATAATGATCGGCAGAACGTTGGGAAGAATGTGCAGGGCGATCAATCGCAGTGACGGTGCGCCCAGTACTTCAGCCCCCACAACGAAATCGCGCTTCGACATGGAAAGAGTTTCAGCCCGCACGACGCGCGCGATTGACGTCCACGAAACGAGGCCGATGACTATGAAGATCGTGCGCAGACTCGGGCCCAACACCGCTACCAGAGCCATCGCGAGCAGCAGCGGCGGCAACGACAGCATCAGATCGGTGAAACGCATCAGAATAAAATCGACCGCGCCACCGAAAAATCCCGAGCACAGACCGATGGCGATGCCGATAGTCATCGTGACGGCCATCGCGGCGACGCCGACGGTCAGCGAAATTCGCGCGCCGAAGATGATGCGCGAGAGCACGTCGCGCCCGAGCTCGTCGGTGCCCATCGGAAATGCGCGCGACGGCGCGCCGGGATCGCCAAAAGTCGGCGCGACGACGATCGTCGGATCGTGCGGCGCGAGTATCGGCGCCAACACCGCAACGATCACCAGCACGGTGACCATCGCAGCGCCGACCGTTTCGAGCGTGACGAAGCGGCGGATGTTCATCCGGTCTCCGCCAGCCGAATGCGCGGATCGAGCCACGCGTAGAGCAGGTCCACCAGCAGGTTGACGACGACGATGAGGAATGCGGAGAAGAGCACGGTGCCCATGATCAGCGGGATGTCGAGATTGAAGATCGCGTCGGCGGCGAGACGTCCGATTCCCGGCCAGTTGAAGACCGTCTCGGTCAGCACGACGCCGGAAAGAAGTCCCGCGAGATCGAGTCCCGCAAGAGTGACGAGCGGCAGCAGCGCGTTCGCCATCGCGTGACGGAGCATCACGCGCGCGCGCGAAAGCCCTTTGCCGCGCGCGGTGCGCACATAATCCTGATCGAACGCGTCGCACAAGCTGGTGTGAAGTACGCGCGAATAGTAGCCGGCCGAACCGAGCGCCAGCGTCACGGTCGGAAGGATCAAGCTGGTCGCGCCGCTGTAACCGCCGAGCGGAAACGAGCGAATGGTGGCAGCGACCGCGATCAGCAGCATCGTGCCCAGCCAGAACACGGGAATCGAAACGAGCGCGAGCGATATGACCAGCAGTAGGTTGTCGGCGGCGCGGCCTCGATACGCGGCGGCAATCGCGCCCATCGCGATTCCAAGAATCAGCGACAGTGCCATCGCGGCGCCGGCCAGCAACGCAGTTGCCGGAAAACGATCGACGATAAGCGAGGTCACGTTCTCGCGGCGGATATACGAGCGCCCGAGGTCGCCGTGAATCGCGCGATCGAGGTAGCGCGCGTACTGGACATACACCGGCTGGTCGAGACCCAGCTCAGTCCGGATGGTTGCGAGAGTTTGCGGATCGGCCTTCGCCCCGGCCATCGCGACTGCGGGATCGGCGGGGACGACGAACGCGATCGCGAACGTGATGATCGACGTTCCGATCAGGACTGCTGCGCCAAAAACGATTCGCCGTACGAGGTAAGCGAGCATCGTTCAGCCCGCGACAACTCCGCGTGCGACAAGTTCGCGGCGGAGCTGGAGTTCGGCGCGCTCACGATGGCGTCGAGCGCTGGCGCCGTCTTCCGTGGAATCGAGCGCGGCGCGAGCCTCAGGCGCCAGGGTCGCGATCACCGCAGACATTTCGGCGAACAATTGACCGTCGTCAGCGCTGCGAGAAGCGTCTGATTTTAGTGCACGATAGTGCGCCAGAAATGCGGCCAGCGATGAGTACTTGGAAATTTTCACGCGAACAAGGTTAGCCTGCGGTTGCACCGAGTGGCGAGATCGCGAGTCCGATCGCGTAGCCGGCGGCAGCCGCGCTCATCGCGATTGCAAGAAAACGAATTCCCGACCGCCAGCGATCGCTGCGATGCGCGAGCCATCCCTCGAAGTAGCCGACACCGAACAAAGTGAGCGCGGTTGCGACGAGCGCGCCGCCAAGGTCGTAGCGCTGAGCTGTGATCAGCATGTACGGCAGCAGCGGGACGACCGCGCCGACCAGGAATGCGATTCCCATCACGACGCCATCGAGAGCTGGCCTCCCGAGCATCGGGCCGCCGAGCCCGAACATTTTTGCCTCGGCGGTCGATTCGAGAGCCTTGGGCGCGGTGCTGAGCAGCCGGACGACGCGAAATGCGGCTTCGCGGCTGAGGCCTTCCTTGCATAGTTCGTCGAGCAATCCTTCCTGGACGGTGTACGGCTTTTCGGCGGCGTCGGCGCGCACGAGATCGAGCTCGGCGCGCAACACCTCGGCTTCCGCTCGCGCGCCCAAGTATGCTCCTGCACCCATCGAGAGCGCGCCGGCCGCTGTGGAAGCCAACGCGGCGAGCGCGACCTGAGAATGCTGCGAGACGGCGCCGCTCAAGCCGCACAGCACGCCGGCGGTCGTCAGCACGCCGTCCTGCACGCCGAAAACAATTTCGCGGATGCTCGAGAGCCGCTCGAAGAGCCGCCGTTTTTCCGCGGGATCGACTGTGGCCAAGCTCGCCCTAGAAGTCGCGGTCAGTTGGACCGCAACTCGCAGCCCGGCGTCCAATCGGCTGGGCAGAGTTGGCCGGTGCGGAGCGCGCGAACGATTCGAAGCGTCTCGATCGACGCTGCGCCCAATGTTCAGCGGGCATGATGCGGCAAAAACAATTTTGCGTTTGCGATCGAGGATGAACGTTGCACGCAGCGCGACCTTTTCATTTTCATCGAAAATGCCGTAAGCGCGCGCGAGGCTGCCGTCGGGGTCGGCGAGCATCGGATAGTCGATTCCGCCGAGCTCGCGCGCCCATCGAAGATGACTGTCCACGTTGTCGATACTGACGCCGACGATGGTCGTCTTCTCGGCGGCAAACTCCTTCAGCGCTTTGTTGAAGCCGGTGACTTCGGTCGGACAGATGAACGAAAAATCGCGCGGATAGAAAAATATCAAAACCAATTCGGACGGAATTTTCGCGAGACTGCAGCGCGCGGTACTCCCGTCAAGCGCACACTCGAGATCGAACGGTGGAGCGGGATCGCCGGGCTTCAGCATCGCGGCCTACTCAATCTCGAAAGTGAGAGAAACCGTCGCGGGCACCGTGACCTCGCCCGGCTCGACCGGCGTCGCGACGTTTGCCGACATCGCCATTGCGCGCCCCATGCGAATCGGAATCGGCCGCTCCTGCGAGACCGTCGTCGCTTTGAGGACCTTGCCGAGCTTCACGTTCAACGCCGCCGCGAGCGCGTCGGCCTGCGCGTGCGCGTCGCGAGTTGCGATCGCGATCGCCTCGGTGCGCGCCTTGGTGTCGTCCTTGACGCTGAAGCTCAGCGAGTTGACGCGATTCGCACCGGCCGCAATCGCGGAATCGATCAGCGCGCCAACAAGATCGAGCGCGCCGGTATTCACCGTCACGGTATTCTGCGCGTTGTAGCCGACGATCGTTGGCTTCGCGTTCGGCCGCTGGTCGTACTGTGGATCCAGCGAATAGCCGCCGGTGGTAACCTTGCCTTTGTCGCCCAGCTTCGCCTTGAGCGCGTCGATCACCTTGCTCGCCAGCTCGGCGTTGCGAGCCGCGGCTTCCTCCGCGGTCTTCGCCTGAGTATCGATCGCGAGATCCAAATCCGCGGTGTCAGGAGACGTGCGCGTCTCGCCGTTGCCATCAACTTCAATCGTGCGCACGGCGAAGGGATTCGCGCTATTTTGCGCCGACGCCGCCGGCACCAACGCCGACAGGGCAATCGCGAGGCCGACGGTAGCGGTGACGAATCTCAGCTTCATGACTTTCACCTCGGGCACGCTCCGGACTAAGTTGATTCGAGCCGCCTTTATCCGGAGACTGTACCAATTGACGATAATCAAAGCCGACGCGCAAGACGAATGACCGAAAAGCAATCGAAACAAAACGACAAGAAGGTAACGCCTCGCAGCGAAGATTTCGCCGCGTGGTACAACGACATCTGCCTGCGCGCGGAGCTGGCGGACTACTCGCCGGTGCGCGGATGCATTGTGTTTCGTCCCGACGGGTTTGCGATTTGGGAGGCGCTGCGCGACGAGCTCGACCGCCGCATCAAGAAGACCGGCGCGCGTAACGCGTACTTTCCGCTGTTCATCCCGCAGAGCTTCCTGCAAAAGGAAGCGCAACACGTCGAAGGCTTCGCGCCCGAGCTCGCAGTCGTCACACATGGCGGCGGCAAGGAGCTCGAAGAGCCGCTGATCGTGCGGCCGACGTCCGAAACGATCATCAATCACATGTTCGCGCAGTGGATCAGATCGCATCGTGATTTGCCGATGATGGTGAACCAGTGGTGCAACGTCGTGCGATGGGAAATGCGCACGCGGATGTTCCTGCGCACCACGGAGTTCCTTTGGCAGGAGGGACACACGGCGCACGCGACGGCCGAAGAGGCGCAAAGTGAGACGCTCGGGATACTCGAAGTGTACCGCAATTTCGTCGAAGAGTTTCTCGCGATTCCGTTGATCGTCGGACGCAAGAGCGCGGCCGAACGATTTCCTGGAGCGGTCGAAACTTATTCGATCGAAGGATTGATGGGCGACGGACGCGCGCTGCAATGCGGCACCTCGCATTTTCTCGGACAGAATTTCGCGAAGCCGTTCGAAATCCGTTACCTCGACGATCAAAATCAGATGCAATTCGTGTGGCAGACGAGTTGGGGCGTATCAACCCGGCTGTTAGGCGCGATCGTGATGGCACATGGCGACGACCAGGGGTTGCGGCTGCCGCCGACGGTCGCCTCGACGCAAGCGGTCATCGTCCCGATTTTCCGCAAGCCCGAGGAGGGCGCGACTGTGCTCGCCGCGGCGCATGCGGCGCTGGACGCGATGACGCGGGCGAACATTCGCGCGCGCATCGACGAACGCGAAGGGATGACGCCGGGATTCAAGTTCAACGATTGGGAGATGCGCGGCGTGCCGGTGAGAGTCGAGATCGGACCGCGCGACGTTGCGTCAGGTGAAGCGGTGCTCGCGCGCCGCGACAAGTCAGGACCCGAGTCGAAGAGCAAGGCCTCACTCGCCACTATCGCGCAAACAGTCAGTGCACTACTCGACGAGATTCAAAAGAGTCTATACGCGCAGGCAAAGGCCGCGATGACCGCGAACACGCGGAAGTTCGACGACTACGCGATATTCCGCAAACACATGGAAGGCGAGGGCGGCGGCGGATTCGCCGACATCTATTGGTGCGGCAATCCAGCGTGCGAAACCCGAATCCGCGAAGAGACCAAATCTACCTGCCGCGCGATCCCGCTCACGCAAGATGGCATCGCCGGAAAATGTTTGGTCTGCGGCGAACCCGCCACCGAGCGCGCATACTTCGCAAAATCGTATTAACCGGGTTCTCTCTCAAAGAGCCTGAGAGCAAAATGGCGTCCTCGCCATTTTGCGATTGGTACTGGGTGCAGGGGTCACCCCTGCCGAAGGAAGTTTGAAACCCACCGCGGGTTTCAAATTAAATTAAGTGATTTAAAATTTGTAACTAATCTTCATCGCACTGCGCACATCGGCCATCGTCTCTTGCGCGACGGCGCGTCCCTTGCGCGTGCCCTCGACGATTATTTCGCGGACGCGCGCCGGCTTCGACGCGAACTGCTCACGCCGCTCGCGAATCGGCTCCAGGAAAGCGTTGAGCGCCTTGAACAGCTTCTCCTTGACCTCGACGTCGCCGACCGTGCCCTTCCTGTAGCGCTCTTTCAGGTCCTCGACTTCCGCCTTATCCGGATTGAACACATCGTGATACGTAAAGACCGGGTTACCTTCGACGTGGCCCGGGTCCGTCGGATGCACCCGCGTCGGATCGGTGTACATCGACATCACGCGCTTGCGCACGACATCGGGCGGGTCGCCAAGGTAGATACAGTTGCCGAGCGACTTGCCCATCTTCGCGCCACCGTCCGTTCCCGGCAGCCGCGCCACTTCGCCGACCAGTGCCTTCGGCTCGATGAGGACTTTGTCGTACATGCGATTGAAGCGCCGCACGATCTCACGCGCCTGCTCGATCATCGGCAGCTGGTCTTCGCCGACGGGGACGAGATGCGCCTTGAAAATCGTGATGTCCGACGCCTGCGAAATCGGATACGTGTAGAAACCGACCGGCAGTCCCTTGCTGAAATTCTTCTGCTTGATCTCGTCCTTGAGAGTCGGATTTCGCTCGAGCGTGGCAGTCGTGACCAGGTTCATGAAGTAAATCGTCAGCTCGGTGAGCTCAGGCACCATCGACTGCACGACGAACTTTACTTTCTCAGGATCGATCCCGACCGCCAGGTAGTCGACCGCGACCTCGAAGATATTTGCTTCGAGTTTCTCGGGATGCTCGAAATTGTCGGTCAGCGCCTGGATGTCGGCGATTAGTAAGTAGGTATCGTACTCCTCCTGCAGGCGCACTCGATTCTGCAGCGATCCTACGTAGTGGCCAAGATGCAGCGGCCCGGTAGGGCGGTCTCCTGTGAGTATTCGTTTAGTCATTCGTCAATAGTCAGTTCGCGAACAGACTGCGTAAGGTCGCCAGGTTCTCGACGTCCTCTTTCATCTCGGGACCTTTCGGCGTCTCAAGGCACATCGGGAGCCCGAAAAATCGCGGATCGTTGAGCAATCGCCGAAACGCGTCGAGTCCGATAAAGCCCTTGCCGATATGCTGATGTCGGTCGACGTGGGAATTGAAATCCTTGATCGAATCGTTCAAATGAAACGCCGCGAGTCGCTTGAGCCCAACAAATTTGTCGAGCTCGCCGAATGTATTTTCATATCCCTCCGCCGTGCGAATGTCGTAACCGGCCGCAAAAGCGTGCTCGGTGTCAAAACACAGCCGCAGTCGCTCGTGTTCGACGACCGCGTCGAATATCTGCGCCATCTGCTCGAAAGTATTGCCCAGGTTACTGCCCTGACCTGCCGTGATCTCGAGCGCGATTTTCACCTTGAAGCCCTTGCACGCGGCGTGCGCCTGGTCGATTGATTTCGCGATCGTCCTGATACCGGTCTCGATGCCCGATCCGACATGCGATCCCGGATGCGCGACGAGAATCGGCACGCCCAGCGCCTCGCATCGATGCAACTCGTCGACAATTCCGTTTACCGACTTGAGACGCATCGCTTCGTCCGGCGCGCCGAGATTTACCAGGTAGGAATCGTGCGCGATCACGGTAGTGATTCCGGTTTTGATTCGATTGCGCTTGAAGGTTTCGATTTCCTCCTGGGTCAACGGCTTCGATGCCCACTGCCGCGACGACTTGGTAAAAATCTGGATACATTCGCAGCCAACCTGCTTGCCGCGAATCAGCGCCTCGCCGACCTCACCCGCAATCGACATATGCGCGCCCAGCATCGGGCGACGAGGTTTGCCGTTTTTTGCCATCGAAGATTACGCGCGAGCGCATCGCGATTTTATACGCTCTTGCCCGCGACGCCTATCGGTGGATACTTCATTACTCGTGCGAATCGCGATCCTTATACTGACGCTCGCCGCCGCGGGATGCGCTCATGTCGCCTCACTGCCGCCGCAAGTCACGCTCTCGGAAGTTGAGCCTTCGGGCCGCGCCGCCAAGCCGCCTGATTGCGACATGCCGGTGCTGCGACACGAGCCGCTGAAAGATTTTCGCAGGGTCGCAATCGTCGAGGCTCTGGGAAACCTTTACGCGAGCGAGGCCGACGTCTTGCCGGCCGTGCAGCGCAAGGCCTGTGAAACCGGCGCGGACGCGATCATCGTACTCACCAGCAAGTCGCAGACTAGCGAGTCCGCGACTGGCTATTACATCAATTCGGTCGCCATTGTGTACGGCAAGGAAAATCCGGCCGCCGCGGGCACCGCCTACAAGATAAAAATCCCGCAGGGAAACTGAGAATGCACCTCGAATGCTTTCGCGTCACCGCGGATTTCAGCGCATGATGAGCATCTGATGGCGTCGGCGAAGCGATCAATAAAAACCGTCGGCCTGGTCGTCAAGCGCGAGCGCCCCGAAGCGATCACCATCGCGCGCACTCTCACCAGTTTTCTGCGCACACGGCACAAGACGCCGATTGCTGATTCGGAGACCGCCAAGAAAATCGGCGCCGACGGCGTCGAGCGCCATCACCTCGCCGATCGTGCCGACCTGATCGTTGTGCTCGGCGGGGATGGCACGCTGCTCGGCGTCGCGCGGATGGTCGCGTCGGAGGGCACTCCGATTCTCGGCGTGAATCTTGGCGGTCTCGGCTTTCTGACCGAAGTGACTATCTCCGAAGCGCAAGCCGCGCTGGGACGTGTGCTGGGTGGCGACTACGAGGTTGATCGACGCATCATGCTCGAGGCGATCGTCGATCGCGCGTCCGAGGAGATCCCACAATCGTTCCAAGCGTTCAACGACGTGGTCGTCGGCAAAGGTCCGCTCGGCAGGATGCTTGAACTCGACGTGATCGCCAACCACACCACCTTCTGCTCGTATCGCGCCGACGGATTGATCATCGCGACGCCCACTGGCTCGACCGCGTACGCGCTCTCCGCTGGCGGCCCGATCCTCTATCCCACCCTCGGCGCGATCGTGCTCGCGCCAATCTGTCCACACACTCTGACCAACCGGCCCGTGGTGCTGCCTGATACCTTCGAAATCGAAATTCACGTCAAGGCGCCCGACCACGATACGACCTTCACCGTTGACGGCCAGGAATCGTCGCAACTTGGGCCCGACGACGTAATCAAAATTCACCGCGGCCGGCACGTCGTCTCGCTGATCCGCTCAGCCCATCCGTATTTCGAAATCTGGCGCGACAAGCTTCACTGGGGATAGCCGCGCGCGTCCCGGATGCTGCTCGAACTGAACATACGCAACTTCGCGATCATCGAGGAAGCGCATCTCGAGTTCGGCGCCGGCCTCAACGTCCTGTCGGGCGAAACCGGCGCCGGCAAAACCATCATCCTGAGCGCGCTCGGATTGCTGCTCGGCTCGCGCGCTTCGCCCGACATGATTCGCACGGGCGAGAAAGAAGCCGTTGTCGAAGGCCTGTTCGAGCTCGAGGGTGAGGCCGCGATGCCTGAACTGGCCGCGCGCAAACGCGACGGCGGGCGCAGAGAGCTGATCGTGCGCCGCGTGATCGCAGACGGCGCCGGACGCTCGCGCGTCACCATCGACGGCGAACTTGCCACCGTGCAAAGCCTCGGCAAAATCGGCACGTCGCTGGTCCAGGTCTATGGACAGCACGAGCAACATTCGCTGCTCCGCGCCGAGAGCCATCGCGAGATTCTCGACCGCTACGCAAACCTCGATGACGAACTGGCCTCATATCGCGAACGCTACGCGTGCGCCGAAGAAATCCGCACTCGCCTTCATGAACTCGGCCGCCGCGAACGCGAACGCGCAGATCTGCTGGAACTCGCAAGATTCCGCGCGACCGAACTGGAGCGTGCCGGCCTCGTCGCCGGCGAAGATGAAGCGCTGTCGCAACAGCGAACCGTGCTCTCCAACGCCAGCAAGCTCGCCAGCGCCGCGCTCGAAACCGAGCAGGCGCTCTACGGCGCCGACGGCGCTGCAAGCGACACGGTTGCGCGCGCCGAGGCGCGCCTCGTCGATGCGGCCGCGCTCGATCCAAAACTCGGCGACGCACTCGAGATGATCAAGTCGGCGCGCGCGAACCTCGAAGAGGCGGCGCGCACGCTCGGCGCCTATGCGTCCAAAATCGAGGCGGACCCGACTCGGCTCGAGGAAATCGACAACCGCCTCCAGGAACTGATGCGGCTCAAGCGCAAATACGGCGGCTCAATCGATACCGCGCTCGAGACACTGGAACGATCGCGCGCCGAGATTGGCGAACTGGAAGGCATCGGCGAATCGAAATCGCAAGTCGAAGCCGCTATGGCGGCGGCGCTCGACGAACTCGTCGCGCATGCAAACAAGCTGTCCTCAATTCGCAAGCGCGCCTCCGCCGATCTCGGCCGCAAGATGGAAGCCGAATTGAAGTCGCTCGGGATGCGCTCGCCGGGCTTCGAGCCGCGCCTCTCCGCGCTCCTCGCTGACGACGCCGGCTTCCAGCACGCCGGCGTTGCGCTCGGTTCGTTCGGTATCGACACCGTCGAGTTTCATCTGTCGCCGAACGTTGGCCAGCCCGCGATGCCGCTGCTGAGAATCGCCTCTGGCGGCGAGCTTTCGCGCGTGATGCTCGCGCTCAAGCGGCTCGAGGCGCAACGCCGCGGCGTCGCCACCATGATCTTCGACGAAGTGGACGCCGGAATCGGCGGTGCAGTCGCCCAGGTGGTCGGCCGCAAATTGAAACAGCTCTCGCGCTTTCACCAGATCCTGTGCGTCACCCACCTCGCGCAAATCGCGGCGTTCGCGGACCGTCATCTCACCGTCGAAAAAGAAGAGCGCCGCGGTTCGACCCGCAGCCGCGTCGCAGTCCTGGAACCCGACGATCGCACCGAGGAGATCGCGCGCATGCTCGGCGGCGAAGTATCCGACAAATTTCGCCGCGCCGCCCGCGAACTCCTCGACCGCGCCCGCGAATGATGATTGCAATTTAGTTTCACACGTGGCCCGTTGTGAAACAGTTCTGCAACAAGATATGATTAGCGTTATGGCCGCGACCATTCATGAAAAGCGCAGTAGCCAGAATTCTTAACGACCTCGAGCAGCGCGGTGGCCTCAAGGGCTCCGACGTCGCCAACATCGTCAATGCGTCGCGGCCCAGTGTGTCGCGATGGAAGAGCGGCAAAGCCTCGCCGCCGCTTGCGACCCAGACCATCATCGCCGACTTGCGCTATGTCGTCGATCGACTGTCAGACCTCTACACGCCGGCTGAAACGCGGCTATGGCTTCATGCCAAACATCCGCTGCTCAACAACGAACGCGCGATCGACCTGATAATCGCGGACCGCACGCAGGAAGTTCTCGCCGCGATCGAGCGCCTCGACGCCGGCGCTTACCTGTGATTGTTCCGTCCTGAACGTCGATGCCGCGCGCCCCGACTCCGCGCGATCCCGCACTGCTCGACGCGCTCGACGCCTTTCATAGAGTCTCCTACAGCGGAGAGACCTGGCGGGTCGTGCGCACCGGTCGCGATCCTCTACAAGGAGGTGCCTCCGGCGGCCGCTGGGATCCCACTTTGTTTGACGTGCTCTACACCTCGCTCGCTGCGGATGGAGCCGTCGCTGAAGTTCACTTTCACCTGTCGCGTCAGCCAGTCTTTCCATCGAAAATCAAATTCGGATTGCATCGCATCAAAGTCCGGACTGCGAAGACTCTAAGGCTTCGGAATTTAGGCGCGATGATTCCGCTTGGCGTCGATACCGCCCGATACCGCGAGATCCTCTACGCGCCGACCCAGGCAATCGGTGACGCGGCGTATTTTCTCGGTTTCGACAGCATCATCGCCCCGAACGCTCGCTGGTCGTGCAACAATCTGATTCTGTTCACCGATCAAATCGCGTCCGCCAATCTGCAAATCATCGAGTCGTCGGAAATCAATTGGACCGATTGGCGAAAGAAGCTGAAGTGACGATCACCCCGTCCACGGCTCGGTTGACTCCACCGGCAGTATCCGGTTAGCTGAAAAATCTCGCCTTGCGGTGGGGCTGTAGCTCAGTTTGGGAGAGCGCCTGAATGGCATTCAGGAGGTCGCGCGTTCGATCCGCGTCAGCTCCACCAATTAAATTGAACATGCTAATGGGACTGGAACGGCCTGGTAGGGAGTCATCCGTATGGCACTGAAAGTCGTCGGCGCTGGATTTGGACGGACTGGAACACTGTCACTCAAGACCGCGCTCGAAAGGCTCGGCGTCGGCCCCTGCTATCACATGGCGGAAGTCTTTCCGCGGCCTCAGCATATCGCGATGTGGCATCGGCTAGCGTTCGAACATCAGATTGATTGGGACGAACTCTTTCGCGGCTTCCTAGCGACGGTCGATTGGCCCTCTGCCCGATGGTGGCGCGAAATCGCCGCTCACTTCCCAGACGCGAAAGTACTGCTGTCAGTTCGCGATCCGGAGGCCTGGTATAAGAGTATGCTCGATACCATCTACCAACCGCTGAAAGATCCAGCGCCCGACGGCGCGCCGGAAATCATCCGCCTTCAGAGTGAGATGGTCCGAAAAGCTATCCTTTTTGAGACCTTCGATAACCGCTTCGAAGATAAGGCTCACGCAATCGAAGTGTTCAACCGCAATACTCAGGAAGTTCGCGATACGATCGATCCTGCGCGCCTGCTTGTCTTTGATGTGCGCAAAGGATGGGCGCCTCTTTGCCGGTTCCTGGAAGTGCCTATCCCGGACGAGCCGTTCCCGCGCCTCAACGACACAGCTACAACCCAGGCGATGATTCGTATGATGCGTGAATCGATCCGCAAAGGCTGAGTGCTACCGGTTAGCCTCGGCCGGTCGATGTGATTCAATTTTCTTCAGGTAAGGCTCCACGTCCGGTGCGAACGCCGGGTGTTTGCCAAGCCTCGCAAAATGACTAAATGCAAGCGGAAATTCCGCGTCGATTCCTTCATGCAGAATCAGGTCGAAGCCTCTCTTTAATAACTCGCCAGAACGCGCCCTCTCATTGAAAAATAGCGCCAGTTCGGCAACGAAGCAGATGTCCGCAATGGAAATGCTTTCGCCCACCAAAAACTCACGGTCTGGCGATAAGGCCTGGTTGATTCCTGCCAGGTAAACCTTGAAGCTATCGCGCATTCTCGCGTGAATCTCACTGGAGACAGACCCGTTGATCAAAGACAAAAGATAGATCTGCGAGTCGCGCGCGAAAACCAGGCTCGCATCGAGGAAGCTGTCCACCCTTGCCGCCTCATAGGCATCGCGGCCATACAGCGGGAACCGCTTTTCGCCGAGGCGCGCCACCGCTCGCATAATACTGTTAGAATCGAAAATTCCCGTCTTCCCATCAGGGCTGAACGCGGCCGGTACGGTGCCAAACGGATGCGCTTCCATGAAGGCATCAGTCTTATGCAAGGTACCTCCGAAGCCGACTTTGCCAGTCCTGCTGTCCGTCGAACTTGCCAGCTCCTTGTCCGATAGCGGATGCGCGTCAAAATCCCACAGCCATGACTGTAGCTCTTTAGGCGAGCTTCCCCTTACCTCAACATCGACGCCGCATAGACGCGCCGCAATAGTAGCTTTCCAGATGCGTGGGTTAGGAAGGTACGAAAATATTCTCAGCTCACTCATGAGTTGCCCTTAGAGAGTCTTTGTATAGTGTCATTCAGAGCGAAGCGAAGAATCAGAATTACCGCGCTCACCACGTCTCACGAAAGGGCCTTATCTCTACATTGAACGACCACGCGCAACGATCCTGATGAGCCACGTGCCAGACTTCGTCGGCAATCGCAGCCGGAGTGATAAAGAAGTCGTCTGGCGCGTTCGCAAAGCGCTTGCGCGTCCATTCCAGGTCGATAACTGCGTCGATTAATACATAAGCGACGTGCACACCTTTCGGACCCAGCTCGCGAGCCATCGATTCTGCCAGAATGCGTTGCGCGGCCTTGGTCGGCGCGAAACCTGCAAAGCTGGCCTTGCCGCGAAGCGCCGACGTATTGCCGCTGGCAATGATAACTCCGTTTCCCGCTGCAACCATCGCTGGTGCGAGGCGCCGCGCGAGATACAGCAGCGCCATCGTATTCACCTGGAAGTTCTGATTGAGCACTTTGGGATCGATTTCCATGAAGTTCCCGAACGCGCCACCGACCGCATTGTGCACTAACACCTTGGGTGCGCCGAGGTCGGCACGATATCGCCTCGATCGTAACGTCGAGTTGCGCTTCATCGGTGACATCGCACGGATACGCATGCGAGTTCGGGACTTCCCGCTCGAGTGACGCCAGACGGTCGCGATTTCGCGCGAGCATCGCTACCGAATAGCCACCGCGCGCAAAGCGCCGCGCAATCGCCGCGCCAGTTCCGGGCCCTACTCCGGTCACGAGAGCAACTGGATTCTTTTTATCCACGAGCGGATTCCTTCTTCGATTGATTGTGAACGACCCGACTGCTCTCGAAGCGCGCAATATCTGTCGCCTGGTACCCGAGCTCCGCAAGAATTGCGTCGTTGTCCGCGCCCAGCATGGGTGCGAGCGCGCGAACCGTAGCAGGGGTGCGATCGAATTGCGCGGCCGGCCGCGGCATTCGTACCTTGCCTAATTCCTCGCTCTGAAACTCTTCCAGGATATGATTCTCGCGCACTTGAGTGTCTTGCAGCAGTTCGAACCGGCTCACGACCGGCGCCGCATGGGAACATCGTTGGCAAGTAATCGCGGCAGGATTTCATCCGCGCGCCACTTCTCCAGCTCGGTCGAGGTTATCGTGCGACGCTCGACTGCGTTTATCGATCGATCGCGCGCAGTCTTGAAGCGGGGATCGTCGACTAGTTCCTCGCGATTGAGCGCCCGGCACATCCCGGCCCATTCATCGTCCGACAAAGCAGCCGCGGTTATATAGCGATCCTGCGTCGCGAACACCAGGTCCGGACCAACCTCGCCGTCTGATGGATCAGTCTCATCACCTACAAAGGTCAGGCTAGGCATAGCCTCAGGCCATAGATAGGAAATCATCGAGTCCAACATCGAGAGCCGTACATGCTGACCTTGGCCAGTTCGTTCGCGCGCAAACAGCGCGGCGGTAATCGCCTGCGCCCCGGTCAAAGCAGTTGTGTAGTCGGCGATTATGGTTCGCACCATCCTTGGACGTCCGGTATCCCTATCGCGCTGAATATCTGCAAGACCCGACATAGCCTGTATTACGGGATCATATGCGCGCTGCTTGGCATAGGGGCCGCTTTCTCCGTACCCGGTGATCGATACATAGACGATATCGCGCCTGATAGCCCTAACCACGTCTTCGCCAAGACCTATGCGCTCTGCAATTCCAGGTCGAAAGTTGTGCACCAGAACTTGCGCAGTAGCTATCAGCTTCTTGACGATTTCAAGGCCATCCGCCGCCTTGAGATCGACCGACAAGGAACGCTTGTTGCGGTTACAGCTTAGAAACGCCGCGTTCAAGCCATTGCGTCCGCGGCTGAAATGACGCATTAGGTCGCCATGCGGCGACTCTACCTTGATAACGTCAGCACCCTGGTCGGCCAGCATCATAGTCGCTACTGGTCCAGCAACCATCGTAGCCAGATCGAGTATTCGCACTCCGTCAAGCGCACCGGCCATTGTGTTACTCCAATTTCATCGACTAAAGCCGCGCCGGGAAATTCCTTTCAAGCGCTTTCTGATAAGCCGGCCGCTGAGCTACCCGCGAACGATACTCATGCAAGGTATCGGATAGAGGAATTCGGTCAGTGACCGCCCAATCCAGACAGGTCATCAACAGGATATCGGCGACACTTAGCTGATCGCCCATCAAATACCGGCCCGATCTGGCAATCCTGGGAGCCATCGCTTCAGCATTCTCCATGAAATAGCCTCTCGCCGCCTCGACCGCCTTGGGGGCTGCGCCGTAGATGTGATCGAGACCCACATGGCGGCGCATCACATACAGAGATCCCGCATCCAATTCTGTCGCGATAAAGTAACACCATTCGCTCAAAGCAGCCCGACTCTCTGCGTTACGAGGGACCGCGATCAATTCGGGATCGCTAAAAGTCTCACTTAAGTACTGAATGATCGCCGCGCTCTCGGTAAGTATGAAAGACCCATGGCGAAGAACCGGAATCTTATGACGCGGATTGATGCGCATGAACTCGTCGGTCCTGGTCTCTCCAGTCCGCGAACCTATCGCATGGAACTCGTACTCCAGTCCCAGTTCGAGCAGCATCCAATGAGGCCGCATCGTGCGACTGGTCCCGACTCCCCAGAGAGTGAGATCGTGAGTCATAGGTTTAGCCTGCGCATCCGGCCTAGAACTTTTCCTTGAAGGGTCTCACGTCGAGCTCGTGGCTCCATGCGCTCTTATCCTGATGCGCCAAATACCAGAATGCATCGGCGATCGCCGACGGCTTTAGAAAGTCCTCATCCTTCGCATCAGGGCGAAACCTCCTGAGCAACGGCATATCGATACCGCCATCGACGTTCACATATGCGACGTGGATACCCTGAGGATGTAAGTCGCGCGACATCACCTCGGCCAGCCCTCGCACCGCAAACTTTGCTGGTGCGAACGCCGCTGAGGTCGGCCACGGCCTGACGCCCGCCGTCGCCCCGGTGATCAGAATTGCGCCGCTACCCCGCGAAAGCATTTCGGGAACGACCTGCCGCGCCCACAGGAACGCGCCGAAAGTATGCAACCGCCATGTCTCCTCGAACACCTGCGGGGTGGTATCCATCAGACGACCCATCGGACGCCGCCCGCCGTTGAAGATGAGAACGTCGACCGCACCAAGTTCGCGCCTGATCCGTTCATGCGCCACCGCAATCTCCGATTCGACCGTCGCGTCGCTCTGGATTGGAAGCGCGATGCCCCCACCCGACTCGATCTCGCTCGCCGTCTTTCCTATAACCTCCGGACTCCTGGCGATGAGCGCAATTTTGTAGCCCGCCGCGAAGCGCTTCGCCAGCGCCAACCCAAGCCCTTCCCCGACGCCGACTACGACACACACTTTGTCCGATTTTACCGAGTCGCTCATTTTCACCGTGCCCTATTGATGGCGGCCGTCATGTTTGGCATATTAATGACGCTCGTAATCAAATGTGTCAAGGACCGAAATCAAAATTGGAAGAGCTGGATGCGGGTTTCTAAAGAAAAGGCTGCGCAGAACCGCGAACGAATTCTGACCTCCGCCGCGCGTCTCTTTCGCGAGCACGGCATCAGCGCTACCGGCGTCGATTCGATAACCGACGATGCCGGCCTTACGCACGGCGGCCTCTACAGCCAGTTCGGATCGAAGGAGGCGATCGCCGCCGAGGCGATTCGCTTCGCTCTGGCACGAGGCAAACGCGTCTGGCAGCGCGCGCTCGAGCGCAACCCCGGCAAACGGGCGCTCCCTGCGATCGTGGACGGCTACCTGTCGCGCGCTCATCGCGACGCACCCGGCAACGGATGCGTGGTCGCTGCGCTCGGCACTGACATCGCCCGACAGCCGCGTCGCGTTCGCCAGGCTTTCACCCGCGAGATAAAGAACGACCTCGAATTCCTGTCACGGCTGATGCCGGACGGCGACCCTTCACGCAGCTATGAGGATGCGATCGTCGCGTTTGCTTCGATGATCGGAGCGCTGATTCTCGCGCGTGCGGTCAGCGACAACGCGCTTTCAGATCTGATACTCAAGAGTACCGCCAAGCGAGCAATTAAGCGTGGCAAGGCGCGTCCGGGTGCCCGCCGCTCCTAGACACGAGGGAGGTTGTCCTTTGGAACACAGAAATGCCACGGCGGCTGTGATCGGAGCCGGCGATTACATCGGCGGCGCAATTGCCAAAAAATTCGCGGCCGAGGGCTTTACCGTTTTCGCGGGACGGCGACAGGGCGACAAGCTCGCGCCACTGGTGGCCGAGGTTGAAGCTTGCGGCGGCAGAATCTCAGCGCGCTCGCTCGACGCGCGCAAAGAAGATGACCTCACCGCTTTTCTTAATGACGCCGACAAACACGCGCCGCTGGAAGTTTGCATCTTCAACATTGGCGCCAACGTCAATTTTCCGCTGCTCGAGACTACCGACCGCGTTTTTCGCAAGGTCTGGGAGATGGCGTGCTATTCGGGATTCGTCGCGGGCAGAGAAGCGGCGCGCTTGATGGTGCCGCGCGGGCGCGGATCGATTTTTTTTACCGGCGCCACCGCGAGCCTGCGCGGCGGGATCGGATACACGGCATTCGCGGCCGCGAAATTCGGCTTGCGTGCGGTCGCCCAGAGCATCGCGCGCGAGCTCGGCCCGAAGAATATCCACGTCGCGCATCTAGTAATCGACGCGGGCGTCGATACCGCATGGGTGCGCGATCGAATCCGCGAACGCGAGGGCGATGAGGCGATGAAGAACCTCGACCAGGCTAGGCTCATGAGGCCAGCCGCAGTGGCCGAGACCTATTGGCAGCTATACCAGCAGCCGCGCGATGCGTGGACCTTCGAGCTGGAAATCCGACCCTTCGGCGAAAAATGGTGACAATATGGTCAAGGTGGAATTTCATTTCGACTTCGGCAGCCCCAACGCCTACCTCAGTCATCTTGTGATCCCTGAGATCGAAAAACGCACGGGCGTGAAGTTCGAGTACGTCCCGGTCCTGCTCGGCGGCGTCTTCAAGCTGACCAACAATCGTTCTCCGGCGCAAAGTCTGGCGGGAATCAAGAACAAGCCTGAGTACGAACGGCTCGAGATGGCGCGCTTTATCAAGCGTCATGGGATTACGCGCTTTCAGAGCAATCCTTTCTTCCCGGTGAACACTCTGATGATGATGCGCGGGGCAATCGCCGCGCGATCGCTCGGGGTGTTCGAGCGTTACGTCGACGAGATGTACCGGAACATGTGGGCCGACCCCAAAAAGATGGACGACCTCAACATCTTCCGCGCGGCGCTCGATGAGGCAGCGCTCCCGACGGCGCGAATCGTCGAGCTGATCGAGACCAAGCCGGTGAAGGATGAGCTGATCTACAACACCAATCGCTCGGTCGAGCGCGGCACCTTCGGCTCGCCGACTTTCTACGTCGGCAACGAAATCTTTTTCGGCAAGGATCGCCTGCGCGACGTCGAGGAAATGATCGCGGCGTCCGGTTAGAACTATCGTCGCTCGTTCCCTTTGATCTAACGTTAGGAACGGCCTAGGCTCTCTGATCTCAACCACGCACAGGAGGGATGAGTCATGCCTGGCGACGACGATGACCGCGAGTTGTTCGACGACGAACATCCTGGACCCCAGGTTCTGGAGTCCGCGCTGGCCAACACTGCGCTGAGCGAGGTGGTCTCGCAGCCGCCGTTGATGGTTGCCAGTTCGACCACGCTCGCCGACACGATTCATCTGATGCAGCAGGAGCGGCGCGCGAGCGTGCTGGTCATGGAAGACGATCGGCTGGTCGGTATTTTCACCGAGCGCGACATCCTGATGAAAGTGGCGGGCCAGCCCCTCGACCTGGTCAACACTCCGGTGTCGGCGGCGATGACGCCCGATCCCTTCACGCTCCCGGCCGACGCCAATGTCGCGTTCGCGCTCAGCAAGATGGTGCTCGAGGGCTTCCGCCATATTCCGCTGGTTGACGACGACGGCCGTCCGACGGCGGTGGTCTCGATGCGCAATCTGATCGAGTATCTCGGGGAGATTTATTCCCGCGAGCTGCTGACGATGCCGCCCGAGCCGCATCAGCATCGTTTCAAGAGTCGCGAAGGCGCCTGACCAACTCCCTTGACGCGAAGCGCACCTCCGCGCTAATCCCGCACTGATGCGGCTGAAGCACTTTCGCGCGCTGGCGCTCATCCTGACTCTTGGGCTGGTGCTCGATGGGCTATCAGGATGCGGCGTCAACAAAATCCCGACCCTCGACGAGCAAGTTAAGGCCGCCTGGAGCGAAGTGCTGAACCAATATCAGCGCCGCGCCGACCTTATCCCGAACCTGGTCGAGACCGTCAAGGGTTATGCGCACCAGGAGCAAAAGGTGTTGACCGACGTAACCGAAGCGCGCGCGCATGCGACGCAGATGCAGCTCCCGGCGGACATCCTGTCGAACCCGCAGGCGTTTCATCAGTTCGAGCAGAACCAGGCTGCCGTGACCGGTGCGCTCGGCCGCCTGCTCGCGGTGGCAGAGGCCTATCCCGATCTCAAATCGAATCAGAATTTCCTCGCGCTTCAATCGCAGCTCGAAGGAACCGAGAATCGCATCGCCGTCGCGCGCCGCGATTACATTCTCGCGGTGCAGGAATACAACACAACTTTGAGGACCATCCCACAGCGCTGGATCGCATCGGTCCTGTATCCGGATATGAAAGTCCGCGAGACGTTCACCATCCCCGAGCAAAGCCAGCAGGTGCCCCAGGTCAAATTCTGATGCGCCTTCGCTGCGCATCGGCGTGCAGCGTTATACGAGCGGCGAGCACGCTGCTCCTTCTTCTGGTGATCCTCGCGACACCTGCGCTCGCCTCCGAACCCAAATTTCCGCCGCTCACTGGACGCGTCGTCGATGATGCCGGCGTGCTCGATGCTTCCACCCAAAGCCAACTTACCGACATGCTCGCCGCTCACGAGAGCGCGACTGGCGAGCAAGTCGTGGTCGTCACGCTCGACTCGCTCGAGGGATTTTCGATCGAAGACTTCGGCTACCAGCTAGGTCGCTACTGGGGCATCGGACAGAAGGGCAAGAACACCGGCGCGTTGCTCATCGTCGTGCCCAAGGAGCACAAGGTCCGCATCGAAGTCGGCTACGGCCTCGAAGGACAACTCACCGACGCGACCAGCCGCACGATTATCGAGAACGACATTCTGCCGAGCTTCAAGCGCGGAGACTTCAACGCGGGTGTCTTGGCCGGCACCTCGTCGATTCTGAAAGCACTAGGGGGCACTGGAGACCTACAACCGGGCAGCGCCGAATCGGCCACGAACACACCCGCGACCAATGACTCCGGATCGGCTTGGCCGCTCATTTTGTTCGTCGCAATCTGGTTAATCGTAATATTCCTTCGACGCCGCACGGGGTCGGGCTATGCTCCACGGAGTTACGGCTACTACGGAGGCGGAGGCGGATTCTCGGGCGGAGGCTCCGGCGGCGGCTTCTCTGGTGGTGGTGGCTCATTCGGCGGCGGTGGCGCCTCGGGAAGTTGGTGACAGTGAACCTGAGTAGATGAAGAGCCCATTCACACCCGAAGAGCACCAACGCATCGACGCCGCGATAGCTGCGATCAAAAGTGATACCGCAGCCGACCTTTGCGTCGTCGTGACGCCCGTCAGCGATCGCTATCCCCTCTATCCGATCACATGGGCCGCGATCGGCGCGATTATGCTCGGCGCTCTCATAAGCCTGTTCCGCCCCGCGACCGCGAGCCGCGTCGTGATCGAGCTTCAACTCTGCTTCTTGATCATTATGACCGTACTACTCGACTGGCTTCCGCTCCGGCTTTCGATCGTGCCCGAGCGCGTCAAGCACGCTCACGCCTGGCAGCTCGCGCATCGTGAATTCAATGCGCATACGATCGCAAATCCCAATCAGCCGCATCGAATCCTGCTGTTCGTGTCGCTCGGCGAGCGCTATGTCGAAATTATCGCCGACCACCAGACCCATGCGATGGCGCCCAACGGGGCCTGGAACAAAATCGTCGACAGATTCCTCGCGAACGTGAAGGCCGGCCGTGTGGCCGACGGCGTCGTCGACGCTATCGCGTCATGCGGCGCTGTCCTCAAGGAGCACCACCCCGCGCAAGCGTCATAGCCTTGACGCGGCGCACGCGACCGCGCTAACCCCATCGCTATGCAAACGGTACACGCTGCCGACGTTGAATGGGGCGAGGTTTCGGGGCATCGCTCGGGCGGAATCGAATTCAGGCGCTTGCTGCAGGGCACCCCCGGCTCACCCGACAATTTCGAGCTGAGCATCGTGCGGACCGCCGGCGATTATTTCACCCCGCGCCATCGCCACAACTTCGACCAGGTCCGACTATGCCTCGAAGGCGCGATGAACTACGCTCCGGGCCAGGATCTGAAGGCAGGCACCGTCGGCTATTTTCCCGAAGGCACTTTCTACGGCCCGCAGTCCGACACCAGCAAATCAATCGTGCTGCTGCTCCAGATGGGCGGCTCGGCCGGCTACGGCTTCATGAGCTATCAGGAGCTGAACCGCGGCTACGAAAAATTATCCGACCTCGGAAAATTCGACGGCGGCATCTTCACCCGCTCGACCACCGACGGCCGCGTCATCCGCAAGGACGGTTACGAGGCGATTTGGGAGCACGTCAACGGACGCGCCGTCGAGTATCCGCCGCCGCGCTTCGAGGAACCCGTCCTCATTCATCCCGCGGGCTTCGGATGGCTGGCGACGCGCGACCCCGGCTTCGAGCTGAAGCACATGGCGACATTCGGCGAGCGCGCGCTCAACATCGGCGAGATTCGCGCGACCCGCGGCTCGCGTCACAAGGTCGATCGGCATCGCGCGCCCGAGCTGCTGTTCGTCGAGAGCGGCGCGATTCGCGACGTCAACTCCGGCGAGGTACTCGACACTCATTCGGCGTTCCGCGTCGATCCCGCCGATACCGGCCGCGAGCTTGAAGTGGTGGACGACTGCGTCCTGTTCTTCGTGCAGCTTCCGAAATTCGACACAAAATCCGCGGCCGCAGCCGCCTGATAGCTGCAAGCACTGACCGCTGGAGGTCCCGACGATGGCATCGACGACCGCAATCCCGCGCACCAACGGCAATCGCGCTTCGCGGACTCGCGCAAAGAAGCCGGCTGGATTCCATCAGTCGTGGTACGCGATCGCGCGCTCCGGCGAAGTCGCCGCTGGCGAGGTGATCGGCCGCGACTTCCTCGACGGTCGCGCAATAGTCTATCGCGGCGAAAACGGCGAAGCGGTCGTGATGAACGGTTTCTGCCGCCATCTCGGTGCCGACTTGAGCATGGGCAAAGTCATCGGCAACGACATCCGATGCGCCTTCCATCACTGGCAATACGGCCCCGACGGCGGATGCACCAAGATTCCGGCGTCGGAGAAAATTCCCAAGGCCGCCAGGATGTTCAAATATCCCACCGCCGAAAAGTGGGGATTGATTTGGGCGTTCAACGGGACCTCGCCGCTGTTCGACGTTCCCGAATTTGTCGATTACGCCGAGTCTGACCTCGACGTCCGCACCGACGCCGACGCGTTCGATCTGCCGGTCGAGCCGTGGGTGCCCTTCACCAACTCGATGGACTTTCAGCATCTGCGCGTCCTGCACGGGCTCAAGATCGAATGCGACCCCGATGCGATCGAGGTGAGCGACTATCGAATTCAGTACGACGTGCGCTTCGAGGATCCCAATCTCGGCATTTTCGATCAGCGAATCCGCGTTACCGGCACCAACACTATCGCGCTCGCGGGACGCCTCAATGGCATGGCGATTCTCTCGATGGCGACTGGCACGCCGACGCCCGACGGCCGCACTCATGGGTGGTCGGTGACCGCGACGCCCAAGTCTGAAGGCAATGACGCCGAGCGCGAGCAGCGGCTCCAAATCGGCGAGGCGTTCTTCCGCCGCCTGATCGAGGAAGACGAGCCCATCATGAAGACCATCCGCTTTCATGACGGCCTGCTAATCGACGCCGACCGCGCGCTCGCGCGTTTCCTGCAGTACGTGCGTCGCTTCCCAACCGCACGCCCCGCCGCGGATTAACCTTCGCGCATGGAAATAGAATCAGGGCCATGCTTACGTCGGAACAGCGCGAGGAGTTTGATCGCTCAGGCATAGCGCGCCTTCCCGGCGCCGTCGCACAGGAAGTGGTAAAGGAGATTCGCGATAGCGTCTGGGATACGGTAGAGCGGCGAGGGGAAATCCGACGCGACGATCCACGCACGTGGAAGGCGCAGAGAACGACTGGGCTTCATGATTTGCCGGAGTCGTTAAACTTTCAGCGGATAGCTAGTCCGTTCATTTGCGATGCCCTCGACGGCCTCTTTGGCACTCGCGCATGGGCACGACCCGAGCGACGCTTCTCAATGCTGGTGGCGTTTCCGGAATCGGACAAGCCATGGGACATTCCCAGTCAGGGTTGGCATTTGGACTACCCGGTGGTGCGCGGGCTGGAAGGAAACTACGCGGTACGGATCTTCGTTTCTCTCGTAAAGCTGAGCCACGGCGGTGGAGGCACCCTTTTCATCGCGGGATCGCATCGTCTCCTGCAAAGGCTCTTCGCCAAAAAGACCGCTGAGCGGATACGCTCAGCCGACGCGCGTAAGGCCCTGATCCGAAGTTCTCCGTGGGCCAAGGCCTTGTTCTCGCTCGACGGAAAGACCGATCGCGTGCGCCGATTCATAAATGCGAGCACCACGATCGACAAGCAAGAAGTCCGCGTCGTCGAGATGAAGGGCGAACCGGGCGACGTATTCTTAACGCATCCGGCGTTGCTCCATTCGGTTTCAACAAACTGCTCCAGCGAGCCGCGGATAGTTCTGTCGGGCAGCGTTTATCGGGATCCGTCGGTAGAAAACGCCCTATACGGCGGCGACACAAATTAGAGAAATCGCAGGAGGCAGATTATGGCTCGGCTCACTGGAAAAGTTGCGCTAATCGTCGGAGGCGGCGCGGACGGACCGGCGAAAGCCGGCGACAAGCTCTCGATCGGCAACGGCCGCGCCACCGCGATCATGTGCGCACGCGAAGGAGCGGCCGTGATGGTCGCCGATCGGTCGCTCGAACTCGCGAATCAAACCGCCGCCGCGATTCGCGAGGAAGGTGGTCACGCCGAGGCCGTCGCTGCCGACGTGAGCGTCGAGGACCAATGCCGGGGCGCGGTCGAAGCCACCACGCGCGCATTCTCAGCGCTTCATCTGCTGGTGAACAACGTCGGCATCGCAGTCGGCGGTAATCTGCTCAAGACCAGCACCGAGGACTTCGACAAGATGTTCGCGGTCAACCTGCGCAGCCATTTTCTGATGATGCGTTACGCGGTGCCCGAGATTGCCAAGGCCGGCGGCGGCGCGATCGTCAACGTTTCTTCGCTGGCCGCGATGCGATCCAACTCGCAGATTTCCTACGAGGCGACCAAGGCTGCGCTGCTCGGGCTCTCGCGCTCGGCGGCAGTCTCGCACGCGCGCGATAACATTCGCGTCAACACCATCCTGCCCGGCCTTATCGACTCTTCGATGGTGCGCCGCCTAGTCGGCGATCGCGAGAACACAGTTGCCCCGCGAATCCCGATGCGCCGGCAGGGCACGCCGTGGGAAATCGCCAACGCGATCGTCTTCCTTCTTTCCGACGACGCGTCCTACATCACCGGCACCGAACTGATCGTTGACGGCGGCCTGGCCGCGCGCTAAAAGCCCGCGAGGTGAATTGTGCGGAAGGTGAAAGTCGGCTACCAGCTTGATTTCCGCAATCCTCCCGGCTCGACGCTGTCGTTTCGCGATCTCTATCGCGAGTCGATTGCGCAAGTTGAGGCGGCCGAGCGGCTCGGCTTCGATTCCATCTGGCTCACCGAGCATCATTTTACCGACGACGGTTACCTGCCCGCGCTGATGCCCGCGGCTGCTGCGATCGCTGCGCGTACGACTCGCGTCACCATCGGCACTTACGTTCTGCTGGTGCCGTTCTATCATCCACTGAAGCTGGCCGAGGACGCTGCGTTCGTTGACGTAGTCTCGGGCGGCCGGTTGCGTCTCGGCATTGGTCTCGGCTACCGTGCCGAGGAATTCGAAGGCTTCGGCGTACCGCGCGCAGAGCGACTCGGCCGTACGCTCGAAACCATCGAGATTCTCAAGCGAGCGTGGACCGGTGAACGATTCAGCTTTGACGGCAAATATTTCAAATTCCGAGACGTGCGCGTGCTGCCTCGACCGCAAAGCGAGCCTCATCCAGAACTACTGTGGGGAGCAGGTGCGGCGAAGTCGATACGGCGAGCAGCCGCGCTCGATCTCGGATTTGCATGCGTCGGCGGGCGACGGGAAATCGGCATCTATCTCGAGGCGCTAAAAGCCGCCGGCAAGGACAGTGCGCACTACAGCATCGTCAACAGCCGTGTGGTTTACGTCGCCGACAGCGAGGATCAAGCGTGGCGCGACACCCGTGACGCACTGATGTATCAAGCCGAACTTTACGGCAAATGGCTCTCCGCCGCCGCCGGCACTACCGACCAGAGCAAAGTCCTGATTCGCCCTGACCCTGACCGACTCAGGCGCACCAGCGTGCTGGGAACCGCTGTCGAGGTCACGGCGCGGCTCGAAGAAATACTCGAATCAACTCCCATGACCGAGTTGATCGTGGTGACGCAGCTACCCGGCCTCGATCCAACGAAGGCGCGTCGCTCGCTCGACAGATTCGGCGCCGAAGTCCTGCCGCGCCTCAAGTAGCCCTACCACAAAAAGAAAACCCCCGGAGTTACCCGGGGGTCTTCGGTCTAACGATTCAGTCTTCGACTAGGGTGCGAGCGGGACGATGATGCCCGCGCCATGATCGTAGGTCACCGACCATTTCACGTTCGCATGATTGGCCCCCGGATAGTCCGCGAATGCGAACAGACTCATTTCATCCGGATTTGGGACAGGCCCGGTGAAGCTCGGAACCGTGCTGTAGGTGAAAGTCTGCGTATTCACCAGGTCGCTGCAGGTCGTGTCGGGTCCGGTGATGAAGCACATGAGCCCGCAGTTCGTCGGGAAGTTGTTACCGTTGCACAGGAAGAAAGAGAACGTGCTCGGAATCCCGTTGTTCATCTGAGTGCCGGGATCGTTGTCCACGGCGACGAACAGCCGCTTCGCGGTTCCGCTTTCTGACACCGGAACTTGGGTTGCTGGCGAGGTATCAGAACCATTTCCCGGTCCCAGTATCAAGGTGTTTTGAGTGACGCTGTTGTTCCCCGACAGGTCAACGTTGTAGAGGCTTCCCAGCGTGCCGAGCGATCCACCGGTGAAGACCGAGATATTCGGCTCGGCAATTCCGGGGATGCCGGATGGCCCCGTCGATCCCGTCGGACCAACCAGCCCTGTCGGCCCGCGGATTCCCTCTTCACCCATAATTCCGGCCGGACCAGTAGGTCCCGTCGGCCCGGCAACCCCCTGCGGTCCCTGTGGGCCCGAATCTCCCTGTTCACCCGCCGGCCCCTGGATTCCAGGTGCGCCCTGCGGTCCCTGGGTGCCCGCAAGTCCGGGATCGCCAACTACGCCCTGCATTCCGGTAGGCCCAGTCGGTCCGATCTGCACCCAATCCAGCTCGGTGGTATTTCCGGTGCAGTCGCCCTGACCGAGGTTGATACCTTTGATTCTACCGTTGTTCAGGTTGATACAAATCTCAATATTCTCCGCTCGCCCAACACCCGGAAGTGCTGCCACGCAGAGTATCGTAGCGGCGGTCGCACCGACCAGCCAGCGCCACGCGAATTTAAACGAAGCAGGCATGTTGACGCCCTCCATTTTCTGTTGCCCTCCAGCCCTCATAACTTCCGATCGCGCTTTCATCTATCTTCTCCTCCGCGGGTCGTCCGATCAGAAGGCATCCGCAGGTGCGATCGCGTAGTCCATTGACCATCTCACGTCGAGCGGAGGAGTCAGAGTGATGGCCCCGGTCTTGGACACAGCAATAAGAGCCTCGGAATTGTAGGCCTGGATTGAGAGAGTATCGCCCGGCAGATAGTCCTCAGCCAAGGCGCCTCCCGACAAGCTGGAATTGCAAACCGTCGTGTCATTCCCCGGCGGTGAGTCATGTGCGACCTTGCAGAACGGATTCGTAAATATGTCGCAATCCGCCTCGTTACACACGATGAAGGTGTATTCCGCGCCAATAGGACCCGCATCTGAAGGTGCAATCGAAACTGTCAGATTGAACGCTGTGCCGCCAGGAGTTGGCACCTGAACGCTGGTTTGCGGACCAGCTACCGGTGCAGGAGGAATTGAGAAAATACCTTTTCCCGCGGCGCCGTTCCCAGGTCCCATATAAATTGGTGTGGTCGGCAGTCCGTTGGCTCCCGTAGTCATGTCGAGCTGGATTTGCGCAGCCCCGCCAATCGTTCCTCCCAACGTTCCGCCGCTCAGGAGCTCAACGTTGTCCCCCGGACCAAATGAAGGCGTGCCGCTAGGTCCTATCGGCCCCACTGCGCCGGTAGGTCCGGTCGGTCCCGGATGACCCAAGTCTCCGGTCGGTCCTGCAGGACCCGTTACGCCTTGCACTCCCTCCGGACCGGTCAGGCCCACTGATCCCATCGGCCCCGTTGGACCTACCGGACCAACCAAGCCCTGCGAACCCGTCGGTCCTACCGCACCCGGTGCCCCCGCCGGACCGACATTGCCCTGTGGTCCCTGCGGGCCTTGCGCTCCTGGGATATTCCAATTTAGTGCGAAATTGGCGTGGTTGCAGGGTTGATTAACCCCGAGGATCCTGCCGTTCTTGGCGACGCACAACCTGATGATGCCGGTGTCCGGAACCTGGGCGTTTGCCGCCGGCGAGATACTCGCTATTAACATCGCAGCTGCCGATGCTCCGACGAGCCAGCGCCACGCGTTCCTGAAAGATTGAGGCATTCTCGTCCCCTCCCTGACTGTTACCATTCGCGTACTCAACATTCCCTTAAACCCTGGTATTGCGACTCAGAGTCACGGTGTCGGAGTTGCAGTTGGCGTCGGCAGATCGCCGCCCGTCTGATGAACCACTACCATCCACGAGACTTCGGTCGCCGCCGCACCTTCGGTCGCAGTCCCCTTCAGCGCGATCGTGTCACCCGGACTATATTTCTGGGTATCCACCAGGTCGTTGCATTCAGTTTCGGTCGGTAGATTGATCGAGCAGGCAACCTTCGAGCTCGTGCAATCGCTATTGATACACAGCTGGAACGTATATGACTGTCCCGGACCCGGCACGTTCTTGGTCTGCACCCAGAGTTGAGTCACGGTCGAAGCGTCGATTGGTACCGCTACGCTTTCGAGCTGGTTATCGGCGCCGTTGCCCGGTCCGTAGTAAATCGGGCTATTGCTGCAAGTAGGATTGGGCACCCCATTGGTCATGCAGAAGGGGTTGCCGCCGGAAGCTGCGCCCGATCCGCCCAATACGCTTTGGTAACCGAATAGCAACTCGACATTGCTGCCGAGATCGCCACCGCCGAGAGTGTAGAACTGGGTGCCGTTGACACCATTAACTCCCGGAGCGCCCGTCGGTCCCGTCGGACCAGTTGCTCCGGTCGGCCCAGTCGGTCCTTCCGGTCCCTGCGAACCCATTTCGCCGGCCGGTCCCTGCGGACCTGTCGCTCCGACATTTCCAACCGGACCGATCATTCCGCCCGGTCCTACAGGTCCCTGCGGTCCCATTTCACCCGCGGTCCCGGTCGGTCCCTGCGGTCCTTGCATACCCTTGGGACCCTGAGGCCCGGTTGGACCAACCACACCATTGCTATCCCAGGTGATCGCTCGATTCGGCGAGCTGCAAGTCCCGCCCAGCGGTAAAACGACCCTTTGATGTTTCGGCGAGATGCAGATCTGAAGTATGTCCGCTTGGCCGGATCCCGGCGCAGCGGCGAGTAACAGCGCCCCCACCGCGACGCCTAGCACCACGCGTCGCGCATGCCTGAGTGATACGTGCATTTACCGTCCCTCCCTAGAAACTCGCGCCAGAAATGGCTTCTGGCCTGCCTCGCCCAAATCGGGAACGCGAAGAACTCAGTCGCAGTCCCCCCCGGGACACTTTGCCGGACCATTCATCGCAAAAACCATGGGTGGAGTCAATCACCTTGTGTATCCGTACTTCGACCTAGCCGTCGATACCGGTCGCCTTCTTCAGTTCCGTGCTGCTTAGACACTTATTCAGAAATTGCGTGATGCTTGTTCGCTGTCAGAGGCACAGAAGCTCCAAACGGCTCGGCCACAATGAATATTTGCACCTCGCAAACGTCCCGCAGCGTCAATTTATTGTCAAGGGTATTCTTCGCGCAGAAAGCTCATCGTTTGCCGAATCCTTCGATGTCGTCATAAAGTGAATCGCATGCCGGTCGCATACATTCCTCGCACACGCGATCTCTACAGCGACTTCAAGCCCTATCGATGGGTCCAGAACGATTCTGCACCGTTCACGCCGCTGACCAAGCCTCTTGCCCAATGCAGAATCGCGATGATCAGTTCCGGCGGAATCATGTATCGCGACCAGCCGCGCTTTCATCGCGAGGACGCTTCATATCGGCGCATTCCGCTTGATGCGCGTCGCGACGAACTGAGCGTATGGCATTTCGGCTATCCCACTCGCGACGCCGAGCGCGACGTCAACTGCGTTTTCCCGCTCGATCGGATGCGCGAGCTCGCGGCAGCCGGCGTCATCGGCGATCTGGTCGATCCCGCGTTCAGTTTTATGGGCGGAATTTATTCGGCGCGCAAAGTTCGCGACGAACTCGCTCCGCAAATCGTCGACGAACTCAGGCGCGCACACGCCGACGCTTTTTTTCTCGTCCCTGCATGACCCGTTTGCCATCAGTCCGTTGGACTGATCGCACGCGCCGTCGAAGAAGCGGGAATCCCCACGCTCGCAATGACTTCCGCTCTCGACATCACCCAGTCGGTCAAGCCGCCGCGCGCCGTGTTCGTAAATTTTCCGCTCGGCCATCAGACCGGGCCGCCCGATCAGCCCGATCTGCAACGCGCAATAGTCACAGACGCGATGCGCGCGTTCGAAACCATCACGACTCCCGCAACCATCGTAGAGCTGCCCTACGTATGGGATGCGACCGATCGATCATGGGAAGACCTCGACTACACCAAAGGATGGATGCCCGCGCGCCCCTCCCGCGAAGCCGCCGACCAACAAGAAGCCATTCGCCAAGCAAAATACCGCCGCGATTAAATCTCTAGTGTGCGATTGTTCCCCTTCCCTCGAGGGAAGGTGGTACCTCCAACAACAATCCCGGTTCCCCTTCCCGCTCGTGAAGGGGTTAGGGGTTAGGTTGTCGGGTTCACATCTCGCACTTTTCACTTCGCGCGAGTACTTTCATCCAGAGACAACAATCACGGGGAGGTACGATTCCAATGCTCGGGGGCCACGCACTCGAAATTGTGACGCTGCTCGCGTTGCTCGAATACTCGATACTCGGCGTGATGGTCGGACGCGCGCGCCAGACCTACGGCATCGAGGCGCCCGCCACCACCGGCAATCCCGACTTCGAGCGCATCTTCCGCGTGCACGCGAACACCCTCGAGGCCCTGATCGTTTTCCTCCCCGCCGTATGGATTTTCTCGCTGTCGGTCCACTATCACATCGGCGTCTTGCTCGGATTGCTGTTCGTGATCGCGCGAATCGTCTACGCAGCCGGCTACATGAGCGCAGCATCCAAACGCTCGACCGGCGCCCTCGCCACCGGCATCATCAACGTCATCCTGGTAGTCGGCGGCCTAATCGCCCTCACAATAAAAGCACTGTAATTTGTAAGTTACTATTGGAGGTTAATTCTAGTACGCTTCTCGCTTTTCCCAAAATCCGGTTCCCCTTCCCGCTCGGGAAGGGGTTAGGGGTTAGGTTCCCAGGCATCCACCTCGATGCTCGCAGTTAGCTTCCTCTCCTTTACCTCGACACCCCGCGGCGACTAAAGTTTTTCTTTCCACTTTTCAATTTCATCACTCAAGGAGAATTCACTCATGGCGGAAGAACGCAAAGGCGCCGTTACGATGCGCGGAAACCCAATGACCCTGGTCGGTCCCGAAATCAAGGTCGGACAAAAAGCTCCCAACTTCACCGTCGTCGGCAAAGGAATGGCGCCGGCGACGCTCGATCAGTTCAAGGGCAAAGTCAAAATCATCACGACCATCCCGTCGATCGACACGCCCGTCTGCGACGCCGAGACGCGCCGCTTCAACGTCGAAGCGAGCAACCTCCCCGGCGACGTGCAGATTCTCTCGGTCTCGATGGATTTGCCATTCGCGCAGGCGCGATGGTGTGGCGCGGCCGGAGTGGACAAGATCACCACACTCAGCGACTGGCGCAGCGCCAGCTTCGGCACCAGCTACGGCGCTCTTATCAAAGAACTCCATCTGCTCGCGCGAGCCGTCTTCGTGGTGGACAAAAACGACAACGTGACCTACGTCGAATACGTCAAAGAAGTCGCCGATCAACCAAACTTCGAAGCCGCCCTGGCCGCCGCAAAAAAAGCCGCCGCGTGAAAGAAAGGTATCCTGGTCCAGCCTCTCCTTGTCCGCCGGACAAGGAGAGGTTTGACCTGTAGGCTTCTAACAGGGACCCTACGAGTACTCAGGGTGAACTCCGTCCCGCATCTTTCCTAATACCTAAGGTGCAGGGGTTACCCCTGCCCAAGGAAGCGTGAAACCCACGGTGGGTTTCACATAAGATTAAGTTCCCATCATGCCCACTGACATGCCCCATCGCCACGCGTTCACCGACGCCCTCAAACGCGGCCTCTACGAGGCCGTCTTCCGCCGCCGCGACATCCGCGAATTCATCTCCGATCCAATTCCCGACGAGGTGCTCGCGCGCGTCCTCATCGCCGCCCATCATGCGGCCAGTGTCGGGTTCACCCAGCCGTGGGATTTCATCGTCGTGCGCGACCTCGAGCGCCGCCGCCGCGTCAAGGAAGTCTTCGAAGCGGAGCGCCAGAAGAACGCCGCTCAGTTCAGCGGCGAGCGCCGCGAAAAATATCTCTCGCTCAAGCTCGAGGGCATCCTCGAAGCTCCGCTCAACCTTATCGTCACCTGCAAACCCGATCGCTTCGGCCCCGCGGTGCTCGGCAAGACCAGCATCCGTGACGTCGAGATCTATTCGGCCTGCCTGGCGGTCGAGAACCTGTGGCTGACCGCGCGCGCCGAGGGCCTCGGCGTCGGATGGGTCAGCATCATGCGCAACGACGCGCTCGCAGAAATTTTCGGCGTCCCCGCTGACGTCATTCCCATCGCCTATCTATGCGTCGGCTACGTCCGCGAATTTCCCGACCGCCCGATTCTCGCCAGCAAGGATTGGGCGCAGCGCCTGCCGCCAAAATCGCTGATTCATTTCGATTCGTGGAACGACAACGAAACCAACGATCGAACCTCACCCGCCGCCGAGTCGCTCCTGAAAA
Organism: uncultured delta proteobacterium; assembly: GCA_963699705.1. GTDB lineage: Bacteria > Desulfobacterota > Binatia > Binatales > Binataceae > Binatus. Next base: position 2,331,774 of record CAVOUW010000003.1, on the reverse strand, counting down.
AAATCGACGACCATTCAATCTGGCTCCCAATCTTCCCCGAAGACTCGGCCAACAAACCCTCGCGCGACTAATCCGGCAAGAGCGACGACAAAGCGAGCATCGCGATTTTCTGTGTCATTCCGACGACGGGAGCGAAAGCGACGGGAGGAGGAACCTCGGACAGCTTCGCGCACGCGAAGCCGGTTCCGGTCTCTGAAAATCGCGCAGCGCTCCTTGCTCCTCGTAACTCGCCGCGTCCCGGCGAGTAAGAGTTATGAAACTCGCCGAATAAGCGGTATGAAATTCAGTTATTGCGGAGAGCTCATGGACGCCGAAGCCACATTCAAACAGATTTGCGAACGCGTGCCCGATGCGATGAAACAGTTCAACGTGCCGGGCGTCGCCGTCAGCGTTTACTGCGATGGCCGCGAGTTCGCCGCGGGCTTCGGCGTCACCAGCACGCGCAATCCTCTCGCGGTTAACGAAAAGACGCTTTTCCAAATCGGCTCGAACACCAAGACTTTCGTCGCCACCGCCGCGATGCGCCTGGTCGAAGCGGGCAAGCTCGACCTCGACGCGCCGATCCGGAAATACCTGCCCAACTTTCGCATGCGCGACGCCGACGTCACCGCGCGCGTGACGATGCGCCATCTGATGACCCATACCGGCGGATGGGCCGGTGATTATTTTCTCGATACCGGGGACGGCGACGACGCGCTCGAGCGCTACGTCGCCGCGATGGCAGATTTGCCGCAGCTAACTCCTCTCGGCACGCTGTGGTCGTACAACAACGCCGCGTTCTCGCTTGCCGGCCACGTGATCGCGAAAATCACGGTCAAGACTTTCGAGTCCGCGCTCAAGGACCTTGTGCTCGACCCCCTCGGCCTGCGCCGCTCGTTCATCAATCCGCACGACGTGATGACCCATCGCTTCGCCGTCGGCCACGCCACGCTCAACGATCAGACTTTCGTACTTGCGCCGTGGAATTTGACGCGCTCGAACTGGCCCGCCGGCGGAATCGCAGCGTCGGTGATGGACCTCATCCGCTACGGACGCTTTCATCTCGGCGACGGCCGCAGCACTACCGGCGAACAGATTCTGACTCGCGAATCTCTCACCGCGATGCAAACGCCTATCTGCAAAGGCCAGCTCGACTACACCATGGGCCTGTCGTGGTGGCTGCGCGAAGTCGGCGGCGTGAAGACGGTCTTTCACGGTGGAGGCACGCTCGGCCAGGTCTCAGCATTCAACCTCAATCCTCAGCGCGATTTCGCGATGGCAATTTTCACCAACTCGGGCCTCGGCGGCTTGCTGATAAACGCAATCACCAAAGATCCGATGCAGGAGTTCCTCGGCTATCGAGAACCCGTACCCGATCACATCCCGATGTCAGTCGAGCAACTAGCCGAATACTCCGGCCGCTACAAAGGTCAGCTAAGCGACATAGTCCTATCTGTAAGCGGAACCGACCTGATGCTGCAGCAGGAATCAAAGGGTGGCTTCCCGACGACCACGTCACCCCCGGGCCCCAATCCTCCGCCCAGCCGAGTCGCCTTCATCGGCAAAGACTTACTCGAAGCCCTCGACCCGCCACTTAAAGGCGCCCGTGCAGAATTCCTCCGCGACGCCAGCAGCGCAATCCTCTGGCTCCGCATAGGCGGCCGTCTAACGTCACGCCAGAAATAAGCGTCGCACGCACACCGCTCTTTTTTCCGGTTCCTCTTCCAGCTCGGGAAGAGGCTACTCCAAATAATCCGGTTCCCCTTCCCGCTCGGGAAGGGGTTAGGGGTTAGGTTCCACGCATCCTCCGCGATTCCCGCCTCGTCACTTTTTTTGAGTCATCCTGAGCGAAGCGAAGGATCTCGCGCGCCAGCGTCACGCCCGGGATGAACTTTTTAGCCTGATGCAGTCGCCACCTCTCGTGCTATCTTGGTCCGCTATGCATCCCTCTCCCAATCCTTCTCGCCTGCGACTCTCCCTCATCAATAACTCCGTCGAAAGAACAAAATTTGACGGAACGAAGCTACCCCTAGTGGTATCCAATCGCCAAACCACAACCCATGGTATGAGATCGCCGTTTCCAACCATACGATCCCACAGCGCGATCGCGCCTGCATGACGCTTCTCACCCAAACTATCGCCTCGATCCTCCCAATCGACAATGAAGCGGCGTGGGCCGCCGACGCGCGCCTCAACGCGTTGACCAAGCCACCCGGGAGCCTCGGGCATCTCGAGGATCTCGTGCGCCGCTACGCCGCAATCCGCCACGACGAGTCGGTGAAGTCCGGACGCGGCGCGATCGCCGTTTTCGTCGCCGATCACGGCGTCGCCGACGAAGGCGTCAGCGCATTTCCGCAATCCGTCACCGCCGAGATGCTTCGCAACATCGCTGCCGGCGGCGCCGCGATCAGCGTGCTCGCACGCCGCTTCGGTTATTCACTGAAAGTTGTCGATGTGGGCGTGAAAATCGATTCCAGTATCAAGCCGCTCGATGGCGTGACGTATCGGCGCATCGGCCCTGGCACTCGCAACTTCCTCGACGGTCCCGCGATGACGCCCGACGAGACGACGCGCGCACTCGAAGTGGGCATCGAAGTCGCTTGCGACCTCGCGAGCAACGGCGCGACGCTCATCGGGATCGGCGAGATGGGCATCGCGAACAGCACGCCCGCCGCCGCACTCCTGTCCGCGCTCACCGCAATCGCGCCCGAGTCGATCGTCGGTCGCGGCACCGGCCTCGATGACGCCGGCGTCCGCCGCAAAATCGAAGTAGTCACGCGCGCGCTCGATATCCATCGCGCCGCGCTCTCCTCAGGCGAGTCGATGCTCGCCGCGCTCGGCGGTTTCGAGATCGCCGCGATGGCCGGCGTATGCCTCGCAGGCGCCGCCCTCAAAGTGCCAGTCGTCGTTGACGGCTTCATCGCGACAGCTGCCGCCGCCATCGCCGAGAAAATTCACCGCGGCCTGTTCGATCATCTTTTTTTCAGCCATCGCTCGGCCGAGGGCGGTCACGCGCTCGTGCTCGATCATTTCAAGCTCCGTCCGATTCTCGATCTCGATTTGAGACTCGGTGAAGGCACCGGCGCCGCGCTCGCGATGAACGTGATCGAGTCCGCGCTCGACCTGCTCGACCACATGGCGACCTTCGAGAGCGCCGACGTCTCCGCCAAAGTCCGATGAGCGATGACGCGACGGTGTCAGCGCCGGAGCAAAGCGGTTTCCTGACTGAACTGCGACTAGCCGTCAGCTTTCTCACCATTATTCCGGTGATCGATCAGCGCCCCACATCCGAAGACACCGTCGCCGCATCGTTCGCATGGTTCCCGGTCGTCGGCTGCCTCATTGGCATCGCGCTCGCCGCCGAAGATTGGCTTCTCTCCTACGTCTTCGCGCAAGTGATTCGCTCGGTGCTCATCGTCATCTCGCTCACCGTCATCACCGGCGCGGTTCATCTCGACGGACTCGCCGACACCGCCGACGCGCTTGGCGCAGGACGCAATCGCACTCGCGCCCTCGACATCCTCCGCGACAGCCGCGTCGGCACCTTCGGCGCAAGCGCAATCTTCTTCGACCTGACCCTGAAAATCCTCGCGCTCTCGACGCTCGCCGGTCCTCGCCGCTACGCCGCGTTGATCATCGCACCGACGCTCGCCCGCTTCGCCATGGTGATGGTCGGCATGGGCATTCCCTATCTTCGCGAGTCAGGCAGTGGGACCGCTCTTCTCAATAGCCAAAGCCCGGGCTGGCGCATGAGAGTCGCGGTAATCTTTTTGATCATCGATTGCGCGATTCTGCTAAGTCCGTTTCGGACCGTCGGAGTGCTGGCTGTCAGCATTGCGCTCCTGACCGCGTTTCTAATCCATCTCTTTTATCGGCGATGGCTCGGCGGCGTCACCGGCGACTTGATCGGCGCGTGCGGCGAGATTATCGAGATAGCCGTCCTGCTCACGATGTCCTTGTGAGTCTATTTCACCTTCATCGGATAGCCCGCGACCATCATCAGCACCTGGTCCGCGACCGCCCCGACTTTCTGATTGGTCCATCCGAGCAGATCGCGGAACCGCCGCGACTCCGCGTGATCGGTCGGCACGATTCCCGATCCAACTTCGTCCGTCACGACGATCGTCGCGAACGCCGCTTCCGCCAGCGCCGCCGCAAGTTTGTCTGCCTCGCCAAGGACCCCCCCGTCATCCACGCCGTTGCACTGCATCAGGTTGGAGACCCACAGCGTCAGGCAATCGATCACGACCAGGTCGGCGGTCTTGCCAATCTTCTCGAGCGCGGCGACCACATTCACCGGCTCCTCGACCGTCTGAAAGTCCGACGGCCGCGTCGTGCGATGAAATTCGATTCGCGCCGTCATCTCATCGTCGAGCGCCTCGCCGGTCGCGACGAAAAATTTGCGTTGATACGGGAGCGCAAGCTTCAACGCCTGCATGCTCTTGCCGCTGCGCGCGCCGCCGGTGATTAACGTGATCGTCCCCATCAGAGTGATCGAGCGTACACTTTTGCGACGCGCGTGTTGACTGCACGCGGTGCCGCGCGTAACTTCGGCGTCGCACCCGGTGCTCGGGAAGCCGGTTTAAATCCGGCGCTGCCCCGCAACTGTGTGGGGGGACGACGGCCCATGATGCCACCGCTCAAGCGGGAAGGCGGGCCCGAGGACGAACCCCAAGCCAGGAGACCGGCCGGGTCATTAACTGTCTGCCTTCCGCGGGGAGGGTGGCCTCAGGCACGCTTTCCTGAAGCCCGATCCCTCGATACGCGAGTGGTCGGGTTTTCTTTTTTGCCCGAACACTTGTCCTCGCGCTGGCAGCCTTTGAACTCGGAGGGGTTCATGCGGTTTCCTGATCTGATCGTATCGACAATCGTTGCGATCGCGCTTTCCGCGCCGATCGCGCACGCTGATCAGCCGGCGTCAGCAGCATCGCCAGCACAAACACAAACCCAAAAGGCTTCGCCACAAAAGAAAGCCACTCAGCCTACGCCCGCCAAAAAGGAAGAGGCGCAGAAACTCAATCCGGTGGTCGTCACCGCCACTCGAATTCCACAACCGATCGGCGAGATCGGCACCACCATCACGGTCGTCGAAGATCCGCAAATCCAGGCGCAGAAGATCGACCGCGTCGCCGACGTGCTGCGCCAGGTCCCCGGCGTGCAGGTCACGCAAAGCGGCTCTCCCGGCTCAGTCACCGACGTATCGATTCGCGGCGCGCCCTCGTCGCAGACCCTGGTTCTCGTGGACGGGGTCGAGGTCAACGCCGGCGCGACCGGCAGCTTCGATCTCGCCAACCTGACTACGGACAACCTGGATCGGATCGAAGTCCTGCGCGGCGCCGGCGGCTCGCTCTACGGATCGCAAGCCATCGGCGGCGTTGTCAACGTCCTGTCGAATGAGGGCGACGGTCCCGCGACGGCGAGCCTGCTTTCGGGCGGCGGCAATCGCGCAACCAGCGATCAAGTTGGAACCGTAAGCGGCGCCGACGGAAATCTCCATTACTCGGGCGCAGTGTCGTACTTCTCGACAGAGGGATATCGTCCGGTCAACGACAACTCCGACAATCTCGCGCTCAACGGCCGGCTCGACTACCACCTCGGCGACGATACCGTGCTGCGCGGCTTCGCCCGTTACATCGCATCGAACGTGAGCCTGCCAAATCTGAATGTCTTCTCAGGGTCGGCGCTCGATCCGACTGCTCATCAGCGCAACGAGTTCATGCTGTTCAAAGGCGAGGTCGAGCATCACTTCGGCGAATACGTGCTGGTGCGCACGAACGCGTATTTCGTGCGCCAGGATCTGCGCGCGACCTCGACTCCTTATCCAGGCTTCATCGGCAGCGAAGAGGATCGCGTTCCCGACGAGACTCGCGGCGGACTGATCGAGACGGTCTTCACCTGGCCCTGGTTCGAGGGCTTTCGCACGCTCGCCGGCTTCGATTTCAAGGATCGATGGGTCCGTTCGGATGGCATCTTCAAGTTCGCGAACTTCCCGCCGCCCCCGCGGCTGCTCACGTCGATAAGCGTGTTCCGCGCACGCCGGCAGGAGTATGCGGGCTACCTCGAGCAGGAGGGCAGTTTCCTGAACGGCCACGTTCTGGTCACCGGAGGATTTCGCGTCGATGGCAACAGCCAGTTCGGCGAGGAAGTCAGCCCGGCGTGGTCGGTCGCGATTCCGATTACAAAAATCTCGACTACCTTGCGCGGCAGCTACACCGAAGGCTTTCGCGCGCCGGCATTCGACGAGCTGTTCTTCCCCGGTTTCGGCAATCCCAATCTGAAGCCGGAGATTTCAAGCGAGTACGACGGCGGCTTCACCACCAACTTAGGCGAGCGCGCCTCCATAACTGCCACCTACTTTTCGCGCCGCGTGAAGAACCTGATTGTGACCGTGCCGTGCAAGGTCGGCCCGACGTGTGAGTTTGGATCGGAAGCGGGCAACGCGGCGCGAGTGGACGTGCAAGGCGTCGAAGTCGTCCCGAGCCTCACGATAGTCAAGGGACTGACGCTCAGCGGCAACGTGACCGTGCTCGACGAGACGCACGCCGATGCGCCGCTCCCCTTCACCAAGGCGTTTTTGACCCCGCCCCGTCCGCTGCGGGTGGCGAAGCATACGGCGTCGGCGCTGGTGGAATACATGCGGAGCGCAAATTTCCTGCCTCACGATAAAATCATGGCCAACGTGAGCTACATCTTCGTCGGCGATCGCGACGACCTCACGGTGAGCGGAGTTCCGCCGATTGCGAATCACTCCGCATACAATCTCGTCAACGCAGTCGTGTCCTACACGATGGGAATCCCGCTAGGCCACGTAAACAACGAAGAGGCTTTCGTCCGCGTAGGCAACCTGCTGGATCGCCAGTACTCCCAAGCCTTCGGCTTCAAAGCCCCAACCATAAATGTCCTCGCAGGAGTGAAACTTGATTTCGAGTAGGACGGAATTTATTCCGTCATCCAATCAGAAAGAACAAAAATATAGAATCGACGAAATAAATTTCGTCCTACTATCCGCAAAACTTAGGGGACGGCCGCCTGCGCTGCGGCGAAGTAACGATCGAAAATTGCTCGGATTCTATCGCGACGCTCCGACAACTCCGCGAGCAGGCGCGCGGCGCCGTCCGCTCCTTCGAAACCCATGCGACGCGCCAGCGGTCGCAATCCAATCACCGACGTCGGGACAGCCCACGACGGCTGGTCGCTTTCGATACGCAGCCGATTTTCGAGCCGCGACAGGAACCTGTAGTCGTCTTCGAGGATCGCCGCGTCACCCGCGCTCAGCAGATGGAGCCCGTCGAGCGCTTCCAGCAATCCCATCGTATCGCGCACCCGCAGCTCGGGATGCCGATAGCCATGACTGAGCGCCATCATCTGCACCAGGAACTCGACGTCCACCAGGCCGCCGTGACCCTGCTTGATGTTGAGCCGCGTCTTGTCCTCGGCGCCGATCTCCATCTCCATTCGATGGCGCATCGCGGCAATCTCCGCGACCTCGGCCGCCGTCAGTCCGCGTCCGTACACGAATTCCTGGCGCGCCGCTTCCACTTCGCGGCCCAGTTCGCGGTCGCCGGTGGTCACGCGCGCGCGCACCAGCGCCTGCCGCTCCCAGACCGCCGAACTTTGCCGATGATACTCGCGAAACCCAGCCAGCGACGTGACCAGCGGGCCTGCATTGCCCGACGGACGCAGTCGCAGGTCGATTTTGTACGCGTAACCCTCGCGCGTGCGCGATTCCAGGATCGCGATCAGCTTCTGCGTGATTCGCGACGCGATCTCGCGGCTGCCGCCGGCAACTTCGGCACGATCGTCATAGACGAAGATCAGATCGAGGTCGGAGTTGTACGACATCTCACTCGCGCCGAGCCGACCCATCGCAATCGCGCACAGGCGCATCGTCGCGGGAATCTTGAAGCGCGCTGCCGTCTGAATCCGCGCGAGCATCATCGCTTCGTCCAGCACCGTTTCAGCCAGGATCGTGAGTTCGCGCTCGACATCGAACAGTTCGAGGTCTCCGGCGAGGTCGGCAATTGCGATGCGCAAAAATTCCTGGTGGCGGAACGCTCGCAACGCATCGAGCTTGCTCTCGAAATCGGGGCTCGCCGCGATCAGTCCCGCCAATTCATCGCGCAGGTCCCCCGGGCTGCGCCGCGTCGCCGCGAGATCGGATCGAACCAGGGTATCGAGCATGTCGGGATGGCGAATGAAGATTGGTGGACAAGTATGCGCTCGAAGCGAACAGGCGCAGCAGGATTCGCCGCGTCGCAGGATGCTGCTCGAGCAGCGCGAGGAACGAAGTCCGCGCGCCGATCGCCGCGATGAATTCAGCGAGGTTCAACAGCGCCAGGTCGGGATCCGGCAGCCGCCCGATCTCATCCATCATCATCGGGCCGAGGCGCTCGAGCAGCTCGCGCCGCCGAGGGCTGGTTGGCGCATGTGAAGGTCCGCGCGCGAGCAAGTCGAGATGGCGCGCACTTTCGTCGGCGCGCGCAAAGTCAAGTTCGCGCAAATAGCGGGTCGAGGACTCAGGATCGAGCGCGGCGTTCCACGCCAGTTCCGCGGACGAAGAAACCGATCGCGTCGATTCTTCGTCGCCGCCCGCGAGCGTCTCGCGAAATTGCAGCTCGACGAGCGCGCGATGAGATTTGAGTAGCTCGTTGAATTTCCGAAGCGCCGCGACTCCCTTGCCGAAGCCCATTCGCGCCGCGAGCGCGCGCATCCCGTCGTCAGTGGCCGGCAACACGTGCGTCTGCAGGCCGGCGACGACTTGCAGTTTGTGCTCGACGTCGCGCAGGAACAGATACGCGTCGGCGAGTTCATGCGCGCGCTTCGACGGCAGGTAACCGAGCGCATCGAGCTTCTCCAGCGCGGCCACCGTCTGCTCGATTCGGAGCCGGGGATCGCGGCCGCCGTAGATCAGCGTGAGCGCCTGCACGATGAACTCGAGCTCGCGGATTCCGCCGCGGCCGAGCTTGATATTGCGCTCGATCATCGCCGGCGATTTCAGTTCGGCCTCGATCTGATGTTTCATCGCGCGCAACTGGCGCAGCGTGTCGAAATCGAGGTAGCTGCGAAACACGAAATGATTCAGCTCGACCCGCAACTGATGCCCGATTTCGAGGTCGCCCGCGACCGGCCGCGCACGCAGCAAGGCCGCGCGTTCCCACGGCTCGCCCAGGTTCTCGTAGTAGTTGATCGCGCCGTCGATTGGCGTCACCAGCGGCGCGGAACGCCCGCCGGGCCGCAGGCGCATGTCGATTCGAAAGCATCGCGCCGACAGAATCTCGGTAAACCACTCGCCCAGCCGCGCCGCCGCTTCGGAACTATCCGCCGAACCCGAGGACTCGTGAAGATAAATCAAATCGACGTCCGAACTGAGATTCAGCTCGCGCGCGCCCAGCTTGCCCATCGCCAAGATACAGAATCGTCCGACCGAGCGAGCACGTGTGCCGAGAAACCGGGTCGCCAGATCGAGCGCCGTGCGAATGCATTCGTCGGCCAGCTCCGACATCGCAAGCGCCGTTTCCGCCGGGCTGAGCCGGTCCAGCAAATCCGCGATTGCCACCTGCACCATCTTGCGACGCATGAATCGGCCGAGCTCGGCCGCCGCAGCCTGACGATCCGGCGCCTCAATCGTGACGCGCTCAGTGCGCATCGCGGCAACCAGCCCGTCGATAGTCTGGGCGCGCGCGCCGAGAAAAATTTCCGCCCATTCAGGTCCGGCCAGCGACAGCTCGGTCGCGACCATTTCCGACGAACCGAGGCAAAAGATCAGATCGCTGCCGGCGATGCGATCGCGGAGCACGGCCTTGAGCGCGTCGGCGGAATTTTCAGCGAGCTTGGTCAGAAATGCGAGCGCCAACTGGTCGTCGGGCGCCCGATCTTTGACCGCTGCGAGCGCATTCTGCGCCAGGCGTGCATTGCCGAGCCGATCCTTCAGCCGTTTGGCGAGGACGGCCAACTGCGGCGATTGCGCGGCTGTGCGTGGCATCACCTAAACGATAACAGACGCTGGCAACCCGCGCGTCGCAACTATAGGGCTGTCAGGCCGTCGCCGCTGGAGTCAGGTTTTTTGCGCGATAGTCTTTTTCGAATGATGGGTTGTCTTCGCGGAAGCGCGCGAAGTGTGATGACGCGATGCGTGCGACTTCAGAGCGCGTTTCGGTGCGAAGTCGGTCTTGATCGGCGCGGGCCGAATCGCCTCTTCATCCTCGATGCCGGGGAAGTACTTGTCCTCGTCGCGATGCACCTGCAAGGCGGCCAAGAATTCTGCGTAGTAGTTCTTCACCGCAAATCCGAAATGCGGCCCCTGGTAGTGCTGGACCATTTCGGAATAGTCGCCGCCATAAATTCCCGCCGCGCGCGCTACTCCGCCGGTGCCATAGTTGTACGCCGTGATCGCCAGCGGCCAATCGCCCAGCGTGTCGTAGTTCGATCGCAGGAGCTTGGCGGCCGCGAGTGTCTCACGGTCGGGGTTCAGCCGATCGTCGTGGTAGCGCGTGATTTTCATGTAGTGCTTGCCGGTATCGCGCGTGAACTGCCAGATTCCGACCGCGCCCGCGCTCGAGCGCGAACCGTTGTGGAAGCCCGACTCGACACTCGCCAGCGTTACCAGCTCGGGCGGCAGCCCCGCGCCGCGGAATATTCGCTCCATCGTCGGCTTGTAGTACCGGCTGCGCAGCAGTCCCTCGTGGAATTGTTCGCGCAGCCCTTCCTGCACGCGCAGGTTCTGCGCCGCGGCGGCATAGGCGCTCGGCGGCTCGCCCTTGAACATGGCGGCGACCGCGCGCTCTTCATCGTCGGCCGGAGGCCGCATCGCGAGGCGATTTAGAATGTCGGAATACTTGGTCTTGAGGTAGTCGTTCGCCCAGTCAATATCGGTGCGATTCGGCTGTCCGTCACCAGGAAGTTTGAAAACGTGGTAGATGCGCTGGACGTTGTCTCGATCGACGACAATGAAGTCGTGGTCCGAGTACTTGGTGAATACATCGACCCAGAAATCGACGTTCGGTTGAATTGCCGCGGGCCGCGGGAACGGAAGCTTGGTCTCCGACGACGCGTTGGGCGTGGCCGCGAACACCAGTGCGATCGCGATCGCAATTGGCGCGATTCCCCTGACTATTCGGTTTCCCGAGAGCTTCGCTACAAACAACGACGTCTCCATCGCGCTCGAGTCCCCGTCGGCGCGATTCCACCCGGCGCCCAAGCAGCCGCCCCGCTCATCATAAGCGGGATCTATGAAATACCGGCCGTTGCAGCGGTAGTCAACAAATTTCGTGTCGTGACCCGAAATGAACTTCGCAATCACCCGTTCTGGTCTCGCACTTGACAAGTACAGGCGGAGCGTTGTATTTGTAAATGAGAATCATTCTCAATCTCAGGCGCAGAGGAGCTGCCAGCACGTGAATCCCAGAAAATCGTCAATTATCGCCACCACTGCGATCATTTCCCTGACACTACTCGCCGCATTCAATCCGACCTCAGTGCGCGCTGCTGACGATTCCTCGCTGCGTTTTCAGGCCGGCAATGTCGAGCCGGCAAGCCTCACGCTGCCCGCCAACACTCCGGTCAAACTGCACGTTACCAACGCCGGCAATGCGGCCGTCGAGTTCGAGAGCTTCGAGCTGCATCGCGAGCGCGTCGTGCAGCCGGGTCAGACCATCACCGTGTACATCCCGGCGCTCCCAGCCGGCACTTATCCGTTCTTCGACGATTTCAGTCACGGCGCGGTGAAAGGCGAGATTGTCTCGCGCTGACGGCGGAAGCGGTCGCCGCACATCGCGCGCGATCCTTTGGTTCGCAGCAGTCGCACTCCTGATAGCGCAATTCGTGCGCCCCAATCGTTCGAACCCGGCCGTCAGTGGCGATTTGTCAGGACCGCCAGTCGTCAAAAATGCGCTCGAGCGCGCCTGCTATGACTGCCATTCGAACCAAACGCGATGGCCGTGGTACAGCTCGGTGGCGCCGTTTTCATGGTGGATTAATCGCGAGGTCGAGGAAGGGCGGCGGCGGCTCAACTTCTCGTCGTGGACTGATTACACCTCCGATCCCGGCACCGAGGATCAAAAACTGGACGAGGTCGCGCGATTGATCGCGAGTGGCGCGATGCCGCCGTGGTACTACCTCGCGATACATCCTCGGGCGCGGCTGACATCCGCCGAACGCGTCGCGATTACGCGTTGGATCGCAGGCGAGAAATCCTCGCACGCTTCGTCGACACCGCGATGAACCTGCACGCGATCTTTCTCGCCGCTGCGCTATTCCTTTTCGCCGCGAATGCTTCTGCCCAAGTAGACCCTTTCGAGTTCGAGGTGTACCCGTATCAGACCGTAGGCAACGGCATGGTCGAGATCGAATCGCTCAACAGCTTTGTGCCGAGCGGCCATAATCACGGCGGCGACGGGACTTCGGCCGGCACTTTTCCCAGCCAGGATATGTATCGCACGGCGTTCGAGCTGACCTACGGCTTCACCGATCGCATCGAGGGCGCCGCCTACCTGAATCTCGCGCATCCCAACGCCGAGTCGTTTCAATATGCGGGCTCAAAGTTTCGCGTGCGCGGCAGCCTGTTCGAGCAGGGCGAGTTGCCGGTCGATTTGGGATGGTACGCCGAGCTGGAATGGCATCGGACGCCGCAGTTCGACGACAACCAACTCGAGCTGGAGCTGAAACCAATCATCGAGAAAGATTTTCGGAAGTTCGAAATCGATCTCAATCCAATTTTCGAGAAGGCGGCTTTCGTCGGGCCCAACAAGAACAAGGGATTCGAGTTCGGCTACGCCGCGGGTATCTACTACGACTATCTGCGCAAGATTTCACCCGGCATCGAATTCTACGGCGGGCTTGGCTTGATCGACGACAACGATCCGCTGCACGCGCAGCAGCACTACATCTTCCCGGTGCTAAGGGGCGAGCTGCCGCGCGGAATCGAGTACAACGTCGGCCCCGGCATCGGCCTGACCCGCGGCTCCGACCGCGTGATCGTGAAGTTCAATCTGGAGCTAGAACACTTCGTCGGCTCGCTGTTCTAGGGTTTGCGCGCGAGTTTAGCTGTCACGCGGATCGCGATTGAATCGCGCGGAACTACCAGCATGCGAGGTTGCTGTACCACGCTGCCCGGCCAGGCGGGCGGGTTTCATCGCAAGGCCCCTCCCACCCGCGTAACGGCCCACACTTAGCACCTTCCTCGGCCCCCGACATCTCACCACACGCAATCTACAGGCATAGATCAATCCACCTCGGCGTCTACCCTCTCTCTAACGCGTGATGTGCGTAAGGAATGCCAGAATTTGCTCACGATGGGCTTGGTAGCTTTTCGTACCTCCGAAGATTATGAAGAAAACTCCCAGCAAATACGTGAAGCGCACCGTAAACGTTTTGCCCAAGCGGTGACGCATTGCCGCCTGCGAATAGTATAAGCTCAGCTCGATCGGAGGATCGACCAACCAGCGCCAGCGGCGGTATGCGCCAATGACGAATAGAATCCCTAACACGAACATTGTCTCGCTGAGTGTCGTTTGGCTGATCATCAGACAAGGATCTCATACAGAAAAGCTGCGCCCAGTGCGACTGAAAAGACCCCCAACACTACATAGAGGGTGCGAACGGGATAGCTGTAGGGCTTCGGCACCGGAGGGGGGAAGGCGCGTTGCCACCAAGCACGATCTTGAACCCTGAGAGCCGGTACGAAACATCCGTAGATGACTACAATACCTTGAAAGAACATAATTGTACCAACAGTTACGAAAACCAGACGCGCCCCCATCGTGGCCGGATGATGGTGCAAGTCTATGAGGAAGCGGTACAACTGCACGATGGTATTCATCAGCTAAGGCGAACTTAGGTGAACAGTCGGAAGCGTTATGCTGGGTATTCCGGGCATCACTGAGCTGCCGAATCCTAACGTCCCGTGAAGTTCCATAATGCCTACCGCACCTGTAAACGGGTTTCTACCGAGTGTCATGCCAGCGCTTAGCCCTCCGAATTTTCCTAGGTCAAGTATAGACTGATCGAATGTGGCAATAGGCTGATCGATACCATTGGAGTCCAACCAAAAGGAACCCGTACCACCTATGCCAATTCCCGGAGGAAACATATAATTACCATCTTGGTCGGCCATTCCTGCTTGCGAGCTTGAAGTTCCTACGAATGTGCCCCCCAACTCGTCTCCGAGCGATGCCCAAAAGCCCTGGCCGGCGCTACTTATTGTTCCTCCACCATTGTCACTGCTGTTGTTCGCTGCGTTAGCGGCCGATATAGCTTGAGCGTCAGCGGCCGCCGATATCAATCTGGAGCTGGAACATTTCGTCGGCGCGCTGTTCTAGGATTTTAGGGCTACGAATATTGCAAGCGTCACGAGAGCCGCGCCCAGAGGCTTTGCCATCAACTTCCCCACCCCCAGGTTCTTTTCGACTGCCATCACCACCGCCAGCATCAACATCCAACCGAGATTGCCCGCACCAATAGGAATCATGAGAAGCATCAGCGCCCAGCAACAGCCCACACAGAAAGCGCCGTGACTGAGACCAAGCATGAATGCCTCCGCATGTTTGCGGCCGCCGTGCCAATGTCCAGCTATGAAGCTGAAGGGTGAGCGGCACTTGTCCAGGCACCGGTACTTAAGAGGACTAAACTGATACAGACCGGCCAGCAGCAAAATGCCCGCGGTGAGCGTCCATGGCCTGATCTGAATCCAGCTAAAGTTTTTGGCCGCACCCGCAATCGCGACCGAGGCGGCATATGCCGCGATGCCAAAACCGAGCCAGGCAGCGAGGTATCCAAGTACTGCGAGAGACGTCAGCAATAATGGATTTGCGCGCGCTCGGCAGATCGAGTGGAAGATCACAAGCAGAGGAATACTGGTGGGCAGCATCATGGCTACCGTCATCAGCAGCCATCCGCACACGAAGAGAAGGGCAAACGTCGCGTTGCTTATCTGTCCGGAAGCGCACATCGGCGCGCCATGAGCATGAAAGAGGTGCACATAAGGTGAGTCGCCCAGGGACCACAGGGCGATCCAGGCTGATCCGCTTAACAGCAGAAGCGAGACGATAAGAAGGGTAGCGTCCCAACTTCCGCCCAGCGCGGATCGGTGTCGGGTCAGCGCTCTCAGATGGTCACTGGAGCTTGAAATGGAACTCGCCCTGAATTGCATTGTGACCCTGGAGATCGATGTCGAACCCCAGGGTCGGATTTTTCGCCCGATAGCGCGACGCCTTACTCACGTAAGCGGGACTACCCGGAATAGTTGAAAATGCAGTGTCGCGAAGAGTCGTCACATGGCCCGTTGCGCCTTGATACGGCCCCATTTCAGCCTCGATGCCGGCTCCAACCGTAATGCGTCCCTTGCCTTGTTCGACTGCGACCTTGATGGGAGCGCGTTCGACGGCCGCAATTTCTCCGTAAAGAGAAGCGATATCGGCACAAGGGCCGCCGAGCTTTCCGAGAAATACGTTCTGGAGGGCCTCTCCCTGTTCCTTCGTGGCCTTGTCGTCAACGAACGCGACGATCCGCCAATTCCCCTTCAGCACGTTGCCGGGAATGTCGCATAGAGTCGCGAAGGTCAGACCGGACACATCGATGCCGTCCACTTTTCCGCGTCTGACATGCCAGGAGTTTAGCGAATGGCAATACCCGCCGTCCGGGTCCTCACCAACCCAGCAAGGACACAAAATTTTACATGTGCAGACTTCGAGCAGATCGCCACTAAGTTCGTACGGCATAGCCACCCCTCTTGGTTCGAAGTGCTTATATGGCGGCGATTGGGCCGCCCCGACGATTCTCTTTGGCTCGACTGCCGGATTCTCTGAAATGGGCCGTGTAGGGTCAAGGGGCCCGTCCAACTCAATCGGCGCGCGATGCGAATTGATCGGTTGCGCGGACCAACTCCTGCGTGATGCTTGCGTTCGAGGCGTCGTGACCTGCGTCGTCGACGATCACCAGCTTTGCGCGCGGCCATACGCGCTTGAGCTCGTATGCCCATCCGATCGGCGCCTGAAGATCGAAGCGTCCGTTCACCATGATGCCCGGAATGTCGGCAATTGCGACGGCGTCGCGGATAAGGACGTTGTCCTCGAGCCATGCGTAGTGGCGGACGTAGTGAGTCACGATGCGCGCGAACGCCATCCTGAACGCGGGATCTCTGAAACGCGGCGACAGTCCGTGCGCAGGCGGCCACGCCGGCGTCGCGGATTCCCAAGTGCACCACGCCAGCGCGGCTTGCTCGCGAACCGCCGGGTCGGGATCGTGCAACATCCAACAGTACGCGTCGATGACATCGTCATCGCGCAGCGGCGGCGGGATCGCATCGCGCAACTGTTTCCATTGCTCGGGAAACAAGTCGGCCAAGCCGCCGCGAAACGCCCAGTCGAACTCCTTGTGGCGTCCGGTCGTGACGCCGAACAAAATTAACCCGGTGACGCGATTCGGGAACCGCTCCGCATACGCAAGCGCAAGGGTGCTGCCCCACGATCCGCCGAGCACCAGCCATCGCTCGACGCCCAGGTGCTCACGAATTCGCTCGATATCCGCGATGAGGTTCTGAGTGTTGTTGCTCGCGACACTGGTGTCGAACGCACTTGCATGCGGCGTGCTGCGTCCGCAATTGCGCTGATCGAATAGCACGACACGATACGCGGACGGGTCGAACAGCCTGCGATGCCACATCGTGCATCCCGATCCCGGACCGCCATGCAGCACGATCGCGGCCTTGCCGCGCGGATTTCCGCAGGTCTCCCAGTACACGAGATTGCGGTCACCAACGTCGAGCATCCCGTGCGCGTAAGGTTCGATCGCTAAATACAGCCGCTCACGCCGACCAGACTCGCACTTCGACGGCCCGATCTTCCAGTCGCGTTGCCGACCCTATTGTCCGCCGGTTTTCGGCACGACGTCTTCGTAGCTCGTCCCGACTCGGATTTCGTCCACCGTAAACGCGCCGGACGAATAGATGCCCACCTTTGATACAGTCCCCAAATCGAGGTCTGACTTCACCGCACCACTGCTCGGCTCAGAACCGCCGGGTTTCGGATTTGTGTACAAGGTGAATATGTCGGTGCCCGGCAGAAATTGAGCCTTGAGCACTATTAGGGCAGTGTGACCCACGTCGGCCGAAGTCCCTGATGGAACCTGTCCGGAACCGCCCCGAGTTTCGATCACGTATTGATCTATCGCACCGCCGCCCGGTTTGCCGATAAAGAGATCGTTGAACAGGCTGCCGTTGAGAGTGACGCCAAAGAAACCGTTGAAGATACCGTTGCTCAGAGTTCCATCCGGCCGCAGCAGGACGCTCAGATAGATCGTCGTGTTGTCGGCTCCAAGCGACTGCCCAAGGTTTCGGAGGGCACCGTTGATCGCGAAAAATGCGCCGCCGGATACGCTGCCGGCAACGCCAGGTCTAAGTGATGGGTAAGACAACGAACCCACGTTGGCCGTATAGCCCGAAGCAAATGCGTTGAAACCGCCTTGCGCCCAGGGACTGCTGAAACCGGAACCGTCATTTGCATAAATTGGAAACGATTGACCGAAACCCTCGTAGGCAAGCTGGTCGGCACGTGCTGGGTGGCTCATCACCAGCACGGCGACCGCGAAGGCAACCAGAGAAGCGCATACAGATCGAAGTCGCATCGAACAGACCTCCATTTGGCTTGGTGGTGGACCGCGCTGAGATTCGCCCGGGCTACTTCACGTCAACTTCCATGCGCATCCAGGGATGAATGCAGCATTGAAACAGATGTTTGCCCTTCGACAGGCCGATGACATCGAGATGGCTGCCCTGAACAACTCGAGTGCGGGCCACCGCGATGTTCTTGAAGCCGCCACTGCACTCCGGAATAACGCTGGTCGAGCTGCCGGGATTGAGCGGTGCCAAAAATCCGTTGCCGTACGCTTTCACCTCAGTGAAGGTATGCGGCTCGCCACCCTGGTCGACCACCGAGACGATCGTCCCCTCCTTTATTGTCAGTTGGTCGGGTTCGAAGTCCCAGCCGGGATCGGGGCTCCCAGTCTCCGCCCCCACGAGAAGCTCGGACAGCGTGGTCGCATAGCCAAAGGCGGCCAGCGAAACGTTGTGACAAAAGCCGCCTCCGCTTTCGCTAAGCGCGGCATTGAACGATTCCGGATCGCATTCGTCCAACGCCACGACTTGCGCGATGCCGGGCGAATTTCCGTTTCCGTTTCCGTCTCCCTGTGCTCTTGCGTGTGAGATGCCGGCGAAGATCATGGCCCCCGCCACCAACGTCAGAGTCGCTACCTTTTTCATCATTGATTCCTCCAGATGCGGCGAAGCGCCGCCCTGACACTGATGCGTGATGAATCAGGGCACGATGTGCCAGCAGCCGGCACGAATCGAGGAAGCGGGAATTGCTTGCTGCGCGAGAGTTCTACAACTGCCAGGAGACGGGAGGCGCGGAGTCCGGCTCGTAAGTGCAGTAGTTGCCGGTCTTGATCGAAGTCGCGAGATAACGCCCGATTGAAGCGTCGCGCGCGCGGACCCTCGCGATCGCAGCCTTGATCGCCTTGGTCACCATCAACCGCGCGCGTTCGCTATGCGAGGCGGCCTTCCGGTTTCGTCCGCCGAGCCCGACGGACGACGTAATCTGATCGCGAAGGAACTCGATCTCAGCGCTGATGCGCGCAGCTCGTCCAATGTCGTTAAGCTTGACGGCTTCTGCCAGCTCTTCTCGCAGATCGCCAGCGCGGCGCCGGTATTGGCTGCGAGCCTTCGCGTCGATCAGAGCGCCGGCATCGCCGAGGTTTGGCGCCGTGGCACCTGGCTCGATCGACGCAGGCCGCTCGCCGGATGCGGTCTCAGTCGCGGCTAGTTCGCAGGCCAGAACCTGGCGCCCGGGATTTGCCAACAGGTAACTGATATAGCGCAGGCCCTTGGCATCCTTGAGGCGGACCACGTTGTCATTCCATGACACCGTCCAGTAGTCGCCTTCCCGCCGAAACTCCGCTTCGCGCGACGCCGGAGCTTGCAGGTGCTCCGCCTTTGCTTGCGACGCACCGTTGTGGCCGTTCGCGCGCGCGAGGTCGCCTTTGACGCTGTCGATCCGACTCTGATCGGCCCCGTTGCGACGATAGATCTCGATCGCAGTGTCGAGCTTTTCGACCGCAGCGCGACGATTTGCGCCCGCCAGCAGTGCGTGGCCCCAGCTCTGGAACGTCTGCGCCTCCTGCCACACCATTCCAAGCCGTCGAAAGGTCTCAGCCGCTTTCAGGAACTGCTCTTCGGACTCGCTCCACGATCCTCGCGACGCGGCCACGACGCCCTCCGCCCGCGCGACCAGACCGGCCAGCCCGCGGGCGTCGTCGCCCGAAGCCAGGATCTCGCGGTACCGTTCGAGTTCCGCGATGACGTCTTCCCGACCTCCGGATTCAGCACCAGCCGCAGCCGGCGAGAGATGCTTGCTTTGACGCTGACCGGTTACGAATTCTTCGACCTGGTCGAGCAGCATATCCAGCACGTCCTGATCCATTGCTTGCAGCAGGTGATCGTCGCCAGGCAACTCGACGTATTTGGCCTGCGGGATAGTGTCAGCCAGGTATTGTCCGGCTGCGACGCGGACCGTCGAATCGCCCTGGCGATGTAGGATCAAGGTCGGCACGTCAATTGACGGCAGAACATCGCTGACGTCGATCTCGTAGTTCGCTCGCACCAGGGCGAGGATCGAACTCGGACTCGCGACGGCTCGCTCGAGTCTCCCGAACCATTTCATAAACGCCTTATCTTCGATCCGGCTGGGCGCGTTGAGATGGACCAGGATGCCTTCACCCCAGTGGGCTTCGAGCGCCGCAAGGAATCGTTCGAAGTTCTTGCGACTCACGACCCACGGCGCGCTCCTCATCGACGCATAAGAGCCGTAGAGCACCAGGCCTGAAACTCGCTCCGGATGCGTCGCGGCGAACATCAGCGACAGCTGACCGCCTTCCGACCAACCATAGACAGTCGCGCGACTGGACCCGGCGGCGTCCATCACCGCCAGCACGTCGCGCACCCGCTCTTCGAGCGATTGCTCAGCGACCCGGTCGGACAGCCCCTGGCCGCGCTTGTCGAAGACGATTACGCGCGCGAAAGCGGTGAGCCGTTTCAGGAGATATTCGTTGATGGGCAGTTCCCAGTAGAGCTCGACGTGGGAAACGGTGCCCGGCACCAGGACTATGTCGCGCGGGCCGTCGCCGAAAACGCGGTACGCAATATGAACGTCGCCACTTCTGGCGTACCTGGTTTCAGCTTCCATGGCCTGATGCTTATGCCCCCTCTTCGCGGCGATTATATCAAGGGGCCTCCCACTCACAACTCGGAAGACGGACCACGCGTTTCGGACGCTTGACACATTCGCTGCATAGTGAGTATATACTCACTGAGTAGATACTCAGCGACCGGACGAGACGATGATGCAGCCAGCGACCAGACAGGAACAGAAGGTGGTGACGCGGGACCGATTGGTCAACGCGGCGATGGCGCTGTTCGCGCGCAACGGTATCGCTGGCACCACCACTGCCGAGGTCGCCAAGTCGGTGCGCATGTCGCACGGCGTGGTGTTCCTGCATTTCCCGACGCGCGACGATCTCGTGATCGCGGTGATCGACGAGTTCGGACGCCGACTGTCGGCCGAGTTCCGGCAAGCCTTCGAGCATGACCTCGGACTTCGCGCCGTGCTTCAGGCGCATCTGCGAGTCCTTGCCGAACTCGAACCCTTCTACGCGCGGCTGGTGACCGAGGCTCCTATGCTGCCACCTAAGGTGCGCAGCACTCTGATGCTGCTGCATGCGGCGGTGTCCTATGAACTGTTCCAGGCCCTGGAACGCGAGCGCAAAGCCGGCCGTGCCCGCAAGATCGATCGAGCCTTGCTGTTCAACACCTGGATAGGACTGGTGCATCACTATCTTGTTAATCGGGATCTATTCGCCACTGGTGATTCGGTTATCGCGGAGAAAGGAGACTTACTGGTCAATCATTTTATGTCTCTCGTTAAACCCTCGAAGGAGTAAGACTATGGCTGAAAAATGTCCCGCTTGTGGTTCATGTGGCATGCCGATGGAGAAGCCCGAAGACCATGCGCTTGGCGACGTCACTCGTCCCTATTGCCGCTATTGCACTGACGCGCGCGGAGAGTTGCTGCCCTATGAGCAGGTGCTGGAGACCAACATTGGTTTCTATGTTGACTCCCAGGGCGTCACGCGCACGGCTGCGATTGGAATGGCGCGCGCATTGCTGGCAGACATGCCCGCGTGGCGCGGTCGGCACTAAGACTTAAACAGTTCGAGCAACGAATTTCACGACAAGGAGAAGGTTATGTTTGATCACATCATGGTAAAGGTGAAGGACCTCAACGCAAGCAAGCGCTTCTACACTGCCGCACTGGCGCCGCTCGGATTCAGCGTGCAGTACGACGCCGACGGAATGCTAGGCTTCGGCCCCAAGGACGCGCCAGCCTTGTGGTTAGCTAAGGGCGAAACCAACGGACCGGTGCATATCGCATTCGCAGCCAAGGATCGCGCTGCCGTTAGGGCATTCTATGCCGCCGCACTACCTGCCGGTGGCAAGGACAATGGCAAGCCCGGTCTGCGGCCAGAGTATCACGCGAACTACTACGGCGGGTTCGTGAAAGATCCCGACGGCAACAACATCGAAGCCGTGAGTCATCAGGAAGAGTAACTAGAAGCCCTGGGACTGCCTTGCTAGGTCTCCGACTAAGTCAAGGCGGTCCCACAATCGAGTTATCGGGAGGTCTCTATGAGTCTCGAAGGTGGATGTTCATGCGGGGCTATCCGCTATCAGCTGACGAATAGCCCGCTTATCGTTCATGCGTGTCACTGCCGCGATTGCCAGCGCGTTACCGGCAGCGGCTTTGTGATCAATATGTGGATCGAGAAGCGATTCGTCGAATTGACTGGCGTTACGCCGAAATCAATCGTGCTCAAGGGCGGCACTGGCAATGATCATGAGGCGTTCTTCTGCGACAATTGCGGTACTTATGTTTGGAGCCGCTATGCTATCGCGCCAGGCGGTGAAGCTTTATTCGTCCGCGCGGGGACGCTCGACAATCCAGACGCAGTGACGCCCGACGTTCACATTTTCACCCGCAGCAAGCTGCCCTGGGTAAGACTTCCTGAAGGTGCGACTGCGTTCGAAACGGCCTACAAGATCGACGACGTGTGGGCAGCTGCGAGCAAGGAGCGGCTGCGTCGCAATGCCGAGGCGCGGAGTTAGCCTCACTTCGAATTGTAGGTGGTGTCCAGCCCCATCCGGTTGTCGTTGAAGGCGCTCGACGGAAACCGGTCCTGATCCTGGAATTGGCTCTGGCCGAATCGATCGTCGTTGGAAAACCTGTCGTTTGAACCGCCGAATCTATCCGTCGAAGAGCTTCTGCCCAACTCAGTCTCCGTCGGCCATCGCGAATCCGACCCGGATCCGCCAGTCATCGAGCCTGCGCGTGAATCGAAACCCGCGGCTCCCGAAGCTGATGAGGCTCCGGCCCTCTCTTCAAAACTGCCGCCTAACGAACTGGCGCCCCAGGTCCGCGAACCTCCGCCGCCGATGTCGTCCGGGGCGACTCCGATGCTTTTCGGACCGTCGCCAGCCGCAACTCCCACCGTGGTTGCGTACTCGCCCATGGTTTGCGCTTCGGCATGCGGCACGAATAGTCCGATCGTCGCGAACATCGCGGCCGGTACGATCAACTTGATGAGCTTCATGGCCTTCGACCTCCCCTGAGCCTACTGTCAGTAACTTTGGATACTGTAATCGTAGCGTCGAGTATGAGGCAACAACCCGCCAGCGGGGCCAACGCCGGTCAGCATGCTTGTGACGTGTTGATGCGGGCGGTTAGTCTGGCATGGATTCTTTGAGTTGAATGGATACTGAAACGATCGAAATAGTTCCATTGACCGGACCGCTCGATGCTCGCGTCGTGCTGCCCGGCTCCAAGAGCATCACGAATCGCGCGATGGTGCTGGCGGCGCTGGCGCAGGGACGCTCGGTGCTCGACTCGGTGCTGCTCAGCGACGACACCCGCTACATGAGCGACGCGCTGAGGGTGATGGGGTTCACCGTCGAGATTGACGAGACGGCGCGCAGAATCACGGTCAGCGGGCGCGGCGGAACGATCCCGGCGCATGGCGGCGAAATCTTCGTCGGCGGCGCCGGCACCGTGATGCGCTTCATCGTCGCGATGGTCACGCTCGGAGAGGGACGTTTCCTAATCGACGGGAATCAGCGGATGCGTCAGCGTCCGATCGGGCCGCAACTCGATGCGATGCAGCGCCTCGGCGCGAGCGTGTACAGCGAGCGCAACAACAACTGTCCGCCGGTGATCGTCGATGCGTCGCGCACGCGCTTCGAAGGCGGCGAGACTTCGGTCGATGCGCGCTCGTCGTCGCAGTTCGTCTCGGCGATGCTGATGCCGGCGCCGATTTGGAAGTCGGGCCTCAAGCTGCGCGTGATCGGCGACGCCGCGCGGCCGTTCATCGACATGACGCTGCGGCTGATGGAGGTGTGGGGCGCGCATCACACGGTCGAAGGCGAGATGATCATGGTGCCGGGTGGTCAGTGGTACCGCGCGCAACGTTTCGTCGTCGAGCCGGACGCGTCGAGCGCGAGCTACTTCGCGGCAGCCGCGGCTCTGGTCGGCGGCACGGTTCGGATCGAAGGACTGACCTCCAGCTCGGTGCAAGGCGACCTCGCATTTCTCGGCGTGCTGCAGCAGATGGGCGCGCGCGTCGGGTGGCATCCCGATCACGTCGAGGTCACGGGCACCGGGCAGCTCACCGGCGTCAATGTCGCGATGAATTCGATGCCGGACATGGTCGCGACGCTCGCAGCGATCGCACCGTTCGCATCGTCGCCGACGATAATCCGCAACGTCGCCTTCATCCGGCATCATGAGAGCGATCGCATCCGCGTGCTGGCGACCGAACTGCGGAGGTTGGGCGCGACTGTGGTCGAAAATGATGACGGACTCGAGATTGCGCCGTCGGCGATGCATCCCGCGGCCATCGAGACTTACGACGACCATCGCATCGCGATGAGTTTCGCAGTGACGGGTTTGAAGCTCGGCGGCGTGCAGATCAAGCAGCCCGGATGCGTCGCCAAGACCTTCCCGGATTTTTTCGAGCGGCTCGCAGCGCTCAAGTGAAAAGTGAAGACGAATCCGTCGCGGTTCGTTCTTAGCATCGTTAAGTTTCTCGGCCCGCCGCTTTCCCTCGCCGCACTGCTCGCCGCGACGGTCGCGATCACTCGCGCGCGTGAGGGGCGATGGGAGCAGGCGGTACTCGCTTTCTCGATTGCGCTGGTGTGCGGAGGAGCCGCTGGCGGCGCCAGTTGGTGGGTGCGATTCCACGCGCGACCAGTCGATCCCTCCGAGCGGTTGCGCGCGGCGAATCCCGACAGGCCGTGGATGTGGCGCGAGGACTGGGCCGCGGGCGAGGTCCGCACCTCCGCGCGGCGCGACGCGAATCGACTGATGATCATCGCGATCGCATGGTGCGTCGCGACGTTCCCGATTCTTTTCATCGTGCCGCATCGCGCGCTCCGCGGCGCCGACTACTTCGCGATCCCATCTTTGATCTTCCCGCTGCTCGGCGTCGTAATGCTCGTGTGGGCGATGCGCTTGCGCCGTCGCGTGCGCGAATATGGCGAATCGCGATTCGTGATGACGTCCGTGCCGGGGCAAATCGGCGGCGCGCTTACCGGCGCGATTCATATCGACAAGCCGATCCCGCCCGGAGAGCAAGTCGCGCTCGAACTCGAATGCATCAGGCGCACGACGCGCGGATTCTGGCACAGCCTGACGGTCTGGGACCGGACTTTGTGGCGGGATGAGCAAACCTCGATGAGCGATTCGGCAGGATCGATTCCAGTCGCGTTCATGATTGCACCCGATTGCCGTCCGACTGACGATTCGAATCTGAAGAGCCGAGTTGTGTGGCGATTGAGTGCGAGAGCGGGGCAGTACCGCGCGGAGTTCGAGGTGCCAGTATTCCGAATCGGCGCCTGAACGAGCGCCCCGCGAGTAGCCACGTGTATTTTTCGCGAGCCACTATTTCCGAAGCTCGCATTTGCACTTGAAGGTGATCTCATGCATGTCGTCTTGAGCGACGATCGCCCAGGAGGGATCCTTTATATCGCCGCTCTTCTCCAGCAATTCTTGCCTAAGCGGTTCGTTACCAGCGACGTCATAGGTTTCCAGCTGGCTCATTGCCACGAATACCAACAGTATGTCCCGGATCGTTAGGTCGTCATCTGCGGCTTCCAGCTTCGCTCGCAAGGGTTGCACGATCTTCCCTCCCTGCGTAGCCATCGTGTACGCAAGGCCGATCTCTGGCGGCTCTATCTCCTGGCTCCCGTAGATGTAGAGCTTGTATTGGGTCTCAAAATCTTGCTTCAGGAATTCTGCGTCTCGTTGTTTGTCCGGCTGCCAGAAGAATTTGTTAGAGAATCCTTCTGGGAGTCGTGGGTGATTAAATGTGCAGGCGGATATGAACAGCATACAAATCAGGCCAACTGAAGTTTTGGCGGTGCTCACACTTCGCCGATCGCTTCTCGGATTGAGCGGTGGAAATGTTCCAGGGCGTTTTCGTAGCGGCCGTACATTACTTTTCGTTGCGCGCCGGATTCGAAATTGTGCTGGATGCCCTCGCCCAGAGTGAAATCCTGATCAACTACGCCGAGCAGAAGATCCATTGTGCGCGACCATTTTGGCGACGGCTCGGCTGCGAGGATGCTGATAGTCGCGACGCTCTCGCCGACGTGAGTGCCGGCTGGGAAAGATGCGGTAAATCTCGGCGTGATCCGATTGCATTACGAGGATCGTGTTGGGGAACAGGTTCATCAGGATGGTGGTGTGCGGAACCAGGTCCCACTTTTCCTGCGGCAGGTCGCGCAGCTTCTCGATTGATTTGCGCACGCCGATGTAGCGAGTGTTGCGGCCGAACGCGTCGAACATCGCGAGGTTCTTGACGAACAGCGGCGCGACGTTTTGCGCATGCAGCACCTTGATGTGGTACGCCTCCCAGAACGTGTCGCTCATCAGCTTCCAGTTCATCCGGCGGCGGACCACGCGCGTCTCCTGATGCGCCATCGCGGCGATGCCGTACGAGTCGATGTCGTCGCCGAGCCCTGCGAGCATCGCGTCGATGTCGATCGCGTTGTCATTGCCGTCGCCCGGCGTCGGGGTCACGAAGATGAGGCCGTACTTTTCGGCGACGGGCAGTGCGACGAGGCCGCTGGCGGCGCGATCGAGACCTTCGAATCCGTAATCGTCGGGAATCGCGATGAGACGGCCGTCGGTGTCGTAGCTCCATGCATGATAGGGGCATGAAAACAGTTTCGCCGTATGACCGCATCCACTGGCGAGCTTGGCGCCGCGATGGCGGCAGATGTTCGCGAAGGCGCGCAACTCGCCGGCGGTGTTTCGCGCGACGAGGATCGGCACCGGCGCAAGATCTTCGGTCAGATAGTCGCCGGGATTGGGAATCTGCGAGCTGAAGCCGGCGACGATCGGATGATGGCGGAAGAGCACGTCGCGCTCGCGAGCGGCACGCTCGGAAGAGGTGTACGCACTGGTGTCGTTGCGGGTGAATCGCTCGCCCATCGGCGGCGTGCCGCGGTCGATAGCGTCGAAGATCTGGTGGATGAGGTTAACCTGGCTGGCGTGTTTCATTGGCAATTCCACCGCTAGTGGTTCGGTGCAGGGTGTACCACCAAGGGTAGTTTCGTTCCGTAAAATTGTGTTTTTGTCGAGATTTTGGGATGGGCGACTGAAGCCGGCAGAGTGGGAGCGTCGTAAGTGTTGGCCATGTTCTATAGTTAGCAGGTTGGGGGCGTTTTGATCAGGCTTAAAATTCATCCTGTTAGTAAGGAGCGCTTCGCGATTTGGGAGACCGGAACCGGCTTCGCGTGCGCGAAGCTGTCCGGAAGCCCGAAAGGCCCATTCCTCCCCTCGCGTTGCTCGGGTCGTCAGGGTGACACAAAAGCGTCAGAATGCGCCGAGGCGATCATGAAACGGGATCGAAGAGCGGTCATCGATGCGCTGCTGAGGAGCGAGGAGCCTTCGGTTCGGTGGAAGGTGATGACTCGCGTCGTCGGAGAAGATCCTGAGTCGCGGAAAGTTCGGGAGCTGCGGGAAGAGATCAGGACGTCGCCGCGCGCGCGGGCGTTGATCGCGGGACGAGATCGGAAGTTCGTGCGCGAGGCGTATGTCTATGCGAACTGGCGCGGGGCGCATTGGACGCTCGCGATGCTCGCGGAGATTGGCTATCCGATGGGAGATGAGTCGCTGCTCAATATGCGCGAGCAGGTGCTCAATTATTGGTTGAACAGCTCCTTCTACATGGAGTTCGATTCGAAGAGCGCCGTCCCGAAGCATCGGAGCGCGGAAGGGGTTCCGATAATCCAGGGGCGGTATCGGCGGTGCGCGTCGCAGCAGGGGAATGCGCTCTACTCGATCACGCGGCTGGGGCTGGCCGACAAGAAGAGCGATGGGTTGGCCGAGCGCTTGATGCATTGGCAATGGCCGGACGGCGGATGGAATTGCGATCGCAAGCCGTCGGCTCATATTTCATCATTCAACGAATCTTTGCTGCCGATGTTGGGGCTCGCGGAGCATGCGGAGCGCGCGAAAGATGATGCGGCGCGCGCGGCGGCGTTGAAGGCGTCGGAGGTGTTTCTATGCCGTCGGCTTTTCAAGAGCAAAACGGACGGGAAGGTGATTTCTCCGCATTGGGTGCGGCCGAAGTATCCGCGCTACTGGCATTACGACATGCTCGGCGGACTGGTGGCGATGGCGGAGATGGGACTGATTGAGGATGCGCGATGCGCCGACGCGCTCGATCTGTTGGAGAAAAAAGAGCTGCCGAAAGGCGGTTGGGCCGCGCAAGGGCGGTTCTACAAAGTGTCGGCGAGTATGGATATGAGCACGCGATTTGGATCGATTTCGCAGGTGGACTGGGGCGGCGCAGGAACCGCTCGCATGAATGAGTGGGTGACTGCGGATGCGCTGTATGTGTTGCACGCGGCGGGGAGGATGTGAGGCGCCTCTGTCATCCTGAACGAAGCGAGCATCGCGAGCCTCCCTTGTCATTCTGACAAAGCGAGCAACGCGAGCGGCAGGAAGGATCTCGGACAGCTTCGCGCACGCGCGAAGCCGGTTCCGGTTTCTGAAAATCGCGCAGCGTCCTTTTGTGATTGGATGAGGCGGACGAGGTGCTTCTTGATGCGAGCAACCTAACCCCTAACCCCTTCCCGAGCGGGAAGGGGAACCGGAAATGTGGGGTTCCCGCGCGGGAAGGAGAACCCGGACTTGAATTTTTAGCAGTGTTGGAATTTAGCGTGAAGTAATTTCCAGGGCGGTGGCTTCTACTCGGGCTTCGGCGAGTTTCAGGGCTTCCTGGGTGGCGGGGTAGTTGGGATCGTAGAAGCTCATGGTTGAGAATTTTTGGTCGGCTTCTTTCATCTCGGTTTTCGCGGCGCTCGCGTCGATCATTTCCGGGGATTCGGCGCTGCTTGCTAGTACTGTCAGCACGCCATCCTTAACCTCGGCCAGGCCGCCGGAAACTACCCAATGCATCTTGGAGCCGTCGGGCAATTGCGCTTCGAGGACGCCGGGGACCAGTGACGTTATGAAATTTATGTGCTCGGGCAGGACGCCGAATTCGCCGAGCGGGCCGATGGCGGAGACCTCCGCGGCGTCGCCTTCGAAGACGATGCCGGTCGGGGTTACCAGTATGAATGGGAACGTGGATGCCATCGGTTTTTGCGACTAGCGCGATTCGCTGGCGAGGCGTTCGGCCTTTTCGCGCGCGTCTTCGATCGTGCCGACCAGGTAGAACGCCTGCTCGGGCAGGTCGTCGCATTTGCCGTCGAGGATTTCGGCGAAGCCGCGCACGGTGTCCTTGCGCGTGACGTACTTGCCGGGCTGATTGGTGAACGGCTCCGCGACGAACATTGCCTGCGACAGGAAGCGTTCCACGCGACGCGCGCGCGACACGACTATTTTGTCCTCGGCCGACAGTTCTTCCATCCCGAGGATCGCGATGATGTCCTGCAAGTCCTTGTAGCGCTGCAGGATTCCTTGCACGCGGCGCGCGACGCTGTAGTGCTCGTCGCCGACGACTTGCGGATCGAGAATTCGCGAATTCGAGCCGAGCGGATCGACCGCCGGGAAAATCGCCTTCTCGAAAACTTTGCGATCGAGTGTGCAGATGGCGTCGAGATGACTGAAGGTGGTCGCCGGCGCAGGGTCGGTGAGATCGTCGGCGGGGACGTAGATGGCCTGCACCGACGTGATCGCGCCTTTCTTGGTGGTCGTGATGCGCTCTTCGAGCTCGCCCATGTCGGTGCCGAGAGTTGGCTGATAGCCGACCGCGCTGGGCATGCGGCCGAGCAGCGCGGAGACTTCCGAGTTGGCCTGCACGAAACGGAAAATGTTGTCGATGAAAAAGATGACGTCCTTGCCTTCTTCGTCGCGAAAATATTCGGCGACCGTGACTCCGGTCAGCGCGACGCGGGCACGCGCGCCGGGGGTCTCGTTCATCTGGCCGTACACCAGAGCAGTTTTCGAGATGACGCCGGACTCAGTGAGCTCGCGATAGAGATCGTTGCCTTCGCGCGAACGCTCGCCGACGCCGGCGAATACCGACACGCCGCCGTGCTGCTTGGCGACGTTGTTGATCAGCTCGAGAATCGTGACGGTCTTGCCGACGCCGGCGCCGCCGAACAGCCCGATTTTTCCGCCGCGCGCGAACGGGCAGATCAGATCGAGAACCTTGATGCCGGTCTCGAGGATTTCCGCCTCGGGAGCCTGGTCGGCAAACGGCGGCGCGTCGCGATGTATCGGCATCAGGGAAGTGCCCGTGATGGGCCCGCGCTCATCGATTTCTTTGCCGGTGACATTCATGATGCGGCCGAGCGTGCCGGGGCCGACCGGCACCGAGATTGGCGCGCCGGTATTAGCGGCTTCCATCCCGCGCACGAGGCCGTCAGTCGAGTCCATCGCGATGCATCGCACGGTGTTTTCGCCGAGATGCTGCTGGACTTCGAGGACGAGGTTGCCGGCCTCGTCGCTGATCGAGGGGTTGCTGACGCGGAGCGCGGAGAAAATTGGCGGGAGCGTGCCGGCGCCGAACTCGACGTCAACGACGTTGCCGAGGACCTGGTTAATTTTTCCTGGAGCGGTTTGAGTACTCATAAAGAACCTAACCCCTAACCCCTTCCCGCGCGGGAAGGGGGGGATCGGATTTAGAAGAAGAAAGAGAATCAGAATTTTTAGCCGCGCGCGAAGAGGGCGCTATACAAAGACCCTCACCTTCGATCCTCTCCCTTACAGGGAGAGGGGAAGAACAGAGGGAAGGAGGATTCCAAAAAATATTCATCAGCGGAGGGCCTCGGCGCCGCCTACTATGTCCATTAGCTCGCGGGTGATTTGGGCCTGGCGGGCGCGGTTCATCGCGAGCGTTAACGACGAGATCATGTCGTCGGCGTTGTTAGTCGCCGCGTCCATCGCGGTCATGCGCGCGCCTTGCTCGCTGGCCTCCGATTCGAGCAGCGCATGATAGACACTCGCTTCGAGGTATCCGCGCAGCACGACGGGCACGAGTTCCTCGCGCGACGGCTCGACCAGGTAATCGATTTTGGGTTTGTCGGTGGCCGATACCGCGGCCTCGACCTCGGCGCCGGGCTTGATGCCCGCGTCGCCGGGCGGCTTGATCGGCAACAGGCGCTCGTAAACCGGCTTCTGCACGATCGCGGATTGGAAATGAGTGTAGACGATGCCGGCTTCGTCGATCGCGCCGGAGGTGTAGTCGGCGAGCATCTTGGCCGCGATGTCGCGTGCGAGCGCGATAGTGGCGAGGCGCGGAAAGTTGTCGATTCGTGACAGCGCGACCGGAACGTTGGTGCGACGGAATTGATCGACGGCCTTCTTGCCAACTGCGAACAGATCGATTTCGAGTCCACGGCCGCGAATCTCGCGCCGCGTTTCTTCGGCCGCGCGGAACAGGAACGAGTTGTAGCCGCCGGCCAGTCCGCGATCGGACGCGACCACCACCAGCAGCGATTTCTTTTGCGCGCCTTCGACCGGGCCGACCGAGATTCCTTCCGAGGTGAGCAGCGAATCGGCGACACGCGCGAGCGCCTGGCTGTAAGGCAACGCGTTGACGAGCGCTTCCTGCGCGCGTCGCAGTCGCGCGGCCGAGACCAGTTTCAGCGCGCGCGTGATTTGCTGCGTCGATTTGGCCGTCGTGATCCGGCGCCGGATTGCCTTAAGTGATGCCATTGTGGAGCGCTAATCCGAGCTACGCAGCGGTTGCCGGCGCGGGCGCGGCCGATTTGCTCTCGGCGATGAACGATTGTTCGTAGGTGTCCAGCGCGGCCTTGAGCTTTTTCGTGAGATCGTCGGAGATCGCTTTTTGATCCCGAATTTCGGCGAGCAGGTCGGCGTGACGCGCGTCGAAGTAGGTGTAGCATCCCAGCTCGAACGGGCGAATCTGCTCGACCGACAGCTTGTCGAAGTAGCCCTCTTTCGCGGCGAACATGATCAGCACTTCTTTTTCCATTGGCAGCGGACTGTACTGACCCTGCTTGAGCATCTCGGTCAATCGCACGCCGCGCGCGAGCAGGCGCTGCGACGAGGCGTCGAGGTCGGAACCGAACTGCGCGAAGGCCGCCATCTCGCGGTACTGCGCGAGGTCGAGCTTGAGCGATCCGGCGACCTGCTTGATCGCCTTGACCGCGGCCGAAAATCCGACGCGCGAAACCGACAGGCCGACGTTGACCGCCGGGCGCACGTTCGAGTTGAACAGATCCTTGTCGAGAATTATCTGGCCGTCGGTGATCGAGATGACGTTGGTCGGGATGTACGCCGACACGTCGCCTTCCTGGGTCTCGATTATCGGCAGCGCGGTGAGCGAGCCGCCACCCATCTCGTCGCTCATCTTGGCGGCGCGCTCGAGCAATCGCGAATGCAGATAGAAGACGTCGCCGGGATACGCCTCGCGGCCGGGCGGACGGCGCAGCAGCAGCGACAACTGTCGATAGGCCTGCGCGTGCTTGCTGAGATCGTCGTACACCAGCAGCGCATGCTTGCCGGTATCGCGAAAATATTCGCCCATCGTGCAGCCGCTGTAAGGCGCGATGTATTGCAGCGGAGCGGCTTCGGAAGCGGTGGCGGCGACGACGGTGGTAAACTCCATCGCGCCCGCGCTGGTCAGCTTTTCGACCACTTGCGCGACGGTCGAACGCTTCTGCCCGATCGCCACGTAAATGCAATGCATGTTGAGGCCCTTCTGATTTATGATCGTGTCGATCGCGATCGCGGTCTTGCCGGTCTGACGATCGCCGATGATCAACTCGCGCTGTCCGCGTCCGATGACGAGCATCGTGTCGATCGCCTTGATGCCGGTCTGCAGCGGCTCCTTGACCGGCTGGCGGCGGATGATCCCGGGCGCCTTGATTTCGATTCGGCGCGTCTCGGTCGCCTTGATCGGACCCTTGTCGTCGATTGGCTGGCCGAGTGCGTTGACGACGCGGCCGAGCAGGCCTTCGCCGACCGGCACTTCCGCGATTCGTCCGGTGCGCTTGACCTCGTCGCCTTCCTGGATTGCCTGCGGGTCGCCGAACAGCACGGCGCCGACGTTGTCCTCTTCGAGGTTCAGCACCAGCCCAAAAATCTGATGGGGAAATTCGAGCAGCTCGCCGAACGCGGCGTTCTGCAAGCCGTAGATTCGGGCGATACCGTCGCCGCATGAGAGGACGCGGCCGGTCTCGCGCACCGAGATGCTGCCCTCGAAACCCTTTATTTCGTTTTTGAGGATTTCGCTGATTTCTGATGGTCGGATTTCTGCCATATAGATGTAGTTTCTTCCTGCCTAGCCCGCGAGCCGGCGCTTGGCCTCCTCGAGGCGAGTTGCAAGGCTGCCGTCGTAGATTTTTCCGCCCAATTCCGCGGTCACACCGCCGAGCAGCGCGGCGTCAACTTTTACGGTCGGGATAATTTTCAACTTCGCGATCGATTCGAGGCCGCTGATCACGCGCGCGATTTCGGCGTCGGACGGTTGAATCGCAAAGGTCAGCGTCGCACGCTCGCGGCCCATCGCCTGATCGAGCAGGTCGCGATACGACTCGGCGATCGCGCCGATTTCGCGAATCCGCCCGTGTCGCGCGATCACAACCGCGAACGATCGCACCGGGAAGCTGAGATTAAGGCGCTCGGCAATCTTCGCCATCGCCTCCTGCCGCGATTGATCGGACAGCTCGGGCGACGCGAGGCGATCGAGCAACTCGGGCGATTCGACCATCGCGGCCAACCGTTCGAGCTCGGCGCCCCACTTCTCCTCGTTGCCCTTGTCGGCAAGATCGAGCAGGGCGCGCGCGTAGCGCTTGGCGACTCGCGATCCTTTCATCGTTGGTCACCGCTGCCGAGCTTGTCCATGAAGCCGTCGATCAGGCGTCCCTGATCGCTAGGCTGAAAATTTCGGCTGATCGTTTCGCGCGCGAGGTTCGCTGCCGATTCGGCCAGCTGCGCGCGAACGCGCCGCTTGGCCGCTTCCGACAATGCAGACTTGCTCATCTCGGTGTCGCGATGGATTCTTTCGGCGGTCGATTTCGCGAGATCGGCAACCTTGCCGACCTGGAATGCAGTCTCCTGTTCCAGCTCGTCGGCGAGTTTCTTCAGTTCCGCCGACAAAGCCGCCATCCGCGCGGCCGCCTTGTTCGCGAGATCCTCGGCCTCGGCCAGCGCGCTCTTCGCACGCGACAGCGCAGTGCGAATCGTGCCGGCGCGATCGGCGAAGAATTTCCGGATTGGCGCACCGGCGAAATAAGCGATCACGCCGACGAACAGGATGAAGTTGATCGCGAAGAACGTCAGCAGCAGCCACGAGCCGTGCTCGGCGCCGGCACCTTCCGCAGCATTGGCCGCATTGACCGCGTACGCAAAAAAAGCGGCAGCGAAAATCGCCGCCGATGTGATCCACTTCTTCATTTCAGGTTGAAATCAGGTCGCGCCTAATTGTTTTTGCCTGTCGCCGCTCCACTATTCAATGGCCGTCCCAGCACCCTCTCGGCGAGCTCGCTCGCAAGGCTGTGTCCCATCTGCTCGAGTTCGCGCTCCGCCGCTTTCAGCTCCGTTTCTATCTTGACCCGCACATCCTCGAGCGTCTCTCGCGCCTCGGCCTTGGCCGCTTCCATCATTTTCGCGGCTTCCTCTTCTGCCTTGCGGCGTTCGGTTTCGCGCCGCGCGAATGCGCCCTTTCGAACCTCGGCGAGCCGCTCTTCGCGTTCAGCTTCGGCGGCGCGCGCCTGCTTGATCAAATCCTCGGTGCGATCGTTCAAGTCCTTGAATCTGCGCTCGCGCTCCGACAGCAGGTTCAGGAACGGTCGAAAAAATAATCGGCTGAATATAAACCAGAAAACCAGGAACGAAACAATCAGCGCAAAGAACGTCCCCCAATTCGGCGGGATATGCATATTACGGCGTCTCCCCTGGGGGGACTATCGAAGTTCTCTCCATCATCGGAAACCTGGGAACGCGGACTTTCAGCTCAACACCGGCCGGGGCAGTTCAGGCCAGCTTCTGCCCTCCGACGGCGGCTTGCGGCACGCGCTCCTCCTTGGGGAATACTGTGACTTTGCGATCTTCGCGAACACCCTCAGGCTGCATCGAGCAGTGCCCTTCGAACTGCGCGCCTTCCTGCACCGACAGCACCGGCGCGGTGATATTTCCGCTGACCTTCGCCGACGGGCGGATTTCGATTCGCTGCGTCGCGACGATATCTCCGCTGACCTTGCCGGCGACCGACACCGACGCAGCGCGGATGTGCGCGGTGATCACGGCGGACTCGCCGATCGTGAGACTGTCTTTGGCGTTAACCTCGCCGTCAACCTCGCCGTCGATTCGAGCGGGGCCTTCGAACGAAATCTTGCCGGAGATTTTCGATCCTCGATCAAGGTAAGCGCGGCCGTCAGCCGGCGCCGGTCCGTTAGGTCGTGGAGCAGCCGCGGCAGTAGTGGTCGAAGAAGATGACGCAGGCGATGGCGATGTTGACGAAGTTATCGGCGTGGTAGTCGCGGGTTGGATTTTTGGATTTTTCTCGGGCTCTTTATTAAACAGCGCCATCGCAAAATACTCCTCGGCGCAATCGGGCATTCTCCCCCGCGCCACATTCTCAAGTTCGAGCTTAAGCTTGGCTATTAACGCATGCAAATGTAGGTGTCAAATTATAGCCGACATTTTATCCTCCGTTGCCGCTAGATTTGCGGTTGCCTCACGCGAGCTAAGGTCTAATCTGGAGCGATACCGACATCACCAAGGAGTCACCCACGATGGCATCGAACACGATCCCCGAGAAATTTCTCGACCTCCTCACCACCAAAAAGCCGCTTGCGAATATCGCGACGATAATGGCCGACGGCACTCCGCAAGTGACTCCGGTCTGGTTCGATTACACCAACGGAAAAATCCGGATCAACACGGCGCGCGGACGAGTGAAGGCAAAGAACATGAAAGTCGGCGCAAAGGTGGCGTTGGCGATCGTCGATCCAGATAACGCATATCGATACATCGGAATACGCGGGCCGGTGATCGCCGAAGACGAGAAGAACGCCGACGCGCATATCGACAGCCTGGCGAAAAAGTACCTGAATCAGGACAAATATCCGTTCCGGACCCCGGGCGAGCAGCGCGTCACGTACGTGATCGAGCCGGCATCCGTGCACGTCATGGGCTGACGCCGTTTTGCCGTCCTAGTCATCCCGACGACGGGGAGCGTTAGCGACGGGAGGAGGTGCCTCGGACAGCTTCGCGCACGCGAAGCCGGTTCCCTTTTCCGAATCGCGACCTTCCGGTCGCCTCCTTAGCGTTGACTCCAGCTATATCGTACGATATACCTTCCATCATGTATCGCGATGTTACGGAGGCATGGTCATGATGGTTTGCGGGACTCGACGTTTTCAAAGGCGTGGCCACTGGGGCGAATTCGGCATGATGGGCGGCATGCGGGCGCGATTCTTCGGCCCCGGCGAAGTTCGGCTCGCACTCCTGTCGCTGATCGCCGATGGTCCAAAGCACGGCTACGAGCTGATGCGTCAACTCGAAGAGCGCTCCGGCGGAATCTACAGCGCCAGCGCCGGGACGGTTTATCCAACGCTGCAGCAACTCGAAGACGAAGGCCTGATTTCGTCGGACTCGAAGGA
The DNA here is from genome assembly GCA_963699705.1 of uncultured delta proteobacterium. Classification (GTDB taxonomy): domain Bacteria; phylum Desulfobacterota; class Binatia; order Binatales; family Binataceae; genus Binatus. The sequence goes on along the minus strand of CAVOUW010000003.1, from coordinate 2,295,611 downwards.
AGGCAAGCGCGTCTACGCGATCACCGACGCCGGCAGTGCCGAACTCAAGCGGGAAGACGAGACCGTGCGGCGCATCTGGTGGCGGGCGAAGCGATGGGCCGGATGGCGGCACGCGAACGACCCCGACGCGGCCGAGATTCGCGGTCCCGCCGAGCGGCTAGTGAAGGCCGCATTCCGCGCAGTAGCCGGCGAGACCGCGACGCAAGAGCGAATCGACAAGGTGCGCGAGATACTCGAACGCGCGATGCGCGATCTCGACGGCATGCGTGGCATGGAAGGGTAAATCACTTTGTCGAATGTGGAACCCGCCTGGGTTCCACACCTCCTTGGGCAGGGTTAAACCCTGCACCTTAGAATTAAGAAAGATGCAGGACTTCGTCCCTGTTAGAAGGTTTAGGGGAAGAGATGTCGATGATCAGCGGATTCCTGCTGGCAGCGGCGTCTCGATTGTCTCGCCGCAGGTCGAGCCGCAATCGGGGCAGACGTACAAGTATTTGTCGCCGTTGGGGAGCACGAGCAGCAGCCGCTTGCGCACTTTGACCGCGCGCTTGCATTGCGGACACGCCAGCAAAGTGGCTTCCATCCGCTCGAACGATGGCCTGCGATTCTGCGGCATAGGATCGTGGCAAAAATTTAAGTATCGCGAGGATTCTCGGCAAGAGAGTCTCTTTTCGTTCTGACGAAGTGAGCATCGCGACCGGCGCTCCTGTCATCCTGACGGCGCGAGCGAATGCGAGAAGGGCTGCCTCCGGGGCAGCTTCGCGTTTTTGTGTCATCCTGACGACCTGAGCAACGCGAGGGGAGGAAGGACCTCGGCCAGCTTCGCGTACGCGAAGCCGGTTCCGGTTTCCGAAAATCGCGCAGCGCTCCACAAATGCGCCGGCGCCCTTCACGTTGTATCGACGTGACGACGTAGCCTAAGATTTTCTTTTCGTCCTATGAACGATCACGCCGCCAATCCTGCGCGTCCGCGGGTTTATCTCGAGACTTACGGATGCCAGATGAATGTCGCCGATTCGCAGACGGTCAGTGCCATTTTGCGCCGCGCGGGTTACGTCAATGCCGATGGTGTCGACGATGCTGACGTCGTGCTGCTCAACACTTGCGCGATTCGCGAGCATGCCGAGGAGAAGGTGCTGCATCGGCTGCGCGAGCTGGCGCGGCTGAAGAATTCGCGGCCGGAAGTGAAGATCGGTCTGCTCGGATGCATGGCGCAGCACAATCGCGTCGCGATCATCGAAAAGGCCGCGTTCCTCGACGTCGTCGCAGGGCCGGACAGTTATCGCCGGCTGCCTGAGATGATTGGCAGCGCAGGCTTCGATGCTTCAATCGATGTCCGTCTCGATCGTGCCGAGACCTACGCCGATATCACCCCCGACTACGGCGGCGGCGTGCGCGCTTACGTCACTGCGATGCGCGGGTGTGACAAATTCTGCGCGTTCTGCGTGGTGCCGTACGTGCGCGGCCGCGAGCGCTCGATTCCGCCCGCAGATCTGATGCGCGAGATTGGCGAACTGGCGGCGCGCGGCGTGAAAGAGGTCGTGCTGCTCGGGCAGACCGTCAACGCCTACCGCTTTGGCGACATCGACTTCGGCGCGCTGCTCACGATGGTCGCGTCGATCGACGGGATCGAGCGGATTCGATTCACGTCGCCGCATCCGAGCGACATGAGCGAGTCGATTATCGACGCGATGGCGACCGAGCCGAAAGTCCAGCCGCAACTGCATCTCCCCTTGCAGTCAGGCTCCGACAGAATTCTGTCCGCGATGGAACGCGGCTACACGGTCGCGGAATATCTCGAGCTGGTCACGCGGGTGCGCGCGGCAATTCCCGAAGTCGCACTTTCGACCGACATTATCGTCGGATTTCATGGCGAGGAAGAATCGGACTTCGAGGCGACAACTGCGATCATGCGCGCAGTCGGCTACGACTCCGCATTCATGTTCAAATATTCGGTGCGCGAGCATACCCGCGCCTTTCGCCTAGACGATTCGGTCAGCGAACAAGAGAAAGGCCGCCGGCTGACGGCGCTGATCGGATTACAGGAAAAAATGTCGCTGGCGCGCAATCGCGAAATGATCGGCCGCCAGTTTCCAGTACTGGTCGAAGGACCGGCGCGGCGCGGCGGTGGGATGCTCGCGGGCAAGACGCCGCAATTCAAGACCGCAATCTTTGCGGTCGACACCATCGCGGGCTCAGGAATTTCGGCGGGCGATACCGTCAGGGTGCGCGTCGATTCCGCGACCGGCCATTCGCTGATGTGCTCGATCAGCTGACGGATTGGATCGCGAAATCGTACGCGCGCTGACGGTAGCTTTTGCTCACGCCCGACTAGTAGGGCGCGGGGATGTAGGTCGTGGTCTTTTGACGTTCAACCACTGCGGGCGCGTCGGTCGTCGTGGTAGTCGTGGTGGAACTCGTCGCCACCGGAGGAGTGACCACAACCGGAGCCGGAGCCACTGCTACCGGTGCGGGAACAGTCTCAACTACTGGGGCGGGCGCCGTCGTTTCATCGACGGTCCGATGGTACGAAAAGCATCCGCTCACGATTCCGCACGCGGCGATAGCCGCCGGGATAATTGCCATATTCTTGATAAATCGCATTTTTGTAGCCTCCATCAGGTACATGCCGAGAGATCAGCAAGAAGCCGGCCAGCTAAGATTTTGTAGAATTTGTCGTGGTAAGAAGGGATAGAGGTCGGCATTTCTTCCGTAAATCTTTCAGGGTCACATGTCTGTCTGTTGGCATACAAAAGTAAGGAGCCGGGATTCTTCGCTTCGCTCTGAATGACACAAAAGCATTAGGAACCTAACCCCTAACCCCTTCCCGAGCGGGAAGGGGAACCGGATTTGAGGCAACTATTCCGCCCCGTCCTATCCCCCTCACCCCCTTTCCCGCGGGAAAGGGGGACAGAAAGCGCCTTCGCCATTTTGCGATTCTATTTTTTCACTGGGTGCAGGGGTCACCCCTGCCGCGGAAGCGTGAAACCCGCGGAGGGTTTCACATTCAATCAAGTTCTTCGCGTCCGCGCGCTCATCGCACGTACACAGGATTCGATAGGACCCACAACTTGCCGCTGCGGAACGCTTCGATTCGGTATGCGCCTGGGGACTTCGGCGCGAACTCTAGCGTGGATGCGTTGTCGGCGGATGCCACTTCGATCCCGTTTTGATACATCGCGATTCGATCGGCCGGCGCGGGGAGCTCGGTCTTGAGAGTGAGTCCGGGCGCGAGATGGACTTCGTCACCCATCATCGTGGTCGTGTCGCTGACGCGGGCGAAGAACGCGAACGCGCCGACGTAGCCGAGATAGTCGAAACTGACGTACGAATGCCCGAGGCGGAGCGCTTCGAGGATTGGCGCCGTGTCGCGCTCGCGCGCCAGCAGATGCGTCGTGCAAAACAGAAAGAGCTGAGGCAAGGTCCCGACCTTCGCACCGAGAACGTTCAAGTTGTCGGGCGCGCCCGTCCCGGCGAGCATCGCGACCCGCGCGCCAGTCGTCATTCGATCGTAGAGCGCGAGGTTCGCGTCGGGGCGCAGGTCGAGGCCGGCGAGGAAATGATCGGTGCCGAAAAAGATCGCGCGAAAGTAGAGCGTTGTTGGACTTTGCGCGAGCCACGCCGCGCGAGCATTGTAAACTTCCATCGCATCCGCCAGCGCGTAGTCTTCCGACGACGAAAACTTCGCCGGGTCGGCCGCAATCGCGAGACCGCCCTGGTCGTGAATCGCGGCAATCAAATCGTTCGGCGTCAGGTTGGGCTTGATCGGCTCATGGAGGTTCACGCCGACTATCTGGCTGCCGCCGACATCGAACGCGCCGCCTGCGATAAAGAGGATGTCGCTGGTGAATCCCGCGATTCCGAAGTCGGTGTCACCCGGCTGGACGCGGTCGGCCAGAAAAATGAAATCGATTTGCGAAGTCTTGGCCAGGTCCGCGATTCCCGATTGATCCATCCCCGACGCTTTCATCGGCAGATCGACGATTCCGCGGTAATCGTGAAAGCCGGGAAACTCGGGCGCGCCCTGGATGTACCGGGCGGGCGGAAGTTCGGTGCTCGGCAACGGCGAACTGCATCCGATAGCGGTGAGGGCCACTATTGTGAGGACGGAACACTGAAAAGAGAGCATCAGAGGATCGAGCGTCCCTGCGCGCCGTCCACCGGGATATTCGCGCCCGTGATCCAGCTCGCGCGCGGCGACGCGAGCATCACGACCGCGTATGCGACTTCGTCGGGACGGCCGAGACGTCCCGCCGGCATCTCGTGGCTGATGAAATCTTTCTCGAACGCGGGATTCTCGCGAAAGAGCTGCTCCCAAATTCCGCCGGCCGTGAGTATTGAGCCAGGTGCGATCGTATTGACGCGGATATTTTTTGGCGCGTATTCGCGCGCGAGCATCTTGGTGAACGAATGGAGTGCCGCCTTCGACGCATTGTAGGTCAGCGGCCCGCCCGACTCGCGGCCGTAGATCGAACCGATATTGATGATCGAGCCGCCGCCGCGTTTTTCCATCTGCGGGGCGCACACGCGAGCGAGCCGCACCGGCGCGAACAGATTCAGATCGAATTGCTCCTGCCACGCCGATTCAGGCAACTCCGCGAGCGCGCCCGGCCGCGCGCTCCCTGCATTGTTGACGAGCACGTCGATTCCGCCGAACTTTTTCACGGTCTCATCGACCCATCTTTGCGCATCTTCCGGCTTCGTCATGTCGCCGACAAATCCCATCGCCGATCCCGTTTTCATCAGCGCGGCGACCGCCTCGTTCAACGTGTCTTTGGTCCGCCCGCATACACTGACGTGCATGCCCTCGTCCGCGAGCGCATGCGCCATCGCGCGTCCCAACCCGCGGCTGCCGCCAGTGACCATCGCAACTTTTCCGGTAAGTCCCAAATCCATCTAGCGACTCCTTCTTAACACTGGGTCCAGGGGTCACCCCTGGTTTTACCAGACCCGCATCGCGCGCATGAAGCGGGACTTCGCAGGTTGACTCTGACCCAAGGCAGCCCTAGACTCGACAGGCTAACCACCGGACGGACGGAGGACTATGGAAATTCGGGTCGAAGGCTCTCTTGATCAAGCGATGCGAGTGCTCAAACGCAAGCTGGCCAAGGAGGGCGTTTTCAAAGAGATGAAGAAGCGGGCTTTTTACGAGAAGCCCAGCGTCCGCCGCAAGCGTAAACGATCCGAGGCGCAGCGTCGCCGCCGCAAGGAACAACGCCGCCGTCGCGCGTCGGCTATGTAGCTGTAAAAATTCGAACGCTATCTGCGGTGCTGGAGAAATCCAGCACCTTTTTCTTTTTTTAGTGAATCAGCTTGTCTGCGGATTATCGGCGGAAATTTCCTTTCTGTCGCGCGCTCTACTCGGGCAAGGGGCGCCAGGTGAAGATTACCTGGCCGCCGGCTACATAGCAGTCCAAATCGTAGTGAGGCTGGCCGGCTTCGGTGCGGTGCATGCGGAAATTTTCGACCGCTCGATGCAACGCGTCGGGGGTCAAGGTCCCATCGACGCATTTGCCTTCGAGCTGCTGCGCGCGCACCTCAGCACCCAGGTGAACCGCGATACATCGGCTGCCGCAATGCTGGTCGAGCGGGCCGGCGCCCACGCACGAGCATCGCAGGCACAACACTACCGGTCCGCGATTGTCGCTCGGCGCGGCGAAGAACTCGCGCTCGAGCCGATCGAGGCCCATCGCGCATTCGCACCATGCTTCGCGCGCGCGTTCGGCCGAAAAGCGGCGAATCGCGCGGGCCAGCTCGCGCATCAGCTTTTCATTCGAGCGCGGCTCGAGCGCGACGATCGAATCGTCCTCGATTCGCATCGAGGCGCCGAGTTGCTCGGCCAGGAAATGTCGCAGATTGATCGGCAACCGGCTGCCGAGCTGCAAACGCTGCGTCTCGAATGGCGCCGGCTCGATTGACGCGACCCGCGACGGACGCAAATACCTCTGCGGGTTGCTGAATGCCGATAGTGATTGCAGACGCTCCAAGGGCGACGGCACCCCGTACGCAAAGCGCGAGGCGTGGGCGCGTCGATGTACCAATGGTCCGTTTCGCACAGTCTCAACCTCCCAGGGCTTCGAGTTCCGGTCGGCGTGCCACACACGCTGACTTGCCGCCGGACACCGTCACGGGCCGTTGGTCATATCTAAATTTTGAACTGTTGTTGCGATCGAGGCGAGCAAAATTGAAACGGAGAGAGCGGGAAGTCGTGCTAGTCCTAGCGCCGCGCCAAAAGTGATAACCGCGGCGCGCGGCAACGCCGACTCCAGGGCTGCAAGATCGAAAAGCGCCAAAGCGAAACTGCGCCATGCGCACCGGCTCTTTTCATCGGACCATCAGCCCAGCTCGGCATCTTTGCGATGCCCGCCCGCCTGCCCGCATCCTCACTCACTCCCACAAGCAGCGGCTCGATGGATAATGCGCGCGTCGACTAGGTCGTCAATTCCCCCGACTTGGCCGTTGCGATCCGCGCGACGTTTTCAGGCCATCAAGATAACTCAGCGGCTTCTTAACTAGCGCGCGTACCGCGGTCGGGCAACATGGTGCGAGCGATATTCATTCGATTCAAAACTTGACAACCGGTGGCTCAAGTGCAGCTTTTCGGGCGCATTCCGATCAGGGCGCCCCAGTGGCAAAATGAGATGCGCTAATGAACCTCCAACGCGGTTCGACGAGTCGTTCTGCGAGCGGCTCTGATCAAATGATCTGAGTGCTCCAAGCCGCACTAGGGTTTGTCGCGCATGCGACAGTTTGGGAAGCAGCTTCAAGCCTCCACGAATCGGGGTGCAGCGTGTCGGGATCGACGAGCGCGCGAGAATTAAGAGAACAAATCCTCGCGGTCACTCGCCGACAAACGTGAGGCCGTTCCGCACCCACAAAAAAATTTTACGGTCTTACAATTTTTTTCAGTGCGCCGCTTCTGCCGGCAGGTTGCGCGTGTCGCGCTTGAGGAACAGGAACGTCGGCACCAGCACCAGCATCAGCACGCACAGGATTCGGTAGATGTCGTTGAACGACAGCATCATCGCCTGCCGCTGCACCATCCCGTAGAGCATCGCCATGCCGTGTTTGTGGCCCATCGCGAATTCGTTGCCCATGTTGAGGCCGCCGGGCATCTGCATATGCGGCAGCGTGAAGACCGTGATGTGCTCGACGAGGTAGCTCTGATTTACCTGCTGGCGATGGATCAGCAGCGTCGTCAGGTACGACGTGCCGATCGCGGCGCCGAGGTTGCGCGTAACGGAGTAGAGACTCGCCGCGCGCCCCATCTTGAATTTCTCCATCGAGCTCAGCGCCGCGGCCGACAAGCCCGGGAACACGAGACCGGTGCCGACGCCCTGTAGCACGGTCGGCCACACGATTCGGCGCACGTCGGACGCGAGATTCAGCCCAGACATCTCCCACATCGCGAATCCCACGAAGATAAAGCCGATGCCGACCAGCGGCCGGATGTCACCGCCGCGGCGCGCATACGTGCCCAGGATGATCATCGAGAACATCGTGCCGAAGCCGCGCGGCGCCATCACGAGTCCGGCCTTCGAAGCGGTGTAGCCCAGCGTCTCCTGCAGAAAGATCGGATTCAAAATCGCGGTGCCGTAAAGCGTGAAGGTCAGGAAAATTACCAGCGCCACCGGCAGCGTGAAGTTCATGTTCTCGAGAATCGAAAGATCGACCACCGGATCCTCGGTGTGCAGCTCGTGATAGACCAGAATCGCGAGCGAGATCAGCGCGGCGGCCGTGCAGTAAACCACCCACGGGCTGGTGAACCAGTCGGCGCGCTCGCCGCGATCGAGCACGATTTCGCCAAGCCCGAGCGTCACGAACAGGCATGCGATACCGAGCAGGTCGATCCGCCCGCGCCGCAGGTTGCGCATGTATGACGGGTCGTCGACGAAGCGATACACCATGAACGCCGCGAGCGTCCCGATCGGCACGTTGATGTAAAAGTTCCAGCGCCAGCTCCACGCGTCGGTAATATAGCCGCCGATAGTCGGGCCCATGATCGGCGCGACCATCATCCCGATTCCCCACACCGCCATCGCCATCGCCTGCTCGCGCGGCGGAAACGTCTCCATCAGGATAGCCTGCGACAACGGCATCATCGCCGCGCCCGCCGCCCCCTGCATCAGGCGGAAAAAAACAATCTGGTTGAGCGATTGCGCGACGCCGCACAGCGCCGACGAGACGATAAACATCGTGATCGACGCGACGAAGTAGCGCTTGCGCCCGAAGCGCTCGGCGATCCACCCGGTCATCGGGATCATGATTCCCGCCGCGACCAGGTACGAGGTAACAACCCACGCGATCTCGTCGACGCTCGCCGAGAAACTCCCCTGCATATGCGGCAGCGATACGTTAACGATCGACGAATCGAGCACCTCGAGCACGGTGCCGAGCATCACGGAGAACGCGATCACCCACTTCCGCGTCGAGGAAAACTCATGCACCTCGTGCGTCGTTGGAGTGAGCGTTTTAGGAGCAACAGCCATCAGGGGAATCCTAGCCTAAGCTACATAAGGAATCGTCGCGGATGCAAAGGACCGAGAGCGTTGATGCGGTCATCTTTATTGAATGTGAAACCCGCCTGGGTTTCACGCTTCCTTGGGCAGGGGTGACCCCTGCACCCAGTATTAAGAAAAGATGCGGGACTTCGTCCCTTTAAAAGGGGTTTGTAGAAAAATGGTTGTGCAGGCTTGGAGAGGACCCAAGAGCAAAAGGGCGTCCTCGCCATTTTGCGATTGACACTGGGTGCAGGGGTCACCCCTGCCGAAGGAGGTGTGGAACCCAGCGCGGGTTCCACTACAATCTAGTTCCTGATGTCCTCTCCCGCCCTGCCTCCCGGCCCGAATCTCTTCGGGACTTTCGATTTCATCCGCAATCCATTTCGATTCCTCGACACCTGCGCGCGACGCTACGGCGATTGGTTCACCGTGCGCGTGCCGGGCGTCGCGCCCTTTGTCTTCACCAGCGACCCGAGTGCAGTCCGCGAGATTTTTCTTGGCGATCCCGACAGTCTTCATGCCGGCGAAGCCAATCGTCCACTCGGCGCGTTCATGGGCGAGCGGTCGTCGCTGTTTCTCGACGCCCCCGAACATCTGCGCCAGCGCCGGCTTCTGCTGCCTGCGTTTCATGGCGAACAAATGGCGTCGCACGCCCATGCGATGCGCGATGCGGCTGACAATGCGATCGCGTCATGGCCGCGAGGACAGCCATTCCCGATTCATCCGCAGATGCGCGCGATCACTTTCGAAACGATCATCCGCGCAGTATTCGGATTCGAGAACGATGCGGCCTGGCACCGAACTGCGCGCGTTACTGAAGAATCTGTTCGCGCTGTATTCGAGCCGCCTCGGCACCCTGTTCTCTCTGCCCGCGATGCAAATCGACGCCGGCCGATTCAGTCCTTGGGGCCGCGCGCTCGGGCTGACGCGCCAGATCGATTCGATCCTGTACGCGGAATTCGCGCGGCGGAGAAAGGAGGGCGTCGAAGGACGCGCAGACGTCCTCTCGATGCTGCTGGCTGCGCGCTACGAAACTGGCCAACCGCTCCCCGACAACGTAATCCGCGACGAGATGTACACGTTGATGCTCGCCGGCCACGAAACCACCGCCGCCACGATGGCATGGATAGTCAATCGCCTGGTCACACGCCCCGACGTAATGGACCGCGCGCGCGCCGAAATTTTTTCAGTATTAAACGGTGAACAACTCAGTGCGGCACACGTCGGTAAAATAAAATACCTCGAGGCAGTGATTAACGAGACGATGCGCCTGGACCCGGTCGTGCCAAACATCGGCCGCGGACTAAAGCGCGCGATGACAATCGCAGGCCGCCAGCTACCAGCGGGCGTGACGATCGCGCCATGCATCTACCTGGTGCATCGACGCCCCGAACTCTGGCCAAACCCCACGCAATTCAATCCCGACCGATTCCTCGAATCCCGCCAAACCCCGTACACCTTCTTCCCCTTCGGCGGCGGCTCCCGCCGATGCCTGGGCGCAGCCTTCGCAACCTATCAAATGAAAATCGTAATCGCAGAAATCCTGTCGCGCGTAGAATTGAAGAAGGTGGCCGGCTACGAAGCCCACGCGATCCGCCGCGGCATAGCATTCGCGCCAAGTGAAGGCCTCCCAGTCATCGCTATCGCTCGTTCTTAAATAGTCAGATCCGGTCCTGGGCGAAGCCGAAGGATGGCTCACCGCTGCCCAAGGAAGCGTGAAACCCAAGGTGGGTTTCAGGTCGCGCGACAGAAGCTTCAACCCGCCCATTCGAATTCTTAAATCCGGTCTCCCTCCACAGAAGATGGCTATCTGCTTACTCTTCAATAAATCTGAGCCCTTCAAGGTTCTGGGGCACTTCTAGGACCGCTTCCTGGTACCCGGTTCGCTGAATGTGGTTATTGGACGTAACGGAACGCCGTAAATCGAACCTGCTCTGGCGGCGTAGATACTCCAAGAACTCGCGTGAAGGACTTGTAGACTCCGTTTCGCCGGAGGGGGAATCCGGCAAATCTGTTGGACAACAGGCGTCCGGAGTCCGATTTGATGACTAAAGTCTTCGACTTGGAACTCCCATGAATCAGAAAAATCCTTGGGTCGATTGAGATCCGCCGATAGAAGTTTTGAGGGTGGATACTTGTCGCGAACGAGCTTTTGGCCGACTACAGCGTGTTGAATCTGGGGAGAAGCCCGAACCTTTCAAGTATTTGGACGGAGCCCCGGACACATCCTCATTTGGAATCCGAGAAAAGAAACTCGAATCCGGCTTGAGGTCCTTCTGAACAGAATGGTACAAACGAGCAGCATTGCCGAAGACCAAAGTTGGTGGCAAAGTTGTTACCCTCCGGCAGATATCTGGACTCCCCCCATCGGTCTATTCAATTTCAGATCATACGACTAGTTACTTTCCGGCGAGAGCAGTGCGTGATCCGCGGCTTCTGTTCGAAATTGATATTCGGAGGCTAGCTGTCAGAACTGCTTCCAGTTGCTCCCGGCAAGCTGGGAAGTAATTTGCGATCGATCGTCAAGACTTTGGATCAGTCTTTTGAAATATTTCGGAATTTTTTCCCGACTGGAAGGCGGCTGAAAAATACTGCCTAGTGTTGGAAGTCTCTACGAGCCTTTTGCTCGGATCTTTCCGACGGAACTCATTCCTTTTGGTTGGTCCTTTCCGATGTTGCAATCCGACGATCCCGCTGAGTCGACGACCCGTAAGAGCTCATCCGCAGCATGTCCATCATCGCGAATTTCAAGACTTCGGATTCGGCGCACCCTCGGCCGAGTCGAAAACGAAACGGTTATTCGAGGGTTAGATGCATTCCCGTCAGACTGTCTTTCGACAATCACGGTCGCCGAGTGTGTAGAAGGTCGATACCGAATTTCCCTTCTCGCGGAGGATCTGGTTCCGGCGGCATATCAGCTACTGGAATTTCTGCGTTTTAAGCCTAGCGCTTCGCCGTTAACACCACATGGGTTCGTTGCTTCTCGAGTAAGAAGGACATCCGACAGCCTTTTGTAGCAGCGGCTTGACGCGAGGTCAGCTTCTGCGACAAACCGGTCATCTTCATAGTCCCGATCCAATTATCTTGGTATATCGAAAGCTGCTTTGCCGCTTCGCGTTCTGGAATAGCGACGATCACACGAGGCTTCGAGTCGCGAATCATAAGCGTCTCGTCGGAAGCACGTATGATCGTTCGGAAAAATGCGGTAGCCTTTCGCTTGCTCGAGATTTTGAACGGCGTTTGTTTCCGTCAGTTTTGAGGCATCACTCTGCGATTCACCGTTCAAGCACGATGTATGTGAGGAAATGTTCCCCAGTTCTAGAAGGCTGCCCATGTCTGCCCATTCGTAGATTCAACGCAAACCCCCGCGAGCACTTCAGAAAAGCATTTACCGTGTTCCGGAATAGATAGAAGACGGTCATAGTACTTGGTATCGTACTCGTCGTTGCGTGCGGTCGCGACAAGCTGACCCCATTCCGACCGGCCCACCGTTGCTCAATCATTTAGTTCTGGCGCATCCAGAAAAAGTGCCGCGGCGTTGACTCATTCTTCGAACCTAACGTATGTTAGGCCAAGGCCATGAGCGCCACACCGCGGACAGGACACTGAAAAAATGCCTCATGAATCTCGACTGAACTTCTCTACCGACGAAATTCTCGCCAACGTTGATACTCGCGAGCCCCTCATCGTCAAGGGCGTCAAGTGTCATGGCGGGTTTGATGCTGACGGGAATTACCGGTCGCCGCGCACCGCCTATCGCGTGCCGGCGATCGAGGCCTGGCAGCGGCAGCATGTTGCTACTTCGGGGACTGCGCTGTTTGAGATTCCGGCCGATACCGTTTCGCCGCAGGTGCCAAATGCTGCGCAGGTGAAGTTCCTGCTCAAGTCGGGGGTGCGCGAGCCGATGGTGCGATGGCTGTCGGAAATCGCGATCGTCGAGGGCTTCGGCGCGATGATTCGTGAGTTGCCGGTGCCGCCGCTTTCCAGCTTTATCCGCGAGGATACTGCGGGGACCGCGCTGGCGCATCTTGCGAGCGGGCTGTTCGAGGCGCATGCGCGCGACGAAGCCGGCTGGAGCGAGGAGGGCGGGCATCGCCAGATGTGGGACGCGGCGCGCGATGCGGCGCTGTCCAATCCTGCTATCTCGCCGGAGATTTATACCGCGATTATCGCGCGGCGCGGCGGGCAGCCGGTCGCGATGTTCCCGGAGCTGGGCGAGCCGGTCGAGCGGCTGATTCGCTTCATGGCGAATGTGCTCGCGATCGAGGTTTTTGCCGCATCGACGTTCGCCTGGGCCGAGGAGATTCTGTCCGATCCCGAAGTTTCCGACGCGCCCGACGACGCCGCCAACCTGGTGCGGTTCATCCGCTCCGACGAGGCGCCGCACGTCGAGTACCTGCGCACTGCATTGTCTGAAATCCAGGCGCGCACGCTGCTCACGCTCGACGGCAAGCCAATGTCGGGACGCAAGGTCGTGAACGATCTCGCCGAGCGCGGAATCCGCACGATGGTTCGTCAGCGGCTCAATGAGCGGCCGGTGATGGTCCGCGATCTGATTCGCAAAACGGCCAATGTCAAGGATATCGACGCGTTGATGCGCGAGTTCGACGCACTCGCGACGCCGTGGACCCCGCCCGCCCGCTACGCGGACTTGGCGCCCGACGCGACCGCGTCGGCGCCGGTCGGGTACTGAGCGGAACGTTATCGTAGTGAAACCCGCCGTGGGTTTCACGCTTCCTGGGGCAGGGGTGACCCCTGCACCCAACGATAAGAACAAATAACAGGGACTTCGTCCCTGTTAGAACTTTTTTCGGGCGGAGCGTGGCTGGTGCTGCCAATCGAACTATCGTTCTCGCGATGGTAAGGTTTTTCTTTGGCTCGCCTGGTTTGGACTGACCGCTATGCGTTCCTGCCGCAAGACCTCAACTCGATCTGTCATCACGCTGGCCGGCGCGATTGCGCTCGCAATCGCGAGCGCGTCTGCGTTTGCGCAGAGGCCTGCGACGACGTCGCAGGCTGCTGCGACGGCGCCGACCTCGGCGGCGCCGTCAGTCGCCGCGACCGGTGCGCCGCATCCTGCGGCTGCGGCGAGCCCCACGACGGCGAGCGCGTCGGCGGCGGCTACGCCGCCGCTCGACACGCATAGCGTCATCGCCTACCTGACCGACGTCATCAACTGGTACGGCCATCTCGGCGCAGAAGCCCAGCTCGTGCAAGAGCCCGACGAGACGCTCTTCTTCGCCAACGATCGCCAGACCGCGGCCGAAGTCCTGCGCCTCGCGTTCGAGTCCGCACGGGCGCAGGCTGCGTTTCTGGCCAACGCCCAGCCGGGTGCCGGCGGAGTCGCCGCGCCGGGCAACTCGCCTTCGACGGCGCCCGCAGGCGTGGGCAACGTCGCCCAGAGCGCGGCGACCCTCGCCGCCACCGACAACACGCTCCGTGCCCGAATCAAGGATTCACAGGCGCGGCTTGCGAAAGCGCCCGCGCGAGAACGCGGCGCGATCAATTCCGAAATTCAAGTCGCGCAGAATGAGCTCGATCTCAACCAGGCGCGCGCCGATGCGCTCAACGCGCTCGCCCAATTCCAGAGCAGCAGTTCGTCGCCCGACCAAACGAGCACGCTCGCCGCCCAAATCGATGAGCTCGAACATTCGATTCCCGATGCCAGCAAGAAACCGACCACCCTGACTGCCGACACCACCCTCGCTGTGAGACCCGAGCCGACCGGGATTTTGAGCCTCATCACCGATCTGTTCGCGCTCAGCAACAAGCTCGACGCGCTCGAACAGAACATCGCGCTCGCGCAAGCCCTGTCCGCGCGCGCCGCGGCGGTTCGCAAATCGACTATCAGCTTGATCAGCGCCCTCGACACGCGCGGCAAAGCACTTGCGCAGAACACCGGCGGCACCGACGTTGCGACCCTCAAGAATCGCAAAACTTCATTCGAAGGCCTGCTCGACGAGCACAAGATGCTGAGTGCAATCGCCCTGCCGCTCAGCAAGCAAATCGTGCTGCTCGGGATTTACAACAACAACGTCGGCCGATGGCACGACGCTATCTCACAGCGCTGGAACAAGGAATTCCGCAACCTCTTGATCCGCCTGTCGGTGCTCGCCACCTCCTTGCTGGTGATTTTCCTCGGCTCTCTGTTGTGGCGATGGGTCACCAATCGCTACGTGACCGACATCCGGCGCCGCGGGCAGGTGATGGCGGCGCGACGGCTCGTGCTCGGCCTGCTAATCGTGATCGTCCTGATAGCCAACTTTTCCGACGAGCTCGGATCGGCCGCCACCGTGCTGGGATTCGCCGCCGCCGGTATCGCCGTCGCGCTGCAGAATGTGATCCTGTCGATCGCCGGCTACTTCTTTCTGATTGGACGATTCGGAATCAAGGCGGGCGACCGCGTGCAAATCGGCGGCGTGACCGGCGACGTCATCGACATCGGCCTGGTGAAATTGTCGCTGATGGAACTCGGTGGGACGGGGACGCATCGCGAACCAACCGGGCGCGTCGCGGTGTTCTCGAACGCAATCGTGTTCCAGCCGTCGGGCAATTTCTTCAAGCAGGCGCCCGGCACCAGCTTCGTTTGGAACGAGGTGCGGCTCACACTCGCGCCCGACATCGACTATCGGCTGGCCGAAAAGCGGCTGCTCGACGCGGTTGACGAAGTGTTCGCGCGCTATCGCGACCGCGTGATGCGCGACTACCGGCATCTCGAGCGCGACCTCAACATCATGCTCGAGACGCCCAAGCCGCAGAGCCGCTTGCATCTGAGCAAGGACGGCCTGGAAATTGTCATCCGCTATCCCGCGGAGACCTACACTGCGCCGCAAATCACCGACGAGATTTCGCGCCGCGTGCTCGACGCGATCAACCGCGAGCCGAGCCTGCGCCTGGCGCCGCAAGGCACCGCGAATATTCAGTCGCAGGCTGTTTCATCGGCAGCACCCGAAGAGAGCGGCGATCAGCCGGCCGACGGCAACGGCCAACCAGCCGGCGACGAGAAAGTCGCGGCCGCCGAAGAAAAGCCCGCCGGCACGACGTCTCGTACCGTGTAATCCTGACGAAGCGAGCAACGCGTGCGGCAGGACTTGGCTTCTGGCCTCCGGACAGCTTCGCGCACGCGAAGCCGGTTCCGGTTTTTGAAATCGCGCAGCGGTCCTTTGTTGCGGGTGTTCCGAACGATGCGAGGAACCTAACCCCTAACCCCTTCCCGCGCGGGAAGGGGAACCGGAACGTTATTCAGGGAGAGGGGATAGGATTTACGCGGCGGGGGTGCCGGCGATGCTATCGACGATGTCGGCCAGCTCGGGAATGCGGTAGCGCTCGCCGTTGTATGCTTTGTACATCAGCACGACCCAGAACACCGCGAGCCCAATGTCGATCAAGGTCAGAATAAAATTGAGTAGAGCGCCCAACCCATGCGGCAGCACCGCGATGAACACGCCGAAGACGATCGCGATCGCGAACCATGCGACCGAGAAGCCGATCGACTGGCGCGCGTGAAAGCGGATGAACTCGTCCTGGTTGTAGGGCTCGAGGTACAGAAAAATGATGCCGGTGACGAAGCCCAGCAGGTAGGTCAGCGCCGCAATCACGTTGGCTTGCGGTTTTCGGCTCTCACCGTTCATCGCGAATTCTCCTTACTCATCTCGAACGACGATCCCCATAGCGGCTTTCACCGCGGGGACAAGCACCAAGCCACTAATTTGTAGTCGAACGTATCAGGGGATGGCAATGCGATCCTATGCAGCGGCTGTACTGCGGCAGAACGCGTCAATCGAAAATGTGCGAAATCGAGCGCGCAGCTTATTCTGAACGTTGCTTCCTTGCCGCTTCCAGACGATCCATCGCGGCGCTCGCGTTGCGCGACGTCTCGACCACCTCGAGCTGCGCACGGACCCGGCTGGCGAGCTGACGGCGAAATACCGGCTTGGCCAGGAAATCGCTGACCCCAAGGCGCATCCCCTCGGCCCGCGCATCGAGGTCGTCGCGCGCAGTGATCATGATGATAGGGATTTCGGCGGTGATAGGATCGTCCCTGAGCGCCTTGACCACCTCGAAGCCGTCCATCCCCGGCATCATCAGGTCGAGCAGAATCACATCGACTTCGTTTTCATGCACCAGTTTGAGACACTGTGCCCCGGAACTGGCCTCAATCGGGACAAAGCCTTCGCGCTGCAAATGCCGCGAGAGGATTGCGACGGTGTCCTGGTCGTCGTCAACCACCATTATCTGTGGTTGCCTGATTGCTTCATCCATACAATTCCCTGATGGCTCTAGCTTTCCTCGCCTTCGTCCAAAGACGCCGGAGCTATTACGCCGCAGCGTCTCAACTTCGCTGAAAAAGTCGTCCGCTTGAGGCCGAGCAGCCGCGCCGCCGCTTGTTTATTCCCCGCCGTTTGCTTGAGCGCATCGTTTATCAATCTACCTTCCAATTCCCGTACCAAGCTGTTCAGGTTCATCCCACCGTTACCAAGGTCGACCTTGATTGGCGGGGTGGCGGGCCGCGCACTCGCGACCATGATTTCCGGAAGTATCGACATGTCGATAATCGAGCCCTCGCGCAGGATCGCCAACCGTTCGACCATATTCTCGAGCTCGCGCACATTGCCCGGCCAATCGTACGACCACATCGCGACCATCGCTTCGCGGCTGATTGCGAGTTCGCGCCCAGGCACGCGATCGCGAATACGCTCGAGAAAATGCTCTGTCAGAAGCGGAATATCGGAACGCCGCTCGCGCAGCGGCGCAATCACGATCGGCACGACTTGCAATCGATAGAAAAGATCCTCGCGAAACTCGCCCCGCGCCACCGACGCCGCCAGATCGACGTTGCTCGCCGCGATAACCCGCACGTTGACCCGGGTCGAACGGTCCGCGCCGACTGCTCGCACCACGCCGTCTTCCAGCACGCGCAGCAGCTTCGCCTGCAGTCCCTTGGGCATCTCGCCGATTTCGTCAAGAAAAATTGTGCCGCGATCCGCCGTCGTCAGCAGCCCATGACGCGAGCCCGCCGCGCCCGTGAACGCGCCGCGCTCATGCCCGAACATTTCCGACTCGATCAGGTCATGCGGAATCGCCGCGCAGTTCACCGGCACGAACGGCTGATTACGCCGGGTCGACAGCGTATGAATCGCCTGCGCCACCACTTCCTTGCCGGTGCCGCTCTCGCCGGTAACCAGCACCGTCACCTCGGTCGGGGCGACGCGCTCGATCAACGCACGCAGCTTGACGATCGCCGGATGCTCCCCAACCAGCTCTCGCTCGATTGCGAATGGCGCTTCCACTTCCGCGTATTTCGGCTGCAATCCCACTTTTTAATTCGCTTCGTAAGCTGCGACTCGAAGAGAACACGTCTCGCCCCGACGCGCAGATCGTCTCACGCCGTCCAGCTAGTTGACAGGCCGATGACTACTAGTGAGCAGAATAGACAAAGCAAGCAGCTTTTATTGTTACGAAGAGAACGCGAAAGTGATCAGTTATCGCTCGTCGAATTCCGATAATGCGCCGACTGACCCGGTCCCTCGGCCACCGAAATTTCCATCGTGGTCACTTCCGTCAATGCGCCGCGCGCCCGCAGCAGTGCCGCCAGCTCGTCCCAGATGTAACGCGCGAGCTCTTCGGCCGAGCTATGCACGATCGGCACGATACATACGTCGGCGGCGGGCAGCACGAATTCGTCGCGCTCGTAGCGGATTTTCACCTTGCCGTCTTTCGGACCGTCGATCGTCAAGGCAATCGCTGTTGCCCGGGATGATCGTGCGCTCGTCGAGCCGATCGACAATCTCCTTGGTGAGTTTTTTGATCAGCCCGAAATCGATCACGTAACCGGTGTTCGCCAGCCGCCCCTCGACGTACACGCCGACCTGGTAATTGTGGCCATGCAACGGTTCGCGAAATCCGGGATACGCGATAAAATGCGCGGCCGAGAATTTCAGATTCTCTTTCGCGACATGAATTGAAAAATTCGCCTTCGATTCCATCGGCTCGTCGCTTACTACTATACAACGCCCGCCAGCTTTAGCAGCGCATCCAGGCTCGCCGCGCGCCGCAACGAAAACGAAAACCGCTCGCCATAACGCGCCGCATCGATCGATGTCGCCGCGAGAAACCGCTCGCGCTCACCGGCCGCGATCGGCCCAAGATGCGCCGCCAAATCGCGCACCCAATCCGCGTCGGTATCGGTATCGAATCCCAAAGCCAAATCGCTCACGTCCACGCCATGCAATCCGCCGAGCACGCATTCGGCGTAATATCCAATCTGCCCGGCGCGATCGAAACCGGCGATTTCGGCTCGCAACGATTGGTCGAGCGAAAGCAGCCGGTCCATTTTGTATTGTTGGCGGCGCGAGACAATCGCAGGGTCGCCGCTGCCCTCGAATCCCGATCCAATCGCAATAATCGCGACCCGGCCGTCGTCGATTTCAATCGGATGGAAAATGTACCCCGGCGAGGTGTACCCGATCATCGTGCGCAGCGCGACCCGATAGGTGAGCAGATCGAAATTAGTGCCGCGCGCAATCTCCATCAGGAATTCGCCGATCGGCTGGCCGGCTCGCTCCGCGATCGCGATCAACCGTTCGAACGCGTCCGGGTCGTATTCCTCGCGCCGCGCGATCAGCGGAGCAAATTCGCGATCGAAGGTAAGGAGGAGCCCGCCGATACCACCATTGTCCGTCCATGCTCGACGCGGACTGATCGGCGAGCCCCGGGATCGACCGGCTCGATATCCATGGCAAGATACTTGCCATGACTTGACGGCTTGGCGAGTCCGCGCCGCGCATTCTGGATCGTCACCGGATGCGCATCGCGAGCGGTAAGCCGGCTCGCGCCGCCGCGCCGCTCCGCCAGCAATCCATACCCGCTAAGCAGCGACCCATATCCGACAACAAGTATTTCGCGATTGTGCAAAATCAGAGTCCTATCCTCTCCCTTCGGGAGAGGGCGCGCCTCCGGCGCGGGTGAGGGCGCTGGCATCGTGGTCGATGCGAAGAACCTAACCCCTAACCCCTTCCCGAGCGGGAAGGGGAACCGGATTTATTGAGTGAGAGCAAAATGGCGTCCTCGCCATTTTGCGATTTTTCTCACTAGGTGCAGGGGTTACCCCTGCCGAAGGAAGCGTGAAACCCGCCGCGGGTTTCACATTCAATCAAGTGATTTCCCTTCCTTATATATCCTCCGCGCCCGGATAATACTTCCCGTCCCCAAGCGCATCGACCGCTGCCCAAAATTCTGGACCGCCCGCCTTCATTGGATCCTCGAGCGCCCATGCCTGCCGCTTGTAGTTCCAACTTTCCGGACGCAGCCGCTTTGCTTCTTCGAAATATTTCTGCGCCGCCTCCGCGTGCCCTTTTTCGAACAGGTATTCGCCGAGTCTGAAATTCGCGGCTGCGCGGACCTGCGCGTCGTCCGGCGTATGCATCCGCTTCAGCACTTCAGCTGAGTCGAGTGCGAACCGGCTCTTCGGTCCTTTCTCGACCCAATCGCGCAGTGCGTCCTGGTATGCCTTCCGCTTCGCCTGCAGCTCTTTCATCGCGTCGGCGGGAATCGAAAAATTCTTATGATCCATTTTTCGGAACGCGTCGGTGACGCCGGCAGGCTCGCTCGGCCGAACTATTTTGCCGCGCTCGTCGATCCAGACCGCGGTCGGCACATTCACCATGTCGTAAAGCTCGGCGACGATATGCTGCCGATCGATCAGGCACGGATAGGTCGGCTTGGCCGCCTTGATCCATGGCTCAGTCGCAGCATTGCCGCCGCTATCGAATGCGATCGCGATGGGCACGAATCCTTTCGGTCCGAGTTCTTCGTAGAGGGCCTGCCAGACTGGCAGGTCAAAGCGGCATCCTCACCAGGACGCCCAGGAAACGAGGAGAACTTTCTTGCCGCGATACTGCGACAGCGAATGCATCTTGCCGTCGAGATCGGGCAGGCTGAAATCAGGCGCGTCGAGCGAAGTCAGCACCCGCTTTCGCTCCAATGCCGCCTCGCCGAAGCTCCATGCGTGATGCTCGTCGTCAGTAACCACCGGCTGTCCGCGCAGACCGGCCAGCGCCGCAAGATTGTAACTAGCACCCGCGACGAACTCACTCTTGCGCGCGTCCGGCACAGGCACACACACATCGCCCTTGCAGAATCCCTGCGGCTTGAACTCGAACCCGCTGACCCGCTTCAAGTCGTCGGCAGAAAGCCACAACCCGCCACCGGCAGTGTCCGCATCGACGCCAGTAATAACGCGCTCGCCAAATATAATATCGATAGCCATCGCTTGTTTCCCTCGCGTCGCGATTTCAGCACAAATCCGTCGCAGGCACCAAGTCCAGATTTACCTCTCCCGCGGATGACGACTCCGTTCTTTGTGTCATTCAGAGCGAAGCGAAGAATCCCGGCTCCTTCTTACGTCGCCCGCGGATGGCGACAACGTCGCCATCCGCAAACCGGGAGGTCGGCAGACGACATTTATGTCGTCGGACGGGTGAGGGCGCTCGCATTCAGAACGCGCGAAGAACCTAATCCCTAACCCCTTCCCGAGCGGGAAGGGGAACCGGAATTGAGACAACTATTCGTCGCGTCCTATCCCCCTCACCCCCTTTCCCGCGGGAAAGGGGGAACGGAAAAGAGATGACACAGGAAAAAGAACCTCAGAGCAAAATGGCGTCCTCGCCATTTTGCGACTAATACTGGGTGCAGGGGTCACCCCTGCCGCGAAAGCGTGAAACCCGCGCAGGGTTTCACATTAGATGACGTGATCTTCCCTTCCACCTAAATCCACAATATCGCGCCGCTCGCTGGACGCCCCGTGCTCTCTCTCACCGCGCGTACGTAGAATCTGATCTGCGCGCGATACTCGTCGAGCCGCCCCGCGACTTCGATGTCCGTTTTGAAATCGACCACCGTCCACACCGCGCCATCGCCTGTATTTTCCGCGAACGCCAGGTCCGCGATCCCCTCGACTGCGGTGCCGTCTTCGAGCCGAATCATCAGTGGACATTCTCGCATGACAGTATGCGCCGACGCCGCCCGCTGCATCAGTGAAGATTTGAGCGCGGCTGCCACGGCAGTATGCAGCCGCTGCGGCCTCGTCTGTCGGCGCGCCGATCATCTTGGCCGCGCTCGCCGCGATCTTGCCGATCTCGCGCGGGTCCGCGTCGATTCGCGCGCGCAGCATCGTCAGATGCACCAGCGAACCGAAGCGCTTGCCATGAGGCCGGCCGCGATCGCGCCGCGCCTCTTCGATCGCAATTGATTCCGCCGACGCTGGCCCAATCGCCGGCGCTGCAAGCGCAAGCTCAGTCGCCGTCGCGACGTTCATTCGCGGCGTCGCCCCCTGCGCGAGCATCGATGCTCGCCTCGCACTCCATTCCTCATGCATCTTGACGCCGCGGTCCGACACCAGCTTGTTGTCGTCAGCTTGCAGCAGCTTGTCCTGCCGCAGCCCCATCTTCTCCTCGACGTTGAGAATCAGCAGCCGCGGGTCCCACCAGACAATCTGATGGTCCCCCTTTTGCGCGCGATGTAATCCGGGCGCCACCGATTTTACTTTGCCGGGAGCCTTCGCCGGCCGCGTCAGGACGCTGTCGTCGCCGAATTCGGGACATCCCGCAGGATGTATCGACGTGGGCGCGCGCCGTTCGGTCTGCGACGGATAGACGACTGGATTCAGCCGCGCGAGCCAGCCGTCGCTCTCCTCGTCACCAACCGCCGGTACCACGATCAAGTCGCGCGCGCGCGTCGCCGCAACGTACAGCAGCCGAATCGATTCTTCGACGTCACGCTCATGCTCTTTCGCCTGATGCTCCTGCAGCTCGCGCGGCGCGCATCCCGCGAGTTCCATCGCCGCTAGCTTCGACGCCGGCTCGATATATCGCGACGCGTTCTCGCGCGTTTCGTTGCAGGTGATATCGGCCAGAATGACGACCGGGAATTCGAGGCCTTTCGCGCGATGCACCGTCATTATCCGGACGCCCTCGGTCCCTTCCTCGACGATCGGCGTCTCGCTCGCTTCATCGCGTTCCGCGCGCGCTTCCAGCTCATCGACGAACGCCCGAAACGACGTCGTACCGCCGCGCGCTTCGTAACGCCGCGCCTGATCCATGATTCGCATGATATTCGCCAGCGCCTGCTCGCCGGTCGGCCAAATCGCAAACCCCGCATGCGCGCGCGTCGTCGCCAGCAGCATCGCAATCGTCTCGGCAATCGGCCGTCGATTCCGCCCGCGATGCAGATTCTTAATGACCTCGAGCGCGCCCTTCACTTCCTTGAGGCTGTCAGACAAGTCGTCGGTCAACTTACGAAACGGATGCAGACTGCCGACGGTCATGCGGAATTCGAGCAGCGCCGCGTCGGACAGCGCGAACACCGGCCCGCGCAGCGCAGCGAACACCATCAACTCGTCATCGGGCCGCTCGATCGCTCCGAGCAGATTTCGCAGCGCGAGCACTTCTTCGCGCTCGTTGAACGATCCGCCCTTGACCAGCACATGCGGCAGATGCCGCGCTTCAAGCGCGCGCAGATACGATCTCGTGATATCGCGGCCGAACGAATTCATGCGGCGAAACAGGATACAGATATGCCGCGGGCGGATCGGCACGCGCACCTCGGGCGCCTCGCGCTCAGTCACCGTCCATCCACTTTCATGCACCAGCCATCGCGCGTACGCGGCAATCGCCTCGGGAAGCGACTGATCGATTCTAAAATTGACGACGCGGCCGAAATCGCCGTACGGCTCCGGCACCGGCAGCACGACGATCGACGGCTGCGTCGCCGGCTCCGCGCGATACGGCGTTAACGGCGCATACGCGGGCTGCGTGCCCGATTCTTCGCTCATCAGCGGCGCGAACGCGGCATTCACCATCGTCTGAATCGCGGGCGTCGCGCGAAAGCTGACCGTCAGATGCGCCAGTTGCGCGCCATGCATCAGCAGCAGTTGTTTGACGCCCTGGTAGAGCGAGACGTCGGCGCGGCGAAAACGGTAAATCGATTGTTTCGGATCGCCGACGATAAATAATTTGCCGGCAATCGGCCTGACCTTCAGCCAGTTGGTCTCGGCGGGATCGGCGGACGAAAGCAGCAGAATAATTTCCGCTTGCAGCGGATCGGTGTCCTGGAATTCATCGACGAAAATATGCGTGAAGCGATTCTGCAGCTCGACGCGCACCGCCGGATTGTCCCGTACGAGATTGCGCGCGACCAGCAGCAGGTCCAGAAAATCCAGCCGCCCCGCGCGCCGCTTCAGATCTTCGTAGATACCGACGATCGGCCACAATTCGTCGCGCAAAAGAGGCGCTAGATTTGCTCCGGCGTCGTCGCGAAACTTGCACAGCCGCTCGTGCAGCGCGGTGCGTCGCCGAAAAACTTCATCGCGCTCGCAGTCGCCAAAACTGCCGCCGTATCCCTTCCAGTCCCAGCGCCGGCCGGTGCACAGCGCGATCAACACCGACTCGAGCGCGTCATAGTCGCGTCCGCGCACCGCCTCCAGCCGCGTCGCCTCGGCCACCGGCCGCGCGATTGCGTCGAGTCCTTTCGCCAGCCAGTCGTCGTCCTCGCCAAGTTCGGAAAGTTTGCCGAGCGCTTCTATCTCCGCGATGATCGCGTCGATCTCGGCGTCGCGCGCCATCGGCGAATGCGCCCACGGCGTGTCGAAGTCGCGCCAGTTCATCAGCTCGAGTGCCGCCCGCCGCGCAATCGCGCGCGGCCCCGTGCGCGACGACAAATCGCGCCGCCGCAACAACCGGCGCATCCCCTCGCCCGGAGCGTCCAGGATTTTTTCGAACCATCTCTCGAACGCCGCGTCGAACATCTCGCCCGCAACGTCTTCGGGCGCGACTTCGAACATCGGATCGACTTGCGCCTCCACCGGCCGCTCGCGCAACAGGTCGGCGCAGAACGAATGAATCGTTCCGATCCGCGCTTCTTCGAGTTGCTTGAGCGCCAGGTCGAAACGCGCGCGCGCCTCGCTCGATTGTTCAGTTGCCTGCCGCGCGCGTTCAATTTCGGCACGCAAGCGCAGCTTCAACTCGCCCGCCGCCTTCTCGGTGAACGTCACCGCGACGATTCGCGCCAGCTCGCCGCGTCCCGACCCGATCACCGATACGATTCGATTCACCAGCGCCGTCGTCTTGCCGGTACCCGCCGCCGCCTCTATCACCAGCGTGACGTCGAGGTCGTCGCGAATCCGATCGCGCACCGCTTGGTCGGTAATGATTGTAGGATTCGCCACCGTCATGGCATCCCGCGCAGCTTTTTCAGTGATTTGAGGCGCGCCACTGGTTTGATTTTCGACCGCCGCTCCTCGTACGGGCCGCACACGCGCTTGTAGTCGCACCAGTCGCACTCGCGGTCGTCCGGCGCTGCCGGCAAAAATCCGGCTTCGAGCGACTCCTTGATTATCGCGACGAAATCACGCGCAGCCTTGCGCGCATCGTCGTTGATTTCGACCACGCGCTCTTCGTAGCCGCCGGCCGCGGTGCAGTAGTAAAGCCGACCGGCGTAAATCTTCTCGCGCAGCACCTGTTCGGCCGCGAGCGCGTAAAATACCGGCTGCAGCGTCTTGCCGCCGCCAATCACGAAGTTCTTCTCGGCCCGCACTTTCCCGGTCTTGTGATCGGTCACGCGAATTCGCCCGGCCGGATCGCGTTCGAGCAAATCGATCGACCCGCGCAGACTCAGCCCGCCCTCGATTGCGACCGGCTCCGCCGAACTATGCGGATCGGCCTGCGCGCGATCGTGCAGCCCGAAGCCGAGCTCGAACCATTCGGGACGCCAATGTTCCGGATCCTCAGCCGCGCGCCGCATCCACTCGCGCAAGTCCGCGCGGATACCTTCTATCCCATCGAGCCACACCCGCTCGATCGCAGGCGCGAGGTCCTCATGCCATCGCGCGGCAACTTCGTCGAGCCTTTCATCGAGCAACCCCGACGCGTCCTCCAAATCGTCCGTCGTGACCGGCAGCACATCGAGCTCGCGCAACGCCGACAGGATTTCGTACTGCACCTCGGCGAACAGACCGCCGCGCGTGAGCGGATCGAGCGTCTCGATCGCCTCGGGCTCCTCGCGCGGCTCCAGCCGATGAACCGCTTGCAGAAAAAATCGGTACGGGCACGCCGCGAAATTCTGCAGCGCCGTCGGCGAATACGATCGCTTCGACAACTGATGTTTCCCCAAGGCCGCGAGCGCCGCCGCATCCGGATCGACCAGACCGTCCGACTGCGTCCATCGCCGGAGCCATCGCCGCGCCCGCGCGCGTAACGCCCGCCCGAGATGAACGTTGGCGCCAAGCAGATAGTTCGCCGCGCCAATAGTAGTCTGCGGATCGGCATCGACCAGTTTGTCGAGCACCGCCAGATCGAATTCCGCGTCATCGATCGCGTCCGCCGGATTCGCCGGCGCCGGCCATGAAAGTCGCGTGGTCGGCTGCGACGTCGCGCGATTCGCAAGCTCATCGAAGCCTGGCAATCGCCCTTCCGCCGCGCGCAGAACTTCCAGCGCGTAGAACGACGGCACTCGCGGACGCCCCTGGTCGAGATCGACTCGCGGATATGAAAACATCGCACGCGCGCGCGCCGCGCCCGCCGCAATTCGCAGCGCGAGCCGCTCCGCGCCGACGCGCCGTTCGTTGCGCGCGAGATACGGGCTCAACCGTTCGCGCGCAGCATCGGAAAGAATCGGATCCTCAGTCAGCTTGCGCGGGAACATCCGCTCGGCCAGCCCGGGGACGATCACGACGTCGAACTCCATGCCGCGCGCGCGAGTCGGCGGCGCGACGAACACCGCGCCGTAACGGCGAACGCGGCGCGGAGTTTCCAGCCGCCCGAGCCGCTCGTTCAGCACCAGGTGCACCTCGTCGAGTCCGACTGGCCCCACCGGCGCCATCGGCTCGAGCTCCGCGAGCGCGGCAAGAACCGGCTCGCGATCGCGAATCGCAAGCTCAACCAGGTCGCGCAGAAACTTAAGCCAGTCGCCCCAGGTCGCGTTGCGCGGCGCCGCCTCGAGCATCGAGAGAATCGGCATCGCAACTTCGCCGAGATGCGCGAGATCGAGAATTCGCCGCTCGAGGCCCTTTGCGTGCGCGTCGTCGTCGGCAATTTCCGCGCGCCGCGCCGCCAGATCGTTTGCAAGACCGGCGAGCCTCTTTCGCCATCGCTCGGCGCTGCCGATTACGGCCGCATCGACGAGCAGCCGTTCCCATCGCCATGGCGCACGCGCGGTCCCTTCGATCACCGGGACCGGATCTGACGCGTCGACGTTGTCGACTAGCGCCGCGTCGCGTTCCACTTCGAGGTCAGCCTCGAGTGGCGCGGGGGCGAGTTCCGCGTCGGGGCTGATCGCCGGCTCATCATTGTGATCACGATCAGGGTCGGGGACTTGCGCAAGCGAAAGATATTCCGCGAAGCGGCGCGCTGAAAGATTCTCCGCGGCGCAGCAAAGCAGCGCGAGCATCGCGCGGCCACCGGGCTCGGGGCGGCGCGTGCCTCGCGCGAAGTAGGCTGGGATGTCGGCGCGGGCGAGCGCCTCCTGCAGATACGGGGCGTAGCGAATTGGATCGTGCAGCAATACTGCGATTCGGTCGAACGGGACGCCGCGACGCGCCTCGGATGCGATCCGACGAGCGATCTCGACGCATTCGTGCATCTCGCCTGGCGCAGAAATCACGGTTACGGATTCGTCCACTTCGCGCTCGGGCGGGGCGGTGTCAGCAAACAGATGCGTCTGCAGACGTTGGAGCGACGGCGCGATCGTTTCGTCGGCGGTCGGCGGCAACGAGGTTGCGCGAACGCCGAGCGCATCTTCGAGCAGGGTTTGAACGGGAGCGTCGCCGGCGGGAATCGTGGCGAGAATCGAGGGCGAACGACTGGCAAGCGCTCCGATAAAATCGCGGTCGAGCGCGCTCTCCGCATCAACGTCGAGCAACAGGACCGGAAGGCCGACGAAGCGCGGCGGATCGATGGCGAGCGCGGCGCGAGTCGCAACTTTCAGCATCTCGGCGCGATCGATCAGCTTCGCGTTGGCCAACTCGGTGTCGAATTGCGCCAGAGTTGCGGCAATCGCCTCGCCAGCGCCGCCCAGCGCTCGCAAATCGTCAGCGGCGATGTCGTTCCATCGAAGTTCGATCAGTGTGCGCGCGAGCGCGCGCGAAAAGCCGGGACGATCGAGCACCGGCGCGAAATACTGAAGCGCTCCCGATGGCTTCAGACGGAAGACTGCGCGCGCGGCGACTGCTTCGGCCGCGAGTCCGTCGGCGGGCGCGAGGCCGGCGTCGGCGAGTTCCTCACTGGCGAGCAATCCGACCAGGCGATTCAGGGTCAAGCGATGAACACCGAGCATCGCGCCGCGCGACAACGCAAACGCGCGCACGAGGTCGTCGGCTGCCTCCTTGACTGATGAGATCACGAGGATTTCGGTCGCGGACGGCTGTGACTCGAGCCATGCGCGCGCGGCCGCGATTCGTTCGCTCGCGCGTGCGGAGATTGTGATTTCACGAGAAGCTGGCATCGGTGCGGCGCGAAGCGTTTGCGCGCCACATATCTATCGTGTGCTCCGAGGATCGTAGCTTCAAGAGCCGGGCGGTATTGTTTCCACAGTGTGGACAACGGTTGTCATAGTAGGGTCACGATGTGGGACGCGCGGTGGGTTCCTCGCCTCCTTCGGCAGGGGTGACCTCCTTCGGCTTCGCTCAGGACAGGCTCTGCACCGGGACTAGTCGCAAAATGGCGCGGACGCCTTTTTGCTCTCAGCCTTTTTCTTTCATTGAGACTTCGTCCCACAGTAATAGCTGGTAACCGTCGGGGTCGCGGAGTTCGGCGCCGTAGCCCCAGAAGTATTTGGCGGGTGGATTCGTGAAGGCGACCCCCTTTGCTTGCAGCTCTTGATATTTTGAATCGACGTCATCGACCTGGAGGGTTAGAGAGCATTTCGCGCCGGATAGTTGCGCGGGTTGCTCGTAGAGGAAGATTGTGAAGCCGGCGTCGTCCTGGATTGCGGAGGTCTTGCGATCGGGAACTTCGAACTCGATTTTGAAGCCGAAGTTGCGCACGTACCAATCGCGTGACGCCTGGTAGTTGGTGACGGGGAGGTTCATGTGATCGAATTTGACCATTTTTCTAAACCCCAACTCGTGATGTTTCATAGGTACGGGTTGAATCGCAGAACCCTCACCGCTGCCCGCGATGCGGCCAGCCGCCTCTCCCGTGAAGTAACGGGCGAGGTAAGACTCGGAAGCTTCCGCCCAAAAAAGTTCTAACAGGGACGAAGTCCCGCATCTTTTCTTCTCACCGGGTGCAGGGGTCACCTCTGCCGAAGGAAGCGTGAAACCCATCGCGGGTTTCACATTCAATTAAGTTCCCTCCCTACTTCTGTCTTGGGTGCACAGCGTTGTAGTCGCGGATTGCTTTCAGGATTGCGCCGCCGGCTTTTTCCATCAGCTCTTGCTTGTTTGCGGTTACCCGCGCGGCTGACGCTTCGATTGGTTTGATCAGGCCCTGGCATCGCGGCATCACGTAGCGCGCGAGCAGTTCGTAGCTGCGCATCATTTGCGGGCGCGATGCCCAGTCGTGCGCGAAACTCAGTATCGTGCCGAAGCCGCCTGAGAGTTTCTGCAGTCGCGCGATTCGTTCGAGTGCGTCTTCGGGCGTGCCGAAGATAGCGCCGCCATATTCGCTCATCCGCTTGGCTGCCTCGTAGCCGTCGGGGAAGGTCGGACGATTCGGGGTCCCGAGAATCCCGACGATGTATTCGTTCTGCCATTTCTGGAGGCCGGCCGCGACTTCGCGCATCGCCTGCTCTTTCGGATTCGGCCAGATGAAACGGCATCACGATTCGCCAGTTCGCGCGATCGATCGTATTGCCGAATTCCTTGGCCGAGGTCTCGCCGAAATTCCATTGCGTCGGCAACGCCATCAGGCCTTCTTCCGAGTACGACGCGACCGACAGCACGCCAGCGCCGTATTTGCCGGCAGTCTTCATGCCGGACGGCGAGATCGTCGAGGCGACTGCGATTGGAATTTTTTCCTGCAGTGGACGAATCTGTAGCGCTGCGTTGTTGAGCTCGAACCACGAGCCCTTGTAACTGAACGGCTCGTCCTCGGTGAGCAGTCGCAGGATCACGCCGAGGCCTTCGTCCATCCGGTCGCGCTGCGTCATCGGATCGATCCCGAGCATGACGGCGTCGGATGGCAGCGCGCCGGGGCCGACCCCGAGCATCGCGCGGCCGTGGCTTAGATGATCGAGCATCACGATGCGCTGCGCGACGTTGAACGGGTGATGGTACGGAATCGAGACGACGCCGGTGCCGAGCTTGATTCGCTTGGTGCGCTCCGCCGTGGCGACCAGGAACATTTCCGGCGACGCGATCGTCTCCCATCCGGCGGAATGATGTTCGCCGACCCAGAACTCGTCGTAGTGCAGTTCGTCGAGCCACGTCGCCAGTTCGAGATCGCGCTGAAACTGAAGCGTAGGATGCTCGCCGATTGGATGATGCGGCGCGAGGAACACGCCAAAGCCGAGACGCTGGGTCATAACTCTCCTTATTCGAAAAAGGGTGCGCGCAGGGAACGCGCAAACCTGTCACCGATTATTCTTCGATTGCATTACATGGTGGTCGCAGCGCCGGACGGTTGAACTGTAGGAACCGGGGTCGGATTGCTCGCTGGAGTTGCGGCCGGAGGTGCGATGGTAACCATCGGTGTGGCGGTCGCGACTGTAGTCGGAACGGTCACCGTTGGAATCGGTCCCGCGGGACTGGTCTCCGACGCCGGACTCGCGCCTTCCGAGGGAACCGGCGCGGCCGCCATCAGGGCGGTGCCGGCGCCGTAGTCGTACACGAGCACGCCGCCGAGATGAGCCGAGTAACCGAGTGTCGCAACCGCGAGAATGGCGACGATCAGATAAATCGCGCGCGAACCCGCCATGAAGCCGAAGCCCTGGATCATGATTCGCCAGATCGCGAGGACACCGAAGGTGATCGCGAGATATTGGCCGAGTTGCGCGTGCCGATGCAGGACGTCGCGCGCGGGCTGACCGAGCGCGTTCCAGATGCGGTCGGCTTCCATATCGCCGGTGAAATATGAACCTCCGGCGGCCAGCGCGCCGAGGATCATCAGGGTCAGGGCGGTGTAACGCAGCCAGATGCGGGTCGGGGACATGCTCCCGACGACATCGATCAGTACCGCGACGAAGAGCAGCGCGACCGAGAAGTGATCGACAATCGGATGAAGTTGGTAGGGTTGCAGGATTTTGACGACTTGGTCCATCGATGCTCCTTAAGTTGGACGGGATACGAGTACGCGCGGGCGCTACGTGGTGTGCAGTTTAGCGCAAAGCACTGGTGCACGCGCAAGAATTCAGGAACCTAACCCCTAACCCCTTCCCATAGTGGGAAGGGGGACCAGAAAGATGGGGCGGGCTTTGCGAATGATCTAAACAACCTAACCCCTAGCCCCTTCCCGAGCGGGAAGGGAAACAAGATTATGAGAAGTGGGAAGTGAAACCCGAAGTCTTGTTCCCCTTCCACTTGGGGAAGGGGTTAGGGGTTAGGTTTCTGGGAACGTGTCGCGATTTCGAGATCGCGGATTTCTACCTCATCCCAGACGCGTTGCGTGAAAAAATATTTGAGCGCGCTGGTAATCGTCAGCGCTCTGAAGTCCGGGGTCCACCATTCTTCGAAGCCGAACTGCGGGACGTCGGGATTGCCCGCGCGCGCGCCATTTTCGGGCGGGTCGATCTTCACGACGATGTTCGCGTCGTCGGGAGACGCGGTCTGAGTCAGATCGCGGAGGTACCATTGCACCTGCGGCGCGTCGTCGGGGATGAAGGCGGTCGAGCCGGGCGAAACCGCGTTGCGGGCACGTTCACATTCCTTCACGGTCCGAGCCGTGGTCGCCGGGACCGACCAGAAGAGCAGCGCGTGCCGCCGCCATGCCGCTTCACTCGGGTCAGGTACTGGAAAAACAAAATTTGTCGCGATCTGAACGTAGAGTGTGAGCGCGAGCGCTGCGGCGATCACATAGCGAACCGAGGTCCATCGCGTTGTCGCATGCATCCAATCGATCGCGTAAGCACCGAGCATGGCCAGCGGCAGAACGATTGCGACGACCGCGTCCGGCTGGTTTGCGCTCACCGACCCGAAAAGCGCGAGGCTAACGATCGCCCATACTATCGACCACACCGCAAAGCGGTCGCCGATACGGCGCGAGACGATCGCGAAAGAGCCGACGATCGCGAGCGCTACGACGATAAACTCGTAGAACGCGAGCACCGGAATTATTCTGTGCAACGCGTGCTGCCACGCGATCATCGGCGGCGCAAAAGCGGCATGCAGGTTGTACTCAACGGAAGTTACGAGAGGGCGGTGGAAAAATGCCGTGATGAGCACGAACCACAAACCGATGGCGACGAGCGCGCATACGATGACCAGCGCGCGGCGCCGAACCCACCATACGCGGAGGCGCAGGCGGCGATGATTGCTTCGCATCGCGATGACGATGCCGACGAAAATCAGCGATACCGCGACTGCGGCGGCTGTCACGTAGCCGATCGGATCGGCGCTGAGCCATAGTGCAATCGCGATGCCCAGCTCTGCCGCGCGAAGCACGGTTGGGCGTCGACGCATACTCTCGGCGATCGCGATCGCGACCAGCATGGACGCGAGCGACGCGATCGCGGCCGAACCGGCGCCGGAAAAATAGCCGACACTCGGCGAGGTCGCGATCAATGCGGCGAAGGCGAGGGCTCCCGCGCGTCCCAGCACCGGACGGAGTGCATACGCAACGGCGATCATCAGCAGGGCGGATAGCGTCACGACGATTCGCGAGGTGGCGTCGGAGGCGCCGATCGCCGCGAAGATAGAGCCCTGGAGGATCGTGACCCACGAGACATCCGACAGTGCGAACGCGGCGCGGCCATGCTGTGCAACCAGGTACGCCGCGAGCGCGTCGCGCGCCTGTGGCGAATCCAGGGGACGCGCTCCCAGAGCGATCGTGCGCGTTATCAGCGCGTATGCCGCGACGAGGTACCATCCGAGATGCTCGGCGGTGACGACGTAAACCGGGCGCGTCAGCCGTGCGTGGCTGAGGTTGTAAGCGAGCTTGGCGGTCGGCGCTTCGGAAGGTGGCTGAGGTTCGAAGCGCTCGAGCGGTTCTTCGTCGAGCCGCCATTCGTCGTCTGGAATTCTTTCTTCGCCCGCCATCTGGTTTCGCTCTTGCGCCTTCGCTATTGTCCGGCGCCGCGCATTGTCAACGGCGGCGCGCCCAAAATTAATCCAACCGAAATGCGATTTGCACTTGAGCAAACCGACGGCATAACTATGCTGGAACGTTCGAGTCACGCGAAATGCCCAAGTTCGAAATAAATACGCGCCGCTTGATCAACGGCTCGCTCTCGTTTATCGCGCTGGCCGCGATCATCGCACTGTTCTTTGCGTATCGAAGTCACGCGCAACATCTTATTCCGCACAATGTCCCGGTCTCGCTCCAGCATCTTCCATACTACGCGTTTTGTTCGTTCTACCGGATGCTCGCCGCGTACATCATCGCGCTGATTTTTTCGATCATTTACGGAATGGCGGCGGCGCGCGGCGGACTCTACGAGCGAATCCTGATTCCCGCGATCGACATCGCGCAGTCGGTGCCGGTAGTCGGATTTTTCCCGGCCGCGGTTTATTTCTTCGTCGCGCTCGCACACGGCAGCCGCCTCGGGGTCGAGATGGCCGCGGTGTTTCTGATTTTCACCAGCCAGGCGTGGAACATGGCGCTCGGCGTTTACGAAGCCGTCAAAACGATTCCGGAGGACTCGAAGGATGCGATCGAATCGTTCGGCGGACGCGGATGGCTGAAGTTCAAGCGCCTGCTGCTGCCCGCGAGCGTGCCGAAACTGGTGTACAACTCGATCCTGTCGTGGGTCGCGGGTTGGTACTTCCTCATCGCATGCGAAATCATCACGGTCGGGCCGGCCAGTTACCGGTTGCCAGGGCTGGGCAGTTTTTTGTGGGAGGCCGCGGAAAAAGGACGCACCTTCGATCTTGCCGCGGGACTTCTGACGCTGCTCGCGATCATCGTGTTGATGGATATGATCGTATGGCAGCCGCTCTCGACCTGGGCGGAAAAATTCAAGTACGAATTCGCGGCGTCGTCGGGCGCAGTGCAATCGCTCGGGATGTTCGACGCGCTGTCGGGGGTCGGTCCCGCAGTCACGCGCGCACTGCGCTCGATCCTGGTGCCTCCGATGAGAATGATCGGGCGCACGATCGCCGCGTTGCCGAGTGGACCTGAGCTGTCGCCCGAACAAAGCAAGCGCATGGCTGCGATCGTGCGGACACTGATCATCGGATCGATCCTGATTTTCCTGACGTGGGCGTTGATGCGAGGTCTCGTCGCGCTGGTCAGGACGCTGTCGCAACCGTGGCCGTCCGACGCGAAACAGATTCCCGAAGCGATTCTGCTTTCCACGGTGCGGATGACGCTCGCCTACGCGATCTCGCTGGCATGGACAGTGCCATGTGCACTCGCGGCGAGTGAAAATCCGCGCTTCAACCGCGTGCTGTCGCCGATCGCCGAGATCGTGGGCTCGATGCCCGCGACGGCGCTGTTCCCGATCATAGTGATCGTCGTGATCCAGCTCACGGGCGGGATGAATCTCGCGTCGATCCTGCTGATCCTCACCGGGATGCAATGGTACCTGCTGTTCAACCTGCTCGCCGGAATCAACCAGGTGCCCGAGGACCTGAAGGAAGCTGCGCGCGCGTTCGGCCTGTCGCGGGTCGCGCGATGGCGCAAGCTGATTCTGCCGGCGGTCACGCCGTCGCTGATCACCGGCAGCATCACGGCATGGGGCGGCGGATGGAACGCGCTGATCCTGTCGGAATATTTCGTGTATAAAAACCAGACCTACCAGGTGCTCGGAATCGGATCGCTGCTCGACGCCGCCACTTACAAATCCGGCAACGGCGTGATGATTCTGCTGAGCCTGCTCTCAATGATAGCGGTGGTGCTACTGTTGAATCGCCTGATGTGGCGGCCGCTGTACAACCTGGCGACGGAACGATACAGGCTGGATTACTGACAACGAAAAGCATCCTCTACTATGTGCGATTCCGACTCATCTGACCCATGGCCTTCCTCGAGCTCAAAAACATTTCGAAGAGTTTCGTCCACGCCAAAGGTATGTTGAAGGTGCTCGAGGGCATCACGTTCGACGTCGAGGAAGGCGAGTTCGTCGCAATCGTCGGGCCGTCGGGATGCGGCAAATCGACTCTCCTGCGCATCATCAACGGCATCGTGCCAATGACGTCGGGACAGGTGTTGTATCGCGGGCGCCAGGTCGACGGGATCAATCTCGAATGCGCGCTCGTGTTCCAGTCGTTCGCGCTGTTGCCGTGGCTGTCGGTCAAGGCCAACGTCGAGCTGGGCCTCGAAGCGCAAGGATTGCCGCCGGCCGAGCGCGAAAAGCGCGCGGGAATCTACATCGACAAGGTCGGCCTCGACGGCTTCGAGGAAGCGTACCCACGCGAGCTGTCCGGCGGGATGAAGCAGCGCGTCGGTTTCGCGCGCGCGCTTGCGGTCGAACCCAAGGTGCTGATGCTGGACGAGCCGTTCTCCGCGCTCGACGCCCTGACTGCGATCACGCTGCGCGAAGAGTTGCTCGACATCTGGCAGTCGCCCGACATGCCGGTGAAAAATATCGTGCACGTCACCCACATCATCGAAGAGGCGATTGAGCTGGCCGATCGGATAATCGTGATGGCGGCGAGCCCGGGCCGCATCGTCAAGGACCTCAAAGTCGAATTACCGAGACCGCGCGACCGCCGCGCCGAAGCGTTCAACGCGTTGACCGATCAGGTCTTCTCGCTGATCGAGGAGCGCGGCTGATGGCTGCCCCTGCAATAACTCCGCTGCCGGATGCCGGGTTGACGATGGTCTTCGGCTTGCTCGAATTGCTCGAGGATCGCGGCGGGCGCGAGGACGGTTACAAAATCGCGCGCGACCTCAATATCAAGTTCGGCGATTTGCTCAAGGTGATGAAGGCGGCGGAAATTCTTGGCCTGGTTTCGACGCCGGCCGGTGACGCCGTGCTCGAGCCACTCGGCAAACAATTTATCGACGCTAAGATCAATGAGCGCAAGATCATCGTGCGCGAGCAGTTGAAGAAGCACAGCCTCTTCAGCTACTTCATCCGCCTGCTTCATGGCCAGGAAGATAAATCTCTGACCAAGGAAATCGTGCTCGAGCATCTTGCGATGCTGCTGCCGACCGAAAAGCCCGAGCGTCAATTTCAAACGATCGTGAACTGGGGTCGCTTCGCCGAGCTGTTCGGCTATAACAAGGACGAAGACCGCTTCTATCTCGACAACGAATAAACGAATAAGGAGAACTCGAATGGCAACCGACGCTGAAAAAATCGTGACCGATTTCTGCAACGCGTGGCCGCGCAAAAACGTCGAAGAGCTGCTCGCATTCTTCACCGACGACGCGGTTTATCACAACATTCCGCTCGAATCGGCCAAGGGCAAAGATGCGATCCGCAGCGTCATCAACACGTTCCTGCCGATGGCGCGGTCGCTTCACTTCAAAGTCCTGAACAGCGCGGGCAACGGCAACGTCGTATTCAACGAGCGCGTGGACATCTTCGATCTGGGCGATGGCAAAACGATCTCGCTGCCGGTGGCAGGCGTCTTCGAAGTCACGGGCAACAAGATCAGCGCATGGCGCGACTACTTCGACATGGCAATGTACACAAAGCAGATGCAGTAGCTCGGCGGCAGACCGCAGGAGAGTCTAATGAGCGGCGACATCGTCCGGGAATGGGCCACCGTATATCCGCATATTCGCTACGAACAGCCGGTTGAGGCGATCGCCTGGCTCTCGCGCGCATTTGGCTTTCGCGAGCGCGTGCGGATGGCGCGTCCCGACGGAAGCTTCATCACCGCAAAGATCGAGACGCCGGGTGGCGGACTCATAATGGTCGCCTGCTCCTCGCCGGACTTCACTGAGTGGGTCCGCCAGCGCGTACCGGATCTTCGCGAGTCGTCGGAAAAACCGTGGCCGAACCTCTCGCACTCGACGACCGTGGCGGTGACCGACGTGAACGCGCACTATCAGTCGGCCAAGGCCGCAGGTGCGACCATTCTGATGCCGCCGACCGATCACCCGTGGGGTCTGCGCTCGTATGCCGCGATCGATCTGGAAGGTCATCAATGGGAGTTCAGCCAGATCCTGCAAATCGTTGAGCCCGAAGCGTGGGGCGCCGTGCGTATCGACTAGCGGACGCGCCAATCCTGCCGCGACGGTGTAATCTGGCCTGGTATGCCGGCGAATATCACCCACGCCATCATCGGCACGGCCGGTCATATCGATCACGGTAAGACTGCGCTCATCAAGGCGCTCACTGGGCAGGATACCGACCGGCTGAAAGAAGAAAAGGAGCGCGGGATTTCGATCGATCTCGGCTTCGCCTACTTCACGCTGCCCGACGAAACGCGCGCGGGTATCGTCGACGTCCCCGGCCACGAACGCTTCATCCGCAACATGCTCGCCGGCGCGCACGGCATCGACCTCGTGCTGTTCACCGTCGCGGCCGACGACGGTGTGATGCCGCAGACCGAGGAGCATCTCGACATCCTGCATCTGCTCGGCACCCGGCGGGGTATTTTCGTGATCACCAAGGCTGACCTCGCCGACAGCGCGCGCCTCCGCGACGTGCGCGACGAGATCGAGTTGCTGGCGGACGGCACCACGCTCGCGGGCGCGCCGGTGATCGAAATTTCGTCGATCACCGGCATGGGCCTCGACGCGTTGCGCACAGAGATCGTCCGCCAGCTCGACGGCTTCCAGGCGCGTCGCGCCACCGGCGTCTTCCGGCTCCCGCTCGATCGCGCGTTCGTGATCAAAGGACACGGTATCGTCGTCACCGGGACTGCGATGGGCGCCGAAGTCCGCGTCGGCGACAAATTGCGCGTACTGCCGTCGGGCAGCGAGGTGCGCGTGCGCTCGATCCAGGTGCATTCGGATCCGGTCGAGAGCGCCGGGCTGTGCCAGCGCGTCGCGCTGAATCTAACCGGCGCCGAAAAACTCGATCTCGCCCGCGGCGACGTGCTCGCAGACGAGCGTCTTGACTCTGCGACCGCGCGTTTCGACGCATGGCTCGAGATTCGCCCCGCCGCCAAGCGCGCGCTCAAGAATAATACGCGCGTGCGGCTGTTCATCGGCACCGCGGAAACGATCGCGCGCACGATCGTGCTCGACGAGGCAGGCGCGATCGCGCCCAAGTCCGCCGCCCTCGCGCAGCTCGTGACCGAGGATCCGGTGGTGGCGCTGGCCGGCGATCGCTTCGTGATTCGCGACGAGACCAATTCGCGCACGCTGGGCGGCGGCGTCGTGCTGAACCCGCTGGGCCGCCGCGTCCGCAAACCGGTCGAGGCATATCGAGCCAATCTCTGCTTGCTGAAGGATTCGTCCGGGGCCGAAGCGATTGAAGCGCTGATCAATCTGCAGGAAAATCTTCGCGCTCGGCGCGCGCAGGATTGCGACTCTCATGAATATGCCTGACGCTGAGGCCGGCGCCGCGCTGCGTGAGGCGCCGCGCTTCGTCAAGCTATCAGTTGGCGACGAAGAGGCTTTCACGACGCGCACGCGATGGGAGGAACTCAAGCGTTTCGCTCTCGACGCGCTCGCGAACCATCATAAGGCGGAGCCACTGTCGGCGGGCCTCGAGATGGAAGCGATGCGCACGCGACTGCCCTATGAAATTGGCGCGCGCGCGTTCCGTCCGATCATCGATCGGCTGAGCCACGAATCAGAAATCGTGCGCGAGGAAAGCGTGCTCCGCCTGAAGAGTCATAAGGTGCAGCTAGGCGGCGATGCCGAGACGCTCGGCGCGAAAATCGAGGCAGCACTGACCAGCGCGGAATTCCAGCCGCCAGACCTGAAGCAGTTAGCGGAGGCATTGAAAATTCCCACCAGCCAACTTCCGCATCTAAGAACCGTGCTGGTTGCGATGGAACGTCAAGGCCGCATCGTGAAAATCGCGACCGACTTATATTTCAGCCGGGGCGCCGCCGACGCCGCGAAAGATCGCCTGGTCGAGCATCTCGCGACGCATCGCGAAATTACCGCCGCGACCTTCCGCGATTTGCTGGGCGCGTCGCGCAAGTTCGCAATCGCTCTGCTCGATCACTTCGACCACAGCGGCGTGACGACGCGAGTAGGTGACATCCGCCGCCTACGCACGCCGAATCGCTGATCCTAGTTGCGCCGCTAATGGCGGTCAATTCAGGCTCGGTCTTCCGCTAAGTGGTTATTATTTCGCGGTTTTTGACGAAAATGTTTCACGTGAAACGTCGTTCAGTTCAGGGAGAACGAAACACGAAAACGCGCGCGCGGCTGACTTCGCGCGCGCGATGCGCGACAATATCCGGCATGTCCAAGTTGAAGGACAACAATCCGTCGCGGGGCGAGCTGGTTCGCCTGACGGCGCGGTGCAAGGCTGCGGGTTGAGCCGGTAAGCTCGGTCCGGCGGACCTCTCTGCAGTCCTCGCGCGGCTCGATTTGCCGAGCCATCCTGATTTGCTGGTCGGAATCTCGACTGGCGACGACGCCGGAGTGTTCCGTCTGTCCGACGACCTCGCGATCGTCAACACTGTCGATTTTTTCACGCCAGTGGTGGACGATCCCTTCACCTACGGACAGATTTCCGCCGCCAACGCGCTCTCCGATGTCTATGCGATGGGCGGCGTGCCACGCACCGCACTCAACATCGTATGCTGGCCACAGAGCGGATTGCCGGCTGAGATGCTCACCGACATTCTGCGCGGCGCTGCCGACAAAGCGCGCGAGGCCGGAGTCGTGATCGTTGGCGGTCACACTGTCGCCGACGAGGAAGTGAAATTCGGGATGGCGATTACCGGCGTGATCGATCCGCGACGAATCGTGCGCAACGTCGGCGCACAAGTTGGCGACGCGCTGGTGCTAACCAAGGCGCTCGGCACCGGAATTCTGATGACGGCGTTCAAGCGCGACGCACTGGCCGACGATGCGTACCAAGCCGCCGTCCGTTCGATGATCCAACTTAACGCCGCCGCCGCTTCCGCGATGCTGAAGTTCGACGTTCACGCCGCGACCGACGTCACCGGCTTCGGGCTCGTGGGTCATGCGCTCAAGATGGCCGAGGGCAGTAACGTTACGTTCGTGTTCGAGGAATCCGATTTGCCGCTGCTGCCGGGCGTGCTCGAGCAATGCCGCGCCGGAATGATTCCTGGCGGCGGCGAGCGCAATCGCGAGTACTATGCGCCGAGCGTTCGTATCTCCGACGAAGTTGCCGACGAGATCGCGACGATTGCCTTCGACCCGCAGACCTCGGGCGGACTGCTGATCGCGATACCTGACGAGCAGTCGATTGCGCTGGTCGCGGAACTGCAGAATAGCGGGCATCGCGAGGCTGCGATCGTTGGCCGCGTGGTTGCTCGTCGCGAACATCCCATCGAATTGGTTTAGGAGGCCTGCGGATGGATTTTTTTGATGTTGCCACCTCAACGCCTACGATGCGCCGCTTTCTCGATCGTCCGATTCCGGAAGCGGAGCTGATCAAAATTCTCGAAACGGCGAATATGGCGCCGTCGGGATCGAATGCGCAGCCGTGGGAATTCGTCATCGTGCGCGAGGCGGCGGCGCGACGTGAGATTCAGAAGCTGTATGAAGCGGTGTGGGTTCCGTACAAGGACAGCGCGATCATCCGCGGGCGCACGACACTGTCGCCGCGCGCGGTGAAGGCGCTCAAGACCGGCGACGAGTTCGCCGCGCAACTCGCGATCGTGCCGGTTCACGTCGTAGTCTTTCTCGATCGGCCGAAGATGCGGGTCGAGCGCGGCAGCGCGGCCGACCTGTTCAACTTCGGCGCGACTTATGGATCGATCTTTCCGGCGATCGAATTGATGATGCTCGCGGCGCGCGCGGTCGGTGTCGGCACTGCGATGACGACCATGCTAACCAGTAAGGAATCTGAGACCAAGGCGATTCTTGGGGTGCCGGAGCAGTATCAACTGATCGCGCTGGTCCCGATGGGGTATCCGGCGGACGCGTTCAAGCGGCCGATGCGCAAATCGGTGTTGCCGAGGATTCATGACGAGCGATGGGATCGAGGGTGGCCACCGCGTTCCTGAGGCGGAACAAAATCCGGAATTATGGTCCTCCACCCGACGCGCGCGGACGCGCGTCGGCCTCCTCCCACGAACGGAGGAGGCGAATTTCGGATTACGCTACAGACTTAGGAGCGGGATTACTTCTTTGGCGAACTGCTCCAGTTGCGCGGTGCGTTCTGAGGGGTGGGTGACGGCGTCGATGCCGACGTCGCGGGCGCCGGCTTTGATGTACTCGCTGATCTTTGCGGCTACTTCGGCTGGGCGGCCTAGCGCGCCGTAACGTTTCGCGGCGTCGGTCATGTCGGTTGCGTATCGCTTGCTTAGAAATTTTCCTGCGATGGCGTGCGCGGCTTCCACGCTTTCGCCGAGCGTGCAAAAGATCTGGATACAGGTGCCGAACTCCGTGATTCTGCGGCCGGCGCATTCTGCTTCTTTGCCGATGAAGTCCAGGCCGTCGGCGAAGCGTTTGGGCGTGACGACGTACGGCATCCATCCGTCGCCGTATCGCGCGGCGCGTTTCAGCGGGCCTTCCGCGCGTCCGCCGATCCAGACTGGAGGACCGCCGGGAGTCTTGGGACGCGGTTGCATCGAGATTTCACTGAAGTTGAAATATTTGCCGCGATGCTCGACGCGATCGCCACTCCATAGACGTTTCATCACCTGGATCGCCTCGGTCGCACGCCCGCCGCGTTCGTGGATCGGGATGCCGCAGGCTTCATACTCGCGCGGAAATTCACCGCCGACGCCGACGCCAAAGATGAAGTGTCCACTGCCGAGCAAACGGTCGAGCGTCGCGACCATTTTGGCGACGGGCACCGGATGGCGCAGCGGCAGCAGGTAAACGCTGGTGCCGAAAGTAAGTTTCGGTTCGAGCGCCGAGAGATACGCGAGCGTCGTCAGCGGATCGTTGACCGGTCCGGTGAACGCGACGTGGTCGGGCGCCCACAGGACTTCGTAGCCCCATCGCGAGATCGACTCGAGGCCGTGCGTCGCCTCTTCGCGACTCGACGTCGAGACCATCGTGCCGAAGCGAAGCCGGTTGCCAAGCGGAACTGCGTCACTCATGACGCCGTCATATCACAAACGTGCGCGCACGCCGACGTGACGACGCATACTCGTCGCGATCCGAATCATCGGAAGTCGAAAAGTACCCCCTTTCCCGAACTCCCCGCGCAGCTATCCTTTGGCGACGTTCGAAGCCTGCAAGCCCTTGGGGCCTTGCGCGACCTCGAATTCAACGCGCTCACCCTGTTCGAGCGAGCGGAAACCTGCCCCATCGATGGCGCTGTAGTGGACGAACACTTCCTGCCCGTCTTCCATCGTGATGAAGCCGTAGCCCTTTTTCGGGCTGAACCACTTGACCGTACCGTTAGCCATTTTCCCCCGTACCTCCTGAAGGGAACCGGCTGGAGCACCCCCGCTGGGCCTTGCTCCGGCCATGGACGCTGCTCCCCTAAGCAGCGCGCGTAACGGCGGGCATATAGCATAAGACGAGGCGCTTACCAAATGGGTAAAACGCACGAAACAGCGCTGTAAGATATTGGATGGCCGGGAAGGACGTTGTGCGGCGGCTAATATTGCCAGCGCCGAACAGGGCGGGCGTGCATGTGACAGTGGTCGGGAATCTGGCGCATGACGTCGTCGATACCGAATTTGTCGGCGCCATACTTCGCGCGCGCGACCAATGAAAGCGCCTCGATCATGAACGCGCGCTCTTCTTCAGTAGGTACCGCGCGATGGTCTCCGAGGACGGCCATCGGAGTGTCGCACGAGTCGCAATCGAGAATTGTAAATTTGAAAGGGTGAACGAAATTGGCGTAGCGCTGGGTGTAATCAGCCAGCTCGCAGAGTTCGCATTTCGGCATCGCGATTACGTCGTCGAAAATTTTGACGCAGCATGACGCGTCGCGAACCGCGGAGGGCTCGCGACGCGTCGATGCGCAAAAAAATACCTACTTAGGAGAAGCAGCCGCCGCGGGGGCTTCCTTTGCGGCCGTAGGTGCTCCGGGCGAACCGGCTGCCATCGGGGCCATCGGCGGCTCGTTACCTTTCATAGCCTGTGGCGACGATTTATTCGCGGCCTTGGCGGCAGCCTTTGCGTGCCGCTTGCAGCGATAGACGCTCGAGGTCGAGATGCTCAGGTCGGTAGCAATTTCCTTGGCCTTCTTGCCGCTGTTGACCTCGTTCATCACGGCGTCACAATCGACCTTGGCCGCAGCGAAAGCCGGTCGTGCACTGGAGGTGAACGCAACCGTCGTCGCGAGCATCGCCGAAGCAGCCACAAGCGCAATTTTCTTTCTCAACATTTTCCTTTTTGTCCCTCGTGCAGGTTTAGGTCGTTTCAAACGATGCACAGTATTCCAAAATGCGCGTCTCATAAAAAGGGGAATGAAGGGCCCGCCCGAGGTCCGCAAGACTCGTTAGGATTTCGGTTTGGCGAAGCCTGGGAAGGACGGTTGGCGTTTTTCCTGCAATGCGGCGACGCCTTCGGTCAGGTCGGCGCTGAAAAATCCCATCATCTCGAGCGCCAACGATGCGTCGAAGGCCGGGCCGGCGACGCGCAGCCAGTTGTTGAGCGAGCGCTTGGTGAATCGCACCGCTTGCTGGGGACCGCGCGCGAGCTTGCGCGCGACTTCCATCGCCTTGTCCATCAGCTTATCGGCGGGGACGCAGAGGCTCACCAGCCCGATGCGCTCGGCCTCCTTGCCGTCGATAAAATCCGCGGTCATCAGGTAGTACTTCGCCTTCGCCATCCCGCATAGCAGCGGCCACACGATCACCGCGTGATCGCCGGCGGCGACGCCGAGGCGCAGGTGACCATCCGTGATGCGCATCGACTCGGACGCGATGCTGATATCCGCCATGAATGCGACCGCCAATCCTGCGCCGACCGCGACGCCGTTAATCGCCGAGATGATCGGCTTGTCGAGATTGATCATGTTGTAAACGATGTCGCCGGCTTCCTTCCACGCCTTGCCGATGTTGGCCGCGCTCGCCGCCATATTCTGGATCATTTCGAGGTCGCCGCCGGCAGAAAATGCACGCCCCGCACCGGTTACCACGATCACATTGGTTTCGTCGTCGTCGGCGATATCGAGCCACACGCGGCTCAACTCCCAATGCAGGCGGTTGTTGGTGGCGTTGAGAACTTCGGGACGATTGATCGTGATGAGCAGGATGCCGTCGCCCTTCCGCTCGAAGAGAAGATGCTGATACTCGCTGTACTGCATGATTGATCAGCCTTTGTAGATGTCGATGACCTTGCCGAGCAGTGCGATCGCTTCAGGCTTCGGACGCTGGAAACTGTTGCGCCCGATGATAGAGCCGTAACCGCCGCCCGCCTGAATTCCGCGGACAGTGTTGAGCAGCGAATCGTCGGTTTCCTTCACACCGCCCGAGAAAATCACGATTCGACGGCCCGCGAACGCGGCCTGCATGACGTGCTGAATACGCGCCGAGAGCGGTTCGAGCGGAATCTTTTGAGAGTCGTAAACTTTTTTTGCATCGGCCTGCTCGATAAACGCGGTGGGCGGCTTGACCTTGATGATATTGGCGCCGAGTTGCGCCGCGATTTGCGCCGCATACGCGACCACGTCGAGCGCGGTCTCACCTTGCTTGCTGATGCCGGAGCCGCGCGGATACGACCAGATGACCAGCGGCAGGCCGTTCGCCTTGGCCTCTTCGCCGATTGCGCGCGCCTCTTCGTACATTGATTTTTCCTGGGTCGAGCCGGGGTAGATCGTGAGGCCAACCGCGGCGGCGCCGAGCCGCAGAGCGTCCTTGACGCTGGCGGTCATCGAGGG
The DNA here is from genome assembly GCA_963699705.1 of uncultured delta proteobacterium. GTDB lineage: Bacteria > Desulfobacterota > Binatia > Binatales > Binataceae > Binatus. The sequence continues at coordinate 2,251,182 of CAVOUW010000003.1, read as the reverse complement.
CGCCGGATCTTTTTCGTCGTTGAGAACGTCGTGATTATTTACTTTCAGGATGAGCGGAATCTCGCCCGCATACTCGGCGACGCCCGCTTCGAGCAGTCCGAGCGGCGCCGCGAACGCGTTGCATCCCGCGTCGATGGCGAGTTGAAAGTGATAGCGCGGATCGTACGCGGGCGGATTCATCGCGAAGCTGCGCGCCGGGCCGTGCTCGAAGCCCTGGTCCACCGGCAGGATGACGAATTTGCCGGTGCCCGCGAGCTTGCCGTTGTTGAGCATCCGCGACAGGTTGTTGCGCACGCTGCCGTTATCCGAGTCGTAGTAGCTGAGAATCTCTCGAACGCGCTTGGTCATCATACCCTATAGTCTCCGGTCGGAAGTGTCATTGCAGTTTGCACTTCTATATCACAACATCGCGGCCGCATAATGGGCTGCGCCGAGCAGGCCGGCGGCTGGATTCAGCGAAACGCGGACTTCGATCCGTTTCAAAATTTCGTTCAGCCGGCCCTTCGCCAGAAATCCTTTCACGAACGCACCACCCGTCAGCATCGGCAAAATTTTCGGCGCGATGCCTCCGCCGAGATATACGCCGCCGAGCGCCAGGACTTTGAGCGCGAGGTTGGCGGCCTCGGAACCGTAAATATCGCAAAACATGGTGAGCGCGTGAACGCATACGGGGTCGCGTCCTGCCAGCGCCGCCTCGCTTACCGCGGCCGACGGATCGCCGGCGGTGATCGCGGCCTTCAGCCACGCGGGTTCGTCGGCGTGGCTCTGGCGCCGTAGAAAGCTGTAGATGTTCCAGAGTCCCGGCCCTGACAGGACGCGCTCATAGCTGACGTGTCCGAATTCGTGGGTGAGGGATCGCAGTAACTCGATCTGTTCGGCGCCGTGCGGCGCGAAATCGCTGTGCCCGCCTTCGGACGCGACCGCGTAATATTTATTTTCGTTGTCCTCCCAGACCAGCGAGGATTCGCCGAGACCGGTGCCCGCCGCGATCACCGCGATGTTGCCGTGCTCAGGCGGATTCTCCGCGCGATGCAAAACCGCAAACTCATTGGACTTAAGATGAACCATGCCGTAGGCAATCGCGGCGAGGTCGTTGAGCAGGCGAACCGGGATGCCGTTCAGCGCATGCGACAGCAATGCGTTGGAGAGTTGCCACGGTACGTTGGTGGCGTGTCCGCGTCCGTCGATTATCGGACCCGGCACACCGATGCATGCAGCATTCACCGGCGCGCTCGCACGAAGAAAATCCGCACAGACGCCCTCGAGACTGTCGAAATCCGCGGTCGCGTAGCGATGCTCGCGGACGAGTTCGAGAGATCCCGCGGAATGCTTGAAGAGCCCGAGTTGAGTTTTGGTTCCGCCGACATCGCCGGCCAGGATGAGCCCATCCATGGGAACCTCGCGAGCGCTAGCCTTCGACGTTGAACGATTCGGCCAGCGCGACTTCCTCGACGCTGCCGATGTAAATCGGATGCCGCTCGTGGATCGCGGTTGCCGCGATGTCGAGAATCCGGCTCTTGCCGGTCGAGCCGCGGCCTCCCGCATTCTCGGCGAGCATCGAGAGCGGCGCCAGTTCGTACATCAGACGGAGCTTGCCCTTGGCCTTGCCGCCCTCCGCAACTTCGCCGGGATACATGTAGATTCCGCCTTCGAGGAGGCATCGATGGAAGTCGGCGGCGAATGCACCGCAGTATCTCAGCGAATAGCTAGTTCGTTTGTCCTTGCGACTAGTAATATGCGCGAGGAACTTGCGCGCGCCGTCGTGCCACTTGCCGGCGTTGGCCTGGTTAACGGCATAGGTACTGCCATGCATAGGCATCTTCACGTTTTCTTTCCACAGAATGAACTCGCCGAGTGTGCGATCGAGCGTGAACACGTCAACGCCGGCGCCCGCAGTATAAACCAGCTGTGCCGCTGGACCATATAATATATAGCCTGCGATGAGTTGCTGCGTTCCCGGCACGAGGATGTCTTCGATTCCGTTGCTGTGGCCGGGCGCGCGTTTCTTGACGGCGAATATAGTACCGAGCGAACCGTTTACGTCGGTATTAGATGATCCGTCGATAGGGTCATAGAGTATGCAGTAGCTATTGTCGCGGCAGTTGACTGAGTAATGATGCGGCTGGTCCATTTCCTCTGAAATGAGGCTGCATATCGGGTAGCCGTGCTCGAAAGCGTCGAGGAAAACCTGGTTGCCCCAATCGTCAAGCTTCTTGACCTTCTCGCCCTGCACATTGGTCGCGCCAGTGTAGCCAAGCTCGCCGCTGAGACCAGCCGCTGCGAGTTCGCGCGTGATCCGCTTGGCGATCAATTCGATGCGCTCCATGATCAGCGCGAGGTCCGCGACCGGAATCGCAGTCCCGCTCTTGGTCATGATGTGACGTGTGAGAGTGATGCCGCCACTCATCTCATTACTCCTATAGCGTTCGCCACGTGCGCCCGTCTGCTGCGATCATCAGGGCCGCTTCGAGCGGTCCCCACGAGCCCGCCGCGTAGATTGGAGGATCCATCGGCGACTGTTCCCATGCGTCGAGAATCGGTTGGACGAACCTCCACGCCTCTTCAACCGTGTCGCGCCGCATGAAGAGCGTCTGGTCGCCGACGATCACGTCGTTGAGCAGCGTCTCGTAGGCCTCGGGCGTCGACGTCACGTAATGGAAATCAACTTTGACCTGCTGCAGCTTGGTCGCCGATCCCGGCACCTTCGACATGATGTGCAGCGCGAGGCCCTCGTCGGGCTGAATCCTGATCGTGAGCATGTTGGGCGCCAACGGCGCGCGTGGATTTGCGTTATACAGGATTCGCGGCACGCTGTTGAAGTAGATCGCAATCTCGCTCGAGCGCTTGGGCAGCCGCTTCCCGGTGCGCAGGTAAAACGGCACGCCGGCCCATCGCCAGTTGTCGATCCAGCATCGCAGCGCGACGAAAGTCTCGACCTGCGAATCCGGCGCGATGTGCTCCTCCTCGCGGTAGGCTTTGACCGGCACACCGCCGATCAATCCTTCGCCGTACTGGCCGCGCACGACTTTTTTCTCGAGGTCCTCGTCGCCGAGCGGACGCAGCGCGCGCAGTACGTCGAGTTTCGCATCGCGCATCGACTCGGCGCCGGTGGTGTTGGGCGGCTCGGTCGCGATCATGCAAAGCGTTTGCAGCAGATGGCTCTGCACCATGTCGCGCAGCGCGCCCGCGTGATCGTAGTAGGCGGCGCGCGTGCCGACGCCCTCCGCCTCCGCGACGGTTATCTGCACGTGATCGACGAAGCGCGCCGTCCAGATAGGTTCGAAGATCGCATTGGCGAACCGCAACACCATCAGGTTCTCGACGGTCTCCTTGCCGAGGTAGTGATCGATCCTGAAAATCTGGCTCTCGTCGAAATGGCGCGCAAGTTCGGCGTTGATTTCCGACGCGCTCGCGAGATCGGATCCGATCGGCTTTTCGACCACGACCCGCGTGAACGGCTGCCCCCTGCCGGGCGAATGAATCATGCCCGCGGCGGTCAATCCCTCCGAACAGGTGTCGATGAAGGCCGGCGGAATCGCGAAGTAGAATGCGCGATTGCCCTCGGTGCCGCGCTCGGAGTCGATCGACTCGCATCGGCGGCGCAGATTCAGGTAGTCGGCGGCCTCGGTGAACGATCCGCGATTGAAATGCAGCATCGGCGCGAACTTCGCCCAATGATCTTTGTCGACCGGACGGCGCGAGAACTGCTCGATACCGCTGAGCGCAAACGCGCGGTACTTCTCGTCGTCGAGATCCTCCATCGAGAAGCCGAGAATCGCGAACTTGTCGGGCAATTCGCCGTCTAGCGACAGGTTGTACAACGCCGGTATCAGCTTGCGATGGCTCAAGTCGCCGGCGCCTCCGAAAATCACGATGATGCAAGGCTCGTAGTGATTACGTTCCTTAACCGGATGCAGATGATTGAGATCAACGCTTCGATTTGCGGTCACAGCCATAATAAGAGTGAGTCCTATTCCTTAACGACGCCGTGGCCGCCGAACTCGTCGCGCAGAGCGGCGAGCAATTTCTCGCCGAAGGTTCCCTCGCCCTTGTCCGCGCGCGAGCGAAAGCGCGTGAACAGCGCCATCGTGATCACCGGCATCGAGATGTTCTTGTCGATTGCGTCCTGCACCGCCCAGCGGCCCTCGCCCGAATCCTCGACGTAGCCGCGGATTTGCTTGAGCCCCGGATCTTTCTCGAGCGCGTTGGCCGTCAGCTCGAGCAGCCACGATCGCACGACGCTTCCTTGACGCCACAAATTGGCGATCTTCGGCAAATCGAATTTGTAATCCGACTTGTGCATCGCCTCGAATCCTTCCGCGTACGCCTGCATCAGCCCGTACTCGATTCCGTTGTGGACCATCTTCACGTAATGACCGGCGCCGTGGCCGCCGACGTGATCGTAGCCGTCGGGCGGCGCGAGCGTTGTGAAAATCGGTTCATAGCGTCGATAAATTTCCTTCTCGCCACCGACCATCAGGCAGTAGCCGAGCTTGAGTCCCCAGATACCGCCGCTGGTGCCGACATCGACCAGGTGCAGCTTTTTCGCGGCGAGCAGCGCGGCGCGGCGGACGTCGTCGTGAAAGTTGGTATTGCCGCCGTCGATAATCGCGTCGCCGGGCTCGAGCAATTCCGCCAGTTGGTTAATCGTGCTCTCGGTCGGATCGCCCGCCGGCACCATCACCCACACGCCGCGAGGCGGTTTCAGCCGGGCGACGAGGTCCTTCAGCGAACCGACGCCGTCGGCGCCGAAGGTCGAGACTTCTTTGCGTTTTGCATCGTCGATATCGAACGCCACGATCTGATGGTTGTCGCGGCGCAACCGCTCGACCATGTTCATGCCCATTTTGCCGAGACCAACGAATCCGATTTCCATCCAGCGTGTTCCCTCTTGGCAGATGATACGATCCGGATTTGCGGCCGCGCGGCGGACTTACGTACCCGCATACGCCTCGGCAATTGACTCTCCGGTGCTCGGTCTAGGCTATTCCAACATACCGGTTGTTCAAAGACCGCGCCGAAACCGCGCGGTTAGTGGGATTTTATGTCGTCTTCGAGCATCAGGTTGCGCAAGTCCTGACGCTGGAAAATCGCCGCGACTGAGCGCGTCAGCGCGACCGACAGCACCTGCCCCGGCTCGTCGTAGATTCCAGCTTCGTCCTCGGAGCCGAGGCCGAAACTCCCGACCGGCGGGTCGTAGTAGGTATCGTTGGTAGTCCCGGTCCAGAACGGGACGCTGAACGGCGGTTTGTAGATCGAGATGTCGAGTACGAAGTCCGCGACCGTCCGCCAGATTGGACCGTCCTGGCCGCTGAGGCGGGACTTCTTCACCCAGCATCGGCGAATCTTGCTCTCGAGCACGTACTCGGTGTTCTTGACGCCCGGCTTATAGATGACATCGGGCGACGATGTCGCGCTCATCCCGGCTTCGTCCGCCGAGCGTCCGATCGCCTGCTGCACGGTGGGACCGAGCGGCGAGCTGTACAGTCGTTCGGTCACGTTGCTGGATTGATCGACGACGACTCCGATTGCCGGGTTGCCGTTCAGCGGCGCCGCGCCGGTAGAATCGCGCGCGTCTGCCGGCATCAGGATCTCGATAGTCTTTTTCGGATAACTGTTCTGGTATCCCTTGACCTGGTACGGATAGTACTCGAGCGTCTGGGTCGAGGTGGTAGGCGCCGCAGCCGTGCCGCCGCCTTCATTGACGGTCGAACATCCCGCCAGCAGGAGAGTTGTAATCGAAGCGATCGTGATGAGGAGCGCGAGTCGGACTCTAAACTGGCTCCCCACGATTCGGCCAGCCTCCTATCGCTGCGCCGCCTGCGACCGCTCGCGGAATAGAAACAGAGTGCCGCCCACCTCGAGCCGATCGCCGCTCTTGAGCGCATAGCGGCCCGCCACCGGCTGTCGATTCACGAATATCTGTCCGCCGGTCGGACTGATGACGAAATTTTTGCCCTCGCGCCTGATTATAGCGTGACTGCCGAGCACGCTTTGATCGCCGAACAATCCGATGTCGCTTTCCTCGGCGCGTCCGATAATCGTCACGCCCTTGAGCAGCGGATATTCGCGGCCCTCGCGCGCGTTACGGCTCTGGCTGCGAACAACCATCAGCCATCCGCGCTTGAGCAATTCGCCGACCAGTCCGATGAAGAATCCGATCAGCGCGCCGAGAATAATGATCGCGATCGCGCGGCCGAACGCCTGCGGAAAAGTGGTGGTCAGGCTCTGGTAGAAAAATCCACCGAGCGCTCCGCCCAGCACCCCGCCGATTGCGCCATTGCGACGCCGCGCCGCCGATCCCGACGCAGATCCGACGCCGAGTCCGACCGCGATTCCAAGCACGCCCCATCCGAGGATTCGGCCGTTTAGGCCGCCCAGGATGTCGAATGCCAGCTCGCCGATGATCAATCCCGCGGCTCCGCCGATTGCGCCGATAATCCCGCCGAGCACGAATCGGCGCGCCGCTTGGCGCACCTGGCCGACGCTGAGCGTTTCGATCGAGGCGAGAAACGCGCTGATCAACGCGCCGATCAAAGCACCGAACAGGATATCGCGCCCATAAACCCATCGGATGCCGAGGATTGGCTCCGCGAGCCCCCACGCGGCGAAACCGCCTAGCGCGCCGGCGGCGGCGTAGAAGAGAAGTTTTTCCTGCGAAACGTTACTTGCCATTTGCAATCCTCAGCATTGCGCGTGGATGGGTCGGGTTCAAGATCAATTCGATGAATAAGACGCTGTTACGCGCCGAACAGATTCACGGGTTCAGGAATACAACTGGCCGAAATGAGATCCCGCCTCTTTGCGCAGGTCCAAATCAAGGTTCCTTTCGCACTTGTTCAGAATAACACGCTCTAGTAGGGCTAACACCGTCGCAGATTGAATTTCAGGTTTGCGAAGGAGGACTCATGCGGGGGGCTTTACTGTTAGTTGGCGCAATCACGTTCGCCGTTGTCGTCCATCCGGCGTGCGGACGTGCTGAACCGCCCGAAGAAAATGGCAATGACTACAGTCAGGTGCGTCCCAGTCCTGGTGATGCGGTCGAAAATACCAGTCCCAGAGCGCAAGGCTCCGATTCTCCAACTTTGGGGCCGACTATCGCGAAGGGCACCATCAGCGGACTGCGCGGCACCGACAATCCCGAGATGGAACTAAGGTTACGGCCGCAGTCCAACGGCTTCCTGCACGGCGAACTCGTGATTCATAAGCCGGGGTTTGGGATGACGCCGATCGAAGGATTCATGCGCGGCGACCATATGCAGTTCCAGGTCCCTTATGGCAATGAGACGTACTATTTCGAGGGCGCGCGCCGGAGCGATCAGATCAGCGGCACATTCGAATCGTCGCCGTCGGCGGAACGCGGCACCTGGACCGCGCAGATAAATTAGTAGCGTCGCTCGAGGCCCGGAACCCTCACCAAGAATCGGAATCGCGCGCACGCGCGAAGAACCTAACCCCTGACCCCTTCCCGAGCGGGAAGGGACCGGATTATTTGAGTGAGAGCAAAAAGGAAGTTTGAAACCCACCGTGGGTTTCAAATTTAATTAGCTGTTTCAGTTGGCCGTGGTGACCCAGGTGCCGCGCTCGCCCGATGGGGTCGATTCGAAGGTGCCGCTGATCTGATCGCTGCGGCGCTGGCCCTCGAAGTAGTAGGTCTCGGTGCCGTATGGGACCTGGAATTGCAGATGGTCGCCGCGTACGAAGCCTTCGATCGGAGTCATCCCGAAGCCCGACTGATGGATCACCAGCTCGCCGTGCAGGAATCCGTTGGACTGCGGGCGCAGTCGCAAATCCATCTCGGGATTGCCGCCGCTGCGCAGTCCGCTGATAGTTCCCGACGCGATCGTCGGCCCGAGCAGATTGCCCGACGAGGAAGTGGTCGAACTGCCGCCGGCCGTGCTGCCAATAACGCCGCCGGTTCCCGGATACGACGCGTACGGGCTCGGGTTGGCATCGGCAAGCACTTCGAATTTCTTCGCGTCGAAATACTGCCCGTTCAAATAAAAGTTAACCGTGTAGGTGCCCGGCAGAAACGCGCCGCCGCGCGAGTTGCCGACGCGTCCGCTGAAAGTCACCGACCGCATGTTGGGCGAGACCGGCTGATAGTCGTTGACACTGCCGAGCGTGCGGCCGTCCGGCCCGATATACGCCGCATCGACGCGGTACTGCGCAGGCTCGAGCTTGTAGAGCCGGTTCTCGAAGCTGACCTGCCATCCGACGAACAGCACCTTCGACACGTTGAACGAGTCAGTCGCTCCCGAGAGCGCGGTGCCGGTCTTGGTGGTGTTGAGAAAGTTGATACTGCGAAGCTGCAGCGGTTTGGCGCGCCGCTCATCGATCATCGCGAGCTTGCGCGCTTCTTCATCGCGCTTGCGCTCTTCCGCTTTCGCCGCCGCCGCCGCAGCCGCCTCGCTCGCGGCGGCCGCGTTTTTCGCGCTGACGTCCTGATTGACGATGAAACTTTCCTGCGTGAGCATTTTGTCGTCCGAGTAGAGCGCCACCTTGTAAGTGCCGGGGGGCTTGTCGGTCATCGTTGGCATCAGCGCGACGCCACTGAAGTCGGCGGTCTTCTGCGCGGGCCCGACGAAAATATTGGTGTCGCTCGACGCTATCTGAAGTCCGTTCGGATCGTAGAACCGCGCCTCGACTTTTTCGTCGCGCCCCTCGAGTCCCGCGAGCAGGTTCTTGAACGTCGCGGTCCACTTGAGGTAGCGCGCGTTGGTTAGATCGGTGTCGTTGAATTTCGATTGCGGCGGCGCGAGCGCGTTGCCCTCGCGAGTCGAAAGCGACAGCGTCATCGTCGAAAATTCCAGCGGATTCTCTCGCGCCTTGGCCAGCAACTCCTCATGCTTCCAGGGCAGCCCGTCGAACAGCGGCTTCAACCCAAGCCGCATCTGGAGTTCCGGATTCGAATAAAGATACGTCCCGCCAAACGCAGCGCCGCCGAGCACCAGCAGGAAAATCACCAGCCCGATCGACCGGCTCAGCCGGCTGCGCGGCTTGCCGTAATCGAGTGGCGGCTCGTCATACGCGAATTGTTGATCGAGCTGCGACAGCCCGCCGGTTCCGCTGGTCGAGCTGACGCGCGGGCTGTCGAGGCCGCGCCCGTAGAGCATCATGTCGCGGAATTCCTGGACGCGCCCCGGCCGCCCGTCCATCTCGTACGCGAGCGCCGCATCGATCGCGCCGGCCAGATTGCTCGAGACTGCCGGTCGAAGTTCGCGCACCGGCGGAAAGCTGAACGGCGGAAATTTCTCGGGATCGCGGCCGGTGAGCACGTAATGCAGCGTCGCGCCGAGCGAATAAATGTCGCTGCGCGGATCGACCAGGCCCTGGTATTGCTCCGGCGGCGCGAAGCCCAGCGTCCCGATCATCGTACCCTTGCGCGCCGCCTTGAACAGCCGCGCGATTCCAAAGTCCACCAGCACGACCCGCCCATTCGATTGGAGCATCACGTTGGACGGCTTCATGTCGCGATAGATTATCGGCGGCACCAGCCCGTGCAGATAGATGAGCACGTCGCACAACTGGCGCGCGATGTCGATCACGAGGCCCTCGGGCAGCGGCTCACCGCGCACCGCGAGTTCCTCTTCGAGGTTGCGTCCCTCGACGTACTCCATCACCAGGTAATGGCGATTGGCGAGCTCGAAGCGGTCGGTGATCGCGGGAATCGCCTGATGCTTCAATTGCGCGAGGGTGTCGGCTTCGCGCGCGAAATATTCGTTGGCTTCGATTCGCTGCGCCTGGTCGATAAAGTGATCGACCATCTCTTTGATCGCGCACGGACGATTCGCCAGCCGCTGGTCGCGCGCGAGATAAACCATTCCCATCCCGCCACCGCCGAGCAGCCGGTCGATCGCATAGCGCCCCTGCAAGATAGTGCCCGGCGCGAGCGGTCCCGTTTGTTGCGGCGTATCTTTGGGCGAGGTTGCCATTCTCTACTAATCGCTGGCGCGTTCTCGTCTAGCTTGCATAGATTACAATCACGGAAATGTTGTCGGTACCACCGCCGGCGTTGGCCGCGACGATCAATTCGCGCGCCGCATCGTAAGGATCCGCATTGCGTCCCAGGATGTCGCGAATCTGAGGATCCATGACGTGCGCCGTCAGCCCGTCGCTGCAGAGCATCAGCTTGTCTCCGCGCTTCAGCTTGACTGCGACCGCCTCCGCGCCGGCCGGTCCGCTCTGACGCGCGCCGAGCGACCGCGTGATCACGTTCTTGTGCTCGTGCGTGTGCGCTTCCTCGGCAGTTATCTGCCCGATTTCGACCAGCCGCTGCACCAGCGAGTGATCCTTCGTCACCTGGCGAAGCGTCGCGCCTTCCATCACGTAACCCCGGCTGTCTCCGACCCACGCCACCGCGGAGTCAGTCGGCGTGACCAGCGCGCATACGCCGGTCGAACCCATTCCGCGCGATTCCGGATGGCTCGCCACATACTCGATAATCTTTGAATTCGCTTCTTCGAGTGCGCCCGTCAACAACTCCGCTGCGTTTTCAACTTCACCACGTGCGGCATCGAGCCGAGCTTCAATGTAACTCCGGATTGTCTGGACGGCAATTGCAGAAGCGACTTCGCCCGCCTCCGCGCCGCCCATCCCGTCCGCCACGACGTACAGATAACTCTGCGCCGGCTCGACCATCGACTCGCGCGTGTACTCGACCGCCAGCACCGAGTCTTCGTTATGCTCGCGCACGCGGCCGACGTCGGTCATCGCCGCCGCGCGCAGCCGTATCGAGCCACCGAGCGCGATCAGCTCGGCCTTGAACTGGTCGATCGTCGGCCAGCGGTCGCCTGGATTGAAAGCGATCGCGCGGCGAATCGCCTTCTCGAGCCGCGGCGTGACGACGTGCGGCGGATAGAACTGGACCGGACCAGCCTCCTCGCGCCAGCTCTCGCTCGGAATTCGCGAGCCCGTGAGCCAGGTGTAGAGCATCGCGCCGGCGGAAAAAATATCAGCGCGCTTATCGACTCGTTTGCCGCGATAAATCTCGGGCGCAGTGTAGCCGTCATTGAAAATCGGCTCGCTCTGCAGCTCGTTGTCGTTGCTCACATAGTCGAGGCCGGTCAACTTGATGCGCCCGTCCTTGGACAGCGCGACCGACTCCGGGCAGATGTCGTTGAGGCGCAGCGCCTTGCGATGAACAAACGAAATCGCCTGGCAGATTTGCACGGCGGCCGCGATCGCTTCCGGCTCGCTCATCTTCTGTGAACCGCGGCGCAGTGGCTTGAGTTCCTCGTCGGCGTAAACCAGGTACACGCGCCCGTTCTCGGCGAATCCGTCGGTCGCGCGCTGAAACGCGGGATGACTGATTATCTGTGAGAGCGCGAGCACGCGACCGAAGACCTCGCCGAGATCCTCGCCGAACGCCGGCGCTTCATCTTCATGCGCGCCGTCATCGCTCGCGGAATTGTTTTGAGATTCGGCCAGCGCCGCCGCTTCCGCAGCTTCGCTCTCTTCGTCTGGCGACGCGTTCTCGGCAGCCTCGGCCAGCGCAGCAGCCGCGGGACTCGACTCTTCAATCGCCGACTGGATGCCTTCCTCAGTGGGGCGGGCCGCCGTGCCCGCCATCGAAGCGTGCGCTGTTGACGGCGCCGACGCGGTCCCGTTGGTTTGCGCGGGCAAAGGTTTCAGTTCCGCGGTCTTCGCGCTCGGCCCGTTCGGATCTTCGGCGCGCGACGGAGCCGGCTTCGGCGCTTCAACCACCGGCGCTTCTTCGACGACTTCTTCCGCCGCGTTGGGGCCGAGGCGCTCGCGCAATGAGATCGATTCGGTCTTGCCGTCGCGGACGCGTTTTGCGCTGTAGCGATTTTCTATCGACGTCTGACTCGTCAACGCGACGATCTCGATTCCATTTTTCAGTGATGCGCCCGCTGGCAGCGGGGTCGGACGCGTCGGCGACGATTGCGCTACCGATGAAGCTGCTTTGGACAGTCCCTGGCCGCATCGATCGCAGAATTTCGCGTCATCGGGCGCTTCCTGGCCGCATTCGGGACACCTGATCATGCGCCGCTAGCCTCTTCGAAACTGCAGTATAGCACCGCCAAGTACTACCTGGTCACGATCCTTCAATTTGTAGAGTTGGTCGCGCCCGAGCTTGCCACTGCCCGCGATATAGGTGCCGTTCAGGCTGCCGAGATCGCGGATAAAATAGTCGCCGCCGCGCAGAACGATCTCAGCATGACGCCGCGACACGCGATCGCCGCCGTGCGCGAGCTTCTTCAGATCGATATCGAGTTTGTCGGCTGCTTCCTTCGACCGTCCGATCACCGTGCGCATTCCGAAAATGCCGAACTCGAGATCGTCGCCGCGCGAGACCAGCTTCGCCGGCGCAGCGGACACATCCACCTTGCCGTTCTGGCTGTTACCGAACAGTTCGCCCGCGCGCGAGCCGGTCGAAATAGGCGGCGAATATTTTCGCGACGACGACGACCGTGACCCGGTCCGCGATTTCGTATCAGCTTGCGTCGAATCACTGGTGGATCCGACCCGCGACCCGTACGACGACACGGCCGACGGTGGACTGAGCTCTTTGGTCTTCGCGGTCGATGACGTGTTCGGCGCGTCGCTCTCTGAATTTGCCGACAGCGCCTTGATCCGACGCTCGATCTCGCGACGCGCCTTGCCGCCGAACTCGATCGCTTTTTTGATCTGCGGCCCGACGATCTTAGCCGCCGTGCTGCCGGCGCTCGGGGGAGCGCCGCCGCTTTTGATTCGCTCCGCGATCGGCTCACTCAGCACAATCGTCGGCATCGAGGATGCCGCCGGTTTGGATGACACCGCCGATTTCCACGCCGACGGCGCCGCTGCCGGTTTCGAGATAACGGGCGTGGGCGCCGGGGCACTGTTCAGCACCACCGTTGATTGCGTGGAAAGCGGACGCGGTGCGCCCGCGCCGATACCGCCAGAGAGTCCCGCGCTGCCACCGAGATGCCCCGACCGATTCTCCGGCGGCGGCTCGGGCAGCGCTCGCTTCATCTCTTTTGCCGACGCCTGCCGTTTGTTCACGTCCTGTTCGAGCGCGCGCATGATTGCGTCCGCGGTCTTGACCGAAACTTCCGGCGCCAGCGCACGCAGTGGCGGAAAGCTGAACGGCGGCTCGAGCTGCGGATCGCGCCCGGTCAGCAAATGATGCATCGTGGCGGCGAGCGAATATAAATCCGAGCGCGGCTCGACCTTGCCCATGTATTGTTCGGGCGGCGCGTAGCCGACCGAACCGATTTGCGTGCCGCGACCGCCGGGCGGCAGGAAGCGCGCGATTCCGAAATCGATCAGCATCGCGCGTCCGTCCTTGTCGATCATGATATTGCCGGGCTTCAAGTCGCGATAAATAATCGGCGGCTTCTGCGCGTGCAGGAAATCGAGTACGTCGAGCATCTGCCGCGCCCATCGCAGGACGCGGTCCTCGGCGATTTTTCCCTTGGGCCCCAGCTTGTCGAGCACGGCCTGCAAATCACCGCCGGCGACAAACTCCATCACCAGGTATTGCCGCGAGTTCTCGGCGAAGTGATCGATAAGCGTGGGAATCCCCGGATGCGACAAGCGCGCGAGCACGTTGGCCTCGCGCGTGAAATCCTCGATCGCTTTTTTCTCCTGGATTCCGTCGCCGACGATCATCTCCTTGACCGCGACCGGACGGTTCGCCAAACGGGTGTCGTTGGACAGGTACACGCGGCCCATCCCGCCGACGCCGAGCACCTTCTTCACGCGGTATCGGCCGTCGAGAAGATGTCCCTCGGTGAGTTCCTCACCCGCATTCATGGCAATTTTCTACAACCCTCCTCAACTTCCGCGCACGCAGCGTACTTCCGGGCGCGACTGGAGGGAACAAACGGCGCTCAAGAGATCGGTTCTACCACCAGCTTTAAAAACGTTTTTCCGATGATCACTTCGTCGCCCGACTTGATCTCGGCCGGGCTGCCCGGCGAAAGCCGCGGCTGACGATTCACATATGTTCCGTTGAGACTGCCGATATCCTCGATTGTGATCTTGCCGGCGTCGATACGAATCAACGCATGCTTGCGCGAGATCTTCGCTTCGGGATCGTCGGCGTCGAGATCGACTTCAGGGAACGATCCGGTTTCAGGATCCCATCGGCCCACCAAATTGTTGCCGTCTTCGAGCGGGAACTCCTGGCCCTTGCGTCCGCCGCGAACGACCGACAGCTTGGCCTTGAACGGCGCGCCGGCCGCGGCAGTTGAGGGCGCACTCGCAGGCGCCGCTTCAGGCTTGATCTCGCCAGTCGGCGCATCAGATTTCGGTACTTCAGTAGTCGGCGTTTCACCGTCGGGCTTCGCATCTGCGGCGAGCGCAGGAGTTGCTTTCCCGTCGATACTTTCGGCAGTCGGCTCGGGCGGCGTTTCGGTTTTGGTCTCCGTTGCAGGAGCAGCGGCCGGTGCCGCAGCGGCGGAACTGCCGGACGCTGCCGCGAGCTTGGCGCCGCATCCGTCGCAGTAATCAAGTCCGTCCATGTTTTCGTAGCCGCATTCGGAGCATTTGATCATGGTCTTCTAAGCCCTCGCAGGTGAGTTCGAAGTATCGATTCCGTACTGTCCACCAAACCAGTTCAATTACCGTCTTTACTTTGGAATTCCTTCAACGCTTCCGGATCGAGCATCTGGGTCTTGCGCACCACCGCCTGCGCTTGCAGCAGGGTAGTCTTGGCCGCCTTGGTCTGCAGCGTCTGCGTCTTCTTGATCTGATCGATCAGGCCCGACAGCGCCTGCGTCGCCTTGACGTTGCCCATCCGCTGCGTGCCTTGTAGCGCGTTGCCGAGCAGCCGGGTCGCGCGATCGACGTTGCCCGCCTTCAGCTCTTCTTCCGCCTTCGCCTGCAGCTTCGCAATCGACACCTGGTCGACCAAGTTCATCACGCGCCCGTTGCGCTTGCTGGTCAGCGTGCGATCGAGCGTGTAGTCAACCGTCAGATCGCACTCGACGGTTTTTTCGCTGCCGCCCGGCACCTCGTAATGGAACGTGCTCTGCAAAATTCTGACTTGCCCGGGCTTGCGCGGCGGCAACACCAGCGTCAGCAGGACCGAGCCGGGCACGCCCGCTTGAAGGTCGCCAATCTCGTAGCCGATTTTGCGATCCTCGCCGACCAGCGGCGTGCCAAGCACGTAAATTTCCGGCGACGCGCGAAAAGCCTCGCGCACCTGCACGCCCTGCGACAGCGTCACCTCGATTCGTCCGTTGCGCAGGCTGACCGAGCGCAGTCCCTCGAGCTCGTCTTCGAAAATACTTGGAATCTCGGCCGGGTCGCCGATGAAATGATATTTTCCGTTGGAGTCCTGCGCGAGCCGCTGCAGGAGTTTCTCGTTGAACTCGACGCCGACGCCCATGGTCGAGAACGAAATCTCGCCGCGATTTTTCTCGACGAGATCGATACACGACGTCTCTTCGTACGTCTGTCCGTCAGTCAGCACCAGCACGCGGTTGAGACGGTCGGGGCTCAGATTTTTCTTGACCTCGTCGATCGCCGCGCGCATGCCGAGCGCCATCTGGGTGCCGCCGCCGATTTCGAGCAGATCGATATCGTCGATCGCCCGCTTGACCGCGCCCTTGTCGCGCGCGGCCTCGGGCGTGATCAGTACCTTGGCCTTGTCGGCAAATGCTACAATCGAAACCTTGTCGTCCGCGGTCAGATTGTCGGCCAGGAACTTGACCGCCTCGATCACGAATTCCAGGCGGCGCTCGTCGTACATCGAGCCCGAACGATCGATCACGACGCCAAGATTAAGCGGCAATCTGCTACCACTGCCCGCTCCACCTTTGCCGCCGGCGACAGCCTCGAGCAGGACGTAGAGTACGAAGTTTTCCGCGCTGGAGAGCACATGTTCGCTGCTCGCCAGTGCGTCGAAGCTAAGATCGGCCATTCGTCAATCTCCCGAGATCAATTGTAGATTCAAGCCGCGAGCCTTGGCAACCGACCCATTAGAATATGAACCGCGCACGGGTAAACCAAGCCCCTAAGTAGTAATCCCGTAACTATAAGGACGTTATCCTCGTTAATATCGATACACCCAGTATCGATACAGAATTAATATAATGTCTAACCAAAGTTCGGCCAGCGACGTCGCGCCTCCGGCGCGGGTGAGGTCGCCGGCATTGCGCTGGATGCGAACAACCTAACCCCTAACCCCTTCCCGAACGGGAAGGGGAGTCGGAAGGTTTGATCGGAGCGTGTCGTCCTATCCCCCTCACCCCCTTTCCCGCGGGAAAGGGGGAACAGAAAACCTGAGAGCGAAATGGCTTCCCTCGCCATTTTGCGATTATTACTGTATGCAGGGGTCACCCCTGCCGCGGAAGCGTGAAACCCGCGGAGGGTTTCACATTCAATCAAGTGATTTCTCCTTCCCTCTGCGCGCTAGAAGCCCTCGGCGAAAAAGCGTAAGAGAGTAAGCGCTATGTCTTTAAAAGGTAAATGCGCTATCGCCGGGCTCGGACAGACCCGGATGGGCAAAAATTTCGATCATCCCGGTCCGGTCGGCTTCGCTGCCGAGGCCGTCAATCTCGCGCTCGAGGACGCCGGCCTTCAGCGCTCCGATATCGACGGCTTGCTCGTCAATCCCGGGATCTCCTGGTTCCAAAATCCGATGGCGTCGACGACGCTGCAGAACGCGATGGGTATCCGCGACCTTCGTCTGACTGCGACGATGAACCTCGGCGGCGCGACGGCGGCTGCGATGGTCATGCATGCGGCGCAGGCTATCGACGCCGGTATGGCTGAAGTGGTTGCGTGCGTGTTCGCCGACGCTCCGCTGCGTCCGCCTTCGCCGAACAAGGGCGACAAGGCGGGCTCGGCAGCTTCTTACGGATATGCCCAAGGCGTCAACGCGCATTACGGCCTGTACGGCGTCAACGCCCAGTATGCGTTCGTCGCGCAGCGTCACATGTACAAGTACGGGACTACCAACGCTCATCTCGGCGCGGTTGCCGTGTCCGAGCGCGAATGGGCCAACTTGAATCCCGCAGCGCAGTTCCACGACGCACCGATGACGCTCGCCGACTACCATGCCTCGCGATGGGTGGTCGAGCCGTTCCATCTCTACGACTGCTGCCTGGTGTCCAACGGCGGTCTCGCGGTTATCGTGACCTCGGCCGAGCGCGCGAAGTCCCTGAAGCGGCCGCCTGTCTATATTTTGGGGATGGGGCAGGGTCATCCCGGCGGCGACCCGCTCGATACTCTCGTGTCGGGCGCGCCAATTGCCAAAGAGACCGCCTTCAAGATGGCGGGAATCAAGCTCGACGACGTCAATTTCTGCGAACTCTACGACTGCTATACTTTCACCGTGCTGGTCACGCTCGAGGACTACGGCTTCTGCAAAAAAGGCGAGAGCGGCCCGTTCGTCGCGAGCGGCGCAATCGCGCCCAACGGCGAGCTCCCGGTCAACACCGGTGGCGGCCAGTTGAGCTCGTTTTATATGTGGGGGATGACGCCGGTGGCAGAGGCGGTCGTCCAGATGCGGGGTGAGGGAGGGAAGCGACAAGTGCCAAAACACGACATCGGACTCGTCTCCGGCAACGGCGGTATCCTCGCGACGCACTCGACGCTGGTCCTCGGGTCACAGCCATAACATTAAGCATTTGGCGCGCTGTAGCTATCTTTAGCATCGCACGGCGTGCTTAAATCATTTCATCTGGCGGATCGTCTAAATTACATATAAGCCCAACTACGATGCCCGAAGTCAGCAAACCCGTTCCGGCTATCACCCCCGACATGCGCGAGTTCTTCGACGGTGCCCGCGCCGGGCGCCTGATGGTCCAAAAGTGCGACAGTTGCGGGACGCTCCGATTCCCCGCCCACGACCTCTGCTCGAAATGCAACTCGACAGACTCGCGATGGGTTCCTGTCAGCGGTCGCGGCGAGGTCTTCAGTTTCAATATAATGCATCAGCTCTATCATCCGGGGTTCGCCAAAGAGGTGCCGTACGCAGTGGTGATGGTCGAGCTCGAAGAGGGATGCAAATTCGTGTCGAACCTGCTCGGGATCAAGCCGCACGACATCAGATGCGGGATGCCGGTGGAGGTCACTTTCGAAAAACTCAGCGACGAAGTGTCGATGCCGAAGTTCCGGCTGCGTGCGACGAAATAATCCGTCGCGACTGAACAATCAGGAATTAATAATCAAAAATGCTTTCGCTCGATAAAAAATATTTCCAGCGGCTCATCGAGAGCTCGCCGGACATCATAATAGCGGTCGATAAAAGCGGCACCGTGAATTATTACAACGACGGCGCTCGCACCAGCCTCGGCTACAGCTCCGAGGAGATCATCGGCGAGGGATGCACCCGCATCTATAAGTCGATCGACGAAGCGCGCCGCGTGATGAAGGCGATGCGCGAGTCGGCCGACAAGTGCCAAATCGCCAGCTTCGAGACCGAGTTCCGCAACAAGGCCGGCGAACTTATTCCGGTCATGATCACCGGCTCCCTCATCCACGACGACGACGGCAACGAAATCGGCTCGATCGGCTTCGCGCGCGACGTCCGCCGCCTCCGTCATGCGCAACAACTCGCGACCGCCGGTGAAATCGCGGTCAGCCTCGCGCACGAGATCAACAATCCGCTCGAATCGATCACCAACAATCTCGAACTGCTGTCGCAGAGCGTCGAGACCCATCTCACCGACGCTGAAAAAGTGGTCGAGAACGAACGCCTCGACTCGATTCGTAATTCGCTCGAGCGCGTGCAGGCGATCGTTCGCCGCCTCGACGAGATGACGCGCAAAGGCGAATACGAGACGCGCGATTATCTCGCGGGCAAGCGGATGGCCGACCTGGCGCCTCGCGACGATGGCAAAACTCAGACGCGCCCGCATGACGCGCCGCATACGGATCAGTCGCCGCTGGCCGGAATGTCGGTGCTGGTGCTCGACGACGATACCGCGGTGGTCAATTCGATGGCGGACTTGCTGCGCGCGGAAAAATGTATCGTGCACTGCGCGACGCGTCCGTCGGCTGCATTCGGGATCCTGCGCAACGTCAGGCTCGACGCGGTTATCTCGGACGTCGTGATGCCCGAGATGGACGGTTACGACTTCTATCTCAAGGTCAAGGAAGACATGCCGCAGTTGCCGGTAATCCTGATGACCGCCTACTACTACGACAAGGATCACATCCTGAAGCGATCGCGGCTGCGCGGTCTGGAAGGCGCGCTGTTCAAGAAGCCGGTAAATCCCGGCAAACTGCGCGCGATGCTCTCGCAGTTGCGCCAAAAAGCCGCCACCGAAAAGGCCGAAGCCAAAGCCGCCGCAATAGCCGCAAAATCCGCCGCCGCGGAATCGGCACCGAAGCCAATCCCCCAATCCTGATCGCATTTCTGAAAAGAATCTTGTTCCCCTTCCCGCTTCGGGGGGGTATGCCGACGATCCGCTTCCCCGTCCCGCGCGGGAGGGAGACCTTTAGGTTCTGAATTTTCGCCGCCATCGGAATCTGCGGATTCGTCAGGCTCCCCTCTGCTAGTGGTATCCCTTCATGAAATCGCGACGCCCAAAATCGCGCACGCCAGAATCGTCTGCAGCGACGCCCCTTCCCCATCATCGAGCACGATCCATCTCCAACCGCGATCATCGAACCGCGCCGCGTGTACAAGCGCATCGATATCCCGAAGCACTGCGTCCTCTGCTTTTTCCAGGATGTGATCGACGACCTCGTCCGCAACGGCGGCGCTCGCGAAATCGATCACGACATGAGCGAAGTCGGCCGGCATCCAATGTATGAGGTTGAGATTGAGGGCAAGCGTATTGCGGTCGTGCACCCGCGGGTGGGCGCCGCGATCGCGGCCGCGATGTTCGATCGACTAATCGCCCGCGGCGCGCGCAAGTTCATCGCATGCGGCGGCGCGGGGGTGCTCGATTCGAAGATCGCAGTCGGCCATATCATCGTGCCCAACTCTGCCGTCCGCGACGAGGGCACGTCGTACCATTATCTGCCGCCCGCGCGCGAAGTCGCGCCGCATCCGCGCGCCCTGGCGGCGATCGAGAAAACTCTGAAGCGCAACGGTCTCGATTATATCGTCGCAAAAACCTGGACCACCGACGGGCTGTTCCGCGAAACGCGGGCCCGGATGCTCGCGCGCAAACGCGAAGGATGCCTGACGGTCGAGATGGAAGCGGCGGCGTTTTTCGCCGTCGCGCAATTCCGCCGCGTCCAGTTCGGCCAGATTCTCTACGGCGGCGACGACCTGGGCGGCGACGCCTGGGACCATCGCAACTGGAACCGCCATCAAATCCGCGAACGCCTGTTCACCCTCGCCGCCGAAGCCTGCCTCAGTATGTGAGCAACCTCACGGCGCCAGCGTAATCCCGAACGGACCGCTGGTCGGACTAGCCGGACTCTCGGTCGCAACCGTCGGTCCAACGCATATATAGGTCACGCAAGTGCCTTTGATAGTCGACTGCGAGACCATTCCGTTGGTTTTGTCCGCTGTGTAAACGAACGCGGACTGCGGATCGACCACCAGCCCGGTCGGGCCGTTGTAGGGTCCCGCGACGACCGGAGGGACTATCACGTTTATCCCACCATTGACGAGGAACGACGATACCGAGCCGCCGCCCTGGTTGGCCGTGAATATGTACTCGTTGCCCGTGTTTACCGCGATTCCGACTCCCACCGGCACGTTGGCTGTGCTGCTGTTCGGGAACGTGGAGCCCTGTGTGAGCGAGCCATCGCTGTTGATCGTAAAGGTTGAGACCTCACCGAGTTTTTGATCCGCGATAAACAGCGACACGCCCCCTCCATCGATCGCGATTGCCGCCGGCGTATTCGCGTTCACGTCCGAACTGTGTATCGCGGTGAAGTTCTTCGCGAGCGCTCCGGTGGTCGTGTTATACGACATCGGCTGGATGAGCCCGGTAGCTGTGTCCGACACGTATAACTCCGGCAGCGTCGGATGCAGCGTAATGCCGAAGGGAGTGTTGAATCCTCCAATCGAAGTCTTCTTGGTGAGCAGTCCCGTCGAGGTGTTAACCGCATAAGCCGTAACGGTTCCGTTGTGCGCGCCGGTCACCCAAAGCAAAGTTCCGGCGGAATTAATCGCAAGTTCATCTGGTCCGCTCGCATTGCCGTTGCTCACGGACGGCGTCGAGAGCCGGGTCAGCGCGCCAGTGGTCTGATTGACCGAGAATTCGTAGATATTATCGTCGTTAAGATTCGCGACGTAGAGAAAGTTGCCGTTGGGCGACGCGATGACGCCGCGCGGTCCATGTTTCGCACCCGCAGTCACCTGCGGCTTCGTTAGCGTGAGCGCGCCGGTAGTGGTATTGCGCGTGAACGACGACACCTTGCCGTCGTTGAAGTTGGTCACGAACGCGAGCGCGCCGGTGCCAGCCGTCGCGGTCGCAGTCGGGGTATTGGAACTGCCGCCTCCGCCGCCACCACCGGCTTGTGGGAAAATAGTATGATTCCCGGTGCACGACACGGTATTGAGCGTCGCCGCGATAATCACAACGGCCGGAATCAGCCGGATGATGTTCCTGAGCGCGGTACCTCTGGATGAAGCCACTCGAATTCCTTGCTGTGCAGCCATTCGCTCCCCTTTCCGCTCATTCCGGCCAAAAAAACAACAGCGAGTTAAATATCACAAATGGTACGCCCCATAGAACCAAAAGGTTTCATCCGGCGATCGTCACCGCTGCCGCGCGATGCTTGACAGCGCACCGCGTTCGGACGGAAACCGACATTGATGGCTATCTCATTCAGACGCGCGACCGCCGCCGACGCATCCGAAGTCGCGAAGGTCTATATCTGTTCGCGGCGCGCCGCCGCCGAATGGCTGCCGACGGTCGGCACTGACGAGGAGATTCGCGCGTTCGTGATCAATCAGATGGTGCCGGAGCGCGAGACCTGGGTCGCCGAAGACAGCGGCCGGATTGTCGCGCTGCTGACGCTCCACGGCGATGACCTCGATCAGTTTTACGTCGCGCCTGACGAGCAGCGGCGCGGCGTGGGCGATGCGATGCTCGCGCATGCCAAGCGTCTTCGCCCGGCGGGTCTTCAGCTATGGGCGTTTCAGCGCAACGCTCCCGCGCGCCGTTTTTACGAAGCGCGCGGCTTCGTCGCAAAGAAATTTACCGATGGCGCCACCAACATGGAGCGCGAAGCCGACGTGCTCTACGAATGGATTCCATAAATGATTCGCAAATTTACTCCGAGGAGCTGATGCGATGCCGACCAAAATCGATCTCAACAATGTTCCCCGTTTTTCAGAATTGCCAATCAAGCCAGACAAGCCCAAAGAATCCTCGTGGGGTGTCTTCGGCGACGACGACGAACTCGGATGCCTGAATTTCCTGACGCCCGAAGGCGTGATCGACGCGGCGCGCCTGGTGCGCAAAGGCTCGGTCTTCCGGCTCGATACGAAAATCAACTACGCTAACCCGCCGCTGTTCGCGCGGCGTCCGGCCAAGCACAACATCATGAGTTTCGAGAGCTTCGGCCTGCTCGGTTTCGACGATTCGCTCGACAGTTACAACACCCAGGAGGGCAGCCAATGGGACGGCCTCGCGCACGTCGGCAGCCCGCGCTACAAGGCGTTTTACAACGGCGTGAAATCCAGTGAGATCAAGGACGGGCCGAGTGGACGCCTCAGTATCCACAAATGGGCGAACAAGTTTGTCGGCCGCGCCGTGCTGCTCGACGCGTTTCGCTACCGCATCTCGCATGGCCGCACGATCGATCCGCTCAAGTCGGAAAAGTACAGCCTCGACGATCTGAAGGAGACCGCCGTCGCGCAAGGCGTCGAGCTCAAGCCGGGCACTATCCTGCTGATTCGCACGGGCTGGATGCAGGCGTATCTGGCCGCGTCGCCCGACGACAAGGCCGCGATGGCGCCGCTCGAGGGCCTCAAGGCTTGCGGCATCGAGGACAGCAGCGCGATGGTCGAATGGTTCTGGGATCATCGGGTCGCGGCGGTGGGCACCGATTGTCCCGCAGTCGAGCCTTGGCCGTGGGATTTCAAGAACGAGGGCGCGCTGCACTACCGCACGTTGTGCCTGCTAGGCCTGCCGATCGGCGAGCAGTTCAACCTCGAGGAACTGGCGGCAGATTGCGCCGCCGACAAGCGCTACGAATGCATGCTGGTGTCAGTCCCAATGAACCTGGAGGGCGGAATCGCATCCCCGCCAAACGCAGTGGCGATTAAGTAGGACGGAATTTATTCCGTCGAACGAAATTTATTTCGTGTTTCTATATTTTTGACAGAGACGACGGAATAAATTCCGTCCTACTACTTCGCTGAGCGGGCGGTCTCGGCGATTGCGGTGCGCACCGCATTTTCCATCTGCGTGAGTGGCATGCTGGGCAGGCTGCGATGGCGTCCTGCTTGGCGCGTTTCGTACGGCAGATGGATAAAGCCGACCGGGACAGCGGGTTTGCGCCGGAGATAGTGGAGCGCTGCATACATCAGCGCGTTGCATGCGTACGCGCCGGCGCTCAGCGATACGCTCGCGGGAATTGCTTTGCGGTCGAGCTCGCGGATGATCGCGCGCAGCGGCAGTCGCGAGAAGTAAGCGTCGGGGCCACCGCGAACGACCGGCGTGAATCCCGGGTCGCCGCTTATTGCGAGCGCACCGCGTTCGTCGGCGAGGTTGATTGCGATTCTTTCCAGTGAGATCGCCGGCCGCCCGCCCGCCTCGCCCAGACCAATCACCGCGCGCGGACGGTAGCGCACGATCGCGCCGGTAATTCGCCGCGCCGCTTTCGCACATCCGACCGGCACCCGCACCGACTTTATCTGCAAGCCGCCAATCACGTCGCCGTCGAGCCGCCGCGCGATTTCCCATGACGGATTAATCCGCTCTCCGCGAAACGGCTCAAACCCGGTAAGAATCAAAATCGGCGGCATCGATCAGCTTTCGTCTCGCGATTGTTCCAGCTCCACGCGAATGTCACCCATTTACCGGTCTAGTGTTACCCTCTTTACCGGTCTGGACCACCCCTAGCCCCTTTTTCGAGCGGGAAGGGGAACCAGATCAAAAGAGATTCTGCTCGGCGCCGGCGCCCTCACCCGGGCTTCGCGCGACCTCCTCCCGAGGGGAGAGGTGACTTGAGAAATTGAAACGGGCGCGATCCTTTTTGGATCGCGCCCGTTTTTTTCGTTGTGAGATGTGCGCTTAGAACGAGGCGGCGCGGAACATCGCGTCGGTGGTGAAGAAGTTGCGATCGACTGCGCCCATGTTGATGTACCAGCATTCACGCTCAGGCGTTTCGAGGCCCGGCAGATAGCACATCGTCGCGAGGCCCGACTGTACGTCGGTCGAGACTGCGCCTACGACGAACGATCGCTTGAACGGATAAATTGCGACCTTGGCGTCGGGCACCGGGCGATCGCGAGTCGCCAGCCAGTAGATGTGCGAGCGGAAAAGATGGCCGGCTTGATCGTAGGTATCGATGTAGGGCTCGAACCACATTTCGCTGTCCATATAGATGACGGTGCGCGAATCAAGCGCGTTGACGCGCGAGCGATCGGGCAGCGCCTGGACGATGTACATATGGCGCATTTCCCATGCCTCGGGGCATGCGCTGGCGCCGCCGTCCGTGGGGCATCGCGCTTCAGGCGAATGCTCTGCGTGGATGGTCGCGAGCATATTTTTCTCGCCGAGGAATTTGTAGGTGTACTGTTCGGTCTTGGGATTGAAGCCCGAGTAATGATCGGGATCCCACGCGTGCGCCGAAGTCCCGCCCGCGGTGGTTGACGAGCTCATGATCGACTCATTGACGCGGCGGATACGGCGCGAGCCGGCACCGAGACTCCAGATGTCGTCACCGCGCTTCGGATCGGCATAACGCCATCGGATGAAACCAGTGCCCCGGATTTCCTGCGGAGAGAGAATCGGGTAGAGGCCGAACAGCCAATAGCGGCCGGTGGTCTTGAAATCGGGATCGGTCGGAATCGGCTCGACTTCGGTTCGTCCGACGAGGTCATAGCCGGCATAGTGCCCGATTTGGAAATATTCGATCTGGCCGGTCTGCGCGCCCTTCTTCTGATACTCGGAATCGCAGTCGTAAAAACGGAGATCGTAGTCGTCCGACGTGATTGGGCGGAAGACGTTGTTCCAGATGACCTTGACGGCGACATCAGGGTCGTTGGCGTCGATCAGCGGGAAGGGCTGGCCGGCGACGAAGCCGATGATCGAGCGCTTGTCTCGCGAGAGTTGGACCTGCGAAGAATATTTCTCGGTCGCATCCTTATAAGGAGGCGGCCAATCGACGCGCTGGGTGGGCACGATCTTCATCGTCATGCCGCGCTCGACCTTGTAGTAAACACCGGGGCCCACGAGATCTCTAACCTTGGGTGCATTCTCCGGCGTGATGAAATCGCCGGGCTTGACCTGCGCATATCCTGGGGAGCTGAACGCGCCAATCGCGAGCAGCACCAGGGTAGCGATGGTCGTCGAAATAACTGACGACAAAGTTTTCTGCCTACGCATACGATAGCCTCCCGAGCGGCTCATGGCCGCGGTCTTTTCCCTGATCCGACATTAGAGCCGCTGGCTCAAAATCGTCAATGACATTTGTCGCGTGCCGCGATTTGGTAGCACTAGTGAATTAGTTTTATTAATGAACTGGCGTCTGGTTTGTCGATCCCTGGTGCGCCCGAAAAGAACGACTATTGAATACCTTTTAGTCACTTGAACGATCGTTTAAGTACCGATACTAGCGGCTGATCTGTGAAAAGTGCTGAGCAGTGGCCGACTGTTTCGGCATTTCACGGTAGTGGAGGCCGCAGCGCTCGAGCCTTTTCGATCGGCGACGCGTAAGAACATTAGTATTATTGTGCTGATGGGACTTATGCTGTTTTCGATGCAGTTCCAAAGAGCAAGGTGTATGTCGCTGTAAGCAGCGTTAGCTCAAATCTGCATAAGCAGGACTGATCGCAGTTCGGTGCGGATTTTACCCCAGTTGTCACGCATGTCTAACGAACGTTAGTTTCTCAGCCAGCATCACAACCGGACACTTCGGAGTCAGCCTGAGACACGTGGGTGCCTGCGCGATGCGATTTGGCGGGGGAATCGGATGGCACGGGCGGTGCTCTGTTCCCTTGGAGCAGAATCGAAAATGCGCAGCAGCTATACGCCAGCCGATCCCAAAGCACTTGCGCGGGGTGGCGCAATGAAAGTGCTTACGGTGTCCGCGAATCCGAGCGGGCAGGTGATGCTGCTGGTGTGCGTCGCGGTGTTTGCGCTGATGGGAATGATCGCGGTCGTCGCCGACTTCAGCTTTTTGCAGCATCAACGAAACATGATGCAGACGGCGGCGGATAGCGCGGCGATGGCGGGCGCGGAGGAGCTGAGTTACGGCGACCAGGTGGCGGCGGGGAAGACTGACGCGGCGAAAAATGGATACACCGACGGCGCCGGCAGCGTGACGATAGCGATCAACAATCCACCGAGCACCGGACCGAATACTTCAAACACGGCGTACGTCGAGGCGACTATCAGCAAGCCCGAGCCGACGTATTTTCTGAGCGTGATTGGAATCAACACGATGACCGTGTCGGTGCGCGCGGTCGCGTACGAAGGCAACGGCCCCAACTGCATCTACGTGATGGATCCGACGGCGTCGAGCGCGTTGTCGGGCAGCGGCAGCTCGAGCGTCTCGAGCGGATGCGGCGTGATGATCGATTCCAACTCCTCGACTGCCTTGACGCTCAGCGGCAGCGCCACAATTACGGCGCCGGCGATCGGCGTGGTCGGCGGCTACACGTCTGGCGGGAGCGCGAGCTTTACGCCGACGCCGAAGACCGGAGTGATAGCGGCGTCCGATCCGCTGGCCTACGTGCAGGCGCCGACGGTCGGATCATGCGCCCATACCAATTTTTCGGTGAACAACAACGGATCCAGCACAACTTACTACCAGCTTTATCCGGGGACGTATTGCGGCGGCATCAAGATCAGCAATGGCTACACGAATTTCAATGCAGGGACTTATGTACTCGCGGGTGGCGGGCTCACCACCAATGGCGGCCCGACGATGGCGGGAACCGGGATTACTTTTTACAACACCACTGGAACCGGCGGTTACAAGGCGATCAACCTGACCGGAGGTTCGACCGCGAATTTCAGCGCGCCGACCTCGGGACCGCTGACGGGAATCCTGTTTTTTCAGGATCGCTCAATACCAAGCAGTGCTGATGGCAGCACGGTGAGCGGGAATTCGACTTCGACCTTCGACGGCGCGCTGTACTTCCCGACCACAACGCTCACCTACAGCGGCAGCAGCAGCCTCAACGGCTACAACATCGTGGTCGCCGACATGATCTCGCTGAGCGGCAATTCGACTATTGGCAGCAACTACAGCTCGTTAACCGGCGGCTCGCCGATAAGGGGAACCATACTGGCCGAATGAATACAAAGAACAAGATGGCGTTAGCGGCGAGTGGTCGCGGACAGGCGATAGTGCTGATCTGCGTCTCGCTGATCGCGATGATCGGAATGATCGGCGTCGTCACCGACTTCAGCTTCATGCAGCATCAAAAGAACATGATGCAGACGGCGGCGGATAGCGCAGCGATGGCGGGTTCAGAGGAATTGGCCTATGGCGACCAGGTGGTCGCGGGCAAAGCGGACGCGGCCAGCAATGGATACACCGACGGCGCCAGCAGTGTCACGGTGGCGATTAACAATCCGCCCAGTACCGGACCGAACGCGGCGAACTCAGCCTACGTCGAGGCGACCGTCAGCAAGCCCGAGCCGACCTATTTTCTGCGCGTGCTCGGAGTCAGCACGATGACGGTATCGGCGCGCGCGGTTGCTTATGAGGGCAACGGTCCGAACTGCATTTACGTGTTGAATCCGTCCGCATCGGGGGCGTTCTCGGCCAACGGCAATGTCACCGTTAACAGCGGCTGCGGATTGCTGGTGGACTCGAGTTCCTCGACTGGTTTGTCGGTAGTGGGCAACGTCTCGATCACTGCGCCGACCATCGGTGTGGTTGGAGGATACAGCGCCGGCGGCAGCACGAGCCTAACGCCGACGCCGAAGACCGGGGTGATAGCGGCGTCCGATCCGCTGGCCTACGTCTCTGCGCCGACGGTCGGCTCATGTGCGCACACCAATTTTTCGCTGAGCGGAAACAACGGCACCAGCGCCAGTCCCTACCAGCTCTACTCCGGCACCTACTGTGGCGGCATCACGATCCACGGGAATGCGGTGCTGAATTTCAACGCGGGAACTTACGTGCTGGCCGGTGGGGGAATGAGCATAAACTCCAACACGACAATGACCGGCACGGGGATCACCTTTTACAACACGACGGGGACGGGAGGATACGGGGCAATTTCGTTCAGCGGCACCAGCACAGCAAACCTAAGCGCGCCGACTTCGGGGCCGCTGGTGGGAATCCTGTTTTTTCAGGATCGCTCGATCCCGGGCACTGCCGCAGGCAGCACGATCACCGGAAATTCCACTTCGACTTTCGATGGGGCGCTCTACTTCCCGACGACAACGGTTACCTTCGGCGGAAACAGCAGCACCAGCGGCTACAGCATTGTAGTGGCGAATCAACTGAGCGTCAGCGGCAACTCGTCGATTGGCAGCAACTATTCGTCGCTGACGGGCGGCTCACCGATTAAAGGAGCGGTGCTGGCCGAATGAACGCGCTGCGTACATCGAGGCGGATGCGGCGGCGTAGCAGTCGCGCGCAGGCGTCGGTGGAGCTCGCGCTCAGTCTGCCGCTGTTGCTGATGATGTTCCTGGTGGTGGTGGAAACCGGGCGCGCGTTCTACATCGCGATTTCAGTTGCGAACGCGGCGCGGGCCGGCGTCCAGTATGGTGCGCAGAATCTTTCGACGGCGGCCGACAACGCGGGAATGCAGGCGGCGGCGACCAACGACGCACCTAATCTCAGCGGGATGATCGCGGTCGCGTCTCATTTCTGCAAATGCTCGGACGGAAGCGCGTCAACCTGCCTCGCGACCGACTGCTCAGGGAGCCATCGGTTGCTGTACACGCAGGTCAATACCAGCGCGTCGTATTCGCCGCTGATCAACTTCATGGGAATCCTGCCGGCGATCACGGTGCCGGGCAAAGCTGTCATGCGAGTGGTGCAATGAAGCGCGGCGGCTTCAAGCAGGGGTGGCGACGATTACGCGACGCTGCGGGGCGATCGCATCCGGCGCAGGCGATGGCGGAGTTCGCGCTGGTGATCACGCCGTGCCTGACGCTGTTTTTCGGGATCATCAACTTCGCGCTGGCGCTCTATTGCTACGACTTCGTCTGTTACAGCGCGCAGCAGGCAGTTCGCTATGCGACAGTTCATGGCTCGACCGCGACAACTGTCGTGTCCTCGACGGATGTTACGAATTACGTGAAGGCTCTCGTCGTCGGAGTGCTGACCACGAGCTCGATGACCGTCACCACGACCTGGTCTCCGGACAACAAGCCCGGGAGCAAAGTAACCGTAAGCGTCAGCTACAATTTTCCACCGCTGACGAACCTGGTTTCGTCGGTGACAATCCCGCTCACGCGCACCGCCGCGATGGTGATTACGCAGTAACTCTCCCCTAACCCCTCTCCCTTCTGGAGAGCGGAACAAGAGCGCTCGGCTGGATTTGTGGAGTTTGAAATCTGGCGGACAACGAATGTCCGATGCGGACCAGTGGGCGCTCGAGCAGGTAGTAGCTCGTGGCGGCGCAGACGAATACCGCGACAATATTCAGTGGAAATTCCTGCAGCACTCCGAGCGGCAGCGGACGGCGAATGGTCCCGAGGAAAAGCTGCTGCCAGATGTAGAGGCTGTAGGAAATCCGTCCTATCCAGCGCATCGGTGAGGTTTCGAGAATTCGGCTTAGCAACAGTCCGGGATTGAGAACCGTGCCGATCAGGATGGCGGGCACCAGGAAACCCTCGACGCCCGTCTGCAACGGAGGATTCAGCGCGAGCAATGCGATCAGCGCCGATAGCAGAAGTCCTATGATGAGTCCCGCACCGAGGTTTCGTGTAAGCGTCACGGAAAGCCGGATCGCGAGCAATCAGTGCGATCCAGCATCCCCACAATAGAGCATCGAAGCGCGTATCCGTCCTCTCATATATGAGATTCGATAGGACGCCGGGCCAGATTTGTCCGTGGAAATAGACGTAGTCCACCACTCGCCATAGCGCGACGGCGATCGCCAGCCATGGCGTGAAACGCCGCGCGCGGCTACTGCCGAGTGCTATCAGCGCGGCCGGCCAGATGAGATAGAAATGTTCCTCGACGGCGAGCGACCAGAAATGTCCGGTGTACCATCCGGCGTCCTTTGGCATCAGGATGTAGTTGCGGGAAAAGAACAGACTGGCGAGCCATTCTCGCGGAGTCACATACGATGACGCCGATTATCGCGAGCACGGCGATGGTCGCAAGGTACGCGAATGCGGGTGGAATAATTCGGAACACGCGCCGGGTGTAAAAGCTGCGAAGACTTATCCCGCCGGTTTTGTCGTTCTCGTCGAGCAAGCGGCCGCAAATCAGTAGCCCGCTGATACCAAAGAACAGGTCAACCCCGAATACGCCGTGCTGGCTGATTCCGAACCAGGTCGGATTGGGAAATCGACCGCCCGGCTCGAACAAGGCGCCGCCGCAATGCTCGAACATCACGAGCAGGATGGCTATCGCGCGCCATCCGTCGAGAGTTGGACGGTAATCTTTAGGAAGCGCGCTCACGTGGCGTCCCGCGGCCTTGAAGGGGACGCTTCAATTTGAGCGGCTGCACGTGACAATTGCTCGCGGTCGAAGACTATCACCAGAAGCGCTGAGCCGTCTTTCTGCGAAGTCTCGGAGAACTGATCTGGATAGGGAAAATAAATCTGGCTGGCCGAGGCGCGATACTTGTCGATCAGCGGTTTGATCGCGGCATAGGAACCTTCCAACCCGATGCTCGCTTGACCGTCGCGCCATGGACCTAGCCAGAGACCCTTGTCGCGGCGAAGCTCCGAACCCTGACTCCAATAGTAGGGCGGCAGCGGCGGACCTACGAGCCAACCGGCGGGAATCAGGCCGAGGCTATCGGCCACGTGCGGAGTGAGACCGTCGAGAGAGCCGGTGCGTTGGAGATACTTGTTGGCGGCGACGATAAGAGCGTCGAAGCGAGTCGAATCGGCCTGGCGCTCCAAATTAAGCGGAGTCTGACCTTTATAAGCGGCAAGGTTGAGAGGTGGAATTTTGTAGAGTGCCACGCCGCCGACATCGATTGGTGTAACTTCCAAGGTGGCGAGCAGAGGCCGCCATGCGTCCTTTTCATTGTCGCTGACGATGACCGCGCTTACGTCATGATTGGCGAGGAACGCCTTCAACTGATTTTCTGGGTCGGGAAGGTAAGCTCCAGCGTACATCGCATCGACAATCGGCCAACTTTCGAAATCGGGAGGCATGACGCCCGTATAGCCGCCCGCCATGCGAAAATAAATGTCGGTCTGGGCCTGCCAGAGCAGGCTGTTGCCTCTGAGCCCGTAGGGCAGGATGACCACAGTCTCGTCGGGAGCCAGGTAGTTCCGGTAGAGCCCGTTCAAAAAGAAGGGCGGCGTATCGATCGGCGCACTCCAGGAGGTCGCGGAGAGATTCGGCATCAGAAACAAGGCCGCGAGAACTGCAATTGCGTACTTCGAAACTGTTTTTGCGGAGCTGGTGGCCAGCCAGATTGAAGTTAAGATCGATAGATCCAGAAAAGCATAGAGCATGAACCGCGCGGGTAACGCATTTTCAAGGATCGGCAACCGCGCGAGCAACTTTCCTGGCAGGCCGATTGAAGGCTTCCCTGCCAGGTGAAGCAGAGGACCCAGTGACAGGACGCAAATGATCACCAGCGAATCGATCAGCAACTTGCCCAGCGGCTCGCGCCAGTGATAGCGCGCGAAAATGATCGCGATCAGTATGAGTGGAAGTCCTAGATATCCCGCGGCCTCGTAGATGTTGCCGGCGAAATTGTTGGAGATCGATTCGAAGGCGCCGATATGGCCGAGGACGTTCAAATTAGTCGGCACTACGAAGTTGAGCAGATCGCCGGAGAACGTCGCGAGCGACCACATCGGGCCGTGGGGAAATCCGAAGGCGAAGAGGTAATAGAGATAGGGACTCACCATGCGATTGCGATCGCATAACTTGCGAGGATCGGACCGATCAGTCGCAAGACACGGCTTCTCAGATCGCCTGAGGTAAATGATATTGCGAGCGCTAGCGCCATCGCGCCGAACATCGTCATGGTCGCGACGATTTCGATCGTGAGCAGGAACTGCATCGCCAGAACCATTGCCAGCAGCATTACGAAGGTCGCGGTCTTTATGTCTGCGGCAAGTTTGCGCGCGACTAAATATACGGCCAGAGGAACCGGGAATACCAGGAGATGGGGCAAATTCCCGTACATCTGGCCGAGCATGTATGAGGAGAAGCCGAATATGTAGCCGCCAAGGAGCGCGGGCCAATAGCTGTTGGTCAGGTAGCGGCAGAGGATAAACGCCGTCCAACTCGCCAGTGCCGGGGCGAGCAGGCACAGCAGATTGTAACTTACGACGGGCCCGAAGATGCGAGTGAGTGGCAGCGCGATCCACGCAGCCAGCGGGATACAGGTTGCCCAGGCCAGGTTGAAACCGGACGGCGCCCAGATCGCGTGCGTCATAAATACGTTCAAGCGGTGCTCGATAGCATGCGACCACCACACCAGCATCCAGATCATGACGGATGGGTCGGGACCGGTACCCAGATGCGCGTTCGAAAGATGACCTGCGAGCGAGCGGCCGAAAAAAAATAGCGACAGCGCGAAATAGATCAGCAGGCTCGCGAGGCTGTAACGATCGATCGGCGATGGCGTGGAGCGGGATTCATGCATCGCTCCAGCAGTCACCGGCAGTCAGGATAGCGCCGCGTACTTGCGGGTTGGTGTTATCGATGTGCGGACGAACATAACCGCCTGAAGAGGCTGATCGGGCTTTATACTTGGGCTAGTGCAGCCGAGCAAGTACCGGCTTCGTCGAGTGACCGGTTTGTCTCAGAAACGCGCTGGGATTAGCATCGGCGATCTGCGAACAAGTCTTCGACCTGCCGGAAATTCAAGGAGGGTCACATCATGGCCGACAACACCAGCAAGATACTTAGTCCCGGCACCGCGGCGCCGGAGTTTTCGCTGCATAGCACGCCCGACCAACTCGTCTCGCTGAGCGATTTCCGCGGCGCGCCTTTGATCCTTGCGTTCTACCCGGCGGATTGGAGTCCGGTGTGCGGCGATCAGATGGCGCTCTACAATGAGGTGCTGCCCGAGTTCCACAAATTCAAGGCGGCGATCGTCGGAATCTCGGTCGATGGCTCCTGGTGCCATGATGCGTTCGCGCAGAATCGCAAGTTGCACTTTCCGCTGCTGGCGGATTTCGAGCCCAAGGGTGCGGTCGCACGAAAGTACGGCGCGTATCGCGAGCACGAAGGCGTCTGTGAGCGAGCGCTGTTCGTAATCGATCCGAAGGGGACGATTGCGTGGAGCTACCTGTCTCCGGTCGGGGTCAATCCCGGCGCCGACGGAATACTCGAGGCACTCGAAACGCTCGCGGCGAAAAAGTAGGAGCCGGGCCGATGAGTCCATCTGCGAAACTTAAGCCACCGGTCGGCGCGAACGATCACGTGCAGGGTCCCGCGAAAGCGCCGGTCACGATCGTCGAATATGGAGATTACGAATGCCCCTACTGCGGTGAAGCGTATCCGGTAACCAAGGCGCTGCAAAAGCGGCTGGGCGATCAGCTGCGCTTCGTTTTTCGGAATTTTCCGCTAGCCGAGGCGCATCCTCACGCCGAGCACGCTGCGGAAGCTGCGGAGGCGGCGGGAGCGCAGGGCAAGTTCTGGGAGATGCA
Organism: uncultured delta proteobacterium; assembly: GCA_963699705.1. GTDB lineage: Bacteria > Desulfobacterota > Binatia > Binatales > Binataceae > Binatus. The sequence goes on along the minus strand of CAVOUW010000003.1, from coordinate 2,217,376 downwards.
TGATCTGCTGTACGAAAATCAGGACGCGCTCGATGATGAAGATTTGGTGCGATATGCCAAGAAGCTGCGGCTCGACGTGCCGCGATTCGTCAAAGAGATGGAGGCGCATACTCACGCCGAGCGGGTGCGCGAGGATTTTAGCAGCGGGGTGAGGAGCGGAGTGAACGGCACGCCGACGTTTTTCATTAACGGCGCGCGTCACGACGGGCCGTTCGATCTTGAGTCGTTGATGGCGGCGATTGAGGAGGCCGTCTAGCGGATGAGCGACACGCTCGCACCGCTGATTTTGGATTTTCTGGAGTGGATAGCGGCACGGCCGCGACCTTACTCAGAAGTGATGGAGGTTTGGCGCACGTCGTGCCCGAGGTTGACGGTTTGGGAGGATGCGAACGAGCGGGGATTTATTGCGCGTCGGCATATTGTCGGGCGCGAATTGATTGTTGATCTGACGGAGGTTGGGCGCAGCTTCCTTGAAGGGAGTGGGAGGATCGCTAACGCCCGAGAACCTAACCCCTAACCCCTTCCCGCGCGGGAAGGGGAACCAGATTTTTGGAGTCACCACTGCGCCGAGGGCACGGGGACAATTGGGTTTGAATTGTGTTCGAACCGCAGCGTCAGCTGTTTGGGTCGACGCCCCACTTTTTCTTGTTTTCGGCTACTTGCTCTGGGGTTGGGTGATCGACCTTTTTGAACGGCATCACCTTAAACTGGTCTTTGATTTCAAGCAGCGCGTGATTCAGCGGGATGTCGTCCTTGAGGACCTCGGGAACTGCGGGCTCTTCGAAAATCGCCTGCCATGGGCATTCGGGCTCGCAGGCGCCGCAATCGATACATTCGTCGGGATCGATGTAGAGCTGGTTGGGGAATTTTACCTTGTCGGGGCCGACGTATTCGTAGATACAATCGACCGGGCAAACGCTGACGCATCCGGTGTCAACGCAGTCGCGGCAAAGACGGGTGATGGTCCAGGGCATGGTTGCAGCCTCGCTTGGAATCGAGTCCTTATAATATCTCGAAAATTGTCACGAATCTAAAATCGCACACCCTATTGTCGGGAGTACGCCGCATAACCTATATCGGCACAGCGGCTCTGAAAAGGGCAGCGATGGGGGAATCGTGACGGTGAAAAAGCGCTGTGATCGGCAGGCAGGCGGGCTAGAATATTCGGCGCGAAGAATCGGAAATCGAGCAGGTATATAGAAGATGGCATCAAAATCGAGCGCGAAGATGCGCAAGGCCAGTGCCGCCAAGCGCGCCGCGACCGCGAAGGCGAGTGTGACGGTCAAGACGCCGCAGACCGGGCAGCGTGTCGAGTCGGACAGCATGGGCGCTATCAACGTCGCCAACGATCGCTACTGGGGCGCGCAGACGGAACGGTCGCTGCTGCACTTCGCAATTGGATTCGATCGGATGCCGCGGTCAGTGGTGCGCGCATTCGGGATTTTGAAAAAGGCGGCGGCGGAAGTTAATCGCGATCTCGGCAAGCTGCCGCCGGACAAAGCGCGGCTGATGAGCGCGGCTGCGGACGAAGTGATCGCGGGCAAGCTCGACGATCATTTTCCGCTGCGCATCTGGCAGACCGGCAGCGGCACGCAGACCAACATGAACGCCAACGAAGTCATCTCGAATCGCGCGATCGAGATGGCGGGCGGCGTGCTCGGCAGCAAGAAGCCGATTCATCCCAACGACGACGTCAACATGTCGCAGTCGTCCAACGACACGTTTCCGACCGCGATGCATATTGCGGCAGCTGAGGAAGTCACGCACGACCTGATTCCGTCGGTGCGAAAGTTGCGCGACGCGCTCGCGCGCAAGGCGAAAGCGTTCGACGACATCGTGAAAATCGGGCGTACGCATCTGATGGATGCGGTGCCGCTGACGCTTGGCCAGGAATTTTCGGGCTACGTCGCGCAGCTCGACTACGACTTGAAACGGCTCGAGGTTGCGATGCCGGACCTGCTGGAATTGGCTATTGGCGGCACGGCGGTCGGCACCGGACTCAATACGCATCGCGAATTTGCGGAGCGCGTCGCGAAAAAGATCGCGGAGTACACTGGGTTGCCATTCAAATCGGCGCCGAACAAGTTCGCGGCGCTCGCGGCTCACGACGCGCTGGTGGCTGCTTCCGGAGCGCTCAAGACGCTCGCGGTCTCGCTGATGAAAATCGCCAACGACATTCGCTGGATGGGATCGGGACCGCGCACCGGCCTGGCGGAATTAATTTTGCCGGAGAATGAGCCGGGCTCGTCGATCATGCCGGGCAAGGTGAACCCGACGCAGAGCGAGGCGATGACGATGGTCTGTATCCAGGTGATCGGCAACGATGTGGCGATCACGATGGCCGGATCGCAGGGAAATTTCGAGCTCAACGTTTTCAAACCGCTCATCATCCACAACTTTCTGCACTCGACGATGCTGCTGGCGCATTCGTGCGCGTCGTTCAGCAAGTACTGCGTCGAGGGGATCGAGCCGAATCGCGAACAGCTTCGGCGCAACGTCAAAAGTTCATTGATGCTGGTGACGGCGCTGAGCGAACCTATCGGCTATGACAATGCGGCCAAAGTCGCAAAGAAGGCGCATGCGGAAAATATCTCGCTGCGCGAGGCCGCGATCGCGCTGAAACTGCTGTCGGGAGAGGAGTTCGACCGGCTGGTGCGCGCAGACAAAATGCTGGCGCCGGAAGGCTGAGTCGGGATGTGTCAGGGGATCGTTGCGCTTGCTTTTGCGATTGTCGCGGCAATGTTGTGGCCGGTAGAGTCGCGCGCGGCGCAAACTCCGACCGGCATCGCTACCGATCCCATCCTGCAACCTCCGCCCTACAACGGACAGCCGCTCGACATCGACATCGGACTGCACATCGTGAACATCTCGTCGATCGACGAAGTGAACGAGCAGTTCCAGATGGACGCGTACCTGTTCGCAAAATGGATCGATCCGCGGCTCGCCTTCACGCCGAGCGGTTCCGACGATCAGGAGCGCAACTACTCATTCGGGCAAATCTGGATTCCGCAGCTCGAAATGATCAACGCCGCCACGCCGCGCGAGCGCTACGACACTTCGATCCGCGTCGCGCCCGACGGCACCGTGCGCTATGCAGAGCGATGCAAGGTCGGGCTGTCATCGAAGTTCGCGCTCCGGCGATTCCCGTTCGACCGGCAGTCGCTGGTTATCATAATTCACCCGTTCCTGGTCGATGGACCTCACATCAGGTTCAGGCTGGGCGATCACTCGACCTGGACGGCGAGCGAGTTCGAGAGCTACTCGTCGCTGGCGCAGTGGAGGGTCGCAGCGGTTGAGCCGCGAATAGGAGTGGCTCCGACCTACGGCGGCCGGACGGTGCCGGAGGCCAGGTTCGCGATTTCTGTTCAGCGGCGCTCGAGCTTTTATTTATGGAAGGTATTTCTGCCGCTCTTGCTGATGGTGTTCCTGTCGTGGGCGGTGTTCTGGATCGAGGTCACCGACTTGTCGAACCAGGTGCAAGTCGCAGTCACGACGATTCTGACTGTGATCGCGTTCGCGTTTGCGATTTCCGCGACGATGCCGCGGCTACCGTACCTGACCTACATCGATGCGTTCTTCCTCGAGTGCTACATCTACGTTTTCCTCGCAGTGGTGGAACTGATGACAGTCCACGTAACCCATCGCTCGGAACGCCGCCGCGACCTGGGCCTCGAGATCCGCAAATACTCGCGCTGGCTGATCCCCGCGTCATTCGTAGTGACCAACGCAATCATCGCAATGCATTTCCTGGGCTGATGAAGATACGCATCTCGGCAGCCGCATCCTGGGCGATCGGCGGCGCGATCATGGCGCTGGCGGCGTCCGTAGAACTGATAAATGGCCGCAAAATCAGGGAATCGGCGGTCAGCCCGGCGTCTGGGCAGGCGACGTGAACAGCTCGCACAACTCGCAATACCTGACCGATCCCTACACCTTCAGCCACATCACGCATGGGGTATTGTTCTACGCGTTGACGTGGCTGGTCGCGCGAAATCTACCAGTACGAGTGCGTGCGCTAATCGCGCTCGGTGTGGAAACCGCGTGGGAGATCGTCGAGAACACCGACACGATCATCCAACGCTATCGCGCAGCGACGATCTCGCTTCACTATTACGGCGACAGCGTGATGAACTCGACGTGCGACATCCTCGCGTGCATGGCGGGATTCGGGCTGGCGTTCCGGCTGCCGCGCCGAGTCAGCATCATCACAGTCGTCGTGCTCGAAGTGGCGCTTGCACTGTGGATTCGCGACGGCCTCATCCTGAACATCATAATGTTGATCCATCCGATCCCAGCGATTCGATCTTGGCAATCCGGCGGATAACAGAAGAAAAAAACGCTCACATTCTGAAGACGCCGAAATTTGCGTGGGTGGGGATTGGGGCGTTCATCGACGCCGCGATGCCTAGCGCGAGCGCGGCGCGCGTTTCGATGGGATCGAGGACGCCGTCGTCCCATAGGCGCGCGCTGGAATAATAGACGCTCGATTCTAGGTCGTACTTCTCGAGCGTCGGGCGGAGGAATTCTTTTTGCTCTGCGTCGGTCATGGTCGCGCCTTCGCGCTTCAATTGATCGAGCTTCACCGTGAGCAGCGTGTTCGCCGCCTGTTCACCACCCATCACCGAGATGCGCGCGTTCGGCCACATGAAAAGTAATCGCGGCGAGTACGCGCGCCCGCACATCCCGTAATTTCCTGCGCCGTTGGACGCGCCGATGATCACCGTGAACTTCGGGACCTGCGCGTTGGCGACCGCGTTGACCATCTTGGCGCCGTCCTTTGCGATGCCGCCCTGCTCGTAGCGCTTGCCGACGATGAAGCCGGTGATGTTTTGCAGGAAGAGCAGCGGGATGCGCCGCGCGCAGCACAGCTCGATGAAATGGGTGGCCTTGAGCGCCGATTCGCTGAACAGTACGCCGTTGTTCGCGATGATGCCGACAGGATAGCCGTAGATTCGCGCGAAGCCGGTGACGAGAGTGGTCGCATAGCGGGCCTTGAACTCGTGCATCCGGCTGCCATCGACCAGCCGCGCGATCACCTCGCGCACATCGTAGGGCTTGCGCGTATCGACTGGGATGATGCCGTAGAGTTCGGCGGGATCGTAGTGCGGATCTTCGGGCGGGTCTTGCTCGATTGCGGCGGGCGTGCGAGGGCCGAGGTTTTCGAAGATGGCGCGCGCAATCTGGAGCGCGTGATCGTCGTCGTCGGCGAGATGATCGCTCACGCCCGACAGTCTGGTATGTACGTCGCCGCCGCCGAGCTCCTCGGCGGTCACTTCCTCGCCGGTCGCGGCGCGCACCAGCGGCGGACCGGCCAGGAAGATGGTTCCTTCTTCGCGGACAATTATATTTTCGTCGCACATCGCGGGCACGTACGCGCCACCCGCGGTGCAACTGCCCATCACGACCGCGACCTGCGCGATGCCTTTCGCCGACATCTGAGCCTGGTTGTAGAAGATGCGGCCGAAGTGCCTCTCGTCGGGAAAAATCTCGGACTGCATCGGCAGAAACGCGCCGCCGGAATCGACCAGGTAAACGCACGGCAGCATGTTTTCGATGGCGATTTGCTGCGCGCGAAGATGCTTCTTCACGGTCATCGGAAAATACGTGCCGCCTTTGACGGTCGCGTCGTTAGCGACGATCACCGCCTCGCGGCCGTGGATTCTGCCGATGCCGGTGATGATGCTCGCGGACGGCGAGTCGCCGTCGTACATGTTGAATGCGGCCAGCGGCGACAGTTCGAGGAACGGACTGCCGGGGTCGAGCAATTTTTTGACCCGGTCGCGCGCGAGCAGCTTGCCGCGTTCAACATGACGTTCGCGCGCGGACGGAGGACCGCCCTGGCGAATCCGCTCGATGTTGTCGCGCAGGCGCTTGATCAGCGCGTCCATCGCGTCGCGGTTGCGGCGGAACTCGTCGGAGTTGGTGTTCAGCCGCGATTCAATTCGATCCATCTCGTTATCCTTGATGCCTGAGGGCCAGAGTTGGGCTAGATATTAGAAAGCTGGCTGGATATTAGCGATGCGCGAACGCGATCTGAAAGCACTCGAATTCGACAAGGTGATTCACCTCGTCATGGAGCTTTGCGCCTCGGAACCGGGGCGCGAGGCGACTGCTGAGTTGCGCCCGTCGATCGACACAGTCGAGGTGCAGCGGCGGCTGACCGCGACCGCGGAGATGGTCGAGCTGCGATCGCATGCCGGATCGATTCCGATAAACGAGTTTACCGATCAGCGGCCGTACCTGCTCGCGGCGGCGCGCGTCGGTGCGATTCTCGGCGGCGAAGCGCTGGTGAAGGTGCGCGATTTTATCGTGGGATCGCGACACGTCAGTGGATTTTTGCGATCGCGCGTCGAGCGCTTTTCCAGTGTCGCGGCGCTCGTACATAACCTGCTCGCGCCGAAGGAACTCGCTGACGCGATGCTAAGTGCGCTGGCTGACGACGGCACACTACTCGACGACGCGAGCCCTGAACTGAAGAAGCTGCGCAGCCGGCTGCGTGATGAGCGCGCGGAACTCGAAGCGCGGCTGCTGCGTTCGCTCAACGCGTCGGGCATGGAATCGTTCGTTTCCGATTACCTCGTGACGATTCGCAACCGCCGCTTCGTGCTGCCGATGAAGCTGAACTACTCGGAGCGGTTCGAGGGAATCGTGCAGGACCGCAGCGTTTCTGGTGAAACATTATTCGTTGAGCCGATGTGGGCGGTCGAGCTGAACAACCGCCTAATGATGCTCGAGCGCGAGGCGGAGGCGGAAGAAACGCGAATCCTCGCGCGGCTGACCGCGATGGTCGGCGGATACGCGCCGGAGTTGCAGCTCACGTTCGATGCAATGGTCGCGATCGACGCGCTCAACGCGCGCGCGCTTTTCGCCGAGCGGTTTCGATGTGTCGAGCCGCAGCTGGTCGATGAGGGAATCGATTTTATCGGCGCGCGGCATCCGCTGCTGATGACCAGCGGCCGCGACGTGATTCCGATCGACGTGAAAATCGGCGCCGGCCAGCGCGGCATCGTCATCTCGGGGCCGAACACCGGCGGCAAGACGGTCGCGCTCAAGACGGTCGGTCTGCTGTCGTTGATGGCGCAGGCGGGCCTCCTGATTCCGGCGCTCGCCGGCAGCAAGGCGACGGTGTTTCGCAGCGTGTTCGCCGATATCGGCGACGAGCAGTCTATCGAATCCAACCTGTCGAGCTTTTCTGGGCATATCGCAAACTTGTCCGAGATAATCCGTTCGCTGGTCGAGCCGGCGCTGGTGATTCTCGACGAGCCGGGCGCGGGCACCGACCCGGCCGAAGGCGCGGCGCTGGCGATCGGCTTGATGGACCATCTCGGGACGCGGCGCTGCATGCTGGCGATCGCGACGCATTCGACCGCGGTGAAACTGCACGCATACTCGCAGGCCGGTTTCGAGGCGGCCGCAGTGGATTTCGACGCCGAACACCTCGCACCGTTGTATCGTTTGAAGCCGCATACGATCGGGCAGAGTTACGGACTCGCGGTCGCGCGACGGCTGGGGCTGCCCGAGGAAATAATCCGCGCCGCCGAGCAATCGATGGGCGCCGGGACGATCGAGCTCACCGACACGCTGAAGAGATTGGACGCGGAGCGCGCGAAGCTCAATGCCCAGCTCGAAAAATTGCGCGAGCACGAGCTGAACCTGGCTCAGACCGAGCAGGATGTCTTGCAGAGAGCGGAAAAAACTCGCGAGCGCGTGGAGCTAGAACGCAAACGGCTGCGGGCTGAGGTCGCAGAGTTGATCGAGGAGATCAAGCGCGACGGTGCCGCGCTGATGGACGAGCTAAAATCGCGGACGAAATCGCGCACCGACTTGAAAGGGTTCCTCACCCAGGCGTCGGCGAAACTCGAAAGCCTCGCGCCGGCGCCCGAAGGCGCATCTGAGTCCGACGCGCCTTTGAAGGTCGGCGATAGCGTCGAGGTCGGCGACATCCGCGGCGAACTTATCGTGCTCGAACCGGGACGCGCCGTGATAAGCCGGGGCGGTTTGAGGATCGAAGTAGCACCTGAGCGATTGCGCAGGTCGGCGGCCAGTGTGTCCGAACTTCGTCCGGCGCGGGCAAAGGAGGCGGCGGTCACTTACAGCGTCGAGGGCGAGGAGCGCAACGAGTTGAATCTGATTGGGATGCGCACGACGGACGCACTGCGCAAGCTCGAGGAGTTCCTCGACAATGCGTTCCTGACAAATCGCGCGGAAGTGCGGATTGTCCATGGGATTGGATCGGGCGCGCTGCGCAAGGCCGTCGCCGAATACCTGGGCACGTCGCCATACTGCGCGTCATTCCGCGGCGCCGAACCGCATCATGGTGGCGCGGGCGCAACGATCGTGCAGATGAATTTGTAGTGCGGTGGGTGGCGTCGCGTTGTAGTCCGTTTTCCGGTGTGATCTTTCTTTTGTGCCATCTTTTTCTTGTGTCATCCCGAGCGTAGCCGAGGGACCCCGGATCTTTCTGAACGCTCGCCGACGCACCCTCAACCATGGAGCGATCGAGATGCTCCCTAAAGAGGGAGAGTGCCAAAGAGATCTCTCGATGCGTGGTTAGGGTGCATCTTCCGGCGTCGTGAAAGATCCGGGGTCCCTCGGCTGCGCTCGGGATGACACAAAAATCAAAACAACTTTTTCAGAGTGTCCAGTGGGTTCGGCGGTGGATTCGAGTTGCCTCCGGCATTGCCGTTGCCGGACCCGTTGCCTGAGCCGTCGCTGCCGGAGCCGCCGCCGAGAAATTTGTCCAAACCTCCGGGCAGGCCTTTTTTGCCGAAGACTTTGCCTAGATATTTCTGACCTTGCGCCTGCATGGCGTGAGTTCCGGCGCGTTGCGCCAGTTCGGTCACGTTGGGCAGCACTTGCGGCTTGGGCAATTGGCCGACGACTTGCAACGGGACGTCAATCTGTCCGTCCTTATTTGCGATGAACGCGACTTCCTTCTTCTGCTCGATCAGCTCCTTGCTGAATTGTGGCGAGAGCACGATTCGCGCGGCGAGATCGATATTTTTGTCCATGTCGAACCATCCGTCGCCGAGCAGATTGTAATCGACGGTCTGCACCTTGATGTCGTGCGACGTGATTCGCGGACCTTCGAGCACGAAGGTCAGACTCGCGAGCTGGATGTCGGTGTCGGGATTGCTGAAAAGCTCCGGATGATTCTTGACGACGGCATCCGGCACCAGGTTGCCGATCGCGGGAAGGTTCTGCACCTTGCTGAGCGCCTGTCCGCCGACGTTGACGCCGACCAGCTTGCCGTTAGTCAGCGTGAGATTGCCGTTGCCCCGGAGCGTCGGCTTCATCTCCTCGAACGTGCCGGTTTTTCCGCTGACCTTGATATTTCCACCGAGCGTGCCGCGAACAGTGCCGGCGGCCTTGGATTTTTGCGAGTCGAGCGCCTGCTGAATATCGAGATTGGTGAAACTGATCGAGGCTTGCATCGGCGCCGAGGGCTCGAGTTGCGTGCTTCCGGTGGCGACGATGTCTCCCGAGAACGCCTTCAGCTTGAGCCGGGCAACGCGCGCGAATTTGTCCTGCAGCGACACCGCCAAGTCCAGGTTCTGGTACGGAACGCCGCCGAGGTTGCCCGACGGCGAAGTGATTTGAGACTCAATCGTGTTGACGTTCTTCGCGCCAGTCGAGGCAGAACCCTTGGCGAAAAGCTGGTTGATAACCTCGTCGGGCGGACGCGAGGGCACGAGATCCGCGAGACGCACCGAGGCCGCATTCAGCTCGTAGCTCATGACCAGCGGCTGGAACTGATCGATGTGCGACTTCAACGTCGCCTGCTGCGGGCCGATATTAAACGTCAGCGGTCCAACGTCGGCGCCAGTTCCTTCGAGCTTGATGTTCCCGCTTAGATTACTCAACGGCGGCGCCTTATGATCGGGTATCGACAACCCGACGCCGGCGAGCGCGACCGTGCCGTCTGCGGAGACCTTGCCGTCCGCAAGCGTCGCGCTGGTATGAATCTCGGTTTTGCCCGCGACATTGTACTTGCCGAGCGCCGGAATCATTTTCGCAAGCGAAGCGATGTCGAAATTGTTGCTATCAACGTGCGCCGCGGTCGTGCCGCCGCCGATTTTGATATCCGTCGCCTTGGCTTCCAGGTCGCCGGCGGTGATGTTGGCGAGCGTCACCGTCACGACCGAGTCGGTGCGCGAACCCTCGGCATCAATTTTCAGCGGCGTGTCGGCGGGCTTGGTGAAGGTGTCGCCAAACGCGATTGCGGGCGCGCTCAAATCGCTCGAGGCGTTGAATTTGATCGAGTGAACGGTGCCGTCAGCGCTGGCGTCGAAGGCGATCGGGCCGGAAATCGAAAGCTTCGGCGGAATCACGTCCGCGAGCATCGGGATCGTTTTTAACTGCGTCAGCAGAATCGGGCCGACCTTGGCTTTGCCGGAGATGGGGATCACGTCGATATCGATCACGCCGTTGTTGATCAGCGGGCCAATCGTCGCCGACAGATCGAAGTTCTGTTGATCGCTCAGCGCGGCGAAGGTTAGGTCGATGGTGAACTGGGCGTTGAAGACGAAATCGCGCAGCTTGAGGTTGATCGCGTTGACGGTCGCGCTTTCCGGCTTGCCTTCCGTCTCATAGGTCAAAGTGCCGTCGTTGATCGAAAAGTTCTGCACCTGCAGCGAGCCGAGGGTTGCGGGCGCCTTGCCCGCTTCCGCCATCGGCGACTCCTGGTTCTCGCCGCCCCCGCCGCCGCCCTCGCCGGGCTGCGACTGCTCTTCGGTGTGGACCTTTTTGCGGCCGAGAGTCGAGACATTGAAGGTGCCGTCGCGAGTCTGGACGATTCGGATGACCGGTTTGTCGAGGACCACCTCGGTGACTTCGATCCGGCGCGCCAGCAGCGGCATCAGTTGCAGACGGGTGTAAACGTTGCTCGCCTCGATAAACGGTTTTTTCGAGATGTCCGGGTCGTCGGCGACCTGCACGCCGGTCACGTCGGCCAGGATTCCCCAACCCAAGGTCACCTTGATGTCGTCGGCGTGCACCTGACGGCCGAGCGCGGTGCTGACCTTGTCGAGGATGGTCTGGCGGCGCTCGGCGATAATCGAATTTAAGTTGGTGGCGGCGTAGAAGAGGATCGCGCCGGCGAAAATCACGATGGCTCCGACAATTGCGGCGGCAATTACGATGACACGGCGCATAGGAGGATCCTCACCTCACGACTTCGCAGCAGTTCGCGACACGCGGGCAAGTGTAGTCGATGCGCGCCTGACGCGCATCATTTTCGGCTTTCGATTTTGTGTCGCGCGCGCTTGGGATCGACCGCCAGTTTGAACCGCAAGGTGTCCTCAGCATAGTCTGTCATCTACCTGAACCTCCGGCTCTTTCTAATGGCAAAGAAGCGAAAGCCTGCCCCGAAAAGTGGCCAACGTCACGATGAGCCGGACGGCGAACAAAAGGCGACGGCCGCGCCTGAGCGCGTGTTTTCGTCACCATTCAAAGATTTAAAGAAGATGCTGGCTGGGCGGGATCTGTCGGTATTGCCGAGCAAGCCCAACGTTCCTGCGCCGTTGCCCGTGGTGGAGAAACCCGCCGCCCCGGTTGCAGAACCGCTGGACGACGAATCTTTTCTGCGACATGCGTTCGAAGGCGTGCGACCGCTCCATGCGAACGGCAAACGCAACGCGCGCATACCGCTCGATCCTCCCACGACTCACACCATCGTCGATGAGGACGCGGAGGTGGTCGCTCTATTGTCCGACCTGGTGTCGGGACAGGCGCCGTTCGATATCACCGAGTCTGACGAATACGTCGAGGGCTACCGCGTCGGTCTGGACCCGCGACTGGTGTCGCAGCTTCGCCGTGGCGAGTTCGCGATGCAGGATCATTTCGATATGCACGGCATGATCCAGAGTGACGCCAAGGAAGCGCTGAAAGAATTCATCATCAAGTCAGTGCGTAAAGGGCTGCGCGCGGTGCTGGTCGTGCACGGACGCGGTCTGCGCTCGCCGAACGGGCATTCGGTGCTCAAGCATGCGTCGGCGGGATGGCTGTCGCATGGCGCAATCGGCGGTCACGTGTTGGCATTCGCAACCGCGCGAGCGGCGGACGGCGGCGCAGGTGCGACGTATGTCTTGCTGAAGCGCGAGAAGAGTCGCGCGCCATTCGATATTCTGCAAGGGGCGAAGAGACGGTAGGCGTGGAACTTTAGCAATTTAATTTGAAACCCGCGGTGGGTTTCAAACTTCCTTCGGCAGGGGTAACCCCTGCACCTTGGTGACAGGAAAAGAAACGGGGCCCGTCTCGGGCCCCGTTGTACCGAAACGCATCTCGAATCTTCAGATTTTCAGCTGCAGCAGGAATCCGATCACGAGCGCGTACAGGGTCAGCGCTTCGATGAATGCGAGGCCGAGCAGCATCGGGGTGAAAATCTGGCCGGCTGCGTTCGGATTGCGGCCGATCGATTCCATTGCCGATGCGGCCATGCGCCCCTGGCCGAGCGCGCTCCCGAACGCTGCGATGCCGACGCCCAGGTTGGCGGCGAGCGCGATCAATCCGACGCTGAGCGGTGACTGCGTCATGCGGACCACGGGGACCGCGGCCTCCTGCGCCATCGCGAGCAGCGGTGATGCGACAATCGCGAGCGTGACAAATCCCAGGACGTTGCCAATCTTTCGAACCATTTCTCGTTCCTCCTTGTTTCGCGCGCCTCTAAGTTCCAGTACCGGCCGCCTCTCTTTCCTCTACCACCACAATTTCCGGGCGGAATCCCGGGCACATGAAATCTCTATTTGTTGTTTTCGGGTTTCGACTAATGTTCGTGCTCGACCGCGAGCCGCACATACGCCATCGACAGGATCATGAAGACCATCGCCTGGATGATGCATACGATCGAGCCGAGCGTCAGGAAGGCGAGCGGGACGAATAACTTGGTCAAGCCGGTGAAGATGCCGAGCACCATGTGATCGGCAAACATGTTTGCGTAAAGACGTACGCCGAGCGAAAACGGGCGAAACAGGTTGTCGGCGATCTCGATCATCAGCATCAGCGGTGCGATCGCGAGCATCGGGCCGAGATAGGTGCGCAAGTAGCCGAGGACGCCGTTCGCCTTCATCCCCTGGTAGATGTAGTAAACGAAACAAATCGTGCCGAGCGCGAAGGTCAGATCGGAGTCGGCGGTCGGCGGTTCCATCCCCGGCACCAGCCCGAGAAAATTCGCGAGCAGGATGAACAGGAACAGGGTGCCAAAGAACGGGACGAATTGGCGATAGTGATGCAGCTGGGTGACTTCGGAAACGAAGCCATCGGCCCATTCGACGATCGTCTCGGCGACCGAGCGCAAGGTGATCCGGTCGTCGGGGACGATCGGATCAGCAGCTGCCGCCAGTGAGCGACGCGCAAGGAGGCCAAAAATCAGCAGGATTCCCATCACCAGCCAGGTGCCGACCAGGACTTCGGGGATTTTGCCGCCGCCGATTATTTCGAGAAAGTTTATTGAGGTCTGCAAAAAATTATCTCCGCCGCGGCGATCTTAGCTGGAGCCGCGGAGCGAAGCACGCCCGGTTTCAATAATTGCCGCGGTCATCTGAGTCAAGACTCCGAGGGCGAATCCTACGCCATCAATGTGCGTGCGCCTGAAAACCAGAAAGACCAGGCCGACCACGATTAGCATCTTGAGCGGTATCGCCATCACGCCGAATTTCGCGGCGGTGCCGGAGATTCCCGCGCCTGCGGCCGCAAGGATTGCCGCGCCGATCAGGCTGAGGACCCACAGATTCACAATCACGACTGCGCCGCCGAGAAGACATCCCACTGCGGCGGCGGTGGAATCGAAAAAAAATAGAAGACCCGCGGTGACGGCGACGAGAATCGCGTTCATCCGCTGAATCGCCGGGATCGTCGGAATCTGATCGTTGCGCACGCGGGGTCGCTAGCCTTGCGAAGTCGGGGGAACTTCCCTGGCGATCCTGATAACAGTCACGACTGAGTGAATGAATCCCGCGAACGCGAGAATTCCGGTGAACCAGGGCTCGGTGTGGAAGTACATGTCGATGTAGTGGCCGAAGATGCCGCCGGCGATTGGCGACATCGGGATCTCAAGCGCCATCGCAAGCGGGCGCGCGTATTTTCCCTGGATCAATGGCAATCGTGATTCACCTTGAGCGATCAGGTACCGAATCTTTCCGCAGCGCGGGCTTTCGCCTTTGCTGCTTCTTCCTCGCGACTTCTCGATGGTGCGTTGGTTTCAAGTGAGCGAAGAAGCCGAGTGGATGCACCGGCTATTTCGTCGAGGGCGGCCGCGAAGGCACCTTCATTTGCTTTCGACGGTTTGTTGAAGCCGCTGATTTTGCGCACGAACTGGAGCGATGCGGCGCGAACCTCTTCGTCGGTTACCGGCGGTTCGAAATTGAAAAGAGTTTTGATGTTTCGGCACATTGCTGTGACCTCAAGACCTCGAGAATTCTCAACCAGTGAAGAAAAACACTAGTCGGCTTTCATGTCGCTCGCGAGAGATCCCGCAGAGATTCGTTGGCGGCAGCGATCGTGCGGTCGATGTCTGTGTTGGTGTGTGCGGTCGAGATGAACATAGCTTCGAATTGCGACGGCGGGATATTGATGCCGCGATCGATCATGCCATGGAAAAATTTAGCGAACTTCGCGGCGTCGGACGTGCGAGCTTCGTCGGCGTCGCGCACCCGCTCGGGCCCGAGGAACATCGTCAGTAGGGAGCCGGCGCGATTAACGCATCCAGGCTGTCCGGTTTTTTTCAGAGCATCGCGGAGGCCGGCTTGGAGTCGGGCGCCGGCGTCGTCAAGCGCGGCGTATGGATTGCTGTCTTTGAGGATGCGAAGTGTTTCGAGACCGGCGCGAACAGAAAGCGGATTTCCCGACAATGTGCCCGCTTGATAAACCGGACCGACCGGCGCGAGCAGGTCCATGATCTTCGACGGGCCGGCGATCGCGCCCACAGGCATCCCGCCGCCGATTATTTTTCCGAGCATGATCAAGTCGGGCGCGATGCCCATGCTTTCGGCAACGGAGCCGAAGCAGAGTCGGAACCCCGATATAACTTCGTCACAGATCAGCAGCGCACCGTTGTTGTGAGCGATTTCGGCCAGCGCTTTCAGTGAACCCGGGTCAGGATTTACTACGCCCATGTTAGCGGCGACGGGCTCGACGATCACGGCAGCGATTTTCCCAGGCGCGGCGCGAAATAAACCTTCGACCGTTTCAATCGCGTTATATCGCGCAACCATCGTCATCGCAGCGAGCGCGGCCGGAACTCCAGCGCTGTCGGGTTGACCAAGAGTCATCCCGCCCGAACCGGCGCGCACCAGCATCGAGTCACTATGACCGTGATAGCACCCGTCAAACTTAATTATGTTCTCGCGACCGGTGGCGGCGCGCGCGAGTCTGATCGCAGTGAGACCAGCTTCGGTTCCCGAAGTAACCAATCTTACTTTTTGTGCACATTCGATCGACGACAAGATCAATTCGGCGAGCTCAACTTCGAGCCGCGTCGGCGCGCCGAAACCCAAGCCCAATCGCGATTGCTCTGCGATCGCGCGCATGACGCGTGGATCAGCATGTCCGAGAATCGCGGGTCCGTAGGAGCAAACGTAGTCGAGAAAATTGTTGCCGTCGGCGTCAGTGATTGTTGCACCGTTGCCACTCTCGATGAAAATTGGAGCAGCACCAACTGCCTTCCACGCGCGCACGGGAGAATTCACCGCACCAGGAATGTTAACACTGGCGCGCTTGACGAGTTCATCTGATTTTTTTCGTGAGGTCACCGCGAATGCTCGAAGATCTCGTGGGATCGAAATTTTTTTTTCGATCGCGAAGAAAAATTTGATCGCGCGCGTCGATCGCGTGACAAATTTGCGTCGAGACGCGAAAATTTGCGATCGCGCATGATGGCTCCCAGAGCAGATATGCGCGATCGCATGATCGATGCAAAATTTTGTGCGCACTGCGCGCGATCACTGATCAGGGAAATTTCCTTTACGTTCCGCGCGTATAGCGACGAATTTTTTTGCGCACTTGTCCTCGCCACGAAATAAGTTTATCACGTTCACTTGGCCGCACACTTCGTACTTACAAGAACCAATCTTCACTGACAGGTTCATTTCGCGGCGCGTGATCTATGGCTCCGAAGCGCGTGTATATCGCCCCTATCGTCGAACAAAATTTTCACCCTAACAGAACCGATCGTAACCCGGATGAGTTGATAGTCCGGCGTGTCGTGCCGTCAAATTGTTGGTTGTAACGAAGGAATAACCGCTTATCCACAGGTGTGGATAAGACTGTGCGTAATTCGCGCCGGATCGATGCCGGCGCGCTAATTTCCGGAGCGGGCTTGGGCTTCCGGGGTGGTCAGGGGGAACGATATGAATGGACTATGGCAGCGGGCTGCGGACCGTATGCGCGATGAGCTCGGTCAGGTCGGGTACGAGACGTGGATTGGGCCGCTTAATTTTGTCGCTCATCAAGGTTCGACGGTCACGGTCGAAGCGCCCAACCGATTTTTTCGCGATTGGATCAACGATCGCTACATGAGCATGATGCGCTCCGCGCTGTCGGCCGAGGCCGGCGGCGAAATCGAGGTGCGGCTGACGCTGGGCGAGAATGCTGCGGCCGTGACGCCGCCACAACGTCCGGCCAATGGTCATGCCAACGGCCATTCAAATGGCAACGGCCATGCTAACGGGAACGGTAACGGCAAGGCGTATGCGACCAATCGCGCGACCACGGCGGCTGCGCCGCGTGGAGATCGTCATCCGACCCTGAACGCCCGCTACAGTTTTGCGGAGTTCGTGGTGGGATCGGCCAATCAGTTCGCGCATGCCGCGGCCCAGGCGGTCGCCAATCAGCCGGGCGAAAAATACAACCCGCTTTTCATCTACGGCGGGGTCGGCCTGGGCAAGACGCACCTGGTGACCGCGATCGGGCACCATATCTACGCCGTCGGCGAGCGGCCGCGGAAAGTGCTGTTCATGCCGGCCGAGATTTTCATGAACGAGCTGATCGGCTCGCTGCGGCGCGACAAAATGAACGAGTTTCGCGAAAAGTTTCGACGCGTTGATACTTTGATCCTCGACGACGTGCAATTCCTGGCCGGTCGCGAGCGCACGCAGGAAGAATTCTTCCACACGTTCAACGCGCTCCATGCCGAACGGCATCAGATCATCCTGACCTCGGACAAAGTGCCGCGCGAAATTCCGGGGCTCGAGGAGCGGCTGCGCAATCGCTTCGAGATGGGCTTGATCGCGGACATCGCACCGCCCGACCTCGAGACCCGCGTCGCGATCGTGCAGAAGAAGGCGGTGCTCGAAAACCTGCGACTGGCGCCCGAAGTCGCGATGTATATCGCGCAGAGCGTTTCGTCGAATGTTCGCGAGCTCGAGGGATGCCTGACGCGGCTGGCGGCGCTCGCGTCGCTCAACCAATCGGCAATCACCGTGGACTTCGCGCGGCAGGCGCTACAGGATTTGATTCGCAATCACGACGCGAAGCCCGACGTCGAATCGATCCAGAAAACCGTCGCGGATTTTTTCCATATCCGGCTGACGGATTTGAAGTCGAAGAAGCGCACGCAGCACATCGCATTCTGCCGCCAGGTCGCGATGTATCTCTGCCGCAAGCTGACCGACAGCTCGTTTCCGACCATCGGCGAACATTTCGGGCGCGACCATTCGACGGTGATTCACGCGTACAACCTGATCATGCGGCGCGTGACCAGTGATTCGGCTTTTCGGCTCTCGATCGAGAAAATCGAGCGCGAGCTTAAATCGATCCGCGCGAATGCGGCGTGAATCGATTGTGGGGGAGGCTGTGGACGAGGGGAGCATAAACCTGGAGCTATCGACAGGGTCGGTGCGCGGACGGCCGGCCCTGTCGAGTAGCCGTTTTTTCGCCGACAGCTTTTCAGCGATCGATCGGCGTTCAATTTCGGTCGCTTGCGGGCTCCATCAACAAATCCACAACTCCTACTATTACTGCTATTCTTTTTTAGAGATCTAAAGATCCGGAATAGGAAGACGGGCTAACAATTCATGGGACTCGCAATCGAGCGCGCTTCGCTGCTTAGCGGTTTGGGACTCGTCCAGGGCATCGTGGAACGGCGCACGACGGTTCCGATCCTCGGTCACGTCCTGCTCGAGCCAAACGGAAACGCGCTGACGCTCAGCGCCACCGACCTCGAAGTCGGAATTCGCACCCAGGTCGCGTGTAGCGGCAAGGAAAAAAGTCTGACCCTCAACGCGCGCAAACTTTTTGAAATCGTGCGCGAGACCGAAGGCGAGGAAGTCGCGCTGACGACGCTTGATGGCGATTGGGTCGAGCTGAAATGCGGGCGCGCGAAGTTCAAAATGATGGGCCTCGATCCGCGCAGCTTCCCCGCGATGCCAAGTCAGAGCACCGGCAAGGATTCTGGCGCAGCGAAGAAACAGCTCAAGGCCGAACTGGCGATCCCAGCGACAGTGCTGGCCCAGATGATCGACAAAACGATCTTCGCGGTCAGTCCCGATGAAGCGCGCTACAACTTGAGCGGCGTGTTTGTCGAGTCCAACGCTCCCGGAGCGGTTCGGATGGTCGCGACCGATGGGCATCGCCTCGCGATGATCGAGCGCGAGGTGCCGGGATTCGCGATGCCAAGCGGCGCGATCATTCCGCGAAAGGGTCTCGCGGAACTGCGCAAGATTCTGGATGTCGGCACCGAACCGGAAGTGCGCCTGAGCCTCGAAGGTCAGCTCGCGTATTTGAAGCGCGGCGCGACTGAAGTCTCGATGCGGCTGGTCGAAGGCGAATTTCCTGACTATCGCGGTGTAATCCCCAAGCAGTCGAAATACAAAATCACGGTAAAGCGTGATCTGCTGTTTGCGGCAATCAAACGCGCGGCAATCTTCTCCAGCGAGCGATATCACGGCGTCAAATTCGCGCTATCGGCCGGGACGCTGACGGTCTCATCGACGAGTCCCGAAACCGGGGAAGCCAGCGAATCGCTCGACGTCGATTTCAAGAGCGAAGAATTCGCGATCGGATTCAACGCGTCATACGTACAGCAAGCCCTCGGCGTAATTTCGCAGGAAGCGGATTCGACAGTAGAACTCGGACTAAGCGACGACGTCAGCCCCGGCGTCATCAGAACCGAGACGGATCAGCAGTACACCTACGTCGTCATGCCGATGCGACTCTAGCAAGCGATGCCTTAAATCTGGTTCCCCTTCCCGCTCGGGAAAGGGTTAGGGGTTAGGTTCTTCGCATCCAGCACGACCTTCGGACTCAGTTGCCGATCTTCACCAGCACCACCTTATTCCGGAAATTGTAATCGGTCTCCCACGGATATGACGCCTCACTAAGCTCAATCGTCGTCGCAGTGTCGAGCTTCGGCATGTCGCGGCGGCGGACAATCATCCATTTGGCGCCCCCATTCGCAATCGCATCCTGCAAGTCCTGCTTGTCTTCAAACTCAGGCAGGGGCTTGGGCGGATTGAGATAGAACAGCGGCCCCTCGGTCTTGAACAGGACCAGGTGATCCGTGGAACCGCCAATCTTGTTCAGCACCGCATAACCGAACGGTTTTTCGCCCCGATAGGCCTCCGCAGCGGGCATCGCGAAGATATATATGTAGGCCATCACAAGGTAGGAAATTGCCGCCATCGAAATTGCGACTTGATATGGGCTGAATTTGCGAATCGCGTAGACGACCGCGCCGACTGAGACAATCCAGAATACTATGAAGGCGGATTTCGCGGGCAGGTCAGGCAGAGCGTCATAAGGGCTCGGCAAAACCGCCCAGGCCGGAATCAGCAGGATAATGCCTCCGACAGCGGCGATCGCTACGATCGCGTAGCCGATAATCATCAAGCGGCGGGCGAACGTCGAGCGTAGTTCGCCGGGATACGCGAGCGTTCGTGCGACCAGCATCGCCGCGGCAGGCAGAATCGGCAGGATGTAGTAGCTGCGGCGCGATCCGGACAGCGTGAAAAATATGAACGTCGCCCAGAAATATACCAGCGCGAATCGATCGCTGCGCGCCGGCTCGGCATTGGCACGTCGCAAGCTGTGCGTTTCGACCAGGGCGGCTGGCAACAGCGCCGACCATGGCGCCATCAGGCCGAAGATCACGTAGATGTATAAGTAGATAGGGCCGCGATGGTCGAAAGGATGGAAAAAACGCACGACGTTCTCGCGATAAACCATCGCGAGGCCCTTTTGCGTGCCCATCATGCGCGCCGAGATTTCGAACGGCAGGTAGTAAACGAAGCCGCCGATCGCGATGCCAACGATCGTGTACCAGTTGAAGAACCATCGGTTGCGATCGATGAGCCGCCGTATTCGATCAGCGAGTGAGCCTCGGGAAACTTCCTGAAACAATTGTGCCCATCCGTCGCGCAGGCATGAGTATGCGCCAATCATCAGCAGCGGCAGCGCGAATCCGAGCAAGCCTTTGGTGAGCGACGTCGCGGCCATGATAAGCCACAGGCCGACGATCCAGATTCCAGTGCCGCGCTCCTCGTTGTAGTTGAAGAGCAGCAGCGCCGCGAGTTCGCCGGCGATCGTCTCGACGTCGGCGCTGGCGTCGCGCGAAAAGAATACGAAGCTGAAGCTGGTCGCGAGGATGACGCCGGAAAGTATCGCGGTGCGAGCGTCGTAGAGCCGTCGCGTCGAGCAGCATGAGTATTGCCGACCGCCAGCAGTCCGGCGATCGCGCTGGGCAGACGCGTGGCCGCTTCGTTGAGGCCTCCTGTGAACGGTGTCGAGAAAATTACCAGCCAGTACGAGCCCAGCGGCTTGTCGTAATAGACGTGGCCGTTGATCGTCGGCCAGAAATAGTTGTGCGTCACGAGCATCTCGCGCGCGATTTCGGCCCATCGGAATTCCGAGGACCACAGCGCTCGCGCACCGAGGCGCGTGAAGAAAAGAATCGCAGTGAGAACGAGGACGGCGCCGGCATAGAAGCGGAATCGCGAATCGTCGGTGCGATTCGTGCTGCGATGCGATCGAGTCGCGCGGTGCGGATGCGGAGACCATAGCAGCGAATTGTAACTGGCGCGCTCCATCCTCTGCCATCCGACGGTGTCGTTTCGATCGGTATGACAGAGCATCGGGACGCAGATAGGATTATGTGAGATTCATGAGCCAGGAAAAAAATCGCCGACAGTCATTCCGGGCGCAAGCCCGAACCGGTTGATCAACGAACAAAGTCCGTACCTGCGGCAGCATGCGTACAATCCGGTGGATTGGTATGCGTGGGGCCCGGACGCGCTCGAGCGCGCGCGAGCCGAGAACAAGCCGATCATGCTCTCGATTGGCTACTCGGCGTGCCATTGGTGCCATGTGATGGAGCGCGAGTCGTTCGAGAACGACGCGATCGCGCGGGTAATCAACGAGAACTTCATTCCGATCAAAGTCGATCGCGAAGAGCGCCCCGACCTCGATCAGATTTACATGGACGCGGTGCAGCTGATCACTGGTCGCGGCGGATGGCCGCTGACGATGTTCCTCGCGCCGGACGGGCGGCCGTTTTTCGGCGGGACCTACTATCCACCCGAAGATCGCCAAGGGATGCCCGGCTTCCCGCGCATCCTGATGGCGGTGTCGCAGGCGTATCGCGACAAGGCGAAGGAAGTCACCAACAATCTCGAGAAGCTGACCGAAGCGCTCGGCGCGATTACCAACTACGTGCCGACCGGCGGCGACCTGAAGCCGGGACTCGCGGCAGAATCGGCGCGTGCGCTCGCGACGCATTACGACAGTATCAACGGCGGGCTCGGCCAAGCGCCGAAATTTCCCAACACTTTCGTGTTCTCGCTGTTTCTTCGCGTGCATGCCGCCGACGGCGACGAGTCGATGGCCGAGATTGTGCGGCATACGCTTTCGAAGATGGCGCGCGGCGGAATCTACGACCAGGTCGGCGGCGGATTTCATCGCTACAGCGTCGACGAGCGATGGCTGGTGCCGCACTTCGAAAAAATGCTCTACGACAACGCGCTGCTGGCGCGTCTCTACCTGGACGCCAGCCGCGCACTGAACGAGCCGGAGTTCCTCGGCGTCGCGCGCGAAATCTTCGACTACGTTTTGCGCGAGATGACGAGTCCGGAGGGCGGCTTCTACGCCGCGCAGGACGCGGACAGCGAGGGCGTCGAAGGCAAGTTCTTCGTCTGGACGCCCGAGCAGGTTGACGTCGTCATTGGACCCGAGCTGGGAGCGATCGCGGAGCGCTATTTCGACATCTCGATCGAAGGCAATTTCGAGGACGCGAATATCCCGCATCGCACGATCGAGCTGGCCGATGCGGCGCGGATGTTCAAAATCTCCGAAGACGATATGACATCGAAGATTCGCGAGATTCGGAGCAGGCTGTTCGCGGCGCGCGAACAAAGGGTGAAGCCGGGCCGCGACGAAAAAATCCTGGTGGCCTGGAACGCGATGATGATCGGCGCGTTCGCCGAGGGCTATCGCGCGCTGCATGAGCAAAAGTATCTCGAGGCGGCCACGCGCGCGGCGGATTTCATGATGACGACGATGTGGGACGGGCGCGCGCTGCGCCGATCGTTCAAGGATAGCGTCGCGCGGCACAATGCCTACCTCGAGGACTACGCGCAGTTGGCGGGCGCGATGCTCGACCTGTACGAAGCGTCGCTCGACGCGAAATATTTGGCGCACGCGCGGACGCTGGCAGACGTGATCCTCGAGCGGTTTATCGACCAGGAAAAAGGCGGATTCTTTTTCACCTCGGACGATCATGAAGCGTTGATCATGCGATCGAAGGCGGCATTCGACGGATCGACGCCGTCGGGCAACAGCGCGGCCGTGATGGCGTTGCTCAGGCTGTACGGCTACACCGGCGACGAGCGCTACCGTGTCGAGGCCGAGCGGACGCTCCGCTTGTTCCGCGAATTTATCGAGAAGCAGCCGTTCGGATTTTCGCACATGCTGGAAGCGGTGGACCTGTATCAGCGCGGGCCGACCGAAGTTGTGATTGTCGGCGATCGCAACTCACCTGAACTGTCACGAATGGATCGAGCGGCTCGGCCTCCTCTACGTTCCAAATCTTGCGATCTTCATCGCCGATCCGGCCGACGCGCAAACTGGTTTCATTCCCGAGCAAGTGCGCGACAAACGGCAGATCGACGGCCATCTGACCGCTTACGTATGCCGCGAGCATACGTGCACCCCGCCGATTACAGACGTTCCGGAATCTGCAAAAGGAATTGGCCGACTAGTTTCCGGCGATGCATCGCGACGCGCTCGATCTCAACGCGGCTGTCCCGAAGCTCGCACCGCCTTTTCCGCCGATCGTGGTGAATCGCGCGGCGCGCCGGCCCGGATCGCGCCTGCGAGTCGTGCTGCTCAACGCGGCCGGGGGCAGAGGGTTCCCCGAAATCGTCGCATGTCTGAAGCGTCCGCCGCTGCAAGGCGCAGACGTCATCCTTTTGTGCGAAGTCAATGCGAAGGGGACGAGGCCGTCAGCGCGCCGCGACGTTGCGGTGGAGATGGCATCGATGCTCGAGATGAGCTGCGCGTACGTCCGCGAGTTCGGCGTGATCAACGAGAGCGGAGAAATCCGCGGGTACCTGGGCAACGCGATCCTGAGCGCCGTGCCATTCGATGATGTGGTCGCGGTCGCGATGCACAATCCGCGCACGCCGCGCATGTTGCGCCGCAACCGGAACTGGTCGCGGGTCGGAACGCCGACTGGAATCGTCACCAAAATCAATTTCGGCGGTCGAGAATTGACCGTCGGCCTCGCGCATCTGCATAGCCGATGCACGCCGCCTGAGCGCGCGCGTCAGCTGGCGACTTACCTCGAATCGTTCCCGGTCACCGGGCGCGCCGTTTTCGGCGGCGATTTGAATACCACGACCACTCAGCTGTCGAGCTGGCATGATTTGCGTTGGACGGCGCGAGAGATGATCGCGAATCCCGCGCGGTTTCGCGCGCCGCAGCCATACGAGCCCCTGTTCGAGCATCTGCGAGCGCATCGGCTCGAGATCGATGGCGTCAACGTCGCGAATCGGCCGACATTCACCTTCTCCGGAGTGATTCCGCGATCGATGCGGCCAAAACTTGATTGGCTCGCGGTCCGCGACCTCCATCCGATCGCCGGGACGGCCGCGGTGATCACTCCGCGATCGCCGATCATGATGCGCCGCGTGTCCGATCATGATTTCGTGACCGTCGATCTCGAATTGTAAGCGACTGAACTTCTTCCGCATCGCGACGCGACCTGACTAGAATTGCGCGGCTCGTCACAAGGAGGCGCACGCGATGGCATCGTTCAACGGACTCGGCATGCACCTGGGTAATCTCGCGCTACTTTCAAATGCCGAGAGCCGATCGATCAGTCCCGAAAATCCGACCGGCGAAAAGGGCAAAGGTGCGATGGCAATGCCGGACCTGGCCAAGAGTCCGGCGCGAAAGCTCGGCCGCGGATGGAAGGTCGCGCCGTACGTCGTGATCGAGCCGGGCGAGGTCAAAGTACTCGCCGATATTTCGGGCGCGGGCGCGATCGCGCAGATCTGGATGACGCCGACCGGACAGTGGCGCTCGAGCATCCTCAGAATTTACTGGGACGGATCGCCGGAGCCGTCGGTGGAATGTCCGGTCGGAGATTTTTTCGCGTGTGGATGGAACAAATACGCGCAGGTTTCGTCGCTGGCGGTGTGCGTAAATCCCGGCAGCGCGTTCAATTGCTATTGGGAAATGCCATTTCGCAAGCGATGCCTGATTACTATGTCCAATACTGCCGAGACGGCAATGATACTATTTTATCAAATCAACTATGTACTCACTGAAGTAGCTACTGACGCTGCCTACTTCCATGCACAGTTCCGACGCGTCAATCCGCTGCCATACAAAACCGTTTACACAATTGTCGATGGGATAACCGGGCGGGGGCAATACGTCGGCACGTACATGGCGTGGGGAGTTAACAACAACGGATGGTGGGGTGAAGGCGAGATCAAGTTTTTCATCGACGGCGATACCGAGTTTCCGACGATCTGCGGCACCGGCACCGAGGATTATTTTTGCGGCTCGTACAATTTCGACGTCGGCAAGGAAAACGGCGGTTATCGCGAATTCACCACGCCCTACGCAGGATTGGCGCAAGTGATTCGGCCGGACGGGCTGTACGCGTCGCAGCAGAGATTCGGCATGTACCGATGGCATATCGCGGACCCGATCAGGTTCACGCGGGATTTGCGGGTGACAATCCAGGCGCTCGGATGGCTGGGCGATCCGCGCAAGGGCGCCGAGTTCCTGCCGCTCCAGGACGACATCGCGTCGGTAGCATATTGGTACCAGACGCTGCCGTCGGCAAAATTCCCGCCGCTGCCGTCACCTGACTATTTGCGAATCGTGTAGTAAGTACGTCGCTACTGACTATTCAGTGCGTGTGCGGATTCGACGATGAGGTCGTACACTCGTCGCGGGTCCTCGAGGGCTAGCAGGCGATAGCATTCGTGTCCGACACTAGGGTTGGCGAATGGCAGAAATGGTGACTGACTAATCATCGGGCTCAATTCCAGATTGCCGCGGATACGACGCACGCGCAGTTGCGGAGTGTTCAGCAGATCGAGAAACACCGCAATCATTTCTGGCTCGCGCAGCCCTGAGACAATGATCACGCGTTGGTTGGTTACACCGTAGAACGTGTTCGACAGGTAGCGATGGAACACCATCGCTTCTGCGATCAGGACCACCACCAGGATTGCGAGGAGGATTGAATTGATGTTGGCGCGCTCGGCGAGGTCGGAGTCGAGCGGTAACGATCGCAATGCGAGCGCCGCGATTCCTACCAGGATGACGATGCCGGCGCGCCAGCGAAGAGCGGTCGTGTCGTGCGGGCGGCCGCACCAGAGGAGGGTTTCGCGGGCCAGCAGGTGCGGCGTGATGATGGCGGACGCCTCAGGATCCATCGATCACTTTTTCACTTGATGATGTGGGCGGCGCGCAGCTTCGCGATTCGGTCGGGCGAGTAGCCGAGGTACTCGCGGAGGATCTCGTCGGTGTGCTCGCCGAGCATCGGGGCGGCGCGATCGACCTTGCCGGGGGTCGCGGAGAACTTCGTCAGCATCCCGGTTTGCTTCACGCGGCCCCATTCCGAATGGGACAGCTCGGCGATCAGGTCGTTGGCGGCGACCTGGGGATCATCGAACAGTTCGCGCGTGTGATTTACCGGTGTCGCCGGGATTGCGGATTTCTTTAGCGCTGCGAGTGCGTCGTCGCGATTGAGCCTGGCGAATTGCTCTGCCAGTGCGGTCGCGAGGGATCCTTCGTTCGGAGCCGCTAGCGCCGTATCCCAGTTAGTATTCCGCAGTTCGGGCAGAATAGTCAGTAGCGCGAGCCACTGAGTTTCATTTGATAGTGAGATGAATAGCCATTCGCCATCGCGCGATTGATAGGCGCGCGAAACGGCGGAGCGTCCGCGATTCTCAGAGCTGCCGTTTTCCATGTCGGGGCGGCCGGAATAGAAGGCGAACTCGCCGGCCTGAAACGCCATCGCGGATTGCAAGAGCGAGGTCTCGCAGAATTGCCCGCGTCCCGTGATTTCGCGCGCACGCAGTGCGAGGACGCATCCGAACGCGGAGAGCATTGCGGCGCCGTAATCGCAAATCGCGCAGGTCAAGTACACCGGATGCCCGTGATGGCCGCCCTGCGCCGCCATTACGCCCGAGCGCGCCTGCAGCAGCGGATCGAAGCCGGGCTGATTGTGTTCGGGGCCGCGATTTCCGAACGCGTTGACCGACATATAGATGATGCGCGGGTTGCGCGCGGCGAGGCTTTCGTAATCGAAGCCGAACTTGCGCATCCGGCCCGGGCGCAGGTTCTCGACCACGATGTCCGCTTTGTCTGCGAGTCCGTGAATGATTTCGCGGCCCTGGTCAGTCGTAAGATTCAGTGCGAGGCCGCGCTTGCCCTGGTTCCATCCGAGGAAGCCGAAGCCGAAATGGCGGAACGAATCGCCCTCGAGGCTTTCGATCTTGATAACTTTGGCGCCGAGTTGCGCGAGGATCATTGGCCCGTACGAACCGGCGATGTAGCTGGCGAAGTCGAGCACCGTGACCCCATCGAGCGGAGGCCCTTTTTCAGCGACACGCGGCTTACATTTCTAGCGAGATGGCGCGGGTTGGCTCTCGAAGCCATTGCAAGGCCGCGCGATCGTCGCCCTTTTTCGGAGCCGCGCCGGTGATTTCGCCGGGCGTATCGTTGAGAAAGACCGGCAGGCCCATCTGAATCATGCGGCCGAGAGTGGGGTCGTCGATTTCATGGCGCATCCCGAGCGCAGCGCGTCTGCGGGTGATCGATAAACTCGTGACGCGACATCACGGGAGCGCATGGAACGTCGGCCTCGCGCAGGATGCTCAGCCATTGGTCGCGCGACTTGGTGCGAATGATCGGCTCGACGATGTCCTTGAGCGGCTGCCAGTGTTCCTGCGCGATTCCCCACGGCGCATTTTCGAAACGCGGGTCGCCGACGAGATCGGGGCGATCGATTGCGATTGCAAACTTGCCCCAGAAGGTCGCGTTGCCGCATGCGGCGAACAGATATTTGCCGTCGGCGGCTTCGAACAGACGATAAACCGGAATCGGACCGAGCGGATCCTGCGGCCCGTGATAGAGCGTCGTCATTTTTTCGTGACGCAGGATTCCGCCGGTGTGGAGCGAGAAGGCGCCGGCGAGAAGCGACACTTCGACCGCCTGCCCTGCTCCTCCGTCGCGACCGCGCGCGAGGAGGGCTGCGACCGCTGCGGTCGCCGCCATCACGCCGGCCGAATAACTGGCCGCTGGAAAGACCAGCGCGACGGGATTGCCGCTGCGCGCCCATTGGCTGCCGGTGATTCCGCCGCGCGCCGCGACAAGGTCGTCGTTCGCGTCGAAGTCGGCGTCGGGGCCGCGGCTGCCTAATGGAGGGACGCCAAGCGCGATCGCGCGCGGATTTATCCGGCGAATCGATTCTGGATCGAGATTCCGTTGTTTGAGGCGGGCCGGGGTGAAGCCGGTGACGACGATGTCGGCCCATCGAATCAGATCGGCGATGCGCGGCTGTGATGCGGGATCGTCGAGGTCAAGCTCGAGCGCGCGCTTGCTGCGGTTGAGGACGTGGAAGTGCGGGGTGACGCGATGGCGCGAGCCGCCGATTGGCTCGACTTTGATGGCGTGCGCGCCGTTTTCAGCGAGCAGCATCGCGGCGTAAGCTGCGCCGAGGTTGGAGTCGAATTCGACGAGGTTGATTCCGTCGAGTGATTTACTCATTGGAAAATACGCTTAGGAACCGGAATTGTTACGGCGATCTGAATTGTCGTCGAGCGACGCCGAGAAAAGCAAACGGTTACAGCCAAAGCGCGGTTATCCACGGGAATCGCGGTCCACGCGGACGATTTCAACTCGCCGACACGCCG
This sequence comes from uncultured delta proteobacterium, assembly GCA_963699705.1. GTDB lineage: Bacteria > Desulfobacterota > Binatia > Binatales > Binataceae > Binatus. The sequence continues at coordinate 2,189,012 of CAVOUW010000003.1, read as the reverse complement.
GGTTCATCCCCTGTTAATGTTCAGTGCATAGCTTCTGCGCGCCGCACCCCCACTCGCGGAGCGGACACGACTAACCGAGGCAAGTTCAAAAGATGATCAAACGACGACTCATTCTGGCCCTTTTCATACTCCTTGCGATTGCGGGAATCGGCCGATCCGGATTCGCCGACCATATTAATCAACGGCGCCGGCGCGACGTTCCCATATCCGATCTATTCCAAGTGGTTCGACGTTTACGCGAAGGAAAATCCAGGGGTCAAATTCAACTACCAATCGATTGGTTCGGGCGGCGGAATCAGAATGCTGTCGAATCGCACGGTTGATCTAGGTGCGAGCGACGCGCCGATGACCGATCAACAGCTTTCCGATGCGCCGGGAAAAATTCTGCACTTCCCGAGCGTGATGGGCGCGGTCGTGGTCGCATACAATCTGCCTGGCTTCACCGGCACGCTGCGGCTGACGGGTCCGGTTATCGCGGACATTTTCTCGGCCAAGATAACGAAATGGGATGACGACAAGATCAGGGCGCTGAATCCGAGCGCGCAGATCCCGGCGGGGCAGGACATCGTCGTATGCCACCGGTCGGACGGCAGCGGCACGTCGTATATTTTCACCGACTACCTTTCGAAGGTGAGCTCGAGCTGGGCGTCGGATCCGGGCAAGGGCACCGCGGTCAAGTGGCCGACCGGACTCGGCGGCAAGGGCAATGAGGGCGTGACGGCGCTGGTGCAGCAGACGCCCGGCTCGATCGGATACGTCGAGCTGATCTACGCGCTCAACAACAAAATTCCATTCGCGCAGATCCAGAACAAAGCGGGCAACTGGGTCGACGCGAGCCTGGCGGGCGTGACGGCCGCGGCGGCGTCAACGGCGGGCAACATGCCGGCGGACTTCCGCGTGTCGATCACGGACGCGCCGGGCCCCGATGCGTACCCGATCTCGTCGTTCACGTGGCTGCTGGTTTATCAGAAGCAGACCAACAAGGAAGTCGGCGAGCAGATCAAGAAGTTCCTGGGCTGGGCGCTGACCGAGGGACAGACCTACGCGCCGGACCTGAAGTACGCGCCGCTTCCTCCCGCGGTAGTGCAGAAAGAGACTGCGCAGATTCAGCAGATCCAGGTTCCGTAAACCGATAATCGCAAACACAAAGAGGCGCGGGCGTTGAAGATGACGCCCGCGTTTTCTTTTCTTCGAGCGCGTCAGGTATCGTCGAGGATGGTGATGCGACGAGTGAAAGCATTCATGTCGGTGATCATCGTTATGAGTCTGTGCGGTGTCGCGCGGGGGCAGGATTACGTGATCGATCAGGGGACCAGCGATGCGCTCACGAAGTATCTTCACATGAACGAGCTGCCGATGGTCACCGCGCAGTTCTCGACGTCGCCGGGTGGCAGTAAACAATTGATACTCACCGGCTTTGTGGCGACGCAGTTTGGACGCAACGATGCGGAACGAATCGCGAATGCGTACTTGAACGATCCGAGCGTCAATTTGGTTGACCAGATTCTGCTCGATCCGCACGTCGAGGATTTGCGCGCGCCTCAGGGATCGGCAGCGGCCGCATCGAGTGCGCAATCGCCCAACAGTCCCGACCAACTGTGGAACAAGACGATGCAAGGCATCTACAAAAACGGCGGGCAACTGCCGTCGGGCAGCGGGCCGATGCTGCCATAGGCAATCGCGTCGCGTGGCGTGGTAGGATCACGTTCGACGTGGCCGACAAGGTAATTTACCTGCGCGAAAAGCCGGCGCTGCCGGCCGACGAGCGCAACTTCAAAATCAAGTACGCCGAGCTGCTGAATCCCGCGCAGCTTGCGGCCGTGACGCATCGCGACGGGCCGCTACTGGTGGTTGCGGGGGCGGGATCGGGCAAGACTCGCACGCTGATCTATCGGGTCGCACGCTTGATCGAGAGCGGCGTGCCGCCGGGCGCGATTCTGCTGCTGACGTTCACGCGGCGTGCGGCGCAAGAGATGTTGCGTCGCGCAGAACAACTGGTTGGAGATCGTGCGGGCGCGGTCGCGGGCGGGACGTTTCATTCATTCGCGAACAACGTGCTGCGGCGGCATGGCGCGCCGATGGGCCTCAAGCCCAACTTCACCATCCTTGATCGATCGGACATGGAAGACGTGATCAACCTGATCCGGACGCGGATGGGACTCGGGTCGCGCGAGCGCCGGTTTCCGAAGAAGAGCACGATTGCCGAGACGATCAGCATGGCGCGCAACAAACGGCGCGCGCTCGAAGAGGAGATCGAGATCGATTTTCCGCATCTCGGTGAGCATGAGACGGAAATTCTCGAGCTCGCGAAAAATTACGAGAGCTACAAACGCGAGCGCGCGCTGCTCGACTATGACGACCTGCTGTATCGGCTGGCGGAGTTGCTCGAGCAATACGAGAACGTGCGCCGCCGGCTGTCGGACAGCTATCGCTACATCATGATCGATGAGTACCAGGACACCAACCTGATACAGGCCGACCTGGTGCGGCTGCTCGCGATGAATCATCGCAACGTGATGGCGGTCGGCGACGATGCGCAGTCGATCTACTCGTTTCGCGGCGCCAACTTCCGCAACATCATGGACTTCCCCACGATTTTTCCGGGCGCGAAGATCGTGAAGCTCGAAGAGAACTACCGCTCGATCCAGGGGATCCTCGACGTCGCAAATGACGTGATCTCGCGCGCCGGTGAAAAATACACCAAGGCGCTGTTCACGCAGCGCGAGGGCGGCTTTCGGCCGTTCCTGGTGCGCGCGCAGGACGAGCACATGCAATCGCGATTCGTCGCGCAACGGATTCTCGAGTTGCGCGAAGAAGGCGTCGAGCTCAACGAAATCGCGGTGCTGTTTCGATCGAGCTTTCATTCTTTCGACCTGGAACTCGAGCTGCAGCGGCGCGACATCCCGTTCATCAAGCGTGGCGGATTCAAATTTATAGAAACCGCGCATATCAAGGATGTGCTGGCGCATCTGCGAGTGATCGCGAATCCTGCGGACGCGGTGTCATGGCTGCGCGTGCTGACGCTGGTGAAGGGTATCGGCCATCGCACGGCGGAGAGGACGATCGACATGCTGGTTGCATCCGACGATCCAGCGGCAGCGGTAGCGAAATTCGCTGAAAAGGCTCGCGGTGGCTCTGAGAGCGGCCTCAAGCGACTGGGCACGCTGCTGGCGGAATTGCGCGCGGGCGAAAAGCGGCCGCCCGAGCAGATCGCGATGACGCTCGAATACTATCTGCCCGTGATGCGCGAGGCGTACGCCGACGATTATCCCAAGCGCGAACGCGACCTCGAACATTTTCAGAATCTCACGGAGCGCTACAAGAGCCTCGAGCAGATGCTGGCGGATATGGCGCTCGAGCCGCCGAATGATTCGCTCGACGGGGTGCTCGCGACCGATTCGGAAGATGAGCACATGACGCTGACGACGATTCATTCGGCCAAGGGACTCGAGTGGAAAGTGGTGTTCCTGATCTGGGCCGCGGATGGACGGTTCCCGGGACCGCAAAGTGTCGGCGACGATGAGATCGAAGAGGAGCGGCGGCTGATGTACGTCGCGAGCACGCGGGCGCGCGACGAGCTGTACCTGTCGTATCCGATACACATGTTCGACCGCAACTTCGGCTTCGTGATGGGCCGCGTGTCGCGCTTCCTCGAAGACGTCCCGGCAGAGTTGCTGCAAACCGCAACGCTGCAGGAATCCGAAGAGACGTAAGGGCGCTATTCGCCGATTACTTTGATCAGGATGCGCTTTGGGCGGCGGCCGTCGAATTCGCCGTAGAAGATTTGTTCCCACGGGCCGAAGTCTAGTTTGCCGGCTGTAATCGCGACGACGACCTCGCGGCCCATCACTTGGCGCTTGTGATGCGCGTCGCCGTTGTCCTCGCCGGTGCGATTGTGGTGGTAGCGCTCGGGGCTCGCGTCGAACGGCGCCAGCCACTCGAGCCATCGCTTGTAATCCTCGTGAAGACCGGGTTCGTCATCGTTGATAAAGACCGACGCAGTGATATGCATCGCATTGACGAGGCAAAGCCCCTCGCGCACGCGGCTTTCCTTGACCGCCTTCTCAACTTCGCCGGTGATATTCACGAAATCCATCCGCTCAGGCACTTTCACAGTGAGATATTTTGTATGTGACAGCATGCGGCAAGTTCCTCCGATAATTCGTTGAACGGACTATTTTCCTTCATTTTGGATAATCTGAGAAACGAAGGAAAAATCTTTAGGCGCTATGGCGATCGAGTAGCAGCGACCGCTTCGAACTTCGCGTAGCCGGATAAATCCTGATCCGACGCCGTGTGCATTGGCATCGACACTTCGCGTAACACCGGGACCTTTTCTGTGATTGTTCCTGTGGCGGGGGCGTCCTTAGGGACGGTGATTATTCGCGTGCCGGTGAAGCGGACTACCGTCGGGAGCATTCCGCCGGTGTCGGTGTAGTGCGTGTGCGTGGCTTCGAAGACGGTGTCGCTCTTGAAGAGTTTCGAGCCGGCGCGAATCAGGTATTCGTTTTGGTTGTTGCCGAGCGGGCGGTTACCGAGTGGGCGGACTAGCGTCGATTGGCTCATCACATATAGATGTCCGACGGTTGGGCGCAAAAACCCGGGGTAGAGCGGGTTCACGCCGAGCCAGTACGGCATGATGATGCGGCGGCCGGGCTTCCAATCGGTGAGGCTGATGTGCGCCTCGTGATCGTTGTTGTCGAGATTGAAATCGCGGCCGGCGAAATCGCGCATGATGTCGCGGCTCAACTGATCTTCGGGCGGCGTGGTGATTTCGCCGACCGGGCCGAAATCGAGCGCTTTGTCGGGAGTGCATCCGATTGCGAGCGCCATCAGCGTCATTGCAATCGCGGCGACGTAGGTTCTGGCGCGAGTCATGTGTGATATCTCGCGTAGTCGGCGGGGATATGGCCGCCGAGCGTCCATTTCATCGGCAGCGAGACCTCGCGCAGCACGGGGATTTGCACGGTCTTGCCGTCGGAGCGTTTGAATTCGCGTTTGCCCATGTATTGCACGATGGTCGGCAGAATTTTTCCAGTACCCGTATATTGCGTGCGGGTCGTGACGAAGACCGTCTCCTGCTTGACGAGCGAGCTGCCCGCTTCGATCATCCATTCGCCGGGTGCGTCGAGCGGCTTTTCGAGCGTCGCTTCGCTGATGACGTAGAAGTCGCCTTCCTTCGGCGCGTTAACGCCGGGCACGAGAATGTTGACGCCGAACCAGAATGGCAGTTTGAGGAATTGGTCCTTACGCCAACGGAGCGGGCGCACTTCGGCGATTTCATTGTTGTCACCGAGCACGAAAGTGCGGTCGCGAAAGTTTATCTCGACATCCTCGGCGCTGGCATAGATGCTCGGCGGCCGTGTGACTGGCGGAGACTTGGCGCATCCTGAAAAAACGGCGATCGCAAATGCGAGCGCGATGACAACTGCGGTCCGCGCGAAATTTTCAGGCCGCGGCGTAATGCGAGGCAATTTCGCGGCCGACCAGTTCGATTTGCTTCGGCCACGCATCGGGTGCCGCGATTGGCCACAGTACAAACTTGTCGAGACCCTTCGCAACATATTCACTGAGGCGCGCGATGACGTCGTCGGGCGAGCCGTAAACCGTGCGCTCGAGGTAAGCCTCCGCGCCGCGGCCCATCGCGGTCAGCATCGGGCGCATTTCTTCGAGTGCGCGCGCACGCGACGTCGAGATGCGGCACAATAAGATCAATCCGGATTCGATGTGTGCGTTGGCGCGACCGTAGCCGGCCGCATAGTCGCGAATCTTCGCCATGCTCGCGCCGAATTCGTCGGGAGTCTGGAACGACGCGAAGAAGCCGTCGGCCAGGCGCGCCGCGCGTTTCAGCGCCGCGTCGGAGCGGCCGCCGACCCAGATATCCATCGTGCCGAAATCATTGTTGGTGCGCGCGGCGGGACGCGGCTCAATCGTGACGTTGTCAAAGTTGAAGAAGCGACCATGATAGCTTGCGACGCGATCGCGCCAAACGGTGCGCAGTACTTCGATGCCCTCGTCGAGACGCTTGCCGCGGCCCTCGACTGGAATTCCGCACGCCGCATAGTCATTGAGATTGGCGCCGGTGCCGACCGCCATTACCATGCGGCCGTTCGACAGGTAGTCGAGCGACGCGAACGATTTCGCAACCATCAGCGGGTGACGCAGGTTGAGCAGCAGTACGCTCGGGCCGAGTTTCATGCGCGAAGTGCGCGAGGCCAGCAGCGACAAGGTCGCGACGACGTCGAGTTCCGGCGACGGTGCGAGCAAATGATCGGAGAGCCAGAACGAATCGAGGCCCCAGTCTTCGGCGTGCTCCGCAACGCGCGCGATGGTTTCCGCCGAGGGCATCCCAAGCCGCCAAAGTCCGAATCCGACGCCGATTTTTACCTGTTTCATCGCGGGCGCTCCCTCGTTTGCGCGGCTCACTTGATGATAATAGCATAGCTCGCCTGAATGAATCAGAATCCTACGACATCGAATGGTGCGAAGGCGACCGTCACTCTGTTGGGCACCGGAGATGCGTTCGCGAGTTTTGGCCGTTCACAATCTGGCTACCTGATCGACGCGCCCGCGGGACGAATCCTGATGGAAGCGGGACCGTGCTTGATGCAGGCGCTCAAGAGCAACAGGGTCGCGCCCGACAGTTTCGATTTGCTGCTGATCAGTCATCTGCACGGCGATCATTTTGGCGGCCTGCCGTTTCTGATCCTCGACTACATGTGGGAGACGCGCCGCAAAAAGGTGCTGACCATCGCGGGGCCGGCCAAGCTCGAGGAGCGGACGTGGTCGCTGATGCGCACGATGTTCCCGCATTTCGAGCTCGACAAGATCAAACATAAACTGAAGTTCGTGGTGCTCGAGCCGGGTAAATCGACGCGACTGGGCAAGTTCAAGGTGAGCGCGATTCGCAGTCCGCATACCAAGCCGGACATTTCGCTGTCGTTGAGAGTCGACGGCGGCGGCAAATCGATAGTTTTCTCGGGCGACAGCGGATGGAATGATGAACTGGTGGAGCTCAGCGACGGCGCCGATCTGTTCCTGTGCGAATGCACGTACTTCGAGAGCGCGCATCTGAAGTTTCATCTCAACTATCCGCTGCTGGCGAAGAATCGCGACAAGTTCAAGGTGCGGCGGATGGTGCTGACACATCTCGGACGCGAAGTGCTGAGCCGCGAGGATGAGATCGCGCTCGAAATGGGCTATGACGGTATGAAGATCACGCTGTAGAGATCCGGGCCCGCGCGCACCTCCACAGACAAGGAACTTCCATGGGCATAGTAGAAGGCAAACGAGCGTTGGTCGTCGGCGTCGCGAACGACAAGAGCCTGGCATGGTCGATCGCACAAACGCTCGCGGCGGAAGGCGCCGAGATCGCGATGACCTACCAGGGCGAGATCCTCGAAAAGCGCGTGCGTCCGCTGGCGGCGCAGATCGAAGCGGACGTGATCGGCGAGCTCGACGTCAACGACGATACGCAAATCGCGTCGGTGTTCGCGGCGCTCAAGAAAAAATGGGACGGACTCGATCTGCTGGTGCATGCGGTCGCATTTGCGGAGCGCGAAGATCTGCGCGATCGATTTCTGACCGTGACTCGCGAGAATTTCAAAAAGTCGCTCGAGATCAGCGCCTACTCGCTGGTCGCGCTCGCGCGCGCGGCGGAACCGTTGATGGAAGCGCGCGGCGGCGGATCGATCCTGACGCTCAGCTATCTCGGCGCGGTCCGCGCGATCCCCAATTACAACATGATGGGAGTGGCGAAGGCGGCTCTGGAAGCCTGTGTACGCTACCTGTCGGTGGATCTCGGGGCCAAGAATATTCGTGTCAACGCGCTCAGCGCCGGCCCTGCGCGGACGCTGTCGTCGTCGGCGATTCGAGACTTCCATTCGATGCAACACGAGGTCGAGGAGCGATCGCCGTTGCGGCGCGCGATGAAAATCGAAGAAGTCGGCAAGATGGCGGCCGCGGTGCTGAGCGATTTTTCCAGCGGCGTCACCGGCCAGACGCTTTACGTGGACGTGGGCTACAATATCGTCGGCGTTTAGTAAGGAGTAACGCGATGGCTATCGTCACAGTCCCCCAGCTATCGGATAACTACGCGTACCTGGTGATCGACGACGGCAGCAAGGAATGCGCGGTGGTCGATTGCGCCGAGGCCGACAAAGTGATCGCGGCGGCGAAATCGCACGGCGCAACAATCGTCGCAGTGCTGACTACGCATTGGCATGGCGATCATTCGGGCGGCAATAACGACATCGCGTCGAAAATATCTGGGATCAAAATTTACGGCGCAAGTGCGGAAGGCGGGAAAATACCCGCGCTGACGAATCCACTGACAGATGGCGACAAGGTGCGAATCGGCGCGCTCGAAGGCCGCGTGATTGGAATCCCGGCGCATACCAACGGACACGTCGCCTACTATTTTCCGACGCTCAGCGCGGTATTTACCGGCGACACGATGTTCGTCGGCGGATGCGGCCGCGTGTTCGAGGGCAAAGCCGCAACGATGGTCGCGTCGCTGAAGAAACTCGCGTCACTGCCCGACTCGACGCAGGTCTATTGCGGTCACGAATACACGGAAAAAAATCTGCGCTTCGCACTGACGCTCGAGCCGAACAACGCGGCGCTGAAAAAAAAGTATGAGTGGAGCGTGAAAGCACGCGCAGAGAACAAGTTCACGGTGCCTTCGACCATCGCCGACGAGAAGCAGACCAACCCGTTTCTGCGCACCGACAGCCCCGAGCTGCGCACTCATCTGAAACAGCGCGATCCATCGGTGAGCGACGACCCGATCGCAATTTTCGCAAAGGCGCGCGAATTGAAAGATCATTTCTAGAAGAGTTAAAAAAATGGCCCAAGAAAATTCCGACATCCGCGAGACGCTTGATGGATTTTTTCGGGCGGTCGAGTCGCGCGATCTCGATAGAATCGCTCCGTACTTCGAGGAAGACGCGCAAATGTTCTCGCCGTTGGGAACGTATCCGGCGAGGCTCGATGGCCGCGCGGCAATCATGGAGCAGTTCAAGGCGATCAGCGAGGCTCTGAAGCAGATGCCGACGCCAATCCGGATCGATCCGCAGGAAATGGTCGTGCGCGAGTTCGGAGATATCGCGCTGGTGACGTTTCATCTGAAGCTGCCGGGTCCTTTGCATCGGCGCAGCTTCATTTTGCGCAAGCGCGACGGACGCTGGTGTATCGCGCATATTCACGCTTCGATCGCGAGCCCGACTTAATCGCTAGAAGGGTTTGAGCACTGTCAGTACGAGGATTGCGATCAGTAGCGCGCTTACCATCCCGTGGATGACGCGGAACTCGCGGCTCGATGATTTGCTCGGATTGTTCTCCAGGAACTTGATCCGGCGATAAAAGCGCACGTGATAGAAAAGCAGGATTGCGACCAGCAGCAACTTCGCGAGGATCCATCCGTGCTGCAGCACCGTCGGATCCAAAAGAATCATCAGCAGGCCGAGTATGATGCTGACAGCGGCGCCGAGGTTGACCGTGGATTCGAACAAACCGCGCGCGGCGCCGAGAAAACGCTCCTTGGGCAGTCCGACTTCTTCGGGTACCCGCGCGAGCAGGCTGGTGACCATCAAAAGTCCGCCCATCCAGAAGATCACGCCGAAGATGTGAAGAGCGAGAACGAAGCCGCGAACAAAGTACATTAAATTCCCCCGGTGGCGTCAGACGGCGCGCGTCGCGATCGGCTGGTGGGCGCTTGCGTGACTGGTTCGATACTTGGCATTGATTGGAGTACGCCGGTTGAAGAGAATCTTACGCCAACCGCGCAGTCAAGCGAATCATCGGAATCGACACGAGGACGCACTGATGGCGAATGTTTACCAGGGGGAACTCAAACGTAAAAAAATCACCGCCGAGGACGCGGCGGCGCGCGTCAAATCCGGCGACTGGGTCGAATACGGGTTTGGACTTGGGCAGCCGGACGTTTTCGATCGCGCGCTAGCGTCGCGCGTGACAGAGCTCGAGCGCGTGAAGATTCGCGGATGCCTCGCGATGCGTCCGCGCGCGGCGGTCGAGGCGGATCCCGACGAGCGTCATCTCACCTACATGTCGTGGTATTTCTCGGGGCTCGACCGCAAGATGCACGATCGCGGTCTCGCACATCATATTCCGATGAACTTCGGCGAAGCGCCCGACAACTATCGCCGCTTCATCGACGTTGACCTCGCGGTTCTGAAGACCGCGCCGATGGACGAGCACGGCTTTTTCAACTTCGGCCCGTCGATCACGTATCACAAAGCGATCAGCGAAAAGGCCAGGACGATGATCGTCGAGACCGACGCGAGCGTGCCGTATGTTTTCGGAATCGAGAACGCGGTGCATATAGATGATGTCGAGTTCGTGATCGATGCGGGCGCGTCGGAGATGCCCGAGCTGAAGAATCCGGCGGCGAACGCGGTCGATCAAAAAGTCGCGGAGCTGATCGCGCCCGAGATTCCCAGCGGCGCGTGCGTGCAGATTGGGATCGGCGCGATGCCTAATGCGGTCTGCGAATTGCTCGCGACGGCGCCGATCAAGGACCTCGGCGTGCATACCGAGATGTTCGTCGATTCGATTGTGTCGCTGTTCGAGAGCGGAAAAGTCACCGGCGCGCACAAGGCGACCAATCGCTACCAGATGACGTACACGTTCGCGGCTGGATCGAAGCGGATGTACGACTTTCTCGATCGCAACACGGCGTGTTTCGCAGGCCCGGTGGACTACACCAACCTGCCGAATCACATCATGCAGAACGACCGTGTGATTTCGATTTGCAACGCCGCGCAAATCGATCTCACCGGACAGGCGTGCTCCGAATCTGCAGGGACGCGGCAGATAAGCGGCACCGGCGGACAACTGCAATTCGTGCGCGGCGCATATGCCTCGCGCGACGGCAAGTCGTTTCTGTGCCTCGCTTCGACTTACGAACGCGCGGGACGGCGCGCGAGCAGAATCGTCGCGCGAATCGACGACTGCAATATCGTAACGACGCCGCGCACCGACGTGATGTACGTCGTGACCGAATACGGGATCGTCAATCTGAAAGGCAAATCAGTTCCGGAGCGGGCGCGCGCGCTGATCTCGATCGCGCATCCGGATTTCCGCGAAGACCTGGAACGCCAGGCGCGCGAGTACCGGTTGATCTCGAGCGCAATTTTCTAGCGAGCAGAGTTTTGATTGTCGCGATCGGTGTCGGGATCGTCGGCGAACTTGTACACGAGTTCATCGGGTCGCGCGTAGCCGAGTTCGCGGCGAATGAGGCGCTCGATATAGTGGTCATCTGAACGAAGCTTCTGAACGCGCGTTCTGAACATCGCATTCTCTGCCGCCAGTTGACTACGGCGGGCCTCCAACGCGGCACGATGGCTCTGGAGGGCAACGAGGTCGCGCGGACCCAGGTTGCCCAGCAGCGCGCTTAAGATAAGCATCACTAGCACCCCGCCGAAGATTAGGCTGAGCCACTCGCGGCGGAGTACAAAGCTTAAGCGGGTCATCCCAGCGATGTTAATTCAACCGTCAGTCTCAGTTCAAGACATCTAATTTTGAACGTCATTCTAAAGACCCGAAACAGACCGGTTCAGTTGCACTCTTTCGACTTTAAAATTTCTTTATAAATCCCGCTCGGGCCCTTGATTTGAGAATAACATGTTTCTATAATCGCCTCGAACCGATGAGAGATGACTTCTCATCTATAAGAAAAGGCGCTTCTCCAGCAGCAGCCTAGGAAGAGGAGGTACCTATGCCAGGAATGAAGAAACGGGCCAAAAAGGCCACCAAGTCCAAACCGATGCGGAAGAGCAAAATGGCAAAAAAGAAGCCTGCCAAAAAGACCAAAAAGAAGTAGTCATTTAACGAGTTTACCTTCGGGCTAATACCCCGAAGGCTGGCTAAGGCTGCCAGGGATTGCTGCTGGAATAAGCCGAGGCTGAAAGGCCTCGCAACACGGGAGAGCCCCTTCGAAAGAGGGGGCTCTTTCCTTATGCTGGCGCTTGCTTGCGGGCGCGCGCGTTCAACATGATAGAGGTCGATCGCGAAGCCTCGCGAAGCTTGATGTCCGAGTCAGCGAAAACTTTTGACGTGATAATTGTCGGCGCGCGCGTCGCCGGCAGCGCGACCGCAATTTTACTTGCGCGTGACGGCCGCCGCGTTCTGCTTGTCGATAAAGATGTGTTCCCGTCGGATCGGCTCTCGACGCATATCGTGCTCGGCGGTGGAACCAAAGTGCTCGAGCGGATGGGCGTGCTCGAAATGCTCGAGCGCGTGGGCGGCGTACGCTTCGCGCGCTCACGCACGGTCGGTCCCGACTTCGATTACAGCGCCGAACTCATGCACGACGGTGCGGACGATCGCGGACTTTGCCTCGGACGCGTGTTGATGGACGCGGCGATGATCGATGCGGCGCGGAGTTTCGAAGGCGTCACGTTTCGCGAACGCTTCAGAGTTACCGATCTGCTGATCGAAGATAACGCCGTGGTCGGAATTCGCGGCGAAGATGCGTCGGGCGTCCACGAGTTTCGTGCGACGCTGACGATTGGCGCCGACGGGATGCGCAGCTCGGTCGCGCAGATCGCGTCGGAGCGGATCGACGCGTTCAAGCGCGTCGATGTGCCGTGCGCGCGCGCGTACTACTACGCGTACTTCGAAGGCGTCTCGCGGAAAAATCTCGGCGACGATCTGATCGCGGAATTCGAGTCCGCACCCGGCGAGGCCAACCTGCTTTGTCGATGCGAAAACGGACTCACGGTCGCGGCGACCGCGTTCGACGCGTCGAAGATGCAAACCTTTCGAACCGACCTCGCATCGAATCTGCGAAGCGCACTCGCTCGCTCGCTCGCAGTCGGGAAGATGCTCGAAGGCGCGACCATCGCGGGCAAAGTATTTTCCTCGGGCATCCTCAACAACACCTGGCGCGATCCGGTCACCGACGGCGCGATTCTGATCGGCGACGCGGGCCTGCACGTCGATCCGCTGTTCGGCCAGGGGCATTCGATGGCGTTGATGAGCGCGTGGATGGTCGGAGAGCTCGCGCGCGAGTGGTTCTCCGGCGGCCGTGGCAATGCGATTCCGGTCGATATGCTGAGCGACTTCACGCGGCGGCGCGATGCCGAGTTGATGCCGTACTACAACGCGAGCATTCGCGTGTCGCGCGAGCTGCCACTCGACCAGGGCAGCCACCTGGCGCATCGCGCGGCGAGCCGCGAACAATGGGCGGCGGACGAGATGGTCAGGTTCGCGCAAATGCTGGCGCCGAAGGCTGCGTCTCTCTCGTTCCGATTCGCGCGCCTGATGGCGGCGGCGTCGCGCGGCGCCTAACCCGGCATTGCTGTGGACGACCTCGTACTCGGCCGCATCCCCGCACAGCGCGAGCTGCCCGAGCCGGTCAAGTTTGCGTGGCCGATAATCGTCCTGCCCGAACTCTTCACGAGGCCGCGGCATCTCGCGCTGGTGGTCGGCTACCTCGCGTCGATCGGATGGGAAGTGTTCGTGCCTGATCTGCGCGCCGTGTTCGGCAAAGACTCGACGCCGCCGATCGAGAAACTTCGCTTTAATGATTTGACCGCGCTGGCAGCTGAAGCGATCGAGGGAATCGGCCGCGACGCGGTCGTGCTCGGTCATGGCGTCGGCGGCTTGGTCGCGCTCAAGCTCAGCGAGCATCGCCGAGTAAAAGCGTCGGTCGCGTATGCGCCGCTGGTGCCGGGCTTTCGCACACCGCTCATCGGCGGAATCGGAAATCGCATCGCGATGATGCTCGGCCGGCCGATCAAACCGCCGAGCGGGAGAATTCTGTTCGAGCTGATCGCCGATTCCGATCCGTTCACGCGCGACGGGTTGATCAAGGCGATGATTCCCGATTCGGGCGCGCTCGCGACCGACGTAATCACCGGTGCAATCGAATTCGCGGCAGTGGACAAGGCCGCGCCTCGCCTCGTCGTCACCGGCGATTCGGACATCTTCGCGCCGCTGCAACAGACCACGAAATTCGCCGAGTCGATCGGCGCCAAGCTGACGACGATTCGCGGGCGCGGGCATTGGCTGATTGGCGGGCGGGCGCTCGAACGTGCGATCAATGAGACGCAGCGATTCCTGGTGCGCGCGCTCGGCCAGGACTTGCTGCTGCTCTATCCCGAGGAATGGAAAAACGAACCGCCCGAGTGAGAGACTGAAATCAAAGGCAGGTGAAAACCGATGGCGAATGAAAACGGGCAGAAGAATTTGATCATCGAAGAAGAAGCCGGGCTCGTCACGCTCACGATGAACCGGCCGGAGAAGCGCAACGCGCTGTCCACCGCGATGATGACGGAGCTGAACGACGCTCTGGTCGCGATTGGCAAACGCAACGATGCGCGCGCGGTAATAATCGCCGGCAACGGGCCGGCGTTCTCGGCCGGCCACGACCTAGGCGAGCTGAAGGGGCGCGACCTCGCATTCTACCGCAATGAATTCGATCTGTGCTCGCAGTTAATGCTGACGATTCAAAGAATTCCACAGCCGGTGATCGCGCGCGTGCATGCGATCGCGACCGCCGCAGGATGCCAGCTCGCGGCGACCTGCGACCTCGTCATCGCGGGTGAGAGCGCGAGTTTCGCGACGCCGGGTGTGAGGATCGGACTGTTCTGCTCGACGCCGATGGTCGCGCTGACGCGCGCAGTCGGACGCAAGCATGCGATGGAGATGCTGCTGACTGGGCAGCCAGTAAAAGCGCGCATCGCAGCTGAATGGGGACTCGCGAACAGAGTGGTGGCCGACGCGGAGCTAATCGCAGAGACCCGCAAACTCGCGATGCAGATAGTCGAAGCCAGCCCGCTAATCATCGGAATCGGCAAGCGTGCGTTTTACGAGCAAATCGATCTCGATACCGCGAAGGCATACGACTACACAAAAGAAGTGATGAGCCAGAACGCGATGGCAACGGACGCGCAAGAAGGAATCGGCGCCTTCCTGGAAAAGCGCAAACCAGTCTGGTGCGGGAAGTGAGCGTGGAATAACTTAATAAAATGAGAACCCGCGGTGGGTTTCATTTTTCACTGCTTCCTTCGGCGGGTTGACCCCTACACCCGTGCTAAGTCTCGACCGCAGTTCTCTTAGCCAGCAACGCCAATCTCTGCTCGTGACTTATAGGTTCCCAAGGGACAAGTTTCTCGGCAAGCACATCCATTCTGCAAAGGAGGGTCAACTCAAAGAAGAGTCCCAAAAAATCCAGATCGCGGAACACCAAGGAGCCAGACTCTTTCATCCTGTCACGAAGCCGCTCGAGATGGGCCGGCATCTCGGTCCAATGCAGGCCAGCTCGGTGGTGATGACATAGGTGGTATCCTTCGTTCATGAAGTTGACCTCATCCAGAACGGTTACGGTATGCGCAAAATAGTCCTCGGGCCGGTCCGAGTTGTAAAAGGCGTGCTGAACCCATGCGACTATTGCCGTGAGAAAGTTCATGCAGAGAAATGGAACTAACACGAACATGATCCCAATTCTCCAGTCGTAGATAACGACGGCTCCGAAGTAGGCATAGTACCGCACCATACCCCATAACAGGCGTCTTCGGTTCTCCTCATCGCCTCTGGCCTTAAAGTAGGTATATGGGGCAATCCCTAAAACCGTCCAAATGTTGTTAGAGAGATACCGGAGGAAATCCAGTCGACTTGTTCGATCGTAGCCCCGTGACTCCGCGGTGTCATCGAATCCGCCATTCTCTCTATGATGGAGATGGACATGAACAGTCCTATCGAGTTCCGGAATGTTTCCATAGAGATACCCCAGAAAGAACTCGAAGTAGCGGCCAAAGACTTTATCGTACTTCTTCGAAAAGTAGCCCTGGCGCCGATGCGCTTCCAGGTGTTTGGCGCTGAACATCCTGACAAACCGCTGAAACTTGAGACCATAAAGGGAAAGGTAGAAAGCGATCGCGAGCAGCACTCGAGGTTTTCCCAAAGCGAGTTGGATCAGGAAAATTGGTATGGCGCTAAGGCTAAGGGAAACCATAAGTCGTAACGCAGGCGTATCTCTGGAGTCCTGCAGAACTTCATGGCCAATCTGATCGATTAACCGGTCGTAAGACTTCGAGAGAAATTGATACGCGTTACGTAGCGGACGAACCCTCCCGAGAGTCATCGCAGCGCCGTAGCTTCCGAAGGAAAGCAAGGCCACGAGCGATATGGCAACCGCGCTGGCCAGAGCTATCGGGACTCCAGCCCATCGAAAGCCGAGTTTGCGATTGGCTCCAAAATTCATATCTCGATCTCGACAGCGAATGCTCTCGATGTCTCCCTTCGACCGCTTGTTCTCGCCAAAACCCAAGCCCGAACGTACTGATGATGGAGCCCATCCAAAAACTTATAGCCCGGAGATGGTGGTCGGTCCCGAAAATCTGGTCGAAGGCGAGGGGCTAGTCGGACTGTGATACTCGAACGCCCGAAGTTTCTAATCAAGCTCCCGCTAGTCGCGCGAACTCGACTCACTGGGTGCAGGGGTCACCCCTGCCGCGGAAGCGTGAAACCCGCGGAGGGTTTCACTTTCAATCTCCTAATCCCCGTATTGATCGGGTGCGCGGCTCTTGTTAGGGTCGGTTATGGCGCATCTGATTAAACGGACTGCGTGTAACAACTGACGGCTGGATTGGGCCCGCGGAAAAACCGCGGGCTCTTTTTTTATTTTCTAGTTGAGGAGGACATTTTTATGGCGCATCAGGAGCTTCGCGAAGCACTTACCTTTGATGACGTTCTGCTGTTGCCTCAATCGTCCGACCTGTTGCCATCCAATTGCGATGTATCTACTGCGTTGACGCCGAAGATCCGCCTGCGCATTCCGCTGGTCTCGAGTCCGATGGATACCGTTACCGAATCGCGCACGGCGATTGCGATCGCGCAGATGGGTGGCATTGGATTTATCCATCGCAATCTTTCGATCGAGGGGCAGGCGGCTGAGGTCGAGACGGTCAAGAAATATGAAACCGGGATGATCGTCGATCCGATCACCGTCAGCCCCGAGCAGAAAATTGGCGAGGCGCTGGCGGTGATGGAACGTTTTCGGATTTCGGGATTGCCGGTGGTTTCCGACGGACGGCTGGTTGGGATTTTGACTAATCGCGATCTGCGCTTCGAGCGGCGGCTCGACAAGCAAGTGCGCGACGTGATGACGAGCAAAGTGATCACGGCGCGGCCGGGAATCGATCTCGAGCATGCCAAGGAGCTTCTGCAGGCGCATCGGATCGAGAAGCTGCCGCTGGTCGACGATCAGAATCGTCTGCGCGGGCTGATCACAGTTAAGGATATGGACAAAGCGATTCGCCATCCGCATGCGAGCAAGGATCAGCTCGGGCGGCTGCGGGT
Source organism: uncultured delta proteobacterium (assembly GCA_963699705.1). Taxonomy (GTDB): domain Bacteria; phylum Desulfobacterota; class Binatia; order Binatales; family Binataceae; genus Binatus. The sequence goes on along the minus strand of CAVOUW010000003.1, from coordinate 2,171,687 downwards.
TGGCGCTGCGGTCGGCGTCGGTCCGGAGCGCGAGGCGCGCGTGGCGGCGCTCAGGCGTGCGGGCGTCGATGTGATTTGTATCGACACCGCGCATGGGCATACGCGGAACGTGATCGATGCGATCAAAGCGACCAAGAGCGAATGGCCCGGCGTCGAAGTGGTTGCGGGAAACGTCGCGACCAGCGAAGGGGCCAAGGCGCTGTGCGACGCGGGCGCCGATGCGCTCCGGGTCGGGATGGGGCCGGGTTCGATTTGCACTACGCGCGTGATCTCAGGCGTCGGCGTGCCGCAGATCACGGCTATCATGGATACGATCGCGGTCGCCGAGCCGCGCAATATCCCGGTGATCGCAGACGGTGGAATCCGGTTCTCAGGCGATATCACCAAGGCGATTGCGGCCGGCGCTAACAGCGTGATGATTGGGTCGCTGTTCGCGGGCTCAGAAGAAAGTCCCGGCGAGACGATTCTCTACCAGGGGCGCACGTACAAACTTTATCGCGGGATGGGATCGCTCGGCGCGATGAACGAGCGCACAGGCGACCGCTACGGGCAGCAGCTCAACGTGACCGACGGCAAGCATGTGCCGGAGGGAATCGAAGGTCGCGTGCCGCATCGCGGGTCGCTCGCGTCGAATATCGAGCAGCTGGTCGGCGGCCTGCAGTCCGGAATGGGATACCTGGGCGCGGCAAATCTGGCGGAGCTGCGCAAGCGGGCGAAGTTCGTGAAGGTCAGCGACGCGGGCATGCGCGAAAGTCATGTGCATGACGTGTTTATTACGAAGGAAGCGCCGAATTACAGACACTAGGACGCGGGGCTGCGCGCCCCGCACCCGCGGCAGAGGTGACCCCTGCACCCAGTGTAAAAAGATAAAGATGCGGGACTTCGTCCCTGTTCGAACTAGTTGGGGGTGTTGTCCGCTGCTGGCGACTTAGTCGCCGGCAGCTTACCTGGGTGATTTAGATAAGAGCGGGATTTTGTCACACGCGGAAAGAGAACCTTAGAGCAAAAGGGCGTCCTCGCCATTTTGCGATTTCTTTCTACTGGGTGCAGGGGTCACCCCTGCCGAAGGAAGCGTGAAACCCACCGCGGGTTTCACATACAATCAGTTCCCAAGTTCCTTCTCGGGGCGGGGCGGGCACATGGCGGAAAACAAACGGCTCAGGGTTGGCGTGCTGTTCGGCGGGCGATCGGGCGAGCATGAGATCTCGCTGCGATCGGCGCTGACTGTGATGTCGGCGATGGATCCGGCGCGCTACGAGATTGTTCCGATTGGGATTGGGCGCGACGGGCGATGGTATCTCGAACGCAATGCGCTGAAACTGCTCGCGGAGAAGGCGCCTCATCTTGCTGCGCTTAGTGCGGGAGGTACGCAGGTGACACTGCTGCCGCATCCGGAGGGGCAGGCGCTGGTCGCGACGCCGGCCAACGGTGCGCGCGGCGAGGTGACGCGCGCACAAGATGCGATTCCGGGCGTCGACGTGGTGTTCCCGGTGTTGCACGGGACTTACGGCGAGGACGGCACGGTGCAGGGGCTGCTCGAGCTCGCGGGGATCGCGTACGTGGGTGCGGGCGTGCTCGGCTCCGCGATTGGGATGGACAAGGATGCGCAGAAGCGACTGCTCCGCGATGCGGGCGTGGCGGTCGTCAAATATTTTGCGATCGAGCGCGCCGATTACCGCGACACTCCTCAGCTTGGGGCAAAGCTCGCGCGCAAACTTGGGTATCCTGTGTTCGTCAAGCCCAACGCGCTCGGATCGTCGATCGGAATCAGCAAGGTGAAGCGCGCCGCCGATCTAAACGCCGCGCTCGACGACGCTTTTCAGTACGATCGCAAGGCGCTGATCGAGGCCTCATGCGAGGGTCGTGAGTTCGAGGTCGCCGTGCTCGGCAACGATCGTCCCGAGGCGTCGATTCCCGGCGAGGTGCTGGTCAAGGGTGCGCACGATTTTTACGATTACGAATCGAAGTACGTCGATCCCGAAGGTTCCTCGACGAAAATTCCTGCCGACTTGCCGCCCGCCAAGGCCAAGAAGTTGCGCGCAATGGCGGTGGCGGCGTTCAAGGCATTGTCGCTGCGCGGAATGTCGCGCGTCGATTTTCTGGCGAGTCGCGACTTGCGCGAGATCTACGTCAACGAGGTGAATACCATTCCCGGCTTCACTTCCATCAGCATGTATCCGAAGCTGTGGGAGGCGTCGGGCTTGCCGTTGCAGCGTCTGATCGATCGGTTAATCGAGCTGGCACTGGAGGAGCATCGCGAGCGCGCCTCTTTGAAGATCACATATCAGCCCAAGTCCTCGGGTTAAATGAGCCGATGAATCGGCTGCTGATCGCCACTACCAATCGCGCGAAACTTTCTGAGTATCGATTGATCCTCCGCGACCTCGGGATCGAGCTCGAACTCGTTTCGCTCGCCGAAGCCGGAATTTCGGAGACGCCTGAGGAGACGGGCGCGACCTTCACCGAGAATGCGCTGCTCAAGGCGCGGTACTATTTCGATCGCGCGCGAATTGCGACGCTGGCCGACGATGGAGGCCTCGAGATCGACGCTTTGGGCGGCGAGCCGGGAGTGCGGTCGCATCGATGGCTGGGTTCGGGTGGCGACGATACCGACGAGGCGCTGGTAGCTGAAGTAATTCGCCGGATGAAAACTGTGCCGATGGCGCAGCGGACGGCGCGAATTCGTGCGACCCTCGCGCTGATTCATGAAGCGGGCGGCATGATTCGCGAGAAGACCGCGGAGGGCACAATTGAGGGCGTGATCGCCGCGCAAGCGTATCCCAAAATTCGCGCCGGATTTCCGTATCGCGCGGTGCTGGTCATTCCCGGGCGCAACTGTTATCTGGGCGAACTCGGCGACGAGGAAGAGGCGCAAATCAGCCAGCGCCGGATTGCGCTGCTCAAGCTGCGCGACGAGCTCGCGCGGATAGCCGCAGACCGCGCCGGCCAACTATGATGTCGCAGGAGCACGGACTAAGATCTCGACCCAAACGGTGAACGGCAAGCGCAAGGGCAAAGTCGTCGTGCTGCATCTGGCGGCGCGTTACCCGTTCGCCGGGGTAATCTGGCAATTGCTTCATCATCTGATCGGGTTTCGGCAGCTCGGCCTCGAGGTTTTCTATATCGAGGATCACTGCGCTCACGTTTACGACCCGACGATCGAAACCAGCACTCCGGATCCGTCGCGAAATCTCAAGGTGCTGGGCGGCGTGCTCGAGCGCTATGGCTTCGGCGACCGCTGGGCGTTCTTCGATTCGGCGAAAGAAGAGTACGTCGGCATGTCGCGCGAAAGATGCGGTGAATTGATTCGCGACGCCGACGCCGTGATCAATCTTTGCGGCGCGACCGAGCCGCGCGAGGAGCATCAGCGCAGCCGCTGCCTGGTGTACCTCGAGACCGACCCCGGCGTCGTGCAGCTCGAGCTGGCGCGGAAGATTCCGACCGCGGTGGCGTTTGCGAATTCGCACAAATTGCTTTTCACGTATTGCTACAATATCGGCGCGCCGGACTGCCTGCTCCCTACGGGCGGCCGCGATTGGCATCCCACGCGTCCGCCGGTAAATCTCGACGAGTGGCATCCGGGGGTTGGCCCCGCGGAGCCGGCTGCGTTCACGACTGTCGGCACCTGGCAGAATAACGGCAACGACATGGTAATTGCCGGCGAGACGTACTACTGGTCGAAGCATTTGAATTTCCGCAAGATGCTCGAGGTTGCGGCGCGCGCGAAGCAGCCGATTGAGCTCGCCACCAACTTGAGTAGCGGCCCCGACTACGACCGCGCGCTTGCCGGCGGCTTCACGATTACGCCGGTAGTGCCGATGTCGCTCGATATCGACGCCTACCGCGAGTACATCAGCCGGTCGCGCGGCGAGTTCACCGTCGCCAAGGACATCTACGTGCGGCCGCGCACCGGATGGTTCAGCGATCGCACGGTATGCTACCTGGCCGCTGGACGTCCGGTGGTTACCCAGCGGACCGGGTTTGAAAAATTCATCCCGACCGGTGCCGGTCTCTTTGGATTCGACACAGCGGACGAAGCGGTGGACGCGATCGCACAAATCAATGCCGACTATCCGCATCATGCGCGCGTTGCCCGCGAGATAGCGGCCGAGTATTTCGATCCGATAAAACTGCTCGACGAAATCGTGGTGGCCGCGGGGATCTGACCGATGGTGGCGACGCCTCTTCAGTCGATGCTGCAAATTGACGTGCTGCCGCGCGACGTACGCACGATTTTCGAAAGCGTGCTCGTGCTGATCGGCTTGCTGGGCGCCTTCGCCGTGCGCCGGCGCAAGCGCGCGGTAACTGCCACGACCTTCCTGCTGCTGTCGGGCAGCGCATTGATCGACGCCGGCTCGCGCTTCATTCCCAACGAGTTGGTCGGCCAGAAGGTTGCGGTCGCGGCGCTGGTAATTTTCCTGTTCGGCGTGATCCGGCTGGTGCTCGAGTTCGTCGATTCGATCACGCGCCGCGGCAAGGTCCATTTCTCGACCATCAGCAAGGACCTGCTGATGCTGACGTTGTGGTTCGTGGTCGTGATGGTGGTGCTGTACACCGACTTCGGGGTGCAGCCGCTTTCGATCCTGACCACCACCACGGTCTTCGCGGCGGTCCTTGGTTTTGCGCTGCAGGAAACCCTCGGCAACATCTTTAGCGGCCTGTCGCTTTCGATGGGGCGTCCGTTCGAGCCGGGCGACTGGATTCGCAGCGGCACTCACGTCGGGCAGGTCAAGGGAATCGCATGGCGCGCCACCACTATCGTGACCCGCGCCAACGAGCGTCTCGAGATTCCTAACTCGGTGATCGCCAAGGACACCCTGTTCAACTACGCGACCGGCTTTGTGCGGGACGAAATCACGGTCGGGATCAGCTACGGTGTGCCGCCCAATCACGTGCGCGAGGTCGTGATGACCCTGCTGCGTGACGTGCCGCAAGTGCTCCGCGAGCCGGCGCCGGAAGTCCAGGTAGATAGCTACGGCGATTTCGCAATTCAATATCGGATCAAGTACTGGATTGCGGATTTTGGCGCGCAGGAGCGCGTCAAAGATCGCGTCGCGTCGAGCCTCTGGTACGCGCTGCGGCGGCATTCGATCGAGATTCCGTTCCCGACCCGCACCGTCCATGTGCGCGACGCCGGCCGCGATGAAGACGAAAAGGCCGACGCGCAGTTCGAGCGCGAGCTGATAACCGACTTGCGCCAGGTCGATTGGCTGCGCGGTCTCAGCGACGACGAGCTTCGCATGCTGGTGCCGACTGTCTCGGTGCGCCAGTTCGGCGCGGGCGAGATGCTGGTGCGCATCGGCGAACCCGGCGAGTCGATGTTCATCGTGCGCAGCGGACGGGCCGAAGTCATCGGTCATACCGCCGACGGCCAGCTTCGACATCTCGCCGAGATTGGCCGCGGCGTCGTCACCGGCGAGATGGCTCTGATGACCGGAGAGCCGCGCAACGCAAACGTGCGCGCGCTCACCGACGTGGAAGTGATCGAAATGGACCGCGAGGGCTTCACCCGCCTCTTCAAGGAGCATCCCGACGCCGCCGCCAGCATCGGCGATATTATTGCCGCGCGAAACCGCGACCGCCTGGAAAAACTCTCATCCGGCGACGCGCTCGACGGCAAAGGCGGCCCGCATCGATGGCTGCTCGCCAAGATGCGCGAGCTGTTCGATTTCTGATCGGCGCTAGCCGATCGCGCTCAGGCCGAGCTGCAGCTCGCGCAGGTTTCGCGACGGTACCAGCAGCTTCACTTCGCGTGCGTATTGTTTGATTGCGCTGTCGCCGGTACCCCAGCGCGCAGGATCTTCGGGATTCAGCCACACTACGGCGCGGCAGGTACGCGCGATCTCGCGGATTACGTCGGCGCGCGCGGGCAAGCGGTTGTTGCGGCCGTCGCCCATGATCACGACGATCGTGCTGCGCGTCAGCAACCCGGTCCGGCGCTTCCACAGCTCGCCGAGCACGCGGCCGAAATCCGATCGCGCATACAGGTCCAGCGCCGGCGTCATAACCAGGTGGCCCTGCTCGAAGTCCGCCTCCGCCAGATGGTCCACGTAAACGAAACTGCTGACGCGGCGGAAGCATCCGCGCGCGCCCGCCATCAATTCGAGCATCAACTGCGCGGCGTAGCGGACCGAACCCGAGATGTCGGCGAGGATCATGAGATCGACATGCCGCGGGCGCCGCGCGCGGAAGTTGAGATCGATCATCGCGCCGCCGCGCTGCATCGCCGCGCGAATCGTGCGGCGAAAATCGATGCGTCCGGTCTTCGCGAGACGCAGCCGGCGTCCGAGGCGAATCCGGAAGCGTCGAATCAGCGGCGCGAGCGCGTCGCGCGCCTCGTCGTAGTCCAGGTCAGAGAAATTGTCGAACGGCCTGCGCTCGATCGCGCGGAGCCTCGCAACGCGCGCCGCGTCGATACCAGGCGTGCGCGACTCTTCGCGCGAGTCCGCCCCATCCTGCTCTTCGCGGCCGCGCGCTTCATCGGATTTGCGATCAGCGTCCTTGCCTTCCGCGTCATCACGATGCGCTGTCTTCGTTTTCTTCGACGGCTTCGCTTCTGACGGCGACCTTTTCTCATCGCGATCGCTTGACTGCTCGCCGTCACGCGGCTGATCCGTTCGCAATTGCGCATCGTCGCGCGGAGTTGGATTTTCTCCCGGCCGGCCACGTCCCGCAGCAGCCGAAACCTGCTCGCCGCGTTGATCTGGATGCTCTCCGCGATTGGTACGACTAGCTTTGAAAAAAGACTCGAACGCTTCGTCGAAGACTGCGCGGTCAGCTTCGTCCTTAATCAACGCCGCCGCCAGCGCCTCATGCATCCTCGCGCGCTCGAGCCCAACCGCCGCGACCGCATTCATCGCATCGATCGATTCCGCAACCGAAATTCTGACGCCCGCATCTCGCAGAGACGCGATAAAATTGACCAGCTGATCGCGAAGCCGCGCCATCCGAATCTACGTAGCGGACTTGCGGCGCGGCGCGAGCGTTGAGGCTTTGGATTCCACCTTTGCGCGATCGTCTTCATGCTTGAGCAGCACGCCGAGCGCCGTGCGCACCGCGTCGGTGTCGAGTTCGCGCACGCCCAACTGCACCAGCGCGCGCGCCCAGTCGAGCGTCTCCGCAATCGACGGAGGCTTGCGCAGTCCGAGCTTGCGAATCGCGCCGACAAAACGCGCAGCCTCGGCCGCCAGCTTCGCATCGAGCTCGGGCACCTTGAGCTCGATAATTTTCCGCTCCTGCTCGGTCCCGGGAAAATCGATGAACAGATGCAGGCATCGGCGGCGCAGCGCCTCCGACAGTTCGCGCGCGCGATTCGAGGTCAGAATCACGGCCGGCCGCTCGCGCGCTTTCAACGTTCCCAGTTCGGGAACGCTCACCTGGAAGTCGGAAAGCAGCTCCAGTAAAAAAGCCTCGAACTCCTCGTCGGCTTTATCGACCTCGTCGATCAGCAGGACGACCCGGCTCGGCGACGTGATCGCCTTGAGCAGCGGGCGCTCGAGTAAAAAATCGCGCGAGAAAATGTGCTCGCTCAGTTCCTCCCATCGCAGGCCCTGCTGCTCGTCGGCCTGCATCCGCAAAAGTTGTTTCTGATAATTCCATTCGTAGAGCGCGCGCGCCTCGTCGAGTCCCTCGTAACATTGCAGGCGGATGAGCTCGGTGTGGAGAATTTCCGCGAGCACCTTGGCGACTTCGGTCTTGCCCGCACCGGCGGGACCTTCGATCAGCAACGGCTTTTCCAGCGCCAGTGCGAGAAAGATCGCAGTCTCGACGCGCTCGTTAGTGACGTAGCGCGCCCGCTTGAGTCCGTCAGAGATCTGCTCGTGGGTAATTTGCATGGCGGTCAGACGCGGTTGATCTTCGGCGCGCGGCGGCGCTCCAGGAAAATTCGTGCGCGATGCTTGAGGCCGTCGCGCTCGTCGCGGGGAGTCGCGCGCACTTCTTCGGTGTAGGCCGCCAGCTCCGCGCATAGCCGCTCGACGTCAACCCCGGCGCGCTCGGGCTTCATGTCGTCGAGTGCGATCATCGCCTGCGACATCAGGTTAATCGACGCCTGCCGTCCGCCGCGCTCGAAGCGCAGATGAAGCGCCGCGGCGATTTGATTGAACGCGACGATAAGACCTTTCAGATCGTCATCGGCCGCGTGCGACGCGGTCTCGAACATCTCCGCCGCTTCGAAGTACGCGCCTCGATTGAATGAAGCGATCGCGTCGTCGATCGATGTTTGGTCGCTCACGCGGCACCTGGAAAATCAGAGCTGCTCTTTTTCCTCGACCGCGCGATATTCGGCCTCGCCCAGCGCCTGCGCCTTGCGCGAGCCGTACCGCTCGTAAAGATCGAACAGGCTAGACTTGTGCGGACGCACCTTGCTCAGCGGGCACTTCTGGTATTCATCAAGCGACTCGTCGCAGTAGCCCATCCGGTTCTCGCCGCATTTCGGTTGCAGGAAGACCGCGATCTCCGGCAGCACGTGCTTGATTTCCGCGCGCATCATCGCGACCATCCGGCGGATTTCCCATTGCGCGCGCACGCACAGCCGCAGGTCGCAGATGTGCAGCATCTCGGCGAAATTCACCATCACGTGAAAATTGGTCGGCGCGGCGTTGGGCAGCACGAAGCGCGCATCCTCCGCCGGAATCCCGGCCTTCAGCGCCTTGGCGTAGAGCTCGGACGTCTTCGAAAGCAGGTCGGAGAATTCATCCTCGAGCCCCGCGCGCGACCACGAATCCGGCAGCACGAATGCGAGCTTGTCCTGCTTGAATTTCACGTAGCGCTGACTCTGCTGCTCGAAGCTGATGCCGATCCGATGACGCACGAACTGATGCGACAGCGAGCGCGAGACGTTGGCGATTCCGAACCAGAAAACAATCTGCTCGAGCGGGGAGGCATGGCCGGTCTTCAGCCGCTCGGTGATGAACTCGCGAATTTTGTCGTGGGTGATCTTCTCGGATCGAATTTTTTCCCACACTTCGATCGGCGTGTCGGACGAGTAGCAGGTGCGGAACGCCGCGTAGAGTTTTTCCAACGGCTGCTGCGCGTAGTCGATCAACTTGACTTGCATTTTCGCCTGATTTTCCACGCTCTCCTGACCCCTCCCGCAAATCGCCCGGCGCCCGACCCCGCCAGCACCCATCATCTTATTCCAAGCCGCGGTGCGACTGCATCAGGGGCGCGTGCGTTTAATCCACACTATCGGTTTCGATTGCGCTATCCGCGCATCGTTGCAAGATTGCCTGTCGACCCATGCGCGCTGTTTCCGCAATCGACGCCGCCTATCGGCAGTTATTCAAGCAAGTTCTTTTCCGCCTCGACGCCGAGTATGCGCATCGCCTTACTCTGCGGACGCTCTCGCTGATGCCGCCGTTTACGCCGCCGCGCTACCTGCCCGAGCTCGCGATCAAGATGTGGGGGACCGACTTTCGCAATCCGATCGGACTCGCTGCCGGGATGGACAAGGACGCAATCGCGATTCGCGCGTGGGAGACGCTTGGCTTCGGCTTCGCCGAGTTGGGCACGATCACGCCGAGTCCGCAGGCGGGAAATGAAATCCCGCGTCTGTGGCGAATCCCCGACCGCCACGCGCTCATCAACCGGCTCGGGTTTCCCAGCGAAGGGATGGAGGCGGTCGCGCCGAGGATCGAGCGGATGCGCAAGGCGGGAGGCAAGATTCGGATCGGGCTCAACTTCGGGCCGAACAGCAATACGCCGCCGGAGGCGGTCGCCGCCGACTACAGCGCGCTGATGAAACGGCTCGGGCCGATGGCCGATTTCATCGTGATCAACGTGAGCTCGCCGAATACGCCCGGACTGCGGAACTGGCAATCGCCGGAGAAAATGATCGAGCTGTTCGCGGCGATGCTGGGAGAATCAGGCGAGTCGGCGCGGCCGGTGCTGGTGAAAATCTCGCCCGACCTCGATCGCAACGAGTTGTTTCGAATCTGCGAAACCGCACTCGATATCGGCGTGGACGGAATCGTCGCATGCAACACGACGGTTGCGCGTGAGGCGCGCGGCGTCTCGTCACCGCATCCGGGCGGACTCAGCGGCCGGCCGCTGCTGATTCGCGCGCGCGAGCTGATTCGCGACATCCATACGCACACGCGCGGAAAAATCCCGATCATCGGCGTCGGCGGCGTCGCGACGGCCGAGGATGCGTGGCTGCACATCCGGGCCGGCGCGTCGCTGGTCGAGCTTTACACCGCGCTCATCTACGAAGGCCCCGGCGTGGTCGAGAAGATCACGTTGGGACTGGCGGACTTGCTCCGTAAAGGTGGATTTCGCTCTATTGGTGAAGCAGTCGGAATAGACCGATAGACGAGGCGACGGATTCTGAAAAGAATGGATTCTGAAAAAATTGTTGACGCACGATGGCTCCGGGAGTATCGCGACGACGCCGGCCTGATCCTCATTGACACGCGGCCGGCCAAGGACTTCCACGCCGGCCATCTGCGCGGTGCGCGGCATTTCGATCCTTTCCCGTTTCATCATACCGATACGTCCGAGCGGGGCGTCGCGGAGTTCGGGGCGCAGCTCCAGTGGATATTTTCGGCGCTGGGAGTCGGCGGGCGCGAGACCGTCGTGTTTTACGAGAACGAATCCGGAATGCGCGCGGCGCGCGGTCAGTGGGCGCTCGAATACGCGGGACATCCACGGTCGCGAATGCTCGACGGCGGACTGAAGGCGGCGGCTGGCGAGGCATTGGCGACAAACGTCGAGAAGTACGAGCCATCGGATTTCCAGCTCAATCCGCGCGCGGAAATTCTTGCGACGTATCCGCATCTGCTTGAACATCTCGGGCGCCCTGACGTGCAAATCTTCGACGTTCGCAGCGACGCGGAATATTTCAGCGAGCGTGTGCGCGCAAAACATGGCGGAGCTATTCCGGGCGCGGTGCATCAGGACTGGACGGCTTCGATTGCCGCCGATGGCGCCGTGAAATCGCCGGCAGACTTGCGCGCACAGTTCGAAGCGCTTGGACTCGATCCTGCCAATGAGATTGTGCCGTACTGCCAGGGCGGCTATCGCGCGGCGCACGCGTACCTCGCGCTGAAAATCGCGGGCTATCCGAGGGTCAAGAATTATCTTGGGTCGTGGGCTGAATGGGGCAATCGCGACGACTTGCCCAGAGAGCATCCGCGCCGCAAGTGAGCGGTTTCTTAAAATCTTGTTCCCCTTCCCGCTCGGGAAGGGGTTAGGGGTTAGGTTCTTCGCATCCAGCTGAATGCTCGTACCTACACAATCCTCTTCTGCCCGTGCTTGAATCCCCCCTGCTCGCCAATCGCCTCGTTCCCGCGCTCGGGCTCGATCCGCTGAACCTCCCGCTCGCGCTCACGATTCGGCTGTCCGCCACCGTCGCGACGACGCCCGCGATTCTGCCCGTCACCGCGCGGCTGCGGACGTCCACCGCCGTCGCTCGGCACGATCTCGATCGATCGCATTATCCCGTCGCCCGCCGATCGCGTCGTGATCATCGGATCGTCCTTCAACGCCAGATGCACCACGCGGCGGTCGCGCGGCGGCATCGGCTCCAGGCGGACCGGCTTATGCTCGCGCTTGGCCTTCTCGCCCATCGACAATGCCATCCGAGCCAACTGCTGGCGCCGCCGCGCGCGATACGATTCGGTCTCGAGCGAAATCGGCGCCGCGTCCTTGATTCGACGCGCGAGGATACGATTCACGATGTACTCGAGGGCGTCGAGCGTCTGTCCATGCCGTCCGATCAGAATTCCCGAGCCGTCGCCCTTGATCTCGATCTCGACGGTTTCCGCATCGACCTCGATTTGGCGGACGTCGGTCGGCTCGCCCATCTGCTCGAGGATCTGCTTGAGGATAGCCATCGCCTCGCGGCGCTGCTCCTCGAGGTTCGCGCTCTTGCGTCCCGCCGCGCCGCTATCGTCGTCGCTGGCCGGCGCCGGCGCCTGCGGATTATGACTCCGCCGCGGCCTCACCGCGGCCGCGCCGCTGATTCTCGCGCCCGCGGGGACGCCCGTCAGCCGTATTTTCGCTGCGCCCCTGCGCCGCTTGCCCAGCCTGCGGCGACGACGACGCCGGCGTCTGCGCGACAGTCGCCGCGTCCGCGGCTTTGCGCGTCACCCGCACCCTCGCAGGGCGCGCGCCCATTCCGAGCACGCCCGCACGTGGCGTCGCTAAAATTTCGACCGAGACCTCGTCCTCGCGCGCGCCAAGCTGCGCGAGGGCTGCCCTGGTCGCCTCTTCCACCGAGGCGGCCTCTACTTCTGTGGAGTCCATATTGCTCATGTGGCTGGCGTGTATTGTTGGAATTCACGGTTAAGGACATATTGCTGGATAACGCCCAGCAGGTTAGACGAAAAATAGTACAAAGCCAGTCCCGCGGGAAAGTTTATCAACATGATCGTGAAAATCAGCGGCGTCAGCATCATCATCCGCTGCTGATTCGGGTCCGGCGTGGTCGGCGTCATGTACTGCTGCAAGAAACTCGTGAGCCCCATCAGCAGCACCAGCACCGGCAGGCCATGGCAATGAGTCAGCGGCAGTTGCGGCATCCACGAAATATGCAGGCAGTCGGGCGTGGACAAATCGTTGATCCAGCCGAGGAACGGCGCATGCCGCAGCTCGACCGAGTTCCGCAACGCCTCGTACATCCCGATAAAAATCGGCAATTGCAGCGCCATCGGCGCGCATCCGCCGAGCGGGTTCACGTGATTGCGCTTGTAGAGATCGACCATCTCCTTCTGCAACTGCTCGTTGTTGTCCTTGAGCTTATCGCGCAGCCGCTGAATCTGCGGCTGCAGCCGCTGCATCTTCATCATCGAGCGCTGGCTTCTGATAGAAATAGGCAGGAGCGCAACCCTCAAGGCCACCGTCAGCAGAATAATATCGACCCCGTAGTTAGGCGCGATAAAATGAAATAGTTTCAGGACGCGCAGAAAAATGATCGCGAGGATTCCCGCCCAGCCGAACGTGATCGCCTTGGTCAGCGCCGGGTTCACGCTTTCCAGCGCCTCGAGCAGCTTCGGTCCCATGTAGATTTCGTTGTGGGTGCGCGTCGCGCCATCAAACAGGATTCGCGCGATCGCTTCGTCGCCGGTGTACGCCATCGCGAGCGTGCCGACCTTCGGATCCGCCGGCAAAAAAACCGACAGGAAATACTGATCGCCAAAACCGGCGTAGGTGATCGGACCGGACCGCGGCGGCACTCCCTTCTTCAGGTCCTTCTCGCCTTCGGTGAACGATTTGTCGCCCACGTCAGCCTCGAGCGTGGGGATATTGTAGTACCCCTGGTTCGCCGTGAGCGGCTGGCTCATCGACACGCCCAGCTGATTCAGCGCCGGCCCTCCGGCCGCGGTGACATCCATCGAGAACACGTAGCTTGACGGTTTGAAGGTGAAAGTCTTGGTGATAGCAGCGCCGTCGGCGGTCTTGCCGGTGAAGGTCGCAGTCGCGCCGGTGTTCCCAGTTCGCATCGATTTTCGCCGGCGCATTCGTGTCGTAACTGAGATCGCTGTCGTCGAATACCTGTCCCTCGCGCGTCATCACGACCCCGAGCGGCAGATGCCCCCCCGGCTGCACTTGCACCATCTCGTAGGGCGGAGCGTTTTTGTCGGCACTCTGCCGATAACGAGTGAGCAAAAAACTCTTGAGCCGCGCGCCGCGAGTGGTGAACGTCGCGACATAAAAATTCGAATCAACTTCGATCGTCCGCTCAGGCACCAGCGCCATCGACGGCGTCATCGGATTGGACTGTTTCCCGGTCGGCACACCACTCGCGACTGCTCCGGGCGCAGCCGCCCCACTCGGTAACGCGGACGCCTGCCCATTGCCGGTCTCATTGCCTTGCGCCAATTTGGCCTTCGCCTGCTCAGCCGCCTGCTGCTGCGCGGTGGGCGGAAAAAACCGCTTCAACACCAATTCCTGGTAAGCCACCACCAGGATGATCGACAAAATAACCGCAAGCAGTACTCGACTAGAATCCAACTTGATTTTTTTCCCCGCGATTGTTCCCCTTCCCTCGAGGGAAGGGGTTAGGGGTTAGGTTGCCTGGCATCGAGCGCGGCGCAACAGGATCAACCCCATGCCCACCCATCGGATTGCACCGCGCGACTCTCCAAATCGCCATGATAGCGCCGCGGACAATCCCGTACTCCGCAATCGCATCACGCGCATACTCGGAGCAACTCGGCTCGAACCGGCACGCCGGCCCGTTAATCGCATGAATCACCGGCGAGATAGCCGCGCGATAAATCGCTATCGCACCGCCCGCGACCATTCGCGGCGCCCGCGCCGCTACGCGCGCGACAACAGAGCGCGTCCTTAATACTGAAAAAAAGGGGTTAGGGGTTAGGTTGTTATCTGCCATCGCCCCGCCCAACGATTCGACCGCTCAAATTGCGCGCCGCCATCGCAAGCTGCTCGCCAATCGCCGCCGACCCGAGCGCACCCGCGCCGCCGCGCGCGATCACCACGATCGACGTCCCGACTGGCAGATGCGCCCGCAACACTTTCCTGAAACACTCGCGCACTCGGCGCTTCACGCGATTGCGCACCACCGCGTTTCCGATCCTGCGCGATACCGTAACTCCCAGCCGCGAGCGCTCCGGCTCGTGGTCCAGACTACCCGCATACAGCACAAAATGGGGACTCTGAAAGCGCGCTCCAATTACGCTGGAGGCGCAAAAATTCCGCGCTCCGATGCAGCCGATCGACCGCCGCGAAGCTCAAATGCGCGCGCACTGCGGGTTAGCCCGGCTGCTTGGGCGGGATAGTGATCGCCAGGCGCACGCGGCCCTTGGCGCGTCGGCGCTTGAGAATCTTGCGCCCGCCCGGCGTGGCCATCCGCGCCAGGAATCCATGAGTTCGAACGCGTCGTCGGTTATGCGGTTGGTAGGTCCTTTTCATTGCTCGGGGCGTTTTACTCGGTGTTTGAATTCCGACCGAAAAGGTCGGTTAGTAGGTCGGGTATCTTATCGATCCCGAACACGCAATCGAACCATACCGCGCGCCATTGAGCAAGCACCATTGAGGCGTGAGGAGGGGAGAACTTGATTAAATGTGGAACCCGCGGTGGGTTCCACACCTCCTTCGGCAGGGGTGACCCCTGCACCCAGTGACCGGAAATCGCAAAATGGCGAAGACGCCATTTTGCTCTAAGGTTCTTTGGGAGAGCGCCGATCTCTCCTTGTGATTGTTTCCCTTCCGTCGATCCGCGCGCGACAACGGAGCGTGGCCTTAATACTGAAAAAAAGGGGTTAGGGGTTAGGTTCCTTCAACCTCGGGTCGTCATCTTGCACGCAAATCGAATACGAATACCGCTGCACATAAATGTTCGCGCTGTCGCTCTTCTCCGCATCGATCACCGTTGCCCGATAACTCTCGCAACTCTCGCGCGACGAAAAATGGTCCCCGCGCTCCCATTCCGACAACGGTGTCTCGCGCTGCAACCCCCGCCGCGCACAATCGATCGAAGGGGCGAGCAGGATCCATCCCGCAAACAGTCGCGCGGAGATAGCGCTCAGTTTCACCAGATGCTTATCGCGATAATCGCGCTTGCCTGCAACCGAACGTAGCGAACGATGCGTGCAACCTAACCCCTAACCCCTTCCCGAGCGGGAAGGGGAACCGGATTTGAGGCGACTATTGCGCCCCGTCCTATCCCCCTCACCCCTTTCCCGCTGGAAAGGGGGAACAGAAGCGGCCGGCCTCCTTCCCCCAAAACCCTGAGAGCGAAAGGTTGTCCTCAACATTTTGCGATTTCTTTCACTGGGTGCAGGGGTCACCCCTGCCGAAGGAAGCGTGAAACCCACCGCGGGTTTCACATACAATTCGTTCCTCTACCTATGTACCTTCCCGACACGATTGTTGCGCCTGCCACTGCGCCCGGCCTCGGCGCGGTCGCGATCATCCGCCTGTCCGGGCCGCGCGCGTTTGAGATCCTCGACGCTATCTTTCGGCCTGCGCATGCCGCTGCGATGGTGCCGCGGATGATGCGGCTGGGGGACGTTGTCGATCCAGCGACTGGCGCGCGTATCGATCGTGCGCTGGCGGTCGTGATGCCCCATCCGGCGAGCCTGACTGGCGAGGACGTCGCGGAGATCCAATGCCACGGCGGCCAGTTCGTGGTTCGGCGGATCGTTGCGCTCGCAGTCGATGCGGGCGCGCGCGTTGCTGACCCGGGCGAGTTTACTCGCCGCGCGTTTCTGAATGGGCGAATCGATCTGGCGGAGGCCGAGGCTATCGCCGATATCGTCGCGGCGCGCAGTGATTCCGCGCTCGCGAATGCGTTGTCGCAACTTTCAGGCGCGCTGTCTGCGCGTGTCGCGGAGCTGCGGGCTCAGGTCATCGCGATTCGTGCGCATCTCGAAGTGGAGATCGATTTCTCCGACGAGGATATTCGCCTCCCGTCGCGGCGCGAAGTCGCAGCCGAGATCGAGCGGCTGATCGCCGACGTTGCGGTGCTGCACGACAGTTTCGCGCGGGGCTTGCTGATGCGCGAAGGGGTCCGCGCGACGATTGTTGGCAAGCCCAACGTTGGCAAATCGAGCTTGCTGAATCTGCTGCTCGGTGCCGACCGCGCAATCGTCACCGCAGTCGCGGGCACGACTCGCGACGTGATCGAAGACTCGGTTCAGCTCGGGCCGTACGCGCTGGTGCTCAATGACACGGCGGGGGTGCGCGAATCGACCGACGATGTGGAGAGAATCGGAATCGAGCGCACGATGCGATCGGCGCGCGAGGCGGATTTCCTGATCGCGATGTTTGATTCGTCGCGCGCGCTCGATAGCTCCGATCTCGAAGTGATTCGGCTGACGACCGACCGACCCGGCATTGCGATTCTGAACAAGCGCGATCTGCCTGCGGCGATCACCGCTGATGATCTTCGCGAGCACGGGTTGAAGCTCCCGATGCTCCCGTTCTCCGCGATTCACCTGGACGAAGCTGCGACGCTGCGCGCGGAACTGACGAGGGCAATCGCGGCGATGGTCGATCCATCCGCACCAGCGAGCAACGATCAAATTGCGATTTCGCGCGAGCGGCATCGCGATGCGCTTGCGGTGGTTCTGGGGGCGCTGAAGAACGCGCGGACGTCGGCGCTATCTTTGATGCCGCCGGAGATTGTTGCGGTCGATATCATGGCTGCGGCGGCTGCGCTTGGATCGATCACCGGCGAAGTCAGTGGTGAGGATGTGCTTGACGCGATCTTCAGGGATTTTTGCATCGGGAAGTAGTGAGCGACGAACGTCGCGAACGATGCTGAAGAACCTAACCCCTAACCCCTTCCCATAGTGGGAAGGGGAACCGGATTTGAGAAAACTATTCCGCTGCGTCCTATCCCCCTCACCCCCTTTCCCGCGGGAAAGGGGGAACAGATTGTTGGGAGAGTGCGTTGCGGATGATGAGGACAACCTAACCCCTAACCCCTTCCCATAGTGGGAAGGGGAACCGGACGCGTGAGAAAAGATCGGCAACGGGATTCTTCGCTTCGCTCTGAATGACACAAAAAGTGAGCAGGCCAGGTTTTGTGACGTGATCGCGGAACTCACCTACGGGCGGCTGCCCCGTAAAAAGCTCCCCCTCGCCCGCGCCTGCGGCGCGACCTCTCCCGCAACAAAGCGGGAGAGGCGAATAATAGGTTGCGCGGAACGCGACATCCTAATTTGGGCGAGGTAAGAGTTGGACGCAGCACAACCTCTTACTAAAACCTTTCCAACAGGGGCGGAGCCCCGCATCTTTCTTTTCACTGGGTGCAGGGGTCACCCCTGCCGAAGGAAGCGTGAAACCCATCGCAGGTTTCACATTACGATTCGTTCTTCTACTGTAGGATAGTATCTTGTACAAAAGTTCGTAGCTCGCGCTTTGCGCGGGGGTATCGAGGCGGGCAATAATTGCTGCTCGCTATGAACTACGACGTTATTGTTGTTGGCGCCGGGCATGCCGGGATCGAAGCGGCGCTGGCCGCGGCGCGGATGGGTGCGAGCACGCTGATGCTCACGCTTAATCTCGACCATATTGGGCAGATGTCGTGTAATCCGGCGATCGGCGGGATCGGCAAGGGGCATCTGGTGCGCGAGATCGACGCGCTCGGCGGCGAGATGGGCCTGGCGACCGACGAGACTGGTATTCAGTTCCGATTTCTGAACACGCGCAAGGGGCCGGCGGTTCGTGCGCGACGCGCGCAGGCCGACAAGGCCTTGTATCGCGCGCGCAGCAAGCGGGTGCTCGAGCGGACGACGAATCTGCAGGTGCGGCAGGCGAGTGTCGAGCGGCTGATGGTCGCGGACGGCGCGGTGCGCGGGGTCGAGTCGCAGATTGGTGAGGTGTTCGAAGCGCCGACTGTGATCATTACCACTGGCACGTTTCTGAAGGGCCTCGTGCATATCGGGATGAAGAATTACTCGGCGGGGCGCGCCGGCGATTTTGCGGCGATGGGTTTGAGTGAGCATCTGGCGCAGTTGGGATTTCGAATCGGGCGGCTCAAGACCGGGACCTGTCCGCGGCTCGATGCGCGCACGATCGATTACTCGGCGTTGGAGATTCAGCCGGGCGACGAGCCGCCGCCGCCGTTCTCGTTCCGCACTGAGAGGATCGCGCAGGAACAGATTCCTTGCCATCTGACGTGGACCAACGCGCGCACTCACGAGATTATTCGTGGCGGGATCGACCGCTCGCCGATGTATTCCGGGGTGATCCAGAGCAAGGGGCCGCGCTATTGCCCGTCGGTCGAGGACAAGGTGATGCGGTTTCGGGACAAACTGCGGCATCAGATTTTCCTCGAGCCCGAGGGTCGCGACACGGTCGAGGTCTATCCCAACGGCCTGTCGACGAGCCTGCCGCTCGACGTGCAGCTTGCGATGGTGCGGTCGATTGTCGGGCTCGAGCAGGCTGAGATAATGCGGCCGGGGTACGCGATCGAGTACGATTTCTCGGACCCGACGCAATTGACCTCGTCGCTCGAGACCAAGCTGGTGCGCGGGCTGTTCTTCGCGGGGCAGATCAACGGGACGACTGGCTATGAGGAGGCGGGCGCGCAGGGGCTGATTGCGGGAATCAACGCGGCGCTGAAGGTGCGAGGCGAGCCGGCGCTGATTCTGCGGCGCGACCAGGCGTATATCGGGGTGATGATCGACGACCTGGTTACGCGCGGGATTGGCGGCGAGCCGTACCGGATGTTCACGTCGCGGGCCGAGTATCGGCTGCTGCTGCGCGAGGATAACGCCGACGCGCGGCTGTCGCCGATGGGCGAGGCACTGGGATTGCTCGACGCGTCGGCGGGCGCGCGCGTGCGGGCGAAGACCGAGGCGGTGCGCGCCGAAATTGAGCGACTCAAATTGACGCTGATACCGGCGTCCGACGAGGTTAATGCGGCGATCATGGCGCATGGATCGACGCCGATTGCGCAGCCGGTGCGTGCGATAGAGCTGCTCAAGCGTCCCGAGATTGGCTACGACGCGTTGATCAAGATGAGCGGAGCGGCCTCGACGCTGAACCTCGACGAGGCGGCGGAGCTCGAGACCGAGGTCAAGTACGAGGGCTACGTTCGGCGGCAGGTCGAGGCGGTCGAGCGGTTCGCGCGGCTCGAGGATACACAGATACCGGACTGGGTGGATTTCAAGGGCGTGATGGGCCTTTCGACCGAGGTGTCGGAGCGGCTATGCGCGGTCCGGCCGCGGTCGTTGGGGCAAGCGGCGCGGATGCCGGGGATCACGCCGGCGGCAATCTCGATCCTGGCGGTTCATATAAAGAGCCGACGCGACCGCAACGCTCGGGCTATTTAATCCAATTTTCCTCGATAGACGACGTTTCACGTGAAACATTTTGGCACGATTATTCAACAAAATCAGGTACTTGAGATTTTGCGATCGACGTTTCACCTGAAAGCAGGAGTGACCCTGCACCCTAGTGAAAGGGAAAAGAGTTTGTTTCTCTCCGGCGACGTTTCACGTGAAACATTTTGATACGATTACTCAATAAAATCAGCTACTTACATTTTTACGGTCGACGTTTCACGTGAAACATAAGAGCAAGGCGAAGGCACCGAAGAAGCGAACCTCCAAGGCGGTGCCCCGAAAAAAGGTTCTGACCCCAGACCAGATTGGCGCACTGGTTCGCGAGCAGCTGGCGCCGGCGGTCGCGCCGCTTGGGATGGTGGCCAATACCGTCCAGTTCCTTGACCGGATCGAGCGGATGGCGGCGACGCTCGCCGTGTGGGGGACGAAAATCAACCTGACCGCGCATCCTAAGGATCCCGACGAGATCGTCTTTCACGTCTTTGACAGTATCATTCCGGTTTCGATTGCGGTCGCGTCGAAGATTGTGCGGCTCAGCGGGACCCATCGGGTGTTGGATATTGGCAGCGGCGCGGGGTTCCCGGGACTAGTCATCGCGGCGGCGATCAATGCGCATGTGACGCTGGTCGAGGCGCGGCGCAAGCGGGCGACGTTCCTGAACGAGGCCGTGATTGAGATGGGGCTGAAGAACGTGCGCGTCGAATGCGCGCGGGCGGAGTCGTTGGAGCTCGGCGAGAACTTCGACCTGGTAACGTCGCGG
Organism: uncultured delta proteobacterium; assembly: GCA_963699705.1. Lineage (GTDB taxonomy): Bacteria > Desulfobacterota > Binatia > Binatales > Binataceae > Binatus. The sequence continues at coordinate 2,151,167 of CAVOUW010000003.1, read as the reverse complement.
GCAGTTGCGAGTCCGTCGGCGCTGTTCGAGATTGCGAGCCGCGCGCTGCGCAAAGAAGGCGTCCTGATGCTCTACGTCAGCAGCGATCAGAAATTCGACGACGATGCCGGTGCGGCGACTGCGGCAGGGCTCTTTGATCGGGCGATTTCTGGGTACGATTTGCGGCACGGTCGGCAGGAAACGCATCGCGCGATCGCTACCTGGATTCGTAGATAATTAAAGTGGAACCCGCGGTGGGTTCTACACCTCCTTCGGCAGGGGTGACCCCTGCACCCAGTATTAATCGCAAAATGGCGCGGACGCCATTTTGCTCTAAGGTTTTCTGTTCCCCCTTTCCCACGGGAAAGGGGGTGAGGGGGATAGGACGGCACGCTGCCGACCAAACTTCTGGTTCCCCTTCCCGCGCGGGAAGGGGTTAGGGGTTAGGTTCCTCGTATCGACGTTTCACGTGAAACATTCCTGCTCAAAAACTCAATAAAATCAGGCAGTTGCTCAAATCGGATCGCGCGATTTGCATTTATTTGCGCGCGCGCATTTAATAATCTGCGGGACGAATGTTTCACGTGAAACGTCCTCAAAGGCTCGGTTGCGGGGTAGGTCGTGGGGCGGGTAATCGCTATCGCAAATCAGAAAGGCGGCGTCGGTAAGACTACGACGGCTATCAACCTGGCCTTCGCGCTGGCTGATACCGGGCGCAAGGTTTTGCTGATCGATCTCGACCCCCAGGGCAACGCCACTTCCGGTATCGCCACTCCAGAGGACGCGAGCGCCGCGCGCAGCGAGGGCAAGACTATCTACCAGGCGCTGGTGGGCGGCTTGCCGATTACCGAAATTATCCGGCAGGTGCGGCCGACGCTGTCGCTGGCGCCGGCGGGCGACGACCTGGTCGGCGCTGAGATCGAGCTGGTCACGATGGAGGGTCGCGAGCGCCGCTTACGAGCGCTCCTGGAGCCGATCGCGGGCAGAATATAACTATGTTTTAATTGACACGCCACCGTCGCTCGGAATTCTCACCTTGAATGCGCTGGTGGCGGCGGATTCGGTGCTGGTGCCGATGCAATGCGAGTACTACGCGCTCGAAGGTCTGAGCGCGCTGCTCGGCACGATTAACAAGGTCAAGGCGGCGCTCAGGCCGGGGCTCGAGCTCGAAGGGCTGGTGCTCACGATGTTCGACTCGCGCAACCGGCTCAGTCACGAGATTTCAGACGAGGTCAGAAAGCATTTTCCTGAAAAAGTTTTCAGCAGCGTGATTCCGCGCAGCGTCCGCCTGTCGGAAAGCCCGAGTCATGGACTGTCGGTGTTCGAATACGAGCCGAAGTCGGCGGGCGCGGAAGGGTATCGCGGGCTGGCGGCGGAAATCATCGCGCGCGGGGAAACAAATAGTGGAACGACGTAATCTTAATGTGGAACCCGCGGTGGGTTCCACACCTCCTTCGGCAGGGGTGACCCCTGCACCCAGTGTCAATCGCAAAATGGCGCGGACGCCATTTCGCTCGAAGGTTTTTTTTTGTGTCGTTCCATTGTCGGTGTCTCGGTTATCCGTTCTGTTCCCCCTTTCCCGCGGGAAAGGGGGTGAGGGGGATAGGACGGGGCGGAACAATTGCCTCAAATCCGTTCCCCTTCCCGCTGCGGGAAGGGGTTAGGGGTTAGGTTCCTTGTTACAAGCTGAAAGTCATCGAAATCACACGAAGGACTACTAACTATGATGCGGAAACCATTGGGGCGCGGGCTTGATGCGCTGATCGGGAATCCGGCGACGGGAATTGAAACTGGCGCCGAGGACAATCGCGACTCGCAGTTCAGGATGGCGCTGGTCGGGAGTATCACTGCCGGTGAGTTTCAGCCGCGGATAAATTTCGACAAGGAGCGGCTGGCGGAACTTACCCGCGCGATTCAGAGCCAGGGGATTATCGAGCCGCTAATCGTGCGGCGAATCGACGCGCCGGAATCTGACGGGCCGCGCTATGAGCTGATCGCGGGCGAGCGGCGGCTGCGGGCGGCGCGCGCGGCGGGTCTCGAAACAGTTCCGGTGGTGGTGCGCGAGCTCGACGATCGCGCGGCGCTGGAAATGTCGCTGGTCGAGAATATCGTGCGCGAGGATCTGAATGCGGTCGAAGAAGGACTCGCGTTTTTCCGGCTGGTCGACCATTTCAACCTGAGCCATGACGATATCGCGGCGCGGGTCGGCAAGAGCCGGCCCTACGTCAGCAACTCGATTCGATTGCTCGAGCTGCCGCAGCCGATTCTGAATATGATCGCGAAGGGTGAGCTCTCCGCGGGACAGGCGCGGCCGTTGCTCTCGATAGAATCGTCCGAGAAGCAGCTGACGGCGGCACGGCGAATCGCGGGAGCAGGAATCTCGTCGCGCGGGGCCGAGGAAATGGCGACGGCGAATCGGCCGCGCACGAAAGCGTCCAATGCGCGCGCGGCGAACGACGCCAATCTCAATGCGCTCGCAGAAGGGTTGCAGCGCGCGCTCAAGCGCAAGGTCAGAATTTTCAAGCGTCGCGGGAAGAGTCCGGGGAGGATCGAGATCGACTACTACGACGATAATGATCTGACGGCGGTCGCGGAGATGTTGTTGGGGAATTCGCGGGCGTCGATGCGGGCGTGATGTGGGGAAGGGGGATCACTTTATTTAATGTGAAACCCGCCGTGGGTTTCACGCTTCCGCGGCAGGGGTGACCCCTGCACCCAGTGATAAGAAATCGCAAAATGGCGCGAACGCCATTTTGCTCGGAGGTTCTTTTTCTGTGTCATTCCTGTGTCGTGTCTCGGTTCTCCTTTCTGTTCCCCCTTTCCCGCAGGAAAGGGGGCGAGGGGGATAGGACGGGGGAATAGTTGTCTCAGATCCGGTTCCCCTTCCCACTATGGGAAGGGGTTATGGGTTAGGTTGATGGCATAGGTCGCATGCACGCATGCGCTTCAGTCCTCCTCAGCGCAGCGAATGCTGGCTGATGAGGGTTCTGCGATCAGTCTGAAAATTTAGAGCGTCACAAAAGGAGTGAGCGCGCGCGTTGCGAATGATGCGAGGAACCTAACCCCTAACCCCTTCCCGCGCGGGAAGGGGGACCAGAGGTTCCGGGCGGGAGCGTGGCGTCCTATCCCCCTCACCCCCTTTCCCAGCGGGAAAGGGGGAACAGAAAATTCAAAGCTCCCTGACCTCTAACCCCTTTCAATAGAAGGGGAACCAGATTTGCTCAGCAAGGTTTATCCTTTGGTGGCGGCGCGGAGTTTCGTTAGGTCGTAGTTTAGTAGTTGATTGATTCGGTCCACGGTTACGTCGGGGGGCATGTACTTTGCCACTTCCTGGGCGTCGGCGGCGTAGTGGCCTTGGCGGGGGAAAACTGTGGTTACGTTTTTGCCCCAGGTTTTTTTTACTGCGTCGAGGATTCGGACTTTGTCGTCGATCAGGACGTAGTGGTCGGCGGGGTAGCGGGTTTTTACGTCGTCTAGTTCCTGCTCTTTGTGGATGTAGATCATTACCTTTTCGTCGACTGCCTCGCGCAGGCCTGAGCGCTCGACTTTTAGTGGCTGAAAAATCATGTCGCCGTCGGAGAGGATCGCGGTCTCGCCGTATTGCTGGTAGCGCTCGATGACGTCGAGCGCGCAGGGGAACAGGCGGTTGGCGAAATGATAGTTCATCAGGAAGTAGGAGACTGCGATGATGCCGAAGTCGCGCGGATGATTGACGCGGTAGCGTTGCAACGCGCCGAGGTAATCGGCGTAGCCGAGCTCGGTGCGGAGTTCCTCGAAATATTCCCAGTAACGGGTCTGCTGCTCGCTGCCGATGTCGCGTTCGAGATTGCGTTTCATGTCGGCGACGATGTGGTCGTTGTCGATGAGGGTGTTATCGACATCGAATAAGAAGACGACATGTTCTGAGGGCATGGTGGGGAGGTCCTCCGGGGGTGATTGTTGCGATTATTTGGGGTGAAGGGAAATGGATTTGGTGTGGGGGAGTGATGGGGGCGCAGCTCGATCAAAAGAGTGAGGGTGCGTGCGTAGCTAATGATGACGACAACCTAACCCCTAACCCCTTCCCGAGCGGGAAGGGGAACCAGAGGTTTGGGGTGGGAGCGTGGTGTCCTATCCCCCTCGCCCCCTTTCCGGAACGGAAAGGGGGGACAGAGGGGATTTAAACTGCGGGTTAGTCGAACATCAGGACGGTGCGGGCTACTTCGCCGGCTTTCATGGCGCGGAAGGCTTCGTTTACGTCTTCCAGTTTGCCGCGGCGGGTTATCATGTCGTCCAGGTCCAGGCGGCCTTGTTGGTAGAGCTCGATGATTCTTGGCATGTCGATGCGGAAGCGGTTCGAGCCCATGAAGCATCCCTGGATGCGCTTTTCGAACAGCAGCGAGAAGCCGTCAACGTCGACTTTTTGGCCGAGCGGGACCATCCCGACTATGGTGGCGATGCCGCCCGGGGCGATCGATTCGTAGGCTTGCTCGGCGGCGATTTTCAGGCCGATGGCTTCGAAGGAATATTCGACGCCGCCGCCGGTAAGTGCGCGGATCTGTTCGACGGCGTCGCCCTTGGATGCGTCGACTGCGTGAGTGGCGCCGAGTTTTTTGGCGAGCTCGAGCTTGGCGGGGAACTTGTCGACCGCGATGATCATTCGCGCGCCTGCGATGCGGGCGCCCTGGATGATCGCGAGTCCGACGCCGCCGGCGCCGAAAACGGCGACAGTCGAGCCGGGGGCAACTTTGGCGGTGTTGAGGGCGGCGCCCACGCCGGTCATCACGCCGCATCCGATGAGCGCGGCGCGATCGAGTGGCACGTCGTCGGCAATTTTCACGAGCGCGTTTTCGTGCAGGAGCATTTTCTCGGCGTAGCCCGACAGGTCAGCAAACTGATTAACCATCTTGCCCTTCTGCGAGAGGCGGGGCTTGTCGGTCGGGGTGCGCTGAGTCGCGGCTTTGTTGGAGCATAGGTTCGGGTGTCCGGACATGCATTCTTCGCAGTAGCCGCAGAAGACCGACAGGCATGCGATGACGTGGTCGCCGGGTTTGAGGTACGAGACCTGCGAGCCGACTTTCTCGACGACGCCGGCGGCCTCGTGGCCGAGGATGGCGGGCGTCGGCCACATGTAGAGGCCGTCAACGAAATGGAGATCGCTGTGGCATACGCCGGAGGCGACGGTGCGGACGACGACCTCGCGCTCTTTGGGTTCGTCGATATCGACTTGCTCGATGGTGAGTGGCTGACCGGGACCGTGGAAGACAGCAGCTTTCATTTTTTTAGAACCTCGAATTCCATCTTTTTAGTTTTTCAGTGAATCGAACCTGCGCTCGTTGCTCAGCGACCTCTCCCCTATCCCCTCTCCCTTCTGGAGAGGGGAACCGGAGGTGGAAGGACTATTCCACTCCGTCCTATCCCCCTCACCCCCTTTCCCGCGGGAAAGGGGGAACAGAATTCCCCCCCCGCCCCACGCCGGATCCGAAGGGGGAACAGAATGGGTAACCCCGACCTGACATTAGTTGAACATCAACACTGTGCGGGCGACTTCGCCGGCTTTCATTGCGCGGAAGGCGTCGTTGACGTCTTCGAGTTTGCGGCGCTGGCTGATCATGTCGTCGAGGTTGAGGCGGCCTTGCAGGTAGAAGTCGATGTACTTGGGCATGTCGATGCGGAAGCGGTTCGAGCCCATGTTGGAGCCTTGCAGTTTGCGCTCGGTGAGGAACATGTAGCCGTCGATTTCGACCTTCTGGCCGACGGGGATCATGCCGATCACGGTTGCGGTGCCGCCGGCCTTGAGCGAGTTGAAGGCTTGCTCGGCGGCTTTCTTGAGGCCGATTGCTTCGAAAGCATAATCGACGCCGCCGCCGGTCATCTTGCGGATCTCATCGACGGGGTCGCTGCTCGAGGCGTCGACCGTGTCGGTCGCGCCGAGCCGTTTCGCCATCGCGAGTTTCCCCTCGAACATATCGACTGCGATTATTTTTCGCGCGCCGGCAATTCGCGCGCCCTGGATTGCTGCGAGTCCGACGCCGCCCGCGCCGAAGACTGCGACGGTCGAGCCGGGCTCTATTTTCGCGGTGTTGAGGACCGCGCCGACGCCCGTAGTGACGCCGCATCCGATGAGCGCGGCGCGATCGAGCGGGAGGTCCTCGCGAATTTTCACCACCGCATTTTCGTGCAGCAGCATTTTTTCGCAGTAGGACGAGATGTCGAGGAACTGGTTGACCGGCTTGCCCTTCTGCGAGATGCGCGGCTTATCCGACGGGTTGCGCTGGGTCGCGGCCTTGTTCGAGCATCGATTGGGATGTCCCGACATGCACTGCTCGCAGTTGCCGCAGAAGACTGAGAGGCAGCAGATGACGTGATCGCCGGGCTTGACGTAGGTCACCTGTTTGCCGACTTCTTCGATGATGCCGGCGGCCTCGTGGCCGAGCACGGCGGGCGCGGGGTAGGGATAGAAGCCGTCAACGAAATGGAGATCGCTGTGGCATACGCCGCTGGCGACGGTTTTGATGAGGACTTCGCGGTCCTGGGGTTTGTCGAGTTCGACGTCCTCGATACTGAGCGGCAACTTGGGCCCGTGGAAAACGGCGGCTTTCATCCTGGATGCTCCTTGCGTGTGCGATCGTATTGGCTATCGCGAAAAAATAATTGTGCGTGCGTGCTGGCGATTACCTTACTACCATACTGACGGCGCATTTCCAGTGCGGGGAAGAATAATCGCCTGCGCGGCGGGCGGCAGGGGTGACCCCTGCACCCAGTGAAAAGTATTAATCGCAAAACGGCGAGGACGCCATTTTGCTCTGAGGTTCTTTTCGGGAGGGTTCTTGAAGGTTTGGAGCGGGAGTGGTGCCTCGCTTTTTTGAAAGGGAACTAAGAGGGGGCTAGCGGTTGCGGCGGTCGGCGGTGGAGAAGGAGTAGGTTTTGGGGGCGTGCTCTTTCAGGTAGGCGCGGAGCGAGTCCATGCCCTTGTCGCGGATGGTGGGTTTCCATCCGGTTGGGGTTCGCTCCTCGATCCACCATTGGTTCAGCGCGAGGCGGATATAAACGATCATGTTTTTGCCGACCTCGGCGCTGCCGCGTCCGCCGAAATGAGTCAGGCGCAAGTCGAACTCGCCGAGCAATTCGCGCCAGTAGTCCCAGTTCAGGCGAAAGGGTGTCCGCGCGGCGCCCTCGGGGACTTCCTGGGGCTTGATGGCGTATCGCTCCATCAGGACTTTCTGCAGGCGGTGGGCGGCCTCTCGCTCTGCCGTCAGGGCGCCCTTGTCTTCGCTAACTCTGCGCAGAAGTGCGATTTTTCGCAGTGCGTCTTCGACCGTCATCGTCCCCCCCAAAAGGTTGGCGGCTTAGTAGTGGGCAATAGAATTAGCTGTAAGACGTGTTAAATTCAAGTACCCAACAGAAACCGGCCTAACTTTCAAGGCGCTAAATCGAATGAGCATTAAGGAAAACTTGTAAAAAGTACAACGCCTTTGATTGGGACGTCGTCGATGCGGGCAGCCGGGGAGTTGGCGCGCGCGTAGAGGCGGGCGTCGGTGTCGCTATAGATGAGGCGCCAGTCGGACTGCGCGTCCATTACGTTTGCCTCGGGATGGTTGGGCGCGGTCAAAACGAAATCGGTCGGATAGATTGCGAGGGTGTGCGCGGCGGCGGGCTCGGCGCGGTCGAGTGCGAGGAAGTCGGCGATCACTGTCGGCGGATAGGCGAGGTCGTAGCGGCTGTCGATGAAAACTTTGGTGCGCGGACCGCCATGCCAGATTACGAAGCCGGCCCATGCATAGTCGGCGAGAACGTTTCCGGAGAGCCGATGGCGGTTCATGAATTTGACGGCGCTCGCGGGAACGCCGGGGGCGTCGATGCCGGGTTTCAGAATTCCGCTGGAGCGCGCGAGCGCGATTGCGACGATACCGATGAGGATTTCGGCGGCGATTCGAGCGGCGCCAGGAATCGCGGGCGCATTCGGGGCGATGGCGTTGCGCGGGCGCATCAGACAGGCCGAGGTGATTGGCGAAAACGGGGACGATCGCGATGGTTGCGATTGCGATATTGCGCTGAGCGGCGAAACTCGTTGCGAGCAATACCGCGGCGACGGCGATCAACGGCGCGTCGTTGGATTTGGGCGTGAGGATCACGGATACGACTGACGCGGCGAAGAAGAAAAGCACCAAGGCAAAATATTTTTGCTGCAGGCTGCCGGGCGGCGCGGTGGTAAAGGATGCGAGCAGAGATTTCCAGTCGATGATGGTGGAAGACGTGGCCGGGTTCAGAATCGACGAGATCATCGTGTACCAGGTTTGGCGTGCGGGCGGGATCAAGAACGTACACAAAGTAGATGCGGCTGCGGCGGCGGTGATCGCGAGGATGAAGAGTCCGCGACGTGGGCTGTGACCCGAGTAGATGTCTTGCAGAATTGTCGCGGCACCGTACACGGCCATCGCGAGCAGGCCGATGAAGAATCCGCCGTGAAGATTGCACCAGATCGCGACGATTGGGATTGCGAGCCAGAGCGGTGCTCGCTCGCGCCAGTTGTGGCGGGATAGCAGGGCGACGATTGCAGACAGCGCGAGGAAATCGAAAATCTGCGGCCGGAACTGCATCGACGGAATCATGATCACTGCGGCGAGCAGCAGAATCGCAGCCTGCGCGATTGCGGGTGCGCCGGTTTCGGACTCTGCGACAACGATGAAAGAGATCGTGCACGCAGTGCAGATAAATTTGAGGAGCTTCAAGCCGAACGGGCCGTATGCGTCGAAGAGCGCGCTCATGATGACTTCGCTCAGCCATTCGTGGTGCAGCCAGCGGAAATTCGGAGCTGAGTACGAGTAGATGTTGGTGGTTGGGAGAGAGCCGTGGGCGAGCAGTTCGCGGCCGGACAGTAGATGAATCCAGAGATCGGGATCGCTGAGCTGGCGGATATCCGCGATCACGATCGCGAGCAGGACGAGCGCCGGCGAGTAGCGCCAGAGCGAGACGCGAGCGGGAGGGGCGGTCATCGTGGGATCATGCGGCTACGGGAAAAATTCTGGCGGAGATTTGCTTTTGCTGGTGAACGTCGCGGGGTCGAGATGGGCGGCCGGTGAATTGGCGCGCGCGTAGAGGCGGGCGACGTCGTCGCGGTAGATGAGGCGCCAATCGCGAGCGGCGTCCATCAGCTTGATGGCGGGCAGATCCTGTTCGAGCAAAACGAAATCATGCGGGTAGGACGTGAGGGTTTGCGCGGCGCCGTCGAGGTTGTTGGCGAATTTCAACCAGTCCCACACTACCGCGGGCGGATAGGCGAGGTCGTAGCGGCCGTCGATGAAAATTTTCATACCGGGCGCGCCGTGCCAGATGACGTACTGGCCCCATCCGTATTGCGCGAGGACATTGCCCTGAAGGTCGTGAGTTTTCATGAAGTCGATGGCGCGAACGGGAAATCCGTGCACGTTGATTCCCGGGGTCAGCACTCCGTCGAGGCGCGCGAATGTAATCGCGACGACTGCGATCAGGATTTCCATGGTCAGACGGCCGGCGCGTGAGACTTCGCGAGCGTTCGATTCGGGTGCGCTGGTGACGTCGCGCGATTTGAAGAGCAAGCCGAGGTGGTTGGCGAAGACCGGGGCAATTGCGATTGCGGCGATAGGGATGTTGCGTTCGGCGGCGAAGGCCATCGCGAGCGTCAAGGCGGCGACGGCGACCATCGGAACGTCACCACCGCGTGGCGTGAGAATCACCGATACGACGGCGGCGGCAAAATAGAGCAGCACCAGGATGAAATACTTCTGCGCGAAGCTGCCGCTGTCGGCCTGCTTCAAAGCGGAGAGCAGGGGTTTCCAATCTTCGATCGCGTAGTGGGTCATCGGATTGAAGATCGAGTGGATCAGCGTGAGCCAGGTGTCGCGCGCCGGTGGGATTAGAAATGTGCAGAGCGTCGATGCGGTGGCGGCGGCGGCGATTGCGATGATCCACAGACCGCGGCGCGAACTGCCACCCGCTACGAGGTCAAGGGCGAAGACGGTCGCGCCGTAGAGGGCGATCACGATGATGCCCACAAAGAATCCGCCGTGAACGTTGCTCCAGATTGCGACGAGCGGAATCGCGAGCCAGAGCGGCGCCGAGCCGCGCCAGTTGTGGCGACTGAGCAGTGCGATGATGGCGGACAGCGCGAGGAAGTCGAACAGCGTCGGGCGGAATTGCATCGCGGGCAACAGCATCAGCGGGACGATCAACAGAATTGGGATTTGCGCGAGGACGGGCGCGGAGGTTTCGGCCATCGCGAGGACCATGAAGCAGATAGTGCCGCACGTGCAGGCGAACTTGAACAGCTTCAAGCCCCACGGGCCGAAGAGGTTGAAGAGTGCGCCCATTGTTACTTCGCCGAGCCATTCGTGACGCAGCCATGGATAGCCGGGTGCAGAATAAGAATACGGATTGACGTGCGGGAGCGAGCCGTGAGCGAGGAGCTCGCGGCCCCATAGGACGTGTCCCCACATGTCGGAGTCGGCGAGCTGGCGCGCGTCGGCGATCACGATTGCGATGAGGACGAGAGCCGGCGAGTAGCGAAAGAGCGAGACGCGCGCGGGGGACGCAGTCAAGGTGACGTCCGTTATGCTCGCGCGCCGAAGCAGATGGCCTCGTTGACGAGTTGCACACTGCCACTGCCGTCGGCGAATTCGCGCGCCGATGCGACGACTGCTTCGCGCACATTGCGGGCGACCTCGGGCGGCATTTTGGAGAGCGCCGCGCGGGTGCCACCGATTTGTCCGCGGAAGTCGGCGAATGCGTCAGCGGAGGGAAATTCGAATGTGACGATCAGGCGCTCGATTTTCACGTCGTGGAAGCCGGCGGCGGCGAGCGCGCGCTCGAGGATCGAGGGGTCGGCGAGGCGCATGGGTTCGAGCGCGTTGGGCGGCGGGACGATGCCGGTGATGCGTCGGATCGCGTCGCGCGCGAGTGCTAACATCGGGACCTTGTCGGCATGCGACCAGACTGCGGTTGCGAAACGTGCGCCGGGCTTGAGTGCGCGGTGGAGTGCGCGCATTACGCCGTCGAGGTCGGGCATGAACATGAGGCCCCATCGGCAGAGGGCGGCGTCGAAGGAATGCGCGTCGAGGCGGAGCGACTCGGCGTCGGACTCGACGAGATCGACGTTGGTGAGGCCAGCGGCGTCGATTCGTTCGCGCGCGATCGCGAGCATCCCAGGTGACATGTCGACGGCGACGACGCGTCCCGAAGGCCCGACGGCGCGCGCGGCAGTCAGCGCGGGTTCGCCGCTGCCGGTCGCGATGTCGAGGACGCGATTGCCGGCGCGCACATCCGCGAGTTCGACCAGGCGGTCGTTGACGATTTGCGCGCTGCGCTCGAAGGTCGGCCACCATCGCTTCCATCCCGCGGCGCTGTCGTCCCACGCGGATTTCTGCTGGCCCTTTAGTTTCAGATCGTCGGAATTCGGATCGCTCATCGCAATTACCTTCGCAGCACTGTTACGCCGCGCAGGTGCGCGACCGTTTGCGGATATTCTTTCTTATATGACTGGGCGGCGCCGGGCGCGAGGTTTTGATCGCCAATAATCAACACGGCAGCATGCGGCGCTGACGAATCATAGCGAACCGCGCGGTCGAGTTGATGGCTGGGAAGATAATATCGGAGGACTTCGATCGCGTAGGACGGGACGACGGTCATGACTTCGCCCGGCTTGAGGGCGGAATCGGCGGCGGCGATTGCTTCGCGATATTGCGCGTCGTGCGATTTGCGATCGTAAGAGACGATGTGGCCGAGGGAGAATGCGACTGCGAGTGCGAGCGCGGAGGCGCGGAGAAGATCGCCGGGCATTTCGAAGATTCCCACTGCGACGAGGATAAAAAACGGGACGAAGCATGAGAGTGCGTAACGCTCGACGAACACGGGCGCGATTGCGTACGACGCGACGAGCATCATCAGAGGCGGCGCCCACATCCAGAGCAGTGCGAAGGCGATTGAGTCGCGGGCACCGCGATTCCATCCGCGAGCGACGCCCCAAATCGCGAGCAGTGCGAGAATTGGAAATGCGAAGCTGCCGGTGGCCTTGTTGAATAGCGCGAAAGGCTCGTACCAAGCGGGCAGCTTGCGCCATCCGCCGATGTCTCCCGCCGAGGCTGCGTGCAGCGATGAGAAAAGTCTCGGCACCAGGATCATTCCGCCGCCGGCGAGAGAATAGGCGAGCATCAAGGTGCGACGAACTTTCAGGTTGTCGTGGCGCAATCCGGCGCGCGCGATTATATAGATGAGCCAGAGGCCTTCGGTCGCGGGAATCAGCAGTGCGGCGAAGTTCGAGGCGATCGCGATCGCGGTCAGGAGCACGACTGCGAGGTAGTTGGCGAGGCCGCCGATGCGCAGCGTGCGCAGAAACATCGTGACCTGCGCAAGAATCGCCGCGAGCATCAGCGGATACATCCGGGCCTCGTGCGAATATTTGATCGTGACGAGATTTACTGCGAAGACGATCGCGCTGAGCGATCCGACGGTGCTGGCGTCGTCGCGTGTCAGCGGCGCTTCCACGAACAGTTCACAGACACAGAAATAGACAAGCAGTATCGATGCGACGCCGAGAGCGGCCGAGAGCGCGCGCATCGCGGTGAGGCTCGAGCCGAAGAGCGCGATCCATTCGTGCAGCATCAGATCGTGAATCGGCAGTTCGCCGGGATTCAGCAACGGTTGTCGCGTGATCACTTCGTGCGCGGTAGGGGCGGCGGCGGCGGCCCATGACGCGCCTTCGTCGGGCGACATTTCGAGCTGGCCGAGATTTGCGAAGCGCAACGCGCTGCCCGCGACGAGTGCGACGAGGAGAAGAATCAGATTTAGCGCGCGAGATGAGACGAGCGGATCGGAGGTCGTGGGATCGAGCGGAAGTTTGGAAGGCTGATCGCGCTCGTCGGCTTTGGGAGGGCTCGTGGTCAGAGCCCTTTCCTTAACTGGGGCGCGGGACGAAAGCCTACTGTGCGCGAGGCCGGGATAGTCATCGGCGCGTTGGTGCGAGGATTGAAACCGGCGCGCGGTTTGCGGCGGCGCACGGAGAAAGTTCCGAAGCCGGGGACCCAGAAGCGCTTGTCCTTGCGGATCGCGCGCGCGATTTGGTCGAAGGCGAGGTCCAGGGTGGCGGCGACCTGTTTTTTCGGCTGATCGGTGGACCGCGCGATGGTGTCAATCAATTCCGCTTTGGTCATCGACAGGACCTCCTAGCGAATTTCTATAGCCGAACTTCGGACAACGCCATAGATGCAGGCGGTCCGATCTGTTCGCGCAGGATCCAATCGTCGATCGCCGAGAGCGCGCGATTACCCATCTGGATTTTTTTCTCGCGGCCGCGCGCGCGGATTTTTAAGTCGGGCATGAGGCCGTAGTTTGCGTTCATCGGTTGAAAATCGAGACGGGTCGAATCGGTGACGTAGGCGATCAATGAGCCGATCGCGGTCTCGGGCGGCGGCACGATCAGTTCGCGATTCATCAGGAGGTTGGCGGCGTTGATGCCCGCGAGCAATCCGGCGGACGCTGACTCGACGTAGCCTTCGACCCCGACCATCTGGCCGCTGAGAAAGAGATCGTCGCGGGTCTTTAGCTGGAGCGTCGGGCGGAGGAGGCGCGGCGAATCGACGAAGGTGTTGCGATGGATCGAGCCGAGGCGGACGAACTCGGCGTGCTCGAGTCCGGGTATCATGCGGAGCACGCGGCGCTGATCGGGATAGGTCATCTTGGTCTGGAAGCCGACCATGTTGTAGAGATGGGCAGCGGCGTCGTCCTGTCGTAGCTGCACGACCGCGAACGGGCGACGGCCGCTGCGTGGCTCTGAGAGCCCAACCGGGCGCATCGGACCGAAAGCGAGGGTCATCGGTCCGCGTCGCGCCATCTCCTCGATCGGCATGCATCCTTCGAAATAAACCGGTTTTTCAAACGCGTGCAATTCAATTTTTTCAGCGGCCACCACCGCCGCGACGAAGGCTTCGTACTGAGCTTCGGTCATTGGGCAGTTGATGTAATCGTCGCCGCCCTTGCCGTAGCGCGAGGCCATAAAGGCTACGTTCATATCGACGGAATCACTGGCGACGATGGGCGCGATCGCGTCGTAGAAATACAAGTTGCGCGGGCCGATCAGATTATTCAGCGATTCGCCGAGCGCGGGACTGGTCAGGGGACCCGTCGCGAGAATCGTCAGGCCGGCCGGGATTTCGCACGCTTCGGTGCGCGCAATCTCGACCATCGGATGTTGTTCGAGCGCTGCGGTGACCGCGCGGGAGAAGTCATTGCGATCGACGGCGAGGGCGGAGCCGGCGGGCACGCGCGCGCGATCGGCGGAGGCGATAACGAGCGAGTCGAGCCGGCGCATTTCTTGTTTGAGGACGCCGACCGCGGTGTCCATCGAATCGTTGCGCAGCGAATTGGAGCAGACGAGTTCCGCGAAGTCAGAGGTGCGATGAGCTTCGGTCATTTTGACCGGGCGCATCTCGACGAGGCGGACGCGAATGCCTCGGCGCGCTAGTTGCCAGGCAGCCTCGCTGCCGGCGAGTCCGGCTCCGATGACGGTTACTTGAGGTTGGTTCATGGCGTAGATGGGGCGAAGGTGATCGTGGCGGTTTTTGGTGGCGGTGTAAACGGGCGCGCGCGGGGAAGGGTAAATCACTTTATCAAATGTGGAACCCGCGGTGGGTTCCACACCTCCTTCGGCAGGGGTGACCCCTGCACCCAGTAACCGGAAATCGCAATGGCGAGGACGCCATTTTGCTCGAAGGGTTTTTTTCGGAAGGGTTCGTGAGAGTTTGGAGGGTGAATGCATATCGGCGTTTCAGTTGGTAATCCTTTCAATAATTCGCGGCTCCCGGGGCCCAAGCTGCGAATTTGGGTTCGTTTCAGATCGTCTAACGGGGGCGTGCGCTGAGACATCGAAGAAGCCTACCGACTTCGAAAATTATTCTGAGGGATGGACTCCATAATGAGATGGGATCGCGAAAGTCTGTACAGGATCTCGACCATTTCCATGCTGTCGGTTTGCGCGATCGCGATAGCGGTTGCGATCGGCAGGTCTTCGGCGGGTGAGCCTCAGTATTCATTGTTGGCGGTGGGATCGAAACTACCGTCGGATAAAACATGCGCGGCGGCGGTCTCGAGCGATGCGTTTGAGCCGGTGCCCAGGAACTCGCCGGAGAACGAGTTCATGCCGAGCGCTTCCGACCTCGCGACGTACAAGTCCGAAGCTGCCGCAGGCGAAGGCGGCGCGCCGGGGAGTTACCTGCTGCGGGTGGATGGGAAGTTTACCGGTACTACCGACGCGATTCTCAAGTGGGCTTCATGCAAATGGGGCTTCGACGAGAACGTGACGCGCGCGACCGCGGTCAACGAGACTCATTGGAGACAGACCGAGATAGGCGATATTGGCAACGGGACGAGCCTGGGAATCCTGCAGATCAAATCGAGCGATTACCCGTCGACCTGCAAGTCGGTCGCGACCGGCCAGAATACTGCGGACGTTACGAATCCTGATTGCTATTCGTATCTCAGCACCGCGTTTGCGGCGGACTATAAGCTGGCGCAGCAGAGAGCATGCTTCGAAGGAAAAATCGGCTACCTGACGTCCGATACGCCGTCCTACGGACATCCGGCGTATCCCGAGGGTAGTCCCGAAGAAATGATGTGGGGATGCGTCGGATGGTGGTACTCGGGGCATTGGTTCGATTCGGGGGCGCTGGACTACATCGCTCAGGTTCAGGAATATCTGGCGGCGCAGACGTGGCTGCAACGCGGGGGAGTGGGTCCGTAAGATTGAATCGCCTGCGCGGCGGGCGGCAGGGGTGACCCCTGCACCCAGTACCAATCGCAAAATGGCGAGGACGCCATTTTGCTCTCAGGGGCGGTGGAGGAGGAGCCGCGGGCAGGGCCGCCCGCGCCACTAAATCAGCCGAATCTGCCAGCCCTGAAAGTACCTCGGGCCATATTTCTTCCTTCCAGAGAGGGGAATCGAAGCTTTTCTTATAGAGCTGTCGATCTGGCCGTGGGCCGTTCGACTCCATATGTGAAAGAGGCGAAACCCAAACCGGGCAAGGAGAGATGCGTATGGAATACATGCTTTTGATTTACAGCAGCGAGGCTGATGGGAAAAAGATGAGCGCTGCGCAACATGGGGAGATTTTCCAGGAGTACCACACCTTTACGCAGGACCTGACGAAGAGCGGAAAAAATAAGGGCGGCGCGCCGCTCGAGCAGTCCACCACGGCGACTACCGTTCGCGTGCGCAATGGCAAGACCGTCGTGACTGACGGGCCGTTCGCGGAAACCAAGGAGCAGCTTGGGGGATACTACATTGTCGAGGCGAAGGATCTCGATGAGGCGATTTCGATTGCGGCGAAGATACCGGGGGCGAAGCACGGGTCGATCGAAGTGCGGCCGATTATGAAGATCAATATGTAGGCGCTCGAGGAGCAGAAGCTTAAGTCGCGCGCCAAGAAGCGCGCTGAGCAAGGACCCTCACCTTCGATCCTCTCCCTTTCAGGGAGAGGGGAAGATCGGAGAGGGGAACAGGAGCAGTCGGGAACCGGAGTTGGTTATGGAATACATGCTGTTGATTTATCACAACGAAGAAGAGGCGTTGGGGCGGTCGGAGGCGGAGAAGCAGGGAATTTTTCAGGAGTTTGGTGCGTTCACGCAGAGTGTCATGAAGAGTGGGCATCGGAAGGCTGGCGGGCCGCTCGAGTTCACCAAGAGCGCGGCGACGGTTCGCGTGCGCGACGGCAAAACGATGGTCACGGACGGGCCGTTCGCGGAGACCAAGGAGCAGCTCGGCGGATACGTGCTGGTCGAGGCGAAGGATATCGACGAAGCGATTGCGATTGCGGCGCGGATACCGTCGTCGAAGTACGGATCGACTGAAGTGCGGCCGGTGATGAAGATCAATATGTGACCTCTCCCCTAGCCCCTCTCCCTTCAGGAGAGGGGAACAGAGGAGCCGCGAGGGGAATCGCGATGAAGTACATGCTCACGGGCGGCGAGATGCGCGGAGAGTCGGAAAGTATCGACGCCGAGGAATTGAATCGGCGCATCCGGTTCCATCAGCAGAAACTCGACGAACTCCTTCGCGCGCGCCTGAGGAGTGGAAGGAGCGGGCTGATCAACGTTTCAGTTGGGCTTGGTGCGAGTCGCGAGACGGTCACGGTGAAGAATCGCGGCAGCAGTCACTTGCGGATCGATGGGCCGTTCCCGGAAACCAAGGAGCTGGTCGGCGGCTTCGACATAATCGACTTCCACTCACTCGAAGAAGCGATCGAGTACGCGAAATATCCCGGGGCGCATGAGAGTCTCGTCATGGAGGTGCGAGCGATTCGCGAGTTCTGGTGGATCTCGCAGACTAGCGGGCAATTGGCCTCGAAGATCTTCATGCTCACGTCGGTTGAAGACGAACGCGCGGCGCTCAGTCTGCCGGAGAGCGAACGGACGAAGATCATGCGGCAGCATCAGGGGGTCGGCGCCGAATACGTCGAGAGTCGCGCGATGTTGGATCAGGAACCGGGGTTGTGGGTTGGCGCGCGGCTGGAAGTTTCGCAGCAGGCGAAGACGATTCGATGGAAAAATGGGGGGCGCTTGGTGACGGACGGGCCGTTCGCGGAGACCAAGGAAGTTGCCGGCGGCTTCAACCTGGTTGCGTGCGCGTCGACGGCCGAGGCGATTACTTGGGCGAAGAAGCTGGCGATCCGCGAAGGCGATGCGATCGAAGTCAGGCCGGTCGAGGGATGCTGGTGGATCTATCACGAATGAGTTCGGTCCGGCGCGGGCAGAATCTTGAGTCGCGCGCAAAAAACGCGCGCTGAAAAAGGACCCTCACCTTCGATCCTCTCCCTTACAGGGAGAGGGGAAGAATTCGGAGAGTGAATGGAAAGCCGATCGGTTCGCGGTGGCGGCATGTGCGGTGCGCAGCTAGCCTGCCATCGGATGGGATTGCCGATGGATAATACTGCCGCCGGGATCGAGCGTTTCTATCGC
Organism: uncultured delta proteobacterium; assembly: GCA_963699705.1. Classification (GTDB taxonomy): domain Bacteria; phylum Desulfobacterota; class Binatia; order Binatales; family Binataceae; genus Binatus. The sequence continues at coordinate 2,133,227 of CAVOUW010000003.1, read as the reverse complement.
GAGGAGTTCGGGCGGATACTCGCCACGCTCATTCGGGTGCTGGGCGACTTCGACCTGGCGGAAGATGCGGCGCAGGAGGCGTTCGCGAGCGCGGTCGAACAATGGCATCGCGACGGGCTGCCGGAGAATCCGCGCGCGTGGATTATCGGCGTCGCGCGGCACAAGGCGATCGATCGAATACGCAAACAAACTCGCTTCAACGATCGCCGCGAGGAGCTGATCCGGATGGCAGAGAGCGGCGACGATGGCGAGGAGATCGATGGGGCGGGTGCGCTGCCTGACGAGCGGCTGCGGCTGATCTTTACGTGCTGTCATCCGGCGCTGGCCGACGACGCGCGCATCGCGCTGTCGCTGCGCACGCTATGCGGGCTGACGACTGAAGAAATCGCGCGTGCGTTCCTGACGGCGCCGGCGACGATGGCGCAACGGCTGGTGCGCGCCAAGCGCAAGATTCGCGCGGCGCGGATACCGTACGAGGTGCCGTCGGCGGAGTTGCTGGCGGAGCGGCTCGACGCGGTGATGGCGGTTATCTACCTGGTCTTCAACGAGGGTTACGCGGCGAGTTCGGGCGAGCGGCTGCTCAGAACCGACCTGTGCGCAGAGGCGATTCGGCTCGCGCGAATCCTGGTGGCGCTGATGCCGGCCGAGGCTGAGCCGCGCGGATTGCTCGCGATGATGCTGCTGCATGACGCGCGGCGCGAGGCGCGAATCGACGAGCGCGGCGAAATCGTGTTGCTCGAGGAGCAGGATCGAGCGCGTTGGGATCGGGCGCAGATTGCCGAGGGGCTGGCGCATTCGGAGGCGGCGATCAGCGCCGATGCGAACGGGCCGTATGCGATTCAGTCGGCGATTGCGGCGGTTCATTCGCGGGCGCAGAGCGCATCGGCGACGGACTGGCGCGCGATCGCGGAGTTGTATCGGCGGCTCAATACGATACGACCGTCGCCGGTGATCGAATTGAATCGAGCGGTCGCGGTCGCGATGGCTGAAGGTCCGGCGGTGGGACTCGAGTTGATCGATGCGATCGCGGCTGGTGGCGAACTTCGCGACTACTATTTGATGTGGTCGGCGCGCGCGGATTTGTTGCGGCGGCTGGGGCGATGGAGTGAGGCGGCGGAGTCGTATCGCGCGGCGCTGGCGCGGGTGGGGAGTGCGCCGGAGCGGAGATTTATTCGGCGGCGGATTGAGGAGATGTCGGTGAAGATGAGGGCGTGAGTGGTTAAGGAAAAAAGCGCTGCGCGATTTTCAGAGACCGGAACCGGCGGCGCTTGCGCGAAGCTGTCCGAGGTCCCTCCTCCCGTCGCTAACGCTCCCGTTGTCGGGATGACACAAAAAGTGAAGCGGCTGGCGTTGCGAGGATGCTAACGACCTAACCCCTAACCCCTTCCCATAGTGGGAAGGGGAACCGGACGCGCGGGAAGAGCGCTCTTCTCGCGTCGAATCAGGATCGGCTCGCTGCTATTTCGTGACGGCGGGGGACGGGCTCGCTGAGGGTGCGCTCGTTGGGGGCTTGGTGGAGTTCATTGCTTCTACTGCGGGCCAGTATTTGCTCTTGGATAGTTGGGTGCGGAAGTCGGTTGCGAATTTTTCCTTGCCATTGACCTTTTGCGGCCAGGCGGCGTCGAGGAACTTCCAGGCTTCTTCGGCGTGGCCGCTGTAGATTAGATCGAGCATCGTGCCCCAGAGGTCTGGGGAGACTTGTGCATGAGGCCATTCGCCGTCTTTTGCGCTGGGAGGGTAGTTCTTGACGGTGGCGGCGCGGGTTGCGAGGTCGCTGGGCGAAGGCGGAGCGGCGCGCATCAGGTCGGGTGCGATGCGATAGGCGTTGTCGCTGTAGCGCAGGATAACTTTGGGCGCGGGGGAGTCGGCGAAATCGGTGTTCCAGTTGGCAAAAGTCCAATCGTGAACCTGGACCGAGAGGCCGGTGGCCTTCGAGTCTTTGGGCGGACTCAAAAAGTGCGGGCCCGAGTCGCCGTAGCCGGCGTCGATGGTGCCGAGTTTTTTGAAGGTCGGGCCGAGTTCGAAGATATGGAGTGTCAGGCAGCAATTCGCGCCGCCGAGCCATTCCGAGATGACCAGGTCGGGCTGCCCGTCGCCGGTGACGTCCATCCCCATTTTGACCAGGGTCGCGTCGGGATCGTCCTTGTACATCGTGCCGATGAAAAACTTCTCGCCTTTGCGAGTTGCCTTCTGCACATAGACGGGCTTGTCGTTTTTCAGAATTTCGAAATAGGAATCGCTGCCGTCCTTGGTCTTCGCATCGAAGTAGATGCGCGCGACGTAAGGCTGCATCGTTTCCTCTTGATGTGGGGTTATGACGACGGGAGGTTCGGCGCGGGTGGTTGTGGGGAAGACTGCGGATAGAGTCAAAATCAAGAGGGCGGGCACGGCGGCCCGCCCCACTGCGGATTTGAGGAAATCCGGCATGATGAAATCAGTAGAAGACAGAGTCCTATGCGGGTGGGGTCGAGGCTGGAGCGGGCTCTGGGTGTGCGATTACGGGGGCCGGGGCTTTGTAGCCGCATTCCTTGTTGGCGCATTGCCAGGTGATACCGGTGCGCTTCAAATCTTTCTCGACCATGTAGTTCGCGCCGCATGACGGGCACGGCTGCAGGACGACTTTGTTCCATGCTGCGAACTTACATTTCGGATAGCGGCCGCATCCGAAGAAAATCTTGCCGCGGCGGCTGCGACGTTCGAGGATCTCGCCCTCTTTGCATTCCGGGCAGGCGACGCCGGTCTTCACCGGGTCGGATTGCAGGCGCTTGATTCCGTCGCAGTCCGGATAGCCGGAACATCCCAGGAATTCGCCGAAGCGCGAGCGGCGCTTGACCATCGGCTTGCCGCATTTCTCGCAGACTTCGTCGGTGGGCGCGGGCGTCGAGGGTTTGAGCGAGACATTGCCCTGATCGTCGCGCGCGATCTCGCCGGTGTTGGTGCATTTGGGGTAATTCGAGCAGGCGAGGAATTCGCCGTTGCGGCCCCATTTGATGACCATGTCGCCGCCGTCAAGCTCGCACTTGAGGCCGGTGGGAAGGCCCTTGTGCTTGACCTCCGGCATTTTCTTTTTTGCGTCGGCCAGATCTTTCGCGAAGGGGCCGTAGAAACGCTTCATGGTTTTCACCCAGTTCTCGGTGCCCTCTTCGACCTTGTCGAGGTCCTCTTCGAACTGAGCGGTGAAACTGGATTCGAGAATGTCGGGGAACGCCTTGACCAGCATGTCATTGACGACGCGGCCGAGCGACGTCGGGCGCATCCGCTTGCTCTCGTCCTCTTCGACGTACTCGACGCGGAGAATGCTGGTCATGATCGCGGCGTAGGTCGAGGGGCGGCCGATGCCTTGCTCTTCGAGAACTTTGATCAAGGTGGCCTGGGTGTAGCGCGGCGGCGGCTGCGTGAAATGTTGTTCGGGATCGAGGCCGAGCAGCGTGAGCTTTTCGCCTTCGTCGAGCATCGGCAGCGTGCCTTCTTCGTCCTCGGGCTCGTCCTGGCCTTCGATATACACGCGCATGAAACCGTCGAACTTCATCACCTGGCCGGTCGCGCGGAAAATCGCGTCGGCCGATTCGATATCGACGGTGGTGCGGTCGTACACCGCCGGCATCATCTGGCTCGAGACGAAGCGATTATAGATGAGGGTGTAGAGCGCGAGCATGTCCTTGTCGAGGAAGCGCGCGATACTCTCGGGGTCGCGCTCGACGGCGGTCGGGCGAATCGCTTCGTGGGCACCCTGCGACTGCTTGCCGGATTTGTAGGCGTTGGGCTGCTCGGGGATGTACTCCTTGCCGTAGCGCGTCGCGATATGATTGCGGACGCTCTCGAGCGCCTGGTCCGAGACGCGCGGCGAGTCGGTACGCATATAAGTGATAAGGCCGACTGCGCCCTCCTCGCCCAACTCGACACCTTCGTACAGCTTCTGCGCGATTTGCATCGTGCGGCGCGGCTGGTAGTAGAGCTTGCGCGAGGCCTCCTGCTGGAGGCGCGAGGTGATAAACGGGGGCGCAGGACTGCGGCGGACTTCCTTGCGCTCGACGGACTTTACTGTGAAAGGGGCTTTCTCGACGGCGGCGATGATCTCGCGGGCCTGCGCTTCGGGCAGCTTGTAGGCCTTGTTGTCGATTCGATCATCTTTATAGCTGTAGAGGCGCGCCTTGAACGGCGGCGGATTTTTGCCTGACAGGCGCGCGTCTAGGGTCCAGTATTCTTCGGCGCGGAATGCTTCGCGCTCGCGCTCGCGGTCAACGATTATTCTGAGCGCGACTGACTGAACGCGGCCGGCGCTGATACCGCGCTTGACCTTGTCCCACAGTAGCGGGCTGAGCTTGTATCCCACCAGACGATCGAGCACGCGGCGCGCCTGGTAGGCGTCGAACAGGTTGTGATCGAGCTTCGAGGGATTGGCGACGGCCTCTTTGACCGCGGCGGACGTGATTTCATGCAGGAGGACGCGGCTGACCTTGGACTTGGTCTTGCCGAGATGCTCGGAGATATGCCAGGCGATGGCCTCACCTTCGCGGTCGGGGTCGCTGGCCAGATAGACGTTGTCCTTACCCTTCGCGGCGGCCTTGATCTCGCTGAGGACCTTCTCTTTGCCCTTGATGGTGACGAAATCGGGCGCGAAATTGTGCTCGATGTCCACGCCGAGCTTGCTTTTGGGCAGATCGACGACGTGGCCGACCGAGGGCATGACCTGATAGTCGCTACCGAGATAGCGCTTTATGGTTTTCGCCTTTGCGGGCGATTCGACGATTACGAGATTTTTTGCCACCGTTCAGGCGCCTCCAAGTTCCCGTACCCCACGCAGGTTTCGCGCCAGCGCAAATTCCCGACGCTTCAGGGGTTACACCCTGCCAGACTTATGCAAGCGAGAAAAGCTTGCCGGGATGCTGAGTGACGCGACCTTCGAGTTCCAGTTCCAAAAGTAACCTAAGCACAGTTTGGGCGTTGAGCCCGGACGACTCGATGATCGAGTCCACGTGGAGTCTTTCAGAATCTTTTAGATTGTTTAAGATAGTAATAGTGCTGTCAATTGGTCCTTCAGAAGTCTTGGCATCTTCGGGCGCTCCTAACAACGGAGCTACTTCAAGGGTCGCACTTGTATTAGACGTTGGCGGCGTCGGGATCGGTTCAATCGAAGCTTGGGGCATCCGTCTTTCGGCCGCGGGATGACCGCCGACCATTTGAGGCGCGAGCTCCTCGATCACGTCCTCGACGCATTCGACCAGCTTCGCGCCCTCTTTCAGCAGGCGATTGCTGCCGCGGGTCTTGCCGCTGAGTGGGCTGCCGGGGACGGCGAAGACCTGGCGATCCTGTTCGAGTGCCATCCGCGCCGTGATCAGCGAGCCGCTTTTTTCGGCAGCTTCGACGATCACGACGCCGAGGCAGAGGCCGGAGAGGATGCGATTGCGGGTCGGGAAATTTTCGGCGAGCGGCTGTGTTCCAATCGGCAGTTCGCTGATGAGCGCGCCGCCGCCGGCGATGATCGCCTCGGCCAGCTTGCGGTGCTCCGCAGGATAGATGACGTCGACGCCGCAGCCGAGGACCGCGAGGGTCTTGCCGTGAGCGTCCAGTGCGCCCTGATGGGCCTCGCCGTCGATACCGCGGGCCAGGCCGCTGACCACGGTGAAGCCTTTGGCAGCGAGCTCGAGGCCGAGACGCTGGGCCATCCGGCGGCCGATGTCGCTGGCCGCGCGCGCGCCGACGATCGCGATACAAGTCGAGTCGGTCAAGGTCGCGGTGCCGCGGACGAACAGGAATGGCGGCGGGTCGGGGATCTGGCGCAGATTTGTCGGATAGTCGGCGTCGCTCCATTTGATCAGGCGGGCGCCGATGTTGGGCAGCTCGCACAGTTCCTTTTCGAGCGGCTCGAAATCGCGGAACTCACAGATACTGCGGGCGGTGTTGCGCGGCACGCCGGCGGCGGCGATCTGGTCTGAGGTGAGTTGGAATATTTTTTCAGGTGCGCCGAACTTTTCGATCAGCAGCTTGCAGGTGCGCGGACCGACTCCGTGTACGCGTCTGAGTGCGAGCCAGTAAACGTCTGGTGAAGGCATACAGACAATAAGTTGTGCTCAACGGCGGCGATTCGCAACCTTGTCGGCCTTCCCCTCTCCCAGAATGGGAGAGGATTAAGGTGAGGGTCCTTATACAGCGCGCGCTTTTCGCGCGCGATTTAAGATTCTGCGTCTTCACGCGTCCCGAAATGGTAGCGCTCGCATGTCCGCTTGCGAACCTCTGGAGACCGGAATTGGCTTCGCGGGCGATGGCGCGCTGAAAAGGCCCTCACCGTCGATCCTCTCCCTGCTGGGAAGGGCGAAAATGCAGCCGTTGCTCGCCTTCTGTCAGGATGACAGGAGGAATTTGCGGCGTACTCTCAGGACGACCATCCGACCTGATGCGGCGGGGGAGTTTTATTGACCCTGCGGATTGGATCGCATAAGTTACGCGCAACCGCCCTATCTGCTAATATTAGCCAATTGGCCGCTGTGTGCGGTGGCTGACGGGAGGACTTGGGTATTGAGCGCATCACTCGGAACGATGAATTTCACGGGAATGTCCGCGGCGGACAAGCAGATTCTCATTTTTAGCTTCTATCGCGACGCCGAATTGCGAGGCGCGCGTTTGCTGTTCAATCTTTTGTCACACATGAAAGACGGTGAGGCGCAGCTCAAGATGACCGCGCATCTCGCCGATGAAACGCGTCACGCTTACCTGTGGACCAAGCGTATCTCGGATCTCGGCGGCGCGCCCATCCTTATAGATGACGGCTATCAGCGGCGGCTCGGGCTCAGGACCGGCGTGCCGAAGACGATTATCGATCTGCTCGCGTTGACGGTGGTGGTCGAAGAGCGCGCGCAGAGCCGCTACAACGCGCATATGGCGCTGCCCAACGTCGATGCGGAGACGATGGAAGTGCTGAAGGCAGTGACCAAGGACGAATCGTGGCATCTGTCGTGGATCGAAAAAGAGATGCACGAGATCGCCAAGTCGCAGGGCCATGAAGAGCAGGCGGAAAAGTCGCTCGATCGGTATCGCAAGATCGATCGCGAAGTCTATGCCACGATTGCCGCTGACGAAGCCGAGTTGATGCGGTCGTAGTTGCGCGCGGCATCCTCTGCACGAAAAAGAACTTAATTAAATTTGAAACCCGCGGTGGGTTTCAAACTTCCTTCGGCAGGGGTGACCCCTGCACCCAGTGAAAAAGAAAATCGCGAAATGTTGAGGACAACCTTTCGCTCTGAGGGTCTGGGGAGAAGAACTGTGGGTTCGTTGAAAGTTGTCGGCGGCGCATTCGCGGCAGCACTCCTTCTACTCGCCTCGAATGCTTACGCTGGATGGGTCAAGGGCGAGTTCACTTCAGGCGGCAAGCCGGTCTCGGAATATCATTGTGTGCCGAAGGGCGCGGGACCGCATCCGGCGGTCGTGATGCTGCATGGCGCGTCGCGGCGCAAGGATTCCGGCAACGCCGAGTACGAAAGGATGTGCGGCGAGCTCGCCGACCTGGGCTACTACGTCGAATTTATCGAGTACTACAGCCAGACCGACGCCGTCGGGCCGGGAGAGCCGGTGCGGATGAAGGAAGACTTTCCTGTATGGCTCGCGGAGATCCATTCGGGACTCGACGCGCTCGACAAGAATCCGGCGGTCGATCCACATCGCGTCGCGATGATGGGATTTTCGCTCGGATCGTTCCTTTCACTTTCGGCCGGCGCTATCGATCCGGGTCAAATTGCTGCGATCGTCGAGTACTACGGCGGATTGCCGCCGAACCTGCAGTATGGGGCCAAGTCGATGCCGCCCACGTTGATTCTGCACGGCGACAAGGACGGGCTGGTGCCGGTGGCGATGGCGCATGAGCTCGACGAGTTGCTGACGAAAAATAATCGTCCGCACGAAATGAAAATCTATGAAGGCGCGAATCACGCATTCAACTTTCCGGAGCTCCCGTTCTGGTACAACGCCGATGACGCGCAGGATGCGTGGAGTCGGAGCGTCAAGTTCCTGGGGGCGAATTTGAACGGCGATACTCACGCGAAGTAAGGGCCAGCATCGCGAACGATTCGAAGAACCTAACCCCTTCCCGCGCGGGAAGGGGGACCGGATTGGGAGGGGAGTGCCGCGTCCAAGCGAAACGTGAAACCCACCGCGGATTTCACATTCGACTGAGTTCGCTACGCGGTGCGAGCCAACCCTTCCGTGCGCCGCGCCGCTATCGCGGTGTTGAGGTTCAGGCGCATCGCTTCGGCGTATTCGGCGGCGGCTTCGATGGGCTTGGCGCCTTCTTTTTTCAGATATGCGTACATCAGGCTGCGGCTTGCGTTCACGATGAAGCCGGTGCCGTCCGGGCGCGCCGATGCGACCGCGTCAGATGCGGTGCCGCCTTGGGTGTCGTAGCCGGGCACGAGGATGGTTGCCGACGGCATCAGCTCTCGCGCGCGACGCGCCTGCACTGGATAGGTTGCGCCAACCACCGCGCCGACGGAACTGAGGCCGCTGTCGCCGATAGAATCCGAGCCCCATCCGTTGACGCGCGCCGCGACTGATTCCCAGATAGGACGCGTCGGCGCGTTGAGATCCTGGAATTCACCTGACGATGGATTCGAGGTCTTCACCAGCACGAATACACCGCGGCCATTTTTCACCTTCGCGAGAAACGGCATCAGCGCGTCGCTGCCTTGATATGGATTCACAGTGACAGCATCGCAACTGAAGTCACCCTTGCCGAGAAATGCTTCCGCGTACGCAGCCGAAGTCGTACCGATATCACCGCGTTTTGCATCGGCGATCGTAATCAGGCCGAGACGGCGCGCGGTCTTGACGACCTCGCAAAACGCGCGCATCCCTTCGAGCCCGCGTGCTTCGTAAAACGCAAGCTGCGGCTTGACGGCGATTGCGGAACGCGCGCACGCTTCGACGATTTCGCAACAGAAGCGGGTCAGGGTGTAGCCGGGCGGGATTCCGGGAGCGGCGGCTGTGTCGAGTTGGGGATCGATACCGAGCACCACGACGCTGTTTTTTGCGCGCGACGCTTGTGCAAGGCGATCGGCAAAATTCATCGAGGAGGATTATTGCATACCGCGGCGGCGAGGTCATATCGGGCGTTGCGTTTTTGCGGCCCGCCGCGGGCATCCTTTGAAATAACGGTGGAAAAAATATCGCATGAACAACCTGACTATCGTCACCAAGCTTCGTTTCATGGCCGCGATTGCGCCGGCGATTCTGTTGATCGCGGCCGTCGTGATTGCAGGCGCGTTTCACGTGCTCGGGACATTGCCGATAGAACTCCACGAGAACGAGAGTGCGGCGGCGCGTGCGGCGCAGGGGATGGAAACCGCGCTATACAAGATGGATTGGGGACGCACGCAGCCTGACGCCTCGCAAATCGTGATCGATCAGCAGCGCGGATTCATTTCGGATATCGAAATCGCGCGGCAGCATATCGGGAGCCGCGAGCAGGCAGAGCGCATCGAGAAAATCGCCAACGACGCGCGCCCGCTGTTCGACGCGATGCGCACCGCGTCGCCGAGCGACGACAGTCTCGAGCCTAAGCTCCGCGATTTGCAAGGTACGGTCGCGGACCTGATGAGCCTCGACGACGCAGCGGTGCTGGCGGTCGCTAACAGCGCGGAATCGCACGCCCGCACTTTGATCGCAATCACGATCGTGGCGCTGGTTGTAGTTCCATGGATTTGTTTCGTCGTGATCGCACGACTATCGGGCAATCTGTACAAGGAGTTGAAAGAAATGCGCCGCCGGTTAGACGACGTCGCCGAGCACGCGGCGACACCGTCCGACGATATCAATGCTCTCGACCAAGCCCTCACAAAACTGGGCTTCCCAAAACCAAATCCAATGCTGGCCGAGTAGCTTGTCCGGACAATGTCCGGATAACCTATGGATACGAAGGAGATGCCTTCTATGACAGCACCGGTTTCAAAAGCTGAGCAATCCATCGAGATGCCTGAAGAGCGGCGCTCCTTCGTGCTGGCAAAAAAACGATGGGACGAGTTTCTGAAAATCCTGGGCCGGCCTCCCCGTATCAAGCGGAAGCTTGCCCAACTGCTCGCCGAGCGGAGCGTACTTGAGTGAGCGAGGGTATCCCGCCCGAAGAGCGTTCGCTTGGGGACAAGCGGAGGACTGAAATGCGCGGTGAATTTTTTGGTGGTTGCGCCTGTGGCGCTATTCGTTATCGCGCTGAAGGGGAGGCGTTGTTCTCGATGAATTGTCATTGCCGGGATTGTCAACGGGAGACCGGGAGCGCTTATGCGGCAGTCCTCGCGGTTCCCGGTGCATCCTTCAAGGTAACGCAGGGGAGCCCGAAATACTTTGATCTCACGGCTGACAGTGGGTCTACGACCAGGCGATGTTTCTGTGGCGATTGCGGATCGCCTTTGTTCGGCCGACCAGGCATGGGCGGTGACATCGTGACGATTCGAGCGGGCAGCCTCGACGATCCGAGTGCATTCCGTCCGAGACAGAACATCTATATTGCGAGTGCGCAGCCTTGGGACTACATGAATCCAGACCTGCCGAAATTCGCGAAACTACCGAATTGATTGCGCACTTGCCAGATTTGGCCTAAGATCTCTTTCATGGCGAGAGCTCTGGTATCCTAGAGTGCCGATCTCCAACTCGCCGAAGCCAATTACCTGGCTGGGAGATAGCCTCGAAAGACTTCGCGATTTCCCCGAAGAGGTCAAAGACGATATGGGCGCTGCTCTCATGTGGGCGCAAATGGGCGATAAGCATGCCGACGCCAAGCCGCTGCGAGGATTCGGCGGCGCGAGTGTTCTTGAAATCGTGGAAAATCACGACGGCGACGCCTATAGGGCGGTGTATACTGTTCGATTCAAAGAAAGAATTTACGTTCTTCATTGCTTCCAGAAGAGATCAAAGAAGGGTCGCGAAACTCCGAAACACGATATCAACTTGATTGAGGAGCGGCTGGAACAGGCCAGAAAATTGGAAGCGCGGGTGAAACCATGAGCAAAGACATAGTTTACAAGGAAGGAAGCGGGAATGTCTTTGCGGATATTGGCGTCCACGATCCGGAAGGATCGCTGGTGCGGGCTAAATTGGCGAAACAAATCGCCGAGCTCATTCGCAGGAAAAGGCTACCTCAAAATGAAGTCGCGGACATTCTTGGCGTCGATCAATCCAAAGTGTCCAAACTGGTTAGAGGGCGTATTTCCGGATTTACCAGCGATCGGCTTCTTCGATACCTTAATGCGCTTGGATGCGATGTTCACATTCAGATCAGACCGGTACGAACGATTCAAAGACGCGGGAAAGTGATTATTGCGGGCGTCTAAAGACTCTACCGCTTCTTGCGCTTCACTACTTTTTTCGCGGGTGGCTTTGCGGACCCGTCCGGAAGGGCGACGTCGAGGCTGCGCCATAGGTACCAGGCGGCCGCGGTTCGGTATGGACGCCATCGCTCGGCATGCTTCAGCAGCCGCTTGCGGTTGGGGCGCTGGCGCATCTTGTAGTGGCGCCTGATCGCGTTCTGGACGCCGAGGTCGTCGGCCGGCATCACGTCGGGGCGGCCCAGATTGAACATCAGGAACATCTCGGCGGTCCATCGGCCGATGCCCTTGACCATGATGAGATGCTCGATGATCTCCTCGTCGGTCATCTTGTGGAACAGGTGGAAGTTGAGCTTGCCGTCGCGGATGTGCGCGGCGAGGTCCTTTATATAGAGAGCCTTCTTTTCAGAGAGGCCTACTGCGCGGAGTTCGGCGTCGGTTTTGGCCAACACTTGTTCCGGTGACGGGAATTCCACGTTGGGGAACAAGCCGACGAAGCGGCCGTAGATTGCGTTGGCGGCGGCACCTGCGAGTTGCTGGAAAATTATCGCGCGCGCCAGAGCCTGGAAGCGCTCGCGCCGAGGCTGAATTCCGAGCGTGCCGACCTCGGCGATAATTCGTGCGAGGATCGGATCGGCCTTGCTAAGGTGTATCCGAGCTTTGCGGGCGTAGTCGACTTTTTTAGTTGCCATTTTTCTAAAAGGACGGTTCGCCGAATCTTGCATGCCTGCTAAGGTCGTTCAATCGGTCCCATGAGCGAAGACTTGAGACTCCCGATGTGTCCCGAGAATCTCCACGAGGGTATGCGCCTCGGGCCGATTCACTACGTCGTCACGCCCGAACGCGCGCGCGCATTTGCGGATGCGGTCAAGGCGACGAGTCCCGAATTTATCGTCAATGAGCGGAATCCCAATGCGGTCGTGTCGCCCACGATGCGTCTGCAGGACTATGCACTGCTGATCGCAACTCGGCTGAAAGGCGGCAAGGGCGGCGTCCACGCCAAGCATTGGTGCGAGTTTCATGAGCCGATGCGGGTCGGGCAGGCGGTCAAGGTCGAGGGCAGGATCGCGGCGACGTATCGCAAGCGCGGGAAGTTTTATTTTACGCTGGAGTATGAATTGCGCGACGCGGCGACCGATCAACTACTCGTGCGGCAGGCGATCACGTCGGTGCTGCTGAACGAGAAAGGAGAGATGCAATGAGCGCGGCGCCCGTTGAGATTCGAATCGGTGCGGAGATGGTTTCGGCGCCGTACCTCCTCGATGCGGCTGCGGCGAAACTGTATCAAGACGGCATTGAGGGGCCGGCTCGTCGCCGACCGCCGCGCGGTATTCACGACGACAAGGATGCCGCGCGCAAGGCCGGATTCGTCGCGCCGATCGCCGGCGGCGAACAGACTATCGCGATAATCGCGCAATTCCTCGCCGACAACTTCGGAATGCGCTTCGTACGCGGCGGACGAATCGAAGTGGCGCTCACCAGGCCAGTGCTGTTCGGCGATACGCTGACTTCGCACGCGAAGATCGTAGCCGTCGATGCGAATTCGAATCGCGCCGAGCTGCAGATTCACGTCGAGAATCAGCGCGGTGAGCAAGTGCTGACGGGCACCGCCGCAGTGAGCATGAAGGACGCATGAGCGCCGGGCCGATTCCCGAATCGGGCGCCGCGGTCCGCGATGAGACTCCTGCGGCGCGCGCGACACCGCTGTGGCGCAAGGCGCTTCCGTATATCGGCACCTTCGCGATCTTTGCGCTGATCTTCTGGCGCATCCCGATTCGCAAAGTCGAGCAGGCGCTGTCGCAGGTGCCGATACTCGATTTCATGGCGGTGTTCATGCCGTACTCGCTCTTTTACTGCGCGATCGATTCGGCGTGCCTCACCTGGGTCGTGCGACGCTTCAACGCGCTGATGGACTACCGCGACATCCTGCCGATTCGAGCGAGCATGTACGTGCTGGCGCTGATCAACACGAGTCTCGCGCAGGGCGGCGTCGCGTACTATTTGCATCGCAAGGCCGGCGTCAGTTTTCTGAGCGCGCTCAGCTCCGTTTTGTTCATCGCGATGCTCGAGATTTACCAACTTTTTCTGTTCTCGACGCTTGGGGTGATCTTTTACACGCCTGTCGGCGCCGCGCAGATCAGGATCGTTGCGATTCTTCGCGTCGTGTACATCGCGGCGTGGACGATTCTCGCGGGCGTCATGATTTTCTTTGCGGTTGCCCGCCGCAGTGCGCGGATTCGTAATTGGGTCGAGACGGGTAGAGCCGGCGCATTACTCGCGACGTTCATCCAGGCGCGTCCGCTCGACTACCTCATGGTGCTGGCGATCAAGGCGCCGACATTTCTCGCCTCGGTTGTCGCGCAGTACTACGCGCTGGCGCTGTACGGAATCGCGATCCCGTTCGTGAAGCTGATGCTGTTCCTGCCGCTGGTGTTCCTCGCCGCTGCGCTGCCGATTTCGGTCGCGCATCTCGGCACCAGCCAGGCGGCGTGGCTGCTGTTCTTCTCGACCAACGCGACGCCGGCGAAGATCGTTGCGTATAGCCTGGCGGCGCAACTCACGTTCATGTTGTGCAACGCGCTGATCGGACTGGTGTTCCTGCCGCGCGCGAGCCGCGAGCTGACCGCGTTGCGCGCAGAGGACGCGAGCAGTTCAGCAACTGGCTAGGATCTATCGCACGCCGAGAACCGGAAAATCCTCGCGCCGAGCCGCTTCAGTAAGTCTGCGCTCCAAAATTATTAGCTCGAGGGATATGGAGGGCCGTTCGCCAATACTTTGGCTAGTGACTTGTCGTAGCCATAGATGTCGTTGAAGAATCTTGCTTCGCCGTCCGGATTTACTACTGCTGTACTATACAGAATTAATACCGGGATAGGCTTTTTGAGATTGACCTGGACGTTGTCGGGGCCGGTCTTCATTGCCGCCTGTATTTTGTCCATCGGCCATTCGGGCCGGTCGCGCAGCACCCACGCTGCCAGGTCGGCAGGCTTTTCGACCCGGATACATCCGTGACTGAAGTCGCGACGGGACCGCGAGAACAATTCCTGTTCCGGCGTGCTGTGCAGGTACACGTTGTACTGATTGGGGAAGATGAACTTGACCAGGCCGAGCGCGTTCTTGGGCCCGGGTTTCTGCCGTACCCGATATGAACCGGAACGAAGTCCATCCAGGATGTCGTCGGAGGCCGGCGATGAAGGGACGACGTTGCCGCTTTGATCGACTACTTCGAAGCCGTTATCTCCCAGATAGTTTGGGTTGCGCCGAGTCTTCGGGATCGTCTCCTTGTACAGAATCGAGGTCGGAACCAGCCAATACGGGCGGAAGATCAGATATTTCATCTGATCGGCGAACACCGGAGTCTGCGTGCGCATCGCCTTACCGACGACCACTCTCATCGTGAGGTAGGTGGCCGGTTGGCGGCGCATGGTACGCAGCTCGAACTCGGGAATGTTGACGATGATTGGCGGCTCGGGGAAGTCCGGCGGTATCCAGCGATATCGTTCAAGTGTGAGTTGGAGTTGTTGCACGCGCGTTTTGAGCGGCGTGTTGAGTTCAGTCACCGTGCCCTTTCCCAATACACCGTCATCGTCGAGGCCGTGACGGTGCTGGAAATGTTTCACCGCGTCGACGACTGCGCCTTTGTACAGCGTCGAATCGGCGGGCAGGTCGGCGCTGGCGGGAAGATCGCCGAGCTGCCGCAATCGCGCGACTAACTGCGACATCGACGCGAAAGTTCCACCGGGACGCACACCCTTTTGCGGTACCGGGATGAGTGGGGTGTCACCTGCGGTCGCCATTTTCGAATATGTAGCCAGTGCAACTTCGGCGCGACGATAACCATCATAGGGTGGCTCAACTTTCGCGATGACTGCGGGAATGTCCGACGCAGGAAGCACCTGCGCTCTCAGCTCGTCGTCCAGGTCGTACTTTTTGGGACCGACCGTGAGGCCGAACTTGAAGTGTTGCGGATTGACCCTTCCAATATGCAGATCGGAAATATAGCGCATCGCGGAAACAGTCAGCGCGAGATCGATACGCGCAAGATCGGCGTCGGTAGGCTTAGGCGAAGCTGTCGGTTGGAGCTTTGCGAGACGCGCGTCCCATCGCGATGCGTCGTAGTCCTCGGGGTTGAGGCCCTTCAACGCGGCCTGCTGAAACTGGAGGATCATCGCGACAGCTTGGGGGCTGGCCTTGCCGTTCTGGATCCAGGCGAGCGAATCGCCGCCCGCGTCGTAGAATTTTTTCACGCTGTCGCGATAGTCGGTGAAGTTGGGCCAGCGCAGATCGGGCAGCGTACCGGCAGCAATTAGAGCATTGAGATCGCCTGGGCCGGCGGAGGCGATTTGCGACGCGCTGGGGGTCGCGCCAGGAGAGTTGGCAGCGAAACTGTGGCGGACAGAGGAGCCGCAGCACAGTGATGCGAGCATCGTCGCCATTGCGAAGTTGCGAATCTTCAATTTTGTCTGCATGCGAGTCACACAGTACTAGGTTGCGCGGGGATTCGTCGCAAGAGCCCGCTGCGATGAATTTGCGACAAGCGCGACGCGTCCGTAATCTCATGAGGGAGCTTTGTCGTAGTCTTTCTACACGAGTTGGAAATGCCGAGTATCGCGACGTGGATTCGCCAATGCGACGAACATTGGTTCACCCTTCTATTCAGCCGTTTTCCGGATCTGACGGTGCATAACGCTCGATTGCATCCGGTGGATCTGTCCCAGATGGACGGGTTGATGTTGACTGGCGGCGGCGATATCTCGGCGAGCTATCTGCGGCAAACGATCGCGGACCCGTCGTTGATTGTCGATACCGACTGCGCGCGCGACGAGTGGGAATTCAAGGCGTCGCGCGAGATCCTTTTTTCGGGGAAGCCTGTGCTGGCGATTTGTCGAGGATTGCAGGTGTTGAACGTGGCGCTCGGCGGCACGCTGCATATCGATATTCCCGGGCACGACAACTATGAGCGAGAGAACATCCAGCCGCTGCGGCATAGCTCGACGGCGATACATCGATTCGGCGCGGTGAACAGCTCGCATCACCAGGCGCTCGAGCGGCTGGCCGACGGGATCGAAGTCGAGGCGTGGTCGGCGAGCGATGGGATAGTCGAGCAGGCACGACTTCGATCGCATCCCTACGCGATCGGCGTGCAATATCATCCCGAGCGCGACCCGCTTTACCTACCGCTGTTCGCGGATTTCTTTGAGCGAGTTCGCAACGGCGCCTAAGATGCTTACGGTTCGCGTCGGTTGCCGAATCCATTTCGAATGCGAGTCATCGGCGACGGCTATATTGCTGGTCAATCCGCGATTCGATCCCGAGCGTCCTATCCGACAGGAAAATCTCGAGTTCGGAATTGCGAGGAAGTTCGAATCGTTTACCGACACGGACAGCAACGTCGCTTACCGGGTAATCCTGGGCACTGGCCTTAATCAGATTCAGCACGATGCCATGGTCGAAGTGACGACTGCTTTTGATAAGTCCGAGCAATTCGGAGACGCACCGACGATCGCCACAATTGAGCCGTCACTTTTGCGCTACCTGTTACCGAGCCGGTATTGTGATTCCGACAAGCTATTTTCTTTCGCCGGAGAAAAGTTCGGACACATATACGACGCCGGTGAGCGAGTGCAGGCTATCTCGGACTGGGTTCATAACAATATCGAGTATCGCTTCGCGTCGGGAAGACCGGACATTTCGGCCGCTGAAGTCATTGAACGCGGCTATGGCGTATGCCGCGACTTCGCTCATTGCACGATTGCACTGTGCCGGGCGATCAACATACCCGCGCGCTACGTCACCGGTCATCTACCTGACATAGGACATGTGGACCCGGGATCGCCGATGGATTTTCACGCTTACAGCGAAGTCTATCTTGGCGACAAGTGGCACGTCTTTGACGCTCGCTACAACGAACCCAGGATAGGACGCATAAAGATCGCACAAGGGCTCGATGCTGTCGAATGCGCATTCGCAACTGTGTATGGACCCGCCAACATGACCAAGTTCGAGGTGTGGGCCTACCAGGTCGATCCTGGTCAGGTCTCTCTGGGAGATCCTATAGACCTATCCAAGAGACTCGACGGTACTGAAGAGATTAAGTCCTAGCCGGACTTAGCCGCCTAGCTCCTCGATACTATCCTGACTAGCGAGACTTACTTCTAACTCGTAGGCCATCTTGCGGCCGCCACCACCACTGTTATAGACGCCCGATACTGGCGGGAGGTCATTGTAGTCTCTACCGACGGCTAGTCTTATGTGGCGAATCATGGTGCGAGTTCTATGGGTCGGATCGAAACCGGTCCATCCTACACCCGGCAAAAGCGCTTCGATCCATGCGTGGCTGGCTAGTTCGGGAGGCGGAGAGTTGGCGTTTCGGCGAGGGTCGGGCGCAAGGTAGCCGGAGACGTAGCGCGCGGGAATTCCAGCCAGCCGAAGGAGACCTATGCTAAGGTGCGCGAAGTCCTGACATACCCCGCCGCCCTGCGTGAGTATGTCGTCAACCGTCGAGTGTACGTGGGTGGCGTCGCCGTCGTAGCCGAATTGATTGCGCACGTAAAGGACCATGCGCTCGGTATACGCGGTGATGTCCTCGGATAGCTGCGGCCGCACCGACCAGAAAAATTTCCGCAAGCGATCGCTGAATGGCACATAGCGGCTGGGACTCAGAAATTCCGAGTATTCCTTCATCCTGGCCGCGTCATCCTGCAGATAGTCGTAAAATGTGATTCGCGCTGACGGTTCGGCGGGAATCGGGATTCTGTCTACAACCGAGCACGAACTGATTACCAACTCGGTATGCGGCGGCTGGATATCGATCGAATGGGTGAGGTTTCCGAACGCGTCGCGATACTCGGAAATCTCGGCGGCCGGAGTGACGTCGAGCCTGAAGGCGACGCGTTTTTGATCCGGCGCGTCGATGGGAGTGAGCCGCACGTCGTTATGAGAATGGGAGGCCGGCTGTTCGTACACGTATCGAGTGGTGTGTTTGATGCGGAATCGCATGCGTTCAGACACTCGAACTATAGCTGTGCATCGGCACCCGCTCAACGAGGTATCTGGAGAGACAGGCTCGCGGCGCTTTCACAAATTGGGCTCATCATGCTTTAGATAGCCGTTGCGACGGCGGCGCAGTGAATCAGATTTCGGCTCCGTTGTCGCCGAGGATTTATCAACGAATGATACCAAGCGGGTTTCAAGCCGACGACTAGTTTCAGCGCTGGATCAGCGCGGTGAAAAAAGAGACGAGAGAACATGATTCCTAACAGTCTCCTAATCGCCAACCGCGGCGAGATTGCGATTCGAATAATCCGCGCGGCCGCCGAGATGGGTATCCGCACCGTCGCGGTTTTTTCGGACGACGACGCGACGTCTCTGCATACGCGTAAGGCTGACGAGGCTCGCCGTCTGAGCGGCGCGGGTGCTGCCGCATACCTCGACGGAGAACAGATTATCGCGCTGGCCAACACGGCCGGCTGCGACGCGATTCATCCCGGTTACGGCTTTCTTAGTGAGAACGCGGGCTTCGCGCGGCGATGCGCCGACGCCGGGATCACGTTCGTCGGACCGCGCGCCGAGATGCTCGAGCTGTTCGGCGACAAGGTGCAGGCGCGAGCGCTGGCGGCGCGATGCGGCGTGCCGATCATGCGCGGCACTTCGACTGCGACGAGCCTCGATGAAGCGCGGAGCTTTTTCTCATCCCTCGGCGACAATGCTTCGATGATGATCAAAGCGGTGGCCGGCGGTGGCGGACGCGGCATGCGCGCCGTATCGCGCGTCGAAGAAATCGAGGAGGCCTACAAGCGATGCCAGTCGGAAGCGCGCGCGTCGTTCGGCAACGGCGACGTGTACGTCGAGCAGTTGATGCCGCGGGCGCGTCATATCGAAGTGCAGATAATCGGCGACCGCGCGGGCAACGTCAGCCACCTGTGGGAGCGCGAATGCAGTATCCAGCGGCGAAATCAGAAGATCGTTGAGATAGCGCCGAGTCCGGGACTCGCGCCAGCGATGCGCGATCGGCTGACTGCGGCCGCGGTGCGGATGGCGAAAACTGTCCGTTACGACAACCTCGGCACGTTCGAGTTCCTGGTGAACAGCGAGGCGTCGGCGAGCGATGAGGCGGGCTTCGCGTTTATCGAAGCGAATCCGCGGCTGCAGGTCGAGCATACGGTCACTGAAGAAGTAACTGGCGTCGATCTCGTCAAGCTGCAGATTCAACTCGCGTCGGGCAGCACGCTCGCGGAACTCGGGATGCTGCAGGCGGAGATTCCGAAGCCGCGCGGGTTCGCGATGCAGGTGCGAATCAATATGGAATCGATGCGCGCGGACGGCAGCGCGAAACCGGCGGGTGGGACGATCACTGCGTTCGAGGCGCCGTCGGGACCGCGGGTGCGGACCGATTCGTTCGCCTATGCCGGATACACCACGAGCCCGAATTTTGATTCGCTGCTCGCCAAGCTGATCGTGCACTCGCATTCGGCGGACTTCGGCGAGTTGGTGACGAGAACCTATCGCGCGTTGTCTGAATTCAGAATCGAGGGCGTGCCGACCAACATTGGATTTTTGCAGAGCCTGCTGCAGCATCCGGAGTTCGTCGCGAATCGTGTGTACACGCGCTTCGTCGACGACAATATCGCGGCGCTGGTTAGTTCCGCGGAATCCCATCGGCGGTTGTTCTTTGATCGTACGGCGACGGCTCCCAGAGCGGGCGTGACGCAGTCAGGAGGAAGGCGCGCCGGCGCGAAGATCGACGCGAACGATCCTCTGGCGGTGCTCCATCACGGCAAATCGGAGAGCAGCGGGCCGTCGCCAATCGTGGCGAGTACAACAGTCGTTACGCCGCAGGTTCACGACATCACGGCGCCGGAAAATACGGTGGCGATCGAGGCGCCGATGCAGGGCACGATCGTTTCGGTCGATGTGAGCGAAGGCGACCGGGTCCATCGCGGGCAGCAACTGTTCGTGATGGAAGCGATGAAAATGGAGCACGTCATCGCAGCCGACAAGAGCGGAATCGTGCGGCTGATCACAGTGGCGAAGGGCGATGCGATCTTCGAAGGGCATCCACTGGCTTTTATTGAGGAGGCCGACGTCGAAATGACGCAAGGCGCGGAGGCCACGGACGTCGATTTGGATCGCGTGCGTCCCGATCTTGCGGAAGTGGTCGAGCGACACGGACTCGGACTCGATGCGGCGCGGCCAGACGCGGTCGCGCGGCGGCGCAAGACCAAGCAACGCACGACGCGCGAAAATATCGAAGACTTGTGCGACGCCGGCACCTTCGTCGAGTACGGGCCGCTGGTGATTGCGGCGCAGCGGCGGCGGCGCACGATCGAGGACCTGGTGAAGAATACGCCCGCGGACGGAATGGTCGCGGGGATCGGGCGCGTCAACGGTGACTTGTTCGAGGAGTCCAGGGCGCAGTGCATCCTGATGTCGTACGACTACACGGTGCTGGCCGGCACTCAGGGCCAGCAGAACCATCGCAAGAAAGATCGGATGTTCGAAATCGCGCAGAAGTCACGCTTGCCGGTGGTGTTCTTCACCGAAGGCGGTGGCGGACGACCCGGCGATACCGACGGATTGGGCGTCGCCGGGCTCGACTGCATGGCATTCAACTACTGGGGAAAGTTGAGCGGACTAGTACCGCTAGTGGGTATCAACTCGGGTAGGTGCTTCGCCGGAAATGCAGCACTACTAGGATGCTGCGATGTAGTAATCGCGACTAGTGGATCGAATATAGGAATGGGTGGCCCCGCGATGATCGAGGGCGGCGGACTAGGTATATTCCGCCCCGAAGAAGTAGGACCGATGGAGGTGCAAGTAGCTAATGGAGTAGTAGATATTCCGGTCGCCGACGAGGGCGAAGCAGTACTAGTCGCCAAGAAGTACCTATCGTACTTTCAGGGCGACATTCGCGACTGGGTATGTGCCGATCAACGCTTGCTGCGCACGATCATCCCTGAGAATCGCCTTCGCATCTACGATGTACGAGCGGTGATCGAGACGCTCGCCGACAGCGGGTCGGTGCTCGAGATACGCCGGCATTTCGGGCCGGGGATGGTGACTTCGCTGATCAGGATCGAGGGACGTCCGGTGGGATTGATCGCCAACAACCCGGTGCATCTCGCAGGCGCGATCGACAGCAACGGCGCCGACAAGGCCGCGCGATTCATGCAGTTGTGCGACGCGTTCGACATCCCGCTGCTGTTCCTGTGCGACACCCCCGGCATCATGGTTGGTCCCGAGGTCGAGAAGACGGCGCTGGTGCGGCATGCGTCGCGGATGTTCGTAACGGGCGCGAATGTCAGCGTGCCGGTGTTTACGATCATACTGCGCAAGGGCTACGGACTTGGCGCGCAGGCGATGGCGGGTGGCAGCTTCAAAGCGCCGATTTTCACGGTCGCGTGGCCGACGGGGGAGTTCGGCGGGATGGGATTGGAGGGCGCGGTGAAGCTGGGCTATCGCAACGAGCTGGCGGCGGTCGAGGATCCTGAGAAGCGCAAGGAACTGTTCGACGAGATGGTCGAGCGGATGTATCGGCACGGGAAGGCGGTCAACACTGCGTCACACTTCGAAATCGACGACGTGATCGATCCGCTCGATTCGCGCAAATGGATCGTCGCGGGGCTGCGATCGACGCCCCCGAAATCACCGCGCACCGGCAAGAAGCGTCCCAACATCGACACCTGGTGAACGGTTCCAGGCTCTACTTGCGTGATCGCGATCGATACTAAATCATCGGGGGCATGAGTGTGAGCGAAACGGAATCGCCGACCGTCGCGCCGAGCGGGCCTGCGACAACGATCACGCCGGCTTCATGGACGAGCAAGATCGAATCGGTACTGTTGCGACGCGTGCTAATCGTCGGAGTTCTATCCGTGCTCGTGATGATCGGTCTGTTCCTCACCAACGTGAGTCATCTCCATGCGCGGTATTACTGGAGCGCGATGTTTCCAATCTTCGGCATCGTGAGCCTGTGGCACGAACTCAGTGCGCCGAACACCAATCCTGGGCCGTTGTGGAAGCGAATACTGCGACAGGTATTGCACTGGCTAGGACCGATCATCGCGGTGCAGATAATCTTCCTGCAGCTCGCGCGCGGGCAAATGGACGCTGACTCCGTTGCGCTCGTCACATTGGTGATCCTGGCGGTGACGTGCTTCATGGCTGGCGTGCACATGGATCGCAGCTTTTACTGGGTCAGCGCCGCGCTCGCATTTGCGGCCGTAGTTGGAACCGAGGTCGAAGCCTACCTGTGGATGCTAGCGGCGATCGCAATCGTCGCCGTCGCGATCACGGTATTCGCCGCAATTGCTCTGCGCCGACGCTCGACTGAAGTCGCGAGTGCGGGAGGATAGACGCAGCGATGCTCGCAAAGATCCGTCGCAACGTCATCGCGGGAATTCTGACGGCGATTCCTGTCCTCGTGACGGTGTGGGTGATCAGTTTCCTGGTCGGTCTGCTGGTTGCACTCGGCAGTCCATTCGTTCGAGCTTGCGTATCGTGGCTGGGGATTCATTCGCCGACGCTCGCTGAAGGATTTTCCGCACCGTGGTTTCAAGGAACGATCTCGGTCGCGATCGTACTCGCGGCGCTGTATGTCCTGGGCGAGATCGCGACCGCCGTCGCCGGCCGGCGTTTGCTCGGCGCGTTTGACTACCTGATGGCGCGAATTCCCGTCGTGCAATCAATCTACGGCGCCGCGCGGCAACTGGTCACCAGCTTTCAGACCAAGCCCGGCAGTTCGCAGCGCGTGGTTTTAATCGAGTTCCCATCGCCGGGAATGAAGACGGTCGGCCTCGTGACCAGGATTTTCAACGACGCCGACACCGGCGAGGAAATCGCCGCAGTTTATGTCCCGACCACGCCGAATCCGACTTCGGGTTACATGGAATTGGTTCCGATCAGCCGCCTCGTCATGCTTGATTGGACGATCAACGAAGCGATGACTTTTATCATGTCCGGTGGCGCTGCTGCCCCACCGAAACTGAACTACTCGAAGAGCGCTGCGGCGAGAGTTAGCGAAGTTCTGGCGAAACCGAATGCCGCCACTAAATAGTTTGTAATTAATACATCCACACCTCGGGATAGTGGGTACGTATCCGCCAGACTCGTGAGAAAAATATTCCGGTACGGGAGTTGCTCTTTTCATAGATTTGTAGGGTTGCAAATTATCCCGACAGCCGGGAGAGAGGTGAAGACTTATGAAACGGATATCAACTCTTTTAATCGCAGCCGTGGTTCCAGTCGCATTCGCCGCTTCATCCTTCGCGCAACAAGGAAGAACGCTGGGCACCGTCGTGAACGGAAATACTACGACCGTGTTCGAGGCTGCTGATACCAGTGACATCGACATGCAAAAGCTTCAGACCTGGGGCAGTTTCGCGAGCGAGCATCCGGTTATCGCCCGCGCGCTCGCGTACAAGCCGTCGCTAATCAACAACGACAGCTATACGCAGAAGCATCCGGAACTGGCCCAATTTTTCTCGGCGCATCCGGATATTCGCGAGGCGATGGCCGAGGATCCGGGCAATTTCGTCGCAATTCCGCCGCGTCCGGGCGAATAGTCGCTATCACTTCAACTTGGGCGGTGGGGGCAGCTCGCCGCCCACGTCCGCTGCCGCAATGCGGTCAACCGAGTATTTGTGTTCCTGACGGCACGTCTGGAATTTTTACATTTTGGATCAGATATACGTCATGCATTATGCTGAATGGATGAATCGAATATCGACTCTGTTGATCGCAGTCGCGCTCCCGGTCGCTTTTGCCGCTCCATCAATGGCGCAATCAAATACGCTGGGCACTGTCGTGAATGGAAACACGACGACCGTGTTCAAAGCGGCCGGCAATCGGGGGATCGATACGGAGAAGCTCAAGATCTGGAACGACTTCGCCAGCGAGCATCCGAACGTGGCGAGCGAGCTTGCTCACAATCCGGCGCTGATCAATGACGACGGCTACGCGAAGAAGCATCCGCAGCTCGACGCGTTCTTTTCGGCGCATCCGGAGGTTCGCGAGGCGATGGCGGCGAATCCAGGTAACTACGTCGCGATTCCGCCACGCCCGGGCGAATAATCCGCGCGCGTCCAGTTATTCGTCGTTTCTTTCTCGGACCGCGCGACGCGCGAAGCCTTTAGCACGGCGCTTATTGACCTTGGTCGCTTCGGTCTGCCGCCTCTCGGCGAAATCGATCATTGCCTGCTGGCAAGCGGGTGCTGCGTCTGCGGCCGCGGTCTTGAAGTAAGTGCCGTCCGACTGCATTTCCCACTGACATCGATTGGCGCGCAGCTGGATATCCAGCACGGCACGCAATTCCTTGCGCAGTTGAGGATCCTCGACCGGCGCGACGACTTCGACGCGGCTTTCGAGATTGCGCTTCATGCAATCGGCGGAGCCGATGAAAAATTCCTCTGCGCCGCCGTTGCGGAAATAATAAACGCGTCCGTGCTCAAGGAATCGACCCACAAGGCTGACGACGCGCACGTTTTCCGACAGCCCCTGGATTCCCGGACGCAACCGGCAAGTGTCGCGGACAATTAGATCGACCTTCACGCCCGCTTGCGACGCACGATAAAGAGCCCGCGTGATGTCCACGTCCTCGAGCGCGTTCATCTTGAACTGAAGCAGCCCCGGCGACGTGGCCGAATGCACTTTGATTTCGCGCTCGATTCGCGCCAGCAGCGCGCGTTTCAGCACAGTCGGCGCCGGAAGGATTTTGCGATACGGACGATTTGGCATGTAGCCGGTCGTCAGGTAGTTGAACAGCTCAGTCAGATCTTCGCCGATTGTGCCGTCGCACGTGAGCAGCCCGTAGTCAGCGTAGAATCGCGCCGTCACTGGATGATAGTTGCCGGTCCCGATATGCGCGTAGCGGCGAAGCCCATTGTAATCCTGCCGAATAACCAGGATCACCTTGCTGTGAGTCTTAAGGCCGACCACGCCGTAGGTCACGTGAATCCCGAATTCCTCGAGCCGGGTCGCGAACTGGATATTCGCCGCCTCGTCGAAGCGCGCTTTCAGCTCGACCACCACCGCGACCTGCTTGCCGTTGCGCGCCGCGTCGCACAGGTAGCCGATGATCTTCGAGTCAGGCGAAGTGCGATACAACGTCATCTTGATCGCGCGGACCTTCGTGTCCTCGGCGGCTTCGCGCAGGAACCGCTCGACCGAGGTCGAGAACGATTCGTACGGATGCAGCAGCAGGATCGAACCCGCATCGCGAATGACGTGGAAGATACTGCGGCCGACGGTCAGGCGCGGATGGTCCACCGGATGATGCGGCGGATCGTGGAGCGCGGGCTCGTCGATCGACGCAAGCTCGCCGAGGTCTCGCATCGAGAGCATCCCATCGACTTCGAACACGTCGGAGCGTTCGTCCAGTCCGAGTTCGGCCGCGAGCATCCCGCGGTGAACCGGATTGATGCCGGTGAGCACTTCGAGCCGCACGATTGGCGCGAAACGGCGGTCGCGCAGCTCGGATTCGATCA
Organism: uncultured delta proteobacterium; assembly: GCA_963699705.1. Classification (GTDB taxonomy): domain Bacteria; phylum Desulfobacterota; class Binatia; order Binatales; family Binataceae; genus Binatus. The sequence continues at coordinate 2,107,438 of CAVOUW010000003.1, read as the reverse complement.
GCGCGAGCAAGTCGTCGGCTTCGTCCTCGTCGCGCTCGGTGTTGGCGTTGCGGGTCACGCGGAAAAGCTCGTACGAGTCGATCAGCATCCCCGGAAACAGCAGATCGAGATTGTTCGCGACGACGTCCTCGAGCCGCACGAAATCGTTTTGCTTGCCGACCCGCAGGAAGCGCGGGATTCCGAAGCCGACCGGCACTTTCACCCGCGCCATCAGCGGATCCGAATCGTTCTGATAGCGCGCGGTGACCAGCAAATTGAGCGACAGGTTCGACACAAACGGAAACGGATGCGCCGGGTCCATCGCCTGCGGCGTCACCAGCGGAAAAATATTCTTGTAGTAGTAGTCGCGAACCGACTTGCACTCTTCGTCGGAAAGACTGGCGTAGAGCCGCACGCGAATGCCGTGGTTCTCGAGCTCGCGCAGAATATGCGGACCGACGTCGCGCTGCCGATTCTCGAGCTCGCGCACCACCGTGTAGCATTCATTGATCTGCTGTTGCGGCGTGCGTCCATCGACCGTCAGCTCATGCATCCCGGCGACGACCTGCTGTTTCAGGCCGCCGATGCGCTTCATGAAAAATTCGTCGAGGTTGGACGCCGTAATCGCCAGGAACTTGAGCCGCTCGAGCAGCGGATTGCGCTCGTCTTCAGCCTCATGCAGCACGCGTCGATTGAACGCGAGCCAGGTCAGCTCGCGATTAAGAAACAGGTCAGGCGAGGTGAGGTCCTTGTCGACATGCGGCGGCGGCGCTTTCTCGCCCGCGGTGACCGCTCCGTCAATGACCGTTGTCGCGATCGAGTCGGCTCCATTGTGAAGCGTCGGCGCATCCGCGATCGTCGTCGCGGAATTTATTGCGTGACTATCCGGTTGATTGCCCATCTGCTCATCGAACTCCATCCAGCCCCTCCTCCCGACCAAAGCATTCTAGCCGCCCGCGCGTACTGTTGCCTATCGGCCAATACATGAATGTTTCCGCGATGTTATAAGACTGCGATTTGTTATCGACCCGCCGATTGTGCGATTCTCCTGACCGCATTCACGTTTCAGGTGACGCTATGAACGATTACTTGTACGAGACCGCCCGACGGCTGGTCGCGTTCGACACTGTCAGCGCTAAAAGCGATCGCGACGCGATGGAATACATCGCAGGCGAGCTCGCGCCGCGAGGATTCAAAACCGCGATCCAGCCGATCGAGCTGTTCGGCGTGTCGCAGGCCAACCTCGTCGCATGGATCGGTCCGCCGCGCGCCGACGGCCTGATAATTTCGGGGCATGTGGATGTCGTCCCGTTCGACGGACAGCCCGGATGGGAGCGCGAGCCGCTCAAGCTCGAACTTGCGGGCGAAAAAATTTACGGCCGCGGCACCACCGACATGAAAGGCTTCATCGCGCAATGCCTCGACATGTCGCGGACACTTGATTCATCGCGGCTCAAGCGGCCGCTGGTGTTCGTCTTCACCGCGAGCGAGGAAGTAGGATGCCTCGGCGCCAAGAGTGTCGCGCCGGCGCTCAAGGAAATCCTCGGCGAAACGCCGGTCCCGCGCTTGGCGTGGATTGGCGAGCCGACGTCGTGGGAAGTGGCTCGCGCGCACAAGAGCATTGTGTCGTTCGGGGTGACCGTCCGCGGCATCGGCGGCCATAGCGGCGCACCAGCTCGAGGAGTCAACGCGATCGCCGTGATGGCGCGCGTCATCGACACGATTGGCCGCTATCAGCAGGAGCTGGCGGCGCGACGGCCTGCCAAATATGCCGAGATTTTTCCCGACGCGCCGCACGACGTACTGAATTTCGGAACGGTGCACGGCGGCATCGCGCTCAACATGATCGCAGAGGAATGCACGTTACGCGTCAGCTACCGGACGCTGCCGGACGCCGATCCGCTCGGCGTTTATAATGAGATACAGCGGCGGCTGGCCGCGCTCGACGGTCACGACTACGCGGGCGGCGAACATCGCGCGACGATTGAAACCAAGGTGCTGAACGTCGTGCCGCCGCTCGACTCACCGCGCGGAACGGCTCTGGAAGCCGCGCTGTTCGAAGTCACCGGCGCGAAAACTGCCGGCGGCGCGCTGTATGCGACCGACGGCGGATGGTTCACCGGCTCGGGCATCACGTCGCTAATCTGCGGCCCCGGCGATCTCGAGCAGGCGCATCAGCCCAACGAGTACGTCCGCCGCGACGCCTTCGAAAGAGGCCCCGCGATGATCCACAAGGTGATCGACCGCCTCCTGTCCTCCTGACGAAGCGAGGGCACTGGTTCAGTTTGAACGCGAATGTGGGACTAGTTGTCGAGCTTCATCCAAGAGACAATCCCATGTCCGCGAGGATCGTTTTGACCTCGTTCAGCGACTTGCGACCGAAGTTCTTAATCTCCAGCAGTTCCTCGTCGGTGCACTGCACCAGCTCGCCTACATATTTAATATCGGCGTTCCGCAATCCGTAAGACGTACGAACCGAAATCGGCAATCCCTCGACCGGACGACGGAAGATCTCGTTCATCGGCATTTACTGAACCGTAATAGGAATCCTAACGTCGAACGACGATACGATTGCGACGCCGTTTTTTACTGCCGGGAAAAACTTCCACTGCTTGAGCGCCTCGAGCAGCACCTGGTTGAGGCGCGGGCTCGACGTCGGCTTGGCCAGAGTCACTTCGCTGGTGCCGTCGAACGAGACGTTGAAATGCGCGACCGCCTCGGTCTGCATTACGTCCTCGCGCAGGTCGTCGGGTATCACCGGGGTCGGCGCGTAGATCGCCCGCGCGCCGACCGTATCGGTGCCGATCCCGCCGCCACCGCCCGATCCTTCGTCGGGACCGCCGCTCGCACCGCTTTCCGTCGCGCTTCCCGCCGCCGCGCCCGGTTTTTCCTCGACGCCGGGGGCTTCGGTGGCTTTCTCTGTGCCGTAGGGTGAGCGAATCACCGGCGGCAGCGGCGCGACTTTCTTCACGTGAGCCGCCGGATGCGGTTTGACGATCGGCTTGGCTTTTGGAATCGCCGGCGCCGCTGGATGAACCGCGCCGCCGTTGCCCTGCAGCCCGCCTACTGCCTTCGGTATGTCGATCAACCGCGCTTCGATCGGCTGCAACTCCGCGGGCGGCGCCTTTGTGCGCATCAGGATGAGCGAAAATCCGCTCAGCAGAATCGCCCAAATCGCGATTGACAGCGGGACGATCCAAAGCAAGCGACGCGCCGGCTCGTCCAACTCCGGCGGTCGTATCGCGATTTGAGCTGCACCGGCCACTTCAATGCTTCACGGCGATCAGAAATTTCTCGACGCCCGCGCGCCGCGCTTCGATCATCGCCTCGACCACCGTCCCCTCGGGTGCGTCAGTGTCAGCGTTCACCACGACGCCGAGGTCGTTGGTCTTGAGCATCGGCTTGAGCACGAACGCCAGTTGATCGAGGGTGGTCGCCGTTTTATCGATGAAAATCTTGCTGTCGTGCGTGACGGTCAGCGTGATCGGCTCCTGATGCTCCATCGATTCGGCGTTGCCCTTGGGCAGGTTGACCGCGATCGAGTTGAGACTCTGCATCGACAGCGACGCGAGCATGAACGTCACCAGCAGAAAGAACATCACGTCGATCATCGGGATGATCTCGATGCGCCCGTGCCGAAAATGACGAGCTCGCTGAATCTTCATCGCGCGATCAGCCGCCGGCCGAGGCATGGGCGCCGCCGCCTCGCCGCCTTCCTGGTCGAGCCGTATATGATCGACCAGCCGCGAGCCCAGCCGCTCCATCGTGTCGAGCGCCTGCGATTGCATTCGGGAGAACAGGTTGAACGCGAACAGCGAGAGCACCGCGATCAGCAGTCCGAGCGCGGTCGCAATCAGCGCCTGCGCGACGCCCGCCGTCACCTGCGTCGGCGCGACCAGGGTTGACGCGCCGATCACGTTGAACGACTGCATCATGCCGGTGATAGTGCCGAGCAGTCCGAGCAACGGTGCCGCGGTCACCACTGTCTCGAGCACCCACAGTCCGCGCGCGAGCGTCTTTTCGATCCGGCCGGCTTCGTCGCCCGCTCTCGATTCGACCCACCATGCGGGTTGGTGGCGATTGTCGGCGATTACCTGGAGGAAGCGTCCGTAGGCGTTGCGCGGGCCGAGTTCCTTCAACCGCTCTTCGAGTTCCACCCACGAAAATCCGAAGGTATCGACCAGCTCGGCGAGCGACGCCGGCATCCGCAGGCATCGTGCGTAGAGGACGCTGCGGTCGATGATTATCGCGATCGCGAGAACGCCCAGCGCCAGCAGCGGATAGACCATCGCGCCGCCGAACTTGATGGCGTTCCACGCTACGTATAGTTCCTGCATGTATCAGTTCTCCTTACTACCTGACGCGCCATACGTCATCCTGGTTTCACTTTTTCACTGGATCGCGCTCGCAGGTTTGGTGAATGGAAGTTCCCATTTGATCCCGCCGTATAGCGCCCGCCGCGGACCGTACTGCGCCGCAAACACGCCGATGCCTGAGCCGCTGCGAATCTGGTAGGTGCGGTCGTTCAGATTCACGATTGCGCCGCGAAACTCGAGCACGCCGCCATGGTTGGGGACAGTTACGCGCTTGCTGATGCCAGCATCGAGCTGGATGTAGTACGGCAGATTTCCAGTGTTAGCGAAACCGGATCGAAGCCCGCTGCCGTATATTCCGTCGAGGCTGAACATCCATCCCTTCCAGTTGTAAACGACGCCGGCGGAATTGGTGAAGGTCTGGTCGTGATCCAGGAAGATATAGTGACTGTTGATGAACGCGAGTTCGTTCGGCGCGAAATTGAATTGCCCCGATTCCACCTGCGTCCCCTGCGCGACGCTCCAGGCGAAGTTCTCGTAGGCGTACCAATTTTCGTGCGTGTACGAACCCGTGAACTCGACCCCATAGACGCGACCCTTGCGGTAGTTGAAGGTCTCGAAGATAAGCGCCGGTCCGAACTGTCCTTCGTCAATCAGATCAGCCGCCTTCTTGTAATACGAATCGATCCCGATGTTCAGTCCGGGAATGATCTGTTGCGTCACTCCGACGTCAAACAGATGGTCGCGCTCGACGGTCGGAGTACCGTTGCCGGTGGAAGCGGGCGCGCCGGTCGTAGTGCCCCTGAATTTCGCGATTGAAGCTCACCTGCTACCAGTTCGGTCGGCGGCGGGGTGAATCTGACGTGCGTAGCCGGCGTGCAGCGTCGTGTTCTTGAACAGCTTGTATTCGACCGCGACGCGAGGACTCGCTTGATCGGCTCGCACCAGGCCGTCGTACAGGTCGAAGCGCACGCCGTAGTTAAAGGTCAGTTTTTCGGTCGGCTTCCATTCGTCCTGGATGTAACCGCTGTAAATCCAGGTCTGCAGCGCGATGTCGTTGACGATCGAAATCGGACGTGGTCGTCGGCATCCCTCCGACAATCGGGAATACCGACTTCATGATTGTCGATCTCGGCACGCTCGGCGTCGAAATACCCGCCCAGCCGAAACGTATGATCGGCGATCCCGTGATAAGCGGTGTCGAGTTGAAAACCGTTGCCCCAGTCGCTGCGAAAAACCCTCGACGCTGCGCCATTGTAGATGAGGTCGCCGACATGATCGGGATTGAAAGTAACGGTCGAGTAACGGCTGAACGGCGCGACCTGGTAGTCGATGTTATCGCCGACCGTCCCCTGCAGCGCCAGCACGTTAAAATAGTTCTGTTCGAACTGGTTCTCGCGGACTTTTGCCGACGGATAGACCGGCACGCCCGCCAGCGGGAACACCTGCGGCTGATCCGGATTGGCGGGAATCTGAAAGTGATTTATCGCCGATCCCGAGATCAGGCTCAGCCGCGTCGTCGGATTCAAAAAATACGAGAAGTACCCGAAGAAAGAGCCCTGGTTGCTGGTATCGTGAATCGCAGTCGGTCCCGATGTCGGCGGCTCGACTCCGCGATCGGTCCCCAGATATTGCCCCGTCATGTAATAGCTGAAATCGCCCTTCGATCCGCCATACTCGAAGCTCGGCTGCGTAGTGCCGCGCTGCCCGCCATAAAAATCGAGGTTGGCGACCGGGTCGAGCAGCCCATCCTTGGTCTTGATATCGATAACTCCGGCGGTGCGCAGGCCGTACTCCGCCGGCAGCACTCCGGTCAGCAGGCTGATCGATTGTGCGAAGCGCGGACTTATCACTTGCCCAAAGCCGGTGATGCCTTCGGGAAGCTGGACTCCATTTACCCGGTACTGAATATTGGCGTGATCTCCGCGGATATGGAGCTGTCCGAACGAGTCCTGCGCGACGCCCGGCGCTTGCAGGATCACCTGGTTCAGCGGCGTATTGTTGCCCTGCGGCAACTCCTGGATCGCCTGCTGAGTGAACGTGTACTTGCTGCCGCCGGTATCCGGCGACAAGGAATTGCGCGCCTTGTTGAGCCGCGTCGCGGCGACCGCGAGGCTGACTTCTTTCTGAGCTTCCATCGCGACCGTCACCGGCGGCGCGCCGTTGGGCGAGACTGAGGCGATCGCCGTCGCGGTTTTGAACCCCTCTTTGGTCGAAACGACGGCGTAGGTGCCGGGCGCAACCGTCGCGAAAGTAAACTCTCCAGCATCGTTGCTCGTAGTGTGAGCCACGGTCCGCCCGTCTGATCCTTGCAGTGACAGATCCGCCTGCTTGATTGGCCTGCCGAGCGCGTCCTTGACCACGCCCGTGACTCGATATTTCATAATAGTCCCAGCCTTCACATTAGCCGCCAGTGCCGGCATGCAAAAAATCAGTTGAATCAGGACCCCGGCCACCGGGATCCATGCAAATAGCTTCCTCCGCATCTCAAAGCTCCCATCATTCAGGTTTCCGCCCGCGCCCAAAGGACGCGAGTGGCGGCGCGCGGAACGAGCGCGCGCACGAGAAGAATCGAATTTGTGGAAAGGGGGCTTAGATCGATACGGGCGGCGCACGCACCCGAGCAGCCGAAAAGACCGGCGATTCAAATCGCACCGGCGCGGGGACGAAAATTGTTTCAGCAACAACTGGACCGCGGGCAACCGTCGTCGCGGTGGCGAGTGGTCCCACAGAATGCAGCGCGAGTTGGCAGACCGGACAGAATCCCGGATCGGCGCTGAGGGTGGCGGTTACCCGCCCGTCACGCGAAACGGCGCTCTCATGAAAATGAGCGACGCCCGCCATCTGCGAGACGAGAATCAGCGCCGCGCCGAAAATCGCGATCGCGCGCGCCGCTGCTCTACCGCTGCTGTGGAATCTGAACATGCCTACGATCGAGCCTGCCGCTTGATAACCGGATGTGTCAAGCGATTTACATCGGATCCAGTGCTCGCATCATTCACTTATTGCTCACTCGAAGTCCTGCCGCTTTTCGACCAGGACGGAGAGAGCGAGACCTCGCCGGTTCGGGCGGGGCGCATCCTTCCAGAAAGACTGTCATCGCATTCATGAAACGCTCTTCAAGGGAATCGGACCGGTTTTCCCACCATCCGCTAACCCAGTTGCCTGCAATCAGTACGAGCATCCCTTCCATAATTTCCGCGAGATGCAACGGCTTCTGATCCGCGCGAATCTCACCGCGCTTTTGGCCCTCGGCGAAGAGTCGTTCGTATTGCTCATAGAGCTGAAGAGATCTTTCGCGCAGAACCCCTGCAACATCGGTCATCATCCTCGATTGCTTTGCAACCAGCGCGTGAAACCCGGGATCTGAATCCCACGACGTCGCCCACTGGCGGATCACGCTGCGAAAACGGTCGGGCACGCTGCAGTCGTTGCGTTCGAGTTCGCGTTTGACCGACGCGATTGAGAACTCGAGCATCTCGACCGCGAACGCCATTATCAGCGCATCCTTGGTCGGAAAATAGTTGAAGAACGTGACTTCGCTGATGCGCAGCCGCTCGACGATGTCGCGGACGCGGGTCGCTTCGTAGCCGCGTTTTCGAAACAGCACCGCCGCCGTATTCAGAATCGCGCGCCGCTGCTCGGCCTTCTTCTCCTCGCGCAAGCCCATCGCCCGATCAATTACACAGCGCGAGTCGCGAAAGGAACCTCGGACTGGGACAGCCTTTCCGATTGCCCGACGGCGCAGTGAGCTCGCTGCATTGACTTTGGTTCACCATATATATTTAGTTTACTTCAATATTATGCAAAAGTCGATGGAACGGCCGGATAAAGGTTCACCTGATCAATTCGCATCAACTCTTGGCGCTGATGCCGGGCGGTCGATTCGCGCGTCGATGCGCAATCGCGTTGCGGCCCGCATCAGGATGGCGCTTGCGGACCGACGGTTCCCGTTGGTGGTCAGCATCCTGGCGGCGATTGCGATGCTGCCCGCGCTAAGCGCCGGCTGGGAGCTCGACGACTCTTTTCAGCGTGCCACCCTCCTCGGTTACGGCGATACCAAACCGATTAATACCTTCATCCAGTATATCGATCGCGCCCACAACCTGGCGCAGATGGATTCCGGCACGATGCCCTGGTGGGGTTCGCCCGATTTGCGTCAGGCGTTTCTGCGCTACGCGAGCACGCTCACCATGATGCTCGATTACCGCCTGTGGCCGAACCATCCCGCCCTGATGCACCTGCACAGTCTGCTCTGGCTGTCAGCGGCAGTGCTGGTGGCCGCGCTTCTTTATCGCGAGGTACTCGGTGCTGGCTGGGTCGCGGGGTTGGCGGCGCTGATGTACGCGCTGGACGGCGCGCATGCAGTGCCCGCTGGATACCTGGCCAACCGCAATGCCTTGATCGCCTGCTGCTTTGGATTTATCAGCGTGCTGACATTCGTTCGCTGGCGCAATCACGGACGCGCGATGACTCGATGGCTGAGCGTGTTGATGCTGGCGCTAGCGCTATCCGCCGGCGAGATGGGCCTGGCGACCGTGGCGTACCTATTTTCATACGCGCTGATCGTTGACCGGGACCGAATTCGAGCAAGGTTGATGCGACTCCTGCCTCACGGCGCAGTGCTGGCGGTCTGGGCGTTGATCTACAAGGTTGGCAACTTCGGTTCGCACGGCTCTGGCTTCTATGTCGACCCGCTTCGTGATCCGCTCGGCTTCGCGGGTTCGTTTTGCCAACGGGCCGCATTCCTGATGATGGGACAGTGGTCGCCGGTCCCTGCCGAGATGAGTATGGGCTCCGCGCCCGGCTCCGCGGCGTCCTTCCATCTGAGCGTCTTCAGCTTCGTGGTCGTCGCGATCGTGGTGGCGCTCTTTATCCCGCTGATCCTGCGCGATCGGCTCGCGAGATTCTGGAGCCTGGGTGTACTGCTTTCGCTGGTACCGATTGGCGCCGTCGGTCCGGAGAATCGTCTGTTGGGCTTCGTTGGACTGGGCTCAATGGCACTTCTCGCTCAACTTACGGAGGCCCTTTTCGCAGGCTCCATCGTTGCACCGCGAGTCTGGAAGGGATTTGCGTGGGCCGCAACTCTGCTCCTCCTTCTACTTCATTTGGTCGCCGCTCCGTTTCTCGGGATCGCTCGGCTTGACTACCAGACGAACGTCGATTCCAGGATGACGCGGGCGATGGCAAGTGTTCCGAGCGATCCGCAAATCGCATCCCAGGACCTGGTGTTGATAAACCCGCCCGACCACATCTACCTCGTCACCGCGATTTGGGCGGTGCACCTACTGGAACACCTGCCGAGGCCGCGGCACATGCGCGCACTTTCTTCCGGAGGCGAGCTGGAGGTCACGCGCGTCGGGCCTCGTTCCCTGCAAATGCGTTTTCCCAACGGATTCTTTCCGACGGCATTCAGTCGTTTTCTGCGCAGTCCAAATGAGCGCTTTTCTGCCGGGCAGCACTTCGATCTACCGGGTTTCTCAGTCGTGGTCGAATCTCTCGACTCTCAAGGAGACCCCGATCAGGTGTTGTACGAGTTCCCGGTACGGCTCGAAGATCCTTCGTTGCGCTGGATGAGTTGGCATGACGGTGTGTACGTTCCGTGGAGTCCACCGGCCATCGGTCAGACCGAGAAGTTCCCCGCTCAGCGCGGGATCTTCTGATCAAAAAGGCTGCGCCGGCGATCCTCAACCCAGGAGGGTTTTCACGTCCGATACTATTGCATTGCGGATATTATTAACTATAGTTAACTACCATGACGACCAATCAGAGCTGGGATCCCGACGCCTACGCCCGCAACGCCCGCTTCGTTTCCGACCTCGGCGCGCCGGTGGTCGAACTGCTCGAGCCGAAGGCTGGCGAGCGAATACTCGACCTCGGATGCGGCGACGGCGCGCTCACGATAAAGCTCGCTGCCCTGGGATGCGACGTCGTAGCCGTCGATTCGAGCGCGCCCCAGGTAGAAGCTGCACGCCGGCTCGGTCTCGACGCATACGTAGCCGACGGTGCGCGGCTCAATTTCGATGCCGAGTTCGACGCCGTGTTCAGCAATGCCGCAATCCACTGGATGAAACCGGTCGACGACGTGATAGCCGGCGTATGGCGGGCGATTCGACCCGGCGGACGCTTCGTCGCGGAGTTCGGCGGCTACGGATGCGTCGAGACGATCAAGCGCGCTCTGGTTGATGCGCTCGCGCGTCGCGGAATCGACGGCGACGCGCTCAATCCGTGGTATTTCCCGACCGTCGAAGATTATTCCGCGCGCTTGGTTCGCCAGTGCTTCGCCGTCGGTTACATCGCGTTGATTCCGCGGCCCACTCCGTTGCCGACCGAAATCAATGGATGGCTCGAAACATTCGCCCAAAGCTTCATCGCCCCGCTCGCGAAGAACGACCGCGCCGATTTTATCGACGAGGTTCGCGAAGCTGTACGTCCCAAGCTCTGCGACCCCGACGGCAAATGGGTCGCCGACTATGTTCGCATCCGATTTGCCGCGCAGAAGCCGCGCGACTGACGCTCCGGGTTGAGTTCCGTCGCGTCGATGCGGCAATATTCCACGCGGGAGATGAGTATTTTTCGTGAATTGACAGAAGGCCTGCCCCGACAGGCGCCCGGTTCCAGTGCGGCCACGCTGCGCGCGCTCGGGCTGGTGCGCGGACTGCCGACGGCGCCACGAATCCTGGACGTCGGATGCGGTCCCGGCGCGCAGACGGTCGAGTTGGCCCGCGCCAGCAACGGCTGGATCGTCGCGGTCGATATCCGCCAGCGATTCCTCGACGAACTAACCGAACGCGCCGCCGCCGCCGGAGTCCTGCCGCACATCACGACGATCAACACCTCGATGTTCGACATGGACTTCGCCGACCGTTCATTCGATCTGATCTGGTCCGAGGGCGCGATCTATATACAAGGGTTCGCCACCGGTCTGGCCGCATGGCGCCGGTTCCTGAAACCTGGTGGATGGATCGTCGTATCCGAGCTCACCTGGTTGGTGCCGAATCCGCCGGCCGAAGCCGCCGAATATTGGGCGCATAACTATCCCGGGATGGGCTCGATCGAGCGCAACACCCAGCTCGTCGCGGAAGCCGGATACGTGAGCATCGACGGCTTCGTGCTCCCGACCCAGGATTGGTGGAACAACTACTACGGTCCCAACGAGCGCCGGGTCGAGGAACTCCGCGAAAAGTACGCCGACAATCCAGAGGCGCTCGCCACCCTCGACGAGGCCAGCCGCGAGCACGATCTCTTCCGCACTTACCACGACAGTTACGGTTACGTCTTCTACGTAATGCGCAAACCCACCGCCTGATCCCGAAATCCGGTCCCCCTTCCCGCGCGGGAAGGGGTTAGGGGTTAGGTTCTTCGCATCGACCTGAACGCGGTTAGGTTCCTCGCTTTCATTTCCGCCCAATCTGGGTTACCTGTTGCGATACAAATCATCACTCCCGAGAGGATCGAAATGGACTTTTCGCTGACCCCCAAGACCGAACAGTTGCGCAAGCGCGTCTCCGACTTCATGGATCAATACGTCTTCCCGATCGAGAAAGAAGTTCAGCGCGCGATGGGCGAGAGTGGCAACACCGAGCCGCAATCGCTGAAGGACGTCCGCAAAAAAGCCAAGGCCGAAGGCCTGTGGAATCTTTTTCTGCCCGACGAAAAATTCGGCGCCGGCCTCAAGAACTACGAATACGCTCCGCTGTGCGAGCTGATGGGCCGCAGTCCGATCGGCGCGCGCGCCTTCAACTGCATGGCGCCCGACACCGGCAACATGGAAATCCTGGCCGAGTTCGGCACTCCCGATCAGAAAAAGACGTGGCTGCAAAAATGCCTCGACGGTGAAATCCGCACCTGCTTCTCGATGACCGAGCCTGACACTCCGGGCTCCGATCCGACGCAGCTCAAGACGCGCGCCGTTCGCGACGGCGACAACTACGTGATCAACGGCCATAAGTGGTTCACCTCGAACGCGATCGGCTCGGCGTTTGCGATTGCGATGGTCGTGACCGACCCCGAGGCGGAACCGCATCGCCGCGCCAGCCAGATAATCGTTCCGACCGACACTCCCGGATTCAACCTGATTCGCCCGGTGCCCGTGATGGGCCATACAGGCGGCGGCGGGCATTGCGAAATCATTTATAAGGACTGCCGCGTGCCGGTGACCAACCTGCTCGGCGAAGAAGGCGGCGGCTTCGCGATCTCGCAGGCGCGCCTAGGCCCGGGACGAATCCACCATTGCATGCGTACAATCGGAATCGCAGAACGCGCGCTCGAGCTGATGTGCAAGCGGGCGAGCACCCGCTTCACCCACGGCAGCTTTCTCTCCGACAAGTCGAATATTCAGGAATGGATCGCCAACTCGCGAATCGAGATCGACTCGTGCCGCCTGATGGTCATGCACGCGGCGTGGAAGATGGACACCGTGGGCAAGCGCGACTCGCGCAACGAGATCGCGATGATCAAAGTGATGTGCGCGAACATGGTGATGGTCGTGCTCGATCGCGCGATCCAGGTGTTCGGCGCGGCCGGCGTCAGCGACGACTTCCCGCTCGCGCGGATGTGGCGCGACAGCCGCGCGCTCAGAATCGCCGACGGCCCCGACGAAGTGCATCGCATGACGATCGCGCGCCGCGAACTGCGCAAGTACAAATAGCGCGCCGCTTGAGACGCAAGTCATTGACGCTGCAAAACGCGATTGTTCCCCTTTCCTCGAGGGAAGGGGCTGGGTGTTAGGTTGCCTGAAGCGATAGAAATCGTCCCGGAATTCGGCGACGTTCGCGACGAGGAGCAGCTCGACTGGAGCAAGCTCGCCGCGTTCCTGCGCGACAAGGACTCCCCGGCGCCGACGCGCCGATGACGGTCAAGCAGTTCCGCGGCGGCTCGTCGAATCTCACCTACCTGCTGCGCTTCGGCGGCCGCGAATGGGTGATGCGCCGCCCGCCCTTCGGCCCGCTGCCCGTGGGCGGACACGACATGGGCCGCGAATACAAAGTGCTCTCCCGCCTGTGGGAAGTCTTCAAGCCTGCACCGCGCGGGATGCTCTTCAGCGACGACGTGTCGATCGTCGGCGCGCCGTTTTTCGTGATGGAACGCCGCACCGGCATCGTGATCAAAAACCGCCAGCCGCTGCCAGCCGAGCTCGGCAACGATCCTGCGATGTTCCGCGCGATGTCGCAGGGATTCATCGACACGCTCGCCGACTTGCACGGCGTCGATTACGCAGCCATCGGACTCGCGACGCTCGGCAAGCCCGACGGATTCCTGAAGCGCCAGATCACCGGATGGATGGCGCGATGGGAAAAAGCCAAAACCCGTGAAGTCCCGCTGATGGAAAAACTCGGCGCGTGGTTTCTCGACAACATGCCGGTGTCGCCGCCGCCAGTGCTGGTGCACAACGATTTCTATCTGCACAACGTGATGGTCGGCGCGGTCAATCACGGCGAGATAGTCGGCGTCTTCGACTGGGAAATGTCCACCATCGGCGATCCGCTGGTCGATCTCGGCATCGTGATGAACTACTGGCGCGACAAGAACGACCCACCCGAATTGCTAGGCACCTCCCAAGGCGAGGCGCACACGCTGCGCCCTGGATTCCTGACTCGCGACGAACTGCTCCATCGCTATTCAAGCCGCACCGGCCGCGACGTAAGCGCGATGCCGTACTACTGGGCGTGGGCGCACTGGAAAACCGCGACCGTCGTCGAGCAAATCTACGTCCGCTACGTCCGCGGCCAGACCACAGATCCCCGCTTCGCCCTGATGGGCCCGATGGCCCCAGCGCTCGCGCTCGCCGCAGCACAAGTAGCCTCGCGCCTCGGCTTCAAAGCCTGAATTTTCTCGCGTTCTCTCCTCATAACTCGCGCGCGCTTCTGCCGACAAAGGTCGCTCATTTTGTGCGTCCCTTTTTCACGCCTCCGAAGATGAAGGATATCGGTCGCGGCCGCCTGAGAATGCGCCCGCGCCGAATCGCAGAAGTTTGTCCTAAACGAGGAACACCCCATATGACATTAAATCGCTTCTCAACAATCGTCGCGCTCGCATTTGCGATTGCCGTGCTTAACACGGCCGCTCCTGCGCGCGCACAGGTGAAGCCCGGAGACGTGATCACTCCGGCTAACGCGTCACAGGTCGCGGGATTGGTCAGTCCCGGGAATTTCATTCTCGTCAAGCAAGGGATGACGATGAAAATTGTCCCGACCGGACACCTCGACTGGCCGCCGCCCTACAAAGAAGCCACCGAACGATATTCGCCGCAGGTTTCGCTCGGCTCCGACGGTGAGCTCAAGGGCTACGTCGCCGGCCTGCCGTTTCCGCTGGTCGATGCGAACGATCCCCAGGCCGCCACCAAGATCATGTGGAACTTCCAGTTCCGTCCGCTGCATACCGACGACCTCGATTCGCGCGGCGTCGAAGCTATCAGTCATCGCGCGGGCTCGCCCAATGAGATCGAGCACTTCACCTTCGGACATCTTGGCTTTTACAACTCCGTCGGACGGACCGAGGTCGCTCCATTGCCGCTGGATCCGGACGTTATGAAGACCGGCATCGCGTCTCGTTCGGGAGCATTTCCGATCCTCGAACCGGCCGAGATGCGCGGCGCGGGAATCGTCACCGAGCGCTCCGCTCGTCCGGGAGTCGACGACGCGGTGTGGGAGTATAGCTCTGAAACCCGAAGGTTGAGGCGGCTGCCGGTCACGGAACTCTCGGATACCTTTGGAGTAGCTAACGGCCCGGCAGGATCGGGGCAGATGTCCGCAGGCGTGGGCGGCGCCACGACCTACGCCTCGACCTGGGATCCCGATTCCGCCTTTGGTTTTTCCGCAAAAATCGAGGACTACAGCTACCGGCTGCTGGGCGAGCGCTCGATGCTCGCGTCGGTGGAAGCGGCGAACTCTCCCGCGCAGGCGTGCGCAAATGACAACGGCCGCACGGTCTGCCCGGAGAATTGGGAGATGCGCCACCTCTACGTGATCGAGGCGACCGCGAAGCCGCGCTCTGTCATCGGCGGCAGCACGATTATTCCCAAGCGCATCCTTTACGTCGATTCCGAAGGATGGTTCATCACCGCGTCGGATCAATTCGACAACAACGGCCAGCTCTGGAAAACGCTCGCGACTTTCCATGCATATCGCGACCGCGCTCTCCCCAATTCGACAGTCGCGATCTGGCCCTTCAAGCGCATGTTCGAAACCGCACTGGTCGATGAAGACATCACCAGCGGTTTTTCAACGGTGGTCTATTCACCGGGACCGGCAACTCAGACCGACAGTTTGTTCGTAAACATGGGCGCCGTGGACCGCAACTTCTTCACGCCACAGAAGATGGTCCAGTCCGGCCACTAACCCGCACCCAGGTGGCGATGCGATGACGCATCGCCACCTGCCCTAACCGTTCCGACATGATTCAAAAAGAAATTCGAGTCGGCTCAGAGCATTCGACTGCCTCCTGTCAGCAGAACGTTACTGCTTCCCGAGCTGGGGGCTTGGGTTCGCAATCGCTGGCATCTTCTCCATCATCTTCATCATCATGGATCGAGTCACGCTGGCGGGAAGGATCGCACGCATGATCCGATTCATCCGGCCAGGAATGATCATTGCCCGATTGACGGCGAGCGCATTCAGGCCTTCTGCGACTGCCTGATCGACCTTCATCGGCTTGATCGGCATGGTCTTGGGATCGAGCCCGAACTTGGCGAGCACCGGCGTGTCGGTCAGACCCGGCGGCAGCACGGTCACATAGACCCCGCGCGGCTTGAACTCCTCGTGGAGCGCGAGGCCAAGGCTCTGGACATAGGCCTTGGCGCCGGCGTCATGCGCCATGAACGGCTCGCCCAGGTCGGCATTCATGGCTCCAACGAACAGCAGGCCGCCAGTCCCGCGCTCGGCCAGCTTGCGGCCGAAATGTAGCGCGAGTTCGGCGTGGGCAAGCGCGCTCAATCGCAGCGTCATGGCGAGCTCTTCGCGATCCTTATCGATAAACCTTCCCGGATTGCCGGTGCCCGCGTTCGAGATAACGAGACCGATGTCCAGGTCGCGAGTCGCGTCGGCCAATCCTGCCATGAACCCCTCGTCCGAGAGATCGGCAACGACGACCCGATGCTTCACCTCGAAATCCCGCGCGAGCTCGGTGCCGAGTGTGTCGAGCAAGGCTTGCCGGCGGGCGACCAGCACAACGTTGATGTGCGAGGCGGCGATCTGGCGTGCGAATTCGCGACCGATACCGGACGAGGCGCCGGTGATGAGCGCCCACGGACCAAACCGCTTGCTGTCCACTCTCGCTTGCATTTCAATCCTCCCTGGGCGTTCTCGCGTCGCTGGACCGTTTATCTAGTGACCGCTACACAAATACGGAGCTTGCGTGAGCGTGTCAAGAGATTTATATATCGATCGCTAAGATTAACGTGACAGCACCACCAAAACAGCGCGGCCGGCCGCGCGGGTTCGATCGCGACGAAGCACTCGAAAGTGCCATCCGTCTGTTCTGGAGCAGGGGCTATGAGGCTACATCGATAAGCGATCTCACCGAGGCTATGGACATCACGCCGCCAAGCCTCTACTCCGCCTTCGGCGACAAGAAGCGCCTCTTCCTCGAAGCGGTCGAGCGCTACGAACGTGAAACCGGTTGCTTTGCTCGTAGGGCGCTCACGAGCGAGCGCACGGCGGAACTGGCTATTCGGCGCCTTCTCCTTGACGCGGCAAAGTCATTTACTGACCCGAAGAATCCAAAGGGCTGTTTGATCGCGCTCGGCGCCACCAACTGCGCCATCGAGTCCACCGACATCTTTGAGGCGCTTGCCGAACGCAGGCACACCGCGGAGAAAGCTGTGCGTGCTCGCATTGCGGCCGGTGAGAAGGCTGGTGAGTTGTCTGACAATGCCGACATCGACGCACTCACCGGCATGGTGACCGCGACCCTCTACGGCCTGGCTATCAAGGCACGGGACGGTGCGCCGCGAGCACGCTTGCGGAGAATCGTCGAGCAGCTGATGATGATATGGCCGCGGCGAGAGCCCGCCGAAGCCGACGATATATAATCGCGAGCGGTCCTGAAATTTGAGAGTGTAACTACTTCGCGCATCGGAAGCTTCGCCAGATTCATCGGGCCACGAGCCTGTCAGACCTGGCAGCGTTACCTGGAAACCGCCTTGAAGCACTGAAGGGGATCGCGAGGTCCGTCCGCGCAAGCGAGCCGCATAGTCGCCGCTCTTTTCAGCGCGCGGCAAGTAGGCTATCCAAGTTATAAAGCCGGGTATAATCTTAACCCGATCCGGAGGTTTCTCACCTTTGCACGCTATCAATTACGAAGCCCCGAGCACGCTCGACCAGGCCGTCAGTATCCTCAAGGCCCACGGCGAGAACGCCCGCCCGCTATGCGGCGGCACCGTCACCTGCCTTCCGTTCGATGTGTCGTGTTGTATGCTTCACATACAACGCGACATATGCAATACTGCCTGAGTGATCCGGAGCTTTCGCGACCGCGACACTCAGACGATATTTGATCGCGAGCGGGTCCCGAAATTCGAAGGCATAGCTAGCGTCGCGCATCGGAAGCTTCGCGAGATTCATCGGGCTGCGAGCTTGTCAGACTTGGCAGCGTTGCCTGGAAACCGCCTTGAAGCGCTGAAGGGTAATCGCGCCGGCCAGTACAGCATCAGGATCAATGATCAGTACCGAGCCTGTTTCGTCTGGGGGGAAAAGCACGCGTACGATGTAGAAATAGTGGACTATCACTGAGCTTCAAGATTCTGGAGGCATGCATATATGGCTCGCGCCAGGAAAATACCCGCGCTTCATCCCGGCGAAGTCTTATACGAAGACTTCATTGTCCCGACCGGCATCAGTATCCATCGACTCGCGATGGATCTGCGCGTTCCTGCCAACCGAATCGCAGAAATCGTCAAGGGTGAACGCGCGATCTCCGCCGACACCGCGCTTCGCCTCTCGCGCTATCTCGGCACGTCGGCGGAATTCTGGCTCGCATTGCAAAGCGACTACGACCTCGAAAAAGCCAAGGACGAGCTGAAAGCAAAAATCGATCGCGAAGTCCGTCCCCGCAAGCGCGCGGCCTGATTCGCCGCTCTTTTCAGCGCGCGGCAAGTACGCTATCCAAGGTATAAAGGCGGGTATAGTCTTAGCTCGACCCGGAGGTTCTCCACCGTTGCACGCCATTAATTACGAAGCCCCGAGCACGCTCGACCAGGCCGTCAGTATCCTCAAGGCCCACGGCGAGAACGCACGCCCGCTATGCGGCGGCACCGACATCCTTATCCAGCTCCGCGCTGGAGTCCGCCGCACCGAGCATCTGGTTGACGTCAAAAAAATCAAGGAACTGCAGACGCTCTCCTTCGACGCGAAAAAAGGATTGCGCCTCGGCGCCGCCGTCGCGTGCATCGACATCAGCCAGAGCGACGTGATGCGCAAGCATTACCCCGGACTGACCGAAGCGGCTCATCTGATCGGCTCGTTGCAGATTCAGAACCGGGCGTCGGTCGGCGGCAATCTGTGCAATGGATCGCCGGCCGCCGATACTACCCCCGCGTTGATCGCTGTCGGTGCGCGCGCCCGAATCGTCGGCCCATCCGGTGAGCGCGAAGTTCCGGTCGAGGAATTCGTCGTGTCGCCCGGACGTACCGTGCTCAAGCCCGGCGAGCTGCTGGTCGAATTGCTGATTCCCGCGCCCGCAGCGCATTCGAGCGACGCGTATCTTCGATTCATCCCGCGCAACGAGATGGACATCGCAGTGGTCGGCGTCGGCGCTTCCGTCACGCTCGACGGCGACAAGGTAAAGGCGGCGAGGATCGGTCTTGGCGCGGTTGCGGCGACTCCGCTGCTCGCGAGCAAGGCTGCCGACGCCCTCATCGGCAAGAAATTCGACGATGCGAGCCTCGAGGCCGCCGGCAGTGCGGCGAGCGAGATATGCAAGCCGATCGACGACATGCGCGGGACGATCGATTTTCGGGTCCACGTCACCGGCGTGCTCACGCGCCGTGCGCTGGCTATCGCCGCCGAACGCGCGAAAAAGAGCTGACACTCGAAATTTCAACTACGGTCTATAGATACAATGGCTAAAAAAACCCTGGTAGAAGCGACCATCAACGGCGAAACGGTCGAGTTCCTGTGCGAGCCGCGCCAAAGCCTGCTCGAAACCCTGCGCGACGTGCTCGAACTCACCGGCTCGAAGGAAGGATGCCTCACCGGCGATTGCGGCGCATGCACCGTGCTGGTCGACGGCCGCGCAATCGACTCGTGCCTGATGCTCGGCGTCGAGGCGCAAGGCAAAAATATCTCGACCGTCGAAGGACTCGCCACGCAAGGCGTGCTCAGCGTCTTGCAGAACAAGTTCCTCGAGCACGCGAGCCTGCAATGCGGAATCTGCACGCCGGGATTCCTGATCTCGGCGAAGTCGCTGCTCGATCGCAATCCGAAACCGACCGAGCCCGAAGTTCGCTACGCGCTCGCCGGAAATCTTTGCCGATGCACCGGTTACGACAAAATTGTGAAAGCGGTGCTCGACGCCGCCGCGGATATCCGCTCGCAAGGCGAAGGCAAAGCGGCCGCACGATAAGATCACCGAAACGATTCGAGAGGTAACTCATGGCGGCATCAACTACGACTGACAATTTCAAAGTTATCGGCACCCGTCCGATTCGGCATGACGGCGTTGACAAGGTGACCGGCCGCGCCAAGTACGGCGCTGACT
This sequence comes from uncultured delta proteobacterium, assembly GCA_963699705.1. GTDB lineage: Bacteria > Desulfobacterota > Binatia > Binatales > Binataceae > Binatus. The sequence continues at coordinate 2,087,450 of CAVOUW010000003.1, read as the reverse complement.
ACGCGTTCCCCGGCATGCTGCACGGCAAGGTTCTGCGCAGTCCGCACGCGCACGCCAATATCAAATCGATCAATATCGACAAGGCGCTCAAGCTTTCCGGCGTCAAGGCGATCGTCACAGGCAAGGATCTGCCGAAGGCCGAGAACAAGCTCGAGCAGTCCGGCGAGATGGTCATCAACCCGATGTACCTGTCGATGAACATCCTCGCGCACGACAAGGTCCTCTACGACGGCCACGCGATCGCCGCCGTCGCTGCGACCAGCCCGCATATCGCCGAAGAAGCGCTGCGCCTCATCGAAGTCGAATACGAAGTGCTGCCTCCGGTGATGACGGTGGACGTCGCGACCAAGTCGGGCGCGACGATCCTGCTGAAGGATCTTCGCAACAAGGAAGAGGGCGACAAGCCGACCAACGTCGCGCAGCACTACCAGTTCAAGCGCGGCGATGTCGCGGCCGGACTCAAGTCGGCGGATTACGTGATCGAGCGCGAGTTCAACACCGCGATGGTCCACCAGGGATACATCGAGCCGCACAACGCGGTCGGCATCTACAACTCCGACGGACAGGCGACGATTTACTGCTCGACCCAGGGCGCCTTCGACGTGCGCTCGCTAAGCGCGCAGGTGCTGGGGATGCCGGTCGGCCACATCAAAGTCGTCCCGGCAGAAATCGGCGGCGGCTTCGGCGGCAAGACCACCATCTACCTCGAGCCGCTCTCGGTCCTGCTGTCGAAGAAAACCGGCGCGCCCGTGAAGCTCGTGATGTCGCGCTCGGAAGTGCTGCGCGCGAGCGGCCCGACCTCTGGCTCGAAGATCAAAGTGAAGATGGGCGCGACCAAGGACGGCAAACTCGTCGCCGCCGAAATCTGGATGGCGTACGAGGCGGGCGCGTTCCCCGGCTCGCCGGTGGGCGCCGGCGCGATGTGCATCATCGCTCCCTACACCATCGAAAATTTTGTGATCGACGCGTACGACGTCGTCGTCAATCGTCCCAAGACCGCGGCCTATCGCGCACCGGGCGCGACCAACGCCGCGTTCGCTTCTGAGACTGTTATCGACGAGCTCGCTGAGAAATGCGGGATCGATCCGATCGAGTTCCGCCTCAAGAACGCGGTCAAGGAAGGCGACGCGCAGGTTGTCGGCCCTCCGTTCAAGCGCATCGGATTGATCCAGACGCTTGAGGGCATCAAGAACAGTCCGCACTACAAGTCGAAGCTGACCGGCAAGTTCCGCGGACGCGGCGTCGCCTCAGGCTTCTGGTTCAACGCCGGGATGCAATCTTCCGCCACCGTGAATATCCACGCCGACGGCACCGCCAGCGTCGTGACCGGCTCGCCCGATATCGGCGGGTCGCGCGCCTCCATGGCGATGATCACCGCGGAAGTGCTCGGCCTGCCCGTGACTGACGTGCGCCCGATCACCGCCGACACCGATTCGATCGGCCATACCGACGTGACCGGCGGAAGCCGCGTCACCTTCGCAACCGGGATGGCGGTGTACGAGGCCGCCAAGGACGCCGAGCGCCAGTTGATCGAGCGCGCCGCAAAAGTCTGGGAGAAAAAGCCCGACGAAGTGGAATTCCGCGACGGCCACCTCCACGCCAAAGGCAACGGAGTGCCGCCGATGTCGATCAAACAGCTCGCGCCGCGCTTCCCGCGCACTGGCGGTCCGATCACCGGTCGCGCGAGTGTGAACGCGCGCGGCGTCGGACCTGGATTCGCGACCACCTGCGTTGACGTCGAGGTCGATCCCGACACCGGCAAAGTACAAATCCTGCGATGCACCGTCGCGCAGGATGCGGGCAAGGCGATTCATCCGAGCTACGTGGAAGGACAGATGCAGGGCGGCACCGCGCAGGGACTCGGCTGGGCGCTCAACGAAGAATATTTTTACGACGACAAGGGCACGCTGCGTAACTCAGGATTCCTCGACTACCGGATGCCGACCTGCCTCGACTTGCCGATGATCGAAACAGTGGTCGTCGAGGAAGCCAACCCCGGCCATCCGCTGGGCGTTCGCGGCGTCGGCGAAGTGTCGATCGTGCCACCAGTCGCAGCGGTCGCCAACGCGATCTATCGCGCGGTCGGCGTCAGAATGCTCGAGACGCCAATGTCGCCTCCGAAGCTGCTGAAGGCAATGCTCAAGCATCGCGACTCGACAAAACATTCCGCCGCGGCGGATTGATCACGCCTGATCAAGAAGGGGCGGGCGAAGGGCTCGCCCCTTTAATTGTATGCCCACCGTCGTCATTCCTTCACTGCTACGCAAATTTACTGGTGGCATCGAGCGTGTCGACGTCCCCGGTAAGTCGATCCGCGAGCTGGTCCTTAATCTTGGCCAGCAGTTTCCGGGAATCGACCAACAGTTATTACAAGATGGGGACATCCGCCCGTCGATCGCGGTTTCGATCGACGGCGAGATTGCGACCGGCGGTATTCTCGATCTCGTGAATCCGGACAGCGAGGTCCATTTCATCCCCGCGCTTGGTGGCGGCTTGCTCTGATCGGCACAAAGTGTATTCGAAAATCTGGAAATCGAGCCATCCTGATTGTTATTGCAACGTGCGTAAAGTTGTATACAATACAAAGGCTGGCCGGGGTTTGCCCCCCTTTTCCCGGTTGGCTAAAGGGTCGGGTGGAGCGATCTGCCTGGCCCTAATTTTTCTCTCCGCAACGGCTCTCGGAGCCCTTAAGCGCTCTACGCATTTCCTCAGTTCTCTAACTGCATCTTGCAGCCTGCCAACTCTCTGACCGCATCGTTCATATTGGTCATTCTTGGCTACGCGAGGGAGCGAGGATATCTGAACATCTTCGCGTTTTGTGTCACCTGACGACCCGAGCAACCCGAGGGGAGGAAGGGCCTCGCACGAGGATCCGGTAACGGTGTACGAAGATCGCAAAGCGTCCATCAACTCATAAACACTTCGCGCACGTGATTGGTGTCGTTGTACTCGCGCACCTGCGCGATCTTGTCGCCCTTGAACAGGACATAGAAGTGATACCGGTTCGCATACTTCTTCCCGTTGCCGGCGGTCGTGTCGGACTCGGCCTGCACCGCTACGTGCGGCCCCTCGGCGATTACCGAAACGACCTTGATATTCAAGCCGTTGGGGAACATCGCCTTCAACATCGGCGGCGTCGATTTGAGAAACGCTTCCTTGCCGCGGATTGGTGCGACGCCGGGCAGCCGACCCATCATCTCGAATTCGAAATCGTCGGCGAGCAAATCCTGGTAGGACGTCGCGTCCGGCTTTTCGAGGCCCCTCAAAAATGTGAGCGCGCGTTCCTTCTGCTGTTCAAGATTCATCGGTGTTCTCCTCAAACCCGAAAAAAGAGCCGGCGGTCGCGCGTGATGCGTTCGCGACCGCCGGGAAAAAGGTTGTCGCTCTCGACTACTGCTGGCGCGCCCGAATTACCAGGACCGAGCAGGGCGAGTTGCGCACGATTTTCTCGGTAGTCCCGCCAAGCACTGCATGCTCGATCCCGCTGCGCCCATGCGTCGCCATCACGATCAGATCGATTGATTGTTCTTTAGCGTAGTCAACCAGTTTCTGAACCGGATGCCCGATCACGGCGAACGTGGAGACCTTCTTCGAGTCGCCGAATTCGTCTTTCTTGAGATGCGCGAGTTCCTCTTCGGCCTGCTCGAGCATCGCGGCTTCGCGCGCGAGTTCGCGGCTCTGCTCGACATTGGTCGCCAGGGGTAGCGGGATAAAATGATGATGCGGCGCGATCACGTGCACCAGGTGAACTTCGGCGCCGACGTCCTTCGCCAGTTCCATCGCACTCCGCATCGCGTTCATCGAGTGCTCCGAAAAGTCGATCGGGGCAAGAATCTTCTTGACGTTCTGAATCATAGGGCCTCCCGAGTACCAGACTTTGGAATTACCACGCACTCCGCCGCCTCTGCAAACCCACGTCCGTGTATGTCATCATCGCGCCAGATTGGAATTTCAGTCGACGCCGGCGATCCTTAAAATTCCGGTTCCCCTTCCCACTATGGGAAGGGGTTAGGGGTTAGGTCGCAAGCATCGATCAGCAATTCGAATTATTCACAGCTCCAATGGACGGTGAAAAAAATGAGAGGAACAGTCTTCCATGGACCCCACGACGTGCGCGTCGAGCGCGTCGATGACCCCGCGCTCCAAACGCCCACCGACGCGCTCGTGCGAATCACCCGCGCCGGAATCTGCGGATCCGACCTGCACTTCTATCACGGCGCTTTTCCTATCGAGCCCGGCTTCGTGCTCGGCCACGAAGGCGTCGGCGTGATCGAGGAGGTCGGCGCAGGCGTCGAGCACCTCAAGAAAGGCCAGCGCGTCGTCGTGTCGGGCGTAGTCGCATGCGGCCGATGCTTCTACTGCCGCCGCGGCCAATCCTCGCAATGCGCCGAGGCCGGCTCCGCAGTTTTCGGCTACGGCTCGAGTTCAGCCGGCAAGCTCGGATGGCTGGGCGGCGAACAGTCGGAAGCGGTGCGCGTCCCGATGGCCGACTACACCTGCTACCCGCTCCCCGACGCAATCGACGACGACAGCGCAGTCTTCCTCGCCGACATCCTGCCGACGGCATTCTTCGGCGCGATCAACGGCAACATCCGCCCCGGCGACACGGTCGCAATCTTCGGATGCGGCCCGGTAGGCCTATGCGCCGTGATGACCTCGAAGCTCTTCGGCCCCGCCGAAATAATCGCGGTGGACAGCATCCCCTACCGCCTGGACCTAGCGCGCAAACTAGGCGCCACAGGCGTGGATACTGAAACAGCGAATCAAACGATCCTCGATCGCACCGAAGGCCGCGGCGCCGACGTAACCATCGAAGCAGTAGGCAACGAGTCGGCATTGAGCGCCGCAATAATGTCGGTCCGCGGCGGCGGCACCGTCTCAGCAATCGGCGCCTTCGCCGCGCAGTCCTTCAATTTCCCAATCGGCTACGCCTTCATGCGCGACCTAACCCTCAAGGTAGGCCTGGCCAACATCAACGCCCACATCCCCCAACTATCCCGCCTGATAGAAAAAGGCACGCTCGATCCGCGGCCCCTGATAAGCCACATAATGCCGCTAGCCGACGCCGCGAAAGGCTACGAAATCTTCAACGCCAGGAAAGACAACGTAATGAAGGTCCTACTGAAACCCTAACTCTCCTTCCCGAAACGAAGACCTTCGCATTCCCCTCTCCCGACGGGAGAGGATTTAAGGAGAGGGACCTTATCCAGCGCGGAGTTGGATGTCGCGTTCCACGCCTCCAATTATTCGCCTCGCCCGCTTAGTTGCTGGAGAGGCCGCGCCGAAGGAGCGGGTGAGGGTGATTTCCGCGCGCGATTCAAGATTCTGCCTCTGTTCTGTTGTGCTTTTCGGCGGGAACGTTTCACGTGAAACGTTTTCGGACTCGCGGTAACAGTTAGTTGTTGTCGAGAGACTCGCCGTCACATCCAATTTGCAACAATTTCGGCGTCGATCTCTGAAAAAGGCAAAGTGTTTGCTCGCTTATTGGGCAGGAACGTTTCACGTTAAACGTTCTCGCCGACGGCAGCATCGGCTGATGCGCGGACAAATCGCTCACGGTGGTTGCGATAACAGAGAGTTGATCGACGCCGTAATCGGCGCGTGAAATTGGTGTCGAATTAAGGATGATTGTCTGAAAAGCGTATTTGGCTCGCGGATTATTCCATAAAATGTTTCACGTGAAACGTTCGGTTGTGGCAATTTAGTTCAGGGGAATGGATTGCGAAGCGGTGCCGGAAGGAACGAGTCCGAAAATAAGGAGCGCGCAGCGCGTGCGTGAGGAGACCGGAGATGGTGGCTCGTCGGATGCTCGGAGGATTCTAGATTTCGAGGAGCCCGCCGCGCTTTGCAAAGCCAAACACGCCGCGCACCAAACCAAGGCTCAGATAAATCTGAGCGAGCGCGGATTCGGACGAGACTGTCCACCTTTCTAGTAGCTTTTTGTCTTTGCCATGAGCGCCCATCACCCGAATGGCGGCCACGGTGTGAGCCAACTTTTTGTGTTTGTCGTGAATTGCTGAGTCGAGCGTTCCATTCACGTCTTTTCGATTGTAGAGCGCTTCGGCGAGTTCGGCGAGCCCGTTGGCTTTCGTAGCGCCAGGCAGGCCGAGCTCGGTCGCGATCCGTCTCAGTACATCCTCGGCTGCCGCTCCCGCCTTATTGACCGCCGCGCCGGGATTTTTCGAGAACTGCCCAAACGCCTCGACGTAGTCTGTAATCTCGTCTTCGTGTAGGTACGCGAATGCGTCGGAGCCTAGGATCGACTCGATTTTCAACCGTCGCGCGATCTGAGATTCCGGAGGGGAATCGATGGTCTTCTTCAGCTCATCCTGAGCGGCTTTGACATCGTCAGAGAACGCTAGAGCATTACGACCGACGCCACGCTTGAAGATCCCGACTCTGAGACCCCATCGGGAAAAAAGGTTTGATAGAAAATCGGGGGTGTTCTCTATATCAAAAAATGTGCTCGCACTCGCTGAGCAGCTTCGCGGGCTGAGAGTCCTCGGCCGAGAAACGCGAGGAACGCTTCGAACGGCTGCCACTTGACCAGAGCGGCTCCGAACGCACGGTACTTCTCGTTCTCAGTCAGGCCTTCTCGCAGTCGCTTGGTGGCCGCCTTTCGGGGCTCAAGAATGCCGTTTCGTCCCTTACGCACGAACCCAAGATTGATGCCCCATTCCACACACCTGTCAAAATACTGAGATTTCGACGCGAACCCGGCATAGCTTTTCAGTTTTTCATCTGAATAGGCACTGTTGCCTTCAACCACCGCGACGATCAGATCGATGATTTTGAGTGGCGAGATATCGACATCCGACGGAAACTTCATCCACGATCGCCGCCTTCTCTCGCGATCTGGCGCATCAACTCGAGCGCACCATTGTGGCCCGTCCAGAAGGTCTGAATCTGTGATTCTGTCCAATTCGTCATATCGGCAACGACTCCAAGATAGCCGGGTCGTACAGCAAGGTGACCTATGTTCTGCTGGTGCTGAACGATCGTGTAATTCTTCTCGCCCTCCCTTCCGTTCGAACCTTGACCGTTGCTGTCGGCGGGAGGTTGATCGTTCCTAACCACCGAAAGAGGTGTGCTTTCAACTCGCGCCTTTATTGCGCCTAGATCTAGGGATCGACTCGCAATTTCCTGAGCGCTTTTTACCCACGTTATTACACGAGCCTTATTCTCTCCAGAACACGTTCCAAGTCCTGCCTCCGTAATCAAAGCCGCGAAGCTGCTGGCCGCCCTGCGCGCAATGCCCTTCGTCACACCCTTCTCCGCCGCGAGCTGCTGGGTGATGCGCTGCAACAGGTCCCTCACCTTCAATCCTCTCCCGCCGGGAGAGGGGAAGAAGGGCCAGGTTACAAAGCTCTCTTGGTAGTAGAGCCGTCCCAAAACCACCGCGGACAGCATGAAAGCCGAGCAGCACACCTGCACGCGCGTCATTGAGTCGCCGGCCCTGAGAGCAAAGTAGCGCGCTCCGCGCAACTTTGCGTTTCTTACTTTCACACTGGGTGCAGGGGTCACCCCTGCCGCTCGCCGCGCAGGCGATTAACAGTTGCGCGCTTCTTGCGGGTACGCGATACCTTCAATAACAAGCGAGGTATTTGTCATGGCGGAAAACCCAATCAAGGTTCGAGTCGAAGGTGAGATCGCGTATATCGCGCTCAACCGGCCTGAGAAACGCAATGCTATTAACCAGGCGATGCTTCGTGCGATTCCCGAGGCGATTGACGAGGTCGATCGCAATGACGTTCGCGCGATCATTATCTATGGCGAGGGGCAGGCGTTCTCGGCCGGCATCGATTTCACTTCGCTCACCAATGACACTGGCGCGCAGAGTGGGCAGGGCGGCGGGCCTGACATGCAGCGATTTCGGCGCTTCGTTGCGGAGTCGCAGGCGTCGCTGAATCGGATCGAGAGTATCGAGAAGCCGGTCATCGGCGCGCTGCATGGCTTCGTCGGCGGACTCGGACTCGAACTGGCGCTCGCGTGCGATGCGAGGATCGCATCGACTGGCGCGCGGCTCGGGATGCCCGAGGTGCGCATCGGGCTGGTCCCCGACGTCGGCGGCACCACGCGGCTCACGCGGACAATCGGCTACGCGCGCTCGAAGGAACTCATCATGACGGCGCGGATGATCGAAGCGGCCGACGCTGAAAAGATTGGGCTGGTGAATCGCGTCGTCGCCGAAGGGACGCATCTTGCGGCGGCCGAGGAGCTGGCGCGCGAGATGGCGCGTAATGCGCCGCTCGCAGTCGGACTCGCGAAGCGGATCATCGACAAAGGTCATGGGCTGGACAAGATGACCTTCCAGGAGCTCGAAGTGCTGGCGCAGAGCTCGTTGCTGCTCACCGAAGATTTTCGCGAAGGTGCGGCGGCGCTGGCGCAGCGGCGCGATCCGCGCTTCAAGGGACGTTGAGGCGAATCTCGAAGCCAGCTTCGAAAGTCTCGCCGGGTGCGAGCGTGCGCATCCCCGCCGCGACGCCGCGCGAGGCGAGATTGAAGGCGTCGGGCGCGCACGTGTATGGCTCGAGCGCGACGACCGGATTGTTCGGCGGCGCAAAGACGACGAAGTCGCCGAACGCGGCGTCGGCGCGAATCTCGACCGCGATTTTCAGAGACGGATCGATCAGCCGCGCACGGGGCATCGACGGATCGCCGGTTGAGATAGCCGCCATGCGGAACGCATCGTCATAAGTATCAGCACCAAGCGGACGCGGCGCGCGCAGATCGTACTTGCCATCGAGCGGCGCGGTACGGCCGGTTGGTATGAGGCTCGCGTCGAGCGGCCATCGCGCGTTGGCGTCGAGTTGAATCATCATCGCGTCCCGAGAGCCATTCGGATTCAGCGGCGCGTGAAAGTAAGGATGCGCGCCAAATCCAAAGGGCATCACCGAGTCGCCGGTGTTGGTGATGCGCGCCTTCAACCTCAGTCCATTACCTACTTCGTAATCTATTTCGAGCGTGAAAGGCCACGGCCAAATCGACTTGAGATCCGAATAGTCAGAAGAATCGAGAATCGCCGTGACGAAGTAGGGTCCGCGCCGCGTCACCCGGAAAGCGCGCTCGCATGCGAAGCCGTGAATCGCGTTCCCGCGAGCGGGTTCGTTCACCGGCAGCCGGTATTCGCGGCCCTCGAACGAGAAGCGCGCGCCGGCGACGCGGCTCGGCCACGGAAAGAGAACCGGAATGCCGCCGCGATGCGGATGATCGCGCCATGCGTCAGGACTTGGCAGGCCCCGCGATGACGTCCAGCGTCCCAGCGCGGTAGCTGAGACATTGGCATCCGGCGGCAGGCACAATCACAGCGCGCTCGCTCTGCGCCTCGAGCGTAATGAGTTCCACGGTTACGGTTTTAGCGCGAGCAACATGCGCAGCGCGAGCGTTCGCCCCAAGAATCGGCGACTCCCGCAATTGGTACGAGTATATTTTGCTGCGCGCCGAGGTGAGAACTACAGTCGCGTGCTATGTGCGAGTGCGGAACTGACTAATGGTCGCGTCCGCCGCCGCGGCGTTCGCCACCACCACCGCCGCCACCGCCTCCTCCGCTGCGCGCCTGTGCCTCGTTGACGCGAATCGGGCGGCCTTTGATATCGCGGCCGTTCAGTTTCTTGATCGCGCCTTCGGCCGCTTCATCAGTCCCCATCTCGACGAACCCGAAGCCCCGCGAGCGGTTGGTGGCGCGGTCGATGATGACTTGCGAGCTGTCCACCTTTCCTGCTTCTGAAAATACGTCGAGCAGATCCTGGTCGGTCACAGTCCAAGCCAGATTCCCAACATACAGTCTGCGGCCCATTACCCCTCTCCTTGCGCGCAACCCCGAGTGCCTCAGGGCGTCCGGTTTTGGTGGCTCTACCAAGAGCGCGCATCTAGTCAAAATTCCGAGATGCTTATACCATCGTGCCAATCGCAAACATAGTGCTCTTTCTGCCGGATCTCCCCTACTATTTCCGCATCCATGTCCTACTAGTTATTCGCCAGTTGTTAGGAAAACAAACTATCAGTAGTGATCGAACGAGTACGAATGCCTATGCACGATATCGCAGGCATTGTGCCTCCTGGTTGATTCTAAAATCGTTTTGTTGCCCGAATCGGTCGCCCGCGATTCCGCATCCTGACTAATGACACTTACCGAAGAGAGCCACGAAGGACCAGGGGACCAGGTCGGTCTCGACAGACTTACCCGCATCGCAGACCTGATCGGATAGTAACAATGCATCAGTTACTGAGAAACCGTTTCTTCACGTGTGACTATCCGATTGCTATACACAGTTGAGTGATGTTGCTAGTGGACAAAATGACTTTGATACTTGTCGGAGTGAGATTGATTGTGTATGTTCGAACTCGATTTGTACTGATTACTTGCATGAAAAGGAGATAGCTACATGCCTCGTAAGGATACCTCACGCGCGTCCGCATCGGCATTCCAACAAGTACAGCGGCAAGCCCGCACTTTGCTACTCAATCTGCGCAAGGATATCCGCCTGAAGGAATCGGTACTGAGCAAATTGAAACAAGAGGAAGCGCGCCTGGGATCTTTGATCGGCGGCGGATCCCGCGCATCAAAGTCAGTCAGCAGCGGACCGCGCGGCAGAGTCAATTGGCGCGCCGTGCTTTCGGCGCTGCCCAAGCAGTTCAAGGCGTCCGACGTCCGCGACGTGCGGGGACTCAAGGGAAAACGGCCGTCGGAGATTTTTGCGGCAATCACGCGATGGATCGATGCGGGCGCTGCAAAACGGAAAGCCCGCGGAGTTTACGAAAAGGTTTAGTTTTGAGATTCGCGCGTACCGGTAGAATTCGGTATCGTGCAATCGAAGCCAGGTGAGCGGCGCCGCGACGATTAGCAGCGCCGTTTTCTATTGATCAGACTGATGCGAACTTCGAAACCTCATTCGCGCGCAAAAAAATCAGACTCCACGGCTGTGATGACGATCGAATGGCGGGCGGATACCGTGCGCATGATCGATCAGCGGCTGTTGCCCGCGCGCGAGGTGATTCGGACCTATCGCGACTATCGCGGCGTCGCGGAGGCTATCCGCACGATGGTGATTCGGGGTGCGCCGGCGATCGGAGTCGCGGCTGCGATGGGGGTCGCGCTCGGCGTCAAAGGCACTGCTGGCGTGAAGGCCAAAAACCGCTTCGCGGTCGTCGCGAAGGCTCTGAAAGCCACTCGGCCAACTGCGGTGAACCTCGCCTGGGCAGTGGATCGGATGGGACACGTCCTGGATGACAGCCTTTCACTCGATGCCGCAGAGTTGTTTCAGCGGATGCGAGGCGAGGCAATCGCGATTTACACCGAAGACGTAGCCGCGAATCGGGCGATGGGAAAGTTCGGCGCCGAACTCATCGGAGATCCAGCGATCGTGCTGACCCATTGCAACGCCGGCGCGCTGGCGACGGCGGGATACGGCACAGCGCTCGGCGTCGTCCGCGCCGCGCGCGATGCGGGTAAAAAGATCCAAGTGTACGCCGACGAGACACGACCGTTTTTGCAAGGCTCGCGCCTGACCGCTTGGGAACTGCATAAAGATCGGATTCCGGTAACCGTAATTGCCGACAACATGGCGGCCACGGTGCTGTCGCAGAACAAGATCAGTTGCGTGGTAGTCGGAACCGATCGCACTGCCGCGAACGGCGACGTTGCCAACAAAATCGGCACCTACCCGCTGGCGGTCATGGCGCGGCGTCACGACGTACCCTTTTATGTCGCGGCGCCGCTGTCGTCGATCGATCTCGACTGTCCTGACGGAGCGGCAATTCCAATCGAAGAGCGATCGGGTCGCGAGCTCACTGAGTACGGTGGCAAGCAGATCGCGCCGAAAGGCGTCAGCACCTTCAATCCCGCGTTCGACGTCACGCCGGCCGAGCTGGTGACCGCTATAATCACCGAACGGGGGATTGCCTATCCGCCCTATACTGAAAGTTTGCGTGCGCTCAAGACCAACCGTTTACCAACTGACTATTCGTCGAAGTGATCCAGATACTCAGATAGTCCATAGCCAATCTTGCCGTTCCAGTTCCACTCGGTCATAGCCTCGGCGATTCGAGTGACTATACCGGCGCGACGGTTGCGCAGCGGGATCATCGACAGCACTTTGCCGGTAATGACTATTGGCGATCCGCCGTCCGCCGTGTGACAGGTCACCTTGATCTTGTCGTGGAGCTGCTGCTCGCCGGCGAATTCGGTCTGAACGTCAACCTTCACGATATGTTGAAAGGGCCGCCCCTTGCGCGCAATGAACCCTCCCGGGCGCTCGCTACCGTCGCGATTCACCGTGATCGTCGCCATCGCGCCAAGCTCCTCGTCGAAGTTCATCGTGAGCCAGCGATAGAACTTCGGCGCCTGCCAGTAGCGCGGCCCCCAGCTGTGATCGCGCAGGCCGAGCGCGTCGATTTTGAACTCGCGCTCATTGCCGTCAGTCGTGAGCATGAGTTTTCCAGTCGCATGGCCTAGCTGTTCCAGGTGACCCTTCGCGAATTGAGCTTCGGGGTTACCGGATGGTTTCGGTGAGACCCACTGATCTCCAACTTTTTCACGCATCTCTCCGCCCCATCCGGGAGACGTCGCGACGTAGTCGATTTCCAACGCAGCTTTCGAGTAGGGATTGGTTTTGAACGCCTTTGCTGGGTCGGCCATCTCGAGCGGATTCTTCAGGATGCACACTTTGCCGTTATAGCTGATGTGATGTCGTTCGAACGGTTTGACGACTTCGAACTTCGCACCCCCCGCGTTGTGAGCGTCGTTGTTCTTGATCTCGGGCCGCTGGAACATAAAACCGACGGTTCCATCGGGAAGGTAAAGGCACGCAGTCATCTCCGCATAGCCTTCATTCGCGCGATTACCCAGTCGGATAAAACCGCCGAGACGCTGAGCGCGATCGTAGAAATTGTAATATGCACTTTCGTTGAAGTTGGACTCGCCGGTGTTCGGATGCATCAGGTCGTCTTGTTCGAGCAGTACTACTTTCGTTTCAGGCATTAGTCAGATCTCCTTTCTGGAGTTTGCGAATAGCTATGTCATTCTTGAGGTAGCGGGGATTCGCGATTCGTAGCTTGTCCTCGACGCTTTGACGCACAGCCGCAAGCACGTTTTGGCGCCAGTCGCCGTCATCAGCTTCGCCAACGCGAATTTTCGCGGCTAACTCGCCGCCCATGCTAATAGCGGCGGCACGCAATTCGTCCAGGCTGTGCAGGTGCGGCGTGTCGTAGCCCAGCAGTTGCGCCAGCGCTTTCACCTCGTTCCGGACCGACGGATCTTCCAGTTTTATTTCGCGCGCCACGATGCGAATCACATTGGCAACTACTCGTGCCTGGAATTGGCGCGCGCCCTCGATTGCTGGCACGAGTTCGCTCTCGACGAAGTCGGCGGCCGCTTCAAGCAGCTCAACTGAGGTCGGTCGGTCCTGCATATTGATTACTCACTCGATTTTAGCATGTGACTATTCAATGAGATTCAACAATTCCAGTTCAGTTTCCGCAGTCCGCCGGCCGATACTAGCCAGTTCGACGCTCTTTACGAATCCGTCGATATGAGTACGTGCCTGGCTGATGGTGATTATGCCCCAGCGCAAATTGCCGAAGACCTCCCAGAAGCGCGCCGATTCCGCATCGACATTGGTGCCGCTGGCCTTTTCGTAGGCGCGGAAGAAGTCCTCGCGCGTGCCGAGCCCGCCGACCGGCATCTGATCGTTGCCGAAACGCCAGGCGCGCACGCACATCCATCCGACGTCCTCCATTGGATCGCCGAGATGCGCCAGTTCCCAATCGAGAATCGAGCGCACGCCTTCGGGGCCAAAAATTACATTGCCGATTCTGTAATCGCCATGCACCAGAGTTTTTCTCGGAGTCCGGGGAACCCGCTTCAGGAGCCATCGAAAGGCTAATTCGAATGCGGGATGCGGTTCGAGCGCGAGGCGACGAAAGTTTTCCTCGTAGCGTTTGACCTCGGTCAGCGCTGCGTTGTCGCCCGGCTCCGCAAGGAAGTCGAGTTTGTGTTTGACCGGATCGATTCGATGAATCTTCGCGAGAATCTCGGCGAGCTGGGTCGGCATCACTTCGCGGGCGCGGGCATAAGTGTCGTCGCGGAGCAGGCGACGGGCCAGGGTTTCGCCGTCGATGCGCTCCATGATGAAAAACGCGGAACCGAGGACGGCGGGGTCCTCCGAAACCCAGAACACCTCGGGAACCGGAATACGCTCTTCGAAAGCCGCGCGAATCACCATGAACTCGTGACGGCGATTAGTCGAGATGTTGTGAGCGCCGGGATCGCGGCGCAAAACCATCGCGCGCCGAGTAGTTTCTCCGCCGCGATCCATCGCGCAATCGAACGACCAGATCTCGCGCGATGCGCCACCGGGCATCTTGCGAAAATTCTCAATCGCAACGCGATCGAAATGGCCTTCACTGCGTATGAACGCAGTCAATCGCTCGACCATTTCGCCGGGCTCGATCTTCTCCATTGCTGGTACTCACTTCCTATCGGAATTAGTATCACGAAATTTCGCCGCATCGCACACGGCGCGGATGCACTCGAGCATCAGACGCGATGGCCGACCTTCTGCGCGATGCCGTCGCCGAGCAGGTTGAAGCCGAGAATCGAAAATCCGATCGCGAGTCCGGGCGCCGTCGTGAGATGCGGTGCGACGAGCAAAAACGCACGGCCCGCGTCGAGCATGTTGCCCCAACTGGGCGTGGGTGGAATCGCGCCGAGTCCGAGGAATGACAACGCCGCTTCGGCACCGATGATTCCGCCGATTCCAAAAGTAGCTTGCACGGCTAGCGGTCCGACGACGCCCGGCAGCAGATGGCGCATCAGCAGTCGCGACTGCCTGGCGCCGAGGGTTTCGGCGGCGAGGACATACTCGCGCTCGCGCAAGGTTAGAACTTCGCCGCGCACAATGCGCGCATAGCCGGTCCATCCCATCGCAGTCAGCGCGATGGTCAGGTCGATCAAGCCCGGGCCGAGAATGGCGGCCAGTGCGATGGCGAGCAGGATTCCGGGAAAAGCGAGGACGATGTCGACGCTGCGCATTATCAGGTTGTCGATTCTACCGCCGGCCAGCGCAGCGGTCGCGCCAATCAGGCTGCCGACGATCAGCGAGATCGCAACTACGACGGTGGATATCGAGAGCGAGAGACGCGCGCCCCACATGATACGGGCGAGGATGTCGCGGCCGAGCGCGTCGCAACCGAACGGATGTGCGCGGCTGGGCGCGGCCAGGATGTTTGCGAGATCGATCGACAGAGGATCGACACGAAACACTATCGGACCCAGAATCGCTGCCACAACGATCGCGACGACAATAGTCACTCCAATAGCCAGTGACGGATTGCGGATGCGCGCGGTCAAGAGATTCTCACTCGCGGATCGATCATTGCGTAAACCAGGTCAGTTGCCATGTTCACGACCACGTAGGTCATTGCGAACGCGAGGACGCATCCCTCGACGACTGGGTAATCGCGCGCACCGATCGCGGTAATCAGCAGGCGGCCGATGCCGGGCCACGAGAAAATTATTTCTATGATGAGCGTTCCGCTCAGCAGCGCGCCCATCTGGAGGCCGATGATGGTTACGACCGAGGTCAGTGCGTTCTTGAGGCCGTGGCGAACGAGAGCGGCGCGCGCGCTAAGTCCCTTGCTGAGCGCGGTCCGCATGTAGTCGCTCTCGCGCACGCGAATCAGGCTCTGGCGCAACATCCGCGCGAGGATCGCGGCGAGCGCGGTGCCGAGGGTGACGGCGGGCAGTACGAGATGATTCAGACCTCCGCGCCCGGTGAGCGGGAGCCAGCGCAGATCCAGTGAAAATAAAATCATGAGCAGGGGGCCGAGGTAGATGTGAGGAACGGAAATGCCGACGATCGCAAATCCCATCGCGCCGAGGTCGCCGGCACCGCCCGGATTCGAGCCCGCGATTAATCCGAGCGGGAATGCCAACAGCAAAGCGACCAGCATCCCCGCGGCAGCGAGTTCGATGGTGGCGGGAAAACGTTCGGCGATGAGACGTGATACCGGCTTGCGATATGAAATCGACTCGCCCAAGTCGCCGATGGCGAGACCACCGAGATACGCGGCGTATTGCGCCAGCAATGGACGGTCGAGGCCGAGTTGACGACGCATCCCGACAATGTCGGCAGGCGCGGCGGTCTCGCCGAGCATCGCAGTCACGGGATCCCCCGGCACCAGGTGGATGATCGCGAAAGTCAGAGTCGCCACGCCCAGCGCTACGGGAACGAGCGCGAACAGGCGCCGGCGCGCATAGCGGATCATTCCGACGGCTCTCCGCCGCCAGAGGGGCCGATGAGCGTCAGCGTCGCGAGCGAGCGGAAGCTGCCGTTCGGATAAGCCTCGAAGCCCACCAGTCGTCGATTCATCACGGCTACGTTGTCGACCCACCAGAGCGACACGTACGGCAGATCGTCGGCAGCGAGTTCCTGAACCTGCGCGTAGATTGTTTTCCGCGCGTCGCGATCCACGGTAATTTTCCCCGCTTCGACGAGCGCATCCATCGCGGGATTTGAATAGTAGCCGCGGTTTT
This sequence comes from uncultured delta proteobacterium, assembly GCA_963699705.1. GTDB lineage: Bacteria > Desulfobacterota > Binatia > Binatales > Binataceae > Binatus. The sequence goes on along the minus strand of CAVOUW010000003.1, from coordinate 2,070,916 downwards.
CGCCGTGAGGCGGCGTCTTCTTCGAGTCGAATACCATGTAGTAATGATTCGGATCGTTGATTCCGACCCATTGGAGCGAAGTCAGATCGAAGTTCCCGGCCTGAATGTCAGCATAGTAGGTGGCAAACTCAAGCGTGCGAATAGTCAGTTCGATACCCACTCGCTGGAGCATCGCTTGAAAGATTTCGCCGATCCGGGCGCCTTCGGGGGTCGTCTTGTATTCGAATCGCAGCCCGCGCATCCCATCTTTGCCAACGGGATAGCCCGCTTGATCGAGAAGTTGACGCGCTTTTTTCGGATCGTACGAATAGTCAGTGACGTCGCCGTCGTATGCCCAGTTCTCGGGCGAGAGCATGCCAGTAGCTATTCGTCCGGTCCCTCGTAAAACCGTACTGACTATTGTCTTGCGATCGATTGCGTATGCGATCGCGCGGCGCACTGCGAATATCGCGCAGCCGAGGATTGCGAAAATTGAAAGACAGGTAGCGATAGGTGGTGCCTGGAGTCTTGCTGATCTCGAGTGACTGATGCGCAGCGAGCCACGGCAGCACGTCGAGCTGAATATTGTTCGGCGAGAAGTCGCACACGCCTTCTGCGAGTTCGAGCGCGCGCACGGTCGGGTCTGGAACGATCTTGAAAAATATCGACTGCACCGCGTCGGGCGGATGCGGATAGTATCGATTGCGAACAAGCCGCAAGGATTCGTCGCGCGAGTACGCAACCATCGCAAAAGGCCCGCTACCGACAGGCGCGGCAACGGTTCCGCGCGCTGGCGGCGGAGTGTCGGCAGGGACGATACCTTCGGTCGCCATCTCGAGCGCCGGTGAGTATTGATGCGCAACGGTCATAACGACCGTGTAATCGTCGGGCGCTTCGATTGATTTGAGCTGCTCGAGGGTGGCGCGTTTCGGCGACATGGATTCGGGCGCGATAATCGAATTGTAAGTGAAAACCACGTCGCGCGCGGTAAGTTCGCGGCCGTCGCTGAAGCGCACGCCGTGATTGAGATGAAAAACAATCTCTGTTGGCGTGGGACGCTCGATACTGTCGGCGAGACGGCCGACGAAATTGCCGCCGCGATCGGCCTTGGCGAGAGAATCGAAAATGAGTTCGTTGATCCGCGAGGACATCGCGTCGGTGCCGAAGCGCGGGTCGGTCGAGGTCGGCGAAGTTTCGATATCGACCTGGATCGTCGCGGGCAAGCGATGGATGCGAGATGGGTCGCATCCCGCGAGCGCGACGAGCGCCGTACCAATCAACAACACCAGGCCGGTTGTCTTCCTCGTCCACACAGTTGGCGCGATAATAACATGACTATGAATAAAGACTGGCGCGCGAAGATCGCGCTTCGGCAGGGTGACCTGACGGATGCCGACGTTGACGCGATCGTAAACGCGGCGAACAACGACCTGATGCTTGGAGGCGGCGTCGCGGGTGCGATTCGCGTCAAGGGCGGTCCCGCGATTCAGACGGAATGCGACAAAATCGGCCCGATTGCGCTGGGCGAGGCGGCAATCACGGGTGCGGGACGCCTGCAGGCGCGGCACGTGATTCACGCCGCGAGCATGCGGCTCGGAGAATCGACGTCGGAGGCGAATCTGCGCTCGGCGACACGTAATTCGCTGAGGCGCGCCGATGAGCACTTGCTCAAGACGATCGCATTTCCGGCAATCGGCACCGGCATCGCAGGTTTTCCAATCGAGCGATGCGCGCAGGTGATGCTCGAGGAAGTGCGCGCGCACCTCGGCGGCCCGACGACGCTGGAGCGCATCGATTTTGTACTATTCGATCGCCATTCGCTTGAAGTCTTCGAGCGAACGCTCGCGGAAATGCAATAGCTAGTGAGCGGCCACGCCACTGGCCGGCTGTGCGCGACGCAATAGTAAGAAGGTCGGAATCAGAATAATCATTACAATAGCCAGTGTGCGGTAGATGTCGTTGAACGACAGCATCATCGCTTGGCGCTGAATCATTCCGTACACCATTCCGAGTCCCTGCTTCTGGCCGCTAATCATTTGCGGCATGTAGTCAAAACTGCGCGCGCCGGGCGCGAGGCGGGCCGCGTCGCTCATTTTCCATGCGTCGAAGACGGTGAAATGCGCGACCAGGTACGACTGATGCGTCTGCTCGTGATTGACCAGCACGGTCGTCATGTACGAGATGCCGATCGCCGCGCCAGTGTTGCGCATCATGTTGTAGAGGCTCGCGGCGTAGCCGACGCGCTCCCGGCTGACGCATGAAAGTGTCGTGGCTGACAGGGTCGGAAAGATCATGCCCATCCCGACGCCCATGACGAGGCTGGGCCAGGTCACTGTCCAGGTGCTGACCTGCGTGTTCCAGCCCGCCATCTGCCACAGCGCGATTGCCATGATGACGAAGCCGACGCCGATTAGCGGACGGGTGTCGTAACGGTAGCGCGCGAGCTGTCCGACGATCAGCATAGCAGCCATCGTGCCGAGCCCGCGCGGCGCTAGCACGAGGCCGGCCTTCCACGCGCTGTAGCCCATCACTTCTTGCAGAAAAATTGGATTCAACAATCCGGTGCCGAACAGCGCGAAGCTCATCGCGACCATCAGCATCACCGACATGGAGAAAACCGGAATCCCGAGGATCGAAAGATCGAGAATCGGTTCCGGTGTGCGCAGTTCGTTGATCGTCAATCCAATGATGCAAATCGCGGCGAAAATCGTGCACCACACAACCCATGGCGAACTGAACCAATCGGCGCGCTGGCCGCGATCGAGTACGAGTTGCGCCAGGCCGAGCCCGACGACGAGCAGGATGATGCCGGTGTAGTCGGTCTTGCCGCCCTTGGCGCGGCGGGTGCGCAGGTATGCGGGGTCGTGCACGAACGTCCACACCATCAGGAATGCGGCGGCGCCAATTGGCAGGTTGATGTAAAAATTCCAGCGCCAGTTCCAGTTGTCGGTGATCCATCCGCCGAGCGTCGGACCCATGATCGGCGCGACCATCAGGCCCATTCCCCACGTCGCCATCGCCATCTGTTGCTCATTGGGCGGAAACGTCTCCATCAGGATCGCTTGCGACGACGGGACCATCGCGGCGCCCGCGGCGCCCTGTATCAGTCGAAAGACGACCATCTGATCGAGCGATTGAGCGGCACCGCACAGCCCCGACGCGACGACGAACACTGCGACAGACACCAGGAAGTAGCGCTTGCGGCCGTAACGCGACGAAATCCATCCCGTCATTGGAATCATGATCCCGTTGGCGACGAGGTAACTGGTGAGCACCCATGCGATCTCGTCGACGCTCGCGGAAAAGCTGCCCTGCATATGCGGCAGCGCGACGTTGACGATCGACGTGTCGAGCACTTCGAGCGTCGTGCCGAGCATCACGGCCAGCGCGATCAGCCACTTGTGGCTGGAGGATCCGTACTCGGGAAAGTCGGTACCAATCGGGGATGAAGTCGCGGCTGCCAAGCGATACGTCCGTGCGGCGTGCTGGCTTCAGATTAAACCTGATAGCCCTCGAGGATACCGTGAAAACAAATTCGACACTCGGCGTTCATCGCGCGGTAACTCGCATCGCATCTAATATCATTCGGATGAATGCGCGAATTTTTTTTGCCGCGCAGGTGCGGATGTGGGGGCTATATGGATGACATCGAGCTCTTGGGCAGCTACCTTCTATCCATGCGGTTGGGAGCGATCGATGTCGGATCCAATTCCGTACATATGATCGTGGCGGATGTGAGCCGCGAGGGTCACCTCGAGGTGGTCGATCGCGTCAAGGAGATGGTGCGCTTGGGCCGGCGCTCGTTCACGACCGGACGACTCACGCCAGAATCGATGGACCTTGCGGTGCGCGCGCTGATGAACTTCAAGCGGCTGCTGCGAGTGCGCCGGGTCGAGAAGCTGCGCGCAGTCGCGACCAGCGCGGTGCGCGAGGCGCGCAATCGCACCGAATTTATCCGCCGCATCAAGCGCGAGACGGGACTTACGGTCGAAGTTATCTCCGGCCTCGACGAGGCCCGCCTGATCTTCCAGGCCGCGCGTCATGCGCTCGGCCTCGACGGCGGACCGCATCTGCTGGTCGATGTCGGCGGCGGCAGCGTCGAGTTGGTGCTGGTGCGCGACGGCAAGCCTTTGTGGATGCGCAGTGTGAAGCTCGGCGCGGCGCGGCTGGCGGAGAGATTTCTCCTCGACGATCCCCCGACGCGCGAGCAACTGAACAAGCTGGACGCGCATCTCGAACGCGTCATCGGTCCCCTGATGCGCAAAGCGAATCGCGCTGGTGTGATCCGCGCGATCGGAACCTCGGGCACCATTAACACGCTGGTCGCGATGGCGCGATCGTCGCGCGGCGAGGAATTGGGACGTCTGCATGGCGCCAGCGCCTCGGCGGGCGAGATTGCCGACTTGTCGCGCGACCTGGTCGAGGCCAACGCTGCGCTGCGCGTCGATCTCCCCGGGATGGACGCCAAGCGTGTCGATCTGATGCCCGCCGCGGCCGCACTGGTCAACTTCATCCTCAAAAAATCCGGAGCGCCGGAGCTGGTCGCATGCACCTGGGCGCTGCGCGAGGGTGTGCTGCTCGGACTCGCGCACAAGATCGATTCGCGATCCGCCGTCGATGCCCGACGTCGATCGGTCAACGCGCTGTCGGCTCGATTCACCGGAAGCAACGAACATGGCAAACAGGTGGCGAAGCTGGCGCTGAAGCTCTTCGACGCGACTGCGCCGGTTTTGGGGCTGCCCAAGTCCTCGCGGGAACTGCTTGAATTTGGGGCCTTACTGCACGATATCGGCCACGCGATTGATCATGACCGGCACAATCGCCATTCTTACTACCTGATTAAGAATGCGGAGCTGTTCGGCTTCGACACTGACGAAATCGAGGTCATCGCACAGGCGGCTCGCGGGCATCGCAAGCAGGCCCCGAAACTCGATTCGCCGGATTTGAAATCGCTCAGCCCCGCCAAGCGCCGTGTGATCAGAGGCCTCGCCGCGATTTTGCGTGTCGCCGACGCGCTGGATCGGAGCCACTTCGGTGTGGTTAAAAATATTGAGGTGAGGTATTCACCGGGTCGTGTGATCGTCGGAGTCGATTCGAAGCGCGAGAAAGCTGACCTCGAACTGTGGACATGCGAGAGAAGAACCGACCTGTTATCGAGACTGCTGGATCGCCAGGTGGTGCTGGAGCGCTAGAGGCGCCGACCGCCGTTCCTTCGACCTCGCCCAACGGCCACGCTACTCCTTCCTCGAACGGCGCAAAGTCCGCACCCGCACCGCGCCGAAAACGCTGCTCGAAACTCCGCATCCTTATAAGGGTCGTCTGATTTGCGTCGAGGGTATCGACGGCTCGGGTAAATCGACGCAACTGCTGCTGCTCGAGCGATGGCTGCGATCACGCGGGTACCCGGTCCATTTCACCGAGTGGAATTCGTCGCGGCTGGTGCGACGTTCGATGCAACGCGGCAAGAAAAAGAATCTGCTGACGCCCACAACGTTCTCGCTGCTGCACGCCGTAGATTTCGCCGATCGGCTGACCTATCAGATCCTGCCGCCGCTGAAGGCCGGCATGATCGTGCTCGCCGATCGTTACGTGTACACCGCGTTTGCGCGGGACGTCGCGCGCGGCGTGCATCCCGATTGGGTCCGCTCGGTTTACAGCCCCGCGCTGCGCCCCGACTTGACGCTCTACTTCCGCGTGCCGATCGACATTTCGCTCGAGCGCCTGCTTTCAGGACGCGCCAAGCTCAAATACCATGAGGCCGGCATGGATGTAGGCCTGTCGGCCGATCCAGTCGAGAGCTTCCGAATGTTCCAGAGCCGCGTGCTCGAAATTTACGATCAATTGACGACTGAGTTTGGGATGCGCCCGATCGACGCGAGCGCCGAGATCCCCGATCAACAGAAGGTCGTGCGCACGATGGTTCAGGAAATACTTGGCGACTACGATCTTAAACGAGCGAATGGCAAGAATGGCGTCACGTCACAGCCACGATAAGACCTGGTACGGACACGGCCTGCCGTACGTCACAAAAAAACGGTTGCCGGGGCATTTGATTGCGATCGAAGGCACCGACGGCGTCGGTCGCTCCGCGCAAATCGAACTGCTTCGCCCGTGGCTCGAGCTCGAAGGCTACGCCGTCAGCAACACCGGATGGACGCGCTCGCCGCTGCTCTCCGAAACGATCAACGAGGCCAAGGCCGGCCATCAACTCACCGTCACGACTTTCTCACTGCTCTACGCCGCGGATTTTGCCGATCGCCTCGAGCACGAAATCCTGCCTGCGCTGCAAGCCGGCTTTATCGTGATCGCCGATCGCTACATGTACACCGCGTTCGCGCGCAACTCCGTGATGGGCGCCGACCCTGATTGGACGCGCAAGGTCTTCGGCATGGCGCTGGTGCCCGACCTCGTCCTCTACTTGGACATCGACGTCGAATCGCTCATCCCGCGCGTCATCATGGGCAAGGGGATGGACTACTGGGAATCCGGGATGCATCTCGCGCTCGGCACCGACCTGTTCGATTCATTCGAGCGCTACCAGAGCCGCCTGATTGACGAGTACCGGCGCCTGTCGACCGAGTTCGGCTTCGTCTCGGTCGATGCGCGCTTACCGATTGAAGAACTGCAAACAGAGCTTCGCAAACACATCGCCGAATATCTGTCCGGCGCCAACGGCAAGCCGCGCGATTCGGAAGGCAACGGCGTATCAAGGGGCAAGGAATAGCAACGGTGGTAGATGCCCCGCGCTCCGACGCGCCGCCACGCAAAGTGACCCTTTCGCCGGGAGAAACCGTCGCCGACGCTGCGCGCAAAGCGATCGCATTTGGCGCTGAGTCGCTATTGCGCAATCAGGGTGAGGCCGAGTCGGGCGGCGCCGAACCGCTGCATCAACTCCGCGTCGCGACGCGGCGTCTTCGCGCCACGATAGAATTGTTCTCGAGCGTAATTTACGCCGCGCAGCTCAAAATTTTCCGGCGCGACCTTCCGTGGATTGGCACGATGGCCGGCGGTGCCCGCGAATGCGACGTGACCTCGGCTCTGATCGCGGCTCGCGCTGCCAAAATCGACGCCGATCTGAAAGACGCGATCGCGCCGATGATTGCCGCGCTCGAGGAAGGGCGAAAGTCCGAGCACACGAGGCTCCACGAGCTGCTCGCATCGAAACGCTATCTGAATCTGCTGGCGAAACTGGAACATCCGGCGATCAAGAAAGTCGGCGCCGATCGCAGGCTGGGCATCGTCGCCGCGCAATTGGTCAGGCCGGCTTCGCGCGGCGCGTCGCGGCTCGGCGAAAAACTTGGGCACGACGCTCCGGACCCGGTTTTTCACAAGCTCCGCGTGCGCATCAAGCGCCTGCGCTACGAGCTCGAGATGATCGCGCCGCTGGGCGCCAAGCGCCACCGCAAAACTTTGAATCGGCTCGAAGAGCTGCAAGAACTGCTCGGCCTCTATCACGACATCACCGTCGCCATCGCATGGCTGATGTCGTATGCGGAAACGTCCGCCGCGCCGCCCCGCACCATGCTCGCGGCCGGGGCATTGATCCAGTCGCTGAGCAGCCGCGAAAAGAAACTGCGCCGTCAATGCATGCGAGCGTGGCGACGCTTCGAACGATCCGACGCGATGCACGACACACTCGAGGAAATTCGGCGCGCCGGCAGGTTGGCGCTCAAACCAGTCAGCTTACCTGCCCCGGTCAGCGAAAATGTTGAAAACGGTAAATCCGATTCACCGAATCAATCACAAGTCGCGCGGGATGATAACGACGGCGCGCCACACTCCAATCACGATTCGAACTCACATTCCGTTACGGAAGCAATTTCATGAGACTCTATATTCTGCGCCATGCGACCGCCGAAGAAGCCGCGTCGAGCGGTGACGACGGCGCGCGCAAGCTGACTGATCGCTCGAAGGAAAAGATGCGCGGCGCTGCCGCCGGCCTGCGCGCGATGGACCTGAAGTTCGACGTGATCCTAACCAGCCCGCTCGTGCGCGCTGCCGAGACCGCCGAGATCGTTTCTGCGGCCTATGACAACACGCCGCCGCCGCAGGTTCTGCCCGCGCTCGCGACCGGTGTCGCCGCTACCGAAGCGGTGAGCGCGTTGCGCCCGTTTTCAAAGCATGAAGACGTGATGATCGTAGGTCACGAACCGCAACTAAGCGCGGTCGCGTCGATCCTGCTGACTGGCGCAGCGGACGTTGCACATATCAAACTGAAAACCGGCGGATGCATCGCGATCGACCTGCCCGCGCGCTTCGACCGCGGCGGCGGCGAACTTCGCTGGATGCTGAACCATCGCCAACTTCGCACGATGCGCAAGTAGCGCTGCGCTTACTCCCAGATCATCTTCACCGGAATTTTCTCCGGCTTCGCTCCCTGGGTCCCAATCGCGCTCTCCGGAAATTTGTCAGCCATCCAGATTTTCCCCGGCGTCAGCGCGGTCACGACGCCGCGCGGTCTGACCTGGTCGCGAACGTGGATCGCGCATGACCATCGCGCGGGCTCGCCGTTCACCGGCGACAGCGTCCCAGTCATCGCCTCGCAAATCGAACCGTCCGACAACTGAAAAATCCAGGGCTCCGTCTTTCGCGCCGGTTGCGACTTCTTTGGCAGCGGCTTGCTCAGCTTTAAAATGAAGCCGTCGGCTCTCAGAGCCGGATCCGCACCACACACAAGCTGGTCATGATTTCCCGCGACCGCGAAACACGGATCGCTGATCGAATTTCCCATCGAGCATCGCCATGCACCGGGTCGAGGAGCCGCAATCGATTCAGTCCAGCATGATCCATCTTTCGTATCAGCTCCATTCGGGAGCGTCGGCGCAAACCGAACTATCTTTGTCTCGGTAATCGTCAACGGACTGGCCGGCATCTGCGCCCGCACCGTCGTAGCGCAGAGAATCAGCAGGAGGGCTGTCAGATATGAAGCGTTTCTCACAGTCTCAAGGTATCGGCAGCGGCAAATTCGGGGAAGGGGGAGTTCTCGAGTGCACAGCAGCGCTGGCAGCGCCGGCGAGGCTCAGATACCAGTCACTCGGAAGCGCGCAGCCGTCCGCGTCGAGCGTAACGAACGAATATCCCGGCGGGATCCCAGTGACTGGCGCGCCCGCGGCATCGGGAAGCATCTTGAACATCGCGGTGCCCTCATTGACCTCGTCGAACATCGCGCCGTAGAGCATCGTCGCGCCCGCGCCCAACGCGTCATACACCTGGCGCCAGTAGAAGCGCCCGCATTCACGCGGAATCTGATTGCTCGGCGTCGCGGGCTGCCCCAACGCGCGATTGGTGTTGGCGAACGAATAGCCAGGAAACAGCACAGGCATATAGTCGATATGCATGCGGCGCGTGGCCGCAAGATCCGGCTCCAACACGATCGTGCGATAGCCATCGGCGCCGGCCTCGTCAGTGAAACGGCCGACCGACCACGGACTCAGCACGCCGAGCCGCCGATAAACGTTCTGCCACTTGGGGTCCGACGAGGCATCGAGCCTGCCCGTTCGCCAATAAGACGGCACGCCGCCCATCAGCGTCACCCCGCCATACTTCTTGCTGATATTTTTGAGCGCGTCGAGCAAAGAGATGGCTTTGGCGGGAGTCAGCGGTCTGCCAGCGAAGCCGAGCCCCCAAAGTGCAAGCAACGGATGCCTGCGATGGTGCAAGTAGGCAGGACTGCTTGTGACTCCGCCCTGCTCCAGCTTTTTCCAATCTTGCGCGACGCTCATAAGATTGGCGCTGGTCAGTCCAGTGAGATCGTACATGACGAAAAACACGCGGCCATTGTCCTCCGCCGCCTTGCGAACGTTGGCCAGCACGATGTTGCGCGCTTGCAGCGTCGCCGGATCAAACAAGTCCACCGCGAACCGTTGCAGGGCGACGCCGTCCAGCCCGTACTGCTGCATCCAACTGAATTGTGTCTCGACCGTCGCCGGATTCGCATCGCTGAAGAGATCCACCGGATTTCCGCCGGCGTCGAGCATCGTGGTGACGCATCGCTGCGCCGCTGGATAGTCCGCCCCACTCGGCAGATTGTCGACGGTCGGGTCTGATCCCGTAAACCAATGCCACCAGCCAACCGTGGTGCCGTCGCCCGGGCAGTTGAACCAGCCCTTGGTAGCCCATGATCAACTTGCCAGTAAGTGTGCTGCGGTCAACGCTGGCCGCGGTCCGCACCTCCTGCGCGTGGACGGGGCCGCAAGAGATCGCGATACAACCAAGAACCGCGAGCGTCAGCTGCCGAGTGCGTTTTCCGGTCCGGGACATCATACCTAACGGTCGTTAGTCTATTGGAATATGCGCTGAAATTCACGCATCAGCAAATCCTGTGCGCGACTAAATGATGTTCAGAAAATCGGCAACTTGATTTCCGCCGTGACCATCGCGCCGCTCGCGACGCCCATCAGCGCCTCGCCCGCGACCAGACCGGCAGCCAGCAGAATCCCGGGTCCGCTCTCGGCCTCACTTTCGGATCCGAAAAGCGAATGCGCCAGCGCGCCGATAAAAATCGCGACGCTGAGTCCGAATGGGAGATAGAGGCCGATGGCGGCAGGCATGATCGGCGTGCGCCATTTCGATCCGACTCGTTCCAGGTAGCGATCGCTGAATCCTAGAATCGCCGCGAGCGCCGCGCCGGCCGCGATCGTCCCGATTGGCAATCCGCCATGGAAAACTCCCTGCGTCACTTTCGCCATCAGAAACGCTTGCGGCGCGGCCAGCGCGCCCGCGCGCGCGGTCGGCGTGCCCGCGATTCCGTAGCCGGCGATCAGCAGGTTCAGAATCGGCGCCATCACAAATGACGACGCGATCGCGCCGACCAGCACGCCAATTTCGAGGGATCGCGGCGTCGCACCGACGTGAAAGCCGGTCGCGAGATCGTGCGTCGAGTCACCCGCCATCGCAGCCGCCGTGCACACGATCGCACCCGACAAAATCGCCAGTTGCGGCCCGACGCTCTGCGACACGCCAACCAGTTTCAGGAACAGCGCGACGGCGAGCAAAACGATCACGGTGACGCCCGACACCGGATTGTTCGAGGCGCCGACGATTCCGGTCAGGTAGCCCGCGATCGCCGTTGCGAAAAAACAGATCAAGGTCAAAAGGATCGCGAGAGCCGCGCTGAGCGCGACATTCCCACTCAACCCGAGGCAGATGGCGAAAATCACCGGCACGCACAGCGCCACCGCGGTCAGCACCGCGCGCGCCGAGAGATCGGTGTCCTCGCGCGCCGTCGCCACCACTTGAGTAGACTGCACGACGCGGATGCTGTCTCCGATCGCAGATGCGATTCGCGTCCGCAACTTCCACAGCGTCACCGCTCCGCCGGTGAGCATCGCGCCAACCCCGAGATATCGCACTTGGCCGCTCCAAAGTTGCGACGCGGTCGTAGCGGCGTCTCCGGTTCCGCTACCGGCATGAAATGCGGTCAGCACGGGTATCGCGATCAGCCATGCGAACGCGCCGCCGGCGAATACCAGCGCCGCGATCCTGATTCCAATTATGTAGCCGACGCCGATCAGCGCCGCAGAAATATCGATCGACCCCGCGACCGCTGCGCTCCCGATCCATCGCGCACCCGACACCGCGCCGGGAATAATTCCCGCGACGTCCTGAAGCGCTTTGAGAGCCGCCGAGGTGAGCCCGCCGACCACCAGCGGACGAACGTTCGCTTGTGCATCACCGGCGCGTAGCACCTGCGCACACGCGACCCCTTCAGGAAACGGCAGCCGCTCCTCGACGATATACGCGCGGCGCAAAAACACCACCAGCAGCGCGCCCATCGTCGCGCCCACGACGCACAGCGCGGTGACCTCGACGTACGGCAGCGTTCGAACGCCGCCAAGAATCACAAGGGCCGGAAACGTGAAGATAGCGCCGGCCGCGACCGCCTCGCCCGCCGATGCGATCGTCTGCACCACGTTGTTCTCGAGAATAGTCGAGCCGCCGAGCATCCGCAGTATCGCCATTGAGATGACAGCGGCCGGGATACTCGCGGATACAGTCAGGCCCGCATACAAACCTAGATAAGCGTTCGCCGCACCAAGAATCAACGCCAGCGCGATGCCGAGCGCAATACTTCGCGGCGTCAGCTCGCGAATGGGTTGTGGATTTGGATCAGAAGCGTCGCGCTGCACGCCGACACTATATTCATCAAGCAGCGACGTGCGCGAACGAAGCGTCAGCTGCTCTTCGACTCTTCCAGCTTCGGATAATCGACCGGCTTGCCGGCTTGCTTCCAACCCTCGATGCCGTCGCTCATGACGCTCACGTCAGTGTAACCTGCTGCTTCCGCCCGCCGGGCGGCTTCATGCGACGCAGTTCAATGCAGGTCGGCGCAGTAGAAAACGAGCTTCGCGTTCTTGGCGGGCGGCAACTCTTTCGCGACGTCATACTTGTCGTCGCTGGTGAGCAGGTGCGCGCCCGGGATCACGCCCGCCGTCGATCGCAGACCCCATCCGTTCGCGTCATAAATATTGACGTGCGAGTTCGGATCGTTCATCAGCGCCGTGAGATTATCGACGCGAATGATCGCGAACTTATCCGGCGCTTTCGGTTTGTTATTGAGCAGCGACCCAATATCAAACGCAAATGCCGACGCCGCGACAGAGAAAAAGAGCGCGCCGACAATCACAGATACCATTGAGCGCTGGAGGAATTGCTTACTCATATCGATCAGCGTACCAAACGGATTTGTGCGCGCAAAGACAGAATTGTTTTCCGCTACAAATTCTAAGAGGGACGAAGTGCCGCATCCTCTCTTATCACTGGGTGCAGGGGTCACCCCTGCCGAGGGAAGTTTGAAACCCACCGTGGGTTTCAAATTAAATAAAGTGATTTACCCTTCCCGGGCCACAAATGCTGATATGTCGCGCACGATCTCCCCGCGCTGGATCGGCACGCATTCGTCGGGAAACTCCGGCGTCAGGTGATGCCCCGCGTCCATCAGCGTGCCGATGAAGCGATCGAGATGACTCATCGCGCGCGGCAGAATGTCGTGCATCACGACCAGCGTGTGCGCCCGTGTCGACGCGTCGCTTAGCGCGCGATTTACCCACGCATCCTGGTCGATCCAGTCCTCCGGCACGCAATTCCACAGCACGCAGGTGTAGCGATTGGCGACCAAATGATCGACCGCCGCGCGGCTCAGCAGATGAGGCCCAATTTTCCCGCCGCCGCCGAACGGTCGAAACAGTTTCGGATTTTCCGCGAGGCCGCCGATCATCTGCTCGGTCTTTGCGATTTCCGAATCCACCGCGTCCACTTTCGGATCTTCGCCGAGCGGTATGCGATGCGTGTACGAATGATTGCCGATTCGATGCCCCTCCGCCGCCGCGCGCTGCGCGAGCTTCATCCGCTCCGCAGACGCGAGATTCTTGCCGAGCACAAAGAAAGACGCCTTCACTCCGCGCCGCGCGAGCACATCCAGCACCATCGGCGTCACTGCCGGGTCGGGCCCGTTGTCGAACGAGAGTGCGACGTCAGCCATTGGCGGTGAATGTGAACGAGTCGCCTTTCTTCGAGATCTTTCCCGCCGACGGCGTCGCGAAATGCGTGCCGAACACCACCACGTTGGTGTCCGCGTATTTCTCGCAGAACGCGCGCCGCGTCTTCTTTGCCATCGCGCCGTCCGAATCGAAACCGTCGTCCCACTCGGGATATTTGCATTGAATCGGGTGATGCATCAGGTCGCCGGTGACGACCGCATCCTGCCCCTTCGACGAAATCCGCACGCTGTGATGTCCCGGCGTATGTCCGGGCGACGGCTCGAGCCACACTTCGTCGGTAATCCGAAAATTCGACTCGACCATGTCCGCAACGCCCGCCTCGACCACCGGCCGCACCGAATCCTCGACCGGGTCGCGCATGTCCTTGCCCTCAAACGTCGACCAGAAATCCCATTCCGTCCCGCCAATCAGGTAGCGCGCGTTCGCGAACGTCGGCACCCACTTGCCGTTTTTCAGCGTCGTGTTCCATCCGACGTGATCGACGTGCAGATGCGTACAGACCACGCGATCGATCTGGTCGGCGCGGTGTCCCGCTTTCTCCAGATCGCTCAGGAACGGCAGCTTCAGATTGCTCCACGCTGGATTCGATCGAACCTTCTCATTGCCGATGCAGGTGTCGACGATGATGCGCTTGCCTTGCGACTCGATCACGAGCGCGTGGATGCTCATCCGGAGCTTGCCCTTCTCGTCCGAGAAAATCGGATAGAGCCAGTCCGCTTCTTTCTTGACGTTCTCGGGAGTCGCGTCGGCCATGATGAAAGTCCCCGGCCACGGCGCCTCGCTTTCGACAATTCGGGTTATCTTCACGTCGCCGACTTTGAACTGGTTCATCGCAGTCCCTCCTGTCTCGATGCCAACTTAGTCCGATTTTTCGAAATTCGCCAAGCGTGAATTTTCGATGCGAACTGAGGTATAGCTACTCGCATACCCGACGACGAGCACGCGCAACGGAGAAATGGCAATGGCAAAGATTCGCGGAGAAGGCCCGCAAGCGGATATCGACGAGATTATGCGGCTGCACAATCTATGGGTGAAAGCCAATCGCACCGGCAGCATCCCGATGATGCGCGAGGCGTTCGTCGGCGGCGACAAATTCTTCGGATGGAACCTCAACGGTTTTTCGTACGGCGGGATCGAAGAGTGGGCGACGCTGTGGGAGTGGCTCGCGCGATTCAAAGCCAAAGCGACGCTCGGTGAGGACGAGGACGTTCGCGTGCGCGTCCGCGGCGACATGGGATGGCTCTCGAGCTCCGCGCCATTCACGATCACTCTTGAAGACGGCAAGCCGCTGCCCGGTAGCGAGAGCGGCAAGTTCCGCGGCACCGAGGTGTACCTGCGCGAGGACGACCAAGGCAAACCGGTTTGGAAAATGTGGCATTGCCACTTTTCATGGTGCGCGCAAGGTCCACGAATGGCCTTCGAGAACGAGGCGTAGGCCGTGGCAAAAGTTCGCGAATTCGGTATCGGTTTCGAAAATCTGAACGCGCGCGAGTTCGCCACGCACGCCAGGCGCGCCGAAGAAATGGGCTTCGCGACGTTTTGGGTGCCGGAAGATCCCTTCTATCGCGGCGCGTTCACGGTCGCGTCGGCGATTGCGTGCAACACATCGAAAATCAAGATCGGTCTCGGCATCGTGAATCCATACCTGCGGCATCCGGCGCTGACCGCGATGGAATTCGCTGCGCTCGACGAAATTTCAGACGGACGCGCGATTCTCGGAATCGGCGCGGGACTAAAGGACTGGATCGAAGGACGCCTTAAGATTCCGTACACCAAGCCGACCGCTGCGATGCGCGATACGATCGAGATCATCCGCCGATTTTTCCGCGGCGAAGAAGTCACCTATGCGGGGAAGGTCTTTCCGGCCGAGCGGATCAAGCTGAGCTTCAAACCGATGCGCGCCGAAATTCCGATTCATCTCGGCGTACTCGGACCCAAAAATTGCGAGATGGCAGGCGAAGTAGCAGACGGCCTTTTGCTGAGCATAATGTCGTCGCCGGCCTACGTGAAATTCGCGATGGATCACGTGCGCCGCGGTCTTGCGAAGTCGGGCCGCGAAGAGGGCGCTTTCAACGTCGGTGCTTACATCTTTTCGTCGATTTCAGAGGATGAGCGCGCGGCGCGCGACCGTTTGCGTCCAATCGTAGCGATGATGATCTCGCTGATGGCGCCGCAGCCGAACACGCCGCTTTTCGCCGCTGCGGGTCTGCCTGCCGACACGGTTCGCGCGTTCGGCGAGAGTTTCGCGCGCGGCAAAGTGCCCGCCGACATGGTGACCGACGAGATGCTCGATACCTTTACGATTGCCGGCAGCCCCGCGCGATGCCGCGAGAACATGTCGCGCCTGCTCGAAGCGGGCATGACCTCGCCGGTGGTTTTCGAAGTGCCGGGCGTGCCTCCGCAGCAGACGATGGACGACGCGCATCGGCATCTCATCCCATATTTTACCTGAGAGAGGACACGACCATGGCATTCCCGGCTCCCACCGCAGATGAATTGAAGAAAATCGCGCGCGCCAATCATATCGAACTGACCGAGGAGGAACTCGACGCGCTCCAACGCATGATGCGCGGGCAGATGGCGATCCTCGAGAAGATCGATACGCTCACTCTCGCGCCGCAGGAGTCGGTGACGCGCTATCGCGATCGCAAGGCGGGCGTGCGCCCGTCGCCGAAGGACGATCCGCTGAACGCGATCGTCACGCGATGCAGCGTCAAGGGCGCCGCGAGCGGGCCGCTCAAGGGAAAGCGCGTCGGAGTAAAGGACAGCGTGTGCGTCGCCGGAATTCCTGCGAGCGGCGGCTCGTCGGTGCTGAAGGGACACGTGGCCGCGAGCGACGCGACCATCGTTGCGCGGATGCTCGACGCCGGCGCGGAAATCGTCGCGACCTTGAACATGGACGACTTCGCGCTGTCGGGCGACGGCCGCACCAGCTTTTACGGTCCGTCGCGAAATCCGCACAACCCTGAATATTGCACCGGCGGCTCCTCGTGCGGATCCGCAGCGGCGCTCTATTATGACGATATCGAACTGACTATCGGCACTGACCAGGGCGGCTCGATCAGAATTCCCGCGTCATGGTCCGGCGTCGTCGGCATCAAGCCAACCTACGGCCTCGTTCCTTACACCGGCGTGATGAGTATCGACCCGACGCTCGATCATGTCGGCCCGATGGCTCGTAGTGTCACCGACGTTGCGCTGCTGCTGGAAGTGCTCGCCGGCAAGGACCCACTCGATCCCCGCCAGCGCGAGGTGACGACCGCGACTTATCGCGAGGCGCTCGGCAAGTCGCTCGATGGGATCAAGCTCGGCGTCGTGCGCGAGGGCTTTACGCAAGCAGGCGCCGAGGCCGACGTGAACGTAGCGGTGAATCGCGCGGTTGCGGCGCTCGGCAAACTTGGCGCGCGAGCGACTGAGATTTCGATCCCCGAGCATCGCGACGCCTCCGACCTGCTCTATGCGATCGTGCCCGAGGGAATGGCGATGCTGGCGCGCACCAACCTGCACGGAACCCATCATAGCGGCGCGTACATGCCCGAACTCGCCGCGCATTTTGGTCAGCACCTTCCTGAAAGAGCCAACGATCTCGCGTTGACAGTGAAGTTCATGCTGGTGTTCGGCAATCTGATGCGCGAGCGCTATCACGGAAAGTTTTATGCGAAGGTGCAGACCTATCGGCATCTGCTGACGGCGAAATACGACGCCGCGCTCAGCGAATACGATGCGCTCGTGATGCCCTCGACGCCCATGAAGGCGCATCGCCTCGACTCCCAGGCGCCGTATTCGATGATCACCAACACCGCGCCGTTCGACATCTCGGGCCATCCGGCTATCAGTGTGCCGTGCGCGAAATCAAATGGATTGCCAGTCGGCCTGATGATCGTGGCGAAGCATTTCGATGACTCGACTCCGCTGAAGATCGCGTATGCGTACGAACAGAGTGTCGATTGGCTGAGGCAGTAGAAAATGGAACTGGCAAAACGATTCGTGGATGTCGGGATCTTCACCAACCGCATCGACGAGATGCGCGCATTTTATGCCGAACGAATCCGCCTGCCATACGAAGAGTTGCTGCCGGTCGGCGGCGGCGTCCGGCAATATCGCTACGGCTTACTCGGCTCAGTGCTCAAGATAAATCACTCGCGCGATCCACTCCCGCCCCGAATCGCCGGCGGCTACCGTATGCTCTCGATTTCCGATCCGCGAACTCCAATGCCGATCCCGATGCAGGACCCCGACCGCAACGAACTCGAACTCGTTCCCACCGGGCAGCGCGGCGTCAATCAAATTGAAATCCATATCGGCGTCACGGACGAACCTGCCTTCGATCATTTTTACGGCGACGCTATCCAGGCCGAGCGGTTGGCCGCCGGCCGCTTCAGGCTCGGCGAGACGGTCATCAGCTTCCGCCACGATCCCGCAGCTATTCGCGCACAGAAATCCGCGACGGCCACCGCGCCTGACGTGATCGCGTCAATGCGCGCGGTCGGGATGCGCTACATCACGGTCCAGGTCCGCGACGTTGACGCGGAGCATCGACGTTTCATGTCGATGGGCGTGTGGGAAGGCGCATCGCCGGTCTCGCTCGGCGCAGTCGCGCGGATTTCATTCATCCGCGACCCCGACGGCAACTTCATTGAGGTTTCGCAGCGGGCGTCGCTGACGGGACCGATCCCTGCGTAGCCGGCGGCGGCGCGGTAACTCCTTGTGACGGCGCTCCGCCCTGGTCGGTGCCCGGCACTGCCGGTGCGATCGGCGGTTCCGAAACCAGCAGCGCCCGCACCACCGGCACCAGTGACAATTGCGACGGCGCCTGAGGGCCGATCGCCTTATCCACGATTTTCTTGAGCTGCTCGCCCGAGCGGTTTTCGCGCGCGACCACCAACGGTATGTAGCTATCCTGCGGCGACGCGCTGCCATGCCACGAGTGATACGGCCCCGAGAAGTAGTAACGATCCTGGATCGGCCGGTTCATCCCCGATTTCGTGAGCAGCAATATATCGCCGCTCCGATTACCCCACGGCCCAACGCTCAGCCATCGCATCCGCCGGTCGAGCTGAATCAAGTCGGGCCGCGGGTGGAAGAGCAGATATTCCCAGATCGGCACGAGCCGATGGCCGTCGAAGATTTCGAACTCGTTCGTATTTTTTCCCGGCGGAGTCGGAACCCGCGCGAAAATCAAATCGAGCGTGCCCTTCATCAGCGGCGCTGGCTGACCGGTTTTGTTCGCATTGTAAAAAGCACGCGCGACCGGCAGCACGTCCTGCCTGTATCTGGGTGGACGCTTCCAATCACAGGTCATGCCGGGATTGGGACAGGTAGATCGGTCGGCCAGGTACACGTAACCGATCGCCCCCTGGTATGCGAAGGCCGCCTGGTAGTCCTGTTCGTTGGCGCCCGGGTTCAGCACGAATTTTCGTGGCCGGAATCCCGCAGCCTTGACAACCTCAGCAGGCCCTTTGTCGGGATCGGCTCCCAGCGCATGCTGCGGATCCCTCAACACCGGCGTGTGACCGTGGTCTGCAATGATCATGACGTAAGTCTGATCGAGAATGCCGTAATCTCTGTAAGCCGCGAGTATTCGAGCGACCAGCGGGTCGGTCACCCTACCGAGGTAATCGACTTCACTCGGCAACGGATCGGGTGCGACGTGCGTGGACAGATCGATTCCCGGAAAATAGACCACCTGGATTTTCGGAACGCCATGCTTTTCGATCGACTCGAGCAGCTTGGGCACCGAATCCTTGTCCATCTGCTCGTAGATGTCAGCTTTTCCGGGCGCAGTCTCACCGCCGCCCTTCGCGATGAATTCCGTGTACAGCTTAACCATCGAGACCGGATCGATAACCGTGAAATAGTCGGCACCGCGATAGATCGCATTCAGCGAGACTGCGGATTTCACTCCCGCCTGCTGAAACAGCGTTGGACTCTTCAGTTGCTTCCCAACCAGGCCGTCGATAATCATGGCCTTGTTGTCATCCATCTCCTCGACCGAAACTGGCGCCGGCGCATAAAATTTCATTTCCTCGCGCGCGAACCATTCGTTGCCCGACACCGAATTCCACGCCGTCGGTGCGCCGGTGAAAATCGCCGACCATGCCGCAATCGTCGTCGACGGTAGGATGCTGACCGTGTTCGGCACGATGTAAGCGTGCTGATACACCCCACCGCCCTCAGACTTGCCAAGCATCGCGGCCATCGTCGGCGTTTTGCCCGAGTTAACCGCTGCCATCAGCTGGCCATAGCCGACGCCGTCAAAGGCGAAAACCAACACGTAGGGACCCGGCTCGAGTGGATGAAGATGGTGTTTGACCTGCTTTTCGCCGCCGGAAAGCAGGAGTTTAGCCGAGCTGCACGATGCCAGGGGCAGAAAGGCGCAGGCGAGAACCAGCGCGCAGCGGACGAGGGTTGAAACAAGTTTATGGCGCATTGATTTTGAAACTCTAACTCAATACGCCGGTCCGAAAAAGATGAAACTAACAGGCGTTCGATCTTGCACTGGAATTCGAATCAGTGCAGCGACTTCTCGTACTGACGCGCGAAAAAACGCCCGGTAGATTCGGGCACCGTCGCGTCGTCGCGCGGATCGATCTCGACATCGACGCAGCGAACGAATCCAGCGCGCTCGTAGTACCCGCAAAGCGCCTCGTTCCCCGAAAAACAATCGAGCCGAAGAATCTTCCGACCCGCCGCGACAGTAGCGCGCTCGGCAAACTTGATCAGCCCGATACCCAATCCGCGCGCGTCGCGACGCACCGCGATACGATGGATATAGCCCGCCGCCTCGTTAGCACCGGGCCAAAACAACTCGTCATTCCACTGCAGCGTGAACGTACCAACCGCGCGACGATCGCACCTCGCGATATAAACCTCGCCGCGCGCGATATCACCGGCGATCAGCTCACGTGGAAATCCGTCGGTTCGCCACTGATTGATCCCGCGCGACGAGAGCCAGCGCGCCGCCTCGTTCAGAACGTCGAGCACGTCGTCGATGTCGTCGGAAACGGCGAGCACAATTTCCACCGAGCCAATCGCAGTTGCGATCGGCTCGGCAGTCAGCTTCATTTTTCGCGGAATTTGGAGGTTACGCCCAGCGTGAGCGCGGACGATTGCGTGTCGATCGATTGCGCGCACCCGACGAACGGAACACCGTCACCGGCTTGGGCGCATGAATCTCGATTTTCTCGAAGCCCTCGACGTGCTCGCGATCGAGTGCGTTGCCGAGCGTGCGTTCCAACCGCGCCAGGTTGACGCGTTCTTCCTGCGTCACCAGGCTGATCGCCTCGCCCGCCTTGCCCATCCGCGCCGTGCGTCCGATCCGATGGATATACCCTTCGGTTTCGTCGGGCAGGTCGAAGTTAATCACGTGCGAAACGTCGGGGATGTCCAGTCCGCGGGCGGCCACGTCCGTCGCGACCATCACGCGAAACTTGTGCGATCGAAACCCCGCCAACGCCGCATTGCGCTGGCTCTGAGAGCGATCGCCGTGAATCTGCACCGCCTTGATATTGGCGCGGATCAGCAGCTTGGCCACCCGGTCAGCACGGCTCTTGGTGCGCGTGAACACGATCGCGCTCTCGACTTCGGGCCTCTTCAAAATCTCGAGCAGCACCGGTCCTTTGTTCTCGAGTGTGACCGGATAAATCGACTGGCGAATCTGCGACGGCGGCGCAGCTTTGGTGCCGCCGACCGTGACCCTCTCGGGATTGGTCAGAAACTCGCGCGCGATCATCTCGGGACCTGACGCCATCGTCGCCGAGAACATCATGGTCTGGCGATTCTTCGGCACCATCCGCATCACGCGGCGCAATTGCGGCAGGAAGCCCATGTCGAGCAGCCGGTCGGCCTCATCGATTATCACTACTTCGATTTTGTCGAGCTTGACGATCCCGCGCTCGATAAAATCGATAAGCCGTCCGGGACACGCGACCAGCACTTGCGCGCCCTTGCGAATCGAGTCGATTTGATGGCGCTCGGACTCGCCGCCGACCACTGTCGCGCACCGGATATGCGTGTGACGTGCGATCAGATCGAACTCGCGCGCAGCCTGTGCCGCCAACTCGCGGGTCGGCATGATCACCAGCGCCGCGAGATGCCGCGTATGCTTGCGGTGCAGCCGGTCGATAGTCGGAATTAGAAAGGCCGCGGTCTTGCCGCTGCCGGTTTCAGCCGTGGCCACCACGTCGCGCCCGGTGAGCGCAACCGGGATAGCTCCGGCCTGGACCGGGGTCGCTGTATGATGACCGCGGTCTTTGATTGAACGATGGATCTCAGGCGATACGGAAAATTCAGAAAACGACAAATAGAATCCTATGGTTCAGAACCCCGGATTCCAGTTCAGAAGATAATGCCGAACTTATGGGTCTGATTGGTTGAGAGGGTGGCGTCACGGAATCCGACGCGCGCATAAAGTCACGATTGACTTGGCCATGACGCTACAGGAATCACCGAACCGACACAATGGCCCCCACAGCCACCGGGGAAACTTAATCGTTGTGAACCCTCCTAGGGTTTCACGCTTCCGCGGCAGGGGTGACCCCTGCACCCAGTACTAATTGCAAAATGGCGAGGACGCCCTTTTGCTCTGAGGTTCTTTTTCCGTGTCGTTCACCTCTTATCTACCTCGCGCAGATAAGCTACTGGCGACGACGTCGCCAGCAGCGCGCAACACCCAACAAAGTTCGAACAGGGACGAAGTCCCGCATCTTTCCTGATTCTAAGGTGCAGGGCTTAGCCCTGCCAAAGGAAGCATGAAACCCACCGCGGGTTTCATTCTAATCAAGTTCTTCACGGCCTTAGAATTTCCCATGCCTCCCGACCCCTGATGCGAACCGCTCCGCGCCCGCGCGTGTTTCGCCGGATTCGATCGTCGCGATTCCATATCGGTACTCATTCTTAAGCGCATCGTCGAGCGGCATCGTCCACGCTTCGTAGGCGGACATCCGGTCTCCGCGCATGCATCTCTGCGGAAAGCTGGCGATCTGTTTTGCGAGCGCGCGTGCATGCGTCAACGCTGTGCCCGGATCGACGACGCGATTCGCCAGGCCCATCGCGAATGCTTCTTCACCCGAGACTCCGCGACCCGTGAGGATCATATCCATCGCTCGGCTCATCCCGATCAGGCGCGGCAATCGAATCGTGCCGCCGTCGCAAAGTGGCACACCGAAGCGGCGGCAATAGACGCCAAAGGTCGCGTCGCGAGCGGCCACGCGCGAGTCGCACCACAGCGCGAGTTCGAGGCCACCGGCGACGGCGAATCCCTCGACCGCCGCGATCACCGGCTTGTTGAGCAGCATGCGGGTGCATCCGAGAGGCCCGTCGCCGTTCTCAGTCACACGATTCCCGCGACTGGTCGCGACAGCCTTAAGATCCGCGCCCGCGCAAAACGTCCCAGCCGCGCCGGTCAGAATCGCGACCGAGAGCGCGTTATCGGCGTCGAAGCGGCGAAACGCTTCGGCCAGCGCCGCCGCAGTCGGTTGATCGACCGCGTTGCGCGCCTCGGGCCGATTGATAGTTACGATTGCGATTTCGTCTTCGATTGCGAACTCGACCGGGCCCATCGAGATGACCTCCATTGCTGAGCGGAATTTCTAAAAAGACTTTTTCAATATCTTGCGGGTCGACGACCTAAGATGCACCACGCCTGACTCCAAAGATCTATTGCTCTCGAAGCCGCTATGGGCGAACACCTCGAGCATTTGCCGGTTCTCGCCCAGCACGTCGGCCTCGAACTCCGCGACCCCGTTCGCATCGGCGATAAGACTCAGATGCTCGAGCAGCAGCGTGCCGATGCCGCGGCCCTGGAACCCGTCGAGAATCGCAAACGCGACTTCCGCACGACTCGGATCGGCGCCGCAAATATAACGACCGACGCCAATAAACCGCTCGCGACCGTTTTCAGTAATCGTCGCAGCAAGCCCGACGTGATTCTTGAAATCAAGCTCTGTCAGCCGTTTCAAATCATCCGCCGACAGATCGCGCCTGATCCCCATGAATCGAAAATAAACCGACTTCTCGCTAAGCCCCCTGAAATGCGCATGCAGCCGCTCTTGATCGTCGCCACGAATCGCCCGAATCCGAATCGCGCCACCATCGAGCATTCGAACGTCGACACAATATTTCTGCGCGTCGTCAACCATCCGATCCGATACCTCGCCTTATGAGGGCGGGCCTACGGACAGCTTCGCATTTTTGTGTCATCCTGACGACGGGAGCAACGCGACGGGAGGAAGGACCTCGAACAGCTTCGCGTACGCGAAGCCGGTTCCGGTCTCTGACATCGCGTAGCGCTCCTTTCTCAAAATCGCGCGCGCTCCTGCCGTCATTCCCCCCCTTGGCATCTCCCACACATTTCGCTAAGCCGATCAGAGCGGCCACCCAATGAGCGAATTCACCATCAAAGACAAAACCGCGATCGCCGGCCTCGGCGAGACCACCTACTATAAACGCGGCGCCGCGCCAGTCAGCGAATTCCGCCTCGCGCTCGAAGCAATCCAACGCGCCGCCGACGATGCCGGCATCCCAGTGACCGCCATCGACGGCATCGCCTCCTACAGCAACGACCGCAACGATTCGGTCCGCGTCGCAACCGCCCTCGGATTGCCCGAGCTGCGCTTCACCAACATGTTCTGGGGCGGCGGCGGCGGTGGAGGCTCGGGCGCAATCGGCAACGCCGCAGCCGCGATCGTCGCCGGCTTCGCCACTTGTGTAGTTGTGTATCGAGCGCTGGCGCAAGGCCAGTTCGGCCGCTTCGGCGCGACCCCCGCGATGCGCACCATTTCCGGCCCCATCGCGTACACCTGGCCCTACGGGATGTCGACGCCTGCGCAATGGATTGCGCTGCGCACCCGCCGCTTCATGCACGATCATCACATCACGCAGGACCCGCTCGCGGCGATCGCAATGGCATGCTATCACCACGCCCAATCCAACCCGCGCGCGATAATGTACGGACGCCCGCTCACGCGCCAGGCCTACGACGAGTCGCGATGGATCGTCGAGCCGTTTCATCTCTACGATTGCTGCCTCGAAAACGACGGCGCCGCCGCGGTGATCGTCACCAGCGCCGAGCGCGCCCGCGACCTCAAGCAGAAGCCAGCGTACATAATGGCATCGGCGCAAGGCTCGGACTTCCGCCAGGGCGCAGCCGCGGAGAATGGTCCCGACTACGCGACCTCCAACTTCAAAACCCTCGCGCCGCGCCTGTACGCGATGGCGGGCATCGAGCCCCGCGACGTGGATGTCGCGCAGGTGTACGAAAATTTCACCGGCGCCGTGATGACCAGCATCGTCGAGCACGGCTTCTGCCATCCCGACGAAGTGATGGATTTCTGCACCTTCGAAAATCTGACCGCGCCCAACGGCAAGCTCCCGATCAACACCAGCGGCGGCAATCTCGCCGAATGCTACATGCACGGCCTCGAGCTGATCATCGAAGCCGCGCGCCAGGTCCGAGGCACATCAACGTGCCAGGTCAAAGACGCCGAAATCTCGATGGTCGTATCGGGCCCGATGGTCGCGCCAGTAAGTGATCTGATCCTGCGCAGGTAAGCGGATGGCGACGGAATCAAAAACCTACCTACCCACCGGAATGCCGGCGCCGGAACCAACCCGCGACGGCTTGGACCGAGAATTCTGGGAAGCCGCCAAGCGTCACGAGTTAGTGGTGCAGAAATGTAATTCATGCGGCACCTTCCAATTCCCCGCCGAATGGATCTGCCACAAATGCCACACCCTCGACGTAGATGGCATCGCGTATCCGGCCGCGGCCGCATCTACAGCTGGGAGCGCGTATGGCACCCCGCCCACCCCGCCCTAAAATCCGCCTGCCCCTACATAGTGGTAGTAGTAGAACTCCCCGACGCCGCGAAGGTGAGGATGGTAGGCAACCTACTAGCCGACCCAAAGCTTGAAGTCCCTTTCGACGCCGAAGTAGATGCCATCTTCGAAGACCACCCCGAAGGCTTCACCTTGATCCAGTGGCAACTCGCGCAACGCTAACGCGCGAGCGGGCGGGCTTCCGGACAGCTTCGCGCAAGCGAAGCCGGTTCCGGTCTCTGAAAATCGCGAAGCGCTCCACTAATCCCCTCTCCAGAAGGGAGAGGGGTTAAGGGTGAGGTCAGGTCTTTTCCGGTTCGTCACCCTTGATGAACTTCAACGACGCCGAATTCATGCAGTATCGCAACCCCGTCGGCCGCGGGCCGTCGTCGAACACGTGACCGAGATGCGCGTCGCATTGCGCGCACAGCACTTCGGTCCGCTTCATGAAAAGTGAGCGGTCGGTCTCCGTCTTGACGTTCTCCGGCGCGATCGGCTGGTAGAAGCTCGGCCATCCGGTGCCCGACTCGAACTTGGTGTCGGAGCTGAACAGCGCGTTGCCGCAGCATATACATCGATACATGCCCTTGTCGTGATTCTCGGCATACAGGTTCTGGAACGGCCGCTCGGTGCCCTTTTTGCGCGTGACCTCGTATTGCTCCGGAGTCAGTTCCTTGCGCCATTCCGCGTCTGTCTTGACGACTTTATCTACCATCACGAGTCCCTTTCTCTTGCCGGTATCGGTGAACTGAACAATCGATACTTTGACTATACCCGACGTCCCCGAATCCGGCGAATCGCCGGCCGCATCGACGGTGACGCTTCTCTGGACGTAACCGAACGCGATAATCGCAGGTATCGCAGCAATCGCAGCAACAAATGCGCGCCGCCCGATGACGCGACCGTTCTGACTATTCGAATAACTATTGTTTTCCGCCAACTTCCGATCCGTTGTGTTGATCATTGCATATTAGAAAACAGCCGCGAAGCCCGCCCGGTTCCCACCGCAAGCCGACCGCAGCGCTAGATCTGGTAGACGAACAGCTTCTGTTCCTTGGGCTTCAGGAACACGTGCGCGCCAGTCTCCAGATGCAGCACCTGGTAACGCTCGTGGCTGATTTCGACCTGTACATTGTCGCCCCATTCGGCGACCAGCTCGACTTTGACCTGCGGCCCGGCCGGGTTGATCGACTTGACCGTCGCCGGGAACGTCTGCTTGCCGTTTGGCCTCAGCACGATTTCCAGCAGATGCGGCCGCACGTAGAGGACCGCCTTGCCGGTTTCGTCCGGATGCGCGTGTGCGTGAGTGCTCTCCAACTCGACCGCAGTATCGCCGAGGAACACGCGGCCGTTTTCGATTCGCCCATGGAACAGGTTCACGTTGCCGAGAAAGTTGTACACGAACGCATTCGAGGGATGGTGATAGACCTCCTCAGCCGTTCCGATCTGCTCGATATGCCCCTGGTTCATCACAACGATCCGGTTTGCGAGCTCGAGCGCCTCTTCCTGGTCGTGCGTCACGAAGACGCTGGTGATTTTGATCTCGTCGTGCAGCCGCCGCAGCCATCGCCGCAGTTCCTGCCGCACCTTGGCGTCGAGTGCGCCGAACGGCTCATCGAGCAGCAGGACTTTCGGCTCGACCGCGAGCGTTCGCGCGAGTGCGACGCGCTGCCGCTGCCCGCCCGAGAGCTGCGAAGGGTAGCGATCGGCGAGGAAGTCGAGTTGCACCAGCTTCAGCAGCTCATGCACGCGCCGCGCGACCTCAGGCTCGGCGGGACGTTCACGCCGCGGCAGCACGCGCATTCCGAAGGCGACGTTCTCGAACACCGTCATGTGCCGAAACAGCGCGTAATGCTGAAATACGAAACCGACCTTGCGCTTGCGGACGCTGACCGCGCTGGCGTCCTCACCATGGAACAGCACCTCGCCGGTGTCCGGCGTCTCCAGCCCCGCGATTATCCTCAGCAGCGTCGTCTTGCCCGATCCCGAAAGCCCCAGCAGCGCGACCAGCTCGCCGGTTTCGATATGCAGGTTGATATTGTCAACCGCGACGAAGTCGCCGAACTTCTTGCTGATGTTCTTGAGCTCGATACTCATGCCGCAACTTCGACCGCGAGGTCGTCTTGTTCCTGCTTCACTGGCACCACGCGGCGCTCGAGGTAGTACTTCGCGATAAGGGTCGCGATCGCGAGCAACGTCAGCAGCGATGAGACCGCAAACGCAGCCGCGAATTGATAATCATTGTACAGAATCTCGATATACAGCGGCATCGTGTTGGTATGCCCGCGGATATGCCCCGACACCACCGAAACTGCGCCGAACTCGCCCATCGCGCGCGCGTTGCACAGCACCATCCCGTACAGCAGTCCCCATTTGACGTTAGGCAGCGTCACGCGAAAAAACATTTGCCATCCGCCGGCGCCCAGCACGATCGCGGCTTCTTCTTCCTCGCTGCCAACCGCCTGCATGATCGGTATCAATTCGCGCGCAGCGAGCGGAAACGTCACAAAGATCGTCGCGAGCACGATTCCCGGCTCCGCAAAGATGATCCTGATACCGTGATCGGCGAGCCATCCGCCCAGCGGCGCGCGCACGCCGAGCAGCAACACGAAGAGCATCCCCGCGATGACCGGCGAGACCGAAAACGGAATGTCGATCAGCGTCAGCAGCAGCTGTTTGCCGGGAAAATCGAAGCGCGCGATCGCCCACGATGCGGCAATCCCGAACGCTACGTTGAGAGGCACCGCGATCGCGGCGGTCATCAGCGTTAGCCGAATTGCGGCGCGCGCTTCGGGATCGACGATCGCCGCAAAGTAAGCGCCGATTCCTTTCTGCAGCGCCTCCGCGAAGACCGCGATGACCGGGATGAAGATGAATAGCGCGACGAACATCAGCGCGATCGTGATCAACGTGATCCTGACTGCCGGCGGATCCGCTGTTCCGGGTCGCTTCAGTTCGTTTTGCATCGGGCTGGCCATCTGCCAACTGTCAGGCCGCCAAGCGGCGGCTGCTCCAGCGCTGCAAGACGTTGATCCCGAGCAGAATCACGAACGACGCCGTCAGCATCACGACTGCGATCGCGGTCGCGCCGGCGTAATCGAACTGCTCGAGTTTGCTCATGATCAGCAGCGGCACCACTTCGGTATGCATCGGCATGTTGCCCGAGATAAACACCACCGAGCCGTATTCACCGAGTGCGCGCGCGAACGCGAGTGCGAATCCTGTCAGCAGCGCGGGAATCAGCGCCGGCGCAATCACCAGGATGAACGTCTGCAATCGGCTCGCGCCGAGCGTCGCCGCCGCCTCCTCGTATTCCTGATCGAGATCCTCGAGCACCGGCTGTATCGTACGCACCACGAACGGCAGTCCGACGAAGGTCAGCGCGACGACCACGCCGAGCGGCGCGTACGCGACTTTTATTCCGAGCGGCGCGAGGTAGCGGCCGATCCATCCGTTGCCCGCGTAGATCGCAGTGAGAGTTATTCCCGCGACCGAAGTCGGCAGCGCGAACGGCAGATCGATCATCATGTCGATCAGCGTCTTACCCGGGAATTCGTAACGCACCAGGCTCCACGCGACGACGAATCCGAACACCGAGTTGATGAGAGCGCCTGCAATCGAGGCGCCGAAACTCAATTTGTAAGCCGCGATAGTGCGCGGACTTGCCACGGCGGCCCAGAACTGAGGCCAGGTCAGGGTGAAGGTCTTGAAAAATATCGTCGAGATCGGAATCAGCACGACGATGCCGAGATATGCGAGCGTGAAGCCGAGCGTCAGCCCGAATCCCGGCAGCACGTTGGTCCGTCTCGTCGTCGTCGCCATCTACTAACTTCCCGGCTGATAGATCTTGTCGAACACGCCGCCGTCGCCAAAGAATTTCGGCTGTGCCGCTTTCCATCCGCCAAAATCCGAATCGATGGTCAGCATCGGCAGACTCGGGAACTGAGCCGCATACTTCGCGCCGATAGTCTTGTCGCGCGGACGGAAAAAGTTCTGCGCAACTATTTCCTGCCCCGCCGGCGTGTAGAGAAATTCCAGGTACGCCTTCGCGACGTCAGCCGTGCCGTGACGCCGGTCCACCGTGTCCACCCACGCGACCGGCGGTTCCGCCAGGACGCTTATCGACGGATACACGACCTCGTACTTGTCGGGGCCGAATTGCTTGATCGCCATCCGCGCCTCGTTTTCCCATGCGATCAGCACGTCGCCGATTTCGCGCTCCGCAAACGTCGTGGTCGATCCGCGCGCGCCGGAATCGAGCACCGGCACATTCTTGTAGAGCGCGCCGACGAACGCCGCCGCCTTACTCTCGTCGCCGCCGTTTTTCTTCAGCGCGTATCCCCATGCGGCGAGAAAGTTCCAGCGCGCGCCGCCCGAGGTCTTCGGATTCGGCGTGATCACCGAGATGCCCGGTTTCACCAGGTCATCCCAATCTTTGACCTTTTTCGGATTTCCTTTGCGCACCAGCAGCACGATGGTCGAAGTGTAGGGACAACTGTTGTCGGGCAGCCGCGACTGCCAGCTCGCAGGCAACAAGTCCGCCTTCTCGACGATCGCATCGATGTCCCCCGCGAGCCCCAGCGTCACCACGTCGGCCTCGAGGCCGTCGATCACCGCGCGCGCCTGCTTGCCGGAGCCGCCATGAGACTGGTTGATCGTGACATCGTTGCCGGTCTTTGCTTTCCAATCCTTGGCGAACTGCGCGTTGACCGCTTCGTAGAGTTCGCGGGTCGGATCGTACGATACGTTAAGGAGTGTGATTTGAGCCGCGCGCGATTGTCCGGCTCCGAGAGCAATGCTCGCCGCCACAAGTATGGCGGCGAGCGCGTGCGTCATTTTTAATCTGTGACGAGACATTCCTGTTCCTAGTTCCCCCCGAAGGAGATTTGCAGTTGCGACTCGAAGACGCTTTCGTTCGGACGGTCCTTTGGCACGGCGGTCGTGCCGGCGCCTCCGTTGAAGAACGTGTTCGCGTAGTCGAACTGCCACTTGACGTTGTGACTCAAGTACCAGTTGACGCCCACCGACCACTCAGTCGCCTCTTTGGCTGAGACGCTTGGATTGGCGAACCCGAGTTGGAACTGGCGGCTCTGTGCCGCGACGTTGCTGATCCTTGCCGCAACTTCCCATGCGCCCCAGAATCCGTTGCGCGGGTCGAACGGATGACGAGGCTTGACCCAGCCATAGCTCGCATCCTCACCGGTCAGCAGGTAAGAAGCCTGCGCGAAGTAGCCGGTGTTGGTGAACGTATCAGTCCGGTTGATCTGCCGTGGGAATGGGGCCTTCCCTTTCGTGGTGAACAGGTTCAACGACTGCTCGTCCTGCGCGTATTCGGCCATTAGTCCCAAGCCGCGCCAGTAGTAGTAGGCTTGCGGCTCGAGACGCGCGCGTAACCCCGACGCGGTCACGCCCTTGTTGTACGAGAACCACGTGCTCATGCCGTAGGTCCTGTAAATCGAGGTTGTGTTGCCGCGTTCATCGCCATAAGAGCCGGCGAACCCGAAACCAAGCCCCTTGAGCCACTGGTTTTCGCTGAGCACGAAAGGATTCGCGAAGATACGGCCGACGAAATCCTTGCCATCATTGTTGTCGAGATCAGTCGTATCTGCGGCGGTGTTGTCCGGCACTCCGTTCATCAGCGCGGCGTCATAGAAGACGCGCCCATCCAGCAGTTTGCCGTGGAGCGAGAAACCCGTATCGCGGTTCGGGACCAGGTTCTGAATTTCCGACCGCTCGCTGAACGCCAGGTCGCGGTCCGACTGCAAGCGCTCGAGATCGAGCGGCGCTTTGAACTTGCCGGCCCTCAGGCTCGCATAGTCCCAGTACGTCATATTGATGTAGGCGTCCTGCAGCGTAACCCTGCCCTGGCCGAAGTCGGGCGTGATGTTGAAGTTGTAGTACTTCCCAAGCGAGCCGGTCAGAATCGGGCGCACTCGGTTCAGGAAGAATGTGCTGCTGACGTTTTTGTCCGAGCCGCTGGTGAAGAAGCGGCCATCGGCCTGGATGATTCCGGCGAGGCCAAGATTGTAGTCGTGGTTGGGCGAGGAGAGCGTAAATCCCTCGTCGCTGACCTTGACGACCGGCATCTCCAGCTCCTTTTGATGCTGGGCCTCCTGCTGCACTTCGAGCTTGCGGTCGATCACTTTCACTTTCTGGTCAAGCCCTTCAAGCGTATCGACTCGATGCTCGAGCTGGTTGATTTCGGTCTTGAGCAACTGGATTTCCTGATCCTTCGGATCGGCCGGTGTCGATTGCGCGTGCGCCGCCCCGGCGACGATCACCAGCGCTGCCAGCGCCACCGGCAGGATCGGCAAAGTGCGTTT
Organism: uncultured delta proteobacterium; assembly: GCA_963699705.1. GTDB lineage: Bacteria > Desulfobacterota > Binatia > Binatales > Binataceae > Binatus. The sequence goes on along the minus strand of CAVOUW010000003.1, from coordinate 2,039,298 downwards.
TCTCATTTCGGAAGCCCCTCATCGAATTGGGAACTTCCGGATGACCGGTCAGCTCGCGGTTGTTGTGTGACAGTTCTGTCATGGCGCCCCCGGATCCTTCCCTGGTCGGGGCTCCTCCCCGGATTTTCGTCATTTGATGCAGCCGCCGGGCTGGTTGTTGGTCGCCGTCGAATCATTGGCGAACCATTTGTTGCTGCCGCAGTTCGAATTCGCGTCGAACAGGTCGTCCTTCGAATTGTGCGTGCCGCCGCCCAGCGTCTGGTTGGTCACAATCGTGCTCTTCGCGCCGAAATCCAGCGCGACACCGTAGTTGGTATTCCCCGCGATGCTGCCGGTGAAAATGTAGTTGCCCGGCGAGGGACCCCCTGAGCATCCGCTGCTGGTGGGCCCGATGTTCGAGCATCCAACGTAGAGCCCGATATTACCGTTGGTCAGCGTTTTCGAATTAGTGATGTCGCTGGTGGAGGTATGGTTCACCCATATTCCGTAGTTGAGATTGCTCGACGCGGTCGGGCTGGTCAGCTCGACAGCGTCTGCCTTGTTCAATTCAATCCCGGCTGTCCCGTTGCTATTCGCCGTGAAATCGTCAGCAACTATTTGGCTGCCCTGAATCAGCAAGCCCACGTCCCAACCGCTTATTACTGTCCCCCGCCCTTCGAGGAAATTTGAGCGGAAGTTGCGATGCAATAAAATTCCAATCCCGGTCGGCGTCGTCCCGCCGGGCCCGGTGATGGTTTTCTTGCCGGCATCGAGGATCACGAAGCTCGACGCGATCTCGATGCACGCGTTGTTGGAGGTGAGTCCTTGCGTCGAATTGATCGCCAGACCGATCTTGTAGGATCCCGGCTTGATGATCGTGCATCCGCACGAATTGATCGTTGGCGAGCATGCGGTCTGTGCCCAGGCTGTCGACGGCATTATCAAGCCTGCGGCAATCACCAGTATCGGCGCCATCCATTGAAGGCGAAGCAGTGTGCGGTTTCTCATCTCAAAAAGTCCCTCGTCGTCTTGGGGAACTTCCGGATGACCGGTCAGCTCGCGGTTGGTGGTTGACTGCTCTGGCATGATGCGCCCCGGATCCTTCCCCGGTCCGAGGCTCCTCTCTAGAAAGTTCATTTCGATCGATCAGCTATCCGCGACCGGTTTTGTCGAAGCGGAACTTCTCTTTGCGCTCGATTTGGACGACGCGCGAGTCCTGGATTACGACCTCGACTGATCCAAAACGGACGCCACTGATCGCGTTGGCGATTCGCCGCAAGATCTCGTCGCCCGATTCGGGCGCTGCCTGAACGTCGCGCCGGGTAGCCAGTATGGAATCTGGTTTCATAATCTATCCTATTAGGTGACTAGACTAATCTCTCAAAAAAGAGCTGACCTCGATTTCAGATCGCGAAACTCAACGATTCGTTGCCGGTAACCACTGCCTCGACCCGCTTGAGCATGTCCTCGAGCGAAGTCGAGTCCATTATCTTCGCGGTCGCATCTCGGACTTCTTTCATCACGATTCTGATGCCGCAACTGCGCTCGTCGCGGCACTCGCGACAGCGCATGTACGCGGTCTTGCTGACGCATGGCAACGGCGCGATTGGCCCGTCCAGCACGCGAATTATGTGCCCGACACTTATTGCGCGGGGTTCACGTCCAAGGAAATAGCCACCGCCCTTGCCCTTCTTGCTCTGGAGCAGTCCCTGGTTCTTGAGCTCGAGCAGTATCAGCTCCAGAAACTTGCGCGGTATCCCTTCGCGTTGCGCCATATCCGATATCAGCACGGGCCCTTGACCATATTCCTTGGCCAAAACCATCATCGCCTTGAGGGCGTATTTCGACTTCTTCGAAAGCATTCGGCCGACTTTTTAGTCGATAGGGTGGCTAGACTAAAGATCGCGTCCAAATCAGTCAAGGGCTAGCGACTACAAATATTGAACGCCTTTGAGGACGAATCTCTCGCGTTCAACGCGCCTTGGCTTTCATCTCGGCGTACTTGTCCAGCAACGGCAGCACAGTTTCGCGGGGCGCTGGCGGCAGCGCGAAGATCAGTCGGTCGAGGCCGAGGTCGAGGAATTTCTTGACCTGCTCCTCATTCGGACCGACGCCAAACATCGAGACCGGAAGTTTGCCGCGCCCGGACTTCTTACCCGCATCGGCGAGAGCCTTCAGGCCGGCGGCGAGATCGTAGCGCGGAAAATTGATCGGCATCCAACCGTCGCAATACTCGGCGACGCGGTCAAAGGTGTGCGGCGATTGCGATCCGAGCAGGACCGGCGGGCCGCCCGCCTGCACCGGCTTGGGAAACGACCAAATCGGATCGAAGTTCACGAACTCGCCGTGAAACTCGGCCGCCTCTTTGGTCCAGATCGCGCGCATCGCGAGGATCTTTTCCTTGACGATTTTCCAGCGCCGTTTGAACTGCGCGCCGTGATTCGCCATCTCCTCGACGTTCCAGCCCGCGCCGATTCCGAAAATCACGCGGCCGCCGGAAATCATGTCGAGCGACGCGACTTCCTTGGCGAGGACGATCGGATCGCGCTCGATCACCAGGCATACGCCGGTGCCGAGTTTGAGTTTCTTGGTGACCGCCGCGGCCGCGCCGAGCGCGACGAACGGATCGTGCGTATGCCAGTACTCCTTGGGCAAGTCGGCGCCGCCGGGCCACGGCGTTTTGCGCGAAGCGGGGATATGCGTGTGCTCGGGAAAGAACATCGACTCGAAGCCGCGTTGTTCGGCCGCGAGCGCAAGTTCGATCGGTTGGATTGCGTAGTCGGTCGGGAACATCGAGATTCCAAATTCGGCCATGGCGTATGCCTCCTGATTCAGTTGGGCGTGCCGATGCGTCGGCAGCGCATTCTGGATTTTTCATAGCACAACTCTCCGGTCCCTCGCCCGTTATTTCACGGGAGAGATTAGGTGAGGGTTCTGGGCGCAACCACAACTTGAAGTGGGGCAAATCCGGCACAAAAGGACGGAGAGCCTCGCGTTGATGATGGATTCGCAGCACCCTCACCTGCCGGCCGCGATGCGGCCGGCCTCCTCTCCCGTAAAGTAACGGGCGAGGTAAGAGTCGGCGCGATGCGCTGCTTACTGCGCGCCGGACCTCAGCACTTGACCTGGCAGATAGCCTGAGTGGTGGCCGTGCTCATAGAGGATGTCGCCGTTGACGATCGTGTACTCGACGCCCTCGGCTGGCATCACGAGGCGGCGGCCGCCGCCGGGAAGATCGTTCTGCATACGTGCGCGCTTGGCTGAGCCGATTTTGCGCTCATCGAAGATCGCGACGTCGGCCGGTAGCCCAACCTTGAGCCGTCCGCGATCCTTGATTCCAAAGAAGTCTGCCGGCTCCGACGTGATTCGCTTGATTGCGTTCTCCAGCGTCATCGCCTGCCGCTCGCGCACCCAGGTGCCGAGCAGGTACGTGCAATAGCCGGCGTCGCACAGCATGTTCACGTGCGCGCCGCCGTCGGACAACCCGATCATCGTGCGCGGATCCGTGATCAGCCGCTGAATTCCTTCCTCGTGATACTGCTGCATCGTGTACTGGATATTCAGATCGTCCTCGAGCGCGAGGTCGAAGAACGTGTCGAGCGGATCCTCGCGACGCTGATCGGCGATTTCGCCGATAGTCTTGCGCTCGTACTGCTTCAGCGTGGGTTTCGTGACCTCGAGCACCTCGACCCGATTCCATTTGCCCTGGAACAGATGGGGCCGCTTGAGTTCCTCGCGAAACGCGCCGCGAAAATTGGGATCGCGGTAGAACTCCTTCTGCTTCTCGAGCGGCTGATTGAAAACCGGTCCCCACAGCGCCATGTCGGCGAACGAAAACGGATTGCGCAAATCCATCTGCACCACGAATGGCTTGCACAGCACCTGCGGCACGCCGCCGCGCTTGATCAGCGGCTCCAGCCTCCGCAGAGTATCGTCACTGGCCTCGGGCTTGTCGGGACGGCTTGCCATCGCGAGCCACGTGACCGGGCGCATGCTCTCGTCGAGCAGGAATTCCAGCAGTCCCTCTTCGTCCTCCGACATGCGGCCAGCGCGCCGTGTGAGTGCTATTTCGATAGCGCCGCGGCCCGCGTCGCGCAGTACGTTGGCATAGGCCTTGAGCTCGTCGGTCGATGCCATCCGGCACGCCAGGGGACGTCCCTGGTAGCCGATATGTTGCGGCAAGGTGGTCGTGGAAAATCCGAACGCGCCCGCGTCCATTGCTCCGCGCAAAAGTCCGGCGACCCGCGTCGTCTCATCGGGCGTGGCCTCGCGTTCCATCGATTCGTCGCCCAGCACGTAATGCCGAAATGGCGTCAGTGGTGCGAGGAACGCGAGATTGATTCCCGCGCCGCGACGTTCCGCCGCCGCGATGAATTCCGGAAACGTCTCCCATTCCCAGCTAATCCCCTTCGACAGCGCCTCGAACGGAATCGCCTCGACGTTGACCAGGTCCCACGCAGCCACCTCGCGCGCCGCAGGCTTGCACGGAGCAATACCCACTCCGCAATTTCCCATCACCACCGTCGTGACTCCGTGCCACGAGGTGCAACTGACTAATGGATCCCAACAGATCTGAGCATCGTAGTGAGTATGTGGATCGACGAAGCCGGGGGAGACGATCAGGTCGGACGCATCGATGGTTTCCTTGCCGCCGTCGGTGACTTTGCCGATCTCCGCGACTTTCCCGCTCTTGATAGCGACGTCAGCGCGCCGCCGAAATGCGCCTGTACCATCGATGACGGTGCCATTCTTAATGACCAGATCGTAGGACATTATCGATCCTCCAGGCTGCAAACTGAGGCAACCAACATACCACTCGGTATGGCAGGAAAGACTGTCGTTGCGCAAGGATTCGCACTTAGGCTCGTGTTCTCTGTAGCACAAAGGACGCGCTAATTTCCGATCATGCTATCTATTAGTCATAATTACACGACAAATTGATGCTTCTGGGCCGCCGCGTGGAAATTTCACCGAGCAGGCCAGTCGCGGGCATCGCGCGGGATGCTTAGCTTCGCGACTCTCCGCTCCTAGTCGCAAGAACTATCCTCTTATATGATCGCTTCGTCGGGCGAAGTTCGTGAGGCGATGAGAAGAGGAGACTAGTCAGATGAAGGTGGTTGTCGATCAAAAGTTGTGCGAGGGAAATATGAAATGCCAGGAAGCAGCTCCGGAAGTATTCGAGGTGCGCGACGACGACAAGAGCCACCTGCTGCTCGACAATCCGCCCGAACGCATGCGCGACAAGCTCAAGCTCGCGGCAAGGCTCTGCCCACGGCAGGCAATTACGGTCAGCGACGAGTGATGACTCACCTCGGGTATCAGGTCAGAATGCAGGATCGAAACGGTACTTTCGGAATCGCGGAGACTCTCGCCTATGGAAACTGAGCAGCCACTTTCACTCGATTCGTTGAACATCATCGGTCCCGACCACTACATGAAAAACGGCTACCCGCATCAGGAGTGGACGTATCTGCGCAAGCACAAACCGGTTTTCTGGTGCGAGCATCCCAAGACCGACCCGTTCTGGGCGATCACCAAGCACGCCGACATCATTCAGATCTCCAAGCAGCCCCGGCTGTTCCTCAACGGCCCACGCCTGCTCGTGTTCGTCAACGAGGAGGGCCTCGAGGACAGTCCGACGCCGCCGTTCCGCCATCTGCTCGACATGGACCCGCCTGACCACGGTGAATATCGCAACGTGGTCAACCGTAATTTCACGCCCCGCGGGGTGAGTCCGCTTGGTCCTGAGATCGAGAACATCACGCGCGAGGTGCTCGACGACGTGACCGGCCGCGACGTTTGCGATTTCGTCACCGACGTGTCGTCGAAGATTCCGCTCGCCGTCATCGCCGAGTTGCTCGGCGTTCCGCACAAGGATTGGGAACAGCTCTTCCGATGGACCAACGAGACGATCGGCGGCGGCGACCCCGAATTCCAGGCGGGCACCAGCGCGCAGGAAACCATGGATCGTTCGCGACTCGGATTGTTCCAGTATTTCAGCGAGATGGTGGCGTCGCGGATGAAGCATCCGACCAACGACATCACCAGTATCGTCGCCAACGGCAAGGTGAACGGCGAACCGATCCCGCAGTTCGAGATGCTCTCCTACTATTTTTTGCTGGTGGTAGCGGGCAATGAGACCACCCGCAACGCAACTACCGGCGGCTTGCAGGCTTTCATCGACAATCCGGGCGAGTGGCAGAAGCTGAAGCGCAATCCCGAGTTGATCGACTCGGCGGTCGAAGAAATCGTGCGCTGGACGACGCCGGTCATCCAGTTCGCGCGCACTGCGACCGAAGACACCGTGATCCGCGGGCAGAAGATCAAAGCCGGCGAATCGATGTGCCTGTTTTATCCGTCGGCGAATCGCGATGAAGAAGTTTTCAAGGATCCTTTCAAGTTCGACATCAGCCGCAATCCGAATCCGCACGTCGCGTTCGGCATCGGCGAGCATTTCTGCCTCGGCGCAAACCTCGCGCGGCTCGAGCTGAAAATTATTTTCAGGGAGCTGGCCAAACGACTCGATTTTGTCGAGCCCGCCGGGCCAGTCGAGCGTTTGCGCTCAAGTTTCGTCGGCGGGATCAAGCACATGCCGATTCGGCTTAAGATGAAGCCGGCGGCCAAAGCTGCCTGAGGAAAGCGTCCGATGATTAATCCGCGCAAGTCGGCCGACCGCGGCCGCACGAAGATCGACTGGCTCGATAGCCGCCATACTTTCTCGTTCGGCGACTACCATGACCCGAACAACATGGGATTTCGGACCCTGCGCGTCATCAACGAGGATCGCGTACGCCCCGGCGCGGGGTTCCCCACGCATCCGCATCGCGACATGGAAATCATCACTTACATTCTCGAAGGCGCGCTCGAACACAAGGACAGCCTCGGCACCGGCTCGGTCATTAGTCCCGGCGAAGCGCAGCGGATGAGCGCGGGCACTGGAATCGCGCACAGCGAATTCAATCATTCCAAAACCGATCCGGTTCATTTTCTTCAAATCTGGATCATGCCTTCCAAGACCGGCATCGCGCCGGGCTACGAGCAGAAAACCATCGACGACGCCAAAGCGCATGGCGGCTTCGCTCCGGTAGGCTCTCCTGACGGCCGCGATCAGTCGGTAAAGATTCACCAGGACGCGACGCTGTCGGTCGCAAAACTCGAGCGCGGTCAAACTGTGGCGACCAATCTCAAGAAGGGCCGCCACGGATGGATCCAGGTTGCGCGCGGCGCGGTCACGGTCAACGGCACTGCTCTCGCAGAAGGCGATGGCGCCTCAATCAGCGACGAAGAGAAAGTGACAATCGTCGCGAGCGCACCCGCCGAAGTGCTGTTCTTCGATCTCGCGTAACTTCGGAAGCGAGCCGACGTCCTAATACCAGTGCACCAACTGGCGCCGGCGAAGCAGTGATCTGCCATATCGTCAAGCGGAGTGAATGGATCCTCGCGGTCGCGCGCGGGACTTACGCCCCGAGCAGCCTGCGAGATGAAGGATTTATTCACTGCTCGACGCTCGCGCAGGTGATCGACACTGCTAACCGGTTTTATCGCGGGCAGTGCGATCTCGTCGTATTGCATATAGATGAGTCGCGGTTGAAGCCTGAGTTGAAGTATGAGCCGCCGACAATGAGTCACGGTGAATCGGCAGGCGAGTTGTTTCCTCATCTACATGGAGAGCTGAATGTCGATGCGGTCGTCAGAATTGTCGAGTTGCGATGCGAAGCAGATGGATCGTTCTGGCAGGGGTGACACCTGCACTAGGTATTAAGAAAAAAACATGAAGAATCATTCTATCTGGCTTTTTGGTTTCGCAATTTTGGTCGCGGCTGTCGGCGCATCCGGATATCCGGCGGTGGCGGCGGAAGCGGGGCCGCCTGCGTACAAGCTGACCGCGACCTTCAAGGTTGGCGGCGACGGCGGATGGGACTACGCGACGCTCCACCACGGCGAGCTATACGTCACCCGCGTGACTCATACTCAGGTGATCGACGTATCGACCGGCAATGTCGTCGCGGATATCGCCGGGCAGAAGCGATCTCATGGCGTCGCGATCGTGCCGGACGCGAAGCGCGGATTCATCAGCGATGGCGGCAGCGGAGTGGTGTGGATCTTCGATCTCAAGACTCACGCGATACTTGGCAAAGTGCCGGCATCCGACGACGCAGACGGTATCATCTATGACCGCGCCAGCAATCGAGTGCTCGTGATGTGCGGCGATGCGCATCAACTGGTCGCGATCGCGCCCGACGTGAACCCGAACGGCGGCCAACCGGCGGCGACTTTAGACCTCGGCGGATCGCCGGAGTTCGCGGTCTCCGACGAAGCCGGCAAGGTTTACGTCAATATCGTGGACAAGGACGAGGTTGCGGTCGTTGACACGAAGCAGATGAAAATCGTCGCGCGATGGCCGACCGCGCCGGGCAGCAAGCCGACCGGAATGTCGATGGATCGCGCGACGCGGCGGCTGTTCATCGGTTGCCGCAATAAAAAGCTGATCGTGATGAACGCCGACGACGGAAAGATCGTGGCGGATTTTCCCATCGGCGCGTTCGTCGACGCGACCGGGTTCCGCGGCGGCCTGGTGTTCGCAAGTTGCGGCGACGGAACCTTGACGGTTGTTCGCGAAGTGTCGCCGGACAAGTTCGAGCTCGCGCAGGTGGTTCAGACCCAGATTGGCGCGCGGACGATGGCGCTCGATCCGAGCGGTCAGTTGATTTACCTGCCTACGTCGGATTTGACGTTTCCGGCGGGCAGCAAACCGGCGCATCCGCGGCCCGTGCCCGTTCCGGGAACGTTCAGGATATTGGTGGTCACGCAGTAGCTGGCATCGAGATGAATGCCGGGGAACCTAACCCCTAACTCCTTTTCGAGCGGGAAGGGGAACCGGATTTTTCAGGCGACGATGCGGTCGGAGAAGCCGGCGACGTCGTAGGTCATGATGAGGAGGTCGCGCGAGCGGCCGCGGCGATCCTCGACCCAGTCCGACAGCATCGCTTCCACCTGGAAGCCGAGGTGCTCGAACGCGGCGCGCGCGGCGGTCTGCTCGGTGGTCATCTGCGCAGTGATCTTTTTGAGTCCGAGCGATCGCGCCAGGTCGAACACTTCAGCGACCAGACGCCGGCCGAGTCCCGCGCCGCGGAATCGCGACGAAGTCATGACCCGAAGTTCGCCGACGCGCCGAGTCCATCGCGCCTGGTCCAGATGGACGCTGGCATAGGCGGCCAGCTCGTCCTCGATCTCGGCGAGCAGCGTGATGGTATGTCCGGCCTTGATGTTGTCGATCCAGCTCTTGACCTGATTGCGGTCGGTAATATCGGTGCGGAGAAACAGGAGGTCGTCGGCGGGCAGGTCCTTGGCAAAATCGACAATCTTGTCGAGGTCGCGAGGTTCCATCACGCGGATGACAGCGCTGCGGCCATCGCGCAATTTAAGCTGAATTGGGTAAGGGCGATTAGTCTTGATCTGCTCGGCCATCGAAACCTCCGGCGAACCTGCTAAGGGCCAGTGCTGCCGTCGAGAATGCTCGTAAGGCGCTCTTAGCCCCGCGCGAGCGCTATCCTTGATCAGCGCGGGTCGTTCGGCAAGTCGTAGCGGCAATCAAATTGGTCTTGCGCTTTGGCGACCATGCCTGCCAAACTTTGCACACTACGGCATCGCTGATTTCCAGGATTTTTTCGGCTTGGACGGAGCCCCGAGCCGTGGCCCAAACCCCGGGGGCAAACTGGTGCGGGAGGTGAGTTCTAATGGCCGAAAATTCCAAGCTTCCATCCACCTCGAGCTATCGGCTGTCCACCCAGGACGCGACCTTTATCTACGCCGAGTCGCAAAGCGGCCCGCTGCATATCGGATCGATCGGCCTGTTCGAAGGACGCATCGATTTCAACGCGCTGCTCGGCCATTTCGAGGAACGGATGCATCTGGTGCCGCGCTACCGGCAGCGGCTGATCGAAGTTCCAATGAATTTCGCGCACGCGATGATGGAAGATGACCCCGAATTCGCGCTCGAGAATCACGTTTTTCTGCACGAGCTGCCTGATGGGATGAGCGAAGGCGATGCGCTCGCGGAAATGATGCGCATCTACCAGAAGCCGCTCGACCGCAACCATCCGCTGTGGGAATTGCATACGTTCCACAACCTCACCGGAAATCGCACGGCGCTGATGTGGAAGGTGCATCATTGCCTGGTTGACGGCGTGTCGGGGGTCGAGCTGCTGAAAGTGATGTACGACTTTCGCGCGGAGCCCGACGATGTTCCGCAGCCGTCCGAGCCCTGGGTCGCGGCCAAGCCGTCGAGCCTGATACGGCGATTCGCCGAGGCGGTGCGGGAACAGATCCAGGGCGTGGTCAATTCGACAATCAACGCGGCGGTCGAAGCGGTCGAGGATCCGGCGTCGGTCGCGGATCGCGCGCGGCAGCTCGCGGAAGCGTCGCGGGTGATGACCGAGCTGGCCACGCGGCGAATAGTGGCGACGCCTTGGAACGCTACACCCGTAACGCAGGACCGCGTCGTGGCATGGACGCGTCAAACCTTTTCGGACTTTCGCGCGATCAGATCGGCGTTCGGCGGATCGGTAAATGATGTCGTACTGGCTATGTTGACCGAGGGCGCCGCCCGCTACTTGCATCATCATGGGTACGCCGTCGAAGGGCAGCAACTGTGTATCGGATGTCCGGTCAACGTGCGTCAGAGAAGTGAAAGGAGTTCGCTCGGGAATCGCGTCTCGATGATGTTCCCGACCGCGCCGGCAGCGCCGATGGATATCGTCGAGCGGCTGAATTTGATCCACGAGGAGACCGAGCGTATCAAGGCGGCTGGCTCGGCGCAGGCTCTGGAAGCCATCATGCAGCTCAGCGATGCGATTCCACCGACCATGATCGGCCCCGTGTCGCGCGCGGCGACCACCATGATGGACGTCGCCGCACGGATGGCGAAGTGGACCGATTGGAAGCCGCGTCCCGACGGCTTCGGACTGCCGGCATTCGGAATAAATTTTATCGCGACCAATGTGCCGGGCGTGCAAGTCCCGCAATACGTCAACGGTCATGTGTGCCTGGATATGGTACCACTGGTGCCGCTCGGCGCGACGATGGGATATGCAGTCGCAATACTCAGTTACTATCGCAGTCTGTACTTCGGAATGATGGCGGATCCGCGGGTGATGCCCGACGTCGCCCTTATGAAGGCATTCGTAGATGATGCGTTCGAGGAATTGAAGCGCCGATGCGTGGAAAAATCAGCAGAAAAAGCCGAGCAGGAGCCGGTGCAGCAGAGCGCCGCGGGCGCGTGAGAGGGGGAAGGGTAAATCACTTCATTTGATGTGAAACCCGCGGTGGGTTTCACGCTTCCTTCGGCAGGGGTGACCCCTGCACCCAGTGACCGGAAATCGCATTTTGAGATGCATTTATGCGATGTGGATGGGCGCGCAATGAGCTGGCGATTTGCTACCACGATGAGGAGTGGGGCGTCCCGGTGCATGACGATCGGCGATGGTTCGAGTTCATCACGCTCGAAGGGGCGCAGGCCGGGCTGAGTTGGGACACTATTCTGCGTAAGCGCGACGCCTATCGGAGCGCGTTCAAGGAATTCGATCCCGCGCGAGTCTCGAAGTTCGGGGATCGCGAAGTAGCGCGACTGCTCGCGGACGCAGGTATCGTCCGCAATCGGTTGAAGATCAATTCCACCATCGGCAATGCGAAGGCGTTTCTCGCAGTGCAGAAGGAGTTCGGCACCTTCGACGACTACATCTGGCGATTCGTTGGCGGACAGTCTCGGATCAACAAATGGCGCGCGCTGAAACAGTTGCCGGCGCGCACCGACGAGTCGGATGCGATGAGCAAGGACCTGATCGGTCGCGGATTCAAGTTCGTGGGATCGACTATCTGCTATGCGATGATGCAGGCGACCGGGATGGTCAACGATCACCTGGTGGATTGCGAAAGGTATAAGGTGCTGACGCGAGCAGCAAAGCGGTGACGCTGAAATGACGCGTAGGACTTGCCGCGCTTGACGAGTACGAGGTGGCGGTTGCCGTAGTCGGAGGTCAGGACCGGCTCGAAGTCGAGCGCCTCGCTCTGATGCGTTTTCCAAACTTGCGCGGGCATGATGACGAAGCCCGGCGGCGCGTCGCCGAGACGGCCGTCGAGAACCGGCGCGTCGCGATCGAGATAAAATAGTAGCGGCGCGACCTCTTCGTGGAATCCGTACAGGAAAAGCGGATCGCCGGGAGCGACGACGCGAGCGATTTCTTCGGCGAAAGGGCGAAAACTATCGTCGGCGCACGCACGCACTTCCGCGCGCGGTATATAGATGAAGTTGAAGGCGACGAGCACAGCGCATGTCGCGGTAAACGTCCAGATCGCGGCGCGGCGGTACGCTGGCGGAGGGATCGTGGCTATCCACCATGCGAGAATTATCGCGGCGGAGGGCCATACAGGTAGCAGATAGGAGCGGCGCTTGTACGCGGCGATGCTGAAGAAAATCACGGTTGCGAAGTAGAAGATCGCGAAGAGGCGGACGGCGGAGCGGGCAACCCCTCCCGCATCGCCTTCAGCGACGCGACCTCCCCCGAGGGGAGAGGTAGGATTGGATGCGGAAGTGTCGCTACTGAGTAATGGACTGAGTAATGCGTAAATGGCGGCGACTGGGAGGAGGAGACTTAGCGGGGCGGAGTTGAGGAAGACGGGTTTCAGGTAGTACCAGGGGACCATCGCGCCCAGGGAGCCGAAGAAGCGGCCGACGTTTTCGGTGTCGAGCTGACGATTCAGGAATGCGAAGCGTCCGCCGAAATAGCATGCGAGATACCAGCTCGCGGCGATCGCGGCGCCCAGGATGATCGCGCCCGGATCGAGCATCGCGAGGAGTTGGCGTCCGCGGCGCTCGACGATCATGAAGATAAGTATCGATACACCCGGAATGATCGCACCGACCGGGCCCTTGGCAAGCACGCCGAGACCGAGCGCGGCCGCCATCAGGTAGAGCGCGCCAAGGTTGGCCTCGAAGCGTGCGGCTGCGCCGGAAGTGGCAGGGTCGCGGGGCATCCACCATAGAGAAGCGAACAGCGAGAGGGACTCGAAGAAGCAGAGCGCCATGTCCACGCGTCCGAAACGGCCCTGGCTGATGTACTGGTAGGATGCGGCGAGCGCGAGTCCGGCGAGGATCGCAGCGTCGAGGCCGAGGATTCCGTACGCGAAGACCATCGTGAGAAGAGCGCCGGCGATCGCGTAAAGTGCGGAGGGCAGTCGGAGGTTCGCGGCGGTGACTTTGCGGATTCCGGCGAGCCGATCGATCGCGACCGCGGTCCAATGGAACAGCGGCGGCTTGAACATCGGGACGTTGCCGTTTTCGACCGGGAACAGCAGCTGGTCATGCTCGACCATTTGCTGGACGAAGACGCCTTCGACCGCTTCGTTGCCGGTGCATACGTCGCCCGCGCCGAGGCGATGGAGGGTCAGAAGCGCGACGACGAGCGCGATCGCGATGATTGCCGCGGCCGGTGGAATTTTAACGGGCATCGATAGTCAGTTGAATAGTCAATCGAATAGTCAGTCGAGGTCAGTGCGCAATATACTTAAGCTTTCGATGCGTGAGGGATCGTAGCCGCGCCATTTGGCAGCGGACACGGCGCGCGCATTCACGCGTTTGAAGCCGAGGCGGGCGAACAATCCAGCGACACGATCGTCACTGGTGCACGCGAAGACGTATTTCAGGCGGCGAGCCTCGGCCTCCTTGAGAATCTCGCGGACCAGCACGGCGGCGACGCCCTCGCCCTGGAAACGCGTCAAGGTGTACATCGCGGTGATCTCGCCGCATCGGTCGCGGCGATAGGGCTCGGTCAGCAGCGAGCAGATTCCGGCGAGATGTTCGTCGCCAATCCGGTAGCCGAAGCATGAGGGCAGGATTTGCGCGATCTGTTCGGGAGTGCGGGGCAGCAGGTGGCCTTCGGTTTGACCGCGAACGATTAACGCTTCGACTTCCTCGAAGTCGTCAATCGAAACGGGCCGCACGAATCCATACTGCATCTCGGTGAAAAGCGTCCCGGTCCCGATGAAACTGAAGAGCTCTTCGTAAACGTCCTCGGGGCCGACCAGGTTGACGGAGCCGACGCCATCTTCGAGGGCGTCGAGCGCGGCTCGCACGATGGCTCTGCGAGCGCGCGAGCGGATATTGCGGATCATGCGGCCGATGCGATGCTCCTCGACGAACGAGAGCCGCTTGCCGTCCTTGTCAATCAAGCCGCCGCGCCGATCGAGCATCAGGAGCTTGAAGACGCGCAGCCGGCTGGCGAGCTCGCGCGCGAAGACGATCAAATCGTCGGCGTCATCGCGGCTCATCGAAGCGACGACAATCGAGCCGGCGCGGAGCCGCTCCCAGATTTCCGCGACGGCGGAATCCGGCGGGTATGGACGCGAGCGGAGTCCTTCAGATGGATTAAAAACCGGCGGAGGTTCTGTCGGCGCAAGTCGGCCCAGCCGGCGCATCAGCTTTGGGAGCGCGCTGGGCGAGACGATCACGACGCATCGGGTCTGATTGCGGCGCAACTCGCGGAGTGTCAGCACGAGCGAATCGAAATCGGAGATGCGCTGTCCGGCGGGCGGAATCAGCGCGAAGAGCAAACTTTTACCGTAGAATTCTTCGAGATAGAAAGTCTTCTCAGTGAAAACAGGCGCACCGCGGCGCGGTTTGCCGGTGAAGTCGTCGAGGCCGATCGCTCCGAAATCGCTCACGGGCACAGAATTCGCGGAGCCGGAGTTCGAGATGTTTTCAATTCAAGCTACGCGGGCTGGGACTTCGCGGGCGATATCGAGGCTTCGTCCGTGGGTGCGCAGACCGGCGGCGAAGGCCGCGAGGCGGCTATTTCAGCGAGCGAAGTATCGGAGAACACTTCGAGCAGGACGCGCTGGCCCTTCTCCCACACGCGATACATGCGGCAGGTCGGCTGCAAGGCGCACGAGCTGCTGCCGTCGGTGCATACGTTGAGCGTGATCGGGCCTTCGACCGCTTCGATAATATCGCGAAACGTCACGGTATCGGCTTTGCGCGCGAGCTGGTAGCCGCCGCCCGGACCGCGGCGCGCGTGGACGAGTCCACGGCGCATCAGATCGCGGATCACTTTCTCGAGATAGTACTTCGGGATCTGCTCGCGAGTGGCTATCTCAGTGCCACGCGCCACGCCCGCCGGATGATCGGCGAGATAGATCATCGCACGCAGTGCGTACTCGATCTTGCGCGGTATCTGCATCAAGCTCATCAGTTATCTACGCGGGAGTTGCGGCGGCTCGCACCGCTAAAATCTTTTCGACGTACTTGACCAGCATGTCGTTCTCGATGTTGACGGAGTCACCGGCCTGCTTGAAGCCGAGCGTGGTCGAGCGCAGCGTATGTGGGATCACCTCGACCGAAAAATTGTTGTCCTTGATCGAAAAAATCGTGAGGCTGATTCCGTCTATGCCGACCGATCCCTTCTCGACCAGGTAGCGCGCTTGCGCGGGCGCGACCTCGAAGGTGAAAAGTTTCGAATCGCCTTCGGGCTTGATTGACACCACGCGGCCGACGCCGTCCACGTGACCGGAGACGAGATGGCCGCCGAGCAGCTTGCCCAGCGTGAGGCATCGCTCGAGATTCACGCGGCTGCCGGGTTTCAGACCGCCCAGCCCGGTGCATCGGAGCGTCTCGGCGGATACGTCCATCGCGAAACGGCCGGGGCTTTTGGAAATCACGGTCAGGCACGCGCCGTTGACGGTGATCGAGTCGCCGATCGTGATTTCGGAAATCGGAAGCGAGGTGTGAACGGAAATCACCGCGCCCTGGTCGGTCGGCTTGAGGCTTTCGACGGTGCCGAGATCTTCGATGATACCGGTGAACATCACTTCTCCTGAGTGTTGATGAGGCGCGAGAAATCTCCAGAAAAATCATATCTTTTGGATGGATAGCTGCGCAACTTAATGAGGAGGAAGCGGCGGTGCCCTGCTAAGCTGGAGCGGAAATGAGCTCGAAGAAAAAAGAAAAACTGAAAGCGTTGATGTTCGACTTCGGCGGCACGCTCGCGTTCCTGGACTTTGAATTGCTGGCGCGAGAATTTTCGCGAGAGGGTCGCAAACTGGACGCGCTCGCGCTCGAGCATGCGGAATACGCGGGGCGCGCAGCGATCGATCGACATCTGATGAGCAAGGGGAACAGCCAGGCCACTGCTGCGGCATACGAACTCTTTTTTCGCGGCTGGATGACAGCCGCCGGAATTCCGGAAGAGGAATTCCTCGAACACGCAGCGAGGTTCAGCGCGATCCATCGAGAGGCGACACTGTGGCGCGTCGTGCGGCCGGGAATCGTCGAGGCGCTCGAGGCGTTCAAGTCGGCGGGCTACAAGCTTGCGGTCGTGTCGAATGCGGAGGGGCAGGTCGAAGCAGACGCGATGCGATTCGGATTGGCGAAATACTTCGACGTGATAATCGACTCGCACATTGTCGGCGTCGCGAAGCCTGACCCGCGGATTTTTCAGATCGCGCTCGAGCGACTCGGCGTCGGTCCTGACGAAGTGAAATTTACCGGCGACATCTATTCGATCGACGTCGAAGGTGCGCGCGCGGCGGGAATCGAGGCGCGGCTGATCGATCAGCATGAGAGATACACGTGGGTCGAGCATGAGAAGATCGTGCACATCAAGGACCTGCATCTAATCGAGCGGGATTGAAATTGTATGGGCGTGATTAGAGATCAATCGGAAAAGATTTTCACCGGCGCGATTACTACTCGACAATTTCATCCGCTATTGCCGACCGGGGAGTACGAGGAAATTGCCGACGGTGTGATGTTCTACCGCTGGTTTGCGAACGTGACGGCGGCCAGGACTCGCGAGGGACTGGTGCTGATCGACACGGGCGGCTACTTCAACCAGGACGCGACGGTGAAACTGATTCGGCAATTCTCGCCAGATCGTGTGAACACGGCGATCTATACGCATGGTCATGTCGATCACGCGTGCGGTATGCCGGCGATTGTCGCCGATGCGCAGAAGAACAAGGTCGCGCGGCCGCGCGTCGTGGGGCATCGCGCGGTCGCGGCACGATTCGATCGATACAAGCGCACTGCCGGCTACAACAACGTAGTCAACACGCGACAGTTCAACCGGCCCGCGTCGTGGCCGACTGAGTATGTATATCCTGATACTTACTTCGATAGTCAGTTCAATGTAGTTGCGGGCGACGACAAATTCGAATGCCATCATGCGCGCGGTGAGACCGACGACCATTGCTGGGTATATATTCCGCAGCGCAAGTTGCTGTGCACCGGCGATTTGATCATCTGGGCGGCGCCTAACGCCGGCAATCCGCAGAAGGCGCAACGCTATGCGCGCGAATGGGCGGAGGCGCTGCGCGTGATGGCGCGATTGGGTGCGGAAGTGCTGGTGCCCGGGCATGGCTACCCGGTATTCGGCGCGATTCGCGTGCGCCAGGTGCTGAACGACACCGCGAACTATCTGCAAAGTTTGTACGATCAGACGATTGCGCTGATGAATGCTGGCGCGCCGCTCGACGAGGTGATTCACACGGTGAAACCGCCGTCGAATCTCGCGGAGAAGCCGTGGCTGCAGGCGGTTTACGACGAGCCCGAGTTTATCGTGCGCAATATCTGGCGGCTGGAAGGCGGATGGTACGACGGCACGCCGTCGAATCTAAAACCCGCGACTGATAGCGAGCGGGCGCGGGAAATCGCGGCGCTCGCGGGCGGTGTCGGGCCGGTGATCGTGCGGGCAAACGAAAAACTGGCGGCGGGTGAAGTCGTGCTCGCGTGTCATCTCGCGGATTGGGCGGTGGCGGCGGCGCCGGATGATAAGTCGGCGCATGAGGTGAGAATGAAAGTCTATGCGGCGCGGGCTGATCGCGAGGAGTCGACGATGGCTCATGGGATCTTTCGATCCGCAGTAATCGAGTCGGCAGCGAAGGCGGGAGTCGAGGCGCCGGAGGACAAGCGCAGCGCTTAGGAAACTTGATTGTAGTGAAACCCATCCTTGGGTTTCACGCTTCCTTGGGCAGGGATAATCCCTGCACCTTAGTTAGTGGAGTCGGCGGCATTGTGAGCTTGCCGAGGATTGCGGGGGCGCGCGCGCCGGTGACGCTCGGGATGTTGCCTTGGCGGCCGCGCAGCATCTGGTAGCCGAGGATGGCGAAGGCGACTGCTTCGAGTGCGTCGCCATCGAGGCCCGCTTTCGCAGCTGTGATAATTTCGACATCGGGGAGATCGGCCGCGATCATTTGGATCAGCGTAGGATTTTTTGCACCGCCGCCGGTGACGATCAGCTGATCGACATGACCGCGCGGCGAGATGAAACGGCGGCAAGCATCTGCGATCGAGCGCGCGGTGAGCGCGGTCACAGTCGCGACCTGATCGTGATCGACGACTTTCATGCGGCGGGCGTCGGCGACGATACGATCGAGAAAATCCGGCCCGAACTCCTCCCGGCCGGTTGATTTCGGCGGTCGTCGGCGGAAATAAGGATGTTCCATCAGTTTCGCTAGCAGTGGCTCGTTGACGTGACCGCTCGCGGCGATGCGTCCCTCACGATCCATCCGCATGCGGCCGCCCGAGATTCGCGACGCGAGCGCGTCGATCATGCCGTTGCCGGGGCCGGTGTCGAATGCGATCAGGTCGGGGTCGCCGAGACGCGCGTCGCGCGGAATGTAGGTCGCGTTGGCGATGCCGCCGATGTTTTGCACGACGCGCCCGCGCTTGGGATCCGCAAACAGCCAGAGATGCGCGAGCGGTGCGAGCGGCGCGCCCTCGCCGCCGAGCGCGAGATCCATCGTACGGAAGTCGGCGACCACTGGAATGCCGGTGGCCGCTGCGATGAGTGCGGACTCGCCGAGTTGGAGCGTAGAAGCGAGCTGTCCGCGTGCGACGCGCCGCGGAGGCAGATGAAAGAATGTATGGCCGTGCGATCCGATGAAGGCGACGTCGGTCAGCGCGATGCCCGCGCGGCGTGCGATTTCGATCGCGGCGCGGCCTAGCTCGCGGCCGAGCGCGAAGTTCAGGGTGGAGATCGCAGCCGCGCCGATTTTCTCGTCGGCAGACGCGGCGAGCAGTTCTTTGCGCAAGCGCGGCGAGTACGGGAAAGTTTGAAACGCGACCACGCGCGCGGGCGGACGCGAACGCTCGTCGATCTCGACCAGGGCGGCGCTGACGCCGTCGTGCGACGTCCCCGACATCAGGCCGATGGCGAGAACCTTGCCGCGTTCGAGTCTAATCGTGATCGCGCTCATTTTTATCCACGCTCGGATCTTCGGCGTCGTTTTCGCTGTCGTCCAGATCGTCAGGACGAGTTAGACGAAGCGCCTCGAATCCCGCAAGCAGCAGACGCCATCCGGCGGGAAAATCGAGCGAGCCTGAATCGTCGTGCGACTCGGGCACGATAATCACCTTGCGCCCGCGGTGCCATTGCACGAGCAGCATCTGATGACCGAGCTGGCGGCCGGTGACGCGATCGATCGAGAAATCGCCGAACATGGTGGTGGTGCGCAAGTCGGAGAATGCGGCACGGAGCATCGCGTCGTCGCAGCGGCCGGCATTCGCGAGCGCGGCGGCAGTTAGGAGACCGGCGGCGTAGACCTGCGCACTTGGATAGTCGGGAGAATCGGCGGCACCGGCGGTGCGCATTCGGCGGGAAAACTCGGCGGGGGTCGGGCCGAGCGCGGGCTCGAGTTCGACGGTATCCTCCCACTGTGACGGGCCGACGATACCTTCTGACAGCTCGCCGAGATCCGACGCGAAGCGACTGACGCCGGCGGCGACGCATCCGAGCACCGGGATGTTGAGATTGGAGTTCGCGACCGCGCGCATCACGGCGACGTCGTGATCGTAGCTGCCGGCGCTGGCGAGTGCGTTGACGCGGTTGCGGGTGAGCGCCGGAAAGAGCCGCGCGGGTGTCGAGTTGGGGTCAAATGCGCCGTTCCATTTCACGCGCACGCGGACTCCGCGACGGCGAGCGGCGCGTTCGGTGGCGGCGCGCTCGAAACCCGACGCAACCGAGCGCGCGAAGGCGGATTTCGACGCGACGATTGCGACGCGCTTGCGCCACAACTTGAGTTGAGTGAGTAATCGGACGAAGCCGCTCAAATAGTCACTTGCCGGACTGAGTACTCCGACGATTAGCTTGTAGCCTTTCTCGTATAGTTCGTCGCCGGCGCCGCCGTGATTGACGAAGAGGCGGCCGGATTGTTCGGTGATTGGTGCGGCGACGCGCGCGAGGCGATTGGAATATGGGCCGAAGATCACGCCGGCGCGACGATCGGCGCATAACGAGCGATAGATTTCGGCGCATCGGACGGGATCGCTGACGTCGTCGTGGCATTCGAGCGCGAACTCGCATCGCTCGCCGCCGACACGGAGCGTGCTGCTGGCGTTGGCGTCGGCGACGAACAATCGGATCGCGAGTTCGGCCTGCCGGCCCATCGGCGCGTATTCGCCGGTCAAGGAGAGCGAGAGGCCGATGGTGATTTTCACAAACTCAGGGAGCGACTTCCGCGAGGCCGCCCTTGATGACGGGTTGGCCGTCGGGATTGAAAGTTTCGTAGGCGAAAACTTTGCGGCCGCCGCGATCACCGTCAGCCCAGACTTTGGTGGTGATGTTCTGGCCGGGCAGCACCGGACGCGAGAAGCGCACGCGCAGGCGCTTGAGGCGCGTCGGGTCACCGGCGCAGAGCTTGTCGATCGCGATCTTGGACGTAAACGCCATCGTACAGAGACCGTGCACGATGATTCCCGGGAGGCCGGCCATCTTCGCGACGTTTTCATCGACATGGATCGGATTGGGATCGCCGGAAGCCTCGGCGTAGCGGAAGGTCTGATCCTTGTCGATAGTTTGCGCGACAGAAAAAAGCGGCTCACCGCGATCGGGCTCGACCGGGCGCGGTTCTGAGGATCCGGCGTCGCGGTTTCGAGCGCCGCGAATAAAAATTATGAAGAGCGTTTTCTGAACCGGCTGACCTTTCTGGTTGGCGGCGTTCAGCTCGACAGTCATGGTTTCGCCGGTAGTCTTGGCTTCGATCGAAACGATTTTCGCATTCGCGGTGATGACGTCGCCGGGGCGAATCGGATTTGGGAATTCCATGTCCTGTTCGCCGTGAACGAGACGGAGCAGGTCAACCTGCAGGTCGGGATCCATCATGGCTTTCATCAGGGCGTCCCACGTCACGGTGACGCCGAACATCGGCGGCGCGATGATGCCGCCACGGTGGCTCGCATCGAAGAACGCAGGGTTGTCGTCGTTGTATGCGCGCGCGTACTTCTGGAGCGCGTCGAGGGTGACGTTGATCGTAACGGGCGGGTATTCGCGGCCCACGCAGGCAATGTTCAGTGGCATCGATTGGCTCCGATTTTTTTTAGTATTAAGGCCGCGCTCCGTTGTCGCGCGCGGATCGAGAGAAGGGGAACATAACGGGTCAACCTATTTCGCGGCCGCTTATAAACACTGATTTCAACTCTAGCGCCCGGTTGAGCAGGATTAAATCGGCGCGGGCGCCGACCTGGATGAAGCCGCGGTCGTTCGCACCGATGAGCTTGGCGGGATTGGTGGCGGCCATCACGGATGCGTCGCCGATTGTCACGTCTGCCTTTTCGACCATGACGCGGACGCCGTCGAGCATCGAGATGATGCTGCCGGCGAGCGTGCCGTCGTCGAGGCGAGCGGCGCCTTGGCGAATTGTCGCGCGCGCGCGTCCGATGGTTTTCTCACTGCCAGAAGTTTGCGCCAGCGCGACTTTGTCGGTTACCAGGATCAGTCCGCTTCGGCCGCGAGCGGCGAACGCCAGGCGCAATATCGCGGGATGCACATGGACACTGTCGGGGATGATTCCGGCGACTGCGGCACTCGGTGCGAGCGCCGCGGCGATGACGCCGGGATCGCGATGGTTCAGCGGGCGCATAGCATTAAACAGATGCGTGAACATCCGGGCGCCGGCGTCGATGCCGGCATTCCCCTCGTTCAGCGTGGCGTTGGTATGGCCGATGGAGACGACCACATTGCGCGCGGTCAGGCGCCGAATCGCGTCGAGGCCGCCCGGCAATTCAGGAGCGAGAGTGATCAACCGAAGCGCTCTCATCGCGAGCACTTGCTCGAACGCGTCGCCGCGCGGCTCGAGATTGAGCGTCGGATGCGCGCCCAGGCGGAGCGGCGAGATGAACGGGCCTTCGAGATGCATGCCGAGGATGGCAGCTCCGTCGGCGGAGGCGTCGTTGCGCGAATTTTCTAATGCAGTCGCGATTGAGTCGTGAACCTGCTCGATTTTTTCGATTGGTGCGGTGACTGCGGTCGGCATCCAGGCGCTGGAGCCTTCGCGCGCGAGGTGTCGGCTTAGAATCGCGAGTTCGTCGACCGACGCGTTCATCACGTCAATGCCATGCGAGCCGTTGATTTGCAGATCGACAAATCCGGGCAGGATGTAGTCGTCGCCGGCGTCAGACGCGGAATCGAGCGCGGTGATCCGATCGGCGAAGGTGACCTGCCCGCGGACAAGCGAGCCGTCGGGCTTTGCGATAAGGCCCGACAGTTTCAATTCGCGCCGAATCGCTCGGCGAGCAGACGCGAGAAGCGCGGCAAATACACGAGGTCGAAGGTCGCTTCCTTGCCGGGGAACATCGCAACCGCCGCGCCCTTCAGCGCGAGCACGTGTTCCCATCCGAGTTCGAGCGTCATGTCGTTGTCCTGCGCGATCACGGCGAAGGTCAGATCGACCAGGAAGCGCAGGCGGCGAATCATTTTGTTCTCATGCTCGATTTCGATTTTCGAAGCGCGGTCGCCGTCGGCCATGATTGCATTTCTCCGTGAGTGGCGGTCGATCACCATTATATCATCGGAGCCAGATAGGATCATGGGAAAACGCTCGGACTTGTCTCGCTCGGTCGGGGATGCCAACCTCTAACGCGCCGTGAGTCCTGTTCGCCTCAAAAGCAGCTTCATATATCTCGCCAACGCGGTAAACGATCTGCGCGGCAATTGGTCGGTGCTGGCGGTGGTGCTGGCGCCGTTGCTGATAGCGGCGGCGTTGTGCCTGTTGCCAGACGCGCTGAATCTGCAGTATCGGCTGGCGACGACGTTCGAGCCGGGATCGCAAAATATCAGCTACACGCAAGTTGATAACGTCGATACGCCGAGCAAGCCGGCGCCGCTGCAGGAGCCGCAACCGTTTTCGCCGTGGGTGACGACCGCGCTGCATATAATTTTCGGGGTGCTCACCTTGCTGGTGACGCTGGTCACGTTGTGTTCGCTGATGAGGATCCAGGCGGGAATCCGGGAGCCGACGATTATCGGCGAGGCGATCGAAGTTTACCGGCGATCGATTGTGCTTGCGCCGGGATTCATGTGGGTGACGATTCTTCAACTGCTCGCGCCGGCGTTGGGGCTGTTCCTGTTCCAGCTGGCTTCAACGTACGTGCCCAATTCGATCGGCGTATGGGCCTACATCGCGCTGGTGTTGATGATCATGCTCGGCGCCCTCGTGTACGCGTGGCTGTACTTCGCGCAGTACGCGCTGATCTCCGACGGGAAGCATAGCTGGCATGCGCTGTTATTCAGCCGCGACCTGATGCGCAAACGCTTCTTCAAAGTCGCGATTCGGATCGTGGTTTTCCTGGCGGTGTGGTCGGGATTCAACTCGTGGGCGGCGGGTACGTTCGTGGTGGTAAGCCTGCTGTTCGGTCCAGTCGGAGTGGTGACGGGTTTTCTCGGGACGACGATCTTCCTGGTCGATCTTGCGGAGATCGGGGTGAACTTCGCGACCACCGCATTCCTGGTCGCGGCGGGGCTAAGGCTTTATCAGGATTTGAGAGAGCGTCAGGTGGAGTCGGTGCGGATCGATCCGGTCCAATCCGCCATGCAACCGACGGCGCAGTTGCCGCAAGCGGCTATTTCCAGGTAGTTGCCTCCGCGCGATTGTTCCCCTTCCCTCGAGGGAAGGGGTTAGGGGTTAGGTTGCCAGCCAACCGACGTTGCCCATGACTCGCAGCAGGAAAATTGTACGCGGCCAAAACGTCCAGCCCGAGAATCTTTCGCGCGCGAAACAATTGCGCCGTGAAATGACGCCCGCAGAGCGCGCCCTTTGGATGGTCCTTCGGCGAAATGCACTCGATGGGTTTCACTTCCGTCGGCAGCACGTAATAGAAGGGTACATTGTGGATTTCTATTGCGACGCCGCCAAACTAGCGATTGAGTTGGATGGCACTGTGCATGAAGAACGGTGGAAGCACGACTAATCGCGAGACAAAGTTATCTCCCGGCGAGGAGTGCGCGTCCTGAGGTTCTCGAACGAAGCGATGCGCGAGAGCGAGGCGGTGATCGAGTGCATCAGAAAGGCGTTGCGGGTTGAGCAAGGAACCTAACCCCTAACCCCTTCCCTCGAGGGAAGGGGGACAATCGCGCGGGAGATAGTCGATGATCACGCAGCCAACCGTGATAGCGCACGGATTGTTACGTGGATTGCGGGGAGGGTTGGAGATGCCAGGGTTTTTAGTTCGTCGAAGAGGCGGGTGACTTCTGCGAAACGGTTGGCGCGGACGCGTTTCAACTGCTCGATTGATTCGTCCACGCTCAGATCGCGATCGTCGGCGATGGCGTCTAGCACCGCGCGGCACATTGCGATGCGGGCGGAGCGGAGTTCGCCGGCGAGTTCGACGGCGGCGCGGCGCTCCCATCTATCGTCAGCGCCGATCGATTGAAGCGCTTCTTCGAGAATCGCGAAATTGAGTTGCGCGCTTAGCTGGAAGTAAGCGCGCGCCGCATTGGCGGCATCGATTTCGCGCGCGAAACTCAGGCTCAGCACGCTCAGAATGTGATCGGCGAAGGCCAGGCGCGCTAGCCCATGCGCCAGCTCGCCGTCGAGAACGTCGTTGCGAAGCTCGCGATAGAGCCGTTCGAAACGATCGCGCTCGGCACCCGCGAGCATCGTCTCGAACTCGCCGCTGAGACTCTCGAACGCGGGCTTGAAGCGGGTCACCGCGGCGCCGATCGATGTGGCCGGCTCCAATTCGCTGAGCGCCCATCCGGTCGCAAGGCGGCATGCACGCTCGAGAGCGAGAAACGCGCCCAGCTCCGATTCGGCGGCGATGGTCGCACTGTTGCGCTTGAGTTCTATGGCGCGCTGGTGAATCGAAAGCACATCAGTCGCGATAACCCATGCGCGGACGGCGTCTTCCGCCGCGACGCCGCGGCCGCGGACTTGCTCGAAGACGAAAGTAGATCCGACGAGATCGACCAGCTCGTTGACGGCGCTGGTTGCGATCAGCTCATGGCGCAGCCGATGCGTCGCGACATCTGCATGCGCCGCGAGCGAAGCCGGAAAATATGGCTGCAGAAAACGTCCGACCAGGTACGCGTCGTCAACCAGCACCGTGGTCTCGATGCGCTGGATGAGATCGATCTTGGTGTACGCGGTCGCGAGCGAGAGCTCGGGTCGGGTGAGGCCGGGGTAGCGAGCGTGGCGCTCGTGGAGCGCTTCGCGCACTGGTATCGCCGGCGCCATCCCGGCCAGGATGCCGCGATCCTCGATCGCCTGGAGATGGTCGCGAAAGTCGTTCAGATGGGTTCGGCTGCGAAGCTGTTCGAGGCTGAGCGACAGCACCTGGTCGCGATTGTCAGCGATAACGCGATCGGCAACTTCGTCAGCGCATGCGGCGAGCGCGTTGTTGCGCGCGTCGAAAGTGAGCTCGCCGCGGGCGACAGCAGGCTCGAGCAGGATTTTCAGATTGACTTCGTGATCTGACATATCGACGCCGGCCGAGTTGTCGATCGCGTCGGTGTTGATGCGGCCGCCGGCGAGCGCGTACTCGATGCGCGCGTTCTGGGTGAAGCCGAGATTGCCGCCCTCGACCACAATCTTCGCGCGCAGCTCAGGTGCTGTGATTCGGCACGCGTCGTTGGCGTGATCGGCGACTTCGGCGTCGGTCTCGGTCGTCGCGCGAACGTAAGTGCCGATGCCGCCGTTGTAAAACAGATCGACCGGCGCGCGCAGAATGCATTGGATCAACGACTCGCCGTCGAGCGCGTCGGAATCGCATCCGAGTGCGGCGCGCGCATTCGGACTCAGCTCGATTCGTTTCTGGCCGCGACGGAAGACGCCACCGCCCTTACTGATGAGCGCGGGATTGTAGTCCGCCCACGACGAGCGCGGCAGATCGTAAAGGCGCTTGCGTTCGTCGAAGCTAGCCGCGGGGTCGGGATCGGGATCGATGAAGATATGACGATGGTCGAAGGCGGCGATGAGCTTGAGATTGCGCGAGCGCAGCAGACCGTTGCCGAAAACGTCACCCGACATGTCGCCGATGCCTATCATCGTGATCGGCGTGCCGCGGTCGGGGTCGCGGCCCATCTCGCGCAGATGCCGTCGCGCCGATTCCCACGCGCCGCGTGCGGTGATCCCGAGCTTCTTGTGGTCGTAGCCGTGCTCGCCGCCCGACGCGAACGCGTCGCCGAGCCAAAAGCCGCGCTCAATTGCGATCTGATTGGCGATGTCGGAGAAACTCGCGGTACCTTTGTCGGCAGCCACGACGAGGTACGGACCGTCGTTGTCAAGCACTCTGACGCGCGCGGGATGTACCGGGCCGGCGTCGGTGAGGTTGTCAGTGAGATCGAGCATCGCGTTAATCAGCTTCTTGTAGGCCTCGACACCATCGGATGGATTCGGCTGTTGGCGGGCGCGCGACTTGACGATGAAGCCGCCCTTGGCGCCGCGCGGGACGATGATCGCGTTCTTCACGGTCTGGGTCTTCATCAGATCGAGAATTTCGGTGCGGTAGTCGTCGGGACGGTCGCTGAAGCGGATGCCGCCGCGCGCGAGGCGTCCGTGCCGCAGATGGCATCCTTCCATGCGCGGACTGTTGACGTGAATTTCGTAGAGCGGCGCGGTGTCGGGGAGCCTGGCGATGCGCGCGCTTTCGAACTTGAGCGCGATGTACGGGTCAGGGGACGGCATCGCGCAGAAAAAATTGGTGCGCACCGTCGCCTCGACCAACGACAGCAGCGCGCGTGCGATGCGATCGTCAACAATATTTTCGATCGAAGCGAGGCGAGCGAGATACCCTTCGCGCAACTCGGCGATCTTTTCAGGGGACGCAGGACTGTCAAATGAAAGGCGCGCGGTGAACAATTCAAATAACAGGCGAGCAACCTCGGGATACAGCAGCAGAACGCGCTGCAAGCCGAGACGCGCGGGCGCCAGCCGCATCTGAAACGCGGCGACGAGATAGGCGCGCAGCAGAGCGACCTCGCGCCAACTGAGGCCGGCGGTCAGAGTGACCGCATTGAGGGCGTCGTCGGCGGTGAGACCGTTGCGAACGGCGGCGATCGCGTCGGCAATCAGCGCCGATCCGGGAAGTTTCGCGAACGGCTGCGCGTTGGGACCCTGCACGGAAAAAACCTGCAAGTACGCGCGCGTCACTTTGCCGTCGGTGCGGGGGCGCAGCTCGTGCGCGTCTTCGGAGAGCACTTCGATGGCGAAGTTCTGCAGCGTGGGCATCAGATCGGAGAGCTTCGGAGCTTCGCCGAGGCCGACAATCCGAATGTCGCTGCGGCCGTCGGCGGCCTCGCCGTCGGATGCGTGCGGTCCGGCTTCGACGATGAAATCGCGGCCGTCGGCGATTAGCGTTTCGACGTCTCCTATGTCACCCACTGCGCGCGCGACGTCGATCGCAGCCTGGTAGTCGGCGCTGAACGCGCCGGTCCATCGCTCTGCGAGTGCGCGTCCGCGCTTGGGTCCGAATTTTTTGACCAGCTGCTCCTGCAACCGATCGTC
Organism: uncultured delta proteobacterium; assembly: GCA_963699705.1. Taxonomy (GTDB): domain Bacteria; phylum Desulfobacterota; class Binatia; order Binatales; family Binataceae; genus Binatus. The sequence goes on along the minus strand of CAVOUW010000003.1, from coordinate 2,011,551 downwards.
CCATCGCCGGGCGAGGTTGGCGACCGACGCTTCGAGGCCGCGGATGACCGGAGTCTTCGGCGGATCGGCGACGAAACAAAAATGGAGGCGGGCCGTGTAGCCCTCGCCCAGCGCCAAATGGAAATAGACCAGGGTGCCGTGAAGCGCGTCGGCGAGAGTGTCCTGGATGCGGCGGCTGAGATCGGCAGAGCCGGCCTCGCGCGGCATTACGACAAGCGCGATGACGTTGCCGTGACGCAGATCGGGCGCGATGAACAGGCGGACCGAGGCCTCGCTCTTGACGTCGAGGATGAGGCGCAACTGCGCGCGCAATTCGGCGACAGGCGCGCGAAACAGTTCGTCCTTCGGAAAGCTGTTGAAGGCGGAAACGATTTCCTTGTAGTCGTGCGAGCCCGGCGCGGCGCCCTCATATTCGAGCACTTCGCGGAGCTTCGCGCGCAGCACCGGAATGTGTTGCGCCTCTTCGGCGTAGGCCTTCGAGGTGAACAGTCCGACGAAACTGTCGAACGCGACGACGCGGCCGAAACTGTCCACGCGGCGAATCGAGACGCTGTCCATCGGGCGGCGCCGATGTACGTGCGACTCGGCGCTACTCTTGCCGATCACCAGCGGCGGTCCTTCGAAGAAGAGCTTGCGGCGCGCGGGTGAGAGTTCGTCGAGCGGGACGGAGGTGCGAAATCGCGTCTCGTCATCCTCGCGCATGATGCCGAGTTCGGTCCCGGGATCGAGCACGAAACGGGCGGCGCCGTCGTCGCCGCTCACGAGATAGCGGCGGAAGCCCAGAAATACGAAGCCGCCCTGGACCAGCCAGCGCAGAAAGTCGCGGACCTCGACCAGTTCGCGGACTGCCGCGGTTTCATCGCAAATCTGCAAGGCGCGGCCGGTCATCTCCTCGAAATCACCGGTCGCCTCCTGGACCTCGGTCAGAATCGCGATGACATCGCGCTCGATTTGGCGCGCCTGATCGGCGGTCGGCATGAGCTCGAGTTCGGCGTGAACGAACGACTCGCCGTGCTCGCTGGACGAAGACTGTTCGAACGAAACGATCCGTCCATCATTGTCGCGAGTAATTCGGATGATCGGATGGAGGATGGTGCGCACGGTGGCGCCGAGATGATGGAAATATTCGAGCAGGCTGTCCACGATGAACGGGCGATCGGGAGTGACAGTCTCGACGACGGTGAGCGTGTCGTTGTCGTCACCGGTGACTGTCTCGACACGTGCTATCACCGGCTCGGTGCGGACGGAAAAGAACTCGCAAGCCGACTGCACGAGAGCAAGGCGGCGCTTGGCCGGGACGCGCTCGCGATTGTCGGCAGAATCGCGCGCGAAGAGGCGCTCGGCGAAAGCGGACACGAGCGGGGCGGAGTCCGCGGGAAGATTCCGGTCGATTAAGTCGCGAAGTTCGGTCTCGATCGGCAAGGGGTCACCAGGTGAGAGCGCGGAATAGGATGGCGCGGCCACGTGCGCGTCCATCGATTATAGGTCGCGTCGCGCTTCTTGCGTAGGGGGAATAAACTTGAGTTCCGATGCCGGAGATTGAGATCAGCGCGATGACGTTCGGACCGTTCGGCGTAGGCCGTCACGAGGGCAAGGCCGTGATGGTTGCCGGCGCCGTCGCGGGTGACAAGCTGAATGTCGAGATAGTTTCGGAGCGGCGCGATTACGCAGTCGCGAAGATTCGCGAGATCGTCAGCGCGAGCGCTGAGCGGCGCGCGGCGCCGTGTCCATATCTACCGCGGTGCGGCGGATGCGACTGGCAGCATATCGACTACGGCGCGCAAGTGCGGTTCAAGGGCGAAGTCGTCGCGCGCGAACTGGGTCATGCGCTGAACATTGAGATCGATCCAGTGGGACTCGTCGAGCCGGCGCCGGCGGAGTTCGGTTATCGGTCGAGAATTCGGCTGAGGGTCGGCGCCAAGGGTGCGCTTGGATTTTACGAGGCGGGGAGCAACACGATCGTCGAGATTGATTCGTGCATGGTCGCCGACGCGGGCATCCGGATGCCGCTGCACCTGGCGCGATCGCTCGGCAAGCGGATCGAAGAGATCGAGGTGGTGCGCGACGGCGCGCGTGAAGTGCAGGTCGCACATCTCAAGAAGCCGGCGACCGACGAGGAGATCCGTCGCGCGCGCAACGTGATCGAATCTGACGCTGAGATTGCGGGAATCGTGCTGCGATCGGGGACGCATCGCTCGACGGTCGGCGATACGTCGATCACTATCGAGCTGGAACCGGGACTCTCGATCGACGTGGACGCCGATCATTTCAGCCAGGTGAATCGCGCGCAGAACCAGAAGCTGGTCGCGAGCGTGATGGAGATGGCGGCGATTGACGAATCGTGCGCAGTGCTCGATTTGTATTGCGGTGCGGGAAACTTCAGCATCCCCGCGTCGCGGCGCGGCGCGCGAGTGACGGGCGTCGATGACGATGCGGGCGCAATCGCGGTGGCAGTGCGCAACGCGGCGCGGCTGAACTTTCGCGACGCGCAGTTCATCGCAATGAGAGCGTCGGCGACGGCGGATTTTCTGCATCGCGCACGCTATCGTCCCGACGTCATCATTCTCGATCCGCCGCGCACCGGCGCGCTCGACATGATGGAACCGATTATTAAGCTGCGCGCCCCGAGAGTCATTTACGTTTCATGCGACGTGACGACGCTGGCGCGCGATCTGCGGGTGCTAGCTGGTGCGGGATACAAAATCAACCGTGTGCGGGGGTTCGATTTTTTCCCCAACACGCATCATGTTGAGATCGCAGTGCACGCGCTATTGACTTAGATCGCTGTGCATTCTTAGAGTAATTGAGTGGTCGATTCCAGCGTCCTCCCGCCAGAGGGTTGATCAAAAAGATGCCCAAGCAGGAAAAGGAAAAGCTCCCAAGGCCGAAGATTACGATCATCCCGGGCCGCGGGGTCGCGCAGACGATCAATTACTTGCTCGAGGACCGGGACGACCTCGAATGGATTATCGCAGTGGGGCGTACCAAGAACGGCGAGCTGTTCTTTTACGACACCGGCGGCGACATCGTCGAGGACCTCGGTACGCTCGAGTACCTGAAGGCGCGAATCGTGCGCGCCCACTTCGGCGACGAGTACGAATAAACCGAAGCGCCCTCTCCCTCAGTCTTCGAATTCTTCCTGCGGCGGCCGCGCGTAGATGACTCCGTCGTCGATTTCGGTCAGCACCCGATAAAGATATTTGCCGCATGCGGTCGGCGGCCCTGCGATACATTCGCCGCTCGACGGCTCGTAGTACGCGTTGTGCGTCTGGCACATCAGGTAGCGGCCGTCTTCCGCGAAAAATTGGTTATCGACCCAATCCATCGCCATCGGCACGTGGCGGCATCGATTGACGTAGGCGTGATACTCGCCGCCGAAGTTGATCAGAAAACATTCCTCGTCGGCGCCGCGAATCGGCATTAGAAACTTCAGCGACTCGCCGGGAGCGAGTGCGTCGGTGGGTGCGACTTTGTACCGGGCCTTCGGCGACGCGTGTTTGCGGCGCGGATGCGATCGGGTCAGAGCGGCGCGGCGTCGATGTTGGTCGTCGGGCATTCTGGATCGAAGATTTTCGCGCGCGGAAATTTCGTTGCTTGCTGGATTTTGTCAAAGCCCATAGCATCTGTAAACGCGATGGAAAATCCGAAGATTCGCGCCGTCGAGGCGTTCCCGGTCGAGCAGAACGATCAGACACTGATCTGTTTGCGCGATCCGAGCGGGCTCGCGCCCGAGGCTATCATGCTCGGAATGGGCGCCTACTTCATCGTGACGTTGTTCGACGGTCGGATGTCGCTGAAAGACATTCAGCTGGCGTTTTCGAAGCGCTTCGGTGAGATGATTCCGATCGAGAAGCTCGAAGAGCTGATCACGGCGCTTGACCGCGCGTACTATCTCGACTCGCCCGCGTTCCACGAGCGTGAGCGCGTCGTGCGCGAGGAATTTCTCGCGAGTCCGGTTCGTCCGGCGGCGCTGGCTGGCCTTTGCTACGAGAAGGATCCGGCGAAGTTGCGGCTCGAGCTTGCGGCGTTCTTCGATCCGCCTGAAGGACCCGGCCGCGTTGCCGCTGTGAAGCAGACAACGCCGCTCGCGGGCCTTATCGCGCCTCATATCGATCCGCGACGGGGCGCTGCCGCCTATGCGCATGCGTACCACGAGCTGATGTCGCACGAACTGCCGGAGTTGGTGGTGATCCTTGGAACCTCGCACTACGGCGGCGGCCCCGAACTGTTTAGCGCGACGCGCAAGAACTACGCGACGCCATTCGGCGCAGTCGAGACTGACGCTGCGTTCATCGATCGGCTCGCGGCGCGCTACAACGGCGACTTGTTCGTCGACGAGATGCTGCATCGCGGCGAGCATTCGATCGAATTCCAGGCGCTGTTCCTCGCCTATGCGCTCGGGATACGCGGCTACCAGGTGGTGCCGATCCTGGTGAGTTCATTTCACGAATTGATCGAGAGCGGAATTACGCCGGCACGCGATTCGCGAGTCGGATCGTTCATCAATGCGCTGAGAGCCGAGATCGACGCGGAGAAACGCCGCGTGCTGATTCTGGCGGGTGTCGATTTCGCGCACGTCGGCAAAAAATTCGGCGACGATTTCGCCGCCGATCAGAAAGTAGCAGAGCGCGTCCAGCGCGAGGATCTCAGCCTCATCGAAAATATCATGCGCGGAGACCCGGACGGCTTCTTTGCCGACATCTTGAAGGATCGCGACGCGCGGCGAATTTGCGGACTGTCGCCGATGTACACGCAGCTCGAGCTGCTGCGCGGCCGCAACGCGCGATTGCTGAAATACGGAATCGCGATGGAACCGCAGAGCGAGTCGGCGGTGTCATTCGCAAGCCTCGCGATCGATTAGAACGCTTACAGCTCCATTGGATCCCGGAAGTACTCGCGAAAGATCCGCGAGCGATGTTCCAACAACAGCGGGTCCAGCGCCGCCTTGACGACCGGATCAGTCGCGGTGAAGCCGCGGCGCAAACCTTCGGGCATCGGGTTCTGCTCCTTCGGCAAGGGGTCGAGCAGATTGGCGAAGGCGGTCCAGTAAATGTCGAGGGCGCTCAGGGCGTCTCCGATAAAATACTTCACGCCGCGCGCATACTGCGATTTGAGTTGAGTTGCGAGCGCTTTCAGCGACGCGGCGGTGCGTTCACCGGCGGCTTTGACGTCGGCTTCATTAAATCCATACTTGTTGCCCATGCGGCTGATTGGGGCTGGCGGAGTTCCTGACGCGAACGCCGGCGCAAAGAGCTGGAGACGCCGATTCCAGCCGATACCCATCTCCCCGCAAATTTCGTGCGACAGACCGATCATCAGCGCGCGCTGCGTAGCGTCGGCGGGAAGCAGCGTGGGCGTGGGCGCGATCCGTTCGGCCAGGTAAAGGATATCGATCCATCGATTGATGGGCTTCTCGTTGGCCCAAGCCACGATGGGTGCGCTCGTCGCACCACTCCACGCCGCGATGTTTTCATTGGGTTCGCCCCCCAGCCATGGCGCGGCGACATAATCGAGACCCTTGATTTCAAAAATAGTCTTGGCGGCTTGTCCCCATGGGCTCGGCACGCCTTTGACCATCACGATGCGCAAGCCCGGGTGATCTTTTATTTCTTCGAAGCTGCGGTATTCGAGCATCGCGTTCTCCTAGACGCCGCCGTACCAGTCGTAGCCCTGGTCTTCCCAGTAGCCGCCGGTGCGCGTCGGCAGAAAATTAACTTCGGTCAGGTACTTCACGCACTTATAGCCGAGCTTGACGGGCGAGTAGAGCCGGATGGGCGCGCCGTGATCGGGATATAGCGGTCGCCCGTTCATGCCGTAGGCGAGAATGGTCTGTGGATGAAGCGAGCTCTCGATATCCCAGGTCGAATAGTAACCCTTGTCGAACGAACGGAACTCGACGTACTGCGCGTCGCGGCTCGCCCCGACCATCCGCGCAATCTCGCGGAGTTGCACGCCGTGCCATTCCGCCACCGCCGACCAGCCCTCGACGCAATGATGGCGAATGCGCATTCCCGTTTGCGGCAACCGCTTGAGCTGATCGAGCGAGAAAACTGACGGGCGATCGACGATGCCGCCAATCTTGAGCGCCCAGTTGTCGGGCGCGAACGGCATCGAATCGGAAATGAAATAGCTCGGGAATGCGGTCTCGGGCGTGAGCTGGGAAGCAGGCGGCTCAGGCGCGAGCCGGTTCTCGGAAAATAACAGGCGATCGACGCGCTCGTTCCAGCGTCCCATGCCCGCGAGGAACATCGACGCGGCGCGGCTGTCGCATCCGGCGAGCGCGGTGCTCGCCGCGATACCGAGCAGCAGTTTTCGCCGCGTATCATGTGATCAACCTAGCCACGCTGCCCTCCGGTCACCATCGTGATGATCGTCCGCGGATGCAGCGCGACGAGCACCAGGTGCATCACCGTAAACAGCGCCAGCAGGACCAGGCAACTCAGATGCACCACGCGCGCGACGTCGTATCCGCCGAATGCCGCGGTGAGCCAGTACAGCTGAACGGGTTTGTAAATCGCCAGTCCCGACAGGACCACGACGGCGCCGAACAGAATCGCGGATGTGTACGCAACGCGCTGCAGGCCGTTGTAAAAGTCCTCGGGCGGCGGAGTTCTGCGGATGCGCAAGTAGTATGCGAACATCGCGAGCGCGTTGGAAGTGTCACGAGTCGGAATGAAAACGCGACGCCGCCACTCACCGCTCGCGATCAGGTAGATGAGATAGATGATGCCGTTGAAGATGAGGAACCAGGCGATCGCGAAATGCCAGTGGCGCGCGCCAGCGAGCCATCCGCCAAAGCGCATCCACGACGGTGGCGCGACGTTCTGAAACGGATACCACTTATACAGCGCGCCGCGCGGTCCGAGCGCCGGGTACGCGGCTAGAATCTGGAGACCGCTGCCGGCCATGATGATGAGCAGCGGAATGTTGATCCAATGCGCCAGTCGAATCGCGGCAGGCTGCGCACGTCGTCCTGTGCGGCGAATTTCAGCCGACGACGGCGCGGCGGGTTCATTCCACGGCGGCGAAAATTGAAGCGGCGTGGTGATTCTCGTGGGCTTTCGATCCTTTGCCGAACTTGCATCCATCTTGAATCTTCAACGGTGCGGCGAAGGCAAAGGTTCCTAATGACTCATCGGCGCAGCCTTGCCGCCTTTCATTAGATGCCCGTCCATCATGATCATTTCACCGTTTTGCAGAAGAAATGTTTTGCCATCTTTCGATTTGACGGTGCCATCGACCTCGACAATCGTGCCGTCTGACATTGTGACCTCGTGATCCATCGCGGTCGCTGGATGCCCTGCTTTCATCATCATCATTTTTCCGTCGTGCATCATCACGCCGTCCATGTCGGCAGCGGCGGGCACAGTCTCGAGCAGCGAAATTAGACAGATCGCCGCGATCAGGCGGATGCTCAGGCGCGAGAACTTTGTTCGCGATTCTTCCATCAAGGGGTCGATGGCGAGCACGGCGGCCCGCCCCACTACATCCACGGACCCCGGCAAATTAGGATCAGACAGTAAACAGCCTACATTCCCGGCATTGGGGCTTTCTTGCCGACGTGACCACCTGCGGCTTCGCAAGATTTGGCGTCGGCTGTGATTACATAACCTTTGCCCTTGCACGAATTTTTGCCTTTGCAGTCGCTCCCGGAAGTCGCAGTCTTGCAGGCGCTCTGACCCTTGCACGCGTTCCCGCCGACACACTTGATTTGCGTCGCGGCGGACGCACCCGGCGTGTCCTCGGCACTCGCAACGCTGCCGGTGAAAGCCAACGCGACCGCGGTCGCGAGCATCGCTCCTGCTATCCTGGTTTTGTTCATCGCTTAAATCTCCTTTTCAAGTTTGAAATCAGGCGACGAGCTGAAGGCGCCGGTTTTTCGAGATTTGCCTCAATGGCTCCAGGAGCCTTAGATCTGAAAATCACCTTTGCGTGGTTTCGGGTTCTTCCCTTGGCGGGCTTCGGACTGCATCGCTTCGACCTCGTCGTTGATCTCGCTGAGCCGATGCTGAAATTCCGACGCCTCGACCTTCACCCCAACCTTGCAGCCCTGGCAGATGATATGAGTTTCAGCGTGCTGTTCGATTTCGCGCACCAGCAACGAGTTCTTGAAGCCGCACTTCGGACAGGCAATGTCTATGGTTTCGTCTTCAAACATATCGAGACCTCGTAGCGGTAATACAAAATACTTTGCCGATTGTCGATCCCGCGGATGCCCGCGACCCAAGCTACTCCCAATCCGCGGCAGCCGCCAAACCAGGCCTTCAACCAGATCGAATCACGCAGCTTTTTCTTGTGGAAGCGGAACTACCTTCAGCTTCTCGGCAGCGCGCGCATTCACATACCCTGTGACACGTTCCATCGCCGATTCCAAGTCAAGACTCTGCGACGATGTTGTCAAACATCGAGCGCGTTTGATGGCCAGTCACCTCCATCGACCGCTGGCTGAGCGAGTGAGCGCCGTCCTCGTGCAGCGAACCCTGGCGGGTCGACTACCACTACTTACGAATCGCTATCATGGGCTTCATCGTCTATTTTTGTTGTGCGGGGACCAGGACGAGATCTGTTTCGCGCATCGGCGATGGCGGTTTGCGTTCGTCTTCGATGGCTTTGACGGAGGCCGCCGGGGGAGGGACGACGGCCACCGTCTCGCCGAGGACAACCTCGTTTTGGCTGCCGAGCAAAGCCAGATTTGTGCGCGCCGGATCGTAGTCCGGCATGTCGCGAATCAGTTCATGCCATTCCAACCATGCGCGGGCGGTCTTTCCCTGCTCGGCATAGATCACACCCAGCGTGTTGCGCGCATCAGGTTGATCAGGATTCAACAGCAGCGACGCCAGCATCTCGCGCTCGGCATCTGCCAGCAGTCGGCGGCGCTCATAGACGAGGGCGAGATTGAAGTGCGATTCGGAATGGTTTCCACCAAGGAGCACCGCCTGCCGCAGACTGTCAGTGGCTCCGTCCAGGTCGCCGCTCTGGAGCTGAGCCAAGCCCAGGTTCAGGAATAAATCCCAAGTTCTTAGTCCGCCCGCGGCGGCACGCTGATACTCTGTGATCTCCGCCGTCTTGTTGCCCGTCATTCCCTGGGCAAAACCCAGGTGATAGTGAGCGAGCGCATTGTCCGGATTCTCATGCACGACTTCGGCGTGCAGACGAATCGCCTCCCGGTAGTCTTCGATGCCGAGCACATAGTCCGCGCGGACGTCGCAGACCTGTTGATCGCCCCCCGCGGCGACTGCCCTGCGCGCGATGCCAAGTGATAACAGCATGATAGCCGTACCAATTGCGATTCTATTCCAGCTACACATCTGCTTCGATCCTCGCGTGACCCTCCGATGCAAACTCGACGCTGATAGGGCGTGAAAAGTGACGGCACCAAGGTGGTGCGTTCGATCGTCGCCGGTGTATAAGAAAAAACGAAATTCCCCTGATTCGGGCCAGATATTCCCGGACGGCTAAAGGAAATTCCGATGCCACGCGAGACTCGGAACGTCACCTCTTCTTCGCGCGATTCCGGCGATCGGGCGACAATCCGTTCATCAGCAAAAGGAATTTTCCGGAATGAGGACGAGTTTTGGACAGTCGGCTACGGCGATAGAGCCTTTCGACTCAAAGACACCAAGGGATTCGCTTACCTCGCCCATCTCCTCCGCCATCCTGGGACTGAATTCCATGTGCTCGATCTCGTTGGAGGAATCGCGGCCGGCACCGCGGATGACGAACCGAAACTGCGGATGCCGGAGGGCGATGACGAGCCCCGAAAGCCTGAACTCAATATCAGCGGCCTCGCAGACGCCGGCGAGATGCTGGACGAGCAAGCCAAGTCGGTCTATCGACAGCGCCTTTCTGAATTGCGGGAGGAATTGGAAGAAGCCCGGGAGTTCGGCAACGAGGAACGCGCAGAAAAAGCTAAGGCCGAGATCGATGCTCTGACAAGTGAGCTTTCGCGCGCGGCAGGATTGGGCGGACGCGATCGCCGGGCTGGCTCCGCTTCAGACCGAGCCCGACAGAGCATCACCAAGACGATCAAGTCGGTTCTGGAAAGAATCGCGCAGAGCGATCCCGCGCTCGGGGACATCTTCTCGAGATGCATCCGGACCGGGACCTTTTGCTCCTACCAGCCTGACGTTGTTTCACCGATCGTATGGGAATTCGCAGCGACAGAAGCAGGTTCGCCTAACGAGCCGGCAGAGCAGCCAGCTACCGGTCGACGTCCTGCTCCAGCCAGAGCCGAGTCTCCGCGGGCAGCCATTGCGGTGCCGGGGATTTCGCCGTTCTTGCTGGCCGAACGAACCGCGTTCGTGGGGCGGGAGTCTGAAGGTGGAACGATTCGCGCGGCAATCGATCGTGCGCGAGCCGGCACCGGATCGATCGTCATGCTCTGGGATGGGCCGGGAGTCGGCAAGACTCGCCTCGCGATGGAGATGGCGGAGTACGCGTCGAGCACCGGCTTCCGATGCTCCGTCGGGCGCTGCTACGAGAGAGACGAACCTCATCCTTACCTCCCGTTCGCCGAGATCATCGAAAGCAATCTGGCACAGGCGTCGAGCCTGGATGACTACCGCCGGCAGATGGGTCCCTACGCAGCGGAACTGGCCCAGATCGCGCCGAGTCTTCGCCGGATATTTCCCGACCTTCCAAAACCGCTGGAATTACCTGCTGCGCAACAGCGCGGCTATCTTTTCCAAAGCCTGGCAGAGTCGATGGCGGGAGCGGCTCGAACCAGGCCGTGCATGTACCTGCTCGAGGACCTTCATTGGGCCGACGAATCGACGCTCGCGCTTTTGATCTATTTGGCCCATCGCATCGCTCAGATCCCGGCCGTGATTCTCGGGACCTACCGCAGCGAATATTCGGAGGACAATCCAGCGCTGGTCAGAACGCTGGAAGAGCTGATTCGTACCGGGGTCCGTCCGCTGAAACTCGGTGGTCTGCCAAAGAACGCGGTCGCGCAGATGTTACATGGGCTAAGCCGGCGCGAGGCTCCCGAAAGTCTTCTCGGTCTCATCTTCGAGGAAAGCCAGGGATATCCATTCTTCATCGAAGAGGTGTACCGGCATCTGATCGAAGAGGGGAAGGTCTTCGATGAGGCAGGCCAATTCCGCACCGATATCGAGATCGCTGAGGCCGACGTACCAGCGAACGTGCGGCTGATCATCGACCGCCGTCTGGAGCGGCTCGACGAAAATCAAATGCGGGTGCTGGCGGCCGCCGCGGTGATCGGACGCAGTTTCAACTTTCAACTGCTGAATGCGATCAGCCACGTTGATGTTGACGAACTTTTCGATGTCATCGAGAAGGCGCAGCAGATGGGTGTGATCGTTCCGAGCTCTGAAGGACCCGAGACTCCATTCACTTTCGCGCATGAACTCGTGCGGCAAACGCTGGTCGCGGGCATCTCAGTCCCACGCCAGGAACAACTGCACGCGAGCGTTGCCGCCGCGATTGAACAGCTCTATCCATACGCGATCAACGAGCGCGCCGGTGAGGTCGCCAGTCATCTCATCAAGGCTGGATCGTTTGCTGACGAGCAAAAGCTGGTCCGCATTTTGACGCTCGCAGGCAACTTCGCACTCGACGCCGCCGCATTTGAGGAGGCGCGGTCCAGTTTCGCGGTCGCCCTGTCGCATCATGATGCGATCGGCGCGAAAGAAAGGGCCGAGCTTTTAGCCAGGCTCGCGATTGCGGAGTCGGGTCTTCAGCGATGGGACGCGGCGCTGGCTAATCTCGGCGAAGTAGTCGAAATTTCCATCAGCCTCGGCGATCGCGAGATGATCGGGAAAAGCTTCAGCCAGTTGACCGACGCGCTCATCCTGGCTGGCCGTTTCCCGCAAGCAGTCGAGACAGCTCGTCGCGGCCTCGCGTACCTTGAGGGTGAAGTCAGCGTTGCGAGGGTGCTCATTCTCGATGGGTTGAGCCAGGCACTGGGATGGGCCGAGGGTTATGAGCCGGCGCACGAGGCCCTCAGGAAGGCGATGGATCTCGCATCGCAGTTGGCAGATCCAAAGCTTGTAGCCAGAGTCGTTGGCGTTCGATCGATAATCAATTTCCACTTCTTTCGACTCCGGGAAGCCGTTGACGACGGATTCCAGTGCGAACAAATGGGCGGATCAGATGCGCCTCCGTGGCAGCGAGCGGTGCAGCTTCGAGCGCTGTACCCGTCGCTGGTCTATCTTGGACGCACAGACGAGGCGGCGAAGGTGGCGAACGAGTTGGAACCTTTCGCGAGGAAGACCGGCCAATCGTTCGGGATCGCGCTATGCCGCACCATTAACGCATGGGCTGAATTTGGCAAGGCGCCCAATATCGCCAAGCTCGAAACCGATCTCCTGGAACTGTCCAACACTTACCAGACAGCGCAGTTTGGGTTCTGGGTAGTTATCGCCGAAGCCCAACTGAGCCTGGTCGATTTATATCGTGGTGACTGGGCCGGGGCGCTATCACATGCTCAGGCGTCGTGCCGCTCGGAACCTGGAAGTTCCAGCGAGGGAGTAGGCGCCGGAACGCTTTTTCGACAGATGGCTTATGCCGGCGATCGCAGCGGCGCGCTCGCCAGCTTTGAGCAAAATCGCAAATGGATGCCACGTGAGGGACAGAAGAATCCCAGAGGCTCATGGTCAATGCTCGCGCTGGTGATTGAGGGTTTCGCAATGTTGGGCGAGCGATTGCGAGCTGCGGAGCTTTACCCGCTTGCTCGTGAGTTGATTAGTACCGGGGCGGTAGCACTATGGCCGATTTCGCGCTTGACGCAAACGGCCGCCGGTATCGCCGCTGCGTCTGCACATGAATGGAAAGCCGCTGAAGAACATTTCCAGATTGCGCTGCAGCAAGCCGAGTCCCTTCCCAACCGTCTCGAACAGGTGGAGCTATACCGCTTCCACGCGATGATGCTAATCGATCGCGCTGCCCCCGATGATCGCAAAAAAGCACAAGCGATGCTGGGCGAAGCGCTGCAAAGTTACAAGCGTATCGGAATGCCACGTCACGTCGAGATGACTCAGACTCTCCTCGCCCGCGCTGCCGAAAGATAGGAATAAATCTCGGATCCAGCAGGATCAGAAAATCGACGGCACGGCCGTTCTGACAAAGGAGGTGAGTGCATCGGTTACTTATTCGGAGGGGAGCCTTTGAAAATGTTGGAGAAGTTGGTGGACGCACCTGGACTCGAACCAGGGACCTCTTGCATGTGAGGCAAGCGCTCTAACCGGGCTGAGCTATGCGTCCACCGGAGCATCGGATTATCGCGCCGCGCACGCAGCCTCGCAAGAGCGCGTGGCATCGGCGATATTGGTGGCATCGAACACGCCAACCCGAGGAACCAACGATGGGACGACTACGCCAGGTGAGCAAGGCCGAAGCTACGCCCGAAATCCGGGAACTCTACAAACAATTCTTCGGTGAGCGCGATCCGGTCGCCGAGCCGGGCACTGCCACCGGTACTCCCGGCGATTATTGGACGACGTTCGCGCTCGTGCCCGACCTGCTGTTCCAGGCGCGCAACTCGCTGATGGCGTTGATGCAGTCCGGCCGCAAGCTGCCGGCGAAATTGCGCGAGCTGGCGATTCTTCGCACTGGAATCGTCGGCGACTCGCGGTTCGAGTACTCGCAGCATCTGAAGGTCGCGCGGATGGTCGGCGTTACCGAAGAGAAGCTGGCGGCGATAAAGGGCTGGGCGGTCAGCGACCGTTTCACCGACGTCGAGCGCGCCGTGATGCAAGCGACCGACGAAATTGTCGGGCGCAACCTGGTCGAAGATGAGACGTTCGCGGCGTTGAAGAGTCATCTGTCCGACGAACAGATCATGGAGCTGTTCTACGTGATTGGGCTGTGGCGGATGCATGGAATGATCGTGCGCGCGCTGCATCTCGAGTACGACGCGGATACGACGGCGCGGATGAATGAAGTACCCGCTCCCCCCGCGGCGGCGGGTGCGCAGGGTCCGGAAGCGGCTCCGTTGTCGCCGCGGAAGGCCCAAGACTCGCGATGAAGTTGTACGACGAACTTGCGGAATGGTGGCCGCTGTTCTCGGCGCCTGAGGACTACGCAGAGGAGGCGGAGTACTTTGCGCGCGTGCTTAGCGAGGCGTGCGAAACTCCGCCGCGTACGGTGCTCGAGCTCGGATCCGGAGGCGGGAACAACGCGCTCTATCTCAAGTCTAAATTCGAAATGACGCTTGTCGATCTGTCGCCGCAAATGCTCGCCGTCAGCCGCGCGCTGAATGCAGAATGTGAGCATCGCGAGGGCGACATGCGCACGGTGAACCTCGGACGCACGTTCGATGCAGTGTTTATACACGACGCGATCGCGTACATGACGAGCGTCGAGGACTTGCAGGCTGCGATCCGCACTGCGTACCGGCATTGTCGCGCGGCCGGCGTTGCGCTGTTTGTGCCGGACTGCGTGCGGGAGACATTCGTCGCGGAAACCAAGCATGGCGGTCACGACGGCAGTGACGGTCGCAGCCTTCGCTATCTGATGTGGTCCGTCGATGCCGATCCGACAGATATCACCTATCGAACTGACTTCGCAATTTTGCTGCGCGATCGCAATGGCGACACGCGGGTCGTGCACGACTCTCACGTCGAGGGAATTTTTCCGCGTGCCGAGTGGATGCGGCTGTTGGGTGACGCCGGCTTCGATCCGAGGATCCTCAACGATCAGTGGGGGCGGGAAATCTTCATCGCCAATTGTCCGAGTTAGCGCCCCGGCTGGGTCACTTTTCCCAACGAAGCAGAATCCTGAATCGCGCAGGGCGCTGTATTCGGACCCTCACCTTCGATCCTCTCCCTTACAGGGAGAGGGGAAGAAAGATGCAACGGCTAAATTGCCGATATCAGGCGGATTACTTCGGCGCGGCCCCATTCCACTTCGGCGCGATGACGATTCGCCATCGCGGTCAGGTAGTCGTGGATCGGGCCTTCCTCGGGGGCGAGCGCGAGCGCGACTTCGGTTTTGCGCGCGGCCCATTCCTGGCCGCGTGACAGCAGGTTCAGGCGATCGCGAATCGAGTCGAGTGCGGCGACCTTACGCGCGAACGGGCCGACGCGAACGGACGGTGTGCCACCATTGTCGCGAATCAGAGCCTCGAGTTCCTCAGCGTTGCGCTGTTCCATTGCGCGCGAGCCGGACAGGAACTTTTTCAACTCGTCCTGCTTGACGTCGGCGATGAGTTTTTCAAGCGCGAGCACTCCGGCGCGCTCTGATTCGAGCAAAAGGTTGAGTGCTTGTTCGAGCGCCGCGTCCACGTTGCGAACTTAATAAGGGCAATAGTGAATCGCAAGGCGACGATCTATTTGTAGAGCATCCGAATCGAGGTCAGCAGCAGGAACACGCCGAAAATGCGGCGTAGCGTCGATGCCGGCATTTTGACGGCGTAAATCGCGCCGATATAAGCGCCGATCAGCAATCCCAAACCGAGCAGCAGCGCGTAAGTGACGTTGAGATGGCCGTGCTTGTAGTACTCGTAGGCGCCTAGGATACCGACCGGCGGCAGCAGGGCGCCTAGCGAAGTTCCGACCGCGAGATGCTGATCGAAGCCGAGCGCGAGCACGAGTACCGGAACGATTAGGACGCCTCCGCCGACGCCGATGAATCCGCCGAGGATGCCCGCGGCAAGTCCGAGTACAAGAACGATCGCGATATCGGCCATAGTGGTTTTGTCTCCAGCGCTCACAATTTCGCGAGCGTATCAGAACGCGGGAGCAAGATTGAAGATGGGCGTTCGCGCGCGTGGCTAGTCGGCGACGTGGCGCTCGAGTTCGTCCTCGTAAGAGGGCTCGACCAGCTTGAGCGTCGGAGGCTTGCGGCGGAGATTGCGGAACCAATTCTCCATGTCGTCGAACAGCGAGAAAGCGACCGGGGTGAAGAGCAGCGTGATCAGAAGGCATAGCGTCTGACCGCCGATCACGACCAGCGCGATCGCGCGGACTGAGCTGTCGCCCGCGCCTTGCCCGATCGCGACCGGAATCATGCCGGCGACCAGCGCCGCCGTGGTCATCAGGATGGGACGCAGACGATCGCGATTCGCGGTGAGGATCGCCTGGCGTCGCGGCAGTCCGGCGCGGATCAAGTTGAGCGTTTGGTCGAGTTGCAAAATCGAATTCTTTTTCACAATGCCGAAGAGCAACAGAATGCCGAGGGTCGAGTACAACGCCAGATGCTCGCGGAACACGAACAGCGAGATCAACGCGAAAGGAACGGCCAGCGGCAGCGACAACATAATCGTGATCGGATGGATAAAACTTTCAAACTGCGCCGCCAGCACCATGTACATGAAGATGACCGAGAGCAGGAACGCAATCACGAAGCCGGTGACCATCTCGCCGTAAATCTTGCTCTGCCCGCCGAACTCGGTGATATAGCCGGCCGGCAGGTGAATCTGCTGGACTTCGCGGGTGACGGCGTCCATCACTTTGTTCATCGCGACGCCGGGCGCGAGGTTGAACACGATCGAGATGTTGCGCTGGCGATCCTGGCGATCGATTTGCACCGGGCCGGTCCCGTGGGTGAGCGTCGCGACGTTGTCGAGCCGCACCTGACCGACCTTGCTCGACGGTATCGTCAGGCCCGCGACCACCACCGGATTGTTGCGATCCTTGTCGGCCAACTGCAGGCGCACATCGTAAGTGTCCTGGCCCTCGCGAAAACGGGTGACGACGTCGCCCTGCACCATGGTGCGCATCGTCTGCGCGATATCGTCAACCGACACCCCGAGATCTGCCGACTTGGTGCGATCGATATTGACCTGCAGCTCCGGCAGGCCGCCTTCGTAGCTGGAATCGAGATCGACGATGCCGGGAATTTTTCTGAGCCGGGTCATCAGGCCGTCGGCGTAGGTGCGCAGAGTATCGAGGTCAGGACCGCGCATGTCGTATTCGACTGCAACTTCGCGATAGCCGCCCTGCTCCCACGGTTTGATCGGATCGACGCTCACGCGCAGCGCCGGGAACGCGTCCATCAACTTGCGCGCTTTCGCGATCACCAGTTCCTGGCTGAGGCGGCGCTGGTCGAGCGGGAAAAGTTTTGCGTCAACCTGTGCCACCGTGACGCGATCGTCGCCGTTGGTGTCGCCGACGGTGGTGAACAGGTCGCGAACTTCGGGAATCGTGCGCAGGCGATCTTCTATCTGTGCGACGATCTGATCGGTGTGCGCGAGCGAATAGCCGGGTGGCGTGCGGATGTTAACTGCGAATTCGCTCGAGTCGTCGTCGGGCATGAAAGTCGCGCCGACCAGTTTGCCGAGGAACGGGATCGAGATGACCAGAGCGACTGCGACGACGACCAGCACCCATCGATGGTCGAGCGACCAGCGCAGCGCCAGGTCGTAGTAGTCCTCGATCCAGCGGAAAATTCTCCAATCCTTGGTGCTGTTGTGCTTGGCGCGCCCCGCGCCTTTGGCTTTCAGGTAGCGCGAACAGAGCATCGGGGTCAGCGTGAACGAGACCAGCAACGACACCATGATCGCGAACGCCATCGTCAGGCCGAACGAATTGAGGAAGCGGCCCATCACGCCGTGAATGAAGGCGACGGGCACGAAGATGACGGCGAGCGAGAGCGTGGTCGCACTGACCGCGAGCCCAACCTCGGCGGTGGCTGCTTTGGCCGCCTCCATCGGGTTCATGTTTTTTTCTTCGATGAAGCGGAAAATATTTTCGAGCACGACGATGGCGTCGTCGATTACGATTCCGACCGCGAGCGTCAGCGCGAGCAAGGTCATGCGGTTGAGGGTGAAGCCCATCCACAGGATCAACGAGTAGGTCGCGATAATCGAAACGGGAATCGCGACCGCGGCGATCAACGTCGATGTGATCGAGCCGAGAAAAAAGAACACGACGATCGCGGCGCACAGGCCGCCGAGCCAGAGATGCTCCTGCACGGTGTCAACCGCGGCACGGATGAAGGTTGACGCGTCGCGGGTGAAGATCACGTTGACGCCGACTGGCAGCGTGCCTTTGATCGTTTCGTAGCGCTCTCTCACGCGATCGACGACCTCGATCGAGTTCTGTCCCGATTGCTTGCGCACGATCAGCGAGACCGCGTTCTTGTTGTCCCATCGCGAGAGCGAGCGCGGCTCTTTGACCGCGTCCTCGACCGACGCGACGTCGCCGACCGTCACCGGCCGCCCTTCTGCTTCGCTGACGATTATTTTTGCGAAATCCGGAACCTCGGTGATGCGGCCGAGCGTGCGCAGCATCTCCTCGGACATGCCCTGCTTCATGCGGCCGCCGGGATACTCGACGTTTTGCCGCGAGAGCGCCGCGCCAACCTGCTGAATGGTGACGCCGGTCGCATGCAGCTTGTCCGCGTCCACATCGACGTGAACTTCGCGCTCGCGACCGCCGACGATGTCGATCGAGCCGACGCCATCAACCGATTCGAGCGGCTCCTTCAGCCGCCGGCGCGCCATCTCCGTGAGCTCCTTCAGGCTCTGGTAGCCGGTGAGCGTGATCGTGACAACCGGAACGGCGTCGAGATCGAACTTCTGCACCTGCGGCGGTTTGGTTCCGTCGGGCAGTTGGTCGAGCACCGTCGAAATTTTATCGCGCACGTCCTGCACGGCGGCGTCGAGGTCGCGCTCGAGCTTGAACTGGATAGTGACGCGCGAAACCCCTTCGAGCGTGTTCGAGCGCATCTCGTCGATACCACTCACGGTGTTGACGGCTTCCTCGATCGGCTTGGTGACGCGCGCTTCGGTCTCCTCCGGCGCGGCGCCGGGCAGGAAGGTCGTGACCATTACGGTCGGCACGTCTACCTTTGGAAACAGATCGACGCCGAGGCGCATGTACGAAAACCATCCGAGCACCACCAGCACGCCGACGAACATGGTGGCGAAGACCGGACGGCGAACGCACAGGTCGGCGAGAATCACGACTGCTCCTTCGCGGTCACGGCGGTGCCGTCGGCCAGGCGATCGACGTTGCTCACCGCGACGTGATCGCCCTCCTTCAGCCCGCCAGTAATTTCAGTATTTTCGCCGACGACGCTACCGGTCGTTACCTCGCGTGCGCGAGCGACACCCTGCTCGACGACGAATACGCGAGCGACGCCCGCGTAGCGCAACACCGCGGCGGTCGGCACGAACAGCGCGCGATCGTGCCCGAGGTCCATCGTGACGTGTGCGAAGAATCCCGGCTTCAGCGCGCCGTCGGGGTTGGCGACCTCGGCCTCGATCAGCAGCGTGCGGCTGCTTTCGTCGAGCGCCGGCGCAATGCGCGTGATTTTTCCGGTGTAGGACGTACCCTGGTTCGCGTCGATCGCAAGCTTCACGGGCATGCCGACCCGCGCCAGCGGCACGAACCGCTCCGGCATTGGGCATCGCAGCTTGATCGGATCGGTCGCGATCAGTTCGTAAATTTCCTTGCCGGGCGAGACGTACTCGCCGAGCGAGACCATCCGTTTTTGCACCGAGCCGCTGAACGGGGCCTTGATGTCGGTGTCGCCGAGTTTTTTGCGTGCCATCGCGACAGCTTCATTGGCCGACTCGGTGTCCGCCTGATCGACGCGCAACTGCGATGCGATTTGATCGAACTGCTCGGCCGAGATGCTCTCCGATTCCTTCAGCGTCCGAGCGCGATTGTAGCGCGCAGTCGAGTTGGCCAGCTTCGCGCGCGCCTGGTCGAGTGCGGCCTGCGCGGTCTCGACCCGCAACTCGTATTCGCGCGGGTTGATTTTGAGCATCACCTGACCCGCGATGACCTTGTCGCCGAAATCTGCGTGAACCTCAGCGACTCGACCCTCGACTTCCGACGACATCACCGCATGCTCGCGCGGAAAGAGCGCGCCCTGCACTTCGGCCGTACGATCGAGACCTTGATTCCGCGCCGCTGCGACCGCGATCGCAATCGGCGCCGGTCCCGACTTATTTTCGACTTCGGCCGCGGCCGGCTGATGGCATCCCGCGAGCGCGAAGGTTCCGAGCGCGGCTGCCAGAATGAGAACTGGAATGTTGAAAAAAGGCTTCATCAAACCGCCGCGATCCCTTTTAGAAAAAGTTCGACGACCGCTTCGGCGTCAGATTCGAGCGGAGTCGAGGCCAGCTTCAGCAGCCGGCGACGCAGCGATCCCGTCAGCATCTCGCCGAGCATGAAGGCCGCGAAGTGCGGATCGATGCGTCGAATCGCGCCGCGATCGATAGCGTCCTGCAGCACGGACGCCATGAAGTCGAGATGGCCGGCATAAACCCGCATGTACTCGCGGCCGGCTTCCGATTCGAGCTCGATGTCGAGCGAGTTGCCGATGATGAGAGTCTTCAAAAAATCCTGGTTCGACGCCTGGATCCGGAACTGCGCCAGGATGAGCTTGCGGATTCGCTCGAGCGGCGGCCTCGACGAATCGTCCGACGCGATCGTCTCCGCCACCATTTCGCGCAAACCTTCGAGCACCGCCGCATGAACGAGCGCGTCCTTGGTGTCGAAGTAGAGGTAGATAGTGCCCTTGGCGACCTTCGCTTCCTCGGCGACGCGGTCAACCGTGGTGCCCTGCATGCCATATCGAGCCATCACGCGTCGTGCGGCTTCCAGGATCTCGCGGACCCGGTATTCCTTGATTACCTCTTCTTTGGTCATAGCGAACTGGACAGTCAGTCAAATGAACGTACAGTCAGTTTAGGCAATTTGTCAGATTTGACGCAAGGGAAATGGCGATCGAAATGACTGCGGAGTACTGCTGCGAGAAGGGTGCGCGCCGGATCAGGTAGCTTGCTTTTCGAGCTGGTCGCCTAAAATTTCTGCGAGTCGTTCGGCCGGAAGACGGCGTAAGTCGGGAATCGCGAAGCCCGACGCTGCCGCATGACCGCCGCCGCCGTAGATTTGCGCGAGCTGTGACAAATCGACGTCGCTGTCGGAGCTGCGGCGCAGGCTGACGCCCTGGCTGCGCAAGTCAAACAGTGCGACCACGGTGCGAGTCTGCCCTTGGTAGAGATGCGACGCGACTTCGCTGCTGTAGCCGAAGCAACACGCCGTCCGCACGGTGATTCCGTTGTCCAGCTTGCGATCGACCATCGTCGCCTGCGCCAATTCGAGGCTGCGGCGCATCGCGTCCTGACCCGATTCGAACGCGGAGCGCAGTTTGCGGCTCATCTGCGGCTCGCGCAGCTTCAGGATCTCGCGATACGAGTTAATTCCGCCAAGGGTCTGCACGGCGAGCGCCCATTCGGGCGATTCGGGAATCTTGTGGACCCATCGATCATGATCGTCGGCGATGATCACGAACGGCTCGAAGGCCTCGAACTCGGCGCGCTGGCGCTCGGGAAGATCGTGGTCCATCTTTTTGAGAAAATTGAAGGTCAGGCGCGCCGCTGAATACTGCTCGCTCAAGACTTTGGCGGCGAACGGCACCTTGAACTCGGGGGCATCGGCGCGGGAAACTGCGGTGCGATGATGATCGATCCAGAAAATCCGCGCACCGCGCGCGCTCAACTCGGCCAGATGCGCTCCGGTCGCGGGTGAGTTCCAGGACAAATCGGTGATCCAGATCTCGTCACTGCCATCCGCGGACTTGAGCGCCAGGTTCCCGATGATCTGGTCGGCCTCGTTGTTGCCGGCCAGCGTCGTGAAGACTTTATGACCATCGTAAAAGCGCGCCACCGCGGCCGCCGCCATCACACCGTCGAGGCATGAGGGGCCGTGGCTGACGATTTGGATCGTGCGGGAAGTTTTTCCGGGCATAAGAGATCAATTGTAGAGCATTCCACGGCTGCGAGCGAAGCAACGAAACAGCGCACTGCCAATCGCACGATGCTCGCGCAGATACCTAACGGTCTCAGCGCGCTGAGATTCGCGCTCGCAGGAATCTGGATCGAGCTCGCAGCGCACGGGCATCAAGGAAGATTGGCCTTCGCGATCGTTGCAATTCTCGCCGCGGGCAGCGACTTTATCGATGGGCGAGTCGCGCGGCGGCTCGGCGTTGCGAGTGGCAGCGGACGATGGCTCGACGGAATCGCGGACGTGAGCTTCGTGCTAGCCGCGCTGTTCTGCGAGGCAGTCGCCGGCCCGATCCCTTTCTACATTCCCATCCTGATCGCAATATCGTTTAGCCAGTACGCGATCGATTCTGTGCTGATAGGACAGCCGGCGACCGGGCCGATAAAAAGCCGGCTGGGTCATTGGGGCGGAATCATCAACTATGCGCTGGTGATCACGCTCGCAATCGCGCCGCCGCCCGCATTTCCCGGCACAATAGTACGCGCCCTGGCCCCGCTGATCGCGATGTTTTATGTGGCCGCGATTTCAGAGCGCGTGTGGCTCTACTACCGCGCGCGCTGACGCAACAATTGGCCTCAAGCAGCGTGTAAACCTCACAAGCGGCGCTTTACTGGAAGATAAGATAAGTTACTATTTGTAGGTATATTTCTTGCTGCCTGAACGCGGGGTGCGCGATGGAACTGAAAACGCAAATACCCGCAAAAGGCATCGGCACGCGAGGCTGGAGCGCAGCGATGCTTGCATTGGCTGCACTCGTAGGAATGTTGCTGGCGTTAGAATCCGGATTGTTCCACAACAATCCCTTGTTCAAGCGCCTGGTGCCGAAATCAATCATCCGTTCCCGTGACGGAGTCTCCGATCAGGCTTCGCTCGATCTTCACTTAATGAGCCCTTCGAGCAATCCGGCGGGACGGTTTTCAGTTGCGCACCCGCTACCAGCGGATGTCACCTCCCCGCAACTGTTCTCGATTGCCCTGGACTCGCGCGTCGCCTTTGAAATCTATGGCGAGACGGCGCAGAGTGAGCTGATCGCCGACGAAAGAACAGTGCAAGATCTTCAACCACGCAGCGATCGCCTGATGCTGATGTTGATGCTGCTGCGGCTACACCAGCATCGCGATTGATGATCGCACTAGCCGCTCGACCGCTCGCGCCGAGTCAGGTCTTAAACTCATCCATAGCCGAGTGTCTAACCGCGCGGACGCGGACAATTTGCTGCGCTTCGTCGATGTCGTAAATCACGCGGTACACGTCACGTTTCGATCCGTACAACAAATGCCGGAACTCCTGTTTGCTTGTCTTACTTTCAGGAGCGATCGGGCACCGGCGCGGAAATTGTCCAAGGGGGCGAATCGCGTCCTCAAGACCAAAGTACCAAAGAGCGGCGGCAGCCGAATTTTCGGCCGAGATGCGGTCAAATAGAATCTCAAGATCCTGCTGGGCGCGGACTGTCAGTTCAACGCGATAAGCCATGGCGCCGGCGGAACTCGGCGAATACCTCTTCGGCGGGCTGCGTCCGACCGTGGGCGATGTCGTCGTCGCTTTGCCTGAGAGCTTCGTATACATCGGCGCGCGCGGCGATATCGAGCAATCGCTGATACTCCTCCGCGTCCTGCACGATAGCCGCGGCCTTGCCGTTGATAGTCAGCACTACCGGCCTTTTGCTCTTCTTGATCTGCTTGAGAAATTTGGCCGAATTGCGGCGAAAGTTTGTAAGCGACTGAATGTCCTTCGTGATGTCGAGCTTTGCTGAATTTCGCATTCGATAAGCACCTAATTAGGTGCTATCAGTCGCAGAGGGCTTTGTAAACCCGCTCGACGAGTGCGACCGCTAATGCTTTCCGTAGTTGAGCGGGACGCCTTTGCGTTGGGCCAGGATGTACGCTTCGAGTGCGCGTAGTTTCGGATCGTTGGGATCGAACGCCTTGCCCTTCACCGGGTTCTCGATGCACCAATTGATCATGTCGCGCAGCAGCGCCACCTTCTGCAACTGGACCTGGTACTTCGGATAAGTCTCGGGATGCGTGTTCGACGCGTCCGGATGGCACATGTCGCAGCTCACGCCGATCGTGCCGCCGAGTTCCTTGTCGCTGTGGAAAATCCTTTTCCCTTCTGCGACGAAGTTGTCGGTCTCGTTCTTCCAGACTTTGTAATCGCGATCGGTGAAGCTGGCATACGTGTCGCCCTGCTGCATTCCCTTCGCCGGCGGCTTCGCGCCAGCTTCTACGCTCGGCACCGTGCTGCTGGGCTTCGAAACGTCGGGGCCCGACGCGGCCGATGGAGCGGGCACCGGCTGTGACGATTCGTCGGTCTGCGCCATCTGCCATTTTTCGTTCGGATGCTCGCGCTGCCATTGCGCCATCAGTTCGCGAGTGACCTCGACCGCCTGCGCATGACTCATCGACTCGCCAGTTTTCAGGCCCTTCACTTCCATGCTGGTCTTGCCGTCACAGAGCATCACGACTACGCCGCCGTCTTTCGCTTGCGGCACTTGATGGATTGGTAGCGGCGGTTGCGCCTGCTGCGCGCGAAGTATTTGCGGCGCGTACGCCACTCCCGCGAGTATCGCCGCACATCCCGCGGCAGTTACCAAAGCAATCGATCGTCGGGTCATGTTCGCCTCGGTGGAAGTCGTGCCTCAGTAGCTCGCGAACTGCGGCGCGGGTGGCCGCGCAACTTTGCCGTGCGAAACCAGGTAGTCGGCTTTTATCGACACCGGATTGCGATCCCACAGGTTGTAAATCTTGTCCGCCAATCCGTCGGGACGGACATTAAATTGGCCGTCGCCGAGTCCGTCGAACTGATCGAACGGGTCGGCGCGATTCATCTGGATCGTCAGCGGCGGTAGGCCGGTCGGCGCGTACGGCCACGGCCACGCTGTCGAGAGCATCCCGTAAAAACTGATGTTCCCGATCTGGTTGTAGAGCATCTGATGCGTGTGGCCGTGGATCACGGTCACGTGCTTGTAAGGTTTCAGGATCGCTTGCACCTGCTCCGCATCGTCCGTCCAGAAATTCCAGTTGTGGTAGTACTTGTAGAGCGGCGAGTGCGAGAAGACGAGCAGCGGCGTGGTGTGCGGCACCTTGGCGAGGTCGTCGGACAGCCACTTGCGCTCTTCGTCGCCGACTTCGAAGCGCGACTGGATTCCATTGTCGAGGCCCGCGACGGTTTGCATTCGCTCGGCCGGCGTCATTTTTCGCGCCGTCCAGAAATCCTTCTCGTGCACGCTCATCAGCACCACGACGTGCACGCCCTTCCAGTCGAACGAGTAGTTGGGCGGGCCAAACATGTCCTGCCACGTCTCTCCCAGGTCATAGAACCAGTCATGCTCGCCCACCATCATCTTCACCGGCGCCTTTACTTCCGCGAGAATTTGCCTGCCCAGGTCGAGCTCCTCATGACGCCCCAACTGCGCGAGGTCACCGCCGAACAGCACGAAGTCGGGCTGCGGATCGAGCGCGTTGACGTCCTCGACCGCTTTGACCGCGCCGCGCACGAAGCGCTGGTTGAGCGTGCGCGGATACAGATGAGTGTCCGAGATATACGCGAAGGTGAACGGCGGCTTACCTGCCATCCCGGTCGCTTCGGCGGTCTTGTCGGGCGCGGCGTTGGCGACCTCGACCAGTTGAAACGAATGCGGCGTGATCAGGCCCTTGGACATCACGGCACCCGCCGACGCCGCGAGCACTTTCAGAAACGTGCGCCGATCGAGGCCGCGCAGTCCGCGCAGGACCGCGTCGCGCTCTTCCATATATTTTGTTTCGACGCTTTTATGCCGAGCAGCCATCGCGCCTCTGCCTTTTTTCTTTCATCAGGTTAATCGCCGCCGACCAGCGCCGGATTCTCCAGTGTTTGTTGCGGTCCGATATCGCCGAACGGACCCGCCAATCCCGGCCCGCGTCCTTTGTCGCCGTTGGCTGCGGCCTCGTCGCGCTGCGGCCGGTCGGTGCGCGAGCGCTTGAACTGCAGGTCGTACTCCTGCTTCGCGGCGTCGGCGTATTCGGGACTCGTGAGGCTCGCGAGAAACGCGACCAGGTCGTCTTCCTCAGCTTCGGTGAGTCCGAGCGGAGTGATACCGCCGTCGAGATAAGGATTCTGCACGCCGCCCTTGTTGTAATGATCGATCGTATCCCACAGCGTCGCCTGCGATCCGTCGTGGAAGTAGGGCTGCGTCACCAACAGGTTGCGCAGCGTCATGGTGCGGAACGATCCGATATCATGCGGCTGCTTGGTCACCAGGAATCGGCCGAGCCCGCTCATGTCGGTGCCAATTGCGAGCTTGTCGATTGCTATCGAGTCGCCACCGGTCGTGTTGAGTACGTCGAGCGCCTTGCGCGCGAGCGGCACGAAGTCCGATTTGTGCGCCGACACGCCGATGTTGTGAAACTTCTGATCGGTGAACAGCGGCTGCGTCGGATTCCATCCATGACACGACATGCAGCGGCCCTTGCCGTTGAAAATCGACCATCCACGCTTGGCCGAATCGCTGATCGCGCTTTGATCGCCGTTGATAAATTTGTCGAACGGCGAGTCGAACGCGAGCTGCGTGCGCTCGTAAGCCGCGATCGCATGCTCGATATCGGCAAAATTGACGTCGTGGCCGAACACATCCTGGAATTGTTTCTGATACTCGGGAATCGCCTTGATCGCAGCCACCGCGTCGTCGGTCGATTTCATTCCCATCTCGACCGGATTGGTTACCGGGCCCTCGATCTGCGCCTCGAGCGTCGGCGAGCGCCCGTCCCAGAACTGCGTTACGTTGAACAGCGAGTTGAGAACCGAGGGCGCATTGCGCTGCCCGAACTGCGCGCGAATTCCCTCCGAAGTCGGCAGTTGATCGGTGAAGCCTTTGGCCGGCCCGTGACAGTGATCGCATGAAACCTTGCCGTCGGCGGACAGGCCATCTTCGAAGAACAGCGCCTTGCCGAGCGCAATCTTCGCCGGCGTCTGCTGATTATCGGGCGGAATCACCCATGAGTAGAGCGTGGCAGGAAAGCCGACCTGGTTCGTGGACTTGGGATCAGCGAGCGGACCAGGTCCTTGCGCATGAGCGAAGCTGAAAGTGGCGGCGATCGCGGTCGCGGCGGCAACGACGAGGAACGATCTGCGTGCGGACTTCATCGTAGTTTTTCAAATAATTCCGCGCGCCATCTCTTGTCAACCCACATTCTGCGGACGCGCGCGCTGAGAGCGGATGCGCGTGAGAACTCGATGTCGGTGGACGGCGGACTAGCGGCGCAATAGTTTGTAATGAAGAGTAAGACAGTGTTCGATCCGTTCATCGAAGCCTGGCAACTACGCGACCTGGTAATGAAGGGAGAACTGCGGCCGCGCGAGGTCGCTGAGTCTTACCTGGCGCGAATCGAGCGGCTGAATCCGGAACTTGGCGCATACATGACGGTCACTGCGGACCGCGCGCTCGCCGACGCCGCGCGTCTCGAAGCGTCGCGACCGGACGCGGCGTCGATGCGGCTATACGGCGTCGCGTACTCACTCAAGGATCTGACGCCGACGGCGGGAATCCGCACCACACTCGGATCGAGGAACTATGCAGACTCGATTCCGCCGCAAGATGCCGTGATCGCGCAGCGCTTACAGAAGGCAGGCGGGATACTGCTCGGCAAAACCTCGACACCGGAGTTTGGCGGGCGTCCCACGACCGAAGGCGGCTTGTGCCCGACCGCCCGCAATCCCTGGAATCGCGAGTACAACGCAGGCGGTTCAAGCGGCGGTGCAGCTGCGGCGGTCGCTGCGGGCCTCGGGCCGCTGGCGGAGGGCAGTGACGGCGGAGGATCGATTCGCGGTCCGGCCTCGAACTGCGGAGTAGTTGGACTCAAGCCGTCGCGCGGGCGGATAACCTATGCGCCGCATAGGGGAGAAGCATGGGGCGGCTATGCGACGCGCGGCCCGATCGCGCGTTCGGTGCGCGACGTTGCGATGATGCTCGACGTCATCGCGGGGCCCGCGACCGGCGATCCGTACTGGGCGCCGCCGCCCGCGCGTCCGTTCGAAGAAGCCGTGCGAGTTGTGCCGAAGACATTTGCGGCTTGCATCAATCGCGACTTCGAAACTTGGCGAGGTCGATCCCGAAGTCGCGGCGGCGTTCGATTCGGCGTGCGCGACGATGCGCGAGATGGGGTATCGAGTGGAACAGATCGATCTGGATCCGGGCGCGATGCTGGTAGAGTGCACGCGAATCCTGATTTGCGTCGGCATCGCGGCGATTCCGGTCACGAATCCGGAGTGGATCGATCCCGTTGTACGCGAGATGTACGAATTAGGGCGCAAGGTCAGCGGCGCCGACTATGTGAACCTGCTCGTGACTATGCACAACATCGCGCGGACGATCGTTGAGCGCCTCGAGCCCTACGACGCGTTGTTGACGCCTACGATGACGCGGCCCGCGGTGAAAAACGGCAGCTTTCCATCGACTCCAGAGCGCTATCTCGATGAGTTATGGACCTGGATAGCATTTGAGTATCCATTCAATGCCACCGGTCAACCCGCAATTACTATTCCCGCCGGATTCAGTAGCGCGGGACTGCCTATTGGACTTCAAATCGTTGGACGACCTAATGGCGAGTTCGATCTGCTCGCACTGGCTTCGACGTTCGAAACCGCACGCCCATGGCGGGATCTGCGCCCGCCGCTTTCGGGTGACTAATATACTTTCAAGGAGGCTGAGATGCCTACATTCAAGCGCGACGATATATCGATATATTATGAGGAATACGGAACTGGCTATCCGATCTTACTATTTGCGCCGGGCGGGATGCGCTCGAGTATCGAATTCTGGGCCAAGAGCCCGTTCGACCCGACCAAGGAACTCGCGGCGAACTTTCGCGTGATCGCGATGGACCAGCGCAACGCCGGAAAGTCGTCGGGACCAATCAGCGCCGATGATGGCTGGGATACTTATACAGGCGATCATCTCGCGCTGCTCGATCATTTCGGGATCAAGCAGTGTCATCTGATGGGCGGATGTATTGGAGGGTCGTACAGCCTCGGAATGATCAAAGCGGCTCCGCAACGGGTGAGCGCCGCGGTTTTGCAAAATCCAATCGGGCTCAGTCCGCGCAATCGCGAAATGTTCTTCGCGATGTTCGACGGATGGGCGCAGGCGCTGAAAGCAGACCGGCCAAAGCTCGACGACGCCGCGCTGCGACAGTTCCGCGACCGGATGTATGGCGACGATTTCGTTTTCAATGTCTCGCGCGAATTCGTGCGCTCGTGCAAAACGCCGATGCTGATTCTGTGCGGCAACGACGACTATCATCCGAAGGAAACCTCGAAGGAGATCGCAGCGCTCGCGCCGAACGCCGAACTGATCGAGCATTGGAAAACGCCCGACGTGATTGGCGCGACCGTCAAGCGCGTGCGCGAATTCCTGATTTCGCACACACCGAAGGGTTAGCGGGCGAGTTCCAGCTTCAGCCGGTCGGCGAGTCCGGAGAATCGTTCGACGCGAGTGGCGATCGCATTGCTGAGGACCGATTCGGCGCCGACGATGACGACCGATGTCCGGCTGCGGCTGACTGCGGTATAGAGGAGTTCGCGGGTCAAAACTGCGACCGGTTTTTCGGGCAGCACGATAGCGACCGAGTCGAACTCGGAGCCCTGCGCTTTGTGCACGGTCATCGCGTAGCTCAGTTCGACGAATTCGCGCAGTGCTTCGAATCGAAACGCGACGAAATTGTCGCCGCGCGGAAAGATCGCCATCGGCATTTGCGAGCCGTTGTTGCGCCTGACCCACAACAGGATGCCGTTGTCGCCGTTGAAAAGTCCGCGTTCGTAGTCGTTGCGAAGCACGATCAACGGTTCACCGACCACGAATGGAATGCGATCAGCCGCGACTTCCGCGGTTTCGGCGGCGCGCGAATGAAGGCGCGCGTTAATTCGTTCGGCGCCGGTCTCGAAGACTCGTGTCACGCACAAGATTCGCGATTTTGCGGCATGAGTAAACAACACGCGCAATCGCGCGCAGTCGGCGTCATCGAAGCCGCCGGCATCACGCTCGATGTATTTACGTTTGATTAGATCCGCAACATCTTTTTCGCCGCGCACTTGATCGGCGTACCAACGATCAAGAAACGGCCCTAGCTCACGTGGAGTGGCGCCAAGAAATTCGACCCCAGCGAACTTCAGATCCGCCGGTGATGAGCGCTGCTCGACAACTGGAGCGTCGCCCTGGTTGATCGATCGGGCTGCCAGCAGGATCGAACGACCCGACGCGTCGTCGCTTTTCATTCGGTGATTCACTTCGAGCCGCATCGACGCCGCAGCGAGCGGACCGAGCCCATCTTCGGCAGATGGGACCAGGGCGCGGAACACACTACCCGCGGCGACCGACGGCAATTGGTTCGCGTCGCCTAGCAGGATCAAGCGCGCGCCGGGCTGAATCGCATTCGTCAATCGTTCCATAAGGGTGACATCGAGCATCGATCCTTCATCGACGATGACGACTTTTGCTGAAAGCGGGTTGTTGCGATGATGCCGGAAGCGTCCGGAATCGACCGAGTAACCGAGCAGGCGATGAATCGTCGAGGGTTCGAGATGCGCGTCGAGGAGCGCCTGGTCCACCGCATCGCGCTGTTCAATTCGAGTCAGCGATTCAATCACGCACTCGCCCATCCGATTCGCGGCTTTTCCGGTTGGAGCCGTCAGGGCGATCTCGGAAGGATCGACGCCGAGCCGCACCATCAGCCGCATAATCGCAACGACGATCGAGGTCTTGCCGGTGCCGGGACCGCCGGAAATGATCGTCAGTCCTGCGCGCGCGGATGCTATAACAACGTTGCGCTGTTCGTCAGACATCACGATCTGCTTGCCATTCACGATCACTGGACGCTCAATCACGTCGTGAAGCAGGCGGGCGAGTTGTTCTGCGTCGGGTTGCTCTTCCAAGTGAGTAGTCAGAAGCGCTGCAAGTCGAATAGCCAGTTCGCGCTCGCAGTAATAGATACTCTGATGCACTATGTACGGCGCGATATATAGCAGAGGCTTGTAGTCATCCTCGCGCCGACCTACTAACGCAGGCGCGCGGTTCGATTGGAGAAGTAGTTCTATCGAAGTGGCTATTCTATCAGCGGCGCCGGCGCCGAAACCGTCTGCACACAGAGTAGTCAGGACGCGACGCATCGGGACTTCCGAAAGAGGGCCAGTGACGGGAAAGCGGGTGCTTCCTTCCTGCAGCGCGACCAGAGAAACGAGAATGAGCACGATCAGCGTCATTCGATCATCGGCTTCCAGAGCGGGTTCGAGCGCGGCGAGCTCGGCTGCGAGGTGCACGGTCTCGGGAGCGAGATTAAGCCCGGCGGCCGCGGCCTCGAGCGCGCGCATGCGAGTGTCGAAAATGAAATTGCTGCCGCCGCGGGCTGATTCAAAACGTCGCCACGCAGTATCCATTCCTAGTAGTGAGTATCTATCGATCATGTGCGCAACTCAAAAGTGGATTCCGGATTCATCAGTTCGGATTCGTAAGTGACTATTTCGTTCCACGACGGACGCGCGAAGTAGAATCCAGCTTTGCCGTCACCGGGATGCGCGACGCCCCGAAGAAATGCGTACAGAAGGCCACCGAACCTGCTCTCATAGTCGCGCTGGTTGTGAATAGCCAGCAGACGCACTACTCCGACTGAGTATATTCGGGCCTGCAACCGGTAGTGGCGTTCGACGTGCTGTGCGATTGCGTTTGGATCGTACGATGGCAGC
The DNA here is from genome assembly GCA_963699705.1 of uncultured delta proteobacterium. Lineage (GTDB taxonomy): Bacteria > Desulfobacterota > Binatia > Binatales > Binataceae > Binatus. The sequence goes on along the minus strand of CAVOUW010000003.1, from coordinate 1,980,139 downwards.
AAATCGCCCTTCCAATCGGCGAAGTACATGAGTTTGTCGCGCTCGAATACGAAGTCGATAAATCCCTTGATGTAACCGCGTTCGACGGTCCACGCGCCGTCCGGGTCAGTGCCGAGACGCGGGTGGCGCTGTTCGGGAATCGGATACGCGAACTCCATTTCGCGAACGCTCTTCAGCCCGCGGAGTCCGCCCTCGAGCATCGTTGCGCCGAGCGCGACCCGCGAAGTCAGCGTGTTGAATACCAGCTCGCGTCCGCGATCCAGCCATCGCGGATCGTTCACGCCGTGACGGCGCATGATGCTTGCGAACAATTCGCGCACGTCGTCGAGCGCCATCCAGGATTTCAGATTTGGAGTATCTCCAAAGGATTTGAAATCGAGCTTCTCGATCGCCTCATGCAGAAAAATGCCGACGTGGCGCCCGCCGGGCAAATCGAGGTTGTCGGGGCGCGCATCGATTGCGTCAACGCTGGTTTTGAAATCGTCCGGCTCGGCCGCTTGAAGAGAAGTGTACGATTCGGTGATCAAGCCGCGATGCTTTGCGCCCAGATCGGTGAATTCGCTGTCGCGAACAGGAGACCGGGACGTCATCGCGAGCCATTCGCAGAGCGGGTTATCGTCAGGCGCTTTTTCGTCAGGTTTTTCACGTTCCAAATCGGCGGCCGGAGAAACCGCGGTTTGAATGGTGAAGAGCGTTTGCGCGCGCGAGTTGCTATCAAGGACGCCAAGCCGGCGGTTCAGTGGGCTGTAGAATCCGTTGAGATCGCGGTTACGATTCAAGGTCCCTTTCGGAACGCAGGGCAGGATCAACTCGGCACGAGCGCGGGTCAGCGCGACGTAAAGCAGGCGCTGATCGTCCTCTGCGCGTTCGCGTTTGATCTCCTCCTCCGCCAATACCTGCGCAGCTCTGCCGATTGCGAGGCGGCGTTCGTTTGCGAAATGAAAGACGCGGACGGGATCGGGTGCGTTGTTTGCGAAGAATCCTCCGTACAAGGCGACGACGTCAGCCTCGAGCCCTTTGCTTTTGTGAATCGTCATGATCTGAACGGCATTGCGATCATCTTCGACGCGCTGGATATTCGGATCGTCGCCTGCGGGGGTTGCGCGCTCCGCGATGTAGTCGTCGAGCAGGTCAATTATTTCCCCGAGCGAAACTCCGTGCCGCGACGCATCGCTCGCCAGAATTTCGAAGATGTGCTCGTAGTTCGTCAGTTCGCGGCGGCCGTCCGACAACAGCAAGCGTTCGGCCAGTCCACTCTCGTGCAGCAACGCGTCGAACAAGTCTGCAAACTGTTCGGTCTCGGCCAGCGCGCACCATTCGAACAAGCGATCGAGCATCGGCTGCGCGTGGCGTTCCTCTTCAAGCCGCGCGAGATCTGCGTAATCGACGGCGAAAAAAGGTGATGCCCACGCTTTCAGACGGTTCGATCGGCGGCCCGGTTGGTCGATACCTCTGAGCACGTCGAGAATGTAGGAAGCTTCGCGGGTCTGAAACAGACCGTCCTTCTTGTAAAAGGCGAACGGCACTCCACAGTCGCGAAGATGCTTTGAGATTTCGACGCTGTCGCGGTTACCGCGAGTCAGCACATAAATATCCCGAGCCTCGATCTGGCGCGAAGCTTTTTGATCGTCGCAGATTTTGATGGCGTGATCGGGTTCAAAAATGATCCGCCGTATAGTCTCCGCCATGCGCCGACCAATCGCCTCGCGCATCCGTCGGGAGACCATATATCGTTCACCGTGCGGATCGAACTTGAGGAGGGTCACCGGCGGAATCGGATCGCCATTAGCGGCGATGGCTCTCAGAGCAGGGCGGCCGCATTGCGCAGGAGGATCGTATTTGATTTTGCCGGTGAACAATGGCGGTTCGGCATTCTGATCGAATATGAGGTTGCACGCCTCGATCATGTCGGCAGTCGATCGGAAATTGTCGCGCAGATTGACGGTGTCTGCTTCTGATTTGGCGAGTTGATCGCGCGCCTCCAGGTATGCGCAAACGTCGGCGCCGCGGAAACCGTAAATCGCCTGCTTGGGATCGCCGATTACATAGACGGTGTTGCCGATCCCGCCCTCGACGAACACCTGTCGAAATATTTTCCACTGAAGTTCGTCGGTGTCCTGGAATTCATCGATCAGCGTCAGGCGATAGCGGTCGCGCAGTGTCGCGGCGAGCGATTTGCCGCGCGGGCCGTCGAGCGCGTCGGCCAGCCACGCCAGCATGTCCTCGTAGTCGAGGGTTCCGCGAGCACGTTTGCGCGCGTCCATTCGGTTGACGACGCCGGCCAGCAATTCGTCAACCGCACGCTGCTCGATGGCCATTGCGGCCTTGGTCCGATCCGCCGCATCGATGAACGCGCGCACGGCATCAGGCATCTGATCGGGAAATAACAGACGCTTATCGTTTTGCCGGCGGCGGGCGAGCTTTGGATCGCATGTGCGATCGAAATCGAAACCGATTAGACCGTCGGCCAGCGTCGCGATCGAGCCGCGCGCGCGATTTATGACTGGCTCGAGCTCGGCGATCGCGGCGATCGCATCGAGGCACGCGTCGTCGGTGATCGCTGCACGCTGGAATCCGTCTGCCAACATTTTTGCATCAAACGTGTTTGAGAGATCGGTCAATGCCCTGTGATTTATTTCGGGTCCAGCGGTTCGCAGGTAGCGTTGCCAGTGGGCCCGCCAGAGCAATTCCTCGAGGCTGTCTGAATTGCGCTTCTCGTCGGAGAGCCACTCGCTGACAAGGCGATCGACACGAGGGTCAGTTTTGAGCCGCGCGCGCAATTCGGCGCGGAACGCCTCGTGGAATTCATGACGACCGCTCGCGAGGTCAAGTCCAAAACGCACGCCGCTGTCGAAGGCGAGTTCGGTGAGCATGCGATGGCAGAAGCTGTGAATGGTATGGATGGGCGAATGATGAAACGAGAACAACGCCGACCTCAGGCGTTCGCGATCGTCGTCGCCCAGACGCCGGCGATCCGACGAGGGTGCGTTCTCGGCGCTGCGGCCGGAGATGACGTCTTCGATCGTCGCGCGGATTCGCGCGCGCAGCTCCGCAGTGGCTTTTTCGGTAAACGTGACGACGAGAATCTGATCGATACGAGCGGCACCGGTCAGCAGAAGTTCAACAATGAGATGCTCGATGGTGAAGGTCTTGCCGGTGCCGGCGCTGGAGTCGATAACCTTGTGGCCGGGCTTGAGAATCCGGTCGAGGATCGCGGGTCGAAAATATTCGGAGCCGCTGGTGGCTGCGGTTTCGCTCATTTGAATATCCCGGCGATCGGTACGAAGCGACGCATGAAAATTCGTTCGATCGCTTCCTCGGCGGGCGGATCGAAACTGGTGGCATTTCGAACCGGTCCATACTCGGAGCTGCTCTTATGCGAGTCGTTCAACAGCACCTGCTCGACCGCTTCAACGAGGTCTCGACAGTCCTCGAGTTTGCGCCGTTCCTTATGGACCTCGGCGACCGCCTCGATCGGTAGAAAGTAGTCGTTGCCGGTTGAAAGGAGATCGGCGACGACGTCGGTGAGGTATGCGCGCGCTGAATTTTGTTCGATCGTAGGGAACTCACGGATCCAATCGGCGTTCTTTGCTGAGTCGATGCCAATGACGATCGCGCGAAACTGACTCGGAAGTTGATGGCCGAGGGCGGCGAGCACGATCGCATTGAGAAACAGTGGCAGAAAATCCTTCGGCCTGACGCTTTTGCGCAGCACGCAATGGATCGCGACGCCCGCATCCGGCGAAACGCCGCGAAGAGTGCCGTAGAGGTTCACGCGCTGCGCGACCACACTTCCGTCGTGGCGGCGAACATCAACGTCGAGCGTAATTGGGGGAACGATTTCGGCGGCATCTGCGAACTCGTCTGCGCGCCCAATCCGAATGTCTTTCCATTGATCGAAATCGCTCACGCCCGCTTGGGAAGCCTTCTCGAGCCATTGACGAAGGGCTGAATCATCAGCTGGCTTTGGCGGCCTCGGCGAATCGTCCGGCGGAGGCGCGGCCATGAGCCTGGGCAATCCGGACCTCGCGATCGTACTCGCCGGCCAACAGATCGAGCTTGCCACCGGACCGCCAGAAAACGTTGCGCAGCATGACGGTGCGATTGAGGATCGACTGCTCGATCGGTTCGTCCTCCGCCTCCTCCGGCGCATCTTCATCCTCGAGCATTCCGAGCGAATAGCGCGCGGCTCCTTGCAGAGGGCATTCGAGATATCTGCGAATCGCCGCGATCGGTAAGCCAATCTCTTCGCGCGGGTCCGGCGTTGTTGTGGTGGATAGCGCTTCGAATTTAGCAAACTGAAGATCCGCTTCGACGCGCTCGCGCGATTTCGCGCCAAGAGAATCGAGCAGCTGGTCACCATTCCACATTTTACGACCAGGCGCTCCAGCTTCGATCTTCCGTCTGAGCGCGAGCATCCGGGCGCCGCGGCGGGCATCTGAATCGAAGCTCGTGAATTCATTTTCGCAGCCTGAGGATGCGTCTGTGCTGAATTCCGGAAAGTAGTTTAAGTCGTAGCGGCTGGTCGGATGTTTGACGGTGAGCTTCGCGAGCGCCGCCTCATCGACAAATGCGCGGAGCATGTTCTGCAGTTCGCGGATGACGGGCGAAGGTTCAAGCGCGTCGCCATTCTTGGCATTGCGCGCGATGTAGGAGAAGAAAATCCGCTCGCGCGCCGCGAGGATCGTCTCGAGGAAGAGATAGCGATCGCGCTCTGCGGGAGATACATCGCCGGCAACGCGCTTGAGGGTTCGCAGATCAAGCGGATCGCTATGCTCGCGCTCGGGAAAGATAGCGTCGTTCAGCCCGAGTGCAAAGATCACTTTGAAGGGGATCGAGCGCAGCGACGAAAACGATCCAATCGCGACACCGCGCTCGGAGTATTGTCCGCGGCGTGACTCGAGGTCGGTGACTCGCGCGGCGATTATCTCGCGCGCCGACTCGAATGAGACTGCGCCGGCCTTCAGCGCTGATTCGCCGACGTCGGCGATAGCTTCAAGGAACCGGTCCCGGACCTGCTCATCGATCGCACTGTCGGGGCGGATGTACGTGCTCACGAATTCGCTCAGCATCAGCGACCATTCGCGGGGCGTCAGGCGCGCACTGCGTATCGATAGCGCGTCGGCAATCAGCGACCGCGCTACGCGCATGAATCGCGCGGCCGTTTCGAGTTCATCTTGGGCGACTTCGCCCGGCAGGTAGCTGGTGGTTGCCCCGGTATCGTAGTAAGCGGGATTTCCGCCGTGCTGACCGGTCATCATAGCGCCTAGCGCGAGGCGTTTTATCGCCTGGTCCCAATGGTAGAGGCCGGGCGGAATGTAGGTGTCCTTCAGATCGTAGTCGTCGGCGCCGAAGAAAATTCCGAGCTCCTCGCTCCATCGCCGCCACTTCTCGATATCGATTCCGCTTTCGCTCTCGTTGTTCAACGCGGGATGCGTCAACAGCCGGATCATTTCCGCGCGCGAGAAGCGGCCGCTCGGCAATTGGAGAAGCAAGTCGACGGCTTCGGCGACGCGGCTCGCGCCGGCGATGCTGCGGCTAACGAGATCGAGGGGAATTCGGTGCTGCTTGCGAAAGACGCTGTCGATTTGCGCGACGTAGTCGTCAACCGCCGAGTCGGGAAGGAGTACCGCGATTTCATGAAAGCGAAGGCGCTCGGCTTTGCCGTCTGCGGCAAGTGTTTCATTGCTGCGAATGAGCGACCAGATTTGGTTCGCGACGATTTCTGCTTCGCGTCGAATTCCCGGGCAAGCGAGAAAGGTGATTCGCGGTTCGATTGGCTTGCCCCTGGCGTTCTCGACCGGCGCGCGCTCCGGTTCACGATCGAGGATGCTCTGCTGAAGCTGCACGAGCACCGTCGGCGCTTCGCCTTGGTTGGAAACCGGATCCGAAAAAAGCGGCGCGAAATCGCATTGCGACACTTCGTTGAGTAGCCGGATGTATTCGCGACCTGGCCGTCCCCAGAGCCTGAGCGCCGGCGGGTCGGACAATCCGTTCAACGTGAAGGGGTCTTCGGATTCGGTGAGTTGGTCGCCGACTTTGTCATTCCGACGAGCCCAACCTGCAAGTGCGTTGCGACGCGAGGTGTCCACGTCTTCCCAAAACTCGCGGCATGGATTCAACGCGTAGATCCGAATGTCGCCGAGCGCGCCGAGTTGCGCAAAAATATCCGCGTACGCGTTTCCGGCGTACGACGCACCGAACACGTGCAGCGTGTCGGGCATCGAGGCTTTGAGATGGCGCGCTTCGACGGCTTCGAAGGCGTCGGGCAGCAACATTAGTCGCGTCTCGCGGATTCGCAGCCATTCCTCGCGCACGCGGCCGTGCGAATCGAATACCAACTGCCACAATGGGCGCTGCCATCGCTCGGTCTCGTTCATCGTGTCGAGGTCGGAGCGGCGGGCGGCGCGCCATTTCACGATCATGCGACGCCTCGATATCGAATACTCGCGAAACAGGCGCGCCAATTGCGCGGCAAGCAGGAGCGTCCTGAGCTCGACGTCGGCGTCAGTTTTAGATCCGCCATGGATGTAGTCGTGCGCCGGCTTCAAGTCCGCGTCCTCGCGATGGCTGGGACTGCGAAGGCATTCGAAGAGCACGAGCTGAAGCTCATCAGCCTCGAGGATCTTGAGATTCTTGTCGGTCGATTGGAGAACCCTGGCGAGATAGTTGCGCAGGAATGGAAACTCCAGATTCGCCGCGACGCCGATCGTTTCAGCCAGCCGATGACGGACGAATTGCTCGACGACGCGATTGGGCACGACGATCGAGATGCGCTCGAGCGGATCGCGCCGCTGATGATCCGCGACGGCCTCGGCCAGCGGCGCAATCAGATTTTCCAGTCGATTTGAATAATGAAGACGAATCATCGCGGCACAACTATGGATCGCGGCTCAATGTTTAGAAACCTATATCGGTGGCCTGACAACGGTTGTCATTCGAGAATTGAGATGATTGGATGTGAACATGAAAAAAGTTCGCCGCAAGCCAACCTATGGCGCCGCGATTCGGCTGGCGCGAATTGCCGCCGGGTTATTCTCGAGGCCGTACGGCTGGAGTTTCAAATCGATTGCCGAGAGCCTGGAAATCTCAGAGCGCACACTTGCTCGCTATGTGTCGGTGCTGCGCGGCGAACTCGCCGACTCGCGTGGCGCGCCGCTGGTCGAAGTGGTCGGCAACGGCGCCGAGCGGAGACTTCGCCTGGTCAGTTCGATGAAAGCCACGGAGGCGTCGTCGTACCAGGTCGCGCTGCTGTATTTCTCGCTGACGGTGCTCAAGTTTCTCGAAGGCACGGTATTAAAGGAGGGCGTCGAGGGGCTGTGGGAGAAGGTTTTTCAGAACCTCAGCTCGACGCAGCAGACACGGCTGTCCGGCCTTGAGCGCAAGTTTTACGCGGTGCCTTACGCACCCAAGGATTACACCGATTTCAGCGAACAGCTCGACGTTATCCTGCGCGCGCTGCTGGATCAGAGCCGGCTCAAGGTTGATTACGCGGGGCTCACCGGCGAGGGGCATCATCACGATTTCGACCCCTACTCGCTCATGGCATATCGCGGCGGCCTCTACCTGCTCGGCCACAGCCATAGAAGCAAGGCGATCATTTACCTGGCGGTCGAGCGAATGCGGTCGGTCGAATTCATTCGGCAGCCCGACGGCACTGCGACGCTATTCATTTATCCGCGAGGCTTCGATCCGGCTGCACATACTGAAGGGACATTCGGAATTGTTGACGGCCCCGAGACCAAAGTCGAGTTGAAGATTCATAACGAACAGACTGAGGCGTACGTGCGATCGCGCACGATTCATCGCAGTCAGCGCTTTACGCATCGCCGCGACGGCACCACGATCATGACGATGACCGTCAAGGGTACGACGGAGTTGGCGAACTGGATAATGAGCATGGGAGCGTGGATCGAGGTGATGAAGCCCGCCGCTCTGCGCAAAGAAATCGCGGAACGGCATGCGAAAGCGGCGCGGCTTTACCGCGTCGGTTAGTGAGCTTGCAGGTAATCGAGACGCGGTTCATTCTGACACGAGATTGCTCTACTCAGTAGGATGTCGGCAGCCCACGAGTACGCCGTGGTGGTGGGGGAGGAACTCCTATCAATAGCTCGCGATCGGATTCTGGTCGATTGATTCAATCCACATTTTTGATCGCGCGTTTTTTGGCGACCATATTGGCGATATGTGCCGCAGTCGAGATTTCTTCCGCTGTCGCCGGAGAGTCGCCGTCGGTGACGCACTTTTCGCCGCAAGGAACTGTCAAGCAGGTTCGGCAGGTGACGGCGCGATTTTCCGAGCCGATAGTCCCGCTCGGCGATCCGCGCGATACGACCGCGCCGTTCGAGATCGATTGTCCGGCGAAGGGCGCGGGCCGATGGATCGACAGCCGCAACTGGTCGTACGACTTTGAACACGATTTGCCCGCGGGTCTGCGGTGCAGCTTCAAACTGCGCGCGGGTCTGAAGTCGCTGGCGGGGAATGCGTTTAGCGATCTGAGGGCGTTCAACTTCGACACCGGCGGCCCATCGATCGTCGATCAGCGGCCGTGGTCCGACAGCAACGATATTGATGAGGAGCAGGCGTTCGTGCTGATTCTCGACGCGGAGCCGGACCCGGCGTCGATTCTCGATCACGTTAGCTTTTCGATTGAGGGAATGCCGCAGACGGTTGGCGCGACGATCATGAGCGGCAGTGACCGCGACACTCTGTTGAAGCGATTTGCAGAACTGACCGCGAATAAGACGGTTGTGATCCTGCAGGCAAAGCAGCGTTTCCCGAACAACACGGCAGTGACCCTGATCTGGGGCAAGGGAATCAGATCGAAAAGCGGAATCGCGACCGATCAGGATCAAACCATCAGCTACAAGACGCGCAAACGTTTCGAGGCGTCGATACGTTGCGAGCGCGAAAGCGCGAAGGCCGGATGTATCCCGCTCACGCCGATTACGGTTTCGTTCACCTCGGCGATTTCGGCGGAGCAGGCAAAACAGATCGCGCTGATCGCGCCCAACGGCGCCAAGCAGTTCGCGGTGCTCAGCGATCCCGGCGAGACTTCGTCGCTTTCGTTCAAAGGTCCGTTTAAGGAATCGTCACAGTACAAAATTGAGATGCCGCCGAACCTGGTGGACGGTTCAGGACGTGAACTTGCGAACGCGTCGCGCTTTCCGATGACGGTCGAGACCGGCGAGTTCCCGCCGCTGGCCAAGTTCTCGGCAAGGTTTGGAATTATCGAAGCTGCGGACGCGGTGCTGCCGGTCACGGTGCGAAATCTCGAAGCGCAGATCGCCGGCGATAAGCTCAAGCTCGGCGGTGACGCTAACAGTTCTCTGCTTACGCGAATCGAGGCGACGCTGTGGCGCGTCCCGACGCCGAAGGAGGGCGACGTTCTTTCGTGGCTTAACCGGGTGGCCGAGGCCAAGCGCTCCGAGTCGGTGTTCAGCGGCGAGAATAGCGACGGCGCCACTCAGTTCACGATGCCGAAGCCCAACGGCCCCAACGCTTTCGAAGTGATGGGAATCCCGCTCAAGCGCCCGGGGTTGTACGTTGTCGAGCTGAAGAGCACTCGCCTCGGCACCGTTTTGCTCGGCTCGCCGAAGCCAATGTACGTTCCGACTGCGGCTCTCGTCACCAACCTCGCGGTTCATTTCAAGCAGGGACAGGCGAACTCGCTCGTCTGGGTGACGGCGCTCGAGAGCGGGCGTCCAGTCGATCGCGCGGAGGTCGCGATTGCGGATTGTCATGGGACCGAATTGTGGACCGGCCGCACCGACGCGCGCGGCCTCGCGATGGTTCCCACGTCGTCGGCGTTTGCCAATCTGCCGCAGTGCGATCGCACAAATGATCGCGAGAGCGACTACTACTCAAATCAGGTTGAGGCGCTAAGCGGGCTGAACAGAGGCCTGCTCGTGACGGCACGACTCCGCGACGATTTCAGTTTTGTACATTCGAGCTGGCAGCAAGGAATCGAGGCTTGGCGCTTTCACCTGCCGACTGAATATCAACCGTCGCCGTACGTCGCTGCCACGGTTTTCGATCGGACGCTGCTGCGCGCAGGCGAGACCGTCCACATGAAGCATTTCATCCGCGCGAAGACACTGCAGGGATTGTCCTTAGTGCCAAGGGAAAATCTTCCCGACCGCCTGACGATCACTTTTTCGGGTAGTGATCAGCACTACAACTTCGATCTTAAGTGGAGCGATGCGGGGTTCGCAGAGAATGCCTGGCGAATTCCGAAGGATACAAAACTCGGCACCTACAGCGTTACGATGCTGGTCAATACGCCTGGTCCAGTTCCGACAATGCTCACCACCGGGGATTTTCGGGTCGAAGAATTTCGAATCCCGCTGATGAAGGCCGCGATCAGAGTTCCTGCGCAGCCGTTGGTCGCGGTCACGGAAATCCCGATCGACTTGAGCGCCGAATACCTGTCGGGCGGCACGGCCAAGGGACTTCCGGTCACGCTTCGAAGCCAGATCAACAAGAACTCGTCTCCGCATTTCACCGACTTCGACGACTACGTTTTCGCCAACGGCATCGTAACGCCGGGGATAGTACACAGCGAAGGTTTTTCGGAGGGGATGGAAAGCGAACAGAATGCCGGCGTGCATCAGCGCAAGGATCTCACGCTTGACGCCGCTGGCGGCGCCCGCACCGACATCAGCGACCTCCCGCGCGAGCCCACACCCACCGAGGTCCACGCCGAGCTCGAATATCGCGACCCTAACGGCGAGAGTCAGACGGTCTCGAACAACGTGATGATTTGGCCGGCGAAGCGGCTGGTCGGAATCCAGCTCGAGGATTGGGCGTCGTCGCCGGGCGTGGTTCGCGCGCACCTTGCGGTGGTTGACGATTCGGGAAAACCCATCGCGCACGCGCCAGTTCGCGTCGATATTTTCAGTCGCCTCGAATATTCGTATCGCAAGCGCCTGATTGGCGGATTTTACGCCTACGAAAACACCCAGGAAACGAAACTTGTCGGCGCATTGTGCTCGGGCGTTACCGACGATCGCGGACTGCTCTCATGCGAGGAGAAACCGCCCGTGACCGGGCAGGCGATTCTGCAAGCGACGGTGACCGACGACGCGGGCAATTCGAGTTCTGCCAACAGCGAGATTTTCATTCCTGGAAATGAGCGCGAGTGGTTCGCCGGCCGCGACGATGACCGCATGGACTTCATCCCCGAGAAGCCCGCCTACGAGCCCGGCGACGTAGCGCGCTTCCAGGTACGGATGCCGTTCGCGGAGGCGACTGCGCTCGTCACCGTCGAGCGCGAGGGCGTGCTGGCTGCGTCGATCGTGCATCTGCCGGGACGCAATCCCGTCGTCACGCTGCCCGTGCGCGACTGGGCGCCCAACGTTTTCGTCTCCGCGCTGGTGGTCCGCGGCAGAATCGCCGGCGTGCAGCCGACCGCGATGCTCGATCTCGGCAAGCCGGCGTTCAAGCTGGGCATCGCTGAAATTCGCGTCGGATGGCGGGACCATCGGCTGAACGTGAAGGTCGTGCCGGAAAAATCCGTCTATCACGTGCGCGACAAAGCGCTCGTCAAGGTTTCGGTGAGGACCTTCGACGGCAAGGCGCCCGCGCCCGGCAGCACGATCGCGATAGCCGCGGTTGACGAGGGCTTGCTCGAGCTGCGCGCCAACGACAGTTGGAAACTGCTCGACGCGATGATGGGCCGGCGCGCGTACCAGGTCGAGACTTCGACCGCCGAAATGCAAGTGGTCGGCAAGCGCCACTTCGGAATCAAGGCGATCCCACCGGGCGGCGGCGGTGGCCATCAGATCACGCGCGAACTGTTCGATACGCTGCTGCTGTGGAAGGGGTCGGTCCCGCTCGATTCGAACGGCGACGCATCAATCGAAGTGCCGCTTAACGACTCGCTGACCAGTTTTAGAATAGTCGCGATCGCCAACTCCGGCCCCGATCAATTTGGAACCGGATTCGCAAGTATCCGCTCCACTCAGGATCTGATGTTGTTGTCCGGAGTGTCGCCGATAATTCGAAATGGCGATTCGTTTGCGGCCGAGTTCACCGTGCGCAACGCTTCCGAGCGCGCTTTCGACGCGACCGTCAATGCGAAGATCGACGGCCTCGCCCAGGTACCGCCGCCACAGAAACTTGCGCTCGCACCGGGCCAGGGCACGACCATCTCGTGGAAGGTCGAGGTGCCGGCGGTCGTGCACGAACTCAAGTATCACGTCGATGCGAGCGTCGAGCACGGGCCGTCCGACCATTTGCTCATCACGCAGCACGTCATTCCCGCGGTTCCAGTGCGCGCGCTTCAGGCCACGCTGTTGCAACTCGACAAACCAATCGTCCAGCCGGTCGCGCGGCCGGCCGATGCGCTCGCTGGCGTAGGCGGCGTGCAAGTCTCGCTGCAGCCCTTCGCTCGCGGCGGGACTCGACGGAGTGCGCGACTGGATGCGCCAATATCCTTACGGATGCCTCGAGCAACGGGTGTCGGTCGCCGTCGCGCTCGGCGATCCAAAATTGTGGAGCGCGATCATCGCGGACTTGCCGTCATACACCGACTCCGACGGTTTGCTCAAATATTTTCCCATCATGGAGCACGGAAGTGAGGTACTAACTAGCTATTTCATTTCGATAGCGCACGAAGCTGGACTGGCTATTCCGGCCGACTCAGAAGCAACGCTGGAAAAAGGTCTGAGCGACTTCGTCGAAGGCAAGATTGTACGCGATGGGCCGATCCAGGCGGCCGACCTGCCATTGCGCAAACTCGCCGCGATCGACGCGCTCGCTCGCACCGGTCACGCCGATCCGGCCATGCTGGGCAGCATTACGATCGATCCGAATCTCTGGCCTGACTCAGCTGTGATCGACTGGTGGAGTATCCTGCTCCGCGTTCCGCAAATTCCCGATCGCGAGCATCGCCTCAAGGACGCGGAACACATCATGCGCGCGCGTCTCAATGAGCAAGGGACGGCGATGCATCTGTCGAGCGACCCGCGCAACGATATGTGGTGGCTGATGGTCTCGCCTGATTGCAACATGGTGAGGCTCGCGCTGGTGCTGATCGACAACAACTTGTGGCACGACGACTTGCCGCTCGTGATGCGCGGCGCGTTGGCGCTGCAGGCGCACGGAGCGTGGACCGAAACGATCACCAACGCGTGGGGCACGTTGGCAGTGAGAAAGTTTGCAACCGCTTTCGAATCGACTCCCGTCGCGGGAGTCACCAACGCGTCGATTCAGACGTCGACGCAAAAGTTAAATTGGGCGAACGATCCGAAGGGTGGAATGCTTGCGTTCGATTGGCCCGCCGGCGCTTCAGATCTGAAGATCGACCATGTTGGAAGCGGCCATCCGTGGGCGCAGATCCGAACGCTCGCAGCGGTTCCCTTCACCGAAACTTTTTCGAGCGGCTATCGAGTCACGCGCACTCTTCTTCCCGTCGAGAACGCAAATTCTCGCGGATGGAAACGCGGCGACCTGGTGCGGGTGCATCTCAAGGTCGAAGCGCAGACCGACATGACCTGGGTGGTCGTGAACGATCCGATTCCCGCAGGCGCTTCACATCTCGGCACCGGACTCGGGCGCGATTCGGCGATTGCGACCGCCGGCGAAAAGACCGACACCGAGAGCGTCGCGTGGCCGATTTATGCGGAGCGCGCGTTCGACGCTTTCCGCGCATACTACGACTACGTGCCGAAGGGGACGTTCGAGATTGAGTACACGATTCGGCTCAACCAATCCGGCACTTTCCAGCTTCCCGCGACTCGCGTCGACGCGCTCTACGAACCGGAAATGTTCGGCGTGCTTCCCAACTCTCCATTCGAGGTTGCACCTTAGATGTTGCGACGCCTCGCAATCTTCGGACTTCCAATCGCGGCAATCGCGACGCTGATGCTGGTGATGTCAGGACCGCCGACACCGACTTTCGACGAGGTGCGCGCCCGGTGGCATCCGTCGGAAGCGCAATTGCTCGACCGCAATGGCGATCCAATCCACGAATTGAGAATCGATCGGCACGGCCGCCGGTTCGCGTGGACGGCGCTCGATCAAATCTCTCCGGCGCTCAAAGAAGCGATAGTAACATCGGAGGATCATCGCTTCTGGAGCCATCGCGGCGTCGATGCGATCGCGATCGCGACTTCCGCAGCGCGCGCTGTGATTGGTGGAAAGAGCCGAGGCGCAAGCACGATCACGATGCAACTCGCGTCGCTCCTCGATCCATCGCTCGGGAAATCACAGGCGCGCAAAACGATCCGGCGGAAATTCAAGGCAAGTCTTTGCTGCACTCGCGATCGAACGACGATGGTCGAAACCGGAAATCCTCGAAGCGTACCTCAACCGGGTCACCTACCGCGGAGAGTTGCAGGGAATCGGAGCCGCGTCGCGCGTGATGTTCGGCAAAGCGCCGCATGGAATCGACTCTGCCGAGGCGGTAGTGCTCGCAGCTCTGATCCGGGCGCCCAATGCGCGCCCTGAATCTGTAGCGATTCGTGCGAACGCACTGAGCCGCGCGCTCGGATCGAATGGCCCGTCGCAGGTCGCTATTGCTTCGGCGCTTGATGGTGCATTCTCCCGCAACACCGAGTACGCGCGAGTCGCACTTGCGCCGCATCTCGCAGAGCGTTTGTTGCACAGTGAGAGCGGGTCCGCGCGATGCACGCTCGATCGCGAACTTCAACGGTTCGTCATCGACAAGCTGCATCGCCAGATCGTGGATGTTCGCGATCGAAGGGTTGACGATGGCGCGGTAATCGTAGTCGAGAATTCTACCGGCGAAGTGTGGGCGTATGTCGGCGGCGCAGGCGATCTGTCGAGCGCGCCGGATTTCGACGCCATCCGCGCTCCACGCCAACCGGGATCGACTCTGAAGCCGTTCCTGTACGCGCTCGCACTCGACCAGCACTTGCTCACTGCCGCTTCGTTAATCGAAGACACTCCGCTCGAACTGCCCGAGCAGCGCGGGATTTACCGCCCGCTGGATTATGATCGCCAGTTCAGGGGCCTGGTCTCGATGCGCACTGCGCTGGCGTCGTCGCTGAATGTACCGGCCGTACGTACCACGGACTTGGTGGGCGTCGAAAGTTTCGCGAACCGTTTGCGACGACTCGGTTTCAGCGGCCTGGTCGAAGAAGGCGACTACTACGGAGCGGCCCTTGCGCTCGGATCCGCGGACGTCACGCTCTGGCAATTGGTGAATGCGTACCGCACACTGGCTAATGGCGGCAGATACTCAGATCTTCGACTGACTAATGACGCCGATACTCATATGTCGACTCAAGTGTACTCACCTGAAGCATCATTCGTCATCTCCGATATACTATCTGACCGGGCCAGTCGCAGTACTACGTTCGGCCTCGAAAACAGCCTCGCGACTCGCTATTGGAGCGCGGTCAAGACTGGTACCAGCAAGGACATGCGTGACAATTGGTGCGTCGGCTACACGGATAAGTTCACGGTGGGAGTGTGGGTCGGCAATTCTTCCGGCGCGCCGATGCGCGACGTGACCGGAATTACCGGCGCTGCGCCGACCTGGCTCAGCGTCATGAACTATTTGCACGACCGTTTCGGCAGCGGCCAAATTGTGCGCCCTTCGGATGTGTCGCTTAGTCACGTGAGCTTCCCCAACGAAGTTGAGCCTCCGCGCCAGGAATGGTTCGTCGCGAACACGCAGCCCACCGGATCACTGAACGCCATCGACGATTCTAACCCGCAAATTCTGTCGCCGGCGCCTGGTGCAATCATCGCGCTCGACCCCGATATCCCCGCAGAAGCGCAGCGGGTCGTCTTCGAGGCCAGCCAGGGCGCACGAGAATTCGCGGTGGATACTCGATGGACGCGCAATCGCGCCAGTTCGAGGTGAGTTGCTCTGGACTCCGTCTCCCGGTGCGCACACTCTTTCGATAGCTCGCAACTCGGGAAACGCGCTGCAGACAATTCAATTTGTCGTCCGCGGCTCGAATATCCCGCTCGCAGATAATGATCGGAGCCTCGATCAATGATCATATTAACCGGCGGCGCAGGCTTCATCGGCAGCAACCTGCTGGCCGCGTTGAATGCCAAAGGCGCGACCGACGTCCTGGTAGTCGATCGCCGGGGCAATAACTTTCGGAACCTCCGCGATCTGAAGTTTTCGGATTTCATGGAGCCAGCGGAGTTCTCGCGCGCCCTCGAGCGCAAATCCCTTTCCGAACGAATCGAAGCGATCTTTCATCAGGGCGCGTGCGCCGACACCACCTGCACCGACGGCCGCTACATGATCGAAAACAACTTCACGTTTTCGAAATCGATTCTGCGTTTCGCTCTTTCACGCAAAGTTCCGCTCGTGTATGCCTCGAGTGCGGCAGTGTACGGCTCGTCGAGCGCGTTCGCGCCGTCGCGCGAAAACGAACGGCCGCTCAATCTCTACGGCCTGTCCAAACTTGGGTTCGACAATCACGTCCGCAGTGTCGCCGCGGGCTTTGGGAGCACCGTCGCGGGTCTGCGGTATTTCAACGTGTACGGCCCGCGCGAATCCCACAAGGGCAAGATGGCGTCGATGGTGTATCAACTCTACCGGCAATTGAAGACCAGCGGGCGCGCGCGACTGTTCAAAGGCACCGATGGATACGCCGACGGCGAACAGCAGCGCGATTTTGTTTTTGTGAACGATATCGTTCGCGTGAACCTGGCGCTGGCCGAAGGTCGCGCGCGCAGCGGCATTTATAATGTAGGCACTGGGCAAGCGCGCACCTTCAACGACGTCGCGAATACAATAGTCGCGCGGCTTGGTTCCGGTGCAATTGAATATGTACCATTTCCCGAGAGCCTGGCTGGCAAGTATCAGAGCTTCACGCAAGCCGAACTCTCGTCGTTGAGAAATGCAGGCTACGCAGAAACCTTTTCGACGCTCGAAAATGGAATCGCGCAATCGATCGATGCATGGGATCACGAGTAGCTATTCGGAGAATTGTCACAATGGGAAACTCTTCCGGCCATCGAATTGAAACCGTGGCGCAACTCCAGGCGTTGATCGGCGAGCCGAATCCGATGACTCCGAAAAAGCTTTTCTCGGCGCTCGACGACGCTGCGATCGATTTTATTCGGCGATCTCCTTTTCTCGTGCTCGCAACGGCCGACGCACAAGGCAACGAGGACGCTTCGCCGAAAGGCGACGGCCCTGGCTTCGTTGCCGTCGAAGACGCGCATACGCTGTTAATCCCTGAACGCAAGGGCAATCGCCTGATGTTCAGTCTCAGGAACATCCTGGCCAATCCGCAGGTCGGGATTATTTTTCTCGTGCCCGGCACTGACGAAACTTTTCGCGTCAACGGCACTGCAACGTTGAGCGACGATCCCGATCTGCTCGTTCGGCTCAGCGCGCGCGGCGCTCCGGCGCTGCTGGCGATTCGAGTGACTGTGCGGGAATGCTTTTTCCACTGCGCCAAGGCTTTCATCCGCTCGCAGCTCTGGAAGCCGGAGTCGTGGCCAGCGCGCCAGAAGATTTCTTTTGGGAAAATCCTGACTGCGCAAGTTGCGGGCGGCGAGAAACTTGCGGAGCAAATCGACAAGAAGGTCGAGCAGGACTACAAGGACAACCTCTAGTTAGTAGCGCGCGCTCGCCGCTAGTTCCCTGCATCGTTTTTTGTTCGCGGTGATTCCGCTGACACATCGATCGGAGAACAGCGCGATCGATCTCCCCATCATCTCGATTGCGTCGAAGACGTTCACCGCTGCAACTCCCTCGAATACGTTCAAATTAAGCTCGCCGCGCTCGAGCGCAAGTCGCGCCGCACGCTCGCATCCCAACACCTGGAAGCAGCATTGAATCATCGTCTCGGGAATCACCGGATTGATTTTCCCCGGGAAAATTGACGAACCTTCCTGAACCGCCGGCAGAATTATTTCGCCGAAGCCGCCGTTCGGACCCGACGCGAGTAGGCGAAGATCCTGCGCTATCTTGATCAGCACCTCGGCCAGCATCGCGAGTTGCGCAGATACTGCCGCAAGGTCGTCGATGTTCTGCGCCGCGTCGTAGAGATTGGGACGCAGGGTAAATTTCTGTCCGGCGACTTCGTTCAGCCGCTTCATGATCGCGCGTCGATAGGATGCCGATGCGCCGCTTCCAGAGCCAATCGCAGTGCCTCCAAGATTTATCCGCGTGAGTGCCTTGACGCTTTGAGCCAGCTCCTCGGTCCGACGCGCGATCACTTCCGAGTGACCGCCGAACAGTTCGCCGAGCGACACCGGTGACGCGTCCTGCAGGCAGGTGCGCGAGATCGTGATGACCGGACGCAGCTCCGCCGCCTTTTTGCGAAACGTCGCGACGCATTGACTGAGCACGCGGCGCAATCCGCTCCACCGACTCAATATCGTCATCCGAACTGCCGTGTGGCAGACGTCAGCCGTCGATTGCGACGCGTTGACGTGCGTCTTCGGATGCACCGGTTGATAAGTCCCGCGCGCGCCGCCGAGATGCTCGCTGGCGAGATTCGCGATCACTTCATTCAGGTTCATGTTGACGGCGATACTTCCGCCACCGGCGAGCAGGTCGACCGGAAAGTGACTGAGGTGTTCGCCGCGAATCAGCGCGTCGCACGCGCGTTCGATTGCGTCCAGGCGCCGCACGTCGATCACGTGCGCATCGCGATTGGCGCGTGAGGCGGCCTTTTTGACGATCGCGAGCGCGCGAATATAGTCGGGATAGTTCGCGAGGATACGCCCCGAAAATCCCATGTTCTCGATGGCTCTGATCGTGTGGATTCCGTAAAGTGCGTCGCCGGGAACTGCGCGCTCGCCGAGCAAATCTTTCTCGATGCGAGTCCCTGGTGGCGCGTCGTGCCGCTTGCGAATCGAACTTCGCCGCTTCGACGACCTAGGCGACGCGGCCATAGCGGGCCATTTGCAGCCCCTTGCTGCTCCGCGTTCCGGGCTTGGTGTCGTACGCGAGCAGCGCGACCAGCCGCGTCGTGGATCCGCGAATCGGTGTCACGCGATGAATCGAGTTGCGTCCTTCGAACAGCAGCAGCGTCCCCGGATGCATCGCGACGCGCACCACATCTGCGTTGGAACCTTCGAGCAGCCGCTGGACGCGCGGATAGTTTTCGTCGTCGGCGCTGCGAATCAACGGAACATACTCGAAGTCTCCGCCCGCTTCCGACGGCCGCAGCGCAATCGACGTGACGAAGTCGGTCTGATCGAAATGCCAGTGCAGGCGTTCACCTTCGCCCATCACGGCGAGGTTCAGCGCGCCCATCGGATCGGCGTAGCGATAGAGGCGGTCCTTTTTCAAGGCCGCGGCGATGAATTCCATCAACGGATCCCATTCGAACAGTTGTCGCATCGCGGAGTCGTGCGGAAACTGATCGTAAGCGACGACGCCGACCGAGGTCGGCTCGAAAAACTTGCGCGGGTGATCGTTCGGTAAAGATGGGTCGGGTGGAGCGAGGTAGGGCGTGCCCGTCACGACGCTGTGATAGGCGGACGCCGCGAGCGAATCGCCCTCACGCACGAGCATCGCGACTGCTTCGGGCCGAAGAAAGCCCGGCAGTTCGCAGGCGCCGGTCCGATCGAGCTGATCGCGGCAATGACGCGTCAGCGCGCGCGTGGCGTCACCGCTCAGGTCGAGGATTGGGTAGCGCTCGAGATCGATCAGATCTGCCGGCGACCAGTTTTGCTTGACGGCCTTGGTTTGCATGCTCTAAGCGACCTCGTTTTTTCGACCGTACGACCGCCTTCTGATTAGCACAATCGCGAAACTGAGTATCATCTTATGGCGCACTCCTTAGCGGATGTTGCCGGAAAAAATCCAGCATCGCGATCATCGATTCCTTGGGCCATCGCATGTGATTGCCGAGACCAATCATCGATCCAGCTACGCTAGCGGTCGATTTCTCGGGAGCACTCGGATCGGTGCCGCACGAATCTGTGCATGCGTGAACGCGCTGGTGATGATTGTCGAGCATCACGTCATCGACGACCACTCCGGCTGCGTTGAGTTCAGTCGCGAGCTGCTCGCCGTTGGGACAGATGCCACCGACGTCGCAGGCGTTATGAACATGCATCACTCGCGCGGCCGGATTGAAGATCTGAATCTGTTTGTCGCTGGCCGGCGTGCCAGCGACCGGCGTCTGCGGGCATGGATCGTTGAACGCGCCGAACGGGTTGGGCGCCGAGTAAACTGCCGTCGCCGCGATACTCGGACGATTCAATCCGTAAAGAAGACCCATCGCGGCGCCGTTCGACCATCCCGACACGTAGATTCGCCTCGTATCGACATTGCCGGTCGCGACAGCAGCGATGAAATGATCGATCGTTGCCGCGTCCGCATTTTCACGCCAGATGGTGTTTCCAATCTTTACGTCGCCCGCTGGATTTAGCTGGCGATACCAATTGTCCCATCCGACTCCCTTGTTGTCCGGGAACGGATAGTAGTGCGTCGTTTTACGCCCTTCAGGCGCCAGAACTATGTATCCGACATTTTTCGGATCGTCGGTGAGTGAGACGGTATCCTGGAGGTCAAGTATATTGGTCTGAGTAATCCATCCCGCGGAGAACAGAGACGGATGTAAGTATACGATCATTGGTAACTTGCTATTCGCCGGGGCTGATTTCGGCAGGTAGAGGCAAGCGTATCGGTCGATTTTGTCGGCGTCTTTCCACGGGCCGAGCAACTGGCCCTTGCCGCAATTGGGAACGACCTTGGAAAATACAGCCGCCGACGGAGCGCCAAATGGGCCGCATGCGGTCGGCGGATCGGCGCTGCTGCAAGAGAGCAGAAACGCGGCCATCGCCAGGCAAATAGTTCTCTTCACGTGGTCTGCTGTGCCGTATCGAGGGGGGCGGATAGAGCGACGAAGAGCATATTATACCACCCGTAGTGATTTCGGCGTGCGATCTCTACCATCGGTAGTTTCGTTTCGTCAAAAATTGTTTTTTTCCGGGAGACTGTTGTGTCCAAGGAACCCAACCCCTAACCCCTTCCAGAGCGAGGGTAACCGGATCATTGGGAGTAACCTCTTTCTGAGTTGGAAGGGAAGCGGATTTATAGGAAGCAACCTCTTCCTGAGCGGGAAAGCGAAATAGACTGGAGGACTGGGTGAGACAGCTTGAGGCATAACCTCAAGGTAGCACGGAAAGTCTGCGGTGATCAGGCTTTATAGTTCATCCTCTATAGCGCGTGTCGTCCGAAGAACCTAACCCCTTCCCGCGCGGAAGGGGAACCGGACTGTTGAAAGTGGCCTCTTTCCCGCGCGAAATGGGAAACAAGATGCGGTAGCTTCCTTGTTATTGGAATTGCGATCTGACTAATGGAGTGAGTATGCAGATCGATCATGATGAAATCATGCGGCGCGTGGCTGCGATTTCGCCGACTCTCGCCGAGCATTCGCACGAATGTAACGTTGCCCGAAAGCTCACCGACGAAAGTATGGCGGCTATGGTCGAGGCTGGCATGTTTCGGATTCCACAACCACGCCGGGTAGCTGGCTATGAGCTGAGTCTGCGGACGCTGGCCGACGCGGTCACGTCGCTCTCGCAAGCGTGTCCTTCGGCGGGCTGGGTGCTGATGGTGATGGGCGCGCATCACTGGTGCCTGGGCTCGTTTCCGGAGCCGGCGCAGGACGAAATTTTCGGCGATGGGCGCGACGGGCTGGTCGCGGGAACGTTGTCGTCGCAGGGCACCTCAAGTCCGGTGGATGGCGGTTTCCGGGTCGAGGGGCGATGGCAATTTTGCAGCGGCGTCGATCACGCTCACTGGGTAATCCTGGGATGCGCCGACGCCGCGACGCATCGGCCGTCGATTCACGTGGTCGTGCCGCGCGCGGATCTCGAAGTTGACGACACCTGGCACGTGATGGGCCTGCAGGGCACCGGCAGCAAGGACATCGTCGCGCACAACGTGTTCGTGCCCGCGCATCGCGCGATTGATACGCGGATTTTGTTTCGCGGCGCGAGTCCTCATGCTGCCAATCATCCGACGAATCTGTATCGGCTGTCGGCCGAGGCGATGCTGTCTGTGTCGGTATCGACCGCGGTGCTTGGTTCGGCGAAATTCGCGCTGCATCAGTTCATCGAGCGAACCAAGGAACGGCGCGTCGTTTTGACTGGCGCGCGAAAGGCGGAGCATGGCCCGACGCAGGTGCGATTGGCAGAAGCCGCCGCCGAGATTCATTCGGCGGATCTCCTGATTCACGACATCCTCGGTGAATTCGACCGGCTGATGATGACTGGCGCAACCTTCGACAACGATCATCGCGTGCGCGCGAAGTGGCAGGCCGCGTACGCCGCCGAGCTATGCCGCCGCGCAGTGGCGCGAATGTTTTCGGGTTCGGGGGCGCATGCGGTGTACACGCCGAGCGCGCTTCAAGCCGCATTTCGAAACGTCAATGTCGGCGCGCAGCACGCCAGTATCGACTTCGACAATTCCGCCGAGCAGTACGCTCGCGCGCGGCTGGGGCTTAGCTCGTGATTTTACCTGGTGGCCCTGGAGCGGCGGGAATTTGCGCCGTGGCTCTTTCTGACACTTTGGATTCCCGGGGACCGCCGTGACTCATCGAGGGCCTCGAACGGCTTGGTCACCGAAGTCACGTCACTTATTTCGACGACGATCAAACCGTCAAGCACCGCGCGCAACAGATCGCCGGGATTCTCCAATGGATCGAACTTGCTGTTCATCGCCTTCCCGCGAGATGGTTACTTCAGGGCAATTCCAGCAAACAATTCGCGCACAACGCCCATCGCGCATGGCCGCCGGCCGGCACCACCAAAATTGCCGCGATAGTTTTCTCTGCATCGCCGCATCGCCGGCAAATCAGGTCGTCGCCCTCGCATCGAGCCTCGAATCCGACTTCCGCAATCGTCGCTGGATCGTCGATCAACTCGATGCGCACGAGGTTGAGTTCAGTTTCCAACGTATCCCCCTCAATTCAAATGGGCACCAGCTTGGGCGTTCATCGAGTCGAACAGCTTTGCGACCTGCACGACCATCTGTCGTCCCTGCCGAATCACGAACTTTTCGCGCTCGAGTCGCGCCAGATGCTCGGTCACTCGCGGGCGTGACGCGCCGACCAGATTGGCGATGTCCTTGTGGCTGAAAGATACGCGGAGCAGCGTGCCGCGCGATTCCTCGATTCCAAAGTCGGCGCATAGCTCGAGCAGCGCGATTGCGATTCGCTCATGCAGGCCGAGGTTCAGGAAGCTCGAGCTGCGCAGCAGGAGGCGATACCACTGCTTCAAGTCGTTGCGATGAAATTGTCGGAAGGCAGAGTCGGCGGCGTTTACAGTAATGCCGTCGAAATCGGCCCAACTCACGCTGCCGACGCGGCAATCGTTGTAAGCCTCGCATTGAAAACCGGACTGGCTGATTGGCAGCGCGGGAAATTCAGGAATCGGCCCCGGCGCAAGCATCGCCACCGTGACCCGCTCGTTGCGCGCGTTGCGGCAGGTGATGCGCGCGATTCCTGCTAACAAAATGTGAGCATCCTGGGCGAGCGAAACCTCGCGCAGAATTATCGAATGTCGTTTGTAGTTGGCCAGCACCAGCGCGCCAACCAGAAGTGTGAGCTCAGAGGGGGAGAGCCACGACAGAGCCTTGAGCCGGCTCAGTCTGTCAAGATCAGTTTCACGTGAAGTATTTCTTTCATTCAAATTCGCACCGTCCAGACCCTAACCATACCCCCGTTACAACCCATAAAGGAAACGAAATGTCACCTGTATAACAAACGAGCAGTGCTCTGGAGAACGTTAAAGGTGACGAGTTGAAGGGACAGAATGAGGAGCGCGAAGTTCAGCCGCTAGCTGCGCGTTCTGGCACGCTATCGCGCATTTTACCCAACTCTCCATCCCCCGCAGCGATATGCGCTTGCGCCAGAAAACTCTCCAATCGATCGCGATTGATCACCAACTGGCGGCTGTTGCGCGAGATCAAACGCCGGCGCTCGAACATGATCAGATGTTCGGTGATTCGCGGGCGCGACGCGCCGACCAGTTCGGCGAGATCCCGATGGCGCGCGGGCAGTGTCAGGCGAATTCCTTTGGGGTCGGCGATTCCGAAATTTTCGCCCAGTTCGAGCAGAATCAGGGCCAAGCGTTCTTCCAAAGTGCAGCTCATGAAATTTGCGCAACGCAGTTGAACCAGGTCCCATCGGCCGAGGTAGGACGATGCCATCCGCTTGAAGTCCGCCGACGCGATGCCCAGCGATATTTCGACCAGCGCCTCGAGCTCGACCGTGCCAACGCGGCAAGCAGTGACCGCCTCGCAGCGAAAATTGTAACTGATACCGGGCACCGGCGGTGGAAAGCCCGGTATCATGCCGGGCGCGACCATGATCACCAGGGTCCGCGCTCCCTTGCGATTGCGACAGGTGATGCGCGCCACGCCCGCCAGCAGGATGAACGCGCTGTCAGGCGAATGTTTCTCATCGAAAATGATCGCGCGCTTTTCCGCCACGCTTACCGTCAGCGCGGTTGAGAGCTTGTCGAGCTGGCGCGCCGTGAGCCAGGAAATATTCTTGAGGCCCCGCAATCTGCGGGCGGCCGATGATCGAGCAGCGGGCATGTCGTGAAGTGTATCAGACGGGTTGTTGTGCGGACCGAATAACGGTCGCGACAGACGCCGATTCGACGCAATGTGTTATCTATGTAACAAGAGATTCCGGTCGCGCGGGCACAGGTCCGGGATCGCGGCGCGCGATCCAGATAAGCAGGAGCAGCGCGGGGATCGTCGCGACCGTCGTGACCAGGAAAAACGGCACCCAGCCTAGTCGATCTGCGAGCACTCCTCCCGACGACGCGACTAGCGTGCGTCCCACCGCCGAGAGCGACGACAGCAGCGCGTACTGCGTCGCGGTGAACGCCGGCGAGCATAGCCCGGAGAGATAAGCGACCAACGCGGTGCCCGCCATCGCGCCGGTGAGATTCTCGGCGGCGACGCATAACGCCAGATAGTCGAGTCGATGGCCGCCGACCACTTGCAGCACGTAAAATAAGTTGCCGGCGGACTGCAGAATCCCGCACAGGATGAGCGCGCGCATCACGCCAAGCTTCGAGGTCACCAGGCCGCCGACAATCGCGCCGATTACCGTCGCGAAGAATCCAACCAGCTTCGACACCGCCGCGATTTCGTCGAGCGAGAAGCCGATCGAGATGTACAGCGGCATCGCCATCACGCCGGCCATCGCCTCGCCCAGCTTGTAGCCGACGATGAAGATGATAATCGCCGGCCACATCGGTCGTCGCATGAAGTCGGCAAACGGCCCCGCCACCGCGGTCGCGAACCATTCGCGCATCGCGTCGAAACCGCGCGACGCGGTCCGCGGCTGCGCGTCGGGAGGTATCGTCGGCTCGGGTCCGAAGATGAAAACGAGCATGCCAACGCTGAGCAGCGCCGCCATCGTCGCGTATGCCGCGAACCATCCGTAGCGCGCCGCGATGATCAACGCGCCTGCCCCCGACACCAGCATCGCGATCCGATAGCCGGTCTGGATCATGGCAGCGCCGGGACCTTGCTGATCAGGCGTCAGGATTTCGACTCGGTAAGCGTCGATCACGACGTCCTGGCTGGCGGAAAGGAATGCGACGAGGATCGACATCGCTGCCATTCGCGCTAGATTGACTTGCGGATTACAGGAGCCTAACGCGAGCGTCGCGGCGATTAGCGCAAGTTGAATCGCGAGGCCCCATCCGCGCCGCCGGCCAATCGGAATCGGCGGCGGGAGGCGATCGATAAGCGGCGACCATACGAACTTGAAGGCGTACGGCGTGCCGACCAGCGCGAATGCGCCGATCGTCGCTTTGCTCACGCCCGCCTTGGCGAACCACGCTGACAGCGTCGAAAACGTGAGTAGTAATGGCAGCCCGCTGGCAAATCCGAGCGGCAGGATGAGCAAAACGCGTCGATCGCGGTACTGCTCGACGGACCGCCGCCAGCCAGTGAGACCGGTCGTTTCGGCCTCTACGCTCGTGGTCGCTGGCATAGGGAATTCATGTCACTTGTAAGGGTTATTCTGGCAGTAGTTAGGCTAATAAGCGCGCGGCAAATGTTCCTTGATATCAACTTCCAGTCTGCTACGATTCCGGGTCATGGGCGCCTCATCGACCGGACCCAACTTCAAACAAAGGCTGACGCAGGACGAGAAGACTGCGGAAACTCGCCGGCGGCTGCTCGACGCTGCTATCGTATGCCTAATAGATCGAGGCTACGCAAACACCACGACCTCCGAAATCGCCGAGCGCGCGGGCCTCTCGCGCGGCGCTCAGCTCTACCATTTCCCCAAGAAAGAAGAGCTGCTGACGAGCGCAGTCGAGCACCTTTTCGAGCTTAAGTTCAGCGAGCTGAAGGAAAAAGTGCGGCAGCTGACCAATGAGAACGATCGACAGGCGATGGCGATCGATTTGTTGTGGGAGACCTTCAACGGCCGTCTGGCCAACGCATGGATTCAGCTGGCGGTTGCCAGTCGCACCGATGCGTACCTGCGCGAATCAGTGACCGCTGCGAACGATCGGGTTGCGGAATTCATCAACCGGTCGTTCGAGGAACTCTTTCCACGGCCCGAAAACGCCAGCGCCTACTACGAATTGATCCCCCATTTCGTATGCCTGACGATGGAAGGGATGGCGCTCGAGGGCATGACGCTAAACAGCGAGTTAACAATCCAAATCCTGACCGCGCTCAAGGCCTATCAGCCGTAGGCGCGGACGTTAGCGCGTCCTGCTCTCTATTTCGCTATTTGCTTCACCGAAATGATATTGGTATCAGTATCATCACCACCGAATGGAGCGGGATGCCGATGACATCAGCAACTAATCCGGAGCCGAAACGCTTTGCGCTAGGCGCGAGTCCAGATTGTCGCAGGATAACCGTCGACGGAGTATCGATTGCCTACGACGATCGCGGCGATGGATTTCCCGTCGTCGGACTGCATGCGATCACGCATGGCAGCCTCGACTTCGAGCATGTCGCCGACCGGCTTGCAAACAGGTGGCGATTGATCACGCCGGATTGGCCCGGGCAGGGACGGTCGGGCCTCGATACGCATCCGGCGCACCTCGCGCGCTACACGGATCTGCTCGCGCGATTCATGGACGCCCTCAGCATCGAACGCGCTGTTGTGATTGGAAATTCAATCGGCGGATCGGCCGCGATGGCCTATGCGGCACAGTTCCCCAGCCGCGTCGCGGCATTGGTCCTCGCCGATCCCGGCGGCTTGATTCCAATGAACAACTTTGGACGCAGGTTTTGCGGCATGATGGCGGCGTTGGGACGCGCCGGGCAGCGCGATGCGTTTTACTTCAAGCCGGTCTTCTCGACGCTGTATCGGCAGCTTCTGAAAACGTCCGCCGCACGCGCTCAGCGGGACCGGATTGTCGATGCAGCAGGGGAGTGCGCCGCAATCTGGGAGCAGGCGTGGCTCAGCTTTCGTACTCCGCAAGCCGATCAGACCGGCGTCGCCGCGCTAATCGATTGCCCGGTTCTCTTCACCTGGGCCTCGGGCGATTCGGTCGTCTCGTTCGCGCGCAGCAAAGATACGATCAGCCGCTTTCCAAATCATTCGGTCGCTCTTTTCGGCGGCGGTCACTGCCCATTCCTCGAAGAGCCGGAAAAATTTCTCGCAGCGGTCGAGCCGTTTCTAGAACGCGCAACTGCCATCAACAAATCGGCGCGGCCACTCGCAGCAGCGATATAGATGATGCGTACGAAACTGCGCACCGTGACTTCGTCGACCAAGTCGCCGACTCGGAGCAAACCAGAACGGCATAGGCAACCCGTCGAGACGCGGCGGGCGTTGATCGAGACTGCCGCGAAGATTTTCAATTCGGCCGGCTAT
Organism: uncultured delta proteobacterium; assembly: GCA_963699705.1. Taxonomy (GTDB): domain Bacteria; phylum Desulfobacterota; class Binatia; order Binatales; family Binataceae; genus Binatus. Next base: position 1,952,363 of record CAVOUW010000003.1, on the reverse strand, counting down.
CACGGGACCGACTCGAACCGGATCGCGCGCGAGGCCGGCTACGCCCCCGGCACCTTCTATGTTCATTTTCCCGACAAGCTCGCGATCTTTCTCGCCGTTTACGAAAACTGGGTGAGCACGGAGTGGTCGTCGATCGAGGTCATCCTGAAATCGGGCGGGAGCGCGCGCGCGATTCGCCGGCGGCTCAGCCGCGCCGTCCTCGAGCACCATCGCCGTTGGCGGACGTTTCGCGCGAGCCTGCGCGCGCTCACCGCGACCGACGACGTGGTGCACGCGGCGCGGGTTGCCTCGCGCGGCTGGCAGATCGAGACGATGACGCGGCTGATCCGCGCGCGAAACACTCGCGTGCCCAGCCGGGCGCGGATGCTCGCGCAATTGCTAATCGCCGAAGCGCTCTGCGACGCGGTCGCAGAAGGCGACGCAAAGTCATTGGGGATCCAAGACGAAGAGATCGTGCGGTTGCTGGACGAAAGCTCGCGCGATTTCTTGGCCGATTAACCTAACCCCTAACCCCTTCCCTCGAGGGAAGGGGAACAATCGCAGAAGGTACTACAACGCGGCGCGCGACGTCGGCTAACAGCAGGAGCATCGCGAGTGGCGCGATGGGAATCATTGCGTGGCCGGCGAGTGAGCGCGCGAACAACGGCAGCAGCCAACAGAATGCGAGCAGCGATTTCTCCCATGGCAGGAAGCCCGCGCGCCGGCCTTCCAGCGCGATCCACGCGATCGGCAACGCGAGTATGACGAGATCGTAGTCCATCATATATGGAGTCATCAGCAGGACGCCGATTGCGAGTGCACTGGCGTGAAGATCGAAGTTTGCGGTCGCACGCCAAATCCAAATGACGACAATCGCGGCTAGCAGGCTGACCGCGGCTTGGAATGCGTACGCGGTCCCGACGCTGAAGCCCCACAGGCGCGCGGCTGCGAAAGCGCTTTGCAGTTTTTCGAATCCGCTGCCGCCCTGCTCGAGCACCACATAGCGAGTGAAGGCGATACTCGCGAAGAAAGCCTGCCAGGTTTGCGAACCGAAAATCGCGAACGACAGCGCGGCGAGCAACAGCACCGTGATCGACGCCGCCGCGATCGCGCGCCAGCGGCCGGTGGCTATTAGAAAGATCGGAACGAGCAGGCCGTATTGCGGTTTGTAGCTCATCAGTCCAAAGAGCACGCCGGCGAGAATCGGGCGCCGCTCGAGTGTCAGCAGCGCGGCTCCCAACAGCGCGAGAGTAAGGAATCCATTCTGACCGTTGGTCAGATTGACCAGCGCGCCCGGAAAAGCGATCGCCAGCCACAGCGAATCGCGCTCGGGATCGATCTTCCACATCACACTGAGATAGGCGGCGAAGGTTGCGACCGTCCATGCGAGCAACGACCACGCGTACGGCAGCAGCGCGAGTGGCATGATGATCAACAGATACAGAGGAGGGTAGTGGAAGCCGGCGAAACCGACCGCTGGATACGCAACGGCCGAACGTTCGACGGTCCACAGGCGCGCGATGTTGTAAACGGCTGAGGGCGCGCGATGGAGAGTCAGCCACGACGCGGACCACGGGTCGATAAAGTCGGCGCCGATAGGATGCCCGGCGGGATCGATGAGCCCCTTGCTGCGCATCAGCCAGATCACAGCGCTTACAACGTAAACTGAAAGAAACAGTTTCGGGTACACCGCGAGGCGCCGGCGGGTCAGCCACGGCGCGTCTCTGAAGAAGTCGAGCATCGGCTGCGAACCAATAGCAAAGCGGGCGCGAGCGCCACAACCGTCCGTCGTCACGCGGCGCGGAAGTACTGGCCGGGAGTTTTGCCGAAGGTCATGCGAAACGCCGAGATGAACGCGCTGATGCTGTCGTAGCCGACGTCGAAGGCGACCGTCGTGACTGCGTCGCCGGCAGCGAGCAAACGTAGCGCGTGACCGAGCCGGAGTTGCTGACGCCATTTGCCGAAGCCGAGGCCGGTTTCGATTTTGAACAAGCGCTCGACGGTGCGCTTGCTCGCGCCGGCAATCTTCGACAACTCGACCAGCGATCGATTGTCGGACGGGCGGTTCTGCAGCATCGCGGCGATTCGTTTCGCGCGTGCGTCGCGCGGGAGCGGAAGATGCACGGCGTCGGATTGCATCACGTGAAGATGATCGAGCAGGACCGACACCAGATGCGCGTGAGCGGGGTTGCGAAGATTGAGGCTGTCGAGCTCGACGATGCGGAGAATCAGTTCGCGGAGCAGCGGCGATACGCCGATGACGCGCGGCTCGTCGGGCAGCGAACGGCTGAGGCGCGGCAGCAGGTAAAGCGTCCGCAGCGACACCGCCCCCGACATCTCGATCGAGTGGCGGGTGCCGGCCGGGACCCATACGCCGCGATGGATGGGGACGACCCAGGCGCCGTTCGGAGTGCGCACCGTCATGACTCCCTTAGATGCGTAAACCAGCTGATGCCATGGATGCGAATGCGTTTTGATCACGTGTCCGTCGATGTATTCGGGAACTGTTCCAGTGCGGACCTGGTATTTGTAGGGGTCAAAGAACCAGTGGCGCTTTTTCGGCATTGTTTGGCAATCTAGCGCAAGACGGCCATTCGCTCAAAGTAGTACAACTGCATCCACATCGACGTGGAGGAGGAGTTAACCATGCTAGGCGATTGCGAAGTGATGACATTCATTGGAACCACACAGCCGGAACGCGCGAAAGAATTTTACGGCGAAGTGCTAGGGCTCAAGTTGGTTGAGGACGCATGGTGGGCGATCATCTACGAGGTGGGTGGGAGACATCTTCACATCGAGAAGCCTCGCGAAAAATTCACGCCGGTGCCTTTCACGGCGCTGGGCTGGAAAGTCCCTGACATCGCTGCGATCGTGGAGAAGCTCGCCAAAAAGGGCGTGAAGTTCGAGCGCGTTCCGGAACTGCAACAGGACGCCGCGGGCATCTGGACCACCCCGGATGGAGTGGGGAAGGTTTGTTGGTTTAAAGATCCTGATGGCAATCTGCTGTCGCTGACGCAGTTCAGTAGTAAGTGAGTCAGGCGACCTAACCCCTAACCCCTTACCATAGTGGGAAGGGGGACAAGAAAGTGACGCAGGTTCAGTGGCGGACCTCGTCTCCGCGCGATACTTCCATCCAGGCGTTGATCAGGTCGTCGGCCTCGTCGGGTTCGAGGCGGCCGTCTTTCACCGCGGCGAGGATTTCGAGGATCGCGTCGTCGCGATTCAACTTAACCGTCGCGCCAGGAGCGAATTTTGCGGCCGGCTTTTCGGACTCTCGACTGAGCAGTCGATTGACTATTCGACTGAGTAGTGCCCCCCGGCTGATCGTGAGCGCGGTTGCGGACGTCGCGGGCGGCTTCGCGGATTTTGTCGCGCATCTCGCGCGCGGCCTGACGTACCCGCTCGCGCATTTCGGTGCGCGCCTCGCGCGAGCCGCCGCGCACCGCCTGTGACACGAGCTCACCGATTTCCTTGCCGAGTTTCGACAGTCGAGCGCCGACGTCTTCAGGGACGTGCTCCTCGATCTCTGAAATTGCGCGCTCTACTTCGCGGAGCCCTTCGCTGACGCTGCGTTTCACGTCGCGGGTGACTTCGCGCACGATTCCACTCGAGAGCCCGCCGCTCTCGGCTACGAACTGGCCTGCGGCGTCGAGCACGCTGCGCACGAAGGCGGGAATCTCACCGCCAAGATCGTCCACGAAATCTTCGAAAGGTGCGGCGAAAGAGTCGGCCGCGCGCGAGCGATAGCCGCGGCCGGAGAAATCGCGTTCGCGGGCATCGGCGCTGGCGACAATGACGTCGGCGCCGCGGGTCTCGACCGCAATTTTGGTGCGCTCGCCCGTGGCCGGCTCGGGTCCGACCGGACCGTGTACGTGATTACGATCGAGCCATTTGAGCGCGGCGGCGTCGATACCGTAAGTGCGGATTCGGCCCCATCCGGCGGACGCGTCGAGCTCGAGCGACGCGGTCGCATCCACTTCGAGGTTGACACGGCCGCGACTGCGGACGCTCCAGGTTTTATCGAGCGGATAGGGACCCGCTAGATCGACCGCGCCGCCAACCTCTTCGAGATTGAGCGAGCCGCCGACGCGGCTGAGGCGCGCGTTGCCGCCGACAAAGCCGGCTGCGACTTCGCCGGCGACATTGTCAGCCGCGAGCTTGCCGCCGACTTTGCCGATCTGCAGGCCGCCCGACAGGTTCGAGGCGCGCACCCTGCCACCGACCACGCCGGTTTCGACGTGCGCCGCATCTTCGATTTCCAGGTGTCCACCGATCACGCGCGCGATGAACGGCGCGTGCACGCCGAGGAGGTTGGCGCTGCCGGCGATCTTTTCGATCGCCACTTCGCCGTCAATCGCGCGACAATCGAAGCTCCCGGCAACGTGGCTGAAAGTGATCGCGCCACTGGATTCGACCGAGAGCGCGCCGCGGATTTTTAAGCCGTCAATCGCGCCCGCTTCCTTGATCGAGACATTGCCGCTGACGGTATCGCGCATCGAGATGGCGCCGACGCGGTGCGCGTGGAGATTGCCGCGAACGCGGGTCACAACGAACGGCGTCGCGAGATCGCCGACGTCGAGGTTGCCCGCGAGGTCTTCAACCTCGACGGTGACGCCTTTGGGAACCGCGACGCTGGCGTTGCCGCGCAGTGTGACTTCGGCGACGCCGGCGCTGATAGCGACTCTCGGCGCCGTGCCCGAATCGATTTCGATTGCGGGACGGTCGGTGCCGGTGATTTTCAGATTTCCGGCGGCGCGCAGGATGCGGATTGATTCAACTGCGTCGAGGGTCGAGATAGCCATGGCAAAATTTCCTCCGTCGATTTTCTTTTTCAGTATCTACGCGTTCTTCGGGCGTTCATTGAGAGCGGCGAGGGCTTGGTCGGGAGTGAGTTTGCCGTCCTTGAGATCGGCCAGGACCGCGCGGCGCCGCGAGCCGCTATCGTCGGAGGTCGAAGTTTCGGGCGCGGACTTCGGGGAGTAGCCGAGCGCGGTGATGACGTCGTCGAGGCGCGCGCGGACAGTCGGGTAGGAGACGCCGAGTTCCCGCTCGACTTCCCGGATTACGCCGCGGTTCTTGATGAAGACCTCGATAAAGTCGATTTGTGCGCCGGTGAGTTTGAGCAGCGCGGGTGGCGTGAACTCGCCTTCGATAGAAATCGAGCAATCGGGGCAATCGAGGCGGGCGACGGTCAAATTGCCGTCGCATGATGGGCATTTAAGAATTATGGGCCTCATTGAGTCCTACTGTTGACCTAAATATTGATTCTGTCAACTCTGATATTAAAATTATTAAGATTCGAGTTGATATAATAACCTAACCCCTACCCCCTTCCCGAGCGGGAAGGGGAACCAGAGTGTGGGGATTGCCGAGCGGGAGGGGGAACCGGAATGTTGGATTCCCGAAGGTGGAAGAGACTGGTTGGCAGTGAGCCCTGGAACATTCATACCATAGGTAGTGGTTTTGGGATGGCTGCCCTACCAAGGGTAGTTTCGTTCCGTCAAAAAACTATTTTTGCCAGCGAGCGGGGAGCGCACGAACTCGGGCGAGTCTGGGTGGTGATACATACAGTAGATCTAGCACGTCCTGCCTGACGCGTTCAGGCTTAAAAGTTCATCCCCCCAAGCCGGCCGGCCGAAAGGTCAGACTGCTGGAGTGCGGGCTGTTGCTGGCTCAGGCAATGGACGCTGCCGAGGCCCCAGACCAGGTCGGTCGAGGGGACGCCGACAACTTTGCGTCCGGGCAAAAGGCGAGACAGAGTCGCGGCGGCGATCGCGTCGGTTGGAGCGTCGAAGGTCGGCATCAGGACTGCCCCGTTCGCAATATAGAAGTTCGCGTAGGAAGCGGGCAGGCGGGTGCCGTCGTGGATGACGGCGGCGCGGCATCGGCAGCGTTTCGATTTTGAACGGACGGCCGTCTTGATCGCGCATCGCACGGAGGCGCGCGAGGTTGTCCTGAAGGACTTTGTAATTCACGTCGGCGGGATCGTCCTCGACGACGGTGACGATTGTGTCGGCGGCGACGAAGCGCGCGAGGTCGTCGATGTGCCCGTCGGTGTCGTCACCGGCGATTCCGTCACCGAGCCACAGCACGTTGGTCACGCCGAGGTAGGTGCGCAGGTAATCCTCGAGGTCGGCGCGAGTGAGAGTCGGATTGCGATTGGGGTTGAGCAGGCACGACTCGGTGGTGAGCAGCGAGCCCGCGCCGTTGACGTCGATCGAGCCGCCTTCCAGCACGATACCCGGCTCGATCACTTTGAAGCCGTAGCGCGCGCCCAGCTTTTGCGGGACGACGTCGTCGAGATCGAAGGCGCCGTACTTTTCGCCCCACGAGTTGAAGCGCCAGTCGAGCGCGATCTGACTTGGGCCGGTGGACGCAGCGGCGCTCGCGAGACGGTTGACGAAAATCGGGCCGTAGTCGCGCATCCAAGCGTCGTTGGTCGGCAGATGAAAGATGTCGATCGGCCGCATTGCACCGGGCAGATCCTTTGCGGTGCGGCGGGCGCCCTCGAAGAACGTCTCGCGCACCTGGTTGATTTGTTTTTCATCAGTAACCGCAAGGCGGACGTTATCGAAGCGGACGATTTTCGCGACCATCTCGGCATAGAGAGGAGGGATGACGTCGAACTTCTCGGGCCAGGTGTCGCGATTGTGCGGCCATGCGAGGAAGCACCCGACGTGCCGCGCCCATTCGGGGGGCATTCGATAGCCGGCGAGGAGCCGGCGATGCTCAGGTGAAATGTTGCTCACGGCTACGAACGATAGCGGCGCGTGAGATCGGCGTAGGCGTCGATGCGGCGGTCGCGCAGGAACGGCCAGTTGCGGCGGACCTCTTCAATTTTGGCGAGGTCGCATTCGGCGATCAGCGTTTCCTCGGCGGTGGCGCTCGCGCGCGCGATCACTTCACCGAACGGATCGACGACGAAAGAATCGCCCCAGAACTCGAGCTCGCCTTCGACGCCGACGCGGTTGACCGCCGCGACGAAGACTCCATTGGCGATCGCGTGGCTGCGCTGGATCGTTTCCCAGGCGTTCACCTGTTTCGGGCGGACTTTTTCCGGCTCGCCATGCCACCATCCGATGGCCGTTGGATAGAACAGGATCTGCGCGCCCGCCATCGCGGTGAGCCGCGCGGCCTCGGGGAACCATTGATCCCAGCATACGAGCGCGCCGATCGAACCGCGCGAAGTGGGATGCGCGACGAAATCGAGATCGCCGGGGGTGAAATAAAATTTCTCGTAATAGCGAGGATCGTCAGGGATGTGCATCTTGCGGTAGCGGCCGACGATTTTACCGGCCTCGTCGATCACGGCGACGGTGTTGTGATAGACGCCGGCGGCGCGACGCTCGAAGATCGACGCCACGATGATAACTTTTCGCGCTTTGGCGACACTGCCGAGCGCTTCAGTGGTCGGGCCGGGAATCGGCTCGGCGAGATCGAAAAATTTCGGATCCTCGACCTGACAAGGATAGTGCGCGCCGAACAGTTCCTGGGTGCAGACGATTTGCGCGCCCCGCTGGGCGGCCTCCTCGATTTTTGCGATCGCCTTGTCGAGATTTAAGCGCGGCTCTGACGCGCAACTCATCTGTATCAGCCCAATCGAGACTTTTTCCGCACGCGACGCCATAACAATTGTGATAGCAACCGCGCGCCTCCCACGCCATCGCGAAGCACAAACGCGTTATCATGGGCACGAAACAAATTCGTCATCTTCGGTTGCATGAACGGCTCTGTGATACTGTAATAGGGCGCGCCAAAGAAACGCGCGCTGGAGCAATTATCGGGACTGCCCGCCGCTGATAGCCGGGTCCTGCGCAAGGGAAGGCCGCGAACCCCGCCAGGTCCGGAAGGAAGCAACGGTACCGGCTGCCACCCTGTGCCGCAGGGGTGCCTGGCTATCATTCGACGGGCAGTCCCGCGAAAAAAATTTCGCGATGGCCGATACTCAAACCCCACATCTGGTACTCGCGCGCAAATGGCGGCCCGAACGCTTCTCGGAGCTGGTCGGCCAGGAGCATGTGACGCGCACGCTCGGCGAAGCGCTGAAGCGCGGACGAATCGCGCACGCGTTTTTGTTCACCGGAATTCGCGGCGTCGGGAAGACCACCGCGGCGCGGATTCTTGCGCGATGTTTGAATTGCGAGAAGGGGCCGACCGCGGAGCCGTGCGGCGAATGCGCGGCATGCCTCGAGATTCGCGCGGGCAGCTCGCTCGACGTCAACGAGATCGACGGCGCAACTTATCGCAAGATCGAGGATGCGCGCGCGATCATCGAGAATCTGAGCTACCGGCCCGCGCGCGACCGCTTCAAGATTTACATTATCGACGAGGCCCATCAGCTTACCGACTCGGCCTTCAACGCGCTGTTGAAGACGCTCGAGGAGCCGCCGCCGCACGTCAAGTTTATTTTGGCGACAACCGAGCCGCAGAAGATGCCCGAGACTATTCTGTCGCGGCTGCAGCGTTACGACTTTCGCAGAATTCCGTACCTGACGATCCTCGAGCGGCTGAAGGATCTCGCTGGGCGCGAAGGGGTCGAGGTCGAAGAGGCGGCTCTACGACTGCTCGCGCGTGAGGCCGGCGGCAGCATGCGCGATGCGGAGCGGATGCTCGAGACGGCAATCGCGACCGCCGCGGGCAAAGTGACGGAGGCTGAAGTGGCGTCGTCGCTCGGCGTCGCGAGCAGGACGACTGTCCTGAAACTGGCGGATGCGATTCTGCAGAAGAACGCGGCGGCGGCGCTCGCGCATGTGCGCGAACTGGCGAGTCGCGGCGCGAATCTTGAATCGCTCGGGCGCGACCTGCTCGAGACTCTTCGAAATCTCGCGGTCGCGAAACTTCCCGCGGGCGACGCGGACAGTCCGCTCGACGATATTCCCGATCACGAAGTCGCGGAGCTGAAGCGGCTGGCGGCGGGCGCGAGCGCGCGCGACATCATGCGGCTGTTTCATCTGATGGCGGATTCCCAAGAGCAAATTCTCAAATCGCCCTACCCCGACTTGCTGCTCGAGATGGCTGTCGTGCGCATGGCGTCGCTCGCCGCGGTGATCGACGCCGACGAATTGCTGCGCACGATTCGATCGACGCCCCCAGCATCAGGCGCTCCGCCCACATCGTCGTCAGGTGGAGGCTCTGGGAGCCGCGCGAGTGCGAAGCAGGAGCCCGCGCCAAGTCCGCCATCGAGCGGTGCGCGGCGGATGCGGGTCGAAGGCGAAGTCAAAGCCGACGCGCCGCTTCGCCATGAGCGTCAGCAGGAGTCTCTAGACGACGGTGCGCGCGAACTTCCCGAGTTGCGCGATTTTATCCGCGGCAAGCGCGCGGCGCTCGCGGGTTTCATGGAGCAGGGCGCGGGACTCATCCTCAGCGGCGACATCCTGACGGTGACGGCGCGTAACGACATCTACATTCGCTATCTGAGCGATAACAAGAACGTTATCGCCGAGCTGGCGAGTGAGTTTTTCGCACGCGCGATTCGAGTCGAGCTTTCAGTTAACGGTGTCGTCAATTCCGTTGGCAGCCGCCCTACGATGCCGCTTCAGAGCAACGCTCTCACGCGCGAGCTGCCGAGTGCTGCGACCCCAGCGTCCACGATGCAACCGCTGCCCTCGGAGAACACTCCTAAAAAGATCGCGCCGTCGAGGCCGATTGAATCGATCAGAGAAATTGCGCCGGCATCGCCGATGATAGAGGCTGCGCGACGCGCCGCGACGCCCGAGGAACGGCAGGCGGTGCTGGCGGATCCGTCGGTGCGAAGAGTGTTCGATACGTTGGACGCGCGGTTGGTGGAATTGAAGATGCCGAATTCAGTTGAAACTTCGGCGAAGGAATCAAAGTAATACGTTGTCGCAGGGAAACCCGCGGCAAGGAGCGACCAGAGTGGCAGAAATAGATTTGTCGGCATTGATGCAACAGGCGCAGGCGCTGCAGGCGCGCATGAAAGAGATGCAGGAAACGGCGTCGTCGAAAACCGTCGAGGCGCAATCGGGCGGCGGAATGGTGCGAGTCGTCGTCGACGGCACGATGCGCGTGCGCAAAATAGAAATCGACGCGGCGATCGTCGCGGCCAACGACAAGTCGATGCTCGAAGACCTCATACTGGTCGCTATCAACGACGGGATGGCGCGCGCGCAGAAGATGCTCGCCGACGAGATGGGCAAGCTCGGTCCGCTGGGCGGCATGCAGATCCCCGGCTTCGGCAACGACGGCTTCGCAACGACTGACGGAGCGCGCTTGATGGCGGAAAATCTGAAGCGCCAGGACGGATTGCCGCCGGCGATGACGCGGCTGGTCAAGGAACTGTCGCGCTTGCCCGGAATCGGCGAGAAGACAGCGTCGCGGCTGGCGTTCAACCTGCTCAATCGTCCGCGCGACCAGGTGATCGCGCTGGCGGAGTCGCTGCTCGAAATGAAAGAGCGCGTCGGTCTGTGCTCGGGATGTTTTGGCCTGTCGGACCATCCGCGGTGCCAGATTTGCGACGACGAGGCGCGCGAGCGCGAGGTGATTTGCGTCGTCGAAGGGCCGGCGGACCTGATGGCAATCGAGCGGGCGCGCAGTTTTGGCGGCGTCTATCACGTGCTGAACGGAGCGCTCGCGCCGCTGGACGGAATCGGCCCCGACGATATCAAGATGAAGGAACTGATCGCGCGCGTGAGTCCGCCGGCGGTCGTGCGCGAAGTGATAATCGCGACCAACGCGACCGTCGAGGGCGAGGCGACCGCGCTTTATATTGCGCGCGTACTGAAACCGCTAGGCGTAAAGACGACGCGTCTCGCGCGCGGACTCCCAGCCGGCGGCGACCTCGAATACAGCGACTCGGCCACCCTGACTAGCGCGCTAAGCGGCCGCCGCGAACTCTAGTTTATCGTGCACATAAACTTCGGCCGCTTCTTCAGGTCATTAACTGCGGCGATGCTCGCGATTGCGCTGTCGTCATGCGGGGGTTCGTCAAAGCCGATGACGCCGGTCGAGCGCGGACGAATCGTGTACATGACGAACTGCGTGGTTTGCCATAACGCCAATCCCAATCTTGCGGGCAGTCAGGGACCGCCGATCGCGGGATCGCCCCGCGAGTTAGTTTACGATCGCGTCATACTTCTCAAGTATCCGCCCGGGTACACGCCCAAGCGCACTACGCATGCGATGCGCGCATTGCCGCAGTTGGCGAATCGAATCGATGATCTGACTGTGTTTCTGGCGGACGCGGCGAAGCAGCAGTAGGAACCTAACCCCTAACCCTTCCCGCGCGGGAAGGGGAACCAGATTTCAGAAAGATGGAGCCGCCGGCAGTTGTCGGCGGCTCCGTTGTTTTGACGATGGTCGTTATGCGACCTGGTCAGCGCAGCGTCACCTTTATGATCACTACCAGCAGGATCCACAGGCCCAAGCCTGAGTGGATTGTGCCCGCGATCGAATCCAGCGGCTTCTTGGTTGGACCTTGCGTCCCAATTAGCGCGTTCGCTTCGACCAGGAAGATTACGATCAACGTGACGACCAGCCATCCGGTGATGCCGTCCGGGGTCGCTTCGTTGAAGAGGGGGTAGTGACTTGCGGCGCCCATGAAGAACAGCATCGGGATCGAGAAGAGCGTGTTGGTGCGCGAGGCCAGTGCGGCGCGGCGTCCGGCGGATGCGGCCGCGGGATTAGCGGGTGCTCCGCCGGCCATCGCGGTGGCGTTGGCGATTACGATTTGCTGATTCGGCCAGATGACGAACCAGACGTTGGCCCACATGACCAGACCCATCAGGCCGCCGGTGAAGATCGCGACGGTCCATGGTGTCATCGCGAACTGCAGCCGCATCCCCCACCACATCAGCAGGTAGAGCAGGCCGAAAATCACCGTGCCCATCGCGCCCCATCGGAACCACCAGAGCGCGCGCGGGACCAGTTTCTGAATCGCGCCGCTGCGCACGGCGGGATCGGTCTCGCCGAAGAACGGCGTCTGCACGAAATTGAAATAATAGAGCAGGCCGATCCAGGTGATGCCGAACAGAAAGTGCAGAAATCTGAGCAGCATGAGCACAAGGTCTTGCATTAGAATCCTCTCCCTCGAGTTCGCCTCCAATTAATACTGTTTAGATCGAAATCTGTTTTTCACAGCATGAATCGTTTTGCAATAGAATGAGATTTGGCTTTTCCTCAGCCAAAAAATTCGACTCAGAACCGGCTCAGGCGTAAGGTCAAAGCACAGACCCAACCGGGATCTGCTTTCAACCTTCAGCGGGGCCGCGAATCTCGATTCCAGCCCGAAAGGACGGTTTTCATCATGGCATTCAAACTTCCCGAACTTCCGTACAGCCTGGATGCGCTCAAGCCTCACATTTCGTCGGAGACGCTCGAGTACCATCACGGCAAGCATCACCAAGCATACGTCACCAAGCTCAACGAGCTGATCGAGGGCACCAAATTCGCGAATGCATCGCTCGAAGAGATCGTCAAAACCGCGGAACCGGGGCCGATGCTCAACAACTCGGGACAGCATTGGAATCATTCCTTCTACTGGAAGTCGATGAGTCCCAAGGGCGGCGGCGAACCCAAGGGAGCGGTAGCTGACGCGATCAAGAAAGGCTTTGGCGATTTCGCGGCGTTCAAGAAAAAATTCAGCGAGGCGGCGGCCGGCCACTTCGGCAGCGGATGGGCATGGCTGGTGCGCGCGAAGGACGGCTCGGTCCAGGTGATCTCGACCCATGATGCGGGATGCCCGATCCGCGAAGGTCAGACGCCGATTCTCACCTGCGACGTGTGGGAGCATGCGTACTACATCGACTATCGCAACGCGCGGCCCAAGTACGTCGAGGCGTGGTGGAACCTGGTCAACTGGGATTTCGCCAACGAGAATTTAAGATAGGCGCGTTTGAGCGGGAAGAATCTAATGCGGGGCTGCGCGCCCCGCACCCGCGGCAGGGGTGACCCCTGCACCCAGTATTAAGAAAATAAAGATGCGGGACTTCGTCCCTGTTCGAACTTTGTTGGGGATCTGTCCCGCCACTGGCGACGTAGTCGCCAGCAGCTTACTTGGGAGATGTAGATAAGAGTCGGGGTTTTTGTCGCACAGGAAAAAGAACCTTAGAGCAAAAGGGCGTCCTCGCCATTTTGCGATTAGTACTGGGTGCAGGGGTCACCCCTGCCGGGGGTGTGGGGCGAGAAGCCCCACATTCAATGTTCGGGTTTGCGGTTTCACGCCGCCGGATTAGAATCCGCGGCATGGAAGCAACCAAAGCGTCGCTCGAGAAAATCGCACCGGGCATTCACGCATGGATGCAGCCGGCGACCGGATGGAGTCGCAACAACGCGGGCCTGGTCGCCGGCAGCGAATCCGCGCTGATCATCGATACGCTGTTCGACTTGCCGCTCACGCGAACGATGCTCGACGCGATGCGCGCCGCCTGCGCGTTACCGGTGCGCTATCTCGTCAATACTCATTCGAATGCCGACCACGTGCATGGCAATCAGCTGGTTGAAGGCGCTGAGATCATCGCGCATCGCAACTGCCGCGAGGAGATGCGTCGCGCTGGCGATCCGTCGATGTTCGAAAAGATGGTGCGCGAGGGAATCCCGGGACGCGATTTGGCCTATGTGCGCGAGTCGTTCGGGATGTTCGACTTTCGCGGCATCAGAAACTGCCTCCCGAGCGTGACGTTCGACGATCGAATGACGGTGCACCTGGGCGAGCGCGCGGTCGAGCTGATGCATTTCGGCCCCGCGCACACGATGGGCGACGTCGCTGCATTCGTGCCCGACGCGCGCGTGCTGTTCGCCGGCGACCTGCTCTTCTACACCGACACGCCGGTGGTGTGGCAGGGCTCGCTGACAGGATGGATGGCGGCGCTCGAAAAAATGGCGGCGATGGATCCGGCGGTGGTCGTGCCGGGACATGGGCCGCTATGCGGCAAGGAAGGATTGCTCGAGCTGCGCGAATATTTCACGCTCGTGAGCGAGCAGTCGGCGCGTCATTTCAAAGCGGGCGTCGATGCCGACGAAGCGGCGCGTCGAATCGAACTCGACCGCTTCATGAAATGGACGCTGCCCGAGCGATTAATCGCTATTGTCGATAAGTGTTATCGCGATCTGAACGGCCAGCCCGACGACGCTCCGGTCGATGCGCTCGGCATGCTGGCGCGAATGGGCAAGCTGCGAGATCACTGGCGCGAGCACGGAGTGAGCGGTCATGCAAATCCTTGAAAATCGAGTCGCGATAGTCACCGGCGGAACGGGAGCGCTCGGCCGCGCGGTAGTCGAGAATTTCCTGATCGCGGGCGCGAAGGCCGCGGTCCCTTACGTCGTCGACGCGGAAGTTCCGATCCTGCAGAAGCAACTCGGCGACCGTTTCCCGGCGGCGCAGATTTTTCTGAAGAAAGCGGACGTCAGTGACGAGGCGCAGACTGCGAAGTTCGTCGCGGAGGTCGCGTCGAAGTGGGGCAAGGTCGATATCCTGGTGAATCTCGTCGGCGGATTCTGGGGCGGCAAGCCAATCGCGGAAACGACGCTCTCGGAGTGGCAGGCGATGTTCGATCTCAACCTGAAGCCGACGTTCCTATGCTGCCGCGCGGTCGTGCCGATAATGCAGCGCAACAAGTGGGGACGTATCGTGTCAGTCGCGTCGCGCAGCGGTCTTCAAGGCGCGGGCGACTACGCAGCTTATGCGGTCGCGAAGGGCGCGATCGCGACATTTACCGCGTCGCTCGCCCAGGAAGTGCTCGACGACGGCGTGATCGTCAACGCAATCGCGCCGAGCACCATCGACACGGAAGCAAACCGCGTGGCGATGCCAAAAGCCAAGCACGAAAATTGGGTAAAACCTGCGGATATTGCGAAGACGATCGCTTATCTGTGCTCGGACGATTGCCGCGTCACATCAGGCGCGGTGGTCCCGGTATACGGCCGCGCCTGAGCGCGAAGGAGAAAAACGGCGCTTAACTGCGCGCGTGAGCGGCGCGCGTCTCGGCCACTTTCCGCAGGCGTGAGCGCCGCGGCATCGCGAGGCGGTCTGCGATCACGCGGTACACGTCGGGGTTGAGACCCATCCCGACATGACTGCCCATCACCTCGACGTTTTCCACCGTCGGCTCGCCGCTCGAATCGACGCAGCTTTCCCAATGCACGACACCGTCGGTGCGCGAGTAGATATGCGTCGTCGGAACATCCGCGGGCGATTCGTCGCTCAGTATCAATCCGCATTCGCACGACTCGCTGAGACACCCGTCAGCTTTGCCTCGAATCGCGGCCATCGAACGCGCAACCGCCTGCACCGCAATATTTGCATGAAGCCGCGGCATCCGAATCGGTGAGCCGAGCGTGATCGCGCGCTCGACCATTTCGGGATGCTCGCGCGCGATCTCGCGCGCGTAAACGCCGCCAAGACTCTGCCCGATCACGACGATCGGCTGTTCGAATTTTTCGTACGCGAGTTCGAGCCGCGCATTCAGTTTGCGCATCGTCTCGCGCGGGCATTCCGAGTTCGACAGGATGCCGGCGTAGAGCGCGCGATGGCCAAGCCATCGGCAAAAATTCGCCAACGGCGCGAGCGTCATGTCGCCAGCCATGAATCCCGGAATCAACATGACAACTTGCGCGTTGCGCGGAGCGACGCGCGGCCACGGATGCGTCAAGGCGCCGAGCCAGTAGATGCTCGCCTCGAGCGGTACGCGAAACTCACCTAACGCGTCGAACATCGAAGGTCGTTTGGGTAGTAACTTATTCCTTGAAGAAATTTGTGCGATACCTGGAGTCATCTGTCTCCTTTGTCGACAGTTCGCTCGGGCATCGGCTCAAAAGACGGGCACGTGCAGGGCGAAACCGCAACCTCGTCATCCCATTCTCCCTATGATCAAGATAATCATTCTTTAACCTCCCACTCAATCAATTTTAACGCCCGCCTTGCTCATTTCTTAGGCATCCGCGCCGTACGGCACACAATGATTTGCATCGTGATGCGGCGACTGCATATGTAGGACCGACAGGAATTAGAGAAGTTCCTAAATGCTCTGTTTCAATTTTCAGCAGTTTAAAGTGCCATCTAGCACTGCCTGAAAATGTCTGCCGCGATTTTAGTCAATGAGCGGCCGGGCCTGCTATTCTTCCCCTCTCCCAGAATGGGAGAGGAGCGAAGGTGAGCGTCCTTATATAGCGCGCCTTTTTGCGCGCGACTAAGATTCTGCCTCTGCTCCGCGCTCGTAAAAATTAGATGTTCATAGCGCTCGCTGGTTTGCTAACGTAACCGGCTCAAATCCCAGTCGCTTGCGAGGTACCAATGGAATTCGGAATTCAGCTTGGCGGTCTCGAACCTGCACAGTATCGCGCTCACGCTCAGACCGCGGAGGCGCTCGGCTACGACCTGATCGTCTTTCCCGACCATCTCGTGAATGAAGGTCCGGATAAGCAACTCGATGTGAAGTCGCGCGCCTTCGATCATATCGCGATGGCGGCGGTCGTGATGGAAGCGACGAAGAAGATTCGCGTCGGCCATCTCGTCCTGTGCAACCTGTTTCGTCATCCGTCGATCACGGCGCAGAGCCTGATGACGCTGGACCAACTGAGCAACGGCCGGCTGCTGGCGGGTATTGGATCGGGATGGACCGAAACCGAATTCAAGATGAGCGGGATTCCGTTCCCGCCTATTACCGAGCGGCTGCGGATGCTCGACGAAGCGATCGCCGTCATCCTCTCGCTATGGAAAAACGATCGCACGACTTTCGACGGCGAGTTCTACCATCTTAAGGATGCGATCCTATGGCCCAAGCCGATTCAGCAGCCGCATCCGCCGATAATCTTAGGCGGCGGGGGCAAAGGTCTGCTGCGAATCGCGGCGAAGTACGCCGACTACATCAACATCATTCCGGAAGCCGGCAAGCGCGGGCACATTTCGATGGAAGTCGTGAGGCGCACGACGGACAAATCATTCCGCGACAAGGTCAGCTTCGTGCGCGAAGAAGCGAAGCGGCTGGGCCGCAAGCCCGACGCGGTGCGCATCAGCAATTTTATCTTCGCGACGATAATTTCCGAGTCGAAGGAGGCCACGCGCAAGTCTGCCGAGATGATGGCGCAGATGTTCCAGCAGAGCGCCGACGATCTGCTGGAGTCTCCGATGATGCTGATCGGCACGCCCGACGAATGCATCGTCGAGCTCAAGCGGCGCGCGAAGGATTGGGGCACATCGCAAATGATCTTCACCGGTGAAGTAGGGCAGAACGAAAAACTGATGCGCGACCTGCACGAGAAAATCCTGGTGCACGTATAGCCATGTCGCTCTAGAAAGGGGGCGTGATGGAATTTTCAATTTGCATCGACGTTGACGACGTGGATCGCGCGGTTCAGTTTTACGACCGCGGGCTCGGCCTGACAGTCGTCGAACACCATCCCGACTGGGCGCAGGTGAAAATTGGCGAACAGACCTGCTGGATCATGAAAGCGCCCGCCGGTGCGCAGGGAACCATCTCGCGCGACTACCGGCGGCACTGGACGCCGGTACATCTTGATTTTACCGTCGATGACATCGAAGCCGCGGTGAAGCGCGCAATCGCGGCCGGCGGCAAGCTCGAAGGCGAAATTCAGCACAGCGCGAAGGGCGCGCTGGCCAACATGGTGGACCCGTCAGGCAACGGAGTGGATTTGTTCTGTCCGGCGAAGTAGTAGTCTGCTCGATCGACCCGCGGGCTCGGCTGGAGGGGACGCCGCTGAACGCAATCGAAGCAAAAACGCGACTCTACCGTTTCGCGCGACGGTGTCCGCCGCAGCTGGTATTGCTGGTCACCTTCGCGTGCTTCTATTTCGCGATCGGCCCCGGCAATTTCTTCGCGGTCGACGAGGTGATGGAGCAGGAGACCGCGCAGGCGCTGCTCCTCAGGCACTCAATCGACATCCCGGTGATGGTGGACGCGCGCTTCGGCCGGGGCCGCAACTGGTACACAGTCAAGGGACCGGGCCTGCCGATGGTTTCGCTTCCGTTCGTGTATCTCGGGATCAAACTTGACGACGCGTTCGGATCGATCAACGGAGGCCAGCTCGCAGGCCCTCCGATCGGCCCACCTGAACAGCCGCTGCGATGGAGCGGGCGGCTCGCAATCTCGGCCGCGCTGATTGTCAACGCGATCGCGGGCGGCGCAATCGTCGCCGTTCTGTTCATGGTCGGCGCGCAACTCTCACCGAATCGACGCGCCGCACTATTGATGGCCACAGCCGCGGGGATTGTCGACGCTGGTCATGTCGGAGGCGACGCATTTCTATCAGCATGAGTTGGACGCGCTGATGGTACTCCTCGCGTTCTACTTTTTTTCAGTCAAGAAGCCGCGCGAGCTTTCGAGCAGCGCTGTTCTCGGGGGCGCGAGTCTCGGCGTCGCGATATTGGCGCGACCGGACGCGGTTCCCGCCGCGGTCATCATATGGCTTTACGGCGCGGCGGTCGCATGGAAGCTGATTCGCGAGTTGCCCGATCGAACGTCGCGAATGATCCGCCGAACGATCCTCGCCGCGGCAGGCCCGATAGGCGCAATTGCCGGCTCGATGTACTTCAACTACCTGAGATTTGGGAGCGTGACTCAGTTCGGTTACTGGGAGGATCGAGCGCGCTTCGTGCTCGACGTTCCCCAGATTGCAAAGGCGATCGCCGGCTATCTTTTCAGCCCCGCGCTAAGTGTCTTTGTATTCGCACCGCCGCTGATTCTCATTTTGATGGTGGGTCGCAATGCTTGGCGCCGCTGGCCGCTGGAGACGTCGACGCTAACTCTCGCCGCCGTCGCGCATTTGCTGATGATCGCGTCCAACAAGACCTGGAGCGGCGATCTGTCTTACGGACCGAGGTACATGCTCGAATCGATCGTACTGCTGATGCCTCTCACGCTCCCCGCATTCGAGATGGCCGTCGATCGCGCGCCTCGCCGTGCGGCAATCGCGGTAGCCGCGATCATGTTCATCGGATTCATCGTGCAACTGATCGGCGTCTCCGTGTACGTTGGCGCCATCGAGCCCAAGCGAATTGCCGCAGGAATCGTGGCCAACAACGCGTGGGTGTTCGTCCCGAGCGCGTCGCCGATCGTTCACGATCTCGAGGACCTCGTGAATCGCCGCTATTTGAGTCCTTGGGCGCTTCGAGCGTTGGCGCTTCCCGATCTCGCGCTCCTGCTATTGATTGCCCTGGTCGCGATCGTAGTGTGCGGCGGCTGGCTGATATTCCAGTACTTCCGAGCGCCGGACGCCGAGCCCACAAACGTCGGTGCGCGCGCACTTCCATTAACAATACTCGCGTCTGCCGTAGTTCCGATCCTGGTTGGATTCGCGATCGCGCGGCCTCTCACCCAGGCGCCCAGTGTACACGGCTCCGAGTTGTTGAACGCAGGCCTCGCGGAGCAGCGCGCGGGGCACGCCGTCACCGCGGAAGAAGATTACGCGATGGTGCTGACGCTCTATCCGACCAACAAATTTGCCTGGTTTGACATGGCCGTTTTGCAACAGGATGCGGGCCACGTGGACGAAGCGATATCGCTCTATCAGAGCGTGCTGCGCGACGACGCGAACTTCTCACCCGCCAAAGACAACCTGGAATACATCATGCGCACACACTTCGGTTTCACCGGCCTGCATCCGCACTGACTAAAGCACCGCGGATTGCGGCGTCGTCGGCACGGACTTCTCGTGACGCTCCCGATGCCGGCCGTGCGCGCCCAGTTGCAGCACGAGCACAATCGTCATCGCGACGATGCAGTAGATATGATCCTTGTAGATCGCGCGCGCGAGCCGGCTCTGCTCTTCCGGTGAGTCCGACGCCTTCCCCAGCCGCGACGCGTTCGGAATCGTCCGCATGCGCGCGAGTCCTATCGCGAAGACGGCAGCAAACAGCGAGATCCATTCGATCCACCGATGATACCTGCCGAACACAATCTCGAGGACAATGATGAGCACCGTCAGCAGCATCACCACCGCGATCAGCCGGTTCATCGGCCATGCTTCCCGCGTCACCCGCCGGTAGTAGCCCGAGATCGACGCGAGCGCCGCCGCGGGAACCTGATAGCCGTCATGCCCCCGCACCTGCACGTCGAACATCAAATCGAACCACAGTACGCAAATCAAAAATGCCGCCCCGGCCACTGCGAATGTATGCATCGTGACGAATTTCGCTCCGCTAGATACTGTAGTTGATCGCGTGACGACGCTTTTCGGACAGCGCTTGCAGCGTCACGCCGCGCAGAATGCTGTTGACGCTATCGCGCACCTCGCGCCACACGTCGCGCATCGCGCACGGCGTTTCGCGCGGGCAGGTCGTCGAGCTCTCCTCGAGGCATTCCACCGGCGTGTAGTCACCCTCGATTATCTCGACGACGTCCGCCATCGTGATCCGCGCCGGCGGCCGCGCCAGCATGTACCCGCCGCTCGGCCCCTTCTGACTGGCGACCAGACCGCCGCGCTTGAGCTCGATCAGCAGCCGTCGCAGGTAGTTTTCCGGGATGTCCTGGGTCGCCGCGATTTCCTCGACACGCACCGGCAAAGTGGTAGGATATCGCTCCGCCAACAGCAGGAGCGCCTTCAAGGAGTAATCAACGCCGACGCCAAACTTCATTATTTTCAGTATCTTCCATGCCGAATTTAGCATTCCGCCGCAATAAGATAAATACGCAACTTGCTTACTCATCTACTTAATTGACTAAGTTGGTCATCTAAGTTACTTTTAGGTTCGCAGGAGATTCGATCCGTGCCGAAAAGGGAACCGCAATCGTGGGAAATGGTGCTGAAGCGCAACTCGGTCGAGCGCCTCAAGCATGACCTCTTTCCCACCGAACTGACCGGACAATGGGACCGGCTGGTCGAGACCTCCTACGAAAAACTCCCCGAGGAAGACATCGTGCGGCTCCAGTGGTTCGGGATGTACCACGACAAGCCGAAAATCGGCACGTTCATGATGCGCATCAAAATCCCCAGCGGCATCCTGAGCGCCGAGGGTCTCCGCGCAATCGGTGAAATCTCCGAAAGCTACGGCCGCGACCAGGGCGAGCTGACCACCCGCCAGAATATCCAGCTGCACTACATCACGCTCGACAAGTTCCCCGAGATTCTCGAGAAGCTGAAGGGCGCTGGCCTGACGACGATGGGCGGATGCGGCGACGTCGTGCGCAATATCACGGGATGCCCGGTGGCGGGCGTCGATCCCGACGAAGTTTTCGACGTGACGCCGCTGATTGCCGAGACCGCGGGATTTTTCTACGGCAATCGCGAATACTCGGATCTGCCGCGCAAGCACAAAATTTCAATCGCCGCATGTCAGCATCAATGCAACGCGCCCGAGATTAACTGCGTCTCGCTGATCGCGATGCTGAAAGACGGGCGCGAGGGCTTTGCGGTGCGCGTCGGTGGCGGGCAATCCTCAACCCCGCGCCTGTCGCGACACCTCGGCGTGTTCATCACGCGCGAACAGGCGATGCCTGTGATGCGCGCGATCATCGACGTCTGGCAGGGCACCACCGAGTACCGGATGTCGCGGGTGAAGGCGCGGCTCAAGTTCATGATCGACGATTACGGCCCCGAGGAATTTCGCAAGCTGGTCGAAGCCAAGCTCGGCTTCGCGCTCGAAAACCTCGCCGAGATGCCGCTACCCGAGACCGAGAGCGATCACATGGGCATCCACCAGCAGAAGCAAGCGGGACTCAACTACGTCGGCTTCCCGGTGTATCTTGGCCTGATGAGCGGGCGTCAGATGCGCGAGCTGGCGACGCTGACTGCGTCGTTCGGCGGCGACATTCGGCTCACGCGCCGCCAGAACTTCATCGTCACCGGCATTCCGACCGCGCAACTCGACGACGTGATCGCGCAAGTCGGCGCGATCGGTTTCCCGCTCGAGGCGAACGGTCTCTACGCGTCGTCGATCGGATGTATCGGCGATCCGCATTGTAACTACGCCGTGACTCCCACCAAGACCAAGCTCGCGACGATCATCGAGCGCCTGGTGAATCAGTTCGGCGATCAGGTCGGCGGCCTCAAGCTCAATCTCGACGGATGCCCCCATGCGTGCGCGCAGCATTGGACCGGCGACATCGGCCTGCAAGGCACCACCAGCCGCGGACCGGCCGGCGAGCCAATCGAATCCTTCGACATTATCCTGCGCGGCGGGCTGGGCAAGGACGCTGCAATCGGCAAGCCGATAGTACGTCGCGTGCCGTCGCCGATGGTCGAAGACTACGTATCGCGGCTGTTTGCGACTTACCTCGAACGGCGCGAGACTAATGAAACGTTCTCGCATTTTTGCGTCCGGACGCCCGACGCCGATCTGATTTCGATCGCGAATGGAAACGCTAGCGGCGCCGATGCCGCCGCCTGAACCAGGGTATCGCGCCCCAAGGATTCTGTAATGGCTGCACAATCTCAATATAACGAAGAGCTCGAAAAGCCCGAGCTAAGTCTTACCATGGACGAGCTCGAGGCGGGCGAAGCTGCCGTCGAGCTCGACGACAAGGAGCCGCAGGAAGTCCTGGCATGGGCTATCGATAGGTTCGGCAAGGAACTGGCGATTTGCTGCAGCTTCCAGGCCGACGGCTGCGCGCTTATCGACATGGCGCATAAGATCGATCCCCGCATCCGCGTCTTCACTATCGACACCGGCCGGATGCCGCAGGAGACCTACGACGTAATCGATAAGTATCGCACCCGCTACGGCATCAACGTCGAAGTCTTCATGCCCGATACCGCCGTCGTGCAGCAGATGGTGACCAAGCACGGCAACAATCTTTTCTACAACGACGTCAACCTGCGACTCCTATGCTGCCAGGTGCGCAAGGTCCTACCCCTGCGCCGCGCATTAATGAACTACAGCGCATGGGTGACAGGTCTCAGGCGCGACCAATGGGCGACGCGCTCTAATATCCGCAAAATTGAAATCGATCACGACCACGGCGGTATCGTCAAGCTCGCGCCGCTGGCCGACTGGACTGACGACGAAGTCTGGAACTACATCCGCGCCAACGACGTGCCCTACAACGAACTATACGACAAGGGCTACAAGTCCATCGGATGCGCTCCATGCACACGCGCAGTGGCCGAAGGCCAGGACGCCCGCGCCGGCCGATGGTGGTGGGAAACCGGCGCGCCCAAAGAATGCGGGATGCATTGCGCAATCGAAACCGGCGGCTTCGAACACGAGCTAGCCTCCCTGCTAGGCCAAAACGAAGGCAGCACCAAGTCCTAGTCCTTTAGGGAACCTTTGCGTAACTTCGCTCCGCACTCTTCCCCTCTCCCTGTTATGGGACCTTTGCATAACGAGCGCGATGCCTTCTTCCCCTCTCCCGTCGGGAGAGGATTTAAGGTGAGGGACCTTATACAGCGCGCCTTTTTTGCGCGCGATTCAAGATTCCGTTTCTGCTCTGACTCTATCCACCGAGGTTATGCAAAGGTCTCCAAGGGAGAGGATTAAGGTGAAGGTTCTTGCACAGCGCGCTATTTTGCGCGCGACTCAAGATTCTGTTTCCTCTCATAACAAACCATCGACGTCATCCAAAAATCTCTCGCAAGGGACAGCCTGATGGCAACCGACGACCAGCCCAAGCCGGGCGAATCGATAACGCTCGACACCCTCCAGCGCGACGTCCTGGTCCCCCAAATCCAGGCATTCCTCGACGCCACAACGGATCCGCAAGCCCGCGAAGTCTATCTAACCCTCAAGACAGCAATCGAGTCACTGGAGATACCACCAGACCTACAACCAAGACTAGGCGCAATCGTAGAAGTAGCCCTGACCAGCGGCCGAGTAAGACGCCTATTCGGCCCCAGTGCAGAGCTATCGCTAAACTCTCTATTCACAAAAACCCCACGAGGCCGCGAAGTAGCCCAATCCCTATCCGAACTAAACAAAGCCCTGGCAAGTCTGAAGGGCCAAACAGTAGAGCAAATAACCACCTCACAGAAAAGCCCAGGCACCTACTCCCTAACGATAAAGACGAGCGGATACCAACTAGTAATCCGCTTCGAGCAATCCGGCGTCCGAGTAGAAAGCCTGGAGGTAGACCTGGACCGCTAGATACTAGTTCGCCTCGAATTTTCGATAGGCTGCGGCCGAATCCTACCTCGCCCGTTACTTTACGGGAGAGGCGGCCGGACGCAACGCGGCCGGTAGGTGAGGGTTCTGTGATTCATGCTACCCGCTAATCCCCCACTTTTTGTAT
This sequence comes from uncultured delta proteobacterium, assembly GCA_963699705.1. Classification (GTDB taxonomy): domain Bacteria; phylum Desulfobacterota; class Binatia; order Binatales; family Binataceae; genus Binatus. The sequence continues at coordinate 1,928,250 of CAVOUW010000003.1, read as the reverse complement.
CATTCTAGAGCGAAGCGAAGAATCCCGGATCCTTCTAGCCTCTATCTGTAATGAGAATTATAAATCCTCGATGGAAACATTCAGGCAGAACCAGAATCCTAAATCGCGCGCAAAAGAACGCGCTCTGAAAAGGACCCTCACCTTCGATCCTCTCCCTTACAGGGAGAGGGGAAGAACACCGAGCCAAGCTCTTAAAGAACTCAGAGCAAAAGACCATCCGCGGGATTTTGCGATTGACACTGGGTCAAGGGGTCACCCCTTGCGCCCACCGCGCAGGTGATTGTGTTCTCCTCGATCGCCTACGGCTCCAACCGCTCCATCATCCGCGGAAACGGCACCGTCTCCCTGATGTGATGTATCCCACACAACCACCCCGTCATCCTCTCGAGCCCCATCCCAAACCCGGCGTGCGGGACAGTGCCGTAGCGCCGAAGGTCCAAATACCATTCGAACGGCGCCAGCGGCAGCCCATGCGACGTGATCTTGCTGCGCAAGGTTTCATAATCATCCTCGCGCTGGCCGCCGCCGATTATTTCGCCGTGACCTTCCGGCGCCAGCATATCGACGCATAGCGCGACGTCGGGACGCGTCGGATCCTGCTTCATGTAGAAGGCTTTGCACGCGGTCGGATATCGATGCACCATCACGGGCCGATCGAATTCCTCGGACAGTGCGGTTTCCTCGTCACCGCCGAAATCGTCGCCCCAGTTGACCGCGACGCCTTTCTTTTTGAGCCGCTCGATCGCTTCGTCGTAGCTGATGCGTGGATAGGGTGTCTTCGCCGACGCCTCGAGCTTGGTGGTGTCACGTTCCAGTGTCTTCAGTTCGGCACTGCGGCGTTCGAGCACGCGCCCTACAATGTAGGATACGAACTGCTCGGCCAGTTCCATGTCGCCGGCGAGATCGCAATAAGCCATCTCAGGCTCGACCATCCAGAATTCCGTCAGATGACGCCGCGTTTTGGATTTCTCCGCTCGAAACGTTGGCCCGAAGCAGTACACTTTCCCGAATGCGAGCGCGCCCGCCTCCGCATAGAGCTGTCCGCTCTGCGTCAGGTACGCCTTGCGCTCGCCGAAATAGTCGAGTTCGAACAGGTTGGTGGTGCCCTCGCACGACGTCGGCGTCAGAATCGGCGCGTCGAACAGGACGAAGCCGCGCTCGTGAAAAAAATCGCGACACGCCGACGCCACCTCGCTGCGGATACGCAGAATCGCATGCTGTCGCGACGATCGAATCCACAGATGACGGTTGTCGAGCAGAAACGCGACTCCATGATCCTTGGGCGTGATCGGATAGTCAGTCGCCGGCGCGACAATCTCAATCGATTTCATCGTCAATTCGAATCCGCCGGGCGCGCGCTTGTCCTCACGCACGATGCCGGTCACTTCGAGCGAAGTTTCCTGCCCCATGTGATCGGCCGCCGCGAAACGCTCCGCGCCGAGGTCGGCGAGCGACGCCACGCACTGGCATACGCCGGTGCCGTCGCGCACCTGCAGGAAATGGATCTTGCCGCTCGACCGCTTACCCGCGAGCCAGCCCTTGATCGTCACGTCGAGGCCGACATACTTTGACAGTTCTTCGATATAAACTCGCGCCATGTGCCCATTTAAGCATATCGCGGCGCAACTACAGGAGCGCGGACGCGTCGCGCGCTTTGCGTTCATCAGCTAGGCTCGTGCGTGTGGAGAGGAAGGGCGGATGAACGGGATGAACGATCTGAACGGATTCGACTACGTCGCGATCGCGCTGTTCGCGATCGGGGCAATCTACGGACTACAACGGGGCGCGCTCAGGATGGTGACGTCGGTGATCGCGCTGGCAGCCGCCATCTACTGCGCGTCGTTCTACTACAACAAGGCCGGCGCGTTCGCGGAGACGCAGCTCGGATCGTCGCATGCGATCGGCGCAGTAATCGGTTTCGTCGCGGTCTTCGCGTTGATCTTCGCAGCCGTGGAAATTGTTGGTTCGTTCGCGGTTCGCGTAACGCAGGTTGTTCATCTGAGCCCGCTGGATCGATTGGCTGGCGGCCTGCTCGGCGCAGGCGTCGCTGGTGTCTTTGCGGGATTGGCCGTGATGCTGATGGCGGCGGTGATGCCGCCCGACGCGGCTCTGCTGCGTGATTCGAAACTGGTGCCAATGCTGCTGGCGTATAACGAGATGCTGGTGGGATACATCCCGGGCGACGCGAAAGTCGCCTACGAGCGCAATCGCGACGACCTGATGAGATACTGGGTCCAGAATGCGATGAAGGTCGCGAACACCGCGCCATCACCGGCTGCGGCATCGTCACCCGCGAAGTGATCGAGGACTAGTGTTCGCGCTTACGCGATAGCGCCGTCCACAGCCTGGACCAGACGCGCCTTCGGCACCGCACCGATGATCTGTTCCTTGACCTGACCGCCCTTGATGATCAGCAAATTGGGAATGCCGCGGACGCCGTAACGCCCCGGCGTTTGCGGATTGTCGTCCACGTTGATCTTCGCAATCTTCAGCCGCCCGTTGTACTCGCTCGCAAGATCGTCGAGGATCGGCGCGATCGCGCGGCAAGGCCCGCACCACGGCGCCCAGAAATCAACCAGCACCGGCGTGTCAGACTTCAGAACTTCCTGGTCAAAGCTCGCGTCGGTAACATGAACAATTTTATCGCTTGCCATCTGGGCTTATCTCCTGTTTCGCGGTCGCAAGTTGAACATAAGTACGGCTGGCCACCCAGTCAAGGTAGCTTATTTTTTGCGAATCGTGACCGCAGTGCCGTACGCAGCAATCTCACTCATCAGGTTGGCGATTTCGTTGCAATCAAAACGCATCGCGACCACCGCGTTGGCGCCTTTCTCCATCGCCGCCAGCCGCAGCCGCTCGATCGCATGATTGCGACTCTCGCTGAGCAGCGTCGTGTATCCGCCGACTTCACCGCCGACCAGCGTGCGCAATCCGGCGCCGAAATTCGAAAAGATATTGCGCGCCCGCACGATCAGCCCGAACACCTCGCCATACACCGCGACGATCTCAAAGCCGGGCACGTCGTTCATCGTCGTAACCAGGATTTTGTCGAGTTCTTCATCCATCGCACGACGATACCGCACGCGCCGCCGCGAGCGCCATTCGTATGCGCGCGATCCGCACTTGATCGCAGCGCCGAATCCACTACCCTGAGAAACATCATGCCCGCACCGATGATGAACGACATATTGCCCGACCTGCTCGAGGAGATGGTCTATCTGCTCAAGCAGCAGGGCGCCGATCCGCTGGAAGAGAAGCTGCGCGCGCTCAGGATCGAGTCAGTCTGCGATTGCGGCGACGAGAATTGTGCGAGCTTCGCGACCGCCGCCGAAGTGAAAGTCGCCAACTACGTCGAGCTGCAATCGATGGAAGGCCAGGTCATCATCGATCTGAACGCCAACGACGAGATCTGTTTCATCGAGGTCCTCGGCCGTCCCGACGTGAAGTACCTGCTCGAAGAATATTACGACGCGTCGCGCTGACCGGCGCGCCTCGCGACTCTACCCCGCCGCGCGCTTCTGCGGCGCGACGCGAAATCGCTCGACGAATTCCCCGACCTCATCGACGACGCGCTCTTTCTCACTGTCCACCGTGATCACGTGGTAACTCTCTTCGAGCTCGACCGCGCGTTTCTCGGGACTCCCAAGATGCTTCATCACATAGTCGACATTTTTTCGCATCGGGCAGGTGTGATCGCGCCGCGCATGAATCACCAGTGCCGGCTGCGTGATCCGCGATAGCATCGGCCGCACCAGCGCTGACAGATCGAGCAGCTTCATCGGCGCCGTCAGCGGCATCAGCCGGCAGTTGGGATGGATCGATCGTGCCGCCGCGTCATGAATGTCCGACGCGCCCGGATTGAACAGGTATATTCTGTCTGTCACTGAACCGAGCACGCCGCGCAATGCGCGCAGCGCAATACTGGTTGACGTCGGCAGAAAAAACGCCGGCGCCAGCATCGCGAGTCCCGCGATCGACTCGCCCTGGTCCGCCGCGAGCCGCGCCGACAGCACCGCGCCCATCGACAAGCCGACCACGACGATCGGCTCACCGTATTGCCGCAAATCCTCGAGTCCGTTGACGACGCTCTCGTACCAGTTGTCGTAGCCGACCGCGCCCAATTCTTCTGGCAAGTCGGCGTGACCCGCCAGCTTGACCCCGCGCACGCGCACGCCGCGCGCCGCCAGCCGATCGCCGAGGTAGCGCATCTCGTACGGAGTCCCGGTCAGTCCGTGAATCAGGAGCGCGCTTACACCCGCGCCGTCGAGGGAGAAATCGTTGATATCGACGCCCGCTGCGTGGCGCGATGGAGGCTCGTCGGAATCCGCTTTCATTTCTTTTTTTACCGGCGCGCTGCGCGCGCTCCTCCTACGTTGACGACCCGGCCGCGAGTTGATCGCTGTCGATTTGGATCTTCGCCGTATCCTTCAATGAATCGAGAAAGCGCGTCCATGCCTGCTCGCGCCGCTGCTGGATGTATTCCTGCAAGAATTCCTTCTGCGCGGTTTTCCATTCTGCGTCAGTCGGCTCCGCGCGCGAGGTGACTTCGAACAGGTACGAATTGCCGCCATGCTCCATCACGCGCTCGATCACGCCGGGAATCGCCGGCACCGCCGCGGCCGCGTCCGTCACTTCGGGAAAGTCGCCGATCCCCTCGACCTTGTGATCGGCGCGCACGAACGGATCGACATTTTTGACTGCGAGCTTGTTCGACGCCGCCGCCTTGTCGAAGTCCGCGGGACTCTTGATCGTCGCGAGTATTTTCTGCGCCTGCTGACTCGCTTGCGCTTCCGAGGTCGTGCGAATCACCGCGTCACGCACCTTCGCCTCGATTTCCTTCAGCGGCGGAATTCGCGACGGCTGTTTCGCGAGTAGCTTGATCACGTACGGCGCGCCTTTCTCCGGCACCAGCGCGACCTGCCCGGTTTCGAGCTTGAACGCCGCCTGCATCAGTTCGCGGTCCGCTTCGATCCCACCAGCCGGCTCTCCCTGCGCGAACAGCGGCGTCTCGACCGCGTCGATTCCGCGCTTCTTCGCGAGCTCCTCGAGCTTGCCGCCCGACAGCGCCGCCGTCAGATCCTCCTGCGCCGCCTCGCGTCCCAGCTTCGCTCCTGCCTGCGTCCGTAGCTCTTCGATTATCTTCGGCTTCGCCTCGGCCAGCGTTTCGGTATGCGCCAGCTTCAAGTCCTCGACCTTGACCACGTGAAAGCCGAAATGCGTCTCCACCACCGCAATTTGTCCCGGCTTCATCGCGAACACTGCGTCCTCGAACGGCTTGACCATCTGCCCGCGTCCGAACGTGCCGAGGTCGCCGCCCTGGAGTTTGTTCGACGGATCGTCGGAATACTTCGCCGCCAGCTTCGCGAAGTCGCCGCCCTTTGCTTGCGCCTGCTTCAGTACGTCCTCCGCCTTGGCCTTCGCCGCCGCCTTCTCCTTGTCGGACGCGCCCGCGGGCACCGCGATCAGAATGTGCGCCGCGTGAACTTCATCCGGATGCTTGTACCGCGTGCTGGCGTTGCGTTTGTAGTAGTCCTCGACGTCCTTGTCGGGCGGCGTGAATTTCGCCGCAAGCACGAGCGGCTCGTAATGCACGTAGCTCAGCTTGATTCGCTCCGGCTCGCGAAACTGCTCCGGATATTTTTTGTAGTATTCGGCGATCTGCGCGTCGGTCGGCGAAATCTTTGCCGCGAAATCGCTGGCCGCGAACTCGACGTAGCGCAGTCCGATTTTTTCATTGGTAAGATTGTACGCATGGCGCGCTTCGTCGTCGCTCACCTGCACGCCGTTGTCGATCATGTTGCGCAGCGTGTCGGCGATCATCCGATCGCGCTCCTCGCCTTCATATTCCGCCGGCAGCAGATTATTGTTGCGCAGCACGTCCTGGTACGTGTCGAAATCAAACTGGCCGTCGCGCTGGAACACCGGCTCCTTCGCGATTTTGTCCTGTAGCGCGACGTCGCTGATACTGATCCCGAGATGCCGCGCTTCCTCGCCAACCAGTTGCGACTCGATCAGCCGCTCGACCGCTTCCTGCCGAAGGTTGATATTCTTGAGCACCGCCTGCGCGTTGGCGCCGTAGATTTGCTGGACCGTAGCGCGCAGTTGATTGGCCTCGCGATCGACCTGATCGCCAAGTATCTGCTGCCCGTTGACGGTGGCTATCGGATGGACCGTGTTGAACAGCCCGCCACCGCCGAAGCCCCAAAAGGCCATGATAAGCGCGAGGAAGGCGAACGTGACTTGTACTTGCCACGAGTATTGGTAACGGCGAATTCCTTCTAACATTGAATCCGCATCATACTTTAGTGCCTTTTCGGTGCGCAATTGCGTCTGGTTACTTGCCTGCCCCTTCCGTCCTTGTTAGCCTGTCGGTCCGAGCGGTTAGGTTTGACGGACCCAAACGTTGCCGCCAGTAAAATTCTTGTTCATTTGGGCTGCGTCTTTGGGGTGGTTTTCGCGCCGGAACTTATTTCTGGCATTAGTTCTGAACCGGGCAGGCGAGGGGAGAAACACGTGGTCCTTAATTCTATTTTCGGCTGGTTTTCCAACGATCTGGCGATCGATCTCGGCACCGCCAACACCCTCATCTATGTGAAGGGCGAGGGCATCGTGTGCAATGAGCCGTCGGTCGTCGCGGTGCAAAAGGATTCGCGCGGCTCGCGGCGCGTGCTGGCGATCGGCTCCGAGGCAAAGAAAATGCTCGGACGCACGCCCGGCTCGATCGTCGCGATTCGGCCTCTCAAAGACGGCGTCATCGCCGACTTCGAGATCACCGAAAACATGCTGCGCTACTTCATCCAGAAAATTCACTCGGGCAAGACTCTGGTGCGTCCGCGTCCGCGTATCGTCATCTGCGTCCCGTTCGGAATCACCGCGGTCGAAAAACGCGCGGTCCGCGAATCGGCCGAGTCGGCAGGCGCGCGCGAGGTCTATCTAATAGAAGAGCCGATGGCGGCAGCTATCGGCGCCGGCCTTCCCATCACCGAGCCGGCCGGCAACATGATTGTCGATATCGGCGGCGGCACCACCGAAGTCGCCGTCATCTCGCTGGCGGGCGTCGTCTTCTCGCGCTCGGTACGAGTCGCGGGCGACAAGATGGACGAAGCGATCATCCAGCACATCAAGCGCAAGTACAATTTGTTGATCGGCGAGCGCACCGCCGAGCTGATCAAGATCACGATCGGGTCGGCCTACCCCGGCAACGAAATCCAAACAATGGAGATCAAGGGCCGCGACCTGGTCGCCGGCGTCCCGAAGATCATCGAGATCACCGACGAGGAAATTCGCGAAGCCCTGATGGAACCAGTCCGCCAGGTAGTCGAGTCGGTGCGAATCGCCCTCGAACGCACCCCGCCCGAACTGGCCTCGGACATAGTCGATAAAGGAATCGTGCTAGCCGGCGGCGGCGCCCTACTGCGCAACCTCGACGTCCTACTCCGCGAAGAGACGGGGTTGCCAGTGACCCTGGCCGACGACCCGCTAACCGCAGTAGTAATGGGCGCCGGCAAGGTCCTGGACGAACTGTCGCTACTCCGCGACGTAACCGTCGACTGACCGAAATCATGCAGCCTCCCCAATTCCGGTTCCCCCTTCCGATTAGGGAAGAGGATGTAGGACGGAATTTATTCCGTCGACTTAGGTCCGGCTCCCCTTCCCGCACCGAAAAGGCGGCGAGGGGGACAGCAAGCAGCAATCCCGAAATTTTTCTCTGTCCCCCCTTTCCGCATCGGAAAAGGGGCGAGGGGGATAGGACACCGCCCAACTCCGCCCCCTCCGGTTCCCCTTCCCACCATGGGAAGGACTCCTCCCCATTCCGGTCCCCCTTCCCGCGCGGGAAGGGGTTAGGGGTTAGGTCGCCGTCATCATCCACAACGTCCGCAGTAGTCAACACCCCCCACACCCCTGAGCGCAAAGTAGCGCGCCGCGCGCAACTTTGCTCTTTACACTGGGTGCAGGGGTCACCCCTGCCGCCCGCCGCGGAGGCGATTTTTCCGGCGGCGATTTTTCTTCTATGAAATCCACCTTCCTCTGGCGCAACCGCGTCCTCCTAACCAGCGGCCTCCTCCTAATCCTCTCCCTACATCTAATCTCCGCCGGCGTTCACCCCGGCGATCTCGCGGCGAAGCCACAATCCGCATTCCTCGCAGTAATCAGCCCCGTCACCGGCGCCTTCACCCATCTGAGCGATGGCGCGTCCTCAATCTCGCGCGACTACCTCGACCTGGTCCACGTCCGCGACGAAAATGCGCACCTTCGAATTGAACTCGCGCGGGTTAAAGCCGATCAGGCGCGACTGGCCGAGCTCGAAGTCGAAAATCAGCATCTCAGTCAGTTGCTCGAACTCAAGGACGCCCTCGGTACCAGCGCGCTTGGCACCAACGCAGTCGCCGCCAACGTGATCGGCAGCGATGCGAACGGCATCTCCCGCACACTGGTTCTCAGTTCCGGTTCCGACAACGGCCTCCGCCCCGGGATGGCCGTGCTTGCCAATCAGGGCGTAGTCGGCAAGATCATCGCCGTCAGCCCGAACGCGTCGCGCGTCCTGCTGATCGACGACCACAACAGCGCGCTCGACGGTTTCGATCAACGCTCGCGCGCGCGCGGAATCGTGGCCGGGCTCGTCGATGACGGCGTCATCCTGAAGTACGCCGATCGCTCGCAGGACCTTCGCGCCGGCGACACCATCGTGACCTCGGGCCTCGACGGAATTTTCCCGCGCGGCCTGCTGGTCGGCACCATTCAAAATGTCCGTCACGACGGAGCGGGACTCTTCCTTGGCGTGAGGATCGCGCCGGCGGTCGATTTTCGCGAGCTCGAGCAGGTGCTGATCCTGACCCAGCCGCCGCCGCATCTCGACGACCAGGCTACCAAGGACTGACGCGGTTGCGCCTCATCCTCCTGTTCGCAGTTTTCGTAATCCTGGGATTGGCATTTGAATCGGCGGGCGCGCGCATCATCTCAGTCCGTTCGCTGATCCCCAACCTGATAATCATCCTCGCCGTCGACCTGGGCCTGCGCCATCACGGCGTCCTGCCCGCGGTCCTCGCCTTCACAATGGGCTACGCAACCGACGCCATCGCCGGCTCGCACCCAGGTCTGAACGCCTTCATGATGACGATGGTCTTCCTAATCAGCTACGAAATCTCCACCCGCCTGATGGTAGCGAACGCCGGCGTAGGCGCGACGATAGTCTTCTTCGGCGTAATCGCAACAACCCTGGGCACCATCGCAATCGCCAACGGCTTCGCCAGCACTCTCCAGCACCGGCCCCCTGTTCCCAAGCCTACTACTACAAGCCTTCATAACCGCCCTGATAGCCCCGATAATCTTCGCAATGCTATCAGGAGCCAAACGCCTAACCGGCCTAACCGAACCATCCTCCCGCGAAAGAACCGTCCGCGACCGCTAACCCGTGTCGCTGGCATCATCCGCAATGTCCACAGACGTTGCCAACTCCGGTTCCCCTTCCCGCTCGGGAAGGGGTTAGGGGTTAGTCGCTCGGCATCGCCCGCGATTTCCTCTCTACATCCTTATGTCATTCAGAGCCCACCGAAGAATCCCGGATCCTATCTTCCCGCAGGAGATCTTCCCATAGCTCTCGCCTGCCTCTTCCCCTCTCCCTGTAAGGGAGAGGATCGAAGGTGAGGGTCCTTGCACAGCGCGCGTCCTAGCGCGCGACTAAAATTCTTCCTCTGCTTTTCCTTGTGTCATTCTAGAGCGCAGCGAAGAATCCCGGATTCCTTCCTGCAAAGAGCCCTTCGCATAACTCTCGTCTTTCTATCTCGCCCCAGCCAGCCCGAAAAATGTAGGGCGGAATTTATTCCGTCACCTTAGGATGCGCGAATACTTGACGTTCTTGTATCAGTGTTCCCCTTGTTTCTGATTCGCTTCCCATTCAAACTGACCCACTACCCGGCCTCCAGTGCTCTTGAATTAATCCGGTAGTCGGCGGCTGACCGAACGACCAATGCGAAAACCTCGGCCTATTGGAGTCTGGCTGATTCTGATCTACATGATTTGCGGCATAGTTCTCATGGACTTGGTCCAGCATTTCTACAGGATACCACCGGCGACAAAAGCCTATCAGGAACATCTGACGAGTTTTGATCGCGTGGCAATGGCAACCTTCGGGCTCGTCTGGGAAGTCGCAGTCGTTGTTCTCTTCTTTCTTCGTAAATACGCCGTGCCTCTATTTGCGCTCGCGATCTGTTTGCACCTAGCGCTCGATATTAGCTTGGCGACAACTACGAACTGGCTTGTCCTATTGAAGAAGGGAATCTATGTAGAAGCAGTCTTCTACATCATTGATTTGGCTATCTTGCTATATGCCATACGACTCACAAGGAAAGGGATCCTCTACTGACTTCTACGAAATTGCCTTAAGTACTCCCGGATAAAGTGGCATGGCGGACCAGAGCGGACGAGTCCAGACGGCTTTCATTTGAATTTGACAACCCGCGAGTAAATTGAAGCGCCGCTCCACGCGATCCCAGCGTATAGAAGCATGTTGATTCCGATCGTTATCGCCCAAACGATCATTTCTCTTACTGCAGACTGAACCCCTTCAAGAGCAAGCAATCCCAGACCGCTGGGCCAAATCCAAAATACCCAGTCTCCTTCGTCCTTTCCATCGTGTAAAACGTAGATCGCCACTGCCAGGGATATTGGCGGCACAAAAAGTCCCAGCAATGCGCCTATCAGGGCGGCTTTTCTTGTGATTCTCACGAGTCAGCCAACAACCACGAGCGCGGCCGCTTGTCGAAGACTCATCCTACTTTCCTCTGAGGCGCGGGTCGTCGGTCGCGACGCACTCTGCATCAATCTGTTGCGTATGCCATGCATTCGGCTTCTTCCGACCTTCAGCTATCTCTTGCTCAAAAAGTTGCTTTATTTGCTCACGAAACAACTCGCACTTGTCGTAGTTAGGGAACGTGCCTAGCACCTTCCACTCGTGGTAGTCCGCGTGGTCGTCCAAATAAATCTTTTCACCTTTAGGCTGGCGCACTGGCGGACCGATCAGGTACCAGCCCACAAGCGCAAGCGCGGCAGCATGGCGGGGTTTCATTGAATTTTTCAGCGGCTTAATTTGCAGGAAATATTAGTGGACCAGAGCGGACCAAACCGAGCGCGACACCTCGACTATCAGAACAACTAGAAGAATCGGCGCGACTACGACCCCAATAATCACAACGTATTGAGCGACAAACACCGTAAGCAGGTACCCATACATCAGGGGGCCTGCGTCATACATCACGGGGCCAGCTTTACTGACTCCACCCGCTTTGAAGCGCCAGTACCAGTTAACCAGGTAAGGAGACCATAGTAGCGGTTCCACGACGACCACACACCAAATGTAGAGACGAAGCCAATCTGGTGTCTTGCGCCAGCCGCGCCGGTAGGCGAATAGACCGATCACCGCCATCGACAGAATCCAAAGACCCCAGCCGATCTGCCCGTCCTCGGCGAAAAAAAAGTTACTTTGCATCAAGCGCGACCGCGCCTGCGTGGCGGGGCTTCATAGACAGCCAGTTAAGCAGACCGCCGGACGCCCGACAAATGGCGTAAGAAAGCAGATCACCCTGCATGACAACCGTTGTCATCCCCTTATGCCATAATATCCAACATGACCGCCTCACCCACTCTCACCAACCCGCTCAGCTCACTGCACAGCTTCTTCATCAACATGCCCTCACCATTCGCAACCACCTCTCTATCCGAAGACATGGAAGAGAAAGAAAATGTCAACAAAATTCCCAAATCGTCATTTTTTCACTTCAGAACATCGTTTCCTGCCTGCTTCTGAACCTATCGGCCCGCGCGGGATTGCCTGCTACAATGCGTCGCGAATACATTGTAGGCTCAGTCAGGAACCATAAGTGGCGAAGTTCCACATTCCTCGAAGCAACAATCAGCGGGTGCCGCTGCTCGAGCCGCGCATCATGACGTTGACCGTCATGATGTTCGCCGTTCTCGCGGTCGCAGGCGTGCGCCTGTACTACCTGCAGGTCCTGCACCATCAGGACAATGTCGAGATGGCCGATCGCAATCGGATTCGGCTGCAGCGCGTGCCCGCGCCGCGCGGACTGGTCTTCGATCGCAATCACCGCCCGCTAGTCGATACGCGGCCGTCGTTCGACGCGCAAATCGTGCCCGAGGATTCCGACAATCTCTCGCTGACCATCGAGCGACTCGCGCGCTACACCGGCGCCGATCAGATTGCCGACAAAATTTCCGACGCCGATGAAGCCGGCCGTCCGCCCTACGAGCCAATCACCGTCGCCGAGCGTCTCGGATGGCAACAGGTCGTCGCGCTCGAGGCGCATCAGCTCGACCTGCCCGGCGTCAGCCTGCAAATCACGCCCGCGCGGCATTACCTCTACGGACAGCTCGCCGCGCATCTGCTCGGCTACGTCGGCGAGGTGACCGTCGGCGATCTCAAGTCGCACGCGGACTACCACATGGGCGACGAGATCGGAAAATTCGGGCTCGAGCGTGTCTGGGAAAGTTTTCTGCGCGGCAACGCCGGCGGCCAGGAGATCGAAGTTGACGCGGTCGGGCGGCGGCTGCGCGTGCTCAAGGAAATCGCCGACACGCCCGGCGAAAGCCTGGTCATGACTATCGACCTGAATCTCCAGCAGGCGGCGGAGCAGGCGATGCAGGGCAAGAACGGCGCGTTCATCGCGATCGATCCGCGCAACGGCGACGTGCTTGCGATGGTTTCGCATCCGGCCTTCGACCCCGACATCTTTGGCGGCGGCGTCAAAGCATCGGCGTGGAAAGAGCTGATGACCGATCCGAATCATCCGCTGCAGAATCGCGTCATCCAGGGAATCTATCCGCCCGGCTCGACTTTCAAGATCGTCGATTCGATCGCGGGTCTGCAGGAAGGCACCCTGAAGCCCGGGACCGAATACAACTGCCCCGGCGGGATGTGGTTCGGCGGACGCGAGTATCACTGCTGGCGTCATCAGGGCCACGGCACCATCGAGTTGCACGACGCGATCGTGCGCTCGTGTGACGTTTATTTTTACAACGTCGGAGCGAAACTCGGCGTCGATCGGATCGCGAAGTGGTCCAACCAGATGGGACTCGGCATCAAGAGCGGCATCGATCTCGATCACGAAAATCCCGGCACGATCCCGTCGTCGGCGTGGAAGCAGAAGCGCTACCACGAGCGATGGTATCCCGCGGAAACGCTGTCGGTCGCGATCGGACAGGGTTACGTCGCGACGACGCCGCTGCAGATGGCGCAAGTCGCGGCGCAGGTTGCCAATGGCGGCATCCGCTACAAGCCGCAATTCGTGAAGTACGTCGAAGGACTCGACGGCAATATCGCCAAGTCGTATCCGCCGATCATCGAGAACCGGATCAAGATCGATCCCGACGCGCTGCAGGACGTGAAGGACGCGATGGCTGACGTCGTCAACGGCGCCGGCGGAACCGCGCACAAAGCAAAGCTCGACAACGTCACCGTATGCGGTAAGACCGGCACGGCGCAGGTCGTCGGCGACAAGGGTGGCGGCGAGAGCGAAGAAGAGGACAAGAATACGCCCGACCAGTACAAGGACCACGCGTGGTTCATTGCGTTCGCGCCCAAGGATCATGCGACGATAGCCGCCGCTTGCATCATTGAGCATGGCGGTCACGGCGGCAGCGCGTCGGCGCCGGTGATCCACGACGTCTTCCAGCGCTACTTCCAGCTCAATCCGCCGCCGCCAGAACCGAAAATCGCGCAAGTGCTCGACAACTAGCATGGCGGCCGGCGATCGCAGGTACATACTTCATTTCGACTGGACGTTGTTCACCCTGGTGCTCGCGCTGGCCGGCATCGGACTGGTCAGCGTCATCAGCGCGTCGTACGGCGGGCACAAGATTATCGATCCGCTGGTGATTCACCAGTTCATCTGGATCGCAGTCGGAACCATCGCGTTGTTGGTGGCGGTGCTGGTGGACTATCGAGCGCTGCAAGCCTACGCCTACCCGTTTTACGTGATGGTGGTGGGACTGCTGATCGCCGTGATGGTCGCCGGGCACGCCACCGGTGGATCGCGCCGATGGATCAATCTCGGATTTTTTCATCTCGAGCCGTCGGAGCTGGCGAAACTCGCCGTCGTGCTCGTGATGGTTCGTTACTTGCGCGAGGAGCCGCCCAAAGGCGGATGGGGCCTGCGTCATTTGATCGTGCCGTTCATTCTGCTCGGCGTTCCGGCTGCGTTGGTGCTCAAGCAGCCCGACCTTGGCACCGGGCTGGTGCTGGTTCTGATCACGATCACGCTGGTTTTCGTCGCCGGCTTGAACATGCGCACGCTGCTGATTCTGGCGGTGGCGGCGGCGCTCGCGGCGCCGATGAGCTGGCACTATCTCAAGCCGTATCAGCGCCAGCGGCTGGTCAGTTTCATCAATCCGCAGGCCGACCCGCTCGGATCCGGTTATCACATTATCCAATCTGAAATCGCGATCGGCGCCGGCGGGCCGATGGGCAAAGGATTTCTGAAAGGGACGCAGGCGCGATTGAATTTTCTTCCCGAGCAGAGCACCGATTTTATTTTCGCGGTGTGGGCAGAGGAGTTCGGTCTCGCCGGCACGCTGCTGTTGTTGGCCTTGTATGCGAGCGTGATTGCGCGCGGCGCGTGGATCGCCAGGCACGCGCGCGACCGCTTCGGCGCGTTGCTCGCGGTCGGCCTGACGGCAATCGTCTTCTGGCAGGTCGCGGTCAACATCGGGATGGCGACCGGGATGCTGCCGGTGGTCGGAATCACGCTGCCGCTGGTGAGTTACGGCGGCTCGTCGCTAATCGCGATGATGGCGGCGATGGGAATTCTCATCAGCATCAACACCCGCCGCTACCTGTTCTGAGTTTTCTCGATGAGGTAAGTCTGTTGGCTCCCAAAAAAAAGTTCACCGATCCCGTCGACCTCGAGATCGTCGAAGTTCAGCGGCGGTTCGTCGATCTGATGGAAAATGTCAGGCTCGAAACGATGAGCCCCGAGATGAAGCAGCATTACCTAGCGGTGATGAAATCGTTGACGGAAAAACTCGCGATGCCGAGCAAGCCGCTGAGCGAAATCCTCGGCGAGATGATGGCCGAAGCCGGCCCGATGATCTTCCAGGCAATGCAGCGCTAGCGAATCGCGTCACGTTTTATCCTCCGCTCCGTCGTTCCGGCGCCCACCGCGATCCTTGGTCAAGCAATCGCTTGACTGACTTTAAAAAGGGAATACTTTACAAAGTATAAGGTGGCTCTCAACCGTAAGGCGCATCAACCGGGATGGAGGCGAGTTATGGCTATTACGCTTAATCACACGATCGTACCGGCGCATGACAAAGAGGCCTCGGCAAAATTTTTCGCGCATATGTTTGGCCTCAAATACGAGGGCGCGATGAGTCATTTTGCGCCGGTCAGGATCAACGAAACGCTCACGCTCGATTTTGACAACTGGAAAAATTTCGAGATGCACCATTACGCTTTCCAGGTCGGCGACGCGGAGTTCGACGCGATCTTCGGTCGAATCAAAGAGGCCGGCATTCCGTATGGGAGCGGTCCGTTCTCGCAAGAAGATATGCAGATCAACACTTGGCGTGGCGGGCGTGGCGTCTATTTCAAGGATCCCAACGGCCACGTACTGGAGCTTCTCACCCGACCCTGATCGGTATAAACCGAAAGCGTTGACTACGGAAGAATCGACACACCGGCGCGGTTGAGCGCGGCGGCGAGGCGCGCGGCTTCCTCGGCATTTTGTGGGTCGTTGCGAATTTGTTCGTGGCGGTTCCAGACTCGCAACTGTTCTTCCCGGTTGGTCGGGCCGCCGCGGTCGAGAATTGCATTCACCATGCGCTCGAAATATGCGCCCCAATTGGGCTGGCGGCCGTCGGAGTCGCGGAAGCCGTACTCGCGCGCGAGCGTCCAACTCGAGCAGACCTTCCCCGCCTTGGCCGCAACGTTTTCGTCCGTGGCCAGCGCAACTACGGCACGCCCGACGTAGGCGGGAGTTTCCGACTCGGCGAAATCCGGATTCTTTGCGACCGCGTCGCGCCAGTTGGCTTCGGTCACGCCGAACCCATCCAGCATTGCTTCCGATCGTAAGAAGCCAGGCGTCAGCGCGAGCGCGACGACGTTGTGTCGGCGAAGTTCGACCGCCATCGCGTACGCGAGGCGGATCGTGGAAATCTTTGCGAGGTCGTAAAACAGATTGCCGCGATAGTCGAGATGCATCCCGTCGGTGATTTCGATGATCAGCCCCGACTTCTGCCGCACCATCAGCGGCGCGCCGAAGCGGGCGGTCAGAATATGCGTATCCACCGCCAACTCCTGCATCTTGAGGCCTTTGGCGGGATCCAGTTTCCAGAACGGCTTGCCCCATTCGCTGAGATCGTCGCCGCCCCAAATGTCGTTGACCAGGAGATCGAGCCGGCTGAAATCGCGCTCGACCTTTTCAAACAGAACGCGAACTTCGTCCGCGACCGTGTGATCGACCCGGATTGCTACGCCGACTCCGCCCGCTGCGGTGACCAGTTCGGCGGTCTCCTCGATCGTTTCGGGCCTGGCGGCAGTCGCGGGATTCCCGCGAGTACTGCGCCCGGTGCAAATCACGGTCGCGCCGGCCGCGCCGAGCATCGTCGCGATCCCGCGCCCAGCGCCGCGCGTCGCGCCGGCGACCAGCGCAATCTTCCCAGCCAGCGGTTTGGTAGCGTCGGAGGTACTCATTTCATTTCCCGAAGATCGAAACGACGAGCGGGGTCATCTCTCTTTCCGAAGGCGTCGCTCCGCCGAACTTGTTCATGATAGTTCGCATCTTCTCGCCGGAACCTTTCGCCTGCGCGAGTATGAATGGGATGTGTCCATCCTGCTCGCATGCGCTGCCGTGCCACGAGTAGTGAGTCATCCCGGCAAAGTAGTATCGATTTTCGATCGGCACGTTCATACAGGCCTTGGGCAACAGCACAATATCGCCCGCGCGGTTGCCGTACGGCCCGGCGCCGAGCCATCGCATGCGCTCCGATAGCTCCGGGAGGTCGGGACGAGGATGCTCGCTCAAGTAGTCGTCAATCGGGACTAGTTCCTTTCCATCGAAGATTTCGAACGGGAGCGCGTTGGTGCCGGCGCGTGTCGGCTGCCGTGAAAAAATCAGATCGAGCTTGCCCTTGAGGCCTGCGATCGGACGTCCGCGTCGATTCGATCGGTACAGCGACTTCAGGACGGGAATGACGTCCTCTTCGAAGCGCGGCGATTTTTTCCAATTGCACTTGTCGCCGTCCTTGGCGCAAGTGGTGCGATCGGCCAGGTAGATATTCGCCATCGAGCCCTGGTAGGCGAGCACAGCCTGGAAATCCTTGTCCGCGTCGCCGACAACTAGCGACGCCTTGCGGACGCGAAAGCCAGCGTGCGCGACTGCTTTGAACGGTGAGCTATCGTCATCGGGTCCGAGCCGATGCTCTTCATCATTCATTGTGGGAATATGCGAGTGGTCGGAGATGAAGATGACGTAGGTATTGTCCAGCGCATTGTGCCGGCGATATTCGTCGAGCACTTGGCCTACAGCACCGTCGGTCACGTGCGCGAGATATCGCTTCTGCGAATTCAGCGGGTCCTCGGCGGCGTGGGTGAATATGTCGATTCCCGGGAAGTAGACCACCTGGAGATCCGGAATGCCGTGTTCCTCTATCGCCTTGTTCAGTTCCTCTACTGAAGAGCGATCGAGAGTTCCGCTCAGCGACCTCTCGGGCTCTCGGCCCTTGAGCGTGCCTCTGACCAGGTGACTGAAGAGGTCGGAAAGCGAATCGGGGCCGACCGTGGTGTAGAAAGTTGCGCCGCGATGCACCGATAGCATCGACACGTAGGACCTTACGCGCAACCGCTCGTAAAGAGTCGGCACCTTGAGCTCGTTGCCGATGAGGTCGTCGGTCACCAGCTTGGTATTGTCGGCGATGTCGGTCATCGAGACTGGCACCGGTGCGAAAAATGTCGCGGTCTCGCGGTCAAACCATTCGTCACCCGGGATTCCGTCCCACGCCGGCACGCTGCCGGTAAAGATCGATGCCCAGTCGGCGATCGTGCTCGAAGGCAACACGCTCAGAGCTTCGGGGGCTGCGTAAGCGTGCTCGAAGAGTCCGTCGCCCTGGTCGTTGCCCAGCAGCTCTTTGACGTGGGGCATCTGAAGGTTTTTGAGATCCTCCATCATGCCGGCCGGGACCGCGCCATCGAGCGCGAAGATGATCATCCGCGGTCCGTTCGGCGATGCGGGCACTTCGACCTTCGTCGCGCGCTCTTCTCCACCAGTTTCGATCGTGTGAGTGACGAACCCCGAGGTCTTTACGAGTCCGCATGAAAAGAGAAAAAGCATCGCGACGGCGACGATCCAGGTTGCGCAGGAAGGCAGACGAGTCACGTCAATCAACGGTGTAGTCGCCGCACGATGTTGCGCCGAAAATCTGGATCGGCCAGGTGGCAAATCGAATGTGCTTCAGCCCTTCGGCAGTTGCAGGATCCGCTCGCCGATCATGTTTTTCTGCACCGGCGAGGTGCCGCCTGCGATCGTCATCGACTCCGACGACAGGATGCGACGCATCCAGTCGCCTTCGGGGGCGAATGGGGTGTGGCGCTCGAGCAGCGCGTACTCGCCGAGCAGCCGCGTGATGAACTTGGTCATCCGCTGGCCCAGGTCGGTCGAGAGCAGCTTGGAGATCGACGCTTCGGGTCCGGGCTGCTGACCCTTGAGGCGTTTCGAGAGGCTCCGCAGGCCGTTATATTTCTTCGCGGTCGCTTCGATTGCGAACTGCGCGATTTGCTGGCGGATGTCGTTGTCCTCGATCGCAGGACGGCCGTTGAGCTGCACCGACTTGGCGACCTGAACAATCTGATGGAGCATCTGCTCGGTGCCGCCGAGCGTCTCGCCGATTCCGAACCGCTCGTGCATCAGCGTCGAGACCAGCACCTGCCATCCCATGTTGATCGGGCCGAGCAGGTTTTCCTTGGGCACGCGCACGTCTTCGAAAAAGATTTCGTTGAACTCGCTGTCGCCGGTGATTTGCTTGAGCGGACGCACCGTCACGCCGGGTGCTTTCATATCGACCAGCAGCGCGCTCATCCCCTTGTGCTTGGGCACGTCGGGATCGGTGCGCACGAACAGCTGCACGAAGTCGGCGCGATGCGCGATCGTGGTCCAGACCTTCTGGCCGTTGACGACAAACTCGTCGCCCTTGAGCTCGGCCTTGCACTGGATCGACGCGAGGTCCGAGCCCGCGCCCGGCTCCGACATTCCCTCGCACCAAATTTCGTCGCCGGCGAGGATCGGATTCAAGTAGCGTTTTTTCTGATCGTCGGTGCCCCATTGCATGATCGCGGGACCGGTCATGATGACGCCGAGCACGTTGCATCCCATCGGCAGGTTGAGGCGTCCGAGTTCCTGCTGAAAAATTACCTGCTCGATAAAGGTGGCGCCGCGCCCGCCGTATTCTTTCGGCCATGTGAGCCCGGCCCATCCGGCGTGATAGAGCTTTTTGTGCCACGCCTTCAGGCGCTGCCAGACCGCGTCGTCGCCGCCGGCTTCGGCATCCTCGCCGCGCGCGAGAGATTGCGGGCGATTGGCTTCGAGCCACTTGCGCACGTCCATCCGATAAGCGTCTTGTTCAGCGCTCCAGGTAAAATCCATTTTTTTAGAATCTCTCCTGTTCAGTAATTCATGTCGCGACGCCAGGCGCCGTCTCAGGCCAGGCGATTAATCGTTGTATCTCTTGAGTACCGCCCATTCGGACCGCGTAGCAAGAGCCGCGCGATAACCTCAGTTGCCGCGTTCCGGCGCGGCGCCTTCGGGCTCGAACTCGACCTTTTGGCCCGCGAAAATCGCTTCGAATGAAAGTTGAGTTGTCGAGGGACCGGCGGTCACCACGATTCCGTAAGTGCCCGGATGAGGCAGCGACATATTGATGTTGATTGCGACCGGGATTTTCACCGACGCCGTTTTGGGAACGTCGGGCGCGGGCGTGCCGGTCTCAACCTGGCCTTTCATTTCGGGAACTATCGGCACTCCGCTCTCGTCGGCAATCGCGATGTTCAGCGGATACTTCATCCCGACCTCGCTGGTAGTGAAGCCGAGTCCGATCGCGACCGCAAATTGAACCGGCGCCGGGTAGCTGGCCGATCGAAACAGGTTCCATCCACCGCCAAGAACAAAAACTTTGCCGCCGACCGCCTGCGCCGCATCGGCGAGCAAAGCATATTCGATCTTCATTTTTTCGGACCTCGGTTCATTGCAATACGCGCGTACCGCCGGTGTCAACTTGCCGCGCGAGTCAATTCGGATTCGGCGGCGGACTGCGCATTGAGCACGCGCACGATATTTTGCGCCATGAACGTGCTGAGCAGTTTCGCGCGCGCCGCGGCGTCGAGCGTGGCCGCCTGGCGGCTGACCTCGGCGCATCGTTCGAGCATCGCGGCTTCGAGCGGCCGGAAATGCCTCCACACGATCGGCGCGAGTCGTTCGGGCGCCTTTGCGACGAGGTCCTGGATCGTCCTGAAGCGCCACCATGGCGAATCTGGCGAAGGATTTTCACCGCCGGCGGCAAGCACCGGCGGAAGCGTCCCAGCTACGAACAGCGGAAACATGATCGAAGTGCACGGCGCTGCGAGCGACGCCCACATCACGGGAATCGTGTACGCATCGGGTGCAGGGATTTCGGCGATCATGCTCGCGGTCGTGCCGGAGACCGAGCCGTGCATGCACAACGTCGGAGAGTCGTCGCGCGTCGGGCCGACCGCAGGCGGCATCTCGCCACGTGCGCCATGATCGCGCAGTATCGCGAACATCTCACGGATAGTGCGGCGGCCGTTGCGCCCGACGAGTTCACGGCTGCGCGCGAGGCGCCCGCGCGCCGTCAGAGGATCGCTCTTGTCCTTGCCCGCATTGCGGCTCGAATATGCAGCTGCGAAATCGAACGCCTCGCCATCGCACCATCCGCGATCGCGCGCATAACTCTCCACGTCCGCCGATCCAAGGTTGCCCACATCGATCGTCAATCGATTCGAGATGCACGCGCGATCCTCAACCCGTCGCGCAATCCATTGACGCCCCGAACACTCGAGCACGTAAGAATCAGCGTGATCGGCGATAATGAATCCGCCGCAGTAACGGAAATCAACGTCGTATTGCCCGGAACCACCCTGCCCATAGCGCTCGATCAACGCTCCGATAATTTCGGTCGCCTCGCGCGCATTCTTCGAGCGCTCAAGTCCAAGCCGCACGAGATCCATTCCGAGCAAACCCGTCGATGGCAAGGTCTCGCGCGTGAGCACAGCTTCATTGCCAATCGCCACGCCGTACTCGTTGAGACCATGCTCGAAACCCCACAGCCAGAATGGCCGCGAGCCAATCACAGCAGCTGTATCCGGAACCTGCGGAATCTCGAGATACTGGCAATGAACAGTCGCGCCCTCGGGATGAACTCGATGCGGCACCTGCGCGAGCGGCTGGCATTCGTAAGGCGACCGGTCAGAGTTCTTGGCCAGCAAAGTCGCGCCAACCCGCGTATGCGGCGCCAGCACAACCATGGTATCGCAAGACGGAAGAGGGGAAGCAGCCATGAGGAACGTAATTGTATGTGAAACCCCTCCTGGGTTTCACACTTCCCTGGGCAGGGGTAACCCCTGCACCTTAATATTAAGAAAAGATGCGGGACTTCGTCCCTGTTAGAAGTTTTACGGGAAGAAGAGTCGGATGGTGCTCGTTTTTGGTGTCATTCCTAGAGCGAAGCGAAGAATCCCGGCGCCTGTGCTCGAAGCGGCACTACTCAGTAGTCAGTGAATCGTAATAGCCAATTCTCATACGTCTGCAATTCTTGTGGGATCTGTTGTCATGAGAAGGTCGTCACGCTGTCGCCCTACGACGTGATGCGGCTTGCGCGGTCCGCAAACCTTTCGACCCGCGAGGTGATCGATCGCTTTACTATTCGTCGTGGCTCGATCCTGAAGTTCACCGATGATGGCGCTTGCGTTGCGCTCGAAGGCGTGCGTTGCGGGGTCCATCGCGGGCGTCCGCTCGCTTGCCGGCTGTATCCTCTCGGTCTCGAACGCATCGAGAAGTCTCATCGAGAAAAGTTTGTGATGCTCGAACCGTCGATCGGCTCGCTCGGGAACTATGGCATCGACGGCGACGTCGAGAGCTTCCTCCAGGCGCAGGGCGTGGGAGATTACCTCGCGGCGAATGCGCGCTATGCGTCTCTGCTCCCTGTCTTTCGCGAGCGGATCGCGGCAACCGCCGATTTCGATCGGGTCGAGCCGCGCGAGCTCTGGCGGCGTGCTGTGCGCGAAGCGCTGGCCGAATCGAACTACGACGCGAATCCGCTGATTGACGCTATGTTCGACGCGAGTGCAATCGCTGGCACCGACGATGCCGGAATTGTCGCGATGCACGTTGAACGCCTTGCACAGATGATTCGTGACGAGGCGAACGCCGAGCAGCTCGCGGCGGCGGCCGTGATCCTAGCGGTGAGTTTGGGGTATTCGCCGCGCGAAGTAACCGCAATCAGTTAGACGCCGGAGCGGCCGGAGATGCGGGAGCGGCTGGGGCTGCCGGGGCGGCGTCGGCTACGCCAAGGTCGTTGAGGATTTCGATCGCGTGAGTGGAAGGATCGACGCTCGGATAGACCTTGATGATCTTGCCGTTCTCATCGATGACGTAGGTGATCCGTCGATCGAGGCCGAGGATCGGAATTCCGTTGGCCGCGCCGTAGGCGGTCGCGATTTTCTTGTCGGGATCGAGCACCAGCGGGAACGGCAGGTTGTTCTTGCGAATGAAATCCTTGTGCGCGTCGGCCGAATCGACGCTGCATCCGAGTACGACCAGGCCGGCGTTGGTGAAGCGCGCGTAGCCGTCACGGAACGCGCACGCCTCTTTGGTGCATCCTGAGGTTTCGTCTTTGGGATAGAAGTAGAGGACGACTTTTCTGCCGTGGAAGTCTGCTAGCGACATTGGAGCTTCCTGCTCGCCGGTGATCATTTGGCTCGTGAACGGCGGTGCGATTTGTCCTTCCTTGAGCAGTTCGGCACGCGCGAATTGCGGGCGTATCGCGACTGCGACGACGATGACGGCGATTGCGAGTAGTCCGAGTGTAATCATTTTCATTTGAGTCGTCCCGTTTGGATACTAACTGATCGCGAGGTTAGAAAGTTCCCGTTTGCAGCGCGATGACGCCTCGCAACCTAACCCCTAACCCTTCCCGAGCGGGAAGGGGGACCAGACAGGAATTAGATGTAGTAGAGCCAGTCGCGGTAGCGCGGTTCGCGGCCGTGCAGGGTTGCGTGGAAGACTTGCTGCACTTTGGCCGTGATTGGGCCGGGCTTGCCGGGGCCGATTTTGCGATCGTCGAGCTCGACTACCGGCGTAACTTCGGCGGCGGTGCCGGTCATGAAGGCTTCGTCGGCGATGTAGAACGCGTCGCGCGCGAAATACTCCTCGCGCACCTCGACACCGTTGTCGTGCAGAATCCTGATGACCGCGTCGCGAGTGATTCCCGCCAGTACCGACGTCAACGGCGGCGTCCGCACGACACCGTCGCGCACCACAAACACGTTCTCGCCGCTGCCCTCCGCGACAAAGCCTTCGGTGTTGAGCAGGAGCGCTTCGTCGTAACCGTTGCGGCGCGCCTCGTAGCCCGCGAGGATCGAGTTGACGTAGTGCCCGGTGGCCTTCGCCGCCGGCATCATCGAGTTGTGATGGAATCGCACGAACGACGACGTCTTCAGGCGCACGCCCTTGTCCACGCCGTCCTGACCCAGGTACGCGCCCCACGGCCACGCCGCGATCGAGACGCGAATCTTATTTCCGCGCGCCGACAGTCCCATCTCACCTTCGCCGAAAAACACCAGAGGCCGGATGTAGCACTCGGCGAACTTGTTGATCCGCACGACGTCGGCGCATGCCTTGAGCAACTCCTCCTGGCTGTACGGAACTTCCATCTCGACGATGTGTCCGGAGTCGATGAGTCGGCGGATGTGCTCGCGGGCGCGGAAGATTGCGGAGCGGCCGTCGTCGCTCTTGTAGCATCGCATCCCTTCGAAGACCGCGAGGCCGTAGTGCAGGCTGTGGGTGAGGACGTGGACGTTGGCTTCGTCGTACGGCACCATCGCGCCGTCCATCCAGATTCGATCGGAGCGGAGATCGTTCGCAGGCATAGTGGATTCAAAAGTAGTCGAAGGTGAGTAGTTAGTCGATGGGTTCGGGAAGCTTGTCGCGGCGTTCTGGATCTGACGATGTCAGCGACGACGTGGTGGCGCCGTTCATGTCAGATGGCTGCGCGCCGAGTGCGCCGTGGCGGGGTCGGCGGCGCCGCCGTCGGCGACGGCGGCGATTGCCGGCGGGGATAGGGGTGCCCTCCGGATGCGTTGCGGGCGCATCGTGTCCGCCGCGGGGCGGACTCCCGTTGAATGCATCGGGGTCGGCAAGGAAGTGTAGCGTGCGCATCGAATCGATCGAGTAGGTCGGTGCCGTCATCTCGAAGAACATTCGCGCGTCGGGAAAGTACGGCCGGCGCATCAGGCGTCGCGTGCGCCGGGTCGGCGACGCGAGATTGGCGAAGGCCTCGAGGATGAGGCGCATCTGCTCGGTGTCTCCGCGCGCGAAGCCTCGCGCACGGAGTTCGCCCAGGATGTCGACGCGGCGAGCGTCGCCGCGCTCGCGGCGATGCTCGTTGCGATAAAGATCCAGCATCAGCGCCGCGAGCACGATCGAGTGATCCGGCGACAGACCGTTGCCGATCGCGCGGCCGAGTGCGGCCATGTTGCGGACGGCGGGCTGCTCGGCGAGCGTCGCGCCGCGCGATTTCAGGTGAGTCGCGAGGACTGGGATCACGTGCTCGAGCAGCCCCAGCTCTTCCATCAGGACCAGCGCGTGCGCGGCCTCCGGTTGTCCGAGCGTCTTGTAGCTTTCATCGACCAGGCGCGGCACGCTGGCCTTGTCGAGGTCGGCGCGATGCCGCCCGATGGCGGCGCGCGTGGCCGGCTCGATCTCGAAGCCGAGTTTGGCGGCGAATCGCACCGCGCGCATCATCCGCACCGGATCTTCGCGCATCCGCAACTCGGGATCGCCGATGGTGCGAATCAGTCGCGCTTCGAGGTCGTCAACTCCGCCGGGAAAATCAACCACCTGGAAAGTTTGCGGGCTGTAGAAAAGCGCGTTGACGGTGAAGTCGCGGCGGAAGGCGTCTTCTTCGGGCGTGCCGAATGTGTTGTCGAGACGAATCAGCGGATCGTCGGTGTCGGCGACCGCCTCCGCCTGTTTGCGGAAGGTGGCGACCTCGACGTTCTGACGCCCGAAGAAAACGTGCACCAGCCGGAAGCGCCGGCCTATCATGCGCGAGTTGCGGAACAGGTCGCGCACCTGCTGCGGATGCGCCGAGGTGGCGACGTCGAAATCCTTGGGCTTGCGCGAGAGCATCAGGTCGCGCACGCCGCCGCCGACCAGGTACGCATCGAAACCGGCGCCCGCGAGGCGATAGAGGACCTTGAGGACGTTCGCATCGATATCGCGCCGCGAGATGGGATGTTCGGCGCGCGCTAGTATTCGGGGTTCCAATTCGCCAGCTTCCGTTCGCCCAAATTTCGTCCAAACCTAGCACGACGGCGCGCACTCTTCATCGCCCCGCAGCGTGAGCAAAGGACCGCGCCGCTTTGCCCATAAAGCGTGAAAAGAGTTAGGCTGAATCTTTCAATCTAAAGGAGACCTCAACATGGACAAATTTCTCACCGACGTAAAAAAGCTTCGCGACAGCGCCCGCAAAAATATGGAGAAGGGCAGTGTGACCGAAGGCTACAAAGCAGACGTGCAGCAGGTAGTGAAAGTACTCAATGACGTGCTCGCGACCGAGCTGGTCTGCGTGCTGCGCTACAAGCGCCACTATTACATGGCGCAGGGCATCAACTCCGATTCGGTCAAGGCCGAATTTCTGCAGCACGCGAACGAAGAGCAGCAACATGCCGATTGGGTCGCGGAGCGCATCACGCAACTAGGCGGCGAGCCCGACTTCAGACCCACAACCCTCGCAGAACGATCAGCCTCTGAGTATGCCGAGGGCAAGTCGCTGGTCGATATGATCAAGGAAGACCTGGTCGCCGAGCGCATAGCGATCCAGCACTATTCAGAAATCATCCGATGGCTGGGCGACACCGATTCGACCACCAAGATTTTGATCGAGCAGATCAACAAGGTCGAAGAGGAGCACGCCAACGACATGTTGGACCTGCTCGCCAAGATGGGGTGATCTTCGCGACGCGATGGGGACGCGGCTGCGTTCAGCTGCGTCCCCATTTTCCTTACTGCGCGGTTAGTCCGCCGTCCACCGACATTGAGCATCCGGTGACGAATGAGGCGGCGTCGGAGCATAGCCACACGACCGCTTCCGCGATCTCCTCGGGACGCGCCTTGCGGCCGATCGGTTCCACTTCATCGAGTCGCGCGGCGAGCTTGGGTCGTCCGGCGACCATCCCTTCGAGCAGCGGAGTATCGACCACGCCGGGGCATACGTCGTTGATTCTGATTCCCGAGCGCGCGTACTCGAGCGCCGCGCATTTCGTCAGGCCCACGACTCCGTGCTTCGCCGCTGTGTACGCGGGCATCGAATGCGACGCGACCAGGCCGGCCGCGGATGCCGTGTTGACGATCGCGCCCGGAGTTTTCTGTGAGAGGAATTGGCGAATCTCGGCGCGCATGCACAACCACACGCCCTTGAGATCGACAGCGATGATTTTGTCGAACTCGTCCTCATCGTAGTCCGCCGTTTTGCGTTGAGTGCCCGCGATGCCGGCGTTGTTGAACGCGCAGTCGAGACGCCCGAAGGTGTTCACCGCCGCGGCGATCAGAGACTCGACGTCCTTTGCATTCGACACGTCGCAATGAACAAATTGCGCCTCGCCACCGGCGTCGCGAATCCTGGCGACGGTTTGCGCGCCGCCTTCTTCGGCCATGTCGGCTACGATCACGCGCGCACCTTCGCGCGCGAATACGATCGCCGCCGCTCTGCCTATTCCGGACGCCGCGCCAGTTATCAATGCGCTCTTGCCAGCGAGTAACGCCATCGAACTATCTCCGCTTGTGGGCTCCGTCGTTTGTGATCTACCAATATGTTGCAGCGCGAACAATTGAGCGAGCCGGAGGTGCCACGATGCTTCGCAGCGAGAACCGTATTCTGACTACGCACGCCGGCAGCCTGCCGCGCCGGGAAAGTCTCACGGCGATGCTGGTGAAAATCAGCCGCGGCGAAGACGTGGATCGCGCCGCGATGCTCCGCGAGATCGAGGAGTCCACCCGCTACGTTGTACATAAGCAACTCGACGCGGGGATCGACGTCGGCAACAACGGCGAGCAATCGCGCGAGAGCTTCTTCACTTACGTGCAGCATCGAATGACCGGTTTTGGCGGACGCAGCGAGCGCCCGATCATGCGCGATCTCGTCCGCTATCCGAGCTTCCGCAAGATGATGGAGCCAGTGTTTCATCGCTCGATGGTCGATTTGCTCCACGCGCCCAAGGCGATTGGTGAGGTCGAATACCGCGATCGCGCCGCCGTCGATCTCGAATGCGCCGACACGTTGAGCATTCTCGACGATCAGCCCGACAAATTCGCCGAGCCGTTCATGACTGCGCCGTCGCCCGGAATAATCGCATCGGCAATGCTCAATGAGTATTACGAAAATTATGAGAAGTACGTAATCGCCGTCGCCAAAGCACTACACACTGAGTATGCGTACATAGTATCGCAAGGATTCGTCCTCCAGGTCGATTGCCCGGACCTCGCGATGGAGCGGCACACCTCGTACGCGGACCGTCCGCTCACCGAATTCCTTGATTACGTCGGACTGAACATCGAAGCGATGAATCGCGCGCTGCATGGAATCGCGCCCGATCGCGTCCGCATGCACGTGTGCTGGGGCAACTACGAAGCGCCGCACGATCTCGACGTTCCGCTGGCGCAGATTCTGCCGCTGCTCTACCACGCCAACGTCGGCGCGCTGGTGCTCGAAGCCGCTAACCCGCGCCATCAGCACGAATATCGATGCTTCAAGGAATTCCCGCTGCCCGATCACATGAGTCTCGTCACCGGCGTCATCGATACCAAGACCAACTACGTCGAGCATCACGAGGTGGTCGCCGACCGGCTCGAGCGCGCCGCCAATGCGATCGGCGATCCGCACCGCGTGATGGCCGGGACGGATTGCGGCTTCGAGACCTCGGCGGGGCTCGGTGAGGTTGCCGAGGAAATCGTATGGGCGAAGTTGCGCGCGATGCGCGCCGGCGCCGACCTCGCCTCGCACCGACTCTTTCGCTGACGCCGTCAGCTACGCCACGGCTCGACCAGGATTTTCGCATGCGTCTCCGGTGACGCGAGATCCTCGAACGCCTTCGCCACTCCCTCGACTCCGACCTTGCCGGTGATCAGCGGGTCCGCGTTGACCTGCCCCTCGGCGAGGTGGCTGAGCGTCGCCGCGAACTCGTCGGGCGCGTAGCCGAGCACGAACTGGATGTTCAGCTCCTTGCTGATACCGGTCAGCGGCTCGAACTGGTCGCGCTCCATGCACACTCCGACGACCACGATTCGCGCGTTGCCCGGCGCCGCCGACATGATTCCGTCGATCACGCCCGGCACTCCCACGCATTCAAAAATCACCGCGGGCCTGACCGCCGGCCCAGGAATCCACGGCGGCAGCATCGGCGCCTTCGACGGGTCGGCATACACCGCCATCTCGCGCCAACTCGCATACGGCGACTTTTCTTTTGGATCGACGACAATGTCCGCGCCCATCTGCAGCGCGAGTTCGCGACGTCGCGGTGAAAAGTCCGCCGCTACGATTGGATGCACGCCGTCAAGCTTGAGCGCGGCAATCACCGCCAGGCCCACCGGTCCGCATCCGATGACCAGCGGCGCATCATCTTTATCGAGCCGCGCTTTCTTCACCGCGTGATATCCGACCGCCATCGGCTCCGTCAGCGCCGCGCGCTCGGTCGAAAGGCCGTTGGGCACTTCGAGCAACAGCATTTCCGTCAGCCGCATGAACTCACCGTAGCCGCCCGGATTGTCGTTCGAGTAGCCGACCGCTTCGAACCCGCGAGCGCTGATCAGCACCGGCATCGCGCACACACGCGTGCCGGCCTTCAATCGCTTTTGCGTTTGCGGCCCGTAGTCAACTACCTCCGCGCAAAACTCGTGACCCATCACGATGTCGCGCTTGAGATCCATCGGGAACGGCGCGCCGGCCTTGCGCGAACCCTCGACCATCCTCTCCGCATGCTTGAGCGCATGCAGATCGGACCCGCAAATTCCGCACGCCAGCGTTTTCACCAGCGCCTCGCCCGCTCCAGGAGCCGGTGTGGGCATATTATCGACGACGAGTTTTTTGTCTCGCATTATTGCTGCGCGCATGAATGTTCTCCTTCTTACGCTGCCAGTGTATCAGGGATGATCATTCCCTCGTCAAACTCCGCGCACTCCTCGATTGATCGCATTTGCACCGTGCCTGTAGTCTCTCTCCTGGAAAAAATGGGCCGCAAGATTCTTTTCATCACCACCGATCAACAGCGGTACGATTCGCTCGGATGCAACGGTGGCCGGATTGCGCGCACGCCGGTGGCCGACTCGCTCGCCGCGTCCGGTATCAACTATCAGCGTGCCTACAACCAGAACACGGTCTGCATGCCCGCGCGATCGACCATGATAACCGGCCAGTACGTGCGCACTCACGGCGTGTTTGCCAACGGCGTCCCGCTGCCGGCCGACGCGCCGAGCGTCGCCGCATGGCTTCACGATCGCGCCGGCTATCGCACCGCGCTTATCGGCAAGGCGCACTTCGAGCCGATGTTCGATCCAAGTGGGCGATGGCCGGAGAATCGCATGGGCCGCGAGCGCTCGCATGGACCGCATCGCGGATTCGAATGGATGGAGCTCGCGATGCACGGGCCGATGGCCTACTTCCACTATTCGAACTGGCTGCGCGACAACTATCCGGACGAGATGCGCGGCTTCGTCACGATGCTCTCCGGCGCGGCCGGCGGCGACAGCGGCGCGCCCGAAGTCACCTACAATCCGATCCCGCGCGATCACTATCACACCGATTGGGTCGCCGATCGCACTATCGCGTACCTCAACACACTCTCTCCCAGCGACGATTGGTTCGTGTGGATGAGTTTCCCCGACCCGCATCATCCATGGGATCCGCCGGCGTCCGAGGCGCGTCGAATCAACTGGCGCGATCTCGATCTTCCGGCGGGTCATCCCGGATCGCGCGAGAAAATCGAAAAAATTCTCGCGCAGAAGCCGCGCCATTGGCTCGATTGGTACCAGGGCCGCTTCCGCAATGAGGAAGGCGGGGCGTGGAACTTCGTGCCGTGCACCATGACTCACGACCAGGTCCGCGAGATCAACGCGTTGGTGCACGTCAAGAACGAACTCATCGACGAGGCGTGCGGCCGCGTGCTCGAGACGGTCGCCGCGCGCGGATGGGACAATGACACCGACGTTTTCTTCACGACCGATCACGGCGAGCTGCAAGGCGACTTCGGCCTGCTGTTCAAAGGCCCGTATCACGTCGATGCGCTCATGCGGGTGCCGCTGATCTGGCGTCCGGCGCCGTCCGCAAAAATGTCCGCCGCCGAAATCCCGGAGCCAGTCGGCCATCTCGATCTCGCGCCGACCTTCTGCGCGATCGCAGGGGTGCCAATCCCTGATTGGATGCAGGGTGCGGCGCTGCCGACCGCGCCCGGCTCGCCGCGCGTGCGCGCGATCACCGAATGGGACAGTCAATTCGCGCAACTCGGGATGCATCTGCGCTCCATCTATCGCGATGGTTTCGTGTGCACAGTTTACGAGCCGTCAACCCGCGGCGTCGGCTTCGATCTTTCGTTCGGCTACAAGGCGCTCGGCATCGCGGGCCCAATGCCCGACATCCGTTACGACGGCACCGAGGGCGAGCTCTACGATCTGCGCGAAGACCCGCTGCAATGGCGCAATCTCTGGGACGACGCGGGCCACGCCAAGCTGAAAGCCGACCTGGTCGCGGATCTTTACGCGAATCTGCCGCCTGCGCGCACGCCACAGTTAACAGTTGACGCCCCCGCATAGGGCACCATTTTCGCAATTCTACCACCTGTTGTGGTGTGGTCGCCGCCTCACCACCAAGGTAGTTTCGTTCCGTCAGAAATTGTTTTTCTGCCGGAGCTGAGGTGTCGTCCGACTTCGGGCGAGCGGGGCGAATAGGTGCCGTCCTGACGCAGGTTCATAGATACATCTACAGCACAAAAAGTCCGGCTTGATCAGGCCTAAAGTTCATCCCCCTTGGCAAGGATGGGCATCCAGATGGGTTGGTGCCCTCTTGCATCACGAGACTAATCGTATTAGTTAAATGCCTATGATGATTAGCACAATAAGCAAACTCCTCGCCGCAGCAACCGCCCTCAGCATCGTGGCGGCTCTTCCGGCGCGCGCCGATCAAACGCCAGCGGCTGCTGCCACCCAGTTCCTTAAACTCCCCAACGGACAAATCGCCTACGACGACTCCGGCGGCACCGGCCCGCTCGTCATCTGCGTTCCCGGCCTCGGTGACATGCGACAGCAATATCGATTCCTCGCGCCGCGACTGGTTGCCGCCGGCTTCCGGGTTGTCACGATGGACCTCCCCGGTCATGGCGAGTCGAGCGCAGATTGGCCGGCATACTCGCCGGCTCTCGTCGGCGCCGACATCGTCGCGCTGATTCGTCATCTCGGCGCGGGCAAGGCGTTCATCGTCGGCAACTCGATGGCCGGCGGATCGGCGGTGTGGGCCGCGGCTGAAATTCCCGACCGCGTCGCCGGAATCGTGATGATCGATCCGTTCACGCGCATGATACCAACCTCATCTTTTCTTCTGGCATTTCTCAAAGTCGCGATGACGCGTCCGTGGGGGCCGTCGTTCTGGTCGATGTACTACGGGTCATTGTACAAGTCCGCGCCGCCTGCCGACCTCGACGCTTATCGAATCGCGTTGGTCGCCAATCTCAAACAACCCGGCCGAATCGAGGCGACCAAGGCATTGATCTTTGCGTCGCAAGCGCCGTGCGAGGCGCGGATTCCCAAGGTTCAAGCGCCGGTGCTAGTCGTGATGGGCACGCGCGACCCCGACTTCGACGATCCCGCGGCCGAAGCCGATTGGGTCACGACGCATCTGCACGGCAAAAAGCTGATGATCGATGGCGCCGGCCATTATCCGCACGTCGAGTATCCCGACATCGTCGCGCCTGCCGTCATCGAATTTGTGAAGGACGCTCAGGATGGCGAAGCGCGTCGGAATTGACAAGGACGCGGTGGTCCGCGCCGCCGCGAAAATCGCCGACGACCACGGATGGGACGCGCTGACACTCGCGCGCGTCGCCAAAAAACTGCGCGTCCGTCCGCCGTCGCTGTACAACCACGTCGGCGGCCTCGAGGGCATCCGCCGCGAACTGAAAATCCTCGCGCTGCGCGATCTCAACGCGACGCTCAGCCGCGCGACCATCGGCAAATCGCGCGACGACGCCGTCCGCGGTCTCGCCGCCGCCTATCGCGCATTCGTCAAGCGTCATCCCGGAACTTACGCCGCCACGATGGTTGCTGCGCCGAAAAACGACCCTGAACTCGAGGCCGCCGCAGGCCAAATCGTCGAGACCATCCTGGCCGTGCTGCATGGCTACGGACTGGATCGCCGCGAAGGCCTCCACGCAATCCGCGCCCTTCGCAGCACCGTGCACGGCTTCGCGGCGCTCGAAATCGCCGGCGGATTCGGCATTCCGCTCGACGTCGACAAGAGCTTCGACTGGCTGGTCACTGCGCTGCTCGCGGGCCTCTCCGCCGCCTGCTCGGAACGATCTTTCTGAAGCGGAATTCCGGTCAAATTTCACACCCCCGCGCAGTGGCGCCTAACGCGTCGAATTGCTACAAACAGCCTCAATCCAAGCCTGCGGGTTTCATACATGACAGCCACGGGGGTTTTTTATGGCTAATCATCCTTCCGACGAGAATCCGTCCGGCTCAGAACGCAGAACCTACTGAAAAAACTGATGAATCGAGCGGAGCGCCCAAGTCTCCGGGACGCCGGCGCTTCATCGCAGGACTCGGCGCGGCGACCGCCGCTGCATCGACCGGAGTCCTGGCGCCGCTGGTGGCCGCATCCTCGGCCAGAGCGAGCGACATCCCTGATCTAATCACGCAGTCCGTCTTCGGCAGCGCATCTCGCAAAAAACCGCACGTAAATCAGGGAAATTCTGCCAAAAAACGGGTGCAGAACGCTTTCCAGTTGCGGCTCAGTCTGGCGCAGCAGGACGGCCACGTCGCGCCTGCCGTAAATATCAACAACGGCGACCCCGCACTCTATCCCGACCAAGGCGGCACCTACACCAAAGGTCTCCCGCACGACGCCGTCGGTCGGGTAGATCTGAATGCCTTCGCGACGTTCACGACTGCGCTGAACAGCGGAAAGTTTTCGGATTTCCAGAAGATCATCATGGGCGGCACGCGCACGCTCAACGGCCCACAGGGTGGCCTGTGCTTCAGCCTCGACACGCTGGATGGTGCGCAGTTCGGGCAACCTCAAGTGCCGCCGGCCCCAGCATCCGCCAGCGACCAGAACGCCACCGAGCTGCTCGAACATTACTGGGCTTCGCTGCTTCGCGATGTGGCCTTCACCGACTACAGTACTAACCTCCTGGCCGCAGCGGCGGCAGCCGAAATGGGATCGCAAGCTACCTATTTTGGCCCGAGGAGCCACGGCACAGTGACGCCGGACCTCTTATTCCGTGGCAGTTTCCCCGGCGAGACGCTCGGTCCTTACATCTCACAATTTTTCATCAAGCCGACGGCGTTCGGCGCACAGCCGATAAGCCAGCAGATGACGACCTATCTGCCGGATATCGACTACATGGACAGTTTCGCCGACTGGCTAACAGTGCAGGATGGGAATGTAACTGGCCTTCATAATCAGGTCGACTCGCAGCTTCGTTATGCGCGTAACGGTCGGGATCTCGCGGCCTATACCCACGTCGACGTCCTTTACCAGGCCTACTTCACAGCGCTTCTCGTACTCGGCACCATTGGCGCGCCGCTGAATCCCGGCAACCCCTATATCGGCTCGACAAGGAAAATGGCTTCGGCACATTCGGTGCACCCGATTTCGCGGCTACCCTGGCCGAAGTGGCGACCAAGGCGCTGAATGCAGTCTGGTATCAGAAATGGTTTGTGCACCTCCGTCCTCGTCCCGAGGCCATCGGAGGCATCGTCCACCTGATCAAGACGGGGCAACAGGCCCAGACCGATGTCACTCTGAGTAACGTGATCCTGAACTCAGTAGGACTTGAGCAAAGCAACATCAAGTATGGGACGTGGCTCCTTTCGCAGGCGTTTCCTGAGGGCTCACCGATGCATCCGTCCTATCCGACCGGGCACGGCATAGTCGGCGGCGCTTGCATCACAGTGCTGAAGTTCTTCTTCGACGGCAGCTTCGTGATTCCGGATCCGCAGGTGCCTTCGAGCGATGGACTTTCGCTATTGGATTACACCGGCGCGGATGCGGGCGAGTTAACCGTCAACGGTGAGCTCAACAAGCTTGGACACAACGTCAGTTTCGGTCACGGCATCCACGCTGGCATCCACTGGCGCAGCGATACGGATACCTCCTTGTTGCTGGGAGAGGCTGTCGCGCTCAGCATACCTTAGGGACAAAGCCCAGACCTACAATGAGCCGTTCACAGTCAATATAATGAAGTTCGACGGGACGACCGCGACTATTTCCAACGGGTAAAAGCGTCAGGATACCTATATAACTCTCACCCAGACAATGGTTCGTGCGCGGTTTCCTTAAGACTTAGCACGAAGATCGCCGATATGATTGCCGCCGCTATAAGATATAGCGGCGGCACCATTTCATTGTCAGTCTTATCGATAAGATAGGTTGCGACCATAGGTGCTGTTCCACCTAGCAGCGCCATGCATAAGTTGTGGCTGAGTCCTACCCCTGTGCATCGCACATTTGCCGGGAATGCTTCAGCCGCGGTGACCGGCGCAACACCGTCGAAAGTAGCTATCAGCAGCGCAAAGCCCACCTGTCCTAGCAGCGGGACATGGAACATCGGATGCCACAATAGGTTGAATAGAGGCCATGCGAAAATGATTATGGCGCCCGACGATAGCAGCAGCATTGGCTTTCGCCCAAATCGATCCGATAGCGCGCCCGCTATTGGTAGCATCACCACCGCCGCCGCCATACCTATAGTGTTAATCGCGAGCGCACGGCTCTTTGCGATTCCCACGATCTCGGTCAGATAGGTCGCCGCGTAAACGAACATCAGGTAGAAGCCGACCGACTCGAGCACCTTGAAGCCCGCGATTTGCAGAACGCGGCGCCATTGTGTCCTTAGCACTTCGCCCATCGGCGGTGGCGCAACCCGCGGCGCATCGCCGGCATTTTGCAACTCGCGACGGATATAGTAACCCGCAACTCCTATCGCGACTCCTGCCAGGAATGGTAACCGCCATCCCCACGACGCGAGCGCCTGCGGCGACATCGTTGCAGCGACGATAGCGCCGACCGCCGATCCCAACATCACGCCCGCAAACGCTGCGGCCGCGCCGAACGCACCGATCAGTCCGCGATGATTGCTCGACGATCCCTCGACCATGAACACGACCGAGGTCGTGTACTCGCCGCCGACCGAGAGTCCCTGGATCAGCCGCAGCAAGACCAGCAGAATCGGCGCCATCACGCCGATTTGATCGTGCGTCGGGAGCAAGCCGATGAGCACCGTCGGCACCGCCATCGCGACCACCGAGATCGTCAGCGCCTGTTTGCGTCCCAGCCGATCGCCAATCTGCCCGAACAGAAGCGCGCCAATCGGCCGCATCAGGAAGCCCGCGGCGAAAACTCCGAACGCGTCGATTAGCGACGTGGACTTGCTATGCGACGGAAAAAAGTTTTGGCCGATCGCGTATGCGAAGAATCCGTAAATCGAAAAGTCGTACCACTCGAGGATATTGCCCGCCATCCCCGCAATCGCCAGCCGGCGTTGCGACGTCGCCACCCGCTCCTCCCCCATCATCGTCCTCCCGCCCCGTTATTTTAAGGTTCGGCTGCTATTCGAGCGCGACCTCGTCGCCGAGCGCGATCGTCCCGCCGTTCGCGATCGTCGCGTACGCGCCGAGATTCTGCGCCGCGTCGCGCACGATCGTCCGCAATACCGACGGATCCTTCTTCACACCCGGCTGATCGAGCGTTGGTATCACGCATCGCACGGTAGGTATCTCGATCTTGATCCGCGTCGCACCGATTCGGATCGTCCGCCCCGACCACTCGGCTTCGACCAGTCCTTCAATTCCACTCTTCGTCTCGATCAGAACGTTGGGACGAAATCGGCGCGAGTCAAAATCAGCGGCAGGATTTTTCCGGGAAAGCTCGCTCAGCGACGCGGTCGTGAGCACTTGGAATGGAAACGCGTCGAAGAAAGTCCCAAACGGCGACGTGAATTCCATAATCTGCGGCGGCAGCGTCGAGAGGTCGGGCAGTGGCTCATTTTCCAGACGGCCGAAGACCTCGCGTAACTCGGCCATCATGTCGGGATTGTCGGGCCTCGCGCGCTTGAGGAACTCGCGCTCCGATGCCGGCTGAATCGGCCAGATCGTCACCGGCCGCCCAAGCATTTCGGAAAGTTTCGCGCAGGCCTCGGCCGAGTCGGATTGAAACGTCGTCCCGTTGGGCATCGTGATTTGCACCGGCGGCGTATCGCTGCCCGATGGCTCGCGTAGATAGACGGCGCTGCAATGCAACAGCGCCGGCAACTTGCGCGCGTTGCGTATCTCGCCGGCCTTTTCATCGCGAATCGCCCATCCACGATCGCCGGGGATTCCCATTGTGCCGACCGTCGCACGCTCCATCCGCTCGCCTGCCATCGACTTCACCGGGTAGCGCCAGATTTCCTTCACCGTGCCGATTACTTGCATCAGAAATTCCTCGACCTTAGATGCTACGCGCCGTCAGCTCTCCCGCACAGTTCGGACACATGTGCTTCATGTTGTCCGCGCAGTCGGGGCAGAAGGTGCATTGAAACGAACAGCACTGAGCGGGCGCGGGAGGCGCCAGGGCCTTTCCGCACTTCTCGCACTGGTCTTTTACCGCGGTCATCATCTTGAGCAGCGCCGAATTCTGCTCCTCACGCTCCGCGCCCGCGAGCAATGCCGCGCGCGCCTTCTCGTTGCGTTCACTCGCCGCGAACGACTGGTAGATATTGGCGCCGCCATGCTCGAGCCGCGCAAGAATCACCATCATCTCGCGCCGCGACTTCCCTTCGAGCAGTGCTGCAATCGCAAGATCCGGGGACAAATCTTTGTCGGCCATTTTGTTTCTCCTGACGCAACGCCCGCTAGACAGTGTCGTGATGTTTGGCACCATTCGCGACTGCCATCAAGCGCGCTGCGCGGGTGTTAGCCGCGCGACGTGGCGGCGTATTATATTGCGGGTATCGCGCAGCAGTCGTGAAAGTAAAAGCAGCAATCGCAAACAAGGCCGGAGAGCCGCTCGAAGTCGCAAGCGTTGACCTCGAAGGACCAAAGGCCGGCGAAGTCCTGGTTGAAATCAAGGCGACCGGCGTCTGCCACACCGACGCCTACACTTTGTCGGGCGCCGATCCCGAGGGCTTGTTCCCCAGCGTTCTCGGACACGAGGGCGCCGGCGTCGTCGTCGAAACCGGGCCGGGCGTGACGACGCTGAAACGCGGCGACCACGTCATCCCGCTCTATATTCCCGAATGCCGCAACTGCCCCGCGTGCCTCTCCGGCAAGACCAATCTCTGCACCGCGATTCGCGAGACGCAGGGCCGCGGCGTGATGCCCGACGGCACCAGCCGCTTCTCGCGCGGCGGCCAACCGCTGCATCATTATATGGGCACCTCGACCTTCGCGAATTTCACCGTCGTGCCCGAGATAGCGCTGGCGAAAGTTCGCGACGACGCGCCGTTCGAAAAAATTTGCTACATCGGATGCGGCGTCACCACCGGAATCGGCGCCGTGCTCAACACCGCCAAAGTCCAGGCCGGCGATCGCGTGGTTGTGTTCGGCCTCGGCGGCATCGGCCTCAACGTGATTCAGGGCGCGAGGCTTGCGGGCGCGTCGATGATCGTCGGCGTCGATCTGAATCCCGCGCGAAAAACGATCGCCGGGAAGTTCGGCATGACGCATTTCGTCAATCCGGCGGAGGTCGAAGGCGACCTGGTGCCGCATATCGTGAACCTGACGCGTGGCGGCGCGGATTTTTCGTTCGAATGCGTCGGCAACGTCAAGCTGATGCGCCAGGCGCTCGAATGCTGTCAGCGTGGATGGGGCACCAGCGTGATTATCGGCGTCGCCGGCGCGGGGCAGGAGATTTCGACGCGGCCGTTTCAGCTCGTCACCGGACGCACCTGGAAGGGCACGGCTTTCGGCGGCGCGCGCGGACGCCGCGACGTTCCGAAAATCGTGGATTGGTACATGGAAGGCAAAATCAATATCGACGATCTGATCACGCACGTGATGCCACTGGAAAAGATCAACGACGCGTTTCACCTGATGCACGAAGGCAAGTCGATTCGAAGCGTGGTGACGTTCCAGGCCAGTTGATGGCGACGAAAATTAAACGCTCGATCACCTTGACCCTCGCCATCGGCATATTTGCGCTCGCGGGATGCTGGTCGCATGAAACGCAGCAGCAAAAATTTGTCGACGCGATGAATCACGGCAACGCCGCGCAGGCCAACCAGATTTGGCTGCACATGAACGCCAAGAGTCGCGCCGATTTTTCGCATAGCGAAGGAATGCAGCCCGACACGTCGCCCGACGATGTGAAAAAACAGGTCATGCAGCACTACCAGGACAAGTTGGGCAGCGACGACGAGAACGATAGCAGCGGCGAAACGATCGAAAAGCCGACCCCCAATGTCCATCTCGGTGGCTTGGAGAGCCTTCCCGAGTGGGTCGGCCCGACTGGCGCGCCGCCGCAAGCCGTGACCGTGCCGCCAAAAACTACCGCGCCACCGCCAGACTAAGGCTAGCGACTTGGATTTTGGCCTCACCACCGAACAGAAGCTTGTTGCAGGAGACGCTGCGTGACTTCGCGCGGCGCGAGCTGCTTCCGAACTACGCGTCGCGCGACGCTGATAAAGATCTACCGCCGCGTTGGTGAGAAAACTCGGCGAGATGGGTCTGCTCGCGCCGATGGTCGATACCCATCTCGGCGGCTCAAAGCTCGACTACGTATCGCTCGGAATCGCGCACGAGGAAATCGCGCGCGGCGATTTCAACGCCGCGTACGTGCTGTTACTGGCAGCTCTCGTCGGTGCAATAATCTCGCGCAGCGCAGACGCGCGTCAGCAGGCCGCGTATCTTCCACCGATCTGCCGCGGCGAAACTATCGCCGCGCTGGCCGTGACCGAGCCCGGCGGCGGCTCCGACGCGGCACACATAATGATGCAAGCGCGTCGCGACGGCGACAATTACGTCCTGAGTGGCGAGAAAACCTCGATTTCATTCTCGACGTCAGCGTCCGCCGCACTCGTGCTCGCGCGCACCGGGACACTCGAACAGTCCGCGCGCGGCGTCAGCGCATTTTACGTTGACCTCAACTCACCGGGCGTATCGCGCACGCGCTTTCGCGACATGGGCTCGCGCGCGATCGGCCGCGGCCAGCTTTTTTTCGACGGCGTCCGAGTGCCCGTGTCCGCTCGCATCGGCGCAGAAGGCGCGGGCTTTGTCGACGTGATGCAAGGATTCGATTTCAGCCGATCGTTGATCGGCCTGATGTGCATCGGCGCGGCCCAGCAAAGCGTCGACGAAACTTGCGCGTATGTCGCCGAGCGCCAGGCATTCGGCGCGCCGCTCGCGCGATTCGAGGGAGTGTCGTTCCCTCTCGCCGAGGCCGCGGTCCGGCTGCGCGCGTGCGCGTCTGCTTTGTTACGAAGCGCTGTGGCTGAAAGATCGCGGAGAGCCGCACGGATGGCTCGCCGCGGGCGCAAAATGGCTCGCGCCCGAGCTATGCGCCGAAGTTTTGCATCAATGCATTCTGCTCCACGGCCATCTCGGCTTCAGCCTCGACTTGCCGCATCAGCAGCGCATGCGCGACGTGATCGGACTCGAAATCGGCGACGGCACCGCCCAAATCATGAAGACGATTGTCGCGCGCGAAATCATCGGCAAGACCGCGCGCCCGTACTAGAGGTTGCGTTCAGATGGCAGGATCGAAATGGCCGATCAACTGGGATGCGCGATGGATTTGGGCCGGCCCCGCGCCGTTGCCGATTGCGCCGATCGGCGCTGCAGGAATTCCGCCGAAGGAAACCTGGAATCGATTCTGCTGCCTGCGCCGCACGGTCCAATTGGACTCGGTCCCGGCCTCGGTTCCCGCGCGAGTAACCGCCGACTCGCGCTTCGTGCTGTTCGTCAACGGCGTCGAAGTCGCGCGCGGACCCGCGCGTTCGATACCCGAGCGCCTGGCATGGACTGAACTCGATCTCGCGCCGTATCTTCGAGCGGGTCGGAACGCGATCGCGGCGCTGATGCGATTTTACGGAGTGCCCGGACCGTGGTGGCGTCCCGCGGCGCCGAGCTTCCTGCTCGGTTTTGGATCGTTCGCATTTGAATCGCCGGTTATCGGTGTAATTTCAGATGCAACGTGGAAAGGACGCGCCGCTCCGTATCGTCAGGACGTGGTGCGCGGCGCCGCGCTTCCGGTCCCGCCGACCGAAATCCTCGACGGTGCAGCAATTCCCGTCGGTTGGAATGAAGCATCCTTCAACGATTCCGATTGGCTGCCGGCAATCGAATTGTTGGCGGGTACTCTCGCGCAGAATCGCACGCGAATCCCGGTCGAGCCTTTCACGTCGCCCGAGCACGACGACATCGCACCGCTGACCTCGATTCCGATCGCGCTGAAAGAACTGTCGCGTCGAGCCGTCGCGCATTCAACAGCGATGATCCGCACGCCGCATATCCGACAGCAGATCAATCCGCTGGCGGTCCCGACACTATCGTTAACTTCGATGCAGGAATGATCACGCTCGCGACGCCATGGGCGAGTCGTGCGCGGTCCCGCAGGATCGACTGTCGACATCTACTGCGGCGAGGACGTCCGCGCCGACGGCAGCGCCGAAACGCAACCGCGCCAATTTGCGCTGCGCTACATCCTGCGCGGCGGCGAATCGGAACGCGTCGAGTCGTACGAGGCGGTCGGCTTCCGCTATTTGTCGATCGTCGCGCGTGGCGGCGCGCAGATCGAATCCGCCGGAGCAATCGAGCGCCGCTATCCGCGCAGCTGACGAGGCGTACTTCGAATGCGACGATCCTGCGCTCAACAAAATCTGGCGCGTCGGCGCGCGCACGCTGGAACTCTGCTCGACCGACGCCTTCATCGACTGCCCGGGCCGCGAGCAGCGCGCCTGGCTCGGCGACTCCTACATCCACGCCCTGTTGACGTACACCACCAATACCGATTGGCGCCTCGTCCGGCGACATTTGCGAATCTGCGCACATTCGCGCCGCGGCGACGGCCTGCTCGCGATGGCCGCGGCGTGCGATTTTTCGATTTCATCGACTACCATCCCCGACTACTCACTGCATTGGATTCGCGCGCTCGCCCGCTACTTCGAATATTCCGGCGACAGCGCGACAGTGCGCGAACTGATGCCGACCGCCGTCGGCGTGCTGTCGGCCTTCGAGCGCTATCGCGCACCCGACGGACTGATTCGCGGGATGCCCGGCTGGATTTTCATCGACTGGGCGATGACCGAGCGATCCGATGTAACCGCCGCGCTCGACGCTCTTTACGCCGCAGCGCTCGATGACTTCGCGTCGCTCGCTGAAACCGTTCTCGCTGATTCGCATGCTGCCGCCGATGCCCGTGCGCGCGCGGAGCGAACTCGGCAGTGCGTTCGAATTGCTGTGGGACGACGCCAGAGGCGTGTACGTTGACGCCGCCGATCGCAACGGGCCTCGCCGCCGAGTCAGCCAGCAAACTAATGCAATCGCAATCGTCTCAGGATGCGCGCCGCGCGAGCGATGGCCCCGGATGCTCATCTACATACTCGACGAATCGCGCATCGTCGTCACGCCCACGATTTCTGACAACATGGCGGCGTATCGCAAGCAGCGGATGGATCCCGCCGATCACATGAAGTTCGACGTCGAGCACGACGTCGTCGCAGCACAGCCGTTCTTCTCGCATATTCTTCACGACGCGATTGTGCGAGCAGGCCGGCGCGATTTGATTCCCGCGCGATGCATGAAATGGTGGCCGCAGATTGAACGCGGCGACACCAGTTTCGAGGAATACTGGGACGCGCGCACTGGCACTGGGAGCCGATGTCACGCATGGTCGGCAACGCCGACTTACGATTTGACCACCTGGATTCTCGGCGTGAGACCCGCTGCTCCGGGCTACTCGCGCGCAATAATCGCGCCGCATTTCGGCCAGCTCAGGCATCTCGAAGGCCGCGTCCCGACTCCGCACGGACTCATCGAGGTAAAGCTCGATCGCGAAGCCGGCGGCGAGATCGCGATCCCAGACGGCGTCACGGCGCTCGTGCGATTCGACGACGCACCTCTCATCGGCGGCGAATTCGGCCCCGGCCGACATCCCATCTCCCGTTGACGCCTGCCCGACCGACAGTGCTAAGAATCGAGCGTCGCTGAAGTTTCATGTCGATGCTGAGTCCATATCGCGTGCTCGATCTCACCACCGAGCGAGGCCTGCTATGCGGCCAGATGCTCGCCGACATGGGCGCCGACGTGATCAAAGTTGAGGCGCCAGGCGGATCGCCGGCTCGTGCTATCGGCCCGTTCTACAAGGACGCGCCGCATCCCGACCGCTCGCTGTATTGGTGGGCGTACAATCGCAACAAGCGCGCGATCACGCTCGACATCGAGCGCGATGCTGGCCGCGATCTGCTGCGACGTCTCGTCGAGCGCGCCGATTTTCTAATCGAGTCGCACAATCCCGGCTACCTCGCGCAGCGCAATCTCGGTTTCGACGATCTCGCGAAAATAAATCCGGCTCTCATCTACGTTTCGATCACACCGTTCGGACCGGACGGTCCCAAAGCAAGTTACGCCGACAGCGATTTGATCATCATGGCCGCCGGCGGACCTCTGATTCTCGCCGGCGACGCGGATCGCCCGCCCGTGCGGCTCTGCGTTCCGCAAGCGTACCTGCATGCAAGTGCCGACGCGGCGGTGGCCGCACTCGCCGCTCATCACGAGCGCACGCGCTCCGGCCTCGGGCAACACATCGATGTCGCTGCGGTGCAATCGGTTGCGATGGCGACGCAGTCGAACATTCTTGCGGCGGCGCTCGGCTCGGTTGAGCCGCGACGGATGTCCGGCGGTGTAAAGATGGGGCCAATCGAAATCCCACTGGTCTGGCCCGCGAGCGATGGCTTCGTCGCGATGACTTTTCTGTTCGGATCGGCGCTCGGCGTTTTCACCGCCCGGCTGATGCATTACATTTGCGAGCGCGGATTTTGCGACGAAGCCACGCGCGACAAGGATTGGATCACATACGGCGAGAATCTGTTCAGCGGCGTCGAGCCGCTTTCGGAATTCGATCGGGTTAAGGAACTGGTCGCAAATTTCACGCGCAGCCATAGCAAGTCCGAGTTGTTGGCGCTCGCAGTCGAGCGCGGATTTCTGATCACGCCGGTCACCACCATCGAGGAAGTTGTCGAAAGCCCGCAGTTCGCTTCGCGCGACTACTTCCAGAACGTCGCGCATCCCGAACTCGGCGA
Source organism: uncultured delta proteobacterium (assembly GCA_963699705.1). Lineage (GTDB taxonomy): Bacteria > Desulfobacterota > Binatia > Binatales > Binataceae > Binatus. Next base: position 1,884,470 of record CAVOUW010000003.1, on the reverse strand, counting down.
TTCATTTCGTTATCCGGGACCGTTTGCGAAATTCAGTGCGTCGCCGATCGAGTATCGATTCAGGCCGCCGCGCGTCGGCGAGCACAATTTCGCAAATTTACCGCGACGAAATCGGCTTGAGCGAACGCGAACTCTCCGAACTCGCGCGCGCAGGGATCATCTGATGCCAAACGAACTGCCGCTGAAGGACGTCAAGATTTGCGACTTCATGTGGGTGATGGCCGGCCCCGCTTCGACGCGGATTCTTGCCGACTACGGCGCGACCGTCGTGCGAATCGAGTCGCCGACCCGCGTCGATACCGCGCGCACGCTCCAGCCCTATCACGGCAACCAGTTCGGCCCCGACGCCTCGGGCCTGTTCGCCAACTGCAACGCCGGCAAGTTGGGAGTCTCGCTCGACCTCGCCAATCCCGCGTCGCGCGCAGTGGTGCACGATCTTGTGCGATGGGCCGACGTCGTCACCGAGTCCTTCTCCCCCAAGGCGATGCGCGCGTGGGGCTTCGATTACGAATCTTTGCGCAAGTTGAATCCGGGCCTCATCATGTTGAGCTCGTGCCTGATGGGACAGACCGGGCCGCTCTCGAAAATCGCCGGCTTCGGAAATATGGCCGCGGCGATCGCGGGCTTTACCAATCTCACCGGATGGCCCGATCGCGCGCCCGCCGGCGTCTTCGGCGCGTACACCGATTATGTGGCGCCGCGTTTTACCGCGATGTCGATTCTTGCGGCGCTCGACCATCGCCGCCGCACTGGCGAGGGCCAATATATCGATCAGTCGCAGGCTGAATGCGCGCTTCACTTTCTCGGCCCCGCGATTCTCGACTACACGGTGAACGACCGGGTCGATGAACGCGTCGGAAACTCGGACGCGCGTTTCGCGCCTCACGGTGTCTATCCAGCCGCCGGCGACGACAATTGGGTCGCGATCGTTTGCCGCGACGATGACGACTGGCGGCGTCTCTGCGTCGCGATAAACAATGAAGATCTCTCGCGCGACTCACGCTACGCCTCCGCCGCGGGACGTCTCGAGAATCGCGACGCTATCGACTCGTCGATTGCCAAATGGAGCCGCACACTCGATCGCGGTGCCATCGAATCGCTCCTTCAGTCGCACGGCGTTCCGAGCCATCAGGTGCAGAACAGCGCCGACGCCCTCGCCGATCCGCAGTTTGCTCATCGCGGCCACTTCGTCGCGGTCAAACATCCGAGCCTCGGCAATTTCACGGTCGAAGGTCCTCGCGCGAAATTGTCGCGAACTCCCGCAGCTGTCCGTCGCGCCGCGCCGTCGCTGGGCCAGGACAATCAGCACGTGCTCGAAACCATCCTCGGCTACGACGAAACGCGAATCAGCGAGCTGGTGGCGTCCGGTGCGCTCGGCTAGTCAATCCGGCGAGCGCCGCGCGACGTATCTGAAGTAGAAGCCAGGTGGTCACTGCGGCCGACAACAGGATTTCAGATGAAGCACTCGTGTCGGCCATGGCCCGCGGCGATCAGGACAGTTTGGCCACGCTGAATCAACGTTATGGTCGCGCACTCGGCGCAGTCGCGGATAGAATCCTGCACGACAAGGCCGATGCGGAAGAAGTCGCGGCCGATGTTCTGTGGCAGCTCTGGCGCGAGGCGTCGCGATTCGATCGGAGTCGCGGCTCGGTTGGAGCGTGGATAATGATGACGGTGCGAAGCCGCGCGATCGATCGATTACGCGCGCGCAAGGCTCGCGAACCTCGCGCCGACAATGCTGCCGAGGTCAATGTCACCGATGATCCATCAAACGAAATTCACAGCAGTGACCGCCGCCGCAAAGTGGAAGTCGCACTCGCGACCTTGAATGACGGTGAGCGCGACCTGCTGCGGCTGGCATATTTCTCCGATCTTTCGCAATCCGAAATCGCCGAGCGCACCAGCATTCCGCTCGGCACCGTGAAGAGCCGGATGCGCGCAGGGTTGATCAGGCTGCGCGACGCACTTCAAGGTAGTGTCGACTAAGCGCGATGGATCACGCGGAAATCAAAGATCTGATCCCGCTCAAGGCACTCTCGCGGCTCGACGGCGATGAGGCACGCGCGGTTGACGATCATCTGGCGGCGCGATGCGACGAGTGCGAACGCGAACTTGCGTCTTTCAACGAAGCGCTCGCGGCGATGGCGATGGTCGAAGGCGGCGACGACGCTCCCAGCGATCGAATCTGGAGTCGTCTGCAAGCGCGCCTCGACGCGAATCGTCCGCCGAATCGAATTGAAGATCGATCGGCACGGGAACCCTCACGCGGGCGCGGCTTTGCCATACTCGGTTCAGCCGTCGCAGCCGCCGTCGTCGCGATCGTCCTCAGCTACGCGTTTTTGAATTCGCGACTGCGTAACAACACCTCCGAGACTTCAAATGAGATCGCAGCGCTCACTGCCAAGGTCATCGAACTCGAGCGCAACCTCGATACCACCGGCGATCAACTCGCAGCGCTTCAAGCAAGAGTCGCGCAAACCACCGACTTGACTCTCGCGAGCCTCGGTCCCGACGCGCGTGTCGCTCGCCTCGCCGGTCTCGCTGCGTCGCCGTCCGCCAACGGTACCGTCGCGCTCAATCACAGCCAGGGCACCGCGATGCTCGAGGTCAACGGTCTGCCGCCGACGCCCGACGACAAGCAGTACGAGGTCTGGTGGATTGGCGAGAAGCAGGGCCCGCTGCGCGCAGGGATATTCGAACCCTTGAGTCACGGCTCGACGATCGTTGCGCTCGATCTGCCGCCGCCGGGCGAAGTCGTGCTCGCCAGCGCAATCACGCTCGAGCCGCGCGGCGGCGTCGACAAGCCGAGCGGCGCGATGTACTTGAAGGGCGATTTTCCTCGCCACTAAAAAAAATCGCGCCCGCAATCCGATTCGCCCCCGCACTCGTATCTTGGGCATGAACCCGAACGATAGTGCCTTCGACCTCGATCGTTACCTGCGCGTCTGCGGCGCGACCAAGCCCGAGTGTTTCGATTGGACCGCGCCACAGCCGCGCCTTAGCGACGATGCGCTCTTCACCATCGCCTACATGATGGACATCGAGTCGCACACCATCGTCTATTTGCGTGACCTGCTATCGACCCGTGTCGTGCGCGACAACGAAGTCACCACTTTCTTGTCGTGTTGGGCCTACGAAGAATTTTTTCACTCGCTGCTGCTCCGCCGCTTCCTCGCGACCCAGGACGTGGCGATCGACGATCAGCGTTTCGCCGATTTGCGCAGCCAAACCAGCCTCGCCGACCGCTTCATCCGGCCCGGCATCGCAGTCCTGTCGCGCCTCACGCGACATTTTCCTGCGGTCCACATGACCTTCGGCGCGATCAACGAAATCTCGACGCTGACCGGCTACCAGGCGCTGATCAGCGGCACTGATTTCACGCACGACCGCTCTGACAGCCAGTGTCCGCTTCTGACCACAATCCTCGAAAGAATCATCAAGGACGAACGCCGCCACTTCGCTTTCTATTTCAATCAGGCGCGGCGACGCCTGCGGGTCCCGGCCGCGCGGCGCCTCACCGCATTGTTGGTGCGAAATTTCTGGACCCCGGTCGGCGTCACCGTGCGCGGCGATCCCGCGATGCGCCGCGTATGCAGCTATCTGTTTCCCGGCGAGCGCGGCGTCGAGCGTCTTGGCGTCGTCGATAAATCGATCGCACGCCTTCCCGGCCTTGAATGGTTCGATCTCGGCGCGCGCTACGCCCGCCGCATCCAGGCAAGCGGACAGCGAATTTGTTTTCCCGCTCAGGCTCATTCCAGCGGCTAGTCCAACTTGTCGCTTGCCGGATCGCGCGCACTTTTAGTATTCGGACTGCATGTTCACCGGCATCGACCATGTCGCGATTGTAGTCAGCGAACTTGAATCCGCGATCGCGAGTTACGCGCGCGCAGGATTCATCGTCGTGCGCGGCGGGAAACATCCGATCGGCAGTCATAACGCGCTGATCGCATTCGCCGATGGCAGCTATCTGGAACTGATCGCATTCACCAAATCCGACAGCGGCCATCCCTGGCAAACCGCGCTCGCTAAGGGCAGCGGCATCGTCGATTTTTGCCTGAGCACTGACGATCTTTCGGCGGACATCGATGCGATCCGCCGCGCGGGCGCCGAGATTGGCGATCCATCTCCGCTGACGCGCGATCGTCCCGACGGCTACCACCTGAGTTGGGTGCTCGCGATTCCCAAACCTCCGTTCAACGGCCAGCTGCCGTTTCTGATCAAGGACGACACGCCGCGCGACGAGCGTGTCCCGCGCGAGCGCGTCGCATCGCAACGGCGCGACCGGTATTCGCACGCTCGCGATCGCCGTCAATGATCCCGCTATCACCAGCCGCTACTATGCGCGCGTGCTCGGACGCCCGGGCGCGCCGGTCGAACGTCCTGATCTCGAAGCTGCCGGCGTCGCGTTCAAGATCGGTCCCAACGAAGTGCAGTTGCTCGCGTCGAAAACCGAAAATGGACCACTGGCAGAATGGATTCGTGTGCACGGTCAATCTGTGTTCGAGGTCGTCCTCGCAAACGCGCGCAGTGTCGCAACGGGCTCGATCCCATCCTTCTGCAAGGCGCACGGATAAGGTTCGCCTGATCGAGATGTAGTAGTATCGCCACTCGCGATGGTCCCCACCTGCAAAATTCCTCGCGTCGTCATCGCGGCGACCGGCAGCGGCGCCGGCAAGACTACCGCGACCGTCTCGTTGATCGGTGCATTGCGCGCGCGCGGCCTCAAGGTCGCGCCTTTCAAGTGCGGCCCTGACTATCTCGATCCTACCTATCACGAACGGGCGGCCGGTGTTCGCTCGCACAACCTTGACGGCTGGATGATGGATCGCGACGCGATCGTCGCGACTTTTGCGCGCGCGTCTGCCGATGCGGACATCGCGGTGATCGAAGGCATGATGGGTCTGTTCGATTCGGCGACACCGACCGGCGACGAAGGCTCCACTGCCCAGCTTGCGAAGTGGCTCGACGCGCCGGTCATCCTCGTCACCGACGCATCAGGCGTCGCGCGCACGATCGCCGCAGTGGCCGCCGGCTTCGCGCGCTTCGATCCGGCGGTTCGCGTGGCCGGTATGATCTGCAATCGCATTGGCGCTCGCGGCCATCTCGATCTGTTGCGCGCCGCCGATCCCGAGGTTCCGATCGTCGGTGGATTCCCCGCCAGCGCCGACCTCGCTTTTCCCGAACGCCATCTCGGCCTGCTGATGGCCGATGAATCGAACGTGCCGCAACGGCTGCTCGACGGATGGAGCCGGCTTGCCGCCGAATGGCTGGACCTCGACGCGATCGTCGCGATTGCACGCTCGGCGCCGCCAATCGAACTTGGCGCGCCTGACCTGCGCAAAATCGGTTCGAGTTCGCGGCCGCGCTGTCGAATCGGGGTCGCACACGACGCCGCGTTTCACTTCTACTACGAAGACAATTTGAATCGGCTGCGTTCGCTCGGCGCGGAGATCACAAATTTCTCGCCAATCCACGATCGCGAATTGCCTGAAGTGGACGGCCTCTACTTTGGCGGCGGATATCCCGAAGCGTACGCGCGCGAACTGTCTTCGAATACTGCGATGCTCGGCGCAATCCGCAGCTTCGCGCTCCGCGGCGGCCTGATCTACGCCGAATGCGGTGGCCTGATGTATTTGACGGACGCCATCCGCACGCTCGACGGCATGCGCTGGCCGATGGCCGCCATTATTCCGGGCGTCGCTGTGATGTCCGACCGTCTGCAGGCGATTGGCTACGTCGAAGTCGAGACGCGCGCCGACTCGATTCTCGGTCCCGCGCACACGCGCTTTCGCGGCCATCAGTTTCGCCACTCGACGCTCGAGGGTGCTGACAACGGCGATCGAATCGATCGCATATATAATGTTGCGCCGCGATGGGGCGGCGCGCCGTTCGCCGAAGGTTATTGCGTCGGCAATGTTCTCGCTTCATACGTTCACGCGCACTGGGCGTCGAACCCAGCGGTCGCCGAGGCGCTCATCGATTCTTGCATGCGTGCGCGCGTCGCAAGACAACCGGCCGCGTAGCGTCTAGAATTGCCGCATGAGCCTCGACCGCGCGAAAATTCCCGGCGACTTCCCCGCCGCACCGCTGACGCTCGAAGGCTACAGCATTCTCCATCAAATGTTCCGCGTGCGGCGCCGGCAATTGCGCGCGCTCGACACTGCTAAGCGCGACGCCGCAGTCAACGAAGCATCAAAACTTTTCGGCGAGATGGCGCAGCGCGCGGACGGCGAGACCGCGCTCTTTTCAGCGATTGGGCACAAGGGCGATCTGATGATCGTTCATTTCCGCCGCAGCTTCGAGGAAATCGCGCAGGCTGAGCACGCGGTCGCGACGCTCGCGCTCGGCGATTACCTGGAACCGACCACGTCGTATCTGTCAGTGATCGAGATTGGCCTCTACGAAGCGACGGTCGCGCTCTATCGCAAGCTCATCGAGAACGGAATCGGACCGCATTCGCCGCAATGGAAATCTGAAATCGAGTCAGAGCTGGTGCGCCAGCGCGAAAAGATTTCGCCGCGCCTGTTTCCGAAAATCCCCGCGCGCCCATACCTATGCTTTTATCCGATGGATAAGAAACGCGACGGCGCCGACAACTGGTATCGCTTGCCCATCGAGGATCGCCAGCGCCTGATGCACGACCATGGGATGGTCGGGCGGCGTTTCGCCGGCGAGGTGACGCAGATTATTTCGGGCTCGATCGGATTCGACGATTGGGAATGGGGCGTGGACCTCTTCGCCGACGACCCGATCGTGTTCAAGAAACTCGTTTACGAAATGCGCTTCGACGAGGCCAGCGCGTCCTACGCAAAATTCGGCCCCTTCTACATCGGCATCCGCCTCGACCCGCCGGCCCTGGCGAAACTTTTTTCGGCGTGACCAAGAACTACTGCAACTTGGGTTCAGGCAACACCGTGTTGCTTGAACCAGATCTGCATTCGCGTCCATCCATCTTTAGCGGCTTGCGGGTTGTAGCTGGGACGATAGTCGGCGTTGAAGCCATGGCCAGCATCTGGATAGATCAGGATTAACGACGGTTTGCCCGCGGCCTTCAGCGCGGCTCTCATCTGCTCGATCTGGGCGGCCGGAATTCCCATATCTTTGCCGCCATAGAGACCTAGAATCGGTGTGTTGATCTGATCGACCAAATCAATCGGATTCTTCGGTCTGAGATCCGACGGCGGCGATCTGCAGCGGCCCATACCATGCGACTCCCGCTTTCAAAGAGGAGTTGTGCGCGGCATAGAGCCAGACCTGCCGGCCGCCCCAACAAAATCCGGTGATGCCGAGCCTCGTCGTATCAGCCTTACCCGTGCTTTTCGCCCATGCCACAGTCGCGTCGAGATCTGATGCGACTTGTTTGTCCGGCACCTTCGCTACGACCTGCGAAATGATCTGCTGCGTATCGGCCATGCTCGCGACGTTGCCTTCGCGCGAAAAAAGCAATGGCGCGACCGCGAAGTAGCCGAGCTTGGCCAATCGGCGACAGATGTCCTTGATGTGTTCGTGGACGCCGAAGATCTCATGCACCACCAGCACCGTCGGAAACGGGCCGCCGCTCGCCGGCATCGCTCGATAAGCGGGAATGTCACCGCCCACGACCGGAATCTTGACCTCGCCGGCGACCAGTCCGTTGCTGTCGGTCGTGATTGTATCGGCCGACACCGGCATCACGGCCAGGGCGAAGCCTGCCGCGAGACTTCCGACCACGAACGCGCGACGCGAGAGTCGATTTTTCATATTGTCAATTTTTGTAAGGCGGTTAGCTGGGACGCAAGGGCGTTTCGCGCATGAAGCGGAGCGTGTCGTCCAAATCGCGGATGCCGGCATCGGAGCCGAGGCCCTGCGCGACCAGTGCGGCCGCCGCATTGCCGAGCTTCATGCATTCCGCTGGCGGCCATCCGAGCCTGCAGCGCGCGGATGAAGCCTGCGCAATACGCGTCACCGCATCCCGACGTATCGACGACGTCAATATCATGGGCCGCAAGATGAACGCGTCCCGCGCGGTCGTGAGCAAGCTGCCGTCGCCGCCCATCGTCAGCACGACTCCGCCGACGCCGAAGAGCAATAACTGAATCGCTGCTTGTTCAGCAGAGGATGATTCTGTCAGCTTGCAGGCTTGCTCGGCATTGGGCATGAACCAGTCCACGAACGGCAGACACGGTTTCAGGATCGCGAGCAATTTAGGCGAGCCTTCGCTGAGAATGTCCATGCTGGTGGTCGCGCCGCCGTCGCGCGCGCGCCGCAAAATCTGAGCGGCTCCGTCGCGACCCAGTCCGCGCATCGAATCGTTGCCGCCAAGATGCAGATGTGCCGCGCTCTCAATCAGCGGCCACGGAACGTCGTCGATCGAGTAGACTGCGTTAGCTCCGATCGCATGAAGTGCGGGCCGATCTCCGTTTGGTCGAATCGGCAGAATGCTCGCCGAGGTTTGAACTCCGGCGTTTGCGAACGACGTGGCTGGTGTCGACGCCGAAGCTGTTCAGTGCGCGAATGAGTACGTCGCCAAGAGCGTCGTCGCCGACTGCGCCTACCGTCGCGACCTCGAGCCCCAATTTCGCGAGGCCGACCGCGGTTCCCGCCGCGCTGCCGGCGGGCGCCAGCCGAATCTCGTCGAGCAGCACGCTGCCCTGGCCCTCGGGAATGTGCGTGACGTAGCGGCCGAGGATGTCGAGGACGTGCGCGCCGAGCGTCACGACGGTATCGCTCATCAGTGGCTCGACTTTTTGCGCGCGATTTCGCGATCCTGTCGCGCGATCACTGCCGCGTGAAGTTGCGCGACGGTTTTTTCGGGAAGCACACTCACTGGCTTGCCGGTCGCGAGCGCTTCCATATAGATGTGCGCGGATTTTTCGAGCAGCTCGACAAAAGTGAAAGTCTTGTCGAGATCGGTGCCGATGCAAAGCGTTCCGTGGTTCTGAAGAATGTAGCAGTGGCATCGATTGGCGAGCTTGCGCGCGACGTTGTCGTGGAGTTCGCGCGTACCTGATAGTGCGTACGGCACAACGTCGATAGTTTTGCCGATTGCCAGAGTGACTTCGTCGAACAGCGGCGGGATCGGCTCGTTCAGAATGCTGAGCGCGCTCGCGAAGCTCTGATGCGTGTGGATGACGGCGCTGACGTCGGCACGCGCCTGGTAGGTCGCGACGTGCATCGGAGTTTCGATCGACGGTTTGCGCTTGCCCTCGATTGGCGCGAGATCAAAGTCCACTACGCAAATGTCTTCGACCGTCATCACGTCGTACTGAAGGCGCGTCGGCGTGACCGCGATCGCATCCTCACCATCAATGAGTATCGAGACGTTACCCGCACTGCCCGATTTGGATCCGAAGTAGCCGTCGGCCGACAGCCGCCGGCTTACTTGCAGGACTCGATGCTTGTAGTCGTCGTAGCGTCCCATTTCAAAAAAACATGCCCCCGCAGTATGGCCTGATTCGACGATACCGCGGGGGCGACGTTAATCGCCACTACGAAAGTTTGACGGAATTAACCACCTGGATTTCGGTGAAGCCCATCAGACCCCAAGGGCCGTTCTCCACGCCGATGCCCGACCATTTCGCTCCGCCGAACGGAAGATTCGGCGCAATCGCAAGATGCTGATTGACCCACGCCGAGCCGCATTCGAGCTGCGAGGCGACCTCGGTGCCGCGGGCCGAATCATTGGACCATACCGAGCCGCTCAGGCCGAAGTGGGTCGAGTTCGCGCGGCGGACGGCGTCGTCAACATCCTTATAAGGAATGATCGGGAGCGCCGGGCCAAACTGCTCTTCATCGACCAGCCGGACGCCATCGGAAATATTTCCGACGATGGTCGGCGCGAAGAAGTAACCTTCCTTGCCGACGCGCGCGCCGCCCGAGACAATCTTGGCGCCGTGCTTCTTGGCGTCCTCGACCAGCTCGGTCACGCGCTCGAACTGCATCTTGTTGTTGATCGGACCGAGCTGGGTGCCGGCTTCGAGCCCGTCGCCAACCTTGACGCCCTTGGCAATCTCGCCGAGGTTGTCGAGCAACGCGTTGTACATCTGCTCCGGAACGTACACGCGCTTGATCGCACTGCAAATTTGTCCCGAGTTCTCGAACGCGCCCCAGAAAATCTTCTGCGCGACAGCCGCGGGATCCACGTCAGCGAGAATGATCGCTGCGTCGTTGCCGCCAAGCTCGAGCGTGACGCGCTTCAAATCGGGCGCCGCCGCCGCGGCGACTCGCTTGCCGGTCTCGACCGAGCCGGTGAACGAAATCTTTCGCGGCACCGGATGGGTAGTCATCCACGCGCCGAGCTCGTCGCCGCCGGAGACCACGTTGAGGACTCCGGGCGGAACGATGTCGCGCAGAATTTCGCCGAGCATCAGCGTCGTGATCGGCGTGTACGGCGACGGCTTCAGCACGATCGTGTTGCCCGCGAGCAAAGCCGGCGCGATCTTCCACATCCCGAGCATCAGCGGATAATTCCACGGCGTGATCGCGGCGACGACTCCGAGCGGCTTGCGCTTGATTTCGATTTTGCCCTGTGGAGTGTCCTGCAGAACCTCGGAGGGCAAATCGAGCATCGCGGTGTATGCGCACCACATCGAGGTGCCCATGATTTCCTGGCCGGCCTTGTCGAGCGGCTTGCCCTGCTCCTGGGTCAACGTCCGCGCGAGACCTTCGGGCGGTTGCTGCAGCGCAGCCGCGCAATCCTGGAGGACCTTGCGCCGCGCGTTAACGTCCTTGCTCCAACCGGGGAACGCTTTCTGAGCGGCGTTCATCGCCTGGTCGAGTTCGGCTTTCGAGCAATCGGGAACTTCGGCGAAGATTTTTCCAGTGGCGGGATTGATTACCCCAGTGGATTTCGATCCTTTCACCGACTTGCCGTCGATAGTCATGGTGTATCCAGCAGCCATTCGAGTCTCCTTTGTATGCGGAATGCGTGCAGGCAAATGTCACTGCATCAATACAACGCAAGTCGCGTCGCGCGCAAACGGCGTTTCGTCGAGACGAGAAATCGCTGGTCCGGAAAAAAGGAAAGGGCGGCCCGCGATTGGACCGCCCAATTTTCGCGATGCAGGCTAGTTGGTCTTTTGGGTCGTGGTCTTGTCGGTGGTCGTAGTCGAGCCGCCCGGGTTGCTGCTATCAGTTGTGGTTGACGACTCCGAGGTTTTCTCCGAAGTCTGTGGCGCTACTGCTGGGGCACCCGGAGCGCCCGGTGCTCCCGGAGGTCCAGGCTCGCCCGCGACCGGGACCGGTACCGTTGTAGTCGTGTCCTTTTCACATCCAACGACCGCGATGCCTGCCAGGAATGCAAAACCGATCAACGCTGCGGCGGTGCCTGTCTGTTTCTTAGTCATAATATTGCCCTCATGTAAGTGTGGTCTCCTCTCTTAAAGTGTAGCGGTATCAGAATCTCAGGCAAATTTGCCCTTTGCCTTTTGATCGTGTTCCGCCGTTATCAGGATAACCAACAAGGGCGATTCCGGGATTATCCGGGGATTTCCTCGCTGAGTCCGGCAACTTTCAGGGCCTTTCGCTTCGCGCCTTTGAGGTCGTAATACCTGCGCGTGACGATTCGCTGCGCATAGAGACCGCCGCCTGCCTGCACATTGGTCACTGCCTTCCATCCGCCATACGCGTCGGCGGTCAGATCGCGAATCGCATGGAACAGGCGCGCGCGATATTCACCGTCGATTCCGTTGCTCGTGCCCATGTACTTGCGAACCAGCGGGCCGGTCACTTCGTTTTCGAGATCGGCGACGCCCGGCGCGGTCAGGATCGAGCCGCCGGAGATATCGTGCAGGTGCCGCACCATCAGGTTGTAGTTCGCCGCACCGTGATACTTGCCGGCGTTGGTGTACAGCTCGTCGGGGAAAGCGCCTTGCTCTGTAATCTGGCAATTCGCGATCGCTGCCTCGAGCGCGGCGCGAATCAACGTCGCGTGGATGAGCATCTCGGAGATTTTCTCCTTGATATGCCCTTCGCCCGCCAAGCCGTTGGACTCCGCGACGAGCTGCGCGAAGCCGACCAGCTGATCGCCTTCTTCCGCCATCGCGGAAAGTCCGCCGAGGCGCTCCCAGAGCCCGAGCGAATGCGCGAACACAGCGGCCTGCGCGACTGCGCCATCGAGGAAGATCCGCTCGTTCGGCACAAAAACGTCGTCGAGGATCACGAATCCTTCGGCCATGTGAATTTTCGCGGAGACCGGGAACGTGCGGGTGTCGGGATGGCGCGGGGCGAAAGTCGTGTCGATTATTTTGACGCCGGGCGAATTGACCGGCACCGCGCATCCGATCGCGTACGCCTCCTCGCCGGGCTTCATCGCCTTGGTCGGAATCACCATCAGGTCATGCGCCATCGACGCGCCCGTGATGTGCAGTTTGGCGCCGCGAATCACGACGCCGTCAGCCCGCCGTTCGATCACGCGGGTGTATGCGTCGGGATCGTCCTGCTTGCCGGGCGGACGCGAGCGATCGCCCTTGGCGTCCGTGATGCACTCGACAATGCGAACGTCTTTGCGCTGCGCCGTGTGAACGTAGTTGCGAATGCGCTCCGCGAATTCGGGCAATGCGTCCTGGATGCGGGTCGCCGCGGTCGTCAGCGTCATGATCGACTGGTAGGTCACGTTGGCGACGATGTCGGACTCGAGCAGCAGCGGAATCCGATCGCGCAACTCGTTCGCCGAGCGCGGGATTTTCATCAACGGGCTGACCGCACCAGGCTCGGGCGAGTAAAACTTGTCGTAGCCTTCGGCGATTCGCGAGACGCATTCGCCGAGCAGCGGATGATTGACGATGTCGCGCACCCGCTCGCCTTCGAAGTACGTTTCGCGGTTGTCATCGAGCGATTTCTTGTATTGCTGTCCGGTCATCATCGCGGTCTTGTCTCCTTGAAGATCAGCCGGTCAAAAATTTCGCGACCGTTTTTTAACCTTACGTTAAAGTGCGCAAAAAGCCAGAATTACGCGATGCCTGAATTTGATTTCGACCTTGCCGTCGTTGGCAGTGGTCCCGCCGGACATCACGCGGCCATCCAGGGCGCCAAGCTGCGCAAGCGCGTCATCATGGTCGAGCGCAAGCCGATCGTCGGCGGCATTTGCGTCAACATCGGAACGATTCCCAGCAAGACGATGCGTGAAGCTATCCTCTACCTCTCGGGCTATCGCGAACACGCCATTTACGGCGACTCGTATCGGGTCAAGGAAAAGATTACGGTTCAGGATTTGCTGGTCCGCGTCGATCCGGTGGTGCGTCATGAGATCGACGTATTGCGCCATCAGCTCCTGCGCAACGGCGTCGAGCTGACCACCGCGAGCGCGAGCTTTGTCGACCCGCACACGCTCCTCCTCGAAGACAAAATAAGCGGGCTGCAAAGACGGATCACGGCGTCCACCATCGTGCTGGCGGTCGGGACGCAGCCGGCGCGTGACGCGCGAACTCCATTAGATGGCACCTGCATCTTTTCCAGCGACGACGTCATGCAGCTCGACGAGCTGCCGCGCACGCTCGCCGTGATCGGTGCGGGCGTGATCGGATGCGAGTACGCGAGCATGTTTGCGGCGCTCGGCGTGCGCGTGACGCTGATCGACATGCGCCCGCGCCTGCTGGACTTCGTCGATGCGGAAATAGTCGAAAGCCTGGTTTACCACTTGCGCGAACGGCGCGTAACGCTCCGCCTCGGCGAAGAAGTTTCGTCGATAGAAGTGATTCGGGAGAACGGCCAGAACCGCGTGCGCACATGCCTGGCGAGCGGGAAACAGATCGTCACTGATAAAGCCCTGTCGAGCACCGGCCGCAACGGCGCGACTGGCGGGCTCAATCTCGCTGCCGCGGGGCTCGAAGCCGACGCACGCGGCCGTCTGAAGACGAACGCCGACTACCAGACCGCCGTCGAAAACATCTACGCGGTTGGCGACGTGGTTGGATTCCCGAGCCTCGCATCGACTTCGAAAGAGCAGGGACGCATCGCCGTATGCCGCGCGTTCAAGGTTCCCGCGCATCACGCGCCCGAATTGTTCCCCTACGGAATCTACACGATCCCCGAAATCTCATTCGTCGGTGCGACGGAGGAGAGCCTCACCAACAAGGGCGTGCCTTACGAAGTCGGCAAAGCCTCATATCGTGAAGTGGCGCGCGGCCACATTCTCGGCGACAATACCGGAGTCTTGAAACTATTGTTTCATCGGGAGACGCGCGAATTGCTCGGCGTCCATATCATCGGCGATGGAGCGGTCGAGCTGGTTCACATAGGGCAGGCCGTGATTTCGTTGAAAGGTGCGATCGACTACTTCGTCAATACGGTCTTCAACTATCCAACTCTCGCCGAGTGCTACAAGAACGCGGCGCTGGACGGTATCAACCGCCTAAGCGCCTAGCCGATCGCGCCGATCTCGTAAGTGATCGCCGTGCCGATACGGCGCGCCAAATCAAATAGCTTCAGCATTGGGTCGAATACCGCGTTGTGTTCGATCTCGTAGGACAGCGCGGCCTCAGGATGGTATTGTGATTTCTCGCCGAAGTCGTCGGGCGTGTCCACGACGCTCTCATCATGCGGAAAAATCATCCGCAGCCGCTCGACCGCGTTGGGCACGTCGAGCTCCAGGATCCGGGCGAGGATATCGTCGCGGGTCACCCCCAGTTGCGGACTGAAATTCGGAGTATCCATCGCAAGCAGACAAATCCGCTGGATCACTGCGACCCGAATTCCATGCAGCAACATCAGCCGGCGCCGCTGCACTGTTTCGGCCGGCTCGATCGCGTCGAGCAACCACAATTGATCCGCCTGCAACCGGCGCACCAGCCGGGCTAGCCGATCATGCCGATCGAGCTGCCCCGTGAGCCGCGCCAATTCGCGCAACGCCTTCGACCGCGCCGGACGCCGCGCACGCCCGGCGCCGTTGAGCCACATCGCGGGATTGAGCGTGCTGACGTACGCGCGCAACACGTCCAGGTCGGTGCAATCGAGCGCCGCCGCGACCATCTGCAGCGCCCGGCGAAAGCGTACCGACCGCGCGCGCATCGCCTGGAACATTTCCGGGTCCTTGGAAATCGCGCGACCGACGCCGTACAGCGTAATCGCCATGAAGCCGAGCTGCTGCAGAATCGCGTTGTTGGGTATCGCGCGCAATTGCGACGGGTGATCGATCTTCGAGGGCCGCCCCATTCTTCGACCTCACGCGCGACCGGCCGCGAGCCGGTCCGATAAAGCAGGTTGGTGCCGAACAGGCTCAGCAACGCCGCGTAGTCAGGATCGTCCACCAGGTTGCTGAACTCCTGCTGCACCGTCGCGAAAAATTCCGCCGCGTAGTCGGGCGCCGCGTAAATCGCGTCGTTGCCGATCTCGTCACTAACGTCGAACGCGAAGCCGAGAATCTGCCGCACGCTCGCAGTCGCGGCGGCCGGCGTCAGGAACAGCAGGTAGCCATCGCCGCCCTGGAAACTGATTTCCTCCTTGACCCGCACCCCGCGCCGCTCGAACTCCGCGCGGCTGGTGGGCGGCGCCGCATAGCGCAGGCGATCGGCGAACGTCAGCGGATGTCCACCGCGGCCGATTGATTCGCCATGGGTGTTGAACAGGATCGCTTCCAGCTTACCGAGTCCATGGCGTTCCAGGAGTTGCGCGAGCCGGATACGCAGGCGCTCGATGCGAAACGTCGCCGCCATCTGCCCGATGAAACGCCCCGAATCCGAAAATCCAAATTGCACTGCCAGCCGCCCCTGGCGTTCCAGGTACGCGCGATAGTGCGGGCTCTTGAGCGCTTCCTCGATCACGCGCTCGCCGCGCTCGAATGCCTCCTCGGTCTCGAACAGCGGCGAAATTTCGATTCGATCGTCCACCCCGAACAGGCGCGCATAGTACAGCGCCGCCAGCAGGGTGAAACCGGTCTTGGTTTCAGCGATTAAAAATCGTATCGGCGTTTCGGCGTCGATGTACTTGACGATCTGCGCCACCGTCATCATCAGGCGCTTGGCCGACGCCCGCTCCGCCATCAGCGATTCGAAACTGATCGTCTGCGGCCGCACGCGCCCGAGCAGATCGTTGATCGTGGCGAAGTATGAGCGGCGATTCGCGGGATCGTTCGGCTCCGTCTCGAGCCCGACCAGCCGCCGCGCCGCGTTGTGCAATTGCGACGCATTAAGCCTCACGTGAATATGCGCCAGCGCGAGGCCATGCGTCCTCAAGCTGGCCCGCATCACCGCGATCGCTTCGCGCCGTTCGTCATCGGGAGCGGCGTGAGCAGCAGCTTCGAGCAGCGCGAACATCGGCGCCGTCTTGACTAGCGCGTGCACGCGCTCCGACACCATCGCGCGTCCGAACGCCGCCGTGCGGGCAGGATCGCGCTCAGCAATTGTCAGCAATTCGATCTGATGCGTCACGGTTGCGCTGGCCATCGCGAGCATCGCAGCGAGCGGTTCCAGCGCCGCCAGAAAATCTCCACTGGCCGCGCGCTCGAGCGCTTCAACCTTGCCGCGATAGCGCTCGATCATCGCGAGCTTATCTGCCAAACGCGCCGCGATCGTCCGCGCCCATGTAATATCGGTGCGTCCATCCTGGTCGTATCCGACCCACGACGCGAGCGTGATAAGCCGCGGCTCGAGCCTGGTCCATTGATCGGGCCAATGCGCACGCGCTAACCGGAACGCCATCCGATGCACGCCCTCGAGTGCGTCGTGCGCATGATTGAGCGCCTCGGTCACCCACGCGTGCTCGACCTCGAGCGACAGCACCGACGGCGGACGATGCTCGACCCGCGCCGCCGCTTCCATCCGCTCGTCGCGCCCCGGTTGATCGAGCGGCATCCCGGTCACGGTCTGACTCGTCGCCATTTCCGTCAGGCTGCGCGCCAACTCCAGCGATATCGAAAATGTCGGATGAGCGGTGAAGACGACGCCGAAGAAGCTGCGGCCCATCGCTGCGCGAAAATCCTCAAAGCTGGTCGCACGCGCCTGCTGCTCGAGCAGCTCTGCGAGTGCTTGTTGGTTCGCCACGATAGCGGTTTCACCCAGGTAAGTTTTGAGCCGATCGGCGCGGTCGGCAAACGTTTCCGCCGTCAATTGCTGCACCACGCGCTCGAGGCCGTCGAGATTGATCTCGCCGCGATCCATCCGCAACGTCAGATCGAGTGCGAACAGGAGAATTGGATTACTGAAGGGGTCGGCCGACGCCTGCGTCCGCACTCGATTCAGTATCGAGCCGAGCATCGCGGTGTCGATCGCATCGGGCGTAAGCCTGGACATTGCGCGTCGATGCTAGCCGACCAAAAAAGTTATGGCATACGCGTGGCAGAGAGCGAGCCGCCACCAAGATGTTTCATAGTATGCTGTCAACTTAGGCTATCCGCTTAGTAATATAATTTAACTATTAGTATGGCTGTCGCGGCAATTGCGAGCCAAACGGAATGTTGACTTCTATTGGTGAGACTTAATGCATTCGACGACGCGCGCGCCAAAGTCTATGAGCTTTCGCTCACCCATCCCGCGTATATAGCGCAGCGCTTCGACAGTTGTGGGTCTGGCGCTCGCGAGTTCGCGCAGCGTCGCGTCGTGGAGGATTACGTAGGCGGGCACCGAGCGCTCGGCCGCGATTTCCCGCCGCAGCTTGCGCAGACTCTCGAACAGCGCCTCGTCGACATTAAGCCACGAGGCCTCTTCGATTCGGGTTCTTTTCGATTTGGACTCTTTCGCCTGTAGCAGCGTTACAGCGCGTCCTCCGCGCATCACTTCCCATGACAAGGCGTTCAATTTTAGCATTGGACGATCGCCCGGCGTCCGCTCGAGCAGGCCGGCATCGACTAGCTGATAGACCAGGTTGGTCAAGGTCTTGCGCGGGACGTCCTTCAGCAGGCCATAGGTGGAAAGCTTTTCGTGGCCTAATCGACGGAGCCGGTCGCTGCTGGCGCCGCTCAGGACGTCCACGACGTGCTCGACGCCGAAGCGCTGCTCGACACGCGCGACGCACGACAGCACCTTCTGCGCGAGCACAGTGGAATCGGCGACGCCTTCCACCTCGCCCAGGCAAAAGTCACACGCGCCGCAGTTTGATCCTTTGTAGGTCTCGCCGAAGTATGCGGAGAGCGCCGCATGACGGCATCTAATGACCGTCGCGAAGCGTCGCACTTCCTCGAGCAACAGCTTTCCGCTTTCTAACACTTCAACTGGAGTCGCCGATTCCGCCGCGCTCCGCTCCATCAGGTTGCGCCAGCGCATCACGTCAGCCGCCGAGTAGAACAGCACGCACTCCGCGGGCAAGCCGTCGCGGCCGGCGCGTCCCGTCTCCTGCTGATAGGCCTCGACTGACTTCGGCAGCGCCGCATGGATTACACATCGGATGTCGCTGCGATCGATGCCCATCCCGAATGCGACCGTCGCCACCACCACGTCGATTTCCTCGGCCGCAAAGCGATCCTGCGTGCGCCGACGCTCGTCCGCTTCCATCCCGGCGTGATACGCAGCCGCGCGCACACCTTCCGACGCGAGGTACGCCGCGATGTGCTCGGTGTCTTTTCGGCTGATGCTATAAACGATCGACGCCTCACCTTGATGCCGCCGAATCGTCTCGCCAATTTGCGCGTTCACATCGAGTTTCGGACGCACGCGATAGAGCAGGTTCGGGCGATCGAACGATCCGACCAGCACCTGTGGATCGGTGAGGCCGAGTTGCTCGACGATATCGCCGCGCACGCGCTCGGTCGCCGTCGCCGTGTATGCGTGAATGCTTGCGCCCGGAAAGCGCGTCTTCAATTCCGCGAGTCTGCGATATTCCGGTCGGAAATCGTGACCCCACTGGCTGATGCAATGAGCCTCGTCGATTGCGAAGCTCGAAACTTTCAGGCGCGCGGCAAGTTCCAGAAATCGCGGCGTCAGCAACCGTTCCGGCGCGACGAATATAAGATGATGGCGGCCCCCGGCGATCTCGCGCTCGACGTCGCGCAGCTCCATCTGATCCATCCCGCTATGCAACGCCGCCGCCGGATAACCCGACAGGCGTAGCGCATCGACCTGGTCCTTCATCAGCGCGATCAGCGGCGAGACCACGACGTCGGTGCGTCGCGCGACCGCGGGCGGCACCTGGTAGCAGAGCGACTTGCCGCCGCCAGTCGGCATCACGATCAGCGAATCGCGCCGCTCGAGTCCCGCCTGGATAGCCTCCGACTGCAGCGGCCGCAAACTCTCAAACCCCCAAAACCGCCGCAAAACAGCAAGCACTTCGTCGGAAGATGCTCCGCTCCCCCTCTCGAGCATCGGCTGCTCGAGGGTCTTCATCGTTTCGCTATCAGCATTTCAGGGCCGTCCCCCGCATCATTAGTAACAGAGAAAACAGGCACATGAAAAAACATTCGCGCCGCAGCTGTAACCCTCGGCACAAAAACCTTTCGTCGGCCCGCGCAACCATCCATTAGAAGCGATAACCGACGACTTCATGAAATTACGAACAGTACAGAAACACTACTCTACTGTTGACCGATGCGCGGCAATTGCGGATAAACTTTCTGTCTGGTTTTCGCCGGTTGTGATCTGAGACTTACAGGAGGCAACGTCGCATGCCAAAATTTCGAATTCTGTCCTGCGATGGCGGTGGTATCCGCGGAGTGCTGACCGCGGTTTTGCTGAATCGGCTGGCAGGCGCGTATCCCGCGTTGCTGCAGAACCGAGTTGATACGATCACGCTGTTCGCCGGCACCTCGACCGGTGGAATCCTGGCCCTGGGTCTCGCTGCCGGTCTCACCCCCGCGCAAATTCGCGACCTCTACGTTATTAACGGCAAGCTGATATTTGATTCCTCGTGGGCGCACGACGTAGTCGACATAGGCGGTATCGCCGGTTCGAAATACGACAACACGAATCTCAAACAGATTCTGCAGGACACCTTCGGCGCGCTGAAACTCAAGGACTTGCACTCTCGCGTTCTGATCTCGTCGTTCAAGTTGGACAATCAGTCGCCGGATCCTTCCGCCCGCACCTGGGCCCCGAAGTTTTTTCACAATTTTATTGGCGACGACAGCGACGGTGAATTTCTGGCGGTTGATGTCGCCATGTCCACCAGCGCGGCGCCCACCTACTTCCCATCCTATGGCGTATTTATCGACGGCGGTGTGATCGCCAACAACCCGAGCATGGCTGCGATTGCACAGACGCTCGACCCCCGCAATCAAGCCGCTGAGCGCGCAACCACCCTGGGCGACATCAAGCTGTTATCGGTAGGTACCGGCGCCTCGCTGCAATACATCGCCGGACAGAATCACGATTGGGGCGACGCGCAATGGATCAAGCCAATCCTCAACGTGATGATGGACGGCAGCGTCGGGGTGGCCGATTTTGAATGCCAACAACTTCTCGGCGACCGCTACTGTCGCGTCGAGCCGGTATTTCCCGCCGGCAAGTCCTTCCCGATGGACGACGTCAGCAAGATCGTTGACCTGCTGGATCTTGCAAATTCGTTCGACCTCACCAGCACCGTCGCATGGCTGAACGCCACAGGATGGTGACGGCTGCGTTCTTCAGCGCGGCGGATTCTCTCCGCGATATTTGAGCGTCATCTCCGCGACTCCGGCGGCAACGTTGAGTCCATTCTGACCTTCGACGGACACAGGCTGTAGCGCGATCGACTGATCAAAACCTCCGACCAGCACGTTCGCCCCCGCACCCACTCCGAGCGTGAGGCTTGCAGTAGCGCCGCCGTAATGACCCTCGAGTGCGCCGGGTTTGAGATCCTTGGTCGGCGCGGCGACCGCCCACAAAATCACCGCTGATTTGAGATAGCCAATGTCAGCGCCGAACTTCGAGACGCTTCCATTATAGTATTCGACTCTGCCGCCGTTGCTGGAATACGAGCAATTGAGTTGGCGCGAAGATCCGAAGATGAATCCCCATCCCGACGCTTCATGGCAGGTGAGATAGCCGGTCTTGACCGTATATTTGTTAGCCTGCGCGTTCGCCGCGGGTGACCAACAACTCAAGGAGAGAATAGCGGTTGCGAGAAGTGCGATCCGAAGTGCTGGTTTCATCTCTTCCTCCTGAACACCATGTGTAGCTTTCCAGCCTAGTGAAAACCAACAATCAGGTCCACGGGAAGTGCAAGCTTCAGTGACCCGCCGCTACCTCAAATCGCGGCCGGTATAGCCGAGGATCGAGCGCGCGATTATCAGGCGCTGGATTTCACCGGCGCCTTCGTAGATGTCGAAGATGCGGCCGTCGCGGAAGCATCGATCCAGCGGATGCTCTTCCGAGAGCGCCTCCGGGCCGAGCAAGTCGATGCAACCTTGCGTAATTTTTCGCGCAGCCTTGCCGCCGGCGGCTTTCGCGATCGACGCTTCCACTTTCGGCGGGACGTCCTGCTGCTCGAGCCACTTCGAGCGCAGTACCGTCAGCAGCGCGGCTTCGTAGATGGCTTCCAGCCGGATAAAACGATCGACGATTGCCGATCGGGTTCGCATTCCGCCGCGGTAACTGATTTCGATTCCACGCTCTGCCAGTTTTTCGCGCGTGAAATCCAGCGATGCGCGCGCGACGCCGAGCGCCATCGCGCCGACCATCGGGCGCGAATCGTTGAACACCGACATCGTCGATTTGAAGTCGCCCTTGATGTGATTGAACTCCGGAATCCGGCAATTCTCGAATAGCAGGTTGCAGGTGTCGTGCGAGCGAATGCCGAGCTTCTTGAGTTGCGGCCCAACAGTGAATCCAGGCGTGCCTTTTTCAACGATGAACGTGGTCATGCCGCGGCTGCCGTCCGGCGCGATGAAGCGCGACAGCACCATCGCAGCGTCACCCGACTGCGCCTGCGAGATGAAAATCTTCTCGCCGTTGAGAATCCATTCGCCGGTCTCGCGATCGAAGGTCGCCGTCGTCCGGATGTTGGCCGGGTCCGAGCCCGCGCCGGGCTCAGTAATCGCAATCGCTATCGTGTGGTTCTTCCACTTCTCGAATTGCTCCGGCGTCGCGACCGTCTTGAGCACCGTGTTGCCAAGTCCCCATTTGCTGCGATGCAGCGCAATCCCGCCCCAATAAATTTCGAGCATCACCAGCGAGTGAAGAATTCGCGACCCGCTGCTGTCGCTTAGTCCTTCTTCGGCCAGCGTGACCGGGTTGGGCAAATCTTTCGCCTCAGGAAATTCCTCGGGCTCGAGTTCGTCCTCATGCTTGTCGTAGTAGCTCGCATAGCGGCGGCCAATGATCGCTTGCTCATGCGCATTGCTCAGAACGTTCTCGTCAGTCGAAGTGAGTTGGAAATCTATCATAGCCTTGTCCTCAGTATTGTCTTCGAAAACTAAACTCCGACCGCGCCTTCGAGCACCGACACCGTGCGCGTGTCGCGATACCACATCTCGACCGGGTTATCGCGCAGGTAGCCATGCCCGCCGAGCATCTGGACGCCCTCATCGGCAATCCACATCGCATTCTCCGCGCAGTAGGTGTAAGCAAGTTGCGCCTGCCGCGTTGCGTCGCCACCCTGCTCGAGAATCGACGCCGCCTTCCACGTCATCCAGCGCATCGCGTCGGTTTCGATCCGCATGTCGGCGAGGCGAAATGCAATCGTCTGCTTCTTCGCAAGCGCATCGCCATGCACCACGCGCTCCTTGGTGTATGGCATCACGAATTCCATCACGGCCGTACTGGTCCCAGTCATGATCGCGGACAGCGCGGTGCGCGCCGAATCGATGATGCGCTGCACATCGCATCCCGCGCCTTCGCCGAGCCGCGCGCTGGCCGGTAGTTCGACATCTTTGAAACTAACCGCGGCCATCTCGAGCGCGCGTAGTCCGATGTTCGGCTTCTTCTCGCCGACGCTCACGCCGCGCGCGTTCCGTTCGACGATAAACGCTTCCAACGCATCGTCGGATCGCGCGACCACGAGAAAGTGACTGCAACTACCGGCGAGCGGGACCAATCCTTTCATGCCTGACAGCAGATAACCGTCGCGCTGCTTGATTGCGGTGGTGCGAATCGCGGAAACGTCGAAGGCGAAATCGGGTTCCATGATTGCGACGCCCGCGCATCGATACCTGTCGCCCGCAAACAGCGGTAGCAGGTTCTTCTTCTGGGCTGACGATCCCTGCGCAGCGATCGCGCCGAGAAATCCGATCGGCGCCGCAGCCGCGATCGCAAACGAAGCATCCGCGACCGCAAGTTCCTCGAGCAGCAGTGCATTCAGCGTCGGCGAATATCCGTCCGCATCGGATTGAGACTGGATAATTCCGGTCGCCCAGATCTCGTCGAGAATCGACGAAGGCATTGCTTCGCGGTCGTCGGCGCTGCGCGCGGCCGGTCGAAGCTGCGAGCTTGCCAGCTCCTGCACCATCGACTGCGCGAGTTTCTGTTCCTGGGTAAGTTCAAAAGAAATCACGGGCCTTGTCCTCCGATTCGTGCGCTTGACATTCGAGTCCGGCCGGGTGTACCAATGGTTGAACCAATGGAACACATGAGCGACATGAATGTCAAGCGCCAAAAGCCGATGCGAATGGCGACGCCGCGCCGGGTCGAGTTCAGCCGCATCCGCAATCTGCGCGCGTTCGAGGAAATTGCCGATCAGATTCGCAAGGAGCTTTCCGATCGGCGGTTGCGAGCTGGCGATCGGTTGCCGCCGGAGCGCGTGCTTGGCGGAGCAGTTCGGGGTGTCGCGCAACACGCTGCGCGAGGCGTTGCGGTCGCTCGAGAATGCCGGATTGCTGCGCTTGCAGAAGGGTGCGACCGGCGGCGCGTTCGTGCGCGAGAGCACCGGCGACGCGATAGTCACCGGCTTGCGCGACATGTTTCATCTCGGTGCGATTCAGCCGGAGCATCTGACCGAGGCGCGGGTGATGATCGAGTCGAGCGCGGTGCGCGCCGCGTGCGAGCGGGCGACGCCGGAGGATATCGCGGCGCTCAACGCCAATATCGCGTCGGCGGCGAAAGCCTCGCGCGAGAATATCGATTTTTACGAGCAGGCGGCGATCCATCTCGATTTTCATCGCGTCATCGCCCGCGCGACCAAAAATCCAGTGATGGTGATCGTGATGGAGGCGCTGATCGACGTGATGCAGCACTTCATCCGGGCCATTGGGCAGAAGCGAAATCCGTGGGTGCTGCCGTCGCGCCGGCGTTTCATGAAGCATTTTGAAGCGGGCGACAGCGATGCGGCCGTGAAAGAAATGGAGCAGCATCTCGAGCGGCTGAACCGTCACTACTTGTCGCTGGTGAAAGAAAAGGATCGAGCCGAGGCGGCGGGTGAATAACGATATTCTGAGCGGCGTCCGCGTGCTCGACTTCACGACTATTGTGTCGGGGCCGTATTGCACGCGACTGCTGGCGGATCTCGGCGCCGAGGTTCTTAAGATTGAGCCGCCCGAGGGTGATTTCATCCGCACGCAGCCGCCGATTCGCGCCGGCAAGAGCGCTTACTTCGCGCATCTGAATTGCGGCAAGAAAAGTCTCGCGATCGATTTGCGCAAACCCGGAGCGGGCGAGCTGATTCGCGAGCTCGCGGCCAAGTCGGACGTGGTTGTTGAAAATTCGCGGCCAGGCGTGATGCAGCGCTTGGGGCTCGACTACGCGACGCTCGAGCGGCTGAATCCGCGGATCGTTTACTGTTCGATCTCGGGCTTTGGCCAAAGCGGGCCATGGGCGACGCGCAGCGCATACGCGCCGATGCTACATGCGGCCAGCGGCTTCGACCTGGTGAACCTGTCGTACCAGGACGGACTCGAGCGACCGCTCAACACGGGCATTTATGTGGGCGACGTGCTGGGCGGGACGTACGCGTTCGGCGCGATTCAGTCGGCGCTGCTTGCGCGCGAGCGCACCGGCCGCGGCGATTGCATCGACCTGGCAATGATGGACGGCATTCTCGGCATGCTCATCTATGAGTTCCAGGAGGCGCAGCTTCCGCCGATGAGGAAGACCAATACTTTTCAGCCAACGCGGGCCAAGGATGGATTCGTGATGATCGCGGCGGTCAAACCGAACAACTACGAGGCGTTGGCGCGCGCGGTCGGACATCCCGAATGGCTGGATGATCCGCGTTTCGCGACGGCGAAGGGTCGAGCGGCGAATTGGGCGTGGTTCATGTCGATGCTGGACGAGTGGGCTTCGACGCGAACGATGCACGAGTGCGAAGCGATTTTGACCGAGGGCGGCGTGCCGTGCTCGCGGTATTACACTGTGCGAGAGGCGCTGGCGCATCCGCATCTCGCGGAGCGCGGAAGCTTCAGCGTGATCGACGACGGCGCGGGGCCGCTGAAGGTTCCGAACCCAGCGTTCCAGTTTGGCAACTCGACCGCCAAGGCTCGCAACTATGTACCGGCGCTCGGCGGCGATAACGCGCGGGTGCTTTCGAGTGTGCTGGGGTATTCCGCAGATCGCATCGCCGCGCTATACGAGAAACAGATCCTTCACGACGAAAGAGGCCGCGCTTCGGGAGGACATGCAAATGGGTGAGATTCTCGCAGTTGGAATAACTCACTATCCGCCTCTGGCCGGCAGCGACGAAACGATGGCGTGGATTCTGAAGCGGATGCTGCAGAACCCGCATCTGCCGGAAAAATTTCGCAGTGAGCAGAATTGGCCAGAAGCGATGCGCGCGGAATGGGGCAACGACGAAGGCACTACTGCTGCGCGGGCGCATCGCGAGCGGCTGGTGCGCTCGCTGCGCAAGGCGCGCGCGCAGATCGACGAGTTTCGTCCCGACTTCATCGTGGTGTGGGGCGACGATCAATACGAAAATTTTCGCGAGGATGTGATTCCGCCTTATTGCATCTACGCGCATGATTCGTTCGAGTTCGCGCCGCCGGCGCACAATGTGTGGAAGGACGCGCCCGACAAGAAATTCCGGGCGGCGGGCAACGTCGCGGCCGCCAAGTATCTCGCGGGCGGTCTGATCGAGGCTGGCTTCGACACCGCGTACTCTTACAAACCGTTACATCATCCGCTGGGCCACGCTTTCGCCAATGCGGTGCTGTATCTCGATTACGATCGGAAAGGGTTTCCGTATCCGATCATTCCGTTTGCGATCAATTGCTACGGGCGCAGAGTGATCTCGCAGCAGGGCGGGCTGCCGGCGTTCGAAAATCCGCCGTCGGAAGCGCAGCTCGATCCGCCGGCGCCGACGCCGCGACGACTGTTCGACCTGGGCGCTGCGACCGCGCGGATTTTTGCGAACAGTCCGTGGCGAGTCGCGCTGATGGCGTCGTCGGGATGGTCGCACGCGTTTCTTACGGCGAAAAACAATTTTCTGTATCCGGACACGCCCGCGGACCGGACGCTGTTCGAGGCGTTGCGCGCCGGCAACTTCGACGCGTGGCGGAACTATCCGGCGGCGTCGGTCGAGGCGAGCGGCCAGCAGGAAATCCTCAACTGGATGTGTCTCGCGGGTGTGCTCGCCGAATTGAAACGTAAGCCGGTGGAGACGGAGTTTATCGATACGTGGATTTTCAATTCGTCGAAGTGTTTCATTACGGCGCCGCCGCCGCGTTAAGCCGATGAAGCTAAGTGGAAAAGTGGCGCTGGTCACGGGGACCAGCACGAATATCGGCGGCGGCATTGCCGAGGGTCTCGCGGCTGAGGGCGCGGCGCTGACGTGCGTCGATGCGCGCGCGGAAAATGCGTCAGACTGCGCGGGTTACATCAAGAGCACGGGGGGACGCGCCACGGCGGTGACTTGTGACGTTACTGATGAGCGGCAGGTGATCGCGGCGGTCGCGGCGGCGCGCGAGCATTTCGGCGGAGTCGATATTCTGGTGAACAACGCCGTTATCTTTAACAAGAAAGGCGTTATCGACATGCCGCTCGACGAGTGGCGGCGACAGCTCGAGATAATTCTCGGTGGCGCGTTCCTGTTTACCAAGCATGTTGCGAAGTTGATGATCGAGCAGGGACGCAAAGGCGCGATCATCAATATTATTTCGACCGCGGGTCATCAGGGCGAGCCGAATAACATCGCGTACTGCACGGGCAAGGCAGGGCTGCTGAACTTCACGCGGTCGGCGGCGATGGAACTGGTCGGGCATGGGATTCGCGTCAACAGTCTGACGCCGACGGCGACCGATACGGCGGAGTCAATCGAGCGGGCGGCGCGATGGGGACGACCGGCTCGCAGTGGCGATCAAATGAAGAATGCTTTCGAGCCTTTTCGAAGAGGCGTACCTATGCAAAAGCTGCCGAGTCCGAGTGATTACGGACGGGCGGCGGTGTTTCTCGCGTCGGACGACGCTGGGATGATCACGGGGATAGATCTTAGGGTCGATGCGGGTGCGATAGCGCGTTACTGGGCGTGGAATCCGTCTGAGAGGTAGGAGGAGAAATTTTGCATAACTCAGGCGCTTGGTGCGGAGAAGAAGCAGAATCTTGAATCGCGCGCAGAAGATGCGCGCTGCATAAGGACCCTCACCTTCGATCCTCTCCCTTACAGGGAGAGGGGAAGAGCGGAGTCGGGAGAAGATTTATGGATAAGGCGGCTGAGAGCTATGTCATAGATGATCAAGACGCGGGGCTGTTTCGGGTTAATCGGCGGGCGTTTACCGATCCGGAGTGTCTGGCCGATGAGAGGCGGCGGGTTTTCGATAAGTGCTGGATCTATGTTGGTCATGAGTCGGAGGTTTCGCACGCGGGCGACTATCGTTCGCGCAATGTTGCGGGACGGCCGATGATCCTGGTGCGTGGCGATGACAGCGTGGTGCGGGTGCTGCTCAATACTTGTACGCATCGTGGGTCGCTGGTATGCCGTCAGAAGTCCGGCAATGCGCGGACCTTTCAGTGTCCTTACCATGCCTGGACTTATAACTCGCGCGGACAACTGGTAGGAGTGCCGGGTGAGGAGTCCTATAGCGAGGCGTTCAAGCGCGATGACATGGGGCTCGTCTCGCCGCCGCAAGTCGATAACTATCGCGGATTTATTTTCGCGTGCTTTGATAGCGCTGCGGATAGCCTTTATGACTATTTAGCGGGGGCGCGCGAGTACCTGGACCTGGTTGCCGATCAGTCAGAGCTAGGTATGAAGATTGTCTCGGGGCAGCAGGCCTATAGCGCACGGGCTAACTGGAAGTTGTTGGTTGAGAATAGCTATGACGGGTATCACGGTCTGCCGACGCATCAGAGGTATTTCAGCTTCCTAGCGGACATAGGGGTTGATATGAAGGGCCGCGACGTGGCAGCGCCGTCCCATCAGAAGGCGGTCGATCTCGGTAACGGTCACGCGGTGGTGGAATACCAGAGCGCGTGGGGACGGCCGATCGCGCACTGGGTCGCGCCCTTTGGCGAGCATCGTAAGGCTCACTTCGAGGAAGTGCGGCGGCGCTTCGATGCGCGCTTCGGACCCGAGCGGTCGCGGCGGATTTGCGAGACCAGCCGCAACCTCGGGATTTTTCCGAACCTGGTAATTAACGACATCATGGCGATCACGGTTAGGACCTTCTATCCGGTTTCGCCTGACTACATGGAGGTGAACGCGTGGGCGCTGGCGCCGGCGGACGAGAGCGCTGAGGACTCGGCGCTGCGGCTAGACAACTTTCTGACCTTCCTGGGTCCCGGAGGTTTCGCCACGCCGGATGACGTCGAGATGCTCGAGTCGTGTCAGCGCGGCTTTGCGAATCGAGAAGTAGGATGGTCGGATATTTCGCGCGGTATGAAGCGGGAGAATCCGTCGATCACCGATGAACTACAGATGCGCGCGTTCTGGCGCCGATGGAATCATCTTATGACAGCGCCGCAACTGAAGCGCGCGAGGAAAGCGGCATGAGTAGCGTCGAACTGCCTAGCCGCCAGCAGGTCGAGGACCTCCTATACAAGGAGGCGGCGCTGCTTGATGAGTGGCGGCTGGACGAATGGCTGGAACTTCTCACCGAAGATGCGGTCTATGAGATACCGCCTACAGACGTTCCGGAAGGGGATTCGCGAAATACGTTGTTCATCATCGCGGACGATGCGGTAAGGATACGATCGCGCGTCAAGCAGTTGCTCGGCAAGGCGGCGTGGTCGGAGAATCCGCGATCTCGCACGCGGAGGATGATCGCCAATGTGCGCGTCGTCGGCGCGGATGACGATAGTATTCTAGTTACCGCCAACTTCGCGGTGCATAGGATGCGTTATGAGTCGGTTGATACCTATATAGGGCATTACGACTACAAACTTGTGCGGAAAGGCGACGATCTTAGAATTCGCGAGAGAAGAGCTATCCTCGATAATGAGGCGCTGCGCCCGCATGGCAAGATCAGCTTCATTCTCTAATTAAGCAGTCTGCTAACGCTTCGGAGGACGCGATGGATGTCATCGACATGCACAATCACTTCATCGCGCCCGAGATAATTGATTTTCTGGCGCGCGAGGGGAAGCATTTCGCGACCAGTATCGTCGAGCGCGACGGCAGGCGTTTTCTTTTGATCCAGGAAAAGGCGATGCGGCCAATCGACGGGCCGATCTCGAACGCGCAGGCGCGAATCGCCGACATGGAGCGCGAGGGCGTGACGGCGCAGGCCGTTTCGTGCGTGCCGTTCCTGATGTATCCGGACGTCGAAGCTGCGCTCGGACTCGCGATCGCGCAGGTCAACAACGACATGATGGCGGCTCTGAACGCTCGCGACCCCGATCACTTTGTGCCGTTGGCGAGCGTTCCGATGCAGGATCCGGTGCTAGCCGTGAAAGAGCTGGAGCGGGCGGCGAAGCTGGGACTTCGTGGGGTTGAGATTCCGCCGAAGGTTGGTGAACGTCAGCTCGATGGGCCGGAATTCGAGGTGTTCTGGAGTGCGGCTGAAGCGCTGCGGATGGTGGTTTGCATTCATCCATTTGAAGCTGCGCCGGCTGGAGCGCTTGCCAGATATTTTCTCGGCAACCTGGTCGGGAATCTTTACGACACGGGACTCGCGGCCGCACTACTGATTTACGGTGGCGTACTCGAGCGCCATCCTGACTTGCGAATTGTTCTCTATCACGCCGGTGGTGCGTTGCCGGCGCTGGTGGGACGACTCGACATGGGATATCGGCTGGTGCCTGAGTGCCGCGAGGCAATTCCGCGGCCGCCGTCGAGTTACGCAAATCAGTTTTACTTCGATATCATCGCGCATAGCCGTGGGATGCTAGGTCACCTGGTGAAGACCTATGGCGCGGATCGGTTCGTGGTCGGCACCGATTATCCTTTGCCGGCGGGGCTGGCGCATCCGGTGGAAGAAGTCAAAGCGCTTGGCCTTGATGCGGGTGATGAAAGCAAAATTCTGGGCGCTAACGCGCGGCAACTGCTACGGCTCTGACGATTACCGCTCCAGCCGCCAAGGTGGTATATAGGTTGAGAGAGAGGTTTGCATAACCCGGGCGCGCTTCCGGAACAGAGGCGGAATCTTGAATCGCGCGCGAAGCACGCGCGCTGAACAAGGACCCTCACCTTCGATCCTCTCCCATTCTGGGAGAGGGGAAGAACGGCAAGCCAATTATGCAGAGGTTTCTTGAGAGAGGGCAGATCAATGGCGAATAAGCCGCAGATGCTGGAAGGGTATCGGGTTCTGGATTTCACGCAGTTCGTCGCGGGACCTACTTGCACGCGACTGCTGGGTGAGATGGGGGCCGAAGTAATCAAGCTCGAGCTAGCGCCGTTTGGCGATCGCGTGCGTGCCGACGGGCTTAAGTCGCTCGCGCCCGAATACAAGGGATCGAGTCATAGCACTTATTACATGCAGCACAACCATTCGAAGCTGAGCTTCGCGATCGATCTGAAGAAACCTGGAGCGCGTGAGATCGTGATGTCGATGCTTCCGCAGATTGACGTGGTGGTCGAGAACTTCGCGCCGCGGGTGATCGACCGGCTGGGATTTGCGTATAAGGATGTCAAGGCGGTCAATCCGAAAATCATCATGTGTTCGATTTCGATGGCTGGGCAGACGGGGCCGCTTTCGAGCAAGGCGGGCTACGACTTTATCGGACAGGCCTATGCCGGGGTTACCGATGGGATAGGACAAGTTGATGGTCCGCCGGCGCTGACTACTATGGCTATCGGCGATGTGTCCACCGGCGTCGCGGCGGCGATGGCGATAGGATTTGCGCTGTTGCATCGCGAGCGCACAGGTGAAGGCCAGTACCTGGACGCGTCGCTGCTGGATACCTACTTTCACATGCATGAGAAGACGGTGCCGATCGTATCGTTGCGCGGCGATAAGTTTCGTCCGACGCGGAGTGGCTCGCTGCATCCTGACGGCGGCACCACAGGTATCTTTCATTTCCGGGGAAATGAATACCTGCAGATAACTTCGACGCCCCATCAATGGCCGCAGTTCGTGCGCGCGCTTGGGATGCCGGAATTGGCGAGCGACCCGCGGTTCAAGGATGCGCGCGGGCGTCGCGACAACAAGGAACAGCTGCGAGATGTGATCGAGGGCTGGCTGTCGAAATTTCCCAGCCGCGACGATGCTATCGCCGCGCTCGACGCCGAGCGAGTGCCATGCGCGCCGGTGCTGACGGTTAATGAGGCGGTAAAGCATCCGCATCTCAACGAGCGCAAGACTGTGCGATGGATCAAGGATCCTTTGCTGGGCAACGTCGCGATTCCGGGGGTGCCGGTGAAATTTTCCGCGTGGCCGGATAGGACTGAAGTGCGTTCGGCGCGGCTAGGTGAAGATAACGAGCGAGTGCTGGGCGAACTACTCATGATGCCGGCGGATAAGATTCGGCAGCTTTATGCGGATGGGATCCTGGTTCGCGATCCTACGCTTTAAGAACCTAACCCCTAACCCCTTCCCATGGTGGGAAGGGGGACCAGAAAAGGTGGTGCGGGGTTTGCGAATGATCCGAACAACCTAACCCCTAACCCCTTCCCGAGCGGGAAGGGGAACTGGATTGTTGGGAGTAACCTCTTCTCGAGCGGGAAGGGGGACCGGATTAGTGGGAACCGGATTGGTGGGAGTAACCCCTTCTTGAACGGGAAGGGAGGGGAATTGTTGGGAGTGACCATTGTGAGCGGTGAAGGCAAGGCTTCGTAGCAGTCACCGGGACTTGCATAGGTCTTCGTTGTTGCCGTGGCCGGTGTAGTTGAGGATATCTGTCTGAAATATTGGTGCTTCTACTTGTTTCTGCAGATAGAGATAGTATGGGAGTCGCGGGGCGCTGGCGTGATTGGTTAGGAGGGCATCGAGGCCGGTTCGATGTGGCTTATCCCAACTCTGTTGGAGATAAGTTTCATAGATGTCGCAGAATTCAGTTTGGGAAGTTACTGACTGCAACTTCGAGTATAGCGATGCGAGGTCGTTCGAGACCGCTCTGACATACACCAGCATGAAGATGATTTGAACTACTAGCAACGATAAGAGTCCTATGGTCAGGACTCGACTGAATCCGGAGGCGCGGCTCGGTAGGTCAAGGCCTATAAGCCAGCACAGCCCGATCCATAAGGCTGGATATAGAAATCGTTCGCCCGGACTCACCATTCCTTCGAACTCATAGCCGGCGGCGATGACGGCGATTCCGCAAACTACTGCTGATGCGAGTACTCCCGGGTATCTTGTGCGTCATTTGGGTCCACGCCAGAACGCACAGCGGTAACACCAGAATTAGAGCGATAGCCACGACCAGATTGAGTATCGCGAAGGACTTCATCCAGGGCGCTTGAATTCCCAGCCACGGCAAAAATTCCGGAAACGCAGAGAACGCGGCGAGCCAGCGGCCGACAAGTTGATGCGGCGTCCAGAACGTCCAGTGTAAAGGCATCTGCTTCAGCGAGGAACGTCCGACTGCGTACCAGATTGAGAGTCCTATAGATGGTGCGAAAGAAATGGCGAAGCGGCTGAGCAATTCGGTTCGAGTCTCGACGAGTATAAGTGTCAGTGTAACTAGTAGGGCAGTCGCATAGGGGACGAAGTGGAAAAGGAAGGTAGTTATCGATGCGGCGGCGACGAGCCACCAATTGATTGGTTGTGAGCTATAGAATCGACGGAACAGGTAGCCGCAGTAGAGGAATAAGATGGAGAGGGCGAAGAGATAGGCCAGCTCTCCCAGAAGAAGAAGGTGTTCAGCAGGAAGAGGAGTGGGATCAACAGGAGAGGGTTAGCGACGTCGCGCCGTAGTGAACGCAGCAAGTATGTCGAGGAAAGCGCCATCAGGATCACGGAAAGGCTTAGCACGATTTTTCCCGAGATTTCTGGAGCAAGGATTAAATCCAGCAGTCCCAGCGTTGCCACCGTTCCAGAATAAGGGACCGGATAGCGCTTGAACGAGTAGGATGCCAGCGCTTTGCCGCGAAGGAGTTTGGCAACGACAGTACCCTCGAAAACCCAATCGGGGTAGTCCGAGAGCGGCAGAAAGCGGTAACTCCAAATCAAAGCCAAAGCGGTGAGGATGCAGGCCGCGAAGGTGATTCGAAATACGTTGCGCTGGCGGTCGAGGTCAGAATCCAACACTCTGATGGGTCACCAGAGCGCTAGTGTGCACCAAGATTCAGACGATGTCACCGTGTCAGTGTCGGCGCTGTGATATCTGGGGCCGACCGTGGCATAGGATCAGACGCCTGCGCGGCGGGCGGCAGGGGTGACCCCTGCACCCAGTGTAAAGAAGGAAATCGCGAAATCGCGCGGATGGAGCAAGGCGCAATCCGCGCCGCGCCTTACGCTTGCGCCATTGGGCCGCGGAGTAACTTTCCGGGCAATGCTCCTGTGTGTTCGTTGTTCCGCAGGACGACCTGGCCGTTGACTACTGTCGCGAGCAGTCCGTCGGATTTCTGCTTCAGCCGCCGCGCGCCTGCCGGGAGGTCATAGGTCAGTTCCGGCAACTGCGGCTTGATCTTGTCCGCATCGAAAATGATGACGTCGGCGAAGTTGCCTTCGCGCAGAAGTCCGCGTCCCTTCAGGCCCCAATGATATGCAGGGACGAAGCTGAGCATCCGGATTGCCTGCTCGAGAGTCAGCGCTTCCTTTTCCCTCACCCAATGACTCAGCACGTGTGTCTGTAAGGATGAGTCCATGATCTGCGATACGTGCGCGCCCGAATCCGAGAAGGTCACCACGGAGCGCGGATGCTTCATCATCTCCAGAACGTGATCCTGATTCTCATTGACCAGGGTCTGCAGGAAGAATTTCTTGAGATTTTTTTCGAGAGCAAGGTCGATCATGACATCGACAGGGTCTTTGTTTTCAGCCGCTGCGATTTCGGAGATAGAGCGATACGGCGGCGTCGGACGATCGAGCGGGAAGATCCAGTTGTAATTCGCGCCGCGCGCTTCCGCACCTACCGCGCGCTCCTCGCTGCGCGAGCGCTCATTGGCGGCTTGCACCAGCTGGCGGCGAGTCTCGGGATTGCGCAGCGCGGCTTCCTGTTCTGCCAGAGGGAGTTTGCGAATATCGCGCCACGCCGGAATTCGATCGAACGGCATGTTGGTTTCGAAGGACAGGAGCACGTTGAGCGAGCGGCTGTGGACCTGGACGAACATGCGGCCGCCGGCGGCAGCAGTCTGGTCGGCGGTTTCGAAATATCGGCGCCAATAATTCGGCGCCCTGCGCGAGCTGAACATCCCGAATGTCACCGGCACTGAGCTCTCGACCGCGAGCGACTTGAGGCGGCCCAGGTAGTCGTCGAGACGCGCACCTTCAGCGCCGGTATCTTCACCGGCGATCTCGAAAATACCGGCGCCCAACTCGCCCATCACTCCGACCAGTTGCCGCACTTCGTTCCAGTTGGCGATTCGGCTCGCGACCGGGCGGCCGTCGGGCGTCTGATGATTGCTGGTGCGCGAGGTGGTGAATCCGACCGCGCCTGCTCGAATGCCGTCACCCAATTCCTCGCGCATGAGCTGTAGGTCTTCGGTGGTCGCTTCCTCGTCGAAAGCGCGCTCACCCATAACATAGGTGCGCAGCGCAGAGTGTCCCATGTAGGCGGCGTAGTTGATGCCCTTGGGCAGGCGATCGACGGCGTCGAGATATTGCGCAAAGGTGGTCCAGGACCATTTGATTCCCGCCTGCATCGCTTCCGGCGAGATGTCTTCAGCGCGTTCCAGATTGCGCATGACGAGCAGTTTGTCCTTCTCGCCGCATGGCGCGAGCGAGAATCCGCAATTGCCCATCACCACCGACGTGACGCCGTGCCAGCATGAGCAGGTTCCGAGCGCGTCCCAGAAAACCTGTGCGTCCATGTGCGTGTGCGCGTCGACGAGGCCGGGCGATACGATGTGTCCGTCGGCATCGATCGTTTCGCGCGCGCTGTCGTGGATTTTCCCGATCGCTGCGATCTTGCCGCCTTCAATCCCGACGTCGCCCTTGTAGCGCGGCATCCCGCTTCCATCGACGATCGTGCCATTACGGATTATGAGGTCGTACATGGTTCGCTCCTATTTGGGCCTTAGGCTAAAGACTTGCTCTCGACGGGTTGGTTAGCGGGATAATTTATAGCGATCTCACTCACAGGGTCACCGGCAATACGGCTGTGCCACATCACGCGAGGTTCGGTCATGTCCCATGGCATGCCCCGATGCAGCAGGCAGCGATTGTCCCACACGACTGCGTCGCCTGGGGTCCACTTATGGTGATAGGTGCGCGGCGGGCGGCATGCGAAATCCACTAGCTCTTGCAGGAACCGCTCGGACTCGGATGGATCCATGTTGGGAATATTGTGCGCGTGGCGACCTATCACCAGCGATTTTCGACCAGTCTCAGGATGAACTTTCACCAACGGGCGCAATGGAACCGGGCCGTCGTGGAAGCCGTAGCCGCTATACGCGCTGCCCGCTTTCGGCTGATGCCCGAGCTTCGACTGGCTGTAATAGAGCGAGTGGTGTGCAGCGAGGCGATCGACTTTTGCACGGAGATTTTCATCGAGAGCGTCGTAAGCGGCCCGCATGTCGGCCCATCCGGTCGCGCCGCCAGCGTTCGGCACAATCTCGGCGGTGAAGACCGCGCCCTTGGCCTGCACCGGCATATAGGTGCTGTCGCAATGCCATCCCATGTTGCCCTTGAGCACTTTCAGGATGTCATTGTCCGGGTCGGCGATCAGAGTGCCGTCGGCGTTCACGTTGCTGAGCGCCGCGAGGTTGAACTCGAGTGATCCGAACCGCTTGGCGAATGCGACCTGCTCGTCGCGACTGAGATGCTGGCCGGGAAAGATGAGCAGCGCGTACTCGAGCCAGGTGGCGTAGAGTTCGTGCCATGTGGCGTCGTCGAGTGATGCGAGCTTGACGCCGGTCACGACCGCGCCGAAGGTCGCGTCGAGAGGTTTGATGTCGAAAGCGCGTGCCATGCAGGCCCTCCGATCGATCTCAAGTCGCTCAAGCGCCCGCATCAGAGGCTATCGAACCTGTCGTCGAGTCGTCAAACCGATCGCAGTTCTACTTGATTGAAAAAAAATTCATTCGGAACTAGCGTGACGCTTGAACGATCGGTATGCGGAGGGCAGCGTATGGAACTCCGACCATTTGGCAGGACCGGGATTCAGATCTCCGCCGTCGGCTTCGGATGCTGGGAGATTGGCGGCGGTTACGGCAGTATCGAGGAGTCCGAGTTCATCAAGGCGGTTAATCGCGCGCTCGACCTCGGCATCAACTGCTTCGATACTGCCGAGGCGTACGGCTTCGGCGCGTCGGAAAAATCGCTGGCGAAAGCGCTCGGATCGCGCCGCAAGGAAGCCGTCATCACGACCAAGTTCGGCGTTGGCTACCCGGACACTCCCAACTATCGCGAGAGCACTCGCAAACGTGTCTTCGAGTCGATCGACAAAAGTCTCAAGGCGCTCAACACCGACTACGTTGATGTCTATCTAATCCACTGGCCCGATCGGATTACGCCGTTCGAAGAGCCGATGCAGGCGCTCGACGAGCTGGTGAAGCAGGGCAAGGTGAGAGCGGTCGGCTTGTCAAACTTCAAGCTGAGCGAGATCGAACGATGCGCGCGCACGCGGCGCGTCGACGTCGTCCAGTACTGCTGGAACATGTTCGATCGCCGCATGCAGAAGGAAATTTTCCCATACTGTCGTGAAAACGGTATCGGCGTGATGGCGTATGGCTCGCTCGCATATGGGATGCTGACGGGCACGCTCAGCGAGGAGTCGGCGTTCGAGAAGACTGACTGGCGATCGCGCCGCGGCAAGCTCGGCAACATCAACCTGTTTCAGCATCTGTTCGGTCCCGAACACTTTCTCAACAATCTGCGCGCCGTCGAGGATCTGAAGTCGATCGCGAAGCGCTACAACAAAACGCTCCCGCAACTTGCGCTGCGCTGGACGCTCTCGAATCCGGTCATCAGCACGGCGTTGGTGGGATGCCGAAATCCGCGCGAAGTCGATGACAACGCCGGCGCGCTCGGCTGGTCAATTTCCGACGCGGACATGAAAGAGATCGATGCGGTGTTTGCGCGTCACGGCTCGATCACGATGCCCGACGCGTGGCTCGAGACTGAATAGTCACTTGCTAATGAACTGAGTAGTCGTCGATCGACGAAAGAGGTGCGGTATGCCGATTCAGAAATTCGCGCCGATGACCAAAAATTTCCCGACCTTCGATTGCGATGCTCACGTGACGGAGCCGCCATGGCTCTGGGAGCGGGCGAAAGACTGGCTGACCAGGGATGAATACGAGGCGTCTGAAAAATACCATCTGGTACGATTCCGAAACGGATCAGCTTATCGTCAACGGCAAGGCCGGCGCGGGAATCGGCTCGCAGCGTATTGGCGGAGCGGCCGGAATGGTCAACGTGCTGTCGCTCGCGGGACCCGGCCTCAAGCATGACATCCAGCGCGCACTGAACGTCCGCAATCTCAATCCGAAGACCGCGCTCACCAAAGCGCAAGCGGACTATATCGATCACAAGGGCTCTTACGAACCTAAGCCGCGACTGCGTGACATGGATGTGCAGGGTATCGATCAGGTGATGATCATCCCGACCGACATCGACACTTATCCGTGGCTGCTGAACGCGGTCGGCGCGAAGGCGATGTGCAAGGCGTACAACGATTGGGCGCACGAGTACTGCCAGGAGAATCCCGAGCGGCTCTATTTCGCCGCGATGCTCCCGATGCAGGATCCCAAATTCGCGGAGCAGGAAGTTTATCGCGTCGCGGACAAGGGATGCCGCGTGGGCCTGGTGCGGCCGATCGATGCGATGGGAAATTATCCGATTCAGCCCAAGTTCGAGCGCGTGTGGCGCGCGATGGAAGAGACCGGCATCGTTTACGGGATGCATCCGTTTCCCGCGTTCGGTTCGCTCAAGCCGCCGGGATACACCGAGCAGCATTCGGGCGCCGAGTTGATCTCGCTGACCGCGACGACATCGGGTCTGCCGCATTCATTTCTGATCAACGTACAGGATTTCCAGGCGGAAGCGTCGCTATGGGTCGTGATGGTGCTGATGTCGGGGTTCTTCGAGCGCTTTCCGAAAATCAAGGCGGCGGTCTTCGAAGCGTCATCGACCTGGCTCAGCTTCATCCTCGACGAGTGTGACAAGAACTATAAGCTCTATCGCAACGAACGCCGCTTGCGTCCGCTGAAGAAACTGCCGAGCGAAACATTCTTCGAGCGCTGTGTCACTGGATTCGAGGGCGACGAAGCGCCGCCGTCGCGTCTGCCGGAATTTTACGAGAACATCCTGGCGTGGTCGTCCGACGTGTACCATCACGATGGCGACGACGCTTGGCGCGCGATCGACACGATGCGGAAATGCGAACTGCCCGAGCCGTATCAAGCCAAGTTCCTCGGCGGCAACGCGCGCAAGCTGTACAGGATCGACGCGCCCAAAAAATTCATCGCCGACCGCGTCACCGAGATTGAGCGTCCCGACTGGTGGCCGACCGAAGAAGAGGTCAAGCAGTCGCTCAAGCCCGAAGCTGCGGTCAGACGCGTCGGAGTTTGAACCATGGCGAACAAGCGGTTTGCGGTTTTTGATAGCGACTCGCACGTGGTCGAGACGCCGGAGTTGTGGAGCAAATACCTGGATCCGGAATTCCGCACGTTGGGGAAATTTGCGCTCTGGCGTGAAGAGGGCAAGCTCGGCTCGTACCTCAAGGTCAACGGCAAGGTCTTTCGCGACACGATGAATTCCAACATCCCGCGTCACGCGATCTGGCGGCCCGGGATGACGTGGGACAAGGTCGGCGAGCTTGATCCTGATACTCGATCACGCGGCGACTGCGGGCGCGTCGAACGCGGAAGCGCGGCTCCGCGACATGGATGCGATGGGGATCGACCAGGCGCTGCTGTATCCAACCTGGTTCGCTGAAGGCTTTCACTTGGTAGAGGATCCCGATGTCGCGTACGCGCTCGCGCGCGCCTACAACGACTGGATCGCGGATTTTTGCAGCTACGCGCCGGAGCGGTTGTTCGCGGCGTCGATGGTTCCGCTGCAGAACATCGACTTCGCCGTCGAAGAGCTTCGCCGCACCGCGAAGATTCCGTGTTTTCGCGCGGCGTTCATTCGGCCGATGTTTCTC
The DNA here is from genome assembly GCA_963699705.1 of uncultured delta proteobacterium. Classification (GTDB taxonomy): domain Bacteria; phylum Desulfobacterota; class Binatia; order Binatales; family Binataceae; genus Binatus. Next base: position 1,845,156 of record CAVOUW010000003.1, on the reverse strand, counting down.
GAGGGCCACTACTTCACGCATCCAATATACGATCCGCTATGGGCGGAGATCGAGAAGCTGGGTACGACGTGCGCAGTGCATCCGGCGGTCGGGATGTGGAATCCGGAGTGGACTTCGCACGGCCCGTTCTTCGAAAAGATAAAGACCCGGCTGCACCATCGATCGTTCACGACCGCGGAAGGCGGTGGTCCTGCGGCGGGCGGTGGATCGGATATCGCGTTCGGGTTCACCGCGTCACCACCGCTCGGACATCCGATCGCGCAGATCATTGCGCCGTGGCTCGACAATCATATGTTCGTCGCATCGACGCTGATCGGATTTACGGTGATGCAGCGCTATCCAAATATGAAAATGGTAGTCGCGCACGGGAAGGCGTCGTGGATGGAAGAAGTGCTGGAGAAGATGGAAGCGTCGACGCGTACGATTCCGCTGCTGCATTACTATCCAGTGCGAACCGATACCGAAGAGATGTGGGGCGAAGGCAAGATCATGCTCGGGTTCGATGCGGAGGAGCGGCTGATCCAGAAGCTGCCCGATGACTTCGCCGAGAAGATCGTGTGGGGCTCGCGCTATCCGCATCAGGATACGACCAGCGCCAATGACGCGATTGCGATGCTGACCGAGGCTCGCGTGGAAGACGCAACGATCGCGAGAATGATGGGCGGTAACGCGGAGCAACAATTCGGCGTCGAGCTGGCGCAGAACGCAATTCGTGGATGATTCCGTGCGGAAACTAAAGTCTCGCAAATGCAAACGGGTCTGTGCGCTGGCTATTTTTACGATCCTCATCGTTTCGCATCGGATTGAGGCGCAGTGGGCGGGCAAAGATGGTTGGGTCGAAGAGCCTGCGGCCAAGTCGCTCAACGTCGAAGGGAAGCCAGGCCATGCGTACCTCGATCCCGGATCGGTGCGCCGCGGTGATGACGGCCTGATCTACTTCAACGAAAGTTCTGACGTGTCGCGACCCGAGGATATCGGCAAGGTCGGTCTCATGAAGGATGCGTACGATTGTGGGAAGAACGTCAAGTACATGTGCGTGGATGCCGGAGATTGGCGCAACGATCCGAAGAGCACGATCAAAGCAGCCAACGATCCGGCTTTGTCGGTTTACCGGAAATTCCTGTGCGGCGACGACGATCCTGCGAAGTGAATCCAGGCCAGGCGTGGAAGCACCTTCATTCTTGCGGTGGCATGCCGGGAATCCACGCATCGTAGCCCGGCGCATAGTTGAGATTGCTCTGCGACGGATTGCGATTGACCAGCGGCCGCATGAACAGCGGATGCCGCATGCTGCGCACCTCGTGCTCGATGGTGAATAGAGTTTCGCCGGTTTCAGGATCGGCGAGGTCCTTGAATCGATACTGATGCTGATCGCTTTCTTCCGAGATGAGTCCCTTACCGAGTAATTTCGAGTGCGGGCCGGAAAAATCTCCGACGTAAATCTGGATGTGATGGCCGTCATAGGGTGGGATTTCGCGGTCGGTTTCCCGGAACGTCAGGTGCTGTCCGATGCCTACTTCGACGCGCGCCGTTTGCCCGGCATCTTCGAGGCTCGCGGCGGACCTGGCGCCCATCACATTGCGGTAGAACCGCGCGATCCCGTCGGCCGTACCGTTCGGCACGTCGAATTCGACGTAGGCGATTCCGAGCGTGATTCGGCCGAAGCGTTCATTGGGCGCGTAGCATCGGATGCGATTTCCCCAAGGACAGGTGGCCTCGACGAAGTCCTCGTGCTCCTTGAAATCGAAGCGCGTCCCTTCGAGCCGTTTGCGAGTTCGTTCGAGGCGGCGAACCAGCGCGTCGCGATTGGGCACCACAATTCCGGTGTGACCGCGGAGAACCTGGGCCTGACTGGTGGGCAAATGGAACTGGCTGCGGCCGACGTTGACCCACATGTTGGTCGGGCCGGTCATTAGATAGGGATCGCGCGTCAGGCCGAGACCGGCAACGTAGAAAATGGTCGCCTGTTGTTGGTCGGGGACTGTTACGTTGACGTGTTCCAGCGCGACGATGTTGCCGAGGTCTTCGGCGGTTCGATCGAAGCGACGCTCCATGGTGCCTCCATCCGCGTGTTGGACCGGCCGTGTAGCCGATAGCTGCGAAGTTCGAGACTACAATATTTGCGGCGCGAAGCGTTATGGGTTGCGGTTTGCCAAATCGATTCAAGCGGTTAAGTGGCGAGTTCGTCGAGCAGTGCTTTCGCGTCCTTTAAGTCGTCGGTGTCGAAGCCCTCGGTGAACCAGTCGTAGATTTCGGAGAGCATCGCGCGCGCCTTCTTGCGCTGGCGCTGTTTGGCGAGCAGGCGCGCGAGACTGACAGTAGCGCGCAGCTCCCAGGATTTCGCATGCTGTTTCCGCGCAATTTCGATCGCGGCGACGAATGATTCTTCGGCGCGAGTAGAATTCGATCGGTCCTTACCGAGCAGCATTTCTCCTTTCAGCCGATGCAACTCCGCGGCGTAGTACTCTTGCCCGGTTCTTTCGATGAATTGAAAGGCCTCATCGATGGCTCGCAGACTCTCATCGAAACGTTTCAGGCAGCCGAAAGTGGTTGCGACAAACGCCGCACAACGATCGTTGGCAAGTTCGGAGCCGGCGAGCTTCATCTGCGACTGATTGTTCCTGATTCGCGCGATGCCGCGATCGTAGTCGCCTGCGATCGCGTCTGCCCATCCGAGATAAATCTCGCTGAGGGGGCGGCCGATGGCATAGCTCGACTCGGTCGACAGCTCCAACCTGGCTTCGGCCCGCTGGCGCATTTCTTGAGGTTCGCGGCGAAGCTCATGGAGGTAGCTGGCAAAGCCATGAATGTCGGCAAGCATGGTCGTGGTACCCGAATACGCGATCGTGCTCGCGATCTTCATTTGCGCCAGCGCGCGATCGGGATAGCCGAGAAACCACAAGTTCCACGCAGAGAGGCCGCGGTTGTTCTCGTGACTTCCAAGCCTTCGCTGGACCGTTCGCACACGTCGCATTTGGTCAGCGCTCTGCGGTGCCAGATCGGCGTTTGAGATAGTTTCCAATCGCTTCCACGACCGATCGAATTCATCCGCCGCCAGCGCGAACTGACCGGAGTACATCCGTGCACAGGCCAGGTAGATGCCCGAATCGGCCAGCAGATGTTCTTCGCCCGCGCGTCCTTCCGATCGTGAAACCAGTTCAGCCGCTATTTCGCATGCTTTGCGTTGGTTGGGGCGAACCAGGTGGACGAACAGGTATGAATAGAGTGCGGTCCAGGCCTTTCCCCATGAGATCGCCGGCCGCTGACTCAACGCAAGTGCGCGCTCATTGCATTGCTCGGATTCGACGGACGCGAGACCCTTGAGGTCGCCCAGCGCGTTGCTGACCGCGATCCTCAGGTCAAGCTCCAGTTCCCCGCGCCGATCATCGTCAGGAAGCGCGCTCAACGATTCCAGAGCGCTCTCGAATTGTGCGATCGCTTCGGCGCTCGAGCCGAGATAAGCGAAGCGTCGCACCGCGTGCAGGTAATATTTGACGGCCTTGAGCGGATTGCCGGCGCGCGAGTAATGGTGCGCGCAGATCGGCGAAGTGATTGTCGAGGTTTGCCTCAGCTGTCGATTCAGATTCTGCTGAAACGCTCCGCTCAATTGCTTCGGCTATTTCGAGGTGAAGCTTCTGGCGACGCGCCGCCGACATCGCGACAAGAACCGCCTGTCGAATAAGCTCGTGCGAGAACGCAAACCGCGCTTTGGGGCTTTCGGCGATCGATAAAATAAGTCCTGCGGTTTCTGCTTCTTCGATACACTCCAGAAGTATCTCCGCGTCGCCGCGGGCAGAAGCTTGAAGCAGTTCGAGACTGAAGGAGCGCCCAATTGCAGCCGCCCTCGCGAGCATCTTCTGGGTTGGGTCGCTGAGGCGTTCCACGCGCCGACCTACGATCAGCCGGACGCTCGGCGGCGCATCCGTCTCGCCAATTTTAAGTTGGATACGAAACTGTCCAGCCGAGTCGTACAGTCGATGCTCTTCCTCGAGATGGCGGAACAGTTCCTCGACAAAGAAAGGATTGCCGCCGGTCTCAGAGAATATTTCGCCAACCACGGCGGCGGGTGCGGATTTTCCACTTAGGCTGTTCAGCATCACGCCGACTTCATCGCGCGGCAGACCCTTGAGTCGCACGCCAGTCGACAGCCGTCCGCGGAGCAGATCTTCCAGCGTCTTTGCCAACGGGCGAATGACATTCAACTCAGGCTCGCGGTAGGTGCCAATCACCATCAGCGGCAAACTGGCAAGGCGCTGCGTCAAGTGATCAAGCAGCGATAGGGTCGAGTCGTCGGCCCAGTGCAGGTCTTCGAGAATCATCAGGGTGGGTTGTTTCGAAGCGATGCGAGAAATGAATTCAAAAAAGCTGTTGAACAAGTGGCGCCGCGCCTGGGACGGCGGCAAGTCGAGAGGCGGCGGAAGCTTCGGCAGGAGGTTCTTCAGTTTGGGCAGCAAACGCGCCAGCTCCGGCGCCTGGTCGCCGAGGACTGTGCGCAGGCTGTCGGCGTTCGATGCGCGATGGACAACGTCTTCGAGAATCTCCACAAAAGGCAGATAGGCGACTGCTTCGGTGTGCTCGGAGCAGTGCCCGATCAGAACGATCATTCGCGACGCCGCCGCGGCGACTTCGTCCGCCAGCCGAGTCTTGCCGACCCCGGGCTCGCCTGAAATCAGGAACAAGCGGCCGCGCCCGGAAGTCGCATCGTCGAGTCCGCCCAACAATGACGCCAACTCGTGCTTGCGACCGACCATCGCATTCTGGGGCCGCGATCGAAATTGCTCCGTCCGCACTTCCTCGGTTCCATGAGTCTCGGCGACGAAACGATAACCCTTGCCAGGTATAGTGATGACGAATCGCGGAGCCTCGGAATCGTCGCACAAGGCGCGGCGGAGCTTTCGGACGGCAGTGTTGATGCTGGTTTCGCTATCGACGAAAACGCCTTTGCCCCAGACGCGCTCGAGGATTTGCTCGCGCGTGACGAGCTGTCCACGGTGCTCCAGCAGCAGGCATAGCAGTTCGAACGGAATCCGCTGGAGCGGAACGACCACCCCGTCGCGGCGCAGCTCATAAGCACCGCGGTCCAGGACAAAATCTTCAAACTGAACAGGATTTTCGGGCATTTGTTCCGATCGCGGATTCTACTTGCATGGCCAGCGAGCGCATAGTCGGGTCGCTTCAACAATTTCAGGGAGAGTTCAGGAGAAGTTCAGCCGCGGTCCATTGGGTTTCGATTCTCGCTGTCCGAATATGGCATACAGAGTTTACTCAAGGAGGAAGTGCAATGCGTAAGATGGCAACATTTCTTATGGTTGGGTTGACGATAGCTGCGACGCTAGCCTTCGCGACTCATGCGATGGCGGAGGGAGACTCGCAATCCCATGCGCAGGTCATAGCGCTGGACGAATGCGATCCGACGTCGTTCAACGCCGTGCTTAGCGAAAGCGGAGGCGGCTTTTGTCACAATGTTTCGCTGGCCGCTTTTGGTTACGCGACTACCCTGAGCGATCTCGTCACGGGCGCCGAGAACGGGAAGCCAGATCCAGGCTGGGACTTTGAGCCCGACCAGTTGACGGTCAAGCAAGGAACGACTGTTTCTGTGGTCGATCAAGGTGGCGAGCCGCACACCTTTACCGAGGTGAAGTCGTTTGGGAACGGATTCCTGCCGCCGCTCAACCCCGGCAGCTCGACCAGCGTTATCCCGGAATGCCAGGGCGGCTTTAAGAACATAGCGGTAGCCCGCACCAGAGTGGTTCAAGGCAGCCGTCTCGACATCACGGGGCTGTCCAAGGGCAAGCACCTGTTTCAATGCTGCATTCATCCCTGGATGCGCATGGAAGTCGACGTGCAGTAGTCGCCCTGTCAGCATTAATGCGGAGGCTGATGATGAGCATAAAGCTGATCACGATGTACGGGTCGCCCTGGTCAGAACGCGTCCGCTGGGCGTTGGCATTCAAAGGCTTGTCTTACGAGAAAGAGAACTACGAGCCAGGCGTCGACGAGGAAAAAATAAAGAAACTGACCGGCCAGGCGATGGTGCCGGTGTTGATCGCGAGCGAAAAGGTGATTCCCGATTCCAGCGCAATCCTGGATTGGCTCGAGGAAACGAGACCGGAGCCGGCGTTGTTGCCCAAGTCGGCGAAAGAGCGCGCGATGGTGACGCTATGGGAGGAGATTGCGCTTAACGCGCTGGGGCCTCATGGTCGCACGTTGATCACCGGGCGCTTGCTCCGCATCGACGATCCCGAAGCGCAAAAGGGCGGAAAGTACTTCGCGGAAAAGTACGGCTACTCGGAATCTGAAGAAGAACAAAGCAGGCTCACTCTCACGAGAATCTTGACGAGTCTTAGGGACACTCTGAATGGGCGTCAATATCTGGTCGGTGATACGTTCACTCGCGCCGACGTGACCGTCGCAGCGATGCTGATGGTGTTGAAAGCGGCGCCCCAGGAATATTTCGTCTTTACGCCGGAACTGCGGTTCGTCTACCTCGACCAGCTCGGCGACGATCCGGCGTTCGCGCCTGTATTTGCCTGGCGAGACGAAATGTACAAAAGACACCGCTGTGAGGTCGTCAAGCCGTAGCGTTACGGAACGACAACCGTAACTTGGCACCCACGATGCACTGCGAGAGCTGCTCGACGGAAAATTCTCAGGGCGCAAAATTTTGCAATCAGTGTGCGACGCCTTTGAGCGTCCGATGTCGAAAGTGCGGATCTGAAAATCCGACGGACGCCAGATACTGCGCGCAATGCGCGACCGCGCTGGGTGCTGAAGCACGACCGCTGAAGCCGCCGTCAAACGGGGCTCGCCCGGACATTCGATCTGCCGGCGAGAATTCTGAACCGGCATCGATCGAAGGCGAGCGCAAAACTATCACCGCGCTCTTTGCGGATATCAAGGGCTCCACCGATTTGGAGCAAGACCTCGACCCCGAAGATGCGCGCGCGATCGTCGATCCCGCGCTCAAGCTGATGATCGCGGCGGTGAATCGGTACGACGGTCACGTGGTGCAGTCCACCGGCGACGGCATCTTTGCGGTCTTCGGCGCGCCGGTCGCGCACGAGGACCATCCGCAACGCGCGCTATACGCGGGACTGCGGATGCAGGAAGAATTGCAGCGGCACGGCTCGAAGCTTCAATCCGAAGGACGCGCGCCGATTGAGATTCGCGTCGGCGTGAACACGGGCGAAGTCGTGGTTCGTTCGATCGCGACCGGCAACGGCCAGGTTGAATACACCCCGATAGGACACACGACCAATCTGGCCTCGCGACTGCAATCTCTCGCGCGCACCGGAACCGTCGCCATTAGCGAGCAGACGCGCAAGCTGGTCGAAGGCTACTTCGATCTCAAGCCGCTAGGCCCAACCCGGGTCAAAGGGGTGAACGAACCGGTCAACGTTTACGAGGTAATCGGACTGGGGCCTCTGCGAACGCGGCTGCAACGCTCGGCGGGGCACGGGTTGTCGAAGTTTGTGGGTCGGCAGGCTGAAATGGAATCGCTCAAACGTGCCGCGGAGCAAGCCAAGGCCGGGCGCGGGCAGATCGTCGCCGCGATTGCTGAGGCGGGAGTCGGCAAGTCGCGGCTTTTCTTCGAGTTCAAGGCGGTCGCACAGTCCGGATGTATGGTGCTCGAGGCGTTCTCGGTTTCGCACGGCAAGGCTGCGTCGTTTCTGCCGCTGATCGATCTGTTGTGGAGCTACTTCAAGATCGCCGCAACCGACGACGAGCGCACGCGACGCGAGAAGATTACCGGCCGCGTGCTCGCGCTCGATCGGTCGCTGGAAGATACGCTGTCATACCTGTATTGGCTGCTCGGCATTAGCGATGAGAACAAGCAGGTCGCTGCGATCGAGGTGCAAACGCGCAAGCGTCGCGCACTCGATGCGATCAAGCGAATCCTGTTGCGCGAAAGCCTCAACCAGCCTTTGGTCCTGATCTTCGAGGACCTTCACTGGATCGATAATGAGACGCAGGCTTTTCTGAATTTGCTGGTCGACAGTATCGCCACCGCGCGAGTCCTGCTGCTGATCAACTATCGGCCCGAGTATCGCCATGAGTGGGGCAACAAGACTTACTACACTCAATTGCGACTCGACCCGCTTGGCAAGGAAGGCGCCGACGAGATGCTGTCGGCGCTACTGGGCGACGGCGCTCAATTGGCAGCGCTCAAACGACTCATCATAGAAAAGACCGAGGGCAACCCGTTCTTCATCGAGGAGATGGTTCAGGTGCTGATCGACGAAGGTGCGATTGCGCGCGACGGCACGGCGGTGAAGCTCACCAAACGGCTGGGCGAGCTGAAGATCCCGCCGACAGTGCAAGCGATCCTCGCTGCGCGCATCGACCGGCTGGCGCCGGACCACAAAGATCTGCTGCAGACGCTAGCGGTTGTCGGTACCGAGTTCAGGCTTGCCCTGGTCCGCAAGATCGCCGAAAAAGCCGAGACGGAGTTGGAGCCGATGATGTCGGAACTTCAGCTGGGCGAGTTTATCTATGAACAACCCGCAGTCGGCGATATCGAGTACACCTTCAAGCACGCACTGACGCACCATGTCGCGTATCACTCGGTGCTCAATGAACGCCGCCGACATCTCCATGGACGGATCGGGGTGGAGTTGGAATCCACCTATGCCGAGAGCCTGGACGATCACATCGCCGAGCTGGCGCATCACTACGCACGCAGTGGCAATCACGCCAAGGCATTGAAGTATAGTCTGCGGGCGCTCGTTCAGTGCGCCGACCGCGGGTCCACCGCCGAAGCGCTCGCACATTTCGAGAGTGGGCTCGAACACTTGCAGGGGCTGCCAGATGACGACCGGCGGGCAGAGCTGGAATTGGATCTCAGGAATGCAGCCTTCTCTTCGTTGGGCGATAGAAAAGGATACGGCTCGACGGAAGTGGAGCAGTCGACGGCGCGCGCAATGGAACTCTGCCAGCGGCCGGGCATCAATTGGGTAAAAGCCTGGACCGCCCTCTACGCAATTTTCTTCGTCCAGCAAATGCGCCCCGATGTACGCAAGGCGGCAGCTGTGAGCTCCGAGCTGGTTGCCCGCGCCGAGGAACACGAAGCCGTCGGACATCTTGCCGAAGCAGAGACTTGGGCTGCTTACGCCAGGATGGTAGCGGGCGACTTCGAGCTGGCCGAGCGTGCGTTCGAGCGAGCGTGGTCGATCTCGGAAAAGTTCGAAGAGCGAACCGGCAACCAGGCATCGTCGCTCACGGGCCAGATGTCGCAAGACCATAGAATGATGCAAAAGGCGGGCACTCGACAAAACAACCGCATCATTTCTGGATGGAACCTATGGTTCATGGGTTACCCCGATCGCGCACTTGAACGAATCGGCATTGCGACGGCGATCGCGCAAGAACCTGGAGAGCCGAAAGACATTCTGACCGACATACACGGATTCGCCACTTACATTTATGAGATCTGTCGCCAGCCGGAGCAGATGCGAGAGCGAGCGGAAGCAAGGCTGGCATTGGCAACCGAATCGGGTTTCCTCACGGGCCGCGCGCTCAGCGAAATTTATCTAGGGTTGGCGGACGCGATTGCGGGCGACCTGGAGGGGGGCATCGCGCGCATGAGACTGCACTTGTCAGAGTTGAAGGCGGCTGGCTCGGAGTACATCACCGATCGATCCCTTACATTTATCGCCACAGCTCTCGGACGTCTGCAGCGCTACGATGAAGCCCTTCGCGCCATTGAAGAGTCCTTCGAGTTCATCGAGAAAAGCGGACAGCGATACTACGAAGCGGAGCTGCATCGCCTGAAGGGTGAAATCCTGTTGGCGCAGAATGCGTCGAATCCCGTACAGTCGGAGTCGTGTTTCCGCGCCGCGATAGAAGTCGCTCGCAAGCAGCAGGCGAGGTCGTGGGAGTTGCGCGCGACAACCAGTCTCGCGCGGTTGATGCGAGACACTGGTCGGCGCGACGAGGCCGCGACGATGCTCGCCGGCATCTACAATTGGTTCACCGAGGGATTTCAGACCGCTGACTTAAAGGACGCCGCGGCGCTGCTAGAAGAATTGGGCGAGAGCGCGGAAAGTATCCTTCACTTCTGGTTCGCGACCGGACGGAGTCCCGGGCGGCCGGCCGTGCTACTGGACCGCTGGTTTCATTCGAATCCGGAATTCGATCAACTGTGCAAAGCGCGATTCCTTGCCAGGTACGAGGATGCAGCGGCCGGGCGTCTCGATAATTGGAGAAAGGAGCCGCGAAGCTCTCTCGCGCTGGTTTTGCTGTTCGATCAATTTCCGCGCAACATGTTCCGCGGAACTGCGCGCGCATTCGCGACTGACGCCAAGGCGCGCGAACTAAGTCGCCACGCGATCGCATTGGGATTTGATCGCAAGCTGTCGCCCTCGATGGGGTTCTTCTTTTACCTTCCACTTGAGCATAGCGAGAACCTTGAAGATCAGAGGGAGTCAGTACGACTGACTGGTGCATTAGTCTCAGAGCGCGGATTTCCGGATGAGGCGCTGAGGTACGCCGAGCAACATCTTGACGCAATCCATCGATTTGGAAGATTCCCCGGCCGCAATGATGCGCTCGGACGTCAATCCACACAGGAAGAACTGGATTTTTTGAAGGACCAGGAGCTTCAGCGCAAAAGATCTTACTAAGTGGCCCTCAAGTCGATTCTCAGGTTGTGCGAATCGCCGTAACCCGTTGCTAAATGAAGCCCGAGGAGGAAGGGGCCCGGCAACCCCACTGGTCTTCAAATCCTTTTGTGCAATTAGTGGATGCAGCTAGGCTGGTTCGCGCTGATCTGACCTGGCGCGAATATGTCGCTGAAGCTGTTATCGGTCCAGATGTTCGAGTCACAGTTTGGATTTTCATCGAGCATCGCGAAAATCCCGAAGAATTCAAAGTCACTGGTTGCGGTTACTACTGTGTTGTTTTGAATGAGGTTATGGTCGCTACCTAAATCCACTTCGATGCCGTTACCAAACAACACAAAGATGTTAGCATGTGTAACAGAATTATTCTCGGATTCCTGCGTGAGCAAAATCCCTGGCCCAGCCACCAACTCGGCGCTGCAGGATATTTCGGCCCCATCGATGACATTGTTGTTGGAATTCGTGATGATGATACCTTCAAAGGTGCTTGTCGCTGAGTTAATAGCCGTGAATGTATTCTTGCCTCCGCCGCTGACTGTTAGCACCGGCCCGCTTTCTTCAGGGCCCACGAAGCCTAGTCCTCGGTATCCTATGTTTGCGAAGGCGCTATGACTAACATCGTTTAGAACTATACCGGCAAAAGTCGCTAAACCCAGACCGGTAGCAGATATATGATCAGCATTTCCAAATATGCCAAGTCCATAGTTTTCCACGCTGCCATTCGAAATGGAGACGTGATCGGCTTCAATATCAATGCCGGTTCCTGCCAGACCAAGCTCAAGACTACAAGGAACGGGAAACTCAGGGGAAAAGATGCAGGTAATCGCCTGACCGTTCAAATCGACGTTAACATGAGAAGAATTGATAACCAGACAGTCTCTTCCTGGAGAAGTAACCAGGTCGTTCTCCAAAACGTAATTGCCTCGCTGGCTAATGGTTCCGCAATCTGTCAGCGGAACGGGCGGGCGCGCGAAGCCATCAGTGCATAACCACCCTATGAGCAAGAACGCGACAGCACAGCTGATAGCAATACGACGCATCTCTTTTCCTCCAATGACCTTTCCGGAGCGGACAAACCCCCAAAGCAGAGCACCGGTAACGCAGGGTCTATCTAACGTTGCATTGATGTGTTTCGCACAGCTAATCTTGTCCTCTTCCGGCCTTTGGTCGGTCAAAGTTGACGAGCGTTGATTTCCTCGCGATTTGCTTAGGTCGTTCCGCGGCCATTTGACAGCCCATTGGTCAATCGCTCGGCAGTCCGCTACTCCCAGCCTGATTCCCCGCCATGCCTCCAGGGTAAGGACGCGAGGAACTTATCAGCTGCGGTCCTGGTTTGGGTTGGCCGGTCGAGAAGATTCAAAATCCGGCTCGCGGAGTCTTCACCGAGTATCGACGGCATCGACCAAAGATCTCATAGCATTGAGGCAGTGACGGTGCGGTCTCAGTGTCCCCGCAGAGTCTAGCCATAAAAGACAAGCGCGCGGGCCTCGATGCTTTCCCGACCTGGGGCAGAGGAGGACGCCGCCGGGTCTTCGAACGCGGCATGGGCGGTGAACCGCGCCCGACCATCTTGCAGCGAATCGAAACCCTTGATTAGTAGTACCTCGTTGGTTTCCATGCGCGGAAAGTAAAACCAGCGGTGCCTGGGGTTGAACGTAACCATATAGACCTCGTGTTTCAGGTCGGTGGGCACGAGGTCTTTTGGGGCGATGCTTCGTGAGTCGCACACGGCGAGCGGCGTGCCTTGAACTGGACCACGGATAGGCCGCCAGACATTGATTTCTGCGAACCGATTCTTGAGACGCTCCTCGGCCTCATCAGGTGCAAGTAGTTCTCTCACATGCTGTGGCCCGGATTTGATTGTGTAGTCGTTGTGCACCGATGCTACGGGCTCGCGCACTCCGTTCTCTCTCTTCTGCCGAGAGCTGCGAACGTCATGGGCGAACACCAGGACCTTCGTTGCACCAGTGGCCTGCTTGAGCAGACGCTCGACCTCCGGATAGTAGACTGCGCGAACCTCTTGCTCGTCGTAGAAATTCGATACAGCAGTCTGATGGCGAACAAGAACGAAACCTTGTTTATCCAAAGACAGCTCTGCGATTATCGGCCGTCCGTCGCGAATTGAGATCGTATATCGGCGGGATCGCCCGGGCCATGACGACGCATCGGGCGGGAGTTCATATGTTTCGGTCGTTTTCGGCGACTCCGTCGGATCAATCAGATAAAGCAGGGAACCTTCGATGTGATTGAAATCCTCCAGCAAATTATCTTCGATGGCGCTGCCCAAGTGTTCCGCCTCCTATTGGTCGCTTCCCCTCTCCGATCATGATTATAACATGCACAGTTTTTGCGGAAAGTTCACCTTGAAGGAACCGGGCATCAACTCGCAGGCGTGATGGTCTGGATGAAAGATAGGTTGTAAAATTTCTTTAGTAGAGGTCGAAGGCTAACGCAGAGAACTTTTTACCACTGCTGGAGTATGATCGGCGTGGATCACTGGGCGTTTTTGGTTTTAAGCTGGGTGAGATCATGACCCAAGGCTCGAAAGTGAAGTGGATAGTAGGTGTTGCGACGGCGATGGTAGTGCTGGGGCTGCTAATGCACTGGCGCAATGTGAGCGAGAAACGGAACATTCTTGGCTCCGTCAACACCGAGTTCAAGCTGATCGGGCCGGACCACAAAATAATTATCGAATCTTACGACGATCCTAAAATTGACGGCATCACGGTTTTCATCAGCAAATCGCAGACGGGAGGAATCAAAGGCGCACTTGGGCTTGCAGAGGATACATCCGACGCCTCCGTCGCTGTGCGCCAAACCGGACCTATCAGGGTGAAGGAAAAATTCGACAACGGTGAAGACGCTTTTAGCGAAAAACGTTCCGTCCTGTTCAAGCGGCTGCATGTAAGCCGGTTCTGGGACGCGCCGCACAAGAGTTTTGTATACGTGGTGTGGACTGACCGGATCATCCATGGCTCACCGCAGAATTCGATCTCGGCGGTTGTTGCGGAGCCGTGGGGAACTCAAACGCCTGATCTGTCGCTGATGCAAGCTGCTCCTGCTGCTTTGCCACAATAGCCGTTGCTCGCGGTCGACCAACCAGTCAGGTTTCGCTAACACACTATGAATATTTCTGGCATCGCTGCCTTTGCCAAGTCGCTAACCGGCGATGTGGTGTTGCCGCACGATCGGCGTTACGGAAAATTACGTCGCGTCAGTAATCGGGCGGTAAATATGCATCCCGCAATCATCGTGAGGTGCGCGAACGCGGAAGATGTCCGGCTGTCAGTTGAATTTGCCTGTGATAAAGGCCTGCTCACGGCGGTGCGATCGGGTGGTCACAGTTTCGCGGGTCATGGCGTCTGCGATGACGGACTCGTTATGGACCTATCGCCGATGAAGCGTGTATCGATCGATCCAGCCCATGAGAAAATTCGCATCGAACCGGGAATTATTGCGGGCGAGTTGGATTGCCTTACACAATCCTTTCGGATGGCGGTGCCGCTCGGGTCATGCCCTACGGTTGGGGTAGCCGGATATTCACTCGGTGGAGGCGAAAGTTCACTGACACCCAAGTTCGGCTATGGGTGCGATAGCATCACGGACCTGGAAGTTGTAACTGCGGATGCTAAGGTCTTAAGAGCCAACGCCAGTGAGAATACCGATTTGTTCTGGGCGATGCGCGGCGCCGGAGCGAATTTCGGTGTCGCTACCTCGATCGAGTTCCAGCTCCATCCCATCGAAGCTGTTCTGTCGGGTAGTTTAAGGTATCCGATAAAGCAGGCTAGGAAAGTTCTACATTTTCTTGACAGCTTCGCGCCTACAATTCCTGCCGAACTATTTTTAATCGCCGCGGTGTTGCCTCATCCGGGCGAAAGGATGCTCGATGTCAAAGTCGTATGGATGGGGAATAAGGAAAAAGGAGAACGATCGCTCCGTCCACTCCGCAAGTACCTGCGACCGTTCGAAGATACTATACAACCGAAAGCCTATCTCGATGAGCAGCGAGGCGGCTTCGACGTGCCGGAAGGAGAGTACTCAAGTCATCGGCGAGCCGGGCATTTCGAACGCCTTAAAGAAGACGTGGTCGAGACTATCATCGAGCACGCTTCGAATGCGCCGCATGAAGCGAGCGGCATTACGATGATGTATTGGCACGGACCGTGGTGCGCCAGGCCGCATGACAATGCTTTCGGTTTTCGACGCACAGGCTTTGAGTACTGGATTCACTCCTATTGGCGCCAGGCCGCCGAGCGTGAGGAGTCCTGGGACTGGGTCGAAGGTTTCTATCGCGCAATGGAGCCGCTCTCGACCGGAGCGGTGTACGTCAACGATTTGGAAAACGAGGGCGTAGGTCGAGCCCGTGCGGCCTATGGAGACAAGTATGATCGGCTATCGCTGATCAAGGGCAAATTCGATCCCGACAACTTTTTCCGCGTCAACCAGAACATACCTCCGCCAATCCGACGCCCCTAAACCAATCGCACTATGTCTGAATGAGCTGGACGCCTCACTCCCAGGAGATGCGTCACAATCTTGGTGGACCCATCCGAATTCTCTCTCGTACTTTTTCCACCGAGCTCTGCCATGGTACCCGACTCTCGAACCACCACGTCGCTCCTGCTTCCTCGTAAGAGGCAACGATTACGCGATCCTGTGCGGGGTTTTCGCCAGTGGTATAGCCAGATTGAACTACATCGAATGGAGTATCGGAGATGCGAACGCTTTTTATGAACGTGACAAGATCGCGAACCTGCGATGGTGTCAGAGGTGTTTCGATGTCGCCTGAAATCGGGAACGTACCGTCGAAACGAGCGGCGCGCCGAAACGGCGGCTTCCGCGGCCATCTACCAGCGACCCAGATCGGAATCCGCGGCTTCTGCACCGGCGCGGGCAGAAATTGCGCATCGCGAACCGCATAGTGCTTTCCCTCGAATGAGAACTTCTCGCCGCTCCAGAGTCCGAGCAGGACCGCAAGCCCTTCATCCAGCATCTCCGCTCGCGTTCTGGGGTCCATAGGACCGTCGAAGGTTCTTATCTCACCGAAGATATCATCGCCAAGACCGACGCCAAGCACGACTCGGCCACCGGATAGATGATCGAGGGTGACGGTTTCGCGCGCGAGCTTCCACGGATGACGCCGATAGAGCGGGGTAACGATCGGGCCCAGGAGGATTCGATTCGTCGCCATCGCCATCGCTGCCATCGCGATCCAGGGATCGGAGACTTCGTCCGGCCAGCCAACCTGAATATGGTCCCACAGGAAAAAGCCATCCCAGCCTGAGTCTTCTGCCTCATGCGCGAGTTGAGCAAGCAGACGGGGTTGGGAATAGGCGCCGAACTGAGGAATGTCGAATGCGTACTTCATCGACCTCGAATACTGAAACTGCTCAAATCCCACAAGCCGAACCGGATCTTTGGAATTCCGTTGCACACCCGTCCCGACGATTACTTCGAGAGCTATGGCTCTGGCGAACCTACCCTCAGCGACGCTCAAAAAAGAGATCCGATCCGCAACTAGCGCGATCGCGTCGCAGTTCCGGGGGAACCTCTTCTTATAGTCTGACGGGCATCGGGTGGAAGCCAGCCAGCCCATGTCCTTTGGACGGGAAGGTTAATAGGAACTGGCAATTGGGAATGATTCAGTCGAGTTCGTAGGTTGCTGCGTATTCGCGCTTGGCGTCGGAATCTTGCCGCGCTTTTTCCAGGAAGCAGTTGCCGATTGCCAACGAATCGATCGCGGTTCCCATAAAGCATCGCCACGCGTCTTCTGGGGTGCACACGATCGGCTCGCCGCGCACGTTGAAACTGGTATTGACGAGGACCGGACATCCGGTGCGATCCCTGAACGCGCGGAGCAACGCATGGAAGCCTGCGTTGGTCTGGCGATGCACGGTCTGAATGCGCGCCGAGTAGTCAACGTGCGTGACAGCGGGGATCTCCGACCTCACGGTATTCAGCCGCTCTATCCCGAATAGCGATAGCTCTTCGCTAGTTAATGCCCGTCTTCGGTCTTTCCTAACGTCGGCGACCAACATCATGTAGGGACTGTCGTGATCGAGGTCGAACCAGTCCTCCATCTCTTCCCGCAGCACCGAGGGCGCGAAGGGGCGGAAAGACTCGCGAAATTTTACCTTGAGATTCAGCGTTCGTTGGGCGGTTGGACTTCGCGGGTCGGCCAGGATCGAACGAGCGCCGAGGGCGCGCTGCCCGAATTCCATCTGCCCCTGAAACCAGCCGAGAGCCCTACCGGCGGCCAATGCGTCCACGCTCGCGTTCAGTAGGGTCTCCTCGTCGCAAACCACGAACCGGGCACCAGCCGCCGCTAGCCGACTCTCTATTTCCTGCTGCGAGAACGAAGGCCCGAGGTATGACCCGCGCATCAGATCCTGACCTTCAATTCGACGTGGCTGGTTCAAGAACTGATGGTAAGCGGCGAGCGCTGCGCCGAGCGCCCCGCCGGCGTCACCAGCGGCGGGTTGAATCCAGATATTTTCGAAACGCCGGTCGCGCCAGATCTTGCCGTTCGCCACGCAGTTTAGAGCCACTCCTCCTGCGAGACAGAGATTTCTGCATCCGGTTTCGGCCGCGAGGGCACGCGAAAGCCTGAGTATCACTTCTTCGGTCACCGACTGGATCGAAGCTGCCAGATCCATGTCACGTTGCGTGATCGAAGATTCAGGTCTTCGCGCTTTTCCTCCGAACAGCTGCTCGAACTTCGAGCTTGTCATTCGCAGCCCTACGCAATAGTCAAAGTAGCTGAGATCCAGCCGGAACGATCCGTCAGCTTTCAAGTCGATCAGACGATCAAGAATCAGATCGCGAAAGCGCGGTGAGCCATAGGGTGCCAAACCCATCAACTTGTACTCGCCCGAATTTACCTTGAAACCCGCGTAATACGTGAAGGCGGAATAGAGCAACCCGAGCGAATGTGGAAAGTGTATCTCCTTGATCATTTCGAGCCGGTTGCCGTTTCCAATGCTTGCCGAAGTAGTCGCCCACTCACCCACTCCATCGAGAGTCAGTATCACCGCCTGCTTGAAGGGTGACGCGAAGAACGCCGACGCCGCGTGGCTTTGATGATGCTCGGCGAATAGCAAGCGGTCACCCACATCGATACCGCCGTTCAACTCTGCGAGCGCGCGACGCAGCATGCGCTTCTGAAACAGCTTTTCACGCAACCAGACCGGCATCGCGGTGCGAAACGATTTGAAGCCTCGGGGCGCGAACGCCAAATAGGTTTCGAGCAGGCGTTCAAACTTCAGGAACGGCTTGTCATAGAAGGCTATGTAGTCAATCTCGCTCAGTGAGTATCCCGAATGACTGAGACAGAATTCGATCGCCATCCGCGGGAACTGTGAGTCGTGCTTCTTGCGCGTGAAGCGTTCTTCCTGCGCCGCGCACAAGATTCGGCCATCCTCGATCAGCGCAGCGGCGCTGTCGTGGTAGAAAGCGGAGATACCGAGGACGCGCATGTCCTGCTCAGAACAAGGTGTAGATAAATGGCGCGAGGGCGCTGCCTTGCGTCATCACGACGAGCGCCCCCATGATCGCGAACACCAGAATCATGGGAAGAAGCCAGAATTTCTTCCGCGCCCGTAGAAACCGCCAGAGTTCAGATACAAAATCCATATCGGAGTTCCTAGAACTGATCTTTCATCGACTCGGGTCGAGGCCCAGGTGGATCGCGCGGAATCCAATAAGTCGCCGACCCGCGCTCCCACTTCAACCCCAAGGCGTCTCGGTTCAGCAGTCGCATTATGAGTCCGAAAGGGACGATGGTCGAAAAGTAGAGAACCGCCATCAAGATGGGAGTCGTAAGCTTTTGCAACAATTGTCCGAGTCTCTGCCACAAGTGATTCAACGGTCCAAGCACAGTTGGCCTGAGGAGACTGGTGACGAGGAATGCTGCGGCGAGAACTACCGCCCATACACGGATCGACCCACCTCGTCTGAGCGGAGCCATCGCCATCACACCCCAGAAGGCGCTGAACAGAAGGCCAAAGAAGCGATCGGTAGAGCCACGAGGGCTGTCGCCGTGCCCGAAGCGTTCGGGGAAATTGGAGTCGATCGAAGCCTTCATCGCGGGTGCTTTGTATCCACCGTTGGCTCGCCGACCCGCTTCCATAGGTAAGCAGCGATCTCCTTGTTAGTCGCCGGCGACGGATGCCGATCAAGCTGAGTAAGCCGGCCGTTCTTCAGATCACTCTGTGGAAATATAGATGATAGCGCGATCACATCGAAATGATTCGCCTTCAAGGCCTTCATGATCGTGTTGGCCAACTCATTTTGATCCCATAAGACGATTACAAAACGAGTGCCGTTTTCTTCGAGCAAAGTTCGAGTCCTTTTCAGTACTGCCAAATATAGTGGGAGATCGGAGGGCTGCGATAGCTTCTCGGAGTGATTTTCGAAGAACCTCACGATCCAGCTCCTGCCGAGCCAGCGGCGACATGTCGCGTAGTCGGCACCATGATATTGTCCGGAGTAACAAGCTTCGCTATCTCGGCATAGGTCGTACTTTGGCCCATCTTCCCACGGCGCACGCCCAGCAACTCGGCGCAGATGATCCGGGATTGCTTCGTATATCGCCAGCTCGGGGATGCCTGCCACGCGGCGAATGAAGCCGGTCTCAATCTCCCTAAGCATCTGATGCGGCCCCCAGCCGTCGCCCGCGAAATTAAACCCTTCGAAGGTGCCTCTTGCCGCTCGCACGAAGTAGTAGGGCAGCGTCTGATCGTCCTCGACCCCATGACCAAACATATAGGAACAACCGAAGAACACTGCCCTGTAAGGTCCTCCTTGAACTGATGCAGGGATTTCTCTAAGACCGCTAGCACCGAATCTGTACGTAACCTTGTCGATTAGCCGACCGTCCAGCGCTTCTTCAAATGTAGTGGTCGTATTTGGTACCGGTTGGGAACCTATGTCGGTTTCGTCTCGACGCCACTCTACTGGCATTGTCCGTGTGATGATGATCTCGGACCGGTTAGCATAGTACATATAGGTCTCTACTAAGGCCATACTAAAGAACACTGAACTACAGATCAGTGCGCCATTGCGAAGTGCTTCAGGACGAGATAAAAGCGCGATTGTTGCTGCCCACGCACTAGCTATAAGAAAGTAAACGACAAAAGGAGCCTCAATCGTGGATGACCATCCCATCAACAAGATACTGGCAACTACTAGAACCGCGATAGTTAAGAGGCTGGACTGTCGCATGCCGAGTCGAGACTGCTAGCTTGTGAGACGTTGCCTGACGCCTGGCATAATCCGCGCGGCGACCTCGGAAAGAATAGCCGACAGCATGAGGTGAGCCTTATCAGCGGAGGTCGGAGGAGGCATCAAAGACGCTGTCCCATAAAGCCTGGTGCGGATGCGGGACGCCTTAAAGTCATCGCACCACGCGAGCCCGTCGGACCACACACGGTCGGGTTCGAGTCTTGATCGTCGAATTGCGGCGGCCAGCGCTGAGCGAAAGCTTCGTTCGCCGAAGTGGGTGCCGATGGCCGCACACTCCGACAGACGAAGGTAGTCGCTTCCTGGCATGCCGACCCGCCGCATCATGCGTCGTAGGCCGGCCTGTTGTTGCGCGAACGAGAATTTGTAATGGCTCGCGATCTGCAATTTCTCTTGCGGGATCGCTCTCTCAAGCCGGAACACCACGGACCAGTCGCGACCGGCTTCGATGATGGTGAAATGATCCATCAGAAAGTCCATCACTACCGGAAGATAGAACGCGGTGGGGTGATAGAAGTCCTGGTGAATGACGAGCGATTTCCCGGGCGTCAGATGTGCAAAAAATTCAGTTAATACCTTGCCGCTGAGTGCAAGCGTCTTAGCCACATCGACAAAGAGTATCTCGATTGGCTTATCTGAAGGCCAGCTTTGATCGAGCAGGTCCCCGACATGAACTTCTATGAGATCGGCAAACTCGGCAGTTGCGCGTCGAAAGGTTGCAGCGAAAGACTGTCCCATTTCGAGAGCTTCACCGAATTGCGTGCGAACGAAGTCAACCAGGTACGGTTCGCTGGCAATGAAGCTGTCGTAAGCGTCGACCTGACGCCCCGCGGCTCGAGGATTGTCTCGCAGACCCGCGGCAAGGCAGCAGGTGGATGCGCCGCAAAAAGACCCTAGATCTACGACGGCACCTTCGCCCGCATAGATATATCGAGCTAGTTGGTAGAGCAATTTTCGCTCTTCCAGGCCGAGCAAGCCTAGAGCATAGCTTCCAGCTTGCGCATTTGGATCCAGCCATGGTTTGGCATCTACCATGAAGGGTCGCTACTGAAGAGTCAAAACGAGATTCGAGAACTCGGAGTATTTTAGCTGGCTCACAAGCGCATCGTAGTTCGAGAGCAATCTGGAATATGGGATATTGATGGCCTTCTGAAGACGCCCGTCGTAGCGAAATGTGAAAGATGCTTCGAGAGCTTGCGCGATATCCCACAACGGACCGGGCGCTGCGGGAATCTCTTCGCGGGAGCCGGCTCTCGCGATGTCTTCAATCAGGCTCTCATATGAGCAATTGACGATCTTGCATCCAGATGCGGCTTCGAGGAACGCATCGCGATGCTTGACGATCGTCCGCGCTAACTCCAGGCATTCTTGAATATCAAGATGGTAACTGCGATCAATCACGGCGCCATCATAGTTGTGCCAGACATTTCGATGCGCGGCGATTACAGTCGAAATCGCGCAATGGATCACATTTCTTGTCGTGTGAACAATTGTAGCGCCGCGAGATCGCAGATAACCGAGAATGAATGCAGGAGATGAAGTACTCCAATTTGCCGGCGCGATGTCTCGCAGTTGATTGTACTTGATATCAACGCCGAAGGCGTGACTTCGACTCTTCTTATTGCCTTCCCAATGGTTGCGAATGCGATACTGTACAAATTCGAAGTATTTGTCGAGGAGCGAATCTGTCTCGCTGCGAGTGGCGGGAAGGACGCTACGAGCGGGCTGGCTGCGGCAGAAATTATGCCAGTGCGCGGGCGCCGGACTTGGCGTCAGCACCTCGCCGAGCATTGCGATCTGCTCATTGGTATTGAGGGTCTCGCGCAATATGTTGGTACCAGTTCGTTGAGCGCCTATCACCACAAACAGATGAACGCCCCTAGCAGAAGTGTCGGCACTTACTTGCTCGTGACTTTGCATATTGAAACTAGTCATGCCGAACTCGCACCACCGACAAGTCTCTCAACAGCTCTGCGACTGTTTTCCCAGGCTGCCCAGAATCGAGGCGAGTCGGCGGCCGTTCGGTCGGTCGCCAGCGAACGCAGCCAGAGATAGGCTTCCCGAGTCAGCGGAGGCAGATCGAGATCAAGTTCAAAGTCAGAGACGTTGAAGAAGCTATGTCGTAAATTCGGATCGAGAAAGTCGCCGGAGAACTGTTCGATCCCCGCGTTGCTGACATCAGTCAAAGGAATTTTCAGACCTTGGGCAATGCGTTCAAGCTCTCGTCGCGGATCGGCCATCACCAGGTCGTAGTCGGTAACTATAAATGGTCGATTGGCAATCTTAGTCAAATTCGGCACCACATAAACCAGCCATAACAAGTGCGCTGTTACCGCGCCCATACCGTGACGGCGGATAAGAGAGTCGGCCACGCTACGCGGGTTTCTGATCACCAACAGATAACATTCATCTACTTCAAGCGAGCGTAGCACTGAGCGCCAGAAGGGCAGCAGCCGAATAGTGCGCGGATCCTTAAATCCCCACAAAGGGTGACTTATGAATTGCGCTTTCAGGTACGCGACCGCCTCGGTACGCAGGGCTTCTACGCCAGGTTCGTCCCATCGAGCGTCATCGATCAGCGCAACCTCTTCCCACTTGAGTCCGAAGACAGCCAGCAGGCGTTCATTGATTCCGAAGATGTTCCTATCCTCCCAATAACCGGTAGGGTTATCGGGCTTGGGGCTTATAAAATCGTTCCCCAAATAGACGCCCAGCATCTGCAGGCCTCGGGCGAGCGCACTGGTTCCGCTGCGATGCATTCCAAGGACCAGTACAGCGCGTGAGGATGGCATATCGACACTAATCGGCCGTCACTTGGTCCTTCCCACGAAAATACTCCTCCGCTTACTGGCTATGCCGCGCTGCTCAACCGGTCACAGCAGGCCCCTGTTCTCCGCGCGAGAGCGGAGTTCCAGTGTTGGCATCTCGCTCGAACTTCAGTCCCTGGCCGAATTGCACCACCTTGGACAGCGTCCGTTCGACGGCAGGCGCGACCTGTCGACCAGGTATGGTATAGGGCCGAGCGCTACGAACCGCGTTCACGAGCGAGTGCACCATGCTCTCCCGATCCTGATCTTCGCGGTGCCAGAGAAATACTTCCGGCATCGTTTCGATTCGCAGGCCTGACAGAGCTGCTTTGGATAGGAGCTCCCAGTCGTCAAGGGTCGACACTGCTTCGTCGCTGAATCCTCCGATCGTGTCGAATGCGTCGCGGCGCACGAGCGCATTGGTGCTACCGAAGCAGTTGACGAAAGCACCCGTAGCGGCATCGCCTCCAAGAAAAGGCCGGCGCGAATGTTCGAGCCGACTTTCCGAAGAGCCATTCGACGACCCTAGGAAGAAGCTGATTGCTGAGGTGAGAATGTCGGCGTCGACGCGTTGTGCTACCTGGACGAAGACGGAGATCGCGTTAGGCGCTAACAAGAGGGTGTGATCATCGACGAAGAACAAATACTCGCCCTTGGCCTCGCGTACCGCCGCATTCCTGGCCGCGCCCATCTCGGTACCGCGCCGATAAATCTTGCGCACTTCGTGGTTTCCTAGTCGGGTGGGCGATGCCTTTGACCCTGACGAAACCTCGCTGCCGCACTCGGCCACAATGATCTCAAGATGCGGATAGTCTTGCTGTTTCAGCGACGCCAACGTGGCTTCGGCGCCCTTTTCCCTCACGTTGTGCGCGAAACACACGCTCACCAGGGGGAAAATCGATTCTCTGCCCGCGGGCCTTTCCTTACGGGCGGTCTGATCACTCTTGGGTCGATTCGAAAGACCGGCATGCCAACGCACCCAGTTACCCTCGGTATCGGCGAATGAGGCCGAGGGTCGCGCTGAAAACGCTCCCTGCTCGAGCGAGTTCCTGATACGCTCTGCGAGCACGTCCGGTCGCGGCTCGAAGCAAACATTCTCTCTATCAGCAGGATCGATGATTTCAGGAATGCCTCCAACATTGCTGACTAATAGCGGTACCCCGGCACCTACGCATTCCAGCGCCGTGTTAGGAAAATTATCCGCGAGCGACGAGACCACTGCCAACCGCCCATCTCCTCGAAGATACTCGATTGCCGCCTTTTGATACTTATTCGCGACAAGGTGCCATGGGACGTTCCAGGCCTTCGATCGATCGCTGATGTAGCCGATACTCGAACGACCATAGAGTTGGGTTTCCTTTCCCAGGAAGGTGACCTCAAAATCGCGATGGGGACTATCCGCGCAGAGCTCATCCACGGCGTCGCAGAAGAGCTTAAGACCTTTCCTGATCTCAAGTCGCCCAAAGAATACTATTTCGCGAACCTTTCTTCGTGTCTGACGCGGCACGGCTTCTTCCGATAGGACAGTCTTGGGAAGGACGTAGGGCGCAACATAAGTCTGTTCCGGAAGCTCCCAACCATTGTGTTGCATCCAGTTGAGAAGGTATTGACTGGGACTCACGACGATATCCGCAGCAGAGACGCTCACGCGTTCCATGAAATCAATCTCGAGCTCTCCCAGATTGCGAATGTAATCCTGGCTCCCCTCCTTTACCCAGAATGTCGGACCGTGCGTGCCGATCACAAAGGTCGCGTCACCGAAAGCGAGCCCCTGACGCTTTGCCAGCAAGCTGTAGAATGCGAGGCCCTGGCATTCGGGGAAATGAATCACGTCGAAGTCGTGCTGGTGCTCCTTCAGCCAGACATAGGTGTGATACGAAACGCTCGAGGCCCAAGCGGCGTGAATCCGCGGCTCGTGCGCCATCGGGAGCGGAATCAATTTCATACCTTTCTCGGTGCGGTAGTAGTCAACCCAATCGATCATGTTTCCGTCAGTGGGATGACATCCGAGAAGGAACAAGATACTCACGTCGTAGCCGGCTCTTTTCAACGCGTCGGCCAGACTGGTGTAGGCAGTACCTATGCCAGCATTGCGAGATGGTCCTTCGATCTCCCACGTAGCAATACAGATCCGTGGCAAGCGAGAACCCCGAGCGATATCGACTTTAGGCAAGGATGGAAACAGTGAAGCCATTGGTTATCTTCTCCTTCGCGATCTCGCACCCATCAATGTTTGTCGTTTATCCCAGACCGAGAACCAAACTGGAGCGGCAGAATACGAATTTTGCTGTCATGTTTCAAGCGATTTTGTCGGGTAATTTTTACTTTGCCGGAGTTACATAGAGAACACGCAAACTGCCGCACAGGCTATGCATCGAACACTCATCGAGCATGGTTCGAGCGTGCAAAATAGCGCATACGAACCGTTTGTTTTTGGATGGGGTCGTAGCGTACTGTGGCGCGATGCTCGTTACCGTCGAGCAATTAACGAAAACCTACGGCAAGTTCACAGCGGTGCACGACGTATCATTCGTCGTTCACGCCGGAGAAATTGCTGGCCTCGTCGGTCCCAATGGGGCCGGGAAGACGACCATCATCCACATGATGCTGGGCCTGATTTTGCCCAATGCCGGCAGCGTGCGTCTGTTCGGGAAAAATCTCGCGACGGACCGCGAACAGATACTGCAGCGATTGAATTTTACGTCGCCATACATGGCGTTCCCGGTCCGGCTGACTGTACTGGAGAACCTTAAGGTCTTCGCCGGAATCTACAACGTTCGCGATCCCTCGGCGAAAATCAATGAGCTGCTGGAAAAGTTCGGCATTGGACGATTGAAGAAAAAACCCATGTCGAAGTTGTCCTCCGGCGAAATTACGCGCGTCGGGCTGTGCAAGGCGTTCCTGAACGATCCGGAATTGCTGTTGCTCGATGAGCCGACCGCCTACCTCGATCCTCAGGCGGCGGTGCAGGTGAGAGAGGTACTGCTCGATCTGCAGAAGAGGCGCGGGACGACGATCCTCTATACCTCGCACAACATGCACGAGGTTGAGCGGATGTGCGACCGGATTCTCTTTCTCGATAAGGGAAGCATTATCGCAACCGGAACTCCGATCGAAGTAACTCGTTCAATCCTGAACGAAGACCGCAGCACGCCTGCTCTCGAAGAGGTCTTCATTCGCATCGCAGGGCGCACGCCAGATGAAGCTGTATCGAATTAGATCTGTCATCCTGCGGCACACCTATGAGGTGATTCACAACGCGAATCACATCACCTACATGGTGTACTGGCCGGTAGTGAACATACTGGTTTGGGGATTTTTCACATTGTATCTCCGTCACGGGGATGCCTTGAAGCCTGGTGTAGTGAGTTGCCTACTCGGCGCGGTGATCCTCTGGGGACTGTTCAATGCTTTTCAACGCGACATGGCGGTAGGATTCCTTGAAGAACTGTGGTCGCGAAACCTTGTTAGTCTATTCGCTTCACCGCTGAGCGTATCTGAATACGTGACCGGCTTGATTATCGTCACTCTTGCGAAGGCGATGGTTGGCCTGGGTGTCGGCGCTTTGATCGCGTGGCTCTTTTATCATTACGACATGTTTCCTATGCTGCCGATGCTACTTCCGTTCATTTTGAATTTAGTTCTCTTTGCGGTTGCGATGGGCATCGTGGTGACCGGGTTGATCTTTCGATACACCACCAAGTTCCAGGCCATGGCGTGGAGCTTCGCCGGCATCCTGATGCCCTTGTCGTGTGTGTTCTACCCGTTGAGCACGCTGCCCGGCTTTTTGCGTCCGATGGCTTCGGTACTCCCGACGACCCAGTCGTTCGAAGGCATGCGCGAGGCTATCGAAAGAGGGGCATTCTCTGCCGTCTATTTTAGAGCGGGCCTCGAATTGAACCTCATCTACTTCACTTTTGCGATCGTATTCTTCCGTTGGATGTTCGAGTCCGCACGATTGCGCGGATTGTTGGTGAAGATGGAATAATCGTGACTCTCGATAACGAAGTGAGCCTAAATCTATGGGCAGTAATTGGGCACTCTGGCGAGCTTGAGATTGCGCGGATCGCTGTAAGTACCTAATAAATAAGGGCGGAGGAGGAAGGGGCCCGGTGGCCCCACCGGTCTTCAAATTCCATGACTGCGATCCCGGCAGGTTCCGTCCGATCCCATCTAGTCAATCAATTCAAGGGTTTTTCCCAACCGTCAGGACTGGAAAGAACAGGCTGGGATCGCATGGGACAACAATTCGTTAGCAAAGTTGTTAGCAAAACTGGCCTACAGACGCCGTAGGCGCAAATCGGGTGAAGACCAGGCCGTTTCGCGCAATTCCGCTCTAAGTATGTCAATTGCCGCCGTCGGCATCGCAATGCGAGCGTTCCGCCAGGTGCTGACGGCAGTGTCGCGAAATGGTGCTCTTTGCTTCCGCGCAGTTTACGAGAGGTTTCTGCTCTGCGCTCGCTCTGCTCTCAGATTGTGCAGATACCAGAGCGCGAGGGCTATTCTAATTTTTGCCGTCGGATGCCAGTGGTGCTCCTCCGGTCCGAAAGTGTTGGTACGACGGAGCGTCTTTTCAGAAATGTCCCAAATCCGCTCTTGAAGCTAGTCGTCATGAAGGCATTTTCGCAGAATGTCTTCTTTAAGAGGAATGGCGATCAGGGCGTCATTTTCGTTCGCATCGGGAGGAATGCCTTCTAACCAAGGACCGCTCACTTGATCGAAACGACTTTCCGGTATTTTAGCGATCGCAAGGAAGCCGGAATTCGGATACTGTTCCGTCTCCAACAGAAACCCCGTGAACGCTGACCTTTATTGTCTTTTCGTACCGCTCACCTACCAGCTCCTCTCTGACGGCTCGATCGATGACGCCTTCGACACTCACGTCTCTCTCGAGGATTCGGCCCGTGTCCAGGATGCGACCTTGCGCGCGAAAATTTTCCTCTATTCCGAGTGACCATCTACTTCCGAGCCACCCGCCCGGCCGAGCCTTTCTGTGAGCTAGGCAGACTTGCTGACCGTCGCCCGACTGTCCTAGCACTACCAATATGTGGTGACACAGAGAATTTAGAACGGTCGTGCCTCTGTTCTCCAGGACGTCAGAAGCCTTCTTGAGGTATCTAGCGCGAACATCATCAGATTTCTCAGCTAACTCTTGGAAAGCTCTGACCTCACCGTAAGGGGAGGATCGCCACCACACCTGAAAACTATCATCTGTGAGTTCCTCGCAAGCGCGCACGACAGACAGAAGCGCTCCCGGTGCCCCTCGCAGTGGTTCGTAGCGTTCCTTCCATTTGGCCTCGTCCTGAGGCTCGACTCTCAGCCGCGAGACAAGGTCTTCTTGCAGAGATATCCGTTCGAAGCCGCTCGGAGTTAGTGCGGAGACTAGACGTGTCGCGCCGCCGATTGCGTACTTTCCTGAGTTCGATCCTTCGGCGGCCCGCTTGATATCGGATGAGTCTTTAATTCTTTCTCGGCGCAACCATTCGCTGAAGCGCTCAGGAGAGGGGTCAACCTTAATCGGATGTTGTCTGTCGATCCAAGCCGTAATGCTTTCTCCGTTGTCCAGTTGAACGGTAAAACTATTATTGAATCGCCTTTGAGCCGAACCGGCCACTGTCATCACTTCGACGAGGTCGTTGGTGATCACAAAGGCTCCAGGCCGAACGAACTTGCGTTCATACTTAAGGAAAAGATTGAGTCTACTGCTAAACCAATTTCCAACGTCCCTGTGCGCTATGACATGTGGGATGTAGGTGCCGCTGACCCGCAATTGCAAATGTTTCCCCGCCCCTCTCCTCCATCCATTAAAGACCTTGAAGGTCTCATCCGCAGCGTCACAAATGCGATCGGCATCCTCAGTAAGCGAAAAAAGATGCCTCCGTCTCCCAACCAGAGAAACTTCTCAAAGTCGAATATTTCCAGAGCTTCCGTCAACTCCATCGCCAACCTAGCGCGGGCCCGAGCGGGCGCTTTGACGTTCGGATCGTTTGCCCACTTTGTGTGACGTGCCAAATCTACTTGTAGGAAACTGCCTGGAATGGTTGGTAACTCTTCAGGTCTTTTTTGGCCATACCCACCCCGCGCCGAGAAACAGAGATCAGCCTCAGCCAGAAACTGGCAGAAGACGATATTTCAACGCCGCACTTCCGGCAAATCGTCACGATGACGAAAGTGAATCGGATTATCCGTCTCAAAAAGACTGATTTTAGACTCGCACCGGCGGTAGGCGGTCTGCAAAAACGCGTGATGTTCTAGACTGATGTTCGAGACCGCTGTTCAGTCCAAGCTGGCTTTTCCACAGCGCCGCGACCGGCCAGTTCCGCCTCGCCTGGCATATTAGGCGAGGCGAAGTCTGAGTGCCACGAAGATACCTGCGTTTTTGCTAGGCATAGGCCGACCGTTCGCGGTTCGGGATCGCGGCTAACTTTAGCCGGGGAGCGCAAGGGCCGCGTCGATCTCCGCAGCGGCTTTCTCCTGCATACCTGGCAATACGTGAGAATAAGTATCGAGGGTAATCCCGACAGTCGAGTGGCCGAGCCGCTCTGAGACAATTTTCGGATGCACGCCGCGCGCGAGCAAAATCGTCGCGTGCGTGTGCCGCAGATCGTGAAATCGCACGCGCGGAAGCTTCGCTTCGCGGATCATATCGATGAATTCCTGAGTCACGGTCTGCGGATGAATGGGACGACCGTCGATGCGGCAGCAGACAAGGTCGTCAGCGTTGTAGCGAGCGCCGAGTTTCAATCTGAGACGAGCTTGCTCAGCGCGATGTTTTCGGAGAGCTTGAATCGCGATCGCCGGTAAGGCAACGGTGCGGCGGGATCGCTCAGTTTTCGGTTGCTTGAATTCGAGGCGGGTTTTCGATTCCTCGAGCGTACGGCAAATTGACATGACCGCGGTGTCGAAGTTGATGTCGCTCCATTTCAGTCCGAGGATACGGCATCGTGACGCGAACGTAGCGATTGCGACCGGTGCTCGCTCGGGAATCGTCGTGCTTGACGTCGATCCACGCCATGGCGGCGGCAAAGCTCTGAGGGAACTGCAGCACAAGTACGGCCCTCTGCCATATGCCTAGTGTCTCGACAGGAGGGGGTGGTTCGCATATCTACTTCGCGCATCCAGGCCGGCCGGTACAAAATAGCGCCGGCAGAATCGGAAGCGGCCTCGACATACGAGGTGACGGCGGTTACGTAGTTGCTCCACCTTCCATCCACTCTTCGGGTGAGCTCTATCGCTGGGATCCACATGCACGAGCTAGCGACGTCGCGCTTCCTGAAATGCCTCCATGGCTACTCGATCTTGCACTGAAGAAGAACGCACCCGGGACCACCAATGAAATGCCCATCAAATCGACAGCTGAAATCAAAGTGGGCTCGCGGAATACTGAATTGTATCGCGTCGCGCGTTCACTTCATGCGCGGGGAACGCGAGCCGATGAAATCCTGGCGGAAGTGCGAACGATCAATCTTGCGCGTTGCCGTCCACCCTTGTCTGACGATGAAGTCCGGAAAATTGCCGCGAATGCTGCCACGCAACCGGACGCTCCCGACTTCGAGCCGCGCGTCGAACAGCAGATATCCGGTCTAGCAAATCTTTCTGCGTTGGAATACGACCGAGTGCGAAAGCCGACCGCAAAGCGGATAGGAATTCGCCTGCGAACCCTCGACGATGCGGTTGCCGCAGCTCGTGAAAAGTCCTCTCTGTTATCCGAACGCATAGAACTGGCGCCTCCGGCGCCGGTGCCATCGAACGAGCCAGTCGAAGGACTGCGGCTGTTCGAGAACCTGCGCGGCTACATCACGCGCTTTGTTGTTGTGAGCGAGGCAGAGGGAATCGCTCTAACCTTGTGGATCGTTTTCACCTACCTGCTTGATGTTGCAGAGATCAGCCTTCGCCTGGCGATTCAGAGCCCAACCAAGCGATGCGGGAAAACAACAGTGCTAAATCTACTTACAGCGCTTGCCTATCGTCCCATAGGCGCTTCAAACATCAGCCCATCCGCTGTCTTTCGAACCATCGATGCCGAGCATCCAACTTTGCTCGTTGATGAAGCGGACTCTTTTGCGCGAGGCAACGAAGAGCTTCGGGGCATTCTGAATTCCGGCCATGCGCGGGCGACTGCGTACGTGATTCGAAACGTCAAATGCGATGACGAGTTGATGCAAAAAAGATTCTCAACCTGGGCTGCCATTGCCGTCGCCTGCATCGGATGGTTGCCGGATACATGGGTCGATCGCTCAGTGGTCATCTCGATGAAGCGCAAGCCGCGTTCCCGTCGCGTCGAACGTTTTCGCCGACGAAATACTAAAGTCTATTCGCAAGCCGAATCGTTAACGCGAGAGATATCACGATGGGCCGCTGACAACCGAGAACGGATTGGTGCGGCCGAGCCTCAGATGCCGGACTCACTCGATGATCGGGCTTGCGACAACTGGGAGATATTGATCGCGATGGCCGACCTGGTTGGAGGAAATTGGCCTGGATTGACACGCGACGCGGCGGTGCAGCTTTCTGCTAATCGCGAGCGTGCTGCATCACTCGGAGAACTCTTGCTGACTGACATCGAGCGTGAGTTCGCTTCGCGCTCAAGCACCTGCGATCGGCTAACGTCAAACGAGTTGTGCGTTGCGCTGGCTGCTCGAGAGGGGCGCCCGTGGCCGGAGTATGGCAAAGCACGCAAACCGATCTCGCCGAATCAACTTGCGCGATGTCTGGCGCCGTTCAACATACTTCCGCGTTCGATACGAATCGGTAGCTCGACTGCGAAAGGCTATCTTCGATCGGATCTCGGAGATGCATTTTCCCGGTACGTAGTTCGGCGAACCGACACATCGTCACTTCCCTTCAGCGAGAAGGAGAGTTCTTCATTCCTGTCCGGCACGAGCGATCTCGATTCCTCGGCAAAAGAGGTTTGATGAGCAAGTACCTAAAAGGACAATGACGTTGTGACGGATCGTGAGCACCGACACTCGTTAACTGGTGAACAGCGGATGAAGTGCAAAACTTGAGTTTCAGAGCCGGTATTCCGAGAAAACGCCTCGATTTTGTGAAATTCGCCTTTGGTCTTTACGTTTTGTTCAATCGTTTTTTTGGTTGAGAAAACCCAATCGATGATTCAATCGCAAAACTTGTCAAGTACCGGAAAGTGTCATCGAGGCTCTTCACGAAGGCGGATTGCTTTGACTTCGCGCGGAAATTCTCGTTTCGGCATCGAAACGGACCATAGCCGGTCGGATTCTCTGCGATCGGCAAAAAGTTGACCGCTAGGCAACCACACGCGTGTGGCCGCAAGTTAGGGGGGAGGGGGTGTCGGTGGAGGATAATGGATATCACGAGCAAGACGATTCGCGATCGAATTCTAGAACTGCGCCGGGTTGCTGCACACGTGCTGGTGCCTAATCCGAAAAATTGGCGGCGGCATCCAGCGCGCCAGGCGGCGCTGCGCGGCTTGCTCGAGGAAATCGGCTATGCAGACGCGCTCCTTGCACGCCAGTTGCCCGATGGCCGTCTTATGTCGAACGCCGGCAGGAGGGCGGGTATCCGTCCACGGTTTGGGAAGTCCCGAGCGCTGAGATCGAAACCAACGAGCACCCTACCTCGAAGCCGAATCGGTTGTTCGCGATCCCGATGCAATTGCATACGAATGCAAACGACCTCTTTTACGAACCGTTCAGTGGTAGCGGCTCGCAACTGATTGCGGCAGGACAACAGCTCGGGCTCCGCTGCTACGCGATCGAGTTGGAACCGCGCTTCGTTGACGTAGCGATCTGGCGTTGGGAAAAGCTCACCGGCCAGAAGGCTGAAGTGATGGAGGATGGTGTTGCAGATGAAGACACCGGGACCGCCGCCAACGCCGACTAACCTAAAATTGCTCAGGGGAAACCCTGGCAAGCGAAAGCTGAACGCGAATGAACCCGACCCCGAGCCGGCGATCCCACCCTGCCCCAGTCACCTCGACAAGGTCGCCAAGAAAGAGTGGCGCAGAATCAGCAAGGAGCTTCTTGCGCTTGGGATAATCTCGAGGTTGGATCGCGCCGCTCTTAGAGGCTATTGCGACGCGTACGGGCGCTGGGCAGAGGCCGCACAGCAGATCCAGAAGTACGGTCTCGTTTTCAAATCGCCGAGCGGGTACCCGATGCCGTCGCCGTATTTGGCGATTCTTCATACCGCACTCGACCAAATGCATACGTTCCTCACAGAGTTCGGATTGAGCCTGCGTCGCGCTCCCGGGTCAAAATTGCCAATCCCAAGCAGCGCGACCTGTTCGACGACCTTGACTGCGAAGAACACTCTGGTTGACGGGCATCTCGGCGGATAAATCGGTCGCTTGGTCATTCTCAGTGTCAACCCAACGACACTTTACGGCGTTTTGTGAGTCTTCAGGGCCGAAGAAATTGAACCGGCTTGCTGGTCTTGTATAGTACTCACGACACATTTCACTGAATTCCGTCCTCCTCAAAGCGTTTCCCGAAAAGCCAAAGTGAGTGGGGAAGGCGAGGGAGCACTCTGAATGGTTGCTTGGTCTCGATTTCAGACTATCGCTGTTGCTTCGCGAATTGTGTTGCGCCTCTCAAGTCGGGTGATTCTTGGAGTAGTCGGTTTGATTCTCGCGCTGTTTGTCCGCGCCGACTCATATGCGGCCAGCCCTACAAATATCCACTCGCCAGTGGCCCTGGCGACCGTGTGTGACGTGGTGACCACGTCGGTCCAGATCACGTCGGACGGCGCTCGAGTGTTCCCGCCGGGCAGCGCTTTGGCGTCGTCATCTTCGTCCACAGCTACGTTTCGAATTCGACCGTCGTTCCGCACGGGGCGGACCCCGCCTCGGCCCAAGGCTTATTCGGCATCCAATGAAAATCCGGTTCGAGCTCCGATGCTGGCCGGCCCGGTGGTTTCGTTCGTCTCTACGGTTAACGAAGGGCACGTGAACGGATCGGTGACTGTGGCACAGTCGTTTTCGACCACACCTTCTGTCAACGACGAACCGGCGGCTAAGACCAAGCGGACTGCGAAAGCCTCGTCGGCTCTTACTATGTCCGCCGCGGTCGTGACGCTCGCTTCGATTTCAAACCCGACACCTTCTCCCAATCCAAGGTCCACTCCCACTTCCGATCCGCCGACGAGCACGACCTTTTACGTATCGCCCACTGGCAGCGACTCTGCCGCCGGCAGTTCGAGCGCGCCGTGGAGGACGATCCAGAAGGCTGCCAGCACGCTGCAACCGGGGCAGACGGCGATCGTGTCGGCAGGCAATTACGGCGAGCGGGTCGAGATTTCAAGCTTGGGATCGGCAGCCGCACCGATCATTTTACAAGTTGCCAGCGGCGCCGATGCTCGGCTGCTTGGCTTCGACCTGAGCGGCAGCAACTGGGTGCTGAACGGGTTTGATATTTCGACCCAGGCCAACGATAGCGAAGGCTACGGCATCTACGTGACGGATTCGGCCTCGTACGACACGATCGAGAACAACTATATTCACGAACTCTGCCACGAGGGCGTCTTCATGGACCCGGGCGTGTCGCACATCTCGTTGCTGAATAACCGCATCTGGCAGGCGGAGATGGCGGGGGCGCAGGTCGATGGTACTTACGAGCTTATCCAAGGCAACGAAGTCTGGGGCACGCAGCAGTATCCATCGTATGCAGGTGGAATCTATGCGGGATGCACGATTGGCGACGGCGCCGATGCTGACGCGTTCCGCTTTTTCGGGCAGCATAACGTCTTCCAATACAACTACGCTCACGACATCTACACGGAACTGCCGACCAACCCCAATCCGCATACCGACTGCTTCCAGACCTGGGGAAGCACGGCGATGGAAGTGGACGACATTCTGATTGAGCAAAACCTTTGCCATTGGCCAGTCGCCTCGACCGAGGTGGACGCGGAAACCGCGATGGTCGAGGGCGTGGATGGACGGGTCGGAACCGTAACGTTCCAGAACAATGAACTGTCCAACATGAGGCAGGGAATCGTAGTGGGGAGCAACGTCGGTGCACTGCGGATTTACAACAACACCTGGGATCATGTCCTGGAAGAAGGGATCATTTTCAACGACATGAGATCGTCGGCTGACGAGATCATAAACAACATTTTCTATGATGTGGGCGCAGGCGAGGATTCTTACGCTGAGGTTCCAAGCGGCAGTCCGGTATTCGAAGACAACGACTTTTACATGCCGGCCGGCGCCAGCCTTGGCAGCTATCCATCGGTAGAGCCGTACATCAGCGTGGATCCGATGTTCGTCAACGACGGCGACGCGACCGGCAACGGTGCGGATTTCCATTTGCGGGCCGGCTCGCATCTCAAGGGTACCGGGACCACATTGACCGAGGTTATAAATGATTACTACGGAACGAGCCGGGTAGGGGCTGCATACTCAGTAGGCGCCGGAGAATGACAGTTGTCTAAGATTAAGATTATAACTAATAAATCTATTCAAAGCTTGACTGATCGAGTGTTTTCAATAATAGTGGTGTCGCCTCGTCTAAAATAGGTTCAGTAAAGGAAGGATAGATGCAACGGACACGACCGAGAGATGATGATCAGCCGGAGTTTTATACTGTCGGGCAGCTGGCCGACTTGCTGCAACTTACGCCTATGACTATCTACCGCATGGTGCGACGGGGCGAGTTGGCGTGTCACGCGATTGGTCGAATTAAGCGTTTTCGTCGCGGCGATGTCGAGACGTTCCTCGAGAATTCGCGACAGCCGGCGTCCGGAGCCTCTCAACAGTAAGCTTCTTCCTGACGGTGTGATGGCGAGCGACAGACCCGATTCGCTCCGGCGCTGCCTGGTTTTATCTCGACGACTCCATTCCCATAAGCACTTCTACAAATTCGCGAATGATCCCTCTCAGAGGGCCCGCTCGTCGTATGCCGAAGGCGAGCTAAGGCCGAGGAAGCTCAGCAGCGAGAAGCAGTTGAGGCCGTACGCCTCTGACGCTTCGAGCACCTGGTGCCTGATCTCGTCATGCGTGGCGCGAACCGGATGAGACAGCGTCCCATCGAAAAACAGCTCGTCGTTCTCTTCAGGCAGGCGGCCGAACTGTTTGGAGAACATCGCGAAGCGGTGGCTGGTCAACCGAATCATCGAGCATTTGAGGCATGGTGAAGTGGGAGTACAGCACGGAACTTTGGCGAGCGGATGCGGTGCGGGTGCTCTGTCGAGATATTGGAACTTTCTCATTGGATTCCCCTCCGGGACTTCAGTTGGGGTCCTGACTACGTGATCAATGAGTATTGCGATAAGAGAGTTAAATCAAATGAAATGCAGTAGTTAAGAGAAAATAGCAGATAAGTGGTGCTGAGCATAACCTAAGTAGAGTAAATTCGGTTAGAGTCACAAATTCAAGGCATTTGGGTAAAATGCAGTAAATTTCAGTTGTGCTCAATTCTCCGGTCGATAGAATACTAATGGTCTGAATAAGAGAAGCTTGACAAAGGCGAGGTATTCCCGAAGGATGGGCTTCAGGTTGATGAGGATGTGCGGAGAGGACAGAGGAAAAGATGCCACGATCGCGATTGAGAAATGACGACCCGCCTGAATTCTACACCGTCGGACAGCTCGCTGAATTGCTGCAACTGACGCCGATGACTATCTACCGGATGGTCAGACGAGGCGAGTTGACGTGTCATGCGATCGGGCGGATCAAGCGTTTCCGACGCGGTGACGTCGAAGCGTTTCTGCAGAAAGCCAGAAGACCGACGGCGGGTTAGCCCAACTAAGACTTGGTTGTTTTGCGCCTGGCGCCTGAATTGATTTCGACTGCGAGCTCCGATTCCCCAGGAAGACTGCCGCCGGCCGCCACCCATTGATCGACGACGCGCACCTCGAAGCGCATATCCCGCCCGACCCTGATAGCGCGCAACTGGCCTGATTTCACCAGCCGGCGAACCGTGGCTGGATTCACATTCAGATAGTCGGAAACCTCACGCAACGTGAGCATCCGTTCCGCCATGTGCTGGCCTTTGGCTAGCAGCTCCATTTGATCCGGATCTGCGGGCAACCTTGCGAGGGTCTCATCAGGATCTCCCCGCGCTATCGGTCATTAGATCTGTCGAATTCATTGTATTTCCCTTGAATGGAGGTGTTCTCCCTCAGCGTTTTGGTTAGAACCCGTACCGATTGTGGTTACCACTAGCACCCTGTGAAAGCTAATGCAAGCCTATTGAGTTAAATTAAATCCGTTATTTTCCTAAATTGGATTATGTCTTGTTATTTGATTTTATCTTGACTTGCTTCTTTCATCCTTTTCTGTCATCTTCTCACACAGCGCGCATCTCAGTTGATTAACGCGTCGGATCGCGTACGCACGTAACGGGGTTGGGAGGAACAGCATGAAAGCAAAATTATCGATCGCTGCACTCGTGTGCTGCGCGCAGCTTTGGATGGGGTGTGCGGCGAAGAGTCCGGAAGAGTCCGACATCAGAGGCGCTTCGACCGCAGCGGTGTCTCCGGCCTGCGACGTTACCGCAGCGATCGACGAGCCGCGCGCATATCGGATCCAGCCCAACGATCAGCTCGACGTCAGTTTCTACCTGAGTCCGGAGCTTCATCAGAATCTGACGGTCCGCCCCGACGGCGACATCTCGATACCAATCGCCGGCAATGTTCACGCGCAGGGACTCACGCCAGGGCAGCTCGAAAAATCTCTCGACCAGCTCTATGCGATGGAACTTCGCGACCCGAAGAGCACGGTGCGGATCGACAAGAGTCCGTGGCAGGTGGTGTACGTCGAGGGTCAAGTCGCCAAGCCGGGCGCGGTGCCACTGCAACCGGGGATGACGGCAATCCAGGCGATCGCGGCGTCGGGCGGACTGACCGATGCGGCCGGCGCCAGCAAGGTCGTGCTCATCAGGCGTGACGCATGCGGGAATCCGCACGGCGAGAAGCTGCAGCTCGACAAGGTCCTGAACCAGAAGAACAACGAAGAAGACGTGGCGCTGTTGCCTGCGGACCTGCTGATCGTTCCGCGCAGTGGAATCGCGCAATTCGATCTCAACATCAAGCAGTACGTGCGCGACGCGATGCCACTCGAAACGGTCCTCGCGCCGGGAATGTTTTGAGCCTCGAGGATTAATCAGATGAACAACGAAGCTTTGATGAATTGGGTAGAGCAAATATTCCGGCGCAAAACGTTGGCGCTCCGAGTCGGTCTGCTGGTGTTCGGCGTGATCGCAGTCGGATCGCTGTTATGGGCGCCGAGTTACGAGTCGGTCTCCGAAATCCTGGTCCAATCAAATCGGGCGCAGCTACTGGTCTCACCGGGATTAAAGGAAGACGCGGCCAATCAAGCGACCCAGACGGTTCCGGTCGGCGAGCAGGATCTCAACTCCGAGGTCGAGTTGCTGACGAGTCCAATTTTGATTCAACAGGCGCTCGCGGGCATGAAAACGAGTGCGCGCAGCGGCGGCGTGCGAGAGCTGGTCGCGTCGGTCGTGAGCCTGCCGGCCGAAGCATACATCGCGATGCATGGCGGCCCGCGCGCGGATTCGATCCAGTCGCAGATCCAAAAGATCTCGAGTCACCTGAGCGCGACGGTTATCAAACGCTCGAACGTTATCGAGGTCTCGATTCGATCGCACGACAGTCTCTGGGCGCAGGCTTTCCTGAATCAGTTGATGACCTCGTACCTGGCGCTGCATGGGCGGCTGTCGCAAAACCCTGAGGCGCAGGCATTTTTTCAACAGCAACGGGAGCTGCTCGACAATCGATTGCAGCAATCCGAAAAAGAGCTTCGCGGCGCGCAACTGCAGACCGGGATCTCGCAATTCGGCCAGCAGCAGCAAGCGCAGATAACTCAACTCTACGCGGCCGAGGCGAATTACCGCTCGACCAGCGTGATGCTCGATTCCAAGACGCAGCAAATCGCCAGCGAAGAAGCCGAGCTGAAAGCGACGCCGCAGCAACAGACCAAGGAATCGAGGACGGTCCAGAATTATGCGCTGCAGCAGTTGAAGCCGCAGATGCTCACCCTCGAAACCAATCGCGCGGAGCTGCTCAGCCGCTACCGGCCGGACAGTCAGCGAATCCGCGAGATTGACGCCAAGCTCAAGGCCGGCCACGACATCCTGTCTCGCGAGAAACAGAGCAATGTCCAGGAGACCACCACTGATGTGAATCCGACCTGGCAGACGCTCGACGGCGAGCTCGCCAAAGCGCGCGCGGAAGCGGCGTCGTTCAAGGCGGCGCAGACAACGGAGGCGGCGCAAGTCGCAACCCTGCGCGACCAGCTCAAGATGATGACCAGTGACGGCGTCACGATCGAGCGGCTCGAGCGTCAGGTCGAGAGCGACAAGGAAGCTTACCTCTCATACGTGCGCAAGGGTGAAGAAGCGCGCGCGGCCGAGGCGCTCAATCAGAGCCGGATTCTCAACGTGAGCGTGGTGCAGACGCCGACGATGCCGCTCGAGCCGGTTTCGCCGCGAATCATGCTGAACCTGATCACGGGGCTGCTGTTCGCGATGATCCTCGCGGCGGCGGTGGCGCATTGGGCCGAAGAATACGACCCCAGGATTTGTTCGACGGCTTCGATTTTTAAAGACACCGGGCTTAACACGGTCGCGATTCTCGACGACAGGATGTAGCCGATATGTATTACGAACATTTCGGTCTGAGCGGCGCGCCCTTCGAGTTCAATCCGTCGGCGTCGGCGCTGTTCATGAGCGCGGGGCATCGCGAAGGATTGGCGGCGCTCGAATGGGGCCTGCGCGAGCCGAGCGGATTCACGATGCTGGTCGGCGAAATCGGAGCCGGCAAGACTACGCTCATCTACTCGCTGCTCGCCGCGCGGCACCAGGGAGTCCGCAGTGCGTGGGTGGCGAATCCGCGGCTCAGCTTCGACGAC
The DNA here is from genome assembly GCA_963699705.1 of uncultured delta proteobacterium. GTDB lineage: Bacteria > Desulfobacterota > Binatia > Binatales > Binataceae > Binatus. The sequence continues at coordinate 1,805,641 of CAVOUW010000003.1, read as the reverse complement.
ATGCTGCGCCAGATTCTCGGCCAGCTCGGCGTCATCAAGCCGGAGACATCGGGCAAGCTGGCGCTGCTGCAGGCGTTCGACGCGCAGCTCGCCAGTCTCGGGCCGGATGAATGCGTCGCGGTAATTATCGATGAGGCGCAGGACTTGAGCGATGACGCGCTCGAGGACCTGCGGCTGCTGTCCAACTTTCAATCACTCGAGCGCAGACGATTGCAGATCGTGCTGGTGGGCCAAATCGAGCTCGCCCGGCGGCTGTCCGCACCGAATCTGCGCCAACTGAATCAGCGGATCGGAGCGCGCGCGCTGCTGCCGGTCCTGCAGGGCAAGGAGATCTACGACTACGTCGAGTATCGGCTGCGCTCGCGCGGCGGCGACATCGAACGGCTCTTCACCCGCGGCGCGATCAAGGAACTCATGCGCTCGAGCGGCGGTATTCCGCGGCGAATCAACGTGCTCTGCCACAACGCCCTGATGCTCGCGTACGCGGAGGGCGAAGAAAGTGCGGCGGTGCAACATGTGCGGGATGCCGCGCACGACTACGACTGCCTGCTCGCGAGCAAAGCGTCGGCGCCGGTGAAAATGGCGGCGTCGGTGAACGAGGCGATTAGATCGGCGTCGGCGCGGTTCACGCGGAATACGACGACCGCATCCTCGCGCGGGCCGACGCTTCGCGCGGCGGTGGCAGGAGCGCTCGCGGCGATCTGTCTGCTGGCGATCGCAGGCGCGGGAATTACCGAAGTGCGGCCCTTTCGCGAGACTCTGACTGCGCTGTCTGCGCGATACACATCGCGGGACAAGCGGCCGCAACCGCAAACTCTTGCGCAATGGTCTCCAGCGCAATTCAAAACCCGATCTGATGAGGCCGCGAAATCGGCGCCGAAGGCGATCAGCGTCGCGCCGCTCAACGTTCATGACGGCTCCGCGGGCAGTGCGAATGAATTGATCATGCGCGGGCCGGTCGAAGGGCCTTCGAAGACTGATCTGCCACTTCCCGAAAAATCGAAACCTGAATCGAATCCGGCCGCGAATGTAATTCCGGTGAAGCTGTCTTCGGCCGGGAATAATTCGGCGCAGGGCGAGACCGTAATCGTCGGGACCGGCGATACGATCAGCAAAATCGCCAAGAGAATTTACGGTTCGTTCGGAACCGATGAACTTGGCCGATTGACCGCGGCGAATCCCGAAATCAAGGACATCAATCTCATCTTTCCCGGTCAGACCATCCGCGTGAGTCAAACCGGCAAGTGATCACTGAGAGGAATTAGTAATGAGCAGATATTTCCAGGCAATGGAGCGGCGCAACACCGGATTGGTTGCGTACACCGATTCGAGAGCCAAGCCAATCTCCGAAGTCGTTGCGCGCACGCAGCCGATGGCGCTGGTTCCGATCCTCGAGGCGCAAGGGCTGCTCGACGCGCTCGCGTCCAGCGGCGCGATCCGCAACTTGAGCGAGCAGTTGGGAGCTGCGAGCGCGTACAACGGCCCGGCGCGAATACTGATGACCGGCTGCAGGCCGGGTGACGGCGTGTCCACGGTGGCGGCCGCGATGGCGCTTGACCTGAGTCAGCGGCTGGCTGCGCGAACGGTGTTGGTTGAAGGACAACCGCGCGTAACTCCGATGCATCCTTTGCTCGGACGCGCCGGCGTCCCCGCGCTCACCACGGCCACTGGTACGTCGATCGCCGTGCAAGGGACCGGATGGCCCCGGCTCGAGACGGCACGGCCTGAGCAGATGGAGCTCGGCGATCATCCGGCTCGAATGCTCGAAGACATGGACGAACTGCTGGCGCGCTATCGGCTGGCGGTGATCGATCTCGGCGTCGTTCGTCTCGATCCGCGGATGCTGGCGCTGGCGCGGCCCAACGATCCGATCCTGGTCGTCGCGCGACATTTGCGGACCGACCGGGCGGAAATGATCGCCACGGTAAATCTCCTGCGCAACACCGGTCATCCCGTGGCCGGGGTGATTCTCAATGGATACAAATCGCCGCTGCCGTCGCTGGTTCGGCGCTTGATTGGAATGGAGGCTTAGTCATGGAAGACATCTCGCTCAACGGCAACCTGGCCGGCTCAAGCAACGGTTTTCATCTGCCGTCGAAAATCGTTGTCGCCTCAACTCAGCGGCAGATGCGCGGGATTGCGATCGTCGGGCTTGGCTATTGGGGACCGAACTGGGTGCGAAATTTTTCGCAGGCGGATGGAATCGAGCGTGTCGTCTGCTGCGACTTCAGCCGCGAACGCCGCGATCTTATCAAGAGCCGTTACCCGTCGGTCGTCGTCACTGAAAATCTCGACCAGGTGTTGAACGATCCGAAGGTGGACGCGGTCGTAGTCGCGACGCCGGTGAACACTCACTTTGAAATCGCGAGCCGATGCCTGAAAGCCGGCAAGGCGACGCTGGTCGAAAAGCCGCTCGCGACATCATGCGAGCAGGCCGAAGTGCTGATCCGGATGGCGCGCGAACGCGATCTCACGCTGATGTCGGGACACACCTTCGAGTACAGCGCGCCGGTCATGAAAATCCGCGAGCTGATCGACAGCGGCGAGCTCGGCGACGTTCTCTACATCAATTCAGTGCGCGCGAATCTCGGGATGTTTCGCCGCGACGTCAACGTCGCTTGGGACCTCGCCACGCACGACATCTCGATCATCCTGATGTTGCTCGGCGAGATGCCGATCGAAGTGAGCTGCCAGGGTGAGAGCCACTATCACGATCACGTCGAGGACGTTGCGCGGCTCACGCTGCACTTCGCCAACAACGTGATCGCTTTCGTGCACGTCAGCTGGCTCGACCCGAACAAGATTCGTCAGACGACGATCGTCGGATCGCGCAAGATGCTGGTGTACGACGACACCGCGCCGAGTGAAAAAGTTCGCGTATACGACAAGGGCGTGACCAAGCATCCGTACCTCGACACCTTCGGCGATTTTCAGCTCTCGTACCGCAACGGTGACGTGAATATTCCGCGCATCGAGGAGTCCGAACCGCTCAAGGTTGAGTGCGATCACTTTATCGATTGCGTCCGGCGCGGAATTTCTCCGAATAGCGACGGTCACAGCGGACTGCGCGTCGTCAAAGTTCTCGAAGCGGCCGACCGCTCGCTCAAAAATCACGGACAGCCGATGCCGATCGCGGCTGGCCTCAGGATCTGAGCCGTACGACGAGGGTTGATATGCCACTTCGCGAACTACCGCCGAACGTATGCGCCGCGCCCGACGTGATTTTGGGCGACGGCGTAAAGTTCGGGCCATTCGTAAACCTCTATGGATGCAGTGTCGGCGACGCGTCGCAAATCGGCGCGTTCGTCGAGGTCCAGCGCGACGCGCACATCGGCCGCCGCTGCAAAATCTCGAGTCACTCTTTCATTTGTTCCGGCGTCACGATCGAAGACGAAGTTTTCATCGGGCACGGCGTGATGTTCATCAACGATCGGCACCCGCGCGCGACTAACGCCGACGGCTCATCCAAGCGGCCCGACGACTGGGTTATGGAGCGCACTTACGTGCGGCGCGGCGCATCAATTGGAAGCGGCGCGATCATCATGTGCGGTGTCGAAATAGGCGCGTGCGCGATGGTCGCGGCCGGCGCGCTGGTGACCAGCGACGTTCCCGCGCGGTCAACGGTCATGGGCATGCCGGCGCGTCTGTATTCCAGACGCCGCTCTGCGCAACTCGATGGAGTCGAACGAGAATGACAATCAAATTTTTGGACCTTGCGGCGCAGAACCGCGAAATCATGTCGCAGGTCGAGCGCGGCTTCGAGGAAATCCACGAGAAGACTTCTTACGTGGGCGGTCCACAGGTTGCCGCGTTCGAACATGAATTCGCCAGTTTTCTCGGAGCGCGTCACGTCGTCAGCGTCTCCAGCGGCACCGACGCGCTGAGGCTTGCGCTGCTCGCGGTAGGAATCGGACCGGGCGACGAAGTGATCACGACGCCGATGACGTTTATCGCGACTGCCGAGGCGATCGTGCAGACCGGCGCGCGGCCCGCATTCGTGGATATCGATCCCAACACCGGCAATCTGAGCGTTCCGGAAATTGCGCGGTACCTCGAGCGCGCGCGGTTCACGTCGCCCAACGGCCCGCGTGCGATTCTGCCGGTGCATCTCTACGGACTCCCTGCCGCAATGATCGAATTGCGCGATCTCGCGCACGCGTGCGACCTGAAGATCGTCGAGGATGCTTGCCAGGCGCATGGCGCTCGCATCAACTACCAGGGGCAATCGCTTTTCGCCGGCACGATCGGAGCGGCGGGATGTTTCAGTTTTTATCCCGGCAAGAATCTTGGTGCATGGGGTGAAGGCGGCGCGGTCGCCACCAATGACGACGCGTTGGCCGATCAGATCCGCACGCTGCGCGATCACGGACGGCTGTCGCACTACGCTCACAGCGCGTACGGATACAACGCGCGGCTCGATACGATCCAGGCGGCGGTGTTGCGGCCCAAGCTCGAGCGTCTCGAGGAATGGAACGCGCGGCGGCGGCGACTCGCAGCGATTTATCGCGAGACTCTGCCTCACGATGGCTTGACCCTGCTCGCTGAACCAGCCGGGAGCGAGTCGTGCTATCACCTGTTCGTCATCCGTAGCGATCGTCGCGACGCAATCGGGACGGCGCTCGCGCGCGAGCAGATTGAATATGGCATCCACTACCCGCTTCCGCTTCATCTGCAGCCTGCATGTCGCGGACTTGGATATCAGCGTGGAGATTTTCCGCACGCCGAGGCGATGGCTGACAGCGTGCTGTCGCTGCCGATGCATCCGTTTCTCACCGAACGCGAGGTGATGATCGTCAGCAAAGTCGTGAAGCACGCGCTGGCGACGGGATGATGTTGTGTTAGGCGGGGAATTGCAACGGCAGAAAGCGTTACTTGCAGCGACCGACGCGATCGCAGTCGTGGGCGCGGCGGGATTGTCGCAGGTGATCAGAACCCGCGATCTGTATCCGCTTCAGCCGGGCAGTTGGGGAGAAGCGCTCGCGGGGATGGTGATGCTGGTGGCGGTGTGGATTCTGGTTGCGCGCACGGTGGGACTTTACCGCAATGGGCGCCGCCGCGAAGTCATATCGATCGTCAAGGCCAGTTGCGCGGCGTGGCTGACGATGGTTGCGATCAGCTTTTTTCTGCATATCGCGCCGTCGCGAATTGCGGTCGCGTTTGGGCTGGTGCTGACGATTGGTCTCGTGATGATTGCGCGGATGATTGTCCGCAGCAGCATGAAGTTCTTCTACTCGAGGCCGCAGTTCGCGGTGCCGCTGGTGATAGTCGGCGCCAACACGTTCGGCACTTATCTGCGCGATCGAATCAGGGCGGAACTAACTCATTACGAATTTCTTGGTTTTGTCGATGAGAGCCCGGGTTTGCCCGCGTCGAAAGGCTCGAATGGGCATTTGACGCGAGTCATCGGCGGGCTCGATCAAATTGCGAGCCTGTCGGCGGCGCACTCCAACCTGGAGGCGATGATCGTACTGCCAGAACGCGATCACGAGCAGGTCGAACGCATCATCGAGCTTTGCGAGCGTAATCGAGTTCGATGGCGCGTGATGCCGTGGGTGGCGCAATCGATGGCTCTCACGGTCGAGATGGTCGGCGCGATTCCGCTGATTGGGCCGCCCGGATCGAACATCGAAGGACTGAACGGCATCGTGAAGCGCGGTTTCGACATTGCGGTGGGGACGCTGATGACGATTGCGGTGTCGCCGATTTTGTTGCTTGCCGCAATTGCGATTCGCGTGCTCGACGGATCTCCTTTGATGTTTCGCCAGACCCGGATCGGAATCCATGGCAAGCCATTCGAGCTACTGAAGTTCCGCACGATGCGCAGTCAGTGCTCGGACACGGTACATCGCGAGTACGTCAAGGGATGGATTCGGCGTGCCGCGACCGGGCGATCGAAAGCCGACCGCACCGAAGTTTTTAAAATTGGGAGCGATGAGCGGGTTACGCGAATTGGCCGGTGGCTGAGGCGTTTCAGCATCGACGAGTTGCCGCAGTTGCTCAACGTTCTTTACGGAAACATGAGCCTGATCGGGCCGCGGCCTGCGATGCCGTACGAGCTGGAGCTGTACCAGGAGTGGCATCGGCATCGGCTCGACGCGCCGCCGGGAATCACCGGCTTGTGGCAGGTGAGCGGACGCAATCGATTGTCGTTCGAGGAAATGGTGCAGCTCGACATTGAATACATCGAAGACTGGTCGCTCGTTGGCGACATGGGAATTTTGTTGCGGACGCTGCCGGCGATGCTGCAAGGGAGCGGAATGTAATGCCAGGCGCCGGTGACATCAGCGCGGTGGCAAATGTAGAGGGATGGCATACGCCGGCCTTTGCGCGCGGAGTTCGCGACAACGTGATCGGTGAAGTCGGGCTGCAGGTGGTGCGGATCGGCGGACTGGTGGTGCTCGCGCGCGCGCTGACGCCGTCGGATTTCGGACTGTTCAGAGTGCTGATCACGTTCAGCGCAATCATCATGATGGTCAACGATTTGGCGGCGCCTGACACCCTGGTGCAGCGCCCCGAGTTGACCAGCGCGCATGAAAGCTCGGCGTGGTGGGCGACGATTTCGGTTTCGATGCTGACTTGCGTCGCGCTCTATCTTCTTGCGCCGTTGATTGCGCAGGCGATGGCGATGCCCTCGATTCCCAACGCTCTGCGGCTGCTGTGTATTCCGATCCTGCTCGAAGGATCGGTTTCGGTGCCGATCGCGCGACTTACGCGAAGATTGCAATATCGCACGCTCGCGATCGCCGAGGTGGCGGGCGAGTTGGCATTCCTGGGCGTCGCAATCGCGCTGCTGGTGACCGGTCATCCGCGGATGAGCCTGGTCGGTGGGCTGTCGGCGCGAATGGCCGCGCATGCGCTCCTGTTGTGGTGCGCGGAGCCGTACATTCCGCGGGTCAAGCCGACTCGCAAGGCGCTGATGGAACTCCGCGGCTTTGCCGGCGGCGCGATGGGCGGACAAATTCTTCATGCGATTTCGTGCAACGCGGATTACCTGCTGGTGGGACGATTTCTCGGAAGTTCGGCGCTGGGCTTTTACGGGATGGCATGGGATCTGCTGCGCTTCGTGCCCGACCGGCTCTACAAAGTGGCCGGCCGCGTGACGGTGCCGGCGTTCTGCCGCATGCAGCATGAGCCCGAGCAACTGCGGCGCGCGTATTTAAGTTTTCTCGGTTACATGAGCCGGCTGATCGTGCCGCCGCTGGCGTGTATCGCGGTCGCGGCGCCTGAATTGCTGAGGCAGATTTATGGACCACAGTGGGTTGCAGCCGCGTTGCCGCTGCGAATCCTGAGCATCGGAATAATCACGATCGGTCTGCGCGCGGGAATGGGCGCGGTTTACTACGCACTGGCGCGGCCGGTGTTCGACATGTACCTGCACGGGATTCGACTCGCGCTGATCGTGATCGCAGTGATGGTCACGGCGTCGAGCGGATTGCTCTGGGTCTGCGCCGGCGTAAGTGCGGTCGAAGCAGTGTGCAGCGTCGGCGGACAGTTGGTCGCGTGCCGGATGCTAGGCGTCAGTCTCGGGAAAGCGTCGCGCGTGTTGATTCCAGGTTTTACAACAGCGGCAGGATGCGCGGCTGCGACGGTGGCGGGACGGGTCCTTGCGGCCAATCTCGGCGTGAGCGGCGTGCTGGAATTGTTGCTGATGATTGCGCTGCCCGCGGCCGCGTTTCTTTTGATCGAAGCGCGCACGGTGCGTGAAATGGCGGGAAGCGCGATCGGTTCGGTGAGCATCGGCGAGCGGCTGGCAAATCCCAGCGAAGGACCGGCGTAGCCATGGCGCGAATACTAATCATTGCTTACACCGCTTATGCGCGTGACGGACGGGTGAAGCGGCAGGCCGAAGCTTTGACTGGTCGCGGCGACCGGGTTGATGCGATCTGTCTCGCCGATGGAGAGGTCGCCGACACTCACGGAGTCAACGTCATCGGAATCCTGCTGCCGCGCTATCGCGGCGCGAGCAAGATTGACTATCTCCGCAGCTATCTCAACTTTTTCAGCCAGGCGGCGGCACTGGCTATTCGGCGCAGCCTCAAGGAGCGTTACGACGTAGTAATCGCGTGCACGATGCCCGATTTGGCAATACTCAGTGCATTACCCTGTCGGCTATTCGGATCGAAGTTAGTACTCGACGTTCACGATACGATGCCGGAGTTGTATCTCGACAAGTTCGGTGGACGCCAGGGGCGTTTCGGCGCGCGGATGCTGATGCTCGAGGAACGGTTGAGTGCGCGGCTCGCCGATCGAGTGTTGGCCGTGCATGATTTGCATGCCGAACGGCTGCAGCTATCCGGCGTACCGCAACGCAAGTTGGTGGTAATTGCGAATTCGCCCGATCCGCGAATCTTTCCGGTAGCGGATGCCGAATGCCTGTCGCATCGCGTGCGAAACGAGCCGGGTGTCGGACCATTTTCAATCATCTGCCATGGAACGATATCGCGGCGAATGGGGCTCGACACGACGCTGGCGGCGTTGGCCTTGCTGCATCATCGCTTCCCGCTAATCCGACTCAGAGTAATCGGTGCGGGCGACTATCTCGACGAGCTCAAGGCGCTCAGCCGGAAGCTCCGGATCGAATCGGCGATCAGTTTCGAAAAGCCGGTTCCGATCCAGGAACTGGCGGCCGCAATCGGCGGGGCGAACGTCGGCCTGGTGCCTCACAACGAGTCGAGCGCGACTCATCTGATGTTGCCGGTAAAGCTGCTGGAGTATGCGGCGCTTGGGATTCCAGTGATATGTGCGCGCCTACGGACCATTGAGCATTATTTCGACGCGCAATCGGTGCGCTACTTTTCGCCGAACAACGCGGGGCAGCTGGCGCGGGCGATCCAGGATTTGTACCTCGACCCTGCGCTGCGTGACAGTCTCTCGACCTCGGCGGCGGAAGTGGTCAAGGGCATCAGTTGGCCGGTTCATAGTCAGCGCTTCTGCGACGCGGTCGATTCGCTGCTCACCAATCAGAAAGGAGTAGTCAAGTGCGTAACGCAAACACACTAGTTGTAGGCCTCGGAGAAGTTGGCAGCGCGCTGTCGCAAGTGCTTAGGCGCACGGGGCGCGTGCTCGAGCACGATATCGAAAGATGCGAATTCGACGAACCGATCGGCGTGATGCACTTGTGCATTCCGTTCACACGGCAGGCGGATTTCGAAGCGATCGCGCTTTCCTACATCCAGCGATTCAAGCCGGAACTGACGATCATCAATAGTACTGTGATCCCGGGGACCAGCCGGAATATCGCCAAACAGGCGTTGGTGCCGATCGCATACAGCCCGGTGCGCGGCAAGCACATCAGGATGGCGGAGGACTTGCTCAAGTATCGCAAGTTCGTTGCGGCGAGTGATGAGCATACCGCGGATCGTGCCGCGGAACATTTCCGCGCGGCCGGAATGACTACTCAGTGCATTAGCAAGTTGGAGACTCTCGAATTAGCGAAGCTCGGAGAGACTACTTACTTCGGGGTGCTGATTGCATTCGCGCAGGAACTCAACCGATACGCGAACCGGGTCGATGGCGATTATGCGGAGGCGCTGGACTTTTTCGAGGAAGTCGATTTCCTGCCAAACACGAAATACTTTCCGGGGTTCATCGGCGGTCATTGTGTCATTCCAAATATCGATTTGATGCGAAAGATCGCGCCGTCGCCGATGCTCGAGGCGGTGCTCGAATCCAACCGGCGGCGTGTCGAAGAACTGGGTAACGAGGCGAGAATGGCGTTGACCTCGGACCCGAAATTCAGCTCGGTCCCGGCGAAAAGCAAATCAGCAACTGATGCGCCGCCAATCTTCGCGAGACGTTAGAATGGAATTGGTACAGCAATCGAGAGCATACAGGCCGCCGGCGGCAGCGATGCTGATTGGCGTGGCGGCGATTGGGCTGCTGGCGTTGCTGATGCTCAATTTTCCAATCTTGATCCTGGGCGTGGTGGCTGTGGTTGGCGCGATATCGATCGTGTGGGCGGCGCGTCTCGTGCAGGGCAACACTGCGCATCTGCTGTGCGCGTTGCTGCTGGTGGAAGAGCTGAGCGGCGCGAGTTTTTTGCCGCTGACCAACGATCAGTTTTTCATGGTTCGCTATCCGTTGCTGATCGCATTTTGCGGAGTGGCGGCGTGGACTGCGTTCGAGAACTCGGAAATTTTACAGGGTGGATTTCTCGACTACCTCATCTACCTCGGATTCGGGGTAGTTAGTATTTCCTATTCGCTATTACCTAGCTATTCGACCGCGAGGATATTGGCTGCGATTCTGATGTTCATGGCAATAGTCAAAATCGCGCGCGCAGTAACTAATCGCGAGGATATTGAAAGACTACTCAGTTGGTACTTAGTCGGGACGGGGATCGTGTGGGCGGTGATACTAGTCAGCTCGGTACTCATGTCGCATGACGTGGTGTGGGATGTCGAGGAGATGACCGGGCTGGTGCGGCTGCGCGGAATCTACGGTTCGCCCAATCAGATTGGTGAGATCGCGCTCGCGACGATGGGCGTTGGACTGGTCATCTGGAGCCGTATCAGTGGATGGAAGAGGTGGGCGCTGGCGGCGCAGATGGCGGCGGCGTTCGTGCTCGCAGGACTGGCAGATTCGCGATCGCCGTTTGTCGGCCTGGCGGTAGGCGGACTGCTTTACCTGGTTTGGAGATATCGGTTGCGGGCGGTGCCGATAATTGTTGCGCTGGGCGTGGTTGGTTTTATCCTCGTGGCGCAGCTGGATCCCGAGTATCTGAATCGCGGTGACGTAACGAGTCTGACCGGACGCACCGACATCTGGAAGTTTGCGATCCAGAAAATCGAGCAGCGTCCGCTGATCGGTTACGGCTTTGAAGTGGAAGGCGAAATCATGAAGGCGCACGACTTCCCGATTTGGTGGGGGCCGTGGGAGGACGGGCCACGCAGCTCGCTGCATAGCGATTACCTGTCGAAGGCGGTGAGTCTGGGGATTCCGGCGCTGGTGTTTTGGCTGTTCTTTTTTATTCGTCCGTGGATCGCGCTGATGGGGCGGAAGGACGATCCGTGGAATTTGAAGCCGCTGTTTTTCCTGGTGGTGGTGCCGATTTTGTTGCTCGATTTTACGGAAGGGACGGCGGGTGATTGCCGGTATGCGGTTGGGATGATCGCGACGCTTGGTTGGGCGTTGGCGGAACGGCAGCGATTGGCGAGGATGCGGCGGCCGGTGGTGGTGTTGGAGGAGCAGACGGTACTGCCGTCCACGATACCATTGCTTAGGCGGGTGGCTTGAAAATGAATGACAAGACTAGCGATCTTCCGATCCTGATGTATCACGCGATTTCGTCGGCGGCGTGCATGGCGCTGCCGCAGACTTCGAGTATTGAGCATGCGGTTAGAGAGCGCGACTTTTGTGCGCAGCTCGATGCGATTGTTGAGGGTGGTTTTTTCACCGTCACGATCGACGAGCTGGATCGTCCCGCTTCGGAATCCAAGCCGCTGTTGATCACGTTCGATGATGGGCATGAGAGCGATTGGATTGTGGCTGCGCGTGAGCTTGCGCGGCGGAATTTACACGCGATCTTTTTTGTCGTGTGGTCTTATCTCGACCGTCCCGGTTATCTGAGTCGCGAGCAGGTGATTGCGCTGCGCGCCGCAGGTTTTGAGATTGGATCGCACGGGATGACTCACACGCGGCTATCTCAGATAAGTCTGGCCGAGGCGTCCAGCGAGCTGTGCGAATCGAAGCGGCGGTTGGAAGAACTGCTCCAGGAGCCAATCGCAGCGTTCGCGCTTCCCGGTGGGCATTACAACGACGCGGTGCTCGAGGCCGCGTGGACGGCGGGATATCAGCGGGTGATGACGTCGGATTTCAGAATTGCCAATCGCGAGAATCGGGTGATGCCGCGGATGGGACCGATGGCGAGCACCACGCTCAAGGACTTCAAGTGGATGCTCGGGGCGAGCCGGGCCGGCGCGATTCGACATCGCACGATCGAGGCGATTGGCGAGCGCATACAGCGAATCGCGAGCTACGGAGAAGGATTACTGACGCGCTCTCACAGCGCGAAATGATCGAGCGACCAGAGAAAAATAAATGCGTGAAAATCAAATGGCCGATTTCTTCCGAGAACTGGGACATCAAATCGTCCAGACGAAAAGTTGCTTTTGGTACAGTTCGCAGCGGTTTCTGTACAAAAATTTGCCGATTCACCGGAATGTGGATCCGTCGAGATCCGAGCTGGCGAAGGTGATGATTCGCGGTGCCGCGTTGGCGATTCGGTATCCGGGCACGCCGGGCGAAGCCCCCGCGGACGGCGGAATTTACGTTTGCGCGGATCGAAACTATGACTTCGCGACGCTCTCGGCGAATGCACGCAGTCATACGCGGCGGGGGCTTGCGCGATGTACCGTCGAGCGGATGGACTTCAAGGATCTCGCGGCGAAGGCCTACCCGCTAATCGCCGAGACCAACGTGCGTCAAACCGGCAAGCAGCCGCATCGCAGCGAGGCGCACTGGAAATCTTTTTGCGAGCTTGCGGGTCGGTGGCCGGACCTCGAGGCGTGGGGCGCGTTCGTTGATGGCGAGCTAGCTGCGTTCATCGTCGCGATGCTGGCGGAGGACTGTTACTACATTCATCTGCAAAAAAGTTCGTCGGCTCAGCTGAAGAACTATTCGAACAACGCGCTGCTGTTTACCGTCATGAAGACGGCGCTTGCGCGTCCCGAGGTCGGCTGGATTTCGAACGGGCAGATCGCGCTGGCGGCGAGAGAGGGCCTCTACCATTTCAAGACCAGCATGGGTTTCGGAATCCATCCGTTCAAAGAACAGGTGGTGCTCAATCCGCTGATAAAACCGGGGCTGTCGATCGGTCGGGCGGTGACGAGTTGGCGGACGAGGATCGATCCGGAAAATCTCTTCTGGCGCAGGGCTGCTAAGGCGTTCGATCTGGTGGGAGATTAAGAGCGGCGCTTACTTGACCATGCGCCCGAAAATTCCTGCGCGCAGTCCTTCGAACATCCGAAAGCGATTGACGATCCGCTCGTAGCCGACGCCGACCAGGAACGGCAGTAAGTGAAATACCAGATATAGCGGCGCGGGCTCCCACATGCGGAGTTCGATGCGCTTGAAGCCTGCCTTGTTGCCTTCGACATAAACGGCCTTGCGGGAATTCAGGCGATAGTAAGTCGGCCAGGGTTCGTGTTCTCCGGCTGGAAGACCGCGCGCCCAATTGGCGACCATATGATGGAACCAGTTGGGCGTGATCTTTGCGATGATCGCGACGTAGTGCCACGAATTCGGAGTACGAAAAAGAAAGACGCCGCCCTTTTTCAGGACTCGATGCACCTCGCGCAGGAACTGATCGGGCTCGGAGACGTGCTCGAGAACCCAGTCCGACAAGACCGTGTCGAAGGTGTTGTCTTCGAACGGGAGGGTGTTGTCGGCGTTGATGACGTGGGCCTCGTCGAGTTCAGGATTGTCGAGCACTTCGGGATCGAGGTCAGCGCCGACGACGCGCGCCACTTCGCCCTTGAAGACGCGGATCGATTGGCGGTCGGCGGGCGGACCGGCGCCCAGATTAAGCAGCACAGTTTGCGGCGTAGTCTCCTTGCGGACCCAGCCGTAGAAGGCGACGGCACCGTCGCGAGTCTGGTCGGAATAAAAGCGATTAAAGGTGGTGGTCGATATCATTAGACATCCTGCGCGAAGCCCTTCGAGCTCGATTTTGGAGAGATGGGAACGACGCTACTGTAGTCAAGATAGCTGATAAAGTGGTTAATATCAAGATAAAGTAAATTAAATATAAATGAATATAGACAATAATAGAGAAGCTGTGGTAGGATTCACTCACGCGCAGAGTTTTTGGCCCTCTCCCGCTCTATGAAGCCCTTCAGACCCAGAAGAAAGCGATCGTCAGACTCGCCGGTGAAGGGGTCGGTGGAAAAGCCGGTCGAGGTCCAGACGCTGTTCAAACATTTTCCGGCGCTCCGGGCAGACCAGCTCGAGCGGATGGCCGGTGCAATGTCGCTGGCGCGATTCAAACGAGGCGAGCGAATCCTGGTCGAACGTCCATCGGCGGCGGACATCTTCCTGGTGCTGAAGGGGGCGCTCGCAATCACGTGGCAGCATGACAGCCGCCACCAGGTGCTGGTCGCTTTGCTGGCGCCGGGAGAAATATTTGGCGACTGGTCGTCGATGCCGGAGATGGCGGATGGCCTGAACGGGTATGCTTTCGCGAACTGCCTGGTCGCAAGGATCGATTCGGCGAAGCTGGTGGAAATCCTGCTCGGGGTTGAGTTGCGGGCTTTCAGCGCCGCGACCGAAATGACGCTGGGATGGTCGTCGAAAGCGCTGATGCGATACATAAAAATGTTTCACATGTCGCCGCGCGAGCGGTTGGTAGTCGCGCTAATCGAAATCGGATCGAAGTTTGGCGTGCGCGATTCGAGGGGCCTGATCCTGAATCTGCCGATGACGCAGAAGGACCTGGCCGACCTGCTGGGCGCGTCGCGGCAGAAGATCAACGAATATTGGGGCGAGCTGGTGCGATTGGGCGCGGTGATCAATCTGGGACGCCAACTGATCCTGGTACCCGACAAACTGGTGGCACTGATCGGCCAGCATGGACTCCGTCGTCAAACTTCACCGCGAGCACATTCCGCGGCGAGATCGCATAGCGGGTCGGCGCATTCCAGGCGCCAACAGATGCATCAATGAAAAAGTTGCTGAGAATCGCGCTTGCGGTCGGCATCGTCATTGCGGTCGGGTTCGCAGGCCTTCACGTCTTCGGCCAAAGGCAGTTGCAGGCGAACGAGGAGCCGCGCGATCAGAGTGTGCATCACGCGGATTTGGACAATCGCGCGGATCTGATCGGGGTCGAGCTGGGCTTCATGCGCGGCGCTACGAACTTCAATGATCCTGGCTACCGGGATTTGCCGAATCCGGCACAAATGCAAATTATTCCCGCTCCGTGATCCGCCGCTGAGCCACGGCGATTCACGCTGTTAGAAATTCACCTACGTTATGTCGTACTGGCCCTCGAGTTGCGTGATTGGCGATTTTGTCAATCTCTTCAAGTGTCAACATCGCGACATATATACGCTTTTCTTCTACTAATGAATTGATACGCCCGCGCGTAGTGTGTACCTCTTCACCCAAGACTTTTCGTCGAGAAATCGAACGACAGAATTTCCGTCCTGAGCGCGTTGCCTGGAAAGCCAGCATTAGTTTAGCCGGACGGGGGAGCTTTCTGTATGGTAGATCGATCGCGATGGCAGTTGTTTGCTGTTGCAACGCGGACGGCGTCGGGCTTGGGGAAGTTGGCGAGCGTCGGGGTAGTTGGTTTGATGTTCGCGCTGATCGGCGAGGGCCGGGCGCTGGCCGCGAGTCCGATACACATCGCTTCCCCGGCGCCGGACGCGGTCGTCTCCAATCTGGTGACCACGTCGGTGAAGGTTAGGCCGACCGTTGCGAGCGTAGCCTTCAAACTCGACGGCACCGTGATGTCGTCATCTTCGTCCACCACCTATGTATGGGATTCGACCATGGTGCCGAATGGTGCGCATACGATTTCCGCGAGCGCGTATTCGTCATCCAACCAACTGATACGGACGGTCTCTGAGGTGGTCAGGGTCTCGAACCACAAACATACCGCGACGCCCACTGCCACCGCGACTCCGGGACCGGTGGTTTCGTTCGTCTCACCGGTTAATGGGCAGAAGCTCAGCGGAACGATTACCGTCGCGCTGTCTTTTTCGACCCCGCCTTCTACCACCAATCCAAATGCGGTCTGGTGGACTCACTTGTCGGTGGATGGCGCGGCGATCACCGACGGCTACAACAATTTGCCCTGGAACACGACCACAGTTGCTAACGGATCGCATTCGCTGCGAGTTGATGGCTACGCGTACAACGGGACGACTCCGATCGGCAGCGCGACCACCAGCGTGATGGTCAGCAATACGGGCTCGACCCCGACGATTACTACGACGCCAACAGTTGCTGCGACTCCTACGGCTTCATCGACGCCGACTGGCAAGCCCACTGCGACTCGGACGGTCGCGTCGACGCCTACGCTCGGTCCAACTCCTACTTCGACTCCGACGCCGAGCGGATCGACCTTCTATGTATCGCCGACTGGCAGCGACTCAGCGGCCGGGAGTTCGAGTGCGCCTTGGCGGACTATTCAGAAGGCAGCTAGTACGCTGAAAGCGGGGCAGACCGCGATCGTATCGGCAGGGAACTACGGCGAGCGGGTAGAGATTGCGAACTCGGGCACGCTGGCATCGCCGATCACTTTGCAAGTCGCCAGCGGAGCGGATGTCCAGCTGCTGGGCTTCGACCTGTCGGGCAGTAACTGGGTGCTGAGTGGGTTTGATATCTCGACCCAGACTAACGGCAGCGAGGGCTACGGCATCTACGTGACCGGTTCGGCTTCGTACGACACGATCGAGAACAACTATATCCACGAACTTTGCCATGAAGGCATTTTCATGGACCCGACGGTCTCGCACATCTCGGTGCTGACCAACCGCATGTGGCGGGCGGAAATGGCGGGCGCGCAGGTCGATGGCACCTACGAGCTGATCCAGGGCAATGAAGTCTGGGGCACGCAGCAGTATCCGGCCTCGGCAGGTGGAATCTACGCGGGATGCACAATTGCCGGCGGGGCCGATGCGGACGCGTTCCGCTTCTTCGGGCAGCATAACGTGTTCCGGTCCAATTACGCGCACGACATCTACACTGAATCGCCGACCAATCCCAATCCGCACACCGACTGCTTCCAGACCTGGGGCAGCACCGCGATGGAAGTGGACGACATTTTAATTGAGCGAAACTTCTGTCGCTGGCCGCTCGCGTCAACTGCGGTGGATGCGGAGACCGCGATGATCGAGGGCGTTGACGGACTGATCGGGACGGTGACTTTCCAGAACAACGAATTTTCGAACATGCGGCAGGGAATACAGGTGGGGAGCAACGTCGGCGCGCTGCACGTTTACAACAACACCTGGGACCACCTCCTGCAAGAAGGAGTCATCTTCATCGACATGAGATCGTCGGCCGACGAGTTCATCAACAACATCTACTATGACGTCGGCGCGGGCGGCGATTCGTACGCTGAAGTTCCAAGTGGCAGCCCGGTGTTCCTGGACAACGATTTCTACATGCCGAGCGGCGGCAGCCTGGGCAGCTATCCGACGGTGGAGCCGTACATAAGCGTCCCGCCGATGTTCGTGAACTACGGCGACGCGACGGGCGCGGGCGCGGACTTCCATCTGCAGGCGAGCTCGCCGCTCAAGGGCGCGGGAACCACGCTGACCGAGGTTGTCAATGACTATTACGGGACCAGCCGGGTGGGGGCCGCATACTCAATCGGCGCCGCGCAGTGATAGTCAGTCGTGGGAGATTGCGGTAGTCAATAGCTATAGTCAGAGCGAGGTTCGATAATAGTGAATTGACTGCCGCAATCCGCCGCCCTAGGGGTGCGGATGTAGCCGACCATTTCTGGCGTCAGCAGATACTTCGGGCGCAAGTATAGACGCGGTCCTGAAACAGGACGGTCACGCGATGGGTCCATCAAGATCGAGGTGTCCGCGCATTCGGCCACGATGCAGGCATGTCCTACAAAATGTATTTTCATCGGATTCTCTCCGGACAGAAAAAGCTAAATAAAGCAGTTCAGTACATACCGTCAAGTACAATATCATATATCTTCAGGAATCAGCCTAATCTGTATCTATTTATCTTAACTTAAATAGCTTGTCATAGCTTTTCGTATCTGCTACGGTGCCGATTGAGCCGCACAAAGGCGACTCGTCGATTCATGAAAGAACGGGTACTCGCGGTCCTTCACTCGCGCAGAGCTTGCAGTGGTTAACTGATGAAAGTCACGCTCATCTCGCACGCTTCGGTCGTAATCGAATCGCACGGCCTGCGAATCTGGACCGACCCATGGCTCGCCGGCAAGGTCTTCAATGAATCGTGGTCGTTGTTCCCGTCCGCCGCGTTCGATCCGGCGATGCTGGACAACATCGACTATCTGTGGATTTCGCACATTCATCCCGACCACTTTCACATCCCGAGTCTGAGTGCGCTGCCGTCCGAGTTCAAAGCGCGGGTAAAGGTCCTGTTCCAGGACAATCATGCGGATCGTGTTTTCGGAGTACTGGAAAAGTGCGGCTACAAAAATTTCCAGGTACTACGGCATCGCAAGCGGGCGGCGCTCAATGACCGCACTGAGGTGTACTGCTACAGCGCGGGGACGCTCGATTCGTGCCTGGGCGTGATCGAGTCGGAAGGGGCGTTGTTCAACATCAACGACTCGCGGCTGAACGCGACCGATTGCCGACGGATCAAGTCGGAGGTCGGGCGAATAGACACCGTGCTGAGCCAGTTCTCGTTAGCGGTCTATAACGGCTTTCAGCCGCGCGAATCTCATCTAAGGCGCGGAGCGGCGGCGATGCTCGAGAAAATTTTCGCCAATCACGCGGCACTGGGCGCGAAGGTTACGATCCCGTTTGCGAGCCTGATGCGTTTTTCGCTGGCGGACAATCGCTACATGAATGCATTCGCGAACCGTCCACGCGACGTCTGGAAGTACGCCCGCCCGCGCAATCTCGGGGTTGCGATCCTGTTCCCGGGCGACACCTACGATTCGTCCTCGATCTGCGATTCGGTTCCGGCGCTGGCAAAGTACGATGAGGTTTACGAAACGCTCGATCAGTTCCCCTATGACACGCCGGCGGCGGTTCCGCTGCAGCCGATAGAGCAGGCGTTTCACGAGATGGTGCGCCATCTGCATGAAAAATATCCTGCGCTGGTATTGCGGATGCTGCGCGCGGTCGTGGTAAAGCTTCCCGACCTTGGCAAGACGGTGGCATTTTCGATTTCGGCGGACTCATTCGCGGAAGTCGCACCGACGCATGCGCCGGACATCATGATGAGTTCGCAGGCGCTGCATTTTTGTTTCTTCAGGCCTTATGGACTGCAGACGCTGTCGAGCTCGGCGCAACATACGGTGACGCGCAACCTGGTGAACTGGCGGATCCATCGCGCGCTGTTCGCGATGAACAACGCGCAGGCGTATGGCCGCCTTAAGTATCTGCTGAACAGTGAGAATCGGCACTTCTTCGCGAGAAGACTGCGCGCGATGGTGCGCTATACCGATCTCACGCGCGCCCGAGTCAGATTTCCCGATAGCTACCGGTCAAAGAGTCGTGCCGATTGACGCGAGCCGCATTATGGGGCCCGTTGGATGGATTTGGATATTGAGATGGACAGATATCTTGCAATAACTCCGGCGCGCGACGAGCAGCAATTTTTACCCGGGCTGATTGCCAGCATGGCGGCGCAAACGCGGCTGCCGACTCGTTGGATAATCATCGACGACGGCTCGAGCGATGGCACTGCGGAAATCCTGGATGAGTCCGCGCGGCGATATAGCTGGATCGAGCCGATACACCTGGAGAGAGATCGTCCGCGCAAGCCGGGCGGCGAATCGGTGATCATGCAATTTCTGCCGCGCGATACGTGGAAGGACGTGGATTTTATTTTCCGGCTCGATGCCGACCTAAGCTTCACCCCGGATTTCGTCGAGCTGGTGTTGAAGGAGTTTGCGGCCAATCCCACGCTAGGTATCGCGGGCGCGACGCTTTACGAGCCAGTCAAGGACGGCTGGGTCGCAGTGCCTGACATGCACTCCTTCCACACCCGCGGCGCCACCAAGATGTATTCGTCGGCGTGCTTCGACGCGATCGAGCCGCTCGAGGGTTGTCCGGGCTGGGACACGATCGACGAGATGCGCGCGTTGATGCGCGGGATGAAAACCCGGAGCTTCGCGCACATCCGCGCGTTCCATCACCGGCCTCAAGGCGAGGCGGCGGGCGCGTGGCACAGCTACTACGGGAAGGGCAAGACAGCTTACTACATCGGCTACTCGCCGATTTTCCTGATCGCGCGAGCGGTGCGCATGGCGGTTAGTAGGCCTATCTCGGCACTGTGCATGACGGCCGGATATTTCAGCAGCCAACTCAGGCGGCGTCCGAGTGTGAACGATACCAAGCTCGTAAAGTACATACGGCGGCAACAAGTTCGACGTTTACTGATGCTGGATTCAGTCTGGCGCTGACCAGACCCAGGTAACTCACATGCAAAGCTATTACGGTCACGCGCAAAGATTTCTGTTGGTAGTCCGAAGCGGGAAATTCGCAAAATTAGCTCGAGAGCTGGTAAAGCGGGTCTTTTCGAATAGCGAGTCCTATCTGCTGAGACGTGATCTGACAGTTCCCTTTAATGCTCACGCGCCAAAGCAGCCCATCGAAGTAAGGCCTATCAGGGATAGCGATATACCGGCGATACTTAGTGCGCGTCCAGGCCGTTTGCTTATTTTGAAAGCCAATATCCCGACCTGCTACCTGGGCATAACTGCGAGCGGTGAGATCTCTTATATGCAATGGCTAATCGGGCAGGTCGACCTCGATCGATTCAGGCCATTCTTCGACGGCGAGCTGAGAAACTTGCGCAAGGACGAGGTCCTGCTGGAATTTGCCTATACCTTCGAGCAGTTTCGCGGACAGAAGATAATGCCGGCTGCGATGGCGGCGATAGCAGAGAAAGGTCTGTTAAGTGGAGCTCGCTATGCGGTGACCTATGTTCAGAAGGACAACGTCGCAGCCTTGAAAGGATGCGCCGCGGCGGGTTTTTCACCCTACATGATCCGCAACGAACGCTGGCGGATCTTTTCGTTTAAAGAATCTTTTAGAAGTCTGCCAGATGGCTTAGTCACGTCATGAAGGGGTCGGGATAAACGGATGGCCCAGGAATTCCTGATTTCATCCGGCTCAGTGGATATCACGCCGCGCCGGCCGGTGATGCTTGGGGGCTTCAACAAGCGCACGGCGCCGTTTACCTCCGTCGCCAGCCGTCTTGAAGCCAACGTGATTCTTATTAAAGGAGCGTCATCGAGCGTAACGATAGTCAGCACTGATTTGCTCTATCCCGGCGAAACGCTGAGAGCTCAATTGGTAAAGAACCTGGGCCTCGAGGATAGGAGCGAGGAACTGTTCCTATGCGCGTCGCATACCCATTCGGCGCCTATGACTGCGCCGTCAATACCTCACCTAGGCATAGCCGACGAGGAATACGTGCACTTTGTCGCGACTCAGATTACGGCGTTAGTCAAATCTATCGAGAACAAAGGTGAGCGATGCGTCTGCACCTATCGAATAGGAAGTGCGGACCATTCGATGAATCGGCGGCTGGTTCGTCCTCGCCTGACCAGGTCAGGCTTCGCTAGATCATCAGGGTTCGGACCGAATCCAAAAGGGGATCGCGACGAGAGCGTGCGGATCCTGGAATTTGCGAATTTGAATGGTGAGCCGAGCGCGGTGATCTGGAACTACGCGTGCCATCCTACGGACTTCCCCGGTTTTTTGCAGGTTTCAGCGGAGTATCCGGGGATCGTCCGCTCTCGCTTGCGATCGCAGCTAGGCGATATCCCTGTGCTGTTTTTCCAGGGTTTCTCCGGCGACGTCAGGCCGCCATTTTCAGGAAGGTCCGCCGGCCTTGCAGGCTTTGCGCGAAGAGTCCTCGTGGGGCCGCAATTTCGGCAGCCGCTAAGACGCGAATGGGACGAATGGTCAAACAGCCTAGCGGAATCGGTTGCATCTTTCGCTCGGTCATCCGGCCGCACTTTGAAAATTGACTCGCTGGTGCTTAAGCGGATTGAGGTACCTGAAAACGAATATGCTGCCGGAGGGACTGGCGATAAGCCTTTGATCTGGCATCTTATCGACTGCGGTGGTTTTCGGCTCGTTGGAATAAACGCGGAACCTGTGGTCGAGTATCGGCGGCTGTTAGAGAAGTCCTTTTGCGGCAAAGAACCGCTCCTGACCGTCGGATGCCTGGACCAACCGGTCTGTTATCTACCGACCGATGACATGATTCCGGAACAAGGCTACGAAGTCGAAGGTTTCCGATCTCTATTTAATTTTGATGCACGATTTCAAAATCAATTGCAGGATTCAGTAATTCGACGATTGAAAGAAGCGCTAGTCTGACTAAGTGTCTCGCGACTATGATTTCGGTGGCGCACTCGAAACTGATACCTCTGCAGGCTCCGCTTCTGAATCGACGCGTCTGACGTTGACTCTCGCTACACCCTGCTGCGTGATACCGATTTTTTCTGCCGCGCGCTACGAAAGATCCAGACTACGTCCGCGGACATTGGGAGCGCGATCGTTGATTCGAACCTTCACCGAACGGCCAGTTGAAGGGTTGGTCACCATGACCGTGGAACCAATCGGCAAAGTGCTGGACGCCGCTGTCAACGCATTGGGATCGTACAGTTCGCCGCTGGCTGTCCGACGCCCGACGTACGCATCGGCCAGATAGGAAGCCCTTGTTGTGTTGGACGAATGAGGACGCACTTGCTGTGCTATGGGCGTTGAGGGCACGAATTCAGGTGAAACGGTGAGAACTGCTGAAGCCTGCGGCGATACCTGCTGAGGCACGCATGATACTGCAAACGACAGGCTCAGCAGCGCCAGTGCTCCGCGAACATTGAATTGCCAAATCTTGTTGGTCGCGCTACTAACTCGCGCGTGCACGAACAGCGCTAGCCGCGAACGAGCCAGACGATGACCAGAATTAACACGATAGTTCCAAGGGAAATGGGAAGGTACATAACGATTGCCTCGGCGGGCCTTGCTTAGAGAGATGGGAGTTGGTCCAGCGTCAAACGTGGCTGAAGGCGAGTTAAAGAGCCACCGATAGGACTGGATCAAAGTGCGGACAGGATTCCTATATCGATCCGCCGCCTTCAGCCTACATTTAGTGTTAGCGGAAAAGCCATTACTGGATGGTTATCTGAATAACGAAGACAGACGACTCAAAGCAAGAGAGAGGCACGTGTTGATGTAGGGAACACCTTGATGGCCGCTCGTATGACGCCCGTCTCGAAGACATTGCCTACGTGTTCGCAGCTTCATTTAGTTTCCCGCCGAGGTTGTTCCTTGGAGAACGCAGATCACCCAATTGTGAGAAACAGGGATGTGCATAAGTGAAGAAGAGAGTACAAATGAACAATGAAATATAAATCCAATTTCGCGGTGGCCACCTCTGTGGGTATTGCGATGACGTTCATGGTGGGGTGCGCGCCTACCACTCATGTCACCGAGACGACGACGACCAGGCAATACGATACTGCGACTCCGCCGATCGTGGTGGCACCGGTCGCCGACGCGGGCACTACTACGACTACTCAGTTTAACAACGGGACTGTGCAGCGCACCTACACGACTCAGCCGGCTCCATATGTGCCTTTATATTCGTCGCCCGATCGGAGCACGACGACAGTAACGACCGATGCAAATGATGGGACGGTGCAGAAGCGCACGATGACGACTTATGGGGCGCCATACTAGGACCGTCCAGGAGACAGTCAGAAAGTAGTTTCGTTGAGTTTGTAAGAGATCATTCTTCCAGCAACCCAGTGGCGCTCGCCGCAAGGGTGATGGGTGAAACGGCGGGCATCCGGGAGACTCCCCCCTCCCTCGATGCCCGCCAACTTTTTGAACTAATGTCACTAAAGCTCTCTCAACTCGAACAGGTCCGGAGCCTCTCTGCTGCGGTACCGGTGGCCCCGCCGATCTAAAACCCAAAGTCGGCTGCTCGCACAAAGCCTACGCGAGTGCTTCGGCGCGGGCGTCGCTTTCAGGAACGACTTTTGACAGACCAATTTGACAGCCATGGGCTTGGACAAGCGCGGATGAGGAGTACGTTGGCGGAAACCGGAACCCGCAATTCAACTAGGTTTGGACGCGCGCGGACGCCTTTCTCACCACCTCTCACGTCGGGAAGTGGCGGTCGCCCGAATCGTCTCGATCAGTGGACGCTCTCGCCGTGTCATAGCAACGGACTCCACCTTCTTAAAGGGCAACAATTCGTAATTCGCTTCGTTAGCAACTCGTTAGCAAAACGCTCTTCGGCTCGAAGATTTGCTTGAAAAAGTGTAGATAAATCAAGGGATGGAGGAGGAAGGGGCCCGGTGGCCCCACCGGTCTTCAAAACCGGCTTGGCGGCTAATATTGTTGCCGGAGGGTTCGACTCCCTCCCTCCTCCGCCAATTTGCCAGGGTTTTCTTTTCGACCGTCTGCCCGCGTAGAATCCGGCTCGTTATAGAGTGCTATCCCAGAGACCAGTAGAAGAATTTCGGGATGAACTCCCTGGTAGCGATCGTCGTCTTGGTTGTCCTGCTCGTGATGGTCTTCTTGTGGCTTTATTCTGATTAATCGGGGTCGTCAGATCGTCACCTTGGTGCCGTTGAAGCTGGTGAAAGTGAAGCCGGTGTAGTTCTCGTTGTAGAGGTGCGCCTGGTCGGTCAACAGGCTGATAGCGACCGCCTCGCCCAGCAACATTCCTTGCACGATGTCTTGGCGCCAGTGGATTCCCGATAGTGCCCGGCCGATTCCTATGTTAGACGCCAGCTTATTTAATTCGCCGCCCACCGTTATCTTACCCGCGTCAGACCCGGTGTAAGGCGCCACTGAGAGTCCGTCGGAGGTTGTAGTCAGCGGGCTGGGAATTACGAACGTCTCATCGAAGAACCATTTTAGTATCGTGACCGCCGCACCCGCAGTGGTGGCATGACCGGACGGATAGGACGGATGCAACGGGCATCCCTCGGGATAGGACAGCGGAATAAAGTAGTTGCCGTAGCGGGCGAACACTGCCGCGGCCGCATTCGAGTTCAATACACTGCTGTCGAGCGGGTAACTCTTTTGCCCGGTCTTCGTAAAATGAACCAGGGCTGCGGTTTCCTCGGGACGCGCCGTGCGATGAATGAACCATTTCTGCAGCCAACAGTTCTTGAGCGCGCGCGCCATCACTTCTGCCACCAACACCTGGACCATCGGGAGGCCGAAGGTGATGAACCCGGTCTCCGACTTGAGCGTCGGCGGGTAGGGGTTCCCGGAATTCAATGGCGCCTTCATCTTGGCCAGCATCAGCACCGCGTTGAGGAATTCCATGTACGGCACGTCGCTGTGAACGTACTCCGCGAGATCCCGGGCGCTGCGCAGATACCTGAGCTGCGAATCGGGATTGCTGGGCTGAAGCGCCGCGGGTGCGCCGTTCTGAATGTTAAGCCACGAGCCGGCGTCGGTCCCGAAATCGCCGGGCAGGGTCGTCTTATAGCCGATAAATGGCATCACGCCGTAGCTGAACGGCTGAATGAACAATTGCGAGATATACGGACCGATCAGGTCGCCGCCGGTGAAGCCGCGATACAAGGACTGCGGCGTGACCTTTCCACCGATTTTTGGACCGGTGTAGGCCGACAGCCCAGACAACTCACTGGCCGCGGCGGCAATCGTGGGGTCGGTTGCGTATTGCGAGAATGGAACGTCGCGGGTTAGCGCCTGCCAGTACGCCTCGATCATCTGCGCGGCGAGGCCCGGACTGGTCAGCTTGTCGAACGGCGGAATCGAATTCTGCGACGCGTCATAAGTCTCGAGATCAAAGGCCAGACCAGCCTGCGGATCGACCAGGGGTTCGCTTCCGGCCATCGGCAGGGCGTCGAAATCCGCGCGCTTACCGGTATTCACCGCGGCCAGGTAGCTCGCGTACACCGTCGGATCGACTTCGCCAAAGCTGTTGTGCGCGAAGCCCTTGGTGTAGTTCGCTATCCCCGAAGGATAGAGCGCCTCGTCTCCATTGTTAGGATGATTGGGGACTTTGATCTGCCGATCTTCTTTCGCGGCACTGACCCGGCGGTCGTACGCCTCCTTGGAGCGGTCGTTCAGGTCAAGCTGACTGGAGTGGGTATCGGAGAGGACGTCGGGAATCTTCGGCCCTTTGGCGGCCGCCTTGGTCGCGATCGCCACGAATGGCGCGGCGACGCCCGCGGCGCCTAACCCTTTCAGAAAAGCGCGCCTGCTATGCGGTTGCGGCCCTTCTGAATTTCTCTCGTTCGATGAATCCGACTGCGACTTGTGCGTTGGCTTATCGTCCATTGAAGTTTCCCCTCGATGCTACAAACTGAATTTGACTTCCGAAGTATTAGAAGGGCGCCCCGCGAGAGCACCGCATATTTCCACTGTGGTCAGGCTGGCCCCTTTCGCAATCATTCAGGTCCTGCCGTAGTCGCAAACAGCGTGCCTGATTTTGTACGACAATTCGTCTATTAAGGTCCGATATCCTCAGGCCAAGGCACTGTAGTTTCTTCACTCCCAGGTAATTTTTTCTCGGTGAGTTGAGATTTGCCGGACCAGTGCAACGGCGTCTGCATCAGAGTCTCGATGGTCCCTACGGCCTCGCGGTAGATAACTCGGGCAACTTGTTCGTCGCCAATACCCGCACCCACGGAAGTTGCATTGGGAGTCTCGCTGAATTTTCGGCCGAATCTATCGGGTCGAGCGGCAGTCCGAAGCCGAAACTATTCATCACTTCAGACCGGAACCGCACCAGATCGACGCTCCGAATGCGCTGACGTTTGCTCCGTGAAATTCGGCGTTTGCATCCTACGGGTCTGTAGTTCATTCTCTTGTTGAACTATGTAGTTCGATAGATGAACTTAGGGAGGCCCACCATGAGCGACGACTGGCAGAAAACTATTTGCATCCTGTGCAGTGTGAATTGCGGGGTCGAAGTGAAGCTCGACGGGCGTCATATCACACGCGTGCGCGGAAATCGCGAACACGTCGCGTCGAAGGGCTACGCCTGCGAGAAGGCGCAGCGAATTGACTACTACCAGAACGGCAGGGATCGGCTGACCTCGCCGCTGCGGCGACGTCCCGACGGCACCTTCGAGGAAATCGACTGGGACACCGCGATTCGCGAGGTCGCCGCCGGTTTCAAGCGCGTGCGCGATACTCACGGCGGCGCGAGCATCTTCTATTACGGCGGTGGCGGCCAGGGCAATCATCTATGCGGCAGCTACGGTGCGTCCACGCGGCGCGCGCTTGGTTCGGTGTTCAGCTCCAACGCGCTCGCGCAGGAAAAGACCGGCGAGTTTTGGGTGGACCATCAGCTTTTTGGAACCGGCCTCAGCGGAAGTTACCAGCAAGCCGAGGTCGCGATATTCGTCGGCAAGAATCCATGGCAGTCGCATGGCTTTCAGCGCGCGCGTCCGATTCTGCGCGACATTGCGGCCGATCCGAATCGCGCGCTGGTCGTGATCGATCCGCGCCGCACCGAAACTGCGGACATGGCCGACTACCATTTGCGGGTGCGTCCCGGCACCGACGCTTTCTGTCTCTCTGCGATTCTTGGCGTTCTCGTGCAGGAGGATCTGATCAGTCACGACTACATCCGCGAGCGCACGCAAAACAGCGATGAACTTTTCGCAGCGCTGAACGAGGTGCCGGTCGCGGATTACTGCGAGCGCGCGGGCCTCGACGAGTCTTTGGTTCGCGACGTGGCGCGGCGAATCGCGCGCGCGTCGAGCGTTTCGGTTTACGAAGATCTCGGTATTGAGCAGTCGCTGCATAGCACGCTCAACTCGTACCTCGAGAAGCTTCTGTTCGCGGTGACCGGAAACGTCGGCAAGGCCGGCGGCATGAATGCGGGCACGAGTCTGACCGGGATGTTCGGCGGCGCGCTGTCGTCGCAGACCAGTCCGGTCGGCGGCCATCGAATCATCGGCGGGATGATCCCGGCCAACGTGATTCCCGATGAAATCCTGACCGACCATCCCAAGCGTTTCCGCGCGATGCTCGTGGAGAGCGAAAATCCCGCGCATTCGGTCGCCGACAGCACGCGGATGCGCGAAGCGTTGCGGGCGCTGGAATTTGTCGTCGTCATCGACGTTGCGATGAGCGAAACCGCGCGCGAGGCGCACTACGTTCTGCCGGCGTCGTCGCAGTACGAAAAATGGGAAGCGACTTTCTTCGGTGCGGCGTTCCATACCGAGACGGAGTACGCGAACACGTTCACGCTCCGCGCGCCGATTCTCGATGCTCTTCCCGGAACGCTGCCTGAGGGAGAAATTCATCGCCGGCTGGTTCGCGCGATTGGCGCGATGACCGATGAGGACGTCGCGCCGCTGCACGCGGCCGCCGCCAAAGGGCGGGCCGCCTATGCGATGGAGCTGATGCGAGTCGTTTCGGAGCGGCCTCACCTGGCGGACGTGATGACCGTGCTGCTGTATGAGACGCTCGGCCCGACGCTCGGAGCGGGAAACGAAAATGCCGCGTCGCTCTTCGGTATCGCGCTCAACTTTGCGCGCAGGTATCCGGAATCATTGCGTCGCGCGGGCTTCAGTGAAGAAGGTCCCGCACTCGCAAATGCGCTGTTCGACGCGATTCTGAAAAATCGCTCGGGAGTCGTGATGAGCGTCGATCCGTATGAAGAAACCTGGCGCAGAATTCACGATCAGAAAATTAATCTGACCATCGCCGAGTTGATGCCCGAGCTGAAATCGCTTCGCGATGAGCAACCGTCTCACGACCCGGAGTTTCCGTTCGTGCTCTCGGCGGGACAGCGGCGTTCCGGAACCGCAAACACGATCATCCGCGATCCGAAATGGCGCCCGAAGGATCCGGCCGGCGCGCTCTGGATGAACCCGGCGGACGCGGCCGCACTTGGAGTCCAAAGCGGCGGCCGCGTGCGCATCACAACCAAGCGCGCGAGTGCGGAGAGTGTAGTCGAGCTGACCGATACGATGCTGCCCGGGCATGTCGCGCTGCCGAACGGGACCGGACTGTGGTACCCCGACCGCGAAGGCCAGGAATTTCAGCACGGAGTCGCGCCCAACGAGCTGACGGTCACCGAGGATCGCGACTGGTTCGCGGGCACGCCGTTTCACAAACACGTGCCGGCGCGAATCGAGGCGGTGGCCTGATGCGGCGGACTCGCTTCGATCAGTGGCCGTGCCCGATCGCACGGACCACCGACCTGGTCGGCGATTGGTGGACGCCACTGGTGATGCGCGAGGCGTTCGCGGGACGCCGCCGCTTCGAGGATTTCCAGCGCGCGCTCAAAGTCCCGCGCGCCGTGCTCGCGCGAAGACTCGATCGATTGGTCGATGAAGGCCTGCTGAAAAAAGTTTCTTACGAAGATCGCCCGCCGCGATACGAATACCGGCTGACTGACAAGGGCAAGGCGTTCTGGGACGTGCTCGCCGCGATGTGGCGATGGGGCAGCGACTGGCTATGGGGCGAAAACGGCCCGCCGGTAATTCTCGTCGATAATGAAACCGGCCGCGAAGTACGTCCGTTGGTCGTCGATGAAAACACCGGCATCCGCCTGACTGGCCGCCGCCTGCGCATGACCTGCAAGCCCGCAGGGCCGCCGCCTTCCTGACGCCCGGGTCACCCTTCGTGATACTTTGATAAGACAAGGTATCGAAGGTGGCCCAGGATTCCGACGACCGTTCGCAACCGTTCCAGAGACTGGCGCGATGGTTCACGCCGAACCGCTCGACTGCGCTGCGTCAATATCGGTCGCGCGCGCGTATCTACGATTTCGAGCTCTTGCTGTTCGAGCCGGTGCGGCATCGCGCGATTGAATTGCTCCGTCTGAAGAAAGGCGATCGCGTTCTGGATGTCGGCTGCGGCACCGGCCTGAGCTTGACGGCGCTGGAAAATTATATTGGTCCCGAGGGTTCGATCGTCGGAATCGAGCAGAGTCCCGAGATGCTCGAGCTGGCGCGTGCGCGGGCGATTGAGAACAACTGGCGGAATGTCGAGTTCGTCTCGGCTTCGGTCGAGGAAGCTCGCGATCCCGTTCGCTGCCGACGCGGCGCTGTTTCATTTCACGCACGACATAATGCGCACGCCCAAGGCGGTCGCCAACGTCGTCAGCCATCTCAAGCCGGGCGCGCGGATCGTCGCGGCGGGACTCAAGTGGGCGCCGATCCGCACGCTGCCGCTGAATTTGTTCGTATGGAACGCAGCGTTGCGATCGACCAGCACGCTCGAGGGTCTGGCGCGCCCGTGGAGCAATCTCGAGGCCATTTTGCAAGAGCTGGAGGTCGAGCAAATGCTTGGCGGAACGGTTTACGTCGCCCACGGTATCATCAAGGAGCGCTGACTTTTCTGATATTATTGCGGTAAGGCGTCGCGAAGATACTCGACCCGCGGCGCCACCAGGTCATGCGACATATATTTGTTCTCGCGGTCTCGATTGCTCTGCTCGCCGCGTCTGGATGTAGCTCCCAACAATCGATCCAATCGCAATCGCAAACGCAAACCTCGATCGCGGATCAATCGAATGCACAACTCGTAATCGCGCCCAAGGTTGACGACCTGCCCGCTCATCCGCTGCCATTCAAGGGCAAGCTGATTTCCGGCAATAAGGATGAATTGCCGCCCGCGGTCGCGATGTCCTTGTCAGATAACTCGCCGGTGACCTTCGCCTATCGCGAGGAATTGACGCACGACGACTATCACGTGCCGCTGGCGATCAGCGCACTCGATCCGGCCAACCTGATCGGCGCTCCGCTCGGCGATATCGGGGTCACGGCGTTTGCGTCGCTGTCGATCAGCTCGGGCGACACGATTCTCGCCGATTACACGGCCAAGGAGCACGCCTCGAAGTCGTACAACCTGTACCACGACGTCACCCACGCGGAAGTGGACGAAGCTGCGCGCGCGGCAGTGCGGCAACGGATCGATCAAAAGATCTACAGCGACGAAGACCGTCTGGCGCAAGCCGTCGCCGGCGCGGGAACGGCAAAGGCGCCGACCGCATCCGCCGGACAATGAATCGCCTGCGGTCGTTATTGATGCTCGGCGTCGCCTCGGCGGTAAGCGGATGCGCCGTGCAAGGGACGCCATTTGAAAAAATATCGTCGCCGCCTGGCAACGCGGTGATCTACGTCTATCGGCCGTACAGTTATGGATCGTCGGCGCTGCGACCGGCGGTCACCTGCGGCGAGGAAACTGCGCGAATCGGTCCGGGCGGTTACCATGCGTTCATAGTTCCAGCCGGACAGAAGGTCAGTTGCACGATGACGACCGACAAGACCGACGAAGTCGAGTACGACACCGAGCGGCGGTCCTACTACGTCCGGGAAGAACTCGGATGGGGATGGCTGACGGGAGTTCCGCATCTCAACCCGGTCGATACTGACAAGGCGCAGAGTGAGATTCAGAGCTGCGTACTGGAACCTGAGGTTACGCCGAGTGCTGAGCCGACGCAGACCGGTAGCGCGAAATGACGAAGTAGGACGGAATTTATTCCGTCGATGTTTGACGAAATAAATCTCGCTAGAGAAAAACAAGAATCGCCGAAATGAAACTCCAAGAGCGACGAAATAAATTTCGTCCTACTGGCAGGAAAAACAAAATTGGACGTTGACGTCAGCGCGGTTCGCGAGAACCATCGGTTCGATGAGGGCTCGCTTGAGCGTCATCTGCGGGAGCGGATGCCTGGGTTTCGCGGGCCGCTTGTTGTTCGACAATTTGTTGGCGGGCAATCGAATCCTACTTTCATGCTCGAGACTCCGGATGCGCGTTTTGTGATGCGGAAGAAGCCGCCGGGCACGCTGCTTCAGTCGGCGCATGCGGTCGATCGCGAATATCGGATAATCAAGGCGCTTGCGGCGACTGATGTGCCGGTGCCGCGGGTGCATCTGCTGTGTGAGGACGCCGGCGTCATCGGCACTGCGTTTTTCGTGATGGATTTTGTCGAGGGACGCATCATGCGCGATCCGATGATGCCGGATTCGAGCCCGCACGAGCGCGCGGCCTGCTACGACTCGATGAACGACGTGCTTGCACGCTTGCACAAGGTCGATTTCCGCGCGGTGGGACTCGGCGACTTTGGCCGTCCGCAGGCTTATGTTCAGCGCCAGCTTGCGCGATGGACGAAGCAGTACGAGGCGTCGAAGATTGACGAAATCCCCGAGATGGATCGGCTGATCGAATGGCTCGAGCGGCATATCCCCGCGGATGACGAGACGACGATCGCGCACGGCGATTACCGTATCGAGAACATCATCTTTCATCCGGTCGAGCCGCGCGTGGTCGCGGTGCTTGATTGGGAGCTTTCGACGCTCGGGCATCCGATGGGCGACCTGGC
The DNA here is from genome assembly GCA_963699705.1 of uncultured delta proteobacterium. Lineage (GTDB taxonomy): Bacteria > Desulfobacterota > Binatia > Binatales > Binataceae > Binatus. The sequence goes on along the minus strand of CAVOUW010000003.1, from coordinate 1,773,676 downwards.
GTGGGCCTGCCGCGCGTACCATTGCCCGCCGGGCATCGACGGCGTGTCGAGTTTTCAAGGCATCGATCAAGGCGTATGGAATTCCGAGCGAAGAGGAATTCGTTGCCGCATACTGCCGGCGCGTCGGTCGAGCGAGCGTGCCCGACCTGATGTACTTCGTCGCGTTTTCGTTTTTTCGCGGCGCCGCGATCGCGCAAGGAATCGCGATGCGCGCGAAACTGGGCAACGCGAGCGGCCCCGACGCGGCATTGCGCGGAGCGAAGGCGCGAATTACTGCGGAGCTTGGATGGGAAGTGGCGCAGCAGTGCGATCGCGCTAAAACGTAATCGTGACTACGGGGGAAATTATAAATCTCGACGCGGTCGCGCTGTCGCGCGCGATCAAGTCGAAGCAGGTCTCGTGCGTCGAGGTGATGAACGCGTATCTCGATCGGATCGAGCTCCTGAATCCGCAGGTCAACGCGATCGTTTCACTCGAGCTGCGCGAGCGTCTGATCGAGCAGGCGAAAGATCGCGACGCACAAATTGCGCGCGGCGAATATCTGGGCTGGATGCATGGCTTTCCGCATGCGGTTAAGGATCTCGAGCCGACCCGTGGCATCCGCACGACAATGGGATCGCCGCTGTTCAAGAATTTTTTTCCGCGCGACGATTCGATCCTGGTCGAGCGAATTCGACGCGCCGGCGCGATCCTGGTCGGCAAAACCAACGTGCCGGAGTTCGGGCTCGGCTCTCAAACCTACAATCCGGTCTTCGGGACCACGCTCAACGCGTACGATCAGTCGAAGACCTGCGGCGGGAGCAGTGGCGGCGCGGCGGTCGCGGTCGCGCTTCGGATGGTTCCGGTCGCGGACGGCAGCGACAACGGCGGTTCGCTGCGAAATCCGGCGGCGTGGAACAACGTGTTCGGGTTTCGAACTTCGTACGGGCCGGGTGCCGTCGCAGTTCTACGAGGTTTTCATGCCGTCGATTTCAGTGCATGGGCCGATGGCTCGCACGGTGCCGGACCTTGCGATGTTTCTTTCGGTGATTGCCGGATACGACGCGCGCACCCCGCTTTCGATTCGCGAGGATCCGGCCGATTTCGCCGGGCCGCTCGAGCGCGACTTCAAAGGCGCGCGCATCGGATGGGTCGGCGATTTTGGCGGACAGATCCCGTTCGATCCCGGCGTGATCGAACTCTGCGAAGGTTCGCTCAAGGTTTTCGAAGCGCTCGGATGCAACGTGGAAACGGCGACGCTCGACTACCCGCTCGAGCGCGTATGGCAGAGTTGGATGGCGCTGCGAGGCTGGCAAATCGCGGCAGAGTTCCGTGCCAGCTTTCCCGATCCCGCGCAACGCGCACTGATGAAACCTGAACTGCAGTGGGAGATCGAAAATGGTCTGCGATTGACGGCGATGGACGTCGCGATTGCGTCGAGGGCGCGCACGGCGTGGTACCATGCGGTGGCCAAATTTTTCGAGAAGTACGATTTCATGATCGCGCCCGCCGGCCAGGTGTTTCCATTCGACGCGAAGATTCACTGGCCGAAAGAAGTCGGCGGCGTCTCGATGGATACCTACCATCGCTGGATGCAAGTGATGATCCCGATCTCGATGTCAGGCTGCCCCGCGCTCAGCGTACCCGCCGGCTTCAACGATCGCGGCTTGCCGATGGGAATTCAGATCGTAGGTCCGAATCACGCCGAGATGGCCTGCATGCAACTCGCGCACGCATACGATCAAGCGACCAACTGGGTAACGAAGCGACCGCCGCCACTATTGAGTCAGTCGTCAACGTGAGGTTGGCTGTACCCGGTTATTGCTGCATCTGAGGGAGAATTGATAGGACCTCTCTGACGAGATCAGAGGATCGGTGGCATTTGGCGACGTGAATCTTTCTTTGCGGATTTTCGCATGAAGAACACCGGGCCCACTTCTTCCAAGACCGTGCTCGTGATTCTCCTTTTGGGATCGATGTCATTTGCCTGCTCTCTGATGTTCGTTCCAGTCGCGATCGCTAGAGGATATGTGGAGGTCTCATCTGCGAGTTACTTCGCCGCCATGTTTGCGCCTTTCATGCTGGGGTTTTGTGCGGCCGTCGTTCTGTCAGGAAGTTGGAGGTCTTGGTACGGATCGATGATTGGAGACCCGCAGCAGTCAAGCGACCGCTTTTAGCGCTTTAGCTCTACAACCTCGTTTGGATCCTGGGAGGTTCTCTGACAGGACTTGCCATTTCCGTTTTTCGTCTGCTTACTTCTTACGGGTCATCTCAAACGTTCCACATCTACGCTAGTGCGGGATTTCTGCTCGTGATTTTAGTTTCGCTCTGGGCTCCAAAAATCGGAGTACTTAGGCATCGGTAGGGTAATCCCGCATGCGCGACGATCACAGTTTGCAAGAGGTCAGGGCGATCCGGCAAAAAAGGATCGGCTTTGTGGCGTTTCTCGTCTTTTGGTTCTTTTTTGATGACATTTTGTTGTGTGCAGTAATCGGTTCCAACGGCGGCTGGGACACCGTAGTTGGTTACGTCTTATTTTTCCTTCTCAATATCATGATTGGTTACCTCGGTTGGTGTAAGTGGACTGATCCTAAATACAAGCATTTGCGAGAAATGCAGAGAACGAGGATTGGCTGAATCAAAGGTAGTGATGTCGGGTCCGGCGAGTAGCCGGTAGTGGGCTAGAACTTCGGAGCCAGAACCTGCTCCTATCAAAGCTTGAGCTTCACACGTCGCGATTGATCCGTGGTTCGGAGTGCGTCGGCTGGCGTCCAGAAAGATCCGGGGTCCCTCGGCTTCGCTCGGGATGACACAAGAAGAACTCGGAAAGAAGAACCCGGGATGACACAAGAAGAAGGCGAGACAAAATAGAACCTGTCGCGTTCTTTTTGAATTTGAATAGTCAGTCGGCGACGTGGGATTCGGCTGGCCGAGTGGTGGGGCGGCCCAGGGCTCGGCGCCATAGTTGGGACCATCCGGCGCTGACGCGGTCCATGTACAAATAAATTACTGGCGTTGTGTAGAGGGTCAGGACCTGGCTTACCAGCAGGCCGCCGACGATTGCGATGCCCAACGGGCGGCGCATTTCGGAGCCGGTGCCGTTGCCGAGCGCGAGCGGCAGGCCGCCGAGCAGCGCCGCGGCGGTGGTCATCATGATTGGGCGGAAGCGCAGCACGCACGCCTGGTAGATCGCGTCGTGCGGCGATTTGCCCTCGCCGCGTTGAGCTTCGAGGGCGAAGTCGATCATCATGATCGCGTTTTTCTTGACGATGCCTATCAACAGGATGATGCCGATGAGCGCGATCACGCTCAGCTCGATGTGGAAGAGCAGCAGCGCGAGGATTGCGCCGACGCCGGCCGAGGGTAGCGTCGAGAGAATCGTGATCGGGTGGATGTAACTCTCGTACAAAATGCCGAGCACGATGTACACGGCGAACAGCGCGAACGCGATGAGGAAGCCTTCGTTCTTGAGCGAGTCCTGGAACGCCTGCGCGGTTCCCTGGAAGGTGCCGCGGATTGTAGCGGGCATTTTAATTTGCGCTTCGGCTTGCGTGATCGCATCAACCGCCTCGCCGAGTGCAACCCCCGGCGCGAGGTTGAACGAGATCGTCACCGACGGGAACTGGCCCTGGTGATTGACGGCAAGCGCGGTCATTTGCGGCGCGAAGTGGGTGAAGGTGCTGAGCTTGACGAGCCCGCCGGTGTTGGAGCGCACGTGAATCAGGTCGAGCGACTCGGGGTTCTGCCAGAACTGCGGCGCGACTTCCATCACGACGTGGTACTGGTTGAGCGGCGTGTACATCGTGGACACCTGCCGCTGCCCGAAGGCGTCGTAGAGCGTGTCGTCGATCGCCTGCTGCGAGAGTCCGAGCCGCGACGCAGTATCGCGATCGACGACGACGTTAGCTTCGAGGCCGCTGTTCTGCTGATCGCTGCTGACGTCGGTGAGAATTTTCACCGTGCGCAATTTTTTGAGGACCTTCGGCGCCCATACGTTGAGTTCCTTGAGGTCGTCGCTCTGAATCGTGAACTGGTACTGCGCGTTGCTCATTCTGCCGCCGATGCGCAAATCCTGAACGGCTTGCAGATAAAGATTGACACCGGGGACGTGCGCGACCTCCTTGCGGATGCGCCCGATAACCAGGTCGGCGTTGATCTTGCGCTCGCTCAAGGGCTTCAACGCGATGAACATGTTCGCGGTGTTAGTCGCGCCGTTGCCGCCGGTGAATGCGATCACGTTGTCCACCGCCGCGTCCTTGTGAATCGCCGCGACCAGCTCGGCCAGCCGATCATGCATCGCCTGGAATGAAGTGTCCTGATCGGCCTGCACCGCGCCCATCAGGCGGCCGGTGTCCTGCTGCGGGAAAAATCCTTTCGGCACGACCATGAAGAGAAAGATGCTGAAGCCGAGCGTTGCAAGCGCGACCATCAAGGTGAGCGGCTGATGATCGAGCACCCACAGCAGGCTGCGTTCGTAGAGGTCGAGCATCCTTGTGAAAAAACGCTCGCTCGCGACGTACCAGCGATTGTGTGTTTCATTGTCGTGCGGCTTGAGCAGATGCGCGGCCATCATCGGGGTCGTGGTGAGCGAGATGACCAGCGAAACGAGGACGGCCGCCGACAGGGTAACTGCGAATTCGCGGAACAGCCGGCCGACGATTCCGGACATCAGCAAAATCGGGATAAAGACTGCGACCAGCGAGATGCTGATCGAGACGACGGTGAAGCCGATGCCGGCGGCGCCCTTGATCGCGGCTTCGAACGGCGCCATCCCCTGTTCGCGGAAGCGCGAGATGTTTTCGATGACGACGATGGCGTCGTCGACGACGAAGCCGGTGCAAATCGTGAGCGCCATCAGCGAGAGATTGTCGAGACTGTAGCCGAGCAGATACATGATGCCGAAAGTTCCGATCAGCGAGAGCGGAACGACGATGCCGGGAATCAGGGTGGCGCGCAGGTTACGCAGAAACAGGAACACCACCATGATGACGAGCGCGATCGATATCATCAGGGTGAGTTCGACGTCGCGGACCGAGGCGCGGATGGTAGTGGTGCGGTCCATCACGACGCTGAGGCCGATCGCGGGCGAGATCGAGGCGCGCAATTGCGGCATCGCGGCATAAATGCGATCGACGGTGTCGATGATGTTCGCGCCGGGCTGGCGAAATACGATGATCAACACCGCCGGCTTGCCGTCGACCATCCCGGCGGCGCGGACGTTTTCGACCGAGTCCCTGACCCACGCGATATCAGAGAGACGAGTAGCGGAACCATTCTGGTAGCGCACGATCAGCGGCTGGTAGTCCTCGGCCTTGAGCAGTTGATCGGTGGTGCTCAGGCCCCAGGTCTGCGTATCGTCGCTGAGCTCGCCTTTGGGCCGATTGGCGTTGGCGGCGGCCAGCGTGGTTCTCACGTCCTCGAGACCGATGCCGAGGTTACTCATCTCGCTTGGATTCAGCTCGACGCGCACACCGGGCAGCGCGCTGCCGCCGACATTAACCTGGCCGACGCCTTCGAGCTGCGAGAGCTTTTGCTGGAGGATCGAATCGGCCGCGTCGTACATCATGCCCGGGCGCACTGCGTCCGAGGTGAGTGCGAGAATCAGGATCGGCGCGTCGGCGGGATTTACTTTTTTGTAGGACGGCTTGCTCGGCAGATTCGCGGGCAATTGCCCGGCGGCGGCGTTGATGGCGGCCTGCACGTCGCGCGCGGCGGCGTCGATGTCGCGGTTCAAATCGAATTGCAAAACGATGCTGCTGGTGCCGAGGTAGCTGGTCGAAGTGAGTTCGGTCAGGCCGGCGATACGGCCGAACTGGCGCTCGAGCGGAGTCGCCACCGACGAGGCCATCGTCTCGGGACTTCCGCCGGGTAAATTCGCCTGCACCTGGATGGTCGGGAACTCGACTTGCGGCAACGGAGAAACCGGCAGCAGCCGAAATGCAATGACGCCCGAGAGCGCGAGCGCGATCGTCAGCAGCGTGGTCGCGACCGGCTTTCTTATGAAGGGTTCGGAGATGCTCATGACGCTTGCGCAGGAATTGTTTCAGGGGTTTCAGGGGCGACGCCTTTTGTCCGCCAATTTTCGAAGCGCGTCGCGAGGCGGTCGAAGGTCAGGAAAATTACCGGCGTCGTATAGAGCGTCAGCACCTGGCTGACGAGCAGGCCGCCGACGATCGCGATACCGAGCGGGCGCCGCAACTCGGAGCCGACGCCGGTGCCCAATGCGAGCGGCAATCCGCCGAGCAGCGCCGCCATCGTGGTCATCATGATCGGGCGGAAGCGCAGCAGACAGGCCTGGTAGATCGCTTCGCGGGGCGGCTTGCCCTCCTGGCGCTGAGCTTCGAGCGCAAAGTCGATCATCATGATCGCGTTTTTCTTGACGATACCTATCAGCAGGATGATGCCGATGAGCGCGATCACGCTTAGATCCTGACCGCAGATCATCAGCGCGAGGATCGCACCGACGCCCGCCGACGGCAGCGTCGAGAGAATCGTGACCGGATGAATGTAACTCTCGTAGAGAACGCCGAGCACAATGTACACGGTGATGAGCGCCGCGAGGATCAGCAGCGGTTCGTTGGTCAACGACGCGCGAAACGCCGCGGCGGTGCCCTGGAACGAAGCCTGGATGCTCGCGGGCATTCCGATTTGCTGGCGCGCATTGTCGATCGCGGTGACTGCGTCGCCGAGCGCGTAGCCGGGCGCGAGATCGAAAGAGATCGTGACCGCGGGGAACTGGCCTTCGTGGTTGACCGCGAGCGGCGCCGCGCCCGGCACAAATCGAGTGAACGCGCTCAGCGGAACCTCGCCGCCGGTGTTCGACCGAATATAGATGTCGTCGAGCGCGTGCGGATTGCGCTGAAACTGCGGCGCGACTTCGAGCACCACGTGATACTGGTTGAGCTGCGTGAACATCGTCGAGACCTGGCGCTGCCCGAAGGCGTCGTACAGGGTGTTGTCGATCAGATTCGGCGTGATGCCGAGCCGGGACGCCGTTAACCGATCGATGACGATATGCTCTTCCCAGCCGTCGTTCTGCTGATCGGTCGCGACGTTGCGCAGCGCGGGAATTGTCTTGAGCCGCGCGACCAGCTTGTTGGTCCAGGTGTTCAATTCGTCGGCGCTCGGATCTTCGAGGCTGTACTGATACTGCGTGCGGCTCACTCGATCTTCGACCGTGAGATCCTGCACTGGCTGCAAATACAGCGTCAGGCCGTTGGCGGCCACCAGCTTCGGCTGCAGGCGATTGATGACGGTCGAGATATCGACCTTGCGCACGTCGAGCGGCTTCAGGTTGATCAGGATGCGTCCGCTGTTGACGGTGGTGTTGGTGCCATCGATCCCGACGAACGACGACAGGCTTTCGACCGCCGGGTCCTGCAAAATAATCCGCGCCAAATCCTGCTGCCCGCGCGACATCGCGGCAAACGACACATTCTGCGGCGCTTCGGAAACGCCCTGGATGACGCCGGTGTCCTGCACCGGAAAAAATCCCTTGGGCACGACGATGTAGAGCACGATCGTCAGCACCAGCGTGCCGATCGCGACCATCAGGGTTTCCCATTCGTGCTCGAGAACCCATTCGAGCGTGCGGCCGTAAAACGCGATGGTGTCTTCGAATACTTTTTCCGACTTGCGATAGAACCAGGTCTGCTGATTCTCGGGCGTATGGCGGAGCAGCTTCGCGCTCATCATCGGCGTGAGCGTCAGCGAGACGACCGCCGACATCAGGATCGTCACCGCCAGCGTCACTGCGAACTCGCGGAACAGCCGGCCGACGATGTCGCCCATGAACAGCAGCGGAATCAGCACCGCGATCAGCGATACGGTCAGCGACAGGATCGTGAAACCGATCTGCTCGGCGCCTTTGAGCGCGGCCTCGAGCGGCTTGTCGCCCTCCTCGATAAAGCGCGAAATGTTTTCGATCATGACGATCGCGTCGTCAACCACGAAGCCGGTTGAAATCGTCAGCGCCATCAACGACAGGTTGTCGAGGCTGTAGCCGAGCAGGTACATCACGCCGAACGTGCCGATCAGCGATAGCGGCACCGCGATGCTCGGGATGATCGTCGCCGACAGGCTGCGCAGGAACAGGAAGATGACCATCACGACCAGCGCAACTGTCAGCATCAGCTCGAACTGCACATCGGACACCGACGCGCGGATCGTGGTGGTGCGATCGGTGAGAATCTGCACTTTCACTGACGACGGCAGCGAGGCTTGCAGGCGCGGCATCAGCGCCTTGATCCGGTCCACGACAGCGATGATATTGGCGCCGGGCTGGCGCTGAACGTTGACGATCACCGCCGGCGTCAGGTTCATCCACGCCGCGGCCTTGACGTTCTCGGCGTCGTCGATCGCGTCGGCGACGTCGGAGAGCTTAATCGGCGCGCCGTTGTGATACGCGACAATCAGCGGCAGGTAATCCTTGGCCGAGAGCAACTGATCGTTCGCGCCAATCGTGTACGCCTGCTGCTTGCCATCGAAGTTGCCCTTCGCTTCGTTGACGTTGGCGCCGGCAATCGCCGTGCGCAGATCCTCGAGCGTCATCCCGTAGGACGCGAGCGAAGTCGGATTGGCTTGGATGCGCACCGAGGGCTTCTGTCCGCCGCCGATACTCACGAGACCGACGCCGGGGAGTTGCGAAATCTTTTCAGCCAGCCGCGTGTCGGCCAGATCTTCAACCTGGTCGAGCGGCAGTTCCTTCGAAGTCAGCGCGAGCGTGAGAATCGGCGAGTCGGCCGGATTGGTCTTGCTGTAAACCGGCGGGTTCGGAAGATCGGTCGGCAGGTAAGTCGCCGCCGCGTTGATCGCGGCCTGCACCTCCTGCTCGGCAATGTCGATATTCAAGTTGAGATCGAATTGCAGCGTGATGACCGAGCTGCCGAACGAACTGTTCGAGGTCATCTGGGTGAGTCCGGGCACCTCTCCGAATTGACGCTCGAGCGGCGCGGTTACCGACGACGCCATCACGTCCGGACTCGCGCCCGGGTAGAACGTCATGACCTGGATCGTCGGATAATCCACCTGGGGCAGCGCCGACACGGGGAGTTGCTCGTAAGCGACGAGTCCCGCGAGCATGAGGCCGACCATCAGCAGCGAAGTCGCGACCGGCCGCAGTATGAACGGGCGCGAAAGATTCAAGGGATGGCGCTCCCGGGGGGAATCGCGGCGGTCTGCACGCTGACGCGCGCGCCTTGCTGCAGCTTATCGACGCCGTCGGTCACGACCAGGTCGTTTGCCGCGAGCCCTTTGCTGATCGCGATCACGTCGCCCTGGGTCGCGCCGACGGTGACCGGGCGCATCTCGACGGTATGGTCCGGCTTGACGACATAGACGAACGAACCTTGCTGGCTGCGCTGAAGCCCCGCGGCCGGGATCAGAATCGCATTGGGGATCGTGTTTACCAGCAGGCGCGCGTTGACGAACTGATTCGGGAACAGCGCATTGTCGGTGTTGGGGAAAGCCGCCTTGAGCTTGATGGTGCCGGTGGACTGATCGATCTGATTATCGGTCGTGAGTAAGTTTCCAGTCGCGAGCTTGTGCTTGAGGTCGCGATCGTAAGCGTCGACCGGCAATTGCGGATTCGCCTTCATCGCGGTCTGGAGGCTAGGCAGGTCGTCCTCGGGAATCGCGAAATCAACCGCGATCGGCTGCAGTTGCGTGATCACCGCGAGACCGGTCGCGTCGGTCGCATGAATGATATTGCCGGCGTCCACCAGTCGCAGCCCGACTCGTCCGGTGATCGGCGACGTGATGCGGCTGTAGGTCAGTTGCAGCTTGGCGTTATCGACGACGCCCTTATCGCTCTCGATCGAGCCGGCGAACTGTCCGACCGCCGCTTGCTGATTGTCGAGGTCCTGACGCGCGATCACTTTCTGTTCGTAGAGTTCCTTATCGCGAGCGAGAAGAATTTTGGCGTTTTCGAGCGACGCCAGATCCTTCGCGAGCGTCCCTGCCGCCTGCGTCAGTTGCACCTGGTAAGGACGCGGATCGATCTGAGCCAGCAGGTCGCCGGCCTTCACGATCTGACCCTCGGTAAAATTTACTTTGATGAGCTGTCCATCGACGCGGCTCTTGACGGTGACGGTGTTGTAAGGAGTCACCGTTCCGATCGCGGAGATGTACTGATTGAGATCGCCGATTTTCGCCGGTACCGCCGCCACCGGAACGACTGGATGCGCCATCGCGGGCGACGATGCCGTCGCGTCGGAGCGGTTTCGTCCGCTCAGATACCAGATTCCAATCACCGCGACGACCAGAACCACCGCCCACAGGCGCCATCGCTGCGAAGCTTTGTCGATCCAACTGGACACTTCGGCATCCTGCATATATCGCGAGGCGTTGGGTTTTCCGGTCGTGGGGCCGTCAGAATCCATCATGTTCTCCGTAGCACTCGAATCCAAACTACAAATCGTGATCCCGCATCTATTGTTGCAATTTTGGACTCGCCAGTCCATATTTCATTATGTGCCGTGCGGGACTACCTATCTACGAATCCCGATGACTGCAGGTTTCCGATCATGAGCCTTAAGAAGCAAGCTGTTTCGCCGCCGATTCGCCACAAAGAGGGCCGCGGCAGGCCCTCGACGCCGTTTCTTCGCGAAAGAATACTCCAAAGCGCCGCGGAACTCTTTGCCGAAAGGGAATTCGAACTGGTGTTGATCGACGAAGTCGCGGCGCATGCCGGCGTCGGCAAGGGCAGCGTCTATCGCCAGTTCAAATCGAAAGAAGAGCTCTACGCGGCCGCGGTCATCAACGGATTCACGGAACTGCAGCGCGAAATTCGAGCCGCGCTCGCGGGATCGGCCTCGACCCGCGATCAGACCGCGACGATAGTTCGGCACACTGTCAGATTTTTCTGGACGCGGCGCCAATTCTTTGCACTGCTGCGCGATCCCAAGGCGCTGCCGCCGTCGCAGGAGCGTCAATATCGGGCTCAGCGCAACGAGTTGTCACGCCTGCTGAGCGGGGTACTTGACGACGGCGTCAAGCGCGGCGCGTTCAGGCCCGGCGTCGACACTCGAATCGCAGCCCAGGCGTTGCTCGGCATGATACGCGGAATCAACCGCTACGGCCGCGAGTACACGACGCCCGAGCGCGCGATCGATATAGTCACGTCGATCTTCCTCGACGGATACACCGCGCGATAATATCTGCGTCGAAGAATTGAAGAGGCCGACATGCAGGATCTGTTTCCACTGGCAGAAAGAATCGCGGCGATGCTCAAAGACCGGCACGAGACTGTCGCAGTCGCCGAATCAACCACCGGCGGCCTAGTCTCAGCGGCGCTGTTGAGCATCCCCGGCGCGTCGGCGTACTTCATCGGCGGCGCGGTCGTTTATACGCTCAAGGCGCGGCGCGCGATGCTCGAGGTTCCCGACTCCGCATTCGCCGGAATCAAGTCGGTCACGGAAGAAGGCGCAATGATCCTCGCACGCGCAGTCTCGCACGCGATTCGATGTCACCTGGAGCATCGCGGAGATTGGCGCGAGCGGCCCCACCGGCAATCGCTACGGCGACGCGGCCGGCCACAGTTGCATCGCAGTCGCCGGCCCGGTCGAGAAGTCGCTAACAGTCGAAACCGGCAGCGCAGATCGCGTCGCGAACATGCGCACGTTCGCAACCGCCGCCTTGAATCTACTGATCGAAAGCATGTCGTCTAACAGCAAGAGCTGACCCCTCGCGTCCGGTTCCCCTTCCCTCACGGGAGCGGCTACTCCCAACAATCCGGTTCCCCTTCCCGCGCGGGAAGGGGTTAGGTTCTTCGGCTCTACTCGAAGCCGAGACAGATCAGAATCTTAGATCGCGCGCGAAAAAGAATCGCGCGCTGCATACGGACCCTCACCTTCATCCTCTCCCATTCTGGGAGAGGGGATACGCAGGATCACGGCGTCAATTCCGAAAGCCGATCCACTTCGCGCAAACTCGGGAACAGCCAGTACCACAGCGCTACGATCACCAGCGTGCCGACGCCGCCGATTACTACCGCCGGCACTGTGCCGAACCAGGTTGCGGTGACGCCGGATTCGAATTCGCCCAGCTCGTTCGATGCGCCAACGAAAAGACGGTTGACCGCGCTCACGCGGCCGCGCATCGCGTCGGGCGTCGCCAGCTGGGTGAGAGTGGTGCGCACGTAAACGCTGACCATGTCCGAGGCGCCGAGTACGAATAGCGCCGCGAGCGAGAGCGCGAAGTTTCGCGACACGCCGAAGACGATCGTCGCGATTCCGAAAATCGCGACGCACGCAAACATCGCGCGTCCCGCCCGCCGCGACAGCGCGCGCTGGCCGAGCGCTATCCCCAGCATCGCGGCTCCCAGAGCGGGCGCGCTGCGTAATACTCCAAGTCCGAGCGGGCCGACATGCAAAATGTCGCGTGCATAGACCGGCAGCAACGCCGTCGCGCCACCGAGCAGCACCGCGAACAAATCCAATGAGAGTGCGCCGAGGATCAGCGGCTTGCGCCACACATACGCGATTCCCGCCGTGATCCTTTCGAACACCGTCGTATCGGGCTGCGCTTCGTATCGCGCGCTGCGGCTCCGGATGCCCATCATCACGATTGCGATAGTCACGAACAGGATCGTGCAGACGCCGTAATCCACCGCCGGCCCCAGGATGTAGATCGCACCGCCGAATGCCGGTCCGGCGATAACGGCAACCTGCGAGGTCGACGAGGCCCATGCGACGGCTTGCGGAAATTGATCCTGCGGCACCAGCAGTGGCACGAACGACTGCGACGCCGGTCCGGCAAATGCGCGCGCCGCTCCGAACATCGCGAGGACTACATAGAACGGCCAGATCGCGGTGGTCCCGCTCAACACGAGGATTAAAAACCCACCGGACGCGATCGCGGAGCACAGATTGCTGACCACGATGATCGTTCTGCGATCGAAACGATCTGCGAGGTGGCCGGCCGGTATCGTGCAGGCCATCATCGGCAGGAACTGAAAGAGTCCGGCGTATCCGAGCGCGAGTGGCGTGCGCGCGATGCTGTAAATTTGCCAGCTGACTGCGACCGACTGGATCTGAGTGGCGAGAATCGCGAGGAACGCCGCGACCAGGAACCGCCGAAAGTCGCGATGCGCGAGGGCGCTTGAATTTGCAGTCGCGGGCGAGGCATCCATCAGTTGGTCTTCGGTTGTATTGGAACCGCTGAGCGGAATCGACATTTTGCCAATCGACACTCATCTCGCGTAGGCTCGCATCATGGACAAATCAGCGATCCGAACTCACGTCGAGCGGCTGTGGGACGATTCCATCGTCGCGGAACTGGTCGAGTACATTCGTATCCCCAACAAGTCGGTCGCGTTCGATCGCGATTGGAAAGCGCACGGGCACATGGACCGCGTCGTCGCTCGTTTCGAAAATTGGGCGCGCCGCCAGAGTATCCGCGGCATGAAGCTCGAGGTCGTGCAGCTTGAAGGACGCACCCCGCTGCTCTTCATGGACATCCCCGGCGATTCGAACGATTGCGTGCTGCTCTACGGGCACATGGACAAGCAGCCCGAGATGACGGGATGGCGCGAAGGGCTCGGGCCGTGGAATCCGGTGCGCGAGGGCGATCGTTTATATGGCCGCGCCAGCGCCGACGACGGCTACGCGATGTTTGCGTGCCTCGGCGCGATTGGTGCGTTGCAGGCGAACTCGGTCAAGCACGCGCGATGCGTCGTGATCATCGAGGCTTGCGAAGAAAGCGGCAGCTTCGATCTCCCTCATTATATTGCGCATCTCGCGCCGCGTATCGGCCAGCCGACTTTGTGCATCGCGCTGGACTCGGGATGCGGCAATTACGATCAACTCTGGCTGACGACGTCGCTGCGCGGCTTGTCGGGCGGGAAACTCCAGGTCGAGGTACTCACCGAGGGCGTGCACTCGGGCGACGCGGGCGGCGTCGTGCCCGACAGCTTCCGCATCGTGCGCCAGTTGATGAGCCGCATCGAGGACGAGGCCACCGGCAAAGTGATCGGCGATGAATTTTACGCGACGATTCCCGACGCGCGGCTCAAGCAGGCTGCCGCGACCGCCGCGGTGCTCGGCGACGACATCAGCACGAAGTTTCCGTTCGTCGAGGGTGCGCGTGCGGTGAGCAAGGATCCCGCGGAGCTCATCCTCAATCGCGCGTGGCGCCCCGCGCTTTCGATCATCGGCGCCGACGGGTTGCCGACGACCAGCAATGCCGGCAACGTGCTGCGCCCGGGCACGGCAGTGAGTTTGTCGCTCAGACTGCCGCCGACGGTGGACGCAAAAGTCGCAGGGCAAAAGCTGAAAAGCATTTTGGAAAAAGATCCACCCTACGGATGCAAGGTGACGTTCCAATCGAACTGGGGCGCCACCGGATGGAACGCGCCCGAACTTTCGCCGTGGCTCGAGCGCAGTCTCGACGCGGCGTCGAATGACTACTTCGGCAAACCGACCGCCTACATGGGCGAAGGCGGCACGATCCCGTTCATGGGAATGTTGGGCGAGCGCTTTCCGCAATCACAATTCCTAATCACCGGCGTCCTGGGCCCCACGCCAACGCCCACGGCCCCAACGAGTTCCTCCACATCCCAACGGCAAAAAAGGTAACCTGCTGCGTAGCGAAAGTGATCGCCGATCATTTCACTCGCACGAACGGTTAAGGAGGACGCCATGTCGATTCGATTGCGTCAGATTGCGCTGGTCGCCAACAAGCTCGCGCCGGTGATCGATGATCTGAAGGCCGTGTTCGGGCTCGAGGTCTGTTACATCGATCCAGGGGTTGGCGTGTTTGGCCTGGAAAACTCGCTGCTGCCGGTCGGCAACAACTTCATCGAAGTGGTCGCGCCGATCAAGGAAGGCACCGCGGGCGGCCGCTACCTCAAGCGCCGCGGCGGCGACGGCGGCTACATGGTCATCTGCCAATGCGACAGTCACGCGGCGCAACTCGAGCGTCGCGAGCGCGCCCAATCGATGGGCGTCCGAATCGCGTGGGAACGCGAGAGCGGCGGCTATCATGTGATGCAGTTGCATCCGGCGGACACCGGCGGCTCGTTTTTCGAGATCGATTGGGATGCGAAGGGCGAGGTCGAGGGCAACTGGGAGCCGGCCGGCGGAAGCGGATGGCGCAGCGCGAAACGAACGGAAATCGTGAGCGCATACTCGGCCGTCGAACTGCAGACGCCCGATCCGGCCGGGCTGGCCGAGCGATGGAGTAAAATCGCGGGCGTACCGGTTCGCAAGGACTCGCGCGGCCGGCTCGAGATGCCGCTCGACAATGCGAGCGTCAGGTTCGTCGAGGCGACCGACGGTCGCGGCGAAGGCTTGTCGGGAATTGACCTGGTCGTCGCGGATCGAGCGCGGTTGAATGCCGCCGCAGAGCGCCGCGGATACAAGACCACCGGCGATCAACTGACGATTTGCGGCACGCGGTTCTACTTAAACTCGCCAAATCGCTAATGTCGCAATGTGCGCAGAGTACTGCTCATCTCCAGCACCGTAATTGGCGCGATAGTGGTGATCGCGGCGGGGCTGACTGCGTACGCGTATTTCAATCTGAGCTCGATCGTCGCGCACAACGAAAAGCGAATGCTCGCGCGCGTGAGTGACGCGCTTGGCAGGCAGGTTCAGGTCGGGAAGATACAGGCGCAGATGGGATGGGGCGTGTCGGTCGAAGTGAGCGGGCTCACGATTGCCGACGATCCGGCATTTTCGACCAAGCCGTTTGTCGCCGCCAACGACGTCTCGATCGACGTCGAGTTTTTTCCGCTGCTGCGCGGCGAGGCGAAGGTCGTAAGTCTCGAACTGATCAAGCCCAACATCCGAATCGTCATGGACGCGCGTGGCGAGCTCAATCTGAGCACGGTTGGCGCCAGTCCCGATGAAGCGCGGAAAGAAGCCGAGTCAGCGCGGCCTCGGCGCAAGAAGCGATCGTCGCTGGCCGACTTGGCGATCAATGCGCTGACGGTCGAGGACGGCGCGATCTATTTCAACGATCTGGGCGAGAAGATGGCGCCGATTCACGTCCGCCATCTGGATTTCAACGTTACAAATTTCAACGCCGCGTCGGCCTTCGACCTAGAGACGAAATTTGCTTTTGCGGGCGACACGCAGAACGTCGCGGTGTCGGGAAAGCTCGGGCCGATTCTCGAACGAGGCGTGCTGGAGGCTTCCGGAATCCCGGTCGATCTGAATTTGAAGCTCGACTCGATCGTGCTCGATAGCATCCGGCCGCTGGCTGACGTCGGTCAGCACATTCCGCCGGGCCTTTCGATTCCCGATCCCGTATCGGTCAGCGGAACTGCGCGCGGTTCGCTCGGACAGCTCGCGATTGCGCTTAGTACCGATCTCACCACAGCACGAGTTGCGTACGCCTCGATATTCAACAAGCCGTCGGAGACCGCGATGACGGTCGATGCCAGCGGCACATGGGGAGAGAGGCTCGACATCGCGAGCATCAACTTGAAACTCTCCGATCTCGATTTGACGGCGAGCAGATTCTCTGGCGGCGGCGCGCAGCCCCTGAGCATGCAAATCGATTCGAACAGCTTCAACCTCGCCAATCTCAGTCCGATGATAACTGCGGCTGCCGGACATGACGTCGCCGGCATGAGCGAGGTTCACGGCACCGCGACGATTGGCGGCAATGCGCCGACGATCGTCGGCTCGGTAGCTCTGAAACAGGTCGCGCTTAAGCTCGGGCCCTCGGTGCAAGGCGGAATCAGCGATCTTAACGGCACGATACGCTTCGCCGACGGAGGCGAAGTCGTAGAGCTGACGACTTTCACGTTCGGTGGCGCGCACGCGCATCTCGACGGACGAGTCGAGTCGTGGAGTCCGCTCAAAGCGAGCTATTCGTTGACGGCCGACTCGGTGAAGCTCGCGCAGATATTCGCCAGCCGTCCAGTCGGCGATGCGATCAACGGGTTGGCAGTCAAAGGCGTCGCGGACGGCGAGCTAGCGTCGCCACGAATCAGTGCGACGATCCAATCGACCAGCGGATCGCTGCAAAATGTTTCGTACAACAATCTTGATTTGACCGCGGCGTACTTTAACCGCCGCATGTCGGCGCGTCCGCTCAGTGTCGGCGTGTTTGACGGATCGCTGACGGCGAATGCGGATGCGGTTCTTGGCGACGTGCCGACCTTCAACGCCACGCTCGCGATGAGAAGTCTTGAATATGGAACAAGCGCTGGCGTCGCAAAATATCGATGCGGCCGGCAGGGTGCGCGGCCTCCTGACGGGCAACGTCGCAGCGACCGGCAGCGGCGCGGATTGGAATCGAATCAGGCCGACGATTCGCGGCAGCGGGCGAGTGGCAATCGCGAACGGCAAGCTGATGGGCGTCAATATCGTGGCCGACGCGCTCAACGCAGTCGCTGCGGCGCCGGGCGTCAGCCAGCTCGTGAACGTGGCGTTCATGTCGAGCCATCATGGGCTGCTGGTCGATCCCAACACCGAGCTGCAAGCGGCCAGCATGAGCTTTCAGCAGGTAGGGCCGCGGTTCACGACGCACGATCTGTTCGTGCAGTCGCCGGATTATGCGATCACGGGCGATGGCTGGTTCGACATGGACAAGAATATCGAGATGAACGCCGACATCAGAGTCGCGCTCGGCTTGCAGGTCGCGATCCCGGTGACGGTGAGCGGACAACTGCCCGGAGTGCGGGTGTTGCCGGACGTGCCAACGCTGGCGGAGCGGGTGGCGATGGGCGCGATTAACACGCCCGGCAACATTATTCGCGGCGGAGTGAACGCAGTCGGATCGATCGTCGGCGCACCGTCGGCCGGGTCTGCAATTCCGTCGATTCCGAACCCGATTAACGCGCTCAAGAAATTCCTGCCGTGACCTTTCGTCTAGCGGTTGAGCAGGCCCAGCGTCCCGATGATCCAAACGACCGTCACAATGCCGAAGATCAAGCCCGGCAACTCGGATAGAAAGCAATGCTGGCACATGGTGAGTCCCTCCGTTTCGGCCTTCGGAATCTCGAAGCCGCGAATCGCCGCCATTTGTTTCTCTGTAAGTATTGATGTCATTTCCTTCACCTCCCGAAGACAAACTAAGTGTCTTCACCCTCAAGGCGTTACAGCGCCCTGAACGGAGTGTTCAAATGAAGCGAACCGAGCGAATGATTAGCGAAAAAGCAAAGGTTTCAGTCAGGGGATGATTTCGAACCGGCCAAAACGATGCGGTCGATATATCTCGAAATCTTGCCGGTCGGTAGTAAAGACGCGCCGCAAACTTTCTCGCTCCGCGACGCGCACCAACGCCGCATCAGCGAGATCCATCGGCAAGTCGCGATACTTCCACATCAGCTCGCGCATGCGAGGACAATCGTCGGGACCGAGTTTGGCGAATATCAATCCGCCAGCACCAATCAAGTCCCATAGTGCTCGTTGGTCCCTGGGATCATAGCGCAGGAGATGCATCGCTTCTGCGAATGCGGGCCACACGGTGAGGAGGGGATCGTGAAGAGTGTCCAACACAGCGGAGCACCGACGATGGTAGGTGTCGGTACGATCAATGACTGCGACGAGCGGTCCGGCGTCGACGAGTACGCTTGGCATTGCGTTCTTCCAACAGCATTTGCGTGAAGCGTTCGCCGGTGCGCTCGGAAAGTTGCATCCCGCCACTGTCGCCCGAGCCGATGATATGGGCCAGCCGAACCGCGAGTGACGGACGAGTGTCTAGCTTTTCTTGCTTTTGCAGAGTCGCGAGCGCCTGTCGCACCAGTTCGGATTTGGTGAGTCCGCGTTCCCGCGCGATTCGTTCGAGGGAGGCGGCGGTCTGCGCGTCGATTCTGATATTCAAGGCGGCCATTACGACATTTGTATCACGCGGTGTAATACAAGGCCACCTAGTAAGCGCTCGCGCGTTAGCGGTGGGTGAGCTTGTCCACTTCGGCTAGTTCTTCGGCTGACAATTTCCAGTTGCCCGCTTTGACGTTTTGGGTCACCTGGTCGGGGCTGGTTGCGCCGGAGATTACGCTGGAGACTTGGCGCTGCGACGCGAGCCATCCGACCGCGAGCTCGAGCATCGTATGCTCGCGATTGCTGGCGAACTTCTCGAGCTTTTCGAGCGTCGCAAAGTTTTCGTCGGTGAGCGCCTGCTTCGCCATCCGCTGGACCAGGGAAAGCCGGGTGCCTTTGGGCGGCTCGGCGCCGCGCTTGTATTTGCCAGTCAGAAATCCGCTCGCCAATGGAAAGTAGGGCAGGATGCCGACTCCGAACTCCCGACATGCGGGAATCAGCTCGCGCTCGATGCGGCGGTCGAGCAGGTTGTACTGATTTTGGGCTGATATGTAAGAGGTCAATCCGCGAGTGCGCGAGATCCAGTGCGCATCGACCGCTTGCCACGCGGCGAAGTTACTATGTCCGATGTAGCGAACCTTGCCGGCGCGAACCAGATCGTTGAGCGCCTCGAGGGTCTCGTGCTGCGGCGTCTCGGGATCGGGCTGGTGAATCTGATAGAGGTCGATATAGTCGGTGCCCAATCGTTTGAGGCTCGCCTCCGCGGCCGACATGATGTAGCGGTACGATCCGCCCTTCAGGTAAGGACTGTCGCCCATCGCCATGCCAAACTTGGTCGCGACGATAATTTCGCGACGGCGATCTCCGAGCGCCTTGCCGAGAAGCTCCTCGGAGGCGCCGCGATTGCCATAGATGTCGGCGGTGTCGAACAGCGTGATGCCCTCGTCGAGCGCCTTGTGCACTACGGCGCGAGTCTGTTCCGCGTCGCATCGCATCCCGAAGTTGTTGCATCCGAGTCCGACGGCCGAAACCTTGAGTCCAGAGTTGCCGAGATTGCGATATTCCATATTCGATCCTTGCGTGATGAGTCAGGTTGTTGCTTCAGGAGGAAAGAAGACCAGCGTCCGCACCTCGATACTCTCGCGCGGGGCGACGTCGGGCGGGCTCGTGGGATCCTCGAAGGCGGAATGCGCGGTGAAGCGCGCGCGGCGTCCGTCGGAGTCGTAGCACTTGAGCAATAGCACTTCTTCTTTTTGCTGATTTGGAATGTAGTACCATCGATGGTTCGGGTTGTACGCGACTGAGTACACCTCGCCGTCGCGATCGCGATACTTCAGCACGTGCTTGACGAAGTCTTCCTGCACCATGCTTTGCGCGTCGCATACCGCCAGCGGCGATTCCTGCACGGGGCCGCGAATTGGCCGCCAGACGTTGATTACGGCGAAACGATTTTTGAGCAGCGCGTCGGCTTCGTCAGGAAGAAGATCGCGCACGCGCTGCGGCCCGCTGGCGAGCGTGTAGTCATTGTGCGCGACCTTGACCGGCTCCTGCGCGCCGTTCTCGCGGCGTTTCGCCATCGGGCGCGAGCGGACGTTGTGATCGAACACATGCACTTTGATGGCGCCGGTAAATTCACGGACCATCCGCTCGACTTCGGGGTAGTAAACTTTTCGAACTTCGTCGGGGTCGTAAAAATTGGCGACCGCGGACTGCTGACGCGTCACTGCAAAGCCCTGGCGATCGAGCGACAACTGTCCGAGAATCGCGCGGGCGCTGTGAATCGGCACGGTGAATTTTGCGTAGGTTCCGGTCCGCGCGGGGACGCCCTCCGGCGGCCTGAAGTTGTAGCTTACCGGGCGCTGCTCTTTGTCGGCGAGGTAGTTGAGCACGCCGCTGACGTAATCTTGAGTGCTGGCGGTTGCGGGTTCCGTATGCGATGTCGTCATGGGCCTTACTCCTGCGATCTTTAACTGTGCTACGGCAGCGCGCGCGGCGGGTCAAGGCGGACGTTATTGGGCTAATGGCAAAACTGCGCGACATCCTGAAACCGCGGCCGCGGATTTTGTTCGTCGGGATCAATCCAAGTCTTCGCTCCGAGCAGATGGGGCATCATTTTGCGAGCCCGGGCAATCCGTTCTGGCGACTGCTCCATGCGGCGCGGCTGGTACCTGAGATGCTCACCTGTGAGGACGACGCGCGGCTGGTGGAATTCGACCTGGCGTTGACGAATTTGTGTGCGCGGGCGACGCGTGCGGCATCCGAGCTGAGCACGGCGGAGATGATAGAGGGGCGACGAGTACTCGCGCGAAAGATTCGACGAGTACAGCCGCGCGTGGTTGCGTTCGTGGGCGTGAGCATCTACCGCGGATTCTTTCGTATCGCCCAGGGCGAGGGTGCGGGCGCGAAGGATGAGGTAATACATGGTGCGCGAGTATTCGTACTGCCGAATCCTAGTGGGCTGAACGCGAGTTATCCGGGGTTCAAGGACAAACTGATTTGGTTTGAGCGGCTGCGCGACTTCGCCGAGATGCTGAGATAGAGAGAAGGCTCGAACTGCATCAACATCGAAGGCATCTTCGGCTGCGGCGACGTCGCCGAATAACGAACAAAACACTGTTTGATAGTGAAAATCAGCTGATCGGCTGATTTTGTTGACATGTTCTTTCTCTTCCATTTCTTCGCCGGTCTGCGCGAGTGATGAAGGAATGCATCGGGGAGGCTCCGAGACGATCCGACCATCAGAGGGTGTGAAGGCGAATTCCAGTAGTGAGTCCATACCGGCGAGGAGGCCAGTGGCGCGGGTGAGTGTGCTGGCGGGAGTGGTTGGGGCGGCCATGTTTTGGATTATGGCAGACGCAGATGACAACGGTTGTCAGCGACAAAGGAATAGTCGCTGCGCGGCGGGCGGCATCGACGCCGTCGCGGGGGGTGACCCCTGCACCCGGTGTAAGCGCAAGTCGTGTGGCGCGCTAGTTTGCTGTCAGGGCAGGGGGCTCCTTGGCTTGCGGGAGGTATAAGTGGGGATAGAAAGAACCCTCGATTGGATACAGGCAGGCGCAGTTGCGTGGACTCGGGCGCGCCGAATTGAGGTGAAAATCTGGCGCAGATGCTGTGCATTCCACTCATCGTACACTCTCGGGTGACTTTCACTGCGAATCGGGTGTGAACTCTCGGTAGTCAATGTTAACTAACTGTCATACAAAGGATGTCGCGCATTGAGATTACACGTGTAGGCAGAATAAAGGGGAACATGAACTCACCAAGAACCACGGCAATGGTATTTTTCGTCGCGATAGTCGCTGCGTCGGTAGTAGCAAATGTAGGCGCGCAATCACCGTCTCCGGGGCCCACTACCCCGTTTAGCTCCATTTCCGAAAAGCCCCCGCAGTTCTGGGCCGCTGAAGGGGGGAATCAAGCTAGCTGGATGGCCTTGCGACAGCGATGTGCCGACATTGGCACCGAGCTGATGCGCCGACAGAGCATGAACGACAAGCAACTGCAGGCTGCGCCCGGGCTCTCGTTCAGTCGAGATGAGTTGCTCCGCTGTACGCATCTCCCAGCCGCTAATACAACCTCAAGCCCAGCGCTTCCGCCTTCTACCGCTTCGCCTGCAATCATTCCGACCCCGATCAATACCCCCAAGCCCCCGCAGTTTCCGGTCGGGCCAGAGTCTTTTGGGCCTGATACGTCAGGCCCTCTACGACGGGGCAGAGTTTCTCTGGCGGAAGTTCGTCCGCTTGTCCGGGTCCAAGTCCCGACCCTTACGGCCACGTTGCTCCGCCGACGCAACCGCTAGATGTGGCGGCCGATGTATCGCCGACTCAGAACGTCGAGATGCTGAATGAAGGGATATTTGTATACGACAAATCCGGAAATCCGCTGGGCAATAAATCCCTCTATCAGTTCTGGTGCGGCAGTCCAGGTGCAGACGGAAACCCTTTGCCAGCGTGTGCCGCGATTGCCAACCACTTTGTTACTATTCAGGATACACAGATTGTGTATGATTCTTATGATCAGAGATGGCTTGGAACCACGCTTTTAACAGACGATAACCGACAGACGGGTGATTTACTTTTCGCGATCTCTACGGGAACGAGCGCTTTAGACGGTTCGGGAGTATGGGAGCGGTACGATATACAAGGGATCTGCGGTGCGAACGCCGGAAACTACATTTTTCCTGATCAGCCAATATTAGGCTACAGCTCAAACTGGGCAGCCGTCGACACAATTTGTTTTGGCGGAGCCATCCAAAATCCGCCGAACACAGATGCTTTGGTGTTGATTCCGGACAGCGCCATCAAAATTCCCCCAAAAACGCTCAACCCGACCATTATCACCCCCCCACTTTATGCGTCACGCGCCTCGCGCGACATATCGGGCAGCGGAAACCCTTACTCGCAGCTCGTCCTAGCGTCCTCTCAGTTCAACACCAATACACAGCCCGATGTTGCCCTTTACGGAATCGGGGCAAGTCCATCGGCAACACCGATAGGCATTAGTCCCACTTCTTGGGGGTTTTCCGGCGGAGGGAGCGACTTCATTCCCCCTGCGCCCCAGACGGGTTGTACCGTGCAATCGTCGAACTGCATGATCAACGCGGCTGATCAGGGCCGCATCCAGCAAGTCACCGTGCAGTACAATCCCAAGACTCTGAAACATTACCTGCTCACCTCATTCACCGCTGAATATCAGTCAGGTGCCGAGGTCCTCTATTACATAGACGAACTTGAATCCGGAACCTGGGCTGGAGAATTCACCGGAACCGGCAACACTGGATGGGTGCCGACTTACACTACGATTATCTCCGATCAGGATTTCGACATAAACGCCACCCTTACTAGCTTTACCTCCAATGGTTGCCCCTCTTCGCTCTGGCTCTCGTGGCATGAATTCCAAGGATTGTTTGGCCCTAATGAAATTAGCTTCGCCGGCAGCGCGGCGGCCTACACAGGACGGAACACCTGCCCGACTGCCACACCAACAGGAAGCCTCAGTCCGACACCTTCCCCTTCGGCGACTTCCACCCCCCGCACCTACTCTCCAGCGCTGGGGCGACTACAATTCACTCATCTGGGACCCCAGCCTCACGAGTTCAAGCGGTGAGCAAGGGCTGTTCTGGAGCGTGCTGGAGTTCACGAAGGGAGCAACCGATCAGTCGATCGTATGGACGCAGTTCAACGATACTCTGCCGTACTTTGTCGGCTACAGCGTGCCAGTGTCTACGGAGGATGGCACTGTTGGCGAAGACAAGTGCAGTAACGGTTCCGGATTCAACTGTAACTTGTCCTACACTGCTCCCGCCGGTTCTCAATTTGGCGACGTTTTTGTCGCAACGATATATATCGGAGAAGCGACGGACGCCACCTATCTCACGCTTCCCACAGGATGGACTGCCTTGAAAGACCAGTTCGGCACCCGCGGACTTGTTTCAAGCGACGCGATAGGAAGTGACACGTCTTTCGTGGCTCTTTACGTCTACGGTAGTCAGCCTAATGATACCGGCACATACAAATTGAAGATCGACCCCAAGACTAATGGGTCTGAGGTTATTGGATTTATGGTGGCATATCGCGGAGCAAGCGCGAACATCCCGGGAAACTACGTCCTCAATGGAAATCCTGGCAGTGGCTCCGGAAACATTGTCACGACTAATAAACTGTCGCCGAACAACAATAATTCGCCTGCTGGAGAGAGCACGTTGCTCTATCTGTTTGATGAGGATTGCGTGACCACTGGCGCCGAGGAGCCGGATGCCTATCCACTATTTAGTTCACCGTCCGGGCCTTCTCACAAACTGACCTCTGAGACTCCTTTCACATCGCGTTCTGGAATCTTTGCGGCCGATGTTGCGGTACCGACAAGTGGAGGCACCTACGGTCCGTACAATGAAGGCCTCAACTGTCAAAGCCTGAGCTTCAGCTACTCACTGGTTATTCCCGAGAACTAGTTCGCCGCGGGCCGGAGCGAGTACTCGCTCCGGCCCTGAATTTAAGTCCAAGTTGATATGATTTGAGCGGCGGCGGGAGTTTGCCGAGAGGGGCTAAGAAGGATCCGGGATTCTTCGCCGCAGCGGCTCGAAATGACACAAAGAAAAACAGAAGCAGAATCTTAATCGCGCCAGAGGCGCGTATTAGGACCCTCACCTTGGATCCTCTCCCATTCTGGGAGAGGGGAAGAAGTCCGTGCCAGGTACGAGAAGCTTTCCTGGCGAAGCAGAGGCTAGAAACAAGATCTTATCTCGACTCTTCCCCTTGCGAGGCGCCATTCGATGTTGGTGCATCTGCGGGCGAGGGCGGTGTCGTGGGTTACTATCACCATTGCGCCTGGGTATTCGACCAGGGCTTCTTCGAGGCGCTCGATTGCTGGCATGTCTAAGTGATTGGTTGGCTCGTCGAGGACCATTGCCCAGACCTGGCGGCCGAGGCCGTAGGCCATCGCGAGCTTGCGCGCTTCGCCGGGACTGGGCGCACAGGATTCGAGCAAACGGTCGGGATCGATTCCCAGCGCCGCGATCAGAGTGAGCACGCGGCCGCGTTGGGTCGAGTTGAGATCGCGGATTGCGTCGAGCATCGCGATACCGTCGCGCGCGGTCAGTTCCTGGGGCAAATAGAGGATGCGATCCGACGCGATATGCGCACCGCGGAGCATCGCAGCCAGCAAGGTAGTCTTGCCGATTCCATTGGGACCGGCGACGCGAATCTTCGCGTCGCGCGGCACGGCCAGGTGGACGTCTTCGAGAATTCGCGCATCGCCGGCGCAAATCGCGGCCTCGTCGAGCGTGAAAACCTTGGTCACGGGCGCGGGTACGTAGTCGACGAAAATCGAGCGTCCCTTCGGCTTGCGGAATTTGTATTCGCCGAGCTTGTCCGACACCCGATCAACGCTCGCGCGCAACACCGCCGCGTCGCGCGAAATTCTCTCCGACGCCATCCGCGCCTTGCCCTTGGCGAACATGCTGGTGGCGTCGTGGTCGCCGCGGAACTTCATGCGCTTGCGCGTGCCGGCGTTTGCTTCCGCCTCCGCCGACATCGCCAGGCGGCGTTTATCAGCGAGCCGGCGCGCGAGGTTCTCCCGTTGATGCTTCAGCCGTTCGTATTCCGCATAGCGCTCGCGCTCTTCGGCTTCCCACGCGAGCTTCGCGTCGGAGTAGCAGCCGCGCCAGATTCGCGCGCTGCCGTCATTTACGCGCACCGTGTATAATTGTGATTCGATCGAGCAGCGCGCGATCGTGCGAGACGATAATTCCGACGCCGCGAAAACGCTCGAGGCCCGCGATCAGCAGGTCGCGCGCTTCGACATCAAGATGGTCGGTCGGCTCGTCGAGCATCAGCACAGCGGGCTCTGCGCCGAGCGCCGCGCCAACCTGCCATCGCTTGCGCTCACCCGGCGACAAAGTAGGCCATCGCGCCAGCGTCGAAGCGTCGAGGCGCAAGTCGCCATGGATTCGGCGCGAGACGCCGTCGGTCGCGCGGGCAAACGCCGCGATTTCCGGCGTCATCACCTCGACCGTCTGCGCGCATGCGCGAATCATCCCGCGCGGTGGATCGAGATTGACGTGACCGGCCGTCGGCTCGAGATCGCCCGCGATTAACCGCAGCAGGGTAGTCTTGCCAGCGCCGTTGGGGCCGACAACTCCGGTCCATCCGGTCGCGAGCGTGAGCGTGACGTCGTTAAGCGTGGAAACGGAATCGGTATATGAGAAAGAGAGACCTGAAAGTCGCACGAACATAGTAGCTGCTCCACAAAAATGCTCTCGCGCAAAACAAATTGCGCGAGCCGTTGTCCGAAGACACGAACGATGGAGTAGCTACTTCCGCACGCCTTTAGTTTCTCCGTTGAGGATAGGGTTGAAAGTATTCGCGCAGCGGGGGCGAATCAACTGGCGTCGCCGCTAGAGCGAGTCGTCGGGCTTTTTGCGGGCGTTCTGCCATTGAAGCGGTTGAAGATTCGCAAGGTCGTCAGTGCCGCCGGCTTCGAGCGGCTGGATGTGGACTATTTCCCAACCGAAGTGGGACAAGGTTTCGCCGTGCGCGCTGTACTGCATCCATGATCCGTAAATATCGCGGCGATAGAAGTTCCCGTTGTACCCGTCTGAGATCTTTCCCTTCGCCCACACACTCAGCTTTAACTGCTCGTTGGCTGAGGCAAACCGATATTCGTACGCCATACCGCTACCATCACCCACAAGAGCGAACGAGAGTTATATATCGTCGGGGCGGGGTTACAGCAACAAGCGATTTTCGAGCGATTTTCGAGTTCTGAACAGTTGTTAAAGTTCTCAAGTCACAAACGAAAGTGACTCAACGCTGCATCATCAGAGGATTGAATGCTCCTTCGGAGACGTTGCCGGTGTTGATCATCTGTTGGAATTCGTTGTGCGCGGGAACCAGCGACCGGAAGAGCGAGCCACTGCTCTCGGGGCGATAGAAGCTGCCGGCGAGATCGAACAGGCTGCCGCCCTCCGACGAAGGCCGCATCCGCCACAGCGGAATCGCCGTCGCGGTCAGATTGCTCGCGTCGTAAAACTCCGCGGCCAGCCAGACGTACACTTCGCTGTCGATATAGACCACCGTCCGCAGCGACGGCGAGGAGCCTTCAGTGGCGAATCGCGGGCGCATCTCCAGGATGTACGCATGACGAAGTTCGAACGGCTCTTCCCCCAGCGTCAATCCGGATGAGCCGGTGGTGAAACCGGCCGGCTCGTGATCGGCCGCCAGGCACGCGAGAATCACCGTCGTGCCGAGCAGGCGATACTCGTAGTTCTCGGTCTTGGGCAGCGCGTAGGCCCAAAACGGCTGATGGCATCCTCGGCATCCCTCGTCCGGGTACGCGAGGTTTACCGCGCCGCGCCGGATGCGTCGCGAGGCTTCATTGAACGAGAAAAATTCGTCGGGATGCTTGGCGTCGAGATAGCGCACCCAGATACCGGCGCCTTCGCTGGAGGTGCCGCCGAGTTCGGTAATCCATCGATTGCATTTGGCCTTCCACTCGACGCCTTGTGAGTTCTCGCCAATCGAGGGGCGCGGATCGACGTCGGTGCGATGAGCAAATCGAAGGAACTCGAACTGCTCGCAAGCGTAATCGGAATCGGGATTCGGCAAGATTCTATGCGCGTCAGCGGGATCGGATTTGTACGCATTACTGCTCCACGGCGCGATCGAAAAATCGTCGGGCATGAACGGGCCCATGTGCCAGTTGTACGCAATCTTCGCAGCGGCGGCCGGGTCGTTGGGCTCAATCAGCGGGAACGGCATGCCGGCGACGTAGTTCTTGATGTAGCCGTCACTGTCGAGCGTCACCTGCGCGGCATATTTTTCGGTCGCGTGTTGAAAGCCTTGCGACCATTCAACCCGCCGCTCGGGATTAATCCGCAGCCGAAAGCCGTGCGCGACCGCAAATTTCGCCGCAGCAGGAACGTAGCGCGCATACTGAGCGACATTGTCCGCACTGATGATGGTGCCGGGCTTCAATTCCGCAGCAGCCGCGGGATTCGCGCCAGGGCTCGGCGCCGCAGAAGCGACTGGTTGCGCTCGCAGGTCGACGCGCGCGGTCACCAACATCGCAACTACCAGTAAAAAGAGAATTCGAGCCGTGAATAGCACCGTGCGCGGAATCCTAGCTCATTACTGTGCCGTTCTGTAAAGCAAGCATTTCATACAAATTAGGCTTGACTAATTAATGAGTATACGCTAATGTATCGGTAATGGCACAAGCCGTCGCAATCAACGTTGTCATGCGCTCGCTGGCCGATCCCACTCGGCGCGCCGTGTTCGAGCGGGTGGTCAGGTCCACCGAGATTAGCGTGGTCGAGCTGACGCGGGGGAGCGGCGTGACGCAGGGCGCTATCTCACAACACCTTAAGTCATTGAAGCAGGCCGGGCTGGTGGCCGAACGCCCCGCAGGCCGCAACGTCTATTATCGCGCGCAGCCTGAGGGCCTCGCCCCGCTGGTCGATTGGATGAGTCATTACGGGGTCTTCTGGCGCGACCGCTTCGCCAAGCTCAGAAAACTATTGAAGGAGATTGATTCATGAGTAACGCCGCGTTGGAGGCCCACGCGCAAGAGATCGTAGTTGACGAAGTCTTCCCGCATGCGCCGGAGAGGATTTGGAAGACGCTGACGACCGGCGAGCTGATCAGCCGCTGGCTGATGCCGACGACCGGGTTCGAAGCGGTGAAGGGCCAGCGCTTCACGTTCCAGACGACGCCGGCCGGCGCGTGGGACGGTACCATTCAATGTCAGGTGCTTGAGGTGACGCCGAACCAACGCCTCGTCTATACGTGGAAGAGCGGACACGAGGGAAATGTCGGATACGGCGCCGCGCTGGACACGGTCGTGACGTGGACGCTGTCAAAGGTCGCGAACGGAACGCGCCTTCGTTTGGTCCACTCCGGCTTCGTGCTGCCGAAGAACGAAACTGCCTTCAAGAGTATGAGCGACGGTTGGAAAAAGGTTGTCGGCAGGATCGGCGAGATTGCGGACGAGAAGTAGGCCGCGAGGAAGATTTGCAAAGGAGATAATAATGATGGCTGAGCACAAGATCGGGACACGTGAAGAATGGCTGGCCGCGCGGCTCGAGCTGCTCAAGGATGAAAAGGAGCTGACGCGCCGTAGCGACGAGCTGGCGCGCCGGCGTCAGGAGCTGCCGTGGGTTCGGATCGACAAAACGTACCGATTCGAGAGCGATCAAGGGAGCGCGTCGTTGGCAGATCTCTTCAGAGGGCGGTCGCAGCTGCTCGTTTACCATTTCATGTTCGGGCCCGATTACACGGCGGGGTGTCCGTCATGCTCGGCGATCGCGGACGGGTTCGATCGCAGCGTCGTCCATCTGGCCAATCACGACGTCACGCTTTGCGCGGTGTCGCGGGCACCACTCGCGAAGCTCGATGCGTACAAGCGACGGATGGGGTGGACGTTTCCGTGGGCGTCCTCCTTCGGCGGCGACTTCAACTTCGACTTCAACGTCTCGCTCACCGAAGAGCAACAGCGCGCGGGGACCGTCGAATACAACTATCGGCGTCAGGCGGCGTTGCAGTCACGCGGCGAGACGCCTCGCCCGACACCTGAGGGTGCCGCTAAGGGAGCTGCTATGACCGGCACCGACGTGGCCACCTACGCGCGCGAGCGGCCGGGTATGAGCGCGTTCGTGCTCCAGGATGGCGTCCTTTACCACACCTATTCCACCTATGCGCGCGGACTGGACGGTCTATGGGGCGGATACCAGTGGCTCGATCGCGCACCCAAGGGGCGCAACGAGACCGGCTACTGGTGGCATCGCCACGACGAGTACAACAAGGGTTGAGCGAAGGCGGCTTCAGGTGTCGATTCGGAGGCCGTTCCACATTCGATTGGCAGACTCGCTGACTTCACGGCGGGCGCGCTCCTTGTCCGAGGCATGGGCAATGAGCCGCGCCGCTTCATTCATTGAGCCCATCAGCATGTGGGCCAAGGACTCGACCGGCTGCTGTTCGATGATTCCGGCCGCGATCGCCGCCTCGATAGCTACCTTCAATCCCGCCAGGTAGTAGCTCTCGTCCGATTGCCGGAAGCCTTCCGAGCCAAGCACGGCCGGTGCGTCGATTAACACGATCTGCTGAACTGCCGGGTCGAGACACGCTTCAAGGAACGTCTCGTTGGCGACCATGAGCGCGCGCCAGGGATCATTTTCTTTGGCGGCGGCCTCCATGCATTTGGCGGCGACTTTTGACTGCTCCTCGTGCAAGACCGCTCTGAACAGATCCTGTTTGTCCTTGAAATGGTGATACAGAGCGCCGCGAGTCACCCGGGCACGCCGCACGATCTCTTCGGTCGCGGTGTCAGCGTATCCGCGTTCGGCGAAGAACCTGCGCGCAATTTTAAGCAGAGAGGCGCGGGTGGCGGCGGAATTCTCGGCCTGGCGGCTCTTGAGTGCCATAGGTTACATACACACAGTGTGTATGGTGCGTGCTCTGGTGGAGGCTAGCAAATGGAGGCGTCTGAGTTCCAGTACAGCATGACGGACCTTGACGGGCCGTCGTGCTCCTGTCATTCCAGTGCACGAGGTTCTCATGTCATTACCGCGTTTCTTTGTATCAGCAGTCCTCCTGGCACTCGCCGCAGCGCCCTTGGCGGTCTTCGCCGCTGGCGAGGTCACCACAACTAGCGGCCTGCGCATCATCGACGTCAAGACCGGCACCGGACCGGCGCCCCAGGCCGGTCAGACCGTGACGGTCAATTACACTGGCTGGCTATTCGTCGACGGCAAGAAGGGCACGAAATTCGACAGCTCGCTCGACCGCAACCAGCCGTTTTCCTTCACGATCGGCCAGGGCCAGGTTATCAAGGGCTGGGACGAGGGCGTCGCCACTATGCATGTCGGCGGCAAGCGCACGCTGATCATTCCGCCGGATCTAGGCTATGGCGCGAACGGCGCCGGCGGCGTCATCCCGCCGAATGCGACGCTGATGTTCGATGTCGAGCTGCTCGGCGTGAAGTAACGCTTCCTTACGCGGCGCTGGTATTGGTTTCGAACTCGGCGCTCGGTTGGATTTTCCATCGATCGTTGGCGGATAGCTGTAAAACATTACGATGGAACTTGAGCAGAGTCGGGCGATGGCCCGAGCTCAAGAACTGAATACCCTGCTGTTTCAACAACTCGTACATCAGCTGCTCGTTGGCAACGTCGAGCGCACTGGTTGCCTCGTCGAGGAACGCATAGCGCGGACGATTGAGTAGAAGCCGCGCGAAGGCGAGCCGCTGCTGCTCACCAGGCGAAAGCACGTCGGCCCAATGCATCTCGGCGTCGAAGCCGCCGAATCGATCGGATAGCTCTGAAAGATTCACGGTGTTGAGGACCTCACGCAATTGCTCGTCGTTCAGTCCCTGTGCTCGCGGATAGGTCAGCTGATCGCGCAGCGAGCCGAGTATCATGTAAGGGCGTTGCGGCAGGAACATCACGTCCGACAGCGCGGGACGGGTCACGGTGCCGCGGCCCTCGCGCCAAAGTCCGGAAATCGCGCGCATCAGCGAGGTCTTGCCGCTGCCGCTAGGTCCCTGGACGAGGAGCGGTTCGAGCGCGCTCGCATCTGCGTTAACGTCGGAGATCAAGGTCCTGGTTCCGTCGGGCGTGCGCAAGGTCAGGTGATCGAGCCTCACTTGTGGTGCTTCGATAATTTCAATTTTCTCGCGCCCGTCGGTTTCGGCTTCCCGGGCGGCGTCGGCTTCGTCGAGGAATTCGCTCAGCCGGGTGACCTGGTTGGCGTACTCGGCGAGTGACGGGAAACCGGTGACGACGACCGAGAGAGCCCCATGCAGCGACATGAAAGCGGCGGCGGCCTGGACCACCTGCCCGAACTGGAGATGGCCGGAGATGTAGGTCCCGGCGAGAAACCAATAAGGCACCAGTCCCACCACGCCTCCATAGGAGCTGGTGAAGAATCCGAGATTACGCTGCCACAGGATGAGCTGCTTGTAGTTGTCCACGACTTTCGAAAAACGGCGACGCAATTGATCGCGCTCATGCCGTTCGCCGCCGTAGAGGAAAATCGGTTCGACGTTGTCGCGCACGTGAACCAGCCCGAAGCGGAAATCCGCCTGGTACCGTTCCTGGTAGTAGTTGAGGCCAACCAGCCGCCGTCCGATCACAACGGAGAAATAAGTGCCCAGCATCGCATAACCGATAAGAAGCAGTGCCAGTGATGATGAAATCGACCACAGGATTGCAAAGTAGGTAACGACCCCGGCCACCGCAAACACCACCGTCACCGTGAGGGTCTCGGTTGCAGTGACGAACGAGCTGATGTCTTCGCTGATTCGCTGATCGGGATTATCGACTTTGCCGAGCAGTCCCATTCGGTAGAACGCGCGATGAGCGAATCCCGCATCAGTGAAGTAGTGAGTCAGCCATTCGCGCCATTCGATGTAAAGCAGGCTGGCCAGGTAAAGGCCGACGACTGAGATGACCACGGTGAGGCCGGTCACCGCGACCCAGATCAACATGAGATGATAGAACTGCGCCAAGTGCTTTCCCACCAGCGCGTTGGTCGAATCCCGGTTCAGATAAGAGCTATAAGCTCCCAGCGCGATCGCGGCAGCACTGAGAAAGGCGACCGATACCAGCAGCTTGACGCCTAAGCCGCGCTCCTTAGAGGTCCAGTAGAGTTTGGTGAGCGACCATACTTTCTTCCAGAAGACGCGATCGAATCTGTTCAAGTTTCTCCTCGCGCAGCCGTTATCAAAGCTTCTTTTTGGGAGGGAGCTTGATCGCAGCCTCTATTTCCCGGATCGGCAGGAACATCGGCGTCGGTGACGGTCTTTCCTCAATCCCCCCTTCGATGACTTCCAGCGGTTCAAACCCAAGACTGGAATAGAAGCTCTCGGCGTCGCGCTTCGAATCGACTACGACACCGGCGCAACCCAACCTCTCGCGAAGCTCGATTGCCATCGCAAACGACGCCCGCATCAGATGTCTTCCGATACCTTGACCCTGTGCGTCTTCGCTGACAGCAAGTCTCGCCACTCTTAGGACGGGAATCGGATATCTCGGCAACTTTCTCTTGAGGTCGGAGGGCACGCGTTCGAATTCCATACTGCTGACCGATACCGTCAGGAAACCGAAGATCCGCCGACCCTCGACGGCTACATACGTGTTCCCGATATGATGCCTGAACTGGTTCTGCCAGGCATATTTGTGAAAAAAGATGTCGAGATCGGCGTCGCCCGAGTGAAATGCTTTTCGATCGTCTGCTTGCTCGAGTAGCCGTATCTCAATCGTCACTGCGCATCAGTTCCACGAGAGCGCGGGCGGGCTTCCGCTTGCCGGAAATCAAGTTTGCCACCCTGCGGGCACTGCGTTCGGTTACGATCAAGCGGGGCGGCACAATGATGTTAGCCGGAAGTTCGTCGAGAGCGCGGAGGAAATGCAACAACGCGTTTTCGATCAGGTACTGTTTCTTGATCCCATGAGCGCGCGAGTAGGTCTCCAATCGGACCTTGGTCTCCTTGGAGATTTGAGCCGAGATTTGCATTTGAATATCGTACTATTTTTTCCTACAAAAATATAGATCGCAGAAACTCCGCCCACGGAAGTACGGATCCAAGGCGGGATTCCACGCTAGGATTAAATTCCCTTCAAGAACTCGATCAGGACCTCGTTGATCTCTTTGGGCCGTTCTTGCTGGATCCAATGGCCGGCGCCCGGGATTATGACTTTCTTTTTCAGATTCGGCGTGAACTCGCCGACTGACTCGTAGCGGCCGGGAATCATTTTGCCGACCACGTCATGCTCACCGGCGGCGAACACGGCGGGCTGGAGCAGCTTTGCGCCGTCGAGAAACGGCGTCAGCTCCCAGTTCCGATCCGTGTTGCGATACCAGTTGACGCCGCCGCGAAAGCCAGTGCGCTTGAACTCGTCCGCGAAGAAGTCGAGGTCGGCCTCTGTCAGCCATGACGGCAGCTTGTCCGGCATGGTGCCGGTCTCGATAAACTTTTTCGTTTTCGGGAAGAGGAACGAGAACTCACCGCCTTGCGGCGCGTCACCCGACGCGGAGTAGAGGACCATCGCCATCGAGCGGCGCGGATCGGCGTCGAGTTCCTTCTCGACTCGGCCCGGCTCCTGGAAATAGAGCATGTAAAAATGCTGATCGCCGGCCAGTATCTTCATCCCGTCGGTCGGGCGCATCTGGCCGCGCGGAGAATACGGAACGCTCAGCAATGCGATCGCGCGGAAGATGTCGGGGCGCAGCAGCGCGGAGTTCCATGCGACCGGCGCGCCCCAATCGTGACCGACGATCGCCGCCGATTCGACGCCGAGGCTGTTGACCAGCCCGACGATGTCACCGACCAGGTTCAGGATGTTGTACGACTCGATCGGCGCGGGCGCGTCAGTCTGCCCATAGCCGCGCTGGTCGGGCGCGACGACGCGAAAGCCGGCCGCCGCGAGCGCGGGAATCTGATGCCGCCATGAGTACCACGACTCGGGCCATCCGTGGCACAGCACGACGAGCGGCCCGCTGCCCTGCTCGACGTAATGCATCCGGATCCCGTTGGTGTCGACAAATTTATGTTGCAGCTCGGCCATCGGGATGCCTCTTTTTTTGACGCTGGGTGCAGGGGTCACCCCTGCCCAAGGAGGTGCGGAACCCACGGCGGGTTCCGCTAAAATTACGAGTGCTTGACCTTTTTGATTTCTTCGGCCATTTCGGGGACTGCTTTGAATAGGTCGGCGACCAGGCCGTAGTCGGCGACTGCGAAAATCGGCGCCTCTTCATCCTTGTTGATTGCGACGATGACCTTCGAGTCTTTCATCCCGGCCAGATGCTGAATCGCGCCTGAAATCCCGACTGCGATGTAGAGTTCTGGCGCGACCACCTTGCCCGTCTGTCCGACTTGCAGGTCGTTCGGCACGAAGCCCGCATCGACTGCCGCGCGCGACGCACCCATCGCAGCGCCCATCTCGTCCACCAGCGGCTCGAGCACGGTTTTGAAATTTTCGCCCGACTTGAGGCCGCGGCCGCCCGACACGATTATTCGCGCCTCGGTCAGCTGCGGACGATCGCTCTTGGTCGCGTTGAACGAAACGAATTCCATCCTGAGCGCGCCCGCATCGATCTCGGCGTCCTGCTTTTCGACCGGAGCAACCGCGTCGGCCGGCTTGGCGGCGTCGAACGCGGTCCCGCGCACCGTCAATACTTTGATCGGTCCGTCGAGCTCGACGGTCGCCATCACGTTGCCCGCGTAAGTGGGGCGCACGAAAGTATGGTCATCGCTGATCGCGGTAATTTCCGACGCCATCGGGGCGCCGAGGCGCGCGGCCAGCCGCGGAAACAGGTCCTTGCCCATCGCAGTCGCGGTCGCGAGGATAAATTCCGCGTTTTCCTTTTTCGCCAGCGCGGCGAGCGCCTGGGCGTGCGCGTCGGCGAGATAGTTCTTAAGCGCCGGATGCGCCAATGCGATCACTTTGGCGACGCCGTACTTGGCTATTTCGCCCGCCGCCGACTCGGGCGCATCGCCGGCGACCACCGCGATTGCTTTGCCGCCGCGCTTTTTGGCGAGATCGAGGCCCGCGTGAACCGCCGTCAGCGTAGTCTTGGGGAAATGTCCCCCCTGATGCTCCGCGAAAATCAGAACGTCACCCATTTCAATTCACTCCGCGTTCGGGATTCGTAGTAGTCGTGATCAAATAACTTTGGCTTCGGTGTGAAGTACCGCGACCAGCTCCTGCACCGACGCGACTTTGCGCCCGGCCTGGCGCTTGGGCGGTGCGGCGAGTGTCTTCACCTTGAGTTTGGGCGCGAGATCGACGCCGAGGCTGTCCGCCGCAATTTCCTTCAGCTCCTTCTTGCGGGCCTTCATGATTCCCGGCAGCGACGCGTAGCGCGGCTCGTTGAGCCGCAGATCTGTCGTTATGACGGCGGGTAGCTTGAACGCGATCGTCTCGAGGCCGCCGTCAACTTCGCGCACGACCGAGGTCTTCTCGGGCGTTATCTCGACCTTCGAGGCGAACGTCGCCTGCGGCCATCCGAGCATCTCGGCGAGCATTTGGCCAGTCTGGTTCGCGTCGTCGTCGATCGCCTGCTTGCCGAGAATGATGAGATCGGGCTTCTCGTCGCCAGCGATCTTCGCGAGGATTCGCGCGATCGCAAGCGAATCGAGCGCGGTGTCGGTCTTGACCAGGATTGCGCGGTCGGCGCCCATCGCGAGTCCCGTGCGTAACTGCTCCTGCCAGGTGGATTGCCCGACCGTGACCAGCACCACCTCGCCGGTCTGTTTCTCCTTGATGCGGAGTGCCTCTTCGATCGCGATTTCGCAAAACGGGTTGATGACCCACTTCACGTTGTCGGTGGCGATACCGGTGCCGTCGGGCAGCACACGGATAGTGGTCGCGGGATCGGGAACTCGCTTGATTGGAACCAGGATTTTCAAAGCCTTAACACTCCACGCATGATTTCATGCATCGACAGATTCTGAGAACAGAACAGTTGCACAGGGAATCGAGCCGATAAACGCAAATTTTCTAACAGCGGTCGACGAATCAGTCAAACAATACTAATCGAGGGGGCTCGGCGCAAAGCGGTTTCCGGTTACTGGGTGCAGGGGTCACCCCTGCCCAAGGAGGTGCGGAACCCACGGTGGGTTCCGCGTTCAATCGTGAATCTATTCGTTGAATCCCAGGCGATGCGACAGTTCGCGGCCGGCGTCGAGCAGGCTGGGGGCGATTTCGGCGGTGATTCGTTCCGGGCCGATGCGATAGGTCGGGCCGGCGACTGTGACTGAGCCGACTACTGAGCGAGTGTAGTCGCGGATTGGGACTGCGACTGAGGACACTTCCTCGATGAACTCGCCTGAATCTACTGCGTAGCCGTCGCGCGCGACTGCTTCGAGCTGCGCGAGCAGGCTGGCGCGATCGATGATCGTTCGTTCGGTGAAGCGTTTCAGCGTTTCGGGCAGCGCACTCTTGAGCTGGCCCTCAGCGTCGAAGGCGAGATGCGCCTTGCCGGCCGCGGTACAATGAAGCGGCAGCGTGATTCCGATCGGCAGCGTGATGCGCACGGCGCGATCTTCGGCCTCGGCGGCTTCGAGCGGGACGACGCCGTCGCGCCGGACGATCGCGACGTACGCGCTCTCGCGGCATTTTTTTGCGACATCGGCGAGGATCGGGCGCGCTTGCCTCACGAGGCCCATATGATGGATGTAACGGCGACCGAGATGCAGACACTTGATGCCGAGGCGATAATTTTCGGTGGCTTTGTTTTGTTCGATGTAACCGCGCGCTTCGAGCGTCGCCAGCAGCCGAAAGACGTTATTCTTATGCAGCTTGAGCCGCTTGGAAAGTTCCGTAACGCCGAGTTCATCGACGTCGCCGAAAAACTGTTCGAGCACGTCGAGCGCATGCGCGACGGATTGGATCAGGTAGTTGGTTTTATCGCGTCGGACCATTTTTTTTCAGTATCTACGCAGCGGCTCAAAGGAGAGAGCTGCAGCGCAGTATGTAAAAGTGTTTTACTTTAAGCGCCGGGCGCAAAGCATGTCAACGAGGCTCTGTAATTTCTCGCAAAAGCGCGCTAAATAGCTGATATTTAATGGTAAAATTGGTTTAGCAACTGGCCGCCAAAACAGGATTTCACGATGCCTAAACAACTTCCGCCAGATTTCTTCAGGCGCGTCGATGACGACGATGATGAGGTATTTTACTCGGTCCCGCGACTCGTCACGCATATCGACGACGGCGCGATCGCGAAGGTCGGCGAGATTTACGCGCAAATTCTGCCGCAAGGCGGCGCGATCCTCGACCTGATGAGCAGTTGGCGGTCGCATCTGCCGGCGCACATCCGGCCGTCGCGAGTGGTCGGGCTCGGGATGAATCGCGCCGAGATGGAAAATAATCCGGCGCTGACCGAAGTCGTCATTCACAATCTCAATCGCGTGGCGCGGCTGCCGTTTGCCGATGCCGAGTTCGATGGCGCGGTGGTCACGGTCTCGGTGCAATACATGACGCGGCCGCTCGAGACCTTCGCGGAAGTCGGGCGGGTGCTCAAGCCGGGTGCGCCGTTCGTCGCGACATTCTCGAACCGGATGTTTCCGACCAAGGCGGTCGCGATTTGGCAGAGTCTGGACGACTACGACCACGGCAAGCTGGTCGGCAGCTACTTTATGGAGTCGGGCGCGTTTGAGAATATAGATTTTATCGATCGCAGTGCGCCGACCGCGCCACCGTCGGATCCGATTTGGGCGGTGGTCGGTTACCGGACGCGCGAGGAACGGAGTTGATCAAAAATCGCGGCATGCGTCATCTGGCGCTCAAGGTTTCCGACGTCGAGCGCGCGAAAGATTTTTATGTTCGGGTGTTCGGAATGAAGATTGTCTGGCAGCCCGACCCCGACAACGCGTACCTCAGCTCTGGATGCGACAATCTTGCGCTGCATCGCGGCGATCACAGCAGCGATGCGCAAAGCCTCGACCATCTCGGGTTTATCGTGCCGACGATCGCCGACGTTGAAGCGGGATACGCGTGGGCGCGCGGCAACGGCATCGAGATCGTGCACGAACTCAAGCATCATCGCGATGGCTCGGTCTCGTTCTACATTCGCGATCCCGACGGCCACGTGATCCAGGCGCTCTACGAACCAACAATTAGCCCGCTTTTTCAGTAAAGTGTTGCCGGCTTTGCGACAGGCCCAAAATCCTGGATAAGGAGAAACCAGCATGATGCTCAAAGGGCGCGCGACCGCAGAAGCCACCGCCGCATACGCGAGCCGCTTCCCAACCCTGCCCGGAAATTTCCGGCAGGCGCTCGGTGTGTCGGTCTCATCGATTGGAATCGGCACCTACCTGGGCGAACCTGACGAGGAAACCGATCGCGCTTACGAAGAGGCGATCAAGGCGAGTTTGCGCAGCGGGATCAATCTCATCGACACGGCGGTGAACTACCGGTTCCAGCGCAGCGAGCGGAATATCGGCAAAGCACTTGGCGAGATGGTCGCGGCGGGCGAGATTGCGCGCGACCAGGTCGTCGTCGCGACCAAGGGCGGGTACATCACGTTCGACGGCGAAGTGCCGGCCAATCCGCGCGCGTGGTTCGAAGATCATTACGTCAAGACCGGAATCGTCGCGCCGAGCGATTTGGTTGACGGATCGCACTGCATGACGCCGAAGTACATCGGCACGATGCTCGACCTGTCGCGCAAGAATCTCAATCTCGAGACGATCGACATCTACTACATTCACAATCCCGAGACGCAGCTGGAAGCGATCGAGCGAAAGGAATTCCTCGCGCGCATCAGGACCATCTTCGAGTTCCTGGAAGGTGCGGTGGCGAATGGAAAGATCGGCGTGTACGGAACTGCGACGTGGAACGGGTTTCGCGCGCAGCCGACCGAGCGCGGATGGCTGTCGCTCGATGAGCTGATGAAAATTGCGCGCGAGGTCGGCGGCGACGCGCATCATTTTCGCGCGATCCAGTTGCCGTACAACCTCGCGATGCCGGAAGCGGTCACGCGCTCAAATCAATTCGTCCCCGCCGGCAAAGCGACATCGCTCGCCGCCGCGAAACAGTTCGGACTTGCGGTATGCGCAAGTGCGTCGCTGCTGCAGGGGCAGCTATCGCGCGGGTTGCCGCCGATAGTCGCGAATGCGTTCGGCGGCTTCGCGACCGACGCGCAACGTTCGATCCAGTTCGTGCGCTCGACCCCCGGCGTGGATGTGGCGCTAGTCGGAATGAAATCGGTCGATCACGTGCGCGACACGCTCGAGACCGCGCGCAGGCCACCGGCAACAGTCGAAGAGCTGATGAAGTTGTTCCAGCAGGGCGAGGAACCAACTGAATCGTAGTGAAACCCGCGGTGGGTTTCACGCTTCCTTCGGCAGGGGTGACCCCTGCACCCAGTATTAAGAGAAGAAGCGGGGCTTCGCCCCTGTTAGAACTTTTTTTGGTGTCATCCCGAGCGTTCCTCGTGTTGTGTCATCCCGAGCCCGTTCGACTCCACTCAGGGCAGGCTCCGCCGAGGGACCCCGGACCTTTCTCGACGCCAGCCCAAGTAACCCCAATCACGAATCAACCGTGGTGTGTGACGCTCGAGCTTCATTCCGGTGTTTGTGTCATTCAGAGCGCAGCGAAGAATCCCGGCTGGTTTTCGCTGCAGGTTTCTGTGATCCACCACCAAAGCTCACCGGAAAGCTCAAAGTTCCACGTACGCCGATCTGTCTTACCGGATCGGTTCAGTCTACGCGATGACTATCCGCCCAACAGGCCGTCGAGACGGAACGAATAGCCGATACCGATAAAGTGATTGGACGAGCTGCTGTTGAGACCGAAGCCGACGTGAAAATCGAGCTGCTGGACTTTCGTCACTCGCCAGGAGCCGCCAGCATCGAGAATGTGAGCGGGCCTCGCGTGATTCGGATATTCGCCGACGTACTCGACAAATGCGTCCCCAGCCGGCCCTAGCTCACGCTCAAGCGACAAGGTCGGCTCGAAGGTCGGGTTGATTGTGTGCTGGCTGGTAAACCAGGTGACCGTGAACATGCCGTGGAGCGACCAGTCGTCAGTGATTCGTCGCGACCACGGGATCTGAATGTAGGGATCGTAGCCACGACTCGAAATTTTGCTGGCGCCGGTCGGGAATCCCAAGCCCGTCGTCGCCGACAGATGGAAGCCTAGTGGGACCGGCAGTTCACGCTTGACCGAGACGACGAGGTCCGAAAATCCCGACGACGCGCGCCCGTTGAGCGAATAGAAGTAGGTCGGCACGTCGGCTAAGACTTCGGTGCATTGGGCGACGCCCAGGCGCAGCCGGGTTTCGGTGGCGCTGACGACGTTAGAGCCTTGACGACGCGTTTCGTCCACGCCGTTCTCTACTTGCAAACTTCCGTAAGGAACGACCACGCTCGAATTGGTGACGTCGGGACGGTCGGTGGAAATTTCGTCGGTGCTGGTGGGACAGCCGTCGGCGGCAAACGTCGAGGACGTCGGCGTAATCAGCGCTATTAGAAACAGCGCGATCGCGAATGCTGAACGGCAGACTATTGCGAGCGGAACTTGTGACATTGCCGGCCTCTTGCTGGCCGGGGATCGGATGAACGAGCCTCGGCCAGGATTTTTCCTGGTCCGAAGGTCTCGTTCGCCTCATCGAGGTGGGGGACCGAGCCCGAAGGCTGGTATGTCGATCTCCCCGACGCCGTTTTTCTTGTCGGCGTGAACTACTCCCCTTTGGAGTAACGTGAACTAACCGCTATCGAATTCCTGTCAACCTTGAACGAAAGAAACTTTCACTCAACTTCAAGGAGCCTCGGCGTACCAGACATAGTAGGTCAAGACTCCGGTGACTATTACGACCCACCACAATACCAACTCGATGCGCATCCACAGCTTCAAGCGGCTGATGCGTAGGCGACCTGGAAGGATGTCTGTTCCCACCGCCAGCACGATGTATAGCCCGAGCAGCTCAGTGATTGCGCCCAAAATGCCGTGGGCGGTTGCCGCACCGTAATAGCTATCTGCCAGATGTCTCGGGAGAGCCGGCAGAACCTGACCGTAAAACGACGGCCACATAAAAAAGGCGATCGCTATCAAATTAAGGAGCAGCACCACCGACTGACAAATACCATGCGCGGTGTAGCGTTTTGCTCGTGCGAAGAAAGCACCGACGATCAGTGCAATGCCCATGGTCAATTGCGATACGAGATTAAAATTCGCCTTGAGGCCGGCGCCGGTGCGGAGAAACCCGTTCATGAGAGTCAGAGCTTCGGGCTATTCAGGCCGCGCCGAAATATCAGTGGCGTTTGCCCCGCGGGATGAAGATGAAACTGTTGCGCGCGGAGCTCCGACGCCGTGTTCGTAAACGAGTTGACCGCCGGTCTTGCCCTGGTAGAGCAGAGCGCCCGCTGCGATTACTGCCACAACCAGGAATGCGATACGCGTGCGTGCAAGCCGACTCGACAACTCGAGCATCACGCGCCATGCGGCAAGGATCAGAAACGCGTACATCAGGTACTGTCCTAGAACTGCGTGCGACAGGTAAGCGGCAGCGCCGTTTGAGGATGCGAGAATCTGCTGCGCGGCGGGCGACATCGTGTCCCACAGCCGATCGGCCTCGGCGTCGCCGGAGAAATATGACAGGACGCTGGCGGCCGCTCCTGCGATCATCAGCATGAGCGACGTGCTTCGAAGTCTCTCGCTCCAAGCCAATACTCGCGCCGAGTTGCGAAAGAGCAGGACCGCCGCGGCGGCCAGGATTTCCGCGGCGATCCCGAAGGTCAGCAGCGCGATCGTGAAGTGATCGACGATTGGATGCAGATGATACGTGCTGACCAGTTGCGCAAACATTTAACTGGCCCTTTACTCGACGACCGTGACTTTCATCTTCATGTTGCCGTGGCCGGTGCCGCAGTAGTGATCGCAGATGACAGTGAAGTCGCCCGCGGTGTCAGGCGTGACGGTGACGTCCTCCGACTTGTCGGCCGGGATGTCGGTATCGATTTTGAGCGGCTTCGACATGAAGCCGTGCACGCGGTCGGAGCTGCTCAGCCGCAGGATGACTGGCTCGCCTTTCTTGAGCGTGATCTGACTCGGCGAGAATTCGAATTTCTTCGCGCTGATCTCGATCACTTTCGGATTGTCACTCGCGCGGGTGAGATTGATCACCGCTGGGACACCGACCAGCCCGATTTCGCATACCCCGGCGAGCAAAACGATGCCGACGATTTTGTTGATAGTTGTGTTTTTCATTTTCCTACTCGTCCTTTGCGTCGTTGCTTCCATGTTTAATCATCTGGTCCATTCCGACCGTGCCCGAGAACTCCGCCGTCGCGAGCTCGACTTCCTCGATCTGTAAATCGCTGCCGCTCGCGTTGCCGTTGACGCGCCGGATTCCCAGGTTCTTGAACGGCTGAGCCTTGTCGAAGGGCGCCGGCTTTTTCGCCGGCGTCGTCGCGGGATCCGGGAAAGCGAAGATCAGCGACCGAGCTGCGTACATCTTGGTGGTGCCGGCCTGGTGGAAATTCTCGCGATGAATATGGCCGTAGAGCACGGTCACGTTTTCATACGGCGCCAGCGCGTTCATGACGTCGTCGCCGTCACTGGTGAACCATTCCCATTCGGGCTTGAGGTCGAACAGCGGACGATGGGTGAACACGACGATGGGCGCGGTTTTCGGAAAGCGCGCGAGATCGGATTTCATCCAAGCCAGTTGCTCGGGGCCAACCGCCGGCCGTCCGGCCGAGACGTTGTCGAGCGCGATGAAATGCACCCCGCGATGGTCGAACGAGTAGTGGGTCGGCCCCATGAACTCGCGGAACATGTCGCCACCGTCGAGCGCGGCGTCATTCTCGCCCGGCACCACCTTGATTTTTGCGCCGCCGCCGATCTTGCTCGAGATCTCTTTAAACAGCTTGAAGCGTTTCGCGTGCTCGTCGGGAGAATCGGCGTCGTGAGTCAGATCGCCGGTGACGATGATCAGATCGGGGCGATTTTTCAGCCCGTTGATCGTCGCAACCGCGCTTTCGAATGCCTTGGTTCCGAGCGGGTCGGGCGGCCCGTTGAATCCGACGTGCGTGTCGCTCAGTTGCATGAACGAGAACGGCGCCGGAGCCTCGCCATTGAGCTCGGCGAGAGTGCGCGTAATCCCCTCAGCGCCCGCTTTGCGGGTCAGTGCCGGGAACACGCTGTAGAGCGCGCCGATGCTCAGGGCGGTGCCTGTGACGCGCAGGAACGATCGACGGTCAAATTTGTTTTCCATTCTAAGAATCACCTCGCGCTGATGTGCGCTTTCAGGGGTAGGACTCGGCCGGTGACAGAATATTCCCGCGATTGAGCCTCAAACGCGGTCGGGAATAAGATTGGTCCGCGCGCAGTCTGGAACAACACGGGGACTAGCGGGCGAAAGAAGAGCGATTGCCTGACGAACCTAAAGCTGTCGATTTCGACCGCACGTTCCTGCCGCATATGGATGCTGCGTACAACCTCGCGCGATGGCTGGTGCGTGACGATCACGACGCTCAGGACGTCGTGCAGGAGGCCTACCTGCGCGCGCTCAGGTTTGCCGGCGGATTTCGCGGCGGTGATGCGCGCGCGTGGATTCTCGCGATCGTGCGCAACACCGCGTTCACCTGGCTCAAGCGCAACCGCGGTTCCGATGCCCCCACCGAATTCGACGAGCAGATGCATGGCGGGTCAACCGAGGAGAGCGGTTTAGAGGCGGAGGCCGTTCGCCACGCCGACGGTGCGATGATTCGCGCGGCGCTCGAGGAGCTGGCGGACGAGTTTCGCGAGGTGATCGTGATGCGCGATATCGAAGGACTTTC
Organism: uncultured delta proteobacterium; assembly: GCA_963699705.1. Lineage (GTDB taxonomy): Bacteria > Desulfobacterota > Binatia > Binatales > Binataceae > Binatus. Next base: position 1,729,208 of record CAVOUW010000003.1, on the reverse strand, counting down.
GTACAAGGAAATTGCCAACGCGGCCGACGTGCCGATTGGGACCGTCATGTCGCGGCTGGCGCGCGCTCGCGGCAAGCTCGCGCGTTCGCTCCAGGAGCGGATGGGCAAGGAGCGAACGTGAATTGCGACGACGCGCGGCTGCTGATGCATGGCCATCTCGACGGCGAGCTCGACCTCGCCGACGATCTCGAAGTGCAGCGCCATATCGAACAATGCCCAAAATGCGCAAATGAATACGCCGCGCTGCGCGCGATGCGCACACGGCTCAAGGACGAAACTTTCCGCTTCGAGGCGCCGGCTGCGTTGAAGGAAAAGATTCGCCGCGCAATTCCGGCGCCGGCCGCATCGCGATCGAACGGCTATCAGTCGCGGCGCGAAGGATGGGCTCCGCGCGCGGCTCGATTCGTGGTGCCGATGGCGATTGGCGCGATGCTCGCGCTCGTCATCGCGCCGCGCACGATTGCTCCAGCACTCAATCAGCGCCTCGCGAACGAAGTGATCGCAAGCCATGTGCGATCGCTCATGGCGACCCATCTGATGGATGTGGCCTCTACCGACCAGCACACCGTCAAGCCCTGGTTCAACGGCAAGCTGGACTTCTCGCCGCCGGTTACTGATTTCGCCAAGGACGGCTTTCCTCTGGTGGGCGGGCGTCTCGACTACATCGACGGGCGGCCGGTCGCGGCGCTCGTTTATCAGCATGGCAAGCACGTGATCAACGTTTTCATGTGGCCGACGACCGGCGACGCGACCAGCGCGGAAAGAATCGAGACCGAGCACGGCTACAACGTCGAGCAACTCGCGGTTGCGGGGATGAATTGCTGGATGGTCTCCGACTTGAATCAGCAGGAGCTAGACAAGTTCGCCGAACTGATACGCGCCAAGGGGTAACTACAGGTTTCGCTTCGCCGGAGACCGGCGGATAACCGTTGTATTTCCGGGTTGCGCAGGTGGGGCGCTGCTGAAAGAATGCATCGGTTGCCGCCCGCCCTTTGAGGCGGCCCCTACCTGCCGATGCGCCGCGTCGAGACAATTTTCATCGTTATAGCAATTGGGTTTTACGCGTGGTTCCTGACTCATTACGGGCCGCGCGAGGTGCTTGGTTACGTGCGGATGGCGGGATGGGGCCTCGCGCTGACCATCTCGCTCGAGGCGATTGCGCGAATCGCGAATACGCTCGGCTGGCGCGTCACGATCGAGGACTATCCGCCCAGTCTCAGCTTCCTTGAATTGTTCGGAGCCCGAATTGGCGGCGAGGCGATCGACTACGTGACGCCGTCAGCCCAGCTCGGCGGCCAGTTCGTGATGGCGGTTGAGGTGCGCGAGAAACTGCGCATGCCGCTCGGGCTGGCGACGGTGGTCGTCGCGTCGCTGGCGGAAGCGGTCGGACAAATCGTGTTCATCTCGATCGCGCTGGTAGTCTCGCTGCGCATGATCCCGGTCGCCGCCAACTTGTACTGGGCGATCGTTGGCGGGTTCGGGCTCGCGGTTGCGCTGGCGGGCGGATTCTTTTTCGTGCAGATGAAGCGGCCGTTTTCGCATCTGTGGCGCGCCGTGGCCAGGTTCGATATCGCGCGAATCAAGGTCAACGAAAACGAAATCCGCGATTCCGCTGACGAGGCCGACACCGTCCTGCTCGACTTCTATGCGCGCAATCTCGGCCGCTTCCTGGCGTCATGTCTCTGCTACGCAATCGCGTGGAGTCTCGGGCCGCTCGAAATTTATATACTGTTGCGCCTGCTCCATCAGTCGGCGACGTTTCAAACCGCGCTGCTGGTCGAGTCTGTCGGTCTGCTGATCGAGCGCGCGACCTTTCTGATTCCGGGCAAGTTGGTAAGTCAGGAGGGCGGCAAGGCGCTCATCCTCGGAATGCTGGGTTATCCTGCGGGAATCGGCTTTGCAGTGGGGTTTCTGCGGCGTATCAAGGAAATGGTATGGGTGTTGTTCGGGCTGCTGGCCCTGATGATCCATCGGATGCGGGCGCAGCAGCGGGGAGATATTAAGGGGGCCGCGCCAATTGGGCGCGACTCTGTGTTGAAAATGCAACGAGCACAAGGAGAGCAATCGCTATGAGGAAATTAACCGCCCTGGTTGCGGGGATGACGCTCGCAATGACCGCGCTGCCCGCGGCCGCCGGGGTCGTCATCACGCAAAAACAGCACGTTACCAGCGGGACCAACTCCCGTGACTCCGAACAAACAATTTCGGTGCAAGGCAATAAGCAAAAGATGGTGACGGAGAAGCACACGATCATTACCGACCTCGACGTCGGGAAAATGTACGTACTCGATCCGAATGCGAAGAGTTACTTCGAGATCGAGTTTCCGCCCAAGGGCCAGATGGCGACGATGATGGCGGCCAGCACCAACGCGGCGATGAATTTCAAGAAGGCCGGCAGCTCACGCGATATCGCGGGTTTCAAATGCACCGATTACAACGGCGGCGGCCATATGATGGCGGGCGATTACACGGTCAAGGAATGCTTCTCGACTACCGCACCGGGCGCTGAGGAATTTGCGGCGTTCGAAAAACACATGGCCGACAAGCTCAAGAGCGCGGCCACGACAACGGCCAATGGCGAGATACCCCGCGGAGTACCACTCGCGCTGGACTCGACGATGAAGATGGGCAAGGTGAACATCCCGGGGATGGCGCCGGAGCAGGCGGCCAAGATCAACGAGATGATGGCCAAGCGCCCACCGGTCACGACCAGCACAGTGGTCGAGAAGATCGAAGCGAAGAAACTGGCGGACGCCGATTTTGCGGTGCCCTCGGATTTCACCAAGAAGGACCTGCCGGGGCCGGGCGGAATGATGATGAAGCCGGGTGCAATGAAGATGGCGCCTCCTGCGGGTGCACCGGCAGCCGGCGCGTCGCCAGCAGCGCACTGATCTGAGTCGCTCGCGCTGAGCCAGGCGAGACCAAAAGAAAAGAGCGGGGTCCGTCGAGGGCCCCGCTCTCAGTTTCTATACAATCCGAAAGAATTACGTCGATGCTGACGCCGACGCCTCAGACTGCTTGGGGGCGTTGAGCGCAGCGCACGAATCCCACAGCCATTTCGCGGTTGACAGTTCGTCCTCGGCAAATAGCCGCAACGCTTCCTTGGTCGAGAGATCTTCTTTCAGCAGGGCGGCGAACTCGCAGATGGGCTTGATCGCGTCCTCGGGCTTGCCGACCCGCTTGGTGAAGCTGAGAAGCTTTTCATTGTCAGGAATCGACGGGTTGCCGAGATAGGCGGTGTACTTGCGTCCGTCGTCGGTGATCATCGCGCGAGTCTCCCCGCCAATCTCCGCCAGCCGCTGCGCGAAGACGCGCGAATGATACGCCTCGCGCTCGGCGACGATCCGAATGCCGGTGCGGATGCAATCGGTGGTGCAGACTTCCGCCCACGCCGCGAATGCTTCGCCGCCATTGGCCTCGCCCGCGCGAACCTTGTCGAGAAAACTGATGACTGCGGCGCGCTCGGATTTGTAAGTGCGGCCGAACGCCTTGAATCCACCGCCGCCGTTGCCATTGCCGTTGGTCGGCGTGCCGGCTTCAAGCCGGGTCAGCTCGGACTCAAAGGCGGACTGCGAGATTACTCCGTTGCGGTAGGCCCTGAGCAGTTGTTTGAATTCAAAATCGTAACTCATTGGATGTCCTCCACCTCGCCTGGACCTCTTCTAATTAAACGAGTGTTCAAGACGTTGGATCTAGGAGCATAGGGCGGCGTCCGCGTTTCTGTCAATTGTAGGTTTTGCCGAGTCCGCGTGCTGGCATCGATACGAAGATTGCCGCATGATTTTTCAGACTGCGCCGCAAAACTGACGCGATTTCGGGTAAGGGATACCGATGAGTGAAATCAAGCACAGCTTTGTCCGGACCAACGGCATCAACATGCACGTCGCGCAGATTGGCGAGGGCTTTCCGGTGGTGTTCTGTCACGGCTTTCCGGAGCTGTGGTACTCGTGGCGGCATCAGATGAAGGCGATAGCCGACGCGGGCTTTCGCGCGATCGCGCCCGACCAGCGCGGCTACGGGGAGACCGATGCGCCGGCGCCGATCGAGGCGTACACGCAGCGCAAGCTGGTCGGCGACATCGTCGGCATGCTCGACGCGCTGGGAATTGGCCGTTGCGTGATCGTCGGTCACGATTGGGGCGGGATGGTCGCGTGGAACACGGCGCTGATGGCGCGGGACAGCGTCGAGCGCGTCATCGGCATCAACACGCCGTTCATCCCGCGCGCGCCGATCAAGCCGACCGACGCGATGCGCGCGATGTCGGCTGGCGGCTTCCACTACATTCTCTATTTCCAAACCCCGGGCGTGGCGGAGGAGGAACTCGAACGCGACGTCGCGCGCTCGCTGCGCGGCTTCTACCAGGATCCGCCGGAAGTGAGTCCCGACGAGATTCGCAAGTCGGTGCCGGGCGTGTTCGGACCTGCGGGAGGCGGATTGCTCGATCGATTCTCGGATCGTCCGCATGGAAAGTTTCTCACCGACGAGGACTTCGACGTTTTCGTGCGCGGGTTCAAGAAGAGCGGCTTTCGCGGCGGCCTGAACTGGTATCGATGTATCGATCGAAGCTGGGAGGAAAGCGCCGGCCAGACCGATCGCATCGAGCAAGCCCGCGCTGATGATCACCGCGGAGCGCGACGTCGTACTGCGCCCCGAAATGGCCGAAGGGATGAGCACTTGGGTCCCGAACCTCCGCAAAACCGTGCTGATCAAAGGCTCCGGCCACTGGACGCAGCAGGAAAAGCCAGCCGAAGTTAACGTCGCGATTCTGGATTTTCTTTCAGATATGAAAAAGTAGCCGCTCAGGGTTCTGAAACTTCCAAATCCTTGCATATTTTGCGTGCCAGATATTCCTTGATCTCGCGGTGTCTCGGCACAGTGGACGATTTTCCAGTTCGCCGATTTACGTAAACCGAATGCGCGCTGCCCTCTCGAAGAAATTCACAACCCAGCTGCTCCAGGTGGCGCACCAAGTCGCGACGCTTCATGAAATGTCGAGTTCAAACGGCTCCCGAATGACTTTTTCTTTTCCGACGGACTCTTCGGCCAACGTGCGATTCGCATCGAGTACCAGAGCGACTGCTTCCTTCAGATTCGTACGAGTCTCAGCCAGAGTGCGTCCCTGCGTGTTCGCACCGGGCAGTTCCTCGACAAATCCGACGTAGCCTCCGCGCACCTTTTTGAATACCGCAGTCAGTTTCATCATTCCGCCTCGCGAAGCATCATATCACGGCGCTATCACTTCGTGATGATGCCGGTGGATTCTGCGACTAGTTCTGCGAGGTCGCGGACGCGCATTGTTTCTTCGAGCGAGCGCGACTTCACTGCGTCTTCGAGCATCGTCATGCAGAACGGGCATCCGACGGCGACGCACTTGGGCTTGGCCTCCTGCAATTGATCGAAGCGCTTCTGATTGATGCGCGTGCCCTCGTGCTCTTCCTTCCAGAAACATCCGCCGCCCGCGCCGCAACAGAACGTGCGATTCTTCGACTGCTCGATTTCCGCGACTTCGGCGCCCGGGATCGCGCCAAGCGCGCTGCGAGCGCTGTCCCATTTGCGATTGTGCCGCGCCATGTAGCAGGGGTCGTGGTACGTGATGCGCTCGTCGATCTTGCCGCGAGGCTTCAGGCGTCCGGCCTGGATTAGCTCGTCGATAAACTCCGCTTCGTGCAGGACCGTGTAGTTGCCGCCGAAGTCCGGATACTCATTCTTCAAATTGTGAAAGCAATGCGGGCATTGAGTGACTATTCGCCGCGGCTTGTAGCGATTGAGGGTCTCGACGTTCTGCGCGGCGACCGTGGCGTACAGGTATTCGTTGCCGAGCCGGCGCGCCGGGTCGCCGGTGCAGGTTTCCTCGCGCCCGAGAATCGCGAACTTGACGCCCGCCTGTTTCATCAAGCCTGAGAACGACTTGCTGACGCGCTGATTGCGCTCGTCGTACGAGCCGGCGCATCCGACCCAGTACAGCACGTCGATGTCCGACGGATCTTCGAGCTCGGCAATTTCCTTGATGTCGAGTCCGTTGGCCCATTCGGCGCGCTTCTCCTGCGCGAGCCCCCATGGATTGCCCTGGTTCTCGATTCCCTTGAACGCGCCCGTCAGTTCAGTCGGGAATCGCGATTCCATCAGCACGTCGTAGCGCCGCATGTCTACGATTCGCTGGATGTGCTCGATGCTGACCGGACATCCTTCTTCGCACCATCCGCAGGTGGTGCATCCCCACACCGCTTCTTCGGTCGCGACCTGCGTGATCATGTCGGGACCGTTCCACGCCGGCGCTTCTGCGCCCTCGGCAACTTTGCCGTTGGCCTTCGCCGCCAGCAGAAACGGAGCTTTGTCGAGCAGATGCTCGCGCTGTTCGATCACCAGATACTTGGGATTCAGCACTTTGCCGGTGTTGACGGTGGGACAGTTGATCGTGCAGCGGCCGCATTCGAGGCACGAGCCCATGTCGAGCAATTGCTTCCAAGTGTACTGCTCGACTTGCGAGACGCCGAAGGTTTCCGCGTTTTCGAAATCCTTGATCGGCGCGAGCCGTCCGCGCGGACCGAGGTTGCGAAAGAAAAGATTCAGCGGCCCGAAAATCAGGTGACGCAGCTTGGTGAACGGAAAACAAAACAGCAGCACGAACACGCACAGCACGTGCACCAGCCACAGCCATCGATGGTACGTGACGCCCGCGCCGAGAGCGCCCTCGATGCGTCCGACGACGCGTCCCACGTATGCCCATTCGTGGAACGCCGGATGCGCCGCGTTGATACGCGCGCCCTCGAGCATCAGGCCGGTGAGCGCCGCCAGCACCATCATCGCCATCGGGAAGCCGTAACCGAGGCGGTTCTCGAGATTATCCCGCAACTTTTCGGCCGGCGGATCGCTCAACAGGGTTGGCCGGCGAAGCGCACGCCGCGCGCCTTCCATCAGCACGCCGACGATCAGTAGCAGGAAGAAGGTGTCCATTGCGGCTTTGAAGTAGAGATAGAAGTCGCCGTAGTAAAAATAAAAATCGACGCCGAACAGATTGAGCAGGTCGCGCAAGTCGCTGTTGATCAGGACGATCGTAGTGCCGATGAACAAGCCGACGAATGCGACGTAGAACGCGTAATGCATCCAGCCCCAGGTCTCGCGAATCACGCTGCCCTGCCCGAACGAATCGCGCAGCGACAGGATCAGGCGTTCGACGGGACGATCGAGGCGATTTTCGGAGACCCCAAGGGTCACCAGCCGGTACCATTTCATGAAGGCGTAAACGCAGCCGGCCATGAACAGCACGAGCAGGCCGTACATCAACACGATGAACGGGGCGGGGATGTTCCACAGGATCTGGCGGGTGACTTGCTCGTTCATTTGCGCTCCATCGGAAAAGCCGGTGGCGAAGGTGCCTTGTAACAAGTCTTTAATCAGACCATCGCGGATGAATTCAATCGGTCGGCGCGGGTTGGTATCGGATCGGCTTGCCAATTGGCCAAAGTGAGCGATCGCGGGTGTTCTAATTCAGGCTGAAAGAGCCTCTTCATACCGTCTGTTGTGGTTCTGAGATGGCTCACCACTACCGGTAGGTTCGTTCCGTCAAAAGTTGTTTTTGTCGGGATAGCCGCGGCCGGCGGGCTCCGCGCGGGGACGGGGCGAGTGTGCGGCATCTTGAATGATCGTGCATACCCACAGTGTTAGCACGGATATTCAGGCGGGTTCAGGCCTAAAAGTTCATCCCCCCCTCGAAGAGGGAGCGTCGTTGTCGGCGGGTCGTGGGATGCTCAGAATCGAAGGTCGTGAGCGTGCGAATTACCGAGGTTGACGCGAAGCGACGAATCACTCGTCAAAGCCGTTGCAGCGATGCTGGTCGATGGCTTCAGGCAGAGCGCACCGGAAGCATATCCAGACCTCGCCACTGCCATTGCTGAAGTGCGCGAATCATTTGCACCCGATCGCATCAGCCGCGTCGCGCTCGACGACCAAGGCATGGCAGTCGGCTGGATTGGGGCCATCAAACACTACAACGGACACACGTGGGAGCTTCATCCTCTCGTCGTCAAACTCGACCAACAACGACGCGGAATCGGTCGCGCACTGGTACGCGACCTCGAGCAGCGAGTCGTCGCGCTGGGCGGAAGCACTATCTACCTGGGAACCGACGACGAGCAAAGCCAAACCTCAGTCGCGGGAATCGACTTGTATCCGAACGTCTGGGAGCACGTTCGAAACATCAGGAACTTTCGCGACCACCCCTACGAGTTCTATCAGAAGCTCGGCTTCGTCATCGTAGGAGTGATCCCGGATGCCAACGGTTTCGGCAAGCCGGATATTTTGATGGCTAAGCGCGTCGGCGCGAAGTCGGAACCCGCGCCATGAATCGCGATTAAACGAGTTGGTAAACGGGCGTATCGCGCGTTGCACCTCTCCCGGACCGCTCCTCTGGCGCGCTCCGACCTCCCCTCGGACAAGGGGAGGTTAGGAAGTACTAGTATTACAATCTGACATTAAGTGGTGCCTGCTATGAACCTCCACAGGTTATATCTACTTCGACGCACTTAGCGGTGGTTGCGTATGACCAGTGGTTTTGAGACAAAGCTGTGTCCCTTCCATTAAGCGACCCGCATAAATTAGGAGAGCGAATTTGATGAAGACCTTGACGTCCCGATTGGCGCTGATACTGCTCGCGATCGTCCTGTCGTCCCCCGCATTGGCGCAGGACGTTGACGCGGCGAAGACTTGCAAGCCCGGAAGTACCAAAGGCAACTGTCTATTGGCGCTGATCACGACGCTGAAGGGGCAGGTCGCAACTCTTCAGACCGCATTGACGACGGCGAATACAAATATCACGGCTCTCCAGACGGCGCTGACCGCGGTGCAGGGCAATCATGCGCTCGCGCTTGGCCCTTTTGTCAGCGTGGACAGTGCCGCTGAGAATGGCCTCAAGGGACCGAACATCGTCATCAGCGGCGCCAATGTCCATATCGAGAGCGGGTCCGGCAACACGAACGACTCGACCGGCTTGGGAAACCTGGTGATAGGTTACGACGAAGATAGTCTCGGCGCTTCAACGATAGACCCCAATCGGACCGGGTCGCACAATCTGGTGGTAGGCCCCGATCATGAGTTCACCGCCAGTGGCGGAGCGGTCCTCGGCTTCGGAAACTTCATCAGCTCTAACGAAGCCAGTATTACCGGCGGGGATTGCAATGCTGCCGGCGGGACCGCATTTCCCGCGGGCCTGTCGAACTGTTTCAATGCGAACCCGGGTATCAATAGCGTCAGCGGCGGCGAACAAAACACGTCCAATGGCACTGGGTCGAGCGTCAGCGGCGGCAACCAAAACACCGCGAGCGGCTCGGATGCAAGCGTCAGCGGCGGCGAGTTGAACGCGGCGACCAACGGCGTCTCGAGCGTCAGCGGCGGCTTCGCAAACAGCGCGAGCGGCGCGGATGCGAGCGTCAGCGGCGGCGACTTCAATGCGGCGAGCAATGACGATTCGAGCGTGAGCGGTGGCGTCAGTAACCTGGCTAGCGGAATCCAGGCGAGCGTAAGCGGTGGCTCCGGCAACACCGCTAACAAAGACAACTCGAGTGTAAGCGGCGGCAGCTCAAACACCGCAAGCGGTCAGCAGGCGAGCGTCAGTGGCGGCGAGAGCAATACGGCGAGTGGCGACAACTCGAGCATACTGGGAGGAAGCGGGATCACCGTGAGCACGACGGATGGCCACTCTCCGTAAAGGGCGGGCGCATCTTCAAGCCGTAGTCAGACTGCGGGAATCGAGAGGCGGTCTTGCTCGACGTCTTCGAACCATGATGCTAGCGCGGTGGTCATTTTCGATACGCGGGCGGGGTCTTGCGCGGCTAAATCGTTGCGCTCGAAGGGATCGTTGACGATGTCGAAGAGTTGCGCGGGTGGTGGCGTCGGCTTGATGCGAGTCAGGCATCGGCGTGCGCGCGATGTCGTGGAAATTTTCGGGGTTGTACTTTGACTGGATGTCCATCGCGAGGTCTTCGTTTGTTACCTGCATCAACTCGCGGATTGCCGGGCGCACGAGCTTCCAGCGGCCGTCGCGCATCGCGGCGTTGCACTCCGCGTCTGGTGTGTAGCGGTTCCATTGCCAGAAGCGCTCGGTCGGGACCTTGCCATGGTCGCCCTGTAGCGTTGGCATCACGTCGATTCCGTCGAGCTTGAGATCGCGCGGTGGCTCGGCGCCTGCCATCGCGAGAATCGTCGGCAGCCAGTCGGTGAAATGAATCATGTCGTGGACCTGGCGGCGGCCGTCGAGACCCGCGGGCCATCGAATCACCATCGGCAGGCGGATTCCGCCCTCGTACACGAGCAGCTTCGAGCCGGCGAAGCCGCAATTGAAGCGATCGGTGCACATCTCGGCTTTGCCACCGAACTGCGGGCCGTTGTCGCTCGAGAACATCACGATCGTGTTGTCGGCGAGTCCCGATCGATCGAGCGTGTCGAGCACGCGCGCGATTCCGCGATCCATACATTCGATCATCGCGTAGATTTGGCTGACCGCGGGCGTGAAGTTGCCGCTGGCTTTGTAACGCGCGGCGTCGGCCTCAATTGCCTCGAAAGGAAAATGCGGCGCGTTGTAGGCGAGGTGCAAGAAAAATGGATCGCGGCGATGACGCCCGATGAACTCGGTCGCCTCGTCGGTGAAGACGTCGGTCAGATAGCGGCCGTCGCCGCGCGAGATTGAGCCGTTGCGATCGAGATTCCACTGGTAGTACGGCTGCCATCCGCCGGAGAATCCCGCGAACTCGTCGAAGCCGCGCTGGTTCGGATGGTAGCGCGAGTCGTACGCGCCGTTGTGCCATTTGCCGACAAGGCCGGTCGCGTATCCCGCGCGCTTCAGGAGTTCAGCCATCGTCAACTCGCGGAGCGCAAGACGGTCGAGTCCGCGCGTCTCGAGCGTGTCGATAACTCCCGTGCGATGCGGATAGCGTCCCGTCATCAGCGACGCGCGCGCGGGCGCGCAAACCGGAGACGCCGAGTAATGCTGCGTCAGACAGATGCCGTCGTTGACGAGGTGATCGAGCGTCGGCGTGCGCGACGCGCCGTAGTTGAAGCATCCGAAGTCGCCGTAACCCATGTCGTCGGCGAGAATGAGGACGATGTTCGGGCGGGTGGGCATCGACCGAATTCGTAGCACAAAAAGATAGGGCGGGAATGCGGTTTGCAGAGAGCATAAGGAGCGCTGCGCGATTTCCGGAAACCGGAACCGGCTTCGCTGGCGCGAAGCTGTCCGAGATCCGTTCCTCCCGTCGCTAGCGCTCCCGTCGTCAGGATGACAAGCAGCGCTGGACGGTCATCGATGGAAATCGAGAACGGAAGGGGCTACTCGCGTTCCTGGAAGCCCTCGAGATTGCGCGATCGGCCGGTCTGGCGCAGTTTGCGGAGCGCCTTTGCCTCGATCTGGCGGATGCGCTCGCGGGTGACGGCGAACTGCTTGCCGACTTCCTCGAGGGTGTAGTCGGTTTTCTGGCCGATGCCGAAGCGCATGCGAAGGATTTGCTCCTCGCGCGGCGTCAACGTCGCGAGAACCTTGCGCGTCTGCTCGCCGAGGTTGCCCTGGATTGCGGCCTCGACCGGCGACGGCGCGAGTTCGTCCTCGACAAAATCGCCGAGCGAGCTTTCTTCTTCGTCGCCGATTGGCGTCTCGAGCGAAATCGGTTCCTTGACGATCTTGAGCACCTTCTGGACCTTGTCCAGCGGCATCTCCATCTGCTCCGCGATTTCTTCGGGGCCGGGTTCGCGCCCGAGCCGCTGCACCAGCAGTCGCGTCACGCGCAGCAGCTTGTTGATCGTCTCGACCATGTGCACCGGGATACGAATCGTGCGTCCCTGGTCCGCGATCGCGCGCGACATCGATTGTCGAATCCACCACGTCGCGTAGGTCGAAAATTTGTAGCCGCGCTGATACTCGAACTTGTCCACCGCGCGCATCAGGCCGATATTGCCTTCCTGGATCAGGTCGAGGAAGCCAAGCCCGCGATTGGTGTAGCGCTTGGCGAGGCTGACGACGAGGCGCAGGTTGGCCTCGGTCAGCTCTTTTTTCGCGCGGCGACTCTTATCCTGTCCCGCCGCGATCGTCTCGAGCTTGCGCGCGTAGTCTTCGCCGTCGTCCTTCGCTTTTTTCTCGACTTCGCGAATCGTTTTCTGCGCCAGCCGAATCCGCGCCGCGATATCGAGCAGGTTCTCGCGCACGTCGTTTATCTTGAGAACGTGGCGGCGATCCTCAGCCTCGGCAGCTTCCTTGAGCAGATGCGTGCGCGAGCGCCCGGTCGCCTCTTCATACTTCGCGATCGTATGCTGCGCGAGGCGGTACTGCTGCAGAAAGTCGCGCATCTCGGCGATCACGGCTTCCATCAGGCGGCGCGACAATCCCATCCCGCGCAATTCTTTTTTCACGCGCTCGCTGTAGCGCGCCAGGTCCTTGTCGAGCTTGGGTTTGCGCCGCGGGCCGGGCTTGTTGCGAAGCTCTTCCTCGATTGCGTCGATCTTGGTGCGCAGGTCGGTGAGCTTCTTGGTCGCGAGGCTCAGCTTCTTGAGCTGACGCTCGTCGGCTTCGGGTCCGCGTTCTTCGTCGGGATCGTCCGGCGTCTCGGCGGCGTCTTCGAACACGTCGCGCAGATCGGCCTCCCCCGCCTCGACCCGCTCACCCACTCGAATCACGAAATCGAGCATGATCGGCGAGCCCAGCACTTCTTCTTCGACTTCGTTCTCGCCAGCCTCGATGCGCTTGGCGATTTCGACTTCCTGCTCCCGCGACAGGAGCTGAAAGTTGCCCATCTCTTTCAGATAAAGCCGAACCGGGTCCGACGACTCGCCGAGCGAATCAGCTGCGGGTGCCGGCGCCTCGGGCGCTTCCTCGGCCTCTTCTTTGGTCTCGACCTCGACCTCGTCGGCGCCCTCGGTCGGAACTTCCTCGAGCACCTTGATGTCCAGGTCCTCGAAGCTGTCGAGCGCGGCGCGCAAATCGGTCGGCGACGCGACGTCCTGCGGCAGGAAATCGTTAACCTGCTCGAAGGTCAGGTAGCCTTGCTCGCGCCCCAGATCGACCAGACCCTGTAGGTCCTTACCTTCGTACTTCTGCTTCATGCGTTTTTGCTTCCGTTATGCGCGGACGTTGGCCGCCGATAAGATCGTCAAAAAATCGGCGCGCAATTCGGCCGTTTTTACGACCGCGAGCCGGGAATCAGGTAGCCTCATTTATACAGACAAGAATACAAAGGCAAGTGAGCGACACCAAAGACCAAGTCTAAAGATCACGGCCATCGCAGTCAACTAATTATTCAATTCGCGGCGCGATCATTGGGCGAATCACTGCCCCTTTCATGCGCGTCCTCGCCAATTCGGGCTCGTACACTTATTATACGCATCGTTTGGCGGTTTGGCTGCATCAGTTTCCGACTTTCTTCTGAATCCACTCGAGCTGCGATAGAACACACACTGGAAATCGCAATCGAGCCTCTCTATTCTCGACGCTCAGGCTTCCGAGCAGAATTTTGGCCATCCACCTAATCGTCCTCGCGCTCAGTTTCGCAATAATCCTCGTCGGCTCGGAACTCTTCACCAATGGCGTCGAGTGGGCCGGGCTACGGCTGAAAATCGCTGAGGCCGCCGTCGGCAGCCTGCTCGCCGCAGTCGGAACCGCGCTCCCCGAGACCTTCATCCCGGCCGTCGCGCTGCTGACCGGTCGCGATTCACCCAGCGCACACACCGCAGTCGGACTCGGCGCGATTGTCGGCGCACCGCTGATGCTGTCCACCGTCGCGCTGTTCGTGATGGGCACGGCGGCGCTCGCATTTCGCAAGCGTCGCGGACGAATCGCGCTGCGAGTGGTGCGCGAGGACGCCCGTCGCGATCTCGCATTCTTCTTCCCGGTATTTCTGTGCCTGGTGATCGCGGGCACGATCGAGATGGGTCCTGTCCTGCGCCACGTCCTCGCGGTTGCACTGCTGTTCGTGTACGCCAGCTACTCCGTCGTAATGCTGCGGCTCAAGCGCGCGGCCGGCGCACGGGTCGATCACGGACTCTACCTCGAGTCGATCTTCCGCGGAAATCCGCACGAGCCTCGCGGATGGGCGATTGCCGCACAGGTCGTCGTCGGCGTGCTCGCAATCCTGCTCGGCGCCGTCGAGTTCGTCGATCAGATCATCGTGTTCTCGGCGCATGCGCATCTGAATCCTGGCGTGCTTTCACTAATCCTGAGCCCACTCGCGACCGAGCTGCCCGAGAAATACAACTCCGTCGTCTGGATTCGGCAGGGCAAGGATCATCTCGCGCTCGCGAACATCACGGGTGCGATGGTTTTCCAGTCGTGCATCCCGGTCGCTTTGGGCCTCGCGTTTTCGCCGTGGCATCTGACCAATCCGGAACTGCTGGCGGGATCGATCGCGCTCGCCTCGGTGGTGATTCTCTACATCAACCTGCGCGACTCGGAACTCGGCACGCCGACGCTGATGATCGGCGGCGCGGCGTACGCAATCTTTCTGATCGGCCTCGGCTACCTCGGCGCGCTCTGAATCTATTCGCGCGGCCGCGTTGTCTGATGCGACTGCGCGGGTGCACAATCGAAATACGCGGATTACGATGACCACTTACCAGGAAATTTCGGCGCAGTTTTACAGCAACCGCCTGCTGTTCGGCGATCCCGCCGACCGCGGCGTGGTCGCGGTCGAGATGGCGTCGAAGACCGAGATCGATGTGTACAAACGCTTGTCGGGCAAGCTCACGCGCGAGCGTCGTCCGATTCGGCTGTTTGCGCTGGTCGAGAATGTTGCGTTGCTCGAAGGATTCAAGGCGCCGCACGAAAGGCGCGTGCTCGACGGCGATTTCCGTTACAAGGTGCTCGTCACCTTCGACTCGACGGACGCCCTGGATGCCATCAAGCGCCATCTTAGGAACGTGACCAGCCAACTGCCGAACGCGCCCGACGCGCCGTACCTGGTGCTCGCCGATCCGGTCGAGCAGCATCTGATGCTCACCGGCACGACGTTTTTCATCGGGATGGATTTCGCCGAACTGCGCCGGCTCCAGCTCGATATCGAAACCTACATCTCGCCCGGCTTTGAATTTCCGTCGGCGGCGCGCGAAGGCGATCGCGTCATCGCGATCTCGCTTACCGACTCGACCGGCTTCGAGCGCCTGCTCAAGGGCACCGAGATGGACGAGCGCGCGATGCTCGAAGAGATGGTGCGCATCATCCAGGAGCGCGACCCCGACGTGGTCGAGGGCCACAACCTTTTTCGCTTCGATCTCGAATACCTGGAGACGCGTGCGCGACGCCATCGAGTGCCGCTCAAGCTTGGACGCGACGGCGGCGAGTTGCGGGCGCGTCCGTCGCGAATGCAAATCGCCGAGCGCTCGATCGCGTACCGCCGCTACGACATCCCGGGCCGCAACATCATCGATACCTGGATCCTCGCGCAGCACTACGACATTTCGAGCCGCGAACTCGAGAGCCTAGGGCTGAAGCAACTCGCGCAACACTTCGGGCTGGCGCGCAAGGATCGCGTGTACATCGATGCGTCGAAGATCAGCCACTACTTCGAGCACGAGCCCGACAAGCTTTACGAGTACGCGCTGGACGACGCTCGCGAGACCCGCGCACTCGCCGAGACCCTCTCTCCCAGCTACTTCGTGCAGGCGCAAATTTTTCCGTACTCGTACCAGAGCGCAGTGCTGCGCGGGAACGCGACCAAAATTAACGCGCTCATGATGCGTGCATATCTCAGTGCAGGGCATTCGATTCCCCAGCCGTCGCAACCCGCGCCCGTCGCCGGCGGCTACACCGAGATTCGTCGATGCGGCGTCGCGCACGGTATCCTGCACTGCGACGTCACATCGCTGTATCCGTCCTTGATGCTGCAATATCGGCATGCGCCCGCTGCCGACCGTCTCGGCGTGTTTCTCAAACTGCTCGGCGACCTCCGCAGCTTCCGGGTGCAGGCCAAGGCGCTCGCGCGCGAACTTTCAGGGACCGAGCGCCGCAACGCCGACGCACTTCAGTTGACCTTCAAGATTCTGATCAATTCGTTTTACGGCTACCTCGGCTTTTCGCTAGGTCATTTCAACGACTTCGGCGAGGCCAACGCTTTGACCAAGCGTGGACGCGACCTGATTCAACGCGCGGTCTCGGAATTAGAGGAGCACGGTGCCCAAGTCATCGAGGTGGACACCGACGGAATCTATTTCGTGCCGCCGGTCGATACGGTCGACGAAAAAGGCGCAGAGAGGCTCCTGGAGCAGGTCGGCTCGATCATGCCCGAAGGAATTCGGCTCGAAATCGACGGCCGTTACGCCGCGATGTTCTCCTACAAAATGAAAAATTATGTGCTGCAGGATGACGCCGGGAAAGATGACGATTCGCGGTTCCGGATTGCGCTCGCGCGGACTCGAACGCTTCCAGCGCCGCTTCATGGAGCGGATGTTCCGCCTGCTGCTCGAGGAACGGCGCGAAGAAATTCCGAAACTCCTCGACGATTATCAAACGCGGCTCGCACGCCACGAAATCGGAATCGAGGACCTGATGAAGACCGAGACTCTGCAGGATTCGCTCGACACCTACCGCAGCAAAATCGGCGACAACAGCCGCAACCTCGCCGCCGCCTACGAACTCGCGCTTAAAGCCGAGCGTCCTTATCTGCCCGGCGACCAGATCTCATATTACGTCACCGGCCGCCGCGCCACTGCGAGCGTAAACGCACTCGCGAAAATGGCGGCCGAGTACGATCCTCGTGACCCCGACGAAAACGTCGAGTACTACCAGTACAAGCTCGCCGACCTCTACGAAAAATTTCGCATCTTCGTCGAGAAGCCCGGCCTGTTCGTGCCAGTAGTGGAGACCGACGACAATCCCGCGCAGCTTTCGCTGTTCGGCCCGCCGCCAGCCAAACCCGAAGAACCAACTGTCGAACCCGAACCCTGAGCGCTAGCCGCCGACGCTTGAATTGATGATACTGCCTTGCGGAGGAACAGATGGCCGAAGAAAAGCAGCAGCTCGATTGGGACAAGATCAAAAGTTTCTCGAAGCAGGTTTCCAACGATATCGGCGCCGCGATGCTCGGCGCGTTGAGCTACATCGGCGACCGCCTCGGAATTTTCGCGCGCTGGCGCAGGCGGGCAGTGTGACGAGTACGCAGCTCGCGGAAAAAACCGGGCTCAGCGAGCGCTACTTGCGCGAATGGCTCGGCGCGATGACCGCGTCCGGATACGTCAACTACGACCCTGCCGCGAAGACCTACGCGATGCCGCCGGAGCATGCGATGGTGCTCGCGCGCGACGACTCGCCGTTCTTCGCCGGCGGTTTCATCGAAATGATCGTCCCGCAAATGTCGATCGCGCCGAAGGTGCTCGAGTCATTCAAGAACGGGCGCGGCGTTTCGCAGAGCGAGTACCCGCCGGAGACGTGGGAGGCGATGGAGCGTTCGTCGGCCTCGATGTACCGGCATTCGTTGATTCGCAAATGGCTGCCCGCGATGCCGCAGGTTGTCGCGAAGCTGACCGAGGGCGCCTCCTCGCTTGACGTTGGCTGTGGGAGCGGACGCGCGGCGATCGCGATCGCGTCCGCATTTCCCAAGGCCAAAGTTTTCGGCTTCGACGCCCATGCCGGTTCATTGGAGCGCGCGCGTGCGAACGCGAAGGCAGCCGGCCTCGGTGATCGAATCAAGTTTGAAGTCGTCGATTGCACGCGGCTTCCCGCAGCGCAGTTCGATTTCATCTCGACCTTCGACGTCGTTCACGATTCCGTCGATCCCGACGCGCTGTTGAAATCGATTCGCGCCGCGCTCAAGCCTGACGGAACTTACCTGATGGTCGAAGTGAACGTGTCATCGAAGCTCGAAGACAATATCAACCCGATGGGCCGCATGATGTACTCGATGAGCACGCTCTACTGCATGACGACGTCGCTCGCGCACGGTGGCGCGGGAATCGGCGCGTGCATGGGCGAGGCAAAGGCGCGCGAACTGGCTGCCGGCGCGGGGTTCAAGCACTTCCGCCGCCTGCCGATCGAGGATCTATTTTCGGCGCTCTACGAAATCCGCGCGTAGCGGAGCTTCTTTCCGCGATTGTTCCCCTTCCCTCGAGGGAAGGGTTAGGGGTTAGGTTGCCCGTATCGAGTTCACTGCAAACGTCGCTGGAAGGCGTCCTGCAACGCTGGCAGCATTTTCTGCCAGTCGGCAACGAGTCCGATATTCGCGCGCTCGAAAATCAGTGCGTCGGCGTCGTTGTTGATCGCGACCACTGTCTGCGCGCGTTTAAGCCCGCAAGTATGATTGGGCGCGCCGCGCACTCCAACCGCAATATACAATCGCGGGTCGATCGACTTGCCGGTCAAACCCACCTGCAATTGCCGCGGCACCCATCCTTGATCAGTCACTCGACGAGTCGCGCACATCGCTGCGCCCAGCACTCGCGCGAACGCGGCAACTTTCGTGACGCCTTCGGGTCCGCCGACACCAGTGCCGATACCGACAACAACTTCGGCGCCTTCGAGCGCGACGATTGTCGGATCGAGCGTCGAGTGCGCCTTCACCAGCCGGCTTTTCGGCGCGCTCACTTCGACCCGCGCGGTTTCAATCTCAGCTTGCTTCGTTTCAGAAGGCGCGCCGAGTTCGAGCACGCCCGGCCGCACCGTCGCCATCTGCGGAAAGGTCTTCGAGTAAATCGGCGCGACGATATTTCCGCCAAAGGCAGGCTTGAGCGCGACCATCCGATTGTCTGCGTCGAGCTCGATATCGATCGCGTCGCCGGTAAGCCCGAGACCACAGCCGCGCCGCCAGCCGCGGTCCCCAGTCGCGCCCGCGTTCGGTCGCGCCGATCAAAATCCCCCACGGCGCGTGCATCGCGACGACTTTCGCGACCGCCTCCGCCGCAGTTTCAGGCGTGTATGAAAGTAGCGCCGGGATTCTCGATCGCTATCACCCGGTCGGCGCCGAAACTCGCCAGCAGTCCCGCATGACGCGTGATGCCGGCGTCGAATCCCACCGCAACCAGCGCGCCTCCGAGTCGCGCCGCGAGTTCATCGCCGCGCGAAAGCAGCTCGCGCGTACCGCGCGTGAAGTGCCCTTCAAAATCAGTCTCGCAAATGATCCATACGTCGCGATCTCGTTTGCTCGCGCGCTGCGCCGACGCGATCGCGCGCCGATCGTGAACGCGCGGTTTCAGCGCACCAATTGATTCGAGCGCCGACATCACTTCGGTCGCGGCGCGTTCGGCGTCAGCAGTGTCGATGAACTTGCATTCGGTCTTCGGCGTCGAGACGACGCGAACTTCCTGCACCCACGTCGGCGATCCCGCGAGTCCGAATTCTTTCGCATCGCCGATCTCGCCCGCGCGCACGACTAGAATCGGCTTGCTCTCCGCTTCCTCGGACGCGCCCGGCTTGACCTTTACCGGTTGCGCGACGCGCTCGGCGCAGGTGATGACCGCGGGCATCTCGGCCTCGACTTCGTCGAATCCTTCGTCGCTCTCACGCTCAGCGCGCAGCATGCGCCCGTCGACCTCCAGCTTTCGCGCGCCGGTGATTTGCGCCGCGCCGATCAATTCCGCAATCTCCGGACCGACCTGCCCGGTCTCCGCGTCGAGCGAGTACTTGCCGAGCATGATGAGATCGAAGTTTCCGCGCGCCAGCCACGCAGCCAGCGCACGCGCCGTCGCGAGCGTGTCCGCGCCCGCAAACGCACGATCTTCCAGGTGCACAGCGGATCCATTCCCATCGCGAGCGCGTCAACCAGCGCACCGCGCGCCTGCGGCGGTCCCATCGTTACGACGGTCGTCTCGGCGCCGTGGCGATTTTTCAGCTCGAGCGCGAGCGAGATCGCGCGCAGATCGAACGCGCTGATCACGTTGGGCCCATCGCGCTTGATCGTCTTGGTCGTAGCGTCGAAGTTGGCTTCCTCGATCAGCGGTATCTGCTTGATGCAAACGGCAATCTTGAGCACTGCGATATTCCTCGTCCCGACGAGGCTAGTTGAGCGCATCGCGAGGATGCAACAAAGCACGAAGATGGCTTACCGGCGCCGCTGCGATCAGGTAGTTTCGCGATGTGGCTTTTCCTCGACTCGCGGTCGCCGCCGCGCTCTGCATATTTTTACTGGCGCGCGTTTCTGCGGCGAACGCTGGCGCTTCCGCTCGAATGCGAATCGTGTCGCTCGCGCCGAGTGTGACCGAGACGTCTGTTCGCGCTCGGCGCGGGTTCCGAGGTCGTCGGCGTCTCACAGTATTGCGACTATCCACCGCAAGTGCGCGACTTGCCGCGAGTCGGTAGTTTTCTGACGCCGAATCTCGAAGCGATCATCGCGCTCCGCCCAACGCTGGTCGTCGGACTTGAACTGTCGTCGGACGTGCGCCAGATTCGCGCGTTGAATTCGATGGGCTATCCGGTGCTGCTGGTCAGCGACGACTCGTTGCAACAAATCGAAACCAGCATCGAAAAAGTGGGTGCGCGAATAAATCGTCAGAACGAAGCTCATCGGCTCGTCGCGCAGATTCAGTCGCAGATCGCCGCGGTCCAGAATCGCCTCGCGCACGCCAAACCCCTGCGCGCGTTGATGCTCGTCGGTCATCAGCCGATTGTCGCGGTTGGCCCGGGCACTTACCTCGACGAGCTCATGCGCATCGCACGCGCCGACAACATCGCCGACGCGGTTGACCAGCAGTGGCCGCATCTCGGCATGGAGTTCATCATCGCGATGCGTCCGGAGGTCGTCCTCGACGGCGCGATGGGTACCGATCAGACGTCCTCGAGCTTCTGGGAAAAATATCCCACGATTCCCGCGGTGCGCGACCATCGCATTTACGGCTACGCCGAAGATCCGATGCTGCACTCGGGCCCGCGCGTCGGCCAATCGCTCGAGCTAATCGCGCGCAAGATTCATCCCGAAGCATGGAACGGCGACAATCCAGGTGCCGGCCATTGAATGCGCCCGCCAACAAACCCGCGGCCGCCGCACACCTGACGCGCGCGCGACTGCTCTCGGTACTTGGCGCGCTCACAATTTTGCTGATCGTCTGCGCGATTGCGGGCGTTTTGTTCGGTACCGCGCATATCAGTCTCTCGCGCGCTTTTTCCGATCCCGACAGTCCCGATCATGCGATTCTTTTTGCCGCCCGATTGCCGCGCGTTCTGATGGGAGTGATCGTCGGCGCGATGCTGGCAGCGGTCGGAACCGCTCTGCAAGCCCTCGTGCGCAATCCGCTCGCCGAGGGCGGCATCCTCGGAATCTCCGGTGGCGGCGCGCTTGGCGCGATACTCGCGCTCGTAATGTCGGCGAAACTCGGCGGCGGCGAGGCGCTCGTTCCGATGTGCGCATTTGGCGCGGCGTTGCTTTCGACCGTCGCGGTTTACCGACTCGCGATGGTTGATGGCCAGCTCGAGCCGTTTACGTTGCTGCTGGTCGGCGTCATCTTCAACGCGTTCTGGGGCGCGGCGATCATGCTCGTAAACAGCGTCGTCAATTTTTACTACGCGCACAGCATCCTGTTCTGGCTGATGGGCAGCCTCGAGGCGCCGACTTATCGCGAGGCTGCGATGGTCGCAGGGCTGGGACTCGCGGGCTTCGCGGTCCTGATGTATCGCGCGCGGGATCTCAACCTGCTCAGCCTCGGCGACGAATCCGCAGCCGAGCTTGGAGTCGACGTGGATCGACTTCGCCGCACAATTTTTGTTGCGACCTCGGTCATGGTCGGTGCTGCGGTCTCCGTCAGCGGAATCATTTCGTTCGTCGGACTGATCGTTCCGCACACTTTGCGATTGATGTTCGGCGCGGATCATCGGCTCCTGCTGCCGGCGTCGCTGATCGGTGGCGCTGCGTTCATGGTCGCCGCCGACTTGATCGCGCGCGTCGCAATCGCGCCGGCGGAAATTCCCGTCGGGGCAATCACTGCGCTCTGCGGCGGCCCCTTCTTCATCTATATGCTCCGCCGCGAAACTCGGAGGCCACTTTCGCTATGACGACGACGCGCGCGGCCGTCGCGATGCGTGCGAGCGCGATTCATGCGGGATATCCCGGCGTGCCGGTACTGCACGGCGTGTCGATCGAAGTCGCAGCCGGCGAGATGCTCGCAATCGTCGGTCCGAACGGCGCGGGCAAGTCCACGCTGCTGAAAGTGCTCGGCGGATCGATCAAGCCGGGCGCAGGAAGCGTCGAGCTCTTCGGACATCCGCTCGATTCGATCGAACGCCGCGAGTTCGCGCGCACCGTCGCGTCCGTCGGCCAGGAAAACGCTGTCGCATTCCGCTTCACGGTGCTGGAAATCGTGCTGATGGGACGCGCGCCGCATCTTGGCGCCTTCCGCTTTGAAAGTCCGCACGATTTGGAGATCGCATCAGCCGCGCTCGAGCGCTTCGACCTGCGCGATCTCGCCAGCACGTCACATCCAGGAACTCTCTGGCGGCGAGCGCAAGCGAGTGTTCCTTGCACGCGCACTAGCGCAGGAGCCGAAAGTCGCGCTGCTCGACGAGCCGACCGCATTCCTCGACCTCAAGCACGTCGCGGAAATCTTCGCGCGCTTTCGCGAGCTATGCGCCGAGCGCGGCATGGCCGTAGTCGCAACGCTGCACGATCTCAACGCAGCCGCGCTCTACGCGGATCGCGTGCTGCTGATCGCCGAGGGCGCGGCGGTCGCATGCGGAACTCCCGCCGAAGTTCTGACCGCCGAAAATCTGCGTCGCGTTTACGAAACCGACGTGTACGTCGGGCGCAATCCCTCGACCGGCGCGCTAATCGTTCTCCCCGCCGCACTCCCCAGCCAAAAAAACTTCTAACAGGTGCGAATCACCGCATCTTTTCTTAATTCTAAAGTGCAGGGCTTAGCCCTGCCGAAGGAAGTGAAACCCACCGCGAGTTTCACATTAAATAAAGTGATCTACCCTTCCACGCTCCGCCGCGCGCCGGTACCCTGTAGGTAGATGTTGAATTCTGCGACTGAGCCTCTGAATCTCATTTTCGACGCCGACGACACGCTCTGGGATTCCAATATTCATTTTCTTGAGGCTTTCGATAATTTCGCTGCCGCAGTCGGCGACGCAGACCTCGGTCTCTCGCGGGTCGAGATTCACGCCGCCGTGCGCCGCGCCGAAATCCGGCTGATCAAAACTCATGGCTACGGCCGCCGCCCTTACTTGATGGCGTTGCATCAGGCGGCTGCTGAGCTCGCGCCCGCAGGTCACGACGGTTTGCGCGACGAGATCGAGCGAATCGGCGCGTATCTGCTCGAGCGCCACTGCGAGCTGCTACCGGACGTCGAGCCGACGCTGCAACAGCTCGCGCAACGTCACCGTCTCCTCATGTTCACCAAAGGCCAACGCGACGAACAGTTGCAGAAGCTCGCGCGCTCCGGATTGGCGCCGCTATTCGATCGGGTCGAGACGCCGCGCGAAAAGGACGTCGATGCTTATCGCCGCCTCGTGCACGACGCCGACCTCGATCCCTCGCTGACGTTTATGATCGGCAACAGCCCGCGCTCCGACATCAATCCCGCGGTCGCCGCCGGACTGCGCGCGGTTTTCATTCCGCATCCGCATACGTGGGAACTCGAGCACGAAGAAATCAATGAAGCCGGCGACCGGATCATCGAACTAAGCTCCTTTCGCCACCTGGTCGAAGTATTCTAGTATCGGTGATCCAATGTCCACTGCCGAATTGATCGACGATTTGCCCGCGCATAAGCCTGCCGCAACTGGCCGGGCGAAGTCGAAGCCGCCGCTGGCGTTGCGTCCGTTGCATCGGATGTGGCGCAAGACGATCGATGAAATCCTGGTATCGGCGCTGGATTTGCCGGTGCGCGGATTGCCCGAGGCTTTGCGCGGACTCGTCGCATGTCAGATCAGCGATTTCCACGTCGATCGCGACGAGGATCTCGCGCGCCTGGCAGCGGCGGTCGAAGCGATCAATCAGCAAGAGCCTGATCTCATCTTTCTCACTGGCGATTATTTTTCCGGCCCTGACACGATGCATCGCTATCTCGGTGCGTTTCGCGACGCGCTGAAACATTTGCGCCCCAAGTCCGGGCTCTTCGCAATCCTCGGCAACCACGATCACTGGTCGTCCGCCGAGCGGATTACTGACGCGCTCAAGCGTGCCGGCGCCGACGTGCTGGCCAACGACAGCCGCCGGCTGGTTCTGCGCAACGAGAAAATTGTTGTCGTCGGCATCGACGATCTGTGGTCGCGACGCGCCGAGCCTGCGCGCGCCTTCGCCGACGTCAACAGCGACGACTGCACCATCGTGCTCGCGCATAATCCCGACACCGCTCTCTACGCGCGTCATCTCAGGCCGGGTGTGATGCTCTCCGGGCACACCCACGGCGGCGTCGTGCGAATTCCGTTTTATGGATCGCCGCTCAAATCGATTCTGCGCATCGGCAAGGAATTTTACTCAGGCCTGAACCGTTACGAAGATTTTTATATCTACACCAATCGCGGCCTGGGGACGTTCTGGCTGAGAATCCGCATCAACTGCCCGCCCGAAGTATCGCGCTTCTCGCTGATTCCTCTCGACGCGACTCCTGCGGAAAAACCGACCGCGAAACTGCACCCGTTGAAGCGCGTCCGCCGCCGTCGCACTCTGCGCCCGGTTACTCATCGCTCGCGTCGAAAGCACGTCTAGTTAGAATCAAATCATGGACGCGAAAACCGTCGCTCTCGCGGGCGGATCGGGCTTCATCGGTCGCGCAATCGCACGGCGCCTGGCTGCGGGCGGATCGACCAACGTGCGCGTGCTCACGCGAAATCCTGACAAGGCGCGATCGCAACTGGATCTGCCGGGCGTCGAGTTCGTTCACGCGGATATCGCGCAGCCCGCATCACTCTCCGATGCGCTCAAGGGCGCGAACACGATCGTCGATGCGATCCAGTTCGAGGGTTACCCGGTCGAAAATCCGCAGCGTGGCCTCACCTTCGAACGGATCGACTATGGCGGCGTCGTCGCGCTCATCGACGCCGCGAAAAAAGGCGGCGTCCAGCAATTCATCTACATCAGCGGCGCCGCCGCCGATGAGAACAGCGCGCATCCCGGTTTTCGCGCGAAGGGACGCGCCGAGCGCGCGATCCGCGAGTCGGGCCTCACGTACACGATCTTCCGACCGTCGCTGGTGTATGGCCCGGAGGACAAGGTCGTGAACGGTCTCGCGAGCGCGCTGCGTTATGCGCCAATCTTTGGCGTGCCCGGCACCGGCCGGCAGAAAGTTCAGCCTGTGCTGGTCGATGATCTCGCGGCGTGCGTGATGCTCGCGGTGTCGGGGCGCGGCCGCAACGGAACTTTCGAAATCGGCGGCCCCGATCTGATGACGTTCGACGAGATGATGCAAATCATTATGGACGCGAGCGGACATCGCCGCCCGCTGTTTCATATTCCGGAAGGTATGATGCGCACTGTCGGAGGCCTGCTCGAGAAACTGCCCAAGCCTTTACTCTCGCGCGACGCCGTCACGTTTGTCACGGCGGACAATGCGTGCGACATCAAGCCACTGATCGAAGAGTTCGGGATAAACCTCACGCCCGCACGCGTCGGGATGGCGTATCTCGGAAAGAAGTAACCGTTACAGCCTGCGCCAGCCCGAGCCCTCGTGGCCGAAATGGAAAAGTTGGGGCTGCGTGATCTCGGCGAGAATCTCCAATGACTCCGCGATTCGTGGGCCGGGCCGGTTGAAATATTGGTTGCCGTCGGCCATGAAGACGCGCCGCGCGCGCACCGCCTTCAGTCCGTTCCATTCCGCATGATTCGTCAGCGCCGGTAAATCCTGCGCCGCGCGATCCATGTTGAAGCCGCACGGCGAAATTAAAATCACATCAGGATCTTTCGCGGCCAGCTGGTCGAATTTCATCCAGGGAGAATGCTCGCCCGCCCGACCGAAGAGATTTACTCCGCCCGCCATTTCGACCAGTGTCGGCATCCAGTTTCCCGCCGCCATCAGCGGATCGATCCATTCGATGATGGCGACACTCGGGCGATCAGACGCGCCGCGCGCCTTGTCGGCAATCTCGCTGAGCCGCGCACGCAGCCGCCTGACCAGTTCTACCCCGCGCGAGTGTACGTCGAGCGCATCGGCGACGCGCTGCATGTCGGTGAAAATGTCGTCGAGAGTGTACGGCGCGACCGAAACGATCTTCGGCCGCGCGCCGAGCCATTCGGCGACCGCGGCTTCGACGTCGCGCTCACTTACCGCGCACACTTCGCACTGCGACTGCGTGACGATCACGTCGGGACGAAGTTCGCGCAGCCTGGCCGCATCGACGCGATAGACCGAGAGCGCATCGCCGACAATCTTTTTGACTCGCTGATCGATCTCCGCGCTCGTACCCTCGGGATTGAACTTCGGTTCGGTCAAGCCGGGGACGCGCGTGACCGAACGGGGGAAGTCGCACTCGTGCGAGCGTCCGACCAGTTGATCTTCGAAACCCAGGGCGCAAACGATCTCGGTCGCGCTCGGCAGGAGAGTCACGATTCGAGGCATTTCACTCACTGCTTGATTCCTTGGCGGTTGCACTGACTGATTTGGTCGCGGCCTACGTCGGGATTCATCAATTTGAACCTCACATGAGTGCTTGCGAGCCCGCTCGATTCGACGTCCTCCCTGATGAAGTATTGCTCGCCGGCGCGCGCGTCAAACTTCAATTCCGCTGAAGGATCGGTCACGGCCGAGCACGTCACGGACTCGCTGTCCGCCAAGAACTCGTCAAAGCCGCCACCATCCAATTCGATGCTCTCATGGCCGCAGGTAATCATCGGATTGGACTGCGAACTGAGCAGCCCGTATGGGCGGTATATATAGATGACGGCCTGCGACGCGGGAGTCGTTCTCGGCTGGAACGCTTCGCCCTGTGCGCCGCATCCGGCGAGCATCACGCAAGCGAGGAATCCGATCAAAGCACGAATCATTTTTGTTTCACGGCTTCGATGCGCGGACGTAAAAGAACAGCGGGATATGTTGGCGAAACTTTTTGAAGGTCTCGTACAATTCGCACGCGGACTCCGGCGCGCGCGGCTCGCGAATCTCCTCGAGCCGCAGACCCGCCGCAATCACCGGGTTGATGTAGTCGGACAGAGTGCGATCGAAGCGCGGGACCGCGAACTTCTCGACCTGCGCGGCATTGGGCGCATGGCCGAACTTCCAGCGATCGATCCATGCTTCGTCGTCGAAGTAATCCGCGACAGTGAATTTGATAGCGTTCCCCGAAGCATCGGTTATCCAGCCGAAGCCTTTAGTCGTGAAACAGGGATGCAGAATGCTGAACGCGAGTGTCCCGCCTGCGCGCAACACGCGCGCGATTTCTCGCGCCGCGCGCGGAAAATCGGGACCATCCATCAACGCCATCGTCGAGATAACCGCGTCGAATGAATTCGCACTGAAGTCCGCCAGATTGCTGAACGACCCGCGCTGGTAGCGGATTCCAAGCGGCTCGTGGACTTCCTCGGTGCGCGCGGACTCGATCATTTTCGCCGACAGGTCCACTCCCGTGATGCGGGCGCCGCGGCGCGCGAACATCCGCGTGTTGTGCCCTTCACCGCATCCCGCGTCAAGCACCGTTTTGCCGCGCAAGTCGCCGGCGAATTCGAGAAACGCAGGATTGTTCCAATGCTCGCGAAAAATGTCCCAGCGATTGCGAACCTGGTCGGCCCAGACGTCGGCATTGCGATCCCATTGCGCAGCAACTTCAGACTCGCGAATTTCCGGCGGCATTTCTTTTTCACCCCTCCTGCGCGACGCGCGACTGAAAAAAATACGGACGAGAAATTCTCGTCCGTCGAAGGACCGGGTTTTGGCGGATGAGCACTCGCAACGCGATCGTCATCCTGAGGGTTGGGCGAGTATATGCGCGATGCTCAACGTTGACAAGAGTTCAACGCGCCTTGATCGTGAGACCCATGATGAATGAATTCTCCAGCGCTCGCACGGCGGCTAAAGTCGAGGCGGTCGGTCTCGATTTCGGGACTACCAACAGCGCGATCGCGATCGTCGGTGCCGACGGTTCGCCGCGCCTGGCGCAGTTTCCCGCGGCTGAGAGCGGTGATTCGTCCGAGACCTTCCGCTCAATTTTGTTCTTCGAGACAGCCGAGGAGACCGGCGGCACCGATTCGGCGGTGTCGGTTGGCAACGATGCGATTCGGCGCTACCTGGCCGCGGCGGGCAACGGGCGCCTGGTGCAATCGCTCAAATCGTTCCTGGCGGACAAGACTTTCGAATCGACCGACATCATGGGCGAGACCTACACGCTCGGCGATTTGATTGCGCCGATCATCAGTGCGCTGCGCGACGCCGCGATCGCGCAGTTCGGCGAGTTGCCGCCGCGAATCGTCGTCGGCCGCCCGGTTCATTTCGCAGCCGCCGGGAATCCGGACGAGGCGCTCGCGCGCAGCCGGCTGGATATCGCGATTCGGCGCGCGGGATGGACCGACGTGGTGTTTGAGTACGAGCCGGTCGCGGCCGCGTACGATTACGCGCTTCGAATTACGCGGGACGAGACGGTACTGATCGCGGACTTCGGCGGCGGCACCAGCGATTTCTCGGTATTGCAATTGAAGCCGCGGACTTCGGCGATGCATGGCGCGGCGCGCTACGAAATCCTCGGCAACGACGGCGTCGGCATTGCGGGCGACGCGTTTGACGGCCGCGTGATGCGACACCTGGTCGCGCCCGCGCTCGGCCGCGGCACCAGGTACCGCTCGCCGTACGGGATGGTGTTGCCGGCGCCGACCTGGCCGTACACCAAGCTCGAACGATGGCATCACCTGTCGTTTCTGAAGGCTCGCGCGACGATGCTTCGGTTCGAAGAACTGAAACGTGAATCGTTCGAGCCCGAAAAAATCGCCGCGCTGATTCATATCGTGGAAAACGATCTTGGTTACTTTCTTTTTCAAGCAGTGGAGAAGACCAAGCTCGAGTTGTCTGCGCTGGAAGCGGCCGACTTTCTCTTTTCCGATCCTCCGGTTCTGATTGAGAAGATAGTGACGCGGCCGGACTTCGAAAATTGGATAGCCCGCTATCTCGAACAGATCGCCGGATGCGTCGATCGGCTGCTGAAGACAGTCGCGCTCAAGCCCGACGCGATCGACAGCGTGTTTCTGACTGGAGGGTCGTCGTTCGTGCCGGCGGTGCGGCGAATTTTCTCGGAGCGCTTCGGCAGCGATCGAATCCGCATGGGCGACGAGTTCACGTCTGTCGCGCGCGGTCTCGCCCTGCGCGCGCTCGACCCGGCCGACTGAACAGCCGCGCCAAAATCGCTATCCGTTTTGGTTGAAACATCTACCCAAAACAGATCGTCCGTCTGATTTTCCAATAAACGAGCATTTTTTTCTGGCATACGCCCTGCATATTCCGACAGGCAGTCAGCGAGCATCGCGCTCGTTAGGCAGTCAGCGAGCATCGCGCTCTTTGCAAAAATTGCCAAACGTTAAGGAGGCGAATTTTTATGAAGCGACTGGCAATCACATTACTTGCAGGCGCATTCGGTTCGCTGTTGGTTCTTCCGGCAGCGCACGCGCAGGACTGGGATGATATGAACCAGGACGCCAATCGGATCTACCAGCAGCAGCGCAATATCGGTCATGACCAATGGGAGTTGCATGAGGATCTGGAACGAGGAGATTTAGGCGCCGCGGCTCGCGAACAAGCCGAAATCAACGAGCGCCGGGCAGATCAGGATGCGACGCGTGAAGATCTGAACAATGATTGGGCGAATCGTTACAACGGCGGTTACGGATACCGCTACTATCACCACGATGACGACGACGATTGACGGTTGAAGGCTGACGATGCGTCGTCGATCGTTTTCGGTGGCGCATCGTCTCGTAGAAAGATTTACCCATCACACCCCGCGCGACGCAAAGTTTCACTACATAAACGCATATTTTCTCTGGCATAGCCTCTGCATCGTGATCGGAAAGGCAATCGGCGAGTCGTGTTTCGCTCGTGTAAAAATTGCCAAAACTAAGGAGTTCAATTTTATGAAACGACTGATGCTTACTTTGGTCGCAGGCGCATTCGGCTCGCTGCTGGTCCTTCCGGTCGCGCACGCGCAGGACTGGCGGGATATGAACGACGATTCGAACGCTATCCGCCAGGATCAGCGCGACATCAATCACGACCGGGACGAGCAGCGTGAGGACGTCGAGCACGGCAACTTTGGCGCGGCGCTCCGCGAGCAAGGTGAAATCCAGCAGCGCCGCGCGAACCAGGACGCGACACGGGAAGACCTGAACAACGATATGTCGAATCGTAACTACGGCAATGAAGATTCGAATCGCTACTACGGCAATGACGGCTACGGCCGCCATCACTACGACAACGACGACAACGACTAGAGTGTGAGCACTGCCGCGCCGTCGAAGAGATTCGGCGGCGCGGTTGTTTTTGGGGCACCCGGTTTTCTTGCAAGCAAATTCAGAGGTAAGCGTATGCGGTTATTCTTTTCAGTCCGGCCTTTCGCGCGAACTTCCGCATTGGGGGCGTTGCTACTGACGCTCGCTGGATGTGCGACAGTTTCTGTCACACCGCAACCAGTCAGGCAGCCGGAACCCGCGGCGGCGATTAACGCGATCGAGGCGGAACCGACCTATCCGTCGCTAGATCGAAGTTCGCGACTTCGATTTCGTGGTGAATGACGTAACCGAAAACAGGAGCCCGTTGAATCGCGGGGTTAATCTGTTCCGGCGAAGTTCAGCGGATCAGCGCCAGGATGCGATCGGGCGCGACGTGGGCGAGACGGTTTCGGATGAGACTGCCAAAACACTGCGCAAGACCGGTCTTCATGCTACACGCGTCCCGGCAGACAGCGATCTCTCGATGCAAGGTAACTTCCTGCTTGTCACCGGCCGCCTGGTCCAGGTTGACGAAGGCAATCGTTTCACGCGGATAGCGGTGGGCCTTGGAGCGGGAGAGTCGAAGCTGGCGACGGAGGTACGCGTATACCGCGTGACGAATGGCGAGAGAGCTGAGGTGCTGAGGTTCACCACTCGCGCCAATAGCGGAAAGATGCCCGGTGCGTTGGCCTCGCTGGGCGTGGGAGAAATGTTTATCGGCCCGATCACTTTGATGACGGGCGTCGAAGATGCGCTTTCGAGTGGCCAGAAGATTTACGTTTCGCAGATCGATTACCTGGCCGGCGAGTCGGGAAAAGAGGTCGCGAAATATCTCTCGCAGTACGCTGCATCGGAGCATTGGATTCCGCAACGCAAGGCCGAGTCCGTTCATCTGGCCGGCTAACTGCCAGCAGATCGGATGACGAGCGGGCTGGCGTGCGCGTGTGCCACGCACAACAATGATCGAGTGGCAGATTTCATCAGGTCGCGCGGGCGGCGGTTCTCCGAAGTGCGCATGGCGGAGAACTATCGGTTTCGTCCTCCGTATCCGGCGGAAGTTTACGATACCTTGCTGGAGCTGATGCGCGGGCATCCGCGAGTCGTTCTCGACGCCGGGTGCGGTACCGGAAAGATCACGCTTGGACTGATCGATCATCTAGATCGCGCTGACGCGGTGGATCCGTCTGACGCGATGCTACGTGTGGCGCGCTCTTATCCGGCGGCGGCGAGCTCGAAAATCAGATGGATTCACGGGTCGATTGAGGATGCGCCGCTCGATCCACCGTACGGACTGATCGTTGCCGCGTCGAGTATCCATTGGATGGATCTCGATCGGACGCTCCCGCGCTTTGCCGATGCGCTGGCAGAGGGCGCGATGCTGGCAGTGCTCGACGGCGACGCTCCAGTCGATGCGCCATGGGAGCGCGACGAGACTGCGTTCATGATCGACTTTATCGCAGCGCAAGAAGGTCAGCGTCCGAAATGGTGGAAGACGGTGCGTGAGCGATTCGCCGAGCCGGTGCTGACGCATCCTTTGTTCGAGCGACAGGGGCATCGGATCACGGCGCCGGTTTCGTTCTCGCAAAGTATTGCGGACTATCTTCGATGCCAGCATTCGCGCGCGACGTGGTCTGAGGATCAGCTTGGCGCCAAGGCATCCGCGGAGTTCGATGTTGCGATGACGGAAATCCTGAAGCGCTACGCTCGCGACGGGATGCTCACGTTCGATGTGCAGACGCGAATCGAGTGGGGATCGATTACAAGAGCCTTGTGATCGATGCTTGTAACCTAACCCCTAACCCCTTCCCTCGAGGGAAGGGGAAACAATCGCGCTGAGGAGATGCCGAGTTACGCGAGGGAGTGGGGATAGGTTGCGGACAGTGTCGGCATTTCGAGGCCTAGCTGTTCGCATCGGCGGGATAGCATCGTGACGTATAGTTCGGCCAGTTCCTGGTTGTCGCGGGATTTCAGGCCGTAGCGGATGCAGTCGTAGGTGAAGCCGCTGCCGGGCGGGCCGAAGAAATTTACCGCCCGCGGGATCCATCGGCGCAGCGCGGTGTTGACCGACTGGACGCCGAAGCGATCGACGGCGTCGGCAAGATGCCGCGACGCGAAGATTTCGTGGTCGGCTTCCTCGTCGAGGATAATTTCGGCGGCGCGCGCATGCGGTGCGTAGCTCGACTCCTTGTAGTTCTCGCCGATCATGATGAGGCCGGTGGTGTCGAGGCTGAGCGACGCCATCAGGAGGTCGAGCTCGCCTTCGGCCTTCGAGGCGAAGTAGCTGGGCGCGTCGAACGATGGCGCCTTGAGCACCATAACCATCGAGCGGTCGGCGGCCTGCTGAGTGACGCCGAGCTCTTGGAGCGCATCGTAGATTAGCCGCGCGTGTTTCTTTTCCTCGGCGAAATTTTTCTCGACGATCGGGCGAAGATCGGGATTGTCGATCCACTCGAGCGCGCGCTGGTAGCCAATCGCCGTCAGCTTCTCGGCCATCGCATGCGCGGCGAGCAGGCGTAGCAGTACCTTGGTGTAATGCGAATCGACGCGGCCCTCGTTGAGCGCCTCGGCGTTCAGCGATCGCGGCGAAAACTCGCGCCGGATCGGCATCGCGTGGTTACCTCAACGGCTCGCGGTGCGCGCGGGCAGCATTACGGTCGCGGTGCCGGGCGTGGTCTTTTCGCCCTTGGCGTTTTCGAGCCAGATTTCGCAATCGACCAGGTTGTAGCCGCCCTCGGTATATTTCTTGCGAGACCTTGCCGCGCGCGACGACTTTGGTTCCCGGGCTGATCCATCCCGCGATACTGCACGCCGAGCTTGCGCAGCCATCCGAGTTCGCCGGCGAAATCGGTCATCAGATGGCCGAGAAACGCATTCTTCAACGCGCCGTGCAGGATTACGCCGGGAAGGCCGTTGCCGAGCGCAAAATCCTTGTCGTAATGGATTTGATAGAAATCGCCGGACGCGCCGGCGTACCTGACGAGCTGCTGCGTGGTCGGATTTTTTTCGAGCGGTCCTATCTCGGTGCCGACTTGAACGTCTTCAAAATAAATTTGCTTAGCCATCGCGGTTGTCCTTGTCGATAACTCTAGTAGCGGATTCCGGTCGAGCGTTGGAGCACGCAGACTTCGCCGAACTGGTTGGTGTAGGTGGTTTCGACCACCGTGAAGACCATCGGGCCGAGGCGGCCGGCGGCCTCGCGCAAATCGACGAGCTTGGATTGCACCGTGATGCGGTCGCCGGGGCGAATCGGCACGAAGTATTCCCAGTCGGAGCCGCCGTCGAGGCCGCGAAAGGTCGGCATGTCGAGCTTGATGTCGGGAATCGGCGCGCCCATCGAGCGGCAGAAAGTCGGCGGCGCGATCATGCTGCCGAAGCGGGTCTGGCGCGCGTCGCGCTCACTGTTGAAGAGCGGATTGCGATCCTCGATCGCCTCGGCGAAGCGGCGAATCGCGCCGCGCTCGACTTCGTAAGTCCGCGGTTCGGAGGTCTTGCCGATTTGCTTGCGAGCTTCTTCGGTAACGTATTTGTTCGCCATTTTTTCAGTGTCCATTGTGTGCGTTTGCGATCTGCTTGCACTGCGAAACCTTTTACCACAGGCGCGCGCGACGGGTATAACGCAGCGCGGTCTCTATGCACTATGATGAAACTGTAGATAAGAAATCTGCCGGAGGATCTCACGATGCCGAAACTCAGCGAGGATCAAATTGCAGAGAAGCTGAAAGCGTTGCCCGGATGGGAGTACAAGAACAACGCCATAAGCAAGATGTTCAAGTTCAAGGAATTCCTGCACGGCATCGAGTTCGTGCAGAAGGTCGCCGAAATTGCGGAGGGCGCCGACCATCATCCGGACATTTCGATTAACTACACGCGTGTGACGTTCTCATGCTCGACGCACGATGCCGGCGGCGTGACTGATAAGGACTTCAAGCTGGCGAACAATATCGAGATCGCGTTCAAGGATCGCGACGAGTAAGGATCAGCTGGCCAGGGTTATCCATCCGGCAGCTGCGGCGGCCTTTTCTTCGGCGCTCCACGGCTTGCCGACACTGCGGCCTAGTTCTGTCACTGCGAGCTTGATCGCGTCGGGCGATTTGCCGAGCTTGGCGGCCGCGCTGGTGAAGACTTCGGATTCGATGAGCGTCACCGCCGGGATCCGCAGAGCCTTTGCCGCATTGGCGAGCGCTTGTGGAAACAACTGACCCTCACGGGCGTGCGCGCGCATGTGAGGATTGTGGATCGATTCGGGATCGGTCGAGCTGCCTGCGACTATGGCGATGCCAACTACGGAGCCGTGCGTCGATCTGACTTCATCGACCAGCTCGCGCAGCGCTGACAATGCGACACGCTCAACGGCTTTGAGAGCCACCGGTACGATCCGCGCGCTTTCGTCTGGCGGCAGCTCAAAGTCGGCATGCCACGGCTGATGGGATTCGGGCACCGCGGGATCCCACAGTTGCAAACTCTTGCGCGACACGACGCGCGGTGCTGCCGCCGGTCCCATCATCACGACCGCAGTCGCGCGGCCGGTCTTGACGCGAAGGCCGATCGCGACGTGCGGTGATTTCTCTTTCGACGCCACGAGTCAGAACATCAGCGCGATTTCCAAATCGAGTACTTCGGCGGCCAGGTGCCGTGACCGCCCGGGTACTTCGCATGCATCACGCTTTCGATGCGGAACTCGAATGGAAGTTCGTCGTTGGTGGTGGTCATCCCGCGGCCGACCAGATCGGTGCGGACCTTGTCGGTGATCGTTTGGCTGTCGATGAACATCGCGCGACCCATCACGAGAAATTCGTCGTCAACCTCGACCGGGGGAAACGTGTGCAGTGCGTAGCGGCCGTCGCGGCGAAGGTCGTCGCGCTTGGGAGTCGGGCCGATGAGCGCATAGAGGTGGCCGTCCACGACGGTGGGGCAAATCGGATGCAGTCGCGGCGCGCCGTCCTTGCGGAGCGTCGCGAGGAAGGCCAGGCCGACGCCGAATTGATAGAGCAACTGTTTGCCGGCCGCCGCGATGTCAGGCGCGTCGGTTTCGAATTCATTCCAGGTCGCCATTGGGTTTGTCCTCCTTGAAGAATGTATCTTCGCTATTTCTTCGCTTATGTCAAGATGCCCGGGAATGTGGAGCGCTTCGCGATTTCAGAGGCCGGAACCGGCTTCGCATACGCGAAGCTGTCCGAGGCCCGTTCCTCCCCTCGCGTTGCTCGGGTCGTCAGGGTGACACAAGAAGCGAAGCGGTCCGGAGGCCCGCCCGCTCGCGTTGCTCGCTTCGTCGGAACGCTCGGTTAGGTTTTGCGGGGGACGAAGTATTGGGTGCCGGGGCCGGCGCGGTCGATCTCGCGGATTAGTTGGCCCAGGTCTTCGGGGTTGGCGACGAAGTCGATCTCGGAGGTGTCGACGACCAGCAGCGGGGCTTCGTCGTAGTAAAAAAAGAAATCGCGGTAGGCTGATGAGACGCGCTCGAGGTAATCGAAGCTGATGTGGCGCTCGAAATCGCGATTGCGTTTGCGTAGACGCTCGGCCAGCACCTCGATAGTTGCGCGCACATACACGACGAGGTCGGGCTTGGCCATCTCGGCGTCGAGCAGTTTGTACACGTTGTCGTAAAGCTTGAGTTCGTCGGCTGAGAGGTTCATCGCGGCGAAAATTTTGTCCTTGGCGAACAGGTAGTCGGCGACCGTCGCCTGAGTGAAGAGATCCTGCTGCTTCAGCTCGCGCTGCTGATGGTGCCGAGTGAGCAGAAAATAAAGCTGCGCGGGAAACGCGTACTTGTCGGGATCCTGGTAGAAGCTCGGCAAGAACGGGTTGTTGTCGGCGTCCTCGAGCATCAGGCGCGCGCCCAATTCGCGCGCGAGCGCCTGCGCCAGGCTTGTCTTGCCAACTCCGATGGGCCCTTCGACCGCGATATAGCCGCGCCGGCGCATCGGGGGTGATTGTGGCACTAGCTCATCGCAGTCGCGAGCGCGGGGGTTGTACGCAAACGCCGATCACTTGCGATGCTTCTTCGCCATGTCGCGGAGTTTGCGAACCTGGTCGTCGGGCGCGCCGCCGCGCTCTTCCAGATCGGCGGCGGTGTCATAGTCAGGCGGCGACTTGCTCAGGTAGACGGTTGCCAATTCCATATTGGCGACCTTGTCGTCGGGATAAACGCCGATCACGTCGTTGAACAGCTTGAAGGTCGCATCGGGAGTACCCGCCGCCTTCGCCGCCTCGGTCATCTTGTGCATCATAGGGTCCGCGTCGGTGCCGAGCGTGTCCTGCTTGTGCGCGCGCGCGAGCAGCATCGCGGCGCGGATACCCTGCTCGTATGTATTCATCGCGTCGGGGTACTTCTTGTCCGCCATCTGTTGATCGCCAACTTTCTCGATGATCGGAATCGCGTCGGAGAGCGCGCTCAAGGCTTTTTCACGGGCCGCAGGAATCTTGCTGGTGACCATGATGTCCTTCAGCGTGCCGACCCCCTGCTCGACCTTGCCGGCTTTGATATCGTCGAGCGCCTTGCCCGAGGAATTGGCGAGGTCCTCGAGCTGTTTGTAGAGACGGGCCTTTTCGAGCAGTTTCTGATCGGCGGGATCGAGCTCCGAGGCTTTTTCGTATTCGCGGGCGGCGCCTTCCTGATCGCCGAGCGCTTCATCTATGTGCGCGAGCGAATTGTGCGCGTCGAGGCTGGTGTCGTCGAGCTTGATCGAGATTTCGAGTTCCTTTTTGGCGCCGTCGAGGTCGCGCTTTTCGAACAGATCTTCAGCTTTGTACAGATGCTTTTTCGCCTCGGACTGGCATCCGCTTACCAACGGTATCGCCATCAAAAGGGGCAGTAGCAGCGCGCGCGCGACAGCTGTTCGCATCGGAGTGTTCCTCTCAGGGTTCGGCGAAATCCGGATGAGTCTGCAAGCAATGGCGCGGAATTGTCAAGGCGAGGGGAATAATCGCCTGCGGCAGGGGGTGACCCCTGCACCCAATGAGAGAATGAGAAACGCAAAGTTGCGCGCGGCGCGCTACTTTGCTCTCAAGGGCGAGGGTTGAGATGGCGTGCGTAACAGACCTTACAGGGCGACGTGATAGAGATTAGTCGGCGGGCATGGGGAGCGGGAAATGGACGCGTTCCTTGGCGACGCTCAGGAGCTCTACCTCGGCGCCGGAGCGCGCGAATGCGCCGATGATTTCCTCGACCAGCCATTCGGGCGACGACGCGCTCGCAGTCAGGCCAAGTGACCGCACCCCTTCGAGCATCGCGGGCTCGACGTCGGCGATCGAATCGACCAGGAACGCGCGCGCTCCACGCATCCGCGCGACCTCGACCAGCCGGTTCGCATTCGAGCTTTGCTTCGAGCCGACCACCAGCACCGCGTCGCTGACCTGCACCAGTTCCTTAACCGCGTTCTGGCGATTTTGTGTCGCATAACAGATGTCGTCGGTCTTCGGCGCCTGCATCGTAGGGAAGCGCGACTTGAGCGTCTCCATGATGTCGCGAGTGTCGTCAACACTGAGCGTGGTCTGCGTGACAGCGGCAATACGATCGGGATTCTCGACAGCGACCGTGCGGGCCTCGGCGACGCTGCCGACCAGCACCACCTTGCCGGGCGCGACGCCGAGCGTGCCTTTAACTTCCTCGTGACCGGCATGACCGATGAGGATTACGGTGCGATCTTCGTTGTCGTATTTTTTGACTTCGAGATGAACTTTTGTGACGAGCGGGCAGGTGGCGTCGATAACCCGCAGCGAGCGATCCTTGGCGCGATCCCATTCGCTGGGCGCGACGCCGTGGGCGCTGAAGATGACGCGCTGGCCGGTCGGGACCTCGTCGAGACTGTCGACGAAAACCGCGCCCTCGCGCTCCAGCGCCTCGAGCACGAAGCGGTTGTGCACGATCTGATGGCGCACGTAGAGCGGACGCCCGTAGGAGCGCAGCGCGCTGCGGACGGCCTCGACGGCACGATCGACGCCGGCGCAAAAGCCGCGCGGCTCAGCCAGGATGATTTTCTCTACCGAAGTTTCGCCCAACGCCATGCTTCATTTGTAACTGTTAACTGTCCGGCCGGTCAATGAGGGTTGGTGAAATGCTTAGTCGAGCGGCGGCGGATGCGAGGTTTGGCAGCCGATCCATACTTCGCCGCCTGCGAAATGCTCTTTTTTCCAGATGGGGACGATTTCCTTCAGGCGATCGATTGCGAAGCGGCATGCTTCGAACGCCTCGGCGCGATGCGGGGCTGAGACTGCAATTGCAACCGAGGTCTCGCCAATCTCGACGACGCCGACACGATGTGCGATCGCGATGCGCGTGATTTTCCATCGCGCGCCCGCTTCGACTGCGAGCTTGCGCATCT
Source organism: uncultured delta proteobacterium (assembly GCA_963699705.1). Classification (GTDB taxonomy): domain Bacteria; phylum Desulfobacterota; class Binatia; order Binatales; family Binataceae; genus Binatus. Next base: position 1,690,597 of record CAVOUW010000003.1, on the reverse strand, counting down.
CGGACAGCGCCATCGGCTCATAGGCTTCGTATTCGAGGCGAATTACGCGACGGCCCGCGTTGTCGCGGCGGGTGGTGCCGGTGAACGACACGATTGCGCCCGCGGCAGGGTCGGCAACTTCGCGCTCGAGCGCGGCGACATCGATCCGTTCGCATCCGATTGTAATTTTGCCGACGTAGGCGGGCGTGTTTGTACCGCCGCTGACCGGCGGAATGAACGCGATCTCGTCACCTTTGCGCGGCTTGAAGTCGCCTTCGACATATTCCTGGTTGACGGCGAAGCCGACCGAATCGTGATGGCCGGCGAGTTCGGGAAATTCGACCACCATCTGCCGCCAGATGTCGGCGACGGTGGCGCCGTCGGGAAATTCGCGCGTCAGCTCGGCCGTATGCGCGCGCTCACGCAGCGTCGCGAACAGTTTGATGGTGAACTTGTTCACTGTCACTTGCTCAGCAGATAAGTGATGTGGCCGAGTTGGGGGATTAGCAGCTTTTCCATCGCGAGCCGGCACGCGTCGGGGGAGCCGGGGAGCGCCGCGATGAATTTGCCATGACGCACGCCGGCGATCGCGCGGCTCATCATCGCGGACGCGCCGATTTCCTGAAAGGAGAGCATCCGGAACAATTCGCCGAAGCCTTCGAGCTCCTTTTCCAGCAGTGACTTCACGACTTCGGTGGTATTGTCACGCGCGGTGATACCGGTGCCGCCGTTGACGATTATAGCGTCGAGATTTTCCAAATTGGTGACGAGCGCGGCGGAAATCTTCTCGTCGTCGTCGGGGAGGATTGCGTAGTAGGCGACGAGATGGCCGGCAGCCTCGAGCAAAATGCGGATGAGCTTGCCGCTCTCGTCGTTCTCAGGCGTGCGCGAATCGCTGGCGGTTATAACGCCGACTTTCAGATTGCGCGCGTGCTTTTCGTGGTCGTGGACCGACATGTGGATAAGGATTATACAATCCTCGATGGAATTATAAGCAATGCGCGTACGCGATGCTCGCGCGGCATAGACTTCCTGGGACCTCAAGATGACTACCGCGTCCAGCCGAGTCGCCAGCATTTTTCGCCCGAAAATTCTTCTGATCGTGATCGCGGCAATCGCGATTCTTTACGGCGCGCATCGCATCGGCGCGGGACCGTGGCTGACCAACGCGCTCGACTGGATCCGCGGGCTTGGTCCGCTGGCGCCGCTTGCGTTCATCGCGATTTATATCGTGGCGTGCGTCGCGTTTCTTCCGGGATCGATCCTGACGATTGGCGCCGGCGTGATTTTCGGGGTGGTGCGCGGATCGATCTATGTTTCGATCGCCGCTACGCTCGGCGCGACCGCCGCATTTCTCGTCGGACGTTATCTCGCGCGCGATTGGGTCAGCGCGCGACTCGAAGGCAACGCGAAGTTCAAGGCGATCGACGAAGCAGTCGGCAAGGAAGGATGGAAAATCGTGATCCTCACACGGTTATCGCCGGTGTTTCCGTTCAACCTGCTCAACTACGCGTATGGGCTGACGAGCGTGTCGTTGCGCGACTACTTTTTCGCGTCGTGGCTCGGGATGATTCCCGGCACGATTCTGTACGTCTACATCGGCTCGCTTAGCGGCGACCTCGCGCGCGCGGCGGGCGGCAGCGCCAAGCGAACACCGGCAGGATGGGCACTCACCGCGGTCGGATTCGTCGCAACGGTCGCAGTCGCCGTGTACGCAACCCGAATCGGCGCGCGGGCGCTGCGCGAAAAGACTTGAAGGAAAAATTAATGCCACCGCACGCGCTGAAGCACGAGCCGCTTGACGCTTACAACCTCGCGCTGACGGAAAATCTGCATCCCAGCGGATGGATCAACCCCACGCCCGCCGACCGCTACAACATGGTGGTGATCGGCGCGGGCACCGCGGGCCTGGTGACGGCTGCGGGCGCCGCGATCCTCGGGGCGAAGGTCGCGCTGGTCGAGCGCGACCTGATGGGCGGCGATTGCCTGAACTTCGGATGCGTCCCGTCAAAGGCGTTGATTCGTTCGGCGCGCGCTGCTGCCGCGGTTCGCGACGCGGGCCGCTTCGGGGTCGAGGTCCCATCGGGCATGCGCGTAAATTTTCCGGCGGTGATGGAGCGAATGCGCAAGCTGCGCGCCGAGCTCAGCCCGACCGACTCCGCCAATCGCTTTCGCGGGCTGGGCGTTGACGTATTCATCGGCGACGGATGTTTCGTTGCGCCGGACTGCGTCGAGGTTGACGGCAAACGGCTGAAATTCAAGAAGGCCGCGATCACGACCGGCGCGCGCGCCGCCTCGCTGCCGATTCCGGGCCTCGCCGAGGCCGGCTACCTGACCAACGAAACGGTTTTCTCACTGACCGAGTTGCCGCGGCGAATTGCCGTGATTGGCGCAGGACCGATCGGATGCGAGCTCGCGCAGATCTTCGCGCGATTCGGTGCACAGGTCACTCTGCTGGAAGTCGCTCCGCAAATTCTGATCCGCGAAGATCGCGACGCTGCGCAACGAGTCGAGCGCGCCATCGCCAATGACGGCGTGGAAATCATCACGGGATGCAAAATTCACGGCGTTGCGATCCGCGACAATGAAAAAATACTCGCGACCGAACGTGACGGCGTCCGCCGCGAAATTGTTGCCGACGAAATATTGATCGGGGTCGGGCGAGTGCCCGCGGTCGAAGGACTGAATCTCGAAGCCGCGATGATCGAATACGACAAGCAGAACGGCGTGAAGGTCGATGATCATCTGCGCACCACGAATCCGCTGGTCTACGCCGGCGGCGACGTCGCATCGCCGTACAAGTTTACTCACCTGTCCGACGCGCACGCGCGCATCATCCTGCGCAACGCACTATTTTTCGGACGCCAACGCGCGAGCCAACTGACTATTCCATGGTGTACCTACACCGATCCCGAAATCGCGCACGTCGGGCTGTACGAAGCCGAAGCGAAGCAGCGCGGAATAGCAGTCGCGACCTATACGCAGGAACTGAAAGAGGTGGATCGCGCCGTGCTGGACGGAGAAACTGACGGCTTCGTCAAGGTGCTCGTGAAAGAAGGGAGCGATCAAATTGTCGGTGCGACGATTGTTGCGAGTCACGCGGGCGAGATCATTTCGGAACTCACGACCGCGATCAAAGCTGGCGTGGGTTTGGGCACGCTCGGCGACGTGATTCATCCGTACCCGACGCAGGCTGACGCGATTCGCCGCGTCGCCGGACTCTACACGCGCACGCGGCTGACGCCATTCGTTGCGGGCCTGATGAAGCGATGGTTCGCGTTCACGCGATGAGAAAAAAGCGTCGCGCATTTATCGCAGGCGCAGGTTGAATGCCTGCCGGCCCTTCTCGCCCGCACGCACGTCGAACTGAACTTCGTTGCCCTCGCGCAGGTCGTCGAAATACACCTTGGGCGACAGCGCCGAGCGATGAAAGAACACCTCGTCGCCGCCGTCATCCGCGATTATGAAACCGAAGCCCTTGTCCTTGACTACCTTCTTGATTGTTCCGAACACGCGATCCCTCCCGAGTTATTTTGCGCCGTGGCTTGAGCTTACGACGCTGACAATTTAAGTAAAGAGCGTAACTTGGACGAGGCGCACTCATGCTCAAGGCCGTCACTCTGAAAGAAATCGAAAGAATTTTCGCGGTGATCGATCCGATGGGAATATCGCGCGAGGCGGTCGAGATACCGCTGCGCACCGAGCATCCGGGGCGCGTTTCGATATTGAAAAACGGCAAGCTGGAGATCGTCGTCGAGCGCGACGGCGACTTCGAGGATTGGATCACCCGGCTCGAAGCGGAGATTCGCGATCTGATGAAGCCGGAGGCGGACTAAGCTCGATCAGCACGGCGCCGTGATCGACGGTCTGCCCCTCCTCGACGCGAACATGTTTCACAATCGCGGCGCTCTCGGCCGCGAGCGTCGTCTCCATTTTCATCGCTTCGATCACGACCAGCGCCTGCCCCGCCTCGACCAGGTCGCCGTCGCGGACGAGCACCTTGAGCACCTTTCCGGGCATCGGCGCGGTAACTTCCGCCGCTGCGAGCCCGCGCGAGCGTCGCCGCGAAGCGGCTTCCGCCGGCTTGAACTCGAACGACGCGGGTCCGACCGAAGCAAAAATCGATTCCTTTCGGCGCGCGCCGAAGATCGGGTAGCGCCGCCCGTCAATCGCAAGAATCCCGCCGCCATCCGCATTCGGCGTGAATTCCGCGACGATTTGTCTATCGCCGATTCGTACTCGGATCGTATCGCCGTCGCGTGAGATCACTTCCGCGTCGATTTCATGCGAGTCGCCCAAGCGCGTGAGCTTCATTTGCGCGATCCCCACAGCTCGAAGTTTCCGAGACCGTCCCACGGCGAACGCCGCTGGCTACTATTTCTCGGGTGCGCATTATTGTCTGCTTGAGTGTGGTCACAGGTGATCACAGCCGCGAGAATCGCCGCATCGATTTCAGACGCGCCAATCTTCCACCCTGAAAAGAACGAGTCGATGAAATGGGTCGAGAGTTTCGCGTCGCGAAACTGATCGCTCGCGATGATATCGCGCAAGTAGGCGGCGTTGTTGGTCACGCCGAGCAAACTGAATTCGTCGAGCGCGTTAACGAGACGGCCGCGCGCTTCCTCGCGATTGGCGCCGTAGCAGATCAGCTTGCCGAGCAGGCCGTCGTACCATGGCGTAACTTCGGCGCCGTTGCGTCAGGTGCGAATCGAAGCGCACGCCGGGGCCGCCGGGGACGCTCAGATGAAGCACCGTTCCGGTTGCGGGACGAAAGTCATGCTCGGGATCTTCGGCGTTGATTCGGCATTCGATTGCCGCACCGCGTGGCGCCGCGGGCTCCAGCGCCTTGTCGCCCGACGCGATCCGCAATTGCTCGCATACCAGGTCGCAGCCGAAACGCATCTCGGTCACGGGATGCTCGACTTGCAGGCGCGCATTCACTTCGAGGAAATAGAAGTTGTCGCCCTCGACCAGGAACTCCGCGGTGCCGGCGTTGGTGTAGCCGGCTGCGCGCGCGAGTTTCAGCGCGGCGTCGATGATTTTCGCGCGCATCCCGGCTGAAAGTCCCGGCGCCGGCGACTCCTCGATAAGCTTCTGATGCCGCCGCTGAATTGAACAGTCACGCTCGCCGAGTGCGACCACGTTGCCGTGTTCGTCGCCCAGAATTTGTATTTCGATGTGTCGCGGATGCGCGAGATACTTCTCGATGAAAATCCGCCCGTCGCCAAATGCCGCACTCGCCTCGCGCGCAGCCGCTTCCAGAGCGGCCTCGAGCTGCGACGCTTCCGCGACGACGCGCATCCCGCGTCCGCCGCCTCCGGCCGCAGCCTTGATGAGAATCGGGTAGCTCACGAGTGCGGCGAACTCGCGCGCTGCGGAAATTTCCGCGGTCTCGATTCCCGGCACCACCGGAACTCCGGCGGCGACCGCGATTCGCCGCGCCGAGACCTTGTCGCCGAGCGCCGCCATTACGTCGGGGCGCGGTCCGACGAACACGATCTGCGCGTCGGCGGCGGCCTGCGCGAATTCAGGACGCTCCGAGAGAAATCCGTAGCCGGGATGAATCGCGTCGGCGCCGGATTGTTTTGCGGCTGCGACAATTGTCGCGATATTGAGATAGCTCTTCGCCGCCTCGGCCGGCCCGATGAGAATCGCTTCGTCAGCCGCGCCGACGTGCGCACTGGTCGCGTCAACCGCCGAATAGACGGCGACAGTTTTGAGGCCGAACACGCGCGCACTGCGAATAATCCGAAGCGCAATCTCGCCGCGATTTGCGACCAGCAGTTTGTTGAGCCGCCGTGCCATAGATTGGTCGAAGCTAGCACAATCAATTGCAACCGGCGCGCCCGTCGTATAATTCCCGATGAGGCGCCGCGCATCGCATTCGCATGAGTCGCTACTTCGAAGATTTCACCGCCGGCCAGACTTTCAAGCACTGGCCCGGACGCACGATCACCGACTTCGACAACACCTGGTTCACGCTCATGACGATGAACACCAACCCGATTCACTTCGACGCGAACTACGCCGCGACCACGCAGCACGGGCGTCCGCTGGTCAACGGGCTGCTGGTGATGGCGACCGTGGTCGGCATGAGCGTGAAAGACGTGAGCGAGAATGCGATCGCCAATCTCGAGTACGAATCTGTGCGTCACACAGGCCCGACCTTCGCCGGCGACACCCTCTATGCCGAGACGACGGTGCTCGAGACGACGCCGTCGAAATCGAAAAGCGATCGCGGTGTGATCTACGTCGAGACGCGCGGCCTGAACCAGCGCGGCGAGCAGATAATGATCCTGCGTCGCAAAATTCTGATCCCACGCCGTCCCGCCTGAGCCGCATCTTTATGGATCAACTGTACTTCGTCGTTCACACGCATTGGGATCGTGAATGGTATCAGCCGTTTCAGCAGATGCGTGCGCGTCTGGTCACGATGGCCGATCGCATGATCCCGCTGGTCGAGCGAGGAACAATTCCGTCGTTTCACTTTGACGGCCAGACGATAGTGCTCGAGGATTATCTCGAGATGCGTCCGCGCACGGAGCCCCGGCTGCGCAATCTGATTCGCGCGGACAAAATCCAGGTCGGGCCGTGGTATGTGCTCGCCGACAGCTTCCTGGTGAGCGGCGAGTCGCTGATTCGTAATCTCGAAATCGGGACGGCGATCGCGCGCCGCTTCGGCCGGCCGCTCGACGTCGGCTATTTGCCCGATCAGTTCGGGCACATAGCGCAGATGCCGCAAATTCTCGCCGGCTTCGGATTCGCGACGGCGGTCTTGTGGCGCGGCGTCGGCGCGGATGTGAATCGGAATCGCTTCACCTGGGAGGCGCTCGACGGCAGTTCGGTGCTGACGGTCTATCTGCCCAATGGTTATTCGAACGGCGCGAATCTCCCGCTCGAATCGGTCGAGAGCTTCGTCGCGCGGGCCGAACAGATTGCGCAACGCGAGCGCGACTTCGCCGTCGGCTCACCGATCCTCGTGATGAACGGAACCGATCACGCTCCGCCTGACGCGCGACTCTCCGCGCGAATCAACGAGGCGCGCGAGATCTCTGCGATGACCTTCGAGACTGGCTCGCTCGAGAACTACGTGCGCCGCATCGCCGGGCTTCCGCTCGACGGCACCCCGCGGCATCGCGGTGAACTGCGATCGCCCCTGCGATCGCATCTGCTGCCCGGCGTCACCTCGGCGCGCGCCTGGATCAAGCAGCGCGACTTCGAGAATTGCCGCGCGCTCGAGCGTTTCGCCGATCCTTTGGCGGCACTTGCCAACGCGCTCGGGCGCGGCGCCGGCCTCGACACGTTCCTCGAGATGGCGTGGCGGACCGAAATTCAGAACCATCCTCACGATTCGATTTGCGGATGCTCGGTCGATCAGGTGCATATCGACATGCGCTATCGATTCGACCAGGCTGCGATGCTTGCCGAGACTGCGGTTCGCCGCGCTGGTGCGGCGTGCCTGAATGTTCGCAATGCGGACGCGTCGGAAATCGCGGTCTTCAATCCATCGTTCGCCCGCAACGCGTTGGTAAGGGGTGAAATCGAAATTGCCGACCCGGACGCGCGTTACGTTGTTGAGACATCTGATGGCAGCGCAATCCCGGTCGCGATCGACGCCGCCCGCGAGGTGCGCGCGGTTGATAACGACATGCCAGCCGCCGAATTCAAATCGATTGTTGGCAGCCTGAGCCAGCCGTCCATTTTCGGCCGCACCGTGAATCGCTACGAGATTACGACCGCAGTCGACGGCCGCCCGCAGGTGAATCTTTTCATGAGCCGCGCGGCGTTCAGCGACATCGATCTCGAGGATTTCAGGCACGCGATTCGCACCCGAACCGCGGATTCGGGATCGGTTCGCATCCATGCGACCAGCGCCGCCCGATGCACCATCAGTTTCGTCGCCAACGATCTCGCACAAGCGGGATTCAGCTTCTATCGGTTGGTTCGCGACGATTCCGCCGCCGCGCCTGCGAATCCTGATCCAGTCGCGTCGATTGAGAACGAGTTTTTCCGCCTGACGCCCACGCCGCGCGGCCTGGAAATTCGCGATCTCACGCGCAACGCGTCGATGGAACTGTATTTCGAGGACGATGGCGATCGCGGCGACGAATACAATTTCGATCCTGTGGGCGACGGCTCGACGATCACCAATCCGGCCTCGATCTCTGCAAGCGTCGTCGACAACGGCTCGGTGCGCAAGTGCCTCAAACTCTCGATGTCGTTCGACGTGCCCGCGTCGCTCACAGCCGACCGCCGCGCGCGCTCGTCGGAATGCGAGCGTCTCGATATCGCCCTCGCTGCGACTCTTCACCAGGGACTCGACCGCATCGACTTCATCGCCGAGGTTACGAATCGTTCGCGCGACCATCGTGTCCGCGCTGCTCTGCGCACGCCGGTGGTTGTGTCCGACGCCGTCCACGACACCAGTTTCGGCGTGATCCGCCGCCCGCTCGCACCGTCGGAACCGCGCGGCACCGAGGACATTTATCCAACGGTGCCTCATCGCTCTTTCACCGCGGTCGAAGGCAGAGAGTTTTCGGCCGCACTCGCGAGCCGCGGGATCCTTGAGGTCGAGGCGCGGCCCGAGCCCGCGGGTGCGACGACGATTCTGCTGACGCTGCTGCGATGCGTCGGATGGCTGTCGCGTTCCGACCTCGCAACGCGCAGCGGCGGTGCCGGGCCTGAGCTCGAAACGCCCGACGCGCAGGAGTTGGGCGCGCATCGCTTCGAATTCGCAGTCGCGACTTTCGCCGGCAGCTATCTCGACGGTGATTTGTTGCAGCGAGTCGAAGCGTACACGTCTCCGCCGCGCATTTTCTCCGGCCGTCGCGACGATCGCGACGACGCCGCTGCTATGTTGCTGAGTTGCAACAATTCCAGAGTAATTTTTTCCACCGCGCGTCCGCTCGCCCGCGGGAACTCCTACAAAGTGCGCGCTTATAGCGCATCGCCGACGCCCGAGACCGCGCGATTCGCCTTCTCCGCCACGGGTCGCGCGCGCCTCGTCGATCTCGCTGGACGTTCCGTGAAGCGCGCTGGCCTCAAGCGCGCTCGCGACGGCGCAATCACGCTCGAACTCAAGCCGTTCGAGGTCGTCACCTTCGAAGTGCGCGATCGGCGTCGCTGAGCTTGAAGTTTTTTTCGAAATCGATCGTCAAAAAGATTGATCGACGGCGCGATTCCAATATGGTGTTTAATCCGAGTTTGGATTCGGGCGCGACGCCGGGGAATTGAAACGAAAAAAACTGCGTTGCGTATCAAATGGCGGGACAGCTAACTGACACGAGGAGCGCCACGGGACAATGAGCGAGAAAAACGCGGTTCGCACCGTCTACGACTTCCCCGTCGCCGGTCATCTGTGCGACGACGGAACCGTGCGTTACATCAAACTGGTGCGCCGCAGCGGCCAACAGCCCGAAGGTACCTGCCCGAGTTGCAAGACTTCGTTTGTGTATCAGAAGCCCAAAGCCTCGAAGAGCGCTCGCCACGTCGACGGCGAGGGCATCGTCCACTTTTAAACTTTAGAGATCGATTCCGCTATTTTTCTCGTCGCGAGGCGTCCTGCTCGGCGCCATGCCTCTTCACGAGCATGATCGGGTCGCCCTTGTAGTAGCGCGCCGCTTCGTCGCCGATGAACGCCAGCCGGTCATTCGGATCGAACCACGCATGCAGCTTGGGCACGAAGGCCGCGATCACAAAGTTGAGCAAGCCGAAATCGGGACGCACTTCGACCCGGATCGCTTCCGCACCATAAGTTGTCCAGACCGCATTTCCCGGATCGATATTCACGCTGATCGAAAATATCTTCGGCGTCGGCGCGCAGCTGAAAGCATGCAGCGGACGGCTGATGCCTTTGTCGCCGGCCCGTAAAAAATTCTGGATCGGAATTACGATACTAGCGCCCGCCCAGGTGTCGTCCGGGATCGTGAGCACTTCGGACTGCTCGCTCTTTTGCCCGGCCGAATTGTCGATACAAGTCGCGGCGCCTGTTTTTAGATCCACGTGCGCGCGTCTCAGGATCGATTTGTCAGGGGTATAGTAGGTGTGATCGAATTCGGTCAGCTTCGGCTTCCCACCGTCGGCTGCGGTCTCGATGTGCGCGGTCTCGACGTCGGTCTGACCGTCGAAGTATCCATTCTCGCCGCGCAGTATGCCGCCGTCGCGGGTAGGCTCGACGCGGTAGCGGGCGCGCCCGATCGCCACTCCGGTGTCGGGTTTTAAAATCGCAAAACTGGTCGGTGGAAAGCTGAGCGGCTCCGCTGAAATCGCGGGCTTCGCGAACGTGATTGTCACGGCCACCGCCAGCACCGCGACAATCGATGTTGCTTTGCAGGTTGCAATCATGTCCTTGCTAATCCGTCATGCGTTTGGAAGGTTGGTCGCGTCTCGAGTCACTACTTACAATTGTCTTTCCGACGATGGATCAATACAACCCCGCCGATGCTTGATTCGATCTTCGGCGCGAACCCCGATATCAGGCGCGCGCAGTCGCGATGCGCCCGCGTCCTCTTCGACCTCGGCATCAGCGCTAACGTCGCGACAATTCTCGCCGCGCTCGCCGGCATCGCATCGGGTATTGCATTCGCGCGAGCGCACACGACCTTCGCAATCGCCGCGCTCGCGCTCAGCGCCGCCTTCGATGCGCTCGATGGCACCATCGCGCGCGAATGCGCACAGCCAAGCGCCATTGGCGGTGTGCTCGACCTGTCGGCCGATCGCGTCGTCGAGGCGTGCGTAATAGTCGGCATCGCGTGGCGCGATCCCGCCCTCTACTTCCCCGCGCTGGTCCTGGTCGCGACCTGGTACGTGAATATCACGATCTTCCTGGCGGTAGGCGCCGCGCTGGAAGGTCCTGGCGAAAAATTGATCGAGTACCCGCCCGGAATCCTCGAGCGCACCGAAGCGATAATTTTCTTCATCGGGCTCGGAATCGTCGCAGCCACACCGATCCTGCGCGCGATTGGACCGCTGCTCTGTTATGCGATGGCGGCGCTGGAAATAATCACCGGCGCCCAGCGCTTTCTATTCGGCCTGCGAAAACTACGTCCCGAGTGATCGCCTCTTTACGACCGGTTCCTCTTCCCGCACGGGAAGGGGTTAGGGGTTAGGTTCCTTGGATGCCACCGCGGGTTTCGCTTACTCCACCGTCACTGACTTCGCCAAATTGCGCGGTTGATCGACGTCGGTGCCGCGCTCCACTGCGATGTGATACGCGAGCAACTGCAGCGGCACCGTCATCAGCACCGGCGTCAGCATCCGGTTAGTCTCGGGCACTTCGATAATTTCCGCGGCGACGCTTTTCAGCTCAGCGGTCGCATGATTGGTCACCGCGATAATCTTGCCGTTGCGCGATTCGACCTCCTTCAGATTCGACATCGACTTCTCGAACAGGTCGTCGTTGGGAATTATCACCACCACCGGCATCTTGTCGTCGATAAGAGCGATCGGCCCATGCTTCATCTCGCCCGCCGAGTAACCTTCCGCGTGGATGTAGGAAATTTCCTTCAGCTTGAGCGCGCCTTCGAGCGCGATCGGATAGTTGATGCCGCGGCCGAGGAACAGGAAGTCCCGCGCCTGCGCGTACTTGCGCGCGATCTGCTGAATATTCGGCTCGCTCTCGAAGATCGCCTTGATCTGTCCGGGAATCGCCAGCGCCGGCTGTAGCAGTTGCGCGGCATCTGCATCAGATAAACGTCCCATCCGCTCCGCCAGGTGAATCGCGAACAGGTAGTACGCCTCGAGCTGCGTGAGAAAACATTTGGTGGTCGTGACGCTGGTTTCGGGGCCGCATCGCGTGTACAACTGCGCGTCCGCCTTGCGCGCGATCGACGAGTCCACCGTGTTGGTAATCGCCAACAGATGCGCCCCGCGCGCGCGCCCTTCTTCCATCGCGGCGATCGTGTCGGCGGTCTCGCCCGACTGCGACACGGCGATGATCATCGTGCGCTCGTCGATCGGCGGCCGCCGATAACGGAACTCGGAAGAGTAGTCGACCTCGACGGGAATCCCCGCGAGATGTTCGATCATGAACTTGCCGACCTGCGCCGTTATCCACGACGCGCCCGCACCGAGCATCACGATCCGCCCAATCGACGCAGGCCCGCCTGCCGGCAGCACCTCACCTTCGAAACGCACATTAGATGAAGCGCCGTCCGCGCGCCCCGCCATCGTGTCGATCCACGCTTGCGGCTGCTCGTTGATTTCCTTGCGCAGGTAATGCCGAAAGCCGGCCTTGGTCGCGGCGACCGCGTCCCATTCAACTTGACGCGGTGCGCGAGTGACCGGAGTGCCGTCAAATTTCATCAGCCGAATCGAGCTGGCGGTGACCTCGGCCAATTCGCCGTCCTCGAGCACCATCGCGCGCCGCGTGTACTCGAGAATCGCCGGAATATCCGACGCGACGAAATTCTCGCCGTCGCCCAGCCCCAGCACCAGCGGCGTCGCAGTCTTGGCGGCGACCAGCTTGCCAGGTTCGGTTTCCGACAGCACGACAATCGAAAACGAACCGCGCAGGCGCAGGACGGCCTCGCGCACCGCCTCGGTCAGGTCGCGCGCAGTCTTGAGCTTCTCCTCGATCAGATGTGAGATGAGCTCCGTATCGGTCTCGGAGCTGAGCTTGTGGCCGCGCGCGAGCAGCTCGGTCCGCAAATCGACGAAGTTCTCGACGATGCCGTTGTGGATCACCGCGACCGGGCCGGCTTTGTGCGGATGCGCGTTCTCCTCGGACGGGCGCCCATGCGTGGCCCATCGCGTGTGCCCGATCCCGATGTGGCCTTGCAGGGGCGAGTCGGCCAGCAGCATGCGCAAATTCTCGAGCTTGCCCTTGGCGCGCCGAATTTCGAGCTGGCCGCTATCGACGATAGTTGCGACGCCGGCCGAATCGTAGCCGCGATACTCCAGGCGCCCGAGCCCCGCGAGCAGGATTGGGTAGGCCTCACTCGGCCCGACGTATCCAATTATTCCGCACATACACGTTCGCTCCTTTCCCGTGAGGGAAGTTGCAGAGTTGTTCCGCACTCGCCGACGGAGCGAAAACGACAGCGAAAATGTCTGTATGGAGAGTTTAGAAGATCACGTCAGAGCCGGATGCTCTGCCACTCGAGGCGCGTTTTGTCGCGCGGTCACCCGCGCGGTTTATTTGCTCGCCTCTATCGACTGTGGAGCCGGGAAGCCATCCGCCGAATCTTTCGATACTGCTTCCACCTCGTCAACTCGCGTCCGAAACGGCCGCGAGTCCTGGCGCTACTCTCGTTCTATATTTTCTATCGTCTAGCCCGTCACCTCGTTGTGTGATCATCCTCGCTCGGTCAGAGCGAGTTCAAGCGACGCGTCCAGCCTGATTATTCCCGCCGCGCCTCTTCCCGATCCCACTTCTAACAGGGCGAAGCCCGCATCTTTTTTTTTCACTTAGGTGCAGGGGTTACCCCTGCCCAAGGAAGCGTGAAACCCACGGCGGGTTTCACTTTCCTAGTGACCCTTCTTACGCCGCAAACTGCCATCGGGGCTGTCGCCGTGGCGCTTGCGCCATGACGCCATCCAGCCGGCTTTTTCGCGCTGCGGGTGATGCGACATCACCAGCGCGCCGTCGGGGACCTCGCGGATAATCGTCGTGCCGGACGCGACGTACACGTCGCTGCCGACCTTCACCGGCGCGACCAGTTGCGTGTCGCATCCGACCATACAGCGGTCGCCGATTTCGGTGTGATGCTTGTCGTAGCCGTCGTAGTTCACGGTGATAACGCCGCATCCGATGTTGGTGTCGGCACCGATAGTGGCGTCGCCGAGATAGCTCAGGTGGCTGGCCTTGGTGCCGCGGCCGAGGCGCGCCTTTTTGGTCTCGACGAAATTGCCGATTCGATTGTGGCCGGCGAGTTCGGTGCCGGCGCGCAGATGGGCGAACGGGCCGATTTCGGATTCCTCGCCGATGACGCAATCTTCGGCGCGCACCCCCAGCTTCAGATGGCATCGCGGGCCGACAGTCACGTTGCTGAGCCACGCGGTGCCGTCGATTCGCACGCCCTCGCCAAGCTTGCACGCGCCGAGAATCTGGACGTTGGGACCGATCACGCAATCGGGCGCGATTTCCGCTTGCTCAGAAATGTACGCAGTCGCGGGATCGACCATCGTCACGCCGGATTGCATCAGCTTTCGATTAACCGCCGCACGAATTTCCGCTTCCATATGTGCCAACTCCTCGCGCGAGTTGATCCCGGCGAACTCCGCCGGGTCGTCAGCAACCCACGCTTCAATTTTTTCACTGCGCGCACGCGCAATCGCGATGATATCGGTCAGGTAGTACTCGTCCTGCGCGTTGGCCGGCTTCAGTTCCACGAGCGCCGACCGAAGCAGATTGCTGTCGACGATGTAGCAGCCGGTGTTGATTTCCTTGACCGCGCGCTCGGCGGGCGACGCGTCGCGAAACTCGACGATTCTTTCGACGTTGCCGCTCGCATCGCGAATCACCCGGCCGTAAGCAGCGGGATCGTCGAGAATGATGCTGATGAACGAGAGCTTCGCGCCGCGCTTTCGATGAGCGTCGAGAAAGGCGCGCAGCGTCGACGACTTGATCGCAGGCATGTCGCCGTAAGTGATGAGCACGTCGCCGGTGAAGTTTTGGGCGAGCTGCGCAAGGCCGCATCGCGCGGCGTCACCGGTGCCGCGCTGTGGCTCCTGGAGCGCGAATCGCGCGTTCGAGAAATTTACCGCAGCCTCGACCTCGCGCGCCTGGTGGCCGACGACGATCACGACCGGATCCGCCTCGAGCGCGGCGACGGCGCGGACTGCGCGCGCAATTATCGGCTCTCCGCCCAGCTCGTGCAGGACCTTGGCGTGCGCAGAGCGCATCCGGGTCCCCTTGCCGGCGGCGAGAATGATCGCGGCGACGCTATTCGTAGTCATCGAAGTTCGAGACTTTCCAGGTGTCGGTGTCTTTGCGCGCCGTGATCAGCCAGTTGCGATTGAAGGTGCCGCCTTCGGGCACGTCGATAGTCGCGCGAAACAGGAATTCGATATGGTCGGTGGCGTCGCGCTCGGCGGTAAGTTTGTAGTGCACGACTGGCTTGCGCGTGTTGGAGTCGATTTTCTGGTTGCCGATCAGTTGCATCTCGTGATGCAGCTTGTCGAGCGCGAGGCCGGTGCAGAACGGCTCAGCCGCCTTCAGATCGATTGCCACATAATATTGGTCGATGAACCGATCGACCACGCCGCGCGCGCTGTTCGCCGGATGGCATCCGGTGAAGACGATCTGGGCGAACGCCGCGATGAAAAGTAGCCGAGCGCATCGTTCATGAAGCTGGAATATCCGCGAGGTCATGATTTTTTCTTGAACAGATCCTCCAGCTTGTCATGCGCGCCAGATTTTTTCACTGGAGTTTTCGCGGCCCCATCACCGGGTTTGAAATATTCGCAGAAGTTGAATCGTTCCTTGTCCACCACTCGCTCCGCCATCGGCTCGCGGCAACTGTTGTTGTAACTCGGATCGTAAAAGCCGCAGTTGCGGCATGAATGGAGCGCGCGGCCGCATCCGGGGCATTCGTCGCGAAAACCGATTCGCTCACCGGTGACGACTTCGATTTTCCGAGCGCAATGCCAACAGTTCATAGCGTAGCCCGGAGTTGATCGTGCGGCATGGTGCTCTGCGAGACTGGAATCCGAAAGCGTTGGCTCCGTTTGGCGACACGGCGAGAAACGCATGCTTCTTCAGCCCAATCGCCGCTGATAGCATAACCGCTCAGATGGGTGCGCGCGAGATGATGGAGGTTGAGGTCGAGGCGTTTGCGGCGGCGCTTAGAAAGGCGTCGCGCGCCGCTGACAATACCGTGACGAACTATCGCCGCGACCTGCTCGCGTTCCGAAGTTTTCTGATCGAGCGGGCCGCGCTGGTCGGCCGGCGGGTCGACGAGATCGATGTTGCGACTATCACCGCGGACCACGTCCGCAGTTACCTGGCCGAATTGATGAAAAACCAAGCCGCTCGCGCCACCGTTCAGCGCCGACTCAGCGCGATCAAGGCGTTTTTCCGATATCGCGAGACCACGATTGGCGCGGCGAGTCCCGCGCGCACGATTCGCTCGCCGAAGAACGAGCGGCGACTGCCGTCGATATTGCAGGAGGACGAAGTGCGCCGGCTGCTCGAGTTTTCGTCGTCGCCAGATGACTCGACGCCTGCGGCGATTCGCGATCGCGCGATCTTCGAGACCTTGTACTCCTCGGGTCTGCGCGTCGGCGAGCTGGTCGGGTTGAACTGGCGCGATATAGATGAAGAGCTCGGGATGGTGATGATCCGCGCGGGCAAGGGCAACAAGGATCGCCTGGTGCCGCTCGGCGAGCCGGCGCTCGATGCGCTGAAAAAGTGGAAGACCGCGATGCCGGTTGCGTGGGAGCATGACGGGCCCGTGATCACGAATCTTCGCGGCGGACGGCTGACCACCCGCAGCGTCGAGATGATATTGCAGCGCCGAATCGAGGCGGCCGGAATCGCCACGGGCGTCACGCCGCATGGGCTGCGTCATTCTTTCGCAACGCATATGCTTGGAAACGGAGCGGACCTGCGGTCGATACAGGAGATGCTCGGTCATGCGAGCCTGGCGACGACGCAGCGCTATACTCATGTCAGCGTGAATCATTTGAAAGAGGTTTATCGACGTGCCTTCCCACGAGTCTGACCGGGGTATCGAACCGGGCGCCGAGTTCCGCCACACCACGATTCTGAGCGTGCGCCACGAGGGGCGCGTCGTAATCGCGGGTGACGGGCAGGTGAGCGTTGGACAAACGATCATGAAGAGCAAGGCGAAGAAAGTGCGCCGGCTGCATCAGGATCGCGTGCTGGCGGGATTCGCGGGATCGACCGCGGACGCGCTGACGCTGTTCGACAAGTTCGAATCGAAGCTGCAGGAATACAATGGAGTGCTGCGGCGCGCGGCGGTCGAGCTGGCCAAGGACTGGCGCACCGATCGAATCCTGCGGCGGCTCGAAGCGATGCTGGTAGTTGCCGACAAAGAAAGTTCGCTGCTTATCTCGGGCGTCGGCGACGTGCTCGAGCCTGACGATGGAATCCTCGCGATTGGATCGGGCGGCAACTATGCGTTGTCGGCGGCGCGCGCGTTGATTCGTCACGGCTCGGGGATGACGGCGCGCCAAATTGCGGAAGGCGCGATGAAAATCGCGTCGGAAGTCTGCGTTTACACCAACGACGAATTCGTCTTCGAAGAGTTGTAGCCACGACCTGCAGGAAGTTTTCATCCGATGGCAGTTCCACAAGTGATGACGCCGCGCGAGATCGTCTCCGAGCTCGACCGCTATATCGTCGGGCAGCATGACGCGAAACGCGCAGTCGCGATCGCATTGCGCAACCGATGGCGGCGGCAGAATGTCGCGCCCGAGCTGCGCGACGAAATCGCGCCGAAGAATATTTTGATGATCGGGCCGACCGGCGTCGGCAAGACGGAAATCGCGCGACGCCTTGCGCGGCTGGCTCAGGCCCCGTTCGTCAAGGTGGAAGCATCGCGCTACACCGAGGTCGGCTACGTCGGGCGCGACGTCGAGTCGATGATTCGCGACCTGGCCGAATGCTCGGTCAAGATGGTGCGCGACGAAGCGCGCGAGGGCGTCAAGGTCAAAGCGCGAGAGAACGCCGAGGAGCGTCTGCTCGATCTCCTGTTCCCCGCGCCGACCAAGGTTCGCCGCCCCGCAGGAATCACGCCGGAAGGACATATCGAGGCCACCGACCACGACTCGCACAAGGACACCCGCGAGAAATTGCGCAAGCTGCTCAACGGCGGCCATCTTGACGATCGCGAGGTCGAACTCGAAGTCAGCGCGAATGCCGCGCCGAATATCGAGGTCTTCACGCCGCAGGGCATGGAAGAGATGGGCCTCAACATGAAGGAGCTGATGAATCAGCTCATGCCCAAGAAGACGCGCACGCGCAAAGTGAAAATCCCCGAGGCGCTCGAGTTGCTGACGGCGGAGGAAGCGGTGCGGCTGGTCGATATGGAGGCGGTCGCGCACGAGGCGATTACGCGCGCGGAGCAATCGGGCATCGTGTTTATCGACGAGATCGACAAGATTGCGGGCCGCGAAACGCACGGGCCGGACGTCTCGCGCGAGGGCGTGCAGCGCGACCTGCTGCCGATTGTCGAAGGCTCGACCGTCAACACGAAATACGGCGCGGTCAGGACCGATCACATTTTGTTCGTCGCGTCGGGCGCGTTTCACACGTCGAAGCCGTCCGATTTGATTCCCGAATTCCAGGGACGCTTTCCGATTCGGGTCGAGCTGAAAGCGCTAACGCGCGAGGATTTTATTCGCATCCTGACCGAGCCGGAAAACGCGCTGACGCGGCAATACGTCGCGCTGATGGATACCGAGGGTGTGCATATGAACTTCACCGAGGACGGGGTCGCGGCGCTGGCGGAAATCGCGGCGAAGGTTAATGCGCGCTCGGAAAATATCGGCGCACGCCGGCTGCATACGGTGCTCGAGCGGCTGCTGGAAGAACTGTCCTTCAACGCGCCGGAGCTGCCCGACAAGCAACTGACGGTGGACGCCGCCTACGTCCACGGCCGCCTCGACGAAATCGTCAAGGACGAAGATCTCTCTCGCTATATTCTGTAGCTCCTGTTCAATCGTTACACTGGTATTAACTGCCGCGCGGGCAATGCATTGCGCCGCGCGTGCATTACTGTTTTGATTTCCCTTTTGGTCGAGAGGTTTCGTTCAGGCGTGAAAGAGATCAGTCACAATCGAGCCGACGTTCTCCTGGAGGCACTGCCGTATATTCGGCGCTTTCGCGGCAAAACTTTCGTCATCAAGTACGGCGGCCATGCGATGCAGACCGAGGAGTTGCGCGAGAGCTTTGCGCAGGAAGTCGTGCTGCTCGATTTGGTCGGCATCAACCCGATAATCGTGCACGGCGGCGGTCCACAGATTACGGAACTGATCGGCAAGCTCGGGCTCAAGTCGCGCTTCGTGCGCGGGATGCGCGTGACCGATCCGGCGACGATGGAAGCGGCCGAGATGGTGCTGCAGAGAATCAACAAAGATCTGGTCGCGACGATTTCGCGCATGGGTGGCCGCGCGGTCGGGCTGTCGGGCAAGGACGGCGACCTGATTCGCTCGCGGAAGATGCGGATGGTCGTCACTGACGATAACGGCAAGCGCTCGCGGGTCGATATCGGGCTGGTCGGCGAAGTCGATCGCGTGAATCCCGAATTGCTGCGCACGCTCGAGGTGAACAACTTCATTCCGGTGATCGCGCCGACCGGATTTGGGCGCGACGGCCAGACTTACAACATCAATGCCGATACGGCGGCGGGCGAGATCGCGGCCGCGCTCAAGGCGGAAAAACTGATCCTGCTGAGCGACGTCGAAGGCGTCAAGGATAAAGACGGAAAGCTGCTCTCGACGCTCGACGCGGCGGAAGCGCGGCGGTTGATCGCGCGGGGCGTGATCCACGAAGGCATGATTCCGAAGGTCGAATGCTGCATCGACGCGTTGAACAAGGGCGTCGCGAAGACGCACATACTCGACGGCAGGAACAAGCACGCCGTGCTGCTCGAAATTTTCACCCGCTCGGGAATCGGCACCGAAGTCGTGCAGCGCCGCGCCAAAGTGTCGGCCTTGAGCGACAACGCGCGCAGTGCACAGGGCGGCAAAATTCGATGAACAACGCCGAGATCATAGAACTCACCCATCAACACATGGTCGATGTGTACGGATGCCTGCCGCTCGCGTTCGCGCGAGGGCATGGCGCGTATCTGTATGACGCCGACGGCAACCGCTATCTCGATTTTTTCTGCGGGCTCGCGGTAACCGGCCTCGGGCATGGAAATCCTCGCGTCGTGCGCGCGATCAAGGAGCAGGCGGAAAAGCTCACCCACGTTTCCAACGTGTTTCACACCGAGCCGACGGCGCGACTGGTCGAGCGGCTCGCGAATCATTTCGGCGACGGGAAAGTCTTTCTGGGAAACAGTGGGGCCGAGGCCAATGAGGCCGCGATCAAGCTCGCGCGGCGATGGGGCAACGGGCGCTTCGAGATTTTGACGACGCTCGGTTCGTTCCACGGACGCACGCTCGCGACGGTGACTGCGACCGGGCAGGAGCGGTACCATCAGGGGTTTCAGCCGTTGATGCCCGGCTTCAAGACTGTGCCGTTCGACGATCTTGCGGCGCTCGATCGCGCACGGCGCGACGAAACTGTCGGCGTGATGGTCGAACCGATCCAGGGCGAGGGCGGCGTGGTGGTGCCGCGCGCGGATTACCTGAAGCGGGTGCGCGACTGGTGCGATCGCAACCAGCTGCTGTTGATACTCGACGAAGTGCAAACCGGAATGGGCCGCACCGGGAAATTTTTCGCGTTCGAGCACACCGACATCAAGCCCGACATCGTGACGCTGGCCAAGGCGCTCGGCGGCGGGCTTCCGATCGGCGCGATGATTGCGCGGGCCGAGATTGCGTCGAGCTTTACGCCCGGCAGTCACGGCAGCACGTTCGGTGGAAATCCCATCGCGTGTGCGGCGGCGGTCGCCGTGATCGACGCACTCGAGCAGGACGGCGTGCTCGAGAACGCGGCGAGCGTCGGCGCCTACATGCTAGAGCGGCTGAGAGAATTTGCGCGCTCGTGCGACCGAATCGTTGAAGTTCGCGGACTCGGAATGATCATGGGTGCCGTGCTCAAGCATGACGCGCGTCCGATCGTCGAGGAGTGTCTCAAGAATCGGCTGCTGGTCAACGGCACCGCAGGCAACGTACTCAGGCTATTGCCGCCGCTGAACCTGACGCGCGAGGAGGCGGACGCGGGCCTCGCGATCATTGAAAACGCACTCAAGAACGCGCCGATCCCGAAATGAAACGCGACTTTCTCGATCTAAGCTCGCTCTCGCCGGCGGAACTCAATGGATTGCTCGCGCTCGGCGCGCGGCTGAAGGCCGAGCTCAAGATCGGACTCGATCATCCGTACCTGCGCGGCCGGACGCTCGCGATGGTATTTCAGAAGCCGTCGCTGCGGACGCGCGTCACCTTCGAGACCGGCATGGCGCAGCTTGGCGGGCATGCGATTTATCTCGCGCCGAATGATATCGGTATCGGCGAGCGCGAATCGGTCAAGGACGTCGCGCGCAATATTTCACGCTCCGTGGATTTGATCATGATTCGCACTTTCTCGCACGAGACCGCGGTCGAGCTTGCGCGCGAGGCGACAGTGCCGGTCATCAACGGGCTCACCGACTTGCTTCATCCATGCCAGTTGCTCGCCGATCTGATGACGTTGCAGGAACGGTTCGGGCGCGATCTCAGGAAAGTGCGCGTCGCGTTCGTCGGCGATGGATTCAACCTCGCGCAAAGCTGGATCGAGGCGGCGTCGCTCGCGGGGTTCGAGTTGCGCCTTGCGAGTCCTAAAGGCTACGAGCCGGACAAGGATTTCATGAAGCGGCTGCGCAACGAGGAGATCGGCACGATCACCGACGATCCGGCCGAGGCGGTGAAGGACGCGGACGTGGTTTACACCGACACTTGGACCTCGATGGGCCGTGAGAAGGAAGCGGTGCAGCGGCGGCGCGACTTCAAGGGCTTCCAGGTCAACGACGCGCTGCTGAAGAATGCGCGCAAGGGCGCGATCGTGATGCATTGCCTGCCGGCGCATCGCGGCGAGGAAATCACCGACGAGGTGATCGACGGCCCGCGATCCGTCGTGCTGGATCAGGCCGAAAACCGGCTGCATGCGCAGAAAGCGGTGATGGTCTGGCTGATACGTCCCGAAATTTTGCAGACTACGTCGCCGTCGGCGGAATGACGGCTCAAGAATCGTGGCAACCGAGAAAATAAATAAACTGGTGCTCTCGTACTCGGGCGGTCTCGACACGTCGGTGATGCTGCGCTGGATCAAAGATCATTTCGGATGCGAGGTGATCGCATACTGCGCCGAGGTGGGGCAGGGCGACGAGACCGACGGCCTCGAAGAAAAGGCGCTCAAGACCGGCGCGAGCAAGCTTTATATCGTCGACTTGCGCGAGGAATTCGCGCGCGACTTCGTATTCCCGATGCTGCGCGCGAACGCCGTGTACGAGGGCTACTACCTGCTCGGCACTTCGATCGCGCGGCCCGTCATCGCAAAGAAGCTGGTCGAGATAGCGCTCAAGGAAGGCGCCGATGCGGTTGCCCACGGTGCGACCGGCAAAGGCAACGACCAGGTGCGCTTCGAGCTGACGTTCGCGCGATTGGCGCCGGACTTGAAGATCATCGCGCCGTGGCGCCGCACCGACTGGCCGTTCGTGGGCCGCGCCGACATGCTCGCGTATGCCAGTGAAAAGAAAATTCCCGTGCAAGTGACGGCCGAGAAGCCGTATTCGATGGATCGCAACATGGTCCATGTCAGCTACGAGGGCGGTATCCTCGAGGACCCGTGGCGCGAGCCTTACAACGATATGTTTCGCATGACAGCTTCGCCCGAAGACGCGCCGGACAAGCCGGAGTACGTCGAGATCGAGTACGCCGCGGGCAATCCGGTCGCGATCAATGGCGAACGACTCGCTCCCGCGCGCATCATCGAACGCGCCAACGAAATCGCGGGCCGCCACGGCATCGGCCGCGTCGATCTGGTCGAGAACCGCTACGTCGGAATCAAATCGCGCGGAGTTTACGAGACGCCCGGCGTGACGATCCTCTTCCACGGCCATCGCGCGGTCGAGCAGCTCACGCTGGATCGCGAGGTGATGCATCTGCGCGACTCGCTTATCCCACGCTACGCCGAAATGGTGTATTACGGATATTGGTTTGCGCCCGAGCGTGAGGCGCTGCAAGCGCTGGTGGACGATACGCAGAAAAACGTGAACGGAACGGCGCGGCTGAAACTCTTCAAGGGCGGCGTGTGGATCGCCGGCCGCAAATCGCCGAACTCGCTGTACGATCAGAAGATCGTCAGCTTCGAGGAGGCGGGCGGATACAACCAGGCCGACGCCGACGGGCTCATCCGGCTCGCGGGCCTGAGGCTTCGAGCGCTGGCGCGTGCGAGCAGCAAGAAGGACTGATCGATTGGGCAAGGTCATCCAGTTCAAGCATCCGCGAAACCAACCCAAGCTGGTGCCTCGTCCGCGCACGGGCGATTGCGATCACTGCCATCACAAGATGGACGTTCATATCACGCATCCCGACGGCTCGATGAGTTGTGCGGCGCGCGGATGCTCCTGCCAATTGCGGCCCGTCAATTGACTCGTTCTCCGCGAGCAACTCCGCTCGCCTCACCGTGAAAGTGCGTCGCAGCGGGAAAAATCTTATCCGGGGAAGATTTGCGCGCGGCCGTATCCCCGAGGTCGAAGCATTCACCGCGTCGTTGCCATTCGACCGCCGCCTGTTTCGCCACGACATTCGCGGATCGATCGCGCACGCGCAAATGCTCGCGAAGGTCGGACTGCTCAAGGCAAGCGAGTTGCGCGAGATCGTTGGCGGCCTCGAGCGGATCGAAAATGAGATCGCGACAAGGACGCTTCAAGTTCGATATCGCCGACGAAGATATCCATCTCGCAATCGAGCGACGGCTGATCGCGCTGAGTGGCGAGCCGGGGCGCAAACTGCACACCGGTCGTTCGCGCAACGATCAGATCGCACTCGACATGCGGCTATATCTCCGCGACGAGATCGGCGGTGTGATTGCGCTGGTGACCGAACTGCGTGCGACTCTCATTCGGCTCGCGCGGCGACACGTCGCGACGATCATGCCCGGCTATACTCACATGCAGCGCGCGCAACCGGTGACGCTCGCGCATCATTTGCTCGCATACGTCGAGATGCTTGGCCGCGATCGCGAGCGCTTCGAGCAGGCCGCGGCGCGCACCGCAGTCATGCCGCTCGGCGCCGGTGCTTTAGCCGGTACGACGCTGCCTCTCGACCGCCGGATGGTCGCGCGCGCGCTCGGCTTCAAGGCGATCACCGCCAACAGCATGGACGCGGTGTCGGATCGCGACTTCGTGGTGGATTTTCTCTCCGCCGCCGCGCTCACGCAGGTTCATCTTTCGCGGATGAGCGAAGAAATGATTCTCTGGACGAGCACCGAGTTCGGGTTCGCCGCGCTGCCCGACGAATTTTCGACCGGCAGCTCGATGATGCCGCAGAAGAAAAATCCGGATCTGCTCGAACTGATCCGCGGCAAGACTGGCCGCGTGATTGGCGATCTGGTTGCGATGCTGACCGTGTTGAAGGGTCTTCCGCTCGCCTACAACTCGGACTTGCAGGAAGACAAGGAACGCGTGTTCGACGCGCTCGACGCGCTGAAGCCCGCACTCGATCTGCTGGCGAAATTCTGCCCGAAGCTTAGGTTTGATACGAAACGCATGCGCGCGGCCGCCGGAGGATTTGCGCTCGCGACGGATCTCGCGGAATACCTGGTCAGTCGCGGCACTGCTTTTCGTGAGGCGCATGAAATCGTAGGTGCGATCGTGCGCGAGACCGCCGAAGCTGGGATGACGCTCGAGGACTTGAGCATCGACGAGTTGCGACGGCACTCGAGCGCGTTTGGCGCCGACGCGATCGCGATGCTTCAAGCCGAAAACTCGGTGGCGCGACGCACGATCGAAGGCGGTCCGGCCCCGTCCACAGTCAAGCGCCGCCTCAAGGAGCTCGGACGTCGATGAATCTGAAAACCAACCGCGCGAACCTGATTCTGCTCGGCCTTATGATTGTTGCGCTCGCAAACGCGATGTTTCTCGGATGTGGCGTGAAGTCGCAACCGATTCCGCCGGAGTCGGCGCGTCCCGAGAAAATCACCGGGCTCGAGGCCGCCAACGTGAAAGAGGGAATTCGCCTGACCTGGGATCGTCCCGACAGCTACGCCGGCGGCGCGAAGATGAAGGACCTCGGCAGCTTCACGATCCTGCGCGCCGACGAGGGCAAGCCCGCCGAGAAAATTGGCGACATCCAGGTGAATGACGAAGGCCGCTTCCAGGTGCAAAACACTTTTACCTTCATCGACGGCTCGACCGTCATGGGCAAGACCTATCACTACCAGGTGACCTCCAGCACCACCGACGGCTACGTCAGCGAGCCGTCCAACGATGCGACTCTCGTGCGCAAGCATGCATCAGCGCCGCCCAGCCCTGAAAATTTCGTGGTGCCGACGCCGGTACCGATTCAATAGCATCGAGATTGATCCGAAACTGCGCGAACGCCCGTTTATTCGCGGGACTGCGCTATGATAGAAACGAAACTTCACTCAATCGCGACTTCGCC
This sequence comes from uncultured delta proteobacterium, assembly GCA_963699705.1. GTDB lineage: Bacteria > Desulfobacterota > Binatia > Binatales > Binataceae > Binatus. The sequence goes on along the minus strand of CAVOUW010000003.1, from coordinate 1,665,400 downwards.
ATGAACTACTTCGAATACCGCAACGATCAACTTTACGCCGAAGACGTGCCGATCGCCGACCTGGCGAGACAAATCAACACTCCGTTCTTCGTCTACAGTGCGCGCACGCTGAGGCGCCACTTCCGGGTCTTTGACGAGGCCTTCGCCGGCACAGACCATCTGATCTGCTATGCAATGAAGGCGCTTTCGAATCTGAGCATCCTGAAATTGTTCGCCTCGATGGGCGCGGGATTCGATATCGTTTCCGTCGGCGAGCTGATGCGATGTCTCCGCGTCGGCGCCGACCCGCGCAAGATCGTTTTCTCCGGCGTCGGCAAGACCGACGAGGAAATCGAGGCTGCCCTGAAAGCCGGCATCCTGATGATCAACGTCGAGTCGCGCCCTGAATTGCACCGCATCGCAGAGGTCGCGGGCCGGATGAAGCATCGCGCGCCGGTCAGCCTGCGCGTGAATCCCGATCTCGATCCGGGCACGCATCCGCACATTTCCACCGGCCATCGCGACAGCAAGTTTGGCGTGCCGCTTTCGCAGGTGGACGAATATTACGCCGAAGCGAGTGCGCTTGCGCAGCTCGAAATCGTCGGCCTGAGCACGCACATCGGCTCGCAGATAACCGAGATGGCGCCGTTCGCTGAAGCGGGACAGAAAGTTGCCGCGATCGTCGGAAGGCTTCGCAGCGCAGGAACCCCACTGAAATATCTGGATCTCGGCGGCGGGCTCGGAATCCCCTACCAGGAACAGCCGCCGCCACCTTCGGAATACGCGCACGCGCTGCTGAAACCGATCGCGGGCCTCGGGCTCAAAATAATCACCGAGCCCGGGCGCGTCATGGTCGGTAACGCCGGCGTGCTGGTGACGAAGGTCCTCTACAATAAGGAAACTGATGTGAAGCGCTTCGTCGTGATTGACGGCGCGATGAACGATCTGATTCGGCCAGTGCTCTACGAGGCGTATCACGAGATTGTTCCCGTCGATCGCCGCAAGCGTGGCAAGACTGTGACCGCGGACATCGTCGGTCCGGTATGCGAGAGCGGTGATTTCTTTGCACGCGAGCGTGAGATGGCTGAGCCCGAGGAGGGCGCCCTTCTCGCGGTGATGAGCGCCGGCGCTTACGGCTTCGTCATGTCGTCAAACTACAACAGCCGTCCGCGCGCGCCCGAGATTCTGGTCGACGGCGCCGACGTACACGTGATTCGCGACCGCGACAGTTTTGAGGATCAGATTCGCGGCGAACATATCGTTGACCTCAAGCCGGCGTGAGAGCGCATAAACGCCGATGGCAACGCTCGAATTCACCAAGATGCACGGATGTGGCAACGACTACATCTATATTGTCGCGATGCGCGCTCGTCCGGCCGACCCAGCTGCACTCTCGATCAAACTTTCTGATCGCCACTTCGGCATCGGCGCGACGGCCTGATCATGCTTGCGCCGTCGAGCAGCGCCGACATTCGAATGGAGATGTACAACAGTGACGGCAGCCGCGGCGATATGTGCGGCAACGGAATCCGATGCGTCGCGCGGCTCGCCTTCGAGCGCGGCCTCGTGCGTCGCAATCCGATGCGTATCGAGACTGACGCGGGTCTCAAGTCGGTCCTGCTGCAACTCGAAGGCCGGCGCGTGATTGGCGCGACGGTCGATATGGGCGAGCCGATTGTCGATGGCCGCGAAATCCCGGTGAACGCCGACGGTCGAATCATCGACTATCCCCTCGAGGTCGCAGGCCGGCGCGAATCGATCACGGCGGTCTCGATGGGCAATCCGCACTGCGTTGTGTTCGTCGCCGACGACGGCGTGTTCAAGTTGCAGGATCGCGATTTTGCCGCGCTGGGCCGCGAGTTCGAGCATCATCCGTTTTTTCCGCGCCGCGTGAATACCGAGTTCATCCTTGCCACGTCGCGCCGCAATCTTAAGATGCGGGTGTGGGAGCGCGGCTCGGGTGAGACCTGGGCATGCGGCACCGGAGCATGCGCGGCGCTGGTCGCGGCGGTGCTGACAAATCATGCCGAACGGACCGCGACGGTCGAACTGCGCGGCGGCAATCTTGAAATCGAATGGCGCGCCGATGGTTCTGATGCGAATCACGTGTTCATGACCGGCAACGCGGTCGAGGTTTTTCGCGGCGCGGTCGAGCTTGGCGCCGACGAGATGGTTCCAGTGAAATGAAAACCGCGGGAGGCTACCAACGATGTTCAATGGCGCATTGACTGCTCTCGTCACGCCGTTTCGCGATGGCGAAGTGGACGCGCGGGCGTTGCGCGACCTAATCGAATGGCAGATCCAGAGCGGTATCGACGGCCTGGTCCCGTGCGGCTCGACCGGCGAATCCGCCACGCTCACGCACGCCGAGCACGACAGCGTTATCAAGCTTACGATCGAGCAGGTGCGAAAACGCGTCCCGGTGATCGCGGGCACCGGATCGAACTCGACCGCCGAGGCGATTCGCCTTACTGCGGCTGCGCGCGAGATGGGCGCGGATGGCGCGCTGCTACTGTCGCCTTACTACAACAAGCCCACGCAGGACGGCATCTATCGTCACTACAAGACGATCGCTGCGAGCGTGGACCTCCCGCTGTTCGTGTACAACATCCCCAGCCGCACGGCGTCGAACATCCTGCCTGAAACCGTGGCGCGGCTGGCTGAAATCAAGAACGTCGTCGGCATCAAGGAAGCGTCGGGCTCGATGGACCAGTCGTCCGACATCTTGAAGATGTGCGGCGATCGCATAACGATTCTCTCTGGCGACGATTCACTCACGCTGCCGCTGATCGCGCTCGGCGCCAAGGGCGTGATCTCGACCTGCAGCAACGTTGTCCCGCGCGAGATGCACGATCTTGCGGCCGCCGCGCTGGCCGGTGATTTCCCGAAGGCCCGCGAGATCCATTTCAGGCTGCTGCCGCTGATCCGATCGCTGTTCGTCGAGACCAATCCGATTCCGGTCAAGCAGGCGCTCGCGTTCATGGGCAAATGCGCCAACGAGTTGCGGATGCCGCTGGTGCCGATGACTGCGGGTCCCGCGGAGAAGTTGCGCGTCGCGATGAAGGAACTTCGACTCGTCTGATCGCCGCCGGCCATGGCTGAGCCCTATTACAAGCAGCACTGGGTCGATATCGACTCGGATCGCCACAGTGCCTACGACCAGATCCTCGCATATCACCCCGCGATGGAACCGCTGTTGCGCCCGCTCGATCTCAGAGCAGGTCTGCGCGTGCTCGACGTCGGCTCCGGACCCGGCCACACCAGCCTCGAACTCGCGCGTCGAGTCGCGTCCCAACGGCAAAGTGACCGGGGTGGATATCAACGCGGAGTTCGTCGAGCGATCGAGCGCTCGTGCTCGCGACGCCAAGCTGGCGGCCGAGTTCGTGCAAAGCGCGTTTCCTCCGCTGCGCTTTCCCGACGCTTCGTTCGACCGCGTGTGGTGCAAAAACGTTCTTGAATATGTCGATTCCGCAGTCGATACTGTCGCCGAAATGGCGCGCGTGACGGCACCAGGCGGAGTCGTAGTCGCGGTGGACAGCGACTGGGATATGCTGGCGCTCGATATCGCTCCCGCGGCGCGCGATCTCACCGATCGAATCCTCGCAGCCTCGAAAGGGATCGCAATCAAGGAGCCGCAGATTGGACGCCAGCTCTATCGGCTCTTTCGCGCGGCCGGTCTTACCGACGTGAAAGTTGAGATTCACGCCGGCGCTGACACTGTCGGGCGCTCGCTACCGATGCTGAAGGCGAGTTTCGCGCGGTATGCGCGCGACTCCGGCAAGATCGCCGACGCCGAGGTCAAGCGATGGTTCGGGGAGATCGATCGCGCCGTCGCGAGCGGATCGTTTCTGTTCGTATTGCCGCAGTTTGTGGTACGGGGAGTGAAGAACCAGGCGTCGTAGTGTGAACGCAAATCTCTTTCGGGGGAAAGACGAATGACTTTTGCATGGCTCGCATTTTTTGACGCCATCCTCGCGATCGCGATGATCGGCGCTGGAATGGTTGGCGCGCATTTCCGCCTGGTCGCGCCGTTCATGGGTTTCCAGCTGTTCGCGCTCGGCTTTCTGCTGAGCATCCTGGGATTCCTGGTCGGCCTGCTCGCGATTTTCCTTACGCGCAAGCCTCAAGCGAGCGCCGGTCGCAATCGGGCCGTGATGGGAACTGTTGTATGCGCGGTGATCGCGCTGCCGTTGATCGTGACGCTGCTGCGCAGTTCCAAGTATCCGCCCATCAACGACATCACGACTGATTTCGACAACCCGCCCGAATTCGTAAACGCGCAGAAGCTGCAGCATGAACCGAATCGCGACATGAAATACGACAAGGCGAAGTACGCCGACCGGCAGTTGAAGGGCTACGGTCCGATCGGGCCAATCAAGGAGCGCCTCTCGCCGGCCGACGCTTTCGCGCGCGTCAACGAAGTCGCCAAGGCCTCGCCGACGTGGACGATTACTTATTCGGATCCAGCCACCAATACGATCGAAGTGGTCGCGACTTCGAAGCTGTGGCATTTCAATGATGACGTCGTGATCCAGGTTCGGCCGACGCCCGACGGCGCCAGCCTGATCGAGATGCGATCCAAATCGCGCGACGGCATCGGCGATTTCGGCGTCAACGCCAAACGGATCAAGCGCTTCTTCGATCGCGTCGCTTTGGCCCGCGACTCCAACGATCAGAACACCGGCGATCAGGAAGACCTGCCTTAAGCGCGTACTGCTCTATTGCTTGAGCGCGCGAATCGTTCGCATCACGGCGGCGTTGCGATCTTCGTTGACCGGATTCGTGAACACGATCGCGGTGCCGATTCCGGGCGCGCATAGCTCCTGCAGCCGCTCCCGAACTCGTGACTCCGAACCAACGAGCAGGGTCGCATCGATCAGTTCGTCGCTAACGGCCTTGATTGCCGCATCGGCGTCGCGACCCGCCGCGCGAATGGCCGCGATTTCCCGCTCGAATCCCGAATGCGCCATCATGTTGCCGTAAAACTTCAGCGCGCCGTAGCGTGACAGCAGCTTGCGCGCGGGCCGCCGCGCCGCTTCGAGATCGTCGGAAATAAACGCGGTCGCGAACAGCGTCGCCTCGATCTGCTTCGGGTCACGGCCGGCGATCTTCGCGCCCTCGGCCAATTCGCCGAGCGCTTCCTTGACCCGCGCCGGCGGAAAAAAATTGAAGATGACGCCGTCGCCGATTTCGCCCGCCAGCTTGACCATCGGGCGCGATACGCCCGCCAGGTAGAGCGGCAGCTTGGCGCTGACGCGCGGCCCCGTCTTGCCGCCGTCGAGCATCGCGCGCAGCGTCTTCACCGTCTCGCGCATCCGCGTGAGCGGAACTCCCATCTCGATTCCGAGCGCGGAGTTGCCCTCGCGATGCCCCGTGCCGAGCCCGAGAATAAATCGTCCGCCGGTGAATTCCTGCACCGCCGCGGCTTCATTGGCGAGCAGATTCGGATGCCGCAGATAAATGTTCGTGATCGCAGTGCCGAGCTTGATTCGCTTGGTGTGAAGCCCGAGCGCGAGCGAGCATGCCAGCGAGTCGTTGTTCGCCTCGGTCATGAAGACGCCCGAAAAGCCCGCGTCCTCCGCAGCCCGCGACCATTCGATCAGGCGCGCCGGCGGACTGTCGGGAAGAATCGTGCACGCGAGAGCAATTTTGGCCATGATAGATTCCTTTGTTCTGACTGTCGCGAGACTTTCATCAAGCGGGAGTTTCCGTCAAGCCGTGTGCCGCTGAGAACCCGCGTTCGTCGCATCTCGACTGGACTCTTTCGCCCGTCGCATCTACAGATTAAGTGCGTATGCCAACGATGCGGCCGTTTTTTCACTTTTTCACAGGTCACATCTCAACCTGGAGGACGAATGCGATGAAACGATTTGCTGTGGCATTGATCGCGACCGGCTTGCTCACAAGTGCGGTGAGCGTCGGATTCGCGAAAGACCTCTCGACGGTCGCGCTCGAAGAGGCGTTCATCGATGCGGTCGGCACTTGCGGTCCCTCGAGCAATGTCGCCGGCTCACTCGGCAAGAGCGAGGATCCGCAGGTGAAAATCGCACTGCGCAACGCCTTGATCACCGAAGCGGCTGACGACGCTGCCGGCGTTGCGGGCTCCAACAAGGCGCATAGCGACTGCCTGAAGAAAGATCTTTCGGCGCGCGGATACTCCGACACCGACATGGCGGCGCTGCCCTATTGCGTCAAGCACGACTGGCCGGATCCGTTCACCAGCCTCGGCACGTGCATACAGAGTCACAGCCGCCTCGAAGGCGCGATGAACAAGAAGTAGCGGCTTGAGGCGGGAGCGCCCGCCCCTCAGTCCAGGCCGTATCGCCGGCGCTTTCGCCACAATGTCGCGACGTTGATTCCAAGCATCTCGGCCGCTTCTTCCAGCGTCATCGCCTGCTCGAGCACGACCTCGATATGCCGGCGCTCCATCTGCTCGAGCGTGTGACTGTGATCGAGCTTGTCGGGTGATGCGAGAATTTTGTCGGGCAGATCGCTCAGCGCGATCGTCTCGCCGCGACTTAAGATCACCGCGCGCTCCATCACGTTGCGCAGCTCGCGGATATTGCCGGGCCAGGTGTAGGACACCAGCGCCTCGCGCGCTTCGGGCGCGATCGAATGCGCCGGCTTGTGATGCGTCTGCGCGGCTTGCGCGGCGAAGTGCTCGGCGAGTTTCAGGATTTCGCCCGGCCGATCGCGCAACGCCGGCACCTGCAATTCGATAACGTTGAGGCGGTAGTAGAGATCCTCGCGGAAGCGCTTTTCCTTCACTAGCTGTTCGAGATGTTGATTGGTCGCCGCGATTATCCGCGCATCGACTTTGATCGTCTGCGCGCCGCCGACGCGCTCAAACGTCCGCTCCTGCAGAAAACGCAGCAGCTTGGATTGCACCACCGGCGTCAGGTCGCCGATTTCGTCGAGCAGAACAGTTCCGCCCTCGGCCGCCTCGAGCCGCCCGGGCTTGTCTTTGATCGCGCCGGTGAATGAACCGCGCACATGCCCGAAGAGTTCGCTCTCCAGCAAATGCTCGCTGAGCGTCGTGCACGCGACCTGCACGAACGGCCCATTCTTGCGCGGACTCAGCCGATGTATGTACGACGCCAGCATGCTCTTGCCGGTGCCGCTTTCGCCGGTGATCAGCGCAGTCGCGTCGCTGTCAGCCACCTGCGTCGCGGTCTCCGCCAGCTTTCGCGAATGCGGACTATAGGTGAGGAACGGCTCGGGCTCGGTCAGGCTTTCGATCCGATCGCGCAGCTCCTTGTTCTCGGCCCGCAGCTCATGAACCTCGAGCGCGCGCGCGACAACGTGCACGATGTGGTCGGCGGTGAACGGCTTGGTGACGTAGTCGTACGCTCCCTGGCGCATCGCTTCGACCGCGTCGGGAATCGATCCGAACGCCGTCATCATCACGACCGGCATCGCAGGGTTGAGCCGCTTGATCGATTCGAGCAGCTTGAACCCACCCATTCCCGCCATGCGCACGTCGGAGACGACCACCGCCGGCGCCGACGGCCCCAGCAGCTCGAGCGCATGTTCTGCACTTTCCGCGACGGTCACTTGATGACTCGCGGATTCAAGACTTGCCGCCAGGGTGCGGCGGATATTGCGGTCGTCGTCGACGACGAGAATGTTAGCCAAGTGTTTCCTCGATTCGATTTTCCGTTTCCATTCTAATCCTCGATAGCCCGACTGCATCAAGAGCCGGACAGGCCGACTCTATTGCAAGTTGCACGGTACCAATCGTCAAAGCCGTTGCGCTTAGCATTTCGCGCTATCCAAACGCCAACTAGACCTTGCCGAATCAATGCGGTCTGCATCTTGCACATTGAACGATCTGCATCGCCGTTCTTTTCGGCGTTGCTCGGGGAGATTCATACTTGGCAGCGACTCCAAAACTCATCGGCGCCGAGCGGCCTCAACCGCAGGCGACCTTCGGCAAACAAACCAAAGCAATCGTAGTAACCACCGGGATGCTCGCCTTCATTTCCTTCTGGCGAGCGTCCGCGGTCGTGCTGTGCGACCTCGCCTCGACCGCCTACTATATCGGCGGCATCGTCGAGCAGGCCTGCGGCCGCTCCGCGCCGTATTTCATTCTCGCCGTCATGTTGTTCTCCTACGCCGTGCGCGCCGTCTACGTGGAATCGTGCTCGATGTTCACGCGCGGCGGCGTGTATCGCGTCGTCAAAGAGGCGATGGGCTCGACGCTCGCAAAAATCTCGGTGTCGGCCCTGATGTTCGACTACATCCTGACCGGCCCAATCAGCGGCGTGTCGGCGGGCCAATACCTGGTCGGTCTGATCAACGAACTCCTCAAGCTTGCGCATTCCAACATTATACTACCACCGGATTTCACCGCCGGCTTTTTCGCCATCGCAGTAACAGCTTATTTCTGGCGCCAGAATATTCTCGGCATCGAGGAATCCAGCGGCAAAGCCATGCGGATCATGCAGATCACGACCGTGATGGCCGTGATCATGATGGTCTGGTGCGGGCTGACGATTTACACGCGCGGTGCGCATCTGCCTCCGTTCGAATTGAAGTTCACCAACGACTCGCTCGGATGGCTCAAGCATTTTCCGGGTGCGCGCACCATCGGCACGCTCGGAATCCTGATCGCGTTCGGTCATTCGATCCTCGCGATGTCGGGCGAAGAATCGCTGGCGCAAATCAATCGCGAAATCGAAGCGCCCAAGCTTAAAAATCTTCTGCGCGCCGGCATGGTCATCTTCATATACAGCCTGCTGCTGACCTCGCTGGTCTCGTTCTTCGCGGTCATGATCATCCCCGACAGCGTGCGCATGTCGAACTACGGCGACGACCTGATCGGCGGACTCGCGATGTTCATGATCGGGCCGCTATGGGCGCGGATCGCTCTGCGCGCATTCGTCGTGTTCGTCGGCTTTCTAATCCTCGCCGGCGCCGTCAACACCGCGATCGTCGGTTCGACCGGCGTGTTGACTCGGGTCGCGGAAGACGGCGTGCTGCTCGACTGGTTCCGTCATCCGCACAAGAAATACGGCACCAACTATCGCATCGTGAACATGGTCGCGATGCTCCAAATCGCCACCATCGTGCTCTCGCGCGGCGACATGTTCGTGCTGGGCGAGGCCTACGCGTTCGGCGTCATCTGGAGTTTCGTTTTCAAAACGCTGTCGGTGCTGATCCTGCGCTACAAGGACAAGTACCATCGCTTGTGGCGGATGCCGCTCAACCTGAAATGGTTCCGTCCCGGCGGCAAGGATTTCCCGCTCGGCCTCGCGATCACGTTTGCGGTTTTGTTCGCGACCGCGGTCATCAACCTGTTCACCAAGCAGGTCGCGACTATCTCGGGCGTCAGCTTCACGCTCGCGCTGTTCGTGATTTTCGAGATTTCGGAAAAAATAAACGGCCAGGCTCAGCATGCCTACGGCGAGGAACCCGAGAAGTTCAATTTGCAACTGATCGAAGAAAGCCAGGTCGATTCGATCGGTCTCGGCCTGTTCGCCACGCAAGAAGAAACTGATTGCGATCCGCGATCCGAACAATCTCGCGCATCTGCATCGCTACCTGTCCGAGCGCGACGACGCCGAACTGATCGCGCTCACAGTTCGCACCGAAAAGGGACTTGCGTCGAGCGATGGCGGCCAGATTTTCAGCGAGGCCGAGGGCAAGCTGTTCAGCAAGGTGGTCAAGGTATGCGAAGATCACGGCCGCGCGGTCACCCCGCTGGTGGTGGTCTCCAACGACCAGGTGTACGCGATCGCGCGCATGGCGTTTCTACTGAGCGTCGATGAAGTCGTGATGGGCGCGTCAGAGCGTTTCAATCCCGATGTCCAGCTAGAGAACTTCGCGATGCACTGGGGCTCGCTCGGCGATTCCGAAGAGCATCACGTAAACGTCCGCGTCCTCTCCGACAACCAGGACATCCGCGCCGAAATCTAGAAGCCGATGGGCTTCCGGATATCTTCGCGTCTTTGTGTCACCCTGACGACCTGAGCAACGCGAGGGGAGGAATGGGCCTCGGAGAGCTTCGCGTACGCGAAGCCGGTTCCGGTTCTCTGAAATCGCGCAGCGCACCTTGGTCTGCGATCGCCTTGGGTGGCGATGCGACTCCAGCTATGATCGGCTTTCTGGATTAAACCGATGATCGCAATTGTCGATTACAAGGCCGGCAACCTCACCAGCGTCCAGCGCGCGCTGGAATTCCTCGGCCACAAATCCGAGATTACCGATCGCGCCGAGCGTATCGTCGCCGCCGATCGAGTGATTCTGCCGGGAGTGGGGGCGGCCGGCGCCACCATGGAAAATCTGCGCGCGCTCGGACTTGCCGAGGTTCTGCGAATCGACGTCGCTCGCGCCGGCAAACCGTTCCTCGGCATCTGCATCGGAATCCAGGTACTGTTCGATCGTAGCGAAGAGGACAGCGCCGAATGTCTCGGCGTCCTCGCGGGCCGCGTCGCTCGCTATCCGCGATCGCTCGACGGCCGTCCGCTCAAAGTTCCGCAAATCGGATGGAACCGCGTGCGCCAGACGCAGAGCCATCGAGTCTTCGCCGGCGTACCCGACAACACCCACTTCTATTTCGTGAATTCGTACTATCCGATTCCCGACGATGCGTCGATCGCGATCGCCGCGTGCGACTATGGTGTTCCGTTCACCGCAGCGGTCGCACGCGACAACGTGATCGCGACTCAATTCCATCTGGAAAAAAGCGGCGCAGCCGGACTCAAGCTGCTGGACAACTTCTGTCGCCTGGATTTCTGACGATGCTGGCGAAAAGAATCATCCCGTGCCTCGACGTTCGCGACGGCAAAGTCACCAAGGGCGTGCAATTTCTCGAGAACATCGACATTGGCGATCCGGTCGCGATGGCGCGCTACTACTACACCGAGGGCGCCGACGAGATCGTTTTTTACGACATCACCGCGTCCAACGAGCGCCGCGGCATCATGCTCGACGTGGTTCGTGCGGTAGCACGTGAAATTTTCATTCCGTTCAGCGTCGGCGGCGGCCTCCGCACCCTCGACGACATGCGGGCCGTCCTGCTCGCGGGCGCCGAGAAAGTCTCGATCGACTCCGGCGCGGTTCGCAATCCGGGGCTTATTTCCGAGGGCGCTCGTGCATTCGGCAGCCAATGCATCGTGCTGTCGATGCAATTGAAAAAAACCGGCGTCCGTCCCGAAGTGCCGACTGGTTACGAAGTTGTGATCGACGGCGGACGCCAGCCCACCGGCCGCGACGCGTTGGCATGGTCGCTCGAGGGCGAACGGCTCGGCGCCGGCGAGCTGTGCATCAACTCGATCGATCGCGACGGCACCAAGCTCGGCTACGATCTCGAGATCACGCGCCGCATCAGCGAAGCCGTCTCGATTCCGGTGATCGCGTCCGGCGGCGCCGGCGAGCCGGCCCATCTGCGCGACGCGTTCACCAGCGGCATGGCCGACGCGGCGATCGTGGCATCGATCGTTCACTATGGCGAGCATCCGATTCCCGCGCTGAAGTCGTATCTCAAAAGCAACGGCGTCGAGATTCGTGACGCCGTCACAATTGATCTGATGGCAGCACAATGAAGATCGCGTTCGTAGTGTCGGAGTTCAATTCCGAAGTGACCACGCCGATGGAACAGCGCGCACGCCAGCATGCCGAGTCGCTCGGGGTCGAAATCGCGCGCGTGGTCCGCGTCCCCGGCGTATACGACATGGCGCCGGTCGTGAAAGCACTGCTCCAGCGCAAGGAAATCGAAGGCGTCGTGATGATTGGCGCGGTCATCAAGGGCGAGACTAATCACGACGAAGTGATCGCGCATGCGATCGCCCGCGCCGGCATCGAGTTGTCGCTCGAGTTCGACAAGCCCGTCGGTCTCTCGATCATCGGGCCTGCGATGACCGACGAGCAGGCCGTTGCGCGAATCGAAAACGCAAAAAACGGCGTCAACGCGGTAGTCAGTGTTATTCGCGCGCTCGAGGAAATTCGCGGCTAGCGGGTCGCGCTCCACAGGTGTTGAGAAACCGCGACGCCACTCGTTGAGAGCATGCGCGTGACTGCCTATACTCTTCGACGGTGGCGGTGAAGATGACGGCAGAGGCGGGCGGTGGGGGCGAGACTTTTTCCACGCGCACAGCTGCGAGGATTCTCGCGGTCACGCCTGAGCGTATTCGCTACTGGGTCAAGCGTAATCTAGTACGTCCGTTGAATCTGGGCGGCCGCAACTATCGGTTCGCGTTCAACGATCTGCTCGAGATGCGCCTCGCCAAGGAACTGCTCGGCACTCGCCAGCATATCGACCCGATCCAACGAACTCTCGAGCGCGTGCGCACGCTGGTCAGTCCGGAGCGTAGTGTCACGTCGCTGAAACTGGTCAACGACGAAGGCCGCATCGTGGTGCGCGACGGTCCTTCGCTGATCGAGGCGGAGACCGGCCAGTTGATCTTCGACTTCGAGCGCAGCTACCAGCCCGGCACGGTCGAGGACGGTTTCGGTCCCGCCCGCGTACGTGAGCGCTTCGAGGAAGCGCGCCGAGTAGCTGACGAAGACCCGCTCCGCGCTCTGAACATCTATAGCGAGCTCGTGGGTCGCGAGCCCGGCAACTTCGAGGCGCATATCCGCCTCGCCACGCTACTCGAACGCGAGGGCGACCTCAGTGGCGCGCTGCGCCATCTGCTCGGCGCCGCCGCGATCGTTCCCGCCAGCGCCGACGTCCATCTGAAGCTCGGCCTGCTCTACCGCAAAAGGGACGATCATCAGAACGCGCTGCGAAGTTTTCTCCGCACGCTCGAGTGCGACCCGTCCAACGTCGAGGCGCATCGCAACGCCGCCGAGATGTACGAAGCGGTCGGCCGCAAACGCGATTCGCAGCGCCACCTCAGCGCAATCCATCGTCTGATCAAGGGCGACTAATCGCTTGACGCTCGGCGTGTTGAATCAACGCAACTCACGGCGATAAGCTCGCGAGTATGCCCCGCGATTCATTGAAACCTATCGACATTCTGCGCCACGAACTGAAAGCGTTGCGCTTCATCCTCGACAACTTTCACTCGGGCAAACTCGGCAGTGACGGACTTCCGCCGCGCGAAGACTTCCAGTCCGCGCAAGGCCGCGCGCTATATGACTCGATCATCAAAGCTCCCGACCGCAAGTCCGCCGAGACGCGCGATAGCAGAACTCGAACTCGACGACGTTGATATCGATTCGTTCCTGCATCTGAGCGGCGATCACTACTACACTTATCCCGCGCTGGTCCGCGAGCGCGCGGCTGCGATCCGCGCGGGCAAGCTCACGGTCGAAGGCGCGTGAGTTCTTTTCTACCGCACGAGATTCACCTGCTGCTCGATTCCGCCGGAGCGCTGATAGTCTTCCAGGAGAAGGGCGCGGCGTGGGCGGGAGTGCTCGCGTTCTCGAGCGAGGATAAGGCGCGCGAGTTCTGCCGCGTCAGCAATCTCGACGCCGCCGAAGTCGCCGCGATCTCGACCGCCGATCGAGATGCAGTCGCCACACTCATCGCGTCGATCAAGCGCCGTGCGATCCGCAACCTCCTGCTCGATCTCGACTACAAGACCGGCGCGTGCACACAAATCGATTTCGACGGCGACTCGTTCGGCGCTGCATCGCCGCGACAGTTCACGCCGCCCAATCATCACTAGATCTTCGATGACGTCCGCACGCTCGATGCTCCCTGAAAAAATCGAAGAGGCGCGCCGGCGTCTGGCGGGCATCATAAAGCCAACTCCATTGATTCGCAGCACCACGCTCGACCGAATTCTTGACGCGCACGTGTTCCTCAAGCCCGAGAATTTGCAGAAGACTGGATCGTTCAAAATCCGCGGCGCTTACAATCGCCTCGCGACGCTCACCGACGATCAAAAGTCGCGCGGCGTCGTCGCCGCGAGCGCCGGCAATCACGGCCAGGCGCTCGCCTACGCCGCCACGCGCGCGGGCGTGACCGCGACGATCGTGATGCCGACGACGGCCGCTATCGCGAAGATCGACGCGACCCGCAGCTACGGCCAGTCGGTGGTGCTCGAAGGCGTCGATTACCAGGAGGCGCGCGCAGCCTCGGTGAAGATGTGCACCGAGCGCGGCGCGACCTTCATCGACGCGTACGACGATGCTGAAGTGATCGCAGGGCAAGGCACCGTCGGATTGGAAATCGCCGACGAAGTTACGCCGGACGTCGTGATCGTTCCGGTTGGCGGCGGCGGGTTGATTGCGGGAATCGTGGCTGCGCTCGCGACGCGCGCGCCCAATGCCGAGGTAATCGGCGTCGAGGCGGCAGGCTCACCGCAACTGTCTGCGAGTCTCGCCGCCGATGTCCGCCGCCTCGATTGGCCGTCCCGTCGATACGATTGCCGACGGCCTTGCCACCGGTCGCATCGGCACGATTCCGTTCGAGGTGATGCGCGGTCGCGTCAAACGCGCCGTCACCGTCGACGATTTCGAAATCGGCGAGGCCGTCCTGCTGATGCTCGAGCGCCTCAAGCTGCTGGCCGAAGGCGCAGGCGCCGCAGCGCTCGCAGGCGCGCTCAAACTCAAGGACGAGTTGAAGGGCAGGACAGTAGTCCTGGTCGTGAGCGGCGGGAATATCGATACGAACGTACTCGACCGGATCATCGGCCACGGACTGGTGAAGGTCGGGCGCCTGTTCCGCGTCGCGGTGGATTTGCGCGATCGCCCGGGCGAGCTCGGCAAGTTGGTCTCGATGGTAGCGGCGACGGGCGCGAACGTCCGCGCGATCGATCACGACCGCACGCGTCGCGACATCGCGATTGGCGGCGCGCGCGTGATGCTGGAACTGGAAACCCGCGGCCACGCCCACATCGAAGCGATCCGCGAACAACTAAAGCGTCACGGATACGCGTTCGAGGTTACTGCGCTCGGGTAATTGAAGAACTTAATTGTAGTGAAACCCCTCCGTGGGTTTCACGCTTCCTTGGGCAGGGTTAAACCCTGCACCTTAGAATCCTTCTTTTATATTGGGTGCAGGGGTCACCCCTGCCCAAGGAAGTTTGAAACCCACGGCGGGTTTCATTTCAATCAAGTTCTGCGATTCCCTTCCTACGTGAACATCGACGCGATGCCGGTTGGCCGCACCAACTTGCCTGCCGGTTTCATCGAATGCGCGAGCGCCTCGAGCTTGTGCTTAAACGCTTCCATCTCGGCCGCCTGCTTCGCTTCGAACGCTGCGGCTTCGCGCGCGCGTTTGCGCTCGAACGCTTCGCGATCCGCGCGTCGCCGGTTGTAGAAGCCCTCGAAGGTCTCTTTCACTGCGCGGTACATCGCAGTTTTCGGGACGTAGGATCCCGAGCACGACGGGCAATGGAACACGACGCCCTTCTCGAACAGCCGATACGGAATCGTCCACGGCTCGTTGCAATCCTTGCAGATGACGGGCACTTCCCACGCCAGCGGATTGAACTCCGCGCTCGTGGTTGAAGTCGCAGCACTGGCTGCAGGAGCCACCGCCGCAGGTTTCGGAGCCGCTGCTGCGGGCGGCGCCGGCTTCGGTGCAGGCGCCGACGCTACCGCTGCGCCATTTGCCGCTGGAGTTTCGGCGCCAGCTGCCTCTTTGCGGAATCGCGACGGTGCGTCGTCGGGGAATGTCGTCTCGGGATGCAATTCGCGAGCGCGCGCGAGCAGCACGCCTTCGCTTTCGAGATTAGCGGGATCAGGGATGCAGCAATCGACGGGACACACCGCGGCGCACGCCTCATGGTCGTGGAAGCCGACGCACTCGGTGCACTTCGACGGCACGATGTAATAAATGTCCTGCGCGATTGCGGGACTGGTCGCGCCATTCAGCTCCCACGGCACTCCGCCGGCGTAAATCGCCGTGTTCGGACATTCCGGCTCGCACGCGCCGCAGTTGATACATTCGCTCGTAATCGTCGTCGCCATTTATGTGGACCCCGGTCTCCCGATTCTGATCAACTTCAAACTCTAACAACGCCGATTTCAGGGGGCAATCGGCCTGCCTTTTCGCGACGCCTCTGTTTTGACTATGCTGGTCGCGAAGCCGCGGTACGAAACGCCAATCACGACCGCAGGAGTGTCTCGCATGGATCTTCAATTCACGCCTGAAGAAGAATCATTTCGACTCAAGGTGCGCGGCTGGCTTGACGAGAATATGCCCACCAGCGGCCTCTCTGCCGATCGCGAGGGTCGCGACGACAAGACCTGGCTCACCCGTGCGAAAGCCTGGCAGCACCGCTTGTACGAGGCCGGCTACGTCGCGCTCGCGTGGCCGAAAGAGTACGGCGGGCAGGCGATGGATCCGGTGCGGCAGTCGATCGTCAACGACGAGATGGTCCGCGCGAAGGCGCCGTATCTGGTCGGCGGCTCGGGACTCGGGATGCTCGGGCCGACGCTTATCTCGTGGGGCAGCGAGGAGCAGAAGCAGCGCTATCTGCCGAAAATTTTGACCGCCGAGGAAATCTGGTGCCAGGGATATTCGGAGCCAGGCGCCGGCTCGGATTTGGCTTCACTGAAAACACGCGCGGAAATCGTCGGCGATGAGTTCGTAGTCAACGGCCAGAAAGTCTGGACCTCAGGCGCCCAATATGCCGACATGATGTTCTGCCTGGTGCGCACCGACTTCGAGGCGCCCAAGCATCGCGGTATTTCGTACGTCCTCATCGACATGCATACGCCGGGAATCACGGTGCGCCCGCTGGTTCAGATGACGGGCGACCGCGGCTTCAACGAAGTCTTCTTCGACAACGTCCGCGTGCCGCGAAAAAATCTGGTCGCCAAGCTCAACGAAGGATGGATCGTCGCCAACGCCACGCTCTTTCACGAGCGCAACATGCTCGGTTCCGCCAGTGGCAGCGAGCAGCGCTTCAATCGTCTGCTCGCGCTCGCCAAATCGATCACGCGTGGCGGCCGACCGCTGACCGAGGATCCCGTCTTTCGCCAGCGGCTGGTCGATCTGGAAATTCGCGTCGAGGCGATGCGCTTTCACGCGCTGCGCCAGCTCACCGATCAGATTCGCGGCAAGAACCCAGGCGTCGAGGCGATGATCAACAAGCTGGTCGGCACCGAACTGAATCACGACCTCGCCACTGCCGCGATGGAAGCGATGGGTGACTACTCGATGCTCGCGCGCGACGATGAGGCCGCACTCGATCACGCCTACTGGCCGTATGAGTGGATGTTTTCGCTAGGGCTGATAATCGGCGGAGGCACCTCGCACATCCAGAAAAACATAATCGCCGAGCGCGGCCTGAAAATGCCGAAGTCCCGTTAGTCGGATCTTCCAGTTCCCCTTCCCACTATGGGAAGGGGTTAGGGGTTAGATTGCTGGCAATTCAGCAACGCGCAAGGACAACCATGGATTTCGGACTCACTGAAGAACAACAGCAACTCAAGGAAAGCGCGCGCACATTCCTGACGGGTGAATGCCCCACTACTTTCGTCCGCAAGACGATGGCGACTGACGACGGCTATCCGCGCGAACTCTACGACCAAATCGCGAAGCTCGGATGGACCGGCCTCATCGTTCCCGAAAAATTCGGCGGCGCAGGGCTCGGGATGCTCGACATGGCGATGCTGCTCGAAGAGGGCGGCTACGCCGCGATGCCGGGGCCGTTCCTGTTCTCATCTGTGATCGCGGCCAGCGCGCTCAAACTCGGAGGATCCGATCAGCTCAACGCAAAGTGGCTCACCGCACTCGCCGAGGGCAAGGCAATCGGCACGGTTGCGGTGGTGGAGACTGCCGGCAGCATCGATCCTCGCGATATCAACGCGATCGCCTCGAAAGACGGCACCGGTTGGCGGCTTAACGGGATGAAGATGTTCGTGCCGTATGCAAACTTCGCCGACTTCATCGTGGTCGCGGCCAAACGCGATTCTGATATTCGTCTGTTCGTGGTCGATACAAAATCGCCGGGAGTGACCGTTCGTTCGCTGAAGAATCTCGACCTCACGCGACGTGTCGCGAGCGTCGAGCTTCGAAGTGTTCCGGCCAAACGGCTTCATGGAGGCGGATTGCAGCTCTTCACCAAGCTGGTCGATATCGCTGCTATCGCGGTTGCCGCCGATTCGCTCGGCGGCACCGAACGCGCACTCGAGATGGCCGTCGATTACTCGAAAGTTCGCGAGCAGTTCGGCAAGCCGATCGGATCGTTCCAGGCGCTCAAGCACGCCGCCGCCGAAATAGTCGCCGACCTCGAACCCGCGCGCGCGATGCTCTGGTACGCCGCCTACGCGCTGGACACCGGCGCCGCCGACGCGTCGCGCGTAGCTGCGATGGCGAAGGCGCGCCTGTGCGATATCTACAGCCGCGCCACCGACCGCGCCGTTCTGATGCACGGCGGAATCGGCTTTACCTGGGAGCACGATATGCATTTATGGTTCAAACGCTCGCGCTTCAACGAGTCCTGCTTCGGCTCACCGTCGTTCCATCGCGAGCGTGTCGCCAGCCTTGGCGCGTATTGAGGTCATCTTGAAGTTCGACATCTTCTATCAGCTTCCCGAGGCCGCCAGTCAGATAACAACCGAGCGTTATCGCGAGTTGATCGCGGAAGCCGCGGAGGCCGATCGGCTCGGCTTCAACACCGTGTGGCTTGCGGAGGTGCATTTCGCGCCGCGCTTTTCCGTGATGCCGACGCCGCTGCTTCTTCTATCCGCGATTGCCGAGCGTACGACCAACCTCCGCCTCGGCATGGCCGTCAACCTGATGCCGCTGCATCATCCGATCCGGCTGGCCGAGGAAGTCGCGACGCTCGACGTGCTGAGCGGCGGCCGCGTCGAATTCGGCGCCGGCCGCGGCGCATTCCCGCTCAACTATCGCGGCTACGGAGTTGAGATGGCCGATAGCCGCCGCCGCTTCGAAGACGGCCTCGAAACCGTCAAACGTGCGTGGACGCAAAAGCACCTTGACGGCGTCGAAGTGTTTCCCAAGCCGGTTCAACGGCCCCATCCGCCGATTCGCCTCGCCGCCAACAGCGCCGACACTTTCACTTTCGCCGGTGCGAATCGTTATCCAATCTTCGCAGGCGGCCCGGTGAATCCTATTCCTGTGCTCGCCGACCGGCTGAAAATTTATGAGACCGCGCTGAAGGACGCTGGCCATGAACGTCCCGACGATTGGCTCGCAGCGGCGCTGATGGTGTTTGTGGGACGCGATCGCGCGCAAGTGCGGGCGACGATCGAGCCGAGTCTGCGCAACTACTTCAATGCGGTCAGCGAAATAATCGAGCCCGAAAGCCTCGCCGCCGGCGCCCAAGCGGAGTTCCAGAAAGTCCGCGATCGCCTCCGCACAATCGATTACTCGACCGTCGATTCAATCATGGGAATTTTCGGCGATCCCGAATATTGCATCGACCGAATCGCGCAACTGAAAGAGCAATTCGGTTTCTCGCGCCTGGTCTGCTGGTTCGAAATCGGCGGCATCAGCGGCCATCAGAACGTGCTAGCCGCGATGCGCCTGTTCGCCGATCGGGTGATGCCCAAATTTCAGTAATGTTACGGCGCCTTTGACGACATCTTCACTGCGCGCAGGATATCGGTCTTGGTGACGATCCCTTGAAGAGCGCCAGCATCGTCCGTCACCAGCAGCATCTGCGCGCCCCGCTCGAGCACCAACAGCCGCAGAGCTTCGCTGAGGTCGCAATCTTCCATCACGTGGATTGCATTGCGATCCGCCAGCTCGCCGGCGGTGACTTTGTCCCATTCCTCAGGCGCGACCTGGCTGACATCGGAAACTGAAATCGTCCCCGCAACCTTATCGCCTTCGTACACCGGGAAAATCGTATGCCTGTGATGTGCCGCGATCGTTGCGACGAATTCGCGAATCGTTGACGTCGCTTGCACCGAAATGACGTGTCGCTGGATCACGTCCCGCACTGACCATCCGGAGAGTTCCGCGAGTTTGACCATCTCATGAACTCGCTGATCGCCGGAGACCGACGCCTCGCCCGAGATTGCATACGCGACCGCGGCGCCGATGAGGCTCGGGATGATGTACGAATGGCCGCCGGTGGTCTCCGCGACGAAGACCACGGCCGTGAGTGGAGCCTTGTAGCCGGCCGCGATGAACGCCGCCATCCCGACCGCCGCGTAGAGATCGTGCGTCGGCGCGTGAACTACCGATTGTGCGTATGCGTTGCCAAGCGCGCCGCCGACCAGCAGCAGCGGCACGAACATCGCGCTGACTCCGCCGGATCCGAGCGTGAAGATCGTCGCGAGCAATTTCAGCACGACGAATAACAATAGCAGCTCGGTCGGGAGCGGATGCTTCAGTACGTAGCGCACGGCTTCGTAGTTCGGTCCGATCGGAATTAGCGGGCCGTCATAAATCGTCACGAATGCGAGCCCGCATAGCCCGGTGCCGAGGCCGCCGATCGTGAGCTTCAGCCAGTGCGGTAGCGCGCTGGTGATCGAGAATCTGCGCACGCGGCGAAACGTGATGTCGAAGACGATCGCGATGAGCCCAATTCCGCCGCCGAGCATTGCCGACCACCAGATGTCGCGCGCCCGGAAGCTGGTGCTGCCCGCGAAACCGAACAGCGGCTCGGCTCCGACTACCGAAACCAGCGTCGCGTATGCAACCACCGACGCAATCAGCGACGGCAGCAACGCCTCGTGCGCTAGGTCGTCCTTGTACGGCATCTCGAGCGCGAACACGATGCCGGTGAGCGGTGCGCGGAAGACCGCGGACATCCCGGCCGCCGCGCCGCTGATCAACATGATACGGCGGTCGCGCGCCTCGAGCCCGAAACGTCGCAGCTTGGTCCATAGCCAGGATCCAATCGCGCCGCCGCTGTAGATGCTGGGTCCCTCGAGCGCCGCACTGCCACCCGATCCTACAGTCGTCACCGCCGCGAGCAGCTTCCACCAGAAGGGCCCGATGTCGATGTCGCCCTGATGCTCGTGATAGGAGCGCACGATCTCCTCGGTCGAATGTTCGTCGGGATCGGGAGTGCAAAATTGCATTATCACGCCCGTAACCAAAAAGCCGGTTACGAGTCCGACGACGATTGCCCAATGATGCGCAAGGTAGTAGGGAAGAAGAGCCGCCCACACGACGTTGAGCACGAGCACGGCAATTCCGGTTATGATGAGGCCTGTGAGAACGCCTATGATGGGCGCGACCAGGAGCCATTTCTGGATGTCGCGCGAGTAGGTCGCGGTCAGGTCTTCGTTGACTAGTGCGGTGTACTTTCGCAGTAGCGGATGTTTGAGGAATTTCGACTCAATGACGTTGGCCAGAATTCCCAAGAATCAATCCTTTCTTTACCCGGATTCGGGCTGGAGTAATCTAACGATCTGATGTTTAGCACTATGTCTCGGCGTGGCACACTCGCAGCAACGCATGTAGCAAACTTGCCACAAGAAAACTGTCGTGGGACACAGCCTGAACCAGCGATTCGCGAGGCTGTGCAGAATGCAACCAATGTTCAACGTCCAAATATGGGATTTGCGGGCTATCGAGGGCTTCAATTGCCCTCGCAACATCATACGACAGCTAGGCTTAAGGTCTCTCGTCTTGCCTCAGCTCCGACTCAGGATCTGAAGAAATGGCACGGCAATTGGATCATAGCTGACTAGCGATTTCACCCGGTTCTGTTGTGATACAACATAATGAAATCCGTGGGACCCGGATTTCGGCAGGCGATGGGGGATTATGAGCGAACAAGATAAAGAAAAAGAGCAAGACAAGGACCTGGGCGTGATGACTCCGGCGGTCAGGATTTTCCTCGTCGAGGACAACCCGGACCACGTTTTCATCGCCCTTACGGTCGTTAGGCAGGTGCTTGGCGACGATATCGAGTTGGTGCATGCGTCGAACGCCGACGAAGCGCTCCTCATGATCGCGCAGTTTACCGAACAGGACCGGCCGGATTTGTTCCTGGTCGATCTGCGACTGCCTGACAACGGCGGTTTCTCCGTCTTGCAGGCGGCGCGCTCGAACGAGGCGCTCACGACGGTACCGATGTTCGTGATCACCAGCTCGCTCTACGACCGCGACATCGCCGAGAGCTACCAGCTCGGCGCATCCGCCGTTCTGTGCAAGCCGCTCTCGCGCGCCAAGCTGCGCGACGAGTTGGTGCGCGTCGGCGCGCTGCCGGCATCGCAGCGGCCGAGCGACCCGGCATATCGCCACTAAGCAACATCAATTTCATATTTGGGTGGGGGAGGGCTGTGAGTTGTAATGACTCCAGCCCGCTTTTTTTTGGCAGGCTTGACCCTCGCGCCTGCAAATAGGATTCTCGCTGACGGTCTGCTTAACCGCAGTCGCCACGTCCCCGATCGGCGAAAATCATCGCACAGGAGTTGCCGTGAAGCCCTACACCTTCGAGCAGAGTGACGCGCTCATGGAGCGCGCGAGAAAAGTTGTCCCCGGCGGTATCTACGGACATCAGACGCCGCTGGTGTTGACCAAGGGCGCATACCCGTCGTTCTTCGCCCGCGGCGAGGGCTCGCACATCTGGGACGTCGATGGCAACGAGTACATCGACTACATGTGCTCCTATGGTCCGATCGTGCTCGGCCATCGGCATCCCAAGGTCGAGGAAGCGGCACGCCGCCAGATGGATCTCGGCAACTGCTTCAACGCGCCCGGGCCGGTCTGGGTCGATCTCGCCGAGCATCTCGTGTCGATCACGCCGTTCGCCGATTGGACTGTGTTCGCGAAAAACGGCTCCGACGTATGCACCTGGGCAACCGAGGTCGCTCGTCACGCGACCGGCCGTCCGAAGATCGCGATGTGCCAGGGCGCCTATCACGGCACCCACGCCTGGTGCACGCCCGCGCCCAACGGAGTGACGCCGGAAGATCGCGCGAACGTGGTTTATTTTCGATTCAACGATCTCGAGAGTCTGCGCCGCGCGGTCGAGGAAAACAGCGGCAAAATCGCGGGCGTGATCGTGTCGCCCTTCAAGCACGACGCGGGACATGACTCCGAGTTGCCGGTCGAAGGATTCCTCGCAGGCGTGCGCAAGATTTGCGACGACAACGGCATCGTCCTCATTCTCGACGACGTTCGTGCCGGCTTCCGCCTCAACATGGGCGGCTCCGGCGAGCTGTTCGGCCTGCGCCCCGACTTGACGACCTACTGCAAGGCGATCGCCAACGGCTATCCGCTGGCGGCGTGTCTCGGGCGCGACAGCCTGAAGCAGGCGGCTCAGGAAGTATTCTTCACCGGATCGTACTTCACCAGCGCGGTGCCGATGGCGGCGAGCCTCGCCAATCTCAAGGAGTTGCAAGCGAGCGGCGGAATCGAGCGGATGCGCGCGAGTGGCGAGAAGCTGCGCACCGGTCTGCTCGCGCAAGCGCGCAGCGCCGGAATCGAGGTGACTTACTCGGGCCCGCCGGCGCTTCCGTACATGACGTTCAAGGCCGACGCAGGCCATTTCGATCGCGCGAAGGTCTTCGCCGGCGCATGCTCGCGCGCCGGTGTGTATTTCGCGCCGCGCCACAACTGGTTCATCTCAGCCGCGCACACCGATCGCGACATCGATCAGACGCTGAATATCACCGAGCAAGCATTCGCCGCAGTCCGCAAACAATTCGGCGCCTAGCGCTCGGACGGTTACTCGCCGCTGAGGAATCGGTAAACCAGTTTCTGGAAGTGCTGGATGCCGCGTTCGCGCGACAGCATCAGGTTGCCATGTTCGATCGCGCCTGAGCGCAGCCCGCGCTGCACCGATTCGCACAGAACGATATCCTCGCGCGTCACCAGGTCGCTGAATTCCACGTCGCTGCGAATCTCGGTTTCGCTCGCATTGCCCGCGAAAAAATAATCAACCACCTGCCGCGAATGTCCCGCGTCGATCGGGATGACAGATATTGCCTGCAGGTTCGGCGGATTGCCGTAGAGCGAGAACAATATGTTGGGCCACAGCGTCGCATAGTTGACGCCATTGCCCGGCGATCCCACGATCGGGCCGTAGTAGGTCGAGAAATATTCGTGATCGGTCTCGACCCGGTAGTCGTTGGTGTCGATCACTTCTGAAAATTTCGGATGCGCGATCGGACAGTGGTAGCACTCGTTGAAATTCTCCACCACGATCTTCCAGTTCGAAGCAATTTCGTAAACGTCGCGCCGCAGCATCCGCATATGCGCGAAATCGATTCCCACGCGCTCGAAGATCTGCGGCAATTCGCCAATCACCTCACGCAACGGCGCGGCGGCCGGAGATGGGTTGACGAAAATCAGTGGTCCCCACGTCTCGACCGCGAACGGCGCCAGCCCAAGCCTCTCCTTCGCGAACTCGCGCTGTTCATTCTCGCGCGGCGCGTTGCGCAGGGTGCCATCCAGGTTGTAGGTCCATCCGTGATAGTGGCATTGCAGCGTCTTGCGATTGCCCGCGCATTCGAGCACGACCTCGCTCCCGCGATGACGGCATACATTTGCGAACGCGCGAATATCCCCGTCCGCGCCCCGCAAGATCACGACTGGCATATCGCCGAGCTGCGTCGTAAAAAAGTCGCCGGCACTCGACACCTGCCCAGTATGCCCGACGTACTGCCAACTGCGATGAAAGATGCGCTCCTTCTCAGCTTGAAAAACCTCGGCGTCGACATACCATCGCGCCGGCAAAGTATCCCCGCGCTCGATCGCCCCCGCGATACCAGTATCGTTGAAAATGTTTGCCGTCATCTTTTTTCCGGACACGACCGCTCTCACATGCGTTTCATCTTTTGCGCGACTATGCCTGAATCGCCAAGCGCACTTCTCTCGCCAGCTCCGGTATCGGCCGAACTCCATCGAGTCGCAAAACGCGGCACGACAGCGACGCCAGCCATGCCTGGTGCCGCGCGAGATTGCGCCCCGCGAGAGTGCCGTCATCGTAGTGCGATGCCCACTCGAAGAATTTTTCTGCCTGATGATGCCTTGAACCGCCGGGAGCAACGGCGTCGGTGCCAAAGCGCTGAGATTCGCGCGCACGCAACCGCTCCAGGCGAATCGCAGTCGGCACGTACAGAAATATCACGACATCAAAAAACGCAACGATGGGACTGCCCCAACCGTCGAGCGATCCACTCAGCACCCAGTCCGGCCGATCGAGGAATACCTCGCGCATCAGCCGCAGCCGATCAGCCACCTCGCGCATTTCGCTATATGGCGGATTCGTCGGCAGCCAGAAGTAGTCGTCAGTATCGTGATGCGCGATCGCGAGCGTATCGGCCAACGCGCGCCCGAGACTCGTCACCCCGGCGCCGGATGCTCCAGTGATGTGAATCCGCCGAATCTTCAGGTCCGACAACCTCTGCGCCACGATCCTTCAGTCGTCGATCACATGCGTTCCAGAACGATCACCGGAATCTGACGCGTCGTAGCCTTCTGATAATCATTGAATGTCGGCATCACCTTGGCCTGCGCATCGAACAGGCGCTGGCGTTCGGGATCCTTGGTAATATTCGCCTTGGCCTGGAATTTCTCCTTGCCGACTTCGAGCGTCACGGTCGGATGCGCCTTCAGGTTGTGGTACCACGCGGGATGCGTCGGGAAGCCGCCCTTCGACGCGATTATCACGATTCGATCGCCGTCCTTGGTGTACACCAGCGGAGTGGTAAATGGCTTTCCGCTCTTCGCCCCGGTCGTAGTCAGCAACAACAGCGGCGCATTGACGAACGGCCCACTGATTGCCTTGCCGCCATTCTCGCGAAACTCCTTGATCAAGCTCTGGTTGAATTGCTGCATCGCTTTTTCATTGAACTCAGGCATCGCATTCTCCTTTTTCCGCTCTTCCCCTCTCCCTGAAAGGGAGAGGATCGAGGTGAGGGTCCCTTTATAGCGCGCTTCTGCAGCGCGCGATTCAAGATTCTGTTCTTCCTAAATCTGAGGCCACTTATCATTCCACGGCCGCACCTGCTCATACGCATACGAAGCCTGCAGCACCAGATCTTCGCGATGACGCTCGGCGACGATTTGCAGTCCGCATGGCAACCCCGAATCTGTGAGGCCCGCGCGCACCGACGCTCCCGGATGCCCGCTCATGTTGAACGGATAAGTGAACACGACCGCATCCAGCGGATGTTTGAGCGGATGGCCGTTGATCTCGGTCGGCATCGGACCCTTCGCCGGAAATGCCTCGGTCGGCAGCACCGGGCACAGGAGCAGGTCGAAGCGCTCGAACACCCGCTGGCACCAATCGTTGAACTCGCGCCGCCGCCGATACGCCGCGCCCATATGCTTCCACGTCACGCGAACCGCGGCGTCGGTGCCAGTTGCGAACGCGCGGCCGAAGTCGTCGTGATGCTTCTCGAGCATCTCGTGCAGCATCGCGTAACCCTGTCCCGCGCCGACCTGCATCCACGCGCGCCCGGTATCAGGCACCGGATCGTCGATCGTCGTCACGCTGTGCCCGAGGTCCTTGAACACGGCGGCCGCCTTCGCGATTTCGCGAGCGACGTCGGTCTGCACCAGCTGTCCGAAGTCAGGATGGAACGCGATGCGCAGTTTTTTCGGCAGCCCCTCGAGGATCGCACTGTAGGAAATCCCCGGATGCGGCAGCGAGTCGGGATCCGCCGGATGATACCCGACGACCGCGTCCATGAAGAGCGCGGCATCGCGCACCGTACGCACGATCGGCCCATGCACCGAAGTGTCGTTCCAACTTTGCATCCCGAACGTCGGGTCGTTCGGAATCCTGCCGTAAGCTCGGCTTCAGCCCGTAGCATCCGGTGTAACACGCGGGAATTCGCACCGATCCGCCGCCGTCGGAGCCGGTCGAAATCGGCACCACGCCCGCCGCGATCGCCGCCGACGTACCGCCCGACGAACCGCCGGGCGTGCGCTCCAGGTTCCACGGATTGCGGGTCGGCCCGAACAGCAGGTTCTTGGTGAATGCAGTGTAGCCGAACTCGGGCGCATTGGTCTTGCCGATCACGATCGCGCCGGCCGCCTTCAGCCGCGCAACCTGGATCGAGTCCGTCCGGGCCACATTGTCCTTGAACGGCTTCGACCCATGCGAAGTCACCAGCCCAACCGTGTCTTCGAGATCCTTAACCCCAAGCGGCAATCCCGCCAGCGTGCCAACTTTATCGCCGCGCCCAATCTTCTCATCAAGCGCCCGCGCCTCTTTCATCGCGTCGTCAGCCCGCAGCGCCACAAACGCATTAATCTTCGGATTAGTCTCCTCAATCCGCTTGATCGTGATCGCCATCAACTCACTAGGCTTGATCTCCCGCTTCCGAATCATCCCAGCAAGTTCAAACGCCGGCTTCCAATAAAGTTCATTCATCGCAGCCACCTCCAAGAAACAATCACCTGCGCGGTGCGCGGCAGGGGTGACCCCTGCGCCCAGTGTGAAGACTCGAAATCCGCGAAACGCGGCTTTCGCGAAGGGTTTATGTGAGGAACGCTCCCGTAAATTTGCTCCGATTCCTCCGGACGAAACTTACTACGATGAGCCGAAGTTAGAAACCGAAGCGGCGATGGGGTGAGTAACTGTCGAGGAAGCGTCCGACTGCGGGCCATTCGTGGGGCAGTGGCCCGAACTGTAGGTTCCCTGCGGAACCGAAGACGCGCCCGCAATGGGAACTTCATACCACCTATTGTGGTCCGAAGATCGAGAACCACCATCGGTAGCTTCGTTCCGTCAAATTTTGAATTTCGAAATAGTAGGCGGGCCGGCGCGCGGGTCACGGACGCGCCGACTCGGGCGCGGGCGTAATTTCCGGCCGAGTCGAGCAGCGCGAGTGTTCACAGGGTGTGAAGTTCATAGCAATCAGTATAGCAGGTTGTGGACGATGCAGGCAGGGTAGGTCAAGGGTTGCACGACGGAACGATTAAAATCACCTGCGCGGTGGGCGGCAGGGGTGACCCCTGCACCCAGTGAAAAGTGAAAGACGCGAAAGACGCGAAATCCGCGGATCGCGGCTTTCGCGAAAAGGTTTGAATTGACTAGTGACGTTCCGCCAGTATTGCTAGGGGCACCATCGAGCGGTCGATTCACCTGAGGTGATGTGCTCGGCGGGCGCGGTTTGACTCCCTAACATGCGTTAGATAGATTTTTTGGCAAGTCGGTGCGGAGCGTTTCTAAAAATTCTTCTGCGCGCGCGAGCGCTAAAGTCGTTGACCTGCGGCGGCCGGTCGATACGCGTGACCGCGTGTTGCAGGTGGCGCAGGCGCTGTTTGCCGAGCGCGGTTATCGCGGCGCCAGCCTGCGCGATATCGCCAAGAAAATCGGAATCAAGGCGCCTTCCTTACTCCACCACTTTCCGTCGAAGCAGCAGCTATACCTCGCCGTGCTCGACAAGATGTTCGAGAGCCTCGAGGACGCCGCCAACGCGATCGCGTGGGGCCGCGAAAGCCGACAGGAGCGGATGCGCCAGGCGGTCGGCGACGCGATCGATTTTATCGCGAGCCATCCCGATTTCGTGCGCATCATGTGGAAAGAGATGGCCGACGAGAGCGGAGTCGGACGCCAGGTTCTGAAACGACGCCTGCCGCCGCTGTTTTCCACCGCGGTGAATTTTATTTTCCGCGGTCAGCGCGATGGCGAGTTCCGCGCCGAAGTAGATCCGCTGCATTTCATGTGGAGCCTGAACTCGATCACGATTGGATACTTCACCACCGCCGCGATGATTCGCCGCCTGTGGAGCATGAACCTGCTCGAGCCCGCGATGATCGAGCGGCGCAAGCGCGAAGTGATCGACATGGTCGAGCGGACGCTGTTTGCTACCAATCCGCGAACGCCGGAACCACCGCAAGAATAGACTCTGAAAAAAAGGAATACAGAAAAAATGAAGTTGGGAACTTTTTATGAGCATCAGCTGCCGCGACCATGGAAAGAGGGCTCGGAGCTGAAGCTGTTCAAGGACGCGCTCGACCAGGTCGAACTCGCGGACAAGCTCGGCATCGACCACATGTGGGAAGTTGAGCATCACTTTCTCGAGGAATACGCCCATTCGTCGGCCCCCGAAATTTTTCTGGCGGCGGCGAGTCAGCGCACCAGGAATATTCGGCTCGGCCA
Organism: uncultured delta proteobacterium; assembly: GCA_963699705.1. Lineage (GTDB taxonomy): Bacteria > Desulfobacterota > Binatia > Binatales > Binataceae > Binatus. The sequence continues at coordinate 1,636,526 of CAVOUW010000003.1, read as the reverse complement.
CGGAATCACGCTGCTGCCGCCCGGATACAATCATCCGGCGCGCGTGGCGGAGCGCATCGCGACGCTCGACTTGGTGAGCGGCGGCCGCGTCGAGTTTGGCACCGGCGAATCGTCGGCAGAGCTCGAGCTGGGCGGCTTCAATATCCCGCGCGCCGACAAGCGCTCGATGTGGCAGGAGTCACTGGGCGCGATCGCCCGGATGTTCGTCGAGGATCCTTTCCTTGGTCATGAGGGCAAATACTTTTCGATGCCGGTGCGTAACGTGGTGCCGAAGCCGGTGCAGAAACCGCATCCGCCGCTGTGGGTCGCATGCTCGCGCCGCGAGACGATTCATCTCGCGGCCAAACTCGGAATCGGCGCGCTGACTTTCGCCTTCGTCTCGCCGGAAGAGGCGCGGACCTGGGTCACCGACTATTACACGACGCTCGAGAATGAGTGCGAGCCGATCGGATACGCGATCAACGCCAACATCGCGATCGTCACTGGCTTCATGTGCGACGAGAACGCGGAGCTGGCGCACAAGATGGGCGAAGAGGGGCTCAAGTTTTTCTCGTACGCGCTCGGACATCATTATGCGTTCGGCAAACACGAGCCGGGCAAGACCAACATCTGGAATAATTTCAAAGCCAGCCCGTTCACGCTGCCTGGGATGGATGGGACCAACTCATGCGTCGGCGCGCCCGACCAGATTCGCACGCGGCTGCGCGAGTTCGAGGAAGCCGGCGTTGACCAGGTCGTGTTCATCTCGCAGGCGGGTAACAACAAGCACGAGGACATCTGCTCGTCGCTCAACTTGTTCGCCGAAAAGGTGATGCCGGAGTTCAAGGAGCGCGAGCAGAAGCGCGCGCATCAGAAGGCCGAGCGCATGGCGCCAATCCTCGAGAAAGCGATGAAGCGTAAGCCCGCGCCGAATATCCCCAAGCACGACGGACCGACCGTGGTGCAAGCCGGCATGCTCCCATAGCGGCGCTTCAGTCTTTGACCGGCGCTGTCGGCGCGGGTCCGACGCGAGTGAACGTCACCGGGAATCCGTGGCAATCTTTTGGATTGACGAGTTCTTCGCGAAAATTACTCGGATCGTTGACGATTATTCTTGCCTGCACCCATCGCGCCTGCAGGAATCCGTGCTCCGCGCAAATCTGATCCGCAATCACGATGCCCGGCACGTTTGGATCGAGTTTACCCTTCCATACGACCTGGCCCGGCGGAATACTTTTGTTGCCGTCAACCAGCGTCGCGACGTAATTGCGGCCGCGCAACATCTGGTCCACGCCGATCACCACTCGAAGCGGCCCGCCCGGATATGTCGCCATCCAGTTTCCATTGAGCAGGCGCGCGACGTTCATCGGCGGCGGTGGCGGCTGCGGCGGAACCGGCGGTGGCGCCGGCATCGAGGGTCCCGACGATTGCTGGAACGACTGCGAATTGCAGGACGAAGTCACGCATGCGAGCGCAAGTGCGACAACGGTGGCAGGCAAAGTTAGTAAGTGACGACGGATCCTCAGACGCGGCATACGGTCCTCCCTCGAACGGATGGTCGCAGAGTATAGACTGCGCTGCGGCGCGGCACACTATAGCCGCGACGGCCGAAGGAGATGGATATACCGACTCTGCCGTTGCCAGTAGCTACATGAGTTGGTATGCGCGCGCGACGTTTTCGCCGAGGATCCCGCGGCGGCCCGAGTCGTTCATCGGCGCGATCATCCCCTTCAACTCCTCGAGATAGTTTCCCGGATGATCGGGATGCGGGTAGTCAGTCGCCCAGAAAAATTTATCCTCACCGACAATCTGCATCATCGCCGCAATAGTACGTTCGTCGGGATCAGCCGAGATGTAACACTGGCGCTTGAAGTAGTACGACGGCTTCTCCTTCAGGCGTACCGTCGCGCCGAGCGTGGTGCCGTTGAAAATTGCGTCGCCGCGATCGAGGAAGTAGCCAATCCATCCCGCTTGTGACTCGAGCACTACCACGCGCAATTTTGGAAAGCGGTCGAATACGCCCAACTGGAACAGCGTGCCAAAGGCGTGCTGAACGCCCTGGCCCGCGAACAAATCGTAGTACCACGCGGCCCACGCGAAATTGTCGTAGCGATGGTGGATGCCGAAGCTGGCGGGCTCGAAGGTCGGATGAATCGCGAGCGGGACGCCGAGTGACTGCGCTGCCGCGAAGACTGCGTCGTGCTGCGGATCGCCGTGCGGAACCCGCGTGATCGTAAACGGGCAGACGAAAGCGCCCTTGCATCCATCCTTTACGGCGCGTTCGAGTTCGCGCGCCGCTTCGGCTGGATCGCCCAATGACAAATGCGCAATCGGGATCAAGCGTCCGCCGGAGTCGCGGCAGAAATCCGCGATCCACCGGTTGTAGGCGCGACAGTATGCGGCGGAAAGTTCGGCGTCGAAAAGTTCGGCCTCCCACAGCAGTCCTATCGTGGGATAGAGAATCGATTTCGCCATCCCTTCCTTGTTGAGCAGCTCGAGCCGCTCCTTCATCACCATCGTCCCGAAGGCGGCGCCCTTGAGGTAAGTGTTTTCGGGCTTCGGCGCGAGCATCCGCACCTGTTCGGGCTTGGCGTCGCCGCGCATCGCGCTCTCGCGCAATTTTCGCGCGTCCTCGACCTTCTTGCCCATCCCGCCGAGCGATCCGAGCAGTCCGGGCGCCGTCATTTTCGCGCGCTTGCCGTCTATTTCGAGATACTCGAAGCCGTCCTCGCCGACCCGAATGCGCATCGCGCGTTCGCGATACTTCGGGTCGATATATTTCTCCCAGAGATCGGGCGGTTCGAGGATATGTCCGTCGCAATCAATAATCAGTTCTTCGGTTTTCATAGTACCTACTCCGAATACTCAGTGACTAATCAGAAGATAGCCAGTGGATTCACCGGCGACGCGGTGCCGCGCTCGAGGATCAACGGCGCCATCGTGAACATGAACTCGTTGCGGCCCAACTTGGCGCAAGTCGATGAGACCGCGTCGAGGTCGGCATTGTCGATCAGATGAATCCCCATCGCGACCAGCGTGCCGACGTGAATCGGCAACGGAATGCCGTCGTAGCCGCTCGGCGCGACATCGCTGACCGCGTCGCAGCCGAGAACCGCGATGCGCCGCTCGTGCAGCCATGGCAGGCAACTGGCATCGAGGCCCGGCAGACCGACGCGCATCGGATCCCAGCCGCCCTTGACCTTGCGCATCGCGGCCCGGCCAGTGCGAATCATCAGCACGTCGCCTTCTTCGACGTGAACCTTCTGCGCTTTCTCTGCGGCGTCGAGATCTTCCGGCAGGATCTTTTGTCCCGGCTCCATCCATTCGACTTTTTTGAGGACCGGAAAATCCAGCAGCACGCCGCGGCTGACGATGCCCGCGCGGGTGACGTCGATCGCGCACTTCTTCGCGCCGTGCGAACCGACTTCGCTGGCGTCGAAGCCATTGTACATTTTGTTCTGCCAGAACACGTGACAGAGCGCGTCGATATGAGTATTCGCCATGCCATGCGGCGCAATCGCGAAGTAGTCACCGGCATAGGGCAGCGGCTGCTCCTTCGAATCGTGGCCGGCCTGCACCATCAAGTGGGTAACCGGGTTTGGATTGTCGGGTGCGGGGATCGTCGCGAGCGGCAGCGCCATCGAGACGCTTTCGCCGGTCTGCACCAGGCGGGCGGCCGCCGCGCGTTTCTGATTGGTGATAAAGTTGAGCGCGCCGCGCTGGTCGTCCTTGCCCCAGCGCCCCCAGTTGCTCAGCTTCTCGAACATTCCCTTCACGTCCGAAGGCGTCAGTTTGTCCGCCATGATAATCTCTCCCGAAGAGCAGGGTGACTGGAAATTCGTATAGCACGCCCGGCGGCGACCCTGTCAATTTGAACGATCGGTATGTGATCGCAGGAGTGAGGCGTTGGCCAACGACTACATCGAAGCGGCGCGCGTTTTTCACGAGATCACCAAGCATTCGTACACCAGCGTGCGATCGTCGCCGCATTTGCTGGACTGGGACAACAAGCCGCTGCCGTATAAGATTTATCCGGGCGCTGCGTCGGTCGCGTTGCCCCGCGATCTCAATCTTTCCTCGACGCCGACGCTGGCCGCGCTGTCGTCGTACGTGCCGGCGGATTTTTCTGCGTCGATCGACACCGATGCGCTGACCCGCATCCTGTTCTGCGCCGACGGCCTGACGCGACAGAAGCGGGTCGGCGACGACGACTATCACTTTCGCGCCGCGGCATCGGCCGGCGCGCTGTATCCAATCGAGATTTACGTGGCGGCCGGTGACGTGGCGGGCCTCGAGACCGGCCTCTATCATTTTTCGCCGGCTGATTTGCGGATGACCGGGCTGCGTCGCGGCGATTGGCGCAGTTACATCGCGGATGCGGCAGCGAAGCGTCCCTCGATTTTGCGAGCGCGTGCGGTGATCGCGATGTCGGCGATTTACTGGCGCAGCGAATGGAAGTATCGCGCGCGGGCGTATCGTTATTGCTACTGGGACGCGGGAACTATCCTCGCGAATCTGCTGGCAGCTGCGGCAGCCGAAGAAATTTCCGCCGAAGTGATCACAGCATTCGAAGATCCAGCGCTCGAGACCCTTCTGAGGAATCGACACTGATCGCGAAGGGATGATCGCTCTGGTCGCACTCGGACGCACCGACGATCCTGCGATGCCGTCGCCGCTGATTGAGCCATTGACGCTCGAGACGATTCCACTTTCGTCGAGCGAGGTTGCTTATCCCGACCTGGACAAGATGCATCGCGAGTCGCGGCTCGTAATCGCCGTTGAAGTCGCGAGCGTCGCCGGCGCAAACCTGGACTCAGCACCACGTCAATCATCGTCAAGCGCGCTTCATCTCGAAACTGTAACGTCCGAGGAATCCGCGGGACTTGGCGAGACGATTTTGCGCCGCGGATCGTCGCGTGCATTTGCGCAGGAAGCAATCACCGCCGAAGAACTTGCGACGATCATCGCTGCTTCGAGCGAACATCCGCAGGCCGACTTTCCGCCGTTGACCGCTACTTATCTGATCGTCAACGCGGCGACCGGGCTTGAATCCGGCGCGTACTACTACAACCGCGATGCACGCGCGTTCGAGCTGCTTAAGCCGGGCAATTTCCGTAGCGAGGCAGGCTACCTGTGCCTCGAACAGCCGCTCGGCATGGATTGCTCGGCGCTCATCGTCTATATGGCCGACCTCGAGCGCGCGTTGCACGCATTCGGAAATCGCGGCTACGGCGACGCGCATCTCGAGGCGGGAATTCTCGGCGGACGCGCATATCTCGCGGCCTATTCGCTGGGTCGCGGCGCAACTGGACTGACCTTCTACGACGACGACACGACCAAATTCTTCGAGCCGCACGCGGCGGGAAAGAGTCCTTTATTGATGGTCGCAGTCGGAATTCCGCGCTCGCGTACGAAGTCTTAAGCGCGTACCCAGTCCAACTATGTTCACCTGACTCGATCTGGTTATTCTTTCGCAGAGGTCGATAGTTCTATGAACCTGCCCGAGTTCCAGAATTTGGACTTGAGCATCGCTCGAGCCCGAATTGCACTGTCGCTTATCGCGATGCTGTCTCTGTATGTCGATCCGAGCACCGCGGGCGGCCTGTTCCACCTGAACGCCTATGCATTGACGACCCTGCTGTGCCATCTGGCGTACAGCGTTGGAATGTACGCCGCGCTCAGCCGCCGATATTCGGACTGGAATCTTCAGCTGCTTTCAACCTGCTTCGATCTGTTCTTCGCGACCGCCGTCGCATTCATAACTGAAGGGCAAACCAGCGCCTCGTACGTATTTTTCGTCTTCGCGATTATCGCCGCCGGAAACCGCGCCCGGTCGCGCCCAATCGCAACCGTGACTGTTTGCAGCGTCGCGCTCTACTTGCTGGTGATAATTCTGACCCAGGGAATAACCAGTGTGTACGATATGCGCGCGGTCTATCTTGCCATCGCCGGATATTTGATCGGCTTCTTCTCGCAGCAGCGCGCCTTGTTTGAAGCGGAGGTACGCGAGCTCGAAACCCGCACCGAGCGACAATCAATCGCCCGCTCATTGCACGACGGCTATGTGCAGGCACTCGCCGGAGTAAATCTGCGCCTCGAGACCTGCCGCGCCCTGCTCAACCGCAATCGCCCGCAAGACGCGCTCACGGAAATCACCGACCTGCAGGCCGGCGTAGCGCGAGAGTACGACGCGGTTCGAATCTATCTGCGCTCGCTCGCCGGCATCGAACAGAGACCTGCCGCGGAATTCCCCGCGCGAACTTCCGATCCAAGCTTTGAGGTTCGAGCAGCGTTCAGTGGTGGCAGTCTGCTGGGCGAGCATATACTGCAGATCATGCTTGAAGGCCTCCGCAACTCCCGCAGCCACGGCTTGGCTAACCTGGTGAGGATCGATGTGCGCGAGGTCGAGGACAAGGTTTCGATCACCATAGAAGATGACGGCGTAGGCTTGTCAGACTCGTCATCGCGGCCATGGGCCATAGCGTCGAGAGTTGCGGAACTGGAAGGGCACATGAGCATGCACAGCGACGGCAGCACGCGCCTCCAAATCGAGCTTCCCAACAGCCAGGCATGACGTCACCGATGCGTCTAATCATCGCCGACGATCACGCTCTATTTCGCCAGGGACTCAAGTCGCTGCTGTCGCTTCAACCCGACACCCAGGTCGTCGCTGAAATAGAATCGTCAGATGATGTAGCTCCGATAGTTTCCGCCACCGGCTGCGATGTCCTTCTGCTCGACCTGCAGATGGATCGCTGGATGATGGAAGACATTCCACAACTCAAACGTCTGACCGACGTGATTGTGCTGACCGCGAGCGAGAGCGCCGAAAATGGAGTCAGAGCTTTACGACTCGGCGCCAAGGGCCTGGTGCAGAAGAGGTTTGCGATCGAGACGCTGATGATGGCTCTGCGCTCGGTCGCCGATGGCCTGGTCTGGATGCCGCCGACTGTGCAAACGGAATTTGCGCGACAGGAAAGCTCGAGCGGTAAGGAACTCACACCGCGCGAGTGCGAGATTGTCCGCTACGTTGCCTCCGGCATGAGAAATATCGAAGTCGGCGAGCGGCTCTCGATCACCGAGAGCACCGTCAAAACTCATCTCAACAATATTTTTCAAAAACTCGGCGTGCGCGATCGTCTTGAACTCACGCATTACGCGATCAAGACCGGGATGGTCGCGCTGCTCGATCACAATCGTTGAACAGCCATTCCGCTCGGCAGTGATGCACGTATGACAGGCAGCGCCTGTCGATGAGGCATCGTCATTTTCAATCGAATTTCTCGCGCCGACAAAAATAACTGTTAGTTGAGTGAAAGTTTGAAACCTAAGGTGGACCGCGTGCTCCATCGATAGGTCTACGAATTGATTCATCGATGGATTGACTCCGACTCACACGATCCGAGGCATACGTTTTGCTCCATGACCATGCGGCGCGATCAAGCGTCCGTCGCGCTGCGCGGTGGCGCGAAGGCCAACGCCAAAACCAACTTTCGGAGGGAAACGATCGATGTACTCAGGAGCAACAGGTTTGTGGGAGAGAATCCGCGAAAGCTGGCGAGACCCGATGGTCCGTCGCAACGCGGGTTACCTGATGGCCGGCAAGATGATCGGGCTTGCGCTCGTTCTGTTGCTGATCTCGAAATGGTATCTGCCCGCGACGGCATACGCGGACGCCGCACCAGCGCTGCCGCCGCCGCAAGTCAACGCGATCAACACCGTCTGGACGCTGGTCGCCGCCTACCTGGTTTTCTGCATGCAGGTCGGCTTCGTCATGCTCGAGTCGGGCTTCGCCCGCTCGCGTGAGACGGTAAACATCCTGGTCGAAGGAATCGCCGACACCTGCATCTGTGGCGTGACCTTCTGGCTGTGGGGCTTCGCTTTCATGTTCTGCCCGGGGACGCCGTGGATCGGCACCACCGGCTTCATGCTGCACGGCCTCGCGCCGACCTACGGCACCACGGGAGTGCCGCTGCTCGCGTACTGGGTCTTCCAGTATGCGTTCGCAGACACCTGCTCGACGGTCACCTCGGGCGCAATGATCGGACGCTGCGATTTCATCGGCGACTTGTTGTACAGCGTCGGCGTGACGGGCTTCATCTATCCGATCATCGGCCACTGGGCATGGGGCCCGGACGGATGGCTGGCGAACCTCAACCCGGTCAACTTCCATGACTTCGCGGGCTCGACGGTCGTGCACACGATCGGCGGAACGATATCGCTCGCAGGCGCAATCGCACTCGGACCTCGCCTCGGCCGCGTCTTCAAGCGCGACGGCGGACAACCGATGAAGCCTCACGATCTGATCATCGGCGCGACCGGCGGACTGATCCTGTGGTTCGGATGGTACGGATTCAACCCGGGCAGCACGCTCTCCGCGATGGACGCCCAAGGTATCGGCCGCGTCTCCTTCAACACGACGATCGCTGCATGCTCGGCGGGTCTCACTTCGCTCTTTTATTCTTACTACAAGGCCGGCAAATGGGATCTGGCGTTGACAGTTAACGGATTCCTCGCGGGCCTCGTCGCGATCACATGCCCCTGTTACTGGGTCGATCCCGAAGGCGCGTTCCTGCTCGGAATCGGCGCCGGAATCGTCGTGGTCTGGGGCATCGACTTGCTCGAATACCTGCGCATCGACGATCCGATCGGCGCCGTCCCGGTGCATATGATCGCCGGAATCTGGGGCACGCTCTCGCTCGGTCTCTTCGCCGCCGGCAAGTACGGCGCGGCGACCGCGATGGGAGGCGATCCCAGCAGCCCGGTCACCGGCCTCTTCTATGGTGGCGGCTTCGGCGTTCTGAAAGCGCAAATGATCGGCAGCTTCTCGATCACAATCGCGACCTTTGTTGTCTCGATGGCCCTGATGTACGCCATCAAGTACACGTTCAGGCTGCGCATCCCGACCGAGGGCGAGATCGAAGGACTCGATCTGCACGAGCACGGCTTCCCCGCATATCCGGAATACGTGGTCAACGGCGACGACGGCTGCCCCAAGAGCATCGACGACGTACCAATCGGCAGGCGCACCCTGTCGCGTCCTTCCAAAGCCAAGAAGGTCGCATAGGAACCTGCATAGTGCCCGAAACGAAACGCATCGACACTTTTACGGGAAGTAGTCATTGCGTACGGAACCAACGGGCCGGCCTCAGTCGGAATCAGCCACCGACTCGGGGCCGGCTCGAACTTAGCAAGATGGAACTGGATCGTGATAAGGGCAGCGAAAAGATTTGTAAGCTATCTCACTCAGCAGCGGCTTCGGCGCAAAGTAATCAGCGCGCTCGAAGTCAATCGGCGCGCCGGCGTTCGCAACGACGGCCTCTCGCTCAAGAGCATGCGCAATCGGCTCGAAGTGGAATGGCAGGCGCGGGAAGTTCATCCCTGGGATCAAGGCCTGCCGCCCGAACGCACCGCGCAGAAGTTCGTGCAGCAATGCCTCGAGGATGTGGACGCGGCAATCTCCCGATTGTTCGCGACGCTGCCCGACACCGATGAGATCGTCTTGCGCGTACTCGACCCGACCTCGGGAGATCCAATCGTGGTGGGCACCGTCACGCGCGCAGAGGCGGCTGCCGCAACCGCGGGATCAGTCGGGATGAAGCTCAAATCGCTTGGCCTGGTGTATCGGCTGGCGGATTGGCAATTCGAATCGCTAAGCAGCTGATCTGGGTCCCCAAGGGAACCCCAATCATGTGCTGATGACTGCCTGATAAGCGACTGCCTGTCGTTTAAGCAGGTGCATTGCATTTTTCATTTCAAATCGTTCAATTTTGAAATGGCACTTTTCATGCTTTGAGCCTCTGTGCTCCCGCCCGTAACGGGAGCGACGCGCGCCACGGCGGACAAACCACACCCTCCGCCGTGAATCGAAGGAGGCAAGATGGCTGAAGAACAGAAAAAGATGGTGCCGACCCTCGGCTTGACCGGAGTCACGGTCAACGCGATGGCGCTCATCGCCCCAGGTGCATTCCTGTGGATTACATTTGTCCAGCAGGCGGGCTACGCGTTTCCGTCGGGGATGGCGATGTGGGCTGGAATTTTCGTGGCGTTGATGCTCGCCTACGCCACGGCACTTTCGTACTCGGAGCTCGCCAAACTCTATCCGGGTGCAGGCAGTTCGTATCTGTTCGCGGAGCAGGCGTTCCTCAGCAGGACGAAAGCTTACAGGTTTGCGCGCGTTGCGAAGTTCGTGATCGGATGGTCTTCGCATCTCTACTACTGGATGTATCCCGGCGTCATGGTCGCCACCATGGGCATCATGATCGGATACATCTTCGGCACCATCGCGCCGGGAACGATGAACGCAGGTATTCCCGGCCCGGTTTTCATGGCGCTCATCGCGATCATCTTCGCGTACGCGGTGGCATGGATCGCGTTCCAGGGCGTCAACGGTTCCACGATGGTCAATATCGCCATCAACGGAATCCAGATCGTCGCGCTGCTGTTTTTCTCAGCGCTCGCGATCGCTTACCGCGCTGGGCATCCTGCCGGCTCGATGGGCCTCGGCCTCGACGCTAACGGCAATACTGTCGCAGCGAAGTTGGGAGAATACGTCATAGCGGGCGATCACCCGTCGCACGCCAGCGCACTCTCGGTCATCCTGCCGCACAGGTTTGACTGGGTCATGCTGCAGGCCACGGTCGCGATTCTGCTGCTGGTCGGCTTCGAGTCGGTCACTTCACTCGGCGAAGAAGCGATCAACCCCAAGAAAGATATCCCGCGCGGCGTTCTGCTCTCACTGACGATCCAGGGGCTGTTCTGCTACCTGATCGAATACTTCGCCGCCAACTATTTCCTGAACAGCGCATACAGCCTAGCGGAAGCCAAAGGATCGGCGGCGCCGCTCGGCGATATGATGACGATTATCGGCAACGCGCTGCTCGGCGGACACGGCACTGCGTTCATGTTGATGGAAGCGCTGACGGTTTTCCTCGCGCTGATCGGCACGACGCTTTCCTGCATCAACACCGGCGCGCGCGTGACCTACGCGATGGGCCGTGACGAAGAAGTGCCCGAGCATTTCGGCATGCTGCACGGCGAAAATCTGACCCCGCATCGCGCAATCTGGGTCCTCGCGACCATCTCGGCGGTACTCGGCGCATACGCCGCGCTGTTCTACTTCGCCGGTGGCTCGGCGCCCGATGACAAGACGATCGCGACGCTGCCGCACAACATCTGGTACGCGATGGGCATGAGTTCGAACGCGTCGCTCGCGTCGTTGCCCAATGGATTGTTGTTGGTCACGCTCACCTCGAACTTCGGAACCTTCCTGCTCTACGGGTTGACGAACATCGTATGCATCGTCGCCTACTCGGAGCGTCACGAGTTCCACGGCTTCAAGCACATGGTGGTGCCAATCTTCGGCGCGATCGCAAACTTCGCCTGCCTCGCCTTCTACATCATCGGACCACTGGAAGGACTCGGCAGCGTCAAGGAACCGCTGATGGCGGTCGGAATCTCGGTGATTTGGGGTGTGTACGGCGGATGGTACTTCATACGCAATTCGAAGAAGAAGGGTAAGGAAACGATTCTCGTAACCAAGCCGGCCTGATCCCGAACAAGCTGGTCTGGCGAATAAATCCTGGGGCGAGCCGCGAGCGATCGCGGCCCGCCCTTTGGCCGTTAAACCTGGTCGAACTTTGCGTCAGGTCGTCTCTCTGGGTACCTTGCCGGAAATGGATTCGTCAGTTTCTGCTCCGCCGTCGGCGGAGCAAGCTTTCGAGTTGGCGCTGCTGTCCGATGTCGGCACCAGGCGCCCCGACAACGAAGACTCGTGCGGACACTTCATCGAGAGTCCCGACAGCGTCGTCTTTGCAGTCGCAGACGGCGTCGGTGGCTACGAAGGCGGCGAAATCGCGAGCCGGATGGCAGTCGATATCCTGCTTGAAGCGTACCGCGAAAGCCCGCCGACGTGGGGCGCGGCCAAGCGCCTCTATCGCGCGATCACGCGCGCCAACATCGGGATTCACGACAAGGCTCTGACAGTCCCGGAACTGTCGCGCATGTCCACCACGATGACCGCGGTCGCGGTCGAGAAGGGGATTCTGTCAGCCGTCCACATCGGAGATTGCCGCCTGCATTTGATTCGCCACAGCCAAATCTCGGTCGTCACCAAGGATCACACGATGGTCGCCGATCGGGTCCGGATGGGAGTGATGACCGCCGCGCGCGCCAAGACTCATCCCGAGCGCGGGATGCTCCTGCGCAGCCTCGGCCGCGAGCTGATAGCGTCGATCGATCGGATCTCGATGCCGCTGTTCGAGCGCGACCGCCTGATACTGTGCAGCGACGGACTCTACAACGTCCTCGAAGACAAGGAACTCGAATCGCTGTCGCGCGACGTTGACGCCGAGACCGCATGCCGCACCCTAATCGACGAAGCAAACAAGCGCGGCACCCACGACAACTTGACCTGCGCCGTCTTCCGAATGACCTCCCACACCGGCCACACAATCGCCACCGGCGGCTGGCGCGACCGCCTGCGAGAACTGTTCCGCCGATGACGCCTCCCTCCAACTCTGGTTCCCCTTCCCCCGCAGGAAAAGGTTACTCCCTCCCATCCGGTTCCCCTTCCCGCTCGGGAAGGGGTTAGGGGTTAGGTTCTTAGACATCCATGACCAAGCCAAAAACATTTTTCGCCAAAACGAAACTACCCTTGGTAACCGTCCCTGAATCACGCCCCGCGCAGTCCCCTTCCATTGCCGGAGCGCCGGATGTTAACGTCCGCTGACTCTTTCATCCCGAGACGGTCTACCAAATGCGCGAGGTCAGCGTCGGTGAAAACCTCGATCAGTACAAGTTGATCGAGGTGATCGCGCGCAGCGGGATGGCGTCGATCTTCAAGGCTATCGATCAAATCGACGGCAAGACCGTCGCGATCAAAGTTCCCTACATGCAGTTCGAGAGCGACGTGGTTTTCTACGGCCGCTTTCAGCGTGAGGAAGAAGTCGGCCGCCGCCTCGACCATCCCGGCATCGTCAAGGTCCTCACGCCCAGAAAAAAAAGCCGCATGTACATCGCGATGGAGTTCATCGAGGGCGACTCGCTGCGCTCGATGATGCGCGAACCGGGCTTGCCGCTGGAAAAGGCGCTCGTACTCGCGCGGCAATTGGCGGAGACGCTCGTGTACATGCACGGCGAAGGCGTGGTTCATCGCGATCTGAAGCCGGAAAACATCCTGGTCACCGCCGAGGGCCAGACCAAAATCATGGACTTCGGCATCGCACTCGACGAATCCGCGCGCCGCCTGACCTGGTCCGGCTTGTCATCGACCATCGGCACGCCCGACTACATGGCGCCCGAACAGGTCAGCGGCCGCCGCGGCGACGTCCGCACCGACATCTATTCGCTCGGCGTGATCCTCTACGAGATGCTGACCCTCCACCTGCCGTACTCGGGCCCCAACGTTTACAACGTGATGCGGGCGAAGACCGCGGAAGATCCGCAGCCGCCGACCGCATTCAAGCCGGATCTCGATCCGCATCTCGAGGAGATCGTGCTGCACGCGATCGAGCGCAATCCGCGCGACCGCTATGCGAGTGCGGGCCAGATGCTCGAGGACCTGCGCGACCCGTCGAAGGTCATCCCGCAGAATCGCGCGGAGCGCCTGCATCCGCGCAGCCTCGCAATGCAGAATATGCGGCGCCGACTTGGGTACGTGATGTTTTTCACGTCGCTCATCGGCGCCTTTCTGTTTTTGATTTGGCTCGCAAACCGTTACCCGGCGGCGAAGGGTACCTCCGCGCCGGTCATATCGAGGGCAGACCAGATGATGCCGAGACGCTCGCAACTCGGATTGGCCGCCGCGACTTTCGCTGCGCTGGCGCTGTTCTCGTTTCCGATGATCGCGCGCGCGCAAACCGCCGCTTCATCGCCGCCGCTGGAAAGTTCGTTGAACCTCGCGTGGCTGCTGCTCGCCGGCTTCCTCGTCATGTTCATGCAGCTCGGATTCGCGATGATCGAGACCGGCTTCACGCGCTCCAAGAACGCGGTCAACACGATGGCGATGAATCTGATCATCTATCCGATCGGCATCCTCGGTTTCTGGCTCACCGGCTACGGCTTCATGATGGGCGGCATCGCGCATTGGCCCTCGCTCGGCACCAGCGCGATCGGTCATCACGAAATTTCGATCACGATCGGCGCGCATTCGTACGGCATCCTCGGCTTCAGCAAATTCGCATTGCTCAATGTCAGCCACGATCCCGCGAGCCTCGCGATGTTTTTGTTCTCGCTGGTTTTCATGGACACCGCCGCGACCATTCCGACCGGCGCGATGGCCGAGCGCTGGCGATTCAAAGCGTTCTTCATCTACGGAATTTTCATGTCGATGTTCCTCTACCCGTTGTACGGCAACTGGGTCTGGGGCGGCGGCTGGCTCTCGCAACTCGGCATGAACTGGGGCCTCGGCCATGGCCATCTCGATTTCGCCGGATCGTCAGTCGTGCACATGACGGGCGGAGTGACCGCGCTCGCCGGCGCGTACATGGTGGGCCCGCGCATCGGAAAATTCCGGCGCGACGGCGCGATCGGCGCTCTTCCCGGACACAACCTGCCGATGGCCGTCAGCGGAACCTTGATCCTCGCGTTCGGATGGTTCGGCTTCAACTGTGGATCAACGCTCGCGGCGACCGATCCACGCATCGCGATCATCGCAGTGAACACGATGCTCGCGTCTGCCGCCGGCGCGCTCTCGTCGCTGCTCTACTTGTGGCATCGCTACAACAAGCCCGACATCGCGATGGCCTGCAACGGCCTGCTCGGCGGCCTCGTCGCGATCACCGCGCCGTGCGCATTCGTAACTCCCGCGGCCGCAGTGTTGATCGGCACCATCGCGGGATTGCTGGTCGTGTGGGCGGTGCTGGAACTCGAGCGCCGCTACCGTATCGACGATCCGGTCGGCGCGATCGCAGTTCATGGCGCGTGTGGAATATGGGGCGCGCTCGCACTCGGCCTGTTCGCCGACGGCACCTACGGCGACGGCTGGAACGGCGTCGCGGGACCGGTGACCGGCTTGCTCTACGGCGACGTCGGCCAATTTTTCGCGCAGTTGATCGGTGTAACCGTAAACATCGTGGTGGTCTTCAGCCTCGCGATGCTCTTCTTCAAAATAGTCGAGCGCACAATCGGCAACCGCGTGCTGGTGGAAGTGGAATGGTCGGGCCTCGACGCGCTGGAGATGGGAAGCGACGCCTACCCGCATTCGTAGCGAGCATCAAAAGCGAGTAGCGCGCGGTCTCAGGAAGGCGGCTTGAACAGGACGCGCAATCGCGCGCAGAGGTCGGCGCGTCCCAGCAGGTTGGTACTGTCAACGAACTGGTCGATAGCGCCGATTCCGTTTGCCGCAGAGTAGGTGTTTTTCAATTCGTCGTCGGCGATCGCGTCGCTGACTGCCTTCGCGAATCGTCCTGCTCCGAGCACGCGGTAGGGACGCTCGTGAAACTGCATCGTCGAAGGGTCAAGCGTTTCGGTAACCCCGAGCGCGTTGTGCATCCGCGCGACCGCCACGTATGCGGCGCTCAGATGCGTCTCGCGATCCTGCCACGAACTTGACGACATCACCGCGCGCAGGATCGGGTTCAGCTCTGGTCCGCACGCGAGACGTGAGAACGCAGTGCCCAGCCATTTGCTGTACGGCACGTATCGGCGCTCCATCAGGAAGCACAAGCGCATCAGGTCGCGGACCAGCCGCGCAGCGACGAGCCTCGAGCCGAGGTCATCGCCCTCTTCGCCGCATCGGCCCACGAAATGTTCGTCCTGCGCGATTCGGTACCAGCCCGCCGCCATCATGAACAGCCAGACGTCGCGCGGATACCAGCCAAGTGTTTCGCGGAGCGGAACCAGCGCGCCGAGTCCATCGTGGAAGACCTCGCCGCTGGTGATTTCGAGAAGCTTCTGCTGCGACATCAATAGCCAGTCAACAGAATCGAGCGCTTGTCCAGGTTCGATGTTGAGCATCACGCGAGCGAATTCGGAAACCGTGTGTATATACACATGATGATCGATGCGGCCCGCTTCGCCGGGCACCATCCAACGCACACCGTTCGCGTCGGCCTTGGAGAAACTCGTCGAGTAGCCGCGGAACGATGTCGGCAGATGTTTCGTCAACGCGTCGGTGATCTGCGATCCGAGCGCCGCGCGATCCTCATCGTCAAGGAAGAGCATGAGCCGCGGCCCCCATTCATGATCGGTCGAACGCTCCGAGTCGTAGCCGAGCACGTCCGAGCCGTAACCCATGAGCGCCGCCGAATACTTCAGCCGCGCAAAGTTTGCCGCGAGGATCGGCGCGACCGCCTCGCGATAGAACGCCCGATTGAGCTCAAGACCTGGAACAAAATCCGCCATATTTGCGACTATATGATCTCTAAATCTCAAATTGCAGCCGTCTGGCGCGCTGCGCAAAAGCCCTTTCCTTCAACGCTGCCTATCGTGACGGCAAATAGAAAGATCGGTGACTATTGGCATCGCACCTGCATTTCTTCGGCGCACTCGACCTTGACCTGAACAAACCCATGTTTTATTATCTGAGCACCTTATAAACACTTGACACAATTTTGTTTTCCTTCTAAGTTCATCGACTCGCGACGAGGATTACCTTATGAAATTCGGCGGTGATTCCCCCGAACTCGATGCTATTGACTTGCAGATTATCTCCCTCCTGCAAGAGCACGGCAGGATTCCGCTCGTTAAACTCGGCGAGCAAGTCGGCCTCTCCGCGCCTTCCGTAAACGAGCGCGTCAAGAAACTCGAAGACGGCGGCGTCATCATCGGCTATCACGCGACCGTCGATGCGACCCGTCTCGGCAAGGACGTCACTGCGTTTATCGGCGTCTCGATCGCGCATCCGAAAACCATTTCGCTGTTCGAGGAATCTGTTGCGCTGCTCGACGACGTTCTCGAATGCCATCACGTCACCGGTCAGCACACGCTGATGATGAAAGTCAAAACCGAAAACACTTCGTCGCTCGAGCGGCTCATCAGTGCGATCCGCTCGATCGAGGGAGTGGCGCGGACCGAGACGATGGTGGTGCTGTCGACGCATACAGAGCGCGGGATAATTTCGCCGCACACCAACGGCGACTCGATCGAGCCGGTTAACGGCAGGCGCCATCGGCACGCCTCCGCGAAATCTGCGCCCCCGGATTCAAGGCGGGTGTCATGATGCATAACTACCAAAGCGTTCCAAAAAAGCAGGGCCTCTACGATCCCGCGCACGAGCATGACGCGTGCGGCGTCGGCTTCGTCGTCAACATCAAGGGCGAGCGCTCGCATGACATCGTGGCGAAGGGACTGCAGGTGCTCGACAACCTGACGCATCGCGGCGCCTGCGGATGCGACGCGCGCACGGGCGACGGCGCGGGAATCCTGCTGCAGATTCCGCACGAGTTTTTCGCGAGCAAGACAGCCGCGCTCGGCTTCCAACTGCCGGCGCGCGGTGAATACGGCGTCGGCCAGGTCTTCCTGCCGCTCGACGCGGTGAAGCGCAGGGACTGCGAGGACGCATTCGAAAGAATCGTCAACGAGGAGGGTCAGCGAGTCCTCGGCTGGCGCGACGTACCGGTGGTGGAATCTGCGTGCGGCGATATCGCGCGGCGCGGGATGCCTGCGATTCGGCAGGTCTTCATCGCGCACAGTGCAGATGTGAAAGGTGTCGAGGCGCTCGAGCGCAAGCTGTACGTGATTCGCAAACGCGCGACCACCGAAGCCGAAAAGCTCGGGCTGTCCGATCCGGAACTATTTTATTTTTGCAGTCTCTCGGCGCTGACCGTGGTTTACAAGGGTCAGTTGATTTCGACGCAGTTGCCGGAGTTCTTTCCCGACTTGCTCGACGCCGAATTCAAGACCGCGCTCGCGATGGTGCATCAGCGGTTCTCGACCAACACCTTCCCCAGCTGGGACCGCGCGCATCCGTATCGTTTCATGTCGCACAACGGCGAAATCAATACGCTGCGCGGCAATATCAACTGGATGGTCGCGCGCGAGAAACTTTTTTCCTCGCCGCTGTTCGGCGACGACATCAAGAAGCTGCTGCCGATCGTCGAGCCCAACGGCAGCGACTCGGCGACCTTCGATAATTGTCTCGAGCTGCTGATTCGCACCGGACGCTCGCTGCCGCACTCCGTGATGATGATGATTCCAGAAGCGTGGCAGAACGACGCGCAGATGAGCGACGGCAAGCGCGCGTTCTACCATTTTCATTCGTGCATGATGGAGCCGTGGGATGGCCCGGCGTCGATCGCGTTCACCGACGGGATCAGAATTGGCGCGGTGCTCGATCGCAACGGGCTGCGTCCGTCGCGCTACACGGTGACCAAGGACGGACTGGTCGTGATGGCGTCCGAGACCGGCGTCCTCGAGATTGCGCCGGAAAACGTTGCGCACAAAGGGCGGCTGCAGCCGGGCAGAATGTTTCTCATCGACACCTCGCTCGGCCGAATCGTGCAGGACGAAGAGATCAAGGAGTCGATGGCGGCGCGGCAACCGTACCGCCAATGGCTGGACAGCAGCCTAGTCACACTCGAGTCGATTCCGGAAGCCACTGGCGCGCCCGCAGTTGAATCCTTCGAAGCCGACGAGTTGCTCAAGCAGCAGCAGTCGTTTGGCTACACGATCGAGGATCTCAAAATGATCCTCGCGCCGATGGCGACCAACGGGCAGGAACCGGTCGGCTCGATGGGCACCGACACTCCGCTCGCCGTGCTCTCGAACAAGTCGCAGCCGCTCTACAACTACTTCAAGCAGTTGTTCGCGCAGGTGACGAATCCGCCGATCGATCCGATTCGCGAGGAGCTGGTGACCTCGACCGAGACGACGATCGGCGCCGAGGACAATCTGTTCGAGGAATCGCCGCGACATTGCCGTCAGCTTCAACTCAAGCAGCCGATTCTCACCAACGAGGAACTCGAAAGGATCAAACGGCTGAACGTCGACGGCCTGCGAACCATCACGCTGCCAACGCTTTACCGCGTCGCGGATGGTGAAGCGGGACTCCGCGCGGCGCTCGACGCGCTTTGCAAAGGCGCCTCCGACGCGATCGAATCCGGCTACACCATAATCGTGCTTTCCGATCGCGGCGTGAACGCCGACTACGCCGCCATCCCCGCACTGCTCGCGACCGGCGCCGTGCATCATCATCTGATCCGCGAAGGGACCCGCACCCGCGCTGGCCTCGTCGTCGAGTCGGGCGAGCCGCGCGAGGCGATGCACTTCTGTCTGCTGGTCGGCTACGGCGCCGGCGCGGTCAATCCGTATCTCGCATACGCGACGATGGCCGGGATGATTCGCGACGGGCAACTGCGCGACATCGACGAGGACACCGCGGTCCACAACTTCGTCAAGGCCATCGGCAAGAGCATCACGAAAGTCGCGTCCAAGATGGGGATTTCGACGACGCAGAGTTATCGCGGCGCGCAGATCTTCGAGGCGATCGGACTGGCGCAGGATGTGATCGACAAGTACTTCACCTGGACGCCGTCGCGCGTCGCCGGCGTCGGCCTCGATGCGATCGCGCGTGAGACCGCGGATCGTCACAACTACGCGTTCAAGGTGGCGAAGAATCTTGACGGCGATCTCGACGTCGGGGGTCATTACCAGTGGCGTCGCGCCGGCGAGTTCCATATGTACAACCCGAACACGATCGCGCGCCTGCAGCATTCGGTGCGCTCGGGAAATTTCCGGCTGTTCAAGGAATACACGAAGGCGGTTGACGAGCAGAGCCGCTCGCTCGCCACGCTTCGGTCGCTGCTCAAGTTCAATTCCAGCCGGCCGCCGGTGCCGCTCGAGGAAGTCGAGCCGGCCACCGAGATCGTCAAGCGCTTCAAGACCGGCGCGATGTCGTTCGGATCGATCGGCAAGGAGGCGCACGAAAACCTCGCGATCGCGATGAACCGGATCGGCGGCAAAAGCAATACGGGCGAGGGCGGCGAGGATCCCGCGCGTTTCGTGCGCGATGCCAACGGCGATTTCCGCCGCAGCGCGATCAAGCAAGTGGCATCGGCGCGCTTCGGCGTCACCAGTCACTACCTCGTCAACGCCGACGAACTGCAGATCAAGATGGCGCAGGGCGCGAAGCCGGGCGAAGGCGGTCAGCTCCCGGGTCACAAGGTTGACGATTTCATCGCGAAGATTCGCTACTCGACGCCGGGAGTCGGACTGATTTCTCCGCCGCCGCATCACGACATTTATTCGATCGAAGATCTCGCGCAGCTGATCCACGATCTCAAGAATTCAAACAATCGCGCGCGCATCAGCGTCAAACTGGTCGCCGAAGTCGGCGTCGGCACCATCGCGGCCGGAGTCGCAAAAGCCAAAGCCGACGTCGTGCTGATCAGCGGTTACGACGGCGGCACCGGCGCCTCGCCGCTGCAATCGATCAAGCATGCGGGAATTCCGTGGGAGCTCGGACTCGCCGAGACTCAGCAGACGCTGGTGATGAACGGTCTGCGCGGACGCATTCACGTCGAGACGGACGGCCAGCTCAAGACCGGCCGTGACGTTGCGGTCGCCGCGCTACTCGGTGCCGAAGAATTTGGTTTCGCCAGCGCCGCACTGGTCGCCTCGGGATGCATCATGATGCGGGTCTGCCATCTCAACACCTGCCCGGTCGGCATCGCGACCCAGGATCCGGTGCTCCGAGAGAAATTCTCGGGCAAGCCGGAGCACGTCGTGAACTTCATGATGTTCATCGCGGACGAACTGCGCGAATACATGGCGCAGTTGGGTTTCCGCACGCTGGCCGAGATGGTTGGCCACGTCGAGTGTCTCGATCCCAACGAAGCGATCGCGCATTGGAAAGCGCGCAACGTCGATCTCGCGAATATTCTTCGCCGTCCCGATGTCGGGCCGGACGAACCGCTGCACTGTGTCGACCTGCAAGATCACGGACTCGACAAGGCGCTCGACAATCAGATTATCGAGCTTGCAAAGGATGCCCTCGAGCATCGCAAGCCGGTCGAAATCCATCTTCCGATTCGCAACGTGAACCGCACCGTCAGCACGATGCTGTCGGCGGAAGTGTCGCGGCGATTCGGCGCGGAAGGATTGCCGCCGTACACGGTTCAAATTCATCTCAAGGGTAGCGCGGGTCAGAGTTTCGGCTCATGGCTCGCACCGGGAGTCGCGCTCTATCTCGAAGGCGACGCGAACGACTACTGCGGCAAGGGACTGTCGGGCGGATTCATGTCGGTGCGCCCGCCCAAAGCGGCAACCTTCAAGGCCGAGGAGAACATCATCATCGGAAACGTCGCGCTGTACGGCGCGACCGGTGGCGAAGCGTTCTTTCGCGGCGTCGCCGGCGAGCGCTTCGCGGTGCGCAACAGCGGCGCGCACGCAGTCGTCGAAGGTGTCGGCGATCACGGATGCGAGTACATGACGCGCGGCCTGATCGTGGTGCTCGGCAAGACCGGCCGCAACTTCGCCGCCGGCATGAGTGGCGGCGTTGCGTACGTGCTCGACGAAGACGGCTCGTTCGCCTCGCGTTGCAATCCCGGAATGGTCGAACTCGGACCTGTCAGCAACCATGACGAACTGAAGCAGTTGCATGCGCTAGTCGTGCGGCATCAGCAGTACACCGAGAGCACGGTCGCAAAAAAGATCCTCGATAAGTGGGATGACTACGCAAAGAAGTTTGTAAAAGTATTGCCGACTGAGTATCGGATGGTGCTCGAACGGCAGCATCTGAACATGGATTCCGATCTCGCGCGGCTGGCCGCAGTCTAGCCGAGTGAGTAATTGACTGACTAATCAGAATTTGAGCTGAGACTGGGAGATCACGGCTTCGATGGGAAAGATTACGGGCTTCATGGAGATCAAGCGCGAGACTCCTTCGCGGCGTCCAGTCGGCGAACGCCTGAAGGATTGGCGCGAATTCGATCTCAAGATGCCCGAGGACAAGCTGCGCGCGCAGGGCGCACGCTGCATGGATTGCGGAATTCCCTTCTGCCACAAGGGCTGCCCGCTCGGCAACGTCATCCCCGACTGGAACGATCTGATTTACCGCGGGAGATGGCGCGAGGCGATCGACCGCCTGCACGCGACCAACAATTTTCCGGAGTTCACCGGCAGGATCTGCCCGGCGCCGTGCGAGGAAGCCTGCGTCCTCAACATCAACAACGATCCTGTCACGATTAAGCTGATCGAAAAGAACATC
The DNA here is from genome assembly GCA_963699705.1 of uncultured delta proteobacterium. Lineage (GTDB taxonomy): Bacteria > Desulfobacterota > Binatia > Binatales > Binataceae > Binatus. The sequence continues at coordinate 1,614,400 of CAVOUW010000003.1, read as the reverse complement.
ATCGACCATGCGTGGGCGGAAAAATGGATCGCGCCGCTTCCGCCCGCACGAAAATCGGGAAAGTCGGTTGCAGTCGTCGGCTCAGGACCCGCGGGCCTGGCGTGCGCGCAGCAGCTAACGCGCGCCGGCCATTCGGTGACGCTCTACGAGCGCTCCGATCGCGTCGGCGGGTTGCTCACTTACGGCATTCCGGATTTCAAGCTGGAAAAATGGATCGTCAACCGGCGCGTCGAGCAGATGAAGGCCGAGGGTCTCGAGATTGTGACCAACTGCCGCGTCGGCATCGACCTTCACGCCGACGAGATGCGCTCGAAGTACGACGCAATCGTGCTGACGATGGGTGCGACCAAGCCGCGCGACCTGCCGATCCCCGGCCGCGATCTCAAGGGCATACATTTCGCGATGGAATTTCTGCCGCAACAGAACAAGCGCAATTTCGGCGACGCACTCGACCCGACCGGCGAGATAACAGCGGCAGGAAAGCGCGTTGTCATCCTCGGCGGTGGCGATACTGGTTCCGATTGCCTCGGGACATCGAATCGCCAGGGCGCAATTGTCGTGCATCAGTTCGAGTTGCTGCCGATGCCGCCGGAGAAACGCACCGCCGAAATGCCGTGGCCCGATTGGCCGATGATCATGCGCACCTCGAGCTCGCATGAAGAGGGTGTGCAGCGCGATTGGAGCGTGAACACGAGCAAATTCTCGGGCGAAAACGGCACGGTGAAGAAACTCCACGGCGTCCGACTCAACTGGAAGCACGACAACGGGCGGATGGTGATGGAACAAATCCCGGGCACTGATTTCGAGATCGAGTGCGACCTGGTGCTGCTCGCGCTCGGATTTCTGGGCCCCGAACCCGACGGCATCATTTCGGAACTCGGTCTCAAGCTCGACCCGCGCAGCAACGTGCAATGCGAGAATTACATGTCGAGCGTGCCGGGAGTCTTCGCCGCAGGTGACACGCGCCGCGGACAATCGCTAGTGGTGTGGGCGATTTGGGAGGGACGTGAGGCCGCGCGCGCGGTCGACGCGTACCTGATGGGCGAGACCTACCTGCCGTCGAGCCCCGAACTCTGATCGATGATTCGCCTGTACGACTACCTGCCGTCGGGCAATGGCTACAAAGTTCGGTTGCTGCTGACGCAGCTTGGGATCCCTTTCGAGCGGATCGAACTCAATATCACGAAGGGCGAGACCCGCACGACCGAATTTCTCCGCAAATTTCCCAACGGACGAATTCCCGCCGTCGAATTCGACGACGGCAAACTGCTGTTCGAGTCGAACGCGATCATCTCGTACCTTGCCGAAGGCACGCCGTTCATGCCGATCGATCGTTTCCAACGCGCGCAAATTCTTCAGTGGCTCTTCTTCGAGCAGTACAGCCACGAGCCGTACATCGCGAGTGTTCGGTACCTCGTGATGCATCCCGACGTCGCGGACGCTCGCCGCACTATTCTCGATACGATGATGCGGCCGCGCGGATATGACGCGCTCGCCGTGATGGAAGCGACACCTGAAATCGCGCGAGTGGTTCGTCGGCGAGCGTTACTCGGTCGCCGATATCGCGCTCTATGCGTACACGCACGTCGCAGATGAAGGCGGTTTCGATCTCGCTGGCTATCCAGCAATTCGCGCGTGGCTCGAGCGCGTGAAATCGCAGCCTCGGTACATTCCGATCACGCGGAGCTGAACTTCAGCGGCGAAGGCCCATCGCGTCGAGCTTGCGAATCACCCACTCGATTCGATCTTCGCCCCAGAACGGCTCGCCGTCCACGATGAAGGTCGGCACACCGAAGATATTGTCGCTATCAGCCTCGGCGAAACACGCATCCAGGTCGGCGCGCGCGCCGATATCGGCATAATGAAGAAATTCAGCGCGATCGAGTCTCGACTTCGGCTACGATCGCCGAAATCGCATCGCGGCTTTCGACATCGAGTTCCTGTTTCCAGAATCGATCGAACACGCGATCCGAGTACGCGCGAAACTGTCGATGCCTGGCGGCGTAGAGGCCGCCATAGAATGCAAGGCGCGCGCTGAAAATCTTTTTCGGTGGATAGATGACCAGACCGCGCTCCTTCGCGATTCGCCGCGCGTCGATATACAGATACCGAACCTTGCGCCGGTCGGCGTCCTCGCGATCGAGCGGGCCGTACACCTTTCGGATGTTCACTCCGAACGGAATGAAACGCACACGCAGGTTGTGCGACAGCTCGAGGTCGTAAGCGGGCTGCATCGCAAGGTACGAGTAAGGACTCGTGTACGCGAAATACAACTTGATTTCGTGAAGGTCACCGCGACGCCATCGCAAGGAAGTCGGCGAGGTGCACGACCTTGATTTTCGATCCGCGACGGCGAAGCTCCGCGGCGATCTGAAATTCGCATCCCGGATTCGCCAGCACGACATAGTCGGTGCCGGTCGCGACGATGTTGTCGGCTTTGCGCCTAGCCAGCTCGCGCGCCATCGCCGGCTCGGTCAAATTGTAAGAGCCAGCCGAACCGCAGCAGAGATCTGACTCGTTTAACTCGACAATCGTTACACCCGGAATCGAGGCAAGCAATTTGCGCGGCGCTTCACGAACGCCAAGCCCGTGAGCAAGGTGACAAGCGTCGTGGTAAGTAACGCGGCATCGAAATTCGCGCATCCAATTAGCCGGCGCTTTGAGCAGCAACGAACTCAGATCGCGGACTTTCGAGGAAACCGCGCGAGCATCTTCGGCGAATTCCGGTTCGTCTTTGAGCAGCTCGCCATATTCGGCGATCGCCACCGAGCATCCAGATGCCGCCGAAACGATCGCGTCGGCGCCGGAATTCTTCAGCGCGCGAACGTTAGCCCGCGCGAAATCGTGGGCTCGCGCTGCGTTGCCCGAATGCAGATCAAGTGCTCCGCAGCATGAGGTAGTTTCGAGATGCACGACGCGATAGCCGGCCGCGGCGAGCAGACGCTCACTGTTAAGATTTTCGGAATTGGCGAGCACCTGCGCGACGCATCCGTGATGCACGACGACCGTGGCTGCGTCAGCGCACGGCGTGGTCGCTGCCTCGGCGAGCGGAACCACTTTCGCTGCGAGCGGCGGCAGAAGATCGAGCCAATCGCGAATCGTGCGCGGCACGATGGCTCTCAGAGCGGGTCTAAGGCCCAACCGATCGACGAAACGCAGCGGCGCAAGTAATGCTCGGAGACGATTTGGATATGGAAAAATCGCGCTGACGGCGCGACGCTTGAGTCGATCGACGAAGCTGCGGTTATGATTGCGCTCGACGAATGAACGTGCGCCTTCGATCAGACGACCGTAGTGAACACCCGACGGGCACGCGGTCTCGCAGCCACGGCATCCGAGGCACAAATCGAGATGACGTGCAGCGTCGTCGTCGAGATCGATGCGGCCTTCGGCGATCGATTTCATCAAGTAGATTCGGCCGCGCGGCGAGTCCATCTCGCATCGCGTCACTATGTAGGTCGGACAAGCCTCGGCGCACAGCCCGCAATGAACGCAGTCGAACAGCAGGTCGTAGTCGCAGACGTCGCGAACCGGTTTCGATGATGTAACGTCCGGCGCGGCCATCAGATTCCTCCAACGAAGCATCCGGGATTGAAGATTCCGGCTGGATCGAAGGCCGCCTTCATTCGCCGCATGAGCGCCAGTGCACCGTGATTGGGAGTGTCAAAGAATTCCAGCTCATCGCGAATGGCGGGCGCGGCAGCGAGCAGTCGAAGATTACCGCGCGCCGAATGCGCAACTTCGCGCCATCGCGCGACGGTCTTAATTGCGGCTTCCCCGGAGGGCTCGTCGGCGAGAGCGATCTGTGCAACGCCGGAGCCCGCGTGAGCGCGAAAGTTGGCGCCAAATGCCTCCAGCGCGAGCGCGAGTCGAGCAGGTGGAACAGAGATCTGTGCGGCAATCGGCGCTGAATGGAAATCGATGTCGCGCAACAACTCGTAACTAGTACGGGCCGCATCATCGTCGAGAATCTCTCCGCGCGCGCCGACCAAATCTCGAATCCGTTCCGCCTGGTAGCCAATCTCAAGCGGACTGCCAGAGAAACCGGCGAAAAGAAGAAATTGACTCGTCGAATTGAACCGTATTGCGAGAGCAGGACTGACTATATCGAGATTACTCAGTGGCAAAGCGTCATTGAGTATGCGAGCTGCTGCGAACGCTTCGCCTGCACGTTCATAAGGAACCACGGCGAGGCAATAGGCAGTTGGAATCGGACGTACCTTGAACGTTGCCTCAGTTACTATTCCAAGTGTACCGAATGAGCCGCCCATCAGCTTCATCAAATCATAACCAGCGACGTTTTTGACCACGCGGCCACCGCCGTGGATGAGCTTGCCGCCGTGACCGACGAAGCGAATTCCGATCAGAAGATCGCGCGAAGTGCCCTCGGAGAGGCGCAGCGGCCCGGCGTGTGCGGCGCCGATTAACGAACCGAGCGTTGTCAGGCCAGGGCCGCATGGATCGACCGGAAGCCGCTGGCCCGCCGACCCAATTGCATCGTTCAGCGCGCGGACCGTGATTCCCGATTCCGCAACCACCGTCATGTCGTGTGGTTCGTGAGCAACAATGCGCGCAAGCCGCACCATCGAGATACCGATCGCGACGGGCGTGCGCCGAATCATCGAGAGCGATCGCGCCGCGCCAACCGGAGCCAACGAAATGTGATCGCATTCGCACATCCGGACGATTTCGCAGATTTCCTCGATACTCGCAGGCTCGACGATCACATCCGCGGCGCTGCGCCTCAATAATGTTTGACGCGCGAACGTGGCCGCTGCCGACGATCGACTCGAGCCGATTAGTCAGATTGGAGGAAGTGGCAGCCACGATTCTCGTTGTAGCGATTAGATCGGAACCTGGCGTCGCGGCGTGGCGACCTCGACGCATGCGCCTGGCTGCGGAATGACTTTGCCCGGATTCGATCGCTCGAATGGATCGAACACGTGGCGCACCTCGGTCATGACGCGAAGATCGTCGGGCGAAAACATCAGCATCATCTCGCCGATCTTCTCGACGCCAATGCCGTGCTCGCCGGTGAGGCTGCCGCCCATCTCGATGCAAGCTTTCAGAATCTCGCGCCCCGCGTCGATTGCGCGCCTGATCTGATCGGATTCGCGCTCGTCGTAGAGAATTATCGGATGCAGATTGCCGTCGCCGGCATGAAACACGTTGCCGATTCGCAATTCGTAACGCCGGCTGACGTCAGCGATCACGCGAAGAATCCGCGGCAAGCAGGTTCGCGGAACGACGCCGTCCTGAGTCGCGTAATTCGGTGCGAGGCGGCCGACCGCTCCGAAAGCCCGCTTGCGCGCCTTCCACAACAACGCGCGCTCAGCTTCGTCGCGCGCGAGCCGGATACTCGAAGCGCCCGCCTCACGCGCAGTCTTCGTGACCTCATCGGCGTAACTGGTGAGCCCGGCCTCGAGGCCTTCGAGCTCGATGATGAGCACCGCGCCCGCGTCGAGTGGAAGGCCTACATGGAACGCTTCCTCGACCGCCTGGATGATTAGTTGGTCCATCATTTCGAGCGCAGCCGGCACCACTCCCGACGCGATGATCATCGAAACGGCATGCGTCGCGGTGTCGGCATCGGGAAAGGTGGCGAGCAGCGTGCGATGATTTTGGGGCTCGCGCATCAGTTTGAGCGTTGCGCGCGTGACGATTCCGGTCGTCCCCTCCGCGCCGACGACTGCGCCGACTAAGTCATAGCCGCATCGCTCTTCGGCGGGCCCGCCGAGCTCGACGACCTCACCGTCGGGCAGCACGAGCTCGAGCGCGAGCACGTGATTGGTAGTCACTCCGTATTTCAAAGTGTGCGGACCGCCGGAATTCTCCGCGATATTGCCGCCGATGGTGCATGCGACCTGCGACGACGGATCGGGTGCGTAGAAAAATCCTTTCGACTTGACGGCGTTGGTAACGTGCAGGTTGACGACGCCGCTCTCGGCAACCACCCGCCGATTATCGAAATCGATTTCGACGATCCGATTCATCTTCGACGTGCAGATCATCGCCGGCGCATTCAGCGGAAGACATCCGCCGGAAAGTCCCGTGCCCGCGCCGCGAGGAACGAAAGCAACGCCGCGGCGATTGAGTGCGGCGAGCACGGCGCTCAATTGCGAAGTCGACCGCGGGAGCAGCAGCACGTCCGGAATGCTTTTCTCGACGGTCCATCCATCGCACTCATAAACTTTCAGCTCGGTTGCGCGCGAGACGATTCCGCCGTCGCCCAGGATTTCGCGAAGCTCGTCGAGAAGTTTGCGATCGATGGCACTCATTGGTATTGCGACAGCGCGTTCAATCTCTGCACTCTACCACGCCCGGCACTTTTGCGGTTGATCCTTGCCGGTCATAATAGCAAGGTTCGATTTGTTTTCAGGAAAGCGATACCCAATCGGATTGCCGTTTCCGGCGCAATTCAAGGAGAGACACAGGTGGCGGATTCATTTCCAGAACTCAGGCCCGCGGCGCGGATTCTGCTCGGTCCGGGGCCGTCGAACGTAAATCCGCGCGTGATGAAAGCGATGGCGTCGCCGGTGGTCGGGCATCTCGATCCGGATTTTCTGAAGGTGATGGAGAATATCAAGCAACTTTTGCGGATCGTCTTCCGCACTAAAAACGAAATCACTTTTCCCGTCTCCGGCACCGGTTCGGCGGGCATGGAAACTGTGATGGCGAATCTGATCGAAGACGGCGACGAGGTTGTGGTCGGCGTCAATGGCGCGTTCGGCACCCGCCTCGCGGAAGTTGCTTCGCGGCAAGGCGCGAAAGTTCATAAGGTCGAGGCGGAATGGGGAACGATCGTCGAGCCCGCGAAAGTCGCGGCGGCGTTGAAGGCGGCGAAGGATCCGAAGCTGGTCGCAGTGGTGCACGCCGAGACTTCGACCGGGATCCATCAGCCGATCGAGGAAATCGCCGAGCTCGCGCATCGTCACGGCGCAATGATCGCGATCGACGCGGTCACGTCGCTGGGATGCGTGCCGGTCGAGATCGACAAATGGAAAATCGACGCCTGCTACAGCTGCACGCAGAAGGGAATCGGCGCGCCGCCCGGCCTGTCGCCGGTGACGTTCAGCGAGCGCGCGATGGAATCGGTGCGCAAACGCAAAACGAAATGCCGCTCGTGGTATTTCGACGTCGCGCTGATCGAGCAGTACTGGGGACCGGACCGGCTCTACCATCACACGGCGCCGATCACGATGAACTACGCGCTGTACGAGGCGCTGAGGATCGTCGTCGAAGAAGGGCTGGAAGCGCGATGGCGCCGGCATCGAATCAATGCGTCCGCGTTCCAGGCGGGAGTGCGTGCGATGGGTCTGCAACTCGCCGCGCAGGACGGGTATCGCCTGCCGCAGCTCACGACGATCGCGGTGCCGGCGAACATCGACGACCTCAAGGTGCGGGCGGAATTGCTGCGGCTGTTCAATATCGAAATCGCGGCGGGACTCGGACCGCTCAAAGGCAAGATCTGGCGCGTCGGTCTGATGGGTGAAGGTTCGCGGCGCGAGAACGTGATGCTCGCGCTGAATGCTCTCGAAGAAATTCTCGGCTCGATGGGATTCGAGATTGCGCGGGGCAGGGCACTGACTGCGGCGGAGGACGCGTACAGTGCGGAAGGTACCGGAGCGGGCGAGCCGCCCGCCGAAGCATCATGAAGATGTACGACTTCACCCTCGCGCCGAGTCCGCGACGGGTGAGGATCTTCCTCGCGGAGAAGGGGATCGACGTCGAACTGGTGCAAGTCGATATCATGCGCAATGCGAATCGCACGCCCGAGTTCTACAAGAAGAACCCGCTCGGCTCGCTGCCGATTCTCGAGCTTGACGACGGCAGTTGTCTTTCGGAGAGCGTCGCAATTTGCCGCTATTTCGAGGAAATCCAGCCGGCGCCGCCGCTGTTCGGCGTTGGCGCGCGCGAAAAAGCGCTGGTCGAGATGTGGAATCGTAGAATCGAACTCGAAATCTTCGCGCCGGTCGGACACGTGTGGTCGCACCTGAGCAAGGTCGCCGAAGGCCGCGGCCGGCGAATTCCTGAGTTCGGCGAGATCCAGAAGCGCGCGGCGCTCGACCGTATCGCGTGGCTCGACTCGGAACTCACTGGTCGCGAATTCATCGCGGGGACCGGCTACTCAATCGCAGACATCACGACGCTGTGCATGATCGATTTCGCGCGGACAGTCGACATCCGGATTCAGCCAGAACAGGCAAACCTGGCGCGATGGTATCGCAACGTATCTACGCGTCCGAGCGCGAAGGCATAGCGAGTAACTATCTCAGAATAGTCACTGCAATAGCTATTCCATTAGCTATTCGTCCGAATCTTCGACGCCACCCGCGCCATTGGAACCGTTGCCGTTGGTGTCATCCTCGTCGCGTTCTGCCATCCCCGCTACCGCGCGGACGCGCTCGCCGCCCTCGAGCCGCACCATGTGCACGCCCTGCGCGTTGCGGCCGGTGATGCGCACGCCCTTGACCGCCAGCCGAATCACTTTGCCGCCATCGGTTATCAGCATCACCTGGTCGTCGATTCCAACTTGCCGGACGCTGATCACTTTGCCGGTCTTGTCAGTCACGTTCATCGTGATCACGCCCTTGCCGCCGCGATGTGTCAGCCGATAGTCCGAAGCGGGCGTGCGTTTGCCGTAGCCGAGTTCCGAAACGGTGAGGAGAGTTTCGTCGTCGCGCACGGTGGACATCGAAACGACTTCGTCTTCGACCAGCGTGACGGTCTTGCCTTCCTTGACCGGCTGCGACTCGAGTTCCATGCCGACGACGCCGCCGGTCGCGCGGCCCATCGGGCGCGCCTCTTCTTCCTTGAAGCGAATCGCCTGTCCCTCGCGCGTCGACAGCACGATCTGCTGATTGCCATCGGTGATCCGCACGTCCACCGAGGTGTCGCCGTCTTCGAGATTGATCGCAATGATTCCGGTCGAACGAATATTTTCGTATTCGTCGAGCGCAGTCTTCTTCACGCGACCGCGGCGAGTAGAGAAAAATACGAACTTGCCGGCAATCTCGCGCGGTACGGGGATAAATGCTGACAGAGTTTCATCGTTGGCGAGGCTGAGCAGGTTGGCGATCGAGCGTCCCTTGGCGGCGCGGCCGCCCTCGGGCAGTTCGTAGGCTTTGAGCTGGTAAACCTTGCCGGCGCTGGTGAAGAACAGCAGTCGGTCGTGGGTCGAGACGCGCTCGAGATGCTCGACGAAGTCCTCTTCAGTGGTGGTGGCGCCGATTTTCCCGCGGCCGCCGCGCTTTTGCGTGCGATAGAGCGAGAGCGGTGTGCGCTTCAAGTATCCGCCGTGCGTGACCGAGACGAGCTGATCTTCTTCAACAATCAGATCCTCGATCGAAAACTCGCCCTCCGCTTCGACGATCTGGGTGCGGCGCGGGTCGGCGAACTCTTTTTTTATTTCTTCGAGCTCGCCCGCGATCAGCTTCAACAGTTCTTTCTCGTCGGCGAGGATTTTCTTGTAGCGCGCGATCAGCGTGACGGTTTCCTTGTGCTCGGTTTCAATCTTCTCGCGTTCGAGCGAAGTGAGCCGCCGCAGAGTTAGATCGAGGATCGCCTGCGCCTGCAACTGCGAGAGGCCGAATTGCTTCATCAGGCCCGAGCGCGCGGTCTCCGCGTCTTTCGATCCGCGAATCAATTTGATGACCGCATCGAGATTCTTGAGCGCGATCAGCAGGCCGTCGAGGATGTGGAGTCGCGCTTCGGCCTCCTTCAGCTCGAAACGCGTGCGCCGCGTGATGACGATCTTGCGATGCTCGAGGAACGCGATGAGCATCTGCAGAAGATTCATCTCCTTGGGGCGGCCCTCGTGAATCCCGAGGAGAATAATTCCGTAGCCCTGCTGCATCTGCGTCAGCTTGTAGAGTTGGTTGAGCACGATGCGCGGCTCGGCATCGCGCTTGAGCTCGATGACGATGCGCATACCGTCGCGATCGGACTCGTCGCGGAGGTCGCTGATGCCCTCGATGCGCTTGTCGTTCACCAGGTCGGCCATCTTCTCGATCAAGCGTGCCTTGTTCACCTGGTAGGGAATCTCGCGGACGATGATCGACGCGCGAGAACTGCGCTTGTCGGTCTCGATGGCTGCCAGAGCGCGCATCGTGAGCGTGCCGCGTCCGGTCATATACGCATCGCGAATCGCCTGACGCCCCAGCAGTTGCCCGCCGGTCGGAAAATCCGGGCCGGGCACGATGTCGAGAATTTCTTCGTGCGTGATGCCGGGCTTGTTGATCAACGCCAGCAGCGCGTCGCAAATCTCACCGAGATTGTGCGGCGGGATGTTGGTCGCCATCCCGACCGCGATCCCGTCCGATCCGTTGACGAGCAGATTCGGAAATTGCGCCGGCAGAATCTCCGGCTCCAGATGCTGCCCGTCATAGTTCGGGACGAAATCGACGGTGTCCTTGTCGATGTCGGCGAGCATCCGCTCGGCCAGTCGCGTCAACTTGCACTCGGTATATCGATACGCGGCGGGAGGATCGCCATCGACTGAGCCGAAATTTCCCTGGCCGTCGATCAGCGGATAACGCAGGCTGAACGGCTGCGCCATCCGTACCAGTGCGTCGTAAACCGACATGTCGCCGTGCGGATGGTAACGCTTGAGGACCTCGCCGACGACGCCCGCGCATTTCGAATAGCGCCGGTTCGCGAGCAAGCCTTCGCGGAACATCGCGTACAGAATTCTGCGATGCACCGGCTTGAGGCCGTCGCGAATTTGAGGCAGCGCACGTCCGATATTCACCGACATCGCGTAGTCCAGGTAGGACTGCCGCATGTCGTCTTCGATATTCAGCAGCGTGGGTTCGTTGCGATGCGGTTCGTTGCCGTTGGTTGTCTCAGCCATTTAATCGGGCTCCCCCGAGTTACATTCCGAAATTTTGATTAGCCGCATTGCTGCCCAAGAGCCGCCCACTCCTGAATCTTCCGCAGCAGTTTGTCGCGATGAAACTCGCGCCGATGAGGTAGCAGATCGTACGCGAAAGAATCCTCAGGATGCGCAATGCCCTCGAGCTCTAGCGTGACGCCCAGATTCTGCTCCGCGTCGCGCGCGTCACGTTCGCACACGGCGCAATTCGTCACCATGATGCGGATTTCTTCGTGCAACGACTCCCTCGGTGACATGAGATGCGTTTGGCCCGCGGCCGGGGCATCAGAGTTGGCCCGCCGTCAGATGTCGAGGCTGCGCGTGTTGAGCGCGTTCTCTTCGATAAACAATCGCCGCGGTTCCACCTGATCGCCCATCAGCGTCGAAAAAGCTTCCTCCGCCGCTTCACGCGACGAGATCTGCATCTTCAGCATCGAACGCGTGTCGGGATTCATCGTGGTCGCCCACAGCTGTTCCGGATTCATCTCGCCGAGACCTTTGTAGCGCTGAATCTCGACGCCCTTGTTTCCCGCCGCCAGCACCGCATCCGCGACCGCCTTGAGCGTGTCGAAAGTGTCAGCCTCGCGCGGCCCCGACTTTTCGGTTTCGTTCAGCTTCAGCTTGTACGGCGCGCTGATCGCGACGAGCTCGGGTCCCAGCCGGCGAATTTCTCGCAGCTCTCCGGTACGCAGCAGCGTCATATCGACGACGGTTGGCGGTCTCGCGCCGTTTTGCGTATGGCTGAAAACGGCCCGGAAATGCGCCTCGCCTTCGGGCTCAATTTTGTAAACGAGATTGGTGTCCGCGGTATCCTTTCGAATCGCCTCGGCCATCTGCTTGGCCGCCTTCTCCGATTCGAAACTCTCGTCGCCGATCGTTTTGTCGGCGGCCAGCCGCGCGAGCGACGCAATAATCGCCCGCTCCTTCGAGCGCCGCTCCAGGTTTTCGTACATCCTTTCGAGAAACAGGGCTTTGCGCACCAGCGCCTTAAGCGCTGCGCCTTTGAATTCGCGCGCGTCCTTGCCCTTGCCCGCGTCCAGCGTAACCGCCTCGGCGCCGAGATCAGTCAAGTAATCTTCGAGCGCCGCCTCGTCCTTCAGATAGCGCTCGGTCTTGCCTTTCTTGGCGCGGAACAGCGGCGGCTGCGCGACGTACAGATAACCGTTCTCGATAATCTCGATGAACTGTCGATAGAAGAAAGTGAGCCACAGCGTCCGGATGTGCGAACCGTCGACGTCCGCGTCAGTCATGATCACGATCTTGTGGTAGCGCAGCTTGTTGAGATCCTTCTCGCCCGCCACGCCCATCCCGAGCGCCGAAATCAGCACTCGCAGCTTGTCCGACGACAGCACTTTGTCGATTCGCGCACGCTCGACGTTCAGCACTTTGCCGAATAGCGGCAGTATCGCTTGCGTGCGCCGATCGCGCGCGCCCTTCGCCGATCCGCCAGCCGAGTCACCCTCGACGATGAACAATTCCGCGTTGGCCGGGTCGCGCTCCTGGCAATCCGCGAGCTTGCCCGGCAGCGATCCCGAGTCGAGCGCGCCCTTGCGCCGCACCAGCTCCTTGGCTTTGCGCGCGGCCTCGCGCGCGGTGGCAGCTTCGACGGCACGCGCGACGATCTTCTTCGCGACCGGTGGCGTCTTCTCCAGGAATTCGCCGAGCTTCTCATTCACCAGCCCCGACACGATTCCTTCGACTTCGGAGTTGCCGAGCTTGGTCTTGGTTTGACCTTCGAACTGCGGCTCGCCGATCTTGATGCTTACGATCGCCGCGAGACCTTCGCGCGTATCATCGCCCTCGAGCCGCATCTCCTTGTTCTTGAAGAGATTGTTCTTGGTCGCGTAGTTGTTGATCGTCCGGGTCAGCGCCGACTTGAGCCCCGACAGATGCGTCCCGCCCTCGGCGGTATGGATATTGTTGGCGTAGGTGAAAATCACCTCGTGGATTGCGTCGGTCCATTGCAGCGCGACCTCGACATCGACGCCCTCGCGCACGCCCTTGAAGAAAATCACGTCGTGTAGCGCTTCACTGCTCTTGCTCAGCGTCGCGACGTACTCCGCAATTCCGCCCTCGAAGTGAAACTCTTCGGCCTTATTGACGCGCTCGTCGCGCAGCCTGATTCGCAAGCCCGGCGTTGAGATAGGCCATCTCGCGAAGGTACTGCGCGATTATTTCGTACTTGAACCTTACTTCGGGAAATATTTTCGAGTCGGGCGTGAAGGTGGTCTTGGTGCCCTTGCTGTTGGTCTTGCCGCGCTCTTCGACCTTGGTCTTCGGAGTACCGCGTTCGTAACGTTGAAAATAAATTTTGCCGTTCTTGTGAACTTCGACTTCGAATTCGTCGCTGAGCGCGTTGACCACCGACGCGCCCACGCCATGCAATCCGCCCGACACTTTGTAGGCGCTCTTCTCGAATTTGCCTCCCGCATGAAGCACCGTATGCACGACTTCCAGCGCCGATCGCTTTTCCGTCGGATGCATATCGACTGGAATTCCGCGGCCGTTATCCTCGACCGAAATCCGATCGTCGCTCAGAACTACGACGTTGATCTCGGTGCAGTGACCGGCCAGCGCTTCGTCAACCGAGTTGTCAACGATCTCTGTAACGAGATGATGCAAACCGCGCTCGGCGGTGTCGCCGATGTACATCCCGGGACGTTTGCGAACCGCTTCGAGTCCTTCGAGAACTTTGATGGACTCGGCGCCATAGCCGTCAGACGATTCTTTATTTGCCATAGAAAAAACGAGCGATGAACTACCTTTCCGCCACACCACCGCCTGTCAGAATTGTATTTGTCCTGAACATTAAAGTAAAGGAACAATTGGTCATTCCTTGAGGTTATCAAACAGTATTTGAGAAGCCCGCCTGTGGACAGAAAAGCCGCGAATCAACGGGCATTTTCTGGAGGTTCGGACAGAGACTTTACAGACGTTTCCGGAAAAGCAACACGTGCCGATTACAGAACGTCATTCTGCGAAATCAGATGTGCACAATTATCTTCGAAAAACGATCGAAAGGTCATTCGCAGGCGCGCTGAATCCCGTCGAAAAATTGCCACCACATTTCGAGCGATCGCTCGACCGCAGCCCATACTTTTACGCGCTCGATTTCGCTCATCGGCGTGTGACTCAGAATATTGTCGCCGACGTCGCTGTGATCGCGATCGGCGATTTCATGCACGTCGAAAAACGCGACCTGCTCACGCGAAAGCCCATAATTTTTTTCGAGCGCGCGTGCGAACGGCGCGAAGTTGCCGGGCACCTGTCCCTCCGCCGCCAGATTGATCGCACCGATTCCCTCCGCGAACGATCGATCCTTGGTCGAAAGCTCGAACCAATCGATCAGCGCCGCCGTCGACGGCAACGCCTTACCGTGAATCATGTCGTCGCGGCTCATTCCAAGCCCGAGTCCAAGGCGAATAAACAACTCCGGATGCGGCGCGCTGCCGGATATCTTGCCGGTCTCCTCTTCATAAAGGCTCTCCGCCAGCTTCACCCGCTCCTCCGCATTGACGCATCGGGAATGCAACGCGCTCAGCGCCCGCGGGAATTCTCGCACCTGCAGAAAGAACTGCGTCGCGAAGTTGCACAGTCCAGTCTGTGAGACCTTGCCGTCGGCGATCCGATGCCAAATCGGATGGCGTCCGAAAGATCGCCGCTCTTTGACCATCGCGAAAATCTCGCGCACGAAACCATCATTCGCAGCCATGGTCGAACCTCATACCCGCGAATGTACGAAAGCGCGCAGGTAATGTGAAGCGAAGCGCATCGCCGGAATTGTAGCGGGGCTGCGCGCCCCGCACCCGCGGCAGGGGTGACCCCTGCACCCGGTATTAAAAGACAAGATGCGGGACTTCGTCCCTGTTCGAATTAGTTCAGGGAGAGCCTTCCCGCTGCCGGCGACGCAGTCGCCAGCAGCGACGCTAGGAGAGGAGATCAAGATCCAGGGTCCCTCGGCTACGCTCGGGATGACACGAGAAGCAGGCGACAAGAAAAAAAACTTGAGCGAAATGTCGTCCTCGACATTTCGCGATTGACACTGGGTGCAGGGGTCACCCCTGCCGCGGGTGCGGGGCGCGCAGCCCCGCGTCTTAATCCACCTGGCGCAGGTCGCTTAGCATCTCGCGCGGGCCGATGTATCCGACTTTGCGCTGCGTCACTTTGCCCGCCGAATCGATCAGCATCGTCGTCGGCACGCCTTGGATTTCGAACTTGCTGGTCAGTTCTTCAGTCTTCTTGTCCTGTGCGGTGAGATTGGCCTTCATGCGCACGAAGCGCTTGGCTTCGCTGACCACGGACGGATCGATGAAGGTCGAATGCTCCATCTCGCGGCATGGGATACACCAATCGGCACTGAAATCGATCATCACGGGCCGGCGGGCTACGGTCGCTGACGCGAGCAGTTCAGAGTTGAAGGGCTCGAAGCGAAGGTTCTCGGGTGCCTTGCGCGGATAGAGCATGAACACGAGCGCCGCAATCGCGACGATGCCGACAGCCGACCTCATCACGAGGAAGGGACGCCAAGTACGGCCTTCGCGCGAAAAGAAGCCGAGATAAATCCCCACGCCGACCGCGTAGTACGGCAGGAATCGCGTCATCAGGTTGTTCGGTACGACCGGATCGAGAAAGTAGAGCGCGAGGCCGACCAGCACGAAGCCGAACAGATGCTCGATCCACGTAAGCCATTCGCCCGACCGAGGCAGGCGGCGGATATGCCCGGCCGCCATCGCCAACCCCACGTAAGGTAGGCCGAGTCCCAATGCCAGCGTGAAGAACAACGCGAAACCGAAAAGCGCGCTGCCGCTTCGTTCCACCATCAGCAGCAAGCCGAGCACGATCGGCCCGATGCAGGGAGCCGCGACCACACCCATGCCGAGGCCCATCAGGAATGCGCCTGCATAGCCCGGATGCGCCGAGCCCGCGCGCTGCATCATCCACTGCGGCGGCTGCAATACGAACAGGCCGAAGCTGGACGCGGCCAGCGTCAGCAGCATCATCGAGAGTACGACGAGCACGACCGGATTTTGCAACGCCGCGCCGAACAGCCCGCCCGACATCGCAACCGCGACGCCCACCGACGAGAACATCAGTGCGATTCCGAGCACGAAGACGATCGCCAGGTACATCACGCGGCGATTGCCGCCGCCCTGGTTGCCGAAATACGCAATCGTCACACCAATCAGCGGGTATACGCACGGCGTCAGGTTCAGCGCGAGGCCGCCGAGAAATACCGCGAGGAAGCCGAGGAACCATCCGTGATTGAGAAAAATGTGTTGGAGGGCGCCGCCGGAATCGTCGCCGCCGCCGATACCGCCGCCAAGTGTCGTCGAGCCACCGCCGATACCTTCGATTGCGCCCCCAGCCGCTGCTGGAGCCGCCAGCGCGACCGTCGTGCTGACCGAGGCCGGTCGCAGGCATTCGTTGTTGTTGCACCCCTGGTAATCAATCGTAACCGTGATCGCGTCGCCCGGCTTCGGCGCGAAGTCAGCGCCCGCCTTAAGCGGCACCTCGAATTTGATAGCGCCGCCGAAGACCGAAATCTTGTCGCCGCCAGCCGCAGGATCGAGCGCCATCGTCTCCGCCGGCGGATACTTGATCGCTCCCGGCGTCACGCTGACCGGGCCGCTAACCTCAAGCTTGGTCGGTATGTAATCTTCGCTGAAAGGCTTATCCGAATTGATATGCCAATCCGGAATCACCGTGGCGCCGATTTTGAGCGTGCTGGTACCTCCAGCCGTAAGCGGAGGATCGATAGTGGCGGAATTGATTTTGACGAGGTCGTCGGCCTTTACTGCATGTGCAGACGGCGCCGCAAGCAAGAATGTTGCGAGAAAAATTCCGGCCACAAGCGTGCCGCGAAAAAGTAATCGAAAATTGCGCGTCATGATCTACCGAAAGCTAAACTGCGCGAGTGGGGCCGCGGTTCCTGAGTCAGTGTACATCTATTTGGCGGCGACAGTGTGCTTGCCGTTGGAAGAAAGCGGTACCGATCCCACAATTTCCAATCCGTAACCCGGCAGATTGGCCAGCCGCGGCGTCGCGTCCGACATGATGATCATCTTGCGCACACCCACGTCGCGCAGGATCTGTGCGCCGATTCCGTAGTCGCGGAAATCGGCCTCGGGTGTGTTGGCTCGCGTCGTCGTGCGACGCGCCGGATGTCCGCCGTCAAAATCCGACGCCAGCGCATTGGACTCGCGCTTGAGATACAGCAGGACGCCTTCGCCCGCCGCCGAAATTCGTTCCATCGCAGATCGCAGCAGGTTGCGGGTATTGCGAATCGAGTAGCCGAACACGTCGCCGGGCAGGTACTCGCGATGCGCCCGAACCAGAATCGGCTTTTTCGGATCGACCTTGCCCATCACCAGCACCAGGTGCTCGGTGTAATCGACCAGGTTCCGATAAACGATTGCACTGAACTCTCCGTACGCCGTCGGCAGCTTCGCCTCCGCGATTCGCTGGACCATCGTCTCGTTGCGCAGGCGGTACTCGATAATGTCCGCGACCGTGACAATCTTGAGCCCGTGCACTTTCGCGAACTCGACCAGATCGTCGCGTCGCGCCATCGTGCCGTCTTCTTTCAGAATCTCGCAGATGACGCCCGCCGGCTTCAGTCCCGCCAGCCGCGCGAGATCGACCGCGCCCTCGGTCTGTCCCGTGCGCACCAGCACGCCGCCGTCGCGCGCGCGCAGCGGATAGACGTAGCCGGGCGTGATGAACTCACTGCCGCTGGCGTCCTCGCGCACCGCCTGCAGAATCGTCGTCGATCGATCCTGCGCCGAGATTCCCGACCCCGACGCTCGCCGCGCGGTGATCGCCGTCGTGAACGCGGTGCCGAGCGGCGCCTGGTTGTCGCCAATCATCATGCTGAGCCCGAGCCGATCGATTCGCTCCGCCGACATCGGCAGACAAATCAGTCCGCGCCCGAACTTGGCCATGAAGTTGACCGCTTCGGGCGTCGCCTTTTCGGCCGCCATGCACAAATCGCCCTCGTTCTCGCGCTGCTCGTCATCCATCAGGATGATCATGTGGCCGCGCCGAGTCTCCTCGAGCGCCTCCTCGATCGAAATGAACGGCGCGCGCGCTTTCTTGCGGGGGCTTATCTCACCAAACATTCTGCGGCTCTCGGTAAACTCTTACTCAACTATATACCGCCAGCCAAGCATCCCAATCCATGCTATCTTGAGCGCGTGGCGGCTGAAATAACTACGGCAGTGCTGCTTGCGGCTGGCCGCGGAAAACGCCTCGGCATGCTGACGGCGGATACGCCCAAACCAATCCTCGATATCGCGGGCGCGCCGCTGATTTCGCATATCGTCGATGCGCTCGCAGGCGCCGGCCTCAAGCATTTCATCTTCGTGACCGGCTACCTGTCGGAGCAAATCGAAAAATGGGCGAAAATCTACCAGCGCGAAAATCCGGGAATTAAAATCACCACCGTCAGGCAGCCGCAATTGAACGGAACCGGCGGAGCGATGCTCGCGGCGAAGGCGCTTCTCAGTGGCCACAATCGCTTCGTCTTCGGATGGGGCGACATCCTGATGGACCGCGCGAACTACCCGCGCTTCATCCATCACGCGCGCATGGACGAGTACGATCTGATGCTCGCAGTGAATCGCGTGAAGGATCCTTTTCGCGGCGCGGCGGTGTACGTGACTCCGCAGATGATAGTCGAACGGCTCGATGAAAAACCGGCGCAAGGAACCGCGAAAACAGAATGGAATAACGCGGGACTCTTCGCGACCGGCCAGGTAATTTTGGACTATCTCGCGCGGCTCGAACCGTCGACGCGCGGCGAGCTGAGCTGCCCGGTGCGATCGCGCAAATGATCGCCGACGGCCGCATCGTGCGCGCGATTGATATGCGCGGATTCTGGAGCGACGTCGGCACTCCGGAAGATCTCGAAACCGCACGCGCATGGTTTAAGCCAAAACGGAAGCGCCAATGAAGCTAGATACCGGTCCGCTGCGCGCGATTGTTCCCCTTCCCTCGAGGGAAGGGGTTAGGGGTTAGGTTGTCCGCGCACACGAACAGTTGGGACGCCGAAGAATTAGCGCGCGCCAAACGCCTCGCGACAAACCTTCGCACTGATCGCGACGCACAAATCATCGCGGTCCGCGCGACCGGCCGCGTCAATCTGATCGGTGAGCACACCGACTACAGCGGCCTGCCCGTACTGCCAGTAGCAATCGATCGATCCACGATCGTCGTCGCCGCGGCCAACACAACCGGCGAGATCGAAGTGACGAACGCTGACCCCGCGTGGCCCTCGCGCCGCTTCGCAATCGAACGACAAATCCCTCCCTACGAAACCGGCGATTGGGCGAACTACGTGAAAGCCTCAATCCAGGGTGTGATCGATCACTTCCCCACGCGCGCTCTGCGCGGCGCTTCGATGCTCGTCGATGGCCGCGTGCCGCCGGCCGCCGGCCTGTCATCTTCCTCCGCCCTGACCGTCTCAACCGCGATTGCTTTCATGGCGATCAACCAACTTGAACTCGATCCACTCGAAGCCGCGACGATGGTCGCGCGCAGCGAACGATACGTCGGCACGCACGGTGGCGGTATGGATCAGGCCGCTTCGATTTTCGGCCGCCGCGACCACGCGCTGTTCATCGAGTTCGACCCGCTGCGCGTGCGCGCGATCAAGATGCCCGCGAAGGCGGCTCTCGTAGTCGCAGACAGCCGGCAAATCGCCGACAAGTCAGGGACTGTGCGCGCGGAATACAACCGGCGCGTCGTCGAATGCTCGCTGGCGGCCCGGATCCTCGGCCGCGCACTAAAAATCGACGGCGTGACAATTCTCGGCGACGTCGTTCGAGCACTGCCAGAATGGAATGCGGCCGACCTCGTCGGAAAGCTCGCGGCGGCTGCACCTGCGCAACTCGGCGCAGATCTGAAAGATACAGCCAACATCCTAGGCGTCATACAGAATGCGCTCGACGCCGACTTGCTCGGCCAAGGCCCTACCCGAATCGCGCTCGATCCAAATCGCCCACTGGAAGTTTTGAAACGCGCGCGACACGTATTGACCGAAACCGAGCGCGTTATTCGCGCGGCGAACATCCTCGAAGCAGGTCGCCTCGACGAGATGGGAGCGCTAATGAATGCGTCGCATGCGAGTCTCGCCGATGACTTCGAATGCAGCACGCAACGCCTCGACCTACTCGTGGAATGCGCCAGGAGTGGCGGCGCACTCGGCGCACGCCTGACCGGCGCAGGCTTCGGCGGCTCGATCGTCGCGCTGTGCGACCTATCAAACGCCGACGCCGTGATCGAATCGATCGATCGCGGATTTTACGCGAAGCACTATCCAGGAGCGCCGCCGGAAAATTGGCGAGCGGTGTTGCACGCGGGCCCGGGTGCCAGCGTGATCGATTTGTCGCTACCGCTTGATCCGCAGGATGCGCGCGGAGTGCGGCGGGAGATCGATCTTATCGAATATTTCGATTTTCTCGTCCACCGCAAGATCGAGCGCCGCAATTTCTCCCGCGCCCAAATTGAGATCCGAGGTTTGGACCCGCGCGGCCGAGTCGCCGCGATTAAGAATCATCGCGATCGCACCGGCGGCGGTCTGAGTTATCATGCCGCGCACATCCCCGGTGGTCATCAGATCCAGTGCGAGGACGGGTTCACTCATCGCATTGAAATCGATCTCGGCGCCGATTTCCGCGAGCGTACGAAACAATTTTCCTGCCTCGGTGTCGAGCAGGCTCATGTCGTCGGAAATCAGCAGCATCCCGCCGCTGGCGACGATGGTCGCGGCCAGCGCGGCGCGTTCGTCGGCGCTGAGCCGCGTCTTGCGCGCGCGAAGCATCAGGCAATCCGGATCGTTCAGCCATAGCCGCCGATGCATGAAGCTGCGCGCGACGATCGCGTCGAGCGCATAGACGGTTGACGGGTCGCCCGCCCCGGAAGCGGTCGAGCCCCAGAACGGCGACACGTCCGGCCCGATGCGCATGCCGTCCACAACTCCGACCGCCTGGCCAATCGGGCAGCCGCACCCGAGAATGAACGCGTCGTCGCCACTCCCGGCGCGAATCGCCTCGAGGCCGTGGCGCAAGGTTTCGCCGCGCGTGAGATTTGGATCGTGACGCCGGCCCGGCGCGGCGGCAGCGTAGAGAAAATCGAGTTTCAGATACGAGTAGCCGAAGTCGCGCGTGAGTTTCGCGAACAGATGGCGCAGATGCGCGCGGAAGGCCGGATTGCTTGGATCGAGCGCGTACGCGAACTTGTCGTCGCTCGCGGTCCAGTTCGCGTTGTGCCCGGCGCGAACGGGCTCGCCGCTCTCGGGACGCATGATGAACCAATCCGGATGATCCGACATCAGGCGCGAATCGCGCGCTGCGAGAAATGGCGCGGTCCATATGCCGGCTTTGAATCCTGCGGCGCGAATTTCCCCCGCGATTTTTTTCAGGCCGCTCGGAAATTTTGCGTTAGTGGTATCCCAATCGCCAAGCGCGGATTGGAAGCCGTCGTCGAGCTGGACTAGGTCGATCGGGAACTCCGTGCGCATCGCCTCGAGCGACTTGATGTTGTCGCGCAGCGCGTCCTCAGTGATCGCGTGAAAATAGTGGTACCAGGAACACCATCCGCGCTGGAACGGCGCGCTGACCCGCGCGTTCATCCATCGCCCGGCCGCGTCGGCCCATCGCGCGGCGAGGCGCGCAGCCGATTCATCGGCCGTCGCGATGAACAGCGGATCAAGTTCCCGAATCGCGCCCGGCGCGAGGGTTACACCATCGAGGATCGCGCGCGCGATCATTTTGTCAGGGCTCGCAACGGTAAGGGTCGAAAGCGAAGTGGTGGCCCCAACAAATCCGACCAGCACGCGTTCCGCCGCGTCACGACTTTCGACGATAGTAAAGAGTTCCGACGTCTGCGCCTCGGGAAACTCAGGCGGTCGAGTCGTTTCGCTTTGATGATTGAGGCGCGTGATGAAGTGCGCGGTATCACGCGGATGGGTTTGCGACGCATTTACATTGCAACCGCCCGAGGCGCTCCACGATTGGTATCCGTGCTTGAAAAATCGCGCCGGTGCGGACGGCGCAAAGCCGGTCGCGATCTCGAAGATCGTAGAAGTGAGGCGAACCGCGTCGACGCCACGATTTTCGATCGTCGCGCGCACGATCGTGCCGCCGATCGCTTGCTCGAGGTGAGTCGAGATCGCCAAGCCGTCGCGGACCGAGCTGGACTCGTGCGCGTCGAGCGCGAGCATGCACGAGTGGCCGCTCGCGTCGAGGTAGCGGAGTTCGATTCGTTTAAGGAGTGCGTTCGTCACGTGCTGGAGCGTTGCAAAGACGCGCGATCGCGGCAAGGCACTCGATTGATAAGATCGGGTCTGGCAAAGTGAAGCGGTCCCAGCTCGCGGAGAGAGATCATCGACACGGTTCCTGAAATAGAAGCCGCCGAAGCCGACGAGGCCGGTGGCGACGTCCCCGCGCAGGACAGCTGGAGCGGACGGCTGACCGCGTTCCGCGCGCTGCGGCATCGCAATTTCAGGCTCTTCTTCGTCGGTCAGCTGATTTCGCTGATCGGCACCTGGATGCAATCCGTCGCGCAGGCGTGGCTGGTGCTCAAGCTCACCAACTCGTCGCTGATGCTCGGCGTGGTCGCGTTCGCAAGCTACATGCCGATCGTGCTGGTCGCGTTATTCGCCGGCGTGGTCGTCGATCACGTCGATCGGCGGCGGCTCATAATCGGCGCACAAGCATTGTTGATGATCAGCGCGTTCGTGCTTGGAGCGCTGACCTGGGTCGGCGTCGTCAAAGTCGAGTACGTAATCGTCCTCGCAGCGCTCAACGGTTTCGTGAGCTCATTCGACATGCCAGGGCGTCAGGCGTTCGTAGTCGAGATGGTGGGGCGCGAAGACCTGCCCAACGCTATCGCGATGAACTCGATGATCTTCAACGGCGCGCGCATGATCGGGCCGGCCATCGCGGGCCTGTCGATCGCCGTGATTGGCGTCACGGGTTGTTTCATGCTCAACGGCGTCAGCTATCTCGCCGTTATCTGGAGCCTCTTCCAGATGGAGTTGCCGCGCCGCGAGCGTCGCGAATTCGGCGCCACGATGATTCTCCAGGTGCGGCTCGGGCTTGCCTACGTCTGGCGTCATCGCCCGACTTTCTGGTTGCTCGTGCTGGTCGCGATCAACATGGGAATCGGGATGCAGTACACGGTCTTGATTCCGCTGTTCGCGCGCGATCTGTTGCACGTCGGCGCTCACGGCTACGGCTTCCTGATGGCGGCGCAAGGTCTGGGCGCGGTGGCCAGCGCGATCGTCATGAACATGCGCTCGACGGCTCCCAAGGTACTGCGGCAAAATCTGGTATTCGGAATTTTTTGCATGGCGATCGCGGCCGCGGGCTTCGGCCTGTCGAGCTGGATGTGGCTTTCATTGCTCACGCAGATGCTCGTCGGCGTCGGCCTGATGAATCACATGGTAACGACCAACACTCTGCTGCAGATGTTCGTGACCGACGAACTCCGCGGCCGCGTGATGAGTATTTACACGCTGTCGTTCATCGGCACGGCCCCGCTCGGAAGTCTGGCAGTCGGTTACATCGGCGAGCATTTCAGTCCGCGCACAGCTGTGATTTTCTGCGCCGCATTCTCGCTGATGTGCGGATTTGTTTTGCTGACGAAGCTGAAGTTAATCGCACACGCGCAGGAAGAAATCGCAGAAGCGTAACGGTTGCGCTGGCACGGCAGTGTCTTTGATAATCTAGCCGCCGTGCCGAAACCTTCCAAAAAAAATCGCGCCGCCGATACCGATGCGCGCGGGGAAATCATTCGCGCGCTGCCGCCGATTGACGAATGCCTTCGCGCAGCGGAGCTGAATTCGGCGCTGGCCGGACTCAGTCGCAGCTACCTCAAAGTCATGGTGCAGAGGGCGCAGGCCGACATCCGCGCAGCAATTCTTGCGGGACGCGACACGCATCCGCGCGATCGCGACGCAATGATCGACGCCGTCGTCCGCGCCGCCGCGCATGCTGTTGCCGCAGACGAACCGGTGCTCCGCGCCGTCGTCAATGCGACCGGAGTCGTGCTGCATACGAATCTCGGTCGCGCGATTTTAGCTGAATCGGCGATCGAAGCAGTCGAGATGGCGGCGCGATCCGCGGTCAACCTGGAATACGATCTCGAGACCGGCGCGCGCGGCGATCGCGATTCAATCGTCGAGGACGAAATCTGCGCATTGACCGGCGCTGAGGCGGCTACCGTCGTGAACAACAACGCAGCGGCGGTCGTCCTCGCGCTCAACTCTCTCGCCGATGGACGCGAAGTGATCGTTTCGCGCGGCGAGATGATCGAGATCGGCGGATCGTTTCGACTGCCTGACGTGATGGCCAAGAGCGGCGCGATTCTGCGCGAAGTCGGGACAACGAATCGAACCCATCCGAACGACTATGCCGACGCGATCGGGCCGCAGACCGCGCTCCTGCTCAAAGTTCATCCTTCGAATTATCGCGTGGTGGGATTCACCAGCGAAGTGACGCTCGCAGACCTGGTCGAAATCGGACGCGACGCGCGGAATCGACGTGATGGAGGATCTCGGCGCCGGCGCGCTGATCGATCTCACCGAATATGGAATCCCGCGCGAGCCTGTCGTGCGTGACCGAATCGCGGCGGGCGCTGCAGTCGTCACCTTCTCGGGCGACAAGCTGCTGGGCGGTCCGCAAGCGGGAATAATCGTCGGACGGCGCGCGGCGATCGATCGAATCAAGCGCAATCCGCTGAAGCGCGCGCTTAGATGCGACAAGCTGACGCTGGCGGCGCTCGCGGCGACGCTTCGTTTATATCTTCGCTCGAAAGATCTCGGCGACGAGCTACCTACGCTGCGGATCCTGGGACGCAGCGTGAGTGAGATTGGCGCTATCGCGCCGCGTGCGCGCGAGATCGTTGCGGCGCGGCTCGGCGCCGGTTACGCAGTCGAGATTGTCGATACGACCTCGCAGGTCGGTTCGGGCGCGATGCCAGCCGAGGAGCTGAAGTCGGTTGCGCTGCGCGTGAGTCATCCGAAGAAATCCGCAAACGCGATCGCCGCGATGTTCCGGAGCGCGCGAATTATCGGGCGGGTGACCGACGATTCGTTCCATCTCGACTTGCGCACGATCGAGGATCCGGCGGTCTTCGCGGTGAAGCTGGAAACTGACTAGGATTGTAAAAATTTACTGAGCGGGAGTCCGCTGAAAAACCAAGAAAATGAAATTCGGGACATTCTTATATCAGACCTCGCCCAACAGTATCGCCGCGGTCGCTCGCAAAGCCGAGGAGAGCGGTTTCGAATCGCTCTGGATTCCCGAGCATATTATTTTGCCGGTAACCTACCGCTCGCCCTATCCGTATTCTTCTAGTGGAAGGATGGGCGCGCCGCCGGAGACGCCCCTGCACGATCCCTTGCTGGCGCTGGCGTATGTCGCCGGTGTCACGACGAAGATTCGGCTGGCGACCGGAGTTTTTGTGCTGCCGATTCGCAACGCGTTCACCACAGCCAAGGCGGTCGCCAGCCTGGACGTACTTTCGGGTGGGCGATTTATTTTCGGCGTCGGCATCGGCTGGCTCGAAGAGGAGTTCGAAGGCGTCGGGATGAACTTCAAGGACCGCGCGCTTAGAACGCGCGAATATCTCGCGCTGATGAAGGAGCTGTGGACCAAGGATTCGCCGGAGTATCACGGCAAGACGGTTAGCGTCGAAGGATTCAAGTTCATGCCCAAGCCGGCGCAAAAGCCCCATCCGCCGATTGTGTTCGGCGGCAATACCGAGCCGTCGCTCAAGCGCGCGGCGAAGCTCGGTGACGGATGGTATGGAATCGCCGAAGGCAATGACGAGATCGCGGCGACGATCCGCCGCCTGCGTGAACATGAGAGGGCGGCCGAGCGCACCGTGCCGCTCGAAATCACGGTCAGCAGATTGCGCGAACAGTTGAAGCCGGGCGACATCGAGAAATTTGCTGCGATGGGGGTGTCGCGAATAATAATCGGGCCGGCCGCGACCACCCGCGATCACATCGCCGCAATGGAAAAATTTGGCGCCGAGGTGATCTCACGGCAGTAGTTGGAGTATCGCAATTCGCGCCGATTTCATCGAAACTTGCGCCTGAGGATTTCTTACCAACATGAAAAGGTGCCCCCGCTGCGACAAGACCTACCCCGACTCGGAAACCTTTTGCGAAGTTGACGGCACCGCGCTGGTGCAGGCAGGTCCTGCTTTCGCCGAGAGCGCCAGCGGCGACGAGGGTCAGCAAATCGAGTGTCCCGTATGCGGCGGTAAGGCGCAGCCGGGCGAACTGATCTGCAACTTCTGCGGCGCGCGACTCGGGGTAGAACCCGATGAAGCGTACGTGCCTCCGCCGCCGCCGCCTCCCCGATCGACACCGCTGCGCACTGGAACCGTGCGGTCTGGCCCATCGTCATCGAGGCCTATCACGGCCCGGATGCCGGCCGGCGAGGGTGAGAAAGAAGGCCGCGGGATTTTCGGCGTCCTCGGCTACCTCATCGCGGCGATAATTGCGCTGGGCGGCGGCGCGTGGCTCGCGCTTCATCTCAGCAGCAAGGGTGCGGAGGCGCCGGTCGCGAATGCGTCGCCGTCGGCAGCTGCGTCGGTGGCAGTGGCTGCGCCGACGGGTCCAACTGTGGCGCTCGCGAATGCGATGGGTGTGCAGGTGACCGGAGAATCCGCGTCTGCGCCCGAGCGCAACCAGGAAACCGCGCGCAAATTTTTCGAAGCTCACAAGGACGCATTGCTCGACAGCTATAGTCATGCGCTGGCCGGTGACAGCACGCTGCGTAACGCGATGGTGGTGCGAGTCAGGGTGCTGCCAACCGGCAACGTGGACGCGGCGTCGGTGCGCACCTCGACCAATCCGAATCCTGCCTTCGACGCGGAGGTCGTGAAGGACGTTTCGTCGTGGACATACCCGGCGTTCAGCGGCAGCGAAGTTGAGATCGACTATCCAATAGTTTTCACCAACGATCCGGCGAGCAAGGACGCGCTCGAGTCGCAACTAAGTTCCAAAGTGGCGGGATTGAGCCCGACCGAACTGCCGGAGTACACCAGCGCTCCCGCGGCGCCATCACCGGCTGCGTCGGAAGCGGTGAGTGCGCCGACGCCAGCCTCAGTCGAGACGCCGCCGGCCGAGGCGGTCGCGCCTGCGCCACTCCCTCCACCACCGCCGCGTAAGCGTCATCACGTCGCGACTGCACCCAAGCCACCGCCGATGACCTTACAGCAAAAGGTAATTGCGGTGCTCTCATCAAATCCGCGCACGCGCCGGGTGAACTGTTACACCAGCGGCAGCACCGTAACGATTTTCGGCAAGGTGTTCGACAACGACGCGCGGGCCTACGCGGAAAAAGTTGTGCGCAACGTGCCGGGCGTCGGCAACGTGATCGATTCGCTCCAGACTGACACCGCCGATTGGCAGGCGCGCCAAACTGCGATCGCGTCGCAGCTGTACGCCGCGGGCTTGACCACCGTGACCGTCAAGGTGATCGGTCATGACGCGTACCTCGACGGCACGGTCAAATCCGCCGCGCAAAAGCAGCAGGCGGTGAACATCACCGAGAGCGCGTCACCGGTGCATGTGGCGGGCAATCTTATCCGGGTCATTCCGGGCAACATGTTCGGATTCTGATTGACAGCGCGGGCGTGTTACTATTGACACGGTTCGAGCCGAACGCTTATATGGCGGAAAGAGCGCGGGATACGCCGCTCCGATCAGGAGGACTCAATTTTCCATGGCTGATGCAGCACCTACGACCCCCAAAGAAATCTTCGCGGCGATGCCCAGTCGCTTCAACAAAGACGCGGCGAAGGGTTTGAATGCGACATATCAGTTCGACCTCTCGGGCGACAACGGCGGTAAGTGGAACGTCGTCATCAACAACGAAACCTGCACAGTCAACGAAGGACCGGCAGCTTCGCCAAGCATCACGATTTCGATGACCGCGCAGGATTACGTCGATATGACGACCGGCAAGTTGAATGGGCAGGTTGCGTTCATGAGCGGCAAACTGCGAATCGCCGGCGACATGGGCCTCGCGCTCCGCATGCAGAGTCTGTTTGCCTAAACTGTGAATCCAACTCAACAATGACTTGAACGCCGGTCGGGCGAAACAAACCCGGCCGGCGGAAAATCCGCCTGAAAGAATCCCACATACAAAATCATCCCAAGCCGAAACGCGCCGATAAATTTTAGATTCGGTACGCAGTCGAGACACAATCTTATCCACTGATTTAATGATTCCAGGCAGCCGCGAAAGCGGGCGCCTATACCGTTTCTACATAAAGTTCGAGAATTAAAATTCTGTTTTCATAAGCAGTCCTAAGGATAAGGAGGACAAATCCACGTCACAGGAAGAGAGAAACCAAATGAGTTCCGCGGAGTTTGAGGGCGACCTCAAGGAAAGCGGAGAATCGACCGAGAACGGCCAGGACAACGATTCGCTGGCCTCGAAACTGTCGAAGGAGCTCAGCAACTGGCGGCGCAAGCGCACTTCGTCGCGGCCACGGAATTCTGACGGACCGAGCCAGAACTTTTCGTCAGACCCGGCCCGCACGATCAAAGTTCGCGGTCATGAGACTTTGGTCGTTCGAAAGCCGAAGCTCGCCGGCAAGCCCCCCACCAATACAAATCGCACATCAAATAATCCGTAGTCAGTTTTCCCTGGGTGGGGTGGTGAGGAGCTAGGAGCGGAAGACTTCGACGGGCATTTCTCGGGACGCTTGCCGGGCTGGGTACACCGTCGCGAGCAGGCAGAGCACCATCGAGGCTAGCGCCACGGCGACGAAGTTCGACGGCGAAATGTCGATTGGCACCGTCGAGATGCCATATATTTCGCGCGAGATGTGAATGAACTGGTAACGCGCCAGCGCGAAGCACCCAGCGGCGCCGAGAATCTCTCCTGCGGCGGTTCCCGCCGCGCCGACGATCAGTCCCTTCATGCGGAAGATAAGGCGCACGTCGCGTTGCGTCGCACCCATCGCGATCAGCACCGCGATATCCTTGCGCTTCTCCATCACCACCATGATTAACGTCGCGACCAGGTTGAACGCAGCGACCCCGATCAGCATCACCAGCACCAGCGCATAGATACGCTTGAGCAGAGCAAAGCCCGCAGCGGCAGAATCGTTGAATTCGATCCAGTTGCGGACGCGATATGGGTCTGGAAATACCTTGCGCACTGCGTCGGTCACCGCGTCGGTCTGATCGAGGTTGGCGAGGTGGATATCAACACCATCGACTTTGCCGACGCGGCCAAAGAAATCCTGCGCGTTCGCGAGATTCATGAAGACCATGTTGGTATCGATGAAGTTCATGCCCGAATCGAAGACGGCGCCAATCACGAATTGCGCGCTCTTGGTGGAGAGCGATCCGTCGGGCGAAATAATCGGCGCCACCAGCCGAACCGCATCGCCGGATTTGGCCTTGAGCTTCTTGGCCAGGCTGACGCCGATCGCGAGACCGCCGGTTGTAACCGCCGGCCCGGCGGCGCCCGCCGGAACTGTGAAGCTTCGCGCGAGATCTGCCGAGGCTCCCGGCGATCATGTAGCGTCCCCATTGATCGCGCACGACCGGATTACCCGGCTCGACCCCGCGCACGACGACTCCGCCAATTCCGCGTCCCGAGCTCAACATCGCCTGCCCGATAATGTACGACTCCGCGCCGTTGACGCCGGGCACCGTGGCGACTTTTTTCTCGACGTCGTCGTAGTTGTCGATCGATCCCTGCGAATTGAGTATCTGGACTTGCGGACTGAGGTTTAGCACGCGCTCTTTAATGCTCTGCTCGAATCCGCCCATCACCGAAAGCGTCATCGTCAGCGCCGCGACGCCGATCATCACGCCGACCGCGGTAAAGATTGTCGTGATGGAGATGAAAGCGTCTTTGCGGCGGGCGCGCAGGTAGCGAAGCGCAATTTTGAGTTCGTATCGCACGATGACCAGCGAGAAGAACTCAGAATATCACGTTCTCTTTCTTTAACTGCTCGATCTCGTCGGCGCTGAGCGAGAGCATCCCGCGGAAAACTTCGTCGTTGTCCTGGCCGAGAATCGGCGCCGCATGCCGCAGCGTCCCGGGCGTGCGGCTCATGCGATGCTCGAGTCCCTCGTACGGCGCCGCGCCCATTTCCCGGTGCTCGAGCCAATGCCAGAAGCCGAACGCTTCGAGATTGTCGTCGTGATGAATATCGACGCAGTTCTCCACCGGGTACGCAGCAACTCCGACCGCCTGCAGCTTCGCGGTGAGTTCGTACGTGTTGTGAGTTCGCGTGAGCGTATTGACGAACTGATCGATTGCCGCGGCGTTCTCGACGCGCGCAGCCGCGGTCTTGAAGAGCGGGTCAGTGGAATAGGACGACAGCGCAGTAAGCATCGCGCGCCACTGCTCGTCGTTCGCGACGGCGATCGCGATCCATCGCTCGTTGCCGTCCTCGTCGGCGCATCGATAGGCGCCGTGCGGGGCATAACGTGCGGACGAATTGCCGCGCGGCTCGAGCACTCGGCCAGTCGCATGATAGTCGATCAGCGCGGGCGCGAGATTTTGCATCGCAGCTTCGTACTGCGACATGTCGATGTACTGGCCCTTGCCGGTGCGGCGGCGATAGTCGAGCGCGGCGAGCAGCGCGAACGCGGAAAATCGCGGTGCGATGAAATCCGTATATGCGCCGTACGGCGGCGCGCATGAGCCGGGACCGTAGCCCGAGATGTAGTAGAAGCCCGACAACGCGGCCATCAACTGGCCGAAGCCTGGATATAGTGCGTTGGGCCCGGTCTGACCCTGCATGCAGGTTGAGAGCATGATCAGGTCGGGGCGCAGCTCGCGCAAATTTTCGTAGTCGAGTCCCCAGTTGCGCATCGCCTTGGGCGTGAAACTCTCGACGATGATATCGGCCCACGGCACCAGTCGTTTGGCGAGGTCGCGCGCTTTGGGCTTGCTCAAGTCCAGCGTGATTCCCTTTTTCGAGGTGTTGTAGCTCGCGAAGAACTGGCTGCGGTTGATGCCGGGCATCGCATCTTTCCACGGCGGCCCGATTCGCAGCACGTCGGGCCGCGCGGCGGACTCGACGCGAATTACGTCGGCGCCGTTGTCGGCGAAATACTTGGTCGTGATCGGTCCGACGCCGACCCAGGCGAAGTCGAGAATGTGAACTCCTTCAAGTGCGAAACGGCTCATCTCGAATTTCTCCTGGCTAAATCGAGCCGGCGGCTCGGAGCTTGTTCAGTCGCTCGGGCGTGAGGCCGAGCAGGCCGCGGTAGATTTCTTCGTTATGTTCGCCGACCCGCGGCGCGCGCGTGGTCGATCCGATAGGCGTCGCGGAAAGTTTCGCGAAGGGGCCCGGGAACGTCAGCGTACGCCCGATCGTGTCGTGCGGGACCGAAGTCCAGAAATCGCGCGCTTTGAGCTGCTCATCGGAGGCGACATCGGCGACGTTCGCGACCGGCGCGAGAAAAATTCGTCGCTTCAGTCCCTGCGCGTAGATTTCGTGCTTCGTCATCGTCATCAGGAAGCGCTGGATGGTGGTTTCGAGATCGTCGATCTCTTTGTGATCCTGATCGGTCATTTTCATGAAGATGCCCGGCACCCACGAAACCCAGTCCTTGGTGCGCATCCAGTCGGAGCCGAATCCCTTCTCACGCATCCACTCGATCAGCGCCTTTGTCGAATTGCCGAAGGTCGTGCCGCCGGCGATCAGAATCGAGATGTGCCCGTCCTTGCACTCGTACACCATCTTGCGCCGTGCGTCCGCAGACCCGACGAAAATTCCGGTGCGCGAGAGATGGTTGCCGTGGAGGAACGGCATGGCTTGCTCGTTCATCAGCGTCCACACGATGCAGGCCTGCATGTTGACGACGATGCGCTGGCCGAGCCCGTCAATCTGACGCGGATAGTGCGCGAGCATCATCGCAACCGCCGCCTCGCCGCCCGCGTGCAATCCGGCCTGCGGCAGGCTCATCTGAATCGGCGGTTTACCCTCCTCGCCCATCAGGTACATCATGCCGCCGGCCGCCCACGTGATGATGTCTGCCCAGTTGTAATTCCGGCCCGGACCGGTGTCGCCGAACGGCGTGATCGACGCATAGATGAGCCGCGGATTTTTCTTCGCGAGCGCGTCGTAGCCGAGACCGATCGAATCGAGATAGCCGAGCTGATGCGACTCGACCAGAAAATCCGACTTCGTCGCGAGTTCCGCAACCAGTGCGCGCCCATCGTCAGTCGCGAGATTCGCAGTCACGGACTTTTTACCAGCGTGATACGCGATCGAATAAAGGCAGTGATCAGGATCGGCTTTGTCTTCGAGATAGGGCGGGATACGCCGCGTCGAGCATCCCGCGGGCGGCTCCGCCTTAATAACCTCGGCGCCAAGATCGGCGAACATCTTGCCGCACAACGCGCCCTTCTCGTCGGTCAGATCGAGCACGCGAAATCCCTTGAGCAACTCAGATGGCATCAGTGAATAAACCTCACGAAATCGTCGCGCAGGTGAACCTCGGAATTTTATATCCTACCGGGTCAAAGATGTAACGGACCGGACGTGTGCAGCGGTGCGCTATCCGTTCTGACGCGCGTGACGCGCGGCGCCGATCGCGGTCGCGAAGTCGGCGTGCTCGGGGATGACAAAACGGCGGCCGAACGGGAACGTCAGACGCTTCATCTCCTGCATGAATCGGAACAGTCGCGACAGTTTGCCGGTGAGCACGATATTTTCCTGGCCGCATGCGCGCGCACTCGCGAGCGCGAGCACGCCGATGGATTCGGTGATCATATTCATGATCGCAAGCGCCTTGTCTTCCGGCGTCGCGTCGGCGCTGATCTTGCCGAAGTTCGCGGCGGTGGTGCCCGGCGGCAAGTCGCCGATCGATCCGCCCGCGATGTCGCGAACGCTGAGATCGATTCTTCGCAGATCGCCCTTGCGCGCCAGCTTCTCCAGCCGCTCGATCGTCGAAACGCCGAGCATGTGTTTGGCGAGTCCGAGCAGCGTGCCCCCGCCAACTCCGGTGCCGCTGAAGTGCGCGATCTTGTCGCCGGTGACCGACACGATTGCCGTGCCGGTGCCGAGCGAGACGACCAGCGCGCTTTCGAGTCCGGCGAGCGAAGTGCCGCCGATTCCGATCGCGGTGAACTCGTTGACCTTGACCACCGGCCTGCCCAGCAAGGATTTGGTGAGGATGCGCGAACCTGCGCCGGTCGCCGCCACGCATTCGACCTCTTCGAGCTTGATGCCGAAATCGGAAACCAGTTTGCCGAGCGCGCCCGCGGCCGCTGCGACCGGGTCGTTGGCCTCGATCGTCACCACGTGCACGCCCCCATTTTCGAGGATGACGGCGTCGGTGGTCGAGCCGCCGATATCGATGCCAACGATCATAGGTGGTGCCGGCTCCTGTCCAGCCCGTCCATGAAGCTAGAACAGCGCCTGCCACCTGCGCAACGCCACGACGACTGTGATAGTTTTCAAAAATGGCACGGCGCAAGGCCGATTCGTCGCAGAGTCTCTTTCCACCGCGCACGCCGCTCAGCCAACCGCTGGCCGATCGGATGCGTCCGCGCACGCTCGACGAAATTGTCGGCCAGGAGCATCTGCTGGGTCCGGGAAAGTTTCTCAGCCAGATGGTTGCGGCGCACGTGCTGCACTCGATGATCCTGTGGGGCCCGCCCGGCACGGGCAAAACGACGCTCGCGATCGTGCTCGCAGAGCAATCGGGCGCCGTGTTCCGCAAGCTCGCCGCAGTGACGTCGGGCGTCGCCGATCTGCGCGATGCGGTCGAGGCGGCGCGCCACGATCTCGAAGCGGGCAAGCGCACCGTCGTCTTTATCGACGAGATTCATCGATGGAACCGCGCGCAGCAAGACGCGTTTCTACCGCACGTCGAGAGCGGGCTTATCACTCTGATTGGTGCGACCACCGAGAATCCGTCGTTCGAAGTTATCTCGGCGCTGCTTTCACGAATGCGGCTGCTCGTGTTGCATCCGCTCTCGGAGGAGAACGTTGCGACCCTGGTGGATCGTGCGCTCGCAGACAAAGAGCGCGGACTCGGCAACGGCGGACTAAAACTGGGGGTTGGCGCGATCGACGAGATCGTTCGCTACGCTGGCGGTGACGCGCGACGTGCGCTCGGCACGCTCGAGATTGCCGCTGAGTTCGCACAAAACGCGGGTGCGACGCTAATCACTCCCGAACATATTCGCGAGTCGGCGCAGCAGAAAGCGCTTCTCTATGACCGCGCCGGCGACGAGCACTACAACGTAATCTCGGCGTTCATCAAGAGCATGCGTGGCAGCGATCCCGACGCCGCAGTTTACTGGATGATGCGAATGGTCGAGGCGGGCGAGGATCCGCTGTTCATCGCGCGCCGCATGGTGATCTTCGCGTCCGAAGATGTCGGCAACGCCGATCCGCGCGCTCTGCAGATCGCGATCGCGGTGAAGGAGGCGGTGGACTTCGTCGGGATGCCCGAGGGTGTGATCCCGCTCGCGCAGGGCGTGACCTACCTCGCTAGCGCGCCCAAGTCGAACGCGTCGTATCTCGCGATGCGCGCTGCGGCCGAAGATGCGAAAACCCTTGGCGCGCTGGCGGTTCCGCTACATTTGCGCAACGCACCGACGCCGATGATGAAGGGACTCGGCTACGGCAAGGACTATCGCTATCCGCACAATTTCGAAGGCGCGCTGGTCGCGCAGAACTACCTGCCCGACGAACTTGGCGAGAAGATCTATTACGAACCGTCAGAGCGCGGCTACGAAATCAGGATCCGCGAGTTCCTCGCTCGCGCACGCGAGGCGCGCATTCCCGCGGCGCGGCGCAAACCGGGCGTGAAAGAGTGACAGGAAAAAGCGAACCGCGAGAACCGGATCACGTCCGTTTCCCGCGGTTCACAAATCAGCCGGAAAATTACTTGGTGCCGAGAACCGAATCCTTGAGCGCCTTGGCGGCGGTGAAGCGGAGCCGGGTGCGCGCCGGAATCTTGATCTCCTGACCGGTGGCCGGATTGCGGCCCATCCGCGCCTTGGTCTTGCGCTTGCGGAAGATCCCGAGGCCGGCCAGCCGCAGCGATCCTTCCTTCTTGAGCTCGCGGACCACCAATGCGTTGAGTTCCTCGAGCACGGTCTTCCCCTGTTTCTTGGTGAGTCCGAGCTTGTCAGCCATGTAGGCTGCTACCTGCGACTGAGTCATCATCCTCCTCCTTGCGTCCCGGGTTTCGGGCTTTCAGAGAGGGTGAACGAGTGGCGCGAGAATTTCAAGAGCGAAGGGCACGAAAATCACTCTTTTTTCTAGGGATCGCGATGGTTTTTGCACAGGCTGTTCGCAACCCCATTCTGCCCCAAGGGTTTTGTGCGCGACGATCGCGTGATCTGCACGATCCCACTGTCAGTAGCGGACTTCGACGAGGTACAGTCCGCCGGGCGGCGCGTTGGCGGGAGCCGCGTGACGATCGAGTCCGTCGAGAATCGTAGAGACTTTTTCAGCTGTGAGCTTGCCGCGTCCCACATCCACCATCGCCGCGACCATCGCCCGCACCATGTGACGCAGAAAACTGTTCGCCTCGACGCGGTAGAGCAGAACATCGGCGTCGCGTGTCCACTCGCTCGAAATCACGCGGCGCACAGTGGTCGTCACGTCGGTACCGAGCGATCGGAACGCGGCGAAATCATGTTCGCCGAGAAAGATGTGCGCGGCGCGATTCATCGCGTCGAGATCGAGAGAATCGCGGACCAGCCAGCTGTAGCGGTATTCGAAGGCGGATGCGATTTTGCGATTCAGCACGCGATACTCGTAAACCCGCGAGCGCGCGGCGCGGCGCGGATCGAAATCGTCGCGTGCGACCGAGATGTCGAGGATCACAATGTCATTCGGCAGAATCGAGTTGAGCGCGCGTTGCAGTTCGGCGAGGTCAAAAGGGCGAGGAATCGAAATCGAGGCGACCTGCCCGCGCGCGTGCACGCCGGCGTCGGTGCGGCCCGATCCGAACACGCGTACCGGCGCAGCGAAAATCCGCTCGAGCGCGGCTTCGATCCTTCCCTGGATCGAGTCGTGGCGCGGTTGAAGCTGCCATCCGGAATAGTTGCTACCGTCGTACTCGAGCGTGAGCTTGAGCACCATCCGATCAGGCGAGCGTCGGCGAGCTGAGCGCTAGCGCCTCGGCGATCCAGAGCGCTCCTAGAGCCGCCAGGCGCGTGTTGTCGAACACGCACCACAGCGACAGCGAATCGGCGCGCGTCTCGACGCTGACGACGATCGCCTCCTGTCCAACCGCATCGATCACGCCGAGCGGCTCGCCCTCTTCGGCGATTAGAATACCGGGTGCGACGCGCAGCTGTTCGACCGCGTCTTCACCGTCGCCCGTGATGGCGCGCGGCCGCTGAATATCGACCGTCAACGCTGAGCCGTGAAGGACTGGAATTGCGACGGCCTGCACCGAAAACGTCGGAGCCTGTTCGAGCAGCTTCACAGCTTGCGCCGTAATCGCGCCCGCGACCGAGCGCTCATGCTCACGCATGAAGGCGTTGAAACCGCGCTGAACTTCGTCGTCGTCCAGTTCCAGGCGCGCACTTAGAAGATCGGTGGTTTGGTCAACGGTGGCGGTGAGCATTTCCATGCCGCCGGCGCTCGCGCCGAGCATCGCAGTCGCGGCGACAAATCCACTGCGGATGCCAAGCGCTTTGAGACAGGTGGCAAGTACGTGGGCGGCGGGATGAGGAATCGCAAAGACCCTGGCGTTGCGCATCTGTGCGATCGCCTCGCGCGAAGTGAGGCCCGGCGCGACCATCGGTACGTCCGAGGGCGGGCGATTCGCGGCGCTCAGATCGATCAGAATCGGTCCGGGCTGTGCGGCAATGATTTCGGCAGCGCGCGGCGCCGGGATCGCTAGGAACGCGATGTCGTAGTCGCGAAGATCGGCGGGACTCTCGAGCGCCTCGACCAGCCGCTCTTCGCCGCCGGCATCGACGGTCTGCATCGCGCCCGCTTCAGTGGTGAAGAGTTTCAGATCGCTGAGCTGAAAGCCGCGCGCCGCGATCAATTCGATAAGCTGATTGCCGACCGCGCCGGTGGCGCCGACAACCGCCACTCTCGGTTCGCGGGTATTACTCATTCGCCTTCGCTTTCAGAGCTTTCGAGCTTTTCGCGCACCAGCCGGCCCATCGCTTTGCATCCCACCATCTGGGTGCCGGTGCCGCCGTGAAGATCGCGAGTGCGATAGCCGTCGCGCACGACCGAATCGACCGCCTGCGAAATCAGTTCGGCTTCCGAGCGCATCCCGAGCGAATGCTCGAGCAGCATCGCGGCCGACAGGATAGCGGCGAGTGGATTGGCCTCATCGCGGCCCGCGATGTCCGGCGCGCTGCCGTGGATTGGTTCGTAGAGTCCGACGCGGAAGCCTGCGCTGTTGAGTTCCTCGCCCAGCGAAGCCGACGGCAACAGGCCCATCGAGCCCGCGAGCACCGACGCCTCGTCGGTCAGGATGTCGCCGAACATGTTCTCGGTGACGACAACGTCGAAGTCCTTGGGCCGACGTATCAGATGCATCGCCATCGAATCGACCAGCTGGTTTTCGAACGCGACGTCCTTGAACTGCGCGCTCAACTCGGTTGCGATCTCGCGCCACAAGCGTGAGGTCGCGAGCACGTTGGCCTTGTCGACAGAAGTAAGTTTCTTGCGGCGATCCTGCGCCAGCTCAAAACCAAACTTGAGCACGCGCGCAATTTCGGCTTCGGTGTAGAAGCAGGTATCGACCGCCTCGCGGCCGTCCTTCGCCGCGCGCTTTTCGCTCGGCTTGCCGTAGTAGATGCCGCCGGTCAGCTCGCGAATGATCACAACGTCGACGCCGGCAATCACTTCGGCCTTGAGCGGCGATGCGGCCATCAGTTCCTTGACGGTTTTCACTGGCCGGATGTTGGCGAACAGTCCCAGCGCCTTGCGTAGTCCGAGCAGCGCTTGCTCGGGACGCTTCTCGGCGTTGGGCTTGTCCCATTTCGGTCCGCCGACGGCGCCGAGCAGAATCGCGTCGCTGTCCTGCGCGAGCTTGAGCACCTCATCGGGCAGCGGAGTGCCGCTGGTATCGAGCGCGTGACCGCCAATCATTCCCTCCTTGAACTCGAGATCGACCGCCGATCGGCGCGCGATGATCTTGAGAACCTGCAGGGCTTCACCGACGACCTCGGGGCCGATGCCGTCACCTTTCAAAACTGCGATTTTATAGGCCATCGAAAGCGCTGAACGCCTGGACGTGAGTGATGCGGGAAGAGAATCAGACAGTCTCGACCCGTCAGTGTATAGCCTCGAAGATTAAGACAGCAGAGCGCGATCGCGCTGTAGCAAATCTCGCCAAAACGGCGGGAGCCGCCGAAAGCCGCACATCGCGCATGATGAAGAGCGAATTCAAGTTCAAACTCAAGCTGTCAAACCAGTAGCCCAAGTATAGTGTTGCGGCAAGTCCCACTTTTACCTGTCACTCTTCTCATTTTCAGGGAACGTCGGTGGTCGGCTTGAGTGGCGCGTGCTTGCGCGCCTTCAGCCGGTTGAGCGCGTTCACCAGCGCGAGCGCACTGGCCATGACGATGTCGCTATGAGCACCCTGGCCGGCGACGGTCACGCCGTTTTCACGAATCATGCAGCTCACTTCGCCGAGCGCGTCGGTACCGCCGGTGATCGCCTTGACCGCGTAGCGCTCGAGCGCAGGATTGATTGCGGCTATTTTGTAAATCGCCTTGTAGCACGCGTCCACCATCCCGTCGCCTTCGCCCTCGGCCGCGCATTCCTTTCCCTCGACCCGCAGGGTGACTTCCGCATGCGGCGTGCTCTTACTGGACGAGCCGACCTTCAAATCGACCAGCTCGAAGTGATCGGTCGTGCGGCGCGCGCTCTCGGTGACGAGCGCCAGGATATCGTCGTCGTACACGATTTTCTTTTTGTCGCACAGCGCCTTGAATTCGGCGAACGCCTTGTTCACGTCGACGTCGTCGATATCGACGCCAAGTTCCTCGAGCCGATTGGTGAACGCGTGACGCCCCGAATGCTTGCCGAGCACCAGCTTGTTGGACGGGATGCCGATATCTTCGGGCTTCATGATCTCGTAGGTGAGCTTGTACTTCAGCACGCCGTCCTGATGGATACCGGCTTCGTGCGCGAACGCGTTGTCGCCGACGATCGGCTTGTTGGCCGGCACCGACTGTCCGATGATTTGCGACAGCAGGCGCGAGGCCGGGTAGATCTGCCGCGTGTTGACGCGCGAACCGACGCCCATCAGGTCGTGGCGCGTCTTCATCGCCATCACGACTTCTTCCAGCGAGCAGTTGCCCGCGCGCTCGCCGATTCCGTTGATGGTGCATTCGATCTGACGCGCGCCGTTGCGGACCGCGGCCAGCGAATTTGCGACCGCGAGGCCGAGATCGTTGTGGCAGTGCGCGCTCCAGATGACTTTGTCGGCGCCGGGAACTTTTTCACGCATGTACGCGAACATCCGGCCGAATTCTTCGGGGATAGCGTGGCCGGTGGTGTCGGGCAGATTGATCACGGTGGCGCCCGCGCGGATTACCTCGCTGCAAACGTCCACCATGTAATCCCAGTCGGAGCGCGAGGCGTCTTCGCAGGAGAACTCGATGTAGTCGAGATGCTTTTTTGCGCGGGTGACGGCCCAGGTGGCGGCGTCGAGCACGTCCTCGCGATTCATGTTGAGTTTGTACTTGAGATGGATTTCCGAGGTCGCGATGAAAATGTGAATCCCGGGATGCGCGGCTTTATCGACCGCCTGCAGTGCCGAATCGACGTCCTTCTCGCCGGTGCGCGACAGACTCAGCACCACTGGCTCGGTGACCGCCTGCGCGACGCGACTGATCGATTCAAAATCGCCGGGTGAAGACACGGCAAAGCCGGCCTCGATGATATCGACGTTCAGGCGTTCGAGTTGACGCGCGAGCGCGATCTTCTCCTCGACGTTCATCGTGCAGCCGGGCGACTGCTCGCCGTCGCGCAGCGTGGTGTCGAAGATTCGGACGTAGTCGGTGTTGTCGGCCTTCGGACCTGTGTTCGCGTCTGCCATCGTCATTCCTCCCGCATCAGCTGCCGCGGGATCAGCTGCCGATCGTTGAGGCCGGGAGCGGAACGTGAACGCGGAAAAAGAAAACGCCCCGGGCGGCTTCGATCGGCCCACTGCCCGGGGCGTGTGTCTCAGTTTAATCAGGCGTTTAAACCTGTCCGGACGCGCGCCTGGCGTGGGCCCTTGTAAGGGCCAGGCTAAGCAGCAGCTCCGGTAGCAGGTTGCAATACATCGTGTACGGATTGTAAGCGTGGGTGGAGACATCAGTCAAGCAGAGATGAGATTTCGGGTTTTCCGAGCCAACGAAATGAGTTTGTTGGGGAAATTGCGTGAGTCGGAAGCGGCCATCTCATACCATATGTTGTGGTTGGGGGACGGGCCTCTACCACGGGTAGCTTCGTTCCGTCGAAAGTTGTTTTTGGCTTGTTCATGAACGACCGGAGGCGGGCACGGCGGCCCGCCCCACTGGATTCTCTGGATTGCTCATGACTGTAGGTTAGCACGCCGAGTTTGAGGGCGTCAGGCTTAATAGTTCAGGGGTCGGATCTGGGGGCTAACGCGGTGGGGGCTGGTGGTCGCGGAGGCCGCGGGTCATTCGAGGGGAGTCGGGTTCGCGCGACTTGTCGTTAGCGTCGTGTGATTTGTCGGCGGGCGTGACCGGGCGCAGGACCGAAACTTTGGCGCTCAGGCGTTCGCCGCGAAGCATCAGCACTGGACCGGACAGTACGTACGCGGCCGAGAGCATGAAGGCGGTGAGTTGCGGAATCGCGAAGAGCATCGCGGCCAGCACCATCATGACGATCACCAGCTCGACCTGCGCGCGCTTCTCGAGCTTCATGGTTTTGAAGCTGGGGTACGGGACCCGCGAGATCATCAGGCCGCCGAGCGCGAGAGTGATCGGCGCCATGAACGTACAGAGCGTCCGCGGCGAATCGAATTCGAAGTAGCTGTAAGCCAGGCAGAGCGACGCGATCATGATAGCGGCGCCGGGAATCGGCAGGCCGACAAAACGGCTCTTGTCTGCGGTCGCGGTCTGAACGTTGAAGCGGGCGAGGCGCAGCGCACCGCATAGAACGAACAATCCGCCGATGGCGATTCCGAGGGAACCGATGGGCCGCAGCGCCCACGAGAAAGTCAGCATCGCGGGCGCGACGCCGAATGCGATCACGTCGGAGAGGCTGTCGAACTCGACGCCGAACTGGCTCGAGGTGCGCGAGGCGCGTGCGACACGTCCGTCGAGGCCGTCGCAGAAGAAGGCGATCACGATCATGACGGAGGCGACCTCGAAGTGTCCGGTCACCGCGGAGACCATCGAGTAGAAGCCTGACAGCAGGCCGATGGAGGTGATGGTCGCGGGCAGGAGGAAAACGCCGCGGCGCAGCGGGGAGTCGGGGTCGAGCGCCGGCGCCGAACTGCGGTCCGGATAGATCTCCATCCGCAGACGAGCATCGCGGGAGCGGCGGGAATTGCGGCTCATGGCTCGATTGCTCCGATGATGGATTCTCCGGCGCGAACGCGTTGGCCGATCGAAACCGTGACCCGGTATTCGGACGGAAAAAAATGATCGACGCGGCTTCCGAACATAATCAGGCCGATCCGCTGGCCCGCTTGTATTCTATCACGTGCGCGGAGCCGGCAAACTATTCGCCGCGCCAGGTATCCGGCCACCTGCATCATGGCGAAGGTGCGGCCCGACGCATCCGTCATGGCGATGAGATTGCGTTCGTTGTGCTCGCTGGCGTCGTCGCGAAAGGCGGCGCGGAATTCGCCCGATGTGTGCTCGACGATGGTGACTTCGCCGCCGACCGGCGCGCGATTCACATGAACGTTGAGCGGAGACATGAAGACTGACACGCGATGGCAGGGAATTCCGGGCGATCTTGGAAAAGAAACGTCGGAAATGTCGGTAACTTTGCCGTCGGCGCCGGAAATTACGACGTTTTCGGTGCGCGGCGGATAGCGATCAGGATCGCGAAAGAAAAGCGCAATCGGGATTGCGAGGATTACTACGATCGCGCCAACTGAGTGGAGGCCGAGCAGAATCAAAATGATTCCGACGACGGCCAATCCGAGCGACATGGCGACGCCTTCGGTCGCGATTCCGATCGCGCTCGCGATACGCGCGAATATCGGGCCGGGCGCCGGGCGCCCGCTGTCAGTCTCGCCCGCCACGGTGCTTAGTTCTTCGACTTATCGACCAGCCGATCGCTGGCGAGCCACGGCATGAACGCGCGCAGCTTGCGCCCGACCTCTTCGACCGGATGCTTCTCAGCTTCCTTGCGTAGCTCGCGGAAACGCGGCAGCCCCGCCTTGTAGTCGCCGATCCATTCGTTGGCGAACTTGCCGGACTGGATGTCGGCGAGGATCTGCTTCATCGCCGCGCGCGAATCCGGGCCTATCACCTTGGTGCCACGGGTCATGTCGCCGTACTCGGCCGTGTTGCTGATCGAGTAGCGCATGTTCGAGATTCCGCCCTCGTAGATCAGGTCCACGATCAGCTTCACTTCGTGCAGGGTCTCGAAGTACGCCATCTCGGGCGCGTAACCGGCTTCGACCAGCGTCTCATAACCGGCGCGAATCAGCTCGGTGAGTCCGCCGCAGAGGACGGATTGTTCGCCGAAAAGATCGGTTTCGGTTTCCTCTCTGAACGACGTTTCGATAATCGCCGCGCGACCGCCGCCGATTGCGCTGCCATATGCGAGTCCGACCCTGGTGGTATCGCCCGACGGATCCTGTTCGACCGCGAGCAGGCACGGCACGCCGCGACCCTTGGTGTATTCGGATCGAACGAGATGGCCGGGTCCCTTCGGCGCGATCATGAAAACATTTACGTCGGCGGGCGGCTTGATGAATTTGAAATGGATATTGAAGCCGTGACCGAATGCGAGGTACTTGCCCTTGGTGAGATGCGGCGCAATCTCGGCCTCGTAAATCTCCGAGCCCATCTCGTCCGGCACCAGCACCATGATCACATCGGCGCGCTTGGCGGCTTCGGCGGTGTCGAATACCGGGAGGCCTTGCTTGGCGGCCTTTTCGCGCGACGGTGATTTGGCGCCGAGCCCGACGCATACGTCCATCCCGCTGTCGCGGAGGTTGAGCGCATGCGCATGGCCCTGGCTTCCGAAGCCGATGACCGCGATCTTCTTGCCCTTGAGCGCGGACAGGTCCGCGTCGCGGTCGTAGTAAACCTTCATTTAAATGTTCTCCCGAATTCCGTGTCTGACTTATTCAGCTTCGCGCGCGCGGCGGCCCTGATGATTGCCGTTATTGAGCTGGACCGCACGCGCCATCGCGACTTTGCCCGAGCGCACCACTTCCTTGATTCCGAGCGGCCGCACGATCGCGATGAACGCCTTGATCTTGTCGGAGGTGCCGGTCAGCTCAACCGTTATTGCGCGCGGGCCGATATCGATTACATGAGCGCGATAGGCGTTGACGATCGAGTCGAGCTCGGAGCGCGTGCGCTCGTCCACCGCGACCTTGACGATCACCATCTCGCGATCGATCGTCTCGACGTCCTTGAAGTCGGTGATCTTGATCACCGAAACGAGCTTGTTGAGCTGCTTGTTGATCTGCTCGACGATCTGATCGTCGCCGGTGGTGACCAGCACGATTCTCGAGACCGTCGGATCGAGCGGATCCTCGTTGACGGTAAGGGACTCGATGTTAAAGCCGCGGCCCGAAAACAGTCCGGCCACGCGTGCGAGCACGCCGAATTCGTTTTCAACCAGAACCGATATCGTATGACTTGTCATGCGGTGGAGTGCGCGCGCTCATGGCCGGACCGGTCGCGTCAGCGAGCCTCTTGTTGATAGCGGCCGAGAATCGCCATCATGCGGTCTTTCGAGGCGAGCTTAAGCTTCTGGATGCGCTTTTCTTCGATTTCCTCTT
Organism: uncultured delta proteobacterium; assembly: GCA_963699705.1. GTDB lineage: Bacteria > Desulfobacterota > Binatia > Binatales > Binataceae > Binatus. Next base: position 1,570,598 of record CAVOUW010000003.1, on the reverse strand, counting down.
CGTTGGTCAGGTAATGTTTGTGTCTAAAGACTTCGAGTTTTTGCTTGAGCGTTTGATGCTCGGTATAGAGGGCCCTCAGCTCCTCGTCATGGGTCAGATGCTGCCGAATGAGTTCTTCCTCTCGATGCTCCATACGCCCTCCGTGCCTAAGCCTGCCGGATTTTTCGAAGTGGGCTTGAACGTAGCCTCCGGCGTCCTGATGTATAGCGGCTCCAGCGAAGCCGCTCGATCCGTTTCACCACGGGTAAACCGCGCCCCGCCCAGCGCCGCGACGCAGACTCCGCGCAAATCGAGCATCTGTGTTTCAGAGACCGCCACCCAATGTCCTCGCGATTCCACGAGGGCCGCCGCATCCTTCGCTCTCTGGTCGCCGACGAACATTACGTCCTCGGTGATGCGCGATGCCAGGTGTTCCAGTGCGATTACCACTTCCTCTGACAGTTTTTCTAGCCCATCGGCCACGACCCGGTAAAGAGCCGCGTAAACTTCGCCTTTGCGGGCATCAACAACCACGCAGACCAGTCTTCCTTCGGCAATATTGTTGCGCTCGAGCGCAGCTAACGCCATCGCATCGAAACCGGGCACGCCGACCAGCGCGCATCCCGACGCCATCGCTATTCCTTTCGCATAGCTGATCCCGATGCGCAGGCCGGTGAAAGATCCCGGGCCGATGCCGACTGCGATCGCGCCGACATCGGGAATCGACAGTCCCGCCGCGCGCAGAAGTTCATCGACCGCACTCGGCAATGCGGCGCCGTGCGAAGTGACGGGGCGTTCGAGCGACGCCGTGATTTTGCCGCCTGCGATCAGCGCGAGGCTGGCGATTGATGTAGAAGTGTCGAGTCCCAGGACCGGGCTTCTCGCGGCTGCCTGTTCGAGCAGCCGATTAACCCTGCACAATACGCGAGATGTCATTGAAGATTACGAACGCCATCAATGCCACGAGCAAAAACAGTCCGACCTGGAGCATCGCTTCGCGGTAGCGAAGTTCGAGCGGCTTGCCCTTGATGCCCTCGAAGACGAAGAACAGCAGGTGACCGCCGTCGAGTAGCGGCACCGGCAGCAGATTGATGATGCCGAGTTCGAGGCTCAGCATCACGGTGAACATCGCGAGGTTCGCGATCCCGCGATGAGCCTCCTGGCCGGCCATTTGCGCAATCATGATGGGCCCGCCGAGCGCCTCACGCACCGGCGTGCTGCCGCTGAAGATACTGGCGATTCCGACGACCATCTGCACGGTCATCTCGACCGACGTTTCGCACGCCTCTTTCACGGCGTCCATTGGCCCGTAGCGCTTGGCGATCTCGTCGCCGCGCGGCTGCACTCCGATTACCCAAGTGGTCGCGTTGGTACCGTAGATCGTTTTTTGATCGAGCCGGGTCGGCGTGATCACGATGTTGCTGTGCGCGGAGTTGCGATCGATTTCCAGTTTGACCGGAGAGCCGTCGCCGGCCTTCACGGTCTTGGAGAAATCGGCCCAGGTTTCCATCGGCTGTCCGTTAACCGAGACAATTTTGTCGCCGACCTGGAGTCCGGCCTTCGCTGCCGGAAGGTCTTTGGTGGTCTTGCCGACCACCGGCAACAATTGCGGTACGCCGTACATGAAAACGAAAGTGAGCAGCAGGGGTGCAAAAACGATGTTGGATATCGGTCCTGCGAGCACGATCAGAACGCGCTTGCCGAGCGACTGAGTCGGGAACGCGCGCTCGCAGTACTTCTCGACCAGCACGGTCGGCGGATGTTCCGCCAGCGTTTTGATTGCGTCGTCAACTTTTGGCTCGCCGCGCACTTGATTCAGGAGCAGGGCTTCGTCGGGTTTCAATTCGCGGCCGATGACGGCCATCGGTCCGAGTGCAAGCGCGGGCACTGAGGCAGCAAGGGCCGCGTTGCCGGATTGTACGGAGACCGACGCGGCTGCGGGACTGCCGGCGCCCGACGCGCTCAGGCGCTCGGCGAGGGTGTGCAGGTTGTCGTCGAAATCTGCGGCGTCAAGGACCGCGCCGTGCTCACGCGCGGCACCGATCAGGTCGAGCCCGATTTCGTGAAGGTACAATTTGATTTCGTCGGGCGTGGGTTTCTCGCCGACTTCATCGCCGAGCATTCGGACATAGCCGCCGAATGGAGTCGCACCGACTGAGTACTCGGTTTCGCCTCGACGGAAGCCCAAAACTTTTGGCGGGTAGCCGATCGAGAATCGCAGCACGCGAACCCCGACTTTCTTGGCCATCGCAAAATGTCCTGCCTCGTGCACAACCACCAACACCGCGAAGACCAGTGCTGCGTACAGAATCGAAGCTATCATTTAGTCTACTCGTAAGTCCGACGCGGAAGTTTCGAGCCGTAAAAATGCGGCTCCCAAAGCCGCATCATCGAAACCAATAGTAGGCGAAAAAGAGTGCGAAGACCAGTGAACATGTTCGATCGAGCAGGCCGCCATGCCCTGGGAAAATCCATCCCGAGTCCTTGACTCCCGCCGCGCGCTTCAAAGCCGAGCCGGCCAGATCGCCAAGCTGCGCAAGAATGGAGACTATAGCCGCAAATAGCAGGATTCTGCCTATATCCCACGTCCCGCCTATCATTTTAAAGAGCAACCATCCTGCCACCACCGTCGCGACCAGGCCGCCAACTGCACCCTCGACTGTTTTGTTGGGACTGACGCTCGGGGCGAGTTTTGTGCGCCCCATGAACCGGCCGACGAAGTACGCGCCGCTGTCGCTCACTACTGTCAGTAGGATTACCAGCAGGAGAGTGTAGATGCCGCTCGGGCTGTTGCGGAGCAGCGCGAAAAAGGGGAACAGAAATCCGACGTACGCCGCGCCGATGAATACCAGGCGCGGTCCGCGGAAGGGTTCGCCACTGCCGTAGATTTCGATCCGCACGACGAGACTCAGCATCATGAGGATCACGATCACCGGCACCACCCATCCGACCCATCCGAGGTCGCCGCCGTACAGTAGGCCGAACAGCGGCACGCCGCCGACGACCGCGAACAGCGGAAGTGCGACCCAATGCAACGCGCCGGTCATCGCGGCCACTTCGTAGAGTCCCCAGAGGCCGGCGATCGCGTTGACAATCGTGAAGAGCCAGGGCGGCGCGAAAAGCACGAGCGCTGCTACCGCGGGCAGCAGGATCGCCGCGGTCAGAAGCCTAGTTCTGAGCACGCAGGCGGGTGTCGGAACCGTTGGTGACAGCGCCGAAGCGGCGCTCGCGAAGCTGGTAGGCGGCGATCGCGCTCAGAAATTCGCGCGCGCGGAAATCGGGCCACAGCGTATCGGTGAAATAGAGTTCGGTGTAGGCGAGTTGAAACAGGAAAAAATTGGAGACGCGCAATTCGCCGGAAGTTCGAATCAACAGGTCGGGATCGGGAAGCCCGGTGGTCGTCAGCTCGCGCGCGACCAGTTGCTCGTCGATTTGATCGGGTGTGAGCGCGCCGTCGGCGACCGCACGCGCGATCGATCGCGCCGCATTGACGATGTCCTGACGCCCGCCGTACGACAGCGCGAGCGCCACCGTCATCCCGCGATTTTCGCGAGTCGCCGCGACCGTCTCGGCAAGCGCATCGCGCACTCGCGGCGGCAGGCGCTCGGTATCGCCCAGCGCTACCACGCGGATATCGCGCTTCATCAGGCGCTTGGACTCGGTGATCAGGTAGCGATGGAACAGGCCCATCAGGAAGCTGACCTCGGTGGTCGGCCGGCTCCAATTCTCGCTCGAAAACGCGTACAGCGTGAGGTACGGGATGCCGAGTTCGCGCGCCGCATCGACCACCGCGCGCACTGAATCCTTGCCGCGGCGATGACCCTCGTGACGCGACAAGCCGCGCCGACTCGCCCAGCGGCCGTTGCCGTCCATCACGATCGCCACGTGACGCGGCATCCGCGATGGGTCCAGGGACAGGTTCGGGAAATCGTTTAGTGGTAGTGAGCTGGCCACTTGAGGTTCAGTTTTCATCGAAGATCGCGCGTCCTTGGAGTTGGCGACGGCGAGCTCAGACCTCCATGATTTCCGCTTCTTTGGCGGTCAGCACTTTGTCGATTTTTTCGATGAACTCAGTCGTGTAGGTCTGGACCTTGGCCTCGCCCGCGCGCATCTCGTCCTCGGTCGCCTGTTTTTCCTTGTGCAGTTCCTTGAGCATGTCGTTGGCGTCGCGGCGATGGTTGCGGATACCGACTCGGAACTCCTCGCCGATCTTGCGGACGTGCTTGACCAAATCCTTGCGGCGCTCCTCGGTCAGCTCGGGAATCGGAATGCGAATTATCTTGCCGTCGTTCATCGGAGACAAGCCGAGATCCGAAGTCTGGATAGCTTTCTCGATGTCGTGCATCGCGCCCTTGTCATACGGCGTGATCACGATCAGGCGCGGCTCCGGCGCCGACAGCCCCGCCAGTTGGCGCAGCGGCGTCTTCGATCCGTAGTAATTCACCTGGAGGTTTTCGACCAGCGCGGTTGACGCACGGCCGGTGCGGACGCGGGCAAGTTCGTGGCGAAACGCCTCGACGGTTTTGTCCATTTCCTTGCGCGCGTCTTCGATTGTGTCCGTAAGCATGCTCACGGTGCGCTCTCCACTCGGGTTCCGATTTGCTCGCCCATCACGGCCCTTCTTATATTACCCGCTTTGCGCAGATTGAACACGATGATCGGCAGGTGATTATCCATACACATGGAAATGGCGGTCGAGTCCATCACCTTCAGATTTTTCTGCAGGACCTCGATATAGGTCAGCCGCTCGAAGCGCTTGGCGCCCGGTTCGCGTACCGGATCGCGATCGTAAACCCCGTCCACCGTGTGGCTGGCCTTCAGGATGACCTCGGCGCCGATTTCCATCGCGCGCAGGCTCGCAGCAGTGTCGGTGGTGAAATAGGGATTGCCGGTGCCGGCGGCAAATATAATGACGCGGCCCTTTTCGAGATGGCGCACGGCGCGCCGGCGGATGTACGGCTCGCACAGCGCCTGCATCTCGATCGCGGACAGGACCCGCGTGACGACGCCCGAATGCTCGAGCGCGTTCTGTAGCGCCAGCGCGTTGATCACCGTCCCGAGCATACCCATCTGATCGGCAGTCGAACGATCCATCCCGCGCGCCTCGTAGTCGCTGCCGCGGATAAAATTACCGGCGCCGATTACCAGCGCGAGCTGAACGCCGAGCGCCGCCACTTCCTTGATTTCGAGCGCAATCTCGGCCAGCGCGTCGAGGTCGAGTCCAGATCCCAGCGCGGGCGCGAGCGCCTCGCCGGATAATTTCAGCAGAATACGGCTGAAGCGCGGCTTGCCGTCGGTCGCACTTTGAACTTCAGCCATTTATCGAAGCTCCCGTCGATGCCCCCGCTCGGGCAACCTAACCCCTAACCCCTTCCCTCGAGGGAAGGGGGACAATCGCGCGTACTATTTCCTAGGCTGGCCCACCCTTGGTGTCGAGCGCCTCGCCCATCTGGTAGCGGGTGAAGCGGCGCACGTCGATCTTCTCGCGCATCTGGATGGCGGCCTCGCCAATCAGATCGTTTACGGTCTTGTTGGAGTCGCGCGCGTAAGTCTGCTCGAGCAGGCACGCTTCCTTATAAAATTTTTCGAGCTTGCCCTCGACAATCTTCGCGACCACCGCGGCCGGCTTGCCCTCGGCCTGCGACGCGTAAATCTGCCGTTCCTGCTCGATGACGTCGGGCGACAATTCCTCGCGCCGCACGACGCGCGGATTGAGCGCTGCGACCTGCAGCGCGAGTTCCTTCACCAGCGCCTGGAATGCTTCCGACTTGGCGCAGAAATCCGTCTCGCAATTAACTTCGATCAACACGCCAATCTTGCCGCCTGCATGAATATACGAACCGACCGCCCCTTCGGATGCAACCCGGCCCGCGCGACCGGCTGCCGCGGCGATTCCCTTCTCGCGCAGCCACAGCACGGCCTTTTCGAGATCGCCGGCCGCTTCCGACAGCGCACGCTTGCAATCCATGATGCCGGCGCCGGTCTTCTCGCGCAGTTCCTTAACCTGATTTGCGTTTAGTTCCATCACAATTCCCGAGTTGAGTAGTATTCTTGGCCGGTCGCTCTACTGCAAGCAACCGCCTCGAACGAACCGACTCTGTTCTGCGAACCTGAGTTCGAATTTGTCGAGCTAGACCGCGCTTGGCGAATCGGGCGCCGAGCCCGAGTCCGGAGCAGAAGCGGCGTCCGAGCGAATATCCTGCTGCCCCTTGGCGCGCTCCTCGGCTATTTGCTTGCCCTCGAGGATCGCGTCGGCAACCGCCGCCGTGAACAGCTTGATCGCGCGGATGGCGTCGTCGTTGCCGGGGATTCGATACGCGATCAAATCGGGATCGCAATTGGTATCAACCACCGCCGCAACCGGAATTCCGAGGCGGTTCGCTTCCGCGACGGCGATATCTTCTTTCTTGGTGTCGATAACCCACAGCGCGTCCGGGAGCTTGCGCATGTTCTTGATCCCGGCCAGCGTGTTCATCAGTTTTTCATGCTCGCGGCCGTTGTCGCTCATCTCTTTCTTGGTGAGCGCCTTGATCATCTCGGGGTCGGCCATCGTCTCTTCGAGCTTGCGAAGACGGTCGATCGACGCGCGAATAGTCTGGAAGTTGGTCAGCATCCCGCCGAGCCAGCGGTTGTTGACGTAGTACATGCCGCATCGCTCGGCTTCTTCCTTGACGATGTCCTGGGCCTGCTTCTTGGTGCCGACGAACAGCATCGTGCCGCCCGCCGCCGCGAGGTCGCGCGCGAAGTCAAAGGTCGCGCGGAACATCTTCACGGTCTGCTGGAGATCGATAATGTAAATACCGTTGCGGGCGCCGAAGATGTACTGCTTCATCTTCGGGTTCCAGCGGCTGGTCTGATGGCCGAAGTGGACACCGGCCTCCAGTAGCTGCTTCATACTGATTTCAGTCATAGAATTTAGTCCTTGCCTCTTGGCCCCAAGGGTGGGGCAATCTGTAAGTAATATCAGGGTGTGCGGTTGTAGGAAAGTATGCGCGATTCAAGGGTGCTGCCTTAATTCGGAGTTGAGTGTCTGAATTTCAAGTCGCGAGTGTCTTATTTCGCCGAGCGTCAGCGAATCTTACCGATAAAGCCGCCATTGCGGAGGAGATCCTTCTCTGCGATGCATTGGGCCTTGGAAAAACCTTCTCGCCATAACTGCGTCTGCTGTGCTTTGTCTCGAGCACTAGCAGCAGCGTTCTCCACTAAGAGCTCGCGATAGACCAGCGCTTTCGTACAGTCTTCTTTGCTGTCGTACTTCTCAATAATCGTCCACTCGGTTGAGAGGGGCTTTGAATATTGATCCGATCGCCGGACTTCGTATCGGAGGCAATTGGCGGCGTGATCAGATACCAGCTCACAAGCGCGAGCGCGGCTGCGTGGCGATGATAATGCCACATCGCCCTCTACTTCTTACCCTTCAGGCGGATGTCGTCGCTGGCGAGGCAGGCGGCGTTGAGCGCGCGCGCTTTTCCCAATGCGGCGTCATTTTTCTGCAGCCGCTTGAGCTTGCCCGTCTTGTCGAGCGTTACCGGATCCTGCTGGTTGTTCTGAAGGTCGGTCAGCGCCTTCTCGCAACTATCCTCGTCGGGGAAATTGATGACCACAATCCAGCGCGAAATCGGCGTGTCGGAATCGACATCATGAGGGATCTTGGCTGAATCGGGCGGCATCATCAGATACCAGCCCACAAGTGCGAGCGCCGCGAGATGGCGGCTATGCAGGTTTCTCACGCGGCAAGTTATACCGACTTAGCGCCAAAAAGTCATCGAGTGCGCCGCGCGTCTGAGGGCGGGCACGGCGGCCTGTTCCACTTAAAGATGCGACCGACTCCCTGTTAGGAAGTCTTGGGCGCGAGGACGCGAAGCGACCTCGTGACCGCAGGCGCCAATAAAACCTCGACCCCTTCCTGCCAAAAATATTTCTAACAGGGACGAAGTCCCGCATCCTTCCTCTTTCTTCATACTGGGTGCAGGGGTCACCCCCTGCCGAGGGTGCGGGGCGAGCAGCCCCGCGCTTTGAGCCTGCTGCCCCATTAACTACGCGTTCATCGATTCCAGGAATTCTTCGTTGGTCTTGGTCTTGTCCATCTTGTCGATGAGGAATTCCATCGCTTCGACTGCGTTCAGCTGGGTCAGCAGCTTGCGCAGGATCCACACGCGATTGAGCGTCGCGCGCGGCAGCAGCAGCTCTTCCTTACGGGTCGAGGAGCGCTGGATGTCGATAGTCGGGAAGATGCGTTTTTCGAGCAGGCGCCGGTCGAGTGCGATCTGCTGATTGCCGGTACCTTTGAACTCTTCGAAAATAACTTCGTCCATCCGGCTGCCGGTATCGACCAGTGCTGTGGCGATAATCGTCAGGCTGCCGCCGTCTTCGGTGTTACGCGCGGCGCCGAAAAACTTTTTGGGCTTGTGCAGCGCGTTGGAATCGACGCCGCCCGACAGGATCTTGCCCGACGGCGGCACCACGGTGTTGTACGCGCGCGCGAGCCGCGTGATCGAATCGAGCAGGATGACGACGTCGCGCCCATGCTCGACCAGCCGCCGCGCTTTTTCGATTACCATCTCGGCGACTTGCACGTGACGCGTCGCGGGCTCGTCGAAGGTCGAGCTGACGACCTCGCCCTGCACCGATCGCAGCATGTCGGTGACTTCCTCGGGCCGCTCGTCAACCAGCAGCACGATCAACACGATCTCGGGATGGTTGTGCGCGATTGCCTTGGCGATCGCCTGCAGCATCATCGTCTTGCCGGTGAAAGGCGCCGCGACGATAAGTCCGCGCTGGCCTTTGCCGATAGGCGCGACCAAATCGATGATGCGAGTGGTCAAATCTTCATGATTGTATTCGAGCTTGATGCGCTCCTCGGGATAAAGCGGCGTCAGGTTGTCGAACAGAATTTTGTCGCGCGCCTTTTCCGGATCCTCGTAGTTGATCGATTCAACCTTGAGCAACGCGAAGTAGCGCTCGCCTTCTTTCGGCGGGCGAATCAACCCTGAAACCACGTCGCCGGTGCGCAGATTGAACTTGCGAATCTGACTCGGTGAAATATAAATGTCGTCGGGACCGGGCAGGTAGTTGTAGTCGGGCGCGCGCAGAAAGCCGAAGCCGTCGGGCAGGATTTCGAGCACGCCTTCGCCGAGGATGGATCCGTTCTTCGCGGCTTGCGCTTGCAGGACCGCAAAGATCATCTCCTGCTTGCGCATGTTGGTGGCGCCGTCGACGTTGAAGTCACGCGCCATCTGCGCCAGTTCGGTAATTTTTGCGCGCTTGAGCGACTTGAGGTTGAGCACCCCTTCGTCGCTTATCACCGGCGCCGGCGGCGGAAGATTCGGATTGCTGTCGAGATTTACCTGCCGCGGTGTCCCGTTGGTCGAACGCGGGTCGTCGAAGCGACCCTCCTCGCTCTTCGCAACGTGTCTGCCCTTGCCCATATGCCTTCCCCGCAACCTGGACTCCATTAACTTCGATGCTGCCAATAGCGGCGGCTAACGCGACGCCTATCGCAGGTTATGAACGTTTGTTCCAATGGGCCCCCTCAACGGGAGATGCCATTATAGATTTTTGAGTGCTCAAGCGGTCGGGATTCGGAACAACTGACGCCTTGAGTTCAAGTTCGGAATTACGGACCGCAGGGAAACGGGGCTTATCTCACCACCCAACCCGTCTCAGCGTCCTCAGTGCGGAAGCTTCACCTAAAACGCTACCCGCGCGGTGCCACGATGTCAACGGGCCTCATGCCACGCGATTGTGAAATCCCTAAATTTTTCCCCAGAACGCGAAGCCTACTGCGCCGAGAATGCATACGAACGATCCCAGGTAGTTCCATCGCGGCACTTCTCCCAGGTAAAAGAAGGCGAAGATCGCGAAGACCACCAGCGTTATGATCTCCTGGATGATCTTGAGCTGGTAGGCCGTGAATTCTCCGTAGCCGATCCGATTCGCGGGAACCTGAAAGCAGTATTCTAAAAACGCGATTAGCTAGCTCACGACAATCACCAACATCAGCGGGCGATCCTTGAACCGCAGATGTCCGTACCACGCAATCGTCATGAAGGTGTTCGAGCAGAAGAGCAACGCAACAGTAAGCATGCCCGATATTTTTAGCGAACCGAGGATGCTCGTCCAACGTCAACTGAGCTCGATCCAGCGGCGAAGCTCGCGCGCGTCCGACGGGAAGAACTTCGTCGCGAGAAATTCGACGAAATCCGTCGGCAGCGGTGCGACGAACTCGAGCCACTCGCCGGATCGCGGATGCGTCAAAGAAAGCGCCAGCGCATGCAGCGCCTGTCGATGGAAAAATCCACTGCCTGCCGCTTTGCCGCCATACAAAGGATCGCCAAGACAAGGATGGCCAATCGACGCGAGATGAACGCGAATCTGATGCATCCGGCCAGTGTCGGGTTTCACCCGCACCAACGACGCGCCTGGCGTCGTCGCGGTCTGCGGGGTCGAAGCGCGCGAGCACCGTGATATGGCTGACGGCGTCGCGCGGCGCATTCGATCGCACCGACATCCGCTTGCGTTCGATCGGATGCCGCCCGACCGGCCGCTCGATCGTCACGCGGTCGCGCGCGACTTTGCCCTTGACGATCGCCAGGTAAGTTTTTTTGACGGTGCGATCCTTGAATTGCCGCGAAAGCGCGGTGCGAGAAAACGGCGTCCGCGCGACGACCATCACTCCGGAGGTGTCCTTGTCCAGGCGATGCACGATTCCAGGACGCAGCACGCCGTCGGGCTCGGCCATCGCGGCCAGCTCGGGAAATCGCGCCAGCAACGCGTCAACCAGCGTGCCGTTAGGATGCCCGGGCGCGGGATGCACCGTCATTCCCGGCAGGCTTGTTCACGACGATTATTTCGTCGTCGTCGAAAATTACTGAAATCTCGGGCGCGTCGCCTTCCTTGTAAAGCGAAGGGTCGCTCAGCGCGCCGGCCGGAATCGCGGCGACGTCGACGCGATCGCCCGTCCGAACTCCGCTCGACGCGCGCGCGACGGCGCCGTTCACCGTCACCAGTCCCGCCTTGATCATCCGCGCCACTTGCGAGCGCGAGTACTCGGGCGCGAGCCGCATCGAAACGAACACGTCCAGCCGCATCCGATCGTGCTCGGCGGACGCGATGATTGTCGTTGGCAAAATCACGTGCGCGATTTTACCGCATCGACGCACAAATCATGGCGTCGCGGGCGGAGCAATCGGCGGTGCGATCGAGGGCGGTGGCGAAGATCCGGCGTCCGCCGGCGGGCAGTTCTCGGTGGTAGTCGTAGCGGTCACGACGCCGTAGGTCGTCTTCTGACAGCCGGCCGCCGTCGAGTCGGGCCTCGTATAAAACCAGCAACCCGCCAGCGCCATCGAAAACATCGCGACGATTGTTATCGAGAAAATTGCTTTCATGCGAACCACCTTCTACTCGAAGCGATGGGGCAGCGGATGCTTCTTCTCATATTCGCGGATCCGATCCTCGTGCGCGAGCGTCAGTGCGATGTCGTCGAGGCCTTCGAGCAGACACTTCTTCTGATGCGGCTCGATCTCGAAATGCGCAGTCCAGCCGAAATCGTCGGACACCGTCTGTTTTTCGAGATCGATTGAAAGCCGGTACGCCTCGTAGTCTCCGGCCGCGCGAAAAATATGATCGACCTCATCAGCCTTCAGCGTCACCGGCAGAAAACCATTCTTCATACAGTTGTTGTGAAAGATATCGGCGAACTCCGGCGCGATCGCCGCGCGGAAACCCGCGTCATCGAGCGCCCACACCGCATGCTCGCGCGAACTGCCGCATCCAAAATTATTGCGCGCGATCAAAATCGACGCACCCTGATAGCGCGGCTTGTTCAGCACGAAATCCTTGTTCTCGCTGCCGTCCGGATTCCGCCGCCAATCGATAAACAACCCGGCCTTAAGCCCGGTCCTGACCACGGCCTTAAGAAACTGCTTCGGAATAATCTGATCGGTATCGACATTAGCCCGATCAAGCGGCGCAACCATCCCAGTAAAATTTCTAAACTTCTGCATCGCTATCTCCAGGAATCGATTTCAGTGATTCTCCCACTCCCGCACATCGACGAAGTGCCCCGCAATCGCCGCTGCCGCCGCCATCGCCGGACTCACCAGGTGCGTCCGCCCGCCCTTGCCTTGACGCCCCTCGAAGTTGCGATTCGACGTGCTGGCGCATCGCTCGCCCGGCTGCAGCACATCGGGATTCATCGCCAGGCACATGCTGCATCCCGACTCGCGCCATTCGAAGCCGGCTTCCGTGAAAATTCTGTCGAGTCCGAGACTCTCCGCCTCCGCCTTCACTTCCTGCGAACCCGGCACCACCATCGCATGCACCGTCGGCGCAACTTTGTGTCCTTTGACGATCCCGGCGGCCGACCTGAGATCGCTCAGCCGCGAGTTGGTGCACGATCCGATGAACACGCGATCGATCTTGATGTCCTCGATTCGCGTGCCCGGCCGCAGCGCCATATAAGTGAGCGCGCGCTCGACCGTCTCGCGCTGTTCCTTGTCGCTAATCTCCGCGGGATTCGGCACGCTGCCGCGCACGTCGGTGACCATCCCCGGATTTGTCCCCCACGTCACCTGCGGCGCAAACGTGGCCGCGTCGAACACCACGCTGCGATCGAATTTCGCGCCGTCGTCGCTGCGGCACTCGAGCCATCGCGCCGCAAGCGCGTCGAACTCCTTGCCAGTCGGGATATACCGGCGCCCGCGCAAATACTCGACGGTAGTCTTGTCCGCCGCGACCATCCCCGCGCGCGCGCCGCCTTCGATCGACATGTTGCACACCGTCATCCGCTCTTCCATCGAGAGCGCCTCGACCGCTGCGCCGCGATACTCGATCACGTGCCCGGTCGCGCCGTTGGTCTTGATCCTGCCGATGATTCCGAGAATCAAATCCTTCGCGCCGACTCCGATGCCGAGTTTTCCATCGACGCGAATCTCAAACGTCTGCGGCCGCTCTTCCCACAGGCATTGTGTCGCCAGCACGTGCTCGACTTCGCTGGTGCCGATTCCGAACGCGAGCGCGCCGAACGCGCCATGCGTCGCGGTGTGACTGTCGCCGCAAACGATCGTCATCCCCGGCTGCGTCAGCCCAAGCTCCGGCCCGATGACGTGAACGATTCCCTGCTCGCGCGATCCGATATCGAACAGCCGCAGGCCGAACTCAGCGCAGTTGCGCCGCAGCGTCTCGATCTGCAGTTTCGAATCGACGTCGGTAATCGGCTTGCTGCGATCGGTCGTCGGCACGTTGTGATCCTGCGTCGCGTACGTCCGATGCGGCGCGCGAACCTTGCGCCCCGAATGCCGCAATCCTTCAAACGCTTGCGGCGACGTGACTTCATGCACCAGGTGCAGGTCGATGTAGAGCAGGGAAGGCTCGTGCTGCTTTTCGCGGACGACATGTTCTTCCCAGATTTTTTCGAACAAAGTTTTTGCGGCCATTGCGTTTTCAACTCCCGCCGCGTCGGCGGCGTCACGATTTTATTTCGAAATTCCCACTCCTCAAACCGCCGCCGCCCGCCGTCCATTCTTCCCGCGCGAATATCGCTCTATCCGATCCGACAGCTTGCTCGCGAACGTGCTGAACGAGGCCAACTCGTCGCGCGAAAATCCGGTCCACACCGCTTCAATCGCCGCCTGCCGCGCCGCGCGCACCTCCGCCAGCGTTCGATGTCCCTTCGCGGTCAACTTGTAACTCCGATTCCTGCGGTCGTCGCGCCCAATTGCGGCCGAGACCAGCCCGCTGTCGAGCAACTGGCGCAATATTTTGGATACCGCCGCCGCCGAGCTGTCGCGGCTGCGCGCGAACATCGACGGAATGAAATGCTCGGTCGAAATTTCCTCGAGCACGCGCCACTGCTCGATCGTGATTCCCGCGTCGCGCGCCAGCACCTCGCGCCGTCGCTCGAAAATCTCCGCCAGCGCGGTCATCGCCTCGATCGCGCGAAAGATCGGGTCACGTCGTCCAACTGCTTGCATCAGGCAAGATATTAACTATAGTTAATCAATCTTTGCAAGCCACGATTCGGGAAGGATACGGCGATGTCGAAATTCTTCGACCAGCTCACTCCGGAATTGACGGAATTCATCTGCGCGCAACCGGTGTTCTTCGTTGCAACCGCCGCAGCGAACGCTCGCATCAACTTGTCGCCCAAGGGCATGGATACCTTTCGCGTGCTCGATCAAAAATGCGTCGCCTACCTGGATCTCACCGGCAGCGGCAACGAAACCGCCGCGCATCTTCGTAGCGACGGCCGCATCACGATAATGTTCTGCTCGTTCGACAGTAACGCTGCAATCGCGCGCATCTACGGCCGTGGCGCGGTGATTCAACCGAGTGACGATCGATGGCCGGAACTCATCGCCAACTTCCCAAAACTTCCCGGCGTGCGGCAGGTGATGGAGATTCGCGTTGAATCCGCGATGACCTCATGCGGCTACGCGGTGCCGCGGATGCGCGCGATGACCGCGCGCGACACGCTCGAAAAGTACTGGATCAAAAAAGGAGAGCCGGCGAAGGAAGAGTACTGGCAGAAGCATAACCTGCGCAGCATCGACGGCCTGCCAACCGGCATGCCGGAAGCCACGTCGCGCCGACGCCACTAACTTCCTTCCTGCGATTGTTCCCCTTCCCTCGAGGGAAGGGGTTAGGGGTTAGGTTGCCTCATTTGATTCGACGCGTCGGCGCAGCGCGCTCCGCGCGCGCCAATCCTCGTGTGACCGCCTCGTCGCCGAATTTCTTCGCCACCGAATCGAGCGCACGATTAAGCCGGTCGCGCTTGCGATCCTCAACTGGCGCCGATGCGAACAGCCCGAGCTGCGAATCGTCCGCGCGCTCCAGTTGATGCACTTGCACGCCGGCCAGCCGAATCTTTTCCTTGCCGCCGACCTTCGACAACAACTGCGTCGCCACGCGCGAAATCTCCGGACCGTCGTTGGTCGTCCCGTCCAGTGAAAAGCTGCGCGTGATCAGTGGATAGCGTCCGCCGCCGAGCGGACGCGCAATTTTCAGCTTGAGCGTGATGGTTCGGGCGCGGACCCCGTCGGCGCGAAGCCGCCGCGCGATCGCGTCGCCATGCGCGATCAGCACGCGCCGCAATTCAATCGAGTCGAGCGCCAGGTCGTGCGCGAAAGTATTCTCCTCGCCGTACGACTTGCGCTGCCAATCAGCGATCACCGAGCGCGAGTCGTTGCCCGACGCCAGTTCGTGCAGATGCGGTCCCATCGATCCGAACATTGCCTTCAATTCGATCGGGTCGCGCCGCGCGAGATCGCCGACCGTCTTGATTCCGCATTCATGCATCCGCGCGAGCGTCACGCGTCCGACGCCCCACAGTCTTTCGACCGGCAGCGGCGTCAGCAGTTCGATGCAATTTTTCCGGCGCCACCAGGAGCAATCCGTCGGGCTTCGACATGTCGCTCAGAATTTTCGCCGCCATCTTGGTCGGCGCGACGCCCACCGAGACGACCAGGCCGGTTTCTTCGAGTACGCGGCGCTTGAGATCGCGCGCGGCGTCAAGCGGCGGCCCGAGCAAACGCTCCGTGCCGGTCAGATCGATGAACGCCTCGTCGAGCGACAGCGGTTCGACCACTGGACTGAAGCTCTCGAACACGCGCATCACGACTCGCGAGATTTCCACGTAGCGATCCATCCGCCCCGGCACGAAAATCGCCTGCGGACAAAGCTTGCGCGCCTGCCCGGTCGGCATCGCGGAACGCACGCCGAATTTGCGCGCCTCGTACGACGCCGAGGTGACGACGCCGCGCGCGCTGCGACCGCCGACGATCACCGGCAGGCCGCGCAGAGAAGGGTTGTCGAGGATTTCGACCGACGCGTAGAACGCGTCCATGTCCGCGTGCGCGATCACGCGCGGCCAATGCGATGCGCTGCCGCTGGACGCCTCGGCACTCATTTCTGTGGCCGACAGTTTCGCGAAGATCGCGTCCGCCGCATCTTCGCCGCTTCGAATGCAATCGGGAATCCCGACGCCGCGATACGCCGCGCCCGCGATCGCGAACGCCGGTATTGTTGCGACGGCGCGCTCGATCTCCGCGACTCGCGTCAGATGCCCGACTTCGTATTGCGGCATCGAGTCGGGCCATCGCCTGACTTCGGTAAATCCCGGCGCCGCGCTGACTCCAAGCAGCTCGCGAAACTCGTCGCGCACCGCCGCGACCATCTCATCGTCGCTGAGACTCATCATCTCGCGGCTCATCTCGCCACCGACAAACGCGCGCGCCAGGATTGCGCCGGCCGGCGCGCGTCCTTCGAATTTGAAACTCGAAAAGCTGCCCGCGATTATTCGCCGATGCTCAATCGCCGGCACCACGAAGCCGAACGCGCGCGGCGGGCCGTCGAAGTCGCTCTCGCGAAACGTCAAGTTGACCGTCGCCGCCGACGCGTAGCTGATCTCACCGAGCATCTTCGCCGCCGCCGGCGCAATCGTCGCCACGATGCGCGAGGCCGCGTACGCCGGCGCCGCGCAGATCACCGCGTCCGCATCGATCGCGTCGCCACTGCTCGGTCGCGAGCCGCCACGCATCTCCGTTCCGCGACATCGCGACAACTTCCACGCTCTTGCGAATCGATCCGCCCAGCCGCGCCGCGAGCGTCTCGGGCAGCGTCGCCATTCCATTCTTGAAACTCTGGAACATGCTCCATCGCGCGCCGCTTGTTTCAGTGTTTGCCGCCCGCGCCCCCGCCGCGGCTTGCATCCCCTTGATGACGCTGCCGTGCCGCCGTTCCATCTCGACGAAGCGCGGCATCGTCGCCGTCATGCTGAGCCGCTTCGGATCGGCGGTGTAGATTCCGCCGGCGAGCGCCTGCGCAACGCGATCGAGCACCTCGCGTCCCGAGCCGTCGCGTCACGAACGAATCAAGACTCTCATCGTCGTCGATTGTTGCGCGCCGCGATGAACGGTTCCAGCGCAATCCGCAATTTTCCAAGCGGCGAAAAAAGCGAGCTTCGAAAAACCGGTCCGAGATGCGCCGGCGCGATCAGCGAAAATCCCGCCGGTATCTCGACCAGCCGCCCCGCGCGCACGACGTACGTCTTGCGGTAAATCTCGCGAGTCGGAATTAATTCAGCGTCGAGTCCGATCCGCGCCGCCAGCTCGGCGCACGCACGTTTTTCTGAAAGAAATGAATCCGCGCCGGTCTCGATTACAAATCCGTCGCGCCGAATCGTCTCGAGTGCTCCGCCGCATCGCACGTCGCGCTCGAGCAAATTCACCTCGAGCGGAAATTCGCGCGCCGCCGCCAGTTCCCGCAACCGATACGCCGCCGCGAGTCCGGTGATTCCGCCGCCGATGACCGCAACCCGTTTGATTTGTGGGTCGGTGCTCGTGTGGAGGCCTCCCTCGAATCGTTGGTCAGCGCGCGTGCGCCGCGACAATCGACGCCATCATTTCGATAAACAGCGGATGGTCGCCGACCGTCGGCGCGCGTTCCATCCTGATGCCTGCGTCGCGCGCGACTTGCGCCGCCTCGATATCGAGATCGTACAGCACCTCGACGTGATCGCACAAAAAACCGATCGGCACGACCACCGCCGACTTCGCGTCGAGGCTCCGAATCGTTTCCTTGATGTCGGGTTCGAGCCACGCGTCGCGCGGATTGCCGCTGCGGCTTTGATACGCGAACTGCCACGTGTCGACGCCGAGCTCCGCCGCGACAATTCGCGCCGACTGCGTAAGCTGCTCGACGTACAGGCCCGCATTCGCCATCGCAAGGGGAATACTGTGCGCGGTGAAAATCAGCCGCGCGCGACGACGCTCCGGGAACTCCAGCCTCGAATACGCCTCGCGTGCGCGCGACGCGACCGCCGTCGTGAACAGCGGATGGTCGTGCCACGGCTGCGGATACACAACCTCGGGCGCCGCCTCGCCGAGTGCCGCGCTCGCCTCATCGACGGTCGCCTGGTAGCGCTCGAAACTCGCCTCGCTGCGATGCGCCGCCATGATAAATCCGAGCACGCGCCGCGCACCGCTATCGACAATCGCACGCATCGCGTCGGCGACATGCGGTTTCCAGTTGCGCATCCCGACCGCGACCGGAATTTGCGCCCCCTTCTTTTCCAATTCAGCGCGCAATGCCGCCGCCTGCCGCATCGTCAGATCGTTGTAGGGCGATCGTCCGCCGAGCAGATCGTAATGATGCACGACTTCTTCGTAACGCTCGCGCGGAATCGGCCGTCCGCGCAGTACGTTATCGAGGAACGGGCGCACTTCGTCGGCGCGGGTCGGTCCGCCGAATCCGATCATTAACACCGCGTCGCATTTTGCCTTCGCGGCCATCGCGTTCAGCGCGCGCTCATCTCATGAACCGCGTCGATCAGCGCGATCGCGTGATCGACCGGTGTCTCAGGAAGAATTCCGTGGCCGAGATTGAAAATGTGGCCGGGACGCCCGCCCGCCTGATCGAGAATCGCGCGGGCGCGCGTGCGGATTTCGGAAACGTCGGCGAACAGCGCGATCGGATCGAGATTGCCCTGCACCGCGACGCTGTAGTTCAGCCGCGCCCACGCGTCGGCGAGATCGACGCGCCAGTCGAGCCCGATCACGTCGCCACCCGCCTCGCGCATCAGCTCGAGCAGGTTGCCCGTCACCGTGCCGAAATGGATTACGGGCACGTCGGCGGGAATCGCGGCGATCACCGACGCCGTGTGCGGCAGCACGAAGCGTCGATAGTCGTCGGGCCCGAGGCTGCCGACCCAACTGTCGAAAATCTGCACGAGGTCGGCGCCCGCCGCGATTTGCATCTTCAGATAATCCGCGGTGACACGCGCCAGCAGCTCCATCAGGCGATGCCACGTCTCGGGCTGCGTGTACATGAAAGTTTTGGTCGCCTGGTACTGCCGCGACGAGCCGCCTTCGATCAGGTACGACGCCAGCGTGAACGGCGCGCCGGCAAATCCGATCAGCGGAGTGGTCGCTCCAATCGCGCGATGCACTATTTTGATCGCTTCGCCGACAAAACCGAGCGCTGCTACATCGACGTCGGGAATCCGCTCGAGGTCGGCCTCGGTGCGAATCGGGCGATCGATCACCGGGCCGTCGCCTTTTTCGAAATGCAATCCGACTTCCATCGGAATCAACGGCAGCAGTATGTCGGCGAAAATTATCGCTGCGTCCACTTTGAGCCGCTCGACTGCGGTGACCGTGACCTCGGCCGACAGCTCGGGGCGCTTGCACATGTCGAGAAAATCGTGCTGCTCGCGAACGCGCCGATATTCCGGCATGTAGCGTCCCGCCTGGCGCATCAGCCAGATCGGAGTGTACGGTGTCGCCTCGCGCCGGCACGCCTTCATCATCGGATGGTCGGCGAGCGCGGATCGCGGCGCGTTCGAAATCGCAGCACGCTTCGGATTCGGCGACGCTACCGCTTCTATACGACCGGCGCTCGCGCGTTTGGCGACTAGAATCGAAGCTGCTTGCGCTGCCGCCTCTTTGACCAGGTGGCCGAGCTTCGAATGCTCGGGCTCGAAATCGACGCTCAGCCCGTACGCGCGAATCTGCTCCGAGCAGACCGGGCCGATCGAGCCAATCGCCATCCGCGCGAAGCCGCGTTTGACGTTGTCGCCGATCCCTTCGGCCTCCGCGAGCTGGATTACGTTGGTGACCTGGTTCGAGCTGGTGAAAATCGCGACGTCGGCACCGCCCGCCGCGATCGCGTTCAAGGCCGCGCGCAGCGGCGCGCGATCGGCCGGCAGCGTCCATCGATAGACCGGAACGATCGTGACGCGTGCGCCGCGCGCCTCGAGCCCCGCGGTCAGCTCGTGATTGGAGACGCCGTATTCCTGCACTGCGACGCGCTTGCCTTTGAGTTCGACCTGCGATGCGAGCGCGCTGAGCACTTCGCGCCAGGTGTTTGGCTCCGGCACGACGATCGACGGCTCGAACCCGAGCTCGCGCATCGCCCGAATCGGTTTCGGCCCGCGCGCGACAGTTACGATCGCGGCCAGCGCCGATACCAGCGCGGCGCGCTGATGCCGCGTCTCCATCGCAGCGAACAGCGCGCGCGTGCCGACCCCGGTCATGAAGATGACCGCGTCGAACTCACCGCCGAGCAATCGCTCGGCGAAATCCAGCGCCGCGTGATTGTCCTCGAGCGGCACTTCGCGCATCGCAGGCGCGATAATCGCGACGCCACCGCGCCGCTCGATCATCGTGGCGACCTCAGCCGCCATCCGGCTCTCGAACGCGACCACCCGCAACCCGCCAAAGCCGGGCGTGATATCCGAGGAATTCGATTGTGTCTCTGGATTCATCGCGAGCGGCTGCGAGGACCGCATCGTCAATCTTGCCGCGTGAGGAGTAAGTAGGGAAGGGCGGCCACGTCATCTAATGTGAAACCCGCGGTGGGTTTCACGCTTCCTTCGGCAGGGGTGACCCCTGCACCCAGCGTTAAAAGTTGAAAAATACGACCGCGCCACCCTCTGCCTCTGTTCCCCCTTTCCGCATCGGAAAGGGGGTGAGGGGGATAGGACGCCACACTCCGACGAAACCTCCGGTTCCCCTTCCCGCTCGGGAAGGGGTTAGGGGTTAGGTTGCTGGCATCGACCAACACTTCGTCTCGGCGAATAGTGTCCAAGAAAGAGCCGGGATTCTTCGCTTCGCTCTGAATGACACAAACATTTGACAGAATTCTTAATCCACAGTATTTTCATGATATTGTGAAAGTGGTGAAACAAAATACATCGCGATCGGGCTTTGTGGAACGGTTTGCGTCCGTCCTGACCGAGTCTGGCTTTCCCCGAATGCCCGCGCGCGTCTTCGCCGCACTGCTCGCGACCGATTCGGGGCGGCTGACTGCGGCTGAACTGGCGGCGCTCCTCCACGTCAGTCCCGCCGCGATATCCGGCGCGGTCTCCTACCTGGTCCAGGTCAACCTCGCGAGCCGCGAAGCGGAGCCGGGTTCTCGCCGCGAACATTACCGGGTGCATAGCGAGACCTGGTACGAGGCGATGGCCCATAAAGACCAGGTGCTGGATCGATGCGAGCGCTCACTGCGCGAGGGGATCGATGTGTTGGGACGCGACACGCCGGCTGGCGCGCGAATTGCCGAGACGCTCGCATTTTTCGAGTTCATCCAGGCCGAGTTGCCCGCGATGCTGGAGCGATGGCGCGCGCGCAAATCGGTGCGTGCAAAAAAAAGTCATGCGGCCTGAGCGATGAACCAACTGAACATCAAGGCGTTCACAGGAATGCTCCAGCTTGCGATCGTGCTCGGGCTGACGATTTTCCTGCCCGCGTGGACGCTCGACTACTGGCAGGCGTGGATTCTTGTCGACGATTTTTTTCGCGTGCACGCTCGCGGTCACTCTCTACCTGATGAAAAACGATCCGAAACTCCTCGAGCGGCGGGTAAAGGCGGGCGTCGGCGCCGAGCAGGAGCGGAGCCAGAAAATCATCCAGGCCATCGCCGCGTTAGTATTCATCGCAATTTTTGTAGTCTCCGTGCTCGACCATCGTTTCGGTTGGTCGACCGTGCCCACATCTTTGATCGCGCTGGGCGATATCCTCATCGTACTCGGCTTCTACCTGGTATTTCTCGTATTCAAGGAAAACACCTTCGCGTCTGGAACGATCGAAGTCGGCGCCGAGCAGAAGGTGATCGCGAGCGGGCCGTACGCGCTCGTGCGCCATCCGATGTACATCAGCGCGCTGGTGATGCTGCTGGGAGTGCCGCTAGCGCTCGGATCGTTGTGGGGGTTGATCGCGATCATTCCGATGGTGTTTGTGCTGGTCGTGCGGCTGCTCGATGAAGAAAAATTCCTGGCAAAGAATCTTGCGGGGTATGAGGAGTATCAGGGCAAGGTGAGGTATCACTTGTTGCCGTTGATTTGGTGACGGTTCCCTCGAGGGAAGCGGAACGCCGGATGCAAGAGCGTCCGTCGAGATTCTTCGCTACAGCAGCTTTCGCTCAGAATGACACGTGAGGCAGCTAGCTTTTTTGTGTCATCCTGAGCGTAGCGAAGGATCTCGCGCGCAGCGCGTCTCGCTTTTCACACCGGCAGAATATGCAAAAGGTTTTCTTACAGGGAGAGGGGAGAGCAGAGGAGCGAGCGGTGGCTTTGCGGTTTGCGGGGCGCGTGTTACCTCATCCATAAGGAGGTGGGCGCGATGAATCGATGGGTTCTTTTCGTGGTTGCGATCGTGATGCTGGTTTTCGCGCATCTTGCTCGCGCCGATACGGACGATTTGCAGGCGTCGATTGATTCGGTGCATGAGCCGATTTTCGACGGGCTCGGCAGTTTGCACCATCCGGTTACTACCAAAACGAATTCCACGCTCGCGCAACATTTTTTCGACCAGGGGCTGACGCTGGTTTACGCTTTCAATCATGACGAGGCGGCTGACTCGTTCCGGCAGGCCGCGCAGCTCGATCCGAACCTTGCGATGGCTTATTGGGGAATCGCGCTTTCGCTGGGACCGAATATCAATCAACCCGAGGACCTCGATCGCGGCAAGATGGCGTACGCGGCGATCACCAAGGCCAAATCACTCGAAGCGAATGCCAGCGCGCCCGAGCGCCAATATATCGACGCGCTCGCGATGCGCTACGCGCCCGACGGCAAGATGAATGACGCGCTGCAGCTCGCGTATGCGAACGCGATGCGCAAAGTTGCGCATGACAATCCCGACGATCCCGACGCCGGCGCGCTGTTCGCCGAATCGATGATGGACCTGCATCCGTGGTTACTCTGGACGCTCGACGGCAAGCCGGCTGACGGGACGCCTGAGGTCGTCGCGACGCTCGAAGGGGTCATCGCGAAGTACCCGGACCATCTCGGGGCCAATCATTATTATATTCACGCGGTCGAAGCGTCGCCCGACCCGGGACGCGCGCTTGAAAGCGCTCATCGGCTCCCAAAGCTGGCGCCCGCCGCTGGCCATATTGTGCACATGCCCGCTCATATCTACTTTCGCACCGGCGACTACGACGCCTCGGCCACTGCTAACGAAGCTGCGATCAAAGCCGACAAGGTTTACCTGCGCGAGCGCAATCCCAAGGGCATCTATCGGATGATGTACGTGCCGCACAACATTCAGTTCCTGTGGGCGTCGTACATGATGGAGGGCAACAGCCGCGGTGCGTTCAAGGCCGCGCGCGAACTCGACGACTCGGTGACGCTCGACGCGATCCGGCATATGCCGCCGATGGAAGTGATCTCGCCGACGGGATATTTCACGGAAGCGCGCTTCGGCAAGTGGGACGCGATCCTCAAAGAGAAGGCGCCGCCCGCGGATCTGAAATACACGACTGCGATCTGGCATTACGCGCGCGGCCTCGCGTTCGCGGCGAAGAATCGTCGCGACGATGCGCTAGCTGAAAAGAAAAAGCTCGATGAGATCGCGTCGGCGATGCCGGCGGATCGGATAGTGGGTTTCAACTCGGCGAATCGGTTGCTCACGATGGCGTCGGCGACGCTCGCGGGTGAAATCGCGTCCGCGCAAAGCAATCACGACGACGCGATCAAGAATCTGAAGGACGCGGTCGCGATCCAGGACACACTTAACTACGAAGAGCCGCCGGCGTGGTACTTTCCGGTGCGCGAAACGCTCGGCATGGAATTGCTGGCGAGCGGCAACAATGCCGATGCGGAGCAAGTCTTTCGTGACGATCTGAAGCAGTACCCGGAAAATGGATGGTCGCTCAACGGACTCGCGATTTGTCTTCGCGCCCGCAATGCTTCGGACGAGGCCGCGACTGTCGCTGCTCGATTGAAGAAAGCGTGGGCGCACTCGGATGTGAATCTGCCGGGGTCTGCGGGCGCAGCGGCGACTGCGTCGCGTTAGGGGAAGGGTAAATCACTTTATTTAATGCGGAACCCACGGTGGGTTTCACACCTCCTTCGGCAGGGGTGACCCCTGCACCCAGTGATAAGAAGTCGCAAAATGGCGAGGACGCCATTTTGCTCTCACTAAAATAAATCCGGTTCCCTTTCCCGCTCGGTCGAAAAAGGGGTTAGGGGTTAGGTTCTTTGCGTCCGTAAAGCTGCGTATCCTCAGCCGTTTCTGTGTCATTCAGAGCGCAGCGAAGAATCCCGGTTTCTTTGATGTGGGGAGGGAGAAGGCACGTTGCTCAGTTTGGGAGCGGTGTGTTAGCTGTCGATTTATGGAACTGGAGCCAATCCTTCGCGGAGAGTTGCAATGACTACTGGTATGCGGATCAGAACCCACCGACTGGTCCTGTTGACTTTAGCCGCATTCGCGGGATTTCTTTGGATTTCCCCGCCCGCGCGCGCGCAGATACAGCCGGTGGCGACGAGTACGGCTGAAACTGCGCCGATTCCTGCCTCGCAGATCCCCAAAGAAGTTACCGACGCGATCAACTCGCCCGATCGGCCGGCCGCCGACAAGGCGCTCGACGCGGGACGCCAGCCCGATCAGATCATGGCATTTTATGAAATCAAGCCCGGCATGAAAATCGCCGATATTTTTGCCGGCGGCGGCTACATGACCGAGCTGTACGCGCGAATCGTGGGACCGACCGGAAAAGTTTATTCGCAAAACGGTCCCTTCCCCGAGCAGTTCAAAAAAGTCGAGGATGCCTGGAATGAGCGGCTCAAAGAGCCGGCGCTCAAGAATGTGGTCAAGGTCAGCAAACCGTTCGACGCGCCCGACCTGCTGCCGGTGCCGCCTGATTCGCTCGACGCCGTTATCATTCATCTCAACTACCACGACATGGTCGGCTTCAAACTGAATCGCGACAACGTGAATGCGGCGGTGTTCAAGGCGCTCAAGCCTGGCGGGATTTACGGGATCGTCGATCACAGCGCAAAGCCGGGCGCGGGCGACACGGAGACCACGACGCTCCATCGAATCGACGAGGATTTTCTGGTCAAGGATATCGAGAAGGCCGGCTTCAGGCTGCACGGCGCGTCGAGTGCGCTGCGGCATCCGGAGGACGACAGGACGTGGAATGTGTTTAAGCATCGCGGCGAGACCGACCGCTTCATGCTCAAGTTCGTGAAAGCGCCGGCGGTGGCAGCGGGCGCAAACGGTTCCGGCGCGTGGACAAGTGAAAAGTGAAAAATGAAAGTTGGATTGTTTGCGCTGGGAATCGGGACGGGCGCGCGTCCCGGATCGATTCTGAAAACGGCGACTGAGGCTGAGCGTCGAGGAATCGCGACGTTGTGGGTCGGCGAGCACGTCGTGCTGTTCGATCGGCAGGACTCGAAGTATCCCTACGCGGAGAGCGGCGAGTTTCCGCTGCCCGGCGGCGCGGATTGGCTCGATCCATTTATCACGCTGACGTTTGCGGGCGCGGTCACCAAAACGATTCGGCTGGCGACGGGAATCTGCCTGGTGCCGGAGCACAATCCGGTAGTGCTGGCGAAAGAAGTCGCGAGCCTCGACCGGCTGTCGGGCGGGCGATTCGCGCTGGGCGTGGGAATCGGGTGGTCGGCGGAAGAATTTGCGGCGCTCGGGATTCCGTTCGAGCGGCGCGCGCAGCGGACGCGGGAATACATCGAGGTGATGCGCCGGCTGTGGTCGGAGGACGCGGCTTCGTTCCATGGCGAGTTCGTGAATTTCGATGCGGCGAAGAGTTTTCCGAAACCGGTTCGTGGCGGGAAGTTGCCGATTATTTTTGGCGGCGAGAGCGGGCCCGCGTTGAAGAGAACGGCGGACATTGGCGACGGATGGTTTGGGTTCAATGTCGGACCTGATGACGCCGCGCCGTTGGCGGACAAGTTGCGCGCGATGCTGAAGGCGAACGGGCGCAACGCTAGCGAGGTCGAGATCATCGCGTGCCCTTATACCAAGAAGATCGCGACGGATGATTTGAAGAAGTATGCGGCAGCGGGCGTCGATGAGTTGGTGATACTCGGGAGTCCGCCGGAGGATGAGGCGCAGATTGGTGGGTGGATCGAGCGGATTGCGCGGGAGTGGGTGGAGCCGGCGGGGAAGATTGGGTAGCAGGCAACCTAACCCCTAACCCCTTCCCTCGAGGGAAGGGGAACAATCGCGTTTAGACTGTCGCGACGAAAGATCGCTTAGGCGACGGCGAGGATTTCGCGGGCTTTTTTCAGGTCTTCGGTGATTTGGGCTTTTAGGGATTCGGGGGTGTCGAATTTTTTTTCGGGGCGGATTCGTTCTACCAATTCGAGCTTGATTCTTTTGCCGTAGATGTCGCGGGTGAAGTCGAAGATGTGTGCCTCGATCGAGCGGGCGCTCTCGGCGAACGTCGGGCGCATCCCGATGTTGGTGATCGACCCGTACGCGCCGTCGTCGAGGATTACGCGGGTGGCGTAAACGCCGTCGGGCGGGATGCATTCGGTTTCGCTGGCGAGATTCGCGGTGGGAAATCCGATGGTCCGGCCGCGCTCGCGGCCGCGCACGACCGCGCCGCTCAGAAAGTGGTAGCGGCCGAGGAGCCGCGACGCGGCATGCATGTCGCCGGTCGCGATCGCTTCGCGTACCTTGGTTGAGCTGACTTCGATGCCATCGACTTTCACCGGCCCGATCACGTCAGTTTCGAAGCCCAGCTCGCGCCCAAGTTCGACCATCACGTTCGCGTTGCCCGCGCGATTGTGGCCGAAGCTGACACTGTGGCCGACGACAACTTCGCGGACGCCGATTTTTCCGCGCAGGTAGTCGCGGACGAAGTCGCGCGGCGGGATCATGCTCAGGTCGAGGGTGAAGTTGATGACGATCACGCCGTCGATTCCCGACATCCGCAGCAGTTCGAGCTTGTCGTCGGGCGTGAGGATCAATCGCGGCGCTCGGGCCGGGAACAGCAGCTTGGCGGGGAGCGGATCGAAGGTGAGCGCGAACGCGGTGCCGCCGGCGGCGCGGGCGCGATCGATCGCGGCTTTCAGAATCGCGCGATGCCCGAGGTGGACGCCGTCGAAATTTCCGATCGCGGTGACCGGATAAGGATGGCGCGCGAGCGCGTCGAGATCGCGAATTATTTCCATTCAATGTTGCGCGCGGGCCGCCTTAATCGCTCGCGAGATCTTTCATCATCGTGTCCGCGGACGCCGCTTCCGGAGTGCCCGCGTGATCGGCTACCAGCTTTTGCAAGGTGAGGCGCGCGTCGATTCGATCGTTGAGCTTCACGAATGCCTGGGCCTCGCGCAGCAACGCAGCGCTCGCATACTTGCCCTTGGGAAAGCGCATCACGAGATCGTTGAACTGCAAAATCGCCTGGTCGTAGCCGCCGGTTTCGAACAGCGCGTTGGCGGCGAAATATTCGGCGGGCTCGCTCAGCGGCGACTTCGGATACGTGTGCTGCAGCTTGGTGAACCGGGTGACGGCGAGCGGATACTTGCCGGCCTTCATCGCGTCGAGGCCTTCGCGATAAATCTTGATGCCCGGCTCATTCGACGACGCGGCGGCGGCAATTTCCTGATCCAGTTCAGTCGGCCAGGTCGGGGCGATCTCGGCGGGCGTCGCGGGCGGAGCGGGACCTCCCGCTGGCGGTTCTGTCGACGCGACCCCAGTTCCCGGACCGACGCTATCGGCCGGCGCGCCCGGCGGTGGCATCGCGCCCGGAGCCGCTGCCATGCCCGCTTGGAGCGCCTTCACTTCGGCTTCGAGGCTGGCGACGCGATCGTTCACCCCCGACGCGTTGCCGCTCGTGGTGCCCGCGCCGTGTTCGAGTTCCTCGATCTGATCGTTCTGCCGTGCGACCTGAGCCTTCAAGCCGTCGATCTGTTGGCGGTCGGCCGCGATCATCCCGCGCAGCGCGAACTCGTTCTTGTTGAGCTGCTCCATGTCGTTCTGATCGGCGCATCCGGCCAGCGTGAACGCCGCCGCAAGCACGGCAACGACGACCATCGTCCAGTTGGTTTTTGGCACGCGTCTAATCCTTGTCGCCTTACTGTAGTTTGCTCACCGAAAAGTGATCGCGCCGGTTCTGTGCCCAACAACTTTCGTCGTGGTCCTGGCACAGCGGAAGCTCCTTGCCGTAGCTGATCGTGGACATTCTGCTCTCGCTGATACCGAGGGTTGCCAGGTAATCCTTGCCGGCCTGCGCGCGCTTGGCGCCCAGCGCGATATTGTATTCCTCGCTGCCGCGCTCATCGCAATAACCCTCGACCTGGACCTTGGTCTGCGGATGCGCCTGGAGCCAGCTCGCGTTGGACTTCAGCACGGAGCCATCCTGGTCACCGATATTGGAATCGTTGTACCCAAAATGAATGTCGCTGAGCGGACCACCTTTGCCGGGGATGAGTCCCTTCTCCCAGTCCTCGAGCGAGCTATTGCTCCCGTTAGTGCCGTTTTCATTAAGTTGATTCGGGTTGGGATTCGTATCGCCGACCGGCGCGGGCTTTTTCGACGAGCAGCTCGACATCGCCAACATCACCACCACACTTGCAATCGCCATCGTCATCGCCTTGGCCAATGTCGAACGACTATTCACCCAACCACCCGGACCATGCTGGACAGGAATCATTGCCATTACCCTCCGTCAAAGCGGAAATAATTTTCCGGTTGCCGACCATCATTATATAGATTCGCGAGTTGTGTGCGCGGGTCGAGCTGAACGCCAGGTAGCGCCCGTCGGGCGACCAACTCGGATATTCGTTGGAGCCGTTGCCGTCGGTCAC
The DNA here is from genome assembly GCA_963699705.1 of uncultured delta proteobacterium. Classification (GTDB taxonomy): domain Bacteria; phylum Desulfobacterota; class Binatia; order Binatales; family Binataceae; genus Binatus. The sequence goes on along the minus strand of CAVOUW010000003.1, from coordinate 1,542,064 downwards.
TTGAGTCGGATCGCCGCCGCCGACTGGAATCGTCCAGATGTCGAAACGGCCACTCTCGCGGCTCTGATACGCGAGCTTGTCGCCCTTGGGCGAGAACACGGGCGTCGTATTGTAATCGCCGCTATAGGTGATGCGTTTCGGCGAGCCGCCCGAGAGACTCATCACGTAGATTTGCGGCGTGCCCGAGCGATCCGAGGTGAACGCCATCCGCTCGCCGTCGGGCGAGAACGCGGGGCTCACGTTGATTCCCGAGGTGTCGGTGAGCTGGCGGATTTCGGCGCCGTCGCGCGTGAGCAAATACAAATTGGTGATACCGCCGCGCTCGATCGCGGCGACGATTTGCTCACCGTCGGGCGAGAGCGTCCCGCCGATCACGCGGCCGTGCGGGCTGGTGATCTTCGCTTCGGTTTGCGCCTTGAGGTTCACCAGGTAGAGCGCCGGCTCCATGCTCTTGTACGACAGGTACAGCAGATGGTTGCTGCTGCGATCGAAACTCGGGAAAAGATTGATAGTCGGATTGCCAGTGAGCTTGAACAAATCCTGGCCATCAATCGATTGCGTGTAAACTTCCTTGAAGCGCCCGCCGCCGGTCGAGACGAACGCCAGTTTGGAGTCGAACGGACCTTTCTGCCCGCTGATCGCTTCGAGGATCGCGTCGGCGAATCGGCGCGCCATCCGCGGCACGTCGGCAGGATCACCGCTGTAATTCTTGCCCATCATCCGCCGCTGCTGCGCGACGTCGTAAAGATACGCGGTCACCTTCAAGCCGCCGCCGCTCCCATTGACGCTGCCTTTGACCAGGAAGTCGGTGTTGATCGACCGCCAGTCGGCGAAATTGAACTGCCCCAGCTCGAAGCCCGAGGTTTGCGGATCCTCGATGTACGCGTGCGGATCGAGCAATCGGAAATATCCAGAGAGCTCGAGGTCGCGGCGGAGCGTGGAGACGAAGGCGTTGCCGATATGATGGTCGTCGTCGCCGCCGAGATTTTTCAGCCCCGACACTGCGATCGGCGAGAGCTGGCCGCCCGTTCCAACAATTGGCATCGTGATCTGTGCAGCGGCCTGAGCAGTCGCGGCAAAGACAATCGCGCAGACAAAGGCGCATCCGTGAAATAGCCGCTTCATGTTTGAACACTAGGGAAATAGATAATGAGAAAAGAAGACATCCGCACCTCCTGCAACCTGCCCACCCCTCAGGACTTCTTGAGTTCGCCGAGCTGAAATACCGCCCTTATTCCGGCGGAGAATTGGTCTTTAAATTTTTCCGGCGGCGCAGGAAAGGGCGCCGCGCGGCGAATCGCGCGAATCACGGAGTCATCGAAGGCGCCGTCGTTCGAACTGGTGCCAATCTTCAATCCGGCGAGCGTGCCGTCGGGGCCGATCGCGAAATCGACGGTGGCGGTGAGATCATTCGAGCCGCCGGTAAAGGTCCACGCTTTTTTTATCTGATCCTGCACGGTCTTATAGTACAGCAGAAATTCCGGGTCCTTAAGAATACCGGCGCTACCCTCGCCGGGACCGACGCCGTAGCCTTTTCCTTCAATCGCATTGCGCGCGACGACGGGTCCGCCACCGGCTGGGCCCGTGGGCGGATTGTCGGCCATCTCTGTGTCGTCCTCATCTTCATCGTCAGGCGGCGGGTTCTTCGCCAGGTCCTTGATATGCTGCGCGAGCAACTGCGCCCGCAGCTTCGCCATCCGCATCGCGACGCTCGGGGTCGATGCGATCTTCGCTACCGTCGATCCGGATTTAAGACGATTGCGCGCTTTCTCGGGAGTAGGCTTCGCCGTCGGATGTTTGGTCGGCTGCTGCGTGGGTTGCGCAGTAGGTTCGGGCGTCGGCGCAACGGTTGGCTCTTCGGTTGCTTCGAGATTTGGCTCGAGCGAAGGCCCGGGCTCGACCGTAGGCTCGGGCGTCGGTTCGACAGTGGGCTCCGATCGGTCGGCTCGGGCGTAGGAGTCGGCGTGTCGGTCGGCGCCTCGGTAGGTGCCTGGGTTGGCGCATTTATTCTGAGCGCGTTCTTGTCTTCGTTGAGCGCGAGCTTTTCTGGCTTGGCCGGCTCGGTCTTGACCTTCGACTCTTGAGGCTTGGGCGCCGCGCTCTTCGACTCGTTGGCGGCGTGCCGATTAATCGGCGGCAGATGCGAGCCCAAGTCGCCGGCTTGAATGTTGTCCACGATTTTTACCGTGTATGCGGGCGGCGGAGCTTCGGCGGGATGCAAAAATCGCGGTGCGACAAAAAACACGAACGCGAAAATCGCCACGTGCCCGAGGCCGGAGACGAAAATCGCCGCGAAGTATCCGAGTCGCGACGGGTTCTCATCGCCATTATGATCCGGTGATGCCAAGTTCAGCGCTCACTTCGCGCCGCTGTTTCCACTGTCAGACGGCATCTCCGTCACCATCCCGACGTTTTCGATTCCCGCCGCCTTAATCGCCGCCATCGTGCGGATCACCTGGCCATACGGCACCTGGTCGTCGGCGCGGATGAAAACCTGACGGTCAGGACGCTCCTGCGCAATCGCCTTGAGCTTGCCGGTCAGGTCGTCGGCCGAGAGCTTCGCGTCGTTCAGATAAATCTGGCTGTCCTTCGTGATCGACACGACGAACTGCTCTTCCTTGCCGGGCAGCGCCTCGGCCTTGACGCTCGGCAGGGTGACCTCGACCCCCTGCTGAATGATCGGCGCCGTCACCATGAAGATGACGAGCAATACGAGCATCACGTCCACCAGCGGCGTGACGTTGATCTGCGAAACCATCTGCCCGCGCCCAGATCCTGAATCCATTGCCATCGGAGTTGCGCCTCTAGGAAAGGAAATGACGCTCGGCGATATTCAAAAATTCGGAAGTGAAATTATCCATCTCGGTCGCCAGCACGCGCACGCGCGCGACGAAATAGTTGTAGAACATCTGCGCGGGGATCGCGGCGACCAGGCCGACCGCGGTTGTGATCAGCGCCTCGGCGATTCCCGGAGCGACCGCCTGGATACTCGACGTATGCGACGCGGACAGTCCGAGGAACGCCGTCATGATTCCCCACACCGTGCCGAACAGTCCGATGAACGGCGCCGACGATCCGGTGGTCGCGAGAAACGTGATTCCTGCTTCGAGCTTGGTCAGCTCGACGTTTTCCTGCCGCTTCATCGAGCGCATCACGTTCGCGACTCCGCCCAAGTCGGTCGAGAAGCCGCTGTCGGAGCCTACCGCCTGACGCTTGGCGCGAGTCAGTTGCAGCAGTTCCTGGTAGCCGGCGCGGAAGACCTGCGCGACCGGGCTGCGCTTGAGCCCGACGCTGGCGGTATGAATCGCGGCGAGATTTTTGGACTCCCAGAAAGATCGCGATGAACTTTTCGGACTCGCGCCGCGCCTGCGAAATCTGAATCAGTTTGTAAAGGATGATTCCCCAGCTTCCGATCGAAAACGCGACCAGTAACCACAATACGGCCGCGACCACCGGGCCAGTGCCCAGCACCAGTTGTACCACCCCCAACCCGCCAGCACCGCTCACCTGATGGAGCATAAAACCGCCATGAGACCCAAGAATCGCACCATTATAGGGGTATCGGCGCAGCCAAAACCAGTGAGAGAAGGGAACACACTATATTTAACGTGAAACCCCTCCGTGGGTTTCACACTTCCTTGGGCAGGGTTAAACCCTGCACCTAGAATTAATCGCAAAATGGCGAGGACGCCGTTTTGCTCAAAGGTCTTTTTCCTGTGTCATTCAGAAGCCAAGCGCTGTTATCTACATTTGCCAAGTGAGTTGCTGGCGACTTTGTCGCCGGGAACGGTAAACATCCCCCACAAAGTTCGAACAGGGACGAAGTCCCGCATCTTTCTTCCACTGGGTGCAGGGGTCACCCCTGCCCAGGAAAGCGTGAAAACCACGGTGGTTTTCACATTCAATAAAGTGATTTCCCCTTCCCACTGCATTCGCACCCCTTCTCAGCGTAGAATCTGTACATAGGGCTTGGACTTATCTAAGGTCGGGTCGTCTTTTCAGGAGGAATCGAGCGGTGGCGATAAAAGTCGGGATTAACGGATTCGGGCGGATCGGCAGGATGTTCCTGCGGGCGGCGCTGACCAAAAAAGACATCGAGGTCGTCGCCGTCAACGACATCACCGACGCGGCCACGCTGGCGCATCTGCTGAAATACGATTCCATTCACGGCAAGCTGCGCCACGAGGTCAAGGTTGAAGGCGGCGCTATTTTTCTCGACGGTAAGCCGCTGCAAGTGATCGCGGAACGCGATCCCGCCAAGCTGCCGTGGAGCAAACTCGGGGTGCAGGTTGTGATTGAATCGACCGGCTTGTTTACTGCGCGCGACAAGGCTGCGCTGCATCTCTCGGCGGGCGCGAAAAAAGTTGTGATCAGCGCTCCGGCTGACGGCGCTGACGTCACGCTGTGTCTCGGGGTCAATCATAATGCGTACGACCCGAAGAACCATGACGTGATTTCGAACGCGTCATGCACGACGAATTGCCTCGCGCCGATTGGCAAAGTTTTGCACGAGAGTTTCGGCGTCGTGCACGGCCTGATGACGACGGTTCACAGCTACACGTCGGATCAGATGCTGCAGGACGGACCGCATAAGGATCTGCGACGCGCGCGCGCGGCTGCGGTCTCGATGATCCCGACTTCGACCGGCGCGGCGAAGGCGATTGGGCTCGTGCTGCCGGCGCTCAACGGCAAGCTGGATGGAATTGCGATTCGAGTGCCGACCTCGAATGTATCGCTGGTGGATCTGACCGCGACGCTCGAGAAGGACGCCGACGTGAATTCGGTCAACGCCGCGATGAAGGCGGCGGCCGACGGGCCGCTCAAGGGGATTCTCGAATACAGTGAGGCGCCGCTGGTCTCGGTCGATCTCAACGGCAATCCGCATTCGTCTATTTTCGACGCGCCGCTGACCAAGGTGGTCGGCAAGCGGCTGGTGAAAGTGTTTTCGTGGTACGACAACGAATGGGGCTACTCGAACCGCCTCGCGGACATTGCCGCTTTCGTCGCCGACCGGCTTTGAGCCGCGCGAATCCGCGATGCCTGTAGTACCGATTACGCGGCTCGAGTTCCAGAACAAGAAGGTGCTCGTGCGATGCGATTTCAACGTGCCGATCGCCGAGGGCAAGATCCAGGACCCGGCGCGAATCGACGCGAGCCTCGATACGATTCGCTACATTCTCGAACACGGCGGATCGGCCGTGCTCTGCTCGCACCTCGGGCGTCCCAAGGAACGCAGCGCGGAGCTCAGCCTCAAGCCGATCGCCGAGTATCTGAGCATCGCGCTCGGACAGAAAGTAAAACTCGCGCCCGATTGCGTCGGCGATCACACCGGCAAAATGATCGACGCGCTCAAGCCCGGCGAGGCGATCCTGCTCGAGAACCTGCGCTTCCACAAAGAAGAGGAGGCCAACGACCGCGACTTCTCGCATGAGCTCGCGCGCTACAAGCAGGTGTACGTGAACGACGGTTTCGGCGCGGCGCATCGCGCGCACGCCTCGACGGTGGGCGTCACGCGATTTCTGGCGGAGCGCGCGGCGGGATTCCTGATGATGCGCGAGCTGGATGCGCTGCAGAAAGTCACCGAGAACCCGCAGCGTCCGTCGGTTGCGATCATGGGTGGCGCAAAAGTTTCGGACAAGATCGGTCTAATCAAAAATCTGCTGAATAAAGTCGATTCGATCCTGATTGGCGGCGCGATGGCGTACACGTTCCTCAAGGCTCAGGGTATCGCGGTCGGCAAGTCGCGGGTCGAAGACGACAAGGTCGAGCTGGCAAGGGAACTGCTCACCGAAGCCGGGAGCAAAGGCGTCAGGATCGTGCTGCCGTCGGACCATATCGTCGCGGCCGCTCCTGAAGCCACTGCGACGCCCCATACGGTCATCGACATTCCGTCCGAGATGATGGGCCTGGATATTGGTCCTCAAACGGCGGCCGCGTTTATCGCGGAGATCGCGCGCGCCAAGACTGTCATCTGGAATGGCCCGCTCGGATTCTTCGAAATTCCAGCATTCGCGGCCGGCACCATGCGAGTCGGCGAGGCGCTCGCGAATCAGATGGATGTCGTTTCGATAATCGGCGGCGGCGACACCGCATCGGCGATCGCGCACAAACCATGGGCCAACAAGTTCACCCATATCTCGACCGGCGGCGGCGCGACGCTCGAATATCTGGAAGGCCGCGAGCTGCCGGGCGTGAAGGCGCTCGAAGTCTGATATGCGCAAGAAACTGATCGCCGGAAATTGGAAGATGCATCTGTTGCCGGCCGGTGCGCGCGCGCTGGTCGAAAGAATCCGCGCTGAGATCGATTGCGACGCCACGACACTTGCGAAAGATCGCGAGGTGATGGTCGCGCCGCCCGCGATTCTTATTCCGGCCGTGGCGCAGGCGATTGCGGGATCGTCGATAATGCTCGGCGCACAAAATATGCACTTCGAAGACAAGGGTGCGTTCACTGGCGAGATCGCGCCGCCGATGCTGCTGGCGTACGGCGTCACTCACGTAATTCTCGGGCATTCGGAACGGCGCCATATCTTTCATGAACCCGACGAGCTGATTAACAAGAAGGTCGTCGCCGCGATTCACCATCGGATGACGCCGATCCTGTGCGTCGGCGAAACCCAGGACGAACACGACAGCGGCCACGCGCTCGACGTCGTGCTGCGCCAGCTTCAGCGCGGGCTCGAAGGAGTCAGCGACGATCACGTGACCAAAGTAGTGATCGCGTACGAGCCGGTGTGGGCGATTGGCACCGGGCGCACCGCGACGCCTGAGCAGGCGGAATCGATTCATGGCGCGATTCGCGGTGCGATCCTCGAACGCTACGGCCGCGAGCGCGCGGATGCGGTCCGGATTATCTATGGCGGTAGCGTCAACGACGAAAATGTTGACTCGCTCGTGTGCAAGCCCGATATTGACGGGGCTCTGGTCGGCGGGGCAAGCTTAAAGGCTGACTCGTTCGCGCGGATCGTCAAGGCGCGGACTCGCTGAAGAATAAAAATGGTTTCAATCGTAATCGCAATTCATGTGACCGTCTGCGTCGCCATGTGCATCATTATTCTGCTGCAGCAGGGCAAGGGCGCGGAGGTCGGCGCTGTGTTCGGCGGATCGAGCCAGACCGTGTTCGGCGCGAGCGGCGCCGGCAACGCGCTGACCAAGGCGACGTGGGCGTTCGCGATAATTTTTTTCGCGAGCTCGATTTTCCTGGCGCTGGCCTCAGCGCGGCGCGTGACCGGCAGTATCTTCGAAGGACGGGCGGCGTCGTCGAGCGTGATGCCCGCGTCGAAACAACTGCCCAAGAGCGCGAATCCCGCGGCGCCCGCCACGGCCGGACATAATCCTGCCGGCGCAGCAACGCCAGGAACGGCGAAGTAGTCCCCGGATTTACGCGGTGCGCCGGAGCGTCAAGACCCTCAAGGTAACTCCGGCGATCATCCAGGATGCGCGGGTGGTGGAATGGCAGACACGCCAGTTTGAGGGGCTGGTGGTAGCAATACCGTGCGGGTTCAAGTCCCGCTCCGCGCACCAATCGCAAATGCACTTTATCTAATGTGAAACCCGCGGTGGGTTTCACGCTTCCTTCGGCAGGGCTAAGCCCTGCACCTTAGTGTTAAGAAAATAATGAGCTCTGTCGGGGCGGCTGCGGTATGACTGGCGGTTGCGGCGCCATGTAGCGATCGTTGATTGGGAAGCCGTATCGCTCGCGGATGCGGTTGAAGATTATGCGCATCCTGTCGTCGTACGCATTCGGAACGTATTCGGCGCGGCCGTAGAACATATCGATACGATCGGCCAGGTGCGGGAAGCGTTCCTTCACGAACGGAATGAAGCGGCGCGCCGCTGCTGGTTTCAAGAAGAGCGAACGCCACCATACGCCGGACGCGTTCGCGCGACGCGCAGCGCGAATCACGTTTTCGATTGCCGCCGGGTCGTCGGTGAGGCCCGGTATCATCGGCATCATCAGCACGTTGCATCGGATTCCTGCGCGCGCCAACTCGAACAGCGCGCGGAGTCGCAGACCCGGACGCGGCGCGCGCGGCTCGAGGATTCGCTGCAACTTTCGATCGAGCGTGATCAGCGAGAAATTCACCGACAGCTTCGAGCGCCGATTGATCTTTCGCAGCAGCTCGAGGTCGCGAACGATCAGGCTCGACTTGGTCGTGATCGACAGGTCGAGGCCCGAGAGCTGGGCGAAAACTTCGAGCATCGAGCGCGTGAGTCCATACTTACGCTCGGCCGGTTGATAGGGGTCGGTCGCGGTGCCGATTGCGATCGCGTCGGTGCCAATCGGCGTGCGCGAGAGCGTGCGCGACAGCACCTCGGCGGCCATCCGCTTGACGAAAATCTTGCGCTCGAAGTCCATCGGATCGCGCAGCTCGAGAAAATCGTGCGTGTAGCGCGCGTAGCAGTACACGCATCCGAACTCGCAGCCGCGATACGGATTGATCGTCCATCGAAACGGCATGCGCGGGCTGTCGCATCGATTGAGAATCTGGCGCACCGGCATCTCGATAAACTCGACCCCGCGAGTCGCGTCGAGGTCGTCGGGCGGCGGCGAAAAGAAGGGCAGTGAGGCGGCGGTGTTCATCTGACGGCTGATAGATATTTTCGCTTTTTCTTCGCTATATGTCAAGATTGGGCCAATGTTGACATTCTCCTCCATCTCCGCGTCCGTGGGGCGCGAGAGTGAAGGAAGGCGCGTTGGGACAGCGAGACGATATGGCGATCGGCGGGAGCGCGGTTGGCTGCGTGTGCTGGGTGTAGGGCGTATCGCAGTGAGTGGGTTGGTGAGAGTCGGTGAGGCATTCATTGTGAGTATTATGGCATGGCGGGATGACAACGGTTGTCCGAGGCGAGAAGAGTGAGAGCCGCCGTGGGTTTCACGCTTCCTTGGGCAGGGGTGACCCCTTGACCGCAGCGATGTTCTCGCGCTCCCCTGTCGCGCGAGGCGATGGTGATAGGGGCGGCGAATGCGAAAAGGGCACGGCGGCGCGTTTTCCCATCGCCCGGTCAGGGAGAGGATCAAAGGTGAGGAACCGAATTCCGCGTTCCGCGATACCCGCGCGGAGCAAACAACACCTGCGCCATTTGCAACGCGCGGTCGCGAATATCAAATGGGCGGCCGCAAATCAACGAACTTCCCACTCGCCCGCGCCCCCAAGTTTTTAGAACCGCTCGGCACGGACTTGTTAAAAAATTATCTAACGCTCGTTAGAGAGTCAGACCGCGGCTTTAACCTAATGCCCGCTCAAGGTTTCGCCCTCCAATTTCGGACTCACCATCTCAACCTTGGCGGAGTTCTACCGCGATGGGTGGGTCCGTGTTACTATTCCTCATCTTTTGATTGGACTCACAAGTCGTGACGAAGCGTATTACTCGTGTCCCTACCAAGACTGGAACAAGGAGCAACAAGATTCGCGACGGTCTCTGTAAACTTCAAAGAAGTCGCGACCATTACTACAGCTATTCACATTCCTAAAGAAACCTGGATGCTGCTCCGCGCGGTTGCATTCCATCGGGCACAGGAATCCGGGGAAGAGCGTCCGTCAGCAAGCTCATCGGGCAGATGGTTGAGCGGTGTCGATCTGAACTCGAAAAAGAATTATCAATTGATGATTAATCTATTGACAAATCATCCCTTCGGTAGTATATGTACTGGTAGCGAAGAGCACCGGCTCAATAACTTATCTTGACAACCCTCGACACAATTCGAAAAGAAGTAAAGACGCTCGAGAACAGATTTCAATCGGAGCTCACGGTTAATTCGGACCTCAAACTCACGCTCGTAAGTTTCCAGGTAAACAAGACAGAAGCCGAGTATCGCTGGTTCAAATACAAAGAGGGGTTTTCTGCCTCGCTAATTGCCCATGTGCTGAATACTCTTAAGATCTCGTCGGGCCGAATTCTTGATCCCTTTGCGGGCTCTGGAGCGGCGCTATTCGTGGCAAGCGATAGGGGGCTAGATTCGGTGGGGATCGAACTCCTCCCGATTGGTGCCGAAATAATCGAGACTCGAATGCTCGTGTCTAGCAGCAGTCGAGGATCCATTGAAGACGGTCTCAAGCGGTGGCGTGATGAGAGACCATGGACCAAGGAACAGAATGCGTCGCCCTTCCCTCACTTACGAATAACAGAAGGTGCCTTTCCGCGCGAGACAGAACGCGACCTAGGACGTTACGTTAGCAGTTTGCGACGCGAGAAAGACGAGAGTATCAGGCGCGTCCTAAGGTTTGCTGCGCTTAGTATTCTCGAGGAGATTGGTTATACGCGAAAAGACGGTCAGTACCTTCGTTGGGACCATCGTTCGGGCAGAAAGCAGGGCACGAGGCCATTCGACAAAGGATTCATCAGGCCCTTCGATGTCGCCATCCGAGACAAACTCGCCGAAATCTATATTGATCTCGGAAGAGCGACCTCTTCGGTTTTGCAAATCAAAGAAGGTTGGCTCGATTGAACTGATGAAAGGGTCTTGCCTCCGGCTTCTACCTCGATTCGAGAGCGAGGCTTTCGACTGCGTCATCACATCACCCCCGTATTGTAATCGGTACGACTATACGCGTACTTACGCTCTCGAGTCGCGATGCTTGGGATCCGGGAAGAGGAACTACGGAACCTACGTCAGGAACTCATGTCCTGCACGGTTGAAAATCGAGATAAGCCCGATCTTCAATCACTTTTTTCACCCGACCTCTACGAAAAGGCCGTGTCTGCTTTTGATTCGCAGACACAATTACAGACTATTCTTCGATATTTGGATGAAAAAGAAAATCCAAAAAGAGCTCAATAATACGGGAATCCCACGGATGGTTCGCAACTATTTCTTTGAAATCGCTCTAATCATTTTTGAATGCGCGCGCGTGCTCAAGCCCGGGGCCCCTTTGATAATGGTAAATGACAATGTGCGCTACGAAGGAGCCAACATACCCGTTGATTTGATCCTGTCGAGTATCGCGCAAGAGGCTGGCTTTGATGTAGAAAAAATTTGGGTGCTTCCCAATGGGAAGGGGAATAGCAGTCAACAGATGGGGTTGCACGGTCGAGAGGAAACGCGAAAGTGCGTGTATAATGGCGCCGGGTCAAAGCCGCACAATCCAGTCAGCGAGATCGGCGAGTTGGTCTGGGTCGGTGATATTGGCAGCGTGAGATAGGCGACCGTTGGTGAGTTGTTGGAAGATCTCTTTTGCCATCCCCGGTACGATCGCAGCTGCTGCAAAAAAGAGAACGGGACGCTTAGGCGAAAATGACGACCGAATCTCGGTCGAGGGCACCGTTTGCCGTTTTCCAGTGTTCGTCGGCGCCTGCCGGATCTATACCGCCTTTGAGTTCTCCGCACGCGCGATAGCTTTCGCGTACCTCCAAAAGCTGAGCCTCCGTCTTGTCTCCTGAGCCATTGTCCAAGAGATGCAATCAATGTTTTTGTCGATGAACTTGGGCTTCCGATCAAACAATAGTGTTCGAGTCGGCCATGCGATTCGCACAATTTTGCCCGAGCTCACACTGCTCAATCTCTGTGTCGGACACCCTTTTTCTTAGTGCGTCCATTATGGCCTTCGCAAAGCTGATACCCGCCGCCGCGCCGGTCACGTTCCGCATACTGCCACCTAGAGCATCGCCCATGATGAGCATATAGCGATAAACTATTTCTTCTCTGAAATCGTCCCCGGCCTGCGACTTCACCTCCTCGAGGACACGTTTTATGGCGGAATCAAGCTCCGGTTTTGAAAGGTGCCCTTTGGCTTTGAGCGAAAATCCGGCTGCTGAAATTAGGTGATTTCCAAGCTCTGGCATTTGCAACAGGTCCTCGACCCTTTTGACAGAATGCAGGGCCTTGGAAAGCCGTCTGGCCTCGGCGACGTGCGGGTAACTCTGCGCGTCTTTTCTAACGCTTGTCGAAGAAAACCTTCGCGAATCTTCGTGTGCGGCGTAACCAAATCTTCTGGTCCGCTAATGTGTTTCGGAAGCGGTGGCAATCGGCCTCCGAGATTGACTAGCGCTTGTTAGAGTGTCAACCACAAGGAATGCCCGCAGCGGGCGATCCAGAACAGGAAACCGGCTTCGCGTCGCGCGAAGCTGTCCTGAAGCCAGAGGCCAGTTCGTTCCGTCGTGTTGCTGGGGTCGTCGGGGTGACAAATGAGCCTCACGGCGCCGGCGGGGGGAATTGGGTGCTCAGGAAGGTGTCGAAGGCGCGGTCTGGGAGGATTTGGCGTAGGGCCATCAGGACGCGGGCGGCTAGGGTTACTTTGTAGCGGGTTTTTGGGTTTGTGGCGGTGATGGCTTTTTCTATTACTTCGGCGACGGCTTTGGGTGGGGCGGCGAAGCGGGCCATTGGGCCGCCTTCGTAGGCTTCGCGGATTTGTTTTTCTAGTACCGTGTTGAATGCGGCGTAGGGGGAATCTTTCGGCATCGCGATGCTGCCGACGGCGGTGTCGCCGAAGCGGGTTTTGATTGGGCCGGGTTGGATTACGATTACGTCGATGCCGAAGCCTTTTACCTCGAAACGCAGCGCGTCGCTGAGCGCTTCGACTGCGTGCTTGGTCGCGTGATAGTAAGCGCCGCCGGGGAACGTGAGCCTGCCGCCCATCGAGCTCAGATTGACTATGCGGCCCCATCGTTGGCGGCGCATTGCGGGGAGCACCAGCTTGGTCATCGCGACCAGGCCGAAGACGTTGGTCTCGAACTGGCGGCGAATTTCGGTCATCGGCACTTCTTCGAACGCGCCTTCGAGGCCGTAGCCGGCGTTGTTGATCAGCACGCCGACGCTGCCCTCGGCGCGCTCGACGGTTTCGACGGCTGAGCGCATCGAGGCGTCGTCGCATACGTCGAGCGCTAGCGTTTTGCATCCGCGCTTCGCGAGGTCGGCGATCGATTCGGGTTTGCGCGCGGTGGCGTACACGTTCCATCCGCGGGCGGCGAGGTGTTCGGCGGTGGCGCGGCCGATTCCGGTCGAGCATCCGGTGATTAGGACTGCTTTGGAGATCGATGGTGGCATTTTGGGTGCTCCGGGGTTGCTTTTCACTGCGGGATTGCGGGGTTGTAAGTTGCTAGATAGTAGTCGGATGAGGCGGGGTGTGGGTATCTGGATGAATGATCGTCCGGAGCAGAAGCAGAATCTTAGATCGCGCGCGGACGAGCCCGCGAAATAAGGACCCTCACCTTCGATCCTCTCCCTTATAGGGAGAGGGGAAGAGTAGGAGAGGTCGTGGTCGTGCGCGAAATTCTTCTGAAGGAGAACATCGATGGCGGACAATGGACGCGGGTATCGGCAGAAATATGGAGAGTGGGCGCTGGTTACGGGGGCGTCGGCGGGGATCGGGCTTGAGTTTGCGCGGGCGCTGGCGCGCGAGGGGATGTCGATAGTGCTGACGGCGCGGCGTGAGGATCGGTTGAATGCGCTTGCGGCGGAGCTCAAGGAAAAATATCGCGTCGATACGCGCGTGGTCGCGGTCGATCTCGCGGCCAATGACGGCGCCGATCGGCTGGCGGATGCGGTTGCCGATTTGCCGATCGCTTTTTTGGTGAACAACGCGGGTTTCGGATATGCCGGGCGTTTCGACAAGCTCGCGACGGACCGGCTGCGCGCGATGGTGGTGGTCAATTGCGTGGTGCCGGTGGTGCTGACCAGCCGCATCATTCCCGGGATGGTCAAGCGCGGACGCGGCGCGGTGGTAATCGTAGGTAGTGTCGCGGGACGTCAGCCGCTGCCGTTGCATGCGGTGTACAGCGCGACCAAGGGATTCGATTTGCTGTTCGGTGAGGGTCTCTGGGGCGAATTGCGCGGGACCGGTATCGACGCGCTGGTGATCGAGCCGGGGCCGACCAAGACTGAGTTTCAGTCCGTGGCGGGTGAGTCGGTCGGTGAGGATCACGGCGAGCCGGCGGAGAATGTGGTGAAGGTCGCACTCGACGCATTGGGGAAGCACCCGAGTGTTATCTCAGGGTGGTTCAACTGGGTGCGTGCGAATGCGACGCGGCTGGCGCCGCGATCGACGGTGGCGATAATTGCGAAGAGGGTGGTTGAGGGGCAGACGCCGGTGGGGATGAGGTAGGAGGAGCGGAAGTGGAGCGCTTCGCGATTTTCGGAAACCGGAACCGGCTTCGCGTACGCGAAGCTGTCCGAGGTCCTTCCAGCCGGTCGCGTTGCTCCCTCCGTCAGGATGACACAAAGACCCGAAGCTGACTTAGGAACCTAACCCCTAACCCCTTCCCGCGCGGGAAGGGGAACCAGAGCAGTCTTCCGAGCGCGTCGCCGTCCTATCCCCCTGGCCCCCTTTCCGGTGCGGAAAGGGGGAACGAGTATCAGTTGGGGGCGCGGCGGTGGGGGCGGGCGCGCCCCGAGCCGCTGTGGCCGGGGCGGTAATGCTCGTCGTGCGGATCGAAGAGGCCGGCCCGCTTCAGTCGAATCACGCATAGGACGTGAAAAAGGATTAGCGCGGCGGCTGATGATATGCAGGCGAGTCTGACGAATCTTTGTAACTCGCCGGGGAGGCGGTCGGCGAAGACGAAGATCGCCAGCAGAATCCATTCGGTGGCGAAGACCAGGAAGAGCAGGCGCTCGGTGTCAACGTGGCTGGGCAGGCGTGAGGATGCTTTGGGATCTGAAATGCGGACGGTCCGTTTTTCGATCCTCGCGAAGATGATGCGGGCGAGCACGATGCCGCATCCGAGGGCACCTAGTCCAAGTGGATCGAAGATGGTCATGGAATTATCGCGAGGTCGTAGGCGGGTGGCAGTTTCTCGGCGATGGTTGCGAGTGACGCGCCGTCGTTAGTTGCGCGCATCACGGCGCCGTCGTTGCATACGGCGAAGAAGCCGCCGTTGGATGGGTCCGGCTTCAACCGCATCACCATCGCGCGTCCGAAATTCTGCTCGGCGGTAATTGGCGTGAAACTTTCGCCGCGATCGGCGCTGCGAAACAGCATCGCGTCCGCGCCTGTCGGTCCGACGCGCCATGATGGCGGCGGGCCTATCGCAGCCGCCGTAAAGAGGTCGTCGCGATCGGGCGGGCTCACCAGCAGCGGGATTGTGTAACTGCGGTTGAGGCCCCGCGTCACCTGTTCCCATGAAGCGCCCCCGTTTTGCGACATGAAGAAGCCGGCGCCGGTGGTCGCGTACAGGCGGCGCGAATCGCGCGAGTCCACCGCTATAGTATGAATGTCCACGTAGAGGCCGTCGTTGAGCGACTCGAAAGACGCGCCGTCGTTGCGCGAGCGGAATATGCCGCCCTCTTCGACGCCGACATACATCGTGGATGGCTCGTGCGGGTCGAAGGCGATCGAGCGCACGTGCGGAATATGCGGCGGCGGCGGAAACGTCCAGCGGTCGCGGCCGGGGATTTTCAGAAAGCCGTCGGACTCCTTGAAGACGCGTCCGCGATCGTCGCTGCGGAACAATCGCGCGTGCGAGGTTCCGATGAACACTCGATCCTTGACCGCGGGCGACGACGCAACCGACCATACTTCCTCTTCGCGCGCGAGCGGAGGAGTTACGTCGCTCCAGGTGCGGCCGCCGTCGGTCGATCGCGCGAGAGTACCTTTGCCGCGGATCTGTTCGGTCGATCCGGCGTAGATGAGATTAGGATCGGCGCAGTCCTGCGCCATGCACCAGACCGCCGACGGATCCGCGAGCACCATCAGCGGCGCGCCGTTGCGCGCGGGATCCAGAATCACAATGCCCTTGGCCGTTCCGATGCAGAGTCGCATCCCAAGTCACCTCATCCAGCCGCGAGGATCGTAGCGTAAAGAGGCGGGGTAGGACAGCGGGGAGTGGGGAAGGGTAAATCACTTGATTGAAATGTGAAACCCTCCGCGGGTTTCACGCTTCCGCGGCAGGGGTGACCCCTGCACCCAGTGGGAATCGCAAAATGGCGAGGACGCCGTTTTGCGCTTACTCAAAATAAATCCGGTTCCCTTCCCGCGCGGGAAGGGGTTAGGGGTTAGGTTCTTAGGTCAGCCTTGCGCCGATCTTTAGATCGCCGCTGGTCACCAGCTCGATAGGAGCGACCTTTTTCGGATTCGGGTCGATGCGGGCTCGCTTCACTGTGATCGCGCCGCCTGTGACCGCGATCTTCATTCCGGCCGCATCGATGGCGACTATGGTGCCCGGTTCGCCACTCGAGTTGGTCGCTGAGAACGTTGCTTCATAAAGGCGCAGGCGTTTTTCGCCGAGGTTTGCGAAACTGCCGGGCTGCGGGTCACATCCGCGGATCAGGTCGAAGACTTCGCGCGCGGGTTTGGCCAAATCGATCTTTGCGTGCTCGTCGCGGCATGGCGGCTCGTAGGTCGCCTTGCTCTCGTCCTGCACGATCGACGGCGCGTTGCCGGATTTGATCAGATCGACCGCTTCCACCATCGCTTCGATCCCCATCGGGAAGAGCGTGTTGAAATAAATCGAGCCGACGGTATCGTTCTCCGCGATCGGAACGCGCTTCTGAATCAGGATGGGGCCGGTGTCGATGCCCTTGTCGGGCCAGAACCAGGTGACTCCCGTTTCCGTATCACCCTGGATAATTGCCCAGTTGATTCCGCTCGCGCCGCGATGCCGCGGGAGCAGTGATGGGTGAAAGCAGATCGATTTGTAGCGCGGTGCGTAGAGGATTCGCTCGGGAACAATCAGCGTGACGAACGCGAGGATGGCGAGGTCGGCGTCGAGCGCGTTGAAATGTTCGAAGGCGGCGTCGTTCTTGAATGACTTGGGCTGGCTGAGCGGCAGGTTCATCGCGCGAGCCTTCGCCGCGAGCGGATCTGCTTTGCCGCTCGGAGAATCGGGCGGCGCGAAGACTTGAACGATCTCGTCGCCGTGATCGACTAGCGCGTCGAGCGCTTTTTCCGCGAATGCGGCCTGGCCGAGCAGTGCAATACGCAACGTTGTGAACCTCGCGATCTCTTTTCACTTCTCGCCAGTCACGCTACCAAATCAAAAATCGAGTTGCACCTTGAAACTAAGGTGCGAGCGGCGGCGTACATTGACTGGAGCTTCAGGGGGATACTGAAGATGCGCAGGTTTGCGATTTCAGCGATTGTCGCGACGGCGATATATGCGATCACAGTGTGCTCGGCCGCCGCGGGCGCGCCGGTGCCGACGCCCGGGAATCACGATGAGTCGATCGTGGTCGGCGCGGGCGTCAAGAAGATGACACGCACGTTCATCGTGCATGTGCCGCCTGGATTCGATGGCAAATCGAAAGTGCCAGTGGTGTTCATGCTCCACGGCGCGGGTGGCAGCGGTGAAGGCGCTATTGCTGAGACGGGATGGGACGTGAAATCCGATCGCGAAGGTTTCATCGCGGTGTTTCCCGACGGCACTCCGCCGCATCCGCTGATGCCCGCGCGATTTCTGATGAATCCGCGGCTATGGAACGACGGCTCGGGTCGCGGCGCGGTCGGCGTCAACAAGGTCGATGACCTTGGCTTCATCTCGGCGATGATCGATTTTCTCGAGGCGCACTACGTTGCCGATCCCTCGCGCATCTACTGCACCGGTTTTTCGAACGGCGCGTCGATGACGTTCAGCGTGGGGCTCAACCTGTCGAATCGAATCGCTGCGATCGCACCCGTCGCCGGGCATCTTTGGGAGCGCGAAAAATCGCTCGTGTATCCGGTTCCGCTGCTCTACATCGTCGGGACCGATGATCCGCTGAATCCGCTTGGCGGCGGCAAAGTGAAATTGCCGTGGGAGACGATCGAGAATCGCCCACCTATCGAGGATTCGCTGAAGGAATGGGAGCGGATGCTCGGGTGCGGGCCGGAAGTGCAGACTGCTCGCAGCATCGGCGTGCTCGAAATCACTTACAATGAATGCGCCAAGGGTGGAGAGGTCGAGTACTACCGCGTGACCGGGTTGGGGCATATCTGGCCCGGCGGAAAGAATCGGCTGCCGGAGAAATGGGTGGGCAAGCCGAGCGACAGCCTGAATGCGACCGACGTCATCTGGGAATTTTTCAAGGCGCATCCGCGGACTGCGGCGTCCAAACCGATCATGAAGAACGATTGACACAGTCGGTCGCGGGCCGCTTTGATGACCGATCGAATGTTCAATCGACGGCTGCCCGAAATTTTCGCGATCGTTCTCGTATTCATCGCCACGCCGATTCGCGCGCAAGACATTACGCCGGCGCGTCGCGGGCGCGGACGTATTGTAGTGTTGATGGTGTGGGACGGGCTGCGGCCCGACTTCGTCACCCAGCGCGACACGCCAAATCTGTTCCGGATGGCGCGCGAGGGCGTGCGCTTCGATCGGCATCATTCGATCTTCCCGACGTTGACGATGGTGAATGCTACTGCGCTCGCGACTGGAGCGCCGCCCGGGGTCAACGGACTCGAAGGCAACAACTTCTACCTCGCGCCGTCGCCGGAAATACCCAAGGGCGAGGTGGTCAGCGCTGAAGGAGCCAAGGCGATACTGAATCTGAATGGGTCGGATGAATTCAAAGGGCGACTGATTGGGCTCGACACGATCGCGCAGGAGGTCGCGCGCGAGGACGGCTATGTCGCGGTGATCGGCAAGCAGGGGCCGACCTCGGTTTTTGACAATCGCGTTGCGACCGTCGTTGACGGCAAGGACATCGTCGGCGAGCCGCATAAGGATTACCTGTTCGCGTCGGAAGACTTGGTCGCGTCGAGCCAGAAAATAAATGCCGAGGTCCCGCCCGATTCGAAAACCACGGTGGCCGATGAGCAGCGCGATTTGTATTTCGCGCGGCTGGTCGTCGAGAACGCGTTGCCGGCTGCCAAGCTTGCGGCCGACGCTGGACGGCCTGCGCTGGTCGTCTTCTGGCAGCATAATCCCGATCTCACGCAGCATATCGCCGGGCTGGGCACCCTGCCCGCGATGGAGGCGCTCAGCCTTTGCGACAACAATCTGATGCGCGTGCGCGCGGCGATCGACTCGTTGGGAATCGCGGACAAGACCGATCTGATCGTGGTTTCGGACCACGGCTTCGCGACGATCAAGTTCCGTATCGTGCTGTCCGAGATGCTGGTGTCGGCGGGAATCAAGAAATCGCACGACAGCACCGACGTGGTGGTGGTGCCGAATGGCGGCGCGGATCTCGTCTACCTGTCGCCGACCGAATTCGCGACGCCGGAATCGAAACGCGCGGTGCTGCAGAAGATTGTCAACTTCGCTGAGGCGCAGGAATGGTGCGGGCCGATCTTCTCGCGCGAACCGGCCTCAGCGCCTCAAGAGCCGACCCGCCGTGGACATCGTCAGCCGCGCGCCGAAGGCGTATCTCGGATGGATCGACGGCACTTTCAGCCAGCGGGTCGTGGGGCTGTACAATCCGGCGCGGTCACCGGATTTGGTGATTTCATTTCGCGAGGAGTCCGATGTCGATAACAAAAACCTTACCGGGCCGACGAATCCAGCGTTTCTGATCGGTCAGATCGGACAGGTCTCGATGCCGAACAAATCGAGTGCGCTGATTCATCCGGTTAAGGGAGTCATGTACGCCGACACCGGAACCAGCCAGACGTTCACGACCGGCATGGGGATGCATGGCGCGGCGGGCGAACGCGAGATTCATAATTTTTGCGCGGCCGCGGGACCGGATTTCCGGCGCGGTTTCGTCGATTCGAATCCCACCGCGAACACCGACGTCGCGCCGACGATCACGCAGATACTGGGCACCCTGCCGAATATCGGCCCGGGCGGTGTCACGCCGGCGGGACGCTCGATGGCAGAGGCGCTGACCATTGGGCGTCAGAGTGCGGGCGGATCGCATACGCAGACGATGACCGCGGACCTCATGCTGCAAGGCGTCGAAGCGGTGACGACGATTCGCGTGACATGGATCGGCGATGAGCCGTATCTCGACAGCTCGACGGTCGAGCATAAACCGCTCGGCAGCTCGCCGTGAAGGAAGTGCGAGAAGAACTTGATTGAAATGAAACCCACGGTGGGTTTCAAACTTCCTTCGGCAGGGGTGACCCCTGCACCCAGTGTTAATCGCAAAATGGCGAGGACGCCATTTTGCTCTCAGGTTCTTTTCCATGCGTCATTCATTTCCTCGTGTCATTCAGAACGAAGCGAAGAATCCCGGCTGCTCTGTCTCGGCTACTGGCTCCATGGGGGCGGGTGTGGTTGGCTATTCATACCAGTTGCGAGTGTCAAGGGAACGCGCCTGTCAGCGCGATTTCGCATTTCGGAGGACTGAATGTTCAGACGCTTTTTTCGATGGATTTTTCGAACCGTGCTCATCGTCGTGGTGCTGATCACGATCGTGGCGGTTTCGGAATATATTTCGCATCGCGTGCAGCCCAACTCCGTGCTGTCGGTTGAACTCGACGGCACGGTGGTCGAGCGGGCGAGCACCAGCGTGCTCGGTCTGTTGAGCAAAAATCAGACGGCGCTCAACACGCTGCGCGACGCACTCGATAAGGGCGCGAAAGATCCGAAAATTGTCGGGCTCGAAATCAAGGTGCTGAATCCCGAGATGGAGCTGGCGCAGGCGCAGGAGATCGTCGCCCTGATCAAGTCGTTCAAGAGCCACGGCAAGTGGACCCAGGCGTATCTCGAGACGGCGGGAGAATCGGGACTGGGCAACACACCGTATATCGTTGCGTGCGCGGCCGACGAGGTGTCGCTGATGCCGCAGGGCGAACTCAACCTGGTGGGCGTTCAACTGCGCGAGCTGTTCATGCGCGGCACGCTCGACTGGATGGGGATTACGCCCAACTTTGCCTCGGCGGGGAAGTACAAGAGCGCGGCCAACATGTTCATGAACAAGGATTACACGCCGGCGCAAAAAGAAGAGGACGACGGGCTGGCTGACAGCCTGTTCAATCAGATCGTCGGCGCGATGGCGAGCGAGCGCAAGCTGAGTCCCGACACGATTAAAGGGTTGATCGATCAGGCGCCGATACATGCGGATGAGGGGCTTAAGGCGCGGCTGGTGGATCGGCTCGAATACGAAGACGAATTCACCGAGCGGGTGAAAAATTACGGCGGGTCGGTTCACAAGGTTGTCGATTACACCAACTACGCGCGACCGAAGCTTCTTTCCAATTTTAGTGGCGATCAAATCGCTGTGATTTACGGCGATGGAGAGATCCAGCGCACCGGCGAAGGCTTCAGTCCATTTTCAGGTCCCGACTCGACCGCGATGACTTCCGACGAAATGACGGAAGCGTTCAAATCTGCGCGCGAGGACGACGACGTGCGCGCCGTGATCCTGAGGGTCGATTCGCCCGGCGGTTCGATGCTCGCGTCGGAACTGATCGGCCGCGAGGTTGAGCTGACGGCGAAGAAAAAACCGGTCGTGGTCAGCATGTCGGGCTATGCGGCGTCAGGCGGATACCTGATTTCGATTCCGGCGGCGAAGATTATTGCGGAGCCCGGCACGATCACCGGCTCGATCGGCGTGCTCGGCGGCAAGTTCAACATCACCCCCGCCGCGCAGAAGATCTACACGAACACCAACGCAGTGAGCCGGGGCGCGAACGTCGGGATGTTCGACATGTGGACCGACTTCACACCGGCGCAATTCAAGCAATTCCAGGACGACATCGCGCGCGACTACCAGTACTTTCTGAAACTCGTCGCCGACGGCCGTCATATGCCGGTCGAGCAAGCTGATGGGATCGCGCAGGGACGGGTCTGGACCGGCGAGCAGGCGCTGCCGCTGAAGCTGGTCGATTCGCTCGGCGGACTCGACGAGGCGATCGCAGCAGCGAAAGGACTGGCGCGTCTCGCACCCGATCAGCCGGTGGGAATAATCGAACTTCCCGAGCAGCCGGGGCTGCTGCAATCGTTGTCGAGCGGCAAGATGAGCACGCTGTTCACGCAGCGTCCGGCGGCGCGAATTGTCGAGCCGGTAATCCAGCTGATCCAGGCGGCGCTCAGCGGTCACGCGATTTTCAGCGCCGCATATTGTCCAGTGGTGCCGATGCTCTGACCGCGGAGAAGAAGTCTCGTGCGACAAACAATCATCGGGCTGCTGATGGTCGCGGTGACGGCGGCGTTCTTCTATTGGGTCGCGCGGAACCGCTACAAGTGCCCGTACTGCGGACGCGTCGTGAAATACGACGACGTGAACTGTCCGCATTGCGGCAACGACATGAAGTTTCGGCATCGCGCAGGCCCCGAGGCGATTCCGAGGGCGGCGGCCGACTTGCGGCCAGGGGGACGCCGGACTAGCCGCGACCGTTCTTCACGGCATTGAGCGCGGCGACGGCGCGTCGCAAAAAAGTCTGGGTCTGTGTCTTCGAATTGATCGGGAAGCGCTGGTAGTCGTCGCCAACTTTCAGGTCAGCGAAAAATCCGGCCGGGTCTTCGTGGAAATGCAGGAAGCCGCTGGAGCGGCAATAGAAGGCCCCGCGTTTTGTCTCCTTGAGCCCATCGAGCCGCCGAATTTCCTCGAGAATCGGCTCGAGTTGGTCGAGCGCATCGGGTCCTGCGTGCTTCATTACGAATTCCCCAGTTCGATCACGTAACCATCGGGATCGGTGACGTACGCATAGGGGACGCCGGGCGCATGCTCGCCGCGGCTTTGCAGCTTGCCGCCGGCATTTTCGATCTGACGCACCATCTCATCGAGACTGTCTTTTTGGATCGAGAACCCGAAATGCGAAACGCCGCCTCCGGCGACCGGATCGTCGGTCTTGGCCTGGCACAGGGTGATTGTTTCGTTGACGCCGGGCGAATGAATGAAGACCATGGTCTTCCCTTCCCAGAATTGTACTTCGAGACCGAACGCTTCCTGGTAGAACTTGAGCGAGCGACCGACGTCCTTGACGTTAAGATTGATGTGCCTCAATCCGCGCGCTTTGATCATCGTGATGCCCTCCTGGTAGCAGGCCTGGCTATCGACTGCTATGAGTTCGAGGAACCTAACCCCTAACCCCTTCCCGCGCGGGAAGGGGAACCAGATGATGGGGTTCCTTCCATGAGCGGCAAGGGGCGGCTGGTCCATACTATCTACGTCACTGGCTACATGCCTTGCTGTTGGGCGTGGCAGTCGTGGCAGATTCCGTAAAGTTCCATTTTGTGGCGGGTCAGGGTCACGCCGAGGTCGCGGGCGACGATATTTTGCATCCGCTCGATTGCGGCGTTTTCGAACTCGATGATCCGGCCGCATCGCTCGCAAATAAAATGATCGTGATGGCGCTCGCCGACTGCTTCGTAGCGCGCCTGGCCCTCGTCGAAGTGGCGCTCGTACAAAAGGTCGCATTCCTTGAGCAGGCGCAGGGTGCGGTAAATCGTTGCATAGCCGACGTGCGGGTTGATCTTCTTGACCTCGGCGTACAACTCTTCGGCGCTGATGTGATGACCGTGATCGAAAAATACGCGCGCGATGTCGTCGCGCTGGCCGGTGGACTTGAGCCCGCGCTCCTTGAGGCGGGCATGGAAGGTGAGCATCCGCTGTTCGGCGCTGATCGCGGGTTTGCGATCGATAACGGTATGGCCAGCCGTCGCGGTTTCGCCCAGGCGCGGCATCTCGGCCCTCAGGACGGAGCGTCGCCGAGATGGACGACGCGGCGCGCGGCCGGGGAGAGGTATAAGGACTCCAGATCGCGCGAGCGCAACGCCTCGGCGATCACTTCAAGCTGCTCGGCGGCGGGCTGATCGCGATCGATGATGACGAGGTTCTTGTCGCGCAGGCGGCATGCGCCGCCGCGGGTGCGATAGCCGATTTCGCGCATGATTTTTTCGCGACGGACTTCGAGCCCGACGCGCTGCGCGGCTTCGGCGAGCTCGTCCACAATTCTCATCATCCGGGCTTCGCTAAGTTCGCTCATTTCAGCTGCATCCCTGCGCAATCGATTTCAGTTGCGCTCGCGCGCCCTCTTGAGGCCCAACCGCGCGGCATGTTATCGCGGTAACTAACGCGGAGGTCACCGGTTTGATCAAGAAAATCCTCATCGGCATCGACACCTCCGATCATTCCAAAAACGCGCAGCAATACGGATTCTACTTCGGGCGAATTTTCAATGCGTCGCTGATTGGATTGCATGTGGTCGATATCGTGTCGATCGAAGGCTCGTTTTTCCATGATATATCAGGTTCGCTCGGGCTGGAACCATATCTGGATTTCTCGTCCAAGATGCGCGAGGTGCTGACTGCACGCGGGCGTGGCGTGCTCGACGAATTTGCCGCCGCCGCGAAGCGCGAGAACCTGGCGGTCGAGACGGTGCTCGACATGGGGATCGTCGCCAACCAGATTTGCGATCGGGCGCGCAGTGCGGACCTGGTGATGATCGGGCATCGCGGGGTCAACGAAAAATTCTCGACCGGGCTGCTCGGATCGACGGCGGAAAGCGTCGCGCGCAAATCTCCGCGGCAACTGTTCATCTCGCCGAATAAATTTCGCGAGGTTAAACGACCGGTGCTGGCGTATGACGGCAGCGAACGCGCGTCGCGTGCGATGCGATCGGCGGCGGAAATCGCCAACGGCCTCGGCGTTCCGATCACGGTGATCACCTGCGCGCGCGATCCAAAATTGGGAGAGCGGACGCTGGCCGAAGCGCGCACTTATTTTGAAAACTATACGCCCAAGGCCGATTTCACGCTGCTGCAGGGACACGCCAACGAGGAAATCGTGAAGTTCCTGAAGGAGCACGACGCGGACCTGCTGTTCATCGGCGCCTACGGGCACAGCAGGATAATCGAGATGGTGCTGGGATCGACGACCGAGTACGTGTTGCGCAACTCGCCGTGCCCGGTATTCCTCGCGCGCTAGTTTGAAGAACGGAGCCCTAACCCCTGACCCCTTCCCCCAAAAGGGGAAGGGGATTTGCGGCAACTATTCCGCCCCGTCCTATCCCCTCACCCCCTTTCCCGCGGGAAAGGGGGAACAGAAAGTTCAGGAGAGTGTGATTACGGCCTATCCCCTCACCCTTGGGAAAGGGGGAACAGAAGCGTTGCTGAGACTTGGAAGCCCCCGCACCCTGCTAGGCTTGCGGTTCTTCGGCGCGCTGGCGGATGAAGCGGCCGAGCAGCAAGCGCATCGATTCGATCGGCTGAATTCCAATCATCGGGAAGTCGCCGAGGATGAAGGTTGGGTAGCCGAGCGCGGAAAACTCGTCGGCCTCACGCTTGTGGTCGTCGAGGCGCGCGGACATCACACCGCTGTCGAGGGCCTCGCGGAACTTCAGGCGATCGAGGCCGGCGCGCGCCGCGATCGCGTCGAGCACATTGCGATCCGCGATGTCGGCGCCGTCGTCGAACGCGGCGCGAAAGACGGCATCGTGATAGGCCTTGAAGACGCCGGCGTCACGCGCGACTTCGGATCCTTGCAACGCGGCTATCGAATCGATCCAGCTCGACGGCGGTGCGACGCGAACGCCGGTCTCGGCGGCGACGAACAATACTTTCTGGCGCTCGCGCTCGCCCAGCACGCGGCCGGGCTTGGCGCGAAAGTCGCGGGTCGCAATCGGCACGCCTTTCCACAAGGCCTCGAAGCCGAGTTCGTCTTCGAGTGGGGTGACGATTCGCCACGCGATGTAGCAAAGCGTGGAGGCGTAATCGAAGTAGATGGGGATTCGAAGGCGGCTCATGTTGCTGACTTCGATAATCGCCGGTTCGCGCATCTGCTGCAATTGGCGCGCTTGCGTGAATTGTGCGGCGCGCACATTCTGGATTGATAATGGCTTCAAATCGTCGTCCCGTGCTGAAATTAGGTGTGGTTGATTTCGGCGTCGAAAGTGCGACGCTGCCGTCAGGCGTGCAGGTCGATCTGCCCGTCATCAGACATCCCGGCGCGAGTGCGATCGTCGCGCTTTACCCCGACATGACGGTTGCGATGCTGCGACAATATCGTCACACGATCGGCGGCTGGATGCGCGAGATTCCCGCGGGATGCCGCAACGCCGGCGAGGACCCGCTCGCGTGTGCGCGGCGTGAACTCGGCGAGGAAGCGAGCGTCGCCGCCGCGCGCTGGGACCATCTCGGATCTATTATCACGGTGCCGAGTTTTTGCGACGAGCGAATCGAGCTTTACCTCGCGCGCGAGTTGTCGGAAGGATCGGGCACGCTCGATCACGACGAAGTGATCTCGGTTAGCCGGGTGCCGTTCGACGAAACATTCGCGATGATCCGGCGCGGAGATATCGTCGATGCGAAATCGATCGTAGCACTTTATCGCGCGCGCGACTTTCTCGAACAAGAGCGTCGCGGCTGAAAGGGAGGCCCTATCTATGGCAATCGAAGTATTGGGCGTCGAGCATATCGATCTGACGGTGAACGATGTGACGCGGTCGCGCGCATTCTATGACAAGGTACTCGGGGAACTTGGCTTTCGAAAATTCGAAGGCGACGACTATATACACTGGGCGAATCCGCAGATGACGATTGCGATTCGCGAGGCGTCCGGGGTGCATCGCGACGCGCAGTTCGACCGGTATCGCGTCGGTCTGCATCACCTGGCGTTGCGGGCGCGCTCGCGCGCCGACGTCGACGGCTTCCACGATTTTCTGAAGCGCGAGAAGATCAAGATCCTCGACGCTCCCGCGGAGTATCCGCATTATGGAGAGAATTACTACGCGGTGTTTTTCGCCGATCCCGACGGGATGAAGCTGGAACTAGTGCACAACCCGTGGGGCTACTGGCGCAAGGTAATGACCGAGGGTAGCGACTCGCGGCCCCGCTACGAATCGAAGTAGGCGTCGGTGCCCAAGGTCCGAGCGAAAACGCTGCCCACGAATCCAGGCGCATCCATCGCGCGTGAACGGCAACGTGCGCCGTTCACTAGCTACTGGATTACAACTTCGTCCGGAAAGAGAAACGTGGTGGCGCCGTCGTCAAATTGCACCAGGTACATGCGCCGGTCGAGATTATTGACCTCACGCAGAATGCGTGGTTGTTCGCTGAATCGACTGCGCCCTTCGTGGTCGCGCACTGGTTTCTGCAGCTTGCAGTGTTTTCCGATCAGTTCTTCTGTGTTTAAGCTCGTCATCATATTTTTACCCCTCCACTTCCTTCCGGTAGTTCCGGTCCGCATCACCCTCTGCCACCATACTAGCAAGCTTCGGGCCTAATATTTAGACGTTCGAGGAATAAACTTGTTTCGTTTATCAAGAGCTGTGGAAAACCTTATGAACACTCGATCTTCCGTTTTTGTGGACAAGCGAGACAGATTGTCGACTTGTTCCGCGTGTAACCATTTGAATGGAGGAACAATGCCCGAATACAGGCACATTTTCGCCAAATTTGGGTCGTGATGCTCGGGAAATTTCCGCGAAAACAAAGCGCGAATGTTCGCGTTATCGCAAATCGTGTAATAAAAGGGCTGCGCAGGAAAAAATTACTCAGATGGGCACAATTTACCCGCTCGTAATGGGGCGTCAGGCGATACTCGCGACCGAGCATTACCTTTCAGCCGCCGCTGGTGCGCGAATGTTCGCCTGTGGCGGTAATGCAATCGACGCCGCCATTGCTGCAACATTCGTCGAGGGCGTCGTCAACCCGCATATGCACACGATTGGCGGCGAGGCGCCCATGCTGATTTATTCAGCAAGTGCCCGCCGCGTTATCGCCATCAACGGCAATATGATGGCGCCGGCGGGCGCAACGATCGCCCACTTCCGAGCGCTTGGCGTCGAACTGATCCCCGGTGCTGGACTGCTGGCGGCCGGCGTTCCCGCGGCCTTCGACGCGCTTGTGACGGCGCTGCGGGATTTCGGGACCAGGTCGCTGGCCGAGGTGCTTGAGCCTGCGCTCGAACTCGCGAGTGACGGCTTTCCGATGCACGTGGGATTGTGTGGCGATCCGAACCTGCCCGACGATGCGATTGCCGGGGCGGGTGCGTCACTCCGCAGCAACGCGAAGCGGTTCCTGACCAAGTGGCCATCGTCGGGGCGGGTGTATCTTCCCGACGGCAAAGTCCCGACGCCGGGGAGCGTGCTGAAGAATCCGGCGCTCGCGAATTTTTTCAAGCGCGTGCTCGACAGTGAATCAGGCGCGAAGAATCGCGGACGCGAGGCGGGCCTCGAGGCGGCGCGCGATCGGTTCTATCGGGGCGACATCGCGCGCGACATCGTCGCGTGGTCCGACGCCAACGGCGGCTTGCTGGAGGCGACCGATCTCGAGCGCTTCACGACGCGGCTCGAAACTCCCGCGACCGCCGACTATCGCGGCGTCACTGTGTTCAAGTGCGGGCCATGGTCGCAAGGGCCGGTATTTTTGCAGCAGCTCAAATTGCTCGAGGGCTTCGACCTCAGCGCGATGGGTCACAACTCCGCTGACTACATTCACACGGTCATCGAGGCCGCCAAGCTCTCGTTTGCCGATCGCGAGGCTTACTATGGCGATCCAGAATTCATCGAGGTTCCGCTCGCGGGGTTGCTAAGCGATCGTTATGCGGCGATTCGTCGCGAGCTTATCGATTCGGCGCACGCGTCGATGGATCAGCGGCCGGGCGATCCGGTTGCGATGCGTGCGATGCGCGACGCGCCCGCGGCCGGCGCGCGTCCATGGGGTGGCGGCACGATTCACGTGACGGCTGCCGACCGCGCCGGCAACATGATTGCCGTTACGGCGAGCGGCGGATGGATTCCCAGCTCACCGGTGATCGATGCGCTCGGGTTTCCACTGGGGACGCGGATGCAGACCTTTTATCTCGACGAGCGGCATCCCAATGCGCTCGTGCCGGGCAAGCGTCCGCGGACCACGCTGTCGCCGTCGCTCGCGATGCGCAACGGAGTGCCGTACCTGGCGTTCGGCACGCCTGGTGGCGATCAGCAGGATCAATGGACGCTGCAATTTTTTCTGAACGTGGTGAATTTCGGGATGGATCTGCAGGCTGCGATCGAAGCGCCGAAATTCTCGACGCCG
The DNA here is from genome assembly GCA_963699705.1 of uncultured delta proteobacterium. Classification (GTDB taxonomy): domain Bacteria; phylum Desulfobacterota; class Binatia; order Binatales; family Binataceae; genus Binatus. The sequence continues at coordinate 1,513,303 of CAVOUW010000003.1, read as the reverse complement.
CATTTTCCTTCGACGTTTTATCCGCACGACAATCGTCCCGGTGTCTTGCGCGTCGAGGATCGAGTGCCGGCTGAAGTGCGTGACGCACTCGCCGCACGCGGTCACAAAATAGAAGTCCGTCCGCCGTGGTCCGAAGGTCACGTGCTCGGCGTTAGCATCGACACCAGGACCGGGGTGCTCTCAGGCGGCGCCGATCCGCGCGGGCAGGCCGCTCCAGTAATGCCCGCGCAAGTGATCGGCTGGTAGGCGGGGCGGAGCAGCCGGCCTGATTCCTGTACGAAGCGAATCAGGCCAGCTTGGTCGGTCGCTTAATGTGAGTTCTGGAACTGGTTGTAGCTCTGATTGTCGCCGGCCGGGCGATTGTGGTAAGCGCTGCCCTCCGGACCATGATGACGTCCGTTGTACCATGACCAGCTATTGCCGTGCTTGCGGTAAATGTTGCCGTCGTGGTCCTGGAATCGCCACGCGTTTTGCTTCTGGACCCATTGGCCCTGGCGTCCCTGATACCAATCGTCTTGATCGGCTCTGAGCAAGCTGGGAGCCACGAGGAAGGAACAGATCAGAACGAACACCGTCGCTAAAGTTCTAGTTTTCTTCATGATCATTGTTTAGTAGCCCGAGGCTGGTGCATGCTACCGGCGCGATGTCACCGGAAGCACGAATCTCACTGAATTACCGTCAACCTGCGTTGAATCCGCAAATTAAGGTTCCTTCAGCGCACCGCTCGGTGATCGTTATGCGCGCATTTATCATCGCCGTCGTATCCGCATGGTGCGTCGGTGCGCTTCTTCCATCGGCTTTTGCGGACGGCGGCACGTTGACTGGCTTCGCATTCGTTGACTCGTCGGTGACTGGAATGGGATCGCGGGCCAAGCTCCCGGCGGGTACCAAAATCTATCCGCCGGGTTCGAAGATCACCGGCACTGACGGATGTCCGACGAATCGGTACCACACTGATGGGATGATCGTCGCAGTGATCGACTACCAAGGCCGTCCAACTGCCGCCAGCATCACCGTAACGCAGAATCCTGATTCAGGCGGAATTTTTTTGCAGGCGCCGTACTACATCGACCTGAACAGCGGACGTACGCTCCAGTATCTCGGCCCGATTTTCGAAAACGGTACCTACGACGTCCTCTTCAGCTACGATTACAACATGGGCGCGTCGAAGACTGCCTCGGCGAAATTCGCGCTGGACCGCACTTGCCACTTCTAGCCCTGGTTCACTGCTGAATGACACAAAGATAAACGCAGAGGTGCGGGGGACCAGCACGCGGAATCTTGAATCGCGCGCGAAAAAATGCGCGCTGGAGAGGGTCCCTCTCCTTCAATCCTCTCCCGACGGGAGAGGGGAAGACGGAGCGGATTCGGGCGGCGATTCATCGATCGCTACATTCCAACCGTCTGCATTTTCTGGATAGAATCCTCCCATGCCTATCAGTGTTGCCGGGTCGCCGCTTGAGTTGATTGGGAATACGCCTGTGGTGCGGTTGAACCGCATTCCGGGGAAAGATGACGCTGAGATTTGGGCGAAGCTCGAGAATTTTAATCCTGGGGGGAGCGTCAAAGACCGGATTTGTCTTGCGATGATCGAATCCGCCGAGAAGGATGGGCGGCTGAAACCTGGGGATACGATCGTCGAGCCTACCTCGGGGAATACCGGGATTGGGCTGGCTCTGGTCGCGGCGGTCAAGGGCTACAAGCTTATTTTGACGATGCCCGACACTATGAGCGAGGAACGGCGGTCGCTGCTGGTGGCCTACGGGGCCAAGCTGGTGCTGACGCCGGATACGCGCGGGATGCATGGCGCGATCGCGAAGGCCGAGGAGCTGTGCCGCGAGAATCCCGGATATTTTATGCCGCAGCAGTTCAGCAACAGCGCCAATCCCGATATCCATTATCGATGCACCGGGCCGGAGTTGCTCCAACAGTTCAAGCGGATCGACGCGTTCGTCGCAGGCGTCGGGACCGGCGGTACGATCACGGGCGCTGGGCATTACCTGCGCGAGCATCTCGATAGAAAAGTTCTGATTGTCGCCGTCGAGCCGAAGAACTCGCCGGTGCTGTCGGGCGGCGAGCCGGGCTTTCATAAGATACAGGGAATCGGCGCCGGGTTCGTGCCGACTAATCTCGACACAAAAGTCTATGATGAGATAATCCCCGTCAGCGACGAGGATGCGACGATTTTCTCGCGGCGGCTGGCGCGCGAGGAGGGGCTGCTGGTCGGTATCTCGTCGGGGGCGCATTGCTGCGCAGCGCTGCAGGTCGCGAAGCGGCTCGGCAAGGGGAATATCGTGGTCGTGGTTTTTTGCGATACCGGCGAGCGGTATTTGACGACGGATCTTTTCCAGGCTGAGGGGATTTAGGTTGTAGATGCGGAGAGGCGGAATCTTGAATCGCGCGCGAAAAAACGCGCGCTGTATAAGGACCCTCATCTTCGATCCTCTCCCTTAAAGGGAGAGGGGAAGAGCCGATGAATATAGCGAAAGACCTTGACGCGAAGTTGGAGCGGATGCGGGCGGGGTTCGCGCCGATGCGTAACGTGATCGTTGCGTTTTCGGGCGGGGTCGATTCCACCTTCGTGCTGAAGGTTGCGCATGAAGTCCTCGGCGAGGCGGTGCTGGCACTGACTACCACTTCGCCGACGATGCCTGATGAGGATCGCGAGTCGGCGCTGGCGATGGCGCGGTTGATTGGCGCGCGGCATCTCGTTGTCGAGTCCAACGAGCTCGAGATTCCCGGCTACTCGGCCAATCCAATCAACCGATGCTACCTGTGCAAGCACAACTTGTTCACGGTGTGCGAGGCGAAAGCAGCCGAACTGGGTATCGACGAGATTGTCGATGGGCTCAATCTTGACGACCTGCACGACTATCGGCCGGGGATGCAGGCGGCCACTGAGAAACGCGTGCGCCATCCGCTGGTCGAGGCCGAGATGACCAAGGCCGACGTGCGCGAGTTGTCGCGCGCGATGGGATTGCCGACGTGGGATCGGCCGGCGTCACCGTGCCTGTCGTCGCGGTTTCCGTACGGCACCGAGATAACAGTCGAGGGCCTCCGGCGAGTGTCCGAGGGCGAGAAGCTGCTCCATTCGATGGGCTTTGCGATTGCGCGCGTGCGATACCATGGCGAGGTCGCGCGGCTCGAGCTCGAGCAGAGCGAGATCGCGCGCGTGTTCGAGCCGGCGATTCGCGAGACTATCGATCGCGAGTTCAAAAAGATCGGGTTTCGATTTGTCGCGATCGATCTGAAGGGCTTTCGCTCCGGATCGCTCAACGAAGGTTTGACTATCGCGAATGAATTAAAGCTGGCGGGTGATCCTCGCCCGCCGCGCGATGCATCCTGAGTATATGGCTGGTCGCCCGATCGCCGATTCGCGGCTGGCTGCCTCCAGGGTCGCCATGGTTGGAGCGGGTGAACCTGCCGCCACTCTTCACATCGCGATCCTTGCCGCGTTTGCTACCGCGCTGCTCTACACGCTGGCGGACCTGGATCCGCGATTCTGGCTGTGTGCGCTGTTCGCGCCGTTTCCGATTCTCGCGATAGCGCCTGAAATTCGGATTGAGACAGCGGTCAGGCTGGCGTTCGCGGCGTTTCTCGCCGGCAACCTGGTGGCGTGGGGCGGCGAGAGTTTCGCGGTGCCGCTGATCACGATGCTCGCGGCGCATCTGGCCGGCGCAATCGTGTTTGCAACCTTCGTTGCGTGCGCGGCCGAAGCGACGCGGCGATGGTCGGGGGTGCTCGCGGCGCTGGTTTTCCCGACGTTCGAAGTCGCTTTCTATTTCACGCTCTCGCTCGAATCTCCGCACGGCACCTGGGGCGCCCCCGCGTATACTCAGGTCGATTTCCTGCCGATGCTGCAGGCGGCGTCGTGGATCGGAATGTGCGGCGTGATGTTCGTGATGTCGCTGCTGCCGTCGGGGCTGGCGGTTGCGTGGTACCGGCGCAAGTGGGGCATGGACTGGAAGAATCCCGCGATCATGGCGTTCACTATTTTCGCGCTGACGATCATGTTTGGCGAGACTCGCGTGATACTGACGCCGCCGACTCCGGCGGTGCGAGTCGGAATGGTTGCCAGCGTGGGCCTGTCGGCGCAGTCCGAATCGACCGATCCAGCCGACGCCGCGGATATCATGGCGACGTACGCAAAGCTGGTTCGTCAAGTTGCCGCCAGCGGCGCGCAAATCGTGGTCATGCCGGAGAAGATCATCGGCGTTGCCCCGAACTACGAATGGGACGTCGTGCTCGGGTTCCAGCAAATCGCAAAGATGTCGCATGTGTGGCTCGTGGTCGGGCTCAACCAGATCGGACGATCGCCGAAAAGGAATATCGCGGTGGTGTTCGATCCCGACGGCAAAATCGTGGCGTCGTACGCCAAGCATCATCTGATCCCGAGCCTGGAGTGGGATTATAAGGCAGGATCGAAGCCGGCGATTTTCGACGCGCCATGGGGTCGCACGGCGGTACTGATTTCGCAGGACCTGGATTTTCCAGACACCGCGCGCGGGCTGGCGGCGGATAACGTGCGGGTGGTGATCGCGCCGGCGTCGGATTGGCGGGGATCGGAAGTGATTCATCAGCGGATGGCGGTGGTGCGCGGAGTCGAATCGGGGTTCTCGCTCGCACGCGCGGCGCGCGGCGGAATCCTGTCGGCCAACGATTCCCGCGGGCGGTTGATCGCGATGCGTGCGCCGCTGCATGGCGCAGACACGATGGCGAGCGCCAATCTGCCAATCGGGACCGGCCGCACACTCTATGCGCGCACCGACGACTGGTTCGGCCGTCTATGCGTAGTGTTTACGATCCTGCTGATGCTGCGACTGGCGGTGAGTATTCTGTTCTCGAGGCGAACGCGGCGACGCGGGGCAGCATCGCGGATCAAGCGACCTGAGGGGGTCGTATCGGTTGATGTCGGCGGGCCGCAGCCGGAAATTGAGAAAGCGGTTGAGTCAGAGGAGGAGCGAATCTACCGGCCTCCCCCGCGTCCGCGGGAGTAGGCGCTTGATCCTGCGTCACGAAAACTCTAAATGTGCGGCGCGCGCACTTTTTCTTAATTCCTGAAAAAAGGGAATCGGTGATGTTGAAGTTTGAGGATATCGATCTCGATCAAATGGTCGAAGAAGTTCTGGCTGGAAAGGAAATCGCGCGGGAGACGGCTGCGGCAATCCTGAATTGTCCCGACGAGCGGCTGGCGGATCTGCTAACCGCGACGCGCTCGGTGCGCGAGGCTGCGTTCGGGCGGCGGGTGAAGATTTGCATGCTGCGCAATGCGCAGAGCGGTATCTGCCCCGAGGATTGCTCTTACTGCTCGCAATCGAAGATTTCGAAGGCCGAAATCCCGGTTTACAAGATGCAGAGCGTCGAGAAATTGATCGAGGGCGCGCGAATCGCGGTCGAGAGCGGCGCGCGCCGCTACTGCATGGTCTGCAGCATGCGCGGGCCGGCGCGGCAGGATGTTGACCATCTCGGTGAGGCGTGCGATCGAATCCGAGCCGAGCTGCCGGGACTCGAGCTGTGCCTGTCGATCGGTCTGATGAATCGCAGTCAGGCGGACGAGCTCAAGAGCGCGGGCGCGGGATGGATAAATCACAATCTCAATACGAGTCGCCGCTTCTATCCGGAAATCTGCACCACGCATACGTATGACGATCGGATCGAGACGATCGAAAACGTGCGCGCGGCGGGGCTGTCCACGTGCTCGGGCGGAATTATCGGGATGGGCGAGACTGACGACGATATTATCGATCTCGCATACTCGACGCGGCGGCTCGCGATCGATTCGGTGCCGCTGAATTTTCTGCATCCGATTAAGGGCACGCCGCTGGAGGCGCAGCGCGCGCTCACGCCGGAGAAATGCCTCAAGGCGGCGTGCCTGTTCCGTCTGCTGAATCCGCGCAGCGAGGTTCGCGCGGCAGGCGGCCGAGAGCTGAACGTCGGCGCAAGACAGGCCGACCTATTCAACGCGGTAAATTCGATCTTCGTCAACGGCTATTTGACGACCGCGGGGTGGGACTGGTCGCGGACGCGAGAGTTGATCGAGCGGGCAGGCTACGAGCCTGAGGTGGGGTAGCAGGTGGAGCAAACACCGCGATTGTTCCCCTTCCCTCGAGGGAAGGGGTTAGGGGTTAGGTTGCTGGGAGCTTTAGACGTCAGCTGAGAGATTCAGGCAAGCAGAATTTTGAATCGCGCGCGAAGAGCGCGCTGTATAAGGACCCTCACCTTGATCCTCTCCCTTTCAGGGAGAGGGGAAGAGCGGCGAGGATTGCTTCGACTATCGCGAGATCTGCCGGGGTTGTGATCTTGATGTTGGTGGTTGAGGCTTCAACTACTTCGACGTGAATGCCGGTGCGTTCGACCAGGTCGGCGTCGTCGGTTGCTGCGATTTTTTCGCTGACTGCGCGCTGATGCGCGGCGATGAGGACGGCGCGGCGGAATGCTTGCGGGGTTTGTGCTTGCCAGAGGCCGGCGCGCGCGATGGTTTCGGTGATCGTGCTGTCGGCAACGCGCTTCAGTGTGTCGGACACTGGGATTGCTGCGATTGCGGCGCCGGCGCGTGATGCGGCGCGCAGGCATGCCTCGAAAGTCGCGGGGGTCGCGAGCGGGCGGGCGGCGTCGTGGACGATCACGAGTTCGCTTTCCGCGCTTGTGAGCTCGAGCGCGATTCGAACCGAGTCCTGGCGCTCGATTCCGCCGACTGTGATCTTAACCGGGATGCTGAGACTGGCTGCAGCGACTTCGGCGCGAGCGGCATTTTCGAATCCTTGCGGCACCGTGATCACTAATTCTTCGATCGAGTTGATTTGGCGGACCGTGGCGAGCGAGTAGGAGAGCATTGTTTGGCCCGCGACCTTCACGAACGCCTTTGGCACGTTCGATCCGAGGCGCACGCCGCTGCCCGCTGCGACGATGATCGCCGAGGCTTTCAATTCGATGCTGCTTGCGGCGACGTGCCGACTGGATTTGTGATGAAGCTTGCGATCGTGCCGATCACCGCGGCGTCGACGTGACCCGGTGCGAAGTAATCCGCCGGCGTGGGCTTATCCGGACTCGCCATGAACAGATGATTGAGCGATGGAAGCGTTTGGAGCTGCACCTTCGGGTCGCCCTTGAGGCCGCTCTGCCAATCGCGGACGTCGTCAGCGATCGCATGGTAGTCGCGCGAGCCGTGCAAAATCAGGATCGGCAAGTCCAGGGTGCGCGCAATCGCAACTTCGTCGCGGGCGTCGAGATCGTAATAGTAGGATGCCGGCGCGCCGAAGAAAGTCTGCGTCGTAGGCATTTTATGCGTTGAGAGTTGGTTCGCATCGCGCTCGAGCTCGTCCAATTGCATGGGTGAATCCTGTGCCAAAGCTCGCGCCTGCTCGACCATCACCTGCGGCAGCTTGCGGCCCGACGGCGCCAGCATCACGATTCCGGCGACCGGCGATGCTTTCTGCGCAATCTCCGGCGCCAGCATCGCACCGAGGCTATGCCCGATGACGAAGATTCGGTTTTGCGCAACATCGCGACGCGCTTGCAGCATCCGCACCGCGGCCACGCCGTCCTGGACGACTTCGTCATCCACCGTGATTTTCTGCGGGTCCAGATTCCGGATTGCATAAGTACGCTTGTCGTATCGGAGCGTGATGATCCCGCGCGAGCTGAGGCCGTCGGCGATGTCGGCGAAAGGATGATTGGCGCCGACGGTCTCATCGCGATCGTTCGGGCCGGATCCCTGGATCAGAACCACGGCCGGAAATGGACCTTTGCCTTTTGGGATCGTCAGCGTGCCGGGCAACTCGTAGGCGCCTACTTTCACATCGTCGGAGTCAAACTTTGTCCGATCGGAATATGGCGCGGCGGTCGCCGGCAATTTGAACAACACCGACGAGATTTCTCCGCGCTGCATCGCGACGACGATGATCGAATTCGCGGTCGAGCGGCGGAACTTGAGTTGGACGCCGACCTCGTCGTGGCCGTTGCGAATATTTTGCCGCTGAAAAATTTTCCAGCTGAGCATTGGACCTTCGTTGGCGTAAACCTGGTTCCACGAACCCTTCAGCCCGGCCGGCGACATTGCTTTCATTCGGGAGCTGAAATGTTCCGTCGCGGCATCGAAGTTGCCGTCGCGGATCGCGGAGAAGAAATCATTTACCAGTGCATCATCAGCGTTGGCGGTGGCGGCGCATCGAGATGCAGGAAAAATCGCGAGCGTCAGGATAAGGACGCCCAACGCAAAGATTCGTTTCGGCATCAGTGCAGATTCTCAGACTGCGCGAGTGCGTTCAACAAAGTCGGCGTGACTACTCACCGCCGGCGACGGGGCCGCCGCGTGGATTTGCGATGAAGGTCGCGATCGCACTGACGACAGCGCCGTCAACATGCCCCGGCGTATCATACTCGGCCGGTCCGGGCTTGCCGGCGCCCGCGATGAACAGATGGTTGAGCGATGGAAACGTCTCGACCCGGACCTTTGCGTCGCCCTTCAGTCCGGTTTGCCAGTTGCGAATGTCCTCGTCGGTCACCTGGTAATCGCGACCGCCGTGCAGAATCAGGATGGGCACATCAAGACTGCGGGCGAGCGCGACCTCATCGCGTGCGTCGAGATCGTAGTAATAGGCGGCAGGCGCGCCGAAGAAAAATTGGGACGCTGGCATCTTATGCGCCGAGATTTCGTCGGCCTGGCGCTCGAGCTGCGCGAGTTGTTCGGGCGAAGCCTGCCCGAGGTATCTCATCTGCTCGACGATCGTGACAGGCAGCTTGCGGCCGCCCGGCGCGAGCATCGCAATTCCGGCAATCGGCGACGCTGCCTTCGCGACTTCCGGCGCCAACATTGCGCCGAGGCTGTGCCCGAGGACGAAAATCCGGTCGCGAGCCACTTCCCGCCGCTCGCGCAGCAGTTTGACCGCCGCTACTCCGTCGTCGATCACCTCTTCCTTCACCGTGGTCGTCTGCGGATCGAGCGTCTTATATGCGTAGGTGCGTTTGTCGTATCGCAGCACGACGATTCCGCGCGTGCTCAAGCCTTCCGCGAGATCCTTGAAGACGTGATTGGGGCCGATGGTCTCGTCGCGATCTTGCGGTCCCGATCCCGCCAGCAGCACGACCGCCGGAAAAGGTCCGTCGCCGACGGGAACGGTCAGGGTGCCGGGAAGCTTCCACGGATCTGCGCCGACGGTCACTGGCTCCGATCGGAACTTGGTCGCGTCGGCATACGGCGGCGAGGTCGGCGGCGACGACGTAGACGGCTGCTGCGTCGTCAGCGGCTTGAAGTAGAGTCCGGTGATCTCGCCAGTCTGCGGCCTGACCGCCACGGTCGCCATTAGCTTGCCGTGTTCGAAGGCAAGCACGACGTTGGAAACGTCGGTGCCGGCCAGCATCCCGTGCGAAAGGACTTTCCAATTTTCGAGCTTGCCGTCGGCAGCGATGATCTGCAGCCACACGGCTGACAGTTGGTCCGCGGACAGCGCCGCCTTCATCGTCGAATCGAAATGCGCGGTCGCTTCGGAGAATTTGCCGTCGCGAAGTGCGGTGAAGAGTTCATCGACTCGAATATTTTCGCTCGCATTTGCCGGAATCGATCCGCTCATGACCGCCTCCAGCATGAGAACTGCCAGCAGCAGGACTGTTCGCAATTTCGCCATGCCCGCCGAGATTCGCATACGGAATCTCAAAAAGAAAAGGCCGGGAGAGTCCCGGCCTTGTTCACAGGTTGTAACTGCGCGTGACGATTAGTTCGCGAAGATCATCTTCAGCTCCTCCATGATTTCTTCCTCTGGATGAGCCTTCGCGATCGACAATTCCTTGACCAGCAACGAACGCGCCGTGTCGAGCATCTTGCGCTCACCGAACGACAACTCTTTGTCGCTCTTGAGCACGAGCAGATCGCGCAACACCTTGGCGATTTCCAGCGGCGAACCGGTTTTGATCTTTTCGGTGTATTCGCGGTAGCGACGGTTCCAAGTTTGCGTATCGACCTCGACCTTGCGCTGACGCAGGATACGGTAGATTTTTTCCACCATATCTTTGCCGATCACTCGGCGCAGTCCAACCGACTCGACGTTCTCCGTCGGAATCATGATCGTCATTTTTTCGGTGCCGAGAATTCGCAGCATGTAAAAGCGTCGCTCGGTACCGGAAATGACGCGCATCTGGATGTCTTCGATTACGGCCACCCCATGAGCGGGGTAGACCACCTTCTCACCTTTCTTGAACGGCAAACTCATCGCGTTTGTGGCATTCGACGGCAGGCCATAGATTTCGGACATGGGTTAATGACCGCACAGTCATGGGTTCATTACCGATCCGATCAGCCTGGAATGTGAATTCAGTATGGCACAAAATTACGCGATTTGTAACCCCAGTCTCAAAAAGAAACTGGGAGCGCAGCGGCGCCAGATAAAACAACGTTCCTTAATCGCCGCCGAATCAGGTCAGTCGAGCCGAAGTTCCATGATAATTGCGTCCTCGCCGGGACCGTAGTAATGCCGTCTCAAACGGCGTTCTTCAAATTCGAACTTGCGGTAAAGCTGTCGCGCAGCGAGATTGGAGCGGCGAACTTCCAGCGTAACCAAGCCTGCCCCGGTCACTTTGGCTTCCGAAATCGCTTCACAAAGCAGCACTGAGCCAATTCCGAGCCGTCTAGAGTGAGGGTGCACGGCGATATTGAGGACGTGGCATTCGTCGGCGATCAGCCATCGACATAGAAAGCCCGCAATCGACAGGCCGCCACCTTCGGCGGGGATCGCCAGCATGATACGCGAAAATGGCAGGGTCAGTTCACGCTCAAATGAAGCGAGCGTCCACGGCGCAGGGAAGGCGAGCCGCTCGATCTCGATAATCCGAGGCAGGTCGCGAGCTATGGCGTCCCGAATGTGGATCGCCATCTCAACCAAACTCAACTACACGTCGGCGTCGCGACTATCGCCGGTTAAAATCGCAAATACTTCAGGCGGCGCGCTGGAACTGCGCCGCATCCGCCTTGAAAACGACAACCTCGAGCACCTTGTCGCGCATCCGATGCTTGAACGCGCCGACCGGCTTGCCGAATTCGATTCGAGTCGTGAAGTCGGCCGGGAACGACGAGGAGACGTAGGAGAGTCTTCGGATAGTCTCGCCGCGAACGCTGGCGCTGATCGTAATCACATTGTCGCCGAGCAGGATGTTGTAATCGTAGTCGGGCATCTCGTCGGGAAGATTCCACAGACGCTTGAGCGAGGACGGCGGCAGCGTCCGTGGCATCTCGAGACGCACCAGGTATGCGTTCGCATACTCTGCGACGGTGTAAACGGTGCCGTAGCGGCGGTCGCGCTCGGTCTTGTCCTCGTGCATCGTCCCTTCGAAACCGTCGAAAGCGACTTTGCGTTCGGTGCGGCGACCGGCGCCTCCGGCACGCACGAGAATCGATCCGAGCGGTGCGAGCGCGAGCCCGTACCAGCATCCGCGATACGTCAGTTGGTCGGCCGGCTTGGCGTGAATGACGCCCTCGCGCAGGCGCCACGCGGCTTCGCCGGCGGCGAGCAATACGCCGAGCATGATCCATCCGCCGGTGCTTTGCGAGAATAGCCGGTCGCCGAGCACTGCGACCGCGAACGCCGTCAGCAGCGCAGGATAAAGAATCAAGTTGAAAATCATGTTGAGCGCGGTCGAGCGGACCCGCGAAAATCCACCGGTGCTGCCGACGGCGCGTTCGAGGTCGGCCTTTACGCCGTCGGGCATCGCGCCGAGAACCGGCTCGCCGAGACGAAATGCGATTTGCACGGGCGCCGGCGCAACGCGACTCGGCGACGCATCAACCGTAGCGAGCACGGTATCGAAATCAGCGTCGAGCTCGCCGGGGAAATGCTTCTCGCCGACCGGGCCGGGAAGCGCGCCGATGTCTTTCGGCAGATGCATCATCGCGAGTCCCGCCGCCGCAACCGGCGCTGGCGCGGCCACAACAGGAGCCGCTGCAACCGGCTTCGGAGCTGCTGCTGGCGCAGGCTTGGCCGCGACTGCGGCGCCATTGGTCGCCGCTTCGGCGCCATCCGCCGCAGGTGCCGGTGCGCCAGCGCCTTCTTTGCGAAAACGCGACGGCGCGTCGTCGGGAAACGTAGTCTCGGGATGCAATTCGCGAGCGCGCGCGAGCAACACGCCTTCGCTCTCGAGATTGGCGGGATCGGGAATACAGCAATCTACCGGGCATACCGCGGCGCACGCTTCATGGTCGTGGAAGCCGACGCATTCGGTGCACTTCGACGGGACAATGTAGTAGATGTCCTGGGCAATCGCGGCGCCGGGTGTGCCGTTCAGTTCCCACGGCACTCCGCCCGCATAAATCGCAGTGTTCGGACATTCGGGCTCACAGGCTCCGCAGTTAATACATTCGCTCGTGATCGTCGTCGCCATCTAGGACCCGGACCTCTCTTTTTTCAGGAAAGCGCACCGCGCTCTGTCGATTTGACTGATGTTGTGACGATAACTGCTGAAAGTTTTGTCTGTCAATCACAGCCAATTAAAGTCTGCTAATAGTGTAGCGCGTGAGATGTCCCGAACAGAACCGGGTTGCGGTTCTGTCACCTTGCGTTCGCAAACGGGTTTTGCAACTATTGGCGAGATTGCTCGTCCAGCCCTGCCTGTTGAATCTCACTGACGGTGTATCGGGACTGGCTATTCACTTGAACCACTGGAGGAAAGCTCGGATGAAGACAACTTTAAAGCTACTTGGTGTCGTGGCAGCGACTGCGCTCGTGACCGCATGCGGGCCGAATATGCAGACGATCAACAACGCCACTGACCGCGCCCAGGCAGATGCGACCAAGGCGGAAGCGTCGGCAAATGCTGCGGAAGCTTCGGCGAATCAGGCCGCGCAGGCTGCATCGCAGGCTGACGCAGCGGCGAGCCAATCGGAAGACGCGGTCCGTCGGGCCAACGACGCGGTTTCGCGTCTCGAAGCGGCGTTCTCGACCTCGGTTACGAAGTAGTCGATCAAATTCGGTTACTGAACTAGTCAGTCGGTAAAAAAGAGCGGTGGCGGAAGGAGCGCGCTCCATTCGCCACCGCTTAGTCTTGTCCGATATTTCGCGCGGCCCGCCTTAGGTTCGGTCAGTTGATCGAGCTCACGTTCTTTGACGTCCTGAATCAACGGAGGATCAATCGATGCGACCAATCAAGTTCAATGTCGGGCTTCCCAACGGCGATCCAGCTGCGACGATTGCGACTGCGCGGCGCGCCGAAGAGCTGGGGTACTATTCGGTTTCGATCGACGATCACTTCTTCATGCGCGGGCTGATGGCTGATGTGCGCGCGCCGCATTTTGAATGCTTCACGATGCTTAGCGCAGTCGCGGCGGTCACCAAGCACGTCAAGATGTTACCGCTGGTCACGTCGATGTCCTATCGAAACCCCTCGCTGCTGGCGAAGACGATGGCGTCGATCGACAACCTTAGCGGTGGACGTTTTATCGCTGGCCTCGGCGCGGGCTGGTTCAAGGAAGAGTACGACGCGTATGGATTTCCCTATCCGTCGAACGCGGAACGAATCGAACAGATGGGCGACGGTATCAAGCTGCTGAAAGCGATGTGGACGCAGGACGAGCCGACTTATCATGGGAAGTATTTCAAAATCGATAAGGCCTACTGCGATCCCAAGCCGGTGCAGCGGCCGCATCCGCCGATCCTGATTGGCGGCGGCGGCAAGCGCGTGCTGGAAATCGCGGCGCAGGAGGCTGACATCCTGAATTTGAATCCGCCGGTGACCAAGGGTTACGTCGATATAGTTGAGGCGCTCAAGTTCGATCGAGCGAAAGTGCTGAAGCGGATCGAAATGATTCGCGGTTTCGTGAAAACCGCCGGCCGTGCGGCGGACGCGCTGGAGTTGTCGGGCGGAGGATTCGTGCTGATGGCCAAAGACCGCGCGACTGCCGACGCGATGGCGGCCGGGACGGCGCGGACGCTTGGCGTCGAGGATAACGCGAGCGTGCGCGATTCGCTGCAGGTGATGATAGGAACTCCCGACGACATCAAGAAGGAGCTGGCAGTGCGAATCGAGAAATTCGGCATGACCTACTTCTTCCTGAACTTCATGATGCCCGATGCTATCGATATGTTCGCGAAGGAAGTGATGCCCGCATTCGCGCGCTGAGTCTCGATGAACCCGCCGAGCATCGTCGGAGAACCGGATCCGCCGAAAGCGTGGATCGAAACGGTCCATCGATCGCTGCGCAATTTCAACACCGCAGCGACCGGGATCGTCGACTTCTACCCGGTGGTGTTTCTGGTCAAGGATGCCGGCCGCAATGTCCTCGGCGGCGTGCTCGGAAACATAGCGGGTGGATGGTTACACATCCGATCGCTGTGGATAGATAAGCAGTGGCGCGGGCGTGGCTATGCAACGGGGTTGATGGCCGCCGCCGAGCGATACGCTATCGGCAAAGGATGTATCGCGGCGTTTCTGCAAACCGCGAGTTACGAGGCTCGGCCGCTATACGAAAAGCTTGGCTATCGCGTGGTCGCGAGCCTTAACGATCATCCGTCAAAGGGCCACCACCGGTATTTCCTCGCGAAGCAGCCGCTGTCGGGAATTGACGATGCCGACGATCGTCGCGATCGCGCGAACATCGTGATGCAGCCCTATGCATCCTTGGACGTACAGGAGATCGTGATTCGCGGCATCCATACTCACGCCAGTGCGGCGATAGGACTGCCCGAGCAGATGTGGTTCGCTGCCAATTTTTTTCTAAGAAACGATGACGGTGAGATTGTCGGTGGTGCGCTCGGTAACACCTGGGGCCTATGGCTCTATGTTTCCGATGTATGGGTTGACCATTCGATTCGTGGCAAGGGCTATGCGACAAAACTGATGACTGCGATCGAAACCCTTGCAGTCGAACGCGGATGCCGCAACTCCTATCTCGACACCTTCAGCTTCCAGGCGCGGCCGCTTTACGAAAAGCTAGGCTACAAGTTGTATGGGACGCTGGAGAATCATCCGAAGGGCCATAGCCATCATTTTCTGAAAAAGTCTCTTTGAACCTTGCTGCACAATTAGTAAACGTCGCCTTCTGTTTAAGCGGAAGTTGCACATCAGGACCTCTGCGCCGCGTGTCATTTAATCATGGTCGGTATTTTCTACTAATCTTCCACGATCTTGATCGTGTAAAAATTTCCGAAGTTCGCATTCGGTCGGTGATGCTAGGCTTCAAGTAAGCGTTGAAAGTTCTAGAAAACGTCTCAAAAACCTCAGGGCCCCGAAATTGCACGCCGACCCATGGGCAAAATTGGCCGGCACGAAGTTTAGCCGGGGGGTTAGTGCACACATCGGAGGGGTACGGTGCTATGGATCGACGGCTGAACAGGTCTGCCTGCGCGTCTCTGGATACGCGTTCATCGCATTTAAATCTTGCTGCCATCGTGACTGCGATCGCCGCATCAATGGCGCTCCTGGCTACGACCGCTCTTGCCAGTGTGACCGGAGATCCTTCCGAGTTCAGTCTGTGCCCAATCAACTTCACGCCGCCGGGTGGGGCGTCCCTGTTGTGCTCACATTCCGAGACGACAGGAGGTCAACTCACCATCGGCAACTCGACTGTAACAATATCGAACAACCCCGATACCGTAGACTTGGGCGCTTACAGCACATCAGGTCTGGGGCTTTTCGGCATCGAAGTGATCGTAACTCCCACCAACGGCGAGATTTTTGGTGGTCCGGCGCAAGAGGTTCCGGGCGGCTTGCTCGGACTCACCGGCATTCTCAATTCCGTCAACGACGTCACCTCCTCGATTGAGCTTGCCGGTCCGATGACCGCGGCGACGGTCGTCGACCCGACCGAGACTACGGCATTTTTCTGCGGAGGTGGCCCGCTCGGCAGTTGCCAGGACGGACCGAGCCTGTTCAGCGTGATCAGGGTGCCGATTAAGGTTCATCTCAACAATCCGGTGCTTGGTGCGAGTTGCTACATCGGATCGAACGCTACCCCGATTGTCTTGAACCTGGTTGAGACCCCGACGAGCACGCCGCAACTCACCACCGGCGGCCCGGGCGGAAACGCAATCATCGTGACAGGTGCGGAGGTCGCAGATACCACCTTTGCCGCCCCTGGTGCGAGTGGTTGCGGGCTTCTTGGAGCGCTTGACCCGGTGCTCGACTTGAAGGTCGGGTTGCCCTCGCCATCGGGTAAGAACTCGGCCCTGATCGATCAGAATGCGGAGCTCGAATCTGCGCAATTCCTGTTGCCACCAACCCCGACCGCGACTCCAACGGAGACCGCCACAGCGACTCCGACTGCAACTATTGTGGTGACACCGAGTGCTACGGCGACGGGTACCGCAACCGCCACAGCGACACCCACTGCAACTGCCACCGTGACCGCGACGGCTACGGCCACGCCGACCGCGACCTCCACCGCGACGGCGACGGCGACCGCGACTACAACGGCGACTTCGACTGCGACTCCTACAGCGACGCCAACTCCAGGAAAGTTGACCGTCAGCCCGCTGACGTTGGCTTTCCCGCAGCAGGAAGTCGGGGTGGCTTCGGCTGCGAAAAACGTAACCGTGACCAATTCGACTAGCTCTTCAATTCCAATCAACACCGTCACGGCGTCTGGCGATTACAGCGTATCAAGCGATGGATGCAGCGGCACTAATCTCGCTGCCAGCGCAAACTGCACTATCGGCGTTGTGTTCACTCCTAGCCAGACCGGTACCCGAACGGGAACCCTGACGATCGCCGATGCGGCTTCTAACAGCCCGCAAAAAGTGAATCTCACCGGCAAGGGCATCCTGGTAAAGCCGACGTTTTCACCGGTCTCCCTGGCTTTTGGACTCCAACCGGTACAGGTTCCCAGCGCCGCGAAGACCGTTACCTTGACCAACCCCAACACCGTTCCACTCAGTGTGACCAGCGTCGTGCCTCCGGCCGACTATACCGTGAGCAATGACAATTGCAGCGGAACTCAGGTCCCTGCGAACGGTACGTGCACTTTCGGCGTGGTTTTCACTCCTCCGCAAGCCGGGACTGCAAGCGGAAGCGTCGTCGTCACCGACAATGCGTACATACCCACGCAGTCGATTTCGGTGACCGGAACGGGCTACATCATAACTCCGACCGTGTCGCCGACTCATCTGTCGTACGGGAGGGTCCAGGTCAACAATATTTCGTCGCCACAGACTGTTACGCTCACCAACTCCAACGCGGTGTCCGTGACTTTCAGTTCAATCGCAACGACTGGACCTTACGTCATAGTCTCGAATAGCTGCGGTTCGTCGGTGCCGGCGAATTCCACCTGCCAGGTGTCGATAACGTTCAACCCGACCACTGACAATTCTGCGAGCGGAACCACCGAAGCTGGAACGCTGGTTTTTACCGACAACGGGCAGCATCCTACGCAAACCGTGACGCTGACAGGAGTTGCATTTGGCGCCGTAGCAACGGCAACCCCAACCGCGACCGGCGCAACGGCAACGGCGACTCCGACTGCGACTGGCGCGACGGCGACCGCAACTCCAACGGCCAGCTCGACTGCGACAGCCACGTCGACCAGGACCGCAACCGCAACAGCTACCGCAACCGTGACGGCCACCAAGACCGCAACTGCAACAGCTACAGCGACCGTGACGGCCACTCGGACCGCAACTGCAACAGCTACGGCGACCGTGACCGCGACGTCGACTCGGACTGCAACGGCAACGGCAACCTCGACTGCGGCAGTTACGGCGACCCCGACTGCTACCGCGACTACGACGGTGACTGCGACGCCGACGGTATCCGCAACCGCAACCGCGGGAACGCCAACTGCGACTGCAACATCGACGCCGACAGTTGGACCGCAGGCGGGCGACATTCTGATCGCAGGCGGCGACACCGGCGGATCGCTCAGCGGCTTTATCCCGCTGTCAACCTCCACCAACTCGACCGCCTCGGCCGAGATCTATCAGGCCTTGACCGATGCCTTCTCGGTGGTGGGTTCGATGAACGCCGCGCGCGAAGCGACGGCAACTGCGGTGGTGCTGCCTAACAACCTGACCCTGATCGTGGGTGGCTCGCATTGCGCGGCCAAGACCTACGGCCCGGGCGGTCTCTGCGGATCGTCAACGTACAATGGATTCCAGTGCGACGCGCTCAATACCGCAGATCTGTATAGTGAAAATACCGGCAGCTTCACCTTGGCGGGCGCCGGCAGCGGCGGCCATATGACGACTGCGCGCAGTGGCGCGACCGCAACCCTGATCACAGGATCCGGGACGTCGCTGGACGGCAAGGTGCTGATCACGGGCGGCTCGACTGGAAGTTCGTTCCTGTCGCTGTCGACGCCGCCGCCGGGATGCGCTCCATTCGGGCAGGTGGCGCAGAACACCGCGGAGATCTACGACCCGGTGGCCGACACCTTCACCGCAACCGGATCGATTCCAGGATGCGCCGCGGGAACAGCGCCGCCATCGTGCACTACCGGACTTCCTGCGAACTGCGGCGGGACCGAAAGTCCGATCACGTCCACCTCTGAAAGTGGCACGACGGTGACTGTCACCAGCGCAGCGAATCCGACCGGGCTGATCGTTGGCGACAACGTAACCGTCAGCGGTGTGTCCGTTACGGGATACAACGGAATCTTCGCGGTAACCGCGATTCCGTCGAGCACTACGTTCCAGTACACGGCCGCCTCAGGATTGGCCGCCGGCACCGGTGGCTTTGCGGCCGCCGATACGGCGCAGTGCGGGTTGGTCGATTCAGATGCAGCGCTGCTTAACAATGGCTCGGTGCTGGTCGCGGGCGGCGACTACATACAGTTCCTTGGCCAGTCGTCCCCGCAGGCGTTCCTGTTCAACCCGTCCACGGCGACGTTCAGCCAGACGGTGCCGATGAACGTGGCACGCGAGCTGCCCGGGATAGTCAAGCTGCCTAATGGCGATATTCTGATCGCGGGCGGTCTGACCGGAGCGTCAGCCGCATGCGCAGCGACTCCGGCTACTCCGGAGGCGTTCACGACCAACAGCTCGGCCGAGGTTTACGATCCTACGGTTCCTTCGTGGACACTCACCACAGGCTCATCGGCAACACCGGGAGCAGCAGGAGGGATGAACGTCAAACGAATCGCGACCGGCGAGCTGTTCACCACCGGCACCGATTCGGGTCTGGCAATCTTCGCCGGCGGAATCGATGCCGAGACCACTAACGGCACCTCGCCAAACTTCCCGGCCTGCGTAGCGGTCACCAACATCCACCAGACTACTCAAACTGCGACCGACCTGTTCGATCCGACGACGACCGCGTTCACGGCAACCGGCGCGCTGACTCAGTCTCGCGGCGGTTATGGCTTCGGTATCCTCAATGCGGGTTCGCATGCGGGAGACCTGGTCGTGATAGGCGGCGAATGCGCCGCCGGAAGCCTGGCCTCGTGGGCGATAGGTAGTTCGACGGCGACGGCCTGCGATGCCAACGCGAAGACTGACTACTACGAGCTGTACAGTCCGAGCACGGGAACCTGGACGCTGGGAGCGTCGGCACCGGCTTCGACCCCGGCCAACGCTCCGGCGTCGGCCGTGCTTCCATAGATCGCCCGTTCGTAGCGGGAAAGCGGCGATGCCGTCCTCGAAAGGGGCGGCATTGCTGCGTCTGGACGGCGCGCGCGGCTGGGGATAAAGCCAGAAGGTGTATCTCGACGTATGGAGAGAAAAATGAACAACACCGATGGCGAATACTATTTCACGCGACTCGAGACGGTTGTCTTCGGCGTCGGCAAAATCGAAACGCTCGGACGCGAACTGTCGCGGCGCGGAGCGAAGCGCGCGTTGATCGTGACGGGTAAGACGCTCGGCCGATCGAAACTGCTGGACAAGGTCAAGAGCGCCGCGGGTTCCGCGTTGGCGGGAGTGTTCGCAGGCGCGGCGCAGCATGTGCCGTCGCAGACGGTAACGGACCTGGTCGCCGAGGCGCGTCGCGTCGGCGCCGATTCGATGGTGAGTTTCGGCGGCGGCAGTCCGATCGACACTGTGAAGAATGCCGCGTGGCAGTTGATGGGCGGACGCGCGGGTTCACGCACGATCGATTTCAGCGGAGCCGCTGGCGAGTCGGGTGGCGGAGCGTTTCTGCATATAGCGATACCGACCACGTTGTCGGCAGGTGAGTTCACGCCCGCAGGCGGCGTCACCGACGAGTCGAGCAAAGTGAAAGGCGGAGTTGCCGATCCGCGGCTGCAGGCGAAGTCGGTGATCCTCGATCCGGCGCTGACGGTCGAGACGCCCGCGTGGCTGTGGGCCTCGACCGGGATGCGCGCGCTCGATCACGCGGTCGAAGGTTCGTACTCGACACGGCATCAGCTGATTACCGACACGCTCGCGACGAAAGCTATCGCGATGCTGAACGCGCATCTGCTGCCGTCGCTGCAGACGCATGGCGACGACGAACTCGAGCACCGTTTGCAGTGCCAGCTTGCCGCGTGGCTCTCGATTTTCGGGATGTCGAACACGCGCGGCGGAATCTCGCACGCGCTGGGGCATCAGATTGGCCCGATGTGGAACGTTCCGCACGGCGTCACGTCATGCATCACGCTGCCGCACGTGATGCGCTTCATGGCCGAAGTAGCCGCCGATCGCTTCGCACCGATTGCGGAGGGGTTTGACGTGCGCTTCGACGCACGCAATCCACGATCGTCGGCCTTGGAATGCGCCGATCGCGCAGCGAGGTTCATCGGCAAGTTCGAAGTGCCGACCCGGCTGCGCGATGTAGGAGTGCCGCGCGAGGAAATCTCGCGAATCGCGGGAACAGTGCTCGAAGAAGTGAAGCGCGCGAACACTGTAGGCGTGGAGGTAACGCAGGAGCAGTTGGTGAAGATGCTTGAGGCGGCGTACTAGCGTTAAACAAACATCGTTCTGAATTGGAAATTCGGTGGTTTTGGGATTTTGGTTGACATTTTCTTTCTCTTCCGTCTCCTCGTCGTTGGCCGATTGGTGAGTGCATGTTGGCGAGAGTCTGATGTCGCGGTAGAGCACTGGTGCGGGTGGGTGAAGTGGCCATGTTGAATATTATGGCATAGCGCGATGACAACGGTTGTCGGGGTGGACCCTGCACACATATTTTTGGGTTCAGCACTGGCGCCGCGCATGTCCGTTTACGCAACCAGGTGCCTCCGTGATGACGGCCTTCAACTCGACGCGCCGAATAGTCGCCTGCGCGGCGGGCGGCAGGGGTGACCCCTGCACCCAGTGAGAATCGCGAAATGTTGAGGACAACCTTTCGCTCTCAGAGTCTAATCCTGTGTCATTCAGAACGAAGCGAAGAATCCCGGATCTTTCTGAGGCGCCGTCGAGCGCTTCCACGCGTGGCGAGAGAAGGATAACTGTGCGGCGCGGATGTCTGTTGCGTCGCACATTCGGTTATTTCGCGCGGATCGGAATGATGGCAGCGGAATCCAGGCGACAACCTGCGAGTCATATCGTCGCATTTGAATTGGGCCGCCTTTGGCAGGATCGAGGGCGACACTTCGCGAGCAACAAGGGCCGAATTATCGGCGCGTATATGTGATGGTTTCGAGGTAGTCAGATCGCCTGGTTGGGGCTCGGCAAAATACTCATGCCTCAATTGTTTCTTCAGGCGTTGCGCGCGATAAGGCGCGTCGGGCTAGCTCTTCGTTTCTTCGTCAGCGGAAAGGCCGAAGGCACGTAAAAGAAGGGCTTCGTGAAGGACATCGTAGGAGTCGCAGGCTTGCACCAACTCCTTGTTTACCGGACGGGCGTCTGACAATCGCCGAAGACTGAAGTTCGCCCCCAACTCTTTCAACTTTAGACAGGCTGCCAGTGGCATTTAGTAAACGTCCTTCCCGCCCGGCCGACTTGTGATTGATTCCAAGACTAATGCCGCTTGCCGATAAATTCTGCAGGGCTTTTCATCCATCGACAGCAACCCGTCAAAATAAGTTGCGAAAGTAGCAAAGGTCACGTCTACAAGATCGTTTCGTATTCTCTCCGTCTTGACGCCCTTTGGTCCGCCCGTAGAAATCCAATCGAGAGCCCACAGGAAAGAGCATAGTGCCGAGCGGAAGAGAAATGTGTTTGGCACCTCGTCAACGCTACGTAGAACCGGAGGATGAGAGTGTCGGGAAAAAAGACTCTTTGCCAGTCCGATCACATTCCCGAGTATCTTGAGTGCGAGTTTTTCGGAAAATGGCAACCCCATTCGAATAATTTTTAGTTCGGCATCAGTGAAAATTTGGCTACCTCCTCTATCGCCTCAGGGATGTTGGCGGCGTCCGCCAGCATTCTATCCATTTGGGCGTCAGCCGTGCGCCCAAAGTGTCCTAGTTGTTTCTGCAAGGAAAGATCGCCGGGATTGGCTGCAAGAAGACGGTCGCAGTACTTTGAGAAACCGCGCGTTTGTTCACGGTCTATCAGGCGCCGCTGCAGGCCCGGTTGGCGTCCTCTTAATCCGCATACGACACCTGTCGTCTTGAGAACGACGACTTGTCTTGGAAAGTCAGCGAGGATTTCCATTGAACGAAAAATGGAAACGAGTGTGTTGCCCTTGTACGCCTCCATTGAGGCGTAGTCGGTCAAGACTGCAAAGTTACTAGTTGCTGTTGAGAGATAGTCGCGCAGCAACGGAGACTGAAGGGCGTTGCTATCGACGACCATACGTGTCGGGCCTGAGTGCTTATGCGGCATGAGTTAGACCGAGATAGTGTCTTTTCTGTCGGAGGCGCGCAAATCCGAAAAGAAACGAGGGCGCGGTGTTTCGGGGAACCCTCGCTTTTTGCTGGCCGATGCGATGCGAAAGAAAGGAGCCGGGATTCTTCGCCGCGGCGGCTCTGAATGACACAGCGATAGAATGAAGCTCGAGTGTTACACATCTTGGTTGATCCGTGGTTGAGGATGCGGTGGCTGCCGTCGAGAAGATCCGGGGTCCCTCGGCTGCGCTCGGCATGACACAAAGACAGCTCTGAATGATACGAGGACGAAGTGACGCTCGAGCGTCACAAATCTTGGTTGATAAGTGGTAGGGGGTGGGTTGGATGTCGTCGAGAAAGATCGGGGTGTCTCTCGGCGGAGCTGCCCTGAGCGGAGTCGAACGGGCTTGGGATGACACAAGACTAAGAAGCGGGCGATTAAAGATCCAGACGCAGAATCTTGAGTCGCGCGCGGAAGAATCGCGCGCTTTACAAGGACCCTCACCTTCGATCCTCTCCCTTGCAGGGCGAGGGGAAGAAGGATCCGGGATTCTTCGCTTCGCTCTGAATGACACAAATAGAAAAAGCCGAGACGGAGTCTGAATCGCACGCAAAAGAACCCTCACCCGCTCCTTCGGCGCGGCCTCTCCCGCAACAAAGCGGGCGAGGCGAATAATCAGTGGCACGGAACGCGACATCCTAACCTCGCGCTGGATAAGGTCCCTCACCCTAAATCCTCTCCCGTCGGGAGAGGGGAAGAGCGCTGCGCCGAGTTATGCAAAGGTCTCCGAAGGGAGAGGTGAATAGAGTCGGTGGCGCGGGATGCGACATCAAGAGTGGGCGAGGAAAGAGTCGGAAAGGCATCCTGGAATTTGGTTTCTCACCCGACGCTCGAAGACGAGCGTCGGCCTCTCCCGTCGTGGGGCGAGGCAATTCGGTCGCTATGGGAGGGTGGGGCCTATGTCGTGGGAGTAGGGGGTTTGCTGGGTGATGCCCCATTGGGAGCCGGGGAGGTTTGGCAACGGGGTGTCGGTGGGGGCGTCGGGGCCGTCTACTGTTACTTCGCCGCCGCCTGGGATTGGGATTGTTACTGTGTCGGGGGCGGGGGCGTCGTCGACTGTCGGCATCGTTAGGTCGGTTGGGGATTGGTAGGTGGTGGCGCTGTTGCCGTAGGATGCGTCGGGAGGGGGGAGCATGCCTTCCTGTGCCTGAGCGGATACGGCGGCGAATAGAAGTGTCGCGGCAATTGCTAACAAAAGTTCTGGCATGTCGTAATGACAGCGCGATCGATTGTTGTGCGCGTTGAATTGGGAGTCGTGGGGGCCGCGGATGCATCAATTGGATCGTATCAAGTGCTAGCCGATCGGAAAACCGGAGGGACGGATGGTTAAGCTGTATGGATCGTCGATGTCGCGGGCGGGGCGAAGCCTGTGGGCGTTGGAAGAAGCTGGGGTGAAATTCGAACAGGTGGTTGTGGCCGAGACGCGCCAGCCGGAATATCTGAAAGTAAATCCCAACGGCCACGTTCCCACGCTCGACGACAACGGGACGATAATCTGGGAATCGATGGCGATAAATCTGTACGTCGCGGAAAAATACGGGAAGGCGCCGCTGTGGCCGTCAACCGTCGAGGGTCATGGGGCGTGTTACCAGTGGAGCCTTTGGTGCATGACCGAAATGGAAACCCCCATGATCGACATTTTCCAGCATCGACTGATGTTGCCGGCCGATCAGCGGGACGAGAAGATAGCACTGGCGCGAATCGAGACGCTGAAGACGCCGTTCAAGGTGCTCGACGATCATTTGCAAAAGTCCGAATATCTGCTCGGCAAGGAATTCACTATCGCGGACTTGAACGTGGCGTCCGTGATCAGTATCTCGAAATATCTGCAGCTGGATCTGTCGCCGATTCCGACGGCGCAAAAATGGTTGGAGAAGTGCCTCGAGCGTCCGGCTAATCAGCGCGTGAGCGCGATGAAATAGCTTGGAGCGTCCGAGCCACAGTGAATTTTCACCCACCGTATTGACTTTGCGCGCAGCGGCGGTAGCTTTCATGTCGGAACCGGCGTTGACGGTAGCGTCAGCCTCGTCGGACAGCCAAAGTGTCATGGCGCGCTCGAGCTCGGGCGGGGGATATTTGCTGGCGATTTTTCACGAGTTCCGCGAAAATTTGATGATATGGGCAAGGTGATCTGATGCCTGCATGCGGGCAATGCGGCAAAGATAACCCGGAAGGCACGGCGTTCTGCGGGTACTGTGCGACTCCGCTGATGAAGCCGGAAGTCGATCCGTTTGCGCAATCGTCGAAGCCCGGTGGCCGGCCGATTGTGGCTCCTCAGATACGCGGAGGATCTCCGCCGGCGCCGCCGCCTCCGCCCAAGCCGTTCAAGCCCGAAACGCGCGCGCCCATTTCGTCGTCCGGCGGCGGTAGCGTCGGGGGCGGGAAAAAAGGCAAGGGCGGATTCGAGTTACTCCCATGGAGCGAACTTTCCGCCGGTCAGCGAGCAGGACGAGTCGGCGCGGGCGCGATCGTGTTGTTCCTGATTTTTTTCTTTCTTCGTGGAATGTTGCACAGCGTCGGAGGGTCAGGCGCGAGTGTACCAGCGCCTTCAGCCGATGGTTCTAACGCTCCCATCACCGACGGCGACCGCAAAGACGGAATCGAATCGCTGTGCAAAGTATTTCAAATCTACGGGCTGCCCAAGAACGACAGCGGCGCCAACGAGGCGGTGCACAATGCGGTTGAGTTGTTCAAACTCGCCGGCAATCAATCGCCCGAGCGCAGCACCTACATTCTGACTTCGATTGTCGGGGATTTCCGCAGCGGCAAACTGGGGCAGGCCGACTGCGCGCAAGCGGGAGCGCCGATTCCCACCACCCCGTCAGACAGCCAGGACAACTCAAGTCCCGACATCGAACGAAATTAAATAGCTATCGCTGCGCAGCGCGAGGGCGAAGGCAATCGCCTGCGCGGCGCGCGGTCGCGGCGGCGACGCGCAGTGAAAAAAGGTGGCGACGGGGGGCGCAGTGAGAAGAGCGACCTGCGGCGGCGGGAGCGCAGTGAAAGCCGCGCAACGCGTCTTTCGCGAGAAGGTTTTTCACGGAAGGAGTTCTGACAGGCGCGCCCGCATCGCGAACGCTAAGACCGGAACAGGAGAGTGTCGAGGGAGATCGCTTGAGCCGTGGTTGGGGTGAGTCGGCCATCATTCAACGCGCGCTTCCGTCTCAATATCTATCGCTGCGCAGTACGAGGTCGCGTCCAGTAATAGATCGGGACGCCGCTTAATGCGATCAACAATCCTGGCCAGGTGAAGCGCGGCTTCAGAATCAAGAGATCGATCATCAGGGCTGACGCGGCGATGACGTAGAGTGCGGGGACGATTGGGTAGCCCCACGCCTTGTACGGACGTGGCGCGTTAGGCTCCCGGCGGCGCAGAACGAAGACGGCCGAGACTGTCAGCACGTAAAACATCAACTGCGCGAAGATCACGTAGTCGAGCAGCTCGGAGTAGGTGCCGGTCAGGGTGAGAACTGCGGCCCAGATTCCCTGCATCACGAGTGCGACGGCGGGCACGCTTGCGCGATTGAGACGTCCGGCGGAGGCGAAGAAGACTCCGTCTTGCGACATCGCATAGATGACGCGTGCGCCGGTGAGGATGAGTCCGTTGGCACATCCGAAGCCTGAGATCATGACGAGCACCGCGGTGATTTTTGCGCCGGCGCCGCCCCATACTACTTGCATCGCGGCGGCTGCGACGCGGTCGCTCGATGCGTGCGCGATGCCGCGTCCCACTACCGTCGCGGCGTCCGCGGTTCCATTCGCCGGCAGCTCGCACAGATATGCGAGATTGGTGAGGATGTAGAGCGCGATGACGACGCCGGTTCCGAACGCGAGCGCCAGTGGAAGATCGCGCTTGGGATTGCGCACCTCGGCCGCGACGAAGGTTGCGCTAGCCCATGCGTCGGCTGAGAACAGCGCTCCGACCATCGCGGCGCCGAAAATTCCGGCGCCCGCAATCGACATCGAAGGAGTGCCGAAGAAGGCGGTCGAGCTGCCGAAGTTTGCATGAATCGCAGTTGGATTCGGCGCGAGGATGCATCCGACGGCGACGATCAAACAGAGCGAGAGAATTTTCGCGGTGGTGAACGAGTTCTGCAGCCACTTGCCCATGTCGAGGCCGCGCAGATTCGCCGCAGTCAGAAGAGCGATCACCGCGATTGCGCCGGCGCGCTCCCCCGACAGTCCTGCGCCACCGGCACCGAACCAGAGGGTCGAGCCGAACACCGGCCACATCACGCCCGCGAACCGCGCGAACGCAACTGCGACCGCGGCGATCGTGCCGGTCTGGATCACCAGCAGCAGCGTCCAGCCGAACATGAACGCCCACATCCCGCCGTAAGCTTCGCGCAGGTAGACGTACTGGCCGCCCGCGGCCGGCATCATCGCGGCGAGTTCGCCATACGCGAGCGCGCCCGCGATTGTCATCACGCCGGCGACAAGCCAAATCATCAGCAGCGTGAAAGGACTGCCGACCTGGCGCATGATGTCGGCGGAGACAATGAAGATGCCCGAACCGATCATCGAGCCGGCGACCAGGGTCGCGGAGTCGAAGAGTGAAAGACCAGGCTTCAGCTGGTTGGGAGAGGGGCCGACTTTGGGAACGGTCGCCATTGCGAACGCATCGTAGCAGCACCGGCGTGCGCCTGCACTACAGTACGGAAAGTAGAGTCTACATTGATCTGATCGTCGCGCCGGACTTAGTTTGAAGATGGTTAGAAGGTAGAAGCTCGCGACGGGAGGCAACGATGCCGACAAGGAAAAAACCCGTAACCCGAAGAAAAGCTGCCAGGAACGATCCCGCGCTCAGGCAGCTCGCGCAATTGCGCAAGACCGTCAAGGAACTGCGGGTCAAGCTCGAGCGCGAGACCAAGGCGCGAAAGATCGAAGAGCGGGTCAAGAGCGAAGCGCAAAAGGCTCGCGCACAACTGGCGTCGCAGATTTCGTCGTTGCGCGATCAGGGGCGCAAACTCGCCACCAATTTGAAGTCGGCGCTAGGGGATGCGGGTAAGCGAGACGCGGCGCGTCAACAGGCGATCGCGAAAATCGCGGAGTTGAAGGCGGAGTATGCGAAGAAGTCGGCCGATATGAGGTCGGAGTTATCGCGCACCACTGCGGAACTCGCGCGCAAATCCGAGGAGCTCAAGAAGCTGGCGGGAGAAGCGGCGCATCGCGCAGTCGAGATAATTCGCGGCGAGGAGCCTCCCGCGGAGACTGAAGCGCCAATGGGTGGAAGCTCCGAACTGCCCAAGGAAGTCTCACCCCAGGAAATCGAAGACCGCGGAGATGACAAGGAGCCTGACGAGGAGCAATAGCTGGGGATTGCCGGAGTCGAAGCGGGACAAGCTCTAACGCGATCCCCTTTGCGTCCGAGTGAAGAGATCGGCGAGTTCTTCCCGACGATCGCGATCAGCGAGTTCCCCGCGCGCCGACGGCTCTTGCGGCGCGCGGGAACCCGCTCAGGAAACGAAGTGAATTACGGCGCAGCGGGGCTGGCCGCACCAGCAGGACTTGCGGCGTCAGCAGGACTCGCCGCCATCGCAGCGCTGCCCGCATCGGCAGGCGCGGCGGACGCAGCAGCGTCGGGAGCGGGGGCCGTCTCTTCGGACTTGCTGCAAGCCGTCGCGAAGAACATCGTAACCAGTGCTAGAAGCAGGACCTTGCGCATCGCTTTCTCCTTGGTTGCTCGGTACTCGATTGAGCGCGGAAACTTGAAACGGGGCAAGAATACGATAGGTGCAGCATAACTTCAAGCGCGCATTTTGCCTGTATTCACAGTCTGTCGGTGCTCGCGCCGAGGGTTTCTTCGCGCAAAATTTTTTTTGACTATTTCGTGCGCATCTGTATGATTCAATCAATATTTACCGTCCTGGGGGCGGATGTGGTGGAGGTAGTAGGGTGGAAGAACGGCGCGTCATTTTCGCGGGCATCGGGCTCGCAAATCGTCACAACTCGTTAATCGTCGAACACGAACTCGACATGGTGCGGAGCTCGGAGCGTCCACCGGCGGGTCTGCCGACGCTCACGCGAATTCGCAACTGGCTGATGCCGTCGGGACGGCTGGTTGCACCGCCGATGCGATCGGTCGCGCGGGAACTCGAAGAAGCCTTTCCCAGCCGCGACATACCGGTGTAGATTCGCGCGCGTGGACTGATTTCGCTCGCGGCGAGGGAGACTACGATGAGCGCGATCTCGCGAATCTCGACTAACACGCCGTGGGAGCCGATCGTCGGCTATTCGCGGCTGGTGCGGGCCGGCGACATGGTCGCAGTGTCTGGCACCACGGCCACCGACGAGCGCGGGATGATCGTGGGCGCGGGACAGATGTACGTGCAGGCGCGCCAGGCGATGGCCAATATTCGAACGGCGCTCGAGCGCGCGGGCCTCGCGATGGATCAGGTGATCCGCACGCGGATGTTCGTCACTGACATGAACCGTTTCGCGGAAGTGGCGCGCGCACACAAGGAATTTTTCGCAGACGCGCCCCCCGCATCGACGGTTGTCGAAGTTCGCAGGCTCGCGCATCCCGACATGATGATCGAAATCGAAGCAGACGCATTCGCGGGCACCGCGAACAGTCAGTCTGCCAGTGCAAAGCCGCGCGCGTCAGTGAAGTCGGTCAAGAAATCCGCGAAGAAACCAGCCTCGAAGAAGCCCGCGCGCCGTAAATAGCTGCGCTACTCGTCGAACGCGGCGGCCGTATGAATTCCTTCTGCGCCGCTGGCGGAATGAAATGCGTTGGCGGCGGACGCGATATACGGCTGCGGATAAACTCCAATCAGGATAGTAGCCAGTGCGGCCAGTCCGATTGCCGCGACCAGAGCGGGACGATTACTCAGTCGCTCAACTTCGAGGCCGCCTTCCTGCATATACATCGCGACTAATACATAAAAGTAGTAATAGGCAGAGATTACACTATTGAGTACTGCAATTATTACCAGTCCGACGTATCCCTGGTGCAGAGCTTCGCTGAAAATGTAGAATTTGCCGACGAACCCGGCCATCGGAGGCACTCCGGCCAGCGACAGCAGGAATATTGCCATCGCGCCGGCGAGCAGAGGCTGTCGCGATGCGAGGCCGCGAAAATCGCTAATCTGATTACCCACTTCGCCGCGCCGTTCGAGCGCAATGACTACTCCGAACGCGCCGAGATTAGTGAATGCATATCCAAGTAAGTAATAGAGAATAGCCGGACCCGAGCGCACTCCCGCCGCCATGCCCAGCAGCAGATAGCCGGCGTGCGCGATCGCGGAATACGCGAGCAACCGCTTTATGTTGGTTTGCACGGCGGCGATTACGTTGCCGACGGTCATTGTCAGCGCCGCGACTACCCAGACTACAGTCTGCCAATGCGCGCCGACGGTTGAAAAATCGACCAGGAAAACCCGGACGAAGGCGGCGAATGCCGCGAGTTTGACTCCGACCGCCATGAACGCGGTCACCGGCGTCGGCGCGCCTTCGTAAACGTCGGGGGTCCACATGTGAAACGGCACCGCGGCGACCTTGAAGCCGAAGCCGATCACCATCAAGCCGATGCCGAGCAGGAGCAGCGGGTTCGAACTCAACGCGCCGGAAGCGAGGGCGTCGTGGATCGGGCCGAGCTTGATCGAGCCGGTTGCACCAAACACCAATGCGATTCCGTAAAGCAGGAAGCCGGTCGAGAACGCACCGAGCAGAAAATATTTGATAGCGGCCTCATTCGACTTCGCGTTGCGCCGCATCATTCCAGCCAGCACGTAAACCGTGAGCGACATCGTCTCGAGGCCGAGAAAGATAACGATCAGGTCGCCGGCTGTCGCCATCAACATCATGCCGAGCGCGGAGAACAGCAGCAGCGAATAGTATTCGGCGCCCGGAATATGATTGTCGGCGGCGTAGTCGAGCGACATCATCACGGTGAACATCGCGGCGATCAAAATCACGAGTTGAAAAAATGCGGAAAAGCTGTCGATCGAAATTGCGCCGGCAAAAGCGATGCCGTTTTGTCCGACAATTCCGAGCGAGAAGACAAATGCCACGCCGAGCGACGCGAGCGTAAGCAATCCCAACCCCTCGCTCTCGCTGTCTTTGATGCGAACCCCGACCAGCAGCACTACGATCGCAGCCACGGCCACGATGACCATCGGCAGAATCGGCAGCCAGACAAAATTGATCGCGGCGAGATTAAATTGGCTCATCGCACAGCCGCCATAGTCGATTCGCGAGTTACTATTGGCAAAGTAGCTATTCGAGCCGGCGCTCGTTCAAGCTGGCCTTCAAGCTGCCCGTAATTTGCACGCGCAAGCATCGCATTCACCGACGGCTCGATCCGGTTGATCAGCGCGCGCGGGAAAATGCCCAATATCAGCATCAGCGCGATCACCGGTACCATCACGGCAATTTCGCGCCCGGTGAGATCGCGAATCGTTTCGTTTACCGCCTTGGTGATCGGGCCGAACATCACGCGCTCGTAAGTCCACAGCATGTAGAGCGCGCCGAGGATCACTCCAATCACTGCGAAAACGGTGGCCAGCCTGATTCTTAAGAATGCGCCGAGCATGATCAGAAACTCGCCGACGAAGCCATTGAGCCCGGGCAGTCCTATCGACGAGAGCATCACGACCATGAAGACTGCGGCGTAAACCGGGACGCGCTTCCACAGGCCGCCGAATTCGGAAATCTCGCGCGTGTGACGCCTCATGTAGAGCATCCCGACCAGCAAAAATAATCCGCCAGTGGAAACGCCGTGATTGAGCATCTGGTAAATCGCGCCGTCGATGCCCTCGGGGTTGAGCGCGAATATTCCGAGCATCACAAACCCCAAGTGACTAACCGACGAATAGGCAATCAGGCGTTTGAGATCCGGTTGCATCATCGCGACCAACGCTCCGTAGATGATTCCGATCACCGCAAGCGCCATGAACAGCGGAATCGCTTCGACCGCGACGGTCGGGAACAGCGGGATCGCGAAACGCAGGAAGCCGTAGGTGCCCATCTTGAGCATCACGCCGGCCAGAATAACCGAACCGGCGGTGGGCGCGTTGGTATGCGCGTCGGGCAGCCAGGTATGCACCGGCCACATCGGGACTTTGATCGCAAACGCGAGAGCGAACGCCGCGAACAGCCAGCGGCCTTCGGTTGCGCTCAGCGGAACCTGGTAGAGCAGCGGCAAATCGAAGCTGGTGCGATTGAAATGCGCGTGCGCCTGGTACACGAGGTACAGGATCGCAATCAGCATCAGGAACGATCCGA
Source organism: uncultured delta proteobacterium (assembly GCA_963699705.1). Lineage (GTDB taxonomy): Bacteria > Desulfobacterota > Binatia > Binatales > Binataceae > Binatus. The sequence goes on along the minus strand of CAVOUW010000003.1, from coordinate 1,481,399 downwards.
CCATCGTGAACAGTACGAACTTGATAGCCGCGTAAATCTTGCGGCCGTGTCCCCAGATCCCGATCAGGAAGTACATCGGGATCAACATCACTTCCCAGAACACGTAGAACAGGAACAGATCGACCGCGAGCAGCGTCCCGAGCAGCCCGGTTTCGAGTATCAGCATGAAAAAACAGAATTCGCGCGGACGCTCTTCGATATCGCCGCCACCGGAATAGAGTATCGACAGAGTAATCAGGATAGTAGTCAGTAGAACGAGGAACAGGCTAATGCCGTCGATACCAATATGGTATGAAATGCCAAACGCAGGTATCCAATCGTACTGCTCGACGAATTGGTAGTCCCCCATTTGCGGATTGAATTGCCATAGGACGTAGAAACTGAGCGCGAGGGGAAGCAGCGAAAAAATGAACGCTGAATTCCAGATCGCGCGCTCCTCGCTCTGCATAAGGATGAAGAGCGCGCCGATCAGCGGCAGAAAAATCAGAGCCGTGAGCAAACCGCCGTTCATCGGCCCGTCACCAGGAACAGGTAGTAAGCCACGATTCCCAACGCGCCCAACAGGTAAACGAATGCGTAGTGCTGGACGTTGCCGGTCTCGGCGCGACGCGCCACCTGGCCGCCGGTCTGAACGGCGAGTCCGATGCCCTCGGCGGTGCCGTCGATTGCGTATTCGTCGATCGCGCGGTTGAGTATATTTTCCGATATCCAGAACAGCGGCCGCGTGACGATTAGATTATATACTTCGTCGATATAGTATTTGTTGAGTAGCAAGTCGTAGGCAGGCTTCAGCCGCCATGCAAGCAGGAACGGGAGTCCCGGCAAGCGTATGTACAAGATGTACGCAAGCAGAATTCCGATGATGGGAGCTGCGAGCGGCAGGGACCGGGAAATCTCACCTTCCTCGAGGATCGGTTTGAAGGTGCCGATGACCGGCGCGAGGAATCGCACGAACGCATTTCCCCACAGGATTCCGTCGGGAAGATTTACCCATCCGCCAACCGTCGCGAGAATAGCCAGTACGATTAATGGAATAGTCATTACCGCGGGCGACTCGTGAATGTGATGTTCTTTGTCGGAGTCGACGCGCGAATCGCCGAAAAACGTCATGAAGATTAGCCGAAACATGTAGAAGGAGGTGAGTCCCGCGGTGATCACACCGAGAAACCAGAGCCACCAATGCCCCGACTCATATGCGGCTTCGAGGATCAGGTCCTTGGAAAAATAACCGGAGAACGGCGGCATCGCCGCGATCGCCAGCGTCGCGATGAACATCGTCCAGAACGTGATCGGCAGCTTTTTGCGCAACCCACCCATCTTGTTCATGTCCTGCTCGCCGCCGAGCGCATGAATCACAGAACCGGCGCAAAGGAAGAGCAGACCCTTGAAGAACGCGTGGGTCATCACGTGAAAGATCCCCGACGCATATGCGCCCGAACCGACGCCCAGAAACATGTAGCCGAGCTGGCTGATGGTCGAGTAAGCGAGCACTTTCTTTATGTCTGGCTGGACGATCGCGATGGTCGCGGCGAACAATGCGGTCAGGGCGCCGACAGTCGCAACCAGGTCGAGAGTGCTGGGCGCCATCGAGAACATGAAACCGAGCCGCGCGATCATGTACACGCCCGCGGTGACCATCGTCGCCGCGTGAATCAGCGCGCTGACCGGAGTCGGGCCGACCATCGCATCGGGCAGCCAGACGTACAGCGGAATCTGCGCCGATTTGCCGGTTGCCCCGATGAAGAGCAGAAAGCATGCTGCGGTTGCGCCGGCGCCGCCCAGCAACGCCGCATTGTTGTGAAGTTCGACGAAGTCGAGCGTCCAGACGCCGTGTGCGCCGAGCGTCCCGACGATCGTGAACATCGCGAGCAGGAAGCCGGCGTCGCCAACCCGGTTGACGATGAACGCCTTGCGCCCGTTGTATGCGAACTGAGGATTGGTGTACCAGAATGCGATTAGCAAGTAGCTACACAGTCCGACGCCTTCCCATCCTACGAACATCATTAGTAAGTTGTCCGCAAGAATGAGTATCAACATCGATAGTGCGAACAGGTTCATGTAGGTAAAGAAGCGCGCGAAGTCTTCGTCGTGCGCCATGTAGCCGACTGAGTAAAGGTGGATTAGTGCGCCGACCCCAGTGACTATCATCACCATCACGCCCGACAGCGCGTCGACGCGGAGCCCCAGCTCGGCGTGGAATTTGCCCGCCTCGATCCATCCCCACAAATGCTCAGTGAGCGCGCTGCCCGCCGGCATCGATAGCAATTTCAAAAATGCCCACGTCGCCACCGCGAATGCGGCGAACATCACGCCCGGACCGACGACGTTGACCGCGCTGCGGCCCCATCTGGCGCCGAGAAACAAGTTGAACACGACGCCGAAGGCGGGGAATAGAAGAATCAGCGCGAGTGCTGGAAAGCCAACTGTCATATGATGTCCGTCACCATCTCATGAGGGTCAGGTCGTCGGCGTGCACGGTTTCGCGATTGCGGAAAGTCGAAATGATGATGCCGAGGCCGATCGCAGATTCGGCCGCTGCGACCGTCATCACGAAAAAGACGATCACCTGCCCGTCCATCGAGCCGAGCCGGCTGCCGATTGCGATGAACGCGAGATTCACCGCGTTGAGCATCAGCTCGATCGACATGAACATCACCAGGATATTGCGGCGGATGATCACGCCCGCGACACCGATCGCGAAAATGATCGCGCTGAGCGACATCATGTAGCTGAGTGGAATCATGATGCGATCTTCTCGACGACGATCGGCTTTTCCTCGAAAGCGATCGGCTGCTCTTCGACGGCAGGCAGCCGCCGCGCGAGCGCAATCGAACCGACCACGGCGGCCAGCAGCAGTATCGAGGTCACCTCGAACGCGACCAGGTAGTCGGTGAACAGCTTGCCCGCCAGGCTCGCCAGCGAACCGTAACCCGCGGGCTCGTGAGTGAACTTCACCTGCAGATGCGGCGGCGCGAGGATGAAAAACAATTCAGTTACGAACAGCGCCGCGGCGATCGAGCCGAAAAACTTGAGCGCGAGATGACCGGTCGGTCCGGTTTCAACTTGCAGATTCAACAGCCAGATCACGAACAGGAAGAGCACCATGATCGCGCCGGCGTATACGATGATTTGCAGGAAACCGACCACCACCGCGTCTTCGCCGATGAACAAAATCGCGACGATCATCAGCGTTCCGATCAACGCCAGCAGCGAATGAATCGGGTTGCGCTGGACGATCACGCCGAGCGCCGAAACGATCGCCAACGCGCCGAGAAAAATATAGAGGAACGGCGGCATCAGTGCGCGCTCCCGGTTGCGACCACGACGAATGCGGTCAGCAGTACGTTGAAGAGTCCGAGCGGCACCAGTCCTTTCCATCCGAGGCGCATCAACTGATCGTAGCGGAAGCGCGGCAGCGTCCATCGCACCAAGCCGAGGAAGATGCACAGCGCGACGACCTTGACCAGGAATGCGACGACGCCCATTAGCGAAACGACCAGCGCCGGCATCGCGAGAAATGCGCCGCCCGGCAGATGGAATCCATCGCGCATCAGCCACGGCACCTGCCATCCGCCGAGGAAGAACGTCGTCAGCAGCATCGCGAGCAGCGCTTGCTCGGCGAAGTCGGTGAGCATGAAGACCGCCTGCTTGCCGCCCGAGTATTCGGTGAAATATCCCTGGATCAGTTCCGAGTCGCTCTCGGGCAGGTCGAACGGAATGCGCTTGGATTCCGCGGCGCCCGCCACCAGCAGCAGAATGAAGGCGAGCGGCTGCATGAAAATTCCCCAGCGCGGCAAAAATCCAAACCACACGCCGCCCTGTCCGCGCACGATTTCCTGCAAGTTCAGCGTGCCGAAGGTCATGATGACCGACACGATCGCGAGTCCCATCGCGAGCTCGTACGAGATCATCTGTGCGGTCGCGCGAATCCCACCGAGCAGCGCCCATCGATTGTTCGACGACCACCCTGCGAGCGCGACGCCGTAAACCCCGAGCCCGATCGTCGCGAGCAGGTAGAGCGCGCCGGAATTCAGGTTGGCAGCCTCGAGACCGATGCGATGGCCGTGAATCCAAATCGTGTCGCCGAACGGGATCACGACGAACGTGATCATCACCGGGAACAGTGCGAGGAACGGCGCGAGCGTATGCAGGAATTTGTCGGCGCCGTCCGGCACGAAATCTTCCTTGGTGAACATTTTGACCGGGTCGGCGATAGTGGTGTTGATGATGCCGAGATTCGGCATCCCCATCCGCTTGCCGAGGCCGGTGATCGTGACGCGATTCGAGCCGATCCGATCCTGGATGAGCGCGCTGCCCTTGCGCTCGAAGTAGAGCAGGAACAGCGACAGATTCAATCCGAGCACGATCATCAGGATCGCTTTGATCGCGCCGGCGATTAATTCAATTGTCACGTGCGGCCAGCTCATCGATAAGTTTGAGGGTGGTTTCTTCGGTCAGATTTTCGATGTAGGCGTCCTGGTTCAGTTGGAGCATCGGCGCGGTGCCGCATGACGCCAGGCATTCGACCGATCCGAGCGTGAACTTGCCGTCGGCCGTCGTCTCGCCCAGCTCGATTTTCAACTTGCGCCGGATGCAGTCCACGATTTTGTCGGCGCCACGCAGCCGGCACGAGAGATTGGTGCATACGTCGAGCAGGTAACGCCCGACCGGCTTGCGATGGAACATCGTGTAGAACGAGACCACGGCACGAACGTGCGCGGGCGGCAGTTCCATCAGATGCGCGACGTAATCCTGGGTCGCGTCGCTCAGCCATCCGAACTCGCGCTGCGCAATCCACAGCGTCGGCAGCAGCGCGGCCTGTCGCGTCGGATAGCGGCCGAGCAACTGGCGGTACTCGTCGAGCGCCGCGTCGGAAAACTTGGTTTGATCGGTTTCAGGCATGGCAGAAGTATTACCGAGGCTTCAATGTCGAAGTTTTTGAGTTCGCGAATCTAATGATTGGTAGCTAAAATTTCGCAACTCCGCCAGAGCCTCGAACGTCAATGGTTAATCGGCCGCGAACTTGCGGGCTCCCGGCAGAACGGGTTATCTATCGTCCGCGACTTCGAGGCAATAGGCGTTAGAGTTTAAATTAAACGCGTTACCCGATTGGATCAAAAGGTTTATGCCTCGGACAAACTGACGCGATGCGAATTATTGCGGGACATGCTCACGGACGGCGGCTGAAGGCGCCACGCGGTTTGCTGACCCGGCCGACTTCGGCGCGGGCGCGCGAGTCGATTTTTTCGCGGCTCGCAGTGCGGATGGATTTCGACGGCGCGCGCGTGCTCGACATTTTCGCCGGCAGCGGGTCGCTGGGAATCGAGTCGCTCTCGCGCGGCGCCGCGCATGTGACGTTTGTGGATTCTTCGCGCGATGCTGCGTCGGCGATTCGCGCCAATCTTGCGCAGCTGGAATTTTCCGATCGCGCCCGAGTCGTCGTGTCCGACGTGCATCGCGCGCTGGGCGAGTTCGGGCGTTCGGACAAGTCGTTCGACCTGGTTTTCGTCGACGCGCCTTTCAAGGACGACATGAGTGCAGACGTCCTGGCGCTGCTCTGTGAATTCCAGCTCGTCGCAAGCGGCGGATGGGTGGTAGTCGAACAATCGAAGCGCGCACCCGCAGCACCACCCGCTCCTGAAGCCCACGAGCGCGTATTCGTAGCAACCATCGGCGATCACCGGATCGCCTTTTACCGGTCGACCTAATCCGGCGCCGGACGCGGAGTGACGGCAAAAAAAGAAAATGACAAAAGGCAAAGAGCGAACCCCGCTGATCGCAGTTTATCCCGGCAGCTTCGATCCGATTCACAACGGTCACGTCGATGTCATCCGGCGCAGTGTCGCGATTTTCGACGAGGTGATCGTCGCGGTCACCTACAATCCGCACAAGGACGCGGCGCTGTTTTCCGGCGACGAGCGGGTCGAGATAATTCGCGAGGTCATCCGCGACCTCGAGCCGCGCGCGCGGGTCGACAAGTTCAGCGGCCTGTCGGTCGATTACGCGGAACGAATCGGCGCCAAGGTGCTGATTCGCTCGCTGCGCGCCGTAACCGACTTCGATTACGAGCTCCAGATGGCGCAGATGAACAAAACGATGAGCCCAAACGTCGAGACGGTCTTCATGTTCTCAAACCCGCGTCTCTTCTTCAGTTCCTCGCATCTGATCAAGGAAGTCGCCAGCCATGGCAAGCGTTTGCCGGAGCTGGTGCCGGAGCTGGTGATCGAACGCCTGCGCGCAAAGCTCAAAGTCGGATAAGCGGTTCTTTCAAAGCGAAAGGGAAGGTACAATTTGGGGTCGTTCGCGGCGGTTGATCGTCGCGCACCATTCTGAAATCCGGAATTTGGAAATGCTGAAGCTCAATCGCAGAATCGCCGCCATCAAACCGTCCGCTACACTCGCGGCCGACGCGCGCGCCACGGAAATGAAGCTCGCCGGTATCGACGTTATCTCGCTGGCCGCCGGCGAGCCCGACTTCGACACTCCCGAACATATCAAGCGTGCTGCCGACAAGGCGCTCACAGCGGGTCAGACCAAGTACACGGCGGTGGGCGGGACTGCGGCGCTCAAGAATGCGATCAAGCTCAAGCTCAAGCGCGACAACAACCTCGACTACGAGCCGACCGAGATAATCGCGTCGGCCGGATGTAAGCAGGCCGAGGCGAACGTGATCGCAGCGCTGTTCGACGAAGGCGACGAGGTGATCATCCCGACCCCGGCTTGGGTCAGTTTCGCCGCGATGGTTTCGCTGTCGGGTGCCGAGCCGAAGTTCGTGCGGTGCTCCGAAGAAAGTGGCTTCATGCTCGAGCCCGACGCGTTGCGCCGCGCGATTACGCCGCGCACGCGCGGGATCATGCTCAACTCACCTTCGAATCCGACCGGCGCCGTATATGGGCCCGAACAGCTCACTGCAATCGCGCGCGTTCTGGTCGATACCGACATCTGGGTGATGTCCGACGACGTTTACGAGCACATCGCGTACGGCGAGTTCGCGCCGCATTTGTTTCACATCGAGCCGCGGCTCAAGTCCCACGGCATCGTGTTCAACTCGCTGTCGAAAACTTACGCGATGACCGGATGGCGGATCGGATTCGCTGCCGGTCCGAAGGAAGCGATCGCGGCTGCCGGCCGCTTGCAGAGCCAGAACAGCGGCAATCCCAATTCGATCACGCAAGCCGCGGCGATCGAGGCGCTGACCGGTCCGCAGGACGCGCTCAAGCCGATGCTCGAGGCGTTTCGCGAGCGCAACGCGCTGGTGGTCGAGCGCGTACGGCGAATCCCGGGGTTCAAGCTGCCCAACGTACCGCAGGGCGCGTTTTACGCTTTTCCGAATGTCTCGGAACTGCTCGGCAGCCGGTTTGGCGACAAGCAGATCACCGACGGCGACATGCTCGCAGCATTTCTGCTCGACGAGGCGCACGTCTCGCTGGTCGGTGGCAACGACTTCGGCGCGCCCGAACACGTCAGGCTTTCGTACGCCACTTCGACCAAGAATCTGAACGAGGCTTTCGATCGCATCGAGCGCGCCGTCGTGAAGCTCAAGCGCTAGAACGCGATGGCCGAGCGCGCGGGATTGCGCACCTTTCTCCGGCGACTTCCGATTACTACGATTGTCGCGGCGATTCTCGCGCTGGTTGCGGCGATCTCCCTCGCCCAGCGCTTGCCGGCGATATCGCATCGCTACGACCAGTTCGATTTCACCGTGTTCTACGGCTGGTGGAGCGATTATTCCAGCGGTGGCGACCCGTGGACCGACATGCGAGGACCGATGCACGGTTGCAACCAGCCGCCCTCTTTCATCGAGACATTTTCGCCGCTCGCCCGGCTCGACCGGAAGACCGCGTTCTGGATCTGGCACGCCGCGCAATTCCTTTGCGTGATCGCCGCCGTACTGTTGCTGGCGCGCGGCAACGATCCGCCGCTTGGCAGCGTGTCTACGATCATCGTGGTTTCACTGGTGTTGATGTCGCGCCCATTCGCGGGCGCGATTGTCTGGAGCCAAATCGCGCCGATGCTACTGGCGCTGTTGTCCGCGTCGTGGTTTTGCGCGCGGAGGAATCGTCCCGCGGCCGCGGGAATCTTCATGGCGCTCGCGGCGCTGCTGAAGCTTTTCCCTGCGGGAGCTGCCGGATATTTTCTGTTCAGCCGCCGCTGGCGCTCGCTCGGCTGGACGATCGGTATTTTCGCCGCCGGAGTACTACTGACGAATCCGGTCCACTGGATCGAGTTGGTTACACATGGTCTGCCGATCTCGTATCATGTTGTTGGGCACGCGGAACTCACCGTGCTGTCTGTCGTTCGAAAAACCGTGGCGCATTTTGCCGGCGGCAAACCACCGGCCATTGCTGTCTGGGGATTCACCGCGCTCATTGATCTCGCCCTGATTGCAATCGCCGCCGCGGCCACGATAACGAGCCACGGACGCGCGGATCTCGATGGTCTTGTGTTCGGAATCTGGGTCGCGCTTGCGCTTCTGATGTCGCCGCTTGCCTGGATCGAGGAGACCCTCCTGCTGCTGCCTTTGTTCCTGTTCGGGCTGATCGCCGCATGGCAGGAGTTCCAGTCGCTCGAACCAGCCGAGAACATCGGCGAGAACCTGGGGTTAATTGCCGGCGGCGCGACGCTCGTTATCTGCATCGTGACCGAGTTGATCAAGGCGGCGCCGCATCCGGGATTCCCGATGCTGTTGGGGGCATTCCTTGGGGGCGCGTTGATCGTGCGTTCCCGGACACAATCGGATTCGGCGGAGCGCGCGGAAGTCGCTAAGATCCCGGATTAAGGCTTCCGCCACGGAGCGGGAAATTCTCCGGTCTCTATCCAGTGTACATAGTCGGCGAGAATCTCCGCGTGATCGAATGCGAGCGGAGTCGGCGGATTGCGCGGGTCGCATAGCGTGGCATTCTTGGCGTCGTCGGCGCCGCGCGGCGTCCCCGATGCGCGTGCGACGTACACCACCGTGATCGTCTGGCCGCGCGGATCCCGATCGGGCCGCGAGTACACACCGAGCAGCGCGCGCAGCTCAACTTCGAGCGAAATCTCCTCGCGCGCCTCGCGCACCGCCGCATTCTCGACAGTCTCTCCAAAATCGACGAAGCCGCCAGGGATTGCCCATCCCAGCGGAAAATTCTTGCGCTCGATCAAAACGACTTTGTCGCCGATCTCAGTAATTATGTCGGCAGCTATCGGAGGACATTTCGGCCGTGGCATGATGCGATTCTAACATGCCAGCGCGCACGCGGCCCCGCGAATTTCCCTCAATGGCTCAATGCATCATCCGCTTTTTGATGATCGTGTGTTGTTGGGGATGCGGCAGTTTTCCTGAGTCGATGTTCAACCTCGCGCCGGAATCGAGGCTGCCCCGATGGTTTACACTTCCGAAAGGCCTCTCGCGTGCGGACGTGACGGTGACGATGTATTGCTACAATGGATCTCTCGGTCGCTCATCAACCTTTTGGCTGTTAGACAAGAATGGCAACACCCTCGCCAAGGTAGAGACTGTCACCCAAGGTTTGGAACCACACTATTTCGGCAATGCCAAGAGGAACGCATACGGCGGCTTCGATAAGCCCGAGGAAAGCTATCCGGCGTACGAGATTGAAACGGCGAACGGAATTACAGATGTGACGGAGTTCAGACGAATGGAGCCGGTGTTCTACATAACCGACGATTCAGCAGTGCTGGCGAAGCTGGGTCTCGCAACCGGTCCCGAAAAGACCATCCAGCCAAGGCGTTGACAAGCGGGCGCGCGACACACAAGGTTCAATTTTATGCAGGTAGCTCGGCTTTACGATTTCGGCGACATCCGCGTCGAGGAAAGTGCGCGGCCGGTAGTGGGCGACACAGACATTCTCGTTCGTGCGAGCGCGTGCGGCATCTGCTCGGGCGATATCATGCCCTGGTACATCAAGCGCAAGGCGCCGCTGGTGCTCGGCCACGAGCCGGTGGGAATCGTCGAGCAGGCGGGCGCAGCGGTGCGCGATTTCAAAAAAGGCGATCGGGTTTTCGTGCACCATCATGCGCCATGTTTTCAATGCGCGGCGTGCCGCCGCGGCGAATACGTGCAATGCGCGACCTGGCGCGCGACCAATATCGTGCCGGGCGGGATGGCAGAATACTTTCTCGTGAGCGCGGCTAACCAGCGCGACACGCTGCGCATTCCGGACTCGATGGCCGACGCCGACGGCGTGCTGATCGAGCCGGCTGCATGCGTCGTCAAGTCGCTCAAGCGTTCGGGGCTGAAGGCCGGCGAGTCGATTCTGATCATCGGGCTGGGCATCATGGGCATGATGCATGTGAAGCTCGCGCGGCATCTCGGCGCCGGGACCATCATCGGCGCGGACTTGTTTCATTCTCGCGCCCAGCGCGCGATCGAACTTGGCGCGGATCGCGGGATCGTTGTCGAAGGCGACAACCTGGTCGAGCAAGTGCGCGAAATCACCAACGGCGCGATGGCCGACGTTGTGATCGTCGGACCCGGCACCTCGAAAGCAATCGCCACGGGAATCGCCGCGGCAGGGAAGGGCGCTACCGTTGTTCAGTTTACCGCTACGCCGCCCGGCGACGATTTAATCGTCAAGCCGCACGATCTGTACTTCAACGAGACCAGGCTGGTTCCGAGCTACTCATGCGGCCCTGAGGAAACGCGCGAAGCGTTTTCGTTGGTCGAGCGCGGGGTGATCAACGCGAAGGAGCTGGTGACGCATCGGTTTCCGCTGGCGCAGATAACCGAAGCTTTTGCGATGGCGCAAAAGCCTGAGTCGCTGAAAGTTATAGTAACTTTCGCGCGTTGAGTTACTACCTGGCTTGAGACCGATCTCTACGGCGCTAGCTAACCGGAAATCCGCGATCGGGACTGGTACTCAGTCCAGTAGTGGACAGATAGACAAACGAGGGCGGCTGCCGAAGCAACCGCCCTCGTGACTATCAAGCCTGAACGAAATTACGGAGTAGCAGGAGCCGGCGGAGGTGCGCCAGCATCAGCCGGTGCCGGAGCCGCGCCCGCATCGGAAGGAGCTGCTTCAGCCGCAGCCGCGCGATGACGACGGTGACGCATCGGATGATGCTCGGTCATCGTCTTCGACGCGATAGCTTCCGCACGATCTGCAGCTGCCTTCGCATCGCTGGCCGCCTGCTCTACTCGGCTGGCCGCTGCCTGAGCCTGCGCGGCCGCTGCTGCTGATTTCTGGGCCGCCGCATCGGCGCGAGCCGCCGCCTGGTCAGCCTGATTCGCCGCGTTAACGGCGCGCTGTGCTGGATCCGGCTCGTTCGACGAACAACCACCGAGCAACGAAAGGGCCAACACAGCCCCGGCAAGACCGACCAGTTTTGAAGATTTTCTCATTAACCCTTCCATTTCATCCTCCTAAGGATTGCGCAGAGGCTTTAGCTAAGTGATTCAAGACCCCTGCATTAAGACCTTCATTTTGTCTCACAAACTCCCAGCCCTATGCAAGGGTGGTCGCGTGAATTGCTATCGCTAGTACTATTGACCCGATTGGCTATTTGTAGTTAGCGCGCCGAGACCGCGAGTTATGCAGACGCGAGTGAAATTTGACCAGATAAGGAATGATGTCGAATTCATTTACGTCCACTCACAGTGGGGTATTGCGCATCATTACTAACCTTCTCGCGGCAGCCAGAGTTGCATATAGTTACTCATTACGGTTCGCAAAGTAACTATATCTAGTGCGCGGAAACAGCTATTTGGTTCACTTGCCGTCTAGTTCCCGTTTGATTGCTCTTTTTGTCCCCGTCGGAACCTCACCATCGGTATCCCCGGCGCGGATATCTATTGCAATCTACTTAAAAGTCGTCGCCGTAGTCGTCCATTCCGCCACCCATCCCTCCCATACCGCCCATGCCACCCATTCCTCCCATGCCTCCCATACCACCCATGCCGCCGCCCATTCCGCCGCCGCCGGGCATCGCAGGCATCGGCGCGGGTTTCTTCGGCGCTTCCGCGACGGCGGCCTCGGTCGTCAACATCATTGAGGCGGCGCTGGACGCGTTCTCGAGTGCCGAACGCACCACTTTGGCGGGATCGAGCACGCCAGCTTTGACCAAATCCTCATAAACTTCGGTCGCCGCATTGAAACCGAAATCGCCTTTGCCTTCGAGCACTGCGTTAAGAACGATTTCCGGCTCGTGACCGGCGTTGCGCGCGATCTGCTTGAGCGGTTCTGACATCGCATCGGCGACGATCCCTGCGCCGGCCTTCTGGTCTTCGTTGAGTCTCATCGACCTCACCGCGGCGATCGCGCGCACGAGTGCAACGCCGCCACCGGGAACGATTCCTTCTTCGACCGCCGCGCGGAGCGCATGGACGGCATCATCGACGCGCGCTTTCTTTTCCTTCAGCTCGACTTCGGTCGCCGCGCCAACTTTGATCACGGCGACGCCGCCGGTGAGCTTGGCCAGCCGTTCCTGCAGCTTCTCGCGATCGTAGTCGGAAGTGGTCTCCTCGATTTGGCGGCGGATCAATTCGATCCGTCCCTGGATTTCCGACTTCTTCCCCGAGCCGCCAATGATAGTCGTGTTGTCCTTGTCGATTAGAACTTTCTTCGCCTTGCCCAGCGAGGCGATTTCGATGTTCTCGATCTTGGTGCCGAGTTCCTCGGCGATCAGAGTGCCGCCGGTCAGCACCGCCATGTCCTGCAGCATTTCCTTGCGCCGATCGCCGAAGCCGGGCGCCTTGACCGCCGCAACTTTGAGCGTCCCGCGCAACTTGTTTACGACCAGCGCGGCGAGCGCCTCGCTCTCGACGTCCTCCGCGATTATCAGCAACTGGCGTCCGGTCTGCACGACGCTTTCCAGCAGCGGCAGGATTTCGCGGAGGTTCGACAGCTTCTTTTCGTGGAACAGGATGAGCGGCTCATCGAGCTCGGTCGTCAATTTGTCGGCGTTGGTGACGAAGTATGGCGACAGGTAGCCGCGATCGAAGCGCATCCCTTCGACCAGGTCGAGCACCGTGTCGAGTCCGCGCGCCTCTTCGACGGTGATCACGCCTTCCTTGCCGACCTTGTCCATCGCATCGGCGACAATTTTGCCGATCGACTTGTCGCCGTTGGCCGAGACCGTCGCGACCTGCTCGAGACGGTCGCGCTCCTTCACCGGCCGCGACATCTCCTTGATAGCGCCGACTGCTTTGAACACTGCGGCCTCGATTCCGCGCCGCAGTTCCATCGCGGGGAAACCCGCCGCGAGCAGCTTGATTCCCTCGCGCACAATCGCGCCCGCCAGCACGGTCGCGGTGGTGGTGCCGTCGCCGGCGACGTCGGAGGTCTTCTGCGCGACCTCGCGAATCAGCTTCGCGCCCATATTCTCGAAGCGGTTCTCGAGTTCGATTTCCTTGACCACGGTCACGCCGTCCTTGGTGACGGTCGGCGCGCCGAAGCTCCGCTGGATCATGACGTTGCGGCCCTTGGGCCCGAGCGTTACGCGCGCGGCTTCCATCACCAGCGTCGCGCCTTTGACGATTCCCACCCGTGCCCTCTCGTGCAGCTCAACCGTTTTGGCTGGCATGTGAATTTCTCTCCCTGTTGCTACTCGCTCGTGGATTCAGCCCGGGCAAACCACCACATCGGCGGTCTGCGGAACCGCTATGAATTTAAACATCGTGGCGCGCGATGCAAGTGGCCGGGCGTCTCGCGCGTCGCAAGTGGCTTATGCCGCGGGATTTCGGTAGAGGATTGAGCTGATGAAAATTGATGGCAGCGCAGCACCAGGCACGGCCTCATCTATCCTGGCGGCGATCGGACTAATATTTCTGGCAGCAGGTTGCGCGACGCGTGAGCTGCCTTTTCGGGCGGAAGGAACTCAAGGGCAGGTGGGCCACCCGATCCATGCGGCGATTATTCTCGACGATAAAGCTGCCGGATGTGGCGGTCATGCGGCGGGAGAAGCGTTAGTCGCCGCGCGCAGCCTTCCTCCGGGAGTTCGGCAAAGCGGTCTGAATGATTGGATGTTCGAGGGAACGCCGACCAAAGCGGGCCATTGGACGACGCAGGTTAATTTGATCGACCTGGTATGCGACGGTTCCCATCCCGATCAGACGCTGCCGCTGGAGTTCAATATCTATCCATAGGCAGCGCGCCACAGTAGTTGAACGGAGTGTGGAAGCATCCGTGCCATCGGATTCACCGAGACCGCGGCGATCCAGCACCCCTCATCCCGCTACAGATTCCGTTTCTATTGCGAGATAAAACCGAGAGCGATTCCCATGGGCGTGCGCAGCCCGGTGTCGCCGCCAGATATCGTCTGTACAGGTGCCACGTTTCCGTTGCTGCCGGCTGCATAGACCGTCACGGTGCCAGTGCTCCCGCTGGTGGTGCTGTACGAGTTCGCCACATAAATGTTCCCGCTGGAATCGACAGCGACTCCGACCGGCGAATTTAATCCGGTAATGGCGCCGGAAATCACAGAAGTCGGCGCGACGTTTCCACTACTGCCGGCGGCGTACATCGTGATGCTGGGAGGGGTGGCCTTGTTCGCGACGTAGATGTTTCCGTGGGAGTCGAGAGTGATACCGGTGGTTTGAGCAAGTTGAGTTTGTCCGCCGATGATGACCGAGCTCGGGTTCACAGTGCCATTGCTCCCCGGAGGGAAGACATCGATACAATCGCCAATCGAATTTCCCAGCATGCCGAACGCCACCGCATAGATGTTGCCGTTGTTGTCGACCGCGATCCCGGTCGGATCGAATATTCCAAAAAAAGAGTTCGCGGCAATGATTGTGGCGCTTGGCGGCGCGTTGCCATTGCTGCCCGGCGCATAAACCGTGACGCTTCCTTTGCCCGTAGAGCCGCCCGACGCGTTCGACACGTAAATGCTGCCGCTGGTATCGAGTGCAATGCCACTGGGTGAAAGTAGTCCGGTGTTGGACCCGATGATCGTCGCGATAGGTGCGCCTGCCACGCCGTATCCGCCTGACGGATAAATGGTAACGCTGCCGGAAGGCTGGCCGATGCTAAGGAACGAATTCGCGACGTAGGTTTTTCGGAGGGCATCGATCGCAACCCCGACCGGACCGTCCATGCCAGTAGCCGGATTGCTCAAGCTTGCCGTCGGCGCTACGTTTCCGTTCGCTCCGAGCGAATAAAGAGTCAAATCGTTGGGTGGATATGCAAAATTGGCAGCGTAAATGCTCGAGTCAACCAGGATGCCGGCGGGGCCGCCGCTTAACTCCGAATTGCTCCCATAAATTATGGCGCTTGGTGAGACGTTTCCGGAGCTGCCGGGTGGATAGACTGTGATCGTCCCTGAGTCGTAGATGACACTGTTGATCACGCCGACGGAGTTTCCTGCGTAGATATTGCCGAGAGAATCCAGTGCGATAGCTTCAGGGTAGTCGAGCAAAGTATTCGAACCGGCTATGGTCGCCATTGGAACTACATCGCCGTTCGAACCTGCCGGATAAACGGTGATGCTACCTGCTCGATTTGAAACATAGATGTTGCCCGCAGAATCAAGCGTGACGCCGTCTGGCCCATCGAGACCGGTATTGGCTCCCGCGATACTTGCGATCGGGGTCGCGTTGCCATTACTTCCCGGCGCAAACACCGAGATGCTGCCGTTATTCCCGGTGAAGTTCGCAACATAAATGTTGCCGTCGGTATCCAGCGCGATGCCCTTCGGGGTGGAGACAGCATAGTTAGTCGCTGTGATGGTCGCGGTGGGAGCTACGTCGCCATTACTGCCCGCAGCATATTCGGTGATGCTGCCGTTGTTAGACGGGCCGCCGCCGAGGTTGGTGACATAGATGTTGCCTGCTGAGTCTAGTGCAATCCCGACAGGACTGGACAATCCTGTGTTTATTCCGCTGATTACGGCGATTGGTAGAACTTCGCCGGTACTGCCAGCCGGATAAATTGCGATGCTTCCAGCTTCAGTTGTCCCGCCTTCCGCGTTCACCACATAAATTCTGCCGCTCGCGTCCTTGGCGATAGATGACGGATCGGCGAATCCGATCGGAATAAGCGTTGGAACGTTTCCCGTACTCCCCAACGGATATGCGGTGACCCTGGAAATGTTGGAGGACGGGTAATCGTCAGTGACGAAAATTACCGGGGTTAGTCCCGGGCTCGGCGTTGCCGTCGGCGTCTGTGTCGATGTTCTCGTCGCGGTCGCCGTCGATGTCGGTGTGGCGGTCGCCGTTACTGTCGATGTTGACGTCGCTGTGGCAGTCGTCGTAGCCGTGTCGGTTGCTGTCGGCGTAGCGGTGTCGGTCGCCGTCGCCGTTGGAGTCGCTGTATCCGTCGCGGTCGCGGTGGCTGTATCAGTCGGGGTGGCAGCACTGGTCGTGGCGGTCGCGGTCGGCACTGCGCCGAATGCTATTCCGCTGAGGCTCACTGATTGCGACGCGGTCTTGCCGTTGTCGGTCACGATGAGCTTGCCGGTTTGAGTCGTCCCTGCCGGACTGCTGTCGGTCGTTGGATTGAACGTCATCGATACCTGGCAGTTTCCGCCGGCCGCGATCGACGAGCCGCAGGTGTTCGCGACCACGTCGAACGGAGTCGCCGTACCGATCGACGTGATATTCAGCGGCAGTATATTTGGGTTTGTTATCGTTACTGACTTCGTTGCCGACACCGAGCCGACATGCACCCTGCCGAACCCAACCGCCAGCGGCGAGAACGTCGGATTCGCAAGAATTCCATTGCCGGTCAGCGCTTCCGACTGCGGACTGCCCACCGCGTCCTCGGTGATAGTCAAATTCCCATTCTGAGTACCGGTCTGCGTGGGACTGAAGACCGTCTTGATGGCGCAAGTGGCCGCCGGCGCGAGATCACTACCGCTGCATCCGTCGCCGGCGATGCTGAACTCTCCCGACGGCGCCGCCGAGTCGATATGGAGCGCGACGGTATTGGGATTCCTGAGGGTCGTCGTCTTGGCCGCGCTGTTAGCACCCACAATTGTATTGCCGAAGCTCAAAGTAAGCGGTGCGATGGTCAGTTTGCCCGCGATACCGGTGCCGCCGAGCGTGACCGAGGCCGCATTGCTGCTCGCGGAGTCGCTGATCGCCAGCTGCGCGCCGCGCGCGCCGAGCGCAGTTGGGGTAAACGTCACCTTCAGCGTGCAGTGGGTTCCCGGTGCGAACGTCGAGCCGCAAGTGTTGTTCGAAATTTGAAAATCGCCGGGATTCGTGCCGGTCAGTTGAATGCTCAGGCTGGAGATCGGAGCGCCCGCGGCCGGATCGCTGATCGTCACGGTGTGCGCTGCGCTGGTCGCGCCGGTAACGCCGAAAACTACATTGCCGAACGCGATAGTCAGGGGATAAACGGTGAGTCCCGCCGCGGCGGATGCTGCAGAGGCGCGAGCGCCGACGATCGCTACGAAAGCCAGCGCGAGAATTGGCGCCCTGTGCCAACCCGCCTTCCCCTGATGCATTCGATAGCCCCCCGTAAAGCCAGATCAGTCTGCCGAACGCTTTCACAGCGTGTTTACTGAGTCAAGAACAATTGAAGCTGCTTATAAGTCGGGCAGTTAGCAATATTTGGTGCGCTTGGCTTAAATCGCCCGGCCGATATCCGCTTCCATTTGAATGTCTTTATGAAATTCGCGGGGCGTGCAAGGATGAGCGTCTGAACAAAACCCCTTTCGAAATCGAGTGGAGCGCAAGATGTCGGATTTATTGAGAGACCTCGACTTTTTTCACCTCGACGATCTGCTGACCGATGAAGAGCGGATGGCGCGGGACACCGCCAAGCGCTTCGTCGATCGCGAGATCCTGCCGACGATCGAGCGCAGTTTCGCCAGCGAATCCTTCCCGATGCATCTGGTACCGCAAATGGCGGAGCTTGGGATGTTCGGCGCTAATCTGAAGGGCTACGGATGCGCGGGTATGAACAACGTCGCCTACGGTCTGATCATGCAGGAACTCGAAGCCGGCGACTCGGGTCTGCGGTCGTTCGCGTCGGTGCAAAGCGCGCTTTCGATGTACGCGATTTATGCAAACGGCAGCGAGGAACAGAAGCAACGCTACTTGCCCGAGATGGCCAAGGGAAAATTGATCGGATGCTTCGGGCTGACCGAACCGGACCATGGATCGGACCCGGGCGGGATGGAAACGCGGGCGCGGCGCGACGGCGACGGATGGATTCTCAACGGGACCAAGCGATGGATCACGAATGGCTCGATCGCGGACGTCGCGATCGTGTGGGCGAAGGTCGATGAGGGCATAACCGGGTTCCTGGTAGAAAAGGGGACGCCGGGATTCTCGACCCGCGATATCCACGGGAAATTTTCGATGCGTGCGTCGATTACGTCGGAGCTGATCTTAGAAGACGTGCGAATTCCGAAAACGGCGCATCTCGAGAAAGCGCGCGGGCTGAAGGGTCCGCTCGGATGCCTGACGCAGGCGCGCTATGGAATCGCGTGGGGTGCGATTGGCGCCGCGCGATCGTGTTTCCATTGCGCGCTCGACTACACCAAATCGCGCAAGCAATTTTCGCGTCCTCTCGCGGGCTATCAACTGGTGCAGGCTAAGCTGGTGAAGATGCTGACGGAGATAACCAAGGCGCAGATGGTCTGCATGCGACTCGCGCATCTGAAGGATCAGGGCAAGATGCGGCCGGAGCACGTGTCGTTTGCAAAGAGAAATAACGTCAACGAGGCGCTGAAAATCTCGCGCGACGCTCGCGACATGCTAGGCGCCAACGGAATCGTCAATGAGTACCCGGTGATTCGGCACATGCTGAACCTTGAGACCGTGAACACCTACGAGGGCACCTTCGACGTGCATACGTTGATCCTCGGCCGCGACATCACGGGCGAGAGCGCGTTCGAGTAGCGTCACTGCTTACCGCGATCGTCGGTGGTCGTGCTAGACAGAATTGCATGGAACTCAAGGGCAAGAACGCAATCGTTACTGGCGCGGCGCGGGGAATCGGGCGCGGAATCGCGCTGAAGCTGGCGGCGGCCGGAGCCAATGTCGCACTGGTCGATCTAGGGAATCCCGCGGATCGCGCGCTCATCTACAATCTCGGCGCGCAGGCTGATCTGAATCGCAGCGTCGAAGAAGTTAAGGGATTCGGCGTGAAAGCGATTCCGATTCTCGCCGACGTGACGCGGTTCGCCGACCTCGAGCGGATGGCGTCGGAGGTCGTCGCGAAACTTGGCGCGATCGACATCCTGGTGAACAACGCAGGGATCATCGCGGTCGGGCCGGTGAGCGATTTCGCCGAAGAGTCATGGGACCGCGTGATGGCGGTGAATGCGAAGGGGCCGTTCCTGTGCGCCAAGGCCTGCATCCCGCACCTGGCGAAGCAAAGCGAGGGCGCGATCGTGAATATCGCGTCGGTCGCGGGCAAGACCGGTCATGGCGGCGCGTCGGCATACTGCGCGAGCAAGTTCGCGGTGGTCGGCTTCACGCAAGCGCTGTCCGAAGAGCTCGGACCTTTGAACATTCGTGTCAACGCCGTATGCCCCGGGTTTCTGCGTACTGCAATGTGGACCGACGTGCTCGATCCGCTGATCGGCGCTCAGTACGGGGTGAATCGTGAAGCGGCGTTCGACGAATATATTGCGCGCAACACGTACCTGAAGCGCGAGCAGACCCCGGCCGATATCGGCGAGGCGGTGGTTTATCTGTGCCGCGCGAACAACATTACCGGCGAGACGATCAACGTCGCGGGCGGCGGCGAAGTGCATTAAAAATTTCAGGCGAGGAGAACTCACCATGATCAAATTGAAGGCGTTCAATCACGCGGCGTTTCGCGTCAGCGATGTCGAGAAGGCGACTGCCTTCTATGAAAACGTGGTCGGCCTCAAGCGGATCCCACGGCCAAACTTCGGGTTCGGCGGTGCGTGGTATGGGATCGGCAACAACGCGCTGCATATTATCTCGAGCGAGAATCGCGGCCAAAAGCCCGACCCGCTCGGCGCGCACGTCGCCTTCGATGTCGAAGACTTCGACGAGACCAAGCGCTCGCTCAAGGAAATGGGCATCGAGTTTCTCGAAGCGCCGGCGAACATGGGCGCGGGCCGTCAACTGTGGATCCTCGATCCCGACGGCAACACAGTCGAGCTGCGCACCGAAAAGTAAGCGTCACTCCATGCCCATTGCTAAACTTGACGCGATCGACCTCTTCTATGAGCGCGCCGGACATGGCGTGCCGCTGCTTTTCATCTCGGGCACGGGCGGCGACCTGCGCGTCAAGCCTAATGTGTTCGATGGGCCGCTTCCTAAACAGTTCGACGTTCTGGCCTACGATCAGCGCGGCCTCGGCCGTTCAGCCAAGCCGGACGTCGCCTATTCGATGGCCGATTACGCCGACGACGCGGCTGCGCTGTTGGACCACGTCGGTTGGCCGACAGCGAAAGTGATCGGCGTTTCCTTCGGCGGCATGGTGGCGCAGGAGTTGGTCTTACGGCATCCCGCCAGGGTCGAGCGGCTGGTGCTCGCCTGCACTTCGCCCGGCGGCGCGGGCGGCGCTTCGTATCCGTTCCACAACATCCAGCATCTCAAGGGCGAAGAGCGCGCTCGTCACCTCATCTCGATTTCGGATACTCGCCTCGACGCGAGTTGGGCGGCGGCCAATCCCGACGCCTACGCGCAGTTCGTGGCGATGGCTGCTTCCGACGCTTACGCCGGCGAACCGGACCACGAGATGGGCGCGCGACGCCAACTCGAAGCGCGCGCCGGGCATGACACGTGGGACCGGCTGGATCAGGTTCGTTGCCCGGTGTTCATCGCGGCCGGGCGCTACGACGGCATCGCGTTGCCGGCGACCCAACACAAGCTTGCGAGCCGTATTGCCGGCGCGAATCTGCGCTTCTTCGAAGGTGGCCACCTTTTCATGCTGCAGGATCGCGCAGCGATCCCCGCGATGGTTGAGTTCTTAAAGGGCTAGTCTGCTATGCGTTTAGTCTTCGAGTAGCGCCTTCGCGTCCTTCAGGTCGGCGGTGTCGAAGCCCTCTGTGAATTTGTTGTAGATGTCAGCGAGCATCGCACGGGCCTCATCGTGCTTGCCTTGTTTCGCGAGCAGCCGTGCGAGACTCGTTGTTGCGCGCAGTTCAAATCCTTTCGAACCCATGCGCCGGGAAGCTGTGATCGTTTCCCGGAAGTCGCGACCCGCCAGAGTCTCTTCCCCGCGCATCAGATGCAACTCGCCCCACCACCACAGCACTTCAGGCAAAAAGATTTGCCGTTCTCCAATGGCGGAAAAGGCTTGCTCGATCGTGGCGAGCGCCGCTTCCAATTGACCCGCCCGCGCCTGCGCCTCGCTCGACACCCTCAGCGTTTCCGCGTTCGCTGGGAGGCCGAGCGCCGCGGCGGAATCGAGCCCGGTACGAATCAGCGCGACGCCTTCGTCGGGCCGACCCTGCTCCGCCATCGCCCATCCGCGATAAAAGGAGCCAGCGGCCACATACTGGGGGATTTGTAGTTCGCTCGCGAGAGTGAATAGGCGTTCGGCGACTTCGTGCAGGTGGGCAGGCTCGCGTAGGTACACGTAAAAAGCGGCTGCCGCTTGCAGCGCGAACGCCATATTTCCGGGCCTCTTCAAGCCTTCGGACAAGGAAATCGCCTCACGAATTTTCGCTCGCCCCTGATCGGCGTTCCCCAAGTGCCACAATGCTACGCCGATCCGCAACAGCGCCCCGACATGAGGGTCCACCATGATGTACCCGGTGAAGTCGGTCTCGTTGTATGACGCGATCGCCGCCTCGAAATGTTGCATCGCTTGAGTCAGCTCGCCGCGAAGCAGGAAGGCAATCCCCTGTAAGTGGTGGGCCAGGGTCAGGCCGTAGCGACTCCCGCTGCGTTGGGCAATCTCCAATAATTGTTCGGCGATCTGCTGCAGAGCAGTCATGTCGCCCTGCTCAAAGGCCGGCCCCCAAGCGGCCCTCAGCGCGGCTATCAGTTGCTCCGGATTGCCAGTCTTTTCGCCCAGCTCCCGCAAGCGTCCGGTCGTCCGCACGGTCTCACCCGCGCTCATGTGGCTTGTGTATGCGAGCACCTGCCAAAGCCCGTACTGGAGATTGAATTCGCGTCTTATGCGCTCGGGGGTCTCGGATGTAGTGCTCAGCGCGGCGATCGCCTGCTTAAAATGAAGCTCGGCTTCCTTAAGGGCGCCGCGGGTCATTGCTTGCCGGCCCGCGCGGTCCAGATACTCGACCGTTTTCCCGACGTTCGAGCTGCGCCCGAAGTGGTAGGCGAGTTGGCTCAGATGATCGTCGATTGATTGAGCGAATGATGCTTCCATGGCAGAACCGATTCGTTCGTGAACCAGCTTTCTGCGCTCTACCAGCACCGATTTGTAGGCAACTTCCTGGGTAAGCGCGTGCTTGAAAATGTATTCAATATCTCCGGACGCAGGCTGTTCGTAGATGAACTCGGCGAGCTGGAGAGCATCCAGCATGCGGTTCAGCTCGTCTTCCGATTTACCGACCACCCTCCGCACCAGGCCCAACGTGAATTCTTTTCCGATCACCGCGAGCGTCTGCAGCAGATCCTTTTCAGCGGGCGGCAGACGATCGATGCGCGAGGCAAGGATCGCCTGTACGGTGGGGGGAATCTTCAACTCTGCCAGTGGCTTGACGAGTTCGATGCTCCCGTCGCGCACAAGCGCACCATCATCGAGCAGCACCTCGACCATCTCTTCGATGAAGAACGGATTGCCCTCGGTCTTTTCGATGATGAGACGTTTGAGCGGGTCGAGCTCCGCGCTGTCGCCGATCAAAGATTGAAGCATCTCGGCCGCGTTCTCTTGTGCGAGCGGGTCGAGCCGCAACTGGGTGTAGTAAGTCTTGCTGCCCCATTCGTGGCGATACTCGGGACGATAGTTGACCAGCAGCAGGACTTTTGCGGTGCCGATCGAGTCCGCGATCAGGTTCAACAGCCCCTGCGTCTCGTCATCGATCCAGTGCAGGTCTTCGAAGATCACCATCAGCGGCTGGTTGAGCGATTCGCGCAGCAGGATGCGTTTGATCGCGTCGAGCGTGCGCCGCTTTTTGATCTGCGCGTCCATCTGCGCCAGCGGATCTTTCTTTTGCAACTCGCGCAGATACTCGTCGAGACGATCGAAGGTCTGCTCCCAATTTTGCCGGTTGCGATCGTCGCCCTCGGCAATCCCCAACAGCGAGAACAGATACGGTCGCGTGTTTTCCAGCGACGGATCGAGAATCGCGAGCCGCCCTGCGACCTTCTCGCGCCGCTTGCGCGCGTCGTCGTCAGGCGAAATCTCGAAATATGAATGCAAAAGGCCGACCACCGGCAAATATGCCGACGCCTTGCCGTACGAGACTGAAAAGGTCTCGAGCACCATCCAGCCGGATTGCGAGGTAGCCTTGAACTCATAGACCAGGCGGGACTTGCCGACGCCCGGCTCGGCCATCGCGGCGACGATCTGTCCGTGCCCAGCGCGCGCCCGATCCGCGGCAGCCTTCATCGCATCGATCTCGCGAGTGCGCCCGACGAATTTGGTGTAACCGCGCCCTTGTGAACGTTGCAGCCGCGTGCGCAGCGAGCCAAGTCCGGTGACCTCGAACACGCTCACCGGTTCGCTGACGCCTTTCACCTTGGTCGCGCCGAGCGGCTTCAGGATGAAGAAGCCTTCGCACAGTTTGCGCGTCGCTTCGGTAACCGCGATCGAACCGACTGGCGCCGCGGTCTGCATCCGCGACGCAAGGTTGGTGGTATGCCCAATCGGCGTGTATTCGACATGACCCGCGCCAGTTTGAATCGAGCGGATTACCACCTCGCCGGTGTTGATCCCGATACGGCACTGGATCGGAGTACCGCCGTCGGCGACAACTCGCGCCGAATAGCGGCGCAACTCTTCCTGGATCCTGAGCGCAGCGTAGAGTGCGCGCTGCGGGTGGTCCTCGTGCGCCACCGGCGCGCCGAACAGCGCGAAGATCCCGTCGCCGGTGGACTGCACGACGTAACCGTCGTAGCGATGGACCCCATCGATCATCAGTTTGAGCGCGGGATCTATGATGTTGCGCGCATTCTCGGGATCGAGATCCTCCATCATCTCGGTCGAACCCTTGATGTCGGCGAACAGCGCGGTAACCATCTTGCGTTCGCCCTCGAGCGCGTCCGCTGAGGCACTCTCCGTCGTAACGAGCACGCCGCCGGCCAATCCTGTCGGGGACGAGGATGCGGCTGATGCGCTCGCAGCCACTTGTCAGTGAAGTTCCGCACTGGCCGCAAAAATCGGAGGTCGGCGGATTTTCTGCGCCGCACTTTGCGCAGTGCTTTGCGAGCGCGTTTCCGCATTTCGCGCAGAAGTTGTTGGTTGAGGGATTATTCGTCCCGCATTTCGAGCAGCGCATCCGGGGTCACCCCGAAATCAACTCAGACTCCTGCGAGCTTGCGCGCGTAGGCGGCGACCGTTTTGAAGTCGTACTCGCGGTAGGCTTGCAGCTTTTCGGCTTCGAATCCGCCTTCGGCGTGCACCGCGAGCACTTCCTGGTAGCCGCCGTAGTCCGACGACGTCAGATCGCTGATCAGGTTCAGCAGCCGGAGCCGCTTCTCCGCATCGAAGCCCTTCGCACCGCCCATGTATTTGAGCACGTATGCGCGGGTCGCCTCGCTGGTGAGATCTTCGGCGGCCGGCGCCGTCACCAGCAGGCCGCCCGCGAGGTCCTGCACGATTTGCACCGCCTGATGGTAGTTGTGCGCGAAATGATACTTCGCGACGTTGGTCAACAGAGTATTCGGCACCGCGACGCCATCCTCGTAAGTGCATGTGCGCGCGGCATGCTCGATCAGGCCGCGCACCGTCGTGTGATAGGCCGCCAGGTGCGTCAGCTTGTCGCGCACATGACCCGCGCGCGAGATTCCGTTGGCCTCGGCGATCGCGTGGCCCGCGCCCGCCATCAATTCGAGCAGCGGCAATTTGTACGAAACGGCGGTGAAGCGATGGAATCGCACGAACGTCAGCGCGAGTAGTCCGGCGAAATCGATCTCGCCCTGCAGGAACACCCGCTCTTTCGGCACGAACACGTCGTCGAAGACCGTCAGCGTCTCCATCATCTTGTGCCGCGCGCTAATCGGATGCTCGAAATCGTTTTTGTGCGAGCTTCCATGGGGCGACGCGATCAGCTTCATCCCCGGCGTGTTGATTGGCAGCGCGAACGCGACTGCGTACGCCTTGTCCTCGGCGCGCATCGCGCGCGTCGGCAGCACGACCACCTCATTAGTATTAGTCGAGACGCTGGTGTGGACCTTGGCGCCGCGCACGACGATACCGTCGGGACGCTCCTCGACGATTCGCACGTAGTAGTCAGGATGGTCCTGCTGGGTCGGCCCGAGTGCGCGATCGCCCTTCACGTCGGTCTGCGCCACGGCCACCGCGAGATCGTTGTCGCGACATTCGCGGTAGTACTTCGCGATGCGCTCGCGATACTCGGGCTTGCCCGCAGCCGCAAGCCGCTCGCCTATAATATGTAGTGCGAGCAGCGCGTCGGTGCCGATTTCCTTGATCAGCACGACCAGCGTCGCACCCTCGCGAGTCGAAGCCGCGATCAGCGCGCTGCGCTTGAGAAGGTCGTCGCCATTTTGCGGAACGTGGTAGTAGCGGCTGTACTCGTCGGCGCCCTCTTTGACGACAGCGAGCTCGCGATACTTCGGATCGTGTGCCATCCGGTAATCGAGCGCCGCATGCTCGACCGCGATCCCGATAACCGGATGGGTCGTCACGTCCGCGACTTTTTCGCCGCGAAAAAACACCGCGCGCCCATCGCGCAGCGAGCTCTTATATTGTTCCGCCGTCCGTAGTCCCATCGTCGTGATTTCTTCCTCGTCTTAAGATCGTAGCAATCGTACTAGCAGGCGCGGGTTCACTTTGAGTTTCGGCCTCTGTAGGTAGAGATGTACCAAACGTTTCCGAAAGAGTCCCTGACCGTCGCGTTCCGCTCCTGGTAAGGCTGGTCCTTTGGCCCCGCAACCGTATCGGCCCCGGCAGCAATCGCGCGCGCGTACACCGCGTCCACATCGCCCACGTAAACGTAAGTCGAAGCTTTGGTCGCTGCCGCATACGGCGGATCCATCGCTGCCAATACGACCACTGAGTCTCCGATCCTCGCTTGAACGTGAAAGCCCCCGGCAACGTTGTTGCGTTCCACTTCAACCGCACCGAACACGTCCTTGACGAAATCGATCAAATCCAACCGACCGAAAATATAAGGCCGGACTGTGCCTGCGCCGTTCCTGATATGTTCGTTCGCGAGGCTCATGGATCCTCCCAACGTGTGCAAAGCATTCCACCTCGCGCCGTTCATCGGTTGCGACGTGTGCGAAACGCCAATATAGAAGCGGTAAGCATTCGCTGTCCAACTGCCCGTGTAGGAGAAGCGCGATGGCAAGTCCAAATTCGTTCGATTTGAGCGGTAAGGTCGCGGTAGTCACTGGCGGCAACGGAGGCATCGGGCGCGGAATTGCGCTCGGGCTGGCGGAAGCGGGAGCGTCGGTAGCGATTCTCGCGCGCAACGAAGAGCGCAATCGGGAGACCCTTGCAATGCTCGAGAAAATCGGCGTTCCTGCGATGGCCCTCAAGCTCGACGTCTCGCAGCGCAAGACGCTCAGACCGGCTCTGGAAGCGGTCGAGCGCAAACTCGGACCGATCGACATCCTGGTGAACAACGCGGCCTTCGCAATCCTGAAGGGCATGATGGATCACACCGAGGAGGATTGGGATTCGGTGGTCGAGACGAACCTCACTTCATGCTTCCTCCTGTCGAAGCTGGCGGCGACGTCGATGATCCCGCGCAAGTCGGGCAAAATTATTAACGTCGCGAGCGTCGGAGGCTACAAAGGGACGCCGATTTATCCTTCTTACGGCGTCAGCAAGGGCGGATTGCTGCAACTCACGCGATGCCTCGCGATCGAGTTGGCGCCGCATAATATCCAGGTCAATTCGCTAGCGCCCGGCTGGACCACGACCGACATGACTGATTGGATTCGTAACGATCCGAAATACGCGGCTGTGAAAGAGGAGATGATCACGCGGACCCCTGCAGGCCGCTTCGCCGAGCCGTCCGAAATGGCGGGAGCCGCGGTGTTCCTGGCGTCGCACGCGTCGGATTTCGTCACCGGCGCGGATATTATTGTGGACGGCGGTTTCTTCATTCGCTGAACAAGGACGAGGTGGGTTGAATAATGGCTGCGCCAACAATGTTCGATTTGAGTGGCGAGGTCGCGGTCGTCACTGGCGGCAACGGCGGAATCGGGCGCGGAATCGCGCTCGGCTTTGCGCAGGCCGGCGCGTCGGTCGCGATTCTCGCGCGTAACGATGAGAAGAATCGCGCGGTGGTGGACGAGCTCACTAAAGCCGGCGTGCCTGCGATAGCGGTGCATCTCGACGTGACGCGGCGCGAGGACTTGCGCCCCGCGATGGACGAGGTCGAGCGCAAGCTCGGACCGATTTCGATACTCGTCAACAACGCCGGTATCGCGATCATGCGGAGCACATTGAAGTTCAGGGCCGAGGACTGGGATCGCGTGATCGAAACCAACCTGAACTCGTGCTTTTTCCTGTCGCAGATCGCGGCGCAATCGATGGTCACGCGCAAGCGCGGCAAGATTATCAATATCGCGAGCGAGTATGCGCGCTTCGGCGCGCAGGCCGGAATTCCGTACGCGGCGGCGAAAGGCGCGCTGGTGCAGACGACCAAAACGATGGCGATCGAACTCGCGCCGCACAATATCCAGGTCAACGCGATCGTGCCCGGATGGATCGAGACTGACATGACGGTTGGCGCGCAGAGCGGAAAAATGTTCGAGGAAATAATCATGCGCACGCCGGCCGGCCGCTTCGGCAAGCCCGAGGAAATGGCGGGCGCCGCGATATTTCTCGCCTCGCACGCGTCGGACTTCGTGACGGGATCGATCGTGTACGTCGATGGCGGCTACGCGATCAGGTGAGCGAGACTGAAAAAAATGTTAGCGACGAAATTCTACGAACTGCATCGAGTCCGCGTGCTCGAATGCGTGCCGGATGGGACGAAGCTGCAGACATATCAGGATGCCGTCGATCTCATCGGCAAGACGTTTGAAGATCGCGCGACGGTGGTCGTGATTCCCGTCGAATGTCTTGACGATGAATTCTTCCAGTTGAAAACGCGCATCGCGGGCGAGTTGATCCAGAAGTTCGTGCAGTATCGGCGACGCCTCGCGATCGTCGGCGACATATCGCGACACCTCGCTGAAAGTTCCGCATTGCGCGCGTTTGTAAACGAGTCGAATCGAGGCAAAGACGTGTGGTTCCTCGCGGACCGCGACGAGCTCGAGCATCGACTCGCGCATGCCAGTGTTTAACGCTGGGCGCGGCGCGGCGTAAGATGCCGCATCATGGCTCGACGCAAAAAAATCTCTGCCGCTGAACCTGTGCGTCATGAGCACGGCTTGCCGGCGCTGAAGCCGCTGCGCGTGCTGGTCGCGGGCGAAGTAATTCTCGATCGCTACTTGTGGGGCGACGTCTCGCGAATCTCGCCCGAGGCGCCGATTCCGATTCTGCGCGTGCAGCGGCGCGAGGAGAAACCGGGCAACGCGGGCTTCGTGATGGCGAACTTGCGCGCACTCGGTGCGGACGTGAGCGCGCTGAGCGTGGTCGGCTCGGATCGCAATGGCAGTCTGTTGCGCGAGATTTGCGCTGATCTCGGAATCGACACGCGCGGGATTCTGATCGATCCCGACCGCCCCACTATCGTCAAGGATCGAATGCTCGGCAGCGTGCAGGCGGCGCATCGCGCGACCCAGCAACTGCTGCGCGTCGATGAAGAAGATCCGACTCCGCTCAAGCCGCCGCGCGAACGCGAGCTGATCGCACGGATGAAGGCGGAGATCCGCAACTGCGACGGCGTGCTGATTTCGGATATCGACAAGGGAATTCTGACGCCAGTGGTGTTGCGCACGCTGATCGACAGTGGACGCGCGCGCGGTATCCCGGTGATAGTCGATCCGCGCAGGACCGATGACTTCTCGATCTATCGCGGCGCCACTGCGCTCACGCCCAATCGTCACGAAACCGAAGTCGCCACTGGAATTCGCTTGACCGATCGCGGCGCGTGGCGCAAAGCGGCCGAGACTTTGGTCCGCAAACTCGGGCTCGAGGCGTGCCTGATAACGCTGGACCGCGACGGGATGTACCTGGCGGAGCGCGGCGGCAAGGACACTTACGTATCGACGGTGCCGCGCGAAGTTTACGACGTGACGGGCGCGGGCGACGTGGTGCTCAGCGTGTTCGGGATGTTTGCGATCGCGGGGCTCGGCTTCTCGTCGGCAGCGACGATCGCAAACCTGGCCGCGAGTATCGAGGTGACGCGAATCGGCACCGAAGTGATCACGCGCGAGGATCTCTCGCGCGCATTGAGCCCCGCGCATGCAACCTACGAGCGCAAAATTCATTCGGCGGACGAACTCAAGGCGGCGCTCGAGCGCGAGCGTCGCGCCGGCCGGCGAATCGCTTTTACCAACGGATGCTTCGACCTGCTGCACGCCGGTCATATCCAGAGTCTCGCGTTTGCGCGCGCGCAAGCCGACGTGCTGGTGGTCGGACTCAACAGCGATCGCAGCGTGGCGCAGCTCAAGGGCGATGGGCGTCCCATCTATCCCGCGGCCGAGCGCGCGCGAATCCTGGCCGCGCTCGAAGCGGTCGACTACGTGGTGGTGTTCGAGGAGACGCGCGCCGAAAAAATTATTCGCGCGGTGAAGCCCGACGTTCTGATCAAAGGCGAGGACTGGCGCGGCAAGGAAGTTGACGGGCAGGCGTTCGTCGAGTCGCGCGGAGGACGAGTGGCGCTGGCGCCGCTGCTCGGAGGGCGCTCGACCAGCGCAACTATTGATCGGATGAGTTCGCGGACTAGTTCGCGCGCGGAGAAAAACGGCGTGTGATTTGATCGGTGAACTGCTTCAGTTCCGGCAAACCCAGCACCCAGGCGCCGAACAGATAGAGGCCGCCGTACGTCGAAAGGATCAACAGTCCCTGCATGCGCGGGCCGAATCCTTGCATATGAAGTTTCAAGAAGAATCCGACCGCGGCGGCTCCCAGAGCCAGCGACCACAACTTCGCCAGGTACGATCGCTCGAGCCCGGTCCATCCGATGCGCTTGTTCAGCGCCCGTCGCAGCAGCACAAACTCGACCCATCCGGAAACCCCGGCTGAGATAGTCAGTCCGGCGACTCCCCATTTCTGCGCGATGCCGAGCATCGGGGGTAAGTGAATCGCGCACAAATATCCCGAGATCACGGTTAGCACGACGCGGTAAATCGCGAATCGGAGCGGAGTGCGCGTGTCGAACAGCGCATAGAACGCCGAGTTGTACAGCCGGCCCATCGTCGCCGCGAGGAGGCCGACGCCCGATCCTGCGAGCACTGCCCACACATACACAGCGTCGGCGCGCGTGAAGGCGCCGGATTGATAAATCATCGCGACGATCACGTCGCCAAGGATCAGAAATGCGGCGGACGACG
Source organism: uncultured delta proteobacterium (assembly GCA_963699705.1). Taxonomy (GTDB): domain Bacteria; phylum Desulfobacterota; class Binatia; order Binatales; family Binataceae; genus Binatus. The sequence goes on along the minus strand of CAVOUW010000003.1, from coordinate 1,450,984 downwards.
GCACGACCATGAATGCAATTTGGCGCAGGCCGCGATTGAGGCGCGTGCGCAGGATCGTACTCATCTGCTCGGGCATCGCACCCGCCGCGCGTGACATCGCGGGCAATTCCGACGCGGCCACCGAATATCCGAAGAGGCTGATGGGCACCATGTAGAGCAACTGCCCGTAGTTGAGCGCGGCGACGGCGCCGGTCGGGAGCAAGCTCGCGAGCACGTTATCTACGTAAGTGGTGAGGTTGATCACGCCGCGGCTGACGACCACGGGCGTCAGGTTGTGGAACACTGATCGAAGCGGTGCACTGACGCGCGCGAAGTCGATGCGATGTTTCCGGAGTAGCGCGAACGTCTGTGGAACTTGCACCGCGATTTGCAAAGCGGAGCCGACCACCGAGCCCCACGAGATTGCGATCGCGAGCCCGTCCTGCGAGCGGCGCGGGCCGTAGTAGATGAGCGTCGCGATCATCGCGACGTTCCACGCGACCGGCGCGGTGTACGAGACGAAAAATTTGTGGTGGCTGTTGAGGACGCCGAGGAACCATGCCGACATCACGAGCAATCCCGCCCCGGGAAACAGGATGCGCACGATCTGAATCGTCAAGTCGCGCTTGTCACCTTCGAAGCCGGGCGCGATCACGTCGATGAGATAGGGCGTCACCAGCACGCCGATCGCGACCAGCACCGTTACGCCGAGCGTCATGATCGCGCCGACGCCCCACGCGAGCATGTCGGCGGTTTCGTTGTCGCCCTCGCCCAGCAATTTTCCGTAAACCGGGATGAACGACGCCGACAGCACGCCTTCGCCGAACAGGTTTTGCAAAATATTGGGGATGCGGAAGCCGGCCTTGAAGGCGTCGGCGGTGGCCGAGTCGCCGAGGTAGTGCGCGAAGATGCTGTCGCGGACCAGGCCGGCGATGCGGCTAAGCAATACGCCGGCGGCGATGGTGCCAGCGGCGTTCGCGCCGGAACCGCTTGAGGCTGCGCGCGGGCGGATAGGTTCCATGCGATCTTGGTTGGGTGCTACTTCGGACAAATTGGCCTCTGAACGTGCGAGTATACCGACCACGTCACGCGCGTAGTAGCAGGCGTCGAAGGCGCGCTACAATCATCGCGTGAGTTTTTCACTTTACGTCCATATTCCGTGGTGCCAATCGAAATGCCCGTACTGCGATTTCAATTCGCACGCGGCATCGGCGTGGCCTGAGGAGCAATACACTCGTGCGCTGATTTGTGAGCTCGAATATCGGGCGAGCACTCCGGCGTGCGCGGGTCAGCGCATCAAGACGATCTTTTTTGGGGGCGGTACGCCGTCGCTATTCGATCCGAAATCGATCGGCGCGATTATCGACGCCGCTAATCACGTTTGCGGAATCGAAAACGATGCGGAGATAACGCTCGAGGCGAATCCCGGCACCGTGGATCTCGCGAAACTCGCGGGGATGCGCGCGGCGGGCGTAAATCGAATCAGTTTCGGCGCGCAATCGTTCAACGCCGCGACGCTGAAGTTTCTTGGACGCATCCACAGCGCAGACGAAACGCGCGCGGCGGCGAAGATGGCGCGTCGCGCGGGCTTCGACCGGCTCAATCTCGATTTGATCTTCGCGGTTCCGGGGCAGACCGTGGCCGACGTTCTGTTCGATATTGAATCAGTTGTGGCGCTCGAACCGGACCACATCTCGGCATACAATCTCACGTTCGAAGAGGGGACCGCTTTTTTCACCGACTTGAAGCGTGGACGAATCAAACAGCTCGCGACCGACGAACAGGCGGCGATGTATCAAACGGTGCGCGAAGAAATTCCGCGGCGCGGATACGCGATGTACGAAATTTCAAACTACGCGCCGCCCGGGCATGAGGCGCGTCACAACCTGACGTACTGGCGCGGGGAGACGTACCTCGGAATCGGCGCGGGCGCACATAGCTATGCGGGCGACGGTCGCGGCGGGCGTCGATGGTGGAATGAGAAACTTCCGGCGCGCTACATCGGCGCGATCGAAGAACGTCAGAACGCGGAGGCCGGCGCCGAATCGATCGACGAGGCCACTGCGCAAAGTGAATTCGTGTTCCTGAATCTGCGGCTGCGCGACGGCTTCGCGCTGGCCGATTTTCACGAGCGCTTCGGCCGCAACTTCGAATGCATCTTCGGCAGCGTCGCGACGCCGCTCTTCAACAACGGTTTGCTGACGCTCAGCGGCGGCCGGATCATGCTGACCGACCGCGGCCTCGAGATGGCCGACTCGGTGTTCGCGGAGTTCGTTTAGGCAGAGCGTGCGATCGTTGCGTCGAGCAGTTCGACGACGCGGGCTGGGGTGGCCAGGCGGATGAACGCGCCGAGGCGGGGGCCGCGCTCCTGGCCGAGGATCGATCGATACAGCAGCGGGAAAATCTTGCCGGGTTTGTCGTAGTTCTCGCGGCCGAGATCGTAAATCTTTTTTTCGATGGCCTCGGCGCTCGCGTCCTGATTTTCGCGCAGGTACGCGGCGAGAGTTTTCAGCTGCGCGCGTTCCGCATCCGTCGGCGTGTAGATCTTTTTGGTTGGCTCGATGAAATCGCGGTAGAAATTCAACGCGCATTCCATCAGCGCGCGGCCCATCTTCTCAGTTTCGGGATCGCCGGCAATCGCCGCGTCGTAGCGGACGATATAGTTCCAGATGAAATCGCGATCAGAGCTGCCGAGCGCGGCCACCGCGTTCATCATCAGGCCGAAGGTCAGCGTCGAGTTGAATCGCGTCGGCGTGGTGCTCTGGATCACAAATTCGAGGACCGATTCGCGGCGTTCTTCTTCGGATGCGGCGGCGTAGGCGCGCAAAGCGTCGAGATATTCGTCGACGTATTGCGGAATCGCTTCGAGAAACAATTTGCGCGCGCGCCGCGGATTGAGCAGCAGGAACATTTTGAGCACTTCGATCGGTGCGTAACGCGTCCACTGATCGACGGTGACGCCGCGTCCAACCGACTTCGAAACCTTGCGCCCCTCCTCGTCGAGAAACATCTCGAACGGAAATCCGAGCGGCGGCCGCGCGCCCATCACGCGGAGAATTTGTCCGGAGAGCCGCGCCGAGTCGGTGAGGTCTTTGCCGTACAATTCGTAATCGACTTTGAGGACGTACCATCGCAACGCCCAATCGACTTTCCATTGCACTTTCGCTTTGCCGCCGAGCACCGACTGCTCGCCGCTGAAGCCGCATCCCGACTTGCCGCCCGCGCCCTTCTCGCAGGTGAACTCGATCGAGGCGCGTTCGGGGTGATAGGCCGTCACGGAACGCTCGACGAGTTGCCCGCAGTTAGGACAAATCGGCATGAACGGCGACCATCCGGCGCGATTTTCCTCGCGCAGCGTCGGCGCGATGATCGCGATGATCTCGGCGTGCTTGTCGAGGATCAATTTCAGTCCATCGTCGAAGCGTCCCGACGAATACATTTCGGAGGCGCGCGCGAGTTCGTACTCGACTTCGACCGGCGCCAGGAATCCGCCGAGCTGGCCGAGCATGTGATCGGCGAAACTCGCGCAGCATCCGAACGGGTCGGGGATCTTCGACACCGGCACGCCGAGATAGCGCGCGACGTCCTCGCGATTGGGGACGTTCTCAGGCACTTTGCGCAGTCCGTCGAGATCGTCGATGAAAACGATCAGCCGCGACGGTCGCGCCGGCTCGAGCAGATGGAACGCCTTGCGCACGAACGACGGGCGAAGAATCTCGGCCATCGTGCCCAGATGCGGTAATCCCGACGGGCCGAAGCCGCTCTGGAAAATTACCGGACGCGCGGGCTCATACGCTGCGACCCGCTCTGCAAGCCGTCGAGCCTCTTCACGCGGCCATAGTTCCGCGACGACGGTATTGCCCGGTTGCGAATCGGATCTCGATGCGCCAGCCATCCTGAACTTTGTCCTCAGTTACTCTTTGTCGGGATTCTTGCCACGCAGTACGCTCGCGACCGCCTCGTGAATCCACGGATCGATTTGCAGGTCGCGATTTTTCTCCGAGGCGAGGCGAAGTTTAACCGCACAGTTGCCGCAGATAAAGGCCTGCTGTCGGAACCCGGCGGTATCCTCGACCGAAATCCGCAATAACCACTCGGAGAATTCGCGCCGGCAAATCGCGCAGTGAAATTTGCCGGAATGTGAGTCTGTACCGTCCATAGCAATTTGTTAGTTATATCACAGGGAACTTCAGGATCGCTTCACGTTGTCACGCCGCAGGGGGAATGCGAGTCTAATTCGGCATCCGAAATGGGAATTCCGCCAAAAGGGGCGATGCGGACCGTAGTTACGATTGCGCTTCTTATCGCCGGCATCGGGCTTGTGATGCTGAGCGCGGGGCCGCGCGCGGTGGGTTCGGCTGCGACCAGGCTACCCGCTGCTGCCGGCGCCGGCCCTAATGTGATCGCCGATTTAGTCCTCGGACAGGCCGATCTTATTCACAACCAACCAAATCTGGTGGACTCAGGCTCGTTCTTTAATTACTTCGATTCTGGTCAGGGGGTTGCAACCGACAGTCTTGGGCATGTTTATGTCTCAGACAATGGGAACAGCCGGATTTTGGGCTGGCGAAACATGAGCGCGTTGGTGAACGGCCAAGGGGCGGACCTGGTGCTCGGCCAACCCGATTTCCTCTCCTCTTATTGCAATCAGACATTGTTCGGAGACGGACCCAGCAGCAGCGCCACCTTGTGCTATCCCGCGGGCCTTGCGGTGGACAATATCGGCAACCTGTACGTAGCCGATCGACTCAACAATCGCGTCCTCGAGTACAACACGCCATTCAACGCTTGCGCTGGCTTACCGTGCGTGGGTCCCGCGGCCAATTTGGCGATCGAGGGCCAATGCATTTTTCTGGATGCAACCGCTCTGTGCAACCCTTCAGGCGTGGCCGTGGACTCGTCGTACAACGTGTACGTCGCCGACACGAACGACAATCGCGTGCTGGAATATAACGATCCTTTGGGCTCTGGCTCGCCGAACGTAAGTGGCGCCAATTTGGTCTTTGGTCAGGGTAGCCTCGGAACAAACTTTCGCGCCAATACTTGCGCTGACGGTAGCGTTTACAAAAATCCTCCTCCGACCTCGACCACGCTGTGTCTGCCAACGGGCGTAGCCTTCGATAAGTCGGACAATCTGTACATCGCAGACCGCCAAAACAGTCGTGTGTTGGAATACAAGAATCCTTTGGGCTCGAATCCGCCGAACGTGACTGCCGATCTGGTCTTCGGCCAAGGCAGCAGCGGAAGCAGCTTTGGCGCCAATACCTGCGCCGATGGTCAATACGGCAATCCCCCTCCGAGCGCGACTACGCTGTGCTTCCCGAGGGATGTGGCGATTGATGGGTCCGGCAATGTGTACATCGACGATTATTCCAACAGTCGGGTGCTGGAATACAAAGATCCTTTGAGCTCTAATCCGCCGAACGTGACCGCCGATCTCGTCTTCGGCCAAGGAAGCAGCGGGACTGATTTTACTGCCAATTCCTGTATCGGCCTTCCTCCCATCGGCCCTGAGACGAGCCTCAACATGCCCAGCGCTTCAGGCCTCTGCTATCCTGAAGCTTTGACGGTCGACAGCGCCGGCGACCTGTGGGTTGCTGACACAATAAACAATCGGGTCCTTGAATATGCTACGCCTCTTACCACCGATGTGACCGCTGATCTCGTCTTGGGGCAGTACGATTTCATTCATAACGGGTCCAATCGCACCAAAGCCAAGGGACTGAATTTCCCTTCATCAGCGGGCCTATTTCCAACACTTGGCACTGCGGTGGACGCTTTTGATCATGTCTATGTCACAGACTTCGGCAACAATCGGGTGCTGGGCTGGCGCAACGCTGGGGCATTGGTCAATGGCCAACCGGCTGATCTGGTTATCGGGCAGCCGGATTTTATCTCCTATCTGATCAATCAGGGTGCCGCCAACATTCCCGCGGCGGACACACTCAACGGGCCTGTCGCGGTGGCCACGGACGGCGCAGGCAATCTATACGTGGCCGATTACAACAACAATCGGATGCTGGAATACACGACGCCATTTTCGGACTGCAGCAGCTTCCCCTGCGTCGGCGGACCGGCGAATATCGTTTTCGGTATCGACGCCACGGGCAAGAATTTCACGACTGCCGGCACATGTTCGGCGCCCACCGCGACCGATCTCTGCCAACCCGCATGGATTGCGATCGATGCCTCCGGCGACGTTTATATCAGCGACAACGGCTTCGGCCGGGTCCTCGAATATAACAATCCGCTAGGCTCCAATCCGCCTAACGTCACCGCCGATCTGGTCTTCGGCATCGATTCGACCGGCAAGAATTTCACCGCGCGCGGTGGGCCTACAGCCAAGCTCAGTGCGATCGGCATCGATTCTCCGGTCGGGCTGGCGCTTGACGCGAATGGGAACCTTTACGTAGCGGACAACCAATTCGACCGGGTGCTGGAATTCAACAATCCGCTAGGCTCTAATCCACCCAATGTGACGGCCGATCTGGTCTTCGGTGTCGATTCGACCGGCAAGAATTTCAACTCGATTGGTACCTGCGGAGGAACCGACGAAATCGGCCTCTGTTTTCCAATCGGGCTGGCTCTGGACGGGAACGGCAACCTTTATGTTACATCCAGCGGTCGGAACCAAGTGGTCGAATATAACAATCCGTTGGGCTCCAATTCGCCAAACGTGATCCCTGACTTGGCCTTCGGTCCCTACAACGGTTACCCCTGTAGTTACACCGCGAGCCCGGTGAGCGCCACCGAACTCTGCAATCCGGGAGGATTGGCGTTCGACACTCAGGGAAATCTGTTCGTAGTTGATACGGGCAACAACCGCGTGGTCGTTTATGACCAGCCGCTGGGAGGCTCGTCGTCGGCCCCGACCCCGACGGCTACGCTAACCCCCACGGCAACAGCTAGCGCGACGCCCACCGGCACTGCTAGCCCAACGCCCACGGTGACGGCGACGCCGTCGCCCACGCCAACCGCCGACGCAATACTGCATGTGCATCCCAAGGCGATCCACTTCCCGGACCAAGTGGTCGGGCACCAAGGCGCGGCCAGCCAAGCGATGAGGCTGGTCCTGCTCAACCCCAAAGGTCGCCAGCACAACGCGTCCATCGCGATCGGCTCGATTACCTCAAGCGATTCCGAGTTCCAGGTAAGTTCGAGATGCAACGGTCGAGTGTTGGCTCCAAATGGGTATTGCCTGACGGAGGTCATCTTCCAGCCCGACTCGCCAGGCCCGCACAGCGGCAGGATAAGCATCCCCAGCAACGCCAGGAACGGGGTGCAGACGGTTATAGTTAAGGGGAGGGGTCGGTAAGGATGTACATTGCGTCAGCTGTTTGCGCTGTGGTATTTCCGTTCCACCGATGAAATTCACGACGGTTCGCAAGAATCCGCTCATCCGGCCGCATTTTCGGACCGCTGGTCCCGTTATTCGGTCCATTCGCGGACTACGCGCCTGCCTTCGAGCACCCCGCGATTAAGCGATTGACTTTATCCGTCGTCGCGATGCGGCGCGGGAAGTCTCACTATTATGGATCAGGCGCTCACCAAGCAGAAAATAAAAGAATTGCGCTCGTTGGTCGGCGACGGCGACCGCGTCGCGATCGTGCTGCAGGACGATCCTGATCCCGACGCGATGTCGAGCGGGATCGCGTTGCGTACCCTGCTCGGGCGCAACAAGCAGACTACGCCGCTGTTCGCGTTCAAGCCCGTCACGCGGCCGGAAAATCTCACGATGGTGCATATGCTGGAGATTGAAATCCAGCCGGCCACGACTGAGGACCTGCGTGCGTTCGACAAAATTGCGATGGTCGATGTGCAGCCGCCGTTCTTCGGCGAGAAAATTCCGCGCGCCGATATCGCGATTGATCACCATCCCGGGTATCCCGGCGGCGCCGCTCCTTTTGAGGACGTGCGCACGAAGTACGGCGCGACGGCGACCATAATGACCGAGTACCTGCTCACCGCTGACGAAAAAATCAGCGAGCGGCTGGCGACCGCGCTGCTCTACGGAATTCGCAGCGACACGTTGGCATTGTCGCGACGCGTCACTGACGACGACTTGCAGGCATTTGCGCATCTCACTCCGCTCGCGAATTACAGCATGCTGCGGCAGATCGATCGTCCCGAGCTGCCGCTAAGTTTTGCGCATATCCTGGCGGGCGCGATGAAACGGCTGGTGGTTAAGGATCGCCTAGTGGTGCTCAATCTCGGCACCGTCAAGCGCGACGATCTGATCGTGCAGATGGCGGACTTCTGCCTGCAGTTCGAGGGCGTGTCATGGGTCGCAGTCGCGGGTAAACTCGAAGGCAAGCTCGTGATCAGCGTTCGCAATCACGGGATGAGCGGTCAGAACGCGGGCGAGACTGTGAAAAATCTGTTCGCCGATATCGGCAGCGCCGGCGGGCATCGGAATATGTCGAAGGCGGTCATCCCGCTGCGCGCATGGCGGCGTCGCGAGGGCACGACGCGCGACTCGCAAATCGAATCGCGCCTGCGCGAGTTGTTCAGCGCGCGGATCAAGAAGGACGCCGCCGAAGCTGCCGCCGCGCGCAGTGCGCCCGCGCGCAACGGCAGCTGACTCGCGGCGCGCGCCAAGTCAGATGCCCGTTTACCGGTTTCGACAATTTCCATATCGTTGTTTTTATTCATGAGTTTTCTGTTGCGATGAGTCCGACGCCCTCCAAAATTTCCACCTTCGAATTCCTGGCGCCGGTGATCGTCGGCTGCGCGCTGTTCATGGAGATGCTCGATGCGACGGTTATCTCGACCGCGCTGCCGGCGATGGCGCGCACGCTGCACGAAGATCCGATCAAGCTCAACCTCGCGATCACGTCGTACCTGCTGAGCCTCGCCGTCTTCATTCCGATCAGCGGATGGTTGGCGGATCACTTCGGGGCACGCACGGTCTTTCGCACCGCGATCGTGATCTTCACTACGGGTTCAATATTCTGCGGATTCTCGAATTCGCTGCCGGAGCTAGTCGCCGCGCGCATTTTACAAGGGTTCGGCGGCGCCATGATGGTCCCGGTCGGCCGCCTGATCGTTCTCAAGACTATCGCCAAGTCCGAGCTGGTCACCGCGATGTCGTACCTGACCGTGCCCGCGGTGTTGGGTCCGGTGGTCGGGCCGCCGGTCGGCGGCTTCATCGTGACGTATTATTCCTGGCGCTGGATTTTCTTCATCAACGTGCCAATCGGCGCGCTCGGTTTCATGCTGGTCACCTGGTATATCCCCAACATCCGCGAGGAAATCTCCTTACCGCTGGACTTCCGCGGATTTCTGCTGACCGGGCTGGGGCTGGCGGGCCTGGTCTCCGGCTTCGAGTCGATCGGCCGCGGCGTCATCCCCGCGAGCATCACCATGTGCGTGATGGCGGCGGGTGGCATCTGCATGGCGCTCTACATCCTTCACGCCAGGCGCATCGACTATCCGATCATCGATCTCAGCTTGTTGAAAATCCCGACCTTCCTGGTGGCCACCTTGGGCGGCGGACTTTTTCGGATGGGCATCGGCGCATTGCCATTTTTATTGGCGATGCTGCTGCAAGTCGTTTTCGGCCTCTCTCCGTTCGCTTCCGGAATGCTGACCTTCACCAGCGCTGCCGGCGCCTTGTTCATGAAAGCCACTGCGACTCCGATCATTCGCCGGCTGGGGTTTCGTACGATATTGATCTCCAATGGCGTGCTCAGCGCCTTCATCATGGCGAGCTACGCGCTGTTCCGGCCGACGACGCCGCACTTCCTCATCGTGGTGGCGCTCCTGTCGGGCGGATTCTTTCGCTCGTTGCAATTCACCGCGCTCGGAACTTTGGCCTATGCCGACGTGTCCGATCGATTGATGAGCAGCGCGAGCACTCTGTCGAGCATGGCTCAGCAACTGTTCCTCAGCCTCGGAGTTGCGCTCGGCGCGATGCTGCTGCACATGAGCCTGCGCGCGAGCGGCTCCGCTCATCTATCGACTCATGATTTCACGCCCGCATTTTTGGTGATGGGACTTCTCGCGCTGCTGTCGTCGGTGCTTTTCATCCCGCTCGAATATCACGCCGGCGACGAAGTGAGCGGCCGCGTACGTGGCGTCGAACTTTCTCACACGGCGCAAACCGTCACCGAAGCGGATTGATCGCGCGCAGTCGTTTACCGAGGCCTGCGATACCTTTATCGTAGTCGTTGTGAATGTGGCGGAGGCGACTGTGGAGGTTCAGAACCGGCTCGGACTTCATCTGCGAGCCGCATCGGCGCTGGCGCAAACGGCGGCACAATTCAGTTCGAAGATCATGATCGGCACCGACAAGGACAATATGGTCAACGCCAAGAGCATGACGAACCTGATGATGCTCGGCGCCGCGCAAGGCTCGAAACTGAAGGTCCGTGCCGAAGGCCCAGATGCCAAGGAAGCGCTAAAGGCGATACAGACGCTGTTCGATGATCGGTTTGGCGAGGAATAGCGGAGCGCTCAGCCAATAGGGTGTGGAATTTCTCTCGCGGCCCCGGATGTCTTCGCGCGTGAGGCGCGGATAAGCGTCAAGCAGATCGTCCTCGGTAGCGCCTTCGGCGAGCTTGCGAAGAACCAGTTCTACTTTGATCCGCGTCCCTCTGATGACGAGCTTTCCCATCATCACTTTCGGGTCGATTTCGGTTAGGTCGGTTGTCATAAAATTGCGCGATTCCGGCCCAACGGATGATACAGCGGCCGAGTCTTCGCAGAGCAATCAAGGGCCCGAGGGTGTCCTAATTTTGAGGTCAGGTAGCGAAGTATTTTATCAAGACAACGACAACGGCTAGACCGACTAAGACAAGCACGAGCAACACTCCGAGGCCAATGAGCTCTTCGTCGTCCACGGCTGAATTTCTTCTTACGCCCTTTTCAATTGGTTTGCCAAGCAGCGGAAAATATCGGGTAGTGTCTAATTTGATTTCCAAGACCCCCTCATCTTGATTCTGTCCGATTGGTCAGTTATACCTTCACTACCTGAAAATCTCGCGGCGCACTGCCGTTTTCCTGCTTTTTTCGATCGCAGGCAGGCGCTATGCTGACCGCTCTGAAACACATAACTCATTTGAATCCCACAGTCCCGCGCGCTATCTGCGTCAGTTGAATTCCAGTCTGCGACGGGCCGCTCGACAACCCGAAAGGCGCTTTGCAAGGAGCAATCGCGAATAATGCCGCTTAAGGATTTCCTGTTCACTTCCGAGTCGGTCTCCGAAGGCCATCCGGACAAAATGTGCGACCAGATTTCGGACGCCGTCCTTGACGCGCTCCTTAAGGAAGATCCCAACTCGCGGGTCGCGCTCGAATCGCTCGCCAAAACCGGGCTGATCGTCCTCGCCGGTGAAATTACCAGCAAGGCGCGTCCCGACTACGTGAAAATCGCGCGGCAGACCGCTATCGACATCGGTTACAACAGCACTGAGGTCGGCTTCGACGGCAACATGTGCGCGGTGCTGACTGCGATCGAGCCGCAGTCGGCCGATATCTCGCAGGGCGTGACCGAGGGCGAAGGCCTCCACAAGGAACAGGGCGCCGGCGATCAGGGCCTGATGTTCGGATTTGCGTGCGACGAGACGCCGGAGATTATGCCGCTGCCGATCGCGATGGCGCATCGGCTGATGGAAAATCTCACCAAGCTCCGCAAAAGCAAGCAGCTCGATTTTCTGCGGCCGGACGCCAAGAGCCAGGTCACGGTGCGCTACGTCGATGGGCGTCCGGTCGAAGTGACGGCGGTGGTGGTCTCGACCCAGCATTCGCCGGAGGTCAAATACGAAAGAATCCGCGAGTCGGTTATCGAGGAGCTGATCAAGAAGACCATTCCCGCGCAGTACCTGACGCGCTCGACGATTTACCACGTCAATCCTACCGGCAGCTTTATCATCGGCGGACCGCATGGCGACTGCGGACTCACCGGACGCAAAATAATAGTCGATACCTACGGCGGCTACGGCCGACACGGCGGCGGCGCGTTCTCGGGCAAGGACCCGAGCAAGGTCGATCGCTCGGCCTGCTACATGGCGCGTCACGTCGCGAAAAATGTCGTCGCAGCGGGACTCGCGACCAAATGCGAAATCCAGGTCGCCTACGCGATCGGCGTCGCCGAGCCGGTCTCGCTGCTGGTCGATACCTTCGACACCGGCATCGTGCCCGAAAACAAACTCTCCGCAACCTTGCGCGAGCTGTTCGATTTTCGGCCCGCCGGAATTATCAAGACACTCAATTTGAAGCGTCCGATCTATCAGCCGACCGCCGCCTACGGCCATTTCGGCCGCGACCCGCACGACGGACTGTTCCCGTGGGAGCGCGTTGATATGGCCGAGACTCTGCGCAACGCATTCGGCCTCAACGGCCGCAGCTGACAGTAACCGCGACGCTTCATCACTCTAGAACGTACTCAGAAATTTTTCTGAGAGTTTGAGTGAAATGGCTACGACCGCAAGAAAGCTCAAAGCATTCCCAAATCCCGCACCAACGGCAACGGCCGCGACTTCGACGTCCATGACCTCGGACTCGCCGAGGCCGGCCGCAAGCGAATCGAATGGGCCGACAAGCAGATGCCGGTGCTGCGCCGTTTGCGCGAGCGATTTACCAAGGAGCAGCCGCTCAAGGGCCAGCGGATGGGCGCGTGCCTGCATATCACCTGCGAGACCGCCAACCTGCTCCGCACTCTGAAGGCGGGCGGCGCCGAAGTGTTCGCATGCGCGTCGAATCCGCTCTCGACCCAGGATGACGTCGCGGCGGCGCTGGTCGAGGAATACGGCATCCCGACCTTCGCCATTCACGGCGAAGATCGCGACACCTACTACGCTCATCTACGCGCGGTGCTCGAACGCCGTCCGACGATCACGATGGACGACGGCGCCGACCTCGTCAGCCTGCTGCACACCGAGTTTGCCAACCAGGCCGACGACGTGAAGGCCAGCATGGAGGAAACCACGACCGGCGTGATCCGGCTGCGCGCGATGGCGAAAGACGGCGCGCTGAAAATCCCGGTCGTCGCGGTCAACGACGCGCAGACCAAGCATCTGTTCGACAATCGCTACGGCACCGGGCAGTCCACGCTCGACGGCATCATCCGCGCCACCGGCGTCCTGATCGCGGGCTCGGTCGTGGTCGTCGCAGGCTACGGCTATTGCGGACGCGGTATCGCGTCACGCGCGCGCGGCCTCGGCGCCGACGTGATCGTGACGGAAGTCGATCCGATTCGCGCGCTGGAAGCCGCGATGGACGGTTTCCGCGTGATGAAAATGATCGACGCGGCGAAAGTCGGCGATATTTTCATCACCGCGACCGGCGACAAGCACGTCCTCACGTCAGCGCATTTCACCCAGATGAAAGACGGCGCGTTCCTGAGCAACTCGGGCCACTTCGACATCGAGATCGACGTCGCCTACCTGAACGACGCCGCGAAAAAAGTCGATCGCGACGTAACCCGCAACATCGACGCCTACCATCTCTCCAACGGCCGCATCGTGTATCTGTTGGGCGAAGGCCGCCTGGTAAACCTCGCTTGCGCCGAAGGCCATCCCGCGCAAGTGATGGACATGAGCTTCGCGACGCAAGCGATGGCCTCCGAATGGGCCGCAAAAAGCCCCCAGATGACAGTAAAGGTTCACGAAGTGCCCTTGGAGATCGAACAAGAAATCGCCGCAGTAAAGCTCGCGGCGATGAGCATCAAGATCGACACGCTAACATCCGAACAGCGCAAGTACCTGGCGAGCTGGGAATCCGGCACCTAGACGCTTACGCCGCACGGCGGCGCTTGACACTAACGGGCGGATCAACACTTCGGCCGGAATCCCGAAGCGTTCGTGCAAACGCCGGATCATATCCAGCGACAATGCGCGCTTGCCATTCATCACTTCATACACTCGACTGCGCCCGCCGATCACGCCGACCAATGCTCGGGTGTCGAGTCCCTGTTGCTCAAGCCGGAACCGAATCGCCTCGATCGGGTCGGGCGGATCGATTGGGAAGTGCTTACTCTCATAGGCATCGACCAGCGTCGCGAGCACGTCCAGCCTGTCGTCTTCTGCGGTTCCTGGCTTCGCGTCCATCAGACGCTCGACCTCCCGCAGCGCCCGCTCGTAGTCACGCTCGGTACGTATCGGCTTAATCTCCATAGCTAACAGTCCTTACGTCGATTTTATCGTAGTCGCGATGCGTTCCGATCCATTTGATGAACACAATCTGACGATGATAGTTGATTCCTGTAACGAGTCTGTAATCGTTCCCCTTGATGTTGAAGACCGCACGATTGCTGCCGACGATGCTAGCGGTGCCAACGTCCCGCTTCACGTCTGCTGGGCTGCGCCACTCGGCAAGGCGCACTTCGCGAAACCACGCATCAAGCGCCGCCTTAACCGCCCTTTCACCTTGTTGCCCTTTGAGCGATTCTGCAAACTGTTGCAATGTTCGTCGTGACATCACTCGCACTGTCTGAATAGTAGCACCGTTCCCAAAGTGGGAACAACTGCGCGTTGAGGTTCCATGATGAAACCAGAAAGAATCGACATTGAACAGGCGCGGCGCGCCACCGGCCTCCGGATCGTCACCCTCGCCCAAGTCCCCAGCCCGTGGGGCGAAGCGCTCAAGGGCATCCTGCATATCAAGCAGCTTTCGCACGCGCGAGTCGGGCATGTCTTTGGATCGCCGACCACCACGCTTCGCGAATGGAGTGGGCAGGACAGCTTTCCGATCATGGCATGGAACGACGAGCCGCCACGGACAACATGGATCGATCAACTCAATCTCGCCGAGCGGTTGGCGCCGACGCCGCGCCTCATCCCGGAACAGTTCGAGGATCGCGTCCTGATGTTCGGCTACTGCAACGAGCTATTCGGCGAGAACGGCATCGGATGGACCGAGCGGCTGCGCGGAGTGCATGAGCAAATCAATAAGCCAGGCGGCGATCCGGCGGGAGTGTCGGCATACCTGGGAAAAAAGTACGGCTACACTCCGGAAATCGGCGCACGCGCCACCCAACGAGTCGCGTCGGGTCTCGCCTCGCTCGCAAAGCGGCTCCAGGAGCAGAAGTCCCGTGGCAGCCGATTTTTCATCGGCGACAATCTTTCCGCGATGGACGTTTACTGGGCCGCTTCCTCGAATGCGATGAAACCGATGGCGCCCGACCTATGCCCGATGAACGATCGGATTCGTCAAGCGTTCACGATCACCGAACCAACCATCGTAGCTGCGATACACCCGATTCTGATCGAGCACCGCGACTTCATCTTCAAGAACTACCTCGAGCTGCCGGTAGATCTTTCGTAAGCGCGACGAGACTAGCGCGCCTTTAACTCGGCGTCGGTAGTCTGATCCAGATAGTCGGCCGCGGACAAGTGAAGCGGATTGCGATCGCGGATCGCCTTCACCAGGTGCTTCAGAGCTTCGATCAATTCGTGTTCGCTAAGGCGCGGGTAGAGCACTCGCGCGAGACGGCTGCCGTCGCGCGCGCCGCCTACCATCAGCACGTAGTCATTCTTGCCGTAGCCGATAATCCCGATCTCGGCGGTCGGCGGACGCGAGCAACTGTTCGGACATCCGGCCATCCGGATCATCACGTCAACGTTGCCGAGTCCTTCGCGTTCCAGTTCCGCGAGGTAGCGCGGTAGCGCACGTTCCGCATGCGTCATCGCGAGGCCGCAGGTCGGCTTGGCCGGACACGCCATCGCGAGCCGCCGGATTGCAGGTACGTCGCCGTCGAATGGCATGCCGTGTTCTGCGAGCGTCCGTTCGATCCATTCGCGGCGCGCGCCTGGGATGTGCGCCAGAATAAGATGCTGATTGGGCGAGATGCGTACGGCGATTCCCTCGACCTCCGCGACGATGCGGCGGATCGCACTTCGATATCGAATCGCCGGCTCATCGCGCACACGTCCGCTGGGAATCAGAATCCCAACGTAA
This sequence comes from uncultured delta proteobacterium, assembly GCA_963699705.1. Classification (GTDB taxonomy): domain Bacteria; phylum Desulfobacterota; class Binatia; order Binatales; family Binataceae; genus Binatus. The sequence continues at coordinate 1,435,108 of CAVOUW010000003.1, read as the reverse complement.
AGGAAATCCCCGCCGCCTGCTTCCCGATGCCATCCTAAATGATCGCGCACCGGCGGAAGCGGGACCGGTTCGGCGTCTTCGAGCGCGATTCCAAAACGTTCGCGCAGAGTCGTTTTGACCGTGTCCACGCCGAGGCGGCGAATCGTGTACTTCCATCGCGCGGCGCGGCGGTTTCGCCGCTCGCCTTGCTCACGCTGTATCGTCGCGATAGCGCGCACAGTGTCCACCACCCGATCGCGCTGCACGACGCCGAGATGTATCGCCAACAGCGGCATCGTCGCGGGCTGATTGTGCGTAGCGCCCATCCCGCCGCCGCTGTAGAGATCGTAGCCCGCGATTTTGCCGCCATCTTTATCGACGCGCGGGAGGAAGCCGACGTCCTGCGTCAGCAGATCGACACTATTGTCATGCGGATGCGCAAAGCCGACTTTGAACTTTCGCGGCAGATACTGTGTGCCATAGATCGGCTCTTCCGAATTCAGCGGCGCGATTTGTTGTCCGCTCTCGTCGCTGAGAAACACCTGGTAGTAGGCCGAGCTCCGCGGCGCCATCTCGCGCGCCACCGCATGCGCGAGTTGGTGCGTATCGAGGGGCAGATCGGCATCGAGATCGTCGATCGGACTCGCGACCGTGTTGCGATTCAGGTCGCCGCACGCGCCGAGCGTCGTGAGCTGGTACCCGTTGTCGCCGATGCTCGTGTTGATGTGGCGAATCAGCGGACTCAGATTGTGCCCGCGCACGTAATGGAACTGGACGCCCTGGCGCGCGGTGAGCCGGACGCTGCCGTCGGCATAGCCGATCAGCGGCCGCGTCGAGTGCGAGCCATTGCGCCGGCGTGAGCTCGCCCGCGGGAATCTTGACCCGCACCATGAAAATGAAATCGCCGTCTTTCTTGCCGCTCTCGTTGCGCTCGCGCTGTTTGTAGATGCCGAAGTGTTTCGAGATTTCCTTTGCGTGCTCGCTGATGGTCTCGGCCTGCCGCGCGCTCAGCGCATCGATCTCCGATCGCATCGTATGCCGGCTCTCGTGCGTTGAATGGACGTAGAAGAGCCCTTCGCTGGTACTCTTGAGCCGCTCGACGGTGGACATCTCCGCCGCGCTTGCGTTTTCGAGCGTGACCGGCAGGTGGTCGCGGTGATGCTTGGATTCCATTAGTGAGAACGAGCCGAATCAAAATTTAGTTAAATGGATTGTGCTGCCTGAAGCGAGCCCCGAGCACGGAAGAAATTCGGCCGCGCTTGATCGCTAGTCGTCGATTTTTACGCGGGTCCAGCGGCGGTAGATTTCGCCGCATCCGATTGATGCGCCGATGAGCGCTAATGCGAGGAAAAATTTTGGCGACAGCGGATGCCACAGCGCGTCGCCCAGAAAGGCGTAGAGGATCGTGCCCGGGACCATGCCGATCATCGTCGCCCAGAAATAATCGTAAAACGTAATCGGAGATGCGCCCGCCAGCAGGTTCAACGCATTGTAGGGAATCACGGGGACGAACCGCAGGTAGAGGATTATCTGGAAGCCGTGCTTTGCGATTCGTTGCAGCATCGCATGGAATCGCTCGCCGACGATTTGCTCGACGAACGACTTGCCGAGAAATCTTCCCGCCGCGAACGCGACCACCGCGCCGACGTCGCCGCCGATCAGCGAGTACACCGATCCCCATTTGGTGCCGAACGCCAGCCCGCCCGCGATCGTCATCACCGCGCCCGGCACCAGGAACGACGGGCCGACCGCGTACAGCAGCATGTAAATGACGGGGCCCCATGCGCCCCACTTGACGACTTCGGCCTTGACCGTCGCGGGATCGCTAATCCAGTTCCAGTGCTCGATGACCAGCCAGACTGAACCGCCGATGATGATCGCGATGATCGCGAGCTTGAGGCCGTTCATCAGCCACGAGCTGCTGGCTCTCGGCTTGTTCGATTCGGTCTTGATGGGATTGATCGCGGCCACGATCCTTAAATGATATTGGGCAGCGGCGCGGCGTGACAAGGCTTGACGCGCGCGTTGTAGGGCACATCGCGATGCGATTAAAGTCGGCGCAATGACCGATACACAAAATCGCAAAGGAAAATATCGCTATGAACGAACTCGCGGATAAGGTCGCGATCATCACGGGCGGCGGCTACGGAATCGGCAAACAAATCGCGCTGAAGTACGGCGCCGCCGGCGCGAAGATCGTAATCGCGGCGCGTTCGATCGAGCCGATGAAGCAAACCTGCGCCGAACTCGAGCGGCTTGGCGCGCGCGCGATACAGGTGAGCACCGACGTCTCCAAGGAAGCAGACTGCGCGAAGATGGCCGCCGAGACGGTGAAGGCATTCGGGCGCATCGACATTCTGGTCAACAACGCCGGCATCTCGGGGCCGACCAAGCGAATCACCGACATGTCGCTGGCCGAATGGCAGGAGACTATCGACATCGACCTGACCGGGACTTGGCTCGCGACGCGCGCGGTACTGCCGACGATGGACAAGCAGCGCGTGGGCAACGTCATCAACATTTCGTCGGGGGCGGGACGTCGCGGCTATCCGATGCGATCGCCGTATGCGGCGGCGAAGTGGGCGATGATCGGGCTCACGCAAACGATCGCCGGCGAATGGGGTCAGCGCGGCATCCGATGCAACTGCATTTGTCCCGGCGCGATCGAGGGCGAACGAATCGAACGCGTGATGCGCGCGCGAGCCGACGCGCTGAAGCAGCCGTATGAGCAGATTCGCGGCCAGTTCCTGTCGCAGGCCGCGATGAACAGAATGGCGACGGAGGAGGAAGTCGCGCGGGTCGCGATGTTCCTCGCGGTCGATACATCGGCGGGAATGACGGGTCAGACGATAAACGTCGATTGCGGGAGCATTATGAATTAGGGTGCCGCTTCTGTGCGGAGGCGGAGTCCTGAACCGCGCGAGGATCGATTGCCGCATCACAAAGTTCTGATTGCCGGCCTCGAGAAACATCGGCGGAACCGCGTGCACTCCCAGGCGAACGACAGCTACTTGAGTAGCGGACATCACTATTACGACGTCTCGGTTCCGACTCTCAGGACGCTGGCGAAAGCGTGGCTCAAAACAAACGGCGGCATTCCGGACGCAGAATTCCTGGCCGTTCTCGACGCTCTCTATCGTGGCAAATCGTACGAAGAGAAGGTGCTCGCGAGCATCCTGCTCTCGTATCATCGAACCCGTCCAGGAACGATCAGGCCAAAGCTTCTCGATGGCTGGCTCGACCATCTGGTCGGATGGGCGGAGATCGATTCGCTTTGCGTATGCTCGTCGACAGCGGCGAGACGAGATTTCACCGAGGAAGAGATCCTGGCCGAATGGCGCGAATGGGCGCGATTTATCCGCAAACTCTCGCGCGACAAGAACATCAACAAGCGCCGCGCGGCGTTGGTCTTCCTGACCGTCCCGATTCGCTATTCGGAGGAAAAAAGACTTGCCGCGCTTGGGTTCGAAGTGATCGAAAAGCTGAAGCCTGAGCGGCACATCATGATCACCAAGGCAGTGTCCTGGCTGCTGCGCAGCATGGCGCGGCACCACGAGCGGGCGGTCGCCGCTTACGTCCGGGAGAACCGGCACTCGCTTCCAGCGATCGCGGTGCGCGAAACTACCCGCAAGATCACGACGGGGCGGAAGTAGGCAGCTATCTGGGCGAGGAAGGATTAGCGGGCGATGTCGTTGTCGCGCACCGTCCCGGCGACGCCGGTGGTTTCGATACGCTTTATTAGTTCGCGGGCGAGGACGGGGGAGCGGTGGCGGCCGCCGGTGCATCCGAGGCCTACGGTCAGGTAGCTTTTGCCTTCGCGCTGATAGAGCGGGATTAGAAAATCGAAAAGGCGGCCGACCTCGTCGATGAAGCGGCGCGACTCCGGCTGCGCCATTACGTATTCGTGCACGCGAGGATCTGTCCCTGTGAGCGGGCGCAGTTCGGGGAGAAAAAATGGGTTCGGGATGAACCGCACGTCGAGCACGACGTCCATCCCGACCGGCAAGCCGTACTTGTAGCCGAACGAAACGATCGAGACCGACATCCGCGATCCTGAATTCGCGCCGAGCACTGCCGCGGTCACTACTTCGCGCAGTTCGTGGACGGTGAGCGTGGTCGTGTCGATCACGCGATTGGCGCGCTCGCGCATCTCGGCCAGCGCGAGACGTTCGGCACGAATGCTTTCGGCGACGGTCGCGCCGATCGCCGCCATCGGATGCGGCCGGCGGCTCTCAGAGTAGCGGCGCGCGAGCACGTCGTCGGAAGCGTCGAGGAAAATTACCTCGGGATGAATTCCGGCTGCGTCGAGCTCCGCGAATATCCGGGGCCATTGCGGAAAGAACAGCCGTTCGCGCGAATCGACTCCAAGCGCGACTCCCTTCAGGGCGGGATCGCGTCCCGCCGCGAGCATCGCGACATTTTGCGCGAGCGCGACCGGGAGATTGTCAACGCAGTAGAAGCCGAGGTCCTCGAGCACGCGCATCGCGGACGCACGCCCCGAGCCTGAGACGCCGGTAACGATAATCAGGCGCGGTGGCTCAGGCTCGCTCATCGGGCTCGACGAGTCAGTACTTGTTGTCTTCTTCCTTGATCAGATTGTACAGCTCGTCAGCGTCCTTGGCGGCGAGCAGGCGGCTTCGAAAAGAACCCTCCTTGAGCAGCCGCGAGACCCGTGCGAGCGCTTTGAGGTGCAGGCTGGCGGAATCTTCGGGCGCGACCAGTACGAAGAACAACTGCGACGGCTCGCCGTCGAGCGAATCGAAATCGACGCCCTCGACGTGACGCCCGAATGCTCCGATTATCTTCATGACGCCGCGCAACTTGCCGTGCGGGATTGCGATGCCGTCGCCGATCGCGGTCGAGCCGAGCCGTTCGCGCTCCGCCAGCACCGCGGTCAGATCAGTGAGTTTGATCTCCTTGTACTTGGCGGCCAGCGCTTTCGCGAGTTCATTGAGTATGTCGGGCTTGGTAGTTCCCTTCAGGTCGGCAATGACCATGTCGGAACTGAGGATATCGGTAATTTTCATCTATCCGTCCAGATTAAAATCGAAATCGAAATGGCGAGCGCAGCCAGCGGACCCTCGCGAAATCAAATTTCCTCGCTGGCGCTCAAGACCTCGCCGGTCGAGAGCGATCTGACTTTTTTGCCCTCGAATTTTTCCAGATGCTTCTTCAGTTGGCGCCCGACCTTGTCCGTCAGCAGATCGATAACCGAGTAAAGATCCTTGGTTTCTTCCTCTGCGACCACCGACAGGCGCCCTGATTTGACAGTAACTTCGCCGTGCTGCCGATATTTGTCAACCGTGAGAATCAGATGGGCCTGGCAAGTGCGTTTGATCAACTTGCCGAGGTGCGCGAATTTTTTTTCCGCATACAGCCGGATCGCGTCGGTCGGCTCGACGTGTCGAAACGTCACTGTGACTTCAGTCATCGGCGCGTTGGCGATCCGCTCGGCGCGGCGCACTTTGCGGACGGTCGCGCGGCCGCGCTTGCCCTGCTTCTCGATTTTGTTCTTCACTCTTTTCTACCGTCCGCCGCGAACATTCATCCGATCTGTTTGCGATTTGCCGACGGCGGGATACCCATCGCCTGCCGATACTTGGCCACCGTGCGCCGCGCGATATTGATCTGCTTGGCGCGCAGCATCTCCGCGATCGCCTGATCCGAGAGCGGGTTCTGCGGAGTTTCCGACGTCACCATCCCGCGGATCTGTTCTTTGACGGTCTCGGCGCTCACGTCTTCGCCGCCTGCGCCTTTGACTCCCGAGGTGAAGAAAAATTTCAGCTCGTAGATTCCTTGCGGCGTGTGCGCGTACTTGTTGGCGGTCGCGCGGCTGATGGTCGATTCATGCATCCCGATATCTTCGGCGACGTCCTTGAGCACCAGCGGCTTTAGCAGGCTGATGCCGTGATCGAAAAACGCGCGCTGGAATTTCACGATCGAGGTCGCGACTTTGAAGATCGTCTGCTGCCGCTGGTAAATGGATTTCACCAGCCATCGCGCCGAACGCAGCCGCTCCTGCAGATATTCGCGCGTCTCCGGCGCGACGTCGGCGTCGTTGAGCACGCGCTGGTAGTAGCCGGCCAGGCGCAGGCGCGGCACCGCGTCGCGATTGAGCGTGACGACGTAGTCCTCGCCGACCTTGTGGATATAGACGTCGGGCACCACGTAGGTCGGCTCGTCGCCGCCGTAGTCGCGTCCCGGCTTGGGCTCGAGCAGCGAGATTACCTTGGCCGCCTGGCCGACGGTCTCGACCGGCACGTTCAGAACCTTGGCGATTTCGGCGTAGCGATGCTTTTCGAGCAGGTCCAAGTGATTGCTGATGATTCGCGCGGCCAGCGATTCTTCCATCCCGAGGTTCTGCAGCTGCGCCAGCAGGCATTCGCGCAGATCGCGCGCGGCGACCCCGGGCGGATCGAAGCGCTGCACGCGCGCGAGTACCCGCTCGACTTCGGCGGGCGCGACTTCAAGTTGCGCTGCGAGCTCCTCGACCGGAGTCTCGAGATATCCGTCTTCATTGAGATTGTAGATGATAGTCGCGCCGATCGGCTGGTCGGATTCGGGCAGGCTCGACATCCTGAGCTGGAACATCATGTGGTCTTCGAGCGAGCTGCGGCGCAGCGGCGTATTTTCGAGCGCGCTGCGATGGTCGTCGTCGTTGTCGGCGGGCGTGCTTTCCTGCCAGTTGTTCGAATAGGTCTCGAGATACTCGCGCCAGTCGAGTTTTTCGAGATTGTTGAGTTCCTTGATCTCGAGCGCGGCGTCGCGCGCTTCGACTTCGATAGTGGAGGCCGGCTTCTCTTCGCGCGATCCGGTTTCCCAATCGTCGTCGGAGTTGGAACCGTTGAGAGCGTCACCCTCGGGCGGCAACGGCTCGCCGTCGGCCTGTGCGGCGGCCTCGGGTTCTGACATTTCAGATTCGGCGGCGGATTCGGCGGGACTTTGATCGAGCGGCTCGAGCATCGGATTCTGCTCGAGTTCCGACTGCACGATCGCTTCGAGTTCAGGGAGCGAAAGCTGCAGAATCTTGATCGCCTGCTGTAACTGCGGCGTCATCACCAGTTGCTGGCGAAGCCGCAAATCTTGTCCGAGTTTTACTTCCAGTGCCATCGGATATTGCCTACTACTGTACCGCCGTCGCTCCTGTTCCCGGGCTCGCGCCCGGCGATGCGTCCGCATGAGGGAACAGCACGGCGTGAGCGCAGTCCACCACGCTCTGACTGGTGTTGAGGTAAACCGTGATCTTGCAGCCGGTGATCTGATCGTTGCCGTCATGCGCGACGGGACTGCCGGTCAACACCACGGTGCGCTTGGTCTGGTCCATGACGCCGTGCTTGCCAGTGGCCCATCGGGTGCCCTGGCTCAAGCGGACGTTTCCGTCGGCGACCATGTCCTTCATCTGTTTGAAATCTTTGTCGAGGTAATTCACGCGCAACTGATCGCTGGTAAGCTGCGAGTCCGCCTGCGTGGCGTGCACGTCTCCGGTCCACAGCACGGAATGATTCGTATAGTCGAGCGACATCGATTTTGACTTTATGTAAATCGGAGCCTTGCTGTTGCCGAATTGCATCCCGCCGAAAGCACCCTGGTCGGGCGGATTCGAGGCGAGCTTGCTATCTGCGCCGGGCGCTGTGCCAGAGGCAGTCTTATGCGCCTTGTGCGGCGCAGCCTCGGCGGGCGGAGCGCTGGCGACTGCCGGAGAAGTTGGAGCGGCAGGAGCTGACGGCTCGGGATTGGCGGCGTCAGGCACGGTCGGCGCCATCACCATCGGCGGCGCAATCGCGCCGGGCGGCACCGTCGCGGCGGTAGTCACAGGAGTTGAATCGGGGACGACCGCCGCAGGAGCGGTCGTGGAAGTCGTGGCAATCGAGGGCGCCGCGGCAGGCGCACTGTCTGCCGCAGTTACCGGAACGTCTGCAGCCGCCGGCGCGGGTGCAGGCGCGCTCGCTACTGCGGGCGCGGGCGGTGGGGGAGCCGCTGCCGGTGGCAGCGGCTCGATCGGCGCGATCGCGGTGGACGGTGCGCTTGCAGGCGCGACGTCGGCGGCAGTCACCGGAACGTCCGGCGCCGCGACCGGCGCCGGTGCGGGCACCGCCGCGACGGCAGGCGCTGGCGCTTCTGCCGGCGCTGGCGCAGCGACCTCAGCCGGAGCCTGTGCGACCGCAGGCTGCGCCTGCGTCGTGTCCGACGATGCCGCCGCTGGCGGCGCGCCGGGCACTCCTCCAGTCACGCTGATCGAGTCATCGCCTGAATCTTCGTTGGCAGCCGGTGGCGGAGCGGACGCTGGTGGTGGGCCCGAATTGGCCGGTGTGTTGCGAATCGAATCGCCAACCGTCCCCGTGCCGACACCTTCTTGCGCCCACGCCGGTAACGCAAGCGCGAATGCGACCAGCGCAGCCGCGACAATTCGCGACGCGCAACTAACTTTGCTTGGTTTTTCCACTATCTTTCTTCGGCGTAACTTCTGTCTGAACTTGCGTGTGAAGCTCGAACACACGCGTCTTCGGATGCCCGCTCAATCCTACTCCAGTGACTTTGAGTCCGTCGCCGATGACCGTTACCAGGCCCGGCGCTTCGACCCTGTCGTCATCCGGCATGAAGGTCGCAGAGTCGGTGCTGAGAACGTAATCGCCGAAATGGATCACGGTGCCGCCGGTCAGGTACGCCTTCGTCACGTGATTTCCGTTCATCGTAAGATCTGCATGCGGCGAGTTGACGACCACCGGCTTGCCGTCCGACGAAACCATCGTGACCACCGCGTCGGTCAGTTTCAGCGTAGTCTTGTCCGCCGAGTAATCCGCCTCGCCCGCAGTCAGCACCCATTGCCGCTCGCCGGCTTTCATCTGGGTCCAGTGAAAATTATGCGCGCGGAGGAGCGTGCCGGGGACCAGCCCCGCCGCGGTCTGCAACACCTGGGTCGCCGAGCGATGGCGCACGATCCAAATGGTTGCGACCAGCAGCACAATCAATGCCACTGCGCCGAAACCGGCCAGTGCTTTAGCAATTCGCCTTGGACTCACCCTTCAACTTCTCCGAACATCACGGTATCAAGCGACTTTTTCCAAGTAAACCAAGCTTCCGTTCGGCACCATACTTGCAAATCGCAACGAACTTACGCTCACCATTTATCCAACCACCAACCGCGATTTCACGCCAATCTTGGACGGGTGCCGATCAGTCGGCCTCGCGGGACGCGTGATGGATTCGTTTGAGCGTTTCGAGTAGGGCCGGCAGGTCGTCAAGTTTGTAAGAATTGGGACCGTCGCTCAGCGCGCGCTCGGGGTCCTCGTGCACTTCCATGAAAATCCCGTCGATTCCCGCCGCCACCGCCGCGCGTGCGAGCGGCGCTACAAACTCGCGCTGACCGCCGGAGCGTTCGCCGCCTGCGCCCGCTCCCGGAAGCTGCGCGGAATGCGTCGCGTCGAAGACTACGGGGTAGCCGAAGCTGCGCATGATCACGAGCGAGCGCATGTCAGAAACAAGATTGTTGTAGCCGAACGAAAATCCGCGCTCGGTTAAAATGATTTTCCGCGCGCCCGCGTTTTCGGCTTTTGCGACGACTGCCTTCATATCCCACGGCGCGAGGAACTGTCCCTTCTTGAGGTTAACCGCGCATCCGGTCTTCGCGGCAGCGTCGATCAGATCAGTCTGGCGCGAGAGCAGCGCGGGAATCTGGATCACATCGACGACTTGCGCTGTCGGCGCCGCTTGCGATGGTTCGTGGATGTCAGTCAGCACTGCGACGCCGGCCTCGCGCTTAACGCGCGCCAGAATCTCGAGGCCGTCGACCAAACCGGGACCGCGAAATGAGCTGTGACTGGTGCGATTGGCCTTGTCGAACGAAGATTTGAAAACGAATGGCAGGCGGGCGCGGCGCGCGATATCCGCGAGCCTGGTCGCGTGGCGGATGCATGAGTCGTAGCTCTCGATCACGCACGGCCCCGCGATCAGCACAAGCTCCGGCCCGCCAAAGACCGCGTCGCCGGCTTTGACCTGGGCGACGCTCACGAAACCGATCTGAGCTCCCGCACCTTCGGCCGCTTGACCCCGAGTTCATTGCGTCGCTGCACCGCCGCGCGAATCAAGCCGCGAAACAGCGGATGACAGTCAAGCGGTCGCGACTTTAACTCAGGATGGAACTGGCCGCCGAGAAACCACGGATGCCCCTTCAACTCCATTATTTCGACCAGGCTGTTGTCGGGCGAGATGCCGGTCGCGACGAGCCCCACTTTTTCGAGCTGTTCGCGATACGAGTTGTTGACTTCCCATCGATGCCGATGGCGCTCCGAGATTTTCGTCTTGCGATATAACGACGCCGCGAGCGATCCCGACGTGAGCACCGCCGGGTACGCGCCGAGGCGCATGGTGCCGCCTTTTTTCGAAACGTCCTTCTGCGAGTCCATTATATGGATGACGGGATCGCAGGAATCGGGCGCATTCTCCGAAGTGTTCGCGCGCTTGAGGCCGAGCAGGTTACGCGACGCCTCGATCACCATCATGTGCAGGCCGTAACAGATGCCGAGAATCGGCACACCGTTTTCGCGCGCGTAGCGGACCGCGCGAATCATGCCCTCGGTGCCGCGTTCGCCGAAGCCGCCGGGAACGATTATCGCATGCGCCTGCGCGAGCCGCTCCTCGACGTTTTGTTTTTCGAGTTCTTCGGAATCGACGTAGTCAATATTGACCCGCGCCTCGTTGCTGATGGCGCCGTGCGCGATCGCTTCGTGCAGGCTCTTGTACGAATCCTGCAAATTGACGTATTTGCCGACCACGGCGACGTTGACGGTGACCTTGGGATTCTGGGCGGTCTTGACGATTCGCCGCCACTTCGAGAGGTTCGGCGCGCCGGTCCAGATGTTGAGCTTCTCGCAGACGCGCTGATCGAAACCCTCGTCGTGGAAGCGCAGCGGCACTTCGTAAATCGTCGGAACGTCGGGCGCCGAGATGACGCAGTTCTCCTCGACGTTGCAGAAGTGGGCGATCTTGGCCTTAAGCCTTTTTTCCAGTTGGCGATCGCATCGACAAAGCAGTATGTCGGGCTGAATCCCCAGACCGGTCAGTTCCTTCACGCTGTGCTGCGTGGGCTTGGTCTTGAGCTCGCCGGCGGTCGGAATAAACGGGACCAGCGTCAGATGAACGTACAAAACATTTTCGCGGCCGAGGTCCCATCGGAACTCGCGCACCGCTTCAAGGAACGGCAGGCTCTCGATATCGCCGACCGTCCCGCCAATCTCGACGATGATCAGATCCGATCCTTCAGCCGCGGCGAGGATGCGGCGTTTGATCTCGTCGGTGATATGCGGAATCACCTGCACCGTCGCGCCGAGGTAGTCGCCGCGGCGTTCCTTCTGGATGACGGTGTCGTAGATCTGGCCGGTGGTGCAGTTGTTGCGCTTGCCCATCGGGGTCTGCACGAAGCGCTCGTAATGGCCGAGGTCGAGATCGGTCTCGGCGCCGTCGTCGGTCACGAAAACTTCGCCGTGCTGGGTGGGACTCATCGTGCCGGGATCCACATTGATGTAGGGATCCATTTTCAGCATCGTGACCTTGAGTCCGCGCGCCTCTAGCAACGCGCCGAGCGACGCCGCGGCCAAGCCCTTGCCGAGTGACGAGACCACGCCGCCGGTTACGAATATAAATTTAGTCTTTGCCCTCTCCACGTCGATTCCCTCCCCATCCTCAACGAGTTGAATCCGCCGCGCTTTCGCGGGCGCGCGCCAGATCGTCCGCGGTATCTACTTCGAGTGAAGGCGCCACCGATCTGACCACCCTGATAACGTAACCATGTTCGAGCGCACGCAACTGCTCGAGCTTTTCGATGCTCTCCAGCGCGCCCATCGGCAGCGCGGCGAATTTCATGAGGAAGTCGCGCCGATAAGCATAAACACCGATATGGCGGAGCGCCCCTTTGGGCATCCCGCCGTCGCGCGCATTTGGAATCGGGCTTCGCGAGAAGTATAGCGCGTTCCCGTCAGCGCCGCACACGACCTTCACCTTGTTAGGGTCGGTCCATTCGAGATGATCGACGATCGGCGTCGCCAGCGTCGCCATCTGGATCGAGTCGTCTGCGCGCATCGCCTCTGCCAGCGCGTCAAGATCGTCGGGTGCGACGAATGGCTGATCGCCCTGCACCCCGAGATAGACGTCGGCGACGATCTTCGATGCGACCTCAGCGATTCGATCGGTGCCGCTCGCATGCTCGGCTGACGTCATCATCGCGTCGCCACCGGCCGCGCGCACCGGCGCCGCGATTCGCTCATCATCGGTCGCAACGATCACGCGTGCGAGCGACCTCGCCTTCGACGCCTGCCGCCACACCCGCACAATCATCGGCACTCCCGCGATCGTTGCCAGCGCCTTTGCGGGCAGGCGGGAAGATCCGTACCGCGCCGGTACGACGGCGATCACCGAGACATCGGCCAGAAACTTTCTCCACTGTGCGAAGTTGTCGATCGAAGGGGCACAAACGACGGTAACCGACCGCCGCAACCTTTGTCAATTTCGCGGACGCGAATTGCCCACAATCGCGTGTCAAATGTGTATAAAAAAGGTTGTGCGTCGCATCAGGAATAAGCAGCCGCCAACGCTGGGCAGTTTATTCGGACTTCTGCTCTGGTGCGGACTGCTGATAGGCGGAATCGAGATTTCGATTCGTTCCGTCGGATGTGCCGGCGCAGTGAATGCACAGACCGTCAAGCTATCGACCGGCAAAGGCGGCGGCCATCTGGTCATCAGAGCTGGACCGGTCGCGTAATTGGATCAGTATTCTCCCGTGTCAGGAGGCTCATGGATATCGTTGTTATCAGGAGAGGAACTCTTGATTAAGCAATTTTATTTTCCGCCTCCTCAACCAATCCAATCACGCCAGATTGGAATTGGCGCCGCCCACAACTCAGGACAAGGAGGCACTTCGTGTCGTTCGGCTAATCCTGCGGTGGCGCGCTTAAGATATTTACCGGTGCAGGGTTGCTACCTTCCGCCGGATTATATGGGCGACAACCCGAAGCCATGCGGTATTCCAGCCGAGCCGTTTGCCGAGGGTCGCGAGGACGGACAAACGACTTAACTGCGGCCGCTGTCGAGGAAGGCAGACTTATTCATGGGTCCGTGAACGTACAAGTCGGCAAGGACCCGACCCGCATCGCCGTCACGTCACCTCGATGGGGTGACAGATTCCGGCAAGGCGACAAGAATTTGATTGTCTGGCATTGCCCCCAATGCTCTCCGAGCGATCATATGGGCCTGACGATCTTTAGTGGCGACCTATCGTCCAGCGGCTTCATCGCGTACCTGCAGCCTCGGAACGGATCGTTCACTTGGGACGCTAAAACTGTGTGCAAAAGGCAATTGCCCTCATCGCAACCGCGGTGCGGCGATCTCCTGCCGGGCTACTATTGGGCTCAGGTAGCGGTAGAAGTTGACGGGCAAGACCTGGTCCATGCGCCAATGGCGAGCAGCGGACCATTTCAGATATTGGCTCAACATCAGCCTGCCCAGTCCGACGACGTGACGAGCGACACCGTGAAGGGCTTTGCAGTCACCAGCGATCCCGTTGGCGATAATTTCTTCTGGGTGCAAACCACCGATGCTGGAAAGCGCCTCGTTTGTTTTTCTCCTACGACACCGGTCAACATTTCGTCGCAATCCGATTCGACCGCGGGTCCTTGATACCGCGCGACGTACCCTTTGGAACCCGGCTCGAAGTGAAGGGTGCCCGGGAGAACGCGCATTCAATTACTTGTAACGGAACCGGTACTGACTCCGATGCGCCGCCCCGCTTGCGTGCTGGCGAATTTCACGTGCGCGGTTCCGGGATTTTCGGAACTTTCAAAAAATGCAGAGTGCTCGCGACTAGCAAAGCCTGCCGAGATGTCAGTTACATTGGCCTGCAGGTATCCGATGCTTATCGTGGTGCTCAAACAATACCTCAGTCGAGCCAACTCGATGGACGATATTTAGCTCCCATGATGGCTGGGCATTATTTTGTTTTCGACAAACCGGTTGAGGTGAAGGCGGATCATTGGACACGGTTAGATATCGAGCTTCCTGAATGATTTGATTCGAAATACGCGACAAGGGCGCGCTCGCGTCTCTCAGCCGAAAGTGATCATCTGTCACTTTCGCGACGGTCGAATTAGCCAACAATTCGATTTTTTCGACGATAACCGTGCAACCGAGGAGCCTGAGAATGCATCAAATGATTCGCGTGGACTTCCGCTTGTTTGAAATCGCAAAAAATTGCGAAGTATCGCGAACTGCGAGCGGAAATCAGACCTGACCATGGCATCCTGCGTCGCGCACAATTTGTGCGGTCATTTTTCACGCATACGCAATGGAAGGTTTTAGACCTGAAATAGCTGAAAAAAGATCGCCCACACGGCTGGAGGCACCGCTTCTGTCCCCCCTCCCCCCAGAAACATCCTCGGCCGTGTGGGCTTTTCGTTGTCGGCAAGCCACTTGCAAGGTAGGTCGCGACATGGAAGAGCCAGCTACACAAATCGATCCGACAGTTAGTCACGCAGGTGACGATCTTCGCGCTGATGCGCTCATGCCTGCGCAATTTTATCCCGCGCGGCGTGGCTCGTCTGAAATCGAACCGATAATGCGCTTGATGGGCGGCATCCTGGCCGATGCGGTGCGAAGTTTTCAGCGCAATTTCGAGGCGAAGAGTTCGAGTCGGCGACAGGAATTCAGGGAAGCCAGGACCTGGATTTTCCACAGAAATATGGAAGGGCCATTCTCTTTCGAAGAAGTGTGCGCGACCCTCGATATCGATCCGCATCGCTTGCGGGGGTTGATCACTCGATGGGAGAAAAACAAACGTCCCGGCGAAAAGCCGCGGATGATTCGGCGATCGGCGGTCAGCATCGACGGGCCGCTGGCGATGCGTCGGAGAAAGCGAGCGCGGAGAGGTTTGTGAGGTGCGAGTCAGCTCGGCGACAGTTTCCGGCGCTTCCACGGCGCCATTCCTTCCGCATGAGCCGAAAAAGCAAGTTGCGCTGCAAGTCTCCGGCCTGACCAAGCGTTACGGCGATACCGCCGCTGTCAATGGATTGAATTTCGAGATTGCCGAAGGAGAAATCTTCGGCCTGCTCGGGCCCAACGGCGCGGGCAAGACCACTACGATCGCGATGCTCGCGACGCAGCGCGCGCCCTCGTCGGGAGACGCGACCCTGTTCGGCCGTAGCGCGCGCAAAGATCCATATCGCGTCCGCCAGATGATCGGTTTTGCGCCGCAGGAAGTATCGCTCTATCCAGCACTTACCGCGGCGGAGAACCTACAGTTCTTCGGGCGCATCTATGGAGTCAAGCAGGCTGACTTGCGCGATCGCGTCGACGAGTTGCTCGCGTTGGTGGGCTTGGACGCTCATCGCGACAATCAGGTCGGCATTTTCTCCGGCGGCATGAAGCGCCGTCTCAATCTCGCGGCTTCATTGATACATCGGCCGAAACTCATTCTGCTCGACGAGCCGACCGCGGGCGTTGACCCGCAATCGCGCGAGCAGATCCTGAAAATCATCGGCGGCCTGCGCGATGACGGCAACGCCATCCTCTATACCACGCACTACATGGAAGAGGCTGAGCGGCTGTGCGACCGCCTGGGAATTCTCAGCGAAGGTAAACTAGTAGCCGTCGGCAGCCTCGACGAGCTGCTAAGTGGTCTGGAGTACGCGGAGATCATTGAGGTGCGCGGACTGCCGGCGCAAGTCGATCTCGGCGGGATGAACGCGCTGCACGGAGTCAGCCGCATCGAGCGCCGCGACAATGTCGTGCGACTGTACGTAAAACGCGCGACTGATTACCTGTGGCCTCTTCAGAAAATTATCAATCGCTGCGGCGAGAGTGTGCGCATCAAGATTGCGCCGCTCAGCCTCGAAAATCTTTTTCTCCATCTGACTGGAAGGGAGCTTCGCGATTGATGCGCACCTTATCAATCGCGCTGGTATTGTTGCTCCTCCTCGTCGTTCCGGCGCGGGCTGCGACGCCGCTCGAGTACACGCGCACGACTCTCGAGCAGGCGAAAACGATCGTCGCGAACAATCAGACTCACAACGAAAAGCTGGCTGCGCTATCCACCCTGTTCAGCAAATTCCTCGATACCGACGCGATGGGCCGTGAGGCGCTCGGGTCGCACTGGTCCAGCTTCACGCCCGATCAGCAAAAGGAGTTTCTCGGACTATTCCGCGAACTGCTGCAGCGGACCTACGTGCAGAAGCTTCTGCTCTTCGAGAATCCGAACTTCGTTTATGCGGGCGAGCAATCCACCGGCGCGGGCGCAGTCGTCGATACCAAGATTGTCACGCCGCGTGATCAGTTCGACGTTACCTATCGGCTGAAACCGGTGGGCGACACCTGGATGGCGACCTCGATCACGGTCGAAGACGTCAGCCTGACCGCCAATCTTGGCAGCCAGCTCAACGATCTACTTTCGCGGATGAGCGTCGACGACGTGATCGCGCTGATGCGGCGGAAATACGGCAACGCCGGCGGTGCGGCGCAGTCATGAAGACGGTTGCGATGATGCTGAAGGATCTCCGGCTTATCTGCCGCGACCGCTACGGCCTGATCGCTCTGCTGGTCGTTCCGATAGTTGTAATTATGGTCGTCGCGTCAGCCACTCAATCCGGTGACGGCAGCAAGAGCATCCTGTTCCCGGTCGTGAATGAGGATCAGGGGCCGGTCGCGACTGCATTGATCCGCGCCTTTCGCGAGCATCTTGATGTGCGCGTAGTTTCCCGCGCCGAGGCGAATCATCTGGTCGCCGAAGCCAACGACGCTCCTGCCGCGCTCATCCTGCCGCACGAATTGAGCAAGCGTTATCTCACGCAACGCCCGACGACCGTCGAGATGCTCACCGATCCGGCGCAGTGGCGCGAGCTCGAGGCGATCAAAGTCGTGATGCTGCTCGCCGATCGCGAGACCGCGTCGCTCGGCGATCCGTTCAGCCAGGAATTGCTGAGCGTGAAGGAGCACAACATCACCGGCGGCAACGTCTCGTTCTCGTCGCTCGAGCAAAACATCCCGGGCTTCAGCCTGATGTTCGTCCTGCTCACTCTGATCTTCAGCGTGTCGCTCGCCCTGCGCGAGGAGGAAGTGTGGGGCACGAGCGCGCGGCTCGCAGTCGCGCCAGTGCCGCCGGCGTCTCTGCTCGGTGGAAAGTTGCTGGCGCGCCTGATTGTCGGCACGGCGCAATTGCTGTTGCTGCTGGTATTCGGACACATCGTTTACGGGCTCAAGCTGGGCCATTCACCGGTCGCGATTGTCCTGGTCGCGACGGCGGTGGTCGCCGCGATGACTTGCTTCGCCGCGGTCGTCGCCAGTTTCGTACGCACGCGCGAGCAGGCGATTCCAGTTGGCCTGGCGGTGGCGTTCGTGCTCGCTTCACTCGGCGGATTGTTCTGGCCGCTGTATGACCTGCCGAAATTGATGCAGCACGTCGCGAGCTGGCTCATCACGACCTGGTCGATGTCCGCGCTGCAGGATGTGATGCTGCGCGACAAAAGTCTCGTCGCAATTTCAACCGAGCTGATTGTGCTGGTCGCTTACGGCCTCGTGTCCTTCCTGATCGCGTTGCGACTCTTTCGTTACGGGAGCGAGGTTCAATCGTCATGAGTCATTCAATATCAAGAGCGATCTACCGCTCGCTGTTGCCAATCGCGATCATTCTGCTGTTGCTCGCCAGTCTCGGGCTGACTGGATGCTCGACGCATCGCTCGGCGCGCGACGAGGAAGCGATGGCTTCAGACTCGCCGTCTGCTACCGAACAGATGGATTACGATCCGTGGGAGTCGTTCAACGACAAGACTTTCTACTTCAACTTCAATCTGGCCGATCACTACGCGATAAAGCCGGCCGCCAAGGTCTGGGCTGACGTTCTGCCGGTCAAGCTGCGAGAAAGTCTGGCGAACGCATTCTACAACCTCGCGATGCCGCGCCGGTTCGTGAACAAGGTCCTGCAAGGCAGGCTGCCCAGCGCCGGCATCGAACTCACGCGCTTCGTGCTCAACACCACCATCGGCGTTGCGGGATTGTTCGACCCAGCCTCGCACCTGGGTCTCGATAAGAGTGACGCCGACAGCGGAGAGACCTTTGCCGTTTATGGCGTGAAGACCGGGCCTTACCTGGTATTGCCGCTGCTGCCGCCGCTGGACGTGCGCGACGCGGTCGGATTCGCCGCCGACTCATTCATGGATCCGCTGTCATGGTTCATCACGCCGATTGGCGCCGATTTCGGGCGCGCCGCCGCGCAGAGGATTAACGAGCGCGCCGACAACATGAAGCTGTACGACGACGTCGAGGATACTTCACTCGACCTGTACGCCGCGGTGCGAAACGGCTACCTGCAGCGGCGCCGCAAAGCAATTCGAGACGCGATTCTCGATCGCGATCGAACCTGGGAAAGAATCACCGATCCTTTCGAACATCATGAGAAATCGACGCTCGGAGCGGATGCGCCATCGGAGTGAGCGGCTAGCGTCGTAGTTGCAGCAAGTCCCATCGATTGCCGTAGAGATCCTCGAACACCGCGACGGTGCCGTATGACTCGTCGCGCGGAGCTTCGCAAAACTTAACCCCACGAGTAGTCATCTCGCGGTAGTCGCGCTGGAAATCGTCGGTGTGTAGGAAAAGGAAGCCGCGGCCTCCGGTTTGATCACCGATTCGCGCCATCTGCTCGGGCGTTGACGCCTGGGCTAACAGCAATCGGGTCTCGACGGATCCAGGCGCGGCGAGAAGCACCCAACGCTTCGTGTCGGTGAGCGTGGTGTCCTCGACGAGCTCAAATCCAAGCATCTTCGTGTAGTAGTCAATTGCCTCGTCGTAATCTCGAACAACAAGCGCGACGTACCCGATGCTCTGATGTTTTCCAGTTTTCATTCTTCGGTATTTTAGACTGCCGCAGGTACGCTGCGAACGAATGCGAGCAAAACCCCTAACCCCTTCTCGAGCGGGAAGGGGAACCGGCGTCGCAAAAATGAACGGTGGATTCTGGCGGCGCTATTCGTAAAGCGCTGAGACTGCTACCCCTGCGCGATACACGGTGCTCGACAGGACCAGGCGCGGACTCTGCGCGCAGTTCGTGGACCCCGCGTGCAGTATCAGCGGATGCGTCATGAAGACGTCGCCCGACTCGCCGGTCATCTCGATTACGCGAACGTTCACATCGCCGATCTCTGCGCCGTCTTTCATGAACTGCTGCACGCGATCGACCTTCTGGTCGAACGAGCACAATTCCTTGACCCACGGATGATTGCGAATCAGGCCCTCGCGCGCTTCGGCAGATCGCAGTTTCTCACCGGCACCCTTGTCCGCGAGATCCTGCACGAGCCGATGCGATCCCGCGAGAAAGAGCGTGCCCCCACCTGCCGGCCGCAACTTTGCCAGACACACGAAGAGCCGCACGGCGAAGAGTTCTTGCACGCGCGCCGGAGCCGGGAAATCCAGATGCCAACTCTTGTGAGGCAGGTGCCATGGCGCGGTGGATTCGGGAAACGTGACTAGCAGCGATCCCCATCGCTCGGGCCTTTGCCAATTGCCTTCACCCAAAAGGTTATCGAGCGCCTCGCTAACCGCGGGACTGCCGATCTGTTCGAAGTTTTCGGACTTCGGCAAATCATGAAATCCAGCTACTCGCCGCGCGCCCCAGTTATCCGGATCATCGCGACGAATTCTGAATCGCCGGCCGAGCGTCTCCCACACGCGATCGCACATCGATGCCGCATCGCGCGACGCAACCGCACCAGGGACGCGCACGATGCCCGACCGATCGAATTCTTCGCGCTGCTGAGGTGTAAGCATGGCTGGAGCTTTTCGCCATCACAAATGAACGAGCGGCCCGATCAGCCTGCCCGTCGAGCTCATTTGAACTCGCAATCATTGGCGACGGATGACTTCGGTGGTGTGCTTGTTACGTTCTTTGTCTACCCATTCCCAGACCTGATCTTCTTCCACGTCGAAGCACCTAGCCACGTTTCGGACTAGATCGCTTACTAACAGTGCATAGCTGCGATAATCACCACAGCTATCGCTGGGATGTAGGTGACAGAGCACATTGTCCGTGCCTTCTTCCTCGAACATGATTACGAGAGGTGTTTTGATTTTCATTGGCGATTACTTGCTCTCGCGCCAATCGACCGGACCGCACAGCGAACTCATTGTCCGACTCAGCGCGGGCTACTTGCCGCGGATCCTCGTTCTGCGCATTTTGCGCAGGCGGGATTTTGCCTGATGCGGGTCGCTCTTTTTCTTGCGCGCTAGTTTGCGGTTGCGGCGGTTTCGCTGTTTCGAGGCTACCTTCATTGGTTCTCCTGAGCTGGATTATTGGCCGGGCGGCGCGGCCGCGTTGGTCACCTCGCCTCCCAGTGTGTGCGGCGGCGTGAATGCGATTGGGCTTACCGCCATCACTTCAGTCGCTGCCTGCCCTTCGTCTTGCGCGATCGCTCGTCCGAGCGGTTCTCCGGTGGTGACCGGTCCGTCGATCGCCGGCGCCACATCGTACACGACATGGACCCCGGAAGCATTGGCCTTCGGCACCACCAGTTTGAGATCGTTCGCCGCGACCGGCTGAATCAGCGGCCCCTCATGGACCTGCACGTGGACCGGCAGCGGCTGCCCCGACCTCAGCAGCGACACCGCCGTGAATTGATCGAATCCCCACTCCATCAATTTCGCCGCCTGCGCGAAGCGTTGTGCATTCGACGGCGCGCCGAGGATCACCGCTATCAGCCGCATGTCGCCGCGCTTGGCGGTGGTGGTGACGTTGAACCCCGCCTGGTAGGTGAAGCCGGTCTTGAGCCCGTCGCATCCTTCGAAATGCCCGATCAGATGATTGGTGTTATTCAGGATCGCGACGCCGTTGTCGAAATCCATATGCTCCTGCCCCGACCACATCAGCAGGTTGGTCTCGCGGATTATCGCGCGGCCCACAATCGCGAGGTCGAGCGCGGTGGTGCGATCGGCGTCGTGTGTCGGACGCGGCGGCAGGCCGTCAACGGTCTGATACAGTGTATGGGTCATCCCGAGCTGCCGCGCTCGATCGTTCATCATGCGGACCATCGCCTCGACCGAACCCCCGATCTTTTCCGCGACCGCGACCGCGGCGTCGTTGGCCGATTTGACCAGCGCCGCCTTCATCAGCTCGCGCAGCGGATATACGTCGCCTTCTTTCAGGCCGACCCGCGAGCCGCCGGTATGCGCGGCACGTTCCGAAATCCTCACGGGGTCGTTGCCGTTGAAACGGCCCGAATTAATTTGCTCCTGCGCGACCAGCAGGTTCATCATCTTGGCCATCGAGGCCGGCGGCCATTCCATGTCGGCGTTGTAGGCCATCAGGACGCGGCCGCTATCGGCGTCCTCGAGCAGCGCGCCCTTATAGAGCGGTCCGCCGGAGGTGGCCGCCCTTGCCGGATGCTTCGAATGATGAACTGACTTACGGACTCGGCGCCATTCTGTCGTCGCGCCTGCCTGCGACGCCGCGAAAAGGATCGCGACGCTCAGCATCAAGGCCGAGCCGAACGATGTTGCCGATTTCAAACTAACGACCGCACGACGCCATCTCGACAAATTCCACCGCTTCCCCAATTCCACCACCTGCCTTAGTCGCCGACGCGTCGCTCTCACGGAACGTGAATGAACCCGCTTGGGTCGATCCCGCTCTTGGAGCGATTGCTTTCGGCGTGTTGCAGAATCGCGAGGTTGGTCCGCGCCGGCGTGTAGTCGGGAATCTCACCTACCAGCTCGTTCCATTCCTGGCTTGCTCTGACATACTTGCCTTCCTCGGCGTAAATTGCGCCGAGCGTATTGCGCGCGTCCGGTTGACTCGGATCGATTTGCAACGACCTTAGCGCTTCCTGCTCGGCTTGTGCGAGTGCTCCGCGGCGTTCATAGGCGAGCGCGAGGTTGAAATGCGTTTCGGGCCGATCCGGTCCGAGCAGCGTCGCCAGCCGCAGCACTTGAGTCGCGTCCTGGGTCTGGCCGCCTTCGAGATAGAGCAGGCCGAGGTTCAGGAACAACTGCCAGTCGTCGAGCCCAAGCTGAATCGCCTTTTGATACTCGGCAAGTTCCTGGCGATGCTCGCCGACGACGCCGTAAGCAAAACCCAAATGATAATGCGCGAGCGCGTTGCCGGGGTCGTCGTCGATGACGGCGCGATGGCGTTTGATCGCCTCGGGATAATCTTCCATGCCGAGAAAGTAGTCGGCGAGCGGATCGCAAACCTGCTCGTCCGAAGCATTGCTGTTGGCGCTCGCGCACGCGCTGACCGGCAACTGGAGAACCAGCGCAATCAGTGCGACGAGGCAAATACTCAAACGCCAAAAGCTGGACAATTTCTTAATCCCCCTGCGGCCCGCGATACCCGCAGGAAGGAGTCAGATGCTAGCAGGAATTTTCGTTACAAAAAAACACGCAGCGTGTTTTGCAACGCTGCGCGGTTAAAAAAAGGCGTCGTGCCAGTCAGCGATCCGGAGCGAGCCGGATTCGCGCGATTGACCGATCGCCGGAGGCAGAGCCAACTCCACCCCCCGACCCTGAATGGATCGATCTGCTTAGGCAATTCGAAGCAGGGCGGCCGCCTGACGCGGTCGCCCTGTCGAACTATCCGTCAAATTGTTACGGATTGGCCGGAGGAGCCATCGCCGGCGATGCTTCCGCTCCCGGTGACGCCATCGCACCACTGTCAGTGCTCGTCGACGTCTTGTGATGATGGCGACGACGGTGATGATGGGTTGCGGTCGGCGACGCGTCCGGTGCCGCCATGCTGGCCTCAGCCGCAGGCGCTGCCATGCTCGGCTCAGCCGCTGGGGCTGCCGCAGGTGCCTGGGCGAAAGCGGGCATCGCCATCGCGGTAGCGAAGAATGCTGCGGTGAGGATTGATAGGGTGCGCTTCATACTGGTGGATCTCCTTGATCTGGGCGGTCCTTAATGGGCCGCAATGACTGTTAAGCGTATTGCTATACCTGTGCCATCGGGGTCACGGCAAGATCTATATGCAATATTACGACAATTTAGTTCGAGTGTCCCGCCGCGATGACGCAATCGGTCTATCGCCTATCCGCTTTGCGTCGTGGTCCAGGCCGTTATCGCTTCCCTTTGCGCTCGTCTCTTAACTCGCGATAAAGCGCTATCAACTCCTTAAACGCCCGTGCAACCACCTTGAGATTGGCGCCTGATTGCTCACCAGTCAGCCGCGGCAGATGCTGCACGTCAACCTCTTTCACCTTTGCATTACGTCCTGCCAGCCGCGCCATCAGCTCGGTCGAGATCATCGCACCGTGCGCGCGCAGTTCCATCCCGTCGAGTTTTTCGCGCTTGAACAATTTAAAGCCGCAATCAATATCGGTGATCGTGATACCCAGCAGGACGCGGACCAGGGTCGTCCACGCTTTGCCGTTCACGCGACGCATGAGGTGATCGGCGCGATGCGCCCGGCGTCCGCATACCACGTCGTATTCGGGAACAAACGGCGTCAGGCGCTCGAGGTCCGCGGGATCGAACTGGCCATCACCGTCACATAACAAAACGTACGGTTGAGTCGCGGCACGAATTCCGGAAATCACGGCGCCGCCGTAGCCGCGATTCACAGGATGACGGACGACCTTGACGTGCGAGTCCTCGACGGCGAGGCGCTCGGCAATCTCGCCGGTGCGGTCGCGGCTGCCGTCGTCAACCACGATAACTTCGAAGTTGTCCGCGACCCGCGGGCATTCGGCTATCCACGAGCGCACGACACGCTCGACGTTGCCTTCCTCGTTATGCGACGGCAGAAAGACGCTGATCCCTGGGATGCGAGCGGCGGCACTCACGACGGCGTTGGCAATCTAGTCGCCAATCTCGCGATACCCGCCGCGGAAGAACAGCAGCGGCTTGCCCTCTGCGGAAGTCTCGGCCTGCTCGATCTCGCCGAGGTAAATCGTATGGTCGCCGCCGTCAATCGCGGTCGTCACCTTGCATTCGAGATAGGCGAGCGCGCCGTCGAGGATCGGAGCGCCGTTCGCGCCGATTTTATAGCTGACGCCCTCAAATTTGTTGCCTCCGCTGACCGCGAACTTGCGCGACAACGCTTCCTGGCCGGACGCCAATATGTTGACGGTGAAAATTTTGCTCTCCTCGAAACAGGGATAGCTCTCGGCCTTCTTGTCCACGCACACCAACGCCAGCGGCGGAATCAGCGAAACCGAGGTGAACGCATTGGCAGTCAACCCATGCAGCTCGCCGGAGGTGCGCAGCGACGTGATCACAGTGACGCCAGTCGCAAAATGCCCCATCACGCGCCGCAGCTCATTCTTTTCGATTGCCATCCCAAAATCTCTCCGCGCGCGGATGCTATCAGACGATTTTGCCGCCGGTCAAAGGAAGGGCGGGCACGGCGGCCCGCCCCGCTCAAGCTTTCACCGCTGGCTATTCCTAAGTGGGGCGGGCCGCCGTGCCCGCCCTCCTAATCCCATCCAGAGCGATCGCGCGCGACCACATTCTTCCCGCCGAGATAAACATAGTCGAGATCGAGCGACGTCAGTGGCCGATCGTTCTCACTCACACGCACTCCGACCGGTGACGCCACGAAAATTGTGTGATCGCCCGCGACGTGACTGTTGATTACGCGCGCTTCAATCGCGACCATTGCGAGCTTCAGCCATGGCATCGCAAGCGTCGGCGATAGTTCGAACTCCACTGCGTCGAGATTATCGTCGCGACGCGCACGCGGCGAATAAAAATAGTCCTCGAGCTCCCGGCCGCGCCGTCCCACGATGTTCAAACCGAATGTGCCGGTTCGCGCGATCACCGCGTTACTGAAGTGCGCGTTATCGACCGCCGCTGTGAACATCACCGGCTCGCCCGAGACCTGCGCGACCCACGACGACGACATCCCATGGCATCGCCCATTCTCCTGCGTGGTCAAAACGTATATTCCGGTGGTGAGGCCGGCCATCGCGCGCGCAAGATTGTTGTCCATCGTTACGAATGCTCCCGCGGTTACTCGCCGACAATCAAATATTCACGCTACGTTACAATTGACCATCGCACCACGCATCCACACAATGGATAATTGAACGCGATGCTGGAACTGGGCTGGAGCTGATGGGCAGGATTGCTGGATCGATCACCGCCGCATTTATTGCCGCGACAATATTAACCATGTGTGCTGCCGAGCCCGCGCTCGCCGGACCCGCCGCTGCGTTGGCGCAGTCCGAAACGCCGATCACTGCCGGCGAGGCCGAGAAGGTCGGCAAGCAGCCGCCGGCGCCGTACTACCCTCCCGGCCAGAAGTGGGTCAATTCGGGAATTCCGGCGCCGCGACCGCCCGACGTTCTGGATACTCCGGTCCCCACCAACACGCCTACCTCGACGCCGACCCCTCTGCCACAAGTGAGAATCGAAGGCGTGCGAACCGATCGCGTGCCGACTCCCGGCCAGTTGCTGTTCGACAAGACTCGCGACATCGCTTTCATGGATCCGCTCAATTGGTCGGTGACGATCTACAAAAAACGCCACCAGCTGATCGTCTATTACAAGGGCCGGCTGTTTAAGACCTACCACGCGGTCTTCGGGCGCAGCTTCGAGCCCGGCACCAAACTGTGGGAGGGAGACCGGCGCACGCCGGAGGGCGTTTACGCAATCGTCGAGAAGCATCCGAGCCGCCGCTGGGATTGGTTCCTCACGCTGAACTACCCGAATCAGCTTGACCGTTATCGCTACGATCAAATGCGCAGCGGCGGTGAGGTCCCAATCGCAGACGGCCACCCGGTAGGCGTCGGCGGCAGAATCGGAATCCACGGCACCGACAATCCAGTCTTGAACCGCGGCGACATCAACTGGACGACGGGCTGCATCTCAGTCGACGACGAAGACGTCGAAGAGCTAACGCGAATCCTCCCGAAGGGCACGCTGGTGATAATCAACCCGTGAGCAGGGAAGGGTAAATCACTTCATTGAAATGTGAAACCCTCCGCGGGTTTCAAACTTCCACGGCAGGGGTGACCCCTGCACCCAGTGAAAAGAAATCGCAAAATGGCAAGGACGCCATTTCGCTCGGGTTCTTTTCTTGTGTCATTTTTTTCTGTTCCCCTTTCCCGCGGGAAAGGGGGTTAGGGGGATAGGACGCGGCGTAATAGTTGTCTCAAATCCGGTTCCCCTTCCCACTATGGGAAGGGGTTAGGGGTTAGGTCGCCGGCATCGAACGCTTCGGAATCGATATAGCGACGATGAAGAGGACTATATCTAGGTGAATCTAACTAACCCTGCGCCGTTTTCTCGGTAACGGCGGAGGGATGAAACTGCTGATACTAGGAGCCGGAGCATCCAAATGCGCCGGATATCCTCTCGCGAGCGAACTAACCGCGGAAATAAAGCGGGAAGCCGAAACAATATCGCTTTAGAATTCCTCCAAGGCATGGAGGGAATGGAAAGCCTCCGTTAGGAACTCTCGCGGACTTATCAGTCTTCTGTTGCACAGCCCGAACCCAGAAGTGGTTTTGTCTGTGCCCGATTTATTCGACGCAGCTTGGAATGCAGAGCTCAGAGAAAACTTCGCCGATTTTAGGCGCGTACGAAAGGGTGAACTCACTGACAGAGAAGGGGGTAAAAGAGCTCGCCAACGCGCTATGAATGCGCGCCGATTTCAAAATCTTATCGTAGCCAAAGAACGGTTTCGGGAATGCATTGATTGGTTCTTTCGCTTTAAACATGACGAGGACTCAAAGCCGGAAAATAGAGGGCGTCGCAATTACCTGCGGGAACTTTTGCTCCGCTAAAGCGCGGCGACATCGTGATAACTCTAAACTGGGACACAACGATTGAGAGGACACTGCTTGAAGACGGTCGGTGGACTCCGCGAGACGGATACGGCTTCAAAAAAAACCTTGATCAAAGCAGAAAAGGCAAGATAGCGGCTTGCGAGATTACAGTATTGAAGCTTCATGGATCGGTCGGATGGCATCGTTCTCGAAAGAGCCATCGCTTATATTTCGATTCTAGACACGGTTTCCTCAGAAATTTGCCCGTGTCGACAAAATCAGGCGAGGTGCTTCTCTCAGATCCTCTCGAGAAGAGTGTGATCGGGCTTCCAGGAGACTCCCTGCTCGCATACCCATCTTTCTTGAAGCAACTTGCGGGTGAGGAAATGCAGGAAATCTGGCGCGTCGCTAATCAAGCAGTGCTGAAATCCAACTCTGTGGAAGTCTGGGGTTATAGCCTGCCAGAGAGCGATCTTGCTGTACGAGCTATTCTCGGTCCCTTGAGGTCCCGTCTCCGCTCGCACTCCACTAGTGTTCGCATACACGATCCGAGTGGGGACGTCCGTACTCGCTGGAAAGATTTTTTAGGCCGTTTCGCCAAAATTGATTCTACGACGCTCGGTTGTTGAGCCCGATGAAAAATTCCGCTCTGGCGCGCCGGCTAAACGCGACATGTATGTCATCGATAGCAGAGCGCGAAGCGGGAACTGATTCGCGCGCTGGAAAAAACCACAGTCTGAAAAAAACTTTGAATCGTCAAAAGGTCTGAAAAGTTCAGGGATGAACTGTTCATCCTTACTCACTCGATTCGATGCGTGCTAACTAACAGTGTTGTGGTCAACCACCGCACTGCCCTCCGCTCGCCGAGCTTCGGCAAGAGCCACCGTGGCTCTCATTCGGCAGCAAAACCAAAATTTGACGGAACGTACCCACCGGTAGTGATGCGCCTCGAGAAGCCACAACCCATGGTATGTTTCGCCTGAAAAACGAAAACTCACTTACACGCTTTCCGACGGTTTTCGATCAGGAAATGGCCTCGATGGTCCAAAAATGTGCACGATCTCGACTCACAAGGAGATAGCATGCTCTCCGTGACCCGCCAGCGTTCTATCACGGCGATGAAGGCGCTCATCGTCTTGGGCGCGCTCGCGTTCGCCGGAATGCGAGCCGGGCTGTGGAGCGTCTCGTCGCCGACACTTCAAGCCGCCAAATTTCCCGCGAGACCACCGATCGCGCTCGTTGATCTTCACCATGCTCTCGACACCGAGTTCGCCCCCATCGTGACAGACGGCCTGCTCCGTGATTCTACCGGATGCGGTGTGGCGATTGGCGTAATCGATCACGGCGTGCGCCGCGTGTTCACTTACGGCGCTGCACATCCGACTCGATCTTCGAGATAGGCTCGGTCACGAAAACCTTCACCGGCCTCGCGCTCGCCCAACTCGCGGTGCAGCGAAAAGTTAGTCTCGACGAACCGCTCCGTCCGATTCTCTTCCCCGACATCGCGGCCGGATCGCCGGGAACAGAGATCACACTTGCTCGATCTCGCGACTCATCGCTCCGGACTTCCCAGCATTCCCGACAATCTCGAGCCCAAGGATGCGGACAACCCCTTTGCCGACTACGATCGCGTCGCGCTGCATCAATTTCTCGCGCGCCACGGCACCGCCAAATCCCCTGACACGAAGTACCTCTATAGCAGCATGGGGATAGGCTTACTCGGATACGCTCTCGCGATTCGTGCCGGAGTCCCGTACGAGCAAATGATCAGAACCGAGATCACGGGACCGCTGCACATGAACGACACCGTGTTCGCTCTTACGCCCGAGCAGAAACGGCGAGTTATTCAGGGCCACAGCGCGATCATGGATCCAGACGATGCGGGACTTGGCGATAGCGGAATCTTCGCGGGCGCGGTCGGCGCAAAATCAACGGTGGAAGATTTGCTGATCTATCTCGACGCCAATCTTCATCCCGAGCACTGTTCCGCTGGCTCATCCGGCGCGACGCTACCGGCCGCGTTTGCAATCGACCATCAGTTACGAGGCAAGATCAAGCCGAATACCGAGGTGGCATTCAGCTGGCTTTATGACATCGAGTCCGGACGCTACGAGCATGGCGGTACCACGCCCGGCTATACCGCTCACGTGGAATTCGCGCCGGACGAGGATCGCGGAATCGTCGTGCTCTACAATCGGATGGACGAAGTGCCGGGACAGCGTCGATTTGTCGATCGAATAGCCGAGAACATCAATGAGCTGATGTCAGGCCAGCCTGCCACACCAATCGACACGATCTCTGAAAATGATCCTGCCCGCGCCGCGCTCGAAGAGACAGATAATGATCTGTAGGACGCAAACAGACATATCAATCCTCCGAGTCTTTATCGGGCTCATGCCTTAGCGCCTTGCGGACGCGCTCGCGCAAGGTGTCGTCGCGCTCGATTTTTCCTTCGATTTCCCTGAATTGCGCAACCGTGAGACCTTGCTTCGAGGTCGCCTGCTCGACCGTCAGATTGTGGTCCTTCTGCATCGACTCATAAACGCTGATGTACTTATCGACCTGGTTGGTCGGGACGTCCTTGTCGTCCTCCTCGTCGGTCTCAGACGGGGGCGCCGGTGCAGTTGCCGGCTCGGCGGCGAGTTGCAGCGTGCGATCCAGGAGTTGAGATTTGCCGGCAATCGATCCGGTGAGCGCCGACCACCCCGACGATGCCACGAATACTCCACAGACTATTATTATAGATGCGATCGTCGCGCCGGTGCGCATACCCGCAACTGTGCTTTTGATTTGGTTCACCTTGAATAGCCTCCGGCAGAAGTCGAGCTAGCTACTCGATTATCCTTGCACGCTCCGCCGGTTTCTTAAAGCCAGCTCTGCTTTTCATCGAGAACAATAGCCGCATCGACGGCCGCGGCATTGTTCCTTTGGTGACCGAATCCATACCGTCAGTATTGTCCCCTCTTGACCCGCTCGCCTTCGTTCCGCAGGCTAATCGCAAGCCGGTAAATCTATAAACTCGGCTACTAGTTGCCTCCGTTTTGGGTATCACGTAGCCTTATACGTCAAGCCAGCAATATGCACATTGAAACGCTAAAGGTCTTCTGCGACATAATCGAAAGCGGAAGCTTTTCTTATGCCGCGTCGCAAAACTTCGTCACTCAATCTGCGGTCAGCCAGCAGGTCCGAAGCCTCGAAGAGAAGTACGACTGCCGACTGATCGAACGCGGGCGAGCCGGCGTCAAACCCACGCCCGCCGGCCAGATTCTCTACACCGCGAGCAAGGAAATCGTGCGCCGCTTCCTCGAATTGGAGAATCGGCTGCGCGAAATCGGCTCGGTGGTCGCCGGATCGATTCGCGTCGGTACCGTTTACAGCGTCGGCTTGCATGAGTTGCCGCCCTACCTGACCGAATTTCTGCGCAACTATCCAGCCGTCAACGTTCATCTCGAGTACCTGCGCTCGAACAAAATTTACGAAGATCTGATCGAGGGCAAAGTCGATCTCGGCGTCGTTGCCTATCCCGCCAAGCGCAGCCAGATCGTTTCGGTGCCGTTTCGCCACGACGAACTCGTGCTCGCAGTGCCGCCCGACAATCCGCTCGCCAAGCATACCAAGGTGAATGTCGGACAGTTGGCGGGTCAGAAGTTTGTCGGCTACGAACGCGACATCCCCACGCGCAAGGCCAGCGACCGAATCCTGCGCGAACACGGCGTCAAGCCGACCTACGCGCTCGAATTCGACAATATCGAGACGATCAAGCGTGCGGTCGAGATTGGCCTTGGATGCGCGATCGTGCCGCGGATGACGGTCGAGAACGAGATCGCGCGCGGCACTCTGCGGATGCTCGAGTTTCAGGAAGGCACTTTTCTCCGCCCGCTAGCGATCATATACAAGCGCGGCCGCGAGCTCTCGCCCGCGGTGCGCAAATTTATCGAAGTGCTGACCACCAGCAACATCGTGCCTCGCGCGCGCGGCGACAAGACCGGCGACAAGCCCGAGCGCCCGGCACGCGGCGAGCGCGCCGAACGCACCATCGAGACCAGCGTCGAGAAGGCCGAGAAGACGGCATAGACAGAACCTCAATTGATAAACGCGGCCGGGTCATCGCGACTCGGCCGTTTCTATTTTCGGGATATGTGCTACAGGAAAACGCGATGACTCCCGAAGCAAAGACCCTGGTCGATTCGATTCGCGATCTCGCGCCGTCGATCAGCGCACGCAGCGCCGAGATCGATGCCGGCCGCCGGCTTCCGGTCGATCTGCTCGCGCAACTCACCGCCGCCGGATGCTTCCGCATGTTCGTCCCGAAAAGTCATGGCGGCCTCGACGTTGATTTTCCCACCAGCATGGAGATCATCGAGGCGATCGCCAGCGCGGACGGATCCACCGGATGGGTCGTGATGATCGGGAGCGAGACGCCGATGCTGCTGGCGCTACTGTCGCGCAAGCGCTTCGACAGCCTCTACGCCAACGGTCCCGACGTGATAATCGCGGGCGCTTTCGCCCCTCGCGGCCAGGCCGAAATGATCGACGGCGGCTACCGCGTCAGCGGGCGATGGAGCTTCGCCAGCGGATGCCAGCACAGCCAATTTCTGTTCGGCAATTGTGTGGTGACGGAAAAGGGGAACCCACGCCCCGGCCTGATACCCGGTTCACCCGAGACGCGCGCGATGATGTTCGCGCCCGCGAAAGCGCAAATCATCGACACGTGGTCGGTGAACGGACTCCGCGGCACCGGCAGTCACGACATCGCCGTCGAGAATCTAGTCGTATCCGCGGACGACACGTTCGATATTTTCCTCGGCAACTCCGTCGATCCCAGGTCCGTCGATGGCAGAGCCACTCCTGTACGCCGCGCTGCACATCGGCACAGTCGCGATCGGGATCGCGCAGCGCGCGATTAATGAGATCGTCGCACTCGCCAACACCAACAAGCGCCGCCTCTATGCGAGCGCGTCGCTCGCCGACAGTCCGCTCTTTCAATATCGAGTAGGACACGCAGACGCGAGCCTCCGCGCCGCCCGCAACCTCCTGCGCAGTCAGGCCGACGCAGTATGGAACTCCGCACTCGCAGAACACCCAGTTTCAATCGACGGCCGCGCGCCGGTGATGGCCGCGAACACCTGGGCCGTCCACACGTGCGCCAGCGTCGTCGATACCTGCTACAAAGCCGGCGGCGGCACCTCGCCCTACGACACCTCCCCGCTCCAGCGATGCATGCGCGACATCCAAACCCTCACCCAACACGCCGCAGTCGCAGAATCCTGGCTGACAACGTCCGGCGCAACCCTCTTAGGCCGCACAACCGGCTTCGCGGTGTAAAAGAAAGCGCGAGGAGGAAGGATCGTTCCTCTTCTTCTTCCTAACCTACGAGCAAAAGGGCGTCCTCGCCATTTTGCGATTAACACTGGGTGCAGGGGTCACCCCTGCCGAAGGAAGCGTGAAACCCACCGCGGGTTTCACATACAATGACGTGCGCGCCCAAGGGCGCATCGCGCATGGGCGGCAAAGAACAAAAGGCGCGGGACATCGTTCGCCGACTTGTCGAATCCGGCTTTCGCGCCGTTTTCGCCGGCGGATGTGTGCGCGATCGGATCCTCGGGGTCGAGCCCAAGGATTACGATATTGCCACCGACGCGCGTCCCGAGGTCGTGCAGAAATTGTTCGACCGCACCATTGCGGTAGGCGCGAAGTTTGGTGTGATCGGCGTGATGATCGACGACGACCTGTTCGAAGTCGCGACGTTTCGCGCCGACGCGGAATACAATGATGGACGCCGGCCTTCGTCGGTGCGATTCGGCGCGATCGAGGAAGACGCTATCCGCCGCGACTTCACTATCGGCGGGATGTTTTACGATCCGATCGCCGACCGCCTGATCGATCTGGTCGGCGGAATGCGCGATCTGCGCGCTGGAATTATCCGCGCGATCGGAAATCCTTACGACCGCTTCGAGGAGGACCATCTGCGCATCCTGCGCGCGATCCGTTTCGCCGCGCGGTTCAACTTTACGATCGATTCTGCGACCTGGGACGCGATGAAAATTGCGGCGCCGAAAATTGTCGAGATCGCTGCCGAGCGAATCGGCGAAGAAGTCGTCATGATGATGACCGAGGGCGCCGCCGCGCGCGCGATGGATCTGATGATGGACAGTGGGTTGATGCAAATCCTCCTGCCCGAGGTCGTCCGGATGCGCGGATGCGAGCAGCCCGAAAATTTCCATCCTGAGGGCGACGTGTACACGCATACCCGGATTGGCGTCGCGATGCTGCCCGCCGGATGCACCGAGACCGTCGCGTTCGGAATCCTGCTGCACGATATCGCCAAGCCGAAGTGCCGCGCGATGGTCGGTGACAAGGTGACCTTCTATGGACATATGGAGGACGGCGCGGTGATGGCGGCGAACATGCTCGCGCGACTGAAACGATCGCGCGCGGTGCAGGAGCAGGTGGCGTACCTGGTGAAGAATCATCTGAAGCTGTGCATGGCGCCGCGGATGCGGCCGGCGACGCTCAAGCGGATGCTCGCGGAAGATGGCTTCGACGAATTGATGGACGTCGCGTTCATGGACGCGATGGCGTCGAGCTCGTACCTCGGCTACTGGCACTTTTGCCGACGCGCGATGACGACGATGACCGCCGCCGAGATTCGTCCGCCGCGCCTGATTGGCGGCGAGGACCTGAAGCAGTTGGGTTTCACGCCGGGGCCGCGCTTCAAGGAAATTCTGAAGGACGTCGAGGACCATCAGCTCGACGGCGCGCTCGAAACCCGCGAAGCCGCGCTCGAATACGTGCGCGCGCACTACGGCGTAAACGCCAATTAGTTGCTCCGCGCAATCGCCATAACCAAGCGCTTCGGCCGTACGCTCGCGCTCGACGGCGTCGATTTCGAGGCGTGTCCCGGCGAGATTCACGCGCTGGTCGGCGAAAACGGCGCCGGCAAAACCACGTTGATGAACGTGCTGGCGGGATCGCTCGCGCCCGATCACGGCGAGGCGCTCCTCGACGAGCGGCCGCTGCAGGCGGGCTCGCCGCGCGCGGCGCTGGCGGCCGGGATTGCGGCGGTGCATCAGAGCCCGATGCTGTTCGAGCGGATGACGTGGGAGGAAAATCTCGCGCTCGGCGGCTTCGACACCGGCGGCGAGCGGCTCGATCTGGCGGCGGTCGCTTCACGGGCGCGAGCACTCGCCGCGAAACTAGGATTCGAGCTACCGCCGCCGACTGTCACGGTCGAGAATCGTTCGGTCGCCGAGCGCGTCCGGCTCGAAGTGCTGCGCGCGCTCAGCTTCAATCCGCGCGTGCTGATTCTCGACGAGCCGACCAGCGTGCTCGCGCCTTCTGAGCTGTCGAGGTTCCTCGACTTGCTGCGCAACCTGCGCACCGAGGGCCGAATCGTCGTGCTAATCACGCACAAGCTGGCCGAGGCAATCGCGGTCGCCGATCGAATCACCGTGCTGCGGCGCGGGCGCGTGGTCGCTCGTACGACGCCCGCCGAGACCAGCGAGGAAAAACTGGCCGGCCTCATGATTGGCGCGATAGTCACTCAGCCCGACGCCGCCGCGATGCAGTTGCGCGCGGGCGAGCCCGTCCTGCAAGTCGAGAATCTCTCGCTTGACGATCGTACCGGGCGGCGGATTCTTGACGGGCTTTCGTTTCGCGTCGGTGCGGGTGAGATCGTCGGAATCGCCGGGGTTGACGGCAACGGCCAGACCGAATTGGTCGAGGTACTCGCAGGTGTGCGCCGCGCGAGCGATGGAAAAGTAACTTCAGATGGTGCGATGGCGGTGATCCCGCAGAATCGCGACCTCGACGGGCTCATCCTCGACATGCGGCTGTGGGAGAACCTGATTCTCGCGACGTCCGATCCGGGAGCAGGTGACGTCGCATGGGTGGTTGAACACTTCGCGCGCAATCGAGCTAGGTCGCGAGCTGATCGAGCGCTTTCGAATTCGCGCGCCCGGTCCTGAAACGATCGCCAGCGCGCTTTCGGGCGGGAATCGCCAGCGGCTGGAAGTTGCGCGCGCGATCGCGTCGCAGCCGCGGGTGATCGTCGCGCACAATATCTGCCGCGGTCTCGATCTCGCGGCGACCGCCGAGGTCCATCGCAGGGTTCTCGACTTCGCGGCGGGCGGCGGCGCGGTGCTGCTTATCTCCAGCGACCTCGACGAGTTGCTCGCGATCTGCGGGCGGTTGCTGATTATCAGCCGCGGGAAAATACGCGAGACGAATCCCGACGAGCGCGATCCCGAGCGGCTGGGCCTGCTGATGGCCGGGGCGCGCGACTGATGCTGTCCTCGATTGCGAAACCATTCGCGGCGCTAGCGATAGCAGCGGCGCTGATCTCGATTGTGCTCGCCGCGCTCGGCGCGTCACCCATCGGCGTGTTCGCGGCGCTCGGCGAAGGCGCGTTCGGCAACTGGAACGCGTGCGTGGACACGATTGTGAAATCCTGCCCGCTGATTTTCACCGGGCTCGCGGTCTCAATCGCGTTCTCGGGAGCGCTCTGGAATATCGGCGCCGACGGACAGCTGACGATTGGCGCGATCGCAGCCGGCGCAATCGGAACGCATCTCGAGGATCTTCCACACGCGATAGCAGTCGCGATCATTCTCGCGGCCGGCGCGATTGGCGGCGCGGTTTGGGGCGGTATCGCCGGATGGCTGCGCGCGCGTCGAGACGTCAACGAAGTCATCAGCACCATCATGCTGAACTTCGTCGCGGTGCAGATGCTCAGCTGGATGGTGCACGGGCCGCTGATGGAACCGTCGCGCGCGTATCCGACCAGCTCGCCGATCGCATTCGCCGCGCAGCTCGAATTTTACTTTCCGCCGAGCCGCTTCAACCTTGGGATGCTGCTTGCGGTGGTACTCGCCGTCGCGTGCTACATGCTGCTCTTCAACACCAGCGCCGGCTTCGAGCTGCGCGCGATGGGCCGCAACCGCCGCGCCGTCGATGTTCTTCGGCGTCAGGATTGCCGCGCTGACGGTTTGGGTGATGGTATTGTCGGGCGCATTGGCAGGGCTTGGCGGCGCGGTGCAGGTCTCCGCGATTTCGCATCGACTGTACGAGAAGCTCTCGCCCGGCTGGGGTTTCGAGGCGATCGCGGTTGCGCTGGTCGCGCGACTGAATCCGATCGCCGTGGTTCCCGCCGCGATCCTTTTCGGCGCGCTCGACAACGGCTCGCAGGCGATGCAGCGGACGCAGGGTATCTCGCCGGAGCTGGTGCAGGTCATCCAGGCGCTGGTGATTCTGATCATCCTCGCGTTCGACACGCCCGCGTGGACCGGATTGCGCGAGAATATTTTCGGCGCGGCTGGTGATGACGCGCCTACGGTGCCGCCGGTTGCGGAGACGCGCGATGCTTGAAGCATTCCTTGTCTCAGTAATCACGATGGCGACGCCGATTCTGCTGGCCGCGCTCGGCGAGCTGCTGGTCGAGGAGAGCGGCGTCGTCAATATCGGGATCGAAGGCGCGATGCTCTCGGGCGCATTCGCGGCGCTCACGATCGCGTTTTTCAGCGGCAGTGACGCGCTCGGCCTGACCGGCGCAATCGCGGCAGGCGTCGCGATCAACGCGATCTTCGCGGTCCTCGTCGTAAATCTCGCAGTCAACCAGGTTGTCACCGGAACCGCGGTGAGTATTCTCGCGCTCGGACTGACCGGGGTCTTCTATCGCAAGCTGTTCGGCGTGACCGGCAAGGCGTTCATGGTGGCGCCGATGGCGAAAATCCCGCTCGGGCCTTTGGCGCGAATCCCGCTGATCGGGGCGGCGCTCTTCGATCACAACGTGCTGGTATATTTCACGTTCATTCTGGTGCCCGCGCTCTGGTACGTGATCACGCGTACGCGCTACGGCCTGCGGCTGCGCGCATGCGGCGAGCGTCCCGAGGCGGCCGACGCGCTCGGCCTCGGCGTAATCGCAATCCGATGGCAGGCGCTGATCGTGTCGGGCGCGCTGACCGGATTGGCGGGAGCATTCCTGACGCTCGCGTACGCCAACACCTTTGTCGAGAACATTTCGGCCGGCCGCGGCTTCGTTGCGTTGTCAGTGGTAATAGTCGGGCGATGGAATTCGTGGGGTCTCGCCGCCGCATCATTACTATTCGGCGCCGCGATGGCGCTGCAGTTCGGCTTGCAGGCGCTGGGGACCGTCGTTCCGTACCAGCTATTTCTCGCGCTGCCGTACGCTCTCACGCTGGTAGTACTCGCAGGATTCGGCGGGCAAGCAGCCGCACCAAGCGCACTCGGCGAACCCTATCGGCGACAGTAACGGACTTGCTAAGTTGTCGATTTTACATGGCTTTTTCGTAAGTATTCGTCAATTATTCGACTGAAACTATCGCTTTCGTACCTCGTCTAAAGATCAGAGGTACAGAGCATGAAACGAAAAATCCTTACGACACTAGCCGCTCTGTCGCTCATGTTTTGTGTCGGCTCGTTATCGGGCTGCTATGACGAAAGTTATGGATACGGCTACCCCGGCTATGGCTATGGATCGAGCTACGCATATGCACCGAGCTACGGCTACGGGTACGGCACCAGCTACTACGGTCATCCGTGGTACGGCAATAACTGGCACCATTGGTACAGCGGCAACGAAGGATGGCGGCACGGCGGCGGATGGGACCATGATGGATTCGCTGGCGGTGGTGGATGGAGTCATGGTGGTGGAGAGGGCCATGAAGGACATGGCAGCGGCGAGCACTTCGCTCATGAAGGACACGGCGACGGACATCATCACGGATAACCTCGCGAGGGCATCGAACTTCACCTGCACAATCGTGTAGTGTGAAAT
This sequence comes from uncultured delta proteobacterium, assembly GCA_963699705.1. Classification (GTDB taxonomy): domain Bacteria; phylum Desulfobacterota; class Binatia; order Binatales; family Binataceae; genus Binatus. The sequence goes on along the minus strand of CAVOUW010000003.1, from coordinate 1,397,605 downwards.
CGATGCCTACGCCTCTGCTTGCACTAAGAGACGCGTCGTTTCCGATGGCCGATTGTGCCGGATGCGGCAAATCGGTGTTGACCTACGTCGCGCTTGAGGACAGCGGTGCCGAACGCCGCGTCTGCGTGCATTGCGATAAGCCGATTGCAGAAGATCTGAAGTGGGTGTCGCCCGGCGAGCTCGAGCAGGCGGGGTATTATTTCGGCCCGCCGCCAGCCGATGGTGAGAAGACTGGTTGCAGCAGCGGATGCGGCAGTTGCAGCGTCAAGAAGTCCTGAGCGCGCCGGTCTGGCGCAACGCTTCGTACACCACTATCGATACCGCGTTGGAAAGATTCAGGCTGCGCACACCAGCCTCGAAGATCGGTATGCGATAGGTCTGATCGGTTCTCTCCGCCAGGAATTCTTTGCCTAGACCTGACGTCTCGCCGCCGAAGAACAGGAAATCGCCGCGCTTATACTGCGCGTTTAGATATGAAGTCGGACCGTGGGTTGAATAGAATTTTGATTTCACTCGCGGTGAATCGTGATGCTGCGCCGCGAACTGGTCCCATCCGGTGTAAGTACACAAATCCACCAGCGGCCAATAGTCGAGACCGGCGCGTTTGAGATAGCGATCTTCGAGCGAGAATCCCAGCGGACCTACCAGATGAAGGCGCGCTTTTATCGCGGCGGCGAGACGCGCGATCGAGCCTGTGTTCTGCGGAATTTCGGGACGCACGAGGACGATGTGCAGATTCGGCTCGTCCAGATGCATCAGGAGTTCGATGCGGGTGCGCCGCCGAGCGGATAGCGGCGACCCCTGAGATTCAAGTAGAAGCGGCCAGCGTCGTCGGACTCGAAGCGATCACTCAGATGGTAGTACGCGGTGCGCAAGAAGCGCGCGCGAGCATCGCCGCCCTTGACGCGCGCGTACAGGACGTTGCCGGCGCCGACTTCGAGTGCGGCGGGATCGAGCGACTCGCGAGTGTCGTCGTTCAGCACCATCACGAGCCCGCCGAGCTCGTCGTCCTCGAGCGACTTGACGACATACGGGGTGTCCTCGACGGTGATCGAGGCGCGTTCTTCGGCGACTTGCAGATAGTAGCTGCCGTCGGGGTTGCGCTTGATGCTCTGGCTGAAGAGCAGCGCGATGCGCGGGTTGTCGATCCGCTCGTCGTCGCTGTACCAGTTGCCGTCACGCCGAAATGAGATTTTCCCCGATTCGACGGTATAGAAACCCGCTCGCGGCATTAGTTTTTATTTCTCACGTGCCGTTCTGCGTTTGCCCACCTAACGATTCGATCTCTTTGAGAGGCTGCTCCACCATATCCCTCATAGACTCGCTGGGGCAGTCTCTCAACGCTCTTCGGATCGACCAGCGGGCTTGTGCGTATTTCTTGCGGCCAACGAGGATGTCGATCAGGGTCGTATAGCAGGGCTCCAGGAACTCGGGTCCTTCGGCGCCGTGTACCGAAAGCGCTAGCGCTTTGCGTGCAAGGCGTTCCGCCTCTTCGGGTTGATGCAAGTAGTACATCAGCAGACCCGCCTTGGCGTCGTATCCTCTTGAACTTTCCGGGCGAAGGACGATCGCCTCGTCATAGTACCGTAGCGCCTGCGCTGTGGACTTCGGGTCATCAAAGTCCAGATATATCCTCCCCAACAAGACTAGTGTGTCGGAATTTCGCGGATCCAGGAGAAGAGACTTCTTCGCTGTTTTGAGAGCTTCTTCAAGCAAGTCCGGGTGAGAATCATCGCTAAAGCCATATAGTTCTCGAGCGCGATCCAGATACTGCTCAGCTCTGGCTTTCAGCCGGATACGGGAATGATTTCGCAGCTGATTCATAGCGACCGCGGCATTACGTTTATTTTTCACGGCTGTCGAGAATGATCGTAACCGGGCCGTCGTTGACGAGATCAACTTCCATGGTGGCGCCGAACTCGCCTGTCTCGACTTTAACACCGCGAATTCGCGCGAGCGAGAGAAAATGCTCGTAGAGGTGGCGGGCTTCCTCTGGAGGGGCGGCTTTGGTGAAGGAGGGGCGGCGGCCTGAGTTGGTATTTGCGAGAAGCGTGAATTGCGACACTACCAGTAACGCGCCATCCACTTGGGCAATAGACAGATTCATCTTGTCGGCGTCGTCGGCGAAGATGCGCATCCCGAGGATGCGATCGACCAGATGGGCGGCGTCGGCTTCGGTGTCGCCGGTTGCTACTCCCAGTAATACTACGAATCCTTGTTTGATTTGGCCGGTGATTCGGCCTTCGATGCGCACTTCGGCGCGGGTGACGCGTTGAACAACTGCCCGCATAGTTGCGTCATATATATAGACCCGCCCGCCCGCGCCAGTCTGGAAGCGTCAAAAGACCCTTTGTGGCCATCGCGGGCATTCGCGTACTATATTCGAACCAACCATGATCCCTGTCTTGTTTCACTTCGGCCCGCTGACTGTTTACAGCTTCGGGCTGATGATGGCGCTCGGATTTTTGGCGGCCGACTACGTTATCCGCCTCGAATGCGTCCGGCGCGGCTACGATCCCGAGTATTCGTCGTCGATCGTGATCGCGGCGGCGGTGATGGGGCTGATTGGATCGCGTCTCTACGCGATTCTCGACGATCTGCCGACCTACCTTGCGGATCCCAAGACCATGATTTTTTCCGGATCGGGATTCGTGTTTTACGGCGGCATGATCGGCGGACTATTCGGCGCGTACCTGGTTTCGAGGTGGTACCGAATCGGGTTCGCGTCGACGATCGACATGTGCGGGCCCGCACTTGCGATAGGGCAGGCAATCGGCAGAATGGGATGCCAGCTTGCGGGCGATGGCGACTGGGGATTGGTGTCCAACGTGCCGTGGGCGATGGCGTATCCGCGGGCGATTGTCGGCTGGAACTCGCAGACGGTGCTGAAACTGGACGATCACTATCAGTTGGTGTCGGGATATTTCCCTGGTGTGCGAGTGCATCCAGCGCCGGTGTACGAAACAATTCTGTATCTTGGCGTGTTTGTAATACTGTGGTCGATGCGCAAGACATCTTATCCGCCGGGGCGCCTGATGTACTGGTACATGGTGCTGGCGGGCGCGGCGCGATTCTTCGTTGAGTTCTGGCGAATCAACCCGCGAGTTTTCTATATGTTCAGCGAGGCGCAGCTGATTGCGGTCGCGATGATGATCGTCGGCGGCGTCGCGTTGCTTCTCACCAATGGAAAGGCTCAGGCAGAGAGCGGTCAGCATCAGCCGGGCGAGAAAGAACGTCGCCCACAGATGAAGGCGGCGCAAGCCTGAGCACGATGGAGATCAAAGATAGGGTCCTCTACCTGGTCGCGGGAATCGTCGTGATGACGGGGATCGCGCTGGTCGTTTTAAGTGGGCATCGCGGGGCGCGGCTAACGAATTCCGGAATTGGCAGCGGGTCTGACGCGCCGGTAGCCGCTGGAGGACAAGCGGCGGATTTCAAGCTCGAAAAGCTCGACGGGACGACGGTATCGCTCGAATCGCTGCGCGGCAAAGTGGTTTTTCTCAATGTGTGGGCGACGTGGTGCGAGCCGTGTCGCGAGGAAATGCCGTCGATGCAGACGCTGTACGAGGACTTCAAGGGCAACAAGGATTTCGTGATGCTCGCGGTCAGCCAGGATACCAAGGGGCGCGCCGCGGTCGCGCCGTACGTCGCCAAGAACGGGTACCACTTCACGATTCTGCTCGATCCGGAGAACAAGATCGGCGAGACTTACGACGTGAGCGGCGTGCCGGAGACGTTTATTATCGATCGCAAAGGGCAGATTGTCGCGCACCATATGGGCGCATTCGACTGGTCGCGGCCCGACGTCAAGGACGCATTGCAGCAACTGCTCGATTCAAAAAGGGGGTAAAAGCGGACTCAAGAACGGTAACCGAAGCGATGTCGCAACCGTATGCATCAAGGTGGCGCATCTGCTTAAATGAACAACTCATAATCACGGATTCCGACATATAAGTAGTAAATGTCCATGATGAAAAGACATCGATGGTCCATCACGTTGGCGGTTTCGCTGGTCGCCAGTTTCCTTGTCCTCCAGGAGGTTGCCGTGCGGCGCGCGCAGGCGCTGTCGAACGACACCTACCAGGAGCTGGACACGTTCGCGAGCGTGCTCGCAATCGTGCAGAAAAACTACGTCGAACCGGTCACGACCAAGCGGCTGATCGACGGCGCAATCAGCGGGATGCTGGCGTCGCTCGACCCGCATAGCGCGTACCTGACGCCCGACCTGTATCGCGACCTCGAAGTCGAGACACGCGGCAGCTTCGGTGGACTGGGAATCGAAATCACGATCAAGAACGGCGCGCTGACGGTGGTCGCGCCAATCGAGGACACGCCGGCGTATCGCGCGGGACTCAAGGCCGGCGACCAGATCATCAAAATTGACGACGACTTCACCAAGGACATGTCGCTGACCGAGGCGGTCAAGCGGATGCGCGGGCCCAAGGGCAGCAAGATTCGGCTGACGTTGCATCGCAACAACGTGCCCGAGCTGTTCACGGTGACGCTCGCGCGCGACGTGATCAAGATTCAGTCGGTGAAGTCGAAGATGCTGCCGGAAGGCTACGGCTATATTCGCGTTACCACGTTCCAGGAGAACACCGGCGACGGCGTCGAGAAGGCGATCGACGAGTTCGAATCGAAGGACCACGGCAAGATTAAGGGCGTCGTGTTCGACCTGCGCGACAATCCGGGCGGCTTGCTGAACCAGGCGGTCAAAGTGTCGGACGATTTCCTCGACGGCGGGCTGATCGTTTACACGCAGGGGCGCGAGGAAAATCAGCAGCAGAAATACTTCTCGCACAAGAAGAAGGATTTCGTTGAATACCCGATGGTCGTGATCGTGAACGGTGGCAGCGCGAGCGCGAGCGAGATCGTTGCGGGCGCGTTGCAGGATCAGAAGCGCGCGGTGATTCTGGGCACGCAGACCTTCGGCAAAGGATCGGTGCAGACGATACTGCCGCTGGACGATCATTCAGCGCTGCGGCTGACGACGGCGCGCTACTACACGCCGACCGGGAGATCGATACAGGCGGTGGGAATCAACCCGGACGTCGAGGTCGCGCCGCCGAAGGAAACGATGGCGTCGATAACTCAGCAGGGCGGGGAGTTCGACGAGAATCCGGAAATCCACGAGAGAGATCTGCCGCATCATTTCCAGAATGGGCAGAAGAAGGACGGCAGCCCCGCGGGGAGTGAGGGTGCGGCGCCTGCTCCAGGAGCCGACAAGGGCGATAAGGGTCCGGGCGCGAAGGGTGCCAAGGCGAAAGAGGAAAAGGACGTACAACTCGATCGCGCAGTGGACATCCTGAAGCATTGGAATACGTACAAGCTGCAGCTGGCGAAGGGTGAGACGTCGCCGGCGATAGCCGCTGAAGGTGAGAGCAAGTCGAAGGGCGACTAAGCGGCAGCATACAGAAAAGTTCGCAACGGCGCCGGGCATCCTGGAGATGTCCGGCGCTTTTTTTACGCGGGCGGCGGGTTGTTGCTGGCGTCGGGGGCAGTTAGTTGCAGTTTGCCCATTATCACCTGATGCTGGCCTTCCATGCGGCGCAGGATGTCGAGCATCACTTCGTCCTGCTGCTCGAGATGCGACATGATAGCCTTCAGCTCTTCCTCAGCCTTTAGATTCACTTCGTAATCCTGCTCGGCCATCAGGCGGTCCTTCGCGGCCTGGCGATTTTGCGACATCATGATGATTGGCGCGGCGTAGGCGGCCTGAAAACTGAGCGCGAGGTTGAGCAGGATGAACGGGTAGGGATCCCAATGTTCGATGTACCCGATGACGTTCAGCGTGATCCAAAACGCCAGGATGATCGACTGTATGATGATGAAGGCCCAACTGCCCATCACGGTCGCGAGGCGATCGGCGATTCGCTGGCCGGTGGTGAGCTTCTCGGCATCAATCTTGTTGATGTTGATGACGGGCTTGTGCCGATGGACGTGACGGATACGCTGGCGTTCCCATTTGTCGACGACTGCTGTTGGATGAGCGTTGGTCATTGCTTCCTCCCTCGATTCGCGATCGCGATCCCCGGCTTGATGGTAGCCGCAATTTCGCGGACGATCAGCCATGGCGCGAGGATTCCTGATCACCGGCACGGCCGCGCGCGTTGGCAAAACCACGGTCGGCTGCGCGCTGGGATTCGCGATGCGAGCACGCGGGATTCGCGTCGGCGTCATGAAACCGGTGGACACGCTCGAATCACAGGACGCGCAATCATTGGCGTTGGCAGTCGGTTCCACGATGCCGACGGAGCTGATTTGCCCATTTCGTTATCGTGCTGATTCTGCACTGGCAGAGTCGCCCGACTTTGCGCATATCGCGCGATGTTTTGGCCAAATCGCAGCGCAAAGTGATGTGATGTTGGTCGAGAGCGCGAACGCTATGCACTTCGCCGAATTTGCTGCGACGCTCAACCTCGAAGTCATCGTCGTGGTTGGAAATCGCGTCGGATGCGTCGATGCAACGACGCTGACGATTCAACGCTGCGAGGATCGCGGCCTGAAAATCGCGGGCTACATCCTTTGCGATTGCGATCCAGTTACAGAAGTCGATGAAGCTTCACTGCAAGAATTCGTTGGAGGTTTCTACCTCGGACGGATGCGGCATCGCGAGCCTTTGGCCAGGACAATCGTCGAAAAGCTCATCCCCTGTTGACTGACCGAAGCTGAGCGGGTGGAACACGGAATACGCCTTTGATGCATTCGCGACTACGAACCGCAATTTGGATGTGAGTACGTTCGTAAAAGCCGGAACTCTCGTAAATCGGACGGCCTTCGACGAACACGCCCTTCACCGTATCGATCGGCTCCTCGTTTTTGTCGTGCCGGAGGGTGTGGACCATTTGAATGACCGCGCAATCGAGCCGCCGCATTAAGCCGTCGGGCGTATTCCGAGGCAATTCGAGGCCGCTGGCCTCAGCGAGTCCCGCGAGGTCGCGGTGGGCACTGCGAACTTGTTCGACTCCAGCGGTGGTAGTGAGATCCAGGCACAGGCCGAGCGATATCACCGCGCCAATAACGAACGGCTGCTTGATGTGGGACCTGCGGCGCTTCCTGGCTTCGCGGGCGAAGTAAAGGCCACGAAGAGGGCTGGATTCCCAGAAATAGATCCCGGGACCGAGCCAGTCATAATCGTTGTTGCTTTCCTTGAAAGACTCCCCCGTCAGAATCCGCTCGCCAACGGCCTTTTCGCATCCGTGGTAGCCGAGAACGAAACTCGAAGCGAGTTGATGCAACAGAGAGCGGCTGATTACGACCGGTAGTTCTTGCTGAGCTTGCCGGACTTTGTGTAGATCCCGGAGTCGACCAGCGCCTGCATCGCCGATTCTTTGGATCTAGTAGCTTTCTTCAGGAACTCCGCCGCAATTTTGCGGAAGTGGTCGACCGCTTCACGGCTGCTGAGGTCCGTCGGAGCTGGCGTGGCAGCTCTCTTGTGCTTCCCGTTCATGTCATGAGTATCCTTCGCTCCGATGCTTCGTTCAAGTCTCGCCAGGACAATCGTTCGAAAAGCTCATCTAATTCGCCATATAGGTGCCTGCCAACTCGTTCTGATAGGCTATGCTCAATAATGGCGGGGCAGCTTAATCTTTCTTTGCGCGGCCATCGCACGGGGCTGATCACTGTATCGGACCTGGTGCGGATGGTACGCGACACACTCGACGCCGGCCTTGGCGAAGGCTGGGTGGTCGGCGAGATCTCGAATGCACGTCTGGCGCCGTCGAATCATCTGTATTTCACGCTCAAGGACTCGCGCAGCGCTATTAACGTCGTGATGTTCAAGTCGGCGTTCCAGCGGATGCGCTTCAAAGTCGTCGACGGGATGGAAGTGATCGTTCGCGGCCGGGTCCAGGTCTTCGAACAGCGCGGCGCGCTGCAACTTTACGCCGAAGAAATGGAGCCGCGCGGCGTCGGCGCATTGCAGGTCGCATTCGAGCAGTTGAAGCGTCGGCTCGAACTCGAGGGACTATTCGATCGTGCGCGCAAACGCGCGATGCCGTTCATGCCGCGACGGATTGGAATCGTGACGGCGCATGGCGGCGCGGGACTGCGCGACATGCTGCGGATTTTGTTCGATCGATTCCCCAGCGTGCAGGTGATCTTCAGGCCCGCGAAGGTGCAGGGCGACGGATCGGCGCAGGAGATCGCCGACGCGATCGCCGATCTTAATCGCGACGGACGCGCCGAGGTGTTGATTGTCGGACGCGGCGGCGGATCGCTCGAAGATTTGTGGGCCTTCAACGAGGAAGTCGTCGCCCGCGCGATTTTCAGATCGTTGATTCCGGTTATTTCAGCAGTCGGTCACGAAGTCGATTACACCATCGCGGATTTCGTCGCTGACTTGCGCGCTCCAACTCCGACCGCGGCTGCGCAGATGGTCGTGCCGAGCCTGGCCGAGTTGAAGGAACGGGTCGAATCGCTCGCCGCGTCGCTCGCGAGCGTGATGGATCGCGAACTGTCGGGGCGTCGCGAATCGGTGGACGACCTGGCGGAGCGTATCCGCCATCCCGGTGCGATTGTCGCCGAGGCGCGCGAACGCGTGGCCGGCCTCGACGCTGAACTTGAGCACGCGGTGTCGGCGCGAATCGCGGACGGGCGGCGCAGTGTCCGCGAACTCCGTCTGCGCCTGCGCAGTCCTGACGCTTACGTGCGCGACCTGCGCCTGCGCACGGGGCAGCTCCGCAACAATCTTGTTCATGGAGTCGCGTCGGCTCTGGAAGCCAGACGCCGCCAATTCGGCTTGCAGGCGGGGCGGCTCGACGCGTTGTCGCCGCTGAAAGTTCTGGACCGCGGCTACGCCGTCGTGATCAACAAAACCAGTTCTCGGGCGGTGCTCGACGCGGCGACGGTAAAGTTCGACGATGAGCTCGAGATCAGGCTGGCCAAAGGGCGGCTCAATGCGCGTGCGACTGGCCGTTCGCTCTGAAACGTTCGCTCTGAAACGATGTCTACGAAGACCAAAAAATTTGAAGATGAGATCAAGGAACTTGAAACAATTGTCAGTCAGATCGATTCGGGCGAGCTTACGCTCGAAGAATCGATCGGAGCCTTCGAACGCGGCGTGATGCTGGTGAAGGCGCTCAATGGGAAACTCGACGAGGTCGAGCGCAAGGTCGAATTGCTAACGCGGAGCGCCGGCGGCGAACTGCGCACGGCGCCCTTTGAACCATCGTCAGACAACGAAGACGACAACCCCGCCGGCGCAAAGGACGACGACGAAACACCCTTCTAACAACGGTTCCGGCGCGAAACCCAAGCCTAAAACCAGGACCCGGCGCGCCTCGGCGCCGCTGGCCCGCTTCAGGCTCGATGCCGAAATGGCGCGACGCGGTCTGGCCGACAGCCGCGAAATCGCGCAGCGCCTGATCATGGCGGGACGGGTCCGCGTCAACTCGCGCCCTGCGTACAAAGCCGACCTCAAGGTCGATTCTGAAACCGACATCGCGCTGATGGCCGGTGCGCCGCAATTCGCCTCGCGCGGTGCGTACAAACTGATCGCGGCGCTCGAGCATTTCGGTATTTCGGTCGAGGGCAAGCTCGCGATGGACGTGGGCGCATCGACTGGCGGCTTCACCGACGTGCTGCTGCGACGCGGCGCCAAGGCGGTAATCGCGATGGACGTCGGCTACGGCCAGCTCGTGCTGAAGCTACGCGAGGATCCGCGCGTCACCGTGCTCGACCGCATGAACATCCGGCTCGCCTCGCCGGCCGACCTGCCGCACGTGCCCGAGATCGTGACTATTGACACCAGTTTTATCTCGCTACGCCTGGTGATTCCGGCGGTGCTCGCACTGGTCGCGCCGCGCGCCGAGATAGTCGCGCTTATCAAGCCGCAGTTCGAAGTCGGCAAGGGCAAGGTCGGCAAAGGCGGTGTGGTGAAAGACGAAAAGCTGCGAAATGAAGCGGTCGCGGGCATCGTCGAGTTCGCGGAGAAGATCGGCCTCGACGTGGTCGGCACAATCGAATCGCCGATTGAAGGTGCGGCAGGAAATCGTGAATATCTCGCGCTGATGAAGTTTCCCGGCGAATCCGGCAAATGACGCGTGCGTGGGCGGTCGGCCTGGATATGGGTGGCACCAATATCCGGTGCGCAGCCGTGTCCGTCGCCGGCGACGTGATCCTGATGGAGCAAGGACCGTCGCTCGCGTCGCGCAAGGCCACAGACGTCGCCGAAAATATCGCGACGCAAACGCTTCATCTGCTCGACACCGCGCGCCGGCGCGGACTCGGATCGCCGCGTGCGATCGGAGTCGCGGTGCCCGGGCCGCTCGACGTGCATACCGGAACCGTCATGCAAGCGCCGCACGTTGCGGCGTGGCGCGGATATCCGCTGCGCGATCGGCTGGAAGCGCTGATCGGGCGCAAGGTCGTCGTGGACAACGACGCCAACGCGTGGGCGCTCGGCGAATACTGGCGCGGCGCGGCGCGCGGCCGTCGCGACGTTGTGCTGCTGACGCTGGGCACCGGCGTCGGCGGCGGTCTGATCGTCGGCGGCAAGCTGGTCCATGGGCGCAGCGGGATGGCCGGTGAATTGGGGCATGTGACCGTCAATCCCGACGGTCCGCCGTGCGATTGCGGATCGCATGGATGCCTCGAGGCGTACGCTTCGGCGTCGGGGCTGCGCGGGCTGATCGAGACTCGGCTCGGTTTGCCTCCGGGGTCGCCATTGCCATCGCAAATTGTGGATTCTGAAAGGAATTTTTCTGTGCGAGGACTGTCTGCGCAGGCTCGCCGTGGCGACCCGCTGGCGCTCGAAGCCTTCGCGACCGCTGGCCATTACCTGGGAATCGCAATCGCGTCGTTTCTCAATATTTTCAACCCCGAACTGGTAGTGATTGGCGGTGGGGTCGCGGGCGCTCTGCCATATATGCGCAAAACCATGACCGCGCAGGTAAAAGCGCGAGCTTTTACCGCGATCGCATCGCAGGCGAAAATAGTGCCTGCCGCTCTAGGTCCTCGCGGCGGGGTCGTGGGCGCGGCCTACGCCGGACTGCATCCGGTGACGGGCTCGTAGCATCTCTGCTACAACCTAGACCCTAGGCTGAATCTGATAGATACTGGAATCGGTTCGCTGATGTAGGGTCCACATGGCCGCGCGAAAGTACCGCTCGACAATTTCAAACCTTGCCGTTGTGGTGACGTTTATCGTCGCCGTCTGCGGACTCGCGTTCGCCCAAGACAGTATCAACGAGTCCACGATTCCGCCCTCATCGCCACCCGCGCGAGTAGCGCGACCAGCAACCACGACTGACGAGCCCGCCGAAGAATCGGCGCCGAAGCCGGTGAAACCTGCAAACGTAATCCCGTACACGGTGCGGTCCGGCGACACCGTCGGCACGATTGCCGCGATGTTCGGGGTCACGCCCGAAGAGGTTGCCCGCGCCAATCGGATGCACATTGACGACGAGCTGCAAGTGGACGAGGTGCTGAAGATTCCGCATCCGTTCACCACCGAGGTCACCAACCTCAGGTCGCAGATCGAAACGCTGAGCGCGCAGCAGCAGGCCGCGGAGCAGAAGTCCGACTCGGCGCAGGAGCAGGTCAAGTCGCTTCAGACGCAGGTGCAGGATCTGACGAGTCAGAACCAGGATTTGGACAGTGGGGTGAAGCTGCTGCCGTGGTGGCGCGCGACTGCGATCAGCCTTGCGATTTTTGCGCTGATCATGTTCGGCGTTATGATTCTGACGATGTTCGAATGGTGGCGGATGCGGCGCAGGTTCATGGCGCTGGCGGCGATGACTGATGCGCTCAGCCGGCTCGACTACAAATACAAGGCGATGTTCGCGAAGGCGGAGTTGCGCTTGCAGCAGCTCTACGGCCGGCGGCGTGGCGCAGTTACCGAGGCGCAACCGCGGCCGCGGCTGCCCGAGGAAGTCGAGATCGAGCGGCTCAACGAAGAGCTCAAGAATATTCTCGAGACGCACTTGCAGCGGATGGGCGCGAAGTTGCCCGGCTCGCGGCGCAAGGGATGGCGCGAGCTGTTTGGCGGCACAGACGTCGGCGAGACGGTCGAAGCACGCGGATATCGACGCTAACTGGGAACTTGGGAGGTACTTCATCATGAGAAAATTCGCACTGATGGCTATCCTCGCGACCGTGATGGTCACGCCGTTCGCAATGAGCTGGGCCAGCGGCGCGCGCACGTCGGATACGCCCGAATGCTGCGTGAAAAAGCAGGGATGCTGTCCGAGTGCATCGTGCTGCAGCGGCGGTAGCCACAGCATGGGCGCCCATTGCATGATGCATATGACCTCGCACTAAGACCTTTCTATCCGGTTCCCCTTCCCGCGCGGGAAGGGGTTAGGGGTTACGTTCCGAATCTTCTCTCAGCTGCGGAGGTGAATCGTGAAACATCTGACGAAATTCGGACTAGGACTCGTCGTCACTATCGGACTTGCTGGTATCGCAATGGCCGCCGATAGCAGCGCAACATCCGTTACCGGCAATCTCGAAGACGCCTACTGCTACGGCACGATGGGCGCGAAGGGCGCCGGCCACAAGCAATGCGCAATCAAGTGCGCAAGCGCGGGAATCCCGGTGACGCTGATCGAAAAAGGCACCGAGAAGTCCTACATCCTACTGCCCAACAAGGACGCGTCCGCGCTTCCCCAGGACGTGATTTCGCGAATGGAAGACGAGGTAACCGTGACCGGCAAGGAATACAACAAGAACGGCACCGAGTACCTCGTCGTCGAGTCAGTGAAGTAGCGACTAGCCGCGGGCATATAGCGTCGTGCTAGCGCGCATCCTGCCGGGCGCATCGCAGCTACAGAATTACCATCCACTGTTAGTGCATTTCCCGATCGCGTTCATCTACGGCGCGTCGCTGTTCTATTTCCTCGCATGGATAACCGCGAGCGAGAGACTCCAATGGACCGCACTATGGATGCTACTACTAGCCGCCCTTAGCGCAGCAGTAGCACTGGCGACCGGCTTCTACGCAGCCACCGGCCTGATGGTCTCAGAATCAGTCCGCCAACAACTACTAGCTCATCACAAACACCTGATGGTAGCAGCGTCGATACTAACCGGCGTCCTAACACTATGGGCGCTAGCATCACGCCCAATGCCTACAAGAGCCCGCGTCCTATTCATGGCCGGCCTGCTAGCGCTGATGGTCCTGATAGCAGCAGGCGCAGACCTAGGCGGCGAAATGGTCTATGGCTACAACGCCGGCGGTTCCGCGTGTCCGCAACCAATCGACTTCAAGAAGCAGTTCTTCCCCTCTCCCTCTCAGGGAGAGGATCGAAGGTGAGGGTCCTTTTACAGCGCGCGTTTTTTCGCGTGCGATTCAAGATTCTGCTTCTGCTCCGAAAGCGTCCGCTTGAAACCTAGCTCTTCTCTAAGGAATCGATAAAAGCACTATCGGCAAACACTTTTGCCACCCCATCCTGCATAGCAGCACTGAGTTCGTGTCCGGCGTTATCCTCGCCGGTAATTTCAACCCAGTCTTTGCTTTGCCCTGTGATGTACTTATCGTAAACGATCGAGCCGTCGGAGCGCTTAACGGTCACCTGCATACCGATGGTCGCGGTCGCATCGCCCGAGAAGAATCCCAAGGTGAATTGATTTTCGAAATTGCTAAGGCTCACCAAAACTACATCGCCGCCTGCCCCTCCGGTAAATCCTCGGCTATTCAACTCGGTTTCAAATGCGCTCTTGAGCATGCCCGGCACATCGGTGTTCGATACGATGTCGGCTGTCTTCATTCCGAACCCGTTGATTTTCTGACCGACGACTTGCGTCGGACGCTTGTCCGTCACCAAAACAGACACGTGCGGCGAATCAGGCGCAGCGAGTTTTGTCGCTTGAGTCGTGGGTTGATACGCGAGGTCGGCGTGACCGGTCGTGAAAGCACATCCGCTGAGCATTAGCAGTACTCCCGCCAAGAACGCTGGAATTCCGCTTCTCATCAAAGCTGCCGCTCCCGTTGGCAATGTTTTCGGTCTCCAGATCATCGCGCTGTTTTCGAGTTCGTATCGGTGGGTTGTAACGCTGCCGGTGATGGCACAGCCGTCTTGTTTGGAACGTCCCCTGCCACGCTGCCTTCGGGATCGAGATGAGCTACTACCGAGGTTTGCTGATGCGTGTAACCCGCGCCCGCTGCAGAGTCTATCGACCATGGAATCATCAACGGAATGACCTCGAACATTGCTAGGCCGGCTTCGACCTGCGAATTGTCAGCAACATCGGTCGACTGGTAGCCAGCTTTGCTGAAGTGAAACTGGAGATCCTGCTTGCGCGGCGCGGTCATCGAAAACGGAGTTACTTTTCTCTCTCCATCGTTAAGAGTCACCGTCGCCCCAGGCGGTTCACTGGCGACATTAATTTCTTCGGTCGTCCCCTGGAACACCAACCCGCACGAACAAACGCCCATCGAACCAAAGGCGCAGAGCAAAGCCCCCAACACCCTCGCTAACTTCATGTGGCTTCTTCCCCCGCTCTACAATAGAAATAAACGATCTCACCTTATCGTTTTCAATCCTCAACTGGTAGTCGAGGCCCTGGCCCCGTTCAGTCCCCGAGAGAGAATGTCGAGGCTTGTCGCTACTCAAACATCAATCTTTTCCGGAACGTTCGATTCCTCTTCAAATGCCACTCTCGGCTCATCGCGTCCTCGCGCGAGGCGTGACGCTCTGCGTACAGCAGGAACCATACGCGGCCTCGCGTTGATCGCGCGCCGGTGCCGGCGTTGTGACGCGCGATTCGGCGGTCGAGATCGTTGGTCCATCCGACGTAGGTTCGATATCCATCGACACCGCAGCTGCCGAGGATGTACACGAAGCATTCCTTCTGCTCGCTCTGCTCACCAACTGGGGGCGAAGTTACCGAGCGAGCATTCGCCAGCGGCTTGGGGTTTCGACTATGTTCGATCCGACGTAATCGCATCCGGGAGAATTCTATGGGAACTGCCAAAGGCCGCAAATCGATCTTTATCACCGGCGCCGCATCCGGGATGGGCCGCGAGACCGCACGCCTGTTCCGTGGAAAGGGATGGTTCATCGGCGGTTACGACGTTAACGCCGACGGACTGCGCGCACTCGAAAAAGAATTGGGCGCCGACAACTGCGTCGTGCGCACGCTCGACGTCACCGACAAGGCCGATTACGAAAAAGCGCTCGCGGAATTCGGCGCTGCGACTGGCGGCAAGATGGACATCCTGTATAACAACGCCGGCATCGGCGTCGGCGGCCCGTTCGACGAGCAGCCGTTCGAAGACATCCTGCGCGTGGTACACGTCAACTTCATCGGCGTGCTCAACGGAATACATTCCGCGATCGGACTGCTCAAGGCGACGCCGAATTCGCTGTGCTTCACCACGTCGTCTTCGTCGGCAACCTACGGGATGCCGAACATCGCCGTCTATTCGGCCACCAAACACGCGGTGAAGGGATTGACCGAGGCGCTGTCGATCGAGTTCCGTCGCTACGGAGTGCGCGTCGCCGACACGCTGCCCGGCCTGATCGACACCGCGATTTTGCCGGAGGGTACAGCCGAGCGCGCGCCGAAGGAAGGAATGTTCCGGCTGATTCAACCGATAGAAGTCGCGAAGATTGTCTGGGAGGCCTACAACTCCGACAAGCTGCATTGGTATGTGCCTGAAGAAATCGGCGACCTCGACAAAGCGGCGGGTAACAATCCTGAGTTGGTGCGAGAGCAGATCGTGCAGATGATGTCCTTCGCGGAGATGCAAAATGCGGGCGCGAAGAAATGAATAAAATTGTATGCGGGGCTCCGCGCCCCGCGCCCGCGGCAGGGGTGACCCCTGCACCCAGTATTAAGTAGAGATGCGACGGGTTCACATCGAAAAAGTTCTAACAGGGACGAAGTCCCGCATCTTGCTTTAACATTGGGTGCAGGGGTCACCCCTGCCGAAGGAAGCGTGAACCCCACCGCGGGTTTCACATTAAATGAAGTGATTTACCCTTCCCGAAGGACGACGACGATAAAGTGAGCGAGCTGGAGGCATACAGCCTGGACCCGCCCCCGATTCCGACCGCAGTGTCGCGTACGGCGAGGCGTCGCGAGGCTGCGATTCTCGCCGTGCTCGCGATAGCCGGCGCGGTGGTCGAGTATCCGCTCGCGTTCGCGCTCAAATCGCTCGACCGATCGGAACTGGCGCGCGCGCTGCCGTTCCTCGGCGTCACGATGGTGATGGCGGCGATGATACCGTTGTCGGTTCGACTCAGCGCTGAACTCGGATTGCCCGGCGCGCCGTTGATCGCGGCGAAGTGCGCTGGCGAGAAAATACATTTTTCGATCCGCAGCCTGCTCCGAGTCTCGATTGGCTACGCCGTGCTGGCGGCGGTGGCTGGCGCGAGCGTGCTGGCGCTCGTGATCGTGCCGCTGGTGCTGATTCAGCATGGCGGCAGCGGCCTCACGGTTCCAAAGACGCCGATGCTTACGGTGGCGCCCGGCCGGATCGCATTCGTCGGAGCGTCGGTCGCAATCGCGGCGGCAGTCAGCGAGGAAATCCAGTTTCGATTTGTGCTCTACGCGCTGCTGGGATGGATCGTGAGGCTGATGTCTCGCGACGCGCGCGACCATCCGGGACGCCGCGCGCTGTGGGCTGTGACGTTCGTGCAGGGTTACCTGTTCGGATTGATTCACCTGGCGCCGTTGGCCGGGACGCTGTTCCACAGCACCCCAAAACTTCTGCTCGGCGCGCTGATGATGCCGCAGACGTGGGAGGGCGTGGTGTTCGGGCGTTTGTATTTGCGGCGAGGATTGGAAGCGTCGATTATCGCGCACGCAACTATGGATGTTTCGCTGTTCGCGTTGGCGGCGATCGGAGTGTTGCATTCTCATCTCGGCGCGGGATGAACGCGCGCGCAAAAGGAGAAACCGGCGATGGCGGAAATGGGAATCTATGAAACGATGCGCACGCTGCGCGCAGTCAGGCGTCTAAGACCCGATCCGATACCGGACGATGTGCTGCGGCGCGTGCTCGAAGCGGCAACCTGGGCGCCGACCGGCGGCAACGTTCAGCCATGGCGCATAGTCGTGGTGAAGGATCCAGCGCTCAAGCAGCCGATCGGCAAGCTCTACAACGAGCGATGGATCGCGTACTCGAAGCAATATCGCGGCGCGATTCCGGCGAGCGCGCCGGCGGAAGTGCGCGCGCGAGCGGAACGCACGCTGGCGGCGGGCGATTACCTGGGCGCGCATTTCGGCGAGACCCCGGTGGTCGCGATGTTCTGCTTTAATCCGAAAAATATGGCGATCACGGACGCGAAACAGGATCGCGTTTCAGTAGTCGGCGGCGGATCGGTTTACACCGCGGTCGAAAACCTGCTGCTCGCATGCCGCGCCGAAGGACTCGGCTGCGTGCTGACGACCCTGCTATGCGAATGCGAGCCGGAAGTGCGCAAACTGCTGGCGATCCCAGATCCGTGGTACACCGCGGCCGCGATTCCTATCGGCTATCCAGTCGGACGCGGGCACGGTCCGCTGATACGGCGTCCAGTCGAGCAACTCGCGTATCTGGACACATGGGGCAAACAAATTTGATGCGTAGCAATCTCTTGACACAATCAGCGGCGCCGCGCTCCTATGTTCGCGCGGTTGTAAATTTGAATTTGGCTCGCTGGGGAGATTGAAATGAAAATCAAGCAGATCACGATTGCGATCCTGGCATGCATGCTCGCGGTGGGCTGCAGTCACGGCCTGAGAGGAACGTACCTGCCCAAAGGTGGCGGCATGGGCAATGGCGTCGTGATGTCGAAGCTCGAATTTATCAACGGCACCGAGGTCAATATCTCGATGATGGAGCAGACTGTGCGCGCCAACTACAAAGTTGACGGCAAGCAGGTGCTCCTGAGCGTCAGCGGCCAGCAGCAGGTCTTCAATCTCGACGACGAGGGATGCCTCGACGGCGGCAATCTATTCGGCAAGTTTTGCAAGAATTGAAGCAAATAAGAAATCGCGCGGCTCGCGCCTCGATGAGGCAGCCGGGCCGCGCGCCTTCCCTCTGACTTTCCTGCCTACTCGGACAGCGCTTCGAATTCGAGACGCGCCATCTGCTCCTTGGTCCAGTTGAGGTGCTCGTCTTCTTCGGGCTCGACCTCGCTGGTCGCGGGCTTGAGGACGTTGCGGATTTTCTCGTCGTCGCTGCGACGCGCAATCTTACTGAGCATTTCCCAGTCCGCGTGATCCTTGGTCTCCGCAATCACGATGTTCTCGATCGCGTTGAGCTCGGCCGCTCGGCCGTTGAGTCCATCCGAATTCGTCATCGTGTCGAGCAGCGCCTTGGCCTTCTTCTCCGCCATCGCGGCGCCCGGGCTGACGCGCTCGGGATCGCCGCCGAGCTCGCGGATGACCCGGGTCAGAATCGCTTCGTGCTTTTTGGTTTGCTCGAAGAATTCCTGGAACTTCTCCGACACCTGACGGTCCTGCACGATCTGAAGGGCGGCCTGGTAGAGTTTGATGCCGCCGCGCTCGACCGCGAGGAACTCGCTCAGCTTGTCCATCAACATAGGCGTCGAGATTTTTGAACTGCTTACATAGTCTTCAACTTTTTCCACGATGTCTGACATATATCTCTCCTTGAATTTCGATGACAGGTAATTTTGTTCAAGACGAAGTTCTCTTCGCGCTGTCTCTATTGGTGAATACGAATAGTGGCTAGCAACGATGCTGCCACTACCTCTCAGGAGCGAATACTCTGCCCTTGCTGATGAAGTTCGGGAGTTTTGGCAGCATCTGGAGATGAAGACCATGAGTCGTGAAAAATCTTTCCGGAAAACGCAAGCTGCACTATGCGGCCGAAGGACTTGGCGATTGAAGGAATTACCCGTGGCGGAAACCTTATGCCTACGATGAGGTCGCGCATTCCATTCAGGGTCCATCCGATGCTGGCGTCGCTGGTGCCTAAGGCCTTCGACTTGCCTGGATGGGTCTATGAGGAGAAATACGACGGCTATCGGATTCTCGCGTACAAGGAAGGATCAACTGTAACTTTGCTGTCGCGCAACCAGCTCGATCGCACCGCTACGTTCGCCGTCGTCGCCTCGGAGGTCGCGAAATTGCCCGACACAACCTTGCTGCTCGACGGCGAAGTGGTAGCGTTCGATTCGAAAGGTGTCTCGCGATTTCAATTGCTTCAACGTGGAGACTCGTCACAGCGCTTCGCAGTTTTCGATTGCATCTATCGCAACGGTCGCGACCTTCGAGCTGAGCCACTTTCACGGCGCCGGGATGAACTTGAAGCGTGCCTCGAGAAGGCATCCGAGCAGCTGCTCGTTTCGCGCCGTCTGGCTAAGAATGGTCTTGCTGCATTCAAAATCGCGACGCGCAAGGGTCTCGAAGGGATGGTGGCCAAAGACTCAGGTGCAGTTTACGAAGAACGTCGCTCAAGGAAATGGCTCAAGGTCAAAGCCCATCAGGAAGAGGAGTTCGTGATCGGAGGTTTCACGGCACCCGAAGGGAGCCGGCAGCATTTCGGCGCGCTTCTGCTTGGCGCTTACAGCGGTCGCGACCTACATTTCGTCGGCAAAGTCGGCACCGGTTTCACTCAGCAGAGTCTTGCCGAGTTGGCCAAAGGATTCCGACCGCTCATCGTCAAAGGCTCTCCTTTTGTCGATCCGCCGCGCGAGAAAAATGTGACCTGGCTGGCCCCGCGGATGGTGGCGCAAATCGCATTTCAGGAATGGACCGCGGACCGAAAATTGCGTCAGCCCGCCTTCCTGGGTCTGCGCGACGATAAGAAACCCACCGATTGTTTGCTGCCAAAGGCATCCTGACCTACGACGAAAAGGGTTCGGTCGATTGTCGCTTTCTCGCATCGACGTAGTCTGTTCAATCGGCGAAAATACTGGCAACTATAGTGTCAATTGATTTAGCGGGTAAACGCTCGCATGAACTTTGGGCCATCGAGGGAACTGACAAGGAGCCATGCATATGGAGATATCGAGACGAGAACAGACTGACGGCCGACGGCAGCGCAGCGAAGCAAGCCGCGAGCGTATAGTTCGCGCGATGCTGGAACTCGTCGGAGCGGGCGTGGTTACGCCGAGCGCGGATGCAGTCGCCGCGCGCGCCGGTGTGGGATTGCGCACGGTGTTCCGTCATTTCGATAACATGGAAAGTTTGTACCAGCAGATCAACGATGTAATGAGTGCCGAGATTCGTCCGATGGTCGAACGCCCGTTCTCCGCTAGTGGGTGGAAGGCGCAGCTGGCTGAAATGATCGACCGTCGCATCCGAATCTTCGAACGCATCATGCCGTTCAAGATCGCGGCCGATGTTCACCGGCATCATTCGCCGTTTCTTGCCGACCAATGGGACAAGATGACGCGGGAGCAGCGCGCAAGCCTCAGCCGCGTGGTGCCGACGGCCAAGCGCGATGATGTCTGGTTTTTCGAAAGCCTTGATCTGGTTTTGAGTTTCGAGAGCTGGCGGCGGCTGCGCAAGGATCAGCAGCTCTCCGTGCCTCGGGCTCGCTGGGTCCTCGAACGAGTGGTCGGCGCCCTCTCAAAGCCGAATAATCAAAGTTAATTCCAAGGCGCAAATCGTGAGAGCAAACCCGCGCGCGATGATTTTGAGATTCTCTTCGATCGCGCCTCTTCTCGTTTCCGCACTCGTGTTCGTATTTCCCTCGCAAGCGCTTGCGCAGCTCTCGATTCCCGGCAAGGTAATCACTTACCGAACGCTCGACGTCGATTCTGGAGAAGAGCTGCAACATTCGCGGAGCTGGCAGGTATCGGATGCGCAAGGCGCGCGCGAGTTGACGGCGACCACCTATCCGGTCGGAACTGAGGTGCTCGGCGAATGCACTTTTGCGAATGGTTTCGCGCGCCCGGCCACGATGTTTCGATCGATCATGCGCAGTAAGACCGGTGAGATCGAGCGCTCGGACTTTGACACCTTCGACCCGAGCTACTATCCGTTTCTCGCCAAGCCGATTGCTCCCGATGCCCAGCCCGGTGCCTGTGTGTCAAAGAGGGCGCTCGATTTGCCGACACTGGTGCGCGGCGGTCAGATCGAGACGTGGATTTGGTTCGACGGTGGATCTGTCGGGGCTATTTTTCGGCGTGAAGAGAACGAGAAGCTGACTGTCCCAGCCGGCAGCTTCGATGCTTTGCGGGTTCGAATCGATCTCGACGTGAGCAAGGTCTTTCCGCACGTGCCAGATCTGTTCCTCAAGCTGGTTAAGCCGCATTTCACGATTTGGATTACGCGCAGCGAACCTTACTACGTGCTCAAGACGGCGGGATTTGGTACGCCGAACAGCAAGCTGCACAAGAACACGGTTACTGAGCTGGCCTCGATTGGCGAATTGACCGCGAATGATTCGAAAATACCTGCTGAACTCGCGCAGGCCGATTCTGCCGGCGAACCGCAGATTCTCAATGCGATCAACTCGGGCAGCTTCACCCAAGGAGATCGCACCGGTCACGTCACGTTCGCCAGCGCGTCGACATCCGCGGGCGAGGTGCTGGTAGCTCGTGTCGCTTTCAGTAATGGACTGGCGACGGAGAGCCGCACCCTGATCAATCGCGGCGCATCGCCGGCAACGGTTTACCTGGATGATCGCAGTTTTGCTTCGAGCGGCGCGATCGTTCGCAAGCATCTCATTTTTTTTCGCAAGGCCGCCTTCCCGGATGGTCTCAACAAGGAACTGCCAGCGGATCTGTACGGGGCCGATATGACGCTCGGCGTGCTCCTTCCACGTCTGCTGCCCGAAGGAAGTGACGAGGCGAGTTTTCATGTGATGGATTTTTCGGGTGAGGTAAACGAGCTGACCATTCAGCGCGAAGGAATGACGACGGTTGCTCTGGGAGCCGACGACACGCGCGCGATTCATGCGAAGCTCAAGCCAATCGTCGATATTCCGATTCTGCTGCGGCCGCTAGCGTACTTCTTCACACCGACATTCGATGCCTACTTCGATACCGATTCGACCCATCGTCTCCTTAAGTTCGAGGGACCACTTGGCCCGCCTGGCGTGCCGAACGCGACCATGGTGGCCGATGAGAAGTTGTCAGGTGCTGGAAACGGTGCGATGGCACTTCCCAAGATTTCGCATCCTCCACAGTGAACCGCGAGACAATCCAGGATGAGTGACGCGGGACCTGCAACCCATCCCGCCTTGCCGACGCGCAAGGTGCCGATTGATGTGATGCGCGCAGTGAGCATGCTCTACATCGTCGGATTTTGGCATTTGCTCGACTATACGAAAGTTGCGCGATGGCATTATAACCCGGTCACCTATCGCATCACGGTTGGAGCGCTTTCCCTTTTCGTCCTGATCTCCGGCTTTCTGACCGGGCGCACGGACGGTGGTCTGGCCCGAGGCGAGATCTGGACTTTCTATAAGACGCGGTTCTGGCGCATCTATCTCCCGTTCGTGATCGCGTCCGGCCTGTTCCTGGCGGCCGGTGTGAGCGATACCTTCACCCTGATCAAAGGCGTCACACTCATCGGTATGCTACTCGCGCCGCCGCCGCTCACGCTGTGGTTCGTGAACATGATCATTCTTTTCTATTTGATTGCCCCGATGCTCATCGGTTTGCGCAGGAACGAAGTGGCTTACATAGCCTTATGCGCAGCGATCGTCGGAGCGATGATTCTGTATCAAGTGGAGACGGGAAGGATGGATATGCGCCTCATCCTCTATTTCCCTTGCTTTGCCGCCGGCATATTCATGGCCGGCGGATCGGTGCCCTCATCGACACTAAGTCTCATCGGCCTCACACTTCTCGCTGCTCTGTCGCTCGTGCCTACGCTGGCGCGGCCGTCCGCGAGCTTGGAAACCGATCCGTGGGCACTGCCATGGGCACTTTTCGGATCGATTGCAGTCTTTGTGGTCGTCATGCGCGCTGGCCGGAATCTAAAATCGCCGGCGATTCTCACGCAGCTCAGCGAGGCGAGCTTCTTCCTGTACCTTCTGCATCGTCCACTTTACCTTTGGATGCAGATCGTTTGGGTTCCGGGTAGCGAGAGAGCGCACCTTCTCTATCTGTTGTTCGTGTGTCTGCCGACCATCGTAATCGTCGCATGGCTTTGCCAAAGAGCTTACACAGGATTCTTGCAACGGCGTAATCTGGTTCGCTAGAGCCTGCCAAGTGGCAGTTTCAGCTTAAAAATGTGAAGTGATTGGCTGTGCGCGTTAGATTTGGAACTAGTGACCGCCACTTCGCCTTTTCATCGCAAAATAGTCTGCGCATTTGGCGGCAAATTGCCTGAAGATTAGAGCAGCAGTACTGGAGAGAGCATCATTGCCGCGCATCCGCCTTGAATGTTCGAGCTGGCCGGTTTGATCATCGAGAGCCGCGCGAAATCACTGCGGGCTCAGCGCGTGCAGTTGGGCAGTCGCTTTCTTGAAGTCTGCGGTCTCGAAACCCTCGGTAAACCAGTTGCAAACTTCCGCCAGCATTGCGCGCGCCTCTTCTCGCCGCTTAGTTTTGGCCAGCAGCCCAGCCAGGGTTGTCGCAGCGCGAAGTTCCCATGACTTGGCATCCTGACTCCGGGCGACTTCGATGGCTTCTCGAAGCGCTTGTTCCACCTGGCGAGTGCTCGACGACCCGTGTGCAAGTAGTAGCTCACCCTTAAGCCGAAACAACTCAGCATAGACCATACGTTCGTCGGTGACTTTGGAGTTCGCCAGTGCGCTGTTGACGATCTCCAATCCTTGCTCGATTTCTCCGACTTTCCACAGACCCTCTATCAGCGACCATAAGGCGAAGCTCCGGGCGGATGCGCCCGTCTTCTCGAGATTCGAGATTCCATGGCGCACCTGAGACAAACCATTTTCAGGGTCTCCATGGGAGATAAGGGCACACCCATGCGCAATCATTGAGCGTGATAGTTCCAAAGCAAACCCGTATTCGGTGCTTATCGCGATCGCGGATTGCGCCAGATCGAGAGCCGCCTTTACTTGGCCCAGAAAAAGGTGAAGCCGACTCGCATTGTGCAATGCAAATGCCTGAGCGAACGAGTTTGGCCGCGCCGCGTCTAATGAAGCCGCGGACCTCCGCAAAGCTTCTGCTGGAAATCCGAGAAACCACAACGCGTATGAGAGTCCAACGAGCCCATCGGTCTTCCACCATACTGCCTGAGATCCTCCAAACCTGTCGAAATCTGCTCGGCGAACTGCAAGTTCGAAACGACGCCGCGCTTCGCCGAATCTGCCCTGGAGGAGGAACGCTTGTCCAATTGACATAGAGGATCTGGCGAGCGCGACTTGATCACCCGACAATTCCGCGAACGCAACGAAACGCTCACCGATCTGTTGCGCCTCCCGGAGTTCGGACTTCAATTGATGAAACGCACGCAGAGAGTCCAACACATAGATCGTTGAGGCCTGATCGCCGATCTTCTCGGAGAGCTTGAGTGCGCGGTCAAATGGCTGTCTGAGAGCCTCAGCCGCGAGCCCCTCGATAGCTCGCAACGCGGCGCAGTACGACAGCTGGATTGGTAGCTCAATCTTCGCGCGATCGTCGTCGTCTGGAAGACGCTTGAGAAGATCGATTGCGAGAGTTGCATGCCCCAGTGCTTGCGCCTCGGCGGCACGATCGATTTCCTGCGCGGCTGCGCGGCTGAGGAATTCGATGGCCTTCCGCGTGTTGCCGCCTTGCCTATAGTGATAAGCCAGGTCCGCGAAGTGGTCTTCGAGAGTCCCGCCATGGACGAGCTCAATTGATTCCCCAAGCTGGAGATGAAACATTTGACGCCGAGCCGCGGAGAGTCCGCCGATGACTGCCTGGCGCACTAGCTCATGCGAGAAGGCAAATCGATCGCAGGTATTCCCGGGAATAGAGAGGATCAATCCGGCCCGCTCGGCCTGCTCGATCGATTCGACTAGCCGATCGGACTTGGTCGCCGCCTGAAGTATCTCGAGAGTGAACGAGTGGCCGGCCAGCGCTGCGAAACCAAGCATCTTTTGTGTGCCGACGCTCAGACGATCGAGTCGACCCCTGACCAGAAGCTTTACGCTTCGTGGCACCTCGGTTTCAGCTATCTTCAGCACCGCGTGGAAATCCCCGTCCGCATCGTACAACCTATTTTCACCTTCCAGATGGCAAAACAGCTCGCGTACAAAGAAGGGGTTGCCGGCTGTTTCGGCATGGAACTCCTTCACTACCTGTCGCGACGGCACGCGCCCGCTCAGTTGGCCAAGCATTCGACCAACATCTTCGGCGGGAAGGCCTTCGAGGCGAATGAGTTGATTGAACCCGGCACGACAGTATTCCTCCAGCGTCCTTGAGAGCCCGGGCGTCACCTCGAGTTCGGAATCACGATACGTTCCAACCACGACGATAGGCACACCTGACATCCGCTGCATGAGATGGCGAAGGAGCGCGAAGGTTGAATCGTCGGCCCAGTGCAGATCTTCCAAAATCAGCAGGATCGGTTGTTTCTCTGCCAGGCGTGCAAGGAAATCAAGATAGCTTTTGAACAATAGCTGTTGGGCCTTCGGCGCCGGCAAGTCCAACGATTTAGTCGCAAGATCGGGCAAGGTTCGGCTAATCCTCGGTATCAAATGCGCAAGTTCCGGCCCCTCCTCTCCAAGCAGCTTTCGCAGGTCATCTCCCGTCGCCACACGATCGACGCAGACGTCGAGAACTTCAACGAATGGCAAATAAGCCGCGGACGCTTCCGGGTCGACACAGTGGCCAATCAGGACATCCACGCCATTGCGCTGAGCCTGGAAAATGAGTTCCTCGGTGAGCCGCGACTTGCCGATGCCCGCTTCACCGCAGATCATCACGAACTGTTCTTGTCCCGCGACGGCATTCGCCAAGCTCGCTCGTAACTTGGCGATCTCGCGCACGCGCCCTACGAGTGGGCTTGGGCTGTGTCGAGGCTCTGGTGTTCCGGGCTCGTGGATTCGGCCGACAAATCGGTAGCCTCTGCCGGGCATCGCCAGCAGATACTTTGGCGTGTCAGCGTCGTCGCGCAGAGCCCGTCGAACCTTTCGAACGGCCGTGTTGATCCCGCTATCGATATCGATAAAGACAGTCTTGCCCCAGACCCGTTCCAGGATTTCCTCGCGCGATACGACTTGGCCCCGGCGTTCGACCAACAGGAAGAGCAGTTCGAGGGGGATCCGTTCCAGGTGGACTACCTGCCCACTTCGTCGAAGCTGGAAAACACCTCGATCCAACTCGCAATCGTCAAATCGCAGGATCTGAGAAGACATTATCGTTACCGCTGTGAGCGCATCCTAGTTCGAAGTCTTAGCAACGGGAAGCGGGCAAGATTCAGCAATCCTTCAGTCAATCTTCAGGGGTTCTCCATTGTGGGCGCGCCCACGGCGAGCGAGAGTGCGTCCACTGAAAGTAAACGAGACGCGCAAAACTGAAAGGAGGAATGTCGGATGCACGATACCAACAGCCGATGGTCGAGAAAAATAATGTTCAAAACGGCGGTCACCGTGGCTCTCGCGATGATCTTAGTTGGGATGGGATTGGTCTCCAGGGCGAATGCTCAATGTGGAGGTTCTGACTCTTTCAAGGTCCGAGGTGTCCAGCAGCAGTTATGGGAAGGAAGGCCTCTGATTGGGGCAGCCTCGTTCTTGCTGGCTGCCAACCATCAAGGCCCAAACAATGGGATCGTCGGCTTCTGGAAGGTGAAATTCGTGGCTGAGGGAAACGCCGGCGGTCCCCCCGATGGCACAGTGATCGATAACGGATTTGCGCAGTGGCACAGCGATGGCACTGAAATCATGAATTCTTCGAAACCGCCGGTAACCAGCAATTTCTGCCTCGGCGTATGGCAGAAGAGCGGACCGTCGAGCTATCAGCTGAACCACTTTGCGTTGGGTTTCGACGGCTCGTCGAATTTTGTCGGCCCGGTTCAGATCCAGGAAAGCGTCACTCTCAATCGGAAAGCAGATCAATACTCGGGGACCTTTACGATCGACCAATACGATCCGATGGGAAACCCCCAAGGCCATGTCGCGGGTAACGTCACTGCAACGCGCGTCACAGTCGATACCCCTATCGGAGACGTGCTCTGAGCGTCCGCGGAAGCCGACCAAGATAAGGTAGGGAGGGTTCTGAGCTACGTGAACGATGCTGGGGCGGAAGGCTCTGCCCGCCATCCGCCCCGGCGACTCGTCAAGCGATCGAAAAGCGCGCACACACGCGTGCTTTTCGAGCAATTCTCCGAGTGGTTCCAGAGACGCGAGACTGAGGATTTGCGGGGGAAGGATTTGAACCTTCGACCTCCGGGTTATGAGCCCGGCGAGCTACCAGACTGCTCCACCCCGCTTCGGCAGTGTATCTGCCGGTCGGTCAACCGGTCAACATCGAATGCGTAAAATGCGCGCGGGCGTGTGGATGCGACGATCTAATGTGAATTCGAGATCGCGTCGCGAATCTGAAAACTAGCCGGCGAGAATCCGGATGTTGCACTTGCGATGTACTCTGCCGAACTCGATTATCTCTTTTTCGAGCGGAGTCGCGTCCGGCTTTGCGTCGGTGAGCATCAACTGCTTCGCGACGGGGTTGTCGATTCCGTCGGCTTCGACATCAAGGTTGTGGTCGTCACAGATAATAAATGCCATTTGATTAAAAGCACCTCGAACGAACCAAGCTATAAGATTTTTTCAGTGAATTGAACCGCGCGGCGCAGACTCGCGCGGCGCATTTTGTGGTAGTCGTAATCGAGCAAACCCAAACGCGGGAGTCGATGCAATGAGTCTGAAGGGAAAAGCCGCGGCGATTGGAATTGGCGAACTCAAACCGGTCAAGGAACCCGGCGATCTGACTGCGCTCGGCCTGATGGCGCGGGTCGCGGCAGAAGCGATCGCGGACGCGGGCCTCGAAAAAAAGATATTGACGGCTTCCTGGTCGGCGTGCCGTTCTCCGATCCGGGAATGATTTATCCGGCGAGCGCGGCCGAGGTGCTGGGGCTCAACGTGCGGATGTTGAACCAGGTCGATATCGGCGGCGCGAGTCCGGCCGGCATGATCTGGCGCGCAGCGGCGGCGATCGACGCGGGAATGTGCGACGCGGTGCTGTGTGTCGTCGCCGATTTGAACAAGGCGGGCGACCAGCGTCCGCCGGTGGTATCGGTGCAGCGCGAGTTCGAAGCGCCCTACGGAAATATCGGCGCGAATTGCGGTTACGCGATGATCGCGCATCGCCATATGCATGAGTACGGCACCACCGCGCGGCAGATGGCGAAGGTCGCTGTCGATCAGCGGACCAACGCGCTGAAGAATCCGCTGGCGACGTTCAATGACAAGGCGCTGACGATCGACGATGTGCTGAACTCGCGTATGATCGTCGATCCGCTGCATCTATATGAAATCGTGAGCCCGGTTAGCGGCGGCGCCGCGATAATCGTCGCGTCGCCGGAGGTGGCGAAGCGCGCGAAGCATCCGCCGATTTGGCTGCTGGGCGCAGGCGAGGCCGCCAACCATTCGACGATTACCTACGCGCCGTCGATCACGACGTCGCCGATCAAGCCGGCCGCGGAGAATGCGTTCAAGATGGCGGGGCTGCAGCCGAAGGACATGGACATCGTGTGCCCGTACGACTGTTACACGATCACGGTGATCGTCACGCTCGAGGACGCGGGCTTTTGCAAGAAAGGGCAGGGCGGGCCGTTCGTCACCGAGCATGACCTGACCTACGCGGGCGATTTTCCGTGCAACACTCATGGCGGGCAATTGTCGTTCGGACAACCGGGGCTGGCGGGCGGCATGAGTCACGTGACGGAAGCGATAAGACAGTTGATGGGACGCGGCGGCGAGCGGCAGGTCAAAAATGCGGCGCTCGGCTACGTCAACGGCAACGGCGGAATCATGAGTGAGCAGGCAAGTCTCGTGCTGGAGCGACGATCATGAGCGAATACTACAAACCGCTTCCGAAGCCATCGCCAACCAGCCGTCCGTTCTGGGAGGCGGCGCGCAGACACGAGTTGACGATTCAGCGATGCGGCGCGTGTCGCGAGTACATCTATTATCCGCGCGATCGATGCCCGAAATGTTTCGCGGACAAGCTTTCATGGGAGCGCGTGAGTGGACGCGGCAAGGTGTACAGCTACACGGTCGTGCGGCGAGCATCGAGTCGCGCATTTGCCGATGCGCCGTACGTGCTCGCAATCGTCGAGCTGGCCGAGGGCCCGCGCATGACGACGAACATCATCGCGCAGCCCAAGCAGATGCGCGTCGAGATGCCAGTGCAGGTCTTCTTCGACGACGTGACGCCAGATCACACGCTGGTGAAGTTCAAGCCCGCGTAACTGTTCGCCGGAGTGCGATCGCGCCGGCGAACGTGAGTATCCAAATATCAACTTCTATTATCGGTTGTCGCGATCCTGACGAATCATTTTCGTGCTGTCCCCGCGAGTTGGCCCGAGTCGACGGGATTTCTGCCAAAGTTCTTCAACGGTCAAACGGCCCGGCGAAGTCGCATCTTCCAGAATGGCTATCAATTCATCCTGGAGCGAGCGCTTGTGCATTGCGGCCTTGCGCTTGAGTCGTTTTACCAACTCAACCGGAACATTCTTGATCGAAAGAGTTACAGCCATAAATCAAAGTACCATTTTTACGCCAGCAGGACGGCGACGATTCCGGTCAGGAAGATTCCGTCGAAGGTGCCGGCGCCGCCGATCGATGCGACTGGCGCGCCCAAGGTCGCGCAGTTTGCGAAGATTTAGCAGGTCGGCGCCGATGAGCGTGCCGATTACGCCGCTGATGAATGCTACGGCGTCGCGATGGTGCTCCGAAGAGCCGAGGAAGTAGCCGCATGCGGCGGCGACGATCGGTGGAATCAGCATCGGGGTCGCGATTCCCATGCCGGGCACCGGTATCGCGAATCGATGGACGATGGCGGTGACGATCGCGACGCCGATCAACGACGGCACGACTATCGATGGCATCTGCATCAGTAGATATACCGAGATAAGGACGGGAACGATTGCGCCACCGACATTCACCGCGACGATGGTCGAGTCGGTGACATACCGAGTCGGTACCCGGTAGCGAATTCCGAAGCTGCGAACTACTTCGGCCTGATGCGGTTGGCCGCTGGCGACGCGGGTGATCGGAATATTGATGTAGCTGCCGACCAGACTCACGAGCAACGCGGTGAAAGCCAACTCGGGCGGCAGTCCAAGCGCGACAAATGCATAGTTGATGACGTGAATTTCGAGCAGGATGAAAAAGAACGCGAGAACGAAGAAGAAGACGATCGCGTAGAAGGCGAGGAAGGGTGCGAAGATCACCCGGCCATCTTAACCGTGGCGTAAGCCTGGGAAAAACCGGCGGCGCGACCCGAGTGCGTCGGCATAGCGTCCACCCATCGCGCGTTCTTCGGCGGGAATTCGTACGGCGAGAATCAGCGCGTTGCCAATCGAGAATGCGATCGCGGTGAAGATCGCGCCACCGATCATCGGCACTGCCGCGATTTCGATCACGACTGCGAGATAGTTCGGATGGCGCATGAAGCGATAGGGGCCGCTGGTTACAGGCGCGCTCTCGGGAGTCACGATGATTCGCGTGTTCCATCGATCGCCGAGCGTGGTGACCGCCCAGTAGCGCAATCCTTGCGCGACGATTTCTGCGGCGAGCGCGAGCCACGGGACTATGCGCGGTATTGAGTGCGGGAAGAACGTCGCCTCGAGGGCGCATGACGCGATGAACAGCGTGTGAAGCGCGACCATCACGCGGTAATGCACCTGTCCGACTTCGACTGCGCCGTGATCGAACGCGCGGCGCGCATTGCGGCGTGCGAGATCCAGTTCGAAGATCCGCTCGACCACCAGAAGCGCGAGAATGATCAGATAGGTGCGGAGCGAGATCACCACTTCGGTGGGGTCACCATTTCAGAAGTACCAGCTCGACCGAGAAGCCGGGGCCCATCCCGATTATCAGGCCGTAGTCGCCGGGAGCGGCTTCGTTGTCTTCGAGCAACTCGTCCAGGATGAACATGATCGACGCGGACGAGAGATTTCCGACCGATTGCAGCGAGCGCCACGAACGCGCCAGCGCGCCTTCTGGCAGCGTGAGCGCGCCTTCGAGGGTCTCGAGCACTTTTGGGCCGCCAGCGTGCGCGATCCAGTGTTTGATATGCGAGCGATCGATTTGTTGCGTGGCCAGGAATGAATCAACTTCGTCGAGGATGTTTTCGCGGACGAGGTCGGTAAGTTTTGACGACAGCACGATCTTGAAACCGCTATCGACAATTTCCCAGCCGAGAATTTCTTCGGTGTTGGGAAACACCAGCGAGCGGGTCGCTTGTACCTGCGGACCGGACTCGGCATTGGCATTGCCGCCGATCAGCATCGCGGCCGCGCCGTCACCGAACAGGCCGGACGCAATGATATTTGCGATCGACAGATCCTCGCGCTGCAGCGTGAGCGAGCACAACTCGACCGACAGGAGCATCGCGACTTCGTGCGGATAGGCGCGGATGTAGTCGGCAGCGCGAGCAGTCCCAGCCGCTCCCGCGACGCATCCCAGGCCGAAGATTGGCGTGCGCTTGATTTCTTTGCGCATCCCGAGCGCGCTGATGACGCGAGTGTCGATGCTCGGGACGGCGATGCCGGTGACGGTGACAAAGAACAGGTGATCGATCTCGCGCGCCTTCACGCCGGCGCGGTTGAGCGCGATTTCAGCGGCCGCGGTGCCGACTTCAGGCGCGACCCGGGTCCACGCGTCGTTGGTCTTGGCGAAGGTGTCGAGCGGGATGTATTGCTCGATCGGCAGCGCGAGATGACGCCCGGTGATTCCGAGCGCGCCCTGGATTTTGTCGAAGCGGCGCAGATCCGACCAGCGCTTCTGCCAGATCTCGCGCAGGCGCGAGGTCAGCTGTTCTTGATCGACGTAGTTGGAGGGTAAGGCGGTGCCGGTTCCGATCACACGGGGTGAATCGTTGCTAATCACTTATATCGCGTGGCGCCCGAGCCGCGGGACTCGTGCGAATCGCTATCTCTCCTTTGCGTGCCCGGCGGACCGCAACGCGCGGTCCATTGTTCCCTTCGGGCATCATTGAGGCTACCATCCGCGCGATCAATATTATATCGCTCTTGTGCCCCGCACTGCATCCGTTAAGATCACGTTCAAGATTAAAGAATTGTAATATGAAATCCGAAGAACGCAGCGAATTGCTGGCGATGCTTGCACGGGAGTCGTATTTCGAGCGACAACTCACGCTCTCATCGGGACGCGCGTCCAATTACTACGTCGATTGTAAACGCACGCTGTATCTGCCACGTGGCGCGTACCTTGCCGGAGAACTGGTACTTGAACTCGTGAATGCGGCCGGGGTCGAGCAAATCGGCGGCATGGCGGCCGGCGCGCTTCCGGTGACCGACGCGGTAATGGCTGCGGCGTATCGCAATCGCGCCGATCTTCGCGGCTTCTTCGTACGCAAGGAAACCAAGCAACACGGTCTGCAGCAAATGGTTGAAGGTGCATTCAAGCCCGGGCTCAAGACGGCGGTGATTGACGATACGATCACGACCGGCGGATCGAGTCTGCAGGCGGTGGCCGCGATGCGCGAGGCGGGTGGGAATGTGATCGCGGCGATCGCGCTGGTCGAGCGCGGCGAGGGCGCGATCGAAGCGTTCGGGCGTGCGGGTTTGAAATATAGTTGGGTGTTCACCGCGGAAGAAGTTCGCGCCGAACGTGCCGCTCATCCTGTCGCCGGCTGATCTCACTTGGCGACCACTAGCGACACTGCGGTCGCGGCAATCTTCGGCGATCCGATAGAACATTCCAAATCGCCTGCGATGCACAATGCGGCCTACGCGGCGCTGGGCATGAGCCGAACCTACGCGGCATTCCGCGTCACGCCTGCCAATCTCGCGGCGGCACTTCGGGCGATTCCTGCGCTCGGAATAATCGGCGTAAATCTTACGGTGCCGCACAAGCAAACCGCAGCGCGGTTGATCAAGGACCTGCGCGGAGAAGCGCGCATTCTCGGCGCGGTAAATTGCGTTGTGAATCGACGCGGGGTGCTGCGCGGCGACAATACCGACGCGCGGGGCCTCGAGCAGGACTTGCGCGATCTCGGATGCGAGCTGCGCGACAGGCTTGCGATCGTGGTCGGTGCGGGCGGCGGCGCGGCATCGTCGGTCCTCGCATGCATTCGGCTGGGCGCGAGCCGCATCGTGATCGCGAATCGCACTCCTGCGCGCGCCGCAACACTCGCGCGGCGTTTCTCAGCCAAAGGCGCGCGCGCACAGGGCGAGCCTCGCGGACTCGACGCGCTGATGGATTCGGAGCTGCTCGGAGGCGCGAGATTGATCGTCAATGCGACGTCGATGGGCCTGACGACCGGTCGTTTCGCGCGTCTCGATTACAGTTCAACTCCCAGCGATTGCTTGTTCTACGACCTGATTTACGCGGCGCAGCCGACCGTGTTCATCAAGCCCGCCCTGGCCGCCGGCCGGCAAGCAACCGACGGCGCCGGAATGCTGGTGAATCAGGGCGAGCTCGCGTTCAAGCTCTTCAATCGAGTCGCGCCGCCGGCCGGCGTGATGCGCACGGCTCTGTACGACGCGCTGGGCCGCACGGTCAACGCGCGTTGACCTCGATTCGCCGCGGCCGCGCGCGCTCGCTCTTCGGCAGCGTCAGCTCGAGCACGCCGTCCTTCATCGAGGCATTGATCCGCTGCGCATCGATATCCTCGTTCAACTCGAACTGCCTGAAATAATTGCCGACGTTGTACTCGGTGTAGAGCGGCGTGAGTTTCTGATAGGCCTCGGTCGAGACCGTGCCGACTATCGTGAGGATTCCGTTATTGAGGGTCACCTCGACGTCGCTCTGTTTGACTCCGGGCATATCGGCGCGGAGTTTCAGTGAATCGCTCAACTCTTCGATATCGACGTCGGGCATAAAGAAACGGCCAGCGCGGGTTTTCTCCTGGCCCTGCACAGTCTGCTTTTCTTTGGTCGCGATGTTCTGTTCAGTCATTTGCCTTTCCTCCTTTTGAGATTGATTCCTAGTCCGACTGCACCGCGATCTGGCGCGGTTTTGCGGCTTCGGCCTTGGAAACCTTGACGGTCAGGATTCCGGCTTCGTAACTGGCGGCCGCTTTGTCGAGATCGAGTTGCTCGGGCAGCTGGATTGAGCGCGAGAACTCACCGAACGATCGCTCGCGGCGGTGATAGCCGGTGGCCATGGTCGAAGTTTCGCGCCTGCGCTCGCCCTTGATCGTCAGCGTATGACCCTGTCCGGAAACGGTGATGCTCTTCGGATCGATTCCCGGTACTTCGGCAATCACGGCTATTCCGTCGCCGGTATCGAAAATATTTACCGGTGGAAAACCCGAGCCTGACACGCCCAGTCCGTAGCCGGGGTTGCGCAGGAAGCGCTCGAGGTCGCCCTGAAGCGCAAGCAGGTTGGAAACAGGATCCAAATCGGGGGAATATCTTAGCAGTGCCATAAGAACCTCCTATTTGAATGAAGTTGGAAACCTTTATCCGAGCAAAAAAATAATTCCTCTCCGGCAAACGTCAAGGGGGTAAGCGGCGCGACTGACGATCTTCGTAAATGCTTATTTGTCGGGATGGCGCGGCGAGAATCCGGGCTAGCCGAACATCTCTTTGAGCTTGTCCACGAAGCCCTTCGACAGCGGATGGTTGACGGCTTTGCCGTCGAGCTTGGCGAATTCTTCGAGCAGCTCGCGCTGGCGCGCGGTCAGGCTGCGCGGAGTCTCGACGATCACCTTGATCAGCTGATCGCCACGTCCGTAGCCGTGGAGATCGACGATGCCCTTGCCCTTGAGGCGCAGAATTTTTCCTGATTGCGTGCCCGGCGGAATTTTGAGCTTCACTTTGCCTTCGAGCGTCGGCACTTCGATCTCGGTGCCGACCGCCGCTTGCGGGAAACTGATCGGCGCCTCGATTATCACGTCATTGTCCTGGCGCACGAACATCTCGTGCTCCTTGACGTGGATGACGACGTAGAGATCGCCTTGCGGGCCGCCGCCGTAGCCGGCCTCGCCTTCGCTGCGCAGTTTGAGCCGCGAGCCGTTGTCGACGCCCGGCGGAATTTTCACGGCGAGCGATTCGGCTTTGCGGATTCGTCCCTGTCCCTGGCACTTGGGGCACGGGTCGGAGATGATCATGCCCTCGCCGCGGCATTGTCCGCAGGTTGTCGAGATCGAAAAGAATCCCTGCTGCGTGCGCACCTGTCCGCTGCCGCGACAGTTGGGGCATTGGCGCGCGCCGCTGGAGCCGCTGCGAGCGCGCGTCCCGTTGCAAGCCTCGCATTGCGTGAGGCGCTGGAACTTTACGACTTTCTCGATTCCGTGCGCCGCTTCTTCAAATTCGATTTCCAGATCGTAACGCAGATCGTCGCCGCGTCTTGTGCGCGAGCGCGATCGTCCGCGGCCGGTGCCGAAGAAATCGCCAAAGATGTCGGAGAAAACTTCCTCGAAGCCCTGGCTGAAGTCGAAACCGCCGAATCCTCCGGGGCCCTGTGGCCCCTGGAACGCGGCGTGCCCGAAACGATCGTATTGCGCACGCCGCTCGGGATCCGAGAGAACCTGGTAGGCCTCGTTGAGTTCCTTGAAACGTTCCTCGGCGTCTTTGTTGCCGGGATTTCGATCGGGATGAAACTGAATCGCGAGAGTGCGGTAAGCTTTCTTGAGTTCGATTTCACCGGCGCCACGATTCACGCCGAGAACTTCGTAATAATCTCGCTTTGTTGCAGACGGCATCGCGCAAAGATTCTATGCGAACATCAACGGCGACGCCATTGTAACCGCGATACGAGAAGGGCCGCTTTCGCGGCCCCTCCGTCGGCTATTGATCTTTGACTTCTTTGTAGTCCGCATCAACCACATCTTCTTTCGCGCCAGTTTCGCCATTCCCGCTCTGGGAGCCAGCTTGGCTGCCGGCGCCATCTTGTGGCCCTGCGCCCGCCTGCGGTCCCGCCCCGGCCTTGGTCTTGCTGTACATCGCCTCGGCCAGTTTGTGCGACGCGTTCTGCAACGCCTCGGCCGCGCGATTCATCTCGTCGGGGTCCTTGGATTCAAGCTTGGTCCGCGCCTCCGCGAGCGCGTCCTCGACCGCCTTGCGTCCAGCCTCGTCAACTTCGGCGCCGTGATCCTTCAGTGTTTTCTCGGTCGTGTAGATCAGGTTGTCGAGCTTGTTGCGCGCCTCAGCCTGCTGACGACGAGAATGGTCCTCGGCCGCATGCGCCTCGGCCTCGCGCACCATCTTCTTGATCTCTTCCTCGTTGAGCCCCGAGGACGCGGTAATCTTGATCGACTGCTCCTTGTTGGTGCCGAGGTCCTTGGCATGCACGTTCACGATTCCGTTCGCATCGATGTCGAACGTGACCTCGACCTGCGGCATCCCGCGCGGAGCCGGCGGAATTCCGATTAAGTCGAACTGTCCGAGCAGCTTGTTGTCCGACGCCATCTCGCGCTCGCCCTGGAAGACGCGAATCGTGACCGCGGTCTGATTGTCCTGCGCGGTCGAGAACACCTGGCTCTTGCGCGTCGGAATCGTCGTGTTTTTTTCGATCAGCTTGGTGAACACACCGCCCAGCGTTTCGATTCCGAGCGACAGCGGAGTCACGTCGAGCAGCAGCACGTCTTTGACTTCGCCCTTGAGCACTCCGGCCTGGATTGCCGCGCCGATCGCGACGACTTCATCGGGATTGACGCCCTTGTGCCCCTCTTTGCCGAATAGCTTCTTCACCCGCTCTTGCGCCGCAGGCATGCGCGTCATGCCGCCGACCAGCACGATCTCGTTGATCTCGCTCGCCTTCAGGCCCGCGTCGCGCAGCGCAGTCACGCATGGCGGCTCGAGCCGGTCGAGCAGGTCGGAGCACAGCGCTTCGAGCTTCGCGCGAGTCAGCTTGATATTGAGATGCTTCGGCCCCGACTGATCCGCCGTGATGAACGGCAGATTGATGTCGGTTTCGGTCACGGTGGACAGCTCGGTCTTGGCCTTCTCGGCGGCTTCCTTCAGCCGCTGCAGCGCCATGCGATCCTTGCGCAAATCGATCGCCTGGTCCTTGCGGAACTCGTCGGCCAGGTAATCCATGATGCGCTGATCGAAATCTTCGCCGCCCAGGAAGGTGTCGCCGTTGGTCGCTTTGACCTCGAACACGCCTTCGCCGAGCTCGAGAATCGAAATATCGAAAGTGCCGCCGCCGAGATCGAACACGGCGATCTTTTCGTCTTTTTTCTTGTCGAGACCGTAGGCCAGCGACGCCGCGGTCGGCTCGTTGATAATTCGCAGCACGGTGAGTCCGGCGATACGGCCGGCGTCTTTGGTGGCTTGACGCTGACTGTCGTTGAAGTACGCCGGCACGGTGATAACCGCCTCGGTGACTTTCTCGCCAAGGTAATCCTCGGCGGTCTGCTTCATCTTCTGGAGGATGAATGCGGAAATCTCGGGCGGACTATATTTCTTGCCGCGGACTTCGACCCATGCCGCGCCGTCGTCGTTCTTAACGATCTTGTAAGGCAGAACTTTCATCGCCTTCTGAACTTCAGGATCGTCGAAACGCCGGCCCATCAGCCGTTTGATCGCAAATATTGTATTTTCCGGATTGGTGATCGCCTGGCGCTTGGCTATCGTGCCGACCAGCCGCTCGCCTGCTTCTGTAAATGCGACGACCGACGGAGTTGTCCGGCTGCCTTCGGAATTGGCGATAACGACAGGGTCGCCGCCCTCCATGATCGCGACGCAACTATTCGTCGTGCCCAAGTCGATACCGATTACTTTTGCCATGTTACTAGAGGTCCCCTGATATAAAACTTAGGATAGAAATAATCACGAATCAGTTATTTTCAACGTCAGAAGCATCGGTTTCGCCTCCGTTTCGCTTTCCCGGATTAGGCTCGTTGCCCTTCGCGACTGACACGCGCGCCGGCCGCAAGACCCGCTCCCCAATCAGGTAGCCGCGATGGAATTCATCGACCACCGTGTTCGCCGGATGCACCTCGGACGCGACGTGATCGACGGCCTCATGCCGATTGGGATCGAACGACTGGCCGACCGATTGCAGCGGCGTGACGCCTTGCGCGCGGAGGAAGTCGATCAGCGCGCGCACCGTCATCTCGACGCCGTCAACGATCGTCTTGGCGTCGGTGCCGCTGCGCGAAGCCGCGAGCGCGCGCTCGAGATTGTCAATAATCGGCAGCAGGTCGCGGAGAATCGCCTCGCGCTGAATACGTATGGATTCCTCGCTCTGCTGGCGGATTCGCTTGCGCGCATTCTCGCTGTCGGCGAGGGTGCGAAGATACTTGTCCTTCAGCTCGGCGATTTCTTTGTCCTTCTCGGCGAGCTGCGCCCGCAGCGCGGCCAGTTCGCCGCCATGCTCTGATTCGGGACCGGCGTTGGCCGGGTCGAGTTCTCCATCCATACCGGGATTTCCGTCCTGAGGATGCTTGATTCGCTTGTTCATTTTGCTCAGACCGATACTAGATAAAATTAAGCACGATTAAAGGTCGCGCCAGTGCCGGGGAAGCAGGAAATTTCAGCTATATCGATGTCGCGAAAACCACCAGGTGCTTGTGCCGAGGCATAGCGCAATCAATGCAAGCTGGAACAGAACCTTCCAGCGATGGTGGATCATCTGAGTCCGGCGGCGCGCTTCGCGTATCGTCTGCGCATGCATAAAGTGAATCGCGCTGTCGAAGTCGGGTTCGGGGCAGTGTCGTCCGAAATGCGTTGCCCAAGGTACGACAGCGCCCTCTTTCAGGTAGCGCTGATACAGCTGGCAAGTCAGGTTAATGCTCGCGGTATTCTCGTCAGGCCACAAGACGTCCAGAGTGAGTGGGTCGACGGCGATCCCTGAGACGCGTAAGTTCGAGGTACTCGCCGGGCAAGATGTCTAGTCGGTCACATATTTGGTCGCATGGCACAAGACCGCGGCGAACGCCTGCGAGCGAGGCGGCAGCAAATCGGCCGCGTGAAGGGCTTCGTCAACGCCGACGAATCGATAGTGATACCGAAGATTCGGCTTCGGCGCGCTGGCCTTAAAACGCTGGCGCTCGCCCTCGGTGACGAAGCGATCGTCGGCGCGAAGCGCCAGGTGACCGATGCCGACAAAAGAAAAAATCGGCTCTCCGTAATTATCCGGTGGCCCCTCGGTACCCATGATTTGATTGCCCGACTTGAAATCGCCGGCGAGCGTCGCTGCCCGGTACCAAGCGCGAGCGCGGTCGATGTTTGATTTGTCGGTGTTCGCGTGGTCTAACGCTTGCGCATAGTCCGCAACAAAATTTTCCGGAGCTTTCTGAGGTTCGGAGGTATTCGGAGCAATCGTCGGGGGGACCGCAAGGGAGTGGAGGTCTCTGGTGCCGGAGGCGGGAAATACTTCAAGGCTTCCTGATAGCGGCCGGCGCGCACGAGGCGTCGCGCCAGAAGATCGCGCAATTGATCCCCAGGACCAGGACCCTTCTCGGAATCCGTAGGCTCTGATGCTGTCTCTTCGTCGGGATTGGTAGAGGGTGTGGACTGGCTATCGTCCGAAACAGCCGGCTGAAACTGCGTATCCTTGTGCGTATCGACGAAGGTCTTGAGTTCATCAACCGTCAGCACTCGTTCCGCGATGTATGCGACATCGCCCCAATAACTCGGCGAGTAAGGATAGAGCTGTTCGAGAGCATCGACGTATTCGCCGCGCGACAGTGTGAGGACGCCGTTTTCGCCGACCAGCAGCGTCTTGGCGCCCGCATCGGATGCATTAGTGTCGCCGGAAGATGGAAACGCCTTTGACGCCGCCGCGTAATATTTCGCAGCTTCGTCGATATCTCCTTTTTGCATCGCAAGTCTGGCCTGCACCCACATCGCGAGCGGGGTGGTCATCTGAATCGCGAGAGTATGCGCGAGCTGGTAGTCACCGTCGCGATATGCGATGGCAGCCAGCCGGTCGGCAGCGGTGACATTGCTGGAGCCGCACTTCTGTACCGCTGCGACCAGCGTCGAGATCTGGGAAGTGGATGAAGTGTCTCGATCGTTCGAAGCCTCAGCCTCGCCATCGAGCGTTCGCGTCACCAACAGCTGCTGAACTATCGGATCGCAAATCGACGCCGCCATTGCCGCATCGTCACCGCGCACTTCGTCAACCACCTGCCGCAATGAGTCGATGCCGATGGCCGAGCCGTGAGCAGCCTGCTCAGCATAAAGCTTGACCGCGGCGGCGATCTCCTGGCCGTATTCTTCTAGCTGTTCGCCGACATCTTCTTTGGCCTTTTGCAAAGCCTCCGCGCGCTTCAGATGAAGCCTGGCTTCCTCACCAAAGCTGGCGACAGCCGAGCCCCAGCGAGTCAGGCGCACCATTGTTCGCGAGCTCGCGCGTCAATGCGAATGACTTGGAGGCGCGCGCAATATCGCCCTTGCTGCCGTAAAGTCGGCCGAGCATGTATGCG
Source organism: uncultured delta proteobacterium (assembly GCA_963699705.1). GTDB lineage: Bacteria > Desulfobacterota > Binatia > Binatales > Binataceae > Binatus. The sequence continues at coordinate 1,357,307 of CAVOUW010000003.1, read as the reverse complement.
GCCCAAACCTCGCGGTCGCGGCGATCGTCGCAGGCAGATCGAAGATCGCCTGGAATCGTGTGATCGCCTTGGCCGTATCACCCTTGTGAAAATCGACTGCGCCGGCGGTGTAGAGACGAACCGCGGCGGGCAGCAACTCGCGCCTTTGTTGAAGCGCGATGTCGCCGCTGGTCCTCTGCGCGCATTTCACTTACGATGTCGGCCTGATCAGAAGGCAACCCGTCCACTTCCGCGTGAGCGACCGCTCTGCCGATACCCTCGTTCCGCCCTTCGTCCGGATAGCTCGGGCTCTACAGCGGTGCAGTTTGTCTTTCGGCGACGGGAACAGGCGCGCTTCGGACCACTAGCGAAACTGCGTTCCTCGACCGGCATTTTGTCGAGCGTGGCCGCTCGGTTGTCGAGCAGTTGCCATGCGAATTCCGGGATGCACGCGAGCGCAACTGACGCTCCGAACGATGCGATCACACAGGCGAAGATCAGTTGACGTTTAAGGTTGCGCATGAATTGCCACCTGGGCCGGAGTACAACGCATCCAGCCGATGAGTCGTCGCTGATGACCGGGCAAGAGCCCCTCCTGCTGGCGGGCAATAGACAAACCTGTTTCGCCGTGATCGAGGGCATAGCCGTTTATCCCGTCCGCTATCGTGCATGACGGCGGCAGGTCGATTCTCGTCGGTAACACGCCGTCCACCTCACCCTGGTTAATCAATACGATGTTGCTCATGCCGGGGGTGTCGCTCTTTTCGGCGAGCGCTTCGATGCGGCTCTGCAACGGCTTGCCCAGGACCACTGCTCGCCAAGTCTCGGGACTCCATGCGCGGATATCGCCTGCGACAGGGAGCCGGAACCACACGATTCCAGTAAGCGACGCCGGCGGATCGCGTTCGAGCTCGCGCAAAAGCGTCGACACGGCCTGCGGTGACACGATCATTTCGCTCGAAGAATAGCCGCCGGCCAGCAGCGGCTCTTCGCTCTCGACGGCGAGCATACTCCCGTCGTTGCGCCACGTGACGCGCACGCCGTATGCGGGCAGCGCCACGCGAAACGGCTTGTCGGTGCGGCGGGACAATTCTTGAATCCAACGACGGGCCTGGTCCGCGTCGAACAATCCGGCGCGGGGAGCTTGCACCATGTGCACCTGCAAGACGATTTCATTCACCGGCCGGAAAACGGCGTTGAGCTTAGGCGACGACAGCCATGACGGCAAGGCAGTTATCGACAATGGGATCGTTCGCGGCAACTGCGCGCGTACGCGGGTGAGAAATTGCGCATAGGCATCAAGTCTTGCGATCACCGCAATCGTGGTCGATTCGAGTCCGGAGATTTGCGGCCCGTCTGCCGCCACTCAGACAACATTCCATCAAGATCGCGAACCAATTGATCGTCGTTGTATTGCGCGAGCTGGCCGTTGATTCGCACCACCGCAATCACGGGTCGGGCGCTACTCTTCAGTGCTCGCCAATCGACGGCCACCGGTTCGAGACGGCCGCCTTCGTCAGAATATGCGGCCAGTACACGCCATGCATCGACAAGGTCGGCCGATTGTTTCAGTGCGACTCGGAGGGCAGGAGTCCATTTGCGCTGCCAGATGTATGCGTCCTGAGGTAGGGCGCGTCGAGATGGGCTCGCTCCGGAGAGAAGCACGAACGCAAAGGTCGCGAACAGCAATCGTGCTCTAGCGGGGTACATCGCAGGGTAACTGCGAGTTTATCTAAGTACTCCATCAGGCGCGAGAGGAGACTTTTGCGGCCGATTTTGGGGGGTGGAATCGCAGCACCCTCACCGCTGGCCGCGATGCGGCCAGCCGCCTCTCCCGTAAAGTAACGGGCGAGGTAAGATTCGCTGCGCTCAGGATCTCAGACAAGTCTAATAACGACGAAGTCCCGTATCTTTCTACTACTGGGTGCAGGGGTCACCCCTGCCGAAGGAAGTTTGAAAACCACCGCGGGTTTCATTTCAATTCTTCAATCTTCCATCAATCGCGACAGGGCGCGGGCGGTGTACTCGACCAGCGGGATGACGCGGTCGTAGTCCATCCGCACCGGGCCGACGATTGCGAGGCTGCCGAGCGCGCTCGAGCCGCCGGCGTACGACGCTGCGACCACGCTCAATGACGACAGGCGCGGGTCGTAGTTTTCCGAGCCGATCGACACGGTCAGGCCGGCGTTGGTGAGGCTGCGCTCGAGCAGTTCGAGCAGTGCGGTTTTGTCGTCGAGCGCGCGCAGCAATTCGCGCATCTTGTCTCGATCGGAAAACTCGGGCTGCTCGAGCGCCTGCAGGCTGCCCTCGACGTACAACTCAGGACGCCCGACGTAATCGGAGATCGCCTCGCCTAGCGCCAGCGCGTCATGCATGAAGCGATCGTAGTTCGCGCGCTCCTCGCGTAGTTGCGCTTCGATCCATCGGCGCGCTTCGTCGAGCGTGCGTCCTTCGAGCGATTCGTTGAGGTAGCGCGCCATGCGGTCAAGCTCGTCCTGCGAATGGTCGCGCTCGGTATCGACGATCCGATTCTGCATCGCGCCCTTCGACGCGACGAAAACCGCCAGCACCTGGTTGTCGCGCAGCCGCACGAAGTTCACGCGCTCGAGTATCGATGCCTCCAAGCGCGGCGCCATCACCAGCGCGGCCTGACCGGTCAGCAGCGAGAGCAGGCGCGGGGTGTCGCGCAGGACGTCGCCCAGGTTGCGCACCGCGCTCGAGTAATGCAGCTCAATTTGCGCGCGATCCTCGAAACCGATCCGCGTCGCCGCCGCGAGATGATCGACGTAGTAGCGAAACGCTTTTTCAGTGGGGACGCGCCCTGCCGACGTATGCGGCTGGCGCAGGTAACCTCCGTCCTCGAGCTCCGCCATCATGTTGCGGACCATCGCGGCGCGCACGCCAAGTTGATGCCGCGCGACTATCTGCGCGGAGCCTACTGGCTCGGCGGTCGAGATAAATTCCTGCACAGCCGCGATCACCAGCGCGTGTTGCCGGTTCGAAAGCGGGTTGCTTGAAGATTCCTGTGCCATCTCGTGCTTGTTTCAATTCTGTTACGCATTCAGGGATAAGTTCAAGGGACATCGTGACGCAAGGCCGCTAATTTCGACGATGGCGAGCGCTTATTCCGTGACGTAGGATCGATGCCGATGGCGCGCAAAGCCAAAATCGTCAAGCCGCGACGGGTATATGTACCGGTCGTTCCCGCCAATGCGTCTTGGTTCGAGAGCGACAGCTACGACCGGCGCACGTGGAACGAAATCGTCGCCGACGCGCCGTCTCTTGCAGACCTCGCGGAAACCGGCGAACGGCTGGTTCCTCATTTCGGCGCGCTGGTGCAGGATTTGTTCTTCGCGCTGTTCAAAATGAACCCGGTGTTCCGCAAATCCGGCGAGGTGCGCGTCGCGGCGGCGCTCAACCGCACCATCCTCGAGCAAATCGTGCCGTCGGCGGCGTTTCAGGCCCTGCGCTCGCGGACCGCCCTTGAAGAAGACAAGGCCGCGATCGCAGCGATCGTGATGAGCGAGCATGCGCTCGAGCTGGTGAAATCCGAGAAGCTGATCAATCGCAGCGAGATGCTCGACCTGTGGGACCTCGCGCGGCAGGAGCAGGATCTCGAAGCGCGCGCGGACGCGGTGAAAGCGGTAAACGAAATCCAGGAAAAGGAAGAGGGCGCGAAAGAATCCGGCGAAGAAAAAGATCAGGCGACCAAAAAAGAGCTCGCGGAAATGGCGGATGCGGCCGAACGCGCCGCGAAAGTCTCAGAAGCGCGGCTCAATCAGAAGTCGCGGCAGTTCGAGACTCAACTCAAGGGCGCGGATCAGAGCGCGCTCAAGCGGATGCAGCTCAAGACCGGCGAGCTGGCGGCGGAAATCGATCAGGCGGCCGAGGACAGTCACGACTTCAGCCGCGAATTCGGGCAGGGCGGACGCGTCGCGGCCGGCGCGCGGCTCGAGCTGGGGCGGCGCCTCGCGCGCAACAAGAAGCTCGGCGAGTTGGCGCGGATGGTCGGGCGGTTCAAGCAGGACGCGCGTGCGCTCAAGCGCAAGACGCTCGAACGCGGCGTCGCCGAAGCTTACGACATCGAGCTTGGCTCCGAGCTGGGGCGCCTGATTCCCGCCGAGCTGCTCGCGATGCATCATCCAGTGCTCAAGCGCGATTTCCATCGCCGCGTGCTGGAAGGCACCGTCCTTCAATACCGGCTGCGCGACGACGAGCAGAAGGGCAAAGGCCCGATGGTCGTGTGTATCGACGTCAGCTCCTCGATGCAGGGCGACAAGGAGATGTGGTCAAAGGCGGTCGCGCTGACCTTGATGGATATCGCGCGGCGTCAGCGGCGGCTGTTCCGCGCCGTCATGTTTTCGTCGGGTGACGTGAGCCTCAAGGTGGTCGACCTCAATCGCGAGCGGCGTTATGCACCCGACCTGAACAAGGTCGTCGAGATGGCCGAGTACTTCCCCGGCGGTGGCACCGACTTCGAGACTCCAATCGACGCGGCGGTCGAGCTGCTCGGCGAAAAGAAACTCAAGCGCGGCGATATCGTGATAATCACCGACGGCGAATCGCAGGTCAGTCCGGATTGGCTGGCGCGGCTGCGCGAGCGAAAAGCCGAGCTGGATTTTTCGATCTTCGCAGTGCTGGTCGATGTAGGCTCGGCTGAGACGTCGTCGCTGGCGCAGTTCGCAGATAGGATCACGTCGGTCAAGCGCATCAGCGATGAACACGCCCGCGACATTTTCCTGCATGTGCAATCATGAAGAAGAGCGAACAACAAGTCGTTCTCGATCCGATCGATCGCAACAATTATCGCAAGCTTTTCAATATGCAGTTGCGGAACGAGCAGGTCACTTTCGTCACGCCGCCGCGATGGACACTCGCGCGATGCTACGTGCGTCTGTTCGGCGACAACTTTGAGCATCTGCCGCACCTGATCCGCGTCGGCGACGAGGTCGTCGGCTACACGACCACCGCATGCGACCCGAACAGCGCCGATAACTACTGGATCGACGACATCATGATCGCCGCGGAGCATCAAAGCAAAGGCTACGGCCGCGCCGCGATGGTCGAAGTGCTCAAGATGATCGTCGCGCGCTATCCGCGATGCGAAGCGGTGCAGCTAACCTGCTTCCGAACGAACCTGAACGCCGCCGCGCTGTACGTAAGTTTAGGCTTCCGGCCAACCGGCGGCGTCGATGAAGAATTCGGCGAGCCAAATTACAAGCTGACGGGTGAGGCACTCGCGAAGTTCCGCAAGTAGCGCGGTGCTCCTATCATGCTGATGTAGCGAGCAGCGCGAGCGCACCTCCATCAGGATGACAGATGAGCCTCGCGCTGCTCGCTCGTCAGGAACACGTGAGGCTCGCGCTGCTCGCTTTTCACGAGACAGACGTGCGCTCGCGATGCTCGCGTTCGGTCAGAAAAAAGAAGGGCCGGTCGCTCGACGACCGGCCCTTCATCATTTCAGATTGTGCTGACTGCGACCTACGCCGCCGACGCCAACTGCATCACGCCTAGCTGCTGGTACCACGACTCGGTGCGGTCATTGATCAGATCGATTTGCCGCAGGCATGGGATGATCGTATCGACGAACAGGAACGAGTTGAACTGCTTCTCCATGTCATTCTCCGCCGCCGCCCACGCTGGATTGCGATGCATCTCTTCCTCGATATCCTTCATCGAGATGCCCACTTCCTCGAACACCGACGCGCCCGACAGGAAGCCGTCCTTCGGCACGCCGTCGACGACCTTCGTCACCATCATGTCGCATGCCGCGAAGGCGAAGTCTTCGAGATCCTTCTTGTCCTTGCCCTTGAGCTTGGTCACGGCGTCGCGCAGCGCCAGCATCCCGAAGCCGACGTGACGCGCCTCGTCCTTCATGATGTACTCGAGCAATTCCTTCAGCAGGTCGTCCTTGGTCTCACGCTGCATGAAGCGGAACGCCGCGATCGCCAGCCCCTCGGCGACGACTTGCATCCCGACGTACTTCGGCTCCCATCGATCGTGCGCCATAACGGTGGTCAGCAGCCGCTCGAGCGTCGGATCGATCGGGTAGATGCGATCGAGCTTGGTGATGTACTTGCGGAAGCCTTCGACGTGACGCGCCTCGTCGAACACCTGCGCCGCCGCGTTCATCTTGGCGTCGAGGTCGGGCACCGCGTCAACGAGTTGCCCGCATACCATCAGCGCGCCCTGCTCGCCATGCAGGAATTGTGAAAGCCGCCACGCCGCGAACTTGCGCCCGAGCTGATACTTGTTCTCCTCGCTGAGCGATCGATAAAGCTCGGTCTGGAACATCGGCATCATCGTCATATCGAGCACTTCGTTCTCGATCGGGCGATCCCAGTTGATGGTGGTCGAGACGTTCCACTGATCACGCTTGGCGTTCTCGTACAGCCGGTCCATCTGCGGGAACTTCACGCTGTAGTCCCAGTGGAAGACGCTTTCGAGGTCGGTGTTAACAATCGTGTGGTCGTGAGCCATGTCTGAATCCTCCAAGATTCAATTTTTCACCGGGCGCCGAGCCGTTCCGCGCGCTCGAGTCCGCCCAGGGCAAAATTTACCGTGATATTTTTCAGTTCCGCATGAGAGAGATCGCGGCTCGCGAGCAACCACGAAATCGCCTGCGAGAGCATTCCGACTGTCAGATGCGCGATCGCGTCTGCGCGCTCGCCGACCGCCGGCGCGAGGTCGTCGCGCAAGTCGTCGATGAACACCTCGTGGACGCGGACCATCAGATCGAGGAACGCGGGGCTGTGACCGAAGACGATGCGGAAAAGTTCCGGCGCTTCGGCCGCCGCGTCGAGAATAGTGTCAATCGTGATCTTGAGTTTTTCGGCCGGCGTATGGACGCCCGCCTTTGCCTCGGCGAGCTCGCGCCGCAATTCGGCCGCGCCATGCTCGATCAGCTCGATAAAGATTTCGTTCTTGGTTTTGAAGTGCAGGTAGAAGGTGCCGAGGCCAACGTCCGCCTCGGTCGCGATGTCGGCGATTCGTGTCTGATGGTAGCCCTTGCTCGAAATGACACGTTCGGCGGCCTGAATCAGATCGACGCGCGTCTTCTCGCGACGGCGATCGAATCGATTTGGCGCATCGCCGGTTTGTCGAGCTGCTTGACTCACGACATGCATTTCTATTGAAAAATGAATCGTGTGTCAATTACGATTATGGACTCAGTACTGAATCTCTATTCATAATTGAGGACAACCGTCGAAATGGTGGAATCAAGCATATTCATTGCGGAATTTCGGATTCAGCGGCCGCGCGATCAAGCAATCAAGGGCAGTAAAAGAGCGATAAAGACGCTACGGCACAGCGTTGGGATCGACTGGAGGCAACGCCTCTGGAGGAGCAGCGCTTTGGTCGGGATTTTCGTCGGGTGATGGATTCTCGGTTCCGGCGTTCTCGGTCGTATCGGGAAGAATAACCGGCTCAGGAAAGTCTGACGTAACATTGCAGCAGAGCAGATAGCTGCTGCCCGCTCGCGGTTGCGCGTTGTAGGCCTGGAGCGATCCGTCGGCCAGCACCTTGACCGCCTGGTAGCTGATCGATCCCGACACGCGCTCGATCTGAAAGACGTAGTAAGCGCCGCGATCGAGCGGCTCGGGCGGCCCTTCCTCGGGCAGCACCTGCGCGAAATGCGCCGGCACTTTCGCGTACTCGATATTCTTGAGCGAATACCTCGCCGCACCGACACCGGTCAGCGATCCGAACGTTCCTTCGTCGGCCTTGAACTCCCAGATTGGAACGCCGCCGTCGAATCGCACCACTGACTCTGTGTGCGACGCGTCGCGCTGATCATTTTTGATCACCTCGGCGCCAAAGAACTTGATCACGGTGGCGCGTGCGAGGGCGTCGCCGGGCCGCCTATAGTTAATCGCGACGTTGGCGATCGGAGGCGGCAGCGGCTCACCTTCGTTGGCGTTGGCGGCGTCGTCGAGATCGGTCGAGTCGTCGTCGGGATTCCACCACGACTTGATCTGCGAGCATCCCGAGGTCGCGAGCGCAAGCGACAGCACCAGCGCGACAACCCACAGCCATCGACGTTCACGCGTCGGCGCGGAAACGAAAATTCTCATCGCCATCCCGATAGCCCAGTTGGACCGGGAATCGCAATCGCTTTGTAAATCGGCATGTCCATCGAGTAGTGTTGGCGGACTGTGGCAATCCGGGATTCGAGCGAAAAAATCGGCCTGCGTCCCCTGCTAATCTACGCGCAGGCGCAGACCGGCCTCAACCTGTGCGTGACTTTGATCGGGCTTCATCTTCTTTATTTTTATAGCGATCGGATGGGGCTGTCTCCATCGCTGGCCGGACTTGCATTCTTCCTCGCGCTGGTGCTCGACGCGGTGACCGATCCGCTGGTCGGCAACATTTCCGATCGCGCGCGCTTCAAATCGGGTCGTCGCCGGCCGTTTTTCTTCGCCGCGATTCCGATGGCGGTCTGCTACTACCTCTTACTTTCGCCGCCGCGGCTGCACGCGGGCCTGTTCGTATGGTTCTTCGGCTTCTACTTCCTGATGCTCACGTCGCGCAAGATTTATGAGACCGCTTACAGCGCGCTGATGCCGGAACTCACGCTCGACTACGACGAACGCACCAAGCTCTCGACCTTCCGCATGCTGTTGGGCACAGTCGGCGACATCAGCGGAGCGCTGTTGCCATTCGCGGCGACGTACCTGTTCGCGCGCGGCACCGATTTCAAAGTGACCGGCGCAATTTGCGCGATTGTCGTCGCGGGCGGTGCGATGCTCGCGTACACGGGTCTGCGCGAGCGCGCGGAGTTCTCGACGCTCGAGCGCTCGCGGCTATGGGCGTCAGTTAAATCGGTGGCCGGCAACCGGCCGTTCATCATTCTGCTGATCGCCACGACGCTGGCCATCATGGCCATCAATATTCCGACCGTCCTCATCCGCTTCCTCGCGAAGTACTGGTATCACGACGAGAACGCGGCGGCGCGATGGCTGATAGCGTACTTCGCCGGCTCGGTGGTTTCGTATCCGTTCTGGTTCAGGATCACGGTGCGGTTCGAAAAGAAGCCGGCCTTCGTGGTCGCGATGGTCTGCAACGCGCTGGGCTCGCTGATGTTCATGATGATGACGCCGCAGAGCACGTACGCACTCTACCTTCTGATGGCGTTCACCGGCTTCTCGGCGATCGGAATCTGGGTCACGCAAATGTCGGCGTCGGCGGACGTGATCGAATGGGACGAGGAGCGCACCGGCCAGCGCCAGGAGGGCGCATACGGCGGAATCACCTCGATGTCGATAAAGATGGCGGTCGCGGTAACGCTGCTGATGGTCGGCCCGGTGCTGAGCTGGGTCGGCTACAAACCCGGCGGCAGCGGAATCACGCCCGAAGCAGGCGAACACCTGCGCGCCCTATTCGCACTCGGCCCCGCCGCAATCTACCTAATGAGCGCGCTAGTCTTCTCGCGCTACCCGATCACCCGCGAAAGCCACCGAGCAATGCGCGACCGCCTGGCCGCCAGAAGCGCCGCCGCCGACCAAGAAAAATCAAAAGCCACCGCATAGAAATTTTCTTTCAGTCAGCCCCGGGAGTGAGCGCTGGCCGCCCGGCCGAACCCTCTTAATTCCCCGCCAAATCTTCAGTCCTTTCTCGTTGTGCGATAGATACAGCAGATGGTACATCTGCGCATTTTTTGTGTTCGTGAACAGCGGAGCGGCCTCATCTTGATGCGTGAATCCCACGTCTGTGAGTTTCTGCCGAAAAGCTGAAACTAAAGATTTAACTATCTGATTTTCTTCCTGAGAAGCGCCCGCAGCACGCCTGGCCTCCGGAAGGTCGCGCCAATTCCTTCCACCCCAGAACTTATCCATAGGACTTTCAGTGAGGGGGAAAAAATATCCTGAGATTTCGTTTTATCCCGATTCCGCTCGGAAAGAGATAGAGCAGATCGATTCGACGTCTTGCCAACTTCGCTAACGTAGCGAAATCAACCCTCGAAACCTCTCGGGGTCGATGAATGCCAAGCCGAGGGTACGACTTGAAATCGACCTTAGGACATCGTCGACTATCAAGTTGCAGTCGCCTTTGAGGAGAGTGGTACGCGCCCTATCCGCCGAGGAGATCCTTTTCTCTATGAGTCCTAACGTTCTTTGAATCCTTGTCGGTTAAGTACAAGTGATCGACGTGCCGTTTGATTGATAGCGCAATCAAGGGCGACCCGGGAAATTCGTCATCGGTGTCGGTGTCAATGTCGCGACCAGGTCCGCACAGGAGATTAAGATAAACGAGACGATCCCAGCCTTCGGGCCCGCGCTTCTTCGCCATTGCGACCATGAACGAGTCGCATACTTCGTCAAATAATTCAGCTTCTCGCGAGTCCAAATCCTTGCGGGGCGTATGGGCAATCCGTCGCTTGCGAGAAGTTTCACGGAGCGGCGCGGGACCCGGTCGTCTTGTAGCCAGCGGCTCTCGGCATTCCGTTCCACTCGCGACCATCTAACTTTCGACCGAGTTGCTTGGGACTGCGTCCTCCCCATTGTTTGAAGAAGAATGGTATTCGCGCCGCGAAACATCGATCACGCAGTCGTTCGGCCCAAGTTGCAGCCATCGTTCGGAAGTGAGGGCCGCTCTCGCCGCCCACGATTACCCAGTCGATTCCCGACAGATTGATCTCACCCAAATCTTCAAGAAGCGGCTCCACAGACAGGAAGCGAACGTGAGCATTCGTTGATCGTAGCGAAGCGATTCTTGGCAAGCCGTGTTCTCGGTCTTCTACGCTCACTCCCCACCAAACGTTCGAAAGCGAACCCATCCAATTGAGTTCTCCATTCAACAACGATCGCAATCGCTCATGGCGTTTCGTCAGAACTTGAAACGTATGCCACTCGGCTTTCTGCATGACGCTGCCCACGCGGGATATGTATTCCGTCGGCACGCGATCATGGAACAAATCGCTCATCGAATTTACAAATATTCGCCGAGACGAGCGCCATCGAAGCGGTTGGTCGAGTTTCTCGGGCACGAGTCGGATATCGAAGCCCTGTTCGAACGGATGGCCGGGTACGCCGCGAAATCTCTCGGCGAATCTTTCGGCGTAGCAGTGCTTGCAGCCGGGGCTGATCTTCGTGCAGCCGCGCACCGGATTCCAGGTCGCGTCGGTCCACTCGATCGCGCTGCGGTCACTCACAAGCCACCCTCCGATTTCCTAGGGCGAATATAAAGCGAAACTGCTGTCTCGGTCAATTACCGGTTGCTAGAAAAAACAGAAGAGCCGCGAGTAGGATCGCGGCTCTTCTTTGAATTCAACTCGTTGCGATCAGCCCAACAGCGACTTCGCGACCGTCTCGCGATGTACTGGGGCGTTGCCGAAGTTTGCTTCGCCGGCCAAGGCGCGGCGATGGAATAGATGCATGTCGTGCTCCCAGGTGAAGCCAATGCCGCCGTGGACCTGGATTGCTTCCGACGTGACGTTCTTCGCCATATCGGATGCGTACGCTTTCGCCATCGGCACCGCAGTCGCTGCTTCCGCACCCTTCGTATCAACGGTCCAGCACGCGTAGTAGGTCAGCGAGCGCGCGTTCTCGACCGCGACCATCATATCGACGCATTTGTGCTTGACCGCCTGGAACGATCCGATCGGCTTGCCGAATTGCACGCGCGTCTTCGCGTACTCGACCGACATGTCGAGCGCCTTCTGCGCGGTTCCGACCATCTCGGCCGCGAGCCCCGCGGTCGCGATATCGAGCGTGCGCCGCAGAATCGGCCATCCCTCGCCTTCCTTGCCGACTAGTTCGGAAGTTTTCACATTGTCGAATTTCACGTGGCACAGCCGCCGCGTCATATCGACCGTTTTGAGCTGAGTGATCGTGATGCCCGGCGTCTTCGCGTTCATCGCGAGGATCGAGATGCCCTTTTCGCCGCTGCCGCCGGTGCGGACCGCAACCGCCATCCCATTAGCGACGTGCGCGTCGGGAACGAAAAACTTCTCGCCGGTGATCGTGTACTCGTTGCCAGCCTTGGTCGCCTTGAGCTGGATGCCTTCGGCGTCGAAGCGTCCCGCAGCCTCGGCGATCGCGACGGTGCCGATAAACTCGCCCTTCGCCATCCGCGGCAGGAGATCTTTTTTCTGCTGATCCGATCCGCCTTCGATCAACAGCGGCGCCGCGAGCAGCGCGGAGGTGAAGAAGGGTCCTGGCACCAGCGCCTTGCCGGCTTCTTCGACGATCACCGTCATGTCGAGGAAGCTGCCGCCCTGTCCGCCGTAACTCTCCGGGATGAGCAGCCCCGGCCATCCGAGGTCGACCAGCTTCTTCCAGAAAGCGGCATCGTGCGCGGTCGGGTCTGCCATCATCTGGCGGACATACTTGGTCGGGCAGTTGTCGGCCAGAAAGCGCTTGGCCGCGTCCCGAAGCATCTCTTGTTCTTCAGAAAATCCGAAATCCAACTTACGTGCCTCCGTTTTGTCGATGGGAATCCTGCGGCTTGAAACCGCTTAGATCCATTGTTTCAGGTACCATTAAGGGTTTGAAACGTGCAAGCGGTGGGAATCCGTTTCAGGAGGTCAGTCTGAAACTACGATTGCCTCGCCCACGATCCGTAACTCCCAAAGGTAAAACTTCCCCGCTGCCCGGAATATCTGTGCCGCTTTTTCGCCGGAGAGGAAAGAGATGCCGATACGTCGCGTCTCGCCAGGCGACATCGAGCGACCCTCAAGAAGTAGTCGACAGTCCCAAGGATCGGAACCGTCTTTACTGACCATGCAGGGGCAACCAAACCACTCTGGCCCGATCGGAATTTTCTTGCCGCCTTGGTTAGTCGGGTAAAGAGTCACATCGGCTATCAAGTTGGGCTTGATGGTGGTCACGCGTCCATTGTCGCAGAGCCGGAGCGTACGCGCATCTGTCCGCCAGGTTGGCCCACCACTGAACTTCGCGACGGCCGGCTGCGCTTGATTCGTCCGCGGGAACCGCGAGAATGGGTTCCGGTTCATCGAACAATGGAACACAAAGATCTTGTTCGCGAAGAATTTACCCGGCAGGCGAATGACTACGCGACTGCGCCTGCGATCCTTGACGCTGAGCATCTGCGTAAGCTGGTCGAGATTGTTGGGCCGGCGCGCGATGCGCGCGTGCTGGAAGTTGCGACTGGACCGGGGCACGTTGCGATGGCGTTCGCGCCGGTGTGCCGCGAAGTCGTGGGCATCGATCTGACTGACGCGCCGCTCAGGATTGCCGAGAAGATGCGGGCGGAGCGCGGGCTCAGCAACGTCAGCTTCCAGAAGGGCGACGTCGAGTCGCGGTTGCCGTTCAAGGATGGGGAATTCGATGTCGTCGTGTGCCGGTTCGCGGTTCATCATTTCGCGGAGCCGGACAAGGTGATCGCTGAGATGGCGCGAGTGTGCCGGGCGGACGGATTGGTGGCGGTCGAGGATTTGATCGCCAGCGAACAGCCTGAGCGCGCGGCTTACTACAACGAATTCGAGCGGCTGCGGGACACGTCGCATACCAATGCGCTCGCGATGAGTGAGTTGATCAAGATGATGGGCGCGGCCGGGCTCGAGATCGTGCGGTTCACGTCGCACGGCTACCGCACTCCGGTGTCGCAGTGGATCAAGGCGGCGAATGCGTCGCCGGAGCGCGCGGCGAAGGCGCTCGCGATGGTCGAGCGCGACGCGAAGAAGATCTGAGCGGCGCGCGTCCGGTACGAATCGACGGCGAGATGTATTTCACGTATCAGCATCGCGATGCTGGTGACGCGCAAGCTGACGTGATTCCGGACGTGATTCCGGAAGTGCGGCGCAACAGACAATCCGCCGTACAGATGTCCCTCACCCTAACGCTCTCCCGACGAACTGGGCGAGGGAATCAGAACGGACAGATGTCTGCTCAAGATTTCCTTCCCGAGATCAAGGCGAGGACGCCGGAGTATTGCAGTACGGAGGTTTGCTCGGCTAGCGAGCTGATTTCGAAGCCGGTAAAGAAGCCGGCGATTGGGATTGGGCCAAGCGCGCGCCTGATATATGCGGAGTCGTGGCCGGGGATGTTGTAGAGGCCACTGCCGCGCGAGACGCAATTGAAGTACAGGCCGAACGCGGGAGGCGGTTTGCCACTGACGCGATCGTTTACGTCGTCGAGGGTTGCCTTCAGGTCCTGGCGCGAGCGCTCGGCGTCGCGCAGCACGAAACCGATGATGTCGCCGACCCTGGGCTGGAATGCGACCGCGATGACGCCATGCTCCTCGCTGGCGCCGACGATGTTGCGCACGACAAATTGGCCGCGCTCGATCGTAACCGCACTTTCGTACAGCGGAATCGCGACGAACACGTAGGTCAGTGCACGGCGCAGGTCGTCGGCCAGCGGACCCGCAGCCTCGGCGAAGACTTCGTAAGCGGGACGGCCGTCGAGTTCGATCAGGATATTGTCGCGGGCGGCGGTCACGCGATGCGCCGTTCCGATCAGACCGCATGCAATCGTATTGGCGAGGGTCAGATCGAAGTCTCCCGCGAGCAGCATCCCTGAGACGGCGTTCGAACTGATGGTGTCGCCGCAGAAAACAAAGGTCTCGCCGATTGATCCATCTTCACTGGCCCCGCCGCCCGCGATCGTCAGGCCGGGCAACTCCTTGCCGAGAGCTTCGAGGGTTGCATCGGCTTCGAAGTTGTAAGTATCGGCGAACAGAATCAGCAGGTTCGATTTGCCGAGCTTCGGTTGCACCGCGGATGCGATGTCCGTGGCGACGCCGGCGGCGCGGCCGCGAAGGGTCGGCACGAAGAATCGGGTGGCGCGGATTTCATCTTCGTCGCCGCTGAAGACCAGCACTGCGAGCGCGTGTTCGGCTTCGATTTCGGTTTCGCCGGCGATGACGCCCATACTCGAGCATCCGACGACTTCGCGCGTGCCCGCTTCGGAAGCCACCGTGCGCAGGATCATCGGATACGCGGCGCCGTAGGCCGGGGTCGCGAAACATAGCGCACCGGTGGCGCGGCTGATACCCGCCTGCGCGAGCGCGGCGGCAGTCGCCTCACTGGCGGCGCTGCGAGGATTGCGCGCGGTCGAATGTCCGACGCCGGCTCGAATCATTGCAACACCTGCTACTGGCCTCCGAAAATCTTCAGCAACTGTACCATCCGCTGAATTCCGTCGGCGAGTTCTTTCACTCCGATTCGTTCGTTGATGCCGTGAACACCTTTGCCTTCGGCGGGGAGGACTTCGATCGGGATGAAACCGTAGGAGACGATCTTTTTCTGGCGGAAGTAGTGGCTGTCGGTGAAGCCGACGATCATCGAGGGCACCACGGTTGCTTGATCGTGCAACCGCGCCAGTGAATCTATCGCAGTCATCAGGGGCGAGCGCGACGGCGACGAGATCGGCGGAAAATTGAGGAGCACATCGATCTTGATGGTGTCGTCGCCGATCACTTTTTTGATGTCGTTGACGACTGCCTTGGGGTCGCTGCCAGGGAGCAGGCGGCAATCGATTTCGGCGTAGGCGGTTTCGGAAATCACATTGGTCTTCTGGCTGGCGGACAGTACGGTGGGCGTGATGGTGTCGCGGACTCGTGCGTTCTGGCTGGGATCGGAAAGAAACTTCTTCTGAAAGTCGGGATCCTTCAGCGCGGTGGGGAGATCGAGCTGCTGCTTGGGGCCATGATCGAGCAACGCCATCGCGTGGTAGTAGTCAGCCACCGGCCCAATGACGTGGATAGGCGTTTTGTAGTCGTTCAACTTATTCAGCGCGCGGACCAATCGCGTGACCGCAGTTTCCGCCGGCGGATCGGACGCGTGACCGGCCGGGCCGCTGGCACTGAGCTTGAGCCACAGCGGAGTTTTCTCGGTGACCGAGACGACGTACACGCTGTGCTTGTTGTCGGACAGCGCGCGAATCCCGCCGCCTTCATTCAGCAGAAAGCCGGCGTCGGAGAAGACGTTGCTGTTGTGATCGACGAACCATCCGGCGCCGTTCTTGCCGCCTTCCTCCTCGTCGCCGGTGGCGATAAACAGCACGTCGCGATTGAGCAGGATGCCGGCGCGCTTGATCGCGAGCATCGCCATCAGCTCGATCACGCCGGGGCCCTTGTCGTCGATCGCGCCACGTCCCCAGATTTTTCCGTCCTTGACGGTGCCCGAAAACGGCGGCACTTCCCATTCCTTGGGATTGGCGGGGACGACGTCCATGTGGCTCAGCAGGATGATCGACTTGTTATGCTTACCGATGCCGCGCAGGCGCGCGGCGACGATTCCGCGGCCATGCTGCGGCTCCCAGGTGGTTGCGGGAATGCCGTCGGTGAGAAATTTTTCCTTGAGCATCCGCGCCGCGTCGAGTTCGTTGCCGGGCGGGTTGGTCGTGTTTAGCTGGATGTACTTCGACAACAGGTCGGTCGCTTCCTGGGTGACGCGGTCCCAGTTAATAGGCTGCGGAGGCGGTGCCTGCGTGACGCCTCGGGACTCGGCGGGGAGCACGTTAGGCGAGGGCGATGCGGCGAGAGTAGCGGTGGGAATCGCTAGCAAGGCGAGGATCGAGATCGCTTTTTTCAGTTTTTTCAGTATTAAGGCCGCGCTCCGTTGTCGCGCGCGGAGCTCTTCATACCAACTGTAGTGGTATTGAGGCCGTTGCGGTACCAAGGGTAGTTTCGTTCCGTCAAAAATTGTTTTTGCCACGAGCTGGGGTTGCCCTATTTTGGTAGAGGCTGGCGAGTGTGCGGCATCCTGACGGTAGGTCATACCGTATAGTTAGCACGGCAAATCTGCGGGCGTCAGGCTGAACTGTTCATCCCTGAACAATTCAGCCCTATCGCGTTGTGAACGAACGAAGGGGCTGAGACGGACGCGGGAGCGTCCGTCGAGATTCTTCGCTGCGGCAGCTCAGAATGACACGTGGGGTTGCTGGTTTCTTGGGTAATCCTGAGCTAGCGAGGAAGCTCGCGCCAACTCGAATCATTGACCGCATACCGGGATACGGTATAATCCAGTTTCGTGATTCGTTCCTTTGGAGATCGTCAGACCATGGAATTGTTCGCCGATCGCTTCGTCCGCCAATTCCAGGGAGTGGCGCGCGCTGCGAAACGCAGGTTGGAGGCTCTGAACGCGGCGAGTCGACTGGAGGACCTGAATGTGCCGCCTTCGAATCGGCTCGAAAAGCTGAAAGGTGATCTGAAGGATTTTCACTCGATCCGGGTGAACGATCAATGGCGCGTGATTTTCAAATGGCGCGATGGCGACGCGCAGGAGGTTCGAATCGTTGACTACCACTAGAAGAGCTTCGATGAAGAATGAATTTGCGCCGGTCACTCCGGGCGAGATGCTGAAGGAAGAATTTTTGGCTGAGTATGGGCTCTCGCAGAATCGATTGGCCAAAGCGATCGGGATCTCACCGAACCGGATTGCCGAGATCGTGAATAACCGGCGCCGGATAACTGCCGATACGGCGCTGCGGTTGGGGTTGTATTTTGGCAACAGTCCGGAGTTTTGGTTGAATCTCCAGACTCATTACGATCTCAAGATGGCGCGCAAGAATCTTAAGCCCGGCGCGGTAAGGACACGTTCAGGCAGAAGCAGAATCTTGAATCGCGCGCAAAAAATGCACGCTGGACAAGGTCCCTCTCCTTAAATCCTCTCCCGACGGGAGAGAGGAAGAGGCGGCGAGCGGTTACGCAAACCTCTGCTTTGGGAGAGGGGGAGAAGTAGATGCGGCGCGCGAGCTGTTGGGGGCTCGCGCGCTGAATTTTTCTATTTGCCAGTAGTTGTAGAGATCGCGACCGGGGTTGGGGCGAAGGCCAGGCCATGCACGCCCATGAAGCCGGTGACGACCGGAGTTACGACGCCGGTGTTCAAATCCACCAGGCCGACTTCATTGGCGACGTTGGCTGCGCTATAGACCTCAGTCGTCGGGAAGTACGGTTTGGTCAGCGTATAAATAATGTTGGCTTTTGTATCCGTGATGTAGATAGTTCCCGCGGTTGAGGACTCGCCGCTGGTGAGCGAATAGGTGAAGATTGTGTCGTCAACCTCGACTGGACTATCAGCGAGGGTCAACGGAACCCTCAGCAGAGGCTTGGTGGCGCTCGAGTCTCGCACGATGTAGAGCGAGTCGTCGCTGCGATTGTCGAGTACCAGCTCGCCGGCCGGATCCAACGTCATCGAATCGGGATCGCCGATCATGTCGCTCGTCTCCGCCGCATTCGTGACGGCGTTCCATACAGTGGTGGGAGCGCCGGGCAGCACTGAGGTGACATTGAGCGAGTTCTTTTTCTTTTTCCTCTTGACAGAAATCTCGACAATCACCGGCGTCGTAGTATCTACCTGCGATGAAGCGGTGACGAATGCCGAATTTGGCCCGGAAAACACGAGGTCATCGAGCCCGCCGGTGATCAGGCTCGACGTGATGATAGGACTGGTCTCGAACTTGCCATTCTTGGGATTGACGATCGTCAGCGTGGGATTGCCGTCCTCGTTTTGGGTCGCCCACACGATACCGGTTTGCGGATTTATTTTGAGTCCGTCGAGATGACCCGGGATGGTGAGATTTTGCAGCACGGCGCCAGAGGCGATGTCGTATTCGACGAGGTTGCTTGGGCCGCCGTGGCCGACGGTGTCAACGCCATTGCCGTAACCGACCCACAGGTCGGCGCCGTCCGCGGACACTGCGATATCGTCGGGCATCGTCGCGCTGGATGGCGGAACGCCCTTAAAAGTTCCGAGCGTGTAAGGGGGGACTGCGACCGGTGCGGCTTGTGCCTGCTTAACGTTTGCGAAAAAAGTAGCCCCCACTGAGAGCGTCACGGCCAGCATCAGCGGCCTCGCGACGAGCCTTAACCCAAAATACATATACATCCTCCGGTTGTGCATTGGAAAAGAGAAAAGCTACTTCGGAAGCGGATTGTAGTAGCCAGTTGTTAAGCGGAAATTAGCGGAGCGTTAAGGGTGGAGTTCCGCTAGGGCGCGATCGGGATCGGTAAATGCACAGTCTCAAAGAAAGAAAGACGCTTCGCGCGCTCGATGCTCGTGGGGTTAGTCGCGCGTTGCGGGTGCTGAGGCGGGAGGCGCCGTCGTGGAATGCGCCGATCGTGAGCTTCATTGCAGTGCAGCATCGCGATCCGTTCAGGACTTTGATTTCGTGCATCCTGAGTCTGCGAACCAAGGATGCCACGACTGCGGCCGCGTCGACGCGGTTGTTCGCGCGGGCGCATACGCCGGCGGCGATTGCGGGGTTGTCGGCGAAGACGATTGAGCGACTGATTTTTCCGGTGGGATTTTATCGGACCAAGGCGCGCGTCATCCGCGGAATATGCCGCGACTTGATCGAGAAATTCGACGGTCGCGTGCCCGACGATATCGACGCGCTGCTGACGCTCAAAGGCGTCGGGCGCAAGACTGCGAACCTGGTGGTGACCGAGGCGTACGCGAAGCCGGGCATCTGCGTCGATACGCATGTGCATCGGATTTCGAATCGATGGGGCCTCGTGCGCACCGCGACGCCCGACCAGACCGAGGTTGCGCTGCGCGCGGTGCTGCCGGCGCGGCATTGGCTCAAGTACAACGGAATACTGGTGGCGTTCGGGCAGACGATTTGCCATCCGACGTCGCCGTGGTGTTCGCGATGCAAAATCGCGGCGGTGTGTCCGCGGATCGGGGTGGTGCGGTCGCGGTGACGATTAGGAACCTAACCCCTAACCCCTTCCCTCGAGGGAAGGGGAACAATCGCGAAGGGGAAGGGTTGCTTCCAACAATCCGGTTCCCCTTCCCGCTCGGGAAGGGGTTAGGGGTTAGGTTCTTAATTTTTCATTGCCCCACGCGGGCCGAGTGATAGCTTCATTTCATGGCACAGAAAATTGGGTTTGTCGGGCTTGGGGCGATGGGACTGCCGATGGCGGCGAATCTGCTGGCGGCGGGATTCCATCTGACGGTTTACAATCGGACTGCGTCGAAGGCGGAGCCGCTCGTGGCCAAGGGGGCGGATCGCGCGGCGCGCGCCGGCGACGTCGCGACGCCGGGGGGAATCGTGGTCTCGATGCTTGCGGATGATGCAGCCCTCACGGCGCTGGTGACGGGTCCCGATGCGCTCGCGGAGCATCTCGCGCCAACTGGAATTCATATCTCGATGAGCACGGTGTCGCCGGCGACTACGCGCGAGCTGGCGGCGTATCACGCGTCGCATGGCAGCGTGATGGTTGCGGCGCCGGTGTTCGGGCGTCCGAACGCGGCGCAGGCGAAGCAGTTGCGCGTTTGCGTTTCGGGATCGGCGGAAGCGAAGGCGAAAGTGAAGCCGATTCTCGACGCGATGGGGCAGGACGTATTTGATTTTGGCGACAACGTCGGCGCAGCGAACGTGGTGAAGCTCGCGGGCAATTTCATGATCGCGGCGGCGCTCGAGGCGATGGGCGAGGCGGTCGCGATGATGCGCAAGAGCGGCGTCGATGCGTCGGCGGGGATCGACATGCTCGCGAAAACGCTCTTTGCGGCGCCGGTGTACCAGGGTTACGGTCCGGCGATCGCGCACGGGCGGTTCACTCCGGCGGGATTTCGGCTGCCGCTCGGGCTCAAGGATATCAACCTCGTGCTCCAGACCGCGGCCGAGGCGAACGCACCGATGCCGACTGCGAGCCTACTGCACGATCGATTTGTTTCGGCGATTGCCAAGGGGCGCTCCGACATGGATTGGGCCGCGATTGCGCTGGGAGCGGCCGACGATGCGGGCCTCAAGGAATAGCGGTAGAGATACGGATAGGGGAACTTGATTGAATGTGAAACCCTCCGCGGGTTTCACGCTTCCGCGGCAGGGGTGACCCCTGCACCCAAGGTTAAGATAAAGAAAGGATGCGGGACTTCGTCCCTGTTAGAAGGTTTTGTGTCATCTTTTTTTACGAGGCGCGCGTGACGGTGTACGTCCGCAAGATTTTCGCGATCCTTATATGCGTTGCCGCGATTCTCGTGGGCGCGCGTCCATCACTCGCGATCGACTTCTATGAAATTCAGATTTACGACACCGACACGGCGCCGGTCGGCCATCTCACGCTCGAGTTGCATTCGAATACGACCTCGACTGCGACCGGTAAACTCGCGAAGAGCCAGAGCGACGTTTACCAGATTCACGAGACGGTTGAGGGCACCTACGGAGTCATCCGCTGGCTTGAGATCGGGCAATATCTCGACACCGCGAAGCTTTCCAACGGCAACTACGAATACACCGGCTCGCGGACCAAGGTTCATTTCGGAATTCCGCACACGTTCGAATGGCCGGTGCAGTTCGGCGGCAATATCGAGTTAGATTACGTGCGGCGAGCGGCCGAGGAGAATCCATTGACGCTCGAGCTGCGGCCGATCGTCGGCACGAGCTTCAAGGGATTTCGGCTGGTGGGGAACTTCGCGTTTGTCGATCCGTTCAGCGGCCCGGGGGCACATCGCGGATGGCAATTCGATCCGTCGGGCGTGCTGGTCTACAAGCTGAACCGCTGGCTTTCGCCGGCGGTCGAATACTACGGCGACATGGGATCGATTCAGCCGCTAGCGAAAGTGGATGAGCAGCAACACTTCATCGTGCCGGCGCTGAATTTCGATTTTATCCCGCAGCTCGAGCTGAATCTCGGGGTTGGGATCGGACTGACTCGCGCGAGCAATGCGGTTTTTCTTAAATCGATTGTGGGCTGGACGTTCTGATCAACTTCATCGTTGCTTGACTAGCGGGGCTAAACTATTGTCGATCCACGCGCCAGGCGCGTTCTGATGTCGTTTCCTTCACAAGACCGGCGAGCTGACGAGAAACTCGGGCGAATCCTGGGGCGGGTCGGCGCCGTTCGCATGCGGCTTAACTCGCTGGCGTTACAGCATGCGATTTTCTATACGCTGGCGATCGCGATCGGAGCCGGCGCGGTCATCTTTGCCGGCGCATACCTCGTCTCGCCGCTCACTTTCCTGGTCGGTGGATCAGCGCTCGTGATGATTGCAGCAGTTGGTATCGCGAGCGCCGTGAGGGCGGGGTGGCGAATGCGCACCAGCGCGGTGCATGCGGCCGCGGTGGCCGACGATCGCGCGGAGCTGAAAGGACGTCTCTCGACGATCGTCGCGCTCAAGGACAGTGAGAGCCACGGATCGCTGTGGGCGTACCTGGTTGAGGACACGCTCGGGCGCGATGACGAATTCGCGGCCTCGAAGATCGAGCGGCGACGCGTCTCGCGCGGGATTTATCCGCTGGCGGGAGCACTGTTGCTCGCGGCGCTCGCCTTCCCGATTTCAAAAATCAAACGCGCACCTCAAATCATTCCGGGCAACGGGCAGGATGACTTGACTGTCGATCTCGACGACTTGCATCTGCGGCCGGCCGATCCTAGCGATGAATCGGGAATGCAGGTCACCGCCGACGCCGCGACGATGCGGCGGCTCGAGGAAAAGCTTGCGCGCGAGGGCGCCCGTAGCGGCGACGTAAACGGCAACTCGCTCAACTCACTGATGAATCGCGCGCGCGACATGGCCGGAAATTTACAGAACAAACTGACCGGGCAGCAGCAGGCCTCGAAGCAGCGGCTCAACCTGCGGTTGGCCGATGCGGGGCGTGATCAGGATCAAAATGAGATTCGTCGCGCGCCGGACGCGCGGAAAAATCGTCACGGCGAGGTCGCGGGACAGTTCAAACAGGATCAGCCGAAGTCGGGTGAGATCGATTTGCCGCGCGAAGACGATTCGCGGCAACCCAATTCGCAACCGTCGCCCGGCGGCATGGGTGGGCCGGGCGTCGAGTCCGACGCCGGCAAGGACAACCCCAACAAGGACGATAGCGCCACCGATCGCAGCATCCAGCAGAGTGGCGAGAACAGCAGCAACGGTGGCGAGGCGCATGGAATCGGCGCGGATCCCGACAGTCTGTTCGGTGCGCCGGCGACCTCGAAGCTCGGCACCGAGGGATTCGAGATCGCAATCGAAGCGCGGCCAGTCGATCACGGCGCGAAGGGTGCCGGTCACGCTTACGTCCCGCCCAAAGTGCGCACGCCGCTCAGCCTGAACCAGGAGCCGGACGAGCCGGTGGCGCGCGCCGCGGTGCCGGCCGACGATCGAGCTACAATCAAACGGGTATTCGAACGATGAATGACGTACAGGCGGAAACGCCGACGGTGGCGGATTTCGCCCGAACGTTTCGGCGTATCCAGGCCGAGATTCACAAGCTGATTATCGGTCACGAGCAGGCGGTCGAGGAATTGTTGTCGGCGCTGTTCGCGGGCGGTCACGTTCTGATCGAAGGCGTCCCCGGCACCGGGAAAACCACACTTGTCAAGACATTGGGGCTCGCGCTCAACCTGAGCTTCAATCGAATTCAGTTCACGGTCGATCTGATGCCGGCCGATATCACCGGCACGCGCGTGATTCTGTCGGGCGAGGACGGCCGTCGCGAGTTCACTTTTCAGCCGGGGCCGGCGTTCTGCCATATCCTGCTCGGCGACGAAATCAATCGAGCAACGCCGAAGACGCAATCCGCGCTGCTCGAGGCGATGGCCGAGTTGCAGGTGACGGTGTCGGGCACCACCTACAAGCTCAAGCCGCCGTACTTCGTGATGGCGACGTTGAATCCGATCGAGATGGAAGGCACCTATCCGCTGCCCGAAGCGCAACTCGATCGCTTTCTGTTCAAAGTGCGTCTGAACTATCCCGATGAAGGCGAGCTCACGCGAATCATCTCGTCAACGACGGGACCTGAGGACGCAGGTATCGAGCCGATTTTTCACGCCAGTGAAGCGCCAGAGCGAATCGAGACGCTGAAAAAATTGGTGCGCGAAGTGATGGCGGCGCCGGCGATGGAGATCTACGCGGCGCGGCTGGTGCGTGCGACGCAGCCGCAGAATTCGCGTTTCGTGACCGATGAGGCGAAGAGCGTGCACGACGAGATGGTCAATCGCTACGTCATGTTCGGATCGAGTCCGCGCGGCGCGCAGGCTTTGATCCTCGGCGCCAAGGTCCGCGCGCTGCTCGACGGGCGCGCCAATATCGCGCGCGAAGATATCGAGCACGTCGCGATTCCCGCGCTGGCTCATCGCATAATGCTCAACTACGCCGCGCTATCCGACGGAATCGACGCCGCGCACATTGTCGAGCGCGTCATCAAGTCGGTTCGCGCGGCGAAAGTATAGGTCGAAGATGCTCGAAGCACGCGCTTTCGAGCCCGAATATTTGCGCAAACTCGACCGGCTGGTGCTCGGCATCAAGCGCGCGCGCACGGTTCGCGCAGGCCAGCGCGCACTCGGCCGCATCCAGGGGCTCGGAATCGAACCCGAAAATTTCAAGGAGTACGCTCCCGGCGACGATTTGCGCTTCCTCGACTGGAACGCGTTCGCGCGGCTCGACGAATTGATGCTGCGGACCTATCGCGCCGATCGACAGGTCGAGGTCACCTCGCTGATCGACGCGAGTGCGTCGATGGGATTGCCCGAGCGCGACGACAAGCTCGGACTCGCGCTGGCAATAGGTGCGTCGCTCGCGTACATCGGGATGGCGGACAATGACGCGGTGCGAATCGGCGCGTTCGCGACGCATCGCGGATCGATGAAGCTCGAAGCGACGCCGTTCCATCGCCGGCGCGAGTCGTATCTCAACTTCAAACCGTTCGTGACGTCGGTGAGAGCGGGCGGCGAGACCAGGCTGGGCGCGGCGGTCGATGAATTGCTGCTGCAACGCCGGCCGGCCGGGACGGTGGTCGTCATCTCGGATTTTCTGGTGAATGAAGGCGATCTCGAAGACGCGCTCAAGCGGCTGGTCGCAGCGCGTCACGACGTAAAAGTTATCCACGTGATGGGCGAGCAGGAGAGTACTGCGTCGTATCCAATGGGACTGTACCGAATCCGCGACGCCGAGACCGGTGAAGTTCGCGAGACCGTGCTCGGCCCCGCGACGGTCGCCGCGATTCGCCGCAAGATTGAAATGATCGTCGCGCGAATCCGTCAGATTTGTACGACGCACGCGATCGCTTATGCGCAAGCGTTCGGCGCCGGCAGCCTGGAAAGTTTTATGGAACGCGAACTGCCGCTGCTGGGAATCGTGAGATAGCGATGGGACTCCTGAATCCGCAGAACTTTATCTACGCACTCAGCCTCGCGCTGTTGGTGCTGATCTATCTGCGCTCGCGCTCGCGCCCGACCATCGAAGTTTCGAGCCTGATGCTGTTTGATGAAGCGGTCGCGCCGGTTGCGAGCGTTCGTCACGTGCGGATCGACCCGCTGTTCTGGCTCGAAGTGCTGACCCTGACCGCGCTGACCTTCGCGATCGCGGGGCTGTATATAATGAGGCCACCGTCAGCCGGTCAGGGCCGTAGCCATGCGCTGGTGTTCGATCTCGGCGCCGGCATGAGCGCGCACGACGGCTCGAGCACGCGCATCGGCGAGGCGCGCCGCAGTGCGCTGGAGATAATCGATCAAGCGCCGGTGGGCGACGAGTTCAGCGTGATCGCGTATGCACTCGAAGCGCAGGTGCGGCATCCGCAGACGGCGAACCTCGCGGAACTTCGCAGAACACTCAACGACCTGGTTCCGATGGCGGTCCCGGCGCGCAGCGCTGCTCTGAGAGCCGCGTTGATTCGTGCGCATGGCGCGTCGGAAATCGATTTGTTCGCCGACCGGCCGCCCGCGCCCGCGATCCTCGCCGACGTTGGCTCGATGTCGCGCGTAAATTTTCACCAGGTCGGCTCAGATGACTCGAACGTTGCGATCGTGTCGCTCGATCCCGGTATTCCGGGCTCGACCCGCGGCCGCGCTATCATCCGCAACTTCTCCGCGCGCCCTCATCCGGCAGAACTCGCGATCGATCTTGGCGACGCCGAGCAGTTCCATCAGACGATGATGCTCGCGCCGCGCGAACAGGTCGTTGCGTCGTTCGGACCGATCAAGACTGGCGGTTTGCTGCACGCACGAATTCTTACTTCCGACGCGATCGATGCCGACAACAGCCGTTACGCGTACGCGCCGTCCGATACCGCGGCGCGCGTCCTGGTACTCTCGCCCGATGCGGCCGTGCGTGACGATCTCGCGCGCGTGCTGCTCGCGGTCAACGCGAATTTCCAGATCGAGACCGCCGATCCCGCGAAGTACGCCGCGCCCTCCGGTCCGGATGCGAAACCGTTCGAGATGGTCGTGATGCACGACAGCTATGTGCCAGCAGTCAAGGCGCAGTCAACGCTCCTTATATATCCGCCGCAGGTCGCGAAGAACGGAATCGGAATCGCCGTCGATGGCACGATTGCGAGCGCTGATATTCGTGGCGACGCGGCCGAAGGATCGACCGCGCTAAATTCGCTGGCGCTGGGCGCGACGCGAATCGTCGCGGTTCCTGAATGGATGGATCTGCTCGCGAGCGCATCCGGCGCCGGCCGTCCGTCGATTCCGATTGCTGCTGTTGGACGCAATGCGGGCGGTCCGGTCGGCGTGCTGGCATTCGACGTGCGCGATCATCTGTTGCTTGCCCCTGATCATCTCGACGCGTTGGTGCTGACCGTCGATCTGATGAGGCAACTCACCGCGCCACGCGACATTCTGATCGTACCGACCGGCGCAGATGTGAGCGTACCTGCGACGGGAACCGCGCGCGTCACCCAGCCCGACGCGACCGCGCGCGCAGTTAGCGCCGACAAATGGGGTCGCGTGCGAATTCGTCCGCTGCAGGCTGGGCGTTACACCGTTGAGTCGGGCGGCGTCACCACGCAGGTGCTCGCCAATTATTACGACGCGACCGAGTCCGACCTGGTCGCAAAACCGCAGGCCGAGGCAAGCGCGCCCGTCGGAAAAGCCGCGGCGCTGGCGAATCTGCAATCCGCCAGGCAAGTGCAGCCGCTACTTCTCTTCCTGATCGCGCTGGCGCTGCTCGCGCTCATGGTTGAATCGGCGATGCTGATTGGCCACGCCGGCCGCTGGGGGATGCGCCATGTTTGATCGGCCGCATCTCCTGTGGCTGCTGATCCTCGTGCCGATTGCCGCGGCGCCGGGAATTCTCGCGATGCGCGCTGGACTGCGGATGGCGGGCGCTGCTTCCGCGACGCTGCGCGCGCTGTGCGTTGTGGCGTTGGTCGCGATGCTCGCGGGTCTGCGCATTCCCGGGCGCATCGCAGCGCAAAGCGTCGCGGTGGTCGCGGTGATGGATGAGTCGCGATCAGTGTCGCCCGATCAGCAGGATTGGATGCGCGGTCAGATCGAGCAGCTGAAAACTGCGATGGCGCCGAGCGACCAGCTCGGGATTGTCGGGTTCGGACGCGACGCACGCTTGCTCGCGCCGTTGACCGATCCGCGCCTGCTCGGCCATTTCGGCGACGGCGCCGACGCGGGCGCCACCAATATCGCCAGCGCGTTGACCGCGGCTGAAAGTCTGTTCGCGCCGGAAGCCGACAAGCGAATCGTGCTGCTGAGCGACGGCAACGAAACCGAAGATTCCGCGATGACCGAAGTTCCTGCGATGCTCGAGGACGGCGTGCGAATTTTCTCGAGCGCGCCGCCGCCTTCGGCTACCGAAAGAGTCGCGGTGACGAATTTCTATTCGCCGGACGCGGTCCGCGAGGATCAACAATTTGCCTTCCGGATCGACGTTGAGAGCGAGTCGCAGTCGCCGGTCGCCGCGACACTCAAGTTGTATCGCGACGACACTGCGGTTGGCGGCGAATCCATTGCGCTGAAGCCAGGGCTGAACCGTTTCGAGCTGCCGTATCGGCTCGATCGCGCGGGCGCGTACTTGATGAGCGCGGAAGTTTCGATTGCGCCTCCGCGCGTCGCCTTGAATCCGCGGGTCGAGGCCGCGATTTCCGTCACCGGAGCGCCAAAGATTCTGATCGTCTCGACTTCGCTTGCCGGAAAGCCTCGTGACTGCGCTCAAGATGCGCAAGTACCAGATCGATTTCGTGTCGCCGCGCAGCTTGAGCGAACATCCGGTGGACTATCTGCCGTATCAGCTCGTGATCCTCGACGACGTGCCCGCGGGATCGATTACTCCGGCCGCGCAGCACGCGCTCAATCGCTACGTCGCCGACTACGGTGGCGGATTGGTCGCGACCGGCGACACACTGCGCGAAGAGAGCCTCGCGGGCGGCGACCTGGAAAAAGCGCTGCCGGTGAAGTTCGTGCAGCAGCCGCCGCCGCCCTCGCGCGAGCCGATCGCAGTTTATTTATGCATCGATCGATCGAACTCGATGAGTTACGACTCGCGCTATCCGGCGGTGCGCGACGGCGAGCGGATTCGCTACGCCAAGGAAGCTGCGATCGCGCTGTTGCGCCAGCTCGACGACACTGACATGGCCGGCGTGATCGCGTTCGATTCGCAGCCGTACGTGCTCGCGCATCTGCAGCCGCTCGGCGAGGATCGCGGCGAGCTCGAAAATCGCATCGACCGCCTGCAACCCGGCGGCGGCACCGACTTCAAGGACGCGCTCGAAATCGCCGAGCGCGAAATTCTTCAGAGCGGCATCCCAGTGCGCCAGGTGATTCTGCTGACTGACGGCGACACTAACCGCCAGTATCACGACCATGACGATCTGATTGCCGAATTCGCGCGCCAGCACATCCCCGTTTCGACCATCCGCATCGGCCCCGACCTCGCCAACCTCGAATTGCTGCAGGACTTCGCGCAGGCGACCGGCGGCATCTTCTATCGCGTGCAGGATATCGAGAAGCTGCCGTTGCTGCTGGTCGGCTTGACCCGCGAGGCGATGAACCGGCGCAAGTCCGATCGCACGACGGTCGAAGCGGGCGAGGCGTCGGCGATGCTCTCCGGCATCGGCATCAAGGATATTCCGCCAATCGATTTTTTTGCCGCGACCGAGGCCAAGGACGGCGCGCAAGTCACGCTGAAGGTCGCACGCGCCGACAAATCCGCTCCGCTGCTCGCGTCGTGGCAATACGGACTTGGCCGCGCCGCGATTTTTGCAGGCGATCCCGATTCACTGGCGACGCTCAGTTGGATTCGATGGAACCGCTACGCTGAATTCTGGTCTCAGCTCGCGAACTGGACGATGCGCCAGGGCGACTCCGGGATGTTCACGATGCGCGTCCACGGCGCGCCAGACGGATCGATCGCAGTTGAGGCTGAAAAAGCCGATCCCAATCCGGTCAGCAATCTGGTCTGTCGTATCACCGGGCCTGGCCGTGCGATCGACGTTGCGATGACAGAGGCGGACGCCTCGATCTATCGCGGCGAAGTCGGGCCGCTGCCGCGCGGCAAATACGTCGCGACGCTGATGTTCAAAGCCGGCGATTCTGAAAAAATCCTCGAGCAGCGCGAGTTCGCGACCGCCGGGTCGATTCCCGCCGATAGCGCCGAATTGCGCATCAAGCCGCCCAACCTCGAACTGCTGCGACGCCTTTCGGCCACGACCCACGGCAGTTTCGACGCGACACCTGCGATCATCGCGCGCCACACCGGTCAGACCGTGGCGTTCCGGCGCAGCGCAGATCCGTGGCTGATACCGCTTGTAATCATGCTGTTCCTGGGCGAAGTATTCGTGCGACGCCGCTATCTTGGCGATTGAAATTTACGATGGAGCCGCTGATGAAAATTTCTGCCGCCAATCTCCCTCAACTCTTCGCCGCCGCCGCGATCATTGCCGCCGTTGCCACGCCCGCGATTGCCGCGACCTCGCCACGTGATGCCGACGCTCTCGCCAAGGCCACCTACATCTATATCGCGACGGTTCGCAAAGACGGCAATCAGAGCAAAGCCGTGCCAGTCTGGTTCATCACGACCGCCGACAAGCAGGTGCTGATCGAGACCTCGCCGACCAGTTGGAAGGCCAAGCGAATCAAGCGCGGCAGTCCTGCGATGATTTGGATCGGCCAGGGCACCGGACCGGCGTTTATCGGCAAGGCGGAAATCGTCACCGACACGAAGTTGCAGGACCAGGTGATCGCCGAATATCCCAAGAAATATCTCCTCGCCCGAATCGGATTTGCCCGTCCCTCCCGCGCCAAGCTCAATTCAGGTCAAATCGTCGTCATCCGCATTGCGCCGACGCGCGATCTGCCCGACGGATTTCAGTCCGCGCCCGGCACTCCTGCGCCTGCCCTCGACGACAAGGCAAAGTCCGCCAGCGCCCACTAGAACGTATCTTGAAATCGGACTGCTAGTAGTCCAGCATGCAGACCCATGCGTTTAGTCCAACTAACGATGGCTTTGGTTGTCACTGCACTTCTGTCGAGCGCGAACTGTTTTGCGAGTGATTTTTTCTCTCTGCGCGATCCGGGCGCTGATTTGCTTACACCCGCGCCCCATCAAATCGACATCGAGGCCGACGACGCCTACATGTTCCTGGTCGGCAACAACACGCTGCGCCGCCGCATCAACTCGTTCCCCGACAGCGCGATTAGCCTGCAGCACGACCTTGGCGTCTCGCAGTTGCAGTTGACCGAGACGCTGCTCGAGCTACTGGTTCGACAGCGTCAATGCGGTCCAGTTCCAATTCCGCTACTACGGCATCTACGGCAGCAAACCTCAAACCCAGCCGCTGGCATTTGGCGGGACGATCATCTCCCGGTGTCGGGTCCAGCCACTGCGACCCCGACTCAGAAGCTGAATCCCGGCGGCACGCGATGGTACACGTTCGGCGGATACTACGAGCGCCGCCTGACGCCGCTGTATCAGAAATACGAAGCTGGCTTGCCGGAGTTTCTTCAGGGATGGGATACGCGCGCGAAAATCGGTCTCGAGTTCACCTACAATGATTTCCGCATCAACGATGGCTCACCGTTGTTCAGCCAGGTCTCGCCGTTCGAAGCGCGAATCCGTTTTCACGACAAGGGCCTGCCGATCCCGGTGATCGGACTCGAGGAACGCCATCAGATCGGTTACAACTTCGCGTTCGAAGTGACGGCGCAGGGATACTGGGCCAACAAGTGGAACTCCGGCCGCAGCGAGGGCGGGACGGTTTACGATTCGCAGTCAGGCTTCGAGACTCACTGGCGCTTTATCTACGCGAACCCCGACTGGCGCGGTTTCTCGCCGTTCGCCGGATTCAACTACAACTACACGAAGTACACGCAGACCTCCTCGGGCGTCGGCAACTTGCTGCGCGTGCAATTGTACGGTCCCGAACTCGGCTTCAACTGGAGCATCTGAATCGTCGCGACGGAGATAGTCGCTAGCCTCAAGCGCGCCGCGGAGTAAAATCAGAATTGTGGCTAAGGACTCCGCATCTGCGCTGGTCAAGTGCGCTCTCAACTGCCGATGCCCGGTGTGCCGCAACGGTGCGATCTTTCAGTCGCACTTCAAGATGAATCGCGAATGCCCGCGATGCCACGTCGTGTTCTGGAAAGATCCCGGCGAGACGCTCGGCGCGATGTACCTGGATTTCGCGGTAGCGGCCGCATCGTTCCTGATAGTCTGGGCAATCCTCGCCTTAACTACCCACCTATCCGACGCGGTCGAGATTTTCATTCTGTGCGCGGTGGCCTGCGGGAGCGTCCTGCTCTGCTACCCGCTCACCCGC
The DNA here is from genome assembly GCA_963699705.1 of uncultured delta proteobacterium. Lineage (GTDB taxonomy): Bacteria > Desulfobacterota > Binatia > Binatales > Binataceae > Binatus. Next base: position 1,325,934 of record CAVOUW010000003.1, on the reverse strand, counting down.
AGCGCATGGACCGTGCTGGTCTATCTCTCCGGCGGCATCGAGCGCCCGCGCCTCCGCACAATCCAGGGCGGCAAAAAATCCGCCTGAAAATTTCGTCTCTCGCACTCATTCCGGCCCCCTTCCCGCGCGGGAGCGGCAGGGGTTGGCCCCTGCGCCCGTCAGGACGACATTTCGAGCGCGCGCCAACTTCTCCTGCAAATGCGCCAGCCGCTCGGCGGCCGCCGCGATCGTCTCATCGCTCTTCGAGAACGTGAATCGAATCTTCCGATGCCCCAATTCCGCGCGATGGTAGAAGCTGGAGCCCGGAACCGCAGCAACTCCCACCTCGTCGAGCAGAAAGTCCGCCGCGGCGAAGTCGTCCTTGAATCCCAATGCGCCGATTTCCGCGACGATGTAGTAAGCGCCGTCGGGATTGCTGCATTTCAGGCCCGCCGTCGTCAGCGCCGAATACAACGCGGCGCGCTTGCGCTCGTACATCGCAGTCAGCTCCGCATAAAATGATTCCGGCAATCGCAGCGCGACTGCTCCGGCCTCCTGCAGCGGATGCGGCGCGCCGACCGTCAGAAAATCATGCACCTTGCGAATCGCCGACGTCAGCCGCTCACTCGCGATCGCGTACGCCAGCCGCCATCCCGTGATCGAATACGTCTTTGACAGCCCGCTGATCGTCACCGTGCGCTCGGCCATTCCGGGAAGGCTCGCAATCGAGATGTGACGCGCGCCGCCATAAATGATGTGTTCGTAAATTTCGTCGGTGATCGCGAGCGTGTCGTGCCGATGGCATAGCGCGGCGATTGCTTCGAGCTCGGCGCGCGTAAAAACCTTGCCGCTCGGATTGTGCGGCGTGTTGATCACAATCGCCTTGGTCCGCGGCCCGAACGCCGCCTCGAGCTCGGCGCGATCGATCGAAAAATCGGGATCGCGCAGAGCCACATAGCGCGGCGTCGCCCCGGCAAGGATCACGTCGGGGCCGTAGTTCTCGTAGAACGGCTCGAAGATTATTACCTCGTCGCCCGGGTTGATCACCGCCAGCATCGTCGCGATCATCGCCTCGGTCGCGCCGCAGGTTACCGTGATGTTACGGTCGGGGTCGCATTCGATGCCGTTGTAGCTGCGGACTTTGTCCGCAATCGCGCGCCGGAAATTCGGCGAGCCGTGCGTGATCGAGTACTGGTTGAATTCCTCGTCGATCGCGCGCTTGGCCGCTTCCTTGATTGCCGCCGGCGCGGCAAAATCCGGAAACCCCTGCGCCAGGTTCACCGCCCCGCACTTGAGCGCCCGCCGCGTCATCTCGCGGATTACGGATTCGGTGAACAGGCGGGTCTTGGACGAGATATCAGTCGGCATGACTCGATCGCGTTCGAGGCGCGAAGTCGCAGTTTAGCCGCGCACGAGTGCACGCGACAACTTGCTCGATTTAAAGGGTTCCCTTAAATCGAAAAACTTACAGATTTTACGAACGAGGTGACTTTGGCGACAGATCGAGTCGGGAGTCTCGGTCAGCTTTGAAAATCGGCGGATGTACTCGGCCGATTTTCAAAACCGTCCGCTACTCCACGACTTCTTCTTCCAGGACGCCGGGTCCCTGGCGCAACCGCCATTCGTCGATCACCTCGACGTTGAAGCGCCAGTCGCTGCCGATTTTGAAACCGGGCAACTGCCCCTTCTTGAGAAGGCGGTAGATTGTCGACCGATGTACCCGCAGGTATTCGGCTAACTCGTTAACAGTCAGTACTTTGGTTGAGGATGCCATCCGTTCACTTCCTCTTTAATGTGCCTACCCATTCTTAGGCTGGCAAACAGACTATCATAAAACCTGAACGACGCTATAGACCCTCTTAGTGGACTACTTTCCGCGCAACGTCAAGTCTTATTGGCATATGCAGCGCGACATTGTGCTATTCCGCACCGAATCGGAGCGGTTTGTGTGACTTTTACGATGTCGGTTCGCAGAGGCTCGGTCGCAGCTTTTGTAACTTTTAGACACTCACGGCGGTCGGCACTTTCCTTCGAACGGCAAGATTTACCCGAACAGGCGATTGGCGGCTTCTCGCAACTCCGCGCGATGGTCCGGATGCGCTATGGCTATCAATTCGGCGGCGCGCTCGCGATGGTTCTTGCCCAGCAAACGCGCGATTCCGTATTCCGTTACCACTGTATCCGCGAAGTAGCGGGGTATCGTCACCAGCGCTCCGGCTTCGAGTTGCGGGACTATCCGCGAAATAGCGCCGCCGACCGCCGTCGATTGCAGCAATGTGATCGCGCGTCCGCCGGGGCAGATGAACGCGCCGATATGGGTCTCCGGCTGCCCGCCCGTCCCGTTCATCATTCGAGCGCCGAGCAGACTCTCCGAATTGATCTGCCCGGTCAGATCAATCGCGATTGCATTGTTGATCGACGTCTGCCGGTAGTTCGCCGCCAGCGTCGCGAGCTTGAGCGTGTACTCCGGGTCGTAAAGCTCAAACGCGGGATTGTCGTCGATTATCCGCAAGTCGTCCGGATCCGATCCCGACCATGCGACCGCGACCGCTTTCCCGCGATGGATCGTCTTGCGCCGCCCGTTGATTATCCCCGCATCGACCAGCCGCGCGATCCCCGGCGCGCACATCTCCGTATGCAGCCCCAGGTCATGCTTGCCGTCGAACGCGCCCATCCGCGGCATCTGCGAACTGGGATCCCCGACGCCTATTTGAATCGTCACGCCGTCATCGATCAGCTCGCTCAGGTATCCAGCCACTGCCTTGAACTCCGCGGGCGGCGGCGTAATCCCGAGCAGCACGCGCAAATCGGAAAGGGCAACGCGTTGCAGATACTGAACCAGCGGCCAGATACGTTCGACGCCGACCTCCGCGATGATCGCGCGGATGCCCGCTCGTTTTTCAGCGTCCATCGCGGCCAGAGACGCGTCGATCACTGCAAGATCGGGCGGCGGCGGAGTTCCATCGACGAAATACTCGAACTCCGAGACGTGCATATACACGTCGCCATAAGTGCGCGTCATCGTCGCATCGACTTCCGCGATCGCATGCCGCGCGCGCCGCGCATACATCCGCTTGTTCCACTGATGCGGCCCGAAGCTGACGAATCCCTTCGCGTTGGGCTTGCTGACGCTGACGAACGTGAAATCTATCGGCTTGTCTTCCGCCGGACGCTCGTCATGCGGCTTGAAGCCGATCGAAAATAAATTGGGCAGGTAGGTCGCCTGCTGCCGGTCATGCGCCGGACGTCCCACGTTGCCGATAAACAGCTCGAACTCGATCCTGAACCGATGCGCGACGTCTCCGCCCAGCCATCCGGGATCGATCAGCGGCGACGACAGCCTGAGATCCACCGCGCCGTCGAGGGATTTGCCCCGCGCGGCCAACGCGCGCTGCATCACGGTCCCCGACGCGAACGGAAAATCCACTCGCATCCCCGGCATGACCTTGGCGGCCGCTTCGTCGGCCGAAATCGTGCGCGCTCGGTAATACTCCTGCCAGTTCATCGCCGCGTCCCTTCTTGGAAAACAGGATCGTCGAGCCGCCACAATGGCCCAACTCGCCAACGCTGGCAAACTTGTCCGCCCCCACCCGAGCGGTTAGCTTTCGAGCATGCTGATTCCCGACGGCGAGTTGCGCTACGAAATCCGCCGCGCCGGCGAGTTGATCGCGGTCGAAACCGAATCGCTCGCGTGGGGGCTAGTTCGCGGCGTCAGGCGTCCCGCGAGCGGCTCGAACGTGTACGAAGTCGAAGCCGAGCTCGACGAGAGTGGCCTGGTCCGCCGAGTCAGCGTCGGCTACAGTCGCGGCCCCTTCACTCGCAACGCCACGTACGAATCGGTTGACAGTTTTCTGCGCGGCTACATCAGCGCGGGTGGCAGCCGCAACGATTTGACGACCAAGCTCGGCCGCTACGGCGAAGTGGATGCCGACCTGATCATTTTTCGCGCGCTGACCATCGCGCACATCCGCGAGCGCGGGCAGACGCGATGGACCGGGCGCATCGCGGCGATCGATCCGAACACACTGGTCGCCGCCACCAGCAAACAGTCATGCCGCCAGCGTGGCAACGATCCGCACATTTGGATCTACGAGCCGCGGATGGGCGACTCTGAAGAAATCGAGATCGACGACTCAGGCACGGTGATCCATCGCCGGGATTCGAGCGGGGTCGAAACAGTGTTAGTGTCAAAGACGATCCACGATGAGGAACCTAACCCCTAACCCCTTCCCGAGCGGGAAGGGGAACCAGAGGCAAGGTAAGAGTCGGATGCCTCCGCCCAAAAAAGTTCTAACAGGGACGAAGTCCCGCATCTTTGTCTTTTCGCTGGGTGCAGGGGTCACCCCTGCCGCGGAAGTTTGAAACCCGCGAAGGGTTTCACATTTAAATAAAGTGAATCGCTTTTCTGTATCGCGCTACGCCGCCAGCTTCTTCGACGGCATCTTGCAGTCGCCGTCGAATTGCGCGCCTTCGTTCAGCACCAGGCTTGGCGTACTGATAGTGCATTGCACCCGCGCCGTCGCCATCAGCTCGACTCGTTCGCGCGCGGTGATTTCGCCGCTGAGCGCGCCCGCAACCGTCACCTTGCTTGCGGAGATCCGCGCGCTCACCACCGCACCTGCCGCGATCACAACTTCTTCTCCGGTGATCTCGCCTTCCGCCTCGCCTTCGATTTTCACCGGGCCGCGAAAATTGAGCTTGCCCGAAGCCTTGGTGCCTTTTCCGATTCTCGATTCGAATTCTTCGTTGAGCGCCATATACTGATTGCCTTCCCCGATTTGGGGTTTCACTATTGCGGGAATGTGCGCGAACACGCAATGCTCGCGCTCAAGCTCGCGGATGTGAACAAAACATTATGTAGTGTGCTGTAACTGGCTTGCACTCGTCATGCCGCGTGGCGCAAGGTTTTTTTGACAGGGAGAAGTGGAAAAAAGATGAATCCCGAATCTGACAATCTGCGCGAGCATGGACCCGAGCGCCGCGGTGGCCAGGGACTCGATCCGCATCAGTACGATTCCGGCGACGCGACCATCCTCGCGCTGCTGGCCGAGACTCCCGCCGCCGACTTCGTCGATCTTGTGATCACGTGGCGCGCGGACGCGTACGAAGTATGGGCGCGACGCGGGATGATTCGATTCAAACGCTTCGCCGACGCCGACGGTGCGTTGTCGTTCAAGGTGATCGAACAAATCGGCGAGAACCCCGTCGGAAATCAGGATCCGTTCATCGTCTCCACTATTGATGAGGAGTTCGAGGCCGCCGCGCGCAGCGGCAACCGCACCGACGACGCCAATCGCGCGTTCTTCGAGCCTCACGTTCTGAGCCATCCGTACGCGTACGAGCGAATCGCGCAGCTCTTCGACAGTCCGCGTGCGCCCGACCTCATCGTCAGCCCCAAGTGCTACGCCTACGGCATCCAGCCGGGGCAGCATGGCGCGCTCGACGTCGTGCAATGCCGGGCGCCGCTGATATTCAGCGGTCCGGGCGTCCGCCGTGGACTCTTCAAGCTGAACGCGCGCGCAGTCGACATCGCGCCAACGATAGCCTGCCTCGCCGGACTTCCGAAAATCGCGGGCCGCGACGCGTCGGGCTCGAGCGCCGAAGTTTACCTCAAGCGCCAGGACGGTAACCCGCTCGACGAAATCATGGACGACCGCGCCGAGCGCCCGCGCCGCGTGTACATGATTCTGCTCGACGGCTTGTCGCATTCGGAACTGCGCCATCAGCTCGACAACAACCGCGGCGCGATTCCAAATCTCGCCGGGCCTCGTCGAGCGCGGCGCGATGCTCTCGCATGGCTCCATCGTCAACTTCCCGAGCATCACGTGGCCGAGTCACTCGACGATTCTGACCGGCGCATGGTGCGGGCATCACGATGTAGTCAATCCGACTTTCCACCTGCGCGAGCATCGCGAGACCGTGCCGATCCAAGGCAACGTCTTCGAGACCGAGCGTTATCTGAATCCCGACGTCGAGACGCTCTACGAGGCCTTCAGGCGCGCCGGCGACGAGCGCACGATCACCGCGTCCATCCACGAGCCGCAGGGACGCGGCGCCACTCACGCGGTGTTCGAGCGGCGCATCGTCGGCGACAAGGCGCGCCTCAAAGCGCTAACCGCCGAGATGCTCCACGACGTGAGCCCGCGATGGGCCGCGGACAACATGCCTTCGATGGCGCGCGAGGAGGTAGTGGACATCCGCGGGATGGCGCAAGTTATCAATCTCTTTGACCATTGCGGCGACGACGCGCCGATGTTCGTCGCGCATGAGTTCGTGATCACCGACGGCAGCGGCCACGACTACGGGCCGCATCACGACGGGATGCGCGAGGCGCTCTATCGCACCGACCACCGCATCGGCGCGGTGCTCGAACTGTTCCGCGCGCGCGGCCTGCTCGATTCGACGCTGTTCGTCGTCACCAGCGACCATGGGATGGCGGCGCAGCGAGTCGAGCTCAAAGCCAACCCGGCGCGCGAGCCGGAGCGCGCGGGCATCCAGGGCGTATTCGCCGAGCCGATGATCTATCTGCGCGACCTGCGCGTCGAAATCGATCGCGCCCGCGACCTGCGCAGCCTCAGCGTGACGGTCCTCGACAACGATCACCTGCCCGACGGCGAACATCCGCCGCTCGCAGGCGCGCGCGTAACGCTTCATGGCCGCGGCAACGCCGTAATCGCAGAGTCGCGAACCCCTGACAGCGGCCGCGTAGCATTCGCAACTCCAGCCGACGCCCCCGACGCCGAACTAACGGTGAGCGTCGAACTAAAAGGCTTCAACCCGCGCAAACTCCGAGCCGACGGCACGTCACTTGCGAAGGACATCCGCAAAATCCTCTATGAGAACCTGAATCCAGAGAAGCGATGACAAATTCTTCTCCCGAACCTGTGAATAGACCGGAATGGTAGGATGCACGACCACAACCTAAACAACAAAATCGCAATCGTAACCGGCGGCACTCGCGGACTCGGCCGCGCAATCGCGCTCAGCCTCGCGCGCCTCGGCGCGACCGTCGCGATGAATTATCGCCGCGACGAAGCGAGCGCCGCGAAAACCCTCGACGAGGTCCGCGCGATTGCGCCGCGCTCGATCCTAATCAAGGCCGACCTCGAAGACGACGCACAAGTGCGCGCGATGGTGACGCACGCCGCCGCCGAACTCGGCGGCCTCGACATCCTGATCGCGAACGCCGCCGCGACCGCGTTCAAACCGCTGCTCGAAACCAAGCCGCACAATCTCGCGCGAACTTTTGCGTTAAGTGTCAACGGCTTCGTCGCCGCCGTGCAGGAAGCGAACAAGGTGATGCGCGACGGCGGCCGCGTGCTGATGATTTCCGGCATCGATTCGATCCGCAACCTGCCCGGCCACGGCGTGCTCGGCGCCGCCAAGGCCGCGCTCGAGAGCATGGTGCGTGACTTCGCCTTCGAGCTCGGCCCACGCGGCATCACGGTCAACGGCCTCAACGTCGGTTACATCGACACCGACTCCGCCCGCTTCTACGCCAACTACCTGGGCGACAACTACGAAGACTTCCAGCGCCGATGCGCCGAGCGCTCAGCCCTGAAACGCCTCCCCACGCTGGACGAAATCGCAGCGTTCGCCTGCCTGCTGTGTATGCCCGCCGCCAGCTACCTGACTGCGCAAACAATAATGGTAGACGGCGGCTTCACGTTGAGCTTCCCCGGCGTGAAGTAATTCGCCCGTCTGCTGCTACGATTGTTCCTCGTCCTTCGAGGTTCGGTTCCCTTCCCAGTCTTATTTTTGGTGTCCTCCTGACGACCTGAGCAACGCGAGGGAGGACATGGCTTCTGGCCTCCGGACAGTTTCGCGCAAGCGAAGCCGGTTCTGGTCTCTGAAAATCGCGCAGCGCTCCTTGGGTCTCATTGGAAAGCAGTATCTGAAAACCGGAACCGGCGGCGCTTCAGCCCCGCTGTCCGGAAGCCAGAAGCCATGTCCAGCCGGTCGCGTTGCTCCCTCCGTCAGGATGACAAACACGCGCTCACGTGGCTCGCTTCAGTCAGAATGACAAGTAATGCCGGCGGTGTAAGATGCGCACTGCTAGCTCCCATTTCAAAGTACCGCGGCCGCTATCGCTACGCTGCCCCATCCGATCAGGCCGACGGCGGCGATGCGCGCGAGGCACAAACCCCACGGCAGTGTCTTCTCAGCCAGCACCAAAATGGTGATAGCTGCGATCCAGAAAATGTTCATCACGCCGACCACGAACAACAGGCACATCAGCGCCCAGCAACAGCCCAGGCATGACACGCCATAGTTCAGTCCTCTCCGCACTGCGGAGGATGGACTTCGTTTTTGATCGTCGCCGAGTACATTTTTCGACGAGCAACAGCGGCGGAGGCAGTTTCGTTTCAATGGCGACAACTGGTAGAGGCCGGCTGCGACGACAATCAAACCCGCCATCACCTCGCTGCGGATTGCCATCGCGTCGGACAGCACGTGCGCCGAGTCGAAGGCCCACTGCGCCGTCGTCGCAACCGCGCTGAATATCGTCCAAACAATCAGATAACCGACCGTAAACAGCGCGGCAGTCGAGAATCCTTGCGCGCAGCTCGCGACGCGGACAATTACCGGCGCGGCACTCGGGATCATCATCGCGACCATCATGATCGACCACATCGCAAAGGTGACTGCCGCGTAGCCGATGCCCCACGTCGGTGGCGGCATCAGCATCACCTTGCCGCCGCCCATATCCATCGTCGGCATCCCCGCGCCGGAGAGCAGATAGATCCACGAGACGGCGACGATGCAAGCGATCGCGGCGAGGACCGGCTTCATCGATTTTCGCTTTCCTTTCTCCTGAACTAAAAATGTTTCACGTGAAACATTTGTGTCTGGATCCTGGGAAATAACGCGATTTTCGGTGGTAACTTCGCCCGACTCGCATTTTCACGACGGCGATTTATTCTTCGCGATCGCGTCGGCGGCAGCCGCGACCGCTTTCCATCCGTCCGGCGGAATATAGTTCATCTCCAACCGCGTGCCGTCGGGATCTTCGAACACTACCGAATAGTAGCCGGGCCAGAACGGTCCGGGCTCGGCGGGGTAGATAATCTTCGCGCCGATCTCTTTGAGCATCGCGTAGCACGAGTCCACCTCGGCGCGGCTGGTCGCGCGAAACGACAAATGATGCAGTCCCGTGCGCCATTGCGAGAAGCGATCGCCCGCCGGCGCCGCATGTCCCATCACGAACATGTACTCGTCCGCGAACCATCCGACGCCGAGCGGCGACTCGAAGTACCGGCGCATCCCGATGTGCGTCATCAGGCGATCGTAGAATTTGAGGCACGCCTCGTAATTGCTGACCGTCAGCGTGACGTGACCAAACCCTGCGAACTCCATTTTAAGTACCTCAGCTTCCGGCGTTGGTCGTGATCCGGATGTTGCCCCATTTGCCGACCGCGCCTTGGCCGTGGCATGAGACGCTGCCCTTGCCTGGCGCGATATCTTTTTCGCTCATCAGGCCGAGTGCGAGCGTGCACGGTCCAAGCTTGAACGGGACGTTGGAATACTGGCGCACCTGCCGCCGTCAACCGAGAAGGTCACGCGGTCGGCGGCGGAGTCGTACGCGATTTCAAAGTGATGGAGCTGGCCGGGTGCGGTCGCGTCGCGAATTTCCTCGAACAGGCAGAAATGGCGCGGGCCGTGCGCGGGATCGACGATCGGGACGCCCGGGAATGGGAGTTTGCCATACACCGTCGCGATCGTTTCGTTGCCGACGAAGAAATCGAGTGCGGCGCCGGTCGAGAAATCGAGCACGTTGAACGAAACGAAGCCGTCGTAGAGATCGCCGGGCGCGCCGTCAACGATAGTCGCCGCGAGATCGATCGAAAATGTGATCGTGCCGCCGTCAGGACACGCAAAGGTCCGCGTGCTGAAGTACATGTGCTTGGCGTTGTCGAGAAACTGGATTTTGTCGTGCCCGCGCGTGTACGGCACCGCGGCGACGCGCAGAAAACCGTCCTGCACGATCACGACCGCGTCGGGCTCGCGATATTGCCAGAAGCCGCCGTCGGGCAGCGGGAAACCTGCGGGCATCCAGTCGCCCTCGCCGGTAACGACCGACGCGAAGTTCGAGTATTCGAGGATCTGGGGCGATACGGACTTACTCATGCGAGAGATTTTGAATCACCTGCGCGGTGGGCGGCAAGGGGTGACCCCTTGCAACCCAGTATCTACACCGAAAAGCCCTGAGGACAGGTCTTTTCGAAAAGTTCTAACAGGGGCGAAGCCCCGCATCTTGAGTGGCCACTGGGTGCAGGGCTCAGCCCTGCCGCCCACCGCGCAGGTGATTGTGCGGTGATTGTGCGGATTTGCGCGTGGCGAAAGAATGGTGGTAGTCGGTTTTCATCGCGGAGGACATTTCATGGCGCAAGAGACTAAAGACTCCGATCGTGCGCGGCAGGCTGATCAGGCGACGCATCACGCGCGGCATCCTCACAACGAAAATTTTTTGGCGCAAGGTGGATTAGTCGCCGTCGATATTCGGGCGGAGATTGCGCGGCTCAAGACGGAGCCGGCGTGGGCCGGCGGCGATCGGCATGGCAGCTCGCTGGTCAAAGGCGACGGGATCAACGTGGCGCTGATGATGCTGAAGAAGGGCGCGAAGATGCAGGAGCATCACACGCGCGCGCCGATTACGGTCCAGGTGATCGAAGGCCGGATCAATTTTATTGCGCATGGCAAGCCGCAGGTGGTGAATGCGGGGACGATTGTCGCGCTGGATCGCGGAATTGAGCACTCGATCGAAGCGGTCGAGGAAAGCGCGCTGGTGCTGACGGTCGGCGGAGAGCAGATGTAGGTGGCGCTGTACGATCGGATCGGAGTTGGATACGACACGACGCGGCAAGCCGATCCGTATTTGCTGTCGAGATTGATCGATCATCTGCGGCCGCGGGCTGACGGGCGTTACCTCGATATTGGATCGGGAACCGGGAATTACACGATCGCGATGTATCAGGCGGGCGTGCCGATTCGCGGACTCGAGCTGTCGGCGACGATGCTCGCGCGGGCGAAGGAGAAATGTCCGGCGATCGCATGGCACAACGGTCGCGCCGAGGAGATCCCGTTTACGTCGGGGATTTTCGACGGCGCGACCTGCACCTTCGTGCACCATCATATGGCGGACCCGGTCGCGGCGTTCAAGGAAGTCCATCGGGTGCTGACGGCGCGTGCGCGGTTCGTGATTCTCAATGGCACCGCCGAGCAGATGCGGCATTACTGGCTGAACGAATATTTCCCGCGCATGATGGAAAAGGCGACGGCGCCGTACCTGCGCTTCGTGACCGTCGATGTGCTCGAGTCGGCGGGTTTCCGAATCGAGTGCGAAGAAAAATACGACGTCACTCCCGACCTGAAGGATTTTTTTCTCTGTTGCGGGAAGCTGCAGCCTGAGCGGTACCTTGACGAGCGCATCAGGAGCGGCATCTCAAGTTTCGCAGACGCGCCAGATGCCGACGAAATCGCGCGCGGTGTGGAACGCATAGCCGATGACATCAAGTCGGGACGCATCGACGATGTGATTCGCAAGTTCGCGTACGACGGCGGCGACTACATGTTCACCGTCGCGGAACGGTAGGCGAAAATCCTATACGCGTGCGCGGATGGCGCCGTCTACTGCGATCGATTCTCCAGTTACGAAGCCGGCCGCCGGCGATACCAGGTAGAGCAGGGCGCCGCCGAGTTCCTCGGGCTTCACCAGGCGATTGTCGGGCAGGTACTTGAGCAGCGTCTTGCTGAACTCATCGTCCTTGCTGGCTGGACTCGATTCATCGTCGAGCCATCCGGCCTCGATCGCGTTGACGCGAATTCCCTTGCGCGCCCATTCGAGGGCGAGCGCGCGCGTCAGGTTCAGCACCGCGCCCTTCGCCGCGCAGTAGAGCGCCGCATTGGGGACTCCGCGCTCCGCCAGCACCGACGTGATATTGACGATGACGCCGCCGCCCTGCCGCAGCATCACGCGCGCGCCCTCCTGGCACGACATCCAGACCGTCTTGAGATTGTTCTCCATGATTTTGTCGAACGCGGTATCGTCGGCGGCTTCGGCGGGTCCGTAGGCCGGCGTGTCGAGCGCATTGACCAGGATGTCCAATCGGCCAAGCTGCTTGGCAGTGAAATCGGCGGTTGCAGAGAGGTCAGCGCGTATCGACGCGCTTTGCACGCGGATCACCGGCTTGACGCCGGCTGCGTTCACCAGCTTGCCGACTTCCTTGAGCTGCTTGTCAGTGCCGGGCTCCTGCGAGGCGATCACTAATTTGGCGCCGGCCTCGGCGAGAGCGACAGCAGCGGCGCGGCCGACCGCATGCTCGGCGCCCACTACCAGCGCGCTTTTGCCTTCGAGCGAGAAATCATTGGACGCGTTGGACGTTGCCATTTTAGTTTGAATTCTCCGGCGATACTCCGGTCGGCGCGATTCCGCCGGCGAGTCCGCCGCCGTCGATCGCGATCAGTTCTCCGTTGACGTGATTGGACGCGTCGGACGCCAGGAACACCGCGAGCGGTCCGAGCTCGCTGTCTTCGCCGACGCGGCCGATCGGAATAAATTTGCCGCCCTTGAAAAACTGCAGCATCTCTTCGTTGTGCGGGAACACGCCGGGCACGATGCAATTGGTCTGGATGTTGAACTGCGCGTAGGTCAACGCCATCGATCGCGTCAATTGGATCGTGCCGCCCTTCGAGCACGCGTACATGAAGTTGTGCTTGCCGCCGCGCAGCCCGTAGCCCGACGCGATGTTGATAATCTTGCCGCGCTTCTGCTTGACCATCTGCGGGGCGACCGCGCGGCATCCGTAGAACTGGCTGCTCAGGTTGGTGTCGATGCCGCGGCGCCAATCGTCGTCGGTGATTTCCGGGAGCTGCTTGCCGGCGCCCTCGTCGCCGCCGCCGGCGTTGTTAATCAGGATGTCGATTTTGCCGAACTCCTTGATCGCCGCCTCGGCGAGCGCGTTGACCTGCGCCGAGACGGTGACGTCAGTCAGTACGATCAGGCACTTGCGTCCGGTTTTTTTGACGGCGTCAGCGGTCTCGTCGAGTTGCGACTGGGTGCGCGCGGCGGCGACGATGTCAGCGCCAGTCTCGGCGAACTTTATCGCCATCGCGCGGCCGAGACCGCGCCCGGCGCCGGTGATGATGGCGACTTTGCCGTCGAGCTTGAAGGAATCAAGAATCATAGCGTCACCTCAATCGAATCCGCGCGCCTTCTGCCAGCTAATTAACATAGCTGCGACGTTGCGGAAAATGCGGATGATACCGCGCGCCGGTTTTGACCGGGCTCAAGAGCAGGCCATATATTGAGGCAAGAGGTTCCTGCGATGGCGCTGAAGATCGTGATGTTCTCGGACTACATCTGTCCGTTTTGCTACGTCGGCTTCGAAACCATCCGAAAGCTGCGGCCGGAATTCGATTTCCAGCTCGAATGGCGCGGCTTTCAGATTCATCCCGACTGGCCGGCTGCGGGGATTCCAGCAGACAAGGCCCGCGAGGTGGGTGACGCAGCGGCGCGGAAAGCAACGTGGGAGAGGATCACTGCGATGGCCAAGGCGGTGGGACTTTCGATGAAGCCGCCCGCGCTGCTGACCAACTCGCGGGCTGCGCTCGCGGCGACCGAGTTCGCGCGCGAGTCGGGCCGCGACGAGGCGCTCGAGGATCGAATCTACCGCGCGTACTTCAACGACGGCGAGAATATCGGCGATGCGGGCGTCGTCGCGCGGCTGGCGGGAGAAGCAGGACTCGACGCCGGCGAAGTCGCGGACGCGATAAAATCGCCGAAGTACGAAATGCGGCTGAAGAATAATTCGCTGGCAGCGCATAATCGCGGAGTCAGCGGCGTCCCGACATTCTTCATCGGCGAATATCCGCTGGTGGGAGCGCAGAGTCTCGATGCAATGCGCGCGATACTGAGACGCGCGACTGAAAGATTCGCGAGCTGACGACGACACGAAAAATCACTTTATTGAATGTGAAACCCGCGGTGGGTTTCACGCTTCCTTCGGCAGGGCTGAGCCCTGCACCCAGTACTAGGAGAAGATGCGGGACTTCGTCCCTGTTAGAAGGTTAAGGGGCGAGGCTTATTACGCGCGGTGATGCGCTATGTACAAACCGCGTCCCATCAGGCCCTCGGTGTCGTAGCGGACGTCCATATTTGCCAACTCGAATGCCTGCGTCATTTCGTCGCGCGTGAACAATCCAAGTTCGAGGCGTTCGCTGTAGTGCTCAATCCCCACTGCGGTGCTCCTGAGATAGTGCATGAGCATGAACGACAGATTGCCCTCCTGGCCGCTCAGGCTCATGCGACAGACTTTGTCGGCGCCGATTTCGCCCGCATGAATAAAAGGATGCGCGGGTTTCCACTTCTCCGGAGTAAGCCAGGGTTCTACGATTAGCACGCCGCTGGGCTTTACGTGACGCGCCATGCATGCGACGGCGCGATTCATCCGCTCGACAGTTTTCACATAGCCAATCGCGCTGAAGAGGCACGTGACCGCGTCGTAAGTCGCGCCCAGGTCGAAGTCGGTCATGTCCGCGCGCGTGTAGCGGCCCGCGGGATTCTTCGTGCGTGCGGCGTTCAGATAATTTTCATTGAGATCGACGCCGTCGACCGCATAGTGATCCTTCAAAAACTTATCGTGCTCACCGGTGCCGCACGCGACGTCGAGAATCGTGCGCGCTCCTGGCGCGGCCACTGCGATCACGGCGCGCAAAATCTGGCATTCGTGCGCGTAATTCTTGAAGTGATAGATGGCGTCGTAGAGTTCGGGACTTTCGAGGAACATCGCGTCAGCTTAGCGATTTCGCGCGGCGGATTCATGGTCGCTGGCGAGTGTGGTAAAAATCTTGATGTGATGAAAGCGCGCGAAACCGTTCGCCTCGATCTGCGAGGCGTCAAGTGTCCGCTCAACTGGGCGCGCGCGAAAGTGCGCCTCGAGCAGATGGCGCGTGGCGAGGTGCTCGAACTGACGCTCGACGATCCGCGAGGCGCTCGCGATATTCCGGCTGCGGCCGAGGCGGAAGGCTACGCGATACTCGAATCGACCGCGCGCGACGGCATTTTTCATCTGCGCATCGAACGGTAGTTTGCACCTCGCGGCCGTTCGCGTTAGTAATCCGCCGATGCGAGTAAATATTGGCGACGTTCGGCTGTTCTTCGATGTTGAAGGCGCGAAGCTGCGGCCCGACGGCGCGAAGATGCGCGAGGTGCCAACCGTTGTCCTGCTGCATGGCGGCCCCGGCTTCGATCATGCGAGCTTCAAGCCTGATTTCTCGCGCGTCGCGGAAATCGCCCAGGTTGTGTATCTCGACCATCGCGGCAACGGCCGCAGCGATCGCGGCGACCCGGCGAAGTGGAAGCTCGCGCAATGGGGCGACGACGTGCGCGCGTTTTGCGAGGCGCTGGAAATCGAGCGCCCGATCGTGCTCGGCGTTTCGTTCGGCGGGATGGTCGCGATGTCGTACGCGACGCGCCATCCCGAGCATCCGGCGAAGCTGGTGCTGAGCAGCACGGCCGCTGTGACCCGGCAGGATCGAACGCTTGAGATGTTCGAGAAGCTGGGTGGCGCTGAAGCGCGCGAGACGGCGCGACGATTTTTCGAAAATCCCGGGCCTGAACAGATGGCCGAATACACGAAGAAGTGCCTGCCGCTGTACAACCGGAAGCCGTCCCCGCCCGAGAATATGCAGCGCGCTGTTATGAATCCGAAGTTGATGGCCGATTTTTTTCTGCACGAAGAGCGCATCTTCAATTTCCTACCCGACCTCGGAAAAATAAAATGCCCGACGCTGATTACCGCGGGCGATCTCGATCCGATCACGCCGCTGGCTGACTCGAAGGACATTGCCGCGGCGATGACGCCGGGAGTTGCGCGCCTCGAAGTGTTCGAGAACGCCGGCCACGGGGTGCATCGCGATCAGCCGGATCGCTTTTTCAAAATGCTCGACGAATTCATCCTGGAGTGACGCGCGGGCGATGGCGCAGCGGTACTTCACTCCGAAGTTTTTCGAATTCTTCGAAGAGCTGAGCCGCAACAACAATCGCGACTGGTTCGCAGCCAACAAGCCGCGTTACGAGCATGACGTGCGCGAGCCGATGCTCGCATTCATCGCGGACTTCGCGACTCGGTTGAGAAAGATCAGTGCATGCTACGTCGCGGACCCGCGGCCGACCGGCGGCTCGATGATGCGCATCTACCGCAACTTGCGGTTCTCGCGCGACAAGACGCCGTATCACACCAACGCGTCCGCCGCGTTCGGGCATCGCGACGGTGCGCACTTCAACTCGCCGTCGTTCTACCTGTCGCTATCGCCGGCGGAGGCATTCGCAGGCGTCGGCGTGTGGCATCCGCAGTCGGAGACGGTCGCAAAGATTCGCGATGCGATCGTCGCGCATCCGTCGAAATGGAAAAGCGCCATCAACGACAAGAAATTCAAAGCCCGCTTCGACATGATGGGCGACATGCTGTCGCGTCCGCCGAAGGGCTACGACGCCAACCATCCGATGATCGAGGATCTCAAGCGCAAGGACTTTGTCGGCGGCACGCAGTTCACGCGCAAGGAAGTCTGCTCGGCGGAGTTCATGGATTTATTTTCGAAGGCGTGTGCGTCATCGGCGCCGTTCATGAAGTTCCTGACTGAAGCGATGGGCCTGAAATGGTGAAGTTTGCGCTTAATCGCCAATGGAGATCAAAAACTCCAAATAGTCACCGCTAAGGATATAGGAACGCAAGAAAGTTCATTGCGGGTGGATTTGTGTAGATATTGCTAGTTGAAAATCAGCTTGCCGCTTCACAACTTGACTAAAGATACAAACTGTAGAATAATCGTCCGATAAGGCAGGCTATCGTCATGGCGGTCAACTGCCAATCTGGCAGACGGAGACCGTCATCGCATCACGTAATGAACGCTACAAGGGGGATATGTGACTCGTTTCATCACGCTGTTAGTTGCGGCCAGCGCCGCTATGTGGATTCACTCGTCGGCTGCCGTTGCCGGCACTTTGAAGGTCTGCCCCACTGGCTGTACCTACAGCACAATCCAGTCCGCCATTGACGCCGCGCAGACGGGTGACAGCATCAAAATCGCAACGGGCACTTATACCGAGAACCTGCTGATCGATCCGCCAGTAGCGGCGAAGACGCTGACCCTAATCGGGACCGGTGCGCCGCATACAATCATCGATGGCATCCTGGGTGAATGCGTGATGCAGATCGACAAGGGCTATACGGTGAACATCAGCGGCTTGACCATCACCAATGGCAAATGCCCGCCTGCCGGTGGGATTCTCACTGACGGCACCTTGACGCTGACGAACGTGACGGTCAGTCACAACCAGGGGGAAGAGGGGGGCGGCGGTATCGCCAACGACGTAGATGGCACGCTGACGCTGATTAGTAGCACGCTGAGCGACAACACTGCTCTCAGCCAAACGAGCGGGATGGGAGGTGGTCTCTTAAACTTCGGTGCGGCGTCGCTCATCAATACGACAGTGACCGGCAATCTCGCCCCGGCGGAGGGCGGTGGCATCGAGAACGAAGGCCAGATGCAGATAACCAACAGCAGAATTATCAACAACACGACCCAAGTCCTCGGGGGCGGGCTCGATAATCGCAATAATAGTTTGGGCACTGGAACGGCCACCGTCACGATCAGCAACAGTTCAGTCAGCAATAATATTGCCTTTACCGGGGGTGGGTTCTTCAACAGCAGTGGCATCATCACGGTGACTGCCACCACGATCAGAGAAAACACCGCGGCCGAGGGCGGCGGCCTGGAGAACAGCTCCCAGGCCGGGACAACGTTGACGAACAGTCGGGTCAGCCGAAACACCGCGAGCACCAACGCCGGTGGGATCGGCAATGACCGAGGCAAGCTCACGCTGACCGATTGCTCCGTGAACGACAACCAGGCGGTCTCGAGCCTCGGGGCCACGGGCGGGGGCCTCGGGATCTTTGGTGGCACGGTGGAACTCAACCGCAGCGCGGTGACGCGGAACACTGCCAGCGGTCCGATTGGTGGACTGGGCGGCGGGATTGTCATAGAAAACGCCAGCAGCCTGACGTTGAAGCGCAGCCGTGTGACTGCCAATGACGCGAGCACTGCCGGCGGCGGCATCTACATCTTTACCGGCAGCGCGAGCCTTCAGAAAAGCCCGGTGCGGGGCAACCAGCCGGATAACTGCGTCAATGTCCCGGGTTGCTAAGACAAGCTGACGCGTTAGAAACTCATCGCGATGCGATGCTCTAGTTGCGGGACGGAAAATCCGGCGGGGATGAACTTCTGCGGCGGGTGCGGGACGGCGCTGCGGAACAAATGTTCGCGGTGCGGGTTGGAGAATCCGCCTGAGTTTAAATTTTGCGGCGAATGCGGCAGTGCGCTGACGGTGGCTCGGGGAGCCATCGCCAGCGGCAAGCCATCGTCGGCTTGTCCCATCAGGGGCTTTTGCACTTAGGGCAAACCGTTGGCGGTTCGTCTCCGCGCGGCAGTCACTCATGCCCGCACCGGCATCGACAACCGAAAATGTCGTCCAAGGGTTCGCGTTGAAGTATCGACGGGGACATCGCTATATACTGTGGTGTTGGTGGGGGTGACCGGCTTCGCTCCGGTGACGCGCAACTTCGCAGGTCGCCGCTCTACTGGACTGAGCTACACCCCCACCGTCTCCTCATCATCCTCACACCTATTTAGGCTTTCGCTCCGTTCAGTCTGCCGCGTTAAAACGGTATGTCCTCGTCGTCCATTGGCGGCGCTTCGAATGGATTATCGGGAAGGTCTGGCTCGGTGTCGAGCTTGCGCCTGCTCCAAATCCACTTTGGAAGCTGTGTCTTGAGAGCCTCTCCGCGCGCAATCTCCTGAAGTATTTGCCAGTGTTCACGGAGTCGTTCAAAAATGAGTGTTGCCTCTACGACTTTCCAACTCCATTCATTCCTGTTGTCGTAGTGTCCTCGCCACATACCAGGCATCTCGCGAATCAGTTTCCACAAAATTTGCTGGTCGTAACTCAACAGCTCCGGATAACGCAGTGCCAGTTTCGCGAAGCGGTCAGACTCGTCAACGTCCCAAAGCTGGTCGGCGACGCTGCTGATACTAACTGGCGCTTCGTTGTAGCCACCTTCATATATGTTCACGTTATTGAGAGTGGTTTCGATGGCGTACTCAATAAAAGAGTTCAAGCTACGGCGTTGTTTGATGCACGCAAGTTCGCAGAAATATCGAAGTCGAGGATCGAGTCGAATCGAGGTTGTTTCCGCCCGCACATTTTTCCTGGGTTTCCTAGGTGCTTTGGGTACTCGAATAATTGCCATCGGAATCACCTTTTAATCGGATTCGTTCTGTTACATTCCACCAATTAGCGATTCATTCCTCCCAATGCAATAGAAGTGGCACCGTCTATATCCACAGGATAGCGTTGTGATGCCGTTTTTAACTTGTGGACAGGTAAGCTAAATACCTAAAAACATTGAGATTTTACCTGATGGGCGAAATGAATATAAAAATGCAGCCGCCTACATCGGCCTGTCGATACACACGCTTGCAATACTTCGATCAGAGGGCACCGGACCGAAATTCGTCAAGCGAGGGAGAACTTTCTACTACAAAAGCGATCTGGATGATGAAGGGTTGCAGGCACGACGGGCAAGTAGCACGACAGAATTGAAGGGCCGAAACCGACCGGCCGGTGTGCATACTGATCAAAAAAAGAGCAGCGCCCGCTTCCGCGAACGCTGCCTGTCCGACGATTCATTGCCTTGGCTTGGCGCGCCTAGTTATTCCGATCAGCCGTGGGATCGACACCTCTCCGGAATTATCTATTTCTGCCCCGTCAGGAGCACGCGATCAGCGTCGTCGGTCGCTAACGATCCAATGTGCAGCGTCGGGGCACTTTCAAAGTCATGGGGAGTGCCCTCCTCATAACACGCGGTAAACATAACCATCGAGTAATTTGTGAGCAACCAACTTGCCCCAAAAATCAGATGACTCTCACCAAAAACACGACGCGCGAGGGCTTATTGGGGCAAAGTCCCCTCCGGGAGAGGGGAAGAAGGGATCGCGCGACGTTATGTAACGGTCTACTTACGGGCAGAGGGAATAAGAAATAAACTTACCCCAATGCGATGCTCTAGTTGCGGGACGGACAATCCGGCGGGGATGAAATTTTGCGGCGGTTGCGCGACGGCGCTGCGGAACAAATGTTCGCGGTGCGGGTTGGAGAATCCGCCTGAGTTTAAATTTTGCGGCGAATGCGGGACGTCACTGACTGCCGCTCCAGGAGCCATCGCCCCCAGCGCAAAGTTATCTTCGCCTGTGGTCGAGCCTGCGGTTCGCGTCAGGCTCGAGCAGGAGGCTGCGGACGCTGCGGGCGGTGAGCGCAAGACCGTGACGGCGCTGTTTGCCGATATCAAGGGATCGATGGATCTTATGGAGAGGCTCGATCCTGAAGAGGCGCGGTCGATTGTCGATCCGGCGTTGAAGCTGATGATCGACGCGATGCATCGCTACGACGGTTACATCGTGCAATCCACTGGCGATGGGATTTTTGCGCTGTTCGGTGCGCCGGTCGCGCACGAGGACCATGCACAGCGCGGACTTTACGCGGCGCTGCGGGTGCAGGAGGACATGGCGCGATATTCGGCCGGGCTGCGCGCCGCGGGAAATCCGCCGGTCGAAATTCGGGTCGGCCTCAACACCGGCGAAGTGGTGGTGCGATCGATTCGAACCGATGACGCGCACACCGAGTACACCCCGATTGGGCATTCGATGAGCCTGGCGGCGCGGATGCAAACGCTGGCGCCGACTGGATCGATCGTCATCACGGAGCAGACGCAGAAACTCACCGCCGGCTACTTCGATTTGAAGCCGCTCGGCCCGGCGCGAATCAAAGGCGTTACCGATCCGATCAACGTTTACGAGGTGCTTGGGACCGGCCCGCTCAAGACGCGGCTGCAGATGTCGGCGTCGCGCGGGTTGTCGAAGTTCGTGGGGCGGCACGCCGAGCTCGAACAACTCGACCGGGCGCTCGGCTTGGCGCGCGGCGGGCACGGGCAGATTGTCGCGGCGATGGCGGAGGCGGGAGTCGGCAAGTCGCGACTGTTTTACGAATTTAAAATGCGCCGGCAGAACGAATGCCTGGTGCTCGAGGCGTTTTCGTTCTCGCACGGCAAAGCGTCGGCCTACCTGCCGGTGGTCGATCTGCTCAAGACTTATTTCCGTATCGCCGATCGCGACGACGAGCGGACGCGGCGCGAGAAGGTCACCGGCAAGGTGATTGCGCTGGACCGCGCGCTGGAAGAAACGCTGCCGCATCTGTTCGCGCTGCTCGGAGTTCCGGCGAACGACGCCAGTATCGACGAAATGGATCCTTCGATTCGCCGACGCCGCACGCGCGAGGCGGTGAAGAGTCTCATCGTGCGCGAGAGCCTCAATCAGCCGCTCATCGTCATTTTCGAGGACCTTCACTGGATCGACGCGGAGTCCGAAGCGCTGCTGAACCTGCTGGCCGATTCGATTGGCACCGCGCAAATTCTGATGATGGTCAACTATCGGCCCGAGTATCGGCACAACTGGGGCAACAAAACTTACTACACGCAGTTGCGGCTCGATCCGCTGGGCGCGGACAACGCGGGCGAGCTGTTGGCGGCGATGCTGGGCGACGACGCCGCGCTCGCACCGCTCAAGATGACGATCATCGAGCGCACGCAGGGCAATCCGTTTTTCATCGAGGAGATGGTGCAGGTGCTGTTCGATCAGGGCGTGCTGGTGCGCGACGGCACGGTCTCGCTCGCGCGGCCGCTCACGTCGATCGAGATACCGTCAACCGTCAAGGGTATTCTGGCCGCGCGAATCGACAAGCTCGCGCCGGCGGACAAGGACCTGCTGCAATCGATCGCGGTGATCGGCAAGGAATTTCCGGTAGGCCTGGTGCGGCGAGTGGTCGGAATGCGCGACGAAGAGCTGGCGCCGATGCTTTCGAACCTGCAAGCGGCGGAGTTTATCTACGAACAACCGGCATTTCCGGAAAACGAATATACCTTCAAGCATGCACTGACGCAGGAAGTCGCCTACGGCTCGTTGCTGATGGAGCGGCGCAGGATACTCCATGAACGAACGGCGACGGCCCTCGAAACGATGTTCGCGGCGACGCTGGACGATCACCTGGCCGACCTGGCGCATCACTACAGCCGCAGCGCCAACACGTCCAAGGCGGTCGAATATTTGCGCCGCGCGGCCGAGCAGGCGGCGCTGCGATCGGCGTACAACGACGCGATTGGATATGCGCGCGAGACCTTGCGCCTGATCGCGACGATGCCGGAATCGCGCGAGCGCGATCAGCGCGAACTGAAGATCCAGATGATGCTGGGGCCGCTGCTGGTATCGACGCAGGGGCTTTCGTCGCCGGAAATCCCGGGCAATATCGCGCGCGCGCAGGAGCTTTGCCGCCGCGCCGGTGAGACGCCCGAGATATTCGGCGTGATGTTCGCGTTGTGGAGCTTCAATCATGCCAGCGGACAATTGCGCGCGAGCCGGGTTCTCGCGGAGCAACTGCTCACTATGGCAGAGCGGGTGCAGAGCGATCTGGCGCTGGCGTCGGCGCACAACGCGCTGGCGGCGAGCCAGCTGTGGATGGGCGAATTCTCCGCAGCGGTAGAGAACTCCGAGAAGGCGATCGAAATCTTCAGCCACGACGTTCCGCGCTACCTTCCGCTGATGAACGCGCCGGTCATACCGTCGGCATGCAACATCGTGTGGGCGCTTCATATCGGCGGGCATGTGGATCAGGCGAAACGGCGGATCGCCGAAGCGCAAGAGCTGGCGTCACAGCTTCGGCGTCCTTTCAGCCTCGCGTTCGTCAATCTGCACACGATCGTGCTGAATCATTTCCGGCAAGAATATGCGGACGTGCGTACCCGATCGGAAACGTTGATCGAACTCTCAACCGAATATGGATTTCCGTATTGGCTGGCGGCGGGCCGAATGTGCCTCGCGCGCACGATCGCCGGCGAGGCCTACGGTCGAGGCGATCAGGCCGCGCTCGAACAGGGGCTCGCGATGATGAAAGAATCGGTCGTGAACCTGGCCGCCGCCAATGCCGACCTGATCTACTCGTTCTCGTTCGTGCTGCTCGCGGAAGTGTACCTGATGATGAAACGTCCGGACGACAGTCTGCGAGAGCTCGACCGGGCAGCGCAACGCGCCGACCAGCTGGAGCATCGCCTGCTCGAAGCGGAAATTCATCGGCTGCGTGGCGAGACGATGCTTACTTTGCCCAACGGCGACGACGAAGCTGAGCGATGCTTCCGGCGGGCGATCGAGATCGCGGTGCGGCAACAGGCGCGCTCGTGGGAATTGCGCGGAGCGATGAGTCTCGCGCGGTTGTTGGCAAAACAAGATCGGAGCGACGACGCTCGCGCGACGCTGGCGCCTGTGTTCGCGCAATTCGCCGAGGGATTCGATACGAACGATCTGCGTGAAGCGAAGACACTGCTCGAAGAATTAAGGGTATAGCGTCGCGTCTAGAGCATGCGGCCGAATTTCTGACGCAGGCGCCCGAAGAACCCGGCGCGTTCAACCGCGCCCTTCGATACGATCGGAATCGTCGCCTGCGGCTTGCCGTTGAGCAGGACGGTCAGGTCGCCGACCGGCGTGCCCTTTTGAACCGGCGCTTCCAGGTACCTCACCGACGGCTCGAACTGGACGGTCACCTTGGTTTCTTCGCCACGCCCGAGCGTGAACGCAGCATCGCCGTTCGGCCCGATTGCGACCTTCTCGGCGACACCGTCATGCACCGGGATTTCGGCGGGCACCGATTTTCTGTCGGGCTTGTAGCTGACGAAGGTGCGAAACGCCCATTCGATTAATTTCTCGGATTCGGTGACGCGGCGGGCCTCGCTCGGGGCGCCCAGCACCGCCGACAGCAGATTCATCCCGTTCGAGGACGCCGACGCGACCAGGTGATAACCAGCTTCGTCAACGTGACCGGTCTTAATACCGTTGACGCGCGGATCGTGGAGCAGCAGTTTGTTGAAATTCGGCTGCGAGATTTTATCGAACGTGAATTCCTTAGCGGAAGTGTATTTCAGCGCCTCAGGATGGTGCCTGACGAGCGAGTGTCCCAGCGCGACCATGTCGGCTGCGGTCGTGAACTCGCCTTCCGCGGGGAGGCCGTCGGGGTTGTCGAAGTGAGTCTCCTTGAGCCCGATTTCGCCGGCCTTGTCGTTCATCATCGTGGTGAACGCGTCGGTGGTAGTGCCCAGGTATTCCGCGAGCGCGACTGCCGCATCGTTGCCCGACGACACCATCAGGCCGAACAGTAGATCGTTCACCGCGACTTTTTGCCCAACGCCGAGAAACATGCGCGAGACGGTGTCGTTCATTGAAAGCCGCCATGCATTTTCGCTGATCGTGACGTCGGTGGTCGGAGTGATTTTGCCCGCCTTCAGCGCGTCGAGGGCGAGGTAGAACGTCATGATCTTGGCCAGGCTCGCAGGCTGCATCTTCTCGTGCTCGTTGTAGGCGTACAGCACCGCGCCGGTGTCGGCGTCGATCATGTAGGCAGCCTTCGCGTCGAGGGCGAACGGCGCGGGGCGGTCGCCGAGCACGTGAATCGCAGTCAACGGCACCGCTGGCGCATCTTCATGCACCTTCGGCGCGACGGGATGGCGGTGAATGACTTTCGCGAACGAGGGAGTAAAACTCGCCGCCAGAAAAGCGATCACCGCGAACACAACATTGGTCGAAATTGATTTTTTCCGCACGCCCATCCTCATCCGGCTGAACACATTACTACGCGAGCGCCCCACACGCGACGTTCGCAAACACGGCATATTCCCTTTTGTTGGAGCATAAAGGAAACTGAACCGGCATGGATATTTCCGTAATTTTACCGGTCATGAACGAGGCCGAAAACCTGAGGACACTCCTCCCCAGGCTCATCGCGGTGCTGGATCGCGAGCATATTACTCACGAGATCATCGTGATCGACGGCCCCTCGACGGACGGCACTCGTGAAGCGGCAGAGCAGTTCGGCGCGCGCGTCGTCGGAGAACGCCGGCGTGGATACGCGGGCGCGTTGATGACGGGAATTGAAGAGGCGCGTGGCGATTACGTGTTAACGCTCGACGCCGACCAGTCGCATGACCCGGATTTCGTTTCCAAGATGTGGCGGGCGCGCAAACGTGCCGACATCGTGGTCGCGTCGCGCTACGTGCTCGGCGGCGTCGCCTACTCCGACTTCGTCCGCCGATCGACCAGCTGGTTTCTGAACCAGGCGCTGCGCCGGATGCTCTCGATACCGGTGCTCGACATATCCAGCGGCTATCGCCTGTACCGGCGCGAGGTATTCCGCGAGCTGGAAACCACGTCGTCGAACTTCGAGGTGCAGGAAGAAATCCTGGTCAAGGCTTACGCCAGCGGATTCAGCGTCGTGGAAGTTCCGTTCACGTATTTTCCGCGCGGCGCCGGACGCTCGCACGCCAAGCTGTTCAGCTTCGGCTGGAAAATTTTTCGTTCGTCGCTGTCGCTGTGGAAAATCCGCAATTCGCTCGCTTCCGCCGACTATGACGAGCGCGCTTTCTACAGCAAGATTCCGCCGCAGCGTTATTGGCAACGCCGCCGCCATCGCATCACCGTGCTGTGGGCGCGCGGCGCGGATCGTGTGCTCGACGCGGGATGCGGCTCGAGCCTGATCGTGCAGAGCCTCAACAACGTCGTTGGCATGGACTTCAACTTCGCCAAGCTCCGCTTTCTGCGCCGCTACGAAATTCCACTGATCAACGGCTCGGCCTTCGCGCTCCCGTTCAAGGACGCTTCCTTCGACTGCGTGATGAGCTCGCAGGTCATCGAACATATTCGATACGACGAATCGATTTTCGCCGAGATTCATCGGGTGCTGCGCCCCGGCGGCATGCTCATCCTCGGCACCCCCGACTACGCGACCATCGGCTGGCGGATTATAGAACCGGTTTACGGCTTCCTGATGCCCGGCGGATACAAGGACCAGCACATCACGCACTACACGCTGGCGCAGCTCCGCGAAATCCTCGCGCGCTACAACATCGTGATCGAGGAGACCGCTTACGTCGCGGGCAGCGAGCTGATCCTCAAATGCCGCAAGGCCGCAAATGTAGCGCGCGCGACTGCCAGGATCGCCGCGGTTGCATGATGACAAGATCAACCGTGATACTGGCGGTCCTCGTGACGATCGCGACTTGTGCCGCGTCGTGCTCGAGCAAGAGCGATCAGCCGCCGGGGATGAATCTGGCAAGCATGCAGATGTCGCCCGCCCCAGCCGGCACTTGCCAGATCGATGCGGTCAAGATGTGCCAGGCCGAGGGAGGCGATCGACCGCGCCGGCGTCGCAGCCCGCGACCGCCAGTTCGTACGGGCCGTCCAACATGCCCGAGTCGATCGAGTTTCAGATTCCCGCAGGCCAAACTATCAAGCTGATGTGCTATTACGATCCGCAGCACACGTCGGTCTATCGGGCCGACGCGACGCCGCAATCGGCGTTGACTGGAAATTCCGTCGAGTACATGAAGAGCCAGGGATTCTGCGCTAGCAAGTAGAGGAAATCGAAATGCCAAAGATTAAAGTCGGCGATGTGAACCTCAACTATGACGTTGCAGGGAAAGGCGATCCGCTGTTGATGATCATGGGTCTCGGCGCCAGCTCGGCGCAGTGGGATCCCGAGTTGGTGACAGACCTCGCGCGCACGTTTCGCGTGATCACTTTCGACAATCGCGGCACCGGGCAGAGTGACAAGCCCGACGCGCCGTACTCGATTGAGATGTTCGCCGATGACGCCGCCGGTCTGCTCGATCAGCTCGACGTGCCGCGCGCGCATATTTTCGGCGTCTCGATGGGCGGGATGATTGCCCAGGAATTCGCGTTGCGGCATCCGAAGCGCGTGGCGACTCTCACGCTCGGATGCACCACGGCGGGCGGAACGCATTCAGTGCCGCCGCCGCCCGAGTCCTTAAAAATTCTGACCGCGCCGCGCGAAGGCGTTGCACCCGAGGATGTAATTCGCCGCGGATGGCCGCTGGGACATACCGCAAAATACATCGCAGAGCATCGCGACGTGCTAGAGGCCGCGATTCCACGGCTGCTTAAACATCCGACGCCGCCGTTCGCGTTCCAGCGCCAGCTCGAAGCGACCTACACGCTGAAGACCTTCGACCGCCTGCCGCAAATCAAGGCTCCAACCCTGGTCGTGACCGGCGCCGAAGACGTACTGATACCCGCGAAGAACTCAGAAATAATCGCAGCGCAAATCCCCGGCGCGAAGTTGCACATTATCCCAGGCGTCGGCCACGCGTTCATGGACGCCCGCGACGAATTCCTGAAAATATTCGTCCCGTTCGTAAAATCGCACCCGATCGCGCCCTGACGCGAATTCGCGTGCGACTTGCGCGGCGCAGTAGCTGCCGCGGCGATTAATCTCCGTAACGTGCCTTCCTTCTACGATTTCGCCGCCGTTTGCCAATCGCTCAGCCAGACTCAGAGCCGGCTGCAGATGGCTGAGGAGGTCGGCACGTTCCTCGCCGCGCTCGACCTCGATGAAGCCGAAATCGCCGCGCGATTCATGGTCGGTCGCGCGGTCGAGCAGGGCGAGGAGAAGCGCCTCCAGATTAGCGGCCGCGCGATCTGGAAAATCGTCGCTGAGATGACCGACAGCGCCGACCAGGGCGAGGATATTTTCACCGCCGCCGAAGATTTCGGCGAGGCGGTCGAGATGACGCTCAAGCTGCGCGCGACTGATCCTGAACCGACGCTGACAATTCGAGAGCTGAACGACAAATTCGCCGAGATCGCCGCGATCGAAGGACGTCACGCGCGCAACCGCAAGCTGGACGCATTGCGCGAGCTGTTCACGCGCGCCTCGGCCTTCGAGGGCAAGTACGTCGCGAAGATTCTAATCGGCGAGATGCGCCACGGCGTCAGCGAAGGCCTGATGCTCGAGGCGATCGCAAAAATGAGCGCACGGCCGGTCGCCGAAGTTCGCCGGATTCACATGCTCGAGGCCGACCTCGGCCGCGTGGTGCGAATGATTCGTTCGCCGGGCACAGAAGTGTCGGTTGCTGAGAAGTCTTCTGCTGCGGTCAAACCGCTCAAGCCGATGCTCGCGTTCCCGGTTGACGATATTGCGGAAGCGTTCGCGACGCTCGGCCCCGACCTTTCCCTCGAGCACAAGCTTGACGGCGCGCGCGTGCAGATTCATCACGCGGCCGACGGTGGCGTGCGAATCTTCTCGCGCAGGCTGAACGAAATCACCGAGAGTATTCCCGACGTGGTCGAGGTTGTGAATCGAATCGGATCGCGTCACGCGATCCTCGACGGCGAAGTGATCGGCGTTGACGCGGCGGGGCGCCCGGCCGCATTTCAGGATCTGATGCGCCGGTTTGGACGCACTCGCGACGTCGAGAAAGCGCGCGTCGATCAGCCGCTGAAACTTTACGTGTTCGACGTGCTCGCGCTCGACGGCGCTCTGACGATCGATCGTCCATGGTCTGACAGAATCGCGATGCTCGAAGAGCTGCAGTCGTCAGCCGGCCTCGAAATCGTCGAACGAATTATCAAGCCTGACCTCGCTCGCGCTGAGAACTTTTACGCGGACGCTGTCACCGCCGGATATGAAGGCGTAATGGCGAAGTCGCTCGCGAGCGCGTACACGCCGGGCGCGCGCGGTCGCGGATGGCTCAAAATAAAGCACACCCGCACGCTCGACCTGGTGATCGTCGCCGCGGAATGGGGTTACGGCCGCCGTCACGGCTGGCTTTCCAACTATCATCTCAGTGCGCGCGACCCAAAGAGCGGCGGTTTCGCGATGCTCGGCAAGACGTTCAAGGGTCTGAGCGACGAACAATTCCGCGCGATGACCGAACGGCTGCTCGCGCTCAAGATTAACGAGTCGCACGGGGTCGTGATGGTTCGTCCCGAGGTCGTGGTGGAGGTCGCATATAATGATATCCAGCGCAGCCCGAATTACGACGCGGGCATGGCGCTGCGATTCGCGCGAATCGTGCGGACCCGCGACGACAAGTCGGCCGAGCAGGCGGATTCAATCGATACTGTGATTGCCGATTACGAGCGGCAGAAAATATTGCCGTCCGCAGGAAAAGTCTGAAGCGCTACTGGTCGCGCGAATCAGTGATGGTGATGCTGGATGTGGTTGGGCTCGTGCGCGTCGCTGAGCGCCATCCCGATCGCCTCGATTTCCGATTGACCGAAATCCTCGAGCACGAACGCCTCGACGCCCGCGTCAGTTTCGACCCGCTCGTAGAGGTCGCAGCACCACCAGTCGGGCCCCAATTGGCGCGTCCGAATCACGAAAACATTGCCACCCACCACTTCAACCCGTTCCATAAAAGCCACCTCCTTAGACATTGGAATGGCCACAGGTGCCGGGGAATCAAGATAAATTATTTAGCACGATCAAGTCAGTATAGCTAATGCTGGATTCAACAAAGGTCAGCCTGGTAGTTGAGCTTTACGGCCCATTTCCCTCAAAGGAACCTTAGAGCAAAATGGCGTCCTCGCCATTTTGCGACTAATACTGGGTGCAGGGGGTCACCCCTGCCGAAGGAAGCGTGAAACCCACCGCGGGTTTCACATTAAATAAAGTGGACTATTCCCCCCGCCGCGCGAGCGCGACCCACGCCGTCACTGCATCTGTAGTCGTCGGAAACGCCAGGTCCTGCCACGGTATATCGTCAGGCGCGAAGTAGCGGACTTCGCTTGCCTCCTCCGAAAGCGACGGCGATTCTTTGCCGGGTGTGGCGAGATAGACGACGACGGTGATCGCCGAATCATTGAATACTCCGAGCAGCGGGCCGAGCGCGACTCGCATCCCGACTTCCTCGCGAGTCTCGCGAAGCGCGGCCTCGGCGACGTTTTCGCCGAAATCGACATAGCCGCCGGGGAACGTCCACTTGCCCAGTGCCGGCAAATTACCGCGGCGAAGCAGCAGGACGCGGCCCGCGTCGATGACGAGGCATCCGGCGACCAGCTTCGGTCCGGGGAACAGCACGAAGCCGCATCGCGTGCATGCTTTGCGCTCGGCGTTCTCGGGCATCAGCATGCGCGACTCCATCGCGGCGCCGCACAGCGGACAGAATTTCACCTTGGCGGGATAGTCGCGCTGCACGCGATGGTTGGCGTGGATTGGTTCGCGCTTCTTCATGCAGTTAGGCGGCGGACGAGCGCTTCTCCGATCAGGAGAAGCATCGCGGCGAAATATGAACCTGATCGCGTAGCCCTACTTTATTGCTGAGAGCTTCGCAATCTCCTCGGCCAGAATCGGCACGCCCATGTTGCATGACTGGACGCCCTGCACGACGCACAACTTCAGCACCTCCATGATCTCCTCTATCGTCACGCCGAGCTTCAGCGCCGACTTGATATGACGGCGCGTGCCCGGCGCATACATGTGCGTGTACGACGCATCGAAGGCGATACTTAGCAGCTCGATCAACTTCGGCGTCATCAGCCCGCTGCCGTAGATATCGAGCCCGGTGGCCATGAATTGATCGGTCCACAGCGGGTCAAGCTCAAAGAAGGGATTCCACGCTTCATTCCATTGGCCCGCCGTGCGCATCTTATCGCACGCGGGAGTGGCTGCCTTCGGACGCTCCGCGGGATTGACGCCGGCCGCTTTCGCTTCCTCGAGAAGTATCGGCGCGCCGAGGCTGCACGCGTGGATCGCCAAAACCGACGCCATCTTCAGCACCATCAGAATCTCTTCACGGCTCGCGCCGGCCTCGAGAGCCGCTCGGATGTGGCGACGTGTGCCGTCGGGATTGAGATTGGTGCACGCCGCGTTTATCGCGATGCCAATCAGCTCGACCGTCTTGCGAGGTAGGACCGTCGAGCTCCACGGATTGGTGGTCATCTTCGCGCAAGTGTCCGCCCACTCCGGATCCCATTCACGAATTTGTGCGAGCGCAGCGTCCCACGGCCCAGTTTCCTGCGTCTGGTCTCTGCTTGGCATTGCGGCCTCCTTACTGGAAATGAGTCACTGCCGAAAGATCATTGCGATAAAGGCGAGAGTTCCGAGAATCGAGATCATGGCGCCGAGCCACAGCGCCAACGAGCGGGGAGCGTCGGGCCACTGCTGCTTGAGGACCCGCTGGCTGCGCCGATGCTCCAGCGTCGCCAGCACCAGCGAAATGAGACCCATAGCCACCAGCATAACCGCAAACTCGCGAGGCCCAAGCAGACGAGATTTCTCCGCACGGCCCGGCAGCTCGAGCTGAAAAAACTTGTAGATCGTGAAGCCGAATGTAATCAGCGTGATGGCCGTTCGGATCCACGTCATCATCGACTGCTCGTAGGCGATATGGGTTCGCTCGAGTTCGAGTCTTCTCGCGTCGATATCCGGCGTAATCTGCTCCGCTGGTTCTGACATAGTCGCTCCGGCGCCGTTAGTCCGGAAACTTTTCGCCGCTACTCGACGAGTGGATGCCCATCGGAGCCGGCCACATGCGTGGTGGGAAGTTTCCCCCCGGTTTCGTACACCCGGAAGCCCTGTTGCCCTGCCGTGCGGTTCGGCGGCAGGCCGAGATTGAACAGCGTTTCTTCGACGGTGTTGTACCAGGTTCCGATCTTCATTATGCGGCGGGCGTCGTCCGCAGTTGCAATCTCGCGTCCCAACTCGCGGGAAATGCGGACCAGCTTTTCAACCTGTTTGACGGTCGGCATGCGCTCGCCCTTACGCGTGCCCCAGAGGTTCTCCTCGATGCCGATGCGGCAGTGCTGTCCGAGAACGATACTCATCGTCTGGATGGGCCAGTCCAGGCGCATCATCGATTGATAAGTCCAGATCGAGCCGTGCGGCGTGCGGCGGATCAGCTCCATATAATCGAAGGGATTGCAGCCCGCCACGCCGCCGCCGACCATACTGAAGAAACCATTCATCGGTCCCATGTAGAGGCCGCGTCGGATGAGGCGTTCGACAATTTCGAGATTGTGGACGTGGCCCAACGCGAAGTACGGCTGAATTTCATGTTGCCGCAGACGTTTAAGATGCTCGATATAAAACTCTGGCCCCGCCTCGGCGACCATCTGAGAATAGTTCCAGATGACTTTGGGATCGGCCATGTGAGTCCCGGCGACGTCATCAGCGGTCAGCATGGACGTCATGTCATACTGCGAGGTTCCGATCGCGACGGTGACCTGGTCGGGCTTGGGTGTGATCTCGGCCAGCATGTGCCGGGTGTCGTATGACAGCCACTTTGCTTTGTCGTTCTCATTCTCAGGCGCGAATGAAATCGAGCCGCCCACCTGCAGCACCATTTTGGGCACAGCTTTGCGCAGACGTTCGATCAGGTAGTTGAAGTCGGACATTTTCTTCGAAAGTTTGCCGGTCTGCGGGTCGCGCACGTGGACATGCAGAATGGTGGCGCCGGCGTTATAGCAATCCACCGCCTTTTGGACCTGTTCGTCCCAACTGACGGCAATGTCTTCGGGATAATCGCCGGGAAGCCAGGACGGGCCCCACGGAGCCGCGGTGATGATCAATGGGTTCTGATTCTCGGGAAGCAAAGAATCGTCCGTGAAGTACATTAAGACACTCCTTTCTCAGTGACTCACTCTCCCCACGCATATCCCGCAGCTGCCGTGGGTGTCTATCGGACTTCGGTCCCATCCGGATCAGGCAGCTCGACCAGCCGCAGACTTCCAACGCGTCCGCGCGTACGGCAGCACATATCAATTGCTAAATTAAGGTTTGGCGCGGCTTCGTGGCCCGAGCATACGCTTGGATTGGTTCCCTTTTCTTCATGCAGTCAGGCGGCGCACCAGCGCTTCTCCGATCAGAAGAATCATCGCGGCGACCAGCAGGTACGGATTCATCGAGACGCGGCGCTCGAGCGTGGCGCGTTCGGTCGAGACTTCCGCCGGCGACGGATTGAGACGCCCGCCGGTCGCGGATGCGAGCTTTTCGAGCAGGCCATAGTTGGGTTCGGGGCGCGGCAGTTCGGCGTTGACCGACGGGCTGACGGTAAACGCGAGCGGCGGAAATTTCTTGTCCTTGCCGGCCGGCGATCGCACCTCGAAGTAGTAATTGCCGGGCGCCGGCGCGTCGATCGATCCCGACAACTCGCCGACGACTTCTTCCGTCAGCGCAGTCTCGGTCCTGGTCCCGTCGGGCCGCGTCACCAGCACGGTCACCAGGCGCGCCGCATTGCCAGGCTCGGCGCTGTAATCGGTGAGTTTCATGTTGATACGGCCCGCGTTGTAGCCGAGTGCGACGTCGATTTTCGGCTCGGCCGGCATCTCGGGCGTCATCCACGCGAGGAGCCGATCCCACAGCGGCGCGAACAGGTTCGCAGTGACCCACGTCCCCGACCATCGCCCGCTCGCGTCGGTCGTCACCGCCATCACCTTGCCCGCGCCGTATTTCCAGCTTGCGATCACCGGTTCGCGCGTGCCGCTGCGCTCGACGTACATGTCCATGGTGGCGCGCGGCTTGATCTCGGTCGAGACGTAGCCCTTGAGCGGCGGCATCTGCCGCGATGCGAGGTCTTTCAGAACCGCGTCGGGAGTTTCGGTGCGCGGCGTGAATTCTTTTTCGACCATCGTGATCTCGCCGCCGTGTGCCTTGAAATCCTCGACGAAAAGTTCCGGCAGATTTTTTGGATTGTCGGTCTGATAGTAAGAGCCGCCGCCGTATTTCGCGATTGACTGCAGCAAATCGACGTTGGCCTCGGTGCCAACCGCCACCGTCGAGATTGTCGTGTCGGCGTCGTGATGCATCCGCGAGACCAGGTCGTAGTACATCTCGGTGGTGCCGCCGGTCTCGCCGTCGGTGAGAATCACGACGTGCTTGACCTGCGCGCCGCTCGCGCCGAGCGTGCGTTCAGCCTCCTTCAACGCGGGAATCAGGAAGGTCTGGCCATGGGCGGCGAGCCGGTCGACCATCTGCTTGAAATATCCGCGGCTCTGACCGACCGATTGCAGCGGGATGACGACGAAGGGTTGCGAGTCGAATCCGATCACGCCGATCAAGTCGTTGTCCTTGAGATTTTTCGTGACGGTTTCGGCCGCGGCTTTGGCGTAAGTGAGTTTTTCGTTTTTGCCCATCGATCCCGACTTGTCGATAATCAAAACCAGCGCGCGCTTCTTTTCCTTGTGCTGCGGCGGCTTCATTGTCACCGGCATCACCGCCGCGAGCGGACTGTCCGCGTAACCGCCAAGACCGAAACTCGAATCGCCGCCGACCATCGCGAGCGAGCCGCCGCGATTCACGTACGCAATCATCGCGCTCTGCGCCGCCGGTGCGATTCGCTCGCTCGGCACGTTGTTGATCAGCACCGCGTCATAGCCCGCGACGGTTCCGTCCCACGCACCGCCGGTGACCGGCACGACGGTAGGTTCGAGCCCCAACCGATTGACGACGGTGCCGAGGTAGTTCGCGTCCTTGGCGCTATCGGTGAGAATCAGAACTTTGCGCCGCGTACCTACTCCGACCCATCCTTTTAGCGAGTCGTCCTCGAGGTACGCGTCTTGCGCGGGATTGTCAGGCTTGAACGATGCGCCGTACGAAGCGAGTCCAACGGTTTCAGTATGCACCGGGAAATCGAAGCGCTGAGAGCCGCGCGGCAGCGTGACTCTGCGCTGATCGATCAGCGCGCCGTCACGCGTGATTGCGATCGTGCCGGTCACCGGCGTGTCGTTGAGATTTTCCATCGTGACGCCGAGCTCAAACGGCGCGGCCTTTTCGAGCGCCGGGCGGAAGCGAGAGCGCCGTCATCGCGACGTTGGGAATCGATCGCGCGCCCGGCGGCGTGAAGATGTCGAGGCGAATCTCGGCGTTGACGATTGCGCTGATCGCGCGCTCAGCGTCGCCCCGATTCTGCCATCCGTCGGTCACCATCACGGCCGGCCCGCCGTGGGCGTCGGGATCCGCGGCGATTCGGTAAAGCGCACTTTCAAGATCAGTCGCGCCGGGCGCGCATTCGGCACATCCCGTGTTGTTGGCGAACGCCGATTCGACCGCGCCGATCGATTGTGGCGCCGCACTGGTCGCGAACACGTACGCGGGATCTCCCGCGCGCAAACCAAGGTCATCACGCAGCAGCTTGAGCGTCCACGTGCGCATCGCGGGCGTGATACTCGCGCTCGCATCGACGACTGCCGGCCGCGCCGCGCCCTCGGAACGCATCACCTGCTGAGGATTTGCGAGCGCGACCACGAACAGCGCGAGCACTAGCGCGCGCATCAGCGGCGCAAACACGCGTCGAAGCTCACGCGCATTGACGATACCCCACAACAGGACGATGGCAGGCAGTGCGAGCAGGTAGAGCAGCTCACGATGCGCAAATGTCAAATCGTGCGGCAAGCCGGCGGGAATCACAGGGCGGCCTCGGCCAGTCGTCGGCGTCGATAGACGATGAAGGCTTCCAGAGCGGCCAGAAGGATGATCGCAAGCAGAAGGTAGTCGCTCAGCGAAGATTTCTCCATCACTGGCTCGGCCCCGGAACTCGAATTCGCGGCTTCGACTTTGAGCAGCGGCGAGCTGGAGAGATCCGACTCGGTCAAGTCGGCGAGGTTTACCGCGCGCGGCGTCTGAGCGCTGCCCGGACCGACCAGCTCGTAAACTCCCTGCTCCGACACATCAGTGAAAAGCGTGCCGGGCTGAGCCGGGTTCTTTTTTCCCGACGGCAGTATCACGCGCTCGACTCCAGCCGGCACCAGCCACGGCTGCCCTGTTCGATAACCGCTACTGCTCGAGCCCAGGCCGGCAAGATAGCTGATCGCGTTGAGCGTCAGGATCGACATGGGCAGGTTGCGCTTCCCAAGATACGGGAACGGATTGAAACCAGTAGCGACGAAACGATGCGCCCCGCGCTCGCCCTTGAGCAGCAGCGCGCCGCCGTCGCCGCCGACCACCTGGCTCATCCACGGATGCGTTCCGAAATATTCGCCCCCGTGCAGACTCAGCAGCCGGAAATTCACCGAGTCGGTGAGCGTGTCGGTGGTGCGCCATCCGGCAATCTCGACTTTGGAGGTCGGCGTCACGGTCAATCCAAAAACCGGATCGCCTGGCGGCGGCATCACCAGCATCGTGTTCACCGCGGGGATTTCCTTGGGCGTGGCGTACTCGAAAATCGCAAGATCGAAGTTGCCGAGCTCGTCAGGTGAGTACGAATCGGGACTCTTGGCGGTGACCGCGACGCCGGGAATCGAGTTCAGCCCCGCGGCATCGCCGGGCGTCGGGCTGATAAAGAGAATCGAAACGTTCTTGACCGAGCCAGCGGTCGCGTAGGCAACGTTGTCGAGTGCGAGCGCGTCGTCGGGCGCGAGTTTCGCCTCGTAGATCCGCGCGGGAGGAATCGCGGGGAATTCGAGCGTAGCGGTCTCACGCGCGCCGAGCGCTTCCTTAGCGTGCGCGACTTCCTTGCCGTCGCCAGTCACGACCAGTTGCAGATTGCGCGTTTGGGGGCTGAAGTTCGCGATCGTGAGACTCGCATGAAGTGCTTCCGCGCCAAGGACTTCGCGCCTCAACGTGAACGATCCAATCGCGGCGTTCGCGACCGCGTCGCCCACCGCGATCGGATGAATCCGCGCGGGAACCGGCGTGGCCAACGCACTGGCGCCAGCAAAGATCACCTTGGCGACGCGCGCTTCAGCCGCGAGGTTGCTTAGAAAGTTCTCGAGCGTCGTTTGATCGTTGGGCGCGTCGCTAGGCTTGATTCGCGACAGCGCCAGTCGCGCCTCGGTCAGCGTACTGAATGGCGGCGCCACCCGGCGCGGCTGCGGCGCAGTGATGTAAATGGAAGTCTCGCTGCCGCCATTTTCGACCGACAACGCGGCGTCCAGTTTTTCGCGCGCGATCTCGAAGCGACTTTTCCCCGAGGGTGTCAGCGCCTGCATCGCGGCGGAATTGTCGATCACGACTGCGAGTGGAGAGGTTCTCTTCCAGATGAACGGTCCCGCCATCGCGAGCACCACCAGGCTCAGGATTAAAACTTCGACGAAGAACATCCAGTCCAAGCGTGGCCATCCGCCAAAACGCTCGCGCCGGAAGCCACGCAGCGCGCGGAACGCGAGCACGCTCGAGACGGTCACGCGCGACGGCCGTTCCCTGGCCAGGTACGCCAGCACCAGCGCCGGGACGAGGGCGAAAAATATGAGCGCGCCGGGATAGAGGAGTCCCATCGTTAACTCTTCAGTGCGCGAGTCCGAGCTCGCGCGTCGCGCGCACGAAAAATTGCTGGAAGTCCTGGTCGGTCGTGTAGAGCGAGTAGTGCAGGCCGCGTTTGAGGCAGAACGATTTTATTTCGCGCGTCAGACGGTTCATCGTTTCGCGATATTGCCTGCGCTCGCGCTCGCCGATCGATACGCGCAGCCGCTCGCCCGATTCCGAATCGATCACTTCGACGTCGCCGTCGAGTCCTTGTCCATTGAGCTCGCGTCCGCCGAGAATCTGCACCGCCGTGAGATCCATCGAGGCCGCCGTAAACATTCCGAGCCCGCGGGTGACCGAGTTGAGCAGCATCAGGAAATCCGAAACGATAAACACCTTACCGGCACGGCGAATCGAGAGCAGCTCAGTCGCCAGCGACGCCGCGAAATCGAACTGGCCACCCGGCTTGAGATCAGCCAGACGGCGCGCGAGCTCGACGACTCGATGGCGCCCGGTGACGAACGACGGATTGATCTTGGCGCCGTGGCCGCCGAGCACGCGCAGCATAACGCGATCGCCGCTGGCCAGCGCGACGTATGCAAGCGCGAGCGCGGTCAGCATCGCGGATTCGAATTTGCGATCGCCGGCCGGATAGCCCATCGACGCGCTCGCATCGATGAAAATGTACGTGAGCAGATCTTCCTCTTCCTGGAAAAGCTTGATGTAGAGTTTGTCGCTGCGTCCGTAGAGGCCCCAGTCGATGTAGCGAAAGTCGTCGCCGGGCGAATAATGACGGTAATCGTTGAACTCGAGCGACGAGCCGCGCTTGGGCGACAGGTGCATGCCCCGGCCCAGCCCGGCATAGCGCTGGCGCGTTCTGATCCTGAGCTTTTCGAGCCGGGCTAGAAATCCCGGCGTGAACTCATCGGGCAGTCCGAACATCGGCTACGTGCGCGGCTTCTTGAGCCGCTTTATCACCTGCTCGAGGATCGATTCGGAAGACACGCTCTCGGCCTCGGCCTGGAAGTTGAGCAGCAAGCGATGGCGCAGGCACGGGACGATCGCGTCGTCGATATCGTCGTAGCTCACGCTCACGCGGCCAGCGAGCAACGCGTTAACTTTGGCGCATAGAATCAACGCCTGCGCACCGCGCGGACTCGGGCCGAAGCGCAAATATTGCGAGACCTCGGGGATCGCGCCGGGACCGCCGGGCGTGCATCCGCCGATCACGCTGATGATGTAACGCTCGAGCGGCTCGGCCACCATCACCTCACGAACGAGAGCTTTGAGATCCTCGATCGCGCGCGGCGCGTGCGACGGTTCGAACAGCGGCTGAATCTTGTTTTGCGCGGTGCCGGTGGTGCGGTTGAGAATTTCGCGCAACTCGTCGGGCTTGGGCGATCCCATCACGACTTTGAAGATGAACCGATCCATCTGCGCCTCGGGCAGCGGGTAGGTTCCTTCGAGCTCGATCGGATTCTGCGTGGCGAGCACGATGTACGGCGGATCGAGCACGTAGGTCGTGCCGAAGACAGTGACCTGATGCTCTTCCATCGCTTCGAGCACGGCCGATTGCGTCTTGGGGGTCGCGCGATTGATCTCGTCGCCCAACACCATGTGCGCGAAGATCGGGCCCTCCTTGAACTGGAACTCGCGATGGCCCTCGGCCTCGGTCAACACTTGTGTGCCGATGATATCCGAAGGCATCAGATCGGGCGTGAACTGAATTCGCTTGAAACTGAGACCGAGCGTTTCACTGGCTGCCTTCACCATCAGCGTCTTGCCGAGTCCCGGAACGCCTTCGATCAAAATATGGCCGCCGCAAAAGAGCGCGGTGAGCAGCTTGCGAACGACGTCGCGATGGCCGACGATCACGCGCGCAACTTCGCTCTCGGCGCGCGAGAAAATCTTGCGAAAATCCGCGACCCGCTGATCGGGTGAAATTTGCTGAGGAGCCGCTCCCATCCGTTGTCCCTTCCTTTAAAAAATCTAGTGAATCATGTCGCGATAGCGCGGCGGCACCAGTTGTCGTTCGTCAGGCGGCGCGTCGTCGCTGGTCGGGGCGAGCGGAGCATTAACATACGCGGTCGTCGCCTTGGGCCGATCGGTGTCGAGCACTGTCTTCCCGCCGCTGCCCGAAGTCGGAGCGCCCGGCAATTTGAACACTACGTAGCGCGCATCCTTGATATCGACGCCCGCGCCCTTCTCGCCGGGCTTAAGGAAGCGCTGCGCATTGGTGGACGTCGGCATCTCGCCGAGATGCGTATCGCCCTGGTTCGAGCCCATGTCTTTATTATTTTTTGGATTGCCGCCGGCCGAGGGAATATTGCGATCGCCGTTGGCGCCCGGTTTGGGAATATCGCCGGGTCGATTTGGATCAGGCTGGCTGCCACTCTTGTCGCCGGGTTTGTTCCCGCCGCCCTGATTTTTGTCGTCGCCGGGCTGATTGTCGGGACCAGGATTTTTTGCGTTAGCGCTCTCGACTTGCGCGTCGGCCTTGGCGAGTTCGTCTTGCAGCTTGATGTTCGACGGATCCTTGTTCTGATTGTTCTGGTCGTTCTTGGCCGATTCTTTTCCGCCGTTGTTCTTGCCTGAATTGTTTCCGGCGCCGCCTTTGCCCGAACCCGGTTTATTGCCGCCCGCATTCTGACCGGACCCGGTCCCGGCCTTGCCCTCGCCAGTGCCGGTGCCTGAAGAGTTGCCCTGGCCCTGGCTCTTGCCGCTGCCGTTTCCGCTCTGCGCGTTGGACTTGCCGGTGCCCTGACTTTTTCCGGACTGGCTGTTGTTGCGTTTCTCGGCGGCCTTGTCGGCCTGCTTCATCGCATCCTCGATGCGCTTCTTCTTCTCTTCGGGCGGCATCCTGGAATTTTCCAGCGCGTCGGCGGCCGCGCGAATCTTGTCGGCGAGCGCGGTATCGTCGGAATTCTTCGCGGTCTTGGCGATCTCCTGGGCGATCGCACGCAGCTTGGCCGCCTCTCTGCTTTCGGGCGTCGGTGCGCGGACTAATCCCAACGTGGCGAGCACCATCACCAGCGCCACCAGGCCGGCAAAAATCGATGAGCGCTTGAGCGGCTCGCCTGGCTTGAATCTGAATTCGCGGCGCACGTCGAGGCCGCCGAACAGCGCAATCGCACGCCGCCACAGAACCGGGAACAATGGCGTGCGGCGCGCACGGCTGCTCTGAGGTGTCGACGGATTCGCAAGCGTGGCGAAGGTCACGATCTCCTGGTTGCTTTCCAGCAGGTCGTCAAGCTCAGCCGCCGCGGCAACGAAGTCGTTGGCACGCCGATACGCGCGCAATGCCATCACGAGTCCCACCGCGAGCACCACCAGGCCTGCGCCGATCAATGCGAGGCTCAGCTCGACGGCGTGATCGGACGCCAGCCAGTATCCGTACTGTCCCCAGGTCAGGTCGCCGATCGAGTCGAGCAGAAATCCGAGCGCGATTGCGGTGAGCGCCGGCACTACCGCGCATAGCATCACGCGCATTGCGGCTAGCCGCGCGATTCGCGCACTGGCAGCGCCGATTGTCTCGACCGGATTGTCCACAGGATAGAAATTATAGCCTAATCGACGCAGATGCGACCGTCCAATCGGCCGGTCGAAATGCACATTCTACTATTTCACGGATGCTGCGGCGGGCTGGCCGCCGGCGATTTTCGCTCAGACGCTATCACGCGCCGATGCTCGTCGTACGATTTCGAAAAGACATGAGTGCCGCCGTCGCGCGCGACGAAATAGAGATAGTCGGTCGGCGTCGGATTCAGCGCGGCTTCGATCGATTTCAAACCCGGATTCGCGATTGGACCGGGCGGCAAGCCGGTGAAGTCGTAAGTATTGAAGGCCGATGGCGTATGCACCGCGTTCACGGCCGACTCCTTGGCGCCGTCAAGCTCGTATTGCGCCGTCGGATCGGATTGCAGCGGCATCCCTAGCTTCAGCCGATTGTAGAAGACGCCCGCGATCAGAGGCCGCTCGTTCGGCGCCTTGGCTTCCTTCTCGACGATCGACGCCATCGTGACCAGCCGGCGCGCGTCGAGGCCGACCGCGAACATGCGCGCTTCCACCTGCGGCGTCAGGACCTGGTAGAACCGCGCGAGCATCGCGACCAGCACGTCGTTGGTCTTCGCGTGCGGCGAAAATTTGTACGTCGCGGGAAACAGGTAGCCTTCGGCGCCGAGCGGCATCAAGCCGAGCGCGCGGACGATTTCGCCGTCGCGCGCCGCATTCTCGAATTCGTCCTCGCAGACCAGTCCCGTCGCGGCGACCCGCTCCGCAATCTCATGCACCGACAGACCTTCGGGAATCGTGATTGTCACGACAATAAAGTCGCCTTTCACCAGATGACGCATCACGTCGGAGACGCGCTCGCCACCTTTGAAAGCATAATCGCCCGGCTTGATCTGGCTCGCAGTCCCGCTCATCCGGCCATACAAGCGCAACGCAAGCTCGCTTCGAACGACGCCGGCGTCAGCGAGCGCCCCCGCAATTTGGCGAAACGACTCGCCCTTTTCAATCGTGACTTCGCGCGGGGGTGCAAATTTTTCAGTAGGACTGAGAAAGAAGTACGACAACGCGGCGTACGACGCACCGACCACGATCGCGATTACAAGAAGTGCCGCAGCGAGCTTCATCTACCTGGAAATTATA
Organism: uncultured delta proteobacterium; assembly: GCA_963699705.1. Taxonomy (GTDB): domain Bacteria; phylum Desulfobacterota; class Binatia; order Binatales; family Binataceae; genus Binatus. The sequence continues at coordinate 1,284,179 of CAVOUW010000003.1, read as the reverse complement.
TTCCAAGCCGCGATTTTGCATCAGCCGCCGCCGCGCGGGATTTTATCCGGATGCGCTTGCATCCAGCCCTCGAGAATCACGACCGCCGCCAGCGCGTCGATACCTCGTTTGCGCTTGCCCTTGCGGGCCGGCATGTCAGTCAGGCGATCGCGCGCTTCGAAGCTGGTCAGCCGCTCGTCGAACATCTCGACGTTGACGTGCAGCTCGAGCGCCAGGTGCGCGGCGAATTTCCGCGCGGAAACCGCGGCAGGACCTTCGCTGCCGTCCATGTTAATTGGAAGTCCGATGACGAACGTGCCGACGCGTCGGTCGCCGAGCATAGCGGCAATCGCCTTTATATCCTTCTTAAGCGCACGCCGCGTGACGATTCCCAACGGATACGCGCCCATCGAGGCCGCATCGGTAACCGCAACCCCGATCCGCCGGCTACCAAGATCGATCGCAGCTATTGCCATCGACTTGGACAGTAACAATTTTTGTGAGCTTAGATGCTATAGCTTCCGCATGCGTTCAACGGCCATCAGCATCGCGAATCTCGCTGTGGCAATCCTGCTCTGTCCCCTTGCTGCGTGGGGGTGGGGGAACGACGGGCACAAAATTGTCGCAGTCATTGCAGCAGACAATCTCACGCCCGCGGCTGCGAGCCATGTGGCGGACATCCTGGGGGTGACGGCCGACAAAAGATCCATAGCGACCGCGATGGAAGCGGCATCGATCCGTCCGGATACCGAGTTTCGCGACGAAGATAAATCGACTGCGCCCTGGCACTTCATCGACATTTGTCTGCAGGATCGGCGCTCGGACGTTGCCGCGCGATGCCCCGGGCGCAATTGCGTGACCGCTAAAATCGACGAGTACTCGAAGCGCCTGAAAGACCGCAGTTACGATCGGTGGGGCGCCAAAGGCGATCTGGCGTTTCTGATCCATTTTGTCGGCGACATTCATCAGCCGCTGCATGCTGCCAACGACGAAGATCGCGGCGGCAATTGCGTACCCGTCGATTCGCGTTCCCGCGAAACCAATCTTCACGCGGTCTGGGATACCACCGTCGTGCGCGGTCTCGAATACGACATCGATTCCGGCCGGCCAGAGACGACGGCGCACAAACTGGAACTAACCTACGCGACTGAGCGAGACGCCGATTCGTGGATTGCAGCGGATCAGATCGCGTGGGAATCGAATCGACTGGCGCGCGCCGACATCTATGGCGCGCTGCAAATCCCGATCGAACCCTGCCAACCGACGATCAACGCCTGCCTCAATCCCGCAGGACGTCCGGTCGAACTGGACTCTTCGTACATGAATCGCGCCGACGCGCTCGCGGGTCATCAGCTGGCGAAAGCGGGATTCAGACTGGCGAGCCTGCTCAATGAAATCTGGACGGAGCCTGCTCGCTCGACTGACGCGACGAGCGCGACGAATCATGTGGAGGCGCCGCTTCCTTCGACAACGAATCCCGCCGGCCAGATCGTCGGTAATCGACGCAGCAAGATTTACGCATGGCCCGGTTGTGGAACCTACGACAAGATGGCGCCCGAGAATCGCATGCTGTTCCCGAGCCGCGAGGCCGCTGACCAACAAGGCTATCGGGTGGCTCGCAACTGCCCCTGACCCATCCTGTCTAGATACGGCGAGGCTGATTCCGCGCGATGGTTGATTTGTACCGTTCGTAACCTGAACTGCGTGAATTCCGGTCGCTGCCGTAACCAGAACAGCGAACACCTGACATGTGCAGCTTGCGTTGGATAGCCGAATCACCTAGCTTCGATCGCGATGGCAGCTCGGGGGAGAAGCTTCAGGGGATATCCACGCGCGGTTACGGCTCTGGTCGTGGCGTTGATCGCGACGACCGCCGCCTTATTTCTATTTTTCCAAGCAAATCCGCGGACTTTTTCCTCGCCCCTCGACACCCTCAGCGCTCAATTCGACGCCGGCAAGGACGGTAATGACATTGTCGAGCAGGCGGAATCGGCCGAACCTGCTCCGCCGTCGATAACCATCAGCACGATGCTCGACCGTACTGCGCCTATCGAGAGCTATCTACGCCAAGCAGGGATGGACGCGGGCGATGCGCATCAGTGGGCGTCGTTTATCCAGCAGATTACCGCGAATCGGTATTTTCACAGCGGACACCCGCTGACCCTGTATAAGGATCCCGAGACCGGCGAGATGCGCGGTCTCAAGTACGATCTGGATCAGAATAATACCGTCATCGGGGCGAGCCTCGGAGCCGGTGTCCTCAAGGCTGCCATCCGGCCTATCGAATATTACATTCGTCCGATCAAAATGACGTTCGCGGTCAAAGACAACTTCCAGCGCGCCGCCGCCGAGAACAACATCCCCAAGCCGATTGTCGATTCGCTGCAGGACGCGTTTTCGGATCGTCACGATTTGAACCGGCTTGCGCCGGGCTCGGCAGTCAAGTTGATTTACCAGGAAAAGGTCAGCCGTGACGGCTCGTACACGCTGGTCGGCGACGTGCAGGCGGCGCAAATCCGCTTCGGTAGTCGCACGCTGACCGCGATCTCGTTTGCGGACGAACATGGCCGCCCTCATCTATATGACGAACAAGGCCACGCGCTCGGTCCGCAGTCGCTGAAGTTCCCGCTCAACTTCCAGTACATATCGTCGGGCTTCACCTTCCATCGCTATCATCCGATCCTTCACGAGTACCGCCCGCATGTCGGCGTCGACCTGGTCGCGAAGTACGGCGAGCCTGTCAAATCCGTCGCCGACGGCACCGTAATCAGCGCGGGATGGCAGGGCGAACTCGGGAATGCTATCCGCATCCAGCATCAACACAATCTCGTTAGCATCTACGGTCATCTGTCGAAGATCAGTCCTGAGGTTAAGCCGGGCGCCAGCGTTCATATGGGGCAGCTGATCGGAAATGTGGGGACGACTGGCCTGTCGACCGGGCCGCATCTCCACTTCGCGATGGAAAAAGATGGCGCATGGGTTAATCCGCTGACCGAGAAACTCGGCGAGAATCACCAGGTGTCGCCGCGGATGAAGGCGATATTCGAGGATCTCAAAGATCAGTATCAGTCGGCGCTCGCGGAACTGCCCGACCTCGGCAGCCATTTCATTGCGGCCGCAGCGCGCAAACCCGCGATCTCCAAGTTCGGCGACATGTATCACGTGACCATCGATCGCACCGTGGGAAAGGTCAGGCACCTGCGAGGACTCACCAGCAGCCGCATCGAATCCTCGGAACCCGGCGCGCTTTGATCTGACCGCTCGTCCTTCCTCTCCAAATTTTTCCGCCATTGCTAGTTCGCACCTTCCCGGTTAAGGCTGAGATTGCGACCTGTCGCAGCTGAAAAACTCATATGCGCGAGCATCTCAAAACCGATTTCTTCACGCCCGCACTGCCGCGCGTCTTTGGCCATCGCGGCTCCGCCGGTACGCATCCTGAAAATACTCTCGAGTCATTTCGCGCCGCCGCCGCGTGCGGCGTTCAGTATCTCGAGCTCGACGTTCACATGACGCGCGACGGCGAAATCGTCGTCGCCCACGATGCACATCTCAAGAGGGCGTGCGGGGTCGATCGAGTGATCCCGAATCTGACATATGCGGAGCTTGCGAAGGCCGACGCCGGCCGGATGTTCACCCTCGACGACGCGACTTTCCCCTTCAGAGAGAAGGGGAACAGAGTGCCGCGGCTGGTGGACGTGCTGGCGGAATTTCCAAAACTGCGGATGATAGTCGAGGTCAAGCAAATCGCGCCGAGCGTGATCGCGCCGATGCTCGACGTGATCGATCGCGCTGGAATGCGCCGCAATGTGCTCATCGCCAGCGAGCATCAGCAACCACTCGACGAGGTTCGCAAGCTGGCGCCGGATATTCCCACTAATTTTTCGTACCTTGAATCGGGCATGTTCATTCAGGCGATGGGCACGCGCGACGCCAACTACCGTCCACCCGCCGACGCAGTCCAAATCCCCCATCGCCACGAATCATGGGAGCTGGTCACTAAGGAAAGTGTCGAGTTCGCGCACCGCCTGGGAGTCGAAGTCCACGTGTGGACGGTGAACGAAACCGCGCGAGATGTCTGAACTCCTAGACATGGGCGCAGACGGCCTGATCAGCGACTACCCCGCCCGCGCCCTCGACCTTGTTCAAAAGCGTACGAACCGGCGCTAGCAGCCTTTCCAGTTTGCCCCGGCCTTTGTTACGATTCGCCCGCCGTCGAAAAATCTTGGCCAGTTTGCATCAGGTTTACCTCATTAATCCGGTTCCCCTCCCGCTCGTCGGAAGAAGTTAGGTTCCTGACGGGAGAGAAAAATTATGAAGCTCGACACCGGTCTCTCGACCCGCAATCTCCGCGATGTCCCCGCCGCCGCCCGCGCCGCCGAAACCGCGGGCTTCGACGCAATCTGGATTCCGGAAGCAGGCAACGACGGCTTCCTCCCCGCTGCTCTTATCGCCGAGCACACCAAGCGAATCAAGATGGGCACCTCGGTCGCGATTGCGTTTCCGCGCAGTCCGATGATCACCGCCGCGACCGCATGGGATCTCGCCGGACTTTCCGAGGGCCGCTTCATCCTCGGCCTCGGCACGCAGGTGAAGGGTCACATCGAGCGCCGCTACAGTACCAAATGGGAAGCGCCGGTGCCGCGTCTGCGCGAGTACCTGCAATCGCTGCGCGCGATTTTCAAATGCTGGTCGGAAGGCGGCGCGAAGCTCTCTTTCCAGGGCAAGTACTACAACTTCTCGCTGATGACGCCGTTCTTCACGCCGGCCCGGCATAACTTCCCCAACGTTCCGATTCACATCGCGGGCGTCAACGAACATATCATCCGGCTCGCCGGAGAAATGTGCGAAGGACTCCACGCGCATCCGTTCAACTCGCCCAAGTACCTGCGCGAATACGTGCTGCCGAACGTCGAGAAAGGTCTGCAGAAAGCGGGACGCTCGCGCAAGGATTTCGAAATTCAATCGATGGCGTTCGTGATCGTCGGCCACAATCAGGACGAAATAAAAAAGACGCGCGAAGCGGTCCGGCAGCAGATCTCGTTCTACGCCTCGACCCGTACCTACAAAATCGTGCTCGACACCCACGGATGGGGCGACGTCGCGCAGCGCCTCAACGAAAAGGCCGCCAAGGGCGAGTGGGTCGCGATGGCGAAAGAAATCACCGACGAAATGCTCGACGTGTACACAGTGTCGGGCTCGTTCGACGACATTGCCGACAAGGTGAAGGAGCGTTACGAAGGACTGCTCGACCGGGTCGCGTTTTACATCCCATATCGCGCGGGCACCGACGATGCCGAATGGGCGAAACTCGCGAAGCGTTTCAATGGCTGAGTTTCGCCGTTGTCGTGATACATTGGTCCGCTAACAAGGAGAAAACTTCCGATGACTACTATTGCAAAGTTGAAAACGATGGCGGCAATTGCGGCCGTGGCGACGCTAATGCTGATGGGCGCGAATCGAATCGCGATGGCGCAGGGCGCCGCTCCTTCAGCGCCCGGATTGGTATCGCCGCCGCCCGCCGCGGACGAACCCGGCACCAGGAGTTTCACGATGGTTTCGGTCGAAGTGGATGACGCGAAAATCTGGCTCCCGAGTGTGATCGCAGTCGAGCAGGGCGACAAGGTGAAACTCACGCTCAAGAACCTGGTGCCCGGCGCAGTCAATCAACACGGCTTTACGATTCCCGCCTACAACGTCACCGAAGTTGTCACCCGCGGCGAACCCAAGACGGTCACGTTCGTCGCCGACAAGGCGGGAGTTTTTCCGTTCTCATGTCAGTTGCATCCCGCGCATATTGGCGGCTCGTTGATCGTCGAACCCAAGGAAGGACTGAAGCCGGCATCTTTGACTCGATAGCGATTTGACTGCATCTAGCCGCTGGCCAATGCCAACGGCGCGCGGAAACGGCTAGGCTTGATCGCGCATGCGCACGGTACTCCTCTATGCGCGCTCGCCCCAGTGGCGCGAAGTCGTCGAGCGCGCCGACGAGTTGATGGCGTCGCCGGATTTTCGCGTGCTCAAGTCTGAAGCCCGCACCCGCGCAGGATTCATCGACCTGCCCGGTGCCGGGCCCGCGTTCATAAAACGCGTCGAGGTTTCGTCGTGGACCCGCGGAGTCTACACGCGACTTCGCGGCTCGCGCGCCAGGCGATCGCTCGCCGGCGCCGCGATGCTCAGCGCAGCGTAACCTTGCGCATCCGGAACCGCTGGCGGCGATGGACATCTACCAGGCCGGCGCAATTCGCGCTTCCTATCTCGTGAGCCGCGCGCTCATCAACGCCGACTCGCTCAGCCGCTTCATGCTCGGCCCCGGAGAAATCAAGGGACGCAACGTGCATCGCCGCAAACAAATCTCCGACACGGTAGCCGCGCAAATCCGGCGCCTGCACGAGTCGGGGATTTACACGCGCGATCTGCAAGAGACCAACATCATGGTCGAGGACAACGAGGCCGGCGGCTTCAAGGTGTACTTTATCGACCTCGAGGATTTCCGCCGCACCGCGAAGGTCTCGTGGGATCGCAGAGTCATGAACCTGGTGCATCTCGATCGCAGCATCGGTCGATTTCTCTGCCGTGCGGCGAGACTCGATTTTCTTTATTCGTACCTGGGACACAAGCCGGACCACGCGACCGCGCGCAAGATGATCGCCGAAGTGAAAGCTGCGCGCGAATCGATCGATCGTCGCAAGCGCCGCAGCGCGCCAACCGCAAAGCCTGTCGTAGCGCCGCTTGCCGGAGGGACTCCGTAGTGCCTTTTTCGATCCGAATCCGCGAGTACGACCATCACACCGAGCAGGTCCACGCCGCCGGCGGTAGCTGGGTGCGCGACGTGATGCTCGGGTTGAACGACGGACTGGTCGCGTCGTTCGCGGTCACGTCGGGCGTCGCCGCGGCATTCGTCACCGGCAACGCGGCGATGATGGCGGGACTCTCCGAGATGCTTGGCGGCGCAGTCGCGATGGGGCTCGCGGCCTTCATCTCGGCGCGCTCGCAAATCGAATTTTATCAAAGCGAGATCGAACGCGAGCGCGAGGAAATCCGCCGATGGCCCGACCGCGAGCGCGAAGAGATCAGTAGCATCTATCGCAACAAGGGATTCACCGGCCCGTTGCTCGACCAGATCGTCGCGCACATCACGTCGGACCCGGATCGATGGAGCAACGTGATGATGCGCGAGGAGCTCGGTTTCAACGAAGAATCGTTCGACAGTCCGCTCCGCTCCGCGTTCGCAGTCGGATTGTCGTACCTGTCAGGCGCGGCGGTGCCAGTCTGGGCGTACATTTTCTTTGAGCCAGGCCGCGCGCTGATCGTATCGGCAATCTCGACGGTCGCAGTGCTGTTCGCAGTCGGCGCACTGAAAACGATCATCACCAGCCGTTCGTGGTGGCGCAGCGGACTCGAAAGCATGTTGGTCGGAGTAGCAGCCGCGGGCGCGACCTACGTCGCGGGACGCCTGTTTGCCGCGCGCTGAGAATCAGCGGACCGCGTCAAGCTTCAATCAAAATATCGTCGCCCTCAGCCTTCACCGGGTAGCATCCGAGCTTGACGCTCGCGTCGTCGAGGTTCGCGCCAGTCGTGATGTCGTACTCCCATCCGTGCCACGGACAGGCGATCGTGGTGCCGTCGAGTTCGCCCTCGGCCAGCGGGCCGCCGCGATGCTTGCAGCTGTTGTCGATCGCGAAGAATTTCCCGCCCGCGTTGAACAGCGCGATTTGTTTCCCGCCGGCCTCGACCAGTTTGCCGCTCCCCTCAGGCACGTCCGCCACCTTCGCAACTTTGATGAAGCTTGCCATCCGCGATTGCCTCCGCTCAGGTCGTGTACTCCGCGTTGATTCGCACGTAATCGTAGCTTAGGTCGCAAGTCAGAATCGTCGCCGTCGATTTTCCCAATCGCAAATCGAGCCGCACTCGCGAATTCGCGCGCCCGCATCGCAGTGCCCGCCTCGGCGAGCGCCTCGGTCAGCAACCGGCCATGCGCCGCGACTTTCACACCGCCAATCCACAGTACCAGCTTGTCGGACTCGAGATACGCGCCCGACGATCCAGCCGCCATCAGGATTCGGCCGACATTCGGATCGCATCCGAAGAATGCAGTCTTGACCAGCGGCGAGTTCGCGATCTGACGCGCCGCCCGCTCAGCATCCGCCGGATTTCTCGCGCCGCGCACCTCGACGCTGACCAGCTTGGTCGCGCCTTCGCCGTCGCGCACGAGTTCGCGCGCGAGTGCCGCCGAGATTTTTTCGACCGCGCGATCGAATATCGCCTGATCGCGCGCGCCGAATGCGCGATTTTGCGCCGCGCCGCTCGCCATGATGATAACGGTGTCGTTGGTCGACATGTCGCCGTCAACCGTAATCGCATTGAAGCTCGCCGGCAGCGCCCGCTTGAGCGATTTTTTCAGGAAAGCGGGAGCGCCATCGCATCTGTGACAAGGTAGCCGAGCATCGTCGCCATCTTCGGAGAAATCATGCCGACGCCCTTCACCGCGCCGGCGAGCGTGATCGTCTCACCGCCAGCCTTAAACGTTGTCGAAGCGGTCTTGGGACGCGTGTCGGTTGTCATGATCGCTTGCGCGAAATCGCCGAGACCGTCGTCACGCAGCGATCTCACTGCGTCGAACGGCCCCGATTCTGAATTTGTCGAGGTCGTAAAGATGGCCGATCACGCCGGTTGACGATGGCACCACGAGTTCCGGCGCGCATCCGAGAAGTTGCGCAACGTACGCGCATGAATCGCGCGCGAGCCGCATTCCTTCTTTGCCGGTGAAGCTGTTGGCGCATCCCGAGTTCGCGACGACTGCCTGCAAACGACCAGATTTGACGCGGGCTGCCGTGACATACACCGGCGCGGCCTTCACCCGATTGGCGCTGAACACTGCTGCTGCCGCGCACGGGCGATCGGCAACGATGAGACCCAGGTCGAGCGCGCCAGCCTTGGTCTTCAGGCCCGCGCTGACGCCGGCGAATCGAAATCCGCGCACGCTGGCGGGCTCGAGTGCGACTTTCATTTGAGCGAATACCGCCGCGTCACTTGCCGTGGCAGCGTTTGTATTTCTTGCCCGAGCCGCACGGGCATGGATCGTTGCGCCCGACTTTGTTTTCTTCGCGCTTGGCCGGCGCTGCGGCTTGAGTTTCGGTTTCGTCGCCGTGACTCATCACGACGCGCTGCGGCTTGGGCTGCTGAATTTGTTCGACGTCCTGCTGACGCTGCACCTGCACGGAGAAAACTTTCTCGACCACGTCCTGTTGCATCACCGCCATCAGCGCCTCGAACATCGTGAACCCTTCTTTCTGGTATTCGACCAGCGGATTCACCTGCGCATAGCCGCGCAGCCCGATTCCCTCCTTCAGATGATCCATCGCGAGCAGATGGTCTTTCCAAAGCGCATCGAGCGTCTGCAGCATCACGATCTTTTCGATCTGGCGCATCACCGGCTCGGTGAATTCCGTCTCGCGTTGATCGTAGAGCTGGCGCACTCGCGCGGATGCGACGTCGATCAAATCGTCGGAGCCGTGGATTGGCTTGCCTTCGATTTCGGTCTGCGCGTTGAAGCCGGGACGGAACTTGAACTGCTTGAAGAACGCGTCGTCGATCGCCTTCCAGTCCCATTCCGCCGGATCGATCTCGTTGTTGCCGTGCGCGCCCGCGATGTCCTCGAGCAGAGCGTCGCACATGTCGAGCACGTCGTCCTTGAGCGACGCGCCGCTGAGCAGTTCGCGCCGGCGATGGTACACCACCTCGCGCTGCTTGTTCATTACGTCGTCGTATTCGAGCAGATGTTTGCGGATATCGAAGTTGTGCGCCTCGACTTTCTTCTGCGCATTTTCGATCGCTTTCGAAATCCATCGATGCTCGATCGGCTCGTTGTCCTCCATCCCGATTTTGCTCATCAGGCCCTTGAGCCGATCGGCGCCGAAGATTCGGAGCAAATCGTCCTCGAGCGACATGTAAAATCGCGATGAGCCGGGGTCGCCTTGGCGTCCCGAACGGCCGCGCAACTGGTTGTCGATTCGCCGCGACTCGTGACGCTCGGTGCCGAGGATGTGCAGGCCGCCAGCTTCGAGCACTTTTTCGCGCTCGCCCTTACACTGCTCGACGTACTTCGCGAGCGCGGCCTGGTAGTTCGGATCGGACGGTTCCTTGGTGCCGGCTTCGGCCGCCGCCATGAACTCGGGATTGCCGCCAAGAACGATATCGGTGCCGCGGCCGGCCATATTGGTCGAAATCGTAACCGCGCCGAAGCGGCCGGCCTGCGCGACGAATTCCGCTTCGCGCTCATGATTCTTGGCGTTCAGAACGTAGTGCTTGACGTTGGTTTTTTTCAGCTTTTCGGCGACGCGCTCGGATTTTTCGATCGACACCGTGCCGACCAGCACCGGCTGACCGCGTTCATGGCAGTCCTGGATTTCTTCGATTACCGCGTCGAACTTTTCGTCTTCGGTTTTGTAAACCACGTCGTGATTGTCGATGCGGATCATCGGCTGATTAGTCGGAATCACGACCACGTCGAGATGATAAATTTCCTTGAACTCGACCGCTTCGGTATCGGCTGTGCCGGTCATCCCGGACAGCTTCTTGTACATGCGGAAGTAGTTCTGGAACGTGATGGTCGCGAGGGTCTGGTTCTCCGACTCGATCTTGACGTTTTCTTTTGCCTCGACCGCCTGATGCAGCCCGTCGCTCCATCGGCGTCCCGGCATCAGGCGCCCGGTGAATTCATCGACGATGATCACCTCGCCGTCCTTGACGACGTAATCGACGTCGCGCTTGAACAGCGTGTGCGCGCGGAGTCCCTGGTTCGCGTGATGCAGCAGCAGGATATTGCGCGGGTCGTATAGATTCTCGACGCCGAGCAGTTGCTCGACGCGAGTCACGCCGTCCTCGGTGAGCGAGACGGTGCGCATCTTCTCGTCGATAGTGTAGTGCTCTTCGGCTTTCAGGCGCGGGATCACTCGATCCACAACATAGTAGGTGTCGGTGGATTCCTCTGACGCGCCCGAAATAATCAGCGGGGTACGCGCTTCGTCGATCAGAATCGAGTCCACTTCGTCCACGATCGCGAAGTTGTGCTCGCGCTGGACGTAGTCCTCGATGTTGAACTTCATGTTGTCGCGCAAGATAGTCGAAGCCGAACTCGTTGTTCTGCCCGTAAGTGATATCGGCGCGATAGGCGACCTTGCGATCCTGATCGGTCACGCCGTGGACGACGACGCCGACGGTCAGGCCGAGGAAATTGTAAATTCGGCCCATCCATTCGGAGTCGCGCCGCGCCAGGTAGTCGTTGACGGTGACGACATGCACGCCGCGTCCCGACAGCGCGTTGAGCACCGCGGGCAAAGTCGCGACCAGGGTCTTGCCCTCGCCGGTTTTCATTTCGGCGATTCGTCCCTGGTGGAGGATCATGCCGCCGATGAGCTGCACGTCGAAATGGCGCTGGCCGATGGTGCGCTTGGCGGCCTCGCGCACGACGGCAAAGACCGGCGGCAGAATTTCGAGCATCGCCTCTTCGCGCTCTTCGCGATCTTCGATCGCGCTGATATTCGCCTTCCATTCGGCGATTTTGGCGCGCAGTTCGTCGTCGCTCAGCGCTGAGATTTCCGGCTCGAGCCGGTTGATCTCGTCCACGTCGGGACGGAGCCGCTTGATTTCGCGTTCGTTCTTCGAGCCGAAGATTTTTCGCGCAACGAGGGAAAAAGCTGAAGCCATCTTATATGAGCAATTTAACCATGAAGTTTGAAGTTAGAATCGGGGCGCGATGCGATCGCCCAGTTTAGCTTTTTTACTGAAATCATCCTATCGCGAAATCGGGTCGGTAGGCAGTGTCGAATGTGGGAGCAGGAGCAGAATCTTGGGTCGCGCGCAAAAGAGCGCGCTGTAATCGGAGCCTCACCTTCGATCCTCTCCCTTTCATGGAGAGGGGAAGAAGGATCGGATCGGACGCATCGTTCATCGCTCGATTCGGACGGCGGACTCGACTTGCGGGCCGAGGAAGCGGCGGCCGACGCGGACGAAACGGTCCGGGGTTTCGGTGACGAAGAAACTTTGGCTGCCCTCGCCGGCGCGCCGATTGAGCTTGAGCGTCCGCAGGCGGTCGCGCACGTCGGTGGCGGTGGCGGTCGCGGAGTCCACGATCTTCACGCGCGGCCCGAGGATTCGCGCGAACATCTCGCGCAGCAGCGGGTAATGCGTGCATCCCAGCAGGAGCGTGTCGATGCCGCTTTGCTTCAGGCTTTCGAGATAATAGGCGACGGTCAGTTCCGCGACCGCATTGTCGATCCATCCTTCCTCGGCCAGCGGCACCAGCAGCGGGCATGCGCGGGTGTAGATTTCGGCGCGCGGGCTGAGCCGTTGAATTGCGCGGGTGTACGCGCCGGACGCGATCGTCGCTTCGGTGCCGATCACGCCGATCTTGCCGTTGCGCGAAGCTTTCGACGCCGCGCGGGCGCCCGGTTCGATCACGCCGATGACAGGGACCATCGTGTCCGACGCGATTGCGCCAAGTGCGACGGCGCTTGAAGTGTTGCATGCGACCACCAGCATTTTGATTCCCTTGGCGAGCAGGAAGCTGGTGTTCTCCTTCGAGTAGCGCACGATGACCTCGTTGGACTTGGTGCCGTACGGGAGCCGCGCGGTATCGCCGAGGTAAATGAAATCTTCGTTGGGCAAGGCCGCGGTCAGCGCTTTCAGCACGGTGAGTCCGCCGATGCCGGAGTCGAACACGCCGATTGGGCGGTCGATCGCGGCGCGCGCGCCGCGCAGATTGCCGTTCGAGGCGGCGATCGAATCGCGGGCACGGCGGCCCGCGCCGCTGGAGTTGGAGCGGGCAATGGATTTTTTTCGTGTCGGCATCTTTTCAAGTTTATCCACGAGCGAGGCGCTCGCCGATTGTAGCCGGTCGCGCGGGCACCGCGCCAAAGACGTGTTCGTGGACGCTGGCGGGTTCCATGCACAGGTAAGTGGGGATATCTGCTCCCGCTTTTTTGAAACGCTCGGCAAGATTGCGATAAAGATTCAAGCGCAATGGGGTGAAGGTCCGAAAACGGCCGTCGGCGGCAATTACGTCCTCGCCGCAGAGCATTGGATCATTCGGGAAACGGCTGCGCGCGGCGCAGCGCAACCGCGGCGTCATCCGCAGGCCGCCCATACTGATGAACGAGATTTGCTTTGGAGGAATAGAGTCGAGTAGCTGGTCGATCAAGAGCAAGTAGTCGCGCTCGGCATCGGGATACGCGATTAGCGGATCGAAATGAAATGCGACGCGGTAGCCGGAGTCGAGCACAGTGCGCGCCGCCGCGATTCGCGCTGCGGGCGACGCGGTCAGATGCTCCGAGCTTCGATAGACACTGTCAGGTGACAGCGTCCACGAGACGAGGACGCGGCCGCGCGGATCTACGTCAAGAAGATTTTCGATTTCGTCGGTCTTGGTCTTGAGTTCGAGCGTCAGATTTTCGCGTGTGGAAAAAAAATCGACCAGGTCGCGGCTGATCGAAGTAATTGAGTCGAATGCGAGCGAATCCGCCAGCTCGCCGGTGCCAACGCGGAAGCTGCGGCCGCGCGCGCTTGCGGCGAGCCGGTCGAGCTCATCGAAGGAATCGGTGTAGTTCGCATACAACTGGAACGCCGGATTGTCGGCAAGATATTCCTGCAGAAAACAGTACGAACAATCCATCGGGCAGTTCGAAGCGAGCGTGAGCACGAGATATCCGCAGCACGCAAACTTCGAGGAACCGGCGGGACACGGCATCAGAAATGGAGTCTTGCGGCGCGCGATTACGAGGCGGCGCTTGCCTGCGCCGAACGGATCGAGCGCATCGAGGATGGGACGGGCTACCTCACGCGCGTCGGCGACGAGCGTCACGGGCAGGTCGCGCGGGAGTGCGCGGAGGACGCGAGTCGCGAGCGCGGAATCGGCGCATCCATCTTCGACAAACACAGCATCTAAATCGAAGTTCATTTCTTGCCGCCTAGCATTTCGATAATCCGCGTCAGTCCGGCGCGTCTTTGATCGAGCGCTTCGAGCTTATGAGCCAGTTCCGCGCCAGTTCGGACGCGCAGCGAAACCGTGAGCTCATCAGAGCCAAGTTCGTGGGGCAAGTCTATTGAAATGCCGCGCGGCAACTTCAGCGCAGAGACCTCGGAGCGCAACTGCTCCTGCATTTTTTTTAGGAGAGGGTACCGAACCGTTCTCAGCGCCTCCAGGAGCGCACTCGCGCGCGATGGACTAGAGCCCGAACCGTTCGCGATGCGCCGAATTTCGGGGCGATCGAGAACGGAGGCGATCGTGATGCGATCGCGCACGGCGATTTCATCAAGGGTGTCGAGCGCGGTTACCAACTGGCCGGTGCGAAGACGCAGTGCGCGCGCGAGGTCGAGCATCGCGGTGCGCGACGGTGGATCCATCGCAAGCCATCGCGCGAGATGGCTCGCGGGCAGCCGTCGCTCGGCGGCAAGCGTCGCGAATTTGTTGGTCGAGATCAGCACTCATGTGAAATTTCATGAAGCATGGAACGCATCGAATCGATGGCGCAGCGGATCTCAGGCGTGCGCAAGTTTTGCGCCTGCTCAGCGATACGTTGGTAGAGACGAGCCTGATCGATTCGGCCTCGTCGCAGGAGGCCACCGGCGTAGATGCGGCATTTCTCGACGAGCACTTCGATGACCGCGGTTCGGCGCGCCGGCGACAACCGATTATCCGCAAGCAATTTCGTGAGAGCCAGGATGCGGAAGCGATCGAGTGCGGGGGTCGTTGCGGAGGTTTGATCAGGATGCCCGCCGCGCCGCGTCACCAGCGGTTCATCCAACAAGCCGGCCTCGTGGTCGATGAGAATGCGCAGCCAGAGATCGTAATCTTCGGCGGCCAACATGCTCTCGTCGAAGCCAGTGAGGGAGCGGAACAGATCGGTGCGGATCATCGCCGCAGACATGCTGATGAGACAGGTGCGGAGCGAGTAGATAAAAATATCGCCAGCTGCGTTTGCGATGTCGCAATCCGGGATTCACGCGGCGTCCGTTGCGGATCCAGATTTCATTGGTCTGCGAGATCGCGCAGTCAGGATTCGCGTTCATGAACGCGAGCTGGCGTTCGAGCTTGGTCGACGCCCAGAGATCGTCGGAATCGAGAAATGCGATCAACGGCGCGCCCGCCAGTGCGACGCCACGATTTCGTGCCGCGCCCGGACCACAATGTTCGATACCTTCGAAGCGGATCGATTTTGCGATTCCTTTTAGATGTTCGGCGGTGCCGTCGGTCGAGCCGTCATCGATGACGATCAACTCGAATGATTGGGTTGATTGCGCGAGTACGGAATCGATCGCTTCGAGCAGCAGCGCGCACCGATTGTACGTCGGGATGATTACCGAGACTTCGAGCGTCATTGTGCGTCCGCGCGTTTTACGTGATCGGAACGATCGACGGCGAGGATTCTTCGGCGCAGGTCGTCGATTCCTTCACCGGAAGTTGCGGAGCAGAAGATCGGCGGCGTGCGCATCGCGTCGAAACGTTTGAGTGCGGCGGCGCGATCCGAGCGGCGCAGCTTGTCGCATTTGGTTGCGACCGGGATCACTTCGATACCGCGCTCTGCGGCCATAGCGGCAAGATCGAGTTCGTCTTGCTGCGGACCGCGGCGGCAATCGATCAAAATCGCGATGGCCGCGAGATTGGTGCGATCGTGGATGTATTCGTGCATCATCGACGCGATTTTCGCGGCGTCTTCGTGGCTCATTTTTGCGTAGCCGAAGCCGGGCAGGTCGCACAGCGCGAGCGTGTCGTTCACTGAAAAAAAATTCAGCGCGCGCGTGCGGCCGGGAGTTTTGCTGGTGCGCGCGAGGCCCTTAACTCTCGTCAGTGCGTTGAGCAGCGAGCTCTTGCCGACATTTGAGCGGCCTGCGAGCGCGACCTCTGCGCGTTTCCATCGCGGGCATCCGTCGAGTGCGAAAGCCGACGCGACGAATTCTGCGGAGAAGGGAATCATCAACCGGCGAGCTCGATTCGCGGCGGCGTGACGGTGGGCGTCTCGGAGTCGAGACGCGCAAGTTCCGCCGTGAGCGCGCTGCGGAACTCGCGCAGCTTGATGCCGCGATGGCGGTCGGGATAGGGCGCGAGGAATTTCAGCGCGGCGCGCAGATGAAGTCGAGCGCTCGAGCGCTCGCCGTCGCCGAGCTTGTGATTCGCGACTGACGCACGCAGCAGGCCGAGATAGAAATCCCAGTCAGCGGTGTCGTCGTCGAGCAGGTTCATCGCATCTTCCATCGCTTCATGCGCTTCGAAAAATTCGCCGCGATTGAACAGATCGACGCCGAGGGCAAGTTGCGCGTCGATTTCGTTCATCGTGATATTCGCGTATTTACGGGCGGCGACCGCCGCTCAGGGTTCGTCGTCGTTGTCGGACTCGTCGGCGGTCTTGACGTTGAGCTGTTTCTTCAAGGTCTCGAGCTGCGCGACGAAGATGCCGCGAATGACCTGCTTGATGACGCCGTCGGGAACCGGAAGCGACTGCAGCATATGGGTATTCTGATGATAGTCGATAAACGTGCTCGCGCCTTCGTCGGAGAGCTGGTAGACCGACTGCGTATCGAACATCGGATTGTTGACGGTGTTGGAAACGATTTTCTTTTCGTCGGGCAGGTACTCGAATTGGAGCTCGGTGGTGATGGCCTGGCCGCCCGGTCCCGCGATATCCATGTCAACGGTCTTTTTGTTTCCGCTCTGCGAGACGACGCGCACCGCCTTGACCTGATCGCTGTGAGTATTTTCGACGTTGCGAATCGCGTCGAAGACAGTCTGCTCGGGCGCGGGAATGCGCGCGGTGAAGTCGGCCTTCCACATGTCGCCGTCATGCGTGATGTTCTCGGTGAGCAGGCCGGCCTGTCGCGCGCGATGCATCTGGTAGTAGTGCCATCCGACGATCGCGACGACCGCGAGCACAATCACTCCGCCAAGAATTTTGAGTACCGTCTTCATCGTTGAATCGTGTTCACCTCATCGTTGGAATGTGCCGACCAATTCCGCGGTCGCAAGCACGTGACCTTTCATCGCGGACTCGAGTGCGTCCGCGTTGGGTTTGTTCACTTGGGGTGAGCATCGAGTCGAGCGCGAAGAGACGAAAATTATAGTGATGCAATTCCCCAGGCGGCGGACACGGGCCATTGTAGCCGATATGATCGAAGCTGTTGATTCCATTTTTTCCGCCACCTGCAATTTCCGCGGTTTGTGGCACGCCTGCGGGCAGCGAGTTCGTTTGAGCCGAAATATTGTACGCTACCCAGTGAATAAATGTGCCACCGGGGGCGTCGGGATCTTGAACGATCAGCGCAAACGATTTTGTCGCTTGCGGCGCGTTACTCCAAGCCAGCGCAGGAGATCGATCGCCACCGGTGCATGAGTTGTCGGCGGCGACAGCGGAGCCGGGGGCGAGTGATGGGATGGTGAGTGTAAATTGTGCTTGGACTGGACGAACGTAAGCAAATATAATAATAGCTAGTGCAATTGAGATTCGGTGGAGATTTGACATACTTATGATCTCTTCAAGGCTCGCAGACGCAGTTTGTAGCTTTGACGTGCATTTTGTATCTATTTCTCTTCGAAATTGAGTGACTTAGTAAGTAGTAGAACAGGGGAAAACAGCGAAAAGTATCGGAAATCCCCTTAGATTGCTCTTGACCCCCATCGTTGATTTTGCGACACTCAAAGAGACTCATGGTGGGCGTAAGGGGCGGATAGACCATTAGGCAGATGCGAAAAAGAGCATCCAATCCAGGCAGTAGGCGGGTGACGGGGCTTACGTCGTTACCGGGAGATAACATGGCTAATGAATCAAAGTATAGCTTGCCGCGCGTGATGACCGTCAAGGAATTGTCGGACTACCTACGTGTGCATCCTTCAACAATTTACAAGCTGCTTCGTCGCGGAGAGCTGCCGGGCTTCAGGATCGGCACCGACTGGCGTTTCAATGCCGAGGTGATCGACCGCTGGTGCCTCGAGCGGAACATGAAAGGTCCCGACGGCGGACCTTCCAGCCAGAACTGACGCGCGATCATCTGATCGCGCTCATCTCATAGTTGGCTTGGGCGCGAGGCCGAAGTAATTTTCGTCGCGGCATAGTGCGGCGCCGTTGGCGTGCGGTCGGCGCGTCCCTGCGCTTGACCTCGGCACCCGCGGTGCCTCACCATACCGATCGTTCAGATGATTTCCCCAGCTCGCAAAAATGCGGCGCCGGCGCCACAGCAGGTGCGTCGCCGCGGCTCGCTCGACCAAGTGCTGATCGACGCGGCGATGGATTTGTTCGCGTCGTATGGGTATCGCGGCACTTCGCTGGCGCGAATCGCGCGCGCGGCGGGCGTCACCAAGGGCGCGCTCTACTGGCATTTCGCCGACAAAGAAGAATTCTTCATCGCGGTCGTCGCGAAGGTGCTCGGCGAATGGGAACTGATATTCGAAAAATCCGCGCACGCGTCTAACGCGGTCGAGTTCCGCGCCGAGTTCGGGCGGATGTTCGACACGATGGCGGCGCTCAACGAAAAAAATCCGTGGGTCAGCCGGTTGCTCCTGATCATTGCGCTCGAGTCGCACAAGATCGGGCCGCGGGTGTTGCGCTCGATGCGCAAGGCAAACCTTCACGGCGTCGCCAGCTTTCGCGATCTGGTCGAGCGCGGGCAGCGGCTCGGGGTTTTTGACGCTGAGCTCGATCCGGGCTGGGCGGCGACGCAAATTTTTTCCAGCTACCTCGGACTCGCGATGCTCTGGTATCTGCACGGCCCGCGCTTCGATTTACGCCGTTCGCTCCGTCGGCAGGCGCGCGAGTTCATGCGCCAATGGAGTGTCGCGAAATGAAGGCGGGGCTCATCTACGAGATCGAGTCGATCAAGCCGCACGCGGCCGATCACGAATATCGCGTGTTCTGGGAGACGATGGAGCAGATCGAGCTGGCCGATCGGCTCGGCTTCGACTCGGTGTGGACGGTTGAGCATCACTTCCTGAACGAATTTTCGTACTGCTCGGCGCCCGAGGTTTTTCTCGCGTGCGTCACGCAGCGCACGAAGCAGATTCGGGTCGGGCACGGCGTCGTGGTGCTGCCGTTCAACCATCCGGTTCACGTCGCGGAACGGATCGCGATGCTCGATATCATGTCGAACGGACGCGTCGAGTTCGGCACCGGGCGCGCGACCACGATGGATGAACTGCTCGGCTTCGGCGTGCGGCCTGAAGAGACGCGCCCGCGATGGGCCGAGGCGGTCGAGGCGATCCCGCGGATGTGGCGCGAAGATCCGTTCTCGATGCATGGCAAGTACTGGACTGTCGATCCGCCGGTGTCGGTGATTCCCAAGCCGATTCAGAAACCACATCCGCCGATGTGGGTCGCGGCGACCAATCCCACGACCTTCGAGCTCGCCGCCGAGCGTGGCCTGGGCGTGCTTTGCTTCACGCTCGGGGTCGAGCTCGCGCAAGTGTCGGAGCGAATCAATATCTATCGCGCGGGAATCAAGAACGCGCGGCCGGTCGGGCAGACGGTTAACAACCAGGTCTCGATGAACATCATGGGACTGATCGGCGACGACCCGTACGCGGCGGAGCATATCGCGCGCGACGCGGTGTTGTGGTACGTGCGCAGGGGCTTCGAGCTGGTGTCGAGCGTCGCGGCCGCCGCGCAGACCGACGAATCGTACAAGTACCTCAAGACCGCGTCGAAGTTCGATCCGGCGAAGTTCACCAGCGACTACTACGACTTCCTGAAGGACGGTGACCTGATCGCAGTCGGTGCGGCGGACGAAGCGGTGCGCGTGGCGAGTCGCTACCGCGAGCTGGGCGCGGATCAGGTTTTATTTTTTCTGCAGTACGGCGGCATCCCGCACCAGAGCATCATGAAGTCGATCGAACTAATCGGCCGCGATGCGCTTGACGAGATCCATTCGTGGAAAACCCCAGGAGGAATCACCGCCGCAGAACCGGCCGCGCGCCCGCACGCCGCCCACGCCTGACAGACTGACGACGGTCGTTTGATTAGGCGTCCTACGATGCGCCGGACCAGTCGACGGTGTGAATTTTGATCGGGCGACTGAAACCCTTCAACGAAACATCTCCCAAATCCTTGAAAGGCAGTCCCTTGCCAACGCACAACTCGGCGACCACGTTCGATACCAGTATTTGATCGGGCTGTGCGTGGGCACAGAGCCGCGCGGCCAGTTGAACCGTCGCGCCGAAGAGATCGTGCTGATGGTCGACGGGCTCTCCCGCCGCTGCACCGATCCGAATCTTAACCGGATACTCGGTGTGCTCTTTCGCATGCTGCGCCAGGGCGCGAAGAATCTCGCTTGCGCAGCGAACCGCTGCCGCTGCGGACACGAATGACGCCATGATGCCGTCGCCGGTATGCTTGACCTCGCGACCGCTTGCGGCCGCCAGAGCGTCCCGGACGATCTGGTCGTGGACGCTTAGCCGAGCCATACCCGCGTCGTCGCCCAACGCTTCATTGGTCGAGCCGACGATATCTGTGAAAAGAACAGTGCGGATTGCGGAATCTCGCTCCTTGCCCACATCACCCGCGGAGAGCGCGGCTCCGGAGGGGCCGGTTTCGCCGCCTCCGAGGAATGCATCTACCAGCTCGGGTTGGACCTCGATAATTTTCTCCGCCATCTGCCCGTGCGCGTTACGATGTACCAACTGAGCCGCCTCCGAATTGGGCGCCGAAACGAGGCAGAAAGCCTTGCCGAGGCTCTCTTTGAACCAGTACTTTATGTACTCGACGTGGTACTTTCCCTGCTCCGCAAGATCTGCGAAGTGCGCCTGATCAACCTGTTCCGTGGTCGCTCCCTCAAGGTTGTGGATGTCCATGTAGAGTGCCATATGAGCCCCAGAACGAGTGACTACCTTTGCGGCCGGTATGGTGCAATAGCAGATTGAAAATGAAAGTGCGCAGCGGCTCTCTCGCGATCTGTTCGCAGAACCCAAGCTGCTCACGCCTGAAGAAATTGACGGAGGACTGTTGATGGAATTTGCGCTGCAGTATGAGCTTCAGCGGAGTCGGCCGCATTATCCCGGCTTCATGTACGACATTTATCAGCAGGCGACTGAGCAGGTGAAACTTGCGGACCGGCTCGGCTATCACTCGGTCTGGACGGTCGAGCATCATTTTCTCAGCGAATGGTCGTACTCGTCGGCGCCCGAAGTCTGGTACGGCGCGCTCAGCCAGGTCACGAGCCGGATTCGACTGGGCCACGGCATCTGCCTGCTGCCGATTCCGTTCAATCACCCGGTGCGGGTGGCCGAGCGAATCGCGGTGCTCGACATCATGTCGAACGGGCGCGTGGAATTCGGATCGGGACGATCGATCACCGAGCAGGAACTCGGCGGCTTCCAGGTCAATCCGGAAGATTCGCGCGCGATGTGGGAAGAGGCGGTCGCAGCGATTCCGAAAATGTGGATGAACGAGACCTTCAGCCACGACGGCAAGTTTTTCAAGATGCCGGAGCGCGAGGTAATCCCGAAGCCGATCCAGAAACCGCATCCGCCGATGTGGGTGGCGGCGACGCAGCCGTCGACGTGGGAAATCGCGGGTCAGAAAGGAATCGGCGCGCTCGGCTTCGGAATCGCTGAACCAGGATTGCTCGACAAGCTGATCGCGGTTTACAAAAAGGCGATCAAGACCTGCGAGCCGGTCGGAGCGTTCGTGAACGATCGCACCGCGGCGGCGACGGTATGCGTATGCGCACCGACCCGCGAGGAAGCCAAAGTGATCGCGAAGGACGCGATCGATTTCACCACGCGCAAGGCCGCCGAGCTGTTCACGCCCTTCGCCAAGAATGAAGTGAAGGGCTACGAGTACTACAAAAAGATGGCCGAGCAGGCCGTCGCAATCGGCGACTACCGCCTCTCGCTCGCCGATCTCGACAAACGAATCGAAGCAGGCGCCGTGATGGTCGGCGATCCGGAAGACTGCCTGAAGGTCGCAAAGTTCTACGAATCAGCGGGAGTGGATCTGCTCCTGATGCTGGTGCAGGTAGGCGCAATCCCGCACGAAAAGGTGATGCAGACGATCGATCTAATCGGCAAGCATGTGATGCCGAAGCTGAGTGAGAGCTCGAAGGCATTCCAGGAGGAATCCTCAGCAGCCGCTGCGCGGTGACCTGTCCAGGAAGATAATTATATTAAATGCGCCTTTTCGAGCATCTCGCGGGTTGATTTCTGTGCCAAAATGCGCGCTTGCCAAAGCGGAGGTGGACCATGGCTGCATATCTGATTGTCGATTTGAAAGTAAACGACTCGGAAAAAATCGCTGAATACCGCCGCAGTGCGGGGCCGACGGTGGTCAAGCATGGCGGGCGCCTGCTCGTGGGTAACGGTGCACGAGAGGTGCTTGAGGGCTCCTGGACCCCCAACGAACTGATCATTATCGAGTTCCCCTCCATGCAAGAACTCAAGAATTGGTACAACTCCGAGGAATATCGACCCTTGATCGATGTGCGCAAAGCCGCGGCCCGCGGCAACCTGATCGCGATCGAGGGTGTTTAAGCGGTCCAATAGCCCCCGGATGCACACCACCAACTCAGCTGAATTCGTCTGGGTGAGGTGAATCGATGTTGGAGGAAAGTTCTACGAATCAGCCGGAGTAGACCTGCTCCTGATGCTGGTGCAGGTAGGCGCAATTCCGCACGAAAAGGTGATGCAGACGATCGATCTAATCGGCAAGCATGTGATGCCGAAGCTGAGTCAGAGTTCGAAGGCGTACCAGGCGGAGTCGGCAGCAGCGGCGCGTTGAGGTAAATCGCGAAGGAAGTTCGTGGTTCGGGCGAAAAGGAGTTGTCTGCACGCCGGTCGATCAACTACAAACTTGAGCATGCCCGAACTTGCGATATCTCCGCGTGGCGCAAAACTTCCAGCCGCTGTAACTGAACTGGCAGAGGCGATCGAAGCCGATGGCGGTGCGGCTCTTGCGGGGTACCAGGAGCCGGTCGGCGACAAGTGGCATCTGTTCGCGATGCTTCCGCTGGCGAAGGTCGAGGCGACGCCGTATCAGCGCGACCTCTCGCCGGCGCATCTCAAACGCATGATCGAGGTGATGAAGAAGCTCGATCGTTTCACCGAGCCGATCGTCGCCGTTTACACTGCGGGCACTTACTGGACGCCCAACGGCAACCATCGCCGCGCCGCCGCGGTGAAGTCCGGCGCCAAAATGATTCCCGCCATCGTGATACCGGATCCAGAGGTCGCGTTTCAGATTCTCGCGCTCAACACCGAGAAGGCGCACAACCTGCGCGATAAGGCGCTCGAGGTCATCCGCATGTATCGCGCGCGTCTCGACGATCGACCCAAATCAGCGGAGAAGGATTTCGCTTTCGAGTTCGAGCGCGCGCACTACATCACGCTTGGCCTGGTCTATGAAAAGAAGTCGCGCTTTTCTGGAGGCGTATACGCGCCGCTGCTGAGCCGGGTGGACAACTTCATCGCGAAGCCGCTCAAGGACGCGCTCGAAGATCGCGAGGAGCGCGCCGCCCTGGTCGAGCGCGCCGACGATCTCGCGGTGGCGTTGGTGGCGGCCGGCAAGAAGCGCGGCCTGATGCATCCATATCTGAAAAATTTCATCATCGCGCGATCGAATCCGCTGACCCGCGCGCGAAAAAATCTGCCGGCGTGCAAGGCGGCGCTGAACAGCATGATCAAGGCGCTCGAGGAGTTCGATCTGGGCACAATCCACTTCGGACAGATTCGCGCCGCAGCCCAAATCGCCGCCGCCACCTCGGTCGCGGACCCTAACTGAAAACCGAAACGAGTGATCGACATGGCTGATGAAATCGTTCTCTACGAAGCTCGATATCCTGCGGCGATCATCACGCTCAACAATCCTGAGCATCGCAACGCGCTCAGTGCCGCGATGATCGACGCGCTGATGGCCGCGATTGCGCGCGCGGAAAGCGAGCGCGGGGTGCGCGCGCTGGTGTTCACCGGCGCCGGGTCCGCATTTTCCGCCGGGATGGATCTCGGCGAACTGCGCGGGATGCTCGACCAGTTGCGGGTCGAGGAATCAGGATCGGTGTGGGACGGTGCGCTGCGCGGCGAGGCCTTGATCGAACGCGTCTATCGCCTTGGCAAACCTTCTATCGCCGCCGTCAATGGAGTCGCGGTCGGCAATGGCGCGGGCTTCCTGAGCGCGTGCGATTTGGCGGTCGCCGCCGATAGCGCGCGGATCGGCTACACCGAAATGAAGCACGGCATCCAGGCGGGAATGGTAATTCTTCACCTGATGCGATTGGTGGGCGAACGCGTCGCGCGATATTTGCTGCTCACCGGAGAACTTGTGACGGCCGATTACGCAAAGTCGCTGGGACTGATAAACCAGGTCGTGCCGCAGAACCAACTGATGGAGACGGCGCTTGCGTGGGCGGACGCGATCGCGATGAACGCTCCCAAAGCGGAGGCGGTCACCAAGTCGCTCATGTGTAAATTTTCCGGGCAAGCGATCGCGATGAGCATGACCGAATACACCGCGGCGCCGCATATCACTGACGAAACGCGCGCCGGCCTCGAGTCGTTCTTCGACAAGAAGCCTGTGCCCTGGTCCTTCAAGCCATCATGATTTTTGGTTAGAGCGTATCCGCTCGCGGTTGTTACCAAAAGTTGGCGGGCATCTGAGGAGGGGGAATCTCCCGATGCCTGCCGTTCGTCCATCACCTGGCGGTGACGGTCGTGGTACGTCGTCAGGCAGCTGGAAGAATGATCTGTTTGTGGCCGCTTGGTTCGATAAGGCCGCGATCGAGATTCAGGTATTGATTAGTCACTATCACCAAACCAACTACTACTAGCATTACTACTATATTGACTAATGGATATTCCCACTTCTTACTAGTTAGATTCAGTATGGTGCAGCGTAGGTTGTCGTGGTGCGCTTCTGCACAGTTCCGTCATTCGCATCGGTCGTGACGGTGGTCGTGTTCTGATCGGAAGTAGGGTAGGGCGCCTGCTGCGAGTAGGTACGCTGCACCGTGCCGTTATTGTACTGAGTAGTCGTCGTAGTACTGGAATCGGCGACCGGCGCCATCACAACCGGCGGATTGGTCGTATCGTACTGGCGGGTGGTCGTGGTTTCGGTGACGTGAGTGGTAGGCGCACAGCCGACAATGCATGTCATTGCAATACCAACACAAATAGCCACTACCGGATTAACTATGTATTTCATTATTCAGTCTCCTGTCCGAGTTCTACTCTATTGCGGTCAAACTTACATCCGGATGTGCTGTTACGAAGTTGATTAGCGTTATATGAAGAACCGAGCGGCGATTACCAAGTTGGATTACCCACAATCACGTGCTGCTGAGAACATGGTTGAGCGAATGGGGATAGAAGTGTCGCAGCGTTCCAGAGGAGACTGACACTAGTCCTGAATTCCAACCGAGCGAAATTTCAAACGCGTCAGCAATTGTAACTGACAAGGAGTGCATCATGATCACTTTCACCCATCGGACCGTACGCGCAGTCGGCGCGGCGGCAACCCTGCTTGGCGCCGTAATTATCGCCAGCCCCGTGTTTGCAGCGGGTGAGGCGCAGTCACCTGCACAACAGGCAATGGCAGCTCCAGCGGATTCGTCGGCGATGACGCCGGTCGAGGCGCGTATCAGAAGCCTGCACAAGCAACTCCACATCACGGAGGCTCAGAAACCGCAATGGGATGCCTTGGCCATGGTGATGCGCGACAACGCGCAGGCGATGGTGGATCTGCAGAAGAAGCGGGCCTCGGATGCGCAGTCGATGAGCGCGGTCGAAGTTATCAAGTCATACGAGTCGGTCATCGAGGCGCATGAAAGTGGAATGAAGAAATTCGTCCCGCCGTTCGAAGCGCTCTACAACAAGATGTCGGACGCGCAGAAGAAGACCGCCGACTCCTTGTTCCGCAACCGCGAAAAGGCCTCGGCCGCCAAACAGACCGCAGCAAACAAGTGAACCGGGAGTCAGTCCCCGAACGGAGTCTGATTATGCAAGTATCGTTGAAACCGAGAATGGAATTGCGCACGAAGATCGGCAGGATCGCGGCGGCGGTCGGGTTTGCCCTTCTGATTAGCAGCTTCGCGGCAGGCCCGGTTCGCGCCGACGGCGATGATAACCGCGGCGGCGATCGTGATCGCGGCAGCTATCAGCATCGCGACAACGACAATCGCGACTACCGCGGCGGCAACAATTACGCGTACCAGCAGCAGCCTGATTACTATTACTACGCGCCTCAGCCGAACTACTATGCGGCGCCGGACCCTTACTACTACGGCTCTGATCGCGGCTACTCTGCGCCGCCCCCGGGCGTCTCGCTCTTCTTCGGCCTCTGATCGTGCCTCCCAAGCCGGTAGTGTCCTGGTCGAAGACAGGGCACTACTGCGCGTCACAAAGAAGTCGCTTACTTCTGCACTCGAGGCTTGGCGGGATGATCGAGCAGGTTTGAGATTTCTTCCATCAGCTGTTCAGTCTTATAAGGCTTGCGCAGGAATGTAGTGTAACCGTCGCAGCGTTCCCGGATGGTCTTTTCAGGGAGCGCGCTGGCGAGAATTATTGGAATCTTCTGCAGCCGCTTGTCTGTTCGGATCGCTTGGATGACGCCGTTGCCGTCGAGTATCGGCATCATGAAATCCACGATCGCCAGGTCAGGATTATTTTCTTTGAGGAGAGCGACCGCTTCCTGTCCGTTGAGCGCGGACACGACGGTAAAGCCGGCATCGCTGAGGATAAATTCAAGGACCTCGAGCACCCCGAATTCATCATCGACGATTAGAATGGTTTTGCCAGCCGGACCGGCCTTTTTGCTCTTCTCCATCCGCAGCAGATCATCTCTTATTCTTGAGTCAGCTCGGCTCCGGGTTTCTTGGAAGCGCTCAGCAGGATCAATTTGGCGCTCGCGGAGTTTTCGGCGAGTTCAAGTCCGTTGTCCGCGAAATGGAGTTGTCGCAGGTCGGAATCAAACGCGCTGTCGCGTACTTTGAGTATCGAGAGCAACCGGTACAGGCTGGCGCCTGCTTCGATAAAGCGCAGCAGGATGTGATTATCAGTCACGTCGGACAGACCCTGCAGCGGCACGGTCATCGTCGGTCCCACGATTTCCATGACTTCCGCGGTACAGATCGAAGTGACTCCGTGCGCGCGCAATTCATGCACCAGGGCGGAGAAGAAGGGCTCGATCGGCCTCGAACGGAGCGCTTTTTTGAAACCGCCGAGACCGTCGATCAGCAGCCGCTTCACCTTTCTTTTTTTGATGTCGCGGAGCATCCGATCTGCGATTTCGTCCAGGAATTGATCGGTCGGCGCCTGCCACAGAATTTTTACGTGACCGGCGTCGAGTTGCTTCAGCAGCGCTGGACAAATCGATGCTGCCTTGCTGCGTATTCGCTCCGGCGTTTCGTAAAAGCCGAACAGCAGCCCCGGTTCCTCAGCGCTCGACTGCCCGAGAAATTGCAGGCCCAGGTTGGTTTTGCCGGTCCCCGACGGTCCTATCACCATGGTTGAGGATCGCGCGGGCAAGCCGCCGCCAAGCATCGTATCGAGGCGGGGATTCCCCGACAAAATTCTCTTCAGGTCCCCATTGGAGTCCGAATCCGGGCTGACCAATGTCTCCAGCCGCGGATAGACCGTGATTCCCTCTCCGGTGATGTCGTAAGAATGGACTCCCTGTAGATAGTCGCTGCCGCGGAATTTTCGGACGCATAGCTCGCGAGCCGATCGCCACTCGTGGACCGAGGTATTGAGGTTGATAATCCCATCAACCATAGTTTCCTCGGACGACGGCTTCTGATCGGTGGGATTGGTGAGCAGGAAGACCGTGCAATCTGCAGCGTCCGCCTGGGTTTGCAACTGTTGCACGAACAGCTTCAAGTCCTCGCGTGACTTCGCGTGATCGGAGGCCGACGCGAAGCCATCGACCACCAGCGTGGTCGCCTTGCGCGCGGCCACTTCCCGGCGCAACAGATGAAGCAAACCTGACAGCCCGTCCTTCTTCAACGCGTTGAAACCACTGACGTAAAAAATGCCGTTGCCGACCGCGCCTTCGTCGTAAAACTTCAAATCCCTGATGTTGAGCAGCATGCGACCGACCGTCTCGGCGATCAGTGTCATGTACAAAACCTGGCTTCCTGCTGCAGCTTGATTGAAGCAAATTTGATTCCCGAGGATCGTCTTACCCACTCCGGGCGGTCCCTCGACGATATACAGTCCGCCTCCGAAGAAGCCGCCGCGTAAAATATCGTCAAGCCCTTCAATTCCGGAGGGCACACGACTCAATGGCCGAACTTCGCTACTCATTGATTTTCCCCAGCTTTGATTGGTAAGGAGACCGTAAATAGGGAGCCTGCGCCCGGTTCTCCGAATACCGTAATCGCGCCGCCCATTAACTCCGCGTAACTGCGTGAGAGCCAGAGCCCAACTCCGAAGCCGGATTGAACCTGGCGCCCCACCGCTCGTTCGAACCTTTCAAATATGCGGGCCTTGTCCTTCTCGTCAATGCCAATGCCACTGTCGCGCACCGTTATCTGCGCGTTGTCGGTGGTCGCGGTCAAACTTATTTCTACGGGCTTACCCTGGCCGTACTTGATCGCATTGGAAAGTAAATTTTCCACGATTCCCGATACCGCCATCGGATCGAGGAATACAATAACGTCGTTCTGAATATTCACGGTCAATTCTGAACCGCTGCGAGTAACCAACGGCATGTAGTCGCTGACGATTCCCGAGATCAACTCGGACAAGTTGAAGCTCGACGCATCGAGCCGGAATTTCCCGGAGGTGATTTGCGCGACTTCCAGCAGAGTATTGGTGCGGGCAACGAAGTGTTTGATCTGTCGCTCGAGCCGATCGAGCTCGAGCGCCAGCTTTGCGTGGTCTTCAGATTTTTCGGCCGCGCGAATCAGTTGCAGGCAGAGCAAAATCGGGGTCAGCGGATTGCGGAGTTCATGGGTCGCCACGGCAAGAAAATCGTCGCGCGCTTTGATCGCCTCGCGAAGTTCTTCGACCAGTTGGTCTGACCGCCCGGAGGTTTCAGATGGGGCTGCCATTATTTGATTTTCGCCGGTAGTGCCTGCGGTCTCCGCCGTTGAACTGCATTTAGCCACTGCGTTCAGGAAAGCATCAAAGCACTAAACTGGCAGCAAAAGCTAACGAGGTCGCAAATGTCCGGCCGTTGGATTTCGAAATGATTGGATCGCGAGAATTCCGCCCAGCTCCAGTATCCGGAAGGATCAATGCGTCGAGGCGGACACCGATTCCTCAGGGGCTTCAGCGCTTCCGCTCCGGGTCGATTTAGAGTCGACGCGCTGGACTTTGAGTCGCGCCACGCCCTTGTCGGTGATACCGAGTTCTTCGGCTGCGCGCTTGGACAGATCAAGGCTCCGACCGCGTACGTGCGGTCCCCGATCGTTGATCCGTACTATCACCGATTTACCGGTCTTGGGATTGGTCACTCGCACTGTCGATCCAATCGGAAAAGTTTTGGAAGCGGCGGTCAAAGCGTCGGGGTCGAACCGCTCGCCGTTGGCTGTGCGGCGTCCGGCCATCTCGTCACCCTGATAGGACGCTCTGACCGAACCCGTCGATTTTCGCGATTGCGGAGGCGGCGGCGGAGGTACCGGAGCCGGCGCCGGCGCGACGGCTGGCGGTGGTTGATAGGACGGTTGCGTCGAGCATGATCCGAGCATCAGGCTCATCAGTGCCAACGCTCCGCCGAGGATGAATTGCCAATTGCTGTTTCTCAACGCCATTCTCTCGCGCGGATAGTCACGCGCAACAAATTTCGCCGGCTCCCGGTTTCGGAAACCGGAGTCGCCGACGCGACTACCTCTTCCAGCCTAGAACTTTTAGAAAAATGGGACTAGGCGGCGGCGGGCGCGCGGGCGAGTTCGAATGCGCCCAGCTCGATACCGTCACTAGATCGCATTATCTTACTTGAATGCAGGGGGAATATGCTCTTGACAACATTATGCCCTCTAAGGCATTTTAGAAAGTGAACTGGTCAATAGTATTTCATCCGAAGTTTGATCCAGAATTTGAGGATTTAGCTGAGTCGGTGCAGGATGAGTTGCTCGCGCACCTGAAGTTGCTTGAACAGTTCGGCCCGCACGCAGCTTGGAAGACCGCGTGTCGATACGTTGAAAGGCTCACGCCACAACAACATGAAAGAACTAAGATTTGACGCAGCCGACGGCATATGGCGCTTCGCCTTTGCCTTCGATCTGAACCGCCGCGCGATTCTTTTATGCGGCGGCGACAAATCTGGAGTCAGCGAGAAGCGTTTCTACCGTACATTAATCGACAAAGCCGACGACCGCTTTGACGCTCACGTGGCTCGCATCAAGAGCCGCAAGGCAGGGAAATAGTTATGATCACGCTTAGCCAAAGAATGAAGGAACTGAGCCCCGCTCGTCGAAAAAAGATTGAGACTCGCGCTGCTGAACTTGTTTCCGAGGAAATGACCCTGCAGGAACTACGTCGGGCTCGCAAACTCACTCAAGTACGGATGGCGAAGGCGCTGCGCATCACGCAAGACGGCGTCTCACGCTTGGAGAGGCGAACGAATCTGCTTCTCTCGACCCTGCGAAAGAGCGTCGAAGCGATGGGCGGCAGCTTGACCCTAATCGCCGAGTTCCCTGACCGCGAACCAGTCGCAATCTCCGGTATCGCTGGCGTCGAAACAGCTCTGGGAAATCGTCGCGTTAATCGGCGCGCATCGGCGGGAAACGACTAAGCAGCGGCGGGCGCGCGCGCGAGTTCGAATGCGCCCAGTTCGATGCCGTCATTCGATCTCAGGACGATCTTCGTCGACAGCCGCTGCTCGAGCGTCTCGAGATCCTTCGCGCCGTGATCGTATAAGTAGCGCGCAACTTCCGGGTTGAGCTTGACAATCAGCATGTCGCCCGCCGACTTCGAGACCGCTTCGCGCTGAATTCCGCGCAACACTTCGGCCGCGAGCGTCGGCACCGATTTGACCACGCGCCGCCCTTCGCATCGCGGACAATTATCCGTCAGCAATTTTTCCAGGCTCTCGCGCGTGCGTTTGCGCGTCATCTGGACCAGCCCCAGCTCGGAAATCTTGAGCGCCGAGGTCCGCGCCTTGTCGCGCTTGAGCGCTGTCGCCAGCGCGTCGCTGACTTTCTTGCGATCGGCCTCGCGCGACATGTCGATAAAATCCACGATGATGATGCCGCCGATATTGCGCAGCCGCAGTTGCTTCACCACCTCTTCGACCGCTTCCTGATTGGTCTTGAAGATAGTGTCGTCCTGGCTCCGCTTGCCGACGAAGCGACCGGTGTTCACGTCGATCGCAGTCAGCGCCTCAGCCTGATCGAAAATCAGGTAGCCGCCCGACTTGAGCCACACCTTGCGGTCGAGGGCGCGCTCGATTTGCGGCTCGATATTGAAACGATCGAACAGCGGCTGCGGCCCGTCATGCAGCGTCACCCGCGCACGAAGCCGCGGCATGTAATTCTGCACAAACTGCACCACCCGGCTGTAAGTCGTCGGATCGTCGCACCATAGCCGGTCCACTTCGCTGGAAAACATGTCGCGCACTACTCGCAGCGCCACGTCGAGATCGCTGTACAGGATCGACGCCGGCGGCATGCTCTCGTTCTTGCGCAGGATCGAGCTCCACAGCTTGGTCAAAAACGCGACGTCGCGCTGAATTTCGCGACGGCTGACGCCCTCGCATGCGGTCCGCACGATAAACCCGCCCTGCGCCGGGCGCAGCTCGCCCACGTCGGCGCGCAGCCGCGCGCGTTCCTCCGCGCTCGCGATTCGCCGCGACACTCCGATGTGATTGCTGGTCGGCGTGAACACCAAATGCCGTCCCGGCAGCGAAATCGACGATGTCAGCCGCGCGCCCTTGGTGCCCATCGGCTCCTTGGCTATCTGCACGATGATGTCCTGGCCGCGACGCAGTTGCTGCTCGATTGGAAGCCGCGAGCGATTCGGCGCCTGGCTGCGGCCCCCGCGCCCCCGGCCGCCGCGACGACGTCCGCGCGACGGCCGCGCCTCACTGCCTTCACCGTCGCCGTTAACGCTGTCAGCCGCTTCATCGGCGGGATTCGGCTCCGCGTCGGCAAACTCGTGATCGCCAATCGGCTCGGTCTCGACATCTTCTTCGCCGAGCACTTCGGCCACCGTGTTGAGCGCGGAAACTCCGTCGTGAAAATCCGAGACGTGCAGGAAGCCCGCCTTCTCCAGGCCAATATCCACGAACGCTGCCTGCATCCCGGGCAGCACGCGCGTGACTTTGCCCTTATAAATATTGCCCGCCAGCCCAACTTGCCGATTGCGCTCGAGGAAAAATTCGGCGAGCTCGTTGTCTTCAAGCAGCGCGACCCGCACTTCCAATGCGGACGCGTTAATTGCGATTTCTCGTTTCACAGGTTCACTCTCTATCGCGGCGAATCCGACAATCTGAGGAGGAAGGCAATGATGCGCCGGGAGTCGTCGTCAAGCGGGTGTCGCGAGCTTTTAGAAAACCATCGCGTCCCTTGGTACATCGTTTTACCGCTTGCGTCGACAACTCGTGCAGGATCATACGAGGCACGCCCGACCTCCGCAAGCAAGCGCGCCGCGCGAATCGATAACGGGCTTTTAATTCACAGCTATCTTGACATGGTATCTTGGGGCCGATACTGGTCATGGGGATGTCTGCTGCGACGGCCGACATGGTTGCGCCCAGTCTCCCGGGAGCGGGCCTGCTGAATAGCAAGGTCCTCGTTCTCAATCGCTCTTATCTCCCGGTTCATGTTACGTCGGTCAAACGCGCGTTTGCGCTGCTTTATCAGGGCGTAGCGAAGGCGGTCGATGAGCAGTATCACACCTTTGACTTCGATAGTTGGCGCGATTTGGCTATCGAGGTCCAGCACGAGCGGCTGGGAATCGTCAACGGCGTCATCCGCGTCCCGCGCGTCCTTTTGCTGACGGCGTACGAGCGCGTGCCCAAGCGCCACGTTAGATTCTCACGCTTCAACATCTTCGCCCGCGACGGCAACACCTGCCAGTACTGCCACAAGAAGCTGCCGCGCACCGAGCTGAATCTCGACCACGTCATCCCGCGCTCGCGCGGCGGAATGTCGACGTGGGAGAACATTGTCTGCTCATGCCATCACTGCAATCGGCGCAAGGGCGGCCGCACCCCCGACGAAGCCGGGATGCATCTGTTCCGCCGCCCGCGGCGCCCCGAATGGACCCCGTTCTCATCCGAGATGTTCAGCCTGAAGCGCTACCGCGAATGGATGCCGTACCTGTCGCAGGTCGACAGCGCGTACTGGAACACAGAACTAATCCAGGATTAACTCGTTCTCGCTGTTTCTCCCCCTCTCCTTGAAAAAGAGAGGATCGACGAGGGTCCATAGCCAGCGCGCATCCATCGGCTAGCGCTTCACGATTTTCGGTTCTGCCTAAAATCTCAGAGACCTTTAATCAGCTTGTCGTACTCCGCGTGCGAACCTATCCAGAACCACACAATTTCATTATCTTTCGGCCTAATCCCGACCGCTCGATAGTAGAGCCCAATTCGCACCGACCAGATTGGTCGTCGCTGATGAACCGGCTTGAAATGCAGGCTGTGATGAAACGGATCTTTCAGGAACTGAATGTACGTGTTGTTGGCGAGTCGCTGGATAGTCCTCGGAAGACCCCGATAGCAGGTCCAGAAATCGCCTGTGGTTCGAGAGGTCAGACTCTACAGCTTGGAGAGCTTGGCAAGATCGAGCACTTCCGTCCGCCCATCCGCGTACTCTCGCAGTGCCTTATCAGCGAGCTTCTCGAGCTTGTCCGCTGACCGCGCAAACTGAGAGTCCCACTGATGCTCGTCATCTTCGATCAGCTTCAGGAGCCACTGCGCGAAGGCATCCTGCTCGTATTCCGGCAGTTCTTCGGAAACCTTCTTGAATACTTTTGCAAGAAGTTCGGTCATAAATTGAGTCTATCAGCCAGCATCAAAGAACCGCAATTAATCCGAAAGCCCGTTTTCTCGAATCTGATCAAGCTCCTTCTCATTCAGGCACCCGGCTTTGTACAAATTCAGGAACTCGTCCGAAACGCTCTGACCGAACATCGCCATGTCATCGGTGTTAACCGTCACTCGCACTCCCGCGTCAAACAGCTTTCGGATAGGATGTGAGGCAAGCGTCTCGAACCGACCCAGCATCACGTTGGAAGTCGGACAGATGTTGAGCCGGATGCGATTGTCGGCGAGAAATCGCATCACGGATGGCGACTCTGCTGCCGCGATTCCGTGCTGCACCTCATCGAGCTCGAGCTCCTCCACCGCTCGTCGAACCGAATCGGCGTCACCCCATTCGCCGACGTGGGCCTTGAGCCGGAGCCCATTTGCCTTCGCGAGACGATAGATCGGCTTGAAGTTCTCGATCGGCTGCGCACTCTCGTCACCGGAAAGGTCCACCGTCCGGTAGAATCGAAGCTCGAGAAACGGCTCCATCCACCGGCGAATATCCTCGATTTGGCAATGACGCGACATTCCGAGTTGGGGAATCCATTCGACGCCAGGCGCGCCGCGCTGATGGGCCCGCTTAAGGATGTGGGTCATATTTTCCGCGGATCCATCGAGTGTACTCGCCCATACGTCGTCGCCGATTTCGAAACGCACGAGCCCATCTCGAGCCGCGCGAACAAACGCAGCCTCGAACAACTCAGGTCTGAGCATGGGATCGACTTTCCCGAAATTTTCGCCGGCCCAAGTGTGCATCTCGGCCATCGAGGCCAGCTTGTGAGCTACTGGATCAATCCGCCGACCCAGGATCACGCCAACCGAAGCAGGATCAGCGCCGGCCCATCCGTGATTGTGCAGATCAGCCTTGGGAACTCTCCGGATCGCCTCCAGATCTGCGGCTCTGAGAGCCTGTTGAAATTCTTCGTTCATGGCCGGATCCGGGATTCTTCGCTTCGCTCTAGAATGACACAAAAAAGTGAGCTGGCCAGCTTTTGTGATGTGATCGCAGAATCCTCACCTACCGGCGGCTACGCCTGCCGCCTCTCCCATAAAGTAACGGGCGAGGTAAACTTCCCGCCGCCTTCCCCTAAAAAAAACCTCACAGCAAAAGGGCGGCCTCGCCATTTTGCGATTCTCACTGGGTGCAGGGTCACCCCTGCCGCGGAAGCGTTGAAACCCGCGGAGGGTTTCACATTCAATAAAGTGATCTACCCTTCCCCAATCCCACCACCCGCTGTAGATAGCCGTCCCACGACCCACAATATGTTGCGTATCCTCTTGACCCTCCGAGGGGGCTTTAGGATAAACTTCGGGTGCAGTGGTGGATGTGGTCGTGGCGGAGGGAGCATGCGTCTTAAGAGCCTTGAATTACTAGGCTTCAAGATCTTTCTCGATTCGACGACGATTAGTTTCGCGCCCGGGATGACCGCGGTGGTTGGTCCCAACGGATGCGGCAAGTCGAACGTCGTTGACGCGATTCGATGGGTGCTCGGCGAGCAGGCGCCGACTCGTCTGCGCGGCAAGAGCGTCGAGGATCTTATCTACGCCGGCAACGAGTCGAATCCCGCGGCTGGGATGGCTGAAGTGTCGCTGGTGCTCGAGGCCGAGGACGGCAGCCAGCTTCCAGAGCCATACTCCGCACTCAGCGAAGTCGCAGTGACGCGTCGCGCATATCGATCGGGCGAGTCGGAATACCTGCTCAACAAGATTCCGTGCCGGCTGAAAGACATCACCGAATTTTTCATGGCCGCGCAGATTCACAGCCGCGGCTATTCGCTGGTCGAGCAGGGCCGTATCGAAGAAATTATCCAGGCCAAGCCGCACGAGCTGCGCACGCTGGTCGAGGAAGCTGCGGGCCTGTCGCTCTTCAAGGGCCGGCGCGAGATGAGCGAGCGCAAGCTCGAACGCGTCAAGGAAAATCTCGCGCGAGTTGACGACGTGCTCAGCGAAATCGAGCGTCAACTGAGCTTCGCGCGACGGCAAGCGAAAAAGGCTGAGACCTACAAAGTCGTCAAGGCGGAACTCGGCGAGCTGGAACGTTACGCGGCGTCGCGGCGTCTGATAGATCAGCGCGAAGAGCTCGCGATGCAGACCGGTCGCGATGCGGAATTGAAAAGTGCGCTCGACGGCGCGCGCGCCGGAGCTGCCGCGATTCGCGAGCAGGTCGACACTGCGGCGTCAGCCGCGCAGTCGGCGCGGTCCGAGCTGGGCGGCGCCCAGCGCGAGCTCGAAAATCTACATACCGGGGCGAATGAACGCGCGCGCACGCGCGCGTTCCTGCAACGACGCCTCGATGCCACCGCGCAGCTCGAAATCGATCTGCGCGCGCGGCTTGTCGACCTGGAATCCAAGGCCACGCTCGCGCGCGCCAATCGCGCCGAAGCAGGCGCGACCCTCGCGCGCGAAATCGCAGCCGGGGGCGGCGATGCGGACGCGGCACTCAAAGAGATCTCGCTCAAGCACGACGCTGCCAACATCGTACTCAAGAATGCGGAGCGACGGGGCGAAGAATGCAAGGACGACTTGTCCGACGTCGTCCGCGAAGCCGCTGTGATTCGCGGCCGGCTCGGCGATCTCGCCGGCGAGCGCGCCGATCTTGAAAAACGTCTCGAAGCGACCACGCTCGAAGGGCCGGCGCTCGCCGCAGAGCTCGAAACTGCGCGCGAACTGATGCGCGCAGCGGAAGCCGACCTCGAAGCATCGCGCGCGCTGGCGACCGACCTCGAAGGTGCGCGCCGCCAAGCTGCCGAGCGCGAGATCGAAGCGCGCACCGCGCTCGACCATCTGACCGCGCGCGTCAATTCACTGCGCGGCGTGCTAAGCGCGCGCGGCGAGCTTCAACCGAATCATTCGTCGAGCGGCGTCGATCTGCAGACTCCGCACGATACTCGAATCGCTCAACGGCGATCGTCCCGCCACCGATCCTTCGATCCTCAAGCAGGTCGTCCGCGCGCCGCTCGCGCTGGAGCCGGCTCTCAAAGCCGTGCTGGGCCCGCAGATGGACGCCGTCATCGTCGAGTCGCCGCAGTTCGCGCTCCGAGCGATCGAAATCCTCAAAGAAAATCGCGCCGGCCGGATGGACTTCGTGCAGGAACCCGACGCCGCAATCGCAGTCGCATCCGGCGATCGATGCGCCCGGAATCGCGGGCCGTCTGGTCGAGATGCTCGAAATCGAATCGCGCTTCTCGCCGGTCGCCGAAGCGATGCTCGGTCATGTGATGCTGGCCGACGACCTGCACTCCGCGCTCGCCGCGTCGAATCTCAACGGCCACGGAACGGTCTTCGTAACCCGCGACGGCGACCTCGTGATGCCGGGTCGAATGATCAGCGGCGGCAGCACCGAAGACAGTCACGCCGCCGTCGATCTCGCCGCGATCGAAGCAGAGACGCGCGAACTCGCGCGCGCCGAAGAAGAACATCGCACCCGCGTCGGCCAATTCGCGTCAGTTCGCGCCGAGCGCGAGCGCGCCGACGCCGAGCTTGAGCAGGGCCGCAGCAAGGCGCGCGAAGCAGAACGCATCGCCAACGAACGCCGCAGCAGTCTCGCTCGCGCCGAGCAGTCGGTCGCACTCGCGGAAGCCCACGGCGGCAATTCGCGCCGCCGATTGAATGAGCTGGCAGAGCTGGTGATCACTTCGAACGCACGCCTCGAAGAGCTGGCAAAGATCGAACAGGAAGCGCGCGCGCGGCTGAGCGTGATGTCCACCGAGATCGCGACGTTCCGCACCGCAGCCGAGGAAATCGGCGCCGTGATGCTCGAAGTCGCCTCCAAAGTCGAAGCGCGCAAGTCTCATCTCGGCGCACTGGAAAGCGAACTAGCGCATGCCCAGCGCGAAGCCGACTCGTTCGAAGCGCAAATCGATGAGCATCAGGCAACTCTGGAACGCTCGCACATCGAGCGCGCAGATTTCGAGCGCGAACTCGAAACTCTCACCACTCAAGATGCCGCCGCATACGCCCGCGAAACCGAACTGCAAGCCGAACTCTCTCGCCTTCGTGCGCAATGCGACGCGTCCGAGCACGAATTGGAAGCGCGCCGCGCGGATTTCAAGCGCGCTCAGGAGTCGCTGACGGCTCTGGAAGCCGACGCGAACGAATGCGCGCTCAAGCGCGAACGCGCCCGCGCGCTCAGCGAAGAATTGGCCCGCGCCTTCATCGAAAAGTTCGGCGCCGAGTTCGACACGATCGCGGCCGAGATAATTCCAGCACTCGACGGCAGAATCGCCGCCGAGGACGATTCGCGAATCATCGAGCTGCGCGCCAAGATGGAACGAATCGGCGAGGTGAATCTCGCCGCCGACAGCGAAGTCAAGGAACTCGAGGAACGCGCCGGCGTCCTCGGCACCGAACGCGCCGACTTGCAAAGCGCGCTCGACGACCTGACCAAAACCATCACGCATCTGAATCGCGAGGCCCGCAAACGCTTCGCCGAGACTTTCGAAGGCGCGGCGAAAAATTTTGCCGAGCTGTTCCCCAAGCTGCTGCGCGGCGGCAAAGGCCGGCTCGAGTTGACCGACGCCGGCGACGTGCTCGAAGCGGGCGTCAACGTCCTGGTGCAGCCGCCCGGCAAGAAAGTCAAAGAGATCGGTCTGCTGTCAGGCGGCGAGAAAGCGCTGTCCGCGATGGCGCTGATCTTCTCGCTGTTCCTGCTCAACCCCAGCCCGTTCTGCGTGATGGACGAAGTTGACGCCCCGCTCGACGAGTTCAGCCTCGCCGCCTTCACGACCCTGATGGCCGAGCTGAAGC
The DNA here is from genome assembly GCA_963699705.1 of uncultured delta proteobacterium. Taxonomy (GTDB): domain Bacteria; phylum Desulfobacterota; class Binatia; order Binatales; family Binataceae; genus Binatus. Next base: position 1,245,519 of record CAVOUW010000003.1, on the reverse strand, counting down.
TCCGCTCCCAGTTTATCGTGATCACGCACAACCAGCGCACGATGCAGCGCGCCGACCAGATTCACGGCGTGACAATGGACCGCCCCGGGGTCTCGCGAATCATCTCGCTCCGAATCCCGCAAGCCGCGTAGAAAAACGGAAATGAAAACGGCGTGACGATCACTGATCGTCGCGCCGTTTTTCTTTTCACTGAAGGTCGCGCGCGCTAAATCAAACTGTAGCCGCTGCCTTTGCGATCGAATCCGATGCCGACGCCTTTTTCGATCACGCCGAACTGCTTGAGCAGCGGCTGACTGTATGTCACCAGTCCCGTCACCTTGTCGAGCGGTTCGGTCGCGAGGATCAGCGCCGATTGCGCCATCCATTCGACCGGCTCGCCAGTGGGATCGTCCGGCCCCGTAACCAGGTGGTGATGCACCGTGCCCGGAGTCGCGACGACTTGCGACGGCGATACGCACGTGACTGAGATGTTGTCGTCGTAAACTTCCTCCGCGAGTCCCTGCGTGAAGCGCTCGAGCGCCGCCTTCTCCGCGCCGTAGCATACGCCGCCGCGAAACACCGTCGCGGTCTTGTACGGTCCGCGGCCGGGTCCGATCGCCGCGCCCGACGAGATGTTGACGATCGATCCAGACTTGCGCGGGACCATGTCCTGAAGCACGAGATGACTCAGCATGAACGGCCCGTGCAAGTTTACTGCGAACGATCGCATCCATCGCTTCGGCGGGAAATCCTTGACCGGGATGAAGTAGGTCAGCGCCGCGTTGTTCACCAGCACGTCAACCGGTCCGTAGAGGCTTGTGCGTTTCCTCGACGAGTTTCTCGCATTCCGCTTCCGACGAGACGTCGCAGGTGACAGCCTCGGCCTCGCCGCCGGCTTTCTTGATTCCGGCGACGGTGGTTTCGAGCGATCCTTCCAGCGGATGCTCGCCCTCTTTGAGCGTCCGCGCCGAGCACACGACCTTCGCGCCTTCCTTCGCGAACAAATCCGCGATCGCTTTGCCAATCCCACGACTCGCGCCGGTTACAATCGCCACCTTGCCCTTGAGCTTGGCCATTTCATAATTCTCCCTTCGTTCGTTATAGCGAGGAACGTAATCGAATGTGAAACCCTTCGCGGGTTTCACGCTTCCGCGGCAGGGGTGACCCCTGCACCCAGTGAGAAGAAATCGCAAAATGGCGAGGACGCCCTTTTGCTCCAAGGTTCTTTTTCCTTGTCGTCACTTCTTCCTTGTGTCATTCTGAGCGAAAGCTGCTGTAGCGAAGAATCTCGACGGGCGTTCTTGCGACCGGCGTCTGAGCGCACCTGACGCGCTGCGCGCGAGATCCTTCGCTGCGCTCAGGATGACACGGGCGGCGGTTGCTGGTTTCCGAACAACACCGCTACTGTTATTCTTTCCATCGAAGTTTCTTCAGGATTTATTTTCCCAGTGAGCCCTTTCGTTATCGCTTTCATTCTGATTATTGCCGCCGGCGGTGGTGCGGGGCTTATTTCCATCGGAGTCCTGATCCAGTGGAGTCTGCGGAAGGCGCTGCCATCACGTCCGACGCATCTGGAGATCGAGGCCGCGCCGCAAGTCGAGCCGCTGCCGCCGCCTGAGCTTGCGCCGGAGCCGACATCGGAGATCATCGAGCCCGTTGCGATTCCTGAACCCGAGCCGGAACCTTATGTCGCGCCGCCGCCGGCTGTTCGCGAGCCGGTCCGAATCGGGCTTGGACTCCGCAAGACGCGCGAAAACTTTCTCGCGCGCATCCGGGCGGCGCTGACTGGCAGCGCGAAGATCGACGACATATATGAAGGCCTCGAGGAAGCTCTTATCGCCGCCGACGTTGGCGTCGAGGCGAGCATGAAGATTTCCGCCGCGGTGCGTGCGAAGCTGGGCAACGACAATCGCCCCGACGCGATTCGCGACGCACTCAAGGCCGAGATCGCCACGATTATGATGTCCGCCGATCGCGCGCCCGCCGACTCCGGCGACGCGCCGCTGGTAATCATGCTGGTCGGCGTCAACGGTGTCGGCAAAACCACCACGGTCGCGAAGCTCGCGGCGCGGCTCAAGCGCGAGCGCGGCAGCGTGATCGTCGCAGCGGCGGATACGTTTCGTGCGGCGGCGATCGAGCAGCTCGAAGTTTGGTGCGATCGAGCCGGCGCCGACATCATCAAGCAATCGCAAGGCTCCGATCCTGCGGCGGTCGCCTTCGACGCCGTCAAAGCTGCGGTCGCGCGCAAGTCGAGCACCGTTCTGATCGATACGGCAGGGCGCCTTCAGACCAAAGTTAATCTGATGGAGGAGCTCAAGAAAATTGCGCGAGTAGTCGCGCGCGAGTTGCCCGGCGCGCCGCATGAGACGTGGCTGGTGCTCGACGCCAACACCGGTCAGAATGCGCTCAGCCAGGCCGCGGTTTTTCGCGACGCGGTGCCGCTGACTGGAGTGGTGCTGGCCAAGCTCGACAGCACGGCCAAGGGCGGGGTGGTGGTTGCGGTGGCGGATCGGCTCAAAATTCCGGTGCGGTTTGTGGGACTGGGCGAGGCGCTCGAGGACCTGCGCGAGTTCGACGCGCGCGAGTTTGTCGACGCGTTGTTTGCAACTGACGAGGCAGGGGAGCAGAGTTCCAGCGGTTCTTATGCAGCTTGACAGCGTAGTTTATCGAAATTTAAACTAAAGGTAGAAGATTTTCTCTCATGGCCATAGATGTCTTAAAACAACTAGACGAACGAATCCAAGCTTCCGTTGCGCGTATCCACCAGTTGCGCAAGGAAAACGAACAACTCGCGCAGAAACTTGCGGAAATGGAAAAGCGCTACGCCGACGCGTCCGGCATGGTTAAGCAGCTGACCGCCGAGCGCCAGCAGCATGAAAATGAGCGCAACGATGTGCGCACGCGGATCGAAAAAATCCTGACCCGCTTCGACGGGATCGATCTTGGATAGAGCATGAAGGGCGTCAACGTCCAGATCATGGGACAAAGCCTTACCGTCGCCAGCGAGGCGGGCGACGACTGGGTCAAATCCCTGGCTGAGACGGTGGACGGGAAGATTAAGGATATCCGCGCCGGGAGCCAGACGATCAATTCCGTGAACCTGGCAATCCTGGCTGCGTTAAACTTCGCCGAGGAGCTCGAACACCTGCGCCGGGAGCATCAGGAGCTGGTGGATCGGATCGCGGCGATGAATAAACGGCTGTCCGCGGCTATCGACGGCGAATCATGATGAGCTCCAATCGTCGTCACAGCGCGCGGCATCCGAGAGGTGAACGATTTCTGACGGGGGCGGGATTTGGAATTGTGGATCTCGAGAGCAGCCTAAACGCGGTGCTTACAGGAATGAGGCCCGTGCGATATTTTTCGACCGCATCCAAGGCTTTCGCGACGCAACGTTTCGCGGATACAGGCCGGCTGTCAGCCGGTTCGAGAATGACAACGACACGCGCGCGTGACGGGAACGAAAAACGAAACGGCGCAATCGGCAGTTAAACCCGCTCCCGCCATGGCAACGACTGTGGCGGACGAAAAGAAAAGTCTTCGCGCGATCATGATCGCATGCCGCGCCGCGCTGCCCGCCGAGCGTGCGGCGGCGATGTCGGAAATCGTCGAGCGTCGCGTGCTCGCGAGCGAGTCGTATCGCGACGCGTCCGCAATTGTTCTATACGCCGCAACCGGTAACGAGGTTTCAACTGACCGCATTTTGTCCGACGCGCTCGCGTCGGGACACGTCGTCTTCTATCCGCGGGTTGATATTGCGAACGACACGATAGTCGCACGACGCGTTCGCGATCGCGCCGAGCTTGTCCGCGGTGCGTATGGAATCCTCGAGCCGCCCGCGTCGGCGGACGTTCTTGATCGCAAAAGTTTCGCGAAAGTTCTTGTGTGTGTTCCCGGCGTTGCCTTCGGACTCGAAGGACAGCGGCTGGGCCGTGGCGGGGGTCATTATGATCGTTTCATCGGCCAACTCGGCGGCGAAGCGATCACTGTGGGGCTCGCCTATTCATTCCAGCTGCTCGATCGAATCCCCGAGACGGGTACCGACCGGCGGCTTAACTTCATTGTGACCGAGTCCGCGATTCATCGTGCCTGCGAAGCGCCACTGCCAGCACGCCGAATGCGGACGAAGGAGGTAAACCCGGGTGGCTCTAATCATGGCAATCCTGGGATTCATAGTTGGTGGCGCGGTCTTTTTCATTTGGGGAATAACGAAACAGCGTAACGACGCCGTTAACCTGGAGGCCGCGCGCGCTCAGGCCGAAACAATAACCAAGGAGGCTCAAACCAAGAGCCAGCTAGTAGTAAAGGAGGCTGAACTTAAGGCAAAGGACATGGTGGTCGGCGCCAAGGCCGACGCCGAACGCGAGATGCGCGATCGCAGGCGCGAGATTGCCGCGATCGAGCAGAAACTCGAAGCACGCGAGGAGACTTTCGAAAAGCGCCAGGAAGCATTCGAGCGGCGCGAAGCCGATCTGAATCGGCGCGATCAAAGTCTGCGCGCGCGCGAGAAAAGTCTCACCGACAAGGAAGATGTACTGCAGGCCCACATCGACGAGGCTCGCACCAAGCTCGAAGCCGTCGCCGGGCTGACCCGCGAGGAAGCCAAGCGCTCGCTGATGGACGAGATGATCGGATCGGCGCGCACCGACGCCGCCAAGCACATTCGAATCGTCGAGGAAGAGGCGCGCGAAGAGGCTGACCGCCGCGCCAAGCGCGTCGTTGCGATCGCGATCGAGCGGCTGGCGGGTGAGTTCGTTGCCGAGCGGACGGTCTCGGTGATCGCGCTGCCCAACGACGAGATGAAGGGCCGTATCATCGGCCGCGAAGGCCGCAACATCCGCGCGATCGAGGCAGCCACCGGCGTCGATATCATTATCGACGATACCCCGGAGGCGGTCGTGATTTCGTGCCACAACCCGATTCGCCGCGAAATTGCGCGCGTCGCGCTGATGCAGCTCATCTCGGACGGGCGCATTCATCCGGGCCGTATCGAGGAAGTCGTGCGCAAGGCCGAGCAGCAAGTCGAGGAATCGATTCGTGAGGCCGGTCAGCGCGCGATCATCGAGGTCGGCGTGCACGGAATCCATCCTGAGCTGGTCAAGCTGCTCGGGATGCTCAAGTATCGCTACAGCTACGCGCAGAACGTGCTGATGCATTCGATCGAAGCCGCGTTCATCTGCGGTGCGATGGCGGCCGAGCTCGGGCTTAACGAAAAGCAGGCCCGTCGCGCCGCGCTGCTGCATGATATCGGCAAGGCGCTGACGCATGAGGTCGAAGGATCGCATGCGCTGATTGGCGGCGAGATCGCGCGCAAATACGGCGAATCGGCGAAGATAGTGAACGCGATCGCGGCGCACCATGAGGAAGTCAAAGCCGAGACGATTCTCGCGCCGCTGGTCGACGCGGCCGATGCGCTCTCGGGCGCGCGTCCCGGAGCGCGGCGCGAAGTGCTCGAGAGCTACGTCAAACGGCTCGAGGATCTCGAGACCATCGCGAAGTCGTTCAAGGGCGTCGAGAAATGCTTCGCGGTGCAGGCGGGACGCGAGATGCGCGTGATCGTCGAGCCGAGCCAGGTCTCGGACGAGGACACGTCGATGCTGGCGCGCGACGTCGCGCGCAAAATCGAAACGGATATGACGTACCCGGGCCAGATTCGGGTCACCGTCATCCGCGAGACGCGCGCCACCGAGCTCGCGAAATAGCAGGGGGTTGATTCCGGTTCCCCTTCCCGTGCAGCGGGAAGGGGTTAGGGGTTAGGTTCCGAAGGCCCGATCGCGAAAGCGCGATCGGGCCTCCGTGCTTTAGCGCGCCGCTTCAGTTACGCGTTGTTGTCCGGCAGTTATACTTCTGTCAACCTGTGGCGGAAATGCGAATCCTCATTCTGTCTCTCGCGCTCTGCTGTTTGACGGGGTGCAGCACTTGGGAGTTCAGGACTGATTTCGAACCAAATGTGCTGATCGAATTTCTTCGCCCGCCGTTTCGAAAGTACCAATTCTCAACGCCGATGAGCACTGCGCATGCGGCTGAAGTTCTTCAAGAGATCGTTGAACCAAGAAAGGCCTTTAGATGGCGAATTCCCAGCGACCGCCGATATTTTGAGGGCAGGGTTGAAGACGATCAATTCAAAATAAAAAGAATCATCAGTGGCCGAGACTCATTCCTGCCGATCATCGAAGGGACCTTCAGGTCAAAAGATCGAGGCGCCGTTGTGACTTTGAACATGAGGATGGCGTGGCCGGTAATGATCTTCTGCTTCTGTTTCATCGCGTTCACATCCTTGGGTGCCATGCACGGGAACGTCGGACTATTCGGGATGGCGCTCTTCATGTATTTCCTGGCGAGCATCTGTTTCGCGATTGAGGTGCGGGTGCGAATCGCGATGAAACGTTTGTTGGACCTTCTGCGCTCCAGCGACACGCCATAGCGTCTCAACTCGCGCAATGTTTGAAGCCGAACCGATCGCCGGGACTGATTTCGAACGAACTCGGCTGCGCGATTGTCTTCGGCTGCCATTTCGCAAGTACGAATTCACGACGCCGATGAGTCCTGCCCATGCCACGCGTATTCTTCAGGAGAACGTCGAGCCGCCGCGCAAGTGGGGATGGCCGACTTCCAGCAAGCGCGGATATTTCGAGGGCAAAGTGGCGGGCAACCGCTTCAAATTCCACCGCGTCGCCGGTTACCAGAATTCGTTCCTGCCGATTATCGAAGGAAGCTTCCGCCGCGACGCCGTGGGAACCCTCGTGACCGTAAACATGCGGCTGGTCTGGCTGGTCGTGCCGATCTGGATCGGCATAGTCATCTTCCTGGCATGGAGTTCCGTGAGCGTCGATTCCGTAGTGGCCGGACCCTTCGGCGTACGAATGGTGGTAATCGCGATGACGCTCTTCATCTACCTGGTCGCGACCGTCCCCTTCGCAATCGAATCGCGAATCGCAATGAAGCGCCTGCTGAAGTTGCTGAAGTCGGAACCAGCTCCGTTGTCATCCTGAAACACAGTGAGTGCTTTACCGCGCGCGAAGTCAGCAGCTATCATCGCTCCCACGATGCCCACGACCCGCGAAGTCCTCGATGCGACCATCGCATTGGAAAAACAAAGCATGGCGCTCTACGCGCGCTTCGCGAAGATCTTTGCCGGCGAACCGGCTCTCCAGGATTTCTGGTTCGGGATGGCGCGTGACGAGGCTCGCCACGTCGGCGCACTCGACCTCGTGACTACGGTGCTCGACCAGGAAGCGATGCTCGACAAGCCAAGTCCAATCTCGCTCGAAGACGCGACGATCGTGCGGCTGCGGGCGCTGCTCGAAAAGTCGCAAGCCGACGCGACGCCCGGAATCAAGCTCGATCGCGCGCTCGAGATCGCACTCGAAGTCGAGGAAACCGAACTCGAAGATCTCGTATCCGATCTGCTGAAGGCGTTGCAGGCGCCCGACGAGTACGAGCGATGCCTGCGGCTGCTGGTCCACGACCTCGGCGAGTTGAGCTATATGATCGAGCGCCACTCGGCGAACCCCGCGCTGCTCTCGCGATGCGACGCGCTCGTCAACCGTCACGCCGAGACGTTGCGCCACACCTCGATCAGATAACAACGGCTGCGTGCGGTGGCGCGCGCGACGGGCGTTGGTTATATTTCAGGGCTGCGCTGAGGAGTGGCCAAATTGGTAAGGCACCTGACTCTGGATCAGGCGATTGTAGGTTCGAGTCCTACCTCCTCAGCCAATGTGACTCGGATGCGCGCCGCCGATGAAACGCGCGCGACGATGGTCCCATCGTCTAGTGGTTAGGACACCGGCCTCTCACGTCGGGAACGCGGGTTCGACTCCCGCTGGGATCACCACCAAAATCAAAGAGTTTTCCGCGATCGATCATCGCTGCAGGGCATCTGACAGCCACATTTGACAGCCACGGGAAATGACTGCGTTTATATGGCGGTCAGACTTGGAAATGAGTATCGACGCATTCTCAAATCCGCCCGTTTCGCGCTGAGGGTCAAATGAGCGCACCTATCATCTATCATCTCACGATCGAGCGCTTCCGCGGCATCGATGAGCTTTCGTGGTCCCCGGCGAAAGGGATGAATGTATTCTCGGTGGCGGCGATGTCGGTAAAACTACAATCCTTGAAGCCATCGGACTCCTTCTGAGCCCTGTAAACCCCGCCATGCGCTGCGACGCGTCTTCAGCGGGCAACTTCCTGCCTAGTCAGCGGCGATTTCCTCGAGCGCCATTCCCCGCGATTCTTCGATAAGAAAACCGAAGAGCAGCGATACTCCGATCGCAAATAGACCCAGATAACCAACCACGTTCGAGATACCGCCCAGCCGCGGTGCCAACGCCGCAACGATTCCTTGGCCCATTACCTCACCAATCGCGCCGGCGAACGCGCGGCAACCGATCATCGTTGTCCGTAGGCCGCCCGGAACCAGCTCCGTTGCCGAAGAATTCGCGCCTACGCTGGTTGCATTGGTGGCCAGGCCGAAGCAGCTAAATCCTGCGCCGAGCCACAGAAGCGGATGGCGAAAGGTGGAAGGCGGACCCCAAAATGACCAGATGGACCCGATCGCCAACGCTAGCGCGAAGCCCGAAACCGTTGGAACGCGACCGAACCGCTCGCACGATGCGGCTCCGAGCGGGTATCCCGTCAGCGCCAAGCCGCCGGCAATCAGCAACATCAGGCTCGCCGCCGCTGGCGGGCTACCTACTACCGAGACGGTATGGAAATAGATCCAGGTCTTGCCGGAAGTAATGGCGATACCGCTCAACAACGCGGAGACGACCAAGGTGATCGCACGCCGGCGGTAACGGGGCCTCAACAAATCGGACAGCGCATTGTCGGCCCGATTGCGGTTCGCGACCGCAGGCTGCAACTCAGTGATTTCATCGCGCGTGCCCTCGATTAGGTAGAGTCCGAGGCTCGGCAACGCGGCAAGCACCAGGAGCCATCGCCATGAGTAGCCGGCGTATGCCAGCAGCGGCATCAGTGCGATGCTGAACCCGCTTCCCACTCGCACCGCGATACCGACCAGGCTCTGGCCCGTCGCGCGTTCAGCGACTGGCAACTTCTCGGCCACTACCACGATCGCGGCGGCAATGGCGGCGGAGGCTGTCGCATCGAGCAAGATCTCGCAAAGTGTGAACGCCTTCAGACTGCTCGAGAGCGCCGCGCCGATAGAGCCGAACGAACTCGCGAACACGCACCATCTCAGCAACCGGATGCGTCCGATCACATCGAACAGGCGAGTTAAGATCAGCGCTCCGATCGAAGACACTGAGATCCAGGCAAACAGTCGAGCGAGGCTCGATTGGTCCAGATGGAAGCTCTGCATAATCCAGGGTGCCGCAACCCCGTTAATCGACAGAGTAAAGGCCTGAAGAGCAAGGATCGCCAGCACCCACCGGTTCGAGGTGACCAACTGCAAAGTGGCATCTCGCGACATGACCCCGCACGGTATCCTCATTGGAACATCGAAGCCATCGCGCAGGCGTTCAACATCACGCCGCGTCGACATTGACGCGAGCACCAGGAAGACCATCGCGAGTGGTTGATGGCAGGTATGTTTAGGCTACGCTCGGGCGCTAGTTTTGGTGGCGGGAGCGCGGTCTCGTATGAACTGCCCATCGTCCCATTCTGACAATCGTTCGCCGTCACGGTTCTGCGAGCATTGCGGCAGCCAGATTGATTTTTTTGACGCGAGTAGTAGACGCAACGCCCCACCAGCCGATCGCCCGCGCCCGGCCGTTGGGCCCGCTGTCGTCTCTCGGGCCCTCCTGTCAGTACGGCGGTATCTAAGTTTCCTCCGGTGGCTCATTTTGCAGCCGGTCAACCGGCCGGTTTCTCGTCATAAGGTCTCAAATAAATCGGGCGCGATACTCGTTGTTCATCCCTGCCGAATTGGCGACATGATCCTTTGGCTCGATGCTGCGCGTGGCCTCCGTGAACTGTATCCGGCGCCTGCACACCGAATCGTTTTGCTGGCCGATATTGCCAGTGCGTCGCTGGTGCGCTCGCAACCGTATTTCGATTGCGTCTTGGAGCTGGATCGAGCGCGTTTTTCCAAAAGTCCTCTGTATCGTTGGCAAATGCTTCGGAGAATCGCAGGCGAAGGATTTTCAGTTGCCCTGAATCCAGCGGCTTGGCAGGACTATTACGTCGCGGATAGCATCATGGGCGCGTTAGGGGCCCCCGAAAGGGTGGGGTGGTCACTACGGTCCGACTCTCATTCGCCAGGCGAGCGTCTAATGAGAGTTTGGCGTGCCCGCAAATACAGTCGTCTATTGTCGATGCCCACGGAGAACCGGGGTATACTTCGGCTTAATTCCGAGTTCCTGCATGCGCTTGGCCACAATGGTTTCGCACCGCGCGCACCGAAACTGAACCTCGACGGGAAGGTTGGCGCGATGGCCGGCTCGCCGCCGTATTATGTGCTATGTCCAGGCGGGACCGACCCACTAAAGCGCTGGCCCTCCGGGCGGTTTGCGGCACTCGCTGAGGGCATTTTTGCCGCCACCGGAATGCGCGGCACGATATGCGGTTCGATCGCTGAAAAGCAGCTCGCGATTGGGATTTGCAGGCTCGCCGACGCCCCACTTTCAGATCTCACCGGATCCCTGTCCCTGGAACAGTTTGCCCAATTCGCCGCCGGCGCGAGCCTGGTTATTTCAAATGATTCGGGCCCTCTTCACGTCGCCGCCGCGTCGGGGGCGCCAACGCTCTGCATCCTGGGAGGAGGAACGTTTGGTTGGTGCGTGCCCTATGATTCTCCTCCGCGAGAAGGCATGCGCTTGCCGCAGGCCGTCTGGCATCCAATGGAGTGCTTCGGATGCGGCTGGCGTTGCCCTTTTGAGATTTCACCTGAAGGTGCTGCGCCATGCGTCGTCAACATATCGGCCGCAGAAGCAATCGCAGCGGCTCTTGCGATTCTTGCTTCAACCGAAGCGCATAAACCAGGAACATCGTAAGAAGCACGACATCAGAAACATTCGCTCGCTCGGTTACTCGTCCATGAAAACAGCGCGTCCCAAGCGAGCCGATTTCTCTGCCGCGAGCACAGCCTCCAGGCTGCGCATGCCGTCTTCAAGCGTCGGGACATCTCGCCGGTGTCCGTTAGTGAGAGCCACAAACGTATCCAGGGCCCGTTGATACGACGGATCATAGGACGGACGCCTCAACTTGCTAAGACGCCAGCCCAAACTGGCGACTCGCGGAAAAGAACGCTTGCTTCTCAAGCCGTAGCCCAGTCGGCGAGGAATGCGAAGCTCAACCGCCGAGCGAAATCGATCGACTCTTAGTGTTCCACATTCGCCAAGAAGTTGGATTGAATCTGCCAGTCCTGACCGGCACGAGAAGAAACTCTGGACCTCCGTGCCTCGAACCATCGTCATTCGGAGCCAGGCCGAGTCACTCTCGGTCGCTTCTGATGCAATGCGAGCCTCAACCTGGCTGAACTCGTCGTCGAGAAGAAATCGCAGGAGATCGAGGTGGTGCGAGGCTAGGTCGAGCAGCACGCCGCCTCCACTGGTTCGGTGTTTCTTCCATTCGGACGTTCCGCCGCTTGCCGGCGGATCACAGAGCACTGTTTGCACCATGTGAACCTTGCCGAGGCGGCCCTCCGCAAGGATCGCTCGCGCCTGCTCGATCGCCGGATGGCGTCGCCGATTGAAGCCCATCATCGTCACTAGCCCAGCGCCCGCAGACGCTTCGAGAACGCGGCGTCCTGAGTCCGCGTCCGTCGCAAGCGGCTTCTCGAGATAGAAATGCTTGCGGGCGGCGCAGGCGGCAAGGGCAAGATCGTGATGCAGACCCGTAGGAGCACAGATGACGACCGCATCGATGTCGTCTCGTGCGAAGAGATCTTCGGAGCGCTGGAAGACGGGCCTCTTCACCAATCTGGCGGCGTTATCTCTGGCTCGAGGATCGGAATCGGCGGCGGCTACCAGTTCCACGCCACGCATGCGAGCCAAGGCGGGCAAATGTACCCAATAGGCAATGTTGCCGCATCCGATGACGCCTACTCGAAGCTTCCGCTTCATGCGCTCGGTGGTCAGTCCGCCCGACAAGCCCGGTTTATCGCGATATGTCGCATCCGTCATCTGCGGATCGTCCCTACTTCACGATGGGTAATCGCGTTTGGGTCGGCGGAAACGAATCGGAGCGTAACCGCGCGGTCGACTGCCATCGCCAAACTCTCGAGCGGAGACAGTATGTCGCGGAATCGGGATGATACGTAATGACTCAACGCCATGTTTCGCCAGTTTCGCGCGGGCCTCCATCCAGCCCAAGCCGTGGAATCAAGGTATCGGTAGTAGAGCTTGTATGGAGCGCTCTTTCCTTCGAAATGCCAGGGTTTCAGGCTGCCGCTGAAGTGAACAATCCAGGGTGACTTCTCCGCGCTCTCAAAACCACTGTCGTTCGACGCGATCCGGTTGAATCTCGGACTCCAGTTCCACCTCGCGTCGAGCTTGGTCCAATTACCTACCATAGCGGCGTTCAGCGCCTCCTGGTCCCAGAAATACACCCGACGCCGATACCGCCTCAGATATGTCAGCGCTCGTGCCGCGATATCGTCGCTTCGCCAGCGGGCTACGTCTATCAGCATGATTCCCGCGTTGAAATATTCTGCGTCGGCATCGATGCCCAGTTCCTGGTAGGAGGCAACGCCGAAGCGTGCTCCAAGCGTTGGAACTAACATGTCCTGGGTTGCGAGAACGCCGTATGTTCCCTGGACGGTTTCCCAAAGGCGCGCTAGATCGGCGAGCGCCAGTAAATCGCAGTCGAGCCACAGCGCTCGCCCCTCTGACTTTGGCAGCCACCGGCCGATCGTCAATTTGTCATAAGTGGAGATCGTCATCCGGCCCCACAGCGGCAGATCGACAAAACCGGTCCGCTCGGGAGCTATCCAGTGAAGCGTAACTCGTTCGGGGAGCGAAGCCGAGATCCGAGACCGCATCCCTGGATCGAGTCCGCTGTCGACAATGTAGACCTTCAGCGTGCGTTGCGAGTCGAGATTGGCGACCACTGAGCTCAGCATGACCGCGAGCGGCAGTGCGTACTGTCGGTCCGCGGCACATGCGATGACTAGCGGCTCTATACTCATCGTCCCACTTCTATCGCCAAGCACTCGAGTCGAACAACTGGCGTTGGAAGGCGGTCCTACAAAGCGTCCGCCGATCGTTGAATCGATCTGCGCGGGGCGACAATGAGTGAGCCGTTCTGCCCATCGCTTGAAGGATTACGCTAGTCCCCCGGTCGAATTGGATGCGCAGCATCCGCTCCTGACCATACCCACGCGACAGGTGGTGTGGGCGCTTGGTGAAGCGCGTTTCAAGGTCGATGAAATTAAGGTTCATGGGCATAGGCCCAGGCAAGAGTCAGCCGCGCCGGAAAAGAGGGATCAAGCTGATCGTGGCAGACACGTTGATGCGCCTACGTCCCTTCGCGTGCACGCAATACGTCGTTGCGGTCCGACAGTAAGCTTTGCGTTCAAGGAGTTGGTTCTGACTCAGGGGTCAGATCCCACAGAGCAACGATGAAATTCTTGTAGCGCGAACTAGAGAGCAGCGAGCCGGCCTGATGGAAATTCGCCAGGATTTGCCGGTCAAAGTCCTTTTCGTTTGGCGCGAAATATAAAAACCACAAACGCCCCTCGGTCTTAGGCAGCGCGACGATTCTTTCGGCGTGGCCGGGGACGTAAACCGGATTGCGGGAGCTGACGAAATCGAGTTGTTCGGCATGCAAAATCTTACGGTAGTAGATAATGCAGGGCATCGCGGGACCGCTTGCATAAATCCGGTCGCCTGGTTGCCATGCTTTTGCAATCGCCGCCACGGCTCCCCTGGGATCATCGAACCCGCCGTTGTTAACGACTACATTTTTGAACGCGCTCAGCCCCGCATAGACCAGTGCGATGCAGGCGATCGAAACGGCGAGGATTCGTAGCGCGGGCGAGCGCTCGCGCATGAAGCATCCGACCTCGCATGCGGTGATCATCAGGGTCAGGGGCGTCGCAAAAAAGAGCAGGCGGGGAATCCACGGATACTTTTGCGCCACCGATGCGATGAAGCAAAGCGCAATCGGTGCGGCTAGCAGCAGGCTGAGCCGGTCGCGGCGCCACAGCATCAGCGCCACCGCGAAGAGCAACGCGACCGCCGCAAGTAGGGCGAGCCAAACCGAAGTACTGATCGACCCGAGGGTGGCGACGCCTTTGATCATCCATGGAACGATGAGGGCCGGCGTACGCAGCGGGAACATCTCGACGAAATCGTGGTGCGCGAGGCTGCCGTTCAAAAGTCCCCCGCGAACCGAAATCCAGTAAGCGCATAAAGCGGAAACCGCCCACGTGCAAAAGACCGGAAGCAAGCGGCGGAACCGCACGATCTCCCGATCGACTATCGCAAAAATGGCGGCGGCGGCGCCTATCCCCCCCATCACAAACAGCGACGGAAACGAGAACCACATCGCAAACGCCCCCGGAGCAGCAGCGGCGATCGTCTCCGTTCGGCTCGCGGAGTTCCGCGTGAGCGGTAGAAAGACAGACACCAGGACAATCGTGGCGAGAGCGTCCAGTGAGTAGGGTTTGACCTGGATGGCCGAACCGATCAGCGCCTGGGAAAAACCGAAGAACCCAACTACGGCGATCGCTTCGAGCGGCGGCAAGAGCGTGGTCGCAAGCCGTGCAAGCAGGATCACCGATGCGCATCCGAATACGAACGGCAGCAGGCGCAGTGCCATCTCGCCCGGACCGAAGAGGCAAACCATCGCGCGCTCGATCCACAGAAATCCAAGCGGCGCTGCTTGGTCGAAATCGAGCGTGTGCGTGAGGCCGCCGGCGCTCCGTCCAATCAGGTTCAGGGCCAGGCATATATCGTCGTGATTGAGCGAGTAGTTTTCGAAATAGTCCCAAAACCTTAACCCGATACCGATCGCGACGACCGCAAGCATGGTGGAGACAGCCAGCGAACGGTGGTCCGGATTCCTTCCGCTAAACCACGCTCCGAACCAGGGGATCATGCCGGCCAACGTTTAGAGGGCTTGCGGATTCTGTCGGCCACCGACAGTCAGCGGTAAGCCCAGACCGTTCCCATGTCGCACTGCGCGAGATCATCGCCTAACGATTCAAGGTGCCAGCCAAGCGCAACCAGTCGTTCCATGATTTCCTTGCCCGCGCGTGGCCGCTCCCGGGAGTTATGCCACTCCATCACTAGAGCGCGCGCATGAGAACTCTCGAACCTCGGGTCCATTAAGATCTGATATTCGCCGCCCTCACAGTCTGAGAACGAGAAGATAGCAGGCCCGATCAGGTTGTTCTCCCGCTAGCCCTTGGGTAGACCCAGTACCCGCTCGCCGATGATATTGTGCTGGACTTCGTTGGTGCCGCCCGCGATCGTGAGCGCCCTCGACGACATCATCCGGTACGCCCAGATGCCCTTGTCGAACGCATACGGCGCCTTGAACTCCAACTGACTGTAGGCTCCCAGCATCTCCATCGCGAACTTGTTCAGGCGCAGGTTGAGATCGCTGTTACCCAGCTTGAGCATCGAGCCCTCGGGTCCCGGGGGCAGTCCCTTGAGCCGCCGCGTCAGTTGACGATAACCGGTATACTTGAGCGCTGCCGCTTCGCACGCGAATTCCGCCAGCTTCTGGCGGACGCCGGGTTCGTCGCAGGCGCGATGCCCATTGCTAGGCAAGGACTTCGCGAGTTCGACCAGCTCCCTGACCAGTCCTATCGCGTCGAAGAAATCTACAACGCCCGCGCGATCGAACATAAGAGTCATGAGCGCGACCTGCCATCCCTGGTTCTTCTCGCCGATCAAGTTCTTCTTGGGGACCCTTACGTCCTCGAAAAAAACTTCGTTGAAGCTGGCTTCGCCGGTGATCTGCACCAGAGGCCGCACGGTCACTCCGGGACTATGCATGTCTAAGAGGATGTAGCTGATTCCCTTGTGCTTTGGCGCGTCGAGATCGGTGCGGACCAGCAGGATGCACCAGTCCGCGTGATGAGCATCGGAAGTCCAGATTTTCTGTCCGTTGACGACGAAGTCGTCGCCGTCTTCGATAGCGCGCGTCTGCAGCGAAGCCACGTCGGAGCCGGCGTTGGGTTCCGAATATCCCTGGCACCAGATTTCTTCGGCGGAGAGTATCTTCGGGATGAAGCGCTTCTTCTGCTCCTCGGTGCCCAGCCGGATCAAAGTCGGCCCGACCAGCATGATGCCGAGGACGTTCAGCACCATCGGGGCGTTCACCCGCGCCATCTCCTCGCTGAAGATGAGCTGCTGAGTGATGCTGGCGTCGCGGCCGCCGTACTCCTTGGGCCAGCTCAAGCCGACCCATCCGCCTTCATGCAGCTTGCGATGCCACTTCAAGCGCCGTTGCCAATCGCCCTCGCCCTCGTGCAACACGCCGAGCTTGTCGTCGACCGAACCGCTGCCGCCGCGGACCTCGGACAGATTTGCGGCAATAAAACTTCTGAGCTCCTGCCGGAAAGCTTCGTCCTCGGCGCTGTACTGGAGATCCATTGTTGTTATTACCTCATCGAATCGGTAGCCAACCGAGGCAGCGTAAATATCGTCTTATCCTTCACGCGAAAATCAAGAGCCGGTGAACTTCGGCTTGCGCTTTTCGACAAAAGCAAGCGCAGCTTCGCGCGTGTCATTGAGAGAGTCGAGGTTAGCCCTCACGTCCATTTCCTTCTTGTAGGTCTCGCGCGAGTATTGGTAGCCGATTTCCTTCATCAGCCGCTTGGTTTCGAGCAGATGCTGACGCGGCAGCGATAGGAGATAGTCGACCCAGCGCTGTGTCGCCGACTCCAATTGCGCATCGGGCACAACCTCAGTCACCAGACCCCAGTGCTTGAGCTCGTCGGTCGTGAAGCGGTCGCCGACTGCAAGGCGGAATGCGACGGCCCTCGGCAAGGTTTCCTCCTGACCTATCCAATATGGCCCCAGCATCGCCGTCGGTAGTTCCATCAGGGCGAAGTTGAATGTTTCGCTCACGACGCGGACGTCGCCGTACATCGCCATGTAGCCGCCGACGCCGATCGCATGGCCGCGGCATGAGGTGATGACCAGCTTCTCGACCGGTATCACGCCGAATTGAGTAGTTTCCGGATCGAGGCCGTGCGTCACCGGGCTGTTCGACTGTGCCTGCGCCGCGATGTCGCGGCCGGCGCAGAAGGCACGCCCATTCGCGTTGAGAATTACGATGTAAGTCTCCGGATCGTCGTTGAACTTGCGGAGCGCGGCATTCAACTGGTGATGGAACTCGTGCGTGATCGCGTTCAGTTTTTCAGGCCGGTTCAGGGTGACAGTCACGACTGGACCGTTCTTGTTATAAAGCACCAAGGGTTCTTTGCTCATCTAACTCTCCTTTAGTGTCGGCCGAACCTGGTCAGTCGAGCGCTCCCTTTTTTCGCAATTCCTCGATCTCGCCCGCGCTGTAGCCCAGCAGTCCCGTCATGATCTCATCGGTATGCTGACCTAGCAGGGGCGCCGCCGTTTTTACTTCGCAAGGCGTCGCGCTCATTCGCCATGGAATGCCGCAGTGTCGCTTCACGCCTACTTCCGGATGCTCGAGCTCGACCCAGTAGTTGCGCGCGGCGAGATTCGGATCGTCGTGGAGATACTTGTTGTCGGCGCAGGCGCCCGCAGCGACGCCCGCGGCCTGAAGAGTATCGACGACTTCGGCCACGCTGTGCTGCGAAGTCCATTCGGTGACGATCGCTTCGAGCGCATCTTCATTTCGCTTGCGTGAAGCCAAGGTCGCAAAGCGCGCGTCATCGGCGAGCTCGCGGCGGCCGATCGCGCGCGCGAGCCGGCGCCACTCGTCGTCATCGGCGCAAGCGATCGCGACCCAACGATCGATCGTCACATTCGCAATTTTCTCGGGCAGGTCCAGACATTTGAAAATGCCGTGCGGTGACATTTGCGGATCGCGATTTCCGATCCGCCGGGGCTCGCGCCCATTCATGGTGTAATCGAGGATGCCCTCGGCCAGCAGATCCATCGTGCATTCCCACTGGCTCATGTCGATGAACTGGCCTTCGCCGGTTTTGGCGCGATGGTGGAGTGCGGCCATCACCGCGAACGCGCCATGAATCCCCGCGTTGGGGTCCGGGTAGCTGAACCCGGCATGCATCGGCGGCCAGCCCTCGTAGCCGGTCAGCGCCGAGAGCCCGGAGTTCGGCACTTGCGTCGGGCCTAGAGCGAGATACTCGCGATAGGGACCGGTATCGCCGTAACCCAACAGCGAGATCATGATGATGTCCGGCTTGGCGGCGCGGATCGCATCGTAGCCGAATCCCAGATTGTCCATCACGCTGGCGGCGAAGTTATTGACGACGATGTCGGACGACTTGATCAGATCGCCAAGCGACTTCCTTTGCCTCGGGATGGTTGAAGTTGAGCGACAACGACTTCTTGCCCTGGTTGTACTGGTTGAAATAGCCCGATCTGTTCAGGCTGCCGGGCTTACCGTCCGGCCATGGCGGCAGCATCCGGGTGACACACGGCCGCGTGCTGCTCTCGAGGCGAATCACTTCCGCGCCGAGATAGGCCAGCTGCAGCGTGCAGTAGGGGCCGGCCCAGACCCAACTGAAGTCAGCGACTCGAATTCCCGCGAGCGGCAGTTTCGCCATCCTAGATCACGCCCTTATGGGTCAGCTCTTTGATTCGCGCGGACGACATCCCGAGCGATCCGCCGAAAATCTCCGCGTTATGTTGGCCCAGTGTCGGCGCGGGGATCCGAATCTTCCACGGCGTTTGCGAAAACTTGACAGGCGCGCCGGGATACTTGTGAGTGCCCGCGACCGGCTGGGCGATCTCAACAAAAAATTCGCGCGCCTGCAGATGCTCCGAGTTCAGCAAGTCGGCCATCGTCGAGACCGGCGCGAAAGGCACCCGCCTTTCCTGCGCCTTGCGGTAGAGGTCGAGCACGCTCTGCTGGCTGACCCATGGCTCGAGGAAGACCTTGAGCGCGTCCCAATTCTGCGCGCGCCTCGGGCCGTCTGCGAAAATTTCTTCGTCCGCCCACTCCGGATTGCCCATGATTTCGACCAAGGACTGCCAGTGATGTTCGAAGATGCAGCACAGGTAGATGTAGCCGTCTTTGCATCGCATCATCTCGACCGGATGCACCGGTTTCTGGCCATGGCGGCTCGCGATCATCTTCGCGTAGGGCCAGTACTCGAAGGTCATCTCGAGTTGCGACGCGATCGATTCCTGTATCGAGACCTCGACATGCTGACCCGCTTCGCCGGCGGCTCGGGCAAGAACGGCGGCGATAGTTGCGGTGGCGGCGTGCACACCGCCCTGGTAGCCGGCCTGATGGCCGAAGGTCTTGAGCGGCGGCAATTCCCGATGATCGGGGCCGCCGCCGTTGAGCACGCACACTCCGCCCGCGCACCACAGCGTAAGATCTTCGGAGCGGTAGTTGCGATACGGTCCGCTTAAGCCGTAGGGCGCGATTGAGGTCATGATGAGCGCGGGGTTGATGCGCTGCAGCCGGTCGAAGTTAAGTCCCATGCAATCCATCTCGGGCGGCGCGAGGTTGTGCACCAGGACGTCGGCGTCCGCAATCAACTTCTCGAAAATCCCGAAGCCTTGCAGACTCGCAACATCCAGGGTGACGCCGCGCTTGTTAGTATTGAGGTAAAGGAAGAGGCCGCTCTTCTCCGGATTTACTTCGTCGTTGGGGAAGGGACCGCGGGTTCGCGAGCGATCACCCACGCGCGGCGGCTCGATTTTGACTACGTCGGCGCCGAGGTCGGCAAAAAGCTTGGTGCAGTACGGCGCCGATACCATTTCGCCGAGCTCAACGATCTTCAGGTCGGACAACGCTCCTACCATCGAAGCACCTCAGCTCCCGATGTTCGGACGGGTCCGACGCAGCTCATTTGATCGCTAAAGCGTTGGGAGGCGAGGCGATTCCTCCCTCGAGGTTCATCGGCGCCGACGTCAGCATAAATTCGTATCGATTGTCCGCCGCGCAATCCGTCGCCAACGCATCGAGCACGAACTGCTCGCCGATCGGCAGCCCAAGCATCGAGAGCGCGCGATAATGCAGGGCGCCTTCGTCCTGGTAGTCTATCGGCCATGGCTCGACCGCGGGACAATCGGTGCCGACCGCGGCGACGCGATTGTCCCAGAGCCATTCCATCAGGGCGCTGGAACTCTCGATCCCGCAGGCCCTCAGCCCTTCGAGCGACGCCATCGCGGCCTTCTCCGCCGCATTGGCTTTCACGTAGGCCTGCATCCATCCGGTACGGATCAGAACGATCGAGCCCGGCTTGAGCACGGTGCCTTGCGCTTTCAGCGCTCCCTGCAGATCGACCAGCGGATACTTTGCCGGCGACAGCGGATCGATCGGGCGGCGCTGATCGTTCACGTACTTCCACAGATCGATCAAGACTGCGCGACCCACCACGCGATTAGCCCACTTGTGAATGCTGAGCTTGCCGTCGGGGCCGTCCTTTACCTCGTCGGACTTGACGTCGTTGTAGAAGGCGCGATGGCGCATATGGCCGACGTGGGCGAGCCCGTCCCACTGGCTGCCCTCCTGGGTGTTGTAGTTGTCGAGCGAATCGTCGTGGCCAAGCAGACCGAACTGGTCGAACTTTGTGATGGTGTGCCGGGCGGGCGCGCGCGCGAACAATGGCGGCTTCGCGTAGTTGATGCGCGTGTCGAGCCGGAAGACTTTGCCTTTCTGCACCAGGCGTGCAGCATCGACTATTCCTTCGGCGGTGAGGAAATTGAGGCATCCCAGTTCGTCGTCGTCACCGAACACACCCCAAGACGATTCCTTCGGCGCGCCAGCCTTGACCGGCAGCTCAGCGAAGCGCGGAAATTTATCGGAGACTTTCATTTCAAATGCTGACTAAACTTCCTTCAACGTCGAGCAGTTTGCAAACGTAGCGTGCGGGGCGCGGTTTTAAGAGATGCGAAGGCCGCAGGTCTATCGGGCTCTTACTGAACCGTACAAAGTCGAGTCCAAGTCTCCTACAAGCGGTTGATTCAGCAACAGGATTTCGGACGCAGTGAATATGGAATCCAGTGCGTTGGTGGAGGGTAACCTCCGTGCGGGTTCGACCCCCGCCCCCGGCAATTGAAAATAAACGGTTTACTTCGAGTTAGTATGGGTAACCGGACCGATCGGCACGGTTTGACAGCCACGTTTGACAGCCACTAGCTGCGGATTCGGATACCTCGAAACTCCAACATAGCGCGTCGCGCTAGCACAGTTGCCGACGTCGTGACCAGGTATATTCCTGGCTCGCCGCCCTCGCGCTCAGGGGGGTGGGGGTGGAGGGGGAAGGGGTACGATGCCCGGGTAGCCTACCTCAGCGAATGCGGGAATAAGGACGCCGGTCGCGTCGAGGCGCGTCATGCATGCGCACCAGTAGTAATTGCCCGGGGGTCCGTTGACGATGAGGTCTCCGGCGCTCTGAACCGTTGGAACTGTGATCACGTTCGTAATCGGCGACGAACCGAGTTGAAACGCCGGTTGCGTGGGCGGATTTATCGGCGGCCCGAGCTTGAGCTGCGGCGGAATCGGCTCGCCCGGCTGTACACTCCAAGTTGGCTCATATGGAATAGTACCGCCCTCGACCAACACGCCGAAGTCACTTGACATTCTGATACCCGGACCACCCCAGCCGACCAGGCTTTTGCCCTCGGGCATGATCCATGGTTCCTCGTCGGTGGCGGCTACATCCCAGACCCCGTGACCCGACAGGGTGTTGTATTGGGGGCCCTCCGCTCCGAAGGAGGGATCGCCCGGTCTCCCTGGCCCCGAGACGTCTCCCGAGTTAGCGCCATGCGTAGCGTCTTCGTCGAGTGACTCGTCCAGTGTATCGGCCACGGGGGAGTTGAGCTCGAAGGGCGTCGTGTCCGCTGCTTCCTCCTCGGGCGTCAGCGGTGTCGGCATCGTGCCAGTCACGATGGTCGGCTCCTCGTCGAACTCCTGGACCTCCTCGACCTCGGAGGTGAGATTCTGGAATGTCTTCCAATTGAGGTAGCGGTGCCGCCAAGGGTGTGATCTCTGACGCGGCCTCCTCCTCGT
This sequence comes from uncultured delta proteobacterium, assembly GCA_963699705.1. Lineage (GTDB taxonomy): Bacteria > Desulfobacterota > Binatia > Binatales > Binataceae > Binatus. Next base: position 1,223,490 of record CAVOUW010000003.1, on the reverse strand, counting down.
CGATTGATAGAGCACCCAGATTCACCACGGATTCCGTGACCAGCTTGGCGGCGGAATCGTCGATGGCCTCTTGAGAGGCCATGCCCGTCGGATCGATTCGCGTGAGCGGCATGCCCGCCGCGAACGCATAAAGGTTGTCGCCGCCATTGAAGCCGGCCGGATCCAGCGAGAGAAATCGGCCCAATGCGGGCGAGTACTCGCGCGCGCCCATCGCGTACATCGAGAGCGCGGGATCGTAAAGCTGCCCTTGATACAGCACGCGCATGCCCAACGCCGACGTTGACCGCGGCTGCCCGCTGCCGTCGAAGATGCGCATCGTGCCGAAGCCGTCGTAGAGGTAGCCCTCCGCAAGTCCATTGTCGCCGCTCAGCGCGAACACCGACCGCTCGCCGCCCTGATGTACATAGTGCGTCGCGCCCGCACCAAAGCCGTCGAGAATACCCAGAACATCCTGCGGTCCGTTCCCGCTGACGTAGACGCGGGCCTGGCTGGCGTCCGTGGCGGAGCTAGTCGTCGCGCGAAGAATGCCGCCGTCCCAAACGAAGTACGTCGATGTGGGCGACTGTCCATTAGCGTTCACCGTCTCGCCGACGCGCCGCCCAAGAGCATCGTACAAATACGAGACCGAGTTTGAGCCGCTGGTCGCCGACACCAGGTGGCCGAGGCCATCGAAGACGAGGTTGGCCTGTTCCGTCGATGTCGTCTCGCCCGCGGCATTCGTCGACAGTGGCACGCCGCCGACGGAGGTGTAGGCGTCAGTCGCGTCGATCTGGTTGGTCGAGGTTCCAGATGCGGTGGTGACAGACATCCAGTCGGTCTCGCCGTCGAGCGTGAGGAGCATCCGATCCGCATCTGCGGAGAGCGCGGCCTGTACGTCGGCGTTCACGAGCTCGCGATTGGGGAGAGGCGATGGCAGCGTGGCGTCGTCACCTTCGGCGAATAGGGGACCGGCCGCGTCGATCTCGTAGAGGTCGGTGTGCGGAGCGCTCGCCGCGAACTGGCGCACGCGAGCGCGTGGGATTCCTTCGAGGCCTACGTCGTCGTTCCAGTTCGCGACCACGGCGTCTGGTCCTGAAGTTCCGTACGACACGTTGATGCCGCTTCGTCGGCCGCGCGCGTCATAGCTGATGTGCGCGGTGACGCCGGTACCCTGGCCTGGCGACGATGCGCGTCCGCCATAGTCGATTGCCGCCGGGCCGCCCAGACCTTCGTACGTGAGATGAGCAAGGGGCTTGCTGCCGACGGTGACGCCCGAGAGGCGTCCGAGCTGATCGCGCGCCGTCGCCAGGACCAGCGGTGTGCCTGAAGTCGGGGTAAGTGTAGTCGACGTCAGGCCGCCCATGTCGTCGTAGACACGCGCGATCGCCAGCGGGTCGAGCGTGCCGCTGTTCTCAGTGATCTGATGACCGTCCGAGTCATAGGTCATCGTCACCGTCGACCCGCTGGCCGCATCGGGGGGCACCGAGGTTATCGCAGCGGTGTTCAGACCAAACGCCGAGTAGGTGAACGATCTTGTGATGGTGCGGGGGTCGAGCCCGGGCGCTGAACCGGGCGTTACGATCTGACTTACCGCTCGTCCCGCGTTGTCGTAGGTGTAGGACATGGTCGTCCCGGCAGGATCGACAAGTTTGCTCAGCCGCGAGGAGCCCGGAAGGAAGTTCTGCGTGGTCACGCGTCCGAGCGGCGCATCGGTCTGGATGATTCGATTTAACCCGTCGATGACGAAGTTGGTCGTTTGAGCGCCCAGCGCGTTGGTGGTTGTGATCCCGGTGCGGCGGTCGTCGCCGTCGTAGGCGAATCGCGCTACCCGGCTCGGGCCAGGCGCGCCCACGATCGTATAGCTGGTCCGCCGACCGTAGTCGTCATAAGAGAAGTTCGTCGTAATGAGCTGGCCAACGACGGTTGAGACGAGCTGACCATACGAATCGTAGGCCTTCGACACGAGTTGATCGGTCCCTTGGCGCGTTCCGGTGCCGAGACCGCGATCGTCGAAGTGCTCTGTGAACGTGAGCTGTGTGCCGTTGGCGTCGGGCGCGGTCAAGTCTTGCTCGTCGCCGTCGGTTACCTCGCGCCAAACCGCCGTGCGGACCGAACCGTTGGGCAGTTGATCCGACACCGGTCTGCCCAGCGTGTCGAAGGTGGTGACGCGCGGCGGATGGCTCCCGATTGTGGTCGTGAGCGTTCGGTGCGTGTCGTCATACACGTACGACGTGTGAACGGCAAGCTGAGCCCCGAGCGGCTGCCCGTTCGCGAAGCGCCAATTATCCTGGCCCGTCACGCGGCCCGTGCTGTCATATTGCTGTTCGACCATCGACTGCAGACCCGGGAAGAGCCCGGTCGGCTTGGCGTACGCGGGCAGGTTTGGACCGGACAGGACTGCCTCCCAGATCACCCGATCGAGCGTGTCGTATCCACGCCAGCGGTGCACGATCAATGCGGGGTCAGCGGTCGACGGATCGGCGTTCATCTCGTCGATGATTCGACCGAAGCCGTCGCGCACGTAAAACTTCCCGACGCCTGACCCGTCGACATCGCTTATGATCGCGCCTCCGGGAGCATACTTTCGGACCGAGACGGTCTGCATCCCCGGATCGTTCTGAGGAACCGTCGTCGGCCATTGAGGCTGCGGCGGCGGTAGGGGGCGCGGCCAATGGTAGATGCCCGCTATCGGCTGGGCGATGATCTTGTAGGTCGCCGGCGGCAGTTTCAGCGCGATCTGTGCATTCGTAATCTTGGTCGGCGCGCCCCGCGGCGTTGACGTCCGCGCCATTACGGTCCCGATCGGCACCGGCAGCGGAAACGGGCGAAACGGCAGCGGCGCTGGCTTCCCGGCAATGCATGCGTTCGTCCACTCCGAAAGGTTCGGCGGATGCCCGAGATCGACGCGCACGATCCGGTTGTTCGCGTCGTAGATGTCGTGCGTGATGATACCCTCGGGATCGATGGAGTAGTCGAGGCGCCCATCCAAGGCGTGCCGCTCGCATCGCGACTTCTGCGGCGTGCCGTCCTTCGGCACCTCCACCAGTGTCTGCGGATGATCGAGCGGGTCGAAGGTGAGCCACCGATCGAGGCGAGAGTTGACCTCATGGAAGCGCTGACGGCTCCCATTGTAGCCTATTGTCGATGCCACCCACTGCCCGGCGTGGAGGGCGTCAGCCTTCGCCTCCCACGTTACGAGGCCCGCGGCGTCGTAGGCCTGCGCTGAGTTGCTGCCCCAGTGCCCGGTGCGCCCTCGCTCGACCACTCGTCCCAAAGCGTCATATTGAATGAAGAGCCGCAGCGGTGATGAACCGGGAACCTCGGTCGTGATCTGGGTAGGCCCCGCGCCACTGGGGTCGTAGGCCATCGTCGTCGTCGTCCCGTCCGGCGAGATGACGCTCGTCGGAAAGATCGTGTGTGCGTTGTAAAGTGGAGATGACAGGTATGAATACGTCGTGCGCTCCGAAGCGGCGCCGCCGATCTGCGTGTCGATCCAGAGGATACGGTCCCAGGCGTCGCGCTCGCGATGAACGGTTGCCTGAGTAGGCAGCCCCGGGTCCCTGACGTAATTCACTAGAGCACCGAGCGGCGTGTACGAGTATTGGCTTACGTGCGGCTGTGTATCACCGGGTGCGCCGGGCGCAGGCAGCTTGGTCAGGTTGAGCGGCTTTCCATAGTAGTCCGCCGCGATGCACGTGCGTGCGCCCGAGGCGTCGCGCATGCCGTGAAGCGTGCCATTGCGAAAATTGTAGTCGATGCTTTCGCCCGTCGTGCGGTTGACGTTTCGCAGGAGTCGCCAGGCCTTATCGTAGTACTCGGTGCGGATGACACCATGGAGATCGTGCACGACAACGGCATGTTCCGGCCGCTGCACATCTGTCACCGTCGTGGCGGTCTTCGTCGGCGCTTGTCGCCAGCGGAGGCAAGCCATGCCTTCGGTGAGCAGGCCGTCGGTCAACTCCTGATCGAGTCTTGTGTTCAAGCGTTGGTCGCCGAGCACGGCGGTGAGCGGAACGACGGCCAGCTGGCCGTCGGGCAAGTTCACGATCGCGATGCGCCCACCATCGTCAGCAGCCGCGGCCACAGGACCCCCGAGCTCGAGCGTCCGCGGGGCGCCTGTAGCCTTGATGGTGATTTGCCCTTTTGCGGATGACGCGCGCCCGAGCTCAGTGCCTGCGGCGGGCGACACGAGCGTCGCAACATTCCCCTTGCGCTCAAGAACCAGCGGCGCTGAGCCAATTGAGATTCCGGCTCGGGCCATCGCAGTCGAGAACAGGCCCGCCGGCACGGGTGCCGTTTGCGGCGCAATAAGATCGAACGCCCGGCGGCCGGAGCCTTTCTTCATGGCCGGTCTGGGCGGCGTGACCTTCCCGGCGATGGGAGCCGGGGGGCGCTTCGACGACGCCAGTCTGACCGGAGCCTTCGCCGTATAGTTCAACCCCGGCCCTTGCTGCAACTCGAGTCTGGAGTCTGGGCCGAATGCCGCGGTGACGGCCGCACCGTTTCCTTCGATGCTGAACGTATCGGGGACCGTCGTCGCTCTCAGGCGAACGCTTCCAGCTTTCAAGACCGACGCCCAGAGAACTTTACCCGCGTCGAGCACTCGCGGCGGGCCCGAGACTATGGAGTACGTTCCGCGTCCGTCGGGCGACAGCACGATCGGTTCGCCCACCCAAACCGCGCCCGACTTCTTGGAGTCGACCGCGCTCAACTGCAGCATCCCCGCCGACTCGATCCCGGCCAACGGGGGGACAATCGGGCCGGTGCAGGAATCTTGGCAAATGTCGACGGAGCCGAACTCCGACAAGGGCACGACATTCGTCGGATTGGGGTGCACGGAATAGACCGGCGTGCCACCGTCGAGCGACAATATCTCGGCGAAGATCTCGAGCGGGCTAAGTCCCAGCTCCTTCAAGAAGCCGACGAAGTCGCCGCCGTTGATTGCCTGCTCGCCGCGCAGGTCGTGATACTCATAAGTGATGGCGTCATTTGTCGCTTCGCCAGCTTGATTCTTCACGACGCGATCGAAATCGACCTCAAACGGATCTTGTCCGTAGTCATTGTGGACGACGAGGCGCCCGTCGCCATCGCGAACTTCCGCGAGATCGTGGTTCAGGTCTTGGGGCCGGCCGAACGCGTAGCGGCGGTTGCCGTTTGCGTCCGTCGCTCCGTCGGTTTCGTGGCAGTCCTGGAAGCACTTTGTCGAGCAGTCCGCGTTGTTCGTGCGCACCTCGTTTCCGACCTTCGCGTAACAAGCGGTTCCGAACGATGGGCAGACATCGGCGTGCGCCACCGACGCGCTCGCATTCGACTCGACGTCGTTGCAGAAATCTTTAGAGCCCTGCGAAAACGGGGGTATGCCTATTTGCTGGTTAGCCGCAATGCTCGCTTGGACGCTGGGGTCCGGACTGTTGCAGAGACCTAGGTCGGCCGCGACGTCGCATTCGCAGAGCGCGTGCCAGAAGTCCTTGCTGGAGCCAGGATCGGACGCGTCCTCCTCGCCGCAATCTAGGTAGTTCAGATCGACCTTGTGATCAAAGCCGTCGGCGAAGCAGGTCTGGCTCGGGTCTTGGCAGGCTTGTCCGCAGTACGAGAAGCACGAGTAACCGTTCGCGGGCACGTTGAAGGGATGGGTAATCCCTTCGCACAACGTGTTGATCGTGCTGTCGATCGCGTGCGTGCACGCGTCCTGGTTGTGGCACGACCACGTCGTGGGCGCGTCGCTCTGGCGATCGCAGATAAGGTGGCAAGCCGGCGTGAGCTGGTCGTCCGCCACGTAGGTCGCCTTGGTAAACCCGCTCAAGTACTTGAACGTGGGTCCGTGGCCGTCGGCGTCGAGCACGTTCGTGAGATCGAACTCGCCGTTGTCGTCAGGAAGCGTCTGCTTGAACGACACCAGCGGAGCCGAGCAATCGTTCTGCTTCTGGCTGACGCACATCAGCTGCGCGGTGGTGATAGTGCTGCAGGGATCATCAAACCACGACCCGAGCAGACCGCCCAGCACGGAGCACAGCGCCGGATCGCGGTAACGCGTCCGCTTCACGTAGTTGTAGAAGAAATTCCGCCCCGAGGTGTCTATGACCTGGGTCACGATGCCGCCGTCGTCGTTGGTGATCGAGTTGTCCCATCCAATCGTGAGCGAGTTCCCCGCAGCGTCGGACACGCGCGTGAGGCTGGCGAACTGGCCGCCGACTTTGTTGAACCCATAAGAGAGGCCCGACCCGTCGGTGACCACGTACAAGCTCGGTCCTTGGGTGTGCTTCTCCAGCCGCAGCGGAACGTCGGCGGTCGTCGCGCGATAGCTGGTGACGCCGGTCCTGTAGGACGTGGAGACGGGACGGAACGTGATCCGCTCCATCGCTTCGGTGACGTAGATCACGTCACCTTCGCAATCATGGCCGCCCGAAGGCAGCACGTCCTCGATGTGGCGGGCGTAGTTGTGCGCCCAGCCGAACCCTACGCTCGACTGGTGATTCGCGCGGCTGCGGTACGTTAGCGCGACCTCGAATGGGACGCCGAACCCCGGCACGTGCAAATGCGTCTTGCGAAGGACGAACTCGCCATCGCCGAGAACCGGATCCGCCGTCAGGTTGGCGATAGGTCCAATGACCTCGGACGTCTCGGCGACCGCTTCGTCCGCCCCCGCGGTGAAGGCCCCGAGCTCCGGCACGAGGTCTACCGCCGTCGCGGCCTCCACTTCGGAGACGGACACCTCGACCTCGGCCATCGCCTGCGCCTCGGCGGCTTCGGCGGCCAGGATCGCGTCCACCTCATCGTCCTGAGCTAGAGCGCGACCCGAGCAGCCGAGGAACAGTAGAGAAACCACGCCCGCGACGTATAGCCCACGCAGCGCAGCTCCGATTCCTGCCATCGACCCAGCCTCGGGAGAAACTCTACCAGAAGGGAGACAAATAGTAACAGCCTGAAGTTGCACCGCGATCCTCCAAGCTCGACGCGCAGCACGAGACTCCGCGCTCCTAGAACATCGGGGACTCAGCCGTTCAGAATCGTGTCCATTTTGTCGGCCACGTCCTGCATCATGGTCGGCATGACATGGCTGCAGCTCCATGATCGCCCGGAGCTGGACCCCTTGGGCTTATAGGAGGCTCGCGGCGCTATGGCGCAAATCGTGAAATCGGGTCGATGGCGGAATCTTCGCGTCAGTCTACGGTCGGTTGGCTTTCTCCAGGATCCGTTTGAAATCTCTGACTGCTGAGCACGGCTCGATGGGCGTTCCGATTCCGGTCGTTAAGACAAGTCCGCGCTCGATCCAACCAGAACTGGCGATGAGGCGCTCTTGAAGCTGGCGCGAGCGATGTGCTCGGAGCGAGCGAACAAGTGCATCTGGCATTCGCAGAGTCCGCCTGCTGCGATCGGTCTTGGGCTCGACTAACTCGAGCTTGCCGGGTCCGGTCCCGAACCGTTTCCGGTATTCTCCCTGGGGACGCACTCTTGATCAGCGGGTCTGGAATTCGAGTCTCTTACGGGCCACAAGTCGCGCACCTGCTCAGTCTTGAAAACATCAGCGACATAGCCGTTGCCGTCCTATTTTTGACAGCCAATTTGACGGCCACGGGATTGGACAAGCGCGGATTAAGCGTACTCATGCGGATCGCGGACTGAACGGTTTCACTAGGTTTGGACTGGCGCGGACGCCTTTCTCACCACCTCTCACGTCGGGAACGCGGCTTCGACTCCTGCTGGGATCACCAAATCAGACACCTACGCCACTGAGCGGTTTGAGCCGACGCCCCGGCGCCAAATAGGTGCGATCTTTTTTCGCCATTGGTGCGTGGTTTCGTCCTGCTAGTTTTCTAACTTACGAACGACGGAATTGACACTTCCTGTGTATGCTACGGGCGCACGGGGGGAAAATGAATCTGCAGCTTATAGCAAATGAAGAGAATCAGGATCGCGCCCAGTGTAGAAAAAATGAGTCCGGCGGGATGATATTGTTCGTTTGTCGGGCGCGAAAATATGTGGGTAACGCCGCCACCGACGATCGACCCGAGGATGCCGAGTACGATCGTCCAGAAGATCGCCATATGCACGTGCATCACCGATTTCGCGATAACACCCGAGATTAACCCAATAAGAATATACCAGATTAAGTGAAACATACTTTTCCTCCCGCTGGGATCACCAAAAAATTGGATTGCGACTGAGTATTTGCTCTATCGTCCGAGCGCCTTCAACTTTGCATCGAACTCGACGATTAGCTGCGCGAACAGTTTGGGGTCCTCGCCATGCATCGAGTGGGGCGTTCGCGGAAACGACTTGTATTCGATCGAATTGCCGGTTTGCGCGACCAACTCGCATACGCGTTTTGCTTGCAGGTCCGAAGCGGCGCCCAGGAGGTGACCGTCGGCTTCATCGCCGAGGCGAAAGTGGTGCGTGTACAACACCGGGCACTTGACGCTCGCCAGCATCCGCGCATGATCGCAGCTCGCGAAGACCGAACCCTCCCAGAAAGCGCGCCCCCACTCAGGATCGTATTCTCTCATTCGCTGTGGGATTTCGCCCTCGGCGGTGAACATCATCGGGACGATTGCGCGCGCCAGCCACTCCGGCAGTTCCGTCTTGGCAGCCTCGAGCATCCCAGCCCAATCGCCGACGCTCCACTGATCGCCGAGATATTTGCTCATCAAGGAAAAAATCGGACCGATGGATTGACGGATCGACGGCCCGCACGACGTATTCACTTCGGAGGAGAACATCGGCGGGTCCTCGTAAACCGCGCCGCGGATCGTACCGGGCGTCGCGTACGCCGACAGCCACGCCGAGATGACGCCGCCCGACGACAGCCCGCTGACGATCACCGGTCGCTTGATAACCAGCGCGATGAACCGCACCAGGTCATTGCCGAAATTGTCGACGGTGTAGCGTCCCGGCGTTCTGCTAGATCGACCCTGCCCGCGCAAATCGACTGCGAACGCCTGAAAATGCTCCGCCAGAAGCCCCATCGCAGCCTCATAGCCCCACCACGATTCCGTCTGTCCGGGAATCAGCAACAACGCCGGCTTGTCAGGCGCTCCAGCCACCGCGTAATTGATCGTGGCCTCGCCCGTGTCGATCGTTTTTTCCGGATACCCGTGAGCGACGTACGTAGCCGTAGGATTGTCAGGTCCAAAGTGATGCGACTTCACGATTTCCTCTCCTCAACCACGCTCATTGCGGACATGCTCGAGTTGTAGTGAGCGCTACCATACGAATCACGAGGTAACAAAACTACCGCTTTCCTGATCGCCCCGACCGAAAGGTCAGCGAAGTACTTTGATCTTAGGCGATCGCGATGGCACTTCAATTGCTTCTTAATTCAGATGGAGTTTTATCACCGATGCCGCGAAATCATGGCAGCTTTCCCGATCGCGCGCGGGTTGCACTACTGTTAATCGACGTAATCAACGATTTCAATTTCCCCGAACGTTCGGCTCTGCTCGAGCAGGCGGTCCCGATGGCGAAGCGGCTCGCCGTCCTGAAGCGCCGCGCGAGAGCGCATCGTGTTCCTTCGATTTACGTCAATGACAATTTCGGGCGCTGGAAATCAGATTTTCAGCACATCGTCAGGCACTGCACCAGCAGGAGCGCTGGCGGTGCCGCGGTATCGAAATCCCTCCGTCCGTTGAGCGACGACTACTTTGTGCTGAAGCCGATGCACTCCGGCTTCTATTCGACGACGCTCGAGGTTCTGCTCGAATATCTGCGGGTCGATACACTGATTCTGACCGGCATCGCCGCCAATATCTGCGTGTTGTTCACCGCCAACGACGCTTACATGCGCGACTACAATTTATATATTCCGCGCGATTGCGTAGCCGCGAACACCGAGCACGAAACCGCCGGCGCGCTCGAACAGATGAAGCAGCTGCTGAAGGCTGACACTCGGCAATCGGACGAAATCGATTTCAGAAAGCTTGTCTCGCGGCGTACTCCGGAAAAAAAATTGGAAAGCAGCAGGCCTGAATCAAACGCTTGAAGTGAGGATCCTATGAATATCCAGCAGGCGACCAGGAACTACGAGCGCTGGATGCGTAGCCACACCAGCGTCATCGAGTCAGATCTTACAAGCAAGCATCAACAGATGAGGAGCGATCTGTTTTTGTTTTTCCGCGGCACGTTCTTCCGATGGGCGCAAAGGTGGCCGGAAGTTTGCGCCGACCTCAAGCATGCGCCCAAGGTTATCGCAGTCGGCGACCTTCACGTTAACAGCTTCGGCACATGGCGTGACGCAGAAGGCCGCATGGCATGGGGCGTGGACGATTTCGACGACTCCTATCCACTGCCTTACACCAGTGACCTGGTCCGCCTCGCGACGAGTCTTAAGATAGTCAACGACCTCGGTGACTTAACCGTTAAGCTGAAGACCGGCTGCGAAATCATTCTGGAGAGCTATGAAAGCGCTTTGAAGGCCGAGGGACGTCCTATCGTACTGGCTGAACAGCGAGAGACGATGGAGCACCTCGGCATTGAATCGATCGACCCGCCTGATGACTTTTGGGAAAAATTGAATCGACGCCCGTCAGCTAACGGCGAAGTGCCGTCGGACGCGAAGCGTGTCCTGAAGGAGACACTACCGAACGAAATTCATGACTACAAAATCGTCTTGCGAAAAGCCGGGCTGGGTAGCTTGGGGCAGAAGCGTTTCGTAGCAATTGCGGAGTGGAACGGCGGCTGCATTGCGCGCGAAGCGAAAGCGATGGTGCCCTCGTCATGTGCCTGGCTGAACGGACATGCTGGCAACGGCAGCGTCGCGAATAAAAATCCTTACTATGAACGTGCGATTGAAGGTGCGGTGCGCGCGCACGATCCGTTTCAGAAAACCGTTGGCAGATGGATTGTCCGGCGGCTTTCGCCCGATTCTAATCCGGTCGAGATAGCCTGCCTGCCCAAGAAGCGCGATGAAGAAGTGCTACTACAGGCTATGGGCACAGAAGCTGCCAACGTACACCTGGGATCCAGGCATCGCGTGAAAGATATCCTGAGAGATCTTCGTCAAAGAAAATCAAATTGGCTGCGTACTGCAGCTAAAGACATGGCCAAGGCTATCGAGAAGGACTGGAAGGACTACCGGGATAGTTAGGGCCGACAATGCAGCGCAACCTGGCCGAGCTTCCCACCTTCGACCGCAACTCATCGAAGCTCAACGTTGTGATCGAATCGCCGCGTGGCAGCGGCGCCAAGTTCGACTACGATCCCGACCGAGACCTATTCGAGCTTTCCTATGTCATGCCGATGGGCATGCTCTTTCCCTTTGACTTTGGCTTTGTGCCCTCGACCCTGGCCGACGACGGCGACCCGTTGGACATCGTGGTGTCTGCTCGACGTTCCTACTTGCGTCGGATGTCTTCTGGTCGCGCGCCCGATCGGAGTGATCGAAGCAATGCAGACCCAGTCGGGAAAGACCTTCCGTAATGATCGCATAATCGCGGTAGCCGACGCTGCGCACCAGCATGGCAAGCTCAAATCGATGGCCGAGCTTGATTCCGTCACCATCGACGAAATCGAGCACTTTTTTATTTCTTACAATGAAATGCGCAATCGGAAATTCAAACCGATTCGTCGCGGCGGCGCGGATTCTGCTCTCAGAGTGGTTCGCCGCGGCATCCAAGCCTTCAAGAACAAGTCCAAAGCGCGTAATTCGAAGTAATTACGCGTGCAACGAATCGCCATCCCGTTCGTATTCTATGGTGAGTACATTTTCGGGGTTTTGAAAATGAATTCGAAGCATCTCTCGCGAACCGCCATTGTCACACTCGCCGCCGCTCTCTCCATGGTTACCATGACCGGCTGCTTCGGTAGTCCGCGCGCAACCGACACAGTTGCCGGCGCCGCAATCGGTGCCGGAACCGGAGCGCTGATTGGCGGCTCCGAAGGTTCACCGGGAACCGGCGCGCTCATCGGCGGCCTCGGCGGAGGCGCGGTCGGCTACATTGTCGGCACTGAGACCGAACACTACAACGGCTACCGCGGTTACGGCCCGTACGGCTACTACGGCGGCTACTAATCGTCGTGCTAATCTATCAATGGATGCAGGTTTGGCTCGCGTCGCCGAACGCATTGTTGAACCACAGGTCTCCATCGCAGCCCGGATTGTTGTCGATCAGATCCGACGTACCGCCATTGCCCGCGGATGACATATTCGTGATCTGATTGTTCGAGCTGCCTTCTTCCACCGTGATTCCCGCGCCCGAATTGCCGTTGGCGCCCGAGCTCGACACGTGATTCAGATCACTGCCCTTGTTGCCATTGCACTTTCCTTCTTTATGGCATCCGACTAGCAATCCGATCTTCCCGTTGCCATTCAGCGCTGACGTGAAAATCTGGTTCTGATTCGCTGTATTCAGCCACACGCCGTAGCCGGTGTTGGCGGTGATCGTGCAGTTGCTGATCGTGTTCACGTTCGACGAGGCCAGGATCATTCCGGCGGTGGTATTTTTGATCGCGTCGCAATTCAGGATGCGGTTGTTGCTGCCGCCCTGAACATCTACTCCCGTGCCGCCGTTGAAACTTGCATTGAAGTTCGCCACGGTCACGCCGCTGGCGTTGCGCAGAAGCACTCCGTCGCCCGCATTGCCGGTAGGATTGAAATTGTTGCCGCCGATTTGCCGGAACAATTCGATCACCACGTTGTTGGCATCGTCTTCGAGCCCGACGCCCCAACTATTGATGATCGCCTGCCCGCTTTCGGTTGCATCAGTACCCTGCACGGTCGTGTCATGCCCGCCGTTCAGAATCACGATGCCGGTGCCGGTGCCATTCCCGATTATCGCGTGCCCCTGCAAATCCAGGATGACGTGATCGGCGCTTACTTCCAGGCAATTCCCGCCCTTGGTCAGTCCCTGGCTGGCGTCTAGGTCGTCGACGACGGTAAAGGTGCCCGTCTGCGTGATGGTGCATCCACATGAAGTAATTGACGACGTGCATGCAGTCGGCTTCGGAGCCGCGGTGGCCAGCCCGGTCATTGTGACGAGTATGGCAATCGTAGAGATGCCAATAGCTCGTATTACCCGAATTAGATTGATTTTAGACAGTTTCACGTTGTTATACATCATTTTGTGCATTTTATATTCTTAACTCATTATCCATGCAAGACAAAACCCGCGTTCTGCGCATTTAATCCTCGCTCTATCATGTGTTAATGCCTTGGTAACGTTCGTTTGGCAGGTACAGACGAACTCATAATCTGCCCTTTAGAGAGGAGACCAAATGCGGAAGCCCGCGATCGTAGCGTTGATAGTAGTAGTGGCCGGGACGATCAGTCCCATTCAATTCGGAGTGTCATTTGCGCAGCCCGCTCCGGTAGCGGCGAGCAGCCCCGCGAGCGCCCAGATGGCAGACAAGGACTCGGCCATGAAGTCGCTGGCAGACGCCAAGAAAAAATTTCGGATGATGCGCAAGCACTCTTCACAAGACCCTCATGCGCAGGCTGATCTGGACCGCCAAATCAAACAGATCAAGGGCCTGATGGCCAAACTGAAGAAGGGTGAAGATGTTCCGCAAAGCGACGTTGATGCGGCGATAGCGACACCGCCTGGACTGCACTGATTCATAAAAAGGATAGACCTTTGGCTGTCGCTCTTTGAGCGTCAGCCTACGGGCCGGCGACGGTGCGCTCGCTGGCCCGTTTTTATTTAGAGATTTTGTGGTGGGGCGGGCCAGTGTGCCCGCCGCTGCTGTGGGCGGCACGTCCGCCAGCGCGGCATCGTCAAAGCAAGAGCCCAATCGGAAACTGTCACTGGCACCACGCCTTGGAGGGCCTTTATACTGGACCTATGTGCCGCTCAGTTCCAAGTTTTGGTGCAGGACAGTCCTTCCTAACTCGAGCGACCAATTGCCAGCGTATGCACAGGAGCATCTTATGATCTCCGAAGATTACGTCAGAAAGATTTTCAACGGGCTTGAGCACGGGGATGGCGCGGGCTTTTTCGAGCATGTAGACGACAAGGTCGACTGGATCGTCGAAGGCACGCATCCGCTGGCCGGTCACTACAAGTCGAAATCTGATTTCATAGCCGGGACCTTCGCGAAGCTCGGCAAAGTTCTGCCCAACGGCGCTCAACTCGTCGTCGAGCATCTGCTCGTGAAGGATGACCAGGCTGTCGTGGAACTTCACTCTTTGGCCACGGCGAAGAACGGAATGAGGTTCGACAACAGATACTGCTGGGTCGTCCACTTCGATGGCGACACCATCGACCGAGTGAGGGCCTACCTCGACTCCGCGATGGTCGCGCGTCTGTTCGAGGAAAACCCCATCTAGGCATCGGTCGTCGGCGTCTCATCCGACCTGGTTATTGGGAGCGCGTATCGGACCATCTCATGTAAAAATTGCATGGTTTCAAAACTCTGGATCGTTCCTCTGTCGATCTTTATCATCGAATTTCCCCGAAATTCTCTCCGATCTTAAAACTCCAACCTCAGGCCCCGAAATTGCTCCGATACAGCCTGAGCGAGCCGATCACGGCATACTCGTAAAACTTTCAGGGGTAACCAAACTATGATCCCGTCCAATCGTTCAACCTCGCGCGCAACTACCGCAGCTGCGACTTTCCTCGGCGCAATCTTTCTGGCGACTCCGTTGTTCGCGGCGTCCACCGACAAGATGGTCACGACCAATACAGGCACCGCCAAGATGGTCACACTCAAGACTCGCTCCGCCGCTTCGCACGAAGAGATGGCGTCGGCGGCCTCGCCGGAAACTCCCGCATACGGAAACGTCGAGACGCATATCCGCGATCTGCACAAAAAACTTCAGATCACCGATGCGCAGAAGACCCAGTGGGACGCGCTTGCACAGGTGATGCGCGATAACGCGCAGAAAATGGCGGATCTCGAAAAACGCCGCGCCGCCGACGCCAAGTCGATGACCGCGGTTGACGTCGTGAAATCCTACTCCGAAGTGATCGACGCCCACGAAGATGGAATGAAGAAGTTCATCCCGGCGTTCGAGGATCTCTACAACAGCATGTCGGACTCGCAGAAGAAAATCGCGGACTCACTGTTCCGAAGCCGCGCGCGCACCGAAGCCCGAAAGGAAGTCAGCAAGGCGAGCTAGAACCGACAATTTCCTCGGACGATGGAGTTGATGATGAAAACCAGCAACAGCAACCATTCGCGTCCCGCGTTGGCCAGATTCGGTAAGTTCGTTTCGGCAGCCGCGTTTGGACTTCTAATCGGCGCATTCGCGATAAGCCCCGCGCAGGCCAGGGACCATGACGGCGATCACGATCGCGGTCACGGGGAGCGTTATGAGCACGCGTACCGTGGTCACGGCTATTACCGCGGACCCGATTACGCTTACGGAAATCCGTACCCCGATTACTATTACGCCCCCGGACCGGACTATTATTATCAGCCGGAGCCCTACGACTACGGCTACTACGGGCCCGGGCCTGGCTATGGTTACTACGATGACCGGCCATCCGAAGGCATCCTTCAGTTCTTCGGTCTTTGATTTCAGAATAACGCATACACGCTGAGCGCGTCCGCCTTTGGGACGCGCTCCTTTTCCTTAATAGCCGCGAACAGTCGCTAATCCCGCGTGCTATAATAGCGGCTTCGTCGGGACCGCGGCCCCCCTCTATCTTCGAAAGTGGAATTAGCGTAGTCTCGTGATCTAACGCTCGGATTGTTCCATTCTCTAAGCTTGGGAATTAGCCCAGGTTTTCTGTACGAGAGCTTCCCGGCAAATACTTACGGAGGGCAAAAATGCCCAGCAAATTGTATGTAGGCAACCTCGCCTACTCGGTGTCCAACAGCGATCTGGAAGAACTGTTTTCACAAGCAGGCCAGGTTCAAAGCGTGGCGGTAATCACGGATAAGTTTTCCGGCCAATCGAAGGGCTTCGGCTTCGTCGAGATGGCAAATGCGGAAGACGCGTCCAAGGCGATCCAGACCCTGAACGATACTGATCTGAAGGGAAGGAACATCAAAGTTAGCGAAGCCAAACCTCGCGAATCGAGCTTCGGTGGCGGCGGCGGTGGCGGTGGCAACCGGCGCGGCGGTGGCGACAATCGCGGCGGCGGAGGCGGCGGCCGCTGGTAGTAAATTGACCTGAAGGCTGAGCGGGCACACGATGCCCGCTCAGTCATTTTTATCAGGACGCGCGACTCCCAAGTCTCGCGGCCTCTCATTCTCAAAAATTGGCCCAGGGCTTCGCCGTCCTGGGAGTCCGATTGAACTCTCACGACGCAATCAGGAGGGCCGGTGCCCAGAATATATGTAGGAAATCTCGCTGAGTCAGTTACGCGCGATGAACTGCGGGCGCTTTTCTCCAAAGTCGGCCGGGTCTCCGGCGCATTGGTGATCACCGACAAGCTTACCGGCAAATCTCGCGGATTCGGCTTCGTCGAAATGGTCGAAGTCGAGGACGCAATTAACGCCGCCGTGTATTTCAGCGGCACCGAACTTGAGGGCCGCAAAATTCACGTCGATCCATTCCGTCCGCAGGAACCCGGCGCGGCGAAATATCGTGGCGAACGGAAACGCCGTGCTCCCGCCAAGCGCAGCAGCAACGGTACTGCGTAATCGATTTTTTTAAGCGATTCAAAGAATTAAGAATTAACCAGGAGTTGATATGCGCGAAGAGAGTTTGCCGCCGTGGAGAACGCATGACTGGAAAGTCCGGACTATCGAATCGATTGCTCCCGGAGGCGGCTCGCGCCTGGCTTTCACCTGCCGAAGTTGCGGCAGGATATTCAATCAAACCACGATTAACAGCCGGACATGGGCGGTTGACGAGGGCGGCGTCGCGCTAAACGATACGGTGACCAACCGCTGGCTCGCGGAAAGTTGCACCCGCAAGCCATCGGACACAGACGAGGACGATCGCAAGCTTTTCAAGAACGGTCCCGCGCTGTAAAATCGGAACCTTCCTCGTAGTCTTTTCTAAGGATGGCGCGATTGAAAATTAATTTATCGATGGTCGCGCTTGGCGCGATCCTGTTATTCCCGCTCGCTGCTCCCTCTGGCGCGCAAGCGCCGATGCAGGTATCGGTTTCTTCCGATGACGCGACCGCGTCAGTTAAAACGATCATCGATCAGTCGATCGTCGTCTTCAAGGACCGGGGACTGTCCGCGCCCGATCGCGAGCAGAAGCTCCGCGCGATTGCAGAGAGCCATTTCGATTTCCAGGAGATGGCAAAATCGGCCATCGGATATCATTGGAAAACTTTGACCCCCGCGCAACAAGCCGAGTTCGTCCCCCTGTTCACGACCTTCATCGAAGACGCGTACCTGTCACGGATCGAATCGTATTCGGTCGAGAAGATTAACCAGCAGATCCAATCCTCGATGATCCAATTCATCAAGCAGACCAACACCGGCCCCGACTACGCCGAGGTCTTCAGCACAGTTGTGTTGCAGGATCGCAAGGACCCGATCGCGGTCAACTACGAGATGCGCCACGACGGCAACGAGTGGAAGATTTACGACATCACGATCGACGCGATCAGCGTAATCGCCAACTACCGCAACCAGTTCAACCGCGTCCTCAACAGCGACGGCTACGACAAGCTGGTCAGCATAATCCGGCAGAAAATCCAGGGCCTCCAGCAGCAAGCCACCAACTAGCCTGGCTCGTCTGCAGTTGTTCCCCTGAGGGAAAGGTCCTTCCCACTATGGGAAGGGGTTAGGGGTTAGGTTGCTCGCGTCAGTTAGCTTGCTTCCCCTCTTGCCCCATCTTCATCGTGCCGACTAACGGCACGCCCATCGGACCGACCGGAATATACACTTCCGTATGATTGGGTGAATTAACCATCCTCTGCTGCGCCTGGATTGCCTCGTACTGAACGTAAAGCGGCGTCAGTTTCTGGTTAATCGTGTCCATCGCCTTGGCGACGCCCTCCGCTTCGGCTTCCCGGATTTGCGCCTTTGCTTTTGCAGTCTGGATTTCGATGGTTGTCTGCTCCAATACCTGGGTAGCCGCGAGTTTGTTCGCCACCGACTGGGCCACCGTTTCGGGATATTGGATATTGCCTATCACGACGCTGATAATTGTGAAGGGCGTGCCTTTAGTCAGCTTTAAGATTCGGTCCTGCACGGCCGATCCGATCGCATCGATGTTATCCTTGATATCCAGCCCATCGTATTTTTGAACCTCGTCGCGCGTGTAGGTCCGAAACGGTTCCTTGATGAAGTTGTTGTAGGCGGCCGCGAGTGGATTGTCTCCGGTCTCGCCATACTTCTCGACGAAGACCTTGACGTTCTCTGGATCTATCTTCCACAGCAGATGCGCCTGGAACTCAATGTGAAGATTGTCCTTGGCGAGCACCGCGGTCGGGCCGACGAACTGTTCGGTGCTGGTATTCGGCGTCACAGAGATATTGGTGACCTCGAGCATCCAGCCCAATCCGGTTGATGTCGGTCCCGTTTGAAGTTCGTAAAATCGCGCGGGCATCGTGTACGGATGCTTGGTGACGTAGCCGACGTAGCCCGCGGGCGTGGATGGATTCGAGCAACCGATGATACCCAAGGCCAACAGCGCAAGTAGTCGTCGCATTCTTCTCTCCCCCAAGAGTCTCCGCGTACATGACGCGGGACGAGTTGACTATTCCCTCCTGCGCGGCCGCTACTTGCCGGAGCCAGTCGCCGTCAGGTTGTGTGACGGATGCTTCGGGTCGTCGCTGGTGATGCTAAGTACTTGTGACGGAGTGGCGCCGGTGCTGGTCGGCATGAATTGCACCTTGACGTTCCGGGTTTTGCCCTTCGCCATAGTGAAAGTGCCGCTGCCGGTGACGGTAAATGGCGGATCCAGAGTTCCAATTATTACTTGAAGGGGGGCGTTGCCTTTGTTTTTGATCTTGAGCTTCTTGCTCAACTTCGAGTTGACCTTCACCTTGCCAAAACTCAGGTTGCCCGAAACGCTCAACGTTCCGAACGGCGGCGTCGGAGTCGCAGTCGGAGTCGCCGTTTGAGTTGCGGTGGCCGTCAGAGTCGGAGTTGCAGTCGCCCTCGCGGTTGGAGTTGCGGTATCAGTCGCAGTCGGCGTCGGACTTAAAGTTGCGGTAGCCGTATCGGTGGCAGTTGGAGTTGCCGAGACAGTCGGCGTTCCCGACGCGGTGGCAGTTGGCGTGTCAGATACAGTCGGGGTTGGCGATATGGTTGGAGTTCCAGTGTCGGTCGGGGTCGCCGAGGCGGTAGTCGTGGCAGTGGCCGTCGCAGTCGGCGTGGCAGTGGCCGTCGGAGTTGCCGTGACCGAGGGCGCCGCAATCAATCGCGCCTTGGCGATCGATGTGCCCCAATTGAGTCCCACCGTTGAGGTCGTCGCGAATTCCGCCGCCACCCAAATCGCGGTCTGGTCACTCGGATCGACGCCGGCGCCAGAATAGTCACCCCATCGGAATGGGAAACCCGAGGTGTCGTTGCTGCTGTACGCCTTTGCACCCGCCTGAAAGAGCACCGGCGTCCCCAGCGTGTTGGCAGGATCGCCGGCGAGGCGTCCATCGACATACGCCGACGGAAATTCGTTGGATGAAGATTGAGAGAACGACGTGATCAGGTCGTCGGAGCTGTCGAGATCGACTGACGGATAGTAGTCGTAGAAATTCTTGGTGCCGAATGAGAAATCCTGGTTCACGACCGGACTCGCGCCGCCGGTCAACACTTCGAAGAATTGCATGCAGGCGCGCTGCGTCGTGTCGCCCGAGGGCTTGCACGTGTCGTTTCCCGACGCCCACAGGATCCCGTCGCGAAAGACCACGTCGAGAATACGCTCATCTCCGGTATCGATATTGTGAGCGCTGTTCTTCTGCGGCGCAGAGGGCGGCATGGCGAATGCCGTGACGGTCAAGATGGTGTTGTCGGCCACGGTTCCGGGAGGAACTCCGGTGACCGACCAGAGGTTCAGTTCGTTATTAAACGCCGAGACCATGAAGAGGGTTGAGGTTGACGAGCGGCTCTTGGCCGGGATGATTGGGAAACCGGAGGTGTCGTCCGGCGGTGGATTGAAATCCGTATCTATCGTTGCATCACCCGCCAGCAGTTCGCTCTTGTTCCAAACCAGGAACTCGCTTCCCTCTTGCGGCCCGTCGTTGCAATCCGGGTTGCACGAGAATGCGTTACCGCCGGTCACGATTTTGTCATCGTTAAATCCGAGCGACGGCTGATCCGGAAAGTCGCCGGGTGTCTCGACGGCATAAGTGTTGAACCCGTCGGCCGGATTCGAATCCTTCGAGACCGCAAGCTCGAAGAATCCATTTTGGGCGGTGGCGATATCGGTGGTGTCGAGAATCAGAAACGAGATGTACCATCGGCCCGCCAGCGTGTCGTACTCGATTCTTGGATCGCTCGAAAAGGTGTCGAGGCTAACGTTGAATAAGCTGTTGAGGTTGAAGTTGTCCAGGTCCGTGCCGCTCTTGTCGAAGACTCGACCTACGATGTTGGTTACTTCGATGATATTGTTCGGCCCCGCCGCCACTTGCGTGTCGGGAGGTTCACAATCGGGGCCGCATTGCGAATCAGGAAATGCGATGCCGGTGAAGTTAGTCGAGAAGGTCGGCGTGGTGGCGCTTAATGCGAGCGTCGCCAGCGAGGGAAGCCCGGGGGTAGAGCGCCGCCGTCTATCGCAGCTTTGCGCAGGCGATAGGCGACCGGATCGCCGACACGACGCGGCCGCGAATGCGGGCCAACGCTTGTCGTAGCGGGCGGCAACTCGAGTGGATAGACGGTTCCCGTTCGCACCGCGAGACGATGCTGCATTGCATGGCTCGATTGAGTCGCGGCGCTGCTGCCTGCGCGCGCTGGCAGCGACCACCATGAAGCGATAAAGGCGAAAACAAGAACAACGGCGAACGCCGCCACGATGCGTCGCGGCGTCCAGACAGAATTGCTGCGGTCACTCATCTACTACCAAACGCCGATATAATGTATGCGAGAGCAGACCGTTGCTACAATCGTCCTGCTGCTCAAATGCACGGTGAGGTGAGATTAGCCGATGATTTTGAAAGTTGCACGCCTCGGATTCCCGTCGCTCCGCACCGCGTCCAGCCCGGTGCCGGCCGATCGGATCAAGACCAAAGAATTTCAGCGGCTGATCGACGACATGATCGAGACGATGTACGAGTACAGCGGCGTCGGGCTCGCTGCCCCCCAGGTCCATCTCCCGATTCAACTCGCCGTGCTCGAAGTGCAGGACCATCCGCGCTACCCCGACATGCCCAAGGTGCCGCTGACGGTCCTGGTCAATCCGGTGGTGACGATTCTCGACCGCACGACGGTCGAGGAATGGGAAGGATGCCTGAGCGTGCCGGAGCTTCGGGGGCGTGTACCCCGATTCAAGCAGCTACGCGTGACGGCGCTCGGGCGCAACGCGGAGCAGATCGAAATCGTCGCGTCGGATTTCCACGCGCGCGTGATCCAGCACGAAACCGATCACCTGAAGGGCGAAGTTTACCTGGACCGAATGCCGGACATGCGCGCACTGGGATTCCTGCAGGAATGGCAAAGGTACCTGTTAAAACCGGAGCCGGAGAAGTAGGGGGAAGGGAAATCACTTTATTAGATGTGAAACCCTTCGCGGGTTTCACGCTTCCGCGGCAGGGGTGACCCTGCACCCAGTATCAAAAAAGAGAAGATGCGGGACTGCGTCCCTGTTCGAACTTTCCCAGGTAGGAATCCGTGCTCGCTCTCTGCCTCTGTTCACCCTTTCCGCGTCGGAAAGGGGGTGAGGGGGATAGGACGACGCGATTCGGACAAACCTCCGGTTCCCCTTCCCACTATGGGAAGGGGTTAGGGGTTAGGTTCTTCGCATCAATCGAGACGCCCGCACCTCACTTCGCCGGCGGCGGGATCACCGGCATCTTGCCAGTCGCCTTGAACTCCGCGATGCCCTTGCGCATCTCTTCATTCTGCGCGGCCAGGACGTTCTGTTCGGCCTGGACTTTCGATAGCTGCGCCTTCAGTTGTTCGTTTTCGCTTTGAAGCTTGTTCACTTGGTCGTTGAGCTGCGAAAGCTGCTGCGTCTGCTGATCGATCTGTGTGCGATAGCCGCTCGAATAGAAATAGAAGACCGCTCCGCCGATTATTCCCGCGATCAAAATGCCTATGAATAGTCGTCCCATCGGTTCACCGTCCTCCGCACTCAGATTAGCGCATCGCCATGCTGAAAAGACTGAATTGACTTCGCCGGTCAGCCGTCTCTAGAATGCCGTGGATCAGCGAAACACACTTCTGGTCAGGCGCGATTTGCAATACATTGACAATTATGCCCGATACCCGGCGCCAACCAACGCCGGATCGATGACAGTTTGCATGCGGCAGGGGCTAAAGGCTTCATGATAGAGGTCCAGGAGCTAACCAAATATTTCGGCGCCACACTTGCCGTTAATCACGTTTCGTTCAAGGTCGAAAAGGGCGAGATCATCGGATTGCTGGGTCCCAACGGGTCGGGCAAGACGACGATCATGCGGATACTGACCGGATTTTTCCCGGCGACCTCTGGACGCGCGATGATCGGCGGCCTCGACGTCGCGGAGCATTCGCTCGAGACTCGCCGCCGCGTCGGCTACCTGCCCGAGAATATGGTGTTGTACCCGGACCTCAGCGTCGATGCGTTGCTTGAGTTCGGCGCCCGCGTGCGCGAGATCGATCCAAGAACGACGCGCGACCGAATCGAATTTTCGCTCGAAACCTGCGGCCTTAAGGACGTACGGCGCAAGCTGATCGGCAAACTGTCGAAGGGCTATCGGCAGCGCGTCGGAATCGCACAGGCAATCCTGAGCGATCCCGAAGTGCTGATCCTCGACGAGCCGACGGTAGGACTCGATCCGCGGCAGGTGGTCGAAATTCGCGAGCTGATCCGTTCGCTGGCAGGACATTCCACCGTGCTGCTATCAACCCACATCTTGCCCGAGGTCAACATGACCTGCCGGCGCGTCGTGATTATCGATCGCGGACGAATCGTCGCGCAGGACACGCCGGAGCAGTTGACTGCGAAACTGCAAGGCACCGATCAGACCCTGATCACGGTAGCGGGACCGTCACCGGCCGTGCGTGAGGCGTTGACCGGGGTAAACTTCGTGCAGCGGCTCGAGGACCGTCCCACCGACGCCGGCACCAACGGCGTGTGCTCGTTTGTGGCGTACTCGAGCGGGCATGGCGATGAAGTTCGCTCGGCGCTGGCGGCGTGCGTCGTGCAGCACGGATGGAGTCTGCTGGAAGTGAAACCGATGGCGCTCAGTCTTGAAGATCTGTTCATGCGGCTCGTCACTAAGGAAGAGCGGGTTTAATGTCTAACGGTGCAGCAACCCTGGATGTCGCGGGCGCGGCGACTGAGTCGCGACGCGCGGCAATCCGCTCCGCGGGGACAGGCTTTTCTGTTGGCAGGATGCTCGCAGTGACGCGCAAGGAATTGCGCTCGTACTTCGCATTTCCGCTGGTGTACGTGCTGTCGGGCGTATTCCTGGTGCTGGCGGGATACTACGCATACACCGACCTGGTCTTCTTCGTCACGATCGCGTTCGCGAAAGATATCATCCAGAACTACTGGTCGTTGTTGTTTACGGATATCCGGCTGTGCCTGCTGCTGACGCTGCCGTTCATCACGATGCGGCTGTTCGCCGAAGAGCGGAAGCTTGGCACGATCGAGTTGCTCTACACCTACCCGTTGCGCGACGGCGAAATCCTCGGCGGCAAGTACCTGGCGTCGGTCGCGATTTTCATCATGATGCTCGCGCTGACGGTTCTCTACCCGGTTTACATTTACAGCATCCACTGGTTTCCGCTCTTCCCGTTATTCGCCGGTTACCTCGGTGTGCTGCTGATGGGATGCGCGTTTGTCGCATTCGGCATTTTCATATCGTCGCTGTGCGAGAGCCAGGTGATGGCGGGAATGGGCACGATCCTGCCGCTGCTCTTTTTCTGGATTCTCAACTGGAACGAGGCCGCGTTCACCAACTCGTGGCTCGAATTGGTCCGTAGCTTCTCGCTGTTCGATCAGTTCGGCGGCTTCGCCAAGGGCGTGATCGATCTCTCTCACGTCACCTACTTCATCTTTTTCATCGCGTTCTTCCTGTTTCTCACGCAGCGCTCGATGGAGGCACGCAAGTGGACGGGCCGGCGCTAAAGGATTCGTCCGCGGCCGAGCGTCGCTCGATCTGGATGAACTACGCGGTGATGTTTTACACCGTGATTGCTTTCCTCGCCGTGCTGTTCATCACCAATGCGATAATTGCGACCTTCAACATCCGCTGGGACCTGACCCCGCAGAAGAAATTCTCGCTGTCGGATTTCGACAAACGCGTGCTTGGTGGTTTGACACATAACGTCAAGGTGATGGCGTTTGTGCGCACCGAGGATCCCGCTTACCTCGAACTCGCGGATCTCCTGTTCCAGGCGGCTGCATTCACGCCGCAACTGACCTACCAGGTGATCGACGTCAACAAGGCGCCCGGGATGGCGCGCGAGTACGGCGTGTCGAGCTACGGCGAAGTGATCGTGACCTCGCAAGGGCGGCGCCGCGATTTCGACAACGCGCGTTCCGACGAGCTGATCCCGGCGATACTGCAGATCTCCGCGCAGGCTAACAAGCACATCTACTTCACGATCGGGCACGGCGAGCGCGACCTGTTCAGTTCCGATCGCAGCCTGGGCTACTCGGAATGGCGAGGGTTGCTCGAACAGAACAACTATCAGATCGACAATGTGTCGCTGTTCGCCAGTGGCGTGCCCGACGACGCGAAGGTGGTGGTGTCGCTCGGGCCGCAGAAGGATTTCCTGCCCGAGGAACTGGCCGCGCTGGCCAAGTACTTGGGACATGGCGGGCACTACATCGCGATCATCGATCCGTACGGGTCGCCGACGCTGGTCGAGTTCCTGAAAAAGTACTACCTCGACTTCATCCCGCAGGTGGTTGTCGATCCCGCGTACCGGTTAACCGCCGGCGAAATCCTTACGACGCAGATTCCGCTGCGCTCCGAAACGAATCCGATGAGCCGCTCGATGACCGCACCGGCGGTGTTCTCACTGGGTCGCGGCGTCATGATCACCGGCGCGGTTGGCGCGACGGCGCCGGACGATTTGAAGATCGCGGACGAGGACAAGTTCCTGTCATCGTCGCATGAGAGCTGGGCGTCCGGCGATCCCAATGCGTTGACGACTGGAATTACCGAATACAAGGCGGGCCGCGACATCAAGGGGCCGATACCGGTGGCCTCCGAAATTGATTTCACGCCCGCGTCGAATCCGCATATCCCGCTGCAGCAGATGACGCGGCTGGTGGGAATCGGCAGCAGCGCGTTCGCGTCGAATCAGTTTGTCGAGATGCTCGGGAATCGCGACCTGGCGGTGAGCTTGATCAACGAGCTGGCGGGCGACGAGATGCTGATCGCGAGCCGCGAACGGCTCAACAAAAGCGAAACCGCGGCGTTCTACGTCAGCGATCAGCAAGCGGGCCACGTCCTGGTGCTCGGATCGGTGGTCGAGCCTGCAATCCTGTTCCTAATCGCGATCACGGTGATGGTGCGCAGGAGGTTCTTCGCGTGAGCGTGCGTCCTGCAATCTTCTATACGATCGCGTTTTTCATCCTGTTGCCGATTTATTTCTGGATCCAGCCGAGCGTCAAGCCGGCCAGCGCGCTCGAGCAGAAGCAAGAGAGCCTGCTGAAGCTCGGCGGTGGTATCGACGCGATCACCGTTGCGGCGGGTCCGGAGTCGCTGCGCTTTCAAAAGAACAAGGACGGCAAGTTCTACGACGTCGTCGCGCCGCCGGGAAAATTTATCCCCCACGACCTGATGGACGCGATGGTATCGCTGCTGGTGAATGCGAAGTCAGTCGAAGTGGTCGCGGACGATTCGACCGATCTCGCGCAGTTCGGCCTGGACCATCCGAAGTCGGTGATAACCGTCGAAGCCCCCGGCAATCCGCAGCCGATCAAAATCGCGTTCGGCAACGAAAACCCGACCCACACGGCGATCTACGCGCAGATCCAAGGCATTCCGAAAGTGTTTTTACTGGGCCAGAACATCGAGTACTACCAATCCCTGATGTTCCAGTGGATCGAAGGCAAGCAGGGCAAGAACGCGTAGGGCATTTTCGTTGCTCTCGATCCTTGCGTCATTCTGAGCCGCTGCGGCGAAGAATCTCGACGGGCGCTCCGGCGGCCGGCGCTTCTCCCGCTGCTTGCGACGCGCTGCGCCGAGATCCTCCGCTGCGCTCAGGATGACACAAAAAAAGTAACAGGACCGGCAGGATATATGCGCGCCTGCGCGACTAGTGCGCGAGGCCTTTATCGTCGAGCAACTTCTCCAGCGCGTGCAGGAAGTGATCGTAGTACTCGCCGTGATCGGAGGTGCCGTCGCGGGCGCGGATTTTGTCCGACGCGCGGACTTCGGCGATCAGGCGATCGCGAAATTCATCCCAGGTGAAATATCCGGATTCGGCAAGCTGCAGCGCGATTGCGAATGCGCGCGCTTCCCACGGCGCGCTGAAGACGTGATCAGGATCGAGACGCGCCGCTTCGATCAGCTGGTTGAGCGCGGTCGCATTCATCGCGGCGCCTCGACCTTCGCGACTCCGACCATCGAGTCTCGCGTGACGATCGCAACCAGCTGATCTTCGCTCATCTTCATCGTCCCTTTCGGCCGCTGCGGGATGACGAGGTAGCGAATCTCGGCGCTCGAATCCCACACGCGGACTTCGACCTCACGCGGCAACTCGAGTCCGAAATCCTCGAGCACACCGCGCGGATCGCTGACCGCTCGCGACCGATACGCGAAGCTCTTGTACCAGACCGGCGGCAAGCCGAGCACCGGCCACGGGTAGCATGAGCATAGAGTGCATACGACGAGATTGTGGACGCGATCGGTATTCTCGACGGCGACCAGGTGTCCGCCCTCGGGACCTGCGAATCCCAATTCCGCAACCGCGCTGGTCGCGTCGGCGAGCAGGCGCTTGTGATACGCGGGATCAGTCCACGCTTTCGCGACGACGCGCGCGCCGTTGCGCGGTCCGACGTGAGTCTCGTAGGTATCGACGATCGCGTCGATCGCCGCTGGATCGATCAGGCCCCTCTCGGTGAGAAGGGCTTCCAGAGCCTTCACGCGCGCGGCCGGCCCGCTGTCGTCAGTGTTGTGATGATCGCTCATAATCGTGCTTTCACTTTTTTCTTTTTTTGATGCTCCGCACCGTCGACTTCGCCACGATTGGTTCCAGATAATCTTCCCACAAATCTATCAGCACGCGATCGCGGCTGCTTGCTTTAGCAGATTTGCCCCACAGCTCGCGCGCGTCGAATGAGACTGAGTAACAATGTTGCGGCTTGGTGCCCGCATGATGCGCGTTAGTGTCCGGAAAGACGAACACTCCCCAATCGTGCGCGATAACACCGGCCTTGCCGCGCACGTAGCGCGGTAGCCGCGTGTGTCCGGTTGGATTCAGGTTACGAGCGCGCACGCGATCACCTTTGGAGAAACGGGCGCGCGGTGGTTTTGATCCGGATTTATCTTTGACGGGCGCCCGACCCCGAGTCGCGACCGGATTCGCGATCCAGGCCGGGTCGATCGACGCATCCTGCTTTGCGATCAGTTCTTCGCGCGTCACGACGCCGTGCTCGACGAGGATTGTCTCGGCCGCCGCGAGCCATCGTTCGTAGTAGCTCGACGCGAGGTAGCGCGCGGGCGGGATCCGCTCGATCGCGTGACGGAACTCGTCGATATTGCTCTGCGCCGCGCGCATCGCGAGTCCCACCAGTGCATACATCCGGCGCTCCCAGTCGGCGTGAAAGACTGGTTCATTTTTTTCGGGAACGACCGGCCCGAAACCGTCCATCCCGCCCATATCATGGACGCCGTTCATCGTCGGGATTATCATCGAGAGGCGTCGATCGCGGCAAGCGGCGAGGTGAACACTTGCCCACGTCAGCGTCGCTGCGTGTCAATTTAACTGCTCTTGTTAGGTCTAGTATCGCTCTGATAGCCTCCAAAACTGCCGATGAAATCAAATTACCAATCTGATCGACCTCGAGTTGCATGGCCTTTCGATCTTCGGGTCTTTGCCGTGGTGGCCGGGTTGTGGAGTCTGTGCCTTACGCTCAGCGCGTTGGTCCCGGCAGCCAATGTGGACTTGGCCGATCCGATCGAGACAATTTTCGCGGGCATCCGATTCAACGGCGACGACGCGCGCGTGGTGCTGATCGTCCAAGCGGCAATATTCGCAGCGATTGCAGTCGGAGTCTTTTTCCATCGTCGATGGGGACTGTTACTGGCGCTCTGCTACATGGCCGAAGTCGTGATGAGCCACCTGGCATTCGTGATCGCGTACTTGCCAATGCGCTCGGAATGGGAAAACGTGCGCGCGGTCGCATCGCAGGGCCCGATGCTGGTGCTGATCACGCTGTACCTCTGGATTCGCGCCTGCGATTTGATTTTCAATTTGCAACCGGCTGCGCGCGAGCGGACAACGTCAGACTCCAGCCATCGCAACCCCGTCCGCGCGAACTCCCGCACTGGGGATATCGCAGCAATAGCCGATTGAGTTTCAGATTTGGTGGCGACGGTAGGAGTCGAACCTACGACACTGCGGATATGAGCCGCATGCTCTAACCAACTGAGCTACGTCGCCACCGGAATCGTCAAATGTAGCGTGAGCGCATCAGGCGCGAAAGACCGTGCGGCGCGTCTTCAGCGCAACGGGATGCTGCGGGTCTTGACCGACTTGTGCCCGCGATGAACCTGGTAGAGCACGCCCTCGGTGAACTCGACGCAAGTCAGCTTGCCGCCGTACACCAGGCCGGTGTCGATGCCGAGTTTGTAGGGCAAGTCGATCATCACCCCGCGCATCGGCGTGTGGCCGAAGACGACGGTCGCGTCGATTTTGTGCGGATTGAAAATGAATTCCTGCCGAATCCACAGCATGTCCTCGGTCTGCTGCTCCTCGAGCTGGCGCGTCGGCATGATGCCGGCGTGGACGAACAAGTAGGGCGGCCGCAGGTAGCTGGTGGCGAGCCGGGTCATGAAGCCAAGGTGCGCATCGGGCAGGCGCTCGAAGGCGTTCTCGAGATCCTCCTCGCGCACGCCGTAGCTGTCGAGCGTCGCGATACCGCCGTTGAAGAGGAACGACTCGCCGTAATTTCCCGGGAGTCCGAGGTACGACATCATCATGTCCTCGTGATTGCCCTTGAGGAACACGCATTCGGCGTTGCCGCGCTCGAGATCCAGCGCGAGCTCGATCACGTCGCGCGCCGAAGGGCCGCGATCGACGTAGTCGCCGACGAAGACCACCGTGTCGCCGGCCGTCGGCGCAATCGACTTGAGAATCGCGGCGAGTTCGTCGGGGCATCCGTGGATGTCGCCGATCGCGAACAGGCGTCCTTCGGTTTTCGATTTCGATTTGGCAGTCATGCTGAAGGTGACGTCAGTCGGTGCGCGGCTTCGAGCTGCCGTTATGAAGCAAGTCGATCAACGACTTGCGGTCTTCAATTATACGACGCGCGGCGCTGTAAGGATTCAGCTTGCCCGCGCGAACTTCGCCAAGAACGCCTGGCGCACCGCCGTCGGCGACGGCGCGCGCGGCGCGTTCCTCGAGTTCGGCCGACAGCACCTCGACGAACTCGCGCGTGCGGCGCTCGGACTCGCGCGCCGCATCGACGTGTTCGCGCAGGTACTCGCGATGCTTTGCGATTGCGGCAACGACTCCATCGACACCCTTGTCCATCGCGGCCTGCGTCAGCAGCACCGGCGCGCGCCATCCGTCGCCGGTTCGCAGATGCACGCTGAGTTCCAGCTCTGCCTTCACCCGGTCGGCGCCTTCGCGGTCGGCCTTGTTGACGACAAACACGTCGGCGATTTCGTTGAGCCCAGCCTTCATCACCTGCACGCCATCGCCGGCTTCGGGCACGGTGACGACCACGGTAGTGTCGGCCAGATCCATGATCGAAAGCTCGGTTTGTCCCACCCCGACGGTCTCGATAATGATCACGTCGGAGCCGTAAGCGTCGAGCAGTTTGACGATTTCGCGCGCGGCGCGGCTCAGCCCGCCATGACTGCCGCGCGACGCGAGGCTGCGGATGTAAACGCCGGCGTCCTTGTAATGGTCGGTCATGCGGACGCGATCGCCGAGCACGGCGCCGCCCGAGAACGGACTCGACGGATCGATCGCGAGGATCGCGATTTTTTTCCCGAGCGCGCGATATTTCGCGATCAGCCGGTTAACCAGCGTCGATTTTCCAGCGCCCGGCGGCCCGGTGATTCCGACCACTTGCGCGTGCCCGGTTTTCGCGTAGATTCGCTCGATGATCGCGCTCGACTCGGGCGCGCGATTCTCGACCATCGTGATCAACTGAGCGAGCGCGCGCATCTCACCCCCGTCGAAACGCCTAAGCAGAACGTCGATCCGCGCTTCGGGCGGCGAAGTCGCGGCGGACTCGGCAGGATGATGTCGTGATTCAGCTGGCATGAGGAGTCGTCCAACCATGATAGCGGCTGGCGATCGAACGGCGCAACAAAGGGTCGCGCAGATGCGAAGGAGAAAAGAAATCACTTGATTGAACGTGAAACCCTCCGCGGGTTTCACTCTTCCGCGGCAGGGGTGACCCCTGCACCCAGTGTTAAGAAATCGCAAAATGGCGAGGACGCCATTTGGCTCTCAAGTTTTTTCCTGTCGCCTTCTTCCTCGTGTCATCTCGTGGCCCCGCGCGCGCAAGAGCAAGGAAACTTTTTTGAAGAGAACGGGTTGCGGTCACGCCATGCGCGCATCTTCGCAACGTCGTACTGACCGAGTTCAGGGATGAACAGTTCAGCCTGACCACATCCGCCTACTGCGTGCTACTCATCAAAGATGCACGACAGTCAAACATCGACCGCCACCGATTCCTCAGCTCGAGCCTCAACTCTTTCCGAAAAACTAAATTTGACGGAACGAACCCATCCGTAGTGGTGCACCCTCATAGGACCACAACTGGTGGTAGGATTGCTCTCTCTAATTGCGCGCAGTCACCCGATAAACTGCGACCGCCTCATTCTGCGACACCGGTTCAACCGCGAACTTACCCTGCAACTGATCGAGTTCACGCCGCAACACATCCGCATACTGTTGCGACTCAGGGGCCGCGAGAATCAGGAACACCGGCCTCTTCGCATCAATCGCGGAAGCGATCGAATCCACCACCCCGCCGACATTTTCTCGCCGTCAAACACCGCCGCCGGCACCGGCCCATTCCAACCCGAGGCGCGTTTCTCATACAGACGATGCAGATGGTAGTCAGTAAACCGCTCACCCGGGTCGAGCGAATTCAATCCGACGAAGCGCCGCTCTTCTCCGAAATACAAATCGAGAAACTGCAACGAGATGTTGCTGACGACGGTCGCATCGCGAGGCAGCGTCGAATCCAACGACTCCAATGCCTCAACCATCGCGGAGGATGCAGGCTGCGCGCTCAACCGCACCGCGCTTCCGAAGCCAGCGACACCACCAACAGCACGTCGAGCACAATCACGCTGGCCGCCACTGCCAATTTGTCCAGTCCTTCGATTCGGGTTCTTGAAGTACCTCGCGCATGTACCGATTCGCTGCCTCCGCTCCGCAGCCAGCCGCGATGAATAGTACAAACGCCCCCGGCAAAATGAACGCGATGTCGGTGAACAAATAGAAACAGTAGAGCAAGGTCAGCGCGGCAAGATATCCAAGCCCGAACCACATCAGTCGGCGGGCGCTGGATGTGCCCGCGCGGAAGGATCGCGATGAACCCAACAATCGCGAACGCCGCCGCCGCGAAAGGATAGAGGAAGTACCGCGCGTCGCCAGGATCGCCGAGCATCCCGTCGAGACCCAGCAGCGTCGAGACGTACACGATCACATTGCCATGCGGATTCCTCGGCATCGTCGGACCGAACAGGTACGCAGCGCTGAACGTCTTGCCGCCGGCCCCATAAACCTCCGGCACCCACCACGCGTATCCGCTCGCAAACGCGCTCCCGAGATTGATGGCGTTCTGAT
Organism: uncultured delta proteobacterium; assembly: GCA_963699705.1. GTDB lineage: Bacteria > Desulfobacterota > Binatia > Binatales > Binataceae > Binatus. Next base: position 1,191,588 of record CAVOUW010000003.1, on the reverse strand, counting down.
GCAACTGCCACGCAACCGGAATCGCAAAACCGATCGCTACTGCGATTCCCGCTTTGATTAACCTCGACAGCGCGCGGTTCTCCAGCGGCACCACTACGACGCATACCGCGAGGCCAACAAGAATCGTCGCGTTGGTCGGCCGCATGATCGTCGAGAGCCCTCCGAACAGACCGAACATCAGCCAGGCAAAGGTTGCTCCGAGGATTGACGATTTGGGCTCATCATCTGGGGCCGCCTCCCGCAATTCCCACGCTGCAAGAATAGTCACGCACAAAGTGGGCACGTCGCTCATTACGAGCGAGGAGTACGTAATGAATACTGGTGAGAGCGCGAGCGTCAGCGCCGCAATCGCGCCGGCTACGCGCCCGAACAGATCGCGCATCAGCCAAAAAACGCTGAACACCGAGAGTACTGCGAGACCCGTCGAGACGAAGAACGGCGGGCGCAGTCTGATAAAGCCATGATGGAAGAACTCCAGGATCAGCGGGTAGCCGCCGGTGTACCGCGACGGGTAAGTATATCCACCGAAATGCAACACCGCGCCCCAACCCTTGGCCAGGTTTACGGCCGCCGCGGCGTACTCGAGTCCGTCCGGCCATGGCATCAACTCCAATCCGCGCCGCGAGCCGACAGACTTGACGATCCATATCTCGAGCATGCAAAACGCCATCGCGATCAACAGCTCGAGTCGATCCGCCACGAAGCGACTGCCATGCTTGGATGCAACCGGCTCCCGCGATGACTTCTCTGAGCTCACCGCAACGTGACTCCGTACGCATCTCCGCGTGGCTCATCGTCGTGCTGCTCATCCCGCGCATCGCGCGCATGCTCAATCCGGAAATATGGGTCGAGGACGATTTCTACCTCGAAAGCGCCTGGCTGGTGAGCGTCGGGATGCGCCCGTATCTCGATTTCGTTCAACCGCATATGCCGCTACTCGAATGGATCGCGGCAGGTTACCTCAAGTTGTTCGGCGCAAGCTATCTGTCGATCGAATTGCTGAACGAGGCCGCGATTTTCGCCACCAGCCTGCTCACTTACGCGCTCGCCCGCAGAATCGCCGGCCGCCCAACCGCAATCTGTGCGTCGATTCTATACGCCTGGAGCTCGCTGGTCTTTCGCTATCACGCCTACGAGCGCGAGAGCTTTATCGCACCGCTGCTCGTCCTCGGCGCAATCGTCACTCTCGACGAATCGATACCCGCGCTGCGCCAAGCCTTGATTCTCGCTGTCATCTTCTTCGTCGCATGTGCAATCAAGCTGACCGCCGTGATCGCTTTCCCGGTGATGCTGGCTTTCATCGCGGTCGCATACCGCCGGATCCTTGGCGCATTACTCTCAGCCGCAATCTTCGCGATCGCGCTGGGCGCATTCACCGCGATTCTCTACCGGCTTTACGGCAACGAATTCATAATCCAGACCTTCGTGTTTCATTTTTTGAAGGGCCGCGACCTCAGCGGCGGTACTGCGCTTTACCCACGATTGCTTCTGGACATGCTCGTGCCGCTATTTGTCCTCGGATGCTGGCAAGTCTTCGCCAGTCGCATTTTCAATCGCGGCGTGATTCTTGTGCTCGCGATCGTCGCCGCCGAATACGCGTTTTACGGCGTGATGAGCCCGACCGCATGGGGCCACAACTATCTCGAGCCGCTGCCATTCATCGCGATCGTCGCGGGAATCGGTGCGACAGCTTTCATATCTGCAATCCGAACCGCGCCCCAACAAGTGCGGTTCGTCGCCAGCGGTGCGGCACTCATCTTGATTTCTCTGATCTGGATCGCGCCGATCGTCAACGAGAACTGGCTCCACGGCGCCATCTACGGATTCGGTTTCGTGCCGCGCGCAGAAATCTCGCAGCTCGCCGACGCACTTGCGCGCCGCCAGCAAACCGGACGATGACGTCATCGCGCCGTCCTTCCTGTGCTTCCAGGCCAACCGCCGCGAATTGATCCGCTATCCTGAAACCTACGGCGTGTATCGCGAAGCGAAGACCGAGTACCAACGCGACGGCTTCTTCGCCGCACGCCGCCGGATGGGCCCGGCCGATTTCTTTCAGCTGATTTCGGACACCCGCCACTTCTGGACCGACGAGATGCGCGTCGCGATCGCAAGCGGAAAAGTCTCGGCCGTAATCAACGACTCCCCCATCCAGCTATTCCCGCTGGTGCTGGTCCCCGAAGATTTCCTGTCAAGCAACGGCTTCCGCCCAACTCTGACCACCGACCATTTCACTCTGTGGACGCACACGGCACCAACAAATCAATAATCTTCAAATGAACAAAAAACTTTCTAACAGGGACGAAGTCCCGCATCTTCTCTTTTATTTTTCACTGGGTGCAGGGCCCCCCTGCCCAAGGAAGCGTGAAACCCACGGCGGGTTTCACCAATCGTTCCTCTCGCCGCTTCACTGCTGATGCCACGTCACGCCGCCGTCGGAAGTCGTAAAACTCTGCCCACGGGCCGTCGTGATTGCCACGTCATGGGCGCTCCTCGCGGATACCGCCGTCAGATTCTCCGTGGTAGGCGCCCCGATGCGTTCCCAATGCTCGCCGTCGGTCGTGCGGATGATCGTTCCGCTGTGTCCCACGATCCAGCACACCTTCGCCGACGGCGACGCACCCGCAACCAGGTCAGTGCTGACGCCGCTATGCTGGACGCGCATAGTGCCATCGGCGTCGCGCCGCTGCACCATTCCATTTTTTCCGATGATCCACATGACGGATCGATCGGGCGGGAAGATCGTCACTAACGCTTCGCCACCGATCGCTGCACCCGCACCAGCGCCGGGTGCGGCAGCTAGCGCGCTCATCGCGGGAGCCGTCGCTTGTCGATGTAACGTCTGCGAGGAAAATGCACCCATCGCTTCCGCTCGAGGTGCGGCCGCCGCCGGCGCCTTCGCTTCATTCATGGCGATCTCGTTTGAAGCTGGCGGCGCAGGTGGAGGAGCGGGCGCGGCAGGTGCTGGCGCCGACGCGACTTCTGGCATCTCAGGCGCAGCCGCTGGCGCCGGTGCTGCGGGTTCAAGAGCTGGAGACTCGCGCTTCGCCATCGCAACGGCCTCATCGCTCCGCGGTTCTTCGTTCGCAGGACGCCGTATCGCGATGAAAACTACGATCGCGGCGACTGTCGCGAGCGCGGGAATCGCGATACGCCATCTTCGATACCATGGGACTTCAGCCGTTGCCCGCGCATCGCGTGCGCTCTCATCGGCGCGAGCGATATCCGCCAACATCAACTGGCATCGCATGCAATCGGCAAAGTGCGTCTCCAGTCGCTCGCGTTCCGCCGCGTCCAACGATCGGTCGCTGTATGCCGCCAGCGACGTTGCGTCAGCGCACTCCGGCGTCGCCGGACCCGGCTGCGCACGCATCGCACGGCGCAGAATCGTATCGAGCGGCTCGCCATTTCGGTCGTTGTCCTTCACGCTCGAGGGTCCTTACTCTTTGAACGAACCGCGGCCGGAAAATTGCACTGTGCGCGTCGATTCATTTGACGTCCGGGAGCGCGCGCGACAGGTCTATCTGCAAGTCGCCTGCAGCCCAATCATAACACAGCCGAATCTGGTCCTGGCTCAACTGGTCGCCGTCATGCAGCGTGCGTTCGATCTCGCGCTTGAGATAGTCGCGCGTGCGTGCCAGCCGCCGCGACACCGTGGATTCATGCTCGTTCATCACGCGGCCAATCTCCTTGAGCGAGAGATCGTGCCGATAGTAGTACGCCATCCGCATCCGGTCCCGCGGCGCGAGCGACTTGAGCGCCGCGTCGAGCGCTTTACCCAGCATCGCCACGTAACGCGCGCGCTCGCCGGATCCCTCATCATGATCGTCGCTCGCTCCAGTTGCCCGCTCGAGATGATCATCCAGCGGCGCAATTCGGCTCTGGGAGCGGATATAATCGACGTGGCGCTGCGCCAGCACCGCGCGCATCCAGGTAAGAAGCGAGCTGCGCCCGTGAAAGTAGCTGAGGATCGAGCGGCGGCGGCCGTCGCGAACTTCCATCCCGTACATCTCGGCCCAAAGCGAATCCGCCAGCTCGCGTCCGCGCGCCTCATCGCCGGCGATCGCGCGCGCAGCGGCATAGAGCTGTGGCCGCAAGCTCGTGATGAAATGCTCCCACGGCGCGGATTCGCCAGCCTGGCACGCGATTGCAAGGCCCAGGTCTTCAGCGTGGAGCGCGTCGATAAACGAATCGACGCTGGCACCGTCGAGCACGCCCGCCGCCCGCGCGCCGCGATATGCCGCATCGCACAGCGCTTCGTCGCCGAGTTTCCATCGCGCACCGCCGGCGCGTTTGCACAACCGCGCCAGCGCCGGAGCGTACTGTGCGACGAATTCAGGAGGCGCTTCGCTCACGTTGATGCCCGTGCAGTCAGGATAGACAAGTGGGCACGCACGCGAAATCGTACCGCGAGAATTGATCGTCGATTCGGGAAAGGGGAGAAGTCGTGGGTATGAGAATGAAGCCCAAACAAATCGGACTGATCGCGGCAGTCGTTCTGACGGCGCTTACGTTCGCGGCATTTGCGCCGGCCGCCGATGACGATACTGCCGCCGTGCAGAATCAGATCCGCATCGCGCTGGAAAAGTGGAAGCTGGACTTCAACGCCGGCGACGCGTCGCAGGTTTGCGCGCTGTTCGCACCAGATTTGATTTCAAACTTTCGCGGCCAGCCCGAAGACACCTACAACTCCCTATGCGCCAACATGCAGGCCGCGTTGACCGACCCGGCCAAGAGCTATCACTACGACCTGGAGATCAAGGAGATCCTGGTCTCCGGCGACTTGGCCATCGTAAGGCTGGTCTGGACCTTGAAGGTGCATCCAAAAGACGCCGCGTCATCCGAAGCGATAACCCGTGAACCCGGCATGGAAATTTTCCGCCGCCAACCCGACGGCACCTGGAAGATATCCCGCTACATGGCCTATGAGTCGCCAGGCCCAAGTTGACACCCGGAAGAAAAAGCATTGAAGGCGCCGAGGATCCTTTTGCGTCCGCTCGGCGCCTTCCTTGGCGCTTAGTGCTTCTGATCGTAGTGGCGCTCGGAGGCCATGTATTTATATGGATGCGACCGCCAGTCGCGACGCGCTATCGGATGATTGTGCAGGTACTCATGCAGGCCCGGATGGCTGTCCACATATCCGCGATTGTCCACCAGCGCCGGATTCTTCTCCAACTGCTGCGCTACCTCGGGATGCGAATCCATGTAGCGATCAGTGGTCGCGAGCGGATGCGCGCCGTTCCATTCGCGGTGATCGTGGCGCCATTCGTCACTCATGAAGCGGTACGGATGCTGCTGCAGGTCCGCTCTTACTTCCGGATGTTTCGACATGTACTCGTCGAGGCCCGGGTGAGTCGCGAGGAATTGCGGGTTATCCGCCAGCGCTGGGTTGGCGCCTAGCTGATGGGCGACTTCGGGATGCTCGTCGAGGTAGCCGTTGTCGAAGCGGCCGACGGGACCTGCGAAGGCGGTCGCGCTAATCGCACCGGCGAAGGCTATCGCCGCCAAAGTTGTGACGCATTTCTTCATGATCGGTCTCCTGTTCTATCAACGCGCGTTTTGCGCGCTGGTTGTTTCATCGCTGAGAGTTGGACGGAGTGCGTCCGGTAGTCGTTTACAAAGCGGCGTGTCGAATAGGGCGGGAAAGCGTGTAAACGAATCGTAAGGTTGTTTCGTCAAATTGGTCCAGGATCTGTAATATCGGTCGCGGGCCGATTCGCTTTGCTTTGATGCGTCCCGGGACTGACTACGGTGGAGCCTTCGGATGAGGAGCTGTGCAGGAAAATCGCCGAGCGCGATGCGACTGCTTTCGAGCTCATGGTGGACCGCCATCAGGGACGCGCGTACCGGCTCGCGGCGTCGATCCTTGGCAACGAGGCCGACGCGCGCGACGTCTCGCAGGACGCTTTCATCCGGCTGTACGAGTCAGCCGGGCGTTTCGACGGACGCTCGCGCTTTTCGACCTGGTTCTACCGCATATTGGTCAACTTGTGCATCGACCATCAGCGCAAGAATCGATGGTGGAAGCGGATGGCGCCGCTGGCGAGTCCCGGCGACGATCCCGACGAACGCGCGTTCGATCCTCCGTCGAGCGAGGCCGGGCCCGAGGACGAAGCGATGTTGAAGCAATCGATAAGCCGGCTTCGACCCGCGCTCGCGAAGCTGTCGCCGCAGCAGCGCGCTGCGGTGTTGCTACAGACGCAGGAGGGATTTACCAGCCGCGAAATCGGCGAGGTGCTCAAATGCTCGGAGGCGACCGCGCGCGTGCATGTGCATCGCGGAATCGCGCAACTTCGAAAATTGATCGCCAACTAGTGACTAATCAACTGACTAATTGACTGAGTATCATGGCCGACATTCATCCAGAGACCGAACTGATTCCGTACCTGCGCGGAGAATTGAACGCGGACGAGCGGGCACGGGTCGGGGCGCATCTCGAGGGATGCGCGCAATGCCGCGATTCGGCCGAAGCGTCGTCGTCGATACTGTCGAATCTGGCGCAAGTCGTTGAAGGCGTGCGCGACCCCGATTGGACGAAATACCGCGGCGAGCTCAAGCGCAAGCTGCGTGCACGCCAGGCCTCGAGCGCGACTATGCGCGGACGCCTGCGACGGATGCGCGAGGACTTGCGCTTGCCGGTATTGGGTGGCTGGCCGTCGATGGCGATTGGCGCAGCGGCGGTAGCGGTGCTCGCGATCGCGATCGTGATGCATCGCGGCTCTGGAAGTCCTGCGGCCCCCGGCCTCGATCAGCTCGAGCTTCAGCAGGATCTCAGCAGCACCGACATTGGCCTGCTGGCCAACTATCACGTCGTCGAGAATCTCGATCTGCTCGAAAACTACGACGTGATTGAGCATCTGGACGAGCTGGGGCCCGGGAATCCTCAGAACCATGAAACGCCTTCGTAAAGTGGCGGCGATTGTGCTGATAGGGACAACAATTGTGTGCGGCGAAACGCGGCGGACGTCGGCGGAGGAGCCGCCGCCGGATTTGCATATGCTGATGAACCTTGATCTGTTCGAGCCGCGTCACAATAACCCGCAAGGTGCGGCGGCGGCCACGTCGCCAGATGACGATTCGATGCTCGACCAGATACGCACACTCGACAAGATGGGCTACCTGGGAAATCCCGCGGACGCGGACGCAAGTGATTTGCCGGCTCCCAGAGCGAGAGAGCGCGTGGCTCCCGGTGCGGAAGATGTCGCGCCCGCCAAAACAGTCCCGCAGATTCCGTCGAGCGTGCCGAGCGACGACGTTGAGGGACCGCTGCCATGACGCGTCGCGAGATCATAGCGAGTGTGTTCATCGCCGCTGCGATTGCGCTGTGCGGATCTGCGCTGACAACTCCCGCTTACGCACAATCGCCACCGCCGCCGGCCGCATCGATGCCTTCGAACGACGCCGAGCGCGCGCTCGCCGCGCAGCATCCGCGGCAATGGGCCAACCTCACACCCGCTCAGCGTCAGCGCGTGCTCGAAAATTACCAGCGATGGCAATCGATGCGTCCGGAAGATCGGCAGCGGGTGCAGCAGAACTTCCAGACCTTCCGCAATCTGCCGCCCGAAGAACGCAAGCGAGTCCTCGAAGGACTGCGCAGATGGCGACAGCTTCCGCCGGCGCGTCGCGATGAATTGCAGCAGCAGTATGCGCGATGGCGCGGGCTGCCGCCCGCTCAGCGTGACCAGATGATGAAGCGATTTCAGCAGTTCGAACAATTGCCGCCCGCGCAGCGCCAACGAATGGTCACGAACTGGCAACGATGGCAGCAGATGACTCCGGAGCAACGCCGCGAAGCCCGCCGCCGCTTTGGATTGTGGCGCCAGCATCCGCACCAAGGGCCGTAGGAAGAACTTGATTAAATGTGAAAACCCGCGGTGGGTTTCACGCTTCCTTCGGTAGGGGTGACCCCTGCACCCAGTGACAATCGCAAAATGGCGAGGAGCCCTTTTGCTCTCACTAAAACAATCCGGTTCCCCTTCCCGCTCGGGAAGGGGTTAGGGGTTAGGTTGTTGGCATCGATCAACACTTCGAGCGATGAGGGTTCTGCGATCATTTCACAAAGTTATTGGCGACGCCGAATTCTTTATGTCATCTGTAAACGACCTCGCACTCCGACGCGTCTTACATTCGAATCGCAAATCATCAGTCCGATTGCGCACGCAATCGACGTACAGGCAGGAGGAGAATCTGTATGTTTCAATCTCTACGAAAATGGCCGGCAGCGCTGCTCGTCGCGCCATTGGCGCTCTGTCTCGGATCAGGATTGGCGCTTGCGGCAACCTTCGACGCACCGCTGCTTCAATGCAAAGCGGTTACAACGCCGGCCGCGCTTACGACTTGCGCGACGGTTCAGGATCCGCTCAAACGCGGCGGCGCGACCATCAACGATCAAGGCGACGTGACGGTAATCGTCATCGGTGCCGCGACCAATACCACGTACGCCGTCAGTCTCGTCTCCAACGACGGCGCGCACACTACGTCGCTCGGTAATCTGAAGACTGGCGCCGAGGGCGACGGCGCGTTTCGCAAGGATGCGTTCTTTAAATTCGGGACGGTCGGCGCCGGCAACGTGGTTCTGACCAGCGGCGGCGCGGAAGAATTCGTCACCGGGCTATCGATCTCGAGCAACGGTCTCGAATCGGCGCGCGACTTCCAGCCCGCGCTCGTGCGCTGTACCGATGTGACAGTGCCGGCAGCCCTTTCAGCTTGCGGCAGCGACTCTTTGAGCAGGGGCCGGGTCGATATTGAAAACAGTGATGGCGCGCTGTCGATCCATGTGACCGGCGCGCGGCCCAGCACCAGCTATACTGCTCTTCTGCGATCGCCCACTGGCGCCACGACCCCGCTCGGTACTGTTGGCCCTACTAACAAGGCTGGTAACGGCATGCTGATCGTGGCGGCCGCATTCGCTCCCGGTACGATCGGTTCGGGAGAAGTCGTATTGCAGAGCAGCAGCACCGATCAGTTCGTGTCGGGATTCAGGGTCGATCAGAAATTCGTGCGTCCGGAAGTCTCGGCGTCGAACCTGGTTGCTTGCGGCAGCGTGACTGATCCGATTCTTTCGAACTGCGGCAGTGACCCGCTCGACCGGGGTTCTTACGAAGTGAACGCGGCCGGCGCGGTCAACGTTAAATTGCAGGGCGCGAGTCCGAGCACCAACTACGAGTTGTTCTTCCGGCCGCTCGACAATTCGGGTGACATGGACACGGGTATAGCGGTGCCGACCAACGCGCTGGGCAACGCAGAGACGGCTCTGAAGAAGTTCTTCACGTCCAACACGGTGGCCTCGGGCACGTTCGTGGTGAAGTCGGGGACCTTCGACGAGTTCGTCGCCGGCTACGAACTGCACTAAATCTCGGCAGTCATGGATCTGAACGGCGGGCGGCTCGAGCGATCGAGTCGCCCGCTTCTTTTGTCTTAAGGCGCGGTACGATCGAGCGAGCGATATTGAATCGCCTCGCTCACATGATGCGCAGCGATCGCGCCTGCGCCATCGAGATCGGCAATCGTGCGCGAGACTTTCAGGATGCGCGTGTATGCGCGCGCGCTGAGCCCGAGCCGGTTGATCGCAAGCTCAAGCAGCCGCTCGCCGCCGGCCTCGATTTGGCAATGTAATCGAAGATCGCTCGCGCGCATCTGCGCGTTGCAGAAAAACGGCATCCCCTTGAAGCGACCGAGCTGCGCCTCGCGTGCCCGATTGACCCGCTCGCGAATCTGTGTCGACGGCTCTCGCGCGACGCGATCGGTCAGGTCCTTGTACTTAACCGCGGGCACTTCGATATGAATGTCGATGCGATCGAGCAGCGGCCCCGAGATGCGCGAGCGATAACGCTGAATCCCGATCGGCGAGCACGAGCATTCGTGCTGTGGATCGGTGTAGAAGCCGCATGGGCACGGATTCATCGCCGCTACCAGCATCACCGAGGCAGGGAATGTGAGCGTCCCCATCACGCGCGAGATCGTGATGCGCGCATCCTCGAGCGGCTGGCGCAGGACCTCGAGCACGTTCTTGCGAAACTCCGGCAACTCGTCGAGGAACAGCACGCCGTGATGCGCGAGGCTCACCTCGCCGGGCCGCGGAATCGAGCCGCCGCCGATGAGGCCGGCGTCGGAGATCGTATGATGCGGGCTGCGGAAGGGACGCGTCGTGATCAGCGCGCGGCCGTCGAGCAGGCCCATTACGGAATGCACCTTGGTCGTTTCGATCGCCTCCTCGAAAGTCATCGTCGGTAGAATCGAAGGCAGTCGTTTCGCGAGCATTGTTTTGCCCGATCCGGGCGGGCCGATCATCAGGACGTTGTGACCGCCGGCCGCCGCGACCTCGAGCGCGCGCTTGGCCTGCTCCTGGCCTTTGACCTCGCTGAAATCGACGTCGTAAACGTTCGCATCGCCGAACGCAGTGGTGAGATCGATCGGAATCGATTGCAGCGGACGCAGGCCCTCGAAGAATTCGAAAGCCTCGCGCAAACTCTCGACTCCGAGCACCGCCGTGCCCTCGCCAATAACCGCGGCCTCGGAGGCATTCTCGCGCGGAAGCATGACGCCTTCGAACTTCGACGATCGCGCGAGCAACGCGGTCGGCAGCGCACCCTTGATCCCTTTGATACGGCCGTCGAGCGCGAGTTCGCCGAGAATCAGGTAGCCGCGCAGCCGCGCGCGATCCTTCAACACGTTCTGCGCCGCGAGGATTCCGAGCGCGAGCGGAAGATCGAACGCCGAGCCCTCCTTGCGCGTGTCGGCGGGCGCGAGATTGATAGTCATCTTGCGCGTCGGAAAATCGAAGCCGGAATTTTTGAGCGCCGACTTGACCCGATCGAGCGCCTCCTTGACCGCGCCCTCGGCCAGTCCGACTAGCCGATGGGGCGGAACGCCGGCGCCGATGTCGATTTCGACTTCGACCGGAAACGCGTCAACCCCAACCAGCGCGCTAGATATTACGCTCGCGTGCAAAAAGTGATTCCCCGCTAACAGCCAGTTGACACTAGCGCAACTCGCCCCCGCGAGCGATGCATCCTGAGGCACATTGTTACTTCGGTGACACTCCGATCTTGCCTCGCCCGTTGAGGGGAGAGGCCGACACGCGTCCTCACGTGGCGGGTGAGGGACCAAAATTCCGGGTTCCGCGAATCGCAGCCGAACTACTCGCGCGGCGCATGCGCGCGCATGAATCGCCGCCAAATCTGCCGCGCATTCTGATCGTAATCAGTCATCACCCGAATCAAATTACTCAGCGCCCGCTGCGGCATCAGCTCCTCCGGAAGCACCGGATCAAGATTGATATGCCGAATCACATCGCGCCCGAGGACCATCGATTCTGCCGCCGCGGTATCCAGCGGCAACCGCTCGAGCTTGCTCCTGCTCGCGAGCAATTCCTCGGCGAGCGCGCGATATGTCGCGATCATCGCGACGGTGTCCCAAAGACCGGTCGCCTTCTCGCGCGCATCGTCGTCGAGCTCGTCGAGTCCCACGACTAGCGCATCCGGATGAAGCCCCAGCGCGCGCAAATGTTCGCGCAGTTCGGCTACGGAGTCGCGCAGATTGGCTGGACGAATCCACAGACCGCTTTGGAGTTCGCGAAATCCTCGCAGACGCATCGCGCGTTCATGACGTCGTAGCGCGGCGCGATCGCTGCGCGGGACTGCGGCGTCGAACACTCCGATCCACGCGCCCGACCACGGCTTCGCGAGGTCGTCGAGATGCCGCCACTTGCGCACTTCATCGCGCATCGCCTCGCCCGACGGACTCAAACGATAACGTCCGCGACCGGTGTTGGCCGCGACCGACTGTTCGACCAGTCGCGTCAACGCCATCCGCAAACTCTGCTCGGTAAATCCCAACGCAATCCCGACGCCAGTAATCTCCTGAACAAACATCTCGCGCGGATATCGATTCGAAAGGAAATCGATCACCAGCTCGCGCGCGGTGAGGTGTCGTGGCACATAACGAGGATTTGCAATCGTTGCCATTCCCTGTTACATACAAATCCGTGATTGGAGGATATCATGTTCCAGGCGCGTAGCGTTTTCTCCGACGAAGAACTGCTGATGCTCAAGCGCAAATCGCAATTGCGCGCGGCGTGGATGATCTTTCACGCGTGGGCGGTGATCGCCGGCGCGATGGCGCTGTTCGTATGGTGGCCGAATCCGCTGACCTTCATCGCCGCGACTCTGATAATCGGCGCGCGCCAACTCGGCCTCGCGATCCTGTCGCATGACGCGTCGCACGGCCTGCTCTTCAGCAACATGAAGCTGAACGATTTCGCCGGCACCTGGCTGACCGACTACGCGCTGTTCGGCGACATGTACGCATACCGTCCCTACCACGTCGCGGGGCACCATCGCTTCACCCAGCAGAAAAACGATCCCGACCTCGGCCTGACGGCGCCGTTCCCGATCACCCGCAGCAGCATGCGCCGCAAAGTAATCCGCGACCTTACTGGCCAGACCGCCTACAAGCAGAAGAGCGCGCTGATCCGTCGCGCGTTCGGAAGCTCCGACATGCCGGCCTCGCAGCGCCTCGCGATGGCTTGGAAGCGCCTGCACGGCGTCAATCGTCACCAACGCAATTATTTTCGCGATACTCGCGGCGACAGGGCACTGGTGGCTATTCCCAGCGCTGTGGGTGTTTCCTTACATGACCTTCCACGAGCTGGTGGTGCGCATCCGAAGTATCGCCGAGCATTCGATGGCGCCCGACAACGACGATCCGTTCCGCAACACGCGCACGACCCACGCCAACTGGCTGATGCGCGCGTTAGTCGCCCCGTACTTCGTCAACTATCACCTGGAGCACCACCTGCTGATGGCAGTCCCCTGCTACAACCTCCCGCGCGCGCATCAGATTCTGCTGACAAAAGGCTACGCCCCAAAAATGGAACTCCAACCCGGCTACACCGCAATGCTAGCCCTGGCAACGTCAAAGCCCGAACACTCGCAACTACAAGCCGCCGCCTAATTTCTCCGATTCCCTTCCCCGCTCGTTTGAGTGGCCGGGATGATCGGTAACAGTTTAGACCGGCATGATCGGTAACAGATTTTCTGAGTTTGAGGGGGAGGAGCGCGAGGGGGGCTGCCCCTCTCGCCGGGCCGTTGAACTGCCGGCGGGCATCAGACGGCGCAGTTTCAAACTGACGCCATCGATGAGCCCGAGCATCATCGGTCCAAAATAGACCTCCGCGTCTCCGTCATCGGTTTCAACTACTCCTACTACTTCATGGCCAGGGGTTCGCTCAGGAACACCAACTCGCCCTGCCATTTGATCTCGCCCGTGTGGCGTACGCGGCGCGGCTGATAGTCGGCCGGATAGTCGGGATCCTCGAGCCGGGCCGGATAGCTGCGCTCAGACGGCGTGTAGTGGGTCGCCGGCGGGGTCTGGCCCAGCGCCTCATGCGGACGCTGATGATTGAACTCATCGCGGAACTGATCGAAGCGACTCTGCTGCGCGCCACGGTTGGCCTCAGGCGGAGCGGCGCATTCGGCCTTGAGCGTTTTGTGCATCCGCTCGTGCCGCCCGTTCTGCTCAGGCCTGCCCGGCTCGATTCGCTCCGGCATGATACCCAGCTTTAACCACCACACCGCCAGCCGGCTAAGTCCCGTCACTCCGACCGATGCGAACGGCGGACCGTTGTCCGAGCGGATCGCGCGCGGCAGACCGTATTCCCGGAACACTCGCTCCAGTTCGCTGCGGCAGTCCGCATAGCCGGCTTGGTTGACCGCCTTGACGCTCAACATTAGCGGCTGTAGGCGTCGGTCAGGGTCAACGGATCGCAGCGCACGCCGTCACCGGTGCGGAACCAGCCCTTGAAGTCAGTGCACCAGAGGTCGTTAGGCCCAAGCGCCGAGCGCAATGGCTGCGGCGAAGGTCGGGCGCTGCGCCGTCGCTTGCGCGGCTGGCTGAGTTGTTGGCGGCGCAGCAACTCTCCTATAGTACTCGGCGCCGGCCAGCTCTGACCCGGCGTGCATTGCTCAAGCTTGGCGCGCAACTTCCTTGGTCCCCAACTCGGATGCGCCCGGCGCAATCCCACGATTGCCTCCGCCTGGGCCTGGCTAATCGCCCATGGCACTACCTGCGGCGCGTGCGAATGTTCCTTCAGTCCTTCGGTGCCGAACTCAAGGTAGCGCCGCCACCACTTGTACGCGGTCTTGCGGCTGATGCCGAACTCCTCGCACAACTCGGTCACGCTTTCCTCTGCCGCCGACAGCGCCGCCATCAATCGTATCTTCTCGTCCATCGAACAGATCTCCCGCCACGGCATCGCCTCGTCCTCCTGCCGTGACATTCAATCTGTTACCCATCCTGCCGGTCTATTCTGTTACCGATCCTACCGGTCTGTACCGTTCTGATTCCCTCCTCCCACGTGGGAGGGGGGAGGGTGGAGGACAATATGCCTCGCGGACGCCTGTTGCGCGGCATGCTCTGCCCGCATCGCGAAATTCAGAATCAAAATTCAGCATCAAAGGTCCCCCACCCGCCGCTCGATGACGAGCGTCGGCCTCCCCCGACGAACGGTGGAGGCGATTCTCTCAACCGAATTTCAAGGCCAGACGGCGCCTTCTGCGACCAACTCGTCACGCGTTGCTTTGCCGAGGCCTAGTAGTTCGCCGAGGACGTAGTCGAAATCTTCGCCGACTTCGGGCGCGATCGTGCGAACTTCTCCCGACCCGGCGGAAAGCTTGAACGGGATTCCGGTGACGTGAGTCGTCACGCCCTTTTTCGTCGAGACTTCGGGCCAGAAGCCGCGCTCTTTCAATTGAGGATCGCGGGCGCACAGATCGACGCCGTTTTCCACGATGCCGGCTGCGATTCCGCGCGCGTTGAAGGATTGCCATCGCATCTTCGGCGCTGTGTTCCGCGGTCCATCGCGAGACGTGGGCGTCGAGCTCGGCGCTGTTTTGCATCCTTAGATAGAGCGTGCGGAATTTTGGGTCGCTGGCCCATTCCGGAGAGCCGATTGCGGTGACGAAGCGGCGCCATTCGGGACCGGTGCGGACGCTTATCGCGACCCATCGATCGTCGTCGCCGTCGAGCGGGCGACATTTGTAAACCCCGTGCGGCGCTGCGGGACCTTCCTGCGAATTGTAGCCGGGCGGCGACTGCGTGCGGCCATTGACCGAGATGTCCAGCAGCGCGGGACCGATCACGCTCGCGACCGCCTCGAACTGCGACAAGTCGACGAACTGTCCTTTGCCGGTACGCCGTCGATGCCACAATGCGACCAGCGCCGCGAGCGCGCCCGAGTAGCCGCCGCACATGTCGGCGTACGAATAGCCGTAGCCGGCCGGCGTGCCGTCGGGCTCGGCCATCAACTGCGTGTATCCCGTGAGCGCCTGCAGGGTCGGGCCGTAGCTGACGTAGCTCGAGCGCGGGCCGGTATGGCCGAGGCCCGACATGCTGATGCAGATGATGTCGGGCTTCACACTCTTGAGGCTTTCGTAATCCATTCCCCACGTGCGCATCACGCGCGCGGAAAAATTATCCATCACGATGTCGCTCATCGCGGCGAGGCGGCGCGCGAGTTCGACCCCGCGCGGATGCTGCATGTTGAGCGCGACCGAAAGTTTGCTGCGATGCAGGTCGCATTGCAGCCCGAGTTTGCGATTGCCCATCGGCGGCGGATCCTTGCGCTCGACCTTGACCACTTGTGCGCCGTGGTCGCCGAGAATGCGCGTCGCGACCGGCCCGGCGACGACCCAGGTGAAGTCCAGCACGCGCACGCCGTCCAGCGGCATCGCGCACATGATCAGATCACTCCTTCGGCGGCGAGCACCGCGATCGCTTCCGGAGCCATCGCGAGATCGTCGCGCAGAATTTCGCCGGTATGCTCACCCACCAGCGGCGGACGCCGCGTGACGCGCCACGGCGTGCCGTTGAAAAGATACGGCGCTCCCGGATACCGAAATTTGCGGCCGAGCTCGGGATGCTCGACCTCGACGAAGTAGCCGCGCTCGATAAGTTGATCGTCGTCGAACAGCGCCTCGGGCGGACGCACCGTCGCGTACGGCTGCCGCAAAAGCTGCGCGCGTTCGAGCAACTCGTCGCGCGGATAATCCTTGACCCAATCGTCGAGCACTTCGAACACATGCTCGGCCATCAGGTAGCGATACATCGGCTGCTGGTAGTTGGGGTCGTCGAGGTCGGCCGCCTTGCCGTCGGACTTGACCCATTCGACGAGCGAGGTCCAGTCGCCGAGCGTGCAATGCATGATGTACCCGTCGCGGCATTTGCCGACGCGAAAGAATCGGCTCCAATGCAAGGTTCCGCGGCGCGGCTCGGCCTCGTTGCGCTCGAAATATCCACCGGCGACGTGCTCGACCGCCGCGGCGGTGGCCTCCTGCATGCTGAGATCGATCCAATTCCCTTCGGCGGTTCTGTCGCGAGCCAACAGCGCGAGCATCACGGCGATCGCGCCGAAGTACGCCGACGAATGATAGGCCTGCAGACCCAACGGACGCACCGGCGCGTGATTCGGGAAGCCGTTGACGTAGAGCATCCCGCCGAGCGCGGTCAGCACGGTGTCGTCGGCAATATAGTCGCGATACGGGCCGGTCTGTCCGAAGGGCGCGATCGAACAAAGCACGAGCGCTGGATTCTCGCGATGGAGAATGTCCCAGCCAAGCCCCAGCTGATCGAGAGTGCCGGGCGCGAAGCTTTCGATGACGACGTCGGCGTTGCGAGCGAGCTGGAGCAGAATGTCGGCGCCGCGCGAGTGCTTGAGATCGAGCGTCAATGATCGCTTATTGAGATTGTAGAACCAGAAAAACAGGCTGCGGTCGCGATGCGGCAAGTCGTCGAGGAACGGGCCGATGCGACGAGCGTCGTCGCCGGAGGGCGGCTCGACTTTGATTACGTCGGCGCCCATGTCCGCCAGCAGCCGCGCGCAAAGTTGTGCGCGATGTCCCGTCAGATCCAGAACGCGCAGGCCCGCGAGCGCGCCGGCGCCGACTTGGGTCACGGCTTCTCCGCCGATTTCGGCGCGAACGGGCGCCTCGAGCTCCTTCAGCTCTTCCTTGACCTTGGGCGGCGGCAGGTCCTCGATCGCGAACGCGCTGGTATCGAGCGTCGGCGGGACGTTCATCAGCACTTCGTTTTTGGGGCCGGTCCGTTTGCCGCCGACCACGCGAATCGTTTCGAAGGTGTCGGGGTTGACCCATCGCACGCCCATCACCGCCGGTTTCGCCTGACCATCCTCGTCAACGGGCACGAGGGTGGTCCCTTCCTTATCGAAAAAAGTTACTTTTCTGAGTCCCATAATTTCTTTCTATGATAGTGCGACTAGTTGATGAGCGAGAAATAATATGGACCCCGCCGTTCGGATTCAAATGGATGAGAAAACGGTTGCAGATTTGGCAGTGGTACCGTTTTGCAGGCCGACTTTGGCGGAGCGATTAGAGGGGGAAGCAGCAAGTTATACCATATGTAGCGGTTTTGGGACGGCTTCTCTACCAAGGGTAGTTTCGTTCCGTCAAAATTAGTTTTTCGTCTGTGCGCGGCAAGCGGAGCAGCCAGATTTCCGGTGAGGCAGTTCGAGTGTGAGGCGAGCAGTCCCATACGGTATTTGTAGCACGTCGGATCCGGAGGCGTCAGGCTGAAAAGTTCATCCCCAAGCAAGTGTGGAGTGCTGCGCGATTTCAGAGAGTGGAGGCTGGGCGCTCTGCCGGCGATGGTCGAATAGCCTCGTCAGCTCCGGCGTTGAGCGCGCAGGCGAGGCACTCGATTGGCGGAGCGCCGTCGAAGCGCGTCGGGCATCCCGTCATGTGGCCCCAAGCGGCGCTTCGGAACGTCCTCCCACCACTCGCTCCAGGGCAAGTCATCGCGGCGCTTAGGATTGAGCGGGTAGTAGATGCGATTGTCGGACCTTGCAGCATCTCCGCCCACCAGCAGCAGAGCGTCTTGCTCGCTGTTGTTAATGAAGCAATGGCAGATGCCGGTCCCCGCAGGAAACGCGGCCAAGTCACCGGGCCGCATCGGGTGGAGAACGCCGTCGATCCAGGCGTCAACCTCACCCTCGAGAACGTACACGAACTCCTCTTCTTTCTCCTCGGCATGAGGCCACGAACTGCGCTCGCCCGGCGACAACCGCGTCAGGTGTACACCAATTTTCTGCAATCCTGCAAATTTGCCGATTGCTCGGTGATGACCGGTGTATTCGTCGGTGTTCGGATATTTGTGGCTCCTCTCTGGACATGACGCAGCGGAGATGATGAATGGAGGCTTTTTGGAGGGCTTCATCTGGCCCATGTAACACCGGAGTCAGAATGCAGGCAACTCTTGAGATGCTCGCTATCCGCGGAATTTCTTGCGTTGCGACTCGACGCGAACTAGCATTCCTCTTGGCCGTCAGGCGGCCACCTGTCCGCGGAGAGGGCCAAGCCCACCCTGGTTGCTCGATCAACATAAACCTTTTCCTGCCCGTTAGCGGACGCCGGGCACAAGGAAGGGGTTTGCCTATGACCACGCCGCATGGGCCGCGCAAGCGGCTGCCGAACAATCCGTCCGAGGAAAATCTCCGCAAACAGGCCAAGCAGTTGGCGAAGGACGAGGGCCTCCAACTCGCTGCTGCGCAGCGACGGCTCGCAATCGAGTACGGCTACAAGAACTGGGCTGAGCTGATGCGGGCAGTATCGTCACGATTCGTACCTGTCCTGCCGCTACGAGAATTGGTCGCGTTTCCGCACGAGGTCTATCCGATCTTTATCGGGCGTCAGAAGTCATTGAACGCGATCGATGCGGTCGCCGCAGGTTCTCCGATTTTGCTTCTAGCTCAGCGCGACGCGAAAGTCGCTGCACCTTCTCCCGCCGATATGTACGAGGTCGGCACCCTGGCAGTTATCGTCGAACGCGATAGCCTTTCGGACGACACCGCGAAAATCATCGTCGAAGGCAGGAGGCGCGCGAGAGTCACTCGGTTTTCGTTCGATCAGCAGTTCTACAAGGCCGAAGTTAAAGAGGTCGTCGACACCGAGCTCCTTAAGGTGCGGGCTCTAGGCGTTGGACTCGCCGTCAGCGACCAAGCCACAAGAGAGCGCGCGCTGGTTCGCTCGGTGTACTCCGCGCTTGGTCCCCATTTAAGTCGCAACTGGTCGGCCTTCGCTCGGACAGAAATCGAAGATCCTGCTCTCCTTCCGTACGGATTGCGCGCCAGCTCAAGATCGAACTCGCCGAACAGCAGGCCTTACTCGAATGCGTCAGCCCGGTCGAAAGGCTCGAAAAAATCCTCGCGCATCTGGAGGCAGCGAAAGCGAACTGAGAACTCGATACTCGCGAACGAATGGCGCGTGCGTTAATCTGATCGGACACATCTTAATACTGGAAAAACGTGTGGCTGAGACCGATTACAAATCTACCCTGAAACTTCCCAAGACCGACTTTCCGATGAAGGCGAATCTGCCCAAGCGGGAGCCGGAGATGCTCAAGCACTGGGATGAACTCGACCTCTACGCTCGTCTGATGGAGGCGCGCCGGAATGCGCAGTCGTGGGTGCTGCACGACGGGCCGCCGTATGCCAACGGCCGAGTGCATCTTGGGACTGCGCTCAACAAAATTCTGAAGGACTTCGTGGTGCGGTCGCGCTCGATGCTCGGATATCGCACGCCGTTCGTGCCGGGATGGGACTGTCACGGGATGCCGATCGAGTACAAGGTGTCGCGCGACCTCGGCGGCGACAAGGCGCGCACGACGCCCAAGCTCGAGCTGCGCAAGCTGTGCCGCGCCGAAGCCGAGAAGTGGGTCGATTTGCAGCGCTCGGATTTTCGGCGGCTCGGATGTATCGGCGACTGGTTCAAGCCGTACCTGACGATGGCGCCGGAGTACGACGCCGCGGAAATCCGCGTGCTGCGCAAGATGGTCGAGAACGGCTACGTGTATCGCGGGCTGCGTCCGGTGCATTGGTGCTTCGATTGCCGTTCGGCGCTGGCGGAGGCCGAAGTCGAGTATAAGGATCACGTTTCGCCGTCGATTTACGTCGCGTTCCCATTCAATTCGAATCTCAAAAATGCGGGCGCGCTGGCCCTGGAAGCTAAAGACCGCGCTGAGCTCGAAGCGGCGCATAAAGCCGGCAAATTGTCGGCGGTCATCTGGACCACGACGCCGTGGACGCTGCCGGCGAATCTCGGAATCTCGCTGAATGAGACGTTCGACTACGTTGCGCTGAAAGTTGGCGAACATTACTACGTTGTCGCGTCGCGACTGGCTGATAGCGTCGAGAAGGAATGCGCACTGACAGTTGAAAAGCGGATCGCGCTCGATCGCGATGCACTCAAAGCGCTCGACGGTCAGGATATTTTTCGGCATCCGTTTATACCGCGCGACGTGAAGCTGATGTACGCCGAGCACGTGACGGCGGATACCGGCACCGGCCTGGTGCATACCGCACCTGGGCATGGCTACGAGGATTTCGTCGTCAGCCAGAAGTATGGCGTCAAGCCTTATGTGCCGGTGGATGGCAGCGGAGTGTTCACGCGCGATGCCGGCGAGTGGGAAGGGCAGAACGTCTTCAAGGCGAACAATTCGATCGTTGCAAAACTACGCACCGTCGGCGCGCTGCTGCATGCGCAAAATTTTTCGCACAGCTATCCGCATTGCTGGCGATGCCACAATCCGCTGATTTTTCTCGCGACCGAGCAATGGTTCGTCAGCGTCGATCACAACGGCCTGCGCGCCAAGGTGATCGACGCGATCGACAACGTGAAATGGTATCCCGCGTGGTCGCGCGAGCGGATTCGCAACATGACGGAGACGCGGCCGGACTGGACTATCTCGCGTCAGCGCGCGTGGGGCGTGCCGATTCCCGCGGTCAGATGCGCGGAATGCGACGAGGTCGCGCCGCTGATGGCGACGATGGATTCGGGTCGAGGAGATTTTCGCGCGCGAAGGCTCCGACGCGTGGTACAGCCGGCCGGCAGCGGACTTCGTGGCGGCGGGCGTCAAATGTGCGAAGTGCGGCGGCGCGATCTTCGTCAAGGAAGAAGACATCCTCGACGTCTGGTTCGATTCGGGATCGTCGCAAGCCGCGGTGCTCGCCGTGCGGCCGGAACTGAAGTGGCCGGCGGACGCGTATCTCGAGGCGGTCGAGCAGGCGCGCGGATGGTTCAGCTCGTCGCTTTTTTGCGCAGTGTCGGATCGCGGTACGGCGCCGTTCAAAAGCATCATCAGCCACGGCCTGACCATCGACGAGAAAGGCCGCAAGATGTCGAAGTCGCTCGGCAACTCCGAGGACGCCGTCGATGCCGCCGGACGAATGGGTGCCGACGTGCTCCGCCTGGTGTACGCGTCGCTCGACTACACCACTGATATCACGCTCGGACAGACGATTTTCAGCGCAGTGTCGGAGTCGTATCGAAAGATCCGCAACACCTGCCGCTTCGTGCTCGGCAATCTCGCCGACTTCGATCCCGCTCGCGACGCGGTCGAGTTAAAAGACATGCTCGAGTTCGATCGGTTCATCCTCGCGCGCACGGAAAAATTGAAGAGCGAAGTGCGCCGCGCCTACGAAGCGTTTGAATTCCAGACCGCGCTGCAGGTGATGCAGAATTTCATCGTGGTCGATCTGAGCTCGCTGTATATAGATGTAGCGCGCGACCGTCTTTACTGCGCGGCTGAGAAATCAATCGAGCGTCGCTCGGCGCAGACTGCGCTGTTCAATATTCTCGACGCGCTCGTCAGGATGCTCGCGCCGTTGATCCCGTTCACGGCCGAGGAAGTTTACTCGTACATGCCGGGCGAGCGGCTCGAGAGCGTGCATCTGACGACGATGCATCCGGCGAATCCGGCATGGCGCGATCACGATTTGGAAGCGCGATGGGAGCGGTTGCTGAAGGTTCGCGACGAGGCGCTCAAGCTGCTCGAGGCGATGCGCAAGTCGGGGACGATCGGCGCGCCGCTCGATGCGGCAATCAGCCTCTGCGCTGATGGTGGCTCTGAGAGCAGCCTGGCCGACACTCTGAAGCGGTATCGCGAAGAGCTGAAGGATTTGTTCATCGTCTCTGACGTTGCCTTGTTAGAGGACGCTGAAGCCGCCGAGATCAGACAACAAGCCAACGGCCGTGAGGATTTCGCGGTTGACGGTACCTTCGCGCGCGCAGCCGCGAATCTCGCGGTCACGCTGGTTGGGCGTCACGCGTCGGGCGCGAAATGCGCGCGATGCTGGAAATACTTCGACAACAGCGGTGGCGAGACCTTGGATGCGCGATGCCGTGCAGTGGTTGGGGCGTAGCCGATGGCCGATCAATCGAGCGCCAAGCCCATGGCCAATGTTCTCTCGGGACGCGAAGCGGGCAGCGAATCGACCACTGCCGCGCCGCCGCGGCGGCCATTTCTCTTTCTGCTCGGCGCGATCACGATTCCCGTCATTCTGCTCGACCAGGCCACCAAGCTGTTCGTGCAGGCGCACATGGCGCTGTACGAGAGTATCGCGATCATTCCGAACTACCTGGACATCACCTACACGCTGAATCCCGGCGCCGCGTTCAGCATGCTGGCGGACGCGCCAGTGTGGGTCCGTACAATGTTTCTGCTGTCGATGGCTTGCGCCGCGATAGTCGTGCTGGCGGTGCTGATCGTGCGCGCCCATCGCGTGTCGATCAGCTCGGTGGCATTCGCGCTGATCCTGGGCGGCGCAATCGGCAATCTGATCGATCGAGCGATTCGTGGGCGTGTGATCGACTTCATGCGCGCGCACTACTACGACCTGAACTATCCCATCTTCAACGTCGCCGACAGTGCGATCTCGATTGGCGTCGCCCTGATCATCCTCACGGCATTTTTCGGCAGCGACGACGAACCCAAACAAAATCCGTCCACCTAATCCGCGCCGCGACGCATTTGACGCCAACGCCGTGTCGGGTCTAGCTTCGAAAAATCGAAGTCTGGATCGACGCGGGAGCATGTCGCGATGAAAGCAATCAACACCGTCACTGGAAGCGTGAGTCCGGAGCAGCTCGGCACGACGCTGATGCACGAGCATCTGCTGATAGGCTGGGCCGGGTGGGAGCTCGATTGCGCCGCGCCGAGATTCGAGCGCAAATCGGCACTCAAGAATTGCGTCGAGCGGCTCAAAGAGGTGCGCGACCTCGGACTCGAGACCTTCGTCGATCCGTGCCCGATGGACATCGGTCGCGACGTGACCTTCATGGCCGAGGCCGCGTCGGCGTCAGGCGTGCGAATAATCTGCGCGACCGGCCTGTACAAGGAAGACCTGGGCAACACCGCGTACTTCAAGCAGCGGACCATCGACGATATCGCGTCCGTGTATATCAGTGAGATCAACAAAGGCGTCGGCGACACCGGCATTAAGGCGGGCATCATCAAGTGCGCGACCGGCAAGGGGCAGGTCACGAAATATGAGGAGATGTGCCTGCGGGCGGCGGCGCGCGCGCACAAGGCGACCGGCGCGCCGATCACGACGCATACCGAGGACGGCACGATGGGCCGCGAGCAGCTGGAGATTTTCGCGTCGGAGGGCGCGGATCTGGGCCGCGTGATCATCGGGCATAGCTGCGGGTCGTCGGATCTCGGCTACCACACCGCGATGCTCGATCGCGGATGTATCCTCGGGTTCGATCGCTTCGGCCTGGACTTCCTGCATCCCGACAAACTGCGGCTCGCGGCGTTGATCGGTCTGCTGGGCGTCGGCTATGAAAATCAACTCGTTCTATCTCACGACACCGTCGCATGCTGGTTGGGGCGCGGGCTCGACATGACGCCGGAGACGGCCAAACTGGTCGCGAACTGGACGCCGACGCACGTCTTCAAGAACATCGTGCCGGCGCTGAAGCGGGCAGGGGTGGGAGACGCGAAAATCCGCACGATGCTGGTCGAAAATCCGCGCCGGTACTTCCAGAACTAGAGCACCGGCGCGCTTTCAACCAGCCGGGTTATCCGCGGAACTCAGCCGTTGTCGCTTGCGGAACCGGAAACGCTGGATTCCACCGACGCGCGCCATTTGTCGATCGCTTCGACCGTAAACCGCCAGTCACTACCGACCCGGAACGCAGGCAGCTGGTTCTTCTTCAGCATACGGTAGATAGTGGAGGGATGCACTCGCAGGTAGTTAGACACATCCTGCACTGTCAGGACCTTGCTCTTCAACTCGTCGACTCGATCCATGGGGCTCCTTCGCGTTAAGTGCGTTTACCACGTCCTTTCCGGTCCTTGAAGATGTACGGGTTGAAACTGCACTTCATACGCTACTTAACTACATACTAGACCGATCATATATACGCCAAGCTGTACAAGCGAGATTTCCGCGGGAATTTGTCACCTATAGAACATTTTATTTCGAAGTGTCAGAAATTGAACCGGCCGATCAGCTGAGAGATGACACGATGTCATCAAAGGACAGTCTTCTTGTCAAGGAGTGGCCAATGCGATCGAGTAGCACGAATTCGACCGCGCCCGCGACGCGTTTTTTGTCGAGCGCAAGCGCGCGCAGAAAATTTTCGCTGCGCCATCCGGCCGGCATCGCCGTCGGCAAGCCAGCGCGCTCGATCAATCGCTGCAGACGCGACGCTTCGTCAGCCGAGAAACCGGCGTACGAGCTCGACAGCCGCGCCGCCGCGACCATTCCGATCGCTACCGCCTCTCCGTGAAAATAAATTCCGTAGCCGGCGCTCGTTTCGATGGCGTGGCCGATAGTGTGTCCGAAGTTCAGAGTCTTGCGCAGTCCGCTTTCGTGCTCGTCGGCGCCGACCACGGCCGCTTTATGCATCAGCGATCGCGCGACCACTTGCTCGAGAAGTGCCGGTTGGCGGGCAAGGATCGCATCGAGATCGCGCTCGAGGTCTGCGATCATCGGCGCGTCCATGATTGCGCCGTATTTGATCACTTCGGCCAGGCCCTCGCGAAACTCGCGGTCGGGCAGCGTCGCGAGCGTCGCAACGTCGGCGACGATTAGCCGCGGCTGATAAAACGCACCGATCAGATTCTTGGCGTGACGATGGTTGATCGCCGTCTTGCCGCCGAGCGCGGAATCGACTTGCGCGACGACGGTCGTCGGGACTTGCACCAAAGGCACGCCGCGAAGAAATGTCGCCGCCGCAAATCCTGCAAGATCGCCAACCACACCGCCGCCGACTGCGAACACTGCACTGTTGCGATCCAACCCGGCCGCGGTCATGCGATCGTAGAGCAACTCGAGCGTCGCGAGCGACTTGGACGCCTCGCCCGGCGGCACCGAAATCACGACAGGCGCGAAGCCGCTTTTGCGAAGAGTCTCCTCAACGCGCGACGCGTAAAGCTTCTCGACCGTGGCATCCGTGATGACGGCGCACGAACCAGCCTTCAATCCCGCCGCAAGCGCGAGTTTGCCAAGCTCGTCGAGAATATTCGTGCCGACCTGCGCGTCATGCGAAGCGGGCCCGAGTTCTACGCGGATGGTACGCATCACGATACAGGCGGCAGGACTCGGCGAGCGGCGTGAACGCCGAACGCGCCGATAACGTGATCGGCCAGTTGCTCGACGCTAAGATCCGAGCTGTCAACCTGGACGTCGGCGCGGGAGTAGGCGTCCTCGCGCTCGGCCATCAACTCTTTGACCCGTTCCAAAGTAGGCTTACTGCCCTCCGTCAGTTTCGGGCGCTTCGCTTTCGATCGTTCCACACGAGCCGCGACAACCTCAGGGCGCGCCGTCAGACATACGATCACGCCGACGCGCTTGAGCGCCACGCAATTCGATTCGTCCACCAGCACGCCGCCGCCAGTCGAGATCACTTCGGGAAACGGGCCGTGGCAATGCGGGCATCGTCGGCGATCGCTCGTCAGGTGCGCGACTGCTTCGCGCTCGAGCTGCCGGAAATGCGCCTCGCCATGGTCTGAGAAGATCTGCGCGACCTGCTTCCCCGCGCGCGCAACGATTACAGAATCCACGTCCACAAACTCCCACCCAAGCCGTCGCGCAACAATCGGTCCCACCGCGCTTTTCCCGGTAGCCATGAATCCAGTGATAATCAATTTGGGCGTCATTTGCGTTACAGCCCCGCGATGCGGGCACGCGCCCGCGTCTTCAGTAGTTGCGGACCTGTTCGAGGAAACCTTTGAAGTTGCGCGTAATCTCGACCAGCGAATCGCCGCCGAATTTTTCGAGAAAGGCCGCCGCGAGTTCGAACGCTACCACCGCTTCCGCTATCACTGCCGCCGCGGGAATCGCGCATACGTCAGATCGCTCGATCGCGCCGACCGCTTCCGCCTTGGTTTTGATATCGACCGATCGCAGCGGACGCATCAGCGTGGACAGCGGCTTGAACGCGACCCGCACCCGCAGCGGCTCACCCGTGCTCATACCGCCCTCGGTGCCGCCACTATTGTTGGAATGCCGCGTGAAGCGACGCCCCGCGCTGTCGTAGCCGATTTCGTCGTGCAGTTCGGATCCGCGAATCCGTCCCGCGGTGAATCCCAGACCGAGCTCGACGCCCTTGGCAGCCTGCAGGCTCAGCAGCGCGAACGCGAGCCGCCCGTCGAGTTTGCGATCCCATTGCACGTGACTGCCGAGCCCGACCGGCAATCCGGTCGCCACGACCTCGACGATGCCGCCGAGGGTGTCGCCGGTTTTTTTGCACGCGTCGATTTCGGCGATAATTTTACTTTCCGCATCAGGATCGGCGACCCGCACCTGCGATGCTTCAGTAATGCGCCGCAGTTCCGCGATGCTCAACTCGGGATGAGTCTTCGCTTCGGTCGCGCCGATACTCGCGACGTAGCCGAGCACCTCTATTCCGAACGGAGCAAGAATCTGCTTCGCCAACCCGCCAATCGCAACGCGCGCAGTGGTTTCGCGCGCCGACGCGCGTTCCAGCACGTCGCGAATATCTTCCAGATTGTATTTGAGCACGCCCGCCAGGTCGGCATGACCGGGACGCGCTCGCGTGACGACCTCCGCGGCGCCGCGATCGTTGGGGTCGGCGGACATCTTCTTGACCCAGTTCTTGAAGTCGCGATTCTCGATGATGAAAGTGATCGGACTGCCGAGCGACTTGCCGAAGCGGATACCGGAAACCGGCCGCACCTCGTCCTTCTCGATCAGCATGCGACCGCCGCGGCCGTAGCCCTTTTGCCGTCGTGCGAGTTCGGCGTTGATCCCGGCAATGTCGATGTCGAATCCGGCGGGCACGCCTTCGACCGTCGCGACCAACTCGGGTCCGTGCGATTCACCGGCAGTCAGAAATCGTAGCGCCATGCCCCGATTCAACCAGACTGCACGCCCGCGCGAAAGCGGGGTGCCTCGCCCGATTACTCGCGCGCGGTGTAAGTTGCTGGACAGCAGAGACAGTCGAGATGCAGGCCAACATAGTGATCGTCGGTGCGACGCGCGGATTCGAGACGCTGACCTATTCGATTCCGCCGACGCTCGACGGACTCGTTCAGCCTGGTCATCGCGTGCTCGCGCCGCTCCGCGCGCGCAAGGTGACGGGCGTCGTCACCGAGGTCGGCGAACGACTTTCGACCAGCGAGCTGAAGCCCATCCTAGAAGTGCTCGAGCCGCGCCCGCTGTTCGATCGCGCGCATCTTCAACTGATGGAATTCCTCGCCTCGTACTACATGGTCTCGATTGCCGACGCGTACCGAAGCGTGATTCCCGCAGTCGCGCGAGTCGAATCGCGGACGTCGTACTGTCTGACGACGCCGCCGGACGCGCTGGCACGCGCCGCGTTCACCCGAGTCGAACGATCGGTTATCGAGACGATTACGAAGCGCCCTCAAACGACGCGGCAACTCGAGAAAATCGGTCCGCCGAGCGAAGTGCGCGCCACCATCGCGCGCTTCGTCGCGGACGGCATCCTCGAGCGTCGCGACGCCACCACCGGACGCCATCGCGACACCGCGGACCTTGTCGCGCGACTCGTCACCGGCGCAGCCGTCGAGAGTGTGCGCGGTCCAAAGCAGCGCGAAGTTCTGACAGCGCTCGCCAACGCCGGCGCCGATGGTGTGCGCGTCGAGACTCTGAAAACCGCCGTCGATGGCGCGAGCGCGGCGCTGAAGAGCCTCGCCCGCCGCGGGTTGATTGCGATCGACTCCGCCCCCGCTCTGACAAGTCATGGCGTTGCGGCGGAGTTCGATCTCAACGATGAACAGCAAGTCGCGCTGGATGCGATTTCGCCAGCGATCGATCAGCGCCGCTACCAGGCGTTTCTGCTGTGGGGCGTCACCGCCAGCGGCAAGACCGAAATTTACCTGAACCTCGCCGCGCGAGCGCTCGCGGCTGGGCGCAACGTTTTGATCATGGTGCCCGAAATCGCGCTCGCCCACGAAATCGTCCGCTCGTTTCGCGCTCGGTTCGGCTCGCTGGTCGGCATCGCGCACAGCGCGCAGAGCGTGTCGGAGCGATGGGCCAGCTGGATGGCGGCGATCGGCGGCCAGGCGCGCGTGATGATTGGTCCGCGCTCGGTGATTTTCGCGCCGATGCACGACGCTGGCTTGATCGTCGTCGACGAAGAGCACGACGCGTCGTACAAGAGTGAGGAAGGTATCTTCTATCACGCGCGCGATCTCGCGGTCGCGCTCGCGGGATTTTCGAATTGCCCGGTCGTGCTCGGCTCGGCGACGCCGTCCAGTGAGTCGTATGCGAATGCGCGTCGCGGACGCTATCGGCTGCTGCGGCTACTCCGGCGCGTGAACGATCGTGCAATGGCTTCGGTCGAAATCGTCGACATGCGGCGCGAAGTGGCCGATGCGCGCAAGGCCCTGGCTGCCAAGCCAACCAACGGCGCAGGACGTGAAACGAAATCAGCGGACGTTCTCGACGCCGTGCCCCTCTCGACGACGCTGGTCGCGGCGCTGCGCGAAAATCTCGCGTCGCGCGGCCAGAGCATGGTCTTTCTCAACCGCCGCGGCTTCCACAATTTTTTGCAATGCCACGTTTGCGGCAACGTGATCGCATGCCCGAATTGCAGCGTCAGCATGACCTTTCACATGCGCGACCGCTCGCTCCGCTGCCATTACTGCGGCAATCACACCGCGGCGCCCGACACTTGCCCCGAGTGCAACGCTTACGGGCTCAAGGGCCAGGGCTTCGGCACCGAGCGGCTGACGCAGACGCTGGCCGAGATGATGCCGACCGCGCGCATCGAACGGATGGACTCCGACACCAGCAGCTTGCGCGGCGCGCGCGCGCGAATGCTGGCCGAGCTTCGCGCCGGCGAAATAGATATTCTCGTCGGCACGCAGATGATTACCAAGGGTTTCGATTTTCCCGGCGTCACGCTGGCCGCAGTCGTAAACGCCGACATGGCTCTGAACATGCCCGACTTCCGCTCCGCCGAGCGAACGTTTCAGTTGCTGACGCAGATCGCGGGACGCGCTGGGCGTGGTGAGCGTCCTGGCCGCATGATAATTCAGACCTACGCGCCCAATCACTACAGCATCCGCGCCGCCAGGGATCAGGATTACGCGCGCTTCATGCGCCGCGAGCTCGAGCTGCGCCGAGAACTTATGTATCCGCCGTTTGCGCGCCTCGCGATGGTGCGAATCGAAGGTGCGGAGCCGCAAATTGTCAGCCGCATGGCCGAGGCGGTCGCGAAATCACTGGCGAAGGACTCGACCCCGGAAGGAATCCGCGTGCTCGGACCCGCGCCCGCGCCGATCGAGCGAATCAAGCAGCGCTACCGCTGGCAGGTGATGATAAAATCGCGCGAACTGAAACCGATGCGCGCCGCGCTCGCCGCGATGCGCGCCGAACTCGGGCCGTCAGCGGATCGCGACGACATATATCTTGCGATCGACATCGATCCGGTAAGGATGCTGTGAGGGGATGAACGAGACCAACCAACACCCGCCGATTCATCATGTGCCGCGCGCGCTTCACGCCTTCGACGCGAAGATGCACGACGGCGCGACGATTCATATTCGTCAGCACGGCATTCCAGGCGCGCCGCGGCTCGTGCTCAGTCACGGCAACGGCCTCGCGATCGACGGCTACTTTCCATTCTGGGGACCGTTGCGCGAGCGCTACGAAGTCGTGGTCTTCGATTTCCGTAATCACGGCCACAACCCTCTGCACGGCGCTGAAGGCCATACCTGGCAAAACTTCATCGCGGACATGGACGTCGTGTGGAACGCCATCAATCGCGAGCTTGGCGCGAAGCCGGCGGCCGGGCTGTTCCATTCGCTGTCCGGCGTCACCGCCGCGATGCATGCGCTCAAATTTGGCCGGCGCTTCGACGCGCTGGTGCTGTTCGATCCGCCGGTCTATCCGCGCGAAGGTCATCCGATTCAGTACTTGCAGCAATCCGACAAGGAGTCGCTCGCATCACGTGCGGCGCGGCGTCCCGAGCGCTACCAGGATCCGATAGAACTCGCGAACCAGTTCAAGCGGCGCTTCAAACGATGGGTGCCCGATGCGTACGAACTGATGGCGCGAGCGACGCTACGACATGATCGCGCGGCTGGTGACTGGATTCTCGCGTGTCCGCGCGAATACGAAGCACATGTTTTTGCCAGCGGCGCGAATCCGAGTCTGTGGCCGCAAATGGCGCATTGCCCGGTGCCGGTAAAACTCGTGTGCGGCGATCCGACGCTCGACGAAGTGATGCCGCCGGCGCTGATCGGCCGCGCGATGGCCCAGGAGTTGGGGTTGCCGTACGAACCGATTCCGGGCACGTCGCATTTCCTGCAAATCGAGCGTCCACTGGAGTGCATCCGCGCGGTGGAATCGTTCCTCGCGCCGCTCGGACTCGCCGCGCCAGCGACCCTTTGATAGATTTGTGAATAGATGGCGCTCCTGAAAATTCGCAAATTTCCCGACGATTCGCTCAAGGCGCCCGCGGCCCCGGTCAAGAATATCAACGGCAACGTCGAAGGGCTGATCGATAGCATGGTGCAGACGATGTACGCCGCGCCCGGCGTTGGTCTGGCCGCGCCGCAGGTCGGAGAGTCGAAGCGGATCATTGTGCTCGATACCGATCATGAAAATCCCGGCAAGCGTCTGCTGAAGCTGATCAACCCCCAGGTGGTCGAGGCCGAGGGCAAGATCATCTGGGAGGAGGGTTGCCTGTCGGTGATCGACTACACCGCCGATGTGGAGCGCGCGGCGCACGTGCTGGTGCGCGCCTGGACGCCTGACGAAAAGGAAATCGAGATCGAAGCTGACGAGCTGCTCGCGGTCGCGCTGCAGCATGAGATCGATCACCTCGACGGCAAGCTGTTCATCGATCGCATCAGCCGGATCAAGCGCGAGCTCTACAAGCGCAAACTGAAAAAGCTAATCAAGGAGGGCAAGGCCGACAGCGTCAGTCCCTCCACGGTGCGGATCTAAAATCGCCGACCCACTAAAGATCGTTTTCATGGGCACGCCGGCGCTGGCCGCCCACATCCTGGAGCGGCTGGTAAAGGCTTCAGGAGCCAACTTCAGAATCGTCGGAGTGGTGACGCGTCCCGACCGTCCGCGCGGGCGCGGGCTCGGAATGGAACCGAGTGAAGTCGGTGCGGTTGCGGCGAAGCATCAGATTCCGACCTTGAAGCCGGTCAAAATTCGGACGCCGGAATTTCTTAGTGAGCTGAAAGCGTTCGAACCCGATTTGTTAGGGGTAGCGGCGTACGGAAGAATTCTGCCGAATTCGATTCTCGACGTTCCAAAAATCGCGCCGATCAACGTGCACGCATCGCTCTTGCCGCGGCATCGGGGCGCGGCTCCGATCGAGGGGGCGATCCTCGCGGGCGACGCTGAGACTGGAGTCACGATCATGCGAATCGTCGAGCAAATGGACGCCGGCCCGATGTATTTCCAGCGCAAAATTCCGATCGAGACGACCGACACGCAAGCAACGTTGAAAGAAAAACTCGCAGAGCTCGGCGCTGTCGCGATGCTCGAGGCGATCGATCTCGCGGCGCGCGGCGCGCTGATCGAAACGCCGCAAGACGAATCGTTGGCGACATATACCGCTCAGATCGAAAAGAAGGACGCGATGATCGATTGGACGGCGAGCGCCGAACAAATCGAGCGGATGACCCGCGCATACGATCCATGGCCGATAGCACGCACCCGTCTCGGCGCGGACGAAGTTCTAATCTGGCGCGCCGCAGTCGAGGACGGTTCCAACGGCTCTGCCGGCACGATCGTCAGCGTCAAGCCGGCGCCGGTGGTCCAATGCGGCATCGGACGACTCAGATTGATCGAAGTACAAGCGCCGGGGCGAAAGCGAATGCCGGCGATTGATTTTCTCCGCGGCAGACGCGTTGAGGCCGGCGCGCGATTCGGCACATGAGCGAGCATGAAGTCAGAACCGGAGATCAGGGGCTCGCATCCAGGATGGCGGCGGTTGAGATTCTTTATCGCGTCGATCAGGAATCCGGGTATGCCGATGTTTTGCTTGGGGGGCGGGTGCCGGATTTTGCGCCGGCTGATCGGCGGCTCATCACGCGGATGGTGTTGGGGACGATCGCGTGGCAGGGGCGGCTCGACTTCGAGCTGGCGCATCTGACGGGACGCAAACTTGCCGGGATCCAGCCCGAAGCGCTCGCGATCATGCGCATGGGACTCTTTCAGCTTCGATATCTCGACCGAATCCCGCAGCATGCGGTGGTCGATACCGCGGTCAGCATTGCCAAGCGAATTCCGAAAGCGCGCGATGCGTCGGGATTCATCAATGCCGTGATGCGGCGTGCGACTCGTGAGACTGTGCCGATGCCGGTGCGTGAAAAAAAAGAGAAGAGTTATCTCGCGGTTGCGTATTCGCATCCGCGCTGGATGGTCGAGCGGTTCGTCGATTGGTTCGGTGTCGCCGATGCCGAGCGGCTGATGACGGCGAACAACGACGCTGCGCCCAATGTCATCAGGCTGAATCTCGCGCGCGGGTCGCGCGCAGAAATAATCGAGAAGCTTAATGCCGACGGTTTCGAGATTGGCGCGGATGGACGCGCACCCGAAACGATCGTGCTGAAGAGCGCGCCGCGATTCGAGTCGAGCGGCTATCGCGACGGCCTGTTCCAAGCCCAATCGGAGGCATCGCAGATGGTCGCGCGCATGCTGGCGTGCAAAGCGGGCGCGACAGTTGTGGATTGCGCGGCGGCGCCGGGCGGTAAAGCGACTCATCTAGCGGAGATGGTCGGCGAGCGCGGTCGAGTGATCGCGGTGGACCTCAATTTCAACGGGCTCAGGAACGCGCGCGACCTCGCGCGCCGATTGCGGCATCGCAATGTCGAGTTTGTCTGTGCGGACCTGACCGCTGCGCCGCCGTTTGCAGAATCGAGCGCCGACTACGTGCTCCTCGACGCGCCGTGCACCGGCCTCGGCACCTTGCGCGAGCATCCGGAGATCAAGTGGCGGCTCAAGCCGACCGACCCCGCGCGCATGGCGGCGATCCAATCTCGAATGCTCGAACATGCGGCGGCGATTGTGCGTTCGGGAGGTGCGATCGTGTACTCGGTTTGCAGTATCGCACCTGAAGAGGGCGAAAACCTGGTCGATGAATTTCTCGCACGCCACCGCGATTTCGTAATCGATCACGCTGTGGCCGCTCGAAAAGAGTTTAGAGACGTTATTGACGCGCGCGGATTCATGAAGACGCGCCCCGACCTCGGCGGTCTCGACGGATTCTTTGCCGCGCGCTTGATTCGGCGCTAACCTTAAATGCAGGATGTGCCTGTGGACCAGCGCTTGATTCATTTAGCACGGCGGTCGATTCGGCCGGTGCTGGCATTCCTGGTTTGCGCATTCCTGTTCATGCTCGCCGGATGTTCTTCGCAAAATTTCACTCCCGCACCCGCGCCACTGGCTTCTACGAGCTACTATTCGCCCCGAACTTATCGAACGACACATACCGAAGTCGCGTCGTGGTATGGACCCGGCTTCGCGGGACGCCGCACCAGCAATGGCGAGATCTATAATCCGGAGGGGCTGACGGCGGCATCCAAGACTCTGCCGCTCGGCTCGCACGTGAGGGTAACCAACCCGGACACCGGCAGGTCGGTAGTGGTGCGGATCAACGATCGCGGACCGTTCGTGCACGGGCGCTCGCTTGATCTGTCGCATGGAGCGGCGCGGCAAATCGGGCTGACCTCCGCAGGCGTTGGCCGAGTGCAGGTGACGCCGACCGCGACCAGCACGCCATCGGCGACGTGGAATACATCGGACTACGCCGAAAATTCGTTCGTAGCAGCGCCCCGGCATGTGACTTACGTATCGTATCGAACCCGCACTACCTCGACCTCGATCAGAGTCGGGCGCCATCGCTATCATTCGTACTCGTCGCATCGGACGGTCTCGAATCCGATCGGCGCATGGCTCTCGAGCGCGCTTCCTCGATTCTGAGCATCGCGCTGATTCCCACTGAGCCGATGGGGATGAACCTGATTGCTCAGTTCAAAACGATGGCGCAGTACAACACGTGGATGAACCGCAGCATCTACGAAACCTGCGCGGCGCTTAATGATGAGGAACGCCAGCGCAACCTTCACGCGTTCTTCGGCTCGATTCATCGCACGCTGAACCATCTGCTGCTGACCGACCGGACTCAGATGGGAAGGTTCGTCGGCACGGATCGAATGCAGTCGCTCGACGAGGCCGGACGCGTTATCGAGATATGCTCGCTCGATCAGGAACTGTACGCAGATTTCGCGATGTTGCGCCGTGAGCGCGAGAAGACTGACGCCATGATCGAGGCGTGGACATCGTCACACGAAATCACAGCCGAGTTCCTCGAGCGCGACATGATCTACGACGCGATGTCCGCGGCCGGCCGCTATCGAGTGCCGATGTGGATCGCGGTGACCCATTTTTTCAATCATCAGACACACCATCGCGGACAAATCACGACTCTGCTGAGCCAGCTCGGCCGCGACCCGGGAGTGACCGACCTGATGGCGTTGCACAGGCTGAAGATCG
This sequence comes from uncultured delta proteobacterium, assembly GCA_963699705.1. Taxonomy (GTDB): domain Bacteria; phylum Desulfobacterota; class Binatia; order Binatales; family Binataceae; genus Binatus. Next base: position 1,156,784 of record CAVOUW010000003.1, on the reverse strand, counting down.
GATAGGGTCCTCGGCACGCGGAGCGCGCGAACCTGTCCGGAAGCCTCTCAGGCGCGCCGCGCATCCTAGCTGGTGCGCATTCACGAATACGCGAAGCCGGAGGCGGGCGCGGCGGCCCGCCCCACTGAATTCGGTCACACAGAACCGAGTCGCAATCGGGTCATGCTGCGGTTAATCTCTGCTTATGGCATCTCAGCGCGAAGAACTCCGCGACAAAATCGCGCCTTCGATTCTTTCGGCTGACTTTGCGCGGCTGGGCGACGAGGTTCGCGCGGTCGAGAAGGCCGGCGCCGACATGATTCATTTCGACGTGATGGACGGGCACTTCGTGCCTAACCTCTCGATTGGAATTCCGGTGATGGAGTCGGTGCGCAAGGTCACGAAACTGCCGCTCGATGCGCACCTGATGATTTCCGAGCCGGCCCGCTACATCGAGGCGTTTGTGAAGGCGGGCGCCAACTCAATTTCGGTGCATTGCGAGGTCTGCCCCGACATCCCCGCGATGGCGAAGCGAATTCATGACCTCGGCGCGCGCGCGTCGATCGGAATCAATCCCGAGACCGACGCCGACAAGGTGCTGCCGTTCGCCGAGCATCTCGACATGATCCTCGTGATGAGCGTGCATCCAGGCTTCGGCGGGCAGGAGTTTATTCCGGCCGCGCTCGACAAGCTGCGGTACATCCGGCGCGAGTTGAAGCGTCGCGGGCTGAGTATCGACGTGGAGATTGATGGCGGCGTGAAGCTCGACAATATCGCGGACGTGAAGGCAGCCGGCGCCAACGTCTTCGTCTCAGGCTCAGGAATCTTCGGGAAACCTGACTACACAAAAATCATGAGCGAGATGCGCGACCTGATCACGCGCACGCACGCACCGTGAAGCAACGCCACGCTGCCGCGCTCGCGCTTGTGGGCTGGTACGCGCTTATTGGAGCGGCGTATGGCGTGATTGTGGAAGCGGTCTGTGTCCTTTTGATCGTAGCCGAGACAGGTTCCACGTCACTTCTTCTCGCCATCGCTCTCTTGGCTCTACACCCGACGGCTTGGACGCATGCACTCTCACTAAGTCCAGCCATGGTTACGAAATCGAACGCGCTGGAGGATGCGCATCCAGATTTCTTTACGTTTGCTATCGCACCAATCGGCTGGGGCTTGATCGGGTTGGTGGCCGGCATCTTTAGAGCGATACGTCATCACGGAGATTAGTCGCGGCCCATTAATGCGATCCCCCGGACTCGCGCGCTATCGCCTCCAATGCTATAAACACTCGTCTGTACCTTCCCGATTATGCGCAACCGGAGACGGGGTGTAGCTCAGCCTGGCCAGAGCACTGCGTTCGGGACGCAGGAGTCGCTGGTTCAAATCCAGTCACCCCGATCTTTTCAGTGAATTGCCCTCCGGGGGCCGGTCCGCACGAATGATTACTGAAACACTGCTGATATTCGCCGCTTACCTCATCGGCTCGATCCCTACCGGCGTGATCGTTGGGCGCATCCGCGGTTTCGATCCGCGCGCGGTCGGCAGTGGCAATATCGGGGCGTCCAACGTGGTGCGCGCGGGCGGCACCAGTGCTGCGCTGATGACGCTCGCCGGCGACGCGCTGAAGGGCGCGATTCCCGTGATCATCGCTCGCGCTGCGGGGTTTACAGTCGCGACTATCGCATGGGTTGGTCTTGCCACGTTTGTCGGCGCGATTTGCTCCGTGTTTCTTTTTTTTCAAGGCGGCAAGGGTATCGCTGCCGCATTGGGAATCTGGCTCGCTATCTCGCCGATGGTGATCCTGTTCGCGCTTGGCACGTTCGCCGTGGTGGTTGCGATCAGCCGATTCACGTCGCTGGCCTCGATCGCTGCCGCGATTGTGCTACCGCTGGCCGTCTTGATTCTCGGATTGCCCCATCACTATTTGCTGCTTGCGATCCTGATGACGGCGCTCGCCCTGTTTCGCCATCGCGAGAATATCCAGCGCCTGTCGCGCGGCGAGGAGCCGAAGTTCCAGCTCAAACGGAGCGACAGCGCCGCGTCCTGAAAGTGCCTGCCGATTAATCGGACGCCCGTCAGTTAAGCATCCCGCCAGCCGACCCGGGAAAAAATTGTGATGCCGCAATGCGTATCGCGACGGCCGCTGCCCGTTGGCATCGCGCTTGCGTTCAACGCTGGCGCCGGAGGTTGGCGCAATCCCGCTGGATGGACTAGGAATCTGTCTGTAGCAATCGAGGAGACAGGCTTATGACGCCAGCGGAAAAAAAGGAATTAGCCACGGAATTTCTCAGCGAGTTCGAGGATCCCGATCCGGTGCGGCTCGCCACGATGGTTTCCAACGACTTCGAGTGGAAGGTGATGACTAGGATGCCGGGCATGGCGCCGGTCAAGGGCCACGAAGGAATCAAGACCCTCGCAAAGGGAATCAAGACGATGATGCCGGGCGGGCTCGGTCTCAGGATCGACACCGTGATTTGCGAGGGCGACCGATGCGCCGTGCAGGCGGAATCGAATACCACCGCGATGAACGGCCAGAAATACAACAACCGCTACCACTTCGACATCCGCTTCGACGGCGACAAGATTGCCGAGGTGCGCGAGTATTGCGATACCAATCACGCGCGGGAGGTCTTTTTCAGCAAGTAGGGCGCCGACGAGAACAGTCGGCGGCGCGCGCGAAACGGGGGTCTTGAACCTTCTCCGTCTTGGGAGAATGGTTATGGGGGATGGGGTTGGGGGGCCGGCTTACGTACGCGGCCAGTTCGAGCAGCGACCGAGAGGAGACTTATGAAGAAGGTTGAGGCGATCATCAAACCGTTCAAGCTCGACGAGGTTAAAGAGGCCCTGTCGAGTATCGGGGTGCAGGGTCTCACGGTCAGCGAGGTCAAGGGATTCGGCCGTCAGAAGGGGCATACCGAGCTGTATCGCGGCGCCGAGTACGTCGTGGACTTTCTGCCCAAGGTCAAGCTCGAGATAATTGTGTCGGACGAGCTCGCGGCGCAGGTGGTCGAGACAATCGAGCGCGCGGCGCGCACCGGCAGAATCGGCGACGGCAAAATTTTCGTGATGCCGATGGAAGAAGTCGTGCGAATCCGTACCGGCGAGCGCGGCGTCAACGCGTTGTAATTCTTGCTAGACCCTTCGCGAAAGTCGCGCTGCGCGAATTTCGCGTCTTCTCTTTCACTGGGTGCAGGGGTCACCCCTGCCGCCCGCCGCGCAGGCGATTCATCTTTCCTTTCCTCGCGTGACCCCGCGGCCGAAGTCCCATTTGCGTCCCTTCTTGAACTCGCTCACGATTCTCCGCGACACCACCATCCGATGCACTTCGTCGGGACCGTCGTAGATGCGGGCGAACCGTGCGTGACGATACATGCGGGCGAGCGGAGTGTCCTCCGACACGCCCATCGCGCCATGTACCTGGATTGCGCGATCGATCACGTCGTGCAGCACCTTCGCGCCGAAGAATTTGATCAGTGAGATTTCGACGCGCGCCTCGTCGCCGGCATCGATTTTCGCGGCTGCGTTGAGCGTGAGCAAGCGCGCGGCCTGGATCTCGGCGGCGGAATCGGCAATCCAGTTCTGAATCGTCTGCTTATCGGACAACGGACCGCCGAACGCCTGCCGATTGATCGCCCGATCGATCATCAGCTCGAACGCGCGCTGCGCCTGCCCCAGCCATCGCATGCAATGGTAGATGCGCCCGGGACCGAGCCGCTTCTGCGCAATCGTGAACGCTTGTCCTCGTGGACCCAGCAGGTTGGTCAGCGGCACGCGCACGTCGGTGTATTTGATCTCGCAATGCCCGCCCGACGTCTCGCCCATCACAGGCACGATGCGCACGATCTGATAGCCCTTGGTGTCGGTCGGCACGACTATCATGCTGAAGCGGTCGTGCGCGGGCGCGTCGGGCTCCGTCACGCACATCACGGTCGAAAACGCGGCGACGTTGGCGCCACTGGTGAACCATTTGTGTCCGTTGATTACCCATTCGTCGCCGTCCTGCACCGCGCGCGTCCGCAATCCGGTCGGATCGGCGCCACTGACTTCGGGTTCCGTCATCGAGAAGCTCGGATAGATGTCGCCATTGACCAGTGGCGCGAGCCATCGCTTTTTCTGTTCGGGATTTCCGTACAGGTGCAGCATGGTGGCGTCCTGCGCCGAATGCGTACCGAGTCCCGCGATCGCATACTCACTGCGACCGACGATTTCATTGACGAACACGTAAGGCATGAACTCGAGCCCGCCGCCGCCAATTTCTTTCGGCAGCCCGAGCGCCCACAGCCCGCGCTTCTTGGCCTCGGCCTGTATCGCTTTGAAAGTGCGCGACGCTTCATCGCCGCCACGCTCGAGTATCTTCTCATTCGGATAGATCTGTTCGTTCAAAAAACCAGAAACCCTATTGCGCAAATCCTGCACTTCCGGACTAGCTTCAATCTCCGCAACACTTTGCATGGTGGTTCTCCTCGTGAGCGATCAGCGTTCTTCCCCTCTCCCTGTAAGGGAGAGGATCAAGGTGAGGGTCCTTTCGTAGCACGCGTCCGCGCGCGCGATTCAAGATTCTGCTCCCGCTCTAAACTTCCGCGCAACAGAAATACAGTGGGCTGCGATCAGTCGGTGTGATACGAACGGATAATCACCCCACGCACAAAGGAAGTACCACCATGATCGATCTCTACACCTGGACCACGCCCAATGGCCGCAAACCTGCAATCATGCTCGAGGAGTGCGGGCTCGAATACTCGGTTCATCCCGTCAACATTCGCGAACAGGAGCAGTTCAAACCGGAGTTCGTGAAGATTTGTCCGAACAGCAAGATTCCCGCGATTGTCGATCACGACGCCGGCGTCTCGCTCTTCGAGTCGGGCGCGATCCTCGTGCATCTGGCGGAGAAGACCGGCAAGCTGCTGCCGTCGAAAAATCCCGGACGCGCGAAAGGGCTCGAATGGCTCTTCTGGCAGATGGCAAATGTCGGTCCGATGTTCGGACAGGCCGGTCATTTCGTCAACGCCGCGCCTGAAAAAATTCCGTACGCGATCGATCGTTATGCCAACGAATCGGCGCGCCTGATCAAGGTGCTCGACAACCAGCTCGCGAATACCGAGTACATGGCCGGCGATTACTCGATCGCGGATATCGCGACCTACCCGTGGTTGGTCGTCGGCTTCCCGGCGATCAAAGCGGTCAAGCCCGACGCGGTCGGCGAAGGCGCCAACGTCGCGCGATGGCTCGCTGCGGTCGGCGCGCGTCCCGCGGTGAAGAAGGGCATGGAAGTGCCGAAGGTCTAAGCGGCGGCGGCGCTAGCGGTTGATCGAACTCATCATCGCGGCTGGATAGCGACCCCCCGCCGCGACGCCTTTAGGTGCAACCTCGTCGATTCGCTTGAGGTCGTCGGCGCTGAGCACGACCTCGAGCGCCGCGACATTCTCTTCGAGATAGTTGCGCCGCCTGGTGCCGGGAATCGGCACGATGTCATCGCCTTGCGCCAGCACCCACGCCAGCGCGAGCTGCCCGGGCGTGCAGTGCTTGTCTTTTGCGATAGCCTCGATACGCGCGACGAGCTGCAGATTCTTGTCGAAGTTCTCGCCCTGAAAGCGGGGAGAGAAGCGCCGGAAATCGTCGGGCGCCAGGTCGTCGAATTTGCGAATCTGGCCGGTTAGAAATCCGCGGCCGAGCGGGCTGTACGCGACCAATCCGACCCCGAGTTCGCGGCAAGTCGCGAGCGTTCCGTCTTCAGGCTCGCGGCTCCACAGAGAGTATTCGTTCTGCAGGGCTGCGATCGGATGCACCTTGCATGCGCGCCGAATCGTTTCGGGCGCCGCCTCCGACAGCCCGAGGTAACGCACTTTGCCTGCGGTCACGAGCTGCGCCATCGCGCCGACTGTGTCTTCAATCGGCGTGTTGGGATCGACGCGATGCTGATAGTAGAGATCGATCGTATCAATGCCGAGCCGTTTGAGGCTGGCGTCGCACGCGGAGCGCACGTACTCGGGACGGCCGTTGATTTCGCGCCGCGTCGGATCCTCAGGCGTGCGCACGATTCCGAACTTGGTCGCGATCACCACTTTGTCGCGCCGTCCGCGAATCGCTTTGCCGACCAGCTCCTCGTTGCGATGCGGCCCGTAGGCGTCCGAGGTATCCCAGAAGGTGACGCCGAGTTCGAGCGCGCGCTCGAGCGTGTCCATCGACTGCGCATCGTCGCGCGGCCCGTAAAAATCGGACATGCCCATGCATCCGAGGCCGATCGCCGACACCGTCAATCCGCTTTTCCCAAGCTGTCTCGTTTTCATTACTTCAGTTTGCGTGGCCGGCTCGTTTGAGTACAGCAAATTCATTTGACAGGGCGCGGCCCGATGCGCTGAATTCGATTGATGCCGGAGCCGCCACCAGTCCCAAAACCCGATCTTCAAGGATCGATCAATCACGTCTCGATCACCGTCAGCGATCTGCCCGCGGCGATGAAATTTTTCGGGCCGGTGCTGAAATTCCTCGGCTACACCGTCGGCGGAATTTTTGACGACACGCGGACCGGCGGCCGGCTCACATTCAATATCAACGAGTCCAACGGAACTGCCTTCAATGTCTGGCAGGCGAAGCTGGACCATCCGTTCGAGGTTTACGAGCCGGGCTTGCATCATGTGGCGTTCAACGTGCAGCGACACGAGCAGGTCGATGAATTGTGCGCGCTGGTTCGTTCGCTCGGCGCGGAAATTCTCGACGGGCCGGGCGAGTTCCCGTTCGGTCCGGGCGGCTACTACTCCTTCTATTTTCTCGGACCCGACCGCATGAAATTCGAGGTCGTGCACATGCCGCTGGCGGAACGGAACTATCGCCAAATGATCGACGCGCTCGAACGCGGGTCGCGCTGACGATGCGATATCGCGCGCTCAGCGACGTTCGCGTCGTCGATCTGACTCATTTCATCGCGGGGCCATACGCCACCAAGCTGCTCGCAGACATGGGTGCGGACGTCGTCAAGGTCGAGTCAGTGTGGGGCGAGGGCGGACGCAAGCTGGGGCCGCATCGCGCAGTCGTCGAGGAGCGCGGCGGGCTGTTCGCGTTTCTCAATCTCAACAAACGCGGCGTCACTATCAATCTAAAGCACGAGCGCGGCCGCGAACTCTTTACGAGTTTGCTCGATGGCACCGATCTTCTCATCGAAAACTTCGCGCCCGGCACCCTAGATACGCTCGGTCTCGCACCGGACGATCTTATCGCGAAGTTTCCGCGCCTGTCGGTGATTTCAATTTCGAATTTCGGGCAGGACGGAGTCGAGCGCGATGGCAAGTTGAATGACCTGGTCCTGTTCGCGCGCGGCGGATGGACGTTTCCAGTCGGCGAGCCCGATCGTGAGCCGCTGACGCCGCCGGGATCGCCCGCTCAATACGTCGCTGCGCTGTACGGTGCGATTGCCGCGATGCAGGCGCTTGCGGCGCGCGATTTGGGTCTCGGCCACGGCCAGCATATCGACGTGTCGATCCTCGAAGCGACGGTCGCCACGATGATCTATGAGACCGTCACCTTTCAGTATACCGGAATCGTGCGCGGCCGGGCGGGCAAGCGCTTCGCAGTCGGCCCGTTTCTTATCGTGACGCTCAAATGCAAAGACGGATATGCCGGTCTGCATTGCGTGACCGATAAGCAGTTCGAGGCTCTGTGCGATCTGATGGGTCGTCGCGAGCTCGCATCCGACGCGCGCTTCAACACCGCGCTCAACCGGATGCTCAACAACGACGCTCTGCTGGAAATCGTCGAAGCATTTTTCATCGGGCGCGAGCGCAAGTGGCTCTATCGCGAGGGGCAGCGACGCGCGATTCCGCTCGTGCCGATTCCGAGTGTGGCCGAAGTGCTCGAATGGGAGCAGACGCGGGCGCGAAATTATTTCGAGACGATCGAGGACCCGGTACTCGGCAAGATCCGAGTGCCGGGGACTCCATTGCGATTGACGTCGCATCGTGCGGAAGCGTCGCGCCCGGCGCCGCGGCTTGGAGAGCACAATCGCGAAATCTTCGGCGAGCTGGGACTAGGAGACGCTGAGATCGAGACACTGAAAAAAGCGGGCACGATATGAACTCTATCTTCGACGGCAAGATTCGCGTGCTCGACCTTTCGATGGGATGGGCGGGGCCGCTGGTCGGCCAGATGTTCGCCGAGATGGGCGCCGAGGTGATCAAGGTCGAGGACACGCATCATTTCGACTGGTGGCGCGGATCGCTCTCGATGGCGCCGCCAGAGATGCAGCCGATCGAGCGCGCGGCGGTCTTCAATACCGCCAATCGCGGCAAGCGCGGGGTCACGCTCGATCTCGCGAGCGCGCGCGGAATCGAAATCCTGAAACGGCTGATCGAGGTCTCCGCCATCATCGTCGAGAATTTCAGCCCGGGCGTGATGGATCGGCTCGGTCTCGCTTACGATAATTTACGCGCGATCAATCCGCAGCTGATCATGATCTCGATGCCGTCGTTTGGGAGCGACGGGCCTGAATGCAACGCGCGCGGCTACGGCAATACAGTCGAGGCGATGGCGGGAGTGACGGGACTCACGGGTTATCACGACGGCGACGGGCAGCGTTACACGCTCAGCAACGCGCTGGGCGATCCGGTCGGCGGATTGCATGGCGTGTTCGCGCTGATGGTTGCGCTGCGCGAGCGCGAACGCACGCGGTCGCGGGCAATTGATCGAGCTGGCGCAAGTCGAGTCGCTGATTCCGTTCGTGACCGACGCGATTCTCGATTACCAATTCACTGGAAAAATGCCGGCGGCGCGCGGCAACCGGCATCGCGAGCACGCGCCGCATGGAATTTACCGGTGCGCGGGCGACGATAACTGGATCGCGCTTGCCTGCGAGACCGACGATCAGTGGCGAGGTCTCGCGCGTGCGATTGGGATCGAGCGACTCGCCGATGACAAACGCTTCGTCGATGCGTCCGCGCGCAAGGCAAATGAGGATGCGCTCGACGCGGAACTCTCGGCCGCGGTCGCGCAACTGAGCGCCGACGAGTGCGTCGCGCGGCTGCGCGATGCGGGCGTGATCGCGGCGCCGGTGAATTCGGCGCCGGCGGTGATGGCTGATCCGCAAATCCAGAGCCGCGACTATTTTGTTGCGATCGATCGCGCTGTGGTCGGGACGCATCTGTATCCGGGCGCCGTCGCGCGTATCCCGGACACTCCGTTGCGTGCCGACGCGCCGGCGCCGCTGCTCGGCGAGCACAACCGGCAAGTCTTCGCAGAGTTGCTCGGGATGTCGGATAATGACATCGCGGAACTCGAGCGCATCGGCGTCATCGGATCGACCCCGCGAGAGTATCGAATGGCATAGATTCTCTTCGCCTGATCTCGAAAAGCGCCCTTGAATGCTGGGCGAAAAGGCGAAAGGGTTTCACGTGAAACGTCGGTTAGTTCAGGAGAACAAAACGCGAAGCGAATTTTGAAGCTAGTGGACGTTGTCTTGCGGGACGAAGCCTTGCATCCCCTTGAAGGCGCCGTCGAGGACTTCGACTTGCGAGCCTTTCTCGTCGCTGCGGATGATTCGGACAGGCGTGTTGTTGTCCACCTGCTTGGCGGCGAGGCCTTCGCCGAGGCCGCCGATCATTCCGCCGACGCCGCCCTGCTTTTTGAGATCGACCAGCTTCACGAAGGTATCTTCGTCGGGATAAACGGCGACGGTGCTCTCGCCGTTGTGCGCGACCAGCTTGTGACCGCATCCGCCGAGAGCGAGCGCGCCTCCGATCACAAATGCGCAGATTACGACGGTCGAAATTCGCATCTAGTTATCCTCTGAGCGGGTTCTAGCATGAGGTTTGGGAAGACGGCCATATCTTTGTGTGGAAGTTTTGCCTGACCTGCGCGCGGATTCAAAGGAGAGCAGATTCTTGAGTCGCGCGCAGAAAAATGCCCGCTAAATAAGGACCCTCACCTTAGATCCTCTCCCTTTCAGGGAGAGGGGAAGAGCGAAATCCCGAAAATTGCGAGGGGTTCTGGGCCGTGATAGGCTTCACGATTCGGCTCGGCGGGCGTGGGCGTCCGGAGCAATCGTGATGCGAATCGGGCTTATCTCTGACACTCATATTCCTGAGGCTTGTGAGCATCTGCCAGCGAAGGTTTTCGAGGTGTTTGCTGGGATCGATCTCGTGATGCATGCCGGGGATGTTTACGTGAATCGGGTGCTCGATGAGCTGGCGGCGATTGCGCCGGTGATCGCGGCGCTGGGGAATGGAGATGAGGGGCTGGATGGGCATCGGCATCGGCTCGACCAAGGTGATGAGAGGGTGCGAGAGGCGCATCTGATTGAGATCGCGGGCGTGCGGATTGGGTTGGTGCATGCGATTCCGACGCCGGACGAGACGTCGGAAGAGGTGTTCGCGCGCGCGATGGTCAGGCAATTCGGTGGGCCGGTGGATGTTATCGTGCAGGGGCACAGTCACGTCGAAGGTGTGACGCGGTTCGGGGCGACGATGGTGGTCAATCCGGGCAGCGCGACGTTGCCGCGCAACTTGGTCGGCGTGCCGGGAACGGTCGCGATACTTGAAATTGGAAATACCGGCGAAGTCACCGCCGAAATAATCAGCCTGGCTTGAGCACCGGGCACCAGCGAGCGATTAAGGAGAAATTGTTGTCCGCGGAAAACGCAGTGCCCGCGACTAAACGCGCGGTCACGATGGAAAAAATTGTGAACCTGTGCAAGCGCCGCGGAATTGTCTTTCCGACGAGCGATATCTACGGGGGACTCGGATCCACTTTCGACTACGGCCCGTTGGGCGTCGAGCTGAAGCGCAACGTCAAGGAAGCGTGGTGGCGCGAGATGGTCCAGTACCGCAGCGACGTGCTGGGGCTGGACTCGGCGATTTTTCAGCATCCGCGGACGTGGGAAGCGTCGGGGCATCTGCAGAATTTCACCGACCCGATGGTCGATTGCAAAGCGTGCAAGAATCGGTTTCGCGCGGACAAAATCCAGGGCGACAAGTGCCCCGAGTGCGGCGGTCAACTGACCGAGGCGCGCAATTTCAACCTGATGTTCAAGACCTTCATGGGCCCGGTCGAAGAGACCGCGGCGGTGGTCTATCTGCGACCGGAAACGGCGCAGGGAATTTTTTCGAATTTCGAGAACGTGGTGGATACGCAGCGGGTCAAGCTGCCGTTCGGGGTGGCGCAGCAGGGGAAATCGTTCCGCAACGAAATCACCACGGAGAATTTTATTTTCCGCACGCGCGAGTTCGAGCAGATGGAGATGGAGTACTTCGTGCGGCCCGATCGCGAGGAAGAAGAGAAGTGGTATCGCTACTGGGTCGATTTTCGATTCAACTGGCACGTGAAGTACGGAATCAAGTCGGACCATCTGCGCAAGCGCGAGCATGCGACCGATGAGTTGTCGCATTATTCGAGCGGCACTACCGATATCGAGTTCCTGTATCCGTTCGGATGGGGCGAGCTCGAAGGGGTGGCCAAGCGCGGCAGCTTCGACCTCGATCAGCATGCGAAGTTCAGCGGCAAGGACCTGACGTATTTTGACGAGGACACCAAGACGCGGTTTCGGCCGTGGGTGATCGAGCCGGCGCTCGGCGTCGATCGCGCGATGCTCGCGTTCATGCTCGACGCATACGATGAGGACGTGGTCGATAATGAGGAGCGAATCGTGCTGCGGCTCGATCCGCGGCTCGCGCCAATTAAAGTTGCCGTGTATCCGCTGCTACGCAAACTCGGACAGCCGGAAAAAGCGATTGCGATTCGCGACGCGTTGAAGCGTCATTTTACGGTGGCCTATGATCAGGCTGGATCGATCGGCCGGCGCTATCGGCGTCAGGATGAAGTCGGGACGCCATACGGCGTGACGATCGATCATCAGAGTATGGAAGACGACACGGTGACGATCCGCGATCGCGACGCGATGACGCAAGAGCGGGTGCCGGCGGCGCGGCTGGTCGAAGTGATCACCGAGCGAATCGGCTGGACGCGCTAAAGCTAAAATTAAAATTGTCGCCGCAGGATTTTGACGCGGTGAGGGGAGCATCGATTTCACATGGGTCGGATTCATCCTGAGATCTTCTTTTTCGGTGCGGGCGTGGCGGAAGGACGCACCGAGATGCGCAATCTGCTGGGGGGCAAGGGCGCGAATCTCGCCGAAATGGCGCGGCTCAAGCTGCCGGTGCCGCCGGGATTCACAATCTCGACGCGGGTCTGCAACTATTTTTACGATCACAATCACAAGTATCCGAAGGGGCTGACCGAGGGCGTGGCCAAGAGCGTCGCGCGAGTCGAGAAGGCACTCGGGCGGAAATTTGGAGACGCGACGAATCCGCTGCTGGTGTCGGTGCGGTCGGGCGCGCGGGTTTCGATGCCGGGAATGATGGACACGGTGCTTAACCTCGGGCTCACGGACGAAACGGTGAAGGGGCTCGAGCAAATCAGCGGCAATCCGCGCTTCGCGTGGGACTCGTACCGGCGATTCTGCCAGATGTTCGGCGACGTGGTGCTCAAGCTGAAGCCGGAGAACAAGAACGATCCCGATCCGTTCGAGGAAATAATCGAACATAAAAAAGCGACGCGCGGAGTCGAGAACGACACCGATTTGACGGTTGATGATTTGCGGGAACTGGTCGGTGAATTCCGCGAGCTGATTCGATCGAAAGTCGGGAGCGATATTCCGCAGGACCCGCGCGAGCAACTGTGGATGGCAATCGGCGCGGTGTTCGACTCGTGGCATAACGATCGCGCGATCGCGTACCGGAAAATCAACAACATCCCGGGCGATTGGGGCACTGCGGTCACGGTGCAATCGATGGTGTTCGGAAATCTCGGCGACGATTGCGCGACCGGGGTGGCGTTCACGCGCGATCCCGGCACCGGCGAGAAGGGAATCTACGGCGAGTATCTGCCGAATGCGCAGGGCGAGGACGTGGTCGCGGGAATCCGCACCGGGCGTCAGATCAGCCTGAAGGCGGGACGCGAATGGGCCAGGCGCGCGGGGATCGACGAGGCCGAGCGCGCGGCGCATCATCCGACGCTCGAAGAAAGTTTCCCTGAGGTCTACAAGCAACTGCTGCAAATCGCGGGGCGGCTGGAAAAACACTTTCGCGATACGCAGGACATGGAATTTACGATCGAGCGGAATCGCCTGTTCATGCTGCAGACGCGCAACGGCAAGCGGACGGCGCAGGCGGCGGTTCGAATTGCGGTCGATATGGCCGACGAGAAGTTGATCGATCGCAAGACGGCGCTAAAGCGCGTCGAGCCCGAACAGCTCGAGCAGTTTTTGCATCCGCGGCTGGATCCGTCGAGCAAGAAGCACGTGATCGCGCGCGGGCTGCCGGCGTCGCCGGGCGCGGTCAACGGCGAAGTGGTCTTCTCGGCGGACGAAGCGGTCGCGGTTGCGGAAGCGGGGCGCAAAGTAATTTTGGTGCGGGTCGAAACGTCGCCGGAGGACATCCAGGGGATGCAGGTGGCGGAGGGAATCCTGACGGCGCGCGGCGGGATGACGAGTCATGCGGCGGTCGTGGCGCGCGGGATGGGCAAGTCGTGCGTGGCGGGAGTGTCGGCGCTGGAGATCGATTACGGCGCGGGGACGCTGTCGGCCAACGGCGCGGTCGTGCAGCGGGGTGAGTACATCACGCTCGACGGATCGGCGGGTGAAGTGATCGAAGGGCGCGTGCCGACGGTCGATCCCGAGATGCCGGCGTACTTCAAAAAATTTCTGTCGTGGGCGGACGCGGTGCGCAAACTGGGAGTGCGGGCGAACGCCGATACTCCCAACGACGCGAAGGTCGCGCGCGAATTTGGCGCCGAAGGAATCGGGCTGTGCCGCACCGAGCACATGTTCTTCGATCCCGAGCGAATCTCGGCGGTGCGCGAAATGATCATGGCGGAGAATGCACAGCAACGCGGACGCGCGCTGGCGAAGATCCTGCCGATGCAGCGCGAGGACTTCGTCGGAATCCTGAAGGAGATGGCGGGGCTGCCGGTGACGATTCGATTGCTCGATCCGCCGCTGCACGAATTTCTGCCGCATGCGGATAACGAGCTGCGCGAATTGGCGGCGAAGATCGGAACGACGCTCGAGCATCTGAAGCAGGTGCGTGCGAGTTTGTTCGAAGTGAATCCCATGCTGGGGCATCGCGGGTCGCGGCTCGGAATCAGCTTCCCGGAAATTTACCAGGCGCAGGCGCGCGCGATTATCGAGGCGGCGTGCGAACTGCGCAAGGAAGGAGTCAAGGCGATGCCGGAGATCATGCTGCCGCTAATCGGCGAGCGTCGCGAGTTTGACATTCTGGCGGCGCAGATTCGCGAAGTGGCGGATGCGGTTTTCAAGGAACGCGGAATCAAGGTGGCGTACACGATTGGCACGATGATCGAAGTGCCGCGTGCGTGCGTGGTGGCGGATCAGATCGGCGAGGTTGCGGAATTCTTTTCGTTTGGCACCAACGATCTGACGCAGATGACGTATGGGATTTCGCGCGATGACGCGGGGAAATTTCTGCCGGATTATATTCGCACCGGCGTTTACAAAAAAGATCCGTTTGCGGAGCTTGACCCGGTCGGGGTTGGTGAGTTGATGCGAATCGGGATCGAGCGCGGCCGCAAGGCGAATAAGAAGTTGAAGATTGGGATTTGCGGGGAGCATGGCGGGGATCCGGCGAGCGTGAAGTTGTGCCATCGGCTGGGGCTCGATTATGTGTCGTGCTCGCCGTATCGGATTCCGGTGGCGAGGCTGGCGGCGGCGCAGGCGGCGATTGAGGGGGAGGGGAGGAAGGTGGCGTTTAAGGATGTGTAGGGGGCTGTCGCTTTTGGAACCTCTCCCCTAGCCCCTCTCCCTTCTGGAGAGGGGAACCGGAAAGTGGCGCGAGATTCCTTGGCCGCGGTCGGATGATCAGCAACCTAACCCCTAACCCCTTCCCGAGCGGGAAGGGGAACAAAAAAGTAAATTCTTAGTCGGTGTATTTTCTTTCCAGGGACTGGTAGTCGGGTGCGCCCATTGTTTGGAGGAAGGATTCGAAGACATTTGAGCTGGTGTTGACGGGGAGTTGGCCGGTGCGTTTCAGGTCGAGCATTGCGGTTTGGATTGCGTCGAAGATTGTCAGCATCGTGCCGATGTGGATCGTTAGCTTGAAGGGGTAGGTTTTTAGTTGGTCCAAGGGGAGCAGGTCGCCGTTGTAGATTAGCGGGAGGTCGCCTAGTTTTTCGGCGTAGAGCTTCAGGTCATCGAGGGTTTTGATTCCGTCGACGAAGATCAGGTCGGCGCCTGAGGCGTGATAGGCGCGGGCGCGGCGCTCGACGTCGGCCCATCCGTTGACTGCGAGGGCGTCGGTGCGCGCGATGATTACGAGGTTGGGATCGCGGCGAGCGTCGCAGGCGGCGCGCACTTTCGGCAGCATCGATTCCATCGGGATGACTTGCTTGCCCGCGAGGAAACCGCATCGCTTGGGGAACACCTGATCTTCGATGTGCAAGGCGGACGCGCCGGCGTCTTCGTACTCGCGCACGGTGCGCCATACGTTGAGCGGATTGCCGTAGCCGGTGTCGGCGTCGCAGATGACGGGGACGTTCACCGAATTTGCGATAGAGCGAGCGTTCGCGACCATCTCGGACATCGTAAGCAGGCCGAGGTCGGGGAAGCCGCGCGCGGCGGCGGTGCCGAAGCCGGTCATGTAGATAGCGTCGAAGCCGGCGGCTGCGGCGAGTTTGGCTTGCAGGCAGTCGAAGACGAAGGGGGCGACGATCATTTGAGGAGTCGCGAGGAGGTTGCGTAGGCGGGATCTTTGTTCGTTCATTTGAGAGATGCTCCTTGTAGCCCGGAAACCTAACCCCTAACCCCTTCCCATAGTGGGAAGGGGAACCGGAACGGCTTCGTCATCGTGTCGTCCTATCCCCCTCACCCCCTTTCCGATCCGGAAAGGGGGAACAGAGGCAGAGCTGTGTGTCCTGGCTGTCTCTTCATATCCTCTCCCGACGACGGGAGAGGGGAAGAAAAATCAGCACAAATCGCTGAGACAATCTCTCACGCGAAGTAGTCTTCGACGCGGATGGCGGGGATGTCCAGTTGGTAGACGCGGTTGTTGCGGAGGACTTTCAGGTTGACGTTTTCGCCGGGGCGGCGGTTGGCGAGCGCCTCGTAGAGTACGCGGCGGTCGTTTACGTCGGTGTCGTCGATCGAGATGACCAGGTCGCCCTGTTGGAGGCCGGCTTTTTCGCCGGGACCACCGGGCATCACCCCGGCGATTACGACGTGCTCGCGCAGGGTGTAGGAGAGCACGCCGAGCCATGCGCGAGGAGCGGCGGTGGTGCGACGGCCGTGTTTGACCAGCTCGTCGCGGACGGTGAGGAAGCTCTCGCCGGGGACGCCGAGGATCGCGCGGCTCAGGTCGGCGAAATTCAGGTAGTTGATGCCGATAACCTGCGCGTTCAGATTGCAGATCGGACCGCCGCTCATCCCGATGCTCAACGACGAGGCAGTGACGCTGACACATTTGTCGAGTACGAATTCCCAGACCGCGTCGAAGGGGCCGAGATAAGTGATGATTCCGCAATCGGCGGTTCGCTTTTCGCCGCCCATACTCGAGACGGTAAATGCTTCCTGGCCGACGACGCATTTTTCCGACGAGACGACCTCGACGCTTGCGAGTTTCGTGCGATCGATCTTCAGCAGGCCGATGCCGGTGCTGTAATCCTTGCCGACGATCTTCGCCTCAAGCTGATCGCCGCCGGGCATCGTGACGATCACGTTTTTCGCGCCGAGGAGCAGGTAGTGGACCGTGAGGATGAGGCCGTCGGGGCTGACGACGGTGCCGGTGCCGCGGCGGTCGGTGCCGAGGCCGATTGCGGTCGAGACGTGAGTCGATGGGATATGCGAGTGAACGCCGACGGTGGCGCGCAGAACTTTTTCGAGCAGGAATGGAGGTGCGTTCACGGTCGATGTCCTGCTAATCAGGCTAGGACCGCGGACTCGGGGTTTCAAGCGCGATCGTGCGCGAAAAAAAGGAGGCGACCTTTGCGAGGCCGCCTCAAGATGATGGCGTTAAGAGGCGGGCACGGCGGCCCGCCCCACTTATAGATTAGATTACTTTTTCGCGGGCGCGTCTGGCATCGCGGTTTCATTGGCGCGAATCGAGAGCGTTTGCAGCGCTTCGCCGAGATCGAGCTCGCTGTACTTCTGATTCGAGTACAACTCGTCGAGCCGCTTGACGGCCTGGTTGGGACTCACGTCATTCATCGAGAGCTGACCCGAGAGCTGATGGATGATGCGGCGGGCGCCCTTCCAATGAAAGAGATCGGCGGCGGAATTGAGGACGTCGAGTTTGCCGACGCTGACGCGCATCGCGTCGGAATAGCCGTTGACGTAACCGTCTTTGGCATTAGTGTTGAGACGGTTCCAGAAGCTACCGTCGTGGCTGACGGTGGAAGATGCGAAGGCAACGGCCCAACTCGCAACAAAACCTAGCATGACGCCGGCGGCGAATTTCTTCATTTCGCGATGGTTCTCCCCAGACCCTTTGGCAAGTCGTTTAGCAAAATTACGTATCTGGCGCAAAATCGTTACATCCCGAATTGGGTGAAATAGGAAGGCAACGCTTAAGTAATATCGTTGTAACCCTGTTGAAACCCCGCGTACCCGGCCTTATTGCCGCTGCCGAGGCCTACCCGCCACCCACAACGCCGCAAAGTCTAGAACATTTGCGAAGCAAGGTAAATATGGCCGTTTACGGTCTAAAAAGGGTGCTTCCGGGGACCTCAGGATTGAATGGCCGCGCGCGCCGGTGCCATGATCAATTCCCCGCATTGCCCTCTGGCGAATCCGATGTCCATCTACGAGAAGGTCCTCACGTTTATCCACAGGCCTGGGGATAAGGCGTTCGAGCGGATCGCGCTGGAGGTTTTTCGTCATCAATTCGAAACAGTTGGCGCGTACCGGCGGTATTGCGAAGGTCAGGGGCGTCGGCACTGATTCCGTGCGCAGCGTTGATGAGATTCCGGCGGTCAGCAACGTCGCATTCAAGTACGCCAAGTTGGCGAGCGAGGGCGCCGCGGATGTGCCTGGTGCGGCGATTTTTCTGACCAGTGGGACTACGCAGGGGCGGGAGCGGCGCGGGCGTCATATCGTGGCGCGGCCCGATATATATCGCGCGTCGGCGATTGCTCACATGCGCACGATGCTGTTTCCCGACGCACGCCGAATGGCGATGCTCGCGATGCATCCGATGGCTGAGGTAATGCCGGAGTCGTCGTTGTCGGCGATGATCAGCTGGAGCGTCGAGGAGTTCGGGACAGATGCGCGTCTGGCTGCGGCGTCGCGCGACAGAGTCAACGTTGTGGCGGCGATCGCGTTTCTTGGCGAATGCGAGGCGCGTCGCGAACCGGTTTGTATCACGGGGACGACGGCTGCCTTCGCGGCGCTGTTTTCCGCGCTCAGCAGTGGGGGCAAGAAACTTCGGCTCGCGCCGGGGTCGCGAATGATGGACACCGGCGGGGCGAAAGGGCAGACCGTGCCGATGTCAGCGTCGGAGGTGATCGCGCGGGCGGGCGAAACACTCGGGATCGCGCCGCCGATGGTGATCAACGAATACGGGATGTCGGAATTGTGCTCGCAGCTTTACGATGCGACGTCCTTCAACTGCGCGGGCGTGTTGGATGCGCAGGAGCGATTCAAAATTCCGCCACCGTGGCTGCGGGTGACGGCACGGGATCCAGTCACGTTGCGGCCGGTGGCGGACGGGGAAATCGGACTGCTGACGTTTTTCGATCTCGCCAACGTCGGATCGGTGTCGGCGGTCATGACCGAGGACCTGGGCTTCGTCGAGCGAGGGCGGGTTCTCGTGCTCGGTCGGGCGGCGGGCGGAGAAGTTCGAGGATGCGCGCTGGGGATCGGACAATTCTCGACGACGAAGCGTCGGGGGCGTCGCGATGAGCGCGAGTACTGCGACCGCGGCGCGCGCGCGGAGGGCGGATAACGTCGGGCCGAGCGCGGAGCGGATGGCCGATGCACTCGCGCGCGTGTTCGCGCTCTGGGGCAGCCGCGATTACGCGCGCCGGCGCGACGCGATCGCGGCAATCGCGCATTCGGCTGGATATTCGGTTGCGATGCTCGAGAACTCGATCGACGCGCTGCTGAGACCGTTCAATCGCGACGCGTTGATGTTGATGGCGGGCACGGCGGCCCGCCCCACTTCGAAGACAGTCGGATTTATCGTTGCGGGAAATGTCGCGGGGGCTGGAATCCATGAGATTGCGATCGCGCTGATCGCAGGCGCGCGAGTGATAATTAAAACCGCGTCAGCCGAGCCGATATTTTTTGCAGAATTTGCGCGTACGCTCGCCGAGATCGATCGCGACTGCGGCGCGCGTATCGAGGTGCGTCACTGGAGTCGCGAGCGGTCCGACCTGACTGCGGCGATGCTCGAGGAGTGTGATCTGGTGGTCGCATACGGCGATGACGCGACGATCGAGTCGCTTCATCGGCGCAACGTGATTGGATTCGGCAGCCGGGTTAGTGGCGCGTTGATCGCATCGATTGGCCGCCCCGTCGCGAATCGACGAGATCGCCGGCTTGCTCGCGCGCGATGTCGCGTTGTTCGAGCAGCTCGGGTGCCTGTCGCTCCATCATGTATTCGTGGTGAGTCCAGATGGGCGAGCGGCGCGCGAGTTGGCTATCCGAATGGCGACGGCGCTCGAAAGTCTGACTGAGTCGATGCCGCCGGCGGGTATCCCGTTGCATGACGCTTGTGCGATACGCGGGGTGCGGGAGCGAGCGCGCTGGCGACAGGTTGCGGGTGAATCAGTTGAGCTGTTTGAAGGTCGCGGACTCGAATGGACATTGATTTTCGAACGAAAGGCGGACTCGTTCAGAATTTCGCCGGGCTTCAGGACTGTGCACGTTTCCGCAGTGCGCGACGTCGCGGAGTTCCGCGGATGCGCCGCCGCGGTGTCGGGGCGAATCGAAGCGATGGCGGTCGCCGGCAAAGATTGTGAAATCGAAGCTCGTTCGATGGCGATACCGTACGTTTGTGCGCCCGGGGAGATGCAGTCGCCGCCGCTTGATTGGCGCCACAACGGTGGCGCGTTTTTTCAGCGCATGATGGGATCGCGATGACTCAACTTGGCGACCTTTTCAGCCACCATCTGGCGCAGACATCCGACGCGCCGATAGGCTTGGAGATTTCGCGTGCCGAGGGCTCGTGGCTGATTGCGTCGGACGGGCGGCGCTATCTCGATTTTATCGCGGGCATTGGTGTGTCGGCGCTCGGGCATGGAAATAGCGAAGTGCTCGACGCGATCGCGGCGCAAGCGCGGCGGCATCTGCATGTGATGGTATATGGCGAGTACGTGATCGAGAGCCAGGTGATGCTTGCGCGACGCCTGGTCGAGCTGCTGCCGCGGCCGCTCGAGCGCGTCTATTTCACCAACAGCGGCGCGGAAGCAATCGAATGCGCGCTGAAGGTGGCGCGCAAGTTTACCGGACGCGCGGGATTTGTCGCGTTTGATGGCGCGTATCACGGAGACACGATGGGCGCGCTGGCGCTGTGCGGAAATCGCACGATGCGCGAGCCGTTTGGAGCATTGCCGGGGCCGGTGCGGCATCTGCCGTTCGACGACGTAAGCGCGCTCGAGAAAATAGACTCGTCGATCGCGGCGGTGGTGGTCGAGCCGATCCAGGCAGAAGGCGGCGTGCGGGTTCCCGACGCAGGCTTCATTTGCGCTCTTCGCGAGCAATGCGATCGCGTGGGCGCGATGCTGGTCTTCGATGAAGTTCTGACCGGCTTTGGACGCACCGGAAAAATGTTCGCGCTCGAGCACTTCGGCGTGGTGCCGGACATCATCGTGATGGCCAAGGCTCTCGGCGGCGGACTGCCGCTCGGCGCGTTGTGCAGCCGCAACGAAATCCTTGGCATGCTCTCGCACGATCCGCCGCTCGGACACATCACGACGTTCGGCGGGCATCCGCTTTCGTGCGCTGCCGGATTGGCCAGTCTGAACGTAATCGTGCGCGAACGTTTGTGCGAGCACAGCGCATCGATTGGCAACGAAATCGTACGACGCATTCTGGCGATGCATGCGCCGGAAATAGCGGCGGTGCGCGGGCTTGGCATGTTAATCGGCATTGAGTTTCGCGACGCCGCGATAGCGCATCGGTTTGTCGCGGCTACGGTGGCCAATGGGGTGATCGTTAACTGGACGCTCAATGCGGACAACGTTGTGCGGCTGGCGCCGGTGCTGACGATCGCGCCCGACGAGATCGATTTTGGATTGAGCGCAATGAGCAAAGCGCTTGATGAAATTCGCGGCTAAAGTACCATGGATGATTGGGGATCGGCTCGGGAAGAAAATGGGGAGCCTGATTGGCGGAAGGCAGCAAATACAACGGCTCATCGGGGTTGACAAAACCCGGGTGGGCCGCGCCACCAGCAAGCTCAGCTGGACCGAGGATGACGAGGAATCGCTGCGCGTCCTGAAGCTTGCCGGCGCGCTCGGAATCTTCATGCTGCTGGCGTACCTCGCGTACGATCAGCAAGCGCGCGGACAGGGCGCGCCCGGCACCGACCCGCACTGGTTAATCCTCGCCGCGACCTGCCTGTTCTTCGGCCTGTCGTGGACGGACGCATTCAAGCGGCGCTGGAAATTCTGGATCCTGCTTTACAACGTCGTGCTGATCGCGACGTTCATCCTGATCAGTCGCGAGACCGGAGACCCCGAGTCGCGCTTTATCGCGATCATGTTGTGTCCGCTGGCGACCGCGTCGTTCGTAAGTTGGGGAACGCGCTGGCAGTTCGCGATGGCGGTGACAGCGGTTCTGGGCTACGCATTAGCCGAGCACTACGTGCCGATCGCGTCGCCATTTTGGATGTATCGATGGATGGGGCTCGCGGCGGCGGTGATCTTCGCTCAATACACGTCGATCTTTATCGAGCGGTACCGGCGGCGGCTCAGGAAACAGGTCGAGGATCTCGAGGAAGCGGCGCGATTTCGGCAGACGCAAATCGCGACGATGGCGCATGACATTCGCAGTCCGGTCGCGGCGCTCAGCGGCTACGTCAATTTGCTCGAGGACGTAGATATCGATTCAAATGAGCGCACCGACCTGCTCGGACGAATCGGATCGACGGCGTGGAACATGGACCTGGTCGTCGGCAACGTGCTGGATTACTACGAGGCGCAGGATGACGACATTGTGGCGGGACTGACCGAGCTGGATCCGAATCAACTGCTTAGCGAAGTCGCGGAAGATTGCGGGCTGCAGGCGCGGCGGCGGCGGCTCCATCTGCGAGTCGAGCTCACGAGCCTGCCGGCATGCAAACTCGACCGCCGTCATTTCCAGCGAATCGTGAGAAACATGCTGGCCTATGCGATTGGGAGGACGGCGACCGGAGAGGTCACGCTGCGGGCGGGAGTGCGCAACGATGTGATCGCGATCGAGGTCACCGATAACGGCCCGGCGCTTACGCAGGAGCAACTCGACGCGTTGTTTCAGCGGCCGAAGAGCAACGGCGATCGCAGCGCGGTGCGTGGACTCGGACTGTATATTGCGCGCGCGATGGCGGAAGCGGCGGGAGGGCGGACCTCGGCCCGGTTCGCGGACGGCCGGCGGGGACTGACGCTGGTCGCGGAATTTCCGCTCGAAGAGCAACCATTGAAAGCGCGCAGGCCGTGAGGAAACTGTCCGCGCGCGGCACCCTCTCCAGCGAATTCGAACTGATCGCGCGACTCAGTGCGGGAATTCGTCTCAGCCGCCGCACCATTCTGGGTATCGGTGACGATTGCGCGGTGATCTCGCAGCCGCACGGCCCGTTGCTGTTTACGATCGACAGCATCGTCGAGAAGGTCCACTTCGATTTGCGATGGGGCACGCCCGAAGCGCTCGGTGCGCGCGCGCTCGCTGTCAACTCGAGCGACATCGCGGCGATGGGCGGCCGTCCGACGGCATGCGTCGTGAACCTTGGGGTGCGCGAAGGAATATCGTCGCGAACGCTCGAGCGGCTTTACTGGGGACTGCGCGATGCGGCGCGCGAAGCTTCGACCGATATCGTCGGCGGCAACATTACGCGAGCGCGCGAATTGTCGATCACCATTGCGCTGATCGGAGAGGCCGGGCGCGGCGTGATGCGGCGCGATGCAGCGCGCATCGGCGACGAGATCTTCGTCACCGGAACGCTGGGCGACGCGGCGCTTGGCTGGCGTATCCTGGCGGGCAGGCTGAACGCGAAAAAAAATCGCGCGGCGACAAAATATCTCGTCGAGCGATTTCTGAGTCCGCATGCACGGCTCTATGCCGGGCAACGTCTCGCGACGCTGCGGCCAACGCCCGCCGCGATCGACGTCAGCGACGGACTCATGCAAGACCTCGGGCATATCCTCGAACGAAGTGGGGTCGGCGCTGAAATCGACGCGTCGCGAATCCCGCTGTCTACCGCGTACCGGGCGCTGATGGGCGACGACCTACAGCATGCGCTCACCGGCGGCGAGGACTACGAGCTGATCTTCTGTGTGAACCCGGGCCACAGCGAAGTGGAATTGTCGCGCCGCTTGCGCGTCGACGTCCGCAAAATCGGCAAGATCGTTCGGGGCAAGCGGTTGAAGGTGATTGGTGCTAGCTCGCCGATTGTCGGAGGATGGGATCAGCTGCGGTCGCGCGGCTAAATTGAACTGATGATCTCAATCCTGCCGCTGGCGGTCCTGATTCTCATCGTGCTCAGCGCGATGCTGGCCGCGTCCGAGACCGCATTGTTCTCGATGGCGCGGCTCGAGCACACCCGCGAGCAGATGAGCCTGTCGGTGCAGCGCGCGCTGGACCGGCTGATGCGGCGGCCGGTCGAGTCGTTGATCGTTATCATCGGGCTGAACGAAGCGTGCAACATTTTCGCCGACTGCCTCGCGACGATCATTTTACTGGCGTGGCTCGGCGACAAATGGGGGCCGATTGTTGCGGCGCCCGCGATGCTCGTGATCGTACTTCTATTCTGCGACATCACACCGAAGACGTTCGCGCTGGGATTTCCCTCGGTGGTCGCGTGGATCACGGCGCGGCCGCTGGCGATGCTCGCCGACCTGGTCCATCCGCTTGCGCGGCCCTTCACGCCGCTGGAGCAGGCGCCGCGTCCGGGGCCGGTGTCCGAAGAGGAATTCAAGACGCTGCTCAGGCTGGGCGAAAATCAAGGGCAGGTGGAACCGGAAGAGCGTGCGATGATTCATCGCGTGTTCGATTTCGGTGCGCGTCGCGCGTCGGAGGTGATGACGCCGCGCGATCGAATTTTCTCGCTCGATATCGAGATGCCGGTGGCGCAATTGGTGGCGGAGATCGCGCACGAAAGTTTCTCGCGGGTGCCGGTCTATCGTCACAGCCAGGACAACATCGTGGGAATTCTGCATGCCAAGGATCTCGCAGCGCGGCGCCTGGAGCCGTCGCCGCCGCGGGTCGAGCGCCTGGTGCGGCCAGCGTATTTTGTCCCGCCGGGCAAGCGGCTCGCCGATTTGTTCGAAGAGATGCGCCGTGGACGCTTCCAAATGGCGCTAGTGGTCAATGAGTTTGGCCGGCTGCTCGGCCTGGTGACGCTGGAAGATCTGCTCGAGGAATTATTCGGTGAGATTCGCGACGAGTTCGACACGGAAGTTCCCGAGCTCACCAAAATTTCTGATGACGAATGGTCGGCGTCGGGCGCGGTCGCGCTGGGCAAGCTGGCCGACGCGCTCGCGCCCAATCGCGTCATCGAAGTGTATGGCGGCGGCAAGACGTTGAGCAGCCTGATTCTGCGCCGGCTCGGACGCGTGCCGCGCGCAGGAGAGAAGCTGAGGCTCGGAGAATTCGAAGCCACGGTTGAGCGCGTGCGCGGCGCGGCGGTCGAGGTGGTGAGGCTGCATCGATGACGATCGCCTGGCTGGTGGTTGCTCTGGTCGGATGCCTAATCGTGCAGGCGTTTTTCGCTGCCTCCGAAATTGCATTGGTCTCCGCCGACGATTTGAAAGTTCGCGCGGAGAGCGAAGGCGGTCAAGTGCGCTCGCGAGTGCTCGATGAACTATTGTCCAATCGGGATCGTTTGCTGGCGCTCACTCTCACCGGCACCAACGTCGCCACGGTGGTCGCGGCAGTTGTGCTCACGAGCGCGCTATATAAAATCGGCCCGCACCTGGTATACCTCGCGCCATTTATTTTGACGCCGATGACGCTGGTGCTCGGCGAATCGATACCGAAGCTGCTGACGCTCACAAATCCTCATCGGTTTGCATTGATTGGCGCACGGGCGTTGCGTTTCCTTGCGACGGTGCTTGCGCCGCTGCTGTATCTGGAGACTCTGTTGAGCAGATTGCTGCGACGGCTTGCCGGTGTACCGGCTGACGCGGAGAGCGTCTTTTTGACCCGCGACGATTTGGCGCGCCTGATGCGCCGGCGGCCGAGCGACGCATCCGAGCAGCCGCAGGATGCGATCCTGCCGGTCGAGCAACAGATGATCAGCCGGATCTTTCGTTTCTCGCGGGCCGAGGCGCGCAAGGCAATGGTGCCGTTGGTGGGCGTCGATGCGGTGCCGGAGGAAACTTCGCTGGCCGCCGCGATCGAAACCGTGCGCCGCGAAGGCTTCAGCCGCATCCCGGTGTTCCGGCGACGAATCACGGATATCGTCGGCGTGGTTCACGTCTTCGATCTTCTGCAGGCGCCGGATCTCAGCCGCCCGGTCAGCGACATCATGCGGCCGGTCAGCTATTTTCCCGAATCGATGCCGCTCGACGAGGCGCTGGTCGCGATGCAACGCACCGGGGAAAACCTGGCGGTGATCGTCGACGAATATGGCGGCTCGGCGGGAATTCTGACGCTGGAAGATCTGATCGAAGAAATCGTCGGTGATATCGAGGACGAACACGACCTCGGCGAGGAGCTGACCAGGGTGATCAGTCCGCGCGTGTTGTCGGTGATCGGACGCGCGCCGATTATGGAACTCAACGAGCGCTTCGGCCTCAAGCTTTCGGAGGCGGATGAGTATGCTACGATCGGCGGGCTGGTGGTCGAACGACTCGGGCACATTCCGAAGCCCGGCGAAAAATTAATCGAGGGCGAGTTGACGATTACGGTCACGCGCAGCGACGCGCGCGCGGTGCGCGAATTGATGCTGACCCTGGCGCATCCGATCCGCCCGGAATCCCTGAAGCGTCGATGACGGAAAAGCGAATTCGCGAAATCCTCGACGGTGTCGCCGCGGGCAGCATGACTGCCGGCGCGGCCTTCAAACATATCCGCGAGCTGCCATTCGAGGATCTTGGATTCGCCAAGATCGACAATCACCGGAGCATGCGGCGCGGGATTCCCGAAGTGGTTTTCGGCGAGGGCAAGACCGCGGATCAGCTCGCGGCAATCGGGCGGCGCGTGATCGCATCGGGCACGAACCTGATAATTACGCGGCTCGCGGCGGAAAAGGCGCGCATCGTCAAACGGAAAATTCGCGCGCTGGTGTATCATCCGGACGCGCGCATCGGCGCCGTGGTGAAGGAGCGCGTGAAGGCGTCGGGGCAGGGCGTCGTGATGGTGCTGAGCGCGGGCACCTCCGACATTCCGGTGGCCGAGGAAGCTGCGCTGTGCGCCGAGTTGTTCGGAAATCGGGTGGCGCGCGTTTACGACGTCGGCGTCGCGGGGATCCATCGACTGACGGCAAACCTCGAAACGATCCGCGAGGCGAGCGTGCTGATTGTCGTTGCAGGAATGGAAGGCGCGCTGCCGTCGGTCGTCGCGGGGCTGGTTGATAAGCCGGTGATCGCCGTGCCGACCAGCGTCGGCTACGGCGCGTCGATGGGCGGGCTCGCCGCGCTGCTGGGGATGCTGAATTCGTGCGCGAGCGGCGTGACGGTCGTCAATATCGACAACGGCTTCGGCGCGGCACTCGCGGCTACGCTGATCAACCGGGTGGGAATCGAGCGCGACGGACGTTGATGGCGAAACGCACGTCAATCACCAGCGGGCGCGCACGCCGCGCGATCAAGATGGGCGAGCTCGCGTCGCAGGTCGGCTCCAGCTACCTGTGGAATCAATTGCGGCGGCCGTTTCTGAGCGCACCTGCGCGCGAGCGCGAACTGCTCGAGACTCACATCCGCAACGCGCAACGAATCGTCGAAGGCTCCAAGCAGCTGCGCGGCGCGTTCATGAAGCTCATCCAGATGCTCTCGATCCGCAAAGATTTGCTGCCGGGCGAGGCGCTCGACGTGCTGCGCGCGACGCAATCAAGCGTGCCGCCGATGAGCTACGCGACGATTTCGGAACAGATTCGCAAGGAGATTGGCAAACGGCCCGAGGCAATCTTCAAGAGCTTCGATCAGACCGCGTTTGCCGCCGCGTCGCTTGGCCAGGTGCATCGTGCGGTGACGCGCGACGGCGTCGACGTTGCTGTGAAGATTCAGTATCCGGGCGTAGAGGATACGGTCGAGCAGGATTTGCAGAATCTCAAGCTGCTGCTGCGGACGTTGCAGGCGCTTGGGCATGACGTGATGCGCCAGCAGATCGACACGGGCGCGGTGTACAAGGAACTCGAGCAGCGCCTGCGCGAGGAACTCGATTACGTGAACGAGGCGCGCAATGTTGTCGAGTTCGGCCGGCGGCTCGGCGCGGATGGCGAAATTATGATCCCGCACTACATCAAGGAGCTGAGTTCGCGGCGCGTGCTGACGATGACCTACATCGACGGCTATCCGCTGGCGGACGTGATGGGGCCGGCGGTGGATGCTGAGTTGCGCGAATGGGTCGCGGTCAAGATTCACGAATTCGCGTGGCGGCAGATTCTCGAATTTGGAATGCTGCACACCGACTTTCATCCCGGCAACTATTTGGTGAGTCATCATCCGCGGCTGGGCGTGCTCGATTTCGGGTCGATTCGGCGCTTCCCCGAGCCGGTGCGCAAGGCGAACCTGCAAGTCGCGCGCGCGATTCTGAGCGGCGACGACAAATCGCTGGCGGCCGCGATGGTCAAGCTTGGGTATCTCGATCGCAATCAGGATCCGGCGCCGATGGTCAAAATTATTCACATCCTGTTCGAGCCGATGCGGGTGGATCGCGCCGTCGATCCGCTTGAATACGACACGGTCGGCAAGGCGTCGAAGGTCGGCGAGCTTGCGCTGGAGAATCGGCTCTACAAGTCTCCCGCGCACAGCGTATTCCTGATTCGCGCGCTGATAGGCCTCGAAGGAATCACGCGCGGACTCGCCGTGAAGACCAACTACCGCCGAATCTTCGCAGACTGCGTCGAGCGAATCGCGGGATGACCGAAGGGCGTCAGCGTTACCCGGTAGCCATGTTCAGTTGAACAGTTCTTTAGCCAGATCTTCACGATCCTTCTTCAGGTGGTCCGCCACCTCATTCAGGATCGAACCCAAAGTACCGAGTCTCAATTCCTTGTGCGCCGGAATCGTAATGTGGTGCTCGGTTTCCCTTCATAGTTGAGGTAACGCGAATGTGGCTGCCGGTCTGTCTGCTTACTGCGTAGCCGTATCGGCGAAGCAGACGGGCGAGCTCCGGACCTGACAGGTCGCGCGGCAGTCTCAAGCCGGAAGCACTTCGTCCTTCACCCAGTGCAGGCGAATCACATGAGGACGATCAGCGTCGTCGAAATGGCAACGAACCGCGCCCTGGACCATCGCGCGTAACTCTTCGATGGTGTCCGCCTGCGTGAAAATGGAATGGCCCAAAGCGCGCGCCTCGAAACCACCTTCGGGCGACTCTTCTACAGAAAAGATTATTTCCGCCGCTGGTCTCTTCTTGTTCTGCTTCGTCTTCACTTCGGATCGCCGACCCCGGTTACTTTCTCACAGCTTAGCGAATTTTGTAACGATCATCACGTGGTTTACCCTATGGGGCGCGAGAGCTACCATCGCGCCGCATGAACGACACCCTCGATGCGCTGGAGCGTCATCGTGACCATCACTTCAGGCGAGTTGCTTCGCGGCGCGTGACTGGCGAGAAGAGCGCGCTCAAGTTTATCGACGAGGTTGGATTCTGTACTGGGTTCACTGCGGGGATGGGCGTGCCGTGTCTGCGCGAGGCGATTGCTGGGACTCGCGAGCCCTCGATGCCTGAGCATATCCAGCACGACTACGCGATCGGGATGACGTGGCGGATCAAGGACTCGTTGCCGCAGCGGCGCGCGGTTTACTACGGCAAGGTGATCGCGCGACGCCCGAGTTTCATCGCGCGCGAGATGATCGGCGCGTTTCTCCGGCTGCGCATCGAGCCGGGCGGCTATCGAAAACTTTATTTGCGCGGCGGATTGTCGCATTGCGGCAAGCTGGTGATGGACGCGCTGTCGAAACGCGGCGCGGCCGAGACTCGCGTGCTGAAGCTGTCAAGCGGATATGCGCAGGCGTCGCGGCGCGCGGTGTTCGATCGCGCGATGGCGGAGCTGCAGGAAAAATTTCTCGCGCTCAAGGTTGACGAACGCGCCGACCCGTTCAGCTACGTGTGGGACACGATGGCGCATCGATGGCCCGACGCGATTGCGGAGGCCCGTCGCCTCACGCGCAAAGAAGCGGCGCACGCCATCGTCGGCAAATATTTCGAGACCGCGGCGTTTGGGAATGAACGCACAATCGCGCGTTTGTTGGGAATCGATACGGCGCTGGTCGAAACCGCGGCGCGCAGACTCGAGCGCGAGGGCACGGTTTTGCGCGGCGTACGAATCGACGGCCATCCGGGCGCAGTCAGTCTGCTGTCGGGGTTCGCGCCGTAGCGCGCGCTTGTCGGCGGAGACCGTTCCGGTCTAAGAATCGAACAGCACTTGCGAATATTCGCGAAGAATTTTTTGATTCGGAGGAAACACCATGCCGCTCGACCCGCAAGCAAAAGCCCTGATGGATCAACTCGCCACAGCAAACGGCCCCAAGCTGCATTCGCTCCCGCCGGCCGACGCGCGCCGTCTGACCGCAGGTATGTTCAGAGTGCCGCCGGAGCGAGCGGAAAAAGTCGCCAAGGTTGAAGATCGCAAAATTCCCGGTCCAGCCGGCGAGATTCCGATTCGAATCTATACTCCCGAGGGCGCTGGGCCGTTTCCGGTGCTGGTTTTTTTCCACGGCGGTGGATGGGTGATTTGCGGGCTCGATACGCATGATGGGCCATGTCGCGCGCTGACCAAAAAGGCCGGATGCGTGACCGTGTCGGTCGATTACCGGCTCGCGCCTGAGAATAAGTTTCCGGCCGGCGTCGAAGATTGCTTTGCCGCGACCAAGTGGGTAGCCGCGCACGCCAAAGAGCTGAACGCGGATGCGAACCGGCTGGCGATTGGCGGCGACAGCGCGGGCGGAAATCTGTCGGCGGTAATCGCGCAGCTGGCGCGCGACGCGGGCGGCCCGAAGATAGCGTTTCAGCTGCTCATCTATCCCGCGACCGAGGCCGAGCTCGATACTTACTCGCACAAAAATTTCACCGACTATTTTCTGACCAAAGACGACATAGTCTATTTCTGGAACCATTACCTGCGCAGCGCGGCGGACCGCAAAGATCCGCGCGTCGCGCCGGCGTTGGCCAAAAGCTTCAAGGGACTCCCGCCCGCGCTCATTATCACGGCGGAATTCGATCCGCTGCGCGATGAGGGCGAGAGCTATGGCGAAAAACTGCGCGCGGCCGGCGTGCCGGTGACCGTCACGCGCTACGAAGGAATGATCCACGGATTCTTTTCGATGTACGAGGTGCTTGATAAGGGAAAGCTCGCGATCGACGAGTCCGCCGAGGCGCTCAGGAAAGCATTGGCAAACTAGCGTCGAGCGTCACCACTGCTCGTAGTGGACGGCGCGGCGTTCGTAGCCAGCGCCGCGGAGCAGGTCGCGCAGTCGAAGGACGCCCTTGCCGACGCCGCAAATATAGAAGTGGCGCGAGCGATCCTGGTCGCCGGCAATCCATCGCGCCTGCGTCAATTCAGACAAGCGATCGTAGATACTTTCGGCAGGCGCGATAACCGGCTCGAAGGAAAAATTCGGGGTGGTCCGCGCGAGCTCGTCGAGCTGCGAAGCGTACAGGATGTGATCGCGATCCGGCGCCGCGTAAATCAAATGGATCTTGGGCGCCGACGACGAGGCGAGCGCCCGCTTCAGCATCGGGCGAATCGGCGCGATCGCCGTGCCCTCAGCGATGAAGCCGAGTTCCGCCGCTGGCGTCTGATCGATGGTGAAAGTGCCGAATGGGCCGCTGAAGTCGAGCGTGTCGCCGACCCGCCGATCGAACAACCATGCGACGCCGCGACCGCCTTCGACGCGATTGAAGCAAATCTCGAACGGGCCGCGATCTTCCGGATCAGATGCGATCGAGTAGGGACGCGAGCGAGTTTCGTCGCCGAGCGGAATCGTTATCGAGATGAACTGGCCCGGGACAAATCGCAAATGCTTGCCGCTGATGAGCGATAGAAAGAGCGAACGCGTGTCGGAAGCGTGATCGAAAATCTTCTCGACGCGCGCATTCAGCGTCGTGCGCTTGATCGTCGCGGCTGGCGGTGCGCCGGTCGTCATTCCTCGGCCGCCTCGCTGACCTGGTTGATCGTATAGCGCGGGACGACGATCACGATTTCCGCATTCGGATCCTTGATGACCGCCTGGCATCCGAGCCGCGAGGTCGGCGTCAGCCCCGGCGCCCGGTCGAGCAGGTCTTCTTCCTTTTCGCTAGACTCGCCGAGCTTGTTGAATCCCTGCTTGACGATCACGTGACAGGTGGTGCACGCGCAATTGCCGCCGCATGCGTGCTCGAGATGGATTCCATGACCGAGCATCACGTCGAGAATCGAGCCTGGCTCTCCATCATGATGGAACGGCGCCTTGGCCGGGTCGAATTCGATCACCTTTTCAGGATCGCCGTTTTCGAATTGGATTCGCAGTTTCGCCATCGGATTCAGGTAACAATTGAGATTATGCGCTGCGCCGACCTCGCGAAACTGCCCGCTCGCCGTCAAAATCGGCGCTTGCATCTTCGCCTGATTTTCGCCATCATCGGAATCGTCAAAAGAGCGAGGGGAGAAGCCCAATGGCGACGCTGACCAAGCGGCAGAAGCAATTAATCGACTACCTCAACGACTATATCAACGAACACGGCTACGCACCCACGCTCGCCGAAGTCGGCGAATACTTCGGGCTGTCGTCGCTCGCCACCGTGCATAAGCATCTGCACAACCTCGAGCAGAAAGGGTTCATCAAGCGGCAACACAATCATAGCAGAGCGCTCGAAGTCGCGGCGTCGGAGAAGCGGGAAGCGCCGACTACGATACGGCTGCTCGGCACCGTCGCGGCGGGCGCGCCGATCGAGGCGGTCGAGAATAACGAGACGATCAGCGTGCCCGACGACTTCATCCGGCGCGACAATACGTTCTGCCTGCGGGTGAAGGGCGACTCGATGATCGAAGACGGCATCCGCGACGGCGATTACATAATCGTCGAAGGGCGCGACAGTGCGGACAACGGCGAGACGGTGGTCGCTCTGATCGGCAACGAGGCCACGGTCAAGAAGTTCTACCGCGAATCGGGCGGGCAGATCCGGCTGCAGCCGGCGAACTCGGCGATGCAGCCGATCATGGTCGGCGAGGGTGACCTGGCGATTCGTGGTGTCGTCGTTGGATTGATGAGGCACTATCGGTAAGCGCGCTAGGAACTTTAATCGAATGTGAAACCCGCGGTGGGTTTCACGCTTCCTTCGGCAGGGGTGACCCTGCACCCAGTGAAAAGTACTAATCGCAAAATGGCGAGGACGCCCTTTTGCTCTAGTGGTTCATTAGAAGAGCGCTCAGGTGTGGTTCGGGTGCGCAGTCGCAATCGGAGTTGCGATAGG
This sequence comes from uncultured delta proteobacterium, assembly GCA_963699705.1. GTDB lineage: Bacteria > Desulfobacterota > Binatia > Binatales > Binataceae > Binatus. The sequence continues at coordinate 1,124,065 of CAVOUW010000003.1, read as the reverse complement.
AATCGTGACGACGAAGGTTGAGCCTTGCAGGAGAGCGGTTCTGACGATGATTTCGGCGCCGAGTGCTTCTACGTTGCGCTGAACAACGGCGAGACCCAGGCCCATCCCGCGGTGACTGCGGGTGCTGGTGTGGGAAAGCTGAGCGCAGGTCTCGAATGCATGCGCGAGCAAGTCAGCTTCGATTCCCGGTCCGGTGTCGCTGACTTCCAGCTCTAGTCGAGACGATCCGACGAGGCGAATCGCGATGGTGACGTTCCCGCGATCGGTGAACTTGATAGCGTTGACGGCGAGATTGAGCAGGATCGACTTGATCGGCCGGCGCCGCGAGCGAAAGACGGTGGGCGCGGCGTCGAGGTCGAACTTGATTTCGAGGCCTTTGGTGTCATTGGCCGCTTCCAATGCCGGCGCGAGGTCTCCGAGCAGATCGTGCGGGCGTATTTCCTCTTCATTCGAGGATTCCGCCATTGCATCGGCAACCGAAAAGTCCATCACGTTTTCGACCGTCTGCGCCAGGTCATGCGCGTTGGCGTTCATCCGTTCGATAATTTGCTTGTGGCGGTCGCCCAACGCGGTCATCTCGTCGCGCAGGATGTCGAGGTAGCCGAGGAGCGCCTGCACGGGTGAGCGAAGTTCGTGGGCGAGATTGGCCAGCGCCTCCATGTGCAGTCCCTGCTCCCATTGTGCGGCCGGAATCGCAGGGGGCGGTCGATTGCCTGTAACAGCCGCGGCGTTTGCAGCGGGGGCGTGACCGTTATTTGACAGAGTCGACAAGTGCGTCTTTCCACCTGGCTGGCTTCGCTGCGCATTCAATTTTCTGTGCGAGCTATGCGGGCCAATTGCTATCCAAGTTGAAGCAAATGAGCGGCAAGGTGAATCGGAAAATCACTTAGATTGATGGGGAAAAGTACCTAGATGCGGAGGGAAGAGTACCTAGAGAAACTGAGCACTGAGTGCAACCTAACCCCCTAACCCCTTCCCGAGCGGGAGGGGGGACCGGATTGAGGAAGAGCGGGAAGGGGGACCGGTCTTTGGAGGAATTAGCAGCATCGTGGTTTATTGGAATGATGATCTGCGAGCGCCGCTTTCACCTCCTTGCGTTGTTCGCGCGGATGCATGCTTGCGAGCTTCGATGAATCCAACCGGGCGGAGTTTAGGCGGCGAAGTTCGAGTGCGATCGCGCCGGTTAGTTGTGCGAGCGTCGAGATTGCTCGGCGAGTTCTGTGAACGATGTGTGATGTGAGTAATGTTGAGATCATGCGGCTGCCTGTTGGGCGTTGCGGGTGCTGCGTGAGCCGAGCGTCAGGCTGGTCCAGACGCGGGCGGAATCTGCGAGGACGATTATCACTACCGCGATGAAGAACGCGGTCATCGCGGCGTCGATGCGATCGTTCCAGATGAGTCTGCTGATTTCGGCGATGCGCGTATCGGTGACGCCGGGGGCGGCTGCTTCGGCGGCGAGAGTCGCGGCGTGCGCGAGGAAGCCGACATTCGGCATTGCGGAGAAAATCTTCTCGACGCCGGCGGTCATCGTGACCGCCACCAGCCACACCAATGGAACCAGGGTGACGAACGCGTAGCGCGCCTTCCCGCTTCGAATCATCGCGCTGGTCGCGACGCATAGCGCGATCGTCGCGAGCATCTGGTTGGCGATGCCGAACAGCGGCCACAGCGAGTTGATGCCGCCGAACGGATCGATCGTGCCGAAGTAAAGGAAGTAGCCCCACGCGGAAACGATCAGCGCCGAAGTCGCGACGATATTCACGTATGACGCGCTGTCGCCGAGCGGCGCGTAGATGTGGCCGAGCAGGTCTTGCAGCATGAAGCGGGCGACGCGGGTGCCGGCGTCGAGCGTGCTGAGGATGAACAGCGCCTCGAACATGATCGCGAAGTGGTACCACAGCGCCATCACGGCTTTGCCGCCGAGCGAACTCGCGAAGATGTGCGCCATCCCGACGGCCAGCGACGGCGCGCCGCCGGTGCGCGCGTATAGTGAGATCTCGCCGACGTCGGCCGCGAGTTCCTGCATGTGCGCATCGGTGACGGCGTAGCCCCACGAGCTGATTTTTTCGGCCGCGGCGGGACCAGTGCCGACTACGCCGGCCGGGCTGTTAATCGCGAAATAGATGCCGGGCTGGAGCATCACGGCCGCAATCATCGCCATCACGGCGACGAACGATTCCATCAGCATCGCGCCGTAGCCGATCAGGCGCGCGTCGCGTTCGTGCTCGAGCATTTTGGGCGTGGTGCCGGAAGCGATCAGCGAATGGAAGCCCGAGATGGCTCCACAAGCCACCGTGATGAATGCGAAGGGGAACACTTTGCCGCCGAAGACCGGGCCGAGGCCGTTGGTGAATTGGGTTAAAGGGGGCATCAGGGCCGGCGGATGCATCACGACGATGCCGAGTGCGAGCGCGACGATCGTTCCGATTTTGATGAACGCGGAAAGGTAGTCGCGCGGCGCGAGCAGCAGCCAGATGGGAAGCACCGAGGCGAGGAAGCCGTAGCCGATGATCCAGACCGACAGCGCGGGCGCGTCCATCACGAAGTAATGTCCGATGCGCCATCCTTCGACGTAGCGTCCGCCGAAAACTGCGAGCATCACGAGACCGACGCCGAGCGCCGAGCCCTCGACCAGGCGGCCGGGGCGGAGATGGGTCATGTAGATGCCGACCAGCATCGCGATCGGAATCGTCGCGGCGACGGTCGAAGTCGCCCACGCGCTACGCTTCATCGCATTGACGACGACCAGGCCGAGCACGGCGATGAGGATCACCATGATCATCAGGACGCCGACCAGCGCGGTGAAGCCGGCGACGGGGCCGATTTCGTCCGACGCCATGCGGCCGAGTGAGCGGCCGTCGCGCTTGAGCGAGTAGCCGAGGATGACGAAATCCTGGACGCATCCGCCGAGCACGGCGCCGATGATGATCCAGAGCGTCGAGGGCAAGTAGCCGAACTGCGCGGCGAGGACCGGGCCGACGAGCGGACCGGGGCCGGCGATCGCGGCGAAATGATGGCCGAACGTGATCCATTTTTGGGTGGGCACATAGTCGCGGCCGTTGTCGAGGCGGATGGCGGGGGTGATGTGAGCGTCGTCGAGTTCGAGGACGCGGTCGGCGATGAAGCGCGAGTAGAATCGGTAGCCGAGCGAATAGACGCAGACCGCGGCGACGACGAACCAGAGGACGCTGGGTTCCTCGCCGCGGGAGAGCGCGAGGACGCCGAGTGCGGACGCGCCGAGGGTGGCGACGGCGATCCAGAGGATGAGGCGGAGGGGTTTCACGTCAGGATCGGTGCGATTCTGGGTGGTTAAGTTCGGGGCGGGAGAAGCAATTTCATTCTATATGTTGTGGTCTTTGGGTGCCGGACCACTAAGAGTAGTTTCGTTCCGTCGAAAACGTTTTTTTGCGCTCGGAAGGCGGGCACGGCGGCCCGCCCCACTGATAGGAAATCCATAATGCAATGTAGCACGACGAATTCGAAGCGGTCAGGCTTAATAGTTCATCCCCTCAAAAACGGAGCGCGGTATCTACTTTGAAATTCGGGATGTAGTCTGGAGCACCAAAGGTGGGTGCTTGGCGGAACAAAACAGAAACTCGGGAATTCCGATCGGCGTCGTTTCGTTCATGCCGTGGATCGTCTTTGGGGTTGCGTCGGGATTCAATCATTGGCGCGTTGCGACTGGGGGCGGGCTGATTCTCTGCGTGATCTACCTGGCGGTGCTGTCGCGGCGGGGAATCTCGATCAAACTGACGGACTGGACGACGATGATCTTTTTCGTGATCGCATCAGTGATTATGATAGGCCTGCGCTCGGCAACGTTCACAGTTTATAGCGCGGTGATCATCTGGACGTGCTTCGCGCTTGGTGCGTGGGGATCGGTGGCCGTGGGCCATCCGTTCACTGAAGTCTATGCTCGCGAAAAAGCGCCGCGCGAGTTCTGGGAGCATCCGGTGTTCATCCGACTCAACTTGCTGATGACGCTGGTGTGGTGCGGATTGATGACAGTTAATATCGGATTCGCGGTGATCGGCGTGATGGTCGGCGACAACCTTGCGAAGCCGCTGCTGAGTTATGCGTTGCCGATGGCGTTGTTGGTCTCGGGATTCGTTTTCAACGGACGGTTTCCCGCGCGGTATCTTGCGCGATCAGGTTTTCAGAGCCCGCCGGCCAGTGCGCCGGCCGCGTAGCTAATCGGCAGCAGAGACATACCGCGTGATTTGTTCGACTCGAGCGGACAGATCTCGAGGTGCGATTTTTATGCATTCGTAGCCGAGTGAGCGGTAGATCTCCTCGTGGACTTTTTCGAATTTCAAGGAGTCCTCGAACGTGATTTTTCTTGCGGCGGTAGGCTCGCAGTGTCCCAGGTTTTCGATGAAGAAGACCTGTTTTTTGTAGATTTGTGCGATTTCTATTCGCGCCATTTCTTCCGCGAGAGTTTTCGAGATCGTAAAGTTGAGGAAGACGGCGAGGGCGTAGGTGCAGATGGGGGAGCGGTCGTAGAACTGGACGCCTGACACGTCGGCTATGCGCATCTGGCGGTGCTTTTGAAGATTAGTGATGTCGTCGATGAAAGCCGGATGCGTATGGGGTTCAGCGATGCCTTGGGCATGGCGGAGAGCGATGACGTCGGTGGCGGCTTCTTCGATGACGAGGTATCCGGCTAGTTCGAGGGCGCGGAGGATGGCGGTTTTGCCGCATCCGGGGGTGCCGGTGAGTATGTATCGTTTCGGGTTCAACTTGGACCTCATGAGAGAGCAGAATCTTGAGCCGCGCGCAAAAAAAAGCGCGCTGTATAAGGACCCTCACCTTCGATCCTCTCCCTATCAGGGAGAGGGGGAGGAGCAGCGAGCCAATGATGCGAGTCGCCGCCGATTTAAATTTCGTCCGATCTAAGGGGCCGTTCACTTCCGGCGTAGGAAGTAAGGATCGCCGCGAAGGCACAATAAAATGCTGCTGCGTTCACGCTCAACAATAGAATTTCGTCGTTCTCGCTCGCCTTATTGGGAAAAGTTCGGTAGACGAAAACTGCGAAGAAGACCAGATAATAAAAACCTATCCCGTTTAAAGTCTGTCGGAGCCATCTCGGCGTTTTTGCAAAGATTATCTTGAGCCGTACCTTGCGGCTGAATCTTGGATCGAACATGCGGAATCTATCGCGCGAGGAAAATTCAGATAGAAGGCGCTCCTGCGCTAGATAAGCGGGGAAAAACATTCCGAAAATTCCGAAGCTCAGACCGAGCTGAAAGTTCAAAAGTGCTTTGGAGCGAGAGCCGAGTAGCGCGATCAGATGGACGCATACGCTCATCGCGCATGCTGCCAATGCCACAGCACTCAATGCTCGCGCGAGACCTTTTGCCGGCAAGGATTTTACTGAGAAACCCGCCGATTTGCGTCGTGAGAACTTGGGTCAGGAGACTTTGTCGGGCTTGGGGGCCTCGGTAGCTTTTACTTCGTCGGGTTTGGCTAACGGGGTGGTTGCGTTGTCGGGTTCGTTCATGGCGCGCTTGAAGTCGCGGATTGCTTTGCCCATCGCGCCGCCGACGTCGCCGAGCTTGCTGGGCCCGAAGATTACCAGAATGATCACCAGAATGATCAGCAGGTGAGTTGGCGCAAAGAGGTCCATATTTTTCTCCGGGCCGGCTGGGGTCAGTCGTGCCACTTATCAGTGTATATCGTTGACTGGCGGATGGGAACGGTTATTCCCGGAAGGAACCTAACCCCTAACCCCTTCCCATGGTGGGAAGGGGGACCGGAAATTAGGACCGCTGCGCGATTTTCAGAGACCGGAACCGGCTTCGCGTGCGCGAAGCTGTCCGGAAGCCCGAAACCCCCGTTCCTCCCCTCGCGTTGCTCAGGTCGTCAGGATGACACGAAAAACGCGATGCTCGCTTTGTCGGGATGACACAAATACTAGGCCGTGCGGGCGGGTTCTTGGGGGACGCCCGGGGTGTCGTCGAGGTGGTAGCGCTGGACTTTGCGGTAGAGGGTTGAGAGGTGGATGCCGAGGACCTGGGCGGCTTTGACTTTGTCGTTTTCGACCTTGTCCAGCACGCGCTTGATGTGCTCGCGCTCCAGCTCCTCGAGCGTTGCGCCGGTGTTCTCGATACTCGCGATCACGGGCGACGTGGTGCGCAGCTTGTCGGGGAGGTCGTGGGAGTGGATGACGTCGGTCTCGGCGAGAATCGCGGCGCGTTCGACGCTGTTTTCAAGTTCGCGGACGTTGCCCGGCCACGCGTAGTTGAGCATCAGGCGCATCGCACCCTTTGAGAATCGCATCGCGGTGCGCGACAACGACTTTTCGTATTTGCGCAGGAAATGATTGGCCAGCAGCGGGATGTCGTCCTGGCGCTCGCGCAACGCGGGCAGATTTATATTGATGACGTTGATTCGGTACAGCAGTTCTTCGCGGAAGCGGCCGGCTTTGACTTCGGTTTCGAGATTTTTATTGGTGGCGCATAGCACGCGCACGTCGAAGGCTACCGGATCGTTGGCGCCGAGCGGGTAGGCCTCGCGCTCCTGCAGCGCGCGCAGCAGTTTGACCTGGAGTGCGAGCGGCAGCTCGCCGATCTCGTCGAGCAGGATGGTGCCCTTGTCCGCGGCCTTGAGCAGGCCGACTTTGTCCTGGCCCGCGCCGGTGAAGGCGCCGCGCTTGTAGCCGAACAGCTCGCTCTCGAGCAGGTTCTCGGGCAGCGCGCCGCAGTTGATCGGCAGGAAGCGGTTGTTGGCGCGCTCGGAGCTGAAATGGATCGCGCGTGCGACCAGTTCCTTGCCGGTGCCGGACTCTCCGGTGATCAACACGCTCGAATCGGTGCGCGCGACTTTTTCCATGACGCGGAAGGTGGCTTCGATCGCGTCGCTTTTGCCGATGATGCTTTCGAAGCGATACTTCTCGCGCAGTTCCTGGCGCAGGAAACGATTCTCCCGGAACAGCGCCTTGCCCTCGAGCGCATTACGCATCACCTTTTTCAGATGATCGTTGGCGAACGGCTTGGTGATGTAGTCGTACGCGCCCTGATGCAGCGCCTCGACCGCCGACTCGACGCTGGCATAGGCGGTGACGATGATACCCATCACCTCGGGATCGAGTTCGCGCATCTTGCGCAGCAGATCGAGTCCGCTGCCGCCGCTGGTCAGGTTGAGGTCGAGAATCGCGAGATCGATTTTTTCTTTTTCGAAGATGTGCAGCGCGACTTCAGCGGCCGGCGCTTCCATCACTTCGTAACCCTCGCTGCGCGCGAGTTGCACGATGATCGAGCGCATCAACGGCTCGTCTTCGACGATCAGCAGGCGGTATGGCCCGCGCTGTTGTGCGGTCCATGAAGCTTCGTTGTTCGAGGCGTCGTTGATCATCGAACTTCAAAATATCTATGACGCTGCCATCTCGGCGGCCTGTTGCGCGCGCACTGCCTCTTCGGCGGCCGCGAGCGTAATTGTTACTGCGGTACCGCGGCCGACTTCGCTATCAACACGAATAGTGCCCTGGTTCGACAGAATCATGCGTTGGCATAGCGAGAGTCCAAGGCCGACGCCGGCGCCCGCAGGCTTGGTGGTGAAGAATGGATCGAACACGCGCTCGAGATGCTCGCGCGGGATTCCGATGCCGTTGTCCACGACCTTGATAAACACGCGACGCGATTTGTCGTTGGCTTGTCCGGGGCGCTGATTTTCGGTGATGACTTTGATGACGGCGCCTTCGGCCGGGGCCGCGTCGGCGGCGTTGAAGAGCAGGTTGAGCAGCACTTGCTGAATTTCGTTGTCGTCGGCGAATGCGCGACGGAGGTCGGATGCGAGAATCGGCTCAACCCGGATGCCGCTGAAGCGTTTGTTGTAAGTGATGAGGCGCAAGGTCTCGGCGATGAGCCCGTTGACGTCCACCTGTTTGCGTTGCGCAGTGGTCGGCCGCGCGAAATTGACGAGATCTTTGAGCGTGCTCGAGATGCGCGTGATCTGCGACAGGATGGTATGCATCAGGGTGCGACGCTCCGGGTCCTGCTCGCCGGTGAGGATCGATTGCACCAGCGACGAGATTGACGCGAGCGGATTGTTCACCTCGTGCGCGACGCCGGCCGCGAAGGTGCCCGCCGCGGCGAGGCGTTCGGCCTTGATCAGCGAATCGAGCATCTCGCGCCGCTGGGTAACGTCGCGCAGGATCATCTGGATGAATTGCTTCTTGCCGTAGGTGATGAGCGCGTATTTGACGTCGAAGAAAAACGGGCCGATGGGAAATTCCAGGGTCTGCGCGGAGCCGTCGCGCATCACGGTCTCGAGCGTCTCGATCACGCCTGCGTGCGCATCTTCCGGCACCAACTCCGGGACCGTTCTCCCGATAATTTCCTTGTGAGCGTCGGGGTAGTGTTCGGATTCCATTTTATGGAGCTGCATCGCGGCCGCGTTCACGCTCAACACCTTCCAGGTGTGCGGCTCGATCTCGTACATCGGATCGGGCGCGTGATCGACGGTGTTGCGGTACTTCTCTTCGGACTCGCGCAACAGCCGCTCTCGGGACTCGATGTAGAACTGCGAGACCATCAGGCGCCGCTCGTCGATCGCCGCGACCATCAAGTCGCGTACCCGTTCCATCGCGGGACCGGTCATTGTGGATTTTACGTGATCGAGAACGATTTGCTTGAGAGCGATGTGGATGACGTTGAACTGAGACGGCTTGGCGCGCGCGAGCATCCCCTCCTGGCAATGGCGGCGAAGATAAATGTAGGTGCAAATGTCGTCGGGATCGCGCAGATGATCGATGAAGCGGATGAGAGAATTGACCATGTTGTCTTTGCGGCCATTCTCGTCGTACTTCGAGTGCCCGTGGACGATGTAGGCGATCGATTCTCCCCACTGTTGGACGATGCCGTCGAAATGCCGGTCGATCAGATCGGCGGCGTCGGAGCGAATCTGGATGCATTCGGGGGTGCGGCTCCAGATGGTTGGACCCCACAGGCGAGAGAGCGATTGCTCGATTTCGGCGAGCTGTCCTCTGATGGCCTGTACTTCGTCTGGGGTCGCCTCGATCGGCGCGTCGTTCGTTTGACGTTGTTGCTTCGACTTTGAAGGTCTGTGGCATCCACAAGCGAACGATAATTTCATAGGGTACAACCCGGCGGGGATAATTTTCTTTTCAGTGAAATCTCATTGAAATCGTTACTGACGTATAACATTCGCAAAATAACCAATCTAGCGTGTGCATTGGGGCAGCATGGTGCCTGATTTTGCACCTCGCGAAGTTGGATTAAAAAAAGTCGCGAGTCGCAAATCGGGTGGCGCTCATACCAATTGGTTTGCACGAGATGGTCGATCGCTGAAAAGGCCATATAGTTGCGAGGCATTTCTGGTGGCATGGCTCTGGCAATTAGGTCCTCATCGAGAGGATATCCACCGCCATGCTTACCAATACCTGTTCTACCCAACGCGTCACCCCCCACGGTAAGTTCCTTTCCCGTTCAGGTCAGAAATTCTTTTTCAAAGCGATGCGTCTGGCTGATGTGAGCGCGACGCTCGACTTCGGACAGAAGCTCAAGCTGCGCAAACGGTTCGACGATCTCAGGACGGCGCACACGACCGGCCTGGTGCTGACGGAGGCGCAGTCCCAGCCATGCCTCGATATCGCGGCGCAATCGGGACTGGTCGCGATGGTCGAGTTGCGAATCACGTGCGATGAGCTGACGAGGCGGCGCGGATGGAAGCCGGTGGTGTCGCGAATCGCGCATACCGCAAATATTTTCAGCCGGCATCCGGCGCTGGTCGGATACATCATCGATTGCGAAATCGGACAGGACGCGTTGCGCGCGGGCGGCCTCGAGAATGCGCGGCGTCGAGTGCGCAGCGTCGTCAAGACGATCAAGGGACGCGCGCCAGAAGCAATTGTCGGAATCAAGGTGCGGCCGGAGACGCGCGCACTTTCGATATTAGAAGAAGATTTTCTGTACGCGGAGATTCCTGCGCTCGCGCCAGTCGAGATTCGAGATTTCGTGGTCGCGCTGCACAACGTCGCGGAAGTGCGGCCGGTGATCATCGAATTCAAAGATGCATCGCCGGGGCAGGACGAAGCGGTAGCAGTGGCGTTTGGCACGGGTGCGGCTGGCGTGGTTGCTCCGCCGGTTCCCGCTCCGGTTTCCCACGACTGGCTGGGAGTTCGGATGATGCGCGCGTCGGACCTGATGCCGTTCGTCACGCTCAACGGCACCTGCCCGCCGCAGCCGGCGAAGATGCCGATGGTGTCGATCGTGATTTGCGCGTACAACGCCGAGCGGACGATGCGTCCGTGCCTGGAATCGCTGCGGTGCCTCGATTACCCGAATTTCGAAGTCGTGATCGTCGATGACGGATCGCGCGACAAGACTGCGGATATCTCGATGGACTTCCCGGAGTTCCGGCTCATTCGCCAGCCCAACAAGGGACTGAGCGTCGCGCGCAACGTCGGGATGCATGCGGCGCGCGGAGAAATTATTGCGTACACCGATTCGGATTGCGTCGTCGATCCGCATTGGCTGACTCTGATGATGCGGACGATGACTGAAAACAATTTCGCCGGATGCGGCGGGCCGAATTACGCGCCGCACGAAGACGGATGGATCGAAGCGAGCTGCGCCGCATCGCCGGGCGCGCCGTGTCACGTGCTGGTCGCGGAGGATCGCGCCGAGCATCTGGCGGGCTGCAACATGGTTTTCTCGAAGGCGGCGCTCGCGAAGATCGGCGGATTCGATCCGCAGTTCAGGACCGCGGGCGATGACGTCGATATTTGCTGGCGGATGCTCGAGGCGGGCTACAAGCTGGGATTCTCGCCGGCGGCCTTCGTCTGGCACTTCCGGCGCAACACCGTGAATGCTTACTACGGACAGCAGCGCGGTTACGGGCGCGCCGAGGCGATGCTCTATCCGAAATATTCGGAGCGTTTCAACATCATGGGACAGATTGCGTGGCGCGGCACGATCCCAGGCCTCGCGCGCACGATCCCCGGCGGCAACCACAAACGCGTGCTGTGGAACGCATCGGCACGTGCGCAGTCGCAATTCGATCCCGGCCTGACGCTGCTCAAAGTTCTGCCGAATACGCTCGAGTGGACCGTCCTATCGGCAATCGTGATTGTCGCGTCGATCGTACTTGGCGTGTCGCTGATTCCCGCGGCTGCGATGCTGGCGCTCGGGCCGATTTGGGCGCTCTACTATGCATGGCACGCGCCGCTCGACAAATCTCACGAAAGCTTTTCGGCGCGAATGCTGATCGCGTATCTCGCGTACACGGGGCCGATGGTGCGAACGATGACGCGCTACAAAACGCGGGCGAAAGCCCTGACCGGACTCGCGGGCAACGACGGCGTGCGCCAGCGCCCGACGATCAACTGGCTGCGTCGTACCGTGCGGCTGGACTACTGGAACAACGAGAGCATCCCGCGCGACCGCCTGATGGACAAGATGCTGAAGCTGTTCGCGCGAACCGGCCACGGCGCAGTGATCGACGCGGGCTGGAACGATTACGACCTCGAAGTGCGGCCGAATCCGTGGACGCGAATCGAGCTGAAGACCGCCGATGAAGAACATGAGGCGGGCAAAATCACCAATCACGTGCTGGCGCGAATCAAGATCACGCGAATCAGCACGATAGCTCTGGCAGCGGGCGCGCTGAGCGCAGCAGCCGCAGCTTTTGCGGGCATACCCGAGCTAGCGCTCGGCCTCGGCGCGCTAACAATGGCTGGCGGCGTCTGCATCGCGTTGAAGATGGTCGAAGCGGGACGCCTCGCACATCGCGCGACGGAGGAATGCGCGACCGAGTTGAATCTGGCACCGCTTGGAGTACTGATACGTCAGCCGTCAACTGCGGAAGTTACGGCAACGGCGCGCAAGCCCGCGCGTGCGCAGTTAGCATCGCAAGACCGCATCGCGGAATAGCCTTCCCAGTCGTCGTAGCGGTTGCTCGCGGAATCGAATAAACTGCCAGTGTATGCAGGCGAGCAAGCACAATGATCCTGTTGGGGCGCACGTGCTCGACGCGGATATCGCTGCATTTGAAAAACTTCGTGAAGAATTAGAGCGGACACACCTGGACCAGTTCGCGTTGTTTTTCGAGGGTAAGTTTGTTGGCGTATATCCGGACTTCGATACGGCGGGAAGGACTGCGCTTTCGCTATCCAAAAAAGGGCCGTTTTTCATCCAGCAAATCGGAACTCCCATTGGTCTGGATCCCGATTCAGCTCGTCACCTCCGTCATCGCTAGAAATTGCCCACAATAAATTCCGGCCACGGCTCTTCGGCAACCTTGGTGCAGCAGGGGCTACGATCGAGATCATTGTCAGATCGCCGATCGACGGTCGTGAAGTCAGGCTAGAAGCCCTGATCGATACCGCTTCTCAGCTGACGTTTGTCGAAAGTAGGTATCTGCAAGGATGGGCTCCGCTGATGTTAGTGGCACCCGCTCAATTCGCCGGTGCTGGTGGACAATTCTCATCAGATATATTTCTGGCCGAAGTAGAGATTCCCGGCCTGAATTTGCGCGAACTGACCGGAATCGTTCTCGATGATCTGAGCGGTAGGCAAGCAATCCTGGGAAGAAATCAATTGCGCAGTTGCGTGCTGATCTACGACGGTCCGCAAGGTACCGTCCAACTTCGCAAATGATCGGCGATTCATCCGCGCCTTAGTGCCGGTTGATCAGATCAACCTGACGTTGCGTTCGACTGTTTTTATTACTGAGTCCATTTTTCCGTTCAGGACTTGCTTCGCGAGGCTTAGGGTGAAGCTCTCGGCGACGTGGAATGGGACGTGGGCGGGCAGCGATAGCGCGTAGGGATCGACGACTGCGTCCACCACGACAGGGCCGCCTTTGTGCGCGAGCGCCGCGGCGAGTCCTTCTCTTACGTCGCCGGGCTCTTCGATGCGGATGCCCTTCGCGCCCATCGCCTCGGCGACTTTGGCGAAATTCGGGTTTTTGAAATCGACGCCGAGGGGGGACGATTCCGGCCTCCTGCTCCTCGATGTTGACGAAGTCGAGCGATTCGTTGTTCAGGATGATCTGGACTACCGGGGTCTTGCGCTGGACTTGGGTCACAGGTCGCCGAGACCGAGCATCGTGAAGCCTCCGTCGCCGCATACGGCGATCATCTGGCGGCCGGGATAACTGAGTTGCGCGCCGAATGCATTCGGCGCCGCATTGGCCATCGAAGCCCATGAGAAAGATCCGAATATCCGGCGGTTGGCGCCGCCCTTCACGTGGCGCGCGACCCAGATGCAGGCGGTTCCGGTGTCCGCGAAAAACATCGCGTCGTCGTCGGCCAGCTCGCTCAGAGTTGTGGCCAGAAATTCCGGGCGGATCGGTTTATTTCCGGTCCTTTGGTGACGTAGTGCTGCAAGAGTTCATCGAACGATTTGGTCTCGGCCACATGCCTTTCGAGGAAGGTGCCGTCAGTCTTGTTGCTGACTTTGGCGAGCAGCGAGGTGACGGTCGTCTTGACGTCGCCGACCAGCGCCAGATCAACCGCTGTGCGCCGCCCGATGTGCTTCGCGTTTTTGTCGATCTGGACTTTCTTGACCTTGTCGCCGGGCAGAAATTCCGAAAAAGGAAAGTCCGTGCCGAGCATCAGCAGCAGATCCGCCTCGTGGATCGCCTTGTACGCGCCGCCGTAACCGAGCAGTCCGGTCATTCCGACGGCATTGGGATTGTCATGTTCGAGCCACTGCTTGCCGCGAAATGAATATCCGACCGGCGCTTTGAGTTTGGTCGCGAGTTGCAGGACTTCGTCGCGCCCGTCGCGGCATCCGTCGCCGCCGAAAATCGCCACCTTGTTCGCCGACTCGACCATCTTGGCCAGCTTGTCGAGATCCGCGTCAGCCGGCCGAAGCATTGGTTCGGCGGGAATTGTGAATCCATGAGCTTGGTCGGGCGCTCTTGACGCAGCGATGTCGCCGGGCATCGAGATCAGCGTCGGGCCTTTGTCCACGACGGCAGTCATGATTGCGGTCGTGACCACGGCCCGCACCTGTTCAGGATTGACGACGCGCCCGACGTAGAGGCACGCGGTCTCGAAAAATTTGTACGGGTTCAGCTCTTCGAGCGCGGCGGTGTCGATAAGTTTGCTTTCGACGTCGCCGGCGATCGCGATGACCGCGGCGCCTTCCTTGCGCGCGTCCATCAAGCCGTTGAAGAGGTGCACCACGCCAGGCCCGGCGGTGCCACAAACCACGACTGGATTGCCTGTGAGGTAGGCCTCGGCGACGGCGGCGAAGACGCCATACTCTTCGTGCCGCACGTGGACGAACTCGATCTAGCCGTTACGCCGGAGCGCGTCGATCACCGGATTGAGCGCGTCTCCGACGATTCCGTAGCAGCGTTTGACGCCGGCCTTCGCCAGCATCTCCCACATCACGTCAGCAACTTTTTGCGCCATTGGAAACTCCTTACGGCCGGCAGGCGTTCAGAGCGTTGGTCGAAGTTTTTCGAAACGGCGAGATACGCTTTTAGGCTACCGCAGTCGCCTCAATCTCGATCATGATGCTCGGTTCGAAGAGCCGGGCGACACCCAAGAGCGTGCTTACGGGCTTACATCCGGCCTCTGCCAAGATTGGCACCATTTTGTCGGCTTTCGCCATGAAACCTTCGACATCTGTAGTGTAGAAGTTTAGACGCACGATGTTGGCAGGTTTCATGTTCGCGGCGGCGAGCACCTCGACCAGATTTTCCCAGGCGAGCTTGAATTGCGCTTCCAGATCGCCCGGATGCATTGGGGCGCCGTTTGCGTCGTTCGAGGTTTGACCGGATACGTAAAGCACCCGCTGGCCGGCCGTGACCTCAATTGCCTGATTGATGTTAAAGGCACCAAGCCACGTCTGGGGATTGATTGGACGAACCTGCATGAGGACGACCTTCTTTCGCGCCAGCGAAATCGGATTTAATCTTCTAAAATTTTCTGAATTGACTCCAGGTCGCGGCGCACTTCGTTGAGGACGCGGCGGGCTTGGCCGTCGATCCCTGGCGATGGCGACGATGCGCGCTCTGGTGATGGCGCAGGTGCACTCTTCGGAAGCGATTTGCCGCTCATCAGGGCCTCGATGCCGAATTCCTTGATGTGCTTGTTGGCGCCGACGATGGTGAAGCCTTCGTCGTGCAGCAGGCGCTTGATGAGGCGCAGCACGTCGAGATCTTTTTCCTGGTAGAAGCGATGCTTGGTGCGCGTATGCTTGGGTTTCAGGAACGGGAACTGGGTTTCCCAGAAGCGCAGCACGTAGGTCTCGACGCCGAGCGCGCGCGCCGCTTCGCCGATCTTCAGGCCGCGCTCGGGAATCGTGGAAATTGTTGCGGGCTTTTGCGGGGCAGGTTTTCGCCGCCGAACTGATGGCGGGCGCTTGCGCGGCATCGGCGTTATACCCCCGGCTTGGAGCCGTTGTTGACGCGCTCCTTCAGAACCTGGCTCGGCTTGAAGGAAAGCACGCGGCGCGAATCGATCGTGATCGGCTCGCCGGTCTGCGGGTTGCGCCCGCGGCGCGCATGTTTCTGATTGACGAGGAAAGTGCCGAAGCCTGAAATTTTCACTTTCTGACCCTGGCGCAACGAATCCCTGATGATCGCAAACACTGCTTCGACCACGTCACAGGCTTCCTTCTTCGAGGAGCCCACCCGCTCGTAGATCAGATCTACGAGATCGGCTTTAGTCATGCCCTGCGGCGTAACGATCCCCACCCGCTCGCGTTAGGCACGCTGCTACTGCCGCAACTCCGCCCCCAGCCGCATCCGCGCCTGCTCGATCAACACGGCGTGAATGCGATTAACCTCCTCATCAGTCAGCGTGCGATCCTTTGCACGGTAACGACAAGCTAACGCCACACTCTTCTTGCCCGCGGCCACTGCCGTCCCCTCATACACGTCGAACACCTCGACGCTTTCCAGCAGCGACGCGCCGCATTCCCGAATGGTCTTGACTACCATATCCGCCGGGAAATTCCGATCCAGCACGAGCGCCAAATCGCGCCTGATAGCGGGAAATTTTGGCGGCGGCTGGAAAGTTTTGCGCGGCGAGAAACCATAGGCAAAGAGACTACTCAAGTCAAGTTCGAAGACCGCGCACGACTCATTCAGGTCAAGGCGCATCGCTTCCGCCGGATGCAGCTCGCCGATCAGGCCGATGCGCGTACCGTCGAGCGACACGATAGCGCTGCGCCCGGGATGCAGGAATGGTGCATCGGCGGGCTCGATTGCCTTGAACGCGATGCGCGGCGAGATACCAATTGCGTCGAACCAGGTCTCGAGGATTCCTTTCATCGTGAAGAATCCTGCGGAAACGCTCTGATCGCCGACGGCGGCTAGCGCGTAAGGTCCGTAACTGACACTGGCGAGGTGATGGTGTTCGGTTGCGAGGTCGCCGTTCATGCGGAATATCTTGCCCATTTCGAAGGCGTGAAAACTGCGGGCTTCGCGATTCAGATTGAACCGGAGCGAGGTGACGAGTCCCGGCATCAGGCTGACGCGCAGCTCGCTCAGCTCTGCCGACAGCGGGTTGGTCACTTTGACGGGATGCGACGCGATTTGAATTCCTGAAAAGCGCGCGTTGTCGGCGGGCGCGATGAAGGCGATGGTCGCGGCTTCGGTCAGGCCGCATCCCAGCATCACTTCGCGCGTGCCCTTGATGAACTCGCGCTCGCGATTTACCGGCGCCAGCGCGCTCACGCGCTCGGGCAGGCGCGCGGGGATGTCCTCGAGGCCGCCGAGGCGCGCGACCTCCTCGATAAGGTCAGCCTGCTCGACCAGGTCGGAGCGGAACGACGGTGGTACGACTGCGAGAATTCCTTTGCCGCGCGTGCTGACTTGCGCGCCGAGCGATTTGAGACGGCTGCGCGCGACGGCCGGCGGGATCGAGGCGCCGAGCAGCGATTCCATTGCGCCGAGGTCGAGCGCTATTTCGCGGGGTTCGGCTTTGCGCGGCTCGAAGTCGGCGATGGGCGACGCTTCGCGGCCGCGCGCGATTTTGCGGATCAGTTCGGCGGCCCGAATCAGAGCGCCGACTTGTCCCGCGCGATCGATGCCGCGTTCGAAGCGGTAGCTCGCTTCGCTGCGCAAACCCAATCGGCGCGAGGTGCGTGCGATGGTCATCGGTTCGAAGTATGCGCTCTCGAGCAGGATAGTCGTGGTCGCGTCGCTGACTTCGGAGTTGAGACCACCCATCACGCCGGCGATTGCGAGCGGCTTGTCGGGGTCGGCGATCAGCAAGTCGTTCGGATCGAGCGAGCGCGTGACGTTGTCGAGCGTGACGAACTCGCGGGTCTCGCCGGCGCGTCGCACGACTATCTTGCCCTGCGCGATTTTCGCGTAATCGAACGCGTGCAAGGGTTGGCCGAGCTCGAGCATGACGTAGTTGGTCGCATCGACGACGTTGTTGAGCGCGCGCATCCCGCACAGTTCGAGGCGGCGCTTGAGCCACGCGGGCGAAGGACCGATCTTGATTCCGGTCATCGCGAGCGCGGCGTAGCGTGGGCAAAGATCGGGGGCGTCGATCGACACGGAGACGGCGAATCCTGCGCCGTCGGGGGCGTCGGCCGACGGCGCCGCGCGCAAACGCGGGGCGCGCAACCTTCCGCCGAACAACGCTGCGACCTCGCGCGCGAGGCCGAGAATCGACAGGCAATCGCCGCGATTCGGCGTGATTTCGACATCGAGCACGACGTCGTCGAGGTGCAAATACGCGGCCACCGCACCGCCGAGCGGCGCGTCCACGCCGAGCGCAAGAATTCCCGCGTGATCCTGCGACAGGCCGAGCTCGCGCTCCGAACAGAGCATGCCCTCCGACTGAACGCCGCGAATGACCGCTGCCTCCAGCGGCGGTTCCTTGCCGAGTCGCGCGCCAATCAGGGCGAGCGGCGCGGTCATGCCGGCCTTGACGTTGGGCGCGCCGCACACGACTTTGAATTTGCCTTTTTCGCCGGCGTCCACTTCGACCAGATTCAACCGGTCGGCGTTTGGATGCTTCTCGACGTTGAGCACGCGCGCGGCGAACACGCCTGCGAATCCGGGCGTGAGTTTTTCGACGTGCTCGACTACGAGTCCCGCGAAACTTAAGCGACGCGCAATTTCCTCGATCGGCGCATCGACGCTGACGAAGTCGCGCATCCAACTCAGCGGCAGCTTCATCGCACACCTCCGCTCAGCGCCGGGAACTGGTTCAGGAAGCGCAGGTCGTTCTCGAAGAACAGGCGCATGTCGTCGACCTTGAGCTTGAGCAGTCCGGTGCGCTCGACGCCCATGCCGAATGCGAAGCCCTGGAACTCGTCGGGATTGTACTCGACCGCGCGCATCACGTTCGGATGGATCATTCCGCAGCCGAGCACTTCGGTCCATCCGGAATGCTTGCAGACCGGGCATCCGGCGCCGTCGCATAGGAGGCAATGCATATCGAGCTCGGCGCTCGGCTCGGTGAATGGAAAATAGCTCGAGCGAAAGCGCACCGCGGTCGTGCCGAAAAACGCGCGCACGAATTCCGTCAGCACGCCTTTGAGATGAGCCATCGTGATTCGGCCACGCTTATCGACCATGAAGCCTTCGATCTGCGTGAACATCGGAGAGGCGCGGACGCTGAGGTCGTCGCGTCGGTAGCATCGCCCGGGACATACGACCGCGAGCGGCGGCCGGCGTTTTTCCATCACGCGGATCTGCCCGTTCGACGTGTGCGTCCGCAGCAGCATTCCGCCGTCAACGTAAAAGGTGTCTTGCATGTCGCGCGCCGGATGATGCGGCTGGAAGTTGAGCGCGGCGAAGTTGTGGAAGTCGTCCTCGATATCCTGGGTCATCGCGACTTCGAAGCCCATCGACTCGAAGATCGCGAGCATCTGTTCGAGGATGTCGGTGATCGGATGGATGTGGCCGCGCGCGATGCGCATGCCGGGCAGCGTCACGTCGAGGCGTTTTTCATTCAGCGATTTGCTCAGCGAAGCGGCTTTGAGTTTTTCAGTAAGCGTCTCGATGCGCGCTTCGACTTCGCGCTTGATTTGGTTGATGAGCTGGCCGATAGCAGGGCGCTCGGCGTTGGGGACCTCGCGCATCCCGCGCATGATCTCCGTCAGCTCGCCGGAGCGTCCGAGCACGCGGACGCGGACCGCATCGATTTGTGCTTCGTCGGCGTCGCCGCCGAGTTCCTCCATTGCGCGGCGCCTGATTTCTTCGAGTTGTTCTTTCATCACGATCTTCCCCGCACATCAAACCTGGTCGCAACATTGCGTAGATACTAAAAAAAGAAAACCACGTGGGCGATTACCCACATGGTCTCCTGGTGCGCGGCGCTTTCGAACGCGCGGCTCTATGCTGCTTTTGAGCCGAGCGCGCTAATCGCGGTGCGCACCAGCTCGGTAAACAATGCGTCGCGCTCCTGCGCGAGCTTCGCGAGCATCTTGCGATCGACTTCGACGCCCGCCTTCTTGAGACCGTTCATCAGCGCGCTGTACGAGATTCCGCTTTCGCGCGCGAGTGCGTTGATGCGCGCGATCCAGAGCGTGCGGTAGTCGCGCTTCTTGGCCTTGCGATCTCGATAGGCATAGGTCAGGCCCTTTTCGAGAGTCGAGCGAGCCTGCCGATAAAGTTTGCGCCCACCGACGAAGCCGGAGGCGAGTTTCATTTGACGCTTATGACGGCGGCGGGTTTTAGGTCCGCCTTTTGCGCGAGGCATCGGAGTTCAGTCCTTCTTTCTTTTCAGTATTCTAGTTTTTCGGGTTTTCTGTGATTTATCAGGCGTAAGGCATCATGATCTTGATTTTTTCGGCGTCAGCCTTGCCCAGAATCCCGGTCCTGCGCAAGCGCGCCTTCTGTTTCGGATTCTTGGCCGTGAACATGTGGCGGGCGTATGCGTGTTTGAATTTGACCTTGCCGCTCTTGGTCACTGAGAAACGTTTGGCGGCAGTTCGGCTGGTCCTGATTTTCGGCATCTTCTTTCCTGAACTCTAAAATTTTTAACGCGGCGTCAGCAGCACGGACATGTTGCGTCCTTCCATCCGTGGATTGCCTTCCGCCTGCGCGATATCCGTTACCGTCGCAATAATTCTCTCGATCAAAGCCCGTCCGAGTTCGGGATGTGTAATCGCGCGGCCCCGGAACGAAACGGTGAGCTTAACACGGTGACCCTCTCCAACAAAGCGCTTGATGTGCGCGGTTTTGAAGTCGACGTCGTGCTGCCCGGTCGCCGAGCCCATCTTCACTTCCTTGATCATGCTGATGGTGTGCTTCTTGGAGTCGTGCGATTTCTTCTTCTGCGCGTAGCGATATTTGTCGAAGTCGGTGACGCGGCAGACCGGCGGCGTGGCCGTCGAAGAGACCTCGACCAGGTCCAGGCCGCGCGCCTCCGCGACTTTGATCGCGTCGCGCAGCGGCAGGATTCCGACCTGCGTGCCGTCGGCGTCGATCACACGGACTTCCTGCGCGCGAATCAGGTTATTGACGCGAATCGCGGGCTCCCTTGATGGTGGGGTTCTGAAATCTCTACGGATAAAGCACCTCCTCCGGCTCAATGGCCGGAATAACCTTCTAAGCCGGTATCGGCTCCTGTTTTAATTTTTCGATAAGCGCGCCAAGCGGCATCGCATTGCTCTTCTCGCCTCGCAACAGGCGCAGCGACACCGATCGATCTGCCGCCTCCCGCTCGCCGACTACGACCATATACGGCACCTTGGCCAGTTCCGCTTCACGAACCTTGAAGCCGAGCTTTTCGTTGCGGATGTCGGCATGGGCGCGGAATCCTTCGCGCTTGAGGATGTCGGCGACTTCCTTGGCGTAGTCCTCGACCTTCTCGCTCAGCGACAGCACTCGCACCTGCTCGGGCGCGAGCCACAGCGGCAGCACGCCGCCGGTATGCTCGATCAGCACGCCGATGAAGCGCTCGACCGAGCCGAGGATCGCGCGATGGATCATCACGGGACGCTCCTCGGCGCCGCTGCTGTTGGTGTACGTCAGGTCGAAGCCCTCGGGCATGTTGTAATCGAGCTGAATCGTGGCGACCTGCCATTTGCGCTTGAGCGCATCGGAGACGTAAATCTCAATCTTGGGGCCGTAGAAGGCGCCTTCCTTCGGATTGATCTCGAATGCGATTTCGTTGCGCTTGATAGCATTGGCGAGCTTGGCCTCGGCCATCTGCCATTGCTGTTCGGTGCCGAGATGCTTATCGGGCATGGTCGCGAGCTTGAACTCGACGCCCTCGAAACCGAGCGCACCGTAAACGTCGCGGACCATCTCGAGATTCATCGCGACTTCGTCTTCAATCTGATCTTCGCGGCAGAAGATGTGCGCGTCGTCCTGCGACATCGCGCGCACGCGCATCAGGCCGTGCAAGGTGCCCGAGCGTTCCGCGCGATGCAGCCGGCTGAACTCGGCGAAGCGCAGCGGCAAATCGCGATACGATCGCTTTTCGGCGCGATACACGAAGGTATGGCCGGGGCAATTCATCGGCTTCACGCCGTAGCCGCTACGCCATCCTTCGGGGCTGGTATCGACGGTGTGCGTCTCACTCTCGGGATCGGGCGTGAGAAACATATTCTCGCGAAAATTTTCCCAATGCCCCGAGGTGTTGAACATCTCGTTCTTGAAAATCAGCGGGGTGACGACTTCGTCGAAGCCGTAGCGCCGGTAGAGCCGCCGCATGTAGTCGATGAGTGCGTTAAAGATGATGACGCCCTTGGGCAGGTAGAACGGCGATCCCGGCGAGATCGGATCGAACATGTAGAGGCCCATCTCGCGGCCGAGCTTGCGATGGTCGCGCTGGCGCGCGAGTTCGACCAGTTTCAGGTGCTCCTCGAGTGCTTCCTTGGTGGCGAACGCGGTGCCGTAGATTCGCGAGAGCATCGCGTTGTGCTCGTCGCCGCGCCAGTACGCGCCCGCGACGCTGGTCAGCTTGAATGCCTTCAAGTAGCGGGTCGAGGGCACGTGCGGTCCGCGGCAAAGATCCATCCAGTCGCCCTGGCTGTAGATGGAAATCGGATCCTCGGCCTCGTTGATTATCTCGACCTTGTACTTCTCGCCCATCGCGGAGAATTTCGCGACGGCCTCTGCGCGCGGGACTTCGGTGCGCGTGATCTTGTGGTCGGCCTTCGACAGCTCGCGCATCTTCGCTTCGATCTTCGGCAAGTCCTCGAGCGTGAACGGAGTCGCAGGCGCGAAGTCGTAGAAAAAACCGTCCTCGATCACAGGGCCGATCGTCACCTGCGTGCCGGGGTAAAGTGATTGCACCGCCATCGCCATCAGATGAGCGGTGGAATGACGGATGACGTCGAGACCTTCAACTGACTCGGCCAGGACTGGCTCGACCGACGCGTCGTGATCGAGCTTGCGGGTCAGATCAACGACCCTACCGTCGATGCGCGCGGCGACGAGGTCGCGGCTCGGGACGTCCTTCAGAACGTCGCGAACGATAGTGCCGACCGGCACGACGCGAGACTCGCCGCCAAGGGTTACGGTTACGTCGGAACTCATCAAGCGAAGAATTTAATCATTGCGGGAACTGGCGAGTGAAAAGATAGAACGGTGAAAAAAGGAAATTCGCGCGCGCGGTGGTGGGCACGGACCTGGTAGGCACGGGCGGGATTGAACCGCCGACCTCTTCCGTGTCAAGGAAGCGCTCTCCCACTGAGCTACGTGCCTTCACGGGCGAGGGGCATTGTGTAGATACGTCAAGCAAACGCTGAAGGTAACTGATTATGCGCTGGCGGGCAACCGAAGCTACGAGGAGGGTCGTTCTAATCTGATTTACGCCGGTCGAAAAGCCGCTTGGCAAAGGCGATTGCCCTTGGACGGTAGAGTCCCGGCAGATTGACGGTGCCGTCTCCGCGCTGATTCGCCTCTCGCTGCAGCTCGGCCTGCTTTCTGTAGGCTCGCGTGTCCGTGAGTGTCGAAATCACGAGTAACACCGCGAAGATCCCGGGCGGCAGAATAACGGCGGCCCAAGCCATTCGCTGCCAACCCGTGGAGGTCACAATAGGAGCGGAAAATACGAAAATCGCGAGAGAAACCCATACCCAGACGAAAAGGCGCGTGCTGCGCCGCAAGTACTGTGTGCGGGTTCCGCGAAGCATCGTCTCTATTTCCTATTCGAACTAGAGGTGAATCGCATTCCTCGCCTCAACGACATGGTCTACAGCATCGACGTGACTTTGGTGATCAAGCCGGTGATGGCGTCGTCGAGGTAATTGTAGCCGGAGGTCGGGGTCAGCCCGTAGGCGACGACCGCGACGGCGGCGAGTATCAAGGCATACTCGGTCATCGTCTGGCCCGCCATCTTTCGCCGAATTTTCAATTGCCCAACCAGCATCGCCGCGCCTCATTGCACAGATTGCCAAATTTCAACGGCGAGGACCATGTCCCCAGGGATCGCCCCGCGGCAGGCGACCGTTGCTATGCCAATCTGCTAGGATTTCGCGCCAAGTAACGCGCACGCCCGGAGGATCGCCACGCCTCAGAAAATGGATCGCGAGCGCATAGTGCAGCTCTTTTTCTTCGGCTTCCTGGCCGTGATGGCCTACGAGCTGTACGAGCTGATGCTGCCGTTCCTGACGCCGCTGGCGTGGGGAATCCTGCTCGCCTTCATGGCGCATCCGCTGCTCGAGTGGGTCGAGAAGTACGTCAAGCGCCGATCGCTGTCCACCGCGATCATCAGCATCGCGGTTGCGCTCGTCGTCATCCTGCCCGCCATCTGGGCCTCCGGCCGTCTCGTGGTCGAAGCGCAGGCGCTCTACACGCAGGCCACGGTGATGGTGAATACGGGCGGCGTGACGAAGCTGCACGACTGGGCGGTCAATACCGAGCTCGGCGCCTGGATCAACAAAAAAATGGCGGAGCGCGGCTACAAGCTCGACGAAGAACTGCCCAAGCTCACGCTGCAAGCGGCGACGATCACCAGCAACTACGTCGCCGCGAATGCTACCCACGCGGCGAAAAATATCTTCGGGTTCATCGTGGACTTCGGTATCGCGCTGCTGGCGTTCTTCTACATGCTGCGCGACGGCGACTACTACTATAAGAGTCTGCGCGACCTAACCCCGCTCCACGAAGACGACAAGAAGGCGATTTTCGACACATTGCGCACGACGCTCTCGTCGGTGATGCGGGGGCTGATGCTGACGGCGGTGCTGCAGGGCGTGTCGATCGGCATCGGGATGCTGATCTTCGGCGTGCCGTACTGGCTGTTCCTGGCGATCGCGTCGGCGGCCGCGGGCCTGATGCCAATCGGCGGCACCGCGCTGGTATGGATTCCCGCGATGATCTACCTGGGCTTCGCGGCGAGCTGGTCGGCGGCAGTGGGCCTGCTCATCTGGTGTTCGGTAGCGCTCGCCGTTATCGACAATTTCATCAAGCCGCTCGCGATGAAGCACGGCACCGGTCTGCCGACGATCGCGCTGTTCCTGGGAATCCTCGGCGGGCTGGAAGCATACGGCCCGCTCGGATTGTTCCTCGGTCCCGCGATCATGTCGGTGTTCGCGGCGCTGCTTCGCGTTTATAGAAAAGAATACTCAGGCAGCCGCAAAGAAGCCGCGTGACATCTTTACCTCTTCCCCCGGGAGAGGACGCGCTCCGGCGCGGGTTTCACATAAAATAAAGTGATTGACCCCTTCCCGCATTTACAGCGGTGGCTTCTGATACCCGCCCAGCGCGGTTTCCGCTGCTTTCGCGACTGCGAGCACTGTCTCCTCACCGAACGCGCGACCGTTTACCTGCAGTCCGATCGGCAGGCCCTCGCGATCTTTTCCGCACGGCACGACGACGCCCGGCAGACCCGCGCAGTTGCCCCATGCGACCGGCCATCCCGCCAGAAAGTGCGGAAATGTTTTCCCGTCGATATCGACTTCGGTTGCGCCGTGCTTGAACGCGGTTACACAGAACGCCGGTCCGAGGATGATCGGGTATTGCTCCATGAACTCCGCGAGTTGTACGCGCCACGCATCGCGTAACATCGCGATCTTGAAAAATTCGGCCGCCGACTTTCCTTCACCCGCGACCATGAAGGATCGCAGCCGATCGCGCGAGAGTTTCAGGCCCTCACCAAGCGCCTCGACCACATTCTGATTGCCGTCGGCGCCGCTGTACTCCCACCACAAACGCTCGCCGTCGTCTATCGGCGGCTTCACCGCTTCAACCACGATCCCCATCTTCTGCAGCTCGCGCCCGGCGCGCTCAATCGCGGCGCGGATGTCGGACGTGACCGGAACTTCGCATGCGTCAGTGAAGATCGCGCATCGAATCTTTTTCAGATCGACTTTTTCAGGATGCGCATCCGGCGTTGGCACGGTGTATGGACTGCTCGGATGCTGTCCTTTGACAACGTTGTAGGCGAGCGTGAGATCGTCCACGTAGCGCGCCATCGGGCCGATCGTCGCCATATGCGCGATCGGCGGCGGCGCCGCAATGCTTGGCGCCATATGCCCGCTGCCGGGAATCGTGCCCCAGGTCGGCTTGAGCCCGACGATACCGCAGAAATGGGCCGGCACGCGGATCGATCCGCGATAATCGGAACCCATCCCCAGCGGCGACATCCCCGCCGCGAGCGCCGCCGCCTCGCCGCCACTGGAGCCACCGGGTACGCGCTCATGATTCCACGGATTATTGGTCTGCCCGAAAACGGGATTATCGCAGTCGTAATCCATCGTCATCTCGGGCGTATTGGTTTTCCCGATAACGATCGCACCCGCGGCGCGCAGCCGCGCGACCGTCGGCGCATCTTGCCTGGCGACATGATGCTCGAACATCTTCATGCCCCAGGTCGAGCGCACCCCCTCGGTGATTATCGAATCCTTGATGGTGATCGGCAGTCCTTCGAGCGGCCGAATCTCTCCTTTGCCGGCGAGCCGCTTATCAGACTCCTCAGCCTCGCGCGCCGCCCGATCTTCGACGAGAGTGACAACGGCATTGAGCCCGTGATTGACGGTCTCGATACGTTCGATAAAAGCGTCAACCATTTCAACCGAAGAAACGTCGCGCTTCCGCAGCATCGCAGCAAGTTTGTGCGCCGGAGCGAAAAAAGATCCTCAGAAAAAGCCATAAAGAAGCACCTCGCCTGACTGAGGAAATAGCATCGCGCACATTCTATTGCACGCGAAAATTAGCGGCGCGCGCGGCTGGATTCCCGTCGCCGACCCTTGATGATGGTAACTTAAATGTTACTATCGTCTCAGTGCCACTAACGCGTCATTTCAAAGAAACCGTTCGCGCTCGTGTCGAGCGTGATCCCAAGTTCCGCCGGGAGCTTCTCCGCGAAGGCGTTGAATCCTTGCTTGGCGGCGACGTGGACACCGCGAAAACCATCCTGCGCGATTACATCAACGCGACGCTTGGCTTTATCGATCTGGCCAAGGCGACGCAAACCCCGTCCAAGAGTCTCATGAGAATGTTCGGACCGGCCGGCAATCCGCGCGCCACCAACCTCTTTGAGATCGTCAGTTTTCTTCAGCGCCGGGAAGGCGTGCGATTTGAGATCAAGACTGCGCGCGTCTGACGAGTGGCAATCCCTTATGGCGGCGATTGCGGGGTCGCGACCGCGGTCGGATAAACTCGCTGACCGTCTCGAAGTTCCGGGCTCGCGGGCGGTCCTCCTGCATATCGAATCGAGCGCTCGATGTTTTCCAGTCTCCACTTCAACGCGGCGCTCCAGTCGCGCGCCAAACCGTCTGCGGTCCTTGGCTTGTCGCCCGGCCGCTCAGGAATGCATTGCCAGCTTGCATAACCGACCACCGTCGCGGCTCCATTTCTGAGAGCGGCAAGCGCAAAGTTCTCGTTCCAAGGCAACGGTCGGTCGTTGACCATGTGACCTGAAACCGTGAGCTTCTGAGGGTCGAACAAAAATTGAACCTGATACACAACATATTTGTCGGGAGGCGGTTGCATATGGCTGAAGACGAGATCGAACTCCAAAATCTTGGAGCGATGGTCAGGGGATTCGATGATTCGCAGCACTCTCCTCGAATTTTCGGGATGAGTTAAAGCGTCGAAGACTTTTCTGGGCGGAGCCTCCATGCGAGCAGTCGTCCGAAAGCTGAAGCAGGTTCCGTTTTCGATTTTCGCATCGCTACTCAGGATTGTGACGCCGCTTGTGTTGGGTTCCGCGAGCAACGCTGGCGCGATCGACACAACGACGCCGAAGCCCCAGATGAAGATCGGGAGCCACCACAGTCGCCCGCGCACTGTTTGGGAACCGGGCACGCTCACTACCTCGAGACTCGACTCGCTACGTCAATGCCTCGCGCAGGCGGTCGCGATCGAAGCCCGCAATCATTTCCTTGCCCGCGACGACGATCGGCCGCTTGATCAGATTCGGTTCCTTTGCCATCAGCGCTAACGCTTGCGGCGGCGTTAGCGATTTGCCGGTGAGGCCCATCGCCTTGAAGGCCGGGCTGCGCGCGTTTAGAAAATCGCGCGGGTCCCGGCCTGCGAATAGGTCTTTCAGCTCCGCTGGCGTCAGCGGAGCTTTCGCGTAGTCGCGCTCGTCGAGATCGAGCCCCAGATCCTTACGCAAGAAACTTCTTGCGTCGCGGCACGTCGTTCAGCTCGATTTCCACAGAAATCGGATCTTCTTCATGCGTGATCTGCTACTCGATATTCGCGCTCGATCCTGACCCGCTCGCGGGACCGGCTCCGTGATCGAGCGGCTGTCCGCCTGCCGACGACGCGCTCGTTGACGAACCTGAGCCTGACGCTGGCAGCGGCGTTATCGGCGCGATCCCACCGGAACTCGCAGTCGTGGTCGTGCTCGCCGACGTGCTCGTGACCGGCTCTTGAACGGTCGGTGGAGTGTCAGTCGGTCCGCTGAAATTGATCGGCTGCTGACCGGCGAGCATTTGCGGCGTCACGACGTAGTCGCCGCCGAGCGAGCTGCGCCACACCGTATTCGCCGCCTGCTGATTGCCTGCCGTTATCAGGTAAGTTCCGCCTCCCACGACTCCACCGAGGATCGCGTACACCAGCTTGGCCGGGATGTAGAGCACGTTGCAGAGCAGGGCACCCGCGCCGTATCCCGCCCCCGGCCAGTTGACATTATTGTCAGCCGGCTGCGGCACCTGCGTCGTCGCCGGAGGCCCCACGGTTTGCGACGATTGCGCCGCGGCATATTCCACGAGCGGACCTGCCGGCATCGCGATCATCACCGCGAGCCCGATTGCGATCACTGCGAATCTGAAATTTCCCTTCCTCATGACTTCCTCCACCACCGCTTCAGACTGTTAGTTGTTCATTCAGTTTTGACCACCGCTTCGGCCGGCAGCAGCCCCATCAGATGACGAAACGCGCGCTCGAGGTACTCGGCGTTCTTCGACTCGAGCGTCAACTTCACGCGGTACTCGGGATCCCCGATCCGCGGATACGAACCCAGCATCAACTCCGGAAAATTGCGCATGCATTCGTTCAGATGCTCGGCAATCACCCCTTCGTTCGCGCTCAGGTAAATCGCGCGCATAAAAAACGGGTCGGTCGCGAAGCGGCTGCTGAGCGCGCGCAGCTTGGCCTCGAACAGTTGCGGAATTCCCGGCAGCACGTACACGTTTTCGATTTGCACCGTCGGAAATCGGATGTCACCGGCGTCGTTGAGCACCGCACCGTCGGGCACCTGCGCCATCCGGAGACCCGCGTCGAGCGAGCGCTCGCGAAAATGTTCGCGGATGAGCGCTTCGAGCACCGGATTCATCACCAGCCGCCGCTTGAACGCGCGCGCGACGCCTTCCATCGTGAGATCGTCATGGGTCGGGCCGACGCCGCCCGACGTGATCACGAAATCGAAATTGCGCGAGCAGTATGCGACTTCGCCCGCGATCAGATCGAGCTCGTCGGGGATAGTTGCGATCCGCGCGAGCGCCACGCCAATCTTGCGCAGCTCGCGAGCCGCGAAGTACGCGTTCGAATCTTGAACCTTGCCGGATAGGATTTCGTTACCCACCACCACCAGCGCGCAACTGCGTTCTCGCATCGATCTGCAGCTCCTTGCGCTCACCGCCTCGGCTCGCATTATCGCAGCACTGATGTGTTTGCGGCAATGGGGTGGGTGGAGCGCGCGAAGCGCGCGATCTCAGAGACCGGAACCGGCTTCGCTGAGGCGAAGCTGTCCGAGATCCTTCCTACCGCTCGCGTTGCTCGCTCCTTCCGGATGATAGGCTACTACGTTGACAAGCTGCTACGACGGCCCGCTGCCCTCGACGTCCGGGGCCGACGCCTCGATGAACTCCTTGAGCCGCCGTTTCAGCCGCGTTTCTATCTGACGCACGCGCTCGCGGCTGATTCCGAAACGCGCGCCGATCACCTGCAGCGTCTCGGGATCCTCGGCCAGCAGCCGCGCGTCGAATATCTCGCGCTCCTTGCCCTCGAGCGTATCGGCAAACTCCCTGACCTTGTCATGCGCAAAGTCGCGCCATTCGCGATCCGCCGTCTCGGTCTCCGGATTGTGCCCGGCGTCGGGGATGACATCGAGCAGCCGCGTATCGTTGTCGTCGCCAGCGCCAGTAGGCTGGTCGAGCGAAACCTCGCTCTGCCCCATCCGCTCCTGCATCTCGCGCACGTCGCTCTCCCGCACGCCCATCCGATGCGCCAGCAGCAACGGCTGCGGCTTGAAGCCTTCGCGCTCGAGCCGCTCGGTCTCCTTGCGCAAGTTGAAAAACAGTTTGCGCTGCGCCTGCGTGGTGCCAATCTTCACCAGCCGCCAGTTGTTAATGAGGTATCGGTAGATATACGCGCGCACCCACCACACCGCGTACGACGGAAAGCGGATTCCATGCTCGGGGTCGAAATTCTTCACCGCTTCCATCAGGCCGACGTTGCCCTCCTGGATAAGGTCGAGCACGTTTTTGGTCGCGCGCGCGAATTCGTACGCGAGCTTCACCACCAGCCGCAGATTTGCGGTGACCAGCCGGTAAGCGTCCGCGGGATCCTTGTCCTTGACGTAGCGCCGCGCGATCACCGCCTCTTCTTCGCGCGACAACAGGGGAAAGCGCCGAATCTCGGTGAGGTAGCGGCCGAGCGGATCGGTAGCGACCAGCGCGCCGCTTTTTTTGTCGGCGTCAGCGTCTTTGTCGTCGTCGGTATCGTGGGCATCATGCGGCTCGCCGGATCCCGCCGTCGCGTCAGCGTCGATACTCTCGACCGGCCGAAACTCGGAGACTTCAATCGGCGTCTCGTCGTCCTTGTCGTGCGAGGCACCCGCGTCGAGCTCCTCCTCAGACTCGTCCGCAATCACCGGCTCAGCGACTACACGACCGACCTTGCCAACGGCCTTTGCAGGGCGCTTCGGTTTCGCGATGCGCTTGCGATCTTTCGGTTTGCCGGGCTTGCGCGCCACAGGAGGCCTCCAGCTTCACCACATGACGGAACGAGTTACGGACGGGCGAGACACCGGCCGTCAACGGTTAGAGGCGATTGTCGATTCTTCTTGTCTGATTCGATGGTGCCCGGTCAGGCCTCGGGTTCTTCGATCGTGACCTTGCCGGCGGCGATTTCACGCAGCGCCGTGACTACTTCTTTATTATCCGATTCCACCAGCGGCCGCGCACCCTTGAGCAGTTGTTTCGCGCGCCGCGCCGCCCCAAGCACCAGCTCGAAGCGGTTAGGAATATTCTCCAGGCAATCTTCAACAGTAATTCGTGCCATTAGGGGATTGATTCTCCGGCCCTCGCCGTGTCTTGTCAACGCAGCAGGAGGGAAGGGCAAATCACTTAATCCAACATGAAACCCTCCGCGGGTTTCAAACTTCCGCGGCAGGGGTGACCCCTGCACCCAGTACTCCAATCGCAAAATGGCGAGGACGCCCTTTTGCTCTCACTCAAATAAATCTGGTTCCCCTTCCCGCTCGGGAAGGGGTTAGGGGTTAGGTTCTTCGCGCGTGCGCGAGATGGGAATGCTGCGATCACATCACGAACTGGCCAGCCATTCTTATGTCATTCAGAGCGACGCGAAGAATCCCGGGTCCGCCCTCTCAACCAAGTGCTTTCACGCTTCTTAGAGAATCATTGTCGTGGTGAGAACCTTTGTCGCAGAGCAAATATCATCGCACGTTCGCGGCGCGCAATTGCGCTCAATGATAGTTCAGATTTGATCCGAAATTCGGCGTCTCACCGTTCCGGATCGTTTTTTTCCAGTCGCTCAACGTGTCCGCGCCCGACTTCCAGAAGTTGCCGCACTCGTCCAGAAAATCCACGACTGCATCTCGCTCGCCAGCGAGTAGCATCTCTTTGGCGAGAGTCATGCTCGGTCCAAAACTGTCCAGCTGCGGCGAGCCGGGAGTCTTGCCGGCCGCGAGCAAATAGCTCTCTGCCTGCGATACGTTGTTGTCTCGCGTGAGGGCGACTCGACCAAGAATCAGGTTGCCGCTACAGACGGCGTTGCCGTAGTTCCAATTCGTACGGTAGTTGCTCGCTTCGGACAGCAACTCGTTTGCGTAGGTTTCCGCCTGGTCGTAGTCGCCGGCATCAAACGCCGCGGCCGCCACCTCTGACAACTTGAAAAACCTTTCCTTCGGTTCTGACGGCAGAGATTTTTCCAGGTTCGACAGGATCTCTTGTTGAGGCGTCGCGGCTTTCTCCGCACTAGCCGAGCCCTGATAAATTGCACAGGTCAGCGCCAGCAACGCGATCAGGATGCGTCGTTTCACGGGGTCACCAATTTTGCTTGCCCTGTGCCTTCAACATCTGCTGATTCGGCTTGAGAAGGGCGAATATTTCAGGGTCCGGCATTTCGTATCTCAGGTATTCAGCACTGTACAAAATCGATGGCTCCGGCTCTTCAAGGCGGGCAGTTGCGAGCGCGAGCAGCTTGAGAGTTTCCGAATACTCCGGGTACAGATGATCCGAGCGCTGCCCATCTTCAACCGCTTTCTGCCATTGCTGGATCGCGTACCAGGCTCTGGCTCTGCGGCGGTATGAAGTCCAATATTCACCTCCCAGCTGGAGTGCCTGCGTGTATTTTTCGATCGCCTCCTGCCACTTACCGCTGTCCGCCAGGTCGTCGCCTTCATCCAGCGCGACCCATCCTTTGAGAAACTGCATTGCTGGATTCTGCTCCGCATAGTACTGGGACGAGTCTGCAAGTTGCTGCATTTCCTGGCGCGTGCCGCCCCAGCGCGGTCTCAGTGCGTACATGATCTGTTCGCGCACCGCGAAGCTGGCGGGCACGATCGACATCGCGTCGCCCTTGGCACGAGCCATCTGGTCGCTAGTCCCGTCGATCCTTGCGGCTTTGATCCGCAACGCATAGGCGGGCGCGAGATTCGGGTGGATCTTGATAGCTTCATTAGCGTCGCGGACCGCGGCTTGAAGATCTTTATCCACCGCAGCTTGCGTCTCCTTTGGGACGTCCTCTCCCGGGCCGGTGCCTCTGAGGCGCTGGGCGACGGCAATCTCGCAAGTCGCTCTTGCGACCAGAGCCGCATATGAATTAGGAGCGGCGGTCACCCAGTCATTCAGTTTTGACGCTATCAATATGTTGCCGCCGTCAAATGCCCCGAAGGCGACGATGGCGTTCATCTCGAAGCGCGGATCTTTTTCAGCTTTGGTTTCGTACGCAGAAAGTTGGGCGTCCAGTGTGTCCCATCGACCGGTTCGCAGCATTTCGATGAGATCGACTCGGTGGACGCTGACCTTGGGTAAGGTCTGCGAGTGCCCGTCAACCGGCGCCCCCAGGATTGATAATATCGCAAGCAGGAACACCGCGAGTCCGGCCCAGCGTGAGTTCGATAACATTTTGATTCCCCCGCTAGGTACCTTATCTGTTGGACGAAGTATGAATCAATTTGTTTCTGGTGACTCAGACGGTGAATAGATCTCTCATCCCGGCATTGTGTTCCTTGCTTTCGCGCCTTAGTCTCGACCCCAGGAAAGAATGAAGCTTCCTGACATATATACCGACTGGAAGATCGTGGTCGGTCTCGGCCTCATGATGCTGGGCGCCGCGAATTGGATCATCGGCGTCGAGCGGACTCAGATTTACAGCCGCATGATCGTCGCGCATCAGCAGCCGTCCGCCGCCGCGACTGACTATCGAAGCTTCGACGAGCTCGATGCGGGGACGGGAGGCGCCGTGCTCGAGCCGCTCACCGCCGAGCAGCGCCAGGCGTCGTACGCAACCGCGAGGATGGACTTTTATCACGCCGCATTCCTGGCCGGCCGCGTCATGGTGTTGATCGGCGTGTTGTTCACGCTGCTCGGCTTCATCAGCGTGATTCAGCAGGATTCGCGCCGCGCGTTTCGCCGCCCCGATGATGACGCTCATCTGCCGCACGCCTTGCCGGGCGCGCCACGAGCGCCTCGATAGAATAGAATTTGCGCGATGGTAACGGAGCTATCCGGACGCGCATGGGCGAAGATCAATTTGTTCCTGCGCATCACCGGCCGCCGCGACGACGGCTATCACGAGCTCGACTCGGTCTTCCTACCCCTTACTCTCGCTGACGAAATCCGACTCGAAATCCGCGCCGCCAACGAACCCTCGGTCAGTGTTAGCTGCAACCTCCCGGAACTCGCACGGAGCAAGAACAACCTGGCTGCGAGCGCCGCACGCGCATTCATGAGCGAATTCGATCTGTTCGCCGGCGTGTCGATCGATCTCAAGAAACATATCCCGATCGGCGCCGGTCTCGGCGGCGGTTCGAGCGACGCCGCCACGGTCTTGTGCATGATGGCCGCGGCCGCGCAGCTCACTGACGAAGAGGCGATGAGCAAGCTGCGTCGAATCGCACTGTCGCTCGGCGCAGACGTTCCGTTTTTTCTGGATCCCCGGCCGTCACGAGTCACTGGGATAGGCGAGCGCATCGTCGCCCTCGAAGGCGTCCCGAGTTTGCCAATCGTGATCGCAGTGCCGCCGTTTGAAGTTTCGACCGCCGCGATTTTTGGGGCGCTCGCGCCCGCGGAATGGAGCGGCGCAGCACCCGACGATCACATCGAGGCAATCACGCGCGGCGAAATCTCGCCCGAACTCCTGGTAAACGACCTCGCGCCGGTCGCGATTGCGCAATTTCCGGAGATTCGACGCCTTAAAGCGTTACTTGAAGATTCAGGCTCGCGCGCCGCACAGATGTCGGGCAGCGGCGGCGCGGTCTTTGGCGTGTTCGACTCGATCGAAGAGGCCGAAGCGGTAGCGACCAGGATTCGCAAGCGCGCGCCCTTCGCAACAGTGATTGCGGCGTCAACCCTCGACGACGAATCCGACGACGAAGTAGCCTGATATCCACAATTTCGCCGTATCTGTGCATGCTTGCGTTAATGGCGGATTGACAGCGAAAAACCGCATCAATAACATCGCATTTCCTGCACGCAGGCTGCTAAAGTCAAAAGTCCGGGCAGGTTCGGCACGATCGCGTTATCGCGACGGCTCGGTCCGTAAAGATTGGATTGGATGTTTCGCCGGCTGAGCGCCCGAGTGGTGTTTCGCCGGCTGCTATTTTGACGAGGTTGATTTGGAGAGCACGGCCGCGGGCCGCATTTGAATTCAACGGCGCTGGGCGGTCGCCAAGCTGGTAAGGCACCAGGCTTTGGACCTGGCATTCGAAGGTTCGAATCCTTCCCGCCCAGCCAGGCTTAACGGTGATTTGCGAACGGTTGAAAAATCGCATGACGATCACGACGCGAGGCAACTGAAATGTCGGACAGGGTCAAAGACCAGCTCGAAGTCTTCACCGGGAACTCGAACCACGCGCTTGCGCGCGAGGTCACGGAGCATCTTGGCGTGAAGATGGGTGAAGCCGAGGTCGGCCGCTTTCCTGACGGCGAAGTGATGATCGAAGTCCGCGAGAACGTGCGCGGCGGCGATTGCTTCATCATTCAGTCCATCTGCACGCCGCCGAATGAAAATCTGATGGAGCTGATTCTTCTGACGGACGCTCTGCGTCGCGCGTCGGCCGGACGTATCACGGCTGTGATTCCGTACTTCGGCTACTCGCGCCAGGATCGCAAAGTCGCGCCGCGCGTGCCGATCAGCGCCAAGGTCGTCGCCGACCTGATCACGACTGCGGGCGTCAATCGTGTGCTGACGGTGGATCTCCACGCCGGCCAGATTCAGGGCTTTTTCAATATTCCGGTGGACAACCTCTACGCGATGCCGGTGCTGATCACCTACCTGCGCAAGCGAATCGACGGGAAGAAAGTTTCTGTCGTATCGCCGGACGCCGGCGGTGTCGAACGCGCGCGCGCCTACGCTCGGCGGCTCAACGCGAATCTCGCGATTATCGACAAGCGGCGCCGGCGCGCGAGCGAAGTCGCCGAGATGCAACTGGTCGGCGAAGTTAGGGACTCGATCGCGCTGCTGGTTGACGACATGATCGATACTGCCGGAACGATCACGGAGGCGGCGAAGGTCGTCTCGAATGCCGGCGCGTCGGAAGTGATCGCAGTCGCGACGCATCCGATACTGTCGGACCCGGCGTGCGATCGCCTCAACAAATCGAACATCACGGAAATTGTCACGACTAACACTATTCCGCTGCGCGCCAAGGCGCAGGCGGAGCTGACGAAACTAAAATCGTTGTCGGTCGCGAGCCTGCTGGCGGAAGCGATGAAGCGAATTCATAATGAGGAGTCGGTGAGCTCGCTCTTTGCCTGAGCGCGCGAACTTTCAAGCGAGGAAACAATGGAGACCGGTGAACTAGCCTGCGAAAAACGTGCGACCCGACCCAAGGGTCAGAATAATGCGCTGCGGCGCAGTGGGCGCGTGCCCGCAATTTTGTACGGACCGACGACGTCGCCGATGGCGCTGGCGATCGATCGCATCGAGTTGAAGGCCAGGATTTCAGCCGCGGCGCACACGCGCATCATCAAGCTCAAGTCGAACACCGCGGAGCTCGACGGCAAGCACGTGATCCTCAAGGATATCCAGCGCACGCCGGTGTCGGGCGAAATCCTGCACGCGGATTTGTACGAGGTGGATCTCAATCGCGCGATTCGGGTCGAAGTCCCGCTGAAGTTCATCGGCAAAGCGAAGGGCGTCGCCAACGGTGGAATCCTGGCGCCGCTCGAGCGCACCGCCACCGTGGAATGTCTGCCGCTGGAGATTCCCGACTCGATCGAGGTGGACGTCACTGACATCGACATCCACGACGTCATCCACGTCTCGGCGGTGAAGTTCCCTGACAAGGCGAAGCCGATTTTCGATACCGATTATCCAGTGGTCACGGTTCTGCCGCCGACTGTCGCGGAAGTCGCGGTCGTCGCGGCTGCGGAACCGGTCGAAGGCGCTACGGTCGAAGGCGCTGCACCGGCAGAAGGCGCTGCGGCAGCTCCCGCGGAAGGTGCAGCCAAGGAAGGCGGCGACAAGGCTGCTAAGAAGCCGGAGGCGGCCAAGAAGCCCGAGGCAGCCGAGAAAAAGAAGTAGTTTCAGTGTCTGCTCGCGCGCGTCGCGAATCGATCGACGCGCGCGAGCAATATATCGATGTGAGGGGAACGGACGCGCGGCTGATGTCGCGAGTCCGGTGCAGGGGGAGGGGCCGCTATGAGTTTCGTCCATCTTCACGTCCACACGCAGTACAGCCTCCTCGACGGCGCCAACAAAATCGGGCCGCTCATCGAACACGCCAAGGCGTCGGGGATGGAAGCGATCGCGATGACCGACCATGGCAACATGTTCGGCGCGGTCGAGTTCTATCAGAAGGCCAAGGCGGCCGGCGTCAAGCCGATCATCGGATGCGAGGTCTATCTCGCGCCGGGCAAGCGCACTGATCGCACGCAGGTTCCGCGCAGCGACGACTTCGACGGCGGCGGAAATTTTCACCTGATCGTGCTCGCGCAGAATCGAGTCGGCTACAAAAATCTCTGCAAGCTACTCACGACCGCGTACCAGGATGGCCTCTACTACAAACCGCGCATCGACAAGGAAATCCTCGCCGAGCTGTCCGACGGATTGATCGTGCTCTCGGGATGTCTTTCGGGCGAGATCGCGCGATGGCTCCGGGCGGATCGGATGGACAAGGCGCGCGAGACGGCGGAGTCGTACGCGAAAATGTTTCCGGGGCGCTACTATCTCGAACTCCAGGACAACAAACTCCATTCGCCGTACAACGAGGCGCTGCGCGAAATCGGCCAGCAGGTCGGACTGCCGCTGGTCGCGACCAATGACTGCCATTATCTCCATCGCGACGACGCCAAGGCGCACGAAGTCCTGCTCTGCATCCAGACCGGCAAGACCATGGCCGATGAAACGCGATGGCGTTTCGATACCGACGAGCTTTACGTCAAGACTCCCGACGAAATGGCGGCGGCGTTCGGCGCGGACTCTGAAGAAGTGCGCAACAGCGTCGAGATCGCGCGGCGAATTGATTTCGAATTCGAGTTCGGCAAGTTCCATTTCCCGGTTTTCAAATCCGGCCCGGGCGTTGACCTCGACGCCGAGATGGAGACGCGCGCGCGCGAAGGTTTGACTGCGCGCCTGGCGGAGATTCAGCGGCGCGACGCGCCGACGTTGACGAGAGCCAATATCAAGAACGCATCGATCGCGAGATTCCCGTCATTCGCGACATGGGCTTCTCCGGCTACATGCTGATTGTCGCCGACTTTATCGGCTACGCGCGCGGGCTGGGGATTCCGGTCGGTCCGGGCCGCGGCTCGGTCGTTGGCAGCCTGGTTTCGTACGCGCTGGGAATCACCGAGGTCGATCCCGTCGAGCATCGGCTGCTGTTCGAACGATGGCTGAACCCCGGTCGCAAGTCGATGCCGGATATCGACGTGGACTTTTGCTTCGAGCGGCGCGACGAGGTGCTCGAATACGTGCGCAAGAAGTACGGCGACGATCGCGTCGCGCAGATAATTACGTTCGGAACGATCAAGGGCAAGCAGGCGATTCGCGATGTCGGGCGCGTGCTCGGGCTGTCGTTCGCCGAGACCGATAAAATCGTCAAGCTGTATCCGGCGCCCAAGCAGGGCCGCGATTTCCCGCTGCTGGACGCGCTCGAGATGGAGCCGCGGCTCAAGGCCGAGCGCAAACTGCATCCCGATCTTTTCAACTACGCGTTCAAGCTCGAGGGCCTGCTGCGCCATGCGTCACGTCATGCGGCGGGCGTTGTCATTTCGGATCAGCCGCTCACCGACTTGGTGCCGCTCTACGTTGACAAGGAACGCGACGAGGCGGCGCTGTCGATCACGCAGTATTCGATGAAGGGCGTCGAGGACATCGGGCTTATCAAGTTCGATTTCCTCGCGCTCAAAAACCTGACGCTGATCACCGACACGCTCACGCTGATCAAGGCCGGTGGCAAGGACGCGCCTGACCTGAACCGGCTGCGGCTGGACGATGCCGATACCTACAAGATGCTCTCGCGCGGCGACACGGTCGGCGTGTTCCAGCTCGAAAGCTCGGGGATGCGCCGCTTTATCACGGAGCTCAAGCCGACCTGCTTCGACGACGTGATTGCGGCCGGATCGCTGTTTCGTCCGGGACCGCTCGACGCGATCCAGGACGGCAAGACGATGGTGCAGCATTACGTCGATCGCAAGCACGGCAAGGAGCCGGTCGAGTACGATCATCCGCTGCTGGAGCCGGTGCTGCGCGATACTTACGGCGTGATCGTGTACCAGGAACAGGTCATGCGCGCGGCGCAGGCGCTGGCGGGATACTCGCTCGAGCAAGCCGATATCCTGCGCGCTGCGATGGGCAAGAAGAACAAAGCCGTCATGGAAAAAGAGCGCGTCCGATTTATCGACGGCGCGAAGAAGAATGGCGTCACCGCCGCTCTCGCCACTTCGATCTTCGAAAAGATAGAAACCTTCGCGTCGTACGGATTCAATCGATCGCACGCCGCCGCGTATGCGCTGACCACTTACACCACCGGCTACCTGAAAGCGCACTACCCGCACGAGTTCATGGCGGCGCTGATGTCGCTCGACATGGACGACGTCGACAAGACCTACAAAAATATCGCGGCGCTGCGCGATATGAAGATCGCGATCCTGCCGCCCGACGTGAATCAGAGCCGGGTGAAATTTGCGGTCACCGATGGCGCGATTCGCTTCGGCCTGGCGGCGATTCGCGGCGTCGGCAGCAAGCCTGGCGAAGCAATCGTCGCGGAGCGCGAGGCCAACGGCCCGTTCGAGAGCATGGCGGATTTTTGCATGCGCGTCGGCGCGCAACTGATCAGCCGCCGCGTGCTCGACGCGCTGATCAAGTGTGGTGCGTTCGATTCCGGTGAGCGCGGTGAGGTCCGCACTGATGGCGGAGGCCGAGCAAGCGATCAAGCTCGCGCAGAAGGCGCAGAGCGATGCCGAGAAAAATCAGATTGGCCTGTTCGGCGGCGCAGTGAAAGTGCCCAAGTCGGCGGCGCGCGAGCCGATTCCCGAATGGGACGCGCGCGAGAAACTCAAATACGAGAAGGAAGCGCTTGGCTTCTACATTACGGCCCATCCGCTGGACAAGTACGAACGCGAGCTCGCGCGAATCAGCAAAGTCACGACCGCTGATTTGTCCTCGGCGCCCGACGGTAGCCCGGTGCAGATAGCCGGCGTGATCCACGCGGTGAAACTGAAGAACAACAAATCGGGCAAGCGCTACGCGACCTTCTCGCTCGAAGATCGCGACGGTGCGGTCGAAGCGATCGCGTGGTCGGAGACCTATCAGAAGTTCGAAGCGATCATCATGGGCGACGAGCCGGTGGTCGCGCGCGGCAAGCTGGACGTTGACGACGAGCGCGCGCAGATTATTTTAGAAAGTCTGACTCCGCTCGATTCTGCACTGCTTGAATCGATCCGCGAGGTGCGGATCACGGCGCCGATGAGCCGGCTCGCGAACGGCGGCCTCGACGCGCTGAAGTCGATGCTCGCGCGATACCGCGGCAAGTCGATGACGTATCTGCATCTCGGCCTCGACGACGGCCGCGAAGCAGTGATGCTGCTAGGCGACAGCTATCGCGTAACCCCGACGGAGAGATTCGTTGCCGAGCTGGAGCAAATCCTCGCGCCCGGCGCGGTGGCATTGAAATAGGGAACATTCACTTCATCTAGTGTGAAACCCACCGCGGGTTTCACACTTCCTCGGGCAGGGGTGACCCCTGCACCCAATGTTAAGAAAAAGCGGTATCTGATAGGCTGGAAGTTAGATTTCTCTGCTATCGAGGTAATCACCTGGCTAAGTCTTACGACGTTGTTCACGAGAATCACGAGAGCGCTGTCCTGGTTGGGATCGAACTTGGTTCCGAGGCGGGAATCGGCAGCGAAGAATCGCTCGACGAACTGAAAGCATTGACGGAGAGCGCCGGCGCCGAAGTTGCCGGGGTTGTTCGGCAACGGCTGAAGGCACCTGATCCGCGCACCTTCATCGGCAAGGGCAAGGCCGGCGAGGTGCGCGAGCTGGCGCAATCGAAGGGCGCCTCGCTGGCGATTTTCGACGACGCGCTCAGTCCCGCGCAGGCGCGCAATCTCGAGAATGAACTCAAGATTCGCGTGATCGATCGCAGCCAGCTGATTCTCGACATATTCGCGCAGCGCGCGCATACCCTCGAAGGCAAGCTGCAGGTCGAGATCGCGCAGCTCAGCTATTTGCAGCCGCGGCTGACCCGCCAATGGTCGCATCTTTCGCGCGTTCGCGGCGGCGGCGCCGGTGGTGGCGGCGTCGGCACGCGCGGTCCCGGCGAAACCCAGCTCGAAGTTGACCGGCGGCGGCTGCGCGAGCGCCTCACCCGGCTCAAAGTACGGCTGGGACAAGTCGAGCGCACGCGCACGATTCAACGACGGCGGCGGCTCGAAGTTCCTTTTCCGACCGTCGCGCTGGTCGGCTACACCAACTCGGGTAAATCGACGCTGATGAACTCGTTGACCGACGCCGGCGTCGAAGTTGCTAATCGTCCGTTCTCGACGCTCGATCCTACGATTCGGCGCCTCAAGCTGCCGAGCGGAATGAACGTGATGCTGGTCGATACAGTAGGATTTATCCATCGCTTGCCCCACATGCTGATCGACGCATTCAAGGCGACCCTCGAAGAAGTGCGCACTGCGACGATGTTGTTGCATGTCGTTGATGCGAGCTCGCCGCTGGCGGCCGAACGCATGACGATTGTCGATGAAGTGCTGCAGGAAATCGGCGCGGGCGCGGCGCCGCGGATCGTCGTGATGAACAAGGCCGACCTGGCCGAGCGCGGCGCCAATCGAAACGGAGCGCATGACGCGGTCTCGATTTCGGCGCTGAAAGGTGAGGGCCTCGGCGATTTGCTCGGCGCAATCGAACGCCATCTCGGCGGCTCGCGCGAGGAAGTATCGGTCACATTTCCGGCCAAGCGCGGCGATTTGGTGGCAATGGCGCGACGGGACGGAGAAGTGCTAAGCGAGGAGTATCGCGACGGCCTGGTTTCGGTGCGGGCCCGCGTGAGCGCTCCTGTAGCGGGGCGCCTGCGCAAGGCTGCTGACGCCGCAATCTGAGATCGCGTTGAAATTGATTCACCATGGCAGCGCCATCACATAGCAGCATTCGGCCCCGTCAGGCTCCGCAACCAGCCGTATCGTACGGCCATCTGCTGAATTTGCCGAACTTCCTGACCCTGTGCCGGATCGGGTCGATTCCAGTTTTTCTGATATTTCTGACGCGGCAGCGATACACGGAAGCGCTGTACGTATTCGCAGCGGCGGCGGTGACCGACGGACTCGACGGCGCGGTCGCGCGATGGTTCAACTCGCGCACCGAATTGGGTGCCTTCCTCGATCCGTTCGCGGACAAGCTGATGCTGGTGTCGGCGTTCGT
Organism: uncultured delta proteobacterium; assembly: GCA_963699705.1. Lineage (GTDB taxonomy): Bacteria > Desulfobacterota > Binatia > Binatales > Binataceae > Binatus. The sequence goes on along the minus strand of CAVOUW010000003.1, from coordinate 1,082,440 downwards.
CGTGCTGACGATCGACGGCGAACTGCCGGGCTACCTGCTGAGCGTGGTCATGATTCGCGATATCGTGATCGTCGTCGGTTACCTGATGATTTCGTTCTTCACCGGCGAGCGCGTGCCAGTGCGGCCGAGCTACCTGGGCAAGCTGAGCACGTTCATGCAGCTAGGATGCGTGATCGCGGTGCTGGCGCGAGCGGGAAACTACTGGCCCAACGATTTCAACAAGCTGCTGATCGCAACGGTCGCCGTTACCGCGGCATCGTTCGTACATTATATGTATCGCGGGCTGGTGTGGCTGAGATCGCGCGAGCCACAGATGTTCGAGTAGGCAGAGAAATTGACGGAATAAATTCCGTCCTACCTCTGACAGTAGGACGAAATTTATTTCGTCGATTCTGGCCGCTCGTCGTGGACCATTCTTCTCGAATTCCTCAGACGATCACTTTGGCGGCTCGGAGTTCTTCTACCTGGCTGCGTTCGATTCCCGCCTCCCGCAAAATCTCATCCGTATGCTCGCCGAGCTTGGGCGGGACGCGCCACATCTTCATCGGGGTTTCCGAGAAGCGCGCGCCTGGATTCACCGCGCGGACGCTGCCTGCGGTGGGATGCTCGTAAACCGAGAAGCTCTCGTTCTCGACGATTTCCGGATCAGTCAGCAGCGTTTCGTAGTTGTGGACCGGGCCGCATGGGATGTCCGCGGCCTCGAGCACGGGCAGCCATTCGGCGGTGTCCTTTTCGGGGAAGAGCTTTGCCAGCCCGCGCATCAGATTGCGTCCGCGCTCCGCGCGTTCGGTGCGATCGGAGGTTTCGGGCCACCATTCAGGATGCCCGACCGCCTCCGCCAGCCGCTTTGACTGCGCGTCGGTGAAGGGCGCGATCGTCAGCCATCCGTCTTTCGTTTTGAAAGGATCGAGCGTCGTGCTCTTGGGCGCCAGGTGCTTGAATTCGTCTTCGGGCAGCAGCGTGTAGCCATAAATCGAATCGTTGGCGGTGAACGCCATCATCGCCTCGAGCATCGGGACCTTGATGTACTGGCCGACGCCGCGGGCGCGTGCGGAATGCAGCGCGCTCACGACCGCGAGCGCCGCGGTCATTCCGCTCACTTTATCCGCCAACGCCATCTTGACCGCGGTCGGCTGTCCGGCCTTGAGGCCCTGAACGTAAGCCATCCCGGAGTAGCCCTGGATGACGGGGTCGTAGGCGGGAAAATTCGCATAGCGACCTTTCGGCGGAAAGCCGCAAATCGAGCAATACACGACCTTGGGATTGGCGTGGCGAATGTCGGTGTAGCCGATACCAAGGCGTTCGGCGACGCCGGGGCGATTGTTCTCGACAAGCGCGTCGGCCTTTACCGCGAGCCGGCGGACGAGGTCGCGGCCGTGCTCCTTCTTGATATCGATCACGATGCTGCGTTTGTTGCGGTTGAAATTCAGGAACGCCGCGGTGAGTCCGCCGCGCTGCGGGCCGACGTTTCGGCGCATCGAGTCGCCCTCGGGCGGTTCGATCTTGATGACGTCGGCGCCGAGGTCGCCAAGCAACTGCGTGCAGAACGGCCCCGAAATGACGGCGGTCAAATCGAGGACGCGAAAACCAATCAGCGGTCCGTCAGCCATGAGAAAAATCCCTCAAGCGCGCATGTTGGAGCGTAAGGAATACTAGCCGCGATAGAGCGCGGTGTCACGGAGCGCGGAAGTGAGTCAACGAGAAGCCTGATTGTCAGTGGCCGGCGGTTTTGGGACGGTCATCCCAAATGCAACCTTCAGGTCGTCGCCGTTGAATGGATAGACGTGGACCATCCAGCCGAACGCCTGTTTCAGCAGATGGCCGCCAGCGGCTTCGCAGGTTGAGGCGTCGGCGATTTTGCCGGTGAAGCCGAAGCGTCCGTCGGCGAGGAATCCGAGTTGGTGGTTGATTGCCGGGGCTGACGCACTCGACGACACCGGCAGCATGCCGGGCATATCGACCTGCGTCCCATGGACGTCGCCGCGCAGTATGTCTTCGAGGGTGATGCCGTTGGGCAGGCAGATGTTAGTGTGTGCATGCCAGTGCGCGACGCTCAGCGGGATGAGCTCGTCGAGCTGACTGGGCGTGTAGTCGGCGGGCGCGCTGTACATCGCGCCGACGAGGACGTAGTCGCCGCTGGAATTCTTCACGTAAAGCAGCGAGCCGGGACGCGCGGGATCGAAATGCCCCGTGTACTCCTGCTGCGCGGCAGCGTAGTCGGTGAAGTGGTAAACGTCTTGCGGAACCGTCGGCAGAAAGATCCGGTAGTTCTCCGACAATGCGACGTGGTAATCGTGATACTTCACGAGCGCGCGGCGCAGCGTGTTCATCACGTCACGCGCGCGCTCGACATCTGCCGGAGTCTGCGGACGCGAATCGGTCATCACCATGTGCGCGCCCATTCCCATCTGACCGCCCATCGCGTTCGGAGCGGAGTCGCCGTCCATATTACCCATCGCGGCCATGTCGTGCGCGAACGCCGGCGCATTCATCGAAAGAGCAAGTGTGACGGTCAGAAGAACGAGCTTGTTCATGGGATCCTCGCTTTAGTCAGCCGTTGTCCTTTGCGATCGCGCGAATGTACGCCGGACGCGCGGTGCATCGCGCCACGTAATCGTCATAGCATTTGCGCGCGGGGAACAGGTTGCCTTTGAAGAACTGGCAGACCGAGCAATACAGAATGTCCGCGCCTGAGAATTTTTCGCCGAGAATATACGGCCCGGCCTCGAGCGCCAGCGCGATGAGACCCTCGACGTCCTCGAACTTGCCGAAACCGGAAGGTTGATCCTTGTCCCAGCCGCGGAAGCGCGCCGCTGCGACGGGTTCGAGAATCGACGGATAGAAAAAGAGCCATCGCAGGTAATCTGCGCGCTTCGGATCGCCGACCACTGGACCAAGTCCGGCCTTCGGGAAGGCGTCGGTAAGATAGAGGACGATGCCGGCGGACTCGTAGATGACGGCGCCGTCGTGATCGATCGCGGGCACCTTTTTGAGTGGATGAATGCGGGCGTAGCTGTCGGGCGCCGGTGCGCCGCTTCCGTCGCCCCTCACGATTGACGTGGGCTCGATTTTGTACGGCACTCCCAGCTCTTCCAGGAGCCAGATGATGCGCGAGGAGCGCGACCGCGGCGCGTGATAAAGCGTGATCATCTCAGCCTCCGGACCGTAGTCGAGCGTGCTTCAGCGCCGGCAACTCGCGTCGCACGCGTTCCTGGTACTCGAGATCAATCGGCGCGACGACGACGCCCTCCTGGTCCGATGCGCGCGCGAGCACGCGTCCCCATGGATCGACGATCATCGAATTGCCGTAGTCGCTATAGCCATAAACGTTGGGACCGAACTGCGCGGGCGCGATCACGTAAGCTTGGTTCTCGATTGCGCGGGCGCGAATCAGCGCCTCCCAATGTGCTTCGCCGGTGGGGAAGGTGAACGCGCTCGGAATCGCGATGATTTGTGCGCCGGCAAAAGTGAGGCGTCGATAGAGTTCCGGGAAGCGCAGGTCGTAGCAGATGCTGAGTCCGATCGTGCCAAGCGGCGTCTTTGCGGTGACTACGTCGTCGCCCGCGAGCTTAGTGTCGGACTCGCGCACCGTCACGCGGCCGGGGAGATCGATGTCGAACAGGTGAATCTTGCGATACACCGCGATTTGCTTGCCGTCGGGGCCGAGCAGCACCGACGTGTTGTAGCATCGCGATTCGCCGGCGACGTCTGCTCCGTGATCGATCCCGCGACGATGTGGATTTGCAGCTCGCGCGCGAGCCGCGACATCAGCGTCAGCGTCTGACCGTCTAGCGTTTCTGCCGCGGCCGCCTGTTCGTTGCGCTTGCCCCTCCAATTGAAGACCTCGGGCAGCGCGATGAGGTTTGCGCCGCGTGCCGCACCGACGCGAATCAGGCGTTCGGCACGCTCGAGGTTCGCCGGCTTGTCGGGGCCGGCGTTCATCTGAATTGCGGCTGCGAGGTAAGTCATCGTGAGAATTCCATTCGGCATTATTGCGCGTTGTGCGGCCGCTTAGTAGCGAGGCGTCGTCGGGTCCGCATCCTCTGACCATGCGTCGATGCCGCCAGACAGATTGAGGACGTGCTCGAAACCCTGTCGCGCCAGGTACATCGCGACCTGCGCGCTGCGGACGCCGTGATGGCATACGACGACGGTCTCGCGATCGGGATCGAGTTCGGTGAGGCGCGAGGGTATGTCGCCCATCGGGATGTGAGTCGCGCCGGGGAAGGGTGCGACGAAAATTTCGTAAGGTTCGCGGACGTCGAGGATGAAAATCTGGTCGCCGCGGTCGAGGCGGGCCTTGAGTGCGGTCGGTTCGATTGCGCCGATTTCAGGCATTACTACTACCCGTAGTGGTTTGAGATGGCCACACTACCATCGGTGGGTTCGTTCCGTCAGAAACTGTTTTTTGCGGGCTGATAGCGTCCAAGAACCTAACCCCCAACCCCTTCCCGAGCGGGAAGGGGAACCGGATGAAAGAAGGACCTTCCCCGATGGCAAGGACCTGATGAGTTTAACACAGACAGTTCGCGAGGGTCAGGCTAAAAAGTTCATCCCCACTTTTGTCGAAATGAAGACGGTGCTACGCGGCGCTACTGTTTTATGCGGGGCTACTGTTTGATGTCGTTGGAGAAGAGCTCGACCTTTGAGAAGACTGGCAGTTCGGTGCAGGAGATTGAAAAGCCGAAGGTGTCGCTCTGGCCCGGCTGAATCGGATCGTAGTGCGGCTTCTCGTTCAGAATTTTCTGGACGTACGGATCGTCGGACAGGCTCTCCGCATGGTGGTTGTAGAGGCTCTCGCCGTGGAGAATTTTGCCGTTCTTGTCTTCGAAGGCGAAATGCAGGCGGACGTAGTCGATCGGCTTGTCGCTGGTGTTGGTGATTTTGCCCGAGACCACGAGATTCGGCGGCATGCAGCATGAATGCATGATCACGTCGCGCGTGACGACGACCTTGAGTTGATCGTTGGGAACGACCTGCGTCTTCGGATGATCGTAGCGGAGGTGCATGTCCTTTTCCGCCGCGGCTTGCTCGCTATCCTTAATCTCGACGCGCGTGCCGGCAAACGTGATGCTCGCCGCACCGAAGGCCAGAAAAATGGCGATTGCAACTAGTTTTTTCATGTCGTCGGCTCCCATTGCCGATCTTGGTGCGAGGCTTCGCCAATGTCAATCTGCTATTTGGACAAGTTACATGGTGCCCAGCGAACACCTGCAGTTTATGGCCGAGGCTATCGCCGAAGCGCGTCGCGCCGAGGCGGAGAGCGAAGTTCCGGTCGGCGCGGTCGCGGTCGCGGACGGGCGAGTGGTCGGTGCGGGGCATAACCGTCCGATCGGTCTCGGCGATCCGACGGCGCATGCGGAAATCCTGGCGATTCGCGCGGCCGCCTCGACGCTCAAAACGTACCGGCTGAATGCGGTGTCGATTTACGTCACGCTCGAGCCGTGCGTGATGTGCGTCGGCGCGATGCTGAATGCGCGAATCGCGCGAGTCGTTTACGGCGCGCGCGATGACAAGGCGGGCGCCCTGGGGTCGGTGTACGATATCGGCCGCGACGGCAGATTGAACCATCGATTCGAAGTCGTCGGCGGGGTGATGGAGTCTGAGTGCGCGGAGTTGATGCGAAGATTTTTTCGGGCGCGTCGCGGCGGGACGTAGGAGGAGGGGGGGGATGGGGAATTTCAGATTTTATCGGCGCGTGTCGATTTTTCCGGGGCTGTCGGTCAACGTTTCGAAGTCGGGGCCTAGTTTGACGGTCGGGATGCGCGGCGCGCACATGACCTTCGGCAGCAAGGGGATTCGCAAGACGGTCGGAATCCCCGGAACCGGCATCTACTATACGTCGCAGACCGGATACCATTCGGGGGCGCATTCGGCGCACGTCGAGCAGCCGATTTCGGAGAGTCAGCAGACAACCGCGCACGGGATCGCGCAGATGATCATGTTGATGTGCATCATCGGCGCAGTGGCGTTTGCGATTGCGACTATCGGAGCGGTCGCGGGCGGCAAGTGAGCGCTGGCAGTGTCTAAGTTTGAAATTTGCTGCTCATTGTGCAGATGCACGCCCAAGATGGAATCGGGCATCGTCGATCATCTATTCTCGTTCGAGGATTTGATCGGAATCGTGGACGAATGCGAAGCGAGCCAGAGAACAGAACGAGTGGCAGAGGCTTGAGGCAGTCCCAGTTTTTCAAGCTTCGTCTCAAGAACGCGCTCGTATTTTTATGGGCAACAACCTTTACCTGTTCCTGGTTGGTGGGAATGTACGCCAAGGCATGGCGTCCGATGCATCCGATTCCAAGCCTCGGCCTGACTTATCCACTTTCATGGACATATGGCTGCGCCCATTGCGCAGCTTGGTATGTTACAAGAATTGAATATGTGCTTGCTGGTCCGGCGATGTTTTTCGCCGAACTGGGAATCGGCCTCGGCCTTATCGGTGCCGGATTTCTTGCGAATGGTTCAAAGAATTCAAACTGAGACACTACCGAGCGCTGTTACGACGCTTGTTGTGTGCGCGGCGCGTCGATAGATGCGGTGGTCGGGCTGATACGAATCACGAGGGTGCCCGCGCCGTATTTTTCTCCGCTCAGGGCAAACGTGTCGCCGCTTTCGAGCTTCATTTCCGCGGTCATCGCAGTTTGATTGCCGTCGAACAGGACCACTTGCATCGCGATCATATTTCCACTGATTGCACGCGGCATCACGTGAAGGGTCTTGCCGCCCGGCAGGTTGAACACCAGCATCTTGCCGGATTGGGTCCGCGCGCCGGTGTGGCTGAAAGCGCCGGAGTTGGCGTCGGCGATGAATGCGGAATCGACGCGCACGTCAACCAGGCGGGTCGGTGCGAGCGGCGGTCTGCTGGCGACGGTCTGAGGTATGGGCTGCGAGATTATCCGCGAATTGCGGCCGACGATGACACTGTGCAGCACGATCGCGAGCATCGCGACCGCGACGAGTTTTGCGATTACGTCGAGTACCGATTTGGTAAATCCTTCCAGTGAAGGCTCGACCGCGATTTTCCTGAGTTCCTCGCCTATCGTCGAGTAATCGGATTGAGCAACCGCACAGGTGGCGCACCCGGTCAGATGATGGGTGACCTCCTGCAGGGCGTTGGGCTCGAGTTCGCCGTCGCCGGCGGCGCTGAGCATCAGGCCAATTTGGCTACATTCGGGCATCTAACGGTCGATGGCGGTTACGGTCACCTAGAGCAATAGACGAGGTCAAGCCCTCGAAATTCACCCCGAACGACCGTTGTCTGACCGCTGATTTACACCAAATCAGGGCCAGACGCGACAAACTCCCGCGGGTTCACGGGCGGGTTCTTTCGGCGTCCGTCGCCGTGTTACATTTTTGGAAATGAATTCTTCTGATTCGATTGTCATCGATTGCGACTCGCATGTGATGGAGCCGCCCGACCTCTGGGAAAAATATCTCGAGCCGAAGTTTCGCGATCGCGCCATTCGTATCATCAAGGATCCCGGCGATGGGCTCGAGGTGCTGATGGTCGATAATCAGCCGCTGCTGAAGGGGATGCTGGCGGGACTCGGCGGCGCCAATCAGCCGCGGCAGGAACTCTTCGTCCCGGGCCGGCTGGGTTACCTCGACGGATGCCCGCCGGCGAGTTACCTTCCCGACGCGAGGGTCAAGCTGCTCGACGAATGGGGCGTGAATGCGGGCGTGCTGTTCCCGACAGTCGGGATTCTGTGGGACGTCGCGGATCACGAACTCGCGGGCGCTTACGCGCGCGCCTACAACAACTGGATCAATGATTTCGCGAGCTCGGTGCGCAGCCGCGTGATTCCGATCGCGCACATCGCGTTGCAGGACGTGGAATCGGCGCTGGCCGAGCTCAAGCGATGTATCAAGCTGGGCTTCAAGGGAATTTTTCTTGCGCCGGAAAATGTCGGCGGGCGGCGATTCTCGCATCCTGACTTCGATCCGATTTGGCGCGAATGCGAAGAAGCCGGAATTCCCGCGTGCCTGCACGTGATCGTGCGCTTCAACCGCGCGCCTGGAATAATCGGGCAGTTCTACCAGCCCGGCGAGTTTCGCACCGTGTTCGGATTCGCGCTCGGCGGATTCGCGCAGGTGGTGCCGGCCGCGATGACGATGGTGGCCGACGGATTGTTCGATCGCTTCCCGCGGCTCAAGGTTTTGTGCGTCGAGGCGGGATGTGGCTGGGCACCCTACATCATGGATCGGATGGATCAGAAGTACGAATTGCTCGGCTGGACCTATCCGACAAAGTTGAAACCGTCGGATTATTTTCGGCGCAACATCTGGGTGGTCGCGGAGCCCGAAGAGCGGACGATAGGCGCAGTGATGGAACTGCTGGGCGAGGATCGCGTGTTATGGGGATCGGATTTTCCGCACGTTGATTCCAATCTCGAAGCGCCGCACCTGATTCGAAATTCAATCGCGAATTTGAGTGAAGCGCGGCAGCGCAAGCTGCTCGGCGAGAATGCGCGAATCGTGTTCCCGGCGTGATTCTCCGCTAGTGTACTGATACCAATGAAAAATTCAGAAGAGCGGCGGGCACGCGATGCCGAGTGACAAGGCCAAACTGAACAAGGCGCTGATGGCGACCTGCGTCGCGTGCAACAAACCAATTTCAACCGAGAGCGCGGTCTCGCTGACGGGCGTCGAGGACGGGCGTCACCGCCAGTACACGGTGTGCAACGCGTGCGCGAACGGCGGATGGCGTCCGCCGGGATTCGTCGGGATGCTCGCGTTCCGCCGCGAGTAGCGAAAGGCCTGCGCGCGAAAAGGAGTTCCACAATGTCAGAGTCTGCGGCACCGATTGCTCAAATCGTCGAGACCATGCGCGCGCTCGCGGGACCGCACCCCGGGTTTCGCCCGGTTCATGCCAAAGGACTCGTGTGCTACGGCACATTTCGCGGCGCACCATCGGCGCGCGGCGTGACTCGTGCGCCGCACCTACAAGGCGAAGTTGTCCCGACGGTTATCCGCTTCTCGAATGCGGGCGGGAATCCGGACGTTCACGATGGCCTACCCGCACCGCGGGCGATGGCGGTGAAGTTCCAGTTACCTGACGGCAAGAACGCCGACATCCTGGGGCTCTCGATCGAGGGGTTTCCCGCGCGCACTCCCGAAGACTTCCTGGCGTTCCTGCAGGCGCAAGCTCCCCGACCCGGCTACCGGACAACCTCGGCCCGACGCGGTGCCCCGCTTTCTGGAGAAGCATCCGTCCACTGCGGCGTTCATCGGGCGCCTGATGCAGAAGCCGGTGCCGGCTAGCTACGGTCAGAGCAGCTACCATGGTGAGCACGCTTTTAAGTTCACCGCGGCGGATGGAACAAGTCGATTCGGCCGCTATCACTGGGTGCCCGAAGCGGGGGAGGCCTACGTCCCGCCTGATGAAGCTAGCAAGCGCAGCGCGAACTTTCTGCGCGAGGAGTTGGAGAGCCGGCTGCGCAATGGTCCTGTCGTGTTTCGGCTTCTGTTGCAAATCGCGGAGCAGGGCGATCCGACGGACGATGTCACCGCGTTGTGGCCGGCCGACCGGCCTAAGGTTGAGCTGGGGCGGCTCGAAATAGCCCGCATCTCAGCGAGCAGCATTGCCGACGAGCGACGACTCGTGTTCGATCCCACCAACTTAACCGACGGCATTGAGCTGTCAGCCGACCCGATTCTACTGGCGCGATCGGCAGCGTACTCGATCTCGTACGACCGCCGCAGCAAGGAGTGAGTGATCGGGCGCGCTTAGACTTTGTACAGGCGTTTGGCTTCGGTGCGGAGTTCGGAGCGGAAGTCGGGGTGTGCGATTGAGACCAGTTCGTCGATTCGATTGCGGATCGATTTGCCCTTGAGATTTGCGATGCCGTATTCGGTCGCCACGTGATGCACGAAGCCGCGCGGTGAGGTCACCACGCTGCCCGCGTCGAGCATCGGCACGATGCGCGAGATGCGCTTGCCCTGAACCATCGAGCTCGACGGTACGACGATCACAGTTTTGCCGCCCGCCAGGCACGCCGCGACGACGAATGCCGTCTGCCCGCCGGTGCCGGTGTACATCAGCGGTCCGATCGACTCGCCGTTGGTCTGTCCGGTCAAATCAACCGCCATCGCGTTGTTGACCGAGATGAGCCCTTCTTCCTGCGCGACGAAACGGATGTCGTCGGTGGTATTGAAGTCGTAGAGCGCGAACGCGGGATTGCCGTCGATGTAATCGAGTTCCTCGCGCGGCGTCAGCGGCGCGATACCGGCGCCGACCACGAGGCCGGGAAAAAGTTTCTTGTGCTTGCCGGTCAGTACGCCCGCCTCAACCAGCGGCGCGGTGTGAAGCGGAATGATTTCGGTCTGCATCCCGAGCTCGTGATGATTGAGAAGATGCTTGCACAGCATCCCGGACATCGAGCCGACGCCGATTTGGATCGTCGCGCGGTCGGGGATCAGTTCCTTCGCGACCATTCCGCAGACGGTCGCGATATTTCGCGCTTCCTCTTCGCCGGGCTGCGGCAGGTTGATTTCCGGCAGCTCCATCGTGCGCTCGACGAAGTAGTCGATTTCCGAAATGTGAATCGAGTTGTCGCCGCCGACCCGGATTGATTTCTTGTCGATCTCCGCGATCACCAGTTTCGCGTTGCGCGCGAGCAGCTTCGACATGATCTGCGCTTCGCCGAAGTTGCAGTAGCCGTGCTCGTCGGGCGGCGACACGGTCATCAGGAACACGTTGAAGTTGTCGAGCGCGGGCGGCAGATGCCCGGCGCGGTAGTATTGGACCGGCGTGAAGTCGGCGTCGCCGCGATGGTAGATCGCGCGGTCGTATGGCGAGAGATACATCGACTCGAGGCGAAAGCGCTCGCCGAGTCCCGGCAAATCCCAATTCATCACAGCGGCGCCGTGATTGACGACGACGTTTTCCAGTTCCATCAGGCGGCCGGCGAGTGCGGGGCAAAGCTCGAAGGGCGTCTGCTGCGCGATCGAAAGACAGACGCGGTCGCCTGACTTGATATGCGCAACGGCGTCGTCCGCGGCGACCAGCTTGGCGCCTAATTGCGCGCGCCAATCGTGCCCGATTGTTTCGCCGCGATGCTGACTCGGTGCGGTGGCCATTTCAGGCGGCAGCCGCCAGTGAAGTGTTGATTCCCATCTCTTGCATGAAGGCCGACGTGCGCTCGTTGAGCAGCCCGACCTTCTGCATGTTGCTGACGACCGTCTGATGCATCTCGCGGCGGAACAATTTGCGGAACAGCGCGTATTCGCTGCCGAGCGCGATTTGTTTGCGCGCCGATTGCACGGCCTGGATATCGGCCGCGCTCATGCCCATCGATTCGTATGCTTCGCGCGGGAATTGTCCCGTCATCACGAGCACCAGCGCCTCACGCGTGAAATCCTCGAGCTCGTGGAGGTCGCCGGCGCTGAGTCCGCGAATCTCGTCGGGCAGGCTGAGGATCGAAAATCCCATGTGGCGCGATTCGTCGGCCAGAATGCGCTTGCAAATTCCGCGCAGCAAAGGATCCTTCGCTGTTTCCATCAGCATCCGGAACAGCGACACGGCGAAGGTCTCGGCGAGAAGTTGCAGGCCGACGGTTTTGATGAACCATTTGCCGTTGCCGAGAATATAGTCGAAGAGCGTTTTGATGTTGCCGGTGATCGGATAAATTTTGCCGCCGCATTTGTCGAGCAAGTAGCGGCTCAGCACTTCGGCATGGCGAGCCTCGTCGACGACCTGCGTCGCCTGGAAGAACTTTGCGTCGTTGCCGGGCACCATGTCGACGAGCTGGCTGCATGCGAGCATCGCGCCTTCTTCGCCGTGGAGCAGTTGCGAGAGCCGCCAGCATGAGAACTCGACGTTGAGGCGCTGGAAGTCGTGCGGCGCGAGCCGGTCGAGGGTTGGAGTTCCGTGTCCATCGACCAGCTCGTCGGCGAAAATACCGCGCTCGAGGTCAACGCTGGTCGTCCAATCGACGTCGGTGGACGCGTTCCACTGGTCGCGCTTGGCATTCTCGTAGAGGCGGCGCAGATCGGGAGCCTCGACCGCGTAGTAGCGCTGGAAGGTGACGTCGAATGAAGTCGGGATTCGGTCGGCGATCGAATTCGATGGCATAAAAAACGCGCTCCTCGGCTCGCTCGAGAAATCTAACTCACGCTAGCAAATTCCGGCATGAACGGAAAATGAAGCGGCCGGGTTGCAGATCGTCAGTGCAAGCCGCCTGACGCACTGATTCTCTCACCGGTCAGCCACGCTGCATATCAGCATTCGAAATCCTTAACCTGACGTTCGCGTACCCTTTGGCGGAACGGCGGCCAGGATCTCGTTCAACCCTTCCGACATCGTGGGGTGAGTAAAGATCGCGTCGCGCAGCATCGTGTAAGGCATCCGTCCGATCATCGCAGTCTGCACGGCCGACATTTGTTCGCTGGCTTCAAATCCCAACGCTGTAAAGCCGAGAATCTGGTCACTGTCCTTCGCAATCAGCATCTTCATGAGGCCGCGCGGCTCGGAGACCGTCCGCGTGCGGAGCACGTTGGACATTGGCATCTGCACCAGCCGATATTCGATTCCGTCGTGACGCGCCTCGGTCTCATTGCGTCCGACCCGCGCCAGTTCCGGATCGGTGAACATGCAGAACGGGATCAGTCGATTCTTGGTGGTTCGATTGCCACCGTTCAAATTCTCGTTAACGACACGGAAGTCGTCAAAGGCGACGTGCGTGAACATTGGGCTGCCCGCGCAATCGCCCATCGCCCAGATATTCGCGCTGGTGGTCTCCAGCCGGTCGTTGACCTTTATATAGCCATGCTGATCGAGTTGGACGCCGGTCAGCTCGAGACCGATTCCTTCGGTATTGGCCTTGCGGCCGGTCGCGACCAGAATGTCGCTGCCTTCAATCGTGCGTTTGTCATTCCCGCTGTTGACTTGGACTCGAATCCGATCGCCGGAGCGTCCATCCACCTGGCGAACCTCGGTGCCGAGTAGCACTTCGATTCCCTCGCCGACGAACAGATCGCGCAACGCGGCTCCAACGTCGGGATCTTCGTGGCTGGCAAGTTGCGGACCGGCTTCGATCACGGTCACCTGCGCGCCAAGACGGCGCATCGCCTGCGAGAGTTCGAGGCCCACGTAGCCGCCGCCCAGTACGACTAGATGTCCGGGCAATCGCTCGAGGTTGAGAATTTCGACATGAGTCATCGGGTTCGCGGCCCGGAGTCCCGGGAGCTCGGGCATCGCGGCGCGTGAGCCGAGGTCGAGGAAAACGCGATCGCCGGAGATAGTTCTCTTGCCGCCGCTCTGGAGATCGATTTCGACGGTTCGTGGCGCGACGAAGCGGGCGGTGCCCATGATCAGTTCCGCGCCGCTTTTCGCTGTGAGATCGGCGTGCATCTGATGCAGCCCTTCGACCATCGTGCGCTTGCGCCGTTGGACGGTCCTCATGTCGACGCTCAACGATTCGGTCTTGAGGCCGAATTCCGCGCCGCGTCTGGCGAGCGAGATGACCTTGGCGGAATAGACGATGTTCTTACTTGGGAGACAGGCGACGTTGGGGCACGCGCCGCCGAGCAATCCCCGTTCAACCATCGCGATGCGGCGGCCGGCGTCGCCCATGGTCCAGGCAATGAACTTGCCCGAGCCGCCGCTACCGATAACCAGATTTTCGTACCTTTCAATGTTGGGCATGGGGCACCTCCTGGAGCTTGAGGCGTTGCTAAGAACCTAATCGAGCCGGCAGAGCAGGGTCGTATCGAGAGAGGTCGGGAATCGATGGAGGATCAAGTTCGATGACATAAGACGCTCATCGCTTGTTCGGGGATTCTGAGTACACTAGCAAACTCCGGGATTACTGGAAAATCGAAAGCATCGGCGGTCGTGCGGCACCTGTCAGCTTGACTGCGCCGGAGCAAACATCGATGCTCGTCTGTCGCGGAGAGGTTCGGGAGTTTGGTTTAACCGGCCTGACTCGAAATCAGGTGAGCCTAACGGCTCCGGGGGTTCGAATCCCTCCCTCTCCGCCACCCAGTCTTCGCGTTTAGAGATTCTCCGCAGGAATCCATGGAAATCGCCCCCCTACGCGGCCGAATTCGTATGCCTCGCGGCACCAGAGGGCGGTGAGTTCGCGGGGCATCCCGAGGATTTCGACGATTTATCTCTGTTTCGAATTTCGTTGGTGTCGCGGGAAACTCGGCACAAAAGGTTCATGCGATGCCGAGTCTCGCTGACCTGAGAGATCTACGTCAGTGCACAATGGTGCTGATCCCCTGTAGCTACGATAGATGGATACAGGCAAGTCGCCTTACGACCTGCGTCATCATTGCGATCGAGCGTTCCTGTCGCGTAGTGGAGTCTGTTTTGCCGATTTGTCGCGACCGGGGTTATAATTGCGACGCAAGGGGAAATTGCAATGAGACTCAAAGGAAAGGTTGCACTGGTCAGCGGCTCCGGATCGGGAATCGGCGAGGCCACTGTAAAACGGCTCGCCTCGGAAGGCGCCGCCGTGGTGGTGGTCGATTTGAATGAAGAGGGTGCTAATCGCGTAGCTGCCGAGATTCGAAAGTCCGGTGGCGCAGCAGAAGCCCTCAAAGCGAACGTCGGCAATCCGCCCGAGATCGAGAGCATGGTCAAGTTCGCGGTCGACAAATTCGGCCATCTCGACATCCTGCACAACAACGCGATCCGCCTTTACACCGGGCGCATCGGCGAGATGACGCTGGAAAACTGGCGCAAGAGCGTAGATATCGGTTTGACTTCGTACTGGTACGCAACACGATGCGCGCTCAATGTGATGGTCCCGCGCGGCAATGGCGCGATCGTCAATACAGCATCGGTCTCGGGTCTGGCGGCTGACTACGGGCTGGGCGCGTACAACGCGATCAAGGCGGGCGTTATCAACCTGACGCGTGCAACCGCGATCGAGTACGCGCGGAAGGGCATCCGATGCAATGCGGTGTGCCCAGGCTCGATCCTGACACCGCCGATTGTGAAATCGCGAAATGCATCAGCCGAGCTTGCGGAGAAAATGGAGCAGGCAATCCCGATGGGCCGCTACGGCGAGCCGAACGAGATCGCGAATGTGGTGCTGTTTCTGGTTTCTGAGGAATCCTCGTACGTCAACGGCGCGTGCATCGTGGCAGATGGCGGCCTGATGGCGCATACCGGATTTCCGAGCATCACGGGCGCCGGCCCTGATTGGTAAGAAGCGATGGTCAAAAGGTCCTGTAGCCAGCGGGCGCGCCATTCAACCTTGCCAAGGCTTGAACTAGACAGTCCAGTCCGAAGAGAGTGCCTGTTACGCGGGACTCCAAACATGCGATGTGATGTGCCTGGCTAAGAGATTCTCTGGCCGGTACTTGCGGCGATAATCCTTTCGCGGGTGATAGGCAGGTCGCGAATTCTGAGATCGAGCGCGCGTGCGACCGCATTTGCGACCGCCGCACCCGCGGGCCCCAACGACGCTTCGCCGACTCCTAACGGCGGATGCTCGAGCGACTCGATCAGCGTGACCTCGATTTCCGGGATCTCGTTGAACCCGATAATCGGATAGTTCTTCCACGAGTTACTGGTGATGCGAGCGTGATCGAATTCCACCTGCTCTTTCAGCGTCCAGCTGATCGCCTGAACGATTCCGCCTTCGATCTGGTTCCGCACGCCGTCCGGATTTATGACGAGACCGGCGTCAACCGCAGACCAAACCCATCGCACGCGAATCTCGTCATCGACCTCGACCTGCGCGATCACGGCGACGTATGCAGCCGTGTTTTTGTATCGAGCGAAGCCGATGCCGCATGCGCTGCCGGTGCCACGTTCGGCGCCGCCGCTCCATCCGGCCATGCTCGCAGCAGTCTCAAGAACTTTGCGTGCGCGCGTATCGCGGAGATTTCGCACGCGGAAATCAAAGGGATCTAATTCTGCGGCGTCAGCCAATTCGTCGATGAATGACTCGCTGGCCATCACGTTTGCGTAACCGCCGAGGGTTCGCAGCGCGGAAGTGCGAAACGGCAGTCCCGGAATGCTATGTAGGACGATCTTGCGATGCGCGACTTCATAAGACGGCTCGGAGTTGCGGGCGCCGCCAGCAAAGACGCGCATATCTTCGTGCAGCTCAGGAAATGGTATGGGCGTTTCGAGATGAGCCGCGCCGAGCAGGTTGACCGCCCAATGGCTCGGTCGGCGCCCGTGTGGCGCGCTCCAGATCTCGGTTGACCAGTCGGCGATTTTGCCGTCCCGGGTCAACGGCGCCATCGATCTTCACGACCATCGGCGAGCCGAACGGCGCCCATGAGAGTTCGTCTTCGCGCGTCCAGAGGACGCGGACCGGACGCGGCGATGCGTGCATCGCGAGGAGCGCGGCGTCGAATGCCGCATCGTCGGCTGCGTTGTGCCCGTAGCATCCGGCGCCTTGCGCGTGAATGACGATAATTGATTCGAGGCTTAGGCCGAGCGCCTTCGCGAGCGCGGTACGCAATGGATGCACACCCTGCGAATGCGTCCACACTGTCAGTGTATCGCCGTCGAACTGTGCGAGTGCGCACGACGGGCCCATCGCCGCATGCGCAATCGGAGGTTTGGAATATCGCGCCGATACGCGGATTCGGTCCTCCGCTGGCGACGCCTGCGTGCCCGACTCAGTCTGGCTGTCGATAGAGCGAAGTTTGGGCAACTCCTCCGACCAATTGCGGCCGATTGACCAGTCGCTTTCGTCTTCGGTCCATTTTGCTGCCGAACGCATCGCCTCCAGCGCTTTGACGGCCTGATACTCGCGCTCGCACATGACGGCGGCGAAATCGCCGCTGCGGAAGACTCGGGCAACGCCTGGCAAGCGCGAAATTTTCGACTCGTCCAGAGTTTCGAGACGAGCGCCGATCGACGGCGGCCGCATCACCTGCGCATAGACCATCTGCGGCAATTCGAGATCCTGAATGAATCCGCCACCTGAGACTTTCGCAGGGAGATCGAGCCGGGCGACGCTCTGGCCCAGAATCGTCGCGCGATGTGCATCGCTTAATGGTACGGCGCCAGTCACCGGCATCGACCAGTCGAGTTCCGGCGCAACTTTCCAGTAGTCGAGACCGGAGTCGGCGCCGTCGAGAAGAATCTTGCCGTCGGCAACGCTGATTCGCGCAGCGTCCGCGGCGAGCATTTTCGCCGCTTCACGAAGGATCGCCGCGCACGCTTGGGCGCAGGCCATGCGCAGCGACGTGCCGCCAATCTCGATCGACATACTGCCGGCGGTGTAGCTCTCGTTTGGGCAGCAGCGCGTATCGCCCGAGATGACCCTGATGCGCGAGAGCGGCAAGGCGAGTTCTTCGGCTGCGATTTGCGTCATCGCCGTCACGATTCCCTGGCCGATTTCGACCTTGGCGGTGAACGCGCGCACGATGCCAGGCTCACTGAAGTCGAGCCAGTTATTGAGTCGCGGATTTTCCTGAAGGCTCCACGGCAGCCGCGCCTCGCTCATTGCTTCGCTCCGGCGGCACATTCGCGCCAGGCATTTTCGATCGCGCGGATGATCCGTCCGTGCGCGCCGCATCGGCAGAGATTCGATGAAAGTGTTCGCGCGATCTTGTCGCGATCGGGCGGCCCCGGATCGTTTTGAATCATCGCGACCGCGCTCATGATTATCCCCGAAAGGCAGTAGCCGCATTGGCCCGCCTGCAAGTCGAGGATCGCCTGCTGAATCGGATGCAGACGATCGACGGTGCCGATTCCTTCGACAGTCAGAACGGACTTGTCAGCCACCGACCAGACCGCAACCTCGCATGACTTTACCGCGCGTCCGTCAACCAGCACCGTGCATGAGCCGCAATCGCCGTTGCCGCATCCGAAGCGCGTGCCTTTGAGGCCGAGATCGTCGCGCAAGACATACAGCAGCGGCGTATCGTCGTAGTCGACCGTCACGTCGTGCGACTCACCGTTGACGATCAAATGATGGGTCGTACTCATGCTGGTTAGATTAAGCCGAAATCAATTCGAGCCAATATTCAGCAGGCGCGCCGCATTGTCGCCGCGGATGGCGGCGCGATCTTCCGCGGAAAGTTCGGTCGCTGCCTCGAGGCGCTCAATCGGATCTTCGACTCCCATGTCGAATGGATAGTCGGTGCCTATTGCGATTTGGCCGGCGCCGGCGCGGCGCACCAGAAATTCGAGTTGCTCGGGCGAATAGACGAGCGAGTCGAAGTAGATTCGCCTCAGGTAGCTGCTCGGCGCCTCCTTGCACGTGTGCGACTCAGGCCGGACGCGCCAGCCGTGATCGAAGCGGCTCACGTAGGATGGAAAATAACCGCCGCCGTGTGCCGCGCACAATTTCATGCGCGGGAAACGATCGAACACTCCGCCGAACACCAGATGCGCCAGCGCGATCGTCGTGTCAGCAGGATTACCAATCAGATTGGAGAGGTAGAAGGGCGTGGTTCGCTCGCCTAGCGTGCATCCGGCCGGATGCATAAACATCAGCGCGCCCAGTTCCTCGGCTCTGCTCCAGAGAGGATCGTATTGGGGATGCGCCAGTTCGAGCTCGTTCACGTGAGTCGAAATGATCGCCCCTTTGAGCTTCAGCGTTCGTATCGCGTGATCGAGTTGCGCGACGGCGAGCTGCGGATGCTGCATCGAGAGCATCGCAAGGCCCACAAGACGATTCGGCTGCTGCGCACATAGCGCGGCGATTCCCTCATTCGTGCTTGTCACGATTTTGCTCGCGAGCTCGCGATCGGCCCAATAGTGATAGAGCGGCGCGGGGCTGACTGCCTGGATATCCATTCGCATCGCGTCCATCGCGCGCAGTCGCACTTCGACGTCGGCGAATTTTTGACGATAAACGGTGGTCATTAGCATACGATTCCGCTCAGTGGACGCCGCCCCTGTCGCACGCGCCGCCTCCTCGTTGGCGCGCGACCATGCCGGATCCTTGCGTGCGATTGCCTCGGCTTCGAGAACGATCGCGTGAGCATGAATGTCTATCGAGGGACTCATAACTTCGAGATGGCCTGGCGGGCAAGCGCGGCGGCCTTTGCCTCAAGAGTTTTGGGGTTACTGCGTTCGCGCTCGCTCAGCGGCTGGGTCAAAGCCAACTCTGCGCGTTTACCTTCCCATCCGGTTAGCAGCTGAAGAGCCTCTTGCGCGTTCGATTTGAGTTCGCGAAGGCGTTCGGCGTAAATACTTCGCGTCGGCTCACCTATCTGATCAAGCTTCGCCAGAACGGTCTTTGCGAGTGGCTTTTCTGGGCGCTCGACTGGTTTTGTTTTCGGCATTCCGGGTCAAAAGCGGCGCGCCCGCGATCACACCGACACGCGGACGCGCCGTCGTCTACTTCGCGAGACCTTCGGCCTTCAGGGTTTCGTGCACCTTCGGGCGTCCGCCCACGCGAGCCTGGTAGGCCGCGACATTCGGATAGGTTTTGAGATCGATCCCGACGAAGTTGGTCCAGTTTACTATGGTGAAAGCGTACGCATCGGCGACTGTGAAGCCGCTGCCCAGCAGGTATTGGCGGTTCGCGAGCTGATCGTTGAGGTACGCCAACCGCTTGTTGATGCTGGTCTTCGCCGTATTCTTAACCTCATCCGACGAGGCCTTGTTGAAGAGCGGCCCGAAGTTCTTGTGAAGTTCAGTGCCGATGAAGTTGAGCCACTCCTGGAGCCGATAGCGCTCGATGGTCCCGGCCTTTGGCGCGAGTCCGCTCGCCTGATTCTGATCCGCCAGGTACTGAACGATGGCGGGGCCCTCGGTGAGAACGGTGCCATCGTCGAGACGCAGCGCGGGAACATAGCCCTTCGGATTTATCTTCATGTAATCCTCGCCGGTTTCCGTCTTATGTTCGGCGAGGTTTACCTTTTCCAGTTCGACCGGGATGCCGGCCTCGGTAGCGACGATGTGGGGTGAAAGCGAGCATGCGCCGGGTGAGTAGTAAAGTTTCATCGAAATCTCCTTGTCAGATAAATCAGTTGCGTGAAATCGAAGGGGTCCATCAAAAAAGCGAGCTGTTTCCCTACTAGCGCAAAGCGGGAAAAAAGGCACGTCGATCAAAACCTTTGACGCCGGCGCCGCGTGCGTGGGATTCTCAGAGGGAGAAGCGAATCTCTCTTAGCCATCGAGGAGCGACCAGGATATGTACACCGAGTTGAGCTACGACGTTGACGGACATGTCGGCGTGATCACTCTGCGCCGCCCCGAGGCGCGCAATGCGCTGACCTTCACGACTTACCGCGAACTCGAAGATGCGGTGCGCAACGCGAGTGTGCGATGCCTCATCATCACCGGCGCCGATCCGGCGTTCTGCTCGGGCGACGACGTAAAACAGATCATGGCCGGCGGCGCAGGTGCGCGTCCTGCGGTCACCAATCTCGCACCACGGCTGACGCCGGCAGCCGACGCCCTGCTGCATACCGACATTCCAATCATTGCGGCGGTGAATGGCGCCGCTATTGGATGGGGAATGGAGCTGTCGCTGATGGCAGATATACGCGTGGCGTCGGAGAAGGCGCGCTTCGGTGAACTGTTCATCAAGCGCGGACTATGTTGCGACGTACCGGGAGTCGGACGCCTCGCGCAGCTCGTGGGTCGCGAGACGGCGGCGGAGCTGTTGTTCACCGGCGATATCATCGATGCCAATCGAGCGCAGCAGATTCGGCTCGTATCCCGCGTCGTGCCACATGAACAGTTGATGCCGGCTGCGACCGAGCTCGCGCGCAAGATCGCATCAAATCCGCCGCTTGCGATCAGAAAATTGAAGAATGGACTCCGCCGCGCACTCGATCCCGATTGGAAGGAACTTGGGGCGTGGGTCAGTACCAGCCTGTCCGAACTGTTCAAGACCGAGGACCATCGCGAAGGAGTTCGGTCGTTCCTTGAGAAGCGCGAACCGCACTTCGCCGGCAAGTGAGCGCGCGATCAGGTCTCTTTATCGCAAGATAAAACCCTCGTAGCCCTTGGCCGCAACTTCCGCGCACTTGGCGCGATAGGCGGGAGCGGGGTTCGCATAGAGAAGGAACGCGCGCGCCTTGCCTTCAATGTTTCCCCCGACAAACCATCCGTTGGCACTGCTCAAGAGCGTGCGACTGCCCACCTCGGTGGTGTGCGCCACCCACTCATCTTCCGCTGGATATGTGGCGGCGATGCGTGAATAGCCGTTTTCGCGAACATAGCGAATGCAGTCCGCGATCCATTCAACGATCGTCTCAGCGCAAACGGTGTAGTTGCAGAACGCGGTATTGGTCGCGATAAAGAGGTTCGGGAACCCGGCCGTCACCAGTTGCAGGTACGTGCGCATCCCATTGGCCCATTTGTCCTTGAGACTCTGACCGCCTTCGCCGCGAAAATCGATCCGCGTCATCGATCCGGTTATCGCGTCGAAGCCCGTGGCGTAGATGATGACGTCAAACTCGTATTCCCGATCGCTGGTCTTGATGCCGTTGGGCGTGATGCGCTCGATTGGAGTCTCCTTGATATCGACCAGCTGAACATTGTCGCGATTGTAAGCCTCGTAGTACTCGGTTTCCAAAGGCACGCGCTTGGAGCCGAACGGATGGTCTTTCGGCGCCAACTTTTCTGCTACCGCCGGATCTTTCACGCGCGCACGAATTTTCTCGCGCACAAACTCAGCGAAGTCCTCGTTGGCAACGCGGTCGCTCATAATGTCCCTGAAGTTGCCCAGCCATTTGCTGAACCCGGGCTGCGCCCACAATTGCTCGTACACCGCGCGCCGTTCCTCGCGCGGCAGATCGAGGGCCGCGCGCCGATCGAAGTCATGCAGAAATCCGCCGGTAGTTTCTTTGCACCTTTTGTGAATCTCCGGATAGGTAGCCTTGAACCGTCGCTGAGTCTCGTCGCTCACCAACGAATTTCGGAGCGGCGCGGTGTAGTTTGCGGTGCGCTGAAAGACGGTGAGATGGCCGACTTCTTTGGCGATAATGGGGATCATCTGGACGGCGGTGGCGCCGGTGCCGATGACCGCGACACGCTTGCCGGTGAAATCGACCTTCTCCTTGGGCCATCTGGAGGTGTGGAATGACTCGCCCTTGAAGCTGTCGACGCCTTCGAACGGCGGAATATTGCGCGCCGACAAAATTCCGACTGCGGCCACGACAAACTGCGTCCGCATCCGTTGTCCACTCTCCAACCGGACTTCCCATCGGTTTGCGCGCTCGTCGAAGACCGCTGAAGTGACCCGGGAATTGAATTGGATGTCGCGACGCAGATCGAACTTGTCTGCTACATAGTTTAGATACCGCTCGTTCTCCGGCTGGCCGGAATAATGTTCCTTCCAGTCCCACTCCTGAAGGAGCTCTTTTGAAAACGAATAGCCGTAGCTTTCGCTCTCCGAATCGAAGCGGCATCCCGGATAGCGGTTCCAATACCAGGTGCCGCCAACGCCGCCGCCATCCTCGACGCATCGCACCGAGAGCCCGAGCTCGCGCAAGCGGTAGAGTTGATACAGTCCCGACACCCCCGCGCCGATCACAATCGCGTCAAAGTTTTCGACGCGCCCTGATTGAGCATCCGATGCCTTCTGAAGTGAATTCGTCATACAACCCCTATACCACCGCCTGAAAGCGCTCTCCAAGCTCAACGCTGGATTTTGATTTGCCTTGCCCTCGACGGTGAGGAGGTGCGATAGATCCGATTAGAAAAACTGAGGCAGACTGGCAGCCTTCACTAATCAGGAGGGACTCCCAATGGACATGCGAGTGATTTCCGCCGACTCCCACATGATGGAGCCCGCCGATCTCTGGGAGACGCGGCTCGGCAGCAAATTTCGCGACCGAGCGCCCAAAGTGATCAAGAGCGAGAGCGGTAAGGGCTATCTCTTTATTGCACCAGGGGTGCGGCCGTTTCCGGTCGCCGGCGGCTTCGGCATCGGCAAGAGCGGCGAGGAATTGAAGGAGCATCTGAAGAAGGGCTACGAGGCGGCGCGGCCGAGCGGGTGGGACCCAGCGGAGCGAATCAAGGATCAGGATATCGACGGCGTGCAAGCCGAGGTGATCTACACAACTCTCGGGATGCCGCTGTTCGGGCTTGACGATGACGAACTGCGCCGTGCGTGTTTCGCTGTGTACAACGATTGGGTCGGGCAATTCCGTTCATATAGCCCCAAGCGGCTGCATCCGGTCGCGCTTATCTCGCTTGACGACATACCGCTCGCGGTCGCCGAGCTGGAGCGATGCGCAAAGCTGGGACTCAAAGGCGCGATGATCTGGGGAGTGCCGCCGGAGGACAAGCCTTACTACAGCGAGCTCTACGATCCGTTCTGGGCGGCGGCGCAGGAAATGAAGATGCCGCTGTCATTGCACGTCATCACGCAACGCGATCAGAAGGGACGGCGTCGCGACAAGACCGCCGAGCGGACCGGGGAAAACCAGCGGGAGGAAAACAACCAGGTCCTGAGCGGTGGAATCAGAATGCTGCTCGGCACGATGCAGCCGGTTTACCAGGTGCAGCGCACGCTCTCGAGCTTCATCTTCGGCAAGGTGTTCGAGCGCTTCCCGGAGCTTCGCGTCGTATCGGCCGAGAACGACACCGGCTGGATCGCGCATTTTATGTACCGAAGCGATCATATGTACGAGAAGTTCGGTACGATGCGCGAGGATACGAGACTCAAGATGAAGCCATCGGAATACGTGCGGCGGAATATCTCGGCAACGTTCCAGGACGACGCAATCGGTCCGATGACCTACAAATTCTTCGGCGAAGACAATTACATGTGGGCGTCGGACTTTCCGCATACCGACTCGACCTGGCCAAACTCATTGAAAGTGATCAAGCAGGATTTCGAGGGCGTGCCAGAGCCGGTAACGCGGAAAATCGTCTGCGAGAATGCGGCGAAGCTCTACAACATCGATCTGAACTAGCGGGACATGAATCGCAACTGAACGAGGAACCACGCGGTGGAAGTTGCATTCGGAATCTTCGATCACCTCGAGCGCCGCGATGTTCCTCTCGAGCAGCTATACGAGGAACGTCTGCAACTGATTGAGGCCGCGGATCGGGCTGGAATCTTCTGCTATCACCTCGCCGAGCATCATGCGACGCCACTGGGGATGAGCCCTTCGCCGAGTGTGTTTCTCACCGCGGTTGCGATGCGCACGCGCAAGATTCACATGGGACCGTTGGTATATCTCCTGCCGCTCTATCACCCAATTCGGCTGGTCGAGGAGATTTGCATGCTCGATCAGCTAAGCGGCGGACGACTTGAGGTAGGCGTCGGTCGCGGCATCTCACCTTACGAACTCGCGTACCTTAATGTGCACTTCCTCGAATCACGCCAGATCTTCGAGGAGTCGCTCAAGGTGATCGTTCAGGGTCTGCGCGAAGGTAAGATCTCGCATCGTGGCGAGCGCTACAAATTTGCCGGAGTGCCGATCGAAGTTGCGGCAAAACAGAGGCCGAATCCTCCCTTCTGGTATGGCGCCTCGACTCCGGAAGGTCTGGCTTTTGCCGCACGTCATCGAATGCAGATTGTGACCGGGGGTCCCAATGCGATCGTTAAAGGAACGGTGCAAGCCTATCGCGACTTGCTGGAAACATTTCGGGACCACCCCGACAATCTGAATCCTCAGGTCAAGGAGCCAAAGATTGGCGCCGTCCGGCACTTCTTCGCTGCCGATTCGGACAAAGAAGCCGAGGAAGTCGCGATACCCGCATATCGAATCTACTACAACAACATAGTCAAGCTGTGGCGCGATTTTGGCACTGTCCCAACGCTGTTTACCGACGATCTGCTGCGTGCGCGTTCAGCCGATGCGGCCATCGTCGGCTCGCCGAAATCGGCCCGCGAAAAGATCGCAGCCTATTTTGAGGAAAGCGGGGCCAACTACCTGGTGCTGTCGTTTGCGTGGGGCGGGCTGAGCTACCTGCAGTCACGCCATTCACTCGATCTATTTGTGTCAGAAGTGCTACCGCATTTTGGGCGAAGCGCGCGATGACTTGATCGAGATTTGACTTTTCGCGAATCCCGTCGCTAGCGTCGAGATAGATTCAGCGAGCGCATCGGAGGTTTCGGCCTATGGCGAACGACTTTACAATCTGCGTCGGAACGGTAGGCGCGGGAGTATGGTTCAGCCCTGACGGCGGCGATCATTGGCGGCGCAGCAGGATGAAGCTGCCGTTCTATGCCGAACCCGGCGAAATACAGGTTCGCACACTCGCCGTTTCACCCCACAATCCTCATCACCTCCTCGCCGGTTCCGAAGCGGGACTTTATCGAAGCGAGGATAATGGTGCGAGCTGGGACTGGATCGACTCGCCGATGGAAGGGAAACAGATCTGGTCGGCGACCTTCCATCCTGCAGATCCTGACACGATGCTCGCGGGCACCAAGGAGCCCGGAGTTTACCGAACGAACGATCGCGGCAAGAGCTGGCATCGATTGCCCGTGCCGATGGCCGAGCGATGCCTCGCCGGCGCGCCAAAAGTTACCAACATCCTGATCGATCCGCGTGACAAGCGCACCATATGGGTGGGTGTCGAAATCGACGGGGTCTATTGCAGTCGCGACGACGGCCAGACCTGGAAGCATTCGAAAATCGGTGACAAGGAACTCAACCACGACGTCCATGGTGTGGCGCTCGCGACGGGACCGCGGACCAAGCTGTTGGTCACGACGCCGGACGGAATCTGGAGCAGCCTTGACGAGGGCGAGTCATGGTCGCTGCACGGATTCCCCAAGTTCGCAGAGCGGGACACGATCTCCTATTGCCGCGGAGTCGCGCTCAAGCCCGGAGATCCCGACACGATCTTCGTGGGCAACGGCGACTTCATCCCGGGCAAGCGCGGCGCGATCCAAAGGTCGCGGGACGGCGGCGCCAGCTGGGAAGCATGCAAGCTGCCGGTCGAGCCAAATTCCACGATTTACTGGTTCGGAACAAATCAAGCAAAACCCGACGTGGTCGTGGCCAACAGTCTGCATGGTTACCTGTATTTGAGCATGGACTCCGGCGATTCGTGGACGAAGTTGCGCCGCGAGTTCGGCGAGATTCGCGCCGTGACCTGGGTGCCGAACTAACTATCCGTCCTCTCTAGTAGTTCAAGCGCGCTCTCGAATGAGGGCTATCCAGCTCGCATAGCTGCGTCAAAAGGATCACAACGATGGTTACTAATCTCGAAGACAAGGTGAAAGAACTCGAAGCGAAGGTTGCCGACCTCTACGATCGCGAGGCGCTTCGCGATCTGCGCTATCGCTACCATGAATGTATCAATGAAGCTCAAACTGCAGAGATTCCCGACCTCTTCACCGAAGACGGCGAACTTGATTTCGCGCATCTGGGCAAGGCCAAAGGCCGCGAACAAATCAAGGCGTTCTTCTCAGGGCTTGGCCGCGATCGGTCCGCAGCTGACAACCGCCGCGGTCTGTATCGCGTCCGGCAGTTCATCCATAACCATGTGCTGAAGGTCAACGGTGATCGCGCTAGCGGCTACGCCTACCTGGAAGCCAAGCCGGTTTACAATGGCGAGAGTTACGTCGTCGCCGCTCGCTACAACGACGAGTACGTGAAGCGCGATGACTGCTGGCGCTTCAGCAAAATGAGTCTCACTCCCTTCTTCATGGTCCCGCTGAAGGAAGGATGGGCAGGCGACGATCTCCTGAAGATGGGTCGCTAAGAGCTGGGATATTCGCGGCTGCAAGGAAGTCCTATGAAAGCAGGGTTGACACTAGGCAGCACCTTGAAGGTGCGCGAGCCCTTGGCGGTAACCGCCGAACGGATCGCGAACTTTTGCCTCGCGGTCGGCGAGACCAATCCGCTCTATGTCGATCCTGCAACGGCAGCCGCGGGTCCTCACCGCGGAATAATCGCTCCGCCCGCTTTCGTGGCCGCGTTTCGTTACGCGGACGATGTTTTCGATAGTCTCCCGGCGTTCGCTCGCGGCGGTCTCATGGCCGGTATCGATATCGAACTGGCCGCGCCGATTCGTGCCGGCGATTCGATTTACGTTTCCTCCGTACTGAAGGAGACCTATGAAAAAACCGGTCGTACGGGAACGATGATCTTTGCGGTGGTGCGCTCGACGCTTACCAATCAGAAAGGCGAGTTGGTGGCATACGTCGATCATCGCATGATGAACCGTCCCAAAAACTCCAGCCGCTAGTCGGCGCCGGCACCTTGAGACCGTCGCTCGGCGGCCTTGAGGTGGAAGCGGCTGCACGGAATTTCAGACTTTGGCTGCGCGCTCGACCAATGGCGCTATGGCACGGATTGCTTTGACTCCGTCGCTGGACGCAGCCGCGGTGGCCATCACGATTATCCGGCTCACGCCGGCCGATTGGTAACGCTTGAGAGTATCAGCCGTCGGCTCGTCCCCGCGCGTCGCGAGCGCCACCGAGAACTGCAGTTGTTCGGGATCGCGACCGTACTCGCGCGCCATCCGTTTGATCTGCGGAATGAATTCCACTGCCTTGTCCGGTGAGAGTCCGCCGGGCATCCAGCCGTCGGCGTAGCGCGCAACCCGCCTGAGCGCGTACTTGGGATCGTGCGCGCCGAGGATGATAGGCGGACATGGTTTCTGAACGGGTTTGGGACCGACGCGCAGCGCGGGAAAATTGATTATTTCGCCTGCATAGCTGGCTTCTTCCTGCGTCCAGAGGATGCGCAGCGCTTCGACCGATTCGCGCAAGTGCTTCCATCGCTGATCGAAGCGTACGCCCATAACCTCCGCTTCCTCACGGAACCAACCGGCTCCGACGCCCAGGATCAGCCGCCCGCCTGAATAGAGATCGAGGGTTGCCGTCGCGCGCGCCGTTTCGATCACGTTGTGTTGAGCCAGTAGCAGGATGCCGGTGCCGAGCTTGATTTGCTTCGTAGCAGCGGCCGCCATTGCGAGTACCACCCAGGTCTCGGCCAGTTGGGCGTACATCGCCGGAACCTTACCGTCGGTCGACCGCGGATAATGAGTCGTGTAGCCCGAAGGAACGCAGGAATGTTCGACGCTCCAGATTGATTCAAAGCCGAGGTTCTCAGCCTCATGAGCGATCGCGCCTGGATTGCCCGAGGCCGCTGTAAGAGGCAGCGAAACTCCTATCTTCATTGTCTGTCCTCGCTGAATTGAGGGTTCGACCGAACGTATTGTTTACGTATTAACATGACACTGTCGCTATCGAAAAACGGAACGGACGCAGGAGCGGTTGCGTTCAGTGATAGACTCTCGCTATGCGTCAAGTCTCGAGTCCGTACGCAGAAATGATGGTATCGGCATGAATTCCCAGACATCGAACATCGAATATGAGTTTGACGAATCAATCGCCACGGTGCGGCTGAATCGGCCCGAGAAGCTCAACGCCTTCACGTTCGAGATGATCGATCAGATTCGCGAGGAGGTGGAGCGCGCCGCTGCGGACGCAGGCGTGGTCGCGATCATTATTACGGGTACCGGTCGCGCCTTTTCCGCAGGACTCGATGCAGGAGATCTCGCACGCTCGACTGAGGGCGGCGTGCCGCCGAGCGCTCGCAATACTGCCCCGGATGAACTGCCAGCGCTGTTCAGCTATTTGCTGCGCGTGCCGAAGCCGGTGATTGCGGCTGTCAACGGGGTCACGGCAGGCGGCGGCTTCGTGCTCGCTATGATGTGCGATCTGCGGTTCGCAGCGTCCGACGCGAGCTTCACGACCGTATTCTCGAAGCGCGGGTTGATAGCCGAGCATGGCACGGCGTGGTTGTTACCGCGGATTGTAGGCACCAGTCGCGCACTCGATCTGCTGTGGAGTTCGCGGCGCTTCGATGCCGCCGAGGGTTATCGAATCGGCTTTGTCGATCGTCTGGTGCCGCACGAAACCCTGCTCGACGAGACCAAGGCTTATCTGCGCGAACTCGCAGCGAACGTCTCGCCGAACTCGCTCGCCGTTATCAAATCCGAGGTGTATCGGCACTGGTCGCTCGCAATGGAAGGCGCATTTCGCGACGCCGACGGCCTCATGAAAGTCGCGCTCACGCATCCCGACGCGACGGAGGGCGTCAAGTCATTCGTCGAGCGACGCGCACCACGATTCAAGCGAATTCGAGGAGAGAAACCGTGAGCAGCACTCGCCGCGAAACGATCATCTATGAGAAGTCGGGCCCGGTCGCGCGGCTCACGATGAATCGTCCCGACCGGCTGAACGGAATGACTAATCGGATGTTGGTCGAGACGCGCGAGACCCTTGCGGCCGCCGCCGAGGATCGCGAGCTCAGAGTGCTGGTCCTGACCGGCGCGGGCAAAGGCTTCTGCCCCGGAGCCGACATCGGCCGGGTTGCGTCGGCGGCGCCCGATGATCCTCTCACGGCGGACGACTTTCGCGTACCGATTTTGCTGCACAACATGCCTGCGGTAACGATCGCGGCGATAAACGGCGCTTGCGCCGGGGCTGGTCTCGGATGGGCACTTGCGTGCGACTTCAGATTTGCTGCGGAGTCGGCGCGCTTCAACGTCGCGTTTCTAGACGTCGGCGTTGCGGGCGATATGGGTGGACCGTGGAGCCTCTCGCGAATAGTCGGTTCAGCACGTGCCCGCGAACTCTATTTCCTGCCCGACAAGTTCGGCGCGGCCGAGGCGCTTCGGATTGGATTGGTCACGCGCGTTTTTCCGGACGATCGATTTCGGGAAGAAGTCGATGAGATCGTGAACCGGCTTACCGATTGCGCGCCGATTGCGCTGCGCACACTGAAGGCGAACTTCATCGATTCGGAACGGATGGACTTTGCGGGGTACGTTGCGCTGGAAACCGAACGCCACTTCAGGATGTTCGAAACTGAAGACACTCGGGAGGCATTTGCGGCCAAAGCCCAAAAGCGCAAGCCTCTATTCAAAGGCCGCTGACACGAGAGTTCTCCGATGTGGCTCAGCCTTCGACAAATCGCGCTCGTGGCCCATAGGCTCATCCCTTTTTCTTATTAGCCGCACTCGAGAAAATTGGTGAGCTATAAGAGGATGGCATGAAAGTCAGCATCGGCATCGGCGGCGCCGCGTCGGGTCGCAAGCGCGACTTCGACGAGCAAGTCGACTACGTCGTCGAAGCGGAAAAGCTCGGGGTGGATCAGGTCTGGTCTGCCGAGGCGTGGGGGCAGGATGCGGTTTCGCCGCTCGCCTATCTCGCCGCGCGCACCAGCCGGATCCGGCTCGGCACCGGCATCATGCAGATAAGCGCGCGCGTGCCGGCCATGATCGCAATGACAGCGCTGACGATGGCGTCAATCAGCAACGATCGCTTCATCCTGGGGCTCGGTGCGAGCGGTCCGCAGGTCGTCGAAGGTCTGCAGGGCCGCCCGTTCAAGGCGCCGCTCACCCGGATGAAAGAAACGGTGGAGATCATCAAACTGGCGTTTGCCGGCGAAAAGATCGAATACCATGGCAAGTATCACGAACTGCCGCTGCCGGGCGGACAGGGCAAGGCGCTCCGGTTGTCACAACCCGGCAATGCTAACATTCCGATTTATCTTGCCACGCTCGGACCTCGCGCGTTGGAATACACCGGTGCCGCGGCCGATGGTTGGCTCGGCACGTCGTTTACGCCGGAGCATGCCGGTGCGCATCTCGACTATCTGCGCCGGGGCGCCGAAGGGGCCGGTCGCAGCATTGCCGACATCGACATCCAGGTCGGTGGAACAGTCGCGTTCGGCGACGATCTCGATGCGCTCGTCGAGCCGTTGAAGCCTGCGATGGCATTTACACTCGGTGCGATGGGTTCGGCGGCGACGAATTTCTACAACGATGCTTTCAAACGGGGCGGGTGGGAGGCGGCGGCGCGCGAGGTGCAGCGTCTCTGGATTACCGGGAAACGTCCCGAGGCGATTGCCAAGGTGCCGCCGGAAATGGTGATCCAGGCGAATCTGCTGGGCAACACCGAGATGGTGCGCAAACGCATCCGGACCTTCCGGGATGCGGGAGTCACGACGCTACGCGTCGCTCCCCAGGGGCGCGATCTCGCGGAGAAACTCACGACGCTTGGGCGTGTGATGGACCTGGTGCACGGTTGACGAGGGCGGCTTATCAGATTTCCAGATTGTGTGCGCGTTCAAGATCAGCAATCAGACCGGGCTGAACCGGCTGCCATCCGAGACGTTCCTGCGTGATTGCGCTTGAAGCCAGATTGTCGGCTCCCACCAAGAATCCCATCCAGCCAAAATGATTCGCTGCCTCCTCGGGCGACTTGGAGACGATTGGCAAGTCCAGTCGCCGGCCGATAACCTCCGCAATCTGCCGCAAGGGAACGCCCTCTTCAGCGATCGCGTGATAGCGGGCTCCGGCGGAACCCTTTTCGAGAGCGAGCGCATAGAGATGGGCGACATCAAGGCGGTGCGCAGCCGGCCAGCGGTTCGCGCCGTCGCCGACGTAGGCCGAGACTCGCTTCTCGCGGGCGATAATCACGAGGAGTGTGATCAATCCTTGCATTTCCAGATTATGGACTTGGGGAAGGCGCATTACCGAGGCGCGCACGCCACGCTGCGCAAGAGACATGGCAGCTTCTTCCGAGGCGCTCCGCGGAAGGATCGAGCTGGGAACGCACGCGTCGTTCTCGGTCGCAGGGCGACTCGTCGTAACGGCGCCGACCCCCGCTGACACGACAAAGGGGCGGTCGGACCCGATCAGCACCGAGCCGATCGCCTCGATCACGCGCCGGTCTGCTTCGCAGTTAGCCTGGTATTGCGAGAAGTCGTGGTTGAAGGCGCAGTGAATCACGCCATCCGCCGACGCCGCGCCGCTGCGCAGGCTTTCCAGGTCTTCAAGCGAACCCCTATGGACCTGAGCTCCCATGGCAACGAGTGATTTGGCGCCTGCATCCGAACGCGCAAGACCAAGCACCTGATGGCCCGCGCCGATTAGCTCCTGAACAATCGCAGAACCGATAAACCCTGTAGCACCGGTGACGAATACGCGCATGCGACTTTCTCCTTTTGCTTGATGACAGAACCGCCTTCTGCTACTAAACGGAGCTATCCTCCGATTGTCTTGCAATATATGGAGGGATCCTCCGATTTGTCAAGGAGCAAATGGAGACGTTCTCCGTTTCTAAAGAGAGCATCGTGGGATAGCAGACAAGAGTGATGGGACATCCGGCAGAGACATCGCGGAAGCTACGCGCCGATGCGGTCCGCAATCGCGAGCGCGTGCTTGCGGCAGCGAAAGCGGTATTCAGCGCAGGCGGCGCGGGTGCGAGCCTCGAAGCTGTGGCGCGGCGCGCCGGAGTCGGAATCGGAACGCTCTACCGCCACTTCCCCACGCGAGAAGCTTTGTACGAAGCAGTCTATCAACATGAAGTGCAGCAGCTGTGGGAGCTCGCGGAGCGGTTGAAGGACGAAACCTCGCCGGTGGAAGCTCTGCGCCGCGGGATGCGCGCGATCGTCGAGTTCGTCGCGACCAAAAAGGGCATGTCCGCGGCGTTGGCGCTTGCTGTAACCGGTTTCTCGGAACTTCACGACCGCTCTTCCCCGCGCCTCGAGAAAGCAGCCGGCATCCTGTTGAAGCGAGCTGTCGCCGCAGGCGAGATACGCTCCGGTATCGACCCCGGAGATCTGATGCGAGCGGTCGTCGGCATGTGCCTCGTTCACAGTCAGCCGGGATGGCAAGCGAAGGTCCTCCCCCTCGTGGACGTGCTCGTTGATGGTCTTCGTCTCCCGATGATGATCAGCAAAGCAAACAAGGCTGGCGCTGCTAAGCGATCACGATCGAAGCGCGATTGAGGTGAATCCATACATACGCGCGTTCGTGTATACGAGGCATTTTAGAACGGGTAGGGAAGGGTGGCACGATAAGAGTCGGACTTTTCCAGCGATGAGAAACCGATGGACAATTGCGCTCCTCAAATCGCAGAATACGCGGGAAAGAGGCACGGGCGAGATCATTTCCAGGGAGATTCCATATGGCTCTCACGAATACCGAGATAGATGAACTGGTTTCGCTCGAACGAGGCGAAGTAGACCGTCGCATCTACACCGACCCGGAGATCTTTGAACTCGAGATGGAAAGGATTTTTGCGCGCTCATGGTTGTTCCTCTGTCACGAGTCTCAGATTCCCGAGCCGGGTGATTTCTTTCAATCGGTGATGGGCCGCGACAACGTCCTCGTTGTTCGCCAGAAAGACGGCTCGATAAAAGCGATGCTGAATACCTGCGCTCACCGGGGCAATGCCGTCTGTCGCGCCGAGGAAGGCAATGCCAAGAATTTTCTGTGCACCTACCACGGCTGGTCATACGGGATCGACGGCCGCCTTAATGGAGTTCCAGGATTCAAAACCTTCTACGATGGACGGCTCGACAAATCACGGCACGGGCTGGCTCAAGTCGCGCAGGTGGCCAGCTACAAGGGGTTTGTATTCGGCACCCATGACGCCTCCGCGCCGCCTCTGGAGGAATTCCTCGGAGCGACCGGCCGGCTCGGTCTCGATCAGATCGCTGCGCGCGGCGACATGGTGGTAGTGCCGGGCATCCAGAAGTTCATCATCGACTGCAACTGGAAGATCGCCGTCGACAATCTGTTCGATTGGTATCACCCGCAGATCACTCATGCCTCCGCATTTCAGCCGGGAGTGATGGGTACGGACCCGCCAAACGGCGACGGGCGTGAGAAGATCGATCTGAGCGAGGTAAACATGGATAGCGGCGCCGCCCTCGACCTGCCTGCGACCGGCATCAGCGGAACGAAGTTCGATTCGGTGGTCGTGCTCGGTGAGTACGGACACGCCATCGGCGGCCCCACCGCATCTTCTTCGGGCACTTCCGTGTTTGATAAAGACTGGCGCACGACCGCGCAAGCTCATGAGGCGCTCGGACCGGTTGGAGTGGAGGTCGCCGGGCATCCAAATATTTTCCCAACGACGTGGATCGCAGTTTCAGTACAACTGTCGCTACGAATCCCGCGCGATCCCGGTCATACCGAGATCTGGTGGTTCACCTTTGTCGATCGCAACCTGCCGCGCGAGACGCGCGACTTTATGGTGACGATCGCATGCCGCATCTTTGGGCCGGGCGGCGTTCTGGAGCAAGACGACGGCGAGAATTGGGCGCAGGCGACCGCGCAGACGCGCGGCATCGCCAGCAGGCGGTTGAAGCATCAGCTCACCATGGGCCTTGGTCGGGGCAAGATCATCAAGGAAGGCGGCCTTTCGCGAATAGAGGGTCTCACCGGCGAGCACGGCCAGTTGTGGACCTATCATTCGTGGGCGCAGTGGATGAAGGGTCTGAGCTGGGATGAACTGAAGAAAGTGACCACGCCAGGCGATGTCATTTGAGGGAGCCGATGCAAATGTCCAACGAGATGAAATCGGTCCCGCGAGAGGACCGTATCGCTGCGATGCTCCTTCACTATCAGGTCGAGCGCTTCTACTACGACGAGGCCGCTCTGCTCGACTCGCATCGCTACGAGGAGTGGCTCGCGCTTTTCAGCGACGACGCGCATTACTTCATGCCGATCAGGCGTACCCGGATGCTGCGCGAGCTTGACAAGGAATTTACCAGGCCCGGTGAGATGGCATTCTTCGACGACACCAAGACGCTGCTCGCCGGACGGATCAAGAAGCTCGGATCGGGCCGCTCGTGGGCTGAAGATCCGCCGTCGCGCACGCGCCACTTGATTACAAATATCCGCATCTTGAAGGACGACGGGCGAACGCTTGAAGTCGAGTCGAACTTTCACCTCTATCGCACGCGGCTCAATTCTGAAGAGAGCTCCTGGATCGGTTCGCGGCGCGACGTGTTGCGCCGAGTGGAAGGATCTTTCCAGATCGTCGACCGTAAGATTTTCCTCGAACAGACCGTGTTGCTGTCGCGTAACCTGAGCAACTTTTTCTGATATGGGCTGGCTGGAAAACAAAGTGGCACTTGTTACCGGAGGCGCATCCGGGCTGGGCCGCGCCATCGTCGAGCGCTTTCTCGACGAGGGCGCCAACGTCGCAACCCTCGACCGCGCTCGTGAGCGGAGTACCGAACTAGCGAAACAGTTCGGAGATCGTGTCGAGGCGGTGGTTGGTGACGTGACAGTTCTCGCCGACAACCATCGCGCAGTTGCGGAAACAATCCGACGCTTCGGCCGACTCGACTGCTTCGTGGGCAACGCCGGAATCTGGGACTTCAACATGTCTCTGGTCGACCTGCCCGAGGACAGGATCGGTCAGGCGTTCGACGAACTGTTTGGCGTCAACGTCAAGGGATACCTGCTGGGCGCGAAGGCGGCCTATCGCGAACTCGCGAAATTCCGCGGTTGCATCATCTATACGGTGTCGAACGCGGGCTTTTATCCGTGCGGCGGCGGTCCTTTGTACACGGCCTCGAAGCATTCGGTGGTCGGACTGATTCGTCAGCTAGCCTATGAGCTGGCGCCGAAGATCCGTGTAAATGGCGTGGCGCCCGGCGCGATACCAACCGACTTGCGCGGCCCACGTTCGCTCGACATGGGAGAACAATCGATCGCTGCCGTGCCGCTTAAGGCGGCGGTCGAGCGCGGAATTCCGCTCGGCAAGCTGCCAGAGCCGCGCGATTACACCGGATCTTATGTCCTGCTGGCGTCGGCGGAGAATTCTTCCACAGCGACCGGGGGCGTAATCCTTTGCGAAGGCGGTATTGGCATCAGAGGTTTCACTGACGCAGCCGGTGGCCGAAACCTGTAACGTGCCCCTCGCGCGGAATCGCCCAATCAAGGAGGGAATTTGACGCGCAGAGCCGTTCGCGTCAGGCTGCGTCGTCCGCCAGCGAACGAGACTTGTTCCAAGTGCGTGGAACGCAGCGACCATTTTGGCGACGTCCTTTTTCGTCAGATCGAACCGTCAGCGGTCAATGCTGGGACCCCACGCCCCGAACTCATTGGCACTGAAAAAGTTGAGGCAGGTCTCGGCGAGAACTGGTCGGTGCGCTGCACGCCAAATTTATTGTCGTTCAAGGTGAGGTACCATTTCTTCAGCAGGACGTATTTTTTCCCTCGCCGGGCAAGGAGGCCGGAATCGACCATCTCCGCGATCAGCCGGCTCACCATAGGCCGCGAACAGCCGATCATCTCTGCCAGATCTTCATGTCCGATTTCCGGAATCAGTATTATTCCCTCCGAATCTTTTACTCCTGCGCGCCGCGCCAATTCGGTCATCGCCAAGGTGAGTCGATCCCAGAGCGGCAGTTTCAACAGAATCGTGAAGCGTCGAAGGCTTTCCGACCAGAAAGTGTTGAGTGATGATACGATTGAAACGAGGGCCTCTGGCGGAAGAGTAGCCAGCAACCGAACCAGATGATCGCGGCTGAAAAGGGCAAGGGTGCATTTGGTCAACGCCTGAGCCTCGAACACTCGAGCGTGACGTCCCTTTTCGTCGACGTAGTCCGCATAGCCGATTATTTCACCCGGTACGGCCAATTGGACCAGGGTCCGGATTCCATCGCCCACCGGACAGTAAATGTTAACGTATCCACTAAGAATGCAAGCGAGCATTCCATCGGTGTTGCCCTCGCAGAACGCCATGGCGCCTTTCTCGAAGGAGACAGGTATCTGCCGATCGATTAATTCTTCGACGAGGTCGGCCGGCAGATTCAGGCTGCTCAAACCGGTTCTCAGGATCGTGAGGGATTCTGCATGTAGAGGGCTTACCCGGTGCGTCTTCATAGTCCGTTTGACTCCTTCATTCGGAGGATGAGGTTCAACTGATTACTGGTAGAGGCGAACGAAGTTTTCTATTTTTCAACAGAGCCACGCGGATCTGTGGGTGGCAAGTGTTTTTTTTGGGTCTGTCTCCTTTTTAATTGGATTTTGTTACCTGCGGCATATTCTCGCTCGAAATCAGGACGCTAAAGACGAAGAAGCCTTAACGTGCCTGTTATTTCGCTAGAGGTGGCCGGATAATCCGCACGTCAATTTTAACGTGTCGTTTTCAGTAAATTTCATACGTCAGAGAACTTCAATTAACTAAATCTACTCTAATCGGGATTTGAGGCTAGGATTTTCGTCGAGCGACACTCCCGGACCAAAACTATTCGTATGGCGGAGCCCGCATCACGACGATAATCGTGGGTGCCTGTGGTAGGGGAAGCGTTACATCGGGCGGACGAGCAGAGGATTACTCCTTCAGTCAACGAGGCGAGGTCGCTTCATCGGCAATCCAGTACTATTTCGGGCGTCACTCCGCCGCGCCCAGGAACAAATGAGGAGCTGCCGCTTACCGGTTCACGGACCAGTCCCCGTCAGGCTGATGTTATGCGGACTCGTCGGATCGCTCCCTACCGTCACCGCCATGCTCGCGCTCTCCGGCGTCGGGCCGACTGTGGGCGTGAACTTGACCGCGATTGTGCACGCCGAGTTCGGAGATGCGGTCGCACCGCAAGTGCCGCCTGTCACTGTAAAATCGCCCGCGTTCGTTCCGCTGATAGTCTCGCTCAACGGAAGCGAGAATCGCGACAGGTTAGTGACAGTAACGCTCCTGGTCTTCGTTGGTACCTTCGTCGTTAGCGTGCCGTACGCAAGTGAGGCCGGCGCCACCGTCGCGGGGATAGTCTGCCCGGTGCTGAGCGCAACCGTATAAGGACTGAGCGGGTCGGGACTATCGGACAACTTCAGAGTCGCCGACTCCGTCCCCAGCGCGCCCGGCCTGAACGTCACCGAGATCGAGCAAGCTGTCTTGGCCGAGAGAGTGCTGGAGCATGTACCGCCGGTAATCGAAAAGTCGGCGGCATTAGCCCCATTGAAGCTCTCGCTCAGCATTACAGTTCGAGTCTGAAGGTTCGTTACGCTAAACGACGCGATTCCCTGCGAGCCGAACTTCACGCTGCCGAAAACCAGGCTGCTTTTCGACCTCGCTAAACCTGCGACGCCGGTACCGCTCAGTGTCACACGCTGCGGGCTGGTCGTGGCGTTGTCGTGCAGCATCAGCGAGGCGTTAGAGGTGCCTATTGCGGTGGGGGCAAAACTGATTCCAAGCGTGCAATTCGTTCCGTGCGCCAGCGTGGCGGGGATGGCGCCGCAGGTGCCGGTTCCGCTCAAAATGTATTCCGGGTCAGATGGAGTCACGCTTGAGATCACCAGCGAATTGACTTTCCCGGTGTTAGACACCGTTACTGTTTTCGTGACTGTCTGACCGACCGCCACATTTCCGAACGCCAGCGATGAGGTCACGACCATCGAGGTGGTCGGGGTTGCGGTCGGAGTAGCAGTCGTAGTTGGCGTAGCAGTTGCTGTTGCGGTAGCAGTCGCAATCGCCGTCTGGGTTGCGGTGGCTGTTGAGGTCGGCGTTGCCGTGGACGTTGCCGTCGCCGTCGCAGTTGGAGTTCGCGTCGCTGTGGACGTCGCAGTAGTGGTTGCGGTCGCGGTGGCAGTGGCAGTCGCCGTAGATGTTGGGGTCAAAGTTGGGGTGGCGGCTCGCAGTCGCGGTTGAAGTCGGAGTAGCACTTGCGGTTGCCGTCGCGGTGGCTTTTGGGGTCGAGGTCGCGGTGGCGGTCTGAGTTGCCGCGGCTGTGGATGTCGCTGTCGATGATGTCGTAGTTGTGGCAGTCGAAGTTGGTGTCGCGGTTGCGTTCGAGCAGGCAGCGGGCGCGATCGCTATCATTTCAACGCACCATGTTGATGGACTATTCGCGGTATACGATGTTGCTGTCTGCGTACCAGTTGAAGTGTTGCTAAATATTCCCCATCCGCCGGTGTCACTGTTGCTTTCCGCGTCCAGGTACATGCCGGTAGAACTGAATCCCGTGGGCGGCGACGCAGCGTTGTTGCTGATATTGTCGTACAACCATAGGACGAGGTCGTTGCTAGTAGTGGTTATCGAGTTCGCAAAGGGTGTCGCGACAGAGTTGTGTTGACATTCAGTCGTTCCTACTGCAGCAAGCGTGGTTGATGGGTTCTCGCCCGTAATCTGGACAACACCACCACTAATTATAAGGTCCGTGGTGGGATCGGTAGCCGTGAAAGTCCACGGACCTGCACCGACGTCGCTCACTAATCCGCAAAAGACGGCCTGTGAGGGAGCATCGAAATCACTCGTGTGTCCTAATACTTCGTGCACCCATCCCGTTTCAGCAGTAAAATCTGTGATGTCATTTTCCGATACTAATGCCACGCAAAGCAGATTACCCGCTGTCAAATTTGCTGGTGCAGCCATAGGCAGTGAATTTGCAAACGCGAAATTTGGGGCGCCGGTGTTCACAGCAGACGGCGAGCTACAGCTGCCAGCGGTGTCTATCACAGCGAGAGTTGCGCCGGCGGTCACAATCAAATCGCCGTAGAGATTAGCGCTATCAATCGTGACGGTTGGCCCGGTCAGATCAATCGTCGAACTGTCGGGCGACGTATTCGCGAGCGCGGGAAGGGCACTGCTCAGCGTGATCGTGCCGCTGACGCTGAAATCAATCGTGTCCGTGCCGGTACCCGCCGCACAGTCGCCGCCGGTCGTATCGGATGCGCTGTTGGCGTTAGTAATCGCCTCGCGAAGGCTACACAGACCGTCGCCGGATGTGCTGGCGTCGCTGAGCGTATTGACGGTGATGATGTTGGGGGTAGCCCTGAGATTGGTTGTGAAGATCAAGACGCTGCACGGCAGCAGAACGGCGAGCAGGGCGATCATGAACTTAACCGACACCTGAGCGGTTGAAAGGCCGGTGAGTGCGGAAAGTCCTCGCAGCAGAGCGCGTTTTAAGCTGGTCAAACCGATGAGGAGAAGCGAATACACAGCAATCGAGACATCGCGCATCGGGCGGTACCCTCCCCTGACAGTGGTCGCGACAGTGCCACCCAAAGCTGACCGCCCGGGTTGCCTACTTGTGTAGCAAAGCGTTTAACCGCTTCCCGTTCATCCTGCCGTGATTCGCATTAGGTGAAGATATTCCGATCTGTCACGTTCGGGCTTGGATCGGCACAATTCGGTAAATTAAGCGAATAACCTAAGGTGCTCGACGAAGTCGGTCGATCAACTTCTCCCCGCTGACGCATTGCCGACCTGGGTGTGCCTTTGAGATCACCGACCCAAGCTGTGATAGTCCATCTCTCAAGTAGTTGCGCATGCTAAACGGTCTCTTATCGCCAATCCGGGGCGAGTTAAGCAAATCTGCTAAGCATTTGGAACGTTCATGGATACGAACTCGAGACTAACTCGTTCACGACTCCTTATTTTCTTATCAATTGGGATCGCCTTAGCGACCGGTAGCTTCCTGATGGGTTGGCATTTGAGCCGCCGGCCCATAGGTTTCGGCCATCCCGTGCAAATTCTCGGTTACAAGGGAGACGCGCAAGAGCCAGTTCGCGCGGAAGTCCTCGCGTCCTTAAGAGCGTTCCAGTCAGGCTACACGAAGAGAGACCCGGCGATACTAGCGACTTTCATGGAGCAGCTGTTTCCGAAGGATCAGGACATCCTGGTCTTAGGCACGGACTCGGGCGAATGGATTGAGGGTTACGCGCGGGTGGGAGACTTCATTGCCGGCGACTGGCGTGGCTGGGGCGACGTCCGGCTCGATGTAGACAACGCTATGGTGTCCGCGGACAACGACGTGGCGTGGGTGACGACGATGGGAACAGTTGGCAGCGGATCATTGCCGACGCGCGCGATTCGGTTCGCGGCGGTGCTGACTCGAAGCAACGGTCGGTGGTTGTTCCGCCACATCCAGTTTCAATGGGACGATAGAGCCGAGACTTTGGCAGAACTGATCCGTCGATCGATTCACTTCGGGTCTGCTACGCCCTGAGACTCAAACTGACCGCCCAAGTGCCACTATGAAGCCCGCCCGGAAATGAGGAGTTGATGCTGACTGAGAGCATCAACAATATCGGGGCGCGCCTTTCGAACGGCGACGTAATTCGGACCGGAGAAATCTTCGTCCTCCAATACGTACGGTCTAAAGTCGACGAAATCGGGAAAGAGCTTGCCGACAACGTATCCCCGCGATTCAAGGAACTCGTAAAAGTCACGAAGAAGAAAATGCGTTATGATATTCACCTTTCCGTACTCAAACTGAATGACATCGATCCGCCCGGCGTCGAGCATCGCGCCAAAACCATGAAGCACGAGATGTTCAGCACCCTCGACGTCGATCTTGAGAAAGTCGATCCGATCGATCTCTCGGTCCTGCACGTACTCGTCGCCCCGACGAACCGGACAGATGACTATACGATAGTCGCCATGGGGATATGCCACATGAGAGGTCAATTCGTTGGTGCCAGTGAACAGGTGCATCGTGATCGTACCGGACTTGTCAGACAAGCCGAAATTATTCAGAACCATTCCTGTTTTTCCAGCGAAGCGATCATGCAGAGCGGCATAGGTGCTTTCCACAATCTCGAACGCGTGCAATTGGGCGTCCGGGAGAGCGTTACGCGCCAACATCGACCAATCACCAACATTCGCTCCGACGTCGAATACGACGGAGGGGTGAAATCCGGCGAGGCGATTGAGCAACCAATTCTCGCCGTTGTAGTTCCAATCGTAGGGATTCCGGGGACGCAACCAGTTTGAAAGGCGCCGCGAAAATGGTTGTTTCATAGTTATACGGCTCCTCATCGCTCGACGCGAAGAGTCAGCTGGAAAAACCTCACTGTTACTGAATAGGACTTCAACATCACGATGAGACGATCGAAGGAACTTTCGGCTTAGCGTTCTGAACATACTTGTATCTCAAACCGCGCTCTCGGCGTGGGCTCCTTGTGCTATCGGTAGTCCGGTCGCCTCCAGGCAACCGCGGAAGTGTCGAACTACACCCTCCTCAGTACACTCGAGTCTCGCAAAGCGCCGTCCGTTTTGACCCAGCCTCTCGCACAATGCCGGAGCGCTCCAGAGTAATTCGGTTGCCTCAACCAATGCGGTTGCCGAACGAGGGGATACGGTCACCGCATTGTGTCCATCCTGCGCATAGTCGCGAACACCCTCCGACTCCGTGACAATGAATGCTTTGCCCAAGTGCATGGCTGCCACGAGTGTGACGTGACCGCATGGGACTTCGGAGTGCAGTAATGGAAGCACCATGAATCTCGAATGCATAAGCACGTTCATGGTTTGACCAAGTGGCAAGTCGGTGTGGACTGTGACGTTACGAGGAATATCCAGACCTCGCAGACTCTCCGGACGCACAACGCAAACAAAACGGATATGCGGCATCATGTGTGCAGCTTTAAGCAACGTTCCATAGTCGCGCGCGTTGCCTCCGATGGCGCACACGTAATCGCCTGCTTCCAGAGGCGAGTCGGGCGAGTCGACCTCCGGCGGGTTGACTCCCCAGTGGATCACATCAAAGTGGTCCTCCGGCAGGTAAAAGGCTTTCGCGTAGAGACTACGCTCCAGCTGCGAAAAAACGATCAGTCGGTCAACCCGGGATAGCATCCATCCCAACACTGTCCGTTTGAAGGGACTGGGCAACTCGGTGAAGTTAAACGTGTGTGCAATGATCGGTACTTTCGATCCAAGCAGGCGCGCAAAGAATGCGCACCATGCGGCCAACGTGGGACCGTGCGACACTACAGCGTTCGCCTTCTTCTCTCGAGCAAGCCTCACTGCCTGAAACGAACCGCGCAAACGGGCGAGGTTCAGAAAGCTGAAACGTCGCTCAATCGCATTACCTGGTAGGGCGCGAACAAACTCAAAGCGGATCCCGCTTTCAGACAGCGGCCCCTCGATCCATCGCCAGTTGGAGTCCGCGATTTCAACGCAGCAGATCACCAGGCACGAGGAGCTGGACGCGGGGGTACCCAACTCGATTTTAGCTGGAATGCTCAAATTGCGATCCTGATCGGTGTTCCCTCTCTTCTTCTCGCGAGACGCTGATATATGTAGCTATTTCTGGCGGGTCTGCGACTGTTTGTATGTTCTGGGCCACCGATGCGCGGTTTCTGGGAGTGCTTTTCAGCCCATTGAGGACCGCTATTGGTGAATTCTACCGCTACTTTATACCGAGATCAGAAAAGATATCCGACGGCAGACTGCCGCGTAAGAGACATTAGCGCTTTGAAACTAAGGACCTAGCAAAGTAAATGAGCGCGATTCTGGGTTTAAGTGGGTTGGCCGAGGCGGTTCGCTTCAAGCGGGAACACTGGCCACGCTTAGAGGAAAGGGAGTACCGGATCGTTCAAGGGTTCGATTCTGCCGCGGTGCTGGTGGTGGACGGCACCGTCGTGGCGGCGGCGGCAGAGGAGCGTTTCAGCCGGCATAAACAGACCGGCGATTTTCCAGTTCAGGCAATCGGTTACTGCCTCAAGGAGGCCGGATTGTCATTGGCAGACATCGACGAGATCGCACACTGTTTTGACTACGCGCCGTTCGGCGAAATCTTCAGTCTGGACGCAACCAGCGCGATGCTCTACGAGCAGGTCTTTTCGAAGCAGGCACTGCTCGCGCAGATGGAACGTCACTTTCCTCAATTCCCATCTGAGCGCGTTCATCAGGTCAGCCATCATTTGAGCCACGCCGCCAGCGCCTACTTCACGTCCGGATGGGACGAGTGCCTGGTGGTGGTGCTCGACGCGATGGGCGAGACGCAAAGCGGATCGATTTTTCACGGCAAGGGCGGGCATCTCGAGAAACTCCGCGAGATATCGGCCAACGATTCGATCGGGATTCTCTACTCGCTGGTAACCTACCATCTCGGCTTCGACTTCAACTCAGACGAATACAAAATCATGGGACTGGCGCCGTACGGAGACCCGCGGCAATTCGAGGGCGTTTTTCAGCAGATGCTCGAGTGCCGCGCCGACGGCAGTGTGAGAATCCCTATCCTTCGCCTCAACCGCACGCGCGAGGAGCGCGAAAACTATCTGAAGACGCGCGAATGGCTGTCGCGCAATCTAATTCCAGCGCGCGATCCTGGCGACCAGATTACGCAGGTTCATCGCGACGTAGCGGCGGCGCTGCAAGCGACATTGAATCGCGCCATTCTCCATATCTGCGGGCATTTTGGCGCCAGCACCGGGATGCGCAAGATCGCGATGGCCGGCGGCGTCGCTCTGAATTGTAGCGCGAACGGAAAGCTGAAGCGTTCAGGGCTGTTCGACCAAGTCTACGTGCAGCCCGCAGCCGGCGACGATGGCGCAGCGCTGGGCGCTGCGCTACTTCGAGCGTCGCTGCAAGGCGAGGTCATCAACAAGCGTTTTCCAGTTCCGTTTCTAGGCCCGAACCATCCGGCCAGCGAGATCGATGAGGCCCTCAAAGGCTTCGATGGTGCGATCAAGAGCACTCGCTTTGACAGCCTCGAAGAAACCTGTGAGCGAGCGGCGAAGATGATGCATGAAGGAAAAGTCATCGCGTGGCATCGAGGAAGAATGGAGTACGGGCCGCGAGCTCTCGGCAACCGCAGCATCCTGGCCGATCCCTCGAATCCGGAAATGCGCGATCGCGTCAACGCGATGGTTAAGAAGCGCGAGGCGTTTCGACCTTTCGCGCCGGCGGTGTCAATCGAGCAGGTCGATCGATGGTTCGACGTAGCGCCGATGACTTCGCTGCCGTACATGATCGCGACAGTGAATGTTCGCGAAGAATTCCGCGCAACGCTGCCAGCGGTTACTCACGTCGATGGCTCGGCACGCGTGCAAACGGTGGCCGCAGAGGACAATCCGGCATTCCATGCGCTGCTCAAAGCGGTTGG
This sequence comes from uncultured delta proteobacterium, assembly GCA_963699705.1. Lineage (GTDB taxonomy): Bacteria > Desulfobacterota > Binatia > Binatales > Binataceae > Binatus. Next base: position 1,038,001 of record CAVOUW010000003.1, on the reverse strand, counting down.
CAGAGAGACCGGTCGTGAGATTGTGCTCAACACCAGCTTCAACGTGAAAGGGCAGCCCATCGTCAATACTCCGCGCGAAGCGGTCGAGACTTTCCTGGGGACCGGAATTGATTGCTTATTCATCGAAGACAATCTTGTGAGCCGCGCATGACATCGCAGGACAAAGCCCGCCTGGCCGAGTGGAACCGAACCGACGTGGAGTTTGAATCTGACAAGTGCGTGCACGATCTGCTCGAAGCGCAAGCGCTGGTGACTCCGGCGAAAACTGCGGTTATCTGCCGCGATAGAGCGGTGACCTATCGGGATCTGTGGGGAAGGGCGCGACGGCTTGCGATTCATTTACGCGAGTTAGGCGTCGGTCCCGAAACGATTGTCGCGATCATGATGGATCGCTCTTTGGACATGATGGTTGCGCTACTGGGTGTGCTGAAAGCAGGTGCTGCGTACTTGCCGCTTGATCCTGCATTCCCCGCGGATCGTATTGCATTCATGCTGAAGGACAGCGACGCCCGCGTAGTTCTTACCCAGAGCAGCTACAGAAACCGTCTTGCGGAGTCCCCCGCGACGGTCATAGCGCTTGATGAATTCGACCTTGACCACGAAAGAACTGACTCTCGCGGAATGCGTGCTGACGTTCAATCCGCATCGTCGCTCGCCTACCTGATTTACACGTCGGGCTCGACCGGGACGCCCAAAGGCGTGATGGTCGAGCATCGCAACGTGGTCAGTTTCTTTGCGGGGATGGATCGGGTTATCGGCGTCGAACCGGGAGTCTGGCTTGCCGTGACCAGCATCTCATTCGACATTTCCGTACTGGAACTTTTGTGGACTCTTAGTCGCGGTTTCACGGTTGTTTTGCAAACCGGGGAAAACGGTCTGGCTGCGACCGGCGACTACTCGATTGCGGCGCAAATCGCCCGCCACGGGGTAACCCACTTCCAATGCACGCCGACTCTCGCAGGATCGCTGGTTCGATTTCCCGAGACGGTAACGGGTATGCGAGCACTTCGAAAGGTCCTTATAGGAGGTGAAGCGCTTCCGCTGTCATTGGCAAACTGGCTGAGCAAAGCGCTTAGCGCAGAGATTTTCAATATGTACGGGCCAACCGAAACAACGGTGTGGTCGACTACTCACAAGCTGGTTGGAACAAGTGCTTCAGTTCCGATCGGCAGACCTATTGCGAACACTCATATTTACATAGTCGACGAACAAGGAATGCTCGCACCGATCGGCGCTACCGGAGAGTTGTATATCGGTGGTGCTGGAGTTACACGCGGATATTTTCGACGTTCGGAGCTGACGGCCGAAAGGTTTATCTCGAACAGGTTTGATCCGAAGCGAAACGGCAAGCTCTATCGCACCGGAGATATTGTCCGATACCGCGACGATGGAGCGGTCGAATTTGTAGGTCGCTCGGATCAGCAGGTGAAAATTCGCGGTTATCGCGTCGAGCTGGGCGAAATCGAGACCGTGCTCGGCGCCCATCCCGCCGTGCAGGAAGCAGTCGTGGTTGCACATCGCGATCGCGCCGACAACTTGCAGTTAGTGGCATACGTCGTTCCCAAGCCTGGAGTGAGTGTCAGTCCACATGAACTAAAAATTCACGCCCGCAAGGAACTGCCAGAGTACATGATACCGGCGGTTGTGCGGTTCCTGAGCGCGATGCCGCTTACACCTAATGGGAAGACCGATCGCAAGGCTTTGCCTGGTCCCAGCCCGAGTGCAGACCCGGAGACCGATAAAGGCGGCTATCCGAGCACTGAGTTAGAAAAAATCATAGCCGAGCTCTGGCAGGACTCACTAGGTCTCGATGCGGTCGGCTTGCAGGTCAATCTCTTCGATCTCGGTGCTAACTCTCTAAGCGTGGCGGAAATCGCAATGAGTCTCAGGCAAAGATTGAAGCGCGAAATACCTCTTACCGACTTCTTTGCCTACCCGACTATCGCCGCGTTAGCGGCTCATCTCAGCGGCGGTAACGGCCGGGGTGAAAATTCGAAAGACCTGGGTGATCGTGGGGCGGCGCGACGACAGGCATTGCTTGCACGGACGCGGGTGACACCTGCTAGCGGCTCCGAAGCATCGAAATGAAGGAGGGGGAATCCATTCTCTCAAGCACCTCGATCGCCGTAGTCGGGATGGCGGGCCGATTTCCCGGAGCTCGCAACCTGGGCGAGTTCTGGCGAAATCTGCGTGACGGCGTCGAGTCGGTTGAAGTTCTTAGCGATGAGAATTTGATCGCGGCCGGCGCGACCGCAGCCGAGCTCGCGAATCCTGACTACGTCAGAGCATCGGCAATCCTGGACGATATCGACCGGTTCGACGCGGCATTTTTCGGCCTTAGCCCGCGCGATGCGACGATCATGGATCCGCAGCATCGTCTTTTTCTCGAATGCGCGTGGGAGGCACTCGAGAACGCGGGATGGTCCGCGGACGAGTTCGCGGGCCGAATTGGGGTCTATGCCGGCTCGGGAATGAACTCCTACCTCATTCACAACCTGCTAACGAACGCAGAGCTGGTTGCGAATGCGGGCCTTTTTCTTCTGAAGCAAACCGGCAACGACAAGGATGTGCTCGCAACACGCGTCTCTTATCAGCTCAACCTTACGGGTCCCAGTCTCTCCGTGCAGACGGCGTGTTCAACATCGCTCGTCGCGATCCATCTGGCATGCCAGGGCCTGCTCAATCACGAGTGCGATATGGCGATGGCCGGGGGAGTTACAATCGAAATTCCGCACGGCCTTGGTTACGTCTACCGCGAAGGCGAGATACTCTCGCGCGACGGACATTGTCGCTCTTTCGATGAAGCTTCGAGCGGAACCATCTTCGGCAGCGGGTTGGGCATCGTCGTGTTGCGCCGCCTGGAAGATGCGATCCGCGACGGTGATTTTATTCACGCAACAATTCTTGGAACCGCGATCAACAACGACGGCGCGCGCAAGGTCAGCTACCTGGCGCCCAGCGTCGCGGGACAGGCCGAGGCAATCGGAGAAGCTCTGGCAGTAGCTGATGTCACACCGGAATCGATCTCGTACGTCGAGACCCATGGCACCGGCACCATAGTCGGCGATCCAATCGAGATCGCTGCTCTCACCCGCGCATTTCGAGCGAGCAGTAAGCGCAATGGATTTTGTGCCATCGGATCATTGAAAACGAACATCGGGCATCTTGACGCCGCTGCCGGTGTGGCCGGATTCATAAAGACGGTGCTGGCGCTCGAGCATCAGCAATTGCCGGCGAGTCTCAACTTCTCCAAACCCAATCCGCTTATCGATTTTGAGCGAAGTCCGTTCTATGTGAACACGCAATTGCGCGAATGGGACAGCGGCGATAAACCGCGGCGTGCCGGAGTGACATCGCTCGGGATTGGTGGGACTAACGCGCACGCGATTTTAGAAGAAGCTCCGACTGCGGCGCCGTCCGGTCCTTCGCGACCGTGGCAGGTTCTGACGCTCTCGGCAAAATCGCCAACCGCTTTGGATTCGATGGCGCGCGACTTGGCCAACCATCTCGAGGAAAATCCGGCGAAGCTCGCTGATGTAGCATTCACCAGTCATATTGGCCGCAAGGCCTTCCGCTACCGGCGTGCGATTCTGTGCGCGGACCCGCCCGATGCATCTGACGCGCTTCGCCGCGGCGATTCGAGGCGAGTGATATCCAGTTCGGCTCCGGACACCGAGCCGCCGATAATTTTTCTCTGCACGGGGCAAGGCTCGCAGTACGTCTTGATGGCGCGGGGGTTGTACGAATCCGAGCCGGTGTTCAGATCGACGGTCGATTTCTGTTCGGAGTATTTGCAACAGTTCATCGGCCTTGACCTCCGCACTGTTCTGTTCCCGCCAGAAACCGCTACCAACGCCGCCGCAGAGCTTCTCAATCAGACGCGCTTCACACAACCTGCGTTGTTTGTAGTCGAGTATGCGATGGCAAAGCTGTGGTCGTCGTGGGGCGTTGAACCGACGGCGATGATTGGACACAGCGTCGGAGAGTTAGCTGCGGCGTGCATCGCTGGGGTCTTTTCACTGGAAGCCGGCTTGCAAATCATCGCAGAGCGCGGACGCCTGATTCAGAGCATGCCCACAGGCTCTATGACAGCAGTACCAATGACCGAGCGTCAGGTCATCCCACTGCTGAACGGCAAGCTGTCGCTCGCAAGCATCAACGGCGACGAACAGTGCGTGGTTTCGGGACCGGACGGCGCGGTCATGGAGCTTGAGAAATCACTGGCTGACATGGGGATGGCGTATCGTCGGCTGCGGGTCTCGCATGCATTTCATTCGAGCATGATGGATCCGATTCTGCGTGAGTTCTCGGAATTTATGCAGAAATTCGATCTTGCACCGCCGAGAATTCCCTACATCTCGAGCGCGACCGGGAGATGGATTACGGGCGCAGAGGCGATCGATCCCGCCTATTGGGCCGGGCAACTCCGCCAGACCGTCCGATTCGCGGAGGGTATTGAGCGGGCACTAAAAACCTCGGGCGCGATTCTGCTGGAAATCGGCCCCGGCAATACGCTGGGTGCGTTGTGCGAGCAGAACTCCAGGTTTTCTGAATCGCACAAAGTGATTCCCTCTCTACGAACCCGCAACGATGAAATTGGTGACGCCGAATTCATCATGGGTGCGCTCGCGCAAGTGTGGGTTGCCGGAAAAAAAATTGACTGGAAGGGCTTCCATGCCCACGAGCGGCGCCAACGGCTACCGCTGCCCACTTATCCGTTCGAGCGCGAGCGCTTCTGGATCGAACCGGGCAGGAGAGCCGAGTCGACTGCGTCGTCCAGCGAGACGGCCAAGGAAGTTCGCGAGGTCGACTTCTTTAGTGCGACGTGGAAGCGCGCTGACCTCAGCAAAAGAGCTGGTGCCGAAAGAGTCGGACCATGGCTTATCTTCGAGGACTCGCAGGGCCTCGGCGCATACATCGGGTCGATGGTCCGACGTCGCGGCGAGCAATGCTTTGCTGTCCAGCGTGGCAAGAGTTTTGCCCGAATCGCGTCGGACAGATTCGAGATCGATCCGGATAGTCCCGCTGACTATCACAACCTGCTTTCGAAAATCGCGGCAGAGGGAAAATTCCCGCGGTCGATGGTGCATCTGTGGTCGGTCAGCGATCCGACTCAACCCGACGAGCCGCTTGACGATTTGTCAAAGACAGAGACGATGAGCTTTTACAGCTTGTTGTTTCTCGGGCAGGCTTTGGGAGCGGTCGACCACGAAGTTCCGACGCATATCGCGATTGTAACCAACAGTCTGTATGGGGTGGCGGGCGAACCGATTCTTCATCCGAGCCGCGCGCTGATTGCGGGGCCGTCCGGGGTAATTGCCAGGGAGCTGCCCGATGTGGGCTGCACCAATATCGACGTGGAGTTCTCGGACGCTGACAGCATAAAGATGGCGGCCGCGCAGATCGTAGCGGAACTTGAGATGCGGTCGAACGACTCACCCGTCGCATATCGTAAGAATCGGCGATGGGGGCAAACCTTTGCGCGCGCCCGCAATCAAACTAAGCACCCGATCGTTCTTAACGACCGCGCCGTATATCTGATCACCGGTGGTCTCGGTGGAATCGGACTGACCTTGGCTGAGTCGATAGCGAGGTCGGTATCAGCACGCCTTGTGTTACTCGGGCGCCGCGAGTTTCCCCATAGAGAATCGTGGGACGAATGGTTGGACAGTCATGATCACGACAACGCAACTTCACTAAGGATCAGGAAAGTTCGCGCAATCGAGGAGACAGGCGCGGAAATACTGGTTGTCATGGGAGATGTTTGCGATCCCATGGCAATGCAGCGAGTCGCGGATCAGATCCACGCACGCTTCGGACCAATCGCAGGGATAATCCACGCGGCCGGAGTTATGGACGACACGCCGCTGCTGCAAAAGGATCGAACGAGCGCAGGACGCGTGCTCGCACCCAAAGTCCGCGGCACGCTCGTACTCGAATCGGTATTCCAGGAGGACTCGATTGATTTCTTCGTCCTGATGTCGTCGGTAAGTTCCCACTCGACGCCCGCGGGTCAGATAGACTATGCGGCCGCCAACGCGTTTCTGGATTCCTTTGCCAGGTCCAAAGCGCAAAATGGTACTCGCTACATCTCGATCCAATGGCCGCGGTGGAATGATGTAGGCATGGTCGCCGATCGACCCAATGAGCGCGCGCACACTGGTCATCCTCTGCTGGGTTACAGGACGGATGAGAGAACTGGACTGACCAGCTACTCTACGACCCTCGATCTGGCTAACGATTGGATCGTGAGTGAGCACCGCCTGAAGGGTGGTGTTGGACTTTTCCCCGCCACGGGTTACCTGGAAATCGTGCGCGCGGCGGTGACGAATCTGACCGGGAGCGCGAAGGCGTTGACGATTAGCGATTTCTACGTAAGCCAGCCACTAAGGGTCAGACCAGGCACGCAGCAGCCTTTGCGCCTTCTTATGCGTAAACAAGGCGAGGGGTATCGATTTTCAGCGCAAACCAGTGCGGATCGTTCGCTCGGTTGGGTCGAGTGCGCATCTGGTGAAGTGGCCGTTGCAGATCCGCCTTCGCAGCGTTCGCAGTTCGACCTCGACGTTATCCAACGAAGATGTGGCGCACGCACACTCGGATTGGATCATGCGCCGCAACTTGAAGGCCAGGAACGTCACATCCAATTCGGCGCGCGATGGCGCAACCTGGTGACAGTACGCCTCGGTCGCGACGAGGCACTAAGTCTCCTCGAACTTCCCAGCGAATTCGCATCCGAGGTCGACACCTATCTCCTGCATCCCGCGCTGCTCGATATGGCGACCGGCAGCGCGATGTTCCTGATCGACGATAACCACGATGCGAAATATTTGTATGTTCCAGTATCCTACGGCAGCATAACGCTTTTCGGCAATTTGCCGGCCATCTGCTACGCCTATGCGCGTGCGAAGTCCGGCGACTCAATCGACAGTCCTTTGGCTACGTTTGACATCTCGATTCTCGACCGCGAAGGCTACGTCGTCGCCGAGATAGCTGATTTCGCCGTGCGTCAGATCCGCGATCTATCCTTGCTCGAAAGCACGAGCGGCGAACTTGCCAAGGTTGAAGAAAGCGAAGGACAGCACTCGCGCCAACATTATGAGTCGATCTCGTCAATCGAAGGTGCTCGCGCTTTTGAGCGCGTTCTCGCCAACCCCCTTGGGCCCGAGATTGTCATCTTTCCGTCTGACTTCTCCGTATATCTAAACAACGGAAAGCGTGACGGCGCCGCATCGTCAGAAACAGAGGGTGGAGACCAACCTAGCGATTCGAACGACGATGTAGAAGCTACCGTCATGCGATGGTGGAAGGAACTGCTGGGTGTCGATAAAGTCGGCATTCGGGACAACTTCTTCGATTTGGGCGGCCAATCTCTGATGGGAGTCCGGTTGCTCGCAAAGATTAAGAAGACCTATGGGGTCGATCTGAAGCTAGCCACCCTGTTTTCGGCTCCTACGATCGAAAAACTGTGTGCGCTCGTTAGCAACCAAACCAAGCAGCCTTCAGCTCCTTCACAGATGAGTGTTACATCGCGACCTTTCGAGGTAGAGAACAAGCCACATTCGGGACTGCTCAGCCAGATTCGACGTGGAGGGCCACGCAACCTCTTTCTTGTGCATGACGGCGAAGGCGAAATAATGCTCTACCTGAATCTGGCGCGCCGCATGCCCGACGATCTGGCAGTGTTTGGCATTGAGCCTCGACGCGTCGCAAGAGTGCCTCTCGCCCATGTGAGCATCGAAGAGATGGCGGCATTCTACGTCGAGGAAATCCGCCGCAAACAGCCCTACGGTCCATATCTACTGGGAGGTATGTGTGCAGGAGGCGTCATCGCTTACGAGATGGCTTCGCAGCTCGTTAGGTCCGGTGAGAGTGTCGAGCTCGTGGCCATCCTCGATGCGATTTTACCGGGAATCCAGGAGCGACCCGGGCGCGCCAGGGAGGAGCGCCTGGACCGCTTAAAGGGAACCTTTGCACATACTCAGAACAGCGATGTTGGGTTTTTGAAGCGCGCCGGAACCATCATAGGTGCGGTCTCGCAAAAACTGTTGAATACTTTGCTTTGGCAAATTTCGCATCGCGGCAAACAGTTGTCAGCGCGCGTACGCTTTCAATTGCTGCGGGTTATCCTTTCGCGTGATCTCGAGTGGCCCAGGCTCGTGCCGGAACTTACTCTGCGTGAGGTCTATGATGGCGCAGCTGCACGGTACACGCCGAAGACTCTGTCGATTTCGTCTGTTGTGCTTGTGCGCGCGACAATGGGCGAAGGTGAGGATACACCCTATCGAGAAATTTACGCGGAACCTTCCTTCGGTTGGGCCGCTATTGCACCCGGCCTAACGACGGTCGATGTTGACGGCGGTCATACCACGATGCTGCAAGAGAGTTTCGTCGATTCATTAGCCGAGGCTCTTATGCCTTACCTGCTACCGAAAGCAGCACCTACAGTCCGTGAGCACGAGCTTGAAGTCGCGCTGATATGAAAGAAATCGATGTCGCGGTCGCTATTGTCAGCTATAAATCCGCGCAGCTCACAATCGACTGCCTGGGTTCAATTGAAGCTGAGCGATCCACGGGACAGACACGGATCCGCGTTGTTGTCGTCGACAATGCGTCGGGCGATGCTACTGCGATTGCGGAATCAATCGCAAAGAATTCCTGGTCGTCCTGGGTGACCCTCGTGCGAGCGCCCAGAAATGGCGGCTTTGCGTACGGTAACAATTTGGCGTTTCGGGTTGCGCAAGAAAATGGAACGCCAGATTACTTTCATTTGCTAAACCCCGACACACTGGTTCGCGAAGGAGCGATCGGCGCGCTGGTGCGGTTCCTTGAGACGCATCCGGAAGTAGGCATTGTCGGAAGCAGCTTCGAAAATCTCGATGGCAGTGACTGGCCTATAGCATTTCGCTTCCCATCGATCCTCAGTGAGCTAGAGAGCGGACTTCAGCTCGGGCTCGCGTCACGAATTTTGCAGCGCTGGGCAGTCGCGGTTCAAATGAGCGTGGTGCCGCAGCCCGTAGACTGGGTGCCAGGAGCATCGATGATGATTCGGCCGTTGGTATTCGACGCGATCGGCGGCTTCGACGAGACTTACTTCCTCTATTTCGAGGAGACTGATTTTTGTTTTCGAGCAAAGAAAGCAGGGTACTCGACCTGGTATGTGCCCGAGAGTCGAATAATGCACATTGCAGGTGAGAGCACGAAGGTTACCGGCGCGCATGCCGCGTCGAAGCGATTGCCGCCCTACTGGTTCGAGTCACGGCGTCGATATTTCATGGCAAGCAACGGCACCGCCCATGCGATAGCTGTCGACATCGTCGCGGTGCTAGCCAACATGTTCGGTAATTTGAAGCGCATCGCGCAACGACGCACCGATCGTGGGGTTCCTCATTTTCTCAGAGACCTCGCATACCACAGCGTCCTGTGGCCGCGGAATCGCAAGTCAGAAGCGACCAAGCGCTACGTCTCAGATCTCTAAACCGGACCGACTCCACCCAAGTGCACACAACCTCCATAGGATCGTGATCAATGGATGGCGACGACGGCGAAGGGGGGGATGGTCAAGGTGAGGTTCTGGCCGGAGACGGAGAGGCCGCCGGGCAGGGTACCTAAGTAGACATCGTTGGAGTTCTCGGAGTTGTCGGTGATGCCATGGGTGTTCAGGACCGCCTCGGCGGTTTCGGGCATGGTGCCCGAAGCGGGGAAGGCAACCGTCAGCGTGACCGGTGCGGCGGTGGTGTTGACCAGCGCCGCGGTCCATTGGCCGGTGCCGCTGCTGTTGGCGTTGTAAGGATTGACCACGACGCCGCTGGGACCGCCGGTCACCCCGAACAAGGCTCCGCCTTGCTGAACGGCGCTATTGATGACCTCCATCCCGATTCCGATTGGGCGCAGATGGGGGAAGGTAGGTCCAAAGTCGGCGTCGAAGTCGTGGACAAAGCCCCAGATCGGCGCTCCGCCATATTCGGTCTGCACCAGGGTAAACTCGTTCTGCACCGGGATCCTGCCGCCCGGGAACGGAACCCCGGCTTCATTCCGGCCTTTCTGACCCAAAAGCCAGCTATAGGCCATCCATTCTGCCGACGGGTAGCCGGCTTCACTTAGATAGAGCTGTTCGGTGCTGGCCGGGCCGCCGCTGGCATTGGGCCCCGTTTCGTAGAAGCCAACGAAGTTGTTCGAGCCGATGAAGGCCCATTCGGCGCCGCCGCCACTGTTCATGCACCCGGTTCCCTGCGGGCCAAGGATGACGGGTATCTGACTGGTGAAGTCCGCCGCGTAAGCTTGCGCCTGCGCCTCCATGCTGCCGCTCTCTGAGATGCTGGCGCCATAGTAAGGAGCGTCGGCGACACCATAGTGATCAGTATTCGGAATCGGATAGCCGGCGTTGGTCGCGCCCTGCAAGGCCGCACCGACCACCCCGTTGTTGCAGGTCTGATTGCCGATGACGTAGTAGAACTTGCCGGCCAGTGACGGACAGTGAGCGGTTACTTCGGCGCTCATGATGCTGAAGTTGCGCCCGGTCTCAGCGCCATAGCCCAGCGGCCCGGGTCCAAGATTGCTGCTGCCAAACCTGACGCTCTGGCTCGGGCCGGGGCTGTTCCATTCCTCGTTGCTCTGCTCGATGTAAATCGCGGGGATATTGGTATCGGTTGCGAGCGCGGTGCAGGCGTTGTCAACGAACTGCTTCAGGTCGGCGTCGTTGAACATGTTGCTGATGGAGAACCACGGCGCCGCACCCAGTTGGTTCGACAGTGGATACAAGTCGGCCGATGAATAGATCCACTGGCCGCCACCGATGTTGGTGCCATTTACCGCGCCATGCTGAAAATCGCAGGTCCCCGGAGCGTCGGGTCCCGCGCCCTGGCCCGGGGTGCAGCCGTTAAGCCCTTCAAGTCCGGCGCGCGGAGCGGACATGGTGCCGCCGCTCATCAGTCTTATCGAGCCGGGATTGAGGGCCTGTATCGTTGTCATGAACTCGGAGCGGAACCCGGTAGCAGATGCAGCCTGCTTGCCCAGGTAGGCGTCATCGACATAAATGTTCGCACCGCTCTCGGCGCTGCCATTGCTGGCAGTCAAGGTGAAGATCATTTCCTGTTGATTCTGCCCACCACTCCAGCCGCTATCAGTGCCAGTGAAGGGGAAAACATACTGATGCCAGTTGCCGTCATTGGTCAGTTTGAAGGTATGGCTGACGTTGGTCCCGCTGCCGTTTCTGACCAGCGAGACGCTGACCTGCGGGGTCCCGCTCGAGCTATTTACCGCCTTGGCATAGAAAGCTATCTCGAAGGGGCCGACCACCGGATGCCACGGCCCGGCCTGGGGCGCAGCCAGGCAGGTGGCTGAGCCGCTGCCGCAGTCGACGTTTTCATTGGCCACGGTGCAGGGCGTCACGTTGTCGTTCGAGCATACCCCGCCGGTAGAAGGGCCACCGAAGTCGTAATAGTGCACAATCGCATGACTGCCGCCATCGGAAACGTCGCACGCAGCAGAGCCGACCCCGTCCATCGCCTGAGCGGTGGAATAGCCGCAGTGGGTGGGATTCTGAAGTCTGCCAACCGCCAATCTGTCCCGGGTCGCCGCCCGCCATGCCGCCAAGCACAGTGGTGCCGGTAAGGACCTCTGCGACTGCGGCTCCAGTTTCCAGCGTCGGACAGCCAATCGAATTGCCCGAGCCATCCTGACAGCTGCCAAAAGTATAGAAGCCGCCGTTGGTATAGCTGGTGACGGTGAATTGGTCGCCGGCCGAGGCGCCGGTTCTGACCGAGGCCTTGGCGCCAATCCAATCAACCCCGAGCGTGCCGCCATCCGATATGTCGCTGAAGCTGCTGGCGGTTGCTCCACTCCCGATAATGATCAGATGCGCAACTGAAGGCGGTTCGAAGCCACCGTTGTCGAAATAGTTGGAGGTAATCGCGTTGGGGCCAAAGAAGTTGTCGCTGTTGCCAGTGTTGAGCCCGAACCGATTGACCCCGCTTACCGTCGGCGTCATAGATACCTGCGCCGTCGATCCTGCCCCGGGTGTCGCGGTTGCAGTCGCACCGCCCGCGGTCGCGGTCACCGTCGCGGTTGCAGTCGCCGTCGCAGTCGCACCCCTTGAGGTCGCCGTCACGGTCGCGGTTCGCGTCGCGGTCGCAGTCACTGTCGCGGTTGCGGTGATAGATGAACTCGTGGTCGCCGTCGCGGTTGCCGTAGCTGTCGGTCCCGACCCTGAACAACTTGGGCCGGCAGTGCCTAGGATCCATGCTCCGGGCGTACCCGGTGCGCAATTCGGACACGGTGCGGACTGGTAGTACCACTGACTTCCATTGGACTGCCAGATGTTCGTGCCATCCCACACGACCTCGGTTACATTCGCGCTATATCCATCGGCGACACCATTCACGTAGATTGCGCCGCCGGTCATTGTGTAGACATTCCCAAGGCTATCTACCAGCTGCGGTTTCGGCGGCATAATACTACAAAACGCTGATGCGGTGGGTGTCGGCGACGCCGTCGCTGTTATGGTAACGGTCGCAGTCGAGGTTCGTGTCACCGTCGCGCTCGGTGTTGCTGTCGCGGTAACTGTAGCTGTCGTGGTTGCAGTCGAAGTTAGCGTCGCGGTTGCGGTCGGGGTGATGGTCGCTGTAACTGTTGCCGTCGCCGTCTGAGTCGCTGTGGCAGTCGCAGTCACCGTCGCGGTTGCTGTCGGTGTCGAGGTGCCGGTCCTGGTAGCCGTCTTGGTCGCGGTTGCGGTTTCGGTCGCTGTCGGAGTTGCCGCTGCAGTTTTCGTAGCCCTTGCGGTTCTAGTGGGAGTCGAGGTCGCGGTCGTCGCGCTCGCCGTTTGAGTCGCGGTCGCGGTCGGAGTTGCCGTCGCTGTTGCTGTGCGCGTCGAGGTCTGGGTGACGGTAACTGTCGGTGTCGATGTTGGCGTCGCAGTAGGAGTCGCGGTCCCAGTCACTGTTGCGGTCGCGGTCTGAGTTGCTGTGGCGGTCGCGGTCGTCGCTGTTGCGGTGGGCGTCGAAGTCTCGGTCACCGTCATTGTCGGCGTCGATGTCGGATCATCAGTCGCAGTCGCGGTTGCAGTTGATGTTGCTGTGGACGGCGTCGCGGTCGGGCTGAGCGTAGGGGTCGGGGTTGCAGTGATAGTAGGTGTTGCGGTTGCAAATGAGCTTTGGCGTTTTTTAATTCGAAACTGTGTCGGAGCGAACACGGTCGTCCCGTTGTGTTGCAGTTCCGCCGTCAGATCGTATTTGCCCGGCGCAACTGCCTCCATGCTTAGTGTCGTTAAAGTGGAAGTCTGGGCTGGATGAAAAGAATCAGAGAGTACTTTTCGCCCATTCTTTTTGAGCTGCAGCACCAAGATATATTCGTTGAGCGAAGTCCCGGGTGAGGGCTGAACCGTATTCCCGACTTGGACGATTTGAGACTGGCCCGGACCGAGTATTCCGTTTGAGGGATACAGCACCCTCATTCGGATCTGTGCTGGCGTGCCTTTCGGATGCTTGGGCTTTGACGAAAAAGCCGGGTCCTGAGCAAATGAGTCGCTGGTCGAAGGAAGTCCATTAACGGCAAAGACTGCCATCAGAACGACGACCAGAAGCGAAGCAAATAGTTTTGCACCCTTCGACCTGACCACCTGGACCCTCCCCGAGCTCCGAGCGGCGGCCTGAACGGTTACGCCCCGACGGATTCACAAGCGGGGAGAGCAAGCGACGTGCCATTCGCCTACGTTTAGTTATTCTTCACTACGGTGTGTAGCAGTGAGTGAGCGGATGTTTCGCGAATGACCCGAAGTGAGTCTGGTTTGTCAGGAAGTTGCGTTTTCGCTACACTTTTATCGCATTCTTGCTGTCTGAACCAAAATCCTACAAATAGTAGATGAAAAGGCGCGCCATGACTGGGCACGCTCGCCTGTCGAGCGCTCTCTAGCGTAACCGTTGTCAACCAGATGTGTTCCGCAGACCTCGCAGTGATCAATGGATGGCGACGACGGCGAAGGGGGGGATGGTCAAGGTGAGGTTCTGGCCGGAGACGGAGAGGCCGCCGGGCAGGGCACCTAAGTAGACATCGTTGGAGTTCTCGGAGTTGTCGGTGATGCCATGGGTGTTCAGGACCGCCTCGGCGGTTTCGGGCATGGTGCCCGAAGCGGGGAAGGCAACCGTCAGCGTGACCGGTGCGGCGGTGGTGTTGACCAGCGCCGCGGTCCATTGGCCGGTGCCGCTGCTGTTGGCGTTGTAAGGATTGACCACGACGCCGCTGGGACCGCCGGTCACCCCGAACAAGGCTCCGCCTTGCTGAACGGCGCTATTGATGACCTCCATCCCGATTCCGATTGGGCGCAGATGGGGGAAGGTAGGTCCAAAGTCGGCGTCGAAGTCGTGGACAAAGCCCCAGATCGGCGCTCCGCCATATTCGGTCTGCACCAGGGTAAACTCGTTCTGCACCGGTATCCTGCCGCCAGGGAACGGAACCCCGGCTTCATCCTCGCCTTTCTGACCCAAAAGCCAGCTATAGGCCATCCATTCTGCCGACGGGTAGCCGGCTTCACTTAGATAGAGCTGTTCGGTGCTGGCCGGGCCGCCGCTGGCATTGGGCCCGGTTTCGTAGAAGCCAACGAAGTTGTTCGAGCCGATGAAGGCCCATTCGGCGCCGCCGCCACTGTTCATACAGCCGGTTCCCTGCGGGCCAAGGATGACGGGTATCTGACTGGTAAAGTACTGCCGCGTAAGCTTGCGCTTGCGCCTCCATGCTGCCGCTCTCTGAGATGCTGGCGCCATAGTAAGGAGCGTCGGCGACACCATAGTGATCAGTATTCGGAATCGGATAGCCGGCGTTGGTCGCGCCCTGCAAGGCCGCACCGACCACCCCGTTGTTGCAGGTCTGATTGCCGATGACGTAGTAGAACTTGCCGGCCAGTGACGGACAGTGAGCGGTTACTTCGGCGCTCATGATGCTGAAGTTGCGCCCGGTCTCAGCGCCATAGCCCAGCGGCCCTGGTCCAAGATTGCTGCTGCCAAACCTGACGCTCTGGCTCGGGCCGGGGCTGTTCCATTCCTCGTTGCTCTGCTCGATGTAAATCGCGGGGATATTGGTATCGGTTGCGAGCGCGGTGCAGGCGTTGTCAACGAACTGCTTCAGGTCGGCGTCATTGAACATGTTGCTGATGGAGAACCACGGCGCCGCACCCAGTTGGTTCGACAGCGGATACAAGTCGGCCGATGAATAGATCCACTGGCCGCCACCGATGTTGGTGCCATTTACCGCGCCATGCTGAAAATCGCAGGTCCCCGGAGCGTCGGGTCCCGCGCCCTGGCCCGGGGTGCAGCCGTTAAGCCCTTCAAGTCCGGCGCGCGGAGCGGACATGGTGCCGCCGCTCATCAGTCTTATCGAGCCGGGATTGAGGGCCTGTATCGTTGTCATGAACTCGGAGCGGAACCCGGTAGCAGATGCAGCCTGCTTGCCCAGGTAGGCGTCATCGACATAAATGTTCGCACCGCTCTCGGCGCTGCCATTGCTGGCAGTCAAGGTGAAGATCATTTCCTGTTGATTCTGCCCACCGCTCCAGCCGCTATCAGTGCCAGTGAAGGGGAAAACATACTGATGCCAGTTGCCGTCATTGGTCAGTTTGAAGGTATGGCTGACGTTGGTCCCGCTGCCGTTTCTGACCAGCGAGACGCTAACCTGCGGGGTCCCGCTCGAGCTATTAACCGCCTTGGCATAGAAGGCTATCTCGAAGGGGCCGACCACCGGATGCCACGGCCCGGCCTGGGGCGCAGCCAGGCAGGTGGCTGAGCCGCTGCCGCAGTCGACGTTTTCATTGGCCACGGTGCAGGGCGTCACGTTGTCGTTCGAGCATACCCCGCCGGTAGAAGGGCCACCGAAGTCGTAATAGTGCACAATCGCATGACTGCCGCCATCGGAAACGTCGCACGCAGCAGAGCCGACCCCGTCCATCGCCTGAGCGGTGGAATAGCCGCAGTGGGTGGGATCTGAAGTCTGCCAACCGCCAACCTGTCCCGGGTCGCCGCCCGCCATGCCGCCAAGCACAGTGGTGCCGGAAAGGACCTCTGCGACTGCGGCTCCAGTTTCCAGCGTCGGACAGCCAATCGAATTGCCCGAGCCATCCTGACAGCTGCCAAAAGTATAGAAGCCGCCGTTGGTATAGCTGGTGACGGTGAATTGGTCGCCGGCCGAGGCGCCGGTTCTGACCGAGGCCTTGGCGCCAATCCAATCAACCCCGAGCGTGCCGCCATCCGATATGTCGCTGAAGCTGCTGGCGGTTGCTTTCTTCCCGACAATGATCAGATGGGCAACCGAAGGCGGTTCGAAGCCGCCGTTGTCGAAATAGTTGGAGGTAATCGCGTTGGGGCCAAAGAAGTTGTCGCTGTTGCCAGTGTTGAGCCCGAACCGATTAATCCCGGTTACCGCCGGCGTCAAAGATACTGCCGCCTTAGATCCTGCCCCTGGCGTCGCCGTCGCAGTCGCCCCGCCTGCGGTCGCGGTCACAGTGGCGGTCGCGGTTGCAGTCGCAGATGGACCTCTTGTTGCGGTCGCAGTCGGCGTCACAGTTCGCGTTGCGGTGGCGGTCGCGGTCACCTTCCCGGTTGCAGTGGTAGATGGAGTTGCCGTCGCAGTCGCTGTCGGTCCCGCCCCTGAACAACTTGGGCCGGCAGTGCCTAGGATCCACGGACCGGGCTGATTTGGAGCGCAATTCGGACACGGTGCCGACTGGTAGTACCATTGCTTTCCATTGGACTGCCAGAGGTGTGTTTTATCCCACACGACCTCGGTTACATTCGCATTGTCTCCGTCGCCAACACCATTCACGTAGATATTCCCGCCGGCTAGCGTGTAGACATTGCCCAGGTTATCCACCAGCCTCGGTTGAGGCGGCATAACACTACAAAGTGCTGACGAGGTCGGCTTCGGCGATGCTGTCGGTTGATAAGCCGAGACAACCGTCCCATCAGGGATGAGTATTCCAGCGAGAAAAACTATCGATAAAAATGTTCCGACTCGAAGAAGACCAAACTTCGTCTTCATGCACCACGCTCCCGTTGACGAGCGACGAGCGTGTGCGGAACAATCGAATTGTGAGCCTCGATTGTGTCCGTTAGCTCGGGCACCTCAGGTCATGCCCCGGTGCGGGCGTTCCAGCGTCTGCACCGGGAACTATTTTTAAGTTTTAGAGATTAATCCGCATGGGGTTGGGATGGGACTCGGTCGCACCGCTCCCTACCGCATCGCGGACCTATGAGAACTCTCCCTATCGAAACCGAACTCTGCGCCGTCGAACGGGCCGATCAGATCTCAGCAGATCCGTTACTGTGCGGTGTCGTGTTAACCGCACTCCCCTCACGGATCGAAGCCGGACTGGCATTCGCCATGGTCGACGGACCAATATTGTTTTCAGACCGCTGCCAGCAGATGGTGATTACAACAGGTGGTTGAGACAACAGCCCACTCCCACTTCAGCCCGCGCAAACTCTTATCGGAAGAGGAATGTTTGATCAAGTTATTGTCGGAAGAAGATTCAAAACTGTTTATTTCCATTGTTCAACTTTTCTGCACTTAAGCGCGGTACGGTGGGACACCACGATTTACAGCCTGTGGATATTGTGTTCAATCTCAAGGGATTAAGAATCTGATTGTCCACTCAAACGACAGCAGGCGAGAGGTCCGAGGATCCGCGACGTCGCCGTGATCACAAATCGGTGAAGCCCTACTAAAAGTAGAAAAATATTGAAAGTTAAGTCTGTGGTCGGACGCGATCGGCGGCCTTGATGTGTTCGGAGGTACGCGTCGGGAGGTCCTTATACTCGATCAGTTCCCGAGTCCTGCCAGCCAGGCGGTCCAGTTGATATTTCAGCTGACCGAACATCAGCGGTATATGAACCAGGTGCGAATGCAGACTGAACAGAAGCAGGGTGGCCCGGTCGGACGTCTTCCACCGATATCTCACAGCTGTGCGTAGCGCGAGCAACGCGATGATCGCAACCGCTGCTGCGATCGGAATTATAGAATGCATAGCGATCGAGAGCAGCAGAGCGCCGACTGCGATCCCGAGCAATCCTGCGCCATGAATCAGATTGCTGCGGGCTTCGCCGCTCCAGAGAGGAAGGTCGGTGCTTTTGAATCTTGTTGAGACTTCGGCGTAGGCATAGCCGCTTCGGATCGCGCGGCGCCAGTACTGCGAAAATCGCGTCATTGCCAGGTCATGGCCGGTCATCGCTCGATCGACGTGCAGGACGGTAAAGCCGAGTGTACGGATTCTCTGGCACATCTCCGGCTCCTCACCCGCGATCAATCGCTCGTCGAAGCCGCCGACGCGTTCGAGCACATCGCGCCGAATCAGGGCGTCGCCACCGCAGAATTCCGTCGGGCCCGAGGACGCTATCCAGTCCAGGTCACACAGGCGATTGTAAATTGAAGCTGTCGGGTTAATCTCTCGACGATTCCCGAAAACAACAGCGACCTTCGGATCATTCAACTCGGAAATCGTGTCAGCGACGAAGTTGCGTTCGAGCACCGTGTCGCCATCGAGGAAGAGTATTGTAGGCGCTGTCGCCTCGCGCCAACCGGCGTTTCGTCCTGCCGCGGCGCAAGGACTGGCGGAGTCGAGGCGTTTGAGCTTGACCTTGAATTGCGCCGCCCTTTCGAGGCTTCCGTCAGTGGAACCCGAATCCACGTAGATAATTTCGACTGGGCCTGGCAGCGGAGTCATCTGGCCAATCGATTCGAGACATCCGACGAGACGCGCGCCCTCATTGCGCCCAATCACTACGATTGAGAGCATCGGAGATTCGCTCGCCGGTAGCTCACTGGTCATGACCGGGAGAGCCTCTCGACACTTTCGGCTCTGCGCGCAGCATTCCCATGACGCCGCGCAATTGCTTTGGCCGGAATGCCGATCGCAATAGAGTTGGGAGGTACATCTTCGAGCACCACCGCGTTTGCGCCGATCGTGGTATCGTCGCCAATAGTGATCGGGCCCAAAATCTTGGCCCCGGCGCCAATGTCCACTCGGTTGCCTATCTTAGGTGAACCGCGAACGCCGGTGCGCCGTAAACCTATGGTAACGCCGTTCCGGATCACGACATCGTCGCCGATTATGACGTCGCCGCTCACTATTACACCGCCGAAATGGTCTATCCTGAACCGTTTACCAACACTCACTTCGCAGGGAAGTTCGACTCCGGTAATTATCTGAATGAACTTGAACAACAACTTGTAGAGAAAAGAAAACGGGACGCGGACGATTGCGGGTCTGATTCCGTAGCGCCAGCGCCCGAATCGATAGACCGCCATCACCCACAGACCTTGCCGCCAGAGGTCTCGCTCGTGGGTATTCCAGTCTTCCCTTAGATTGCCGAACATCTTGTTGATCACGGGCTTGGCTAGTCGACAGCGTTTCCGGCCTGTGCTCGGCGATTACAGTCGGAGTTCCGCATTACGTCGCACTAGCGGACGCCAATCAATCAAACCAGGTCGCCCAACCGAACAGACGAATCACATCTGGAGCCGAGCATGTCAGACTCGGCTCGCAAAAGGATGCCTGTTTTGGTCGAGCTCCGCGTCAATCTCGTGGTCGTTTTCCTTTGACCACGAACTCTCACAGAAAACCGCGCCGACCACAGGCGGAACGCATCTTTCCAATTCACGAACGGCCGCCGCGATATCTGACACATCATCACGGCCTTCGTGTGCGACCAGGATAACGCCGGCGGGCAACTGGATGATCGCCGCCGTATCTGCGGATGATAAAATGGGCGGCGCAGCCAGAAGCACTAAATCGTGACTACTCAGCGCGCGGTCAACGCTTTCGCGAACATAGCCAAAGGGGCGCGCGATTCTACCGTTTTGTACACGCTGCAGGCCTGTATCTCCAATCGTTAGCGGCATGGACTTAACTCTGTCATCGAGTGCGACGGTTTTCGCGGTGCGCGGGACAAGCCGCCTCGTCTCTCGACCGGAGCTAACGGAACTAACTACACCCGGCGATGGCAATATTGGCTTCTTAAGGTCACGGCCATCCGATCTTGTCAGGCTCGCTTCGATTGCCAGTGTCCGCACTCCCAGATCGGCCAATTCGTCGGCGAGCGCCAGGGCGAGATAAGCATTTCCGCCGCCTCGAACCGACGTGAGTACATAACTGCGAATTCCCGACGTCCGCCACTCGCGCATGATCCCGAGTGCAATTCGTCGCATCGATTCTTGTCCAGCGCCGTTTGCCAGCGCTACGCCTAGAGTTTGAAAGCCGAGGATAGCCTCGAACTCGTTAGTTGTTTTGATTCTGCGATCGGTCAAATCGATGGCCGTCGGCACCGCTGCACCCAGCACCAGCGAGCCGAGCGCGAAAATTGCGAAGATCAATCTTCGTCTGCTCTTTAGCGGTGTATCAGGCGCCATCGCGGCGGCGTCCAAAGCGACAACGCCCGGCGCCTCTGTCTTCAAGCGCAAAAGACTCACATGTTCCTGAAGGTCCTGCAGCTCCTTTCGCTCACGCTCGAGTTTTTCGTGGAGGGTAACCGCCTGGCTAAATGTGGCTCCGAAACTCGCCGCGGTAGCCTTGACCCTTTTTTGCTCATCCTCGATTCCCTTCGCTGCCGATACCATCTGTTCGAGATTGGACTCAGCCTCCGAGATATCAACGCTGGTCGTAGCCTTCTCGCTGTCGGTCATCATCTTGCGCGCGCGCTCGAGTGCAGACTGGTCCAGGTTGGCCAATTCCTTGTTGGCTTCTGCGACCTGCGCTTCGAGAGCGTGGCGGCCAGGATGGTTCGGGCCAAGTCCGCTCAGTTGGAATAGCAGCTGCTGACGCTGGTCAATCAGTTTCTGCCTGGCGGTGTTAGTTTCCGTTCCATTCGCAGCCATCTCTTCGGCTTTCGCTTCGACGTCGTCATCTTCAATCCGCTCGCGATGGGACTTGATTGCATCGAGGTGTGATTGAGCCAGCACCACGTTTCGTCGGGCACGAGCAACTGCGGCATTAGTGTCGCCCACCATCTTGTCGTAGGGATTTATCAACGTGCCAGAGACGCCAGAAACTCCCAATTCCTGGGTCAGTCCGGCCAGTACCTGCTGATCTTCTTCAACACTCTTCTGCAACTCAGACTGCCGCGATCCGAGCAACTGAAGTCCTACATCAGCACCGTCCAATTCGCGCTTAGCCGCTCGGGAAAGGTAGGCCTTCGCGACGGCGTTTACGACCTGCTCGAGCCCTTCGGGCTTACCGGCTCTGAGTGAAATTGAGAGCAGGTAGCTGTCAGGGATCGGTTGAACCTTGAGCATCTTCACCAGACGCTCGGCCGCGTGGCGATCGCTTTCGCCAGGCGCTTGAAACATCCATCGGTTAGGTCCGAGCAGGTCGAGCGCGGCTCTAGCGGTCGCGAAGTTGTCTATCTCGAACACCTGCTCTTGCACGAAATCGCGGTAGTCCGCATTTGAATTGAATTGGGACTGTTCACCCGCCACCGAAGCAGGAACGACCGGTGAAACGCGAATAGTGGCTTCAGCGAAATATTCGCGGCCGCTGAGGAACGCGACAATCAAGCCTAGCAGTGCAATCGCAAAAGCTACCGTCAGTGCCAGGCGCTTGTGCGCCAAAACGCTGGCCCAGGGAGTCGCTCGGCGTTCGGCAATTCTCCATGAAGATGAGGCCGGCACTGTCCCCTCACAGTATTTATTTGGAGAAGGAAGCATAAAACCTCAATGCCCCCGAATAGCATCGGCTGCGAGTTGCAAGAGCGAATTCTTCGCTATGACTTTGTGATTGAATCCGGCTGGCGACGAGACGGCCTCTCCGATCCACTTCTTGGTCAATGAAAGATGTTTCAGCTGTGATGCGCATCTACAACGCGGCTGCTCCAAACACCATCATCGACGTGATCGGATTGATCTGTTGCATCACGTATCCGAGCTGAGCCAATCCACTTTTTGGAACGTAAACGATATCGCCGGGCTCCAGTTGAGCATTGGTCCCGCTTTGCTTTACGAAGTTCTCCAGATCGATAACTTGCTCGGAATTCTTACTTGGACGGGCTAACACGATTTTCCCTTGCGCCGCGTTATCGTTAGGGCCGCCGGCTCGCGAAAGCGCCTCGAGGAAAGACATGTTAGCCGTCAACGTATATGGGCCCGGATTTTTGACCTGTCCCATCACGTAAACGAGTGAGTCATCAGGATCGGGAACAAACACCAAATCGTTTCGGTACAAACGAATATTCAGCGACAGATCCGATCCTTTCGTCAGCGGTCGAAGATCGACCCACATCATGCGGTCTCTGCCACGAATGATCGCGCATCGAGTGGGCATTCCGCTCTGCTCATCTTTGCCCGGTGCCGCTCCCGCCATAGCGAGTGCCTCGAGCAGGGTAGGATCTCCCGTGAAGGTCAGCACTCCTTGATGGGCCACGTGTCCAAGGACAATTACCTGGTTGCTGTTGTAGCTATCTACGGTGATCGAAGCCGCAGTGTTGAGATAGTCCTCGCGCAGAGCCGACGTGATCCTGCCGCTCGCGTCATCGGCGTTGTAGCCG
Source organism: uncultured delta proteobacterium (assembly GCA_963699705.1). Taxonomy (GTDB): domain Bacteria; phylum Desulfobacterota; class Binatia; order Binatales; family Binataceae; genus Binatus. Next base: position 1,015,487 of record CAVOUW010000003.1, on the reverse strand, counting down.
GCGACTCGAAACGAGCCTACGAACGGGAGCTGGATTTCACCGTCGGGACCAACAACGCGTTTTCCGGAAAGTTCAGGATGTCCCCAGACCGTCAGCGTGACGATATCGCCGGAACCCAATACATATTTGCCCGGAGGAGTCTGAATCTGCTGGAATTCGTCGATGCTTGCTCCGTTTCCGAAACTTCCGTGTGCTTCAAGCGCGGACAGTGCGGTGGACGGTGCGCTTGAGTCGGCTGGTGCTTTGGACGGTGCGCTTGAGTCGGCTAGTTCTGCGGACGGCGTGTTCGCGCCGCCCTGCGGTGGGGACGGCGTGATCGACTTTGCGGGGTTACCACTGATCGAACGCTGCAGCGATTCAGCGCTGGGTGTGCTTGAACAACCCAGAAATACCAACGAACTAAGGATCGCGATGACGCTGAATTGCCAGTGTCGCCTGAATGCAGCTTTGGCGTATACGTAAGTCACGAGCGGAATTATCCGGCCGGCAGCTGATCGGTTCAGTAAGGAGGGACGGTTTTGATATCTTTTCGGGTCAGTTTTGACCCGTCGCAGGTCACTTCGCTTCTAAGGTTCGCGCATCTGGAGACAATTTTCATAGGTCTATTGGGTTTCACTTAACTTGTTCCACTTTTACGATCTTCGAAATGAGAGTCCGCCAGCCGCCGATAATGCGTCGCCCAATCTCTGATGATCGAGGACCATAGAAATCCGCTCTCGACGGCGCGCAGGCGGCCGGCGGAGGACATTCGTTCCGCCAGGTTGCCGTCCTCAGCAAAAGTGTCCATCGCTTCGGCCAATTTATTGATGATGTGTTCTTCGCTGATAGGGTCGATCAGGACTCCGGTTTCGGCGGTCACGAGCAGCGAGGGCCCGCCCCAATTCACTGCGATTACAGGCAGGCCCATCACCATCGCCTCCTGCACGACGATACCGTTTGCTTCCGCCAAACTTGGAAATACAAAGGCCCGGTAGCGGCGTAACATAGTCGCAAGATCGCGATGGTCTGCGACCCATTCGATGAACTTAATCCGGTCCTGCAGCGACAGTTCTCGGGTCAGAGCCTTAAGCTTGTTTAGTTCCGGCCCCCGACCAATGATGTCCAGCTCGACCGGGTTTCGGGTGCGCTTCATGCTCTTTATGATCAGATCGGTGCCTTTGTGCGAAACCAAACGACCATTATGCACGAAAGACAGATTGCGACCGGAGTGCGTGATGCGTGGCGTTTCGTAGAGCCTGTCGAGCACTCCGCTATCGATCGAGTCAACGAATTGCTCTTCTCGGCATCCCGCCATCAGCAGTGACCGTCGGGTACGCTCGCCGCCAGCGACCAGCAGAACATCAGCTTTGCGCTTGCCCGAGGAGACCGCACGGTTGAGCAATTGCAAAATCGGATGCAGACGACGCTGCATACGATAGCCGACGGTTTCGCGGTCCCTTAAGGCTGGCGGGAAATGAATGTTGCCATTGACTGGTCCAATTACGACCGTTGCCTTCGGAATACTGAAATTGGGCAGCACCGGTGAGACTGGTGATGTGAAATGGACGATCGATTCCGGGGAGTCTCGAAGTAGTGCTTTCACCAGCTGCACCGCTCTTCGCTGAAATATAATAGCTATTAGAGGCTCCGAAATGACAGTTGACAGCAAAGGACTCAGCCGCCCAGCGCGATAGGCAATCTTCTGCGCGCGTGTATCTTTCACATAGGACACGCTCATGTTGGGGAAGTTCCGATCAAGTTCCGCTTTGACCCGCTCATGAGTGACTTGGTGAACCCGCGCGCCTCGCAGCGTGAGTTCGCGGCTAATTTGCAGTGCTTTGATTGCTTCGCCGCCCATCTGCTCCGAAACGTTGGGACTCACAAGAATAAAAGTGAGTCCCTGCAGAGCAGTGGAATTACGCTCCGCAGGATCGAGCGGGCGTTGAGCAGTTTCAATTGTACTTGCGTTCATACGGGGATCATCCAAATCATCGAAAAATCTCGAATTGCGCCCGCTATCAACATTCAAATGAATCTTGAATCACCACGACTTTCGACGACGATGATATACTCATAGGGCGCGAGTTGGCGTGCATTTTGGAGCCCCAAGCTTCGGCAAAGAGGATAAATTTGACGGGGCCGACTCCAAACCAAGATTGACCACAGTGTTCGATCGCGATGTTCCGAAGAGGTCTATTATCGGACGCCATCATTGCGCATGTTTGCAGCAGCGGCAGGTTGTTCGCGTTAGCCGCCGCCTCGAGCAGATGCCCGTTACCAGGCCGCTTCTAAGGAGCGATCGCCGCCGGTTCTTCGTGACTACCCACCTTCGGAACCACGTGAATCCTTACTTTCTGGCCGCATCGAACCGCTAACCGAGCGAAGACACTTCGCAGGCTGCTCGATACGCTCCCGCCAATGGTCAGCGGGAAACTTTAAGCGCGGTGATTTCCTTTCCTATCAAATCCGGAATCTTGTTGAGCTCAGGATTTGCGTTGGTCGTTCACTACGTCGCCGGAGTGCGATGGAACGATCTGGCCATAGTGCTTCCGCTTGCGGTGGCGTTGCCCTCGGCTGGTTCGGCTGCGTACCGCCTGATGGGCTTCGGCCTTCGCAAGCGCAATCCGGCTCTCGGCGGTAACGCACTGATCGTCGGAGCCAGTTCTTACGAAGATTTCTGTGACAGGATCGGAAATCATCCTCAGTCGCGTCCGGTCGGATATTTGTTCACTGGCGAAGATGGAGAACTGCTCTTCAGGAATGAGAAGGGCGAGGAATCTCCCGCCACCGTCGATCAGGTGCTCGACGCCAACGTTATCGACAACGTGCTGATGGTCGATACATCCACCGGCTTGGACCCCGACGACATCCTGTATTCGTCGTCGATCCGGGGCAAAACGTTCCGCACCTTGATAAGAACCCCCCTCGCGCCGGCAGGCCGTTTCCGCACCCAGTCTTTGGGAGCGGGTGAATACTTGTTGATGCACGAATCCGTTCCGGTGGGCCTTGTAGCGCTGGCTGTCAAGCGACTGATGGACGTCGTTGTCTCAGTGATCGGTCTCATCTTCTGTGCATTCGCCTATGTCGTGCTTGCGCGCCGAATCAAACGGGAGACTCGCGGGTCCGCAATCTTCCGGCAGACTCGGGTTGGTCGTAACGGACGGCTCTTCACGCTCTATAAGTTCCGCACGATGGATGCGAGTGCGGAAGCGCAGCACGAAGAACTGCGCGAGCAAAACGAAATGACGGGGCATATCTTCAAAATCCGAAACGATCCTCGGATCACTTCACTCGGACGGACATTGCGCAAGCTATATATCGACGAACTACCACAGTTCTGGAACGTGTTCAGGGGCGAGATGAGTCTCGTCGGCACGCGGCCGCCGACGCCGTCCGAAGTTGCATGCTATGAGCCGCATCATCAGCGACGCCTCAGCATGAAGCCTGGTGTTACCGGATTGTGGCAGGTCTATGGCAATGACGGAGTTACCGACTTCGAACAAATAGTGGAACTCGATTGCAGGTACATTGACACATGGTCGATCCTGCAGGACTGCAGGATCATTTTCAGAACACTCCTTCGGGTCGCCCGCGGCGGTGGCTACTAGCTCAGGAAAGCGATTTCTCAATTGGCATAAAATGCTTACAATCATAGTTACCGGCGGAGCAGGATTTATAGGCTCTAATTTCGTACGACTTGCGCTCAGTAAGAGAGACTGGCGTGTAGTCGTACTTGACAAGTTGACCTATGCTGGGAGTCCTCTAAATCTGCGTGAAGTCGCGGACGATCCCCGCTACTCTTTCATTCACTCGGACATAGCCGATCAAGAGGCTGTTACCGAAGCTCTTGAGCGATGGCAGCCGGACCTGATCGTGAATTTCGCCGCAGAGACGCACGTTGATCGTTCGATCGATGGACCACGCAGCTTCATGATGTCCAACGTTATCGGTACTTTCGAGCTGCTCGAAGCCACCCGGCATTACTGGTCCCGACTCGGACCGCTTCGGCGTCGCAACTTCCGATTCCTGCAGATCTCGACCGACGAGGTCTACGGGTCCTTGGGCGATACTGGATCCTTCAAGGAAGATTCTTCTTACGCACCGAACTCTCCTTATGCGTCTTCCAAGGCTGCGGCCGATCATCTGGTGCGCTCTTACAATAAGACTTTCGGATTGCCTACGCTGATTTCTCACTGTTCTAACAACTATGGATTCAATCAGTTCCCGGAGAAATTAATTCCTCTGACGATCTTGAAGGCGACCGCAGCCGAACCTATTCCGATTTACGGCGATGGCCAAAATATTCGGGACTGGGTGTTCGTAGCCGACCATTGTGAAGCCCTATTGGCAATTCTGGCGAGAGGACGAGTCGGCGAACAGTACAATGTCGGGGGAAGGTGCGAGCGCACGAATCTCGAGGTGGTGAACGAAGTCTGTGCCGCGCTCGAGGAACTTCAGCCTGCTGACGGCAATGCTGCGCTAGTCGCTAATGGATGTAAGTCCTATCGGGATTTGATCACTATGGTACCTGATCGGCCCGGTCACGATCGACGATATGCAATCGATTGTTCGCGAATCGACCGGGAACTCGGATGGCGCAGTCGTATTAACTTCGAAATGGGTCTGCGGGTTACGGTGCGTTGGTACCTGCTGAACCGGAGTTGGTGTCAAGCCGTTAAACAAGGACGTTACGACGGAAAACGGCTAGGTCTTGTCGTGTCGAACCCCGAAAGACGGACTTCACACCGAAGCAGCTAGTATTCGTTCGAGCATTCAGATGACTCTGGAGCTAGAAACCCAATCTCGGTTGCATAGCAATCAAATCCGGCCTTCCTGGAAAGGAATCGTGCTGGCTGGCGGTTCAGGCACACGACTATATCCCGTCACGCGCGCAATCTCGAAGCAACTCGCGCCAGTATACGACAAACCCATGATCTACTATCCGCTCGCCACACTTATGATGGCAGGCATACGCGATATATTGATCATAAACACACCGCATGAGCAGGAATGTTTCAAGCGTCTGCTCGGAAACGGCGCAGAGTGGGGAGTCAGATTCGAGTACGCGGTGCAGCCCAGGCCCGAGGGTATAGCTCAGGCCTTTCTTATCGCCAAGCAGTTTATCGATCGCGCAAATGTTGCCCTGGCGCTTGGTGACAATCTCTTCTATGGCCATGGTCTTCCGGAACTGCTCCATAGAGCTACTGCTCGGCGTCAAGGTGCGACTCTCTTCGGTTATTGGGTGAAAGATCCGCAGCGCTACGGTGTAGTGGAATTTAATACCGCTGGAAGCCCGATTGGCCTCGAGGAAAAACCGGCTCGGCCAAAGTCGCCTTATGCCATAACCGGACTTTACTTCTACGATAATAAAGTCTTGGAGTACGCTGAAGGTCTAAAGCCCTCAGCGCGCGGTGAATTGGAAATCACGGATCTGAACCGCGAGTATCTCAGTTCCGGTAGCCTGAACGTCGAAAAGATGGGACGCGGTATTGCATGGCTCGACACTGGTACGCATGACGCCTTGATGCAAGCGTCGAGTTTTATTCAAGCTATCGAGGAACGGCAGGGTCTGCAGGTCGCGTGCCTTGAAGAAATAGCCTGGCGCATGGGTTACATCGGAAAGAGCGATGTCATTCGAATCGCCGACTCGATGGCCAACAGCAAGTACGGTCAATACCTGCTGCATCTCCTTGAGGAGGACTCCTAGCCGCCATGAACTTCGTTCCGACAGCACTAACTGGCGTGCTCGTCGTCGAGCCGGACGTATTTCTCGACGAGCGTGGATTCTTCCTGGAGACCTTCAGCCGAGCCAAATACGCACGGGGCGGAATTGATTGCGAGTTCCTGCAGGACAACCATTCTCGCTCGCAGCGTAATACAATTCGTGGATTGCACGCACAACGACAGCATCCGCAGGGAAAACTGGTGCGCGTGCTCAGTGGTGCAATTCTCGACGTAGTTGTGGACATCAGGCGCGAGTCACCTACCTATCTGAAATGGATATCGGTGGAGCTCTCAGCCGAAAATTTTCGTCAGATCTATGTCCCCCCCGGCTTTGCGCACGGCATCTGCATCACGAGTGACATCGCCGATCTAGAGTACAAGTGCACAGACTACTACGATCCTAAGGACGAACTTCGCATCGCCTGGAATGATCCTGCTATCGGGATCAGATGGCCCATAGAAAATCCGATTCTCTCTGACAAGGATCGTCAGGCGCCAACCCTCGAGCAGCAAGGGTTCCGGCCACTCTATTCGGAGGCACGGCCTTGAAGATTCTAATCGCTGGCGCCTCCGGACAGCTAGGCGTGTGCTTAAGAAACAGCCTTCGGGCTCACGATCTGATTCCTCTAAGCCACAGTGAATTGGACATTACCCGGTTAAGCCAGGTGCATGAGGTCCTAACTCGCGACCGACCTGATTTGCTGATAAACGCGGCCGCTTTCACCGACGTGGACGGCGCTGAGTTACTAGGTAGGAGCGATGCTTACGCGGTGAACGCCTGCGGACCGCGCAATCTTGCATTCGAGGCGGCCGACCTTGGAATTCCGATTGTGCATGTTTCGACCGATTATGTATTCGACGGCACGCTGAGAAGGCCCTACCACGAGGACGACGATACAAATCCATTGTCGATCTACGGTGCCAGCAAGCTGGCTGGCGAAAGGGCTGTGATTCGACTTAATCCCAAGCACTACATCGTCCGCACTGCCTGGCTGTACTGGGAATTGGGGAAAGGATTCCTGCCGTCAATGTGTCTGAATGCGACCAAGCCCGAATTGCGTGTCGCCGACGATCAGTTCGGATCGCCCACCTACGCGCCTCATCTCGCCAACGCGATTGCGCACCTCATCGAAACGGACGAATTTGGAACTTACCATCTGGCGGGCAGCGGCGGAGCCTCTCGCTGGCAGTTCGTGAATGAGGCCTTTCGCCTTCTCGGTGCCTCCACCAGGCTAACACCTGTATCTCATCATGAGTTCCCCGCGCCCGCCCTTCGGCCTGCGTATAGCGTTCTGACCACAGCGCGGGAACCCCGCGTTGCCTTACCTCGGTGGCAGGAAGGTGTCGCGGAATTTGTGCGCCATTTCGCGAGACAACGAGATGAGCTGACCGCCAGCCACTAATGATAACTGTTGAAGCTCAACCGGTCCGAACAAACGGCACCGCTAATGCCAGTATCGTTCCGAAAGAACCGCGCCAGCCGATTCGAATGGCTTACCTGGTCAGCGAGTATCCAGCCGTATCGCATACGTTCATCCTGCGTGAAATTCAAAGGCTGCGTAGGGCGAATTTCGAGATTCACACGGCCTCAATCAATCTCACCGACTACCCTCTTAGCGGGATGACCGCCGAAGAACAGTCCGAAGCTGCAGCAACCTTTTACGTCAAGCGGGAGGGGATTCGCGGTGCTCTTAAGGCGCACACCAAGGTCCTTCTGAATACACCCGGATCCTATCTTATGGGTTTTTGCTTCGCGCTTTCCCTCGGCGGAACCGATCTGCGGCGGCTGGCGCTGGCTGTATGCTATTTCGTCGAAGCTGTCATCCTGGGGCGCTGGATGGAATCGCGCGGACTACGACACCTTCACGTTCATTTCGCGAACGCAGCGTCAACCGTAGGTTTGATCGCCAGCCGCATCTTTCCGATCGGATTCTCTCTTACAGTTCATGGTCCCGACGAATTCTACGATGCGCGCGGGCTTAGGCTGGCCGAGAAGATGGCAGGGGCTTCTTTTGCCTGTTGTATAGGACAGTTCGCGCGTAGCCAACTGATGAAGGTGTCGGCGCCTGAGGAATGGAGCAAATTCGAAGTAGGTCCATTAGGTGTGGATCCGACACTATTTGTGCCACAGCCATTCCGAGGCTGGCCTGAAACTATCCAGATTCTCTGCGTTGGAAGACTGGTTCCCGCCAAAGGCCAATATATTCTACTAGCCGCCGTCGAGCGTCTCGTGAAGTCCTATGCCAATGTTCGGCTGAGGCTGGTCGGCGATGGACCCGATAGGCAAGGCCTCGAGCGCGCAATCGCTTCGAAGGGGTTAGGGCGCTACGTGACGCTCGAAGGAAGCGTCAATCAGGATCTCATTCGCGATTACTATCGCCAGGCCGACATCTTCGTCTTGCCAAGCTTTGCCGAAGGAATTCCCGTGGTCTTGATGGAAGCGATGGCCATGGAAGTACCTTGCATAAGCACTTTCGTGGCAGGTATTCCCGAACTGGTTCGCAATGAAATCGACGGCATCCTTGTACCACCTTCGGATGAGCAAGAACTGGCTTTGTCTATCGAGCGGCTGATCGACGACCCCAACCTACGCCGGCGATTGGGAGCAGCAGGCCGGCAGCGAGTTATCGAAAAATACGATCTCGATCGAAATGTCGCGCGCCTGGCTGAGATTTTTACCGATCGTATCGGAGGCCATCGAAGATCAGATCGAAATCATTTGGCTTTCGATTCATCTCTTTCACAATAGGCAAGCTCCGGTGGCCCATTGGCAACTAACTATTGCGACCGTTCTTGTCCTGCTCAGCTTGCCGGGAACCATTGAACTAGCGCTCCTCACATTCGCCGGAATTCTGCCCTCGTCAGATCGCCCGTCGAAACGCGCCGCGCAGATCAATAGATTGGCAATCGTCGTTCCCGCGCATAATGAAGCGGGCGCTATAGATCGATGCGTTAGGAGCATCTCCGCGTGCCTTGTGCCCGATGCGGTTGAAACTCAGATCGTCGTCGTTGCGGACAATTGCACTGACGCGACCGCTGACTTTGCCAGGGCTTCAGGCGCACGCGTTCTCGTTCGCTCGGACCCGGAGCGGCGCGCCAAAGGATTCGCTCTTCAATTCGCCTTCCCGATTCTGCTCGACGAAGGTTTCGACGCCGTCCTCGTCGTCGATGCTGACAGCATCGTTGATTCCAATTTTCTGCAGGAATCAGTTCGGCTCTTCAGGGCGGGGGCAGACGGAATACAGGCTCGATATCTTGTGCTGAATTCCGATGCTTCGCCACGCACACGGCTGATGAACGTCGCATTCATGGCGTTCAATGTCTTGCGCGCGCGTGGCCGTGAGCGCCTCAGACTATCGGTAGGCATCGCTGGCAATGGCTTCGGCTTGAGCCGAGCCACCCTCGAAGCAGTACCTTACCAGACACACTCGCTGGTCGAGGATCTCGACTATCACCTCCAGCTCGTGGAGGCGGGGCGGGCAATTGTCTTTGCCGACCGCACCCGCGTGCGCGCCGAGATGCCGACCAGCGGAAGAGCCGCTTCGACGCAGCGAGCGCGATGGGAAGGAGGGCGGTTGCGGACAGCTGTCCAGAATCTTCCTCGACTTGTTGGCGGCGCAATCTTCGGCCAGCCGCGGCTAATCGAACCGGCACTCGAGCTCCTCCTGATGCCACTCGCGTTTCACGTTTCGATTCTCGTGCTGATCGCATTGATACCGAGCGAATTTGCGAGGATATACGCCACTCTCGCCCTGGCATTGGTTGCACTCCATGTCGTAGCCGGAACAATCGTCGGCGGCGGAAATCGGAGCGATTTTAAGGCCTTGCTGAGCGCGCCATTTTACGTCTTTTGGAAGCTCGCCGCCTTGCCAAAAACATTGCAATCGGCTCGCCGGGCAGCCCCTTGGATTCGGACCGACCGCTGACGTGGCGGCGGCTCGCGCACGTTAGGGTTATCCGACCCTCCCCCCTTCAACGTTCTTTTGCGCGTCCAAAATACCGCTCCTCGCATACCTTATTCTCGGCAGCAGATCGAATTCGGTCCCGACGGCGGAGTTTGCCGAAATGTTGAACGACACCACACCAAACGGATACGAAATCAGTAACAGCTCGGCAGGCCCGGGCACCGAGAAAGACTATTTGAAGTATGCCGAGTTATCCCTAACAGCGCGACAATCAGCGCCGGCTGAAATTCTGGGCGGCCTCGCCATCGCTCAGAGTATGGCCGCAGCTCCTGCTCGATCTCGATCGCTCAACAATTCGCGGGCCGAACCTCGTGTACCAGCGTCCGGAGTTAAGGGTGCCGGTCGTAAACTTCGTCCGCTCGCTCTCGCGCCGCGGCGATCAAAAAAGCCTTCGCTTCTCAAGGCGCCCACCGTTCCATTGATGGGTGTGCGGGTGGATTGCGTCACCGAAAGGCAAGTTACCACTCACATCATCTCGAGTATTCGTGCCGGCATTGGCGGCTGGATCGCAACGCCAAACGTCGATCACTTGCGGATCATCAGCGAGCAGCCCGATTTACTCAGGATGGTCAATCAAGCGAGCCTCCGGGTTGCAGATGGAATGCCGCTGGTGTGGGCCAGCAGGCTGCAAGGCATGGCGTTGCCTGAAAGAATCACAGGCGCGGGATTGGCACTCAGCCTCGCGGCCGCCGCGGCCAGAGCCGGAAAATCGATCTTCCTCCTCGGAGGAGACCCCGGCGATGCGGAGGCCGCGGCCGCCGTGCTCAAGCATCTCAATCCGGATCTGAAAATCGCCGGGCTCATGTGCCCGCCGGCCGGGTTCGAAGAGGACTCGCTCGAGATGACGGAAATCGGCAATGCCTTGCACTCAACCAAACCCGATCTGGTCTACTCGTGCTTCGGATTTCCCAAACAAGAACTCGTGATTTGCGCGCTGCGCGACCGCCTGCCATCAGCATGGTTCTTGGGATTGGGCGGAAGCTTGGCGATCGTTTCCGGTCGTACGCGGCGCGCACCGCGATGGATGCAAAATATCGGAATGGAGTGGGCTTGGCGCCTTGGGCTCGAACCTCGGCGTCTGTTTCATCGTTACATCGTGAGAGATCTGCCATTCGTTTTTCGATTGTTCGGCAACGCCCTAATCCAACACTGAGCATTTATGCTCCTTTGCGACCGATTCGGAATGAGAAATTGTCGGCCGTCTGAGTGACATTCCGGGTCACCAACTGACCCTGCGAATCAATGAATACTGAAATTAGAATCTCAGGAGAAGGTCGCGTTGCGAGTTCCACTGAGAGACTAAAGCCAGAATCAAAAGCATGGTTAGTCGCGATCTCGGTCGGACTACTGTTCGCTTGGGCGCCGCTCTGGGCCATGTTTCGCGACGGTCCAGCAGTCATTATCCGACAGCTAACCGGCGATTCCTATCACTACCTCACTATCGCCAGAAAAGCACAGCTATCACATATCTACACCTATGATGGCGTTTATGTGACGAATGGTTTTCATCCTCTATGGGAATACTTCCTGAGAGCGATGTTCTATGTCCTGAACCTGCAAACTCACGACGCGCAGGCCATCGCCGCGATGACGGCGGCATTGATCGCGACTACTCTGGGGCTCATCCTGGCCGGCAAAGCGGTGATTCGTTTCACGAATAGATATTTTCTCGCGCTGCTGTTGGTTCCTGGACTCTTTTACATGGTGATCGGCGTTCATGTTAGAACGCTCTCGATGTGGTCAGCGCTGGATGGCATGGAGTCGGCGTTCTCACTGCTCTTTGGCGGGTTGTTCTTCTATGTATTAAGTCTGTACGTAGGATCTTCCGCCAACCAACCGTATGATCAGGTCTCCACATGTCGGGCACTTGGTCTAGTGTTACCATTGGTGATCCTTTCGCGCCTGGACGATTTTTTTCTCCTTCCTGCGTTCCTGGTTGCGATCTTTTTCTTTGAGAGGTCTGTCAGGAAGAGAATCATCGCCGGCATTTGGATCGCCGGTCCCAGTACCATCGCGATTCTCTGTTATCTCATCTACAACAAAATGACCGCGGGATCTGGCATGCCACTTAGCGGAGCCACCAAGTCAGGCTTTGTAGGTTTTCTCTCGGCATATCTGACTGCCGCTATACATTTCCCACCCGTTTTGGATCTAAAGACTTTACTGACCGGGAAAGCGGCAGATGCGCCTGACATATTTGCCAATAGCTTTAGACTGGTGGAAGTCGTCTTCCCGGCACTTCTCGCGGGCTTCGGCGCTTGGTCAATCTGGAAGTATCGCAGAAGGCAGCCCGTATCCGCTATTTGGTTTGGAATCTGCCTCTATATCATCTTCAAAATGAGTTACAACTTTCTATTCGTTCATCCTTGGCATCAAGCGGAGTGGTACTACATCTTCATCGCACTATGTCTTAGTGTGCTGGGGATAGTTGCCTTGCAAGAGCCATGGAAGAGACTGGATAGGTTCCCGATTGCCAAATATGGAATTGCAACCATATATCTCATGCTGCTGATGCTTTCGGCCTCACAGTTTTACGTGAACCTTGTATTCCGGAGTTCAGATGACGTGGCTGCGCAGTTTTGGCAACGACACGACGAAATTCGTACGCAACTCTTGGCACACGGCGTTCGCGGATTAGTAAACGTCGACGATGGCATTACTGCATTTTTACTTGACTTCCCGAACATGCACGGCTTTGCGTTTGCCACCGATGTCGAAGCCCAGCGAGCTTACCGGGAAGGCCGCATGCTCTCGCTGGCATACTCAAGAGGCATTAACACGGTCGCCGGCCTCGGATACCTGTCGGCCGACCACGCACCACAATCCGACGCCGATATTCGGAAATTTCTTGGCAACAATATCCTTACAATGCAGATTATGAATTCGGAAATGGATCGCTTCGAGTTTTCATTGGCCTATTACGATCCGGTTTTAAAAATGCCCTTCATCTCGTTTAGGCCGAAGACTGCTAATGATTTACCAAGTCCTCTTGCAAGGACTTCTAAAGCGTCAGCCTCGGCGGGAACTGATTAGGCGGATTCGTTCGCGATGGAAGGGAATAGCTATCCGCTGAGTGACGTGCCGGACGCAAAATCGTCGATCCTGGTTGTAGCTTTATGTGGCGTTGAGCCGCGTCCACATTCGATTCTGATCGATCGTAAGTTTCATGAGGGGATGACGGGATACGTCGAGAGGCTCGACCGGCCATTTTCTTGCCTGATGCCGCGCTATACGCCGGCCGAAGCCAGTCAGGCGATGGACATGATCGAGATTCCCACAGCGGAACTGTCCTATCGCGTTAATGTGCTGGAGAAACCTTTCCTGGGTGCCGAAAGTCTTCGTGTCATTGAACGTTCGCTGGATGGAGTCGCGCTCGTCTATATGGGTGCTTCTGAGGATCTCAACCTGGCGGTAGCCAGTGCGTGTCGCAGGCGAGATATCCCTTATGCCGTCGTGTCGGAATATACGGAGCAGACCGAGCTCGATATTATGCGGGCAAATACGTCTTCCGCCGCAAGGCGGATCTGGCGTGAGGCAAGAATCCGCCTGCGTAAGCGTCGCCGGCTGAACCACATCGCGTCCGCGCAGGAAGTACACGCGAATGGCTATCCGACCTATTCGGAGCTGGCCGCTGCCAATCCTCGACGGATGTTATTCTTCGATACCCGCGCTCGCGCTGAGGACGTCATCGGGGAGGCGGAACTTCGCGAACGGCTGGCCTCCAGCGCTGGCCGTCCTCCGCGTCTCATTTACGCTGGCCGCTACCATACTATGAAAGGCGCTCTTGACGTCATCAAAGTCGGAGTAGAACTCGACCGGCTTGGAGTGGATTTTCAGCTCGATCTATATGGGAAAGGTCCGCTTAGGGAACAGATGGAGTCGCTCGTGTCTGAGACCAAATCCGCGGGAAAAATAAAAATCCACGATGCGGTAGCGTATCGGCCGAACCTTCAGCGAATCGCGAAGCAATCAGATCTCTTCCTTTGCTGCCACGTTCAGGGAGACCCGTCCTGCACCTACCTCGAAATGTTTGCATGCGGTGTACCGATAGTCGGATACGCTAACGAAATGTGGTCGCCCCTCGCGCGCGATTCCGGCGCAGGCGAGGTTGTCCCCAAGGGCGACTATAAGACGCTCGCCAAAACAGTCGCCCGACTGATAGGCACATCACGTCTCGAAGAGTTGTCGCTCCGAGCGCGCGACTTTGCCGCGGCTAATACCATGGAAATCGCGTGGGATCGGCGTGTCTCACACTTGGCAGCCCTCGTTCAGATTCCGCAGTAACGCGCCTGAACTAGTTGGAGTCGGCGCCCGATGTTGAACATATTTTCCGACCGGCGGTTCCTACCTGAAGGCGTCAAGCACGCCGTTCCCCTTATCCCGTTCTGGGAAGATTATCTCGACCACGACGGATATACGCGGTTCGCGCTCTGGGCACGGGATAACTGGCGGCTCACGGATCCCGAGGACGCCCAAATCGCCGTACTGCCTTTCGACGGCCGGGACATAATCGAATCGAGCGCCAAGGCGTCGATGATCGACTTGGCTCAGCGTTTCGTAGACTTCGCTGCCGACGCCGGCTTGCGAACGCTTATTGTATTAAACCACGACTCCGTCCGCCCGCTTCCGATATCGGGCCCATTAATGGTCCTGCGGACGTCGCTCGACCGCCAGACCCGAGCGCCTTGGGAATTCGCGCTTCCTGCGTGGCACGAAAACATCGTTGACACCCACCTCAGCGGGCGCCTTCCACTCCGCGAGTATCGGTCGAAGCCCGTCGTGAGTTTCTGCGGTATCGCGGCACGGACCGACCCTCCCTTCAAGCGCCGCGTGAAGCTCGCAGCCATATCGGCGCTGAAGAAGATCGGGAGCTATTGGCCGCCGCCCAATGACGGCATCTATCTGCGACAGTTGGCGATGTCGCAGCTGAAGGCGTCGCCACTCGTTGGGACCAGCTTCATTGTGCGAGAGGACTACTTCGGCGGCTTAATGTTAGATCCGACTGTGAAGGCCCGAGTCCGCGAGGAGTATGTCCACAACATCCTCGATAGCGACTATGTGCTATGCGTTCGAGGGTGGGGCAACTTCTCGTTTCGCTTCTTCGAGGCCATGTCACTTGGCCGCACCCCAGTCCTCATCGACACCAATTGTGTCCTTCCGCTGGACTTCGTTCACAACTACAAGAACCTTTGCGTGATAGTACCTGAGGACAAGCTGCACGAGTTGGATCAGCGGGTATCAGAATTCCACGCGCGTTTCGACCATCGCACTTACCGGCAGCATCAGGAAAGTGTTCGTTCGTTTTGGGTCGAATGGCTCTCAGCGGAAGGGTTCTTCCGCCACCTGCTGGCGCATTGGAAGGCGTTGGGCCTGGAACCACTCGAAGCAACTGGTTCGTTCGCTGACGCGGCCCCGAAATCTTACGCCACTTGAAGCCGGCTCGGAGCTAGACGGGACGCTCGCACCTGAAGAGGACGTCATTCCAGTGTCCGCCAGTCAATATGGAACTGGAATCGAGAATATCAGCCGGGCGAATCTCAGTTACGTCAAAGCCCTCGCCTCTGAGCCTATCCGCGATATCTCGACCATATAAGCGGACATGATCAACCGCACCGAAGCGCCGTTCGCGTTCCGCCAGGTCAGTGACCGAAGGGTCCTCGTCGGTCGTCTGAGACTCCTGGCTGAACGGCACCTGAACGTATGCAACCCCGTGCCGCTTGAGGAGCCTGAACATCTCGCGTATCGCAACAAAGTCATGCGGGATATGCTCGAGCACGTGGCTGCAGACGATAGCGTCAAAGGATCTGTCGGGTAAGCCAGTGGCAGTTAGATCGGCATGCACATCCACTCCGGGCGAGCCGCGGTCGAGCGTGACATAGCGGGCTACGCTGGGAGACCGACGAAACCGTCTTACTAAGCATTGCTCTGGCGCGATGTGTAACAACTCGACTGGGGGTGTCTTGTCGCGCCACTCCTTCTCAAGCAACGCCCACATAAACCTGTGTCGCGCCTGCGACTCGCAGTTGGGGCAAACCCCGCAATCCTTGCGATCCAGCCAGGAAGCGAAGAGTCCATCACATACGACGCAGTATACGCTGGACCCCGCATATCGGCGTCGCCGGACGATCCGACGCGCCACTCTATAGACTGGACTGACGACCGGCACATACCGGTAGGGATGTGACACGACTTTCCTCTAAATTTAAGGCAAACATAAAACTGCTGCTCTGGACGACCGCCTCCCGCCACACTGTCATGAAAAATATCTCCGCGAGGTGCGGCTGTCGCCTGTCGGGCGAGCACTCTGTCAGAATGCACGCAGCCAAAATTATTTGGGGTCAAAGAGCACGTTTGGTTTCTCGTTAGCCATCCAATAAGCGCGTCGCTCCTCGGACGCTTGGGCGATGCTCACAGCCGGGAAGTCTTGTCTCGGAGGCCATAACTAAACCTCGCTATGATCATCAGAACAACCTCGACCGACTATGGTTACTTCGATCCGTCGATCTCCGCCCTGGGGACGCAGTATCGCGATCAATACAACGCAGCAACTCCGTTTCCGCATATCGTACTGCCCGATTTTCTCGACGAAGACATCCTCGAGCTCTGCCTGCGAGAATTTCCTTCGATGCAGGAATCGGCAGCGGCCTACAACCGGAGTCAGGAGAACCTGAAATTTGAGTTCAAGCCGGAAAGATTGTCACCGCCGCTGAGGTCGCTCTTCTATTCGTTCAACTCGATTCCATTCGTCGGTTTCGTCGAGAACCTGACGGGTATCAAGGGCCTGATCCCTGACCCATATTTCATCGGCGCCGGCTTCCACCAGGTGAACGAAGGCGGCCACCTCGACATTCACACCGATTTCAATTTTCACTCCGCAATGGGCCTGGAACGCCGAATTAACGTGCTCATCTACCTCAACAAGGGTTGGCGCGAGGAGTACGGCGGCTGTTTCGAGATCTGGGATCAAAAGATGACCCGATGCTGCCGGCGGATAGTACCAGCCTTTAACACCTGCGTTATTTTCAACACTAGCACGAGTTCATTTCATGGCAATCCGGTTTCAGTGAACCATCCCGAGGGCAAGCCGCGGCGAGCCATCGCGCTCTACTATTACACCGCGACTTGGGATAAGACCGGCCGCCCGCGCCCCACAGAGTTCAAGGCTCGCCCCGGCACGTCCGACGAATATGACCTGCGTGTGCGGGTCAACGAAGTCGTCGAAGACGTAATGCCACCGGTAGCGTTGCGGACATTGAGAAGGTTGGCGCGAGTCGCCGGCCGGATTAATCGCTCAGCGATTGATTGATCCGATCTGCTATCTATCGGCTAACTCTTAACTGCGAAAACCGTAACGGCACGGCCGGACCCTCATGCCATGACCCTGCGAAAGGCCACCTGTTTTTGCTGCGGAGTAACCACCCTGACCGCTTCGATCTCGGGTGCTTCAGCACGCGCACCGGTCAGGAGAGCCGTATTCCATCCGGCGATGATCAAAACGAAAATCCATGGCGCTCCGCCTCCGGCCGCCGTCGCGTCAATAACCAGGTTAATCACATAGATACTGATCATCGTATAGGCTGCCAACGCCCTCGGATCGGTCCGGCGAAGGGGATAACTGTAGAAAATCAGCCGTATAGGAGGCCAAACGAATAGTGCTACCTGGAAGAACAGTGCATACAGTCCGAACGTGAGTGCTGTGAAAAGGTAAGCGTTGTCGATTGACCACATCCTATGGAGCACCGGCCACCCATTGCGACCCCAACCCCAGGTTGGGCGCTCTTCGACTACAGGAATATAGAGCGGTAGAAGCATATTGCGATAGGCCGAGTCCTGCTGCAGTCGATCGCCCGCCGCATACGCTGCCAGCGGATCCACCGAGACATAGTTCACGAATGCGGTATAGGTTGGGCCGCCTAACAAGGCGATTACGAGTGCTAGTGACACCAGCGCGGGCTTTCGGTTCTTCGCCCGACAAATCGCAATGACCAGGCTTCCGCAGGCCGCTGCCAACCAGGGACCTACGGAAAGAGCCATCATGCTTCCGGCTATGATCCAGAGCTCGCAGAAGCGAATTCTGCTCATCAGCAGAAAAGGTATTCGGTCCTTCCACACCCCGTTCCACTCGAGCCAGCGCGCGACTCGGAAGCCAAGCACCATCATCAGTCCCAGCGTGATGGCGTGTCCGTAAGGTCCTTGAGTCCTCAAAAATCCGGCACGAAAAACTACGGTAAAGATGCTAGGGAAAATTCCCTCGAATGGCTTCGTGAACAAATCCGAGCTCATCCTGAACTCGTAAATGGAAAGGATTGCAACAATCGTTAGTAACACCACAACGCGTTTCGCAAAATCGAACGCAAACTGGGGGTGACGAAACATATGCCTGGCCGCGAAGTAGGGAAGCAGAATCGCGACGGATTCCTGTATCGCCAGATTTTGGCTGCCGAGCTTATAACCCTTGTTCATACCCTCCGCGACGATCATGATTGCTAGATATGCAATGACCAGAAAATCTACGCTGCTCCACTTCCACCTTTGCTTCGGTTGGAACAGGAGAAACGCCGCGATAGGCAAAATAGCGGTATCAACGAAAGTAAATTGGCCGGATATCGGCCAAGAGTGTTCAGGCACGAGCAGCAACACCGGCAGATACACGTTAAGGAACGCACGTTCGGGACCCCGACGAATACACTCAATCAGAGCTATGAGACCCGGGATCGCGACGATGACCGTCTGTATCACTTTCCGAATGTCACCATCATTGAATAGACGTCCAACCTGACACTAGGTCGCAGTATATCTGCCTCTCCCAGGTTCTCTTGGACCACGTCACTGGGATTATCCCTCTGAACCTCAGGCCGGGAGGTAACTTGGGACAGTTTCCTTGGCTTTACGCGGTAGATTGGACCTGCCGCGCACTTTTCCCGTGCAAAATCACGACTTTTCGAGGAGTGAGATCTGAGATAATGCACTCGACAATGACTGGATCCGAGCACGTTATCACGGCCGCGAAGACGCTGCCCTCGACCGAGATGATCTCGCCGCCATCTCTTCCAGGCGTCGTGGAAAATCCACCACTCAGAATAGCGTTTCTTACCCCAGCGTGGCCGGTCGATGTCGCTACGAACGGTATCGTAACTTACGTGGACAGCATTGCAGCAGGATTGCGGCGGCAGGGTCACACGATCTGCATCCTCAGTGCCTACACCAAAGAAGCTGAGCCTCTGCCAGATATGTATCCAGTAGATCGAGAGGAGGTGTCGGTACTGGCGCGAATCCGGAATTCGCTGACGTTTCGCATCAACCCTTCGGCGTCATTGCGGGCAAAATTCAGCAGAGCCTTGGTGAATACTGCCCGACGAGCCATCGCAGAGCGCGGCGTGCAACTGCTCGAGATGGAGGAGAGCTTCGGGTTTGTGCAGCAGGTTAAGCCGCACCTGCCGATTCCAGTGGTGGTAAGGTTGCACGGTCCGCACTTCGCCAACGGCCCGGCTCTCCGAGTTTCGACCGACGCTGACTTCCACCGAAGGGTGCGCGATGAAGGCGTTGGGATCGCCATGGCCGACGGCGTCTCGTCACCTTCGCGAGAAATTCTGGAACAGACGAGGGAATTCTACGGACTACCGTTGACCAACGCCGCGGTGATTCCTTATCCCGGGCCGGCCGTATCTACCGAGCACCGCTGGTCGCTGGCGGAGTGCGATCATTCGCGTCTTCTTTTTGTAGGACGTTTCGATCGCCACAAGGGTGGCGACGTAGTCATCGACGCGTTTCGCAAGGTCGCACAGCGCTTTCCTCAAGTCCGGTTGTGCTTCGCAGGTCCGGACGATGGACTTACCGACGATCAGGGCCGTTACTGGACACTGGCGAAATACCTTTCCGAACGAGCCCCCGAAGTGGCCGGGCGCATCGATTGGCTCGGGCGACAGCCCCACTCTGCACTCGCAGAGATGCGCCGTAAAGCCTTCGCAACCATTGTTGGATCGCGGTATGAAACCTTCGGAATCGTCGTGCTGGAAGCTATGGCGTACGGTTGTCCGTTGGCGGCCACGCGGGCCGGCGGCATTCCTGAAATCATCGAAGACGGCGTGAACGGAGTTCTGGCCCGGCCGGGAGATCCTGACGATCTCGCGTCAGCCATATCAAAGCTGCTGGAGGCGCCGGAGTTCGCCGCGAAGCTCGGTCGTCGAGCCGGCGTAGATGCCGCCCGCTATTGCCCCGATGCGATCGCACGCGAGACAGCTTTATTTCATCAAAATGTGCTCGACCGGTGGCGTGCCTCCGCGCACCGATGATCCAGTCAGGCGGCAGGACCTCCGAGTTAGTCAAAACCAGTTGCAAACTTGCCTTCAGGTCAAATCGAACAGGGAAAGCCAGACAAACGGTCCCCAGTTACGACGCGCCCGCCGCTTCGGCCCGAATAATCATCATTGTAAATGTCCCGGAGAACGGGCTCGAAGATTCGTGTCCGCAGCAAAGCATGCCTTGAAATGCACCGATTCGCTGCAGTCAGAACCCATCTCCCAGGTTTATGAGGATAATGTGTTGAATTCTCCGGAACGATTATTGGAACCGGTAGAGGAAATTGGCCAGGATTTCACCGGAGACCGGCCGCTCGAGGCTGTTCAGGACGGTGTCTTACCCCCCGCAACAGAGCGATCCCCGCTTCTGATCATCGAGCATAGTCGATGGGCTGCCCTGGAGCTCGCCGATCTGTGGGCTCATCGTGAGCTCTTCTATTTCCTTGCATGGCGCGACGTTAAAGTCCGCTACAAGCAGACCGCGCTCGGCGCCAGTTGGGCGATACTTCAGCCATTACTCAGCATGATAGTCTTCACCGTCCTCTTCGGCAGGCTCGCGCGCGTTCCGTCGGAGGGCCAGCCCTACGCAATTTTTTCGTACGCGGGTCTGCTGCCATGGAACTTCTTCTCGACCGCGGTCACGAACTGTTCCAACAGCCTGGTAACGAGCAACAACCTGATCACTAAAGTCTATTTTCCGCGGATTCTCGTGCCGACGGCGGCAGTCGGCGCGGCCTTGGTGGACATCGCTATCGCCTCGGTGATGCTGCTGGCGATGATGCCCATTTATGGCGTCGGCTTCCACGCAAGCCTGATCATGATCATCCCGTTGATCGGGCTAACAGCATTGACCGCGTCGGCACTGGGGATTTGGACAGCAGCGCTCAACGTGAAGTACCGCGACATCCGTTACGCCCTGCCATTTGTAATCCAACTGCTGATGTTTCTCACCCCGGTCATCTATCCAATCAGCTTTCTTCCTTCGCGTTGGCAGTGGGTGCTCAGGCTCAATCCGCTGAGCGGCATCATCGAAGGCTTTCGCGATGCAATCTTCGGCCGCTCCTTCAACTGGGAAGGTCTGGCGATTTCAGCCTTGGTCACCTTGGCCCTGCTGCTGGCTGCAGCCATTACATTCAGCCGCATGGAAGAGGAATTCGCCGACATCATCTGAATCATGGAACCCATCATAAAAGTCAAAGGTATAAGCAAGCGCTACCGAGTTGGTGGAGCAGGAAGTAACTACGGTAGTTTGCGCGAGAGCCTTACCAGATCGATCAAAGCTCCCCTGCGGCTCCTGAAATCGGACCGGCGTAATGGCGGTTCTGAAGGCAAGTCGCACTTCTGGGCGCTTAATGATGTTGCTTTCGATGTCGAACCCGGAGAGGTCCTGGGACTTGTTGGCAGCAATGGTGCGGGCAAATCGACGCTTCTCAAAATCCTTTCGCGTATCACTCGGCCGACCAAAGGACGGGTGGAACTCTACGGCCGCGTGCGCAGCCTGCTTGAAGTCGGTACCGGCTTTCATCCGGAGCTCTCGGGTCGCGAGAATGTCTTCCTCAATGGTGCGATCCTTGGAATGCACCGCGCCGAGACCGCGCGCAAGTTCGACGAGATCGTAGCTTTCGCCGAGGTCGAGAAGTTCATCGATACTCCCGTAAAGCATTACTCGAGCGGCATGTATGTGCGTCTCGCGTTCGCCGTCGCGGCTTACCTGGAGCCGGAGATTCTTCTCGTGGACGAGGTCCTCGCGGTCGGCGACGCTCGCTTTTGGCACAAATCGACCGAACGGATGCGCGAGCTCAATCGGAAGGGGTCAACGATCGTACTTGTAAGTCACAACATGTTTTTGATTCAGACGATGGCGTCGCGGGCACTCTGGTTGCGTGGAGGAGAAATCGCGGGCTATGGAGCACCGCTAAACGTAATTGGTTTGTATCGGCAAGCATCTGAGAAAGCGCAGCACGCCGCGCCTGCAATCGCCGGCGAAAATCCCATACGTATTGTCAATCCTGAGATGGTTCTGGAATCACGTCGAACATCTGCGCATGAAGCGCTACCCGATTCGGGCATCCGCGTTGTGTGGGGCGTGGATTGCGTGCCCGGCCGGTACATTTTTCTGGTGAGGGTTACCAGTCCTGATGGGTTGCCATATTTCACGACCTATAGCGATTCCTCGGAGGTCTTGCGCTCCGGACGCATCAGGGTCGAAGCGACTATCCCTCGCTTGATGCTGATGCCGGGTGAATACAGGGTGTGGATTGCCGTCTGTTCTGAATTGGGTGAAGCAGAAACGTTCGCCAACGATAGTCTGCCGCTCAAAGTCGGAAGTTCAAGAGGGACCGAAGCGTCCTTCAACCTGATGTGGAACGAGGCGACCTGGCAGGTTTCCAAGCCCAACTGATAAGGACGCATAGGTTGATATGCGTCGCTTCGAGGATTCCTCGCTCACTGCAGGGCGCTCGAGGCCCTTCAAGCGCAGCAAGCTGTCGTCCACGATTTCGTTGTCGGCCTCGAGGGGAACAACCGGCATCAATATTTCTCTGGGTGAATCGTGACGATACTAAACACGTGGCCCAATGCCCAGCCGAATCGTCCGCTAATCGTCGCCTCATCCAATGACCTATCATTGACGAGTGCGATCTCGAATGAACTGTGTGCCGGGTGAAGGACGATAGCGACGTCCAGAAATTCGAGAAAACGCCGCCTTATCGGATAATAGCTTTTGTAAAATGCTTCCTTGGCGCTAAACAATAACTTCGCAGCATCACCACCGACCTCGGCACTCCACGGTGCCAAGTATTTAAGCTCCGAAGGCGTGCATACTTGGGCAACAATATCGCGGGGCAATGCCCCTCCTTCCTCGACATCAACTCCGAGGCCTTGCAGGTGTGCTTGGCTGGTTACCGCGGCAAAGGCGATTTGGCTTGTGTGTGAAATGCTTCCGACGACACCCGGAGGCCAGATAGGCGTCCGATCACGACTTGCCAACAGCGGCTCGAGTGGCAATCCGAGACGACGCATCGCACTATGCGCTGCCCGGCGACCGGCAGCGAACTCTCTGCGCCGCCCAGGGACCGCCTCCTGGACGATGTTCGCCTCCTCGACGAAAGGCACTCGCTCGTCCGTCACGTTGCAAACTTCGCCTTGAGCGTGCACGGGCAGCAACTGGCGCATCAATGGCACTATCGCAGATGAAAGGGAGGCGTCATCGCGAACGCCTTCCACCAGGCCCCCTGCTAGGCTTGACAATTTGTCAACCTCCCGCGCTCGTTGGGCGTTGTTGCCGTTACCCCTTCAGGTAGCCCGCGTTAGTGGTGTCCGCAGATGAATTGCCCTTCTTAGGGTCTCGCCGCGACTTTGAAAGTTCAGACATTGCGCCATGAGTTACGAGCGCACCAATCACTTTTGCTGCCTTGCAGATCCGCTGGATTTCCGTGGCGGATGCTCTTCCGACAACCAGTGGTCGAGTGAGGCTCTGCTAATTCTCCACGTATTGCCAACCTTGAAGCCGGGAATGACGCCGCGCTTGACGAAGCGATATACCGTTACGGAATGCATCCGCAGAATTTCGGCAACCTCGGGAACGGTTAGAAGGCTCCGAAGTTCGTTTTCCCTGATCGCGATCCGTTTCACACCGGCGCACCCTCTCGATTTCGGCTGGCAGGCTTTCTGAAAAGCGTGTGGCGCAGGAAATTGCCCGCCGAGCAGTGCTACCTTCTTTCAAATTCTTGTACCGTGACTGTCCGAGACTCACGTCGAATGGTGAAAATGCAGTGAATTTGGTCCTGACGCTGCCGGTAACTCAGGGCCGGACGATGACGACGGGTGCAGGTGAACGCCAGTGATCACTCACCAGGCGGACCCCGGCCGATCCTTGTCAGTATTGCCATCGATAGAAAGGCGATGGGACTGCTAGTCGCGGGGGGCTGCAAGCGAGCGTATTGCCCACGAAGGCCCGTGCACCTTTGTAACAACACGTATGTGCCCGCTCGATAAGCACCCCCCGCGCTCACGCAATCATAATCTTTTGTCGAGTCACCACCCTACATATCGCCATCAGGTCATCGGTTCGTTTCGCCATTGTGCTGGAGACACCTTGCAGTTCTTGATTACTCAGCTGGCCTTGCGAGCGGCCAAAGCAACAGCGCGATTCCTGGGAGCACCTTCGGAGCGCGCAGGAGGTGCGAAAGTCGCCGCTCTGGGCGAAGGGGCTGCTTGAAGTCGAGAAGTTGGCTCCTTACCCGGGCTGCCGTTATCGTTATGGTTCCAGCTCTTGAGCAGAACGTATTGCTTTCCGCGTCGTCCAAGCAGTCCGGATTCGACCATCTGGGCTATCATTCGGCTCACCATCGGCCGTGAGCAACCGATCATCTCGGCCAGATCCTCGTGAAAGACTTCGGGAATCAGGATTATCCCCTCCGCGTCTCGAACGCCGGCTCGTTTCGCCAAACCGCTCAGCACGAGCGTCAGCCGATCCCAGAAGGGAAGACCCAACAGGATCGTAAAGTAGCGGAGGTTCTCTGACCAGAAGGTGTTCAGGGAGGCGAGGATCGAAATCAGAGTCTCGGTTGGAAGCTCTGCCAGCATCCGCCCGACATGATCGCGATTCAAAAGCGCCAACGTGCATTTGCTCGCAGCCTGTACTTCGAACAGCCG
This sequence comes from uncultured delta proteobacterium, assembly GCA_963699705.1. Lineage (GTDB taxonomy): Bacteria > Desulfobacterota > Binatia > Binatales > Binataceae > Binatus. Next base: position 990,865 of record CAVOUW010000003.1, on the reverse strand, counting down.
CGCGCTGCGGCCTTTTTCGTCGACGTAGTCCGAATAGCCGATTATCTCGCCCGGTCCGGCGAGCCGTACCAACGTGCGATTCCCATCACCGACCGGGCAATACACCTTTACGTACCCGCTCAGGATGCACGCAATCATACCGTCGGAATTGCCCTCGCAGAACGCCATCGCGCCCTTTTCAAACGCGACCGCAATATGGCGTTCGATCAGCTCGTCGACCAAATCGGTCGGCAGGTTCAAATGGCTGAGGCTCGTCCGAAGTATTGTAAATCCTTCTTCGTGTTGACGGCCGGAATTCATTCTCATTTTCTTAGCCTCCTCTCCATTTTGTGACTCAGGTGAGGTTATGTGGCCTACAGGCCCATGTATTCTGGTAATGGACGGATTATTGGGCGACGCACTAATTTGTCTGCTGATGAGGCTCCTCCTGTTGATAACTTGATAACCGACTTCTCAATTGTTGATAATTGGCCTCTTGAACCAACAATCGCTTAGGTAGAGACAGATAAGCACAATGGTGCAGTTATTTCGCCAGATTTCGCGCGTCAATTTGCACGTCGAAGAGAAAAAAAGTGGTGCGCGATGACTGAAGTTTTGATGCTGTTTAACTCATCATAGAGATGTATCACATTTTAAATCAACTGTCTACTATCAATTGAGAGCAGGCATTAACCGGTTATACTTCTGGTTGCTGGGAGCTGGCTATAAACAGTTAAGTCTCCGGCGGCGGGTCAAAATTGGCGCCGCACACCCTTCAGGAAGCACTTATTCGCTACTTTCAGATAGTATCTATTTTGCTACTTTTAGCTTAGGCTGTCACTTTATTTCCCTCGGTGGGTGATTTCGGAGCCGAAAACTGCGCCTGGATCGATGTGGAAACCGAATTCAGCTCTGCGAATGACCGTGGAGGGCGAGCGGATACCGGATCTTACCTTTCGACGAGATATCTAACGATAAAGTAGCACGATATCTGTAAGTATCCACAGCGCGACCGTCACCAGGAGCGGCCGATCGTGAATCAGGGCACGAGCGGGATCGCCGCCTTCGTTGCGCTCATCGATCAGGTACAGGTAACGCAGGATTCCGAATGCGACGAACGGCACCGTCACATAGAGATGGCGGGTTCCGAGCTTGGCTTCGACCTCGGCGGACGCCGTGTAAATCATGTAACTGACCAGCGCCGCGCCGGCGACGATCGAGATCATCTGATCGACCAAACGGACGCTGTATTCCGCGAGCGCGCTTCGATGGGCGATAGCGTCGTCGCCCAGCACGATCAGCTCGTGGCGTCGGCGTGCCAACACCAGGAACATCGCCAACACAAATGTGATGAAGATGAGCCAGGGAGATACTTCGACGTTGATCGCGACACCGCCGGCGAATGCGCGCAGCACGAATCCAATCGCAACGGCGACAATGTCGAGTATCACCTGATGCTTGGCCCAGAGTGAGTAAAAAAGTTGCAGGCCGGCGTACAGCACGGCGATTCCCAGGAAGGCGCGGCCGAGTACGATGCTCAGCGCGATCGCGATTGCTGCCAGGGTCAGGGCGACCTTGGTCGCGGTTGCAACGGAGAGATCGCCACGGGCGAGAGGACGGTCGCATTTTTCGGGATTCAGCCGATCGGCATCACGATCAGCGATATCGTTCAGAACGTAGCCGGCGCTCGAGAGTGCGCAAAACGCTAGGAATGCAATGACCGCCAACGCCACATCGGTCACATCAAACAGCCGCTGGCCGAAGACCAATGGCGCCAGCACCAACGCGTTCTTGATCCATTGATGCGGCCTGGCCAGGCGCCAAACCGCGGACCAGCGGCTGGAGTGTTGACTGATTTCCAGATTTGGCGCTGCACTCATAATATCTCAATGCGGGTCCCGTTTTCGGAATCCGCTATCAGCACGATTTGGGCAGTAGAAACTTTTCAGAGATGGCCGAAGATGGACACCGCATATTAACTAAAAACCGACGAGGTGGAGTCGAAAATAACGGGGTCTCTTCTTGAACTTCCAGCGGGCAGTTTTCCGAGGTCACATGTAGCGTAGAAATACCAGCGTTTTGTGATTGCCGGTCGGATCTATCATTCACTATTAGGTACGGATAGTAGGCTCCGTAGTGGCGAGGGCTCGGACCAGATCCATCGAGCTCAGTCATGTTCCAGATTGCAATTTTGAAAGGATCCTATCGCTACTGAGTGCGCAAAATGAAAGACCTCGTCATGGGATTCTCGACAAATCAGGATCAGCATAGCCTGAGGTTATTCTGTGATTCTCTCCGCCGGGTCTATTCGCCCGACGAGTGCGATTTAGTAATCATCACCAATCGTTACGAAGAGTATTTCTCTGCCTTGGCTCGTGATGGTGTGTGCTTCATAGGCACCACTAACACATATCCAGGCACAACCAACCTCATTGGCAAGGCGTTCAAAAGGATCGTTTTAAGTGGTATGCGTGTTGCCAGCCGGGTTAAGCTGCTGGCCGAGTCGGTCCCGGAGATCGTCGCGGCCTATCCGGTCGTGCTGGAAACCTGGCTGCTTCCGCAGTTCGTACGCTGGATAGCTTACGAGCGTTTTTTAACCCTCAACCGCGGGTACCGACAAGTGTTTCTTTCGGACGTGAGGGACGTGGTCTTCCAGGCGCCGCTGTTTGATCAGGAAGCCGAAGACCGGGTGACCCTGTTCGAGCAAGATGAGAGATACGGCAACCCCGGTTGTGATACGCAATGGTATCGCGATGCGTGGGGGGCGGAAGCATTGGCCAAGGTGGTTGGTAAGCAGGCGGTCTGTATCGGAACGATCCTTGGCCCGCAGTCCAGGGTTCTGTCGATGGTGAGCGAGTTCTGCGCCTTCTACAGGCGGTATCCGTTCGGCGGAGTCGAGCAGTGCATTTTCAATTACATGCTGCATAACGACCTGATGCGGACACCCTATCGAATAGTCGAGAATATCCGGGGTCCGGTCGCGACGCTGGCCAACGAGGTCGCTCATGATGCTACGGAGATTCGCGATGGCTATGTCCGACGTGCGATCGACGGATCGATCATTCCGGCGGTGCATATGTATGATCGCTGGCCCGACACCAAAGCTTTGTATGCACAGTAGTCGATGAAGACTATTTGGAAGCGCGTCGCCCCCTTACTCGCGATGACCTTCCTGCTGGCCGTCATCACGTTCGTGTTCACCAACCTGGTTCTGACCCGTCAGCCGAGCGCGCATCCGCAGTTCGCTTATGCGGCCGGTCCGCCGCTTACCGCGCAAGTAGTTTCGAAGCCCTTCGTGACCGGCGTCTATCGATTCGGCATAAACACCGGCACCAACGATAGCTTCGGTCCAGCCGACTTCATGGCCAATATGTTCGACAACCCCGGCTTCGAGCCGATTTCGGAATCGCATCTGATCATCATCGGCAACGACGCGACGAGCAGCACGTTCACTGATGCCTCTGACCCTTCCAAGGGTGGTGGGTATGCACCGACCAAGTATCCCAGCGGCTTCTGGAACGGCGGCAAAGCTTCGGTGCGGACCGGCGCCGCGGCCGGCGATCAGTTTACGATCGCGAGTTACACATCGAACGGCTCATACACCTTCGGTAGCTGTCTGGATACGGCGGGTAATTCAATCGGTTGCCCTACCTTGGCAAAGGGCGCCGCGGTCGCAGAGGTGCGGACGGGCACGACCCTATGGGGTGGCATCCAAAGCGGAGGTGGAACTGCGGGTGACTGGTTCACTCACGACGACAATTGCAACTATTCGACCACTCACGCGTATGACGGCAGGAGTTCTCTCGCGTGCACCGTTGCTGATGGCGAAAATCACGCGGTTCACTACATTTGGGATCTGGCTAGTAGTAAGGGTGGCGTCTGCTCAACTGATAACGTAACGCCTTGTACGACCGCCAATCAGACGCAAGATTGCGGTGGCGGTAGATGTCTGTTAGCGCCGGAAGCGGGCCCGTGGCATCCGGTCAAGGGTGCGTTTGAGATCGCTTTCTGGGCGATGGGAAGCGGCACGTCGACTGGCACACCCAACGTCAGAGTTGCACTGGCAAGGACTGGCGGCACTAACATCTCTCATACCTTTGCGCTTACCAACGACGGCAATTGGCACCAATACGTTTACGCCTTTACCGGCACCGATGTGGGTTGGAACGGCGGGCAGAACCAACAGCAATTGAATTTTACGTTCACCAGCACGAACACTAGTCCGGCAGCCGGCGCAACCATCTATATCGACGACGCTTATTTGGGCAAGCAGGCATCCTCAGCCACCGGGTTTCGCAGCGAGTTTCTCACTACGCTACAGGCCCTCAATCCCGGATCGATACGATTGATGGGAGGGGCAACTATGGCTGCCAATCGCGTCGCCCTTGAAGGACTTAGTGGCTGCACACCCGGTCAGGGGGCGGCGCCGGATACCGCCGGCACCTGCGACTTTCAGCATGGTCCGGCAAACGCGGCCAATACTTTTGGTGGTCAGTGGACATATTCGTCGGCAAATTTGTACCCGCTTGCAAACCAATTGGGTTCGGCACCGTGGTTCTCTCTCAGCAACGCTTTCAACGATGCCGACCTCAAGGCATTCATCGATAATGCCTGCACAGCGCTCACAACCAATAGCAATATCCCCGCGGTTTATATTGAGCAGAGCAACGAGGAATGGAATATCGGAGGTCCGAGTTTCACTATTCGCTACGGTTCCAGCAATCTTGGGACGGGCCCGCTGGGCTACGGCGGCGAAACCGGACGCAATTTCAGCATCATGAGCGCTGAAGTGAAGGCTCACTGTCCGTTACTGGCCGGCAAGTTCTACTACGTGATCGGCAATCAGACCTGCAACAACGGCGTGGTTGGTGCGGCAATACAAGGAGCTGCCAACGCCGGCTATCCGATTCCGAATACCGATCATTATGGCATCGGCGACGCTCCTTACTATGGCGCCAGCACCTCGCAGAGCGGCAGTCTGGCAGCGCAAGCTCAAGCTTACGCCGCGTATTTCACTAGTCAGATACCGATCATACTTGGCCCGCAGGGAACCGGCTGCATGAACAGTGGCGGCGGCGCTGAATGGGCCTTCATCGGCTCGAAAAACTTCGTTAGCTTCTACGAGACTGGCCCCAACGCCAGCGGCGGCCCAGCTAGTCCGGAACAGCTTTATCTGAGTGAAGCCGGCTATCCGTCCGCGGAATGGATGGCCTATAGCTGGCTACTTGCTCAGAAAGGCCGAAATGAAACCGGAGTCCCGTTTCCTGGTGGAAGGATACCTGTGCAAAACGAGTTTACCCTGGTGCAGACCGAATTTGGCGGAGCACCGATCTGGGGGTTTGCTCACGACTTCGACGCCGACTTTGGACCCACCTTTCCGCATCTGCGTCCAATCGGAATCGGGATGGAGGTCATTAACCGCGCCGTTCAGCAAGGTGGAGCTTTATTTGGTGTGACTGGGGGCCTGGGAAGCGTGGTGGTAAATCCATACAACTCGAACAGTAGCGGTACGGGGACGTGGAGTGCGGCGCTCGTCAACACCAGTCAAATCGCGACGGCCTATAACCTTACGTTCCCTACTAATGGGACGGTACCAGGGAAGTGCGAAGCAACGGTCAACGCAAACGGCATCACGGACAATAATGAAAACTCGAATGACGTGGCAGTCGGGTCTTGTACGAGTTTTTCGTGTGCCGGCCAAACCTGTAGCGTGACGTTGCAACCAGATCAGGTTGTGGCGATCGAGCCAACTGGCGCGGCGAACTCATCGAGATGACCTTTCGGCCCATGCTTACCGAATCGACGTATTTCCCTTGATGGCGGTGCCAAGTCCCGTTGGCTGGCAGCAATTCGCCACCCATCGGAGAGGTTTGTATAATTCAATCGGTTTACAATTTGTGCGCGGAGGTAAGGGTTTATGAGCAACGCCGACGGCCTTCGTTATACAAAGATACGGCTCAACAACGGCTCCGATGAAATTCCGGCGCTCGGGTTTGGGACGCTGATTCCTGATCCGATCGCAACAAAAGAGGCGGTCAGGATTTCTCTGGAGGCGGGCTTTCGTCAATTCGATTGCGCCGAACGCTATCGAAATGAAGAACAGGTGGGCGAAGCAATGCGAGCGGTGTTTAAGGAGGGCAAGGTCAGGCGGGAGGACGTTTTTCTAGGTACGAAGCTGTGGAACAACAATCATCGTCCCGAACGAGTGAAGCCCGCCTTCGAAGCAAGTCTGAAAAGATTGCAACTGGACTATGTCGATTTGTACAGCATCCATACTCCATTCGCTTTCAAAACCGGCGACGAGCAAGACCCGAGAGACAAGGACGGCAATGTGATTTATGACGATGCTACGACCCTGACGGATACGTGGAAGGCTTTGGAGAGCCTCATGGACGAAGGCCGGTGCAAGGCGATCGGGTTATCAAACGTAAATTTGGGACAGCTGAAAGGGGTGTTCGATATCGCTCGTGTAAAGCCAGCTACTATTCAGGTCGAATCCCATCCGTATCTCCCTGAATGGGAGCTGCTCGACTATTGCAAGAGTAAGGGCATCGTGATGCAGGCCTTCGCCGCTCTGGGTCATGGCATAGAACCCAAGTTGATTGATAATCCTGTGATTACCGTCATTGCGAAGCGCGTCAACAAAACCCCCGCTCAAGTCCTATTGGCCTGGGCGATTCAGCGCGGCACGGCTCCTCTCACCACATCTACGAACGCCCGCTACATCGAGGAAAATTTTAATGTATCGGCTCTACCCGATGCCGCGATCAAGGAAATTAGTGAAGGGATCAGTACGCGAGTCAGGCTCAATCCGGTTGTGAACACGGGCATCCCCGGCTTCATTCCCAGGGCAAGCTGAAGGTCCCGCCGGGATTTGGTGCTACCACATTCCTCACCGACTTGGCCTTTCGGTCGTAAGACTTAGTCAGAGCCGTCGAAGGCCGGAATGGGTGAGCAGGACCTGGCTGATATCTTCGTAATCCTGCCTACTGATTTCCGCGCGCGACCAGCGCGACAAAGTCTCCTTCGGTCAGGATGCCGACCAGGCGTCCGTTATCGACCACTGGGAGACAACCGATCTTGCGCTCAGTCAAAACCCGAGCGGCATAGACCAACGAGGCATCGGGCCTGATCGTGACGACCTGGGTGGTCATCACGTCCTTGACCGCGAGCGAGTCGAGCAGCTTCCGCTGGGCGTGCTTGCCATAGCCGAGCGCCTGCGCGAGCGCGTCGCGAAAAAGATCGCGTTGGGTCACGATGCCGACGAGAGTTTGATCATCGTCGTCGAGAACCGGCAAATGGCGCACCCGACCCAGCCGCATGATGTCATCAGCCAGCGTGAGCTTGTCATTGCGCTTGAGGCTGGTGGGGTCGGGCGTCATCACGTCACGAACTTTCAGGTCTTTCATGCTCGCTTACTCCGATGTCATCTTACGTTCCAATTTTCGTGCGACTGCCGGTTCGATCGAAATCACGATCGACTTTGACACAGGAGTGTTGCTGATTTCGGCGACGCTTCCGAGCGCGACCAGCGGATTCGTCTCGGGATAATAGGTCGCCGTGCAGCGCCTGGGTATGTCGTACGGGATCACGCTGAAGTCCCGAACCATTCGGCGCTCGCCCTGAAAGTGGCTGGTGAGATTCACCAACTGACGATCCTTGAGCCCGGCTTCAGCAATGTCATCGCGATTCATGAAAATCACGCGACGGCCTCCATGGATTCCACGGTAACGATCGTCCAAACCATAAATAGTCGTATTGAATTGATCGTGCGATCGAATAGTCATCATCAGGTATTGACCCGTCGCGAGTTGAAGCGGGCGAATCGGATTGACTGTGAAGTTCGCCTTGCCCGTAGCCGTAGCGAACTGCCGCTGTTTCGCGGGGACTGGAGCGTAGAAGCCGCCCGGGACGCGCACCCGCTCATTGAAATTTTCGAACCCGTCCACGACCCGCGAGGCGCAATCGCGAATACGGTCGTAGTCGAGAAAATTCGTCCAGTTGACTTCGCCCTTGCCGCTCACAGTTGCCGCCGCGATGCCGGCGACAATCGCAACTTCGCTTTTGACATCTTTCGAGACCGGGGCAAGCACGCCGCGTGACGAACTCACCACCCCCAGCGTATCTTCCACGGTCGTGAACTGCCGGCCCGCGGTTTGCACATCAGTCTCAGTGCGTCCCAGGCACGGCAAAATCACCGACGTCGTACCCGTGACGAGATGGTTGCGATTCAGCTTGGTTGCGATAAAAGCAGTCAAGTTACATTTGCCCAGCCCACGTGCGACCACGTCGGTGTCAGGAGACGCTGAAAGAAAGTTGCCGCCGAGACTTATGAACGCCTTGACCTTGCCCGCATCCATCGCACGGATAGTTTCGACTGTGTCGTAGCCCTTGCGGCGCGGAGGTTCGAACTTGAATTCCGCTCCAAGGCGGCTAAGGAACCCGTCGTCCATCTGCTCCCAGATGCCCATAGTCCTGTCGCCCTGGACATTACTATGTCCGCGCACGCATAGGACTCCCGAGTTTGCCTTTCCTATGTTGCCCCTGAGTAGGAGCAGGTTAACGACCTCGCGGATGTTCTCGACTCCGTTTCGGTGCTGTGTCAATCCCATGGCCCAGCAAATGACTGTGCTATGCGCTTTGGCCGCCATCTCCCCAACCTCAACGATCCGCGCCCGAGCGATGCCGCTCTCTTCTTCTATCTGTCGCCAGTCAGTAGCCCTTACGTGCTCGCGAAATTCTTCGAAGCCGCTGGTATGGCTGCGAATGAACTCCCAATCCAGCACCGTACCCGGCGAACGATCCTCGGCTTCGATCACGGTTTTGATTATCCCCTTCAACAATGCGACGTCGCCGTTGATGCGGACTTGCACGAGACGATCCGACAGCCGAGTGCCATCGCCGATCAGATGCATCGGCTCCTGCGGATGTTTGAATCTCAATAACCCCACTTCGGGCAGTGGGTTAACGTCAATTATTGTCGCTCCGTTTCGCTTGGCGGCGAGCAAAGACGTGAGCATGCGAGGATGATTAGTTCCCGGATTCTGTCCTATCGAGAAAATAAGGCCGGCGTGCTCGAGGTCGCTGAGTGTGACCGTGCTCTTGCCGACGCCCAAAGTCTGGTTCAACCCCCATCCGCTCGATTCGTGGCACATGTTCGAGCAATCGGGCAGATTGTTCGTGCCGTATAGCCGCGCGAATAGCTGGAATACAAAGGCAGCCTCATTCGTAGCCTTACCCGAAGTATAGAAGACCGCTTCATCAGGTGAACCTAACTGCTTCAACTCCTTACCTATAGTCTGAAACGCGTCGTCCCATGAGATAGGTTCGTAACGGGTGGCGGCTGGGCGCAATATCATCGGAGCGGTCAATCGTCCTTGCCGGTTCAGCCAGTAGTCCGACTTTTCACTCAACTCCGCGATGCTATACCTTGCAAAGAACTCCGATGTGATGCGGGAGGTAGTGGCTTCATCGGCCATAGCCTTTGCGCCATTCTCGCAGAACTCAAACGGATGCCGATTGCCATCTGGATCCGCCCACGCACAGCTAGGGCAATCGAACCCGGTCTTCTGGTTGACCGCCAGCCATGCCCGCGTCATCCGCACCGGACCCATCTCGCTCAACCCATAAGCGAGCGAATGGAGTATCGCAGGGATCCCGGTTGCTACTTTAGGGATGGCTGCTATCTTGACTTCAACCGCTTCAGGTATCTGATCCGATACGACACCATGACCACGGCTTGGTGTTGTGGCAGACGCTTTGCCCTCATCGCTCCCATCGATTGCCATCGCGTCACCTCTCGAGGTCGCGGAAGATGCATCCCACCTAATGCTTCTAACCACTCCGAGCATACGAATTCAAATGGCCGCTCCGGGAACGTCTAGTCATGCAGCGATCTCGCCCGCGGGCACGGCTGCCAGCTCGCGGACCACCTCGATTCGATCAGCCTCGATGAACGCGGCAAACCCTGAGGCGGCATCTGGATTATCGACATCTTCGAAAGATTCCGGGATTCCCAAGCGCTTGCCATACCAAACGCGCCAGATTGCTTTGCGTCCCATTGCCATACCTCCTCGAGTTCCCACCAGATAAGCCGTGAAAAATGACCGCACGAAAACGCGACTCCGAATTTCGCGTCATAAGAGGCAAATGGTTCTTTGACGTGATCAGAGATCCATGAAACGAGGGGCGTCCGAAATAAAGGCGAAATGGGAGGAATTCTGTCGTGCCAACAGCGGAGCGCAGAAATTGGACTGAAATTTTCAACGGTTGCGCATTAGCCTTCGAAACGTGGCTAACCATCGCGATAGGCTTTGTAATTGCCATCACGATGTTCGGATGCTCTCAACAGCGTGCTCCTCGATATCAGTACCCTTTACTCGCGCCATCTCCGAGCCTTCCATCTGTTCCGTTGGGAGGCAGGCTTGAAGTCGCATCCTGGTACGGCCCGGGATTCGTGGGGCGCCTGACCAGTGACGGCGAGACTTACAATCCCCATGAACTGACGGCCGCATCGAAGACGCTTCCAATCGGTTCGCGCGTGCGAGTGACCAATCCGAAGAACGGCCGCTCGGTGATAGTGCGGATCAACGATCGTGGCCCGTACGTCAGGGGCCGCAGCCTCGACCTCTCCCATAGTGCCGCGCAGCAAATAGGACTTTGCGCCGAGGGAATAGGCACCGTCCGGGTTAGAGTACTGCGCGGTGTTAGATCACGCGAAGCGCCGGCATATCCGCCCGCACAGGGAACTTCGGCAGGGTCCGCCTCTCAAGTTGAGTCTTCCCTTTACGTCGAGCGCATTACGTATCATCAGCGCGAACTCCGATCTTTTCGTACGCTCCAGGTGAAAAAGCCCGCTCGAAAACCGGCTCCTGATTTCCGCTAGGACATTACGCCAGCCGGGTTTTCCAGGATCGACCAGCTTAGGTGCGCCATGCCGACGTCGAGCATTAGAGTCAAAGCCGCTGTTCACCCACCAGGCGCCGGATATCACCAGCGATAGTCGGGGTCCCGCATGATTCCTTTGCGATTGACTTCTGCGGGATTTGACCCAGAAAGTACTTCGCGCCAGAGTGCACTTTCGCCATCGTATTTTCGGTTACGGAGTTTCTAATCTTTGTTTCTGAATAGATTAATTCGCGAACGCCGAACTGATCGAAGGTCCGGAATAAGCGTCGCCGCGACTCTCGCGATCGCGCTTTCGATCGGCGCGTGGGGATGCAAAAAAGCGGCGGCGCCGCTCGCACCGCCGGTGCCGGAAGTCGTGGTCACCGACGTCGTCCAGCGCAACGTGCCGGTCTATTCGGATTGGGTCGGGACCACCGAAGGATTCGTCAATGCGGATATCTATCCGAAAATATCCGGCTACCTGTTGAAGCAGAACTACAAAGACGGGGACCACGTCCACGCCGGCCAGTTGCTGTTCCAAATCGACGATCGCGAGTACAAAGCGGCGCTCGACCAGGCCCTCGGCGACCTCGGCCAGAAAGCGGCCGACTACAAAAAGAATCAGCAGGACCTCTCGCGCTACAAGCCGCTCTACGATCAGCAGGTGATCAGCAAGCAGGATTACGATCACGTAAATCAAAGCACTCGCGCCAGTGCGGCCGCGGTGGCGTCGGCCCAAGCAGCAGTCGAGACCGCGAAACTCAACGAACAGTGGACGCAGGTGAATTCGCCCATCGACGGTATCGCGGGAATCGCCAAGACACAGGTCGGAAACCTGGTCAGCCCGACCTCACTGCTCACATCGATCTCGCAGCTTGATCCGATCAAGGTCGAGTTTCCGATCAGCGAGCGCGAGTATCTGCATTTCGCGGAAAGAATTAATCGACACGAGAAAAATGGAGACTCGAAGCAGGATCCCGATTTGGAAATGGTCCTGGCCGACGGCAGTACCTACAAGTACCGCGGCCGTTTCTACGTCGCGAATCGGCAGGTCAATATCCAGACCGGCACTATCAAGATCCAGGGGATTTTTCCGAACCCGGACTTCGTCCTCCGCCCCGGACTGTATGCCAAGATTCGCAGCGCCACCGACGTCCGCAAGGACGCGCTGCTGGTGCCGCAGGCCGCGGTGCTCGAGACCCAGGGGCAGTACCAGGTCGCGGTGGTAGGCGCGGACAACAAGGTCACGCTGCGGATGGTCACGACTGGCAAGCAGGTCGGCGACCTCCGAATAATCGACCAGGGCGTCTCAGTGGGCGAGCGTGTGATCACCGAAGGATTGCAGAAAGTCTCCGACGGGATGGAGGTGAAGCCGCGATTGGTGCCTCCGGAGCCCGCGCCGGACCTCTCCAGCTCAGCCGATCACCAGCCCCCGACTGCCGCGGCTCCCGCGAGCCAGAACTAGCGCGATGTCGAAATTCTTCATCAACCGCCCCATCGTGGCGATGGTCATCGCGATTTTTTTCGTGATCACCGGCGCCGTGATGGTCTTTCGGCTCCCGGTCGCCCAGTTCCCTGACATCGTGCCGCCGCAAATCCAGACGACGGCTATCTACACCGGCGCTGACGCGATGACTGTCGAGCAATCGGTCGCCACTCCGATCGAAGAGCAGGTGAACGGCGCGAAGAACATGCTCTACATGCAGTCGATCAACGGCGACGACGGCACGATGACCCTGCAAGCCAGCTTCGCGGTCGGCACCGACGTCGATATCGACCAGGTGCAGGTGCAGAACCGGCTGGCGCAGGCGAATGCCAGCCTGCCGAACGCGGTCAACAACTACGGCCTCACCACCCAGCAGACGGTCGGAATTCCGCTGCTGGTATTTTCGATCACATCACCGAACCGGACGTGGGATCAGGAATTTCTTGCGAACTACGTCGCGATCAACATCGAGGACGAGCTCGCGCGAATTCCCGGCATCGGCCAGGTCAAAGTTTTTGGCGCATCGAATTACGCGATGCGAATTTGGGTAGCGCCCGACACGCTGGCCAAGCTCCAACTCACCGTCGCCGATATCACCAACGCAATCACCGCCCAGAACGTCGTGAATCCCGCGGGCACTATCGGCGGTGAGCCGGCGCCGCCGGGCCAACAGGTCACTTATTCGGTGCGCGCGCAGGGTCGCCTGATGAACGCCGACGAGTTCGGCGAGATTATATTGCGCGCCAATCCGGACGGTTCGCTGGTACGACTCAAGGACGTGGCGCGCATCTCGCTCGGCTCCGAGAACTACAGCCAGCAGGCGTACACCAACGGCCTGCCGTCTTCGATCTTCGGTCTCTATCAGAACCCCGGATCCAATGCGCTCGAGGCCGCCAATCGCGCGAAAGCGAAGATGGCCGAGCTCGCAAAAAAGTTTCCGCCGGACATGAAGCTGAGCCTGACGCTCGACACTACCGTCGCGGTGACCGAGGGCGCCCGCGAGATCGTGATAACGCTGCTCGAGGCGATCGGTCTGGTGACGCTGGTCGTGTTCATCTTCCTGCAAAGCTGGCGCGCGACGTTGATTCCGCTGCTCACCATCCCGGTCTCGCTGGTGGGCGCCTTCATGTTCTTTCCGGCGGTCGGATTCTCAGTCAACACGCTCTCGCTGTTGGGGCTCGTGCTCGCGGTCGGCCTGGTAGTTGACGACGCGATCGTCGTGGTCGAAGCGATCGAGGCAAAAATAGAGCAGGGTCGCTCGCCGCACGACGCGGCGCTGGAGGCGATGGACGAAGTCGGCGGCGCACTGGTCGGAATCGCGCTGGTGCTCTCGGCCGTCTTCATTCCGGCCGGCTTCCTCGCGGGCATCACGGGATCGCTCTACCGCCAGTTCGCATTGACGATCGCGTTCTCGGTTATTCTCTCCGCCTTCAACGCGCTCACGCTAAGCCCGGCCCTCGGCGCGCTTCTGCTCCGGCCGCGAAGCACAACGCCGTCACGCGGACCGCTCGCGCGCTTCTTCGCCGGATTCAACTCGACCTTCGCTCGCGTGCAGAAGCGCTACGTCAGCATTTCCGGGATGCTGATCAGAAGGTTCGTGCTCGCGCTCCTAATCCTCGTTGGGTTCGCGGTAGCGGCGGGTGGAATTGGACGGATCCTGCCGTCGTCATTTCTGCCGGACGAAGACCAGGGCTACTTCATAATGAACGTCGAGCTGCCGGAAGCCTCGTCGCTCCAGCGCACGAACCTCGTGATGAGAAAAATCGACGAGATCCTCAAGCATGAGCCCGGCGTCCTCTACTACAACGCAGTCTCCGGCTACAGCCTCCTGTCGCAAAGCTCGAGCACCCGCAGCGGTCTCTACTTTTGCTTGCTCGACCCCTATGAGAAACGCAGATCCGCGGCGCTTGCAAGCAGGACCGGTCGTCGCGTCGATCAATCGCCAGCTCGCGGGATTGCCCGACGCGCAGGCGTTCGCCTTTCTCCCGCCGGCGATTCCCGGAATCGGCCAGGCCTCCGGCGTTGATTTCTTCGTTCAGGATCATTCCGGCGGCACCGTCGATTACCTGTGGCAGAACACCCAGAAGTTCCTCGCCGCCGCGCGCAAGCGCCCCGAAATAGCTGGGATGAATCTCACCTTCAGCCCGGCTGTCCCGCAAATGTACGCCGCGGTGGACAAGGACAAAGTGTTCAAACTGGGAGTCACGATCGAAAGCGTTTACGCCGCGCTGCAGACCCTGCTCGGCGGTTACTACGTGAACCAGTTCAATCGGTTCGGACGTGTGTGGAAAGTTTTCGTCGAGGCCGAGCCGCAGTATCGCGCCCGCGCGAAGGACGTCGGGCAGTTTTACGTGACCAACAAAAATGGCTCGCCGGTGCCGCTGTCCACCCTGGTAGACATGCAACGTGTATTCGGACCGGAGTACACGACGCGGTTCAACGAGTATCGCAGTATTGAAATATTCGCCGCGCCGGCGCCCGGCCACAGCACCGGTGACGCCATGAACGCGGTGACGCAGGTCGCCAACCAGGTCCTGCCGCGCGACATGGGAACCGCGTGGAACGGCATCTCGTATCAACAATCGATCGCGGGCGGCGGCGCCGGAGTCTTCGGGTTGTCGCTGCTGCTGGTCTTCCTGATTCTCGCCGCGCTCTATGAGAGTTGGTCGTTGCCGTTCAGTGTCCTCCTGAGCGTGCCAGTCGCGGTATGCGGCGCCTTCGTCGGGCTCTGGTCGCGCCATCTCGACAATGACGTGTACGCGCAGATCGGGCTCATCATGTTGATCGGGTTGACGGCGAAAAATGCCATCCTGATCGTCGAGTTCGCCAAGACCGAGCTCGAGAAAGGTGAGTCGATCGTCGATGCCGCCCTGAACGGCGCGCGCTCGCGCCTGCGTCCGATCCTGATGACGTCGTTCGCCTTCATCTTCGGCCTGATGCCGCTATGGACCGCTCTGGGAGCAGGCGGTGTCGCGCGACGCCTGATCGGTACGGTCACTATCGTCGGCGTGGCGTTCTCGACCGCCTTCGCGATTTTCCTGGTGCCGATGCTCTTCGTCATCGTCGAGCGCATTTCGCGCTGGTCGAATGGCGAGAAGCCTGAGACCACTCCGACCGCGACGCCCGAAGATACCACCTCGTCCGCACCCGATCGCGCCGCCAGCGGCAGTTGAAGGACTCTTCCGCGCGCAACATTATCTGGTAGTGTTCAGGCGATTACGGCGCCGCTCTATGGAGCCTACCAAGGAGGCCACCAATGCAGATGAACGTGAAACCCATTCCGACGCTTGACCCGCGGATCAACGAGATCCGCGCGCTCACGGCGAAGATCGTCAACCAGGATATCCTGCCCAACGAACGCAAGCTCTGGGCCGGATGGCGCGAGACATCGACCAAGGAGGAGCGTGGCGCCGCTCGCGATCTTCGGGATTCGATCAAGGCGAAGGTGAAGGAGGCCGGTCTCTGGGCGCCACATCTTCCGCCGGCGTACGGCGGCAGCGGCCTCGGCTTCCTCGAGCACGCGTATATGAATGAGGTGCTCGCCTACAGCATAGGTGCGGCGTCGCTGTTCGGCGTGGTCGCGCCCAACTCGGGCAATCAGTCAATTCTGCTCAAGTACGGCACCGAGGAACAGAAGAAGAAGTGGCTGGTGCCGCTGACCGAAGGCAAGATGGAATCCGGCTTCTCGATGACGGAGCCTGACTCGGCCGGCTCCGATCCGCGCTCGATCAAAACCACTGCGGTCCGCGAGGGCGATCAGTGGGTGATCAACGGGCACAAATGGTTCACCTCGAACGGCTTCCGCGCTGACTTCTTCATCGTAATGTGCCGCACCGGCGGCAGCGGAACCGACAACGGCCGCATGACGCAGATAATCGTGCCGAAGAACACTCCCGGCCTTAAAATCGTGCGCGGCGTCGAGGTTTGGGGACGGCCGAGCGATCATTGCGAGATAATTTACGACGACGTGCGCGTGCCGGCGAGCAATCAGCTCGGCCAGGCGGGCACCGGGCATCAGGCGGCGCAGGATCGTCTCGGCGCTGGTCGCGTCTATCACTGCATGAACTCAATCGGCCAGATGTGGCGGGCCTTCGACTTGATGGTCGAGCGAGCGACGACGCGCGAGGTGCATGGCGGCAAGCTCGAGACCAAGCAGTTCATCCAGGGCTTTATCGCCGACTCTTACATCGACATCCAGGCCGCGCGCCTGATGACTATTCACTGCGCCGAAAAGATGGACGGCGGCGGCGATCCGCGCACCGACATCTCGGCGATCAAAATTTTCGTCCCGGCCGCCTACACTCGAGTAGTGGACCGCGCGATCCAGGTCTGGGGCGCCGCGGGAGTCTCAGGCGATCTGCCGCTGGCCGGGATGTACCAGGGCGCGCGCACTTTGCGACTCGCCGACGGCCCCGACGAGGTCCACAAAATCCTGATCGCGAAGAACATCCTCGCGCGCTACCACAACGGCGAGAGCTGGGACTTCGGCAACTGATCGCGTCGGCCTCATTAGGTACGGCGAGACGAATGAGACCACGACCTTGAAGATCAAAACGATCATCACCGCAGTCGTGGCTTCGGCGTTTTTCTTGTTCATTGCGATTTGCGCGTCCACCGCGGCGAATAGTCCCGTCAATGGATGGGATCCCAATGCGTTCAGCGACGAGAGCACGCTCCAGATCATGACGACCGCGCCCGACGAGGGCGATCACTGGTCGAAGCTCTGGATGGTCGTTATCGACGGACAGTTATATGTCCGGCTGGGCGACCGATCATACAGGAGGATTCAGAAGAACACCGCGAACCCATACTTGAAGGTAAAAGTTGGCGACAGGGAGTTCGATAGGGTCCGATGGGAACCAGCGCTTGATATGAAGGACAAGGTCGCAGCCGCGATGGCCGACAAATACTTCATGGACATCCTGATTCGGCACGAGTCGCATCCGATGACGGCGCGCTTGGTCGCAGAATCCACGCCAGCGCCACCCGGAATGAGCAAGTAACTCCGAGGGCGACAATCGCGCACCTGATGCTCTTGTCGGCTGTTCAGTTACGAGGAATTGGTCAGCATCGTGGACGAATGGGAATCTGCTCGAAGGGAAGAAACCGCACGGTGAAGAGGCGAAGCCATAGTTATCAAAAAGGCGTTCGTGCCTATCGCGCTAAGGATTATGCAACGGCGCACCGTTTGCTGCTCAGGTTCGCAGAAGAGGGCGACGATGAAGCCCAGACCAGGATCGGAGCGATGTATCAACTCGGATTGGGCGGACTCCAAGTGGATGAGAATGAAGCTTCCAAATGGTATTTGCTCGCCTCTGAAAAAGGCAACGGCGTAGCGTCTAACAACTTAAGCACAATGGCGTTTATGCGGGGAGATCGCGAAGAGGCTGAGCGATACTATGAGACGGCCAGAAATCAGGGTTTCCTGCATGCCCCCTCCGTCCGAGCCAAAACGTCTTGAATTTCAAACTGAGACAGTACCCTACCCTTGGGCAGTCCGCTAGATCAGCACGGGTGGTATGTATCGCAACGCACTCACCGCCGGTAGCGGACTAGTGCGCTGAAGGCACGATGGAATCCGGCTTCGAAGCAGTGATCGGCCTCTGAGGAGGATTCCTCCAAGCGGATGTCAAAACTTTCGCGAAGACTGATGCTGGCGGGCGCCGCTTTTGCGGCGCTCGCAGCCATAGCGTGGTGGATGATTCACATTCCCGCGGTGCAGGACGCGATTTTCCGCCGCGTGATCGCGCGCACCCTCGCTGAGACTCGCAACGACCTGCTCGCGCCCGATGCGCTCCGAGTAGTGTTATGCGGCACCGGCAATCCGCTGGCTGATCGGGAGCGCGCGGCTGCGTGCACCGCGATTTTCGCCGGTGGCAATATCTACCTTGTCGATATCGGTCCCGGCGCGTGGAAGAACCTCTCGCTCTGGCACATTCCCGCGCCGCGCATCGCGGCCGTGATGTTCACGCACTTTCATTCCGATCACATCGGCGATCTCGGCGAACTCAACATCGAGACCTGGGCCAATGGACGCGACCATCCGCTGCGCGTGTACGGACCAGTCGGCGTCGATCAAGTGGTGAACGGATTCGCGCAGGCCTACTCGCTCGATGAAGGCTATCGCATCGCCCATCACGGCAGTGCGCTGATGTCTCCCGAAAACTGGCAGATGCAACCGCTCGCGGTGAAAATCGATACTCCAGCCGGCACGTCACCATGCGCCGGCGGTACCGCGACGGTACTCGAGGAGAACGGCCTCAAGGTCACCGCATTCACCGTCGATCACACGCCGGTCGCGCCCGCCTACGGCTATCGATTTGATTACAAGGGTCGCTCGGTCGTAGTCAGCGGCGATACCAAACCGTGCGCCAATCTGGTCGCGGTTTCCAAGGACGCTGACGTGCTGATTCACGAAGGACAGGCGGCGCATCTAGTGAAGCTGATTCAGGAAGCGGCGGAAAATCTTGGCAACGCGCGCGTCGCCAAAATCATGGCCGACGTCCGTCGCTACCACACGACTCCAGTCGAGGCCGCGACCGAGGCGAACCAGGCCGGCGTACAGCTTCTGGTGATGAGTCACGTCGGCCCGCCGACGCCCAACATGCTCGCGAAGATCGCATTCATGCGCGGCGTTGCCGACGTCCGGCCGCACGGCGTGATTCTGGGCTACGACGGATTGCTGCTAACGCTGCCGGCCGACTCGAAAGCCATCGAGACCTCGACCGTCCGCTAACAGTTTCAGTTCGCGGGCTTGAGCTTGTACCGGATCGGCATGTGCTTGATTCCGCCGACGAAGCTCGAGCGCAGACGCTCGACCGGTCCCGCCAATTCCGCGTGCTCAAGGCGTTTTGCCAGCTCCGCGAAGATCACCGCCAGCTCCAGCCGCGCCAGGTTCGCCCCGAGACAGAAATGCTCCCCGATGCCGAATGACAAATGAGGATTCGGATTGCGGCCGATGTCGAACTTGAACGGCTCCGCGAATACGTCTTCGTCGCGGCTGGCCGACGGATAGAACAAACACACCGATTCGCCCGCGCGAATCTTCTGTCCGCGCACAACTGTATCGCTGACGGCGGTGCGCGCGAACTGGATCACAGGCGAAGTCCAGCGCACGATTTCCTCGACCGCAGATTTAATCAGCGTCGGATCCGATTTGAGCCGCCGAAATTGTTCGGGATTTTCGATGAACGCGAGCAGGCCACCGCTGGTCGCATTGCGCGTGGTCTCATTGCCCGCCACCACCAGCAGGAACAGGTACGACAGCAGTTCCAACGCGGGCAGCGGCTCTCCGTTCACTTTCGCATTCGAGACGATACTGGTGACGTCGCTGCCCGGATGCTTGCGGCTCTCCTCGACCAGGTCGGTGAAGTACTGGAACATTTCCAGCCGCGCCTGCGCGAAGGTTTCGTTCGCGTCCTTGCCCCGCTGAAACTCAGGATCGCCGCCGCCGATCACTTCATTGGTCCATCGGAAAATTGTCGGCCAATCCTTGCGCGGCACTCCAAGCATTTCCGCGATGACCGCGACCGGCACTTTCGACGAAATCTCCGTGACGAAATCACATTCTCCGCGATCCATCACGTTGTCGAGAATTTCCGTGGTTATTTTCGCAATCTCCGGCTCCAGCGCACGAATCGATCGCGGCGTGAAATACTGGCTCAGGATCGATCGAAACTCACCATGCTGTGGCGGATCCATATTGAGCAGGTGCCGCAGCGGTAGCTCGGGCGGAGGCCCGTCCGCACCCTCCTCCAGCATGAACACGGCGAGCCGCGGCCCGTTTAGCCACTGTCGCGGCTGAATGCTGATCTCCCTGATATCAGCCGCCTTGGTAATCGCCCAAAACGGATCGACGCGCGGCCGCTCGATGTAAGCCACCGGATTGTGCTTGCGCAGATACGTCCACTCGGCGTGCGGGTAGCCGTTTTTCTGGTAATGGTCGGGGCTGACAATTTCGATCGTGTCGATCGAGAATTCAGACGCGTTCTCGACTCGATTGGCGGCGGCCTGCGGTTCCATAAATCACTCCTGGACGTATGTTATCGAGGGCTACGCGAACAGCATCTTTCTGAGCGTAGAACGCTCCGACTTCCCGCACGAATGTTCTCCGCTGGCTGACAACCTAGCCTAGCGAAAAAACCGTACTAAAAGAATTGATGCGGCGTCCGACTGGCGCTCACGGTTCCTGCGACGCCACCTTGTCGCGATGGAGCCACGTGACCCGGCCCTCGGTGGCGATGTCGATTTCTACTTGCTTCGCCACTGTGAGAAAGAACAAGCTCGGGTCCTTCATTCCCCATCCCACGTACGGCACCGAAAAGTGACACACGGCCGTCAGGGTATTTCCGACCAGTCGACCCTGAACCTCCGTAACGATTTCGTGTCTCGCACCGTGAATTGTCAGGGCTCCGTCCAGCTTTGCGTGAAACTGGCCGTCCTTCTCCAGTTTGCCGATTGCATGTCGCGGCGTGAAAATAATTTCAGGGTACTTCTGAGCCTCGAGAACATTCTCTCGCATATCATTGTCACGCGTGCCGATGCCCGTGTCGCCGCTCCTGGCGTCGACGACGATGGAACCGCTGGCTTCTCCGGTGGCGAGATCGGCCCTGATTGTTCCGTGCTCGAGCTTGAATTTTCCATGCGTAGTATGTAGCGCGCCCGGCAAGCGAAACTCGATCAAGGTCTTCGCTGGATCGAGCTCAAGGGTTCCAGACAGCGACTCAGCCGCTACCGCCCGGTGCGCGAAGGCCAGGATGACAAGAACGACTGCGAACGCGCGCGATCTAGATGACATTTAATACACGGCGCTCCATGCCCAAGGCTGCGGTGCTCTCAATGTGCAGGCATCGCAGGCTGCGCAGTCCACTTCAGGAGCGCTTGCTTATCGTCATCGGTCAGGCGCGCCGAATGATCGAGCGCCGTGTAGTCTCCCGGCGGCATCGAACCGCCATTGACCGAGGCTTCTATGCTCTTCAACGCGTCCGATTTTTTCTGCGCATCGTAAGTTTGCCAGTCGGAGAAATTCAGCACTCCGCGTGCTGAGTTGGCAGCGAGGTATGTCGGTGAGACGGCCGCATACCAGGGTGCAGTGCCACCGGTCGAATGGCATTGATAACACGACTTCTGAAGGATCGTGTTCACTTGCGAGTCGTTGCTGACTGCGTTTGTAGCAGCGGGAGTGGTCTCATTCGTAGTCGTCTGTTGAGAGCTTGAACAGCCCGCAATCAGGACGCCTAGACCCATAAGCCACGCTATCGATAGAAAGGTCTTTGTCATCATCAATCTTTTCTAGTCGTCGAGACTCACGAAGCGGATAAGTCCTGCGCATAGGAAGATCATTCCTATACCTATGGTAGCCGCCAGAGGCACTAACGTCGCGGACGGCGGCTGGTTGCGAATCATCAGATCGTTAAAAGCCTGCATCGTCCATGTCGTTGGTAGCCATCGAGCGAGTTCGCGCATCCATCCGGGCTCAAAGTCCAGCGGCCACCAGCATCCGCCGATTGCCGCCATCGAGATGCTGATAGTCACGCCCAATGACGGCACCGAGTCGTGCGCGGTTGCAATAGAGGCGACCACCAGTGCTAGCGCTGCAGCCGCGAAAGAGATCCCGACCGTCGGTATGATCAAGGCTAGAGGATTGCGCCCAAGCGAGATTCCGAACAGCGCCCATCCGACCGCGAACAGCACGATCATTTGCGCGATCCCGACGATGAACCGCGCGAATAATTTTCCCAGCAGCAGACCCGTAAGCGGCGCACCACTGACCTGCAGGCGCTTCAAGGTCCCCCAATCGCGCTCGTCGAAGAGCGTCAGCGCGATTCCCAGCATCATGCCAATCAGGAGAAACGTGATGCCGAATCCGGGTACGTACTGATCGAAGGCGTTCACCGTCACCGCTTCGCCTTCGATCGCAGGTTTCTCGACGAATCCGATATCTCCCGGCAGCATGATCGCCTGAGCCTCTCCGAAGGACTCGATTTGCGATTGGGCCGCCGCTCTCGCTTGTTCGGTGACCTTGCGGCATAACTCGTCGATACGAAGCTCGAGAGCGTTGACCTCGACTCGCCTGACGGGGTCGACGAATAGTATCAGCCGCGGCTGGCCGCCCGCGGCGACCTGGGTGCTGGTTCCCGCCGGAATTAACATCGCTATAGGAGTCCGATCGCGTCGGCTTACAAGGCGTCGCGCTTCGTCGGGCTCGTCGAGAACCTCCAAAGCGACGCCGTGCTCCCTGCGCAAAGCTTCAATTATTCCCTGGGCTACTTTTCCGTGATCGAGGTCGACCAGCGGTAGCCGAAAAGAATTCGCCGAGCCACCGTACAGACCGCCCAGCGAGTATCCCGCGACGGTGATAATTACGACCGGTGCGAACAACAGCATGAACACGACGATCGGATCCTTGACCAGGAGCCGGGCCTCGTTTTGAGCGGTTAGCCAGATTGCTCGAAGCATAGCGATACGCTCAAACGACCTGGTCGCGCAGGGTGTGGCCCGTCAGCGCGATGAATGCGTCCGACAGATTCGGGCTGTGCAGGTTGAAATCGATGACGTTCACATCCAGGGTCCGAAGTCCATGCAGCACTTCCGCGACCTGCGCGAAACTGTTCATCTCGAGGATCGCCTTG
Source organism: uncultured delta proteobacterium (assembly GCA_963699705.1). Lineage (GTDB taxonomy): Bacteria > Desulfobacterota > Binatia > Binatales > Binataceae > Binatus. The sequence goes on along the minus strand of CAVOUW010000003.1, from coordinate 967,882 downwards.
CCCTCGCTGACAGTGGTTCCTATTTCACGCACCCCGGCAAGGCTGCCGAAGCGGCCATCCGGCAACTGCCCGCGATAGGTCAGCTCGATGCGAGGCCGGCTGCCTCCGAGCGAGATCACCTTTTCGAGGTCGCCCTCGGCGATCAGTTTGCCGCGATCGATTAGCAGCACGCGATCGCAAATGCGCTCCGCCTCTTCCATGTAGTGGGTGCTGTAAATCACGCCCGCGCCCGCATCGGCATAGTGCCGAATCCGCGTCAATAAAAGTTCGCGCGACTGAAGATCGACCCCAACCGTAGGTTCGTCCAGCAGCAACACGGAGGGACGATGAACAATTCCACAGGCCAGGTTGAGCAGGCGCTTCATCCCACCGGAGAACGCATGCATAGGATCGTTGGCGCGATCGCCGAGACCGACCTCCTCGAGCGCGAGCCTGCAATGCTCTATTGCGTCGTTGTGGGAGAGCCCTTGCATGCGTGCGAAATGCCATACGTTCTGCGCCGCGCTGAGCGTCGGATACAGCGCGAGCGATTGCGGCACCAGCCCAAGCATCCGTCCTAGTCCAGTCGGGTCGCTCTTTCGCGGCTTACCATTTATAAGAACATGGCCGCTATCGGGTTTAAGTAGAGTAGCCAGAATCGACAGCGTCGTGGTCTTGCCCGCGCCATTGGGTCCGAGCAAGGCGGCAATTTCACCTGGCCTTACTGCGAGGCTGACATTGTCCAGCGCACGCCGCGCGCCGTAACTCTTCGAAATCTCGATCGCCTCGAGAAGTGGTGCCTTTGCCGGACTCATTGAAACAGAGTTGTTTTGGCGGCGCTCGATTTCAGTTGGCGAACGCCGGTGGAGCAACAACGGCGGGCTGGCTGACACGCGTGAGCATGGCCGTTACGCGCATCGCGCCGGGCCAGACCCTTAGGCAGAACGGCAGCACAGCGCGCGCGAGTGCGTTGTTCAAGCCGTGGTCGGCGGCCTCGGCAAAACGCATCTGGAGCCGCATTGCCGAGCGCAATTTTGGCTGAAAGACCTGCGCCGGCTCCGCTGCTAGATACGCAGCGGCTGCAGTGCGGCCAGTATGCAGCGCGATGGATACGCCGTCACCGGTGAACGAGGGGATGACGGCTGCCTGATCGCCAATGCAGTAGAGCCCATCCTCCGTTGTGCGACGCCTGTAACCGTAAGGGATATGAGTGACGACGATCGGCTTGTCGAGCAGCGGCTCCGCACCGTCAAGCCGCATTGCGAGGTGGGGACAATCCTCCTGCATCTTCGCAAGGAGGCCCTCCCAGCGAAGACCAGCACGTGCAAAATACCACCGTTTCACCACCAGGCAGAAATTCGCAATGCCGCCTTCCACCGGTTGGATACCACCGTAGCCTCCGGAGTAGAGCATCAACTCGGAGCCGCCCGCCAGGTCAGCGGTCTGGGCGGCAGACAACCGATAGTACATCTTGAAGGCGATCCATTGGTGAGGGTCCTTCGGGCGACTGTGGCCGCGCAGATCGTGCTTGCCCGTGGCGAGAAAGGCGGTTGGAGCTTCGTATGTGGTGCCGTCGTCGAGCGTAGCCTGCCAGAGGTTGGCAGTCGCGCGGCTGAGCGACTGCACACTGCGACCGCGCTCGACCCGGACTCCGGCGGTGGCTGCTTCGGCAATGAGCGCTGCATCGAGCGCCTTGCGCGTGAGCGAGGCTGCGGGAAAAGGTAGCGGAGCCTCCGCCGCGCGTCTGGCAGCGGCAAGGCGAACGTAAGGGAGGGGCACCGCGCCAAGAGAGGCCACGTCGATGCCAAGAGCATGCAGGTCTTCAAGGGCCTCACCGCTCAGGAAATCTCCGCAGACCTTATGGCGCGGCGCGGGTTCGCGTTCGATCAACGTGACGCTTCGTCCCTTTCGGGCGAGCGCTATCGAAGCGGCACACCCTGCCACTCCACCACCGAGGACAAGAACTTCATCTTGCAAGGCATTCCTCCTGATTCACGGATGTTCCGTCAGACTGCGGCGCGTGGTGAGTTCGTTCCAGTTGAGCCCGAGGTCGACCAGAACGATGGAGGCCAGGGTGAAGGCGATGACGCCAACCGCCGACAGTACGTCGCCAAGATGGCTCCAATAGGCGGGCACAAGGTTCAGTACACGGGTGGAGACAAAGGTGAACGTCACCGCATAGGAGCGGGCCATCCACTGGCGGTGCACGGCGATCTGTCCGTTACGCGCGGCGATCACGGCAGCGCTAGTGCAGACGATCCATGCGGCGCCTTGCATCGCCGTCCCAGGCAGCCCGGGACGTCCCATGGCAAGGGCGATCCCGGTAAAGGCGCCGAGAATGACGCAGATGAAGTACGTGCGGCCTATCGCGCGATGGATCTTCAGGTGACGCTGCCGAAAGCGCGACGAGAACTGCAGAGGGCCGGCCAGCAGAGCGAAGGTTCCGAAGAGCGCGTGCGGGATGAGGAGTCCGCGGTCGGCTATGACCTGCAGCCGGTAGGCATGGTACATCGGGTAATCGGTGTAAAGTAGGACCTCTGACGTGATGAAGACAAAGAGCGTCGTGACACCAAGAGAGATCCAGAGAAGGGTCTTGAATCTGGGACGGCTGACGCTGAGTGTAGGCAGCGTGAAAGATGCCATTATTCGCCTCAGATAGTTCTACGTGATGAGGTGCGCCACCGAATCACCGACCTCACTTCCACCGCCCCACGCACAACCGTCCCGGCCGCCAACGTTCTACCGTCGCGATCTCCCGCGGAACCTCGGCCGCAGCCAACAGTCGTACCCAATCCTCCTTCCGGAAGGCTCGCCGGAACGACACCGGCCCATCATGCCTCACAATCGGGTGCCACCGCACCATCCCAAACATCCGAAAGCTCCACTGCGCCCGTTCCAAATCGTTGATAAACCAACCCAGCTGCACGGTCGCTTCCATCCGCCGCAGCAGCGCGACGATCTCTTCGTCCTCTAGATGATGTGCCAGCAGCGAGCTAACAACGATATCGATCGGCTTCTCCGGCCGATACTCCCTGGCGTCGCCGGTCACCCATGTAATTCCGAGCTCCTTCGGCGTGGACTCCGCTGCCGCGCGCGCCGCATGGGGATTCAAGTCGATTCCCGTTAATTGCACAGCCACGTCCCGTCTCCGTGCCCAGCCTGAAATCTGCCGCAGTAGATCTCCACCGCCACTTCCCACGTCGACGATGTGAATCGGCTCATGCAAGCCGCGCGGTAGCCGCTCCAGCCACGTCAGCGTCGGCCGATAGCCAAGCAGCCAGCGATTGATTCTTTCCAGACTGCGCAGGCAGTCACGGAAATCCTCATAACTACAATCACCATCCATGAGCTCCGGGAACTCACGCGGAGAAACCCGCCGACTGAGATCGATCCGTGCACTAGACCCGCTGACCTCGATTTTGCCGCTCCACTCATTCCAAAGCGGTGTCGTGAGAACTTCCTGCGGATAATAGTCGGTTGGTAGTGCGCGACCGATAGATCTCAATACCGGATGCTTCGAATCCGAAGACTGATGCCTCAACGTGCCCTCCATACTAATCGGGATTTGTAACGACCGCTTCCTTGTCGTCCGCGCGAGAGGCGTTGTTCTTGATGTTAGGTGGCAACAAGACAGACGCTTGATGCTAGCAAGCGGCCTGCCACCGCTCTACTCTAGAGTCAATAGATAAATCGCGAAGCTACGCTAACTATGCTCTTCGCCGAGGCGGCAATTGTGCCAAAATTTGAACGCCGAAAAAAGCTTGCGTACAAAGTTTTGAACTTAGCTTGGTGACTAATGGCTAACTTCCAGTCTTTTATTAACAAACTTTAATCTGGAGCTACGGCATCGCGTTTGCTGATAGGCCTGACTTCGTTTGAATACCGAAAATACATCGAGCAAGAATCTCTGGGCGCTAAGCACCTTCGCAGCCGCGCTAGGTGATGGTGCGGCTGGCTTCGCCGTAGATGATCAGGAGAGTTTTCGCCGTCAGGAATTCAGTTTCGCGTCTCTTAACCTTCTGCTGATAGGCGCGCTGTTAGCGCTGCAAGCGCTCTCAAAGTACGTCCGCGGCAAACCTACCGCCGCTGTTGTCATCGTCCTGGCGCTGGGATTTGCAATTCAGACCGGGCATATAGTCTGGCTGCGCACGAAGCGCGCTACCAGTTCGCGCGGTAAGCAACAATTCCTCACCTACTGGTCGCTCGGCTTCAACACCACGCTGGCCCTGATTCTTACTTTGCTGACCATCAAGGGAGACACTGCCTATTATGCGCTGATGCTTCTTCCCGTCCTGGAAGCAGCTTTCAGACTCGACCTTCGCGCGACACTCACGGTGGTCATACTTGCCGATATAATCACCTTCATGGGCGCCTACGGCTTGCCATTCGGCGAGTACATAGAAGCCGGCGCGTTGTCGGTGATTTACAGCGTGATGGGAGCGCTGGTCTGGCTGCTGGTCAACAATCTTCGCGCGCGCGAAGCCAGCTTTGTCCGCAATCTCGAGGAACTGGAGAACACCCGCAAGCAATTGCTCGCCGACGAGAAGCTGGCCGCCATCGGACAACTGTCACGCGCAATCGCGCACGAGATCCGAAATCCGGTCGCGATGATCTCCAGCTCGCTCGCCACTGCAACCCGCGCGGGCCAGGACGAAGCGGAGCGAGAGGAAATGTTCGCGATCGCCGCCAAGGAAGCGCAGCGCCTCGAACGCCTCACCACCGACTTCCTGGTCTATGCGCGTCCGCGCCCCGTGCAAGTCGCGCGGGTCAACCTCGCCGACACTTTGAACTACGTCGCGACCGTCGCCCGCGCGCATGCGGCCAATGAAGGCGTGACGATCGACGTCGCGGTCGATAGCAATCTCGAGGGTGAATTCGACGCGAACCAGATGCATCAGGCGCTGCTTAACCTGGTGCTCAATGCGATCGACGCATGCCATCGCGGCGACCTGGTGAAGCTCCACGCTCAGATGAACGGTAACGGCAACATCAGAATCGACGTGGTCGATCCCGCCGGACCGATCCCCGCCGAAACTGTGGCGCACATTTTCGAGCCGCTGTTCACCACCAAGCAGGGTGGTAACGGACTGGGTCTGGCGATCGCGCGCAATATCGTCCGCGCCCACGGCGCCGATATCGTATTGAGAGTCAACGAACCTCGGCAGGTATGCTTTTCCCTCGAAATACCGGCAGCGCACAATCTTGTCGACAGGAATGGTCATGGGGAAAATCCTAATAGTAGATGACGAGCCGCATTTGCGGCGGATACTCATCTCCAATTTGAAACAGGATCATCACGAGGTGGTCGAGGCCGCCGGCGTCAACGACGCTCGCGGCGCGCTCGGCGAGCATACCTTCGACGCGATTATCACCGATCAGAAGATGGCCGACGGTGAAGGATTGGACGTGCTGGCCGCGGCGCGTGAAGCCGATCCGAGCCTGTCGGTGGTATTTCTGACTGCGTTCGCGACGATCGAGCTTGCAGTCGAAAGCATGCGTCGTGGCGCGTTCGATTTCATCACCAAGCCCTTCATCCCGGAGGTCCTGCTCGCATCGGCGACCCGCGCGATGGAACATACGCGGCTGGTGCGTGAGAACACCCGGCTGCGCGACACGGTGGTGCGGCTTGAAGGATCGTCGGAAATCGCGGGACGCAGCGTCGCGATTCGCCAACTGCGCGAGCAGATTGCGCGCGTCGCACCAACTAACGCGACCGTCCTCGTCACCGGCGAGACTGGCACCGGCAAGGAACTCGTCGCGCGCGCGATTCATCGCAGCAGCCTGCGCGCCGAACAGCCGCTGGTCGCGATCAATTGCGCGGCGTTCACCGAAACCTTGCTCGAAAGCGAGCTCTTCGGACATGAGCGCGGAGCGTTCACCGGCGCCGACCGCGCGCGCGAAGGAGTTTTCGAGGCGGCGCACGAAGGGACGCTGTTTCTCGACGAAGCTTCCGAGATGTCGCTCCCGGCGCAGGCCAAACTGCTGCGCGTGTTGACCGACGGGCTGATCACGCGGCTCGGCTCGACCAAGCCCCGCCGCACCGACGTTCGCCTGCTGGTCGCAACCAACCGCGATTTGAAGAAGCGCGTGCATGAGGGCAGTTTCCGCGAGGATCTCTACTACCGGCTCGCAGTGGTTCCGCTTACGGTTCCTCCTCTGCGCGAACATCGCGAAGACATCCCGGAGCTTTGCGCGCTCTTCCTCGAACAAGCCGTGCGCGATTTGAAAACGCCGCCGCGCCGAATCACCGTCGAGGCGATTCATACGCTGCTCAGCTACGACTTTCCCGGAAATATTCGCGAACTCCGTAACCTGATCGAGCGCGCGTGCATTCTGTCTGTCGGCGAAGAAATCACGCCCGAGAATTTTCCCGTATCAGCGCCGCGCAACGCCAACGGCGCCGTCCCGCGGATTTCCGCCGAGCTCACTCCCGATCAGCTCGCCGGGATGATCCCCGAGACCCACAATCTTCGCGAGTTCCTGGCCGCGCTGGAAAAAGCGGTGATACAGCGCGCGCTGAAAATCACCGAGGGCGCGCAGGCCGAAGTCGCGCGCCGTCTTGGAATGTCGCGCAGCGATCTTTCCTACAAGCTCGGCAAACATCGCATCAAGGATCATTAACGATCGTTTAGGATCGGAGTGTTGAGTTCTGATCACTAACTGTTTGCTTAACCTCAATGATATGTCACCCTCTTGGTAGCTGCGCAGATACTTGGCTCGCCCAACTTCCTCTTCCCCGGCTACCACTAGTAACTCGCAAATGAGGTCCCGCTCGTGTCGTTGATACTCCGCATAAAGGAACAGAAGCACGCCATCATAGTTCGACACGCGCAGGCCGACGACGTTAAGGCGTTAACCCAGGTGCTGACGACGTTAGCGGCGTTTGCGATTCTCTGGTGCGTCGCTCTGTGGAGTGTCCACGTTTCCTACTGGCTCACCGCTGCTGCAATCTTTGCTATCAGCCTGTTCACTCTGCGGGCATTTACCCTGATGCATGAATGCGGACATGGCAGCCTGTTCCATACCCAGCGGCTCAATCGCGCATTTGGTTTTATCCTGGGCGTAGTCTCCGGGATGCCGCAGTACGTGTGGTCGCAGCATCATAATTTTCATCACGCCAACAACGGCAATTGGGAAAAATATCGCGGCCTCTACACGACGCTGTCAGTCGATGAATATGCGGCGATGACCGATTCACAGCAGCGCTGGTATCGGCGCAAGTGCAGCATCGCGACCGCGCCGTTTGCCGGCCTCATCTACGTAATTTTCAACCCGCGCTTCACCTGGCTCAAAGGCAGCATCGCGCTGGTGGGACATCTTGTTAAAGCGAAAATCTCCCAGCCGAAACTTTCGATCGCCGAGCGCGCCGCCAGTTTCGAAACCCCCTATTGGAAATCGCGCAAAGAGTACTGGCACATGTTCTGGAACAACGTCTGCCTTCTCAGCGCCTGGGCCTTGATGTGCTGGGAATTCGGCACGGGGCTGTTCTTTACGATTTATTTGATCAGCGCGTCACTGGCCGGCGCCGCAGGAATTATTTTGTTCACCGTCCAGCATAATTTCGAGCACTCCTATGCGAGCGACGGCCAACACTGGGATTACGAGACCGGCGCGATCGAAGGCTCCAGTTTTCTGATCCTGCCGCGATGGCTGAACTTCTTCACCGCCAACATCGCCTATCACCACGTTCATCATCTATCCGCCAAGATTCCGAACTATCGTCTGATCGAATGCCACGACGAACATCGCGAACTCTTCACCGAGGTAACCCGCGTGAACCTGTTCCAAATCCCCAAAGCCTTGAAATACATCCTGTGGGACACCCGCACCCAGCGAATCATCTCAATCGCCGAATACCAGCGTCAGCAAACCAGCCAGGCCGCAATGGCCAGTTGAATCGAGAAGTGGGGATGAACTATTCAGCCTGACCCGTCTGGATTTTCTGTGCTACATGTAAGAGTGCATGAACCCTCCCCGCATCCTCTCCTCATCCGTTTCCCCTTCCCGCGCGGGAAGGGGTTAGGGGTTAGGTTCCTTGAACCCGCACGCACCAAAAAACGACTTTCGACGGAACGAAACTACCCATGGTAGTCATACTTTCCCAAACCACAACATATAGTATGATCCGCCCAATTCCATGACCCCAAATAATCACCCAACCCGCCGAATCGCCATCATCGGCTCCGGATTCTCCGGCCTCTGCCTCGGCATCCAGCTCAAACGCCTCGGGATCGATTCCTTCACCATCTTCGAGAAAGCCAACCGCCTCGGCGGCACCTGGCGTGAGAACACCTATCCCGGCGCCGCCTGCGACGTACCGTCATTTTCCTATTGCTTCTCCTTCGAACAGAAGACCGACTGGTCGCGCAAATGGGCGCCGCAGTCCGAAATCCTCGAGTACATGGAGAACTGCGCAAAGAAGTACGACCTCATGCGGCATATCCGCTTCAACACCGAGGTCGCCGGCGCGACTTGGGACAACGATGCGGCCGTATGGAGAATCCGCACCACCAACGGCGAAGAAGTCGTGGCCGAAGTGTTGGTTGCAGGCGTCGGCCAGTTGAACCGCCCGAACATGCCGAAGCTCCGCGGCGCCGAGAACTTCCAGGGCGTCGCGTTTCATTCCGCGCGATGGCGTCACGATGTCGATCTCACCGGTAGGACCGTCGGCGTCGTCGGCAACGCCGCCAGTGCAATCCAGTTCATCCCGCAGATCGCGCCCAAGGCCGGTCGTGTCTATATTTTCCAGCGCAGCGCAAACTGGATGGTCCCGCGCAACGATCTCGCGTACACCGACGATCAAAAGCGCCGCTTTGCAAACAACCCCGTGCGCACGCGCCTCTACCGATGGCTGATCTACTTCCAGCACGAGATGAACTGGCCGGTGTTCCGGCGCGTTTCGTTTCTGTCGCGGCGGATGGCGCAACTCTCCGACACTTACATGCGCACCACCGTCGCCGATCCAAAGCTGCACGGAGCGCTGACTCCCGACTATCCAATCGGCGGCAAACGCATCCTGATTTCCGACGACTACTACGCGGCGCTCAATCGCGAAAACGTCGAGGTCGTCACCAGCGGCATCGATCACCTCGACCAATCCGCAGTCGCGACCGCCGATGGCCGCACGATCCCAATAGACGTCCTGATTTATGCGACCGGCTTCGAATCAACCGCGTTCCTCGCTCCGATGGCTATCCGCGGTAGCGACGGTCATCTGCTCCAGGACGAATGGGCGGGCGGCGCCAAGGCCTACCTCGGCATCAGCGTCGCCGGATTCCCGAACATGTTTCTGATGTACGGCCCGAACACCAACCTCGGCCACAACTCGATCATCTTCATGATCGAATGCCAGGCGAATTACATTCTCAGCTGCCTGAAGGCGATGGACCAAACCGGCTCTTCCACCATCGATCTTCGGCGCGAGGTGATGGACGAGTTCGACGCCATCCAGCAAAAAGAACTGGAGCAAAGAGTCTGGGCGACCACTGGCAAGAGTTGGTACAAGAACGACGCCGGACGCATCACCAACAACTGGTCCGGCAGCACCATCCGCTACTGGTGGAACACGATCCGCGCCGATCCGAGGCTCTACCAATTCGAAGGCCGCCGGGCGTCCGAAGATTTGAGAACCCTCGTACAGACAATCGAATCAACTCTCGCCGCCGACTAGAGCACGACAGATCCACACTCTGCAGCAGGATGCCCTGCTGCCTTGGACATAAAAACGAGTGTACTGTATTTATGTTGAACGCGAACGTCATGAACAAGTCGAGGGCATCGTGATGGCAAACAATACGCTGACCATTACCGACAATCGGACTGGCAAGAAGTACGAGTTGCCAATCGAAGAGGGCGAGGTGATTCGCGCCGCCGATCTGCGTCAGATCAAGGTCGGCAAAGACGATTTCGGCCTGATGTCTTACGACCCGGCGTTCACCAACACCGCGTCATGCCGCAGCCGCATCACCTATATCGACGGCGACAAGGGCATCCTGCGCTACCGCGGTTATCCGATCGAAGAGCTCGCCGAGAAAAGCAATTACCTCGAGACCGCGTACCTGATCGTCAAGGGCGAACTGCCCGACCGCGCGCACTACGAGCGCTGGGAAAACAACATCAAGATTCACACGATGGTCCACGAGAGTATCAAGAAATTTATGGAGGGCTATCGCTACGATGCGCATCCGATGGGAATGCTGCTCGGGACGGTCGGCGCGCTCTCGACCTTTTATCCCGACGCCAACGACATTCACGATCTCGAGTCGCGCCGGCTGCAGACGCGCCGCCTCATCGGTAAGATTCCGACGCTCGCGGCGTTCGCATATCGGCACACGAAGGGCCTGCCCTACGTCTACCCCGACAACGAATTGAGCTACACCGGCAACCTGCTCTCGATGCTGTTCAAAATGACCGAGCTCAAGTACAAGCCGAATCCGGTGCTCGAGCGCGCGCTCGACGTGCTGTTCATCCTGCACGCCGATCACGAGCAGAACTGCTCCGCCAATGCGATGCGCGCGGTCGGCAGCTCGCAGCCGGATCCGTACGCATGCGCGGCGGCGGCTATCGCGGCGCTCTACGGCCCGCTCCATGGCGGTGCGAACGAAGCCGCCATCCGGATGCTGATGGAAATCGGATCGGTCTCGAACATTCCCGCGATGATCAGGAAGGTGAAAGAGGGCGAGCGCCGCCTGATGGGCTTCGGCCATCGCGTTTACAAGAACTACGATCCGCGCGCGAAGATTCTCAAGGAGATGGCGGCGCAGGTGTTCGAGGTGACCGGCCGCAATCCGCTGATCGACATCGCGATCGAGCTCGAGCGAATCGCGCTGCAGGACGACTACTTCATCTCGCACAAGTTGTATCCGAACGTCGATTTCTATTCGGGCATCATTTACCAGGCGATGGGATTCCCGATGACGATGTTCCCGGTGCTGTTCGCGATCCCGCGAACCTCGGGATGGATGGCGCAATGGGCCGAGATGGTGCGCGACCCCGAGCAGAAAATAGCCCGCCCGCGCCAGGTTTACGTCGGCGAACCGCTCCGGCACTACCTGCCGCTACAGGAGCGGCCCGTGCCGACGCAACGCGAAGATGCGGTGAGTGAAGCTATCTAACGATAGTTAGAACCGGGACTTTTTCGCTAATTTGGCAGTGAAGTGAGGTGAACCAACAACCCTTTGAAAACGATGAGCGATGTAGTATGAGTCGCAGCCTCTACATTAAAGGAGAGCGCTATGCGACACGGAAAGGTGCAGACGGGGATCACCAACCGAGCGACGCACGTGGTGCTTGTGGTCCTCATCGGATTAGCCGGCATCGGAACGGGGAAGGCGCTAGCTGCGACCGGCGGACTCCCACTCTGTATGAAGGACCTCTCCACCTGCCAAAGCAGCGATCAAATGTGTAACTCGAGTCTGTCGATCTGTGACTCCGACCTCAGCACCAGCAACTCGAACTTGAGCATCTGCACCTCGAGCCTCAGTACGTGCAACTCGAGCCTCACCTCTTGCAAAGCCTCCGACCAGAAGTTCCCGGCGACTGGTGAGCAGGGCGACACCTATCCCGCGCCTGCCGATGACGGTGCGCTTCAGAAAGGCGCGCGGCTCAGTTACACCGCTAATGGCGACGGGACCATCACCGACAACAACACGAAGCTCATGTGGGAGGCCAAGGACGGTTGCGACGGAACCCCGTCAGCTAGCGACCTCCGTGACGGCGACAACTACTACCAGTGGGCGGGGCGATGCTCGTCCAGCCTCGATGTGTGTGAATCCAATGCCGATTGCGCCAGCCCTCAGACCTGCACAATCACGGACGGCCAAGGCACCGGCTACACGATCTTCTCGTGGGTTGCCGCGCTCAACCAGGCGAAGTTCGCGGGCTACGACGACTGGCGGATTCCGAACGTCAGGGAGCTGCAAAGCATCGTCGATTACGGTCTCGTAGATCCTGCCATCGACTTCGCGTTCACCTTGGGCGGCACTGGTGGCTGCATGCCGCCGCTCCCCAATCCCGGCGTCAGGGAAGAAGGCAATTATTGGTCGTCGTCGGTGCAATTCGGCATACTGAACAACGCATTCCAAGTCAGTTTCTTTCTCGGCCTCGTGGATTCCACCGGGATGTCCGGACAAGGCTACGTCCGTGCAGTGCGCGGCGGCCCGTAAACCGAACCAAAAGTGATGATCACCGTTAGGTGAGTGAGCATCAGCTGCACGTGATATGCGCGTATGGACGCAGAGTGAAGCTATCTAACGATAGTTAGATATTCCCAACAGCTTCTGGCCGTGGCTGTTGCCAACTGAGCGGCGCATGGTTGGCCTAGACGTAATTCCCTGCTATCTGTAGTAGCGGCACGCTGATTCAGTTCAGGGGTGCCTAATCAACCAGGAGGCGGTGCTGCGATGGGTAAGAACGGAGGCGGTCAGCTAACAGACTCGATCTTGACGTTGGAAGAAGCACTCATGCGTTTCAAGCGCGAGAGGGTTGGAGCTGGCGCACGGGCGATGGGCGAAGGCGTATCGGATTCCGGTGTTCAGGAGGTCCAGCCTTCCGTCACGGTCGAGCGTGAGACCGAATCAAGGGCGACCAAGGCGACCAGCTATCTCGATCCGGCAGACTACAGCGCGAGTGTTTCCGATCAGCATGACGATGCGAACGCCGAGATGTCGGCGGACGACGATATCGTCGCGGTGATCGACGGCATTCCGCGCACCATGGCCGAGCTCGAGCGACTCGCGGCTGCCGAAAAAGCCTACGAGCAGGATTTTCCCGAGCCTCCGCTGCAGAGTGCCGAGGTCGAGGATGACGACACGGAACTTGCCGAGATGGACCCGATGGCGCTCGCCGCGAATCGTCATTCCCTGATTCGCGACTACGCTTTCACCGCGATGGGCACCGCCCTGATGGTGCTGGTCGCCGTCCTGGTGATGCACGTGCCGATCGTCAACAACCATCCGAGCATGATGATGGCGCAGAGCATCGCGACCCCGGCGCTCAAGGCGTCTCCGAGTATGAACGCCAGCGATCTGATCAACGATGCGATATCGACGCTGGTCATCGTCCCGGATGCGGCGGAGACGCAGCAGGCGTCGGCGGGGCCACCTCCGGTCAAGTCCGACCAGCTCGAGGCGCGCATCAGGGACACTCTCAAGGGCCGCGCCTTCCCCGATATCGGCGTGTCGGTATCGACGAAGGGCGATGCGTACCTGGCGGGCGAAGTTTACAGCCTGGATGAGGCGCGCAAGATCTCGCATATCGTGCACAGCGTGAACGGCGTGAATCGTGTTCACTTCCTGCATCCCGACGTTCGGCCTGCCGGTGGCCCAGCGTTCTTTGGAGTAGCGACGGCGTCGGCTCCCTCAGTCTGGGGCGCGAAAGTGAAGAGCGTGGTTATCGGATCGCCGGCGGACAAAGCGGGCATCAAGGCGGGCGACGTGATCAGCGAATTTGACGGCAATACCGTTCCCGACGCGAGGTACCTCAACCTGCTGGTCACGCACTATTCTCCCGGCCAGCGCGTGCAGTTCCGCGTATGGCACGACGGCCAGCCCGAATACCTGGTGGCGCGTCTCGGCGAGGTGACAACGGTCGCAAGCCGGTAATCGACAGCGAATTTCGAGCGACTGATTCAGGGGCGGTTCACCAACCGCCCCTTTTCTTTTGCGGAATCTACGGCTCGTCGGGAAACGGCTTCTGAGGAATCGGCGCTTTGAACGCCCAAGTGAACGATCCGTGTGCTCGCCACAGGTTGCCGCCGCGCTCGACCACTGGCCGCAAGTGCTGTTCGAATCTCGCCTGCTCCTCCGCGTTGAATACTTCCCGAAGCACTTCGCCATTCGTCGGAATCAGCGGATTGCCCGATGACCTCATCAGCGTATCCCACTTCATCGGCGGCATCGGACCGGCGCCCAAATCCAGTTCGGTGTGCACGCCCGCGAATCCCGCAGCGACCGACATCATCACAAGGTCGCGCTCGTTGAAGTTGAGCATCGCCTCGTTGACGTGCCCATATCGTTTCTCCCAATGCTCGTCCAGGCGTGCGAGCAAGTCCTTAACCGGCGCGCCTTCCTTCGAATCGGGATCGACCCAGGCCCTTCTCTGCCAGTATTCGGAGTACTCGGTCATCCGTTGATCGTCGATCGGTTCGAACAGCGCCGTCCGCCCGCCGGGTTTGAGCACGCGGAGGAAATCGCGGAAGGCGCGCGGCTTGTCATCGACGTAAATCAGCACCGAACGCGTCGTAACCAGATCGACCGATTCACTTTCAATCGCGCTCAAGTCTTCAGCGCGAGCCGTCACGAACGAGCATCGATCCAGAACTCCCATCTGCTCGGCCGCCGCGCGCGTGAATTCGACCAGTTGTTCCGAAATGTCCGAGAAGATTACCCGCCCGGTCTCGCCGACCAATTCCAAAGCCCCGAATCCAATCAGCCCTTCGCCGGCGCCGACGTCCAGCATGACTTTGCCTTCGCTCAGTCCGGCCTTCTTGAGCAGCCGCTTCCGCAACAACTTGAGATGATGTAGTTGCAGTTCCGCAGCTTTCTGATCGCCGCCGAAGCGCGTCTCCGCCAGCCATCGCGACCATTTGTCAGGTTCGGCCATCGCGCAGTCACACTATGCGCGCGGGGCGAAGCACGGCTTGCGCTTTTCAAGGAACGCGCGCGCACCTTCTTCGATATAACCGGCGCGAACGCACAGCACCTGGTTGCGATCCTCGATTGCGACCGCCTGCTCTAGGCTGCCCGCGTCGATATTCGCCGACAGACATTCCTTGGTCAGCCGCAGGCCGAGCGGCGACGTCTCCGTCATCTCGAGCGCGAGCTTGGCCGCCGCGCCATCGACTTCACCGTCCGGCATCAGCTCCGACACCAGCCCCGTCGCGAACGCGCGTTGCGCGTTGATGAAGCGTCCGGTGAGCATCAGCTCCGACGCGACCGAGCTGCCGACTGCCCGCGGCAGAAAGTAGCTGACGCCCATATCGCACGCGCTCAGCCCGATGCGGATGAACGCCGCGTTGAAGCGCGCCGACTCGCCTGCGATACGCACGTCGCATGCGAGCGCCAGCGCAAAGCCGCCGCCGGCCGCCGGTCCGCGGATCGCCGCGATGAACGGTTGCGGCGCGCGCCGAATCGCGACCACCAGATCGCTCATCCGCCGCTGACTCTCGACCGTGTCGGTCGTCGACGCGCCGAGGCCGGTGCCGCCGCGATTCTGTTCCTTGAGATCGAGCCCGGCGCAGAACGCCCGGCCCGCCCCCTTCATCACGACGACGCGCGTCTCGGTTAGGCGCGGCAGGCGATGCAGAAAGTCCTCGAGCTCGGCGACCATCTGCGCGCTGAGCGCATTGAGATTGTGCGGACGGTTGAGCGTCAGCCACGCCACCGCGCCGTCGTTCTTGATTTCAATCGCTTCGTATTCCATTGCAGGTCGCCTCCATCGCGCGGCTTTGAATTCTTCTGTCGGTCTCTCGCTCACCATAACGCAACCTAATGCACCTTCGCCAAGATTGACGATCTCTAATGAGCATCAATCACCCGTATTGACTTAACCTTGGCACGGTTAGAGGGTGGTAAAGCGGGTTATTGTGCGAAATCCGGCGATACGGCTCGCCAAAGGGGAACATACAAAAATCTCTAAAGCCAGGATTGGCTCATCATGGCACCGTCTGAAGATATTCTGACAATCTCGGAGTTGTCGGCCCACCTGCGTGTACATCCGACCACGATTTACCGACTGCTGCGCGAAGGACGAATCCCGGGCTTCCGCGTCGGCAGCGCATGGCGTTTCAGCCGCTCCGCAATCGAAGTATGGGAGCACGGGCAAGTCGGTCCAATTGAGGGCGACGGAATCACGGCGCCCCCGACGCGCAAATCCAAAGGCCGCAAGCCTCGCAAGTAACCCGCGAACTTTTCCGCGCGCCCACTTTTCTGTCATTCTCGCGAGGTGGATTCCGGCCAAGCTTCCAGACCTCGCACACCGTCCAATATAGCCGCGTACTTCAGCCGGCTGGCCGACACTTATGGCGACGGCGCGTACTACGGAAATCGCCGCGAGGCGGTGCTCGATGCGCTGGCCGGCGAGATTGCCAACGCGCGCGACGTGCTCGACGTTGGATGCGGCAACGGCGCCTATCTGACGAAGTTTGTCGAGGCGGCTGGCATTCTCACCGTCACAGGAATCGACCTGACCTTCGACATGCTCCTGTCCGCACGCAATCGAGTCGGCGCGAAATGCCGGCTGATCTGCGCGAACGTGTCGCAGCTGCCGTTCAAGCCGGAGTCTTTCGATTTTATCTTCGCCAGCCACGTTCTGCAGTTCATTGCGGATGCCGATCTGGAGGGAGCCGTGGCGGAGTTCGCGCGATGCCTCCAGCGTGACGGAGTGATGATCGCAACCGGGCAGCGCGATGACAGCGTTCGGCAGATGGTGAGTGCGATCGTAGGTCCGGACCGATGGCGTGAATATCGCGAAGTGATCTTTCGGCGCGCGGCGCGGCGCGAGGCCGATGCGCTTCCGAAGGATCGATATCAGCGGGCGTTTGCGAAGGCAGGTCTGCGCGTCGAGGAACGCTCCGCGCCGTTTACGGTCACGTGGGCGGACATCGATGAATGGATCAAGCTCAGATGGATCGCGTTGATACCGAATGACGAGCGCGAGCGTGCCAACGTGATGCTCGCGGAAATCGCCAAGCAGGCCGCGTCGCGCAGCTGGGCCCAACACGAGCCGCTGATTATCGGCAGGCGCGTCTGATGACGGTAGAAGAAATCAAGAAGGCGCTGCAGGAGCCTCTGTTCGATAGTCTTATCTTAAGACACGGTTTTGCTTCTTTCGTGCGAGACTACGATGTCGTCGCCTATATCAAAGAGCGTCAATTCCTGTACCGTTTCAGTCACTGCACCTCAGCGTGGGTTACAACCGTAGTGTCAGATCACTCTTGGCTGGAGTCGTGGGATGACATCTATACAGACTACGCGGCGTGGGAACGAGCGGGTGCTCCCAACGGCTATGTGTGGGGAGTTTACTATTCGATGGCTTACCCTGGTGCCACATACATAGAGAATTCGGAACTCGCGAGCGAATGGGCTCGCAAACTTGGCAAGCCGATGCACGAAGTTCGAATCGAGACCAACGGCCACGACATCGGTCTGATCTTTCACGATCTGAACGTGCGAGAACTGCAAGAGAGCGACGAGGAATGGGTGAAGGAATCGCCCCGCTCTTTGCCTTGAAGATTCGTTAGACCGAGCGCCGAGCGTCGCTCCGTTTGACGAGGGCGGCTTTAACCTAGTAGCTAACGACAAAAGCTACTGGCGGAGAGTTTCGCGCCGATGCCAACGCAGACGAAATATACCGACGTTAAGGGATACGCGACTTACTACTACTACAAT
Source organism: uncultured delta proteobacterium (assembly GCA_963699705.1). GTDB lineage: Bacteria > Desulfobacterota > Binatia > Binatales > Binataceae > Binatus. The sequence goes on along the minus strand of CAVOUW010000003.1, from coordinate 950,516 downwards.
GGTGCGACGACGCTGCCTGACGTGGTGCCGGACTTTTCGCGCGGACGCAAGATTTTGTTTGTGCACGGTGCGGGGTCGAACGGCCATACCTGGCATCGGCAGATCGAGGCGTTCGGCGGCAAGCACAGTCCGATTGCGCTCGACTTGCCGGGCCATGGACGTTCGGCGGGTGTCGAGGGGTTGCGCACGGTTCATGACTACGCGGATTTCGTCGCGGCGTTTCTCGACGCGTTGAAAATCAAATCGGCGGTGATATTGGGGCATTCGATGGGCGGCGCGATTGCGATGGACCTCGGCTTGCGGCATGCGGCGCGCGCCGAGGCTTTGATCCTCAGTTGCACGGCGCCGAAGTTCAACCTGACACCTGATCGAATCGAGGCGTTGCGAGCAATTACGTTGGGCCGGGCGCCGCAAGCTTTCAACACTGATGGCTATTCGCCGAAAACGGTGAAGGAGAATTTCGACGTCGTCCGCGAAGGCTGGATGGAACAAATCAAAACCGATCCGCGTGTGCGCTATACCGACATCCTGGCGTGCTCGCAGGTCGATCTGCGCGACGCGATCGCAAAGATCGAAAAACCGACGCTCGTGCTCGCGGGCGCGGACGACAAGGGCACGACACCGGCCGACGCGGAGTTTATCGCGAGCAAAATTCGAGGCGCGACCGCCAAAATTGTCGCGGACGCCGGTCATTATATTCCGCGCGAGCGTCCTGCCGAGTACAACGCCGCGATCGAACAATTTATCGACGGCCTCAAGTAGGAATTCGAGATGAGTTTAAGCCGCAAGACCGCAGTGGCCGGAGTGTTTGAGCATCCGACGCGATTCGCGCCGGACAAAAGTCTGTTCCAGATAATGGCGGAAAGCATGCGTGGCGCGCTCGACGATGCCGGGCTCAACATCAAGGACGTGAACGGGCTGTGCACGACCGGGATCGGGATGAGCGGGATGGGAATCGTCGGCTTCTGCGATTACTTGAACCTGACGCCGAACTTTGTCGATTCCACTTCGATCGGCGGGTCGTCGTTCGTCGCGCACACCGCGCATGCTGCGGCCGCGATCCACGCCGGGCTGTGCGACGTGTGCGTCGTAGTTTACGGATCGACCGCGGCGTCGTCGCGGTTTGCGATTGGAACGGGCGGCGGAGGAGGTGGCGGCAGCGGCGATCCGTGCGACCAGTACGAAATTCCGTTCGGGCCGACGACGGTCGGGTCATACGCGATGGTCGCGCAGCGCCACATGCATGACTACGGAACCACCTCTGAGCAGCTCGCGGAGATCGCGGTCACGATGCGGCTGCATGCGTCGATGAATCCGGCGGCGAAGTACCGCGAGCTAATCACAGTTGAGGACGTGCTCGCGTCGCGAATTATCTCGTCGCCGCTGCATCTGCTCGATTGCTGCATTATCAGCGACGGCGGCGGCGCGCTGGTGATCACGTCGGCCGAGCGGGCGCGCGATTTGAAGAAGAAGCCGGTCTATATTCTCGGCACCGGCGAGACGGTGCGTCACGCGGCGCGCGGGCAGCGCGATTTCCTGGAGATTGCGGCAGCGCAGTCGGGACGGCTCGCGTTCGAGCGCGCCGACGTCGCGCACAAAGATATCGACATGGCGATGATCTACGACTCGTTCACGATCACCGTGCTATCGACGCTGGAGAACCTGGGCTTCTGCAAGCGCGGCGAAGGCGGATCGTTCGTGTCGGGCGGACGGCTGCGCTTCGACGGCGAATTCCCAATCAACACCGACGGCGGCGGTCTGTCATCGAACCATCCGGGGATGCGCGGGATTTTCCTGGTGATTGAAGCGACCAAGCAACTGCGCGGCGAATGCGGTCCGCGGCAGGTCAAGGATTGCAAAATCGCGCTCGCACATGGCACCGGCGGCACCCTCGGCACGCGCCACTCAGGCGCGACACTCATTCTCAGCAACCAGTAACTCGGGGCGGATCGAAAATCATGGCGGAACAGACGCAAGCGAAGAAATACTCGAAGCCGTTGCCGCATCTTGACGAAGAGAATCGGCCTTGGTGGGAGGCGCTGCAGCGGCACGAGCTGTACATCCAGAAATGCGGGAAGTGCGGCGACCTGCGCTACTATCCGCGCGCGCTATGCACCAATTGCATGTCGGCGGATACGCAATGGATCAAGTGCAGCGGGCGCGGCAAGGTCTATACCTTCACCACGACCTATCAGAACCAGGCGCCGGGATTTCGCGAATCGATCCCGTATATCATGGCGTATGTCGAGTTGGACGAGGGCGTGAAAATGCTCACCAACATTATCGACTGCGCGCCGGAACAGGCTAAGATAGGGATGCCCGTCGAGGTCGTATACGAGGACGTCACGCCGACCGTGACGCTCGCGAAATTTCGCCCGGCGAGGTGAGGGCACATTCCGAGTGAGTACAATCCTTGATCTCCACACGCATAGTGAAGCATCGGAAGACAGCCGCGCACCGGTAGAGGCGTATCTCAACTGGATCAAACTGCGTGCGGCCGAGCGGCCGGTTGACGGAATCGTGTTAACCGAGCATCGCCAGTTCAATCGCGGCGGCGACTACCGCGCACTCGAAGATAAGTTCGGCACGCTGGTGCTGCGCGCGTCGGAAGTCGAGACCAACTACGGACACATGCTGGTGTTCGGCGTGAACGACGACATGGTCAAGCGATTCGATTTTGCCGACGTGCATCTCGATGCGCAGACGCTGATCAATGAAGTGGCGCGGATGGGCGGAATCGTCGTCCCGTGTCATCCGGGGCGGCCGAATATCGGGATGTACGAGCATTATCAGAACAAGCCGCCGCTGGAGAACGTCGTCGCAGTCGAAGCGCTGAACGGCGGATCGCGCAAGGGCGAGGACGAGCGCAGCGCGGAGTTGATCGCGAAGTACGGATTTGCGGCGACCGGCGGATCGGACAGCCACCTGGTGAGTCTGATCGGATTGTGCGCGACCAAGTTCAGCGCGTATATCAAGACGATCGAGGACCTGGTGAATGAACTGAAGGCGGGCAACTACGAGCCGGTCGATTTCAGGCCGCGGCGCAAAGCGGTGCCGCATGCGGTCGCGATGGAGAGCCGTTAATGGCAGTCGAATACGATCCGGCGCTGATCAACAAGGTCTTCGAAGTGACCGAGCCGGTCGAGGTCAAGGCTGAGAAGATCGCGCGCTACTGCGCGGCGCTCGGCGAGACCAATCCGATTTACACCGACGAGGAGGCGGCGAAGAAAGGAGCCGTACGGCGGAATCGTCGCGCCGCCGTCGTTCGCGGTGACGTTTCGCAATGGGCGGCATTTTTTTGAAAACGTCCCGCGCTTCGGACGCCGCGGCTTCGACGCCGGCAAGGACGTCGAGTTCGTCGCGCCGATCAGGCCGGGCGACAAGGTGACTCTGAGCTCGCACGTGAAGGAAATTTACGAGAAGACCGGACGCACGGGCACGATGGTCTTCGTCGTGATCCGCTCGACGCTGAAAAACCAGAAGGACGAAGTGCTGGCGCATATCGACCATCGCTTCATGAACCGCACTTGACCAACTTCGACCAAATAAATATTGGCGACACGCTCGGTCCGCTCGAGCTGTTCGTCAGCAAGGATCAATGCCGCGCGTACGCCAAGCTGATGGGGATGGGCGAGGGCGCGGGCCGTTTCACCGACGACGAAGCGGCGAAGAAAGAAGGCCTGCCCGGGATGATCCTGCCGGGCAACATGAGCCTCGGGCTGCTGTCGAAGCTGGTGACGGATTGGATCGGCTCGAGCAACGCCTGGCTGAAGCAGATGAGCACGACTTATCGCGTGCCGGTGCAGCCCGATCACGCGATCACGATTCACGGATTTATCACCAACAAAAATCCCGCCGACCACACCGCCGAGATCGACGTCTGGATGGAAAACGAGGAGGCCGAGCGCCTCGTGACCGGAACAGCGACTGTAGAGTTCAGGAAATAGCTGGAGGTCAGCGCTCTAGCGAAACGCTTTGCCTAACCTGGTTCGGTGTTCAGTTAGGAAACAGAATCTTGAATCGCGCGCCAAAGAATGCGCGCTGTAATCGGACCCTCACCTTCGATCCTCTCCCTTTCAGGGAGAGGGGAAGAAACGGCAAGCCAACGATATCGAAAATTTCTAGATGGCGCGGAGTTCGGTTGCTATGTCGCCGCGGGTGGCCAGGGTTGCGGGGATGAAGCCGCTGACGGCTCCGATTAGTGCGGCGATCAGAAAACTGTAAGTGACGATTCGCGGCGACAGGGTCATCGCCAGTGCGAGCGGGCCGAGCGCTCCGGAGACGTGCGGCAACAGGTCGAAACCGATCAGCGCGAGGGCGCATCCGAGTGCACCGCCGATCACGCCGACTATCAGTCCTTCAACCAGGATGCGCATAACGATCGAGCGGCGGGTGAAACCAATCGCGCGCATCACGGCCATTTCGTGACGACGCTCCCGCACCGCCATCGCGGCGGTGTTGGCGGCCACCAGCGCGATCGTGAAGACTACGATCGCGGCGAGAAATTTTGCACCATTAAGCAGCAGGGCCAGGTTACCGCCCTCCTGGCTTTTGATCAGCGCGACCTCGGTTTCGGTGGCGGTCTCGTTCGGCGAGTTGGCAAACATCTCGTCGATCGCCGCGATCACTTCAGGCGCCGACTTGGAGCTATCGACTTTGACCCAGAACAGGTTGGCCGTCCCCGGCCTGCCCAGCAGTTCTTCCATGTAGACGCGCCGGAAGATGATGCGCGGGCCGGCGGCCTCCTCGTTCAGCACGCCGACTATAGTCAGTTGCAGATCGACCGGATACATCGTGCCGCGCAGCATGATCGTCTGGCCGACTTTCCAGCCGTAAAACTTCATCAAATTGGTTGCGACCAGGGCCGCGGTACGAATGGTTTTAAAATCATGATCGGCTTCCGCGCTGATATCCCAATCGGGAAAGATTTCTCCGATTCGGTCGTCATCGACGGCCAGCACGCCGAGTTGTTCGGTCGGATCGCGGTAAGTCGCGAGGAAGACGCTGTAAGCGGCTACCGCTTCGACGTGCGGCAGCGCTTCGATTCGGCGGCGGTAAGACTCGGGCAGCATGTAGAAGAGGCTGGCTTTGCTGTGAGTGATCAGGCGCAGCGAGTTGGCACGATCGCGCAGGACCTGGTTGAGCAGTCCCGGCAGGCTGATGAGCGATGCGAAAATGAAGATCGAGACGGTAATCGACAGCGTCGTAAGAATCGTGCGGCGTTTGTTGCGAGTGAGGTTGCGGAGCACGAGGGAGAGATAGTTCATGGCGGGAACTTAATCTTAGTGAAACCCAACGTGGGTTTCACGAAGTCACGCATCCTCTCTTGTATGAATATTAAGGTGCAGGGGTTACCCCTGCCCAAGGAAGCATGAAACCCACGGTGGGTTTCATTAAAATAAAGTTCTTCTGTATTTTTCTAGATCAGTAACGCGCCGCGGAAGGGTTCGTCTCTTGGCGGTGGGAATTGGAGCAGGTTGATGGCCCATTTGCGGGCCTGGCGCAATGCGTCTTCGGCGCGGCGGAAGATTCGCTCGCGATACATCACCGACCATACGTAGGCGTCCACCGACGGTTCGTCGCCGAGCGTGATGTCGAGCATCCAGTCTTCGATTTGCGGGCCGCAAATCAGCAAGCGCACGACGCGTCCATGATCGATCACGATGCCGCGGGCTTCGCGCGGGATGCGGAATTCGTCCTTGACGCGCTTGATCACGTTGGCCGGTGCGTGCTGTTCGGTCATCGCGACGTAAGCCCAATCGCCCTGCGGCGGATCGGCCGCGCGCGCGATGCGCAGATTGTTGTCGGTGAGATCTTCCTTGGCGCGATCCTGATCGTAGTCTCGCGCGACCGCATAAAAGGCCATCGCGACCGGCAACTGCGGCATCTCGGTCTCGGACTTGGCGCGCTTGGGTTTCTTGAAGGTGGTTTCGACCCACCATCGATTTTCGACCGTCGGCTTCTGCGGCATCAGGCAGCTCGCCGCGATTTGCGAGTGGCAACGCGCCGTGAAACGACGCGAGTAGCCCGTCGCGATTTTCGCGCAATTGAAATTCGCGCGCGACGCTTGCGGATGCGATTTGCCGAGCGGCGAGTGCTCGAGATTCCAGCGCGGGTGCGCGAGCGCGCGGAACGCCGGCGTGTCGGGACTCGAAGCCCGGTGATCATGCGGCGCGAAAACAAATCGGCCTTGCGCTCGGGATCGCTCCAGAGCAGGAAGTGGCCCATCTCGTGGTAAAGCATCTGGATCCACTTGCGCTCGCTGAAGTAGATGCGCCCGCGCTTCCAGTTTTCGGGATGCACGAGGTGAATGCGGCCGTCTTCGTAGGTGCGGCCGGCGGTCTTGCCCCAATCGATGTACTCGAACCATTCGACGCGCGGGCGGCGCAACTTGAAATATTTGCACATCGCGGAGACCGCGCGATTGAAATGCACGGCGCGATGGCCGCGGAAAAATTCAGCGAGGTTGCGATCAATTTCACGGCGGTGAGCGACAGGAGGAACAATCATTCGCACGAACAGGCGACCTCCGGGAGACGAATGATCAAGATCATATTGAGGGGGGTTCATCAGAGTCAAACAAAGTCGGCAAAATGCGGATTTATACCGCTGTTTGATCACCGGAAAACGTCAAAATCTGCTATCAGGAGTGCGTTTGACGCATTTGAAGCGCCAAATCTAGCCGAGCGCGCCGGAGGCTTTCAAACGACCGATTTCGTCCCACGACAGCCCCATTTCGAGCGCGACCTCTTCGGTATGCTGCCCGAGTTCGGGCGCCGCGCGATGCGGTTGCGAGGGCGTATCGCCAAACTCAACCGGACTGTTCACGACGCGGCATCCGGGAATACTCGGATGATCGACGGGCGCGAAAGCGCCGATGGCTGCGGCCTGAGGATCGTCCAGCACCTCGGCGTCGGTGCGAACGGGCGCCCAGACGAGATTGTGACGATCGAAAATAGGCGCCCATTCGTCGGCGGTGCGCGTCGCGACGACGCGATCGATTTCGGCGGTGAGCAGCGGCGCAGTTTTGCGCGCGGGCGGTCGAGTCCTTGAAGCGCGGATCGTCGAGCCATTCAAGTTTGCCGAGTGCGCGGCAGAAATCAGGCCAATGGCGATCGCTCTGAATCATCACGAAGTAAATCCATCGCGCGTCGGCGCATCGGTAAGAACTCCAGAGCGGATTCACGCGCTCGGTGCGCGACTCCGATTGGGGCGAGCGCCCGGTCATCAGGCCGACGGTGAGATCGGACGCGTTCATCCAAAGGCCCATCGAGAACAGCGAGATGTTGACCTCGCGGCCGCGGCCGGTGCGCTCGCGCGCGAGCAATGCGGCAGAGATCGCGCCGGCGAGGCCAAGGCCGACGGCATGATCGATCATCGCAGGACGCTGCGCAGGTGGCGATTGTCCCGGCTCCGCAATCGTCGCCATCAGGCCCGACCGCGCCCACGCGGCGGCATAGTCGTAGGCGGGACGATTGCGATCGGGCCCGCGATGTCCGTAGCCGTTAATCGACGCATACACGAGTCGCGGATTCTTCGCGGAGAGAGTCGAGTAGTCCAGCTTCATGCGCTCGATGGCGTCGAGGCGCAGGCTGGTGACGAAGACGTCGGCGCGTTCGATCAGCTTGAGCGCGAACGCGTGACCGTCGGCATTGCGCAAGTCAACGGCGACGCTGCGTTTGTTGCGATTGTCGAGCTCGAACGGCGGACGGATACGCGCGTTCGGATCGCCCATCGTGCGCGTGACGAAACCGCGAATCGGATCGCCGGTGCGCGGATCTTCGAGCTTGACAACGTCGGCCCCCCAGTCGCCGAGCACCGCAGTGGTGGAAGGCCCCGCGACCCACATCGCAACTTCGACAACTTTGACGCCTTGCAGCGGACAATCCATAGGAACGTAATCTTAATGAAACCCACCGTGGGTTTCATACTTCTTTTCTTTCTTGTGTCATCCCGAGCGCAGCCGAGGGACCCCGGATCTCTTTTTGTGTCATTCTAGAGCGAAAGTTGCTGTAGCGAAGAATCCCGGACAGCGCGCAATTCGACGGAGACTGCGGAATGCCAGAGAATGACTTCGACGTTGTCACGGGCGCATCGGGATACACGGGCAGCTATATCACGCGCGCGCTTTTGGCCCAGGGCCGTCGAGTCAGGACGCTGACCGGACATCCGACACGCGCGAATCCATTTGGCGATCAGGTTGAAGCGGTGCCGTTCAATTTCGATCGCCCGGACGATTTGAAACGAAGTCTCGAAGGCGCCCGCGCGCTATTCAATACCTACTGGATCAGGTTTCCGCACAGCGGCCAGAGCTTCGACAATGCGGTGGCGAATACGCGCGTCATGCTCGATGCGGCGGCCGCGGCGGGAGTCCGCAAGTTCGTTCATATCAGCGTCACCCATGCGACTGAGTCGCCGCTGCCTTATTTTCGTGGCAAGGCGATGGTCGAGGCGGCGATCAGAGAGTCGCCGCTAAGCTATGCGATCATTCGGCCGGCGCTGATTTTCGGCGTCGAGGACATTCTGCTGAACAACATTGCGTGGATGCTTAGGCGATTTCCATTCTTCGCGATTCCCGGGCGCGGAGACTACCGCGTCCAGCCGATCTTTGCGGCCGACCTGGCCGAGATCGCGGTGACCGCCGCGCGCGACGAACGATCTGTCACTCTCGACGCGGTGGGTCCGGAGATTTTCACCTTCGACGAATTAGTGCGGATGATAGCGAGCGCAGTGGGCAGCAAATCGCGCATCGTTCACGTCGATCCTCGTATCGCAGTCGCGTTTGCCTGGATTGTCGGATGGTTCGTGCGCGACGTTACACTTACCCTCGACGAAGCTCGCGGCCTGATGAGCAATCTGCTGGTTACGGATTCCCCGCCAAACGCGCCGACGCGCTTCACTGACTGGCTTCGCAACAACGCCGACAAAATCGGTGTTGCATACGCTTCTGAGCTCGCGCGTCACTTCCGATAGTGATCGAACCGCAGCAGCGCGCGCGGGTAACATTCGCAGCGCTCGGGACGACCCCTCTCAACCCTTCTAACAGGGACGAAGACCCGCATCTGCTCTTCTTAATACTAAGGTGCAGGGGTTACCCCTGCCGCGGAAGCGTGAAACCCGCGGAGGGTTTCACATTCAGCGATTCCGATTCGCGCGATGCACTCTGCGCGGATCACGCCGCCGTACTCGATTCACCGTCAGGCGCTGCATCCGGCTCGCTTCCTTCAGCCGCAAACGCAGCGGACTCCCGCCACGTCCCGCGACCAGCTCCGACAGCCGCCATCGCAGCCCCTGCGCGTCGATCCCCAGCGCGTCGCATACGCTGTCGAACGACAACGGGCACGAGACGCCCTTGGTGAAGAACCAGTTCCAGGCCTCGTTGAACGAGTTGCGTTTGCGCATACTCGGAGCGCCGCCGAATTCCTGCACGACGTTGATCGCGTCGGCCAACACCGCGAGCATCAGGCGCTGTTCGCTCGAAAGCGATCGCGTGCCCACCATCTCGAAGAACTGGCTGCGAAGAATGACGTCAGGAAATGGCCGCGGATCGCCGGCCGCGATTGTCGACACTACGGTACTCATCGTTCAGCTTCCTCCCTCCCCCGAGCGAAGAGCTTGAACTTGAAAATTTGCGATGCACGGGCGAACAGCAGCATCGTTATGCGGCGCCCCCTTTCGTCTAATAAACCAACGACAGTGAAAGAAACTTAGTCAGGACGATGACTTATTGCAAGGGAAGAGTCAGAGCCTAAATTGGTCGTCGCCAGCCTTGGATAAGTAAAGTTTGTCTGAGGATAAGGTCAGAATTAGCTAAACAAACCGTCAGGATCGCGAAAGGCAATTGTTATCGATACCGGCGAGCGCTCTGCTATAGTCCGAATCATCAGCATCAGAACGCTCTCGCAGGAGAATCCATCATGGCTGATTTTTACGGCAAGGAAACCTCGAAGTATCTCCGCAACCTGCGCCAGAACGCGCCCGACCCGTTCAAGGGCTTCATGGAATTCGACAAGGAAGTTTTCAAGGACGGCGCGATCCCGAGCAAGACCAAAGAGTTGATGGCGATTACGGCGGCGCATGTGACGCAGTGTCCGTGGTGTATCGAGGCGCACGTCACCCGCGCGAAAGAAAAAGGATGCACCGACCAGGAGATTGCGGAGGCCGTCTGGGTTGCCGCTGCGATGCGCGCGGGCGCGGCGTTCAGTCACGGCGCAATCGCGATGGCGGTGGCCGAAGAGCACAAGCACTAGCAAGCGCGACGCGCATTCGGCAGCATAGATGAGATGGATCAAGCACTGAAAGATCGCAAAACCCGGCAGATAACGATTGGCGGCATCAAGGTCGGCGGCAACGCGCCGGTGGTGGTGCAATCGATGTGCGCGACGCGCACCATCGACATCGATGAGACCGTCGCGCAGGCGCATCAGTTGGCCAACGCGGGCGCCGGAATCGTGCGCATCGCGATCGACAGCGAGAAGGAAATCCCGGCGGTCAAGGAAATCCGCAAGCAGACCAAGGGCGTCGTGCTGTCGGTCGATTTGCAGGAGAACTACAAAATCGCGGACCGGGTCGCGCCGTACGTCGACAAGATTCGCTACAACCCCGGCCATCTGCATCATATCGAGAAATCCAAGACCATCGAGCAGAAGGTGAAATGGCTGGTCGATGTGGCGCGCGACAACGACGTCGCGATTCGTATCGGCGTCAATTGCGGCTCGGTCGCGCCGGCGTTCCTCGACAAGTACCCCGGCGATCAGCTTGCGGCGATCGTCGAGTCGGCCGCGTACCATTGCGACCTGATGGACAGTTTCGGCTTCACCCGCTTCGTCGTGTCGCTCAAGGATTCCGATCCGGTCAAGGTGATGGACGCGAACAGGCGCTTCTCCAAGCGCCGGCCCGACGTGCCGTTACATCTCGGCGTCACCGAGGCAGGATTGCCGCCCGACGGAATCATCAAGACCCGAATCGCATTCGAAAAACTGCTCGCGCAAAGTATCGGCGACACGATTCGCGTCTCGCTCACGCTCCCCAACGAGCGCAAGCACGAAGAAGTCCTGGTCGGCCACAAAATCATCGAGGATGTCGCCGCCGGCCGCTTCATCTCGGTCCCCGACTTCGGCGCCGGCCTGAACATAATCTCGTGCCCATCATGCTCGCGCGTCGAAAACATGAAGTTCGTAGAACTGGCCCAGCAGGTAAAGGAGCTGACGACGTACGCCGAAAAATACAAAATCACGATCGCAATCATGGGATGCCGCGTAAACGGCCCCGGCGAAACCGACGACGCCGACCTCGGCCTATGGTGCGGCCCCACCACGGTCAACCTCAAAAAAAAGGACCGCAAACTAGGCTACTACCCCTACGATGAAGTCCTCCCCAAACTAAGAACCGAACTAGACCGCCTAATCGCCGAGCGCACCTCGACTGCGGCGAATTAATTTTCTCCTAGCGCCCACACTCTCTGTTGCCACCTCCAGTGGCGCGGGCCGCCGTGCCCGCGATTTTTGCTCTCTCCGTCCTCGTGTCATTCTAAAGCGAAGCGAAGAATCCCGGCTCCTTCCTTCCCTCTCCCAAACTAGAACTTTGCGTAACCAATATATTAGTCAGCCACAGACCGAAGCGCGCTGAAAGCGCGAGATCCTTCGCTGTGCTCAGGATGACTCAAAAATCGGGCCGCCTCACGTGTCATTCTGAGCGAAAGCTGCTGTAGCGAAGAATCTCGCCGGACGCTCAGGCGTTCGGCATTAGTTACGTCCGAAGCCTTCCAAAAAAAGTCAGAGAGGGTCGAAGGTGGGCGGCGGTCGGTAACAGCGCCGGTTGACATTTAAGCTAAAATCTATCGTCCGGGCGGTTATCTCGCTCAGTCGAATAGCTATCTTCATCGCCCTGAATGACCGGTCCATTCGGCAGGCAGCGGCGAAGCGAAATTTCCTATCGTCAACCCCGTTGACCCGCTATGTCGAAATCGAGGTTTCGTTCGACTACCTCCCTCCAAATTGAGTCGTAATCCGAGCTGGCCGTGCAATTTACGCGCGGCGTTAGAAATTTCGGCGGTGCGTCCACCTTGTCTGACTGCGAATGAACGCGATCAGATTAGCCATCGGGTTTTACCGACTCCGCGTTCACGGAATTCGCCATCGCCCCGTGATATTCAATATCAATGGAACGCATAATCTGTGGATGCCGTCCAGCAAATAGAGTTACGCGACTGATCGGCGGCAGATGGGCCGAATGCGTGCCCAGCTTTCGCAATACGCGGTACATTATGCTGTGAGAATCTTCCTTTCCGCCATTCGATTCACCTTAACAAATGGAGCTACTTATACAAGTAGCCCATCAAGTTAAATATCTATTGCTTTGCCTGCCCGAGCAAGTATGTCTCGAATACCAACGTGAGCATCTGTTACGGTCGATGCCATGGTTCGAATCGTTTACGTGCGGGAAGCCGCCAAACGCGGAGCAGACAGCATGAAGATTCTGGATGGCATTTTCTCAGACACAAAGCGCGGCGTGCTCGGAACTGACCTGTTAGAACAAATATAGAATTGCGATTCGGAGAACGGGGTCGTGGTTCAGCGTGCTCTTAGCCTTACGCCTAGTGACGCTCGACTTTTGCATATGCTCCACGGCTGAGGCGGAGCGGTTCGAACGATCAAAATCCAAATCGAACTCACCCGCTAGCCGTCTTTGGCCGAGGCCAGGAAGGCGGCAATCTCGCGATTATTGTTCAATCTGCGGACGGGGACGTTTGGGCCGTGTGCGATCCTTTGCGTCTCAATCAACGGGCGGTTGATTCGGTCGAAATTCCAGAGGAAGCGTAGCACCTTGGGCAGGTCGGCGATTTGATGATCTTGGCCGGACTGAAAGACTCGCGTGATTGCGCGCCGGGCGCAGAATAGTTTTGGGCGGTCGAGCCAGACGATCAGAGTGGCGCGAGGCAGGCGGAGGTCGAAGGTCGCGGTCGCGAAGTTGCCGTCGCTTATCCAGGTGTCGCCGGCGTGCGCTTGTTCTATCAGGGTGCGGAAGTTGGGGACGTCATCGTTGGTCCATTGCGGTTGCCAGATCGCGTCCAGCGAAATCACCGGCGCGCCGGTGATTTCGCCTAGCTGTCGCGCGAATGTAGTTTTGCCGCTGCCGGCGCATCCGAGGATGATGATTCGCTGCATCGTCGAAATCATGGGGCGAGGGGCGCTATCGCGGGAGATCATTTGCTGCGCTCAGGATGACGTGAGGAGAAGGCAAGACGCGGACCAGAATCTTGAATCGCGCGCGCAGCGCGCGCGAATAAGGACCCTCACCTTTGATCCTCTCCCTTACAGGGAGAGGGGAAGCAGGGAGAGGCGACTTCGCGCGGATCAGATCTTTTGGTTGGTTTTGCGCCAGTCGGCCAGGAAGCGCTCAAGGCCTAGATCTGTCAGGGGGTGGTGGAGCGTTTGTTTCAGGACGGCGAAGGGGACTGTGGCTATGTCGGCGCCTACTTCGGCGGCGCGTATCAAGTGAGTGGTGCTGCGGACCGACGCTACCAGCACTTCGGCTGGGTAGTCGTAGTTCGAGAGGATTTGCACCATGTCTTCGACCAGTGCGAAGCCGTCCTGGCCGATGTCATCGAGGCGGCCGATGAACGGTGACAGGAACGACGCCCCTACTTTTGCAGCGGCCAGCGCCTGCAGCGGTGTGAAGATCAAAGTTACGTTGACGCGAATGCCGCGTTTGGCGAGCGCGTGAGTCGCCTTGAGGCCTTCGATAATCATCGGGCATTTTACGACGATGTTTTTGTGGAGCTTGGCGAGTTTCTCGCCCTCTTCGATCATCGCGGACGCTTCGGTGGCGACAACTTCGGCGCTGATCGGTCCGTCCACGATTTCGCAAATCTCGCGCAGCACGTCGTGATACGGCCGCCCGGTTTTCGCCATCAGCGATGGATTGGTGGTGACGCCGTCGATGAGTCCCCAGCTGGCGGCCTCGCGAATCTCGGCGACATCTGCCGTGTCGATAAAGTATTTCATCGGGATGCCTCTTTTTTTGAGGGTTGCGGCCTTAGCAAATCCGCTCGTGCAAGCGTAACACGAAACGGCGACTTAAGTCCCGCCAGCATTTCGGAAATAGACGCGTTGAGCTTGGGATGGATCAGCGCGGGCGCCAGCTCGCTCATCGGGGCGAGCACGAAGCGGCGCTCGTGGAGGCGCGGATGCGGCACTTTGAGGACTCGCGTGTCGATCGTTTCCTTGTTGAAGAACAACAAATCGAGATCGATGATTCGCGGGCGATACTTGCCGCGAGTCTGCTTGCGGCCTTTGACCCGCTTGCGGCCCATGATGCGCTCGAGCGCGAGCAGTCGGCGCATCAGGACTTCGGCCGGGATTTCGGTTTCGACTTCGATGACGCCGTTGAGGAACGCGCCCTTTAGATCGCCCATCGGCTCGGTCTCGTAGATCGAGGATTGGCGCACGATCCTCGTGTCCGGGATCGACGCGATCCGTTGAATCGCCTCACGATAATTGGCGGCTCGATCGCCTAGGTTACTGCCTATTCCGATAAAAGCCCGATTGGGCATTCTCGCCGTTACAACCGCAGCGCTTTTAGTCGGTCCACCGCCTCGACCAAACGTTCGCTCGTCAGAGAAAAGCGAACGTACCCCTCACCACCCTTGCCGAACCCGGAGCCGGGCGTGATTGCGATGCCGGCTTCCTTCAAGACGCGCTCGGTAAATGAAACCGAGGTGTAACCACGTGGAGCTTTGGTCCAGACGTAGAAGGTCGCGCGCGGGTTTTCGCATTCGAGCCCGAGCGCTCGCAGAGCCGTGACGAGCAGATCGCGGCGTTGCTTATAGATAGCGCAATATTCGGCGAGCCGGTCGCCGTCGCCGCCGGCGAGGCCGGTGATCGCGGCTTCCTGCACCGCCTGGAAGACGCCGGAATCCATGTTGGTCTTGACCTTGCCGAGCGCGCCGATCAGCTGCGCGTTGCCGATCGCGAAACCGACGCGCCATCCGGTCATCGAGAAAGTTTTCGACAGCGAGTGGAACTCGATTGCGCAATCGCGCGAACCGTCGGCCTGGAAAACGCTCGGAGAGCGATAACCGTCGTAGGCAATTTCGGAGTAGGCGCTGTCGTGGGCGAGAATCACGTCGTGCTTGAGGCAGAATTTGACGGCATCCTGGAAGAACGAGAGGTTTACCGTCGCGGCGGTCGGGTTGTTGGGATAGTTGAGCCACAACACCTTGGCGCGGCGCGCGATCTCCGCGGGGATCGATGCGAGGTCGGGTAGGAACGCGTTCTCTTTTCGGAGCGGCAGGAAGTAGGGCTCGCCGCCGTTGAAGACGCATCCGGAGTAATAGACTGGGTAGCCGGGATCGGGAATCAGCACGATGTCGCCGGGATCGACGACCGCGGTCGCGAAGTTCGCGATGCCTTCCTTGGAGCCGATCAGCGCGCAGACTTCACGCTGATGGTCGAAGCTGACGCCGAAACGGCGGCGGTACCAATCGGCCGAGGCCTCGCGAAATTGCGGCAAGCCTTCGTAGTCGGGATAGCGGTGATTTTTAGGGTCGTCGGCCGCGCGCTTGAGTGAGGCGACAATGTGACCGGGAGTGGGCAGGTCAGGATCGCCGATCGAGAGGCTGATCACGTCAACCCCCTTGCTTGCGACCTCTTTTTTGAGACGATCAAGCTCGGCGAAAAGGTAGGGCGGTAAAAGACCCAGTCTGGCGGCAGTCTTGATTTGCACCTGTCGAAGCAGCCTTAAACCCTAAAGATCCAGTCATAAGTAACATAGTTTCAGAGGCGTCGGAACTACCTGCCGCAATAAATCGGCGTTCTCGCCCAATGGGAATCCACAGGCGGGGGCTTCGGTTAGAGCATCGCAGGGAGGGGTCAGTATTAATTTTACTTGATTAAAGACGATCGTGTTGTTAGAAATTTTAACCGATACGCGGTGGCGCATTGGCACCGTTTGGGATTATTCACAAACCTGATCGTCAGCATGAACCGGATAATCCTCCCGCTGGCCCTCTTGATGCTCGTCACGGGCGGCGCGGTGATCGCATTGTCGCAGCGGCCCTGGGCACCGCGGGCCGACGTCGTCCAGCCGATACCATTCAGCCATCGCGTGCACGCCGGCGTGAACAAGATTCCATGCCAGTACTGCCATGCCTATGCGGCTCGATCGTCTGAACCGGGGATTCCGGCGGTTGCGCGATGCGTCGGATGTCACGGCAACGGGATTGCGGGCGGCGGGATCCAGCCGGTGACGCGGCCGTGGACCGACGAGACGCCGGAGTCGTTCGAGATCCAGTGGAATCGCGTGTACACGCTGCCGGACTTCGTGCGCTTCACGCATCGGCCGCACATACACGCCGGTATCGAATGCCAGAGCTGTCACGGTCCGGTGCAGGCGATGGATCGCGTCGTGCCGGTGCATGAAATCAACATGGGATTTTGCGTGAACTGCCACACGGAGAAACAAGCGACGCTCGATTGCGTCGGCTGTCATCACTAAGTGAGGAAAGTGAAAAAACCGACGCGCGAAGGAACCTCGATATCCAGGCGAGCGTTCATCAAGCTGGCCGCGACTGCGACTGCGGCGAGCGCTGTGCCCGGATGCGAGCCGGCGGCGCGCAAGCTGATCCCGTACGTGGTGCCGGACGAGAACGTCGTCCCCGGCGTTCCCAGTTTTTTCGCGACGACCTGCGCGGAGTGTCCGGCGGGATGCGGTGTGGTCGCGCGAATCCGGGAAGGGCGGGTGATCAAGCTCGAAGGAAATCCCGAGGATCCGATCGGGCAGGGCAGTTTGTGTGCGCGGGGACAAGCGGCGCTGCAAGGGTTGTACAATCCGGACCGGTTGGCGCGTCCGCAAGTTCGCGGCGGCGACGGTGCGCTGCGGGAAGTGTCGTGGTACGAAGCCGAGAAAATACTCGGCGACCGGCTGGGCGCGGCGGCGAAGGCGGGCAAGGATCGCGTCGCGTTTTTCGGCGCGCCGCAAGGGCCGACCTTCAACAAGATCGCGACCGCATTCGTCGGCGCGCACAATTCGTCGCGCGCGATATTTTATGAAGCGATCAATAATGAGCCGGCCCGCGCCGCGGCGAAGATGCTTTTCGGGCGGCGCGATCTGCCGGCCTATCGAATCGATCAGGCCGAAGTGCTGATTTCGTTCGGCGCTGACTTTCTCGAGACGTGGCAATCGCCGGTGGAACTCGCGCGGCAATATTCGCAGTTCCGCACGCCGCAGAATCGTCGCGGCGCGCTGACTATCGGACGTGCGACGTACGTCGGTCCGCGCCTGAACATGACGGCGTCGAAGTGCGACGACTGGATCGCGACGGCGCCGGGTGCGCAGGCCGACGTTGCGTGGAGCGTGCTCAATGTCCTGGTCAAAACAGGCAAGGTTTCGCAAAGCTCGGGCTTCGATCTCACCGCGCTCGGCAAGGCGGTGGAAAATTTCGATCCTGCTGCGACCAGTGCGCGCACCGGCGTGCCGGTCGAGGCGATCACGCGGCTGGGCGAGACGTTCGGCAAGGCCGACGGCGCGCTCGCGATTGCGGGCACTGACGATTCGTCAGCACATCTCGCGGCGATGATTCTCAACGCGGTCACCGGCAATTTTGGCAAAACGATCATGTTCCTCGAAGACTCGCCGGCCGAAGATACCAGCACGCCGGATGAAGTTGACGCCGTGGTGGACGCGATGCGCGCGGGCGAGATCGACGCGGTTTTCATAGCGGGAGCAAATCCGCTTTTCACGATGCCGCCGTCGGCGCGAATCGCCGAGGCGCTCCAGAAAGTTCCGTTCGTGGTGTGGGCAGGCGGCGTGCCCGACGAGACCGCCGCGATGGCGAGTCTAATTTTGCCGGCGCATCATCCGCTCGAATCGTGGCGTGATACAGCACCGCGCGCGAACATCCGCGGACTTGGACAGCCGGTGATGCAGCCGGTGTTCAGCAGCAAGCCGCTCGGCGACATCCTGCTCGCTGCGGCCGCGAAATCCTCGAGCGCGAAACTTCCGTGGGCAAGCACGGCAGAGGCGGTCAAGACTGAATGGCTCGCGCTGGCTCCCAAAGCCGACAATACGAATCCACAAGATTTTTGGACAAACGTCCGGCGCGAAGGCGGCCTGTTCGAAGAGCAGCACTTGTCGGCGCTCAAACTCGACACGTCGCCATTCAAAGCGGCCGTACCGACCGCGGCGCAGATGGAACTTTCGGTGTACGCCTATCCGCATATTTTTCTCTACGACGGGCGCGGCGCGGACAAGCCGTGGCTGCAGGAGTTGCCCGAGCCGGTCACGCAAATCGTGTGGGACAGTTGGGCCGAGATTCATCCTGAGACGGCGCGCAAGCTCGGTGTCGCCAAGGACGACGTCATCGAGATAAAAACGGAGCATGGCGCAATTGAGGCGCCGGTGCTGGTTGAAAGCACGGTGCGTCCCGGCGTGATCGCAGTGCCGATTGGCCAGGGGCATCGCGCGTACGGCCGTTATGCGAAGGACGTCGGCGCAAATCCGTGGTCGATACTGGCGGCGGGCGCGACCTACTCCGCGGCGACAGCGCGCGCGACAGGGACGACTCGCACGCTCGTAACGCCGCTCGGCAAGAGTGACATGATGGGCCGTTCGATCGTTGAGGCGATGAGTATCGAGCAGCTCGCAAACGGCGTGATCCCGAAGAGCGAGGCGGAAGAAGTCACCGGGCCGTTCGAAATGTACGAGCCCTGGAAATATGCGGGGCACAAGTGGGGCATGACGATCGACGTCAATGCGTGCACCGGATGCAGTGCGTGCGTGACGGCGTGCTACGCGGAGAACAATGTGCCGACGGTTGGCAAGGACGGCGTCGATCGCGGGCGCATCATGTCGTGGATTCGCATCGAGCGTTACTTTCCGAATGTGAAGGAAGCGGCGGAGGCGCCGCAACTCTACCTCGCGCCGATGCTGTGCCAGCAGTGCGATCACGCGCCGTGCGAGCCGGTCTGCCCGGTGTTCGCGTCGTATCATACCGAGGAAGGGCTCAACGGCCAGATTTACAATCGATGTGTCGGCACGCGCTATTGCGAAAATAACTGTCCGTACAAGGTGCGTCGATTCAACTGGTTCGTGCCTGAGTGGCCTGCGCCGCTCAATCTGCAACTCAATCCCGACGTGACTGTGCGCGGCGCGGGCGTGATGGAGAAATGCACGTTCTGCGTGCAGCGAATCCAGTTCGCCGAGCTGAATGCGAAGACCGAAGATCGCCAGCTGCGTGACGGCGAGATCGTCACGGCCTGCCAGCAGGCGTGTCCGGCGCGGGCGATCACGTTCGGCGATAGCAACGATCCCGCCAGCGCGATGATGCGCCGGCGCGATGACAACAAGCTGCGCAACTATCGCGCGCTGGAAGAACTCAACACGAAACCCGCGATCACGTATCTGCGCGATCTCTATCGCGAGAAAGGTAAAGCCTGAAGTGGCAGCGGCGCCGAAAATAAACACGGAACCGACCTACCGCGACATCGATCGCAGCGTGCTGCGGGTGATGGAACCGGCGGGCCGCGCGTATTGGGCGTGGGTTGGATTCTGTTTCACGCTGGTCGGAATCGCGGCCGCGTTGTGGATGCGCCAGGTTTACACGGGTCTGGGTGTTACCGGTCTGCGCCAGCCGGTGATGTGGGCGATATACATCACCAATTTCGTTTTCTGGGTCGGTATCGCGCATTCGGGGACATTGATTTCCGCGATACTATTTCTGTTCCGGACCAAGTGGCGCACCGCGGTTTATCGCGCCGCTGAGACGATGACTATATTTGCAGTAGCTACTGCAGGACTCTTCCCATTAATACATCTTGGCCGCGTGTGGTTTTTCTACTGGCTATTGCCTTACCCTAATGAGCGATACCTGCAACCCGATTTCCGCTCGCCGCTGGTATGGGATGCTTTCGCAGTCAGTACCTATCTGACTATCAGCGCGCTGTTCTGGACGATGGGCCTGATTCCCGACATTGCCAACGCGCGCGAGGCCGCCACCGGATGGCACAAGAAATTTTACACAGTGCTGGCGATGGGCTGGCAGGGAACCGATCGCCAGTGGCGGCATTACTCGATGGCGTACCTGCTGATGGCGGGACTAGCTACTCCGCTGGTGCTGTCGGTGCATTCGGTAGTGTCGTGGGACTTCGCGATGGCGCAACTGCCCGGCTGGCACAGTACGCTCTTCGCACCGTACTTTGTGGCTGGTGCGATCTTTTCCGGTGTTGCGATGGTTATCACGCTACTGGTCCCAATGCGCCGCCTGCTGGGCATCGAGGGCCTGTTGACCGAGTGGCATTTCGACAATCTGGCGAAGGTCATCCTGCTGACCTCGCTGGTCGTATCGTACTCGTACGTGACTGAAAGTTTCATGACCTGGTATGCGGGCGATCCGATCGAGCAAATGACGTTTCACATGCGCTACTTCGGACCATGGGGCCCGCTGTTCTGGACCATGGTTTCGTGCAACTGCCTGATTCCGTTGCTGCTGTTCTCTCCGCGCCTCCGGGTTAACCTCACCGCGCTCTGGATAATTTCAATTTTCATAAATATCGGCATGTGGCTCGAGCGCTTTGTTATCATCGCGGGCTCGCTGAGGGTGAACTTCGAGCCTTCGCAGTGGGGGCCGTACCATCCGTCGCTTACTGAAATCATGATCACTATCGGCAGTTTCGCGTGGTTCCTGGGACTCTTCTCGTTATTTTCAAGATTCCTGCCGATATTTTCGATGACGGAACTCAAGGAAGGAATCGTCTGGCTGCGCAAGGCGCTCAAGATGGATCGAGTCAAAGCCGTATGAGCACCATCGCGATCATAAGCTCGTTTGCCGACGATACGCACGCGGCGCACGCGATCGAAGAGCTGCGCGCGGCGCAGGTCGCCGATTTCCATACGTTCGCGCCGTTCCCGAGCCACAAAATCGAACACGCAATCGGCAAGAAAAAAAGCCCGGTGCGATGGATCGTTCTGACTGGCGGAATTTCAGGCGTGCTCACGGGGCTCGCGATCACGATTGGCACAACTTACGAGTGGCGGCTCAATGCCGGCGGCAAACCGCTGGTGTCGTGGCCCCCGTTCATCGTGATCTGCTTCGAGTTGATGGTCCTGCTGGGCGGAATCTTCGGCTTCTTCGGAGTGCTGGGGCTCGCAGGTGTGCCCGCGACCGAGAGCGCGCCGGGCTACGAGGGGCGCTTCGGCGGAGATCGATTTGGCGTCGTGGTTCGATGCGACGAAGGCGAGGCGGCGCGGGTCGAGTCGATCATGAAGGAATCGGGAGCGGAAGAGGTCGTGCGTGAAGGCGCTTAGCGAACGACGATGAGCACCAACCTTCAAATGGCGCGTCGCGAGCGCGCGGTGATGAAGCCGCAACCAGTCGAGTCGGTAGCTAGCACGACGATGCGCGCGGTCGCGGGCGTGATGATGGTGATCGGTGTGATCGCATTCGGGTTGGCGCTGATGCGAGGCGGGGCGGCGATCGCATGGGAGGCCTATCTCGTCAATTTGCTGTTTTTTCTTGGCGTCGCGCAGGGCGCAGTCGTCGCATCGGCGTCGTTCTATCTCACGCAGGCGAAGTGGGGCGGATCGACGCCGTACCGGCTCGGCGAGGCGTTCGCGCCGTTTCTGTGGGTGGGATTTCTTCTGTTCTTTGGATTGTACTTCGGCCGCAGCCTCATTTTTCCGTGGGTCACGCATCCGATACCGCAGAAGGCCGCGTGGCTGAACATTCCGTTTCTCTTTGCGCGCGACGGAATCGGTCTCGGCGTAATGGCAGCGACGAGCTTTGCGTTTATTCGCGTGTCGCGCGCCGACGATGCGCGAGCGTGGGCGATCGAAACCGACGAAATCGAGTTGCCGCCGCATTCGATACGATTCTGGGCGCCGCTGGTCGCGGTTTTATTCGCGATAGTCTATACGATGATCTCATTCGATCTGGTGATGTCGCTGGCGCCGGTCTGGCGCAGCACGCTTTTCGGCTGGTACTTTTTCGCCGGCGCGTTCTGGAGCGCATTGGCAGCGATGGCTCTCACAGCGGCCGTGCTGCGCGGCCGTCTTGGGCGAGCACAACCTCTTCACCAACCCGGTCGTCATGCACGACTTCGGCAAGATGGTCTTCGCGTTCTCGGTGTTCTGGATTTACCTGATGTTCGCGCAGTACATCGTGATCTGGTACGGCGACTTGCCGGTCGAAACTTTCTTTATCGTCCAGCGGTGCATCACATGCCGTGGTCGCCGCTGTCGGTGGCATGTCTGGTATTGATCTGGCTGATCCCATTCACGGTGCTGATGAGCGTGCGGACCAAGAAAACGCCGGCGATTCTGGGCACGGTAGCGGGACTGGGACTCGTCGGAATGTGGCTCGAGCGTTACGTCTTGGTGGTTCCGTCGCTTTCGCTCGACGCGATTCCATTTGGGCCGACGCAATTTTTGATCTCGATCGGCTTTCTAGGCGCATTTCTCATTTCAGCGGTGCCGGGACTGAACCGAGTCGCGCAGGCTGCGACTTCGGGAGAACCGGTTGGAGATGACGAGGAATGATCCGGCGCCTTCTAAATAGCCATTCGATCGCGACAGTAGCTATGCGAGTGGCTATTGCACTGGCTATTGCGGGATGCTCGGAAACCGGCCGTCCGATGACGACGCTCGCACCGAAGTCCGACTTGGCGCAGTGGATTCAGAGTCTCTACATCGATGTGACGATTTGGGACGCGATCATTTTCGCGATCGTAGTCGCTGCGTTCATTCTCGCGGTGTTCGTCTTTTCTTCCCGCGTGGGCGAAGCGGCTCCATCCTCTACTGCGTCCTCGGATCTGGGCCTGGAGATTGCGTGGACGCTTGGGCCTACGATGGTGTTGCTGATGATCTCCGTGCCGACGATTCGCACGATCTTTCGATCGCAACCGGCGGTCGCACCGAAGAACGCGCTGGTAATCAAAGTATTGGCGCATCAGTGGTGGTGGGAGTTCGACTATCCGGACGGCGCGAAGGCCAGCAACGAACTGCATATCCCCGTGAATCGGCCGATTCGCCTGTTGCTCGAATCGCCCGACGTCATCCATAGCTTTTGGGTGCCGCAACTTGGCGGCAAGCGCGACGTGGTGCCGGGACAAATCAACGAGCTGACATTCGTCGCGACGGTGCCGGGAATGTATCCGGGACAGTGTGCGGAGTTTTGCGGCCTGTCGCACGCGAACATGCGCTTTCGGACGTTCGTCGATTCGCAGGACGAATTCGCGAAGTGGGACAAGCAGCAACTGGCCGGCCCGGTCGCGACGCCGGCGACCGATTCGTTGGCGTCAGATGGTGCGAAAGTTTTCGCCGACAGTCCATGCACCACCTGCCACATGATCCAGGGAATTTCGAAAGGCTACATCGGACCTGACCTGACGCATTTCGGCAGCCGCACCACGCTGGCCGCGGGCGTGTTGCAGAACACGCCGGAGAACGTTGCGAAGTGGATCGAGGATCCACAGAAGGTCAAGCCGGGCGCGAACATGCCGCCGCTGCTGTTGCCGGGACCGCAGCTGAACGCGCTGGTCGCGTATCTCGAGAGTCTGAAATAGGAGACTCCAATGGCAGCCCAGCCGAAACCATTGCCAGTGCATCAGCCGAGCTACCTCGAAGGCGGCGGGATTGTCGGATGGCTGACGACGATCGATCACAAGCGCGTCGCCGTGCATGTATCTCGCCAGCGCGCTGTTCTTCATGGCGTTCGGCGGGCTCGAGGCGATGGCGATTCGCGTACAGCTGTGGGCGCCCGACAATCACGCGCTGTCGGCGGCGACCTACAACGCGTTTTTCACGATGCACGGGACGACGATGATCTTCCTGGTCGTGATGCCGCTGCTGCTCGGATTTTTCGGCAACTTTTTGATTCCCGCTGCAGATCGGCGCGCGCGACGTCGCGTTTCCGCGGCTCAATGCGCTGAGCTTCTGGCTGGCGCTGGTCGCGGGAATCCTGCTCCATCTCGGCTGGATTCGCGGCGGACTTCCCGATGCTGGATGGTTCGGCTATGCGAACCTTACCGAGCGGTACTTCACGCCGGGTCTCGCGATCGATTGGTGGGTGGTCGGTCTGCTCGTATCGGGAACTTCGACGGTCCTCACCGGCCTGAACTTCCTGACGACGATCATCACGATGCGCGCGCCGGGCATGACTTACATGCGCATGCCGATGTTCATGTGGTCGATGCTGGTGACGTCGATCCTGATTCTGATCGCGTTTCCGGCGCTCACGATCGGTCTGATTTTTCTGCTCTTCGATCGTTTCTTCGGTACTCATTTTTACATTGCATCGGCCGGCGCCACTCCGATTCTATGGCAGCATTTATTCTGGCTGTTCGGCCACCCCGAAGTGTACATCATGGCGCTGCCGGCCTTCGGGATTATCTCGGAAGTCGTGCCGACGTTCTCGCGCAAGCCGCTGTTCGGCTATCCGATGATGGCGTATTCGATTTGCCTGATCGCATTTCTGTCGTACGGCGTGTGGGGACATCACATGTTCGCGACGGGGATGGGCCCGGTCGCGGACTCGGCGTTCGCGATCACGTCGATGCTGATCGCGATCCCCACTGGCGTGAAAGTTTTCAGCTGGATCGCCACGGTCTGGGGCGGATCGCTGCGCATGACGACCGCATTCTATTTCGCGCTCGGCATGATACTCGAGTTCACCATCGGCGGCCTCAGCGGGATCATGCACGCGTCGGCGCCAATCGATCTCCAACAGACCGACTCGTATTTTGTCGTCGCGCATTTTCACTACGTGCTGTTCGGCGGCGCGATGTTCGCGATCCTGTCGGCGTTCTACTACTGGTGGCCGAAAATCAGCGGCCGAATGCTAAGCGAGCGGATCGGCAAATGGCACTTCTGGCTGACGGTGGTCGGATTCAACCTGACATTTTTCCCGATGCATATTCTCGGGATGTGGGGGATGCCGCGACGCACTTACACCTACGGCGCTGACATGGGCTGGACGCATCTCAACCAGCTCGAGACGGTCGGCGCGTTCATTCTCGGCATCGCGTTCTTACTTTTCTATATCAACATTTTCAAAAGTCTCATCAGCGGAGAGCGGGCGCCCGCCGATCCGTGGGACGGACGCAGCCTCGAATGGTCCACGCCGTCGCCGCCGCCGGCATACAACTTCTCGACGATTCCGCGGGTCCGCGGCCGCGACGCGTGGTGGATTCTGAAGTACGGGCGCGCCGGATCGCGCGGCGTCGCGGCGTACATGGCAGGGCGTGCGCCGTCGCCACCGCCGCCCAGCGAGCCGGCGTCGGTCCATCACATTCATATGCCGGAGCCCTCGATCTTCCCGCTGGTGCTGAGTCTCGGCGTTGGGATGATGGGACTCGGGCTCATCATAGATTGGTATCGGATCGTGCTGATGGGTGCGGCGGTCGTGATCCTCTCGGTCATCGGAATGGGATTCGAGTATGCGAACTTCGGCGAGGAGTCGCACGATCCTGAGCATGCGCCGTCGGCCGGTGGAATCGACGTACGCAAAATCGGCGTGTGGTCGTTCATCGGATCCGAGTGCGTATTCTTCGCGAGCTTGATTTCGACGTTTATTGTTTACAAATCGCGCAGCGTCACCGGACCGGGACCGGAAATTCTCAACATCCCGCTGACCTCGTTCAGCACCTTCATCCTGCTGATGAGTTCGCTGCTGATGGTGCTGGCGCTGGCGGCGACGCAACGCGGCGACACCCGTTGGGAGCGAATCTGGCTCGGCGGCACGGTCACGTTCGGACTGATTTTTCTTTGTGGCCAGGTTTACGAATTCACCAGCTTTTACCGCGAGGGCATGGGGCTCACGACCAACCTGTTCTCGCAATCGTTCTTCGTGTTGGTCGGATTTCACGGCGCGCACGTGGCGATTGGCGTGCTGTGGCTGTCGGTGCTGTTGGTCGCGGCGATGACCGGCAAGCTCGGCAAGTCGCGCGCGATGTCGATCGAGTTGGCGGGACTCTACTGGCACTTCGTCGATATCGTGTGGATCATCATTTTCACGCTCGTCTATCTGATGCAGGCGGTGCCGGGAGCATGAGCGATATTGCGGACACTCATAGTGGGCAGGTTCATCATCCGGGCGCCGCGACGTACCTGATCATCGCCGCGTTCCTGGTGATTTTGACGGCGATGGAGATCACCGTGTTCTACGTGCATGCGCTGCGGCCGGTGTTGGTGCCGGTGCTGATCGTCCTGGGCGCGGCGAAGTTCGCGCTGGTCGCGATGTTCTACATGCACTTGAAGTACGACGGCTGGCTGCTGACCGGAGTGTTCGTCTTTCCGCTGATGATCGCGACGGTGCTGCTGGTCACCCTGATCCTGCTGTTCGCGTACCTGTCACATCACATGGCGCCGATCGGATGATCGATTAGCGAAGCGACTTTGACGATGGACATCTTTGGAGAACATCCGAGCATCCCAATAGGCGTCGCGATTCTCGTCGCGATTTACCTCGGTGCATGCCGCGTCGCCGGCCGCCGACCGACGCGGCGCCAGGCGATGTGGTTTGCGATCGCGATGGCCGCGATCCTGTTCGCGCAGACCGAGCTTGATGAACTCGCTGATGCGCGAATCTTCTCGATGCACATGCTGCAGCATCTGATGCAGACGTTTCTTATCCCGCCGCTGATCCTGTTGGGGACGCCGGGCTGGATGCTGAGGCCGTGGATGCTCAGCCGTCCGATCAAGCCTGTCGCGCGCATGCTCACGACGCCGGTAGTCGCGTTCCTGATTTTTTCGGCGGTCTTCGTGACTGCGCACTTTCCTCCGATCTTCGATCGCATGTGCCGCGACGAAGATTTTCATATCTTCCTGCACCTCGTGTTCATGGCGGCTGGCATCCTGCTGTGGTGGCCGATCCTGAGTCCTCTCCCGGAATTGCCACGGCTCTCATACCCGGCGCAAATTCTCTACCTGTTCCTGCTGATGATTCCGATGACCGCGGTCGCCGCGCCGATCACGCTCGCGACCCGCGTCATTTATCCGTGGTACAGCGAGGGCGCGCACGGATGGGGCCTCCAGCCGCTCGACGACCAGGTGCTCGGCGGGCTGATCATGTGGATAGGGCAGGGCACTTACCTGATGTTCATTTTCACGTTTATTTTCTACCGATGGCAGCAGCGCGAGGACAGCGATATTCCGGTGGTGCCGGCGTCGGCGCCCGAGCTTCACGTGCTGCGGCCGCGACGCATCTAAAATGCTGTGGCTGGTTGCAGCCGACCTCGTAACCTTGATTCACGCGGCTTACGTCGCGTTTGTGGTTATCGGATTTGTAGCCATCCTGATCGGCTGGGCAGCAGGATGGGATTGGGTTCGCAACCGCTATCTTCGGATTGTCCACGTCGCGATGATCCTGCTGGTTTGTTGCGAGGCGCTTATCGGCACGACCTGTCCGCTCACCGTATGGGAGAATATGCTGCGAGTAAAAGGAGGCGAATCCGGCTACTCGCGCGATTTCGTCGGCTACTGGCTCGATTCGCTGATCTTCTATCAGGCTCCGCCGTGGGTGTTCACGATCGCCTACCTGACCTTTGGCGTGGTGGTGATCCTGACATTCTGGTTCGTCCCGATGCGATTGCCGAAAGTCAGGGCCTCGCGATCAGCGCGTGCATGAAGGCGGGATCGTCGAACAGCTTTGTGACTGCTTGCTTGAGCGCGCCGCTGAGGGCGTCGCCGAAATCCTTGGAGACGCTGCCGAAGACAGCGGGATGGGTCGTCTCAGTCACGTCGAAGCTCTGCGAGTAGGCGATAACTTTGCCGGGGCGCACAACCTCGACGTGCATGATCAGTTCAGCTGTGTAGGAGGAATAGAAAAGCGAGCTGAGAAAGTGGCCGCTCAGCTTTTCGACCTGAAGGCGCACTTCGGTACTCGCTGTTCCATTGTCGATAACGAATCCGCGCGCCCGCAATTCCGATTGCACCGCGTCACGCGCGGTATCGCCGACGTTGTTGCTGGTAACAACGCTCTGTTGGTTGTACTGGCCGACACTGTTCGCGTTCGCGCGCTGATCTTCGCTGACTACGTGCACCCGAACTGAAGACGTACCCGCAACCGGCGTAACGTTCGATTCGGGTTGGTAAGCGATCGGCACCGAGAGTGGTGCCATCAGGCATCCGCCGACAGCGGTGATCATCAGTAGCAACAAAACTGAAGTCCGAGCGGAGTACGACGGCATCATGGATTTACGGGTACTCTGCGAGGTTTCCGAAGTCAAAATCCTTCAGTTCGCGATGCTTGCCGGGGTGGATCTTGTGGGTTACTAGTTGACTCATGGAGCATTCGAGGACGCGGATCATTATCGACGGAGCGATTGCCGGCCTGCTCGGCGCCGTCGTGGTCGCGGTCTGGTTTCTGATCTTCGATCTGATTCGCGGGCACGCGCTCGAGACGCCCGCATTGCTCGCCGCCACGATTCTGCACGGGTCGCATAGTCACGAGGTCCATCACGGACTGGCGCTGTTGGCGCTGGAATATTCGCTGCTCCATTTCGGCGCGTTCATCACGTTCGGAATCGCCGGCGGGTTGCTGCTCGAGGCGTGCGAGACCGAATCGTCGCTGCTGTTTTCGCTGGTGATTTTTTTCGTCGCGTTCGAGGTCTTCTTCATCGCAGTGGTGCTGTTCCTCGGGCCGAACGTAATGGCGGAGCTGACCTGGTGGGGGATTATCGTCGGCAATCTGCTCGCGACTGCCGCGATGCTCTCATATTTCTTCTGGCGGCATCCGATTCTCGCTTTCGATCTGCTCGGCGGATGGATCGCGGTCGCGCGCGAAGGCATCACAGCGGGATTGGTCGGCGGTATCGTCGTCGCCATCTGGTTCATGGGCTACGACCTCGCTTCTGGCGTCTCTTTTCACACGCCGGCGATGCTCGGCGCGATCGTGTTCAGCAGCGCGGGTGTAAGCGAAGGCACTCAGGCGACGTGGCCGCTGGTGCTGGGCTACTCGATTCTGCATTTTTCAGCGTTCGTGGCGTTCGGTCTGGCGCTGGCGGTGATGCTCGCGGCGTCGGAATGGGAACCGTTCATGGTTCTCGGCGCGCTGTTACTACTGGCGGTGTTCGAGGTTTTCTTTGTTGGATTCGTTTCGCTGATCGACGCGTCCGCGCTCCAGGCGCTGGGCTGGTGGAAAATCGTCGCGGGAAATATTCTCGCGCTGATCGCGATGGCGACCTACTTTATCCGCAGTCATCGCGGACTCGGAGTCAAACTGGTCGAGCGTTGGGCGATGCTCGATCACGAAGGCGCCGAGATGGGCGAACCGCCGCCCGCGCCCCCCGAACACGAGCCCACTCATCCTTCGCATCTTTAGAGCTACGGGACTAATCGCCTGCGCGGCGGGCGGCATCGACACCGTCGCGGGGGGTGACCCCTTGCGCCCAGTGAAGAACGCAAATCAGATTCCGAGGACGTCGCGCATTGTGTACAGACCCGGCTTCTGTCCTACCAGCCAGGCGGCGGCGCGGAGCGCGCCGCGCGCGAGCGAGTCGCGACTCTGCGCGCGATGCGTCAGCTCGAGGCGCTCGCCCTGGCCGCCGAAAATCACGGTGTGATCGCCGACTGCGTCGCCCGCGCGTATCGCGAGCATCGCTATTTTGCCGTCAGGTCTGACGCCCGTGATTCCTTCGCGGCCGTACACCGCGTTCGATGCGAAATCCGCGCCGCGTGCCGACGCGATCGCCTTGCCGAGTGACAGTGCGGTGCCGCTGGGCGCGTCGATCTTCGTGCGATGATGAATCTCGATAACTTCGGCGTCGAAGTCGGGCAGGATCCCGGCGACTTCGGCAACAATCTTGGCGAGCACGTTGACCCCGATACTCATGTTGGGCGCGATCACGGTGCGCGTCTTCTGGGCCAGTTCGCGCGCGCGGGTTTCCATTTCGGGGGTGAAGCCGGTCGAGCCGATTACGATCGCGGCGCCGGCTTTCGATGCGACTTCGAGATGTTCCATCGAGGCGACTGCGGTCGTGAAGTCCAGCGTGACGGTGTCGGGGCTTCGCGAGAGACGCGTAGTTGTCGGTGATTTTCACACCGAGCTTGCCGACTCCGGCCAGCTCGCCGGCGTCAGAACCAATCGCACTGTTGCCGCGCGCTTCGATCGCGCCGACAACTTTGTGCGTCGGATCGCGCGACGCGAGCGCGACCAGCAGCCGGCCCATCCGGCCCGCCGCTCCAGCCACGATTAGATTAGCCATCGGAAGTCACTCTGCCCTCAATGCGCGGGCATAATTTGCGGACGCTATCGAAGTATCAGGCAGCCGGAGCTTCGGCGGGCGCCGCTTCGGGCGCGGATGCAGCGGCCGCGGCTTCGGCGGGTTGGCCGTGCTTGGCCTTGAAGTGTTCGTCGCACAGGCTCGAGGTGCCGTGGCGATGCTTGCGGCATTTCTCGAAGGTGCAGGTTTTGTAGCGCGCCTTAGGCATCTCGCCGGCTTTCCAGAGCCGAAAATGCTGGCGGCAGTATCCCTTGCCGACCGCTTCGCGCGCGCAATCTTTCGCTTTGCAATTTCCTTTATTAGCCATTCGCCATGAATTCCTTCGTGGAAGCCGCTTTCCCGACGCGAGCGCCGAAAATCGCGGCTGAGCAATTCATCTACAATAGTGTTTGGCGGAGGTGGTTCATAGAGGGGGGCGCGGGGAAACAATCGCCTGCGCGGCGGGCGGCAGGGGTGACCCCTGCACCCAGTGTTAAGGGGAACTGGTCAGTCGAGATCGACCGTGCCGAGTGAGATGGCGAGAGCGGCCATCGCAATTGTAAACGCTAGGGCGACCTCCATGCTTGCGCGTGGGCTGATGTCGGCGATGGCGTGGCCCATTATCCAGGGCGCGATGACTGCACCGACGGCGCCGCCTGCTACTACGATCGATGTCATCCTGCCGACTTCGGATGGGAAGCGCGCTGCGCCGACTGCGATCATGTTGGGGAAGACCGGGCCGTAGCCGAAGCCGATCAGGAAGATGGCGCAGGCGGCGATGCCGCCGGCAGTCGGTGCGGCGATCAATATCAGCAGTGCGATGGCAGACAGCGCGGAGGACAGCATCGTGAACATCGGCAATGCGATGTGATGGCCCAGCCGTCCGCCGAATCCGCGACCGCAAACAAGTCCCAGCCAATACAGCGAGACGCCCGACGATGCGAGCATCGGGCTGAGCGCGCCCGCGGTGTGCAGGTAAAGAAAGAGCCAGGTGCCGATTCCGATTTCGGCGCCGACGTAAAGGAACATCACTGTGCTAATTGCCCAGATGACCGGGCGCGCAAGCATCGGTAGAAATCCATTTTCGTTTTCGTTGCCGAGCGCCGGATACGTGCGAACTTCGAGCGCTGGCGTCGTGGCTAAACGAAATCCGATCGCGGCACACACCAGCGCGCCGCCGCCGAATACCCACCAGTAGGACACGCGGCTCGCGAACGCCGCGCTCACCACCAGCGGACCGAGCAGCGCGCCGACTCCGAAGAGCACGTGCAGATAGTTGAGCGCGGAGGCGGTGCGTTCGCGATTGA
This sequence comes from uncultured delta proteobacterium, assembly GCA_963699705.1. Classification (GTDB taxonomy): domain Bacteria; phylum Desulfobacterota; class Binatia; order Binatales; family Binataceae; genus Binatus. The sequence goes on along the minus strand of CAVOUW010000003.1, from coordinate 919,015 downwards.
GCTCGACAGTGATCGCGTTGGCGCCGACGTCGATGCCGCCGTTGGCAAGGCCGAGGAAAAATCCGGCGGATAGCAGTCCCGCAAGTCCCGGAGATACCGCGAGTCCCGCCAGGCCGGCGGTGAATAGCAGCATCGCACCGACGAGTATCTTCTGCGCGCTGATCGATTGATTGATCTCGCCCGCAATCAGCACCGAGATGAAAGCGCCGGCAGCCGAACTGCTGACGATCAGTCCGACGCGCTCAATCGGCAGATGGCTGGTGCGAGAAATCTCCGGCAGAAACGGGCCGAGCCAGCCGCTGTTGATACCCACCATCAGCATGCACGAATAGGCCAGGCGCGTGATCATGCCCTCGTGATTCGATGACCGGCCGGCATCCAATGTCGCGACTCGAAGTGTCACGACGCGACCGAGCGGATCACGCGGTAGAGCGGTTCGAGTTCGCGAAACGCGTCGAGGACTTCGGCGCGATCGATTGTCAGCGCGTCGCGCACCGGCCAGCCGAATCCGACGTCGAGGGCGCCGGATTTTTTCGCGAGCGCGTCCGCGAGTCCTTCGAACAATCCGGCGTCGGCTCTGGAAGACCTCGGCAACTCGCGACCATCCCAGTTTTGATACTGTTGAATCTTAGTACCGTGAAATGATTTCTGCAGATCACCCGACTTCGACTTGAGCATCCCCGCCATCTCGGGGCGATTGCCGGCGTCTGGCTTAACGACTGCGCGCGCATGAATGCCCGCTCCACTGACGTACAGCGCGAGGTATGCGTGGCGTTTGTATCCAGAGCGCGATGGCCCGAAGGCGGCCCAGGTTTCATCGGGAGGGGTCGCCGCGCGCCTGACATGCCGCGCGATATGCGGATAGAAATCCATCTGAAAGTGGCGCGCCAATTCGCGGTTGAACTCGGGCGCGAGACGGATCAAGTGCGGCGTCACCAGCTCGTCGATCTTCGCGAGACGGCTGCCGAAGTCCTTGATCGTGAACACGTCGAAATCGCGGCGGATAAACCCCATCGTCGCCATCTGCTGATCTCTTTTCCCGGTTCACTTTGTGGCGCGGCTCTGCTCGCGTTCCTCAAACGCCTTCTCCCAATGACGCCCGTCGAAGTGGTCGTGCTCGAGCTTGGCCAAGTCCACCCCTTCGAGGCATCGCACGTTGATGTCGAGACGCTCGGGATCGGAACGCGGAATATAAAATGATGCGACGCCACAATTGGGACAGAAAAGATGCTTCGCGGTTTTCGTGTTGAAACTGTAGGCCGCGATATTGTCCGACGGTGTGAGGAGGCGGAACGCGGAGCGGTCGACGATCCAGTGGACGTATCCTTTTTTGGTGCAGATCGAGCAGTTGCATTCCGAGACGCGCTCGAGATCGCCCTTCACTTCGAAGCGGACGCGTCCGCAATGACATCCGCCGCGCCAGGTTCGTTCGTTGGGTTTCTTTTTCATGAGGGGCTCTTTTAGCGCATCAAACGCGGCCTTGGAACCGGGCAGGGCAGGGAACCAAATCACCGTCTCGCTCGTTTGTAACCGAAAATTCAACACGTTACCGCCTCCGCCTGGACGAAAAACGGTTGATTTTCAAGGGAAAATCGATGTCGAGAAGTGGCATGCAAATCGCTTCTTTTACCCGCGGCAAGGTTTGTGAAACCAGTCAAAGATACTGTCGTACTAACTAGCGGGCGGTGGTCCAAACTAACTAGCGGCGGAGGATTATGAAGATGAAACGGGTAACTATGATTTTTTCGGCAGCGGCGCTGACATTCGCGATGGCGGGTCCGGTATTCGCGCAACCCTATATGCGACCGGCAGCCGCAAACGCGGACACCAGCTATTTCGATTCGCATCCAGACGTCGCGCATAAGCTCGCGAAAGATCCGACACTGATCGACAACCAGCAGTTCGTGGACAGCCATCCGGGCCTTCACGAATATCTGCATAGCCATCCGGGCGTGAAGCACGACTTCAAGTCGCACCCATACCGCTTCATGCACCGCGAGGAAGTTTACCACAAGCATCACGGCTGAACCGTCGCGACCGGTTGATACCCCACCAGCGCAGGAGACCGAGTCCCCCCGGTCTCCTGCTTTCTTTTCAGTGAAAAATGTTCGAGCACTTTTGTCGTGATCAACGCGCGGCAAGCGTGTTAGTATCGTGCGATGGCGGCGGTATTCGAAGCGGTCTCCAGCCCGCACTTTAACGAGATGCTCGCGAGTCACGGGATTCGCGTGCTCAGCCGTAAATCTCCGACCACGATCCAGGTAAACGTCGGCAAGCTCTGCAACCAGGCGTGCCATCATTGTCATGTCGATGCTGGGCCGCGGCGCATCGAGCGTATGACGCGTGCGACGGCTGAGCGAGTGATCGAAGTGCTTGCGGCGAGTCACAGCGTCGAGACATTGGATATCACCGGCGGGGCGCCCGAGCTGAATTCGAACTTTGCGATGTTGGTCGAGCGGGCGCGTGCGCTCGGCCGCAGGGTGATCGTTCGATGCAACCTGACGGTGACACTGGAACCGGGAATGCAATGGCTGGTGGAGTTTTACCGGCGTGCGACTGTCGAGCTGGTCTGTTCGCTCCCGTGCTACACCGCAGAGAACACTGATCGTCAGCGAGGTAGTGGCGTGTTCGACAAGAGTATCGAGGCGTTGAGGAATCTGAACGCCGCGGGATTCGGGCGCGGCGAGTTGAGATTGGACCTGGTGTACAATCCGGTCGGCGCGTCGCTGCCGCCGCCACAGGCTGAGCTTGAAGCGCAGTATCGCGACGAGCTCGCCCGCAATTTCGGAATCGTTTTCGATCGCCTGCTGACAATCACGAACATGCCGATCGCCCGCTTCGCCAATCAATTGAATGCGGGTGGCAATCATTCCGCCTACATGAGCCTTCTTGTGAATCACTTCAACCCACAGACGGTGGACGCGCTGATGTGCCGCGACCTGGTGAGTATCGGATGGGACGGGCGCCTCTACGACTGCGACTTCAACCAGATGCTGGAGATTCCACTGGGCGCAAAGGCCGCATCGACAATTTGGGACGTCGAGGATGTCGGCGAACTCGCGGGCGCGCGTATCGCGACCGGATCGCATTGCTTCGGATGCACCGCGGGCGCGGGTTCGAGCTGCGGCGGCGCGATCGCCTGAGCACCAGTCACGCCTTTTGGTCCTGCTTTCATATACATGGTATGACGAGCGTGCGCGGCGCCTGCTATCGGCCCGCGCGTGACTAAAGGAGATTGCTTCATGACGGTGAAAATCGAAGGTACTTGCGATCCCAAGTTCAATCGCGTCAAGGACGTGTTTGCGGAGAATTTCGAAAAGCGAAATGAGGTCGGCGCCGCCGCCGCGGTCATGTTCGACGGCAAAAGCGTCGTGGACATCTGGGCGGGACACGCCGACCGGGAAAAGACCAAACCGTGGACGCGCGACACGCTCGTCAACGTGTACTCGACGACCAAAGGCGTCACCGCGATCTGTGCGCATCGGCTGGCCGACAAGGGTCTGCTCGATATCGACGCGCCGGTAGCGAAGTACTGGCCCGAGTTTGCTCAGGCCGGCAAGGACAAGTTGCCCGTGCGGTATCTTCTGAGCCACAAAGCCGGCATGGCTGCGGTGCGCAAGCCGCTCGACGACGACGCGCTCTTCAACTGGGACAAGATGACGACTGCGCTGGCCGAGCAGGAGCCGTGGTGGGAGCCCGGCACGAAGCATGGTTATCACGCGCTCACGTTCGGGCATCTGGTGGGAGAGGTAATTCGGCGTATCACCGGCAAGACTCCCGGCACGTACCTGCGCGAAGAAATTGCGGGTCCGCTGGGATTGGATCTTCACATCGGTCTCGACGCGAAAGACGACGCGCGCACCGGCGACATGATCGCGATGCCGCCGCCGGGACCCGGCGAGCCGAACCTGTTTGCCGAGGTGATGAAGAATCCGGAATCCGTCGCCTTCAAGGCGTTCATGAATCCGCCGGGCGGAATGCGGCCGGGGATGGTCAACACGCGCGAGTGGCGCGCAGCCGAGATTCCTGCGGCGAACGGGCATACCACCGCGCGCTCGCTTGCGAAGTTGTACGGAGCGTTGGCACGCGGCGGCGAACTCGATGGCGTGCGCGTGATGTCGAAGGAGCAGGTCGCGCAATGCTCGATCGAACAGTCGAAGGGCCCGGACGCGTTGCTGGTAATCAACACGCGCTTCTCGCTGGGCTTCATGATGTCGCAACCGGGCGCGTCGCTAGGCCCCAATGCGAAGTCGTTCGGGCATCCCGGCGCCGGCGGGTCGCTGGGATACGCCGATCCCGAAGCGAAGATCGGATTCGGATACACGATGAACAAGATGCATGCGAGCCTGCTGATCGACCCGCGCGCGACCGCGTTGATCGACGCGGTTTACGCGTCGATGTAGCTCTTCCCCTCTCCCTGTAAGGGAGAGGATCGAAGGTGAGGGTCCTTGTCCAGCGCGCGTATTTCGCGCGCGATCTAAGATTCTGCCTCCACTAACGGTGCGAGATGCCAGGAACCTAACACATAACCCCTTCCCGCGCTGGAAGGGGAACCGGACGCGTGTTTCTAGAACGTCAGTGGCAACGACTCCAATCCTCTGAGGCTCATTGCGGGACGCCACTTTGGATTCGGGTCGGCCAGCCCCAGCTTCGGCATCCGGCGGAGGATCGTTTCGAATGCGATGCGGCCTTCGACCTTCGCGAGCACCTCTCCGATACATCGATGAGGTCCGGCGGCGAATGACAGGTGATGATTGTCGGTGCGCGTGATGTCGAGCTGGTCGGGATTTGCGAACCGAGCAGGATCCCGATTTGCCGCTCCCAAAAAAACCACGACGTGCTCGCGCCGCGGGATCGTGCGGCCTGCGAGTTCGATGTCCTCGCTCGCAGTGCGGAAAGTAACCTGCACCGGACTGTCGAAGCGCAGGAACTCGTCGAGCGCGGATTCAATCAGCGACGGATCCGATCGCAGGCGCGCCAACGCGTCGGGATTGCGGAACAACGCGAGCATCCCGTTGCCGATCATGTTCATCGTGGTTTCGTGACCGGCCAGCAGCGTGAACATCGCGCTGAAGACGAGTTCCTCCTCGGTCTGCAAGTCACCGCGGCCCTCAGCCGCCACCATGATGCTGATGAGATCCTCCCGGGGGTGTTTTCGGCGGTCGGCGGCGAGGTCTGAGAAGTAGCGGCGCACGTCCGCGATCGCCTGGCGCACTTCGACGCCGGGATCATTCGCGCTGATAACCGGGTCGAGCGGGACTCCGAGCGTGCGCATCCAGTCGCGGAACATCGGCTTGTCACGGTCGTCGGCACCCATCACTTCGGCCAGCACGTCGATCGGAAATGGAAACGCGACGTCCTTAATCAGATCCATCGAGCCGCGCGCCTCGACCGCGTCGAGCAGGTAGTCGGCGATGCGCTGAATCCGAGGCTCGAGGCCGTTCACGACCGCCGGCGAAAAAAATGTGGTCATCAGGCGGCGCAAGCGAGTGTGGTCGGGAGGATTGCGAAACACGATCGCATGCTGGAGCGCCTCGCGCATCGACTTTAGCCCGTCGTCGGGCGGAAAGGAGTCGAGCGCGTTGAGATCGAAAGCAAGGAAGCGCTTGTCGCGCAGAACGCTGTGACAGTCGGCATAACGGGTCGAAATCCAGAATCCGATCGGCGTGCGCATCATCGGATAGCGGGTGCGGAGAAATCGGTAAAGCGGATAAGGATTGGCCGAAAAGAGCCGTCCATACATCCGGCTGGCAACGCGGCTAACGCGGGCAAAAGTGGTCGAGGAAGGCATTCGTTTATGCGCCCGGCAGTATATTGGCTGGCGCTTCTGATTGGAATTGCGGCTGATTGTGGAGCGTCGGCAGGAGCCGAAAAGGGCATTTTACACTACCTGTAGTGGTCCTGGGTCCGGGATACCACCATCGGTAGCTTCGTTCCGTCAAAATTGGTTTTTCGGTGGGGGATTTTGTCCGAAGATGAGTCGTGGGGAGCGATGATGGAGTTGTGGTGCGAGTGTCATTCACAGCACGATGATAGCGCGTCGAGCGCGGCGTGATCAGGCCAAAAAGTTCATCCCTGAACTGAGGACCTAGGGAGAGAGAAAGATCAACCGCGGTGAATTACAGAGACAGTTGATCAAGCTCAAAAGCATCCCATTGGTACGCTTTTGTTGTCCTTAACCCTGAAGAAGGAAGTGTATGAATGCGAGTCCAAATACCAGCTCGAAACTCTCCAATCAGATCCTCCACGGCGGCTTAGTTGGACAACTATCAGATTCTCAGGTGGATTTCCGCTTAACCAAAACTTATATGTAGCGTTCCAAGTGTTTCTTTCATACTCGAACCTCTTGTCACCGGGACGGAACTGACGATTTGCTGCGAGCTTTTGAATCGTCGAATCAGTCCGCACAAAGTTCTCAGCGAGATCATCCGTAGGGGGAACGACTTCCACACTCTTGCCGGCTGTCACCGTATAGAAGGACGAGTGGGGATGCGAAGCCAACTCCCAGCAGCAGACGCTCCATTGTGTACCTTTGCGATCCAGATGGACGACTATCAGATCTCCCGGCTGGCCTACGCCCGGCCGAAAATTGTAAAAGGCGTGCAATTCGCCGTTTGTACTTTCGAAACCCTCACCGAACTGGCGGTGCGCTCGAAGATTTTGAAGAGTGGGATCGGTTTGCACGAAGTTCTCGGCCAGTTTGGCGGCAAGGGTTCCGCCAACTCGATACGAATAGATCTCGAACGCTGCGTAGGGAACGACGAAGATCAGCGCAATGATTGAACCCCAGCGCGCGGTCCTTCGCCACCACGGAACGCTAAACCGTGCGAGCGGTGGATGCCGATGGTACCAACCGCGAACCCATCTCAGATAGAGAAATGGCAGTGCGGCAATTATTGGCAAAAAAAAGAGTCGGTAGTTTAGCCATGAACTGCCGGCCGCGGGGCACCTCAACGCCGCTCTCGCAGAATGGACCACCCCCAAGATAACAAGTAGCAGCGATCCCCAAGCGACAAACCTGAGGAACATAAGATTGAATCGTCGCCAGCGTGTCAGCGCCATCGGCACCGCATTCCCATCGTAACTCACCGCCCGCATAAACTACCAGACTTGCCTTCGCCCCGCAGGAAGCGCTCTAGCCGATGGGGACTTGGTGCCCTTTCGAAATGCATGGTATTTGGAACGCTGATCGCGAACGACGGGAGATGAGAAATGACAATTAAGATCGAAGGCGTGTGCGAGCCGCGGTTTGAGCGGGTTCGCGAGATTTTTGCGGACTCCTTTGAGAATGGGATCGAGGTTGGGGCGGCGGTTGCGGCTGTCGTCGATGGGAAGACCGCGTTTGATCTTTGGGGTGGCTATGCCGATAAGGCTAAGAGCCGCCCGTGGACGCGCGATACGCTGGTCAATGTTTGGTCGACTACCAAGGGGATCACGTCGATCTGTGCGCATCGGCTGGTCGATCAGGGGAAGCTCGACCTCGACGCGCCGGTGGCCAAGTACTGGCCTGAGTTTGCGCAGGCGGGGAAGGATAAGATTCCAGTAAATTATCTGCTCAGTCATCGCGCGGGATTGCCGGCGGTGCGCGCGCAGTTGCCGATGGACGCTTACTCGAACTGGCCGGTGATGTGTGCGGCGCTGGCGGCGCAGGAGCCGTGGTGGGAGCCGGGGACCAAGCACGGTTATCATGCGATCACGTTTGGATACCTGGTTGGCGAAGTGATTCGGCGTATCACCGGCAAGACCCCGGGCACATATCTGCGCGAGGAGATAGCGGGGCCGCTCAAGCTCGACCTTCATATCGGTGTCGATGCGAGTTTCGATCCGCGAATCGCGGAACTGATCAGTGCGCCGCCGCCACCGCCGGGCAAGCCCGACCAACTCGCGACGATGAGCGTCGATCCGGAATCGATGACCTACAAGGCGATCGCGAATCCGCGGCCGGTGGTCGATCCGTCCCTGACCAACAGCCGGGCGTGGCGTGGCGCCGAGGTTCCCGCCGCCAACGGACATACGAATGCGCGCGCGCTTGCGACATTGTATGGTGCGCTCGCGACTGGCGGCGAGCTGAACGGATATCGCGTGCTGACGCCGGCGAGTATCAAGCGTGCGCATACGGAGCAGGCCAATGGACCCGATCTTATCCTGGGCGTCGTCACGCGATGGGGAATGGGATTTGCGCTGAATCAGCCGGCGGCGCCGGTCGGTCCGAATCCGCGCACATTTGGGCATCCGGGGGCCGGCGGGTCGATTGGATTCGCCGATCCGGATGCGCGGGTGGGATTTGGATACACGATGAATCAAATGGGATCGGATGCGTTGATCGATGGGCGTGCGTCGGCGTTGTTCAACGCGATGTTCGCGGCGTTGTAGGAACATTTTCCGGCGCGCTCGCGCGCCGGAAAGATAAATCCACTTTATTTAAGGTGAAACCCGCGGTGGGTTTCACACTTCCTTCGGCAGGGCTAAGCCCTGCACCTTAGTAATTAAGAAAGATGCGGGACTTCGTCCCTGTTCGAACTTTGGTGGGGGGTGTTTCCCGCTGCTGGCGACGCAGTCGCCAGCAGCTTACCTGTGCGACGTAGAAAAGAGCCGGGATTCTTCGCTGCGCTCTGAATGACACAAGAAAAGAACCTGAGAGCAAAATGGCGTCCTCGCCATTTTGCGATTAGTCCTTTTCACTGGGTGCAGGGGTCACCCCTGCCGAAGGAAGCGTGAAACCCACCGCGGGTTTCACATTCAATAAAGTGATCGCCCCTTCCAGATAAAACGATGCCGCCCGTCTTTGGTCGGCGGGCGGCCGTTTTGTCCCTCTTAGTTGAAGCTCAGACGCCGGCTGAGTTGTAGAGCGCGCATCGCAGCTTGAAAAAATGCGCCATCGAAGTCAGATAGCGGACGCGCCATGCCGCCGCCAACTTGCTCTTGGTCAGATCGAGGCCATGCCGCGATCCGATCATGTCGTAGGCGTCCTTGATGCTGTTGAATAGAACGTCCGAAGAACCCTGCTTGAGATGCGTGACGCCGCCGATCTTTTTGATCAGGTCCGGGCTGTAGGCTGCGAGCGCGACCAGGCTGTCGGCGAACAGTTCGTCCCCTTCCACCAGGTGATTCGCGAATGCACCTTCCATGAACGCGGTGTGGGCCGCCTTTTCGCCGACCAACGAGCCGTAGATGAAGTGGCCGAGTTCATGTCCGAGCGTGGCGCCGACTGCGCCCGGATGATGCGCGGTATTGACGAAAATTACGAACTTGCTTTTCTCACCGACGTCGGCGCGGCAATAAAATCCGCGCAGCGAGAGGCCGGCGCCGGTGCGATAGGGCTCGGCGCGCAATTCGAGTTCGCGCGGTCCGAACAGTTTTGCCGAGGTGACCGAGCAATTGCGGGCTGCCGAGGTCCGACAGGGTGCCGTAGGTCGGAATATGCTGCTTGATGTCTCGCTCGACGACCACCGCCAATTCCTTGAGCAGAGGTTTTTCCGGAAGCGCGGGCACTTCCATGTAGTCGGTGGAGAGGATTCGTTTCAGGTCGGCGAGCTGCGTGAGGACTCGAGTGCCGAGCGAGCCGAAGGGGACCTTGATTTCGCCGAGCAGCTTGGAGACGAGACGATCGACTTCGCGAGTAGCGAGCGCGTCGGGTTCTCGCGGTCCAATTCGTCTCGCCATCGCTGGCGATGTGGTCATAGCTGCACTCATAGCGTTATTACTGTGGCCAAACGCCCGCGTGACTGGCGCGCTCGATGTTCTATACTAGGGGACTCGCGATGCTTTTCAATACTCATCTACGTTCGGCCCATTGAGCAAATCAGATGCCACACCACCCATAGATAGAGCGGTCAAGTGGCACACTATCAATAGTGGTCAACCTTTCGCCATGGGCACTTCTGCAACGCATCGAGGGCATTTTTGAACAAAATACAAGAGAGGGAGTTCATCTAAAGTTCCGCCGGCTTGCTCCTCGCCTATTCTCGCGTGTCACCGCGTGGCGACCTGTTGAGTCTTGCCATGCAATATCGCGATTCCCAACGCTGCCATGCGCCCTATTGTTTAAGTTTATCTACAATGTGTCAAGCGTTCAGCTACGAACTGTATGACGGTTTTGACGCCGCTTTGACACTTGAGGAGTTGCTGCTTTGTACACTTTACAGGAAGAGGAGAAGAGCACCGAGCCCGAAGTGAAATTATTCCGGACGCTTGAGTAATCGCTCGACGAAGTCCAGACGATCCTTGCCCCAGAACATTTCGTTGCCGACGAAAAACGTCGGGACGCCGAAGACGCCGCGTTCCACTGCTTTTTCGGTGATGGCTGCCAGCTCTTCACGCGCCGCGGTCGAATCGGCGATTTCCAGGAGCGTGGCGCCGTCGAAGCCGGTGCTCGACCCGATCGACTTGAGCACTTCGCGGTCGCTGATATTCTCGTCGCGCTCCCAGTATGCGCGCATGATCGCCTGCGTGATGCGTCGCTGCGATTGTTCGCGCGAACTGCCGTTATCGTCAGATTGAGCAACGTGCCCGGCGGCGAGGACCGTGCGCAGTGCCGATGCAGTCTTGATCGGAAAGCGGCGGGGCCTTTTGAAGGGCAGACCGGTTAATTCGGCGTAACGCGCGTGATCTCGCCACAGGTAGCGTGCTTTTCGCACTGTCATCGCCATCACGTCGAAGCCGGTGCCGCGGAAAAGCGCAGCGGAATGCGTCGGCATCCAGTTCACGCGCGCGTGGTTGCGATCGCAAATCTCCGGCAGCATGAAAGCGGCGAAGTAACTATTGGTGCTGGAGAAATCGAAGTAAAAATCGATGACGCGCATTCTTTTTCCGTCCGGGACGCCCGATAGTAGCGCTATTCGGAACCTCAGCCCTAGCCCCTCCCTGAAGTTACAAGAAGAACCGAATCAATTTAGAATAATGTGAAAAATTCCTGAATTGTTCCCGTCGGAACCCAAGGCGGATAGCGATAGTCAAGCGTGACGACTAAAACGAGACTCGTGCGGGATGGGCCGCTGGCTCCCCGGTGAATAGTCTCTACCGTTACCGTCGCCCCGTTTACCGGTAAATTCCCTTCATCAAAGCCGACGCATCTCGCGCATTCTTCCCTCTCATTCGACAGGTCAAAAACGTTAGCCTATCTGCGCGAGCGCGGTCGCATGGGGATCGCAGCAGTTGCCACTAACATTGCCGCTGGCCAATAGTGTCACGGTCAAAATGCCGCAATCCAAATTTGTAGCGCTGCCCGGCGCCCCGTATCCGCTGGGCGCCACCTGCGATCGGGCGGGTGTGAACTTTTCGATATTTTCCGAGCACGCGACTGCCGCGACACTCTGCCTGTTTGGCGGCGCGGGCGGCAACGAGGAAGTCGCGCGACTGCCGCTGGCCGAGCGCACCGAACATGTCTGGCACGCATATGTGCCGGGCGTTCGCGCCGGTCAGCGTTACGGGTTTCGGATGCGCGGTCCCTACGATCCTCCCGCGGGGCATCGCTTCAACCCCGCCAAGCTGGTGCTCGATCCTTACGCGCGCGCGCTCGATCGTATTCCTCGATGGCATGACACGATGATGGGTTATCGATCGATCACCGCCGGCACCGTGCCGCGTCTCGATCAGCGCGACAGCGCGCCCGCGATGCCCAAGTGCGTGGTGGTCGATTCGACGTTCGAGTGGGAGGGTGATCGCAAGCCGGAAATTCCGTTGGAAAATCTGATCATCTACGAGGCGCACGTCAAAGGGATGACCGCGTTGCATCCCGAAGTGCCGCGAAAGATTCGCGGAAAATATATGGCGCTCGCGTCGCCGCCGGTGATCAAACATTTGACCGCACTGGGGGTAAACGCAGTTGAGTTGTTACCGGTCTTTCAGATAGCTCCGGAACATCGCCTGGAAAAACTCGGGCTGACTAACTATTGGGGATACAATTCGATTGGCTATTTCGCGCCGGACGTGCGCTTCGCGTCCGGCAGCACTCCCGGCAGTTCGGTCGCGGATTTCAAATCGATGGTGAAAGCGTTCCATCGCGCGGGGATCGAGGTGATCCTCGACGTGGTTTACAACCATACGGGCGAGGGCGACGAGAACGGACCGACGATTTGTTTTCGTGGGATCGATAACGCGAGCTACTATCGGCTGCGCGCCGACGGCAGCGGGCGCTGCGAGGATTTTACCGGCACCGGCAACACACTCGACATGACGCATTCACGGGTTCTGCAAATGGTGATGGACAGCCTGCGCTACTGGACGGTCGAGATGCATGTTGACGGCTTCCGCTTTGACCTGGCGACCACACTGGCGCGCGGACCGCGCGGCGAGTTTGCGGCCAGCCCGTTCTTCGCGGCGATTACGCAGGATCCGATCATCTCGAAGGCCAAGCTGATCGCGGAGCCGTGGGACATCGGCGAGGGCGGCTATCGGGTCGGGAATTTTCCGGTCAACTGGAAAGAGTGGAACGGCAAGTATCGCGATGGGGTGCGCGATTTCTGGCGCGGCGCGGACGGTTCGATGGGCGAGTTCGCGTCGCGGGTCACCGGCAGCTCGGATCTTTATCGTGCAGGCGGGCGTACGCCGCTCGCGAGTATCAACTTCGTGACTGCGCACGACGGCTTCACGCTCACCGACCTGGTTTCGTACAACGAGAAGCACAACGAGGCGAATGGCGAGGACAACCGCGATGGCGACAACGAAGGTCGATCGTGGAATTGCGGAGTCGAAGGACCGAGCGACGATCCGGCGATTCGCACGATTCGCGATCAGCAAAAACGCAACTTCCTCGCGACGCTGCTGCTGTCGCAAGGCGTGCCGATGATCCTCCATGGCGACGAGCTCGGTCGCACGCAGCGCGGCAACAACAACGCCTACTGCCAGGACGATGCGATTTCGTGGATCGATTGGCAGAACGCAGATGCGGCGCTGATCGAGTTCACGCGGCGGCTGATCGAGCTTCGCCGCGAACATCCGATTTTCCGGCGCCGGGGATGGTTCACCGGCGTGCCGGCGAAGCGCAACGGCCTGAAGGACCTGGAATGGTTTCGGCCTGACGGCGCCGAGATGAACGCCGGTGATTGGGGCGTCGGATACGCGAAGACGCTGGGCGCGTTCATCAATGGCAACGCGATGCCCGAACACGATCGCACCGGCGCGCGAATTGCCGATGCCAGTTTTTTCCTGATGTTCAACTCGTACCGCGAGCCGATGGAATTCAAACTGCCGCCGAAGAAATGGGGCCGCAAGTGGTCGATAGTGCTCGACACCGCGGATCCGACGACGCTGAGCGATTCCAGATCGCATCTATTTGAAGAGCGCGTTCACGTCGCGGGACATGCGAATGGTCGTGCTGCGGCGCGTGTCGTGATTCGATTCTTGAATCGACCGGTATCTTGCGGTCTATACTAAACCTGAACGCTCGTTCCAACCGGAGACTTCTGCGATGATCGATTTTCGAACCGAGCCGCCAGCGTATCGGCATTGGCGTTTGAGTTTCGCCGGGCCGGTCGCGACGCTCGCGATGGATGTAGACGAAAACGGCGGTCTCGCGCCGGGCTACGAGCTCAAGCTCAATTCCTACGACCTGGGGGTCGATATCGAGCTCAACGACGCCGTGACTCGGATGCGTTTCGAGCATCCCGAAGTAAGATGCGTGATCGTCACGTCGGGCAAAGAGCGCGTGTTCTGCGCGGGCGCGAACATCAGGATGCTCGGGCTGTCGAGTCATCCGTTCAAGGTGAATTTCTGCAAGTTCACCAACGAGACGCGCAACGCGATCGAAGATGCGACGCTCAACTCGGGCCAATACTACATGACGGCGATCGGCGGAGCGTGCGCGGGCGGCGGTTACGAACTCGCGCTGGCGACTGACTATATAATGATGGCGGACGACGGCTCGACCAGTGTTTCGCTGCCCGAGGTCGCGCTGCTCGGCGTGTTGCCGGGCACCGGCGGGCTGACGCGGCTGGTCGATAAGCGGCGCGTCCGACCCGACCGCGCGGATTTTTTCTGTACGACGGAGGAAGGAGTTCGCGGCAAGCGCGCGGTGGATTGGCGTTTGGTGGACGAGGTCGTTCCGCGATCGCAGCTGGCCGAGTCGGCATCGCGAAGAGCGTTGGAATTTGCGGCGCGTGCAAATGGTTCGGCGCATCCGCGCGGAATATCTTTAGGCCGGCTCTCGCGCGACATCGCAGATCGACGGATTCAGTATGCGCATTTGACGATCGATATCGATCGCGACAATTCGACCGCGACGTTCACCGTCGAGGGTCCAACGAATGCGGCGCCGCGCGATGTCGATGAGGCTCACGTGATCGGGGCGGACTTCTGGCCGTTAGCGATTGCGCGCGAACTCGAAGACGCGATCCTGCATCTGCGGTTCAACGAGGAAACTGTCAGGACCTGGATTCTTCGCACGCGCGGAGACTCGACGCTGGTGAAGTCGCACGACGCGTTCCTCAATGCGAACGCCGATGAATGGCTGGTGCGCGAAATCCGCCTCTACTTGAAGCGCACGCTGAAACGGCTCGACGTGAGCTCGCGATCGATCTTTGCGTTAATCGAGCCGGGATCATGCTTCTGCGGAACACTGCTGGAACTGGCGCTGGCGTCGGATCGCGCGTACATGCTGCGCGGATTGCGCGAAGGCGACGAATCTACGCCAGCGAAAATATGCCTTAATGAAACAAATTTTGGCGCGTTGCCGATGTGCAACGGGCTGACCCGGCTGGAGCGTAGATTTTTGGGCGAGCCGCATCGCGTCGAGGAGTTGCGCGCGAAGATTGGCGACGCAGCTCGATGCGTCCGAGGCCGATGAAAAGGGACTTGTCACGTTCACGCCAGATGAGATCGATTGGGACGACGAGGTGCGCCTCGCGACTCGAGGAGCGCGCGGCATTTTCGTCGGACGCGCTGACCGGGATGGAAGCGTCGTTGCGATTCGGCGGGCCGGAGACGATCGAATCGAAAATCTTCGCGCGTCTGTCCGCCTGGCAGAACTGGATTTTTCAGCGCCCGAACGCGGTCGGAGAAAAAGGCGCGCTGAAACTTTATGGCACCGGAGCGCGGCCGGAATTCGATCCGAGGAGAGTGTGATGACGATCAACTATTCTGAGCGGATTCCCAACAATGTGAATCTCGCCGGCGACCGTCGCCTGCAGCGGGCGCTCGAAGCGTGGCAGCCGGGCTTTCTGCAGTGGTGGAGCGAGATGGGCCCCGAAACCTTTCAGGGCTGCGACGTGTATTTGCGGACGGCCACTTCGACCGACGCGCAGGGCTGGGCGACTTTCGGATACATCAAGATGCCGGACTATCGATGGGGGATTTTTCTTGCGGATCTCGAGCAGGACCGAAAGATTCCGTTTGGAGAGCATAAGGGTGAGCCGGTCTGGCGCGAAGTGCCGGGGGAGCATCGCGGAGTTTTGCGCCGGCTGATCGTTACGCAGGGCGATACTGAGCCTGCGTCGGTCGAGCAGCAGCGGCATCTCGGGCGGACCTGTCCCTCGCTCTACGACCTGCGCAATCTTTTCCAGGTGAACGTCGAGGAAGGACGGCATCTGTGGGCGATGGTCTATCTGCTGCACGCGTACTTCGGGCGCGACGGCCGCGAAGAGGCTGAAGCGCTGCTGCAACGCCGCTCGGGCAACGTCGACAACCCGCGCATCCTCGGCGCGTTCAACGAGAAGACGCCCGATTGGCTGTCGTACTTCATGTTCGCGCATTTCACGGACCGCGACGGCAAGTATCAGCTCGCAAGCCTTGCCGAATCTGGATTCGATCCGCTCGCACGGACCTGCCGCTTCATGCTGACCGAGGAGGCGCATCACTTGTTCGTCGGCGAGTCGGGCGTGGGACGCGTGATCGCCCGCACCTGCCAACTGATGAAAGAACATAACACTGAGATAATCAGTGAGTATGGTGGAATCGATCCAAGTATCATTCAAAAGTATATAAACTTTCATTACTCAGTCTCGCTCGACCTGTTCGGATCGGAGCTATCGACCAATGCGGCCACTTACTATAGCGCGGGTCTGAAAGGCCGCTTCAAGGAGACCGACCGCAACGACGATCATCAATTGAAGGGAAGTCGCTACGCAGTATTGAAGCCGGTCAATGGAATAGTAATTGAAACTGAGCAGCCGGCGCTGAATGCGTTGAACGAGACTCTGCGCGACTCCTACATTGCCGACTGCGAGCGGGCGCTAGCGCGATGGAACAAGATTATTCGCGAGGCAGGGATTGGCTTCGAGCTCAAGCTGCCGCATCGGGGATTTCGGCGCTCGATTGGCGAATTCGCAGGCGTCAACGTGACGGTGGACGGGCAAATAGTTAGTGAAGCGGAATGGAATCGGCGGCAATCGGAATGGTTACCGACGCAAGCCGATCGCGAATTCGTGGCGTCGTTGATGAAGCCCGTCACCGCGCCCGGCCAATTCGCCAGCTGGATCGCACCGCCGGTGCGTGGAATCAATCACCAGGCGCTGGATTTCGAGTACGTGACGGCGTTGCCGGCGAATTAATCGGCGCTTGACTCTGGACTATAGTCAAGGGTCTATCGTGAGGTTCAGATGACGATTGGCCGAGTAGCTAGTGCGTTGGGACTGAGTATAGACGCTATCCGCTTTTACGAGCGGCAGGGATTGATCGCGCCGCCGCGGCGCAGCTTCTCGGGCTACCGGAATTATTCTGAAGACGTGATCGAGCAGCTGCATTTCATCAGCGATGCGAAGCGGCTCGGATTCACTTTGAAGGAAATCAGGGAGCTGCTTTCTCAGGGCGTGAAGTCAACGGCGGAATGCGGACCGGTCACGCGAAAAGCAGAAGCGAAATTGGCCGAGATGAACGACGAAATCGCACGCCTGCAGCGGCTGCGCGTGACGCTGCGCAAAATGGTCGAGGCGTGCGGTGGACAGTGCGCGCCCATGCAGGTGTCTCGCGCGCGAAAAAAGGAGTCTTCATGGAAGTCGTGATTTATACGAACACGGGATGCTCGGCTTGTCAGCAGGCGAAAGAGTTTCTCGCGCAGCACAACGTCAGCTACGTCGAAAAAAGTATCGCGAAGGATCCTTCGCTGATAAACGAACTGGCCAGCATGGGTTTCCGCGCGGTCCCGATGATTCGCGTCGGCGACGAAACGATGTTGGGTTTCAGCGCGGTGAAACTGAGAAGAATGCTTGGCCTCTAAGAATGATGAGCGATTCGTACCAGGTCAGCTTTGAAAATGAATACGTTCGAATCGTGAATGTGAGTATTCCGGCGGGACAGGCGCCGGCTGATTACACACCCGCAGCGTTGCCTCTAATCCGGATCGATCTCGAGTCGCGGAAGACACGCTACGTGGATGATTCCACGCGCCATGAGCTCGCGCGCCCGAGTAGCAAATTTGTGCGCGAGCTTTGGGTCGAGCTCAAGGCTGCGCCGCCGGCGAAAGCATTGACCCTCGACGCGGTCCGCGTTGATCCGTCGCGCTACAAAATCGATTTCGAAAACGACAAAGTGCGGGTTGTGCGGCTCGGCTTTGCCCCGCGCGAGAGGGGCGTGATGGTTGAGCATCCGCCGCGGGTGTTGGCGACATTGAGCGACGTGTCGGTGAAACTAGTCTTTCAAGATGGAAGGACGGACGAGCGGGGTGCTCCCGCAGGGGTTGCCGCGTGGCTCGAAGGCGAAACGCTGCAGACCGAGAACGCGGCGGATCAACCGCTCGAAGTCATTCTGGTAGAGCCTAAGAGCACGCGCGGGTTTTGACCGATCTCACCGGTTTCGATGGCGGTCTCAGTCGCGGCGACGCGGCAGTCGTCGTCGGTCGCGAACCAGTACGCCGCGATGTATCCGGTCAGCAATGCGAGGAAGCTGGTTTCCTCCAACGCGCGCGCCAGCCGTGGCAATGCGATTTGGAACTGCGTCGGTGGCGGCACCATGAAACGGCTGAAGGCGCGTAGCGATATCGCGCTGAGAAGGTAGGCACCGACCGCCATCCAGATTGCTCGCGAGCTTGTCCGTCCCGCTGCTGCCGATGCCACCATTTGCACGAACGGAATAGCCAATAGCACCAGGTAGTGATGCCATCCGACGGGGGTGAGCATGATCGCAGTCGCGATCCATAGTGAGTAGATTCGCCAGTCGGGATCGCCGCGATTCCTGTCGGCGAGCGTCGCGCGAATAGTCAGTCCGAGTACTACTATGTCCGCGGCGCCTATAGCGAATCGCCTGATCCAATCGGCCGATGAACCGGGCGCGGTACCGGTAAGAGACCAGAACATCCGCGATAGGAACGGTCCGAGCGAGAGATTATCTACTCTGCTTACTACTCTGTAATCAGTGAGCCACAATGCGCCGTGGACGAAAGCGAGAGTTTGCGACAAGCCCAAAATCGCGACAGTTGCAAATCCTCCTGCTGCGATTCCGGCCGTCGCGAATACTACGGCGCGCCATTTTCGACGAAATATAAAGTATCCGACGAGCAGCAGCGGATAGGCTCGCAGCAGCGCTGCAATCGCGATCATCAAACCAGCGGTGCCGTCGCGATTGCGATCCATCGCGCGCATCGCGGCTGCCATCAGCGCGAGGATTATCAGCTGCGATTGTCCCCAATAAAGATTCAGATTCACCGGGGCCGAAATCAGCATCAGTGCTGCCAGCAGCAAAGCGGTGCGACTATCCAGCGCGCGTCGATACGCCGGGAGGAGGTACATCGCAGTGGCAAGCGCCGAGAAATTGATCGCGATCCAAATCCAGAACGCGACCTGCGGGCGCAACCGGGTTAGAGGTTCGAAGCAAATTAAAAACGGCGGTGTCTCGGAAGCGTGAACCAGCCAGTTCGTCTCGAGGCCAAGCTGCGTGCCGATAGGTGTCAGATTTGTCGAGTATGGATCGATTCCGTGCCGAAGCGCCCACGCCGATTCGTAGTAGTTCGAGAAGTCGCGCCGATGCCACTGTCCGGACATCTTCGACAGAGTGCCCATCAGCACCAGCAGCGCGCAGAGCCAGACTACGGCCAGGATTGCAGGTTGGCGCGCCGCGGCCGCGATTCGTTCGCCGTTCATGGCCAAGTATGAACAGACGCCGGCCCGCGAACCTACGAATTGTTACACGACAGGGTTATCCGGAGAACTCAAAATCGTGCATAGTCGTGCAGTCCGCCAGTCACGCCAATTTGCAATCGAGAACTCGAGTGATTTCCACCGGTACGCATAGTTTCACAGCGCCAGTGCGGGCCAATCATTGGGTAAGGAATTGGAGCGCCGCCGTTGTCGCGTTCGTAATTCTGCTCAGCAGCGGCTGCGCCACGCCGGTCGGTGTTAAACGCGTCGACGAGCAAGCGGCTCATCGCGCGCTGAACGCGAACGTTCTCTCGACCGGCAAGCCGAGCGACTACTCGACGCAAATCCTGGAGCGATCCGCGCTGAGCGATCGCTTCAAAAATGATCCGCAAGCCGTGCTGGCCGAGTTGAATTCGGGACTCGGCAAACCTGACGAACGCGATCGGCTGTTCGCACTGTCCGAGCTCTCATTTCAATACGCGCAAGTATCGGGGAATCAATCCTACTATCTCGCGTCCGCTGCCTACGCCTACGCCTTTTTATTTCCGGCGAATCCCGCCGACGCGCCCGGACCGTATGATCCTCGACTGCGGCTCGCCCTCGACCTTTACAATCGCGGCATCGCCCTGGGACTCGCGACCACGGACGGCAAGCAGGTTGACCTTAGTGCGCGCCAACTGACTCTGCCTTTCGGGTCGCTGGATTTGAGCGTCGATCCGGCAGGATTCAACTACGGCGGAAATCATCTGACGAAATTTGTATCGCTCGCAGACCTCAAGGTTCGTGGGTTCCGCAATACTTACCGCAGGCCTGGGATTGGCGCCGCGCTCTCGGCGCGAGTCGAACCGATCCCGGGCACTCCCGCGAGCCGATGGATTCCGGCGACCGCGAAAATCCCGATCACCGCGTTCGTGCGCTTCGACGATCCTCGCCGCGCGATGAGCGACGGGCATCTTCGCGGCACGGTGGAACTCTACGACGAAGATCGGACGCCTACCGTGCGGGTCGGTTCTAATGCGGTGCCGCTGGAGTGGGATCCTAGCGCCGCGCTTGCCTATCAGTTGGAAGGCGCGCCGATTTGGGATTTCGAGCTGGCGGGCTTTCGCCAGGGCGACTTCAGATTTCTTGGCGCTGGCAAAGTCAGTGACAACGGGCTCTTCATGTTGCATCCCTACCACGCGGGCATGATTCCGGTGGTATTCGTCCACGGGACCGCGTCGAGCCCTGCGCGATGGGCCGAGATGGCCAACGAGCTGCTCGGCGATCCAGCGATCGCATCGCGCTATCAGCTCTGGTTTTTCATCTATAACAGCGGCAATCCGATCGTGTTGTCCGCGATGCGTTTGCGTGAGTCGCTCGTTGCGGTGCGCAAAGACGTCGATCCGGACGGCAAGGATGCCGCGCTCAACCAGATGGTGGTGATCGGCCACAGCCAGGGCGGACTGTTGACGAAAATGATGGTCGTCGATAGCGGCAATCGCTTCTGGAACAACGTCACATCGGTCCCGTTTGACCAGGTGCAACTCGATCCTGAGACGCGGGACCTGGCGAGTCGCGCGATGTTCTTCAAACCACTGCCATTCGTCAACGAGGTGATCTTCATCGCAACGCCGCATCGCGGCAGTTACATGGCCAGCAATCCAATCGTCAAGCTGGGGAACAAGTTCATCAACCTGCCGGGCGGTCTTGCGAAGACTGCGGTTGCGATAGGAAAGCTTCGCGAGAACAGCATGATGGGATCATCAGTTGCGATTCCGACCGCGCTCGACAACATGGATTCATCGAACCGGTTCATCAAGGCGCTCTCGGCGACTCCCATCGCCCCCGGCGTGCACGCGCATTCGATAATTCCGGTCAAAGGCAGCGGGCCGGTTGACGACGGCAACGACGGCGTCGTCGAGTACAAGAGCGCGCACATTGACGGCGTTGAGTCGGAGCTGATCGTGCGTTCGGGGCACTCGACGCAGGCGACGCCCCAGACGATCGAGGAAGTCCGCCGCATCCTGTACGAGCATGCCGGAATCCACTGATGCTTGGTCGCGCTGTCCGCCTGCTAGCGACGATGATGCTGTCGGTGATCGTCGCCGCCGCTGTTGCGTGGGCCGCGATGGCAATCTGGTTTGACGGCCCGCATTCGCGCGTGATTGCCGCGCCGATGGCCGCCGGACTGGTCTTCGTCTGCGTCACTTTGGCCGCTATCTTTCGCCCGCTGCTGCGAGGTCTCTTGGTTGCGCTGTTTCCGGTGATCGTCGTCGCGTTGTGGTGGACAGCGCTTCCGGCGAGCAATGCGCGCGACTGGACTCCTGACGTGGCCCGCCCAGCGCGCGCAACGTTCGCCGGCAGCCGGGTGACGATCGAGAACGTCCGAAATTTCAAATATCGAACAGAATCCGAGTACGACCAGCGCTGGGAGACCCGGACCTACGATCTCGATCGGATAAAAGGGGTTGATCTGTTTCTATCGTTCTGGGGACCGACAGAAATCGCGCACACGATCATGAGCTGGGATTTCGGCAACGGCCAGCATCTGGCCATCTCGATCGAGACGCGCAGGCAGATAGGCGAATCATACTCGGCGATACGTGGTTTTTTCCGCCAGTACGAGCTCTACTATGTCGTCGCCGATGAGCGCGACCTCGTCGGGCTGCGAACCAACTACCGCGGCGAGCAGGTCTATCTGTATCGCATCCGCGCCACTCCCGCGCAGGCGCGAGCATTGTTGGTCGATTACCTGAACGAGGTGAATCAACTCGCCGACCATCCAGAATGGTACAACGCACTGACGCAGAACTGCACGACGACGATCAGAGGTCATGTGCAAAACGTCGGAGCCGGCGGCCGACTTGACTGGCGGATGCTCGCCAACGGCCATCTCGATGAACTCCTCTACGAACGCAGCCAGATCGACACGAGTTTGCCGTTGGCAGATCTTCGAGCACGCAGCAACATCACCGAAAAAGCAAAAGCCGCAGACGATGCCCAGGATTTCTCCGCGCGCATCCGCGGAAGGCTTGCCATGAATCAGCCGTCAGCGACTCAGGGGACCTTTAATCAAAATTGCGAAAGCTATCGAACGCCGCCAGCGCCGACAGCGCGAGCATCGGGAACAACAAGGCCCACACGCCGAAACGCGGCGTCGCTGCCCCCGACAACAATGCACCGATCAGGAAGCCGGCCCAGATAGCCGCCAGTTGGACCGCGCGGCGCGTGTGTGAATCCCGCGGTCCCCGGCTGTCGGTGAGGGGCGTGCGCTTGACCGCCAGCGCGAGTTGAATTCCAATCCTGCTCAAGGTCCCGGTCACAAAGGTCAGACTCACCGATTTGTCGCCGACCTGTGACAGCGCCGTATTCATCGCGCCCATCGCGAAACTGATCGGCGCGATGCTTACCCAGCTGAATGAAAAGCCGATTTGCGCGAAGCCGATGATCAAGGCCAGCACGCTCGCGATCATCGCGAAAACCAGCCGCCGAATCCGCTTTACCGAGGAGTGTTCGAGCAAAGCTCCCGCGAAGGAACCGCCCACGAAGAACGCGATCGCCAGCAGCACCGAATACAACGCCGGCCCGAACTTACCTTGACCGATTTGATAGCCGGCTTGCGTTGTATTCCCACTCATGAACGACAAGTAGGTACGGTAAGTGATCATGCCATAGGCATCCAGGAAGCCTGCGATCATCGCGAGCGCGATGGCCAACGATTCCTGGATTTGTTCCGGGGATGACACGCGCTTACAGGCGGTCGGCACAGGTTTGTCGCATCACGATCTTGCTTCTTGATTTCGTGTTCATGGTGCCGAGGGCGGGACTTGAACCCGCATGTGGTTGCCCACGGAGGATTTAGAGGGCTGAGCGCTGTCGACTATCCTGACGCTAGGGCTGGAGTCGCGCAATGAAGAAATACGCGGCACAGGTTTGGTGTATCGCCCGACTTACATCGACCAAGGCAATGGAGAAAGGAAGACAGCCTCGACTTGGTGGAATCAATACTCCGTTCGCGGAGTGAATCATGCGACGCGATTTGTAAGTGTCCCGATTTTTTCGATGGTTATTGAGACCACATCGGCAGGCTTGAGAAAGCGAGGCGGTTTGAATCCGGCGCCAACGCCGGCCGGAGTTCCGGTGGCGATAATGTCGGCAGATTGGAGGGTGATCCCTTTTGAAATCACTTCGATCAACGTCGCCACGTCGAAAATCATATCGCGGGTGCTGGCATGCTGGCGCAGTTCTTCGTTCACCTTGCAGGCGATGTCGAGTCGCTGAGGATCGATTTCATCCGCGGTGACAATCCACGGCCCCATCGGACAAAAGGTGTCGAGGGACTTGCCGATAAACCATTGCTGATGGCGTCGCTGAAGATCGCGCGCGGTTACGTCGTTGATGATGGTATAGCCCCAGACGTGACTGAGGGCGGCTTTACGGCTGATAGCACGGCCGCCGCGCCCAATCACCACTCCCAGTTCGGCTTCGTAGTCGAGACCCTGCGTCAGCTCGGAATGACTCGAAATGTCTGCGAGAGGTCCGATTACGCTGCCCGGGGATTTCGTGAAGATGATCGGCACTTCGGGTATTTCTGTGGCACTAGCGTCGAAGCCGCTCTGATTGAACTCCTTTGCGTGCTCCATGTAGTTCTTGCCGACGCAGAAGACGTTGCGACGCGGCGTTAAGATAGGAGCCAGCAGCCACACTTCGGACAGCTTGAGTGCGGTTCCGCGCGAGATAAGATCGACCGATAGTTCGGCATAACTCTCGGCGAGGTTCGACATGTCGCCGCGGAAGGCTAGCGGTCCGTCGCGAAGTGGCCGAATAATTCCTTCTGAGGGCCAGACCGCGCCGACTTCAGGATCACCGCCACGGCTGAAGGTAGCAAAGCGCATCGCTTACACCTTCACCAGCCTAGTTCCAACTCCGCTTCACCGCCGGCCGATCCGGATTGATTAAATCGGTCGAGGTCCATCCGTTGAGATCGTATTCAGACAGGCACTTGCTGACGAATGCTTTCATTTCGTCGATACGTCCCGACGCGGTGGACATCGGGATGTTTTCAACCCTGACCGCCTCGTAGCTCCCGGCGTAGTTGCGCTCATACAGCTCGTGACGGGCGCCGAATTCGGTACCGACTGAATCCCACATCAACTTCAGCAGCTTAACTCGTTGTTCCGCGGTATTTCCGTTGGAACCCCGAATATACTTGTCAATCAAAGGCCGCATTTCCGGATTGAAGAAATCCGCCGAGCTCGAATTCAAATAGATGAGCCCGCTACCCATCGCTTGCTGCAGAATTTCCCTGATGCGCGGATAGGCGGTCGGCGCCATAACGCGATAGGCGGAGCCTGCTTCCAGATTTGGCAGCATCGTTCCGTTGACCCATGGTTCCGGCTTTCGCACCATCGCCTCGGTCAAGGACCAAAACAGATGCCGCCACGCGAGCATTTCTCCGATCAGTACTTGTATGTGCTTGTCTTTCGAGCCGGTCATCTCGACGCCGTGCAGAAGCAGTCCGGTCAAAAAATCGAGCTTGACTGCGAAACGCGTGCAGCCGTGCAGCATGAAGCGATGAGAAAACCCGGAGCCGGCGTAGAAATTGTTCGCGGCTTCGACGTTGCGGTAGACGAATAGGTCTTCCCAGGGGATCAGTACCTTATCGAAAATCAAGATCGCGTCGTTCTCGTCCATCCTGCTTGACAACGGATAGTCGAATGGCGAACCGACGACAGTCGAGGTGAGTTCGTACGAAGTGCGGCAGATTAACTTCATACCCGGACTGCCCATCGGGATCATCGCGAAGATCGCCATGTCCGGCGAGTTCAGCGGAGTTGGTCCATAGAACCCGATAAAGTTGGCGTGGGTCAGGGCAGAATTGGTGGCGACGACTTTGGCGCCGCTGACTATCACGCCCTTGTCCGTTTCTTTTTCCGCGCGTACGTAAACATCGCGCACCGTTTCGGGCGGCGAGCCCTTATCGACCGGAGGGTTGACGATCGCATGGTTCAGGAAGAGAACCTGTTCCTGGGTGCGCTTATACCACTTCTCGGAGTTCTGCTGGTAAGGCTTGTAGAATTCTGAGTTCGCGCCCAGGGTGCCGGTGAAGCTGGCCTTGTAGTCCGGCGATCGGCCCATCCATCCGTATGAAATCTTCGCCCATTGCGCGATAGCGTCTCGATCGCCGATGACTTCCTCAACCGTTCGTGGAACCCGAAAGAAACGGTGGGTGAAGCCGCCATTGCCGGTATCAGTAGGACAGGTGATCACATCCTTAGTCGACGGGTCATGCAGCGCGTCGTACATCCTGGCCACCATGCGCGCGGTGTTGCGGAACGCAGGATGCGTGGTGACGTCTTTGACGCGCTCGCCGTAAATGTATACCTCGCGATCATCTTTCAGACTTTCCAGATACTGTTTGCCGGTCATGGGTCGGACGTCTGAATTGACCGCTGCCGCTGGTGATGCACTCACAGGCTATCCTCCAATGATTCTCGAACGCCGCCGAGGCCAGACTTAGTGGGTCGCCTTCTCAACTCGCGGCGACGGCTTCGATTTCGATGAGAAATTCCTTTTCGACCAACCGCTCTACAACCACGAGCGTATTAGGCGGGCACTTTCCGTTTGGATACAGTTCCTCGAATAGTTCGCGGCGGGCGTTCATAAACTTCGGAATGTTGGCAGCGCCCACCAGGTAGGTGTTGAACTTGACCACATGGCCGAAAGTTAGAGACTCGGACTTGAGAGCTTCGGACAGATTCGCAAAGACCTGTCGCGCCTGCTTGACGAGATCGTCGCTGCCTACCAGTGCGCCGTGCTTGTCCACCGCGACCTGTCCCGCGATGAACACAAGTTCCGAGCACTTGACTCTGCTCACGTGGCTATACAGACCAAGCGGACTAGCCAAAGTTTGGGGGTTGCTGAACTTCACAGTGCGTTCCGGTTGATTCTCCACACCGACCTCATACTGCCAACCGCCGCTTGCGCGGCATCAACTCGTTGACTTTTTGTTGGGTGTAAACTTCGCTCCACATTTGATACGAGAATTCCGAGCGCAGGCGCTTCGCGTTTGGATTCAGCGCCAGCTCTACTTTCTCGCCGCCCAGGTAGATCGCCTTCAATCGCGACTTGTCCTGCAGAATCTCGATGTCCTGGAGAGGATCGCCGTCGACCACGATGAAGTCGGCATGGCGGCCCGCCTGCAAAGTTCCAGTTTTCGCGCCATCGCGCAGGAGGCCCGCTTCGGCGTTCACTTTGGTAGTGCAGCGCAAGGCTTCTTCGGGCGAGAAGCCGAGATATCTGACGAGATGTTCCAGCTCGCGGGCGTGCCACTCGCCGTACGGCGTCACGGCAAATCCCGCATCGCTGCCGACCATGAACGGAACGCCGGCGGCCTTGGCCTTGGGAAGAACCTTGCACGCCGACTCCAACTCGCGTTTGTGCGCGTCGGGGAAGTCCGGATAGCAGCCATCAGTCGCGCGAGTGAAGTCGATATCATTCACAATCAGACTTAGGGTGGGACACAAATGGCAGCCGTTCTTGATTACCCACTCGAGTCCTTCGTCATCCATCCATGATGCGTGGAAGATGATGTCGGCGCCGGCCTTGGCGGCGTAACGGATCGCTTCCGCGCCGCGCGCGTGAGTGATGACCTTGCGCCCGAGGCGATGTGCCTCGGTTATCATGGCGGTGGTCTCCTCCTGCGTGAATCCGGAGCTGAGGCCGGTGGCGGGATTCATGGCATCGCCGTCCATCGCGATCTTGATGAAATCGACGCCGTCCTTGATCTGGCATCGAATTTCCTCGATACCTTCGGCCGCGTTGCGCACCAGGACGCCGATGGATGTGCTCGGCACTCCGACCCACCGTGGATACCAATCCGACAAGCCTTGCCGCCCAGTGATCTGGCGCCCCGACGAAGTTATTCTCGGGCCCACGAATAGGCCGGCTTCGACCGCGTCGCGAATCGCGGGAGTGACCAGGCTGGTGGTGGCGGGATCCGCGATAGACGTATAACCCGCCATCAGGACTTTCTGCGCCGCTTCCATTCCTCGCAGCGCCCTAAACTCGACCGACGCATAAAGGTCGATGTCTTCTTCAGTCTTCGCGTTGCCGTACGAGAGATGAACGTGGATGTCGATTAAGCCGGGTGCGATGAAATAGCGCGAGTAGTCAGTGACGGCATCACCTGGCCCCGGCTGAAGGCCCGGCGAGAGCGATCCGAGATGAGTAATCGAACCACCTTCAAGGACCAGATACTGGTCACCAGGCCCGCTGGCCATCATTGCGTTGCCGGTGAACACCTTGCCGCATTTTATAAACTGTTTCACAATTTGCCTCGCTGAAGATCTCGACAAACTCCAACCGTTCTCAGCCGAATGCCATTTTGGCCATGTCCAGAAATTTGCCCGGATGTTCCAGTGCCGGGCTGTGACCGCACTTTCCGAGCAATACCACGTCCGCCTTGGGAATCATGGCGCCGATGCTGACGCTGTTCTCCATCGCCGGTATCGGCTTGTCGTCACGGCCGTGCACGAGGGTCACCTCGCAATTGAGCCGACGGAGTTCGCTCGGGTCCAGAACGCAGGCATCTATGAACTGTTGCTTGTTGCCCGCGAACATTTCGCCGAAGTAGCCGGCATAACCGTTGGAACCTAGCAGCTTCATCCGGTTGTCGAGGAGTTCGTCAGTAATCAAAGACCGATCGTAGATTAGCGATTGCATCGCTTGTCTCAGATCGTCGCGAGTCCGCGGTACACTCCAGGTCAGTTCCAGATCGTGATTCGCGGCGAACTTGCCGCCCATCGCCCCGGTCGTCATCACAGCCGTCACGCGCGGACTAGAGCCGGCCAATCTGAGCGCCAGCACCGCAGAAACCGAGTGCCCGATGATGCCGACCGGGCCGTCGCCCAATAAATTCAGGGCGAATCGCGCTTGTCGCAGCCACAGATCGAGATCGAAGTAAGGCTTCGCGGGCTTCCGGGACGATTCGCCGAATCCGATTAGGTCGATCGCAAGAATTCGATGGGAGCGCTCCAGGCCCTCAAGCACGAGTCGGAAATTGCCCCAGGTCGAGACGCCGGGCCCGGAGCCGTGCAGCATCAGCAGCGGAAAGCCGGAACCTCCCGTGAGCGCAGAGAAGCGCATCGACTCGAATTCGAATTCAGTGCGTTCCATCGAAGAATTTCCGTATACAATCAAGTTCTATGCCGCGAAACCGCATCAAATAGACACCCAATACTAAGCCTTTCTGTTGGAGAGCAGTAGAAGTAGATCGACATTCTGTAGGCATCTGTAGCTCAATTTGGCAGCAATGGAAGTCGGGTCCGGAGGAAAATATCACCGGCAGATTTCCTGAATATTATCGGACTTTTTGTTCCCCAGCAGCATCTAAGTCGAAGTTGTTTATGATTTGAAAACTGTATTCAAAATCTCGTCGTTAGTCCACCCGAAACTTTGGCTGCAAGCGCGAGAAGATCTTCATCGCGATTGCGTCCCGCTATGAACGAGACTCCCAATGGGATGTTGTCGCATTTCCACAGAGGTACGCTGACCACCGGAAGACCTGACAGACCTGCGAGAGCAGTTAGTCGCAGCAAGGGGAGACGAACCTCGGGAATGTCCGCGCGACCCTTGATCGGAGCGACATCCGGCGTAGTTGGCGCACAGAGTATCGTCCCGTCCCTCAGCATTTCGTAAACCGTTTTGGTCAAACTGCTTCGGATCTTTTCAGCTTCATCTCGCTGGGCGAGCGTAACTTTCGCAGCGTTGCCAAAGCGCTCGGCGACCGGGGGTCCGAAGGCTGGCTTATGGTGAGTGATCCATTGACCATGGACCACCCATTCCTCGTATCCTGAGATCGTTCGGTAGAGACCAGCAAGGTCCACCGAATCATCAGGGAAATTTGAAAGGTCGGCGCACTCGATTGAGAGATCGTAAAACACATCCTTGAGGTAAACGCGGAGTTCATGCGCCGCGGCAGCATCCATATCTCGAAACAGATTCTCAACTATCAGAACTTTTCTTATTGCCTTGGCCTCAGTGAGATTCTCGAGCAAAATCTCGCCGACCAGCCGCAGCACTTTCGAATCCCGCGCAAACCATCCAACTGTGTCAAAGCTCGGGGCCAGCGGCACCACTCCTGCGTTGGAGACTCGCCGGTGGGTCGGCCGAAATCCGAATATTCCGCAGTAGCTGGCCGGCACACGTACCGAACCTCCCGTATCGGTGCCGAGGGCGAAATCAACCAGACCTGCTGATACGGCGGCAGCCGAGCCGGACGACGATCCACCGGGAACGCGGTCGGGAGCAGCGGGATTGGTCGGTGTTCCGTAGTGAAAATTTTCTCCGCTCAGGCCAAGCGTCAACTCATCGGTGATAGTGAGACCGCGGAGCGATGCACCTGCGTTGAGTAATTTCATCCACCGCCGGAGCAGCTCGGGTCGCGGCACGATGAGTCCCAAGCCAGTCAGGGTTGCCCGCACAAGCAGTTATGCCTTCGACGTCGAACACATCTTTCAGAGCGAAGTTAGTCCGGCGGCGACTCCCTCGACGGCGGCCATCTCTGGCGATGTCTGCGTGGGCGCAAAATGCGTTCAGAGCAGTAGCCACTGAAGTTTCCTGCGCGCGGGTTTACTTCACGATGAGCGAAGGCCGGCGGCGATGAGCGCTGCGCTCGGCATTCCTGCGCGCGCGCCGACATGGGCGACCGAGATTGAGGCGGCGACGATTGCGGTCCTTGCCGCGACCCCGAGAGAGTCGCCGGCGGCGAGGCGGGCAGCCAACACGCCGTTGAAAGTATCACCCGCTCCGGTGGTGTCCCGCACCGCAGCGGGCGGCGCTGGTAAATGCTCCGCATGGCCGTCGGGACTGACGATCAGAGCACCTTGTCCACCCATCGTAACGACAACGGATGCTCGGCTCACGCGGGTGAGCCTCAGAGCACGTTCCGTAACCGCCTGCAGATCGTCGGGTAAGTCATTCTGGATGGTGTGTGGGCCGGGAAGCGTCTGATCCATCGCGGTGACCAGTGCATTGAGCTCCGTCGCATTCGGAGTAAGCAGCGGTCCGCTACGCAGGAGTCTTAGGACTGCGGGCACCACAGGTGCTGGATTCAAGATACACGGAACGCCCGAAGACGTAGCGGCCTCGACCGCGGCCACGATCGACTCTTCCGGAATCTCGGTACTCACCAGCACACAACCGGTCTTACCAAGGATTTCCGACAGAGACTTAGTCACCTGTTGGGCGGTAATCGCGGAGTTAGCACCGGCACCGACTGCGATTTGGTTTTCGCCCCAACGATCAACCACGATCAACGCGACTCCGGTGGCCTCATCTGGCAGGATCGCGACCCCGCTTACGTCGATCCCGTGGGCCCGCAGCTCATCGACGGCGCTCCTGCCGGTATCGTCCGCGCCCACCGCTCCGAGGAGGCGTACTGCGGCGCCAGCCCGAGCTGCAGCTACGGCAGCGTTGGCGCCCTTGCCTCCGCCGTAACGATGCAGGCGCGGCCCGACGACGGTCTCGCCGGGGCGAGGCAGGCGATCCGCGGTGACGACCAGGTCGGCGTTGATCGCGCCTACCACAACTACGATCTTGCTGGTTGCCGGTGGAGTGGCGACAGAGTCGGTAGTCATGGAATGCTCTGGCTTCTTCTTACCGAGTGGGTCGCACGACAGATTCGCGTATCTGGACGGCGACCGGCAGAAACTCGTCGCTAGCCTGTTTTGCGTCTCCCTTAATGAGATCAAGCAGAAGGGTCGTAGCCCTGTATCCCATTTCGAACGCAGGTTGGCTGACCGTGGTTAGCCGAGGACTCAGCAGCGCTGCTACTGGAATGTCGTCGAAGCCCACGATGCTCACGTCCTCCGGTACCCGCAGCCCCACCGCCTTGCAGTGTTCGATAGCGCCTATAGCCATCAAGTCATTGGAACATAGTAGTGCCGTCGGCCGCTCGGAAGAGGAACCAACGAGCATTTGCGCGGCCAGCTCGCGGCCCGACGCCTGAAGGTAGTCGCCAACGAAAACCGCCAGATGGTCGGGATCATGCCCCAGGGCCGCAAAGGCCTCCCGATAACCGGCCAATCGCTGCTCCGCCGTCCACGACCACGCGGGTCCTGCTATTACCGCGACCCTCTCGTGACCCTGTTCGAGGACATATTTTGCTATCTCGCGAGCACCTCGGCGACCATCCGAGAGGACCGCCGGTAAATCGAGTCCAGGGCGGCGTTCGTCGACCAACACTACCGGTCCGAGCGAAGTGAGCTCGAGCAGACTGCTGGTCGAGGCTGCGGTGCCCGACAGATAGATGACTCCGTCGACGCGTTGGCTGCGTAGCAGTCTGGCGTTCCGCGACTCGGCCTCGTCGTTCCCTTCGGGGGCGGACAGTACCACGAGGACGTCCCGCTCCGACGCGGCCCGCTCGACTCCCTGGACCAGGAGCGCAAAGAACTGATTGACCAAGTCAGGGACGAACAGCCCGATAGCCAAAGCCGAACGTCGCTTGAGACGTTGCGCAGCCTCGTTTGGGGTGTAGCGTAGCTCGCGCACCGCAGCGAGCACGCGCGCCCGCCGGTCGGCGGCGACCGGACCGCTATTGTTCACCACGTAGCTCACCGTGCTGAGGGAGACGTTGGCGTGCTCCGCCACTTCCTTCATCGTTGGGCGGGAGCGGCTCACAGACCTTTGCCTGCCCAGGTAATGATCGAAGACCAAAGTTGCCGGTAATGCGGCCACGAAAGAAACTCCGGAGGAGCCCAGTGCGGAGCGAGGTCAGAGGTGAACGCCACCGCGCGACCTTTGCCGGCGGAACCTACTACCAGCAGTGGGTCACCGTCGCAATTGGCGACGACGGTGCTATCGGGCTTGGCGAGGACTCGGTTGTATCCGAGAAGATGAGGCCATTCTTTGGGCGTCCCGCCAAGGACAGGATGATTAGGGACCTCGACCCTGGGTGTTACACCCTCGGGGACTTCGATCCGATCGTCATGGTCCAGCATGTTGACCGGAAGAACAGTCGCGAGCGGACTCATTCCGAAGCGGGCTCTCCCGTCGATTCCGCTGAATGACATGTAGCCTCCGACCATGACCAGCCCGCCTCCACCCTCAACGTAGTCGGCCAGTACGCGTAGTCGATTGGCGGTACGCTCGGATCGGAGGAAGGTCTCGTCGCATAGCAGGAAGGAGTTGGATCCGACGTCGCTCAGCACCACGATGTCAAACTGGTTGATGCTGTCCTTGGTCTTGGGAAACCGGCTCGATACTTCGTGCGCGCGGATGTAGGTAACTTTGAAACCGGAGTCGGCAAGAGCGCCAAGGAAGACTCCCGCACCCTCCTCGTACTCGGTGGTGTGAAACTGATCGAAACCCTTCTGGTGCACCGTGTGTTTGATCCACGACTCACCGACAACAAGGACGCTCAGAGGTGTTTTGGTCTCGCTCACTTAGTTACCCCCGGATGAAAGAGCGGCCTGAGTGGAATCAAGGCAGCAAGCGGTCCCGGACAAAGTCAGGCAGCACGCGTGACTCGGGACCGGGCGAAGCTGCGATTTCGCGCGCGTCCCACCCAACGATCTTATCCGGGACGAGCTCATAGAACTTTCGACCGGCAGCATGGCCCATTTCGAAATACACCTCTGCGTGGGGATGGCCGACGTAGAAGTACTTGTCGAAAAGCATGGAGTTGAGCCGATCACTTAGCGCAGTATCTTCAATCCGCATCATCCGCCCTACAATCCGCACCCCGGTTACGGTGGAGAACTCGTCGCCGTCATCGACTAGCGCGGCTAAAGGCCGTCCCGCTGCGCCATTGCGCCCGTGACGTCCCGCGGCATCGATTGGAAGATAGATCTTCTTGTTATCGACGATGAACCAGAGCGGCGATAGATAGATCGAGCCATCCTCCTCGGTAGTGGCGAGGCGGATCGTCTTCTGGCGGGTAAGGTAGGCCCATCGCTTGTCGCCGTGGAGGGGCACCGTCGTCTTGGGAGTCGCGGTGATTCCGCTGGCGGCCTTTTGCGTACTCATGGATGTCCCTTTCTCAGGTTTTTGAGCTCGCGGCTATACTCGGGGGCCTCAACCAGGCCGGCACGGGGCGAAGGGCCGCTCGACCAGAAAAAAACGGTCTTAACTCCACTTGCTTCAAGGGTGTAGTCGTAACCGGCCGGCAGATATATATGTTCCCCCTGCTTCGCCTCAAGGACCACTTTGCGGCCCGACGCGTCCCGCACGGTCAAATGAATCTTCCCTTCGAGGCAGTAGTGGGTCTCGTCGAAGTCCATCTGCTTCCAGTTATAGGGCTCGTGGTCGTGCTCCAGGTAGCAATAGCCCTGACGAAAGTAGCGAGCGTCGTCCCGCTCCCGGGAAAGGAATACCGCAGTGTTAATTCCCCGATTGAACTGAAGGCGAGGCATCGAGTCGATTTCTTGCGGGGTTATGACCCTGGGGTAACGCCTCGCATTGGGCGTCATCGGGTCATAGGTGAGACTCGGAGCCTCTTTGGTCATAGAGACGCTTCCTTTCCACGGGAAACTAGATACGTTTCTACTTTATAGTGTGCGAACTGCATACTGTCAACGAATTATTCAGCAACAAGCACGCTCGCAGGCGGGAAAATCCTTGATCGTCACCGCTTAATCGCCCGCGTGTCCTGGTCCAGCAACAACCGCCCGAGAGCGTACGCACCCCATAGATCGTTGCCATCGTAGGAAGCCGCAGCAATCTTCCGTAGAGCAGGCACTCCGTTCACCGCCACGGTGCGCGTCAGCAACTTGAATAGAGGGATGTCAGACGACGAATCGCCGTAGGCCACGCACTCGTCGCTCGTGACCCCGTGGCGCTTCATAAGTTCGATCGCTATCGGCACCTTGCTGTCGGGAGTGATCACCAGCTGCGGATCGGGCGGCACTCCACCGTAGACTCCGGCCCCCAAGGCGGTTCCGACGCCCCAAGCCAGGAGTCGATCGGCGAAAAACTGCGGCGATTGGGTGACCACGGCGCTATACTCACCTCGCCGGGCAATGTCCGCCCATACGGCCTCGATGCCGTTCATCCACGACGTTGCCGCGAACGTCTTGTCGATCAGGGCGTCGTCAAGGCCTTCCCAAAGCGGCAGGCATTCCTCCCAGAATCCGAGATGGCTGAGCTCGCCCCGGCTCCAGCGCTCTTCAATCGAATCGACGGCCTTGGAAACGACTTCACCCAAGTGGCGTGACAGCTCCAGGCACGCGGAACCCTTCAAGAGGGTGCCGTCCATGTCGAAAATGTGCAATTTACTCATCGACTACTCGGAAGCTGGACAATTCGACGCGCTAGCGACCGACGCTGGCCAGTGGGCGTTGATCGGAAGCCCTCAGCTCTGCGATCAAATCGGCATAGTACCATTCGGGGTACTTCCGTTCGCTCCGCTCGATCAGCTCGGTGAAGTCCCACTTCTTCAACAGCTTGCCGTTGCGGAAGACGGGCACGAGCTGGTTCTCTTCAGGCCGAATCGAGTCGCGAGGCACGGTCTCGAACGTTCCGTTCACGGCGCGGAGTGCCAGCCGTCCCTTCTTCGAAGTCTTCATCGCGGAGCCCGTCGGCGACTTGTAAATCTCACGCCACTCGCCATTGACGCAGACGGCGCTCGCCTTTTGGCCAAAGTTCATGGTGTCGCGGTTATGATGTTGGAGCAGGCCGCCGCCCATGCCGAACACAGCGTTCTCACACGAGAGGCCGCGCCGCTGCATCTCTACAAATACTTTGGGCAGGGTATAGAACGTCACACCGTCACCCTGAACGACCCGAACGAACGGCGGCAGAACCTTGAACCCTTTGCTGTTGACGCTGTAGCCGAAGGCGTCCATCAGCCATTCGGTGGTGTCGGAGGTGACCTGTACGATGTCGCCCGAGTCGGGGCGAATGCCGACCAGGCCCGGGAAGTTTTTGATCTCCTCCCTCAGCTCCTTGCCGACGATGTTCTTGACAGCGTTCTCGTGGTCGTAGGTGTCCGTGAGGAGCAGCGCGCAGCCGTGAGGAGCGTGCGTCTTCAGCATGTTGAGCATGGCGTCGGCCTCGTGCTCTCGGCCCCAGGCGCAGAAGCCGGCGTGCTCGGAATTCGGGCCTGAATTCGAAACCTTCCCGGCATTGTACCATCGCTTGGCCGCGAGTATCCCCGGGACGGTGTCGCTCTGGCTGAAGTTCACGAGGTGCGCGAGACCGCCGAGCGCGGCCGACTGCTGAGACGAGACGCCTCGGGCGCCGTAGTCGTGGAGCATGTGCCGCAACACCTGCGGGTTGTCGGAGGTGCGTTCGAGCGCCTCACGGATGATCTGCTTGCTGAGCCAGCTAATCGTGCCGATAGTGGTCGGATACCAGACGGCGCGCAGCAGACACGTCTCGAAAAAGCTGGTCGCCCAAAAGTACTTCGGGTCGGTATTGATCAACTGAACCAGCACGTTGCGCGACGGCAGAACCGTCCCTTCCGGGACCGCTTCTATCTCTACTGGAAGGAATCCGTCGTGGTCGTTCAGGATGCCCAGCCAGTTGTTTCGGTTGAAATGCATCCCCTGCTCGCGCGTGATGAACTCGGCCTCATCGATGTCCTCGAGCGTGATCGGATGCATCAGGTACTCTCGGAGAAAGGCCTGCAGCCCCACGAACATCGTGCACTCGAACTCTCCACCGCGCGATTCGATATAGCTCGACACGTATTCGGTACCCGGTGGGTAGAGCGGATAGTGGCAATGCTTGTAGTTGTCGACGTTGAGAATGATGTTGTGTAGGCCCATACGCCTTTCTCACCTCAGAAACGTTTCTAAAAGATCGACTGAAGCCAGGCAATCTTGAGGTTCAATTACCAAATAGCCATTAACGTTTCTACCGATTTACGTCAAGGCTCCCCGGCTCTTCGGGCCGACGATCGTTTTGCTCCATGCGTCCGTGCACTTTTGGTACAGGCAGGGGTGACAGGCGAATTAGTCTTGGCATTCTCCAGATTCGAAACGTCAAATGGAACGGGCTGGAAGGTATTCTCTTCGGTCGGCTAGAAACCTTTCTAGCGCGGTTGACACTAAAGGGCAAATCGTATTCAATCCGCCGCTGAAGGACCACGCTCTGCGAAAGGAGATTATCGATGAGTAGTTCCAATAATGGGGCCAAATCGAAGGGCGCAGCGATTCGAGAATCGGTACAACGAC
Source organism: uncultured delta proteobacterium (assembly GCA_963699705.1). GTDB lineage: Bacteria > Desulfobacterota > Binatia > Binatales > Binataceae > Binatus. Next base: position 882,855 of record CAVOUW010000003.1, on the reverse strand, counting down.
ATGAATATCGCATCCCGCGTCTTATGCGACACGAAGAGATCGCGGCGATGCCGCGGCTGCGATTCGTCAAGGGATGTGAGAGCGGAATCTTCATCTCGCGTGAGCGCGACGAATCCCGCTTCTACAGCCAGGGTCTGTGCTTCCATGACGCGGACATGGACGATCTCACCTGGGAGGGAGTCAGCTGGGACGAGGCCTTCTACTGCATGAAGGGCCAACTGAAAATCGTGGTGACCGATGCTGAGGGAAACCAGGCCGAGTACATCGTCGATGAAGGCGACCACTTCTGGGGCCCGGCCGGTTACAAGTACACGATGAAAGCGACGGGCGTCGAATCGATCAATTTCTGGACCACAGCGCCCGTGTTGTTCACCGGGTGGAGCGATACCGGTGACGCGCAGGGCCCTGCTTACCACCAGATGCTGCTCGACGATCGCCAAGGTCTAAAGAAATCCAATCAGGAGCGATAGCATGCCTGTCACCCAATATGACATTGCGCCCATGACGGGCGGGGCCCTGTGGGGTTTTCTCGAGAAGGCTCCCACGATGCGTCTGGCAACGGTAGGCGCGGACGAAGCGATCGAGATCAGCCCGGTGTGGTTCGTCGTACGAGGCGAAGCGCTATACTTTCCGATCGATCCTACTGTAGGCGATCCCGGCCGGTCGACGACCCCTGCGTGGCGACACTTACCGGCGCTCGATTCAGGCGGACGTGTGTCCGCAGTCATCGACGACGGCGAGGATCTGTCGAACTTCCGCGGCGTTCAGCTAGCAGGGAAGGCCGCCAAGGTCGATCAAGCTGACCTCAAGGAGGAGCTTCTCGACCTCGCGCTCGAGAAGTACTTCTACATCGGACACCCGCACCTGGAACACTACTTGAGCAGGGGAATGGTTGAAGCGCGGGTGTGGTATCAGCTCAAACACGATCGGATCACCGGCTGGGACCGGCGACTTCTGCCTCAACCACCGGTCATGGATCGAAGAACCCTCCCGCCGTATCTACAAAAGCGCAAGTGATCATAATCGCCGACCAACGATTGTATTCAGCGTCGCATTGGTAACCCCCAGCTATGGCTAACCGCGCCGACATTACCAATCTCATCAGTAACACCGATAGCTTCAAGCAGGCGCAGCATTCGATGTATCCGCCGGGCACGGAATATCTCTCCAGTTACATCGAATCGCGCGGCGGGTCATTTCGGTCGACGATGTTCGTGGGGCTACAGGCGTTCCTTCGTGAATACCTGACCACTCCGATCACGGTCGACAATATCGACGACGCAGAGTTCTTGTCGCGAGAGCAAGGAGTGCCGTTCAACCGAAAGGGTTGGATCGATCTGCTGAACGATCATGACGGCTTCCTACCGGTGGAAATCGAGGCGGTAGCGGAAGGCACCGTAGTTCCGACGAGTAATGTCCTGGTTCAGATCGTCAACACGGATCCTAAGTACTTCTGGATCACCAACTTCTTCGAGGCCGCTCTGCTGCGCGGCGTTTGGTATCCGACGACGGTGGGAACGATTAGCTGGATGTGCAGGAAGATCATTGAAGAAGCGCTCCGGCGAACGTCCGATCACCCGGAGATGGCGAGGAAGTACTTGCACGACTTCGGCTTTCGCGGAGTGAGTTCGCTGGAGTCGGGATCGTTGGGCGGAATGGCGCATCTGGTCAACTTCGATCAGACAGATACGGCGGCGGGACCGCTGGCCGCCAAGAAGTACTACAACGCGGTCGCCCCGGGGTTCTCCGTAGTGAACATGGAGCATTCGGCAGTGTCAGCATGGACCCGCGGTCAGGAAGGCGTAATGTTCCGCGCGATCCTGGAAGCTTACAAGGGTCGTGTACCTATCGTCGGGCTTTTGACGGATACCTATGACCATGAGTACTGCATCCGCAATATCCTTGGCAAAGAGCTCAAGGACGTGATTCAGAACTTTCCAGGATTGGTCGGCGCGCGGGCTGACTCCGGCGACCCGGAACAAGTGCCGGCGGATACGACTGAGTGGTTGATGGAAAGCTTCGGCTGCGAAGTGAATAGCAAGGGCTTCAAAGTTCTCCCTCCCTACATCAGGGTCGTACAAGGTGATGGGTTGACCCTGGAAACTTTCCGAGGCCTTTACATCGAGCTGGAACGTCGCGGACTGTCGGCGGATAACGTCTTTTGTGGCATGGGCGGGGGCCTGCTGCAGCGTTTGAATCGCGATACGTTGAACTTTGGGCAGAAGACCAACGCCGTATGTATAAGTGGCGAATGGATCGACGTCTGCAAGACTCCTACCGGGAGTTCGATGAAGCATTCGAAGCCCGGTCGGCTAGCCTTGAAGTACTCGGATGGTGATTATCAAACTGTTCCCAAAGATTCGATTCCGCCCGAGGAGAACCTGCTTAAGCCGGTGTTTCGAAATGGGAAGCTTCTGCGCATGTGGAACTTCGCAGAGCTGATCGAACGCAGCGAGCGCAAGGTGCCTGAGTCCTATTACAAGGATGTCATCGCTCCCATGCGCATCTTTTCTCCCCTGGCCGGGTACTAGCGCACGAAGCCAGTCCGCTGAACATGCGGAAAGTTATCATCGACACCGACCCCGGGCGAGACGATGCGGCCGCGATCCTGCTAGCGCTTGCCTCGCCGGAGCTCGAGGTCGTCGGCATAGTCGCCGTCGCCGGCAACGTGCCGCTCCACTATACCGAGCAGAACGCCCGACGTATCGTCGATCTATCTGGACGAACTGACGTGCCAGTCTATGCCGGCTGCGAACGCCCGATGCAGCGCGAGCTCGTCACCTCGGAGCACGTCCACGGGCAGACCGGGCTGGCTGGCTACGAACTGCCCGAACCCAGGATGCAGCTCGAAAGCGGACACGGCGTTGACTTTATCATCGAGACGATAATGTCGGCCGAATCGGGAACTATCACTCTCTGCTGTATCGGCCCGCTCACCAATATCGGGACGGCGCTGGTCAAGGAGCCGCGCATCGCTGGTCGTATCCGCCAGATCGTTTTGATGGGTGGAACCCGCGCCGAGGTCGGCAACATCACTCCGACCGCCGAGTACAACATCTATGTCGATCCTGAAGCGGCGGATATTGTACTCAACAGCGGCATCGCAATTACAATTGCACCGCTTGACGCGACCGCTCTCGTTCTGGCCAGCCGCACGAGGCTCGCCCGGTTCGCCGACCTCGGCAACACGGCTGGCGCTGCGATCGCCGGGTTCCTCGACTTCTCCCCGAGCCTCGATCTCACGCGATGGGGCGGCATCGGCGCGCCACTGTGGGATCCCTGCGCGGTCGCCTATCTGCTCGAGCCCGATCTGTTCAAGGGCAAGATGGTCAACGTCTGCATCGAGACAACGAGCCCGTTGACGCGCGGAACGACGGTAGTCGATTGGTGGCATGCGACCGATCGGCCGCCCAACGCGAACTTCCTGTACGACGTTAACGTCGAAGGGTTCTTTAACCTATTGACGGAGCGGTTCGCCCGTCTTCCCTGAGAGAACGTAAAATCGAAGCGGCCCGAGGGCCGAAGCCCTCGAGCCGCAATCATCTTGCTCTCATTTCCCGATGCGCCAGTTAGAACAATTGTCGGCGCAACTCAATAAACGCGTTCGTGTTGTTTGTGAACTGGCCGTATGGAGTTTGCGGTGATCCAGCGAAGATGTTGAATCCGAGCGCGAACGTAGTGTTATCGTCGAACTTGTAGGTAACTTTCGGGCGGATCCACCAGTCGTGGTACTGTAGTTCATAGAGCGCGAAGAAATCGGTTATAACTACGTCTCCTTCGCCCCAGTTTTTCTCGAGGAACAGGGTCATCAGACTTTTGTAAACCCCGCGCAGTCCATCGACACTGCCCTGGAAGCCGAGATCCTCGAACTTGCCGGGCTCTGCGCCACAGTTATTGCATCGGTCCTGATTGGTAACCATGTCGTGCCAGTACTGCACACTCGCGAAAACCGGGCGTTGAAGATAATCGCCAAGTACGGTCTTATCCACACCCATCAAGACGCCCCAATGAGACACATACTTGGGATTACCGACTATCCCCTGATAATACTGATCGCCGACGGTCTCCGATGTTTCAACTCGGAGTACGGTGCCGTCGATGGACTCGTGACCGGTTTCAAGATCGTAGTCGATTGAGCCGCCAATCACTTGCATCCGATGCGGTTCGCGGATAACCGCGGTCGCCGTCGCGAAACTGCCGGTGTTTGGATAGTCAATGTAGCCGGTCGTGTAGGTATACAAATAATTGACGGTATAATTGAGACCACCGACGGCGTCGCTCCAGCGAGCGCCACCAATCCAGTCCTGGGGACGCACAGTCGGAGTGTGCAGGCTTACCGGCACCTTGAATCCGAATTGTCCGTTATAGAAGTTGTTGAAATCGGCCACGACGCCATAGGTCCAATCGTGATAACCGCCTTCGACTGGTTCACCGTTAGCCAGCCGCAGCCCCGGCCAATAGGTAGGAAACCACTGAGGCATCCATAGGAGTTGCAGGTTACTGCCGACCCACGGTTGCCAGTTCATATTGGCCGCCCAAACCGGGATCTTGATGTTCTCCTCTTCGAAGATAGTGGGATTGCGCAGGTTAAAGTTATTGAGAATGTCCAGCATATAGACGCCGTCAGACTTACCCCACGCTATTATCTGACTGCCAATCCGGAAGAAGAAGTGCTTCGGCGTGATATCCAGATAGTATTCGCGAAACACCGGATCATTTCCGGTCGCATCGCCGGTAAAGGGGTGCTGAAGGTTGTTCCCCCAATACGACCATAGTTGCTGCTGATACCTGCCCTGTCCTTCGCTCGACAACTGCCAGTCGCTATCGTACCACGGGCGAAATTGGACAACTGCTTTGAGCTCCGGAAAATTGGGACCCCACTTTTCAGTTTTCGGCGTCCACTCGATGTCCAGCCGAAACTCATTGCGCTGACTCATCAGGTGATCGAGATGTTCGCGGCTAAAGGTCTCGGTCGCGGGATTGAACACGTTCCGAGTACCATCCGGAAGCCGGAAGTAACTCTCCATCTTGTAGGTGCCGCGAACTTCCAGGTCGTCGGTTAGTTGATATGCCTCCGCGCTTCTAACTAACCAGGTCGACAGAAAAAACGCGAAAACTATCGTGGAGACCAAAATCACATCGACTCTTCTCGCTACTGCCTGCCACATAATCCCTCCCGAGCGGACACTTGCAATCTTAGCCTTCGATTTGAGAACCGTCCCTGGTCGATTGATGGACCGGCATCACCTGAATAACTCCAGGCGCTTCCGCCATGTGTTACCTCGAAACAGGAGTCCAGTATTGCCGAGGACGTTTATCTCCAACGATCGGATCAGAACCTTGCTGGGAATCGGTTCGACGATGTACGGATCGCTTTGCAGAACCGCCAGCACGTCCTCAATCGATTTAGCCTCTATCAGCATCAAGCAGCCTCGCTCTCCGAGCGTGCCTTCGAGCAGTAATCGACGCTGATTTCTGAGCGCCGCGAGAAATTCATTCCTCGCGCTTCCATACTTCGCTCTCAGTTCCGGGAACTGGGCAATTTCGTCGACTAACACCGCATATATCAAGGTCGTCACTGCCCCTATTCAACGGCTCAAATGCAACAGGCATGCCATGGGTGCTCGCTAAAAATTCCATCCGTAGGCGTCAGACTCCTTGTATTAGTTGACCTTCCGAGGAGTAGTCCTGAACAATTTCAGAACTGTTGAGTGATTTACGAAATCTCGTGAGTGGCTGACGATTGCTCGTGCTGATGAACTCGGCTCGGTGCAACTATGGACGGCGACCATCACGTTCGTTCAATGGCCCGCGGGCTCGGAAGCGGCCTTTACCTTGTCGTAAACAATGGCGACTGAATCCAGATAGTAGCCCGGGTGTCCGGCTTCACCAATCTTAGGTGTAGAGTCCTTCTTAAACCTCTGTCCTTGAGTCAGATCCATTCTAGCTTCCTCATCCTGATTCGACATAGGCAGGCCGAATTTGGCAATGTTGGGATTGGCCTGAGACTGGTCCTCGACGATCACCAGTGCATCGGCGCCAGTCTCACATCCGCTGCTTTTGAGCGCCGCCAACACCTGGTCCTCCTGACCGGCGTCTCCCCAAGCTTCGACCATCGCGATCCTTCGATGGTCGGTCAAAGGTTCACTATTCAAAACCGGCATGAAACAGTCATCTGGCTTGGGTGGTCGGTCGAATGTCGCAGTTTGGGTGAAGGAAGCTTTCGGGGGTGGATGATAAGAGGCGCAGCCCGCCGCCAGCATGCAGACAATCGCGACTGCGGTCGCAGTTGTGAAGAGTCCACGCTTAGGATGCGAAAGTTTCATCGAATCGGTACGCTCAGCGGCACTTGGGGATCTAACCGGCGGCTCTCCTCCAGCGCTATCGGGTGCGACGAGGTCCGCAATGAGCCCTCCAGGTCAAGTTCGCTTGCCGCAATTGCCGCCTGCTCACTCTCAGCCGCGAACGAAAGCGAGGCAACGTAGTAAACCAGTCCCGCAGTGGCAAGACTTACGAGCCACGCTATGTCTATCCCGTGCATTTTTTTCGCAAACGGACCTACATAGATTCCAGGTAAGGACGCGAACGGCACTATGACGATCCAACCAAGAATATACGCCAGCAGCCCTCGCCATCCCCAGCTGCCGTATATTCCATCAGCTCTGAACAGATCTTTGATCGCATAGTGTCCATGCCTAACAAAGAAATAGTCGACCAGGTTGACCGCCGTCCAGGGAACCAGCAGGTAGAGCAGGACCGTGAGCAATAACATCAAAGCATTAATTGCGTTCTCGCCAGCGGCAAGTGTTGCGCCTACCCAGACCAGGGTTATTAGGCCTATCAAGGTTGCGCGAATCGTTAGTGTAGGTATGACTGGCCGAATAGAGTCCAGCAAGGTAGCCATGGTTAGCATCCCGCTGTAAGAGGTCATCGCGATCATAGCGAACATCAACAGGACACTATCAATAGCGATGATCGTACCGAACCGGGCGAACAGCGCGTTACCGGCCAGGTTCACGGCAATCATCGGATCCGCCAGACCCAGGCGCGTGGTGAGCCAGGCACCCAGCGCGATCAACCAGATCGCGGACGAAATCGCTCCTACGAAGACGTAACCGACGATCTGTGCGGCAGGCGTGTCGCGTTTGAGATATCTGGAGTAGTCGGACACGTAAACCGCCAACTGCAGGTTGTAGCTTGCGCAGGTTGCAAACTCGACGCCAAACGCTACACCGTTGAAGTGCAGTTGACGTACTGGACCATGCGGAACAAGGCCGGCCGCGATTGCCACACTTAAAATCGTGAACAATGGCATGCTAGTCCAGAACAATAGCTTGACGACACGATGCATCCAGTCGTGGCCGTAGAAGGCGAGCAGCGCCGACGAGATAGCTAGTCCAATCAGTACAGCGTAACGATACCAGCCGAACAGATCGTGAAGCCCTCCCATGATCAGCAGCGCGCAGACCACGTTGAAACCAATGAAATTCACGAGCGTCGCGGACAACGGCAGAATCACTCCGCGATAGCCAAACTGCGCGCGGCTCTGCACCATTTGCGGGAGTCCCATGATAGGTCCCTGGGTGGCATGAAATGCCATAAAAATCGTGCCGACCACTATTCCAAGCGCAGCTGCCAATGTCGTCCAGCCCAGGGAAAGGCCCATCGCCGGCCCAACGAATCCGAGCGATACACTCATGAACTGGAAATTTACCGTGAACCAGAACGGACCTTGATCGCGCACGTGGCCGTGCCGCTCGGCGCTGGAAACGTAATCGATCGAGTGTCGCTCAACCCCGTAGGTCGTTTGATCTTCCGCGGAGCTGTTGGACATACTGAGCCCTACTCCATCGGTCACGCGATCTTCGGACGGCACGCTAAGGATTGAGCGCCTTCCACACCTGATGCTCAAAATGGTGAACGGCGTGCTCGCTCCACCAGGATCTTTCCTTGTTAATCATCAAGCGCCCCTGGTTGTAGCCGCGCGATCGAATTCCGCGTTGCACTCCTTCGCAGACGCCGACGTCTTCGCCATTCACGATCCGCGCGTGATAGTCGAACATCGCCATCTCGGTTTCGCCGGGAGGATTCGCCAGGGTATAGAGGTCAAAATTCTCCAGGGTAGAATCCGGCCCGTTGGGAATCACATGAAAGACGAACAGATTGCTGGGCGCCGGCCAGGTCATGAAGAGAGTATTCGGCCATAGCGCCCAGATGTAACCGTCCTGGATCGCGTCGGTCGGACTAAACTTATACGCTTTGTTGTTAGGCCGCCCACTCCGCATGATATGGGTCGAGTAGTATTCCTGCTCCTTACCCTCAAAGGTCCGAGTCGACAGAGAATCCTTCGAACCCATAAACAGCGGATGCGCCACTGGACAGTGGTAGCACTCGAGGAAATTGTCGATGACTACCTTCCAGTTCGCCTTGACCTCAAACCTGTCGCGGCGAATGAATTGCAGGTCATCGTAACCGGGAATGACCTCGCGGCATTCCTGCGCAAAACCGCTCGCAAGCTCGCTTAGATCCGCTGCGTTCGGATCCAGGTTCACATAGATGAACTTGCCGAGCTCGCAGACCCTGACTTCAGACAAATTGAAATCGCTTTTCCGGAATCCCTTAACGTAGCTTTCGTGATTCGCCGATCGGAGGCATCCCTGCGTGTCGAAGGACCATGCATGATAAGCGCAGACGAACGACCTCGCGTTCCCTCTACCTTGAACCAGCTCGTAGGCTCGATGAGTGCAGACGTTATAGAAAGCGCGGACGACGCCGTCCATGCCACGAATCACCAGGATGCTCTGATCGAAAATCTGGCAGGTGAGGTAACTTCCCGGCTCGGGCAATTCGGAGACGTGACCTGCGAACCACCAGTTTTTGAAGAAGATCAGCTCCCTTTCGCGCTCATAGATCCCCGGATCGAAAAAGTAGCGCGCGGGCAGGCTGTACGATTCCTCAGCCACGTCCGTAATTCTGTCGGCCTCTTTTCGCAGACTCGAAAGCCTTGTCAACGCCATCCCTGGGCCTCCTCTCGTCGCTGGCGTTTTGCTTTGAAACCTCGCGGGCAAAATCGGACCTCGCTCAGGGCCACCGCAAACTTTTTGTATACAACCAAGTTCTGTGCCCGCGTCATACTTTCACTCGAAATAGCAGAAACAGGGGCACATCTGAAATCCAGCGCCCATACCATGCGAACGTTCTGTAGGCACTTGTAGATCAATTTGGCAGCAATGGAAACCGCTATACAGCGGGACGCTACCGATGATTTTCAAGATTTGGCAGGCTTTTCAAGGCGAAGGCCCAGAATCGCCTCGAATTCTGGCGATTCAATTCGGCGAAATCGTATTCAAAATGGAGACGTCGAATCCACGCCGGGCACTCAGTCAATGAGCGCGTACCGACGCCACTCGAATTACTGCTTGTTTTTGATGTTCCCGATCAGGCGGTACATCGTGCTCGCGCAGTGATCGCGGCTCAAGCGACCGGCGCGCTCGGCGTCGCCCTGGCGGAACGCCTCGAAAATCGCCAGATGCTGCAACTCGGCCTGTTCCACCTCGCCCGTCAGATGCGATTCCAGTCGGACGTATGGCTCTACTGCATCACTGAGATTCGCGGCTATCTTGCTCAATCGCTCGCGGTTCGCACTGGCTATCAATCGCACATGAAACTGTCGATTCAGTTCCGGCCACTCCGACAGGTAGGTCGAGCTGCTCTTGTCCAACTCGCTCATTTTATTCAGGATTGCCTCGACCTCCGCGACGTCGCGTTCACTGCGCATTACCGTCGCCGTCATCATGGCGTGCTCCTCGATCACCATGCGCAGCTCAAAAATCTCGACGATCTGGGCGACGTCGAGCGATTTCACTGCGAAGCCCCGCCGGGGACGTAGCTCGACCAGTCCCTCGGCCTGAAGCCGGCTCATTGCTTCGCGGATCGGAACGCGGCTGATGCCAAATTTCTTGGCGATTCTCTCTTGACGAAGCTCGCTACCCGGTGGCAACGCGCCGCTCTGGATACTTTCGCGAAGCCACGAATAGGTCGCCTCAGGTAGTGAGTTCAGGTTCGTCTGCAAGTTTTCGGCAGGATCCGTTGTAGAGGCCATTACCGTGTCGTTTGACTCCCCGTTTGGATAGTTAAGGTGCTGACGGAACATCTAATACGCATTTAGACCGACGATTCTATTCGTTTTCCTTAATCTTACAAGCTTTCGTATCCAAAATGTCCCGCAAGAGACGTTTTTCGGCGAAAGGTTCGCGCGCTTCAGCCCAAAATCAAAACAGTCGAAAGTACTCTCGCTGTTCCCAATCGGTAACCTCGTCCGAGTTCCCGATCTTGTTCTCCTTGAGGTAGGTTTCGAATCGGTTGACCTCGCTCATCTTCATCTTGACCATAAAGTCGATGAACCGGTCACCCATCTTGGCGCGATAGAGCTTGTCGGCACCGAGCTCTTCGACCGCCTCTCGCAGCGAGGTCGGCAGCTTAGCGACGCCCGCGGCTGCGTATGGCTCACCGCGCAGCGGTCCGGGATCGGCTTTGGTCTCGATGCCGTCGAGTCCGGCGATCAGCTGTGACGCCATGTACAGGTAGGGATTGGCGGTCGGTTCACCACTCCGGTTCTCGATGTGACTACCGGGATCACCGACCCTTCCTTGTACTCTGATCATGGCGGCGCGGTTGTCCACCGCCCATGTCGCTCCAGTCGGCGCCAGTGAGTGCGGCTTGACGCGTCGATATCCGTTGACCGACGGAGTTGTGAACACCGACGCTCCTCTTGCATGCTTGAGCAATCCCCCGACGTAGTGTTTTCCGATATCGGACAGAGGGCCTGGGGGACCGTCTGCGGCGAACAGATTTGTTCCGGATTCGGCGCTCGCAAGAGATTGATGCAAATGCCAACCGCTCGAGTAGGCACCCGGCAGTTTGGGCTTGCACATGAACGAAGCATGAAAGCCGAGGCGCCGGCAAACTTGCTTGGTTGCAGCGCGAAACAGGATCATCGCGTCGGCACTGTGGATACCGTCGATCGGGTCAAAGCTCATCTCAACCTGACCCGGTCCCCATTCATCCTCGAGCGACCGAATCGGAAGGCCGAGATCATTCATGGTTCGCAGAAGTGCCTGCAGCACATCGTCGATCTCGTCGCTATGGTCTTCCAAGAGATACTGAAAGCCATGCGCCGCTGGAGTTACTATCGGCGCCGGCGCCGGGTTGCCGGGCGCGCCAAGCTCTGATCCGCCCAGCATGTTGTCGACCATTCGCGTCAGGTACCACTCGACCTCGAGACCCGTGACGTAGGTGAAGCCCGCGGTCTTAGCCTGGCTTAGAGCGTTTCGGAATACTCGTCGAGTATCGAAGGGAAATGGTTGACCATTGGCAAAGAACATCTCACAAATGATCCAGCCGGTCTTGGGGGTCCAGGGTAGAACGGTAAAGGTAGTAGGATCGGGTACCAGCACGCAGTTTGGATCGCCAGTCATCTCCTCCATCCCGAAGCCGCCGCCTTCGATGAAGGGATCGAAAACAATCGCGTTGGCAGTATCGAAGATCCATGGCGCAACGGGAAAGTCGATCCCGTTCGCGAGCGCCTGCGGAAAGAGCCTGGCAGCCAATGTTTTGCCCCGGATGATTCCGTGCTGATCGGGTACGGCGAAGCGCACCGTGGTCAGCTCTTCTGCCGCAGCCCGCTTGACGGCCTCCTTCGCGGCGTGACGCTCAGTGTCACCCCACAGGCCGTGTTTTTCGATGAATCCCTTACGTCCAACACTCAGCCGCGGTGGTTTGTCGGGCACTTTTAGCAGCCTCCTCGAATCCTCTATCCAGGCGAATATTCAGATGACGAACGTCATATTTCGTAGTGGCACATCTGCCTGAACCAAATCGATCTGCTTTCGGACGATACGCAGATCAGCTGGTTTGGAGAGATCAGCTTTCGGTCCCGAGGAGTGCCGCAAGACATAGCCGCACCAGCCGGGGATGACGCGCATCTCCCCCACGCGCCACTCGTGGATCACCACTACGCATCGAGCGCGGATCTCTCCGACTGTCTCGCTCTCCCAGATCTCGAGATTGGAAATCGTCCGACAGGTCCGCGACGGCGGAACCTGCGAGTACGCGGTCCCGGTGCGCAAGCGTACGATGCGATCCTCGAGGCGGCGGTGGTCGTCGAAAGCAGTGCACAACTGAGTCGTGGGATCCGCGCCGGCCGTCACGGTGGGCACCCAGTAGAGGCAGTCCTCGGTGAAAAGCTCGAGCCACTCCTCGAAGCGGTCGGTATCGACTAACCGGTTCTCGAGAATCAAAAATTGCTCAACGATAGATGCCGCCGGCTGGCCGATCATTGGACCGGGATTCTTCCACGCCTGCACGTCGGCCTTCACTACGTCGTAGAACCGCGGGTCGACGTACATGAACCGCGGCTGATAGGTCATCAGGGCCGGGTCAGTGCTCATTCTGCGTTGCCTCGGCTTTCTGACCATCCGGTCGTCGCACCCGTCATCAATCGAGCCCACTCCTGAAAGTAGCCACGGATGTGATGCTCATGGGTGACGGGGCCTGTCACCACTCCGTCCTGATCGGTCTTTTCGGCACCGGTACCCGCGCCACGGGAAATGTCGATCCATTCCATCTCCGGAATGACCATCCCGCGTTGAGCCTCTTCGAAGTTGGCCAGATCGTCCGGTTCTCCGAACGCAGGAAAGTCCTCCTGCATGCGCATTCTCATCGTATTGATATCGTCGGGCACGCCTTCGATCGTCGTCCCGTACCAGCTGAGCGCGGTCGAATCGACCGTCAACGGCTCGACGATCTGGAGATGGTTCCCGATGATTAGAAGGTTGGGGAAGATATTCAGATTCAAGCCGGCGCCCGGACCCATCTCGAGAAAACGTTCCGCTTCCGCGTCACCGTAACGCTTGCGCAGCGAGGCTTCGAAGGCTTCCATCCCGGGGAACGGCCGGATCCACTTCCAGTATCCTTCGCGCATCCCCGGCCGCTGATCGACTACGGTGTGCCCGTTGCCCAGGTACTTCACGTAGAGGGGGCCGTCGTCCGGCCGCTTTGCGAAGTACTGCATATCGCGATCGTCGCCGTAGCGCGACGCGACCTTGAGCAGCGACCTATGCGAGAAGGCCGGATGATATCCATCTGCGGCGTTGTCATAGGACAGCTTCCAATTCGCGCGGTACATCATTTTCTGTGCGCTGCTGCGCACGATGACGTTGCCTGTGGGATAGCGATCCAGCCACGCGTCGAGGTACTCCGTCGCCGGTCCGAGATGTTCCGCCAACGGCGGCATATCCATGTTGAAGGTGGCAAAAATAAACTGGCGGTAGGTCTCGACCCGCGGAAGCGCTCCAAGACGGTACGCGTCATAACTAAAATTGCTGCCGTAGCCCTTCGGCCATGGCACTGATTCCAGCCGGCCATCGTTGGCAAACGTCCAGGCATGGTACGGACACTGGAACCGCTTGGCGCTGCCGCTTGGTTCGCGACAAACAGTGGAGCCGCGATGGGTACAGCGGTTCAGGAGAACATGGATTTCCCCGCGGCTGTCGCGCGTGACAATGATCGGACGAACTCCGAGTTGCGTAGTGAAGAAGCTGTCGCGTTGGGGAATCTGGCTCTCATGCGCAACATAGGTCCAGGTACCGCCGAACACCCGAACCATCTCCTTGTCGAATATCGAAGGATCGGTGTAGAGCTTCCGATGAACAGAGTCCCCGCGGACGAGCCGTCGAAGCTCCTCGTCAGGATGAGTGTCCTGTGGCGAGCCATGCGGCTTGATGACTGATAGCTGGGTGCTCATTGTTCAGGTTCTCCCCGAGTTTCTTTTCACATATCAACCGTGGTCGCAGCAATCGACGTGCCTGAAATAAAATAGCAAACTGAGACCGATCTGCAAGTTCTGCATACTTTTTTGGCCAATTAAGCAATTTTTGTAGGCAATTGCCTTGAGAGACGTTGAACCTCAATATTCCCGTTTGTGCCGGACACCATCGACTATCGCCGCCAGCACGATGACCATGCCCGTCACAAGTGTTTGCACGAAAGACGAAATGCCAATCATATCCAGCGAATTGGAGAGCGTCCCGAGCATCAGCACTCCCCAGAAGGCGTCGAGCATGTTGCCGACGCCGCCCGTCAGAGCGACGCCGCCCAGAACCACTGCCGCCAGAGATTGAAGTTCCTGTCCTGATGCTGCGTTCGGTTGCGCCGAGCTCACCCATGCGGTGAGCACGACTGCCCCGATACCCGCGGTGATTCCGCTGAGACCATAGATCAGCGTCCTCGTCAGGCCGACGTTCACGCCGCTGTATAAGGCTGCGGGCTCGCTCGATCCGATCGCGACGACGTGGCGGCCGAAGACCGTGTACTTGAGCAATACGTGGCCGGCAATCAAAGTCACGACGGCGATTATCGGCGGCCATGGAATCCCGAGGACGGATCCAAACCCAATCGAGTTGACGTAGCGATCGGGCAAATCATAGATCGGCAACCCTCCGGTGGCGGTCAGCGCCAATCCGCGCGCGATCGAAAGCGCGCCGAGCGTGACGATAAACGGCGAAGCCCGAAACCATGAGATCACCAATCCGTTGATGATCCCGAACAGTGAACCGCAAAGAATCATCATTGCGATACCGGCTGCCGTTCCAAGATGAGACATCGTAAGGACGCCGTAGACACCGCTCAGCGCCAGCACTGCGGCGACCGAAAGATCCAGACCGCCGCCAATCACTGCGAAAGTCTGGCCCACCGAAATGATCATCAAGGGAGAAAGCTGTCGGCTCAGGTTGAGTAGATTTTCGACCGAGAAGAAGCGCGGCTCGAAAAAACTGGTTACGACGCCGAGCAGCAGGATCAACGCAGGGAAGATCAACGTGGTCCGATTGAACGCGCGCACGCGCGCGAGCGCAGTCGGCACCGGGTTCTCGCCGGTATCGGAAGACGTCAATTGCCAACCACCGCTGCCGGCTTATCGATCGCGCCGAGAGATCTCGCTGATTGTCCCATCATCGCGTCGAGGATTGCCGCCTCGCCTCCGGGATACGGAGGATCAAATGTGGCGCTGATTTTTCCGCCGCGAAACACGTGTATCCTGCCACACAGAGAGAGAGTTTCGCGGATGTCATTGGAAACCAGCAGCACGCCGACTCCTCGCTCCGCCAGCGTAACAATCTGCCGGTGAATCTGGGCGCGGGCTTGCACGTCGATTCCCGCGGTCGGATCTTCCAGGATCACCAATCGGACGCCGTCGCGCAGAACCCTGCCGAACAGAATTTTCTGCTGATTGCCGCCGCTCAGCCAGCCGATGGGATCTTCCGTCGATTGAAAATCAACCGTCAGGTCTCGCAGGCGTTCCTCTACCACCCGGCGTTCTGCATTCGGCAAAACGAATCCGCCACGGCTCATCGCGTCGAGTTGCCCCAACGTCACATTCTCGCGGATCGGTCGGCGCGCCAGAATTCCCCGCTCCTTTCGACCGGATGGAAGATAAACGATGCCGGATAGGGCCGCCTGCCGTGGGTTGCGCGGACGCCGGCGCGCGCCATGCTCGATCGAACCGCTACGTATCTTCGCCAGGCCGAGAATCGATCGCACCACACTCTCGCGGCCGCATCCCGGCAATCCGTACAGACCTACAATTTCGCCGGCGCTGATCTCGAGACTGACGCCATGGCAATCGAGACCCGCACTCAGATCGCGAACTTTGATGACGGATACGCCGCGCGTGGTATTCGACCTCGACAGGGCGTCCGGATGCTCACGCGCCAGCACACGCACCAGGTCCTGCTCGGATGAATTCGCGTCCAGAGTTCTCGTTTCAACTATGTGTCCCTGGCGCATCAGGCTTACCCGCGAACCAATTAAAATTGTCTCGTGCAGCCGGTGAGTGACGTAAAGCACGGCTCCGCCGCGCGCAGTGAAACGCCGCAACACGGCGAATATCAGCGGTTCCTCTCGAGCCGTTAGGAGAGAGCTGGGCTCATCCATGATCAAGATACGAGGCTGCTGAATCATCGCTTTTGCGATTTCGACGATTTGCCGCTCAACCTGCATCAGATCGGCCACGCGGGCACGTGGGGAAATGTCGAATCCGATTGAGATTAGCAACTCGCGCGCCGCCTCGACGTCCTCGCGCGATTTGAGCCATCGGAAGGGTGACGCGATCGGGTTGCGAACCAAACCGAGATTTTCCGCGACGCTCAACGCGGGAATCAACGAAAGTTCCTGGAATACGGTCGCGATACCCAGGCTCCGAGCAACCTGCACGCTGGACAGGTATGTCGATTGCCCGTCGATCCAGATGCGATCGCGTCGATCCGGATAAATCCCGGAAAGTACCTTGGCGAGTGTCGATTTACCCGCGCCGTTTTCGCCGAGAAGGACATGCACCTCGCCCTGCAGCAGTGTTATATCCGCTAAAGCCAACGCCTGAACGGGGCCGAAGCGCCGACTGATGGCCTCGGCTCTGAGCAGCTCTTTCGGGGCTACTGTTGGGTTGCGTTCGGCGACCATTGAGGTGGCGGGCGGTCGTATTTCGTCACGTCGTAAGCGTTCAGTTGATCGGCAGTAATTGGATATAGCGGCACTAGCAGCTGCGGATACGAAACGGGCTTCTTATCGACCATGGCGTCCAGCGGTTGATGGTCGAGCAGGCGCGCAGTGTTCTCGAGCGCCAGCCGCCCGATCAGTATGCCGGGTTCCGAAATTACCATCGCGATATTGCCCTCGCGCATCAGGTCCAGGCTCTTCGCCGTAATCGTAGCGGTGACGACGCGCGTGTTGCGGTTCATCCGGCGGGCGGCAATCGCCGCGCCAGTCCCAAGATTGGCGGCTGCGGCGTAAATGAATTCCGCTTGCGGGTATTTGATCAGGAGATCCGATGCCTGCGCTTCACCGTCTTCTATTTGCGTGTTGCCTTTGAACACGTTGCCCACCAGGGTCATTCCGCTGCACGCATGAGCACCGGCCTCGACGCCGTCGAAACGGAGCTTGTTCCACGTGGAACCGCTGGGACCGGGAATCGTGATCACTTGCGGCGACCGCTCGGCCTTGCACATGTACGCGGCTATCGTCTTGCCAATGGCTTCTTCATTCATGGTAACGCCGAAGCTGACCGTGTGCGCGTTCACCGGAACTCCAACGGCCACCACCTTGATGCCGCGGCGGGTCAGGTTTGCGATCTGATGATCGAATCCGTCGTAGTTCGCCGCTCCCAGGATGACGGCGTCGACTTGCAGTGTGGCCAACTGGTCTAACTGATCGAGTTGCTGCTCGACGTTTCCGTAACCGTCCGCGCTCAGAATTCGGACGATCTTCACGCCGGAGCGCGCAGCTTCATCTGAGATGCCGTAGGCAACGCCTTTCCAATAGTCGTCGACAAAGTGGACGAGGCTCACGCCGATTCGGTACGGCCGCTGCGCTTTGACCGGATGCAACAGAGCGGCACGATCGTCCGCGGACTCGGTTGCGCCCGGTGCGCGCAAGCTGACGCTGGTAAATATCGTCGCCACAACCAGCGCCGTCATCCAAAGCCCGATCACGCTGCGCGTGCGGTTGAGTTGTCTCTCTTGCGGACCTTTCGTAGACCGCACCGCGATTACTGATCCGTAACTGTGGCGGGTATCGCGATATTGTAAACGCGGGCGGCGTTCCTCAGCGTCAGGTCGCTTTTCATCGCAGGCGTGAGCTTGCCGAAAACGCGATCGATGATCTCAAGCGTCTTCGGATAGGTGCATCGTGCATGCGGAAAGTCTGATCCCCACAGGATAGTCTTCGGATCGACCACATCGAGCACCCGGTCGAGAAACTCGTCGTCGATAGTGCCGTGGTAGATCTGGCCCAGGTACTCCGTCACCGGGCGCTTAATCTTTGGGATCCCCAGCGCGGGGCCAAAATCCTTTTGCACCTGCTTGATGCGGAAGAGCCAGTAAGGCAGCCAGGAGACTTCGAACTCGGAGCACATCACCTTGAGTTTTGGAAAGCGGTCGAAGATTCCGCCGAATATGAACTCATTGGCGAGCACGTCGCCCGCTTCGCGAAATACCCCCAAGGCGCTGCGCGGCACGTTGATGCGATCGGCGCCGTGCAGCGTGAAAAGGTCAACTTCGTTGCCGGTGATGATATGCAGCGTCACCGGCATGTCGAGTTCCTGCGCGCAGGCCCAGAACGGATCGTACTGACTATCCTGGTAGTGTTTCCAATTCGGCCGCGCATCGCAATTGATAATGACGCTGCGCAAGCCTTTCTTGGCCGCGCGCTGCAGCTCCTGAACCGCCCATCCGACGTTCTCCATGTGAACCATGGCGGTGCCGAAAAGCCGCCCGCGTGCGCCGCTACAGTATTCGCCGAGCCAGTCGTTGAAGACCGTGCAGCAAGCGCGCACCATGTCGTCGTTCTTTGCGCGCATAGCGTAGAGCATCCAGGTCGAGTTGACGATTTCGGCGAAAACATGGTCGCGATCCATGCATGCCACGCGTACCGCTGGATCCTTGCCGGCTTGAATCAGGGTGTCCTGAGTTTCACCTTCGCCTTCGACGACCTCTTCCAGCCGCACATATTCGAGGCCGGTAAAGAAGAAGTTGCCTTTCTGGCCGTTCAACTCGTGGACCATTTGGGGCAAGGCGTCCCCGTACTTTTGGCCGATCGCCTTGGTCCACAAATCAGCCGGTTCAAGAACGTGCGAATCTGCGGATATGACCATCCTCATAATATTAAGACCTACAACTGTCGGTTAGCGCCAAATCAATCTGGAGATACCAATCTTCGTCGCAGCGGAAACGTATTCATTAACTACGTTCGGAAGCATCAGAGCAAAGAAAATGCCGTCCGTCAATTGAAGAGCCATGAGGCAGGTGTTATATAGCGGCAGAGTTTAGGTTCGTCGTCGGAGGCCGGTCGGGAGTGCTCGTATTTCGCAGAGGTTTCCTCGAAATTGCGGGCAGGCCGCTGCGGAGCTGAAGGTCAATATCGTCGGTTCGTCAGGAGGTCATCTGTAAGTCATGCGGGCGATTCGATCAAAAATCAGTGCCTTCCAAAACGGCGCCGACCGCCCATTTCGTATACACTCGCCGCATTGTCATTCAGGGAACGATGACGATTTCGGGAGGGCCGCCAGAAATCGGCGTATCGGGTCAATTTGGGCGAAATCTGGTTTACAACGGACGAACGTATTCATTAGCCTTTTAATAGCTCGTCATTTGTATACAAATAAATCGTTAACATTCCGCCGCCTTCATTTCGGCTGCCCTTGGCTCGTAAAAATCAGGGCACCGATGCGGGTGGGACTCGGGCTTCGAGGATCGGGCATGGGGCTTGCTCATCGGCATAGCGGGAAAAATGGATTTTAAACGGAGATCGTGTGCGAGTTCGTGGCCGGACGATTACAAAAGTGCTCCGCTGGATCAGAAGCCAAGACGCTTGACCTTTTTGGGTAGAAACGTTAATGGCTACTCGGCGCTGGCTCCTCAGTGGTGTTGTTGGGCACAGTATTAGAAACGTTTCTGATATGAAAAGATCGTATCGGCCTACAAAGTGTATTCTTAGTGCTTCTTCTAGCCAAGGGACACTTCGGACGGAATGAAGGAGAGGAACTCACCGATGATTAGAACGGCTAAAACCCTGACAGTAGCGGCATTGCTGATGGCGTTGGTCGCTCCTTGTGCGGCTCTGGCGCAGACGCCCGCGCCAACCGTACCGAAGACTATCGCAGGCAAGCCCTACAGTATTGCAGCCGGGTCGACCCCGGGGACCTTCACCGTCAAGTGGGGAGACCAGTCCTATGACTGGAAACCGTCACCATGGACGGAGGATCCGCTCAAACAGCAGGGTCCCGCCTACTATGCGCAATGGACTCAGCCGGGTCTGCCGTTTCCGTTCGAAGTTCCACTCGATCAACGCGACAAGCTCAGCGCCACCGACATGATCGATCGTTGTGTCGCCTACAACTACTACGGCCCTTACGTCGAGGGCGCGACCGACATCTGGAATAACCACATCATCAAGCCCGATGGCAGTTCGCGCGAGAATGAACGCTTCATCGAACTCTACCAGTCCTATTACGGCGACAAGAATCAGCAGTTCCTGAGTCCAAGCGAGAAGGCCGATGTTTCGCGCAAGTATCTATGGATAGCGCTCGAACCCGAGGAAGTACGCGGACAGGGCGGAGTGACTACCGACTATTATTCGCACGATAGACATCCGGAGGACACCTGGTACACGCCAACGGTGCGCAAGGTCCGCCGCCTCGCGGGCGCCGTTTCCAAGCAATTTTTCCCCGGCACGCTGGCCCGCTACGAGGATGTCTCCCACGTGCGAGCACTGCCCGATCTTGACTATAAGGTAGTCGGCTTCGAACTGTTTAAGGCGGACCCGAGCATCTATGGGCTCGGACCCAATGACGAACCTGAGGTCAAGCGTGCCGAAGGCGGCGGCGATGTCACTGCGATCATCGAAATTACGCCCAAGCCGGGCGTTTCATGGTGGTATGCCAAGCGCCGGTTGTGGTGCGGCATGCAAACGATGGCGTTCTACCAATCCGAAGAGTTCGATGCCTCGGGCAAGAAGATACGTACCTATACTCGCCAGATCATCTCCGGAAGCTTGACCAAGACGGTGGACGGGAAGCCGGCGCCCGATTGGTGGGTACAGTGGGGCACCAATTTCGCCGAAGACTTCGACACCGGATTCAAGGCTGCCATGTGGGCCAGCGATATCGAGTACAACCCCGACTGGCCCGACAGCATCTTTTCCAACGATACGCTGGTGCGCGAGCCGCATCAGAACAACTTCTGGGGCAAGTAACCAGCGCTTGAGCAGTTTGGAGTAGTTGCTGATGGAGTCTGAAATCGCGCCGAGGCCCGACCGACCTTACACCGGATTCGACCTGCGGCTGGCAAATCTCGCGAAGTTCCTCATCCGTCATCGACGCGGCGCGATGGTGCTGCAGGTGATCATCTTCGTCGCATGCATCCTGGGCTCCCTCTCGCTCAGGCTTCACGACGATCCTAACGCATGGCCACCGCGCAGTGACCGCTTCGTGCAGCTCAACGATCGCATCACGCAACACTTCGGTGGCGGCAACTCCGTCAGCATCGAGATCAGTGTTGATAACGGCACCGTTTTCACCCTGCAAAACCTGCACACGATCAAAGACGTGACCGACGCTATCTACGCGATCCACGGCGTCATTCCTTACACGGTGCGCTCGCTGTCTGCGCTGGAAGCGAAACGCTTCGACCTGCAGAACAAGGGAACTCCCGACGAGACGCTGGTGATGGCGCCGCTGATGCCCGACTATCCTCGGACCGAAGACGAGGTGCAGAAGATCGACGCGGCGGCGGTGGATAATCCGCTGGTCTACGGAGTGCTCGTCTCCAAGGATAAGAAGTCAGCACTGATTCTCGCCGATTTCCGATCGGCCCCAATCGGCGGGCGACTGGAGACCACTGAGCCGGTCGCGATCTACCAGGCGATAAACGAGATACTCCACAAATTTCAGCGTCCGGGCATCCAACTGCGCGCCGCCGGCACTCCGATCATAATCGGATGGGTCAACAGTTTTGGACTGCGCTATGTGGCCGCGGCTTTCGCCGTCTTCATACTGATTATCGCGGTGATCCTCTGGTACGGATTCCGCCGACTGAGTGGAGTGCTGTTACCGCTGCGAGTATCGCTGCTCGGCGCGTTGATGGGCTTCGGCCTTTATCGTCTGTTCTTCGGTCCGGTACTGTTTTCGGCATCGGCGCTGCTTGCACCGTTTATCGTAGTCGCAGCCGGCGCGTGCCATTCGGTTCAGTTCCTTTCCCGTTTCTTCTATGAGGAATATCCGCGGCTGGGCGACAGCGAGGCGGCTATCATCAGCACCTTCGTCTCGCGGCTACGGCCGATGCTCGTGTCGCTGCTGTGCGACGTGGTGCCGTTCGCGATTATGGCCATCATCCCGTTCGAGAACATCCGCGCTCTCGGAATCGTCACCGGATTAGGGCTGATCTCGCTGACGATCGACGAATTCGTTCTCATGATTCCGGCCCTGAGTGCGGTTGCTATCCGAGAGCTGCAGAATCCGCATATGGCTGCGGTCCAAAAAAAGGGTCCTGGCCGGCTCGACCTCTGGCTCGAGCGAATCGCGCGGCGAATCATCGACCGTCCGTCGATCGGAATTGGCATCATCGCTGTCAGCGTGATCATTACCGCGTTCCTCGGCCGCAGCATCGTTACCGCTCCGATTGGCCAGGACAACACCTACGCGATTCACAACTACCTGACGCGCTCGTGGACCCGAAATCCGATTTACCTGATGGAACGTGAGATTAGTTCCCGCTTCGGCGGGGTCTACACCATGACCATTCTGATCGATGGACTAGACCCGCATGGCAAAGCGCTCGAAAACCCCAAGGTCATGAGCGCAATCGATCAGCTGGCCATTTTCATGCGCAAGCAGCCTTCGATTGGTTATGTGGCTGACGTCGGCTTTTATTTAAAGACCAGCCGTGAATTCGTTCACAGCCTGGATCATTCATTCTTCTCCATTCCGGACAATCGAAGAGAAATCGGAGAGCAACTCGAGGCTTATACGGCGGTCACTCCAGGAGGGTACGACTGGCTATTTGATCAAAGCTACAACTCGGCGGTTATCGAGGCCTACGCCTCGAGCACCGCGCCGGAAAAAGTGCGGCAGCTAATCAGTTCCACCCAGCAGGAGGCCGATCGTCTGTTCAAAGGCCTGCCAGTCGAAGTTGGCGTCGCGGGCGGCACCGTCGGAATCGCAGAAGCCTTCAATCGTAATATCGGCTACTGGCTGGTGATGGGTGCGCTGCTCGGATTCCTGGGCACCTTCCTGCTCTCGATTCCGTTCATCCGATCGATCGCGCTGCCCGCGCTATTGATCATCCCGCTGGCGCTGGGCACTATCGCCGCGCTCGGAGTAATGATCCTCGCGGGCATCCAGCTCAACTCGAACGCGACCGCCGCGCTGGCTATCGCATCCGGAGTCGGCATCGACTCAGAGGTGTACCTGCTTTACCGCGTGCGCGAGGAATATGCACGGCTAGGTGACTTCAAGGAAGCGCTGATCCAGGGCTTCGTTAAAATCCGTCGAGCCTTAATGGTCTCGAACGGCGCCTTAATCTTCGGATGTTGGGTCCTATCTCCGATTCCACTCTACGTCGGGTACGTAGGCTTCGGCATGGGACTGGTGCTGGCGTTCTGCTTCGTACTATCGGGAGTCCTATCGCCGATTCTGTGGTCATGGTTCGGTAAGCGCGCGATCGTGGGAGACGTCACGGTATCGGGACACACTCAATACGAACTGAAAACGGTGGCCAATGGTTGAGGGTTAAGGTCGCGTGTCGGCGCAAAATAGAAGCGTTTCGAAGCGCTCGTGATGAAGGATAGTTTTTATCAAGCGGCAGACGAATCTGTGTACGCGCTGCGCACACCGGCGGCTTCACCAGCCGTAGCAGGTATAGAGGGATTGCTACTCGAGATCGCGAATCTGCTGGCGACGAAACTAAATCCGGAGTCGTTATTCGAAACGATTGCCGAAGTCCTGGGTCGACTGCTCAAGATCGACCGCGCGAGCCTGGCCATCTACGATCCTAAACGCGATCAGTTTGAAATTGTTGCGTTGGCTCTGCAGCAAGGAAGCCAGATCGGCAAAGGATGGTTCATTCCTCATAACGGCAGCAGAGTGGGCCTGGTTTTCGACTCCGGTCAAGCCGTTTGCACTAAGTTGGAACCTGCGAGCGCCTTTTTCGAGGACAAGCCGCTCTTCGAGGAAGGGATGCAGATGAGTTCTATCGTCCCTCTTATAGTCGAAGGAAAACCTATCGGCTGCTTCAACGTTAATCGCAAACACGAGGAGCCATTCGACCGCGACGAAATGGCGCTGCTCGTCAGGATTGCGGATCAGATCGCGATTGCGGTCACCAATTCCCGCAAGTTCGACGAAATGAGACTCCAGAAGGAGGAGCTCGGTCGTCAAAACGAATATCTCTTGGAACTTACTAAGGAGTCTTCGAAGACTGACCTTCTGCTTCTCTGTCCTTCATTGCGATCAATTCGTGACCGGCTCATCACCACCGCCAAGGTGGATGCGACGGTTATGATCACCGGCGAAACCGGCACCGGAAAAGGAGTGCTAGCTCGCGCCCTGCACGACTGGAGCGGCCGGCGCGATCGTCCGTTCGTCGTCTGTGATTGTGCGGCGCTGACCACCAGCCTGATCGAAACCGAGCTTTTCGGCCATGAAAAGGGCGCCTTCACCGGCGCAAATTCCCGCCGAATGGGACGCTTTGAGCTCGCGCATACTGGCACACTGCTGCTGGATGAAGTGGCCGAAATGCCACTCGAGATCCAGTCCAAGCTGCTAGGCGCCCTGCAAGAGCGCCAGATATATCGCGTTGGCGGCGCCAGTCCGGTCAAGGTCGATATTCGAGTGATTGCTGCGACCAACCGGGATCTGCAGGCTGAGGTTGCCGCTGGACGATTTCGACAGGATCTGTTTTACCGGCTCAACGTCGTAAGTCTGCGCCTTCCTCCCCTGCGCGAGCGAGTAGAGGACATACTCGCCCTTGCCGAGCATCTTACTCAATTTTACGCGCAGAAATTCGCGCGCAATATCTGCTCTCTCAGTCCCGCAGCTCGCGCAATGATCCAGCGTTACTCCTGGCCCGGCAATATTCGGGAACTGGAGAACGTCATCGAACGAGCTGTGCTTTTGAATAACAGTCCGACCCTCGAAATGGGCAGCGAATTGGATTCCAGTATGAAATCGATCAACCCGGCAAACAGTTACAATCATGGCATCCAGCCGGGTAGCTTAACCCTGAATCAAATGGAACAACGCTACATCCGAGAGACGCTCGAGGTCACCGGGTGGCGGATTTCAGGACGGAAAGGAGCGGCTGAGATCCTGGGACTGCATCCGAATACGCTGCGCAGCAAGATGGAGCGCCTCGGGATCAGGCATCCACCGCGGTACTTGAGTTGAGCCGCCATTGACGAGGAGGGAGATAGCCTTGAATAACCAGACTCGACTAGCACTCGCCGCAGCCTTGACGTTGGTGATCGCAGGCTGCTCCTCCGCCATCACGGAGAATAGCGCCGCTCCCGGAGTCGCGACCGATTCGGCGGCCGAGAACACCACTCCCAACCTCGATTTCGCGGCGAAGTGCCCGGGCGTTCATTACGAGAAGTTGCAGGCCTGGACTGACGTCCAGATCATGCAGCAGGAAAAAATCAAGGAAGGCGATATTCCTGTCTGCGAGCAATGGATCGCCAAGCAGCCTCCTGGCTATGTCCCACCCGTGCCGAAAGCTTTAGTCCCGGGAGCAACCGCCAATGCTCCTTACGAGGGTCGAGGCAACGCGGGCGCAGGACCAGGTGTGGGTCCGCCTCCCGCCCAGGTGGCGCCGTAGCTCGCTGCCACAGTGGCTCGCACTTCTAGGCGAACAGGATGAAATCCTTTGCGCCGACAAGACGAAGGCGAGCTGATCATTTGATCACCTGCTTATGCTTGCTCGCGCTCTACGCGATAGGCTGCTCGACGCAAGAAACAACCTCGCCAGTGAGTTCTGCATCTACGCCTGCAGCGCCCCCAGGCAATGTAGCCGACGGGAACCTATCGGGCCTGTGGACTATCACGACGTCCACCGGAGGTCTTATCGGCATGGCTGGGCAGACTCGGTCTATCAAACTCGTCGTCCGACAGGCGGGCGACAAGGTAACGGGTGTGTATCGTTGCGCTTCAGGAAATGCGCTGTGCCGCAATGGCGACGAAAAGGGATCGATCGAGGGAACCGCAAACCGCAATCAGGTGAACCTGAAGATAATGTTGCTCCCCGACGCATCTAACTGCAGATTTACAGGCACGTTGGATTACAACGGGAACGGACAATACACCTGCTACTTACAAGGACACATAGTCGAACAAGGTACCTGGCAAGTAGCAGGTAGTGGCTAGTCCGTAGCGCCGTATTCCCGCGAGAAATGTGGTGCCGAGGGCGGGACTTGAACCCGCACGTGGTTGCCCACGGAGGATTTTGAGTCCTCTGCGTCTGCCATTCCGCCACCTCGGCACTCGAAGAAGCCGCAGACTCAGACCGGTCATCTTAGGCAAAGGTGGCGCGGGCGGCAATGGCGACAAGATAGCAGCCGTGCAGGCCTTCTCCGCTGATGCGAATTGACGAACTGAATAGCCAATCGACGATGACCGTCGGGCTACTACGATAGTTACAAGTGACTATAGAAGTGAGTAGCTAGTACGATACTCACTTATATTTCACGATCCTTTGCTTGGTATATGTAGTGAGCGCACTATGTATTCATGGAAACCATCGTCGCTCCCCTTACCGCCCCCACCGCACTTCGACCACCGCTTGTAACTGTCGCTGGATTGAGACGCGTGCTCGGCGACTGCTTGCTCGCCGGATGGTTCCTGCTCGCGATGCTGCCGGCGGGCCGCGAAGTCAATTTTTCTCTGCCAGGACTGGCGAACTTAGTCTGGATAACCGGTGCGGCAATCATGGCCGTGATGACATTCGCGCGATTCGCTCCTCGAAGCGCGACCGTGAATCTACAGACGATCGTGGCTTCCGGGGGCATGATGGTCCTTCCGTGTTTCATGCGTCCGATCAATGAGTCGAGCGGTGCGCTCTCAATGACCGGACTTACCCTGGAACTGATCGGCGTGACGCTGACCCAGGTCTCCCGCATTTACATGGGCCGCAGCTTCGGTATATTGCCCGCGAACCGTGGAATCATTTCGAATGGTCCATTCCAATGGGTTCGTCATCCGATTTATCTGGGGTGGCTGGTACTTTCGATTGGCTACGCGATGTTCTATGTGAATGACCGCAATGTCATCCTGATCGCGATCATGTTCAGCCCTCATGATTTGGCGAATATTCCAGGAAGAAACCCATCTCGGCGCGGATCCTGAGTACCGTGGCTACATGGATCGCGTCCGCTACCGCCTGTTGCCCGGCATCATCTAAGCGCGCTACTTAGCGCGCCGGCGGTGACTCAAC
This sequence comes from uncultured delta proteobacterium, assembly GCA_963699705.1. Lineage (GTDB taxonomy): Bacteria > Desulfobacterota > Binatia > Binatales > Binataceae > Binatus. Next base: position 855,826 of record CAVOUW010000003.1, on the reverse strand, counting down.
TTGATCTTGCGGCTTGCTGCGCGTGCCCATCAGGTAGAGTCCGCCAGCCAGCGGCGTCGATAAGAACATCGCGAATGCGAGTCCGCCGATCACTGCGATCGCCAATGGTTGCTGAACCTTGGCGCCCGCGCCGTATCCGAGCGCCAGCGGGAACAAGCCCGCCGCAGTCGCGAGGGTTGTCATCATGATCGGCCGCAGCCGCACCGTTGCTGCGTCCAACAGCGCCGCGCCGGGCTTGGTGCCCGAGTCCACTTCACGCTCGGCATGGTCGAGCAGCAGGATGCCGTTCTTGGCGGTGATTCCCGCGACCATGATGATTCCCATGAACGACGAAATGTTGAGCGTCATGCCGGTCATATAAAGCGCGATGAAGCTGCCGGCCAGACACGACATCGCAGCGACCAGGCATGCAATCGCGGGCGCGAGTCGCGCGAACTCCCAGACCAATATCAGGAACATCATGAACATCCCTGCGACCAGCACCAGCGCGAGTTCGTGGAACGCCTGTTGTTGCTGCGCGTATAGGCCGCCGTACTCGAGCGATACTCCTGCCGGCAGCGGCATCTTCGCGAGGCTCTCTTTCACCGCGCTGACGCCGGTGCCGAGATCGACGCCCTCGAGCCGCCCGGTGACGTGCACGACGGGCCGTTGACGCTCGCGGTCGATCTCGTTGGTCGCGCCGAGAAAGTTGAGCTTGGTGACTGACGCCAGCGGAACGTGCGCACCCGTGCTCGACTTCAGGATGATCTCCGACAAAGTTCCCAAGTCTTCGTGGAACGCGTCGGGATAGCGCACGCGGACACCAACCAGCCGATCGCCCGACAGCACGTTGGTTGCGACTGTACCTTGAACCACCGAATCGAGCGCAGTGCGGACGTCATCGGCGCTCAATCCGTAGTGCGCTGCCGAAGTGTTATCGACCACCACCGCTTCCTCCGGGATGCTTTCGATGATTCCGTTTTTGACGTCCACCAGGCCGTGGATCGAGCGCATCTTGTCAGCCACCTGTCGCGCGGTCGCTTCGATAACTTTCTGATCGGTGCCGAAAACCTTCACTTCGATCGGCTCCGGCACGCCCGAAAGGTCGCCGATCAAGTCCTGCAGCACTTGCGAGAACTCGATCTGCACTCCCGGCACCGTGTTCAGAATGCGCTCGCGGAGTGAATTGGTGACGTCGTCGATATCCCGTTTACGGTCGGGCTTGAGCCGCACGGACATGTCTCCGGTATTCGATTCGGTCAGAAAAAATCCAAGCTGTGTTCCGGTCCGACGACTGAACGAAGCGACTTCGGGCGTAGATTTCAGAATCGATTGAATTGAGTCGAGCATCGCGGTCGTGTCCGTCAGCGTGCTCTGCGGGGGCGTGATGTAATCGAGGATGAACGCGCCTTCGTCGAGCGGGGGCAAATAGTCGGTACCGATATTGTTGTAAACGAAGTACGCAACGACGATGGAAACGATCGCGACTGGAATCGCCAGCACGGGAAGTCGGATGAAAGGCCGGACTGCGGTCAGAAACGCCGTCTGAACGCCGTGATAGATTCGTCCCGCCTCTCGCGCGCGTCCGCGAAACCGGGCGATCGCCAGCTCGATTGCCGGCGTGAAGTAGATGGCGAGGACCAGTGAAATCGCCAGTCCTCCTCCGAGTGTCGCGGCCAATGATCGGAAAAAGATTCCAGTCACGCCGGAGGTGAAAACCAGCGGCCCGAAGACGACGATCACCGTCATGGTCGAGGCGATCAGCGGGCGCTGAAGACTCTTGAGCGCTCCGGCGACTGCATCGGCGGCGGAATTTTTCGCCGCGAGCTCGCGATGAATCGCTTCGATCATCACGATTGCGTCGTCGATAAAAAGTCCGATTCCGGCCGCCAGCCCGCCCAGTGTCATCATGTTGAAAGTCAGGCCGACCGCCTTCATCACGATGAACGTGATCGCGACGGTGCACGGCACTACGATCGCCGCGACCAGCGCGCTCAGCGGGCTCATCGTGAATGCCAGCACTACCAGCACCGACAGCGCGAGGCCGAGCACGATCGCGTCGCGCACGCTCTTGAGCGATTCGGCGACGAGGTCCGACTGATCGTACGAAACCGAGAACTGAATGTCGGGATAGCGCTGACGAAACTCCGCGAGAATTTGCCGCGCCTGCGCGGCGATTGCCTCGGTGCTGCCGCTCGGCCGCCGCGAGATTCCCACCAGTACCGCCGCGCCATTCTCGGACGCGGCGCGCACGTAATCTTCCTGGATTCCAAGTTCGACCGACCCAATATCGCTGACGCGCACCGGCTGCCCGCCTGCCGAAGTGAGCGGCACCGACGCGATTTGATCGGCCTGATGCAGGTCGGTCGTCACCACCGTCAGCAGCATCCGATGTTCTTCGTTCATCCGGCCGGCGGAAGCGACGACGTTGTTCTTCGTCAGCCCCGCCACGACGTCGGCGGGCGACATGTCATGCTGCAGCATCTTCGCCGGATCGAGCCGCACCACGAATTCGCGAAACTTGCCGCCGATCACGCCGACCCGGTAGGTGCCGTTGATATTGTGCAGGCTCGGCACGAGGTCGTAATTCACGACGTCGGTAAGTTCGGGCAGGCTGCGAGTCTTCGAACTCAGGCTGAGGTCAACGATCGGAAACGTGCCGGTCGTCAGCAGCACCGCGTTGACCTGAGTATCGGGCGGCAACTGCGCGCGGGTGTGCGCGACCTCAGCGCTGAGCATCTGGAAACCCACCTGCGGGTCCGAGTCTTCGCCGAAGGTAACGTCTATCTCGGCGCTGCCGCGAGTCGTCGTCGATCGCACCAGCTCGACGCCCGGAATGCTGTACGCGCTCTCCTCCAACGGCCGCGTGACCGACGCGAGCATCTGGTCGGCGGGCAAATCGCCGCTGTCGGCGAGGATCGTCGCGCGGCGAAAAACGATCTCAGGAAACACCGCGCTCGGAATTGTTTGCGCCAGGATTACGCCGAGCACGCTCGCTGCCAGCACCGACAGCACCGCCAGTGTCGAGCTGCTGCGCGTCATTGATTGCCCTGCGCGACGTGAACCCCGAGGCCGTCGGAAAGCGCATAGCCGCCCGACGTCACGACTACGTCGCCCTGCTTGATGCCGTCGGTCACTTGCACCAGATCGCGATCGCGCAATCCAACTTTGATGTCACGTTTGTGCGCCTTGCCGTCCGAGCCGATTACGAAAACGTGGTAGCGATCTACGCCTTGATCCTGAAACAGCGCCGCGGCTGGAACTACGATCGCGTCGGGCACGCTGGCCGTCTCAACCCGCACCTCAACCGGCGCGTTCGCCTGCGCGATGCGATCCGCACCGGTGAAATCCGTCCGCACCGACGAGCTCGCGCTGGCTGCGTCGAAGCTCGGCAGGATCGCATCGATCCGCGCGGGAAACTGGATGCCCGGACGAAACGGCGTGGTCACCGTCGCGGTCATCCCGATCCGGATCAGTGAAAGCTGGCTCACCGGCACCTGGGTATCTATATAGAGGCTCGCCGGATCGATCAGATCGACAATCGTGTCGAGGTCGGCGACCATCTGGCCGGTGCCGACCGGCGGAGCCGAGACGACTCCCGCTTCCGGCGCCGTCACCGGTATTCCCGCACTGTGATTGTAGCGCTGGACCGACTCAGTCAGCCCCGGCGCGTCCTGCGGATCGATCTTGCGCGCGATCGCGAGCCCGGCTTCCGCCGCTTCAATTTCGCGATTGATCACATGCGCGACGACCTGGCCCTTACGCACCGAATCGCCGCTGACCAGCTTCATTCCAATCACTCGTCCCGCGGTCGGCGCGCGAATAATTACGTGGCGCATCGCGACCGTCTTGCCGAGCAGCCGAAGTTCGCTCGTCATCGGATGCAATTCGGCGCGTGCAGCGCTCACGAGCAGCGTCGGATTGGCCGGTTTGGAGTCTTTGTCGTCGGCTTTTTGTCCGCCGCCGCATCCCGCTAGCAGCAACGTTGCGATTGCAGCGGCAAGGATCGCGGCGCGCCAGTTCGTTCCCGCGTGCTTCATCACTGGATGCGGCCGTAGAGCAGGCTGGTCTCCGCCACCGCTTCGCGCGCGTTGAATTCCTGGTCGAAATGCTGGAGGCGCAACTGCTCGGCCGTCTGATAGGAGTCCAGCACTTCGAGCATCGTCGCGGATCCTCCGCCAAGGAAGCGCGACCACGTCAACCTGAAGTTGTCGTCCGCGGTCGGCTGCGCGCGCGCGAGGATTTCGAGTTGCCGATTAGCCTCATCATAACGAAGCGACGCGTCCGCCACCCGCCGCTTAAGGAGGTATTCGGTCTGCTTTGCCTGCGCGGTCGCCGAATGCGCTTTCGCTTTCGCCTGGTCGATGTGCGATTCGATCAATCCGCCGTCGAATATCGGCAGTGTCACGACGCCGTCGTACGATCCGCCAAAATTGTGCGCGATAGTCTGGGGCGGATCGATTCCGACGAATCCGGTCGTGAATGCGACTTGAAAAGTCGGCAGGCGCTCGGCTTTCGCCGCCACGATTTGCGAGTTGGCCGACGCTATCGCGCGCTGCGCCGCCTGCATTACGGGGCTCAGCGCGAGATCGCCGGCCGGCCGCGGCGGAATTCCCGGTAGGTCCGCGATCTCGAGGTCCGGCTGATTCGGCTCGCCGATCATAACGCCGAGCGTCGCTGCTGCGCGCTCGCGGTTGCTCCGCGCCACGTCCAGCGCAAGCTCGGCGCTGTCGCGCGCGGTGCGGAACTTCAGTACGTCATTGGTGATCATGCGTCCGCTTTTTTCCAACGCCTGAATTGTCGTGACGTAGCGCGACAAGCGGTCGAGGCTCGCCTGCAAAGCCTGCAGCTCTCCTCGCGCACGCAGCAGATCGAAATACGCGACCGACGTATCGAAAACAATTTGTGCACGCGCAGCCGCCACTCCGAGTCTTGACGCTTCGTTAACGTACTGCGCCGCGCGCAGCCGAGCCTGTCGCCGTCCCCAATCCCACGCCGTGTAGTCCAGCGTCAGCATTCCGGCCGATAAGCCGCGATTCGTGATGACCTCGTTGTAGCCCGGCCCCTGGTAATACTCGCCGCCTGCCGCGACGGTGGGAAACAGCGGAGCGCGTTGCTCGCGCACGTGGGCGACGGTCATATCGCTCGCCGCCGCAGCGACGTCCACCGAAGGCGCGACATGCAGTGCGCGATCGATCGCGTCGGACAGAGTGATGCTCGCGGCGCGCCCCACCGAGGTCCAGCACAGGATCGCGGAGGCAAGCAGGGCGGCCGCAGATAGGTGGCGGCAAGATAGCTCCATTCTCGGAAGTCTAACAGCGCCCTTACAACAGTCCAAATTAATGGAAGTTAAGGTGATGGCGCGAGAAAACGGCTAGCGGAGCGGGGCGGTCGCTCGATTTGGATCCTCGTGGTAGAGCGCGAGCGTCACCACGAATGCGCTTCCTCCCGATGGAAGATTCGCGGCCGCGATCTCGCCGCCATGCGCGCGCGCAATCTCCCGGCACAGGCTCAAACCCAGCCCGCTGCCTTCGCCCGGCGATCCTGCGCCGCGAAAAAATCGATCGAAAATATGCGGCAGCTCGGCCGGATGGATTCCCTCGCCGGTGTCGGCGACGCGGAGTATCGCGCGATTCGCGTCGCTCTTGAGGCCGACGTCGATCGATCCTCCCACCGGCGTGAACTTCAGCGCGTTGTCGAGCAGATTGATAATCAGGCGGCGCAGATGCCCGGTGTTGCCGTTGACGAAAACGTCCTCGCGCGCATCGACGGTGAGTTTGATTTCGCGCGACTGCGCCAGCGGTCCGACTGTCGCCGCGATCTCGCTCAGCAGCGCGCGAAGATTGATCTTTTGCCGATCGACCATCACTTCGCCGTTGAGCCGCGACAGCATCAGCAGCTCGTCCGCGATCCGGCATAGCGACAGCGCCTCGCGATGCGCCGCGCCCAGCGCCGCGCGATTTTCATCGGGCGTGCGATCGCGCGCGAGCGCTACCTCGAGCCCCGTGCGTAGCACCGACAACGGAGTCCGCAGTTCGTGCGCCGCGTCGGACGCGAATCTTCGCTCGGTCGCGGACGCCCGCTCGAGGCGATCGAGCAGCGAGTTGATTTCCGCCGTGAGCCGCCCGACTTCATCGGCCACCGGTGGGACCGTCAGCCGCGAGCTGAGATTGGTCGGCCCGATCGCTTCAAGCTGCGCATGTACCGATTCAATCGGCTGCAACGCGCGTCGCGCCAACAAATATCCGCCGCCGACGCAAAGTATCAGCACGACTGGCACCATCAACAACAGCAGGTTGCGAAGGCCGTTACCGACTCCTCGACCAGGTTCGCTTGCACGCCGCTCTGCAGGTACGCGATCTCGCCGTTGTACAGCATCGGAATCACGGCGAATCTGAACGCGTGATCTCCGACGATCGCCGGATGCGTCGGCAGCGCCGGATCGAATGGCGGCGGGATAGTGTGGACGTCGCCGGAGTTTCCATATTCGCTGCGCGCCGTGACGATTCGCGCACGACGGCCCGGCCCGATATCCGTTTCCAGACTGAGGCGTTTCAGGATTCCGACCGCGCTCGCAGTGCCGCCGCGCTGAATTTGGTCCGCGGTATTCTCGGCCTCCTCCAGCAGCGCCGCGTCCAGCGCGCCGAATTGCTGGCGCTCGAATAGTTTGATCGCCGCGAACGCCGCGACCAGCAGAATCGCCGCCAGCACTGCGGCCCAATAAATGGTTAGCCTGAGTCTGATCGTCATTGACGAGAGTCGCGCGTCGTGCGCGGCGGCATCATTCCGCGCGCATCGTGTATCCAACTCCGCGCACGGTGACTATCAGCGAACGATCGGCGCGCGGATCGATCTTCTGCCGCAGCCGATTGACGAACACTTCGATCAGGTTGGTCAGCGAATTGTAGTTCGAGTCCCAAACCGTCTCCGCGATCATGTCGCGCGTCACCACCTGCCCGGCGTTGCGCATCAGCAATTCGAGCAGCATCTTTTCTTTCGGTGAGAGGTTCAGATTGTGTTCGCCGATTTTCGCGCGCCGCTTGACGGTGTCGAATTCCAGGTCGCCGACCTTGAGAATCGGCGAGGCCGGCGTGCGCGGACGCCGCGCCAGCGCCTTGATTCGCGCGACCAGCTCGGCAAACGCGAACGGCTTGGCGAGGTAGTCGTCGCTGCCGCTGTCGAGACCCGCCACCCGTTCCTCGAGCGTCCCGCGCGCCGTCAGGATCAACACCGGCGTCTGATTGCCCGCCGCGCGCATCTCGCGCAGCAGTTCGAGCCCGCTTTTCCCCGGCAGCCCGATGTCGAGCACGATCAAGTCGAGCGCGCCGTGCGCGATTATTGGCTCGGCCGCCTCCGCACTCCCGGCGATTTCGACCGCGAAGCCGTCCTCGACCAGTCCCTGCTTGATAGAACCAGCCAGCCGGGCCTCATCCTCGATCACCAGAATCTTAAGCGCGCTCATACCCCCCGATGCTGCCACGCCGCCGCCCGCAAAAAAAGCGACCTCAAATCGTCAGATCGCCAGTGACAGGACTCCGGCGGCTACCAGGGCACCGGCCCAGATTGTGTCGAGGTTGATCCACGCACTGCGCAGGATCGCGAGGCCGACCCACTCATAAACTAAAATTGCGATCGCTCCCGTTACTGCGATCATCGCGCCCGTATGCACCAGCACCACCGCGATTGCCTGCGCGACAGTATGCGCATGAGCGGCGGCCATGTGATGCGCGTGGGGAGAATTCGGCGTCATCCCGATCAGGATTGGGAACAGCATCAGGCCAGCGCCGTGCGCCGACGCCATCAGGAATGACCACAGCGCGAGTTCGGCCGCATTCACGCGCATCGCAACCCATCGCGGATGCGCGCGCGGCCAGATGAAACGAAACAACCCGAACAGGATCAGCGCGGCCGCGCCAATCGGCCGCAGCAAATCGATCGCGAAGAACAGGCGCAGTCCGCCGATGATCGCAACCACCGCAGCGATTGACACCAGGTGTCCCAGCGCGATTGGACCGAGCGCCCACAACACCTTCGAGCGCCGCCGCTCCTGCAGGCCCAGTGCGACCGCGAACAACCAGCCCATCGACGGATCGATTCCGTGATATGCGCCGAGCGCCGCGACCGCTATCCACGGCCACGCCGCGGTCACGGATAGCAGAACGAGTCGGACGACGAGTCGCCGCCTTCGAGGCGAATCTGATGCGGCCGTTCGCCGTCGAAGGTCGTGAAGAAATTCGGATCGACCGTCATCCCGCCGGTGGGCGCGCAGTCGATCTTCGCGACCCATCCACGGATGCCTTCCGGATAGAACTGCGCATCCCACGCCCCGTACAGCGAGTTCGACAGGTAGATACGGCGGCCGTCGCGACTGAGCTCGAGCATCTGCGACCCGCCGTTGAGCGGTCCGCTTTTCGGATGCTTTGCGTGCGACACGATTCCGCCGAGCCGCACCGAGCCTGTCTCCTTCGGCTTGAACGGGTCGCTGACGTCATATTGCTTCAAATCGCCGGTGCCGAAGCAGGCGACGTACAGAAATTTGTCGTCGAGACTCAGGTTGATATCGGTAATCAGTGGAGGCACCGCCTTGAACGGCTTGAGCGCCGGCGGCAGCACCCCTACATCGGCGGGCTCAGCGGGAATCTCGATCACCTTGCGAATTTTCCAGTCGCCGCTGTCGCGATGCCACAACCAAATCGACGCCGACAAATCCTTGGTCGAGATCACCACGCCGACGAAGCCGAAAGTCTTGGTCGGATCGTGCGACGGGCGCAGCTCCAGCACCAACTGATTCTCCGCGCCGAGATCGAGCGCTTTCAAATGCCGCCGGTTGCGCAGATTCCAGATGTGCATCGCATGACCGTACTTGTTGCCGAGCAGCAATTCGGGCACGAGGCCGTTCTCGATCATGTTGGGCGTGCCCCATTCGCTCGTGACGGCCACGTCCCAGCCGAGATGCCACCAGAAATCGTACGCGAACCTCTGTGGCCCGCGATCGACTTCCCATCGCCCGAGCACGTCGAAGCTTTCGTGATCGAGCAGGAAAATTCCGCCCGGCCCGTCGCCCTTTGGATCGCCCAGCGCGCTGACGTAGATCGCGTCGGGCCCGCAATGCACCGTATGCGGCCGGCTGTATCCTGCGCGCGACGCAATCTCGTCGGCCTCGATCGTCTTCACCAGCTTCGGATTCCGCGGGTCGGGCTTGGTATCGAAAACGTAAATGCGCGACGATCGCAATCCCGGCACCAGCAAGTAGCGCCGCTCTATATGAGGATGCGGCGCGTACGGACATAGCGCAGCGCTGCACGCGTTCCATCCAAAATGATGCAACTCGTCGCCGGCATTCGGCACTCCAGCGCGCCCGACGACTTGCGAATAGGTTTTCGATTTCGGATCGAGGTCGAGCACGCACAGCGCATCATGCTTTCCATTCGCCGGCGTCGGATTGAACGTGACGACGTAGCCAAGCTGCTCGCGCGGCGCCTGCATCGCCATCCGCGCTGACGGGTAAAAGGTTTGATCAGGTTTCCACAGCGCCATGAATCTGCACCGCCTAGTCCAGAATGATCCCGACCGTACCCAACGCGACTAACTTCAATCAACCCCTGCTTGCGCCGACTGGTTTTTTGTCCCCCTTCCCACTATGGGAAAGGGGTTAGGGGTTAGGTAGGACTCACACCATGGAAGAAAAACCAGTTCTCTACGAAAAGCACGACCGCATCGCCAAGGTCATCCTCAACCGCCCGCGCTACAAGAACGCGCAATCGCGCCGCCTGCTCGAGGAAATGGACGCCGCGTTCGCCGAGGCCAACGCCGACGACGACGTCCGCGTGATCATTCTTTCCGGCGCCGGCGACAATTTCTGCTCCGGCCACGACCTCGGCACGCCCGAGGAAAAAGAGGACCAGGCAGCGTCGCCCGTTTCCCAAGGGCGTCCGCGGCGAGTATGCCAAATCGCGCCAGATGTTCCTCGACAACACGCTGCGATGGCGCGATCTCGACAAGCCGACTATCGCGCAGGTGCAGGGCCTGTGCATCTTCGGCGGCTGGATGTTCGCGGCCGCGATGGATCTCGTCGTCGCGTCCGACGACGCCAAGTTCCTGCCCTCGCTCTTGCAGTACTTCTCGATTCCGTGGGACATGCCGCCGCGCAAAGCCAAGGAAATTCTTTTCCAGAGCCGCTTCGTTGACGCCGAGGAGGCCGCGCGCCTCGGCTTCGTCAACCTGGTCGTGCCGCGCGCCGAGCTCGAAGCCGAAACCATGGCGCTCGCGAATCGAATCGCGGAGAGCGACCGCTTCACGCTCCGGATGGTCAAATGGGCGGTCAATTCCGCGCAGGACGCGATGGGTTTCAGCACCGCGATTCGCAACGCCCACTCGCATCACATGATTCTCGGCATCGGCGGCCTGATGCAGGCCAAGATGCAAGGCAAAGAGCTTCCCAAGCGGATGCCCGGAGTCGAGCAGGCGCTGAAGAAAATAAAAAAATAAAATTTCCGACATTAGCGTCCCGATAAGACCCCTTGCGGACGAACCGATTCGTTTCGATTCTCAAAATTCGTCACAATTATAAGTGTGACGAGCTGGATTCCAAAATTAAGTAGCGCGATCGTTTTGGTATTCCTGTTAGTCGCGCCCAATGCTTCCAGGGCCGAAGAGCCCGTCGCGCCGCTCCCGCCGCTCTCGCACCGGACCGCAGGCGGCCAATTCGACTTCATAGTTTGGGATAGCACGAGCTTCACCAAAATTGGTTCGCGATTCGGCGAGAGTCCCAAAGTCCTCGCCCGCGAGAACGGCAAGGAGGTTACCGATCGCCTTCATGCCGGCGATACGATTCATATCGACAATCGCCATATCGTTCCGGTCGAGGGCGCCGACCTGATCGAGGTTAACCTGCCGCAGCGGATGCTCTTTCATTTCGAGGGTGGCCGCTTGAGCGGGGCGTATCCAGTCGCGATCGGACAACCTGCCCGGCAGTGGCGCACGCCCACCGGCGCTTTCAAGGTGATCCAGATGCGCGAGGATCCGACCTGGCGCGTGCCCGCGTCGATTCAGCGCGAAGAGGAAGAGGCGGGCAAGGACGTCGACGACGAAATCGAGCCCGGCCCCGACAATCCGCTGGGCAAATACTGGATCGGCCTCAGTTTCCCGATCATCGGGATTCACGGCACCAATCATCCCGTCAGCGTGTACAGCTACCGGACCCACGGATGCGTCCGACTGCATCCCGACGATATCGAAGCGCTGTTCAACGACGTCGATCTGAATGACAGCGGCGTGATCGAGTACTACCCGCTGATGCTCGCGAAGGTCGACGATGGGCGTATTTTTGTCGAAAGTGAGAAGGACATTTACCGCAAAGGCACTGGCGGCATCGACGCGCTGAAGGCTCTTGCGCGGGCTAATGGGATTGATAATCTAATCGACTGGGATCGCGCCGGGGAAGTAGTTAACGATCAGGACGGAATCGCGCGCGACGTGACGCTTGGGTCCGAACGCGTGAGGGGAGCGCCAGCAAATACTGTTGCGGCGAGTACAGTTGATCGAACAGTCACAGTCGGTACTGACACATCGCGGGGGATTATCCCGGCGGGGCTTCCTCCGCATTAGCGCGATTGCCGCGGCGCAACTGGTTGTGCCGGCGGTCGCGATGGCCCGCACCACCGTTCAGCTTCGACGCCGATCGCTCAAGTTTTACGCTCTCCACACCGGCGAAAGCCTGACCACGACCTACTGGGAAAATGGCCGCTACATTCCCGGCGAACTCGATCGCATCAACTATATCCTGCGCGACTTCCGCGCCAACGAAGTAAAACCAATCGATCCCGCGCTGCTCGATCTGCTCACGCGAATCCATCATCGGCTAGGGACCAACGAACCCTTCCAGGTGATTTCCGGGTACCGCTCGCCCGTGACCAACGCGATGCTCCATGCGAACAGCGAAGGCGTCGCAGTCCACAGCCTCCATCTCGAAGGCAAAGCGATCGACATCTGCGTCCCCGGCCGCAGCCTCGCGCAACTCCGCGGCGCCGCCCTGGCGCAGCAATCCGGCGGCGTCGGCTACTACCCCAAGAGCAACTTCGTCCACGTAGACACCGGCCGCGTCCGCTTCTGGTAAATCCTTTTATCGATTGTTCGCTTCCCTCGAGGGAAGCGGCTACTCCCGATAATCCGGTTCCCCTTCCCGCGCGGGAAGGGGTTAGGGGTTAGGTTCCTGTCTGCAAGGGCCCAGCTCACAACCTCAGATCTTCGGCACCACCTCAGCCGCAAGCATCTCCATCTGCTCAACATGGTCATACACCGGATCAAGCAAAAGCTGGTGCGCCCCCGCCCGAACCAGTGCTCCCAATTTGTCGACACACTCCGCGCGCCCGCCATAAATCGAAACCCGCGGCGCCATATCCGGAAACTTGTATCGCGCGCCAAACCATCGACGCAGCCGTTGCTCCGCGCGATCGCGATTATCATCGACCGCAATATAAACGCGCTTCGAAATCGAAAAAGTCGCGGGATCGCGCTTCGCCTCGTCCAGCAGCCGCCGAATCCATTCCATATGCTGAATGAATTCCTCCGACGTTGACGACCCCGGCCCCATCCATCCGTCGCCCAGCCGCGCCGCGCGCTTCAATGCGATTTCAGTCCGCGCGCCAAACCAGAGCGGCGGATGAGGCTTCTGGGCCGGCTTCGGTTCCATCGGGACGTCCTTGAAATTCCAGAAATCGCCGCTGACGGTGGCCTTAGGCTCTGTCCACAGCGCCTTCATCACTTTGATCCCTTCGACGAACCGCCGCCCCCGATTTTCGCGAGGCACTCCGAAAATCTCATGAGGCGTAGTCTCACCGCCGATACCGACTCCCACGATCAATCGCCCGCGGCTCAGCTGATCGACAGTCGCCAGCACCTTCGCGAGCTCCACCGGATTGCGCACAACCGTCAGCAGCACCGCCGTCCCGAGGCGTACTCGCGACGTCAACCCCGCCACGTACGTCAACAGCGCCACCGGCTCGAGAATCGCAGTATCGGTAATCATCTGTTCCTGCACCCACAAGCTGTCGTAGCCCAGCGCTTCCGCGCGCACGACGAACTTGCGAATAAGCTCGACGTCGACATGCGCCTGTTCAAAGGTTTGTGGAATCGAAATCCCGCACTTCGTACTCATTGTGCAAAGGCCTCCTGATTCGAAAACGCCCGTCTCCCTTCTTCCCCTCTCCCTGTCAGGGAGAGGATCGAAGGTGAGGGTCCTTATACAGCGCGCTTTTTTGCGCGCGATTCAAGATTCTGCCTCTGTTCCGATCTTTCGCTCGGGAGTTATGTCCGCGTCAACTCAACTTCGTGAACCCGTCCGCGCTCCACTCTTCCGACCCAACTCCGTTGTGGACAAAAAACAGCCCGTCAGGATCGTACTTCTTTTTAATTTCCGCGAGGCGAGCATAATTGCTCCCCCAGTACGCCTGCTGAAATCCTTTCTCGAAGTAATTGCTCTCGCTCACGTACGCTCCCGGGTTCGGCACAATCGCGCGCAACTGCTCCATGCACTCGTGGACGCGCGTCCGCGCCTTTCGGCCGTCGTCAACTGAAGGCTCATGCCCGGGAATTCCCGGATACGCGGGTCCCTGCGCGCCGCCTATGATCGCGAGCGCGAATGCGGTCAGCACTGCCGGATTCGTCGCCGTATCCCTGGATCGCGCAATTGCCTCGGGAGGCCCGCCTGCGAGTCCCTTGTTGAAGTGCAATTCGAACCCCGAATGCCGCGAGGCGGCGAACAGCGCGTCGGCGAGACGCTGCTGCGCGTCACTCTCGAGTAGCGACGCTGGCATCCACAGCGACTCGAATGCCCAAATGAACCATCCGACCTGCCCACCGTCTCCCTTCCACCACGCGTTATTGGCGCCTGCGTTGGGCCGATCGTCGAAGTTCAAAGCCGGCTGCGGAATCACGTGTTCCAGGACACTATCGAGCAACCCGGTCAGACGGCTGCCATTCGGATTTGGAAAAGCGATCTCAGGCCAATGCTCTTTCCACCATTGCACGTCCCAAAAATGCCGCGCCGGTATGCTTCCGATCGTCACCCGCCCTTTAAGCGAACAATTGTGCGACGAGTCGCGCCACCCAATCCAGAAAGGGCTGCCAGACCTTCTTCGCCTGGTCGCCGTCCAATCCGTGGGCGACCATTCTGATCTCGAGCGTGTTCTCGGGATTTACGTGCGCCTGCTCTCCCCAATGGTCGTTGAACAGATGCTGCTGATAGAAACTCACGAACTCGCGAATCAGCCGCCGATAGTCGTCATCTGACGCCGCCTTGACCGTGAAGTTGGCGACACCGAAGAACTCAGGCAGGTCGTGCACGCGCAGCGTCATCTTACTCACCACGCCGAAGGTCCCGCCTCCGCCGCCTTTCAGCGCCCAGAACAAGTCGGGATTGGTGCATGCGTTCGCGATCCGAATTTCGCCGTCGGCGGTGACCACTTCGGCTTCGAGCAAGCTTCCTGCGGCGGTGCCGTAATGCTTCGAGTGACTCCCGAAGCCGCCGCTTTGAATCAGACCTCCGAGGCATACCGTCAGACATCCACCACCCTGAACGTATTTCCCAGCCTTGGTCGTAACCGCGTCGTACGCCTGCATCCCGATCGTTCCAGCGCCAACAGTCACCGCCGGTTGCGGTTGCACGGTATGTTCACATCCACTCGGAACAAATGCGTCATGCATCTCGATGTCATGCATGTGCCGCGTCCAAATCAGCAGCGAATCAGGCGCGTTGGACGTGCCCTGGTAGCTGTGCCCGCCGCCCTTGACCACCAGCCGCAGGTTATTCTCGCGCGCAAAATTCACCGCCGCCGCAATGTCATGCGCATTTCGCGCCGCGACCGCATAAACGCTCGGCTTGGTCGCCCAAGCATCAACCCATCCAAAGCTCTCCGTAAGCCCGGGCTGATCGCCGATGTAATATGGATTTCTCCAGTTCGCCAGCAGAGTCTTGGCCGCATCACTATTCGGATCGCTCTTAAGCGCCGAAAGCGGAAATTCCACCGGAATCAAATTCCCGCCAACCGCCTCATTGAGTTGCTTCCAGGCGGCCTGCGACGGCCACGAAGCATCAGAAGGCCGCCGCCTCTGAAATTTAGTACTAGCCGCGGCCAACACCCGCCGCGGCAAAACCGAAATCAGCCCCGCGGCCCCAACCACCTTCAAGAATGCTCGTCGATTCATCGATCCGCTTCCCAATTTCCGGTCCCCCTTCCCACTATGGGAAGGGGTCAGGGGTTAGGTCGCCAGCATCACGAGACTCGTCCGGATGCCGCAACACGCTCACTCGGATCCGGCTCGCCCGCGCCTTCCAGCCGCTCAATATTTCTCTGATGCGTCGAACGGTCGATGTCGTAAAACATCAGGACTGCAATCGCAATCGCGCTGAACGTCGTCACTATCGGAACGAAGACCATGCCCAGGTGACGCAGCGTCGCCACATCCACCTGGCCCGGGGTCGCATGCTGCGGAAAGCTCACCCACGCGAGGATCAACCCTGCCATGAAGGTCCCGACTCCCGTGACGCATTTCGATATGAGGCCGTTGGCCGCAAACAGCAAGCCTTCCGATCGTTGTCCGGTCGACACCGCCGCGTCTTCGACCACGTCCGCCATCATCGAGCTTACAACGATGAATCCGCTGAGCCCGAGGGTCGCGGCGAAGAAATTGAAGAGAAACACGATCGCGAACAATGCTTCGGTGCCGTTGGGCGGCAGCATCCCGATCAAGCGCATCGCGATCGGCGCCACCGACGCGATCAGCGACGCGAAAAAGACGAAGATCATCGACTGCTTCTTTCCCCACCGCTTCGAGATTGCCGGCGCCAACCCAACCCCCGCAAAGGCGGCGAATAGCGTGGCCGCCGCAAGATACGACATTTGCGCGGGCGTCAGTTCAAAGAAATACGCCGAGATATAGAAGTCGAGTCCCTGCCTCAGGCCCATCGAAATGGCGCCGACTATTCCTGAAATCGTCAGCGCCAGGAATGACCGATTGCTCAGCGTACCGCTCAGCTCTCTGAACTTCTCCCGCCATGTGCCCGGCACTCTCGGCTCATGGACCAGGCTCCCGATGAAACGCTGGGTGCCCACGCACGAAATAATGATCGAGAGGAAAATAACGATAGCCGCGGCCACCGCCGTTTGCTGGTAGCCCGCGCGGTTTAGCAGGCCCAGCGGATGGGTCGCGTCTTTGCGCAGAAAGACTTGGAGCGCGAGCACCGTGATTCCCGCTCCGCCCAGCGTCCCGAAAAAGAAGCGCGAACTCATCAGGCTGGTGCGCTGGTCGTAGTCGAGAGTGAGTTCCGGCCCCAGCGCCGAGCTGGGGATTTCGTAAAGGCTCAGCAGCACTCGCACCGTCATCAGCATCACGGCCATGTAGATAAGCAGATGGCCCTTGGTCCATCCGAGCGGCGGATCGAACAGGAAGTAGAATGCGACCGCGGCCGGAACCGCGGAGGCATACATGAACGGATGCCTCCGGCCCCATCGCGATCGCGTGTGATCCGACCATTCCCCAATCAACGGATCGCAGATCGCGTCGAAGATCAGCGTCAGCGCCATCGCGCCGCCGACCCACGCCGCCGGCAGCCCAACCACCTGGTTGTAGAACAACAGCAGGGCGGAAGTGAGAACGGCGAGATGCACTCCGAAGGCGATCGATCCGACGCCGTACAAAATATTGGTCCACAAGGTGAGCGGCGGACGCCCTGACATTGTATCGTTCTTCACCACGATCGTTCTCCGCGCAGCGAACACTCGATGCCACCATCGACAAACAGGATTTGTCCCGTCATCAGCGAATTCTCCGGGCTAACACACCACGCAAGGATTGCGGCCATCTGCTCGGGACGGCCTGGAAATGCACCGCGCATCGGCACCATCCGTCCAGCCGTCGCTCTCCGCTCGGGATCCGACAGGATGTACGAAGCGGCCGGCGTGTCGACAAAGCCCGGCGCGACCACATTCAGCAGGAATTCCGGCGCCGGCCCAATCCGGTTTGCCCGCAACTCTTCGACACCAACAGTTGAGCGCATGCTTGGCGCTGCCGTAAAGATCCAACGGGCCTTTTCCCGCTGCGAGAGCGTCTCTGCCCGGCGGCAATTGCCGCAGGTTCGTCCATACTCAAACAAGCTTCGACCACTCGAGCATCGAGGGGTCCCATCGAAGCTACCGAGGACACCATCACGGCACGCGGCGCAGGACTCGCCGCCAGCATCGGGCGCAAACCTTCGAGCGTCGCCACCGCGCCGAAAAAATTCAACGCGACCATGGTCTCTGCCGGCCCGCCGCCTGCGTTGGCGACGATCGCATCGATCCTCCCTCCAGACAGGCGTGTCACGCCCTCAACCAACTTCGCACGTCCTTCGATTGTCGCCAGGTCCGCAACGACATCCGCATCGTGGAGATCGCAACCGATGACCCGGCTTCCTCGTTCCCGAAGGTAACGCGCCGTTGCCGCTCCGATTCCAGACGCGGCACCTGTAACGACGTAGGTTCGATCCATAATAATTTTCCTCGACCCATTTGTTCCAATTCTTGCGGTCTGTCTGTTAAAACGGATATTCTAAAACGAGCAGTTCAGTCAAGAGAGGCGGCGGAGATGGAAGGAAAGGTGGCGGATTTTTCAAAACTCAAACAGGCCCCGGCGCCGGCGGTTGGCGTCCGCGGATACCGCATACGCGACCTCGCCAAAGCCAATGAACGCCGGCGCGAAATCCTGCTGGGCGCGGCGCGCGCGTTCGCGCAGGGCGGTTACGACGCGACCAACATGGAGCAGATTGCGCGCGAGTGCGGACTGGCCAAGGGACACATCTACCACTACTTCCGCAGCAAGGAGGAGATCTTCACCGAGATCCGAACCGAGGCGGTGCGTCGGCTAATCGCAAGACTGACGGCGATCGCGCCGCTGGCGGCCAAAGATCCGGAATTGGCGCTGCGGAAAGCGATCGCCGCGGTGATCGGCAGAATCTTCGACGAGGAGGAACGTTACGAGCTGGGACTGCCAGGCCCGGTGTCACTCAGCGCGGAGAATCGAAAGCGCATTCGAACCTTGGGCAGGCGTTACGAGCAGATGTTCGTCGAACATCGTGCGGAAAGGAATCGCCCGGGGAATTTTCGTGCCGGGCGATCCAAAGCTGATGACCTTCGTGATCTTGCGCGCAGCCTTCACTGTCTCCGAGTGGTATCGCGAAGGCGGCAAATGGAAACCGGAATGGATCATCGCGCAGGTCTCGGAACAGCTGGTCAGAAGCGTCCTTCAACCTGCGCGCTAAATTGTGCGTCGCAGAAAGTCGAACATCTTGTCGAGCCCCTGCTTGCATCCCGACAGCACGTCCATCTGCAGAAAGCCGTGCGGCATGTCGTCGAAGATTGCGACTTCGTGCTGGATGTCGGCGCGCTTGAGCGCTTCCGCCATGGAGTGAGTCTCCGGCAGCAGCGTGTCGGCGGTGCCGCAAATGACGAAGCTCGGCGGCATCGCACCCGGCTTCACCGCACGCAGCGGACTGACGCGAGGATCCTCGAGAATCGCGGGATAGCCAGCGCCCGCGTAGCCCTTGATCATTCCGTCGAGGGCGGCGTTGGCGTCGCGCTTCATCTGCGCGGGAAAATCGAACAGCCCGTAAATCAACAGCGCAGCTTTCGGCTTCGCCGGGCCTGCGTATTTCTCCGCCGCGAGCGACGTGACCGTCGCCGCGGTAAGATTACCGCCCGCGGAATCGCCGCCAACCGCTAGCCGCGACGCGTCGCCGTTCCATCGCTTCGCGTTCTCGCCGGCCCACTTCACCGCATGAACGCAATCGTCGAGGCCCGCAGGAAACGGATGCTCCGGCGCGAGCCGATAATCGACATTGATCGTCAGGTATCCAGCTTCCGCGAATTGCATCGCGAGTTTGCGATGCGATTTCGGACTGCCCGCGACCCATCCGCCGCCGTGCAGATAAACCACCACCGGATGCGGCCCGTTGCCTTTCGGCACCGCGACATCAGCGGTGAGACCGGGCCGAATTTCGACGGCCTCATGCAGCGCGCCAATCTCAGGAAGGTTCTGATTCATCATCGGCGCGAAAGTTTCCATCAGCGTCCGCAGCCCATTTATATCGGTAGGCATCGGCGCCTTGGCCAGCATCTCAAGATAGGAACGTTCCTGTTCAGTAAGCATTGGAATCCTCCGCGCTTCAGTTGATCCGCAGAACCCTCACCTACCGGCCGCGATGCGGCCGGCCGCCTCTCCCGTAAAATAACGGGCGAGGTAAGAAACGAGCTACTGCTGCGCTGGGGCGCCGACTGCGGCCTTTACCAGCGGCTCCAGCTCGCCCGACTCGTGCATCTCGCGAATAATATCGCAGCCGCCGACGAACTTGCCGTCGATGTAGACCTGCGGAATCGTCGGCCAGTTGCTGTATTGCTTGATCGCGTCGCGCAACTCCGGATCGCTGAGCACGTCGGCGGTCGCGTACGGTTCGCCGATCTCGTCGAAAATCGCGACGGTGGCCGCCGAGAATCCGCACTGCGGAAAACTGCGGTTGCCCTTCATGAAAATCATGATCTTGTTTTCTTTGACAGCCGCTTCGATCTTTTCGATTATGTCCGCCATTCTTTTTTCCTCTATCTGCGGTTCTGATATTGCGCCGGCGTCAGCGTCTTGAGTGTCAGCGCATGCACCTGCACGCGCATCGCGTCGCCCAACGCCTTATACACCAGTTGATGCCGTTCGATTAGACCCTTGCCCTCGAAACTCGAACTCACGACCAGCGCCTCGAAATGGTCTCCGCCGCCGGTGTAGTCGCGCACTTCGACCTGCGCGTCCGGAATCCCGCGCGCGATCATCGTCTCGATTTCTTTAGGGTCCATCACTGAATGGGCATCTTAACCCGCATCGCGCTTGTGAATCCACCGGCGGAGGAATTGTAGCGGGGCTGCGCGCCCCGCGCCCGCGGCCGGGGTGACCCCTGCACCCAGTGATAGGAAAAGGAAAGATGCGGGACTTCGTCCCTGTTAGAAGTATTCAGGGAAGAAGCGCTGCTGGGACTGACCTCTCATGTAGGCGATCAGCGCGATCCGAGCTTGTTCGCGCTTGTATTCCTCGCGGCATAGTTGGATAAGCGATCAGCAGTAAATGGGGAGTAGTCAATTAATACATCGAGTCATCGGCGGATCGACACGCAGTGTTCACGTCATCTGAATGCGATAGCGGCAGTCGCGTTCGCGCTCGCGACGATTCTCAATCTTGGCCACCCATTGCTCATCGCGCAGTGCCTCTCCCATCGCAGATTCGAAGCTTCCGGCAGTCCAGGTAGCGCCGAAGAAAATCAATTTCGAGAAGTTTCACGTTGGGATGACCAGCCCTCCACACGGCGTGGCGTTCACCAACAAGAGCGGCGGCGATTTGCCGGCCCCGAGCGTCGCGGTCAGCGGCACCGGGTTCAGCCTGTTCGCCATATGTATGCCCCGCCGCTCTTGTCCGCGCACGGCAGCTGTCCGGTCTCGGTCACGTTCAAGCCAGTGTCGGAGGGCAAGTTCCACGGCTCGCTGACATTTACCGACGGCGGCGCGCACAGCCCGCAGAAAGTGAAGCTCGAAGGAATCGGCCTGGCAGCGGTTGCGACGCCGACCGCAACTGCGACCACGACCGCCACTGTCACGGCAACCCCGACATTGACTGCGACCCCGACACCGACGGTCTCCGCAACTCCGACGGTCTCCGCGACTCCGACACGGAGCGCCACCGCGACGCCGACCATAACCGCCACGCCCAAGCCCGAATTCAACGGATTTGTGATGAGCGGGGGCAAGCCGGTGTCCGGCTCCAGCGTGACGGTGTGGACCGTCGGAACGACTGGCTATGGAACGGGCGCGACCCTGGCGACGACTAGTACCACTGCCGCAGACGGCAGCTTCAGCAGCGGGATATTTTCGTGCGCTTCTACTGCCCGTCTGTATGTGACCGCGCAGGGCGGCAATGCCGGTGGAGGGAGTAACAGCAGCCTGATGATGATGATGTCGCTGCCCCCATGCGAGACTATCGGTTTCGGCGGAAGTACTTTCTTCATCAACGAGGTGACGACGGTTGGCACGGTGTACGCGCTGGCGCAGTTCCTGAGCACGACCAGCCCCGGCACCGTTGGTGCGCCTCTGTCCAACGCTGCTGGTGTCGCCAATGCGTCTGTTACCGCTGCCGCGCTGAGCACGAGCTCGCTTAAGAATCTCAATTCGATCGCCAATGCCTTGGCGGCCTGCAATCAGACCAATGGATCCTCGGCGGTATGCACCGAGCTGTTTGACTGCGCGTTGCCGGGCGCGGTGTTCAGTGCCGGCGCATGCAGCGGCGGCACTGGATCGCTCACCGATACGTTGTCGGCGGCGCTGTCTATCGCGCGCGATCCTGCGGGCGTCTCGGTCGCGGGAATCAACGACGTCGCGAGCAAATCCGCCGCGTACAGCCCCGCGCTCGCATCGACGCCGAACGATTGGTCGATGCCCTTGAACTTTGCACCCGCCGGGTCGAGCCTGAGCCCGGTTGATCTGGCGCTGGACAGTTCCAGTCGCGTGTGGGTGTTGAACTCCGCAAACAGCGTGACCGCGCTGAACAACGACGGCACGCTGTACGGCAATTTTCAGCCTAGCGGATCGAATTTCAACGGGACGGCTCGCATGGCGATCGACAACTCGGATCACGTCTGGGTGACGAACCTGTCCGGCAATTCTGTGACCGCGCTAAACAACGACGGTAGCCTGTTGGGCAACTTCGCCCCCGCCGGATCGTCTTTCAACCAACCCTACGGCGTCGCGATCGACGGCTCGGGCCACGTTTGGGTCGCAAACGGAGGCGGCAACACAGTAACGGCGCTGAACAACGCTGGAACTCTCTTCGGCAACTTCGCGCCCAGCGGATCGAACTTTAGCGCGCCGTTCGGCGTGGCGATCGACGGTGCGGGCCTCGTGTGGGTGACGAACAACCTCGGCAACACGGTGACCGCTTTGAACAATGCTGGCACGCTGTTCGGCAACTTTGCGCCCGCCGGGTCCATGTTTGATAACCCGACCGACGTGGCAATCGACGGCTCGGGCCGGGTCTGGATGACGAACAATACCGGCAACACCGTAACTGCCCTGAACAACTCGGGGACCCTGTTCGGCAACTTTTCCCCGACTGGATCGATGTTCAATGCGCCATTTGGCGAGGCGATCGACAGCTCGGGCCGAGTCTGGGTGACGAACGTCAACGGCAGCACCATAACCGCCTTGAACAACGACGGGACCCTCTTCGGCAACTTTGTCCCGGCGGGAGCGAACTTCAGCAACCCACGGGCCGTGGCGATTGACAGTTCGGGCAACGTCTGGGTGGCCAACACCGGCAACGCCACCATTACCGAACTGGTCGGAGCGTCTGCTCCGGTCAAGACGCCCTTAATCGGCCCGCCGCAACTGCCCTGACGCATGCGCTGAGGTGCGACGCGGGTGAACGAACATGCTTACGGCGCATCGACGGCCGATGATCTGCGATTGCTCCGGCTCGATATCGACACGATGTTCGTGATGTCGGCGTCGGGGCGTATCGAGCGCGAGAACGATCCCGATCGTTCGTCGGGGCCGCGTGTGTTCTTTGCGGGCTGTCCGTTCGGTAACCTTAGCCGCATCCGCTACGACGTGGATGACGCGATTGCGATGCGCATATTCGAGGCCGCCGCCGCGGAGCCTCCATGGCGCGATCCTGATGCGATGCCGGCGTGCGCGGAAAAGATCGTCGAACTGTTATCCGCCGGCCAACCAACCGCTGTCTCGACGGCTCTCATCTACCAACTTCCCAACGGCCTGCGATACGAACATATGGCCGCGATCGTCCGCGGTGATTCCGACGAGGGCCGCCAGATGCTGGCGCGCCTCGCAGAGAGCGGAATGCCGGATTACATGCAGACCGCGGGATTCAAGGGAGTAGGGGACTTCTGGGAGCCATGGTGCGTCGCACTGGACGCTGGCGAGATAGCGGCGATGGCGTTTGCGGCGCGCCTCGGAGTCTCGGGCGCTGAGTTGGGCGTGTATACATTTCCGAAATACCGCGGCCGTGGACTCGCCGCCGCAGTCACCGCCGCGTGGTCATCGATGCCCGCCCTCGATCAGCACGCACTCTTTTACAGCACCACCAAGTCCAACCGATCCTCGCAGCGCGTAACCGACCGCTTAGGACTTCGTCTTATAGGAACGAGCGTCCGCATCGGTTGACGAGTTTGGCCGTTTGAGTTGTGGCCCGAAATAATACACAAATCGCCAAGTGAGAAACGCGACGGATAATTTCGATCTCGCGGGCCGCGCTGGTTCTGATCGCGGTCCTGCTGCTGTCTCCCGTGGCCTGGGGCGCCAACAACAATCCACTGCTGATAGGAGGTCCCAACGCGCTGCCGAGTATGCTGGTCGGCCGCGTCAGGGCATCGGCGCCGCTCGGCGCTCATCTCGACTACTATGGCGGCCGGGTAGTTTCCAACATGCAGGTAGTCCAGGTGCTATGGGGGACTGGCAGCGCCGGCAGCGGTGACGGCCAATTCCTGGCGCAGGTCCGCGATACCACCACGCCAAGCATGGCGACCTTCTACCAGCAGGTCCTGAACAGTGCGTACATTGATTGGCTGACCGAGTATAACACCGACACCATCGACGCCGGCGGCCACCAGGGTACCAATCAGATCATCGGCCGCGGATCGTTCCTGACCCAGGTCGCGATCACGCCGTCGGACCATTCCAACCCGATCGACGACACCGCTATCCAGGCCGAGCTGGTAAAGCAGATTATCGCCGGCCACATCCCCGCGCCGACAACCGACGCGGCCGGCAACGTCAACACCTACTACGCGGTCTTCTTTCCTCACGGGTTGACCATTAAGCAAGGTGGAGCGAAATCCTGCGTGCCGGGCGGCTTCTGCGCCTATCACGGGACGATCGACGCCGGCGGTTCAGTCGGCGAAATCTACTACGGGGTTCATCCCGACATGCAGGCCGGCTCGGGATGCGACGTCGGATGCGGCAGCGGCGCCTCCCCGTTCGACAACTACACCGCAGTCGCGTCGCACGAGATGGTCGAAACGATCACTGACTGCGAGGTAGGGCTGGCCAACAGCAACGCGCCGCCGCTGGCCTGGTACGACAACACCTACGGCGAGATCGGCGATATCTGCAACGAGCAGGAGGGGAGCATCGTGGGCGCGGACAGCCAGACCTATACCGTCCAGCGCGAGTTCTCGAACGCCGCGAACGCCTGTATCGTAACCGCATCGTCAACCGACTTCGAAATCTCCGCCTCGTCGCTGTCGGAGAAGGTCCGCTCCGGAAGAACCGCGACCTATACAATCACGCTGACTCCGATGAACGGCTTCGCCGATCCGGTTAGCTTGAGCGTCAGCGGCACGCCACCCGGGAGCGTCTCGGCGTTCGCGCCAAACCCGGCGACAACCGCCAGTACGCTGATCATAAGTACAAAAAGAAAAGGCGGCGCCGGCAGGTCCTATATCCTTACGATCGCGGGTGACAGCGGCGACCTGCACCACACGACGACGGTGCGGTTGAAAGTGACCAGGTAAAACTACTTCACGACCGAGATGTCGACGACGTGGCCGTTGATGTCGTCGGGCTTGCTCGGCCCGCTGGGACCTTTAGCGCCATCGAGCAGCATTCTGGTGCTCTCGCTGATTTCGCCCGCACGGCCCGCGCCGACGATTCGCGAGACCAGTTCGCCGTCGCGGCTGATGAACAGCGTGGTCGGGATCGCCTCGACTCCCATCGTGTCAACCAACCGTTCGTCGGCCAGCGCGATCGGATAGTTTATCTGGAACTCTTCCACAAACGGCGCGACCGCCTTCGCGCCGTCGCCCTGAATCATGTCGCACGAGACGCCGATTATCACCAGCCCGCGCGATTTGTTGTACCTCCGGTAGAGCGAAACCAGTTCCGGAATCTGTCTGCGGCACGGGCCGCACCAAGTCGCCCAGAAATCGACGATCACCGGATGGCCGCGGTAGCTGCTCAGGTCGATACTTTTGCCGTCGAGGCCGGGCGCGCTGAAATTGAGGCCCTGCTGCTGTGGCGATGCCGGCGACGCACTCGCTTGCGGCGTGTCCAGCCGGAAAAGCGGCTTGGGCTCGTCACGCTTGGCGAAGTTGAAGAACAGGGCGCCCGCGATCAGCGCCAGCGCGAGTGCGATGCCGGCCGCGCGCATTAACTGTCGACTATCGTTCATACCTGCTCGATTACAGTCGCGATCCCCTGGCCGATTCCGATGCACATCGTCGCCACTCCGAGCGCGACTCCGCGCCGGCGCATCTCATGCGTCAAGGTCACGACCAGCCGCGCGCCTGAGCATCCCAGCGGATGTCCGAGAGCGATCGCGCCGCCGTTCACATTGAGCCGCTCTTCGTCGATCTTGAGATCGGTGTTGCACGCCAGGACCTGTGCGCCGAACGCCTCGTTGATTTCGAACAAGTCGATGTCGCCGATTTTCAGTCCCGCGCGCGCCAGCGCCTTGTGCGTCGAGGGGACGGGGCCCCATCCCATGATTTCCGGGCGCACTCCGGCGACCGCAGTCGCGCGAATCTTCGCAAATGGTTTCAGGCCGAGCGCCTTCGCCCGCTCCGCGCTCATCAGCAGCACCGCCGCCGCACCGTCGGACAACTGTGAGGAGTTGCCTGCGGTCACCTGGCCGTCGGGCTTGAAGGAAGGCTTCAAGCCGGCGAGCTTTTCCATCGTGGTTTCCGCGCGCGGACCCTGATCGACGTCAACCACTTGTCCATCTGGCAATTTGACCGGAACAATTTCTTCCTTGAAGCGTTCACGCGCCGCGACCGCGCGCATGTTCGATCGCAGCGAGAATGCGTCCGATTGCTCACGCGTTATGTTGTACATGTCGGCCAGCCGCTCAGCTGTCATGCCCATGAAAAACATGTCGCGCGGAAACATATCCATCAACTTGGGGTTCGGCAGGATTCCCGAGCCCATCGCGACGTGCGTCATGTGCTCGACGCCGCCGGCGATTGCGACCTCGCCCGCGCCGGTCATTATTTCCTGCGCTGCGAAGTTGACCGCCTGCAGACTCGATCCGCATTGACGATCGATAGTGGTGCCCGCGACTTCGACCGGCAATCCCGCGAGCAATCCGATCATGCGGCCGACGTTCAGGCCCTGCTCGCCGGTCTGATTCGCGCATCCCCAGACCACGTCCTCAATTTCTTTGGGATCGAGCTTCGGATTTTTTTCGAGCAGGCGGCGGATACAGATCGCGCCCAAATCGTCGGCGCGGATATCCTTGTAGTAGCCCTTGTCCTTGCCGGCTTTGCCAATCGGCACTCTGACTCCATCGACGATAACAACTTCGCGCACGATGCTCTCCTTTGGTGGCGGTCGCGCCGTTAGTGCGCGCCGCAAATCGTTAACTCTATATGATACTACGCCGCCGCAATTCCGATAGTCGTAAACTGTCGTAGCCGAGAATGCTCGACAGCATCTTCGTCGGTGCTCTCGCCGAGGCGCGGCGCGCGGGTCGAGGGAATATCGGTATCACCAGCGCTCTTGAGTGGCGAGCCCGGCACGATCAGGCCGTCAAACTCCGGATGATCCGCGTGGAGAATCATGTTGCGCGCCGCGAGATGCGGATCGCGGGTGACTTCCTCGACGTTGGCGATCGGCGCGCATGGCACCGACGCATCAGAGAGCAATCGCAGCCAATGATCGCGCGGATGGGTCGCGAACACGCGCGCTAAAATCGTCTCGAGCGCCGGATGGTTCGCGGTGCGATCGGCATTGGTCAGAAATCGCGGGTCATCCTTGAGCTGCGGCATCGCAATCGCGTCGCAGAAACGGAGCCAGATAGCCTCGTTGCCCGCGCCCATCACGAAGTAGTCGTCCGCCGCGCGGAACTGCTGGAACGGCGTGATCGACGGATGGCGCGTGCCGATCCTGCCCGGAATCTTGCCCGACACCGAGTAGCGCGCGAGTGCGTCCTCGAGCATCGCGACCTGGCAATCGAGCATCGCGATATCGACGTGATTGCCGACGCCGTCACGGTCGCGCACGCGCAGTGCCGACATGATCGCAATCACGCCGTACAGCGCCGCCGACAAATCGCCAACCGAGACGCCGCATCGCACCGGCTCGCCTCCTGGATTTCCGGTGATACTCATGGTGCCGCCGAGCGCCTGCGCCACGATGTCGTAAGCAGGCGCCGAAGTCATCGGCCCGGTCTGCCCGAATCCGGAAATCGAGCACAAGATAATCTTCGGATTCGCGGCTTTGAGCTGCGCGTAGCCGACCTTGAATCGATCCATCGTGCCCGGCGAAAAATTCTCAACCACTACATCAGATTTCGCCGCAAGCTCCAGAAAGACTTTGGCGCCGTCGTCAGTGCGCAAATCGAGCGTGACGCTGCGCTTGCCGCGATTGACGCTGTAGAAATATCCCGAGTCGCCGGACGGCATGACCGGCGCAAAACTGCGCGAGTCGTCGCCGCGCCCCGGCACTTCAATCTTGATCACCTCGGCGCCAAGGTCCGCGAGATTCATAGTGCAAAATGGCCCGGCCAAAACGCGCGTCAAATCCAGAACGCGAACCCCGCGCAGCGGCTGTTGGTCGATCATCGAGGGTAATCCTTGTGAAAAATCGAGAGCGGTGAATAATTGAAGTTATGCTTTAACATAGCGCCGGGCTAGCGGCGGCGGGGTCTGGCTTCGCGGGCGCGCATTGCTTCGGCGGGGGTCATGATCAGGCGCGGCTCCTCTTCGGCTTTCTGCTGTTCGGCGGCGGCGACTGTGCCGAGTTGGGTGCGGATGAAAGACTGGAAAAAAACTGATTTCGTCACGTCGATTCCGTCGCGAAGGCGCGCGGCTGCAGCCGCAGCCCATCCGGCCTGCGGGCGGCGTCCGACTCGCGCGATGTAGTACGCGATATCTTCGAGGCGCCGCTGGATTCGCTTGCCGTTGTCGCCGCTCAGGAGTTCTCCAGTCGCGCGATCGATGACCGCATTGACGCGCTCCTGCTTGTGGACCGGACTCAGGACAATCACGCTCTCGCCGGCCTCATTGATTTCGTCGACGTATCGCTTGAGGAGAGCGTCGGGCAGTCGCCATTCGAGCAGTTCGGGTTCCTTGAGCAGCTCGACTGACGGCTCGGCAGCGACTTCGGCGGCGAGCTCCGTATAGACCGGATGTGCCAGCTCGATCGGCGGCGGTGAGGAGATCAACTCGGCGCGGAGTGCGAGAAAGTTTCCGACCTGGCCGCGGCGCGACTCGGGCGTGTTGCGCCATGCTTCGCATGCGATGAAGTCGGCGACGCGCCAGTCGCCATCGACCAGCTTGACCTGCGCGCGGCGCTCGAGCTCGTCGCGCTCGGACTTCAGCTCGCGACGGGAGAGGTGGGAGTTCTGCGCGCCGACGAGTCCTTCGCTCTCGGAGATCAGCGCCCACATCCGCAGCAGGCCACCCTGCACGCGCGGCTTGACGATCCACACGATGCGCGCGCCTTCTCCGTCGATCGGCGAGAGCATAGCTGTCTTTTCATTATTTTCAGTGTCAGTGTCGCGCGGGGTGGTGGCGGCCGGAGCAGAGCTAGCGGGCGCGTCGATGCCATGCTGCTTCAGCTTGTACAACGCGCGGCGAACTTCACGCCGGGTTGCACCGGTCGCACCGGCTTCCATCTCGATCAGCATTGCGGCGGCGCTAGGATCCTCAATCACCGCCGAGAGCGCGCGCGATTGCGACATCGCTTACGCCGGGCTTGCCCCTGAGCTCGCGCAGTTTTGCGATCGCATCGGCAGGCGCGGATGCCGGGTCGAAGCCTGCCTCCAGCAGCCTGGTGTCGTCCGGATTGGTGTCGGGTGACTTACTCAAATGCGGTGCCGATGGCGAATTCGTGGGAGCCTATGCGCGCGCTCGCCGAACTGTCAAGTTTCTCACGTGAAAAACCTCGAGGCAAAGTTCCGGCTGTCGAATCATGCAGAAGCCGAGTCGCGCGCGAGCGCGATCGGATACACGCCGCGCGCGGTGCTTCATCAGCGCGATACGTTTTTTCGCGTCGCGAACGGCAAGCTGAAGCTGCGCGAGGAAAACAGCAGCGCGGTTCTCATCTACTACAATCGCGACGAGAGCGGCCCGCTGAAGCTGAGCAACTACGAAATCGCGAAGGTTGCCGATCCGCCGCGGACGTTACGAATTCTCGCCGCCGCGCTCGGCCCGATTGCGGTAGTTGAAAAGGTAAGAATCCTGATGATGCGCGACAATGTCCGGCTGCATCTCGACCAGGTCACGCGGCTTGGAGACTACGGCGAGATCGAAGCGGTGATTGCAGACGGCGACGATCCCGAGCGCAGTCGCGATGCGGTGAACGAGATCCTCGACGCCCTCCACGTAGCGAAGGCCGACTTGATCGACGTGTCGTACTTCGAAATGCTCGCGAAGTCCTAGCCTTTGTTCAAGTCCCGAGAGTACTTCACACTGGTCGCGAACTGACCGAGCGGCGGGCTAGTTTTTGCGAGACCTGAATTATCAATATCCGCGCGAGACTCAATTTCTCGGCAACACGCTCCAATGCGGCCTCGACGCGGCCCACCGCCGATTGTCTTCGCAGCTCGGCCTTCAAATCGAGTTCGTCCAGTTTCGCCAGTGCCTTGAGGCGCATCGTCTCGGCCAGGTGATTGATGTCCGGTAACGCCGGCTCGTTTGACGGCGGCGCAGTGGGATTCATGGCGGCGCGGATCTGGCGCAGCATGAAAAGCAGGTCGTCCTTGCTGGTCAAAGTTCCGAGCAGCGATGCGCGCGACAATTCCTGAAACTCCTCGGCGGTCACACCAAGTGCGGCGTTAGTCTCGCGGTCGGCACAAAACTCGGCGAAGATTCCGTCCGAGTCGGATCGATCGTCCGTTAGCTGATCCGAGGTCACCGGTTTCTTAACGTCTTCGAACGCCGACATCTACGATCCTCCTGCTAAAGCTTGAAAGGTTACGGTTACTTTCATCTGTTTTGATGCCTTCAAGCGTGAAATCTTACTCAGATTAAGGTCACCTAGTATCTACATATTACCTGAATCTGTCAAGCAGTGTATATAATCATACAAATAGGCATTGTCAGCAGCGCCAGGGTACCGAAGCGGAGGCTGACAGGGGCTTAGATGGAAGCGGCGAAGATTGCGTCGGCGCCGGTGGATTCGAGGGCAGCGTCCACGAATCTGCGATCGGCGATGCTGAGGGTCTCGCGAGCCTCGCGCAGCCATTTGAGACATTTGCCCTGGTATGGAAATGGCTGTTGTACCCACGCGAGGCCGTCGATTTCGCATCGCACTTCATTCGCGCGACTCGCGAGCGCGCGGGCGTTTGCGATCAGGAAGGGGGCATAGACGCGGCCGACTTCGACCAGGAATGGGCGAAGTGTGGAGGCGGCATCGTCGCGCGAAGGCCACGCGGCGTTCTCGACGTCCAGCGCCGAGAGATCGTCGAGATGCGAGACCCATGAGACGACGCGGGGCGCCTCGGCGGCCGCAATCGCGGCGGGAGTAGGATCGAAATGCGCAAGCTGGCTCAACTGGCCAAAGAAACCGAAGTCGCTGGCGCCGGGCCGCGCGCCCATGAGGAACCGATGGCCCGCGACGAGATGTGCATCGAGCAGGCTCAGCAAGCGTCGGTAACTCGCCTCGATGACGACGGTCGTCACGTCGTTCGATCCGACCACCCGCAGCCGCTCGATCTGACGCTCTGCAAAGAAGCGCGCCGACTTGGTCAGCGTCTCACGACCCATCAGCGGATTTCGGTCGAGCGCGAGGACGTGCGACGCTTTGTGAATGTCAGCCGCGTACTTCCATCGATAATGGAACATCGGCTTGGTGAGCCATTCGTCGGCGTAGTCCTCGAGCAGCGCGTCGAGAAATGCGATCGCCGGATCGGGCGGGATGATCGAGCGCGCCGGGAACATTTTCTCGAGCCGCTTGATCTGAAACGTCGAATCGATCATCGCTTCATCGGCGCGTCCATCCTCACCGGGGAAGACGAGCACCGGAATCAGCGCGACGGGGACGTCGGGGATGCCGACGTCGTCGCTCGACCCGCGCATGATCCAGGTGAAGGGAATGCGCCGAAAGCGCAGTACGGCGCGCATTTTGCGTGAGTAGGGTGAGCCGAAGCCGCCGACTAGTTTCAATGGGATCATTTAAAAAATTCCTTTCCGCGAGAGACAAGGATCTGAAAAGATCGGGATTCTTCGCTTCGCTCTGAATGACACCTAAAGACGGTGCGCATGCTTTCTGAGCTGATCACATATCTCTCTTGATCCGTGTCGGCCGCGATGCGGCGGCGGGCATCTCACGTAAAAGAACGGGCGAGGTACGAATCGGAATCGCGCGGACGCACTAAGAAGCAACCCTTCCCGAGCGGGAAACAGAACCGGATTTATTTGAGCAAAAGGGCGTCTTCGCCATTTTGCGATTTTCACTGGGTGCAGGGGTCACCCCTGCCCAGGGAGGCCCGCGGAACCCACGGTGGGTTCCGCATTTAATCAAGTGATTTCCCTTTCTCCTCAGGCAGGCGCTTCGACCGGCAGTTTCGGATTCCGCTCGGGCGGGAGATTGTCGTAGAGGTCGGCGCGCAGGTCGGACTTTAGTTTTGCGTACGCGGGATCGTTCCACAGATTGCGCCATTGCATCGGGTCTTCGCGCAGGTTGTAGAGCTCGCCCTCTGTGCCATCGTAGCGGATGTCTTCGATCGCGCCGCGCGGCGGTGCCACCATCGGCGGCACGTTTGCAATGTCGAAGCCGTAGTCGCGCGTCGATTTCTCATAGACCGTCATCGTGTAACCGTCGCGATAGATGCTCCGCAGATGCATCCCGATCGCTTTAAACTGGCTGTCCCATTCGGTGATGACGCGCTGGCGGCCGGAGCCGGGCGCAACGGGCAGCGGCTTGCCCTGCATCCAGTCGGGGACGGGGACGCCGGCGATTTGACAGAACGTCGGCGCGAGATCGAGTTGTCCGACCGGCTCCGCGATCTCATTGTGAGTGATGTTTGCGGAAGGCGCGGGACGCCAGATCATCGGAAGCCGCATCAGGGCGTCAACGTGATATGGGCCCTTGTAGAGCAGGCCGAAGTCGCCTTGCAGCTCGCCGTGGTCGGTGGTGAAGAACACGTCGGTGCGCGGCTCCCATCCGCGAGCGGCGATTCGGGCGAGCACGCGGCCGCATGCCTGGTCGATCAACTGGTTCTCGACGTGGGTCATCGCATTGACCTCGCGAACCTGATCCTCGGTCATCTGACATGGGACGAAACTGGAGGGGCCGCCTTCGAAGTTGCCGAAACGGCCTTGGTACCAATCGAGCCAATGGCGTGGCTTGCCGGCGAGTATCTTCTCGATCTTTTCACGCGAGCCGGGATAGCCGGCGGGCAAATCGAGATCGCGCCAGTTGATTCGGCGCGCCTCGTCCTGCGGCGGGTCCCACGGATGATGCGGGTCGGGGAAGCTCATCCACACGAACCAGTTGTCGTCGGGATCGAGCGAGTCGAGGTACGCGATCGTGCGCGCTGCGACCCAGTCGGTATGGTAATGCTCGCGCGGCACGGGATTGTACTTCACTTCGGGCGCGCCGGTATCGCCGCCGGGGAGCGCGCTCAGAATCGGCGCGAAGCCGCTGATCTCGTCAGGAAAGTTTTTCTGCAACCACAGCGAATAGTGCCATCCGCCGACCGGCGTGTGCATCGCGAGTTCCATGCGATCGAAACCGCGATACGGACCGGTGGATTCCTTGCGCGCCATCGAGTTCTCGAACCATCGCCCCTGCAAATCGAACGCGGGCTCGAAATGCGCCTTACCCAGCAGCGCGGTGTGGTAGCCGGCTTTTTCGTGGAGATATGACGCGACACTCGGCGAATCGGGCGGGAGCGCGACGCCGTTGGCGACGACGCCGTGCGTGCGCACGTACTGGCCGGTGATCATGGTCGAGCGCGCCGGCATGCAGACGACATTCTGATTGTGCGCGCGGCGATAGTTGATGCCGGTCGCGGCGAGGCGGTCGGCGACCGGCGTTTGCGCGATCGTGCCGCCGTTACATCCGAGCGCGTCGTAGCGCTGCTGGTCGGTGGTGATAAAAAGAATATTGCGTCCCATCTTCGGCTCCTTCGAAATTTATTTTGCCAGCAGCGCGCGGATGGTGGTTGCCATCACGCTGCGCGCGTCGGTTTCGGACAGCCCCTGATGCCGCCGCATCTGCTCCCACGCGACCCACGAAGTCGCCACGTCGAGCGCCGCGGTAGTTGAACGCTTTTCATCACCGGCGAGATTCGAGAGCTCGGGCGCGAATGCAGTAATCGCAGCAGTGCGCATCGAATCGCGCGCTTGCTTGAGACGTTTCGCCAGCGCAGGGCGAAACGGTTCCATCAAGACGGCAGAGCGTCGCACGGGCGACAACGTTTCGAGCAGACGGCCGCGCTGCGTGGAGAATTCCTCGACGCGGCGTTCAAACGGCGTCGCCGGGGAAATCGGAATCGTCAACGGCTTGACGCGCTCGGCCTGGCGATCGGCAAGCTCGCTGTAGATCGCCTCGAGGTCGTCGAAGTGATGGAACACGAGTCGCAGCGATACACCCGCGCGTTCTGCGATTCGCGCGGCAGTCGGACGCAGGTCGCCTTCGCCGAGGAGGTCAAGGAGCGCATCGACCACGGCGTGGCGGGTGCGAGCGGAGCGGGCTAGGCGTCCGTCCAGCGGTGCAAGTTGCGGCATCAGGCCGTGAAACTTATTACATTCATAGTGCAATTACAAGGTAGAAGATGAGAATAAACACAATATGTTGGTAGTGTCTCAGTTTGGAAATCCCGCAGCCAAGGAAGCTCCATATACGCAGCCTTCTCCGCTTCCTCAGCCGAAGCATACAGTCCGGACACATGTGAAGGACTCCCATACGTTAGAGGGGCCATCGAAGCAGCTGGCGGATCTTCGGTAACCAACGTGTCTTCGAAAAACCGAAACAGATCGTTAGGGGTCCGACTCACAGTCATGCGCCGCTGGCCATCTTGGCTCACAATCCGCTTGATTTCCTTCCACTCGCCCACGATCACGCTCCTTCTTGCTGATTAGCTTCCCATTCGTCCATTCGTCCACGATGCCGACTAGCTCGTCGAATGTGAAATGCCAATTGGTGACTTTCATCGCGCTGCACGCGCTTCTATCGAACATGGCGCACGGTTCGATGACGCGCGCAGAATGTAGGCGACACAAAGTGAGACACTACCCATATGTTGTGGTCGTGTGGTATCAGACCACTATCGGTAGCTTCGTTCCGCCAAAATTTAATTTTTTCCACAGATGGGAGGGTGCGGGAATTCCAGGAATAAACGCACGTCGATTGCCGCGATCACTCAAAGCCCTTTATTTCCCATGTCTCTTAATCTCTCTCTCGATTTGGTATCGCCTGCCTGAACCGCACGTTCCAGCCAAAATCGTGCGCGAATTTCACCGTTACGGTCTCGTTTTTCCTCGGCATCCTTCCCATAAAGCAGTAGATAGGCCGCGTTGTTCATCCCAACGGGGTCCCCATCTTCGGCCGATATCGTGGTCCAATATGAGTACTTGTCCCAATCATGCTTTATGAACCGGTAGAACTGAGCGAGCTTAAGTGCGGACTTTCCGGAGCCATGCAATGCGGCCTCTTCTAAAGGAGGAATCTCGTTCTTAGGAATTTCCAGGCCCGCGTTCAAATTCATCACGATACCCGGGTTGGAAAGGTCGCGCGGATTAATCTCTGGCGACGGGCAGTCGATTTTACCTCCGAACAGCAGACCATGATCAGGCCGAGGGCAAATAGGACCTCGGCGTGTTTTAAAAGACGATTTTTCATCGCTCACAATCCTCAAGCTCGAACGCAAATTCTGCCGTTTGATTTGGTCATTGCGGCTGGAATGTAACCTACTCGCGAAGCGCAACCGATAGTTAGCACGGAAGGGGCGACTCGATAAGGCGGAATAGTTCATCCCCTTGCGTCATGAGAAAGTGGTTAAACGAGTCGGTGCACTGCGATGTCGTGCGCTGTACCTCTCCCGCCGCGCTCCTTTTCCGCGCGGCGACCTCCCCTCGGACAAGGGGAGGTTAGGATTGGTGTGGCACGAGCGTACGGTGAAGAGTCAGGCTTTAGCGGGGTCGAGCAGTTCGAGCAGGTTCAGGGTGATTCGGAGAGTCAGGCCCCAGATTGTTTGGCCGCCGTAGAGGATTGCCGGGAACTTTGATGAGCGAGTTGCAGGGCCCTCGCTGGTCCATTCGTAGTCGCCACGGAATTTGGGATCGCGCAGCGCGCTCAGCGGCACGTCGAAAATTTGCGCGACCTCTGATAGTTGCGGTTTCAGTGGCGCGTCTTGCGGGATGACGCCGACGAATGGTGCGACCACGATTCCGCTGGTCGTCGTTTGCATCGTGGCGAATGCGCCGATTACCTCGACCGTCGAAGGATGGATGCCGACTTCTTCGTGCGCCTCGCGCAGAGCGGCGTCGAGCAGGGTTGCGTCGATTGGATCGACGCGGCCGCCGGGAAACGCGACTTGCCCGCGATGACTGGCGACGTGGTCGGATCGGCGGATATAGACGATGTGAAGTTCGCCGTCGCGTTCGAACACGGGTATCAGGACCGCGGCGGCGTTGGATTTGTTCGCGAGCGCCTCGCGCGGCGGCGGCGTCACAGTCGAGAGCTTGCGCCGGATGGTTTCGACCTGGAGGTTGAACGTCGCGTTGTCAGTCATCGCTACAGATAATCTCGCGCGCGGGTATTGGCGCAAGTGACGCGCGTCTCCCAGCGCGAGAAGTTTGCATAACAGATCGAAGAGGCAGAATCTTAAGTCGCGCGCAGAGGATGCGCGCTGAAAAAGACCCTCACCTTAGTCCTCTCCCTTACAGGGAGAGGGGATGAGCGTCGCGCGCGGGCGATTGAACGAGATGCGATATTTGATTGGCAGGTACCACGAGATCGCGCTCAAGGGGCGCAATCAGTGGCGATTCGTTGACCAGGTCAAACAAAACCTGCGCGACATTTTCGGCGACTACCGGCTCGGCATAATGCGCAGCGTCGGACCGCGACTGCTGGTGCCTCTGCCCGACGAACTTAGCGACGAGACCGCTGCCGAGCGCGCGGCGCTGATTTTCGGGTTGCAGAATTTCTCGCTCAGCTACTCGACGCCGCGCGATATCGAATCGATCTCGCTCGAGGCGATCAAGCGAGCGACGGGAAGCAAGGCGCGCACATTTGCAGTCAGGACCAAGCGGGAGGACAAGCGGTTCGCGATGAACTCGGTCGAAATCGACAGCGCGGTTGGCGGCGAAGTGCAGGAGGCGCTCGGCTTCGAAGTCGATCTGACCGCGCCCGAGCTGACTATTTCGATCGAGATAATGAACGACGCCGCATACGTGTCCGCGGGCAAGATGCCAGGCGCCGGCGGGCTGCCGGTCGGCGTCACGGGACGCGGGATGGCGCTGCTGTCAGGCGGGATCGACTCGCCAGTGGCGGCGTATCGCATGATGCGTCGCGGGCTGCGGCTGGATTTCGTGCATTTCCACGCGCATCCGCTGGTGTCGAAGGCGAGCAAGGAGAAGGCGGCCGAGCTCGCGGCGCATCTGACGCGATGGCAGCTGCGATCGACGCTGATGCTGGTGCCGTTTGGAAATTTGCAGCGCGAAATTGTCGCGAACACTCTGCGTCCACTGCGGGTCGTGCTCTACCGGCGCTTCATGCTGCGGATTGCGAGCGCGCTTGCAGAACGTTCGCAAGCAACCGTGCTGGTGACCGGCGAGAGTCTCGGTCAGGTCGCGTCGCAGACGCTCGAGAACATGGCGGTGATCGAGAAGGCGGCGTCGTTCCCGGTCATGCGGCCGCTGGTCGGCATGGACAAAAACGAAATTATCGATCAGGCACGCAAGCTGCGCACGTTCGAGACCTCGATAATCCCCGACGAGGACTGCTGCACGCTGTTTGTGCCGGCGCATCCGGAAACGCGCGCACGAATCGAGGAAGTCGAGGCGGCGGAATCGCGCTTCGACATCCCGCGAATGATCGACGACGCGGTGCGCGCGACCGAAGTCGAGCGCTTCTGGTTTCCGCCGCGAGCGACGAAACCAGCTGCGAGCCGAGCCTCAGAAACCCAGGCCTAGGTCATCCACATGGAAATTCCACTCAAGGTCGCGGAAATCGATCACGTCGTCCTGCGATGCCGCGATCAGGATCGCACGCTCGACTTCTACACGCGCATCCTGGGCCTTACCGAAGAGCGGCGGATCGCGCAGATCGGGCTGATCCAGTTGCGCGCGGGTCGCAGTATGATCGATTTGGTTCCAGCCAGCGAGCAGCGGGTCGAGGCCGCACTCAACGTCGATCACGTATGCCTCGGAGTCGAGGCTCGCGACTTGAACGAGGTCGTGCGCTACCTAAGCGCGCAATCGGTCGAAGTGATCGGCGAGCCGGCGATGCGTTATGGAGCGCATGGTCAGGGTCTTTCGATCTATCTGCGCGACCCCGAGGGCAACGTCGTCGAGCTCAAGCAGATGCCAACCGCGTCGTAAGTGTCAGGCGTCGCGCCGGTCGCACAGGACGCCTTTTTTCTGATAAGCAGGACTGTCACTCCCCGCATTTAGTGTCCAGCGGAGGCGCTTGGGCGACTTGTTTTTGACGGAAGCGACACTAAAATCTATCCGTTTGCGAACAGCGTGAAGCATCAAAAAGGAATTTCGACGATGACAAAAATCAGGATTCAAGCCAGGGGCGCGATGATCGCGGCCGTGGCCGTTTGCGCATTTCTCGTGGCAGGATGCCAGGGGCATTCGCCGCAGAGCGCGGCAAATAACTATCTGGACAATCTGAAGCTCTACAACTACCCGGCTGCTTATCAGGCACTGACCCATCAGGACCAGGTCGATCGCACGATGGACCAGTTCCTGACGGAAATTCCGATGGCGCCCGATGTAAGCAAGGATTGGTTCAAAGGAATACTGCGCACTTATGACTATAAAGTTGGCGACGCTAAGATCGACGGCGACAAGGCGATCGTCACGGTCAGTGTGACGCGGCCGGATCTCGCGCTCTGGGAGCGGACGGTAGATGCGGGCCTTAGCGGCGAGCAGACGCCGGACTCGATCGCGCAAAAAAATCTGCAGGAAAATACTTATCCAAAAGTCACTTACGACGACAATATGGTGATGATGCAGCAGGGGGGCGAATGGCGGTTGTTCGTCGATTTCCCATTCAAGGAAAATATTCTCAAGGAACATAAGGACGCGGTCGATCTCTACCACAAGCACGACTACGACAAGGCGATTGCGGCGTACCAGAAAATTCTAGACGAACTCGACAAAGAGCAGGCGACCGGCAACGCGGGCCTCAAGTACCAGTACGCGCGCGAAATGGCCGATATTCAGAACGCGCAGAAGCAGTTGCCCGATGCGCAGGCGTACATTCCGAAAATCGTGCTGAGCGATGTAGACATGAAGATGTCAGCGTCGCGAGTACCGGGAATTTTCGGCAAGATGACCAATAGCGGCGATAAGGCAATCGACGAAGTCCAGTTCACGGTCACGTATTACGAGGGCAAGGGTAAAAACAAGAAGGAAGTTTTCACCGAGGTGCACACGCCGATCGCGACGCCGCTCGAGTTCACCAACTTCGGGCGTCCGGTGCTGCCATTCGTGCCGGGCGAGACGCGGAGCTTTGGTTTCCGGCTAACGGCAGCGCCTGAAGTGCAGCAAAAGGCGACGCCTGATCTGACGGTGACGTCGATCGTGTTTACGCAATCGGGCGCGCCGCTGCCGAAGCCAGCGTCGCCGACGCCGACGCCGGGGGCATCGCCCGGCGCGGCGGGCTCCGCCGCAGCCGCTCCCGCGGCTGCGGCTCCCGCGCCGCATTGACGCGGCGTAGCGCCGCGTCTACGCCGAATTGCGCCGCGGCACCGGATGCTCCGGTGCGCGGCGCAATTCGGCTATTATTGCTGATGCGCGCGTCGTCGCCGCGCGCATCACAACGTGAACGTCAAGCTCACTATCGCGATCCCCACCCACAATCGCGCAGCGCTTGTGCGCGAGACGCTCGCGAGCGTCGCCGCGCTCGCGATTCCGGAGGGCGTCGATGCCGACTGCGTCGTCATCGACAACGGATCCACTGACGCTACCGCGACTATAGTTGACGACTTCGCGCGCGACGTTGCGCTTCCGATGCGCCGGGTATTCGAGCCGCACCCAGGCTCGAGCTTCGCGCGAAATCGTGCGGTGGATGAAAGCGCGTCGGATTTTATTTTCTTCATCGACGACGATGCAGTTGCCGAACGCGATTGGGCCGCCGAGCTGCTCGATGAGATGCGGCGGCGCGATCTCGACGCCGCGTGCGGGATGGTTCTTCCGCGATGGTCGTCGCCACCGCCGCGTTGGCTGGGGCCAAGCCTGTGGGTCAAGCTCGCGGTTCACGATCGGCGCGCAATCGAATCGGCGCCAATTGCATCGGCCGAGCGGCTCGACAACTATTTCAGCGCCAATGTGGGATTCAAGCGCTCAGCGTTTGCGCGCTTCGGAAAATTTCGCGAGGACCTCGGCGTGGTCGGCGGCAATCCGATTTCAGGCGAGGATACCGAACTGTTCGCGCGAATATTGAAGCATGGCGGTGCGATGGGCTTTACGCCGCGCGCGATTGTGCATCATCTGATACCTGCCGAGCGGATGACGCGCGCATATTTGCGGCGGAAGAGCTTCGCGTTCGGCATGGGCACCGCGTTTGCCGGTCTGCAAAACCACAATCAGTTCGACAAGCTGGTCCGCAACGGAGTCAGAATGGCGACTGCCGCGATGCGCGGCGATCCCGAGCGCGCGATTTATCACGAACTCGAATGCGCAAACTTTCTCGGCTACTGGCGCGGCCGTTTGATCGCACGTTAGCGCCGGTCACTTAACGTAACTCAGCATCCCGCGCTTCAGTATCGCCGCGAGATATGGAATCAGCTCGAGACTCGCGAGCTCTTCGAGCGTGACCCATCGATGCTCGACGTGTTCGTCGGGCTGCAGCTTCACATTCTGAAAAACCGTCAGCCGGCACGAGTAGAGCGCCTGCAGATACGGCTCCGAAACCATGCTGTGTAAGCCGAGCAACCGGTCGATCGCAACATCAAGCGCGGTTTCCTCTTTGACCTCGCGCAACAGGCAGTCCTCGAAACTCTCGCCGAGCGCGATGTGTCCGCCGGGAAGGTCCCAGCTCCCGGCGCGGTAGTTCGAACCGGGCGCGCGCTTCAGCACCAGCATTCGGCCGCGGCTTGCGATAACGCCGTGGATGCCGACATAGAATTGCTGCTCCGCCATCCTGCTCAAGCTAGCGGGCGAATCGCCGCCGCGCCACTTCTGCGTTTGTCGGAACCGACTCTCTCGCAGTACGATTCTTTCCGCCTGGAGGTTGGACGCATGGAAAAATCTGATTTTTATCGTGACGCGCGGCGCGACTTGACTGGGCCACTCGACGGCGTTCGCGTGATCGACGCCACCACGAGTTGGGCCGGACCGATGTGCGCTTGCATCCTGGGCGATCTCGGCGCCGACGTGATCAAAGTCGAGGCGCGCGAGGGTGAAGTCGCGCGGCGGATTCCGCCGACGCTGCCCGGACACGAGCGGCAGATCGGATTTGCGCAGGCGACGGTTAATCGCAACAAGCGGAGTCTCACGCTCGATCTGCGGCGCGACGAGGGGCGCGATATTTTTCTGAAACTCGCGTCGCGCTCCGATGTTATCGTGCAAAACTTCCGGCCGGGGACTTTCGACAAGTGGGGCGTCGGTTATGATCACGTTCGCGCGGTGAAGCCGGACATCATCTATGTTTCGATTAGCGGCTATGGGCAATTCGGTCCGATTCACGATCGCGTCGCGTACGATCCGCTCGCGCAAGCGATGAGCGGGTTCATCTCGCTCAACGGGACTCCCGATGGGCCGCCGATGAAGGCGCCGACCTGGCTATGCGACGATCTTGGCGGATTGCATGGCGCGATCGGAGCGCTGGCGGCGCTGCGGCATCGCGATCGGACCGGCGAAGGGCAGCATGTCGATGTCGCGATGCTCGATGCGATGCTGTTTCAGTCCAATGGCAACCTGACGCTCGGGGCGATGGGCGTCGAAATCAGGCGATGGGGCAACGAAATTCCGTTCTCGGTTCCGACTAACATCTATAAATGCCGTGACGGGTCGGTGATGGCGGGGGTGCTGCTCGATACGCACTGGAAGGTGATGGCGCGGATGGCGGGGCGCGACGATCTCGCCGCCGATGATAACTTCGCGACGATTCCAGGCAGGATGAACCATCGCGAAGAATGTGACGCGATGTTTGCCGGGTGGTGCGCGGCGCGGACCGTCGAGGAAGCGGTCAACGAATGCGCGAAGAACAATATTCCGTGCGCGAAGGTGAGGACGTACGCGGAGGCGGCGCGATGCCCGCATACGCTCGAGCGCGACATGCTGCAGGAGGTGGCGCAGGAGGACGGCAAGCTCGCGCCGATCACCGGTCCGGCGGCGAAGTTTTCGCGCACGCCGACGCGGATACGAAGCGGCGCACCGGCTCTGGGAGCGGATACGAACGATATCCTGGCGGAACTTGGAATCGATGAGGACGAGCGCAGGCGATTGCGCGAGGTTGGCGTCGTCTAGCTGCGGCCCCATCCGCCGCCGCCGGGCGTTTCGATTCGAATGCGATCGCCG
Source organism: uncultured delta proteobacterium (assembly GCA_963699705.1). Classification (GTDB taxonomy): domain Bacteria; phylum Desulfobacterota; class Binatia; order Binatales; family Binataceae; genus Binatus. The sequence continues at coordinate 814,128 of CAVOUW010000003.1, read as the reverse complement.
GCCTTGAGGTCGATGTTGGCTTTGCCGGGTAGGCTGCTTGCGTCGCGTGCCGCGGACGAGGATGTTTTTGCCGGTCGCGCCCGGGCCGCCGCCGGCGAGTCCGTACGGCGGGATTTTGCGACGCTCGGTGAGAACGCTCACGTTCGAATCGACGAAGCATTCGAGTTCGCGAATCAGTCCGTCGCCGCCACGGGCGCGGCCGCGTCCGCCTGAGCCGCGGCGGATTCTGTATTCGGTGATTCGCATCGGATAGTAAGACTCGAGCGCTTCGATTGGGGTGTTGAGGGTGTTGGTCATGTGGGTGTGGATGCCGGAAGCGCCCCGCCGATCTTTCGCCGCGCCCGCGCCGCCGGCAATCGTTTCGTAGTAGGAAAAGTGGCGGTCGCGAAAACGATCGAAGCCGCCGACCGTGAGATTCGACATCGAGCCTGAACTCGCAGCTGGAATGCGGTTAGGCGCGGCTTTGGCGAGCGCGCGGAAGAGTACGTCGACAATCCGTTGCGAGGTCTCGACGTTGCCGCCCGCGACCGCTGCAGGAGCGAGTGCGTTGACGATCGAACCGGGCGGCGCGACGAGCTTGATCGGGCGCATCAGGCCTTCATTAGCGGGCACGGCTTCGGCCGCGAGACATTTCATGACGTAGAAAGTCGCGGACAGGGTGATGGCGAAGTTTGCGTTGACCGAGCCGCGCACCTGCGGAGCGGAGCCGGTGAAATCGACGACCGCCATCCCGCCACCAATTTTGATCGCGACGCGAATTGGAATCGGGCCGGTACCGAATCCGTCGTCGTCGAGAAAATCTTCAGCGCGATAAGTTCCGGAGGGAAGTTCGCGGAGCGCCGCGATCATCAGGCGCTCGGCGTAGTCCTTGAGCCCGTCCATCGCAGCTTCGACTGTTTTACGTCCCGAGGTTTTTACGATCGCCAGCAGGCGCTCAGAGCCGACTGACAAGGCGGCGATTTGCGCGCGCAAATCACCTTCGCGCTCCTCGCGGACGCGGGTGTTGGCGAGAAACAGGGTCATCACGTCGCGTGCGATCTCGCCGCCGGCGACAATTTTCACCGGCGGCAGGCGGAAGCCTTCCTGGTAAATCTCGGTTGCCAGCGCCATCGAGCCCGGCGCGATCCCGCCGATGTCCGCGTGATGCGCGCGGTTGGCGGCGAATGCGAACGGACGGAGTTCATTGCCGATGAAGACGGGCGCGACCAGGGTCAGGTCGGGCAGATGGGTTCCGCCGGCGAACGGATCGTTCAGCGCCGCGACGTCGCCGCGCTTGAGATCGAGGTTCGCGATCGCCGCGCGCACCGACAGCGGGGTCGAGCCGAGATGGACCGGAATGTGCGCGGCCTGCGCGACCAGCTCGCCGCGAGCGTCGAAAATCGCGCAGGAAAAATCGTGGCGCTCTTTTATGTTGGGCGAGAACGCCGTGTGGCCGAGCACCACGCCCATCTCGTCGGCAATCGCGGCGAGACGATTGTTCATGACGGCCAATGTGATCGCGTCGAGCTTCATCGCGCGGCCTCCAGTTGCAGATTGCCGAAGTCGTCCACGCGCAGGGTGAATTCCGGCGCGACGTACGTGGTGGAACTCAGCTCGACGACGACAATCGGACCGCGGATGCGCGCGCCGGCGCCGAGTGAGTCTCGATCGTAAATCGGGACGGTACGTTCACGGCCGCCGACGAGCACGCGTCCGTTGGAGACTGGCGCAGACGTGCCAAGGTGGCGCGCGATTCGCTTTGGCTTGGCGGTCGATTCGCCGGCGGCTGCGCGGATACGAATGTTCACGACTTCGACGGCGGCGGTCGCGGCGGAATGTCCGAAAGTTTTGCGGTGGGTGGAGTGGAAGTCGGCGACGAATCGAGGCGTCAGCGCAATCTCGAGCTCGTAGGATTGGCCGCGATAACGCACATCCAGCCACAGTTCGTGACGGATCGCGCGTGCGCCTTCGGTGCGAAGTTCGGCGTGAGCGCGGCGAATCAGTTTTGAGGCGCGCGCAAGCAGTTCTCGATAGCCGGGATTCGTCGCGCGCACCGTGAGCGAATACTCGCGGCCCAGGGGAGCGCTCGACGCGCCCCACGCGCACAGCAGGCCGGGATTTCGCGGCATCACGATTCTGCGGATGCCCAGATCGAGCGCGAGCTCGCAGGCATGCATCGGGCCGGCGCCGCCGAACGCGAGCAGCGCGAAGTCGCGCGGATCGTAGCCGCGCTCGACCGTGATCACGCGAATCGCGCGCTCCATGTTGGCGTTGACGACGCGAATTACGCCGCGCGCGGCCGCATCCGGATTGGTTTTCATCTCGCGCGCGAGCCGCGACACGGCGTGGACGGCGCGATCCGGATAGAGCTTCATCTGGCCGCCGAGGAAATTCGCCGCGACCAGCCGGCCCGCGACCAGGTCGGCGTCGGTCACGGTGCACAAATCGCCGCGGCCGTAGCATGCGGGACCGGGATCGGCGCCCGCGCTGTCAGGCCCGACCTGGAGCGAACCGCCGGCATCAATCCGTGCGATCGATCCGCCGCCGGCACCGACGGTATGAATGTCGATCACGGGCGTGCGCACCGCGTATCCGTCGGGATGACTCAGCGTGCGGATTCGCGCGCGGCGATCGAACATCGAGACGTCGGTCGAGGTCCCGCCCATGTCAAAGGTGATGAAGCGGTCGGTGCCGAATGCGCGCGCGAGGCTCGCTGCGCCAATCACGCCGGCGGCGGGACCTGACAGAATCGTGCGCACCGGCTCGGCGCGGGCGAGATCAGCGCCAATCGCGCTGCCGTTGGATTGCATGACGCGCAGGCGCGCGGGTTTGAGGCGAGTCTCGAGATTTTTCAGATGCGACGACATCCGCGGTGCGACGTACGCGTTCACGACCGCGGTCGAGAAGCGCTCGTATTCGCGATACTCGGCGAGAATCCGATGCGAGACCGAGAGTGGCCGGCCGAGCGGGGCGAGCGCTCGTGCGATTGATTCCTCGGCTTTCGGATTGGCGTACGAGTGGAGCAGGCAGATGGCGAATGCCTCTGCGCCGCTGCGCGATGCGATGCGGCGAATTCGCGCGAGCTCGTTGCGGGTCATCGGCTTGATGATGCTGCCGTCGAACAGCGTGCGTTCGGCGACGCCGAAACGCATCGCGCGGCTGACGAGTGGTGTAGGACGCGAGGGCGCGAGCGCGTAAAGGTCGTCGCGATTCTGACGGCCGATTTCGATCAGGTCTTCGAAGCCGGCGTTGGTGAAGAGCGCGACGCGCGCGCCTTTTTTCTCGAGCAAAGCGTTGGTCGCGACGGTGGAACTGTAAGTGACGGAATCCGGCGCCGCCTCGTGGAGAATCTCGCGCAGGCCGCGGATGACGGCGTTCGCAGGGTCGGCCGGGGTCGAGAGCACTTTGTGCACGCGGATTTCGTTGCCGATGATCGCGACGAGGTCGGTGAAGGTGCCGCCGGTGTCGATGCCGACCAGTATCGAGCCGTCTCCGCGTTTCACGCGTTTCAGCAATATTTTGAAGTTGAGCGGGTTGCTTGCGGCGTCGAAGGCGGCGATGCCGTCGTCGAGTGCGAAGGTGCCATCGATCAGCGGGCGCGGATCGATCTTTCCTGTGGCGAGTGCGTCGAGGGCGGGTTGAAACCGGCCGCATCGCGAGCCGATCACCGTGATTTCGTTGACGACGATAGGCGCGAGGTTGAGTTCAGCCGCAGCGGCTGCGGTGCTCTTCAATATGATGGTTCCGCGCGGGCGGACCAGTTCAACTGCGCGGCGAAAGCCGGATTGGCTGCCACTGCATTCGATGACTACGTCGAATTTTTCGCGCAGTGAGGAGTCTTCGGCGGTCTGGAGTCCGAGTGCAGCGAGCCGCGCGAGTTTTTCCGGATGATGACCTACGACAATCGGTAAATACTTTTCGCCCTTCAACGCAATCGCGACCAGTGCGCCGAGACGGCCGTCGCCGAGCACTGCGATTGTTTGATTCCGCGCGAGATCGACCTGCTCGAAAATCTCGTACGCCGCCGCGAGAGGCTCGACGAACACGGCGGCATCGTCGGTGATTGAATCGGGAATCGGAATCAGGTTGACGTCGGGCAGCGACAGGAATTCCGCGAAACTGCCGTCGCGGCCCAGGATTCCGAGCACGGTGCGATTGGGACAATGGCGGGCGAGGCCATCGAGGCACGCGCGCGCATCGACCGCATCCGGCGTTGATCTCGCCGACGACGCGTTTTCCGCGGAGCGCGGGGTTTTGCGATTCGACGACGCGGCCACAGAATTCATGGCCGGGGACTCCGCGATATTGCATGTAGCCGCGGGCGAGTTCGAGGTCGGTGCCGCAGATGCCGGCGGTCGAGACGCGCACGATGCTCTCGTTCGGTGAGGCGACGGGGGCAGGATAGTCGGTGCGGAATGTGAGGTTGCGATCGAAGACCAGCGCGCGCATAGGTGCGAGCGATTTTAGTGAAACCCGCGCGGGTTTCACGCTTCCGCGGCAGGGCTGAGCCCTGCAACCAGGCGAACGATTTAGGTTCGTTGAAGGATTAGTCGGCGGATTTTGCTGAGACTGATTTTTCTGAGGATGATTTGGACTTTGATGGCTTGGATTCGGATGACGACGATTTGGATTCGGTTGCGGGTTTTGAATCGGTCGTCGGCTTCGACGTCGAATCGCTCGACGATGCCGTGCTGCCGTTGGTGGCCGGCTTTTCAGTGGTCGAGGTTGAATCCGAGTCGGTGCTCGGGGCGCTTTTTTTGGCGTAGTCGGTCGCGTACCATCCGCTGCCCTTCAGGATGAATGAGCCGCGCGACATCTGACGCTCGACTTTGCTTTTACAGGTCGGGCATTTCTTGAGCGGGGCTTCCTTGATTCCCTGCATCGCTTCGAAAACGCCGCATTTGTTGCACTTGTATTCGTAGATTGGCATCGCAAAACCGAGGCTGCTAATCGAAAATCCGCGTTTCCCTACACTCTAGCTAACCACCATATGCAACGTAGTCAACCGAAGCGCCGGTTTTCCGCTTTTGATTCGTCTTAAATTCGCCATCAGACGGCGCTTTGGATTGCCAATCGCTGGTGATCGATTCGTGGCCGAGAAAGGTGTCATCGGATGTCCCATCGGACGACATACGATGTCGCGAGCGTGATTCGATCGCAAGCCTGAGCATGGCCGACAATCTAAACGCGCAATCGAGAATGGCACGGCATCTGCTGATACGAACGCGCTCGGCTCAAATCAAATTTCTGGGAGGACTCGATGAAACGAACTGATGCGCGAATGTTTCCGATTACAATGATGGCGATAGTGTGCGCGACGATGCTCTTTGCGGCGGGTCCAGCGGACGCATCGCCGAAGCGGCAGCTCACGGTTTGTCAGAACACTGAGTTTGCGTTGTGCGCGGCGTCCACCTGCGTCGCGACCGGCGGTTTCGTCAGGAACAACCAAGGCAAGAAATATCCGGCGGTGTCATGCGAGTGTCCGATCGTTACGGGCGACAATGTCGCGGATCTCAACGGCGGCAACATGCAAGGCAGTTGCACGTCGTCGAATCCGAATTTTGTGTACTCGACCTTCGAGTTCTCGGATTCTTTCCCGCAGTTGATCGACGGCACCTGGCAGGACGCGGCGCCGATAGTGCAGGTCTGTCCTTCGCAGGATTCGTTCTCGCAATGCTGGAACTGGCGCTGCACGCGTGCGGGGACGGTAAATGGTTTCCCGATCGCAGATTGCACTTGTCCGCTGGAGAAGACCAGTAACGCGTTTGTGAGCCAGTCGGGCCAGTTAGGGCCGTCAGCGTGCGCCGAGCTGCCAGTGGGCGCTCCGCTTTTTTTCGATCCAAGCGCGACGCATACCGACAGCGGCCACTGAGCCGCGAAGGTCAGTGACCATGATTATGCGAGTTGCCATCCTGATTCGTCGGCAATAGCGGCATCTGGAGCGTCTTTAGAAAGGTCACGACCGCCAGCTGATCGGAATCCGACAACGACTCGTACTGGGCCTCTGATGTGGTCGCTTCACCGCCGTGCGCGACGATCGACGCGTAGATGGTGTCGAGGTCGCCGCGATGGCCCCATGGTCCCGAATTGCCGGTATCCCACAGCTTGGCGGTGAGGAACTGATCGTGCGGGATCGCGAAATTGCTGTCAGACGCCTGCAGCGGAGAGGCCGGCTCGTTGCAGTAATGCGGTTTGTTGTTGTCGCAGATCACGTGGCGCTTCAAATCGGTGAACGCCGCGACGTTGTTGCCACGGATTCCGGCCTTCGACAGATCGAAGCAGTACGACTGCGAGGTATCGTTGAAAGTGTTGGGAAGGTTTTGCGGATCTGGATCGCAGAACTTGGTGCTGGCCAGCGGCAGCGACGGCAGATGGCATCCGGTGCATCCCACCTTGTTAAACAGATCGGCGCCATGAGCCGCGGCATGTGGGTCGAGGCCCTGGGTCGTGACTATCGGCGCGGGCAGTGCGGCCTGGAATATCGTCGTCGCGGTGATGTCGCCGATGAGGAGCTCGTTGGTTACCCCATCCTGATCAGGATCGCCGGCGCCGAAACGCTCGACCGATTGCATACCGTGATGCTGATTCATCGCGGTGACGGTGAACTCGCGCAGCGAGCGGAATACGCCCTTGCGCGAGAACGGCTTGATCACCAGATCGGAATCGACGCCGACAACCGCGCTGGTATCCACGGTGCCGTCGGGATGCGCGGTCAGTGCGCCAAACGACACGCCCTTGGTGAGCAGGTTCACAGTGACGTTCGTACCGGATGACTTGGCAGTGCTGATCGCGCCTTGCTGCTCGCCCTGCAAGTCGGTGGTCATCTCCCGGCCGAGCATCTCGATTGCGCCCGAGCCGAACATCCCGAGCGTATTGCGTTCGAGCCAGGTGTCGCTGAAGTCCAGGTTAAGGATCATGCGCGAAACGGGATCTGCGGCTTGCGCGAGCACGAAAACGTTGGCGACGAAATCACCAGCGCCGCCTGACTGCGGCTGATTGTGACATCCCGCGCATGAGTTCGCTTCGGGCGCCGAGACCCGGGTGTTGCGAGGTGCAAGAACCGGATCGGCGGTGCGCGCGGCGCCGGTGCCGGTAGTGGCGGGACGTCCTGCGCCGTCGCACGCGTTGAAATTGGTCGCGAAGGTCTGCTGGCCAATCGCGAACACCTTATTAAGCGGCATCCCGAGGATCGTCGCCTGACCGAAATGCGCGGGCATCGCGGGCGTGTCGTTGAATCCCGGCGGACAGGTGCGCACGAAGTCGGCGGCATCGGGGCCTTTTTCCATGTGGGCGTGCGGGGCTTCGCTCGGCGGAATCGCGAAAGGCTCAGCGGACGCGGAAAACGGCAACACGAGCGTGCAAATGGTTGCGATGAGTGCGAAAGAAAAGCGGTGCATCCAAGGTCCCTCCCAATGCGCTACGGACTCGCAGTGTAAATTTTACTACAGAAGGGATTTGAGACAAGAAAAGTAACTGCGAGTCGGGGCGGGAAACGGTCCTCGGAATAAAACGGCGACACAGAGAAATGCTAGTGTCGCTTGACGATTTGATGTAACCGCGATGACACCCTGGTCGGTTCGTGGGTGACGATTCGGATCGTCTTGCGGCGCGAGGTTTCGCCGCGGATTATCAGGAGGGCGGAGCGTGGTACGCGCAATTCACGAGCGAGATATTCGATCACCTCGTCGTTGGCTTTGCCTTTTTCGGGCCTGGAATTGACGCCGATAACCAGACGGTCGCCGGTCACGCCGATGACGCCGCGACGCGATGCGCCCGGCCGCGCAGTCACTTCGATGATTACTTCGTCGATCGATGCTCGCATCCAGGGCGAGTCGGGCGCGGGCGTTGTTCCCGTTTTACCCGGACTCATGCGTAGGCGGGGATCAGCATGTGCACCGCGCTAGGGATGACGACGCGCTGGATTAGCTGAATGCCGATGATCACGATCAGCGGCGAAAAATCGATACCGCCCATCACTACCGGGATGTGATTGCGGAACCAATCGAAGACCGGCTCGGTCACCGAGTAGAGAAAGCGGACGATGGGGTTGTAGGGATTCGGCTCAATCCAGGTCATCAGCGCGGCGATGATCACGACGTACAAGTAGAGCGTCAGCAGGCCGTCGAGGGTCTGCGCGATAAAAATAATCAGGTTGGTCCAGGCGTACACGCGATGCGCTCCCGCTAGTTAGTTCCGCGGCCAAGTTCGCGCGAGCGATCGCTGGCGGCGTGCAATGCGGCAGCAACGATATCAGAAAAGCCATGCTCGGCGAATCGGCGAAGTGCGGCTTCGGTGGTGCCGCCGGGCGATGCGACGGCGCGAATCAAATCGGCGGCCTCACGTTTCGACTCGCGCATCAGGTGTTCGGCGCCGCGAATCGTCTTGAGCGCCATGCGGATCGCGAGATCGCGCGGAATACCTTCGCTCACGGCCGCATCGGCCATCGCCTTGGCGAACAGGTAAACGTAAGCGGGGCCGCTGCCGGAGAGCGCAGTGACGACGTCGAGCAGCTTCTCGTCCTTGAGCGCGACGGCGTCGCCGACCGCGTTGAAAATTTTCAGCGCGAAACGCTCATCGGCCGGCGTGGCAGTTCGCGCACGCACCATCGCGGCCATCCCGTGACCAACCATCGCAGGAGCATTCGGCATTACGCGGATTACTCGCGCACGCTTGCCCAAGCCGCGGGTGAGGCGATCGATCGTGATGCCGGCGGCAATCGAGATGAAGAGCTTGCCCTTGGCGCCCTTCGCCAAGACGGCGGCGAGCTCTGACATGACGTCGTCGATGGTTTGCGGCTTGACGGCGAGCAGGACTGCGGGGGACTCGCGCAGGACTTCGGTGTTGTCGGCGGTGGTCGCGACTTTGAGCGAGCGGGCGAGTTTGCGTCGGCGATCGGGCGCGACGTCGGAGACAATTATGTCGGCGGCCTTGAACAACTTGTGCTGAATAAGGCCGTGGGCGAGCGCCTCGGCCATGTTGCCGCCACCGATGAATCCAAGTTTTTTCATCTTACACTTTCAAGTGGTACGTTCGCCGAAGACTGCGCGACCGATCCGCACGATAGTCGCGCCTTCCTCGATCGCGACTTCGAAGTCGTCGGTCATGCCCATCGAGAGTTCGCTTAGCGCATAGCCGGATTGTGTCGCAAGACGGTCGCGCATCTCGCGCAGGCGCGCGAAATAGGGGCGTGCGGCCTCGACGGTCGGAGCAGGCGGCGGAATCGTCATCAGACCGTCAACCTCTATTTTGCCGCGCGCAGCGTCGAGGATAGGTGCTACCGAGTCGGGGGCGACGCCGGTCTTGCTCGCCTCACCGCCGAGATTCACTTCGATGAGCGCGTGCACCCGTGGTGACGGTTGCGCTCGGGCGAGTGCCTCGGCGAGACGGACTGAATCGACGCTATGGATGAGAGCGAAAGCGCTCGCGGCGGTCTTGGCTTTGTTGGTTTGCAGATGACCGATCAGATGCCATCGAATTTCGTTCAAGTCGGCCAGATGGGCGCGCTTCGCGATTGCCTCCTGCACGTAGTTCTCACCGAAATCGCGCGCGCCCGCTTGATACGCGGCGCGAATCGCCTCGCTCGGCTGCGTCTTGCTTGCGAGCACCAGACGAATCGACGATATGTCGTGACCGGCCTTGTAAGCCGCCGCGCCGATGCGCGCTTGCACGATCGTCAGGCGTTCTTGCAGTGCATGGTCAATCGACATTTGTCTAACCGCACTTGACGCCATGTCGCGCGAGCGCCGCGACGACGCGCTCGGTCGGCAGGCCCATCACGTTGTCGCGCGATCCTTCGACGTGCGAAATGAATCCGCCGCCGATGCCCTGGATTCCGTACGCGCCAGCCTTGTCGAACGGCTCGTCGGTGGCGATGTACGCGCTGATTTCCGCATCGGTGAGTTTGCGAAAAGTAACCTGGCTCTCGACTGGCGCGCTTTCGAGAATTTTTCCATCGCGAGCCAGCGCGAACGCCGTCACGACCGTGTGCGTGCGCGAAGACAGCATGGTGAGCATCCGGCGCGCCTCGGCGGCATCGGCGGGCTTCTCCAGAATGTGAGCGTCGCACACGACGATCGTGTCGGCGCCGATAACGATAGCGTCGGGGAAGCGCGACGAAACCGCGCAGGCCTTGTTGTGTGCCATCCGGAGGGCGTAGTCGCGCGGCGGTTCGCCCGCTTGGTGTTGCTCCGGCACGCGGCTCTCGATCACTTCAAATGCGATTCCTGCCGCAGCCAACAGTTGATGGCGTCGCGGAGATGCCGACGCGAGAATCACTTTGGTTGAATCGCTCATCCGGTTCCGACTGTTGCCAGACGCCGCTGCCGGTCGCAAGCCTCATCTTAGGAGGAGGGTAATTGAAGACGCCCCGACCATGCGCTAACCAAGATCGGATGAAAACGAGATGGTGGCGCGGCGGCGCGCTGGTGGTGTTGTGCGCGGTGCTTGCCGGATGCGCGTCGGCACCGGCGCGGGCAGATTCGGCGGCGGTTGTGGCGCCAGCGCAAGTAATGTCGACGGCCCCTGCGGCCGCAAATCCAGTCGCGCCGGACACTCCGCCAACCGACGGGAGGACCGCGTTCCTCAACGGCTATCGCGCCTATCAGAATCGCGATTACCCGCGCGCAATCGAAAATCTCAAATATGCGGCCGACCACTTTCCCACGCTCGGCGACCACGCGCTCTACTATCTAGGGCTTGCGCAGCATGACCAGGGCGATCTGAACGCTTCGGCAGAAACTCTCGATCGTCTCGTTAAGACCTACCCGCAGAGCGTCTCGATCGATCCCGGCGAGATGCTGTTGGCGGACAATTTGTTGAAGCTTGGCCGCAACGCGGAAGCGTCGGAGGTTGCGTCGCGGCTGATCGCGCGAGGTCCGGAGGCGTTGATCGAGCAGACTGCGCGTATCGTGGAAGCGAAGTCTCTTATCGCGCTTGGAAATCCAAAGTCAGCTTATGCGCAGTTGATGGAACTGCGCGACAAGTATCCGCATTCCGACGCCGATCCCGAAGCGCGGGTTCTGGTGCATGAGATCCTCGCGGCGCATCCGGAGACCGCCGACACGAATTCGCTCTCGTATCATCGCGACGAATCCGAGTTGCTGCTGCGCGAAGGGGCGTTGTCCGAAGCGGACGAACAGGCGAATGCGGGACTCGCGATGAATCCCGAGCCGGTGCTTCGTGCGGAACTGGTTTGGGTGACGGTGCGGGCGCTCAAGCCGGAGCCGGAACGCGCCAAGCGCGCGATTGCCGAGTATCTGCAAATCGAGCCACGCGGTCATGACGCAGCGGCGGCGCTCGAAGCGCTGGCGCTGATTTACTGGCACGACGATCAAGATGATCAGGCACGCGCCACGTTCAATCGGCTGGTCGAGAATTTCCCCGCCAGCGAACTGGCGCCGGGCGCGATGCTCCGGATCGGCAAGATTTTCGAAGAACTGCATCAGCTCGATTCGGCTCGCGCGCAGTATCGACGGCTGGCCGCGCGGTATCCCGGCAGCGACGCCGCCCAAGACGCGCGGTTTCGGATACCCTGGACTTTGTACGCGGCGCGAAGTTACCGACCAGCTGCCGATGGCTTCCAGAGCGCCGCCACACGCGCGAAAGATCCAATCGATCGCGATATGAACGAGTACTGGCGTGCGCGCGCGCTCGAGAAGGCGGGCGATAGCGGTGGCGCTCGCGCGATTTACGAAAAGCTCGCCTACAGTACCGACAGCAACTACTATCCCGAGCTCGCCAGCCGCCGGGTCGCGGCGAGCAGACCAGATCTGCCGGCGGCATCCGCGCCTGATCCTCGATCCGATGCGACTCCTGCGGTCAGTGGCGTTGCCGAGTTCCACATGGCGCGGCTGCAAGCGTTGCGCGCGCTTGGGATCAAGGACCTTCAGCCCGATGAGTTGAAGGCGCTCGCTGAAGAGTCCAGTTCGGTTGAGATGCGTCGATTCGTGCTCGCTGGATATGCCACCGCCGATGCGTGGTACGACGCGATCGTTACGGCCACGCACATGGAAAAGAGCGGCCAGATCAGCCACGACGTTGCGGAGCGAGTGCGCTATCCGCGCGCGTACTGGGATCTTTTTTCATCGGCGTCCACCCGCCTCGCGCTCGATCCTTACCTGGTGCTCGCGCTGTCGCGGCAGGAAAGTCTTTTCAATCCGCGGGCCACGTCGGTTTCGAACGCGCGCGGATTGATGCAGCTGATTCCGTCGACGGCGCGCAAGATGGCGCTCCAAAATGGTCTCGATACTGAACAAATTCGGCTTTACGACCCGTCGGTGAACGTGCAGTTGGGTACGACGTATCTGAAGAATCTGTTCGAGATGTTCCACGGCGATGAGTTCCACGCAGTCGCGGCGTACAACGGCGGCGAGAACGCAGTCATGAAGTGGCTCGCGAAATCTCCCGGCCCCGATGACGAGTGGGTCGAAAATATCGCGTACAAAGAGACGCGCGACTACGTCAAGAAAGTGATCGGCGGCCGGCGCGAGTATTTGTTGCTGTATCAGCGGCAAATAGGAAGGATCGGGATTCTTCGCTTCGCTCTGAATGACACAAGGACGGACGAAAGATCGAGCTCCATACACCGCGGTTGATCCGTGATTGAGGGTGCGTCGGTTGACGTCGAGAAAGATCCGGGGTCCCTCGGCTTCGCTCGGGATGACACAAGAAAGCTGAGACTAAGAGGTGTTGGTCGATGCCTAACAACCTAACCCCTAACCCCTTCCCGAGCGGGAAGGGGAACCGGATTTATTTGAAGTAAGAGCAAAGGGGCGTCCTCGCCATTTTGCGATTAGTACTTTTCACCGGGTGCAGGGGTCACCCCTGCCGCGGAAGCGTGAAACCCGCGAAGGGTTTCATATTCAATAGTGATTTGCGCTTCCCCAGCGCGCGCTTGACACCTCGCGCTGCATCTCTACACACTCCGTTTGGGAAAGCCGGAGAAATTTATTTGGCGTCGCGCGAATTCAAAGCGATCTTTTTCGATCTGGACGGCACCCTGGTCGATATCCACGGGCCTTTGTATATCGCGGCGAAAAACGCGCTGGACGAACTTGGCCATGAACCGTCGCTCACGCCTGCCCGCTTTCGCGAGGCGCTTTCCGCCGATGACGTGTGGCTCGGCGTGCCCGAGCATCTGCGGCCCGAGTACGCGAAGCTTGCATACGCATACTTTCTGGCGGAGATCGACAAGACTGAGCGGCTCGAAGTGTTGCCGCATGTGCAGGATACACTCGCCGAGCTGAAGCGGCGCGGCTATGCGACCGGCGTCATCACGAGCCGGCCAGGCGACTCGCAACGGCTGGTCGAAAAGCTCGCGATGGTCGGACTCGCGTCGTATCTCGACCAGGTCGTCACCCAGACCACGACCTCGCTGCGCGCGCTCGACAAGACCGAAAGTCTCAAGCAGACCGCGCTCAAAGCGGCGGTGCTTCCGCGCGCATGCATGTACGTCGGCGACGAGCCTCGCGATATCATGGCGGCTCTGGGAGCAGGTTTCGGCGCTTCCGTCGCAGTCGCAACCGGTGCTGCGTCGTTCAAATACTCTGCAGACGCATCAGGTGTTCAAACCCGACTACGTGATTCATTCTATGGCTGAACTGATCGATCTAATCGACAACATGAAAACTGAAATGGTCGAGTAGCGATGGCGCGATTCGAGGACTATGAGGAGCCGCCGCGCGCGCTTGAGGGTCTGAAGGTGGTAGAGCTGCCGTGCCTCGACACGATGCCGTTCATGGCGGCGTCGATGGCGGCGAAGTCGTTCGCGGATTTCGGCGCGGAAGTCGTCAAGGTTGAGCCGCCGCGAACTGGATCGCAGGAGCGCGCGCTCGGACCGTTTCGTGACGAAATGCCAGACCCCGAAACCGGCGGTCTTCATCTGTTTCTCAACACCAACAAGCTCGGCGTGACGATCGATCTCGAGGATCCGCGCGGTCGCGATCAGGCATTGGATCTCATCGCGTCCGCGGACATCGTCTTCAATCCGAATCGTCCCGAAGTGAACCAGAAGCTCGGGATCGACTGGCGCACATTGACCGCGCGATTTCCGAAACTAATCGTCGTGTCGGTAACTTTTTTCGGCGCCGAGTCTGCATACCGAAATTTGCGCGGCGGCGACCTGGTCGCCACGCACATGAGCGGCGTCGGCTACGAAACCCCGTGGCATCAGGTGACTGATCCCAATAGTCAGTCGCCGCTGAAGCTTGGCGGACGGCAATCTGACTATTTGACTGGCTATACAGCGGCGGCCGCTGCGATGTGCGCACTGTATAGTCGAATGAGTAATGGCGCGGGGCAGCATGTCGATGTCGCGCAGTGGTTTTCGATGATCAGTATGGTCCGTCCCAACATCGGATTTTACTCTCACGAAGACAAGAATTCAGACTCGTTCCAGAGGCTCTATTCGCGTCAAAAGAGGGCCGCGCAGTGGGTTTATCCGTGCAAGGACGGATGGGTGAGCTTCAATGCCGGGACCGATCGTTTCTGGCGCGGGGCGAAGAATGCACTGGGTCGCCCCGAGTGGATGGATATCGAGTTGTTCGACACGATTTTGGGGCGCGCTTCGAATATCGATGCGATCGAGGCCGGAGTAATCGACTGGCTATCTACGACGACGCGAACCGAGGCATTCAAGCGGAACCAGGCCGAGCACGTGCCGTGCTTCCCGGTGCATTCGCCGGCCGAAGTCGCGGACAACGAGCAATACAAGGCGCGTAAATTTTTCGTCGAGGTCGATCATCCCGCGGCGCGCGAAGTGCGGATGCCGGGTGCGCCGTGCAAATTCTCGCGCACTCCGTGGCGAATCGTGCGCGGAGCGCCGCGACTCGGCGAGCACGACAAAAAAATACTTCGGAATCGTGCCGTCGCCGACAGCGACCGAATTGCCGGCGGGAATCTCCTGAAAAAACCGAAAAAGCCGTTGGAAGGAATTCGTGTCGCCGACTTCGGCTGGATCTTTGCCGTGCCCCATGCGACCGCGTGGCTCGGGGCTCTGGGAGCCGACGTAATCAGAATCGAGACGACAGGTGCGCCTGACCTCGTACGATTTCTGACCGGCACCGACGGATCGATCGGCGCCAATCGAAGCGGAGTGTTCAACGCGATCAACACCTCGCGCCGTAGCCTCACGCTGAACCTTGCGATGCCCGCCGCGCAGGAAGTCGCGCGCAAGATTATCCGGCAGAGCGATTTTGTCACCGAGAACTACACCGTCGGAAACATGGCGAAATACAATCTTGCCTACGACGACCTGGTCAAAATCAAACCGGACATAATCATGCTGAGCGGAACGCCGCTGGGGCAGGACGGGCCGTTCGCGCGGACAGTAGGCTTCGGGCCGACGACGCAGGCGTTTGCCGGGCTGTGCCATATCACTGGTTATCCCGATTCGTTCCCGTGCGGGATTGGCGGGACGTGGCCCGACTTCGCGGTCGGGACTGGCATGGTGTTTTTTCTGCTGGCGGCGTTGCATTATCGCGATCGCACGGGGCAGGGCCAGTACCTCGATTTGTCGATGGCCGAGATGGTGACGACGATGATGCCGGAAGCGATGATGGATTTTCTGATGAACGGGCGCGACCAGACCGCAATCGGAAATCGCGACGAATCGATGGCGCCGCATGGGGTGTTTCCGGCTGCCGGCGATGACAAGTGGATCGCGATTGCGATCGCCAGCGACACTGAGTTCGCGCACTTGTGCGAGGCGCTACAGTTACCGTCGCTGGCGTCGAATCCGAAGTTCTCGCGACTGTACGGCCGGCTGGCGAACGTCGAGGAACTCGAGCGCGAAATCGCGGCGCGCACGCGGGTCCATCAGCGCGATGAACTGGTGACGAAACTTCGTGCGCGCGGCCTGGCTGCGGGTCCGGTGTATTGCACGCCCGAGGTGATTAACGATCCAGCCTTCGCGGAGTCGGGCATGCTCGTGAAGTTGAAGCATGGCGAGGTGGGCGAGCGAGTCGTCCCGGGGCTGCCGGTGCGGTTCAGCGGTATCGATCTCGAGTATCGCGGAGCGCCGATGATCGGCGAGCATACAGATGAAGTGATGCGGGAGTTTGGATATAGCGCGGATGAAATCGCGCGGTTGAAGGAAGAGAAGGTGCTTGATTTAGCAGAAGCGGGGCACAATCACCTGCGCGGTGGGCGGCAGGGGTGACCCCTGCACCCAGTATTAAGACGCGAAATCCCGCAGCGGGCTTTCGCGAAGGGTTTGGTTAAACAGAATGGACGAGGTTATTGCGCATGGCGGGGGGGCGCGGCCTGGGGCCGTTGCGATCTGGGTTCAGGCGATTCGGGCGCCTTCGCTTAGTGCGGCGGCGATTCCTGTGCTGCTCGGAGTTGCGGTGGCGGCGCGCGACGGATTTTTTTCGCTGGGGCGCATGATGCTTGCGCTGGTCGGCGCGATGGCGATTCAGGCCGGCACCAATCTGATCAATGACTACTACGATTTCCGCAGCGGCGCCGACAGCGAGCAGTCGCTCGGCCCGAGCATGGTGATTCAGCGCGGGCTGCTGAGCGCCGATCAGGTCTGGCGCGGCGGAATCGTAGCGTTCGCGATTGGCGCGCTGATCGGCCTCGTCCTGGTTTACCTGTGCGGGTGGCCGATTCTCGCGATTGGAATCCCGAGCGTCGCGGCCGGCTACTTCTACACTGCGAGCCCGGTGTCGCTGGCCTACGTCGCGCTCGGCGAATTGACGGTTTTTATTTTCATGGGACCGGCGATCGTCGTCGGCTCGTACTTCGTTATGGCGATGCATTTTTCGTCGTCGGCGATTTGGGCGTCGATACCGCTTGGATTCCTGGTCGCCGGAATTTTGCACGCCAACAATATTCGCGATATCGAAAGCGACACCCGCCACGGCAAGCGGACGCTGGCGACGATACTGGGCCGCGCGGGCGCGAACTACGAACTGATCGCGCTGGACGTCGCCGCCTATGTGACGACGATGGTCGCGATTATCTTCCACGCGATTCCGTGGATTGCGCTGGCGGTGTTTATCACGATTCCGCGCGCGCTCGATCAGATTCGAATCATGACGCGCGAGACCGATCCAAAGAAGCTGAATCTCGGATTGTTCCGATCGATTCAGCTTCACATGGAATTCGGCCTGTTGATGATGGCCGCGTTCCTGACCGCGGCCTTCATCGGGTGGTGACGGCCGCGCGGTTTACTACGGTGAGATCGACGGGGTTACGCCGACCTTCGCGGCGCTGAGCGCACTCGACGAATCCGCTAATCCATCGCTGACTTTGCCGGCGCCAGAATCGAGCGGAGTCACCGTCGAGCCGCTGAAAGTCGCGGCGTATCGTCCGGTGGGCGCGGGCAACGGAGCGCTGACCGAACTGGTCGTCGTCGTCGCGGAGTAAGTGGTTGCGGCGTGCGTCGCGGATGGCGCGGTGGAGTTCATCGAAGTTGGGCCGATCTCAGTGGTGTTGAAGGGAGTATCGGCGCTGCTGCCGCCTGACGGCGCGGTCTCGTATGCGGCGCCCGGATTTTCAGGTCCCGGAGGCGCGGCAGGACCGTTATAAGGTGCGTTCAGGTCGGCAGCGGGCGAAACCGGAATCGAGAAGCTCGGCTTGTAGACCTCGTGAATCTGCGAGGCCGGCATGTCGTGGATTTCCTTGCGGCCGAGCGAATTGACGAAGCGCTGGCGCTCATCCAGCGCCAGATCGCGAAGCTCGCTCTTGTTGCGCAAGATGTGCGGCGTCAGAAAGACGATTAAGTTGTCTTTCTGCTTGTCGCTCGATTTGTCACTGAACAGGTTGCCGAGCACCGGGATACTCGAGATGAACGGCACGCCCTGGTTGTTGATCTGATCCTGGCTCGCGAGCAGGCCGCCGATTACCGCGGTGCGGTGGTTCTGGATGAGCACGGTGGTCGAGGCGGATCGGATAGTGGTCGTGGGACCCAGCGTCGCGTTCTGAGTGCCGTTGACGACGTTGGAAACTTCTTCATACAGATCGAGTTTGACGTAGTCGCCTTCGGAAACCTGCGGCACGATGTCGAGCGTGATGCCGACGTTCTGGCGGTCAACCGAATTGAAGATCTGTCCGGGCAATCCCGCGTTGGCCGACGCCGATCCGACGAACGGCAAGTTCTGTCCGACGACGATCATCGCTTCTTCATTGTCGGCCGTGAGCAGCGTCGGCGCGGAGAGCACGTTGGCGTGCGTGTCGGTTTCAAGCGCGGTCATGAGGGCGAGATCGCATGGGACCTTCATGGTGGTGCCGGTAGTGCCGGTCCCGGTGCCGGTAGCCGCCGCGACCGCGGCAGCTGCAACCGGAATCGTACACTTGGCGTCCGACGCCAGACCGAGCCCGAGTCCGGTTAAACCGAGCGGGTTGGTAATGGCGGTCTGGAGTTGTCCATAATTGATCCCGCCGACAGCGAGCACGTTTCCGGCGCCAAGACCGGCGGAGTAGAAACTGACGCCCAGGTCGCGCTGGCGTTCGGCCGAAACCTCGACGATTACTGCCTGCACGAAAATCTGGACGCGCGGAGTGTCAAGGTCGTCGATAATCTGTTTGAGGGTCTGCCAATCCTGCGGCGACGCGCTGATAACCATCGCGTTGGTGGCCGGGTCGGCAGTGATATTTACCGGATAAGAGAAATCGATGTTCTTGCCGGCCGAGCTGGCCGACGACGAACCACCGCCAGCGCCACCGCTCATCGAGCCGCGACTGCGCAATCCGCCGCCGCCGCCTCCGCCGAATCCACCGCCGCCGCTCGCTCCACCGAAACCGCCGCCGCCACTGGCGCCGCCGAAGCTGGCGCTGCTGGCGATCCCGCCGTATCCGCCACCGCCGCCGCCGCCGATTCCACCGAAGCCGCCGCTGCCGAACCCGCTGGCGGCGTCGTTGAAGCTCGAGCGGCCGAGCGAACCTTTGCCGGTGGTGGGCGAGAGCGTGGTCGGTCCGCTGCCGCCGTTAAGCAGGTTGTTCAGCACTTGGACCATCTCGAGCGCCTGCGCGTTCTTGAGCCGATAGACGTGGATGCGAGAGGTGGCCAGCGGCGGAACGACGTCGAGTTTCAGGACTATGTCCTGGATTTCACGCATCTGGAGCGGCGGCGCCATCACGATCAGGCAATTGGTGCGCTCGTCGGGAATTACTTTGTACCCCATCGAGGGGCCGGAGGCGGAAGTTGCCACACCCATCTGCGGCCGTATCAGCTGTGGATTGCTCCCGCTGGCCGCGCCCATCTTGGCGGCCATCAGCTGATCGATTTCGGGCGCCAACTCACCGGCAAACGCCAGCTTGAGCGGGATGACAACGATCGACGCCTGCTCACCGCGCACGTCGAGCTCGCCGATTATCTGGACCAGGCGTTGGACGTTGTAAGCGTCGTCGGTGACGATAACCGTGTTGTCGCCGGGAAATGCCGCGACCAGGCCGTCATGCGAAATCATCGGCTGGATGACGCCGATGATGGAAGCGGCGTCGATATTCTTGAGCCGCACCATCCGGGTGACGTATTCGTCGCCGCTGGTCTCAGCCGGGGTCTGCGAATTGGTCAGCGCCGCGTTGGAGCGCACGTTGCGCGCAGGCTCAATCTTGATGATCTTGCCGGCCTGAACGGTGGTGAAGCCTTTCACCTGGAGCACCGACTGGAAGATCGAGTAGGCCTGTTCGGGAGTGACCTTGCTCGGCGATATGATCGTGACCTTGCCGCGCACGGATTCGTCGATGATGAAATTGCGGCCGGTGATCTCCGAGATGAACTTGGCCAGAACGGGGATGTCCACGTTCTGAAAGTTCATCGTGATTGTATTCTGAGGAGGCAGCGCTGCAGATTCGGCGGCGAAGGCGGTAGATCGGATAGGTGAAGTTGCGAACAGCAGTGCTGCGGTCAAAGCCCCAAGCAAAAAACGGCTCATACGAGCTCCCTCCGTCTCGTGTCTAAAGCGACGTGAGCATATTTCACGATCGCCGCACAGCGCAACCCGAAAACTTGCAAATGTCACAGTGCTCGGCGACTATGACGATCACCGGCCCGATTTGATTCAATCGAACAAGAAAATAGGGTAGTTAGACCCGTCGCGAGCGTGCGCGGGTGGTCCAAACCGGTAAAAAAGTTAAAAGTAAGAGGGCGAGATGCCAACGGCGAAGGTGATGGATTGCGCTACGAATTCCTGATTGGGCTCCGATATTTGCGGGCGCGGCGACGCGTGCGCTTCGTGTCGGTGATAGCGATTATCTCGCTGGTCGGCATATCGATCGGGACCTTCAGCTTGACGGTCGCGCTGTCGGTGATGAGCGGATTCGAGATCGATCTGCGCGGGCGGCTGCTCGCGTTCACGCCGCAAATAACGATCGAGCGCGCCGACGGCGGCGTATGGAATCCCGCGGACCTCGAAAAGAAGATCGCGGCGATGCCGGGAGTGGTGGCGGCTGCGCCTTTCATCACGTCACAGGTGATGGCGGTCTCGAGCACCGACTCAGGCACGCCGGGACTGGTGTCGGGCGGAATTCTTCGCGGGGTCCAGCCGCACGACAATGCGGTGCTGAAAGAATTGAAGGACACGCTCGAGAACGGGACGCTGGCGGATCTCGAAACGACGCATCCGGTGACGATCGTCGATAAGGGCGTGAAGCGGGTCGTCCAGTTGCCGGGCGCGATCCTGGGCAAATCGCTGGCGTTCTCGCTGGCAGTGAAGCCGGGTGACGCGGTGATATTGATCTCGCCGACGAGCCTGGGCGCGGGCATCGGGCCGCCGCGCCTCAAGCGATTCGTGGTGACCGGATTTTTTCATTCGGGGATGTACGACTTCGATTCGACGCTGGCGTTTGTCGCACTGAAGGACGGACGCGCGCTGCTGGCCGACGATGCGTCGCTCGAAAGCGGACTCGAATTGCGGCTGGCAAACATGTTCGACGCGCCAGCGATACGCGACAAAATAGCGGCGATGGCGGGACCCGATTTCGAAGTCAAGGATTGGACCACCGCCAATGCCCCGCTGTTCTCGGCGCTCAAGCTGGAGAAATTCACCTACTTCATGGTGCTATTGCTGATCGTGTTGGTGGCGGCGTTCAACATAATCGCGACGCTGGTGATGGTGGTGATGGAACGGCGCAAGGAGATCGCGATCTTGCGTACGATGGGTGCGCGGGCAATGTCGGTGGCGATGATCTTTTTGTGCGAAGGAGCGGCGGTGGGCGTGCTTGGGACGGTGGTCGGCGTCGACACGGGCTTTGTGGTCGCTTACCTGATTGGCGCATATCATCTGATTCACCTTCCCCCCGATATGTTCATGGTGAGCGCGGTACCGGTGCAGCTGAACCCCTGGAACTTCATCCTGGTTGCGGCGGCAACGATCGTGTTGTGCCTCTTGGCGGCGATTTATCCGGCATTGCAGGCAGCGCGGCTCTCGCCCGTCGAGGTGATTCGCTATGAGTGAAGCGCGCGGCGGCGCGGCGAAAGCGAAACCGAAAGCCGCGAAGGGGCGTCTAATCGAGGTGCGCGGCCTCGACAAGACATTCTACGACGCCGATCGCGAGATTCGCGTGCTGCGCAATCTCGATCTGAACGTCGAGGCGGGCGAGGAAATTGCAGTGGTGGGGCAGTCGGGTACCGGCAAATCCACCCTGCTGCATATTATCGGGAGTCTCGAGCAGCCGACTGCGGGCAAAGTCTTCTTCGAGGGCGAGGATTTGTTTGCGCTCGACGAGAAAGCGCTGGCGGAGTTCCGCAACCTGAAGTTGGGATTTGTGTTCCAGTTCCATTACCTGCTGGCAGATTTCACCGCGCTGGAAAATGTGATGATGCCGGCGCTGATCAGCCGAATTGACGACGCCGAGGCGCAACGGCGCGCGACCGAGATGCTGGAGATCGTCGGCCTCGGCGACAAACTCAAGCGGCGGCCGGCGGAATTGTCCGGCGGCGAGCAGCAGCGCGTCGCGGTGGCGCGCGCGGTGGTGCTGCGGCCCAAGCTGCTGCTGGCGGACGAGCCGACCGGCAATCT
This sequence comes from uncultured delta proteobacterium, assembly GCA_963699705.1. GTDB lineage: Bacteria > Desulfobacterota > Binatia > Binatales > Binataceae > Binatus. The sequence continues at coordinate 792,187 of CAVOUW010000003.1, read as the reverse complement.
CGATCCGCATACGGCGGCTGAGGTGCACGACCTGTTTCACAAACTCAATCGCGAGCTGGGGATCACGCTGGTGATAGCAACGCATAACGACCAGTTGACGCGCAGCGTCGGCCGCGCGCTGCGGCTGCATGAAGGTAAGTTGGTGGATGAGCGCCGGTGATTGGCTGATTCTTACCTCGCCCGTTACTTCACGGGAGAGGCGGCCGGCCGCATCGCGGCCGGTAGGTGAGGGTGCTGTGGTTCCACCGAGCAGCTCTATTGCGCCACAGAACCCTCACCTAACCTCTCCCGTAAAGTAACGGGCGAGGGACTCGGAACTAGCGAGTGAGTTCACTTTGAGCGGTTTAGTGGAGTCCTGTTCGTAAACATCTGGCCGTTGACGGGGGTTTGGTTTACATGGGGGTACCGATTGGCTAGTTTGGGCGCGGTTTTTGGTGGGTCTGAGTGACATCGGAAAAATTCAACGCGCGCACGGTGCGCGCGCCGTTATACTGCGGGCTTCGCCGCCCATATCGGAGACTATTGCCCACGAGCTTCGCGATGATCGCGATGATTGTCGCGGCCATGTTCGCGACTTCGGTGGCGCGCGCACAGGGTCCGATAGTCAACAAGATTCAAATCGTCGGTAATCAACGCGTCGAAGAGGACGCGATTCGCATCCATATCACGCAGCAGGTCGGTGAGCCGCTCGATCCGAACAAGGTAACCGCGGACATCAAGTCGATTGAGTCGTTGACCTTCTTCTCGGACGTGAGCGCGCACGTCGTGAACCAGGGCGGACAGACCGTGCTGGTGTACGTCGTGAAGGAGCGCCCGCAGATCACCGACGTAAAGCTTTACGGGATGAAAGCAATCCGATCGAATGACGACAAGATCGTCGCGGCGATGAAGGTGCATCCCGGGGTGATTCTCGACCCGATTGCGGTCAAGGAGACGATCAACAACATCACGAAAGTTTACGCGGACGCGGGCTACACCGACGCCAGGATATCTTTCAAGCCGATCCCGCAGCCGGATAACACGGCGTTCGGCGAATTCGACGTGGTGGAAGGACCGAAGGTCCAGATCACGAAGATCGAATTCGTCGGCAACCACGCCTTTTCGGCGTCGATTCTGCAGGCCAACATGGCGACCCGCACCTACAGCAAGTTGCTCAGCTGGGTCACCGGATGGGGCGCGCTGGACCAGAAGAAACTTCAGGAAGACGTCGATCGGCTGACGGCATTTTACTACGACAATGGCTACCTCAACGTGCAGATCGCGCCGCCGCAGGTACTTCGCAGCGGCGAGAAAATCACGATCGTGATAACCATCGATGAAGGCACGCCGTACCGCGTCGGCCGGATCGATATCGAAGGCAATCTGAAGTTTCCGCGACGCGCGTTGCGCAAGCAACTGACGATGAAGAGCGGGCAGCTGTTCCGCGGATCGGCACTCCAGCGGCAGGTGCTGGCGCTGTCGGATTTCTACTCGAACCGCGGCTACGCGTACGTCAACGTCGATCCGCACACGCAGCTGGTCCACCCGAACAAGCGGGTCAACGTGGTATTCGTGATCAATCCGGGCCACGAGGTGCTGATCAACCGCATCAATATCAGCGGCAACACCAAAACCGCCGACAAGGTAATCCGGCGCGAGATGCAGGTGCAGGAGCAGGAGCCGTACAGCGCCGAATTGATCCGCGATTCGCAGACCCGCTTGCAGCGGCTGGGATTCTTCAGCGACACGCGAATCACGACCGAGCCGGCGACGCAGCCGGACAAGATCAACCTCGACGTGAACGTGGCCGAGGCGAATACCGCGTCGTTCCAAGTCGCGGGCGGATTCGACAGCTATCAATCGGTGTTCGGCAATTTCACGCTGGGCAATACCAACCTTTTCGGCGGCGGCGAATCGCTGGTGGCGAACGCGCAGGTCGGCTTCCTGTTCCAGAACTACAGTATCGCGTACACCGAGCCGTGGTTCCTGGATATTCCGCTGGGCGTGGGCCTACAGTTGTTCGACAACAAACAATACCTGCTCAGCTTCAACCAGTCGTCGGCGGGCTTCACCCTGACGACCACTTATCCGCTGACCGAACTGGGCTTCAAGCGGATCGGGCCATTTTCGCTGAAGGACGTAACCGCGGGCCTCGGCTACTCGTTTCAGAGCATCGGAATTACCGGGCTGAACCAGTTCACGACTTTCCAGATTGCGCGCTACAAGGGCTACACGCAGACCTCCCAAATCACGCCGACGATTCGCCGCTTCACCGTCGATAATCCCACCGATCCGCGCACCGGCACGGTCGAGACTCTCAGCATGCAGTTTGGCGGGCTCGGTGGCACCAACTCATTCATCAAGGGCGTCGCGCATTTCAGATACTTCTACCCATTCCTCAAGAGCCAGACGCTGGGGACGTTCGTGGTGTCGCAGGGAATCACGTTCGGGATCGGGACCAACCTGGCGAATGGGACCGGCGGCGAGTTGCCACTTTACGAAAGATTCTTCCCGGGCGGCGTCGGCGGTCCGGGCGATGTACGCGGGTACCAGCTATATTCGTTGGGCCCGCAGGTGCAGATATTCAGCCAGAACGGCACGCCGCAGAGCGTGCAGGACATCGGGGGTAGCAAGGAATTGCTGCTGAGCAACGAGATCACGTTTCCGATATTGTCGGGCTTGGGTATTCGCGGCGTGATCTTCTCCGACGCGGGACAAGCGTTCCGGCTCAAGGATTCGCTCAACATCAGCGATCTGCAGGCGGCCGCGGGAATCGGCGTACGCTGGAAATCGCCGTTCGGGCCGCTGGCGGTGGATATCGCGTTCCCGATCAACCCGCGGCCAGCGGACCAGAATGTAGTGTTCGAAGTCGGCGCGGGGTCGCCGCTATAGCTTCTCGAATCGAGCCTGATGATTTCTCGACAAGTTAACGGCGATTTGGCCGTGCGCAACTGGATTTAATGCTCGATGCGGTACTATTGTGTATATTTCACGTGGCAACGAAGGGCGCGCCCGTGCGAATCTATTTCGTGTCTCGCGCGTCCAGATAGGTAGTCAACAGGAGGCTTTCCGGGCTGTTATGAGGCAACGTTTGTTCATCGGTGCGATGTTCGGTGCGTTCCTTGCGGTGACGTTGGCAGCAGTGCCCGCGCACGCCGAGTTCAAATTCGCCTATGTTGACGTGCAACGGGCGCTCAATGAGTGCGACGCAGGCAAGCGCGCCAAGGCTGACTTCCAGGGGCGCGTCACCTCGCTCGAGGGACGCCTGCAGCGGCAGCAGAACGAAGTCCAGTCGCTCAAGGATCAGATGGAAAAAAAGGGGATGCTGATGAATCCCGATCAGCGCCAGTCCCTGCAGGATCAGTACATGGAGAAGCTCAAGAACTTCGAGCGCGATTACAAGGACTCGAAGGACGAGCTGCAGGCCAAGGACCAGGAGGTCACCGCGAAGATCGTGCACGACCTCGCGCAAGTGATCCGCACGCTGGGAGAGCGCGACAACTATACGATGGTGTTCGAGAAGGGATCGATCCTCTGGGGCGCGCCGAATATCGATATCACCGACCAGGTGATCCGCAGTTACAACACGATGCACGTGCCGATCGGCTCGGTGGGCGAAGGCGCCGGTGGCGCGGTAAGGCCGGCCAGCGTTCAGAGCGAGCAGCCGGGCGCGTCGGAGCCGTCGGATTTCGGATCGCAGGCGGCCAAGAAGTCCACGATTTCCAAGTAGGCGCTCGATACAGTGCGCGAAGTAATTCCCGGTGCCTGACGACGCAACGAAAGTCTCGGAGCTCGAGCGCGTGCTGGGGCTGTTGCCCCATCGCTATCCTTTTCTGCTGGTCGATCGGATCGTCGAGCTGGTCAAGGGCCGGGTCGTAACGATCAAGAACGTCACCTTCAACGAGCCGTACTTCGCCGGACACTTCCCGGGGCATCCGGTGATGCCGGGAGTGCTGATCGTCGAAGCGCTGGCGCAGTCGGGCGCGATTCTCGCGCTCAACGAAGTCGGCGGAGACCCGACCCGGCTGTTCGTGCTGACGGGACTGGACAAGGTGCGATTTCGGCGCCGCGTGATTCCCGGCGATCAACTGCGGATGGAAGTGAAAATTTTGAAATTTCATCGGCCGCTGTGGCGGATGCAGGCGGTGGCGAAAGTCGGCGACGAGTTGGCGGCCGAGGCGGAATTGTCCGCGATGGAAGTCGAGGAGCAAGTTCGATAGCGGGGCGAATCCATCCTTCTGCCGTAATCGACAAGCGCGCCGAACTCGACACGAGCGTGGAAGTCGGTGCGGGCGCGGTGATCGGAGCGTCGGTGAAAATTGGCGCGGGCACGGTGATCGGTCCGTGCGCGATGATCGAGCGCAACACCACGATTGGCGCGCGCAATCGCATCTGGCAGTTCGCTGCTATCGGCGCGGAACCGCAGGACCTGAAATTCAAGGGCGAACCGTCGGTCGTCGAAATCGGCGACGACAATATGATTCGCGAGTTTGCCACCGTGCATCGCGGGACCGAAGGCGGCGGCATGATCACGAAGATCGGGAGTCACACGCTGGTGATGACCTACGCGCACATCGCGCACGACTGCATCATCGGCGACCATGTGATTCTCGCGGCGTCCACCGGCCTCGCGGGCCACTGCGTGATCGAGGAGTACGCGATTTGCGAGGGCCAGGTCGGGGTGCATCAGTTCACCCGCATCGGCACTCACGCGATCGTGGCGGCGGGCGCAAAGGTCGCGCAGGACGTGCCGCCGTACTCGATGGTCGCAGGCAGCGAGCGCGCACGCCTGGCGGGCGTCAATGATATCGGGCTGCAACGGCGCGGCTTCAAACCCGAAACGATCGCGGCGCTGAAGTCGGCGATACGCACGCTGTTCTTCTCAAAGATGCTGCGCGAAGAAGCGATTGCGAAAACTCTCGAAGAATTCGGTGAGCTCGCCGAGGTGCGGCGGCTGGTCGATTTCATAAACAACTCGAAGCGCGGAGTCGTTGGCCGCGAGCGTGAATAAGCTCGGCCTAATCGCGGGCAACGGCGTCTTCCCGCTCGAAGTAGCGCGCGCCGCCCGCGCACGCGGAATAAAAATCGTCGCGGTCGCGCACCTCAATGAAAGCGATCGGGCGCTCGACTCGGTAATCGACGAAGTCACCTGGATCAAAGTCGGCGAGCTGCAAAAGATTGTCGATGTGTTCAAAAACGCGGGCGTCGAGGAAGCCGCGATGGCCGGCGGGATCTCACGCGCGCGCCTGAAAGACTCGTTCGCGCCCGACGCGCGCGCGCTCAAGATGCTCGCGGGAATCGGGCGTTTCAGCGATGACGCCGTACTGCGCGGCGTCGCGCGCGAAGTCGAAGCCGAAAACATCAAGATGATCGATCCGGTGCCGATGATCGCGCATTGGCTCGCGCGCGCAGGAACAAGCGCCGGTCCCGAACCGACTGCATCGCAACGTCGCGATCTCGATCTCGCATTCGAGATTGCGCGCCGGCTTGGCAGCTACGACATCGGCCAGATGGTCGCCGTTCGCGACGGAATGGTCGCGGCGGTCGAGGCACTGGAAGGAACCGATGCCGCGCTTCGTCGCGCGGCCGCGCTGGTCGGCGCGGGACTGGTGGTGGCCAAGTCGGCGAAACCGGGACAGGACATGCGCTTCGACCGTCCCGCGATTGGCCCGGCGACGGTGGAACTGCTCGCGGAGATCGGCGCGTCGATGATCGGGCTTGAAGCCGGCGTCGCGCTGATTCTCGAAAGCGATCGCACGCTCGAACTCGCGCGCGCGAAAAACGTGACGATATACGGCTATGCCGAAACCACTGCCTGAGTTGCGGGCCGCAGTAGTTGGCGCGGGACGGCTGGGGACTCTGCACGCGCGCAAGTACGCCGCGCTCGCCGGCATCGAACTCGCGCACATCGTGGATATCGACCCCCAGCGTGCCGCGGCGCTGGCAAAGGAAGTTGGCGCGACGCCGCTGGCTGACTATCGGAAGCTCGTCGGAAACGTGGACCTCGTGACGATTGCGTCGCCGGGCGTCACCCATCACGAAGTAGCGTCTGCGATGCTGAAAGCGGGCATCGACGTGCTGCTGGAAAAGCCGATGGCCGAGACGTTGGTGCAGGCTCACGAGCTGGCGGCGCTCGCGTCTGCGAGCGGGCGCATTCTTCAGATAGGCCATCTCGAGCGCTTCAATCCGGCGGTCGTGCATCTGCATTCGATTGTGAAAAATCCGCGCTTCGTCGAATGCCATCGGCTGGCGCCGTTCACCGAGCGTGGCACCGACGTGGATGTGGTGCTCGACTTGATGGTGCACGACCTCGACGTGATCCTGTCGGTGGCGCCGTCCGAAGTCGCGTCGCTGGAGGCGGTCGGGGTCGCGATCCTCACCGATCGGATCGATCTCGCAAACGCGCGCGTCCGCTTCCAGAGCGGTCTGATCGCAAATCTGGTTTCCAGCCGCGTGTCGGCGCGGCGCGAGCGCAAAATTCGCTTCTTCCAGCCCGACGCATACATCTCGGTGGACTACGAGACGCGCAGTATCCAGATGTATCGCAAAACTCCGCCGGCCCGCGGCGCGCAATTTCCGACAATTTCAGCCGAGCAGATCGATTTCGGCGAAGGCGATCCGCTAGCGGACGAGGTCAGGGCGTTCGTCGATTCCGTGCGCAGCCGATCGAAGCCGGCAGTCAGCGCCGAGGACGGATTGCGCGTGATGGAACTGACCGAGCGGATCAAGGAAGTAATGCTGACCGACGCGGTCGCGCCTTGACGTCCGCCGTCTGCTGCGACAGCATTGAAACGCAATGCGTACGAGAAGGCTCAAGATTTTAGGCGGCCTGATTCTCGCCGCTGGCGCAGCGTTTCTCATGTTCACTGCGAACTCGGACTGCACGATGCTGGCTGGCCCTGGCGACGTCGCAGTCAACGTTTCCGCGCTGCGTCCGGGCAGCGCGAAGCAATTTTGCTACACCGATGATGCGGGCAGGCGTCTGCGCTTCATCCTCGCGCGCGGCGACGACGGCAAAGTGCACTCGGTGTTCGACGCATGCCGGCAATGTTTCACGTTCCATCGCGGCTACCGGGTCGTTGGCGGCGAAATGATCTGCCGGGTATGCGGGAATCACTATCCAATCGCTCACATGACAGACGGCAAGGCGTCGTGCGTGCCTGCCAGCCTGCCGCATGAAGATGCTTCCGGAGTGGTGCGTATCAAGAGCGCCGATCTAAAAGCCGGACACGCGCTCTTCTGACTATTCGAGTAGCTATAGCAACTTCATGATCGATAGCCACACCATTAGCCAATATCGCCGTGCGCTAGGATTAGTCAGTCTGGTGGCAATCCTTACGCTGTCGGCATGCGGCGATCGCGAAGCCCGAGGCGACTATCCGGCCGCTAACGGGAATTACTGCCTGCCAGACGTGAGTCTTGTCGATCAGCACGGTGCCGCAGTCTCGCTCGCGTCGCTGAAGGGCAAGCCGGTGCTGATCGATTTCATTTACACTTCGTGCGCCTCGACCTGCCCGATGTTGACCGCGAAGATGGCGGCGATCGCGCATCAGCTCGGCCCCGCCCTGGGAGCCGACGTCACGATCGTCTCGATTTCGCTCGATCCCGAGCATGACACTCCGGCGGCGCTCGCGAAGTATGCGAAGAGCCATGATGCGGACGGCCCGGGCTGGATTTTCCTAACCGGCCCGCCGGCGCAAATCGACCAGGTGCTCGCGCAGTTCAAGCTGCGTCGAACGCGCGAGAGTGACGGCACGATTACTCACTCGATATCCGCTTTTCTGCTTGGTCCCGACGGCCATCAGTTGAGGCAGTACAATGCGCTCGATGTCAGCCCCGATTCCGTGGCCGCCGACGTCGATCGCGCGCGCGTCAAAGGCTGAGATGGCTACCTCATTGACTCTTGATCGAACTTCGATGCGGCAACTGGCCGCGGCGATGGCGTTGGTCATGATGATGGCGAGTCTGCCGTCGATCGGTTTGATCGTCATTGCCGATCGTAATGGGCCGAGCATCTCGATGGACATCTGTCATCCGCTGCAATCGCTCGACATTGCGCCCGCGATATTGATTGCGCGCCCCGCTCAACCAGAGATGGGAGCGCGAATTATTTCGCATGAGAAGTTCGCTCAATTCGTTCCCGTTCTGAAATGTAGCTTCACCGAATCTCCCGATCCGCCGCCGCCCAAGCTGTTTACCTAGCTGGGGATTCTCACATTTTCGTCAATACATGATTGCTCGCAGGCTGCAAGCCTCGCGAGCATCTGGTGCGGCCACAAGTGGCCGGGGCGGGCGTTTATGCAGAGAAATCTTATATCGGGGTGCCAGGCTTTCGCTGAGACGGCCAGGCGCGTGTTGCTAGCGACGATTTTCGTGATCGGTCTGACACCCAGCTTGAACTGGGCTTGCGCCTGTGGATGCGGCGTCTATGAAGTCGGGACCGCATCTTTGTTTCCAACCGGCGGAGGCGGGACGGTCTGGCTGGAGTACGATTTTCAGGATCAGTACCTGAACTGGCATGCGACCCAAATAGCGTCCGGCGCGAACAACGGCGACAAGGTAATACGGACGCACTTTCTCACTCTTGGTGGACAGTACATGTTCAATCGGAAGTGGGGAGTAATGCTGGAGCTTCCCTATGCGTTTCGATATTTCAAGTCGACTGACGACAGCGGCAAGATTTTCGGGACTAACTTCAACACCATCGGCGACATTCGTATCATGGGAATGTACACCGGGCTTTCGGAAGACATGTCCACAGGCCTGCTTGCCGGCGCTAAGTTTCCGAGCGGTTGGTGGACCTACCCGCACGCCGATCGAGACACCCAGATTGGCTCTGGCAGCACCGATCTCCTTCTTGGCGCTTACCATTTGGGAACGTTTCCCTCCCACTTAGGAGAGATGCCTTTGACCTTCAGGGGTCGTCCCTTCAACTGGTTTATACAGGGCTACGAGGATATGCCGCTGTGGACCCAGAACCACTACACGCCCGGCAAGGAGTTCGACTCAGCCTTGGGTGTCTACTACAACTTCGGCTCGGTTGGCCCTCTCAAAGAACTCGCGCCGATGCTGACGTTTCTCGCCTCAGATCGCGCGCGCGACCAGGGCGCTGCCGCCAATCATGAGAACAGCGGCTATACGCGTCTCCTCATTGCTCCGGGAGCAGAGATCAAACTAGGGATCTTAAGACTATATGGAGATGTCGAGATTCCGTTCTTCCAGAATTTCATCGGCAATCAGATAACCGCGCCGGTCCTGTTCAAGACGATTCTAAGCTACGACTTCTAGTCCGGAGAGTGATCAGATGCGGTCTGAATTTTTAACTAAAACATAACTACCAGGATGTACTATGAGTATTCATCGAAGTCTCAGATCTCTCGGAATCACGCTAATCGTAATGTCGAGCTTATTTGCGGCTGCTGGATGCCACAGCGACTCCGCGGTGGGCCCTAGTGTCCTCACGGACACCAAGCTCGTCGATCAGAATGGCAATACGGTTGAACTCTCGTCGCTCCAGGGCAAGCCGATGGTGGTGGATTTCATCTATACGACGTGCCCCGGTCCGTGCCTGATGGAGACTGCAAAGTTTGCGAACGTCGCGCTGCGGCTGGGCAGCGAGCTAGGTTCGAAGGTGACGCTCGTTTCGATCACTGTCGATCCCGAACATGACGGGCCCAAACAGTTGCTCAATTACTCTCATCAGCAGGGCGCAGATGAGAAGGGATGGTATTTCCTGACCGGAGGTCCTGCGGACGTCGACAAGGCGCTGGCCGGCTTCAAGCTCAGCCGGCAAGTCGAGCCGGACGGTTCGGTTGGGCACCTGATTTCCATGATGTTGATCGGGCCGGATGGGCGGATAGTGAAAGAATACAACGGCGAAGCCGTAAAGGCCCAGGACATCGTCGACGACGTCAAGAAAACTCTGAACCAAGGTTGAGAGAAGCGGCATGAGGCGAGCAATAATTTTGGGCTCCTCGGCGGCGACCAGGATCTGCTCGATTGTTATCGAGGCGACCACGGTTCGAAGTGTGAAATCTGCATGGGCGAGGCATTGATGGCGCAGCAGCTGTTCGAGCAGGGTTCGCCGGTCGATCAGATACGCGATGCGATTCGCAGGAACTACGCTGGGGACAGGTGACGACTGTGGGCCGAATATCATCCGTCGTGAGTCAGAATTCCCTGAAGAGAGGAAAAGAAGCGTGAGGCGAATGAAATTGTGGTTCCTTGGTGCGGGAGTTGCCGCAAACATTTTTTTTGCCGCACCGGCGTTCGCCTCTGCAACTGTCGGTAACCCTGCGCCCGCGCTGAACGTGTCCGAATTGGACGGTCAGACATTCGATCTAAGTGCGCTGCACGGGAAAGTCGTTATCGTCAACTTCTGGGCGACCTGGTGTCCGCCTTGCCGCGAGGAAATGCCGGCTCTGGACGCTTTTTACCGGCGCTATCACGGCCAAGGTCTTGAGATGATCGGCGTGAGCGCGGACCGTTCACACGACCGATCCGATGTAACCAAGGTCATGCAATCGTACAGCTATCCGGCGGCGATGCTGGATGACGCCAAAGTCAACGAGTTCGGGACACCCGACGCTCTTCCGATGACGGTTGTGGTAGATGGAAATGGAGTGGTACGCGCAAAGCTCACCCCCGATCAAACAAAGGTTACCGAAAAGAGTCTGTCGGACGCGGTGCTACCATTGTTACCGCAAAAGTCTGCGGCAGAGTCTAACGGCAAGCCCTGATCTCCTGGGAGCTTCACCCAAGTGCATGCGCGTCGAATGAAAGAGATCGGCTTAGTCGCAACCGTGCTGCTGGCGGCTTGCGCTTCTTCAAACATCCGAACAAGCGACTCGGATCCAAGGCTCGCACAGTTCGAAAAACAAAGGCGGCCAATCGCTGAGAGCGAGAAACAGTGCATCGATGAGTCCATGAGTCGTAGCCGCGATGAAATGGCGCGCATCACAGCAACTCCAGACTCTTCCGTTGAATCGCAGACGCAGAGGGAAACCTACGAGCGTGATCGGGAGATTTCGCAATGCCGCGTCACGGCGAACAACGAAGATGCCAAGATTTCTGAGCAAGAGCGCAAAGAGTATGAGCTGCAAGCGCAGGAAGAGCGTGATCGCGCCTCGCTCATGGCGATTCTCACCACCTCGTTGCATCACTGAAGTGGAAGTGAAGCAATTGGCAACGCCCTCCACTAACCTACTCGCATGACTTCAGCGGTATCGAGCGCCACGGCCGATGCGTCGCGGCTATTTCAAGCAAGAAGTCTCGGATCGCGGATTCTGCGCGATCTCGGCGGCGTTACCTTGCTCGCGCTCACGTCCCTCGCGACCGGCGTGACGATTAACCATTTTTCATCCGCGCCACTTCCTATCGTCTATCAAACACCGGAGCAACGGTTCGACGCCGAGCTGACGACTCTGGTCGCGGCACCGCCGTTCAAGATCGCACCGGCGGCGACGGTCGGACTCGATGAATTCCGTTCAGCTGTTCAGAGCAAAAGTGCACTAATCCTTGATGCCCGCCCCGCTGTCTTCTTCGCGCGGGGACACGTTCCGGGAGCGCTCAACCTCGCGCGCGACGACTTCCCGAAAGACTATCGGCGCTTGACCGGAATGCTGCAGGCCGCTCAAGACAAGCGGATCATCGTGTACTGTTCCGGCGGTGACTGTCATGACAGCCGCCTCGTCGCAAATGCGTTGCTGAGTCTTGGCTTCGGCAATGTCAGCGTCTTCACCGGAGGATGGGATGCGTGGTCGGCCGCGGGGCTGCCGGCGTCCACAGAAAGCGAACCATGACAGCATCCGACAATCGGCTCCACGCCTATGCGGTGCTGGCGGTCAGCCTGGCGATGGCTGGGATTTTCATCTACGCGGCCATCGACAAGATCCACGATCCGCTGCAGTTCGCGGACAGCATCGCCGCATTCGGGATCCTGCCGGCCGTATTTATAAGCTTGCTGGCTCTCGCGTTGCCGCCATTTGAGATCGCATGCGGCCTCTTGCTGCTGGCGCCCCGGACCAGACGCATCGGTGCGTTCGCGATCATTTTGCTCTCAGCAATATTTTTCACAGCTTTGGCGTCTGCGCTGTTTCGAGGTCTCACGCTCGACTGCGGCTGTTTCGGAGCCGGCGCGCCGTCGCGACCAAGAATGTGGCTGGAGCTAGTGCTGGACATGGCGTTGTTCGCGGGCGCGCTGTTCGTATATTTGCGCTCGATCGCCCGGCTGTCGCCGGAATAATCTCCAGTTGGAAGTAGTCGATCGATTAGTCTAACGCGGGCCGGGAGGATGTTTGTGCGAAGGAAACTAGTTCTAACGTTAATGATTGTGTTCGCGATGCGCGCGAGCGCGTACGCACACGGAGTTGTAGGTGACTTTATATTTCTCGAGCCGTTGATCACGCAGGATCCGGCGCCGGCCAACGAATTCGACGTTCTGGGGCCGTCGTGGGTCAAGAGCAGCGATGGTAACAGTTACTCAGTTTCGTCTTCAGTCGAGAAAGTATTGTGGATAGATGACAACTACATGCCGCGATTCAGCGTCGGCGGCGGCAGCGCCTGGCAGCATCAGTCGCCATTCCACGGACAAAACCTCGACGGCTTCGATAGTCTAACGATGTTCGCGAAGTGGGCGTTCTTCTATTCGCAGAAGCATGAGTTTCTGGCCTCGATTGGTGCGCAAATCCAGGTCCCGATCGGAAATACCGGCATCCAGGCGTCGAGTCATACGAGTCTCGGCCCGACCTTCCTGTGGGAGAAAGGGATGGGCGATCTTCCCAACTGGCCGGTGCTGAAGTACTTGCGGCCGTTGGGTGTTCAGACCGATTTCGGCTATGTGCCGGCGCTCGGCGGCCCTACCAGCCATCACATGTTTGCAGACGCGGTGATCGAGTACTCGCTCCCTTATCTCAGCAACAATGTTCAAGACATTGGACTCAAGTGGCCGCTGCGCAATATGTTCCTGTTCAACGAATTCAACTACGACCAACTGATAACGGGACCGTCCGGGCAGACCTTTCCGTCGATCCTCGCCACGCCCGGGCTTGCCTACGTCAGCTATCACTTCGAGGTGGCGCTGGGCACGCAGTTCGCGCTCAACAATGCGGCTAAACTTGGCACTCATGCTGCGATACTCGGACTGCTCGATATTTTTTACGATTCGTTTTTTCCGAAGTGGGGCAACTGGACTATCAATCGAGGACCCGGCGAATGAAGAAGCTGAACATATGGCTATACGCAGCCTCGCTACTGGCTATTGTACTGAGTAATCCGATGGCAGCCGGGGCGCATTCGTTTCCAGAAAAGGAAAGTCCGTCGGCGGGACAGAGTGTCGGTGCGCCGCCGTCCGAAGTGGTGATCGACTTCGATGCTCCGATAGAGAAGCTGTTCGCCAAGCTGGAAGTGGCGGGCACTGACGGCAAGGACGAAGCTGCAGGCCCGCCCCAGGTCAGCGACGACGGGAGGCGGCTGTCGGTCAAGGTGCCCGCGCTGAAGCCCGGCGACTACACAGTCAAGTGGGCAGTGGTCTGCATCGATACGCATCACACGCAAGGTTCGTACACCTTCTCGGTTGCGAACGGAGGATCGTGATTCCACAGCCAATATTCGCGTGGCCCTTGGTAGGGGCGCAAGTCTTGATATTCGGAACGACAGCTTTTGCGCTGTGGGCGGCGCCGCGCGACGTCGTCGCGGCGGACGTTTCGAGCCAAAGCATGGTGGTACTTTGGCGAGTGCTCGCTTTGATCGTTCTGGTGATGTCGCCGCTAAGACTCCTGTCCATCGGCGCGGGGATGGCCGACTCGACCTTCAGAGAAGTGCTTCCATCGATGCCGCAAATAATGCGCGAAACCTTTGCGGGCCGGGTATGGACGTGGCGGCTACCGACCACGCTGCTGTTGGCTCTGGTGGCGTGGGTTACGACTCCAGGGCGGCTCGCGACGGCGCTGTTGTTTGTCATCTCGGCTGCTCTGCTGGCGTTTCAAAGCGTCACGAGTCACGCGATCGACAAGGGCGCATTCGCGATCACGATTCAATTCATGCACCAGGCGGCAGCCGGGATGTGGATTGGCGCGCTGGTCTCGTTGCTGATAGGCGCGACCTACGGACACGCGGGTGCAGAATGGCTGCGGTCGGCGACTTCGCGAGTATCACAGATTGCGGGATGGTCCGTCGCGGCGTTGGTCGTAACCGGCGCAATCAGAGCATGGGATGCGCTGGGTTTGCGGCTCGACCTGCTGGTGAATTCGATCTACGGACGCACGCTACTCTGGAAAGTCGGCACCGCAGCCACGGTCATATTGATCGGCGGCTACAACCGGTATCGACTGGTAGGGTCGGTAAACGAATCGTCGGCGCGCGCATCGCTGATTCGCAACGTTGCGGTGGAATGCGCGCTGTTGGGAGCGGTGCTCGGCTGGTCGGCCGTACTGGCTAATACACCACCGCCTCATTGAGTAATCAAAGTACTAACTAACGATTGACGGATATATATATGAGTATTCATCATAATCTCAGATCTCTCGGTATTGTAGTAATGATGTTCAGTCTATTTGCGGTCGCGGGGTGCCATCGTGACTCTGGAAGCGCGGCGACGGAAAACGTTCTCACCGACGCCAAGCTCGTCGATCAGAATGGCAGGACCGTGGCGCTCACGTCACTCAAGGGCAAGCCGATGGTGGTGGACTTCATCTACACGTCATGCCCGGGGCCATGCCTGATGGAAACCGCAAAATTAGCAAATGTTGCGTTGCGACTGGGCAGCGACATCGGATCAAAGGTGACGATCGTTTCGATTTCGGTCGATCCGGAGCATGACGGCCCCAAGCAATTGCTCGACTACTCGCGTCGGCAGGGTGCGGACCAGAAGGGATGGTATTTCCTGACCGGAGGTCCCGCGGAGGTCGATCAGGCGCTGGCGGGCTTCAGGCTCAGTCGGCAAATTGAGCCGGATGGTTCAGTTGGCCATCTGGTGGATATGATGTTGATTGGACCTGACGGCCGGTTAATTCACGAATACAACGGCGAAGTCGTGAAAGCACAGGACATCGTCGATGACGTCAAAAAAACTCTGAACAAAGGCAGTGCAGCATGAGACGCGTAATAGTTTTTGGCACCTCGTTTGCGGCGATCCTGGCGTTGGCCTATTTGTGGCCGGTGCTCGGTGGTTCAAACGTGAATGAAAATGTGCGTGGGGCGCTGTGCGTTGCGGGTCATTGCTGCTGCACGGGCCGGGCAGAGGCTGCGGACGCACCTGCGCCGACAGACGCGCAGCCGCGGCTGACGCTCGATCCAAACCAGTTCGTCGGTCCGGTAAAGGAAGCGTACAAATTCGCGGAGAAGAATCCGGCGCTGTTGGCGCAACTGCATTGCTATTGCGGTTGCGACAAGGCGGAAGGTCATCAGAATCTGCTCGATTGTTATCGCAGCACGCACGGTGCGTCGTGCGAAATTTGCACCGGCGAGGCGCTACTGGCGAAGCGGATGTCAGAGCAGGGCTCGCCGGTGGATCAGATACGCGACGCGATCCGCCGGAACTTCGCGCAGGACAACTGAAATCGCGCGCGCCGGGCTATTTGCGAGGTCAGGGTTTTCAATACAATCGCTTCGATGCCGTTGAATGTCGAAGCGCCACCGCGGCCCGACGAGCGCCTGAAAAATACGTCGCGCCGAGGCCGGATCATGATCGTTGCGGGCGAGGCGTCGGGCGATCTTCATGGCGGCGATTTAGCGCGGGAAATTCTCGCGCGCGACCCGTCGTGCGAGCTGTTCGGTATCGCGGGCGAGAAAATGCGCGCGGCCGGTGTGCGCGCGATCGTCAAGATGGAGGATATCCACGGGCTCGGCCTTTCGGAACTGGCCTCGACGATTGGACGGACGGTCGGTGCGTTTCGCACGCTGCGGCAAATTATCCGGCAAGAGAAGCCGGACCTTCTGATCCTGATTGACTATGCGGAGTTCAACCTGATTCTCTCCGGCACCGCGCGGCGCAACGGCGTTCCGGTACTCTACTATATTACGCCGCAGGTGTGGGCGTGGCGGCGCGGTCGAGTGGACAAGCTGGTTGATCGCGCGGAGCGGCTGGCGGTGGTGCTGCCGTTCGAGGCCGAATTGTTCCATCGCGCGGGCGAGCGGGTTTCATTCGTCGGGCATCCGCTGCTCGATCGAGTCGCGGCGGTGCAAAATCGCGATGAAACGCTGAAGCGGCATGGATTTCCGCCGCGCGCGCGTCTCATTTCGATCCTGCCGGGGAGCCGCCGCGCTGAAGTTCGGTATCTCCTCGATCCGATGGTCAAAGCAGCGCGGATTATCGCTCGCGATCACAATCTTGAAATAGCGCTCGCGCTGGCGCCGACGTTGACGCAGGCCGAGCTGGCCGAAGTGGGGGACACGGATCTGGCAGGCATCAAGATTGTCGAGAACGACACCTACAATATCGTCGCGGCGAGCGAGCTGGCACTCGTCGCGTCGGGGACCGCCACCCTGGAGACCGCGCTGCTCGGATGCCCCGAAGTCATCGCCTACAAAGTGTCGCCGCTTACCTATATCCTAGGCCGGATGCTGGTGAAGGGAGTCGATTTTATCGGGATGCCGAATATCCTGGCGGGTCGGCAAATCGTGCCGGAACTCATACAGCGTGACGTCACGGTGGAGAAGCTGGTGCGAGCGGCCGAGCCGCTGCTTAGCGACACGATTCGGGCGAACACGGTCGCGGCGCTGAAGTCGTTGCGCGAGAAGCTCGGATCACCTGGTGCGGCGGGACGCGTCGCGACGATCGCGCTTGAGATGATCGCGTCCAGGATGGCCGCGTGAAGCTGCTCACCCCGATGCAGCGCCGGCTCTTCGGCTACATCCGCCCATACATATTTCCGTTTGTGTTGCTGCTTGGGCTGGCGATGGCGGTGTTGTCGGCGGCCAGCGCGGGAATTCCGTTCATCATAAAGCTGGTGGTCGATCTCGTTACCAACCTGAAAGTCGGTAATCAGCTCGATGCAGGCGGCGCCTTGAAGCTGCGGGAATACTCGCTGTTGCTCGCCGGATTATTTTTGCTGCGCGCGGTTGCCAACTTCGGCGACGATTATCTGAGCGCCTACATCACGCAAAAGATGGTGGTCGATATTCGCGGGGACCTGAATGAGAGCCTGCAGCGCCAGTCGCTGAGTTTTTTTAATCGGACGCCGACCGGAGTGATGGTTTCGCGGATCATCAGCGACGCCGGCCTGGTGGTTTCGAGCCTGAGTAACGGAGTGTTCTCGATTTTCGGCGACGGCATGTCACTGATCGCGCTGCTGGTGACGGCCTTCTGGCTCGATTGGGGGCTGGCGGTCGTCGCGTTCATCGGATTCCCAATCATCGTGCTGCCGATCGCCAGCCTTTCGAAGAAAGTGCGGCGTGAAACCAAGAATCAGCAGAAGCAACTGAGCGGGCTGCAATCGCTTCTGTTTGAAACATTCCAGGGAAACCGCGTCGTCAAGGCGTTCGGCATGGAAGATTATGAGCGCATGCGGTTCAATCGCGAACTCAAGCGGCTGTTCCGAATCTTCATGCGGGTGGCGCGAATCAGGGCGTTCACGGGACCGTTGATCGAAGCGCTGGGCGCGGTCGCAGTCGTCGCAGTGGTCTGGTGGGCGGTGGGATCGCTGCAGGCAGGCACGCGCACGCTCGGACAATTCGCCGGATTTTTCACAACCATGATCCTGGTGTACCGCCCGTTCAAAGCGCTGGGCAAAACCAACAACAGCATCCAACAAGGACTCGCGGCGGCGGAGCGCGTGTTCGAGATGATGGATCTTCCGAGCGAGGTGCCCGACGATCCTCACGGAATCGAATTGCAGCCCGGCGCGCACAGCGTCGCGTTCGAAAATGTGAGCTTTCGGTACGGCGACGAATGGGTGTTGCAGGATATCAACCTCGAGATCGGCATCGGCAAAGTCGTCGCGCTGGTCGGGATGAGCGGCGGCGGCAAATCGACGATGGCGGATTTGATCCCGCGCTTTTACGACGTGCAGCAAGGACGCGTCACGGTGGACGGAATCGACGTGCGCGAGCTGCGGCTTAAGTCGCTGCGCGCGGAAATCGGGCTGGTGACGCAGAGTACGTTCCTGTTCGACGACACGATTCGCGCCAATATCGCATACGGCAGCAGCGATAAAAAACTGGAACGGGTGATCGCGGCCGCCAAGCTCGCCAACGCGCACGACTTCATTTCGCGGCTGCCGAAAGGTTACGAGACGATGGTGGGCGAGCTGGGCGTGCGGATTTCGGGCGGCGAGCGCCAGCGAATCGCGATTGCGCGCGCGCTGCTGAAAGACGCGCCGATTCTGATTCTCGATGAAGCGACTTCGTCACTCGACTCGGCTGCAGAACGGTCGGTGCAGGAAGCGCTCGAGCATCTGATGGAAAACCGCACGACGCTGGTGATCGCACATCGCTTGTCAACGGTGCGTCGCGCCGACCGAATCGTGGTAGTCGTTCACGGCCGAATCGTCGAAGACGGCACCCATGACGAATTGTTTGCGCGCGGAAAAGAGTACCGCAAACTTTACGACCTGCAATTCATGTCGCCTGAAGATCTGGCCGGCAACGGCGGGCTGGTTAACTGACCATCGCTGATCGTAAATTCGCCGGTCAGCCGCGCCGATCGACAAGGCTCCGATGCTAAGCGCGATTTACAACTTGCTGTGGTACCCGGCGTTGCCGTTCGCGCTGATCGCGGCGCATCCGGCGAACATGCGCGATTATCGCGAGCGGATGGGGCACGGCGATTTTCCCGATACAGCCGGCGGACCGCGAATCTGGATTCATGCGGCGTCGGTCGGCGAGATCGAAGCGATTCGGCCCGTCGCGATCGGCCTGCTTGAACACTATCCGACTGCGGTGATGGTGATCACCACGATGACGGCGACAGGACGCGACGCGGCACAGGGCCGAATTCCGGGTGCCGCAGCTTGGACACTCGCGCCGCTGGACAATCAGCGCGCAGTGCGATCTTTTCTGGATCGAGTGCGACCCAGCCTGGTGCTGATCACGGAGACTGAGATTTGGCCGAACTATTTCTTCGAATCTGCGCGCGCGGGTGCGACGATCGCGATTGTGAACGGGCGAATCTCGGAACGTTCGATGCGCCGTTACATGCGCGCGCGCGGGCTGTTTCAAGATGCACTAAGTCGAGCGAGCCTGATCCTTGCGCAGAGCCGCGATGACGCGCGACGCTACGTGAAATTCGAAATCCCCGCGAGGATTATCGTCACTGGCAATACCAAGATCGAAATGGCGCAGGCAGATGGTGCGATTCGCCCGGAGCTGATGACGTTCGCCTCGGGGCGCAAAATTTTTATCGCAGGATCGACGGCGCCGGGAGAAGAGGCGGTGATCGCGGACGCATACCGGGAACTGCGCAACAATTTCCCGCGGCTCGCACTGACGGTTGCTCCGCGTCATCTCGATCGCGCGCACGATGTCGAAAACGCGTTGCGGGCTGCGTCGCTCGACTACGTGAAAGCGTCGGAACTCAATCCACAAAACGCCGCGCGCGATGCGGACGTTTTGATCCTCGATACGATGGGCGAGCTGCGCAGCTACTATCGTCGCGGTGCGATCGCGTTCATCGGTGGCAGCCTTGCGCCGGGACGCGGCGGGCAAAATCCTGCGGAGCCGGCGTTGGTTGAGGTCCCCGTGCTGATTGGTCCGTATCACGAAAACCAAAAGGAGATGGTCTCGTCGATTGTCAGTTCGGGCGGTGCGCAAATCGTCAAGAACGCGGCCGATATAGTTAGCGAAGCCTCGAAGTGGCTCGGCGACGACGCGGCGCGAGAAGCGGCGGGCCGCAATGCGTGTGCGTCCGTCAGCAAAAATGCGGGCGGCGCGCAGTTCGCCTTGAAGCAACTCGAAGCGCTCATTAGTCTCAGCTGACCGATGCCCATAAACGAGCCGAGTCCGAATCGCCCACGAATCGAGCGATTGTGGCAACGCGATCTTCCAGTCCGTCTGCTTCCAGCGTGGATTGGCCTCGCGGCGGTGGCGGGATTTTATCGAATCGGCGTTGGCGCGCGTCATTTGTATTGGCGGACGATGAAGCAGCGTTCGCCGGTGCTGATAGTGAGCGTCGGCAATCTGACCGTTGGCGGAACCGGCAAGACGCCGTTCACGTTATTTCTTGCGGGCCGCTTGCAGAAGCATGGCCTGCGCGTCGGAATCGTGAGTCGCGGCTATGGTCGTGTGAGATCGAAAGCGCGCGCCGAACTGGTGGCCGACGGCGGCCAGTTGAAAATCTCGACGGAAGACGCGGGCGATGAACCGGCGATGATGGCGAAGACGTTCACCGGACCGATTGCGGTTGCGCGACGGCGTATCGACGCCATCGAGCTGCTCACAAAGCTCGGTCCGCTCGACGCGGTGATCCTCGATGACGGCTTTCAGCACGTGCGCTTGAATCGCGACGTGGATCTTTTGCTGGTCAGCAATGGCCGCGGTTTCGGCAATGGCTGGATGCTTCCGGCTGGTCCAATGCGCGAGCCACTGCGGGCGATGGCGCGTGCCGACGCGATCGTCGTGATGAACTCGAGTGCTGACGCGTCGGCAATTCAACCCGCGCAGATGAAGAAGCTGACCGCGCGCGAAACACTGCATGCGTCGGTGCGGCCGCGCGCGCTTATCTGTATCGAGAATGGAGTCTGGCGCGAAACTCCTCTCACCCTGGTAGGACGCCGCGTGCTTGCGGTCAGCGGTCTCGCCGATCCGAGCGGGTTCTATGCGATGCTGCGCGAGCTCGACGCAGACCTCGTCGCCGTTTTTGAATACCCGGATCATCACGCCTACACCAACGCCGACTGGCAGGCTATGGTGAACGCGATGCGCGATGCCGACCTCGTCGTCACCACCGAGAAGGACCTCGTCAAGCTCGAGCGGTTTCCGTTCCCGCGCGATTCGCTATACGCTCTCAGGCTCGAAGTGACGATGGACGCGGCCGATGCGTGTGCGCTCGACGAGTTGATATTCGGGCAAATGAAGACGGCGACGGCTGATGCGAAGTAGAAGAAATAAAATTCTCGGAGGATTTCGGCGATGGCGCTGAGTCAGGAATTGCTCGACATCCTGGCGTGCCCGAAATGTAAGGGCGACCTGCATCTTAACGAACATCATGACGGGCTCGTCTGCAGCGCGTGCAGACTTGTGTATCCGGTGCGCGATGACATCCCAATCATGCTGATCGAGGAAGCCAAACCAATCGCGTGACCTCACCGCGGCGCGCGGCCAGCCCTGCTTCCGCGGTGAAAAAAGTGAAAGCGATCGACCCGACGCGCGCCCGCCAGATCGCGTGGATCGCGTTGGCTGCTTACCTCGTCGGGCTCGGCATCTCGGCGACCTTTCGCGCACAAGGCGACTTCAACGTTTACTATCGCGCCGGACATCGCGTGCTTCACGGCCATGCGATCTATCCAGCTGACGACTCCGATCGTTTCCTCTACGCACCCATCTTTGCGATCGCGTTCGCACCGCTCGCGCTGCTGCCGCGCCATCTCGCGCAATTCGTCTTCTTCGCGATCAACGCGTTCTCGTTGATCGAGTTGATCCTTGGCGCCGGCGTGATGTTGTTCGGCCGCGAGCGACAACTCCCCGCTGCGCTGATCGTCGTCCCGGTCCTGCTGTCGTTTCGGTTTATCGACAATAATTTTGATCACGGTCAGATAAATCTCCCGACTCTCGCGCTCATCGTTTGGGCAATTATCTACGCCGACGAATCTCACGATGCGTGGGCGGGGCTGATGCTCGCGGCGGCGATGTTGATCAAGCCTTTCGCGATACTCGCTGCGCTACATCTTGCGATTCGCCGGCACTTCGCCACGCTCGGATGCACGGTAGTCGCAGGAATTGCGTTGCTGGTCGTGCCAATCGCGATCTTCGGGCCGCGCGGATTGATCGATCAAACCAGCGCATACGCTACGGCGATCGCTTCGATGACGAATCGATATCGCACGATGCTCACGAACCAGTCAGCCGTATCGGCTGTCGCGCGTTTGATGAGCCTTCGCGTTGGTACCGACGCGGAAACGTCGCCTGCTGCCACGATCGTTGGGATGGGACTCGAGTTTGTTCTGGTCGCAGCAGTGTCGCTCTGGGACTGGATGAGCGACGCACGCGAAAAATTCGCGGGTCATCTCGCGCTGTGCGGATTGTTCTGCCTGATGCCGTCGTTCGCACCAATTTCCTGGAAGAGTTATTACGCGGCGATGCTGGTACCGTACATGGCACTGACTGCGGCGCTCTTTACCGATCGAGCGGCTGACAAAAGCGCGCCGAAAATAGTCTGGACACTTTTCGCGATGTCGGTGGTGCTCAATCTGGCGACCGGAAACTATTTGACCCGGGTCGCGCTCTTCTACTCGGCGCATTTCATTTCGTCATTGCTGACACTGGCCGCTGTGTTCGCATTGTGGGTCACGAGCGAGGCAGTAAAGGCGTGAGGCCGCCATCGCAAATGAAGTGGCGTTCCGATCCAAACTTCTCGACCTTCACGGTCAGGCGCCGCGAGCTGGTGATTCATCGCGATATCGCTTCCAAGGCTGCGCAAGTCATGCACAAGCTCACTGAGCTGACGTCCGCTGTGGAAGCGGGCGCGGGCAATCGCGAGAGCGCGTATCGGTTAGACCTCGGCGACGGAGTCGAGCTGTTTGCGCGTCGCGGGCGTCGTGGCGGGCTGATCGCATCGATCCTCAGCGACGTTTACTTCGGCATCACGCCGCGTCCGCTGACTGAACTCGCAGCTGACAATCGAAGCGATGCGACCGTGGAATTCCGGTGGCCGAGCCGATGGGAGCGATGATCGAATGGCTCAGTCCGGTTCTTTATCGAGGATTCTTTCTGACTCGTGTGGTGCGTGGTATGACGCTGTGGGAATTCCTGAAAACGGACGACGATCCAACGGTTCGTACCCACGTGCTCGGACAAGTGCGTGCCGCGATCGACACGATGCATGACAAAGGACTTTTTCACGCCGATCTGAATCTCCACAACCTGCTGGTGACGCAAGCGCGCGACAGTTTCAGCGTGGTTGTCATCGACCTCGACAAATCGCGGCTCTTCGACGCGCCGTTGTCGGCTGCGATGCGTCACGCCAATGCGGCGCGCCTGGTGCGATCTGCGCGCAAGCTGGATCCGGAGGGAAAATTTCTCGATGCAGCTGCGCTCTCGATTCTTAATCTGGAATAATGCGAAACCTTAGTCGCGCTTGAGCGCGATCGCGTCGATCTCGATCCTTGCATTGCGCGGCAGCGCCGCAACCTGCACCGTCGAGCGCGCCGGATACGGCGGCTCGAAATGCTCTCCATAGATGCGGTTCACGATTTCAAACTCCGCAAGATCAATCATGAAGATGGTCGTCTTGACCACATCGACAAAATCCAAGCCGGCCGCAGCGAGCACCTCGCCCAGGTTTTGCAGCACGCGCCGAGTCTCGAATTCGATACCGCCTTTGACGATAGTCCCCGACGCCGGATCGAGTGAAATTTGCCCCGAGCAGAAGATCAGCCCGTTTTGCTCGACCGCTTGCGAGTAAGGACCAATCGCGGCCGGTGCATTCTTGGTGTGAATCGAAGTTTTCATGAATAGCGGTTCCCGTTTTGCTGGCCGAGGCGCGACACCCGCATCACACCGTCGATCGAGCCGATCGAGTTCATCAGATTGTTCAATTGGCGAGCACTAGTCACGCTAACCTCGAACACCGCGAGCGCGCGTCCGTCCGCGCCGTGAGTTTTCACTTCGGCAGTCGAAATGTTCACGCCCGCCGACGCGATCGCCTTGGTCATCGCGGCGAGCAGGCCCGGCTGATCGGCGCACAGCACTTCGAGCCGAATCGGCCGCGGCGCTTCCTCGCCGTCCTTCCACACCACCGGGACGCGCCGCTGCGGATCGGTATTGAGCGCATGCGGGCATCCCGCGACGTGCACTGTAACGCCGCGCCCGCGCGTGATGAAGCCGGTGATCGCCTCGCCTGGCAGCGGGTTGCAACACTTCGCGAATCGCACCAGCATGTCGCCGACGCCCGAGACCACGACCGCGCCGCTGGCGGATTTGCGCGCTTCCTTGGCGGCGCGTTCTCTTTGCGCGGGTCCCAGCGGCGTCGCCGGTTTCTCGGGACGATAGATTTTCAGCTCGTCGGGCGTGAGAAGTTTTCCGAGCAATTGCGCCGGCGTGATTATTCCGTAGCCGACTGCTGCGAGCAGGCTGTCAACGTCGCGCCGCGAAAATTCCGCGAGCACGTTATCCAGCCGCTTGCTCGATCTGAGTTGCGTGACGCTGAGCTTGACCGGTTCGAGTTCGTGGTCGATTAACGATATGCCAAGGTCGCGCGAGCGTTCCGCCTGTTGATTACGGAGCCATTGGCGGATGCGAGATTTCGCGCGCGCAGTGGCCGCGTAGTTCGTCCAATCCTTGCCCGGCACCTGCTTTTCAGAGGTGAGCACCTCGACCGTATCGCCCGATCGAAGCCGATAGCGGAGCGGCACCATGCGCCCGTTGACGCGCGCGCCCGCCAGATGGTTCCCGACCTGCGAATGGATTCGATACGCGAAATCGATCACCGTTGAGCCGAGCGGAAAATCGAACACGTCGCCCTTGGGCGTGAAGACGAAAACTTCCTCGGGAAAAAGATCGTCCTTGACCGTCGAAAGAAATTCCTGCGGGTCCTTGAGATTCTGCTGCCATTCGATCAGCCGCCGCAGCCACGCGAATCGCTCGGTATCCTTTTCCTTGAGGTCGCGCGCACTGCCGTCCTTGTAGCTCCAGTGTGCCGCGATTCCTTCCTCCGCCACCTTGTGCATCTCGCGCGTGCGAATCTGCACTTCCATCCGCTGCCCGCGCGGCCCGATCACGGTAGTATGCAGCGACTGGTACATGTTGGCCTTCGGCAGCGCGATGTAATCCTTGAAGCGTCCCGGCACCGGCTTCCAGTTCGCATGCACGACGCCGAGCGCCTCGTAGCATTCGCGGACCGTGTCAACGATGATGCGAAACGCGACGAGATCGTAAATCTCCTCGAAGCTGAGTCCCAACTCCTGCATCTTCGAGTGAATCGAAAAGAAATGCTTGGGCCGGCCGGTGACCTCGGCGGTCACTCCGCTGTCGGACATGCGGCGCGACAAAATTTCGATGACGTTCGCGATATATTCTTCGCGCTCTTTGCGCTTGGCCGCGACGAAGGCCTTGAGCGTCTGGTACGCACTGGAATTAAGATAACGAAACGACAGGTCCTCGAGCTCCGATTTGAGCCAATAAATACCGAGTCGATGCGCGATCGGCGCGTAAATTTCCATCGTCTCGCGCGCGATCTCCTGCTGGCGTTCGGCGGAGAGATGGTCGAGCGTGCGCATGTTATGCAGGCGGTCGGCGAGCTTGATCAGCACGACGCGAATGTCGTTCGCCATCGCGATGATCATCTTGCGGAAATTCTCGGCCTGCTTTTCCTCGCGGCTTTGAAACGTGATCTTCGAGACCTTCGTCACTCCGTCCACCAGCTGCGCGACTTCGGGACCGAAGTCCGCTTGTACCTCAGCCAGCGACGCATGCGTGTCTTCGACCACGTCATGCAGCAGGCCGGTGACGATCGACGGCACGTCGAGCTTGAGCTGTGCGATGATCATCGCGACGTTGAGCGGATGCGTGACGTAAGGCTCGCCCGATTCGCGCTTCTGATCGAGATGCATCCGCGCGGAGTAGTCGTAGGCGCGCCGGATAAGGCCGATGTCGGCCTGCGGATTGTACGTCTGCACTCGCCCGATCAGGTCGGCGAGTTGGTCGGGAGCACTGTTTTGAGCTAGCTCTTCCACGGCGCGAATTCGCCGCGCAGACGACTGACCTTCAGCCGCTCCGCGTTTACGATCGTTTCAAGTCGCTCAACCGATTTTGGAATCTCGGCGTTGACAATCAGGTAGTCGTATTCGGGATAGGCCTCGGCTTCCTCGCGCGCCTTTTTAAGTCGATGTTGAATCTTCGATTCATCTTCGGTCGCGCGCCCGCGGAGTCGCTGTGAAAGCTCCTCGATACTCGGCGGCAATACGAATGTAGTAACCGAGTCGTCGGGATATTTCGCGCGAATCTGTCGCGCGCCTTGGATGTCGATGTCGAGCAGTATGTCGCGGCCTGATTTGATCGCGTCGTCGAGCGGCGCTTCGCGGCGTACCATAGAACGATTCGAATACCTTCGCCCATTCGGCGAGCTCGCCCGAGGACTGCCTGCGATTGAATTCTTCTTCGCTCACGAAGCTGTAGTCGATTCCGTCCGCCTCGTCTTTTCGGCGCACGCGCGTGGTCAGGGAAATCGAAAATTCCAGATTCTTGATCGCCTTGAGCGCCGCGCGATAAATCGTCGTCTTGCCCGCGCCCGACGGCGCCGAGAGAATGAAAATTATACCGCGCCTCGGCGGCAAAGAATCATCTGATTTCAAAGGTATCGAAGCCATTAATCAGGTGCAAAGGCCGTTCCACTATATACCTTACTCGACGTTCTGGACCTGCTCTCGCATTTTTTCCGCTTCCGCCTTAACTTCAACCGTTACTTGAGATAACGCCGCATTCTGCGACTTCGATCCCATCGTATTCACCTCGCGGTTGATTTCCTGCAGCAGAAATTCAATCGACTTCCCGATTTGCCCCTTGCGCTTGAGGATCGCCTTGAGGCCCTCGAGATGAGTCCGGAGGCGCGTGATTTCCTCGCTGATGTCGCCGTGCTGCGACGCCGACGACGCCTCTTCATAGAGGCGTTTCTCGTTCACCGGCAACTCTTCGAGCAATTCCCGAATGCGCTTGTGAAAGTTCTCCATGATCTCCGCGCGCGACTGCTCCGCCAACTTTTCGATCTTCGGCACCGCCGCTTCGATATTGCGAACTCGCGTCGCGAAATCATTGAGCAGACTGCGTCCCTCGCGCACGCGCTCCGCATCCAGCGCCTTCAACGCTGCGACCAGCGCTTTCTGTCCAAGCTTGAAAGCCCCGCGCGAGTCGTGCTCCTCTTCGACCACGTGAAAAATTTCCGGCCGATTTAGAATCGATCCAATTTCCGGATTGCCGTTGAGATGAAGCTGCTTGCCCAGGCGGCGCAATTCGGCGACGTACAAATTCGCCAGCCTATCATTCACCTCGAGCCGCACCGGCGGCGGTTTCAGCGCAACCGACTTGATGAAAATTTCGATCCGCCCGCGCGCCACGACATTTTGCACCGTCTTGCGAATCTCCGCTTCATGCTCGCCCCATCCGCGCGGCACCGCCAGCTTGAGTTCGAAAAATCTCTGGTTGAGCGCGCGAACCTCGGCAACTACGCGAGTGCCATCATGCTCGGCGATCGCCCGGCCGAATCCGGTCATGCTTTTCATGTCAATCTGCCGCCCCTTTCTTTCGTTTTCGCACACACTCCCGATAGAGCGCGAGGGTTTGCGCCGCCATCTTCTCCATCGAATAGTTTTCCACGGCGCGCGCCCGCGCCGCCGCGCCTATCTGTGCTCTCAATGCTTCCGATTCCGCCAGGCGCTGAATTGCCGACGCGATTTGTTTGGAATTTCCCGGCGGCACGATGATTCCGGTGCGCTCGTCTTCCACCACTTCACGCAGTCCGCCGACATCGCTTGCGATTACCGGAAGATTGCTCGCCATGGCTTCCAGAGCCGCCACTCCGAGGCCTTCTTTCAGTGACGGCATTGCAAAAATGTCCGACGCCCACAACAGTTCGCGGACATCGTCGACTCTGCCGAGCAGCTTGATGCGCTCGAGGCTCCTGATGACCGCGATCTCGCCTTGCAGCACTTTATGAACTGAGCCCTGGCCAACGATGAAGCACTTCACCTTGATCGATGCGGCGAGCGCGCCGATCGCTTCGATGAGATAACGCTGGCCCTTGCGCTGTTCGAGTGCGCCGACTGCCGAAACCAGGATCTCGCCATCTGAAATTCCACGCGCGGCACGCGCATCCGCTCGTTCCTGCGCAGTTGGCGGGCGGAAGCGATCGCAATCGACGCCGCTATGAATGACTGTGACGCGCTGGCGATCGACGCCTGCGGTCGCAAGCGAATCGGCAACGCCTTCGGAGATTGCGACGACGCCATCGACCGCGCGATTGAACAGGAGCGGGGCGAACACGCGATTGGGCCGGTAGTCCATCCGCCGCGTAACGACCAGCGTGCTCGCAAAACCGCGCGCGAACGGCGCCATCGAATGCGCTCGCGAGGTATGAAAATGAACTACGTCATAGTGCTCGCGCTTGAGAATCGCCCGCAGCTTGACGCCCGCCGCAAGGTCGATCGCGTTGCGGATGCGGATCGGATGACATCGTATGCCCTCGGCGGTCGCTCTCTCCCAAAGCCGGCCAGCGGGATCGCAAATCAATTCCGCGCGATGACAGGCGGCGGCCAACATGAGCGTCAAACCAAGCACCTGCGTCTCGCCGCCGCCGAAGCCAAGCTCCGGATCGACGCCCACGACGCTCAGCGTCGGTGCGTCAGCAGTGTCGCATTGGGCAGTCACTTGGATTGCATCGTCATGTTGAACTGCATGCGTCATCATCGGTTCGATCGCATCTAATCGAAAAATCTGTAGTACAGAATCGCGCAGACTGCGGTCAGCGCGTCGCGAATGCCGATTTTTTTGCCCTCTTCGTAGGTCCGACCCGAATACGAAACCGGCACTTCGTAGATGCGCCATCGCGCGCGCGCCGCCTTCGCGGTGATCTCGGGCTCGAAGGTGAAACGATTGGCGTTGAGCTTGAGTGTCATCAACTTCTCGCGCACGAAGCCTTTCATCCCGGTTTCCATGTCGGTCAGATTCAAATCGCTGATCATGTCGGAGAGCAGCGTCACGGCGCGGTTGGCCACGTAATGCCAGAAGAACATGACGCGATGCGGCCCGGATAGGAAGCGCGATCCGTAAACCATGTCGGCGCGCCCGTCGAGCATCGGGCCAATCATGGCGCTGTAGTCGCGCGGATCGTATTCGAGGTCGGCGTCCTGCACGAACACGTAAGGATTTTTCGCCGCGGCAAATCCGAGCCGCAGCGCAGCGCCTTTGCCGCGATTCTCGCTGTGAAAAAAGCATCGCACCTGCGGATGGCTGAACTCGCGCAGGAACTTCGCGGTGCCGTCGCTCGAGGCGTCATCGACGACGATTATTTCGGGGTCGAAACCGCAATCCAGCACGCGCTCGATCACACGGCCGATAGTCGCGACCTCGTTGTAAACCGGAATTACCACGGAAATTTTAGTCCGATCCGCCATCAGCCTCCCCTCAGCTCCCGATGCTGCCCAAACGACGACGACGCGCGCGCCTTCACTGCCGCGTCTCTGCGTTCGAGCATTTTCCGCGCCACCAGCATCGCGGCGACGCGGCGTAGCTGCAGCCGCCGGCGTCGCGGAGATAAATCCGCGGAGTAGCCGGTCCATACGCGCATCCGATCCGTATTGGTGACGCCGGCGACATCGAGACTCCCCAGTTGAACGAGATTGCGCATCCGCGGCCGATTGAAGCGGCTCAGAATCGTGCGCCGGGTGCGTTCGTGATCGATGAAAACAAATTGCGGCGGCTCGAGGCCGGTGACGTAGATGTTGTACGGCGTCAGGTCGCCGTGGATGTATCCGGCGCGATGCAGCCGCGCGACCTCCGCGCCGAGCGCATGCAACACAACGCGCCTGGACGCGAGCTTCGCACGCTTCAGATGACGTACAAGATTAAACCCATCGACCCGCGCGGTCACTATTAGCTCGCGACCGCCGTGGCGCTCGGCGCCGAGCAGTAGAATTTCCGCGACGCCAATCCCGTCGGCCCGCAGATGCTCCGAGATCGCAGCGACGTGCGCAGCGCGCTTGCGTTTGAATATCCCGCGGGCGCGATTCACTCCGCGGATTGGGTCGAGCACTTTAAAGTACGCTTTCAGACCGTGATCGAAATATTTGAACCAGGTCTCGGCGTGCCGCGATCGCCGTACGCGCCTCGCCATCGTCCCGTCGATTGCGGCGAATGCGGAATCGAGCAGCTCCTCACGCAGCTCTTCTGAAAATCGCGCATCGTAGCCGGGGATCAAAAAGCGCCAGCCCCCACGATTCAGCGGCACCCCCTCCAGACCCGCTATCCAGAGGCTCATCTCGACGCCTCGCGCATCGCGAACGCGCGCCTGATGGTGACGCTGACTTGTTCGGGGGATATTCGCCGCATGCATTCGCGCCCAATTGGGCAGGTACGAAGATAGCAGGGATGACACGGGATCGCGCCGCTGATCGCCAAATCGGCAAAGCCCCACGGCGCGGAGCGCTCGGCAGCGGTGGCGCCCCATAGCGATACCACCGGGCATCCGACGGCGGCCGCGATATGCATCGGGCCTGAGTCGGGGCCGAACGCGACGGCGCATTCCGGAAAGATCGCGATCAAGTCGCGCAGCGACGTGCGTCCGGCAAGATTAAGCACGGGCACGCCGTCAAGATGGCGGATGACCTCGCCGGCGAGTTTGGTTTCGTCGGGACCACCGAGCAACACCGGAAACAGTGCGGGAGTGTCGCCGTCGGATCGCGCGAGCCGCCGAATTACCGCGGCTGTGGATTCCGGAAAATAGATTCGGCTCGGCCACGACGATCCAAGAATCACGGCAAGGAGAGGGCGGGGCGCCTCGGCGAGCATCGCGAGTGCGCGTGCGCGTTCCTCGTCGGTCGCGGCAAGTCCAAATTCGATTGGCGATTGCGCAAGTCCGAGCGCGTCGCCAAACGCCTGGTATTGCATCATCTTCAGACGCATATTCGGCTGCGGCGCGATCCGATGATTCGAAAACCGGTGATTGAATTCCTTGGTATTGGCCGCGTCGAAGCCGAAACGATCGCGCGCGCCTGAGATGCGCGAGGTGAATCCGCTTTTGAGATGACGCTGAAGATCGATGACCAGGTCGAAGCGGCCCTTGCGAACCCGACGCAGGAACGGGATGAAGGTCCACGGCGCATGCGCACGATCGTACACGATGATTTCGTCGAGCCAGGGATGATGCTCGAGCACCGCCTTGGACTTGGGTTCGACCGCCCATGCGATGTGCGCGTCGGGCCATGCTTTTCGAATGCGCCCGAGCAGCGGCAATGCACGAACCACGTCGCCGATCGCGCCCATCAGCACGATCAGCACGCGACGCGGCGGCGGCGCGAATTGCGGGGCGATGGCTTCAGGAGAGGACATTTTGAGAATGGTCGAACGCGGCATCGGCTCCAACGCACGATGATAACGACGCGGACCGGCGCCGCAAAGGGCGTGCGCGCAATTGTTCGCCGCGTCGGCATCCGCGTATTGTGGCGCTGAGATGGCGAAGGAACTCCTCATTTGACGGACGAACCGCGCGCCGCAGACAGTCTCGCCGGTCCAATCACATTTGCGCTGCTGATCCTGATCGGGGTTCTCGCAATCCGCAGCATCGAGCCGCCGCCGGTCGTCGATGAGAATGCGCCGGCGACAGAATTTTCCGCGACACGTGCGATGCGCGACGTCCGCGGGATCGCAAAGAAGCCGCATCCGCTCGGCTCGGCCGAAAACGATCGCGTGCGCGAGTACCTCGTCGGCCGACTTCGAGAACTCGGCGCGAATCCCGAAGTGCAGACCGCAACTGTCGCGCGACACAGCCTGTCTGGGCCAGACACGTGGGCCGTTGTGAATAACATCGTGGCGAAGATTCCCGGCACGCAACCAACTGGCGCCGTGATGATAGTCGCGCACTACGATTCGGTGCCCAGCGGTCCCGGAGCGGGCGACGATGCGGCGTCGGTCGCCGCGATCCTCGAGACACTCCGCGCGCTCAAGGCTGATGCGAGTCCACTGCGCAACGATCTCGTCGTCCTGTTCACCGACGGCGAGGAACTGGGCCTGCTCGGCGCGCAAAGGTTTCGTCGAGACGTACCCAGCGCTCCGCAACATCAAGGTCGTGCTCAACTTCGACATGCGCGGCGAGTATGGTCCCTCGATGATGTTTGAGACCAACGCGCATAACTCGTGGCTGATCGAACAGCTCGCGGCCGCGCCATTTCCTTATGCGATATCGGCGGCAAAAGCCGTGTACAAGCGGATGCCCAACGATACCGACCTGACGGTTTTTCTGAACGCCGGATTGGCGGGGATGAATTTCGCTGCGGGCTGGGGAATCACGCGCTATCACACTGCGCTCGACAATGCCGATTTGCTCGAGCAGCGGACGTTGCAGCATCAGGGATCATACGCAGTCTCGATGGCGCGCCAGTTCGGATCGATCGATCTGAGCGCGCCGAGAGGCGGGGACCACGACGCGGTGTTCTTCGTCGCCGGCGGAAAATTGATTCACTACTCAGCGCCGATCGCGATTGCGCTCGCGATCGTAGTGACGATGCTGGTCTTCGGCGTGATCTGGATGGGCATCCACGATGGACGATTCAGCATCATCGGTGTCGCCGCGGGTTTTGGGATCTACGCGATCGCATTCGCGGTCGCGGTGGCCGAAGCGCGCGGAATCTGGTGGCTGATGGCGACGCTCGCGGGATGGCGAATGCTGCCGGTCGGCACGACCTACGGCGGCTTCTACTTTTCGGTAGCGGCGGACGCCCTGATTCTCGGGACGTTGTGGGTGGCGTACGAGCTGATCGGCCGCCGCTTTTCTCTGCGAAACCTCGGCGCGGGTGCGCTCGCAGTTTGGACCGTCCTGATGCTCGCCACCAGCATCGTGACGCCCGGCGCCAGTTACATTTTCACCTGGCCGCTGCTGTTCGCAGCGATCGCGATGGTCTATCGGCCGCGTGCGACCGGCTATCGCACCGCGATTGTGGCCTTGGTCGCGATCGCTCCCGGGATTGCCCTGCTCGCACCAGCATTCGCGGCAAGCGCCGACGGCACCATCTTCTTCCTCGCACTTTCTGCAATGACCGCGGTACTGATCTTTGGCCTGTTCATCCCTTATCTCGATTTTCTCACCGGTGGACGCCGCTGGATCGTGCCGGGCGTGCTGGGGGTGCTCGCTATCGCGATGATCATCAAAGGCAACGCCGCCAGTGACTTCGACGCGTCTCAGCCGCATCCCGACAGTATCTTTTATTTTCTCGACAGTGATCGCGCGCGTGCGCGATGGGTCAGCCTGGATTCACGGCCCGACCGGTTCACTTCGCAATTTTTTCAGCATCACGTGCGTGGTGGATGGCTGCCGAAACTCGCCGGGCTTGCGACCAGGGAAACGCCGGATAGCAACCTCGCGTCGATCTCGAGCGACTTTGCGTATCTGAATCACGGCCGAACGACCGAGGGCGACGCGCCTCTAATCCACGCATCGCCGCCGGAACTCAAAGTGCTCGACGACTCGACGATTCTCGGCGCGCGCACCGTCAAGATGCATATCGCGTCGGCGCGGCGGTCGTCGATCGTTTGGATGTCGGTGCCGGTGGGTGTGTCGGTGCTGGGTGCGTCAATCGACGGCAAGTCGCCGGGCGATCGCGTCACCGACGGATGGAGCGGGTGGTACTGGCGAGCACCGGCAACAGGATTCGATCTGACGATCAAGCTCGCGACGCCCGCGCCGTTTGTCGTGACGGTGATCGATCAGACTGACGGATTGCCGGAGACGCCGGGGTCCGCAATCAAACCGCGTCCGCCCGACACGATGCCCACACCGTTTTTGTTTTTCGATTCGACGACGCTGGTGAGGAAGACGTTTGCGATTGGCGGCGAGCAGGTTACGCGTCGCTAGCGGTCGCATTCGCCGCCGATCATGTTGATCATCCCGAACGTCGTGATGATGTCCGGGATCATGCGGCCGATCAGCATTTTGTTCAGCGCGCCCATGCCGAGAAAGCACGGGGGGCGCACGCGGACACGGTAGGGGCGGCCGCTGCCGTCGCTTACGATGTAAAATCCTAACTCGCCGTTGCCGCCTTCGACCGCCTGGTACACTTCGCCGGCGGGCACGTGGATGCCTTCCATGATCAGCTTGAAGTGATTCATCAGGCCTTCGATCGAGTTGTAAACTTTTTCTTTGTCCGGCAGCACGACCTTGGGATCGGTGATGGTGACGGGACCCTCGGGCAGCGCGGCGATCGCCTGCTCGATGATGCGCTTGGACTGGTACATCTCCTGAAAACGCACATTGAAGCGATCGTAATTGTCGCCGCGGTCGCCCAGCGGCACCTCGAAGTTCATCCGATCGTACACCAGGTACGGATGCGCCTTGCGAACGTCGTAGGACACGCCGGCTGCGCGCAGCAGCGGACCAGTCAGCCCATACGAAATAGCTTCTTCCTTCGACAGCTTGCCGACATTCGCCATCCGGTCGATGAACACGCGGTTGCGCGAGAGCAGCTTGTCGCAATCGCTGAGAACCTGGTCGAGCCGCGCGAACGACGCCTTCATCCGATCGTTGAAATCCGTGGGCAGGTCATGGGTCATGCCGCCGACGCGACACCAGGTGACGGTGAGGCGCGCGCCGGTGACCGCCTCGATCAGGTCGTAGAGGAACTCGCGCGCTTCGAGCATGTAGAACGCCACCGTGGTCGCGCCGACTTCGCTCGACGCCATCCCGAGGCAGGTCAGGTGATCTGCGATGCGCGAAACTTCGCTCATGATCAGGCGCACGTACTTGCATCGCTCGGTCGTGTCGATACCGATCAGGCGCTCGACCGCGAGCGCGAAGCCGACATTGTTGATGCATGGCGACGCGTAGTTCAGCCGGTCAGTGTAGGGAAAACATTGCGTCCAGGTTCCCTGCTCGCACATCTTTTCGAATCCGCGATGCAGGTATCCGACCTCGACGTCGCAATCGACGATGCGCTCGCCGTCGAGCTTGAGGTTGAACTTGATGGTGCCGTGCGAGGCGGGATGCGATGGGCCCATCTGAAGTTCCATGATCTCGTCGGAGGGATCCGACGGCACAAGTATGTCTTTCCAGCGCGCGGGTAGTGCCATGGTAATTATCGAGTCGCGTCTTCAGCGCGTGGGGCGAATCGGGTTTACGACGGGGTCGATTTCGGGAACGATCGGTTGGCGCTTGTTGTAGAGGTAGTCTTTGCGCAGCGGATATCCCTCGAACGAGTCGTACATCAGAATGCGGCGCAAATCGGGGTGGCCCTTGAAGACGATCCCGAACATGTCGAAGCATTCGCGCTCGAGCCAGTCCGCCGCGCCCCATACTCCGACCACGCTGTGGACCCACGGATCAGGCCCGTCGACGCCAATCTTGACGCGGATTCGATGCGCGAGGGTGAGCGAGTTCAGCTGATAGACCACGTCGAAGCGCGGCTTGCGATCGAGCCAATCGACAGCGGTAACGTCGGTGAGAAAATTAAATTGGAAGTCGGGATCGTCGCGGAGTGCGCGAAAAAAATCGTAGGCGCGATCGCGATCGATGGTGAAAGTCTCCTCGTCGCGCTCATTTTGCGCGCTGAGAATTTCGGCGCCGAAGCGCTCTTTGATTTTTTCTGTCAGCATCGATGCTTCAATCCCAGTCGAGCGCGCCGCGTTGCCATGCGTACAGAAGTCCCACGCCGAGAATCGCGATGAAGATGAGCGCCTCGACGAAGCCGAACATCCCGAGGTGGCGCAGCTCGACCGCCCACGGATACAGAAAAATCACCTCGACGTCGAACAGCAGAAAGAGAATCGCGGTCAGGTAGAAACGCACCGAGAAGCGTCCCCACGCCGAGCCGCTCGGCGGATTGCCGCATTCGAACGCCTCGCCCTTTATCACGGTGGGACGCTTAGGCCCGATCAACATGTTGAGCGTGCACATGACGCCGACGATTAAGCCGGCGACGAGCAGAGTCACAGCGACGGGAAACCAGGTAGTCATGGATCAATACGCCTACAAGATCCTCTTATCTTGATATGAATACCCGATGAGCACGTCTTTTGGAACGATTCTTCGATTTGCCGCCGAATCTGAAGATTAGTTCTGCGCGCTGTGCCGGCCTGAATTATTTGTGCAACGAATATATTGCGGTTGCGTGACTCGAAATCGTGTGCGTGGACTTTATTTTGCTAAAACACGGCCTTCGTATGCCTTGATCGAGAGTTTGAATATTACTGCTATTGACGATTCGAAGCAGTAGGACTAATGACTGAATGTAGGCAGACAAAAAGATTGTAGCGGATTAATTCCAGACAACGGCAACGACTTGCCGAAAGAGGGATCAACATGAAACGCGCAATCGGATGGGGAAGCTGGGGCCTCGGAATTCTCACCGTTTTGATGTTCGTGGTCGGGATTTCCAGCGCGCCCGCGTTGGCTCAGGTAAAGCCGGGGGACTTCATTACTCCGGACAATGCCTACAAGGTTAAAGACCTCGTTTCTCCGGGACAGTACCTGCGCGTGATGCATGGGATGACGATCCAGGTCACGCCGACCGAGCGGATCGATTGGCCGCCGCCGTACAAGGACGCGACTGAGAAGTATTCGAGTCAGGTGAGGCTGACGCCTGACCATCGCAGCCTGATTGGCTATGTCGCGGGCGAGCCGTTCCCGATCGTTGACGCAAACGATCCTGAAGCCGGCACCAAAGTGATGTGGAATGTGGCGTTCCGGCCTATTTCGAGCGACGAGTACGATCTCCGCTGGTTCGATTGCGACAGCGTATACTGGGGCAAGAACGCGCCGTTCCGTGAGATCACCGATATCGAAGTTGGCCACTATGCCGGTTACAACGAAGTCGGGCGCACCGAAGTGGACCCGATGCCGATCGATCCCGACTTCAAGAAAACCGGCCGCTACTTTCTCGGGCTGCTCTATCCCGTGCTCGCGCCGCAGGACGCGCGCGGAACCGGATTGATCAAGTTCCGCTACGCCGATCCCAATATCGAGGACGCCAGTTGGACCTGGACGCCCGGCGCTCGCCGCGTGCGCCGACTTAACTACGCCATTCTCGATACGGCGACCGGAGCGCAGGCCTACGATCCGAATCACTACGAAGGCTTCAGCGGTAAGAACGAGAACTACAATTGGAAATTGATCGGCGAGAAAAATATGCTCGCGGCGATCAACATCGCAAAAGTGCCCGACGTTCGATGTCCGACTGACGGCGGCGCGAGCCATTGCCCTGACAACTGGCAGATGCGGCATGATTTCATCATTGAAGGCCGCCCGCGTCCGAACCGCTTCAACTCAATCTACGATCACGAAGTTATGTACATCGATTCCGAAGCGGACTTCGTGATGGCTAACGACATGTACGATCGCAGCGGAGAGCTGTTCGTCAACTACACGTCGTGGATGCATTACGCGGATCGGTCGGAACCCGACGCCAAAATCGCGATCTATCCGTTCAAGCGTGAGTTCCAGTCCGGCTCTTCGAGCGTCAACGTGCAGAGCGGCTTCTCGACCGTCTGCTATCATCCGTCGCAGGCGGCGCCGTCGCGCGACTCGTGGTTCATCAACATGGGCTCGGTCGATCGCGACTGGTTCACGCCGGAGCAGATGGCGCGCGCGGCCGAGGGCGGCCACGCGGTGGGCGGCGACTGATACTCGGACGGGAGCGCTTTCTTCGATTGTTCCCCTTCCCTCGCGGGAAGGTTGGGGTTACGTCGCTCGCGAACCTGCCTCAGCGCCGCTAGAATCCATCTCCGATGGATGACAGCGGCGCGTTCCAGGCATGGGCAGAGGCGGCCATCGCGCGCGATGGCCGGGCGCGCGCCTCGACCAGATCGCCGCGCTCCGCGGCGATCTCTCGACGCGCCGGTTCTGGCGCGTCGCTATCGCGACGCGCCCGGAAACCCCGCCCCCGCCACCGCCATCCTCGTCGATCTCGGCCCCGACGACCTCCCGCGCTACGTCCGAGTACTCAATCTTCTGCCGACGCCCGTCACCGAGCCGCCGTGGATCAATGTGCATCGCTTCCTCACGTCGATCGGCGCACCTGTCGCCGCGCTCTACGACGCTGATCCAGCCCGCCGCGCGATGCTGGTCGAGGATGTCGGCGAAACCTCCCTGCTCGACGCGGTGCGACGTCCGGGCGCCGACGCCGCCGACTTGTTCCGCCTCGCCGCGTCCGAACTCATCCGCCTCCACGTTGACGGCACCGCGCAAATCGACTCTCGATGTATCGCGCACGAGATTGCGTACAGCGGCCGGCTCTTCGAATGGGAGCTGAAGGAATTTGTCGAGGTCGGCCTTGGGGCGGTTGCGCCCGGCGCCGACATTTCGCCGATCACTCCCGAAATCGCGAAGTTAGCCGCGCGACTCGATCGCTTCCCGCGCGTCTTCTCCCATCGCGACTATCATCGCGAGAATCTTTATATCCAGGACGGTCTGCGAATTCGCATCATAGATTTTCAGGATGCGCTCATGGCCCCCGCCGCGCAGGATCTCGCCGTGCTGCTGACAACTCGCGACACCGACGAAGTCATCACGCCAGCAATCGAGCGCCGCATCCTCGACTTCTACTGCGCGGGAATCGCGCGCCGCGGCGCAGCTGGACTCGACCCCGCAGAATTTATGCTCAGCTATCGGCTGTGCGTTTTGCAGCACGCGCTCAAAATGATCGGGCGCTTCGAAATGTTCGAGCGCAACGGCAAGACCGGATACCGTCAGTACGTTCCGCACGCGCTGGCACAGGCGCGTCGGATGCTCGCCGAGATGCGCGCCGAATTCCCAAAACTTTCCGCAGCGCTGATGCCATGAAGGCCCTCGTACTCGCGGCTGGAATGGGCGAGCGGCTTCGCCCACTGACCGACGTGACGCCGAAGCCGATGCTCGAACTCGGCGGTCGTCCGTTGATTCATCACCCGCTCGCGATGATCCGCCGCGCCGGCATCACCGACGTCGCAATCAATCTCCATCACCTGGGCTCTCAAATTGAACGCGGACTCGGCGATGGCTCGCAGCTCGGTCTGCACATAACCTACGCGCCCGAGCCTGTTTTGCTCGGCACCGGCGGCCCGCTCAACGGTCTGCGCGATTTTCTCAGCGACGATACGTTCGTAATCGCCAATAGTGACACGATTCTCGATCTCGATCTGCAGCGCGATGATCGCGTTCCATCGCGAGCGCTCAGCACTTGCTACGATCGCGCTCTTCAATCCCGCGAATCTCGACTATTACAGCCGCCTCGAAATCGACGCCGGCAAAAATCTGCGCCGGATGCGTCTGCTGATGCGCCGCGATCCGCTTCAATACGACGACTACCCGTCATCGATGGCGGGTGCTGTCGCCGCGACGCTTTCAGCTTTCATGTATTGCGGCGTGATCGTCGCCGATCCTTCGGTCTTGAAGCTGATTCCGCCGAAAACACCGTGGAGCCTGATGGAAGGACTGTTTGCCCCGATGGTCGCCCGAGCGCAACCGGTCTTCGGCTACGTCCACACCGGTTACTTCCGCACGATGGACGATCTGAAAAGCTACACTGCCCTGAAAGCCGAGTTCGCGACGACGCCCCCGCCGAAACTGACGTCATAGTTTCGCCCGGTCCGCCTCGCCGGCGATCCCGTCGAGCTCCGCCAAGGTTTCCGGCGACAGCGTCAACTGACCCGCGGCCAGGTTCTCGCGGAGGTGCGCGACCGACGAAGTGCCGGGTATCAACAGGATGTTGGGCGACCGGTGCAGCAGCCACGCAAGCGCGACCTGCATCGGCGTGGCTCCGAGCCGGCTCGCGACGGACGACAGCGTGGACGATTGCAATGGCGAGAACCCGCCGAGCGGGAAGAACGGCACGTACGCGATACCCTGCCGCTCAAGGTCGTCGATCAGAACGTCGTCGTGCCGGTAGGCGAGGTTGTAGAGGTTCTGCACGCATACGACATCTGTGATCGATTGCGCCTCGGCCACCTGTGACGCTGTGACGTTGCTCAGGCCGATGTGACGGATAAGGCCCTTGCGGCGCAACTCGGCCAGCACCGTCACCTGCTCGGCGATCGATCCCTCTTCAGCGCCGTGTCCCGACCCCATCACGCGGTAATTGACGACGTCGAGCGTGTCCAGATCCAGGTTGCGGAGGTTGTCGTGGACGCCAGCGGTCAGCTCTTCCGGTGAGATGGCCTTCTGCCACGACTTGTCGGGAGGGCGGCGGCCTCCCAACTTGGTGACGATCACCAGTCCGGCCGGGTAGGGGTGCAGGGCCTTGCGGATGATCTGGTTTGTGATGTGAGGGCCGTAGTAGTCGGAAGTGTCGATATGGTTCACGCCCGCCGCGACGACCTCGCGCAGGACGGCGACGGCACCCTCGGGATCCTTCGGTGGTCCCCACACGCCGGGACCGGCCAGCTGCATCGCGCCGTAGCCTATCCTATTGACCGTCAATGACGTGCCGGGGAACGTGAACCGGCCACCGAGTTTGATTTCACTCATTGGATTTGCTCCTTTCCAGTGCTGAACCGGGCAAGAATACGCGAGTTGATTGCAGAGGTCGAAATTTGAAACCCGTAATGCGGACGTTCGCGGGGCGAACTGTTTCGTAACGTGTCGCCAAAAGCTTGGGACTGCGTCCTATCTAGTAGAAGCGCGATTCACCTGACGGACGCGTTTTCCATCGCCGATGAATCCAGTTCCAGTGATCCGGATGCGCGCGGATCATCTGCTCGAGCGTGTCGCTGTATTGCTGCGTGTACTCTCGCACCGCCGCCTCGCGGTCACGCCTCTTCTCGGGATAGAACGCAGGCAGAATCGTGATCTTGTGATGAACCGTGTCGCCCTGGCGCACCATGAACACCGGCATCACAGGAGCGCCGGTCGGCGATCGACAGCCGCGCGATGCCGTCGCTGGTCGACGCCGGCATCCCGAAAAAATCCACGAACACGCCCTTGCGCACATCGAGGTCGAGCGCGATCGCAATCATCCAGTTCTGCCGCAGCATCCGCATCATCTCGCGCCCGCCAGCCTTGCGCTCGATAATTTTGTTGCCGTAGCGGACGCGCTGGGTCGAGATAGCGGCGTCGATGAGCGGATTGCGCAGCGCGCGATGCACGATCGCGAGCCGGTAGCCGTACACCGATTGCGCGATCTGCATCAGCTCGAAATTTCCGTAATGCCCGGTCAGCACGAACAAGCCGCGGCCGTTGGAGCGGCGCTCGGCCTCATCCCAATTTTCCTTGCCCTCGTAAGTGGCGACCCGCTCGACGTTGGCGCGGCTGAGCTCGGGCAAGTGAGTCCATTCGGCGAGCACGCGGCCCCAACTGCGATACATCTTGCGCAGGATGTTGAGCCGCGCCGCCGGAGTCATCTCGGGAAAAGCGATCTCGAGATTTTTGAGCGCGATCGGCCGGTTGGGACGATCGAAATTCATCGCCCATCCTCCGAGCCGCGCGCCCGCGCGCACCGCACGCTCCAACGGCATCGCACGCAGCGCCGCTGTCACCGCGGTGATGCCCGTGTACTCGATGCGCGCTTTAACCGGACCGATTTGCCTTGCCATACCTGTTTCCGGCTTTCATTTAATCGACAGCGTGCCACGAATGCGAGACGGCGCGCGCTCATAGCCGCCCCGCCTGGTAGTTCGCCCACAATGCATTCGCGATCCGGATCGCGTCCGCGCGAATTCCGTATCTCACGAAATAGCCGCAAACGTTTTCAAGATCGCGGCCGAGCAACGACCTGGCACTCGGGTTGATCCGCGCATCGACCGCCTGCGGAAAATCGATCGCGACGATTCGATTCTCCCAGTACAGCAGGTTGTACGGCGACAAGTCGCCATGCACAAGATGGTGCGCGAGCCACAGCGTGATGTTGTCGATAATCTGGCGCAGCGATCTCTCCGCTTCCTCGCGCGGCAGCGTCACTCGATTGAGCATCGGCGCCGCCGCATCTTCGTCGCCGAAATATTCCATCAGGATCGCGCCGTTCGATTGCGCGAATACCTCGGGCACGTCGGCGCCCGCGTCGTGAAGCATCCGCATGGTCTGGAACTCGGCGTGAATCCAGGTCCCGTATTGCACATCGCGCCCGTGACGGCTCTTGTTTGCGAGCGCGCGTTTGGTGCGGCTGCTCAGCACTCGGTCGCGCCCGGTCTGGTAGATCGCATCGTTGTGAAAATTGCGCCGCTCGAGTGGCCGGTAAACTTTCGCTGCGACCAACTCGCCTCCCGCGCCACGACAGCAATAGACAGTCGCCTCCTTCCCGCTGCGAACTACATATAGGATGTCGCTTATCGAGCCGTCGCCGATAAACGCATCGAGCAATCCTTCATCGATCTCTAAAGCAGTGGTCATCACTTTTCTCTTTCTCAATAGTTAGAAGTTTCGTTCGCGCACCTCTGATTTCCTGTTGCGCATTGGTCCTCATGGCTTTCGTCCTCCGTTCGCATTTTTGAAACGTGAATGTTGGATCGTCGAATCACGCACGCGCAGGGCTTCCGCGCGAAGTGAAAACAAAAAAGCCACGGGAGCTTTCGCCTCCGTGGCTACGATGTCGCGGGATTTCCGGTTTTACCGGCGACTATTGCTCAACGGAGGCGCACTCAGGCGTGATTCGGCAAGATCTTTGATGGTGGTATTCATCGCGTGTGCACCTCCCGTCCGGGAGTTGATGGGACTATCCGCGCGTGCAAGATCTAAGTCAACCGGATGCTTGAATTGCTCTTTCGGGTCAAGGGTCCCGAAGGCTGGACCAACCCTACAATCTGATAAACTGTCTGGCCGGCGGCATAGCTCGTCACAAGCGTGAAACGCTGCGCGAGTTAACCGAAACTTGAGCTACCTGAACCTGGGAGGATGCCTTGAAATATCTTCGATTCAACTTCTTCGCAACGCTCGCGCTCCTATTGACGCCAATAACAGCTGCAGCACAAAGTCCGTGCCCTCGATTCGCCCCCGGCACCACCGTTACAAATCCGCCAGCTTTTTTCAGCAGCGACGGTACGCTGACGGTTAACCTCGCATACAACACCGCGCAGGACGCGCAAGGCCGCACCCTTTACTGCTTCACCACGCCCGACGGCAGCGAAGGGCCCACGCTTCATATCAAGCCCGGAGACCATCTGATTATCAACGTGAAGAACGATCTCCCGACGCCGGCCTCCGCCAGCGCGATGCGGATGGCGACCAACGCCGCCACCGTATGCGGCGCAACGACGATGGACGACTCGTCGGTGAACATTCACTATCACGGGACCAACACGCCGCCGACCTGCCATCAGGACGAAGTGATTCACACCCTGATAAACTCCGGCGAGACCTTCACCTACGATGTGTCGTTTCCCTCGGACGAGCCGCCGGGCCTCTACTGGTACCATCCTCACGTCCACGGAATCTCCGAGCGCACCACCCAGGGCGGCGCATCGGGCGCGATCATCGTCGATGGGATCGAAACGATTCAGCCCGCGGTCGCTGGCTTGCCGCAAAGAGTATTCGTGATTCGCGATCAGAACGTCGCCGGCGACCCCACTCCTGGCGGCCCGGTCCCGTCATGGGACGTGACTATCAACTACATCCCGATTCCGTATCCCGCACTGACGCCCGCGGTCATCGATATGGCGCCCAACGAGACGCAGTTCTGGCGGGTTGCCAACGCCTCGGCGGATACGATTCTGGATCTGCAGGTTGTCTATGATGGGAAGCCGCAGCCGATCCAGTTGGTGGCGCTTGACGGAGTCCCGGTCGGATCGCAGGACGGCACCGCGCAGGGCAAGCTTATTACAGTTACCGACCTGCGCTTGCCACCCGCCGCGCGAATGGAATTCATCGTCACCGGACCTTCCGCCAAGGTGAAGAAGGCGCAGTTCCTGACCCAGGCGATCAACACCGGCCCCGATGGCGACAACGATACGCGACGCGTGATCGCCAACATCAAGCCGGTCGTCGACAACAGTGGCCAGGACGCTCGCGTCAGCGCCACGGTAGCGAAACCGTGGCGTCAGCGATTCGAAGGATTGGCCGACGCTCGGGTGACGGCCACCCGGAAATTGTATTTTTCAGAGAACGATGAGGACCAATTTTTCATTACCGTCGACGGCGCAACGCCTGTGGTGTTCTCACCCAACAATCCTCCCGCGATCGAGACGACGCAGGGCTCAGTCGAGGATTGGACCATCGAGAACCGATCAGAGGAGAATCACGAATTCCACATCCACCAGATCCATTTCATGGTGATGTCGCAGAATAATTTCCAGCAGAACGGCAGCCATCCAATAAAGGCGTTGCAGGGGCAGTTGCTCGACA
This sequence comes from uncultured delta proteobacterium, assembly GCA_963699705.1. GTDB lineage: Bacteria > Desulfobacterota > Binatia > Binatales > Binataceae > Binatus. The sequence goes on along the minus strand of CAVOUW010000003.1, from coordinate 748,119 downwards.
TGATCGACATTCCGTTCTGGGACGGGAATCCACACCACAAATATCCGAGTGTGACGGTGCGGCTGGATTTTCGCGGGCAGGATATCGGCGACTTCGTCTATCATTGCCACATACTCGAGCACGAGGATCAGGGGATGATGGCGATCATTCGGGTGATGCCCGGTCCCGCCGCAAACGAAGCCCCGAAGCACAAGGATCTGCAGGCCAAAACAACCCGTCGCGAGACTGCGTTCCTCAAAGTGTCGTCAACGCGAGGGGAGACGGGTGGGAAATAGGGTTTTGTGATGCCTTTGCCGGAATTTTGAAATTTTTGCCGAAGAGGCACATCTTTTTCGCACCGAGGATGCAGTAAATTCTTTGAACAATTCTTTGATTGCCAAAGCCTTTTGTCGCGGTCCTAATCTGGCACCACTGATGCTTCTGAAGGCGAGGTACTTCGTTATGACACTTAAAAGAAACCTGATTCTCAGTTTGTTAGGCGGCGCGATGCTGGCGCTGCCGATGACCGCGCCTGCATTGGCGCAGTCGCCCGACAGCATAGATTCGAGCTACATCAAGCCGGTCGATTGGTGGTGGGACCACTACAAAGGCGACCGCGACGGATACGCCAATCACGGCTGGCATCAGGGCTACTACGAATACAGCGGCAAGCGGTATGCGTGCGACCGCGCTCGCCAGCTCCAAAGCCAGGTGTGGCGAGATCGCAGTACGGGGCATCCTGCCGCCGCTCAAGACGTAGAGGCGGAAGCTGCTGCGGCGCGAGCCCACTGCTACAACCGCGATTAATCACTTGAGCGCCTGGCTTCACAAGAGCCAGGCGCTCGCGCCTCCTCAATCAGCTTGAATCGTCCGCGGCGGCGGAACCGCCGGAGTCGGGGCTGCTTGAGGCTGCAGTGAAGTTTGCCGCGGCTGCCCGGCTTGCCAGGGATTGAGCGGCGATTCGTACGACTCGATCGGACTACCGTCGATCTGGCTTTGCTTCCACACTTCGGGCATCAACTCGTGATAGCGGATTGCGCCGTCGCCGATCATCACAAAGACCGCGGGACCGCGCTGATCGATCTTCCGGGCCGTGCTGCCCGGCAGGACCTTGTCGAGGATTTGCGTATAGAGTTGAGCGAAGGTGTCGGCGGCGCCTGCGCTGCGGAACACGATCATCCATAGCACCGTCAGCGATTTTCCCTTTTGCAGCGCGACGATCCGATCCCCCGCCCACTTGGTTGACGCCTGCACGTACGGCGTATCCTCGCCCATCGTGCGCTCGAGCATGATCTTGAGCATCAGCTCGCCGAGCGTGTCCTCATCGACTTTTTTCCAATCGTGCAGAACTTTCTCGTAGCCATCGAGCTTGACCGTCAGCGCGGGAGTCGGATGGTCGAAGTAAAGCTCGGGATGCATGATCTGCTGCGTCGAGGTCGGCACATCCTTGAACAGCGCATTCACGCCGTCCCATTTTTTGCGATGGTAAGCTTCGGCAACGAAGCGGGCGCCCTCGGTGTATTGAAAAATGAACGGATAGGTCATCGCGCGCGGCTTGCCTTCCATGCGCCCCATAAACACCGGCACGATGTCCTGCAGATGCGAATTGAAGTAGTCGATCGTCTCGTCATCGACGCGTCCGGTCACCACTGAGAATCCCGACAGGGTCGCGTCACCCTCGACGATTGCCTTGTACGCCAGCTCGCGATCGGTGTTGCCTTTGAATTTTTTCTGCGCCGCCGCGATGTCGAAGTATTGGTCCTGGAGCGCATGAGTCAGTTCATGCCCCAAGGTCCCCATCGTGTCCAGCTTTCTCATTTGCGTGACAGCGTTCTGATATCGCTCAGGCAGGGCGAACGTCAGGGGCCGATCGATAATGACGATGTCCTTATGATGGTCGTCGTAGAAGCCGGCCAGCTCCAGCGTCATGTCGGCGAGGTCTTTGCGCTGGATTTTCAGATCGGGCGGAAAGAGCCCGATCATCTTGTTTTCTTCGACGCCGGTGTCGATCTCGTCCTGGCTTACCAGCTTGGCGAACTGGGCTGTGAACCGTGCTTCGGTTTCGGCGACGCTGAGATAGGTCACCGGCACATCACGCTTGAGGCGGAGCCCGCGAATTTTCTGCACGCGAGCCTTCACCACTGCGGCTTCGTCGCCGCTCAAAACGTCGTCCTGCGAAAAAGCCAGGTTGCAGAACCACGCGGCAACCACGCACGCAAATGCGATCGCAACAAATCGTCGAAGATGGATTCCCCCCAAAATGCGTCCCCCACTCAGCGGTCATCCTGATTAGCGAGGCGATGGACACTGGGTCAAGAGGTCACGCCTTGCGCCCACCGCGCAGGTGATTGTGTTTTCTTCGGACTCATTTAACATTCGAGAAAGGAGTCACAAATGAAGATCTCAATTTACGCGATAGCAATTGAAACCTATGTCCCAATGCTGCGCTCTCTATCTCACGTTCTCGATCAGGGCGCCAAAAAAGCCGGCTCAACCGACCTGGTGAATGCGCGCCTCGCGCCGGACATGTATCCCCTCGCGCAACAAGTACGGATGGCCTGCGATCAAGCCAATGATTCGACCGCGCGCCTGAGCGGCCAGACCGCGCCGCAGTTCGACGACGACGAGAAGACGTTCGAGGAGCTCAAGGCGCGCATCGCGAAAACGCTCGAATACGTCGAGAGCGTGCGCGCGGCCGCATTCGACGGCGCCGAGGATCGCAAGATCACGATTCCGATCCCCGAAAACAACATCGATTTCGAAATGGACGGCTTGCAGTACCTAATGGATTGGGCGCTGCCGCATTTCTATTTCCACACCGTCACCGCCTACGGCATCTTGCGCCACAACGGCGTCGAAGTCGGCAAGCGCGACTACATGAACCAGGTTGGCAAATATATCCGCCAGAGAAATCCGGCGTGATGTAGGGAGTTGCGAGATTGCAGGTGGAATCGAGATCCCACCTGCAACTCGCGAAGGGTATCTAGTGAGCGGAGGGTCGATGTTCCTTGGGAACTGACGCCTCACCGGTGTACGAAATATCGACAGCGCCGCCGGCCTCGAAAATCTTCTTGGCGCGATCGCGCTCTTTGCTGTCCTCGGTATGCACCGACAGCAGGATGTTCCCGTCTCTGACCTTGCCTTCGTAACGCTTCGCCTCGTATTCCGGAATGCCCATGCCGATGAGCGCGCCGGTCAGGCCGCCAGCCGCTGCGCCGCCAGCCGCGCCCGCGAGCGCCGCCATGAGCGGACCCGCTGCGATAAAGGCGCCGAGCCCCGGAATCGCGAGCGCTCCGATACCGACCGCCCATCCGAGCGCTCCGCCGAGGATCGCGCCGCTGCCCGCGCCAGCCGCCGCGCCTTCGGGCGCCTTGGTGTGCTGCTCGTGCGCGAAATCCTTGCTGCCTTTCTTGTCGGGGAACAGGACCGAGATGTCGTTCTCGCTGAATCCGGCCGCTTTCAGATTATCGGCGATCGTAATTGCCTGTGGTTCACTCTTCGCGATTCCAAAAACTGCTTTCTTCGCCATGTGGGACTCCTTACTACTGGTTTTTGACTTCGAGCTGGTTATCGACTTTGTTGGGACCTGCGATTTGCTCCGCTTTGTTCGCGATCGCGACTTTCTCCTGCTCGGTCTTCACGGGGCCGCGCAAAATTACCGATCCGTTGGCTGCGACGATTTTCACGTTGTGCGCGAGCATCGAAAGCGAGTCGTCTTTGACCACCGCGCGCCGAATCTCGCGAGTGAGTTCGACGTCGCTTTTGGCGTTCGATTGTTGGCCCGCCGTCATCGCGTTCGGTGCGCGATCCCTGACGTTGACGGCGGAGTTGTCCGGTGCGGGAGCGGCTGAATCCTGAGCCATTGCAATAGTCCCCAGTCCCAGCAGCGACGACGACAATACCAATGTTAATGCAATTTTCTTCAACGCTGACTACCTCCAAGTTTTGTAGAATACGACGAATCCAAATCCGCACGCGGGGCAGGTGATGCTGCCCCCAAGCAGAACTTGAAAAGTGCAACGCTTATGCCATGGGGCGTCACGAACTCAAAAAAACGCCTGCAAAATAAAGAACTCAATGAACCGTTGCTACTTTCGAAGGCAATCCTGCATTCCGATGCCTACGAACTCTGCTCGAATGCATCGCTAAATCCGGAAGTAGGTAAATTGGTCTGACTGCTCATTTCTGAAGTAGGGCGTTTGCTGGTCGGACGCGCCTGTAAACGCTACAATCGTCGCCGAGAATCCAGCCATGGGAAATGCCGCCGCTAGCCTCGACCTTCGCGCGCGTGCCGACATTCGCAGCGTCGCCACCACGCGCACTGCTGCGATCCCGTGGTACATCTGGTGCTTGGCCGCTGCGACCGCCGCCGACATGTTCGGTGGCTACTGGGACATCTCGTGGCATATCTCAATCGGCCGCGACTCCTTCTGGACCCCCGCGCACATGATGATCTATCTGGCGGGCGTGCTCGCCGGCATCGCCAGCGGCTACGCGATTCTCACGACCACCTTCGGCTCGTCGCAGGACGCCAAGGACGCCAGCGTCTCAGTTCTCGGCTTTCGCGGGCCGCTCGGATGCTTCATGGCGGCGTGGGGCGGATTCGCGATGCTCACCTCGGCGCCCTTCGACAACTGGTGGCACAACGCGTACGGCCTCGACGTGAAAATCGTCAGCCTGCCCCATTCGATGCTCGGAATGGGCGAACTGATGATCGAGCTGGGCGCGATGCTGCTGGTATGCGCGCATCTCAATCGCGCGACCGGCGCCTATCAGCGCAAGCTCGACTGGCTGCTGCTGACGATCGGCGGCATCGTCGTCGCCGGCTCTGCGCTGTTCATCCTTGAATCGACGCCGATGGAATTCATGCACAGCGCGAGCTTCTATCGCGCGGTCGCGACCGCCTTCCCCGTCGGATTCATCGCGATCTCCGTGGTCTCCAAAAAACGCTGGCCGGCCACCGCGATGGCCGCGATGTACACCGCTTTATTCCTCGCCTTCTTGTGGATTTTCCCGTTGTTTCCCGCAGCGCCCAAGCTCGGCCCGGTTTATCAGAACATCACGCACATGGTGCCGCTATGGTTCCCGGTGCTGGTAATCGCGCCCGCATTCGCGCTCGACCTCCTGCGCGCGTGGATGGGCGAGAATTGGGGCGGCTGGAAATCCGCCATAGCCGCGGGTTTCGTCTTCATCGCAGCCTTCGTCGCCGCGCAATGGCCCTTCGCCGACTTCCTGATCTCGCCATACGCCCGCAATCCAATCTTCGGCGCCAACTATTTCGGCTTCTTCGACGCCGCCAACCTACTCTACAACCCGTACCACTTCGCCCCCCTGGACAAGACCCCCGCGGTCTTCACCGAAGGAATGATAATCGCACTAGCAATGTCGATAATCTTCTGCTCCCTGGGAATGGCCCTAGGCAACTGGATGCGCACCGTCCGCCGCTAACCCGGGCCTCACGTTTGCCATCCTGACGAAGCGACGCGATTCTTTCTTGTGTCATCCCGACGACGGGAGCGTTAGCGACGGGAGGAGGGACCTCGGACAGCTTCGCGGACGCGATGCCGGTTCCGGTTTCCGAAAATCGCGCAGCGCTCCTTACACTCATAAATTTTGTGCGCTACAGATAGGACGTGGACGAAATTCCGAGTTCTTCCCCTCTCCCTTTAAGGGAGAGGATCGAAGGTGAGGGTCCTTTTATAGCGCGCTCTTCCGCGCGCGACTCAAGATTCTGCTCCGATCCTGAATCCGCGATAACTCTCATCAGCCGCGCCGCGATGCTCGCAGTGGCCGCCATTTTCCTCTTCGCACTGCCCGCCGACGCCCACGTCGGCAGTCCCAACGTCTTCTACGAAGGCGACGCAGGCCCCTATCACCTCTTCGTGACAGTCAACGTCCCCGCCGTAATCCCCGGCGTCGCCGACGTGCAGATTCGCGCCGACTCCGACGACGTCCACCAGGTCAGCACCGCAGTGACGCGCCTCGCCGGTGCCGGCTCGCAGTATGCTCCCGTGCCCGACGCCGCGCAGCGCTCTGCCATCGATCCTCATCTGTTCACCTCGAGCCTGTGGCTGATGGAGTACGGTTCGATGCGGGTGGTGATAAACGTCGCGGGCGCTCATGGTCCGGCGCAAATGTCGGTACCGGTGCCGTCAGCCGCACGCAAGATGCTCCCGATGCCCCCGGCTCTCGGCGCATTACTGCTGACCCTCGCGATCATCCTGGCAATCGGCGCAATTTCGATCGTCGGAGCCGCCGCTCGCGAATCCCGCCTCGCGCCGGGCGATACCATCACGCCTCAGCTCAAGCGCCGCGGATTGCGTGCGACGGCGATTGCTACAGGCGTTGTCGCGACGCTCTTCTATCTCGCGTTTGCATGGTGGAACTCCGACGCACAGAACTACGCGGCGATCACCGCGCTGTTCAAGCCGCCGAAGCTGGCGCTGACCATTGTCGATGGCAACCGCCTCGCGATTCGCCCGTCGCCAACCGACAAGGCGTGGCTGAAATACAAAGTCATGGACGGCATCCTGCCCGACCACGGCCATCTGATGCATTTTTTTCTCGTCCACGCGCCTGCGCTCGACCGCATGTGGCATTTGCATCCGAACCGCCAGCCCGACGGCACCTTCGTCGTCGCGCTCCCGTCGATCGAACCCGGCAATTACAGCGTGTTCGCTGACATCGTCGATCAATCAGGATTTCCATGGACGCTGGTCGGCTCGATCGACTTGCCGCAGATAACCGGCACGCCGCTGAGCGGCGACGACAGCACTGGCAATGCACCCGCACTAACGTCGTCCACGGATTCTGCGATTGACGTGCTCGATGATGGCACGCGCGTCGTGTGGCATCGCGACAGCGCCGCCCTTCGCGCAAACGTCCCGATGATCCTGCGCTTCGAAGTGCAGGATCAAAACGGCAAGCCCGCGACCGGTCTCGAGCCTTACATGGGAATGGCGGCACACGCCGAGATCGTGAGCGCCGATCTGCAAGTGTTCGCCCACATCCATCCGTCAGGCTCAGTCCCGATGGCCGCGCTGATGATGGCGAGCGCCAAGTCCGACTCGATGGCCGGTATGAATATGCCCGATATGAATCCGAACGCCGGCGCTGCTATTTCGCCGGAGTTGTCGATGCCCTATGGTTTCCCCAAGCCCGGGCACTACCGGATTTTTCTACAGTTCAAACGCGCCGACAAAATCGAAACCGCACATTTCGACAACGTCGTGAACTGAGCCGCATGGAACAACACGCAAATCCCGACGTCGTGATCGTCGGCGCTGGAATTGGCGGCAGTGCGCTCGCGACAGTCCTGTCCCGCGCCGGGATCAGCGTGACGATCCTCGAGAAGTCGCTGGTGCATGTCGATCACGTCCGCGGCGAATGGCTCGCGCCATGGGGCGTCGCGGAAACGCAGCGCCTCGGCTTGTACGACACCTTGATTGCAGCTGGCGGCCATCATCTCGGCCGCCACATCGGCTACAGCGACGACATCGAGCCGGCCGCCGCGGAGTCTCAGCCGCTCGACTTCAAAGCCTTCGAAGGCGCCGGCTTCAAGCCGCCGCTATGCATGCGGCATCCTGACATGTGCGACCTGCTCAATCGCGAGGCGACCACCTCAGGCGCCGAACTGCTTCGCGGCGTGACTGATGTGCAGGTCATCGCAGGCAGCGCGCCCGAAGTGCGATTCAGGCACGACCGCCGCGAGCGCAAGTTCAATCCGCGCATCGTCATCGGCGCCGACGGCCGCAACTCGGTCGTGCGCTCGCAAGTCGGCATCGAGCAGCATCGCGATCCGACGCATCATCTGATGGCCGGGATGCTGGTCGACAACACCACCGGATGGCCTGCCGACTTGCAGATTTTCGGCAGCGAAGCGCGCGTCAACTTTCTTGCGTTCCCGCAATCGGCCGAGCGCGTCCGTCTCTACATCTGCTATCCGAACGAAGACAAGAAACGTTTTGCCGGCGCCGACAACCAGGCGCGCTTCCTTGACGCGTTCCACCTCGCCAGCGTCCCGCGCAGCGAGTACCTCGCGAACGGCACTCCGTCTGGCCCCTGCAATTCCTACGGCAACGAGGACACGTGGACCGACGTGCCGTACGTCGCGGGCGTCGTGCTGATTGGCGACGCCGCCGGCCACAACGATCCGATCATCGGGCAGGGGCTGTCGATCAGCTATCGCGACGTGCGCATCGTGCGCGACCTCATGCTCGAAAATCGCAACTGGACGCCTGATCTTTTTCGCCCCTACGCAGAAGAGCGCCGCGAGCGGATGCGCCGGCTCAGGATGACCGCGTCGACCTTCTCGATACTGAACGTAGAGTTCGGCGACCGCGCTCGCGCGCGGCGAGCAAGAGTCCGCGAAGATCGTCTGCGGGGTAATTTCCCCGACATCCAGCCCGCTGCCTTCATCGGACCCGACGTCCTGCCCGCCGAAATGTTTGACGAAACGCTTCTCGATCAGCTACGCGCAATGTGAGGATGCCATGATCAAACTCGTTTACATAGTTCGAAAGCGCGCTGACATTTCGGAAAAAGATTTCCACGAGTACTGGCTGAAGACGCACGGCCCGTTGGTCCGCAGCTTCGCCAAGTCAATGCGCGCGAAGAAGTACGTGCAGAGCCACACCATCGCCGAAGACGCGGGCAAACAAATCCGCAACACCCGCCCGAAGATGCACGAAACCGCCGACGGCATCACCGAAGTATGGTGGGACACGCTCGAGGATTTCAGCGGAGGCGGCGCAGTTCAGGAACGCGCAGAAGCAGCCCGCGCGCTACTCGAGGATGAATCGAAATTTATAGATTTCGAGCGCTCATCAATCTTCCTGACCGAAGAGCACGAAATCTTCGACTACACCAAGTAGTCCTCTAATTAAGTGGGGCGGGCCGCCGTGCCCGCCTCCGATTCTTACCTCGCCCGTTACTTTACGGGAGAGGCGGCTGGCCGCATCGCGGCCAGCGGTGAGGGTTCTGGGCTCAACCGAGAACCTGGAGCTTCAATTCTTAAACCGCCGCTTGAGCCAATCTACAATCGTCCGATTCACCTCGTCCGGAAACTCCTGCTGCACCCAATGTCCCGCGCGCTCGATATTGTGCATCTCGAGGTCCGAGCACAGCGCCGGCATCCCGGCCGCCATCCGCGGCGGCAGCGCCCCGTCCCACTCGGCGGTGATCATCAGGCACGGCAAGTCCAGCTTCGCGACCCCAATCTCCGGATGCTCGCGCAAGTTGCGGTCGATATTCCGATACCAGTTGATACCGCCGCGAAACCCGCTCTTCTCGAAAGCATGCACGTAGGTGTCGAGCTCTTCGGCGGTGACGATCGTCGCAGTTTCGGGTTTCAACTCCTCGATTCGCCGGAACGGGTTCATATCCAGCTCGCCGCTCGCCATCGCTCGTTTGGCGGATTCTTCCGGCGAGAGCGGCGCGCGCATCAGGCGATCGAAAATCAGCCGCGCCTTCGAATCCATCACGCTCTCAGCGCGCCCGGGTTCCTGGAACCATACGATGTACATGCGCTCATCCTTGCCATTGACCATCGCGCGCATGACCGCAGTCGGCGGGATTGCCATGTAGGGCGTGCAAACTCCGACCACGCCGGCGGTACGATCCGGATAAAGCAGCGGCATCGCCCACGCGACGAAACCGCCCCAGTCGTGTCCGACGAAAATCGCGCGTTCGATTTTCAGCGCGTCGAGCAAGCCCGCCATGTCGCCAGTCAGCTCGGTAAGCCCATAGTCGGTGACCGCGGGCGGCGCACTCGAATCCGCATAGCCGCGCTGGTCGGGCGCAATCGCATGAAAGCCCGCCGCTGCCACCGCCGGCAATTGATGCCGCCACGAAAAAGCCAGCTCCGGAAACCCATGACAGAAAACCACCGCCGGTCCGTCACCAGCTTCATGAACGGTAAGGTTGATCGAAGGCTGATTGCCGCGCGGCGCAATCTTTACGGAACGGCCCTGCGGCCACTTATAACTGGACATTCTCTCACCCCTGGAACCAGAAGCGGCTTATGCCGGACGGACAACGTTGCAAGGCGGTACGGGCAAAGCGTTCAGCGGAATGCGATCCTCAGGCCTGTGAAATATGCCCTTTTGGCCGACGTTGAAGAATGTCGAGCCGTCCGGCCTGAGCATGGCTTTCACTCCGCATCGTTCGCAGTGATGCCACGAGGGCGGTTCCCCCGGCTTGAACTCCTCGACGAAATGGTGGCCCTTGAAATCAGGAATCATGCTGTTTCCCTCGGTCTCGCATCCTTCTTGAATACCAGGGTGCAGGGGCTGCCCTGCCTAAGTACGCGCGAAACCCACGGTGGGTTTCACTACAAATTGACTGAATTAGTCAAGACGTGCGTTCTCCAGCGCCGGTCTGTCACCGATCGTTATCCATCTGGTTTCTCCCGCCACCGAGGCAGGCTTTCCGCCTATCAGTAGCGGGATTTCCCATTTCAGCGAGGTCCGCCTTGTTCGATCGTCCGCGCATCGCGCGCGCCATTCGAGCCAGGTATATCTCGAACCCGGGGAAATCTTGGTCCATGTCACGGTGCTCGAATCTTTGGAAAGTACGACCGGGGACGTGGTTTGCGGCGCGCGTCCCGATTGCATCCAGGTCAGGCTATTCGCGTTGGCAAAGACGCCGTCCGCTCCAATTCGCAGAAACGGCTCGCCGCGGGCGCCAATCACGGTGACAGGTTCATGCCCGCCATTATCAATCGTGACCGCCGGCACCACGCCCGGAATAATCGCCACTTCGACCCGTGGTGCGATTTGATGCGGCGTCAATACTGCCGGCCTCCAGTAGCCATGCGACACGGGCCGTGCGCGGAACTCTCCCGACACGACTACCGGCTGCGCTCCAAGGCGCATGTCGATATGCCAATGCGCGGGCTTATCGGAATCGCCAGCCTGAATTCGCGGATCGAACCATCCCCATGACGGCTCATGGCTCGCGACGACCCATCGAGGGTTCTTCGATGCGGCCGTGTCGCTCGGATTGTCGCTCCTCGGATGTTCCGAGTAGTACGCCGGCGCCGACGCGTTCACCCAGGCCAGTTCCGGACCAATCCGTATGACCGGCGTTCCGCGCCCATCGAGAATCTCCAACGTCTGTCCGGTGCGATTGGTCACCAGCATTTGCGGCGCGAGCGTATCGACGATTCGCACCTCGAGCCGCACCGGCTGCGGCACGACCCGATCGAGCACCACCTCGAGATTCGAGCGATGCTCCTCATGCGCATGCACCGGTGCCGCGACCAGGAACAGGATCGCGGCCGCCAAGGACAACGCGAAGTTGCGCATCGCGACACTCACGAGCTTGACACCAGGATCGGCGCGGATACCGACGGGATCTGTCCGCCATGGCCGTCCGACTTTTCGAGAAACAGCAGGTATTCGCCGGGCACGACCACCGCCGGATTCGACGGCATCGACAGCGTCATCTGATTCCCGTTCACGCCGGTTATCGGCAGATAGACAGCGCGCTGGTCCCCATCGACTACGTGAGTAGTCGAGGTCCTGCGGACCAGCAGCGCTGCCTGAATAGTCGAGGCGGTCGGGCTACTCACTTTGATCGAACTCCCGAGCGTGGCGGTGGCCGGGGCCGAGGTGATCTGCGGCCGAGACTGGAAGATGTAGGGCGGGCTGTAGATCTCGAATGACGGATCGCGGCCGTCGTCGGGGGAGAATCCAAGACTCGCCAGATTTATATTCGACAAGTACGCCGTGCTGATCGGCGCATGGCCGCCGACCATCACGCGCCCGTCGGGCATCAGGATCGCGTTGTTGTGATACGTGCGCGCCTGATGCGACGTCGCCATCGTATGCCACGTCTCGGTACTCGGATCGAATCGTTCCGAGACCTGGATCGGGTTGCTCAGGCCCGGCGTCAGCACGTCATCGCGGTTCGCGCCGTTGAAGACCTGCACCGATCCGTCCGCGAGCAGCACGCCGTACGAGAACCATCGCGGATACTTGAGATTGCCGGTGAGCCGCGACGAATAGGTCATCGCGCCAGCCGTTCCAATTTGAACCGTATCGATCCGGCTGAGCGGCGTCGCGACCCAGGTGCCGGGGCTGGTATCCAGCACCGCGCTCAGAACGCCGCCTGCGGTAAGAAATTCGGCCTTCGAGTAGTTTCCGCTCGCATCGGCTTTGAGCGGCAGCATGATGTTGAAAGTTGTCCCGCGAAATCCTGAACCCAGGATCGTATCCGCTCCGCCGGGACCGACGATCGCACCAAGCAAGCTCGCCAGTTGCGCGGACGCCGTGATCGGTTGGTCGACCAGCGTGCTCAGCACCGCAGAAATCGTCGCCGCAGTGAGCGCCGGAAAATTCGGATTCGACGCGAGCAGCGCGGACGTCAGATTGTTCAGCCCCACCTGGTTGAGCTGAAGCGGCAGGCCCGCATAGCCCAAATCGGTCCACGACTGCGTCGAAGGATCGTATGCGCTGACGATATTCCACAGCGCTTCATCGTAAGCCTGCCCGAACGGATTGAAGGTCTGGCCGCCTGCGTCATAGAACACGTCGCCGTTGGGCAGCAGATGCATTCTCGGAAAGAGCGGCAGCGATTGCTGCGCATTGGGGCCGTTGTCGGTCCATACTCCGGTCTGCCAGTCGAAGGTCTCGGTCTGCACCACGTTGGTTCCGGATTGGATCGGCGCCTGCGGATAGACCGGCTTCAACAGCTTGGTCACGCCACTCGCCACGAACACGTTGCCGTTGGTCAGACTCACGAGCGACGGATACCATCGCCCCCAATTCATACTGCCGGTCTGCGACCAATTGAGATTTCGCCAGTCGAATAGGCGCGCATTCTTGAGACCCTCGAGCTCCGCGACTCCGTACGGAATTCCTTGAACGCCGGGCTCCGTGTAGTAATCGGTCCCGCCCGCCGCCATGATCAGACCGTCCGGCAGCTCGACCTGATCGGAGCAGAAAAGCGCGCCTTCATTGTTGGTCTGGGTCCCCCCGGTGCTGAGAAGTCCCTCCGGCAACAGCGGAGTACCGGGGGTGCCGTTGGGATTCGCGCCTCCATCGACCGGCGACGGCCGCGCCCACGACGGCACGACCGTGTTTCCGCTGGGCGACAGCGTCAGCACGCGGCTCTGATCGTTCTCCGAGACAAAACCGTATTCCGCCACGATACTGAGCTCGACGTTCTCGGTTCCTTCGAGCGCGTCCCAGTAAAGAATGTTCCCGTCGGGAAGGATCACCATGGTTGCTCCCGCCGGCTTGCATCGATAAACGCCGTCCGCATCCTGGAGGCACTTTTGTTGCGTCGTCACCGTATGAGTACCGGTGGAATCGGTGTAGGTGATAGTCGGTTCTTCGAAGGGCTCGGTGAATTTGCCTAAGGTGCAATCCGAACCGCTGCAAGCATTCAGATTGTTGGCGGGATCGGATGGATTAAGGGTTGGCGCGATCGGAGGGAAGGGCGGTGAAAGCGGAGGCAGAAGCTGCGCTGACCCGTTAGATACGTTGAGAATAAACAGAACAACTCCGCACGCAACGACAACTCCGGAAAGGTTGGCAGATCGCATCGTCGGCTCCTTTAATGCGGGCTCGCGCTCCGGAATCGCTACGAGAATTCCAGGGCCGAGCATGTTTCAATCCGAAAAATTAACCTCCTGTAAAAAATACAATCAGTTTAATTGTTGCCGATTCAGAATTTGGGTCAAGTTGACACGGAGCTATCACTGGGTGCGGGAGTCACCCAAATGTCCAAGGAAGCGCGAACCCCAAGGATGGGTTTCGCATTAGAATGAAGCGACTAAAGGTTCGCGATTACAGCGTCGGTGAACTCCGACGTCTTCGCTGTACCACCTTGGTCTGGAGTGAGGATATGGCCGTCGGCGTATACCTTGCGCACGGCGGCGTCGAGGCGCGACGCGTCGGCGCTGAAGCCCAGGTAATCGAGCATCAGAGCCGCCGAAAGCATTGTCGCCGACGGATTTATGATGTTCATGCCCATGATGTCGGGCGCGGTGCCGTGCACCGATTCGAAATACGCATAGTCAGCGCCGTAGCATCCGCTAGGTGCGAGACCCAGCCCTCCGATAGTTCCCGCGGCGGCGTCGGACAGGATGTCGCCGTAGAGATTCGGCGCAACTACCACGTCGAGATCGTGCGGCGATTGCACCAGCCGTCGCGCGAAATCGTCCACGATGAACTGCTCATACTTTATTTCCGGATATCCAGCCGCAGTCTCCTCGACGATTTTCCTGAACAAGCCGTCGGACTCGCGCAGCATGTTGTACTTCGACGTGCACGTGAGCTTGCCCTTACCGCCGGCGCGCTTTCGTTTGACCGCAAGCTGACAGGCGAACTCGGCGACCCGGCGCGTCGCGCGCTCCGTGATCACTTTGATCGCATAGACGCCACGCTCGGACGTGTCGAGCGGCGCGCGCAGGATCCTGCTCGTCAGCTTGAGCGGAGCGAGCGCTTCGAGCGGACCCTCGAGACCGAGATACAGGTCTTCGAGATTTTCGCGCACGATCACGAAGTCGATGCCCTGGGGCCTGGCCAGCGGACTCGCGAAACCCTTCGAGTAGCGCACCGGACGGACATTGGCGAAGGTCTGCTTGCCCCATCGCAGATACGTGATTGCGGTGGTCTTGCCCGAGGTGGATCCGAACAGCGTCGTGTCGGACGCGTCGATCGCCTTGCGCGCGGCCCCGTCAGTCTCGCCGCGCACCCATTTCTCGCCGACCGGAAACTCGACGTAATCGATCGGAAGTTTCAGCGCGCGCAATGCATCCATCGTCGCCGCCATCGCCTCCGGCGCCGCATCGTCACCCGGCAGCACCACGACTCTTTTGTTTTTGTCAGCCATTGTCCGACTCGAGCGCCTCGCTGAGCGTCATCATGCACACGCCGGTCGCGAACGGCGCGGTCCCGACCTCGATCGAGTTGTAAAACGCAAAGTCTCCCGGCGGCGTCTGCTGCGAGACTCCAGTGAACGCGCCGTGCGCATCTATCTTCGAACATATCGCGCCGAGAGCGCGCGAGTACGCGTCGCGCGCGCGAGCGGTGTCGAGACCGGGCAAACGCGTTCGAAGCGCGCGACCGAGCGCGAGCGCGAATCCCGCCGCTGACGACGCCTCGAGGTAAGAATCGGCGCGATCGATCACCGTATGCCACAAGCCGGAATCGTCTTGCAGCGAAACGATTCGGTTGAGCTGACGCGCCAGCGCCTCGCGAATCTTCTCAACCTTTGCGGCAAGCCGGTTAGTTTCGCCCGCGTTCTCGATTTCCGCGATCTACCTGCGGAGCCGCAATCGAAAACCAGCTATTGCCGCGCGCCCACAGGCACGGCGAGTGCGATTTTCGATCGACATAGGCGACGTGCCAGAAAAGCCCGCTGTTCGGATCGATCAGATGATCGCGATGAACGATCTATCTGATCCGCCGCGCGCTCGAGCATCGCGGCGTTGCCCGAAATTCGGCCGAGCAGCGCGAGCGCAGGCGCGGTGAAGTAACAGACGTCGATCCACACTTCGAGTGCCGGCGGATGCGGCACGTAAGCGCCGTCGGGAGTTCGCGGCGCCGAATTTTCCAGAAAGCCGACGATCGCGCGCGCATATTCCAGGTATCGCGGATCGTTTGTCCTCAAATACAAGTCGAGCGCGGGCAGCGCTTCCGCCGCCCAGAACCAGAACCATCCACTCGGTGCGCGGACCCGCCGCGACTTTGGCTCGAACCATCGCTGCGCAGCCTCGACCGGCGCATCGCTCTCAGCGGCGCGCGCCGCGTAGAGAAGCCCGTCGCACAGGATCGCGTCGCCCCAATGTGGCTGCTTGACGAGTAGCTCGCGACTGGCATTCGCATGTCAGCCGCTCCAGCGCGTTGCGCACTTCGTCGATTTTGGTTTCAGCGGAATCCATCAGACGAGACTTAACACCCCGCTATCAGTTGCATGCAGAAAAATCCGGGATTCTTCGCTTCGCTCTAGAATGACACAATGAAAGAGAGCGAAGGGTTGTCCTCAACATTTCGCGCTTCTCGCTGGGTGCAGGGGTCACCCCTGCCCAAGGAAGCGTGAAACCCACGGTGGGTTTCACATCCAATAAAGTGATTTTCCCTTCCATGATTTTTAGCCGCCGTAGTTCCATCCGGTTTCTTTCATCGTCAGTGCTTCGGCGTCGCGCTTGACGTGCGCGTCTGTGACTTTGCCGATGACGACGCTGTGATCGCCGAGCTCGTAGAACCCCACCACGTCGCATTCGACCGACGCCGGCGCGTCGCTGATGATCGGCGCGCCGTTGCTGCCTTTCTCGAATGCGAAGTCGCCGAATTTGCCGTCCTTGGGTTCGACGTGACGGAAGAACGCGCCCGCGATTCCCTTCTGTCCCTGCGCGAGCATCGAGAGCGCGAACTTTTTCGAATCTTTTACCATCGCATGCGAGCCCGAGTCTTTTTTGATTCCGACCACCACCAGCGGCGGGTTGAAACTAACTTGCGTGACCCAGTTGACGGTCGCCGCAGTTGCATTGTCGCCATGCGCGGCGCCGAGCACGAACAATCCGTACGGGATCATCAACAACGATTGCTTTTTTGCTTTTTCATCCATGGCTAGACTCCTTAGTGAACGTGGTTTAAAAGGCGCGGTCGAAAAATAGCATCTCCCCACTCGGCGGCGCGGGAGATATACTTAATCGAGAGACTGCACCGATGGCGCTAATCAAGTCAAAGACTCCGAAGATAAAAGGGCTGCACGAAGTCGGGCGCTACGCCGTGGGCGTCCAGTGGGTTGACGGTCACGACAGTATCTTCCCGCTGGAGAATTTGCGCCGCGGATGTTTGTGCGACACGTGCAAGGGCAGCGTGAGCGGCGAGGTGCCGCCCGCGTCGATGCGGATGCGGCAGCTTTCACGATTGGGCGAGGCCGCGGTTTTTATCGGATGGGTTGACGGTCACGAGACCATCTACACGATGCCGCAACTCAGAAGTCTATGCCGATGCGCGTACTGCGTGGCGGAGCCCGAGCGTCCGATCACCGGCGGCTAGATCAAGCCCGCGTCGGGGGAGGTTCATCAAAATGATTGGTAAAGCATTCGCGGGATTCGCGGCGGCGCTGACGTTTGCGATGACAGCTACGTCGGCCATCGCGATGGGACCTATGAGTTTCGGAGCCGGCGGAGCTGGATCGGCGGCCGCGATGGGCGCCTCGGGAATGAACAGGGTGATGGTTAATCCGCGTGGATTCAGGCGCGACTTCGGCGGATCATTCGGCGGCGTCGGATCCTCGACCAATAGTACCCGGCCGCTCGTCTTCCCGACCAACGACCCGAACCATTATCACGAGATCAAAATTATCGGACGGCTCGCAAAGGACGAATCGGGGCTGAGTATCGACCGGCAAATCGTGCGGATGCGCGTGGACGGACGCGATATCCCGATGTCGATCAACGGCGATGCGATGAGCGACAGTCTGCAGCTCGATCAAGGCGACGAACTCGGACAGATTTTGTATCGGCTAATTTTGAGCAAACGGCTGGAAGTGGTCGGAGACCAGAAGCTGCGCACCCAGATTGCGAACGCAGCGGCAGCGAACCCGTCCAAGCCGGTGGTGGTCGATGGCTTCGTGTACGATCGGATGACCCCGTACCTGGTACTGGTCTCAGTCGGCGACGCGCCGTAGCAGGACAGTTAGAGAACTGGCAGTCAGCGAGACTTAGCATTTTGTGGGCAAGCGTGGTGGAGACTGATGCGCAATGGGAAAGCGAACAATTGCGGAGATGACCGCCGACACGCTCCGCGAGATAGCAGTATTGTCGGCGGTTTTCTTCACGCTCGACAACCTGATGAGGGAGAATAGAAATCAAGCCTTCCCTTGGATAGATAACGATCTACGTTCTGATTGGGTCTATCATCGTCTATGCAACGGGCGTAGTCATTGAAAGGACGAGAAGTGATTGACGCCGATTACCTGAGTGAAAAGATCTCAAATGGAAACACTCAAAGCGTTCGCCGTTCCAGCTGGGCTCGCAGTATTTGTGGCGATCCTTGGAATCGTTGACGTCATTCGTTCTCGACGACGAATCGCCCGCAGTCACCGCGAGGCTGAGCCCGAACGAAGTGCCGTGCACCGGTAAATGACGGTCAATTAGAAATCAAAAAAGGCCGAGCCGCAGTCGTTCGGCCTTTTGCTTTTCGGAACTACTGCTGCTCCTCAGTGCATCGCGCTGGATGACGGCGGTTGCGCCCGATGCTTGCTGATGCTGCCGCGGCCGCTGGGGCCGCCGTTTAGCGCGTCGATATTTGCCTGCGCGACTTTCAGATTCGGGTTCAGCTTGAGCGCCTCCTCCCACGCTTCCTGGGCTTCGCCGAAGCGCTGCAAGTCGTTCAGCGCCATGCCCTTGGCGTTGTAGAGCCGCGCGTTGGAGGGATCCTTGATTAGCCCGGCGTTGGCCGCCAGCAACGCATCCTCGGTGTCGCCGACGCGCATATAAATGTCTGCCAGCTCGATAAAATTGTTGCCCGATGGATTCAGCTCGGTCGCCGTGCGGTACATATCGACCGCGGTATCGCCGTCGCGCAGCACGCCGTAGCAGAAGCCGAGGTCCACGTATGCGGCGTCGTTGCGCGGATCGATTTTCAGCGCGACATGGAGTTTGTCCATCGCCTGGTGAATCAATTTCGTATCGACCGGATCAGCTTGACCGGCCTTCGTGATCAACGCTTCCGCCTCGGCAACCACCGCGTCGGATTCGGCGCGATTGTCCTGGACGGCGTAGCTCGATGACGCGATCGCAACGAGACCCAACGAAACGATTGCGAGCGCAAACTTCAACCGCGACTTCCCGCACAACCGGCCAACGATGTTCATGCAACTGCTCACCACGATACCAATGATAATAGGCGCCACGCGCGAATTGGCAAGATTCATTCGCTCATCGACGTCAAGTTGTTTCGCGGGGGCTGCTCCGATAACTATGGACTTGTGCCCCGCGACTCGTTCAATCGTGAAATAGATTACCTGCGGCTGTCGGTGATCGACGCATGCAACCTGCGATGCGTCTATTGCATGCCGCTCGAGGGCTTGCGCTTCCTGCCCAAGGATGAGTTGCTGACGCCGGCGGAATTCGAAACCGTCGCGCGCGCCGCGGTCAGCATAGGCTTTCGAAAATTCCGGCTGACCGGCGGAGAGCCGACGCTGCGGCTCGACCTGGTCGAGATCGTCGAGCGGCTCGCGCGCGTGCCGGGGGTGCACGGCCTCGCGCTGACGACCAACGCGCTGCTGCTCACCGAGCTTGCGCCCGCCTTGAAACGCGCGGGCCTGAATCGCATCAACGTGCATCTCGACAGCCTCGATCCAGCGACCGTCGAGCGGCAGATGCGATGGGGCAGCTTCGAGAAAATCTGGCGCGGGATTGTCGCGGCCGAAGAGGCGGGGCTCACGCCGATTAAACTCAACTCGGTGGTGACGGCCGGCTACAACGAATCCGATGTGGTCGAGCTGGCGCGGCTGACGCTCGAGCGCGACTGGCACGTGCGATTTATCGAGTTGATGCCGCTGGGCGGCGGCGAATGCGCGACGTTGTCGACGAAGCGTTACGTGTCGAATATCGAGACGCGGCGCAGAATCGAGTCGGTGTTCGGCGCGCTCACTGAAATCCCGTCGGAAAACCTGGCCGACGAATCGCGCAACTACCAACTCGCCGGTGCGCGCGGCGTAGTGGGTTTCATCAGCCCGGTCAGCGAGCCGTACTGCGGCACCTGCAACCGGATGCGCCTGACAGCCGACGGAAAATTCCATCTGTGCCTGCTGAACGACGACGAACTCGACGTCCGCAAAGCCCTGCGCTCGAATTCAAGTGACGTAATCGGCGACGTCGCAAGAATCCTCAAACGCGCAGTCGAAATGAAGCCCACCGGCCACCACCTGCTGGAAGGCCGCTCAACGCAAGACCGCTCGATGTACCAAATCGGCGGCTAGTAGCAGAAGGCGGCAACGCAAAAGCGGCACCGCTCGCGACGACAGCTCTCAACCCGAGCACGTTAATCCCACCGTTAACCTGTGGAAATGAGTCTTCCTTTTCCTGAGCGTCACATAGACGATCAAGAGAAATTCTGCCATGTTGAGCCCTCATTCCGGGGGCAAAATGAGATTTCTTGTTGTCCTGCTGTCGCTCAGTTTTTTGGTCAGCTCATGTGCGGAGGCGTCGAAACCAGCGACCGTTCATTTAGAAATGAGTGCGGGCGAATCAGAACATGACGAAATGGTTTACCCGAGCGGGGACGTGATTGACATTTATCCCGACCACGTTACTCCGCATGAGGTCATCGTTCGTAAAGCGAATGGTGGCAAGATCGATGCAATCTGCTTGGGCGAGAACTGCAAAAATGTACGTCTTCAAATCAGCGGCAGTAAAGTCTTATCAGATGGATCTTATCAGTTACTTCAGACGGACGATCCCAAACTTATGATGGTGCGTGATAGCGGAGGGGAGTCAACATTAGGTTATCTGGTCATGAATAGCAGCGGCGCTCAGTTTTTCACCGACCAAGCAGGTTCACAATCCGGCAGTGCGCAATTTTTCCCCGATTTCAGCATGCGCAAGCCTACGAGCATAAAGGTGATACTGCTCGAACAGTGGGCAAAGTCGTTGTGGGCGTCCTTCTGGTAGGAGCGTTGGTGGTCCTAGTGGGAGCAGCAGCTGCCGCGGATGCGCAGGCCAACACGGTGACGACACGGTGTTCCAGCGCAGGTAGCAGCACCACCTGTACTACCTATTGAACGTACCTACGAAGATCGAGTGAGGAGCCAACGAAATTACTCGATCACTAAGGTCGCCGCATCTGTGGCAAGTGTAAGCGACGGGAGGCAGTCAGACATGTCGTGTAAATTTCGCGCGCTAATTGCCCTTGCGTGCTCGATAGTTGCTGTCGGTTGTGCAACTCCCTATCAGCCAGATGGGCTCGGTGGAGGCTACTCAGACAATCGGATTGATTCGGATGTTGTTAGCGTCGAATTTCGCGGCAACGGATACACCTCGAAGCGAAAAGTTGAAATGTATCTTCTCTTTCGATGCGCGGAAGTCACTAGAGACGCACACTACGACTATTTCATCGCGCTCAATCCCAGCACAGAGGCTAGCCAGGGCTCATTCAGTACTCCGGGAAGCTTCAGCTCCGTGACCTCCTTTGCGCGCGGCGCCGCCTTTACGCGCGCGAGTTTTTTCCCTAGCCAAACCATCAACTTTACGTTTTACGGCGCAACCACACTGATCAAGATGGGAAGGGGTCCTAAACCAGCAGAGAATGTTGCAGCTTTCAACGCGCGTGAAGTTATTGAATACATGGGGCCTCAGATTAACGGAACCAGCGAAGAGGCTCAGGTAAACGACGTTCCGGCCCCCGTAACGAACTCCGGCAGAAAAGTGGTGGTTCCGGTCGTTGCGAGTTCGAACGCCCCGACTGCGATTTCGCCCGTCGTTAATCAGAACTCTCCGACCAATAGTCAGCCGGTCGTGAATCCGAACGCCTTGACCAACGAACGCGTACCGTTTGAGAATTGGTAAATCGATTCAGATTTTGTGGATTTCTGATGACATTCTTACTGGCTCCTCATTAGTGGGAGGTCGGCTTAACCAAAACATGACCCGCGAAGAAGAGATGCAAGCGGCGCATATCGGCCCGTTGCAGGCCCAGAACGCTCCGATCCAATTGATGGATTACAGCGACGAATGGCCGACGCTCTTCAAGCGCGAGGCGGGGCGGGTTCGCGCTACGCTCGGCGCGCGCGTGCTGATGCTCGAGCATGTTGGATCGACTTCGGTTCCGGGGCTCGCCGCCAAACCCATCATCGATATGATTCTTGCGGTTGCGGATTCTGCCGATGAGGCGGCCTACGTGCCCGATATGGAGTCGGCGGGATATGTGCTCCGTATCCGCGAGCCGGAATGGCATCAGCATCGGCTGTTCAAGGGGCCCGATACCGACATCAATCTTCACGTTTATTCGTTTGGATGTCCTGAGATCGACAAGATGCTCATGTTCCGCGACTGGCTGCGCAGCAACGATGCGGACCGCGAGCTTTATGAGCGCACCAAGCGCGAGCTGGCGCAACGGACCTGGAAGTACGTGCAGGATTACGCCGACTCCAAGACCTCAGTGGTCGAGGAAATCGTCGCCCGCGCCAGCGCCGCCCGCGAGCGCGGCTGATCTCGATCAGCGTTCTTCGCCGAACAAAAATATTGCGATTGCGATCATTGCGAACATGAAATTTGGAATCCATGCCGCGACGACTGGTGGCAGGAGAGCCGAACGGCCCAGTGCTGACGTGATTCCCAGCGCGGTCCAGTAGGCGAAGCCGATGACTATCGCGAGACCGAAGCTGCGGCCGAGGCTCAGGTTGCGCGGCAGCGGATCGAGGCTCAACGCCATTCCGAGCGCGACCATTATCACGCATGCCAGCGGCATCGCGTATTTCAAATCGCGATCGACGACGTAGCCGCCCGGATCGAGGCCCTTGCTGCGCAGGTCCGCGATGTAACGGTCAAGCTCCCACAGGCTGAACTCCTCCGGGTCGAAGCGCAGCAGGCCGAAGTCGGCCGGCGTCAGTCCGAGGTCCAGGCGCGTCGCGTCGGTCTTGGTCACCGCGCCGCCCTCCGCGACATCGAACGAATTCAAACCGGTCACCACCCATTCATGACCGTTCCATTTCGCGCTTCCCGCGTGAAGCAGCGCCTTGAGTCCGAAATCGTCGGTGAGTTGATAGTGAGTGATTCCCTTGAGCTGCGCTTGGCCCTTGTCGTAGCGATCGGCGGACACGAATCCATCGCGCACGCGCACCCAGATGCGCCGGTTGGCGAACACGGCCTTGAGCGATCGCTTTTTGAGTTCCACCGAATAAATGTATTTCGCCTGGCGAGTTGCCGCGGGAACCACCGTCTCGCTGATGAAAAAATCAAATCCCGAGATCAGCACAGCAACCAGCAGTACCGGCACCGCCATCTCGAGCCGGCTGATGCCGAGCTGCTGGCATGCGAGCACCTCGCCTGATCGATTCAGCAGCGCGAAGCCGAGTAGCACGCCGGCCAGGCACGCGACCGGCAAAACCTGCGAGACGATCAGCGGCAGCTTCAGCGCGAAGTACTCGAGGCCCAACAGTCCGAGCCCGCCGTAGCGGATCAAGTCGTCGAATCGATCGAACATGTCGCCGAGCAGGTAGGCCGCCGTGAACGCCGCCAGGCAAACCATGAACGGGCCGAAGAACTGGCCCGCGATAAAGCGATCCATCACCGGCGAGAGGCGCGGCCGAAGTCTCATGCTGCCTGCCTGCTGCGTTCGTATCGCTCGACCAGATCCCAGATGATGTCGCCAGGGCCGCGGCCCTGATCGGCCTTATCGGACGCCGCACGATAGAAGAACCAGAACGCCAGCGCCATGAACACCAGGTCCGGGATACTCATCGCGGCCCACGCATTGAGCTTGCCGCGCTGCGCCAGCGTCTCGCCCACCCGCATCAGCGAGTAGTAGAGGAAGAACAGCGCGACGCTCACGCCGAAGCGCTCCGAATGCCCGCCGCGCGCCGGCTTGAGTCCGAGCGAGATACCGAGCAGCGCGAACAGCATCGTGGCGAACGGGACAGTAAACTTGCTCGCCATCTCGGTCTCGGCGTCGTAGTCGGGTTTGCCCTTGGCGCGGGCCGAGGCGATCGCGGCGCGCAGCACCGGGTAGCTCATTTCGTCCGGCTCGACGTCGTTGGCGCCGAGCGTCTCCTCGGGACTGACGCCCAGATCGTAAGTCTTGAAGCTGGTCACATGAGTCGCGTCGTTTTGCGGCTCGACCCCGAAAATCGAGCCGTCGTAGAGCCGCAGCGTGATCGTTTTGTTCTTCGGGTCGGGGAGCAGCGCGCCGCGTTTGGCGATTATCGTGTTCTGATTGTGCGGATCGCGCGCGTCGGAAATCATCACGCCCTTCAAGCTCGAATCGACGTCGGACATTTCGTCAACATACACCACCAGCCCGGGAAAATTGCTGTTGAAGATTTTTTCCTTCAAGCCGGCGCTGGTGCGGGTCTGGCTGAGCTCGTAGAGCTTGTTGCGCAAATTGGAATTCGCCCACGGCCGCAAGGAGAACGCGAAGTAGCTCGAAACCGCGTACACCCCCAGCGCCACGAACATCACCGGCACCGCCAGCCGGTAGAGGCTGACGCCGCACGCGCGCGCCGCCGTCATCTCCTGGTCGCTCGACATCCGCCCGAATCCCATCAGCACCCCGAGCAGCACCGCCATCGGAAACGTGAGCTCGAGGAAGGCCGGCATGATGTAGCCGATGATTCCACAGACCTCGCCGAGGCTGACGCCGTGATTGACCACCATGTCCATCAGCTTGAGCAACTTGCCGGTGACCAGCGCGAAGGTCAGCAGGCCGACGTCCACCGCGAACGGCGCGAGCACTTCGCGCGCAACGTAGCGGTCGATAATCGCAAATCCTGGAAGTTTCATTGTTCGATAAGCGCCAAGTGTCGCGCTCAAGTTTAGACATCCGAGCGCACGATTGAAACTTGCGACTTGATTTCCTCCCGGTGCTCATTCTCGTGCGTCCGGTCCCCCTTCCCGCACAGGAAGAGGTTACTCCCAACAATCCGGTTCCCCTTCCCGCTCGGGAAGGGGTTAGGGGTTAGGTTGTGTGGATCATTCGCAAGCGCGCTACTTATTCGACGCTCTGATACTATGCCCTTCAATGAGAGATTTTCGCGACAAGACCCGCACTCCCCGCTTCAACCGCAACGCACCGCAATCGCCTCGGCGCGATTCTCCGACGTTACCGGCCAAACCTCCGGCCTCGACGCCCATGCCTGCGCGCGATACTCATCGCGCCAGCGGCAACGATCGCGAAATAGTTTACGGCGTCGAGCCGATCCGCGAACTGATCGCTGCGGCGCCCGCTGCGATTCGCGTGCTCTACGTGAAATCAGGCGACGAACGGCGCTTCGCCGCGGAGATCGATCTCGTCAGAACTGGCGGCGGCCGCGTCGAGTTCGCCGACGAAGCCGGATTGGAGCGGCTGGCGGGACCGACCGCGCGGCATCAGGGAATCGCCGCCCTCATGCGCGAGTACGAGTACACACCACTCGAGCAGATTCTGGCTGATCAGCCCGATCCCATCATACTTGTCGATGGCGTCACCGATCCGCGCAACCTGGGCGCCCTGATGCGATCGGCGGAGGGCGCCGGCGTCGCCGCGATCGTCATCGCGAAAGATAGAACGGCGGCGATTACGCCCGCGGCGGTCAAATCGTCGGCGGGCGCGTGGATACATCTGAAGATCGCGCGATGCGGCAACGTCGCGCGCACTATCGAGCAGCTGAAAGAGGCGGGCTACTGGACCGCGGCGCTCGCACCGGGCGGCGAAACGTCGATCTACACGCTCGACACGTCGCGCAAGCTCGCGATTATCGTAGGCTCCGAGGGACGCGGCGTCCGCGACATCGTCAGGAAGGGCGCCGACTTCGTGGTCGATATCCCGATGCGCGGCAAAGTCGGATCGCTGAACGTTTCCGTCGCCGCCGCAGTGGCGCTGTTCGAAATCGCGCGGCGCCGCGCAGGCGCGAAACCGTCAGCCTAGTGACGACGACCGTCGCGCGCCTTGTGCCTTCTTGCTCGACGTTTTGTTGACGGCCGGTTTGGCCCGTGTCGATTTGCGCTCGTCGAGACCGGGATACTTCCGCGCCAGCGCCTTCTTGATCGTGCTCATCCAGTTGGATTCGTACTGGCTCGCGATTTTTCTCATCGAGCCGACTTGCTGACTGGCCTCTTTCATCTGCGCCTTGAGCGCCACCGCACCCTTCGCCAGGTGCGGATGCATCGCGTGCGCGTTGAGGTCTGACAGCGTCCTGGCGATTAACTTGAGTTCGTCTTTGATCCGGTCCGCGTAAACGCGGGCCCATTCGAGGTCCATCAGTGTACTACTGGTAGGCTTGGCTTTCGGCATGACCCTCACTGTTCCTGATTGTTACCAATCGTCGCAAGTATCGCGGTCTTACATAGGGAACTTTCAGTTCTGAGTCTTCGCGTCGCGATTGTCAAACGTGAGCCAGTCGCTCTCGTAACGTGAGCGTTGGCTTCGTATCATCAATTTGCGCTATTTAATTACTCTTGGCAGGGCTTTCGTACTAAAAGTTATAGAAGAAGCATATGGGGGAAGTATGCTGGCAAAAATCGGCTTGGTGATTACGTGCATCGGATTGGCGATGTTCGCGATGGGGCGGCTTGAGAATGTCGCGAGGCAGCGGGGCTTCACGGATTCGGCGGCATGGGCGCAAGAGTCGGACGACCAGGCCGACGACGCTGTCTCGCCGGACGACGATGCGTCGCAGGCTGACGCTGCTTCGCAGGACGACGCCGACCCGCAGAATGAGAGCGGTTGCAAAGCGGGACCGGCCAGCGGGATTTATTCGGGAACCGTCATGGACAACAATATGGGAGCCGGTACGATTTCGGGGTCTTTTTCCCAATGCCGCGGAAAGCTGAACGGAGTTTGGCAGGACACCTTCGTACCTCCCGCTTTCTTCAAAGGGACAATCAAATCAAACGGCGCGATCAGTGCGAGGATGAAATTTCATGTCTTCGGCAAATGCGGTTATCTTTTTCACGGCGTTTTCGAAAACGGCAACGAAATTTCCGGTAGTTATACGTTGAACGGATGCAAAGGAATGGCGCCCGACCACGGCACCTTTGACATGACGATGTAGCAGACTTTCCCAGGCTCGCTATCTTCGACGAACTAGCGCGCGATCACCAGCTTGGTCGGCGGATCCAGCAGCGCCGGAATCGCTTCATCCCAGCTGACGACCTTGCTCGTCACGCGAGCCGGCTGGATTTTTCCCGCGCGTGCCAATTCCAGCACTTCCGGAATCACCGTGCGCGCATGTCCGCGTCCGGTTATGAACGTCATGCCCGTGATGTACATGTCGAACAGCGGCATAGGCGTCGTCTCGCCCGGATGAATCCCGCAATTGGTGCAGACTCCGCCTGGCGCCGTCGATCGAATCGCGCATAGCATTCCGGCCTGCGTCGCGCAGGCCGCTACTGTAATCGGGTACGGACCCATCTTCCTGGGGGCTGGCCCCTCGCGTACCGACGCGCCAAGTTCCGCCGCCAGCTTCAGGCGCCCAGGATTGTCGTCAACATAATCGACTCGCGACGCCCCGTACGCGAGCGCAATCTGAATCGCGTACAGGCCGATACTGCGCCCGCCGACAATCAGCACCGGCGCGCCGGGATTGTCACGCAGCCTCGGGGCGACCGTCCGCCATGCGTCGGGGATATTGTCCGCAGCACTCGCCATGTCGGCGGCGGCGAGGTCCTCGGGCATCGCCACCAGCATCGCGTCCGCGTATGGAATTTTCATCAGTTCGGAAAGCGCGCCGCCGAAATTCCCGCCGAGCGCGCCGATACCGTACATCGCGGTGCCGCGCACCCGCTCGCAATTCCCGGTCAGCCCGCGCCGGCATCGCTCGCAACTGCCGCATGAGATCTGAAACGACGGCACCACTCGGTCGCCCGGCTTGAACGCGGTGACTCCGTCGCCAACCTCGACCACAACGCCGACGGATTCATGCCCGAGCGGGAAACCGCCGCCAAACATCGACGCCTCCCCACGCAGGAGCAACGCGTCGAGGTCGCAGGTAGCAACCGCAAGCGGCCGCACCAGCGCCTGCCCAGCCCCGTCGATTTTCGGCGCGGCAACCTCGCGCCATTCCAATTTCCCGGGTCCAACAAAAGTTAGTTCGCGCATCTAATCTTCTCCTTTCTGCCCCTCTCCCTGTTAGGGAGAGGATCGAAGGTGAGGGTCCTTATACAGCGCGCGTTTTTTTTCGCGCGCGATTCAAGATTCTGCTCCTAAACCCCGTCGCAAAGCGTCGCTTGCTTATGCATAATCGCCACGCAAAAATGCATACCAAATGGAATGGACCGACTTGCGCTTCTTCCTCGCCGCGGTGCGCGGCGGCAATCTCTCGGCCGCGGCGCGGGAACTGGGCGTCAACTACACCACCGTCGGACGCCGGCTCGACGGCCTACAGCGTACCCTCGGCGCCACGCTGATCCAGCGCACGCCCGACGGCCTGACGCTCACCCGCGCCGGTGAGGGGGTGAAGGAGCTGTGCGAAAAAATCGAGGCCACCGCGCTCGAGGTCGAGCGCCGCGCCGCCGGCCAGGACCGGGAACTCGGCGGCACCGTCCGCCTGACTGCCACCGAAACCCTGGCCGCGCGATTTCTAATTCCGGCGATGGCGGCGCTGCGCAAACACCATCCGGAGCTCGAGATCGAACTGATCCCCGACTATCGGCTGCTCGACCTCTCGCGCCAGCAGGCCGATCTCGCGATGCGCAATGCGCGCCCCGCCGATCCGCGCCTCGTATGCCGCCGCGTCGGCGGCTTCGCGATTACCCTGTACGCCTCCCGCGCCTATCTCGCGGCTCGCGGCAGACCGCGACGCAGCGCCGGACTCGCCGGTCACGACCTGGTTTCGTGGACGTATCTGCTACCAGCGCAGTCGCGGACAGTTCATGGGCGAATCGGTGACCGGCGCGCGAATCGTGTTCCGCAGCAACAGCACGCTCGCGCTGGTGCATGCGGTCGCTGAGGGCTTTGGAATCGGCAATATCCCATGCTACATAGCCGACGCAGATCCGCGCTTGGTGCGTGTCTGGCCCGACGTAACCCCGCCGATGCAACCGCTATGGCTAATCCATCACGAAGACCTCCGCCGCACCGCCCGCATCAAACTGGTCTCCGACGCAATCGCCGCCGCGCTGCGCCGCGAGTCGCGCGTCCTGCGCGGCTCACCCCGCCCGAATGCAAGAAGCAGACCCCAAAACCCCGTTTAGCTTGACAGTCGTAGCGCCGCCGAATAGCTTTTCCTTCTTAACCGTGGTTCGTTCGTTTGCCGATGTAGCTCAACGGTAGAGCACCTGATTTGTAATCAGGTGGTTGCGAGTTCGATTCTCGCCATCGGCTTGGTCGGCGATTGCCTTGGCGGGAGAGGTTCCCGAGTGGACAAAGGGAGCAGACTGTAAATCTGCCGGCTTATGCCTTCGAAGGTTCGAATCCTTCCCTCTCCACCAGTATAATGATGAGTTCCAATGGTGAGTGCGGGAATAGCTCAGTTGGTAGAGCGCGAGCCTTCCAAGCTCGGGGTCGCGGGTTCGAGTCCCGTTTCCCGCTTTTTTCAGTGAATTTGAACCGAGCAGCCAGGTTATCCGGAGTGTGTTTTGTCGATTGTTCGTACGGATGCCCATGTAGCTCAGTCGGTAGAGCACTTCCTTGGTAAGGAAGAGGTCACGGGTTCGAATCCCGTCGTGGGCTTTCCAGATTTGAACGGCAGAGATTTTTCGAGGCGTATTGTATAATGAGAGATCTGATTTCACTTTCGTGTGAGACCTGCAAGTCGCGCAACTACACGACCAGCAAGAACAAGAAGACGCAGACCGACAAGTTTGCGATCAAGAAATTCTGCTCGAAGTGCCGCGCCCACACCGTACACAAAGAAGGTAAAATCACGTAATTGGTACAGATGTCGGGCAGATTCAGAGTCCGCGTGGACGGTGAAAAACAGATCAGCAGCCCGCGTGGACGGTGAAAAAACGGGTCAGTAGCTCCAATTGGCAGAGCATCGGACTCCAAATCCGAGGGTTCCAGGTTCGACCCCTGGCTGGCCCGCCAAAAATTTCGCGGATTTCGAAGAAATTACATGCGCTTGCGTTAGGCACGAAAAATGAATAGTCTGAAAAGTTACTTCAATCAGGGCGTAAGTTTCGTTCAGGAAGCATGGACGGAGCTTGCCAAGGTCCATTACCCGTCGCCCAAGGAGACCATGCAGGCCACGATTGTGGTTGTCGGTCTGACGTTTGTGATGGCTTTGTGGCTCGGAGTGATCGATTTTTTCGCAGTGCGCGGCGTCCAGATGCTGCTCCGATAGTTAACGACCGGACGTAAAATTGCTGATTTCTAATGACTGAACCCAACACCGAGACCGCCAAACCCGCGATGAAGTGGTATATCGTCCACACTTACTCGGGCTACGAGCACAAGGCCAAGGCCGCGCTCGAGGAGCGGGTGCGCTCGCTTCATAAAGAGGAAAAAATCGGCAAGGTGCTGGTGCCGATCGAGCGCGTGCAGGAACTCGGCAAGGGCGGCGCGCGCAAAGTGTCGAGCCGCAAATTTTTCCCCGGATATATTTTCGTGCAGATGGTGCTCGACGACGAGACCTGGCACGTCATTAAGGATACGCCCAAGATTACCGGCTTCGTCGGGCATTCGACCAACCCGCCCGAGGTGCCGATGTCCGAGGTCGAAGAAATCGAGCAGCAGATGGAGGAGGGCGCGCTGCGTCCGAAACCCAAGGTGCTATTCGAAGTTGGCGAGGCGATCAAAGTCGTCGACGGGCCCTTCCAGGACTTCAACGGCACGGTCGAGGAAGTCAAGCCGGAGAAGGGGAAGGTGCGTGTTCTGATTTCGATTTTCGGGCGCGCGACTCCGGTCGAGCTCGATTTTGTACAGGTAGAGAAGGCCTGAAACGACAACAATTGATTCGCCGATGCGCGCTTGAGGCTAACCAACGCGCATTTCTAAGGAAATTTCCGTCGAGAACCGAGCACAAAAACGGATTCACTGAAAAATGGCTAAGAAAGTAGTCGGATCGATCAAGCTGCAGATTCCGGCCGGCGCGGCGAATCCGTCGCCGCCGGTGGGACCCGCGCTCGGACAGCGCGGCGTCAATATCATGGAGTTCTGCAAGGCCTTCAACGCGCAGACCCAGAACATGCAGGGCCTCGTCATCCCGGTGATCGTCACCGTCTATGCCGACCGCTCGTTTACCTTCATCACCAAGAGCCCGCCCGCTTCTATCCTCTTATTGCGCGCTGCGGGAATCGAAAAAGGATCGCCGATGCCGAACAAGAACAAGGTCGGCAAGGTGACTCGCGCGCAAGTCGAGGAAATCGCCAAGACCAAGTTGAAGGACCTGACCGCGGCCGATTTGGCTGCAGCCGTCAACACGGTGTCCGGCACCGCGCGCAGCATGGGTATCGAGGTCGAATAGAGGCTGAAAAAAAATGGCTGGAAAAAAATATAAAGAGGCGCTGAAAAAGATCGATCGCGAAAAGCGCTACACGCTCGAAGAAGCGGTCAAGCTGGTGGTCGAGAACAAGGTCGCCAAGTTTGACGAGACGGTCGAGATTGCGGTGCGGCTCGGGGTCGATCCGCGCCAGGCCGATCAGAACGTCCGCGGCACGATCGTCCTTCCACACGGCACCGGCTCGACCGCGCGCGTGCTGGTCGTCGCCAAGGGCGAGAAAGAGCGCGAGGCGCGCGAGGCGGGCGCAGACTTCGTCGGCGGCGAGGAAATAATCAAAAAAATCCAGGAAGAGAACTGGCTGGACTTCGATCGCGTTATCGCGACGCCCGACATGATGGGCCAGGTCGGGCGTATCGGCAAAATTCTCGGGCCCCGCGGCCTGATGCCCAATCCCAAGGTCGGCACCGTCACCTTCGACGTGGCGAAAGCCGTCGCCGAGATCAAGGCCGGTAAGGTCGATTACCGGGTAGACAAAGCCGGCGTCGTGCACGCGCGGGTCGGCAAGACCAGTTTCGGCGATCAGAAGCTGCTCGACAACGTGCGCGCGCTGCTCGGTGCGATCGTTCGCTCCAAGCCGGCCAGCGCCAAGGGCAATTACGTTCGCAGCCTCGCGCTGTCGTCGACGATGGGCCCCGGCGTCCGGGTCGATACCGGCCAGGCGGCGGCCAAGGCGCTCGCGGCGGCTGCTTGACATATAGTGATGGTTTTTGGCTTTTCGTTCGTGAGGACTGGATCGGTATAATGAAGAAATCAGAGAAGACCGCGCTGGTTGAAGATCTGTCGAGTAGCTTCGGCCGCGCCAGTATCGCGCTTGTGTCGGAATACCGCGGAATGACGGCGGCGGAATCGACCGAGATGCGCAAACGGCTGCGTGCGGTGCGCGGCGAGATGCGTATCGCCAAGAACACACTGGTGCGCCACGCAATCAAGGGCACCAAGTTCGAGGCTCTCGATAGCAATCTCGGCGGGCAGATTAGCCTGATCCTCAGTTACGAGGATCCAGTCGTACTGGCGAAGACTTTCACCGCTTTCGGGCCTTTGGGCGACAAGCTCAAGCTGCGCGGTGCGGTGCTCGACGGCAAAGTGCTGACCGCGCCCGAAGTCGAAGCGCTGTCGAAGCTGCCGTCGCGCGAAGTGATTTTCAGCCAGTTGCTCGGCTTGCTCAATGCGCCGGCGACCCAGTTGGTCCGCTTGCTCAACGAGCCGGGCTCGTACCTGGCGCGCGTGATCGACGCGATTGGAAAAAAGAACGGAGACAAGGCGCCACCGGCCGCTCCAGAGACGGCTTCATCGGAACCAGCGCCCGAAGCACCGCCAACTCCGGAGACTCCGGCTGCGCCGGCTGAAGGCTAACAGAGGAAGTTTATGTCGCGTTGCAGAACGTGCACACGATGCTTACGTTGATCGATCCGCTTGACTGAAAAAAGAATTCTGGGGCGCGACAAAAAAACAGGCCTCGCCCGGATACGAGAACAAGGAGAGAAGGTAAATGTCAGAAGCACAACTCAGCCGCGACCAGGTGAAGGATTATCTGAAGAATCTGAGCCTGATCGACGCAGCGGCTCTGGTTAAAGAACTCGAGGCCGAGCTCGGCGTATCGGCTGCGGCTCCGGTCGCGGCAGCCGCTGCTCCGGCGGCCGGCGGCGGCGCGGCTGCGGCGGCGCCCGAGAAAGAAGAGTTCAACGTCGTGCTGACGGGTTCCGGCGACAAGAAGATCCAGGTGATCAAGGTCGTCCGCGAATTGACCGGACTCGGACTCAAAGAGGCCAAGGACCTGGTTGACGGCGCGCCCAAGGCGGTCAAGGAAGGCGTCAACAAGGCCGAAGCCGAAGAGATCAAGAAGAAGCTCGAAGCAGCCGGCGGCAGCGTGGAGCTTAAGTAGGACGGACTTAGTCTTTTTGACGCACAATCAAGGGTCGGGAGATTTACGTGGCGCGGCTCCGATGAGCGCGCGGGAATCTCATACGGTCTTTATCGATGAAGCCGTGGGCACGGGGAACACTCCTGCGCCCGCGACCTCTTTTTCTTTTCGGCCTTCACGGCGCGCCGAAGTATGTGGCGCACGCACGGTGAGGTAGCTAATGGCTCAGGTTCACGTAACCAGCAATCTTCGTATACGCCGATCGTTCGGCAAGATCAAAAAGATCATCGAGATTCCGAATCTGATCGAGATTCAGAAGCGCTCGTATGACGATTTTCTGCAGGTCGGAGTCTCGACCGAGGACCGCGCCGACGTAGGTCTGCAGGCGGTCTTCAAGTCGGTCTTTCCGATCAAGGATTTCAACGAGACCGCGTCGCTCGAGTTCGTCTCCTACGAGCTCGGCACGCCGAAATACGACGTCGAGGAATGCCATCAGCGCGGCATGACCTACGCCGCGCCGCTGAAGGTCAAGATTCAGCTGGTCATCTGGGACGTCGAGAACGGACGCCGCTCTATCAAGAACGTCAAGGAGCAGGAAGTCTATTTCGGCGAGATCCCGCTGATGACCGGTAACGGCACCTTCATGGTGAACGGCACCGAGCGCGTGATCGTGTCGCAGTTGCATCGTTCGCCCGGAGTATTTTTCGAGCACGACAAGGGCCGCACGCATTCCACTGGAAAATTGCTGTACTCGGCGCGAATCATTCCGTACCGCGGGAGCTGGATCGATTTCGAGTTCGATCCGCGCGACGTGCTTTACGTCCGTATCGATCGGCGGCGAAAGTTTCCGGCGACGGTGTTGCTGCGCGCGCTCGGGATGACCACCGAAGACCTGCTCAACTACTACTACAAGAAAGACGTCGTCAATCTCGATCCCAAGCAGTACACCAAGCAGTTTGTGCCCGACCATCTGATGGGTTCCCGCGTCGGCCGAGACGTCAAGGATCCCAAGTCGGGCGAGGTTATCGCGCGCGAAGGCCGCAAGTTCAACAAAGCGATCGTGCGCGCGATGGAACAGGCGAAGATCAGCGAAGTGCCGATTGCGCTCGACGAGATTGTCGGCCGCGTCTCGGCGCATGACATCGTCGATTCCACTACCGGCGAGGTGCTGATTGGCACCAACGAGGAAATCACCGAGGACACGCTCGAAAAGCTCAAAGCTCACGGCGTCAAGAAAATCGAAGTGCTCTACACCGAGGACGCGCCCGGCGGCGGTCCGCTGCGCCTGACGCTCGCGCAGGACAAGCTCGGCACGCCCGAAGAAGCGGTTATCGAGATTTACCGGCGCCTCCGTCCCGGCGATCCGCCGACGCAGGAAACGGCGACCACGTTCTTCAACAACCTGTTCTTCAACGCCGAGCGCTACGACCTGTCCAAGGTCGGGCGGCTGAAGCTGAATCACAAGCTCAAGATTGACGTGCCGCTCGAGCAGGGGACGCTGCGCCGCGAGGATATCCTCGAGGTCGTCCGCTACCTGATGGAGCTTAAGAACGGCAACGGCCAGGTCGACGATATCGACCATCTTGGGAATCGGCGCGTGCGCGCAGTCGGCGAGCTGGTCGAAAACCAGTTCCGTATCGGCCTGGTGCGCATGGAACGCGCGATCAAGGAGCGGATGAGCCTGCAGGACATCGAAACCCTGATGCCGCAGGAGCTGGTGAACTACAAACCGGCCTCCGCCGTCATCAAGGAGTTCTTCGGGTCCTCGCAGCTGTCGCAGTTCATGGATCAGACCAATCCGCTCAGCGAAATCGCGCACAAGCGCCGGCTTTCGGCACTTGGACCGGGCGGTCTGACTCGCGAGCGCGCCGGATTCGAAGTCCGCGACGTTCATCCGACTCACTATGGCCGCGTATGCCCGATTGAAACGCCTGAGGGTCCGAATATTGGTCTTATCGCGGCGCTCTCAACCTACGCGCGCGTCAACGAGTACGGCTTTATCGAGACCCCGTATCGAGAAGTCGAAAACAATCGCGTCACCGAGCGAATCCTCTACCTGTCGGCGCTCGACGAAGAGGACAAAGTTATCGCGCAGGCCAACGCCAAGCTCGACGCGCACGGCCGCTTCACCGACGAGATCGTGTCGGCGCGCATCGGCGGGGAATCCACCATGGTTCGCGCCGAGGACGTCCAGTACATGGACGTATCGCCCAACCAGCTCGTCTCCGTCGCTGCCTCCTTGATTCCGTTCCTCGAGAACGACGACGCCAACCGCGCGCTGATGGGATCGAACATGCAGCGCCAGGCGGTTCCGCTGCTGAAGCCGGACGCGCCGCTGGTCGGCACCGGCCTCGAAGGAACCGTAGGCCGCGACTCGGGCGTGACCGTGGTCGGTAAGCGCGACGGAATCGTCGAGAGCGTCGATGCGGAGCGAATCGTGGTCCGCGCCGACAAGCAGACCAAAGACCTGCGCGACGCCGGGGTCGATATCTACAACCTGATCAAGTATCAGCGCTCGAATCAAAATACCTGTATCAACCAGCGCCCGATCGTCGTCAAAGGCGAGCGGGTCAAGAGTGGCGACGTGCTGGCGGACGGACCGTCGACTGACATGGGTGAGCTGGCGCTCGGCCGCAACGTGCTGGTCGCGTTCATGCCGTGGGGCGGCTACAACTTCGAGGATTCGATCCTGATTTCCGAGCGGGTGGTCAAGGAAGACCTGTTCACGTCGGTGCATATCGAAGAGTTCGAATGTATCGCGCGCGACACCAAGCTCGGACCCGAGGAAATCACCCGCGACATTCCCAACGTCGGCGAGGAAGCTCTGAAGGACCTCGACGCCAGCGGTATCATCAGAATCGGCGCCGAAGTGCGGCCGCAGGACATCCTGGTCGGCAAGATCACTCCGAAAGGCGAGACGCAGCTCTCTCCCGAAGAGAAACTGTTGCGCGCGATTTTCGGCGAAAAGGCCGGCGAGGTGCGCGACACCAGCCTGCGCGTGCCGCCGGGCGTCGAAGGCACCGTGATCGACGGGCGCGTGTTCTCGCGTCGCGGCGTTTCGAAAGACGAACGCACGCAGGAAATCGAAGTGCTCGAGGCTGAGCGTCTCAAGAATGACGAAGCCGAAGAAGTCCGAATCATCCGGCAGGAAACTCTGCGCAAGCTGAAGAAGTCGCTGGCGGGCAAGAAGCTCGCGGGACGCGTGATGTCCGACGATCGCAAGGAGCTGCTCAAGAAGGGCGACCCGATCAGCGCCGAGGAGCTCGAAGAACTGCCGCCGACGCTGTGGGGCCAGGTCCGGGTCGAGAACGAATCGTCACAGGAAGAAGCCGAGCAGGCTATCGCGGCGATGAATGCGAACGTCGAGGTCGTGCAGAATCATTACGGCGCCAAGCTCGAACGCCTGAAGGCGGGTGACGAGCTCGCGCCGGGCGTGATCAAGATGATCAAGGTGTTCGTCGCGATTAAGCGGCGCCTCCAGGTCGGCGACAAGATGGCGGGACGCCACGGCAACAAGGGCGTCCTCTCGCGAATCCTGCCCGAGGAAGACATGCCATGCCTCGCCGACGGCACCCCGGTCGATATCGTGCTGAATCCGCTCGGCGTGCCGTCACGCATGAACGTCGGCCAAATTCTCGAGACTCATCTCGGATGGGCCGCGCGCGAGCTCGGGCACAAAATCGAAGAGGACCTCAAGAACGGGGTCAGCGCCGCGCAGTTGAAAAAGCGGCTCAAGGAAATCTATCCCGAGAAAGAGAGCCACGAGTTTATCGACGAGCTGGCCGAGCCTGACATCTACAAGCTCGCGGCCAAGGCGCTCGCTGGTGTGCATGTCGCGTCGCCGGTATTCGACGGCGCGCGCGAAGAGGAAATCTTCCAGCTGTTGAAGCGCGCCGACCTGCCCGAGACCGGACAGGCGCAGCTGCATGACGGACGCACCGGGTTGCCGTTCGAGCAGCCGGTGACCGTCGGCGTGATGTATATGATGAAGCTGCATCACCTGGTCGAAGACAAGATTCACGCGCGGTCGACTGGTCCCTACAGCCTGGTTACGCAGCAGCCGCTCGGCGGCAAGGCGCAATTCGGCGGACAGCGGCTCGGCGAGATGGAAGTGTGGGCGCTCGAGGCATACGGCGCGGCGTACACATTGCAGGAGATGCTCACGGTTAAATCCGACGACGTGGCGGGACGAACGCGGATGTATGAAGCGATCGTCAAGGGCGAGAATACACTCGAGCCCGGACTGCCGGAGTCGTTCAACGTTATGGTCAAGGAGCTCCAATCGCTCTGCCTGAATATGGAGCTGCTCGAGCAGCCGCAAAGGGCTTAAGGGCCAGGGAGTTATATCGAGATGGAAGATCTCTTCGGCATTTTTGAAAAGCCCAAGAATCCACTGGCGTTCAACGCGATCCGCATTTCGATCGCGTCGCCGGAAATGATCCGCTCGTGGTCGCACGGCGAGGTCAAGAAGCCTGAAACGATCAACTACCGGACCTTCAAGCCGGAGCGTGACGGGCTGTTCTGCGCCAAGATTTTCGGGCCGACCAAGGACTACGAATGCAACTGCGGCAAGTACAAGCGCATGCGGCATCGCGGCGTGGTCTGCGAGAAGTGCGGCGTCGAAGTAATCCAGTCGAAAGTGCGGCGCGAGCGGATGGGTCATATCGACCTTGCCGCTCCGGTCGCGCACATCTGGTTTTTGCGATCGCTGCCGTCGCGAATCGGCACGCTGCTCGACATGACGCTAAAGGAACTCGAGAAGGTTCTTTACTTCGAGTGCTACATCGTCACCGATGCAGGTGAGACGCCGCTGCAGTACAAAGAACTGCTCACCGAGCGCAAGTATCGCGAAGCGCGCGAGCAATACGGCGAGGGCTTCAAGGCCGAGATGGGCGCCGAGGCCGTTCGCTCGCTGCTCGGACAGCTCACGCTCGACAAACTCGCCGAAGAATTGCGCGCCGAGATGAAGGCGACGGCGAGCGAGGCGCGGCGCAAGAAAGTTGCGAAGCGTCTCAAGGTCGTCAACGCGTTCCGCGATTCGGGCAACAAGCCTGAGTGGATGATCCTCACGATTCTGCCGGTGATTCCGCCTGATCTGCGTCCCCTGGTACCGCTGGACGGCGGGCGTTTCGCCACTTCGGACCTGAACGATTTGTACCGGCGCGTGATCAACCGCAACAACCGTTTGAAGCGGCTGATCGAGCTCAACGCCCCCGACATCATTATTCGCAACGAAAAGCGGATGCTGCAGGAAGCCGTCGATGCGCTCTTCGACAACGGCCGCCGCGGCCGCGCGATCACCGGGCCGTCCAAGCGTCCGCTGAAGTCGCTGTCCGACATGCTCAAGGGCAAGTCGGGACGCTTCCGGCAGAACTTGCTCGGCAAGCGCGTCGATTACTCGGGCCGCTCGGTCATCGTGGTCGGCCCCGAGCTGCGACTTCATCAGTGCGGTCTGCCCAAGAAGATGGCGCTCGAGCTGTTCAAGCCGTTCATCTACAACAAGCTCGAAGAAAAGGGTTACGTCACGACTATCAAGAGCGCGAAAAAGATGGTCGAGAAAGAGGGCAAGGACGTTTGGGATATCCTCGACGAGGTTATCCGCGAGCATCCGGTGCTCCTCAATCGCGCGCCCACCCTGCATCGACTCGGCATCCAGGCGTTCGAGCCGGTGTTAATTGAAGGCAAGGCGATTCAGCTTCATCCGCTGGTATGCGTCGCGTACAACGCGGACTTCGACGGCGATCAGATGGCGGTCCACGTGCCGCTTTCGATTGAAGCGCAGGTCGAGTCGCGTGCTCTCATGATGAGCACCAACAACATCCTGTCTCCGGCGTCTGGCAAGCCGGTAATCGTGCCGACCCAGGACATGGTGCTGGGCCTTTACTACATGACGCGCGAGAAGCCGCTGGCGCGTGGCGAGGGCAAGAACTTCGCCAACGTCGAGGAAGTGCGAATCGCGTACGATCACGAAGAAATCGATCTGCACGCGAAAATCACGGTGCGGATGTCGCCGATACTCGCGACGGGAATCGCGCCGGCTGAGCCTGAGGCCAACGGCAAGCCGCGCACCAAGAAGGAGCGCGCCGCCGCCGCGGCCGCAGCAGCCGCTGCGATGCCTCGATACGAGCGCGTAACCACCACGGTCGGCCGCGTGTTGCTTTACGAGATCGTACCGCCTGAGATTCCCTTCACCGAGCTCAACAAGACGATGAAGAAAAAGGAGCTCGGCAATCTTATCGACATCGTCTATCGGCGCGCCGGCGACAAGGCCACGGTTATCTTCGCCGATCGGCTGAAAGATATCGGCTTCGAATTCGCGACCAAGGCCGGAATCTCAATCTCAATTAAGGACATGACCATTCCGCCGCAAAAAGCGCATCTGCTCGAAGGCGCGCAGAAGCAGGTCAGCGAGATTCAGCAGCAGTACAACAACGGCGTCATCACCGACGGCGAGCGCTACAACAAGGTGGTCGATATCTGGGCCGAGGTTCAGGACCAGATCGGCAGCGCGGTTATCAAAGGTCTGTCGACCCAGGTCTTCGGCAAGAACGACAAGGGCGAGACTGTCACCGGGCCTTCCTTCAATCCGATCTTCATCATGGCCGACTCGGGAGCGCGCGGTAGTGAGCAGCAGATTCGCCAGCTCGCGGGATTGCGCGGCCTGATGGCGAAGCCGTCGGGTGAGATTATCGAGACTCCGATCACCGCGAACTTCCGCGAGGGTCTCACGGTGTTGCAGTACTTCATCTCGACCCACGGCGCGCGCAAGGGCCTCGCCGACACCGCGCTCAAGACGGCGAACTCAGGCTACCTGACTCGCCGGCTGGTTGACGTGGCGCAGGATTCGATCATCAGCGAGGACGATTGCGGCACGCTCGACGGAATCGAGATGACGCCGCTGGTCGAAGGCGGCGAGATTATCGAAGGCCTCGGCGATCGCGTGCTCGGCCGCGTCGCGCTCGAAGACATCCGCGACGCATTCACCAGTGAAGTGCTGGTGAAGGCCAACGACATGATCGACGAGGACAAGGTCAAGCGAATCGAAGACGCCGGCGTCGAGCGAATCAAGATTCGCTCGGTTCTCACCTGTCAGTCGCGACAAGGTGTCTGCGTGAAATGCTACGGACGCGACCTCGGCCGTGGCCATCTCGTCAACCTCGGCGAATCGATTGGAATCATTGCCGCGCAATCGATTGGCGAGCCCGGCACGCAGCTCACGATGCGTACCTTCCATATCGGCGGTACCGCCAGCCGGCGCGCCGAGCAGACCACATTGGAAGTCCGCAACGAAGGCGTGATGCGTCTGCATGGCGTCAA
This sequence comes from uncultured delta proteobacterium, assembly GCA_963699705.1. GTDB lineage: Bacteria > Desulfobacterota > Binatia > Binatales > Binataceae > Binatus. The sequence goes on along the minus strand of CAVOUW010000003.1, from coordinate 707,861 downwards.
CACTGTGAAAAGCCGCGACGGCAACCTGGTCGTAATGACGCGGCACGGCGAGGTTGTAATCGCAGCGCAGGTCACCGACGAAGGCGGCCGCGTGCGCGAGCGCGAACGCGAGCGTTATCCGCTGGTGTATGGCGCCAAGCTGCGCAAGGCCGAGGGCGACAAGGTCAAGCCCGGCGAGCAGATCGCGGAATGGGATCCGTACACGACGCCGATCATCACCGAAGTCGGCGGCACCGTTAAGTACGGCGATATTATCGAAGGCAAGACGATGGAGGAGCGGGTCGATGAACGAACCGGCGCGCGCTCCAACGTTATCGTCGAGTTCAAGGATCTCGATCTGCGCCCGCGTATCTCGATCAAAGATGCGTCCGGTAAGACTGCGAAGCTGCCGAGCTCGAACAACGTCGCGCGCTACTTCCTGCCGGTCGGCGCGTATATCAACGTGCCCGAAGGCACGGCGGTCGAGCCCGGCGACGTCATCGCGAAAATTCCGCGCGAGACCACCAAGACCAAGGACATCACCGGCGGTCTGCCGCGCGTCGCGGAGCTGTTCGAAGCGCGCAAGCCAAAGGAGTTCGCGGTCATCTCGGAAATCGACGGACAGGTTTCCTTCGGCAAGGACACCAAGGGCAAGCGCAAGGTCGAAGTCACGCCTGAAATCGGCGAGAAGCGCGAGTACCTGATTCCCAAGGGCAAGCATATCGCCGTGCACGAAGGCGATATCGTCAAAGCGGGCGAGCCGTTGATGGAAGGCTCGTCCAATCCGCACGACATTCTGACCATCCTGGGCGAGAAGGCGCTGGCGAAATACCTGGTCGACGAAATCCAGGAAATCTACCGGCTGCAGGGCGTGCGCATCAACGACAAGCATATCGAAGTGATCGTGCGCCAGATGCTGCGGCGCGTGCGGATCAAGGAAGTCGGCGACACGCCGTTCCTGGTCGGCGACCAGGTCGAGAAGTGGCGCTTCGACGAGGAGAACGGACGCGTGCTGACGCGCGGCGGAGAGCCGGCCATTGCGGAGCCGCTGCTGCTCGGTATCACCAAGGCGTCTTTGTCTACCGAGAGTTTCATCTCGGCGGCGTCGTTCCAGGAAACCACGCGCGTGCTGACTGAGTCTGCTATCAACGGCAAGGTCGATCGGCTGGTTGGATTGAAAGAGAACGTGATCATGGGACGCCTGATTCCGGCCGGCACCGGGATGAACTCGTACAACGCGATGGTGGTGAAGGTCGAAGGCGCCGCGCCCGAAGAAGATGTGGAAAAACCGGAGCTCGCGGCGGTCGCAGCACCCGGCGGAGATCGACACGGCGGGCTGGGTCCCGTACATAATGATGTTTCCCCCAAGGGCATAAGTTGTCCTTGGGGGGTTTGTTTGAACACCGCGCCCCAACGGGGGCAATCCGGCGAAAAACCGGGCCGGGCATGACGCCGGCGCCGAGCGGTCTTTGAGAATGGGCGAGCGCGGAACCGGTGCGCCTCGCGAGCGGACACGAATCAGAGTGGTTAGATTGAGAAGACTTAAGTGCCGACGATAAATCAATTGATCCGACGGGCGCGCGTGAAGAAGACCTTCAAGACCAAGGCGCGTGCGCTCGAAGGTTCGCCGCAGAAGCGCGGCGTATGCACGCAGGTGAAAACGACGACGCCCAAGAAGCCCAACTCGGCGCTGCGCAAGGTCGCGCGCGTGCGGCTGTCTAACGGGATCGAGGTGAATACCTACATCCCGGGCGTCGGGCACAACCTGCAGGAGCATTCGGTGGTGCTGATTCGCGGCGGTCGCGTGCGCGACCTGCCGGGCGTCCGCTATCACGTCATCCGCGGGACGCTGGATTCGATCGGCGTGCAGGAGCGGCGCAAGGGCCGCTCGAAATACGGGTCGAAGAAACCCAAGTGAAACAATAAGTAGAGTTATATGTCGCGCAAAGGACAAATTCGCGTCCGCGAAATTCCAGCGGACCCCAAGTATCACGACCGTACCGTCGCGAAGTTCATGAACATCGTGATGGAACGCGGCAAGAAGTCGCTGGCCGAGCAGATTTTCTATCACGCGCTCGATCTCGCCGCCGATCGCTCGAAGGAAGACGGCCTGGTCGTATTCAAGCGCGCGCTCGACAACGTCCGCCCCGCAGTCGAGGTTCGCTCGCGGCGGGTCGGCGGCGCCAACTATCAAGTCCCAAGTGAAGTGCGTCCGGCGCGGCGCAACTCGCTCGCGATGCGATGGCTGGTCACCGCGGCGCGCGGGCGCGGCGAAAAGTCGATGGAAGAACGGCTTGCGGCCGAAATCCTCGACGCGGCCGCCAATCGTGGCGGCGCGGTCAAAAAGCGCGAAGACACACATCGAATGGCGGATGCCAACAAGGCGTTCGCCCACTACCGCTGGTAATACCGAGTTTTTTTAGATGGCTCGTCAGACACCAATAGAACGGGTGCGCAATATCGGCATCATGGCGCACATCGATGCCGGCAAGACCACCACAACTGAGCGCGTGCTCTTCTACACCGGCATCAATTACAAAATTGGCGAGGTGCACGAAGGCACCGCGACGATGGACTGGATGGTGCAAGAGCAGGAGCGCGGAATCACGATCACGTCGGCGGCGACCACGTGTTTCTGGCGCGACAACCGCATCAATATTATCGATACGCCGGGACACGTCGATTTCACGATCGAAGTCGAGCGCTCGTTCCGAGTCCTCGACGGCGCGGTCGCAGTGTTCTGCGCGGTCGGCGGCGTCGAGCCGCAGTCCGAGACCGTGTGGCGCCAGGCCGACAAGTATCGCGTGCCGCGCGTCGCCTTTATCAACAAGATGGATCGCGTCGGCGCCGAATTCGAGCGCGTCGTGCAGGAAATGCGCGACAAGCTCAAGGCCACGCCGCTGCTGCTGCATCTGCCGATTGGCGCCGAAGAAAAATTCACCGGGCTGGTCGATCTGATCGATCAGAAGGCTCTCATCTGGGACGAGGATCGTCTCGGCGCCGAGTATCGCGTCACCGAAATCCCGGCCGAGTTGAAAGAGCAGGCCGCCGGCTATCGCGACAAGATGATCGAGACGCTCGCCGATCACGACGAGAAGATCATGGAGATGTACCTCGAGGGTAAGCATCCTGATCCCGCCGCGATTCGCGCTGCGATCCGCGTCGCCACGCTCAAGATGGCGGTGACGCCCGTGATCATCGGCTCCGCGTTCCGCAACAAGGGCGTGCAGCCGATGCTCGACGCGGTGGTCGATTACCTGCCGTCGCCGCTCGATCTTCCGCCCGTGGTCGGCAAGGTCGGCGACAAGATTGAAGAGCGATGGCCGCGTGATGACGCACCGTTCTCAGCGCTCGCGTTCAAAATAATGAACGACCAGCACATGGGCACGCTCACCTTCATCCGGGTTTACTCGGGCAAGCTCGAAAGCGGATCGTCGCTGCTCAATTCGACGCGCGGCAAGCGCGAACGAATCGGCCGGATGCTCAAGATGCACGCGAACAAGCGCGAGGACATCACCGAGGTTTACGCCGGCGACATCTGCGCGGTAGGCCTGCGCGACACGACGACTGGCGACACGCTATGCGATCCGGCGGCGCCGATTGTGCTCGAGTCGATCGAGTTTCCCGAGCCGGTCATCCAGATCGCGATCGAGCCCAAGACCAAGGCCGATCAGGAGAAGCTCGGCGAGGCGCTGCAGAAGCTCGCCAAGGAAGACCCGTCGTTCCGCGTCAGCGTTAACAAGGAGACGTCGCAGACACTGATCGCCGGGATGGGCGAGCTTCATCTCGAGATCATCGTCGATCGGATGCTGCGCGAGTTCAAAGTTGACGCCAATATCGGCAAGCCGCAGGTCGCCTATCGCGAAACGATCAAGCGCGTGTCGGAGGCCGAGGGCCGGTTGGTGCGTCAGAGCGGCGGTCACGGACAATTCGCCGTGGTCGAGCTCCGCATCGAGCCGCTCCCCAAGGGCGGCGGTTTCGAATTCGAGGACGGCACCAAGGGCGGCTCGATTTCGCGCAACTTTATTCCGGCGATTGAAGCCGGGGTGAAAGAAGCGATGGAAAACGGCGTCGTCGCCGGCTACCCGATGGTTGACGTCAAGGCCATCGTGATCGACGGCAAGGAACATGACGTGGACTCGTCGGAACTCGCGTTCAAAATCGCGGGCTCGATGGCGTTCAAGGAAGCGTGCGAGAAGGCCGAGCCGATTCTGCTCGAGCCCGTGATGGAGGTCGAAGCGGTCACCCCGCAGGAGTTCATGGGCGAAGTGATCGGCGATCTCAGCGGGCGCCGCGGCAAGATTCTCGACATGGAAAATCGCGCCGGCGCGCAGGTCATCGAGGCCCGCGTCCCGCTTGCGATGATGTTTGGTTACGCGACGCGGCTGCGTTCGATGACGCAGGGCCGCGCGACTTACACAATGCAGTTCGGCGCGTATGAACCCGTGCCGAAAAATATCCTGGATGAGTTGACCGCCCAAAATGGCGACGGCAAGGAAAAGAAGCGCGCATAGCAACTCGTGCGCAAGCGCTTAATCGGAGGTTACTTCAGTGGGCAAAGCTAAATTTGAACGCACCAAGCCGCACGCGAATGTCGGCACGATTGGACATATCGATCACGGCAAAACAACTTTAACCGCCGCGATTACCAAGGTCCTCGCGTCAAAGAAACTCGCCACTTTTACGGCCTTCGACCAGATCGATAAGGCGCCCGAAGAGAAAGAGCGCGGCATCACGATTTCCATCGCGCACGTCGAGTACGAAACGACCAAGCGCCACTATGCGCACGTCGATTGCCCGGGACACGCCGACTATATCAAGAACATGATCACCGGCGCCGCCCAGATGGACGGCGCAATCCTGGTGGTCGGCGCCAACGACGGCCCGATGCCGCAGACGCGCGAACATATCCTGCTCGCGTATCAGTCCGGCGTGCCGTCGATCGTCGTGTTCATGAACAAGGTCGACATGGTTGACGACCCCGAGCTGCTCGACCTGGTCGAGCTCGAAGTGCGCGACCTGCTGACCAAGTACAACTACAAGGGCGACGAAGTCCCCGTCATTCGCGGCAGCGCGCTCAACGCGCTCAACTGCGGATGCGGCAAGGACGACTGCCCCAACTGCAAGCCGATCCTCGATTTGATGAACGCGGTTGACAGCTACATCCCGCAGCCTGCGCGCGAGACCGAAAAGCCGTTCCTGATGCCGGTCGAAGACGTGTTCTCGATTTCCGGCCGCGGCACCGTCGTTACTGGACGCGTCGAGAAGGGCAAGGTGAAGGTTGGCGAGGAAGTCGAAATCGTCGGCTTCAAGGATACCAGCAAGACCACGGTCACCGGCGTCGAGATGTTCCGCAAGCTGCTCGACGAGGGTCAGGCCGGCGACAATATTGGCGTGCTGCTCCGCGGTCTCAAGCGCGAAGACGTCGAGCGCGGACAGGTGCTCGCCAAGCCCGGATCGATCACGCCGCATACCAGCTTCGAGGCGTCGGGCTACATCCTGACCAAGGACGAAGGAGGCCGGCACACGCCGTTTTTCTCCGGCTATCGCCCGCAGTTCTATTTCCGCACCACCGACGTGACCGGGGTGCTCACGCTGCCCGAGGGCACCGAGATGGTGATGCCCGGCGACAACATCAAGATCCTTGGCGAGCTGATCACGCCGGTTGCGATGGACGAAGGGCTGCGCTTCACCATCCGCGAGGGCGGCAAGACCGTCGGCGCCGGTGTCGTTTCGAAAATTTTGAAGTAACTGACTGAACGAACTGAGAATCGTCGTAATCGAGTGGAGATGGGAGCGGAGCGCTGAACGAATCGGGCGCGGTATTTTCTAGATGAACGAAAAGATACGCATACGCCTGAAGGCGTACGACTACCGCCTGCTCGATCAGTCGGTTCGCGAAATCGTGGACACTATCCGGCGCACTGGCGGCCGGGTGGCCGGTCCGATTCCGCTGCCGACACGTATAGAGCGATTCACGGTTAACCGCTCGCCGCACGTCGATAAGAAATCGCGCGAGCATTTTGAGATACGAACGCATAAACGTTTGCTCGACGTCCTCGAGCCGACCCAGCAGACCATCGACGCGCTGGGCAAGCTCGACCTGGCTGCGGGCGTCGACGTCGAAATAAAGCTCGAGTAGGGCCGATGCTGACCGGATTGATTGGAAAGAAAATCGGGATGACCCAGGTGACCGACCCCAGCGGCCGCGTGCGCGCGGCCACGGTGTTGACGCTCGGGCCATGCACTGTGTCGCAGGTAAAGACTGCGGCGACTGACGGCTACGACGCCGTGCAGGTGACGTTCGGCAAGCGCAAGCTCACCCGCGTGACCGGCGCAGTGCGCGGGCATTTTGCCAAGGCCAATATCGCGGCCGGGGTCAAGTCGGGCGAGTTCGAGCGCCGCGGCGAAACCGAGTTGACGCTCGGACAGCCGATCGCAGCTGGCGACGTCTTCAAAGTTGGCGACCAGGTTGACGTGACGGGAATCTCGAAGGGTCACGGCTACGCCGGAGTTATCAAGCGGCATCATTTTTCGGGATTTCCCGGGTCGCACGGCACCCACGAATATTTCCGGCATGGCGGATTGATCGGCAACCGCTCGTATCCCGGCCGCGTGCGCAAGGGCATGCGGATGGCGGGGCAGATGGGCAATGCGACCGCGACGATTCTCAATCTCGAAGTGCTCGAGATAATTGCCGACGACAATGCAGTCGTGGTTTCGGGCGCGGTGCCTGGACCCGACGGCGCGATTCTCGCGGTTCATCATGCGGCTCGGCCGCGCAAGCGCTCCAACGTGAAGGTGACGGCCAGTGCCTGAGCGCAGTGTAAAAAAAGAAAAGCAGGCGGCATCGCCGGTGAAGCTGCCGTTGTATTCGGCGGCGCACGAGAAAGTGGGCGAGCTCGAAGTCGCGGGCAACGTTTTCGGCCGCGACGGCGACGTGTCGCTGCTGCATGAAGCAGTTCGGATGCAGCTGGCGAATCGACGCTCCGGGACCGCATCGACCAAGACCAAGGGACTCATCTCGGGTGGCGGGCGCAAGCCGTGGCGGCAGAAGGGCACCGGACGCGCGCGCGCAGGATCGACGCGCTCGCCAATCTGGCGGCATGGCGGAACGATCTTCGGGCCGCAGCCGCGTGACTATTCGTACAAGATGCCGAAAAAGGCGTGGCGCGCGGCGCTATGCCTTGCGATTTCCGATCGGGCGAAGAACGGCAAGCTGTTTATCGTCGAGTCGCTCGATCTTTCGGAGCCCAAGACCAAGGCGGCAAAGGCGGCGCTGGTCAAACTCGGAGTCGAGCACGCGCTGATCGTGACCGGCGAGGCGGACGCAAAGTTTCTGCTGGCGGCGCGAAATCTCGCGGCGCATAAAGTGCTCGCGCTCGAGGGCCTCAACGTTTACGACGTGCTCAATTACCGGGAACTCGTGATGACCAGTCAGACCGCCAAGGCGATTGAAGCGCGGTTTGCGGAGAAGAACGATGAGTAGTCCCGAGAGCCTGATACTCGCGCCGATCATCACCGAGAAAGGCACCATGGCGAGCGAAAAGGCCGGCCAGGTGCTGTTCCGGGTGCGTCCGGGCGCGAGCAAGGACAAGATTCGCGAGGCGGTCGAGCATCTGTTCAAGGTCACCGTGATCAAGGTTCGCACTTCGAACTTCATGGGTAAGGAACGGAAAAAGGGCGTCAGCAAGGGCCGCCAGATGGATTGGAAAAAGGCTTACGTAACGCTTAAAGAAGGCGACAAGATCGAGTTCTTCGAAGGGCTGTAGAACGATGGCTGTCATACAACTTAATCCGCGGACGCCTGGGCAGCGCTTCATGCAGATTGCGGACTTTTCGGAGCTCACCAAGAAGGAGCCCGAGAAGAGTTTGCTGGTTCCGGTCAAGCGCACGGGCGGACGCAACAATCGCGGACGGATGACGTCGCGGCATCGTGGCGGCGGGCATAAGCGGCGTCTGCGGCTGATCGATTTCAAGCGCAATCGCGACGGGATTCCAGCCGTCGTCGCGGCGCTCGAATACGATCCGAATCGCTCTGCGAATATTGCGCTGCTGCATTATGCCGACGGCGTGAAGACTTACATCCTGGCGCCTGACGGGCTCAAGGTTGGCGCGAAGGTCGAGTCGGGCGAGAGCGCAGACATCAAGCCGGGCAACGCGCTGATGCTCAAGAACATCCCACTCGGCACCGTCGTCCATGCGATCGAATTGAAGCCGGGCGCCGGCGCCAAGCTCGCACGCGGTGCGGGAGTGCAGGCGCAGTTGATGGCCAAAGAGGGCAAGATGGCGCTGCTCAAGCTGCCCTCGGGCGAGCAGCGGATGGTGCAGGCGGATTGCCGCGCCACTATCGGCCAGGTCGGCAATCTCGACCATGAAAATATTTCGATCGGCAAGGCCGGGCGATCGCGATGGCTCGGCAAGCGCGGTCATGTGCGTGGAGTCGCGATGAACCCGGTTGACCATCCGCACGGCGGTGGCGAGGGCAAGTCGAAAGGAAACCATCCCCAGTCGCCGTGGGGCACGCCGGCCAAGGGATACAAGACGCGCAAGAAGCAGCCGTCGGACAATCTGATCGTCAGCCGGCGCCCGAAAGGGAAGCACTAGAAGGTTATGGCAAGGTCACTGAAAAAAGGTCCGTTCGTGGACGGGCATCTGCTGAAGAAAGTCGGCGCCGCAACCGCGACCGGCGACAAGCGCATCATCAAGACCTGGTCGCGGCGATCGATGATAACGCCTGACATGATCGCGCTTACGTTCGCGGTCCACAACGGGCACAAGTTCATCCCGGTGTATTGCACCGAGAACATGGTCGGACACAAGCTCGGCGAATTCTCGCCGACGAGGACTTTTCACGGCCATGCCGGCGATCGCAAGGGCGAAGTGAAGGCTGCGTCAATTCCGTCGGCGCCTGCGGCTCCGCCCGCGGCAGCAAAGGCGTAAGCGGGGAAGTTGTAAGAGTCATGGAATCTGTATCGCGAACCCGCTTCATCAGAATTTCGCCGCGCAAGCTGCATCTTGTGTGCGAGCTGATAGTCGGCAAGAAGGTCGATCAGGCGCTGTCGATTTTGGAGTTCACACCCAAGAAGGCGGCGCGCTTCGTCTCGAAGACGCTGCTCGCCGCGATTGCCAATGCGCGCGATCAGCAGAACGTCGATGAGGACAAATTGTTCGTAAAACGCGCGACCGCCGACACCGGGCCGACCTGGAAGCGATCGCTGACGCGCGCGCATATGCATGCGACGCCGATCCATAAACGCACCAGCCATCTCACGGTAATCGTGGACGAGCGGGCGTCCTGAGGTCTCCATTATGGGACAGAAAGTACATCCGCGCGGTTTCCGTCTCGGGATCATCGAGAGCTGGGACTCACGATGGTACGCGAGTCACGACTACGCGAAGCTGCTGCACGAGGATTTGAAGCTGCGTGAGTTCATCAAGAAGCGGCTCTATCATGCCGGTATCTCGCGAATCGAAATCGAGCGGATGGCCAACAAGGCCAAGATAAATATTTATACGGCGCGTCCGGGAATCGTGATTGGCAAGAAGGGCGCGGAAATCGACAAGCTCAAGCTCGATATCCAGAAGCTGATGAAGGGACGCGACTCGTTTATCAATATCCACGAGGTGCGCCGCCCCGATCTCGATCCGCAGCTGGTGGCTGAGAATATCGCGCTGCAGCTCGAGCGCCGCGTCGCCTTTCGCCGCGCGATGAAGGAAGCGGTCACGCGTGCGATGCGAATGGGCGCGCAGGGCGTGAAGGTTCACGTCGCGGGCCGTCTCGGCGGTGCGGAAATCGCGCGCCAGGAATGGTATCGCGAGGGCCGGGTGCCGCTGCAGACGCTGCGGGCCGATGTCGCGTACGGGTTTGCGGAAGCGCGCACGACCTACGGACAGATTGGGGTGAAGGTCTGGATTTTCCGCGGCGAAGTTTTGACGCGCAAAGATGCGGACGCGAAACGCGCAGGAACGCCTGTGCAGGCGAATTGACCAAGTAAGATGCTCGCACCAAAAAAAGTTAAATGGCGCAAGATGATGAAGGGCCGCGTCCGCGGCGCCGAGTCGCGTGGACTTACGCTCGCGTTCGGCGACTACGGTCTCAAGTCGCTCGAGACTTGCCGAATCGACACGCGCGCGCTGGAAGCCGCCCGTATCGCGCTCACGCGTCATATCAAGCGCGGCGGCCGCGTCTGGATTCGCGTGTTCCCCGACAAGCCCTTCACCAAGAAGCCGGCTGAAACCCGTATGGGCAAGGGCAAGGGCTCGCCCGAAGGATGGGTCGCGTGCGTGCGGCCGGGCCGGATTCTGTTCGAGATGGAAGGGGTCGATTACGCGACCGCGAAAGAAGCGATGCGGCTGGCGGCGCATAAGCTGCCGATCAAAACAATTATGATCCAGCGCGAGGAGGGCGGCCTTGGAGCTTGACGAACTAAGGCAGATGACCGCGTCGGATTTGCAGGTCAAGGAGCGCGAGGCGCGCGAGGAAATTTTCCGGCTGCGCCTGAAGCTGCGCACCAATCAGCTCGACAATCACGCGGGCTATCGGCGCGCGCGGCGCGAGCTGGCATTGATCATGACCCTGCTCGGCGAGAAGTCGCGCGGCGTGACTGTAACCAAGAAGAAGGCAAGTTAATGCGGCAGCGAATTAAACGGCGCGAGGGGACGGTGGTCTCCGCCAAGATGACCAAGACCGTGCTGGTGAAGGTCGATCGGATGGTCGAGCACGAGTTGTACGGCAAGCGCGAGCGCCGCAGCACCAAGTTCATGGCGCATGACGAGCGCGGCGAATGCAAAGAGGGCGACCGGGTGCAGATTACCGAGTCGCGACCGCTGTCGAAGAACAAACGCTGGCGCGTCAGCCGCGTACTCAAAAAGGCCGCGGGGTAAGGGCGCGAGAAGATGGTACAGGTGCAAACAGTTCTGGATGTCGCCGATAACTCGGGCGCCCGCAAGGTCATGTGCATCAAGGTGCTCGGCGGATCCAAGCGCAGGTATGCGTCGGTCGGAGACGTGATCGTAGTCGCAGTGAAAGAAGCGATTCCCAACGCCAAGGTCAAAAAAGGCGACGTGTCGCGCGCGGTGATCGTGCGCACAGCGAAAGAAATCAGCCGCGACGACGGCAGTTATATCCGATTCGACGGCAACTCGGCGGTGCTGCTCGACAAGGATCACGAACCGGTCGGCACGCGTATCTTTGGACCGGTCGCGCGCGAATTGAGGGCGAAGAAGTTTCTGAAAATAATCTCGCTCGCGCCGGAGGTGCTGTGATGGCGCAAGCGAAGCAGACGATCAAAGTCAAATATAAGATTAAGAAGAATGACACCGTGATGGTGGTGACCGGGCGCGACCGCGGCAAGACCGGCAAGGTGATGCGGGTGCTGCCCGAGGCTGGACGGATCGTGATCGAACGGCTGAACATCGTCAAGCGGCACAGCAAGTCGCGCGGCGCGCAGAGCCCGGGCGGAATCGTCGAGAAGGAAGCGCCGCTGCACATCTCGAACGTGATGATTTTTTGCGATCGCTGCAACGCCCCGGTCCGGGTTGGGGTGAAGACCAACGACGACGGCTCGAAGAGCCGGGTCTGCCATAGATGCGGCGAAGTTATAGGTAACGACTAATGGCCGATAAAAAAGACAAGCCGGATAAAGCCGAGCAGGCGGCCAAGGCTGAGCAGACCGCGAAGACCGACGCGGCGGCCAAGGCCAAGCGCGAAGGAAAAGCGCGGCAGGCGCAGCAGAAGCAGGCGGCCGAAGAAGCGAAAGCTTCGGCAGCGGCGCCGCTGCCTCCCGAGCCCAAGCTGCCGGCGCGGCTGCGCGTGCGATTCGAGAATGAGATCGCGCCGGCGCTGATGAAGGAACTTAAGATCGACAACAAGATGCGCGTGCCGCGGCTTGCAGAAGATCACGATTAACATGGCGCTGCAGGAAGCGCGCGACAATGTGAAAATCCTGGACTCGGCGCTCGAAGAGCTCAAGGTAATAGCCGGGCAGAAGCCGGTGCTGACCCGCGCGCGCAAGGCCATATCGAATTTCAAGCTGCGCCAGGGGATGCCGATTGGCGTGATGGTCACGCTGCGGCGCGAAAAGATGTGGGAGTTTTTCGATCGGCTGGTTAATATCTCGCTGCCGCGCGTGCGCGACTTCCGCGGAGTGAGCGACAAGGCTTTCGACGGGCGTGGCAACTACTCGCTCGGCTTGAAGGAACATACGATTTTTCCCGAACTCAATCTCGACAAGGTCGAGAAGGTGAAGGGCTTGACGATTTCGATTACGACTACGGCGCGCAGCGACTTCGAGGGGCTGACTCTGCTGCGCGCGCTCGGGATGCCGATGCGCGGTGCGGCCGAGCGGGAGCGGACGCGGCCAAAGCGGCAGCAGCGGCGCAGGCGCATGCGGCGGCGCGGGCTGCGGTCGCGGCTGCGGCAACTCCGCCGACTCCGCCGCCGGCGCAGGGAGCATAAGGACAGCAGATGGCGAAAACGTGCCTGCGGGTCAAAGCGACTCGCAAACAAAAATTCAAAGTGCGCCAGTACAACCGCTGCCCGCTATGCGGCCGCGCGCGCGCGTACTATCGGCGTTTCAAGATGTGCAGGCTGTGCCTGCGCAAGTACGCACTCGACGGCAAATTGCCGGGCGTTATCAAGGCGAGCTGGTAGAAGAGACGAATTATGTCGCAGACCGATCCGATTGCAGAACTGCTCACGCGAATCCGCAACGCGATGCGCGCGCGGTACAACGAACTGACGCTGCCGCATTCGCGGCTGCGCGAGGCGATTTGCCGGGTGCTGATGGCCGAGGGCTTTTTGAGCGGCGTCGAAGTTGGCGGCGAAGCGCCCAAGAAACTGCTCGCGCTCAAGCTGCGCTACTCGCCGACGCGCGAGTCGGTCATTCGAGGAATCGATCGCATCAGCAAGCCGAGTAATCGGCGCTATGCGGGCGCGGCTGAGATCGGCAAGGTGCGCGGCGCGATGGGCGTGCAAATCGTATCGACGCCGCTCGGCGTGATGACCGGGCGCGAGGCGCGTCGCCGGAAAGTCGGCGGCGAAATTCTCTGCAGGGTCTGGTAAGTAAAATGTCGCGCGTAGGAAAATTACCGATTCATCTCGACAAGAGCGTCAAGGCGTCGATGTCGGGATCGACGCTCAAAGTCGAAGGGCCGAAGGGCAAGCTCGAGATAAAGCTTCATGAGGGTTTCACCGCCGAGATCAAGGATTCGGAAATCGTGGTGAAGCGGCCGGGCGATACCAGCGAAGAGCGCGCAATTCACGGGCTGATGCGCAAGCTGGTCGCCAACATGGTCGAGGGCGTGGGCAAAGGCTTCAGCCGCGTGCTCGAAATTAACGGCGTCGGCTATCGCGCGGAAGCCAAGGGGCAGCAGGTGAATCTGACGCTCGGCTACTCGCATCCGATTGTGTATCAACTGCCGCCGGGCGTCACGGCGAAAGTCGAGAAGCAGGTGACGGTGACGCTCGAAAGTGCGGATCGGCAACTGCTCGGGACGGTCGCGGCGCAGATACGAGAGTTGCGGCCGCCGGAGCCGTACAAGGGCAAGGGAATCAAATACGCGACCGAGACGATTCGGCGCAAAGCGGGCAAGGCCGCGGCGGGATCGACTTCGGCGTAAGAGCTGGGCGTAAGGTAAGTCAGAACTATGGCTGTAGAGCGATCGGAAAAACGCAAGCTGCGACAAGGACGCGTGCGGCGCAAGGCAGTCGGTAACGATCAGCGTCCGCGGCTGTCGGTGTTCCGGTCGCTGCATCATATATACGTCCAGGTGATTTCGGATGAGAGCGGGCGTACGCTCGCGGCGGCGTCCACCGAGAGCGAAGGCCTGCGCGACGAGCTCAAGAGCAAGCGCAATCTCGCGGCGGCGAAGGCGGTCGGCAAGGCGATCGCCGAGCGATGCCTGCAGAGCGGCATCTCGAACGTTGTGTTCGATCGAAACGGATTTCTGTATCACGGCCGGGTCAAGGCGCTGGCCGACGCGGCGCGCGAAGCGGGGTTAAAATTTTGATAGGCAGGCAACGAACGCTACGAGAAGGCACGGTGGTCCAGCGAATCGATCCGCAGGGCCTCGAGATCAAAGAGAAGGTCGTGCATATCAACCGCGTCGCGAAGGTCGTCAAGGGCGGACGGCGATTCAGCTTCAGCGCGCTGGTAGTCGCGGGCGATCACAACGGTCTGGTCGGATTCGGTCTCGGCAAGGCCAACGAAGTGCCGGAGGCGATTCGCAAGGGCGTCGATCGCGCCAAGAAAAGTCTCGTGCGCGTGCCGATTCAGGACGGTACGATCCCTCATGAAGTGGTCGGACGTTTCGGCGCAGGACGCGTGGTGCTGCGGCCGGCGGCCGAGGGCACTGGAGTTATCGCGGCGGGCGGCGTGCGCGCAGTAGTCGAGCTCGCGGGAATCCGCAACATACTGACCAAGCGGCTGGGCTCGTCGAATCCGCATAACCTGGTGAAAGCGACGCTCGAAGCGCTCGCGGAACTTCGCAGCACGCAGGATATCAATCGTCTGCGCGGCCGCACTCCGAATCAGCCGGAAGCCGCCGCGTGATCGAGGAGTATCGTGGCTGAGAATACAAAGTCCGATAAAATGCGCGTCAAACTGGTCGGCAGTCCGATCAGCACCAATCGGCGCGTGCGTGAAACTGTGAAGGGCCTCGGCCTCGGCAAAGTCGGCAGCGTGCGCGAGCTCAAACGCAGCGCCGCAGTCGAAGGGATGGTCAAGCGGCTCAAGCATCTGGTGATCGAGCTCAAGGATTAAGCGCGCAATCATGGATTTGAAAGATCTAAAACCGTCGCCCGGCTCGACTCATCGCAAACGCCGGGTCGGCCGCGGAATCGGATCGGGCCACGGCAAGACTGCCGGGCGCGGGCATAAGGGACTCGGCGCGCGATCGCACGGCAACACGCCGCCGAGTTACGAAGGCGGTCAGATGCCTTTGCAGCGGCGCTTGCCCAAGCAGGGATTTCGTCGCACGCTGAAGAACCAGGCGCGTCGCGACGAATACGCGATTGTGAATCTGTCGCGGCTGGGCGATTTCAGCGAAGACGTCACTATCGACGCCGCCGCGCTGGCCGCGCGCGGTCTGATTCCGGCCGGTCGCAAAGTCAAGGTTTTAGGTGACGGCGACTTGAAGAGTAAGATTAAAGTGCGCGCCGATGCGTTCTCGAAAAGCGCGCTGGATAAAATCGCTGCCGCAGGCGGCGTCGCGGAGTTGGTAACGCCCACCACTGAAGCAAGCTAGATGCTCGACGGGTTTTCAAACGCCTCGCGCATCCCGGAGTTGCGCCGACGACTGGTCTTCACGGCCTGCATGCTGGCCGTGTACCGTATCGGCGTCGCTGTGCCGACTCCTGGAATCGACGGCCAGGCGCTCGCGTCGTTTTTCGACGCCGCCAGCGGCACGCTGTTCGGATGGGTCAATCTGTTTTCCGGCGGCGCGCTCGAGCGCTTCTCGGTCCTCGCGCTCGGCATCATGCCGTACATCTCGGTCGCCATCGTCCTCGACCTGCTAAAAATCGCGTCGCCCTATCTCGACGAGCTTTACAAGGAAGGCGAGGCGGGCCGGCGCAAGATTACCCAATACACTCGCTACGGCACCGTGCTGCTGGCGCTGTTCCAGGGCACGATGATCGCGTTCTCGCTCGAAAAAATTCAGGCGCCCGGCGGCGGCAGTATCGTTTACAATCCCGGCCCGGGATTCATCGTGATGACGGTGCTCACCGTGACCGCGGGCACGATGTTCCTGATGTGGATCGGCGAGCAGATCACCGAGCGCGGAATCGGCAACGGCATCTCGTTGATCATCATGGCGGGAATCGTCGCGCGGCTGCCGAGCGCAATCGGCACTACCACGCAATTCGTTCGCGAGGGCGAGATGAGCATCTTCCTGCTCATCTTCATACTCGCGATCGCCGCCGCAGTTATCGCCGGCATCGTGTATATCGAGACTGCGCAGCGGCGAATCCCGATTCAGTACGCGCGCCGCGTGGTTGGACGCCGGGTGTACGGCGGTCAGAGCTCGCATCTACCGCTCAAGATAAACACCTCGGGCGTCATCCCGCCGATTTTCGCGTCCGCGCTGTTGGTTTTCCCGGCGACGCTGGCGACTTTCGTTCCGTTCCTCAAGCCGTATTCGAGCTACTTGACGCCGGGCGGCTTCTACTACGACCTGGTTTACGTCGCGCTGATTTTCTTCTTCTGTTATTTCTACACGTCGGTGACCTTCAACCCGGTCGACGTCGCCGACAATCTGAAAAAGTACGGCGGCTTTATCCCGGGAATCAGGCCCGGCCGTTTCACAGCCGACTATATCGATCGGGTGCTGTCGCGAATCACGCTGGGCGGCGCGATTTACGTCAGCGCCGTATGCGTTCTGCCCACTATTTTGATCGCGCGCTTCAACGTGCCGTTCTTTTTCGGCGGCACTGCGCTGCTGATCGTCGTCGGCGTCGCGCTCGACACGGTCGCGCAAATCGAAACCCATCTGCTGACCCGCAACTATGAAGGCTTCATGCGCCGCGGACGGGTCAAGACCAAGAGAGGCGCCTAAGCTGGTGCGGCTGGTGCTGCTGGGTCCGCCAGGTGCGGGCAAGGGTACGCAAGCGAGGGCGCTCGCCGCGCTCTGGGGTATCCCACAGGTTTCCAGCGGCGACTTGTTGCGAGCGGTGGTGCGCGAGGATTCGGATCTCGGGCGCGAGGCTGCGAGTTACATGGATCGCGGGCAGTTGGTGCCCGACGAGTTGGTGCTCAAGCTGATTGCCGAGCGGCTGAAAAACAAAGACGCCCGCAAAGGCTTCATCCTCGACGGCTTCCCGCGCAATGTGTCGCAGGCCGAAGCGCTGGGCAAGGGACTCGATCGGGTGGGCCTCAAGCTCGACAAGGCGGTCGCGGTTATCGTGCCGGACGAAGAGATCGTGAAGCGGATTTCAGGACGGCGCACCTGCGCGAAATGCAACGCGATGTATCACCTGGCGTTCGAGCCGCCGGCGAAACCCGGCGTATGCGACAAGTGCGGCGGCGAACTTTATCAGCGCGAGGACGACGCCGAGGAAACCGTGCGCGAACGCCTGAAGGTTTTTGCCGAAGCGACGCGTCCGCTACTCGACCATTACGGACAGCAAGGCCTGCTCGCGCAGGTTGACGGCGTAGGCCCGACCGATGAAGTCGAAAAGCGAATCCTGTCGGTCGTCAACGGAGTCGCACCGCCGCCCAAATGAAGGTCTTTGCGCACAACAATCGCGTCCGGTTCCCCTCTCCAGAAGGGAGAGGGGTTAGAGGAGAGGTTCCCCAGCATGGAACCGCGATATCCGATGTACGATCCGCGCGCGACAACGGAGCGCGGCCTTAATACTGAAAAAAATGATTACTATTAAAACCCCGGCGGAGATCGCCGTGATGCGTCAAGCGAGCCATATCGTCGCCGAGATTCTCGAGGCGCTGGCGGCCGCGGTGCGTCCCGGAATCACGACCGAGGAGCTCGACCAGTTGGCGGAAGATCTGACGTATAAGAAAGGCGCGAAGCCGGCCTTCAAGGGCTACAAGCCGGGCGACGTCGTGTATCCGAAGTGTCTTTGCGTGTCGATTAACAACGAGATCGTCCACGGCATCCCGTCGAGTCGCAAATTGAAAGCCGGGGACATCGTCGGTCTCGATTTCGGCGTCGTGTACGAAGGCTTCTACGGCGACTCGGCCCGCACGGTCGCGGTCGGCCCGGTGCCGGAGCGGGTGACGAGGTTGCTGAAGGTGACTCGCGACTCCTTGTATGCGGGAATCGCGCAGGCACGCGCTGGCAATCGTATCAGCGATATAGCGCGTGCGGTGCAGGAGACGGTCGAGCGGGCCGGTTTTTCGGTGGTGACCGACTTCGCGGGCCATGGAATCGGCCGCCGCCTGCACGAAGATCCCCAGGTGCCCAACTATTTTCGCCTTGGGATG
Source organism: uncultured delta proteobacterium (assembly GCA_963699705.1). Lineage (GTDB taxonomy): Bacteria > Desulfobacterota > Binatia > Binatales > Binataceae > Binatus. The sequence continues at coordinate 689,940 of CAVOUW010000003.1, read as the reverse complement.
CCGAATCCTCGCCTCCGAGAGGGGATGGCGTTGGCGATTGAGCCGATGGTTAACGAGGGAAGCCCCGATTTGGAGATACTTTCCGACGGCTGGACTGCGGTCACGGCGGACGGTAAACTATCTGCCCACTTCGAGCATTCCATCGCAATCACCTCCAACGGACCGGAAATTTTAAGCGAATTGCACAATGTCTAAAGGCGACGCGATCGAAGTACAGGGGACGGTTCAGGAAGCCCTCCCCAATGCGGTGTTCAGGGTGACGCTCGACAACGGGCACAAGGTGTTGGCCCATATTTCGGGCAAGATGAGGATGCATTACATAAAAATCCTGGCCGGCGACAAGGTCACGGTGGAACTGTCCCCCTACGACCTGACCCGCGGCCGAATAACGTACCGGATGCGATAAAAGCAACTAATGTGACCGGATGCGCCAGGGACGGGCATCCACGCAAACAGAGACTGAAAAGAATGAAAGTCAGGGCTTCGGTAAAGAAGATTTGTAAGAACTGCAAGGTCGTGCGGCGCGAAGGCGTCGTGCGAATCCTGTGCTCCAACCCGCGCCACAAGCAGCGCCAAGGCTAGTAAGGGTTTTAATTCGATGGCACGCATAGCTGGAGTCGAACTCCCGAAAAACAAGCGGATGGATATAGCGCTCACCTATATCTACGGAATAGGCCGGCCGAGCGCGCTCAAAATTCTCGCCGCTGCGAAAGTCGATCCTGCAGTCAAGACCGACGATCTATCCGCGGATCAGCAGGTTCATATCCGCCAGGTGATCGACACCGACTACGAAGTCGAAGGCGATTTGCGCCGCGACTTTCAGCAGTCGATCAAGCGCCTGATGGATCTCGGCTGCTACCGCGGCATTCGGCATCGTCGGGGACTTCCGGTGCGTGGTCAGAGGACGCACACGAATGCACGCACGCGCAAAGGTCCGCGCAAAGTAGTCGCGGGCAAGAAGATGGCGCCCCCGAAGGGCTAACGGAAAGAAGCACAAACAGCTAAGGAAATTTTCGCCAATCGCTAACCACAAAACGGATTCACTGAAAAGAGATGGCTGACGAAGAAATAAAGGAAAAAGCAACGCCCGAAAAAAAGGGTGCTGCCGCGCCCGCGGCCGCTGCTGCTGGCGGAGCACCGGTTCCTGCGCCACGTCGCAAGAAGGTGCGTCGCAACGTGCCCGAGGGTGTTGCGCATGTACATGCGACCTTCAACAACACGATAGTGACGATCACCGATCAGCAAGGCACCGTGATCGCATGGTCGAGCGCCGGATCGGTCGGCTTCAAGGGCTCGCGCAAAGGAACCCCGTACGCCGCGCAGATGGCGGCGGAGGCGTGCGCGCGGAAATGCTCGGAAGTCGGGATGCGCGCGGTAGTCGTTCACGTCAAAGGTCCTGGTGGTGGACGCGAGTCGGCGGTGCGTGCGTTGCAAGCAGCCGGGCTGGGCGTCATCTCGATAAAAGACGTGACACCGATTCCGCACAACGGATGCCGTCCGCCAAAACGGCGCCGAGTCTGACCAAGCAAACAGCTAAGGAAATTGTCGCCAATCATCATCAAGCAAGCGGATTCACTGAAAAGAGAAAAAAATGGCTAGGAATTTAGGCCCAGTATGCCGCTTGTGTCGGCGCGAAGGTTTGAAGCTCTTCCTTAAGGGAGAGCGATGCTACAGCGACAAGTGCGCGATCGAGCGGCGCAATTATCCGCCTGGCGCGCATGGACAGGCACGCACGCGCTTTTCTGAATTCGCGATTCGACTGCGCGAGAAGCAGAAGGTCAAGCGCATCTACGGGATGATGGAGCGGCAGTTCGCCGAGTACTTCGCGATGGCTGAACGGATGGACGGAATTACCGGCGAGAACCTGCTCGTATTGCTCGAGCGGCGCCTCGACAACGTGGTGTATCGTCTCGGCTTCGCGAGTTCGCTGGCGCAGGCGCGCCAGGTCGTCCGTCACGGGCATATTCACGTCAACGGCAAGAAAGTCACGATTCCCTCGACCCTGATCGAGGTTGGCAGTGTAATCAGCGTGGCCGAGGCGAGCCGCACCAAGAAGGTGATCGTCGAGGCAATCGAGATGGCGCAGCGTCGCGGCGTACCGCCGTGGATGGCACTCGAGCGCGAACAATTCCGCGGCTCGCTCCGGTCGCTGCCGGCGCGCGCTGAACTGACGATGCCGATCAGCGAGAAGCTGATCGTCGAGCATTACTCAAGATAGAGCGGAGGCTACCGATTCGGCGTCCCGGTCCGTGGTGGACCTGTGTGGGCGCGGGAAATCCATCGGGAAAAAAGAGCACAGACTATGCAAAATGACTGGCGAGATCTGATCAAACCCAAGACTGTCGAGTTCGACGAGAAGGAAGTCACTCCTTCCTACGGCAAATTTTCCGCGGAACCGCTCGAACGCGGTTACGGAATCACCGTTGGCAACGCGCTGCGGCGCATCCTGCTGTCCACGCTGCCCGGATACGCGATTACGGCAGTCAGGATCAAAAACGTCCTGCACGAGTTCTCAACTCTGGCCGGCGTGAAAGAGGACGTGACCGACATTGTCCTCAACCTCAAGGAAATCCGCCTGCGCCTGCATGAAGGCGAGCAGATTACCGCGACGCTGAAGGTCAAGGGCGAGGCGCAAGTCACCGCGCGCGATATCACCGGCGGACCGAGCCTCGAAATTCTCACCCCCGACAAGCATATCGCGTCGCTCGACAAGGGCGCCGACCTCGATATGGAGCTCGTCATCAAGCGCGGCCGCGGCTACGTCCCCGGCGAACGCACCGAAGACGAGGAAGCGATCGGCACGATTCGCCTCGACGCGATCTTCTCGCCGATTCGCAAAGTAAATTTCACCGTTACCAACGCGCGCGTCGGCCAACGCACCGACTACGACCGGCTCGCGCTCGAAATATGGACCGACGGCTCGATCAATCCGCGCGAGGCGCTGACCTACGCGGCGCGCGTGATGCGCGATCAGATGACGATTTTCGCGGGCGTCGAAGAAGAGGCCGAAGTGCCGGCCGGCGCAGTCGAAGGCGGCGATACGCGGCCCACGATGAGCGAGCTGCTCTATCGTCCGGTCGAGGGTCTGCCGATTTCCGTGCGCGCGTTCAACGGATTGCAGAACGCCGACATCAAGTATATCGGCGAGCTGGTCCAGCGCACCGAGCAGGACATGCTGAAGATCAAAAACTTCGGCCGCAAGTCGCTCAACGAAATCAAGGAAGTGCTGGCCGACATGGGCCTCTCGCTCGGCATGCGCCTGGAGAATCTGCCGCCGCGCGGCGAGCTCGATCGCATGTGGGAAGAACAGGAACGTCGAGAGTCGGCATAGAGTCCGCCGCGAGTCGGCTGATGAGATTGGAGTAACTGATGCGTCATCTTAATTCGGGCCGCAAGCTCAATCGCACCTCGGCGCATCGCAAGGCGCTGTTCAAGAACATGGTGCTCGCGCTGATTCGTCACGAGCGGATCAAGACCACCGATCCGAAGGCCAAGGAACTGCGGCGCATCGCGGATCGGATGGTCACGCTCGGCAAGCAGAACGATCTCGCGGCTCGGAGGCGCGCGTTCGCGGCGTTGCAGTCGCGCGAGGCGGTCAAGAAACTGTTCGACGAGATCGCGCCGCGCTTCAAGGATCGCAACGGCGGCTACACCCGCGTGATCAAGTTCGGTCATCGCCGCGGCGATGCGACGATGATGTCGGTGATCGAGTTCACCGGACAGGAAGAGCAGACCAAGGCCAAGAAGCCGCGCAAGCGCTCGACCGCGAAGAAAGAAGGCGCGACCACCGAGCGTCCGCGACGCGCCGCGGCCGCCGCCGGCTGATACAACTCGTAGACTGGTTTCTGTTCACCTGCTGTAATAGGCGCACGGACCTATTTCGCCGCATGAATTAAGCTAGATAGTACGGCCGAGTAGGACGCCCACGTTTCGTAAAGGGGAGGCACAGGGCGCCTATGGATTCGTCACTGCCGTTCAGGCAGAGGACTCTGCTTACGCTCGCGTCGATACTTGCGCTGGCTGGAGTCGCACTGGTTTGCGGTCCGGCGCATGCCGCGCCAACGCCGTTGCCCAATATCCTGCTGATCGTGATGGACGACATTGGCATCGACCAGTGGAAGTTGTTCGGATACGGCGGCGTAACTCCCGCGGCCACGCCGAACATCGACGCGATCGCCGCGGCGGGAATCAGATTCCACAATCTCTGGACGATGCCGGCGTGCTCGAACGGCCGCGCGACGCTTTTCACCGGACGCTATCCGTTGCGCACTCACGTTTACACCGCGCTCGGCAACAATGATCTCGCGAACTTCATGGTCAATCCGGCCGAGATAACTGCTCCCAACCTGCTCAAGCAACGCGGTTACAAGAGCGCGCTGTTCGGCAAGTTCCACATGGGAATCCAGAGCAACAATCCTTACGGCTACGGCATGGTGCGCGCGTTTGGCTTTGATTACTTCTACGGATGGCTGGACGCTACCGGCGATCCCTCGTCGATCGATCAGACCGCAGGCGGCGTGTCCCCGCCCGGGACCTGGTCGTGCGGCTTCGTCCGCGATGCAAACCATGGCGGTGCCGATACCGGTGCTTGCTACAGCGGCAACAATACTTGCGCCGTGATTTCGAAAATCGGGACGGAGGCTCCGGGTCGTGTATGCCGCGACGCCGGCGGCATCTTCGATCCAAATCAGCCGTGCGTCAGTCCGACGCCCGGCTATATCAACTTCGCCACACTCAGTGGGCATTACGTTTCGCCGCTCACGATAAACAATGAAGAAGGGTCAATCGAGCAAGTGCCCTCGACGGACATTCGCGCGCGAACTTACCGCGGCACCGATCCGGTCGATGCTGCGATCGAATGGATCAATCAACAGCCGACGAGTCAGCCCTGGATGGTGAGCCTGTCTTTCGCGACGGCTCACACTCCGGTCATGCAACCTCCGATTCAATTGCTGCCCACATCGGAGCCGGACACCAGCAACCTTGATTGTTCCAACTCCCTCGACCAAAGAGTCGTGACGAACCAGATGGAAGAGGCGCTCGACAGTGAGGTCGGCCGGCTGCTGGTGGCCACCGGGCTTGCCAGCCATGGCCCGAACGGCCAGCTGATCTATCATCCGAATCAAACCAACACTGTGATCGTGATGGTCACCGACAATGGGAGCCTGGGGACAGTGGTGAAAGCGCCGTTCGATACCAGCCGCTCGAAATCCAGTGTTTATCAAACCGGCGTATGGTGTCCCGGGATCGTCGCGGGTCCGCCGGTGAAGAAGCCCGGCCGCGAGGTGAATGCGATGGTCAATATCGCGGACCTGTATCAACTGTTCGGCGAGCTTGCTGGAATCGACGTTCACCGGAACGTTCCGCGCACCGTTGACGCGCAGAGCATTCTCCCTTATCTGCTCAACCCGTCGCAGACGAGCATCCGTCAAACGAATTTTACGCAAATAGGCACGAACCTCCACGCCAACGGCGAGATCAACAGTCCGTGCCAATTCAACACGACCACTTGCTCGCAGATCGCTCCGACCAAAGGCGTGTGCGAGGACAATAGCGGGATTTGGTGGGGTCCAGGCGCGACCGATCCGAGCACCGCAGGCATACCGGCGGACGGATTGAAGCTGTGCTGCGACGTGTCCATTTGGCAGGCGAATCACGCACAGACAATTTCGACCAACATCTATCCGCTCGAGGCGGTTGCCATCCGTAACGCCAGCTACAAGCTCGTGATCAACAACTTCGAGGCCTACGACGCGACTTCGAACTCATGCGTTGCGACATCAACCAGGGAGTTTTACCGAATCAACGAAAACGTTCCTCTCCCCAAGCTCGACACCGCCGATGCCAATCTGTTGGCGAGCGGCAACCCGCTCAATCGTCAGCAGAAAAAGAACTATTCCGCATTGACGGCACAACTCGCGCAGTTGTTGGCCTCGCAGCCTGCGTGCCCCGGTGACATCAACCTCGATGGTGTAGTGAACAATGCGGATATCGCGGACTGGGAGTATTTCCAGGGGCTTTCAGGGTATTCAAGCTGGGCCGACGTTAACCTCGACGGACTCACAGACTCATCCGATCTGGCAATCATCCTGCAACACCAGGGCGCCTGTCCTACCCCGCCAACAGCGGCCGCCTCTGGGTAGATTCAAGTTTCTACTCGATACTCTCGAGCAGCTTCGCGCGGATCGCCATGTGCGCGCTCTTGAGCCCCGACAGGATTCCGTCTTCGAAGTTCCACTCGCCGCTCGCCATCAGGTCGGCGAAATCGTTCGGGTTGCGGATGTCCTCCGAAGTGAGCCCGGGATGAATCGCACGCGCCATCGCGAGCACCTTGTTTTCCTGCTGCGCGATCATCTCGAGCATCAGACGATCGATCAACGCCAATTTCTCGCGCGCGCCCATCCGCGAATCGTAACCCGTTTCGCTTCCGCCGCAAAATCCGGTTCCCCTCTCCAGAAGGGAGAGGGGTTAGGGGAGAGGTTGCTCGATCCAAAGGATGAACTATTTAGCCTGATCACGGCCGATTTAACCTGCTAATCTCTGCCCGATGATCCACGCTCTCGCGAAATTCAGGCGACATCCCCTTCCGTTCAAAAAAATGAATTTTGACGGAACGAAACTACCCTTGGTAGTGGCGCCATCCAAACACCACTACAGGAGGTATAGCCGCAGGAGTTCTCCGCACGACCCTGAGAGTAAAGTAGCGCGCCGCGCGCAACTTCGCGCTTCTCACTGGGTGCAGGGGTCACCCCTGCCGCCCGCCGCGCAGGCGATTATTCTTCTTGGCGAGGGCGCGCTTTGATAATGTTGATGCACAGGCGGCAAAAATAATATGTCCAACGAACTTGTAGCTCCCGATAAATTTTTCCTGAACCGATTCGGCATGAACCACGGCGCGCTCGAGCGAATCCTCGGCAGCGCGCTCGAGCGAAAGGCCGACTACGCCGATCTCTACTTCGAGTACAAGAGCGCAGAAGGGCTCGCGCTCGAAGAATCGATGGTGAATCACACCAGCAAGAGCGTCAGCCACGGCGTCGGCGTGCGCGTTTGCGCCGAGGATCGCACCGGCTACGCGTATTCCGACGAGGTCACGATCGACCGGATGCGCCTGGCGGCCGAGGCTGCCCGCGCGATTGCCGATCAGCGCGGCACGGTGCCCGCCGCGGTGCAGGTCGGGCGCTCCCGTCGCGCGTCACGCGCTCTACGACTTGCCGAGCACGCCGCTCGAGGTTCCCGTGCAGGAGCGCGCGAAGCTGCTTAGCGAGATCGATCGAATCGTGCGCGCCTCCGATCCGCGCGTGAAAAACGTGATGGCGTCGTTTGCGTGCGAGCAAAAAATCGTAATGATCGTGAAGAGCGACGGGCAGGTTGCTGCCGACGTGCAGCCGCTCTGCCGCCTCAACGTCACCGTGATCGCGGAGGACGGCAAGGGCCGTCAGATGGGCTCCTATGGCGGCGGCGGGCGCGTCGAGTGGAACTACTTTATCGAGAATGATCGATGGCGCGAGTACGCGCTCGAAGCTGCGCGGCAGGCGATCGTGAATCTCGACGCCGTCGATGCGCCCGCGGGCGAGACGGTGGTCGTGCTTGGACCAGGATGGCCCGGGATTCTGCTGCACGAGGCTATCGGCCACGGACTCGAAGGCGATTTCAACCGCAAGAAGACGTCGGCGTTCGCGGATCGAATCGGCCAGAAGGTCGCGAGCGAACTTTGCACCGTGATCGACGACGGCACTATTCCAAATCGCCGCGGCAGCCTCAACGTTGATGACGAAGGCACGCCCACTTCGCGCACGGTGCTGATCGAAAAGGGAATCCTGCGCGGCTATCTGCAGGATCGGATGAACGCGCGGCTCATGAAGATGGAGCCGACCGGCAATGGCCGGCGTGAGAGCTTCGCGCATTCGCCGATGCCGCGAATGACCAACACCTTCATGCTCAACGGCGAATCGACGCCCGAGGACATTATTAAATCGGTGAAGAAGGGCCTCTACGCCGTCAACTTCGGCGGCGGACAGGTCGATATCACCAACGGCAAATTTGTTTTTTCGGCGAGCGAGGCTTACCTGATCGAGGACGGCCAGGTGACGCGGCCGGTGAAGGGCGCGACGCTTATCGGCAACGGTCCCGACGTGCTGACTCGCGTTTCGATGGTCGGCAACGACCTCGCGCTCGATGCCGGCGTCGGCACCTGCGGCAAGGATGGGCAATCGGTGCCGGTGGGCGTGGGACTTCCGACGATTCGCATCGACGGCATAACGGTCGGCGGCACGCGCGCCTGACAATTGAAATCACGAGTGAGAAAAATCTGATGGCGACCGTTGATATTGAACTCGCCAACTGGGCCCTCGATCAGGCAAAGCGCAAGGGCGCGACTGCGGCCGAGGTGCTGTGCGTCACCGCGGAATCCCTGGAAGCCGGCGTGCGCATGGGCGAAGTCGAGAAACTCAAGAGCTCGCGCGAACGGCGGCTTGGTCTGCGCGTATTTTGCGGACAATCATCCGCGACCTCGTCGACCGCGGAACTCGAGCGCGATTCGCTCGGGGCTTTTGTCGCGAGTACGGTCGAGCTCGCGCGCTTGTCGGCGGCCGATCCGTGGGCGGGACTGCCCGACGCTGTCATTGCATCCGAAATCGTTGCCCGAGCTTTCGCTGGCGGATCCCGACAGCGGAATAGTCAGCGCAGATCGCGCGCTCGAAATCGCGCGCACTGGCGAAAACGCGGCGCTGAAATTCGATCCGCGCATCAAAAATTCCGGTGGCGCCGAATTCAGCTCCGGGCGCTACCGCGTGCTGTTCGCCAACAGCCAGGGCTTCTCCGGCGAATATTCGGGCACTTCGTACAGCCTCGTGGTCGCGCCGATCGCGCAGGATGGCGACGCGATGCAACAGGGTTACTGGTACACCTCGAATCGACGCTTCGGAAAACTCGAAGATGCGGAATCGGTCGGCATCACCTCCGCCAAGCGCGCATTGCGCCGGCTCGGCGCACGCAAAATCAAGACTACGCATGCGCCGGTGGTCTTCGATCCCGATATGGCAGCCGGCTTGATCCGTTCGATCGTCGGCGCAGCCTCGGGACCAGCGTTATACAAGGGAGCTTCGTTTTTACTAGGGCAATTGAGCAAAACGATCGCCGCCCCCGGTGTTACGATCGTTGATGACGCGTTGATCCCCGGCGGACTCGGCTCCAAGCCCTTCGACGGCGAGGGTTTGCCCACCTCGCGTAAGAACGTGATCGACAAGGGCGTGCTCGCCACCTATCTGCTCGACTGTTATTCGGCGCGCAAGCTCGGCCTCGCCCCCACCGGCAACGCCGCGCGCTCGGTCGGCGAAGCTCCCAGCGTCTCTACCACCAATCTGTATCTCGAGCCCGGAAGCCACACGCCCGCGCAGATAATCGGCTCCGTGAAGAATGGACTCTACCTGACCGAGACGATCGGTTTCGGCGTGAACATGGTCACCGGCGACTATTCGCGCGGCGCCGGCGGAATCTGGATCGAGAACGGCGAACTCGGCTACCCGGTGCAGGAAATCACGATCGCAGGCAACCTGAAGGACATGATCGCCGGTGTCGAAATGATCGGCAACGATCTTAACTGGCGATCGTCCACCGTAGCGCCGACGATCAAGATAGCCGAGATGACGATCGCCGGCGCCTGAGAACCCGCCGCGATAATTCTTTACCGGCATTTCTTCCTCCCTTGACCTACGCAGACATCTGAGCTAACTCTTTGTAGGGTTTAATTACACACCGGCCATCATATGGTGCAGCCGATGGGGGAGAGATCTCTATGAATCTTCAGGTCTCGGCACAAGCTCAGGAAAGGCTGCTGTCCAAGCTCTCGTCGATGGGACTTCCGCGCGCCGCGGCGAGCGCATTGTTCGAGCGCCACATGCTCGTGCGTTATCCCAAGGGCGCCGAGCTGTTTACGATGGGCTCGCCCGCCGACGTCGTCTTCGCGGTGCTGACGGGTCTCGTCAAGGTTCACAGCTCGCGAGCCGGCAGCGACCCGGTTTTGGTCGAGCTCGCCGGTCCGGGCGACCTGGTCGGCTACGCCGATTTCGCCGACGCCGATGGCACGCGTTCGCAGCTGTTCGAGGCGACCGCTCTGACCAACACCACCGTCGCGCTGTTCACTCGCCATCAAATTGTGGAAGTGCTCAAGAGCCTCGAGCCCGAAGCGCTGTTGCGGATCACCGAAGCGATCAATTCGATGTGGTCGTCGCTGGTTTACCGTTACGCGACGTTTTTGGGAATGTCGCTGCGCAAGCGGCTCGAGATTGTTCTCGGCGAATTGGCGGAACGATTTGGCGTGCCTGACTCGCGGGGGACTCTGCTGTTGCCCGAACTGGCGCAGGAAGAACTCGCCGAGATGATCGGCAGTTCGCGTCCGATGGTCAGCAAGCTGCTAACCGAGATGACGGATCGGGGCATGCTGGTTCGCGAGGGACGGCGTCATATCCTGCTCGCAGTCGAGAAGCCGGCACACGCCAACTCCCCCAATCCTCCGCGCGAACCTGGCCTGCATCCGGCGTTCGAGCCCGCGCGCACAGCCACCCGCCGGGTGCGAGCGGATCGCCGCGCGGTGCGAGCGCCTGCCGCTCCGATTGTGAATATCTAGTCGTTTCTCGTCCATCGAGAAGCACTCATGCGCCCGACTGCGTTTCTTGCAGCCGGGCGCACCCCTGATCCCCCGGCCGAGGCGAGCAAATTCGCTTTTGCGAGAATGCCGAAAGTGGTTAGCTTAAATGGAAAGGCGAAACCGGGTCGGGGAATCACATGAGCGCCAACCGATTTACCGAAAAACTTCAGGAAGCCCTCGGGCGCGCGCAGAACGCCGCGCTCAGCGCGCACAATCAAGCCGTTGACGTCGAGCATCTGCTGGCGTCGCTGCTCGAAGAGAACGAGGGTCTGGCTTCGTCGATCCTCAAGCTGACTGGTGTCGATCGCGACGCGGTAAGCCGCAAGCTTAGCGCTGAGCTCGCAAAAATTCCGAAGGTTACCGGCGGCGGCGCCGACAGCGGCCAGGTTTATGCGACCCAGCGCCTCGGCCGCGTGCTCGCGCGCGCGGAGCAGGAGGCGGGCAAGCTCAAGGACGAGTATGTTTCGGTCGAGCACGTGCTGATCGCGATGCTCGATGAGCCTGGCGCCGCCTCGAAAATTCTGCGCGAAGCAGGACTGACGCACGACAAGCTGATGGCGGTGCTCCAGAAGGTGCGCGGCAACCAGCGCGTGACCTCATCAAATCCCGAGGCAACCTACCAGTCGCTGGAAAAATACGGCCGCGACCTGACCAAGCTCGCCGGCGCCGGCAAGATCGATCCGGTTATAGGACGCGACGAGGAAATTCGCCGCGTGATCCAGGTCCTCTCGCGCCGCACCAAGAATAATCCGGTGCTGATCGGCGAGCCGGGCGTCGGCAAGACCGCGATCGTCGAGGGCCTCGCGCGGCGAATCGTGCAGGGCGACGTGCCCGAGGGTCTCAAGAATCGCAAGCTGGTCGCGCTCGACATGGGCGCGCTGATTGCGGGCGCGAAGTTCCGCGGCGAGTTCGAGGAGCGGCTCAAGGCCGTGCTGAAGGAAGTGCAGGAAGCCGCCGGCGAGATAATTCTTTTCATCGACGAGTTGCACACCGTGGTCGGCGCGGGCGCGGCGGAAGGCGCGATGGATGCGTCGAACCTGCTCAAGCCGATGCTGGCGCGCGGCGAACTGCATTGCATCGGTGCGACCACGCTCGACGAGTACCGCAAATATATCGAAAAGGACGCTGCGCTCGAGCGCCGGTTCCAGCCGGTGATGGTCGAGGAGCCGAGCGTCGAGGACACTATCTCGATTCTGCGCGGGCTGAAGGAGCGCTACGAGGTCCATCACGGGATTCGAATCAAGGACTCCGCGCTGGTGGCCGCCGCGGTGCTCTCGAAACGCTACATTACGGATCGATTTCTGCCCGACAAGGCGATCGACCTCGTGGATGAGGCGGCAGCGAAGCTGCGCACCGAGAAGGAATCGATGCCGGTCGAGCTCGACGAGGTCAATCGGCGCGTGATGCAATTGGAAATCGAACAGGCGGCGCTCAAGCGCGAAACCGATCAGAGCTCGCGCGATCGCCTGCAAAAGCTCGACAAGGAACTCGCTGAAACCAAGGAAAAACGCGCAGGCCTGCGCGCGCAGTGGGAAAGCGAAACCGGCGGACTCGAGAAACTCGCAAAGATCAAAGCCGAGATCGAACAAACCAGGATCGCGATCGAAAAAGCCAAGCGCGACTACGACCTCAACAAGGTCGCTGAACTTCAATACGGCACGCTCGCGTCGCTGGAGAAGCAGCTGGCCGAGGAAGAGGAGGGGCTGATCAAGAAGAACGCCGGCGGCAAGCGCTTGATCAAGGAAGAAGTCGACGAAGACGACATCGCCGAAGTGGTCGCGCGATGGACCGGGATTCCCGTCTCGCGGTTGCTCGAAGGCGAGGTGACGAAACTCGCGCATCTCGAGGAGCATCTGCACAAGCGCGTCATCGGCCAGGACGAAGCGGTGACCGCGGTTTCCGACGCCGTCATTCGCGCCCGCTCAGGCTTAAAGGATCCAAATCGGCCGATCGGGTCGTTCATTTTTCTCGGCCCCACCGGCGTCGGCAAGACCGAACTCGCGCGCGCACTGGCCGAGTTCCTGTTCGACAGCGAAGCCGCGATGATCAGAATCGACATGTCGGAGTACATGGAGAAGCACACCGTCTCGCGGCTGGTCGGCGCGCCGCCGGGATACGTGGGCTTCGACGAGGGCGGGCAACTGACGGAGGCCGTGCGTCGGCGACCATACTCGGTCATCCTGTTCGACGAGATCGAGAAAGCGCACGCCGACGTATTCAACGTCCTGCTGCAATTGCTCGACGACGGCCGCCTCACCGACGGTCACGGGCGCACGGTGGATTTTCGCAACACCGTCGTGATCATGACGTCGAATATCGCGAGTCAGATTATTCTCGGGTTCAAGGGACAGGACTACGAGAAGATGAAGGCGCAGGCGCTCGATGTCCTGCGTCAGAGTTTCCGCCCCGAGTTTCTCAACCGCGTCGATGAGGTCGTCGTGTTCCATCCGCTGACCCGCGACGAGCTGCGCCAGATTGTTGACGTCCAGCTCATCCGCCTGCGGCAGCGGCTCGAAGAACGCAAGATCGAGATCGAGTTGACCGACAAAGCGCGCGACTATCTGGCCGAGCGCGGCTACGATCCTTCGTACGGGGCGCGACCGTTGAAGCGCCTGATCCAGCGCGAGTTGGAGACTGTGCTGGGCCGGCAGTTGCTGTCGGGCGAGATTCGCGACAATTCGCGAGTGATCGTCGATGCTGGCGCCCGGGGGCTCGAATTCTCAAGTAAGCCGCTGGCCGACGCTGCCTAAATAGCTGTTTTTATTCCACATTTGCGGCACTTTGCAAAAATTGCCGACACCTTGCTTCGCCCAAAATGAGCATTATACTTTAGGTAGTGTGATGTTCGCATGCTGGCTTAATCAGCTTGGCTAATGCCAAGCGGGCGGCGCGCGAGCAAGGAATATATCAGTTCCGGGTAAATCCCGGCGTTAGAGGATTTTAATCATGGCTAGTTCCGCAATCGACCGCCGAATCGCAGCCGCCGCTTCACGCAAGCCGCGCTCGCGAATTGTTCTTCGCATCGCAATCGTTGCCGCCGCTGTCGCAGTAGCCGCGGCGCTCGCGATGTTGCCCGATCCCGCCAAGGCGGCGGGCAATCCCGTCGTGATCAAAATGGCTGACAAGCCGCCGTTCTATACGCCCGAGAAAGTCGCGATAAAAGTCGGCGACACCGTGCAGTGGGTGAACGCCGGCGAGACGATTCATTCCGTCTCGACTAGCGCCGCGAATGCTCAGAACGCCAACGACACTTCGATGCCGAAGGGCGCAGTCGCGTTCGACTCCGGCTTCATCCCGCCGGGCGGCGACTACAGTTACACATTCACGGTGCCGGGGACCTATCGCTACTTTTGCCTTCCGCATGAGAAGGCGGGTATGGTCGGGATGATTGTCGTCAAGAAATAAAGCGCGGAGATTTTTGAGCAACGTGATTGGCGCGTCGACCAGGACAATTCGCGCGTCGCGATTGATGCTGGCGGTTGCGCTTGCGGTCATCGCATGGCCGGTGCCGGCGATATGTTTTCCGTGGAGCATCGACATGTACCGCGGGCCGGAAATTCAGCCGTACGCCAAGGCGCCGCGCGTCACTCCTGCCGACACGCTTCCGGTGCATGGCGGAGAGCCACCGATGAGCCTCGAGCAGGCGACGATTAAGATGCACAACCCGCTGCAGCCGTCGCCCGAAAATCTCGCCAAGGGCAAAGAGCAGTTCACTACCTACTGCGCGCCATGCCACGGAAATTCGGGGCAGGGAAACGGTCCCGTCGCGCACATCCTGGCGAAGCCGCCGAAAAACCTGGTCTCGGGAACCAGCAAGGATCTCCCCGACGGCTATATCTACGGCGCGATTCGCGACGGTATCTTGTCGATGCCGTCCTACGCCGAAGAAATGCCGGCCGAGCAGCGCTGGCAGGTCGTCATGTACATCCGGTCGATGCAGGCTGAGGCCGCAAAGGCCAAGGTCGCCGGCAACTGACCTCGCGCTTCGACGCGCTTTTCCACAATTGCATTTTGCGATCCGAAGGTGCTTTCGGTCGTCGATTTAAATCTGTTTAATCGATAGGCGATTGCGGACGCTGGGCGTCTAATGTAACCGATTCGGGTCAGGTTTACGGAACCTTTTCTCAGTCGGCGACGTATAGGTCATGGGCGACCTGGAACCCGGGAGTTCCGATGCGAACGACAGATCTCGGCAGTGCTCTGATACTGGCGACAGCGGCTATCGCATTGGTCGCATCGATCGTGCGCGCCGCGGACGCTCCGCTTACTGAGTCGCAGATCGTCGAAATCGCAGTCGAAGCGAACCCTGCGGTCAAGTCGGCACGCTATCGGTGGGATGCGGCGCTTCATTCTATCAAGCAGACAGTCGCGCCGAACGATCCAATTTTGACCTATTCAAATGTCGACAGTGTCAGTAGTCCGATTGGCCGCCCAGCTTTGCACTCATTCAACCTGAGCGAATCCTTTCAGTTTCCGGGTAAGGCGTTCCGCCAGCGCGATCAGGCGATCGACGCCGCTGAGATTGCGCATCTGATGCTCGTGGCGACAGTTCGCGACGTGCGGGCAGCGACCGAAATCGGCTACTTTCAGCTGGTGCTCGACCAGGCACTGAGAGACGTCAATGCTGAGAACCTCCAGAACCTGGACCAGGTTGTCAGAGTCGCCGAGACAGCTTATTCGGCTTCGGCGGTGCAGCAGACCGACGTAATCAGCGCCGAGTTCAACCTCGCGGCAGCGCGCCAGCTGCAACGGCAGTACCTGACGGCGGTCGCAAACGATGAGACAGTGCTCAATCTGCAACTCTACCGGCCGGTCGGGTCACCGTTGCCGGTGGATCGAACTCTTAAACTGGAAGCGCTGACCTTCCCTCTCAACGTGCTGATCGATCGCGCGCACGCGGCGCGGCAGGAAATCCTCGAAGCAGCGCTCAACGAGCGCAATGCGAATACGGCGCTCAGTCTTGCGAAGATGGAATACCTACCCGATTTCACGGTCGGCGTTGGCAACGATCAGTACACTCTCAGCAGCGCCGGCCCTCAACCTAATAAATTCAACTACTGGGTTGGCTCTATTGGCTTCAATGTGCCGATGTTCTTCTGGCTCCGCCAGAAGGAAGATGTCGCGCGAGCAAATGCCGACCTGGCGGTAGCGCGATCCGACCAGGAACTTATCAGGATCCAGACCGCGGCCGCGGTGGCCACTTTGTTCCGCAACGCGCAGTACGCCTACGAAACCGCCATCCTGTATCGCGACTCTCTGATTCCGCTGGCGCGGCAGAATTTTCGGGTCGCGCTGACCGCCTACCAGGGTGGTAAAATCGATTTCACGACGCTCTCGACCGTGCTGCAAAGCGGATTCGCTGCGCGGGTGAATTATCTGCAGGCGGCAAATCAATTTCTGGCCGGCGAAGTTTCGCTGGAGCAGGCCATCGGAGCGCCGCTGCATCAATGAAGCGTCGCAACTTCAATTCCGTCGCGCTGATCGCCGTCGCGGCAGTTCTGCTCGGCGGATGTCGCAGCGACACGGCCAGCCGCGCCGCTCCGGTTCCTGAAGCGACACCCGCGGTGCGCCTGGTTCGGCAACAGGGCATCGAATTGCTTCAATTCAATTCCAACGACATTCCCGGCGTGTCGATCGTACAGGTGCAGAACATCGAGATGCCGGGACTGCTGGAAACCTCCGGGCAGATCACTTACGACGATCGCAGCACCTCGACTATCGTCTCGCGCGTCGCGGGGCGAATCGAGCAGACGCGGGTCTCGCTGTGGGACAACGTCCAGCGCGGTGAGAAAATCGTCGCACTCTACAGTCCCGACTTTATGACGGCTGAATCCGAGTATCTGCAGGCGCACGAATCCTCGAAACTGATTTCGGCGCCGGGCGTCGGCGGTTCGTCGGATTTTGCCGGCGCCCTGTCGATAGCGGCGAAGCGCAAACTTCAGTTTCTCGGGATGAGCGATGCTGATATCGCGGCCATCAGGGCGCCCGATCCTATCGTCTGGATGCGTGCGCCGATTAGCGGCACGGTGGTCGATAACAAGGTGCAGCGCGGCGGCGCCGTCAACCCGGGCGACATACTTTTCTCGCTCGGCACGCTCAGCGAGGTTTGGATCACCGGCGACATCTACGAGGACGATCTCTCTCGCGTGCGCGTTGGCCAGGATCTGTCCGCGGTCACGACCGCATTTCCCGATGAGGTGTTCCACGGCGTGATCGACCGCATCAGCCCGAACATCGATCCCAACACGCACACGCTACAAATCCGCTGTAGCGTGAAAAATCCCGGCGGCCGGCTGAAGCCGCAGATGCTCGCGAAGGTGACGGTCGTCACGCGCCCCGGCGAGGCGCTGGTAATCCCGCAGGACGCGCTGGTCTTTGACATCGACAACTACTACGCCTTCGTCGAGGTCAGCCCCGGCACCTTCGAGCATCGCAAGGTCTCGATCGCGTCGTGGAGCAAAGTCGGCTACGCGCGCATCGTCACCGGACTCAAGCCGGGGGATCGCGTGGTCAGCGGCGAGACCCTGCAAATCAACGCGCTTTGGCATCAGGCCCACGGAGAAAGCTCCTAGCAGGCGGTAAAATGCCGCCGCCATCGGAATTTGGCTGAGCGATGATTCGATCGTTAATGGCGCTGGCGTTGCGCGAACGGATTGTCGTCATCGGCATCGCGCTGATGCTGTTGCTGGCCGGCATCTTTTCGTTCTCGCAGCTGGATATCGAGGCCTATCCGGATCCGGTGCAGCCGCTGGTCGAAGTTCTGGCGTTGCCCAACGGTCTCAGCGCGGAAGAAGTTGAAAAGCTGGTCACGGTGCCAATTGAATACGGGCTGGCCGGAATGCGCGACCTCCACGCGATGCGCTCGATTTCGCTGTACGGGCTGTCCGACATTCGCTGCTATTTTTCGTGGGACAGCGACTACTACTGGGATCGCGTCGAGACCATCAATCGGCTGTCGTTCATCTCGATGCCGCAGGGCGTAACGCCCGCAATCTCGCCCGACAATCCGATCGGTGAAATTTACCGCTACACTGTCGAGAGTCCCGATCACGATCTGACCAACGAGAAGACGATCGAGGATTGGATCCTCGAAAAACAAATTAAGACCGTGCCCGGAGTCGAGGACGTTTCGGGTTTCGGCGGATTGACCAAACAGTTTCAGGTCGAAGTCGATCCACACAAGCTGAACTACTACCAGGTGCCGCTGTCCACGCTGATCTCGGCGCTGCAGAATTCGAATACAAATTCCGGCGGCAACTATATGAGCGTTGGCGAGCAGGCGTTCGACGTGCGCGGGCTCGGCTTTTTCAAAAGCCTCGACGATATCGGCGACGTCGTGCTCAATGCCAACAAGTCCACCCCGATCAAGGTTTCCAACGTCGCCAACGTTGAAGTCGGCTACGCGCCGCGGCTTGGGATTGTTGGCAAGGACGATCAGAACGAGGTCGTCACCGGCATCGTATTGATGCGCAAATACGGCAACACGCTCGAAACGCTTAAGGGGGTCGAGGCCAAGGTCCACGACCTCAACACGTCGGGCATCCTGCCGAAGGGCTACAAAGTCGTGCCGTACTACGATCGCACGACGCTGGTCGAGACGACGCTGCACACGGTGCTCGAAAATCTCACCGTCGGGATGGTGCTGGTATTCCTGGTCCTGATTTTCTTTCTCGGCAACTTGCGTGCTGCAATTATCGCCGCGATTAACATCCCGCTCGCGCTGTGCGGAGCGTTCGCGCTGATGCACTTGACCAATACGCCCGCCAATCTTATTTCGCTGGGCGCGATCGACTTCGGCATCATCATCGATACCACCGTCATCGTGATGGAAAATATCGAGCGGCACCTGACCGCTCCCGAGCGATCGCACGAAAGCTACCGGCTTCGCATCCTGGCAGCGGCGCAGGAAGTAGGCGGTCCGATGTTTTTCTCGACGCTGATTTTCGTGATCGCGTTCCTGCCGCTGTTCACGATGCGCGGGGTCGAAGGCGCGATCTTCTCGCCGATGTCCCACACTTACGCGTTCGCGCTGGGCACTGCGATCCTGCTCGCGGTCACATTGTCGCCAGTGCTGTCGTCGTTTTTCTTCGCACGCGGAATGCGGGCGATTCACAATCCAATCTGGACTGCGATCGCCGCCTTCTACCACGGGATGTTCGAGCGGATTCTGAATTGGCCGCGGCTGACGCTGACGATGATAGTTGTGCTGGTGGCGGCGGTCTTTTCGCTCTTCCCGCTGCTGGGCGGGCAATTTCTGCCCAAGCTCGAGGAAGGAAACATCTGGGCCCACGCGACGATGCCGCTCACGATTTCACTCGAGCACGGCGCCAAGCTCTGCAATCAGATGCGATCGGTCTTCCGGAGTTTTCCCGAAGTCACGACGGTCGTGTCGCAGCTCGGCCGTCCGGACGACGGCACCGAGACCGCGGGTTTTTTCAACATTGAATTCTCGGTCGACCTGAAGCCGGACGATCAATGGCCGGCCGGCATGACCAAACCGCAACTGGTCAAGCAGATCGACGATAAACTTACGCAGAAATTTCCGGGCGTGAGCTTCAGCTACTCGCAAAATATCGAGGACAACATCGACGAAGCGATCTCGGGCGTAAAGGCCGGAGAAAACGCGATCAAAGTCTTTGGCGATGATCTCGCGACCGACGAGCGTATCGCCAACGACATCCGGGAAACCCTGGGAGGGGTTCCCGGCGTGGTCGATGAAGTCGTGCTGCGCTCGATGGGCCAGCCTAATCTGCAAATCACCCCGGACCGCAACGCTTGCGCGCGCTACGGACTCAACGTCGGCGATGTCGGCGCGATTGTGCAGGCGGCGATCGGCGGTCAGGCGGTCACCCAGGTGCTCGACGGCGACCGGCGCTTCGACCTGGTCGTCCGATGGAAGCCCGAGTATCGCGAAAGCCTCGACGCGGTGCGCCAGATACGCGTCAACCTTCCCGGCGGCGGCCAGATTCCGCTGGACCAGGTCGCCAAAATCGAGACCGCGGAGGGGGCCTCATTCATCTACCGCGAGGCGCTGCAACGATACGTCCCGGTACGGTTTTCCGTTCGTGATCGCGATTTGCAGAGCACCATCCTCGAAGCGAAGCGCCGAATCGGGAAAGAGGTCCATCTACCTGACGGCGTGCATCTGGAATGGTCGGGCGAGTACGGCGAACTGCAAGCCGCTAATCGCCGCTTCGCGATCGTCGTGCCGTTCGCGCTGTTGCTTATCGCAGGGGTGCTTTACGCCGCGACGCAATCGCTCATCGACACCTTCATCATCATGGCGCAAATTCCGGTTGCGTGCCTCGGCGGAGTGCTCGCACTGATCATCACCGGCACTCCCTTCAGCGTGTCGGCCGGAGTGGGCTTCATTTCGATTTTCGGAATCGCCGTGATGGACGGAATCCTGCTGAGCTTTTATATCCGGCGGCTGTGGGAGGAGGGCAATCCGTTTGTCGAATCGATCATCACCGGGTCGGACCGCCGCTTGCGCGCTACGATGATGACCGACTCGGTAGACGCACTCGGACTACTGCCCGCGGCGATCTCGACGCGAATCGGTGCGCAGACGCAGCAGCCGCTGGCGATCGTCGTCATCGGCGGCGCGCTGGCAATCATGGTTCTGACGCGAATCCTGCAGCCGGTGCTGATCTACCTGTGTCATCGCCGGCTGCGTCTCGACGATGAGAACCGCGCGCGCGTGACCCAGGTGGTGGAGCCTATCGAGACGGACCAGTTCTGACCAACGCCAAGCCTCGCGCGCAACTCTCTTCGCTAAGGAACACGAATATGGCGCAACCAGCTGATGTCGAACGCTATCGCGAAAACTGGCAAGACGAGGTCGATAGCGCTGCCGAGTATCGCGCGATGGCGGAGAGCGAGTCCGACCCGAAGATCGCCAAGGTGTACACCAATCTCGCCAGGATGGAGGAAGCGCACATCGGGTTTTGGGAAGAGAAATTGCGCGCTGCCGGAGCGACAGTTGGAGAGCGTCGGCCGTCCTGGCGCAGCCGCGCGCTCGCGTGGATCGCTCACAGGCTTGGCGCAGACGCAGTCCTCTCGACCATCGCGGCGAAGGAGGCGATCGACCGAAACGTTTATGTGAAACAGCCGGAGACCGGCGGTACCCGGATGAGCGCGCAGGAGCAGTGGCATACGCGCGTGCTGGGACAACTGCTGCGTACGCAGCCCAAAGGACTGAGCGGAAGCTTTCTGGGCCGACTCGAGGGACGTCATCGCGCAGTAGGCGCCAATGCCCTGCGCGCTGCGGTGCTCGGCGCCAATGACGGCTTGTGCTCGAATTTGAGCTTGGTGATGGGAGTAACGGGCGCAGCGATCAATCGTCACGGAATTCTCATCACCGGTGTGGCGGGCCTGATTGCGGGGGCCTGCTCGATGGCGCTGGGTGAGTGGGTTTCGGTGACCAGCGCGCGAGAACTGGCAGAGCGCGAGATTCGCATCGAATCGAGCGAGCTGGAAGAAGATCCGAAAGGCGAGGGCGAGGAGCTACAGCTGATTTACGAATCGAAAGGGCTGAGCAGCGACGAAGCGAAGCGCGTGGTCGATCAAATGCTCTCGGACAAGACCGCCACTCTCGACGCGCTCGCGCGCGAGGAACTTGGAATCGATCCGACTGAGTTAGGCGGCTCCGCGTGGGAAGCTGCGTTGGCGTCGTTCATGCTCTTCGCGCTTGGCGCAATTATTCCGATCGTTCCTTTTATGATCATAGGCGGGAGCGCCGCAGTCATCGCAAGCATTGGGCTCAGCGGGCTCGGCTTGTTCGCGATTGGCGCCGCGATCACGATCTTTACCGGCGTGACTGTGCTGCGCTCCGGGAGCCGGCAACTCGCACTCGGCCTGGGAGCTGCCGGGGTAACTTTTCTAATCGGCCGACTTATCGGCGCCACTCTGACTTGAGGTGTTTGACAAGCCTCGCCGTCTCGCATCAGCCGTGGTAAACGGAGATTAGGAGGATCTCAGCGATGGAATTCGAGATGCTCGCGAGCGGTTACGGCCTGCTGGAAGCGCCGCGTGTCGATGACATGGGCCGCTTCTACTTCACCGACATTCCCAACGGCGGTCTCTACCGGCGCAATCCCGGCGGCAACGTCGAAACGCTAATCCCCAAACGCAAGGGCGTCGGCGGCATGAACTTCAACCAAAGCGGCGGGCTCGTGCTCACCGGCCGCGCGCTGATTCATTGGGACGAGAAAACCGGCAAGAGCCGCGACTTGTTCGCTACCTGGGAAGGCAAGCCGGTCAGCATGAACGACCTCACGTCCGACGATCACGGCAGCGTTTACACCGGAACCATCAACTTCAATCCGCTGAGCAACGACAAGCCGATTCCGGGCAGCCTGTTTCGCATCGACCCGCCGGGCCGCGCGGTGAAACTGTGGGACGGTATCGAGGTCAGCAACGGCCTCGGCTTCAGTCCCGACAGGAAACATCTGTACCATTCTGATTCCAGCACGGGCGCGGTCTGGGTTTACGATGTCACGCACGAGCGCGGCGTCAAGGATCGGCGCATTTTCGCGAAGATGCCCGAAGGAATGCCGGACGGGCTCGCGGTCGATGCGCAAGGCGGCGTGTGGGTTGCGGCAGTGCGCGTCGGCGAGGTCGTCCACTTCTCGAAGGACGCCACCGTTGTTAAGCGCATCAAGTTGCCGGCGACGATGGTGACAAGCGTGGTCTTCGGCGGACGCGACATGCGCGATCTCTACGTCGTGACCGCCGACAATACTGACGATCCAAATCGCAAGGGAACGATCTTTCGCGGACGCGCCGACGTCCCCGGACTGCCGGTGCCGAAAGCGAACTTTTAGTATCTCAGGTCTTTGCTCTCGACAGCGGACCGACGATGACGGGCTCCGCAGGCGGTTGCTCGCGCGATCCTGCCAAGAGCGCACCGGCTACGATCGTCAACACGAATGCGCCGACGCGCATCGCGGCGGCGATCGGACCGGCAGGCAGTCGTTCACCGAATACGACTATCCCGCCGACGATTGGCACGATGTTCGACAGCGCTCCCGACAACGGCATCGCAATTATCGCGCGGGCCGAATGAAACGAATTCTGCAGCATGACAATTCCGACGATGTTGGCGACTATCACGCCATAGACATAAGGATTCGAGACTATTCGTAATGCGAGTGAGGCGGTGTCGCCGCCAAACTCGAGCGTCATCGCCTTGGTGAACAACGCGCCCAGGCCGAATGCCACGCCGGAAAAGATCGCCGCCGCTGTGCCGCTGGCGTTCAGCCGCGCGACGGCCATGGGAGCCAATCCTGCGAGCGTCAGCAGGGTAGTGAAAATCAGCAACGTTCCGGGCTCGAACGCTCCTTCAGTCTCGCCGCCGTTGAGTGACAGCGTCAGCATCAGCATCCCGAACACGATCGCACCAATGCCGGCCCATTCGCGGGGACTCGCGCGCTCGCCAAGCACCACTACCGATGCAACTACGAACAGCGCGATTCCACCCTGTCCCATCACCGCCACCATCGAGACCGGTGCTCGAGACACCGCAATCAGGTAGCAGACCCAGCCTGCGGTCTGGACGCCGAGTCCGCCTATCCACATCGGATCGCGAAGCCAGGCGGCAATCGCGCCGATTACATTCGCACCCGCCGCGATTGGAAGATGCACCGATCGCGTTTTCATCATCAGCAGGCCGAGCGCCATCAGGGCACTCGCTACGATCGCGAGAGACAGGTAGAAGATCACCGTTCAACTCTTCACTTCGCGCATAGCGCCGCCACGAATCACTTTGAACTGCCGTCCCGCCCACGTGACTTTGTTGCTGAGCAGGCTGCCAAACCAGACGCCGGTCATTATCAGGTCCTTGAAGGGAACAAGCCACAGGTCGCGCAGCATCTCGGGCATCCTGAGCACGCGGCCGACGATCGCCGCCGACATCGCGAGCCGCGCCGCAACCACCAGCCCCAATGCCGCGAAGGCCGCGGCGCTCCCGCGCGTGACCGCCAGCAACACCAACGCCCAGAACGGGCCGTGCATCAGGATAGTCGCGACGCTGATTGGACGCACCGTGCGGTAAGTGCGCGCCCATCGCAGTTGATGGTGCCAGAAGTCGACGAAACTTTTTTCTTCGCAAGTCAACGTGACGATCGAGTCGGACAGTTTGATCTCGTAGCCTTGCGTGTTGACGAAATTGCCCAGGTAAAAGTCGTCGGCGAGCATATTCTTGACCGCGCGGAATCCGCCTGCCGCCTCGAGCACCTTGCGTTTAATCGCGATGGTCGCGCCGAGCGCGTAATGCATCGGCTCGATCATTTCCGCGAGCAGAACTTGCGGTAGAAAATCGGTGTTGACGTAGAGCGCCTCCAGCCGCGACGCGAAAGAACCGCCCGGCTGTGCCCGATAGGCGCAGGTCACGATGCCGATTTTCTCGTCCGACATCAGCTCGCCGACGATTCGCTTCAGGTAGTCGCGATCGACCGATACATCGGCGTCGCTGAGCACGAGCACCTCGGCCTTCTCGGCGCGATCCGCCATCTTGATCAGCTTCGCGATTTTGCGATTGCTGCAGTTCGGCTCTTCGCCGACCACCAGCGTGAGATTCGCGTATTGATAGCGCTGCCGCAGTGCGACCGGGATCTCGGCAGCGGTATCCTCGTAGCTCTCGACGCCGAAATAAAACTCGACCCGCGGGTATGCGATTTCCAGAAAGCTTACGAGGTTCGAGGCCAGTGAATTGGTGCTGCCGTGTAGCGGCTTCAGCACCGCCGCGCGCGGTGGAACCTTGGGCAGCGGGAGGAGGGGAGAGGCCGCACGTTTTGCAAACCTGATCGCCGCGGTCGTCGCCGCGACGTAGTAGAACATCGACACGAGCAACGCTGCAGCCGGCAAAGCGGTCCAGATGGTCATCGATTGATTCGCGCCGCGCGTTTACCCGGCGCAGCAGATCGCCCCACCGACGTCCTGCCGCGGATCTCGCGCCTGCCCCTTAGTCGCGCCCGGAATTTCTATTTCAGGCCGACGCTTGCTGCGCAGTCTGATGTCGTCGCTGACGCATCGTCGAGAGAAACTGCCGCCCCTCGTTGAGCATCCGCTTGGTCTCTTCCATCGACGTCATCATCTTTTTTACCGACTTGAAGATGTACTTCGGCCGGAAGTAGAAGCTGCGATAGAAGCGTTCGACCGCGCCGTAAATCTCTTCGTTGGTCAGCCCGGGGTAAGTGATCGTGCACTTCTGATAGCCGGATTCGTCGAGCAGCGGATCGACGGCGAGGAACCCGTTTTTCGTCACGTAGTCGAACAGCTCCGTGCCCGGGTACGGCGACGCGAGCGACACCTGGATCGTCTCGCAGTCCATCTCGCGCGCGAACCGGATCGATTCCTCGATCGTCTCCTTGTTTTCGCCCGGCAGCCCCAGGATAAAGGTGCCGTGAATCAGGATCCCCAACTCGTGGCAATCCTTGGTGAAGCGCCGCGCGCGATCGATGCCGACGCCTTTCTTGATATTCTTCAAAATCTGCGCGTTGCCCGATTCGTAACCGACCACGAACAGCCGCAGTCCGCCGTCCTTCATGATCTTCAAGGTTTCGTAATCGACGTTGGCGCGCGAATTGGTGGACCAGGTGATCCCCAGCGGCTTCAGCAACTGCGCTATTTTCCGCGCGCGCGCCGGGTCCGCGGTGAAGGTGTCGTCGTCAAAAAACAGTTCCTTCATCTTCGGGAACTTCGATTTCATCGCCGCCACTTCTTCGTAAACATTCTCCGGGCTGCGCACGCGATAGCGATGCCCTTGGGTGACCTGCGGCCACAAGCAGAACGTGCACCGCGCCGGGCAGCCGCGCCCGGTGTACATCGAAACGTACGGATATTGGCAATACGGACTGTTGTACTTCAGGTAGTCGAGGTTTTTTTCATAGACCTCGGTAACGAACGGCAGCTTGTCGAGCTCTTCGTCGGTGAGCGCAGGCCGGTCGGGATTATGATGCTGCACGCCATTCTTCTGATAGCTGATACCGCCGATCGTGCTCCAGTCGCGGCCCTCCGCCACTTCGAGCATCGAGTAGTCGAATTCCTTGCGCGCTGCGATGTCTATCGACGGCGACAATTTCAGCGTTTCTTCAGGCCGCGCGGTCGGGTGCCCACCGACCATCGCGATGATCGTATTCGGATTCGCCGCCTTTATTGCTTCCGCGGTGCGAGCGTCCATCCGGAGCGACGGGGTCGAGGTGTGAATTACGACCAGGTCGTAATTCTTGGCCTCGTTGACGGTCATCTCGACGGTGTAATTATGCGGCGGCGCGTCGAGCAGGCGGGCTCCCGGGATCATCCCGGCCGGATAGGCCAGCCACGTTGGATACCAAAAAGACCAGACCTCGCGCGTCGCCTGGTAACGTGAACCGGCACCCCCGTCGAAGTCGTCGTACGAGGGCGGATTCAGGAAAAGTGTTTTCATTACGTCCATATTTTAAGCATACCTTAAGACTGTCCGACTGGTTAGTCACGAATATACAAACCGCGACCACCGAAGGCAACAATGCGGGGCGCAAAAGGAACTGCCTCGGTCGGGCAGAACGCTGACAGGTAATCTTCCCGAATAAGTCTACGGTTTCTCCGCGACAATGATCATCCGCCGCGTACCAATCCCGTATTCCTCGCCCTCGAATCCCCCGAACACCGACGTCACGCGCAGACCCACGCGCTCAAGCAGCCGCGTCATCTCCGTCAGCGTGTACAGCCTGATGATGTGGCCGATCGATTCGCGACGACCGCCCTTCGGATCCACCACGATAAAATGCACGTGCATGCGGCTGGTCGCGAGATCGAGGTCGCGGCGCTCGACGTACAATGTCCCGTCCGCGCCAGTATGCCAGTCGTTTTGAATATAATTGTCGATCGCCCACTCGCGATTCAGCATGTCGAGCAACAGCCGTCCGCCGGCCTTCAGCGCCTTCGTCGCCGACTCGAGCACTTTCAAATCCTCAGCCTCGGACTCCAGGTAGCCGAACGACGAATACATATTGACGATTGCGTCGAACTTCTTCGCGAACGGAATCTCGCGCATATCAGCGGTCACGGTCTCGATTGCGACCTTGGCTGACTCGGCCGCCCTGCGCGCAAGTTCAACGTACTCGGCGTTGAGATCGAGGGCCGTCACACGAAGTCCGCGCTTGGCCAATTGGACCGAGTGCCGCCCCTGGCCACAACATAAGTCGAGCACCGACGCGTTCGGCTGCAAGTCGAGCGCGCGCGCGACGAATGCGCTCTCTTTCTCAGCCCGCTCCTCGGTGAACATGTGCCCGTACACGTTCAGATAGTCGCTGCGAAAAAAATCCACGTACCAGGCAGAGCCTTGCGATCCCATTTAGTTCCTCTCAAGCGGTCTAGTGAAGTGACAGTTCAAGTTAACGCATAACCCGCGCACAAGGTCGAGTCATGCTTCATCCTGTGGCCCCGTCGCTTTCAATGGTGCTACGGTCTTGCGCTGAGAAGAGAGGGTGAGCTTGGAAAAGATCTCAGTACTGGCGAGCGGCGGCCTGGACAGCTCGGTCGTGATCGCGAAATTGGCAGCAGGCGCCCAAGTGTATCCGATCTACGTGCGATGCGGTTTCGCTTGGGAAGATATCGAGCTCGAGGGCCTGCAATCATTTCTCGACGCGCTGCACAATCGCAACGTGAGGACGACGACGGTGCTCTCCGCACCTGCCTCGAACCTCTACGGCGACCACTGGAGTGTGACCGGCGCACGAGTTCCCGCCGCCGACGAGCCCGATGAGAACACCTATCTGCCCGGCCGCAATATTCTATTGATTTCGCTCGCCGCGATTTGGTGCAGCACCCACGATGTTTCACGCATCGCGATCGGATCGCTCGGCGGCAATCCTTTCCCCGACGCAACCCCGGAATTCTTCGACACCTTCGCCCGCGTCCTAAGCAAGGGACTCGGACACGAGATTCTAATCGAAGCACCGCTAAGAGGCTTCCACAAGGAAGACCTCATCAAGCAGTTCAAAGAGCTACCGCTCGAGCTGACGCTCACTTGCATGGCTCCGAAGGGCTCGCAGCACTGCGGGCAATGCAACAAATGCTTCGAGCGCCAGCAAGCCTTTCGTAAGGCCGGTGTCACAGACCGCACCGTTTATCTTGGATAGCTATCCAGTGCGGAAATTCCAGCGCATAGCTCTCCTACTCCTACAAGTAAGTCTCCTTGGAGCCTGCACCTCTCATCCATCGAGCAACACAAAACCCGCATCAACAGCATTGAAGGTGGCATTGCTTACACCCGGCCCGGTGAGCGACGCCGGCTGGAATGCGGCCGCATATCACGGACTCGAGCTCATCAAGGCCAAGCTCGGCGCCGACACGGCGCTGGTGCAGACCAAGTCGCCCGCTGACTTCGAGGACGCCTTTCGCGATTTCGCGTCGCGCGGCTTTGATCTCATCTTTGCCCACGGCTTCGAGTACACCGACTCCGCTATCGAAGTGGCGCGCAGCTTTCCCAACACCTACTTCGTCGTCAGTTCGGGCAGTGAGTCCTCCGCAAACGTTGCGTCGATAACCTTCAATGTAGATCAGGCGACATATGTGGAAGGTATCCTAGCTGCCGGGGTTTCGAAAACCGGAGTGGTTGGCGCTGTCGGCGGCATAGAACTGCCATCGATTAAATTATTCTTCGAGGGCTTCAAGCGCGGCTTTCTCGCGCAACAGCCTAAAGGCCGTATCCTGATCAGCTATACCGGCAATTTCGACGACGTCGGCGCCGCCAAGGAAGCGGCGCTCGCCCAAATCAGCCAGGGCGCAGACATGTTGATTCACAATGCCGACGCCGCCGGCCTCGGCGTCTTCCTCGCGGCTCAACAAGGTCACGCTTATGCATTCGGCGTGTTCACCAATCAAAACAACCTCGCCCCAGACGTAGTCCTAGCCAGCGCCGTCACCTCGACTCCACTGGCCTTCCTGAAAATCGCCACCGAAGTCAAAAACAAAACCTTCCATCCCGGGATGCTGGAATTCGGAATGCAGGACGGCATGGTAAACGTGGTCTTCAACCCCAAACTTGAATCGCGCCTACCGCCAGCCGCCTTCGAACGCGCCCGCAAAGTCGAGCATGACCTCGCAACCGGCCAGCTGGTTCTATCGCCCACATTCACTCCGCCCACGGCCGTCAAATAGGTTTCCCTTGCGTGCTCGAATTCTCAGTGCGTTATGTCTTAGCTTCGTTTTGTTCATCTGGGCGCTAATGATTCCGGGCTGCGCGTCGTTTTGGCTGCTCTATCCTGGCATGGCGGAGTCCAACGACCCTCATCTGGATCCCAAAGCCGAGGGCTACTCATATCAGACCGTCCACGTTACCAACGCACAAGGTTACCGTCTTACAGGATGGCTCTTCGGCAAATCGGGAGATTACGGCACCGTTCTGGTCGCCGGCGGAAACGCTCAGAACATCTCATCAACCTATTCGGTCAGCCGCTATCTTATTAACAACGGTTTCCGCGTTCTGATCTTTACCTATCAAGGGTTCGGCGACAACGAAGGCCACGCGGACTTAAACTCCTTGATCGGCGACGCGCAGTCTTTCTATGGTTTTATCGAGAGCAAGTACAAAGGTCAGCCGATCGCATTCGCAGGATATTCTACCGGAGCAGTAACCGGTTTGTGCCTCGGTGATCGGGATCAGCTCAGCGCGGTAGTGGTTGAAGGCACGTTCAATCCTAAGACCGTCATAGCCGATAAGCATCTATATATTGCGATGGCGGTGGACCCGATGCTCGAATCATCGGTGCCAGACGACCTGGACACCGCCCGCTGCCTACAGGAGTTGAAGTCTGTTCCGGTTTTGTTTCTGCATAACCCCAACGACCCGTTGGCGCCTTATGACTCAGCCCGCCGGCTCTTTGATAGTTACCAGGGCCCGAAAGAATTTGTAGACACGAAGGCGGCGCCCGGCCCAGACGCGCACTATGGTTCTCTCTCCGATCCAGAGGCCCGGACGAAAGTGTTAGCGTTCCTGAAGGTTCATCTCGCGGTTCCAGGCACAAAGGTGGATAGCCGATAAATTTCTCGGCGACATCGTCGCCTCTCGTTACCCTTCCGCCGCGATCGGCGCGGGCGTCAACACAAACGCGATAGCACCTGTCGAACCGCCGACTATCAGTAATCGCAAACCACAACAGTCCGAGTGCGATCGCATCTTCTTTGCGCATCCCCGCCATCCCGAACAGCACCAGGTAAGCTGACTCGCGAATCCCCAACCCGTTCATCGTCACCGGCAGGCTCGCGAAGACATTCGCAATCGGGACGCAGAGAATAAACAGCGAGAGCGGCACCGTCATGCCAAGTCCGACCGCCAGCAAGTACACTCCTGCCGCGAGGGTTATCTGTAGCACGATCGACAGAGCGATCGCCGGAATCAGCGCCACGGGATGATGAAGATATGGCGCGACGATTCCTCCCGCGCGGCGTACAGGCCGCGGCATCAGATGAATCATGCGCGCGACGAGCGGCACCGCAAGAAATCCTGCGAGTGTGATCGCTCCGACCGCGACCGTCGGCGTGATGATCGAAGATGGAAGCGGTGCGAAGTTCAGAAATATCGCGGCAAAAGCCGCCAGCCAGAACAAACCGATCAATCCGACGCCTCGATCCGCGACCACTGACGCGATTGCCTCGCCCATCCTGCCGTATCGCCGTCCGAGATAAACGGATCGCGCCGCGTCGCCGGCGAGTAATCCCGGCACGAACAGGTTGGTAAACATCCCGAGGAATGTGTACGCGAGGAACTCACGGTAGCGCCCGCGCACTTTCAGAATCGCGGCGAGCAGTTGCCATCGATACGCGCACATCGCCTGTCCCGCGACGTAGAGCGCGACGACCGCGGCAAAGTACGCTGGCCGCTCGCGGCTGAGGATTCGAAAAATCGGGCGCGCATCGTAACGCCACAACAAAACGGCGACTACCGCCACGCCCAACCCCGCGCGTATCGCGAACGCGCGATACGGATGCGACATAGCGGCGCGTTCAGTTGGAGGTGATTGGTTCACGGCGCGAGATTCGTTCACGTCGCAAAATTGCGCGCTTCTTTCCTTCGACCGCGATCACGTCGAAGTCGCCGAAGCGTTCCTTCATCCGCGCGAGATCGCCTGCGTCCAGCACCACCACGACCGTGCCCCGCCTGCTCCCATCGCCGAAACATCTGATCGTCATTGTTCATGAACCAATCGCGCGCGTCGGGGTCGAGCCGCGAGCCGAAGTCGAGTTCAGTGCGCCCGCCGATCAGCACGACGCGCTTGCGATTGTAAAACGGCAGCGACTGAACGTAGCGATGGTAGCAGATGATGTCGGCGTCGGGCGCCTTCTCGGCGATTGCGCGGCTGAGTGCTGCGTATGAGCGCATAGGTTCGGCCTCGAGCCGCGCCCATCCGCCGGCGATCAGCGCAAACGCGAGCGTCACGACGATAGCTCCGAGTCCTACCGCCGTGCGCCGCATCAGGAACATCGACATCGTGAATGCACCGCCTGCGACGAGGATCGCGCCGATCGCGTACAGCGCCGGCCGCACCGCCATTACGTAAGGAGTGCGGAATTGCGGCGCCGCGATTGCCGCGATGATCACGCCGGCGCCCAACAGCGCCAGCATCGGGCCGCTCTCGATGAGTATCCGGGAATCCGGCGGTCTGTGGGCGGCGCGCGAGTCTGCCGACGGCCATGCGCATGCGACGAGGCCGTCAGCGATCAGCACCGCCACCATAGGAACGGCGGGCAGGATGTACGGGATCAGCTTCGCACTTGCGCATGAGAAAGCGACAATCGTGACGCTCGCCGCAACCAGGCAGAAGCTCCGCGCGGGGTTGCGCACTGCCTCGCGCCAGGTGAGGAACGGCACCAGCAAAGTCCACGGCAGCAGTCCGATCGCGAGCACTGGAAGATAAAAGTAGAACGCTTCGCTGTGGCTGTAGTCGGACTCGAACGCGCGTCGCAGATGCTCGCCGATAAAGTAGAAGTCGGCGAAGCCCGGCTCGCGTATCGTCATCGCCACAAACCACGGAGCTGCGATCAGAGTCGTGAGCAGAAGACCTGGCATTGCGTGGAACCTCGCGATTGCGCCGCGCAGTTCGCGATTCAGCGCGAGCCAAATCAGCATCGACAGAATTGGCAGCGCGGCGCCAACGGGTCCCTTCGTCATCACGGCCAAACCCATCGCAACGTACGCGATCCAGCACCAGCGGCCGCCTTCGAGCCAGTGCAGGTACAGCGCGAATGTCGCGATCGTAACCAGCGCGGTGAGCGTCATGTCGGTTGTGATCACTTGCGCCATCAACGCGTACATCGGAGTCGTGGCGAGGATCGCAGCGGCGAGAATCGCGTGGCGGCGGCCGAATGCGCGCAGCGCGAAGAAATACGTCGCGAGTATTCCGGCGATCGCAGACAGTGCGACCGGGAGCCGCGCGGCAAATTCCGAAACGCCGAAGATCCAAAATGAGAGCGTAGTCAGCCAGTAGAGCAGCGGCGGCTTCTCGACGTACGCGACGTAGTTGAGATGCGGCACGAGCAGGTTGCCGCTTTGTAGCATCTCGCGCGCAATCTCGGCGTAGCGCGCCTCGTCGGGCTCCCACAGTCCGAATGAACCGAGATGAGACATGCAGACCGCCGCCGCCAGCACGACGATTGTGGCGACGTCGAATGCGCTCGGAGTCGCGGGCGCCGATGGGACGGCGAAGGACGTCGAAGAGATTTCGTTGCGAGCGGTCCCGGACACGAGGGTTGAGTCTAACGTGCCGATGCGATCGCTAATAGCCGACAGCGCCGCCGCCCTTGCGCGGATCGGCCGCGCCGCGAAGGTTCGCCGGCTCGATTGTGATCGCACCGACGGCGCCGAGCTCCGGCACCACCTTGAGCTTGTAGCCCATCTGCGCGAGCGCGTCGCGCGTCGCCGCGGGCATCGTTTGTTCGACGATCACGACGTCGGGCGCTGCCTGTTCATGAATTCGCGGTTCGTTGACGGCACTGGCTGCGTCGAGATGAAATGCGAGAATGTTCAGCGCGACCTGCAACACTCCACTGATGATGGTCGGGCCGCCGGAGCCGCCGGTCGTCATCACGGGCGCGCCGTTCTTCGTCACGATTATCGGCGTCATCGAAGAGAGCGGACGCTTGCCCGCCCGCACCTCGTTGGCGCGCTCGCCTTCGAGGTGATAGGCGTTCGGCACTCCGGGCGCGACGGCGAAATCGTCCATCTCATCGTTGAGAATGATGCCGAGCGCGGGCACGCTCATCTTCGCGCCGAACACCGTGTTGATTGTCGTAGTCAAGGCGACGACGTTGCCGTCCTTGTCCGCTACCAGCAGATTGGTCGTGCCGTGATCGTGCGGCGCAGCCGGTGGCGGCGACGTCTTTGGATGCATCGCGCGCTCCCGCAATTCCTGGATGTGAGAGTCGGTCAGCAGCTTCTGGATCTCGACGCCGACGAACGACGGGTCAGCATATTGCTCGCGATCGATAAACCCCTGACGCATCACTTCGATCAGACGCGCGAGGTACGGGGGCGAATTGACGCCGAGACCGGCGAGATGCCCCGAATCGAGCGCACCGAGCATTTCCAGCACGACCCCGCCCGACGACGGTGGCGGCATCGCATAAACTTCGTAGTCCCCATAGCGCCGGCGAATCGGGTCGCGCCAGTCGGGACGATACTGCGCGAGATCGACGCTGCTGATGAGTCCGCCGTGCGCTTTCATGAACGCGGCGATCGCCGCTGCGACTTCGCCGTGGTAGAAACTCGCGACCGGATTGTCGCCGAGGCTCTTCATCGTCGCCGCGAGATTCTTTGCGACGATCGTGTCGCCGGCTTGCGGCGGGGAGCCGTCTGGTTTCAGGAAAACCTGGGCGAGTCCGGGGTCGGCTTTCAGCTTCGGCGCGAGCATCGCGATTTCTTTCGCCAGGTGCGGGCTGACTGCGTAACCATCGCCGGCCAATTTCTCCGCGGGCAGTGCGATTTGCTGAAACTTCATGGTGCCGAAGCGCCTGAGCGCCGCGTCGATGCCCGCGATTTCGCCCGGCACTCCGGCGCCGAGAATGCCGTCGCGCGCCAAGTCTTCGTCGGGCTTGCCGTTGCGCATGTACATGTCGGGGCGCGACGCGAGCGGCGCAGTTTCGCGATAATCGAGCGCGTAAAAGGCGTGGGCCTTCGCCATATAGATGAGCATGAAGCCGCCGCCGCCGATTCCGCACGCCGCCGGATTCGTCACGCCGACCACAAGCGCGGTGGCGACCGCGGCGTCCACCGCATTGCCGCCCTGTTTGAGAATCTCGACGCCGGCGCGCGCCGCGTCCTCGCTCTCCGACACGACCATCCCATGGACGCCGACCGCAGAAGTGTGGGGCGCCGCGGAGTCCGCATAGGAATGCGGTGCGACGGGGATCGCGATCGCAAGCGCGAGCAGGAACGCCTGTAGCGGGTGCGGCTTCAACATCTGGGCTTTACTAACAGCCCCCGCCGACGGATGAAAGGTACGATTGAACGCAATCGCGGCGCGCCAAAACTCTTACTAACTGCTGGAGAGTCGCAGTTCGCTGAGGCCTCGCAACGCCATCGAGCCGCGATACTCCAGTTTGGCCTGTGGATCCGCGAGATGCAGACGCGGGAATTTGTTCAGCATCGATTCGATCGCGATCGCACCTTCCAGCCGCGCCAGCGGCGCACCGAGGCAGAAGTGGATTCCCTCGCCGAATGACACGTGCTCGTTGGGATCGCGCGCGATATCGAAATTTTCCGGATTCGGGAAATGCGCCGGGTCGCGATTGGCCGCTGCCAGCAGGATGAAGGCGAGGCTGCCCGCGGGAATCTCGGTGCCGCCGACACTGGTCGCTGCCGTCGGCATCCGCACCGTCATCTGAACCGGCGGATCGTAGCGCAGCATCTCCTCGATCGCTTGGGGCATCAGCTCAGGGTTCTCGCGCAGGCGCTGTTGCTGTTCGGGATTGCGGCATAGCGCGAGCAGGCCGTTGCCGATCAGATTGGTGGTCGTTTCATTGCCGGCCAGCAGCAGCAACACGACGAATGCGAGCAATTCATTTTCGCTGAGCGCGTCGGACTCGTCTCGCGCAGTGACCAACGCGCTGATGAGATCGTCCGCGGGATTGGCGCTGCGCTGCTTGATTGCGTCCGCCAGGTAGCGGCGCAGTTCGTCCTTCGCGGCGAGACCGGCGGCAGAAGGGCCAGTCGCCATCTCCTGGCCGAATGAGCTGATCAAATCGTTCGACCATTGTTTGAATTGCGCGTGATCGTTGGCCGAAACCCCGAGCATCTCAGCGATCACGATCACCGGCAGCGGATTCGCCAGCGCCGCCATCGCTTCGAACTCGCCGGAGTTCGTCGCACGGCTCAACAGGTCGGTCGTTATCTCCCGAACTCGCGGCTCGAGCTCGCGCACGCGTCGCGGAGTGAAGGCTTTGCTGACCAGGCGTCGCAGCCGCGAATGCACCGGAGGATCCGCGGTGAGAATGGTGGGCGCGCCGCCGAACGGATCGATCCGCTCGCGAAATGGAATTTCCGGACGCCGAACGGTGAAGCGCTCGTGATCGTGCAGCACACTGACGACGTCGTCATAACGCGCGATGAGCGTCGTCGGCATGAAGAGCTTGAGCTGTCGCGGAGGACCGTCGAGCAGCGCGGGAAAGTGCGGATAAGGATTCGCGCGAAAGTCAGCATCGAACGGGTTGAAATAGAAATCAAGCTGAGCCATCGGTACCTCCGAGGACGAGGAGACGCAATTGTAGTGAAACCCGCGGTGGGTTTCACGCTTCCTTCGGCAGGGCTGAGCCCTGCACCCAGTGAAAAGAAATCGCAAAATGGCGAGTACGTCATGTTGCTCTCAGGTTCTTTTGAGAGGGCGGGGCGGCGGGAATTTACCTCGCCCGTTACTTTACGGGAGAGGAGGCCGGCGGGCGAAGCCGCCGGTAGGTGAGGGTGCTGCGATTCCACCACAAAAGCCGGCCGGGTTCACTTCTCGTCGTTCCTTGAGCGGATGCTGACGTTGGTGCTTTAATCGGCTCCTCAAGCTTTCCGCAAAGGCCGCACAGCAAATAGAGGTAACGCCATGGCTTACGCACCTGCTAATCGCGCGATGTACGACGCCGACAGCCATATCATGGAGCTTCCCGATTTTTTGCAGAAATACGCAGACCCTGATCTGCGCGACGACATCCCCGCGGTCAGCTACAGCGCGTCGCTGGTTACCGATGAGGAAGTTGCGGAGATTATGGCGCGCGGCGGGCGGCATACTGAGCAGCACGTCGCAGAGATGATCGCGCTTGGCGATTTGCTGATCGAAAGATCGAAAGAGATCCAGGCGCTCGGCGCCTTTGACGGCCGCGAACGCTCGAAAGCCATCGATATGCTCGGATTCAAGAAACAACTGGTGTTCGCAACGCATAGCGTGACGATGCCGTTTTCGCCGAGCTCGAAGATTTCGCCGAAGCTGCGCTACGGCGCGGCGCGCGCGCACAATCGGCACATGGCGGAGTTTTGCGCCCACGACCCGCGCCTGATGGGCGTCGCGATTGCGCCGCTCGACGTTCCCGAGCTCGCGCTCGAGGAACTCGAGTCCGCGTTGAAAAGCGGCGCCAAGGCTATCTGGGTGCCGCATCATGCTTGCGGCGGCCGCTCTCCTGGCCACGTCGAGTTCGATCCTTTCTGGGCACGGCTGGTCGAATCGAACACTCCGTTCGTGATGCATGTCGGTGGATCGCCGCTGCAACTGGATAAGGCGTGGATGAACAACGGCCGGCCACCGGTCAAAGACTGGATGGGCGGCGGCGAGAATCTTCGCACCAAGGACATGGCCGTGCTGCATCAGGGGCCGGAAACGTTCCTTTCGATGATGTTGATCGACGGCGTGTTCGAGCGGTTCCCGAAACTGCGCGGCGCATGCGTCGAGTTGGGCGCCGGATGGGTGCCGGCGATGCTGGTGCGGCTGGACTGGACGGTGAAGATTTGGAGCAAGACGGATGCGAACCTCGCGCGGTTCACGCGCAAACCGTCCGAACAGCTCACGCAGCAAATGGCGTTCACGCCCTTCGTATTCGAGGACGTCGGCGCTTTGATCGATCAGTCAAACCCGGACCTGTACCTGTTCTCGACCGACTACCCGCACACCGAAGGCGGCCGCAATCCGATCGCCCGCTTCGAGACGGCGCTGGGCAATCGCTCGGCTCAGATTCGCGATCTGTTCTACTCGGAAAACTTCCTGCGAGTATTTCCGCAAGCGCGCGCGTCGTAATTCGCGTCGAGAAAGACTTCATGTCAGTCAGCGGCGGCGGACCCTTGAGGTCCGCCGCCGCTTTTACATAAGAAAGCAGGCCGCGTCAGACTTCAACCCGGCTCGGGCGCATGCCGAAAATCGAGTGCGAGCCGCGGACACATTCGCGGAGAACGCCTAGATAGCTGCGCGTCACGTGAACGGATTCTTTGAAGTCCGACTTCGACATCAGAACGCGATGGAGTTCCGGCAACCGGTAGAACGGAACGCTCGGGTAGAAGTGATGCTCGATGTGGTAGTTGACGTTCTTAGGCGCGACGAAGATGTGCGCGAGCACCGACGCGCCGGTGGACCGGGTCTGCGCATACGCGTTGGCGCGGCCTTCGATTGCGGAATGTTCGGCGATACTGCGGATGCGGAAGATCACGATGAGCCAGGTGAACAATGGAACCACCCAGTACATCAGGAGAAGATGAAGCGCGCCGAACCATGCGAACACGAGGATGACGCCCGCGTAGAACCCGTATCGAGCGGCGAGAAAACCGCGACTGCCGCCGGTGTCCTTCGAGAGCAGAGTCCGCACCAGCATCAGATAGAAAATAGCGCCGAGCCCGGACGCGTCGCGAAGTATCAGCATTGCGAGCCGGCGGAGGCGCATCGGAAATACCCACGACAAGTCGCCTTGCCGGCGCGACCAGTCGGGATCCTGAGCGGTGTTCAGATAACGATGATGCGCAAAATGATTCCTGCGATACGCGCGCGCCGAAATGAGATTGGGCCACGCCAGGACGATTTCCGCGGTCCAGTCGTTCAGCCGCCGGCCTCGAAACAGCCGGTAGTGGACGCCGTCGTGCATCAGGATGAGCAGCGCGTGCTGGCGCGCTCCAATGAATGCGATTGTCAGCAGGTACACGGCGAGGCTGAAGTGGCGTTGGCATAGAAATATCGCGATCAGTATCAGCGTCCATTCGGCGACGATGTGGAAAGCACTGCGAAGCGGGCTCAGAGCCGACAAATTGAGCAACTCCTCCTTGGTAAGTTTGATTGGAATGTTGCCATCGAGATCGTCCGATGGGCGTTCCTCTACCTTGCGATCTCTAATCAGATCGATGTTCATAGAAATTTCCTCGTTTGTGTGAATCTGATCCGATGGACCAGATTCAGAAAGATCGTTGTGGTCAATCCGCCGGATCAATTGGGGGTAGGTTCAGGCTTGAGCGGATTCGGCGGTCATCTCGCCGATGCTGAGCGGATAGCGATTCGTCGCCGGCCTCAGCCGGTCGGAGTTGTCGAAACGGATTGTCAGATAGTTGTCCGGAGTTTCGATCTTCAACCGACGCACATTTGAGGTCAGTTTCGCCAACGCTTCTCCTTCGAGGATCATCGGCTGAACCCATGGTCGCCCGCCGGGCTCTTCGAGATATGGGTACTCGACCGGCGTGCCCACGTTGACGAAGCCCATCGCCGTGTAAAATCCGTTGTGGGCGGATCCTAGCCGCCAGATACACGAGCACCGCACGAGGATTCCTGTGGACAACCTGAACCGCGATTCCGCGCCATGCATGCATCCCGGCGCCGCGCGACAGCGACCAATGATCGCTGCATTCCAGCACCGATCGAGGCGCATACCCGGAGAGATCTGGCTGCATGCAACTTTGCGGATATACAGCGAGATCGTGAAGGGCGACGCCCGCGATCATGTGTTCCGCGCGACCACATTCTGTTTCGAACAACCCGTAGATGTCTGCCGCAGCCAAACGAACCATATTTCTAGCGTGCGATTCGCCCGCATCTCGATAGCTTGCGCCGTGCCCGGCGCGGGCATCTGCGAGCATTTGGGCGAAAACGTTTCGTTCGCCTTCTGTGTTCAAGAGGCGCATTTCCATTGGATAACTCCTTGTTGGTCGTATCAGCGTTTGCGGAATAGCGAGGTGGGTTAATCAAATCTCGTCGGAGGCGGCCCGCGCGCGCCTATCGATCGGACGCGAAAGCCGGGAGGACCAACCTTGATAGCTAAAAGTTGACAATCCGGTCGATCAAAATGTAAAAATGTGACCATGCGAAGTGGGACGTTTAGTCACTTTTTAACTCCACCTGATGACAAATAGTCAACAAGAAATTTCTTGAGGTCGCAGCCGCCAAGGCCGTGGCTGCTCCTTGCGCAAACCCGATCAATTGTGATTTTCTTTTTGAGCGACGCTGTGATAAGCAGACCAGCGTTAACGGCCCTTGAACGGGGGGCTGTCGTGTTTACAGGCTCGATGTCGGGTCTGTCGGGGGAAATGTGACAAGCAAGGCAATTAGTAAGGGCTTGACTGTTTTTGACGCACTGGCGGCGGACATAGTCCAGGCAAGTAGAGGGCCGCGCGCTTCATCAACGTCGTACGATACCAGCGCGGAAATTAGCTCTCTCGAACAACACGATTACGCGCGCCCTTTAAGAAGATCGCTGGCACGCGCCGAGGTTCGAGAGATCGTCGACGAAGCCAGGAGCGCCGTCTGGCCGCGCTTGAACTATGAATCCGTGAGACTGGTCTCGCCGGCGAAATTCACTCGACAATGGTCCGGTTTGGGAGTCCAGTTTCAACTCGCGAAGCTCAACGGAGCGGATGGAGTCGCGCTGCTGGGTTTTTACGTGCGCGAAATGGGCCGCTCGCGGCTACCGCTAATCTGCGTGAACACCGCACATCATCCGGCGGCGATCGGTGCGGCATTTTGTCACGAGATGGGCCATCACCTGGTCGGGCGGCTATTTGATTCGCGCCAAGATCACGCCCAGATGCTGACCTTGACCGCCTATGGCGAACATCTAAGCGATCCCGAAGAATTGGCCGCCGACGTTCTCGTATGCATTGGCATGTACCCAGAAGCGTCCGCGCGAAAGATTTTCCTGCAGCCCAGGAAAGGGAGACAGTCTAAATCGGCGCCCGCGGAGATTCCGGATTCAGTGGCGACGACTGTGCTCGAATTCATGCAAAGTCGATTCGGCCTCAACTTCGGTCCTCAGATGGCCCCTACCAAGAGGCTTCAATACCTGGCCGCGGTGATTCACTTCGCAAAATTGAGACGCGCGCTGCTCACCGAATACGACATCTGAAGCGATCAGCGTTTCCCGATCCCTCATACACGCCGTCACTCGCCGCTTGTACGTTGGTCCGATTTGCTTTTAGGATCATTCCGTTCGCAGTTTTGAGTTCGTGGAAATTCATCCGAGGAGAGACAATATGGAACTGGCACCCAAGCGGGCCGGATTCGCGCAGGAACGAATCAATCGGATCACGGAACATCTCGACAAGAACTACGTCGCTCCGGGCAAAATCGCCGGATGCCAGACGCTGGTCGCCCGACATGGCCACGTCGCCTATTTCAAGTCGCAGGGCTTGATGGATCGAGAGCGTCGCAAGCCGCTCGCAGACGACACCATCTTCCGACTGTATTCGATGACCAAGCCGATAACGTCGGTCGCGTTGATGACGCTGTTCGAGCAAGGACACTTCCAGCTCAACGATCCAGTGTCGCGATTCATCCCGGCGTGGCGCGATCACAAAGTATGGGTGTCGGGCGACGGGGCGGCCATGGAGACCACGGCAGTATCGCGGCCGATGACGATGCGTCATGTGTTGAATCATACTGGCGGTCTCACTTACGGCGCTACCAATCATCCGGTTGACCGCGCCTATCGCGAGGCGGGAGTGGGGCGCGGTGCCGGCGAGACGCTCAGCGGGTTCGCGGACAAACTCGCGAAGGTGCCGTTGCGCTATCAACCCGGCGAGCGATGGATGTACTCGCTCTCCACTGACGTATGCGGTTACCTGGTCGAGACAATTTCTGGAAAGCGCTTCGATCAATATTTGCAAGAGACAATATTCGATCCCCTCGACATGAAGGACACATCGTTCATGGTTGCACCGCGTAAGGCCGATCGCTTTGCGGCTAACTATGAGCGGCAGGCCGATAAGACTCTTAAGCTGATCGACGATCCCGCGCGCAGTAACTACCTGAAGGAGCCTACGTTCTTTTCGGGCGGCGGAGGACTCACTGGCACGACCGCCGACTACCTTCGCTTCTGCGAGATGCTGCGGCGCGGTGGCGAGCTGGACGGCGTACGCATCTTGGGGCCTCGTACTATCGAGTTGATGCGCTTGAACCACCTTTCCGGCGGCAAAGACTTGAGTGCGATGGCTATTGGCGCGTTCTCCGAGACTGCCTATGAAGGTGTCGGCTTCGGCTTAGGCTTCGCTATGACCCTAGGACAGGTCCAGGCCGGCGCGCTCGGCGGCGGAGACTATTACTGGGGTGGCGCCGCCTCGACTATTTTCTGGGTCGATCCCAAGGAAGACTTAGTGGTCATTTTCATGACCCAGCTAATGCCGTCGGCTACCTTCAACTTCCGCGGACAATTAAGGAACATCATCTACTCGGCTATAGTCGAGTAAGGAGTTTGCGATGAAGGCTGCGGTTTACTATCAGAACGGCGGTCCGGAAGTTCTCAAGTACGAGGATGTTCCTGATCCTGAGTGCCATCCCAAAGGCGTTGTGATCCGCGTCGAGGCTGTAAGTATCGAAGGCGGCGACACCCTCAATCGTTGGCACGGAGCATTGTTCAGCAAGCCGCACGTGGTTGGCTACCAGGCCGGCGGCGAAATCGTCCAGGTCGGCGCGGAAGTGACAGACCTTAAGGTCGGTCAGAAGGTCACTACCGTTAATGCTATGGGCTCGCATGCGGCGTTGCGCTCGGTGCCGGCGCGAAATGCATGGCCAGTGCCTAAAGGATTCGACATCAAGCTGGCCGCGGCTATACCGGTGCCGTTCGGTACCGCCGATGATTGCCTGTTCGAGTTCGGGCATCTGAAAGCGGGCGAGACAGTCTTAGTGCAGGCCGGCGCGAGCGGGGTAGGTGTCGCGGCGATTCAACTAGCCAAGCGTGCAGGGGCAACGGTGCTGGCGACAGCGTCGAGCAACGAACGGCTGGAACGCCTGAAGCCGCTAGGCCTCGATCATGGCATCAACTACAAGACCGATGATGTCGTGAAGTCCGTTATGCAGCTTACGCATAACAGGGGCGTCGATCTCGTCGTTGACCCTGTAGGTGGTGCGACTCTTCAAGGAAGCTTGCTCTCGCTCGCTTATCGTGGACGCGTCTCGATGGTGGGTGCTGCGGGTCGCGAAGCGATGACCGTCGATGTCTCTTCGCTGATGGCAGGCAACCGTTCCTTGACCGGAGTCTTTCTGGGCGCCGAGATAGGTACCGACCGCGCGCACAATATGATCCAGCGCCTGGTCGACGAGGCTGCCAGAGGCGAGTTGAAGGTCGTGATCGATCGAACCTTCCCGCTATCGGAAGCCAGTGCCGCTCATGCTTACATCGAGAGCCGTCAAGCTGTCGGCCGGGTTCTTCTCATCCCTTAGGTCGAAACTTCGCGAATTGATTTAGCGAAGGAATGCCAGCGACAGCGAAAGCAAAAACTCGTGTTGAAGAACCACCCCTGGTGCCGCGCGCGGTCTCGGGATGGCGGAAGGTTGTTGATTCGGCAAGGCTCAGGGCAGAAGCCGGCGGACTTCTGCTGCTAGGGCTGGCGTTCCTCGTTAACGCCGTATTGCTATGGCCGGAACTTCGCATCGAACGGGTGCCGGTCAACGACCTGACCTTCCATATCGCCGCCTCGCAGCGCCTGACGCAGAGTCTTAGCACCGGCGATTCATTTCTCGATCCATGGATGTCGCAATGGGCACTGGGATATCCGCTATGGCACTTCTACCAGCCGCTCCCGCACATGGTTGCAGGTCTCTGGCTGATCGTCACACGCCCTTTCGCATCAGCGACTGCATCATTTGCAGTGCTCTACTACCTATTGATGGTAGCGTTGCCGACAACCACGTATCTGGGTGCGCGATTATTCGGGCTGGATCCGATCGCCGCAGGCTTCGCGGCATTCTTGCTCATAGGTGTTAGCGAGGTCGGCGATCTCAGCCGTTATGGAGTAGCGTACGGTGCCTACGTCCGGCGGGGCAGCGGCCTTTACACGCAACTGATGTCCTACAACCTGCTGATGCCTGCGCTGGGACTCGCTAACTACTCGCTTAACACTGGTAGGCGGAAAATTCTGTCCGCTTGCCTGATTGCAGCCACCGCACTTTCGCACGTCGTTTTTGGTTATGCCGCCATTGTCTCAGTCGCAATCATGGCTTTGGTCGGACCGCGAGGCGATCGCTCGCGGCGAGTCGTGCGCGCCGCGTCGATTCTGATTCCCGCCTTTATCTTGCTTGCATGGTTCGTAATTCCGATGTTGTTGGCTAGTGGCGAGGCGAACCGATGCCGATGGGACGACGTTTGGAAATTCGATTCGTGGGGCGCGAAAAACATATTGAGCACGCTCTTATCGGGCCGCTTCTTCGACGAAGGTCGATTCCCAGTAATGACCTTGGCTCTCGCGGCGTCGGCTTTGTACGCGCTCTATCGCTGGAACAAGCCTATGCCGCGACGTCTCCTGATTCTCACCGCCGTGTGGCTCGCGATTTTCTTCGGTCGTACGACTTGGGGATATTTCATGCTCGCCCTGGGGCTGCCTGGAACCTTTCACGTCAGCCGTTTCGAGTCGGTGTTCGAACTATTCGCGGTGCTGTTGACCGCGTGGGCGCTCGCAAACCTGATCAAGGCTGCGTGGCGGCTAGGATACGCGGGCAAGCTGACAGCCGTGATCGCACTGGGCGCGATGGCGTTCGTAATCTTCACCGAGCGCGTTGGTTTCCTTAGGTTGAGCAACTATTGGGGTGACGAAAGTCTCGCCGGGGTTGCGCGCGAAGGATCCGATCTCGAAGCGTCGCTCGCCGATATCCGCACGATTCTGCGCGAGCGGCCGGGCCGGGTGTGGTCGGGTCCGACCGGGATGTGGGCCGCCAATTTCGAAATTGCCGAGACGCAGCCCTATACCTTTCTCTCACTCGAGGGATTCGATGAGCTCAGCTTTCTCTATCATAGCTTGACCTGGAGTTCTGACGTGACGGCCGAGATCAACGAGCGCGATCCTTACCAGGCCCAGCTATTCGCGATGCGCGCAGTGCTGGCGCCGGTGAAGCAAGCGATGCCTTCCTACTTCACGCGCCGCGGCGTTCACGGCAAGCTCGCCGTTTATGAGGCCTCCCACGAAGGTTACTTCGGACTGGTGGACATAGGTGCGCGTTACAGTGGGCCGCTTACGACGGTGCTCAATCGCGATTGGGCATGGATGAGCAATCCGGCAGTGCGCGCCGGCGCGATGGTCGCCCTGGGAGGCGATATCA
Organism: uncultured delta proteobacterium; assembly: GCA_963699705.1. GTDB lineage: Bacteria > Desulfobacterota > Binatia > Binatales > Binataceae > Binatus. Next base: position 645,786 of record CAVOUW010000003.1, on the reverse strand, counting down.
GCGGAGTGCCGGAGTGGAAGTTGTATGAACAACTGCCGCCACTCGATCCGCGCTTTTCGACTCCGCGCGGAATAATAATCTCTGAGAGCAACCAAGGCGAGACCTATAGCGCACAGCTGGCAGTCCTACGACCATGCTATGCGCTGCTTAAGATCACTTACTTTCCTGGCCAGCAGGCTACCGTGGACGGAGGGCCCACGCCAATATTTCGCGTGTATCCCAATTTCTGCGCGATTCCGGTCGGAGTGGGCGAGCATAAGATAGAAGTGCGATACCGGCCGGGTCCTATCAAGCCGATATTGTTAGTCACTGGCTTTATTTTGGTAGGTCTCATCGCGCAAGCGATGCGCCGGCCGAGCTATGCCGCGACGGAGCGCACAATAGCCGCACGACTGGCCGAGTTGGCGACGCCTTGGGATACTGCCCGCACGCGGACCGCGCTGGCTGTTGCGATATTGATTCTGCTCTTCACGCGCGCGTTGTTTAGTGGCAACCTGCTCACCGGCCATGACTCACTGGCGTACCCGCCCCGCCTGACTGAATTCGCCAAAGTACTGGACGACCATCAATTCCCGCCGGTATGGGCTCCAGACCTTGGCAGTGGACATGGACAGCCGCTGTTCGAATTCGCACCGCCTTTGATTTATGCCGCAGCACTCCCGTTCTTCAAAGCAGGTTTCCGGCTGGCCAACTCGCTTCAATTCGGACTGGCGATTCTGTTCGCGCTAGGTGCGATTGCAGTGTTCCTGATCGGCCGCAAACTTTCCTTTTCCCGTGTCGCATCAATCGGCGCGGCCGCCGCATGGCTGTTCGCTCCCTACCAGGCGCTCGACATCTACGTCTCTGGGCGATTTGCCGAGTCGGCCGCGATTGCGGTGGCGCCGATTGCGCTGGTAGCGCTGTTTGCGGCTCTTCAACGCCCGACCGCGATTAGTATCGTGTTGGGCGCGTTGGCATTTGCGATGGTGCCGTTGGCCCACAACGCCGTCGCGCTACTGATGCTCCCCTCTTTCGCAGCAATTGTCGTCGTTCGATCCGCCTTTTCCGATCATCGGCTGAAAACCGCCGCCGCGGGCGCATCGGTGCTAGGCGGCGGACTAGGACTTAGCGCGTTCTTCTGGCTTCCCGCGCTGCTCGAGCGCGATTTTGTCAAAACCGAACTTCTGCGCACCGGCCTTCTCAGTTGGACCAACTACATAATCTATCCGTCCCAGTTGCTTTGGTCGCCATGGGGTTACGGCATCTCGATGCGCGGTCCTACAAATGGGATCTCCTACTCACTCGGGCTTATTCACATAGCCTTGGCGGTCGCTGGGCTACTAGTCGCTATGCGTGTCGCGAAAGGAACTCGCCAGTGTGACGCTTTGGTTTTTGCCGGCGCGTCGATAGTCGGTGCGCTATTGGCCACCGATTTGTCATGGGTGATTTGGGAGCATGTTAGAACTCTGCAATATCTCGTCTATCCGTGGCGCACCTTATGCGTTCCAGCCCTCTTCATGCCATTGCTGACGCTCTATGCGTTCGACGCAATGAGTCCACGCCTCGCAACAGCCGCGATTGTAGTCCTTGTGCTAATCAACATCGCGCACACCCAACCCAAAGGAATTCAGACTTATGACGAAGCCTACTACAGTGCAGACCTAATTGCTCAGAAGGGGTTAAACACGACCACTCGCGAAGAGTATGAGCCACGAACTGTCTATCAACGTCCCGCGTTTGACCGCGTCCTGCTCAAAGGCGTCGGGTCTGCGCCCGTTGTATCTCAACTCGCGGTCAGCTCGACACTTCAGTCGTTCACGGTGGACGCAAGCGAGCCCTCGCTTATGCAAGACTCGCTTTTCGACTATCCTGGATGGACGGTGCGAGTCGACGACCGGCAAGTTGCGACCTCGCCAGCCTCAGATAGCGGCGAGATCACCTTCACTCTACCAGCCGGGTTACATAGTGTCGAGGTGGAACTACTTCCCACTCCTATTCGGCGATGGTCGTACTATCTGTCCATCGTTACAGGCGCACTGATGACTCTCATCATGGCGTTCGCGCTGTTCGTAGCCCGCAATCCCGCTAAGCCGGCAAATAAGACTCGTCCGCTACCCGCAAAGGCTCGTTCCAGGAAGAAGTCTCGCCGCTAGGACGCGAAAATCTCTTCGAAGAAGTTCGCCATAGCTTTCCACGATCGAGCGTCCACTAGCTTGTTGTAGCCGATACCCGGCATCCCGATGCTGTCTGAATTCGGATTCGTAAAGCTGTGCTTTGCGCCTCCGTAAACTATCACCTGCCAGTCCGCGCCGGCGTTTTTCATCTCAGTCTCGAAGGCGGTGACCTGCTCGAACGGGATCATAGTGTCATCGGCGCCAGTGCACACAAGTATTTTGGTCTTGACCTTTCCAGCCTCGGCCGGTCGCTGCGTCTGCAAGCCGCCGTGAAAGCTCACGATGCCTTTCAGCGGCGCGCCGTCGCGAGCGAGCTCCAGCGAGAACGTGCCGCCCATGCAGAACCCTATCGCAGCCAGTCGGGCAGGGTCCGCTCTGTTGCATCGACGCGAGACGATCGAGTGCCGCGCGGCCGCGCTTGCGAAGCTTGGCAGGATCGGTAAACAGCGGAGTCGCAAGTTTCATCGCCTCGGGCAGGCTGGCCACTTCGACTCCGTCGCCATACGGATCGCCCGCGAATGCGACGTAGCCCAGCTCTGCCAGCCGCTCAGCGCGTTTCTTAGCGTGCTCACCGAGGCCGAAAGCTTCCGGCATCACGAGGACGCCCGGCCGCTTGCCCGACTTCTTTTCATCGTAAGCCAGATAGCCGCGAAGGGTTACGTCGCCGTCCTTGTATTCAATCGTCTCTGTCTTCATACGAATCTCCGATGGTTTGTGAATCAGGCCATCTTGCATGATCTGAGGATTTTCTGGAAGCCGCGAGAGATTCGCCGCGCGACGAGAGTTCTGCTAGGAGCTTGGACTATGGCAGATCCCGATTTCGCCAACTTCAAGCTCGTCCACAAGGGCCATTCGTTCGAGGAATTCCACGAAGGCCAGGTCTTCGAGCATCATTGGGGCCGCACCATCAACGCCGGCGACAATTCGCTGTTCACCACCGCCACGCTCGCGCACTGCCCGCTCTACTTCAACGCCGAGTATGCGCGCGCGCACGGTCATCCCGACGTCGTCGTCAATCCGATGCTGGTCGCGTGCACCGTGGTCGGCATCTCGGTCGAGGATTTGAGCGAAGCGGGCGGCCCGTTCCTCGGCATCAACAATCTGGAATTTCACCGCCCCGTATATCCCGGCGATACGCTGACCGCGCGCAGCACGGTGGTCTCGACGCGCGAATCCGCCAGTCGCGGCAATTTCGGAATCGTCACGTGGCGCACCGAAGCGCGCAATCAACGCGACGAAATCGTCATCAGCTACGAGCGCACCAACCTGGTCGCCAAACGCAGAGGAGCGCCATTGTGAGTTACATGACCGACGAGCGGCGGATGATTCAACAAACGGCGCGCGACTTCGCGATGAATGAAGTTCTGCCCATCGCGAACAAGCTTGACCCCGCGCAAGGCGACATCCCGATGTCGCTGCGCGACAAGCTCGCCGAGATGGGCTACTTCGGCGTCGTCATCCCGGAGGAATACGGCGGGCTTGGCATGGGCGCGTTCGAATACGTGCTGATCACGGAGGAGCTCGCGCGCGCATGGATGAGCGTCGCGAGCATCATCGCACGCGGCAACGGACTCGGCGGCGGGTTCACGGCGGCGCAGCGGCGCGAATATCTGCCGCGGATGGCGCGCGGAGAATTCCTCGGCGCGGCGGCGCTGTCGGAGCCGGACGCCGGCTCCGATCTCGCCAACGTCTCGTGCAAGGCGACGCGCGACGGCGACGGCTGGATACTCAACGGCACCAAGACCTGGTGCACGTTTGCCGACGGCGCCGATTTTATCTCGGTGCTCGCGCGCACCAAGCAGCCTTCCGATCCGCGCCGCCGCCACGAAGGCATCAGTCAATTCCTGGTGCTGAAGGAGCGCGGCAAATTTCCGCCGGGACTGACCGGATCGCCGATTCGCAAGATCGGCTACTTCGGCTGGAAGACGTGGGAGCTGCACTTCGACAACTTCAAACTGCCGGCGGACGCGTTGCTAGGCCGCGAGCGCGAGGACCGCGGCGAGGGCAAGGGATTTTATGGCGCCGTCAGCGGACTCGAGGTGGCGCGGGTGCACACCGCGGCGCGCGCGATTGGTCTCGCGCGAGGCGGCCTCGAGGACGCGTTGGCATACGCGCAGAAGCGAATCGCGTTCGGCCAGCCGATCGGGGAATTCCAGGCGATTCGATTCAAGCTGGCCGAGATGGCGACTGAAATCGAAGCCGCGCGCCAGCTTACGTATTTCGTCGCGACTGAAGTTGACAGCAAGCGGCGATGCGACAAGGAAGCGTCGATGGCGAAGCTGTTCGCCTCCGAAATGGCCGAGCGCGTCACCAGCCAGGCGCTGCAGATTCACGGCGGCTACGGCTACACCAAGGACTTCCCGCTCGAGCGCTACTGGCGCGACGCAAGGTTGACGAAAATTTTCGAGGGCACTTCCGAAATTCAACTGCGGATTATCTCCGATCGCCTGCTGCCCAAGGTGAGAAAGTGAGTACATCGATCTCGAAGCTGACGGGCGCCGGCAACTACTTCGAAGATTTCGAAGTCGGCGCGAAGATACGTCACGCGCGCGGGACTACCATCGGCGAGATTGAAAATCAGATGCTCACGAAGCTAGTGCTGAACACCGCCGATGGCCACTACAACGAGCATCGCATGCGCTCGACGCAATTCGGCCAGCGCCTCGTCTTCGGGCTCGTGACCGGATCGGTATGCATCGGGCTGGCGACGCAGGATACCGGCGAAAATGCGCTCGCCGAACTCGGCCTCACTGGTATCAGGTTCACCTCGCCGGTTTTTCACGGCGACACGTTGTATGCGTACAGCGAAGTGCTCGAAAAGCGCGACGCCGATCGCGACGACGCCGGCATCGTGCGCTTCAAGCATTGGGGCACCAAGCATGACGGGACGATCGTCTTCGAAGGCGAGCGCACTGTGCTGATCAAGCGGCGCTCGCATTGGGGTAATCGATGAACGCGCGCACGGGACCGCTGTCGGATGTTCGCGTGCTCGATCTGACGCAAGCGCTGGCGGGTCCTTACTGCACGATGCTGCTGGCCGACCTCGGCGCCGACGTAATCAAAGTCGAGCCGCCCACGGGCGATATGAGCCGGAGCATGGGACCGCATCCCGCGGATCGCGACGGCTGCGACTACGGCGGATACTTCGCGAGCGTCAATCGCAACAAGCGCAGCATCGTGCTCGACCTCAAGACTGACGCGGGCCGCGAGACGCTGTTCAAGCTGGCGAAAACCGCGGATGCGATCGTCGAGAACGCGAAGACCGGCGTGATGGATCGCGCGGGCGTCGGTTACGAGCGTCTCCGCGAAATTAATCCTGCGCTGATCTATGCGGCGATTCGCGGGTTCGGTGATCCGCGCACCGGCGCGAGTCCTTATTCGGATTGGCCCGCGTTCGACATCGTCGCACAGAGCATGGGCGGGTTGGTCGCGGTCACGGGTCCGAATGGGAGTGGCGGCTTCAAAGCTGGGCCGGGCGTCGGTGACATTTATCCCGGCACGCTCGCTGCGCTCGGAGTTGTGTCGGCGATTCATGCGGCGCGACGGACCGGGCAGGGACAATTTCTCGACGTGGCGATGTACGATGCGATTCTCGCGCTGTGTGAGATGATCGTTTACAACTACGCGAGCGGCATTGTCAGAGAGCCCACCGGCAACGGCACCGCGGTGCTGTGTCCGTTCGATATTTTTCCGACGCGCGACGGCGCCGTCGCGATCGCAGCGCCCGGTGAGAATCATTGGAAGATTCTTTGCGAGGCAATCGGCCGGCCCGAACTGGTGACCGACGATCGGACGCGCAACGTCAATCGGCGCGTCGCCAATGCCGAGTTGGTGCGCGGCATTCTCACCGAATGGACGACGGCGCATAGCACCCGCGAAATCGTGGATGCGATCGGCGGCAAGGTGCCGGTTGGCCCGGTGAACACGGCCAAAGATATTTTCGAGGACCCGCATCCGAAGGCGCGCGGGATGCTGGTCGAGGTCGAGCAGCCGGGCAACAATCCGCCACTCGTCATTGCGGGATGTCCGATCAAGCTGACGGGCACGCCGTCGGGAATTTATGCGCGCGCGCCGCGGCTCGGCGAGCATACCGATGAGGTACTGGCCGGCGCGGGCATATCAATCGCGCACAAGGAGCAATCATGACGCTTCGACTACGACGTTCCGAACTTTCGACGCCGGCGTCCAGTCCAAAGATGATCGAGAAGGCAATGGCGACCGCTGCCGACATGGTCTTTCTCGACCTTGAAGATGCGGTCGCGCCGGCGCAGAAGGAAGCGGCGCGCAAAAACGCCGTCGATGCACTGCGCAATCTCGATTGGGGCAAAAAAGTTCGCGCGGTGCGGGTCAATGGCGCGGATACGCACTGGGCGCATGACGATGTGATCGAAGTAGTCGAGGGCGCGGGCGACAAGCTCGACGTGATTATCGTGCCGAAGCCGAAGGCGCCGCGCGATATCTGGTTCTTCGACACGCTGCTGACGCAACTTGAGACCAAGCTCCATCTGAAAAACAAGATCGGCCTCGAGGCGCTGATCGAAGAGAGCGCGGCGCTGGCGCGGGTCGAGGAAATTGCGGCGTCGTCGCCGCGGCTCGAGGCGCTCATTTTGGGGTTTGGAGATCTTTCTGCCAGCCAGGGCATGCGCTTTGGTGTGGCGAGCGATCCGGCGCTCCGGTATCCCGGCGACATGTGGCATCATGCGCGCGTGCGGATGATCACCGCGTGCCGCGCCAACGGTATCGACGCGATCGACGGGCCGTTCGGCAACTTCAAGGATCCGGACGGTTACCGGCGCGAGGCGACCTGGGCGGCGACGCTCGGCTCGGTCGGCAAATGGGCGATACATCCGAGCCAGATCGAAATCGCCAACGACGTATTCGCACCGACGCCGCATGAAATCGAGAATGCGCGCAAAATGTCCGAGGCCTACCAGGCCGCGACGCGCGACGGCGCCGGCGCCGCAGGCGCAGGCGGAATGCTGGTGGACGCAGTGGCGGTGCGGATTTTCGAAGGCGTGCTCGAGCGCGCCCGCTTGACCGGCCGCGCGTAAGAGAAGAAGTCACGCCTCCGCGGCGCGCGCCAAGGGGTGACCCCTTGGAACCCAGCGTTTAGTGCGTGCAGGGCGCGCGCAGCCTGCTAGTCCCTTAATCGCGCTGGTGATATTACGATGGCGGGTCGCTTATCATCACCGGTAAAGGCGATTGCGCTGCTCGAATTGTAAAACTGAAAACCCAGCGGGCAAGAAGTTCTGCGGTGACTGTGGTGCGGCACTTGCGAACCTTTGTCCGAAGTGCGGCGCCGACAATCCTCCGGGCAAACGCTTTTGCGGAGAGTGCGGCACGGCGCTCGGGGCGGCCGCCGCGGCTGCTCGGCAAAGAACTCGAATGATTCCCCGATTCGACTAAGCGAGACGCCTGCTCCGGAAAATCTCGTGGGCGAGCGCAAGACGGTCACGGCGCTGTTCGCGGACATCAAGGGATCGACCGAGCTGGAGCAGGATCTCGATCCTGAAGAGGCGCGTGCGATTGTCGATCCGGCGCTCAAGCTGATGATCGATGCGGCGCGGCGCTACGACGGTTACGTCGTGCAATCGACCGGCGACGGCATCTTCGCGCTGTTCGGCGCGCCCGTCGCGCACGAGGACCATCCGCAGAGAGCATTGTACGCGGCGCTGCGGATGCAGGAGGAGCTCAAACGCTACTCGGCGAGATTGCGCGAGGCTGGCAACCTGCCGATCGAAGCGCGCGTCGGTGTTAACACGGGCGAAGTCGTGGTGCGTTCAATTACGACCGGCGAAGGACATACCGAATACACACCCATCGGGCACACCACCAATCTCGCCTCGCGGATGCAGGCGCTCGCGCCGACCGGCTCGATCGCAATCAGCGAGCAGGCGCGCAAGCTGGTTGAAGGTTACTTCGTGCTCAAACCGTTGGGCCCGACCAAGGTTAAGGGCGTCAGCGAACCGGTGAATGTGTATGAAGTGACAGGGCTCGGACCGCTGCGCACCCGGCTGCAACGCTCGGCGGGGCGCGGGCTGACCAAGTTCGTTGGCCGCGAGCGCGAGATGGACGCAATGAAAGCCGCGGCGGAGCGAGCGACTGCCGGCCACGGGCAAATCGTCGCCGCGATGGCGGAAGCAGGCACCGGTAAGTCCCGCCTGTTCTACGAGTTCAAGGTTAAGAATCAATCGGGCTGGATGGTGCTGGAGACCTTCTCGGTTTCGCACGGCAAGGCATCGGCGTTCCTGCCGGTGCTCGACCTGCTGCACGGCTACTTCAAAATCCATCGGCGATGACGACGCGCGCGCGCGACGCGAGAAGATCGGCGGCAAAGTGCTGATGCTCGACCGCGCGCAGGAGGACACCCTGCCGTATCTGTTCGCGCTGCTCGGAATCGTCGAGGGAGACGATCCGCTGGCGCAGATGGACGCGAATGTCCGCAAGCGCCGCACGCTCGAAGCGATCAAGCGCATACTGCTGCGCGAATCGCTCAATCAACCGCTGATGGTGATCTTCGAAGACCTGCACTGGATCGACGAAGAGACGCAGGCGCTTTTGAATCTCCTCGCCGACGCGATCGCCAATGCAAAGATCCTGCTGCTGGTGAATTATCGCCCGGAATATTCTCATCAGTGGAACAGCAAGACTATCTATACGCAGCTTCGGCTCGACCCGCTGGGCAAGGAGAGTGCCGACGAGATGCTGGCGGCGCTGCTCGGCGACGGCAAGGATCTGGTGCCGCTCAAGCGCGTGATCATAGAACGCACCGAGGGCAATCCGTTCTTCATGGAAGAGACCGTGCAGGTCCTGTTCGACGAGAACGCGCTGGTGCGTGACGGCGGGGCAGGTGAAGCTCACCCGGTCGTTGGCGGCGTTGAAGATTCCGCCGACAGTTCAGGCGATTCTCGCCGCGCGCATCGACCGCCTGCCGCAGGATGCCAGAGATCTGTTACAGATGCTGGCGGTAATTGGCCGCGAATTTCCACTTTCGCTGATTCGCGCGGTGGTCTCGATCCCGGATGACGAGACCAGGCGGCTGCTCGATGTCCTCCAGCTCGGCGAGTTCATCTACGAGCAGCCGACCATCGGTGATTCTGAATACACCTTCAAGCACGCGCTGACCCAGGAGGTCTCGTACAACTCGGTACTGATGGAACGGCGCAGACAACTTCATGGACGAATCGGCGCGGCGCTCGAGAGTCTCTACACAAATTCAATCGACGACCACCTCGACGAACTGGCCCATCATTACAGCCGCAGCGGAAATTCCGCGAAGGCACTCGACTATCTCGAAAGCGCGGGTCTCCGAGCCGTTCGGCGACTGGCGTACGTCGAGGCGATGCAGAACCTAACCGCCGCTTTGGAATTACTTGAACGCACGCCATCCAGCCCCGAGCGGGATCGGCGCGAATTCGCGATCCAAACCAGCCTTGGTCCCGCGCTGATGGCCACCAAAGGGTGGGCGGCGCCGGAAACCGAGAGGGCCTATCTTCGCGCCGAGCGGCTTGCTGAGACAGGAGCCACACCCGAGCAGCAGTTCGCGCTACTGGTTGGATTGTTTGGACTGCTGTACGTCGGCGGCAACTTGAGCGGAGCCCGCGAACGGCAGAAGCCAATCTGGGATTTCGTCGATCGCCACCCCGATCCGGTTTTCCTTCTCGAGGCGATCCATCATGACTGGTCGGTGGCGCTTTCCGCAGGTGAACTGGCGGCCTCGCAACGCCATGTCGAGCGGGGGCTCAAGCTGTTCGAGTCGAAGCTTCGTTCGGCTGCCGTTCCGCTCTATACCGCTCATCATCCGGCCGTGTGCGGTTATGCATGGGACGCGCAGCTATCATGGCTGCGCGGTCGTCCCGACGCGGCGCGGCGATCCGCGGAGCGGGCCGTTTCACTTGCGAATGAACTAGGAGACGCCATGTCGGCAGCTTTCGCCTTGTACGAGAAGGCATTGGTTCATCGCATGATGCTGGAACCGAAGCTTGCGCTGGAAATCGCCGGGGCCGCGATAAACACAGCGGAGGAGGTGGGGTTCCTCTACGTTCTGCGCCATGCGCGAGTTATCAAAGGGTGGGCCTTAACCGAGCTTGGAAGAGCGGAGGAGGGAATAGGGCAGATACGCGAAGAAACCGATGCACTTTCGGCCAACCGAGAGGAGTTGTGGCTCACGCTCAGTCTCGCGACTCTCGCCGATGCGTGCCTGAGAGCTGGACGCATCGAGCATGGTTTGAAGGCGATCGGCGACGCCCTGGAGCTGGTCCGTCGCAGCGGCGAATGTTTCTGGGAAGCGGAAATTGATCGTCTTCGCGGCGAGTTGCTCCTGCGTCAGAGTCCTTCCGATCCGGCTCCGGCGAGAGCGTCGGTCGAGCACGCGATCAATAAGGCCCGACAGCAGGGGGCGAAATCGCTCGAACTGCGCGCGACGACCTCGCTCGCGCGAATGCTGATGAGTACCGACCGCCGCGACGAGGCGCGTGCGACGCTCGCCGAAATCTACAACTGGTTCACCGAAGGTTTTGACACCGCGGATCTCAAGGACGCCAAGGCGCTGCTCGACGAATTGGGGGCAGACTTGCCAGATTAATTGGCGACCAGCTAACATCTGTTAGGTAAGTTACAGTTGATCGCAAATTGGCGCCTGCGAAGGACTCTATGAGATTTGGACTCTTTTATGAGCATCAGCTTCCTCGTCCGTGGGAAGAAAAGAGCGAGTTACAACTGATCCAGGACGCGCTCGATCAGATCGAGCTGGCGGACAAGCTCGGCTTCACCAACGTGTGGGAAGTCGAGCATCATTTTCTGGAAGAGTACTCGCATTCGAGCGCGCCCGAGGTTTTTCTCGCTGCGGCGAGTCAGCGCACCACGAAGATGCGGCTCGGCCATGGGATTGTGCTGACCGCGCCCGGCTACAATCATCCCGCCCGCATCGCCGAGCGAATCGCGATGCTCGACCTGGTCTCGAAAGGGCGGGTCGAGTTCGGATCGGGCGAGTCGGGATCGCTGGCGGAACTCGGCGGCTTCAATCTCGCGCCCGCGCTGAAACGCGAGATGTGGCGCGAGGGACTCGAGACCGCGCTGCGCTGCATGACCGAGGTTCCATTCGGCGGGGTTGACGGCAAGTACGTCAAGATGCCTCCGCGCAACGTGGTACCAAAGCCGGTGCAGAAACCGCATCCGCCGGTATGGGTGGCATGCTCACGCCGCGAGACGATACTGCTCGCCGCAGAATGCGGTATCGGCGCGCTGACGTTCTCGTTCATCGATCCGGAAGAAGCGGTGCATTGGGTCGGCGACTACCGCAGGACGCTTGAGGAGAAATGCGTTCCGATCGGGGGCGCCGTCAATCCCGAGATTTCGTGCGTCACGCCGATGATGTGCCATCGCGACGAGCGCGAGGCTATCCTGCGCGGGCTCGAGGGCGGCAACTTCTTCGGCTACTCGCTCGGCCACTACTACGTCTTCGGCGATCACAAGCCGGGGGTGTCAAACGTGTGGGAAGAATTCACCAATAAGCGTGCAGAGCGCGGCTACTCGCCCGACGTTGCAATTGCGATGCGCCAGCGCCGGTTGAGTGCGCGGCTCGACAACGATCAGGGCGATCAGCAGGGCTTGCGCGGTGCGGTCGGCACACCTGAGCAGTTGCGCGAGTACTTCCGGCGCTTCGAGGGCGCCGGCGTCGATCAGATGATCTTCGTGATGCAGGCGGGGAAGAATCGCCACGAGCACATCATGGAATCGATCGAGCTGTTCGGCAGAGAAGTGTTGCCCGAGTTCGTGGAGCGCGACGTCAGCATTCGCGCGAAGAAGATGAAGGAGCTCGAGCCGATCATCGAGAAGGTGATGAAACGCAAGCGCGACGACGCTCCCAGGATGCCGGCTGACTACCTGATAGAGGCGCTGCCGAAGCGGCTCATCCAGCAGGTCGGCGGCAAAGAGATGCTCGACAAGCTCGAGAGTGACTCAGCGATCGGAATTCCGCGGCCGCAGAATCTGCAGGAACGTCTGCAGCAGGGAATCGTGCCGCAACGCGGGCCGAACGGCAGCGACGCGAAGTAGGGGATTGCCCGGGTGTCACGCCGGCTTCGCGATCGCGCCGGATTTGCGCAGCGTCTCTAACTCCGAGTTGGCGAAGCCCCAGTCGCGTAGTGCTTCCTCGGTATGTTCGCCGGGCTTGGCCGGCGGCCGCTGAATTTTGCTCGGGGTTCGCGAGAATCTTGGCGCCGGTCCGGGCTGCGTGACGCCGCCCTCCTCGATGAAAGTTCCGCGATGCTTCATGTGCGGATGTTTCGGGGCTTCTGCCATGCTGAGCACGGGCGCGAAGCAAATGTCGCTGCCCTCCATTATTTTGCACCACTCGTCGCGGGTCTTCGCGCGGAAAATCGTCTTCAGCCGTTCCTTCATGGCGGGCCATTGCGAGCGATCCTGCTGATGCGGCAACTTCTCGCCCTTGAGCCCCGACTTTTCGAGCAGCTCCGCGTAGAACTTCGCTTCGATCGATCCAATCGCGACGTGCTTGCCGTCCTTGGTTTCGTAAACGTCGTAGTAGTGCGCGCCGGTGTCGAGGATGTTGTCGCCGCGATCGTTGTTCCAGAATCCGGAGCCGTGCATGCCGTAAATCGCGGTCATCAGCGACGCCGCTCCATCGACCATCGCCGCGTCGACGACCTGGCCCTTGCCTGACTTCTGCGCCTCGAGCAGGCCCGCGACCACTCCCAGAGCCAGGTAGAGCGCACCGCCGCCGAAATCGCCAACCAGGTTGAGCGGCGGCACCGGCGCCTCGCCCTTGCGCCCGATACTGTGCAGCGCGCCCGACAGCGCGATGTAGTTGATGTCGTGACCGGCGGCGTGCGCGAGCGGACCTTCCTGTCCCCATCCTGTCATGCGCCCGTAAATGATCCGCGGATTACGCTTGAGGCAATCGTCGGGGCCGAGCCCGAGCCGCTCGGTCACGCCGGGACGGAAGCCCTCTATCAATGCGTCAGCTTTCTCGACCAGCTTCAGCACGGCCTCGATCGCTTCGGGGCGTTTGAGGTCGAATGCAACCGAGCGCCGCCCGCGATTAAGCAGGCTGTACTTCTGGTCCATCGCGATGCCCAATCCAGCGTCGGCCATGCGGTCGATTCTCAACACGTCGGCGCCCATGTCCGACAGCAACATCGCACACATAGGTCCCGGCCCAATCCCCGCTAGCTCGATGACGCGATAACCTGACAACACTCCCATGATTCCTACCTCTGTAATTACTTAAGCCCGCGAACTTTCTTGTTGGCTTCGCGACCGAGACATTTTTGCAGCCACGCCGCGACGTTCGGCCATGCCGACAAATCCAGCTTCATCATTGGAATCCAACTCATCACCGCGGCGACGTTCAGGTCCGCGATCGTGAAGTTCTTGCCGAGCAGATATTCCTTGCCCTTGAGCGACTCCTCGAGCGCGTTCAGCGGCGCCTTCAACGCTTCGACCGCGGCTTGCGCCGCCTTTTCGTCGCGATTCTCGGGCGCATTCATCACGCGGTTGCGCATGATCGTGATGAGATGCGGCTCGACTTCGGTCATCGCCCAGAAGCTCCACTTGTAAGCCTCGGCGCGACCCGCGGGATCAGACGGAAACAGCGAATTCCTGCCGTACTTGTCGGCCAGGTAGAGATTGATCGCCATCGATTCCCAAATCACCACGCCGTCATCTTCGAGCACCGGCACGTGGCCGTTGGGATTGAGTTTGAGATGCGCGGGCGACTTGGCGTCGGTGGTCGGCATCGGAAGATGTTCGTACGGGACGCCGAGCTCTTCGAGCGCCCACAGAGACCGTGCACTGCGCGAGCGTGAAGTTCCGTGAAGCTTGGTCATTTTGATCCCTCCAAGGATCGCATCTTACTACCAGCGATCGGGCTCCTTACAAGCGGCCGAGGTGGGCACAACTGGGGAAAAGAAACGCGCGGTCAATGCTTGGATGTTTTCGACTTGCCCTTCAGCTTCACGTCGATCGGTTTCTTCTGCCTGGGGTCGTCGCTGGTGATCGAAATCGAATCGTTGGTCGTACGGTTTGCAATGGGCGCGTACTGGACGACGACGACTTTGCTCGAACCCGGGGGGATCGTAAGCGCTCCTCCGTTGCTGAGAATTGAAAAGGGCGGATCGTGTTTCGGCGCGCCGACGTTCACGTGCAAATCGCCGGAACCACTGTTGCGAATCGTGAAGCTCGCGGTCGCAGTCGAGTTCGGAGCCGCGTTGAAGTGCAAGGTTCGTGGCGACACCTCGATCTTACCGGCCGGAGTCGGGGTCGCGGTTGGCGTTGGCGTTAGAGTAGCGGTCGCAGTGCCGGTCGGGGTGGCGGTTCGAGTTGCGGTGGCAGTAGTTGTTGGCGTTGCAGTCGCAGTCGCAGTTCGCGTGGCCGTCGCGGTAGCAGTCGAAGTTGGAGTCGCCGTCGAAGTCGCAGTTACGCGTGGCCGATGGAGTCGGCGTCGCAGTTGCGGTTGCAGTCTGAGTGGTGGTCGCCGTCGCGCTGGCGGTTGGAGTCGCAGTGCTGGTGACCGTCGCGGTCGCAGTCGAAGTTGAAGTTGTGGTTGCCGTCGAAGTCGCTGTTGGAGTCGCGGTTCGCGTGGCCGATGCGGTCGGCGTCGCAGTTGCGGTTGCAGTCTGAGTGGTAGTCGCCGTCGGAGTAGCTGTCGGAGTTGAAGTGGCTGTTGTGGTTCGCGTCGCCGTAGCTGTTCCAGTAGGGGTCTGAGACGCGGTCGCAGTCGGAGTTGGCGTCGCGGTCGAAGTTCCGGTTGCAGTCGAAGTAACGGTGGCAGTCGCCGTCGCAGTGGCGGTTTTCGTGGAAGTCGCGGTTGCGGTCGGCGTGGCAGTGAGTGTGCTCGAGGCCGTCGGAGTCGCGGTCACCGTCGCGGTCGCAGTTGGGGTAGCCGTCGTGGTCGCGCTGTTGGTTGCGGTGGCGGTCAAGGTCGCCGTTGCGGTCGCGGTCGGAGTTGGAGTCGCGGTCGCAGTGGCGGTCTGGGTGGCTGAGGCGGTTGAGGTCGCGGTCGAAGTAGCCGTTGCTGTTTTAGTTGCTGACGCAGTTGCGGTGGCAGTTGGCGTTGCGGTGACAGTTGTGGTCGCTGTCGAGGTCGCCGTCGGAGTTGCCGTCAACGTGCTGCTCGCGGTCGCGGTTTTGGTCGCCGTCGCAGTCGAGGTAGCTGTCGGAGTCACGCTCGTAGTTGCCGTGGCCGTCGGCGTTGCCGTTAATGTCGCCGTTGCGGTCGCGGTCTTAGTTGCGGTCGAGGTTGAGGTGGCTGTCGGGGTAGCGGTCACTGTACTGGTGGCCGTCGCGGTTGCAGTCGAAGTTGTGGTCGGCGTCGCGGTGGCAGTTGCGGTCTTGGTCGCCGTCGCAGTTGCGGTAATCGTTGGAGTTGCGCTCGAGGTTGCGGTGGCTGTTGGCGTTGCTGTCAAGGTGGTAGTCGCCGTTGCAGTCGCGGTCGCGGTTTTGGTCGCCGTCGCAGTTGAGGTAGCTGTCGGAGTCACGCTCGTAGTCGCCGTGGTCGTCGGCGTTGCGGTCAAGGTCGCGGTTGCCGTCGCCGTTGCGGTGGCAGTTGCGGTCGCGGTCTTAGTTGCGGTCGCAGTTGAGGTGGCTGTCGGGGTAGCCGTCACCGTACTGGTGGCCGTCGCTGTTGCAGTCGAAGTTGTGGTCGGCGTCGCCGTTGCGGTCGCGGTTTTAGTCGACGTTGCGGTTGCGCTGGCCGTTGGAGTGGCGGTCGCTGTTGCCGTTACGGTCGAGGTCGCGGTGGCAGTAGCGGTCGCGCTCGCGGTTGCGGTTGCGGTTCGAGTTGCGGTCGCAGTCGGCGTCGGGGTCGCTGCGGTCGAGGTCGCGGTTGGAGTTGCCGTCGGACCTGCGGAGCACGGAGCGACCGGCTGGTCATATCCGAGCACGCGGTTGTTGCCGGTATCGGCGATATAGGCGTCGCACGAACTGTCCACCGCTAAGCCGATTGGCGGATGAATGCCGCCGCCACCGGCAGGCGCGCCGAGACTGTCGGCGGTGATCCCATCGAATTGGACATTGCCGCTGGTGAAACTGCCGCCCTGGCCAAAAACCGCGATCGCCGTCAGACTTCCGCTCAGCGACCCTGCGTTCGGGAACACGAGCGCGCGACTGTTAACGGGATCCATCGCGTACAGGTTTTCGTTGGCATCGACCGCTACCGAGTTAAATCCGAAGAGCCCGTAGTTGAGGCTCTGAGCGCTGATGGTTCCTCCACAATTGTTAGCGGTAAAGCCGCCTCCGCAGGTGCCGAAAACCTTGTCCGCGTTTATATCGCCGGCGCATCCTGAGCCGTCAGTGTTGGTCATGCAACCCATCGCCGAGCCGAGCGGATCGAGGTACATCAGGAGGCGCGTTGGATTGCCGTCCGCCACAAACAAGTTTCCCTGCGCGTCCACCGCGACGCCGGTCGGCTGATCAAGACTGGCCGGGGTCGGAGAACTCGTATTGCAATTGTTCATCGCGAAGCCGCCGCCGCAGGTGCCGAAGACCAGGTGCGCCGTGGTCGCTGCTACCGGGTCGGCGTTCTGAGGACTGTCGTATTCGAGGACGTCGTTCACTCCCGCATCCGAAACGTAGAGCGCTCCATTTTTCGGATCGAATGCGACGCTCTGCGGATCACTTAGAGTGCTGGCGGTGCCGAACGACGGGGTGCAGCTATTTGTCGTGAAATCGCCGCAGGTGCCGAACACCCGGTCGGCGACGGTGTCGCCGGCCGACCCGGAAGGCGTACCGGGTGGAGTAAGTCGCGGTCCCGAACCGGGCACAAATCCCTGGAAGGGATTGTCGTACTCGAGCACGCGACCATTGCCGCTGTCGGCTATGTACAAATTGCTGTTGTTGTCGACCGTCATCCCCAGCGGAGCGCTGAGGCTGTCCGGTCCGATGCCGCCGACGCCGTTGTTGGCCGCGATGTGGTAAAAGTCGGGTTGTCCGAACACCAGGTCGGCCGGTTGGCCGTTGGTGAAGGTCTTCGCGTCGTACCACGCCATCACACGATTATCGAACTGTGCGTTGCCGGCGCCGTCGGTGACGTAAATGTGATTTGGGGTTGAATACTCATCGATCGTCACGATCTGCGGCAGATTGAATCCCTTGCCGTCGACCAGGTCGTGGAATCCCACGTCGAAAACTGCCTGCCCCAGCACTGCGTTTGCCGTATTACTGTGCGCGCTTAGCGGCGCATTGAACTCGAGCACTCGATTGTGGTTGAAGTCGGCCGTGAAGACGTTGCCGAGCGAGTCGATGGCGACGCCGGTCGGATCGCACAGACTTGTCATCGAGGGGTTCAGGCAACCATTGCTGGTGAAGCTTTGCTGCCCGATGACGGAAGTAGCCGCCGGGTCCATCGGTGATGAGCCCGGCGTGCTGAATTCGAGCACGCGGCTGTTGTTGTTATCGGCGATGTAGACGTTTCCGCTGCCGTCGGCCTTGACATCGATCGGCACGGCCAGCGTGTTCGCTTTCGGGCTCCCGCCCTGATTGGCACTGCTGGCGGTGAAACTCGCTTGGCCGAAAACGCCGTTGGCGGCAAACGCCGTGCTCACGGGCGGTGACAGAGCGATCGGCGAATTGAATTCGAGCACGCGATTGTTTCCGCTATCGGCGATATACAAATTGCCGTTCGCGTCTACCCCAACGCCGCCGCCGCTGGTCCCGAAGAACTGGAGCGTGCAAAGCGTGCTGGCGGTGACGCTGCCGCCTTTGTTGCAGGTCGTGGTCGTGAAATCGCCGCCCTGCCCGAACACGTAGTCCGCAGTTTCGTCGCCCGGATGACCCGGCGTTCCCTGCATCCCGCCGCCCGCAAGCGGATCGAGGTACACCACCACCCGATTGTTCAAAGAGTCGGCGACGTAGAGATCGTGAGTAGTCGGATCGACGCTAACTCCCTCCGGCGAGCAGAGCTCCAGGCTGGACGTGACGGACCCTTGGCCATGGCTGCCGTTGCAGTTGAACGTCGTAAACGTCGGATTATTCGAGCTATCGACCTGGCCGAATACCAGGTTCGCTGTCAGTTTGTTTTGGCACGGACTCGCAGCGGTACAGGTCTGGGGAATCGCCGCGTATGCGGCGTACGGGGCGTTATATTCGAGGACGCGGCTATTCTCGAAGTCGGCGATATACAGATCGCCGTTGGTGTCAACCGCGACTCCGGTCGGAAAGCAGAGATTCGTGGCACTCGGCGTGAAACCCGGACCCGGGTAGTCGCATTGGCTGTGCAGCATGTCGATCTGTCCGATCACCAGGTCGGCAGGCTGTCCGTTGGTGAATGACTCTGCGTTGTTCCAACCCAGGATGCGGCTGTTGAGGGTGTCGGCGATATAAAGATGCTGCGGCGACGAGTTCACGTCCACTGCGACGCCATTGGCCGGCGTTATGTTGCCGATGCTGCCGTTGGTGAAGTCGAACCCGGCCCCATCGACGAAATTCTGTCCATTGAGCGTGAAAACAGCCTGTCCCAGCACTCGATCGGCAGTCGTATCGCCAGTCGCAGCTGGGAGCGTCGTCACCAAAACAAGAGTGGTGAACACCACTAGCAGAAGCGAAGGCAGTCGCAACCATCTCGACAAAACCTTAGACTTCCCCAACATCCGGAAGGCACTCCAAGAACAGAATTGCGCCACCATACAACGGGCCAAGACTTGTTACCAGAGCGAAAAAATTAAAATGTCGCTACAAGAATAAATGTTACAATCCAAGCGCGATCGTGGATGGCGTATGCTCGTGATTACGGCGACTATCGCGACGCTCGCAGGATGCTTTGCGCCCGATCCGACGCGCAAGCCGCAGGATCTCGGTGGCGATCACGTATCGTTCACGACGTCCGATGGTGTGCTGCTGCGCGGGCATCTGTATGGCAGCGGATCGACGGGCGTGATCCTCGCACACATGTATCCCGCCGATCAGTCCGATTGGACCGACTTCGCGCAAGTGCTCGCGGCGCAAGGATACCAGGCGCTGACTTTCGATTTTCGCGGCTTCACGGAATCAGAGGGAAAGTCGGGGACAGAATATGCCGGCACCGATTTGCTGGCGGCATACCAGTTCATGCGTCCTCGCGTTTCGCGCATTTTCATCGCAGGCGCGAGTCTCGGATCCTTGGCCGCAATCCAGGTCGCCGCGCGCGAGGACGTAGCCGGAATCATCTGCATCTCGACGCCAACCAGCTTCGGCGGAATCGTCGTGACCGAATCGATTCGCCATGTTCGCGCGCCAATCCTGTTTGTCACCTCGGCCGGCGACCCTCTGGTTGGTGGACAGCCGGAGATCCTGTATCGGGAAGCGGTGGCGCCGAAGTCGATGAAGATTTACCCCGGCCGCGCGCATGGCACCGCGATCCTGTTCGGGCCGTACGGCGCAGACCTGAAGGCGCTGATGCTCAAGTTTATCGCCGCCAATCAGAAGTAATAGTAGCGCCGGTGCTCTCTACTATTTCAGGCCGAATACAGCCACGCTGTTCGGCGTACCGACGTACACCTTGCCGTTTGCGATGGTCGGCGTCATGAACTTGTTGTTTGCAAAACTGTCCGCCGCAACTCGGCTGCTATTGTAAAACTCGGTGGCGAGGTTGGTCGCGTCGTACGCGTGCAGGACTCCGCCGCTCGAACCGTTCTCGATCGCCCACACGATTGCGTTGCTGGTGCCGTTGGCAGAAATGCTCGGCGACGATCCCGGATAGCCATAACTTTCGGAACTGATCGACGACGGCATAGCGATGAGCCGGGCTTGCGACAGCGAGAAAGCCTGAAGCGCGTCGTTAACACCGCCATAGTAAACGGTCCCGTTGAAGTAAGCCGGCATCGACCACGCGCCATTGTTTAGCCCGCCCGCGATCACCTGGTATGCGTTGTTATTGTTCGCCGAAGACCACTTGCCCATATTGTCGCGGTCGACCAGGTAGATATTGCCGTCCTTGCCGGCGCCGACCGCGAGATGCCGTGTCACCCCGTTCTTGTCGGTCATGTCGGGCAGGACCATCGCACCGCCCGAGCCCAGATCCGCGTCGCCGCCGGACTCGCTGACGGTATTGAAGGGCTCGAAGAAGTCGGTGACCTGCAACCCGCTCGTGTTCGACAATTTCAGGAATCCATTTCCGAAATCATTCTTGTTCGGGAAGCCGTTGGCGTTGACGGTCGTGTCCCAGGTGCCGTTGCCGTCCAGCACATAGATATTGCCCGCGCTGTCGGCCGCGAGTCCTCCGCCAGATTGCCAAATCGCGCCCTCGCTACCGTTCGCGGTGACATCGATAACCGAAGTCTGCGCCAGCGTGTTCTCATCGTAGGCCATGATCCAGCCGTTGTATGGCGTGAAGTCGCAATGCGACGCCCACGCTGTGATCAACTGGCCGTCCAGCAACAGCAAACCCGCGCGTTCCTTGTACTGCTTCGGAGAGAAGGCGGGGCCGGGCGCAAATGTTGCCGACACCGTGACCGGACCGCTGAACTCTTCGGCGCCGGTCGTCATGTCGAGGGCGTGGATGCGCTGGAAGTATGCGCCGCTCGTCGTGTTCCTGGACATCGCGACTACGTAAATGGTGCCGTGGAGTCCCGCGCCCGGATCGATCACGGGCGTGGAGGTGATTCCGATCTGCGGCGTCACCTGGCCGCATCCCCGATCGTCGGAGGCCGCTTCTCCTGTTCCAAGCACCGACACGTGCCACAGCGCCGCGCCGTTGCTGTCGGCGTCGAAGGCATAGACGGTGTCATTTTCGGTGACGACATAGAGCACGTTGTGCTTGACGCCTCCGATAGTCACCTGCGTTTTGATAAGCGGCTGTCCGTCCACCCGTCCGTCAACCGGCAGCTCGTACAACTTGCCGAATGACGGCGAGGGGTTGGTGACGTTGTTGATGTTGGTGGTGGTCAGAACCTGCTCGGTCAGGTTCTGGCCGGTGCGCGCATTGTCGTTGTGATAGGTCAGCACGTCGGTCGGGAGCAGCGGCGTCGAAGTCGCGGTGGCGGTCGGCGTGGAGGTCGCGGTAGTCGATGTGGCTGTCGCCGTGTGGGTCGCAGTGGCGGTCGTTGTCGCAGTCGTAGTTGCGGTTGAGGTGGATGTGGGAGTCGCGGTGCGAGTCGCTGTCGATGTAGCAGTCGGCGACGCGGTCGCAGTTTGAGTTGCAGTAATAGTGGCGGTGAGCGTTGAGGTTGCGGTCATCGTCGCGGTGCTAGTGGCAGTAGCTGTTGGCGTTGCGGTCGCAGTGGCAGTAGAGGTTGCGGACGTTGTCGTAGTTGGGGTTGCAGTAGAAGTCGCTGTCGCAGTCGCCGTTCGAGTTGCGGTTGCGGTTGCGGTCGCCGTGGGACTCGCCGTCGCGGTATGAGTCGAGGTCGGCGATGCGGTCGCTGTGCGAGTTGGCGTAGCGGTCGCCGTCGGGGTCGGCCGCCGATGTTTTTTTGCCGAGCCCGTCAATTTGACTTTGGCCAATCGAGCGCCCGCCGTCGCATCGCTGTGGACCCTGATGTTGGCCGAGAAACTGCTACCGGGGTCCGGAGGCATAAACTCTACAGTGACCGTGGCAGCGCCATGCGGCTGAATCGTAAACGCACCTTGTCCCGACGCGATCTTGAAGTACGGGCTTCCGCTTGGCGGATCGACGGTCACCGACAGTTCATTCCCGCCGGTATTCTCAACGATGAAGGACTTTGTCTCGCTTAGAGTCTGGCCGGCAAGATTGATTTTGTTGAAGGCGAGCAGAGTTGGCGTCACTGCCATCTTGCTCACCGGCATACTGTTCTTGGCGTCGCCGACGCTCACTTGGGCATGTGCGATCGCCGCAAACAGAAGCGTGGTGGCGACAATCAATGATACAACCGCCGCGCGACACCTCGAGTAAGAATACAACCGTGACCCGCCCCCAACGATCGTCACAAACCCTCCCTCCGACTGGTTCCCGCCCTTGCAGACAGCGAGTCACAAAAGATTTTAGCAGGTTCGTCGATGACGACCGAATTTCACCGCGAAAACAATTCACGCATTCATCCGCGATGCGCGCAAAGGAGTGGCGGTCAAGCAGCGCTTTCGATCGCGGCGTCGATTCGGCTATTGAATATGAAAGAGGAAACATCAGTCATGGAAAAGCGAAAACTTGGCACGCAGGGACTCGAAGTGTCGGAGCTAGGCCTCGGATGCATGGGGATGTCGCAGTTCTACGGCCCGCGCGACGACAAGGAATCCGCCGCGACGCTCGAGCGCGCGGTCGAACTCGGCATCAACTTCTTCGACACCGCCGACGTTTATGGCGTCGGCCACAATGAAGAACTGGTCGGCAAGACGCTCAAGAAATATCGCGACCGCGTGATCATCGCGACCAAGTTCGCCAACCAGGTTCTGCCCGATGGCAAGCGCGCGATCAACGGCCGGCCGGAGTACGTGCGCTCGGCCTGCGACGCGTCGTTGAAGCGCCTCGGGGTCGATCACATCGATCTCTACTACCAGCATCGGGTCGATCAGAAAGTGCCGATCGAAGAGACCGTCGGCGCGATGGCTGAGCTGGTGCGCAATGGAAAGGTCCGCTACCTGGGACTGTCGGAAGCTGGCGCGAAAACAATTCGCCGTGCGCATGCGACGCATCCGATTACCGCGCTCCAATCGGAATACTCGCTCTGGACGCGCGACTACGAAGACGAAGTGATTCCGACGCTGCGCGAGCTCGGCATCGGATTCGTCCCGTTCAGCCCGCTCGGCCGCGGGTTCTTGAGTGGAAACATTCGCGAGCTGCCGGACGATGACATGCGGCGGATGATCTCGCCGCGTTTCGCCGCCGAGAACATGCAAAGCAATCTGAAGGTGGTTGATCGAATCAAGGAAATCGCGCAGGAGAAGAACATCACGCCGAGTCAGCTCGCGCTGGCGTGGGTGCTCGCGCAAGGCCCCGACATGGTCCCGATACCCGGCACCAAACGCCGCACTTACCTCGAAGAGAACGTTGCGGCGACTAAGGTTCAGCTATCGAAGAGCGACCTCGCCCGCATCGCGGAGGTCGCACCCAAAGGCTTCGCCGCCGGCGGACGCTACCACGACATGAGCACCGTCAACGTGTAGCAGTCCGCGGGTTTCCGAAGACTCGACGCGGAGGACTGAAAATGGCTGAGATTCCTGTTCACAAGAGCAGCGGTAACGTGTTCGCTGATGTCGGCTTTACGCATGGCGAAGTGGCCGAGCTCACTGCGAAGAGCAGGCTTATCAGCGCCATTGACGAAACCATCAGGCGTCGCAAACTCACGCAACTGGAAGCTGCGCGGCGCTGCGGGACGGATCAACCCACTCTATCAAAGGTCCTTCGCGGGCGTATGGAGAGCGTGACCATCGACCGGCTGACGGCTCTTGGCTTACCGCGCTCGGCCGCACCGTCGAAATCCGCGTTCGTCCGTACGATTCGAAAGCCAAAAGAGGATCAGCTCGCAGGCTCGCCCTAAAACCATCTACCCAAAGATCCCGGCGACCGACGTGACTACCCACATCACTGCCATCGCGACGAAGAATGCGCAGACCAGCTCGCGGGCGAGGCGGTCCACCGCGACCTCCCATCCTGGTATTTCCGAATCCTTGGCGTGATCGATGAAACCGGACACTCGTTCTCGGGTAAAAGTCGTTGCCATGGGTCACCTCCCTCGTTTGTGCGGTCTGAGCCGTCACAAATAAGGCGTGACGATCGACTGAACGAGTCGTTCAAAGCGACCGCACAATTCGGTGCCGGCGATCAGCAGAAGTTCGCAAGCTCCAGGCGATAGACGTCGGCAGCGGTGCGATGGAACATCTGGGCTTTCTCGTCCTTCGTGAACCCCGACGCGATCTTCTTAAACGCGTTCCACAGGACTGCGTACGAGCATGAGGCACGGTCCACCGGGAAGTTGCTCTCGAACATGCATCGACGCGGGCCGAACTTGTCGATGGCATGCAGATAGTAATCGCGCGTCGCGGCGGCGAGTTCATCCGAGGTCGGCGGCGACGGTCTCCGATGCCATCCGAAGCCGTTGATCGGCATGTTGATTCCGCCGAGCTTGACCACAACGTTGGGGCATCGCGCGAGATCCGTGATGTTCGTCTTCCATTCGCCGAAAATCTCCGCGCGCTGCCCTTCGTAGGGACCGATTCCCAGCGGTCCGCCGAAGTGATTGAGGATGATCGTGGTGTCCGGGAACGCCTTCGCGAGCGCGGTCACCGCCGGCAGCTGCGGATGGTACTGCCACGCCTCGAAGGTCAGATTCAACTTGCTCAACCTGGCGAAGCCTTCGCGAAACTTTTTCGATTCATACAGATCGGCGGGCGGGTTGGTGTGCGAGTTGCGCACATCTGGACTCGCGTCGAAGCCGCCCGCGTGCCGGATTCCACGAAAGCGTGCGGGCGCCGCGGCGATGTGCGCCTCGAGCACCGGCACGACGGCGT
Source organism: uncultured delta proteobacterium (assembly GCA_963699705.1). Classification (GTDB taxonomy): domain Bacteria; phylum Desulfobacterota; class Binatia; order Binatales; family Binataceae; genus Binatus. The sequence continues at coordinate 621,238 of CAVOUW010000003.1, read as the reverse complement.
CTCCCAGCGTCAAATCCGCGAAGCCGACGATTCCCGCCGCGACGCGAGTCTCGCCGTATTGCCCGCTCGCGCTTTGCGCCGCGATGCCGTTGACGAACTCGGTCTCGCCGACCGGCCGCATCGATTCGGGACCGTCCGCGCGATACATCGACATGCATTCGACGAACACCGTCGCGCGCACGCGATGCCCCGAGTTGGTATCGCGCAGAATCTCGTCGAGCATGTAGCGGCTGCCCGGATGGTCCCACAGATGATGATGGGGATCGATTATCGGCAGTTCCGGCTCGAGCGCGACTTCAGTAACTTTCGCCAGCCACGCATTCGGATCGATTTCGGTGTTGGGCATCTCATTCACCTTTGAATTTCGCCGGACGCTTTTCCAGGAATGCGCGCACGCCTTCGCCGAAGTCCGCCGAGTTGCCGGCTTTGCGCTGCATCTGACGTTCCAGGTTCAGCTGCTCTTCATAAGTGTTGTCGGCGCTCTCCCAGTACAGCCGCCGAATCAGGCTGAGTGCGACGGTCGGTCCGTTCGCAAGATCGAGCGCCAGCTCCTTGGCCTTGCCGATCAGGTCCGCGTCGTCGAAGACCCGGTTGATAAGGCCCCATTCGAGCGCTTTGTCGGCCGGCAACTTCTCGCCCAACAACGACAGCTCCATCGCGCGCGCCTTGCCGAGCATCCGCGGCAAAATCCAGGTCGAGCCGCCGTCGGGGATCAAGCCGATGCGGCGGAACGCTTGCAGGAAGTACGCCGAGCGCGCGCACAGCACGAGATCGCCCATCAGCGCAAAGCTCATTCCGACGCCGGCCGCCGCGCCGTTGACCGCCGTGACGAATGGGATCGGAAGTTCGCGCAGCCGTCGCAGGAAAGGATGGTATTGCGTTTCCAGCACCGAGCCGGCGTCGCGCGCGCCGCTGGGACCGCCGCCGCTTGGCTGCAGGTTGGCGCCCGCGCAGAAGCCGCGGCCAGCGCCCGTCAGCAGGAGGCATCGCACGCCGTTCTTCGGATTTTCGACGTGGTCGAGCGCCTTCATCAGGCCACTGAGCATCTCGGCCGAAACTGCGTTCATGACTTCAGGATGGTTGAGGGTTACGATTCCGACCGGCCCTTCGATTTCAAGTTTCACGCGTTCGAATTCCATACTTGTCTCCCGCTTCGTCGTGACGACTCCTCTGTTTCACTACCCCAACTAACATCGGGTGTGATAGCTCGACAATCGTGACGCAGTTGCTCGATGGAGAATCGAAATGGAGCCAGTAAGAAGACTTGATCGTTCGGTGAAGGGGCGTGCGGTGCTCGTCACTGGCGCTGCCAGCGGGATGGGTCGCGCGACGGCACATCTCTTTGCGCAGGAAGGGGCGCTGGTTGCGATCACCGATATCAATGAGGCTGGAGTCGGGCGCGTTGTCGAAGAGATTGCGGCGGCGGGAGGGACTGCGCACGGATGGCGGCTCGATGTTTCCGACGCTGCGGCGATCAAGCGCGTCGTCGCAGAAGTCGCTGCGCGCTTCGGCCGCCTCGACATCCTGATCAACAATGCCGGCTTCGGCGGGTTCTCTCCGCTCGGCAACGATGACTACGATCGTCATCTGGGATCGCACTATCGCGGGCTTGCTGACTGCGCAACAGCGGATGGTCCGCGCCGCGCTGGTGCATCTGCGGAAGTCTGACGCAGCGCGAATCGTGAATATCGCATCGACGGAAGGCCTCGGCGCGACTCCCGGCGACAGTCCATACGCGGTCGCGAAGACCGGGGTCATCGGACTCACGCGCGCGTTGGCGGTTGATCTCGGGCCGGAAGGAATAACTGTCAACTGCATCTGTCCCGGACCGATTCGAACTGCGCTCACCGATGCGATCCCGGAAGAGCACAAGACGATCTTTGCCAAGCGCCGCACCGCGCTCAAGCGATACGGCTATCCGGAAGAGGTCGCGCATATCACCTTCAGCCTGTGTATTCCGGCCGCTTCGTACATCACCGGCGCGATCATTCCGGTTGACGGCGGCCTGATGATTCGCAACGCATAACTGTCTCAACATCACCGCGGAGGTGTTCTCATGTCTGACGAATCGGCGAAGAAAGGAATGGACGTGCGCACGAAGTTGTTTGGCGAGAAGGCGGCGCAGGACGGCGACGCGTTCCTGAGAAATTTCGATGAAGGGTTTGCGACGTTTCTCAACGAGCAACTGTTCGGCACTATCTGGAGTCGTCCGGGGCTGCCGATCAAATTGCGATCGCTGCTCACGATGACTGCGCTGATGGCGCTGGGGCGCGGACCGGAGCTGCGACTTCACATGCGTGGAGCGCTGAACCTTGGCATTCCAGCCGAGGAGATCAAGGAGCTGATCGTTCACGTCTCGCAGTACAGCGGAGTGCCGACCGCGGTCGAAGCGATTCGCGCGTTCAATGAGGTGACCGCGCCGACAAAGTCGAAGGAGTGAAGTCCTCATCAGCCGATGTCGCCGTAGTCGATCTTATAGAGTACTTCGCCTTGCAGAAGTTCTTTAGGATCGGGCTTTCCGCTTCCTCCCAGCGTGCCATCCGGCTTTAGGTATTGATGAACCAGGGCGACCTGCTGCCCGTTAGAGTTGATGTATGCGATGATCTGCGACTTGGTTCCTCGGGGCTGCCCAGCTTTAGCTGGAGCCCGTTTGTTGTAGAGGTATTCTAGGGTAAACTCTCGATTGCGAGCGCGCGTCCAGTATTTGCCTTCGTTGAACAGCGCTCTAATTCTTTGTTTCGAGACGTAGACGATATGAACGCGGGAATTGAGTGACATGACGAGCGCGGCTGAAATTCGGGAAAATCTGGGTCGGCTCCTCGCCCGTGAACAGTCGCTGAACTCGTTTGCCGACTGGCTTACTCGCAACACCTGGAACATTCATCGCGAAAACGATGAGGTTCGGAAGCTGGTCGGAGAAATCCACTCGGTGTTGGCAGAATACTCCAATCGCCATCTGAGCGCGAAAGAACTGCAAGCGAAACTCTCGGCGCTGACTGCGAGTCAGCAAATAACTACTCCACGAAAAGTTCGCTCGCGCGAGAAACATAGAGCGTGACTTGTTCTCCTTCCTGAACTCATAACAATCTAGGGGGTGGCTGCGGATCGGCTCCCAGAGTGGCTTCCGGAGCCTTTGAGGAGGGCTTCGAGGTGGGGGAGGGCGGTTTCCAGGGTGGCGTGCTTTTCGATTGCGTCGAGGAAGGGGTCACGTTTCAGGCGGGACATCCGCGCGGGCATCGTTTTGATGTTGTAGATCGTGGGATCCAGAGATGGTTTCAGTTCTTTCCAGGTCATTGGGGCGGAGACCGGGGCGTGCGGGACCGGGCGGACTGAAAAGGTTGCGGCGATGGTCTTGCCGTGGCCGAGTTGCAGGTAGTCGATGTACACGCGGCCTTTGCGGGTGTTTGGATTGCGATTGATCGTCGCGATTTTAGGTATTCGACTGACTACTACTTGCGATACCAACTCCGAAAACATCTTTGCCTGTTCGTAAGTATATTTCGGGGCCAGGCCGACTACTACATGAAGACCCATTTGCCCCGAGGTCTTGAGGCAAGGTTCGAGACCAACCTGGCGCAGTACATTAGCTACTTCGCGCGCGACTTCTACCGCATTCATGGTGGTGCTGCCCTTGGGATCGATGTCGAACAGTAGCCAGTCGGGACGCTCGAGATGCGGGATGCGCGACGACCACATGTGAATTGTGATCGATGCGAGGTTCGCGATGTAGGCGAGCGCTTCCTCGCTGTCCAAAATGAAATAGGAAATTTCGCGTTGCGAGTCCTCGGAGTAAACCTTCTCGGTGCGAATCCACGGGGGCGCGAACGCGGGCGCATCTTTCTGATAGAACATCTTGCCTTCGATGCCATCCGGCCAGCGGGTGAGCATCACGGGGCGGTCTTTCAGGTACGGCAGCATCCATTTCGAAATTGCGCGATAGTATTCGACCAAGTCACCCTTGGTGTAGCCGTCGTTCGGCCAGAAAACTTTTTCGGGATTGGTAACAGATGCTTTCGGCGCAGCAGGTTGCGGCGTCGTGTCTTTGCTGCGGCCGCTGGGCGCAGTTTTTTCAGGAATGTTTTCCTCGACGCTCTCCGATGGCGGCGTCAGGGAGCCTGGTCCGTCGTAGACGCATTCGCGAGGGTCGGCATTCTCGACCAGGCCGAGGAAGCTTGGTTGGCGGATGCCGCCGCTGTCGGTCCATTCGGTGAAGCGGACCTTGCAGACCAGCTCTGGCCGAACATAGTGTGCATTCTTTTCAGGAGAGGCCTCTCGTGGAGCTGGTTTGCGGAATGGTGATGAGTCTTGGGCGCGTTCGGTGAGCATCGCGTGGATCTTGCGCAACGTCTCCTGGTTGAAGCCGGTGCCGACCTTGTCGGTGTATCGCAGCGCGCCGTCGGATTCGTACTGGCCGAGCAGCAGGGCGCCGAAATGAGTTCGCGTGCCGTCGGGGTTGCTGTAGCCACCGATCACGAATTGTTGGGTCAGCGGACGTTTGATTTTCAGCCAATCGCCGGTGCGGGTTCCGCGATAGGGTGAGTCGCGCAGCTTGGCGACTATACCTTCCAGATCGAGCTCCGAAATCGCCGCGTAGAAATCTTTTCCGCGGCCGATTACGTGATCGCAATAACGCACCGGACCGTCGCTATGGATCAGTTCGCCCAGAAGGCGCTTGCGTTCTTCGAGCGGCAGCGTGCGGGTGTCGAAACGATCGAAGGCGAGCAGATCGAAGACGTAATAGTTGACCGGCACGGCCAGGCTCAGGCGAGCGATAGAGCGCGCATCGTTCACGTGCATCCTTCTTTGCAGGAGCTGGAAGTTCGGACGTCCGCGGTCGTCGGGCGCGACTATTTCGCCGTCCAGGACGAAGCGGTCGAGCGCGATCGAGTTCAGCGCGAGTACTACTTCGGGGTATCGATTAGTAATATCGGTGCCCTTGCGCGCGTACAAGTGAGTATTGTCGCCATCGCGAATAGCCAATGCGCGCACGCCGTCGTACTTTATTTCGAATAGCCACTTGTCGTTGTCAAAGGATTCGTCGACGGTTTTGGCCAGGGTGAGCGGGAAGTCGGAATAATTTAGCTTCGAACCTAATTCCGGAAGATTCTTGCGCGCGAGACTGTCGGCGAGCTTGCGCTCCGCCGCTGGAGCGTCGGCGAGCTCTTCGATGGTCAAGCCGGACAGGACTGAGCGCGGATGCGCTTCGAAGACGTCTTCGGTGGTGGCGTATTGATCGCGCTTTTTGATCAGCAGCCAGTTCTTCTCATCTTTGGGATCGCCCTTGCGGCGGCCACCGGTGTGGACGAGGGTGAACGCGCCGTTGAGTTTGAAGCCATGGAGGCTGATGTCGATTTTTCCTTTTCTTACGGCTTCGGCGGCGTCGCCCGGCGGGTCGATGACCTCGTAGACACCGCGATCCCATACGATGACCGAGCCTGCGCCGTAGTTACCCGGTGGGATGACGCCTTCGAAGTCGCCGTATTCCAGTGGATGGTCTTCGACGGCGACAGCAAGATGCTTGTCGGCGGGATTCATTGAAGGGCCCTTGGGGACCGCCCACGAGCGCAGGACATTTTCCATTTCGAGGCGAAAATCGTAGTGGAGGCGGCGGGCGGCGTGTTTCTGGACGACGAAGGTGCCGCCGGTGGTGGAGGAGGAGGTTGGGACCTCGCGTCCGAAGGGTTCGGGCGTGTTTTCGGCGCTTCGTTTTTGGCGGTATTTACTCAGTGGCATTGTTGGTTGGGGAGGTGGGGAAGCGTCTCAGCTAGGTACTTATTCCCTTGACACAAGTACTTGTTTGAGTGTAAGATTTCACCATGCAGCCGAAATACACTCTAGCCGACCTGAATCGAGATTTCCCTAACGATGAAGCGTGCCTCGAATGGCTCAAGAACTTGCGCTGGCCGAACGGCATCAGCTGTCGCAAGTGCAAGCAGGTACGCAAGCATCACCGCGTAGCGAAGCGGCTCTGCTACGCGTGCGACTCATGCGGAACGCACGTCTATCCGCAAGCAGGCACGATTCTACAGGACTCGCGCACATCGCTGGTCTACTGGTTTCGCGCGATCTTCCTGATGGCGACTACGCGCATGGGCATCGCGGCCAAGCATCTGGAACGCGAAGTCGGCTGCTCTTACAAGACGGCGTGGCGCATGATGCGCATGATCCGAAAGCTGATGACGGACGATATTTCGGAACTGACTCAACTATTGGGCGATGTTGAAATCGACGAATCTTATTTCGGCGGGAAGGCGAAGAACACTCATATCAATCCTGAAACTGGCTGGCATACGATTCCTGAAAAGACTCCAGTTCTCGGAATCGTTCAGCGCAACGGGAAGATGGTAACGCACGTGATCACCGAACCGACCGCGATGCAAATTCTCCCGCGCGTGCGCAAACACGTCCTGCCCAAGAGCATGATTTTTACCGACGAGGCCAAGGTTTATCGCAATCTCCCGAAGATGGGTTATGAGCATGAGCGCGTTTACCACTCCGCCAACATCTACGTGGAAGGCGACGCGCATACGAACACTGTCGAATCGTTTTGGAGCATCGCGAAGAACAGGAATTCGCGGCTCGAATCGCCACGTGGGAAGCAGGTATCTACAGGGCTATCTCAATGCTTACGCTTTCCGCTGGAACCACCGGCGCGACGGGGCTTCGATGTTCCGCGCGATTGTTTCGCGGCTGCCTTCTTCTCGTCCGACTCCGACGAAAGAACCAATGCCCGAAACACTCCGGTGAAATCTTCTTTCGTGAATGGCCGTTTGTTTTTCATTTTTGAAGTTTTAGTCTTCGGATGCCTTCTGGCAGTGGCGCGCCAGATTGCCCTGCCGGTACTGGCGCAAATTCCTTTAACGCTTTCCCGAAAAGACCCTCAGGTGATTCATTAACGGAAGCAGACCCAGCGTATTTTTTAAGACACCAATTCTTGTTTTTCATGTAGTGGAAAAGGTCTTTACGCCGATGAAGGGTAGTGACGACCATCCCCATCGGTTTTTTGGAATCCGTCCGCCAGCCGAGTTTGCAAATTTCAACGTATATATTTCGCGCCGGCAGGCCATTCCGCTTGGCTTCGAGAGCTTCGGTGATCAGCGTTGCCAGTGAAAGTGGATCTCCGTCTTTCTTGTCCGTCCGATGCCACTGAGTCCAGCGCTCGGATTCAGGCAGGTATCTTTCGAGGGCTTCGATCTGGAGCAGTTCTTTATTTTTGATTTCAGTCATTTCCAAAAGTCGCGTTTTGAGTTGTTCAATCTCACGCGACACTGCCTTGGCCTGATCCTCTAGTTCCTTGACCTGTCGGCCACGGTCGTGGACATCTTTGAGGAGAGCTTCTTTACTGAAGTCAGCCATCAATCACGCCTGTGTGATAAAATCTCGCCTTACCATATTACGTATCACGTTCACACCGATTATTCTGAAAGACGGATAGGGCGAGATTCGAACTCGCGGGGCTGCTGTTGAGGCGTCGCCCGCCAGATTTTGAGTCTGGAGCATTAAACCGCTCTGCCACCTATCCGTGGGCGGGCACGTGAACTGAGGCGCTGGTTGGCGGAATGGCGAAGTTTCCCCAGCGTTCCCAGCCACGCGACCCGCTTACTATTTAAAGTACGCTGAGATCGCGCATTGCTCAAGGACTAGCAAGCGAGAGTCAATTCGCTATCTGATCGTTGCGAAGGCATTAGCGTTCAATCAGGCTTAGAGCGTGTACGACGCTCAGCAAATCGCCAACTATTTTCTTGCCCTCTGCGACGAAGACGAGGGCGAGATTATCTCGAATCTCAAGCTCCAGAAGCTGCTTTATTATGCTCAGGGCTTCAACCTTGCGATTACGGGAGAGCGTCTATTCAAGGAAAATGTAGAGGCATGGACTCACGGCCCTGTCGTCCCGCCGGTGTACCACAGCTACAAGCACTGCGGGACGAATGCGCTTCCAAAGCCCGACAACTTCGACTCTGAGAGTCTCGATAAAAGTGCCCGCGAGCTAATAGACGAAGTCTTCCAAGTGTACGGTCAGTACTCAGCATGGAAGCTCGCGAATATGACGCATATCGAACCGCCTTGGAAGAACGCGATTGCGCAGGGACAATCGACAGAAATCTCTGACGAATCCATGCGCGAGTATTTCAAAACCCTCGTCGAGTAGTGCGCAAACTCAAAAAGCGCGACGATCGCGCTCAGGGACGTATTCAGCCGCACGGTTCCAGCGGCATCCCCTCACAACAGCGCCCTCCAGCATTTTGTTTTGAACACCAAATCCCTGGTTGGCAGATTTCAAACTGCGCCGATGAACATAAAGTCTGTCTGGCGGATGCCATTCATCGCCGTAGCCAAGCGACGTGGGTTCAAATTGAAACGGCAAACCATCATGGTTTAGGAACGGAAAAAATCCCCTTCAACCAGATTCATCTTGAGAAGCCAAGCTGCTTTCCACAGGAAGTCGATAAAATTCTGGTTATTCGCTGCGGAACCGGATTGATGCGAATAGTCGGCTTCAGAGAAGACCAAATTTTTCATGTCGTCTGGGTCGATCCCAATGGCGAATTGTACAAACACTAAAATCCGCCGACCTGTCACGTCGGTATCATGCTGCCTAGATTTCATACTTGCTTCAAGGGAATAAGTACCCTCAGCTACCATCCGTTGTGGTGTTGGGATGGAGCTACCACTAAGGGTAGTTTCGTTCCGTCAAAAGTTGTTTTCGATGATGAGCGTGTGCGAGGGCCTTCGAATGCGCTGGATGAAGGGGAGGCATTCTGACTGTAGGTCATGTCTTACTTTTAGCACGGAGAGTGCGGGGAGGTCAGGCTTAAAAGTTCATCCCCTTGATGTGTCGGGTGAGTATAACAACCTAACCCCTAACCCCTTCCCGAGCGGGAAGGGGAACCAGATTTGTTGGGAGTGGGCATCGCGAAGGGTGCCAGGAACCTAACCCCTGACCCCTTCCCATGGTGGGAAGGGGAACCGGAATGTTGGGAGTAACCTGTTCTCGAGCGGGAAGAATATTTGAGTCGATGTTAGCGGGCGCGGCGGGTTCGGGAGGGGCGGCGGGTGCCGGCGGCTACCTTGCGTTCCTCGGGTTCGGCGGTGGCTCGGGCTTCTTCGCGATCTTCGTTGACTGAGACGCCGCGCTTTTTAAGCGATTCCTTGAGCGCGCTCATCAGATCGATCACTTTGCCCTGGCGCGCTTCGGGGGCGGGTTCGGTCAGTTCGTGACCCGCCATTTTTTGCTCGGCCGCTTCGATCACGCGCTCGCGGTAGTTGTCTTTAAATTCGGCCGGCTTGAATTTTTTTTCAGTGAGATCATCGAGCAGGCGCTGTGCCAGGCCCAACTCAGATTCCTTGACCGTTGCGTTAGCGCCGTGATCGATTTCGCCGAAGGAACGGATCTCGTCGTTGTAGTACATCGTATGCATCATCAGGCCGCCTTCGTACGGACGGATGAGCACCACGCGTTCCTTTCCGCGCATCGTAAATTTCGCGACGCCAACCTTGTCCGCTTTGGTCATCGCTTCTTGAAGGAGGTGGTAGGCCTTGGCGGAGGTCGGTTCGCATCCGAGCAAGTAGGAGTTTTCGAAATAGACGGGATCGACTTCGGCGGCTGGAATGAACTCGGTGATTTCGACGGCGCGATCGGCCTGCGCTTCCAGTTTCTTGAGCTCTTCGTCGGTGAAGGTGACGTAGCGATCCTTCTCGACTTCGTAGCCGCGGACCAGCTCGCTGCGATCGACGATCTTGTCTTCTTTGGGGCAGTAAATTTTCTGCTGGATGCGGCTCATGTCCTTGGCGTGCAGCAGATGGAAGGAGACAGATTTGGAACTCGTCGCGGGGAACAGGCGCACGGGAATCGAGACGAGTCCGAAGGTCAGACTGGCGGATGATATCGAACGAGCCGGCATGACGTGCAACCTCCCGCGCGTTAGTCCGCGCGAATCCTAGCGCATCGCGTTACCCGGGGCGCGTGGCCGACAGCTTTCCCCGGACCTGCCTTCTTATATTTCGCGGCGGGCGAAATCCAGTAGGGCGAACGGTTATTTCTGATCAAGATTATCAATGAAGTGCCGGATGAGTCATCAGAAAATGCCATAAAATGTTGAAAATAGTAGAGGTTTTGGGCTCTCAGGCGCGGTTCCGGCCGCTGAAAAAATTTGTGCTCTTGGTTTGTGCTCTTGGGTTGTGGGTCAGACGAGGCCGCATTTTTAAATCGGAGGGTATGCGCCAGAGCCGCATTGAGGAACGGGTTGAGTAGGGTGATGTGGCTTGCGGGCTCCGACGCACCCTCCGAGCTATCGGGAGGCTGAGAGAGCAATCGATGTGCCGAGGCTCGAGGTGGAAAAATATCCTGCGGAACGTCGATTTAGGTTAATTTTCAAAGCGCGCGATTCTTTTGGAATTCAAAAATCGGAAAAAATTGCATGGATGCGCGAGTTCGTGGCAGAGGAAAACGTCCGGCGTAGCGCAATCCGCATGGTTGTGACGTGGAATGGGTATTGCACCCTAGCTAGCGGCACCGAGGCTAAATTGTTTTTCAAGGAGCCGCGGTGGTTCTCTGTGGCAGAAATCGAAAACCAGACTACTCAATCCTACGACGACGAAAGTGAGGAGAGCCTCGCGCTGCTGTGGGTGGCCGTCCCGATCTGCGCGGTGATCATTGGTTCGGGCGCGCTGTATCTCGGCAAGCCGGTGCTGCTGCCGCTCGCGATTGCGCTGATCATGAGCGTGGTATTCAGTCCGCTCGCGACCCGGCTGGAGCCGTTCTGCGGGCGTTTCGTCAGCGCGGCAATAGTTGTGCTGCTGGTGATCAGCTTCATCTGTGCGACGGGCTATTTCCTGACGATAGAACTGACACAGGTCGCCGACCAGGTTTCTGAGTATTCGGACAATATCGGAAATAAAATAGCAGCGCTGGAGAAGAACACGCCGCCGTGGCTGCAGCACGTCAAGGATGCGGTGACCGACGTGCAGCAGCGGGTGGCCGGCGCCAATTCCGCGCCCCGCAGCAAGCCGCGCGAAGTGATGGCGCTGCCGGTGCCGTCGCCGCTGAGTGACAGTCTCAAGCCGGTGGCGCCGATCGTCGATGCAGTCGTCAACACGCTGCTGATAATCGTGCTGCTGTTTTTTCTGCTCTACAGCAGAAAGGATCTGCGCGATCGATTCGTGCGGCTGGCGGCGCGGGCGAGAATCCCCGTCGCGGCGGCGGCGCTCGAGACGGCGAGCTATACGGTTGGCCGATACCTGTTTCTTTTTTCGGCGATCAATCTTGCGTACGGGCTGACGACTGGAGTTGTCGCGTGGTATCTCGGTCTGCCGAGCGCGGCGTTGTGGGGCCTGGTCGCGTTCCTGTTGCGGTTTATCCCGTACGTCGGCGCGATCAGTTCGGCGTTTCTGCCGGCGCTGGTCGCGTTTGCGATGTTCCCGGGATGGAGCAAGGCGCTCGAAATACTCGGCGCCTTTATCCTGCTGGACCAGGTGGCGGCGCAGATCGCAGAGCCGTTCATCATTGGGCACGGGATCGACGTCTCGCCGGTGGCGCTGCTGGTATCGGCGATGTACTGGTCGTGGCTGTGGGGAATACCGGGGCTGCTGCTCTCGACGCCGATCACCGCCTGCCTGAAAGTGGCGGGCGACTATATTCCGCCGCTCGGATTTCTCTCGATCCTGCTCGGCGCGGATCGTGCGCTCGACGACTACCACGACTTCTACCGCATGCTGCTTGAGCTGAATCCAGAGGGAGCGCGAGAGGTCGCGATTCACTATTGCGACGAGCACGGGCTCGGACGAACCTTCGAAGAGGTGATTCAGCCGGCGCTGGACGTGACGCGCGAGGAACGCGCGGGAAACAGTATCAGCGAGGAGAACGAGCGGCTGATTCTGGATACGACGCATGCGCTGATCGGCGAGCTGGCCGGCAGATTCATAAAGCAGCGGATTTCGCCGAGCGTGCGAGTGCTGGGCGCGATGGCGCCGGGTGACGCGAACTTCCTGAGCCTGCTGATGCTGCTAGAGCTGCTGCGCAAGGACGGTGTGGTCGCCAGTTTCTCGGGCGAGAACAAGTCGCCGGAGGAGATTTGCGACCTGGTCAAGCGGTTTACGCCCGACTTCGTTTTCATTTCATGCGTGGACGCGAAATGTATCCCCGCGGCGGTCGAGCTGGTCAAGGCATTGCGATCGATCTCGACGCGTTTGATGATTGTTGCGAACGGGCCGGCGGCGGTTGAGAAATCGGACGAGTTGATCGAGGCGGGATGTTCTCAAATTTGCGCCAATACTAATGAAGCGCGCCGTGCGGTCCGCGCTTTCATCCTGCAACGCGCGAAAGCCCGGGTGGCCGGCGCGTCGCACATCCCGCGACGCTATGCGCGCGAGAACAGTTGACTCTGCTCGCAATTCAGGACAGTAAAATATTCTAGAGGCTGGGGCCGGCGTGCACATCCTGCGCGATACGCTCCGGGGGCGGCGGAAAGCATGGCAGGGTACTGGTCACGACGTAGTGATAGTAGGTTCCGTTCCAGGTGAAGGTGCCGATCGGCTTGCCGAAATTTGTAGTCATCGCGGTGAGGCGATCGCCGTCGGCCGCGGTGATGACCTTCGAGGGCGTATAAGCGAGAAAGCTACTGGCCGATTCGGGGACCACCGCGCCGAGCGGCGGCGTGAAGTTCATCTGCAGGAAATTAACAGCGGGCTGCCAACCGTCGCCACTGTCGGCTAACGGCGCCCATTGGCGCTGGTCGAGCGAATCCCTGACTTGGAGCTCGCGATACTCGGGCGCTCCGGAAGCGCTGCGGCGCAATTCGATCACGTCGGGGACTTCGACTTCGAGTTGATTGCAGTTGTCACCGCTGTTCATCGCGGCCTGACGAGACGCTTCTTCCTCCTTGGCTGCGGTGGCGTCGGCGTGCGTCGCTGCGCCAACACCGGACGCGACTTCGAGCGCAGTGCTGCCGACATACTCAGCAGCGTTAGCGGCGAGTGGCGCGAATTGAGCCGCGGCCAGCCAGCATCCGCTAATCGAAACGGAGACGGCGGCCGCGAAAATCGCGACTATCGACGCGCGCAAATGTCGCCTCAAGCGAGCGATAGATCCCCCGGCGGAACAGGGTCCGGCTCGGGTGAGAATAGCAGAAATCGCGCGGGATAAATGGGGGGCGGAAACAGAATTCGAAAATTTGATAATCTGAAAAAAGAACGGCCGGGCTACGAGTGGGGACCGCGGTGGGGAGCCGACGGATCAAGTAGCCCGGCCTTTGCTTGGGGACAGGCGCTGGGTCTCGGGGGAGGAGATTGTCAGCGCAACTATTTGTAAAGCAAAGCTTGTGCCTTCGAAAAACGTAGATGGATCCTGCTGGGCTCGCATCGATTTTTTCTCTTTATGCGACGGCGTGTCGCTGAAAGTGTCGAATCGGGCCACTTTTCAGGCAAAATTGTGATTTTGCAAGTTGCGGATGTATGCGCCAGATGCGTCACGAAATTTTCAAAACGAAGACGCCTGCATCACGCAGATTGCGGCTGGCGGACTGCACCTCGAAGCAAATGATTGGGTCGTGATTGGGTCGTTTCATCTTGAGAAAATCCAGTCGCGGGCACGGAGGCCCGCGCCACTAGCGTCGAGAACCGACGATGCAGTTATCCACAAGCATCGCGCTCGCAGGGTCGCGGTTGCGTGATGATAGCGATGATCAAAAAACACGTCGCGCGGCGTTGTCGGTTGAGAGCGGATCGTTCGTATGTTACTTCCTAGAGGCTCGGGGCGTAGCGCAGCTTGGTAGCGCACCTGCCTTGGGAGCAGGGGGTCGGCCGTTCAAATCGGCTCGCCCCGACCACGCGCCAGTAGCTCAGGTGGAAAGAGCAACGGCCTTCTAAGCCGTGGGTCAGGGGTTCGAATCCCTTCTGGCGCGCCACGGAAGGCGTACTATGAACTGGCGGCAATGAGGCGCCGGAAATGGATTGAGTGATCGAAGTGGTGAGTGTAGCTCAGTTGGCAGAGCATCGGATTGTGGCTCCGGCGGTCGAGGGTTCAAATCCCTTCACTCACCCCAAACATCCTGCTACGTAAACATTCTTCGACGGTGGGCCGTTAGCTCAGTTGGTAGAGCAGCTGACTCTTAATCAGCGGGTCTCCGGTTCGAGCCCGGAACGGCCCACCAAAGATCCCAGTCGAGAACTGAGATGGGAATTACATTAACGAACGTACGAGTTTCGAACCCGCGGCGGGCGCGTGGGCGGGCTATCGAGATCGAATTTCTGATCGACACCGGGGCGCTCTACAGCGTTGTTCCGGGGTCGATTGCGCGCCAGCTAGCGCTCGAGAAACTCGATCGCGAGGAATTCACGCTGGCCGACGGAACTCATCGCTCCTACGACGTCGGCGAGGCATTCTTTGAACTTGAGGATCGGCGTGGCACCTCGAAGGTCGTCTTCGGTCCGGCGAACGTGACTCCTCTGCTCGGAGCGCTTACCCTGGAGAGTCTGGGCCTGATGGTTAACCCGGTGACCCGCGAGGTGTTGCCGATGCGCTTGTTTCTCGCCTCGTCGCGCAGGCGCCGCAAGCGCCGACTCCATCGGTTCTAGGGGTATCGAGGTACCTCGAGGCCTTCGTGGATCTCTGACCATGAGATTTGCTGGTTGGTTTTCAGATCCCGGATTGCGCGTTTAGCTTTAGTATCTTGCACCGCGAAGTCTTGTGCGATGACCGGATCGCGCGTCCAGTCCCACCATCCCCGTTCATCCTGATTTCTCGCAATCTCCAGCTGCCAGTTAGTCGCGAGGATCGCGTCGGGGCGAGGCGATCTCGCACGATGAGATCGAGCAGGCGCTGAAGCGCGTCGATACGGACTATTGATTCGCGGGAGAAAGCGCGAGCCGGCGCGAGCATTTGGGATGCTCGCGCCGGCTCTTCAGGTTCCTGGCTAGTATCTGAACTCGAAGTTCAGGAAGAATGCGTGGGTGTCGCGCGCGACCGCGAACGGTGTCGCGGCTGTGAAACCCTGCCCCGGCACATGCGACGCGGGGAAGGTGAACTGGCTGTGGTAGTACTGGATGGCCTGAGAGTCGAACGCCACTCGCAGATACTTGTTGATAAGCCATTGCACGCCCAGGTCGTAGCGGGTGAAGTCGAGCGGATCCTTGTTGATGCGCGTGTTGGGCTGGAACCACTGGAGCAAACCGAAGGCCGTGAAGGGCGTGTGCGGGATATCCCAGTGGCCCATCAAATCTGCGCCCATCTGAACCGCCTGGCCGGTGCCCAGGATATTTCCAACCATCTTGTTCCATGGGCCGAACGAGGTAACAATGCCAGTGCCGGTTCCGTCGGCTGGTCCGCTGCCCGAGTACAGGTTACCCGCGCTGAACGCATTGTGACCGTAGTCCCACTCGGCAATGACGCCCCAGGTTTCGGCCGTGTAGTGCGCGATTCCCGCGGCGCGCGCGATATGTCCGCACGTAGGGTTACTTGCATTCTGATCCGGGGAGCACCCAGACGGATAGCCGTAGTCATAGAAACCGGTGAGACCGAGGCCGTCGTATCGTGAGTGGGCGCCGAAGGGATTGATCGTGACGCGGCCCATCACCTGCTTGTAAGCGCTCAATTCTTCAGCGTGGAAGCTGGCGTCGTCGTATACGCCGAAGTCATAGTCGGCGTACTGGGTCTCGTTAATCTTGATCGGCCCCTTCATCGCGATGCCGACTTGCGTCGAGCTCAAGCTCAAGTAGTTCCACGGCGTCAGCGCGGTATAGCGGAAGCCCCATAGGTTCTCTTCCCAGTCGACGAGCGGGTTCTGCTGCTGACCGAACGTGAATTTGTCGTCGTGCAGCGCAGCGATCTTCAACACTTTCTGGAAGAACGTGTTGTAGTCGAGATACGCGTACTTCAAGCGGAAGCCCAGATTGCCGTTGAGTGTGCTGGCGAGGCCGCTGTTCTTGCTGGTCTTGACGCCGGTCGCTGTTCCATTCGCCAGGTACATGTTGGGTGTCACGCGCATCGAGAGATCGTCAACCGGCGTGAATTTGAAATCCAGGTACGTGCGCGTGATGTTGAACGCGCTGTAACTATTGTTGCCCGGACCAGGCCAGAACTGCTGAGTCAAGAACTGTGGGCCGAACCCCGTATGACTGAAGAAACCGTAGTCTCCGTAGACCAGCGTGCCGATCGAGATCTTCTTGTACCAGCGATCGCCGAACTCCAGCGCATAGGGCTGAATGGTCGAGACCTGCTTGGCCATCTCGGCGTTCCACTGCTGCTGCTGAGCCAGCCTTTGCGCTTGCTCGGCCTCCATCGCAGCGCGTTCCTGATCGAGTTGTGCCTGGGTCTGCACGCTGACTCGCCGCTCGACCTTACGCTCAATCTCTTCGGTCGATCCTGCTGGGATGTAGGTGCCGAGCCTGATGCAACGCCTGCATCGCTTGGTGAACACCTGACCGGTTGACGGATCGCTGTACAGCGTGATCGACCGTACCTCCTCGCTCCCCGCCGGTCTTGGTGTCATCGCGACAGCGCTGAGGATAAACCCCGCACTGAGCATAGATAGCGCGACCATTCGTATCGTTCGTCTCATCATCGTCCTCCCTGGACTCTCCTTTCCACGATGCGAAACCTCTCGCCGGCGTAACTGTATTCGGCGAGAGCGTGCCAAGACGCTAAAGACCTGTTGAATGAACGGAATCGGCGTCCTCCCTCCGCGGCAGGGGCAAACTAAAGAGGAGTCGTTACGACATGATGAGACGATTGTTACGAACGCGCGAATTCTTACACTGTAGGGGGTCCAGGATTAGCGGAAATTCACACCTCTCCCCTAGCCCCTCTGCCTTCTGGAGAGGGGAACCAGAACTAGAGGCTGACCGGCTGGCCCATTTGCGCGGTGTCGTAGGCGCATAGCTGGCTGATTTCGCGCGCGAAGCGGCTGGAGTTCAAACTGTCGAGCATCGCTTTGATCGGCGGAGTACCCGCGTCCTGCTCCATGAATACAAGGTCGTAGCGCTCATCTTGATGTGGAAGGAAGTGCAGTCCGTAAGCATCGGCGGCCAGCCTGATAGTGACGCCGGAGTCGGCTAGACCCGCAGCAATTGCGGCGGCGACTTCGAGATGACCGCGCACTTCGAACTGATAGCCCGCGATGTGGTCGACGTTGATACCGAGCTCGTCGAGGGCGTGGTCGAGCACCGAGCGCGCGCCGGAGCCGTCTTCGCGGTTCACGATTCTCAAGCCCGGTCGTGCGAGGTCGGCGAAACCGCGGATGGCGAGGGGATTGCCGGGCGCGGTCGCAAGGCCCAATTCCCAGTGCGCAAAATTCACGACGATTGAACGGCGATGGCCCAAGGCGCGGCGGATTGAGGCCAGGTTGTACTCGCCACTCTTCTGATCGCGAAGATGTACGCCGGCGACGTGCGCGCGGCCGTCAGATAGAGCTCGCAGAGCTTCGCGGCTCGAGCATGGAAGTGCTACGGCGCGAACCGGTGACCGCCGGCGCGCGAGCCAGTCCACCAGGATGGCGGCGGCGGGGTCGCATCCTGACAGCAGCAGGGTCGAGTCGATTTCGTCGGGCAGTTGAAACGTCGCGACGTCGGCACGATTGCGTCGCGCACGCTGCAGGACGCCGGCTGCCGGTGCCAGCGTGAGATGCGCGCCGGGTTGCGCCACGGCGACGACTTTGCCGCGCACGCGCGCGAGCATCACGCGGGATTGCGCGGCGCTGCGGCGGCGGGCGTCGCCGGACCAACTCGCCTCGACCAGCGTCGAGGATTCATCGTCCCGCTCGCCGAAAAGCGCCTCGACGGTGGTGCCAAGTTCACGCGCGAGGCGGATCGCGATTGCGACGCCGGGATGGTAGGCGCCGGACTCGATCGCACCCAAGGCTTGCCGTGAGATTCCTGCGCGCCGCGCGAGCTCGGTCTGCGTGAGGTTCCGCGCCGTTCGCGCGTGGATCAGAGCCTTGCCAACCGATGCCATGATACTTGTCATCCCGCTCTTAACATGGCATATCGTTCGCTATCATGAAAATCCTTTCTCGCATGACCATCATTTTTTCCCTTGTGCTCTTAATAGCAACGCCGTGCCGCGCGGACGACTTTGGCACCGCATTTGTAAACTACTTTGTAAACTGGTTTCCGCGCGTCACACAAATTCAGAGCGAGCAGCCGCATTGGGTAACCCCGCTGGTGACCGTGACGCCGAGGCTCGAGGAGGAAGTGCGCTACGACCAGTTTTTCCAGTCGTCGCGCAACGGGCTGGCGACCGACAATTTCGGCGGCGGCAAGGGAATTGAGCTCATCCCGTTTCAAAATACTGAGGTAATAGTCGGCGTCCCGGCATTTCTGAAGCGCAATATGCCGCGCAACACCGACGGCTTCGCCGACTGGCCGTTCCTGGTCAAGTATCAGCTGCTGTCTGCGAATGAAGAGCACGGCAACTACATCGTGACCGCCTTTATGGGGTTCACCGTGCCGACCGGATCCAACGTCAACGGCAATGGGCACTCGCTTTTTACGCCGACGATTGCGGCCGGCAAAGGGTTCGGCGATTTCGACGTGCAATCGACGGTGGGAGTCGCGTTTCCCAGCGGCGGCCTCGATCGGCTCGGGATGCCGCTGATGTGGAATACCGCTTTCCAGTACCGGCTATACAAATATTTCTGGCCGGAGTTCGAAACCAACTACACCTGGCAGTCGTACGGCGCCGACACGGGACACAGCACGCTCTATCTGACGCCCGGGCTGCTGATCGGGCGGATACCGATTCATGACCGTATCGGGCTGACCTTCGGCGGGGGCTTTCAGGTCGCGGTGACGAATCATCGCGGCTACAACCACAACGTGGTCCTGACCGCGCGCATACCGTTCTGAGCTGCGGCGTCTGGTGTGGGACACTGGTGCTTGAGGAGAAAATTCTATGGCACTCAGTGCTCGCAATCATTTGCAGGGTGAAATCACCGAAGTAATTCTCGGGACCGTTACCGCGCTCATCACGCTCAAGGTCGGCGACAATGTCGTCGAGTCCGTCATCACCAAGCGCAGCGCGGAAGAGATGGGTCTGAAAAAGGGTGACAAGGTGACGGCGGTGATCAAGGCGACCGAGGTCATGATTCAGAAGGGCTAGGGTGAGGCTGTTCGAGCGGCAGATGCGGGGTCGCGCGATTTCCTGGTCGATTGTCGCGTTGCTGCTGTGCGCGCCGGCGATTGTGTGTGCGCAAGCATCGCCAGCGGTTGCGCTTCGCGTCACGGGCGACGTGCCGAATCATCTCGAGCTCAGCGCCGCCGACATTGCCGCATTTCAGCGGCAGACAATCCGCGTCGCCGACGAAAAAGGAACTCCGGCTGAGTATGGCGGCGTCGCGGTTGCGGAGATTCTCGAGAAGGCGGGTGCGCCGCTCGGCAAAGACATGAAGGGGCCGAACATGGCTGTGGGCCTCGTTGCGCGCGCGCCGGACGGTTACCACGTGCTCTTCTCGATGGCGGAGTTCGATCCCGCCTTCAGTGACCGCGTGATCCTGCTAGCTGACCGGCGTGACGGCAAACCGCTCGACAATCGCGAGGGTCCGCTGCGAATCATAGTTCCGGGTGACAAGCGTCACGCGCGATGGATTCGCGGCGTCACGACTCTCGAAGTGTTGAAAGTCCGGTGAAGGACGCGCGATGGCAAGGATCTACGTCGCGAGCATGCGATGCGTTGGCGCGAGCAGAACGTCCGTCGCGATTCCGTGTGGGCAGGCTCCGGCGCACGGCTTTGAGTCGCAGGTGAGGCATGCCGCGGCGTTGGATGAGAGCATCGCGTATTCGGTGCGCGCAAAGCGCAGGTCGCGGTAGTCGCGCGCGTACATCCGGGTGCGCATTACGTCCGCGATCGGCACGCCGTAGGGGCACGCATTCGCGCATTCGTTGCACGCGGGGCGACACTGCGAGTCGCCGTTGATTGTCGCGTAACGATTCAACAGCGGCAGGTCAGTCGCGGCGGTGGCGCGCGCTCCGGACGCGCCCAGGTATTCGTCGATCATCTGCTGGCTGGTCATCGAGACGATCAGCGCGTCCACGTTCTGATTCGACAGGACCCATCGGAAAGCCGCCTGCGAGAAGGTCGCGCCGCCTGATTCGTAGGGGCGCATATCGTTCAAGCGCGCGCCCATCAGGGTTTTCATCACGACCACGCCGACACCGTGCTGTTTGGCTTTTGCCATGATGCGCGGCAGTTCAGGTTGTCGCGCGACGAAATCGAAGCCGCGGGTGAAGCGCTGGAAGAAGCGCGGGTCCTGGCCGAAGTTGTGCGCGCATAGGATCACGTCGAAGTGGCCGCTGTCGATCGCGTAGTCGAGGCATTCGGCGAGATTGCCTGCGTGTCCCGACATCCCGCTGAAACGGATTTTACCCTGCTTGCGCGCATCGGCGACGAACTCGTACCACTCGGGATTTTTCAGCCGCGCCGGATCGTTGACCGCGTGATTGAAGTACACGTCAACGTGATCGGTCTGAAGGCGGCGCAAGCTTCCCTCGAGCGCGGTCATCATCGAGGCGCGGTGGTCGCCAGCCTCTGCGATCGTCTTAGAGGTCAGGAAGACCTTGTCGCGCTTGCCTTTGAGCGCGTTGCCGATGGTGGTTTCGGATTCGCCGTCGGTGTAGGTCTCCGCCGAGTCGAAGTAGTTAACCCCGCAATCGAACGCGTGACGGACCAGGTCTTCCTGGCCGGAAGTCAGGCGGCTGGCGCCGAATGAAATGTCGGAAATCTTGAGACCGGTGCGGCCAAGGGTCGAGTAGCGGCGGACCTGCGGAGAAGCCGCTTCGATCGACGCGCTCGCACTACCGGCCAGCGGCAGGATCGATACGCCCACGCCGGCGAGCACGCCACGTTTCAGGAACTCACGTCGTCCAATGATCGATCCGGTGTGCGATCGTTTCATCTGAGCACCTCGCCGAGAGCCGTTGCGACTATCGCTGATTCTACTGCGAGGTGTGGCCAGACTCTATGCTTGAAGTGGGGTTACGTTGCGGACGAAAAAAATCGCGTCGGCCTGGCGGGCGAGGGCGGTGCGGACGCCGCCGTTGCCGTCGTGGGTGATTTCGATGTTTTCTGACAGAAGCCGTGCGCGCTCGTCGGTTGTGTCGATTGGCAGTATAAAACGGTCGCCTATTTCGCCCAGCAGTGCGTTGAGCGTTCCACGCTTCTCCTTTATTTCTTTCGACAGAGTTGGAAATGGCTGCGAGTCGCGGCCGCGGCCGATCAGCATCCACACTGAAAAGATTTCGGTTGGATAGCGCGCAGCCAGCCACGCTCCGAGCGGTGGATCGGTTTTCCCGCCCGGCCCTGCAGCTGGCGTCGATTCCGGCGAACGCGTCGGGCGCGCGGCACAGGTGCATGTTGTGACTCATCAGGGCGAGCTTCTCATCCGTGCGCATTTGCCCGAGCATGCGATCGATCTGGCGATGCATGTAGCGCTCGCGAAAAGCCATCCCTGGATTAAGCGCAGCGAAGGTCTTCGCAGGATATGTGATGCTGACGTATTTGAAACTGTCGCGGAGGCAAGTTGCGGAGTGGCGCAGCACATCCGGCGCGTCGGCTTCGATCAATCTCAGCGCATCGTCGAGCCGCGCGATTTCCTCGTCGATAGTTTCGCGCGGTACGCGCTGGAGAGCGTTACGAATTCGAGCAACGGCCGCATCGGCGAGCATGGAATCCAGAAATTTCGGTCAGATCTTCGTAGCCGCCGCCGGGCAGTGGATCGATATCGAAGCCGAAAAAGCGCACGCCGATTTTGCGCAGGCCGTGAGCGAATCGTTTCTGCTCGGCAGCGAATAGCGCAGTCGGGTACGCGTCGCCAAAGCTGGCGCGCAAAATTCCGGTTGGGGTGTCGTCGCGATCGGCTCGAGACGCGCCGGAATAGCCGTAGATGGTGACGCGGTCGAGCTGCGATTCGTCGCCGGTCTCGATAAAGCGAGCGATTCGCATGCCGTCTGAAGCGCCGAGCTCCTCGCCGAGATGGGTGAACCCGCGCGTCGCCAGATATTTCAGCATCGCGAGGCGGTACGCATATTTTTCGTGAATGAAATGATCGGACTCGCCGACGTATGCGAAACGTTTTCCGGCGACGAGCGGATCAAGAAATGAGAGGCGGCCAGCATTCTCGTCGATCGCTTCAAGATCGCTGAATGCAATCGCGCGCTCGGATGCATACGCGCGGAAATCTTCCAGCGCGCGCCGTCCCGCGGAGTCGAAAAGCTTCACTATCTCACTGTAACTCGTCCCTGCGACGATACAGCAACCAGGCTGCGCCCGATGACACGCCGATCGCGACGAAGGGGTAGGGGATTAGATAGGCCCATGAATGTTCCTGGGTCACCGCGGTGCCGTGATACTTGATGACGAAGAGCAGCATGTTGAGGATCACATATGCGGCGTAAAAAATTCCGAGCGGCAGCGCAAACTTACGCATCGCGAGAATTCCATACACGTACACGGCGAGAAAGGCGGCGAAGATCGGGGCTACTATCTTATTGGCGGTGCCCGACAGGCGCGTGCCGAAGAAGACGAAGCCTTCGCCGGGATGATGCGCGAAGGGCTTGTGGAGGTTGGAAATCACCATCAGTGCGAGCAGTATCGCGAGAATGGTCAGAGTCGCGCCGGGGGTTTGTTTTGGCATTGCAGGTCACTTGCTCGATCAGGTGAGATCGTTCTGGCGGCGAGTCAGAATAATCGCGGTCGCGAGCGGGACGCCAATGCCAATCGCGGTGGCGGCAATCGTAAAGATGAGAGAGGGATGCGGCTCGGAGCGGTTCTTCATGCTGAACAGAACCATGTTGACGATTACCCACGCGGTGTAAATGTATGCGACCGGCAGCGCCCACCTGCGCATGGTCCAAATGCCGTACGCGTAGATCGCCAGCAAGAGTCCGAACAGCGGACCCATGATGGCGTTGCCGGTGCCCTTCAGCCTGACGCCCATGAACACGAAGCCGACGCCGGGGTCGTGCGAGAATGGCTTGAAGAAGTTGGATATCGCGAGGAGTCCGAACAGTATCGCGAAAATCGTCAGAGCAGCGCCGCGTGATTTCCATCCTGCCATCGAAATTTCTCCCCAGGTTTCGAACGGTTGCGGCGATCCTAGTCGGCGCCCGTCAAAAACACAGCAGGTCTTGCATCCGGTTATCGACAATTGATTGGATGCGCATGGACCGGTACTCCCCCGGCATCGACTGACCTGAACTAATGCGGCGATTCATTGCGGTAGTGGCGCTCGCGCTGTGCGTATCATGGCTCTGCGAGCCGCTGTGCGCCCTTGCGCAGGCGAATCTCGCGAAGAACGGCGACCTGTCGTCCGGTTTCGACGGAGCGCCGGCTGACTGGTATGCGCTGTCGTCGGACAAAAAGCTCACCAAATTTTCCTGGACCTATTCGGCGACTGCGGGCGGCGTGCTTGGTATCGCGAATAACAGCCGGACATTTTCGAGCTGGCATCAGGCGCTGATGCTACGCCCCGGGATATACCACGTCACTGCCGAAGCGCGGGTCGAAGGCGCGATGCCGAGCGAAGGCGGCGCGAATATCGCGATCAGCACTTTCGACGGCATCGCGCTCATCTCGAATCATCTGCAAGGGACCACGGACTGGAAGACACTTTCGTTTTTTCTGATCGAAGATCGATGGGGCGATACGACTGAGTTGCTCTGCCAACTTGGAGTTTCGGGATATCCGGATACGGGGCGCGCGTCATTTCGCAATATCAAAGTGATCCAGGTCGCGACTCCGCCGCCGCCGGGTGCGGTGAGATTCGATCTTCGTGCAATCCGCGCCGTATATAAGGATCAGCTGCATCGGCCGGACGAGAGCGTCGCGGTCCGCGCAGTGGGCGTCATTTGCGGCCTCGTAATCCTGGGACTGTTGCTATGGGGGATCGTCGAAATATCGCGGCCGGCGCGCGCGGCACGGGATGGGGCGTGGATGATCGCGGCGGGCCTCATGATCGCGATCACGGCGGTCAAGTTGGCCGCGCTGTTTCATTTCACCGGCTTCTACTGGGACATCTGGGCGAAAACCAATCGCGCGTTGCTGGCGGCCGCGCTCGGGCCTTCGAAAATTTACGATCCCGGCCTGCCGGTTGACGCCTATCCGCCGGGGTCGGTGTACCTGCTGTGGCTATCGGGATGGATTGGCAAGTTGATCGAGCCGACCGCGAACGGCTTTCGCGTAATCGTCGAGACGCCGCCGCTGATTGCCGACTTGCTGATCGGACTTACCCTGTACTTCGCGGCGTGGCGCGAAGGACGCGGAATGCGCGCGCTCATCATAATGATGCTGTTCGCGCTGAACCCGGCGCTAATTTTCGACACCGTCATCTGGGGTCAGAGCGATTCGATCGTCGCGCTGCCGATGATCGTCGCCGCGATCCTGATCCTCACCGGCCGCTATCGACTCGGATGGAGCGGGGCGGCAATCGCGATCCTTGCCAAGCCGCAGGCGCTCGCGTTCACGCCTCCGCTGGCACTGTGGACGCTGTTCAACGCGGGCATCGTCGAGAGCATATGGTGCGTCGGTGCAGTTGCCGGCACGGTCGTGATTGGAGTCCTGCCGTACCAACTCGGACATTCGTGGGACTGGATAGTCAACGTGTATAAAGACCTCGGCACGCGATTCAGCGAGGCGTCGGTCGGCGCGTTCAACTTCATGGGGCTGATTGGGGGGATGGGCACGCCCGACACGGACCTAGTCTTCGACGGCGTCTCATACAGCGCGTTCGGCCTTTCGATTACCTGCGTCGTTTACCTGATCGCGTCGTACCTGATTTGGCGCGCGCGGTCGGCTCGCAGTGCGCTACTGGCGATTTTCATCGCGCTGTTCGGCTTCTTCATGTTCGCGCCGCGGATGCATGAGCGATATCTCTACTACCCGGTGGTATTTCTGATTCCGATCGCGTTGGAGAGCGAATTTCTGACCTCGATCTTTGCGATTGTTAGCGGAACGTTTCTTTTCAACCTCATTTATATAAAGCATCTCACCGACACCTCGTCGTATTTCCCCGACCATCCGAATGCGGCGCTGATCGCGGCCGCTTCGATCAACCTTGCGGTGTTTTTGCGGTGACGGCTTATGGATTCATCCAAGCTCGTGCACCCGATGGTAAGACAGATGTTGCGGCTGGGTCGCTACAGTGAGAGAAGCTGAATTATGCGCCGCGCCGATCGCCTGTTCGAAATCATTCAGCGGCTGCGCCGACGCCGCGTGGTCACCGCCGGCTCGCTCGCGGAACAGTTCAACGTCAGCGAGCGGACTATCTACCGAGACATCAGCGATTTGATCGCGAGCAAGGTGCCGATCGAAGGCGCGGCTGGAATCGGCTACTCGCTGCGCAAGGGCTACGACTCTGCCGCCGCTCATGTTCAGCGAGAACGAGCTCGAGGCGCTCGTCTTCGGCGCGCGCATGGTGCAGAACTGGAGCGACCCCGAGCTGGGCCGCGCGGCAGACGCGGCGTTGTCGAAAATCGAGAACGTACTGCCGGCGCATCTGCATCGGATGATGGACGATCGATCGCTGTGGGCGCCGAAGGACGTGAAGCGGGTGCCGGTATCGTTCGATGTTGGACAGTTGCGCGCGGCGATTCGGGGATGCCGGAAAGTTCGCTTCCGTTATCATGACGAGAAGGGCGCCGAGACGCGTCGCAAGGTGCGTCCGTTGAGTCTGTGGTTCTATCCGCCGTTCTGGACCGCCGCGTCGTGGTGCGAACTGCGCGATGACTTTCGATTTTTCCGCGTCGATCGGATGAGCGACGTCGAGTTCCTGAGCGAGGCCTTTGCGCATGAGGAAGGCAAATCGGCAGAGGACCTGTTCCGCCATCTGCTGAGCAAATCGTGACGCCGGCAAGCCTCCTGAAGGCACGCTGTCAGGATCTTCGCGGTTGCACGGGTCGCGGCTGACTCTGCTGACAGACGGCTGTCAGGAGTCGCGCTCAGTACATCGACTGACGTGATGCTAAATTTTCTCCTTACGCGGCATTCGACTAAGGAGAAGGATCATGACGACTCAGGTTTCGGATCGTCCCGCAGCATCGACGCAAGATCGAGTGATCGTCCTCAAGTCGGCGGAGGAGACGGCGGGAGAACTGTTCCGTTGCGAGTATATCGCGCGCGTGGTGTCGGCCGCGCCGCGGGATCATATACACACGCATCAGGAGGAACGGCTGGAAGTCGTCGAGGGCACCGTGCGATGTCGCGTCGCGGGCAAGGAATACGTGCTGGAGCGGGGGAGCGTGATGGTCATTCCGGCCGGCACGCCGCATGCGGTGTGGAACGACGACCGCGGCGGCTCGCGCTCGATTTCAGAATACCGGCCGGCGATGAACGCGCAGGCGATGTTCCGCGGATACATCGTCGAGCGCTCGGGGCGATGATTAGGATTTCAGGAACTTCAGTAGCAATTCGTTGATGTGAGCGGGGCGTTCCTGGTGGACGAAATGGCCGGCGTTTTGGACTAGCTCTAGCTTCAATCCCTTCGGGAATAGTTTTTCCATGCCGGCCAGAGTTTCGGCGCCGATGCATCCGTCGTCGCGGCCGTGGAACATCATTGCAGGGACGTTGATTGGCGTGTTCATCGCGGGCGCGAGCATTTTCAGATCTACCGGCATGCTGAGCACGGGGCCGAGGGTGGCGCGGTAGTAGCCGAGCGCTGCTTCGACGGTGCCTTTCGTGCGGAAGGATTGCTTGAGCGCTTCGATGTCGTCGGGAGTCCATTTCCAGCCCGGCGACCAGTCGGCCCACAACTTTTCGAGGAACGCGAAGTCGTTGAGGCTGACGGCTGCCTCCGCAAGCTTGGTCTGGAAGAAAAACATGTACCAGGAGCGGCGCTGCTGCGCGTAGTTGGTGACCAGCGCCTCGAAAAATCCGGAACCGTATCCGACTGCCGCGGTCACCAGCTTGCTGACGCGATCGGGCGCGGCGGCTGCGGCGCCGTATGCTGCGACTGCACCCCAATCGTGGCCGAACAGAATTGCGTCCTTGTAGCCAAGCGCCGGTATCAGCGCGAGTGCGTCCTCCGACAACGCCGCCGAGTCGTAGCGGCCGTCTGGCGCGGGTTCGGTCGGCGAGTAGCCGCGCATAAATGGCGCGACGCAGTGATATCCCGCGGCGGCGAGCGCGGGCATCTGATGGCGGAACGAATGCGCGGTGTCGGGAAATCCGTGCAGGCATAGCACGAGCGGCCCTTCGCCCATCTCGAGCACCGAGAAATTCATGTTCGATGCGCGTACGACTCTCTGCTTCGGTTGTGATGGCATAGTGGCTCGACTCATATCGCACGCGTTGCGCAATGACAAAGCTTGCGGGCTGTAATACCTTCGCGACGCGTGAGTGATGGAAGATTCGATTTCACAAAATAATCCGGCGACGCGACGCGATGCGCTGTGGGAACTGGCCGCGTTGTTTCTTCGGCTCGGGACGCTCGCGATGGGCGGTCCGGCGGCGCATATCGCGATGATGGAGGACGAGGTCGTTCGCCGCCGGCGCTGGATGACGCACGAGCGCTTTCTCGACATGCTCGGCGTGTGCAACCTGATTCCCGGGCCCAACTCGACCGAGATGGCGATTCATATCGGGCAGTTGCGCGCGGGATTCGCGGGGCTGGTCGTCGCGGGCGCGTGCTTCATTCTGCCGGCCGCCGCGATCGTGATGTGCATCGCATGGATGTACGTGCGATTCGGCACGATGCCGCAGGCGGTCGGGCTGCTCTACGGCATCAAGCCGGTGATCATCGCAGTCGTGTTGCAGGCGCTGTGGGGATTGGGACGCACCGCGATCAAGTCGCGACTGCTCGGGGTAATCGCGATAGTTGCGCTGGTCGCGTCGCTTCTTGGGGTGAACGACATGATCGTTCTGATCGGCGGTGGAGTCGTGATGCTTGCGATTCGCGCCTTCGAGGATCGCGAGGCATCACGCGCGGCGCTGGCCGCAATCCCGACCGTCGCAGCGGGCGCCAAAACTGCCGCGACGGCTGCGGCGATGGCCGCGGTTCCGTTCAGCCTCAGCATACTTTTTCTATTTTTCCTGAAAGTTGGCGCTGTGCTGTTCGGCAGCGGCTACGTCTTGCTGGCGTTCTTGCGCACCGACCTGGTCGATCGATTGCGATGGCTGACCGAAGCGCAGTTGCTCGACGCGGTCGCGGTCGGCCAGGTCACGCCGGGGCCGGTGTTCACGACTGCAACCTTCATCGGCTACATCCTGGGTGGATTTCGCGGCGCGGTGGTCGCGACGCTTGGAATTTTTCTGCCGTCGTTTTTCTTCGTGTCGATCAGCGGACCGCTAATCCCCCATTTGCGACGATCGCCGCTGGCCGGCGCGTTTCTCGACGGCGTCAACGTCGGCGCGTGGGCATTGATGGCCGCGGTGACGTGGTTCCTCGCGCGCGCCGCCGTGGTCGATGCCACCACGATGCTGCTCGCGATCTCCAGCGCGTTCGTCCTGATTCGCTATCGGGTGAATTCGGCGTGGCTGGTGATCGGAGGCGGACTGATCGGCATCGCGATGACGCTGTAAAGCCGCCGCCAAAGTTTCTTGCGTGTTACGAAGGGAACATTGATAACGCGCACGTAACCGTCTGCTTGCAACCAAGATGTAGCGCACGGCGTCTTTATACTGTAGTGTCAGAACTCGCTACGGCAAGCACATTGCGCTCCCCGCCTTAGAATCGAAGGCATCCCGGTTAAAAGTGAAAATGTGCTGATGCTGACGGCCGTCAGGAATGCGGACGCATCTGGCAGCCACGAAGCATCATCATCCGTTTAGCCAAACAGGCGCGGGCGGTGGTGTACAAAAATAATTTCGGTGGGAGAGACGAATGGCATCAGTTTTCACGCCGGTGAGCACGACCGAAGAAGTCCTGAAAGGCGAGCCATGGAACCAGCCTTGGTGGTACGCCGGCAAACGCGACGTTGCGATACTCGGTTGGGTTCTCCTCATTCATATAACCGCGGCGATTGGACTCGTGCTTTATCCGATTCCCGGGTGGGGCGTATTTCTCGGCGCGGTAGCGCTCGTGTTCCTCGGCGGACTCGGCACTACAGTCGGATACCATCGCGCGATTGCGCATCGATCGTTGACGCTGAATCCTTGGGCGCGCGGCGTGCTGATTTTCTTCGCGATGTTCAACGGCTCCGGCGCGCCAACCACATGGGCTGCCGGCCATCGTCTGCATCACGCGAAGGCTGACACTCCGGAAGACATCTCGAGCCCGCGCTGGGGGGGATTCTGGTGGGCGCATCTGCGATGGCTGTGGCAGGCGGGCGAGCCGCCGATCGATCGTTACTGCCCCGACCTGAGCGGCGTTTCGTATCGCGCGTGGCGATGGTTCCAGACGCCGATCCTGACGCTCTCATTTTTCATCGGACTGTATTTCAGCCCGTCCGCATTTTTCTGGCTCGGCGCGATTCGTTTGTGCTTCGGACTGCACGCGCAGTGTTTCGTCAACAGCGTCTGCCACACCGAACCGGGCGTCACGGTGGGTCAGGATTCGAGCCGCAATGTAACCTGGCTCGCATTTTTCCATCTGTTCCAGGGCGAGAACTGGCATCGCAATCATCACGCGCGTCCCGGTTCCGCACGTCTCGGATGGAGCTGGCGCCAGCCTGACGCGGGCTACATGCTGATCCTCGCGCTCGAGAAGCTGGGCCTCGCGACCGACGTCCGCCATGGCACTCCGCACAACAGGAGCGGCAGGGGCGACGCGGACGATCTGATAGTCAAGGCGGCATAGCCGGAAGCTAAACGAACACTTACCTTACGTAACCGGCGGTTCCATTGTGCGTATTCCTTACAAGAGGATGCACATGAAAACCGCCGGTTTCTTTTTTGCCGCGATTCTTTCAGCAGTCATCATGTTCGGGACGGTAAGAGCCGTCGCGAACGCGGGGATGAACGAAGTCGCGCCGCAATCGCACGCAGTCACCCTGTAATTTCACCGCGAACGAAACTGCGGGATGATATCCTCCGCGAAGGCCTGGAGGTCTTCTTCGGCGGTAAACAGCGGGTTGTGCAGAAAAATGAAATGGGTGACGCCCGCCTTGATGTAGCCCTCGAGCTTGTCGACGCACTCCTGCTTGGTCCCGATTATCATCCGATCGCGCGCCAGCGCGGGCGTAGTCTGCGACATCATCCCGACCACCGATGAGAGCGTTTCTTCGCGCTGCTTGGGCGCCTTGTAGCCATTCGCGAGCATGAGAGTCTTTTCGATTTCGTCGGTGTTGCGCCCGACCGTATCGCCGTGGCGCTCGATCACGCTGATCAGCCGCTTCATTTCGGCCGCGTCCGCGTTGCCCATGTTCCACATGTCGGCATACTTCGCGACGATCTTGAGCAATACTTTTTCGCCGTGCCCTCCGATCATCAGGGGCAAATTTTTCTGCATCGGTTTCGGATTACAAACCGCGTCAACCACGTTGTAGTGCTTGCCCTTCAGCGTGGTTTTCTCCTGCGTGAACATCCCCTTGATTATCTGGCACGATTCGTCGAGCGCCTGCAGCCGTCCAGGGATTGTCTTGAAATCAAAGCCGAGGCTGTGATGCTCCGCTTCAAACCATCCGGCGCCGAGGCCCAGGTTGAGCCGGCCGCCGCTTACGTTGTCGAGTGTTGCCGCCATCTTCGCGGTCAGAGTCGGGTTGCGATAAGTGTTGCCGTTGACCAGCGCACCGATCCGCGCGCGTTTCGTGTTCTGGCTGAGCGCACTCAGCAGAGTCCAGCCTTCGAGACACGGTCCGGCGGGATCCGGTGAGAAGATTGGATAGAAGTGGTCGTAAACCCAGAGCGAGTCGTAGCCCCAGCCGTCGGCCTTGGCCCAGAAGCTGCGCACTTGCTCCCACTCGATATTCTGTTGTCCGGTCTGAACGCCAAAGCGAATCGGATGCTTGTCCATTGCGATCTCCCTTCGTCTCAACCGCATGTTGTTTTGATGCGGCGGAGAACTTTTATCGAGAAATGTTTATGCGGGAACTTTCGAGGAGAGATTAAGCAATTCCTGCAGTGTCTGATTAAAGCGGTAGAACTTGTCTTCGCGCAACTGATCGGTCGATTCGAGCCACAGTTCCTCGCCGACCAGCGCGAGCGAGCTCAGCGTATGCCGAAGCTGCGGGCGGCCGTGCTCGGCAATCTCGCCCAGCATCCGATCCCAAATCTCGCGCTTGCCGCAGATCACGAAATCGGGATCGTAGTCGTTCAGATCGGCGACCGGGGTCGCCTCGGTCAACTGGTAGCCGTCGATCACCAGCCCGACAATCCGATCGCCGCCGTTGCCGGTGTTGTTCGGCACGACGCGCACCGCGAAGCGCGTTTCCGCGTAGCCGAGGCGCCGGAAAAGCTCACCCTCGGCATGCATCAGCTGGCCGAGGGTGAGAAACCACTCCGAATCGGGAAACGACGCCATCAGGCCGCCGCTTCGAACAGCTTGTTGAAATCCGTCGGCAGGATACATCGCGGACGGCGGTCGAGTCCGGCCGAGTCGCAGCGCTGCAGGTACTCGTGCACGATTCGACGCCACAACTGTCCCTGCAGCTCCATGCCCTTGTCGAAATGATCGATGCCGCCGCCCATCAGGATCGCCATCGGCTCGACCGCCTCGGGCACGCTGAAGGTTTCGAGCAGGATCCGCTCGGCGTCGTCGAGCTGTTCGTGGAGTTCTTCGGCGACTGCGGGATTCGCCTTGAGCTGCGCGCGCAGATGCATCGTGCCGAAGCCGACGTGGCGCGATTCATCCTGCATGCATCGCCGGAAGATTTCCTGATCGACGCGGCTCGGCGCCAGGAACTCGCCCTGGCGGAACATCGTCAGCACGAAGCCTTCGCCGAGCAGTTGCAGGCGTCCGGTCTGCGCGGAGAAAGTCGGGCAGTCGAAGATTCGCTTCAACGACAGCTCGCTGATCGGGCTGGCCTTGCCGAGTCCGCCGCCGTTGGCGAGCGCGCGCTTTCGAAACACGTCCATGTGACGAGCCTCGTCCATCGCCTGCGTCGCGAGAAACATTTTCACTTCGAAGAAATCGTGATTCATCTGCCCCATCCACCGCGTCGGCGCGTCGGCCGCGATGAACTCGACTTCGGTGAGGAAGGTGCATAACTGGCACATCGCGCGCTCGAGATCGTCGGGCAGCGGACGGAGTTCAGTCCACGGGATATCGCGCGCGGAGCTCCATTGGCGTGCGACCGCCTCTTCGTAGAGCTCGGTCACGTTGTCGGCCCAGCACTCGGCCTTTTCGTTAATCGTAAAACCGAGCGAGGGCAGGTCGTCGGAAATCACTGCGCCACGCGGCGCCATCGAGCGATGCGCACCGCCGTGCTCGGGGATGATTCCGTAGCTGCCGATTTCGATGTCCTTGAGGCGCAGGCCGAGGTTGCCGGGCTTGGCGCGCACGCCCCATTCGCCCATCTGGTTCATCCAGCCGAGGTCAGGCGTGCCGGATTCGTAGAGCTTCTGCAGATAGACGGAGGGCTCGAGCTTGTATTTCGCTTCGGAACCGACTCGCGCTTCATCCTTGATATGGACTGCACCCATCGACGGCGGCCTCCTGAATTTGGACGGTTACTAGATCGGCTACCAGAAGCGTTTCCGTAAAGTCAATCGAGAGTTTTACATTGTCGCGCCGCGATGCTTTGGTAGGCGAGGCTCCTCACTAAAAACCGGACGAACAACGGAGGACGCGTCGTGTCGATACTCTCAGAGTTCAAAGCATTCGCAATCAAGGGCAACGTGATCGATCTGGCGGTCGGCTTCGTAGTCGGCGCCGCATTCGGGAAAATCGTGAGCTCGTTTACCACTGATATCCTGATGCCGCCGATTGGCCTTGCGCTGGGCGCGGTCGATTTCTCGAACCTGTTCATCAACCTGTCGTCGAAGCATTACGAGACGCTCGCCGATGCGAAGAAGGCGGGCGCACCGACGCTGAACATTGGATTGTTCCTCAACACGATCATCGACTTCGTCATAATCGCATTTGCGGTCTTCCTGCTCGTCAAATGGATCAATCACCTGACCGGCGCCGATAAACCGAAAGCGCCCGACACCAAGGATTGCCCGTTTTGCGCGACCACGATCCCGCTTGCCGCATCGCGATGCCCGCATTGCACGTCGGAGCTGAAAGCGGCGTGATCCGAAAATGCGGAGGCGCACGCGGACTTGCCGCGCGCGCCTCCAGCCTTAACTAAACGATCGAGAAATCAGTCGCCGCCGCCGCCATGCCCATGTCCATGGACCGGCTGTCCGGTGCCGGGATCGAGAATCAAGGTCCGGTTGTTCCCTTCGTCTCCATTGTCGTGATGCGTGAAGTCGAGCATGTTGGTGATCGGTCCCGCGATCGAGTCCATCGAATTCGTAATGTGCGGCAGGCCCCAATTGTCCTCGATGAACGCAATGATCGAGCTCTGATCCGTGATCGTGTGATCGACGAAGTTTTTCTTTGCGAAAGGCGAGATCACGATGAAAGGCAGGCGCGGACCGTATCCGCATCGGCCGCCGATTCCATCGCTGTTCTTGGTTCCGCACAGTTGTTTGCCCGCGTTCACCGATCCGGCCGGGCCTACGTCCGCGGTCGTATCTGACTGGCTCACGATCGGGCTCATCTGATGATCGTACCATCCGTCGGAATCGTCATAGGCGACGATGATTAGGGTGTTCGCCCATTCCGGCCGCGACTCAATGAAGTTGACCGTGTTGACGATAAAAGTCTGCTCGTCGAGCGGGCTGGAGTAGCCCGCATGGCCATCCTGGAAGCCCTGCGCTTTCAGTATCGAGACTGCCGGGAAGTTGCCCGCATTCACCGTGTCAAAGAAGTCGTGGAGGTCATACTGATGATTCGTGACGCCGTCGCTTTGACCGATCACGCTAACTGACGCCGGACGCGCATGCGACGGGTTTCTCGTGCTGGCGTAGTACTGGAATCCCTCATGATGAGGAATGTAGTCGGCCTTGGGAACGAACACGCCGGTGGCCGAAGAAGTCGTGCGATGGCATCCGGTGGTGCCGTTCGGATTGACGACGGTTAGATCAAAGCCGCCCGCGAAATTGCCCCAGGTCGCGCCTGCGGTGTTCAGCAAGTCGCCGATATTTTTGGCAGTGCTAAGGAAGCTCAGGTTGTCGCGAGTATCGCAGGTGTCGAGTCCCGGCTGTCCGTCGTTGATGAGCGAGAGCCCGCCGGCTCCGTCCGCAACTACGTCGCTTGCAGCGCCACTCATCAAAGTGCTGGCATCGACTCCGTTGGTATTACCCGCGACCAGGTTGATTACGCCCGGGCTCGACGGGCCGAAGGTCGTGCCGTACGAGTTATCGTTCATCGCGTAGTTCTGCGCGTAGTTCCACAACGCGGTGACGGTGTTGCCGTCGTAATATCCCATGATCAAATCATTGGGATGCCCCGCGTTTGGCACCGGCTGCCCCGTCACAAGGCCGGTGCACGAGCTCGTGTTGAAGTGCAGGAAGTTGTCCATCAATCCCAAATCGAACATTGCCTCCTCGTCGGTGTAGTTGTGGTCTTGATCGCAAGTCGCCGCTTCCGCACGGCTGAGCCGGAACGGATTCCCATTGGGGGAGACGAAGTTCGGATTCTTGGTCAGCAATCCGGCGGCCATCAGGTTGTTGACCGACGGCGTGCTCGGATCGGCTTGAAAGTTCGGCTCGCCGGGCGTGGTGTTCATCGCCATCGGATAAGTGCCGAAGTAATGATCGAACGACACGTTCTCCTGAAAGATTACGACGACGTGCTGGATCGGAGTCGCCGTTGTGGTCGTCACCGGCTTGTGCGCCATCGCCGGCCCGGCGCAGATCGATGTGATCGCGAGCGCACAGATAGTGCGCGCGAGAAGTCTGGTTCCTCGCATGTTGAGTCTTCCTCCCTGGAATGTGGTTTGCGCGCGGACCAACTCGATCCGCGACGCGCACACTAACCGGGGAAGGTGACGGCGCGATGAATGAGATTTTTCGCCGCGAAAAATTTCGTGTGACGCGGCCGTAAACGGAAGCGCGCGCCAACTAGGGGGCGCGCGCTTCTATCGTTCAAGAGAAGTTATGTGCCAATGCTGCGGCTAGTCGCCGGCGTGTGCGACGTCCGCCATCGCCTTCGCGGCGCGCTCGCAAATCTCGCTCAGGACTTCGTCGGTGATCACGGTCGAGAGCGCGATCATCCCGCGCGGCGCGAGAAACAGACCCTGGTTGAGCGCCGCCAGATGGAAATTGGCGATTGCGCGTGAGTCCTCGCGCGCGATCGTCGGGGGCGGCGGCTCTTTGAGAAAAAATACGTTCAGCAGCGATCCGCACTGCCGCACGGAAAACGGCAGCTCGACCTGCCGTGCTGCGCGCGCCAATTCGGCCGCCAGCCGCTCGCCTTGCTTGGCCATCTTGTCGATGCGCGCCTGCGTCAGTTCGCGAATCGAGGTGGCGCCCGCCGCGCAGGTCACAGGATTGCCGTTGAAAGTGCCCGAATGAAAAATCGATCCGCGATTGCGCGGGTCGAACGCCGACATCACGTCTTCGCTGCCGCCGATCGCGCCGACCGGAAAACCGCCGCCGATGATTTTTCCGAACATCGTCAGGTCAGGCTTGACCTCGAAAATCTGCTGTCCGCCGCCTTCGGCCAGCCGGAGCGTGATTACCTCATCGACGACAAACATCGCGCCAGCGCGGCGCGTCGCTTCCGCCACGCGCTCGAGAAATCCCTGCGGCGGCTCGACAACGCCAGCCGAGCCGAGGACAGGCTCGAGGAACACCGCCGCGATCTCCGCGCCGCGCTCCGACAGCAACGCCTCGAACGCGGTCGCCTCGCCGAAGTCCGCCAGCATCGTGCGCTCGCCATCCGAGCCGGCCAGCCCGACTTCCAAATCGTCGTACGATCCATGGTAGCCATACCGCGCCATCAGTATGAGCTTGCGGCCGGTGAGGCGACGCGCGACGTGCGCCGCGAGCATCCCAGCCTCAGTTCCTGAATTGCAAAATCGCACGCGCTCGACCGACTCGACGCGTTCGCACAACAGCGTCGCCAGCTCGATCTGCGCCTCCGAACGCGCCGGCCACGAACTGCCGTCCTTCACCGCTTTGGTCGCAGCCTCGACGATCGGCGGATACGCGTTGCCATGAACCAGGCTGGTGTAGTTGCCGAGCAGGTCGATGTAACGGTTGCCGTCAACGTCCCACAAAAATGGCCCTTCGCCGCGCTTGATGGTGAGCGGGTAGGGCTTATAGTTCGTCGTCGTGCGCGTGTCGCCGCCGGGCATCACGCGTTCGGCGCGCTTGGCGAGTTGCGCCGACTTTTCAGTCGATGCGCGATATTGTTCGTCGATAGTGGCCATCGTCCCCATCCCTTGGCGAGATACAACGAGCGGCTGCTCTACTGCTTCCATTATAATTTCCTCCATCCGTTGCGGCCATCGCGCCGCCCAATGAACCCTACTGTCTACTATGACCGCGCGGACGAATCAAATTGTAAGAAATTATAACATGTGGGCAGCCTGCAGTTAATTCCCGGCTCCGCTTACTTCACCGCCGCTATCGCCTCCATCTCGACCATCAGGCCGTCGATTGCCAGCGACGTAACTCCCACCATCGTCGACGCCGGCGGCTCGCCTTCGGGAAACAGTTCGGCGCGCGCCTCGCGCATCGCGGAATAGTCAGCCTGCTTGTAGTTGACGATGTAAGTATTGGTCTTGACGATGTCGGCGGCGGTGGCTCCTGCAGCGGTCAGCGCGGCTTTCAGGTTGCTGGCGGCCTGCCGAATTTGCGCCTTCAAGTCGCCTGGCCCGACCAGCTTGCCTTCCTTATCGACCGCGACCTGCCCCGAAATGAAGACCAGTTTCGCCGCGCCCGCGACCGTCACGACCTGGGTGAAGCCGCGCGGCTTCATCAACGTATCCGGATTGATATATTTTTTCTCCACGTCGTTACTCCTCGTTCAAAATTTTTCGATTTCTCGCGGCTACACTCCCCGGTTGAGTGCCGTCGCGGCGACGTACCCAATGGATACTGACACGAGGCACAGGAGAACCGAACCGGCGGCGTTCAATGTGGCCGGCAGCCACTCGCCCGCTTGCATCAGGTACAGCGTCTCGAGCGAGAAACTCGAGAACGTCGTGTAGCCGCCGCAGATTCCGACCATCACGAACTGTCGAGCTGGTGTGCCGGCCAAGAGGCGACCGTCGGGACCGGTCAGCGTCGCGAAAAATCCGATCACCAGGCATCCCGTGATATTCACCAGCATCGTGCCGTATGGAAAGGTGCCGCCGGTGAGCGTCGTGACGACACCGGTGACAAAATATCGACCGATCCCGCCGAGCGCACTGCCGACAGCAATCAGGACATACGCGAGCACCCGCGACCCTCCTCAGATTCCGCCTTCGACCTGGCCGGCGTCGGCGACTGCATTTACAATCAAGTGAAGATAGATGAGTCCGCCGTATGGACGCCACCGCTCGAGCATCTTTCCGACGCCGTCGTAAGTTGGCGCGTCGCTCGAGCCGAGCCATTCGAAAAGTTTCTTGCGTCCGCCGACGTCGTCGCCCGGGAAAATATTGATGCGCCCGAAACCTCGCAGCATCACGTATTCCGCCGTCCAGCGTCCCACTCCACGAATTTTCGAGAAGCGCGCGATTGCGTCGTCATCGTTGAGCTGCTCGATCGATGCAAAGTCGCGGTCCTTAGGATCGAGTGCCAGCTTCGCGAGACCGATCAAGTATTCGCCCTTCTGCCGGCTGAGCCCGAATACCCGCAGCTCATCGGGATTCGAGCGCGCAATCGATTTGGCAGTTGGGAACGATCGCATCGGCGTTGCGACACCCTCGACCTTGCCCGGCGCTCCGTACTCGTCTGCAATCCGATTCAGTACGTGCATTCCCGCGCTCAGCGAAACGAGCTGACACGCGACTGCGTTCGCGAATCCTTCGAAGACAGTCGCGTAACGTACCGGTTTCATCCCACGCAAACGCTCCGCCAGTCCGCGCAATCGCGGATCGGCGCGCGCGAGCCGGTAGAAGTCGGATAAGTCGAGCTCAAGCCCGAGCATTCGCGTGATAGTCGCAGCGACTTCTGTCTTCACCGGCTGCGGCCGTGCCGCCGAAATTCGCACTTCGAGTTCCGGCCGCGCACCCCGGCGTGTCTGCCCGACTGCGACAGCCACCGGTGAGTTGCCGATGATCAACACTCGACGCCACACGCCGTCGTCGAATCGATCGACGACATTATGCGCCCGTCGGCGAAGTGCCCACACCGTCAAGTCGAGACGGAACGGCGGCCGCGGCTGAAGCGTGAACGTCAGCTCGGCCACGAGCTGCGTCCGAATCTGCTATTCGATTTCGCTATCTGGAATCTTTTGCTGCCGCGACGCGGTCGTCTTGCTGCTGGTCTGCGTGCTCTGTCGCGCTCGACGCGCTGGCCGCGGGCTGATTCTTGTCATGCTCGTACTTGTAGCCCGAGTACGCCAGGCCCGGAACCATCATCGCGAGACATCCCGAACAAAAAATCGCGGCGGCCGCTGCCATCGCGATCGTTGCAATCAATTGTCGCTGCTTACGCATTTTTGTTTACGTCTCTCGGTTGTCGATGCCGGCGCGATGCTCGAGCGCGCGCACTCGCCGGATTATTTCCGGCAATCGCGTCAGCACGACCGCGTAACGGCGGAACTTGCGCACGTCAACGGCGGGAATGCCCGAGACGATCGCGTCGTCCTTCAAGTCGTTGTGGATGCCGGCCTTCGCCACCACCATCACGCGATCGCCGATAGTCACATGGTCGGCGCATCCGACTTGTCCGCCGAACAGGCACCACTTGCCGATTCGGGTCGAGCCGGAGATTCCAGTGTGGCCGGAGAATCGGGAGTATTCGCCGATCTCGCAGTTGTGGCCGATATGAACCTGGTCGTCGAGTTTGACGCCGCGATGCAGCACCGTCGCGCCCATCATCGCGCGATCGACCGTAGAATTGGCGCCAACTTCCACTTCATCCTCTAATATAACGATCCCGACTTGTGGAATTTTGGTCAAGTCGCCTTTCTCTTCAACGAACCCGAATCCGTCGGCGCCGATCACCGCGCCATTCAAAAGCGTTACGCGATTCCCAATCACCGAGCCTTCGCGAATCGACACGCCGCTATGCGCGGTGAAGCGATCGCCGATGCGCACGTTCGGGTAAATCGTTACGTTCGGATGAATCACCGCGTCGCGCCCAATCGCCACGCCGGCGCCGATCACCGCGGACGCGCCAATCGACGCGTTCGCACCAATTGTCGCGTCGGGCGCAATCGAAGCACGCGGATCGATTCCCGGCGCGGGCCGGTACGGCGGAAAAAAAATCTCGAGCACGCGCGCGAAATCGGCGTACGGATTCGCGCTGATCAGCGTCGCGCACTTTGCGCCCGCCGCCAGCTCCGCGGTCGTGATGGCGGCCGATACGTTGGATTGCAGCGCGGACGCGTACTTCGCGCTTGCGACGAAGACGATCATGCCGGGACTGGCGGCCTCGATCGGCGCGGGCGCAAAGATTTCGACGCCGCCGTCACCGCGAATTTCGAGCCCCAGCTTCGATGCGAGTTCATTGAGCTTCATCGTGATGTCCTGGTTCTTTTTTTGAGTGTTTTGGATTTAAGGCGTACCGCGCATCGCGATCATCGCATCGACGAGCTCGGCAGGTTCGATTTGCGTCAGGCAGTTGTAATGCCCGAAGCGGCAGGTGCGCGCCAGGCACGGGCTACATTCGAGCTTGCGGTAGATGACGCGCGTCTTCGGCCCCATCGGCCCGGTGCGAGTTGGATTGGTCGAGCCGAAGATCGCGACAGTCGGGATTCCGAGCGCTCCCGCCAGATGCATGCATCCCGAGTCGTTGCCGATAAACCCGTCGCATAGCGACAAGAGAGCGATCAGTTCGCCGATATTTGTGTGCCCCGCTGCGACGATCGCGCCGGACTTGCTCGCGGCCGCGACTTCCTCGCACTTCGCGCGTTCTGCAGGCGCGCCAACCAGCACGACTTCGGCTCCGTCGCGACGCGTCAGCAGATCGATCAATCGGCCGTAGTTTTCTGCAGGCCATTCCTTGGCCGGCCCGAATGCGGCAGCGGGCGCGATCGCGAAGATCGGACGACCGGGACGCTTGCGATTCGCCGCAAGCCATTCGCGCATCCGCTCGCGCGACGGTTCGTGAACGTCGATCGCAAAATCATCGGCGTGGCCGTGGGCAACACCGGTCGCGTGCACCATCGCCAGCCAGTAGTTCACCTGGTGACCGGTAACCGCGTCGGGCGGGGGTGCCGCCTTCAGCGTCAGCAGCGCGCCGCGCGCGTCGGCGACGAATCCGGCGCGCCGGCGTATTCCAGCCATCGTGATCCACAGCGCCGACTCGAAACTGTTGGGGAACAAGACCCCGAGATCGAATCGCCGTGAGCGAATCTCTCCGACGATTCTGCGGCGATCGAAAAATCCCGAAAGCCCGCGCGCGACCGAGTAGGGAATCACCTCGTCGATCCATCGGGCGCCGTCGAAAAAGCTCGCGAGTTCCTTCTTGATGAGCACCGCGAGATGCGCGCGAGGCCACGTGCGCCGAATCGCCCGCAACGCCGGCAAGCTCATCACGAGGTCGCCGAGCCAGTTAACTTCCTTGACCAGGATGCGCTCGGGCGGCGGATCGAGTGCGACGAAGTTAGTGGGGCGGGCCCCCGTGCCCGCCGCTTTTGGCGCTGAATGCGATTCAAGCGCGTCAGGACGCCGAATATTTTCCGATTCCACGCTGATGAATCCCCGCCAAGCGCATTCGATCTCGCCCAGAGATTTCATCACGCAGGCGCGGCCAAATAAACCCGTCTCCCACACGTATCGTCAATCGACTTCCGCATCGCGCACAATCGTACTACTATCCCGCCATCCCCATCCGGGGGAAATCGCACGCGAGGGGATTGCTGCGATGGCTGGTTTGCGAGATCGACCACTGATGCGCGATGCGCTGCTCGCCGGCGGCGTGATTGCGGCGAGTGCAGTAGCCGCGTTGATCGCACTTGACCCCGGCGCCGTTCCACGTCCCCATTTCGGTTTTGTTGCGCCGATTTCCGACCGCTCCGACAGCGCCGGCACCGCATCAGGGTCGGCGAAATCCAGGGCGACGACTCCTACGCGCCACGCCGTTCCCGCCGCAAGCGCTTTGCCCAAGCAGATCGGATCCGAACCGCCTTCGAAGGAAACAAAGGCCGGCGATCCGACCATGGTGATGATGGTTCCGGATTTGCCGCACGATAATTCTGAGGCATCCCCGCCGTCCGGCGTGTGGAACGATCAGGGCAGCGCCGCTCCCATCAATGGAAACAATTCTCAACCCCCGGCGCTTGCGATGAGCGCGGTCGGTGGCATCTCGGCGCCTCCGATTTCGCCGACGGGATCGTTGCCCAGCGCGCCGGCTTCATCGAACAATTTCGCGCCTGCTTCAAACCCGAGTGCTCCGCCGACTCAACCTAGTGTGGCGCCGCATCCCGGCTTCGTGCTGCTGTCGGGCGGGCAGGGTAATGGGCAGTTTGCGCTCGCGAGCGCGGAACTTTTCGATCCGGCCAGCAGCGCGTTCGCGGCGGCCTCATCGATGAAGGATGCGCGTGAAGATCACACTGCGACCGCATTGCCCAGCGGCAGGATCTTGATTGCCGGCGGCGCCGGCGCTTCCGGCAGCGCGCTGTCGTCGGCTGAATTGTACAATCCAATCAATGGGACTTTTTCAGCGATCGGAGCGAAGATGGGCACGGCGCGCGCCGGCCATACTGCGACGCTGATCTCGGGATGCAATTGCCCGGCCGACGGCAAGGTGCTGATAGCAGGAGGCGCCGCGCTCGGCTCCACTATAAAGAGCGCGGAACTGTACGACCCCGCGACCGGAAAATTCACGCCGACGGGCGCCATGAAAGCGACGCGCGCGCGTCATTCGGCGACACTGATTGGAGCCGGTCCGCTGGCGGGAAACGTGCTCATCGCGGGAGGCACCAGCGACGAGAGCGGCGGCGACGTCGCGACGGCTGAGCTCTACGACCCCACCACTGGCCAGTTCGCTTTGACCGGCAGGATGAGTACGCCGCGCGAAAATCACAGCGCGACCTTCCTTTCGCCGAGCGTTGTCTCGGGGACGTTGGCGGGCAACGTGCTGATCGCTGGCGGCGCTGATGCGGACGCGGCGAGCGACAGCGCGGAAGTATTCAATCCTCAGACGGCAGCGTTCTCACCGGTCGGCGCAATGACAACCGCGCGCACGATGCAGGCCGCGGTTTTGCTGGGCAGCGGCAAAGTTCTGATCGCGGGCGGCCAGAGCAGCGATACTCAATTCCTGCAGAGCGCCGAGCTTTTCGATCCCGCGCACGCTACTTTCGCCGCCACCGGCTCGATGCAGAACCTCCACGTCGGTGCGATGGCGACTGTGCTGGAGAACGGCAACGCGCTGATAGCCGGCGGCAGATCCAGCTTCGCGGACCTCTACGACCCGATGGCCGGAACGTTCTCAGCGACCGGCAAGATGATCACCGACGTCAGCGAATCGACCTCGACCTTGATCAGATAGCAGTCAATCGCAAAATCTCCTGGGACAATGCGGTCGCGAAGATCTTGAAATTGATTTTGGACCTTTCGGTACTTCGTCACGCGTGCGCCGAGCGAGATGAAGACGGGTTTCTATTTGCGAATTCAAATCTCCGCAAGTTCACCTAGTCCGAGACGCCGAACCTTCCTACCGTCTTCGGGATAAACACCCGCGCCTGCTCACGCAGAAAAGTCGCGGCCCGAGCCGCCTGAGCTCTATCGTCGTTAGTTATGATGCGAACAAGGACATTCGTATCGAGCGCAGTCACCTGCGCGATCGTGCCTCGGCCGCGACCGCCTCATCCATCTCCTTAATGCTCTTGCTCCGACCTGTGTAAGGGACGCAGCCGATGATCGACTCCCAAGTCCGCGCCTTGCCACCGGGTTTCGGCTTGAGCAAAATGCCCTCGTCCCGGTCTTGGATGATAAACTCGGTGCCGGGTTTATCGATGGGAAGCCCTCAGCGACTTTGGAATAACGACCTGCCCCTTTGTCGATAATCTTGTCGTCTGACTCATAGTAAGACCATCGGCAAGATTGTTGCAGGTCTTCCCGGGACCCGCAATCGGACCTGTTCAGCGGCGGAATCCCTTAGTTAGGACTTCGCCTTCTTCGACGGTTTCGACTTGCCGGAACTGTTGCGGGCTACTGCTTGGCGAACGAGCGCCTTGAAGGCGGACTCGTCAACTTTTTCTCCCTGGTGGATGTCGATCGCGCGGCGTACGTTCCCGTCGAGACTCGAGTTGAACAGACGCGCTGGATCCTTCAGCGATGCGCCCTTGGCGAAAGTAAGCTTCACGACATTCTTGTACGATTCGCCAGTGCAGATGATGCCGTCGCGCGACCAGACCGGAGTGCCCATCCATTTCCACTCCTCGACGACGTCCGGCACTGCTCGCTTGATGAGCTCGCGCATTCTGCTGAGGGTTTCCCCGCGCCAGCCCCCGAGTTCGGCGATTCTTTTCGAGATGAGCTCCGACGCCGACGGGCCTTCGCTCGCACCCGACTTTTTCATCTTCTCATCGCGCGTCAATTCTTCAGCGCTGCGATCACTTCATTGACGATCGCGTCGGCCTTCGCGCGCATCTGGTCGTCCGTCGCGTCCTGGATCGGATGTGCGACGAAAACTCGGCGAAGTTCCGGCAGCCCCAGCGCGTCGGCCTGACGCTGCGCTGCATCGATGAACTCGCTGGACGCGATTACGACCGCGGGCTTCTTATTGGTCTCGAACCATACGGAGTCGTGCACACTGCACGTCGTGCATGACCCTCAATCGGCTAGCGCTTCGATAACGAAGTCGCTCTCCTGTGCGATCCGGCGGCGCAACTC
Source organism: uncultured delta proteobacterium (assembly GCA_963699705.1). Lineage (GTDB taxonomy): Bacteria > Desulfobacterota > Binatia > Binatales > Binataceae > Binatus. Next base: position 577,396 of record CAVOUW010000003.1, on the reverse strand, counting down.
GTCGGGCGCCGGCTTGGTGAAGGTTGGTTTGCGAAAGCGCTTGATCTCGATGCCGGGCAGACGGTCCTGCAGATGCTCGGCGAGCCGGTCGATCAGCACGCTGCCGCGCGGCTTGGCGATATCGAGCAGCGCAACGCGTCCGACAATCGAGTCAGAGCGCGCAGCGAGCGTGCGTCGAATCGGCACGCGCTCGTCGGTCGGGTCAACTATTACCTGTTTCATGTTTTCGTTGCCTCCTCGATCCGCCGGCTGACGCTGGAGGATCCCATCGGGCCTGAGACCCATCCAGCAAACACCGCCGAGAATTTTCCCGCATTGCCGCCAGCCACGATAATATTGATATCCTCCGGCCGGCGAAACTTCGCAATCTTCAGCGCAAGCTGTTCTTCGGTCGCCTCGCCCAACGCGCTCAGCGGAATTCCTTCGCCGCTCTCGTCGTCGCGGATCAATTCGCGTGTCGGCCGCGACGTCACTTCCTGGATTCGCGCGCGGACCTGCGCCTTGCTCCAACGCTCGCGCGCGAGAGTGTCGGCATGCTCGGGCGAAATGACGAGCAGGATCTCGCCTGCGTTGTGCTGCTTGGGATGCCAGCACGCTTCCAGCCCCATGCCGAGACTGCCCGCCAGAGCGCGCGCCGTCCGCGAAGTCTGATCCGCAATCTGTCGCGAGCCGGCCTCGAGTCCGAACACGGTCACGACATTCTCGTCCATATTGAAGCCGCGCTCGACGTGCAACGGCTCCCACGGACTGCGCTCCTCCCATTCGGCAAAGCAGGTCGTGAACTTGCCAGGTGCGCCGAGCGTCGCGCGCTCTATTTCGCCCGGCCGCGCGCCGCCGACGTTGCGCAACACCAGTTTCAGCGCGCGCCCGATAGTCGCGTTCGAGCGGGTGCCGTAGCCGAGCGCCATCATGCCCATGTTCATGTCGAGGCGATGGCGAATCGGACCGTTCACGACGATCACCGGCGTCGCACCCCAGGTCGTGGACATGATGCCGTGGATGTTGAACTCGTCGGTGCAGACCGCTTCGAGCGCGGCGATCACGACCGGCAGATACTCGGGGCGGCATCCCGCCATCACGGCGTTGACCGCGACTTTCTCGACCGTCACCGGCGCCAGATTCGGCGGCACAATCGCGACCACGTCGCGCGGATCGCGCCGGGTTCCAGTCAACATCCACATCACGCGCTCGGGCGTCGGCGGCACCACCGGCAAACCGTCGGTTAGTCCGCGCTCGAACATGAACTCGAAGACGTCCTCGGCGTCGCCCAACTCGATTCGGCGCGCGGTCAGCTTGTCGCCGCGCGCATTGGCTTCGAGGCGCTCCGCGATTCCCGGCTCGACCGATTTGGAACCGCATCCCGGCCGCGACTCGGGATACGAACTCCAATCGACGTTGGGCGACGGCAGGTTCGACTGTCGCGACAACTCGGCGAACATCTCGCGCCAGTCGTCGCGTCCGAAGCCGACAAAGCGGCGCAGTTCGTGTCCGTGCGCATCCGCGAGAATGATCGTCGGCACGGTATCGAGGTCATACTCGAAGGAAACCTTGAGCGCGGAGTCGTCGAGCATCGGCGCCGTCAGCGCAAATCGATCAACCAGCTTCGCATTGCCGTCAGCATCCTGGCCTATTGCAAATACATCGACCGACGCGCCGAAGGCGCGATGGGCGGCCTCGATCAGCGGCATTGTCATCGCGCACGTCGGGCAATCTTCCTTGACGAAACAGAGCAACGCAGCTCGCGCGGACGGAAACGACCGCGAGGTTCCTCGCGCGTCGCGCAGCTCGAATGCGGGCAGAGTATTTTTCGGCGAGTCGTTCATTCTGTGACTGCGGAAGTTTCCGGAAGCATCAGGAAACGATGCTGCTTCGGAGAATAGAACTCGACCGACGCGGTGATCAACGCCTTGTCGGCAACCCCGCCGGCGATCAGCACTTCGCCGTCATTGAGCAAGGTCGCGGTGTTGGTGAGGCGGGCGACATTGGTCTGGCCGATGTGTACAAACCGGTTCGTTGCGGGCTGATAGACTTCCGCGTCGCGCATCCCGACGACCAGCGGTCCGCGTATAGTCCATCCACCGACGACGAGCACGTCACCGTTGTCGAGCATCGTCGCGGTGGCCAGGTAATGCGGCGCACTCATGTCGCCGGTTCGGATGAACGTTCCCGATTCGGGATCGAAAATCTCCGCGGTGTTGAGTGGCGTGAGCGAAGAAAGGTTGCGGTGCCGGCTGGTCACGACTCTTCCGCTCTTGCCGCCGACAATCAGCACTCGTCCGTCGTTGAGTTTGACCGCAGCAGCGCCGACCCGATCGCTCTTCATGTGCGCGCGCACCGCGCTGAAGCTGCGGGTGGATGGATCGTACATCTCGGCGGTGTCGTATGAGATATAGCCGCTGGGCATCCCGCCGCGGCCGCCGCCGGCGATCAAAACTTTGCCGGAGCCGAGCAGCGCCGCGACATGCGCGACCCGCGGCTGATGCAGATGGCCGGCGCGGCTGAACGTACCGCTTGAAGGATTGAAAATCTCAGCCGAGTCCAGCGTGTGGATGCCGTTGTCGCTGCCGCCGGCGATAAGAACGCTTCCGCCACGAAGCATCGTCGCCGTATGACCCTCGCGCGGCACTGACATCGAGCCGGTCGCGCTGAAACTGCCGGCGGCCGGATCGAAAATCTCCGCGCTCGAGAGCTGCGAGCGGAAGCCGACGTTCTGAACGCCGCCGGTCAGCAACACGCGTCCGTCGCGGAGCATCGTGATCGTTTGGCCGGCTCGCGGGACTGTCATCGAGCCGGTTGGCGTGAACGTGCGTGCGGCGGGGTCGTACAACTCGGCGCTGGAGAGCACGCCGCCAACTTGTCCAGTCGCGGTGCCGCCGCAAATCAGCACGCGTCCGTCGCGGAGTCGAATCGCGGCGGCGTTGGCGCGCGCGGTGGTCATCGCCAGCGCTTCGACCCGGTTCCCTTGCGGGCTGGTCAGGAAGACTGGCGGAGTCTCGGTTACGCCGCCACCCGCGCATGCGGCGATTGCAGCGGCGATAAGGAACAACAGCGCGACAAGATACCGACGATTCATGCAGGCCTCGCGCGCAGAATCATAGGCTCAGCGCGCCGCGATGTGAAGTTGATTATTTGTTCGGCGAACGGACGCCATGCCGCATCGTGTTCATCGTCGCGCGAAGGAACATCAATCCGGGGAATACGCCGCTGTTGCGTGGTTTGGTTTTCGGTTCGGCGCCACGCCCGAGTTCGCGCACCAGTTCGAGCAATTGGTCAACGCTGACGCGCGACGCGACCTGTTCCAGCGCGCGAAACCGAACGACCCGATCGCTATCGATCACGAATGACGCGGGAAGCGCGATGCCGCCTTTTTCCCCGCGGTTGAGCAGGCCGTACTTTTTGACGACTTCGCGACCTGTATCGCACAGCAGCGGAAACTTGATGCCGAGTTCCTGGCGGACGGTCTCGGCGCGCGCGGCGTCATCGACCGAGATAGCGACCAGTTGCGCACCGGCTGCGCGAAAGTCTTCGAGATGCTCCGAATAGTCCGCCAACTGACGGAGGCAGAACGGTCACCAGTGTCCGCGGTAGAAAACGACGACGCACATTCCGCTCGCGACCTGATCGTCGAGCCGGCGCACGACGCCGGTCGAGTCGGCGAGCGAAAACTCGGGAGCTTTGTCGCCGACCGACGGAATTTGGCGCTCATCCATTAGACAACAATAGCCGCGCTCCCGGGTTAGAGGAACATTGAACCTTCGCCGACGATCGCGCATCGCCCCCCGATTCGGATTGCGAGCGCACCGCTGTCTTTGCGCGCGACCTCGACGTGAATTTCGCTCGGCCGTCCCATCTCGACGCCTTGTTGGATTAGAAATGAGGCCTTCGGCGCGGGATTGATCAATCCATAGCTGGCGGCGTATGCGCCGAACGGTGCCGAAGCGCCACCGGTCGCAGGGTCCTCGGCCACTCCGTCATGTGGCGCGAACATCCGCGAGCGCGGCGCGAACTCGCCCGCTTCGTTGGCAACGAACATGTATATGGGAAGAATCTGCTCGCCCGGCTTGAACAGCCTGGCGAGCGCCGGTGCGTTGGGCGCGCACTTCGCAAGTGCGTCGAGGGTTCGAATCGGGACAAAGATGAACGGTACGCCGGTCGATACGATCTGAATCGGCAGATCGTCGCGAATGTCCGGTGCAGTGATTCCGAGCGCTTCAGCGATCTGCTTGCGATCGTCACGCTTCGCGCCGAACTCGGGCTCGCGATGCGCCATCCACACAAAATCAGGCTTGCCGCCAGTACTCTCGATTGTGACTGTCACCGGCCCGATCCCGAGTAGCAACGTCGCATCGACACTCGCGGAATCGAGCGCGATCTCGCCGCGGGTCGCGAGCACCCACGTCGTACCGACAGTGGGATGCCCGGCCATCGGCATTTCGTGCGTCGGCGTGAAGATCCTAACCCGCCGCACGCCAGAAGAATCGGGCGGGATCACGAACGTTGATTCGCTGAAGTTCATCTCATGCGCGAGTTCCTGCATCTCACTTGAACTCAGCGCGGCGCCGTCAATGAAGACTGCAAGTTGATTGCCGCCGAAGGGCCGCGACGTGAAGACATCGACGATGATAAAGGGAGTTTTCCTGGACATCCGGAAATTGTGCCGCGCCGCCCCGTCCGAGCCAAACGATATGGGCGGCCGATGAAGCAGTTAACGCACAGTTAGCGGCGCGGTTGCTCGCCGCGAGCGGCGAAGGTATCATCGCGCGCTGTCAGTTCGTGGAAGGGTGATTAATTGATTCGTTGGGGGGTATCGCCGATGTTCCGATTTGTTTTGAGAGTTCAAGCTGCGTTTGTGGCGCTGGTTCTGATGTTGGGATTGAGCGCTGCCTATGCCGACATGGCGAACGGCAGCTACTCGTTTGATTTCAGCGGCGTCGTCTCTCTTTGGGATATTTCGGGGGCCTATTCCGGCGGTATTGGTCCTTTTTCAATAAATCTTTCGATCACTGAAGCCCCGTCGGGCAAGCTGACGGGCACTGGGACGTTCAATGTTGAGGGATTGGACGGCAATATTAAAAGCGTGAGCGGCAAAATCACGGGCTCCTCAAACGACCCGAATGTCGCGATGAAGATGCGGATGTCGGGCACCGGGCAGCTACAGGGAATTCACGCGAAAGTCAGTCTTGCGGCGAACATGCACTATCAGCTGAACAGCGCCGCTCACGGATTGGACAATCCCAAAGGATCCGGAACGCTGACGATAACCGACCTTAAGACCGGGCAGACCGCCAGCCAGAGCGGGAGATTCAAGCGGTCGGACCTGACGTCCCTGGAATTGCCCACTGACTCGACTGGAGGATGGAATCTGTCGATTATTTTGACTCCGAGCGGAAACTCCTACACTGGAACGGCGACAGTCGAACTATCAACCGGTGCAACCGCTGACTTTAATGTTACTGGAACTTACAACTCAGGTACTGACACATCGAAGATCGCGCTGGTTGGTGACGCCGGAAAACTTGCGCTGGTGATATCGACCTCGGGCGCGATACTGGATGTCGAAAGCGCCACGGGGAAAGTATTCGGACAGACTGTGAAGTATGTTGCCCCCGGATTCGGCGGCGGCTGTGGCGGCTGCACGGAGCTATCTAATCCCTAACGCCTCTTCAGGGCTCTTGGAACAGAAAAAGAAAGCGGCGATCCTTTTGGGACCGCCGCCTCCGCAATTCCAGTTTACTTGCCGACGATGAAGACGCAGCTGGTGGTGCCGCTGCCGCCGATGTTCAGCATCGCGAATTTCTTCGCGTTCTCGACCTGGTAGTCGCCCGCGCTGTGCGTTATCTGCCGATGACAGTCGAGCATCTGCCGCACGCCCGTCGCGCCGACCGGATGGCCCGCGCCAATCAGGCCTCCGCTTGGATTGATCGGCAGCTTGCCGCCGAGCTCGATCACGCCTTCCTCGACCGCCTTCCACGATTCGCCGGGTTTGGTGATGCCGAAATGATCGATCGCCATGTACTCCGAGGTGGTGAAGCAGTCGTGCGTCTCGATTCCCGAGAGCTCAGCCGCAGAGCCGAGGCCCGCGCGCTTGAACGCGTCAAGAATCGCCTGTCGCGTATGCGGCAACACGTACGCATTGTCGCGGCTCTCTAAAACTTTGGTGTCGAATTCGAGCGGCGCCGTGTGATGGCCCCATCCGAGGATGCGCGGGATGTCGGCAAGGGTTTTGCCGTTGCGCTTGGCCCATGCGCTCGCGAATTTTTCCGACGCGAGAAAAACGGCAACCGAACCGTCGGTGACCTGCGAGCAATCGCTCACTTTGATGCGGCCGCCGATGACCTGGTTGAATTTGCTTTCATGCTGCGCATGGCTCTCGCTCATAAACCAGTTGCGAGTCTGCGCATTCGGATTGCGCTTGGCGTTGGAGTAGTTGACGGCCGAAATGTGCGCGAGATGCTCGTCCTTCAAGCCGTAGCGCTTGTCGTACTCGTCGCCGAGGCGGCCGAACAGTTTCGGAAACGGGAACTCGATTCCCTTTGCCTCGCGCTCGTACCACGCCGCGGTGCCCAGGTAGTCGCCGCCGGTGGTCGAATCGACCGTCTTCATTTGCTCGACCCCGACCACGCACGACAGGTCGTAGCGTTGCGCCTCAATTTCTGCCGACGCCGCGATCAGCGCGATCGAGCCCGACGCGCATGCGGCCTCATGACGGCTGGTAGGTAGTCCCGAAAAAGTCGGATCGATCTCGACAAAAAAAGCGCCGATATGGCCTTGCTTGGCGTACAGCTCGGCGGCGAAGTTGCCGACGTGAGCGGTCTCGACTTCGCGCGGTTCGATTTTAGTAGCTTCGAGCGCGGCCAAAGTCGCCTCGCGCATCATCGCCACGAAATGCTTGCCTTCTTTCGACCAGTTGCGGGCAAAGTCGGTTTGCGCTCCGCCCAATACGTACACCGGCGCTGGTTTTGTCATCGCGCGCTCCTATTGATTACTATCGTAATCATACGACAAAGAATCTAACCATCCAACAGACGAGCTGCATTACCCAACAAAAGTCCGGCCGTAGTCGAGTATGCCGCCGGAAAACATTTTAGCATCGCGCGACGCGGCTTGCTCGACGGTCTTCGGCACCGTCAGCTTCAGCTTTTGCAGCATCGCCACCGTATTTTTCGCGCCGAGTAAATCCACGATCGCGGTCGGGGGCGCCCAGTTGAAGCCGTACGACATTATAGTGTCTACGTCGGCCGCGCACGCAGCCACTTCGCCGACGCGATTCAACGCGTAGCTGACGTAACCGAGCACGACGCGCCGGCACAGGTCGGCGTCACTGCCCTTGGCCTCGGCGAGGACTTTTAACGCGTCGGCGTAGCGGCCCACGCGATGCGCCTGCTTCATCTTCTCGACGAACTCGATCGGCGCAGGCTTCTGCAGCTTCTCGTGCCGACCGGTTTTCGGATCCAGCACGAAGACATCCTTGCCCGCGCGACGGTAGAAGCCGCCAGTCTCGGGCGTCTTGTCGCCCATGCATCCGTTGGCGAGCGCCGCGTTCATGTACGCGGGCATCGCGAAGGAGTCGTGCGCCTCGTCTTTGCAGTTCGCATGCACGTTGTCGACGATCGCCTTGTGCACGTCCCATCCGACCAGATCGACGGTCGCCAGTGGCGCCATCGCGCGCCCGGTATGCGGCCCGATCAGATAGTCGATGTACGCGACGCCGTGCTCGGCGGCCAGTTGCGCGGTCTCGTTCAGCACCTTGAAGCCGACGCGGTTGCCGACGAATGCGGGCATGTCCTTGGTGACGATCACCTTGCGGCCCAGCCGCTTCGTCAACATCGCGACGACGCTCTTCACGATCGCCGGATCGGTGTCGGGTCCCGGAATTACTTCGGTGCCGACAATCACGTGCGGCGGATTGAACAGATGCACGCCGAGAAAATTGCGGCGAAAGGACTCGCTCCGCCCACGCGCCATTTCCGCGATCGACAGTCCCGACGAACCGGTCGCGATAATCGCGTCGGGGCGCCGACTCTTGTCGATCAGCTCGAAGAATTGCTTTTTCAGCGGGAGATCTTCGGCGAGTGATTCGAACACAAACCCGGCCTCGCCAACTGAGCGGCCGAGGTCGGCGTCGTACGCGCCCAGCGAGATTCGCTCTGCGATCGCTTCCGCGCGCGCATCGTTTTGCGCGTCGGCCAATCCTTCGGCGGCTTTGGACGCCGATCGCGCCAGCATCGTGACGTTGTACCCGGCGCCGGCGAAGACGCATCCCGCGCCGGCACCCATCGTGCCGTTCGCACCGATAATTACGACCTTGTTGTTGTCGGCCAAGTGCTCTCCGATCCTCGTGGAATATTGACTTCGCAGCCGCAGTAGCGGCGAGAGATGTTATCCGAGGTCGGTCAGCTATGCCACAGGGCGGGGGTGACCCCTGCACCCAATATTAGGGAGGTAGCGCGTCAAAACATCAGGGCTCGTGCCAACTTCGATCGGCCGTGCGAATCAAGTCGTCCGCCTCCTTCGGGCCCCAGCTTCCTGCTGGATATTCGACGATCGGTACGCGCGCGTCGTCTTTCCACGAATCCAGAATTCCCTGGACGAACTCCCACGACTTCTCGACGAACTGCGCGCTGATGAATAGCGTTTTGTCGCCGTCCATCACGTCGAGCAGCAGGCGTTCGTATCCGTCGGGCGACGCGCCGTCGCCGAACGCGGACTTGTAACTAAGATTCATCCGCACCGGCTGCAGTACCAGGTCCAGGCCCGGCCGCTTGGTCATCACGTCGAACGAAAAACCCTCGTCAGGCTGAATCCGAATCATCAACCCGTTGGCGGGAACCTTCGAATCGCGATTGAACAGAATTTGCGGCACGTCCTTGAACTGCACGTAAATCGAGCTCGCGCGCCGCGGCATCCGCTTGCCGGTGCGAATGAAAAACGGCACCCCCGACCATCGCCAGTTGTCAATGTAGGTCTTCAGCGCGACGTACGTCTCAGTCCGTGAACTATCCGCGATTCCCTGTTCGTCCATGTAGCCGGGCGCCGGCTTGCCGTTCTCATCGACGCCGGCCGCATAGCGTGCCCGCACCGTGTTCGCGCGCGCTTGCTCGGGTGTGATCGGACGCAGCGTGCGCAACACGTTGAGCTTGGCGTCGCGAATCGCGGCCGAGTCGAGCGACACCGGCGCTTCCATCGTCAGCATGCAGAGCACTTGCAGGATGTGGTTCTGCACCATGTCGCGCAGCGCGCCCGAATTGTCGTAGTACATCGCGCGGCTGCCGACGCCTTCCGCCTCCGCCACCGTGATCTGCACGTGATCGACGTTGCGACTGCCCCACAGGCGCTCGAAAATATTATTCGAGAAGCGCAACGCCAGCAGGTTCTGCACCGTCTCCTTGCCGAGGTAATGATCGATGCGAAAAATCTGCGACTCGTCGAGATACTTCACCAGTGTGCGATTGACCTCGAGCGCGCTCGGGAGATCGTGGCCGATCGGCTTTTCGACCACGACTCGCGTGAAGTTTGGCGCGGTCGGCGCGGCTATAAGACCGGCTTTGGTCAGGCGCTCGACCGAGTCGCCGATCGCCTCGGGCGGAATCGCGAGATAATAGACGCGATTGGGCGGGAGTCCGCGCGCCTTTTCGATAGCTTCAAGTTTTGCTTTAAGTTTTGTGAAACCGTCGGGACGGTCGAGTCCGGACAGGTAATCGAGGCTGTCGGCGAACTTCGACCAGCATGCCTCGTCAACTTTCAGGCGCGAATACTTGACGGTCCAGTCGTGCGCGCTTTTGCGGAAATCGTCGAGCGACATCTCGCGCCGCGCGAATCCCATCACCGCGTTTTTCGGCGGCATCATTCCCTCGCCGCACGCTTCGAGGTTATATAGCGACGGAATCAGCTTGCGTTTAGCGAGATCGCCCGACGCGCCGAAGATTACGACAGTGCATGGCGGCGCGGGCTGCGCTCGTTGTATAGTTAAGAGGTTATCCATGATGCGGCCTTCCTTGTCGGATTGCGCTTTCGTGCTGGTAACTGTTAGCGATGATTGATAAGTCTGGCACGTTTCCAATCTCCATGAAAAAGCGCAGCGAGCGAAATTCCTGCCTGCTGAACGCAGCGACCAATTAAAATGCCAGCGGCCAATTCCTTATCAGCCGATCCGCCGGAGTTCGCTCCGCTGCGCGAATGGATCCCGGTACTGATATGGGGCGCAATTATTTTCACGCTCTCGACCTCGACGTTTTCCGCCGTCAACACCAGCCGCATTGTCGATCCGATGCTGCGATGGCTGATCCCGGGAATTTCCGCCGCATCGGTTGACGTCTGTCACATGCTGGTCCGCAAGGCCGCCCATTTCACCGAGTACGGAATTCTGTTCTGGCTGTTGATTCGCGGCCCGATGGCGCAGCGGCCGTATCTCGCGCTGATGCTATGCGTGGTGTACGCGCTGACCGACGAGGGCCATCAGGCGTTCGTGCCGGGCCGCACCGCGTCGTTATATGATGTAGCGCTCGACTCGACCGGCGCTCTCTTCAGCCACTTCCTGACGACAGCAATCGCCGAAATCGCGTAAACAGCCTGGCTAGCCGGTCGATTCTTCGACCACCGAACTGATCCGCTCAACCCGTCCGAAAAAAGCGCGCAGATTTTTCATCTCGGCGGGAATTTTCAGCTCGCCGGTAAACGCCAGGTAGTACAACTGGCCGTACAGCGCGAAATCCGCTAGTCCGATCCGGCCAGTAAGAAACGGCGCGTTGCCGAGTTGCTCCTCGAACGGCGTAAGCGCGATTCGAAAGCGCTCCCAGTTTGCCGAATGATCCGCGATAGTTCGATCGACGAAACCTTTGCCGAACTTACGCTCGCGGATAAAACGCCACAGCGCGCCGCGGTCGGCGCCCTGGCGGCTGTAGTAAACGAGCTCGTCGACGAGCGCGACCGGATACACGGACTCTTCGAGATGGTTGTCGATATAATCGGCGAGCACGACATGCATCCCGCGCCATCCGGCGGGGAAAATCGTCGGCTCGGGATAAAGCTCCTCGAGCCGCGTCGCGATTCGCGCCGAGTCGACAATCGTCTCGCCGTTATCGAGCGTGACCGCGGGCACCGTAATCTGTCCCGACGCGAGCAGCAATTCCTTGCGCTCCAGATAGTCAACCTCGATCACTTCGAACTCGACGCCCTTGAACGCGAGCAACTTGCGCACCTTGGCGCAGAACGGGCTACCGAGAAACTGGTAGAGCTTCGCCGCCATCATCGCCCCCTGAGCGCACGGATCACGTCGTCGAGATCCAGGCCGGAAATCGAGGGACGCACGACGTCGGCGGCCGCAAGATCACCTGACGGCGCGATATGGCAAAGCGCCAGCACCTTCATGCCCGCGCGATGCGCCGCCTCGATACCAGCCGGCGTGTCCTCGACCACCAGGCATTCTTCGGCCATCACCGGATCGCGTTGCCGCAAAAGATAACCGATGCGACCAAGTGCGGCGATGAACCCGTCGGGTTCGGGCTTGCCGCGCTCGACATCATCGGCCGCGATAACGTCGAGAAACAGACCGCGAAGTCCACTGCGGCGCAAAATCGTTTCGGCCTCGGCGCGCAGCGTGCCGGTCGCGATCATCAGCGGAAACCGATGCGCACAGTCGCGCACAAATTTCTCAGCGCCAGGGTACAACACATCCCGCTCCCCAATCATCGCCTGGTACACGACGGTCTTGCGCGCAATCAGATCCTTGACGTGCTGCTCTCCCGCATCTTTGCGATTCTCGCGCAGCACCGTCGCGAAGCAATCGCGATCGTTCAGTCCAATCAACCGCGAGATGTAGTCGTCAAAACCAATCTCGATTCCATCGTCACGCAGAACCTCGTTGAACGCCGAAAAATGCAACGGCTCAGTATCCACCAGCGTCCCGTCGAGATCGAATATGACCGCGCGAATCATGCCGGAGTACTGTCTTACATGCGACCGATCTTTGGAAGCGGAGCCGGGATTCTTCGCTTCGCTCTGAATGACACAAAGAGCTGAATTACAAATTAAAAAGAACCTTAGAGCAAAAGGGCGTCCTCGCCATTTTGCGATTTCTTATCACTGGGTGCAGGGGTCACCCCTGCCGCGGAAGTTTGAAAACCCGCGGAGGGTTTCACATCTAATCAAGTGCCCTCATCAGCGCGACGATCTCGCGCTCGCGCGGCTCACCGCTAACTCTCGCCTCTCCATTTTCGATTGTCATGTCGAGTTCGCTGCGCACGCCGAATTTGTTCGGCAGATATATTCCCGGCTCAACCGAGAAACAGGTGTTATCGATCAGCCGGCGATCGTCGAGAGTTTCGAGCGAGTCCAGGTTCGCGCCGGTGCCATGCACTTCGCGGCCTATCGAATGGCCCGTGCGATGAACGAACGCGTCGCCGAAGCCATAGGCCTCGATTACCGAACGCGCAGCGCGATCGGCCTCGCGGCCGCTGACCGGATCACCGGCAGCGACTCGACGCTCCACCAGATCCACCGCAGCGTCGCGCGCATCCGCGACAATCTTGAAAACTCGCGCATGCTCGACGGGAACCTTGTCGCCGGCGAATGCGACCCAGGTGAAATCAGCGTAGATACTGTCCGGCGCAGCCTCCTTGGCCCACAAATCGAGCAGGATAAAATCGCCGCGCCGAACCGGGCGGTCATGTTTGAGCGTCGGGCCGTAATGCGGGTCCGCGCTATGCTCGTTGACCGCGACGATCGGCGGCGAATGAGTCACGAGTCCGCGTGAGGCGAAACGCGCCATCACGAATTCCTGCACCGAGACTTCACTGACTGCACGATCTGCCGAAATCATCTGCGCGATCTCGCTGAAGGTTTCGTCTACGATCGACCGAAGTGCGCGCGCCGCGCGCTGATGGCTCGCGAGCTGCTCGCTAGTCAGGGTCGCCTCGAAGCGCTGAATCAGATCGGCCGCCGTGACGACTTCGACGCCCATCGCGCGCACGATTTCGACAGTGCCCGCATCGACGCGCGAGACATATGGAATCGCACAGCCGGGCGAATAGTCCATCGCGATTCGCCGCGCGCCGCCGAGTCACCTTGCGCAACGCCGCGAGCATTTCGGTGTGCGAGCGATAGACGATCTTTTCGACCGCGAGCGCGTCGAGCCGATGCGCTTCGACTGCCGACACGATCGCTTTCGGCTTGCCGCGTGCCGGGACGTAGCAGAACCATCGCCGGGTCGCGATGCCGTCTTCCGACAGGCCGAGGATTCGATACGCGAGCGGGTCGCTCAGGCGGAAGTCGTAGAACAGCCATCCGTCAAGCTGCGCATCGCCAAGCGCGCGCGCAATTTCATCGAGCCGCGTCATCACGAATCCACTTTGAAACGCGCGCCCCACGCATGCACGGTCTCCGGTTCGATCTTGACGATCGGATTTTTCTCCGGCGTCAGGCTCATCGCGCGATACTGCAAGTACTTCTCGCGCAGATGACGCAACGCGCCGATGTATTCCTCGGGATCTTCGACCACCCGCGCGCGCCCGCGAATCAAAACGTACGCGAGCTGCGACCAATCTTCTTCGTAGTGATCGATCACGACGGCGACGCGCGGATTTTCCGCGATATTGCGCATCCGCTTCAGCCCCAGGCCCTTCTGGCGCTTTGGTTTCTCGTCGATTGCGAAGTAGATGCGCTCGCCGTCGAACCAGTAGCAGAGCGGGACGTTGTGCGGAGTGCCGAACGCGTCGGCGGTCGCCAGATGAGCGACGCGCGCGCCGGCGACAAACTCACGCACGCGCGGCTCGGTGAATCGAGTGGCAGGATCGTTGGCCGGACCCCGTACGGGTTTCGTTTCTGTCATCGTTTTTCCAACCTGTCGAGTGCGCCTCGCGCCGCTCGAGCGAGAGATTCGTCGACCGGGTCGGACGCGGCGGATTCGAGCGCAGCTGTCGCGTCCGCACTGAAAGTTTGAATATTACCCAGCGCCGAAGCTGCGGCGCGGCGCACGCCCGCATCGGAATCGGACTTTAGACATTCGAGCATGATTCGCACGCTCTGACCTGACGCGTCGCGAATCCGCGACAGCACCGACAGCGCCGCGAGGCGCACGTGAACATCGGGATCGCGCACACTGCTCTCGACCACGGTTAGCAGTTCGGGGCCCGCGAGTTCGAGGTCGCGAATGCAGTAAAGCGCCATCTTGCGTGCGTTGCGATCGCCGCTGGCCGCGAGCTTGAGCAGCCGCGCGCCAATCTCCGCGGGATTGTTGTGCCCGAGACGGACCATCAGGTTGGTCGCCGCCCATCTGATGTCGCCGTCGTCGTCGGCCATCGCCTCGCACAGCGCGTCCGCGGAATCCATCGCAAACGCATTCGATCCGATTTGCCCCAGCGCGTAAGCAGCAGCCCAACGGACGCGGCGATCGGTGCTAGCGACTGACTCGCGGAGTTTTTCAATGACAAGAGGGGCACCGGCAGCGGCAATCGCGACGAGCTCGTCGATCGCACGGCGTTGCACGGTTTTGTGCGCATCACCGAGTTCGCGAACCAGGTTCTCGATAGTGGCCGCAGCGTTGTCGTCAGAGGGTTTCAATTCACACCCGCGATCAGGCGCACGAGATTGGACAGTTCGCCTGCGCCGAGAAAGAAGTTGTCGTTGTGTCCAAAAGTTCTTGTGACTGCGTTCGAGATCGACGGCAAGTCGAGCGGCCGGCCGCGAAGTTCGCTTTCGAGCTCGTCGATAGCCGGCGAATTTGCGATGAAGTCTCCGCTCAGCCGCATGCTTTCGATTGTGCGATCGGGGTTGAGCGCGACCGCGGCTTCGATTGCCCCGAGTTGCGATGCGATTCGATTCGTTAGTTTCAATGACGGCGCCGCATTGGGGCCGGCCAGCCAGTTCGAGGCAGCGAGCGCGCGACCGCGATGTTGCGCCTGTGCGGTTTCGACCGCCGTCAGATCGCGGCGGCGCGTCTCTGTGAGCGTGCTCTGATAACCTGACGCGATCGCGTTGGCGAGCTCGTCAAAAAAAATGTCCCGAGCGAGTTCGCGCACCATCTTGGTCGCGGACGTGGCGTCGTACATGCGGCATGAAAGCGTGCCGTCGGGATCGATTCGTTCCAAATCGTGCACAAGTTCTTCCATCCCGCGGTTGTGCGCGACGGCCGCCTCGAACAACATCGCGCCCGCCGCGTTGGTCTCGAAGGTACACATCGCAATCTCGCGCTGATTGAAAGTTATCGCGTCGCGGCCCGGGTAGAAACAATCGATTCCGAGCGCGCGCATCGCAGACAGCAGGCCGCGAGCATAGCGATTCATGATCTGGTCGGGCTTTAAACGAGCGACGTCCTCCTTCAACAGTGCCGTGCGCGTCGGGAGAATCAGCGCGAGCCCCAGCCATCCCTCGCCCGCGCCGACGACGCGGCCGCCGGTCAGCCGGCGCATCACGTTGATTCCTTCTCGCTCGACTGGTCCGCCAAATAGATGATAACGGCCGATCGAGACGGCGCGGCCGACGGACGCGTAGATGAGCAGGACCGGCGGGGTCTCGCGCGTCGCGATAGCGTCGAGAAAATGAAGTTGGAGGCCGAGGAGGTCGTCGGTAGCAATTGCGGGCGCGAGGATTACGTCGAGGTGGGCCACCAGAGAATTATAGCAGGGGCGACACCCGCGCAGGCCCTGTTACGCCGCCTTCGCTAGCGACTTGGGCTCTGATGTGAGCGGCACTTCGGCGGTGGCTGTGCTCAGCGTTGTTCGCGGGAGCAGGCGCGCTGAATTCAGGATGAACGCAAGCTCCGACGTTACGTGAATGAAGGCGGCCAGGGTTGGACTTAGCAGGCCGATTGATGCGAGCGCCATGCCGATTGCATCGACGGTGAGCGTACCGGCGAAATTCCACCAGATTATTCGGCGCGTCCATCGCGCGATCGCGACGGTTTCGGCGAACTTCACCAAGTCGTTGCCGAGCAGCACGATGTCCGCACTCTCGCGGGCAACGTCCGTACCGGAACCCATCGCAACCCCGACGTTCGCTTCGGCCAACGCGGGGGCGTCGTTGACGCCGTCGCCGACCATCGCGACCACGCGGCCGGCCGCGACGAGATTCCTGATGCGTGCGAGCTTCGCTTCTGGAAGCAGGCCGGCTTCGACCTCATTGATTCCCAAATCACGCGCGACGCTCGCAGCAACCTGCGCGGTATCTCCAGTCAGCAGGATGCTGCGGATATTCATGCTGTGGAGCGCATCGATTGCGCGGCGCGCTTCGGGCCGCACCGTGTCGGCGATTGTGATCGCGCCAAAACAGCGTCCGCTGCGGGCGATGAAGACTTTCGAGGAGGCATCGGTGAGCGCGGCGAAATCGCGCGGAATTTCGATCCTGTGATCGGCGAGGTGTGCGCTATTGCCAACATGGATCGTCGCGCCGTCCACTACGGCTGTGATGCCGCGGCCGGGCGCGTAGCCGAAACGCTCGGGCTCTTTGATCGAACGGCTCTTCGCGGTTGCGTAATTGACGATCGCTTTGCCCAGCGGATGTTCTGAGCGCATCTCGGCCGACGCGGCCGCGTCCAGCACTTCATCTTGAGAGGTGCCCTTTTCTGAAATAACCGCTTGCACCTCGACCTGACCGAAGGTGAGAGTGCCGGTCTTGTCGAGCACGACAGTATCGACCCGGCCGAGCGTCTCCAGGTAGAGGCCACCTTTGATGATCGCGCCCAGGCGCGCGGCGCGGCCGATGCCGCCGAGAATGGCGAGGGGTGTGCCCGCGGCGATGCCGCATGCGCCGGCGACGATGATTACGGAAATCGTGGAGCGCGCGTCGCGGCTTACGATGAAGGTGATCGCCGCGGCGGCGAGCGCGAAATAAACCAGGTATCCAGCGAGGCGATCCGCCAATTGCTGGACTGGTGCGCGCGAACGCTCGGCCTGCTCGACCGCTTCGATGATCCTGCCGTAGCTGGTGTCGCGGCCGATCCGCTCGACGCGGATTTCGAGCGCGCCCGACTGGTTTATGGTTCCGGCGTAGGCGGGGGAGCCGGGTAGTTTTTCTATCGGCATCGACTCGCCGGTTATACGCGACTGATCGACGAAGGAGTGGCCACTGATCACGATACCGTCCACCGGGACCAGGCCGCCGGGGTTGACGAGAACGCTGTCGCCGACCCGCACTTCGACGGTCGAAGCCTCGCGGATGCCGTTTGGGCCGCGAACCGTGACTGAACGCGGCAGAACGTCGAGCAAATCGCGGATGGCTCGGCGGCCGCGCGAGACGGTCATCTTTTCGAGTACTTCGGCGAGCAGAACGAACAGCGTGATGATGAGCGCGGTGAGGTATTGTGAAATGCAAGCGGCGGCGACGAGCGCGATACTCATCGACAACTCCATGGTCATCCGGCGCGCGGCAATATTTTCGGCCGCCTCTTTGAAGATTGGCCAACCGCCGATCAGGACGCCCAATACGCCGATAAGGCTGACCGCAGGCAGCGGTTCCCATAAGTGGAGCCACACTGTGAGCGCGGCGAGTGCGACGAAGACGATTCGCGCGGCTTCGACCGGGCTTAAGACATGCTCGCGCTCTTCAGCACCAGCTTGTTCATGCTGATCCATTGGATGACTCCATTTAGCGGAGGTACGCTTGAATGATGTCGATCAGTTCTTCGGCGCCTTTGGCGCGAGAACCGCGCTCATGATCCGGATCGACCACGTGCATCCGGATGTGATCCTCGATGATTTCAGCCATCAGGCTGTTCATCGCGCCGCGCGCAGCGACGACAAGATGCAGGACGGCGGAGCATCCCTTTTCGTCCTCGACCGCGCGCTCGAGGGCCTGTACCTGGCCGATGACACGGCGCACCCGATTCAGGAGCTTGGTTTTTTCTTTGATGGTGTGTCCCATGGATTAATCTTATACCAAAGGGGGTATAGTATCCACAGGGCTTAGCGAGCGCCCTAACCCGTTCGGACAGAGCGGGAACGGACCAGATTAAGATTTCAATGCAGTCGCGGCAGTGGGTTCTTACGGGGCTAACTAAAGATTAGATGCCGGTCCCGTTTGCGCGGTCCTTGGGTGGCGAAACAACTCGCGAGACTTTTCCGTTTCCGTTGGCGTGCGGCGAGTCGGAAGTTTCTACCGGATTCCGCAAAGATAACAGAATGACTTGCAGCTTGTAGTTGATGATATGACGCTGCATCGCCTGCAAACTCTGTTGGGTTTGCGTCAAAAGACGTTCACATTCTGGTTGTCTCCCCGCCACCATGGTAAATCATGCAAACCGGGGACCAGAAATATAATCGTTGCGTTCTGCAATCCGGTGCCCTTCGGAACAAATAAATTGACACTGCAAACCTCACTCGCGCGATTTGTGCGCCGCTTCCGACGGCACGATTTCGAGCGTCAATTGTTCAGTGCCCCGAATCACTGTTATCGGCGTGTTAATTCCGACCTGGCTCATCGTCAGATGACGCTGGAGGTCGTCGATGCCGGCGATGGGACTCTCGCCGATCCTCACGATCTGATCGCCTTGCTTGATGCCGCCGATCGCTGCGGGACTGTTCGGCTCGACTGACGCGACGCGAACTGCGGTCTCCGCGGGCAAGCGATAGAAGCGCACGAAGCGGCGCGGCAGCTCGACGTTGTGGCCGGCGATCCCGATGTAACCGCGGCTCATCTTGCCGTCCTTGATCAGATGACCCGCGACCAGCTTGGCGCTGTTGATCGCGATCGCAAAACAGATTCCCTGCGCCGGCAGGATGATCGCGGTGTTGACGCCGATAACTTCGCCGCGCGAATTGACCAGAGGTCCGCCCGAGTTGCCGGGATTCAGCGCGGCGTCAGTCTGGATGACGTTGTCGATCAGCCGTCCCGAGCCGGCGCGCAGCGAACGTCCAAGCGCGCTGACGACACCGGCGGTCACGGTGCATTGGAAGCCGTAGGGATTGCCAATCGCGATCGCGAGCTGACCGACGCGAATTTCGTGCGAGTCGCCGAGCGAGACCGCTGCCAGGTTCGAACCGCTGATTCGAATCACCGCAAGATCGGTTTCCGGATCGTCGCCGATCAGTTCCGCTTCGGATTTGCGGCCGTCGGAAAGCGTGACCCAGATGCGCGACGCGCGATGAACGACGTGGCTGTTTGTAATGATGTAGCCGTCGGGCGCGACGATAAAGCCCGAGCCGCTGCCGGCCGGTGCGTCGGGACTGCGCGGATTGCTGCGTGGTCCGCTGGCGTGAGCGACCTCGATATTGACCACGGCCGGACTTACCGATTCGGCGGCGCCGGTGACTGCGCGCGAATACGCGTCGAAGAGTTGATCGTCGGAAGAATCGTGAGAGAGCGGACGGCTGCCGTTGAGAGCGGCGCCATCGGAAACCGACTTCAAAGATGAACGCATCGTGGATACTCCTGGTCAGTAAAGATAATCACGATTGGCCGGTTGTGATGCGGCTCAAATCAATGTAAATCGTTGCCACCGTGGGGGTACTAAAGATGAGCGCGAATGAGGGAGACTTCGTGCGGATAGGCGTGGCAAAAATCGCGATATTTTTGGCAATCGCGATGCTTGCGCTATCGGGATGCTACATCTTCTCACCGTCGCAGGCGCAGGAGGACAAGGCCCAGACCCGGCTTCATTTCGACATCACGCAATGCCAGCAGACGGCGCCGAATCTGTACAAATGCCCGGGGGTGGACCGGTCGATTTGCGGGGCATTTTACGCAGGGCAGCAGGTGGATTGCCTATCGCTGGACAGAGATGGCAACGTTATGGTGATGAAGCAGTAAATCTTAGAGTAGTGATTTAAAGCAAAAAGTATATGAAGCCCGTGAGCTCCGGTGATTGTAAACTTACGTAAACGCCACCAAAAGTGATATAGCATGCCTTGACGTGGCCTAATCTCTCTGCCAAGGTCATCTGACCGAGGCAATGAGTCGCCCAGCGTCGCTTTGATGGTCAGAGACTAGCGGTTCCGAGACTGCGGGGTTCCCATAACCTGCTGTCGGCGCTACTGTGCTGACCGCGACTATGATGCCCGACGCTGGGCGTTCGTTTGTTTGCTTCGTAGCCTGAGCAAGAACCGGTCTTTGAGAAGCTGAATTGACCACCGAATTTGAAATAGCCCTGACGTTGATAGCCGCATTCGTGGTCGCGACCGCGACGATGCCGGTGGCCAAGGCCGCATCGGTATACTTCGGCATCCTCGCGCGACCTTCGAGCGACCGCCCCCACGCAAAGCCAACCGCGCTGCTCGGCGGCGTTGCGGTATTGGCCGGCTTCGTGGTCGCGATCGGACTGGTCGGACTTTTGTCGGGGCTGCCTCCTCACAGTATCCCCTGGCTCGCGGGATTCGCAGTCGCGATGTGCCTGGTCGGTTTGCTCGACGACATCGTCGACCTGAAGCCCCGGCACAAACTGATATTGGAGCTCGCCGCGATCTGCGTTCTCATATGGGGGGGGCCGCAACTCGATTTTTTTCCCTACCGCGCGGTCAATATTGCACTGACGGTTTTCTGGCTGGTCACCGCGACCAACGCCTTCAACTTGATCGACGGCGTCGACGGACTCGCCGCGGGCGTCGGGATTGTTGCGGCGCTCAGTATCGCGATCATATCCGGGCTGCATCATCACAACGGGACGATGGTCGCGGCGCTCGCGATCGCCGGGGCGTTGGCGGGATTCATGGTCTTCAACTTTCCACCGGCCACGGTTTTCATGGGCGACGAAGGTGCGCTCGCGGTCGGACTCGTGCTGGGCGTGATGTCGATTCAAGCGAGCCATTTCGGTGAAGGTTCTTTGCCGGCGCGCCTGGCGATGCCGTTGCTGGCGCTGATGGTTCCGCTCCTCGACACGGTGACGGTGACGGTCACGCGGCTGGCGATGGGAAATCCGATCTCCCGCCGCGGGCTCGATCATTCGCATCATCGGCTGACGAGGCTCGGCATGTCGAGTACGCGCGCGGCCGCGGCCTTGATTGCGGTGCAGGCGATTGCGGGCGCTTGCGCGATCGCGCTCAGCCTGGTGCCGGGTTACGACGCGGTGCTGCTGATTCCTTTCATGGCACTGTTCTTCGCGCTGGTGGCGCTGTTCCTGATGGATCGATCGTTCGCCGCCGAGGCACCGGGTCAAATTGCGGACCTGCCGGCGGTTGCGCGCGTCATCCTGAGCTTCGGCTACAAGCGCCGATTCGTCGAGTTGATCCTCGACATGGCGCTGGTAGCGGCAGCGTATTTTGGCGCGATGCTGCTGCGATTCGACTTCGATCTAAGCATCGCACAGGTCTCCCTGATGCTGGAGGGCCTGCCCTGGATCGTCGCGATTGGATGCGCCTCGTTCCTGGTCTCCGGGGTTTATCGCGGGATTTGGCGCTACAGCGGACTGGCGGAGAGCTTGCGCTTCGCGCTGGCGGCGATTCTCGCGGGCCTCGCGGTCAAGCTCGCGTCGCAGGTACTGCCGATTACCATGTCGCGATCGACCGCCGTGATGTTCGTGCTGCTGATGTTTAATTTCCTGGTCGGCACGCGCTGGTCGTTCCATATGTTCGAGCGCATCGTCCGCTTATTGTCTCAGACCGCGCGCCGTCTCGTGATCGTTGGCGCCGACTCGCGCGGCGCGGCCGCTGTTCAACATTTGCATTCGACCATCGGCGCTAACGCGGAACTGCTGGGCCTGTTGGACGACGATAGTTTCAAACACGGCAAGCTATTCCACGGCT
The DNA here is from genome assembly GCA_963699705.1 of uncultured delta proteobacterium. Taxonomy (GTDB): domain Bacteria; phylum Desulfobacterota; class Binatia; order Binatales; family Binataceae; genus Binatus. Next base: position 555,731 of record CAVOUW010000003.1, on the reverse strand, counting down.
ACCCGGTGCTGGGCTCGCTCGATAACCTCGACGCGATCCTCGCGCGCACCCCGTTCGAAGAAATCGTAATCGCACAGGAGAATCTGTCTGCAGCGCAACTGGCAGCGCTCGAGTTGTTCGCTCAATCCCACCACATAACACTACGCCGCTTCATGCTAGGAGTTACCGACATAACCGCACCCAAACTCTCCGACCGTCAATTCACACCCGCGTAACCAATTCCCGCTTTCTACCAGACAGTCGCCAGCATACCTCGCATCTACTTTCTCGGAATCGGGGCTTCGGCCCACGATTGCTGCGTCATTATGAATGGGTCCGGCGACACGCTTATCTCGCCGCGGAACGGCCAGTCCAGCGCGATGATCATCACGATGATCAGTCCCAGGGTTGCCGCGAGCGTCGCAGTCATCGCCAGGTGCATACCGAAATGTTCGTAGCCGAAGAAATAGGTGTACCCCGTCGTGATGGCCGCGCCGAAGAACACAATCGCCCAGATGACGCCCGGGATGTGCCCTTGCACCGCCGACAGCCGCGCGCTTCGCGCGTTGTAAAGCTCGTTCCAGGTCTTGAGCATCTCGGCCTCGATCACCGCCTCGCCCTGCGTCTGCGGACGGACCGTCGCAATCGCGGTGGCGAGGTCGCGCAGCGGCTTCCATCCCTGGTCGGGCGTCTTGCCGGTCCGCTGGATCGGCCATTCGACATCGACCACGACGCTGACGTACTTCGCCAGCGCGTCGCGAATCTCCTGCCCCTTCGCGTCTGGCAAGCCCGCGGTGTCGAGGTACATTCCGCCCGCGTAGTCCGATTCGTTCTCGACGATATCCGAAGCCCGACTGAACGATTCCCACGTCGCGATTGCGATGAACGCCAACAGGACCGCGTACAACACACCGACGATTGCGAAGGTGAAGCCCGCCAGATCATTGTGCGCCCTGCGCACCTTGACGTGGACTAATCGATGGAAGATCAGCAGCCCACCACTTGCCGCGGCGATGGCGAGCGCTATCAGGATAGGTCCCCAGAGCCAGGTTGGGTTGTTGTAGATCCAGTCAACGATCATGCTAGCCCCATATCTACTCTATGCACCGAGGCGCCGGGCATTGTACCAAAGTACAATAGCCGCCTTTGCCGAGTTATGAACGAATGCTGGCATAAATTCACGGAGGGTGATGGTGATGATGAACAACTTACGAAACAAAACTCTAGCAGGTGTGGCCGCGGCGGCCTTGGCAGCAGCTCTTATGGTCTCAGGATGCTCGACCACGGTCGAGAGTGCGCCAGCGGCCGCGAAGGCACTCGAGTCGGGTGGTCCGCTACCCAGCGCGGTAACCGGATTCCTCGGCGCCGACGCGTCGAAGCTGGCTCCCGGGCCTGAAGGTGGCGCCGCGCTGGTTTGGATAAATCCCAACGCTCAATGGGCCAGCTATACCAAGATACAGTTGATGCCGGTGGAGTTCTGGGCCGCTGCCGATTCGAAAGTGTCGCCATCTGATCAGGCGGTTCTGACCGAATACTTCTACAACCAACTCCAGACCAACCTGGCCAAGAGCTTTACCCTGGTGGATCAGCCGGGACCGGGAGTTATGACCTTGCGGGTAGCTCTGATGGACGCCACCACTGCAGTCCCCGGCCTGCGCACGGTCTCGGTGATCGTCCCGCAAGCGCGCGTGCTCAACATGGCGCAATCGCTCGCGACTGACAGTTATGCGTTCGTAGGATCGGCCGAAGCTGAAATGAAGGTGACGGATTCCACCAATGGCACACTACTGGCCGAAGCGGTCGATCAACGCGCCGGTGGCATGGGTCTCAAGAGCGCAGCTTCATTCCGATGGGGTGATGCGCAGAACGCGATGGACTATTGGTCGCAGAAAATTCCTAGCCGCCTTTCGCAGTTGCAAGGGAAGACTCAGAGCTAGCTAACGGATCAGAGAAGGATCGCTCACAGCAGCAGGCTGGATGGATTTTCGAGGAAGCGTTTGAGTTCCTGCAGGAAACGGCCGGCTACAACACCATCGACTATGCGATGGTCGAACGAGCCGGTCATCATCATGGTCTTGCCGACTGCCAGCTGTCCATTGCGTACTACCGGGCGATCCTTGATAGCACTTACAGCCAGGATAGCCGCTTGCGGCGGAACTATAACCGCGGCGAAGTGTTCGACACCTAGCATGCCCATGTTGGAGATCGAGAAGGTCGCGCCTGATAGTTCTTCGGATGTGAAACCGCCGCGGCTCGACTTAGCGACCAGTCGATGCGCGGCGCGCGAGATTTCGAGCAGCGATAACTGCTCGCATCCGTGAATCACCGGCAGGATAAGTCCGTCCTCGACTGCGACCGCCACTCCTATGTTGATATTAGGATGAATGACGATGCCTTCGTCCTCGTAGCTAGCGTTGATGCGCGGGTAGCGCCCGAGCGCGAGCGCGCACGCCTTCACGATAATGTCGTTGTAGGTGATAGCTTCCTCGAACATCTCGGTTGCTTCGAGCGAGTCCTTCAAGCGCACCGCATCTTCCATCGCGACTTCGACGGTGACGTAGAAGTGCGGGATCTCGCGCTTCGACAAGGCCATCCGCTTGGCGATAGTCTTGCGCATCGCGGACAGTTCCTCACGCGAGCCCGGCGCGCCTTCACGCGGCGACACCAGCCGCCGGAACTTGAACAGCTGCTGCTCGCGCAGGAAGTTATCGACGTCGCGCTTGGTCACGCGTCCGTCGGGACCGGTGCCGCGCACGTGCGAGATATCGATGCCGGCCTCTTCGGCGGCGCGTCGCGCCAACGGAGACGCGCGCAGCTTATGACCGTCAGTGGCGTCCGCGTCGGCTGCAGGAGCCGGCGGCTCGGGACGAGGCGGCGGAGCAGCGATCGCGGTCGGCGCGGCACTGAGATTCGCGGACATCGCAGGATGCACGTGCAAATCGCCCGCGGATCCGTCGGTCACGACCGCCGCCGGAGCGATCGATCTCTTCGGCGTCTCTTTCTTTTCGGATGCTTTCGGCTTGATCGCGACTGGCTTGGGCAGATCAGGAGTTGCGGCGGCTTCTGCGCCTGGATCTTCCATGGCAGCCTGCGGTTGTGGCTTCGTGTCGGATTTGGATTCTTTTGTGCCGGGGGATTTCATGGTCGCTATCACCGCGCCGACCGGCGCGCTTTCGCCTTCACTTAATTTGATTTGCTCCAGCACACCCTCGTCGAACGATTCGAGCACCATGTCGGCCTTGTCGGTCTCGACTTCGGCAATCGCCTCGCCACGCGCGATCTTGTCGCCGGGATGCTTGAGCCATCGGAGGATCTTGCCTTCCTCCATCGTGTCCGAGAGCTTGGGCATCGTGATTTCGTTGCTCATGATTGTTTCGCCCGCGGTCTCAGGTCAGTTCCTCCGCCGCCTTGACTATGTCTCCTGCGCTCGGCAACGAAGCGTGCTCGAGATGCTTGTTATATGGCATCGGACTGTCGAGCGCGGCAACGCGGACCACCGGTGCGTCGAGCGAGTCGAAACAGGCCTCGTGAATCTGTGCCGCAATCTCAGCGCCGGCGCCGCCCGTGCGCCATCCTTCGTACGCGACGATTGCACGCCCGGTCTTTTTCACCGACGCGACCACCGTCGCCATGTCGAGCGGGTTGAGCGTTCGCAAATCAACTATCTCGGCGTCGATGCCCGAGTTCTCGAGCACTTCGGCCGCCGCGATCGCGTCGTAAACGCATTTCGAGTAAGTGACTATAGTCACATCCTTACCTTCGCGGATTACATTTGCCTTGCCGAACGGCACCATGTACTCGGGATCCTCGGGGACTTCTCCCTTGACCCCGTATAGTGACTCGTGTTCGAGGAACATCACGGGATCAACTTGGCGAATAGCTGTTTTGAGTAGTCCTTTGGCGTCTGCGGGCGTGGCCGGGATGACGACGCGGAGCCCGGGGCAGTGGAGGAAATACGCTTCGAGGCTTTGGCTGTGCTGCGCGCCGAGCTGATGACCGCCGCCCTGCGGCGCGCGAATGACTACTGGCACATTAGCCTTTCCGCCAAACATGAAATGTATTTTGGCGGCGCTATTGACTATTTGATCCATAGCCAGAAGCCCGAAGTTGATAGTCATCAGTTCGACTACTGGCTTGAGGCCGCCCATCGCGGCGCCAACGCCCGCGCCGACAATAGTCAATTCGGAAATAGGAGTATCGCGGATACGCTTCTCGCCATAAACCGCGAGCAGGCCGTCGGTGACCTTGAACGCGCCGCCGAAGTAGCCGACCTCCTCGCCCATGATGAAGACTCGCTCGTCGCGATCGAGTTCCTCGCGCAGCGCCTGGTTCAATGCTTCGCGGTAAGTGATCTGTGCCATCTCAGTGGTCAGCTTCGCCGACTACTTGTCTTCGGACGCGTAAACGCCCTTGCCGAGTTCATCCATCGAGGGCTCAGGACTTTCGTCGGCAAACTTAACCGCGTCGTCGATAGTGGCGGCGACTTCGTTCTCGACTTCGGTAAGCTTCGATTCGGTTGCGCGCTTCTCGGTCAGCAGCCGGCGTCGCAGATTCTTGATCGGATCGCGCTCCTGCCAGATTCTTTCCTCGCGCTTGGATCGGTACTCGGCCGGATCGGACATCGAATGACCGCGGAAGCGGTATGTGACCGCCTCGATCAGCGACGGCCCGTCACCGTTGCGTGCGCGCGCGACCGCCTCCATCGTGGCGCCGTAAACGTCGAGCACGTCCATCCCGTCCACCCGCACTCCCGGCATCTTGTACGGCTCGGCGAAGCGGTAGAGCTCCTCCTGGCTGATCGCATTCTGGACGAGCGTACCCATCCCGTAGAAGTTGTTCTCGCAAATGAAAACCAGCGGCAGCTTCCACAGCGACGCCATGTTGAGAGTCTCGTGGAAGGCGCCTTGCGGAAGCGCGCCGTCGCCGAAGAAGCAGCAGACGACTTCGGGGCCTTCGTTGTAGCTGACCGCGAGCGCCAGGCCGCATGCGATCGGCAATCCGCCGCCGACGATCGCGTAGCCGCCCATGAAGCGCAGGTCCTGATCGAACAGATGCATCGAGCCGCCGCGGCCATGCGAGATACCGGTGGCCTTGCCGAACAGCTCGGCCATCACGACCCGCGGATCGGCGCCCTTGGCGAGGCAATGCCCGTGCTCGCGATAGGTCGAGACGACGTAGTCCTTGTCGTAGAGCGCGTAAATCGAGCCGACGGCGACCGCCTCCTCGCCGGCGTAGAGATGACAGAAGCCGGTAATCTTCCCGCGGCTGTACATCTCGGCGGTCTTCTCCTCGAAGCGCCGGATCAGCGTCATGCGCCGATAGAGGTCGAGCAGCTGGCTCTCGTGCAGGGTCAGCAGCGCATGCTGAGCAGTATGCTTGTCACGTTCGAGCGCCATCGTGGATCAAGCGTAACCCGATCGAGCGTGGCGGTAAACGAGGGGCTAAGAATCAAACAGTGGGCGCTGCGCCGTCGCTGCTACTGGCTGGAACGATCGGCGATGAATTGGCGACGGGCCCAGCTTGATCAGCAGCTGCATGTGCTCGTTGGTGCAGTAGCCCTTGTGTTGCGCAAAACCGTAGCCGGGATATTGGCCGTCGAGATCCACCATCATGCGGTCGCGCGTGACCTTGGCGATGATCGATGCGGCCGCGATGCAGAAGCTCTTGCGATCGCCACCGATGATTTTTGTTTGCGGCAGTTCGAGACCCGGGATCAGGCGGCCGTCCACCAGCACGTGACCCGGCGCCAGGTTCAAGGCGGAAAGCGCGCGGCGGCTGGCGGACATCGTCGCCCAGTATATGTTGAGGCGATCGATTTCGTTGACCTCCGCGATTCCGACGCCGATCGCGATTGCGCGCGCCTGAATCGGTGTGAAGAGTTCCTCGCGCTGCTCATGGGTCAACTGTTTGGAATCATGCACTCCGCTGATGAACATTTCCGGCGCAAAGACCACCGCAGCTGCGACCACCGGACCCGCCATCGGGCCGACTCCGGCTTCGTCCACCCCGGCGACTGCGTCGATGCCGAGTTTCCACAGCCGTCGTTCATAGCGCAGGTCGGGTCGCTTGCTCATTGTGATTTACGCCATCCGCTTCAGGCGCGCCTTGCGAATCGTTTCGGCGGCATTGTCGGGATCCTGGATTTCGTGGAGCCGGATGGCGTAGTCGGCGCTCGCGGCGGAAGCGATCGTGACGTCGCCGAGTCCGAACATCCGCTGGAAGACGCGCTTATCGACTTCGACCGAACGGATGTCCGCCAGTTCCATCTCGCGCCGGCGCGACGCCATCAGCCCGCGCTTTTCGATCAGCCGATCGGAGGTGAGACTCCAGCTCACGGTTCGCGCGCGAATCATCGTGACAATCCACGTCAGCACGCCGAGGGCGGCCACCGCGAAGCCGGCCTGGTTCGGGATCTGGACATTTTGGAATTTGCCGTAGAGCAGGCGAGCGCCGAACGCAATCAACACTCCGCCGATCAGGAAGCCGTTGGCGTAATACCACAGCGAGGGTCGGAAGGTGGCCAGCGCGTACTCGCGCACGGCCGACGGCTTGGGCGCGAACATCCGCGTGCCGCATCGCGAGCAGAAGGCACTGCCTTGCTGATTTTCGTTACCGCACTGGGGACATCTCATCGCGCGCCCGCCTCATCCGCCTCATCGGACATAGTCGCAGTCGAAGCGATTATGATGATGCGAGCCGCGCCGCGTCAATGGAACGGCTCTTGTTCTCCCTCTTCGATCTATTTTTGTGTCATTCTTGAGCGAAGGGAAGAATCCCGGTGCTCCTGCGATTGTGATGACGCCCGAATAGAAGGTGAAAAAATGAAATTCGGACTATTTGGAATCAACAATGGACCGTGTGCCTTTCCCAAATGCGCCGCGAGCGTCGCGCGTGCGGCTGAAGACGCAGGCTTCGAAAGCGTGTGGACCGGCGAGCATGTGATATTGCCCGACCCGCAAGTGCCGCCCTCGCCGGTAGCGGCGGACTACCCGATGCTCGATCCCGCGATCGCGCTCGCGTTCGTCGCCGCGCACACCACGAAGATTCGCCTCGGCACCGGCATCATCATATTGCCGCAGCGCAACCCGGTGGTGCTCGCCAAGGAACTTGCGTCGACCGACGTGCTTTCCAACGGCCGTCTGATTTTCGGAATCGGCGTTGGATACCTGAAGCCGGAGTTCGATGCGATCGGAGCGCCGTTCGATCACAAGGGCGCGCGCTCGGAGGAATGGCTGGCGGCGATGATCGCGTTGTGGTCGATGCCGAAGCCGGAGTTCGAGGGCAAGTGGATCAAGTTCAAGGGCGTCAACGCGATGCCGCGGCCGGTGCAGCAGCCGCATCCAGAGATCGTATTTGGCGGACATACTAAGGAAGCGTTCAGCCGGGCCGCGCGCCTGGCGAAAGGATGGTACGGGTTTGCGCAGGACCTGGACGGGACGGCGAAGTGCGTCGAGGGGCTGCGACAGGCGTGCAAAGCGTCGGGCCGCCGCTTCGAGGAGGTCGAGATAAGTATCACGCCGAGTCCGCGCGTGAAGGTCGATCGCGACACTGCGAAGCGCTACGCCGACCTGGGCGTGAGCCGGCTCATCTTGCTGCAGCGCGGTGCGGATGAAGCGGCGCTGCTCGAAGGCGTCAACACGGTTGGGCGGGAGCTGATCGACAAGGTCTGAGCGCGTCAACCAGCAGTTAACAGGACACCACGCGGTCAAAATAGGACAACGGGTGTCCCACAGGCGCGAAACAGCGCATTGACGAGTCGCGTTCACGGCACGACCGACATTTTTCGGTCGCAGTGGCAAAATCCTACCGCCCGCGGCATTCAATTCTATCCGCAGACAGCTTTAATCGTGTGACATTTAGGTGAGCGTCCCCTCGGCACGCGGCTTGCGATAAGCCCCTCATGGTTCGCTTGAGTAAACGCACCAGTAAAAACAGAGAATCTGAAAGAGGGAGCTGACAGATGCTGAAAAATGACAGCAGCCACGTGCTGACAGTTAAGGAACTCTCGGACTACCTGAAGGTTCATCCGTCAACGATATACAGGCAGCTCAAGCGCGGGCGGCTGCCGGCGTTCAAGGTTGGCAGCGACTGGCGCTTCAATATCGAGTCGATCGACCGATGGCGTCTCGAGCAGGACGCATTCAAAGAGATGTAGAACGGCCAGGCGCGGAGCGGGGAACAGGGGGGACGTTGGGGAGCAAGAGGGGAGTCACGCGGAAGGGCGCCCGCAAGGGCGCCCGGCGTGGCTAGATGCGGGCGTCGCGCGAAGGTCGAGCAGGTGAGCGTCAAGGAGAGAGTATGCGGTTAACTATCATAGCGGGCCTGATTTTAGGTACGTCACTGGCGGTCCAGTCGATATTGGCCGCTCACGCCGCTGCGAAACCCGGCCGGCCGCCGAGCGCAGTTGGCGTCCATGCGCACGTGGTCGCGCCGTGGTACATCGCGGCGAGCGATCGTCGATGCGCGGAGCGTCCAGGAGGTGTACGAGCCTGATTTGGATCCTGACAAAGCGAGCAACGCGATTTTTTCCATTCCGGTTCCTTTCGGGAAGGGGTCAGGGTTAGGTTCTCAATCTTTCCGCCATCCCGAACAGAGCGAGCAACGCGAGCAGCAGGAAGTATTCCGGACAGCTTCGCGTCTTTGTGTCACCCTGACGACCTGAGCAACGCGAAGGGAGGAACGGGGGTTCGGGCTTCCGGACAGCTTCGCGTTTTGTTGTCATCCTGACGCCGGGAGCAACGCGACGGGAGGAATGGACCTCGGACAGCTTCGCGTACGCGAAGCCGGTTCCGGTTTCTGAAAATCGCGCAGCGCTCCTTTTCTTCGGATTCCCTTACACGGTTCTAATTGCCCCAGTCGCGGCTTCATCAGCAGGTCCCACGAAATCGAATGCTAGCCACCCGCGCAGCGGATCGACTCGGCTCACTTGGACCATTATCGGCATCTGGTTCGGCAACGTTGGCGCGTTGTGCAGGGTTCCGCGCACCGTGAAATCGACCAGTTCCGCGCTCTGACCTTCGCGCGCGACGTAGGCGAGCAACGGCCCGTCCTGGGCGTGACGTTCAAGATAGCGGAGAATCCAGTAGCGCTTCGCACGTCGCTCGAGTTCGCGCCCTGACGCTTCCGCATTCTCGGCGCCGGCAAGCACAGCCAACAATTCATCGACATTATAGATAGGCGGCGCTTCATTGCCGCGATTAGCCAGCGCGCCCAGCAGTTGCCGCTGCAAGACCAAATCGGCGTAGCGGCGGATCGGCGAGCTCAACTGCGCGTAAAAGTCGAGTCCGATCCCGGCGTGATATTCCGGATGCAGCGACAGCCGCGGACGCATCGACGCCATATCGCCGCCGCCAACTTGCGGCTGCACGCGGTAAATGATCGGGATTCTATTCGCAGCGGCCCATCGAGCGGCCACGAAGTTGCTCAGCACCATGAATTCCGCCACCAATGTGCGACCGGGAGACGCGTTGTCGAGGACGGTGATTTCAACGTCGTCGCCGTGCACCCGGACTTTGGCTTCGCGCCGCTGCACGAGCACCGCGCCCGCGGTCCGACGTCGTTCACGAAGTTTGATCGCCGCCGCGTTGAGGCGAGCCACGGTCGCCGCGGTCTCATCGCCGTCAGTTCCTGATTCGAGCATGCGATTGACCATGTCGTAGTCGAGCCGGCGCATGATTGGGATTCGCGAGGGATAGATCGAGGCGTCGAGCAGCTCGCCGTCCGCCGACAATCGCACGTCGGTGGTCATCACGGGGCGGTCTTCGCCCTCAATCAGGCTCGCAGCGCGGCACGAAATCGGATCGGGCAGCATCCTGATGGTCGTCTCGGGGAGGTAAACCGTGGTCGCGCGCGAGGCCGCTTCCTTATCCATCGCGCCGCCCTTGGCGACGAAATCCGCGACCAGCGCGATATGCACGCGCACTCGGACGCCTCCGTCGGCGAGCGGCTCGCAACTGAGAGCATCATCGACCTCGATCGTGTCTTCGTCATCGACCGTGACCGCGAATCCGCCGTCGGAAATCGCGCGCGGACCGGGCACCGCCTCGACCGCCTCCTTCATCACGGCGTCGCTGAATTCGTCCTTGAGGCCGGCGATGAATGCGAAACGCGGTACGCGCAGCGGCGCGCCGAGGCGCTCGAGAATTTCGAACGCAGCCTCCGCAGGATCGACGTCGGGCGCCGCCTGCGAGAGCATCTGGGTCATGTCGCGGCTGCGCGTGAACGGATTTTTGAGATAGCGCGACAGCTCTTCGATAAGCGCGGCCGCTTCGTCGGCGGGCGGCTTGTCGGCGCCGATAAGGACGTCGCGCAGATGCTTCTGGATTTTACGATAGTCGTCGCTGCGCGCACGAATCCGATCGTTCTGTATCCGCAGTCGCTCGACCTGTTCCTGCGTGCGCGGCACGAAGTCCATGTGGCGGCGGACGAAATAGGTGCGATCGTTCAGCAGCGCCTCGAGCATCACGGAAGCGGCGGCATTCGATTTCCGGCCGAAGAACAAATCGGCGAGTTCGACCGCGGAAAAACTGCGGCTCTGCTCCTGCGCGACTTGCCAGAGGAGTTCGAGATCGAGTTCGGCGGCAAGCTGCGCGCGTTCGTGTTCGAGTTCCTTGAGCGCCTCGGCCACGTTCTCGCGATCGGCGCTTCGCTCCGGATGGCGCATCAGGACGAGATCGCGTGGAACCAACCGCTCATGACCCGCGGAATCGATCACCGCCAGGTGGCGTTCCTGTTCGCGGGTCACCAGCGCGGCTTTGAGCCGTCCTTGATCGAGATACTCAATGATGGTGCCCGAATATTTGAGTGGAGGTGACACTACAGAATTCATTTTGACGACCACGGCACCCTAAGACTATATGAAAGGACGAACAATCGCCGGAAAGTGTATCGTGCGAGGCTGCATGAGCATGAAAATTCAGATCGACGTGCCCGACGAGCTGTTCGCGCAGCTGATGCGGGTCGCGGAGGCGATGGGGATTTCGAATCCTGCGGAGGCTGCGACGGTGGGGCTGGCCGAGTGGGTGACGCGCCGCAAGTCGGAGCTGGACGATCGGGATCCGAACGAAAAGTACGAAGTCAACGAGGCACTTGATGAACTTCTCGAAAAGAAAAAGTAATTTCTCGATCTTCGCCACCGCGTTTTGTCTCGGCGCGCTGGCGATCGCGGCCTTGCCCAGCTTGACCAATTCGATCGCGCGCGCCGCGGGCGCGGGCCTCGACGTGGAGGTGCCGTTCGAGATCAAAGCGCTGAAGACCCCCGGATTGGTTGCACCATACTTCGTGCAGGACAATCACGGCGCGATGGTGGTATCCGATCAGGCGGGCGGCGTTTACTCGGTCTCCTTCGCCGGCAAGGCGACCGCGCTGGCCGACAAGACCAAGATCAAAAACCCGGCCGGGGTCGCAGTCGGTCCCGCAGGATTCGGATCATATGAGGGCAGCGTTTTTGTCCTCGCCGCGACCGGTGGAATCAAGGGACCGTGCGAGGTAGAACGTATCGACAAGTCGGGCGCTGTCAGCACCTTCGCGAAGCTGCCCGACGCGGCGGCGACCGAATGCCGTGACCTGGAATTCGGCGCGGCTGGATCACCGTTCGCGGGCAAGCTTTACGCGGTGACGAGTGGCAATGCGTCGATTTACGCGATCGACGGCTCGGGCAAGGCGACCGTGTTTGGCGCTTACAACAAACCGGTCCCGTTCGAGCTCACGACGATTTCATTTCCACCTTCATCCGATTCGAAAGCGGCGGGCATGATGCTGATCGGAATGCGCGCGAAGGGAGGTTTCGCGGCGAAGGTCGGCCGCATCGGCATGATCGGCGCCGACGGTAAGTTGAAGGACGACGTTTACCTGGTCGGATTCATCCGGCCGTCGGGCTTCGCGTGGTCGCCGTCAACTTTCGGATCGTACAGCGACGAATTGTTGATCGCGGACACCGGCAAGTTCGCTTCCGAGAACAATAACGAGCGCGACGGCACCGTGTACCGGGTCGAAAAAGGAATCGCGCGCGGATTCGCCTCGGGTCTGATGGACCCGACCGACATGAAGTTCATCGGCAGCAAGGCAGTGATTTGCGATCCCGCTGAAAAGGGCAAGGGGCAGGGCGCGATCGTGATTATTTCGTCGATGCTGTAGCGCGAATCAATGCCAGGGCTCGCGGACTACCTGGGTGTCGCCGGTCTCGCGATCGACCAGTAGCATCTCGACCTGGTTGTACGAGCCTTTGGGAAAATAGACGTAGCCGCTGACAGTGAAGTCCTTGCGCACTTCCTCGGGCTTGAGCGAGACCGCTTCGAGCTGCTGATTGGCCTGCTGGTCGGCTTTCGACTGTCCTCTCTCAGCACCGCTGAAAATACCGCCGGCAGCTCCGAACGCGGTGCCTACCAACGCGCCGGCGCCAGGCGAGCCGAAACCGTAAAATCCTGCCGAATGTCCCGCGGTACCCGCGATAGCGCCGGCAGCCGCACCGACGGCTGCGCCGCCAACGCCGCTGATCGCTGCGCTCTTCACTGCGCCTTCGAGTTCGTTGGCGCCGCCGGCCTGGCGCGCGGCTTCACCCGGCGGAAGCGGCGCGACTCGCTCGCCGGCATCATTGAGCGCGAAGATCTGGCTCGGAATTACGGAGCGTGGCGCGTCGGTGCCGTTCGCGACTGATACATAAACCGGAGTTACTGCGCCGACAGTCGGTGCGGCCGCGACGCTTACCGCGAGCTGGCCCTTGTTGCGGAGTCGCGACGACGTTGGGCGTATGCGCGATCGGCGCCGGTGCGACGGCGCATCCGGCAATCGCGACCATCATCGCGACTGCTCCGGCCCGCGTTGAGACAAGGCGATTTTTCATCAGCGTCACGAATGCAACCTCACTTGTCATTTCAGTCGAAGGCGCGCGTCAAGTCTACACCCCCACGGCTCGCCTCATTAGACGTAGCGTGCGACCATGCCGTTTCAGTATGAATGAACGTTTATTTTAGGTCCCATTTTCGCGGCAGTCTCTGCTAGGATTCATCCGATGAGCGCGGACGAAGTCACGGCGCGACGCCCGAAAAAACCGAAAAACGTCATCGTCATCCTGCTCGACAGCCTCAATCGCCACATGATCGGCGCGTACGGCGGGCGCGAGTTCGCCACACCGAATCTCGACGCTTTCGCGCGGCGCGCGGTTCGCTTCGACCGCCATTACTCCGGGTCGCTGCCGTGTATCCCGGCGCGTCACGATATTCTGTGCGGCGCGATCGATTTTTTGTGGAAGCCGTGGGGCTCGATCGAAATCTGGGAGCGGCCGCTGACAGCGTATCTTCGCGCGGCCGGCGTCGTCACCAAGCTGGTCTCCGATCATCCGCATCTGTTCGAAGTCGGCGGCGAAAACTATCACACCGATTTCACCGCGTGGGATTATCAGCGCGGCCATGAGAGCGACCCGTGGCAGACGCGGCCCGATCCAAGCTGGATGGGCGCGCCGTCGTTCGCGCGCGGGCATACACCGTACGATAACTCGCGCGGCTACTTTCGCGACGAGACGGATTTTCCCGGGCCGCGCACGATGGCGGCGGCGACGGAGTGGCTCGAGCATTCGGCGCGCAGTCACGATCGTTTCATGCTGTTCGTCGACGAGTTCGATCCGCACGAGCCGTTCGATACGCCAGAGCCGTACGCCTCGATGTACGACGCGTCGTGGCAAGGTCCGCACATGATCTGGCCGCCGTACATGCGCGGCGCTGTGGCGCGCGGCGTGCTCACACTTGGGCAGGCGGCGCAGATTCGCGCGTGCTACGGCGCGAAGCTCACGATGATCGACACGTGGCTCGGCAGGCTGCTCGCGGCAATCGAGCGCGGCGGATTCTACGACGACACCGCGGTGATCATATGCACCGATCACGGACATTACCTCGGCGAGAAGGATATCTGGGGCAAGCCCGCGGTGCCGATTTACGAACCGCTCGGCCACACGCCACTATTTATCGCAATGCCTGGTGTAGTCACTGGAAAAATCGATGCGCTGACGACAAATGTTGATATCTGCGCGACGCTCGCCGACATCTTCGGCGTCGAGATGAAGCATCGCACGCATGGACGCTCGATGCTGCCGCTGATGTCGGGAGAAGCTCACTCGATTCGCGACTGGGCGCTGGCGGGAATATGGGGACGCGAGGTTCATCTGATCGATGCCGAGGCGAAGTACGCGCGGGCGCCGTCGGGCGACAACGCGCCGCTTGAGCCTGTGGTCGAATCGATGGTCCACGATGCCGATACATCACATGCCGCAAATTCAGATGCCGCCGCCGGACGAGCGCGCCGTGCTCGATCGGATGCCGGGCACGCGGATTCCAGTTATCCGCCAGCCGTTTCGAGCGGGCGATCTGCTCCCGTTCTGGGCGATGGGCAATTTCAGTGGTAATCATTTGTATCGCGTGCGCGACGATCCCGCGGAAAACGACAACCTTGCGGGCAGTGCTGAGGAAAAACGTGCGGCGGAAAAACTTCGCGACGCACTGATTGAGATGGAAGCGCCCAAGGATCAGCTCGAGCGCCTCGCGCTCGCGTAACATCGAACAGGAGGAATTGCGATGGCAGCAAAAATTGTCGGTGGATGCATGTGCGGTGCGGTTCGTTACGAATCCACGACTGACGCCGTGATGCAGGCGAACTGTTACTGCCGTGATTGCCAGCGCTCGACCGGCAGCGCGTTCGCGCCGGTCCTGCTGGTTCCGAAGGAGGCGTTCAAGCTGACCAAGGGAGAGTTGAAGCAGTATGAGGTGGCGGGTGACAGCGGCAACAAGGTCAGCCGCGGCTTTTGCGCCAACTGTGGCTCACCGATCATGAGCCTCCTGTCGGGGATGCCGTTCACAGCGATCAAGGCCAGCAGCCTCGACGATCCGAATCAGTTTCAACCGACCGCGAGCATTTTCGTCGCGAGCGCGCCGAAGTGGGCGCCGCATTTTCCGGGCGTCCCGACCTTCGCGCGCAACCCCGGCTGACAAGTCGGTCGGGCCGATCACTTCAGAATCTGAAACAGGTTGCTGTAGTCGTCAGTCCACAGCCGTACCTTTCGCCGAGAGTCGAGAGGCCTCAGCTTGCTCGCAATCTCCGCGCGGCCTAGCACTGAATTGTTGCGCGCAAGAATAATCCAGTCGCCAGGTTTGACAATCGGACCGGCGGCCTGATGCATGCGGGCCGACTCCAGCTTGAAGTGCTCGGCTATATCGCGAATCACAGGCTGAAGGTCGAGGTAACGGTTTGTGACGTGGATTGCGATGACGCCGTCGGGATTCAACTCGCGCAGGTAGATCGCGAACGCTTCAATAGTCAGTAGATGCACCGGTATCGCATCGCCGGCGAATGCGTCGAGTACCAACACGTCGAATCCTTGCGGACCTCCATTAGCCAGTTCGCGTTCCATCGAAAGGCGCGCGTCGCCGGGCACGATCTCGATTCTGGCGCGCGAATCCCGCAGATAGGTGAAGTAGCCGCTCTCATCTGCGATTTTGGTAACGGCTGGATTGATCTCGTAGAAGCGAATGTAGTCGCCGGGCATCCCGTAGGCCGCAATCGTTCCCACGCCGAGGCCAATCACGCCGACCCGAAGCGCGCGATCGCGAGGATTGCGCGCGAATCGGCGCGGGTGATTCAGCATGATCAATCCAATCGCGCTCTCCGGACCATAATAGGTAGTCGGTTGATACCGCTTGTCAGGGGCTGAGTACTGCTCGCCGTGTATGATCTGACCATGACGCAACATGTAGTAATGGCCTTCGGGGTTCTGACTATCGACTGAGTAAACACCCAGGGTTCCATAGAAGTTGCGACTGGCTATCAGGCTGTTCGCGCGATTTCCCTCGATGTCCATGATCAACGCGCCGCCGATCACCAAGAGTCCGAGAATTGCGCACGCCTGCACGATCGAACCTGGCCGCTTCCGAGAGAGTGAAGAGTGCTTTTGAAACGCCACCGCGGACATCAGTCCCACCGCAGCTAATGCCGGGATCAAGTGAGAGGCCTCGGATGCCCGCCTGATCGCTCCGAGCAAGGAATTAGCGGCGATCAGCTCAGGCAACAGGATTGCGCCGGCCAGCAACGCGATCGCGGCTGCCGGGCTACGTTGATGAATCCAGGAGTTGGGGGATCGCATCAACACGATCGTGAGCAGCAGGAGGCTCGCCCAGATCGCAAGATGAAATTCCCAGTAGCCGGTAAAGAGCCGGGGCGCTACGACGACGACGAAGATCCCGCCCAATGCGCCGCCAATCGCGACCATCAGGTAGAACGACGTGAGATAGCGCTCGTGTGGCTTGAGCCTGACCAACTCGCCATGACAAACCATGCAGATCGCGAATAGCAACATCGAGTAAGTGACTATTTGAATGAGTATGCTCGCATTGGGGCGCACGAGAACTGCCAGAGCTATGAAGACCGTGGCGCCTAGCATCGGATGAAGGACGCCGCGTCGATACCATCGTTGGTTGTCGAAACAGATGACGAATGAAAGCAGGTAGATCGCGAGCGGTAGCACCCATAGGAACGGAACCACGGCGACCTGTTGGCAGAGCTGGTTGGTTGTGGCCAGCAACATCACTGACGGGACAGTAGCGAGTGCGATCCATAGTACGCGCGTCGATCGGGAAGGAACTGCGATCCGCACGTTGGCGGATTCAACTGAAGGATCTGGCAGAGCGACACCGTAGATACTCCGTGCACATAGCAGTACGCCTATTGAGAACAAGCCGAACAACAGCGACCACAGGATTGCTTGCGCTCTAAGGCTAAGGGCTGGTTCCACCACGAACGGATAGGTCACCAGTGCGAGCAACGATCCGATGTTGGATAGCGCATACAGCCGATAAGGCGAAGCACCTTGATGCGATCGCGCATACCACGTCTGTAGCAGCGGCCCGGTGGTGGACAGGATGAAGAACGGCAACCCGATACTGACTATCAAGAGCGCGAAGATTCCAGCGACCGGAAAATCCGGACTGAGAGGCTTCCAGTCGGGCCCGGGAGTAATCGGCGATTGCCATATCATCGCGAGAGCGCCCATCAGCACCACGCATGCGGAGACAATCGCGATGTGGACGATTGCCTGTCGGCGCGCGTTGAGGCGAGCGGCTATGAGATGCGAATATGCGTAGCCGGCGACCAACAGCAACTGGAAGAACAGCATGCAGGTGACCCATAAGGCGGGCGTACCTCCGAACCAGGGCAGGATGTATCGCGCCAGTAGTGGTTCAACCTGGAACAGTAGGAATGCGCCGATGAAGATCGTGATTGCATAGGTGAGCATCGACGGGCCTAGTTGCTTGCATGCCGCAAACCTCCGTGCCCATCACAGTTGGAGCAATTATGCGGCCAGCTAGTGGCGACCTCCGCCACCTGGATGTCCACCTCCGCCCGGGTGCCCTCGGCCCCCTCCACCCAGATGGCCATGGCCTCCTGGATGGCCACTTCCACCAAAATGTGGCAGGGGGGCGATGCCACCGATCCAGAATATCGGCGGAGGGAAAAATCCGCCGTTCAAAGCGTTCAACGACGCAACCTGCTCGTCGTCCGACTGGGCGGCATATTGCGCGGTGTCACTTTCCTGCCGCTGAGCCACCTGGTAGCGGTCGTAGTCGCTCTGGTGGCCTTCGTAAACGCACGCGCAAATGTCCGGATCGTAATACCAGTAAACCGTGCCAGATTGTGCCGAGTACTGGCGAATCTCGTCCGGCGGCAGGTCTTCCACCAGCCCGCCCTGGTCGTCGGTTTCAACTTTTATCGTTTTGAATCCCGCGTCTGAGAGCATCGCCTCGGTTTTGCGAACGGTCTCGGGCTTCGAGGCTTCATAGCGGCGGTACAAGGCGCAGCCCGAAACCATCAGCGCCAACAGAAGTGCGACAATGAAGAGTTTGTATGGCAAGCCCGGTCGATATTATACGCATCGCGCACGAGACTGAATGAACAATCGCAGACAGCCCGCACCATCTTCGCGCGCAGGCGTGTTTATGATTTAACGATCATGCTCGCCGGAACGCCGGGGTGGCGAAATGGCATACGCAGAGGACTTAAAATCCTCTGGCTCGAAAGGGCCGTGCGGGTTCGAGTCCCGCCCCCGGCATTGAAAATAAAAGGGCTTTTGCGCAGGAACGAGGGCAATCGGGACCCGTCGATACAGTTGACAGCCACAGTATCCGGGATTACGACGCTGCCGCATACGAGTACTGTTCAAAATTGCCTTTCGACTTAACACAAATCGGAAGTCACACGCTCGCTCTCTTCGTGCTGCTGAATCTGCGATCAAGCGCCCGTCGGAACCTTGGGCGCCGCTGATGCCATCGGATCGATCCTGAAAGGAATCTCGAACGTGACCGATTGGGGTATCTTGCAAATCTGCTCGCTACATTCCTGAAAGCTGAGTTTTCCCTTTAGCTTGTAGTCGCCCGGCTTCAGTCCGCGTCTCGCGAGAATTTTTCCCTTGACTCGGAAGTTGCCCGCGTAGACGGGAAGTGTCTCGCCGATATTGGGGAAGGCGACCTTCTTTGGATCTGGATATTCGAACGACTGCTCGGCGACGCAGTCGCTGTCAAACACGATCGTCGTCGGAGTGTAGTTCGCCGGAAGTGGCTGTCCGTAAATGTGCCAGCCCTTTGCAATTGTGAACTGGGCGGCTACTCCGATTTCCTGGCCGGCGACCGCGTGATCGGTCGAAGGGGTGATCACGATTCGGATGTCCCCGGCTGCTAGCGACACTGATTGAGTATTCGTGTCCGCGCCGAATTCATTAAGCAGGATCTCTGACGAGGCTACTCTTGTCTGATAGTCGGGCAGGAAGTACTTGGCCTTGATTACACCATCGGGCGAAATCAGGTAGTCACCGGGGAACGGAATGCCGTAGAACGGATGATCCTTCGGGACATTCGGATTGAGGATTCCGAACTCGCGAATGACGACGCTACCCTTGTCGGATAGGCAGGGGTAACCAAGTTGATGAGCGGCGCTGAAGCGCTGCAGAATATCCTGAGAATCGTAGGTGATGGCCGCGATCCTTACACCCTGCTTTTCGAAGCCCTGGCGCGATTGTTCCAGCTCCACGAGCTGGCTTCTACAGTAGGGTCACCAATCGGCGCTTCGACTAAAGACCAGAAGAAGGCCCGAAGGGCCGGTCAGATCGCGAAACGTTCTTCGATTACCGTCCTGATCCGCAAGCGCGAAGTCCGGTATTTTCTCTCCGACCTTAAGGCCGGTGGTTGCGCCGTCGTTCTGGGCTTTCACGAAGTCCTGAAACTCGCTTGGAGCGATCTTCTCGCCGCTGCGCATTTTTTTCAGGACCTGGGTGAGAACCTCGCCCTTGCTGGAATTCGAATCAGGCATTTGTTTTCTCCTGTGCAGACACCCACTGGGCTCCTGCCAATAGTCCCGCGATCGCCGAAAGAATGGCGGCAATCATAATTCTCTTGGTATCAAAGTTCGATCGCGGGGTCATATCTCTCGTATTAGCAGAGCTTTGCGGTCATGAAGATAATCCACGAGTCGCACGCTGAGTAGCGCCGCAAGCACGACTCCGTAGGCGACCGGCTCGCGAACGTCGAGTTTGACTCTCCAGATGAAATGAAAGATTGCAAGTGCTGGCGCCAGATAGGCGAGGCGATGGAGCTGCTTCCATCGGACGTAACCGAGACGTCTGAGAGCAGAATTGGTCGATGTCGCGGCCAGCGGAATCAATAGCACGAAAGTGGAGAACCCTAAAAAGATAAATTTCCGTTTGACGATATCGTCCACGATTGCATGCCAGTCCAAGCCCTGATCGAGCACAGTATAGGTGATGACGTGCAGAAGAGCATAGAAGAACGCGAGCAGGCCGAGCATCCGCCGGATACGCATTGGCCACGTCCAACCAAACATGGCTTTAAGCGGCGTGCATCCGAGGGCCGCGACCAGGAAGACGAGCGCTATCAGGCCGAGCTGATTCAGTGCTTGCGCGATCGGATCGGGGCCGAGATCGTCGCGCAAAGCACGTATCAGAATCGCCGCGAGTGGGACGAGCGAGCCGGTGAGCACCGCCGGCTTGAGCCAAGGCAGCGGGGATTTTTTTGTGAACGCTGCCATAGCTAGAAGAACTTTGTAAGATCCATTCCTTGGTATAGGCCTGCTACCTGGTCCGCGTAGCCGTTGAATGGCAGGGTCGGACGGCGATGATACTCGCCGATCCGTCTTTCGGTTGCCTGGCTCCAGCGCGGATGATCGACTGCGGGATTCACGTTTGCATAAAAGCCGTACTCGTCGGGCCCCGCTATATTCCAAGAAGTCGGCGGCTGTTCCTCCGTCAGACTAATATTCACGATCGATTTGATCCCCTTGAAGCCATACTTCCAGGGAACCACGAGGCGGATAGGCGCGCCGTCCTGGTTTGGAAGCCGCTTACCATAGAGTCCGACCGCCAGGATAGTCAGCGGATGCATCGCTTCGTCGATGCGCAGGCCTTCGACGTAGGGCCACTGGAGAAGATCGGTTCGCTGCCCCGGCATCTGTTGGGGATCGAGGAGCGATTTGAAGGCTACGTATTTCGCGCGCGGGGTGGGCTCGACACGCTTCAGCAGATCTCTCAGCGGGAAGCCGACCCACGGGATGACCATCGACCAGGCTTCGACACAACGCATACGGTAGACGCGTTCCTCCAGCGGGAACGACTTAATTAGTTCGTCGATCTCGAAGACTTGCGGACGCGCCACTTCGCCTTCGATCGTCACTTGCCATGGATGCGGTTTCAAAGTGCCTGCGTTTGCCGCCGGATCGCTCTTATCGGTGCCGAACTCGTAGAAATTGTTGTAGGTGGTGACGGCGTTGTAAGAGTTGTTCTTCTCTCCAGCCGCGTAGTCGAGGTGCCGCGTAACGGTGAGCGCGGCTCGGTCATCCGGCGTTGCGATGTTCGCGCCCTTTTCGTGGTCCTTCGCTCGAAGACCTCGCATCAGCCAGAGCAAAGTGCTGCCCACACCGCTGCTGGTTGCCGCGAACAGCAACGAGTTCTTGATGAACTCGCGCCGCTGAAGGTACAACCTCTCGGGCGTCACCTCGCTCGATGAGAGCATGTTACCGATCCCGGACACCGCGTTCCCTTACGTATGTTCCTCGCCATTTCGCAATTGGAAATCGTCGCTGACACTGTTAGATGCTGTCGCTCTCGAAATGGTTACAAAACTCTCAGAGGGGAACCTCTCGACTCGGCTACAGGTTCACCATTGCGAGGTGTAGTCATGATGCAGACTCAGCGTGAGCGATTCGGTCTGGTTCCCTGGATTGTCGGTATCTTAGTCGTCGCAGCGATAGGATTCGGCTTCTTTCATCGAGCGGTCGCGTTCTCGGAGACGAACGACGCGTCCGATGACGCACCAGTCGTGCTCGAGCTGTTCACATCAGAGGGATGCTCAAGCTGCCCGCCTGCCGACGCACTTATCAGTGAGCTGGGCTCCTCGACGAAATCCGTGATCCCGCTCGCGTACCATGTCGATTACTGGAATCATCTCGGGTGGGCGGACCCGTTCTCTTCACATCAATGGTCTGAGCGACAAAGTGACTACGCCCGGGCGATGAACCTGGACGGCGAGTACACGCCTCAAATGGTGATCGGCGGCGGGTGGCAGTGCGGTGGTTCTGACGCAGGAAGTATCGAGCGCGCGGTGGCCGCTGCGCGTTCGGCGTCGCCGCTGGGTCGAACAAGCGTCCAGGCAAGCCTCGCTGATGCAGGGTCTCGAAAACTTAATGTCAAAGTGAACGCGCAATTGTTGAGCACCGCCGGGACTGGACGGCTCGTGGTAATGCTGGCGATATACGAGAACGGTCTGGTCAGCAAGATCGGTGCAGGCGAGAACGGTGGCCGCGAAATTACCTACGACTACACCGTGAGGAAATTACTGCCGGCATTTGAACTGGACGCGGCGCATCCGGGCTCTTTCGTCCAGGAAATGACTATTGACCTAGACCCTTCATGGTCAGCGGACCACCTTGGCGTCGCGGCGTTCATTCAGGACCCCACCTCGCTCAAAATTGAGGGTGCCAGCTCGGAGTACCCAATCGCTAAGAACTGACGGTTCGACACCGCGGACGCGCGCAATCGCGGTAGCTGGAACCGCGCGCCCATCCTAACGGCCCGCGGGCCCGCGATCTCGTCTGCATTCAAGCGCAAAGAAATCAGCGATGGCCGTAACCTTCCGCAGGATCCGGGACTCTAATCACTGAGTTTCGAGGCCTATGAATAAATTTTTAACCATTTTTACCGCCGGAACCGTGGCGTTGACTCTATCGACGCCGGTTCTGGCCGGCTCCGTCGGAATTTCGAGGAGTTATGCTGTTGTTCAGCCCGACGCCCAGACCTTTGCTCAATTGGAGCAGGCCTCGGAGGCTGCGCAGCGCGACGCCCGCGAAGGAAATAAGAACAACCCGGCCTTCGCGCAGAAGAGCTACGAAATCGATCAACTCGTGCAGCGCATGAAGAGCGGTCAGCAGGTCGCGCAGGATCAGGTTGAACGAGCGCTGCAACCGGTTTGGATTTGGTAAGGAGCGCGACGCATGGAGATAACGCCAATCGACTTACCTGCTGGTTGGCAGAACCCGATCTCGAGGTTGGTCAAACCCTTCGATGAAGAAAGCTTGCTGCGCGCGATAAGGGTCGCACTTCGGGACCATGAAGAAGACTAAAAGGTCGGCACAATTTAGGGAGGAAATCTGATGGAAATACTGCGCACGCCTGACGAGCGCTTTTCGAATCTGCCCGGTTACCCATTCAAGCCGCGCTATGTGGAAGTTGGCGGTTTGAGAATGCACTACGTTGACGAGGGACCGCAGAGCGCAGCGCCGGTGCTGATGCTCCATGGCGAGCCGTCGTGGTCATACTTGTATAGGAAAATGATCCCCGTTTTTGTCTCAGCTGGATTGCGCGCTGTTGCGCCGGATCTTGTTGGGTTCGGACGCTCGGACAAACCCGCGAAACGCGAAGACTACACCTATGAACAGCACGTAAACTGGACCACCCGATTCATTCAGAAGCTCGATCTTAGTGGGATAACTTTGGTGTGCCAGGACTGGGGAGGCGTGATCGGACTGCGCGTCGCAGCAGAGCATCCAGAGCGATTTGCACGCATCGTCGCGGCGAATACCGGACTGCCGACCGGTGAAGGCTCAATCGGTGACGCGTTCATGGCATGGCGCAAATTCTCGCAGGAGACACCGACTTTTCCGGTTGGTCAGATTGTCCAGGGTGGATGTGCCAACGCACTTGCTCCTGAAGTTGTCGCCGCATACGACGCGCCCTTTCCCGAGGAGCGCTTCAAGGCCGGTGCGCGCCAATTTCCTATTCTCGTTCCTATCGCGCCCGACGATCCCGCGGTGCCGGCAAATCGCAAGGCTTGGGAAGTTCTCCGCCGGTGGGATAAACCATTTCTAACCGCCTTCAGTGATGGCGATCCGGTAACGAAAGGCGGAGAGCGGTTGCTCCAGTCGTCGATCCCGGGAGCTCGCAATCAGCCGCATACGACAATAACAGGAGCGGGTCATTTCTTGCAGGAGGATAAGGGTGAGGAGCTGGCACGAGTGATCGTCGATTTCATTCGAGGCAACAGTTGATTTTGGCGTGTCCACCTTTCACCGAGCCAATCTCCAACAAGCGACCTACGTCAAATATTGAGATGGCACTCATTCAATATGATCTGGCCGGAGCGGAAGCGTATGCTCGCTCGCTTCGACGGCGCGCGTAACTCTCTTGGGTACGACACTTGAAAGGTCCTGAATTGGGTTCGATTTGGTGGCGAGTTTTAAATGGAGAGATAGGACAGCCAGATGAACAAAATCAGTCCCGACCCGGATAAGTTCGCAAAACTGATCGAGGATCACCCCGGTCCGATCGTGATGCTCAACCTGCTCAAGTTCAAGGCAAATGCTGAGGGCGAGGAGGGTACAGGTGCGGAGGCATACGGTCGATACGGTTCAAGTGTTGTGAAAATGATAGAGGCAGTCGGAGGGAAGGTCTTGTGGTCTGGGCGGCCGGAATCGGTGCTGATCGGCGATTCGTCCGACGAGTGGGACGCCGTCGCGCTTGTCCAGTATCCAAGTCCGAAGGCCCTATTCGAAATGGGACTGACGCCGGAATATCAGCAAATCCATAAGCATCGCGAAGCCGGACTCGAACGCACTGTGTTAATCGCATGCGTCCCGGCCCTTTTCCTGAATGCAGCGGAATAACTCTGGCGCAACGGCCCATCGATCGCTCTGAAACGTCTTCCTCGCTGCTGCATCTAAAGGATTGTGATCGGTGTCGCGCTCCTGCGCACGCGGAAGGAGAATTAATTCAATGGCATTCGAACGTCGTCGCGAAACTGCGTTCGCGGTTTTGATATTTGTGTTCGCATTATTTGCAACAATTCCGGGATATGCGGCGGCCGGCACTGACTCTCCTGTACCGGCGGTCAACGCTGACCAGGGCATCGGTCTCAAAGGCTACGATCCTGTCGCATACTTCATTAATGGAGCGCCGACTAAGGGCTCTGATCAGTACAGCTTCGCTTGGAAAGGCGTTACATATCGATTTGCTTCCACGGGAAACCTAGAGAAGTTCAAGGCCGACCCTGAAAAGTATCTTCCGCAGTACGGCGGTTACTGCGCGTACGCAATGTCGCTCGACCGCATCGCTGACATCGACCCTTCACGATGGGCGATAGTCAACGGAAAACTCTACCTGAACAACGGTTTCGTCGCCGAAAAACTTTGGTCACTCAACAAGAACGGGAACATCGTATCCGCCGATCGCAACTGGCCTCAGTATCCAAAAAAGGCGACTGGCGAGTAACCGTCGATGGATTCCACTAGCGAAAGCCTGGGAGTCGATAGCGATCCGGTAAGGCATGAACTTCCACTAAGTAGGGATGTCGCTTCCGAGTTCCCCCCGCAGCTCTGGCACGATCCACGGAAGGTGAAAGTTCTAGGCATGGGCACGGCGTTGCCGGGTCGGCCCGTAACTACAGCTGAGCTTCTGAAGCTGATCGAAGATCGTTTCGACGTTGCCGTCTCGCGTCGGGGAGCAGCGTTGGCTAGTCGGCTGAACATCGCGACGCGGCACATATGCCGTGACTTTGAAACCCGCCACGAGGCGCCGCGCACAGGAAACTCCAACCCCGATCTTTGCGCTGTCGCTTTGCGGATGGCATTAGAAGAAGCGCAACTCAAGCTCGGCGACCTCGCGTATCTCATCGGCCATACGACCAGCCCGGCGTGCCTCGTCCCGCCGAACATCTCACTTGTCGCAGACCGCGTTGGCTTTGCCGGACCTTACATGGAACTGCGTCAAGCATGTACCGGCTTCGCGAACGCGCTAGTGATCGCGCAAGGACTTGTCTCCACGCCCGGCGTCAAAGCTGTCGCGATTGTCGGCTCCGAGACTGGCTCCGTTTACTTCGACCCTCAGCGCGCCGGTGAAGACATGAGCCAGCTGATAAATCTCGTGATGATGGGCGACGGCGCTGCAGCGATCATTGTAGGTCCCAATGACTCCAGGCCGGGCGCGCGTATTTCGAATAATTTCTTCGGTCAGATCGGTCTCGGCCGGCGATCCGGATTCGCACTCGCCGCCGGTGGGTCTGACCAACCTTTTGTCAAGCGTGGATCGATCGACTTCGAGCACGACTTTGAGGCGGTGCGCGCAAGCGGTCCCGAACTGTTCTATCGTGGAGCCGAGGCCGCGCGCGCGTTTGGGATCGGTGTCGAGACCGTGGATCATGTCGTTCCGCATCAGGCCAATGGGCGCATGGCAGAGCTGCTAGCTCCCTTTCTCGGGATCGAGCAGTCACACGTATTCGTCAATGCCGATAGTCTTGGCAACACGGGTTCGGCCGCTATCTGGCTGGCTCTCGCCGAGCTCCGGTCCCGTCTCGATCCAGGCCGGCGCGCGCTCGCGCTAGGCGCCGAGGCGACCAAGTACATGTTCGGCGGGTTCCTTTATGTTCACGGCTGAATCCGTCTCCGACAACGTCTCTGCCTCTGCCCCGGTTGGTGAAACCCTTGTCGCGGTCCGGGACGTAACCAAGCGCTACGGTCATCGGATTGCCGTTGAGAGCCTGGACCTCAACCTTTGCGCAGGCGAAGTGTTCGGTTTGGTCGGCGCAAACGGCGGCGGAAAGACTACGACGCTCCGAATACTCGCCGGCATCCTCAAACCAAATCGGGGGAGCGGACATGTGCTCGGCATGGACCTCACGAATGAGGCCAGTGAGATCCGTAAACACATCGGCTACATGTCGCAGCGACTCTCGCTTTTTGCTGACCTGACCGTGTTCCAGAATCTACGTTTTCGCGCCGATGTCTATGGGCTTCGAAGCCCGCGCGCGTCGGCTGAGACTGCGATGAGAGAGTTTGAGCTTGAGTCGTTCGCTCAAGCTCGTGCGAGGCAGCTATCTGGCGGATGGGCGCGAAGGCTGCAGTTGGCGGCCGCTCTTATTCACTCACCCAGGTTGATCTTTCTCGATGAGCCTACAGCCGGACTCGACGCCGCGTCGAGGCATGAGGTCTGGCGGCGTATCGAGCGCATGGCCGCTCGGGGAGCGGGCGTGATCGTGAGCTCACACGATCTGGCCGAGGCAGAGCGATGCTCGCGTGCGGCGCTTCTCTCCGAGGGCCGAGTCGTAGCAGCCGGCACGCCCGACGAGATCGCACGAGACGCTCCCGCAGCAGCGTTTGTGCTTTCGGGCGCTGACGTCCGCTGGCTTCAAGAATCGATTGACAGCGCAGCAGGAGTTATCGCGAGCTATCCGCAGGGCGCGGGCTTGCGCATCGTGGCACATTCGGAGGCCGAGGCAGCGCTTCATTCGCTGGCGAGGGCCCACAATCTCAAACTGTCGCGAGCCGCGATGCGACTCGAGGACGCGGTGCTGGCGTTTTCCAAACAGTCCTAGACGGCTCGTTCAATGACTCTTAAGGCGTTATGGGGCCACGTCCGACGCATGCTGGCTGTGGCCCAGGTAGAGGTACTGCACCTCGTGTGGGATCCTACGACCGTTTCGCTGATCCTGCTGGTTCCTGCGATCCAAATCGTGCTCTTCGGCTATGCGATTAATCTCGATCCCAAGCACGTTCCGATTGCTATAGCGGGCGACCATGATCGTAAGATTGAGAAAGTCCGGCGCACGATCGAGAACACAGGCTACTTCATGATTGTCGCGGATGGGCTACAGCGGGGCGCGGCCGAGCGGATGGTCGCGGATGGTAAGGCGCTCGTAGGAATAGAACTCCCGCGGAATAATTCCGACGGAGAGCAACCTAGGATCGTGGTAGACGCAGTCGACCCATCGGCTGTGCGTCCAGCTTTGGCGGCGCTCGAGAATGCGTATTGGCAGCAGATAGCTGAGTTGTATGCGATCGGTCCCGTTCCTTCGCCCGATGTCGAATGGCTCTACAATCCCGAGGGCCGGACTTCGTGGACGATCGTGCCGGGATTGGCCGGCGTAGTAGTCATGATCAGTATGCTGATGCTGGGTGCTCTAACTCTGGTGCGCGAGCGCGAGCGCGGAAGCTGGGAAACTCTGCTTGCAACACCTGTCGATGCGATCGACGCGCTGATCGGCAAGCTGTCGCCTTACGTCCTAATCGGGACGGTTCAAGCTGCGGTCGTGGTCTACCTCGCGCGGCTGCTCTTCGATTTGCCGCTCAAGGGAAATATCCTGGAGCTGCTGCTGGCCGTGCCTGTATACGCATCCGCGTACCTAATCCTGGGATTTGCCTTTTCGGCCGTTGCTGAGAGCCAGCTGCAGGCAATTCAGGGGGCCGTCTTCTTTTATCTGCCGTCGATGCTGCTGTCGGGTTTCATGTTTCCATTCGAGGGAATGCCTAAGTGGGCGCGAGTGATTGGCGAAGCGCTTCCGCTCACACATTTTGTAAGGGCGACGCGCTGCGTTTTGTTCAGAGGCCAATGCGGATCGCTTGTGCTATCCGAGATGATGCCGGTCGCGGTTTTTGCGCTGATAGCCTCAGGCTTTGCCTTGTTGGCCTATCGCCGCCGTATCGATTGAAAGTCTAATCTCGATGAACTCCTGCCTGAGAGCATTCCCCGCCTGGGCTTGATCGTGGCGCCATGATCGATCGCACGATCGCGGCCTCTGGCGCACTTTGATCGAACGTGACTGAATCGCCGGAAGGGCGAACACCCAATTCACGCCACATCGCAGCGAGGTCAGGTGTCATCGGAGTCGCCTTCATCTGATCGTACAACTCTTCAAGAACCGGCACGCCGATAGCTTCGTCACCAGCTTTCAGAACCCGCATGATCGGCCAGTCGTGTTCCATGTTGCCGCCGGCGCGGACAATTCCTCGCAACGCATCCTGGAGCCCATATCGATTGTGTGTGCGCTGATGAATCTCGATATCCGCCATCAGGCAAAACAGCGCACCGCCCCAATAGGTGCGGCCCCAGGTATGAGTGTTGTCCAGGCCTCGATCGCCAGGGGCAGGCAAGCCCTTAGGAAGGCCATCCACTAGTTCGCGCCAGACTGTCTCCGGAGAAAGATCACCGACTTGTGCGCGCGCGATCGGCTCGACGTAAGTGGCGATCCCTTCCTCGATCCAGTGGTGCTCGTCTGGAACCGACGGCAACGCGAGATGGACCATTTCATGGGTCATTACCCAGTCGTCGACCAGGCTTGATTCGGTAGCGAACCTCGACAAGCCGACTCTTATTACGAGTGTTTGATCGAGCAGGACTGTCCGGCCAAAGAGTACTCCCTTGCCTTCGTCGATCGGCACAATCTTCACGTCGACCTTTCGGACGGGAAACCCGGCATAGTATTCGGTTACGGCGCAAGCCGATCTTCGAATCCAGTCGAGGACCTGAGTGCGCGACACGGTGAGATCGCCGGGCTCGATTTCCACCCTGATCGAGGCGCCGCCAATCGACAGTGACTCATTCGGAGCTGGAGTCTCAGCGGCCGCGTTCATTACGGCAGCGACGGTGATGAAAGACAAAGCCGCGACCACGATTCCCACTGCAGATCTTAAGCTCCTGAAATCCATCGTCGCCTTTTTCAAGAACGGGGCGAAGCGACTCGCGCCGCTTCGCCCCGTCTTGGAGGATTCGGCCTGCCAGCCGCCTCTAATGGCCCGTTTGCGACGCTGCTTCCATCGCCCGGACCGTGAAAAATTCCTTGTCAACCGCACCCTGATTGATGTACCAGCATTCGTGCTCAGGCGTATGCTGCCCCGGCAGATAGCACATCGTGGAGAATCCGCCTTGTGTGTCGATCGAGGCCGCGCCGACTACGAATACGCGTTTGAACGGGTAGATGGCGATGCGTGCATCGGGCACTGGCCGATCGCGAAATGCCAGCCAATAAATGTGCGTGCGCCACAGTTGGCCACTCCGGTCATAGGTGTCGATGTACGGCTGGTACCAGACTTCCGAATCCATGTACACGACGGTCTTGCTGTCGAGCGCGCCAGGGTTGTTAATGTCGCGCCGCGGAGTCGCCTCTACGATGTACATATGGCGTAACTCCCAGTTCTCCGGACAGGCCGAAGCGCCGCCGTCGGTGGGACAGGTTATCTCCGGAGAATGAGCGGCATGGATAGTCGCAAGCAACTCCTTCTCGCCCAGGAATTTGTAATTGTACTGCTCCGTCTTGGGGTTAAAGCCAGAGTAATGATCCGGGTCGAAGGTCTGGGCTCCCGTCGCGGTGCTCAGGATCGCCTCGTTCAGGCGGCGGACGCGGCGGCTACCGGGGTTCCAGTCCCAACTGTCGTCGCCCTTCCTGGGATCGGCGTAACGGAAGCGGATGATTCCTTGTCCGCGCGCATCCTCGGGCGCGAGTACCGGGTAGAGAGCGAACAGCCAGTAACGGCCGGTCTTTTTGAAGTCGGGATCGATAGGCAGTGGCTCCACTTCAGTCCGACCGACCAGGTTGTAGCCGGAGTAGTGGCCGACGTCGATATTGTCGATGATCTGCTGCTCCTTGCCAGGACGCACATACTCGCTCTGACAGTCGAAAAAGCGCAGATCGTAATCGTCGCTCTGGATCGGCCGGAACACGTTATTCCAGACGACCTTGTTCGCAACGAACGGATCGTTCGCGTCGATTAGCGGGAAAGGCTGGCCAGCGACGTAACCCACCAGGCTGCGATGGTCATCGGTCAGACGAACCTGCGAGGCGTATTTCTCGGTCGCGTCCTGATACGGCGGCGGCCAGTCGACTCGCTCAGTCGGGACGATCTTCATCTGCATCCCGTGCTGCACCATGTAGTAAACACCGGGCGAAACGAGATTTTGGACCTTGGTGGCGTTTTCAGGAGTGATCACATCACCCGGTTTAACCTGCGCGCTCGCCGTCGCGATCGCCATCGACACAGCAAGCATGGATACGCATACGGCTAGGAGCGTCTTCCTAAGTACTCGATCAAGCATCACCCGAACCTCCTCAAAGTGTTAGTCCGCTCATCGTGAAACAGATTTCGAGAGAACTCGGTTCAATGGCCATCGTGTCTGGCGAGCATGCCAGCGTCTTCAATCAAGCTGGTCTCACCGATAGGAGCTTGCGCTATACCTCTTGATTTATTTTGGTGAAGCCACGAATTGATGACGTGCTTCAGAAAACCATCGACGCTTAGCCAGCCGGCACCCGAAAAAAACAGCCAGACAAAGCTCAGCGCATACAGAGGTTCATCGAGTTCGGCGAAATCATCGAGGCCGCCAACGTTCTTCAGCTTCACTGTGAGGATCGCGACGATCATATTGATGATCATGGGAATCGAGACGAAGCGCATTCCCAATCCAATAACCGTCAGCGCGCCACCGAGGAATTCGGTGTACGCGGACAGCGCGGCATTGAACGCAGGGTAAGGAATTCCCCACTGCGCGAATCTCATTGTGAATGCGTCGAGGCTATGAATCTTTGCCCATCCGGTCTCCATAAAGAAGTATCCGACAAACAGTCGCATCAGGAGGGCGGGAATCCACCAAGCAGCCGATAGCCGATCGAAGACTTCAGCCGCTGCCGTTACGAGTCTTTTGTAGTTCACTCTGCTGACGCCTCCATTCGCGCTAATTAGATGCGGCATGACGGCCGAGGTTACAGATTAATGTTCGGCAGAGAAGTGTTGTGAGGCAGCGCTGAAACCTTTTCTCCTGGCGTGAATCAAAGTTCCAATAACCCAACTCCCAGGAGGAGAAAAAAATGAACGCGAAGAATGCTGTGATCGCCAGTGCGGTGGCGATGCTGTTGGTCACCGGTGTCGTGAGTGCACGCGCCCAAGAGGGCACAAGCACCGACCAGGTGAAATGCGTCGGTGCCAACGGCTGCAAGGGACAGTCGTCCTGCAAATCTGCCCAGAATGACTGCAAGGGCAAGAACGCCTGCAAAGGACAAGGTTTCGTCAAAACAACCACGCAGGACTGCAAGGACAAGGGCGGCACCCCCGCTCCGTCAGACGGCAAGTAGATTCGACCAGGGGGGTCTCGGCTTCGCAGCCGGGGCCCTCGCCAAGTCCATGAGCTTCTTACCTCATCTAGGGCACGGTGTCGGTCTTCGGACCATTCACTACCCGCACGTTCTGGACAGGACGGCGCGCGCGGACTGGTACGAAGTAATCTCTGAAAACTTCATGATTGCCGGCGGCCGGCCTCTGCAGATATTGGAGAAGGCCCGCGAACTCGCGCCGGTCGTTCTTCATGGCGTGTCGCTCAATATCGGAGGAACCGATCCTCTGAGAGAGGACTATCTGGCCGAACTCGAATTGTTGATTCGACGGTTCGCTCCGGCGTGGGTCTCCGATCATCTTTGTTGGGGAGCCGTCAGCGGACGCTTTGCCCACGATCTCTTGCCGCTTCCCTACACTGAAGAAGCCGTGGCGCACGTCGCCGCGCGAATCCGCCAGGTTCAGGACCGGCTTGGACGCCGCATCCTGATGGAGAATGTTTCCAGCTACCTAACCTATTCAATTTCGTCCATGCCGGAATGGGCGTTCGTTTCTGCCGTCGCCGAGGAAGCCGATTGCGGCATCCTGTTGGACGTAAACAACATTTACGTCAGCGCAATCAACCACGGCTTCTCTCCGCTGGAATATCTTTCGGGAATTCCCGCCGGGCGGGTCGGGCAGATTCACCTGGCCGGTCACAGCAGCGCGGGAGACTTACTGATCGATACGCACGACCATCCTGTCCCGACACCGGTATGGCGGCTCTATCGGGAGGCGGTGCGACGGTTCGGGCGGGTATCGACGCTCGTGGAATGGGACGATCAGATACCTCCTTTTGCAGAACTGCTGGCCGAAGCAAATCGCGCGCGTGAAATTGAGGGCGAGGTACTCAATGCCAGCTCCATCTCTCTATGAAGTGCAGCGCCTGTTCTGGGAATCTGTCGCGGTCCAGCCTGGCCGAGACTCGATTGCACCCGCCTTTGTCCGCATGGTTCGCGGGTACGACGACAGCGATCGGAAAACACGAATCGCTGTTTACGCGGACGCTTACCTTTTGCGGCTCCGCGATGTGCTGCGCGAAGACTTCCCTCGCGTAGCCTCTCTGCTCGGCTCCGCGCGATTTGATGAGGTTGTCAAAGGTTATCTTGAGGCGTTTCCTTCGCGGTGGCCGTCAGTGCGTCACCTGGGCCACGCGTTGTCTGAATTCCTACGGCACAGAACAGATACGCCCACGTGCCTTGCCGATCTCGCCGAACTGGAATGGGCCCGCATCGAGGTTTTTGACGCGCCCGATGCTGAATGTGCGACAATCGAGGACTTTATCTCTGTCCCCGCAGATGCCTGGCCGGCTCTGCACTTCTCGGCGATACCGGCGATTAAAACTTTGCGCGCTCAATACCCCGTTCATCATCTTTGGTCCGATAAAAAATCGTTGGAAGTGACGGCGGCCGAGACTTCGTTACGCGTCTGGCGCGCAAATGACTGCCGAGTATTTCATGCGCCGATGGACGAGCGGGAGTCAGCGGCGCTCGCGAAGATGTTCTCGGACGAGCCGTTCGCGACAATCTGTGAAACATTCGCTGACTTGCCCGAGGTTGGAGCGGCGCAAGAATCGGCGGCGCTTCTCGTACGATGGATTGAGGACGGAATCATCCATCGAATCGACCAAGCGGCGTAGCCTACGAACCACTTCCAATCTTGAGTCTACTGTCCAGGATCCTGACGACAAGAGACTTCGGCATCAGCGCTTCGCCGCAATCGAGGGAGTCTTCCGCTATCCGCTTGGCCGCACTAATTGTCAGCTCATATCCTTTCAGATAGTCCGAGCATCGGATGCACTTCGCCCGGTGCTGCAAGAATGTTCGACGATCAACATCGCTCAATTCATCGTCTCGTAATCTACGAATCAGGCCGACGAATTCGCGGCAAGTCAATTCACTACGCTGCACGGTTTGCTTCCTTCTCATGAGAGCCTTCCGATGCCGTCGTGTTCGAAGGATGTCTGGCAGTCACGCAGGCAAAATCCTTCGCGAAACACAGATCCAGTGTCCAATCGAGAGCGACCCTCATCTTCTTTTCGAGCCGCGGGAGCTTGAACAAGTAAATTGTCCGCCAAAGCCACCAGGCAAGAAATCCCGAAAAATTGAGACCGAAAACATTGGCCACCCCGGAGCGCCGCCCGATCGCGGCGAGCCGCCCTAACGTCGAGAAGCCAAATGCTTTCCTCTTTCCTCCGACGATATCTGCAGCGACGTTGCGAGCAACGCATCTGCCTTCGCGAATCGCGTGCTGAGCGGTAGGTGGATAACATCCTCCGGTCTTGCGGTCGGGGATCGACGCGCAGTCTCCGAGCGCCCAAACCCCGGGAAATTCTTTAACTTCGAGATACTCATTAACGAGAATCCGTCCGCCGCTTTTCGGCATCGGCAAAGCTGCGACCAGAGGATTCGGCGCATTGCCGGCCGCCCAAATCAGCGTGGTGGCGGAGATTGTCCTCCCATCTGAGAGCTTGACGATGCTATCGCGCACGCCAGTGACTCGCGCGCTCGTGATTACCTGAACCCCGCGTGCAGCCAGCTTCCGTTGCGCGTAAGCCCCCAGCTTGCTGCCCAATTCCGGCAGGATGAACTCGTCCGACGATATGAGAATCGTGCGGACAAATTCCGGCGTAAGGTTTGGATAAAAACGAATTGCGTCGCGCACAAAGTCATTAATTCCGCCCAGCGTCTCGACTCCGGCGAAACCAGCACCGACTACCACAAATGTGAGCAGAGGCTGCCGTTCGCCGGCTGCGCATTCCGAGTTCGCCTCTTCGAGATGCGTGATCAGACGGTTCCTCAATTCAATCGCGTCGTCCAGCGTCTTGATAGTCAGCGCCGCATCCTGAACCCCCGGCAGTCCGAAGAAATTCGTGCTTGAACCGAGCGCGATTATCAGATGGTCGTACGAGAGCTGGTGCACGTGGCAGTCGAAGCCATGGGTGACCGCGACACATCGTCGTTCGAGGTTTATGGTTTCTATATTCCCGGTGAAGGTCTTTACTCGCGAGAGCATCTTGCGAAGAGGATTGACGATAGCGTTCATTTCGAGATCGCTCGCCGCGACCTCATGCAGCATCGGCGTGAATAAAAAGTAGTTGTCGCGCGTCACCAGTGTGATGCTTACGTCGTGGCGGCCGCGCAGCGCGCGTTCCAGTTCAATCGCCGCATATATGCCTGCGAACCCGCCGCCGAGTATGAGGACGCGGCTGGTGCAATCTGTGCCGCCTGAAGATCCCGGGGGATCACCGCATCCATCCTCATGATTTTCGGCCTGATCCAATTGATTCGCCCGCCCCGGAACCCCCGAAACTTAAGGATTGTTACACAAATTAGATGCGCCTCAGGTCCCGCGGTTTCATCATTCCCATTGGCGCACTGACGGATTGACACTAATATCAAGCCGCCATCAAAGTGGCTGATGGCGAAGCGGAGTTTTCTTTGACAGGAGCGAAGCAACCCTCGATCCGAACCCCTTCCGACGATGCCGCGCTGCGCGAGATAGTCGAGGGCGTGGAATCGGAAACGGGCGATCGCTTCTTCTACTCGCTCGTCAAACACCTCGCATCCGCTCTCGGCTGCGAGTACGCGTTTGTCTCCGAACTCCTCGTAGATCGTCTGCGGTTTCGGACGCGTGCCGTGTGGGGACGTGGAAGCTTCATGGATAACTTCGAGGTTCCCCTCGACGGTACTCCGTGCGAAGCAGTTCTGACCGGCAAGTCCTCGCATCATCCCGAACGGATCTGTCAGCTCTTCCCCACTGACGCTGCTCTTAAGCAGTGGGGCGTCGAGAGCTATTGCGGCGTCCCCCTGCTCGATTCGTCAGGAACCGTCGTCGGCCACCTGGCGATCCTGTCCGAGCAGCCCATGCCGGATGGGCCTCGTGGACTTGCGATCATGCGGATCTTTGCCGCCAGAGCGCGCGCCGAATTAGAGCGCCTGCGCACCGAGGATGCGCTGCGCCATGCCAACGAGGCGTTGGTACAAAGCGAAGAGCGCTTTCGCGACTTGTTCGACGAGGCTCCGATAGCATATGTGCACGAGGGCCTGGACTCGCGGTTTATCGAGGCTAACCGCACGGCGATGAGGATTCTCGGGCTTAAGCCTGAAGAGATCGCCGAGATGACGGGGAAGTCTTTGGTGCCCGATACTCCCGAGGCCCAGCGCGGCCTAAGCGAGTGGCTCGACTCAATGGGTCGCGGCACCGCCACCACCGGCACCGTCCTTGAGCTGCGCCGCAAGGACGACGGCAAGCCCGTGTGGATCCAATGCTGGTCCAGGCCGGCCCCCGACGGCAGTTACACGCGCACTATGTTCATCGATGTGACGGATCGCGTGCAGATGGAGCGCGAGAAGGCGCGCCTCGAAGCTCAAAACACGTACCTGATTGAAGAGATCAAGGAAACGCACAACTTCGAGGAGATTGTCGGGAAGAGCCTGGCTCTCGCCGAGGTGATCGAAAAGGTAAAGCTCGTCGCGAGCACCGATTCGTCGGTGCTGATATTGGGAGAAACCGGCACTGGAAAAGAGCTGGTAGCGCGCGCCGTCCACTCGAATAGCGCGCGCAGGAATCGGCCGCTGGTTAAAGTGAATTGTGCCGCTCTTCCGGTCGGTCTTATCGAAAGCGAGTTGTTCGGTCATGAGAAGGGAGCCTTCACCGGGGCAATCGATCGCCGCATCGGCCGTTTCGAGCTCGCGCACGGCGGAACAATCTTCCTGGACGAGATCGGCGACATGCCGCCGGATTTGCAGGCGAAGCTGCTGCGTGTTCTCCAGGAGCAAGAATTCGAACGGGTCGGTGGGTCGAATCTCATCAAGGTTGACGTGCGCGTGATCGCAGCAACCAATCGGGATCTTTTCCGATCTGCTTCCGAGGGAACTTTCCGGCAGGACTTGTACTACCGACTAAACGTTTTTCCAATTCAATTGCCGCCGCTCCGTGAACGTCGCGAAGATATTCCGCCGCTGGTGCACTACTTCGTCCGCCGTTTCAGCCTGAAAATCGGGCGCAAGATCACTCGCATCCAGCGGGAGACGATGGAACGGCTGATGAACTACAGCTGGCCCGGAAACGTTCGCGAGCTCGAAAACGTGATCGAGCGCGCGGTAATCCTGTCGACGGGAATCGAGCTTGAGGTCGGTCCCGGTGTTTTACCAGAGATCGCTGCTGTTGCGCGCGCGCAAGCATTCGTGCCGCGCCCGGCGCCGGTGGAAAAGGGTCCAGAAGCTCCTTCGCCGCAAAGCATCGATCAGGTGGAACGGAATCACATTCTCGAAGTTCTGATGCGAACCAACTGGCGAATCGAAGGATCTGACGGAGCGGCGGCGTTGCTGAACCTCAATCCAAGCACACTTCGCAGCCGAATGAAAAAGCTCGGCGTTCAGCGGAGCACACAAGCAGTTTCGTAGATCCGCGAGATATCGCGGACGAGCGTCGCGGCTCGCGGCCTTCAAACAGCTAAGTCCCTGAAATCGTTGCGATCCTGGTCGTGGCTAGGGCCTTGCTCTAATCGAGGCCATGATCAGAATCACTGTCGTTCCCCGTGAGAACAGAGCAACTCGAGTTATCGTCGAGGGCCGGATAAACAAGGCCTCGTCGGTCGAATTGGCCGGAGTATGCGACCCGCATCTTGCCGGCGGAAATAGCATCGAGCTCGATCTGTCGGCCGTGACCTTTGCGGACAGTGAGGGCGTTACCCTTGTGCGCGATCTCATTAGGAGAGGCTGCACATTGGAGGAATGCTCGGAGCTGGTGCGCACGCTGGTCGAGGATCGCTCACCGCAATCGCCAAAGTCGAACTACGCGGGCAACGAAAACGAACGGGAGTTGCTCGAGCAGCTACGCGCCGCTGACGAGGACGCCTTCGGCTTGGTGGTTCAGCGATATGGCGGACGAATGCTGGCGACCGCGCGCAGATTTCTGAACAACGAGTGTGACGCGCAGGATGCCGTCCAGGAGGCGTTCGCCTCCGCATTTCGCGCGCTCAACAAATTCAATGGCGACGCGATGCTTTCCACCTGGCTTCATCGCATTGTCGTGAACGCGGCGCTCGTGCAGTTGCGGTCCAGGCGGCGCCGGGGCGAGCAGCCGATAGAAACACTACTGCCGCGCTTCAACCAAGACGGCGAGTGGATCGACGATCCAGCGACCTGGACCGACGCCACTGAGGCGATCCTCGAGCGTCGCGACTCGCGGGAGATGGTGCGGCGTTGTATCGAGCGACTACCCGACAAATACCGCTGCGTCCTTCTGCTGCGCGATATCGAAGAACTTGACACCGAAGAGACCGCGCGATCGCTCGCGACTACGGCGAACACCGTCAAGGTGCGGCTCCATCGGGCTCGACAGGCACTCAAGACGCTCATCGAGCGAGACTCTGCGCTTCAGGCGCAAATTTCGAACCAACCATCCGATCGCAATTGCAGCACATCGCTCTAGGCCGATGGAGAAGAACAAGGGTTCGACCCTCGCCCCCGGCATTGACAGCCAAATTTGACGGCCACGGAGCTCGCAAACAGTCCTTTTGGAATATGCGACTAGTCGTCGATATCGGCTTCAGACTTGGGCGGCGCCGCCGTCGACGAATAGCTCGGTACCTGTGACGAAAGTGCTGTCGTCGGAGGCGAGGAAGACTGCGGCTTTCGCGATTTCATCCGGCTCGCCGAACCGACCCATCGGCACCCGGCTCACTATACTCTCCAGCATCTGCTTGCCTGCAGGCCCGGACGCAGCGAGGCGGTCATAGGCAGGAGTGCGGATAGGACCAGGGCTGACGGCGTTCACGCGGATTTTTCGTTCCTTCAAGTCCATCGTCCACGTACGCGCGAATGACCGCACCGCCGCCTTGGTCGCGCTGTAGACGCTCGATGCCGGGTTGCCCTTGGACGCCACGATGGACGCATTCAGGATGATCGATCCGCCGTTCGCAATCAGTGGCAGAGCCTTTTGCACGGCGAACAGCAGGCCTTTGACGTTGACGTTAAACATCCGGTCGTAGTTTTCCTCAGTGATTTCGCCCAGCGGCGCGAGCTCCGCGATGCCGGCGTTCGCAAACAGAACGTCGATGCGCCCCGTCTTGGCCTTCACCGCATCGTACAGCTTGTCCAGGTCGGCGAGCTTGGCGACGTCGCCCTGAACGGCGGTGATGTTTTTGCCGATTTCTTTTACGGCCGCATCGAGTTCCTCCTGCCTGCGGCCCGTGATGAAGACATACGCGCCTTCTTCGACGAACCGCTTCGCCGTCGCCAGACCGATGCCGCTATTTCCGCCAGTGACGACTGCCACCTTGCCTTCGAGTTTTCCGCTCATTGTGATTGCTCCATAGTTAAGTTGGTCGAACGCTGTTTGCTCAGATAGTTTCGGGCGCCCAGAAGACCAGCGCTCGCACCTCGATACTTTCGCGCGGCGCCGCGTAGGGCGGGCTGCTCGGATCCTCAAACGAGGTATGCGCGGTGAAGCGCGCGCGGCCGTCGTCCTCCGAGTCGTAGCACTTCAGCAAGATCGCTTCGTTGCGTTGCATCCGAGGGAAGTAGTACCAGCGATGCCTCGGGTTGTAGAGGAAGCCGAGAGTTTCGCCGACGCGATTGCGATAGACGAGATCGGTCGGCACGCTGTCCTCCGCGTCGAGGCTGCGAGCGTCGCACAGTGCGAGCGGCGAGCTTTCGATCGGGCCGCGAATCGCGCGCCAGACGTTTATTTCGGCGAAACGATTACGCAGCAGGTGTTCTGCCTCTTCCGGCAGATGGTCGCGGACGCGGTGCGGCGCAGATTTGAGGCTGTAGTCGTTGTGAACTTGCTTGGCCACTCCGCGCGCGCCTTTTTCCCCGCGTTTCGCGAGCACCGGATTGCGCACGATATGATCGAATACCAGTACGCGCTCGGCGCCGGTTACCCGCTTTATCAGGCGCTCGACTTCGGGATAATAGACCGCCTTGACCTCCTCGGGATCGTAAAAATCCTTGACCGCAGTTTCGTGCTCGGTAAGGACGAAGCCGTTGGTGTCGAGCGAAAACTTACTCAGCATCTCGCGGCCGTTGTGTATCGCGACGCTTCGCTCGACGTATTTTCCCGACCGGCGCGGAACCCCTGGCGGCGGATCGTAGGCGAAGTTGACCGGCTTCGGCGTCGCCTCGGCGAGGTAGTTCAGCCGTGCGCTCACGACTTGGATCCTCGCGTGCTCGTGTTCCTGGATGCTGGTTTCCATCTCTAGAGTAACCTCCGTTGATTGATTGTGCCCGCGCGCGATGAAAGCTCGACGGTAGTGAAAGAAGTCTCCGACACTGTCGATCGCGTCCATCAGTTGAGCCATGAACGCACTGGCGTCCGGGCAAACTCGCAAATCGCGACCGCTTTGGCCCTTCGCGAATTGGCCTTCATCGCAATGTTCAATGACGTGGTGCATTTCTCAGCCATCAGCGCTTGTATATACAAGACTCGGACCAAAAAAGTTTCGAGACGTGCAACTCAATCGTCATCGTCGCGATCCTTCGGACGCATCGCCCAATCCGCGATGACGATTGCTGCGATGCACAAAATTGCGAGCAACAACAACTGGCTGATTTCGTTGTTCATGGTGGCCAACCTTGTTCGTCGACAACGTTCGCGGCAATGCCTATTGCAAGGTCACTTGGCTATGTCCAGAAGGATCTTTCCGCCGCGTAGCGCGTGCGCGACCGCTTCCTTGATCGACGAGAGCGGGTAGGTGGCGGCCACCGGGATGCGCACCCGACCCGACGCGATCATCTCCGCCGCTTGCGCGATCGCCGGCGCACTTTTCGCCTCCGACTCCGGATGGCCTAGCCAAAAGCCTCGCAGGGTGAGCGGCTTGAAGATGACATCGAGCGGGCTGATCGACATCGGAGCCGCGCTCATCGCCGCATAGGAGACCAGTGTGCCGTTGGGCGAAAGCGTCGATGCGAGCACTCCAGTCGCCGGGCCGCTGACACCGTCCAGCGCGAGGCGTAGCTCAGCCTGACGGACGGCAGCTTTGATTTCTTTCGATACGTTCGGAGAGTCGACGACCACGACGTCTCCGCCAATCGCCTCGAGCTCGGCCACCAGCTCCGGCCGCCGCACGATGTTGACGGTCTTCAGGCCGCGCGTCTTCGCAAACGCGATCACCCATCGTCCGACCGCAGAATTGGCGGAGTTCTGCACCACCCATTCGCCCGGCTTCAACTCGACGTACTCGCTGAGCAGCAGCGCCGCGGTCGGAGGATTGATCGCCAGCATCGACAGCTGCTGCGGGTCCGCGTCTTCTGGCAGTGCGAAAAGGCCTTTCGCCGGAACAACCATGCGCTGTCTCCAGGTGAAGCTGGAAAGCGGCGCGAGGACGCGGTCGCCGACCTTGACCTTCTCTACTCCCGCTCCCACCGCGAGAACGCGTCCGGCACCTTCATTGCCGATGACGGTTGGAAGCGCGGGGCGAACTCCATAGATGCCGCTGTGCGAGCAGGAGGTCGCTCTGGTTGAGCGGGGAAAACTCGCCCTCGATGAGTACCTGATCAGGGCCTGGAGCGTCAGGCTCCGGAAGGTTGACATACTTAAGACCCTCGATAGGGTTGCCATAGGCAGTAAGCTGAACAGCGCGCATATTAATCCTCCTTGGTTGGGAACGCTGGTAGACGCATCTGAGGAAAGGCCTATGACGCCACCTTGTGTTTTGGGCTGGAACCAAATCCCAGATCGACTAGCCACTCATTGACGGTGGCGCCGATGGCCTCAGCATTATCCTCCTGCAAGTAGTGAATGCCGGAATCAAGCTGTACAACTCTGCAGTTCTTAAGCCCCTTCGCAAAGCTCTCAGCGAAGGTCGGCGATACCAGAGCGCCTGGATTTCCTGCGAAAAGTAGCTTCGGGTAAGACGATTGCGCTAGAGCACGATGTGCTTGCTCCAAGGTTGAATGCACATTCGCCGGTTCTCCAGCGATCGGCAACTCATTCGGGAAACGCCAAGTGGGTCGCCGCGACTCGGGAGTAGGAAACGGTGCTCTATAGACCGACATTTCCTCATCCGTAAGTTTTCGTACGATTGCCCCAGGAAGAACCCCCTCTACGAATGCATTGCCGTCAAGAATCATCTTTTCGCCAATTCCGGGCGTCCTGAACTGCTGGAAGGTTTCGCGTGCTGACGCAGGAAAATCCTCCCAGGTAGGCAATGGCCGGAGGAACTCCATAAAAGCAAGTCCAAGGATAAACTCCGGCCTGCGGGCTGCCAGATGAAAGGCCAGCGCGGTTCCCCAGTCGTGCGCTATGACGAATGCTGACGAGATCTCAGCGTTAGCGAGGAACGCATCGAGATAACGAACATGATCGGCAAACCGATACTCGATGTTTGGTTTTCCCGATTGGCCGAAACCGATGAGATCCGGTGCGATGCAATGCGCTGTCGGTGCAACCAGCGGAATGACATTTCGCCATAGGTACGACGAGGTCGGGTTCCCATGCAGAAAAAGCGCGACCGGCGCGTCCGGGTTTCCCGCTTCCCGGTAGGCCATGGTGGAACCCAGAACACTCACTTGGGGCAATACAACATCATAAGGGACTTTCACTTTCCTCTCCTTGCTCATTGGGTTTTATCAACACCGTCTACACAGAGAACGCTTTGCCGAACATCGGCAAGCCGCTTTGCGACTCTTCCCTGGTTGCTTCGTCTTGCAAGACGTCCCAGTGCTCCACGAGTACTCCGTCGGCGATGCGGACGATGTCGGCCGCGATCCAACTGCGCGGCCGTCCAAGGCCCGAAAAGCGCCCGTGGACGATCACAAATTCCTTGTCAGCGAGGATCACGTGATGTTCGTATCGCAACGATGGCGGCGCACTCTTGATCAGATTGAAAAGACCGTCGCGTCCCGGCGGGATGTGAGCACTGTGCTGGATATAGTCGGGCGACCAAAATCGCTCAGCGGCATTATAGTCGCGCTTATTGAAAAGTGTATCGAATGCTTGCAAGACAAGAGCCTTATTCTTCTCGGCATTTAAATCGCTCATTATTCTTCCTCTCTTACAAATCGGCGTTGGACGCTTTTGTTTAGATTTGTCCTCTGCCACCATCAACGAATAGTTCGATGCCAGTGACGAAACTGGAGTCATCCGAGGCAAGGAATAGCGCAGCCTTGGCAATCTCCTCGGGTGAGCCCATGCGTCCCATCGGGATGGTGGATACAATCCTCGCAATATTCTCGGGAGGCTGAAGGTCCACCAGCGGCGTTTCAGTAGGACCTGGGCTGAGGACGTTTGAGCGGATGCGGCGGTCCTTCAACTCGATGGTCCATCCTCGCACGAAATTGCGGATAGCAGCCTTGGTCGCGCCATAGACCCAGAAAGCGGGCGTCCCTTTGATGCTGGCGACAGAGCCGGTGAGAATGATGGAGCCCCCGTCGTTCATTAGCGGGAGGGCCTTCTGAACCGTGAACAACGCTCCCTTCACGTTGACGTTGAACAGCTGGTCGAAATGTTCCTCGGTGATGTTGCCCAAGGCGGCAAACTCAGCGAGGCCGGCATTGGCGAAGACGACGTCGATTCGCCGCCGCTGCGCCTTGACGGTTTCGTAGAGCCGATCAAGGTCAGCCAGCTTGGAGACGTCTCCCTGGACGCCGGTAACATTGTCGCCAATGGCTTTCACCGCCGCGTCAAGCTCCTTCTGGCGTCGGCCCGTGATAACGACGTAACACCCTTCTTCGACGAAGAGCTTCGCTGCAGCGAAGCCTATTCCGGTGGTGCCACCAGTAATGACCGCGACCTTTCCCTGTAATTTGCCCACAGTCGTTACTCCTGATGCCTGTTTGTGCTGGTTACAGCTGGTCACTTAGATGTCACTTTGCCGCGATCCTTTCTTTGATTTCGCGCCATTCGATCCAATCGGAGCGATAATGTTCGACCTCGACGATCACCATCGAACCGCTGCGATCGACCAGCTTGGCTCGCACCCCGCTCTTCAAGTCGAAAACACTTGTGATAGGCGGGATGTCTGCGCCGTCGACTTGTATGTTTGACGCGTTTACTAACCGCTTAAAGTAGTCAGGGCTTATAGCAATCATTTCGGCTTCACTTGCCTACCGAGTTTAGTGTCATCGTTAGCTGCCGTCCTTCGGCTAGCTGTCCGCGAAGAGTCATAAGAGTGCTGGAGGCACGCGCGACCAGACGCTGCCGCTCGTCGAGGACGTCGCATTCGACCAGACCTACAATTTTGCCGGCGTGGACAACTCTTGCATTGGCACGAAGTGTCGCTTTCCACACCGGACGGATGAAATTGATCTTCAAGTCGACAGCCGTGAAACTCTCATTTGCGGCGACCGTGGTGGCGTAAGCGAAGCCCATGGCCACGTCAGCGATGAGAGCCGGCACGCCTCCAGTGAGAGTTCCCATCGGGTTGGTATGGCGCTCGTCGGCGACGAATTCGACCACCGCCGTTCCGTTCTCCGCCTGAAGGAGTTTGAGACAGAGGAGCTTGCCGATAGGCGCAGGAAATTGTTCGCTGGTGTCCGAGTTTTCTCGCAAATCGCAACTGGCTTGGCCATTCGCGAATTGACCGCCGTTATTTTCAATAGCGTTGCTCATTGTTTTCTCCGTTAGTACTTGCATATACAAGGGTTGCGCCAAAAATCAAGTCTGGTTGCGAAGGGCGGCCGTTTTAGTGTGCGCCGCCCGCTGCTTTGCCGATTTCGAAATGCCGAATCAGGAACGCCAGCGGCAGGCCCGCCAGCACGATCACGCCGAGCAGGTGAAAACAATCCATGCACGCGAGCATCGTTGCCTGCTCGGTCATCGTGCTTTGGACCATTCCGTACGCCTGATGGATCGCGTCGGGAGTGGTCGCTCCGCGCGTCACCAGGAAGTGACTCGAGGCCCGCACGAACTGCCGCACGCTGGCGTCGGCGGACGTGAGATTGGTCACCAGCA
The DNA here is from genome assembly GCA_963699705.1 of uncultured delta proteobacterium. Taxonomy (GTDB): domain Bacteria; phylum Desulfobacterota; class Binatia; order Binatales; family Binataceae; genus Binatus. The sequence continues at coordinate 511,406 of CAVOUW010000003.1, read as the reverse complement.
CGCTCTGATGATACTGCGTGCGCCGCTCCAGCATCGTGGTGACAAACGCGATCCCGAAGCTGCCGCCCCAGTTGCGGCAAAGGTTGGTAAGGCTCGATCCCTTGTTGTTCTTGTTTTTCGGCAGATAGGAGTATGCGAGCTGACTCACCGGAATGAACATGAAGGCGTAGCCGAAGCCCTGGAAGATGCGGGCAAGCGCGAAGTGGAAATAATCTGTCTGGGTTGTCATCCCGCTGTAGTAGAAAAACGAGAGCGCGGCGACGGTAAAGCTGAAGGCGAGCGTGCGTTTCGCGCCGACCCGCGGGACGATCCGCACGACGAACGGCGCCAGAATAGTGATAACTGCGGCTCCCGGTCCGAGCGCAAGGCCGGCGTCCGTAGCCGTGTATCCGAACAGCGTCTGCAGCATCTCGGGAATCAGCACGGTGCTGCCGAACAGCCCGAACGCGAACAGGAAGTAGTAGACGTTGGCGATCGCGAAGTTGCGCTCGCGTAGCAGCGTCAGCTCGACCACTGGATCGTCGTGGCGCCACTCCCACCAAATCGCGATCGCGATCGCGACCACGGCAATCGCAAGGAAGGTTGCGATGAAGTGGCTCTCGAGCCAGTCGTCGCGCTCGCCGCGATCGAGTACGACTTCCAGGCACGCGAATCCGACCGCGATCAGGGTAATTCCAACATAGTCAATTCGAAGATGGCCGCTGCGCCGCGCCTGCTTGCGCTCTTCGGTGAATTCGACCGGGATCGTGCACCAGGCGGTTCGAAAGTATCAGCGACAGGATTCCGATCGGAACGTTGATAAAGAAAACCCATCGCCACGAGAAGTTGTCGGTAATCCATCCTCCGAGCGGCGGTCCGATGGCAGGCGCCGTGACCATCGCCATGCTGTAGAGCGCGAACGCGCCGCCAAGTTTTTCTTTGGGAAAGGTGTCGACCAGTATCGCCTGCTCGACCGGCGCGAGACCGCCGCCTCCTATTCCCTGCAGCACGCGGAACACGACCAGCATTGCCAGGCTCGGTGCGACGCCGCATAGAAACGAGCTCGCGGTGAACAGCGCGACGCACATCATGTAGTAGCGCTTGCGCCCGAAGGCGCGGCTCAGCCACGCGCTCATCGGCAGGATGATCGCGTTGGCCACCAGGTAACTGGTCAGCACCCAGGTGCTTTCGTCGTAGCTGGTGCCGAGGCCGCCCGCGATGTGCGGCAGCGAGACGTTCGAGATGCTGGTGTCGAGCAGCTCCATGAACGTCGCCATCGTGACCGTCAGCGCGATCGCCCACTGAGTGTGCGCGAGTCGTTCTGGCGGCGCCGATCCGGCGGGTGTGGCCGGCCGCGATGCGACTAGCGCAGCCATACTGAGGGCTCGACCGACATTCCGGGATGAAGCAGATGATCGGGATCCTGGCCCGGGTTGAATTCGATTCGCACCGGCAGGCGTTGCACGACCTTTACGTAGTTGCCGGTCGCGTTCTCCGCCGGCAGCAGGCTGAACCGATCGCCGCTCGCGCCGGGCAGGTTCCGTACGTAGCCCGTATAGTTGCGGCCGAAGGTGTCGACGTGGATTGTGACTTTCTCGCCGCGACGCATCCTTTCGAGTTGCGTTTCTTTAAAGTCCGCCGTCACCCAGATTTCGTCGGTCTCGGTCACGAACATCAGCGTCTGTCCGGGTTCGATTCGCGATCCGAGCTCGACGGTGCGTCGGCCAACGATACCGTTGGCCGGGGCGTAGATTTTTGTATAACTGAGGTTGAGCAGCGCCTGATCGAGCGCCGCCTTTGCCGCATCCGCATCCGCCTGGCGCGCCGCGGTAGTCTTGAGCGCACTGCCCGCGGCCTCGCGCGCAGAATCAACTTTCGCCGCATCGACGCGTGCCGTCGCCGTGTACTGATCGTATTGGTTCTGCGCCACTACCCGCTGGTCGAGCAAGGCGGAAAAACGCTGCGCGTCCCTCTGAGCCCTGAAATTATCTGCATCTGTTTCACGAGTATTCGCGAGCGCCGCGGCATAGTCCTGCTTTGCGGATGCGACCTGTGCCAATGCCAGTTCGAGCCGAGCTTTTGCCTGCGCCACTGCGACCTCAAAGTCGCGCGGATCGATTTCGACCAGCAGTTCGCCCGCCTTCACGCGGTCGTTGTCCTCGGCGTGGACGCGGATGACGGTGCCGTTGATACGTGAGCTCAGGGGATCGATGTGCCCATCGATCTGCGCGTCGTCAGTGGATTCGTACGACTGCAGGTAGTTCCACGCGAACGGAGCGATCGCCCCGATCGCAAGAATCAGCATCGCGATTAGCAGAACTCGCTTCCTGCTGCGACTGAAGAACGGGCTACCCGAAGTGCCGTGCTTTCCATCGACTCGGTCGGGCGATTCGATACGCCGTTCGAGATCCTGGTCGGAATCCTGTCGCAACGCTTCCAGTCCATCACCGGAATCAGTGCGCTCGAACGGATCTCCTGACTCGTGGTCCTCTCGCAAATCGCGAGAACTTTGGCCGTTCGCGAATTGCACGTCGCGATTATTTCCAATGCTGTTGTTCATTTTTCCAGTCCCTGTGCTTGTATATACAAGGTTCGGACCAGAGAAACTTTGTCCCGAGTAGATGGCGAGCAAACCACGGGAAACCGCAATGCTTGCAGAACGATGCTTTCGTTGGGCCAGACGCTCGACTCGCACGTCGAGCGCTAGCGCGTGCGGGAGTCCTGCCTCGATACTCAGCGCACTCTTTTCCGAGTGGCATTCCCCTTTATCGCGGGGCGGGAGAAGCGCTCAGTTTGCGAAGGGCGGACCTCAAGTCCGCGACGGAATCGGGGCCAAGGCGCCGACTGACTTCGGCTTGAGCTTTCTGCCAGGCCGGAAGGCATTTGCGAATCAACGCCTGACCCTTCTCGGTCACTTCTATCAGATGCATGCGGCGATCCGCGTCCTGCACCAGCCGCAACCAGCCCCTCGCGCACATCCGCTCGACGTTGCGGCTAAGCGTCGATTCATCCAACTGGAGATGCCTTATCAATTCCGCCGGCCGAGCCTGCTTTCGATTGGCGACCGAAACGAGCACGCTGAACTGGCTGGTCTTCAATCCGGCGTTTGCCAGCGCGCCATCATAGATTGCCGTGACCATCCGATTCAGCTTGCGGACGCAACCACCGAGACATAGGCCTTCGATACTCTTAGTATCCGGACTTTTGGCATCCAGGGTCATAATCATTGTATATGCATGGATTCAGCTTCCGTCAAGGCGAATGGGGCTGGTTCTGGCGCCAAACACTACGGTCGCCGAACCAGGCAAGTGGCACGGCCCGCGAGAACGTTCAGTTCGCCGGCCGCACGTAATTTGTGCGGACAGTTTTCACGCCTCCAGGGCATGAGAAGAACAACAGCATTGGTTGCGACCTTCCTTACGGCCTCGGCGCTGGTTTTGGTCCAACCGGTTTTCGCGCAGAAGGGTGGTAGTTCGGCTGCGGAGATCGCAATTAATGACCGAGAATCGTCGATGGCTCCGAATTTTGAGGAGCCTTGGAACGACGGCTCGCCTTCATTCCAAGGCCCTGCGCTGGCGCCTGCGCCGGAGGAGCCTGAGTATTCGGAGCCGGGCTCGATGTTTGTACCGCCACCGCCCGTCGGTCTGATCGAGCCAGGCGACCATCCGGCAATTTCTCCGACCAGCCCAACGTTGATACCGCCCAGCACGATCGACCTGCCTGCCGGCGGATTTGGCGGCCGGATTCGCTGAATTCCTAAAAAAGCTGCACCTTTCCTTGTGAGATCGAATAGCACGCGAATCGTGCGGTGATTTGTCACGCCCATCTGATGAGAGGTTAAGGAAAATGGAAACGAAACAAGCCCAGATTTACAGGCATTTTACCAACGTGATGCCCCACGACACGAAAGTAGTTCACGCGCGCGCGATTCATTATGGCTCCTACGACGAGGACACCGCCGCGCTCGGTCTTTCACTGATCGGGCTGGCACTCATGGTCGCAACAACAATTTCGCTGTTGCTCGCTTTCTCAGTTCTCTAGGGAGGGAACAAGCAATGATTTCCCAAAATTCCACAATTGGATTCATCGGACTTGGCGCCATGGGGCAGATCATGGCGCACAGACTAATTAATAGCGGTTTCAAGCTGGTCGCGTACGACCATACGAGTCGTAAAACGGCGGCGCTTGTCACCAAAGGCGCGGTGCCGGCCCCTAGCGTTCGCCAGCTCGCGAGAAAATCAGAGGTGATCATCTCATGCCTGCCCAATGACGAAGCCGTGTTGAGTGTCTATCAAGGTCCCGAAGGCGTCATCGCCTGCGCGAATCCCAACAGCATCGTGATTGAGATGAGCACCGTCTCGCCAGATACGTCGCGGATGCTCCATCGGATGGGGATTGAGCGTGGGATCGACGTCCTCGACGTCGCAATTTCCGGCAGCACGCCGGCGGCAGAGGCGGGCGCCCTGACGCTTCTGGGCGGCGGCGATCCGAAAGTTTTCGAATCATGCCAGCCGATCTTTTCCGCCATCGCGAAGCAATACTTCCTCATGGGGCCGAGCGGCGCCGGGACTGCGATGAAGCTGGTCGTCAACACTTTGCTCGGCGTCAACATGCAAGCGATCGCCGAGGCAGTCGCCTTCGGAGAGAAGGCGGGACTCGATCGCGACCTGCTGCTGAACGTGCTCTCCAAGACCGCAGTGATTTCGCCGGCGCATCAGAACAAATTGCTTCGTGCCGAGCACGACGACTACTCGCCTCAATTTCCGCTCCGCCTCATGAACAAGGATTTTAGATTGATTCTCGAGAAGGCGAGCGAAGTAGGTGCGCCGATGCCGCTAACCGCCGCCGCGCTCCAGGTCAATGCGGCTCGGAACGCGGTCAACGGCGACGAAGATTTCTCGAGCGTGATCAGCGAGATGGAACGCCTCGCGCGGGTCCACGGTAAACCGCAGCCGACCAGCTTGATTTCAAGACTGAAGTCGGTTGCCGCGCGATGACCGACTGAGAATCCAGGGAGGGTTATCAGCCATGATGTGGATTGTTCGACTGGCTCTTCGACGGCCGCTCTCAGTAGCGGTCATGGCCCTGCTGATGCTGGTGATGGGTGTCCTGTCGTTCGCATTGATGAACGTGGACATTTTTCCAGCCATCAATTTGCCGGTTGTGATGGTGGTATGGAGCTACCCGGGGCTCGATGCGGTGGACATGGAGCGCAGGCTCGTGATCATCAGCGAGCGCGCTTATTCCACGACCGTCGATGGCATCGAGCATATCGAGTCGGAGTCGATGCTTGGAATCGGCGTGCTCAAGGTTTATTTCCAGCCGGGCACGGACATCGGCGCCGCTATCGCGCAAATCGATTCGGTCTCGGAGACTATTCTGCGCCAGGCGCCCACCGGCACGACGGCCCCGAATATCATTTCCTACAATGCGGCCAACGTTCCGGTCGCTCAGCTGAACATCTTCAGCGAGACGCTCTCGCAACAGCAGCTTTTTGACTACGGTCTGAATTTCATTCGCCTGCAACTTTTCACGATACCTGGATTTTCGTCGCCGGCGCCGATTGGCGGCGTTCAGCGCGCGGTCGTCGTCAACCTCGACCCCAAGCATATGTACGCCAACGGCCTGTCACCGGTGGATATCGGCAACGCGCTCGCGACCACCAACGTCGTAATCCCCTCGGGCACGGCTCGCATGGGCAACTACGAATACGACGTTGACCTGAACATGAATCCGACCAAGGTCTCCGAGTTCAATCAGCTGCCGGTAAGAGTAACCAACGGCATCCCGGTTCTTCTCGGCGATATTGCCCCGGTCAGCGATACCCATCAGCCGCAAAGCAACGTCGTGCGTATCGACGGGCGTCCTGCGACCTTTCTGCTGGTGATCAAGCACGCGGCCGCCTCGACGCTGGCGGTGGTCGATGCGGTCCGCAATCGCATCCCCGAGATTCTCGCGGTCGCGCCCAAAGGCCTTAAGGTGGCGCTCACCTTCGACCAATCCGCCTTCGTTCGCGCGTCGCTATGGGAGGTCGTGCGCGAGGCGGCGATCGCGGCGGCATTGGTCGCGGTGATGGTGCTGATATTCATCGGATCGCCGAGCAGCATGCTGATCGTGATCGCTTCGATACCGCTGTCGATTCTGACATCCATCGCGTGCCTGCATCTTGCCGGCCAGACTATCAACACGATGACCCTGGGCGGCATTGCGCTCGCGGTCGGGATGCTGGTCGATGACGCGACCGTCGAAATCGAGAACATCCATCGCAATCACGCGATGAACAAGCCGCTGCTGGTCGCGATCCTGGACGGCGCGCATCAAATCGCCACGCCAACCTTCATCGGCACGCTTTCCATCTGCATCGTGTTTTTCCCGGTGGTGCTGCTGACGGGAGTCGCCCGTTTTCTGTTTACGCCGCTAGCGCTGGCCGTCGTATTCGCGATGCTGACCTCGTACTTGCTGTCGCGCACGCTGGTCCCGGCGATGGCGGCTCACCTGCTGCCGGAGAGACACCAGGAAGTCCACGGCAACAACCCGTGGCAACGGTTCCTGCGCGGATTCGAAGCCGGCTTCGAGCGCCTCCGCAAGCATTACGTATCGGGCGTAACTGCGTTCATCGAGCATCGCGGCCTGGCGCTGACCTGCGCCGCGCTGATGATCGTCGGAACGCTGCCGCTGCTGTACGTCACCGGCGAGGATTTCTTTCCGACGGTCGACGCCGGAATCATGAAATTTCACGTGCGCGCGCCGAGCGGAACGCGGATCGAACGGACCACGGTGATCGTGGACGATATCGAGCGCGAGATCCGCAAGATCATTCCCGTCGATGAACTGCAGCAGATAAGCGACGACATCGATTTGCCGCAGCCGTATGCGATCGCGTTTTTCCCGAGCGACAACATCGGCCCGCAGGACGGCGAAATCATGGTCCAGCTCAAGCCCAATCATCATCCGACGGCCGACTATCAGCAGCGCATCCGCGAGATGATGAGCGTGAAGTTCCCGAATGTCGAAGGCTACTTCATGGCCGCCGACATCGTGAACCAGGTGCTGAACTTCGGTTTGCCGGCGGCGATCGACGCGCAGATCAACGGCAACGATCTACACGCCGACTACAACATTGCAGTACGGCTTGCGGCGAAGATGGCCTTGATTCCCGGCGTTACTGATATGCGGATTGCGGAGCCGCTGGATTACCCATCATTCAAGGTCAAAGTCGATCGGGCCAAGGCGCTTGAACTCGGCGTCACCGAGCAGCAGGTCGCGTCAGGACTGCTGTCGTCGTTGAGCGGCAATTCTCTCATCTCGCCTAACTACTGGCTCGACCCGGTCAACGGCGTCAACTACAACGTCGTGACCCAGGCGCCAATTCAGACGACTGCGTCCGTCGATCAAATCGCCAACACTCCGCTGACCAACGGCACCGGTACGCAGACGGTCCAATTTCTCGGCAACGTTGCGTCGATCACTCACAACACTGACCCCGCAGTGGTCGCGCATTACACGGTGCAGCGAGTTATCGACGTGGACTGCGGCGTCACTGGACGCGACCTCGGTAGCACGACCAGCGCGGTGCAGAAGGCGATCGACAGTCTCGGCCAATTGCCGGCCGGCACCCATGTCGTGATTCGCGGACAGAGCCAGGCGATGAACCAATCGTTCAAGACGATGGGTCTCGGCCTGATTCTCGCGATCGTCCTCGTGTACCTGCTGATGGTCGCGAATTTTCAGTCATGGCTCGAGCCGTTCATCATCATAATGGCGGTGCCGGGCGCGCTCGCCGGCGTTTTGTGGATGCTGGTCCTGACGGGCACGACGATCAATGTCGAGTCGCTGATGGGCGCGATCATGGCGGTCGGCGTCGGCGTCGCCAACGGCAACCTGCTCATTACGTTTGCCAACGAGATGCGCGAGGAAGGGATGGGACCGCTCGAGGCTGCGATCGAGGCGGGCCATGTCCGCTTCCGGCCGATCATCATGACAGCGCTCGCGATGATTCTCGGGATGCTGCCGATGGCGCTTGCGTTGGGCGAGGGATCGGAGCAAAACGCGCCGCTGGGACGCGCCGTCATCGGTGGACTTTTCGCAGCAACCTTGATGACGCTGTTCGTGGTGCCTGCGGTCTATTCAATTTTCAGCCGCACGCTGATCACCAAGAAGCAGCGCGACGAACGCATACAAGCGATCGCAGAACCAGGAGCATGAGGGAGGATTTACCGTGAAATCATCAGAAGAGAATCGCAATCAACCCAAATCCGGCCGGCTTCTCATGATCGTGCTGTTCGCGGCGGTGATTGTTGCCTTCGTCGTGTCCGGCGGATTCGTGCTCGCGAAGCAGCAGCTCATCCAACGTCAGACGACGGAGCTTAGTAAGACCATCGCGCTCGGACCGCACGTCCTGGTGACAACTATATCGGGCGGCGGTTCGTCGCGGACGATCGAACTTCCGGGCGCGATTCACGGCTACATCGAAAATCCGGTCTTCGCGAAAGTGGCCGGCTACATCAAGAGCGTCAACGTGGACAAAGGCGATCACGTCAAGGCCGGACAGGTTTTAGCTGTGATCGAATCGCCCGAGACGGACAAGTCGGTTGCGGATGCGAAGTCGTTCTATTGGATTCAAAATGTTACCGACGTCCGCACGCAGGAACTCGTTCGCCAGCAGGTTGTGCCGCAGCAAACCGCCGACCAGACGCATTCCGCGATGCTGCAGGCGTGGGCGGCCTACCAACAACAACTCGCATTTCAACAGTATGAAGTAGTGCGAGCGCCCTTCGACGGCATCGTGACCGCGCGCCTGGTCGATCCAGGTACGTTGATTCCGGCGGCTACCTCGCCGGTCACCGCCACCCCCTCAACCGGGCCCACTAGCAGCACTTCGTCGCCGATAGTCACGCTGGCTTCGCAGTCTCCGCTGAGGGTCTATGCGTTCGTACCGCAGAGCATTTCGTCGTTCATCAAGGACGGCGATCCCGCGACGGTCACTGTTTCCGATTATCCAAATCGCAAATATACCGGCACGGTCACGCGTCATCCCGAGGCGCTCGATCAAACCACCCGCACGATGCAAGTCGAGGTCGATCTGCCGAATCAGGATCGAACGCTGCTTCCCGGGATGTACGCAAACGTGAAGATGACCGCGCACGTGACGGTTTCGAATCTGACGGCGCCCGACGACGCGCTCATATTCCGTAACGACAAAACTTATCTGCCGGTGGTGCGTGACAACCATCTCAAGCTGGTCGAAGTGACGCTTGGCCACGACGACGGTTACAACGTCGAGGTCAACGGTGACCTTGACGCGAACGACAAGCTCGCGGTCAACGTCGGAGAGGCAGCGCGCGACGGCGAACCAGTTCAACCGGTCGAGAATAGTCCGAGCAAATCGTGAAAGGAGAAACGAATATGGAAACCACCAGAATCGCAAATGCTGATCTTATGTTCTCGCGCATAGGTCTCGGTACGTGGGCGATGGGCGGATGGATGTGGGGCGGCACCGACGAACAGAAATCGATCCGCACGATCCATTCCGCGGTCGATCGCGGAATCACGCTGATAGACACCGCGCCAGTGTACGGCTTCGGCCGCTCCGAAGAGATCGTCGGCAAGGCGATCGCGTTGGCAGGCATGAGAAATCGAGTCGTTATCGCCACCAAGGTCGGGCTCGACTGGAGCAATGGCGAGCCATTTCGCAATGCGACGCGAGCGCGAATCTTCGCGGAGGTGGAGGCCTCGCTGAAAAGGCTGAGGACCGACGTCATCGACATTTACCAGGTGCACTGGCCGGATCCGCTGACTCCGATTAGCGAGACCGCCGACGCGATGGCCACGCTCTACAAGCAGGGCAAGATCCGCGCGATAGGCGTCAGCAACTTTTCGCCGCAACAGATGAATGAATTCGGGCTGATCGCGCCGATACATACCGCGCAGCCTCCCTATAATCTTTTCGAGCGCGCGATCGAAAAAACGGTCCTGTCCCACTGCGCCTGGGAAGGAATCGCGGTGCTGGCTTACGGCGCTATCTGCCGCGGATTGCTCAGCGGCCGGATGACTCCCGACACCAAATTCGAAGGCGACGACCTGCGGCGAACGGATCCAAAATTTCAGCAGCCGCGATTCGCGCAGTACCTTGAGGCCGTCAGGCTGCTGGACGAGTTCGCTCAGAAAAACTATGGCAAACGAGTCATACACCTGGCGCTCAGATGGGTGCTCGATCAGCCGGGCGTGACGAGCGCGCTATGGGGCGCACGAGAGCCGACTCAGCTCGATCCGGTTCGCGACGTGATGGGATGGACGCTCGACCACGGCGCGCTTGATGAGATCGATCGGATCGTCCGCGAGACTGTCACCGATCCGGTAGGCCCGGAATTCATGGCGCCGCCGTCTCGTAGCGCTGCCACCAATCAGGGTCAGAGTCCCGTCTGGCTCGCAGTCACTCGGCCAGGTCTTTAGCGAGAACTGAGTCACTAATTCCAGGACGGTGAACATGGAACAATCTCAAGCAGAGCTGACGCGACGCCTTAAGTGCCTCGAGAGCAGGCAGGCCGACCTTCAACGTACTAACCGGCGACTGGGTTCGATTACCGGGGCGCTACTGCTGATGACCGGTGCGATGCTCCTGATGGGCCAGACCACAACGCGGCAACCGCAAAGCCTCGAGGCCGAGCAGTTCGTGCTCCGCGACAGTGACGGCAAGGTGCGAGGTGCGATGGGTATCACGCCGGAAGGCTCAGTGGGATTGAATCTCACCGACGTCAAAGGCCAGACGCGGATCACATTGGATATCGCGGAGAACGGGACTCCGGGTATGGATTTTTACGATCAGCAGGGCAAATTGCGTGCGACCTTTGCCCTAGGTCCTAAAGGTACGCCAGGCATGGGACTGTACGATGACAGCGGCAAGCTGCGCACCAGTCTTGACGTGCCTGCGGCTAACACTCCCGGCCTGGCCTTTTACCATGGAGACGGCAAGCCCGCCTGGGGAGCTCCGTAGTTGATCAACAGTTCGATCGAGGAGAACCTCTCATGCGACGCTTGCTGCAAATATCACTGCTACTCGGACTCCTATGCCTGGTGAGTGGATGCGGCGAACCCGGCTATGACTACTATGGTTATCCGGGCTATGGATACGCCCCTTACTCCTATGGATGGTGGGGTAGAGGCTACAACCCGAATTTCGCATATCACCATGATTGGGAGGACCATCATAACTACGGGCACCACGATACCTTCTATCACGGTGCAACAGGCGAGGCTCACTTTGGTGGAGGTCACGTAGGAGGTTTCGGTGGTGGGCATGGAGGCTTTGGCGGCGGTCACGGAGGCGGCGGCGGACATCGCTAAGTGCAGCGCCCGGATGATCGACACCTATGTATAAGAATAGCGGCTTAGGACTTCTGCGGAGCAGCCAGTTGATCGAAAATAGTTTTGACCATCTCGATATGGCGAGGCATTCCGATTTGTGTATAGATCCCCAGCGCCTCACTCAGTAGCGTTTGCGCTTTTTTGCGATCTCCTGGGTCATCGCGGTCCCTAAGCATCATCGCGTGGAAGCGGCTTATCTCAGCTTGCTCTGGAGTATCGGGAAAGAAATCGGCTTGACGCCTCGCGACCCGAAAATGATCTTCGGCGGCTTCCCATTGATGTTCCCCAGCCGCGGCGAGGGCCGCGATTGTCTGTGTGTAACGTGGGATCGGCCAAACTACCACGGCTCCTGTGTCGATCAACTCGCGAGCAAGTGGGTAAAGTTGTCCCACTTGTGCTTGCTCGCCAAGCATGAAAAGGCCTTCGATAACTAGAGTTAGCATCCACCACGACCCTCTGATGTTTTCCCGGCCGCCGACAGGTAGCCACCCACGATGCTCTTCAAGCAGTGCCAACGCGCCTTTGCGATCGCCGGAGTACGCCATCTGTCGAAAAAGAGCTCCCTCCCCGAATCCCTGGATTGAGCTCATTTGCGGGTCGATACTCACGGCGGTATGAGCATGCGATAGCGCGCCCGCCCAGTCGCCGCGAACAAAATCCATTGCACTTAGTTGTACCTCGGAGAGTACGGACCAGAAGGGAAACCTCGCCTTTGCATCGGACTTAGACACCTCCCGGAAGCCGGCTTCCAGTTTGGCCAGGTTAAGGTCTCTGACGAATTCGAGCCAGGTCCTGGTGCTCAGGCAAAGCGCGATGGAATAGCCTTGCCCTATCTTGGTTGCGAGTGGCTCAAGCACGTCCGCTATTTTGACAGCCTCGTCCAGGCGTCCAAGTGTTAACAATGCCTGGTGTAGAACTCGCAGTTGTGTGGCGCGCTGCCACGGAGGCGCTTCCGCTCCAACCAGTTGTTCGCTAAGAAGTCCATCGGCGGCGGATTCCTTCAATCGAAAGTAATGCATATTTACTATCGACCGAGCGCCTAGCACCCTGGCCTCGAGCTTCGGATCTTTTAGCTCTGATGCAATCTCAAGAGCTTCTCGCAGCGCCACACAAGCCTGTTCGCGGCCTGCCGACGCCGCGTAGGACTGCCCGAGAGCAGCGAGAAGGCGTAACCGGTTGGCACTCACGTCCTGCCCCAGGTAATCGAGCCCGCGAACCGCAGTCTCGGTTGCTTCCTGGAAGCGGCCAACCCAGATAAAGGCATCGGCCAACTCTGCAAAGCTGCGGCCTATCCTCTCGCGGTCGCCAAGACTGGTGTAAATTTCGAGCACCTCGCGCAGATTCGTGACCGACGCGTCCCAATGCTCAAGACTTAGCTCGGCTGTCGCGAGGCTCGCCAACAACTCAGCTTTTTCTCTCTGGTCAAGCGCGCCTTGATACGACAGAGCTGACCGAAAGCTACGCCGCGCCTCCTCGAAGGCCGCACCCTCAAGTGCGCTCTTGGCGGCAAGGATCAGGTAACGGACTAGTTTCCGGCTGTCCGCGAACGATCCCGCCTTCAGCAGATGGTCAGTTATCTCCCCCGCGCGCTCGTTAACGAAACGCGGATAGAGCCGCTCGATCGCGTCGGCGACTCCGACGTGCATCTGTTGTTTGCGCGGCGCCGACAAGCCGGCCAGCAGCGTCTGTCGCATGAGCTCGTGGGCGAAGGCAAACGGTTTCTCGGGCCCCTCGGCGCTCGCAACGATTATTCCCATCTGCTGCGCCTTCTCGATGACGCTGAAGAGTTCGTCAACGTCAACTTGGCTGGCCTCGGTCAGCAGGCGGAAGCTGAAGTTGCGTCCGATCATCGCTGCGGCCGCCAGCACGCGCTTTTCATTTTCGTCGAAGCGCTCGAGACGGCGCCCGATGATCAAGCGCACGTTTTCCGGAACGTCGATCTCGTCGATCTCGATGTCGGTGCGGAACTGGCCCGCCGCGTCGAAAACTTTTCCCTCTTCGACCAGGTGCCGGTACACTTCCTCCACGAAAAATGGATACCCCTGACTCTCCTCGAAGATGAGGCTCACCAGGCTTTCGGGAGCTCGCCCTTTGCTCAGAGAATTCAACATCTGCGCGATCGATTCCTTCGACAGACCGTTAAGCTTCAGCGGCCGGGTGCCCATCCGAATCAGCTCTTCCAGGGTCCTGATCAAAGCCGAATTGTGCGTCGAGTATCCGTCGCGATAGGTGCCGATCATTACTATCGGGAGCTGGGCGATGCGGTTAGCAAGATGAATCAACAGGCCCAGCGTCGATTCGTCGGCCCAGTGCAGGTCCTCGACTATGTACACGTACGAACGGGTGCGGGACGCGCGCGCCAATCCCTCTGATATACTTTGAAAAAGATAACGGCGCTTCTGCGCCGGCGGCAGATCCAATGGCGGCGGAATATCCGGAAAAACTCGCCGCAGGCTCGGAACGATCTGCGCCAGTTCAGGCGCGCTGTCACCCATCCGTCGGCGAAAATCCTCGAGGCTCGGCGCCTGGGCCAGAGCACTTTCGATAATCTCGACAAACGGCAGATAGGGAAACGGCTCGTCTCTTTCGTAGCAGTGCCCAACCATGCACCTGAAGCCCACGCGCGACGCGTACTCCGCCATCTCCATCGCCAGCCGGCTCTTGCCCACGCCCGCTCCGCCGCCAAGCATCACCAGCGAGCCGTGACCGCCGAGCGCGCGATCGAGCGCCGCACGAATCGCGCTACGTTCAGCTTCCCGTCCCACAAAAGCGGTTCGCAACGCGAGCGAGAAAGGCGAGACTTCCAGTACCGGCGAGGTCGGGGGACGATCGATCCGCGCCGGTGCGGGACCGGCATCCGAAGTCGGCGGCAAGTCTTGCACGACACTCGTTTCACCGAATTCCCACGCGATCGGCACTTCGGGATCAGGTGAGTAGGAGCAGAAAGTGCCGGTCTTGATACATCGCGATAGCACGTCGCCCAGCGCCCCTTCGCTCTGCGCGATTCGGTCGAGCACCGCCTTGATCGTCTTGGTGACGCTCTGCCGCGCGCGCTCCGAAGCTGACGCCGCACGCCGATTTCGTCCGCCGAGCCCGACCGCACGCGACAGTTCTCTCGTCAGCGCCTCAATCTCCTGCTCGGCATTCTCGGCGCGCTCGACGTTTCCAGTTTGTTTGGCCTCATCCAGTTCTTCGTGCAACTCGGACAGCCGGCGCCGGTACGCGACCTTCGCCTGATCGTCAAGCATCTCCCCCGCGTCACCCAGGCTGCCGAGATGGATGCCGGCCTTTTCGAGATCGTCCTCTCCGCGCGGCAAGCTCTGCGCCGATCCGATCGTCTCGTCCTCGTCATGCTGGCCCGCAATTCCGCCTACCAGATCGAGCACGTGGAATTCGGCCGCGGGATGCCGCAGCAGATGGGCGAGATAGCCGAGTCCCTTGGTGTCCTTCAGGCGGAAGGATTTCCCGCCGTAGCCGACGGTCCAGTACTCGCCCTCTTTGCGGAAGATTCCTTTCTGTGCAGTACCGATGCGCTGCGCCGGGTCGTTGATATTGGCCAAGCCGGAGCGCGCACTCCGCGTCTGAACTGTCATGTGAATTCTCTAGGCCGTTTCGGTCCACCGTCTGGCGTACCAAGGCCTTGGAAAAATCGTACCACCTGCGCGATCTGATGCCCACTCCCGATTGTGCGGTAACTTTTCACGCCTTGTTAGCAGACGGCCGACAGAAAGAGCCGGGAACAAAATGCTCCCACAAGCGGTCGTTACTGAAACAGGAGGTCTAGTCCAATGAAAACACTTTCAACCATGTTCGTAGCTGCAACGCTCGCGTTGACGCTAACCACGCCGGTTCTGGCCGGGTCCGTCGGAGTTTCGAGAAGCTATGCCACCGCTCAGCCGAATCCCCAGACGATTGCCGATCTGGAGAATGCTTCCGAGGCGGCACAGCGCGAAGCCCGCACCGGAAACAAGAACAACGTAGCCTTCGGCCAGAAGAGCTACCAAATCGATCAGCTCGTTCAACGCATGAAGGATGGCGAGCAGGTCTCGCAGAACCAGGTCGATCAAGCACTGCAGCCGGTCGCGGTTTGGTGATTTGCTGGGCAGGAGGGCGGCGGAGTTCGATTAGTATCTGAATTTCCGCCGTCTTCCTCGCTTTGTGCGGTGAATTCTCACGCCTTGTGAGTGATTCGTTAATCACGTGGGGAAAAACATGGAATCCAGGAAGATTCTCACTACCGATAGTGGTTCTCCGGTCACCGACAATCAGAATTCACGCACCGCCGGCCCGGCCGGACCAGTCCTGGTCGAGGACCATCATCTGATCGAGAAGCTCGCGCATTTCGATCGCGAGCGGATTCCAGAGCGCGTCGTGCACGCCAAGGGTTCGGGCGCATACGGATATTTCGAGGTGCTGGCCAACGTGACCCAGTGGACCAGGGCCAGATTTCTCGCGCCAGTCGGCAAGCGAACCGAGATTTTCATCCGCTTCTCGACCGTCGCCGGCGAGCGAGGCTCGGCCGACACCGTTCGCGACCCGCGCGGATTTGCGATCAAGTTCTACACTGAGGACGGCAACTACGACCTGGTCGGCAACAATACGCCGGTCTTCTTTATTCGCGATCCGCTGAAATTCCCCGACTTCATCCACTCGCAGAAGCGCGACCCGTACACCAACATCCAGGAGCCCGACAACATCTGGGATTTTTTCTCGCTGAGTCCCGAGGCCACGCATCAGTTCACGATTTTGTTCAGCGATCGCGGCATCCCGGCCAGCTTTCGCACCATGGACGGTTTCGGATCGCACACTTTCCAATGGGTCAACGCACGCGGCGAAGTCTTTTGGGTGAAGTATCATTTCAAGACCGACCAGGGCGTCAGGAATCTGATCGCCGACGAGGCCGCTGGTATCGCCGGCCACGACGCGGACTACCATCAGCGCGATCTGCTGCGCGCGATCGATCGCGCAGAGTATCCGTCGTGGACGCTCAAAATGCAGATCATGCCTGCAGCCGACGCGGCTAACTACCGCTTCAATCCATTCGATGTGACCAAGGTCTGGCCGCATCGCGACTACCCGCTGATGACGGTCGGCAGAATCGTGTTGAATCGCAATCCCGAAAATTATTTCGCCGAAGTTGAACAGGCGGCCTTCAATCCGGCGCACTTCGTGCCGGGCATCGGTCCCTCCCCCGACAAGATGTTGCAAGGCCGCCTGTTCAGCTACGGCGATACGCATCGTTACCGCCTCGGCGCCAATCACACCCACTTGCCGGTCAATCGTCCCCATGCCGCCGAAGTCGATAACTACAGCCGCGACGGAGCGATGCGCTTCGACAGCAACCATGGGCGCGCGAAGAACTACGAGCCCAACAGCTTCAACGGTCCCAAACAGACCGGCGCGCCGCCATTTGCGCCGATCGAAGTCAGCGGCCTCACCGGAAATCATGCGCCCGTGCATCATCCTGATGACAACGACTTCGTTCAGGCCGGCGACCTCTACCGCCTGATGACCGACGAGGAGAGGCAACGATTGATCGCGAACATCGCGGGCAGCCTCGCGCAAGTCAGCCGCGAAGACATCATCGAACGATCGGTCGCAAACTTCCGTAAGGCCGACCCGAATTATGGCGAGCAAGTTTCGAGAGCGGTGGCCAAGCGCCGGCCGCAGCGCTGAGCATTCCAGTCAAAAGGAGATGGCTACGATGAGCGTTATCAATTCGACCATTCGAAACGGCGATTCGGTCCTCTCGTCCTCCTCACAGACAGCGGACGCGCGACCTGCTTTCCGGCGGCCGAAGATCATTTTGCCGGTTCCCACGCCGGCATCAAGGTTCCAGAAGGTACAACCCGGAGTTCCAGACACTCAATTGACCCGGGAAGCAACCGGGCTCCTCCATGAGTTCAGCACGCCTCTACTCTTCAATCATTCTCATCGCGTCTTCTTCTGGGCCAATGAGCTAGGGCGGCAGACAGGAAAGCAGTTCGATGCAGAACTCCTGTTCATCTGCGCGGCGTTTCATGATTTCGGTCTGCTGAAGAAGTTCAGCACCGACGATGACCGGTTTGAGGTAGACGGCGCCAACGCCGTTCGCCAATTCCTTGAGCACCACGACGTTCCGCCTTCCCGGATTCAAGTGGCCTGGGACGCGATCTCTCTACACACTACTCCGGGCATCGCAGCCTACAAGCCACTCGAGGTGGAGCTTCTATACAACGGTGTCGGACTCGATGTGCTGAGTATCGGCTACGAAAACTTCCCGGAAGATTTGAGAAACAAGATCGTTGATCAATACCCTCGCATCAACTTCAAACAGGATATTGCAAAGAGTTTCCTCGGTGGTTTCGAGCATAAGACCCAGACGGCCGAGGGTACCTGCAACGAGGATATTTGCTCGCATTTCATTCGCAACTACAAACGCAGCAACTTCTATGATCAGATTCAGAACTCACCGTTCCAGAACTCATGAGATAACCGACGGAGGACAGAAACATGAAAAGCAATTCCGCAACTCGAGCAAAAACGCTTTGGGAAACTCCAACCGATCTCAGCGGTGACGCAGTGGTCGAAATATCCGGCGCGTTGCGGAAACTCCTGGCCGACGTATTCACCCTCTACCTCAAGACCAAAAACTTCCACTGGCACATGAGCGGGAAACACTTCCGCGACTACCACCTGCTGCTGGACGAACAGGCGCAGCAGATCTTCGCCATGACCGACGATATTGCCGAGCGGGCGCGCAAGATCGGCGGCACTACCATCCACTCCATCCGCGATATCGCGGAGCATCAACGTTTGAGGGACAACAACGCGGAATTCGTCCCGCCGCTCGACATGCTGGCCGAGCTTCGCGACGACAATAAAACGCTCACCCGCGAACTGCGCTCCACTCACAAGGTCTGTGATGAGCACGACGACGTCGCCACCGCGAGCCTGATCGAGAACTGGATCGACGAAACCGAGCGCCGAACCTGGTTCCTGTCCGAAATAGTGCGCTCCTGATGGGCTGAAAACCGGAATTTGCGCCATTTGCATGGGCGTGGCGAATGCGCTCATAATACCATATGAAGCAGCACGAAGATGAATGACGATTTAGGCAGTGCTTAAAGAAGGTTCAGCCACTTATGTTAGCCCAAACGAAGGAACATTGGGATTTTGTGGGACGAAAGGACATGGGAAAATCGTCGCTGAAGCAATTCGAAGGATCGGAGGGTCGGCTCCAGCTGATTAAGGCCTTGACCCTGCAGCCGCTGATTTGCGAGCAGAACCTGGCAATCGCGGTTGCGCGACAGTTGAAGCTCGAGGCGGTCCCTGCTGGCGCAAATCTGATTCAACAAGGCGCCTCCGACACCGATCTTTTTCTGATTCTGGAGGGCGCATTTTCGATCTCGCTTGACGGAAACGTCGTCGCGGGCGTGAAAGCCGGCCAGCACGTCGGCGAAATGTCCGTGGTCGACCCGCTCACGCCTCGCTCAGCGACGGTCACCGCGACTTCGGACTCGATCGTCGCGCGGATCGCAGAATATGATTTTTCGGCGCTCGCCGATCGCTTTCCCCAACTCTGGCGAAGAATCGCGTTGGAATTAGCGGGCAGGCTGCGCAACGAATACGCCGGCGATCGCACGCGCGAGAAAGCGGGGCGCGCAGCCTAGCCCAACCTCATCGCGCTCTAAGCGCTTCGAGTTCTTCCAGCGTGCGCGGCCAGTCCTCGTGCATCAGTCGCGAGAGAGCGCGGTCCGCGAGCAGACGTCCGCCAGTCTGGCAGGTCGCACAATAGTTAGTCTCATTGCTCGCGTAGCGAATGCGTTGGATCCTGGAACCGCATCGAGGACACGGCTGGCGATAGCGGCCGTGCACCGCCATTTCGGGACGAAACGCGGTCACCTTTTCAGGAAATTCACCGCGCGACTCGGCGCGGAGCCGGTCCGTCCATTCGATCAGCGTCGCGCGAGTGCCTTCGTAAAGCCGCTCGATTTCATCATCGGCCAACTTCTGCGACATCGCGATCGGAGATAGCTGGGCGCGATGCAGAATCTCGTCGGAGTACGCGTTGCCGATGCCGCTGAAAATATGGGGGTCGGTGAGCGATCGCTTCAGCGTGTGATTGGATGCTCGCAGCGCCGCAGCGAAAGCCTCGAGGCTTGCTTCGAGCGGTTCGATACCGCCGGCACTCAATGAATGAAGGCCCGCTTCGCCCTCGACCACGCGAAGCGCTGCGCGCCGCTGCGTTCCCGCTTCGGTCAGCCACAGCCAGCCGTTGTCGAACTCGAACGCGACCAGAATATTCCTGCTGCCGAGTTTGGGTGGGGAAGTTTTCCAATGCAGGCGGCCTGCGATCATGAGATGTATCACCAGCCATAAGTCGCCCTCGACGCCGATCGCGATCTGCTTGCCTAGCCGCCGAACTTCGCGAACCTTCTTGCCGGCAGTCGCAGTGATCGGCGGAGTGGTGGAGCGCAGCAGAAACGGAGATTTGACGATCGTTCTGACGAGCTTGTGCCCATCGATGCGCGTTTGGATCGCCTCCACATATACGCTGACGTCAGGTAGTTCAGGCATGAGTGATTGCTTGCGCCATGTTACATTTTACGACGCATCACTGCTAAAGAGGACGCGCCCATGAATTAC
Source organism: uncultured delta proteobacterium (assembly GCA_963699705.1). Classification (GTDB taxonomy): domain Bacteria; phylum Desulfobacterota; class Binatia; order Binatales; family Binataceae; genus Binatus. The sequence continues at coordinate 491,435 of CAVOUW010000003.1, read as the reverse complement.
TTTCTTGCCAAGACTGAACCGGGGACCTACTCGATCGACGATCTCGAACGCGACCGACGCACCACTTGGGACGGCGTGACCAATCCTCAGGCGGTCCGCGCGATCCGCGAGATGAAGCCGGGCGACATCGTCTTCATCTATCATAGCGGTGGCGTGTCGAGCGTGGTCGGCTGGGCCGTGGTGAAATCGGCAGGGCGGGACGATCCCAAAAATCCCAAGTCGGCAGTCGTTGATTTGGAATTCGCTGGAAGGCTGGATTCGCCCGTCTCGCTGGCGGAGATCAAACAGTCAGGAAAGTTTGATGACCTGGCGCTGGTGCGGCAAGGCCGGCTTTCAACTATGGCCGTATCAGACAAGTTCGTTGGCTGGATTCGCGCGAAAAATCCGAAGGCAAAGATCTAAGAACGCGAGCGCCTCGCGATTAACGAGGCGCTCGGACTGCGGAACGAAAGAACCACTCAGCTGTTAGTAGCAGTGAGCTCGCGCCCATCGGGCTTGCTGAGCTACGTCCCAAGCGGCCGACGGATGGCCAGTGCGGTTATCTCTCCACGCCTGCGCCCGGAGCCGTGAAGCATTTGCGCAAGCACCACGACCGCGATAGCCATATCCGTAAGCATACGGATTTCCGTAACGATTTCCGTAGTAGCGATTTCCGTAACGATTTCCGTAGTAGCCATTTCCGTAATAGCCGCGATTGCGGTACGCGTAGCCGTCATCGTAGTTATGGTGCCACCAGTCGACGCGCTGCACGTAGTTTGGATTTACACTGCTGGATGGTTCGGCAAACGACGGCGCACTCAACACCGGAAGTGCGAGCATCGCCCCCGCCAAAACGCTAGTAATCAGTTTTGCTTTTAATTTCATAGCACTTTCTCCTACCGGAAAAAGAAGCATCAACAGTGCCAAAGCGGACTGGTAAGAGACCTCTAAACTAGAGGACTTTCTGGGCGATGTTGGTCTGAACCTCGTACGAAATACAGGCAGCAGCGGAAATTGGAATTCCTACAAAATCGGCGGGAACATGTACAAAAGAAAACGGAGGCGGTCATCTCGACCGCCTCCGCTGTTACACGAACTAAACGGAAATTTAGCTTACGGAGTGCTCTTCGCAGGCTTTTCCTTGTTGAACTTCAAAGTCATCTCGACTACACCTGCGGCGACGTTCAAACCGTTCTGTCCTTCGATAGATACCGGCTGTAACGCAATCGAGCTGTTGAACCCTCCGACCAGAACGTTCGCGCCCGCGCCGACTCCTACTGCTGCGCTGGCGGTCGCGCCACCGTAATGACCCGCGAGTGCGCCCTGGCCGAGGTTGGTGGTTGGGGCAAGCACGGCCCACAAGATTACCCCCGACTGCAGGTATCCGATATCAGCGCCGAACTTCGTGATCGAGCCAGTGTAATACTCGGTGTATCCCGGCTGCAGCGCGTAAGCGCACTGAAGTTTGCGCGATGAGCCGAAAATAAATCCCCATCCAGCCGCTACGTGACAGGTCAGATACCCGGCTCGAACTGCGGCTCCTCCGCCTGATGCGGCCGGCGCCGGCGCCGGTGCTGCGCCCTGGGCCCGTGCCGATGGTGCGCTCGCCGCCAAGGCCACCGCCAATCCCAGTGCCATTACTATTCCTCGTGCTTTCGAATTCATCGTTTGCCTCCGTGCCATTTGTGAGGGTTTCCGTTCCGGTTGGCCGGACCCGTGGAGAAGTGCTCTCGCAGGTTACCCAGTCGAATTGCAAACTCGCATTTTGCTAGACCAATTGCAATACAGCACGCTGGCTCCCAGCGCCGCGTAGCAATCCCTTGACTATGAACTCCTAATGCCGCACCATCCTGCGGTCTTCGCTGTAGCCATAACCCAGGAGAACTCATTGATGAGCCTTAAGACTGTCCTCGTAAGTTTCACCGCCGCTTCGCTGGTCGTATTCACCTTTGGTCTAAGTGGGTCCGCCTCGGCGCAGAATTCGCAGAAGCAACTCGACATCGCGGCCGCGCGCGCGCAGCGCAAAGCGACGGTCGGCGCCAATATGAATCTCACGCCAGATGAAGCGTCAAAGTTCTGGCCGGTTTACGACGCGTACGAAAAGAGAATGGACAGCGTCGAAGACCGCCACGTCAAAGAACTCAAGGATTTTGCGGCCAAGTACGATAGCCTCACCGACGCCGACGCAAAGAAAAAGCTGGACCAGGTGATGGAGATTCAGCAGGCGCGGCTTGACGTGCAAAAGGAATTCGTCCCGCAGTTTCGCGCCGTCATCCCGCAGGTCAAGGTGACGCGCTTCTACCAGATCGACAACAAGATCCAGGCGCTGATCCAATGCGACATCGCGCAGTTGGTGCCGCTGGCGCAATCGCCGGGCGAGGCCGCTCCGCAGTAGTAAATTCGTTCCAATGCCACTGCTGCCCGCATGTGCGACCCGCGCATGCGGTCGGATTTATTTCGCACGCACGCGCGCGATCGCGTCGAGGATGAGCTTGGCGGCCGCTTCGCGATCGACCCATCCGCCGACTTTTACCCACTTGCCCTTCTCGAGGTCTTTATAATGGCGGAAGAAGTGATCGATCTGATCGAGCATGATCTGCGGGAGGTCGGTGTAGTTCCCGATTCCGTCGAAGTAGGGATTCAGCTCATCAACCGGCACGGCGAGGATTTTCTCGTCGATGCCATTCTCGTCTTCCATCAACAGCGCGCCCACCGGACGGCATCTGATGACCGCGCCGGGTGCGACTGGTACCTGTGACAGCGCGAGCACGTCGCACGGGTCACCGTCTTCGGACAGCGTGTTCGGGATGAATCCGTAGTTGGCGGGATAGTACATCGCGGTATGCAGAAAGCGATTCACGAACAGAGCGCCCGAGGCTTTGTCCAGCTCGTACTTCACCGGCACGCCGCCCTGCGGAATTTCCACCAACACATTGATCTCGTCGGGCGGATTGCGGCCGGGCGGGATTTTCGTAACGTCCATGCGATTGCACGCCTCCAGGAATGAACAGAGTAGAGCATGCGATCGCGTTCGAGGCCATCGCGAGCAGTTGTTGGACTGCCTACTTCAGGCCGAGCTTCTTGATGCGCGTGGTAAGAGTGCTGGGTTTGATTCCGAGCAGTTCCGCTGCCCCGCCGGGTCCATAAATTCTACCGCCGCTACGTTTCAACGCGGCGACCATGTTGTCCCGCATGCGGCGGCTCATCTCTTTGTCCGGGATCACTTCAGACACTTCACGTGATTTGGAGCGAGTGATCACCGGCGCGGACGATCTTGATTCCGCCGCTGGAATATCCAGCCTGAGCGATCCCAGGCCCGAGGCGATCACCGCGCGCTCGATCACGTTCTGCAGCTCACGGACGTTTCCGGGCCAATCGTAATTCTGCAATTGCCGGAGCTGGCTCGCGGTTAGATGCAAACCGGAGCGGCTGAACCGCTTGCAGGCTATCTCCAGGAAATGCCTGGCGAGTACCGGGATGTCGTCCTTCCGATCGCGCAGCGGCGGTACCTCGATCGGAAAAACGCTGAGCCGGTAGTAGAGATCTTCGCGGAACCTTCCCGCGCGAACCAGACTTTTGAGGTCGCGATTAGTCGCCGCAATAATGCGGACGTTTACCCGCCGCGTCGTGTCATTGCCGACCGGCTCAAACTCGCCGTCCTGCAGTACCCGCAGCAGCTTGGGCTGCATCGCCAGCGGCAGCTCGCCTATTTCATCGAGAAAAAGAGTGCCGCCGTCCGCAAGTTGGAAACGGCCTATTCGATCTCGCAACGCTCCACTGAACGCACCCTTGATATGGCCGAAAAGCTCGCTCTCGAACAGTTCCCGCGGGATCGCGGTGCAGTTGATCTTAACCAGTGGCCGGTCACGTCGCAGGCTCCTTTGGTGAATAGCGCGCGCCACCAGCTCCTTGCCGACTCCGGTCTCGCCAAGGACAAGTACCGACGCATCGGTCGGAGCGACCATCTCGATCTGCTCGAGCATGCGATGCACTCCGGCACTTCTGCCGAGGATTTTGCCGTTGCCGGAAGCCAGTCGGACCTCTTCCTGCAGATACTCGTTCTCTGACTCCAGGCGCTCCCGCAACCGATCGTAGTATTGAACCCGTTCGCTGATATCCCGCCAATTGAAAACGACATACGGCGGATCGAACGGGTCCTGCAGTCGCCTGCCCACTGCCTCCACGTCAACCAACGAACCGTCAGGCCGTCGGGCCCGCGCGCGGATAGTCTGAACTTCATCCGGATTTTCGATCGCGCGCCGGATTCTATCCAGCATCGGAGCAGTATCTTCCGGGCTCATAAAGTCCGCCGCGTTGCGTCCCTCCATCTCTTCGGGAGTGTAACCCAGCCGTCCGGACGACGGCCCTTCGTACACAATCAGTCCGTCAGCGTCCACCACCGTGATACCATCCGTCGCGTTTTCGATAAGCGCGCGCAAACGGTCATGGCTTTGGCGAAGCGCCTCGCGGTCTTCAGCCCAACGAGCGAGCTGGGTGATCATCCAGTCTATTCTGGCCGCTTCCGATGGCTGCGCAATCAACTTAGGCGGTTCGTAATAGGGATTGGAAAGAAGCTTGTCCTCGACGATAGCCCAAGGATGGCTGCGGAGCGCGGCTTGCAAGTGCTCTGCAGAAAATCGTTGTCGCTCGTAAATGCAAATGGCGATGGCTCGCTCCTGTGGGAAGAAGTCGGTATTCAGGCGCGCCTCGCATTCCATCAGTTCGTCGAGCGCAACCTCGAGTTCCAGGCCCCACGTCATTTCAACTAAAAAAGCGGCGCCGCTAAACCCGGCCGCCCGAGCCTGCTGCACTCTGGCCTTGACCAACGCGAGGAAGGCGGCCCCATCGAACTCCTCCAGCGGCATAAATTCGCGACCGCTGAACAGCGTCAAAGCGCCCCGTTCACGAGCCTGCTCGACGTTGATTCCCGCTTGAGTCAGTTCGCCAACCACCTCCTCGACTGGCCGTTCACCGGCGATGTAAAAGCACACCTCTTTTCGGGCGAGGCAGCGTCGCACAAACGGAATCGCGACGGAACGAGCAGTCGCGCCGGACGTGATCGCGCACACGTGATCGCCCGCTTGCAGCGATTCAATCTGCTGTTCCAGGGTTGGTACGCTAAACAGACTGGAGCTCATGTATGACATCCAGTTAAATGACGCTCGCTTCATAGTCCGACTTTCGGAGCAAGTTTGCGACCGCATTAGTATGTCCGCAGTCGGGTCGGTGTTTTGCTGGAATCTCCGTTGGAATCGCTGAGTGGATCGCGGCCTGCTGCTTCATTTGCGTAGACGACTCCCGCAACGAAATGTCGTTGCAAGCTCAAATTGCAACGGAACTTCGTTGTACCGCACGATCGAGCATCCTCATAATCCGTTTGATTTGCGTGTGATTTTCTTTGCAACGTGGGTGGCACGCCCTCTGCTTTCTCGTCGATGGTTAAATCGACTGGTGAACGACGCACAACTCCCCAAAAAACCGTAACTCAGCTCTTAAAAGGAGATCACGCCAAGATTTTCGAGATCGACCGCTCCAATCTGGTCCTTCAACTTCGCTCCATCCGACGGACAATCAATGAGACTGCCGAGGAAATGGAGATGGTGGCGATCGAGAGGGTGTTTGTTAAGCCAGTCTCCCAAACCCTGACGCGCACCGCCCGGAAGTTGTACCGCCTCGCGGAAGACTTGTACGGCCTTAATCGGATGATTGAGCGAGCTCATCCACCCGCAGCGCCGATACGACCTAAGCGAAAGCCGAAACCGCGCAACCGACCGAAGCCGCCGAATTGATCGCCCCCGCTGAATTGATCATCGTCGCTATTGACGGTCTGCATGACACTTAGGGACTATCGGCTACGACAGCCGGTTTTCAACGCCGTTTTGCGTGTGCGGCGCCGGGTACGACGCTGATCCAGGCCGATTGGGGCGCTTATCTCAAACCTGGCAACGCATTAGACTCACAGGCTGTCGCGGGGAGCTTCCAGAAATAGCGGCGCAGGAGCAGTGCGCACAGGATTCGCTTCGATGTCGCCGAATCAAAGATGATGCCGCCACGGTGCGATGAATCACTGGCCTAAAATCGACCTCTGGCATCCTGCAAGGATGAGGGGTGATTTCGACGAACCTTGTCAAATTCTCTCCTGTAATAAAGTCGCAAAAGCGGTTGCGGTGATTTCATACTCGAATGGCAGCGCCTCAATCAGAAGATATTGTCCAGAGCACGAGGCTAAGGCATTTGCAAAGCTGAAACGGAACCACCGAGGTGTCGAACCGATCGATCACCGCGGTCCAACCTTGACTGAAGCGGCCCGTAGAGCGAGCGCGCGCTCTTCGGGTAACTAAAATGGACGGTGACTATTAGTTTTCCAGCTCTTGACTTTTAGTGAGCATCTCGGCCTCTCTAGGATTATCGGGCAGGGAGGCATCGACGATGCTACGGTCCGCCAAATCTCGGAGTGCTCGACAAAACGCGGTTTTTCCGCAAACCTTCGATTCGCTAATCAGTCAGCGCGAAATTTTCGAAATCGATCGTTCCAACCTGGTCCGCCAACTTCGCACTATCCGCCGTGCAATCAATGAGAGTGCAGAGGAAATGGAGATGGTGGCGATCGAGCAGGTATTTGTTAAGCGAGTCTCTCAAGCCCTCATCCGCACCGCGCGGAAACTATACCGCGGCGCAGAAGATCTGAACGGCCTTCAACGGCTGATTGAACGAGCGCATCCACCGGGAGCGTTCAACAGACCGGATCCGAAGGCGCGCAATCGACCGAAGTCGCGAGACTGAAATCTCTACTTGAGCTTGAGCGGTTCGTTCAGGCGGGCGCTGGATTCCGGGCTCGGATCGCCGTCATATTGCGGTAGCGTTCCGAGCTCGCGGAGATTCAGCCAGTTTGCCTTCTTTGCCATCCAGATGTGATCTGCAGCGCGCGCGGGAACGTCGCCGTCGAGCAGCCCGGTAGGTATTGCTACGACTGGATTTCCGGCAAAGACAACGGGTACTGGCGAACCGCAGTTTTTGCAGAAGGACCTGCGATACGCGGGAGGCTCGCGAAGGATCGGTGCGTCAAAGTATGAGATCTGTTCCGCGCCTCGGAGCCAGCGAAACTTCTCCGCACGCACGCGGAATTCCGCGGCGAATGGCGAGCCGTTGGCGCGTTGACATCGCGAACAATGGCAGATCTCAATGTCAGTGGTCGGACCGTCGAACTCGAAGGCAACGCTTCCGCAGAAACACTGTCCGGTCATCCTGATCTCCTCTCGAAATACGAAGATTTTCGATGCCCGCGCGAGGCGCTCTTTCGCTTTGAGGGATTTCGGCGCAAGCTTCCCACCAATCAGTTGCGCGCGCGTTATTAGCGGCTGCGGCTATTGATTCGGCGAAGGCCCGGTCACCTTCGCGTTCGCAGTGCTCACTTCGATGCTGTGCGGCCGCCCTTCCTTGTCGGGGACGATAGTTTGAATATCGCCGCTGATTAGTGTCACGCGGCTCGGCACCGGCTGCCCGTTCACAACCGTACTCGATTCGATCGCGACGCTGGTGCTGCCACTGAGCGCGACCGAGCTGCCGTCGGCAAACCCGAGCGTCACCGACGCGTCCGGCTGCGTCGTCACCGTATCGTGAAGCTTGAGCGGTGCTCCTTGTTGAGCTGGCAGCGTCGCGCCGCCGCGTTGAATTTGCGCCGCCCCGCTGAGTTGGCTGATCGTGCCGACACTGTCATCAGCTCGAATAGCCGAACTTGCGTTGAGCAGACCGATCGCCGCCATCGTCACCACGAATGCGACTGACCTTGACCTTATTTTTTTCATTACGAATCCCCGCGGACTGTCTGTCTCCAATAACGTTGACGCACGATAACATACCACCGCTAAACGCCCGCACGCTACGAAGGTCAAAATGCGTCCTTGGCGTTACCGACTTGGGCGCCGCCGCGTTGAAACCAGCATCCGGGGGCAATACGCTCATCACCGGAGCGAAAAACGACGGGTGTGACGAGCATCACCAAATCCATTCTCGCGGCCGCGATGCTTACTTGCGCGATTTCAGTCGCGGGATGCGCGCAGACCCAGGAGGTCGATCAGACGATGCCGCCTTATGCGTCGATCTCCGACGACGGTCGCGATCCCGCCAGCGCGCCCAAACCTGCCGCGTCGTCAGATGATTCCGGCGGCTTCATGAACGTCCTCGGCTCCGTCCTTATGTTTCCCGTTCGCATGATCGAAGCGCTCTGATCGAACTCGAATCCGTTGTCGCGCAAACCGCGTACGTCTTGTGAACACACGAACCTTCACCAGCCTTGAAACCTCGCGCCTGATCCTTCGGCGCTTTCGCGAGTCGGACCTCGCGAGTTTCATGGCCTATCGCAACGATCTCGAAGTCGCCCGCTATCAGTCCTGGGAATCGATCTCGCGCGTCGAAGCGGAGAAGTTCATCGCGCAGCAAAGCCGCCATCGCCCGGGGATTCCCGGTAAGTGGTTTCAATTCGCCGCGGAACTCAGAGACGGCGGTGTGCTGGCCGGCGACTGCGCGTTGCTGGTTCTCCGCACGACGCCGCGAATCGCCGAAATTGGCTATACCTTTGCGCGCGCATATCAGCACAGCGGCCTCGCCTCCGAGGCTGCGCGAGCGGTGATAGATTTCGCCTTCGGTACCCTCGCCCTCAACCGCGTCATCGCCACCACCGATTGCCGCAATGCGCCGTCAGTCGCGCTAATGGAGCGGCTCGGAATGAAACGGGAAGGGCACTTCCTCCACAACGCGTGGTTCAAGGGCGAGTGGTGCGACGAGTATCAGTACGCAGTGCTGCGCGAAGAATGGCCGCGCCCCACGGTTTCTTGACAATCCCGCCCGACCGGTCATTGATCTGACTTATCGATCTGACTTATCGATCTGATTTTTCCGCCGCGAGGAGGTCCGCTCATGACCCGGATAATCGACGCCGACGGGCATATCGTTGAGCCGCGCACACTCTGGGAAGATTACGCCGAACCCGAATTTCGCGATCGCATGATCCAGATTCGGCGTAACCGCGCCGGCAATGACGAGCTGTGGATCAACAACGAAAATCGCAGCCGGCCGAATCTTCCAGTGGCGGCGTCGATGACGCCCGGCGGACTTTCCGATCTCGAGCGGGCGCGCAAAATCACCTGGGACGACATCCTCCCCGGCGGCTACGATCCTTACGCGCGCATCAAGGTGATGGACGAAGAGGGGATCGACGTCGCCGTCCTTTACCCGTCCTTATGGCTGCTCTACGGCGATCTGACCGATCCGCCGCTTGCAGCAGCGGCGTGTCGCGCTTACAACAACTGGCTGGCCGACTTCTGCAAGCCCTTTCCGAAACGGCTATTCGGCGTCGCGCCGATGCCGCTGCAAAACGTTGATGACGCGGTGCGCGAGATGCGTCGCGTGCGTGAGCTTGGCTTCAAGGCGGTCTTCGTCAGGCCCAATCCGTTCAATGGGCGTCGCCTCAACGACGCGGCGTACGATCCATTCTGGCGCGAGGCGCAGGATCTCGACATGCCGGTCGCCGTTCACGGAAGTTTCGGTACGCGGATGCCCACGATGGGTGGCGATCGCTATCGCGACCCGTTTTTCTTCCACATGGTTTGTCATCCGTTCGAACAGCAGGCGGCCTGCATGGATATCGTGTGCGGCGGAGTGCTCGCGCGATTTCCAAAACTGATGGTCGGCTTCCTCGAATCGGGAATAGGATGGCTGGGCTACTGGCTCGATCGGATGGATAGTCACTACGAAAAGATGGGGACCTACGTGCCGTGGCTGAAGCGCAAGCCGAGTGAGTACTTCGCCGAGCGATGCTACATCTCGATGGATCCGGACGAGAGCACGTTGAGAGCGATGATCGATCTGGGCGTCGAGCGCAACGTGCTATGGGGTTCGGACTACCCGCACTTCGACTGCACCTATCCAGGAGTCGTGTCCGAAGTCACTCGCGCGCTTGCGAAATTGCCCAATACCGCCCGCGACAACATCCTGACGCAGAACGCGCTGAGGTTTTACCGCCTCACTTGATCAATCCGCGCGGGCGTGGACAATTGCTCCGCCGATTCTGCCTTGTGCGATCGCGCCGTGCAGGCCCGAGTACACGTCGCAGACGTGAAATCCAGTGGGGCGGGCCGCCGTGCCCGCCTCCGACACAATCTCGGGATAGGAATCGAGCGAAACGCGCGCTCGATCGCCTCTTCCTCGCCGGCGTGCGCGTAATCGCCTTCGCGAACCAGCGCCACGATGCGCTTGCCTTCAAAGGAGTTCATGTTCATCGGCGACGCCATAGCCCTTGCCTCCATTTAATGGCATTGACTTGCGCGAGGAGCGCCGCGACTTCATAATCCGGCGCGTAACGCGTTTAGAGCAAGAGCGTGCCGTCAGTTGGCGGCTTTTGGGGAGGGATTAATGGTTAGAAGAATAGTCTTGATGGGGTTTGTAACCGCAGCGTTTTTCGCTTTCTCGGCGCAGGCCTTCGCGGGAGGGGTTAGGTGCAAATCGACCCACGGCGTCCACAAAGGCACGGCCTCTGACGGCAGCAACTGTCTGGCGAGTTCAGACGGAACCGGCAAGGCCACGGCAAAGGCGTCCGGAGGCGGCTCTGCCCAAACCTTCGTGACCACCGGCGGCAAGTCCAGTTCGTTCGCGACGAATCAAGGGATGTCCGAAGCCGAGTCGGAAAGCAAAGGCAAATCAACCGCCCACGCTTCGGACCCCGGCAGCAACGCATTTGTCGATGCTGACCAAAAAGGCGTGGCCACGGTAAGTGCGACCGGGGGCAGCACTGCCAATGTGACCGCGCTCGGAAACTGCAATGCGTCGGGGATGGCCACTGGAGGTTCTACGGTCAACGCCAATTGTGAAGCAGACGGCAGTTTTGTGCATGCGACCGCGACCGGTGGCGGCGAGGCCGACGGTTCCGACTCGGGTCCGCCAACCTGCACTCCGAACGGCGGAACCGCCACGGTCCGCAGCACCGGAGGCAACTGCGGTTAATTGGGAGCAGCTAGAACTTCAGCGGATTTAATCTCCGGCGACAGAGGACCACAAAAGAAGGCCGCGTCCTGATGGACGCGGCCTCACGATCACTGATTGCAGCGCTGTGTGCGCTTAGTGCTTTTTGCCGTGATCGTGCGCGATCGTGACGGTGAGCGGCACGCTGTCGGTTCCACCCTCGTCACCGCAGGTAACGTCGATCGTGTACACTCGCGCCGACTTGATTTGACCGCATCGCTCAGCCGCCACCTGGACCGAGGTCGTTACTGGATCAACGTCGTCGCCCGCTGCCCCCGTCACCACGGCGTTGCTGAAATTCCAGTCGTCACCCGCGACGGTCTCAGGACCGCATTGGCCGGCCGCATCCTCAGTGTCCTGGTTGGAACTGATGGCGGTCACCTGCAGCGACAGGGTATCGCTGTCGGATGCAACCTCTGATTCGGCGAAGCTGATGTTGATCGTCTTCATCTTGTGGTTAGGAGGCCATAGAGTAACCGGGGAATAAGTGATCGTTCCGTCCCCGCACGGCACTTGAGCCTGTCCGCCCGTACTCGAATGTTTCGCAAATGCATTCGGAGTGAGGACGAGCAGGAATGCCGCGACTCCACCAATCAAACTCAAACAATTCTTTCGCGAAGTCATGATTCCTTCCTTCCCTCTTCGTCGCTGTGTATTTAGTAATTGAAAGCGACTGCCACACCATATGCGATGTAATTACGCGTGTCGAATGCAAGTACAGATTGGACGGGCGTAAAATTCGGTTTAGACGCCTAATAGCATCTTAAAGCGTCAAATTCGGGTAAAATCAAGCAGTATTTTTTTAGAACTGGCAGTCGGAAAAATTACGAGGCGAGCCGGCCGTCCGCTGGTTCAGGAGCTTGCGCGGCTGCGACCTTCTTCGACGCCGGCTGCGTCGCCGGCGCAATCTCGCGGCCTTCGCGCCATGCATTGTAACGGTCCAGGAACGCTTCCATATAAGTATAGAAGACCGGGGTAATGTAGAGCGTCAGGAACTGCGAGAAGAACAGGCCCCCGACCACAGCGACTCCAAGCGGACGGCGCGACGAGCCACCCGCGCCGAGTCCGATCGCGATCGGCAAGGTTCCCATCAGCGCCGCCATCGTGGTCATCATGATCGGACGGAAGCGGATGATGCAGCCTTCGAAGATTGCGTCGGCGGGCGATTTGCCCTCGGTGCGCTGAGCGTCGAGCGCGAAGTCGATCATCATGATGGCGTTTTTCTTGACCAGGCCGACCAGCATGATTACGCCGACGAACGCGAACAGGTCCAGTTCCATCCCGAACAGCCACAGCGTCATCAGCGCGCCGAATCCCGCCGACGGCAGGCCGGAGAGAATCGTGATCGGATGGATGAAACTTTCGTAGAGCACGCCCAGCACCAAGTAGATGACGAGTATCGTCATCATCAGCAATACGCCGAGTCCGGAGAGCGACGACTCGAAGGCCTGCGCGGTGCCCTGGAAATTTGTCGTGATGCTGTCGGGCAGAGTCGTCGCGGCAATCTTGTTGACCTCGGCCAGCGCCTTGCCGAGCGAAACGCCGGGCGCGACGTCGAACGAAATCGTCGCTGACGGCAACTGTCCGGAATGGTTAACCTGCAATGGTCCCAGCGACCGCGTGAACTTCACCAGCGTGTCGAGCGGGACCAGCGTGCCGCTGGACGATCGCACGTAGAGCAATGCCAGTGTGCCCGGTTCGGACTGGAACTCCGGCATGACCTCCATGATGACCCAGTACTCGTCGTTGGGCGCATAGATCGTCGAGATTTGCCGCGAGCCGTACGCATTGTAGAGCGCATCCTCGATCGCGCCGGCGGAAATTCCGAGCGAATGCGCCTTGTCGCGATCGATGTCGATGCTCACCTGCGGATTTTCAACTTGCAGGTCGCTGTTGACGCCGCGCAGATCGGGTAGCTGGCGCAGTTTCGATTCGAGCATCGGCGCGTACTTGTAGAGCGTCGCAGTATTCTGGCTCTGCAGCGTCATCTGATACATGCTGCGCGTGAATTGCGCGCCGATCCGAATCGGCGGCGGGTTTTGTAGAAACACACGCAAGCCGGGGACGCTGTTCAGCACCGGCCGCCATTTTGTGATCAACTGATCGACACTCAACGCGCGCTCTGAAGCCGGCTTCAGATGCAGAAAAATAATTCCCGAGTTGGTCGCGCCACCCGGACCGCCTTCCCCGACGCTGACGAAGTAGCTGCGGATGCTCGGGTCGTCCTTGATCAAATTGGCGGCGGCGAGCTGATGCTCAACCATCGAGTCGTAGGAAATCCCCTGCGCCGCGAGCGTGAAGATGATCAGCTGGTCGGCGTCTTCGGACGGCAGGAAGCCCTTGGGAATCGCGTAGAACATGTAGATCGTCGCGAGCAGCAGGCCGCCGGAAAAATACATGGTCGCGCGCCGATGACGCATCACCCACGACAGGCTGCGCTGATAACCGTCGAGCATCCGATCGAACCAGCGTTCGGTGACCGCATAAAACTTGCCGTGCCGCTCGCTGCCCGGCGGCCGCAAGAAGCGCGAGCACAGCATCGGCGTCAGCGTCAGCGACACGAAGCCCGACACCAGGATCGCGGCGCCGATCGTGACTGCGAACTCATGCAGCAGCCGCCCGAGAATCCCGCCCATGAACAGCACCGGGATAAACACCGCCGCCAGCGAGAAGGTCATCGACAGGATCGTGAAGCCGATTTCCCGCGCACCGTCGAGCGACGCGGTCATCACGTCCTTGCCCATCTCCATGTGACGCACGATGTTCTCGAGCATGACGATCGCGTCATCCACCACGAAGCCGACGCCCAGCGTAATCGCCATCAACGACAGGTTGTCGAGCGAGTAGTCGAGCGCCCACATCACCGCGAACGTTCCGATGATCGACATCGGCAGCGCCAGGCTCGGGATGATCGTCGCGGACAGGTTGCGCAGGAACAGGAAGATCACCATCACGACCAGGAAAATCGTCAGCAGCAGCGTGAACTGGACGTCGTTGACCGACGCGCGAATCGTCTCGGCATGATCGCCGAGCGTGTTGATATGCAGCGCGGCCGGCACCTCGGCGCGGAAGGCGGGAATCAGGCGCATCACGTTATCGACGACTTCGACCGTGTTGGTGCCGGGCTGACGTTGCACCGCCAGCACCACCGAGCGCTCGCCGTTCGACCATCCCGCGGTCTTGTCGTTCTGCACGCTGTCGAGCACGCGACCGACATCCTCGAGCCGCACCGGCGATCCGTTTTGATACGCGACTATCAGCGAGCGGTACGCCGCCGCGTTGGTCAACTGCCCCTTCGTATCGACGGTGAACGCCTGATGCTTGCCGTAGAGCGTGCCGGTCGGCATATCGACGTTCGCGTTCTGGATTGCGCTGGAAACTTCGTCGATGCCGATGCCCCGCGTCGCCAGCGCCTTGGGATCGAGCTGAATCCGCACCGCGTACTTTTGCGATCCGTAAACCTGCACCTGCGCGACTCCGGAGACCATCGAGATGCGCTCGGCGAGGTAGGTCTCGGCGAATTGATCGACCTGCGAAATCGGCATCGTGGTCGAGCTCAAGCCGAGGTAGAGAATCGGCTGATCGGCGGGATTAACTTTGCGATACGACGGCGGACTCGGCATCCCCTGCGGCAGTTCGGCCTGCGTCTCGGCGATCGCGGCCTGCACGTCCTGCGCGCCGGCGTCGATATTGCGCGTGAGATTGAATTGCAGCGTGATGTTGGTCGCGCCCTGGATGTTCGACGAGGTCATCGAGTCGAGGCCGGCGATGGTCGAGAACTGTTTTTCGAGCGGCGTCGCGACACTCGACGCCATCGTCTCGGGACTCGCGCCGGGCAAGCTTGCGCTGACGACGATCGTCGGGAAATCGACGTTCGGCAGATCGTTCACCGGCAAATATCGGTACGCCATCAGGCCGAACAGCACGATCGCGAGCGAACTCAGCGTCGTCATGACGGGACGGCGAATAAATGCTTCAGCAATATTCATGACGCGGCGCCGCTCTCGTTCAGGCCGCTTTTGATCGTGACCGTCGCGCCCGGAATCAGCCGGAGCTGCCCGTCGGTGACGACCGTCTCGCCCGGCTTGAGTCCGCTGGTGACGACGGTCTGATTGTCGATCGCTTCGCCGATGACTACGGGCCTGATCACGGCCTTCATGTCGGGCTCCACGACAAAAACGAACGAACCCTGCTGCCCCGTCTGCACGGCCTGCGAAGGCACCAGGATCGCGCCCGGATGTTCGTGCAGCACCAGCGTCGTGTTGACGAACTCGCCCGGCCACAAGCGGCTGTCGGCGTTGGTGAACTGCCCCTTGAGATTAATCGTGCCGGTTTTCGCGTCAACGCTATTATCGACGAAGCTCAACTCGCCCGATTCGAGCGGACCCTGCTGCTCGGGCAACGAAACCTGGACGGCGAGCTTCTGCTCCGCCATGAACTCGCGGACGGCGGGCAGCTTCTGCTCGGGAATCGCGAAGGCGACGTACACCGGATGCACCTGGTTAATGACGACCATCGCGGTGTCGGCGTCGGGCTTCACCAGGTTGCCGGCATGTACGAGTAAGTCGCCCGTGCGTCCGTCGAGCGGGGCGCGAATTTCGCAGTACTCGAGATTCAACTTGGCAGTCTGCACTGCAGCTTCATCGGCTTCCATCGACGCTGACAGCGCGGCGGCATTCGCCTCGACCTGATCGTATTGCTGGCGCGATCCGACATGCTCTTTAAGCAGAGTCGAGTAGCGATGCTCGTCGGCCGCGGCCTGCCGATATTGCGCGCGATCCTTGTTGAGATTCGCCTGCGCCTGACGGAGCGCGGCATCGAACGGCCGCGGATCGATCGTGAATAACAGGTCGCCCTGCTTGACGTCCTGGCCCTGTCGGAAATGCACCTGCATGACCTGCCCGCTGATTTGCGCTTTCACGTCCACGGTCGAGAAAGCCTCGACCCGGCCTATCGCGCGAATCGTATCGGAGACAGTCTTCTGCTCGACCTTGGCCGCGAGAATTGGCACCGCCTCGCGCTCGCCGAAAGTATCGGCGGGACCATGCGAACATCCAGCGAATGCAATCAATGCGATCGCCAGGACGAGACTTGTCGCGCACCGTCGCTTCAAGGTGAGAATGCCTTTCAACTCCCGATCTGGGTAACCACGCTGCCGGGAGGAGAGTTACGCGCCGTCAAAACCAGCGTCGAGGATATTATCAGGCTCGCACAGGCCGAGAAAATGTGGAAATGAGAACCAAAACCGACCTGGCGGTCAGCCGTACTGCGATTGTTCCGCTTCCCTCGAGGGAAGGGGTTAGGGGTTAAGTTCCAGATGCCAGTGCCGGGTGATGCGCGGGCAGCCGGCAAAAGCTGTCGCTCTCGATTTGCAGCGCACGATTGAAGCGCGCGCGCATGTTCTCGAGCGCGATAGTCGCGGTCAGATCGACGATTTGCTCCGTATTGAAATTGCGCTTGAGGTCCTCGAAGACGTCGTCGGGAACGTCAACCGAGCTGAGCGTCATTTCCTCTGTGTAGCGCAGCGCGGCGCGCTCGGCCGGCGTGAACAGCGGATTCTCCGCATACTCCGAGAGTGCCGCTAGCTTTTCCTCGCTGATCCCAAGCTTGCTGCCACCGGCAGCGTTGATGTCTATTCAAAAAACGCAACCGACCATCTGCGCGGCGCGCAAACACACCATGCGCTTGAGTGCTTGCGGGGTGACTTTCGAGTTCTCAATCGACTGCTGGAAAATCGACATCGTGAATGTGATGCCGGGCCGATACGCCCACGCCTTGAAGGGGGTGAGCACTTTGCCGACCCGCCGCTTCATCATCGAGGTCAAGGGCTTCAACATCCAGCTCATCTGGTTTTCTTCGAGCGGCTCAATACGCATTGGAATAAACTCCGGCTACGCAGCGCGCGCGGCGGTGATTCGAGTTTCGTCCGACTGACTATAGAGAATCACACTAATCACGATTAGTAAGATCGCTGGAATGTAGATACCCAGTACCTCGGTCACAAGATGCTCAGTCGAGAGCAGGCCTGCAGCATGTGAGTATATGTGCAACGCGGAATGCATCACGCCCGCAACTGCGGCCACGACCACCGCAATCGCATTGCGGCGCGGATTCAGCGCGGCCGCCACCAGTCCCACCCCGACCGCGAGAAAAAACGTTCCACCGTCCATCACCAGATGCATATTGTACGGCCCGGTCTCCGGCACGCCCGGCACCAGCTTGAAGAACCACGCCGATGGAAAAAAGAACATCTCGATTCCGTTGACGATGTCGAGTGCGGCCATGATCCACAGAGCAGCGACGATCAATCCGTGAGAGTTAGACTTCATAGCGCGCCTTCCCCGGACGCGCGGCGCGGAAAATCAGCCGGCCGCACGTGCGAATAGATCGATATCGAGAGTGAAATCGCCGCGACAATCGCCACGATGACTTCTACGATCGTCTTAGTGCTTGCGAGATTGAAATACCACAGGGCGAGGGCGATCGGCAGGGAACCCAGCATGGATTCCGTGATCGTCACGCCCATGGTGACGGCGAAACTCATAGCGCGAAGTTTTATTGGCCAGGACATGTGAGTTCTCTTCGGAGTGGACATCTAGGTTGTGGTGGATGTTAAGAACCTAACCCCTAACCCCTTCCCATAGTGGGAAGGGGAACCGGATTTTACGGAGAGTAACCTCTTCCCGAGCGGGTGGGGAACCGGATTATTGAACTCACCCATTTGGCAGATCTCCGCATAACGGGAATACCGACTCGACTTCTACTGGGCCGTTTACGCGGGCTTGGCAGGCGAGGCGGGTCCTTGGACTTATCGAGAGGTGCCAGCGGAGTGAGAATTTCTCGGCGCCGCTCATTTGGGTAAGGTTGTCGTCGCCCGACTCCACTACGACGCGACAGGTCGCGCATAGCGTTCGCGCGCCGCAGACATGCATCAGCCTGACGCCGTTCTTCATTGCGGCGCCGAGCAGAGTTCCGCCGCGGCGGACCTCGAGGCGACGGCCGTCGAACTCGATCGGCACCACGTCGGGTCGGGCGGCGACTGTTTTGAGGCGCGTGGCGAACTTGTTCCTGAGGTCATGGTCGGCAACTGCGCGAGCGGGTTCGACCGCTGACTTAATTCTCGCCGCAATGTTTTGAGTGTCCATTACCTTTCCTTCAAACTCTTGCGCAGAGCTTTTCGTGCGCGGGCAAGGCGCGATTCCACCGCATGCTCACTTAGCCGCATTATTCGCGCGATTTCCGAGACGCCGACTTCCTCGACGTACTTGAGCAACAGGACTTCGCGATACTCAGGCCGGAGTTCGGCTAAGGCGCGACTGAATTCCCGATCTGCGCCCGCGGGTTGCAGATTAGGATCTTCATCTATCGGAGCCGAGCGGATCAGCCGCGCGCGGCGCGCATTGATTCGGACGAACGAAAGGACTTTGCGATGCGCGATCGCACACGCGAAGGTGAACAACGAACTGTCGCCGCGAAAAAAAGGCAGGGCGTCGGCCAGCGCGATAAAGGTCTCCTGAAGGAGATCGTCAGCTTCATCGGCAGCGCGGCCGAGCGAGTTCGCGATAAAACGCCGAATGCGCGCACTGTAGCGATCGAAAAATTCGTGCGCCGCATCTTCTTCGCCAACCCTGAGCCGCGCGACCAGATCAGCTTCCGACGTTTGCGGAGGATCGAGCGCGGTCACGCGCGGAATTCTCCGCTCGGACGCGCCGGGCGCTTTCTCGGTCGGTAGTTCTGCACCCACAGATGACGGACCTTTGCCAGTTCGGAGGCTAACCTCATCGGTTAGTCGCCTCGACCGGGCAAAATCCGTCGCGGGGCGTCGAATAGCCGCTAGATACTCAGATGATACAGTTCCGCGACGTTGTCGTGCAGCACCAGGTTCTTTTCGTCCGCGGTCATCCCGACCGTGTGCCTTGCGATGACATCCTGCGACCATGGCCAGGTTGAGTCGCTATGCGGGAAATCGCTGGCCCACATCAGGCGTTTGATGTTGCAAAGATTGCGCACCTGGAACGCTACGTAGTCGTCCTGAAAGGTCGTGTAAACGTTCTCGCGGAAATACTCGCTTGGCATCTTGCTCAGCGTGCCGGCCGGTAGCCAATAGCGATGCCGGTCGTATGCATGATCCATCCGGTACATATAATGCGGGACCCATCCGGCGTCAGCTTCGACGCATACTACTTTCAACTTCGGATGGCGCTCGAAAACTCCGCCGAGAACGAACGTGCCGATGATGTCCTGGCATCCCCGGATGATCGACAGGAAGCTGTTGAGCTTGGGACCGCGGGTCTGAAAGTTGTCGCTGCTGCTGGTCAGGATGTGGAAGCTGAGCGGCATCTCGAGATCGATCGCGGCCTCATAGAAGGGCGCGTAGATAGGACTGTCGTAGTCCTCGAGCGCGGGGTTGCCGGGCATCATGACGCCCTTGAGCCCGAGATCTTTCATCTTGCGCAGATCGGAGATTCCTTCCTCGACCGAGCGCATCGCAGTCTGCCCGGTTCCTATCAGACGATCCGGGTGCGCGCCGCAGTACTCGCTTATCCACGAGTTGTAGGCGTCGAAGCACGCCTTCTTGTAGTCGAAGTCGCGATGGTTGCAGAGGATCATGCCGACGGTGGGATAGATGACTTCGGCGGCGACGCCGTCGCGATCCTGGTCGGCCATCCGCGCGTTGGGATCCCATCCGCCCTTGTGCATCTCGTCGAACTTCGCGCCGATAGTTCGAAGCTCGCTCGCGTCCTTGCCCGCGGCGGCCGCCAGCGCGACGTTGATCGGACGCGGGAAGTCCTTGACGATGAACACGTCGCCAAGCTTCTCGTCGTGAATCATGTGCGGCGCCGTATCCTTATACTTGTGATCGATTCGATCGATGTAAGTATTGGGCGGCTCGGTGATATGCGAATCAGCGGAGATAATTGGCTTCTGCATGGTTTGTCCCTCGATTGGCTTCGCGTCGGCGCGAACTCCTGACCGGGTTTTAATGATTACTCTGAGATTTCTATTACTAGAGCCTCGCGGGCTTTACAAACGGCGCGGCTACATACCGATCGGTCAGGAACGCGGCGAAAGCACAGGCAGCAAATCGCGGAGCGGTCGGCGAGGCGCGCAGGCGAATCGCGGGCACGGCGGCCCGCGCCACTGTGGATTCGGATTCAAGGTGCCTCCGCGCTATAGCTCCAGTCCTAGGACAGGGTGGCGCAAGGAAAAGTCCAGCGTTATCTTGTGCATGCGCAACCTAGTTCTATGAATTGCAATTCCTAGTAACTCCAGCAATTATACTTATAGAACTTTGGAGACTTAGAGGAGCACTTACTTGGATATCGACAGCATTGTTGCGGACTTGAAGAAGGAAAGAGATCGAGTGGTCAAGGCGATCGCGGCGCTGGTAGGAATGGGATCCACTACCACCGGCAAGCGGAGAGGCCGTAAGCCTGGGGTTAAGGTAGCTGCCACGACCAGAAAGCGGCGCGGAGGCATCAGCAAGGAAGGTCGGAAGAAGCTGTCGGAGCTGATGAAGAAGCGATGGGCCGAGCGCAGAAAGAAAGGAATGACCAAGCTCGGCAAGTAGCGGGGCGGCAGCTTCGATAGCCGTCTCAAGCGTGCGGTTGATTCACGACCGTCGCGTCCGCACAATCTTCAGATGGCGAATTCAGTACAACACGCGTTCGATCTTGCGGCGGAGGACTACGACCGCACGCGCCGTCGCCTGGTGCCCGGCTTCGACGACTTCTACCGGGCGGCGATCGATCTGATCCGGTTTCCGCGCGAGAGCACGCTCAAGGTTCTCGATCTCGGGGCCGGCACTGGCCTGATGGCGGCGTTCATCGCGTATAGCTTTCCGAATGCGCGAATCACGATGGTGGATATCTCGAACGAGATGCTCGAGCGGGCGCGCGCGCGTTTCGAGCTGGCGGGCGAGCGATTCCGCTTCGAGGTCTCCGACTACGGCGTCGATCGGATCCAGGAGAAGTACGACGCGGTGGTTTCGGCGCTGTCGATACATCACCTGAGCGATGAGCAGAAGCGATCGCTGTTCAATCGAATTTACGGCGCGCTCAACGAGGGCGGAATATTCGTCAACGCCGAGCAGTTTCGATGCGCGACACCGGAGCGGCATAAGTTCCATCACGAGCGATGGGTCACGCGAGTGCGCGAGCTAGGTGTGGACGATCGAGACCTGGCGGCGGCGATAGAGCGGATGAAGTTCGATCGCGCGGCGACCCTCGAGGAGCAGCTGGAATGGATGCGCGAGGCGGGCTTTCGCGACATCGATTGCGCGTACAAGAATCTTATCTTCGCGGTTTACTGCGGCCTCAAGTAGCGCTCAGCATTTGCGTCGCGTGATTGGCGGCTGCGAGAAATGTTGGTTCCGGATTGAGCGCATGCTCGCGTAAGCAAACCTCGGTGAACTTGATCGCATGCTCGTCTCCGCACGCGATCGCGCGCTCGATAAGTTCCTCCTGAGTCCCGACCTTGACCTCATCGAAGTGTGAGAGGTCTGCGCGCGTGCCGAAGGTCGCGTACATCGCAGCCGCGCATTGCCACCCGTATGCTAGCGCGGCGCGCGTGGTTTTATCGCCCAGATACGGAAGCAGTGGACGCAAGGCGGACGGCCCGGTGACGGCGTGCACGAACGCGATAGTCGTGTAAGTGTCATGCGCGTTGGCGAGAAAGACTCGCGCAAAAGTCGCAGTCAGGTCGGATAGGAATGCGGATGAGTCGCCGGCGGGATCTACAGCGTCGAGGGTAGCCTTGAACGGCGGAAAGGAATCGAGTTGCGCGAGCGCGTCGGTTAACGAACCGAAGTTGCCGCGGCGAGTCGCGGGCGGGATCATCTGGACGCGCGCGATCGCATCTGAAGGCTTCGCGCGGGCCGGCGCCCGTCGTTCAGCGGGAAGTGGAAGGTAGTCGGCGGCCCAGTAAGCGAGTCCGTCTGCGAGTTCGCGCCGTCGCGTGAGAGTCTCTTCGAGGGCCAGCGCTCGAGTCGCGTGGCCGGTGCGAATGACGCCGTGCGTCGCGGCCGCCATCAGACCCGGCGCGAGCCGCGCGGCCCAGGTGTCGAGCACCGATCGCCACGGACGTTCTTCCAGTTCGTTGCGGAAGAACTCGAACCAATCTTCAGTGCGTCGCAGATCGCCGAGCGCGGCGCGCCAGTTCTCATTGGTGAGGCGCGCCACTCGCGCACGTCGAGGCGCGAGCGAATGGCGGTAACGCTCGAACCACAACATCACGGCGTCGCCGCGTCCCATCGCGCACATCGCTTCGATCGCCATCGGCGCGTGATTGGAGAAGCCATTGATGAGGTCGGGACCCATCGGCGCCATGACTTCGAGGGTTTCATCGAGGACAGAATAGTCGGCGGTTTTCATCGACGGGTTCCTCCTGACGTTCGATAGTTAGTAAAGTACTCGCTTTATATACTAAGTCAAGCGACAACTTGACTAATTATTCGCGGCAGGTACCATCACTGCTGATGAAGCATGATGCGCGCGCGGAGGAGGGCGTCCTCTTCCAGCTCAAGACTCGGGGGCCGCAAACTGCGGCGCAGGTCGCTCGACGCCTCGAGGTTACGGCAATGGCTGTGCGCCAGCACTTATATCGCCTCAAGGTTGAGGGCCTGGTCGAATTTACCGACGAGCGGCGCAAGGTTGGACGGCCGGCGCGAGTGTGGAGATTGACCAGCGCCGCGGCTGAGCGTTTTCCCAACACGCATGGCGACCTGACGGTCGAGATCATCGGCGCGGTGCGCGCGGCGTTCGGCGAGGCAGGGATGAACAAGCTTTTGCGCGAGAGGACGCGCCGGCAGATCGACGAATATCGCGCGCGGCTTCGGCCGGCGGGGACTTCGATCGCAAAGCGCGCACACGCGTTGGCCGAGATTCGTCGCGAGCAGGGATACATGGCCGAGTGTTCGCGGATGCCCGACGGCTCGATGCTGTTAGCGGAGAATCATTGTCCGATCTGCGCGGCGGCATCGACCTGCCAGGGCTTATGCCGCGAAGAGCTGAGTCTGTTCCGCGCGGTGCTCGGAGACAAGGCGCGGGTCGAGCGCACCGATCACATCCTGGCAGGCGCGCGCCGCTGCGCGTATCGAATCACTCCAGCGGAACAGTAGTCGAGGCGTGCGTCAAGGGGCTTCCAGGCTGAATGCTACCTTGAGATCTTCGCTCGCGAACGGATAGACGTGGATCATCCAGCCGAAAATCTGCTTGTGAAAATTTCCGTCTGCCGCTTCGCAGTCCGCCTGATTTGAAATCGTGCCGGTGAAGCCGAAGCGCGGATCGGCCAGATAGCCGACGCGCATGCGCACGCTGTCACCTGCGCCGCTGCCGCGACGACCAAACTCGTCCGGCGCGCGGGACGCCGAGGAAATATCCGGACGCATCCTCGCTGCGACATTGCCATTCATCACGTCTTCTTCAGTCACGCCTTTCGGCAGGCAAATGTTGGTGTGCGCGTGCCAGTGGGAAAGGCTCAGCGGGATCAACGCGTCGAGCTGTTCCGGAGTGTCGGCGGCGGGCGCATCGTACATCGCGCCGACCAGCTTGTATCCGCCGAAAGTTTTTTTCTCGTAGAGGAGAGAACCGGGGCGCGCGAGATCGAAGTCGCCCATGTACTCGGAGGCCGTCGCCTCTGCGATTGGCGAAGTGGTAAACGTCCTGCGGCACCGACTCCATGTAGGGCACGTAGCCGTCGGCGATTGCGGTCTTGTAGTCTTCGTACTTGGATAGCTTCGCGCGCATCGTGGCGATGATCTGCTCGCCGCGCTGCGTGTCGGCCGGCGTCATCGGACGCGTCTCGGTCATCGTCATGTGGTCGCTCATCTTCATGTGCGCGCCCATCTGGCCCATCGCGCCGGTCCCGCCGCCGCTGTCACTGCCCGAGTCCATGTCGTCCATGTCGTGGGCTGCGGCGTAGGAAACGAGAGTGGCGACTAATGTGACCGCGACGAATAGAGATATAAATCGCGTCTTCATGAGCTGACCCCCGGGCTATCACATACAATGATACTTCGCCGCGGAAAAATCGAGCAGCGAAATAGCTCGCCGGGGATCAGGGCGTTCGGGTTTTCTCATACGCCGAGTTGGCGGAGCGCAGTGAGATTGTCGGCAACGCCGCGTTGGCGGACTACTTTCCCGTTCTGGATTTCCAGGAATGCGACTTCGTCGAACTCGGCTCGCCTGCCGGTCGGCGCGAGCGCGCCCCACTGACCGCTTTGCGTTCCGGTAACAGTGAATCTCACGACGACCATGTTGTTTTCCGCGACCATCTCGCGAATTTCTTCGTGATAGTCAGAAAACGCGGCATGAGCTCGCTCGACCATTCCGCGAATCCCGTCATGACCGTGTCGAGGCTGCCCATAAGGGCGATAGTCGGCGACGTAGTCAACCGAATAGAAATCGGGAATCCGGTCGAACGCCCTCCCGTTCCAGATTTGCTCGGTAAGCTCATGGACCAGAGTTTTGTTCTGCTCGATCATCGTGCCCTCCGGCTTTACTGCAGATGTCGTAAGGTAATGCGCGTCTTCGACGAATGCCAATTCGATTTGATCGATTGCTTCGCGGTGTCGGTAGGCGGTTAGTTGCCTTGAATCCCTGAACGAACGGTTTGTAGAAAAGTAGGTGTCTCGGCTAGGTTGGGCGAGAGGACGACCGCCTAACGTGCCAACTACCGAACCACCACTGGAAACGACGCATCATCGCGAGGTGGTCGTCGATGCTATTGGTGATTCGCTGAATGCTGAAGTGACGTACGGCGCGCTGCGATGGCGGCTGTCGGGGGAAGATGTGACGGCGCCGGATCCCGTTTCGTCGTTTCTTGGAGCGCTGGGTGGATGCCTGCTGATGTCGCTTCGAGTGGCTGCGCGCGTACGCAAAATGGAGCTGGGGCGCTCGTCGGTTCATGCGCGCGCCAACGAAAAAGGGCATTTGAAAGAAATTAAAGTAGAACTTCAAGTTGAATCCAGCGCCAATGACGATCAGCTGCATAGATTGGTCGAAGTTGCAGAGCGCGGGTGCCATATTCGGAATTTGATTCGCGAGGACATCGCGTTTGAGCTGACGATCACGAGGATCTGAAGAATGGGCGATATAAATCTTTATCAGTATCCGATCTCGCCGTTTACCGAGAAGGTGCGGCGCGTGCTGACGTACAAGCATCTCAAATGGAAGCCGATCGATTGCCATTACGAGGACAAGACCAACCTGCTCGCGGTGACCAAGGGCGCGTGGACCCGGGTGCCGGTGCTCGAATGGGACGGCGACGTGGTTTACAACTCGGCCGACATCATCAAGTGGATCGATCGCAAGGTGCCGGCGAATCGCGTGATTCCCGACGACTCGCGCGGACTAATCGAGATGATCGATCACTGGGCCGACAACACGTTCTTCATGGCCGTTTTACTTCTTACGATTCCCGATTTGCTCGATGGGGTCGGTGACGCGAAGCTCAAAGCGAATCGCGAGAAGCTGATCGGGATGACGACGGCCCAGATGCGTGAGCGGCACGCGTCGATGAAGGAGCAGCTCGCGGGCTTTCTGAAGATGATCGACGATCAGCTTGCGGGCAAGGATTTTTTTCTGGGTAGGAGCTTCACGATGGCGGACGCGTCGCTTTACCATCCGCTGTTTTTTCTCGCGCTCAACCCGGCGAATTTTTCGATGGTGAAAGATTTCAAAAACGTCAGTCGATGGCATGAACGAGTTCGCGATATCGCTTAGCGGCAGAAGGAGAATTCAATGGCGCGCAAACTAGCAGTCGGAGTTAACTGGCAGGGCAAGCCCGATTTCAAGGGCACGATCGAAAAAGCGAAAATCGCGGACGCCGCGGGTATCCATTCGATCTGGGTGGCCGAGGCGTGGGGCCGCGACGCGTTCACGCTGCTGACGCTACTCGCAGAGCATACCAGCAAGATTCAGCTTGCGACCTCGATCGTGAATATCTACTCGCGCACGCCGGCCGCGCTCGCGCAGCATTTCGGCACGCTCGACGAGTTGAGCAACGGTCGTATGATCATCGGGCTCGGCACCAGTGGGCCGCAGGTGATCGAGCATTTTCATGGAGTCCCGTTCAATCCGCCGCTGACCCGGATGAAGGAGTACGTCGAAATTATCAACATGATTTTCGCGCAGACGCCGCTCAACTACGAAGGCAAGCTGTTCAAGCTGCAGCGCGGCTTCACGATGCGCTTCGAGACTCCGCGCAAGCATATTCCCATTTGGATCGCGTCGCTCAACAAGAAGAGCGTCGAGTTCACCGCGAAGAAAACCGACGGATGGCTGCCCGTGATGATTCCGATCAACTCGCTCAAGAAAGCGATTGCGGATTTTCGCGAGATCGCGTCTGCGGCCGGACGTAACCCGCGCGACGTCGCTGTGAAAGCGCCGGGACACGTGACGGTTACCGACAATGTCGAACGCGCAAAGGCGGGACACGCGGCGAACGTCGCGTTCTATGCCGCGCGCATGGGGACTTTCTATTCGGAGCAACTCACGCGCTTCGGTTTCGGCGACGACGTGCAGAAGGTTAAGCAGGCCTGGGATGCGGGCGGCTCGAAGGCCGGGACTGCGGCGCTCTCCCCAAAGCTGCTGTCAGAGTTGGGTTATATCGGCGGTATCGAAGGTGCGGTTGAACGATTGAAGGCGCAGGACGAAGCGGGCGTCGATCTGCATCCGATTGATGTCGATGCGAGCACGCCGGCTGAGTTCGAGAAGACCGTCGCGCGATTGCTATAGGCAGGAAGGGTAAATCACTTTATTGATATGTGAAACCCGCGGTGGGTTTCACGCTTCCTTCGGCAGGGGTGACCCCTGCACCCGGTATTAAGAAAGATGCGGGACTTCTCCCTGTTAGAAATTGTTAGAAGGCGCTATATCGGAAACTGAATTCGTGTAAGGAGGACTTTGGCGACAATGAAAGCTGCAGTGTTTGAGGCGACCAAGAAGCCACTCGTTGTGAAAACTGTTCCTGATCCCGAATGCGCACCGACCAGTGCGATCGTTCGCGTCGAGGCCAACGGCATTTGCCGATCAGATTGGCATGCGTGGTCGGGCGACTGGACCTGGATGGGACTTTCGGCGCAGCCCGGCGCGGTCCTCGGGCATGAGTTCACCGGCGTCGTCGAGGAAGTCGGCAAAGATGTGCGCAACTTCAAGAAGGGCGCGCGCGTGGTGGTGCCGTTCAGCCAGGGTGACGGCACCTGCGAGTACTGTCGCAACGGGCAATCCAACGTATGCCTGACGCCGCTGCTGCCGGGATTTTCCTATCACGGCGGATTCGGCCACCTGGTCGCGGTGCCGTTTGCCGACATGAACCTCGTGACGCTTCCCGCGAGTATCGACTTCGTCGAGGCGGCCTCGATGGGATGCCGCTTCATGACCTCGTTTCACGGCATCGTCGATCGCGCCCAAGTGAAGCCGGGCGAGTGGGTCGTGGTTCATGGATGCGGCGGAATCGGGCTGTCAGCGATCAATATCGCGGCCGCCATGGGAGCCAACGTCATCGGCGTCGATCTCGACTCGGCCAAGCTCGAACTCGCCAAGGGCATGGGCGCGGCGCAAGTGATCAACGCGAAGAAGACCGATCCAATCTCGGCGATCATGGATCTCACAGGCAGCGGCGCGCACGTTTCTGTCGATGCGCTCGGCGTCTCGGCGACGTGCCGCAATTCGATCATGAGTCTGCGCAAGCAAGGACGTCATCTGCAGATCGGACTCACCACTGCGGCGGAACAGGGCGAGATTCCGGTGCCGATTGATCGGATCGTCACGATGGAACTGCAGTTGATCGGATCGCTCGGGATGCAGGCGTCGCATTATCCGCAGATGCTTCAAATGGTCGAAGCGAAGAAGGTCACGCCCAAGGCGATGGTGACCGGGACCTGCGGCCTCGACGGCATCAACAAGACTTTCAACGAGATGAACACGTTCCAGAACGTCGGCGTCACGGTGATCAACAACTACAACTAGACGACGATCGCAGTCGTAGTTAACGCGTGAGAGGGTCCTCATGGACCCTCTTCGTTTGTGGAGTTGCAATTTGATGAGAGTAAGAGTGTGGATGATCTCGCTGGCGCTGTGCTGATGGCAGCGTTGCCTGCATCGTCGCGGGCGCAGGATTCGTCGAAGGGTATCAAGGTTGAAATCACCGGACTTCGAAACAACAACGGGCAACTAGTGTGCTCGCTGTGGCCGGGTCCCGAGGGATTTCCGCGCGACGACTCGCATATAATCAGGCACGTCACGGCGCCGATTAAGAACGCGGGCGGCGAGTGCGTTTTTCCCGGAGCCTTTGCGGCGGGCGACTACGCCGTCACGCTCTTTCACGACGAGGATAGCAGCGGCAAATTCAAATCGAATATGATCGGCTACCCGCTCGAAGGCTACGGATTTTCCAACAACGTCGTGCCGCAGTTCAAAGCGCCGTCATTCGACCAGTGCAAGTTTCATTACGACGGCACCGGCTGGAAGCAGATACCGGTGAAGATGATTTACAGATGATGAAAGCAGTAATCGTTGAAAAACCGGGCGATGAGAACGCGCTCAAACTCGGCGAAGTTCCCGAGCCTGCGATCAAGCCTGAGGAAATCCTGATTCGCGTCCATGCAGCCGGGGTGAATCGCGCGGACATTTTGCAACGCCTGGGGTTCTATCCGCCTCCGCCGGGCGCGTCGGAAATCATTGGGATGGAGGTCGCGGGCGAAGTCGTGGCGCTCGGCGATTCGGTCAAGGGATGGAAAATCGGCGATCGCGCGATGGCGTTGATACCCGGCGGCGGCTACGCGGAGAAGGCCGCGGCGCATTACGGGTCCGCGATGAAGATTCCCGCGACGCTGAGCTTCGAGGAAGCCGCGGGAATCCCCGAAGTCTTTTTGACCGTGTTCCTGAATTTTTTCATGCTCGCGGGAATCAAGCCCGGCGAGACCGCTTTGATTCACGGCGGCGGCAGCGGGATCGGAACCGCGTCGATCCAGTTGCTCAAAGAAGCGGGCGTGCGTGTGATCGTGACCGCAGGCTCTGACGAGAAATGCGATCAATGCCGCAAACTCGGCGCCGACGCCGCTATCAACTATAAGAGTGGGCCGTTCGCGCCACAGGTGAAGGCCGCGACGGACGGGCGCGGCGTCGACGCGATTCTGGACAGTATCGGCGGCGCGTACCTCGCGGGGAATATCGAATCGCTCGCACAAGGCGGGCGCCTGGTCCTGATCGGATTGATGAATGGGACCAGTGGCGAACTTGATCTGGCGGCCGTCCTGCGGCGTCATCTGAAAATTTTCGGATCGACGCTGCGCAACCGTTCGTTCGCGGAGAAAGCGCAGATCGTCGCGGCGTTCCTCGAGCAATTCGGCGCCGCGCTCGAAGCCGGCAAGTTGCGGCCGCCGATTTACAAAGTGGTGCCCGCAGCCGACGCGCCGACGGCCCATCGCATGATGCAAGCGAGCGAGCATTTCGGCAAAATCGTTCTCAAGTTCGACTAATCCGGTTTCTTGACGCATCCGCACCCCGCGATTAGTCTCGTGACCAGTCAGAAGTCGGAGAATCCTGTGAAAGTCACCCTCATCTATATCAATCGTCCACCTGCAGGTTGAGGGATACTTCGAAAGCTGGCTTGAAAGAGCCTCGGGCGTCGGAGCCCGGGGCTTTTTCTTTTTCGGCGCGCGGATGACCGCGACTGAGACTTTGAATGCAACCGAAAGAAAAAGACAACGAATCGATCGGCGCCGGCACACGCCGCAAGAGCGTATTATTTCGTCACGCCGACTTCATGAAATTGTGGACCGGCGAGACGGTCTCGCTGTTCGGCACGCGAATGGGTGATGTCGCGATCAGTTTTGCCGCCGTGATCGCGCTCAAGGCGACTCCATTCCAGATGGGAATCCTCGCCGCGGCCGGTATCGTGCCGACGCTGGTGCTAGGCCTATTCGCCGGCGTGATCGTCGATCGAGTCCGCCGCCGCCCGATTCTGATCGCCACCGACATCGGCCGCTTCATTGTATTGGGAACGATTCCGGTCGCCGCAATCTTTGCGGCGCTGACGATGGTGCAGCTATGCACTGTGATGCTTGCGTACTCGGCGCTCGATCTCTTCTTCGATGTCGCCTATCGATCCTACTTGCCGTCGCTGGTCGATCGCGAAGATCTCATCGACGCGAACAGCAAGCTCACTGCCAGCGCCGGAGTCGCCGAAGCGGGCGGCTTCGCGTTATCAGGATGGTTGGTCCAATGGCTGACGGCGCCGTTCGCGATTTTGATCGACGCGATATCATTCCTCGCGTCAGCATTGGCGATTGCGCTGATACGAAAGCCTGAACCCGCGCCTGCGCCACGCGCACGCGACTCGAGCGTAGCCCGCGAGATCGCCGACGGCGCGCGCCTGGTATTCAGCGATGTCCGTCTGCGCGCATTCGGAGTCAACGTTATCGTGGGCGGTTTCGCGAATAGTCTGGTCGGCACGCTGTATATGTTGTACGTCGTGAACGCGCTCGGCTTCCGGCCCGGCGTGCTCGGCGTGATCTTCGCGGTCGGCGGCGCGAGCTCGCTGTTCGGCGCGTTGGCCGCGCGCAGAACCGCCGACGCGATCGGCACCGGAAGGGCGATGGTGGCGGGGCTCGCAATCGAAGGCGTCGCATACATGCTGCTGCCGATCGCGCGCGGCAGTGGCTCGATATCGATCTCGCTGCTGGTCGCCCAGCAACTGGTCGGTGACAGTGCCGCGACCGTGTATTTCGTCAACGCCGTCAGTCTGATCCAAACGATAACCCCAAAACCGATGCTTGGCCGCGTCAACGCGAGTCTGCGCTTCGTACGCCTCGCCAGCGTGCTCGCGGGACAGCTGGTCGCGGGAGTCGCGGGTGGCGTGATCGGATTGCGTCCAACGATCGCGATTGGCGCGGCGGGATTGTGGGTCACCGCGGCACTGCTCGGATTCTCGGAAGTCGGTGCGCTAACCGGAATGGAGGAGCATGCTGCGCCGTCCGTCGCCGAGTGAACGGGCGTTGCCACGTTCCTTCTGGTAGGATGCGGGCGGATAGCGTGAATCCGTGAAAAACAAACTGATCAAACCTGACGCGCTCAAACCCGGCGATACCGTTGGCATCGTCGCGTCCGCCGCGGCGATCGAGCGGGAGCATCTTGAGCGCGGCGTCAACGTGCTGGCCTCGCTCGGCTATCGGGTCAAGGTATCGGAGCGGGTGCTGGCGCGTTCGGGAATCCTGGCGGGCGACGATCGCGATCGGGCAAGCGAGCTTCAGGAATATTTCGCCGATCCCGAAGTCAAAGCGATCTTTTCTGCGCGCGGCGGTTACGGATGCGGGCGGCTGCTGCCGATGCTCGACTTCAAGGCGATCGCGAGCACGGCGAAAATTTTCGTCGGCTTCTCGGATTTGACCTTCCTGCTCAACGCGTTGGTCGATCTCGCCGGGATGATATCGTTTCATGGACCGATGGTTGCGATGGATTTCGCGCGAGGCTTGAGTCCGCGCGCACTCGATCATCTGCAAGGGTTGCTCAGCGGAAAGCTCGACGGCTTCGAACTCGAGGCGCGCGAGTCGATGCATTCGGGAAACGCGCAGGGCGAAGTGATCGGCGGATGCCTGTCGGTTCTGGTCGCGAGTATTGGCACGCCGTTCGAGCCGCGCTTCGATGGGCGAATCCTGTTTCTCGAAGACACCGGCGAGAAGGCTTATCGTATTGATCGGATGCTCGTGCAGTTGCGGCAATCGGGCGCGCTCGGGCGAGTTGCGGGAATTGTTTTCGGTGCGATTCGCGCGATCGACGGCAACGAACAAGAGACGCGGATGATCGCGCGCTTCGCCGCGGAGCAGACCAGTGGCCTCGGATGCCCGGTGCTGTGGGGCGTCGAGGCTGGACACGGCACCGAGAATTTTACGATACCGTTCGGCGTAGTCGCGCGAATCGATTCCAATGCGCGCCGAATTATTTTCACCGAGCCGGCCGTTACGAGGTAACGGCACGATTTGCGGAGGACGGGCTGTTGGGATGGAGTGAAGTCGAGCAGGCTTTCAACGACGCAGTCGAGCAGGGAGTGATCCCCGGTGCGACGCTGGTCGTGCGGCGCGGTGCGGACGTCGCGTTCGAAGGCGCATTCGGATTCAGATCGATCGAGCCGAGCCGATCGCCGGCCAAAATCGAAACCGTTTACGATTTGTCATCGCTCACCAAGGCTCTGGCGACGACCGTCGCCGTGATGATCCTTGCGCGCGACGGCAAGTTTCGCCTCGACGATCGGGTGACGCGCTTTTTCCCGAACTTTGGCGTGCATGGCAAGACCGTCATCACGTTTCGGCAGCTGCTGGCGCATTGCTCGGGTCTGGCGGCGTGGCGTCCGTTCTACCAGCGAATCAAGGAGATCGAAAAGGGCGGGCGCGTCAATTTCATGGCGAGCTATGGTTCCAAGGAGTTC
The DNA here is from genome assembly GCA_963699705.1 of uncultured delta proteobacterium. Classification (GTDB taxonomy): domain Bacteria; phylum Desulfobacterota; class Binatia; order Binatales; family Binataceae; genus Binatus. Next base: position 459,014 of record CAVOUW010000003.1, on the reverse strand, counting down.
GCCTACGAGGAGATCCATCGCGAGAAACCCGAAGCTCCGCCCGCGACCAAAACTATCTACTCGGATCTCGGATTCATTCTGCTTGGCGAGACGATCGAAAAAGTCTCGAGCATGGCGCTCAACCGATACTGCCGCGAGAAAATTTTTCGGCCGCTTGGTTTGCGCGCGACTGACTACATCGACATCTCGCAGGTTCGCTCGCGGCGCCTGGAGCCGGTCCCGGACATGTTCGCGCCGACCGAAATCTGTCCCTCGCGCAAGCGGCTGCTGGTCGGCGAGGTTGACGACGAGAACGCATTCGCGATGGGCGGAGTCGCCGGTCATGCGGGACTGTTCGCGCCCGTCCGCGAAGTCGATCGTATCGCCAGCGAGCTGATCGCATGCTACGCGGGCCGTTCGAACTTTGTCCCGCAAAAAATAATCCGCGAGTTCTGGACCCGCGACGCGACCGTGCCCGGCTCGACCTGGGCGCTCGGATGGGACACGCCGTCGGCCGAGCACTCCAGCTCGGGCCATCGCCTCTCACCAGGTGCAGTGGGACATTTGGGATTCACTGGAACATCTATCTGGATCGAGCCGGAGAAAGAGATTGCGATTTCGATGCTGACCAATCGCGTTCATCCGAAGCGCGACAATCAGAAGATTCGCGACTTCCGCCCGAAGATTCACGATCTGATTATGGACGCAATCAACGGTGGCTGATTCCGCTAGCGCATCACGCCTCGCGCGTATTCCCGCGTCCGTTCGCCGGGTGCATCTGATCGGAGTCGGCGGCACTGCAATGGCCGCATTGGCCGGGATGCTGGTCGAGCGCGGCTTGTCGGTCACCGGCTCGGACAATCAGCTCTATGAGCCGACGGCGTCGCTCCTGCGGAATTCACAAGTCGGATTGATGACCGGATTTTCGCCTGCGAACCTGTCGCCCGCGCCCGATCTGGCGGTAGTCGGCAACGTGATCGTGCCGACCAATCCCGAAGCCGTCGCGCTGCTCGCGTCGCCGATTCCGTATCTCTCGATGCCCGAGGCGCTGTGGCATTTTTTTCTGAAGGACCGGCGCGTGCTGATGGTCGCGGGGACGCACGGCAAAACAACCTCGACTGCGATCATGGCGCACGTGCTTGAAGCAGCCGGACGCGATCCGTCGATGCTGGTGGGCGGAGTTGCCAGCGATTTCGGATCGAACTACCGGCTCGGCGGCGGCGCTGATTTCGTGATTGAAGGCGACGAGTATGACACCGCGTTTTTCGACAAGGGCCCGAAGTTTCTGCACTACCGCGCGAGCGGTGCAATAATTACCGCGGTCGAATTCGATCACGCCGATATCTATCGCGATCTCGACCATGTGAAATCGAGCTTCCGCGCGCTCGTCGATCAGATGGATTCATCGCGGGTGCTCGCGGTATGCGCCGATTTCCCGCACGCGCTGGAAGTCAGCGACGGCGCACGCGCACGGCGGCTGACGTACGGGCTGCGCGAGGGCGCATTCCGCGCGACCGAAATTACGGTGGGTGCGGACGGCGCGAGATTTTCGGTGGCGCGCGACGGCGCTCGAATCCACAAGTCGATCCATCTGCCGATCGGCGGCCGCATGAATGTCGCCAACGCTCTCGGGGTGTACGTGCTGCTCAACGCGTTCGGGATTTCCGGCGACGAGATTGCGTCCGGACTGCGCACCTTCAAGGGCGTCGTGCGGCGGCAGCAGGTAGTCGGAGAGGCGGCGGGCGTGACGGTAGTTGACGACTTCGCGCACCATCCGACGGCGATCGGCGTCACCCTCGAAGCGATCGCGGAGCGATTTCCCGGCCGGAGGATACTCGCGGCTTTCGAGCCACGCTCGAACACGGCGCGGCGCAACGTTTTCCAGGATGCATTCGCGGCCGCCTTCGACCGCGCCTCGCGGGTTTACCTAGGTCCTGTCTATTTCAAGGATAACGATCCGATCGCGCCCGGCGATCGCCTCGAGACCAGCCCACTCGCGAGTGCTATCAGCGCGCGCGGCCCTCACGCACTCGCATGCGCGTCTAACGACGAGATCCTCGCGCGGATGATTGCCGACGCTCGCGCGGGCGACGTCGCGCTGTTCATGTCGAACGGCCCGTTCGACGGCTTAAAGGAACGGTTTCTGGCGGAACTACAGAGCCGTTAGGGTTTGCCTAAAAAACGGAGCTTACCTCGTGCGCCGACGATAGCGCTCGACTACAAGAGCCGTCACGCCACCCAGCAACGCCAATCCTGCAATACTCAGGCTTGGATCCAGCTCAGGTGCACTGATTCCTGCGAACGCTGCTGCAGGCGCGGCAAGAAGTGCAATCAACGCGACGACTCCCACCACTCGCAATGTATCCTTCATCGAATCCAATCCTCCCAACGTCACAACTTACTTCGAGCGGCGACGATAGCGCTCGACTACGAGGGCCGTCACGCCACCCAGCAACGCCAATCCCGCAATACTCAGGCTTGGATCGAGCTCAGGCGCGGCCAAGGTACCGGCGAACGCCGCTCCAGGTGCGAGAACGAACCCGATTAATGCCGCGACCCCCGCGACTCGCAATGCATTTTTCATTGAATTTGATCCTCTGTAGGACGCAACTTACTTCGTGCGGCGGCGATAACGTTCGATTACAAAGGCGGCCGTTCCGCCCAGCAACGCCAATCCCGCGACACTCGTGCCAGGGTCGAGCTCAGGCACAACGGACGCTAGCGCGACGCCAGGTGCTAGAACGAATGTAACCAACGCCAAGACTCCTGCGACTCGCAATGCATGATTCATCGAGTCTAATCCTCCTTGATCGCCACGTTCTTCTACCTGACTGACCGCATTATATCAAACCTTTCGTGGCCACTGGTTCCGGCGCCTGCTCAGACGTTCTCACGGGCAGGAGTTTCGCGAGAGGATAAACCAACTGTGCCGCGTACACCGCGGCGAATCCGCCTATGGAAGTTTCCTGTTCGACTGGAAACACGGAGTCCTGAAGGCCGAGCTGAGTCTCATATTGATCGTACGAGCGATGCTGCGTCCCGAAAATATGATCCCACACGCTGAAGAAAATTCCGAAGTTGCTGTTCTGCAGGCGCGGATCGCTCGCGTGATGAATGCGATGGGACTGCGGTGTCACCAGAATGTATCGCAATGGCCCGTAGTTCGTTCGGATTGGGCAGTGGTAGAGCCTGAAGTGGACCAACGCCACGGTGTTGTAAACCCCGACCACGATTAAACTCGGGCTCAGCAACATCAGGGGGATAGTCCTGATCGCCAGGTCGGCAAAGGTATCAAGGTCGTGAAAGCGATGTTGCGTGAACAGGTTGAGTTCTCTTTGCGAGTGATGGATGGCGTGAAAGTTCCACAGGAAATCGAATCGATGCCGCGCGATGTGACTGACGTAGCCCAGAAAGTCGCCGGCCACTATGCCCACGATCAGCAGCATCACGCGCGGCATCGCTCCCGTCGGAACTAACTCGAGGTTGCCGAGCAAGTGGCGCTTTATCCAGACGAGAAAAACCAGGAACAACGGTATCCAGGTCAACTGGCGCGCCAGTTCTCCGCCGTACCACAACGAATCGAACCAGAGGCCGCGCGACGTCGTGCGCTCGGTTGCATCTATCGGAAATAGTCGCTGGAGGAGGAAGCTCCACATCAGGACGGCGGCAGCCCAAATCGTCGCGCCCAACACGAAGCGCAACGGACTGAGGTTGATGGTCGCGGGCGGGACTTCCGCAAGTGCACCAGGGTCAGTAGCGGCGACATGTACATAGAGGATGGAACCGGCGATCATGCCCGCCGCCAAAATCGCGAAGACGGCGAGCGTCGCCCTGGTTGTGAGACGGAAAGGTCGAGGCGCTAGCTCCATAGTCCCCAACTGCTGGTCGCTATCACGTATGCCGCCAGCAGCGCATTGCAGGCAGAATGCGCGACGATGGCGTCCGTCAGCCGTCCGCGCCGATATTGCACCATCGCAAACGTCAACCCGGCGAGAATGCCGCCGATCCAATTCTGATGCAGCAGACCGAACAGGATCGACGAGATCAGAAAAGACAGCCAGGTGAAGTGTCGAGGATCAACCGACTCGAAATCCACCGAGACCAGCTTTCTCAAGAGGTAGCCGCGAAAGAATAACTCTTCGGCGATTGGAACAGTTACCACTGCACCCACGACTCGGAAGATGAGCCAGCAGTTTCGTTCCCATTCAGGAAGCGTGTGCAGCGATGCCGCCATCGCAGAGTTGTGCAGCGTCCCCGACCATCGCGCGATCGCAATCCAGATCGCAAAAACCACGGCGCCTGCCGCGGGTGCGCTCCAGTCAGGATTCCATCCTAGTCGAACGATCTTGCTGCGATAGACGAGTAACACCGCTGCCGTGGCAATCACGCTTACGGGATAAAGAAAATTGAGTGACGTCCCAAACGGCCTGGTTAGCATTCCCGACGGCGAGTGTCACGAGCATCGGAAGGATGTACATGTCCGCGGAAGAACTTCGTTCGCCGGCCTGCTGGACACTATCGAGCGGATCGGCGCGGAAGACGGACATAGTGTGGCTCAGACGACCATCCCGACGCCCAGAAGATTGAGGAAGGCCCATCCGGCGAAGGTATGGAAATATCCTATCGCGAGCGCCGGACTATGCTGGCCAATCATTATCAGACCCGTGAGCCGGACGACGTTCAGAAGCCAACTCAGGATCACGCCCACTGGGAAAAGGATCAGAGCAATCGGGAATCGCAGGCTCCGGCGGCAAAACCATAGATACGCGGCAAGGAAGAGCGTGATAGCAACGATCCCATCGATGCCGGCGCAGAGCGGCGCGATGGTAGCCCTGAAACCCGGGACTGCGATGGTGTGGGTCTGCCAGTTGAGCACAGGATGCCGCCCGAGCACATTCAGCATCGCCGCAGTGGACCAAATCGAGAAGTCATACATTGCCGACGACACCATAGGAATGGTGCAGACCGCAGGAATGAAGTCTCGCAGGACCGGCGCGGCGACCAGCCCGGCAACGATGCCGCCCTGGAATGCGCCCGGCCGTGCGCTATACCACTCCCGCCAGACCTTGAGTGGCATCAATGCCAGCGCGAGCGTTGCCATTGCGCCGGCCGCGAGCGCAATTCGCACTAGCGCCCAGGCCGCGACCGATTCCGTCGAAACGAAAGAGGCAGGATTCAGACCGCCCCATGTCACCAGCGCGCCCGCCAGCATAATCTGAATCGCCAGAATTCCAGTGCGTCGGGAAACTGGAACCGGCGTGACCAATACCCGCTTCGCCAGCGCCGCAAACTCGGTCCGGCTGAGCAGAACCGTCGTCGCTGCCGCACCCAGGAATATGTACTGGAACCATTCCGTGATCGTTAACAGCAAGCGGAGAAGGCCGGGGCCGCCACGCATGAGAATCGCCGTCGAATTCGAAAATCGGTAGTAGGCAGTAAACTCGACGCATAGGACGACGACCAGAAGGCCGCCGTATGCAGGAATGGAGACTTGGCGGCCGACCTCGCGCGCGCGTGAAGAGAACGGTATCGAAGCCGGCGCGATCGATGGTTCCAGGGTGTCGCCCCGTGCAACCAAATTCACACCTTTCACCATTATTTTGTTCGGTTGATTCTAAGTCAGCTACAGCGGCGTGAACTTAGAACAGCCGATGGCGAGTGTCAAACTCAACACCGACTGAAAGAGCTAGTAGCCGAGTTTGGGATCGATCAAATTCAGCAGCGGACGATTCTCGGCGAACCTTTTCAGATTTTCCGCGAACAGATCGCAGGCCTTGTCCATGTAGCCGCGGTTGGCGCCCGAGATATGCGGAGTAAGGATCACGTTCTCGATATCCCACAGAGGACTCGTCGCCTCCAGCGGCTCGTGCTCGAATACGTCGAGGCCGGCGCCGCCGATTTTTTTCGCAGTCAACGCCGCCGCCATCGCATGCTCATCGATAACCGCGCCGCGCCCGATATTGACCAGGTAGGCGCCGGGTTTCATCGCGTTGAACTCGCGCTCGCCTATGAAATTGCGAGTGTGGTCGGTTAGCGGGAGCGTCACGGACACGTGGTCGGATTCGCGCAGGATTGCTTCGCGATCGTCGGGACCGAAGTAACGCGCGGGAATTTTGCCCTCGGGATCGCCGAGTCCCGCAGGACACCATCCGGAATCGACGTGGTCCAACGGGTCGCGCTTCAGCGCGAGCACCTTCATTCCAAATGCGGCCGCGAGGCGCGCCGTTTCCCTGCCGATCGAGCCGTAGCCGATGATGCCGAGCGTCTGGCCACGAAGATCGTCCACTCCGGCCATGAAAGCGCCCGAGCGCATCCACTCTCGGCGCACCTGCGCGCGTATCGCGAGATGAATCCGATGCGCATACGCGAGCATCGAAGCCATCGTGTATTCCGCGATCGGCGTCGCGTGAATCCCGCTCGCAGTCGTGACTGAAATCGCGCTGTTCTTGAGCGGCTCGGCAGGTACGTGGTCGGCGCCCGCGCTGAGAAGTTGAATCCATTTGATTCCCGGCGCACGAGTCGCGATGTCTGCGGGCACGCGAAACGTGAGCATCACGTCGCATCCGGCGCCGACGAACTCGCTGACTTCCTCGAGCCGTCCGGCATTGGCGATCGGCGAGGTCGGCTCCTGGCGCTGCGTTCAGGATTGCCGTGCGGTGCTCGGGTTTCAGCGCGACTGTGGAAATTATCTTCATAGACGAACAAAACTGTCGCATGCGCTCGCATGAGCTTCAAGGAAAAATCGTCCCGCTTGAGGAGATCGCGCAGCCAGCCTATATTTGCAGAGTTCCCTGATCGCGAGAACGTTGCTTGGCGCATTGAAATGAAGCTGCAAAAGATTCTCACCTGCTCGGTGGCGACGGCCGCGCTATTCGTGCTGTCGCAACAAGCAATCGCGCAGAACCAGGACTCGCAAGATGGTTCGCAGGCGCCAGCCGATTCAGTCACGCACGGAATTGCAGGGCAGGGCGGAAGCGACGACGCGACGCTCGAGATCGCGCCGCAGCCCGGTCTGGTGGCGCCGAAGCCGGCAGTCAAGGAAATTCCCACCGACCGGAATTTCAATCCGGGCGAGGATACCTCGTCGATCGATCCCAACTTTCGCCCCGGCACCGAAAACGGCACCGGCGAGGTCGAAGGCAACGTCAACGGCAATCTCGACAACAACCTCAACCATCAGCCGCATGCGCGTCCCTACCTCGGTATCACGGTGGCGTACGTGACGAAGTGCTATCAGGGCGGTGAAGAGCACGGGCTCGAAGTGCTGACCATCGATCCCAATAGTCCGGCGGCGCATGCGGGTTTGCAGGCGCGCTCCGGCATGACGGCAATCGGCGCTGCGGTCTCGACGCTGTCGGGAATACTGCCGTTCGGAGCGGTTCTCTCAAACAAGGCGCTCAGCACTACTGGCGCGATGGGGCAGGGCGGAGATCTGATCGTCGCGGTTGACGACAAGCGCGTGCGCGACCAGAGCGATCTGGAAAATGCGATGGCGCGGCTGAAGCCCGGCGACACGATGTATCTGACCGTGATCAGGCCGGACGGATCGGACGAGCGCGCACCGCACAAGACAATCAAGATTGCGGTGCGAGTCGGCGCAGTCGGCGAGCCGATCGCGAATGCGGCGTCTGCCGACGGCTTCACGCACTAACTTCATTTCAAGAATGTTCTTTTAGTAACACGTTCGCGCGCGTACCTGTAACTTTTTCCCTTGTGACTCGCTGAAATCGGACTTACTATCATCGCCGAACGAAATCTCAATCGAGGTGATCGGTCATGCGAAGTCCGAGCTTCCTCATCGGCTGGCCGTTGCTGGTCGTCCTGGTCGCTCCGTCCGCAATCAGTGCTGCCGACTCTTCCACCGACCACGCCTCTCCCTCGATAGCGGCGCAACCCAACGATCCGGGGAATCTGCGAGTCCCACAGGGACAACCTTCTGACAGCACCACTTCGCGAGTCCCCGCTCGACAGCCGAGTGAGTCCACGACGCTGGAGGTCGCGCCGCAACCGTCAGACAAAGTTCCCGCGCCGGACAAAGGCGAGACCGCAGAGCAGCGCGAGTTTCGCCAATCGCGGCAAGACGAGATCGCGAGGCTCAATCGCAATTTCCATCCGCACGATGTCGAGGACAGTCACCGCCCCTACCTGGGAATCGATCTCGAATACACGACGCAGTGCTATCTCGGCATGGAGGAGCATGGGTTCGAAGTCGTGAGCGTGTACCCCAACAGCCCAGCCGCGCGTGCGGGTTTGATTGCGAGAACTGGAAGCACACCGGCGGGCGAACTGAAAGCGCTGGGTAGTGTCGTTGCTCGGGCCGGTTGCGTCGATGACGTTCCCGCTGCTGCGAGCCTCGGGGGCGCTGGGCACAGGCGGCGATCTGATCGTCGCGGTGGACGACGTGCGGGTGCGCACGCCGGGAGGAGATTCGTTCACGAGCTCGGGCATCTCAAGCCGGGCGACACGACTTACATCACCGTGATCCGGCCGCTGCCCGGCGGATACCATCGCACGATGCGTATCGCGCTGCATATCGATCACGAAACCGACGCCGCAGGGAATATTCTACCGCTACCCGGAACCTCGCCGGATGCTGCGCCTTCTGTGGCGACGGAAAGCGTCGTGAACTGAACCTGCGACCGGCACGAAGTATGCGTTCCATCTCTCTCGAGATGGCACGCGCCTACATCGGAACTTCGGGATGGAATTATCGCGACTGGCGCGGCAGCTTTTACCCGGAGAAACTGCCGACCAAGCAATGGCTCTCCTTCTACGCGACACGCTTTGACTCGGTCGAAATCAACTACACGTTCTATCGGCTGCCCTCGAAGGAAGCGTGCGCCGCGTGGTACGAGCAGACGCCCGATACGTTCCGCTTTGTGGTGAAGGCGTCTCGCTACATCACTCACATCAAGCGGCTGCGGGACGCGCAAAAGTCATGGGACGATTTTCTGGAACGGGTTGACGCCCTGAAGCACAAGCTGGGACCGATCCTGCTCCAGTTCCCCGCGAATTTTCACGCATCCGAGACCAACCTCGAAAGCGTCGATGAATTTCTCGCGCATGCCAGCCGCGACCGCTCGCGGCGCCTAGCGTTGGAGTTTCGCGATCGCTCCTGCTTCGAGTCGAAGATGCTGCGCATCCTGCACCGGCATCGCGCCGCGCTCGTGATTTCGCACTCCACCCGCTATCCCTTGCCTGAAATCAACCCGACTTCGGACTTCATGTATTTCCGATTTCACGGGCCGAAGGAAATGTTCGCATCGGGCTACTCCAGCGCAGAACTCCGGCATTGGGCGAATGCAATAAACGCATCGTTAGGCAAGCGACGCGACGTGTATGCGTACTTCAACAATGACGCAGGCGGTCACGCACCGCGCGATGCGCAAGCCCTTTTGCAACAATTGCAATTTCGCGGTCGTGAATCGCGGACGTGGGTGAGGAAAAACATCATCGCGTCAGGCGGACGCCGATAGGTTCCCGCGGTAAAAACTTCTGCATTCCGATCTTTGTTACATCGGCGCGGAAAGTTACTGATGCGTTTTTTGCGGGCATGTCGATTGCTTGATCTACACCACAAATCCAACTCATCGCGCGTCCACGGAGACTCATCAGATGGCAAGAGAAAGCAGCACCCACGGCAACGGCAGCCACAAATCACATAACGGTCATAAGTCGCGCGGCGACGGTATGGCTCGAATCGAATCCAGCGTCCCGCAGCCGCCGAGGTTCGGCAATTAGCGCCGAATGGCTCCGCGACTTCCTGTCGGAGATGCTCGCGGTGGAAAAGGGCGGCGTCAAACTTTACGAGCGAGCGCTTAGCGATCTCGAGCATTCGGAACTCGAAGACAAGCTGACGGAATTCCTGCAGCAGACGCATCGCCACGTCGAGCTTTGCACCTCGATGCTCGAAGCGGCCGGCGGCGACCCCGGTTACATGAGCCCTGGCGCGAAAGCGGCGGATCACAAGGCTAACGGTCTGATCACCGCGGAAGTGCCGCCCAAGATGCTTGACCAGAACAACATCGAAAACCTGGTGCTCGCCGAAACCAAGGATCACTGGAACTGGGAAACGCTCGCGTCGATCGCGTCGAAAATCGGCGATACCGAGTTGAAGCGGATGGCGACCAAGGCTGTCAGCGAGGTGCGGCGGCAGGAAAAAACCCATGTCGATTGGAACGAGAAGACGTTGAACAAGCTCGCGATGGAGGCCGCATCGCAGGCATCCAGCGCCGAGATGGACGAAAGCCAAATGGGCGATCGCGAGCAGGAGACGGCGTCAAACTCGAAGGACGAGAGCGATTTCTGAGGGAGCAAAACAGATGGCGACTGAAAAGCAACGCGCGGCGGCGCGCAAGAACATAAAAAAGGCGGCAGCTGCTGCGAGCAAAAAACGGACAATTGCGAACCTGCCGTCGCAGGTTAGGACCGCATTGGGAAAGAAGGGAGCAGCCGCCGCGCGCAAGAAACGCTCTAAATAGATTCTTTTCTTCTATCGAGTCGAACGACGCCGTCCGCGTGACCACTGCGCGGACGCGCGTTCGTACGCGATTTTCTGCTATCATTTTTCGTGACGCCAGCGGCATGCGCGTTCCTCGCGCGCATCGCCGCAGGGCGATTTTGCGTATCGGAATCGCGAAAAGTTGCAAAGAAGCCTCAAAGAAGCGGCTAGCGAACTCGAAGCGCGGCTCGCAGCCAATACCGAACGCCGATTCCCGGTGATGGGACTGCGCGGCGCGGCCGGCGCGCTGATGATCCGCGAAATGCGCCTGCGGATGACGCGTCCGATCATCGCGATCGCCTCAACAGCGCCCGAAGCTGAGGCGCTGGCCGGTGAGGTCGCATTTTTTCTAGGTGAGGCTGCTGATGCCGACGCCGCCAGTCGCCGCGTGCATCTGTTGCGCTCGTGGGAAGTGAAGCCGATGGCGCAATTGTCGCCACCGACTGACGCGCAGGCATCGCAACTCGCCGCATTGTTCGCGATGCTCCGGCATGAGTCGCCGCTGATCGTCACGTCCGCCGAAGCGCTGATGACGCGCACGATTCCCCGCACCAGTTTCAAAGAGTCGATTGTCACTGTGTCTATCGGCGACAAGCTGGATCTCGACGCGCTGGTTGAAGCGCTCGCGTCGTGCGGTTATCAGCGCGTGCCGCAAACCGAAGAGGCCGGCGATTTCAGCGTACGCGGCGGAATCGTTGACGCGTTCTCGCCGCTGTATCGCGACCCGATTCGTATCGAGTTGGAAGACGACGTGATTACCTCGATTCGCCATTTCGATGCCGACACGCAGCGCTCGGGCGCCGAACTGGTCGAAGCGACGATCATCCGAACTCGCTACGTGCCGCCGGCAGCGTTGAAGGATCCCAAGCTGCGCGAGCAGGTCACTTTGCGCGCCGCGGAAATCGGCATGGTGCGTAAGGAGGCCGCCGAGCTGTCCGAGGCGCTCGAGAACGGCCTGCTGTTTCCCGGCGCGGAGCTCCTGATGCCGTACGCGTACGGACGCGCGCTCGACAGCGTCTTCGACTACATCCCGGCCGGCAGCCTGCTGTGGCTCATCGATCCGGGCCGCGTGCTCGCGGAGGCAAATCGTTTTGCCGATATCGTCAATAATGAAACCGCGGCCGCCGCGCAGAAGCCGGCCTTTCATCCCGCGCCGGAAGCGCTGTTCGTCAATGCGGACGCATTCGAGCGCGCGCTCGGAAATTTCACCGCGGTCGAAGTCGGATCGCTGGTGACGATGGCGGCGCCGCGCGAGGGATGGGCGGTGCCAGTCGAAGTCAAATCGCAGAACGCGCTGCGGCTGGGGGCGAATCAACTGAGCGGGGTGCGGACGCCGCCGAGCTTCGAGCCGCTCGCGACGGAACTGCGCGAAGTCCAACGCGGACAAGGGCGTTCGCTGATGATCGTCGAGGGCCCAAACCAGGTGGCGCGCCTGCGCCGTCATCTGGAGGCGTGGGATCTCGAGGTCAACGTCGAATGCAAAAGCCTGGCGGCGCTGATGGAATGGCCGGATTACCGCCCCGCGATCATGGAAGGCGAGATTTCCGCCGGCGTCGTACTGCAGGAAGACGGCCTCTACATTTACAGTGAAGAGGAGATTTTCGGCGAACCGCGCGCGCGCCGGCGCAAGCGTCCGACCGCGAAGGGCGCGCTGCTGAATCTCGAAGAACTCAAGCCCGACGATTTCGTCGTGCATATCGATCACGGGATCGCGAAGTATCGCGGCCTGCGCCACATGAAGGTCGCCGACGTGCAGGGCGATTTTCTCAATCTCGAATACGCCGGCAACGACACGATGTACGTTCCGGTCGAGCGGATAAATCTCGTGCAACGGTACATCGGCGGCGACAACGCCGAACCCAAGCTCGACAAGCTCGGCAGTGGCTCGTGGGAAAAGGTCAAGCGACGCACGCGGCAGGCGGTGCTCGCGATGGCGGCCGAGCTGCTCGACATTTACGCGGCGCGCGAGGTGATGGAGGGTCATGCGTACCCGCGGCCGGGCGCGGATTACGAAGAATTCGCGGCGCGCTTCGAGTTCGAGGAGACGCCGGATCAGCAGTCGGCGATCGACGACGTCATTCGCGATCTCACGCGCGTCAAGCCGATGGATCGCCTGATTTGCGGCGACGCCGGCTTTGGCAAGACTGAAGTCGCGCTGCGCGCCGCGTTCATCGCGGTGATGGACGGGCGCCAAGTCGCGGTGCTGGTGCCGACGACGATTCTCGCCGAGCAGCACTGGAATACATTTAGCGCGCGCTTCAAGGATTACCCGGTTCGGGTCGAGATGGTCTCGCGATTCCGCAGCCATAAGGAAAATAAAGAGGTCATCGAGCAGGCCGCGTCAGGCAAAGTCGATATCATCATCGGGACGCATCGGCTGTTGTCGAGCGATGTGCAGTTCCCGCGGCTGGGCTTGCTCGTGATCGACGAGGAGCACCGGTTCGGCGTGGTGGACAAGGAGCGAATCAAGAAGCTCAAGAAACTGGTGCCGGTATTGACGATGACGGCGACGCCGATTCCGCGCACGCTGCACATGGCGATGCTCGGTATCCGCGATCTCTCGGTGATTCAGACGCCGCCGCCGGACCGCCAACTGATTCGCACTTTCGTCGCGCACTTCGACGACGCCACCATCCGCGATTCGATCCTGCGCGAGCTGAACCGCGGCGGCCAGGTGTTCTTCGTGCACAACCGCGTCGAGAATATCGACTACATGGCGAGCCATCTGCGCTCGCTGATACCCGAAGCGAAGACTGCGATCGCGCACGGGCAGATGAAGGAGCGCCAGCTCGAAAACGTGATGCGCGACTTTATCGAGAAGCGGGTCAACGTTCTGGTCTGCAGCGCGATCATCGAATCGGGCCTCGATATTCCCAACGCCAACACGATGATCATCAATCGCGCCGATCACTTCGGCCTCGCGCAGCTATACCAGTTGCGCGGCCGCGTCGGCCGTTCGCGCCAGAAGGCATACGCGTACCTGCTGATTCCCGGCGAGCACATCATCACGCGCGATGCCAAGCGGCGAATCGACGCGCTGCGCGAGCTGGTCGAGTCCGAGAGCGGCGGCGGTTTCAAGCTCGCGATGGCGGATCTCGAGCATCGCGGCGCCGGCAATCTGCTCGGTCACGAGCAGCACGGCGAAATCGCGGCGGTTGGATTCGAGCTGTACACCGAGATGATGGAAGAGGCGATCGCCGAACTGCGCGGACAGCCGCAGCGCCCCGACTTCGAGCCCGAACTTCGAATCGCAGTGCCTGCCTATATCCCCGAAGCTTACGTCGCCGACGAGAACGAGCGGCTGGTGCTGTATCGGCGGCTCGCGCGCGCGAACAGCGAGGAGGACCTCGGCGAGATTCGCGACGAGATGCGCGATCGCTTCGGCCCGGTGCCGACGTTGATCGAAAATCTGATCGCGGCGATGAACGTGCGGCGTCAGATGAAGCAGTTGATGATCCTGAGCGCGATTCTCAAGGGCTCGCAACTCGAAATCCGGTTTCATCCCGACGCTCCGGTGGATACCACCCTGCTCGCGAAGCTGGTCGATCAGAATCGGCGCACGATGCGGCTGACGCCGTCGTTCCAGGTGATTGCGCGAATCGAACCCGCGGAATACGAGCAATTGTTCGCGCAACTCGACGGCGTCTTGCAGGCACTGGCGGGCTGTGAAAAGTTGGAAAACTGGCCGGCCGCGAAAGTCGGGCAGGCCGTCAACTGATGCAGAAGAGGAGATCGTTTTCGCGAGCCGCCGCGCGACGCGTGGTGATCGCAGCTTCGGCGGTATCTATTGGTATTGCGGTGGCGAGCGTGTTCTCGGGTTGTTCGATCGATTTTTTCAAACCCGAGTCCTACGCCTTCATCAAGGATGCGATCAACGCGACACCGGTCCCGGGAGATTCGGCCGATGGTGCAGCAACGCCTGCGGCCAGATCGACACCGTCGAGATTGGTGAACGCGTCTCCGCTGCCACCACCATCGGCGCAATCGTCGCAACCCTCGCAGCCGTCGCAACCTATACCTCTGCCGCCGCTGCCCGAAGGCGCGGTAAACCCGTCGCGCGAACCGCGCATCGTGCCGGCGTCAGACGCTCCCGGCGGCGGCATACCGCTCGCCTCTATCTTCGCATCGAAGCCGGAAGTGCAGCCCGCGCCGCCGGCTCCAGTGGAACAGCAGGAGACCGCGGACCAGATGATGGTAGCGAGCACGCCAGTGGTGGATCGCGTCGTCGCCAGTGTTGACGGCGATCCGATCACGATGCGCGAGGTCAAGGACTTCGCATCGCAGCATGGCGAGCCGATCGCCACCGATGACTTCTCCACTTCGGAAACCGCCAAGACCGCGGTGAAGGCATTGATCGGCGAGAAATTGCTCGAGCAGGAAGTGAAGAAATACGATGACAAGGTCGATGACACCCAAATCGACAAGTACATCACGAACTTGCGGATCGACAAGCACATGAGCGACGCGGAGTTCCGCGCCCAATTGCAAGCGAGCGGGATGAGCTACGATGAACTGCGCAAGCGCGCGCGGCTCGACCTCGAGAAAGCGATGATGATCGAACAGGAAGTGCGCGCGAAAATCGTCGTGCCCGACGCCGACATCCAGGCTGCCTACGACGCTCACAAAAAAGATTTTACGATCACCAAGGAGCGGCTCCGGCTCTCACAAATCCTGATCGCGCTGCCGGCCAACCCGACGCCCGTGCAAGTCTCGGCGGCGCAAAAAAAGGCGGAGATGATTCGCGCGCGGGCGGCCAAGGGCGACGACTTCGGCGATCTCGCGCGCGTCTATTCCGACGACGATTCAAAGTCCAACGGCGGCGAACTCGGATGGTTCGCGCCGGCCGACATCAACGACGCTATTCTGGCCGGGGTCAAGCCGCTCAAGCCGGGAGAAGTTTCGGCGCCGATTCGGACCAGCCACGGCATTCATCTGGTCAAGCTCGAAGAACACGAAGTGCCGGGCGTGGTACCGCTCAGCGAAGTCAAAGCGCAGATCCGCGCGGCGCTGGTCGATCAGCAAGCCAGCGTGCAGCTCGAGAAGTGGGTTGAATCCGATCTCGTGAAACAGCACTACGTCGAGACCATGTACTGACGATGACGGCGCCCAGACGAAAGACGCCGCCGCTGTTGGCTATCAGCATGGGCGATCCGGCGGGCGTTGGGCCCGAGGTGATCCTTAAGGCCGCAGCCGCGCTTGCGAGTCGTCGCGGCGCTCCGTCGATTGTGGTGGTCGGCGATTTATCCGCGATGCGCGCGACGGCTGCGCGCCTGCGCAACGTGCCCGCGCCTCGCGAGTGGCGTCCGGGCGAGCCGCCGATTCGCCTGACGAAAGGACTAGGCGTACTTTCGATATCGAATTTGTCGGCGCGCGCGCTTCGCCCGGCGCATCCGAGCGTCGAGGGCGGCGGCGCGGCGCATGATTATATTGTAACTGGCGCGCAGATGGCTCTTGGCGCCGAGGTCGATGCGCTCGTGACCGCGCCAATCAGCAAAGATTGGATGAACCGCGCGGGACATCATTTTCCCGGGCATTCGGAACTGCTGGCCGACATGTCGCGGACGCGATTGTGGCGCATGATGTTCGCGGGCGGAGAATTGACTGTCGCGCTGGTGACTGCGCATATCGGATTTGCAAAAGTGGCTAATGCACTGACGCAGCGCAACGTGTTGGATACGATTCGACTGCTCGCGACACATTTGCGCGGCGCGCTTGGAATCGCACGGCCGCGAATCGCGGTGCTGGGATTGAATCCTCATGCGGGTGAAAGCGGGATGTTTGGCGACGAGGAAATTCGCGTGATCGCGCCGGCGATTCGCCGCGCGAAGCGCGAGGGGATTGACGCATACGGACCGCTGGCGCCCGATACTGCGTTCATCCGAAAACAAGGATCGTTCAATTTCGACGCGGCGGTCGCGATGTATCACGATCAGGGCTTGATTGCGCTCAAGACGCTGGAGTTCGATCGTGCGGTGAACGTCACGATTGGATTGCCGTTCGTGCGCACCTCGCCCGACCACGGCACGGCGTTCGATATAGCAGGTAAAGGAATTGCAAATCCGTCGAGCATGATTGCGGCGATTGAATATGCATGGCGCGCTGCGATGAGCCGCGAAAAGATCGCGCGGCGTGCGGCTGCGTAGGAACGATGGCCGATCGAATCGTCATCAAGGGTGCGCGCGAGCACAATCTCAAGAACATTGATCTCGAGATTCCGCGCGATCGCCTGGTCGTAATCACCGGGCTCTCCGGTTCGGGCAAATCGTCGCTCGCCTTCGACACGATTTACGCCGAGGGCCAGCGCCGTTATGTCGAATCGCTTTCGGCCTACGCGCGACAGTTCCTCGAGCAGATGGAAAAGCCCGACGTCGATTCGATCGAGGGGCTGTCGCCCGCAATCTCGATCGAGCAGAAGACCACCTCGCGCAATCCGCGCTCGACCGTCGGCACTATCACCGAAATATACGACTACCTGCGCCTACTGTTCGCGCGGGTGGGGCACGCGTTCTGTTACAACTGCGGCCGCGAAATCACGCAGCAGAGTGGGCAGCAGATCGTCGATCGGATCATGGGATGGCCCGACGGGTCGCGGATTCACGTGCTCGCGCCGATCGTGCGCGATCGCAAGGGCGAGTACCGCAAGGAGCTGTCGGAGATGAAGCGCGCGGGCTTCGTGCGCGTGAAGATCGACGGCAAGCTCTACGAACTTGGCGAGGAGCCGGTGCTGAACAAGAATCAGCGGCACACCATCGAAGTGATGGTCGATCGGCTCGCGATTCGCAAGGGAATCGAGAAGCGCCTGTCGGACTCGCTCGAAGTCGCGTTCAAATATGGGCAGGACCTGCTCAAGGTCGAGCGCCTGGAAGGGCCGAAGAACGAGAGCGAAATTTATTTCAGCCAGCGCTTCGCGTGCGTCGATTGCGGGATTTCGTATCCGGAGATCGAGCCGCGAATGTTTTCGTTCAACAGCCCGCACGGCGCCTGCGTCGAGTGCTCGGGGATCGGATCGATCATGTATTTCGATCCCGAACTCGTCGTGCAGAACGAGGATTTGAGCATTGCCGACGGTGCGATCGCGCCGTGGGCGACGATGAACTATCTGCAGCCGGTGCTCGACGCGCTCGCGAAGCACTACAAATTCAGCCTCGATCAGTCGTGGAAAGAAATCCCGGCGAAAGTAAAAAAGGCGATCATGTATGGCTCCGGCAGCGAAGAGATCGAGTTTGCGTACGAGCGCGGGCATCATCGGGCCGAGTATTCGAAGGCGTTCGAGGGTGTGCTGCAGTGGCTCGATCGGCGCTATAAGGAAACCGAGTCCGAGGGCGTGCGCGAGTTTCTCGAAGCGTACATGAACATGCGCCCGTGTCCCACTTGCGACGGCGCGCGGCTCAAGAAGGAAAGCCTGTTCGTGCGCTTCAACGGAAAGTCGATATCGGAAGTAACCGCGATGTCGATCAAGCAGGCGCTCGCGTTCTTCGCCGCGCCGAAGCTCAGCGCGCAGGAAGCGGAAATCGGCAAACTCATTTTGAAGGAGATTCGCGAGCGGCTGAATTTCCTGGCCGACGTCGGACTCGAATATCTGACGCTCGATCGCCCGTCTGGAAGTCTCTCCGGCGGCGAGGGCCAGCGAATCCGTCTCGCCACGCAAATCGGATCGAGCCTGGTCGGCGTGCTCTACATTCTCGACGAGCCGTCGATCGGACTGCATCAGCGGGACAATCAGCGGCTGCTCGCGACGCTCAAGCGCCTCAAGGAACTCGGCAACACCGTGCTGGTGGTCGAGCACGATCGCGAGACGATGCTCGAAGCCGATCACCTGATCGACATGGGCCCCGGCGCCGGAATCCACGGCGGCTACATCGTATCGCAGGGCACTCCCGACGACGTGATGCGCGACGGGAACTCGCTCACCGGCAAGTACTTGTCGGGGCAAGTCGAGATTCCGGTGCCGTCGCGCCGCCGCAAGCTTTCGGGCCGATGGTTGACCGTCAAGGGTGCGCACGAGAACAACCTTCGCGATCTGACGGTCGCGATCCCGCTCGGCGTCTTCACCTGCATCACCGGCGTTTCGGGCTCCGGCAAATCGACGCTGGTGCTCGATACGATGTATCGCGCGCTCTCGCAGAAACTGAATCACAGCCGCGAACGTGCGGGCGCGTACAAGACGCTCGAGGGCGTCGAGCATCTCGACAAGGTCATTCACGTCGATCAAAGCCCGATCGGGCGCACGCCGCGCTCGAATCCCGCGACCTACACCGGCCTGTTCACTCATATCCGTGAGCTGTTTGCGCAACTGCCGGAGGCGCGGATGCGCGGTTACGGGCCGGGACGATTTTCGTTCAACGTCAAGGGCGGGCGATGCGAAGCGTGCGAAGGCGACGGCATCATTCGAATCGAGATGCACTTTCTGCCCGACGTTTACGTCACTTGCGAGGTTTGCGGCGGCAAGCGTTACAATCGCGACACGCTCGAGATTCAGTACAAAGGAAAGAACATCGCCGAGGTCCTCAACATGACCGTGCTCGACGCGGTCGAATTCCTCGGCTCGGTTCCGCCAATTCGGCAGAAGCTCGAAACGCTGCGCGACGTCGGCCTCGACTACATTCACCTCGGCCAGTCGGCGACGACGCTGTCCGGCGGCGAGGCCCAGCGCATCAAGCTCGCCAAGGAACTCGCGCGGCGCGCGACCGGCCGCACGTTTTACATCCTCGACGAGCCGACGACCGGCCTGCACTTCGACGATATCAAGCGGCTGCTCGGCGTGCTCGGCCGTCTCGCCGATGCCGGCAACACGATCGTCGTGATCGAGCACAACCTCGACGTCATCAAGACCGCCGACTACCTGATCGATCTCGGCCCCGAGGGTGGCGACCGCGGCGGCCAGGTCGTCGCAAAAGGCACCCCCGAGGAAGTCGCCGGCGTGAAGGCGTCATACACCGCAGCCTTCTTGCGCCCAGCGCTAAACCACCGCGCCGCCGCTTAGTCCGACTCCGTCGCAGCAGAACCGTCGTAAACGATCCGACCATCAACCACGCGTGCGAATGGTGCGAGCATGTGCGGCGATAATTTTCCGGTCGGCATGATGTGCTCGACATTCCAACCGCGAACTACGAGGTTGTCGGAGATGATTCGCCGGTGGCATCGCCACCATAATCCTTCCGAACACATGTACGCGGTGCGCGAGGCCGACGCTGCAGTCGTCAGTTCGCGCATGCCAGTTTCGAAATCCTCACTCTCCGTGTAGTCTGCGTACGATCTGAACGCGGGAAGCTGCCACGCCGTATGCGGCGAATCGGTGCGCTTCGAACTGCGTCTCCCGCCGAGGTGCTTGATCCATCGATACTCGACGTTCGCGCGCTCGAGCGACGCGGAAAGTTCCGCCTGGTTGAACTGCGGCCATCGTTTCGAGCTTGGGAAAGATCGCACGTCGGCAACGATTGCGATGCGATGCTCGCCGAACAATTCGAGGAAGCGCTCGATCGGATGCGTCGAGTGCCCGATCGTGAAAATCAGCGCGTCGTTATTGTCGCGCCGGGGGCGTCGGCCGCCTTCTCCGTCTGCGAGGTTTTGATCTTTGCCTCCGCCTGGTTCGCGACCGCGACGACGATCATCGAATCTGGATGCAGATACTTTTTGGCGACCGCCAACACGTCATCCTTGGTGACCGATCCGATCAGCTTCGGATACTGATCCGCGTAGTCGAGCCCCAGACCGTAAAATTCGACCTGGATCATGAACGACGCGATCGCGCTCTGCCGTTCGATCCCCAGCGGAAAGCTGCCGATCAGAAATTTTTTCGCGCCATCCAGTTCTGCGTCGCTGACCGGTTTTTCCTGTATCTCGCGAAGCTGCTGCAGGACCAAATCGATCGCCTCGTTCGAGCTCGCGTTTTTGGTTTGCAGGCCGATGGTGAACGCGCCCTGGAATTTGCCCGGCTCGAAGCCGCTGTTTATCGAGTAAGCCAGCCCATGCTCGCTGCGCACGACTTTCACCAGTCGCGAGGAAAATCCGCCGCCGCCGAGGATGTAGTTCATAACCTTGAGCCGGTAGAAATCCGGATTCGAGCGCTCGACCCCGCCGGAACCCATGATGATGTTCGCTTGCATCACGTTCCGATCGATCAGTTTCACGTTCAGTCCCGCCGGCACGTTGATTGGCGGCGGCGCATCCTGCGGCGCGACCGAGCCCGCCAGACCCGCCAGCACTTTCTCAAGTGATGCTTTAACTTCATCGGCGGTCACATCGCCGGCCACAGCGATGATCGCGCTGCCGAGCTTGTAGTGGTCCTGGTAGAAACCGCGAACGTCGTCATTCGTAAGTTTCCCAACCGAATCGGAATAGCCCGCACCGGGATGCCCATACGGCGCGTCGCCGAAAAGGTCTTTGGCGAATTCGACGCCTGCGGTGTAGCCCGGTTGTTCTTCCGCCGCCTTGATTTCCGCGACCTGCTCCGCGCGTTTGCGCTCGATATCGGCGTCGCGCAGTCCCGGCTCGGTCAAGATTCCCGCCAGCAGTTGCATCGTCTCAGTCTGGTACTTTTTGAGCGACGTCATCCCCGCCGTCGAATAGTCGCGGCCGGCTGACACTCCGACCGAGCTGCCCATGAAATCGGTTTTCTGATCGAACTCCGTCGCGGTGAGTTCCTTGGTGCCCTGCGAAAGGCATCGCGCCGTCAGCTCGGCCAGTCCTTCCTTGCCCTTGGGATCCCGACGTGTGCCCGCATCGAACTCGATCATCACCGTCACCATCGGCAGTTGATGCTGTTCCGAGACCAGCACGGTCGCGCCGTTGCTGAGCGTCATCTTCTTGATGTCGAGCGCATGCGACGGCGTCGCCGAAAAGACCAACACCGCGAACGCCGCGATGCCCACCAACATTTTCATCCGCATCGTCGCGCCGATCATCGCAATTCTCCGCCGCTCAATCCGCCGGCTCCATGCGGCAGGACTCCCGTCGGCACCAGCACGCCTTCGGTCATGTTGGTCGCGACCAGGTAGGTTTTCGCGACGCGCTGGACGTCAGCCGCGGTGACTTTGTCGATTCCGTCGAGATATTTGTCAACGTTGCGGTAGTCGCCGAGCATTTCGTAAACGCCGAGCATCTCGGCCTCGCGCATCACCGAGTCCTGTCCGAAGACGAATTGCGCCTGCTCGAGATTCTTGGCCTTCTGCAATTCCTCGGCGCCGACCGGAGCATCGCGCATCGCCGCCAGTTCCTTCTCAACTTCGACCTGCGTGTCGGCCGCCTTGATTCCAGGACGCATCTGCGCCGACACCACGAACAGTCCCGGATCGAATGACGTCATGTCGTACCCGGCGCCGATATCGACCACCATCTGCTTCTCGACCACCAGTTTCTTGTACAAGCGCGAGCTTTGCCCGTCGCTCAGAATTTCCGACGCAATTTCGAGTGCGTAAGCATCGGGGCTCACGATATTTGGAACGTGATACGCCTCTTCGAACGCCGGCAGATTCGCGGCATGCTTCAGCTCGACACGCCGCGTTCCGTCTTGCGGCGGTTCGAGGTCCGTCAACGGCGGCGGCTTGGGCCCATTCTTGATCCCCGCGAACGCCTCGCTGATCAGCTTCAGCACCTGGTCGCCGTCGAAATCGCCGACCGCGACGATCAGCGCGTTCTGCGGTGAGTAATAAATCTTGTGATACGCCATTGCGTCATCGAGCGTCAGCAGATCAACATCGTGGAACCATCCGATCACCGGCCAGTGGTACGGATGCGCCACGTACGCCGCCGCACGCACCATCTCGTCGAGCGCGTCCTCCGGATTGTCTTCGGTGCGCATCCGCCGCTCTTCGAGCACGACGTGCTTCTCCTTGTCGAAATCCTTGGGATCGAAGTTGCCCATCCGATCGGCTTCGAGCGTGATCGGCACGTCGATATGATCCTTGTTCATCGTCTCGAAATAATCGGTGAAGTCGGATTCGGTGAACGCGTTATCCTCGCCGCCGTTTTGCTGAATGATCTGCGAAAACTCTTCGGGGCCGATTTTCTTAGTGCCCTTGAACATCAGATGCTCGCACAGATGCGACAGTCCGGTCTTGCCGAACTGCTCGTTGCGCGATCCCACGCGGTAGAAGACGTTGAAGGTCGCGAGCGGTGCCTTGTGATTCTCCAGCACCAGCACGCGAAGCCCGTTGGGCAGCGTTTGAGCCTTGACCGCGTCAGATATTCCCGCGCGCGCGGGCGCCGAAGTGATCAGGCATAGAAGGGTACCGAGCGCCGCCACCAGGACGAGACGGCGATGATTGCCAAAAATCGTGATGCGCATAGGTATACGATCATCTAAGTCTGCCGCTTCGGGGCAAGTCAAGGAAGAAATTCGGAAGCAAGTTTTTGGTTCTCCTTCCCGCTCGGTAAGGGGTTGGGGGTTAGGTTGCCGATCGCCGCAGCCAAGCTGAAGAGTCACCGCAGCACTGTCGAGAAAATCAGATGCTTATACCGCTCGGTAGGAACCGCGCTACGCTCCGTCTTCGACTGGAGGATCGCACCCTGCAACGACGCGATCAGGAAGCCGGCGAGCTCATCGCAGTCAGTTTTCCGTGGCAGCTCGCGCGTCTTCACCGCAGCCTTCAAGCAATACGCGACCCCTTGGCGCAGCTCTTCGTATATTTCAACCAGCCGCTTCCTGATCACCTCGCTGTGATCGGTTGCTTCGGCGCTGAAATTGCCGATGAGACATCCGTTTTGCCAACCGACTCGATTGAGGTACTTGATCTGCGCATCGACGTAGGCGCGCAAGCGCTTGAGCGGCGGAAGCGAGTCGTTGCGAAGAGTCTGCTGGATTGTCGCGCGGACGTCCTTGAAATAGAGATCGAGTATTTCAAGGCAGAAGGCTTCCTTCGAAACGAAGTGATTGGTGAATGATCCCTGCGGCACCCCTGCCGCCTGGACGATGTCGCGAACGCTCGCCCCGCCAAACCCACGCTCGTGCACGACGCGAAGGCCTTCGGTCAATATTTTCTCGCGATGCGACGGCTTGGCCACCTACTCCCAATATGTACGGTCGTATTCAGATCGTCAACGGAGCGGCTCAGCGCGAGCACCGGGATTTCACGGCATTCGCGGCTTCTTTTTGGGTTTGACCATAGCAATAACCTCGCAGCGCGATTACTCGCTGGGTTCTGCCCGATAGCGGTCATATCCGGGCGCGTATGCGAATTCGATCTTCAGCCCGTCAGGATCGATGAAATAGACGGCGAAGTATCCAGGCGCGTACGGATATTCCGCGGGCGCGTCGAGAATTGTCGCTCCCATTTCCTTCAATAGCTCGTACATTTTCTCGACGTCTGATCGGCTCTCGGCACTGAATGCCATGTGATTGAATCCAGGAGCATTCCGATGGTGCAGCCGGTGTGCAAACTCGCCCTTCGATGGTCGGATCGAGATCGAGTAGCCCGCACCGACCCAGGCTTTGAGCCGCGTCTTCATCGCCTGCTGCGTCGATTCCGGAACTTCGACGCCTTTGAAGCCGATGAACGCGAATACCTTGTCGTAAAATGCGGTCGAGCGTTTCACATCGCTAACTGCCAACGCAATATGACTGATACTGCCGCGAGCCATGTCGCACCTCCTGATTGGATACGCCGTCAACCGCAAATCGCGGGGTTAGTCGGCCAGCATTCCGCCATCGACTGGAATGGACGCGCCGGTCATGTACGAGGCCTCTGCCGAGGCAACGAAGACGATCACGTGAGCGATCTCCTCCGGTGTTGCGAGACGTTTGATGGGGACGGTCGAGACCAGCGCAGCCTTGTTGTTATCCGTACCGGTGAAGCGCGTGAGCATACCGGTGTCCGTAGTCCCCGGAGCAACTACGTTCACACGAACGCCGGTCCCCGCGACTTCCAGCGCGGCCGACTTGGTCATTCCTTCGACCGCGTGTTTACTCGCGACATAGACTGACGCTCCCGCAGCGCCGACGCTTCCGTAGGCCGACGAAACATTGACGATGCTGCCAGCGCTCTGGCTCAGCATCACGCGCAGCTCATGCTTCATGCTCAGCAGCGTGCCGAGCACGTTGGTGTCGAAGGTCGCCGCATAGCTCTCGGCAGTCTGCTCAGTCACCG
This sequence comes from uncultured delta proteobacterium, assembly GCA_963699705.1. Lineage (GTDB taxonomy): Bacteria > Desulfobacterota > Binatia > Binatales > Binataceae > Binatus. Next base: position 434,450 of record CAVOUW010000003.1, on the reverse strand, counting down.
GACCTTGCTTGCCTTCGGTGCCGGCATTGTTGACGGCTACATCGAGCCGGCCAAAGCGCGCGACTGTCTTGTCAATCAGGTCGCGGACATCGTCATCGTGGCGCACGTCAGTACGCCAATACTCCGCCTCGGCGCCGAGCTCGCGGAGTTCAGCGAGTAATTTTTGGCCGACTTCGTCGCGGCGACCCGAGATGACGACGCGCGCGCCCTTGCGCGCAAAGGCAATCGCGGTGGCACGTCCAATGCCCGTTAGGGCGCCAGTGATCAAAACAACGGGGGTATCCATGGTGAACTCCTTGGGAAGCAATTTATGGGTTCAGTCTGAGGCTGACCGGTTAAATATGTACGTCCGTATTGGTTGTGTCAAGGCGCACGGCCTCGCTCAACCAAGCCGTCTTAAATCCGGTTCCCCTTCCCGCTCGGGAAGGGGTCAGAGGTTAGGTTGCTGATCGCAACTTCAAATTGATCGCGACACCCGTTCTTGCAAGAATCAATTACGACGATGCCCGAAATTCCCGAGAAAGCTCAGAACCTCTTCGAAATAAAGGGTGTGCTGACCAAATTCATGCGGATGCTGTTTCCGCTGGAATTCCGCATCGACTCGATCGCCAACAGCGCCCCGATGCTGCCGTTCCACTACCCGCTGATGCCGGGCGAAATGATCTATCTCCCCGAAAAGCTCGAGCCCTTCGGCACTCGCGGCGACGCCTACATCTATTATTTCGTCACCACCGCGCATCTCGCGGCGCGTCACGACTTCGGCACCTTCAAGCTGAAGCTCGCCGATATCGCGGGCTTCGAGGAGCGCGGCGAGACCGGCGTCGAGGCTATCGACAGCTTCGTCGCGTCGTTCGACGACCCGGGCCTGGCCGGCGCCCTGATGCGTCTGGCGGAGTCGGCGCGCATCGACGCCGAACTCGCGCGACGTTATCGCGGTCTCGCACCGCGCATCGCGACCCTCAACCGTTCTCTGCTCGATCAGGCTCCATCCCGAGTCGCTCAGCACGATGCTCGTGCGCGCGGCGCTCGATCTCGACGCGAATGGCGAGGTGCTCGAATCTCCGTTCGTACGGATGGCGGCGCTATCACTTCGCGCCCGTGCGCGCTCTCGGCGCCGACGTCATGACCAGCGTTCATCAGGTCAATGCGCTCTACAATTGGCTCCAGGAGCTGATTCGGCAGGCGCGCGAGCGCGGCGAGGGCGATCCGCTCACCGAAGAAGAAGCCGAGCGGATGCGCAACGACCTGATCAAAGGAATGAAAGGCTCCGAATCGCAAACTGCCGGCGAAGGCGAAGACGGCGAGCAGGGTGACGGCGGCGGCGAACCCGACCAGAACGTTCAGATGGACGTCTCGGGCAAGCAATCCAAGGGCGGGCAGGGCAGGGCGCTCTCGCCCGAAGAATTGCGCAAGCTCATCGAGCAAGGCGCCGAGATCAAACCTTCGCAAGGCGACGGTAGCGCCGACGGCGACGGCATGTACCTGACGCAACTCACCGGCAAGCAGCTCAGCGAGCTCGAGCAAATGCGCGAGCAGCTCGGCGAAGTCGGCAGCGTCACCGGGCAGGGACGCTTGATGATCGGCCGCGGCCGCCAGGATTCGTACTACGCCTACGACGAATGGGATTACGTGCTGAACGACTACCGCCGCAACTGGTGCCGCCTGCGCGAAATTCCACTGACCGGCGACGAGGGCGATTTTTTCGAGAACACGCTCGTCCGTTACGCCGAGATGCTCCCCGGCGTGCGCCGCAACTTCCAGCGCATCCGCCCCGCGTCGTACCGGATGGTCCGCGGACTCGAGGACGGCGAGGAAATCGACATCGACCGCACCATCGAGGCTCGCGTCGCGCGCCTGATGGGCGAGACGCCCGACGGCCGCTTCTATAAGGCGCGCAAGAAAGAAGCGCGCGACGTCGCCACGCTGTTCCTGCTCGACATGTCGGCCTCGACCGACGAGCCGGTGCATCGCGAGCCGCGCAAGCATACCGAAAACGATGACGACACCGACGATTGGATGAAGGCGTGGCAGCGTCGCCCGCAAACCGCCAATCGTCCGCGCCGCATCATCGACGTGAACAAAGAAGCGCTCGTCATCATGGCGCAGGCGCTCGAGGAAATCGGCGACGCCTACGCGATCATGGGCTTCTCCGGCCACGGCCGCGACAACGTCGAGTTCTACGTGATCAAGGAATTCGATCAGGAACTGAGCGACGAGGTAAAGGCTCGCGTCGGCGCGGTCGAGCCCAAGCGCTCAACCCGGATGGGAGCCGCGATTCGCCACGTGCGCGAAAAATTCAAGGACGTCGCGTCGCGCGCCAAGCACATGATCCTCCTGAGCGACGGCTTCCCCCAGGATTTCGACTACGGCCACGACCGCCGCTCGAACGCCTACGGCATCCAGGACACGATGGTCGCGCTCAAGGAACTGGAACTCGCCGGCGTCCTCCCCTTCTGCATCACGGTCGACAAAACCGGCCACGACTACCTGCGCCAGATGTGCCAATCCTCCCGCTACCTGGTAATCGAAGACATCGCGTCGTTGCCGCGCCAGCTCCCAAAAATCTACGAACAAGTAATCCGCTGGTAAATTCCCCTCTCCAATAAAAGCGAGCAGCGCGCCCCCTGTGTCATTCCGACGACGGGAGCGAATGCGACGGGAGGAGGAACCTCGGACAGCTTCGCGGACGCGAAGCCGGTTCCGGTTTCTGAATCGCGCGCCGCGCGCGCTCCTTTTTGCTCAGCCTCAAAAGTTCAGGGATGAACTGTTCAGCCTTATTCCCTAACCGGCCGCCTTGCTAAGTTCGCACATGAGCATCGCTCACAGCGCCATTCGCTCGTCTGCATCCAAAAAAATGGAGCCGCAATGCGCTCTCCTCCAAAAAACAAATTTCGACGGAACGAATGTCCGCCATCGAACCACAACTAATGGTATGAATTGCCCCTTCAGCGCGATCGAGGCCCTCAAATCAGCGCGCAGTCTCAATCCTCAAATCGCCCCCACTCATCTCAACTGGCGCCTTAACATCAAGCATCCCCAGCAACGTCGGCGCGACATCCGCCAGCGTCCCGCCGTCCTTGAGCCGCCCCTTGAATTTCGGATCGTACAGAATCAACGGCACCGGATTCGTCGTATGCGCCGTATGCGCCTGCCCGGTCGCCGGATCGGCCATGAACTCCGCATTGCCGTGATCCGCAGTGATCAGCGCGACCCCGCCGCGTTTCTCGAGCGCATCGATCACGACGCCCAACGCTGCGTCCGTCGCCTCGACTGCTTCCACCGTCGCCTCGAACTTCCCGGTATGCCCGACCATGTCGGGATTGGCAAAGTTCATCACGATCACATCGAACTTGCGCCCCTCGATTGTTTCGGCGACGCGCGTCGCGATCGCGGCCGCCTTCATCTGCGGCTCGAGGTCATAGGTCGCGACCTTCGACGACGGAATCAGCGCACGCTCCTCGAGCGGAAACGCTTTCTCGACGCCGCCGTTTAGGAAATACGTGACATGCGCATATTTCTCGGTCTCCGCGACGCGCAGATTCTTGAGCCCTGCATGCGCCAGCACCTCGGCCAGCGTGTTGCGCACGTCTTCAGGGCCGAACGCGAGCGGGAGCCCGAACGATCGATCGTACTCCGTCATGCAGACGTAACCGACTTTCGGAATTCGCCGGCGGCGGAATTCCGTAAAACCGTCGAGCGCGATCGCAGCCGTCAATTCGCGCGCCCGATCAGCGCGGAAGTTGAAGCAGATGATCTCGTCGCCATCCGCCATCGGCGTACGTTCCCCGATCACGTGCTGCTCGACGAACTCGTCGCTCTTGCCCGCGGCGTACGAACTCTCGACCGCCTCGCGCGCGCTCGATGCCGCGATTCCTTCAGCCTCGACCATCGCGCGCCACGCCCGCTCGACTCGCTCCCATCGCTTATCGCGATCCATCGCATAGTAGCGCCCGATGACCGTCGCGATTCGTCCCGCGCCAGAGCTGCTTCAGCTTAGCTTCCAGCTGATCGATAAACGCGAGCGCCGAACGTGGCGGCTTGTCGCGTCCGTCGAGTACCGCGTGGACCGCGATTCTGCTCGCTCCATTCGCCGCGGCGACGTCGAGCAAGGCCATCAGATGATTGATATGACTGTGCACGCTGCCGTCCGACAGCAGTCCCCAGATGTGCAAAGTCGTACCGAGCGTCACGGTCTTTTTGATCGCATCGACAATCGCCGGGTTCGCGCGCGAACGCGCCGCTCTCGATCGCCTTCGTGATTCGCATCAGGTCCTGGTAGATAACCCGGCCCGCGCCAATCGTAAGATGCCCGACTTCGGAATTGCCCATCACACCCGGCGGCAATCCAACCGCCTCGCCCGACGCGTCGAGCTCAGTATGCGCGCTAGTCGCATAGAGCCGGTCCATCACCGGAGTTTTCGCCGCCGCGATCGCGTTCGACGCGCCGCTCTTGCTGACTCCCCATCCGTCGAAAATTATCAGCGCTGCGACCGGCGGCCTCGTCGCCATCAGGATTTCCCGCGCTTGAAAGCCGCGGCGCCCGGGTATGTCTGCCTTCGCGCCCAGCTCTTCCGCAATCCTGAGCAGCCGATTGTATTTCGCGTTGCGCTCGCTGCGGCTCAGCGATCCGGTTTTGATCTGCCCCGCGCCGGTCGCAACCACCAGGTCCGCGATAGTCGTGTCCTCGGTCTCGCCCGAGCGATGAGATATCACGCTGCTATAGCCCGCCGCGCGCGCCATCTCGATCGTGGCGAGCGTCTCGGTCAGCGTGCCGATCTGGTTGAGCTTGATCAGAATGGAATTCGCGACGTGCTCGTCGATTCCGCGTTTCAGGAATTTCGGATTGGTGACGAAGATGTCGTCGCCGACCAGTTGCGTCTTTGCGCCGAGCTCTCGCGTCAGGATTTTCCATCCCGCCCAATCGTCTTCCGCCAGCGGGTCCTCAATCGACACGATCGGATATTTCTTCAGCCACGCCGAGTAGAACTCGACCATCTGCTCCGCGCTGCGCGAGCTTTTGTCGCCTCGCGCGAACACATACTTGCCGATTTCGAAAAATTCGCTCGACGCCGGATCTAGCGCAATCGACACGTCAATGCCCGGCCGGTAGCCGGCTTTCGCGATCGCTTCGAGGATCAACTCGATCGGTTCCTCGTTGCTCTTGAGATTCGGCGCGAACCCGCCCTCGTCGCCGACATTGGTCGAATGCCCGAGCTTCTTCAGCACGCCAGCGAGCGCATGAAATACTTCCGCGCCCATGCGGATCGCTTCGCCGATATTCGCCGCGCCCGCCGGCACGATCATGAACTCCTGCATATCGACGTTCGAGTCTGCATGCTGCCCGCCGTTGACCACGTTCATCATCGGCACCGGCATGATGCGCGCGTCAGGATTGAGATACCGATAGAGCGGCACGCCGTTAGCTGCCGCGGATGCGTGTGCATTCGCAAGCGACACCCCGAGTATCGCGTTCGCGCCGAGCTTCGACTTGTTCGCCGTGCCGTCCATTTCGATCATCGTGCGATCGATCGCGCTCTGATTCGCCGCGTCCGCACCTTTAAGCTTCGATGCGATCGTCCCATTGACGTTGGCGACCGCCTTCAGCACGCCCTTGCCGCCGTATCGCTTCTTATCGCCGTCGCGAAGCTCGAGCGCCTCATGAACTCCGGTCGATGCGCCCGACGGCACCGCCGCGCGGCCTATCGCGCCGCCGCGAAGCCGCACGTCAACTTCGACTGTGGGGTTGCCGCGCGAGTCGAGAATCTCACGCGCCTTGATTTCAACGATTTCCGTGGATGCCGCCATCAACTCATCCTCACCGCATTTGCGGACCCGCATTCTAGAGCACCCCAGCCCACCTTGTCACGCAGCAGGACTGTTTGCCCTGTAGTACGCAATCGGCCCAAAGAAGTTTTTCCCCCGCGACACTTCCTTCGCATTAACCAGGCCCGCCTCGTCCATCAGAGCCGTCATCCGACCTTCAATCCGCTCGGCCACCGGCCCATGGCGATGGATCCGACCGTGCTCCGCATTTCCCGCGTGCACGCTATGCTCCCGAACAAAATCGAGCAGATGAAGTGAGCCGCCAACTTTCAGCACGCGACGAATCTCCGTCAGCGTCGCCGACTTCTCGTCCGCCGCCAGGTGGTGGAACATGAACGATGAAAACACGCGGTCGAACGACGCATCCGCATACGGCATATGGTCCGCAAAGCCGCGATCGAACTCGATCGAGAGTCCCGCCCGCTTCGCCTTGCGCATGCTGACCGCCAAAGCATCCGGGTCCGGATCGATTCCTACGACTTCAGCCGAGGGATGCATCCGCTTGATAAGGACCGCCATCGATCCGGTGCCGCATCCGATATCGAGCACCCGAAATCCGGATTTGATCCCGGCCTGTTCGATCAACGGCCGCTTCGCCTTGTCCGCGCCCAGCAGCCACAGGAACGGATCGTAAAGTGGGAGCAGCCATCGCTTCCCAAGAGCCGGAATGTAACTTCGCTCGGCATCGATTGTTCCGCTTATCGGCATCGCTCACTCCTTCATTTGCCCGCGCTGAGGTATCGCACAGGGATTGTGGTCTCAACTACGACCCCTCGTTTGAGCTCGATCCTAAAAGCGCGCGCCTTCGGTCGCGACGAAACAACTTCCTTGAGCCGAGTTCCCGCAAAATGCGCCGCCGCTCCGTCATCGAGCGCCAGCGTCGAGGAGAATCCGCGCTTGATCAATCGCATCAACGCGGGGCGCCGCTCTTTCTCGCCATCATAATGAGGACAGCACGCGCCGCGCACGAATCCCAGCCCGTCGTTGAGCGCGCGAAACGGCATTCCGAACGAATCTGTCACACCATCTTCGAACCAGCAGATCGCGCCCGCGCTGATTCCCGCCATCACGACCCCCGCGTTCCACGCCACCCGCAGAGCTTTGTCGAATCCATGCAAACGCCACACCGCGAGCATGTTCGCGCTGTTGCCGCCTCCCACATAGATCACGTCCTGCGCCATTACGAACTTTCTGAGGTCGCTGACACTTCGGTCGAAGAGACTCAGATGAGTCGCTGCGGCGCGAGACGGCGGAAAGGCTTCGTGGAAGCGCCTGATGTACGAATCGCTATCGGCAGCCGCGGTTCCGACGAAGCACACGCGCGGATGCCGCTTGCGCCGCACGAGACTCAACACAAAATCGTCCAGCCTCGGATTGCGCGGCTCCATCGAGAATCCGCCGCCGCCCATCGCAACGATATGCCGCTCCGCCATGCGCAATTCGTTAACTCACCAATCACTTATCGCTACTAGGGCGTGAAAGTTTGAACTAATATGCAACACAGGAACCGGGATTTAAAATGCCTTCGCTCAAACGAATTATGCTCGCGATAACGCTTTTGCTCCTTTGCGCTGCGTGTACGACCCGCGCGGATGACGGCGCCTCAACCGCCGACGCGCCCGATGCCAGGCACAACTTCGGCGTCTTCACCAATCCCGAGCCCGTGACGATCGAGGGTTACAGCCAGGACGCGATGGAACCCTTCGTCAGCCCGGACGGCAACTACCTGTTCTTCAACAGTTCGAACTCCATATCGCCAACCAATCTCTACTACGCGACGCGAATCGACGACGTCACGTTCCAGTTCCAGGGCGAGATCGCGGGCGCCAACGTATCGGGGCCCGAAGCACTCACCGCCGTCCCCTCGATGGACATCAACGACATCTTCTATTTCATTTCGAATCGGAGTTACGCGCAGACACTGTCCACCATTTACTCGGCGACTTTTTCCAACGGCAGTCTCTCGAACATCGCGCTTGTGCAGGGAGTTTCAAAAGACAAACCAGGCGACGTGAATTTCGACCAATGCATCAGCCCCGATGGCGGCACACTGTATTTCGTGGACGGCGTCTTCACCGGCGGCGCATCGGTTCCGGCCTCCGCGAGTATCGCGATCGCCAGGCGCGACGGCGATCACTTCGTGCGGCTCAAGAACAGCGCAAAGATAATGCGTAAGATCAACACCCACGACCTCAACTACGCGCCCGACGTGTCGAAGTCGCAGCTCGAGTTCTTTTTTACCCGGATTCCGAAACAAGATTCGCAGCCTAAGCCGCCGCCCATCATCTATACGGCCACGCGCTCGAGCACCTCAAAGCCGTTTGGCACACCTCGCAAAATCGAGGCGATCACAGGATTCGCGGAAGCCCCCGCATTGTCACCGGACGAGAAATCGCTCTACTTCCACCTACAGGTAAACGGCACGTTCGTCATCTATCGAGTCACGCGCCCGTGACGTTACACCGCGCCGCTATCTCGCAGCGCGCCGATCTCTTCCCACGTATAGCCGAGTTCGAGCAGTACTTCCTCGGTATGCTGACCGTGTTCGGGCGCCGCTTCCGCTGTCGTCGTGACTTCGCCATTGATCGTTATCGGCGTGCCCGATACGAGCACCTTGCCCGCCACTGGATGGTCGAGCTCGAGCAGGTATCCGTTGACGCGCGCCTGTTCGCTTTTCAGCATCGTGCGGTAATCGACCACCTCGGTCGCCAGGATATCGGCGTCGGTAAGTTCCTTCAGCCATTCCTTGCTCGTCTTCTTCGGGAAAATTTCGTCGAGCACTTTCTGAATTTTCTCGCCGTGAAAATTGCGGACCACGTTGTCCGAATACTCGGGATCGGTTTCGAGATGCTGAATGCCGACGATCTTGCAAAACGACGGCCAGCGTTTCTCGTCAACACCCGCAATACAGATGTAGCCGTCGCTGGTCGGGAACGCGCCCCACACGCCGCGCAAAAACTGATGCCCGCGGCCGGCGCGCTCGGGCTCGACGCCAGTAATCGACGTGTAGTTGATCTCCATTCCCTGCATCGCGATCATCGTCCCGTAGATCGACGCGTCAACCTTCTGCCCCTTGCCGGTGCGCTCGCGCGCGAACAATGCTGCGAGCACTCCGCTCGCGAGGCTTAGCGCGCCCGAGTGATCCGCAATGAACATTCCGGCCGCCAGCGGTGGATCCGACGGCATCCCCGTCTTTGCCATCACGCCGCTCGCCGCCTGCGCGAGCGTGTCGCGACTTGGCCGGGTCACCCACGGCCCGCGCGGCCCCCACGAACTTCCCTGCGCGTACACGATGCGTGGATTGATCTTGCGCGCGTCGTCGTAGCCGAGACCGAGCCGATCGAGCACGCCGGGCCGGTAGTTGGTGACGATCACGTCGTACGACTTGATCATCCGCCGCACCATCTCGATCGCATCAGGCTTTTTGAGATCGGCGGTGATACTCCGCTTGCCGCGATTCATCGCGATGAAGTAATGCGACACCGTCGCGTTCTTCACGTCCGGACCGCCGATCAGCGCGGTCAGCATCCAGCGGCTGAGATCGCCGGTCTCCTTGTTCTCGACCTTGACCACGTCGGCGCCCATATCCGCCAAAACCAGCGACGCGAACGGCCCTTGGATTTCCTGCGCGATCTCGACGACCTTGATTCCTTCGAGCGGCTTGCTCATTGCGGCCTTCCCCTAAACGGTCGTTCAAGGAACTCGGATGAGCGCGCATTATCCCGCCGTTCGCGGCAAAATCTCAAGCGTCGATCCCGGCGCGCGCCGTCTGTACGCTTAGCGCCGATGGAACCGAGCATCTATGAGTATCCCGATGTCTTTCGCCGCGCGCATCTGGAAAATCCCGGCGAAATTCCAGCCGAGGTAGTTTTTCTGCAACAGGTCTGGAAGCGGCATCGCAAAAATCCGACCCGCCGCATCCTCGATATCGCATGCGGCGACTCGCCTCATGGCCGTCTGCTGGCGGGCGACGGATTCGAGGTCGTCGGCATTGACCGCTCGCCCACGATGATCGCTGCAGGACGCCGCAAAGCGCGCGCACTCGCGAATCTTCGCTTCTACCGCAGGCCGATCGAAAAGTTCACTCTCCCTGAGCGCGCTTTCGACGCCGCAATCTTCATGTCCGAAACTTTTCCGGTGATCGTCGAGAACGCCGACCTGCTTTCGCATCTCAGATCGGTCGGTCGCGCACTGAGGCCGGGCGGTCTGTATTGCGTCGATATCGATCGGCAAGATCCGATCCCGCGCGTGGCGCGACGCACGATGTGGCGCGAGCGCACCGCGAGCGCCGCCGGCGTTGCGCTCGGCATCCGCGAATTTCATCGTCCGATCGCATGGCACTCGCCGCTGCATTCGATTTATGAACTCGAGTGCACCATCAATTTTCCCGACCGCCCGATAACGACCCGCGATTTGATTCCGGTGCGCTACACGACTCCCTCGACGTTGGAACTCGCGGCGCTTGCGTCCGGGATGTTCAAAATGGACGCCGCGTACTGCGACTTGTCGTTCACCAAGTCGCTCGACCGATGCCGTTACCGATGGACGGGAGTGCTGCGCCGCATGTGAGTTCAACTGTCGTTGAGATGATCGATCAGATCGATCATCTCGACATGCCAGCTGCCGTCGAAACGCAGAATGTGAATCGATCCGAGCTCGACAATCGGCTCACGGCGCGTGAGCTTTCGCACGATCGCGCGAATCACGCCGCGATGCGCCACCAACAGCGCGTCGCGATCGCTCGGCGTCCACAAGGTGAGCATGTGATTCAGCCCGCGCTCGACGCGATTGGTAAAGTCAGCGCGGCTTTCACCCTCGGGGTAGGTGTAGGTTGGCGCGAGGCGATCGGCGTTCCATCGCGCAAAATCATCGGGATAGCGTTCGCAAATCTCATCCGCGGTGAGTCCCTCGAAAAGTCCGAAGTGCACTTCGGCGAACTCATCGATAGTGACGAGCGGCGCCGAATCGCCGGCGACGATTCGCGCGCCTTCAGACGCGCGCACGAGCGGACTCGAAAAAACACGCCCGAGATTCCTAATCCCATGACGAGTCTCGATCGCGCGGCCCGCGAGGCGCATCTGCGCGCGCCCGAGTTCCGACAGAGCCACGTCGGTGCGGCCGTGATACCTGATACTCGACTCACCCTCAGTCTCGCCGTGGCGAATGAGAATCAACCGCGCGCCGCGCGAAGTCATTTGTCGTCGAATAGCGGATTCATCACCAGGCCCGTGAGCAGCTTGGGATGAAAGTAGGTCGATTTCTCGGGCATCGTCGCGCCCGCATCGCTGACTCGCTCGACATCCTGGATCGACGGCGGATTCATCAGGAACGCTCCGTCAGCATGCCCCTGCGCCACCGCACCGAGCGCGCCGCCAATCTCGATCGTGTATTCGATGTTGCCGCCCTTGCGAATCTCATCCGCGCGTAAGTCGAAGATTCGGTCGAACACCAGCGCGTGCAGAACGGACACGTCCAGACGGCGAACCTCGGCCGGTGCATCGGGCATCGCGCTCTGCATCGCTGCGGCGTCGCGGAGCCGCAGAATAAAATAATGCGGACTGTTCTTGAGCGTCACCCCGATCGTCCCGGTGCCCGCATCGTTCAAGCGCTCGCGAAATTCGTCGCGATGGGCTACCTCCTCGACCTTGAACACTTCACGCGCGCGCTGTACGAACGACGCGATCGCTTTGGCCGGCAACGACTTTACGACCCGATGAGTCGGCAGGATCACCAGCCCCGGATCGTCGCACGCGACCAATGTCATCATGGTGTAGTCGTAAGGCTCAGACTCCTTCGACGCATTCTCGTGACGCCGCGCGCGCCGATAGTTCAGCGCAGTCTCGTAGCGGTGATGTCCGTCAGCGATCAAAATGCGCGGAGCTTCCAGTTCGCGTTGAATGATCGCGATTTCATCCTCGGATTCGATCATCCGCAGCTCATTGCGGATTCCAAGGTCGTCAACCAGATCAATCAGCGGTTCGCGCGCGGCGACTTTATCGCGCAATCGATCGAGCTCGGGATGCTTGCCGAAATACAAGCCGAAGATCGAGCTTGTGTTGATCTGCAGCGCCGTCAGCAACCGCAGGCGGTCTTCCTTGGCGGCAGGAAAAGTTTTCTCGTGCGGCACGATCCGTCCACGATCGAATTCCTCGAGCCGCACGCGCGCGATATATCCCGTACGATGCAGCAGGCGCCCCTCGACGTCGAAAGTCTGCCGGTAATGAAAGATCGCGGGACGCGCCGGCCGCTGGAGGACTCGCGCCGCGATCCAATCCGCAAGCGTTTTCTCCGCCGCGCCATAGCGATCGGCCTCGCGCGCAAGTTCGAGCCGCACAACGTTGTACGGACTGCGTTCGTACAATTGATTCTGACGCGCGGCGCCGATTAAATCGTACGGCGGCGCCACCACCCGCGCCAGGTCGCCCACGACCTCGCGGTTGTACATCAGCGCCCGAAACGGTTCGATTCGCTTGCCAAGCCCGCTCATTTCAGCGCCGCCGCGATTTGTTCTTCGGAAATCGCTCCGACTCTCACCATTTTCCACCTGCTTCGGTTGACGGCGACGACCGTGCTCGGCACCAACGCCGTCAATTTTCCACCTTCAAGGTAAACTTTAACTTTTCCGCCTAACGCCGCGCGCGCATTTTCGAGCGTGCTGGCCGGCGCTGCTCCGCTCAAGTTCGCGCTGGTTGCCGTGATCGGCCGCCCGATTCCGGCACTGAGCGCTCGTGCGATCGCATTTGGCGATACGCGGACGCCGACGCCCTCCGGTCCTGTGAGTTCGGTCGCGATCTCGTCGCGCGCCGGCATCACAATAGTCAGCGGACCCGGCCAGAACGCGTCGGCGAGCCGCTGCGCATCGAGCGGCACTTCGCGCGCTACTGAAAATGCCATCGCGGAATCCGCCGCGATTAAACCGACAGGTCGGCCGGGCTCCCGCCCCTTCACCGCGAACAACCGTCGCATGGCGGCCGATGAAAACGCGTCGGCGCCGATCGCGTAGAACGTCTCGGTCGGATAGACGACCAGCTCGCCGGCTTTCAATGCCGCAATTCCATCCTCGACGCTCGACATCGCGGCTATCCGATCGCGCGGCGCGCGATGTCGCGCCGGAAATGGCGTCCCTCGAACTCGATCATTTCTGCGGCCTCATACGCCGCGTCGACCGCGGTCGCCAACTTCGGCGCCATCGCGGTCACCGTCAACACGCGTCCGCCATCAGTCACCAACTGCCCGTCGCGCATCGCTGTGCCGGAGTGGAAAACCTTGACCCGAATCTTTTTCATCGCCCACTTTATTTTGATCTCGGACGGAACGTTGCCCTCGAGCCGGTCCAGCCCGCGAATCGCGACACCTTTTTTGTATTCGCCTGGGTATCCGCCCGACGCGAGCACGACCGCGACCGCACTGCGCGGCGAGAGTCTGACCGCCGCGTTCGCGACATTGCCGTCAGCAGCAGCGAGCAGGATTTCCGCCAGATCGCCTTCCAGCCGCATCATGAGCGGTTCGCATTCCGGATCGCCAAAGCGAGCGTTGAATTCGAGCACGTTGATTCGTTCGCCGTCGATCATCAGGCCAACGAACAGCAGTCCGCGAAACGGAATCCCGCGCGCATTCATCGCCGCCAGCGTCGGCGCAACCACCTCACGCATCACGCGCGCTTCCATCGCGGGGCCGAATTGCGGCACCGGCGAATACGCGCCCATCCCGCCAGTGTTAGGGCCGCGATCGCCGTCGAAGATGGCCTTGTGATCCTGGAAGGTGCCGAGCGGGATCGCGTTCTCGCCGTCGCATAGCGCAAAAAATGAAATTTCTTCGCCGGTCAGAAACTCCTCGATGATCACGCGATTGCCGGCCGCGCCGAAGCGACGACGCTCCATTGCATCCGCGACGGCTTCCAGAGCTGTCGTCGTGTCGTGGCAGATAACGACGCCTTTCCCCAGCGCCAAGCCGTCCGCCTTCACGACCATCGAGCCCGAGCGCGACTTCACGTAGCGCAGTGCTGACGCCGCGTCGTCGAATGCTTCGAACTCGGCGGTGGGTACGCCCGCCTCGCGCATGATCGTCTTTGCGAACGACTTGCTGCTTTCGAGTTGCGCCGCGGCCGCCGTCGGCCCAAATATTTTCAGTCCTGCACGCGTGAATTGATCGACAATTCCGGTCGGGAGTACGTCGTCCGGACCCACTACTGTCAAATCGACCGACTTCGATTTTGCGAACTCAACCAGCGCCGCCGTGTCCATGGGCGAGATCGGGACGGCTTCCGCGATCTGATCGATACCTGGATTTCCGCTCGCGCAAAAAATCTTCCAGACCGTTTCGCTCTGATGGAGCCGCCAGACCAGCGCGTGCTCGCGTCCGCCTTTGCCAATGACAAGTACCTTCATCGTGCCGCGCGCTTAATGCCGGAAGTGGCGCACCCCCGTAAAAACCATTGCGAGTCCGAATTTGTCGGCCGCTTCGATCACCTTGTCGTCGCGCAACGAGCCGCCCGGCTGCGCAATCGCAGTCGCGCCAGCCTCGGCGGCGAGCGTCGGGCCGTCGGGAAATGGAAACAGCGCTTCCGACACGAGCACTGAACCTTCGAGTGGGACTTTGAGCCGCGCCGCTTTCTCGCGCGCCGCGTGCACCGGATCGATTCGCGAAGTCGCACCGCCGCCGACCGCCAGCGTGCGATCGTCGGTGACGAATGCGATCGCGTTGGACTTGATATGCTTGCAGACCTTGATCCCAAACGTCATCGCGCGCATCTCGGCGTCGGTGGGCGCGCGCCGCGTCACGACTTTGCCCTTGCGCGGATCTTCGATCGTCAGATCGGGCGTCTGCACCAGCAGTCCGCCGAGAACTTTCTTGACGTCGAGCTCGTCGCGATCCACCGCCTTCGAGTTGAAGGTCATCACGCGCCGATTTTTATTTTTGCGCAGGAACGCGATCACATCGTCGGGATAAGAAGGACCAATCAGCACCTCGGTGAATAGTTCGTTGACGGCGTGCGCGAACTCCATGTCCCACGGCCGGTTGGTGATGATGATGCCGCCGAAGGGCGAGTCCGGGTCGGTCGCAAACGCTTTGTCCCATGCCGACTTCAGAGTGTCGCCGACGCCGACGCCGCACGGCGTGTTGTGCTTGAGGATCGCAACTACCGCGCGCCGCTCGGTCTCGAACTCGAGCATCAGGTTAATCGCCGAGCTGATATCGACGACGTTGTTGAACGACAGTTCCTTGCCGTGCAGCTGATGCGCGATTTCCAGGAAGCGGCCGTAGAGCGCACCCGACTGATGCGGATTCTCGCCGTAGCGCAGCAGTTGTTCGCGACCGAGAGAGAGGCTGAAGGTCTCGCCGAGCGCGGGGGCGGCGCGACCGCCGGCATGCGTGCCGAGATAGTTCGAAATTGCCGCGTCGTAAGCTGCCACTCGCGCGAACGCCTTGCGCGCGAGGCGCCAGCGCGTGTCGGCGCTGATGGCGCAATTGTTGGCGTCGAGTTCGGTTGCAACCTGCGCGTAGTCCTCCGCGTCGACGACCACTGCGACGTCGTCGTGATTTTTTGCCGCGGCGCGCACCAGTGTCGGTCCGCCGATGTCGATATTTTCGATCGCGTCCTCGAGCCGCGCATGCGCTTGAGACACGGTATTTTCAAATGGATAGAAATTTACCACCACCAGGTCGATCGGCTCGATGTTGTGCTGCTGCATCTGGCGCTGATGGTTCTCATCGTCGCGACGCGCCAGGATCCCGCCGTGAATTTTCGGATGCAGCGTCTTGACCCGACCATCGAGCATCTCCGGCAAGCCGGTGAAATTCTCGACCGTTCTGACTTTCACGCCGGCCGCTTCCAGAGCCGCCGCGGTACCTCCGGTCGAGACTATTTCCACGCCGTGGCGCACGAGCACCCGGGCAAAATCCGCGAGCCCAGCCTTGTCGGAGACCCCAATCAGCGCGCGTCTGACCACCACCCGTTCGCTCTTCATCGTCTCTAGCTCCGAATGATGCGTGGCACTCGTTTACCGACCGTGCACAGCATTTCATACGAAATTGTTTGCGCGAGGCGCGCGACGTCGTTCACGCTGATAACCTCCGCGCCCGATTCGCCCCACAAGATTACCTCATCGCCGACCGACGCGCCCGCGATGTCGGTGACGTCGATCGTCGTCAGGTCCATCGAGACTGCGCCGACCACCGGCGCCCGCGCGCCGCGCACGATCACTTCGCCGCCGTGCTGCAGGCCCCTGCGGTAGCCGTCGGCGTAGCCCACCGGAAGCACGCCGATCAAGCTTTCGCGCGGCGCGACGAATGTGTGCCCATAGCCGACGCCACTGCCGGCCGGCGCGCGCTTGATTTGCATCAGCCGCGTCTTGAAGGTCATCACCGGCTGCAACTCGACGCGTTCGCGAACAGCCGCGACCGGCGGCAGGCCGTAGATCGCCAGCCCGGGCCGCGCGAGATTGAAATGCGAATCGTAGCGCAGGACCAGCGCCGCCGAATTCGCGACGTGGATCACCGACGGCCTCATCCCGGCAGCCTTGAGCGTCTCGATCGCCTGGTTGAATACTGCAAGTTGCGCGTCGGTGATCGGACTCTTCGGATCCCCGGCGTTGGCAAGCAGCGTGCAGAGGCCCTCGAGTCGCACTGCCGACGCCGCTCGAACCGCCTCGATGAGATCAGGGATATCCGCGGGCATCACCCCAAGGCGCGTCGCGCCGCTGTCAATCTTTACGTGAATCGGGAAATCGCGACGGCCTGCCGACGCCGCCGCGCGATCGATCAATCCGATCATCGTGGCGTCGAAAACGAACGGCGTCAGATCGAGCGCGACAATCTCCGCGACTTGCTCCGCAAAGAAACCCGCCTGCAAGTACACCCGCGTGCGGACGCCAGCCTCGCGCAGCTCGCGCGCCTCGTCGAGCGTGGCAACCCCGAAATGATGGCAGCCTTCGTCGATCAGCGTGCGCGCGACCGTCACCGCGCCATGCCCATAAGCGTCGGCCTTGACCACCACCATCAACTCGCCATGCGACGCGACCGCACGCAGCGCGCGAAAGTTGGAGCGCAGCGCGTCTAGGTCGATCTCGGCGACAGTGGGGCGTTGCGTTTCGATGCTCATCGATCGATGAATTTCCCATCTTAGCGCGCGCGGACGCAAGCCGTCAGCCGTTCGGCGTTGTGGATTCGCCCGCAGCAGGCACTCCCGTCATCTTTGCGCGAATGCAATCATCGTCGCGATGAATACAGCGATCATCACTGGCGGCAACACCGGCCTGGGCTTCGAATGCGCGCGAGCGCTCGCCGAGACCCACGACTGGCACGTCGTCATCGCCTGTCGCGACGCTGAAAAAGGCCGCGAGGCGGTAAAGCGTTTGCTTGCGCAGACCCCGTGTAAAGAAATCGAAGTGATGACGCTCGACCTCGCCTCGCTGGAGTCGGTGCGAAATTTCGCGCGCGACTACGCTGCTTCACCGCGGCCGCCCCTGCGCGCGATCGTATGCAATGCGGCGACCCAAATCGTAACCGGCAGAACCTATACAGCCGACGGCTTCGAGACCACCTTCGCGATTAACCATCTCGGGCACTTCCTGCTGGTGAATCTGATGCTCGCGCGGATGGCTCCGCTGGCGCGGATTGTCGTCGTCAGCAGCGGCACTCATGATCCCGCGCAGACGACCGGGATGCCTCCTCCGGTGTACCGCAGCGCGCGCTACCTCGCACGGCCCGATGAAGATTCGAAGCCTCTCGACGACCCACGCGGAACGGCCGGCCGGCGCGCGTACACTACCTCGAAGCTGTGCAACGTGCTGTTCACTTACGAACTCCAGCGCCGGCTGCGCGCCGAAAAAGCGGTCGGTTCAAATGGCCGATCGATCACCGTCAATGCGTTCGATCCTGGCTTGATGCCGGGGACCGGGTTGGCGCGCGATTACGGCAGGCTTGCGCGATTCGCCTGGCGCTTCGTGCTGCCCGCGCTGCGCCCGTTCGTGCCGAACGTGAACAGCGCCGCGCGATCGGGCCGCGCGCTGGCGAACATGGTCACCGACCCGAGGTTCGATCGCATCTCGGGGAAATACTTCCAGGGTTCGCGCGACGTGCCGTCGTCCAAGGACTCCTACGATCCCGTGATTGCGACCGAATTGTGGGAATCGAGCGCGTCGATGGTGAAGCTGGCGCCCGACGAGACGATTCTGCGGCTGCGATCGACCCCGTCGGCAGCCTAAGGGTGCCGCGGAATACATATATAGTAGTATTTCAGTATTCTCAGTTGATTATATTTCGACCGGATTGACACTAGTAAATTAGTAGTCCACTCTAAAGGAAGCCGGAATCGATATAAGAGTCGAGTCTCGGCTTGATCCAGCCTGACAGTGGCCCTTCGCTCGCCTTTGACCACGTTCCGCTAGACCAACGCCATTAGTACGACCGCAAGGCTTGAGGAGGCCCCCATGGCGCAACCTCGCCGCCACCTTGATCGCGTTGATCTATCAGCCGGAGCCGAGAAGCTGAGCTTGTTCGCCGGATTGACCGCCGGCCTCGCGTACTCGACCTTTGCCACCTTTGTTGCCAACGCGCTCACTCCCGTCACCGGCCATCTCGTCGAAACCGATTCCTTTCTACGCCTCGCGTCCGGACACTACCTCGAAGTCTTCAGCCTCGACGGCGCGATTCCCACTATCCTTGCGTCGTTGATCGTGTTCGTTCTGGTTTGGATTTCGACGCGGGTAATTCTCGAGCATTGGGATCGCGAAGATTGGGGACGCGCCGGCGCAGTTGACCGCAGCTTGTCAGATGGACCGATTCTCGCACCGGTGACAATCGCGACAGTAGTAAATGAGTAATCACACAAATAGCAATCTCAATCATTTTGAAAGGAGAATGACTAATGAATGGAACAAAAGACAAAGTTAAAGGACGCGTCGAAGAAGCAGTCGGCGTACTGACTAATGACAAGAAACTGAAAAATCGTGGCAAGGTGGATCAGGCGGCCGGCAGCGTCAAGGATGCTATCGGAAAGACGATCGACAAGGCCGTTAAGGCGGTCAATCGCGACAAGCGCTAGCAGTTCAGAATATCCTTTCGGATTTGAGCGACAAGTGATAATAGTGCGCCATTAGTACGGTTTGTGCGAAAGTCGAACAGGCGCTCTGACTTAGCCGGGAGGAAAATCATGCAGCGAAAGGTACGCAACGGACTTTGGATCCCCACCGCCTCGGCGCTGTTGATCGTGGCCGCAGGACTCTCCGGATGCTCGATGTTTTCCACCTCGAACGATCCAGTTGACTGCAACATCGTGAAAACGCAAAGGGCCGCCGGACAGAGCGACGTTCAGATCGCATCCAACCTGAACGCCTCGATTGACAAGGTCAACGCCTGCAGCACCAATCCAGAGCACGACACTAACAAGACCACAGTCGTTCCCGAAAAAGGATACTAGGCGAAAATCCTGGACGGCGGCGAAGGGCTGCCCCGGCCTTTCCCGCCGTTGCTTGTCCTGCGCTCGCGTGTCCGACTTGCAAGGAAAAGATTGTTCCGCGCGAGATGAGCCCTGCACTCTAGCGTCGCGGACTGCCGGGCAAGACGTTTGGGGCAGTTGATGTTCCAGACCATTTTGCGCGACAACCACGGGGCTGACTCCAATGATCAAAAATCTTCCCGAGATATGGATGATCACTTTTCCGATTCCGGGAATGTTTGCCCAGATGGCGCGAACGGTCGAGGAGAGCGGCTTCGACGGTATCGGAATTGTCGACACCCAGAATCTGGCCGCGGACCCTTACTCCGAGTTGTGCCTCGCGGCGCATGCCACCAAACATCTGAAGCTGCGAACTGCTGTCACCAATCCGGTCACGCGGCATCCAGCGGTGACCGCGTCGGCGATAGCGACCGTGCAGGCGGAGTCCGGTGGACGTGCGGTGCTCGGAATCGGTCGCGGTGATTCCGCGGTCGCCAAGATTGGCGAGCGAGCGCCATCGAGCAAAGATTTCGCGCGCTACATTTCGCAGGTGCAGGGCTTCCTTCGAGGCGAGGAAGTCACGCTCGACAACGGCTTCCCTAGCCGCAACGAGTGGATCGCGCGCGGCGGTCTGCCCAAGGTTCCGGTAGATGTCGCTGCGACCGGACCGCGCGTGATCGAAGTAGGTGCGACGCTCGCCGATTCGGTAACCTTTGCGGTCGGCGCCGATCCGGAACGCATTGCCTGGGCCGCCGAGCACGCGCGTCAGGCGCGCCGGCAGGCAGGATTGAATCCTGCGACGCTGAAGCTTGGCGCATATCTGAACGTGGTAGTCGATCGCGATTTTGCCCGTGCGCGTGCGATGTCGCGCGGAACTGTCGGCACGATCGTCCACTTCTCGGGAATGTCCCGCGATTCGACGGCAGGGATGCGTCCGGACGACCGCGCGGTGGCGCAGAAGATCGGCGAGACCTACGACATGTCCCGACACGCGCGCGGAGACGCCCGCCACGCCCAGTTCCTCGACGACGCCTTCGTCGATCGGTTTGCCATCGCGGGGCCGCCCGCTCATTGCGTGAGCCGCTTCGAAGAGTTGCTCAAACTCAGCCTCGATCATTTGATCGTCGTTGGACCCGGCGCCGACGTAGGGCCGTCGGACCAGGTGCAAGCTCTCGGATTGTTCACCAGGGAGGTTTTGCCGGTGCTCAAATCGGGCAGGCAAACTGTTTAGCGTCTCGAAAAAGTTCGATGGAGCGTTGTGATGAGCTTGCAGGTTGATTTGTTCTGGTCCTTCAGGAGCCCTTACTCGTATCTCGCGGTGCCGCGAGTGGTCGCGCTCGAGGGAGAGTACGACGTGAAATTCCGCGTGCGACCGGTTTATCCGCTGGCTGTTCGCGACGCCACTTTTTTCCAGCGCGTCGATCCCATGTTTGGTCCGTACTTGTTCCGCGACACGGCGAGAATTGCAGAGCAGCTTAAGATGCCCTTCGGCTGGCCGCGTCCCGATCCCGTCGTTGTCGATCAGACGCAGAAAGTCGCTCCTCATCAGCCCTACATACATCGGCTGACGCGGCTCGGCGTCGATGCGAGCGAAAAAGGACGCGGACTTCCGTTCATCAGCGAGGTCTCTACACTGATCTGGGGCGGTACCGTCGCGGGATGGGACCAGGGCGATCATCTTGCTCGGGCGGCCGAGCGCGCAGGTCTTGATCTCGCAACGATGGATCGCGAGATCGCCGCCGACCCTGAGTCCTTCGAGCGTCTGATAGAAAAGAACCAGCTTGATCACCGGGCCGCCGGCCATTGGGGCGTTCCGACCTTCGTCTTCGACGGAGAGCCCTTCTTCGGGCAGGATCGAATCGATCTTCTCGTTTGGCGCCTGAAGCAGCGAGGACTAACCAGTAGGACGAAAATTTCCTGACACTGAAAGGAGGCCATGCGATGGCAAGCGAATATCATATTCACGGCATCGAGCTCTCGCCGTATTCCGTGAAAGTCCGTTCGTACTTTCGCTACAAGGGAATTCCGCATCGATGGATCCCGCGCAGTCTCGACGCTGACGGCGAGTATCAGAAATTTGCCAAGCTGCCATTGGTGCCGCTGGTCGTAACTCCCGACAACAAAGGCATTCAGGATTCCACGCCAATCATTGAGCAGGTCGAGGCGACTCATCCTGAGCCTTCGATTCATCCGAGCGATCCGACTACGAAATTTATTTCGGCTCTGCTCGAAGAGTTCGGCGACGAATGGGGCAACAAGTGGATGTTCCATTATCGATGGGCGCGCGAGGCCGATATTCTCTCGGCGGCCGGCCGCATAGCACGCTCGATGATGCCGGCGGTCGACGATGCGCAGCTCGCCAACGGGACCTTGATGGTTCGCGAGCGCATGGTGCCTCGCGTTTCCTTTGTCGGCTCGAATCCCGTCACCGCGCCGCAAATCGAGGACTCTTTCCGCGATACGCTCAACATCCTCGAACCTCATTTCGCCACGCGTCCATACCTGTTCGGTAATCGTCCCGCATTTGCTGACTTCGCGATGTGGGGACAGCTCTACAACGCGTGGACCGATCCCACACCGGGCGCGATCATCAATGCGACCACGCCGAATACGCTCGCATGGATTCATCGCATGCTGTGGCCGAGGGCCGAAGGCGACTTCGAACATTGGTCCAGCCTGTCGCCGACCTTGACCCCGTTGCTCGAGCGACAGGTCGGACGGCTGTTCATGTCGTGGACGGTGGCGAATGCGGCGGCGATGGCTAAAGGCAGCGACGAGTTCAGCGTAGAGCTTGGCGGTCGCACATGGACTCAGAAGCCGCAGAAGTATCACGCCAAATCGCTGATAGCTCTGCGTGATAAGTATCAAGCTGTAGGCGACAAGCGAGCGCTGGATACGATCCTTGAGGCTACTGGCTGTCTGGCTGGATTGCGCGCCTAAGCTGGGGTGTCCGACAGGTCTAAAATCCGCCGCGAAGGTCGCCATAGCGCTCGCGACTGCTGGCCTTCTTTGCATGAGTGTGGCCTTTGCCGCTCCAAGCTCCGGTTTCGCCCGATGAGGCCGCGTTGGAGCGCAATTTCGATGCGCTGATTCACCCGGACGATCTGCGCGACTGGATGAAGCTTCTGGCCGCGCAGCCTAACCATGTCAGCTCGCCGCACGACAAGTCGAACGCCGACCAAATCCTTGCATGGTTCAAGGACTGGGGTTGGGATGCGCACATCGAAACCTTCTGGGTGCTTTATCCCAAGCCAGTAAGTGAGACCTTGGAACTGGTCGGTCCGCAAAAGTTCAGCGCCACGCTGCAAGAGCCGCCAATTCCGGGCGATTCCAGTTCTACTGCGACTGATCCAGCGCTTCCAGACTATGTCGCCTATCAAAGCGATGGCGATGTCACTGCGGGGCTCGTGTACGTCAACAATGGAATGCTCGACGACTACAAGATGCTGCAGCGGCTGGGAGTAAGCGTCAAAGGCAAGATCGTCATTGCGCGCTATGGAGGCGGATGGCGCGGATTGAAGCCGAAGCTGGCGTACGATCACGGCGCGGTTGGATGCATCATCTACTCGGACCCCGCGCAAGACGGCTATTCCATCGAAGAGACCTATCCCAACGGTCCTATGCGCCCGCCTCATGGGGTGCAGCGCGGATCGGTGCTCGATATGGGTCTCTATCCCGGAGATCCGCTTACGCCTGGCATAGGTGCGACCAAGGACGCCAAGCGGCTGAACATGTCGGACGCGCCGACTATCATGAAGATACCTACCATACCTATCTCCTATGCCGACGCGCAGGTCTTCCTCGCAGCGTTGCAAGGTCCTATCGCCCCGCAAAACTGGCGCGGCGCCCTTCCTATAACCTATCGGGTAGGACCAGGACCTGCGGTGGTGCATCTGGCGGTCAAATCCGACTGGCAGCAACAACCGATCTATGACGTCATCGCGACGATGAAGGGCTCGACCTGGCCGGACCAATGGGTTATCCGCGGCAATCACCATGACGGCTGGGTCTTCGGCGCCACCGACCCGCTGTCGGGACAAGTCGCACTGCTGGCGGAGGCCAAGGCTTTCGGCGGACTTGCCAAGAATGGTTGGCGGCCAAAGCGGACGATCGTGTACACGAGTTGGGACGCCGAGGAGCCCATGATGCTAGGCTCAACTGAATGGGCCGAGCAGCATGCGGCCGAGCTCAAGCAGAAAGCTGTCCTATACATCAACTCCGACTCTAACGAACGGGGCTTTCTGGGCGTAGGTGGTAGTCATGACTTCCAGCATCTGGTAAACCAGGTCGCTGCCGATGTAATCGATCCCGAGACCGGCGTTCCGATAGGCGATAGGCTGCGCGCGAAAATGCGCATAGCCGCGCTTGCGCCGACAGCGAACGAACATGCAAGGAATGAGGCAAAGATCGCGGCTGATCCGGACAAGGACTTTCCCATCGAGGCGCTAGGATCTGGTTCCGACTTCTCGGCATTTCTCGATCACCTTGGCGTGCCGGTGCTGGATGTCGGCTTCTATGAGGAAGGACACTCAGGCGGCGTCTATCACTCGCGCTACGACACCTTTGAGCATCATAGCCGCTTTGTCGATCCCGGCTTCGTCTATGACGCGATGTTGGCGAAGACAGTAGGTCGTATAGTGCTGCGCGTTGCCGATTCCGATGTTCCCGTCCAAAACGCGAGCGCTTTCGCCGGCGCTGTGTCGGAATATCTTGACCAGGTAAAGAAGCTGGCCGATGACGAGCGCGAAGAAGCTGAGACTCAAGCCAAGCTGTTGCACGATCGCGCATTCCAGCTAGCCAGCGATCCCACGAAGCCAAGCGGCCTACCGACATCGCTCGACCGCGTACCACATCTGGAGTTTGCAACCCTTGAAGACGCGGTCGATCGCTTGAAGCGCAGCGCAAAGGCTTATGACGACGCACTATCGAAGAACAGTTCACACCTATCGAGCTCTCAAATTGAGAAGGTGCAAGCCTTGATGTTGAACATAGATCAAACCTTCGCTCCCGATGAAGGCCTACCCGGCCGAAACTGGTACAAGAACCTAATCTATGCGCCGGGACGCTACACCGGCTATGAAGCGAAAACCTTGCCGGGAGTGCGCGAAGCAATCGAAGACCGCCGATGGTCCGACGCCAACCGCTACGCCAAGCTAACCGCCAACGCGCTAAACGCATACAGCGACCGGCTGGACCGGGCGACAGCTATACTCAACGGCAGCTAGGACTGCGATATTCGAATCATGGCTGTTAGACTTCCAATGGATGGTGGATGCAACTGCGGCGAAATCCGCTACCGCATGACGCGAGCGCCGCTCACCGCTTACATCTGTCACTGTCATCTGTGCCAGAAGCGCACCGGCAGCGCCTTCAGTATGCAGATCGTCATTCCGGCAGATGGCTTCGAACTGCTGGCCGGTACTCCGATGCAGAAAGAGAGAATTCTTCCCAATGGGAAGCGCAACGTGTCGTTGGTGTGCGCGTCCTGCTACTCGCGCATTTCGACGCAGCGTGGAGACTTTCCGACGGTTAGCATCCGCGCAGGAACCCTGGACGACACTAGCTGGATCAAACCGGTAGCGCAGATTTGGACCTCCAGCGCTCAGCCATGGGCGATCGTTCCGCACATTCTCTCTTATGAAACGCAGCCGGCAGATTTCACCGAACTGCTGGCGGCGTGGAAAGCCGCTGAGGATCACCAGTAGCGAAGGTCCGTGTAAGGGCGGGTGATCCGCGGCTCCTTGAGGCCCCAGCGCAAGGCGCGGGTGTCGAGTTCCGGACGCGAGTTCTCCATCTTTGCGACCAACTTCGGTAGATGCTCAATAGGAATCGCGAGGTAGTCGCGGCCGAGTTCATGCGAGCGCCCGTTCATCCATCGCAGCAGGCGCGCCATGCAATCCTCGGCGCCGTCGTCGTAGCCGAAGTCCAGCACGCATGTGATCGCGATCGAACGATGCTCATCGCCGCCGATGCGACGCCATTGCTCGCGCATATCGCGTCCGCGATCCCATAGACCGCCGCACGCGCGGATGCGCCCCGCCTCTTCGAGCACAAAGTAGTCGGTCCATCCGTAAACGCTCTTCCACCAATCCATCTGGGGGTTGCCGGTCAGCTTAGGACGATCGCCCCAGAAGCCTTCGTCGAGCACGTCTTCGAGATACTCGGCGCTGTAGGGCCGGAACAGATCCATGCCGGCGTGAGTGCGATTGATGAGCGCGGCGCACGCGGCGAGATCCTCGCGTCGCACAGGCCGGATGGCGCGATCGTCATCGGCTGGCGCGTCGGAGGGAAATTGCGAAATGGAAATCGGAAGGCCGGGCACCGCGCCTTCGCGGGTGGGCGTGTTCTCGAAAAATTGCGGGCTGTACTTCTGCCACCAGTTCACCACCGCAAAGTTTTGCGATCGCATGATGTCGTATTGGCCGACACATGGTCGCGCCAGTCCGGGCGGCATCTCGAGCCGTCGCACCTGGTCTCCGTAGCCGAGCCGCCGATAGGCGCGCCGCACTCGCAGCGCCTGTCCGTACTGCACCGAAAACGGACGCTCATCGATCAGCACCTTGCGCCGCGAAAATCCGCAGCATGCGACGATCTCCGGTCCCAATAGCAGGATCGGGATTTGAACATTCTGCTGCAGCTTGAATTGCGCGAAGGCGTCGGGGCTGCGCTCGACAATAATTTCCCATCCTGCGATCTCCTCGGGCGAGTCAGACCACATCGCGGAATATTCCTCGTTGTCGGCCCAGGTCGCGTCACGTCCGCGCAGGTCGCCGGTCGTCATCCGTTCGTACCACGCGAGTTGCGCCGCCGTCTGATCCGGCGAAAGCCCGAACCAGGTCCACGAATAGAGCGACGAAAGCGGTACCCGCGCTTCGGCGATCCGCCGCGTCAAGTCATCGGACCATCCGCGTTCCTTGGCGATCTTTGTCAACGCTTCCGAGATCACGATCGCTGACGTCCTCTCAACTTCTCTCAATTGTGTCAGACGGACTCGTTGACTTGGACTCCAAGTGCCTTTGCGAATTCTGCGGCGAATGGCCGCGCGTGCTTGCGCGATTTGAAGCCGGCGAAGTACTGCGACGGAATCGCGACCATGCCGCCATCTGCCAGTTCCAGTCGAACCTCGCAGTCGCCGACCTCGCCGCCGAGCGACGGGACGATCCGCACGCTGCGAACGGTTCCCGCGGTGCATAGCGTTTTTTCGCCGTAGCTGACGCGGCCTCCATTTTCGACGTGGAGCGGAGTGTTGCGGGTTCGCCAGGCGCGTATCGCCATCGCGCCAATCAGAACGCCCGCGAGAAAGAGAGTCACGCCTATCAGTGGATTCGCAGATCGAATGAGAACGGTGAAGAGGTAGAGGTAGAATGCGCTGCCCACGACGAACCCGCCGATCATCAAGCTGGCGAACGTCGTGGACGGGACGAATTCCCATCCGTCGTCGCGGCGCTTGACTACAATCGGTGCCAGCTTCGCGTTTTCCATTACGCGAGTCTCAGTACAGCCCGCCGCGAGTTAGATCCCGCGTCAGTGAATTCGCGAATTCCAGTCCGAGCAACTGGCGGAGTTTCGGCGTCGCGCGTTCCAGTACGGTGAGCGGGACTTTCGCGATCTCCTGCTCGAGCGGACGAATCACCTTGAGGCCATAGTTGATCAGAATCGCGACGCGCGGCTGTTCGGTGTGATTCTGCGACGTGTCGTGCCACAGCAACCCATGCGAAACGATCGCATCGCCGGCCGCGCCGGTAATCTTGATCGCCTCGCGCGCGAACTCCTCGCGATTCGGCCGACTGCATCGCAACTGACTGCGCGGCGCTACCAGCGTTGCTCCGTTCTTTTCAGTGAAGTCCTGTAGCATCCAAATCACCTGCATCATGAGGGGCGGACGCAAGGTGAACGGCCCGCGCATCGCCCAGTACGGGTAGTCGATGTGCACGCCCATCTGGATCGCGCCCGGATACAGAATTCGCGAAGTGTACGCGCCGAGCACCATGTCGTCGCCCAGCATCGCCTCGGCGATTTCGATCAGCGCCGGATGCTGCACGAGTCGCTCGAATATTTCGCCATGCCAGAGCAGCCCGCGGAGATGCTGCTGGCCGATTTTTTCGTTGAGTTTCCCGAACGCGGAACCGGACGGCGAAGCGACGACTTCCAATATTCGCGAGCGTGCCTGCGCCGCCTCGGACGCGTCGATCAAATTTGGCAGCAGCGCGAATCCCGGTCCGTCGATGAGTTGCTCAAGCAGAGCTGGCATAGCGTCTCCTGCGCGTTCCTGTGTTCGGTTTTCGCATTAGCATAGTAGCGCGGGATCAATCGAATCGGGCAGGAATCGCAACCTCACCCCTAAGGCTCTCGCTGGTGGAGAGTGGAACAGCAGTTATGCGAAGGCAAATTCATACCATTAGTAGTGGTTTGGTAGTGGCCTACCACTAAGGGTAGTTTCGTTCCGTCAAAATTGCTTTTTCGGGAGCGGATGAGGGAGTGGGATGTTGACAGACAGTTGTCCATGGTGGATCGCGTAGGATAGCACGCGAGCGGCGGCGGGATCAGGCTAAAAAGTTCATCCCTGGTCAGGTGGACGTAGACCAATAGTTGCGCGCAGTATCGAGTCGCGAAGGGGGATCTCATGAACATGAAATTCAGGCTTGTTGCAGCGTTATCGGCGACGGCGATGATCCTGATGCTCGGCGCAGCGGCGCTCGCGCAGCAGAAGACGATCGACGTAACTGGTCACGGCGATTCTTCGGCCAAGCCGGATATGATGACGTTGTCGTTTGCGGTGACCGCCCATGCAGATTCGGCGGATGAGTGCACGCGTAAGCAAGCTGAGACGGTCCGGCGGCAGTGTCGTTGACGCGTTGAAGGCGAAGCGCTTATTCACACGGCGATTCGGCCAAGGTCACGGACCTCGGGTAACTTCTCGTTCAATCCGTCCATGGAATACGCGGCAATCGCGATGCCGACGCCGGCCGCGTTAACTACCCCGGAACCACCGAGCTACAATGCGTTACGATTCAGCGGTGAGGGATCGAGGTCGTTTACAGAGCCCACGATGTTGGATGAGTCCGATTGCCGATCTGGATCTTGAAACAGGCATGGCTGCTGGCGCTACGTCCGTCGGCGAGTCGAACATTCAGGGAATGCCGGCATTGGGCGTCGTCTGCACCAGCGGTTTTCTGTCACGCGGACGAGTGCCGCGGTACAGGAACGGGAGAGTACGTCCGTCGAATGGAGCGCAGTTACCGCGTCGGCCTTTCCGTGGAAACCGCGGGAGTATCTGCAAAGGGGCTGACGATTACAATGCGGAAGGTGCGTCGCCCTTAGCTGAAGCGGGTGGAAACCGCGCTGAGGGACAAGGTGGCGTTCATCGGGAATGGAAAGGTGACGATTCATCGACCGTTCGTTTCGCGACGAAAGACGTGAATCAATTGAATGCCTCGAGCAGCAGGCCCAGATGTCGCAGTACCAGCCGCCGCCTCCGCAGCCGCAGCATTCAAAGTCGTATGACGCACAGGTCACCGTTTCCGCAGAGACTACGAAACTCGAGTTGCTGGGACCTGTGGTCGAAGATGCCATGAAAGCCGGCGCGGCACGCCTCAACCAGGTCAGCTTCACGCTGAAGGATGATAGCGCGGCGCGAAAGGAAGCGATCGACAAGGCGTCCGCGGATGCGAAGTCGAAGGCGGAGACGCTCGCGAGCTCGATGGGCGTGAAGCTGAAGGAAATCCTGCGAATCTCAACTAACGCGCAGGCTCGTCCATATGTTGTCTACGGAAACCAGTACACGGCAGCCGTGGCTAGTTGGAGCAGCATGCACCGGGCACAGGTTGCAGCGCCGGAGTCAGCCGTAGATGCCGGTAACACCTCGCGATGTAAGCTTCAGCGCCGACGTGAACGTGACTTATCAGATTGAGTAGATACCGAATGAATTGAAGTAGCTGTTTCCGGGTTCAGCCGGTTTTCGCGATAGCCTGTCTCACAGCTTCTACTTCCTTGCGGACCGCCCGGCGAACTACCGCTTCCAGACGCGCGCCCTGGATATACTCGCGCAGCGCGGCATTGATCAGAGTCTGGTAGTTGCCACCGCGCGCGTGATCGACGATGTTCTGAAAATGCTCGATAACGTCGTTGTCGAGGCGAATAGTTATTCGGGTCTTCCCCGGCGCGATGGGCACCACTGGCCCGCGCCTGGCCTTGCTGAAGTCGTATTCTTTTTTCATCTGCGAAGTTTTCGTATCCTAACCCTCGCCTGTGCATATTTGTACACCGGAGCCGGCCGCGCGTCTAGCCCGCGCTACTCGGATTTTTGACAGTTCGCCGCTGTAGTCGTATAGTCAGATCAGGCTGGGGGTGTGCGTTCGCGCACTGAGAGCTCCTTCGGGAGAACCCCTCGAACCTGATCCGGGTAATGCCGGCGTAGGGAAGCCAACGGCGCATCGTTCACGAATGCGCCTGGGCCGCTTCTCCACACCGGGGAAGCGGCTCAATCATTGTGGCCTCAAGCGCAAGTTCAATCACACTTAACGGCGATTCGTATCCGATCGACGGCGACACGCCGCTGACCGAGTTGCTGGAGCGCCTGAAGATGCGGCGTGGGCGCGTGGCGGTCGAGATCAATCGCGAGATTGTGCCCAAGGCAAATTACGACGCGACGATTGTGCGTTCGGGCGATCACGTCGAGATAATCAACTTTGTTGGCGGCGGGTAAATATGCACGACACGGAATTTGAATTAGGCGGAAAGAGATTTAAGTCGCGGCTGATCGTTGGTACCGGCAAGTATCGCGATTTTGCGGAGACCAAGGCTGCTGTCGAAGAGAGCGGCGCGGAAATCGTGACGGTTGCGGTGCGGCGCGTGAATATCACCGATCGCGGCAAGGAGAATCTGCTCGACTACCTCGACCCCAAGCGCTACCAGATTCTGCCCAACACCGCGGGATGCTTCACGGCCGAAGAGGCGATTCGCACTTGCCGGCTTGCGCGCGAGGTCGGCGTTGGCGACTTGGTGAAGCTCGAGGTGATTGGCGATCAGCAGACGCTGTTTCCCGATGTCGCCGCGACTCTCGATGCGGCCCGCGTGCTGGTCAAGGAAGGATTCAAGGTGATGCCGTATGTCACCGACGATCCGGTGACCTGCCTGCGGCTGCAGGAGATCGGATGCGTCGCGGTGATGCCGCTGGCGGCGCCGATTGGCTCCGGTCTCGGAATCCGCAATCCATTCAACCTCGCCATCATTATCGAGCAGGCGAAGGTGCCGGTGATCGTCGATGCGGGCGTCGGCACGGCGTCCGACGCGGCTGAGGCAATGGAACTCGGATGCGACGGCGTGCTGATGAACACCGCGATTGCCGGAGCGAAGGATCCGATTGCGATGGCGCGTGCGATGAAGCTTGCGGTCGAGGCGGGCCGGCTCGCGTATCGCGCCGGTCGAATCGAGCGCAAGCTGTATGCGACCGCGTCGAGTCCGTTGACGGGGCTGATCGGGTAGGGCGAAGGTACCCGGGCGCCGGCATTGCCTCGCCCCGCTTGCGCCAACGCCGTGTAAACAGCTAACGATTCCCCCCGGGGAATCTCATTATGTTTACACCGCCTGAAATCATCATTGCCGTGGTCGTGATCGCGGCGATGATCTTCATTCCAGTCCTGCGCCGCCTGCTCGGGCTGATTATCCGACTCGCGGTTTTCTTCGTCGCGGTGGGAATCGTCGCCGCCGGGGTCACGATGATCATGAACAACGAAACGATCTTCGAACGGCCCGGCCTCGGGCAGCGGGTGGAGAGATTCCTAACGATGAACTCCGCCGCCTCGAGCACGACCGGGTCGGGTTCCGTGGTCTGCGTCATGGAAAACCCGCCGCCGCCGCCGCCAACCGCCGCCGAGGCCAAGCCGCACAAGCGACAGGCAAAAAAAGAACCCGAGACTCAGGACACCCGCAACGATCTGTCCAACTCGTCGCCCGCGCCTATCGACGACGTATTTCCCGAATTGATTCGTCGCGGCTTCCCCGGTATCTCGCGCGACCAGCTGTTCCAGCTCTCCACCGACACGGTTAACTCGCTCGGCGGATGGAAGATCGTTAAATCCGACCCGCGCAGCTACACGATCGATTGCATCTACACGTCGCGAATTTTCAAATTCGAGGACGACGTGCGGATCATTATCGATCCATCCGGCGATATCGAAGTATGCTCGCGCTCCGGCCTGGCGCGACCCGGCACCACCTCGATGCTGCGCTACTTCCCGGGCGACCTCGGCTCGAACGTCGGACACATCAAACAATTTTATGAGACGCTCGAGCCAAAAATGGACGAGGTCTACAAAGAAGAGCAGGACAAGCAGAACGCCAAGAAGCCTCCCGGGCAGTGATCGCGCCGCGCCGCTTCTTTTCTTATCTGGTTCCCCTTCCCGCTCGGGAAGGGGTTAGGGGTTAGGTTCTTCGATGCATATCGACTCTCCGCCGCGCGTGCTTTTGACAAAACGCACTCGATCCCGTCAAGCTATGATCGTATGGCGATGCGGGAAGCTCAGATCGACGCGCTCGCGACTCATCTCGTGAACGGGCTGATCGAGCGCGGCGTCATCAAGCCCAAGGCCGATGTCAAGGAACTGGTTGCGTGCGTGACCGAGCTGATGTCGGAAAATTTCGAGACCGAAGCGCAAATCGACGAAGAGGCCGACAAGATGGCGGAGGCGGAAGCGCGTCGCGACACCCGCCTAGACGTCACGCGCCTGCGAAACCTGATTCGCCAGCGCCTCGCCGAGAAGAAAAACTTCACGCTCTGAAATCTTCATGAAGCTGACTGAAGCACGAGTCCTGTTCCTGGCGCGCGAGTCACTGGCGAAATTGCGCGACGAGGGCCTCGCCGAAATCTCAAACTTTCCGCTCGCACTCCGGCAAGCGCGCGAAATCGTCGCGCAGTTCAACGAGCAGGGCGACGAAGTCGATGCGATCGTGCGGCGCAAGATCAATTCGATCAAACGCGGCGTCGTCGAAGGCTCCAACGAATGGACCATCCTCTACAAACGCTACCGCGACGAAGAGATGCGGAAAAAAGGCCCACAACGGTGAGTGGGGAAGGGTAGATCACTTTATCTAAAGTGAAACCCGCGATGGGTTTCACGCTTCCATCGGCAGGGATGACCCCTGCACCCATTGTTAAGAGTTAAAAGACAGGACGATGCCTTTGCCTCTGTTCCCGCTTTCCGCAACGGAAAGGGGGTGGGGGGATAGGACGGCACGCTTCCAACGAAACCCTTCTTGTTCCCCTTCCCGCGCGGGAAGGGGTTAGGGGTTAGGTTCTTCGCGTTGCTAGACTCTTCCACATGGACGACAACGAATTTCGCGAACGTTCCGATGCTACCCTCTCCGCCGTCGCGAAATGGCTCGAAGACCTCGACCCTGACGAGGTGGACTACACGACCGCCGACGGTGTCGTGACGATCGAGTTCGCGACCGGCGCTAAGTTTATCCTGTCGCGGCAATCGCAGATGAAGCAGATGTGGCTGGCGGCCGGATCGCACGGGTTCCATTACAGTTGGGACGCTGCTCGGAATCTGTGGCTCGACGACAAGGACGGCCACGAGTTGTTCCCACGACTGGCGGAAACCATATCCGAGCAACTCGGACATCCGGTCGATGAGCCTGGACGCTGACGTAATCGTAATCGGAGCGGGACCTGCTGGATGCGCGGCGGCGATTAGGCTCGTCGCGGCTGGCTACGATGTGCTCGCGCTCGAGCGCAAGGAGCGCGAGGACGGCGAGGACATCACCTCGGGCGAGGTGATGGTCGCGCCGACGCAAAACGAATGCGCACAGCTCGGCCTCAAGTTCGAAGGCGACTGGGTGTTCGATCGGATCACCGGCTTCCGCAATGTGTATCCCGATCTGTCGTGGACGTACCATCCGATTCAGACGTCCCTGTTTCCCGCTCAGGTCGATCGCGGCGGCTTCAACGCTGCCTTGCGTCGCCGACTAGTCGAAGCCGGCGGCCGCATCGTCTGGAACGCGCGCGTCACTGACCTGGAATTTCGCGGCGACACGGCGGTCGCAATCACATCGGATTTCAACCGGCATTCGGCGCGGATGCTAATCGACGCCGGCGGCCGTTACGCGCCGTCGCTGCGAGTGCTGAATCTCAAATCCGAGGACCCGGAGTTTTCGCAAATCGGCGTCGCGGTATTTTTCAAGTCGTTCGACGGCACTCCGCTCAATACGTGGAATCGTCATCTTTACGGCGTGCGCGGCGCGATGATCAGCGGCTCGCGGATTCGGCCGGGACTGTATCGGTACATCCTCGAGGCGGACCTGGCCGAGAAACAGTCCGATCGTCTCGGTGCGATGGAATTTTACGAATCAGTCGCGCGACAGCACGACCCATGGCTTTACGAACGCGTGATGAAGGAACCGCGGGTGGGCCGGCAATGGTCGATGGCGCCGCTAGGGTATCGCGTCAGCGCGGTCGCGCGCGACAGGTTGCTGCTGGTCGGCGACGCTGCCGGATATCTTTCACCGATCACAGGGCAGGGCAACGAGTTCGCACTCCGCACAGGACGGTTGGCCGCCACCGCCGCCGACAACGCACTGCGCGCCGGCGACCTATCGGCGGGCGCATTCGCGTCGTACGTCGCAGGCCGCAGATACGAGGTTGAGCGCCAGGTGGATTACGTCAGAGCGCAGTTGCGAATCCTGCGCGACCGCGACGCGCTGCTAAGAGCGTCGCGCGACGATGAATACCGAGCGTCGGTATTCGGCCCGTACGGAATCCCGGCAACAGAGCGCGGCTCGCTGGTGTGAGGGCAAGGACTCTCCTCCGCGATGCCGAGTGACGACTGCGGCTCTGTTCATCCACAGCCTTATCCACAGGGCTTGCAATTCTCCTCGATCTGGCTAAAATGCACGTTAGCACTCAGTCGTTGCGAGTGCCAATTGACAAAGCCCGGACAGTAATTAACTTTGCGACGGTGGGAGTGCCCCGCCAAATCAACACTTTTTCGTAAGCCAAGGAGGCTGCTGGTTCGCCATGAAAGGATTAAGGCCACTGGGAGATCGGATTCTCGTCAAACGCGTCAAGGAAGAGGAGCGGACCAAGGGTGGAATCATCATCCCTGACACCGCCAAGGAAAAGCCCCAGGAGGGCAAAATCGTCGCCGTCGGCAAAGGCAAATACGGCGATGACGGCAAACTTATCCCCATCGAAGTGAAAGCTGGGGACAAGATTCTGTTCGGCAAATATTCCGGCAGCGAGTTCAAGCTCGAGGGCGAGGACCTGCTGATCCTGCGCGAGGACGACATCCTGGGAATCATCGAGTAGGCATACCGGCCCGCCCATTAACGAATCTCAAAAACACAATCACTGAAAACAAGGAGAGGCAACAGAACCATGCCTGCAAAGATAGTTCGTTTCGGACAAGAATCGCGCGAGCGGATCCTCAAGGGGGTCAACGTCCTCGCCGATGCTGTCACCGTGACGCTCGGCCCCAAGGGCCGCAACGTCGTTTTGGAGAAGAGCTTCGGCGCTCCGACCGTGACCAAGGACGGCGTCACCGTCGCCAAGGAAATCGAGCTCGAAGACAAGTTCGAGAATATGGGCGCGCAGATGGTCAAAGAGGTCGCATCGAAGACCTCGGACGTCGCCGGCGACGGCACCACGACTGCCACGGTGCTGGCCCGCCAAATTTTCACCGAGGGCATCAAGATGGTCGCCGCGGGGCACGATCCGATGTCGCTCAAGCGCGGAATCAATCGCGCGGTCGAGGCGATTACCGCCGAGCTCAAGAACCTGTCCAAGCCGACCAAGGATCGCAAGGAAATTGCCCAGGTCGGCACGATTTCAGCCAACAACGACTCGACCATCGGCGACATTATTGCCGAGGCGATGGAGAAAGTCGGCAAGGAAGGCGTTATCACGGTTGAAGAGGCGCGCGGCCTCGAGACCCAGCTCGAAGTGGTCGAGGGAATGCAGTTCGACCGCGGCTACCTGTCGCCGTACTTCGTTACTGATCCGGAGCGGATGGAAGCGAAGCTCGACGACGTGTTCATCCTGATCCACGAGAAGAAGATCTCGTCGATGAAGGATCTGCTGCCGATTCTCGAGACGATTGCCAAGACCGGCAAGCCGTTCCTGATTATCGCCGAGGATATCGAAGGTGAGGCACTCGCCACATTGGTCGTAAACAAGATCCGCGGGACGCTGTCGTGCGTCGCGGTCAAGGCGCCCGGCTTCGGCGATCGTCGCAAGGCGATGCTCGAAGATATCGCGATCCTGACCGGCGGACGCGCGATTTCCGAGGAACTCGGCCTCAAGCTCGAGAATATCACGCTGAACGACCTCGGCAAGGCAAAGCGCCTGGTTGTGGACAAGGACAACTGCACGATTATCGACGGGGCCGGCAAGAAGGCCGACATCGAGGGTCGTATCAAGCAGATTCGCGCCCAGATCGAGGAGACCACCTCGGACTACGATCGGGAGAAGCTGCAGGAGCGGCTGGCCAAGCTGGTCGGCGGCGTCGCAGTGATTCGGGTCGGCGCGGCGACTGAAGTCGAGATGAAAGAGAAGAAGGCACGCGTCGAGGACGCGCTGCATGCAACCCGCGCGGCGGTCGAAGAGGGCGTGGTGCCCGGCGGCGGCGTCGCGTTGATTCGCGCGTCGGCCGTGCTCGACAACATGCGCGCCAGCGAAGTCGAGAAAGTCGGCATCGGGATCATCAAGAAGGCAATCGAAGGGCCGGCCTGGTGGATCGCGTCCAACGCGGGATGGGAAGGCTCGGTAGTCGTCGACAAGATCAAGAACAACAAGGGGCCGTTCGGTTTCAACGCGGCCAGCGAGGAGTTCGAGGATCTGATGAAGGCTGGAATCATCGATCCGACCAAAGTCGTGCGCAGCGCATTGCAGAATGCGGCGTCGGTCGCGAGCCTGCTGCTCACCACTGAATGCATGGTGGCGGAGAAGCCCGACGAGAAGGGCGCGGGCGCTGGCGGCGGGATGCCGGGCGGAATGCCTCCAGGCGGCATGATGTAACCCAGGTAACAAATCTGAGACTGACGCAGCGGCGGGGCAATCGAGGCTCCGCCGCTGTTATTTTGTGGGATGACGATCTGATCCATGAATATTCATTTAGCTTTCAGCGCCGCGCAACCGGCGAAGGATCAGATGTCACTGCGATGCTACAAATCACTTGCGTGCAACGCTGATCGTGAATACCGATCATACCTGCGCTGATTGCACTGCGCCGAAATATCAATGAACTGGCCCCGAATCGCACTTCAAGATTGCCCAGTCCTTGGCCCCGCGTTTGCTAACTAATTAGACAAACGGATTGCAGCTGTGACGCCTTGGGGACTGGGTTGCGCAGTGCTCGTCCATAGTGAGGTGCCGCCGATGGCAGTACGAGTGCTCATTGCGGACAGCTCGGGGATCACGCGCGACATCATGCGCAATCACCTGGAATGCGGGGGATGTCAGATTGTGGCGGAAACCGAGACGGTCGCGCAGACAATCGATCTCTTTCGCACGACGCGACCCAACGTCGTCACTCTCGACATCGGGTTGCGCGCCGCGAACGGGCTCGAAGCTTTGTCGCTGTTCAGGATGATTCGCCGCGAAGCGCCGGACACGTCGGTCGTGATAGTCAGCGCTTCGCAGGCGCCTGATGACCAGCGAGTGTATCTGAAAGAGGGCGCGCTCGAATGTATCGTCGAGCCGTTTGACAGTTATGGGCTGGAGCGGATGTGGCGGCGGTTGTCGGACATCTACCCCGAGCTCAGGCGCCGCGACGAGGCGGCTTCCGGGCGCTGAAATAGCTAACCGACCAATTTCAGTCTAACGCTCCAGCGCAACCATCAGGCGTTCGATTAAGAGGGGCTGGCCGGGGATGCAGTTCACCCAGAGCACCCATCCCGAATTCTCGCTCGAATAGAGCGGCGCCGGGGTGCCACAATAAAATGCGCGGGTCGCGCCTTGCGACACGTCGCTCAGCACGTGCACGTGGCCGAGCGCGACGTAGTCATAGCGCGATCGCTCGATGTCCGCGGGCGTGATCGGCGACGACCGCTCGATCTCGCCTTCCTCCATGAAAAATCCGTGTGCGAGCGCGATGTTCCAGCGGTCTTCCGCGGGCTCGGGCACGCCGCTCATCGGCCGATAGTCCGGCGTATGCTCCACCAGCGCACGGCCCCATACGCGGGCCGCCAGATCGGGAAAATCGATGGTCCTGCCCTCGGGCTCGAGAATCAGGTGCAAATTTTCCGGGAGCACGCCCGGCGCGAGCCCCGCGTAAATCGATCGCTCGTCGTGCGCGTCATGGTTGCCCGGAATCATCACCACCGGCATCTGCGCCCGCGCGATATTGCCCATCGCGAACGCGAGGCCTTCCTCGGTGACCCGCGCCGAATCGAACAGGTCGCCGACTATCAGCAGCATGTCGGCGTCGCGCTCGTTGGCGATGTCGATAACGCGGCTGAAAGCGGTGCGCACTTTGTCACGCAACTGGATTCCCCGCTCGCCCGACCCGAACGTGTCGGTTTCGAGATGCACGTCAGAAGTGTGGACAATCTTCAGCGGTCGATGCGGCTTAGATGGCAAACTCTGATCCTTATTAGTCGAGATATTTCCAGGTGTCTGCGCCGTCGAGATGGCGGACACGCACCTGGGACAGAATCTCCGGCGCCATCAACCGCGCATTGACGCCCATCTCGTCGCGGTTGGTGGTCGGCGACCAATGGGTCACGGATCCGCAAATCTTGCAGCGGTGGAACTCAATCTTTTTCGGCCCGCGCATGAAAGTGTCGGTCAGTCCGCCCGGAACAATCACATCCTTGAGCGGGTAGTAGGCCCACAGCGCGCCGTAGCGCCGGCAGATCGTGCAATTGCAATCCACCAATTCGTCAGGAGCGCGAGTAATCGCGAGACGGACTGCTCCGCAAACACAGGATGACTCGATCAAACTTTACTCCTCTCGCAAATGATTCACTGCGCTCCCACCGCCGCGGGCGCTTTGTTCCGATGGACGACGACATGCTGTAGAGTCAGATTTACTAGAGTTCGAGCATCCATTCCATCGCGCAGAGGATTTATCACTTGATCGTCGTAATGAAAGCGCATGCCACCGAAGCTGAGATCCAGGCCGTCGCCAAGATGGTCGAGGAACTCGATTACAACGCGCACATTATCCGCGGCATCGAGCGCACCGTGGTCGCGTGCGTCGGCGATGAGCGCGGCGAGAAGCATCAACTGACGCATCTCGAATCAGTCGCGGGAGTCGAGCGCGTGATGCCGGTGGTGCGTTCATTCAAGTTGTCGTCGCGCGAGGTGCGGCCCGAGGGCTCGATCGTCAAAGTCGGCAACATGGAAATCGGCAGCAAGCGAATCGCGGTAATCGCGGGACCGTGCGCTATCGAAAGCGAGGAGCAAGTTGAAGCCGCCGCAGATGCGGTGAAAGCAGCGGGCGCTCACGCGCTCCGGGGGGAGCATTCAAGCCGCGCACCTCGCCGTACTCGTTCCAGGGAATGGAAAACGAGGGACTGGTATTGCTCGAGCACGCCGGCCGTCGCGTCGGCTTGCCGGTCGTCACCGAGATAATGGATCCGCACGATATCGACGCGGTCGCCGAGCATTCCGACATGCTGCAGGTCGGCGCGCGCAATGCGCAAAATTTTTCGCTGCTGCGCCGCCTCGGCCGAATCAAGAAGCCGGTGCTGCTCAAGCGCGGCATGTCGATGAAGCTCGAAGAGTTCATGATGGCGGCGGAATACATTCTGTCCGAGGGCAATCCCAACGTCGTCCTATGCGAGCGCGGGATTCGCACCTTCGAAACCGCAACCCGCAACACGCTCGACCTGAACGCCGTCCCGCTGCTCAAGGAATGGACCCATCTGCCGGTGCTGGTCGATCCAAGTCACGGCACCGGCATCTACAAGATGGTCGCACCGATGGCCTTGGCAGCAATCGCAGCCGGCGCCGACGGCCTACTGATCGAAGTCCACCCAAAGCCCGAAGCCGCCCTCTCCGACGGCCCCCAGCAACTAAAGCCATCAAGATTCGCCGATTTGATGAAGACGCTGAAGCCCTTGGCAGAAGCAGTCGGCAGAACGCTGTAGGGTTCGATCAGCTGTCGCGCCGAACAATCTAACCCCTAACCCCTTGCCCAAGGGGAAGGCGACCAAGAGAAAAATGAGGCTTCGCGGCGAGAAGGGAGGAGGGTTGATTTTTTATCTGGTTCCCCTTCCCGCTCGGGAAGGGGTTAGGGGTTAGGTTGTCATCTACAACCGACACGCCAATGACTCGCCACAGCAAAATCACGAGCGGCCAAAACGTTCATCCGGACAAGCTCGCGTTCGCCAAACAACTGCGCCGTGAAATGACTCCAGCCGAGCGACGGCTTTGGATAGCGCTTCGCGGAAACGCGCTCGACGGATTCCACTTCCGCCGGCAACAAGTGATCGAAGGATACATCGCCGACTTTTATTGCGACGCCGCCAAGTTAGCGATCGAGCTCGACGGCGGCGTCCATCAGGATCAGTGGCAATACGACGAATCGCGCGATACAGCGATTTCGCAGCTAGGGATACGGGTTCTTAGAATTTCGAATGACGCGATGCTCGACGTTGAGGCCGTGGTTGAGCATATCCGAGAGGCGCTGATCACGCCGAACAACCTAACCCCTAACCCCTTCCCGAGCGGGAAGGGGAACAAGAAATAAGAAAGTCTCCTCGCCTCTCCCCTATCTGGTCCCCCTTCCCACTATGGGAAGGGGTTAGGGGTTAGGTCGTCCGCTACCACCAACACGCGGCTTGCGTTCGAAATCTATCAGCGATATTTCAGAGATCGATCCTCGCTCGAGGTGCTGAGCAATGTTTCTCTAACTCAAAAACCCCAGAGGAGTAGTCATCATGGCGAGCAAAGCGGTCAAACCAATTCCCGACGGGTACCATACCGTCACTCCGTTCATTAACGTGAAGGGCGTCGCGAAGATGATCGATTTCCTGAAGTCTGCGCTCGGCGCCGAAGAGGTCATGCGGATGCCCGGCCCCGACGGCACCGTGATGCATGCCGAAGTGTCCATCGGAAATTCGCGATTGATGCTCGGTGAGCCGATGCAGACCGGAGCCTCGACCTCTGCCTTCTATGTTTACGTCAGCGACGTGGACTCGATGTACAAACGCGCGACTGGCGCGGGTGCCAAATCGGTGAGTCCGCCGACCGATCAGTTCTGGGGCGATCGCATGGCGACGGTGCAGGACTCGTTTGGCAACACGTGGTCCCTCGCCACGCACAAAGAAGATCCGACTCCTGACGAAATGGCCAAGCGGATGGCGGCGGCGAATCGTTAGAACTGAACCAACTTGGCGAGGGATCCCGTCGGGGATCCCTCGCCTTCTCGACTGCTCGATTGTAAATTTTACCGACCGCGGAAAATAAATCTCCGATATCTTCAATGTTGAACTTTGCACTTGTCGCAAAGTGCATTAAGGTGCGTGTCATCCAAGAACCAACGCATCTTACGCTTCTTTACCAGAGCATCGAATGCAAAGGTTGTCGAAAAAAAGAAACGACGCACTAGCGTCCAAAACCGTCGACCGTCTCGAAAAAGCGCCTACCGGCATCATCGGCCTTGACGAGGTAACGCTCGGCGGACTTCCGCGCGGACGTGCGACGCTAATTTGCGGCAGCGCCGGTTGCGGCAAGACCATGCTCGGCGTCGAGTTTCTCGTCAATGGCATCCGTGAATATGGGGAGCCGGGCGTTTTCGTCGCCTTCGAGGAAACCAAAAACGAGCTCGTCGTAAATTCCGCCTCGCTCGATTTCGATCTCGGTAAACTTGTGCGAGAGGGCAAGCTCGCGATCGATCACGTCCACGTCGATCCGAATGAAATCTCCGAGACCGGCGAATATGACCTCGAGGGACTGTTCATCCGGCTCAAGTACGCGATCGAGTCGGTGGGCGCGAAGCGGGTGGTGCTGGATACGATCGAGACGCTCTTTTCAGGATTTTCGAACACGGCAATTTTGCGCGGGGAAATCCGGCGCCTGTTTCAATACCTGAAATCTTTCGGCGTGACCGCGATCATCACCGGCGAGCGCGGCGAGGGCTCGCTCACCCGTTACGGTCTTGAGGAATACGTCGCGGACTGCGTGATCCTGCTCGACCATCGCGTCCGCGATCAAATCACCACGCGCCGCATTCGGATCGTGAAATATCGCGGCAGCAGCCACGGCACCAACGAGTATCCGTTCATCATCGACGAGCAGGGATTTTCGGTGCTGCCGGTCACTTCGATGGCCTTGAACCACAAGGTCTCGAGCCAGGTGATATCCACCGGCGTGCCGGACCTCGACCTGATGCTCGGAGTCGGCGGTTACTATCGCGGCAGCACGGTCCTGATGTCGGGCACGGCGGGCATGGGAAAATCCAGCTTCGCCGCGGCGCTAGCGCGGTCGGCATGCGAGCGCGGAGAACGGGTCCTGTACTTCGCTTTCGAGGAATCGGAGAAACAGATCGTTCGTAACATGCGATCGGTCGGCAACGACCTGCAGCCCCATCTCGACAGCGGACGGCTCCGGATTGTCGCGCAGCGGCCGTTTCTCTATGGGCTCGAGATGCATCTGGTTTCGATGCACAAAGAAATCAAGCGATTTCGGCCGGCCGTGGTCGTGGTCGATCCGATCTCGAACCTGATCTCGGCCGGAACTGAGCGGGAAGTTACCGCGATGCTTACTCTGCTCATCGACTTTCTGAAGGGCGAAGGCATTACCGGGTTCTTCACAGTGCTCACCGAAAATGGCGGACGGCTCGAAACCTCCGACGTCGGCATTTCCTCGCTGATCGACACCTGGATGCTGGTCCGCGACATCGAGATTTCCGGCGAGCGCAATCGCGGGCTCTACGTGCTGAAATCGCGTGGCATGAATCACTCCAATCAGATCCGTGAGTTTCTCCTTAGCACCAAGGGCATCAAGCTGGTGGAGGTTTATCTGGGCCCGTCCGGGATGCTCACCGGGTCGGCGCGGGTTGCGCTCGAAGAGCACGAGCGCGCCGCGTCGATCCGGCAGGCTGACGATCAGGAGCTCAAACTCGCGCAGCTCGAACGCCGGCGCAAGGCGATGGAAGCGCAGATCGAAGCGCTGCGCGCCGATTTCGAAGCCGATGCAGCAGAGGTCAAGAAAGCGCTTTCGCTCGAAAGCAAGCGTGAGAAGAGGGCTGCTCGACAATCAATCAGCGATGGCGAAAAGCCGCAGAGCCAACGGTCACTTGTCTCAAAACTCCAATAGGAAATAATGGAAGGTAGAGTTATCAGGTGAAGAAGAAGACCGCTCCGCGGAAAAATTCTCACAAGGTGCGGTCGCAAGAGTCGAACGTGCTGAAGAAGCCCAAACCGAGGGCTGATGAGTCGTCGTGGAAGATGCGTTTGTACGTCGCCGGGCAATCCAGCAAATCGGTCACCGCGATTGACAATCTGCGGCGCATCTGTGAGACACACATGCCCGGTCGCTTCACGATCGAGGTTATAGATCTTATGCGCAATCCGGAGCTGGCCAAGGACGATCAGATCGTCGCGATCCCGACCCTGGTCAGAAAACTCCCGGCCCCGGTCAAGCGCATCATCGGCGATCTTTCGGCAACCGACAAGGTCCTCATGAGTTTGGAACTGAGTATCGTCTGAGGCATACGGTGGCAAAAATTCATCGAATCACGCCGCGTGCGCGCGCGAGGGCGTCCAAGTCCGGGCGCTATATGCTGCGCCTGTTTACCAGTGGCACCAGTCCCCGATCGACAACCGCGCTTCGAAATCTGCGCGAGATCTGCGAAACCGATTTGCAAGGCAATTACGATCTCGAGGTCGTCGATATTTACCAGGAGCCCGGCCGTGCGACTGAATCCGACATCATCGCGGCGCCGACCCTGATCAAGGAAGAACCGCCCCCGGCTAAACGCATGATCGGCGACCTCTCTGATCGGCCCAAAGTGCTGGTCGGCCTCGCCATCAAGGAAAAATCGAGATGAAGGCCTATCTGAAACCCTCGGTTCGGCTGGAACTCGACGAGCTTCGCCAGCGTCTTCAGGAAGCTGAGGATACCCTCGACGCGATTCGCAGCGGCGAAGTCGATGCGCTGGTGGTGTCGGGACCCGAGGGCGAAAAAGTCTTCACTCTCGAAGGCGCCGAGCATCCCTATCGCGTTTTAGTCGAGAGCATGAACGAAGGCGCGGTTTCGCTTTCCAAAGAACGAACCATCCTGTATTGCAATTCCGCCTTCGCACGCATGGTCGGCGTTTCGCTTGATCGGATCATGGGCAAC
This sequence comes from uncultured delta proteobacterium, assembly GCA_963699705.1. GTDB lineage: Bacteria > Desulfobacterota > Binatia > Binatales > Binataceae > Binatus. The sequence continues at coordinate 390,900 of CAVOUW010000003.1, read as the reverse complement.
GATGTGTGCGAATTCGTGCCCGAAGAAGATCGCGACGCGCTCAAAAAGTTGATCAAACAGGCGCTTCGCGAACCTGTCCGCGCCGAGATGTCGCTGTTGCCGAGTTCGGGCGATCTTCTTCCAACTCAATTTTCGCTCAATCCGGTGGACCTCGAAGGCAAACCGTCGATCGGGATCATCGTCACCGACTTGAGCGAGCGCCGACGCAATGAACAAGCTGAGGAGGCGGTGCGAATGCGCGACGAGTTCCTCGCGATTGCGTCGCATGAACTGCGCACCCCGCTCAGCACGCTGGTTCTTCGCCTCGGACTGCTCGAACGCCACGCCCACGCCGCGGATCTGGACCAGGTAAAGGCGAGCGTGAACCGCGCCAAAGATCAGACGGAAAGGATGCGTCGTTTGGTAGATCGCCTGCTCGACGTCTCGCAACTAGCCAGTGGCAGACTCGAATTGGATTTGACGCCCAACGATCTGGGCCGGGTGGTCAAGGAAGTCGCCGAGCGATTTTCCGAGGACGCGTCGAACGCCCGCTGCGAACTTCGTTTGAAGGTCGTAGACGGAATCAACACGCATCTGGACGGGTTCCGGCTTGATGAAGCGATCGGCAACGTCATTTCGAATGCGATCAAATACGGCGCCGGAAAGCCGATCGACATCGAACTCAAAGTGGACGACGGCAAGGCGACTCTGGTCGTGCAGGATCGGGGCATCGGTATTCCAGTCGAAGATTTGTCGCGAATTTTTGGACGCTTCGAGCGAACTACAATAAGTCACAATTACGGCGGACTCGGCCTCGGCCTCTATATCGCCAAGCAGGTCATCGAACAACATGACGGCTCCATCAGAGCCGAAAGCAGGTCCGGCGGCGGGGCGCGTATAGTTATCGAGTTGCCCCTCAAAAATACAGACGGAAAAGGAAAGAACTAGGCACCTGACGCTTCCGAGCACGCTTCTGCTTCTGCCAAAGACTTCTGTCTTACGAATCTACCGTGGTTATGGGTCGCAAAAACCCTTCACGGCGCAACGATCCGCGTGATCCGCCCCGCGACGCCGTGGCAAGAATTCTCGTGGTCGAGGACGATCTCGATCTCGGCGAAACCGTCTGCGAAATTCTCAAGATGTCGGGCTACCACGCGTCGCACGCCACCGATGGCCTCGCGGCTCTCCAGGTGCTCGGCCAAGGTGAATTGTTTGACCTGATACTGCTCGACCTGATGATGCCGCGGATGGACGGATGGGCATTTCGTGAAGCGCAACTCCGCGACAAAAAAATCAAAGACATCCCGGTGGTCGTGCTTTCGGCGATGGGTGAAATCAGCAAGCCGATCAAAGCCGACACTCTTTTGCGCAAACCCGTCAACCCGGACACGCTGCTTCAGACAATTCAGAGACTTACCCGGCAGCGAACGGCGCGATCGAACTCATAGCGGCTTGTGCCAGAATTCCATCAGGATGCGTTCCGCGCCGACAACGACCTGATCGAAACCCACTTTTCGATAGAGTCCGCGCGCGACATGATTGTCCTGGCGCACCTCGAGCGTGATCCGGCAGCAATTCATCGCGCGCGCCTTAGCCTCGATTCGCTCGAGCAGCATCGCGCCGATTCCCATTCCACGCACCGAGGAATCCACGAAGATATCGTGGATGTTGATCAACGGACGCGCATTGAAAGTCGAGAATCCAAGGAAGCAAATCGAAAACCCGACCGGCAAGCCGCCCCGATACGCGAGGAATACGTAGCACGCCGGATGCGCTCGCAGCCCCGGCACCAGCTCGCGCTTGACGCGCTCCGGCGGTCGCTCGCCACCTTCCATCGGATCGCGCATGTACGCGTCGAGCATCGTAACCAGCGCCTGTTGATGCTCGCCGCGCGAAAGATCCGCATCAATGATCGTGACGTTCTTAAGTTCAGCGGTCACGAGACTTTGTTGTCGTCCTTGTAAGTCTCTTCCCAGTTCTTGAATCCCTCGGGATCCCATCGCTTCCAGACGCCTTCGCGCTTGCCGTTCTTGTACATCCCGACCGCCGCGATTTTGCCATTGGTGTACCAGCCGACGTGCTCGCCCTCCTGCACGCCGTCCTTGTAATGGTCCACCGATTTCTTCTGGCCGTTGTCGTACCACATCGTCCATTCGCCGCTCTGTTTGCCGTCGTGATACTCGCCGACGAGCATCTTCCCACCATCGTCGCGATACAGCACGTACGGCCCTTCCTTAACGTCCGGCCGTTGACGGTCTTCACGCACGCAATCTCAGAGCCGTCGGGCGGCCCCTGTCCCACCTGCTTCGTCCCGGCTGGACAGAGCGGCGCCGCTTTGCACCCGGCGATCACGACGAAGAGGACCAAGAGTATCGGTTTATGCCATATGTGGTTGTTTGGTGAGTGCGAACCTACCAAGGGTAGTTTCGTTCCGTCGAAATTAATATTTCGCGCGAGCAAGAGTCCGGGGGCGACTTTGTGCGGCTGACGATGGGGCAGGTGACGATGAGTCGCGTGCATATATATGAACTTTTAGCACGTCGAGAAAGAAATGATCAGGCTGAAAAGTTCATCCCCTGAACTTTTCTGGCTGAGAATTGCAGGCGCGCTATGCACACTACGTCGCGGCGGAGTCGCGATCACTGCATTAGTGACCGCTACGCCAATACAGAGGCTACGGACAATTCCCCATCTGGCTCCAACCTTTGCCGTTCCTGGTCCAGGTTTGCAGTCGGGAGGATTGGTGTCTGAACCAAATGCAAAGCCTCCATTGGTGGCAGTCGCCTTGACCATGCTCCCATCTATGCTGCAATGTGCCTCAGCTCCGGCGCCGATTTCCCCTCTCCCCTTAGCCGACGCGTCCGAGGTGCAATTCGCACTGGCGAAGGAGTGCGCTCCGCCACCGTTGGGAGTGTTCGCATTGTCGCTCGCGGTTGCCTTCGCTTTGCCTGAAGCAGAGGTCACGGCTTGGGCCGCACCTCCGTTTGTCGCTTTTGCGATGCTGTTTCCTCCTGAACTGCTTATTGCCTCGGCAAAGGCGTTTTTAATCGCGACCGCGTGCGCTTTGCCATCCGTGATGAGAAAGGCTTTGGCCTCACTGCTGCCCTTCGCCTTCGCGATCGCTTTGTTGGAGCCGTCTGAATCGGCTTCGCAGTCGCTGAAGTCGCCGCGACCCGCTTGACGTCGTTGCCGGTCGAAACGCAGGTGACGCTTTTGGCACCCGCGTTGGCGCGCCCTCCCACGACGAGCGCGGCAAACACGAGGACCAGGAGACCAAAACTCCGTTTACTAACCATGATATCTCCTTGCACAAGAAGAACTGGGCTTTAGCGCGGGTTGACGCCAAAGGACGTAGCAAACGGCAGGTTGAAGGGCAAACTAAGAATGGAGTAAATCCGCCGTTACGTCCCCCCAAGCCATGGTGTTACTCCCGTCTCGCGGCGGCTTCGCAGTCGAAGGCGGAAGCAACCGACGCACGCGCCCCGAAAGTGAAGCCGCGGCGCGGCAGGGGCGGCGATCACATTTCGCAACCGGCGCGCGACCGGACGGATGGGCGACGACAAGGGCGGTTTTGAATCTGGGGAGCGGCCTTTAGTTCCTTGCCCTACGCGAGACCGTTCGCTACACAAGGCTTTACGGAATCAAGAAGGCAAACCATATGGGAGCAAGCAATGAGCAATAGGTCATTGGTTAGAGCAGGTTTGTTAACTATAGCGTGGATTTTCAGCCTGGTCCTTGTCGTGGATTCTTTCAACCGGGCTTGGGCGGCTAGTTGCGGCGATACCTTTAATGGTCCCGGAACCGCCACATTAGATTCAGACGTGGGGCCGTGCTCCGGTTTTTTTGGCATCGAGGTACGTGGCGGGACTTTGAATATGGCGGGCCATACGGTCTCCTGCGATGGCCATCTAGGCAGCATAGGGGTTGAGGTGGAAGGAAGCGCGACTAAGGTGAGCGGCGGGACGGTGACGAACTGCGACACCGGCATCGATTGGGACGTGGACGCCGGTACCTTAACGAAGAACGCAGCTAGGGGCAACCAAGTCGGCTTCTTAGTAGACGGAGATAAGGTTAAGACGACCAAGAACACGGCTACCGGCAACGAGACGGGCTTCGTGATAAGCGGCAATTCTGACACCGTGAAGGGGAATGTGGCCAAAAATAACAGTGGGATCGGCTTCCAGATAACGACAAAGAGTGATGGTGGCAGTCTGTTCGAGAAAAACACTGCCGACGAGAACGACACTGGCTTCGACCTTAAGGGCGGTTCAAACACGCTGACCAATAATACCGCCACCGATAATTTTGATGGCTTCGACGTTGAGGGCGGTTCAAACACGCTGACCAATAATACCGCCACCGGGGGGTTTTTAACAGGCATTTTTGTCGACGGTGACCGTAACAAGTTGACGTCGAACACCTCGAAGGGGAATCTTGACGGCATCGGTATCAATGGTGAGTTCAACACGCTGGGACAGAACACTGTTAACAGCAATGAGGCCGACGGTATCTTCATCAACAGCCCCTTCGCCGGCAATCTTGTCAGCGGGAACAAAGCGACCGGAAATGCTTTTGGGCGTTCTGATAAATTCGACCTTGATGACTTCAACGATGAATGCACGAGCAACGAGTGGAAGAAAAACAAGTTTCATACGAAAAACCCCTCTTGTATCCGCTGACGACCAAGGCTCCTGCCTGATATCGAAGTAGCCGCGCGTCGAAGCCTCTGGCCGCCGCCGTCGCGACTTTCGATGTACGCGCAGGTGGTCGCCTCGATTCCTTCGTCCCTCGCAGATAGCACCCTTGAATGCAGGCAAGCGCCGGAGCGAAAGTAGCCGTCGCGGGAGGTGAATTCGGACGTGTCCATTACTACTGATGCCAACAAGCTGGTACTGCGCCGCCTCTTCGACGAGGTGATTAACGGTCACAACTACGCCGTTATCGACCAGCTAGGATTCGCGTCGGTATCGCAGTACCCGGGGCCTTCGGCGCCGATAGGCGTACACAAGGAAGGCTGGATGACAGAAGTAAAAAGGCGAAAAACCCCTGTCCCCGAAGGGACAGGGGTTGTCGCGACTGAAACTGCGGTTAGTTCGACCCCGTCGAACCCAACAAATTGCCGCCCAGGGTTGCGTTGCCGACTGATACGTCGCCGATCACGTTGATCAGCGCCGGCTTGCCCGACTTGAACGCGCGCTCCAGCGCCGGCTTGATCTGCTCGTTGGTCTCGACCTGCTCGCCATGACATCCCATCTCGGCGAAAATTTTGTCGTAGCGGATGTTCGGCAGCATGTTGAACGGATCGGTGCGGCCCTTCAGCCCCGGCATCTGATCGAAGTTCGGCCCCCACGAACTGTTGTTCCACAGCACCGTGATTACCGGCAGCTTGTATCGCGCCGCAGTCTCCATGTCCCAGCCGCCGATTCCGAGTCCGCCGTCGCCGCTGATCACGACGACCTGCTGACCCGGCCGCGCAAGCTGCGCCCCGATACCCATCCCGACGCCGTGACCGACCGGCGCGAGCGGACCGGCGTCCACCACCTGGCCCATGAAGCGACAGGTGAACGCGCGGCTCATCCATCCCGACAGCGTGAAGCTGTCGATGATGGTAGTCGCGTTTTTATCGAGCACGGTGATCAGGTCTTCGCACAACCGCGCCGGATGTATCGGCTGATTCTTCGAGACCTTCGCGTTCTGCTCCTTGATCGTATTGTCGAAGCGCTGACGCGTCTCCCAAACCTGCTTCACCCACGGCGAAGTCTTGTTCTTCGAGAAGTCGAGCTTCAGTTCCTTGATCCGCTTGATCATCTGTTGCAGCACGATCTTCGGATCGCCGACCATCGGCAGGTCCGCATTCACCTGCCATCCGATTCGCGTCGGGGTCGGATCGATCTGGATGTACTTGGCCTTGTCGGTCCAGGTCGGCGGCTGCCCGAAATGCTCACCGCTCCAGAAACGGAAGCCGATGGCGACCACCACGTCGGCGCCGCCGGTGAACGGCTTCTTGAACGCGCCGCGAATCGCCAGAGGATGCTCTTCTGACACGACGCCCTGGCCGGCGCGTCGCGCGTAAATCGGGATGTTGGTCAGCTCGACGAACTCGCGCATCTCGGCGCCCGCCTGCGACCAGAACACGCCGTCGCCGCATGCGATCAGCGGACGCTCGGCCGCCACCAACATCTCGAGCGCGCGATCGATCTTTGCCGGGTCGCCCGCCGAGCGGACGTCGTCAATCGTAAACTCGCGCGCGCCCTTGCGCTGCCCCGAGTCTTCTTCATGGTGATAGAGAATGTTCTGCGGAATCTCGAACAGCGCGACACCCTGCGGCGGCGAAATCGCCTCGCGGAACGCGGATCGCAGATCGAACTGAATCGTGGACCAGTCGGTCACCCGCTTGGTGAACTTCGAGAAGCTAGCGACCACCTCGGAGCCGTAAGCTTCCTGGAACGATCCGAGATGATCCTCGGTATTCGGATGCTGCCCTGAGATGCACACCACGGCGCTGTTGGTCAGTCCCGCGACGCATAGTCCCGTCACCGCATTGGTCAGGCCGCATCCCGCGGTGACCATGCACACGCCGACTTCGCCCGACGTGCGCGCGTAAGCGTCGGCCGCATAGGCGGTCGCCTGCTCGTGACGCATGTGGATGAGCTTGATGTCGTGATTGCGCAACTGGCCGAGGATCGGAAACAGATGCCCGCCGTTGATCGCGAAACAATACTTCACCCGATTCTCGCGCATCACGCGCGCGATTAATTCTCCGCCGTCAGCTTTCGCCATTACTGAGCTCCTTTGAGGAAATCTTTCCGCTCGCATCGAATCCTTGCACATTTACCGCGTCGCCGAAAAGCGCGCGCACGCATATGAAGATTCATTCAGAAAATTCATCGCAGCAAACGCGCCCGAAGGGTTGATCACTGCCAGCAAGCCTGTCAGCTTTTAGCATCGTTCGGTGCGGGGCGGTTCGCGAGCGCCGTTAGTGGGGGCGGTAGAGTGGTGGAAAGTAGCCGAATGCCATCAGGAAAAGCTTAATCCCAGGATCCCACCATGCGGCGCATCCTCGCCTCCCTCATCTTAATCACAACTTTTGCTATCGTGGCCGCGACGGCACGCGCAGACTCATCCACCCCCTCCGCGACCTTAGCCACTTCGACGCCGCCCGCAACTGTTCCGACCTCGTCGTCGTTCTCGCTGCTGCAACCCAGCACCTGGAAGATGCCGCATTACGACTGGCAATCATTCAAAATCCAGGATCCCAACTCGTGGCCGTTCATCCCGGTGCCGGAAGTAGCGACCGACCCGAACGGCGGCGTCACGTACGGCGTGCTGCCGGTCTGGCTCTTCACTAACGACAAGAGCGATATCACCAGCATCTTTGCGCCCGATATCAACGCCAACAGCACGCTCGGGCCGGGCGGCAACTTTCGTTACCTGGCCTATCCCTCGTCGGATACGAATTGGTATGCGGTCGCTGGTGCGCAGGAGACGATCGCGCGCGACGTCGATATCGATTATCAGACCGGCCGTCAGCACAAGAAGTGGTGGTCGTTTGAGGGGCGCTTCTTCTTCGAAAAAGATCCGACCGAGCGCTTCTTCGGAACCGGCAATCATTCGCACGAGGGAAACCAGAGCAACTACACCACCAAGCAAATCTACGGCGAGGCGATTTTCGGCCTGAACTTCACCGACCAGTTCCAGCTCTCGATGATGGAACGTCCGCGCTACGTGCGGATCGAGGACGGCGGCTTCACTTCAGTGCCTTCAATATTCCATCAGTTCCCGCATCAGAAGGGCCTCAACGGCGGCAGCGAGGTTCTGTCGCAGTGGATGCTGCAATACGACTCGCGCGACTCGGTCGATATTCCGCGCTCGGGCACGCTCGCCCGCGCCTATTACGGGATTGCCGATCGCAGATTCGGCAGCTCGATTTCGTACAACCGCTTCGGCGGAGAGCTGCGCGAATTTTATACCGTCGGCGAGCGCATCACGTTTGCCGGTCATGTTTTCAACGAATACGAGCCCGTCAATGGCGAGATTCCATTCTGGTCGCAAGCGCGCCTGGGCGGCGACGAGAGCCTGCTGACCGATCAGGAAACTCTGCGCGGCTACGGCGCCGGCCGTTTCATCGACAACAACCTGTTCGTCATGAACGTCGAGATGCGCACGCGAGTGTGGGACAAAACCATCTTCGGCACTCACGGCATCCTCGAGCTGGCCCCATTCGCCGAAGCCGGACGCGTCGCGCACAATTTGAGCTTCAACCCGTTCTCGGAACTGCACCCGGTCGGCGGCCTCGGAATTCGCGCGATCGCGGAACCGTTCGTAGTCGGCTTCGTCGACGTCGGATGGGGCGGCGAAGGCGCCGCCGTCTTCTCCGGCATCAACTATCCATTCTAATCGCGCTCCGACTCACCACATCCGACGATCTATTTGCCGGCTCCCGACAGCGGCACGTGCTGCATACCACCTTTCCCGTTATCGGTAATCGTCAGCGTTCCAGTCTGCTTCGTGGCTGCGCTCGGAGTGAACGTCACCGAGATTGAACACGACGCGCCGGCCCCCAGACTCGCAGGGCAGTTGTTGGTCTGCATAAACACTCCCGGACCCGCATCAGAAATCACCTCAATCAACACCGGAAGTCCCGGATGCTTCTTCTTGCCCTTGGGATTGGACACCTTCACCGTCTTCGGCTTGCTCGGCGTTCCAACCGTGGTCTTCGGAAACTTGAGCGCTTTAGGTTTGATCCTGAGCGTCACCGCAACGGGCGTAGGCGTGGCAGTGGGCGTCGCGGTCGCAGTCCCTGTGGTTGAGGTCGCAGTAGCCGTCGCCGTCGCAGTCCTGGTCGCGGTAGCAGTCGCGGTTGGCGTCCCAATGGTTGAGGTCGCAGTAGCGGTCGCGGTCGCAGTCCTGGTCGCGGTTGCAGTCGGCGTCCCGGTGGTCGACGTCGCGGTAGCGGTCGCCGTCGGAGTCGCAGGTGTCGCCGTTGCAGTCGGCGTCGGAGCCGAAGGCAGATCGAGTTTCGCTACGAAGGCGTTGCTTTCGCCAAGGTGGCCAGCATTGTTAACGATCTGGAACGCGCCGGCGGTGGTGGGAAATCCGATGCAGGTGCCGGTCCCGGCGCCGGTACAACACGATTCAGGGTTGTTTGCGGCGGTGCAGCTCGCATTGGTAATCGAAAAGGCGGCGCCCGTGACATAGGCGTTGTTCGCCGAATCTACCGCGATACCGTATCCGTCGTCACCGCTGAAGCTGTCGTTACTGCCGCCCAGGTATGTCGAATAGAGCAGATCCGCCGAACCATTCCCGCCGGGATTGAGCCGGGCCACGAAGGCGTTTCCTCCTCCGACAGGATTATTGTTAACGCTCTGGACCGCGCCGGCAGTGGTGGGAAACCCGATGCAGGTGCCGCTCCCGGCCCCGGTGCAGCATGCTGCGGGGGTTTTTGCGGCGGTGCAGCTTGCGTTGTTGATTGAGCCGGCTGTGGTGCCCGTGACGCAGGCGTCGCCCGCCGAATCTACCGCGATGCCATAGCCGATATCATCGCCGCCGCCGCCGAGATAGGTCGAATAGAGCAGGTCCGCCGCGCCATTATTGCCGGGATTGAGCTTGGCCACGAAGGCGTTGTTTCCATTATTAACGCTCTGGAACGCGCCGGCAGTGGTGGGAAAATCGAAAAAGCTGGCTTGGCCCGTGATATAAGCGTGCCCCGCCTGATCGACTGCGATGGCATAGGCGAAGTCGCCGCCGCTGGGCCCGCAAACATGATGATGGCCATCCGATACGGGACCGCCGCCCAAGTATGTCGAATAGATCAGCGATGCGGCACCCGACGCTGAAGGATTGAGCTTGGCCACGAAAGCGTTGTTACATACGCCGAGCGCCTCGTTGACGCTTTGGAAGGCGCCGGCGGTGGTGGGAAAATCGGTTGAGTGGGCGCCACCCGTGACATAGGCGTCGTCCGACGAATCGACCGCGATGCCGGTGCTATCGTCGCCAAGGGTTGCGCTGCCGCCGCCGCTGCCGCCCAGGTAGGTCGAATAGATCAATGACGCCGCACCCGACGCGGCAGGATCGAGCTTCGCCACGAACACGTTCTCCCCGACATTTGCAGCAGCATGGTTAACGCTCTGAAACGCGCCGGCAGTTACGGGAAACCCCGGGCAGGTGCCGGTCCCGGCCCCAGTGCAGCACGGTTGAGGAAAGGCCGCGCCCGTGCAGCTCGCATTCGTGATGGAAAAGGCACTGCCCGTGACATAGGCGTTGCCAGCAGAATTGACCGCAATATCGGTTCCCGTGTCGCCGTGGCCCAGGTTGCTATCGCCAGTGCCGCCCAAGTACGTCGAATAAAGCAGGTCCGAGCCGGTTGCGTTCAGCTTCGTCACGAATGCGTTGCCATTGCCCTCGTCGAAGGAACCGCCGTTGTTTACAAGCTGCAACGCGCCAGCAGTGGTTGGAAAATCGTTGGATGTAGTCCTTCCAGTGACATAGGCGTTGCCAGCCGAGTCGACCGCGATGGCGGCGCCGGAGTCATTGCCGTGTCCGCCGAGATAGGTGGAATAAAGCAGATCCGCCGCGCCATTATTCCCAGGATTAAGCTTGGCCACGAAGGCGCCGGCAGGAACGGTCTGGAAGGCGCCGGCAGTGACGGGTAAACCGGTCGAGGCAGTGCCCATGACGTAAATGTTGCCCGCCGAATCAACCGCGACGCCATAGCCTGCGCCGTTTCCGAGGCCGTTGCCGCCAAAATAAGTGGAATATGCCAGCACCGGGTCGATCGTGAGCGGCTGGCTGCGGTCGTAGGCCGCCACCTGGAAGCCTGCTTCGTGCGCTCCACGCAGCCTCCACCCGCCCCTGATCGTTTGTCTGTTGAGCCCAATTTGCTGATAGATGGCCGGCGCATGCTCGATCAGCTTCTGACCGCCGACTGTCACGATCAGATTGCCGAGACCGTCAAGTCCCAGCTTATTTTCGCCGCTGAAGCTCAGCCAGATCGTATTTGGATCGGCGCCCGGCGCCAGGCGGAAGTCATACTCGAGCTGGGATTGGCTGCTGCCGTAATACACCAGGTCGATTCCGGGATAAACTCGCTTGAGCTCGACTCTCGCGAAGTTGGGAACGTTGTTATGCCACTTCTTCGGGTCGCTGCCGATGAAATAGTTGGACGTTGCTCGCAATCGATCGACACCGTCGACTTCACTATGCGAATTAGCGGCAATCAGCTTGATACGCAGCGTCTCGCTTTCAACCTCATTCGGCTTGCGATCGAATGCCTTCGCAGGGGCGGCGGAGGCTGCCACCGTCGGCGCAAGATTGTTGGCTGAGTCTGCCTTGGCTTTGCCGAGCGCTCCCGAAGATGGTCGCGTGGCTTTGCCGGACCCCCCTTCGGGTTTTCGCAGAGCAAGTACCGCTTCGGTTGGCATCAGGAATAACGTGTAGCCGTCGCCGCGCGAAATGAATTTGGTTTGCGCGTCAGTCTGGCCGTCGTTGCGTTCGAAACTCATCGGCAGCTTGGAGAAATCGATGCGCGGCGAGTGAGATTGCGGCGCGGCGATTGCCCGCCGCGGCCGCTGACTGGCGGTCGCACTCGCGCGAGGGGAAGTGCATCCCGAAATCGCAAACGCGGCCGCACCGAGCATCGCGATCCCCACTGCCAGCAGCACTATCGATGCGGTCAGGCTCTTGTGCTTCACGCGGACGCTCCTTCGACTAGTTGAGCGCATTTGCCTTCGCGTCTTCGCAGAAGCGCCGCGGAGCTAGACTAGCCGCAAATTGGTGGGAGTTAGCTACTGTTGCGCCACTGCTAAGTCAAATAGCTCTTTGTAAAGGATGCAATCACTCAAAGTACATATTCCAACCGATAAGTAATATTGCAGAATGCACGACACAGACGAGTGCAATCGACACGATGGGCAATGAACAACTGGCGCTGCGATCAACCCGCGCCCCTTGTGCGAGTTGCAAGCTTCACGAATAGCGGATACAGCCAGGCAGCTACTAGCGCCCAACATTCAGTCAATTCAGAAGATCGATTTTGCAAAATCGGTGCGAAGTCGCGTCTGTGATTGTGGCTTATCGGTGCGCCGGAAGAAGGTGATGATCGGGCCCCACATCACAGGATTCCTGACAACCGTTGTCATCCAAGTCTGCCATAATCTCCAACATGGCTTCTTCGCAATCGCTACCGGCGAGGCTCTCCCTCGGCATCAAACGATTCACTCGCGCACACCGGTCACCGGAAATGGAAGAGAAATAAACATGTCAACTAAAATTAACCATCTTGTCTCGTTATAGAACATTGTTTCCAGTGCACTCTCGCGCTCGACGCTCCAGTCTGCCACTCTCTCCGAAATCGTCCCCACGATGCGGCTTTCTGAACTCGACTACGAATTGCCTGAAGAACTGATTGCGCAGGAGCCGTTGGCTCGTCGCGACGAGGCGCGCCTGCTCGTGCTCGATCGCAAAGCCAAGTCAGTCGAGCATTCCCGCTTCTACAAACTCGTCCGTCATCTGCGCGAAGGCGACTTGATCGTCCTCAACGACACGCGCGTGCTGCCGGCGCGCTTGTTCGCGCAGAAGGAGTCAGGGGGCCGCGTCGAGTTGCTGATGGTGCGGCCGGCCAGCGCGGCTGAAGGTCCCGATGGCGCATGGCTCGCGCTGATACGCACGCATCGCGTACTGAAGGACAATGCGCGGCTCATCCTCGGCGACGGTCACGTCCTGAGAATCACTGGCTATGCGCGACCGGGACGCCCAGTCGTCGTGGCTGAGGGCGAAGTGTCGATCGAGCAGATACTCCAGCTCGATGGCATGCTCGCGCTGCCTCATTATATACATCGCACCGTCGGTCCCGCCGACATCGACGACTACCAGACTGTCTATGCGTCGCGGCCCGGCGCGATTGCGGCGCCAACCGCGGGGCTGCACTTCACCGACGACGTTTTCAAAGCGCTGGCTGACGCGGGTATCCGCACTGCAAGCGTGACTCTCCACATCGGTCCCGGCACTTTCGCGCCGGTACGCGCTCTCGACATCGAGAGTCACACGATGGAGTCCGAGTGGTACACGATTCCGCCGGCAACGCAGGCCGCAGTCGAGCATGCACGGCGAATCGGCGGGCGCATCATAACGGTCGGCACCAGTTCGACCCGCGCGCTCGAGTCGTGGGCGATCACCGGCGACGTCGAGGGCTTCACCGGCCTCTTTATTCATCCGGGCTTTCGCTTCAAGCTGGCAGACGCGATGCTGACGAACTTCCACATGCCGCGCACGACGGTGCTCGCGCTCGTGATGGCGTTTGCGGGACGCGATCAGATTCTCAGTGCGTACCGCGAAGCGATTCGCCATCGCTACCGCTTTCTCAGCTACGGCGACGCGATGTTGATCCTGTGAACGGGCCGATCGAATTCAGCGTGACTGCGGTCGAGGGCGACGCGCGCACCGGCCGGATCGTGACTCCGCACGGCGCAATCGCGACGCCCGCCTTCATGCCGGTCGGCACCCGCGCCGCGGTCAAGGCGATGGCGCCCGACGAGTTGTGGTCGATGGGCTACACGATGGTGCTGGCCAACGCGTACCATCTCGCGCTTCGTCCGGGCGCCGACCTGGTCCGCGAGATGGGCGGCGTCGCGCGCTTCATGGGATTTCCCGGCGCGGTGCTGACTGACTCGGGCGGCTTCCAGGCGATGAGCCTGGCGAAGATCAATTCGATCAACGAAGAAGGTATTCACTTTCGATCGCATCTCGACGGCACGCCGCTGATGCTCACGCCCGAAAGCGCGATCGACATCCAGCAGCAGCTTGGCGCCGACATAATGATGGCACTCGACGAGTGCACGCCGTTCCCGGCCGAGCATCGCCGCGCGCTCAAGTCGCTCGAGCTAACCGCGCGATGGGCCGAGCGCAGTCTCGCCGCGCGTAGCAGTACGACGCAGGCGCTGTTCGGAATTATCCAGGGCAGTATCTTCGAAGATCTCCGCAAGCTGAGCGCGGCGCAGATAACCTCGATTCCGTTTGACGGCTACGCGGCGGGCGGACTTTCAGTCGGCGAGCCGAAGGCTGCGATGCTCGAGATGGCGGCGTTGTCAGCGTCAATGATGCCGCGCGACCGCCCGCGCTACCTGATGGGCGTCGGCACGCCGTCGGATTTGCTCGCTGCGGTTGCGATGGGCTTCGACATGTTCGATTGCGTGCTGCCGACTCGAAATGCGCGCAACGGAATGGCCTTCACCAGCGCCGGTCCCATCTCGATCAAGCAGGCCGCGCATGCGCGCGACTCGACCCCGCTCGATCCAGCCTGCGACTGCCGCCCCTGCAAGACCCATTCACGCGCCTACCTCCGTCATCTATATTTGTCGGGCGAGATACTCGCGGCGCGCGCCTTGACGGAGCATAATCTTCACTTCTTCGCGAGCTTGATGCGCCAGAGCCGGGACGCTATTTCATCCGGTACTTTCGCAGCGTTTGCCAATGTCTTTTCAGGAGAGATGAACTCTGGTGATCGAGTTTTTGACGAATCGTAAGGACGTGATCTGATGTTGTTCGAAGGTACCGCATGGGCGCAGGCTGCCGCCGCCGGCACGCCGGCCGACAATCCGTCGTTTGTGCAGCAGTTGATGACGGGGCCTGGGCCAATCATGGCGCTGGTCGTCGCCGTCATGTATTTCCTGGTCTTCCGGCCGCAGAACAAGAAGGCGCAGGAGCAGGCCAAGATGCTGAGCACGCTCAAGCGCAACGACGAAGTGGTGACCACCGGCGGGATCATCGGCCGGATTCAGGACGCCGGAGACAAAGTGATCACACTGGAAGTTGCGCCCAACGTCAGGCTGCGCGTCGAGCGAGCGCAAATCGCGGGACTATCGACCTACAAGACATCCGCGAAGAAAGACGACAAGTAGAGGCTTCATCAAAGTGGACCAGACTCAAAGTTTCGGACCGATCCTGATTTTGCTCGTGCTGATCGTGGCCTTTCTCTACATGCATTTCACCAACGGCAGCGGCCTCACGCGCATCTATATTGCTGGCGCGATCGTGCTTGCGGCGATTCTGATTCTGCTGCCGAGCCTCAACGTCGATTTGCCCGATTGGTTCAAAGCCGGATTCGGATCGACCAAAATTCAGCTCGGCCTCGACTTGCAGGGCGGCACGCATCTGCTGATGGCGGTGAAGCTCGACGAGGCGGTGAAAACCCAACTGCGCCGCCGCGCCGACGACCTCAAGAAAGAGCTCAAAGACAACAAGATCGATTTCCAGGACATCGCGGTTGACGATTCCGGCAATCTGATCGTCAAGCTGAAGTCGAGCGCCGATCGCACACCGTTCCTTGACCTCGTGCAGAAGTCTTATTCGGATTTGACCGTGTCGAGCAACACAGATTCGTCCGGCCCCGGCCCGGCCTATTCGCTCGACTTCAAGCCGCAGGAGTTGACGACGATTAGGAACAATGCGATGGACCAGGCGCTCGAAACGATTCGCAATCGAATCGATCAGCTCGGCGTGCGCGAAACTACCGTCGCGAAAGAGGGCGACAACGAAATTTTAGTGCAGCTTCCGGGCATCCAGGATCCCGAGCGCGCCAAGGAACTGATCGGCAAGACCGCGGTGCTCGAATTCAAGCTGGTTGACGATACCAATAACGTGCAGGACGCGATTAAGAACGGGCCGCCGCCCGGCGACGAACTCCTCTACGGCACCTCCGAGCGCGGCGGCCGCGAGCCCTACCTGGTCGAGTCGCCGGTACTGATGACAGGTGACACCGTTACCGACGCGCGCGTGCGTCCGGGCGCGCGGCTCGAAGGTCCGTACGTGGCAGTCGAGCTCGACAATCGCGGTGCAGGAATCTTCGACGCGATGACGTCGGAAAACGTCGGCCGTCGCCTCGCGATCGTGCTCGACAAAACCGTCTACTCCGCGCCCGTCATCAAGGAGCGAATCCCCGGCGGTCACGTGCAAATAACCGGACGCTTCTCGATGGACGATGCGCATGACCTCGCGATCGTGTTGCGATCGGGCGCGCTGCCGGCGCCGGTCGAAATCGAAGAGGAGCGCACCGTCGGTCCGTCGCTCGGCCGCGATTCGATTCGCCAGGGCGAGATGTCATTCGTGATTGGCGCGGGCGCCGTGCTGATCTTCATGGCGGTGTACTACAGCGGCGCCGGCCTGCTCGCGGATTTCGGATTGTCGCTGAACATCCTGCTGCTGATCTGCGTGATGGCTGCGCTCGGCGCGACGCTCACATTGCCGGGTATCGCCGGAATCGTGCTGACGCTTGGTATGTCGGTGGATGCCAACGTGCTGGTGAACGAGCGCATGCGCGAGGAGTTGCGCAACGGCAAGTCGCCGCGCGAGGCGGTGAAGCTCGGTTATGAGCGCGCGTGGTCGGCGATTCGCGACTCGAATATTTCGACCTTCGCCGCGGGCCTGATCCTGTTCCAGTTTGGGACCGGGCCGGTCAAGGGTTTCGCTGTCACATTGTGCGTTGGAGTGCTGACCGGCCTGTTTTCCTGTATTGTAGTTACAAGGGCTTGGTACGATTACAAAATTCAGATGCGCAAGTTGACCGAAATTAGCGTTTAGTCACCGTTAATTGTGTTATAAGATGTGAAATTGAACGACTTCGGCGGCTTCTTTGTAAACTTTCAGGAGATTGGCGGTATTTTCCTTGACTTCGCGGGTGGACGCATATTACAAAATCGCGTCCCGACAAAATCCCTGAAAGGCGTCTTGTTGGACTCACATGGCCGATAAAGACGACATACTGCTGAACTCCCGCGAAGTCGCGTTCCTACTCGACCTGAGCCCGGACACCGTGAATGAGTTTGCACGGCGCAACATTATTCCGGCCTTCAAAAAAGGGCGCCAGTGGCGATTTCGCAAGCGAGATATAACTTCTGTCAAACGTCAGTTGCGGGGAATCAACGCCGCCGCGTGACGCGACGCGCGGACGATTCTGTACGCACTGATCTCTTGGGCTGTCTCGAACCCCAGGGAGTCTCCTAATGTCCCAGCCGCACGAAAGCCGCGTTTACTCCGACCTCGCACGCTTCTACGACTTCTTCTTCGGCCGCGTTTTCGTCGATCGCGAGCATGAGGTTATCGAGAGCCTGAATCTCAGGCCCGGCAACCGCGTGCTCGAAGTTGGTGTCGGCACCGGAATCGCGCTCGACGGATACCCGCCGTATGCGCACGTCGTCGGGATCGATCCGTCAGCCGACATGCTCGCGCGCGCGCAAAAGCGCGTCACCGAAAACGGCTGGAAACATATCGAGCTCCGCCTCGGCGACGCGCTGAATCTCGACTACCCCGACAACAGTTTCGACTACGTCACTTCGTTCCACGTGCTGACCGTGGTGCCCGATCCGTACCGCATGATGGCCGAGATGGTGCGCGTGTGTAAGCCGGGCGGACGCGTCGTGATGACGACTCATTTCCAGAGCTCGAACAAAGCGATCGCAGCGCTCAACACCGTCGTGAATCCAATCACGCGGCAACTGGGATGGACCACCAAACTGCGCAAGCAGGACGTGCTCAAGGGTCATCCGATCACGCTCGAGCGCAACGAAAAAATCAGCCCGATGTCGGTGCATACGGTGATCGTCGCGCGCAAGAACGCCTGAGGCGTGCGCGAATTCACGAATTCACGAATCAAATTTGAAACCCGCGTGGGTTTCAAACTTCCTTCGGCAGGGGTAACCCCTGCACCTTAGTAATAAATAAAGATGCGGGACTGCGTCCCTGTTAGAACTTTTTTGTGGGAGATCCTGAGCGCAGCGAAGGTTACCTCGCCCGTGCGTTTTCGATGAAAACGGACGAGATAGCGCTGAGCGGCTGGCAACGCTTTATCGCGGAGCTAATCACACTCATCTATATCGCGGTGATTGCCGGGATCGCGTCGGCAACCGGCGCATTCTATGTGATGTTCCCGGAGCTAGGCGCGCTCTCGCACGACGTCTTTACGCGACCTCGTGGTACCTGGGCGCGTTCGCCGCTGATGCTTGCGATCACGCCCTTCCTCACTGCGATGATCGGAATCGTCTTCACGCGACTACTTCCGTATGGGTTCGTCTCGGTCCTGCTCACGGTGGGAAGCGCAGTCGCGCTGATAATGGTGATCAAGTCGCCGATCGCGCCGGCGATCTCCGCTGGGCTTTTACCGCTCGTGCTGGGAGTCAAAAGCTGGTGGTATCCACCGGGCGTTCTACTCGGAACGGTGCTTTTGACCGCACTTTTAATCCTATGGGAACGCGTTAGCGTCGCACAAAATTGGCTCGAGCCGCTCACCGCGGCGGACGTGGTCGATGAGACGCTGGAACAGAATCCCGCCACATCCTATTGGCTGGTCGCACTGATGCTGTTCGTGGCGATGGCGGTGCTCGTCGTCAAGCTGACCGGTCTGCGCTTCGTGCTCTTTCCCCCGCTGGTCGTGATCGGATTCGAGATGTTCGGCCATACAGCTATTTGCCCGTGGGCCAAGCGACCAATGTTTCTGCCGGCCGCTTGTTTTCTCACCGCTGCCGGTGGATTGCTCTTCTGGAATCTGCTCGGAGTCGGACCGCTTGCCGCCGGATGCAGTATCGCGTGTGGAATGGCGGTGCTGCGCCTGTTCGATTTGCACGTACCGCCGGCGCTGGCGGTCGCTCTGATTCCATTCGTGATGGACTCGCCGACTATCACTTACCCAATCTCGGTCGGAATCGGCACGCTGATGATGACGCTGTGGTTTCTGCTCTACCAATCGTTCTTTCGCAGGTACGAGCGCGAGTATCATTAGCTCAGCGGAGCAGTAACCCGAATGAGCATCGAAGCTACCAACTTGGCACCGCTGACGATCGGAGAAAGAGAACGTGAAAAGGACGTTGTTCGATATTTTGATATTTGGCGCCCTCGCGGTGATGGCTGTCCTGGTCGCGATACTATTCATTCTGCCCTCGATGAACTGGAGCGCCCTGCGCAAACCCGGCCATATGGAAAACAGACTCGCGGGTTACGTCACTTCAAATTGGATCCACCACAATGCCGACAAGCAGCCGAATCCGTTGCCGCCGACCCCGGAGAATCTGAAAGCCGGGCAGGAGGACTTCGATGAACACTGCGCCGGATGCCACGGACTTAGCGGTGACGGGGAGAATCGGTTCGAAGCCGACTTCAATCCACCAGTCCCCAAGCTAACCGGCGGCGCCCAAAAGTGGTCGGACGGCGAGCTGTATTTCATAGTTGCCAACGGCTTTTCTATGACCGGCATGCCGGCATTTGGAAAGAACCATAACCCCAAAGAGATTTGGGGAATGGTCTTATGGGTCCGCCATCTCGCGCAACTGAGTCAGGCAGAAAAGGCGGCGCTCCAGTCTGGTGCGCACATGACGAACGAACAGCACGAAAAGATGATGAACGAGTCGCATCCCAAATCCGAATAGACCCCATCATGAGTAGCAAAGTCACCGACCCGGTGTGCGGGATGCAGGTCGATCCCGCGACGAGCAAGGGATCGTTCGACTACAAGGGCACGACTTACCACTTTTGCGGGCTTCGCTGTCTCGAAAAATTCAAAAACGATCCTGATGGTATCCTCGCTCGCGGGGTGCCGAAGCGGGAGCCGGCGAAGAGCAGCGCTCCCACTCCGGCCGCGCCGGGCGCTCCTTTATATACGTGCCCGATGCATCCTGAGATCCGGCAGGACCATCCGGGATCGTGTCCCAAGTGCGGGATGGCGCTCGAACCTGTCGCGCCGATGCAGCCGGCGACGAAAACGGAATACGTATGCCCGATGCATCCGCAGATCGTCCGCTCCGAGCCGGGCAATTGTCCTATTTGCGGGATGACGCTGGAGCCGCGCGTCGTCAGCGCGAGCGACGTAGTGTCGCCGGAACTGGCCGACATGACATACCGCTTCTGGGTAAGCGTCGCGCTCGCGCTTCCGCTGATACTGATCGAAATGTCGGACATGATCCCGGACAATCCGATCGCGCGCGTGATCCCGGGATCGACCGCACCTGGATTGAACTCGCGCTCGCGACTCCGGTCGTGCTGTGGGCGGGCGCGCCGCTGTTCGTGCGCGGATGGCAGTCGATCGTCAACCGCAGCCTCAACATGTTCACGCTGATCGCGATGGGTATCGGCGTCGCTTACGGCTACAGCCTGTTCGCCGCGTTGTTCCCAAATTTATTTCCCGATTCGTTCCGCGCCGCCGACGGCAGCGTGCCGGTTTACTTCGAGGCCGCTGCTGCGATCACCGCGTTGGTGCTGCTCGGCCAGGTGCTGGAGCTGCGCGCGCGAAGCAATACCAGCAGCGCGATCAAAGCGCTGCTCGGATTGGCGCCGAAAACCGCGCGAGTTCTTAGACCCGACGGTCGCGAAGAGGACGTCGCGCTCGACCGCGTCGTCCCCGGAGATCGCTTGCGCGTGCGGCCGGGCGAGAAGGTCCCCGTCGACGGCGTTGTAGTCGAGGGCGTCAGCCTGGTTGACGAGTCGATGGTCACCGGCGAGCCGATCGCGCGTCGAGAAAAAATCTGGCGACCGCGTGATCGGCGCGACGATAAACGGAACCGGCGGATTCGTCATGCGCGCCGAGCGAGTCGGCAGCGATACCCTGCTCGCGCAGATCGTCCGGATGGTGAGTGAGGCGCAGCGCAGCCGCGCTCCGATTCAGCGGCTCGTCGACGTAGTCGCGTCGTATTTTGTCCCGGCCGTAATATTCGCCGCCGTGATTACTTTCATCGTCTGGGCGATGGCCGGTCCGCAACCGCGGATGGCGTATGCGCTTGTCAATGCGGTCGCGGTTCTGATCATCGCGTGTCCCTGTGCGCTCGGCCTCGCGACTCCGATGGCGATAATGGTCGGCACCGGCCGTGGCGCGACCGCGGGCGTGCTAATCAAGAATGCCGAGGCGCTGGAGATTCTCGAAAAGGTGGACACGCTGGTCGTTGACAAGACCGGGACCCTGACCGAAGGAAAGCCGCGCCTGGTCTCGGTAACCGCACTCGCCGATTTCACCGACGCCGACATTTTGCGCCTGGCCGCCAGCCTCGAGCGCGGCAGCGAGCATCCGCTGGCCGCCGCGATATTCGCCGGCGCGGAAGAGCGCAAGTTGACGCTCGCGACTGCTGAGGATTTCAAGTCGGTGACCGGGCAGGGTGTCAGCGGGCGAATCGAGGGTCGCGCAGTGGCGCTCGGCAATGAGCCCATGATGCGAGCGCTCGGCGTTTCGCTCGATGCGATTTCAGCCGCCGCCGACGGGCAGCGCAAAGATGGTCAAACCGTGATGTTCGTCGCAATCGACGGCCGCCCCGCGGGACTCATCGGCGTTGCCGATCCAATCAAGGCCTCCACCGCGGAGGCGATGGAGATGCTGAAGGAAGACGGCGTCAAAATTGTCCTGCTGACCGGCGATAGTCGAATCACCGCCGCCGCGGTCGCGAACAAGCTTGGCATCGATCAGGTCGAAGCCGAGGTGATGCCCCAAAGGAAAGCCGAGGTCGTGAAGGGATTGCAGTCTGAAGGACGCATCGTCGCGATGGCCGGCGACGGAATCAACGACGCCCCCGCGCTGGCGGCGGCGCACGTCGGGATCGCGATGGGCACCGGCACCGACGTCGCGATGGAGAGCGCGGGCATCACGCTGGTCAAGGGCGACCTGCGCGGAATCGTGAAGGCGCGGCGCCTGAGCCGGGCGACGATGCGCAACATCCGGCAGAATCTTTTCTTCGCGTTTTTCTACAACGTGCTCGGCGTCCCAATCGCCGCCGGCGTCCTCTATCCATTTTTTGGCTTGCTGCTCAGCCCAGTCATCGCCAGCGCCGCGATGAGTCTGAGCAGTGTCTCAGTAATCACCAACGCCCTTAGGCTGAAGCGCGTAAGCCTCTGACTCTGAGCGTCGAGGTTTGGGTCACGTTGACAACGCGATCTCGGGTCCGATAGGTGTTAGCCGTCGACAGAGAAGTCAAACCCCGCGTGGCTGAATCGAACAAACCTGACTCTGAGTCTCAAGAGAACGACGAACGCGTCGAGCAGCTCGCCAGGGAGCTGGCCGACCGCCTGCGCGCGATGCCTAATCGGCAGGAACTCACCGACTATGCGGTGAGTCTGCTGAAAGAAAGCAACGAAGATGCGGGCACGTCCGAGCAGGCGGCTGCGATGGTCGAGCGGGCGGCGCGCAACGATCCGTTCAACCCGATCGCATTCGCAATCCCGCTATTCGTGATCGGCGCGGTGCTGTGCGCGACGGGAATCCTCGCCGGCGTCGGCCTGGGCGTAATCGGAATCGCAGTACTGATGGTGGCGTGGGGCCTGATCGTCGCATTCTTCAGCCGCTTCCGCCGCGGCGCGAGCAAGCCGCCGCCCTGAGGCCAGTTCGCTAATCGAAAGGCGCGCAAAATCCATCATTTCAATGAGCGTTATTTGTTGCAGAGATCGGGCAAAATTAGGTAGCCTTACGCCGGATTTCGAACATGACCGCGAGCGCATTGTCGTAAGCATTTGATTTTTTCACGGTTTTTGCTGAGATTGGTGCGAGCGCTTCCGTTGCGCGCTCGATGGAGCTTGGATAGCGGATGGCTAAGTTTGACTGGAACGAAACCAAACGCCAGATAACCGATTCGCAGGCCTGGCAATCGATCTTCAGGCACGGCTACGAGGACACCCCGCGCAACCGGATCCTGATGGTCTCCGGTAACGTGTGGCTCCATCTGCATCCGTCGAAAGTGCAGAAGCATACCGTCCGCCTGCGCTTCACCTGGTGCATGGGCGGCATCACGTTCCTGCTTTTCCTCGTGACCGTGATCACCGGCGTGTACCTGATGTTCTACTATCGGCCGACGGCGGAATACGCCTACGCCGACATGAAGTACCTCGAGTTCGACATGCCGTTTGGGATGCTGATGCGCAACATGCATCGATGGGCCGCGCACGGCATGGTGATCGCCGTGTGGCTGCACATGTTCCGCGTGTTCATGACCGGCTCATACAAACCGCCGCGCGAGTTCAACTGGGTGGTCGGCGTGATTCTGCTGGTGCTGACGCTGTTGCTGTCGTTCACCGGATATCTGCTGCCGTGGGATCAACTTTCCATCTGGGCGGTGACGGTCGGATCGAACATGGCGCGCGCGACGCCGCTGCTTGGGCATGGCGGCCCGTTCCATGAAGTGCTCGGCGTGAATCCGGTGTACGACGCGCGCGCATTTATTTTCGGCGGCGCGGAAATCGGACCGCATACGCTGCTGCGCTTCTACATTTTGCACTGCATCTTTTTTCCGTTGATCGCGAGTATCTTCATGGCGGTGCATTTCTGGCGAATCCGCCGCGACGGCATGTCGGGGCCGCTCTAGGCCGGGGTTGAGGCGCCAGATGGATGACAATGGGTGACGTGTTTTCATGGTTTTTGCACGAAGGTATCGTGCGCGTGCTGTCGGTACCGATCGGCATGTCGCTCTTGCTATATCTGATGTACGTGCTGGCTGCGCCGCCGCCGTGGAGCGACGACGAGGACGGAGCGCCTCATTAAGGATTAATCATGGCAAGCCCGGAAGGTAACGAAGGCGGCATCGTGATGCGCGCGGCCGGCGCGGGCGCGGGATCTGCACGGACTCCACCGGCGGCCGCTGGCAAGCGTATTGAAGTCCCGATCAAAAAGGCGGGCGGCGGCGTCGAGGAGAAGCTGCACACCTGGCCGTTCCTCGTGCGCAACGAATTCCTGATAACGCTGCTGGTCATCATTGTATTAACGGTGTGGTCGCTATTGCTCAACGCGCCGCTCGAACAGCCGTCGAATCCGACGCGCACGCCGAATCCGTCGAAGGCGCCGTGGTACTTCCTCGGCTTGCAGGAAATGCTCGTGTTCTTCGACCCGTGGTACGCCGGGGTGGTGCTGCCGAGCTTCATCATCGTCGGCCTGATGCTGATCCCGTATCTCGACATCAATCCGAAGGGCAACGGCTACTACACGCTGCGCGAGCGATGGTTCGAGATTGTGACGTTCTTCGTCGGCTTCCACATTCTGTGGGTCTCGTTCATCATCATCGGTACGTTTTTCCGCGGCCCCGGCTGGAACTGGTTCTGGCCCGGCCAGGTCTGGGATCCGCACCTGGTCGAGGCGCTGACCAACGTCGACTTGCCGTACATGTTCGGCTTCCGCGACTACCTGGCGTCGGCGCTGTTCGGATTGTTCCTGATAGGCGGTTACTTCGTGGTCGGATACGCGGTCTTGTATTTCTGGATACGATCGCGGCCCGCGGGCGATCCGTGGTCCGCGTTTCCCGGCGGCGGTCCCGAGATTCTCGAGAAATGGGGGCCGGTGCGCTTCGGCATCACGGGATTTCTGCTGATCGCGATGGCCGGCGTGTTCATCAAGATGGCTTTGCGGCACGCGCTCAACATCAAGTACATCCTGGTTACGCCCTGGATTAACATCTGACGTGGCCGCGACGACCCCGTGTTCATCCTCGCCAAAGTATTGCAGGCGCTCGGACTCGCCGACGTCGGGTTCGCGCTTTACGTCGGCATCACACAGCCGCACGGGATGGGACACGAATACGAGTTCACCGGTATCGGCATCCTGGTTTTTCTTGCCGGCTACATCATCGAGGGTGTGTGGGTCTCTCGCGGTGAGTGACTACTGACTATTCGAGTAACTATTCGACTGAGTATTTGGAAGGTGGCCGCGCGGCGGCGAGTTGAGGAATAGGTAGAGCAGATGGCTGGCAGACCGGGGCTTGATCCCACCGAAGAAGGAAAATCTTACAGCGCGCTGTTCGTGCTGATGGTCGCGGTGCTGCTGGTCAGCGCGGTCTGGTCGATTTGGGACGACAACATCTCGCGCCGCCCGTGGAAGCAGTATCAGGTTGAGTGGGATCATCTCGCGTACGACAAGTACATGAACGACGCGGCCGAGGAGCAGAAGCGCCTCAACGCCGATCCCGAATATCAGAAAGTTTCGAAGGATCTGGCCGAAGCGCAGAAGGAACTCGACTCCGGCGCGACCGCCGCCAAGCTCGCCGACTTGCGCGCGCAGTTGGTCGATCTCAACAACACCGCCAACGACAAAGATCAGCTGGTGCGCTTCACCAAGTCGTATTTGACCGAGCGGTGGTACGATTACAACCACGCGGTCCAGTACAAGGAAGATCCGACTCAATATAAGAAGGAAATCGATCAGCTCAACGCGGAACTCGCGCAGGAAAATATCGTCTCCGACAAGGCCAAGGCCAATCTGCAGGCGGTGAAGGATCAAATCGAGGCGCTCAACTCGAAGGTCGACACCCTGACCGAGCAGATGAAGAAGCTGACCGCCAAGCGCGACGACTTTTTCGACAAGGCCGACTCGTGGATGATCCCGGTCAAGTTCCGCAACAGGGTCCTGTTCCGCTATCCGAAGATTCCAAAGATTCAGCAGACGGCGATCGATGACTTCGACCGCAACGCATTTGACGAAGCGATCGCGCGGGTCGATCGATGCCAAAGCTGCCACATGGGCGCCGACAAGAAGGGCTTCGAGAACGCGCCCGAGCCGTTCCGCACGCATCCGAATTTCGATCAAATTATTTTGAAGCATCCGCCCGACAAGCTCGGATGCACTCCGTGCCACGACGGGCAGGGGCCTGCGGTCAGCTCGGTGCGGCTTGCGCATGGCGACGATCCGGATTGGGATTCGCCGATGCTGCGAGGCGACAAGATGCAGTCGCGATGCATCAAGTGTCATATCGACGTCGCTTCGCTGCACAACGCCGAGGGCAAGCCGATCGCGGTTAACTACGTCGAGGGCGAGCGCATGTTCCAGCAAATGGGATGCGCGGGATGCCATCTCGTCGCGGGCTACGAAGACATGCCGAAGATCGGCCCGTACCTGAAACTGGCGTCGGCCAAGCTCGATCCGTCGTGGACCGTGCGATGGATCACCGATCCGCACAACTTCCGGCCGCACACGCGCATGCCGAATTTCTATTTCACGACTGATCAGGCGACGCAGCTAGCGGCGTTCCTGATGGACAGCTCCGCGAAGAATTCGAAGGACTGGATCACCGCGCATCCGGAGCTGCCGACGCTCGAGGCCGACATCAAGAATCCGGCGTTCGTCGAAGAGGGCAAGGGCCTATTCGAATCGGTCGGCTGCAAAGGATGCCACGCGATCGAACCGGATCAATACGGAGCTCCGGTGGGCGTCGCCGAGGGCTTCAAGCCAGCTGAAGCGCGCACCACCAAGGACTTTGCCCCGAACCTCGGCAAGATCGCTGAAAAAACTTCGGCGTCGTGGATTTACACGTGGCTGAAAAATCCGCGCGACTTCTCACCGCATACTGCGATGCCGTCGTTGCGGCTCAGCGATCACGAAGCCGAGGCGCTGACCGCGTTCCTGATGACGCACGGCGAGAAGAAGGAAGACGCCGGCGTCGAGACTGCGCTCAAAGATCCCGAAAATATCAAGAAGGGTGAAGCGCTGGTGCGCAAGTACGGATGCTTCGGATGCCACGAGATCGAAGGGATGGACAAGGAGTCGCGCATCGGCGTCGAGCTGACGACGTTTGGATCGAAGCATCTCGACGAATTGTTTTTCGGCAACCAGACGAATATTCCCGAGACCTGGAATGACTGGACGTTCCACAAGCTCCAGACCCCGCGCATCTACCAGACCAAGGACGTCGAGCAGTTGATGCCGAACTTCGACTTCGACGACGCCGACATTATCAACCTGCGCGTTTTCCTTGCCGGCGAGACCGATGGCAAGGTGCAGGAGCGTTACCGGATGCCGGGCTCGGAGCATCAGACGCAAATTGTCGGCGGCCGGCGAATGGTCAATTACTACAACTGTGTCGGCTGTCATATAATAGACAATCGCGGCGGCTACATACGCCGTTTCTACTCAGAAGATCAAATCAACTTTGCGCCGCCAATACTCAATGGCGAGGGCGCCAAAGTACAACCCGAGTGGCTATTCACATTCCTGCAGGGTCCGACGCCGATTCGTCCGTGGCTGAAGATCAGGATGCCGACTTTCCATTTCACCAACGCCGAAGACGATACGATCGTCAACTATTTCACCGCGCTGTCGGACGTGAACGTGACCTACATGTTCGTCGACACCAACCTGATCGCGCCGGCGGAACTGCAGGCGGGCGCGAAGCTGATGACCAAGGATTATTTCAACTGCTTCAGTTGCCATCAGCAGGGCGACAAGAAGCCCGAGGGCCCTGAATCAGGATGGGCGCCTGATTTGGCGCTGGCGCATCAGCGGTTGAATCCCGATTGGATATTGAAGTGGATCGCAAATCCGTCGGCGATACAGCCGGGGACCAAGATGCCGTCATTTTATCCGGGAGGTCCCGACGACATCCTTGGCGGCAATCAGGACGCGCAAATCCGTGCGCTGCGCGACTACATATTCTGGTTCGGTACTCATCCGGGTCAGACACTACCGGGACAGGTAGCGGCGGTGCCGGCAAAAGTGAGTAATGCGGAAACGGTACCGACTAAAGTGAGTAAGAAGTAGGTTGCTATCGTCTAATTGATTGAGTTGGCAACTGAGTATTCGCTAAGCTGAATGTTTGTTTAACCGATTGGCATCATCCAGGAACTTCCCAGGAGGAAAACGGTAATGAAGAAGATTCGAGTTGTACTGGCAGCGTGCGCCGGAGTCGCGCTCAGCATGAGCGTCGGCGCCAGCCTCGCGAGCGCTGCCGGCGGCACGATTAGCGGACAGGTGAAGTATGACGGCACCGCGCCTGCGCCCAAGCCGGTCGAAGTGACCAAGGACAAGGAAGTCTGCGGGCTCCATCAGCACTTCCAGGAAGACCTGATCGTTGACAGCGGCGGCGGAATAGCCAACGCAGTCGTGATCGTCAAGGGCGCCAAGGGCGACATGAAGCCCGGCGACGTGACCTTCGATCAAAAAGGCTGCGACTACGTGCCGCACGTGCTCGCGTTCCCGGCCGGCAGCACCGTGAAAATCGTGAACTCGGACGGCATTCTGCACAACATCCACACCTACTCGACTGCGAATCCCTCGTTCAACATGGCGCAGCCCAAGTTCAAGAAAGTGATCGAGCAAAAAGTCGAAAAGCCGGAAGTGATCAAAGTCACCTGCGACGCGCACAGTTGGATGCACGGATGGTGGGTCGCGACCGACACCCCGTACTTCGCGGTGACGGACGACAAGGGCAATTACACGATTAAGGATGTGCCGCCCGGCGACTACACGGTCGAAGTGTGGCAAGAGAAGCTCGGCACCGACGATCAGAAAGCCAGCGTGAAAGACGGCGCGACGGCGACGACCAATTTCTCGATGAAGCCCAAGGGCTAAGAGCGACCCTCCTTCATCCGGTTCCCCTTTCCGCGCGGGAAGGGGTTAGGGGTTAGGTTCCTTTGAACGAAACGGGGCTGGAGCAATCCGGCTCCGTTTTTCTTTTGTATAAATCGCTTGCAGCGCGATAAGATTCGCCTCGTGATCAAACGCCTCGATAGACTGGAAGTCGCGACCGCGGATCTCGCGGACGCATCTTCGATCTACCGAAAGAATTTCGGGTTTTCAGTGACTCCGTCTTCAGACGGAAAATCGGCATCGGTGAAAGTCGGTGGCGCTGAGATTCGCCTCGTGACCGGCGCCACGATCGATTCGTCGAGCGAAGGAATGGTCGGTCTGTGGCTGGAAGCGGAGGACATCGATCAAGTGGTTGCGAATTTTCACATGGCGGGTCTCGACGCCGGCACGATCGAAATCGACGCAGGCCGCCGTATCCTGACGATCGATCCAAAGTTCGCGAACCAGGTCCCGCTGTTCATCTTCGATCGCAAAGCCTGACCAAAAATCAGGCATCCGCGGGGCACATGTCTTGCTCAATTCTTCAGTAGGCAAATGAAAGTTCGCCGATGGAGAATATTTATGTCGAAGAAAAAACAAATTCTGCCAGTTTTAGTGGTTGCAGGAACCCTTTTGATGCTTTCTGGCTGCGCGTCGCAACAGGCTGAGTACACCACCGACCGCGTAACAAATTCCACATCCAACACAGTCGGCTCGGTGCTCGACGCCACCGGCCACGTGATCATGTATCCGTTCCACCTGGTCGGCGATTTGTTCTCGTAGGCGCTGTCAAGCGCGCGGCGCGAACAGGACGTTCTCGATCGATTCCCGTTCCGCGCGACTGGGATCTTTCTCAACTCTGCATTCGCCGTTGAAGATCATCGTCGCGCGATCCGAATCGTTTGTAGGCCGGGCCATCGAGGCCCGTCGTCAGCGCTCGGAATCGCCGCTGCGCGCGAATGCAATCCATCGATCGTTCATCGCCTGCGCGAGGGCGCACCCGTCGGGCCTGCCTGGCGTCAGGGGTTTGCAAGCGCCTCGTCGGCAAGGTTGTAGTCGATGAGTAGACGAAAAGGTTCCGCAGGGTGAGCAACTATCTGCGTTGCGTGTCCCAGACGGGAGCCGGAATTTCCTGGCCTTGCCGCACGTGCTCGAACAGCGCAAGTACGGCCTCGACGTACGGCGAAGCCGGGTGATCGTCACAATATGTGCCTATGAATTGCCTCTGCTCATCGGCGGGCACCCCGTCGAACCAGGTCACGCGACCCTCAAGGTGCGTATTGAGCGCCGCCATATAGCCGAACGCCCACAAGAACATTGTCTCATCGCTGGGATTGACCTCGACTGATTTCGAAAACGCCGCACACGACAAGGCGCTGCCCGGAGCCGCCGGCTTGTTCCGCCAGCTATCGACCAGCCTGACCAGGGCGTCACGAACAAACGACTTGTCATCGCAATACGACCTTATGTATTGCTCTTGCGTGTCGACCGACAAATTGATCAGGCCGGTATCGCTATTCGGAATGTCGGCGTTGCGCCCCGCCATAAAGCCCATCGCCCAGAAGTACATGGTCTGATCGTCAGGATTGGCTTGCAGCTTCTCCGTAAATTTGCGGCACGTTATTCCGCCATAATTTGGCGTGCCCCGGCCCTTCGCACCGCCGCTCAGCGGAACCTCGCCGCCCGCCGGCACGACGACGGATGCGTTAGTGGTAACGATAACCTTGCCCAGGTCGGTCTCTCCGTCGGTCGCCATCGACGGTTGGTAGATGAAATCAACTGTGCAGGACTGGCCGGGCTCCAGCGGCTGGCCGGGGACGCACCGGTGGTTCCCCAATTCGAAATTGAGGCCGCTTACGGAAATGTTCTCGATCAGCACCGATTCCTTGTTCGACTCATCGGCCGTGACGTTGAAAAATCCGACAAAGCGGTCGCCAACGTAAACTGCTCCAAACGAGAACTTGTCGCGTGAAATTACAATCTTGCCGGCAACCGGAGTCACCGCTGCGGCGGGAACGCTCGAGGGCATGCCGATCGCGTATAGATTGTAGTCCAGCGAACCGGCATAGATCGTTCCGTCCGCCCCAATCGCCGGCGCGGTCCACATCTGGTCCGGACCTCCGCGGACCTTCTCGGCGGTGAATTTCCATTTCGGGCTGCCTTCGGGATCGATCGCGTACAGCCTGCTCGACACGTCACCGGTGTAGATCGTGCCATCAGCTCCGAGCGCCGAAGACGGCATGCTGCCTCCGCCGAGTCTCAATTTCCATTTTTCAGAACCGTTGGGGCCGATCGCCTCGAGAACGCCATTTCCGGATCCAATGTAGATGGTGCCGTCGGCGCCCACTGCGGGTGAGGCGTCGCCGATCGCCCTCGCGCCGGCTGCGAATTTCCACTTCAGCGTTCCGTTGGGCTTGACCGCGTAGAGCTGCGGTGGCGCGCCGCCTTCGCCAGTCTTGTCGGAGTAATCAATCTTTATGCCCACCACGTAAACCGTCCCATCGATGCCAATCGCCGGCGACGAGGTTGCATCGCCGTCGAACCGGAACTTCCATTTCCGTTTGCCGCTATGGCTCACCGCCGTGAGATCGCTTTTGCAAGTGCCGTTGCAATCTTCGATGCCGCTGACGTAGACGGTTCCGTCGGCGCCGATTGCCGGCGAAAACCTCGTGTCAGTGACGGCCTGCCATTTCTTGCTGCCGTTGGGATTGATCGCGTAGAGAACGCCCTCGCCCGAGCAAACATAGACGGTGCCGTCGGCGCCAATCGCCGGCGAAGCGTTGCCCGAGTCGCCGGTTTTGAATTTCCATTTGAGCCGGCCGTCGGGACTCAGCGCGTAGAGGTTGCCGTAGTCTGAGCCGAAGTAAATTGTCCCGTCGGCGCCGATCGCCGCCGCGGATCGCAGCGCCTCACCGGTCGCGAACTTCCACTTCATCGTGCCGTCGGGGTTCACCGCGTAAAAGTTCTGGTCCGTCGATCCGAAATAAATCGTGTCGTCGGCGCCGATTACCGGCGAGGAAAATATTCCGCTGCCGGTTGTGAACTTCCACTTGAGCGTCCCGGGATTGCCACTCGCGCTGTACTGACTCAGGCCCCTATGCCCGGCGTCGTGACCGAACATCGGCCACGGCGATTTGGCCAAGTGGGCGCGCGCAGAAATCGGGGAAGAGAGAATGAACAAGGAGAACGCGACCGCAGTGGTGACTGCGTTCGCGCCCATCCGGATTTTGCCGCGCACCCCTTTCGTCAGACTCCCCCTTCAGCAGATGACGCTCAGAATAGCATGATCTGCGCCGCATTCGCTCAGACCTCGGTGGTGAACGATGCGCGCACGGCCTCTTCGAGTCTGCGCGTCAACTCGGTGCGGTCGCTGCTGCGCATATTGTCGGTGGGAATCGGCTTTCCGATCTTCATGCGCATCGTGAGGCCTGGGGTCACGAAGATCGCGCCGCGCGGATAGAAGCGGCCTGAGCCGCTGATCGACATCGGCACCGCCGGCAACTTGGACAGGATCGCGAGCCACGCTGCGCCGTCGTTGAAGTCGTGGACGCGGTTATCGTTGTAGCGATGCCCCTCGGCAAACACGCAGACGTCGAGGCCGCTCTGGATAATCTTGATAGCCTTGCGGATCGCCTGGCCGCCGGCGTCGCGATCGATGATGATGTGCCCGCCTTTCTGCATCGCATATCCAACGATCGGAATCTTGAGCAGCTCCTTTTTGGCGACGAACCGCGGCTCCCCCGGCATGAACGCGGCCGACGCAAAAATATCGAAAAAGCTCTGATGATTCGCAACCAGCACGTACGATTTCAGCCCGGCAAGATTCTCGAGCCCTTCGATTTGCACCTTGATACCGCAGACTCCGATTATCCCGCGCCCCCACGCACGCGTGACCACGGTCACCCAGTGCGGTTTGTTCACCAGAGCCGACAGCGCCGCCCCGGTCGCGCAAATCATCGTCCAAATCGCCGATAAAACTGTCGCGACGA
Organism: uncultured delta proteobacterium; assembly: GCA_963699705.1. Lineage (GTDB taxonomy): Bacteria > Desulfobacterota > Binatia > Binatales > Binataceae > Binatus. The sequence continues at coordinate 358,656 of CAVOUW010000003.1, read as the reverse complement.
CTCCCCACGCGAGATTGAAAACCCCGCGATGGGGAGCGACATACGACGAAACTTGAGGTTGACCGGCCATGCTCAACTACTCTGCCCGCAGGCAATGCCGCCCTGCAAGCGGCAAAGTCGCACGACGCGGGACGGCCGCACGGATTCCCGCGCGGCCGTCCACGTCTGTCAGCGTAGCAGAATCTGCGATTACGATCCCGGAGTGAAAGAGACGCCGCGCAGAACTTCGCCGAAGAGCGCGCTGTCAGTGACTGAGAACATTTCCGAAGCAGGCAGAGTGGTCGCCGCGAGATTGTCGGTTATCGCGACCAGCCGGTTCGGATCCGCGCCCTGGTCGCCACTGCCACTCACGGTCGAGGTTATCCCGTAGATAGTCGCCGTGCCGTCGGGGTTCACGACGCCCGTAATATTGCGCAGGCCGTCGGTGGCCGGCGCCCACGGAAGCCCATCAGGCGCGGACACAGTTTTACTCACCTTGCAATTGTTAGGATTGATCTGCGGCGGCGGCGTTTTGAGCACAATGCACGTAGCCGGATTCAGCCCGGTAGGATAATTGGCAATCGTGTAGGACTGCCCGAGTCCCAAATTATTTTGCAGGACATAGGCCAGGTTCCACTTGCCCGCAACGGAATCGAAAATCCATTTCTGCAGTCCCGCCATCGTTTGCGCCGCGGCGTGAGTGTAAAGGTCAAGACCACCCGCATAGCCGTCGCCTTCGTCAGCGACATATAAAGTAGTCGCGTTCGCAAACCAGACGCCGAACGGAAAGACGTTGGTAGTGGTCGCAGCGAGAGTGCTGTTGAAGCCTTTCAGAACGCACATGTTGTAGGGAGTGACGCCCTCAGTCTGTAGCAGCGTCGGGTCGAAAGGAATCCCCGCAGTAGGCAAGGTTGCAGCCGACGCGGGTAACCCAATCCCATTCGATGCGTTGCACACGTTGCCGGCGGTATCGATAAAGTAAACTGTGTTGACGCCGTTACCGCCGCTGCCCTTGGTGGTATAGACGACGTTGTTGAAAATCGTCAGCCCGCGGAAGTTAGTGTCCTTGCCAATCTTATCGGGCTTGAGGCCAAGTTGCGTGATATTGAAGCTCCCCACCGGCGTAGGATCGTCCGGCTTCTGTGCGACCAGCGCCTTGTTCTCCGGATCGATGATCTGCGCGCCCGCTCCGATAATGATTCCGTCCGGCTGAGGATTGCCGCCGTTGCCGGCATTGCCCGCCGTGTAGAAAAAATTCGCGCCGTCGGAGTTATTCAGAATCGCGGCGCGGCCGTTGTTGCCGCTGTAGGCGTTAGTCTCAGTGAACTTGAACTTCCCCTTCGCATCGACCTGTGCGATCTCGCGGAAATCGGTCTCCGTGACCGGATTCGACGGATCGACGATCGCCGGAGTGTTGGAATTGGACACATCGAGTGCGTCGATTGGCGAAAGATAACCCATGAAGGTCAGATAGCTGTGGTCGGTAGAAAGATTCAGCGCTATTTCAGACTTCGAGCTGAAGCTGGTGACCGCTTGGTCTTTAGTCGGCGGAACTCCATTTTGCGAGCTGTTAGGCACTTCCAGCGAGGTCACGAGCGTGCCCGACGGTGTCATCTGATCCAGAAAAATCTTTGACGTGATACCGAAGCTGCTATCGACCAGATCGTTGTTGAAGACGAATGGGTAGGTACCGTCATTGATTGCGGACCCACAAGTGCCGGGCGCACAGTTTGGCGGCAAGCTCTCGCCCACCTGGACGTTGTTAGAATTGTTGTCGTAAACGCTGCGGCTAACCACGAGGTTGCCCGGTGTGAAGCCCGAGAATCGCGAGTCGCCCGCAAACGCCGGCGCACCGAGCATCGCGACGGTCGCCACGGCGGCAATCAGGCGCGAGTACGGCCTGCGCGCTCGCGCGGCGAACATTTGCAAACGGATAAAGTTACGCATATTTTCCTCCTGCCAAAAATTTTTGAAGGGTTGAAGGGAACTGATGGGCAGGAGACTAACTATCAATTGTTATTTTGAAATTAAGGACCAGTTGCGGCTCAGCCAATAATTAGTGCGTCGCGGCTTCCTCGCAGAAACGGATGGCGGATGTGATTAGCGGGACGCATCCAGCGGCCAATCAAAGTTGACGGGGACTAATGGCGTTGGTACATCTGTAGCTGATAACTCCGAGCGTCGAGGGTTCTAATCGTGCAAATTACCGGGTTGCAACAGTTTCTCGAAATCCTGACCGTGCCGGATAACATTCCGATCATCGCGATGATGATCCTGGTGATGTTTTTTACCTACATCGCGCTCAAGCAGGCTCGGCGCAACGATCAGTTGATCGAGCATGGACATCGCGAACGGATCATCGACGAGATGAGGAAGTAGGCCACCAGCATGCCATTTGAAATCATCGCCGAGAATTGCACCGGATGCAGCGCGTGCGAAAAGCGTTGCCCGACCGGCGCCATCTCGGGCCTGTCGAAGAAGGTTTATTACATCGAGGCCGCGATGTGCATCGATTGCGGCGCGTGCGGCGTGATTTGCCCCGACGACGCGATCATGAACAATCACGGCGAGATTACCCACGTGCTCAAGCGCGCGGAACGCCCGGTCGCCGTCGTCCATCCCGACAACTGCAACGGATGCGGCGTGTGCGTGGACGTATGCCCGTTCGATTGCATCTCGCCGTCGCCGGAAAATACGGCGGTCTATCTCGGCAAGGTGCAGGTCAACGAAAAGACCTGCGTCGGATGCCTGCTCTGCGAAGAGGTCTGCGGATGGGACGGAATCTACATCATGCCGTCCGGCGAGAAGGAGGCGTTTTACACTTCGCTCGGTTACGACACCGGCGAAAACAACGCCGCCTAATCCTTTCAGTATCCACGCAGGCGGTGCTCGTTGCCGTCATTGTGCTTGGTACTTTTCAAACTATCTTTGCTGCTCAACTGTCGCCGGGGCCTGAGAATGACGCCGGCGCCGCATGCACTGAAATCAAAACTGCGCTTCATGCGCTCGCTGACTCCGAACATGCGGAATCGTTAGCGCTCGATCTGGCGTCGGGCGGCGGCAATTCGGCTGCGATTGTCGAGGCGCGGCTGTCGGTCCTGCTCGATCGCACGCAGGATTTGCGCGTCACGCTCAAGCGTGTGCGTCAAAGTGCGGTCGCGCGCGATCCGATGGTCGATCAATGCACGCGGATGGGATTTCGCGCGCTGGTGATTTCCGAGAAGCTGACTTCCGACGTCGAGAGTGTGCTGTTCGGCGGCAACGGCAACGATTCTTTCGCGCAGGCGCCTGTGGTCACGCCTGGCGCGCCCGCCGCATCTCCGCTCGCTCCGCAACCCTGACGCCGCGTGCAGTGTTGCGTGGAACGAACACGTAAGCGGCCGCGAGTATCAGCAGTAGCGCCTGCGCGCCGAGCGATTGAACCGTCGGGAATATCCCGAGCATCGGAATCGTCGGCGCGTAGTTCACAAACGTTGCCGATACCACCGACGCTTCCTGCAAGCTCGCAACGCCCTGGCCGATAAACACGATCGCCAGCGCATAGAGCATGAAAGATGTCGCGTGGAAGAACAGCCGCATCGGGATTCGATCGGCGGCGCGCTGAATGACGACGAAGGTTGCGGCGAGAACGATCGCGGCTGCGACGACGCCGGCCATCACCGCGTGACGTTCGACAGTTTCGGTCGCGCCATTGGTGAGCGCCTGGAAGAACACGATCGTCTCCGCACCCTCGCGCATAACGGCGAGAAACGCAGTCAGTCCGAGCGCGATGCCGGGAATGCTTGCTGCGCTCGGCGTCCTCGAGCTTGTGCGAGATGAATTTCATCCAGCGATCGGACTGCCCCTTCGAAGTCATCCACGAGCTGACGTAGAAGAGGGTGGCGGCGGCGAACAGTTGGAAGACGCCCTCGAGCGTGTCGCTCGCGTCGTCGGTGATTAGATGGTTAACCGCCCAGGCCAGCGCGATGCTCGCGAAGATCGCGGCGACGGCGCCCGCGTAGATGTCGCGCGAGCGTCCGATTCGTCCCGCACCGCGCGTCCCGGCCGCAAGCGCGACCACGACCAGCATCGCCTCCATACCCTCGCGAAAGAGAATGCCAAGCGAGTAGAAGAAGTAGGCGATGGCAGTTTGAGTCATCTTTTTCTAAATCAATTCTGAGAATGATTCTCAATTCCGATTTTAGTCGGACATTTTTGCGATGTCAAACCCATTTGATGGCGCCTCGCCGTCCAATGCTTGCGACCACCGAAAGCCGGTAGTAGCCTCAGAAATGAAGCGGGCCCGCCGATTTTTCGTGCGCACGGCCGCTTCAAGTTTTTTTCGGACTTTGTCATGAGATGCGTTTATTGCAGCAAGCGGGCAGGATTTCTTCGGCGCGTTTGCACGCCATGCGCCAAGGTGGTCGCAATCGTGGACCGCGCGGGCGGCGAAGTCGGCTTGGCCGGGCTGGTCGATATTTTCGTGGCTGAGGGTCTTTCGCGCGAGCAGGTCGATGTGGTGCTCGACGCGCAAGTCGGCGACGCGCCGACGATCCGCGACCGGCTGACTTCCAACATGACCAACGTCCTGATGCGCAACCTCGGGATGCCGGGGCGTCAGTCGCCGGAAGACGTGATGAAGGTGCGCACCGCGATGCGCAGCGGCGGTGGTGCGGGCACGTGGGTCGGCGGCGAGGATCCGCCGGATCATCATTAATAAAATCGACGATGGAAAAAGATCGCAGCGATTTTGCCGTGATGAACCGGATGATCGATCACATCAGGTTGCTCATTGCGGTCGATGACGAAGCGATTCCGGTAAAGAAGAAACTCGAAGCGCAGGCGATTCTCAAGGACTTCCAGGCGATGCTCGCCGAGGCGCCCGAGAATCAGGAGCGCGGGCGTATCAAGGGTTACTACGAAATCCTGTGCCGCGACCTTGGCGACGAGGCTGACGTCGCGGCATTGCTTAGCTCGCTCAAGAATTATATCCCGTACCTCTAACTCGGGACCGCGAAATTTTCGGAGAGACGAATGAGTTTGCAGCAGATCGGCGTAATCGGGGCAGGGCAGATGGGCGCGGGAATCGCGCAGGTCGCGGCGCAGGCGGAAATCGCGGTCGTGATGCACGATATTGCGCCGGACATGTGCAAGCGCGGGGTCGATACGATCGCACGCAACCTCGATCGCATGATCGAGCGCGGCCGCTTCAAGCCCGAAGAGCGCGATCGCGTGATGCGTCGGGTCGAGACAACCACCAATCTCGAAGACCTGGGCAAAGTAGGCTTCGTGATCGAGGCAGTGATCGAAAACGAGGACGCGAAGATCGCGCTGCTGCAGAAGCTCGACAAGTTTTGTCCGCCGGAAACGATTTTCGCCTCGAATACATCATCGATTTCGATCACCAAAATGGGCGCGAAGACCTCGCGTGCCGACCGTGTCATCGGGATGCATTTCATGAACCCGGTGCCGGCGATGAAGCTGGTCGAAATAATCCGCGGACTCGCGACCTCGGAGGCGACCTTTCAGCAGACGCGCACGCTCGCCGAACAGCTCGGCAAGACCACGATGACCGCGCAGGATTTCCCGGGATTCATCGTCAATCGTGTGCTGCTCCCAATGATCAACGAAGCGATTTACACGATGTACGAAGGCGTCGGCGGCGTAACCGATATCGACACCGCGATGAAGCTCGGCACCAATCAGCCAATGGGTCCGCTTGAGCTGGCTGACCTGATTGGGCTGGACACCTGCCTCGCAATCATGGAGGTGATGCATCGGGTGCTCGGCGACGACAAGTATCGTCCATGCCCGCTGCTGAAAAAGTACGTCGATGCCGGATATCTCGGCCGCAAGTCGGGCCGCGGCTTTTATGTATATGATGAGAAGGGTGCTTTGATGTTGCCACCACGATAACCAGGGCCGCGCTCGCCGCACGCCCGGGAGGAAACCAGCATGGCTGTGAAGGCATTCATCCTTATAGATACGTCACCGGGAAAGGCGCGCGAGGTCGCGGCCAAGATTCGCGGCGTGCAGGGAGTTTCCGTGGCGCATGCGGTCACGGGGCCGCACGATATCATCGCGATTTGCGAGGCCGCCGACGTGACCTCGCTCGGCGAGCTGATCGTGCACAAGATTCAGAGCGTCACCGGCGTCAATCGGAGCCTGACGTCTATCGTCGCCGATTGAGGCTCGCCAAGCCTCGCGAATCGTATAGAATTAAAAGTGAACGGCATTCAGGAAGAATGTATCGATGGCTGAATTACCGGTAATCAAGCGGCTCAAAAAAGATCTCGAGGTGCTCAAGCACGAGCTCACCGTGGACCTGCCCAAGGAACTCGAACGCGCGCGAGCGCATGGCGACCTGTCCGAAAACGCCGAGTGGGCGATGGCCAAGCAGCGACAGGAGTTCCTGCGGGCGCGGGTCGGCAACCTCGAGACTCGAATCGCAGAGCTCACGATGATCGATCTCGAAACGATCCCGCGCGACACCGTCGGCCTCGGCAGTCGGGTCAAGCTAGAAGACCTCGACGAGGGCGGAGTCGCAGAATACGAGATCGTCGTGCCCGAAGAAGTCGATGGCGCGCAGAACCGCATCTCGTTGTCGTCGCCGCTGGGCCGCGCGCTAATCGGCAAAGCAGCCGAGGACGATATCGAAGTCGTCACGCCGAAGGGCAAGCGCGCATACATGGTGAAGAAGCTTACAACAATCCACGTTCTGATGGCCGCCGAGAACGGCAACAAGCAGTAAGAAAAGAGCGGGGCTCCTCGCCCCGCACCCTCGGCAGGGGTGACCCCTGCACCCAGTACTAAATCGCAAAATGGCGAGGACGCCATTTTGCTCCCTGTTCTTTTTCCTGTTTCATTCAGTTCTTGTGTCATTCAGAGCGCAGCGAGAATCCCGGCTCTTATTTACCCCTACCAAGTAAGCCTGCTGGCGACTTTAGTCGCCAGCAGCGGGAAAGATCCCCCACCTAGTTCGAACAGGGACGAAGTCCCGCGTCTTTCTTTCACTGGGTGCAGGGGTCACCCCTGCCGCGGGCGCGGGGCGCGCAGCCCCGCTGTTCAATCGCCGTACATTGAATCGATTTGGTCCTTGAAGTGCGCTTGGACTATCTTGCGCCGCACTTTTAGCGACGGGGTCAGTTCGCCATTTTCCTGGGTGAGCGGCGGGACGATCGCGAACGTCGCGATTGCCTCGACGTCCGAGAGTTGCTTGTTGATTTCGCGAATGCGGCCGTGGACGAACGTTTTCAATTCCTTTGATTTCGTCAGGGCGTCCGGGTTTTTCGGATCGAGGTTGTTCTCCTTCAGAAAATCCACGAGATTTTCGTAGTCGGGAACCACCAGCGCCGCCAGATGCTTGCGGCGGTCGCCGATCACGCACGCCTGGCTGATGAACTTGTCGCCGGTGAGCTTGCTCTCGACGTAGGCTGGCGATACGTTCTTGCCGCCGGACAGCACGATGATTTCTTTTTTGCGATCGGTGATCGCGATGTATCCTTCGACGTCGATCTTCGCGATGTCGCCGGTATGGAGCCATCCGTTCTCGTCGATCGCTTCTTTGGTTTCGGCCTCGAGTTTGTAGTAGCCCTTCATTATGTTCGGCCCGCGCAGCAGCAACTCGCCGTCGGGCGCGGTCTCTACCTGGATGCGCTTCAGAGGCAATCCAACGGTGCCGATTCGGGTCTTGCCGTTGTGCAGATTCACCGCAACGACCGGGGAAGCTTCAGTCAGGCCGTATCCTTCGACGATTGGAACTTCGGCGGCTGAGAGGAACCGATTGATCTCAGTCGGCAGTGGCGCGCCGCCGGAAATCAGGTAGCGGATGCGGCTGCCGAAAATCCCGCGTACGCGCGCGAAGACCAGCCGCCTGAATACCGCCATCGAGAGCGCGAGCAGTGGCGGAACCGGCTTCCCGCGATTGCGAAATTCAGCCGCCTGCTCGCCCGCATTAAGCGCCATTTTGAACAGCCGCTGGCGCATCGGCGGTGACGTCTCGACCGTGCGCATCACGCGGCTGTGTATCACTTCGAGCAGGCGCGGCACCGTGAGCACGACGGTCGGCTCGACCTCGGTCAGGTTCGACGCAATTTGACCGAGGCTCTCCGCAAACGCGATCGTCCCTCCCGCCATCGCGACCGTGTAATAACCCGCGGTCCGTTCGAACGAGTGCGCGATCGGCAGATGCGACAGCGTCATGTCGGTGTCGTTGAGCGCGAGTGCCGTAAGCGAATCCTCCGCGTTGGCGAGCAGATTGCCGTGCGACAGCATCACGCCTTTCGAGGTGCCCGTGGTACCCGACGTATAGATGATAGTCGCGAGGTCGTCGCTGCTGCCCTCGACGATCGCGGCCGGCGCGTCGCCACTTATCGACGCAGCGCTCATCACGGCGGGCGTTCCATTAGCGGCAGGCGTGGACTCTGCCCCGGAATGCATCGCGACAATCGCGGTGACGTCGGGAATCGAGGCGCCGAGGCCGAGAATTTTCTTGACCATCTCGTTGCCGTTGGCCGCGATCACTTTCGCGCCCGAATCGGCGATGACGTGCGCGGTCTCCTCGAGTCCGCTGGTCGTGTAGAGCGGTACGACGATCGCGCCAAGCCCCAGCACTGCCTGATCGACGACGATCCATTCGGGGCAATTGTCGGAAAGGATCGCGACGCGATCGCCGGGGCGCACGCCGAGGCCAAGCAGGCCGGCGCGCATTTTGCCGGCGGCCTCGGACACCTCGGTCCACGAGTGGTCGGTCCAGACCTTGTCGCGCTTGTCTTTAAGGAACGCGCGCGCACCGTACTTATGTGCCTGCGCCTCGAAGTTTTGGGAAAGCGTCGCCACGCGATCGGCCATAACCAACCAAGACCTCCTCTGTCCTCAACTTGCCCTTGTAGCGTAAAGATTTGTTGCCGCCAATCGTGCGCGGGAGACCTGTTTGCGCCGCGTGCGAGCCTTGCTATCCTGCGACCGCGAAGCGCTTGAATTTGCTGGCGAAATATGAGCGTCATGTCGGCGTTGATTAAGCGCAGGTTGCGGTGGGGTACGAAGATTTTTCATTTCACTAATCGATGTGCTGGCAGGCATAATCGCACCGATCGATGAATCGCAATTCGTCCGAACGTAGCATCGGCCGCCTTGATCAGCGCGGCCATCGCTCGTCCAGCATTTCACGTTGATAGCGCAGAGGTGACGCTTCGATGCTCGAGCATCTGTATTTTCCGCACGACATCTCGACCTTCGGTCCAAAGATCGACTGGCTCTTCGAGCTGATCTTCTGGATCGTCATGGTCGTCTGGATCGCGGTGATGATCGCGATGGTGTACTTCATGATTCGCTATCGCACCCGGCCCGGCCGCAAGGCGGAGTATATCGAAGGCAATTCGCGTCTCGAGATAATCTGGACCACGGCGACTACGGTCATCCTGATCACGCTCGCGATCATGAGCCGCTCGACCTGGGCCGATATCAAGGAGCATGGGCCGCCGGGCGACGTCTTCTACAAAGTGAACGCGAAGCAGTTCAACTGGGAAATCACCTACCCGGGTCCCGACGGAAAGTTCGGCGGCAAGAGCGAGATCACGATGGACAACGAGCTGCACGTGCCGGTGAACAAGGTGGTGCGGATCGATCTCACGTCGAAGGACGTCATCCACAGCTTTTTCGTCCCGAACCTGCGCCTCAAGCAGGACGCGGTCCCGGGCCGTATCATTCACGTCTGGTTCGAGGCGACCGAAACCGGCCAATACGAAATCCCGTGCGCGGAGCTGTGCGGCTTCGGGCATTCGGGGATGAAGGGCAATCTGACGGTGCAGTCGCAAGAGGATTACGACAAGTGGCTCAAAGACCAATACTCGCAGAACAAGTAACGCCCGCCTCGGCCGGCCACGTCCCCCGGAAGGAGCTAGTCGAAATGAGCAGCACGGCAGCGGTTGCGGCACACAGCGCTCACGCGGAGCATCATGAGCTCGGCTTTGTGCGCACCTACATTTTTTCCGAAGATCACAAAATGATCGGGCGTCAGTTTCTCTTCATGGCGCTGTTCATGATGTCGATTGGCGGCCTGATGGCGATGCTGATGCGGTGGGAACTCGCGTTTCCCGAAACCGCGGTCCCCGGATTCCACTGGGTGCCCGAGCCGTTCATGTACGACGGCGCGATTCCGCCAAATACCTACAACGCGATGTTCACGATGCACGCCACCATCATGATTTTCTTCGTGGTGATGCCGATCCTGGTCGGATGCTTCGGCAATTTCCTCATCCCGCTGATGATCGGCGCGCGCGACATGGCGTTCCCCAAACTGAACATGCTGTCGTTCTGGGTCGGCGCGGTCGCCGGCGTGATCATGCTGTCGTCGTTCTTCGTGACCGGCGGTCCCGCAGCGGCGGGCTGGACTTCGTACGCTCCACTGAGCGCGGTGCCGATATATACCGGCGTCGATTGGGGCCAGGATTTATGGTGCATCAGCATCATCGTCCTTGGCGCGTCGTCGCTGATGGGCTCGATCAACTACATCACGACGATCATCAACATGCGCACCAAGGGCATGTATTTCTTCCGCATGCCGCTGGTCATCTGGTCGCTGTTCATCACGGCGATCCTGCTGCTGCTCGCGCTGCCGGTGCTGACCACGGCGCTCGCGCTGTTGCTCTTCGATCGCATGGGCGGCACGCATTTCTTTCTGCCCGCGGGCGGTGGCGAGCCGCTCCTGTGGCAGCACTTGTTCTGGTTCTTCGGCCATCCCGAGGTCTACATCATGATCCTGCCCGCGATGGGCATCTCGTCGGAGATCATCTCGGTGTTCTCGCGCAAGCCGATCTTCGGCTACCGCGCGATGGCATACGCGATGATCGCGATCGCGTTCCTTTCGTGGGTCGTCTGGGGCCATCACATGTTCCAGTCGGGGATGGATCCGGCGCTCGGCAGCAGCTTCATGATCACGACGATGATCATCGGCGTGCCGTCGGCGATTAAAACTTTCAACTGGCTCGGCACGCTCTATAAGGGCAACATCCACTACACGGTCGCGATGATGAATGCGCTCGCGTTCGTCGCGATGTTCGTCATCGGCGGGCTCTCGGGAATCTGGATGGCTTCCACTCCGGTCGACATGTACATCCACGATACCTACTTCATCGTCGCGCACATTCACTACGTACTATTCGGCGGTAGCCTGTTCGGCATCTTCGCGGGAATTACCTATTGGTATCCCGAAGATGTTCGGCCGCATGATGAGTGAGACGCTCGGCAAGGTTCATTTCTGGATCACGTTCGTCGCGTTCAACTGCACGTTCTTCCCGATGCACATCCTCGGGATGGGCGGGCACATGCGCCGCATCTACAATCCGCAGCAGTACGATTTTTTGAAGCCGATGATTCCGATCAACGAATTCATTTCGATTAGCGCGTTCGTGCTCGGCGCCGCGCAGTTCCTGTTCCTCGCGAACATAATCTACAGCTATTACAAGGGCGAGAAGGCTACCGAGAACCCTTGGCATGCGAACACGCTCGAGTGGACCACTCCCTCGCCGCCGCCGCACGGCAACTGGCCCGGCGCGGTGCCGGTCGTTTACCGAGGGCCGTACGAGTACAGCTCGCCCGAGGTCGCAGAGGACTTCCTGCCGCAATCGCAGTTAATCGAACACTCGACGGCCGCGGCGGATTAGTCAGTCGAATAGCTAGTGATTAGTCAATCGCCAACTGAGGTTGAGAAGACGCGTGGACTGCATCGCTTTGCGGTGCTGACTGCGGGCGCCACTTTTTGCCTCATCTTCATAGGCGGCCTGGTCACTTCGACCGGTTCTGCGCTGGCGGTTCCCGACTGGCCGCTGGCGTTCGGCAAACTGATCCCTGCGTGGCAGGGCGGAATTCGTTTCGAGTTCGGCCATCGGCTCGCAGCGGGAACCGTCGTCGTGCTCACGCTCGCGCTGATGGCGTGGGCGTGGCGCGCCGAGCCGCGCAAATGGGTTCGCAACCTCGTCATGCTCGCATTCGGACTGATTATCGTGCAGGCCGTGCTCGGCGGTATCACCGTATTGTTCGAATTGCCGCTAGCGATCGCAGTCACGCACGCAGCCACGGCGCAGGCGCTGTTCTGCCTGATGGTGTCGATTGCCATTTTCACCAATCCGCGATGGGAGACGACGCCGCACGTCGACGAACCACCATCGCGAATCCCGCTGCCGACGCTTGCACTCGCGACCACCGCGGTCATCTATATGCAGATTCTTGTCGGTGCGTTGATGCGGCACATGAGCGCCGGTCTGGTGATCCCTGATTTCCCGCTTTCCTTCGGATACGTAGTGCCGCCGTACTGGAATGAGTTCATCGCGGTTAATTTTGCGCATCGATGTGGCGCGGTCGTCGTCACGGCGATGGTTTTGTGGACGGTCGCGCGTGTGCTGAGGACGCATCGCGAGGTCGTCACGCTTCGACGACCCGCGCTCGGCCTGATCCTACTGCTTGTCGCGCAGATTTGCCTCGGTGCGATCACGATCTGGAGCGGCCGCTCGGTGATCCCGACGACCAGCCACGTCGCGGTCGGCGCTGCGGTGCTCGCGACCAGCCTGACGCTGACACTTCGCGCGTACCATATTCTCGGCGCGCCGAATCGCGCGCATACAGTCGAGTCGCGCGCAGGTTCGCGCGTGCTCGAACGGCAGGTGACTGCGTGAACGCAAAAGTAGCGATCGCCGAATCCGCGCTGACGCTGCCTCGCGGCCACGTGAGCGATTACTTCGAGCTGACCAAGCCGCGCATAGTGCTGATGGTGCTGGTCACGACTCTCGCGGGTTTCTATCTCGGTGGACGCGCGGGATTCGACGTCACGCTCGCGCTGAATCTGCTTGCTGGTACTGCGTTGGCGGCCGGCGGGACGCTAGCGCTCAATCAGTACGTTGAGCGCGACACCGACGCGATGATGGATCGTACGCGCAATCGCCCGCTGCCCGACATGCGGATGCGCCCGTCCGAAGCGCTGGTGTTCGGCGTTATCGCGACGGCTGGCGGCCTCGCGTACCTGCTCCTCGCGACGAACCTGCTCTGCGCCGCGGTCACGGCAGCAATCGCGGTCGTTTATCTCGGCGTGTACACTCCCCTGAAGCGCTACACCTGGATGTGCAACATCGTCGGCGCGATCCCCGGCGCGCTGCCTCCCGTCGCAGGATGGGCCGCGGCGCGCGGCGGCCTCAGCTGGGAACCGATAGTGCTGTTCGCGATCATGTTCCTGTGGCAGTTGCCTCACACGTTTGCGGTCGCGAGGCTTTATCGCACCGACTACGCACGCGCCGGCATCCATCTGCTTCCCCGCGACAATGCGCGCGGCGGAAATGCTTCGAATCCAATCGTCATCGCGGGAAGCCTCGGACTCATCGCGGTCGGCATCATCCCTACCATGCTTGGCTTCGCCGGAATTCCGTACATGGTAATCGGCGTTGCGCTCGGAATCTGGATGCTGGCATTTGGGGTCGCGATGGTTCGTGCGCCCGGGAATTCGAAAGCGGCGCGCCGCTTGCTCCTCGCTTCGTTAGTTTATTTACCGATTGTCTTGTTAGTACTCGTACTTGATCGCGTGTGAGTAATCGAATGAGTGCCTTGGTTACGCGCGAAGAGCGCAAAGAGGAAATCTGGCGGACGCTGAAAATAATAATCGGCGTCATGGTCCTGCTGGTAACGATCTCAGTCGTGACGATCATAGTGAAGCATTGATATGGCGCTTGGCATGACATCGACTGCGAAAGTTCGCCCGTTCGTGGCGCCAGTTCGCCGCAGCCGAACTTCCGACTCGGGCGCGGGCGGCGATCAGGTCGAGCGGCCTTTCATCAGCAGCGCGATGCTCGCGGTCATGATGTTGATCGCATCCGAGATGATGCTTTTCAGCGGCCTCATCGGCTCATTCCTGATTTACCGCCTCTCGGCTCCTTTCTGGCCGCCGCCTGCGATGCCGCGCCTGCCCATTGCGGTCACCTGGCTGAACACTTTCGTGCTGCTGACGAGCGCGGTGACGATGACCCTTGCGCTGCGCGCCGTGCACAAAAGCCGCCAGCGCCTGACCCGCCGTTATCTGCTCGCGACGCTCGCGCTGGGCGTGACCTTTCTCGCGGTGCAGGGGAGCGAATGGGTGCGGCTGGTCTCGCACGGCTTGAAGCTTTCCAGCGGCATGTACGGCGGGACTTTCTATTTGCTGATCGGATGCCATGGCGCGCATGTGACGGCCGCGGCAATCTGGCTGGCTTGCGTGGCGTGTTTTGCGATGAGCGGCAGGTACAACGCGCGCAACTCCCACGCGATTGAGTTGTGCGCAGTGTACTGGTATTTCGTCTGCGCGGTCTGGCCGGTCCTGTTTGGGCTGGTATATCTGATGTAGGTTTTGCCCGTTAGGAGAACATGACGATGAAAGGTGCAAGGCTAAAGGCAATCGCAACGATGATGGTCAGTGCGATCGTTGCCGCCGCTCCGACACTGGCAAACGCGTGCGCGACTTGTGGGCTATCGGATGGCAGCCCCGCGTTTCAGGCATACAAGACCAGTGCGCTATTCCTGGTGGCATCGCCGTACGCCTCGTTTGCCGCGATCGGCGGGATTACTTACTTCGTCTACAAACGGGCACAGCGCAAGAATGAGAATTCCACTACCAAGTAGTCAATTCAAAATGAAAACTGACTATAGCTATTTGCTCGAAAGAGGATGGTCGCGATGAGCGAGGCCGCTGCAGTAGAGACCCACGATCACCCCGTGGTCCAGGATCAGTTAGAACCGTCGCTTACCCCGGGAAATCTCGGCAAGCTCGGGATGTGGTCGTTCCTGGCCGGCGACGCGATGACCTTCGGCGCCGCCATAGCCGCGTACGGCGCACTGCGCATCGGCAATCCCAACTGGCCGTCGCCCGCCGCATATCTCGGAATCACCACCACCGCCATCATGACCTTCATCCTGATTTGCTCGAGCGTCACGATGGTCGAGGCACTCGGCTCGATCCAGACCGCCAGGATGGCGCGCTATCGCAACTTCATGGCGTTGACGGTTCTCGGCGGCATTTTGTTTCTCGGAATGCAGGCGTTCGAATGGCATCACTTGCTCGGCGAACGCGGGATGTCGATCAAAGTCGATCTGTTCGACGCGACCTTCTTCATCCTGACCGGTTTCCATGGTTGTCACGTGTTCGGCGGCGTCGTTTACAACAGCGTGCTGCTGATTCGCGGCATGACCGGCAAGCTGACGCCGGCGAAAGCGAACCTGGTCGAAATCGCGGGCCTCTATTGGCACTTCGTCGATCTGGTCTGGATCCTGATTTTCACGTTCATCTATCTGATTTAGGGAAAAATTAAACCATGACGACGCAAGCTGCGATTTCAGGACATGAGGCCGAGCATAGCGGGCCGAACTACATTGCGGTTTTCATTTACCTGTCGGTGCTGACCGCGATCGAGCTGGGCGTTTACGCGATGGGCCTGCCGCAAGTCGCCAAGGTCGGATTGTTGATCGCGCTGGCGTGGGCCAAGGCGGTGCTGGTCGCGATGTACTTCATGCATCTCGCGATGGAGCGAAAGGCGCTCGCGATCATCGCGATCATTCCGGTGATCCTCGTCACGTTTTTATGCTTCATGCTGCTGCCCGATCTGACGACGCGGATGTGGACCAAATACGACCATCCAAGGCCGGTGACGAACCCAGCCGAGATGGGTGCGCATCCTGTCGCGCCGCCGCCGATGCAAACGCCATAGCTGCATCCTAGTAGTTTTTTGGATTCATACCATTCGCTGGCGCCGCTCAACGCATTTCTTAACGGATGCGCGACGGCACTGCTGCTCGCCGGATTCATCTTCATAAGAAGAGGAATGGTGCGAGCGCATCGCGCGTGCATGATCACCGCGATGGGCTTCTCCGCCGTCTTCCTGACGTCATACCTCGTCTATCACTACAACGTCGGCAACGTACGTTTCAGCGGCCAGGGATGGGTCCGTTCGCTGTATTTCTCGATCCTGATCCCGCACGTAATCCTCGCGGGAGTGATCGTCCCGCTCGCGCTGATGACGATTTGGTTCGCACTGCGCGGTAACTTCCATCGCCATCGCCGAATCGCGCGATGGACCTGGCCGCTCTGGATGTACGTTTCGGTGACGGGGGTGATCGTGTACCTGATGTGCTACCAACTGTACACGCCGATCTATTCGATGCCCGCGACCGCAATAGCCGCCGCTACCAAATAGATGGGGTTCCCGTCGAGATTCCTCGCCGCAGCGATTCAGAATGACGACGAGAGTGCTTTGGTGAAAGCGGAGCGCGATCAGGCGGAGGCGGCTTCGTCGAATTTTACGAGATCGGCGTAGAGCTTTTCGATTTCTCGGCCTAGTTGATCGTAGCGAGCGATCAGATTGTCGGCGTCTTTTCGTGCGAGATAGAAGTCCGGCACGTTCATCTCGGTGGCGAGTGCCGCGCGTTCGTTTTCCCTGTGCTCGATCTCGGCTTCTATCTGTCCACGCTGGCGTGCGATTCGTTCACGCTTGCGAGATGCGTCGCGATCATCTTTCGTCGGCGGCACGGCCTTCGGTGCTTCGACTTTCTTCTGATGCGGCGCGACTCCGTTGTTGCCACGCGCGTCGCGCAAATGGACTGGTGCGGTCCGACTAGCCTGCGCTGACGGCGATGGCGCTTCAGTCTGCGCTTTCTTCTCGAGGTATTCGTCGTAGTTGCCGAGGTAGCGAATCGCGTGCCCCTGGCCGACTTCGAGCACTTCGGTCACGAGCTCATTCAGGATGAAGCGATCGTGACTGACTATAATGACGGTGCCGGGAAAGCGGCGGAGCGCTTCGAGCAGCGTGTCCTTCGCGACGATGTCGAGATTGTTGGTCGGCTCGTCGAGCAACAGGCAGTTGCTCGGATGCGCGAGCACTTTGGCCAGCGCCAGGCGCGCGCGCTCGCCGCCCGACAACACTTCGACCCGCTTGTGCACGTCGTCGCCGGAGAACAGCATCGCGCCGAGAATCGAGCGAACCTCCGCCATCGTGCGGCCTTGCGCGTTGTCGCTCAGTTCGTCGAGCACGGTCTTATCATACGAGAGCGACTCGGCGAGATTCTGCGCGAAGTATCCGGCCTGCACGCTGGCGCCGACGATTCGATCGCCGCCGGACATCGGTTCGACGCCCGCCAGCAGCTTCATCATCGTGGATTTTCCCGAGCCGTTGGGGCCGACCAGCGCGATTCGCGCGCCGCGCTCGATCGTCAAATCGACGCCGTCGTAAACCGTGTGCGCGCCGTAGCGTTTGACCGCGCCCTTGAGTTCGAACACGCGGCGCGTGCTGCGCTCGCATTTCGGAAACGAAATCGCGGGCGGCTTCTGCGATCCTTCCGGCGGCTCGAGGCGCTCAAGCTTGTCGAGCTGCTTGATCCTGCTTTGCACGAGGCGCGCCTTGCTCGCCTGGTAGCGGAAGCGGCTGATGAAACTTTCCATGTGCTCGATTTCTTCGCGCTGCCGGTCGTACGCCGCCATCTCGAGCGCGAAGCGTTCCTCGCGCAGCACCAGGTAGCGCGAATAGCCGCCGACATATTCGGTGAGGCGACCGCGCGATACTTCGACGGTGCGTTTGGTGACGCGGTCGAGAAAGTAGCGATCGTGCGAGACAAGGATGATGCCGCCCTGGTAGGCGACGAGGTAGTCCTCGAGCCAGTTGCGCGCCTCGATGTCGAGATGGTTGGTCGGCTCGTCGAGCATCATGAAGTCGGGCGCATCGAGCAGGAGTTTCGCGAGCGCGATGCGCATCCGGATGCCGCCGGAAAATTCGGCGACGTCGCGCGAGAGATCTTCTTCGGTGAAGCCCAGGCCGAACAGCACCGAGGTGGCGCGGCTCTCGGCGCTGTAAAAGTCGTGATGCTCGAGTTCGGTCAGCACCTCGCCCAATTCCTCGAGCGCGGCGTCGTGCGTCGGCCCCGAATGCTCGTGCGCGAGAATTTGCTCGACTTCCTTGCGCCGCGCGTCGAGCGCCTGCATCCGGTCGAGCGCCGACAGCGTCTCACGCAGCACCGAGCGCCCGCCCATTTCGGGAGCGTCCTGCGCCAGGTATCCGACGCGGGTGCGCTGCGGACGTGCGATTCTGCCCGAGTCGAGCGGCAACACTTCCGCGATCATCTTGAGCAGCGTTGACTTACCGGCGCCGTTCAGTCCGACCAGTCCGACGCGTCCGTCGTCGGCCATCGACCAACTGACGCCGTCGAGGATCTTGCGGCCCCCGTAGGACTTGGAAAGGTTGTCGAGACTAAGCATGGTTAAAAAAGTCATCTTATCAGCGCCGATTACGTGCTGAAAGCGACCCTCGCGCGCCGTGATGTTGGAGGGGCTTCCTTGGTTCCCGACATTGTGTTAGGAAATGTTACACTATGGCAAAATTCGCTCCCGGTTATCCGCTGCCCAGAAGTGCCGACGAGTTCGAAAGACTCTGTCTGAAGCTTCTGCGGCGTCATTGGCAGCTTCCTCAGCTCGAGCGATTCCGCGACGCGGATCGCGCCGAAAAAGGGATCAACTTAATCGAGATCAGCGGCCGTCCGCGACTCGCCGCCGTCAAGTGCGACCTGCGCGCTTCACGAAGTGAGTTGACGATTGCCGAGATCAAGGACGCTGTTGACCGGGCCGCGAGCCTGAAGCTGCCGATCGGACGCTTCGTGATCGCGACCACGGCCGCCAAGCCCGACGGCTTGCAGCGTTCGTTGTTCGATCTCAACCGCGCCAACCGCAAAGACGGCATCTCGGCGATCGAGGTTCTGACGTGGGACGATATTGAGGAGCTGCTCGACGAGTATCCTCAAATTCTCACGGACTTCGGAACCGCAGCGAAGCGCCAGGCGCTGACGCGCGCGGACGCGGTAGTTCATCTCGAGGCACGATGCGAGCCCGCGGCGGCGGGACCGTCCGACGCGCTGGGAGAGGAGATCTCGGCCGCCGCGGCATTTCTCGAGAGCCATCAATGTCAGCTCGCGCGTCTCGCGCTGCTTCGATTGCGCGAGCAGAAGTGGAGCCAGCTCTCGAACGTGCACAAGTTCCGCGTGCTCTCGTACCTCGGCGCCGCTTGGTTGAAGGAAGGCGAGCCGCGAAAGTCTGCGATGCTGTTTATCGCGGCGAAGTCGCTGCAGCCCGACGAAGAGAACGCGTGCACCAACGAGGCGCTCGCGCACGAACTGCTGGGTGAGCGCGAACGCGCGTTTGCGCTGGCCGACAAGCTGCGGATGCAGTTCCCGTCGAGCGGGCGCGCGGTCGCATTGTGGCTCAATAACGCGCCCAAGTCGTATGACGCCAGGTCGCTCGAGGAAAACGTCGCGCCTGAGCTCTCATCTGATCCCGAAGTTGCGGTCGTGATGGCGCGTCGCGCGCTGCTCGACGCGCATTTCGATCGCGCCGAACGTTATGCACGCCTCGCCAGCGCTGCGTTGCCGAATAATTCGATCCCATGGCTCGTGCTGGGGCAGGCGATTCTGCTCAATGAGCTCGAGATGGCCAATGAAGGCTCGAGTGACACGCCGGCGCAAAGTGACGAGGCTCGCGTACGCGAAGCCGAGACTTGCTTCACGCAGGCGTTGACGCTCGCGCAGGCCGAACGCCAGGCGTCGAGCGAAGTACAGGCGCTGATTGGGCGCGCGCAGGCGCGAATCGCGCTGCGCGACACCGACGGCGCGGGCAAGGATATCGAACAGGCGCATAGCCTCGAGCGCGAGGATGCCAACGGGCTGTGCGAATACGGAATCGTGCTGAGATCGCGCGGCAGCCTGACCGAAGCTATCGAAGTGCTGCGGCGCGCCGCCGCGGTCGGCGGTCGCGACGACATCGATTATCATCTCGCGGTAACGCTCCGCGAACGCGACGAACCGGGCGATTTGCAGGAGGCGACCGAGTTGCTGATGCGCTCGATCGCGCGACCCGACGCGATTCCTTCGGGCGATTTTCCATTTGCGGTGGCGGCTGCGGTCGAATCGCTTGCGACCGCCGAACGCTATCATGATGCCGACGCGCTGTTGTCGTCGATTGCCGAAGGCCGCCTGCCCGCAGTCACGCTGCGTACGCTTCGCGCCAATCTGCGCCTCACGCAGGGCAAGTTCGATCAAGCGTCGAAGCTGGCCGACGAGGCTCTGTCAGGACTCACGCCGGATATTGGTGCTGACAATCGGCGCAAGCTGGCCGCACTGCTGCATGACCTCGGGCGCTATCGCGACGCGCTGCCTTTGTGGCAAACGCTCGCGCCGGCCGGCACTGCGGGTACCGACACGCGCCGTCTGCTGGATTGCGCGAGCCGTCTTGGCCGCGAAGACATCGTCGCCGACATCTCGCGCCAGTTGCATCCTGAAAAAGCCGTCGATGCCACCACCGCCGCCGATCAGCTCGACAAACTTGAGCGCAACGATCCCGAAGCTGCGCTGGCCCAGCTCGAAGAACTGCTCAGTGCGCATCCTGACGACCGCGTACTGAAGCTGCGCCGCTCGATCGTCGCGGCTCGGCTGGGCAAAGTGGATTTGGTCGTCGCCGATCCGCATGCGATGCCGTCGGCGCGCGAAATTCCGCCGGCACTCGGTCGCGCCGCCGTGCAATTCATGCGCGATGGTGGCCGTGCCAACGAGGCCCTCACCTACGCTTACGAACTGCTGCGGCGTCAGCCTGGCAGCGTCGATGCGCATCGCGCTTACCTCGCGGCGCTCGGCCCGGTCGGCCCGATGCCTCACGTGCCTGATTTCGATTCTGCTGGAACCGGCTGCGCCATGAGTTTCGTCGAAGAGGGTTCCAATACTGACAAATGGATTCTGCTCGAAGACGCCAACGACGCCGACGAAGCGCTCGACGAGTACGGCCCGCAGCATCCGATGACCAAGGCGGTCAAAGGCAAGAAGGCCGGCGAGAAGTTTCAGCTCCCCGAGGGCCGTTTCAGCCGTCGCCAGGCCACCGTGAAGCAGATGATCAGCAAGTACGCGTTCCGCTACATGGACGTGCTTACTAACTGGCAGGCGCGCTTCCCTGGAGAAGCCGAAATCGAGATGACCTATGTGCGCGCCGACGCGATTCCGTGGAGCGAAATGAATGACAGCTTCGAATCGCTGTTCGAAGCTAGCAACGGCCATGGAAACGGAAACGGCAACGGCAATGGCGCCGCCAAAGTCAACGGAATCGCGAACGGTCACGCCAATGGCGTCAACGGTAAGCGCGAGGATGGCCTCAAGCAGGCCGAACGGACGTACGCCAACAATTCGATTCCGATTCATGCGGTGGCGGAACGCCTCAACCTGAACGATCTGCAGACCGTGTTCATTTTGGCGCAGCGTCCCGAGGCGCCGCTGAAGTGCTGCACTGGATCGCCCGAGGAGCTGGAGGCGGCCCTGGGAGCCTTCGAGCGCGCGAACGCGGTCGTGCTCGATCTGACCGCGATCGCGACGTTGTGCATGCTCGGGCGGCTCAGTCTGCTGCCGACCTGGCCGCGTCAGTTTGTGATTTCGCAATCGACGCTCGCCGAACTTCGGCGCCTCGCGTTCGAGGATACTCTCCTGCGCCTGCCGCCAGGATTTTCTGCATCGATCATCGGCAACGCCAACGACGGCAAGCGCGCCGACGTCCAGTTGAAGGGACTCGCCGACGCGTTGCAGTCGATTTGCCGCGTGCGCGACGGTGCGGTGCTAGCCTCGATCGATCCTGAGCGGCGCGAGCGGCTGGTCAAGTTCTTTGGCCGTCACGGCGCCGAGAGTATCGTGATCGCCTCGATGCCGGGGCACGTGCTGTGGACCGACGACATGATTCTCGCCGATCTCGCCAAGACCGAGTTCGGCGTGCGCCGCGTATGGACCGAGGCGGCGCTGCAGGCGCGCGCTCAGGCGGGCAACCTCGATCCCGCCGAGCTGGCCACCGCCAGCACCAAGCTCGCGGGATGGGGCTACTCGTTCACCACGCCGAGCATCGAGACGCTGATGCGCGCCGGATCGGTCGCGGTATGGAATCCCGATCAGTTCCCGCTGAAGCAGGCGCTCGATCAGTTCGCGTCCGATGCGATGAACATGTCGGATGCGGTGCGGCTGGCGGCCGAGTTGATCGTCAAGATGTACAACGACCAGTACTTGCGCGGGCAGCGCCGGACGGTGACGTCGCGGCTGCTCGATCGGCTTGCGATTCGGCCCGGCGGTCGCGAGGCGATCGAGACGTTGCCGCGTTCGTTGCCGATCCGCTTTGGACTTGACTTGATCCGCGCGCGTGAACTAAGCGATGTCGTACGGGGATGGACCGCTGCCCAGGGTGAGGGACAGCAGACCGAGCGCCTGATGGCCGGCCGCTGATTCTGGGGCGCTCGATAGATCCGGTAGTGGGTCGTTTGCCCACTACCGTTGATCTCGGCGCATCGTGTCAGCCTTCGTGATCAAGTAGAATCCCCAGCGGGACTTTTAGCGGGGCTACAGGAGGAACGCACGATGGCGGCAATCGCGGAAGGGGACCGGATCGTCCTCATCGATCGCAGGCTCTTCAAGGACGACAACACCAGGATTTTCGTGGGCATCGTCGAGACCACCGAGGGCTCGCTGGTTCGCGCCCGCGGCTATGTCTTTCACGTTAGCTCCTACGAAGTCGCCGGCCAGGAACGACGTGGCGAAGAGCGCGTGCGCGTGTTCTCGATGGGCAGCGGAGACATCGTATACCTGCTGCCGCAGGGTCAGGACATCTCGCGGCTGATGCTCAAGCGCTCGCCCAAGTCGATGACACTGAGCGACGGGCAATACGCGATGGACCTCAGCGACTTCCTGCTGCGCGCATAAATTCGGCTCAAATTTCCTTTCTCGCTATGCTTGTAGAAGTTGGCGAGAATGGCGAAGAAGGCAGTCAGCACCGGTGCATCTCGCACCGCCTCGGCGGGAGCGAGAACATCGTGGCTCTTACGACTGCGTTCCTTATTGAAAGACCTGGGCCCGGGCGTCGTAACCGGTGCTGCCGACGACGATCCCAGCGGGATCGCGACTTACTCCCAAGTCGGCGCGCAATTCGGCTTCGCGATGCTATGGACGATGCTGCTCAGCTACCCGCTGATGGCTGGGATCCAGGAAATCAGTGCATGGATAGGAAGAGTGACCGGTATAGGTCTGGCCGGTAACATTCGGCGTCACTACCCGCCGATGGTCGTCAACACCTTAGTCGCGTTCTTGCTAATCGCGAACATAATCAACCTTGGCGCAGATATAGGAGCGATGGGATCCGCGATGCAATTGATCGTAGCCGGACCCGCACTCCTTTATAGCTGTGGGTTCGGCATAATTTCTGTGCTGGCAGCCATCGCGATCCCTTATAAGCGCTATGCCGAATATCTGAAGTGGTCAACGCTGGTATTGTTT
Source organism: uncultured delta proteobacterium (assembly GCA_963699705.1). Classification (GTDB taxonomy): domain Bacteria; phylum Desulfobacterota; class Binatia; order Binatales; family Binataceae; genus Binatus. Next base: position 335,364 of record CAVOUW010000003.1, on the reverse strand, counting down.
GTGTACGCAGCGACCGCCATCGTAGTTAAATTTCCCCTGATGCCTGTAATGCTGGGAACTTTCATCCCAACGGGATCCTTTTCGAGTGCCTATCTCACTGCGCTGACAGCCGTACTTGGAACCACGATAAGTCCTTATCTATTCTTCTGGCAGGCGTCAGTGGAAGTCGCGGAACAAAAGGCGGCGCCGCGCGAAAAGCCTCTCAAGGTCGCGCCACACCAGGCCCCTGCGCAACTCGAGCGCATGCGAAGTGGCACTTATCTCGGGATGGCATTCTCGAACATCATAGCCTTCTTCATCATTCTCGATACCGCCGCCGCACTGCACGCGCACGGGGTCACCGACATTCAGACCGCCGCGCAAGCGGCTGAAGCGCTAAGGCCTTTAGCCGGTGAGCTGACGTTCCTGCTTTTCAGCATCGGTATTATCGGGACGGGCTTGATAGCGATTCCCGTGCTCGCCGGATCTTCGGCCTATGCGCTAGCCGAAGCCCTCAAATGGCCGATAGGACTCGAGCGCAAGCTGCACCGGGCGAAAGGATTCTACGGAGTTCTAACCGTGGCGACTCTGATGGGAGTCGCGTTGAATTTTACAGGACTGAATCCTATCAAAGCCCTGTTCTGGAGCGCGGTGATCAACGGTGTCGCGGCAGTTCCTATCATGGTCGTGATGATGCTTATGACCGCCAATAAAAAGATCACCGGCGGGCTACGACTGCCCACTCTTCAGCGGGTCATAGGATGGGTAGCCACCGGCGTAATGTTTGTCGTCGCAGGCAGCATGATCGCGACGATGATATGGAGCGCTTTGCCCGGTCACGGCCGAACTCCGGGTCATTGATTACAGCTTCTCGACGAATTCTATAATCGCCGCCGCAGTATCGCGCGGATTGTCCAGCGGCACGTGATGGAACGCGCGCGGGATTTCCTTCATCACCGATCCGCGAATCTTTCGATGCATCGCCGCGACGTGCCGCGGACCAACCAGCCCGCTTCGGTCTCCGCGCAGCAGCAGCGTCGGCATTTTGATCTTTCTGATCTTCGGCCGGGTCATCCTGGCGCCATGCTTGCGCCATGCCCGCGTTTCCGGATCGAACCGAAACGCCCACGTGCCATTAGGTAGCTGTTCCGCGCCATGCAGCGCGAGCCGCTCGATCTCCAGCCGCGTCAGGTTGGTCTCGGGCGGCTGCAGGCGAAATTTCTTGATAATGTCCCCGGCCGATCGCAGCTCGGGACGAACGCCGCCATGCGAGCGCCGGCGCCATCGCCACATCAGGCGCCGAAACAACGGCGGCGGTCCATGCGGCGCATCGACAATTATCAGCGCTTCGAGCAAATCCGGATGCGTCACTGCGACCCACTGCGCAACCGCGCCACCCATCGAATGTCCAACCAGGATCACGCGCGTGCCGAGATGCTCTATCAGGCCGCGCACGTCATTCAGATACGCCGGCGGCCCGTAAACTCCCGATTTCGCCCATTGGCTGCGTCCATGCCCGCGAAAATCGAGTGCGATCACGCGTCCATACGGCGTCAGCAGTGGTGCGACGCCGTCCCACCAATGGACGTGCGCCGCGCCGCCGTGCAGCAAAACGAAAGTATGTTTATCGGGATCGCCGCCCCAATCCAGATAGTGAAGCTTGAGTCCTTCAACCTCGACGTACCGGTGGGTCGGCTCCGCGAGCGCGGTAGCCGCTTGCTGTTGTGCCATAACCTGCGATTCTATTCGACGCGGGATGCTGAGGATAGATTTTCATGTGCGATTCGTCATGCTAACAACCGCAGCAGAACAGAGATTGCGAGGGAGAATCGTTCGATGGCTTTGAGACTCGAAAACAAGAACGCATTGATCACCGGCGGCGCCAGCGGCATCGGCCGCGCGACTGCGATTCGATTTGCCGAAGAGGGCGCCAATGTCTTCGTCGCCGACCGCCATCTCGCCGCCGCCGAGGAAACCGCCGCTTCAGTGAAAGGACTCGGGCGCAAGGCGGTCGCGTACCAGGTTGATACCAGCGATGAAGCGCAAGTGAACGCGATGGTCGCGCAGATGGTGAAGGATCTGGGCAGCGTCAACATCGTCGTCGCCGCCGCGGGAATCTCGCACGCGCACTATGGCGAGGAAGGACAGCCTGACATCACGTTTCTCAGCAACAAATCCTTCGCCAACTGGCGCAAGGTCTTGAGCGTCAACCTGGACGGCGTTTTCCTGACTGATCGCGCATGCGCACAGGCGATGATCGAAGCCGGCAAGGGCGGACGCATCATAAATATCGCGTCAGCCGCGGCACGGCTTCCGACTCCCGGAGTCGGCGAGTATTCCGTCAGCAAGGCCGGCGTCTGGATGCTGACGCGGGTGCTCGCGACGGAGTTGGCACCATTCAATATCACCGCCAACGCGATCGGCCCCGGCTTCATCAAGACTCCGATGACCGCGCAAATTTCGGAAATGGCCACCATGACACCGCTGATGGATCGCGTGCCGATGAAGAAGATGGGCGAGCCGGTTGACGTCGCCAACACCGCGCTGTTCCTGGCCAGCGAAGAGGGCCGCTACTACACCGGCTCAATCCTGCACCCCGACGGCGGCATCGTCATGCAGTGAGAGTCGAAGACCTCGTGCGCTTGTTCCCCTTCCCCCGAGGGAAGAGGTTACTCCCAACAATCTTGTTCCCCTTCCCGCTCGGGAAGGGGTTAGGGGTTAGGTTCCTGTGGATCATTTGCGACGCTCATGTCGTCGCCGCAATCATCGTCTCATCGCTGATGCTCATCGCATCGACCACTCCCGCACTCGCCCAGAACATGACTGCGACGCCGACGCCGATGGTCATGCCCGTGATTCCGCAAATTCAGCTTCAAACCGTGCCCGCTTATGGGCCCGCGCCGCTGACCGTCGGCTTCTTTGTATCGAGCCTCAATCCAGACGCCCCGCCGATAACCAGCTACATCTGGAATTTCGGTGACGGCCAGGTCTCGATGCTGCCGCCGACCGCGCTGTTCCACACCTACACAAATCCGGGCAGCTACATCGTCAACGTAACTGTGACCGACAGCGGCGGCCATCAGGCGTCATCGTTCGCCGCCGTGATCGTCGCGCAGCCGACTAGTCCTTAAGCATCTCGATCGTGCCCGTGTCGAGATCGTAGATGCCGCCGACGATTTTCAAATCGCCCGATTTGACCATCGCCGACAGTTCTTCCGAAGTGGCAAGATTTTTCATCACCAGCTTGACGTTCTCGCGCACAGCGTTCTCAATCGGATCGCCGGGCATTCCCTTGGATGCGGCCACCGCCGGTCTCAACTCACTCAGCATTGGACCTTCGTCCTCCTCGACAGTGCCTTCATGACCTTGGACCGCTGCGATCACCGCGCCGCATCGACGATGCCCCAGTACCATCACGACGCGAACGCCGAGATGCTTGACTGAGTAGTCGAGGCTCTCGATCACCACCTTGTCGGCGACGTTGCCAGCCACGCGCACAGTGAAGATGTCGCCAAGGCCGCGGTCGAAAATAATCTCGGGCGGCGTCCGCGAGTCGGCGCATGCGAGCACCGCGGCGAACGGTTGTTGCCCTTTGGCCACTTCAGCGCGTCGCTCCGGCGTCTGATTGGGATGCTCGAGTTTGCCGGCAACGAACCGCTGGTTGCCGTCGAGTAAAAGTTGCAGGGCTTTATCGGGTGGCATGGTTGCTGCGTGGACAGCGGCCATCACCGCGCGCGTCGCGATGGTTGATAGCCCGACGATTGCCAGTAGCATCGAAATTCTCGACAGAAACTTTCTTCGTCGAATCACAAACCCTCCCCGTGGCCGTCATTGTAGTCACCACCCCTCGCACTTCGGCATTGACACCGCTTATGTATTCGCCAGTATTGGTGCCGATGCAAAATAGATCCAGCGCCCACACAATTCCCATATCGGTGACAGATTTGGCAAGACGAATCATCGTAACAGTCATACTCGGCGTTTTCGCGCTCGTCGGCTCGGGATGCATGGGCGATCAGATCGACGCCACCAACAAGCTGGTGCAACAGCAGCAGGAACAGCTCGAGCATCAGCAGCAAGAACTCGAACAGCTCCAGGCGAGTCAGAATCAAAACTATACGCCGGGAGTCGCGAGCTCCTCTCGAGGCGGATGCGACAAAGATGTTGAGATGACCGCGACCCATCGCGGCGGCGACCGCTTTGCCGCCGGCGATTTCAACAAGGCGCTGGGATATTACCAGGACGCGCTCCTTGCCTGCCCCAACGATGAGCGAGCCGAGGTCAACGTCGCGCGCAGTTACGAAGCGCTTGGCAACAAAGTCGCGGCGATCAACCTCTATCGAAAGGTAGCCGACAGCAACAGCGCGACCGTCAGCGACGCGCAGGACGAAGCCAAGGCCGCACTCCTCCGATTGCAAGCCGCCCGCATGCCCTAACCCAGAGTACCGCGGCCCTTGCGCGTGATTGTTCCCCTTCCCTCGAGGGAAGGGGTTAGGGGTTAGGTTGCCCGGTATCGATTCCACATTTGATTCGCGATCGCGCCGGTTTGGTTCTAGTCGTCCCGCTCGTTAGATTCGATAGTGGAGCAACAAGCAGTGAAGATCGCTCCCCATCTCCATGGACGGCAACGGCAATAACGAAACTCCCGAGCCGACCCGCGCGCGACCTCGCCGTATCGCGATTCTCACCGCCGGCGGCGACGCCCCCGGGATGAACGCCGCGATTCGCGCCGTGGTCCGCAGCGCCGCGGTCGCTAACATCGAGGTGATCGGATTCCGACGTGGCTACGAAGGCCTTATCCGCGACCTGGCCGAGCCGCTCAGCGGCCGCTCCGTCGCCAACATGATCCAGCGCGGCGGCACCTTCCTTGAAACCTCGCGATCGCCGGAGTTCCGCACTCCAGCCGCGCGCGGTCTGGCGGCTCGCAATCTGAAGCGTCACCAGATAGAGGCGCTAATCGTCGTCGGTGGCGAAGGCTCGATGATAGGCGCGACCGCCTTCTGCGCCGAGACCGGGGTTCCGGCCTACGTAATCCCGGCGTCGATCGATAACGATATCCCTGGCACCGACTACTCGATCGGCTTCGATACCGCGGTCAACACCGCGCTCGACGCTATCGACCGTATCCGCGACACCGCCTTCGCGTACGAGCGCGTCTTCTGCGTCGAGGTGATGGGCCGCGACTCGGGCTTTATCGCGATTGCAGTCGCGCTTGGCGGCGGTGCGGAAGCGGTCATCGTCCCGGAAATCCCATTTAGCCTCGACGACATCTGCGACCGCGTCGAAGACAGCCATCGCCGGGGCAAACGCTCGACTATCGTCGTCGTCTCGGAAGGTCCGCGCACCGGCGGCGTCATTCCGGTCGCCGAGGCGCTCACTGCGCGGCTCGGAATGCAGGCGCGCGTCGTCGTGCTCGGCCACGTCCAGCGCGGCGGAGCGCCGACTGCCCGCGACCGCCTGCTAGCCAGCCGGATGGGCGCAGGCGCGATCAAAGCAATCCTCGACGGCGCCGGTCCTTCCCTAATCGGCGAAGAACGCGGCTCAATCGTCCGCGTCCCCCTAAGCGAGGCCTCCACCCAGCGCCGCCCACTGGATCCTTCCCTGATCGAACTAGTCCACCAACTCTCGACCTGACCGCACTTCTTTCATATCTGGTTCCCCTTCCCGCTCGGGAAGGGGTTAGAGGTTAGGTTCTCCGCATCAAGCACAGCTCTCGCCCGGCGCACCCGCCGGGAATAATCCACCCGCCCGCCCAGTCCGTATCTCCAGATGACCGGCCGCAGCACAAACTCGCTCCTGAGCCGGCGTCAACCCAGATGCAAAAAAGAATCGCCACTGGGAACCAATGGTTCCCCTCGACAGTTAACAGGGCGCATGGGGACCGTCTCATCGCGGTCGATGAGAGTCCGGTCGGGAGCATTGCGGATGGGCTCCCGAGGACGCTAACGCCCCGCAGGGTTTTGCAAATGTCTGAAGGCTTCCAACTGGCTTCCGATAACGCCGTCGAACGCTTCGTCGGCCTCAACCAGATTCTTCCCAGCCAATACTACGACGTCTCCGGCGGCCATCGCCTGACCGGCGAACAGCGCCTGATGCTCGCGTTGCTGGCCGACGCCATCAACGTTTATCAGCAGGGCGTTCTATCAAGGAACACGCGCAAGCGCCTGCTCTTCATCGACGCCGAGCGATGGATCACGGCCAGCGCGAAATGCCGCCACGCATTCAGCTTCGACACCGTATGCGACGCGCTCGGAATCAACCCCAGCATGCTGCGGCGGCGAATGATGGCCTGGAAGCATGAACTTCGCCGCAACGTCGAGACCCGCGGCACCCCTCATCTGCGGCTGAAAATCACCCCGCGCAACAAACATCTGAGCCAGCGCCGCCGCCGCAGCCAGGCCGCTGTCCCAGCTTTCTGATTTTATACCTCTCCCTTCGGGAGAGGTCGCGCCTCTGGCGCGGGTGAGGGCGCCGGCATCCAGCTCGATGCGCGCGCCCTCACCCGACGGTCGCGGACTCACGTCGACCTCTCCCGAGGGGAGAGGTATTCGCCATTTTGCGATTTCTTATCACTGGGTGCAGGGGTCACCCCTGCCGAAGGAAGCGTGAAACCCACCGCGGGTTTCACATTAAATAAAGTGATTTCCGCTTTCCCCTCCGCACCTCTCGCCAACGCTCGCTCAACAGTGCGATAAATCCAATCGAACCCCATCGGAGGAAGTTTTCATTTTGAACAATCCATTCAGTGTCGAAGGCAAAGTTACCATTGTGACCGGCGGCGGAACCGGGATTGGCGAGTCGATTGCCAAGGAGTTCGCGCAGCGCGGAGCGCCGGTCCTGATCGCGAGCCGCAAGATCGAGAACCTCGAGCGCGTGCGCGACGAAATCCGCAAGGCCGGCGGCAAATGCGAGATGGCGCAGGTTGACGTCCGCGACGCCGAACAGTGCGACAAGATGGTTGCCGAGGCGGTCAAGCATTTCGGCCGCCTCGACGTGCTGATTAACAATCACGGCGCCAGTATCACGACCCCGTCGCTCAATCTCTCGCCCAACGGATGGCGCGCGGTGGTCGGCATCAATCTCGACGGCGTATTCTTCTGCTCGAAGTCGGCGGCCCGCCAGTTCATGGAACAGAAGAGCCCCGGCTCGATCGTAAACATCTCGTCGACCGCCGGCGTACACGGTTCGCCTACGATGCTCCCCTACGGCGCCGCGAAAGCCGGTGTAATTAATCTGACGGTGTCCCACGCCGGCGAATGGGGTCCCGCGGGAATCCGCGTCAACTGTATCGCGCCCGGCCCGATCGACACCGAAGGCGCGGCGCCGCGGGTATGGCCGAATCCGAAAGTCAAAGAGATGGTCGCGCGATCGCGCGCGTTGCAGCGCTTCGGCCGCGTCGAGGAAATCGCCTACCCATGCATCTTCCTGGCCTCGGACGCGTCCAGCTACGTCACCGGCTCCCTGCTGATAATCGACGGCGGCGAAGGCATGATGCGCCTGGGCGGGTAAGTGGACAAACCGATCTTTCAACAGTAAATATTTCGTCGAAGCTGTCGTAAGAGGTTCATACAAATGGCCGATAAAAGCGCGGTCGGGAAAACCGGCAAACCATTCAAGATGCATGTCGATTGGAGCAAGGTGCGCGAGTTCGCCCGCGCGATCAAAGATCCAAATCCGCTCTACTTCGATCAGGAACTGGCGAAAAAAGAAATCGGCGGAGTGCCGGTGCCGGTTACGTTTCTCCAGACCAGCGCGTTCTGGACCGACGAGACGTCGAGTCCCGGCTTCGGGGGCTTCGACCTGCGCCGCATCCTGCACGGCGAGCAGGATTTCGAATTCTTCAAGCCGATCTTCGTCGGCGACACGCTGACCGGCGTCACCAAAGTCGCCGACGTGCTCGAAAAAGAAGGCGGCCGCGGCGGCAAGATGACCTTGCTGATCACGGAAACCGAGTACACCAATCAGAAGGGCGAGAAAGTCGCAATCGCGCGCTCGACCCTGATCGAAACCGGACAAGCAGTCAAAGCTTAACTCTAGTCGGTGAAAGACAATGGCAAAATTAAAATTCGATTCAGTAAAAGTCGGCGACGAAATTCCTAAAATCGAAATCAAAGGCGTCACCCGTCCTGATTTCGTCCGCTACGCCGGCGCATCCGGCGACTTCGTTCCGTTGCACTACGATCAGACTTTCGTCGAGGCGGCCGGAATCCCGACCGTGTTCGCGCAGGGGATGTTCACCGCGGGCCTGCTCTCGAAAGCCGTCACCGACTACGTCGGAATCGGCAACGTCCGCCGCTTCCAGGTCCGGTTCGCCACCCGCGTATGGCCCGGCGACGTCGTCACCTGCACCGGAAAAGTCACCAACAAGGTCGAGAAGGACGGCGAGAAGCAGATCGAAGGCGACCTGGTAGTGCTGAATCAAAAAGGCGAGCCGGCAATCAAAGGCACCTTCCGCGCCGCCTGCGCGTGAGGGAAGGGTAAATCACTTGATTGAATGCGGAACCCACCGTGGGTTCCGCACCTCCTTGGGCAGGGTGACCCCTGCACCCAGTTCTTTGTGTCATTCAGAGCGAAGCGAAGAATCCCGGCTCCTTCCTTACCTCGCCCGTTTTACGGGAGAGGCGGCCTGCCGCAACGCGGCAGGTAGGTGAGGGTGCTGCGATTCAAGCTGCACCCATGCGCCAACTGCAGGCTCTTTTGAGAACCCACACTTCCTACTAAGATATCCCTCGTCAAAACTTAACTTCCTGTCAGGGCAGATCGGTGTAAGGGGCGTGCGATGGTGCCGATTCGCTACAATTTCCGCAGCGTCATCGAGCGGCGCGCCACGTCGCTGATGACGATCCTCGGCGTCGCGCTGGTCTCGATGATCTTCATCATCGTTTTCGGATTTTCCGCGGGCCTGAAGCGGTCGCTCCGCAATGCCGGCGAGGATCGCAACGTAGTCGTCCTCGCGCGCGGCGTGACCAGCGAGAACGAGAGCTTCGTTCCCCATCCGGCAACCGAGATTCTCCGCGTCCGGCCCGAAATCGCCACCGACCAGCACCATCAGCCGCTGCTCTCGCGCGAGAGTATCGCCGGCGTGAACGTCAGCCGCACCCGCGGCGCCAAGGAGTTCGCCTTGCTGCGCGGCGTCCAGCCAATCGCCTACGAAGTGCATCCGAACCTTCATCCCATCGAGGGACATTGGCCGGTGCGCGGCAACGGCGAATGGGTGATCGGCCGGCGGCTGCTCACGCGCTTCCCGTATCTTCAGCCCGGCACGACTTTTCACTATGAGCATCGCGATTGGAAAATCGTCGGGGTGTTCACCGACAACGACAGCGCCCGCGAATCGGAAATCTGGACCGACCTTGACGACTTGATCAACAACTTTCACTGGGACGCCGGTGGCGCTTCCGCGCTGCACGTCGTGTTGAATCCCGGCAGCGCCGCTGAATTTGCGAATGCGATCAAATCCGACGGCCGCATGACGCTGCAAGGCGAAACCGAAACTGAATACTACGCCGCTCAGGCCGCGCTGGTCGGGCAACTACGATTGCTGGGATTGGTAGTGGCGATCGCGCTGGCGATTGGCGCGATGTTCGGCGGCATGAACACGATGTACACCGCCGTGACCCGTCGCGGACGCGAGATCGGCGTGCTGCGCGTGCTCGGATTTTCACGCGGCGACATCCTCAGCAGCTTCGTAATCGAAAGCATCATCCTCGGCCTCGCGGGCGGCCTAGCCGGCGTCGTGCTCGCGACCGTAGTGGCGTGGGCGACCGGATTGACCAGCCGCACGATGAGCGTGGGCGCGATGTTTTTTTCTTATCGTCCAACCGCGGGTGCGCTCGCGGCCGGCGTCATAGTGTCCGCGATTATCGGCGTCGCGGGCGGCCTGATGCCGGCGCTGCGAGCCTCGCGCGTCGGTATCATCAGCGCGCTGCGGGAGGCGTGACGATGGCGGCGAAGTTACTGACGATCGCTTTCCGCAATATGCGCCGCCAGCTCAGGCGAACGATCCTCACCGGAATGACCTTTGCCATCGCGGTCTTCATCTTTACGGTGCTGATCGCGGTGCCGTGGTCGATGGATCGAATCGCCGACAACGCCTCGAAGGAGCTGCGCCTGGTGGTGACCGAGCGCAACAACGGCCGGCTGCCCGCGCGCTACTGCGGTCCGATCAGGAAGCTGCAGCACGTGCTTGGATGCGCGGCGGAAATCCTGTGGACGGCGACTTACCGCGATCCCAAAAATCCGGTCGTCACTTACGGAGTCAACAGTGATCTCGAGAGCATCACCGGTACCACCGACTACCGGATTTCGCCGGAAGCAACGAAGCTGATCCAAACGGATCGCCGCAGCGCGCTGGTCGGATACAAGCTGATGCGCGAGAACGGATGGAAAATCGGCGAGCCGATCACGCTCCGCAATCCCGACGACCCGAAGCTCACGCTGACCTTCATTCCCATCGTCGAATACCCGACCGAGTTCATGTCTCGCGTGTTTTTGTTCGATCGCAGGATGCTCGACGACGCGGTCAAGAAAGTTTACGGCGCCGATATCGCGGACCGCGCGTCGTTCATCGTGGTCAAGGTCGATCGCGTCGAGAGCATGGGATTGGTGGCCAACGAAATCGACGAAAACTTCCACAACTCCGATTCCGAAACGGAAACCACCACCGAATCCGATTCGGTCGCTAACTCCGTCAGCGCAATCGGCAACATCCGCACCATCATCTACAGCTTGTGCCTGGTCGTGATGCTGACGGTGCTGCTGATCGCCGCCAACTCGATGGCGATGATGGTGCGCGACCGAATCAGCGAAGTCGCTGTGATGCGCGCACTCGGATTCACCCGCACCCACATCGCAGTTCTGCTATTCACCGAGGCCGCGCTGATCGGCCTCCTCGGATCGACAGTCGGCGCCGGACTCGCCCTGATGGCATTCGCGCACGGCATGAGGCTCGGCGAGATAACCGGCCTGCTCGGCTATCTAGAGGTCCGTCCCGAGACCGCAATCGCGGCGATAGCCTCCGCGTTCATCGTAAGTATCTTAAGCGCCCTCGGCCCAGTAATCCGCGCGATGCGTGTAGTCCCCGCGATGGCATTCCGCGAGATCGTTTGAGCACCGCGGCGCGCTGAGTTCCCCCCAAACCCTTCTAACAGGGACGAAGTCCCGCATCTTCTTTTAACACTGGGTGCAGGGGTCACCCCTGCCCAAGGAAGTGTGAAACCCACGGTGGGTTTCACTTACAATCAAGTCGCTCTGACTTGCGTTTGCTAAGTTTGAGCATCTATGTGATTCTGAATAAAGATTATTCTCGTTTACAGTAGATTACAGCCCTTTTCTGTAGAGCCGCCTGCATGCAATTATGACCAAAAGTGAGACGCATCGAATTATCGACCACGAGGACGAGCGCCTCACAGGATCCATCGGGATCTCGGTCCGTCTCACCCGCCGCGCCTTGCTGAAATATGTTGCCGCGCTCGCGGGGACGTGGACGATCGGTCCATGGCGAATCGGCGTGCCGTCCGCGTTCGGCCAAGGAATGAACCAGCCGCCGCCGACGCAGGCGCTCGATGCCTACACCGATACCCCGGCGATGACGCAGACGCTCGAGGCCTACGCCGATACGTTGATCCCGGGTGAGAAGCGCTTCCCGGGGGACCGGGCGATCGCCGGCGTAGTGAGCGGCGCGGGCGCGGTGCAGGGCGGCGCGATCGAGATGATGAACTTCCCCCCAGTCGGCCTCCAGCCGGTACTGCCTCTCCTTGCCTTCAGCATCAATGTGTACGCGTTCCTTTATGCTCTGCTCAGCGGGATCTCTCTCGATCCGACGGTGCCACCCTTCGTCTCGCTCGACTTCGCGTCGCGGACCGCTCTCCTGGTCGCGATCCTTGGCGGGAGCGGGCAGGATCAGCCGGCGTTCTACGCGCTCGCGGCCGTTTCTTTCGTCGCATACAACACCGCGGCGTACCTCCCGACGGCGGTCGCAATCAGCGAAGGGCATCCCGGTTTGCTGGCGATCGGCTTTCCGCCTCCCAATCCGGACGGCTTGTGGCGCTTCCCCGAGTTCTCGTACCAGCGCGTCCTCGCGAAGCCGCATCCGCACTCGAAGAACGGCAACCCCGCATGATCCTCGAGCGACGCAATGTCGAATGAAACCACTGACGTCCTGATTATCGGGACGGGCTTCGGCGGCTCGATCCCTGGTTACTACCTGGCCGCCGGCGGCGCGTGCGTGATCATGCTCGAGCGCGGGCCGAGGTTCTCGACCCAAGATTTCACGCAAAGCCTGCAAGTGGGCGGCTACACCCGCATCATCGACAGCATCGCGGGCAACGGTATCGACGTCACCGCTGGCAACTGCGTCGGCGGCTCGAGCGTCGTCTACTACGCAGCGTCGCTGCGGGCGCCCAGTTTCGTCTTCGAGCGTCGCGGCACGATCGGCCGTCGTATCTGGCCGAAGTCGATCACCCGCCAAAAGCTCGACAAGTGGTATCGCCGCGTCGAGGACGCCTTGCCGGTGAGCCGTCTGAGCTGGAACGACGTGCCGTATGCCGGCGGCGTCTTCGGGGCAGCGTGCGCGCGCGCGGGGCACACCTGCCAGCCGCTGCCGGTCGCCGTCGACCTCACGCGATGCACCAACTGCGACTGGATGCATACCGGCTGCATCTTCGACGCTAAGCGCTCGATGCTGCTCAACTACATCCCAGCTGCGGAAGCGTCGGGCGCCGAGATCCGTCCACTGCACGAGGTACAAGCCATCCAACCGGCCCAGACCGCCGGCTACCGCTACGCGGTCTCGTATCTGCAACTGGACCCGAACGACTACACCAAGTCTGTCGGCAGCGGCGTCATCGAGGCGAAGATTGTCATCGTCGCCGCAGGCGCGATGGGAACGCCGGTGATTCTGCAGCGCTCGGCACAGTATCTCGGCGGCATGCCGCAGGCGGTCGGACGCTACTTCTCGGCGAACGGCGATCGGGTCACGGTGGCGGCCCTGGACGAGGAAAAGGTCCACGATCTGCTCGGGCTCGAGCGCGCGCCCGGTGTCGCCTACGACGCCTTCCCGATCGGGAAGCCCATCAGCGCCATGACCTTCGACTACCTCGACCCGCGCGCGCCCGAGTTCTCGCGCTTCGGCTTGCAGCAGATCTACTTTCCGCCAATCGTGAACCACCTCCCGGGCGTGGACGAGCCGCCGGTCTGGTTCGGCGTTGACAAGCGTAACCTCCTTTCGCGCTGGCGCTCGTGGCTGACGATCCTTGCGATGACCGAGGATGCCAACGAAGGTGTCTTCGGGCCGCCGCCCGAGACTGGAAACTTCAAGCGCATCGGGCCGGCAGCGGTCGGCCAGCTAAAGTTCGACATCACACCGGAGACCATGCAGGGCTTCGACCTGTCCGACGCGGCGAGCCAGTCAATCATGACGCTCGACGGCCTCGCCACGCTTCATCTCGTGACGTCGACCTCGAAGATCCAGTGTGCGCACCCCCTCGGGTCGTGCCGAATCGGCGACGATCCGGAGACGTCGGCGCTCGACGATCGCCACGAGCTGCGCGGCCATCCCGGCATCTTCGTCACCGACGCGTCAAGCGTACCGACCTCGCTCTGCGTGAACCCTTCGCTCACGATCGCGGCGCTCGCCGAGCGCGCGTCGTCGATATTGCTGAGGCGCGCCGCCCACTACGGCGTCGCGGTCAAGCATCGCGGCGCCATGGACGCCTTTTCCTGAGCCGATGGGCCGAACAAGGAGCCGCTTCCGCCCCAAACCCTTCGAACAGGGACCCTACGAAGACTCAGGGTAAACTCCGTCCTGCATCTTTCTTAACACTGGGTGCAGGGGTCACCCCTGCCCAAGGAAGTGTGAAACCCACGGCGGGTTTCACATACAATTAAGTTCTTTTTTCTGCTGGGCGGGACGGCGCCTGTCGATAGAATTGTTGAGCGATTGTGGATAGTTAGCGCCCCGATGCTCTTTTCTGCTTGATAAGCTGCCTCGAATCCGGCAAAGAAGACAAATTAGCTTGACTGTTGGACCGGTGGCCGGCCTATCGCAGCCCTGCCCAGTGGCGCAACATATTCGTAATGACTGAACCTCGGCACATCATTATACACGGGCACTTTTATCAGCCTCCGCGCGAGAGCCCGTGGACTGGTTTGATCAGCCCTGAGTACGGTGCGGCGCCGTTTCAGAACTGGAACGAGCGGATTCTCAGCGAATGCTACACCGCCAACGCGCGTGCGCACACGATGCAGGGCCCGGTCGTTTACGTCCGCAACAACTACGAGTCGCTCAGCTTTGATGCCGGCCCGACGCTTGCCGGATGGCTGCAGACGCATGGCAAGACGGCGTACCGCGCGATGACTCGTGGCGACGCGCTCTCGGCGTCGGCGCACACCGGCCATGGCAACGCGATCGCCCAATCGTACAGCCATTCGATTTTGCCGCTGCTGCCTCCGCGCGATCGCGAGTTGCAGATTACGTGGGGTATCGACGATTTCGTGTTCCGCTTCGGGCGCAAGCCGGCCGGGATGTGGCTGCCCGAATGCGCTGCTGACGACGACACGCTCGCGTCGGTCGCGGCGGCGGGAATCCAGTTCGTCATCCTGGCGTCGGATCAAGGAAATTTTCGCGGCCCCGGCGCCGAGTCGCGAAGCGCGGGACCGTTCCAATGGCGCAGCGGTGATTTGAGTCTTGCCGTATTCCGGTTCGATCGCGAATTGTCCAACACGGTCTCATTCGGCGAAGGGATGGCCGATGGCGCGCGGCTGTGTGAGTGGATTGCGGTCACGGCGCTCAATCTGGAACCGGGCGCGGCGCTGATGATCGCGACCGACGGCGAAACTTTTGGCCATCATAGAAAAAACGGGGCGTCCGAGCTCGCGCGCGCACTGAAGGCGCTCGAAGAACGCGACGACGTCGTCGTCACCAATTGCGACGAATACCTCGCGACACATCCTGCCGCCGGGTCGTTCGAAATGCCGTCGGCGACGGCGTGGAGTTGTTCGCATGGGGTCGAGCGATGGCGCTCGAACTGCGGATGCCGCAACGAGGCGAACACCTCGCAGGAATGGCGCGCGCCATTTCGCGCCGCGATGGATTTTGTCAAGTATCACACCGAGGCGACCTACGATCGTTTCGCGCCGGCGCTGGTGAAAGACCCCGGCGCGTTTCTCCGCAGCGGAATCCGCTTGCTGATCGATCCAAATCCCGCGGTGCACGACGAGACCTTCAAGCGCTTCGGCGTTACCGTCGAATATAATCGTGAGAGTCTTCTTCGGATGCTCGAGATGGTCCGTGCGGGACAGGCGGCGCTGACGAGTTGCGCGTGGTTCTTCGACGATTTCGGCGGTCTCGAGGGACGCGTCGCGCTCAGATGGGCGGCGCGCGCAGTCGAGCTCGCTGCGGAGCATTCAGCGAGCGTCGAGAACGAGCTGCTGGAGCGCCTGCGCGGGATCAATTCCAACAAGCGCGAAAACGGCGACGCCGCAACTCTGTACCTGAGCCTGAAAACGCGCGAAGCTCGCGGTCGCGTATAGTAATCAAGCTTTATCGACAGGTGCAGGCTGATGGCATCGACCGAAGCGACTCATATCGATTCGACCCTGACCGAATCCCGCAAGTTTCCGCCCCCGCCAGAGTTCAGCGCCAAGGCCTGGGTTAAAAGTCTCGAGGACTACTACGCCCTGTGCCGGCGCGCCGAGACCGATCCCGAGTCGTTCTGGGCCGAATGCGCCCGCAATCTGCATTGGTTCAAGCCGTTCGGCAAAACCCTCGAATGGAATTTCCCACATGCGAAATGGTTCCTCGGCGGCACCATCAACGCCGCCTACAACTGCCTCGACCGCCATCTCGACACGCCGCGCCGCAACAAGGCCGCGCTGATTTGGGAGGGCGAGCCCGGCGACTCGCGCGTGCTGACCTACCAGATGCTCGCCGACGAAGTCGGCCGATGCGCCAATGCGCTCAAGAGCCTCGGCGTGAAGGACGGTGACCGCGTCGCGATCTACATGCCGCTGGTGCCGGAGGCGGCGATCGCGATGCTCGCGTGCGCGCGAATCGGCGCGATTCATTCGGTGGTCTTCGGCGGCTTCTCGTCGGAGGCGCTGGCCGATCGGATCAACGACGCCGAAGCGAAGGTCTGTATCACCGCCGACGGCGGATGGCGTCGCGGGCAAGTCGTCGAGCTCAAGCAGAACGTCGATGAAGCACTGAAGAAGACTCCTTCAATCGAGAAAGTGCTGGTGCTCAAACGCGTCGGCAACAAGGTCGAGATGCGCAAGGATCGCGACGTATGGTGGCACGACCTCGTCCCCGCGCAAAGTTCAAAGTGTGAAGCCGCGCAGCTCGACAGCGAGCATCCGCTGTACACGCTCTACACCAGCGGCACCACCGGCAAGCCCAAGGGCGTCGTGCATACCACCGGCGGATACCTGACACACGTCCTGATGACGATGCGCTGGGTGTTCGACCTCAAGGACGACGACATCTACTGGTGCACCGCCGATATCGGATGGGTCACCGGCCACAGCTACACCGTGTACGGGCCGCTGGCCGCAGGCGCGACCGTGGTCATGTACGAAGGCGCACCGAATTTTCCCGAGAACGATCGCTTCTGGAAGGTGATCGAGAAGTACAAGGTCAGCATCTTCTACACCGCGCCAACCGCGATTCGCACCTTCCTCAAGTGGGGCGACTCGTGGGTGAAAAAGCATGACCTGTCGAGTCTGCGCCTGCTCGGGTCGGTCGGTGAGCCGATCAATCCCGAGGCGTGGATGTGGTATCGCAAAGTGATCGGCGGCGATCGATGCCCGATCGTCGACACCTGGTGGCAGACCGAGACCGGCGGAATCATGATCAGCCCGATGCCCGGCGTGACCGCCGCCAAGCCCGGCTCCGCGACGTTTCCTCTCCCGGGGATTGCGGCCGACGTGGTCACGCGCGACGGCAAAAGCGTCGGCGCCAACCAGGGCGGCCTGCTGATCGTGCGCCGCCCATGGCCCGGGATGCTGCGAACGATCTTCCGCGACCCCGAACGCTACAAGACGAATTACTTCTCGCAAATCGACGGCTGTTACTTCACCGGCGACGGCGCACGTCGCGACCAGGACGGCTACCTCTGGATCATGGGCCGCGTCGACGACGTCATCAACGTATCGGGCCATCGCCTCGGCACGATGGAAATCGAAAGCGCGCTGGTCTCGCACCAAACAGTCGCGGAGGCGGCATGCGTCGGCCGTCCCGACGATATGAAAGGGCAGGCGGTGGTCGCATTCGTCACGCTCGAAGGCGGCCGCAAAGGCGACGACAAACTACGCGACGAACTGCGCGCCCACGTCGTCAAGGAAATCGGCGCCCTGGCCCGCCCCGACGACATAAGATTCACCGAAGCCCTCCCCAAAACCCGCAGCGGCAAAATAATGCGCCGCCTCCTCCGCCAAATCGCCTCCGGCGACGAAACCCTAGGCGACACAACGACGCTCGAGGATCTGTCGGTACTCTCAAAACTCCGCGACGACGACGACTAATCGAATGTGAAACCCGCGGTGGGTTTTCACGCTTCCTTCGGCAGGGGTGACCCCTGCACCCAGTAATAAGAAATCGCGAAACGTCGAGGACACCTTTCGCTCTGAAGTCTTATTTTTTGTGCCATTCTAGAGCGAAGCGAAGAATCCCGGATCCGTCCTGATTTGCCTCTCCCTTTCGGGAGAGTAATGACGAATAGTCAGTTGGTATGCAGTTCATTAACTACTCCGACCACCCGCGCCGGATCGACAATGACTATTGCCGCCGCACCTACTGCGAACATGATCACGAATCCAGCCATCAACCGCAGGTAAAACGCCGGCGCATGGCTCGTCCTCGCGATCGCCGACTTGAAGATCGCGTTGACGCCCGCCGCCAGCGTCAGTCCGATCACCGCGTCACGCGCTGCGCTGGTACCGGCCTGCACGAAGCCCGCCAGCGTCAGCGAGATCGCATCGACGTCCACCAATCCGCTGATCGCCGAAACCACCATCTGGCCGCCGTATCCCGCGTAATGTTTGGCGACGCGAGTCACCAGTAGCACGATGGTGAAGACCACCCCGAACTGTAGCGCAGGGCGAATCGAAAATGGGTTGTGGAAACTCGAATCCACGGTTTCGCGACTCTTCTTGTCTTTCTTCGCGGGCTCGCGACCGAGTAGCACGGCAGAACCGAATCCCGCGAACATCATCGCAGCGAAAGCGAAGCTCGCTGCTATCGCGAGCGTCGGACTGACTACTGCGACCAGCAACAGCATCCTCGGGAACAGTATCGAATTGGCTATTAGCGCATAGCGGGCCGCCGGCACCGCAGACTCGGGCGCTTCCGCTACTGCTTGCGAAACACCAGTCGTATAGGCAGTTGTCGAGGCTATTGCACCGACTATTGCAGTGAGTAATGCGCCGCGCTCGCCGCCGGTGAACTTGGTAAGGAAGTAACCTACGTATGAGACGCCCGAAACTAGTATTACGAATAGCCAGATCTTGCGCGGCTCGAAAAATCCGAATGGTCCGTAGCTGCCGGTCGGCAGCAGTGGGTAGATGATGAAAATCAGGGCGAGAAAACTCAGCGTGTCGATGTATTCACGATCCGAGATCGCGGTGCGCACGAAGCTGCGCAGTTGATCGCGCTCCGCAAGGATCGCCGCCAGCACGATTCCGAGTCCCGCGCCCAGTTGACGATCCGCAGTCAGGCACAACGCCCCCAGCACGAAGGTCGCGACCGCCGCGAGTTCTGTCGTGATTCCGTTGCGCTCCGGATGCTGCAAGCGCATCACGAGGATCGCGCCGATCGTGCCGCCGAACATCGCGATTGCAATTGCTACGTTGCTCAGATGCCCCGCGACTGCCCCGAGCAGCGCGATTATCAGGAAATCGCGCATCCCCGGCCGCGGCGTATCTTTAGGCCCCGGTTCCCGCGTGCGTCCGACCAGGAATCCGATCGTCAACGCGAGGATGAATCCCACGACGGGTGAGTTAGGGCCGGTCAGCTCGGGCATCGAGAGCGCAATGTTATCTGAATGTTGTAGAATTTACCTCTCCCCCCGGGAGAGGTCGTCTGACGACGTGAGTCGTCGGACGGGTGAGGGTGCCGGCATCATCCAGATAACCCGCCTTGCCGATACCTCGCCGACGGTGGTATCTTGCTGCTTGGAAGTGGGCGCGTGCCCACTTTTTTGTTGGTGTCGCCAAAAGGGTTTCGTCACATAAGCCGGATTGACGGCAGTAGCGAGCGTAGAGGTGAGAGCAGATGAATGCCCTGACGCTTCATCCGACCGCCGAAAAAGTGGTCGCGCTGCTCGAGCCGCATATCGAACGCCAGGGTTATGAACTGGTTTCGGTGGATTTTCGCAAGGGCACGCGAAATTCGATGCTGCGATTGCTGGTCGACAAGCCCGGTGGCGGAATTGCTCTTAGCGATTTGGAGAAGTTGAGTCCGACGCTCGGCGATTTGCTCGACGTTTACGACCCCGTCGAGGGCCGCTACACGCTGGAGGTCGCGTCGCCGGGAATCAACCGCCCGTTGCGCAAGCTCGAGCATTTCGAGGCGGTCAAGGGTGAGCGGGTCAAGGTGCGGACGCATCGCGCGCGCGACGGGCAGAAGGCGTTCGTGGGCAAGTTGGTTGCGGTCGGCGAAAGTGGAATCGAGCTCGACGACGAGTCGAGCCGCAAGCGGCAGACGATTGGTTTCGACGAGATGTCCGGAGCGAATTACGAGTATGACTTTGACAAGTAGATACATCGGCTCCCGCTTCAGTGGAGCAACAAAAATAATTGGCGCGCAGCGAATCGCGTGCCCCGGGGAGGCGCTATGCAGATCGATCTGAACCGGGTTATCGAGCAGGTAAGCAAGGAAAAAGGCATCGACAAGACGATCGTGATCAACGCGGTCGAGGAGATGATGCATTCGGCGGCGCGGCGCACGTTCGGGCCCGACCGCAATATCGAGTCGCGCTTCAATCCGGAGCTCGGCGAAATCGAGCTGTTCGAAATCAAGACGGTGGTCGAGAAGGTCGCCAACGCCGCGGCCGAGGCCGACGTCACCGAGGCGCGCGCGAAATACGATCCCGAGGCGGAAGTCGGCGACGAAATTCTGATCAAGCTCGACACCGCCACCATGGGCCGGATCGCGGCGCAGGCGGCCAAGCAAAATCTCATCCAGCATATTCGCGACGCCGAGCGCAAACAGATTTTCAACGAGTTCAAGGATCGCAAGCAGGAAGTCGTCTCCGGAATCGTCCAGCGCTTCGAGCGCAAGAACATGATCGTCAACCTCGGCCGCACCGAGGCGATCCTGCCCGAGAAGGAGCAGATCCCGCACGAGCGTTATCGCCAGGGCGATCGCATCCGCGCGCTGATTCTCGACGTCGACCTTTCAGAAAAAGGCCTTTCCATCGTGCTCTCGCGCACCTCGAACGACTTCCTGATGAAGCTGTTCGAGCAGGAAGTGCCCGAAATTTACGAAGGCATCGTCGAGATTCGCCAGAGCGCGCGCGAACCCGGCGGTCGCGCCAAGGTCGCCGTATACTCGAAGGATTCCGACGTCGATCCGGTCGGCGCATGCGTCGGGATGAAGGGCACGCGCGTGCAATCGGTCGTGCAGGAATTGCGCGGTGAGAAAATCGATATCGTGCCGTGGACCGACGACCAGGCCGAGCTGGTATGCCGCGCACTCGCACCCGCGAAAGTCTCGAAGGTGATAATCGACGAGGACGAGCATGCGATGGAAGTGATCGTCCCCGACGATCAACTGTCGCTGGCGATTGGCAAGCGCGGCCAGAACGTCCGCCTGGCGCACCGCCTCACCGGATGGAAGCTCGACGTGCGCAGCGAGGCTGAGGCCGAAGAAGAGGCCCGCTCGGCGCGCGCGTCGCTCAATGCGATTCCCGGTATCGGCGACATCAACGCCGAACTGCTCTACCAGTGGGGCTTCCGCTCGGCTGAGCAACTGTCGGAGGCCGACGAGACGGCCTTCGACGTTGAGGGTATCAGCGCCGAGCGCGCGACCCAGATAATCAACGCGGCGCGCGATCACGTCGCGAACAAGAAGATCGCGGCCGCTGAAAAAGCTGCGGCTGCGGAAGAAGCGGCCGCTGCTGCGGCAACCGCGGCGGCGGAAGCTGCCTCGCTCGCGGCGGACGCAGCGGTAGCAACTGAAGCGGAAGGCGCAGAGGCGGCGAGCGAGACGCTGGTCGAGGAATCCGCGCCGGCGCCCGCCCCTGAAGATGCGGGAGAGAAATAACTGGCTAAGTCGCCAGAGCGCACGTGCATCGGATGTATGAAGCAGGACGCGAAGGCGGCGATGGTACGAATTGCGGTCGTGAATGGACAGGTCGAAACGGACTTCGCCGCGCGACGAGCAGGGCGCGGCGGCTATTTGCATCCGACGCTTGAATGCGTCGAGCGCTTCGTCGTCTCAAAAGTTAAGGTATTTCGCTCGCTCCGGCGGAAAATCGAACGTCCCGAGCGTGACAAAATAGCGGCGGCAATAAAACTCCGACTGGATAGAAACTTAAAGGTCGAATAGTATAACTCGGATGGCGCGAAAGCGGATCAAAACTCTTGCTTCTGAATGGGGATTCCCGGTCGAGGATTTGCTCGCCGGATGTGCCCGCCTGAAACTCGGGCATACCCAGTCCGAGTCGAGTCTCTTGTCACCGGAAGAGGCCGACCGGCTCAAGGCCGACCTCGACGACCAGGCGCATCGCGCGACGATTCTGCGCCGCGAAACCGTGCTCGAAACGAGCAGCGGTAAAATTCTGGAGAAGCGCCTCAACGCGACCGTCATGCGCCGGCGTCACGCTGAAGGCGGCGCCCCTGCCGGCAGTTCAGATACGCCTTTTCATTTTGAAGTCGAAGAGAGTCGCGACGATTCTTTCGTCTCGCCTTTTCTCGGCGATTCGCCGGCCGAGGCCGAGACCCCCGTCATGTTCGACGCGGGACATAATGAGCCCGCTCCCGCAATCGAACCGCATCGCCCAATCGAGCCACCTGTCGTCAAGCCGGAACCCGAAATCGAAGAAATTGGTGCGGCCGACTACGAAGCTCATCTGCCCGAGGCCGCTATCCATACTAAGGATGAGGAACCCGAGCCCGAGCCTCGCTTCGTGCCCGAGCCTGAGCCCGCGCCGGTCGTCGCCGAAGCTGCGCCTGCAGTCGAAGCACCTCCTGCCGCGCCGGCGGCCCCGTCGTCACGCTTCGGCTACCGCACTGATCGCGTGCGTCCAGCGGACGGGGCTGATCGCGGCTCGATCAATCTGACGCGTGGCTCCCAGACTGGCCCGACCCTCGACGACGGACAGAAGGGACCGAAGGTCCTCGGCAAGATCGATCTGCGTCCGAAAGCGCCACCGCCGCGGCCCGCGTCGCCCGGTACTCGCACCCAGGCTGGCGCGCCGAGTGCGCGTCCCGGACTGACTGGGCGCTTTGCTCCACAACAACAACAGCCGGCGCAGCCAGACGGCGGGCCACAGCTTACGCCCGACCAACTCGCGGCTAACAAGCCCGGCGCACGCGGTGCAATCAAGAAGAAGAAAGTCGTCAAGAAGGGCAGCACCGACCTCGCCGCCGAACGCGAGATGCGTGGGCTGCGCGTGCCGAAAAAGCGCCGCGCACTGCCCGGCAAGGAACAGCGCAAGACTGAAATCACCACGCCGAAGGCCTCCAAGCGCGTCGTGCGCATCACCGAGGGCGTCACGGTCGGCGACCTCGGCCGCTCGATGGGCGTCAAGGCCGGCGACCTGATCAAAAAATTAATGGAACTCGGCCAGATGGCGACGCTCAACCAGGTGCTCGACGTTGACACCGCCACGCTGCTCGCCGGCGAGTTCGGCTACAGCGTTGAGAACGTATCCTTCGACGCCGAGCAGGTTATCGAAGAAGCGCCCGAGGAGGTCGTCGTCGGCGAGAGCGTTACCCGACCGCCGGTCGTCACCGTGATGGGCCATGTCGATCACGGCAAGACCTCGCTGCTCGACGCGATTCGCCACACCAACGTGACCGCGCGCGAGTTCGGCGGAATCACGCAGCACATCGGCGCGTACACCGTCGAGGCCAACGGCCGCCCGATCGCGTTCGTCGATACTCCCGGCCACGAGGCGTTCACTGCGATGCGCGCGCGCGGCGCCAAGGTCACCGACATCGTCGTGCTGGTGGTCGCCGCCAACGAAGGCGTGATGCCGCAGACGCAGGAGGCGATCAATCACGCCAACGCCGCCAAGGTTCCGATCATCGTTGCAATCAACAAGATCGATTTGCCCGACGCGAACATCGACAACGTCAAGCAGCGTCTGACCCAGGTCGGCCTGGTGCCCGAAGACTACGGCGGCGAGGTTATTACCGTCCCGGTCTCGGCACGAAGTGGCGCGGGAATCGACAAGCTGCTCGAGATGATCCTGCTGCTGGCCGACACGATGGAGCTTAAAGCCAATCCGAATCGCCCGGCGCGCGGGCACTATCATCGAGTCGCAACTCGACCGCGGCCGCGGCCCGGTCGCCACCGTGCTGATTCAGGAAGGCACGCTGCATCAGGGCGATCCTTTCGTCAGCGGAACGTCGTACGGACGCGTGCGCGCGATGCAAAACCATCTCGGCCAGCGTCTCACCGAGGCCGGCCCGTCAACCCCGGTCGAAATTTTCGGCCTCTCCACCGTTCCCGAACCCGGCACCGTGTTCACCGCCGTGGTCGAGGAATCGAAAGCGCGCCAGGTCGCCGAGTATCGCCGCGGCAAGCAGCGCGAAGGCGAGCTCACCAAGACCAGCCGCATCTCGCTCGAAGATTTGAGCCAGCGGCTGGCCGCGGGCGAGGTCAAGGAACTCAAAGTTATCCTCAAGGGCGACGTGCAGGGTTCCGTCGAAGCGCTGGCCGACGCACTCGCGCGGCTCTCCACCGAGGAGGTCAAGCTCGAAGTAATTCACGCTTCGGCGGGCGCGATTTCGGAAACCGACGTAACGCTCGCATCGGCTTCCAAAGCCATCATCCTCGGATTCAATATCCGTCCCGAACCTAAGGCTGCGAACCTCGCAGAGAAAGAGGGCGTCGAGATTCGCCTCTACACGATCATCTACGAAGCGATCAACGACATGCGCGAGGCGATGGAAGGTCTGCTCGCGCCGACCTACCGCGAGAAAGCGCTCGGCCGCGCCGAAGTCCGCAAGATTTTCAACGTGCCCGGCGCCACCGTCGCGGGATGCATGGTGGTGGACGGCAAGATTGTCCGCAGTGCGCGCGCGAGGTTGGTCCGCGACGGCCGTCCTGTGTGGGAAGGCAAGCTCGCCACCCTCAAGCGCTTCAAGGACGACGCGCGCGAAGTCGCGCAGGGCTACGAATGCGGTATCGCGCTCGAAAATTTCAACGACGTGAAGCCCGACGACATCATCGAAGCTTTCGAGATGGAAGCGATTCTGCGCAAGCTCGCCGCGCCCACTCCGCAGTCAGTGCGCGGTCAGCCTGCGGTCGAAAAGCAGCTTCAGCCTTAGACTGGGAGTGAATTGGACGGTCCGGACGCGCCGCGTGCGCGTTGGCGGAGGTGGCGTATCATGGTCATCGGCATCATGCGGCTGACGCTGTTTCTGCCCGAAAATCATTCGCTCAAGGGCAAGCGCCAGGTGCTGCGCGCGATCAAGGATCGCGTCCGCAACAAGTTCAACGTCTCGATCGCCGAGTCCGACAATCATGACATGTGGCAGCGCGCCGAGCTGGGCATCGCGCAAGTCGGCAGCGATCGCGCGTTCGTGGACAAAGCGCTGCGCGAGGTCGTGAACTTTATCGATTCACTGGGTCTGGTCCCGCTCGGTGAAGAGCAGCTCGAAATCATCAACTACTGACCAGTGAAAGAGTGAAAAAACAGTGCCTGAAGGCCGAAGACCCGAGCGCGTAGCCGAAGCAGTCCTGAGAGAACTATCAGCCCTGCTCGTGCGCGATTTGCGCGACCCGCGCCTGCGCGGAATCACACTGACCGCGGTCAAAATGGACGACGACTTGCGCCACGGCCGCGTCTATTTCTCGCACCTGGAAGGCAGTGTGCGCGCTTCCGCCGCAATCGCCGGTTTCAAAAGCGCCAGCGGCTTCATCCGCCGCGAAATCGGCAAATCACTAGGCCTTCGCTACACCCCCGAGCTGGATTTCGAATTCGACCCCGCCCTGGAACGCGCCGCCCGCATCGACGCCTTGCTAAAACAGTCCGCGCCTAAGGAAGCTAATCAAATTTGAAACCCGCGGTGGATTTCAAACTTCCTTCGGCAGGGCTAAGCCACGCACCCAGGGTTAACGCAAAATGGCGAGGCCGCCATTTTACTCTCAGGTTCTTTTGCGGTGTCATTCTTTTCTTGTGTCATTCAGAGCGAAGCGAAGAATCCCGGCTCCTTCTTTCCTGAACGGCACAGTCACCTATGCGCGCCTCACTTCGATAGCATCCGCTCGCGATTCTCTGACTTTGCGCCGCGCTCAAGCAGTGGCTCGACGTCGCCTGTGATTAGTCGCGAGCCGCGATCGTTGCGGAGGTACGTCCACGCCCATTCGACGATCACGATGAAGCGGTTGCGGAATCCAATCAGAAAGAAAATGTGAACGAATAGCCACATCAGCCAGGCGACGAGGCCGCTGACGTGCAGTCTCCCGATATCGCCGACTGCGGCCGCTTTGCCAATCGTCGCGAGCGTTCCCTTGTCGCGATAATGGAACGGCAGCGTCGGCTCGCCGCGAATCAGGCGCACGACGTTCTTCGCCGCATGCCGACCCTCCTGCATCGCGGCCGGCGACAGGCCCGGCACCAGCTTGCCGTCCGAAGAAATTGAGGCGAGGTCGCCAATCACGAACACATCGTCGGTGCCAGGCACCGAGAGATCCTGATTCACGATCACGCGGCCTGCGCGATCGAGCTTTACGTCTGCTCCCAGAGCCTTGCCCAGCGGGGACGCGGCCACGCCCGCCGCCCACATTGCGGTGCGCGACTCGAGCCGTATCCCACCGTGCGTGACGCCGCGATCGTCAATTAAAGTAACCGGAGAGTCCGTGATTATCTCGACGCCCAGCCGCTCCAGTTGCCGCCGGGCGCTTACCGACGATTCAGGCGACATCGCGGGCAGCACCTTCGGACCCGCTTCGATCAGTACGATGCGCGCGTTGCCCGGATCGATTCTTCGAAAATCGCGCTCGAGCACGCGCTGCGAAATCTCGGCGAGCGCCCCCGCCATCTCAACGCCAGTCGGGCCGCCGCCGATTATCACGAAGGTCATCCAGTTCGCGACTTCCACCGGATCGATCTCCCGCTCGGCCGCTTCGTACGCGACCAAAACGCGGCGCCGAATCTCGACCGCATCCTCGAGCGTCTTCAACCCCGGCGCCGGCTCCAGCCATTCTTCGTGTCCAAAGTACGAATGCGTCGCGCCGCTCGCGACGATCAGATAGTCGTACGCCACTTCGCCGTCGAGCAGCTGCACTATCTTCCGCCGCGTGTCGATCGACACTGCCTCGCCAAGAATCACGCTCGCATTGCGCTGCCGCCGCAGTATCCGCCGTATCGGCGACGCGATGTCGCTGGGATTCAGCGCCGCAGTCGCAACCTGGTACAGCAGCGGCTGAAACAAGTGATGGTTGCGGCGATCGATCATAGTCATCCGAATCGGCGCATGTTTGAGCGCCCTCGCCGCCTCGATCCCGCCGAATCCGCCGCCGATGATCACGATATGTTTGGCCGCATCCACGACTACGATCGTATCGGTACATCCTGAACGGAGCGAACACTATTAAGCGCCGCGTCGGTATCGGATAAGGTGATTGGTCTTTCATGAACGCAATCTTGTTGGTCGATAAGCCTGCCGGAATCTCGTCGGCGGAGGTGGTGCGCCGGGTCAAATCGCGGGTGAAGCCGGCGCGCGTCGGGCATCTCGGTACGCTCGATCCTTTCGCGACGGGACTGCTGCCGATCATGATTGGCGAGGCGACCAAGCTCGCGCCGTTCATCGACAGCGGCGACAAGGAGTACGCCGGCCTTATCCGCCTCGGCGTCGAGACCGACACACTCGATCGCGACGGCGTCGAAGTTCGCCGCGGCGACGTGCCTGCGATCTCCGCCGAGAAGCTGGCGCAGGTCACTGCGCAGTTCACCGGTGCGATCGATCAAGTCCCACCGGTATATTCCGCGATCAAGCGCGCCGGCGTGCCGCTCTATCGTCTTGCGCGCCGGGGCGACGACGTTGCAGCGCCCGAGAAGCGCAGCGTCGAGATCAAGCGTCTCGATCTCAGTTGCGAAGCCCATGACGCGATCCGATTCGTCGCGACATGCTCGCCGGGCACCTACGCGCGCTCGCTGGCACGCGACATCGGCATTGCACTCGGGACCGTCGCGCATCTCGACGAGCTCCGCCGCACCCGCAATGGCGCATTCTCGATTGCCGACGCGATGCCGCTAGCCGAGGTCCTCGCATCTCTCGATTCCGGCGCGCCGCCAGCTCGTCTGATTTCTCTGCGCGACGCGCTGGTCGGCCTCCCTGAGGTGATTGTCGATGCGACCGCCGAGAAACGACTGCGCAACGGCGACTCGCGCGCGCTCGATTCGCTGGTTCCGTCCGGTGGTCAGCTCTTCAAGGTGATTTCGCAAAGCGGTGAGCTGATCGCAGTCGCGCGCGCGACCTCGCGAGTGACGGCGATTGTCGAGCGAATTTTTAATCTCGCGGCGCAGGAACCTAACCCCTAACCCCTTCCCGAGCGGGAAGGGGAACCGGATTGTGGGATTCGCGCCGCGTCATGTTTTCTTGATCACTGGGTGCAGGGGTCACCCCTGCCGAAGGAAGCTTGAAACCCACCGTGGGTTTCATTTTAATCCCGTTCCTTCTCCCCTACCTTTACTCTCCCTCCCGGCTCTGTTAATTTGGTCGGCTAAAGATAAAGGAAAAAGGGAAAGTAAGAACTCCGAATGCCTCTTCCATCAGCCCGTAAGCGGGAAGTCATAGAAGCCAACGCTCGAACCACCAATGACAGTGGCTCGCCTGAAGTTCAGGTCGCGCTACTCTCGGCCCGGATCGACCAGTTGACCACGCATCTCGCGGCGCACAAGAAGGACCATCACACGCGCCGTGGTCTGTTGCGCCTGGTCGGCAAGCGTCGTCGGCTGCTTGACTACCTGCATTCGCGCGACTTCTCGCGCTACAAAGGGCTGATCGAAAAGCTGGGCATCCGGAGATAGGCTGCACATATTTTGCCGCGCCGCCCTCAAACACATCGGGCGCGCGGGCCTTGGCTGTCACGATGGCAGATAACAGGGCGCGTCCTCTGTGGCGCCTAGCGGGCAATTAAAACCGCAATCGTCGCGCGGCCTCAGATCCTCCCTCAGGTATCACTAATGTACGAGAAACTCGAAATTGATTTCGCGGGGCGCAAGCTCTCGCTCGAAACCGGCCGCCTCGCCAAGCAGGCGCACGGCAGCGTGCTGGCCACGTACGGCGACACCGTCGTGCTCGCGACCGCGGTCTCGCAGTATGAAGCGCGGCCCAACATGGACTTTCTGCCGCTCACGGTTGACTACGTCGAGAAGACCTTCGCCGCCGGCAAAATTCCCGGCGGTTTTTTCAAGCGGGAAGGACGTGCTTCCGAAAAGGAAGTTCTCACCTCGCGCCTGATCGACCGCGCGATGCGCCCGTTGTTCCCCAAGGGCTACGATCGCGAGACCCAGATTATCACGACCGTGCTGTCTGCCGATCGCGATAACGATCCCGACATGCTCTCGCTGATCGCGGCATCGGCCGCGCTGCTGGTCTCCGACATCCCGCACAAAGGTCCCGTCGCGTCGGTGCGGATGGGCCGGGTGGACGGCAAAATTGTCGTCAATCCGACTCACACCGAACTCGAAGGCAGCGACGTATCGCTGGTCGTCGCGGCGAGTCCCGAATCGATCATGATGCTCGAAGGCGGCGCGCAAATCGTCGATGAAGAGGTGATCCTCGAAGCGCTGTTCGCGGCGCATGAGGCGATGCAGCCGATATTCGCGATGCAGGAAGAGCTGCAACGCCGCGCGGGCAAGCCCAAGCGCGAGTTCGCCGTCAAGGAGCGCGACGCGGCGCTGTTGAAAGCGGTCGAAAAGAGCATAGGCGACAGTATCGAAAAAGCGCTGGCCACCAAGGGCAAGAAAGAGCGCGCCGCCGCGGTGTACGCGGTCAGCGACAAGGTCGTGGCCGAGCTCGCCGAGAAATTTCCAGAGCGCTCGAAAGAAATTGTCGACGCCTGCGACTACCTCGTGCGCACGCGCGTGCGGATGGCTATTCTCGACGACGACAAGCGGATCGACGATCGCAAATCCACCGACATCCGTCAGGTCAGCGCCGACGTGCAGGTTCTTCCGCGCGTCCACGGCTCGGCGGTCTTCACCCGCGGCGAGACCCAGGCGCTCGCGACCGTCACGCTCGGCACTTCCTCAGATGAGCAAAAGATCGATGCGCTGCTTGGTGAGCGTTTCAAGAAATTCCTGCTTCATTATAACTTCCCGCCATTCTCGACTGGCGAAGTGAAATTTCTGCGTGCACCGTCGCGGCGCGAGATTGGCCATGGCGCTCTCGCCGAACGCGCGCTCTCTCCGATACTGCCCGACGATGCGGACTTTCCGTACACGATTCGCGTCGTCTCGGACGTGCTCGAATCCAACGGCAGCTCCTCGATGGCCACGGTTTGCGGCGGCAGCCTCGCGCTGATGGACGCGGGCGTTCCGACCAAGTTCCCGGTCGCAGGCATCGCGATGGGCCTGGTGAAAGAGGGCGACAAGGTCCGCGTGCTCACCGACATACTGGGCGACGAGGACCATCTCGGCGATATGGATTTCAAGGTCGCGGGCACCAAGGCGGGCGTCACCGCGATCCAGATGGACAACAAGGCCGGCGGCGTGTCGAAGGACATCATGCGCCAGGCGTTGCATCAGGCGCGCGACGCGCGTTTGCACATTCTCGGCATAATGGAAAAAGCGCTGCCCACGCCGCGCAAGGACGTCTCCAGCTACGCGCCGCGAATCGTCACGCTGCACATCAAGCCCGACAAGATTCGCGAAGTGATCGGCCCGGGCGGCAAAGTCATCCGCGGCCTGGTCGAGCAGACCGGCTGCAAAATAGATATCGAGGACGACGGCACCGTGCTGATCGCGTCGGCGGACGGGACCGCGATGGAAAAAGCGATCAGCATGATCCAGGCGATCACCGCCGAGCCGGAAGTCGGCAAAATCTACGACGGCGTAGTCCGCAAGATCGTCGAGTTCGGCGCCTTCGTCGAGATAATGCCCGGCACCGACGGCCTATTGCACATCTCGCAAATCTCGAACGAGCGAATCCGCCGGGTCGAAGACGTGCTGCACGAAGGCGACGAGATCAAAGTGAAAGTGCTCGACGTCGATC
The DNA here is from genome assembly GCA_963699705.1 of uncultured delta proteobacterium. Lineage (GTDB taxonomy): Bacteria > Desulfobacterota > Binatia > Binatales > Binataceae > Binatus. The sequence goes on along the minus strand of CAVOUW010000003.1, from coordinate 304,995 downwards.
GCAGCGGCAAAATCCGCCTCTCGATGCGCGAAGCTGAACAGGAACCCAACAAGGGAAATTAATCGGCGAATGATTCAAAAGAGTGTTATCGGAAACGGCGTGCGCATTCTCACCGAGGCGATGCCGCAAGTCGTTTCCTCGTCGATTGGCATTTGGGTCGAAAACGGATCGCGCTATGAGGAGCCGGCCGAAAACGGCACCTCGCATTTTATCGAGCATCTGCTTTTCAAGGGCACCAAGAAGCGCACCGCCGCGCAAATTGCCGAGGCCTTCGACGCGGTCGGCGGCGTGCTCAACGCATTCACCGGCAAGGAATACACCTGCTACTACGCCAAGGTGCTCGGCAAAGACCTCGAGATGGCGACTGAGGTGCTCGCGGATATTTTCCTCGACTCGGTTTTCGATCCCGCCGAGATAGAACGCGAGCGCCAGGTTGTCCTGCAGGAAATCTCGCAAGCCGAGGATACTCCCGACGATTTCATCCACGACTTGTTCAACGAAGAGTTCTGGAAAGGCCATCCGCTAGCGCTGCCGATTTTCGGCTCCGTCGCGACGGTTAATAAAATCGATCGCGAGTTGCTGACCTCGTTCATGGCGGCGCGCTACCGCTCCAGCCGCGTCTTCATCGCCGCCGCCGGCCAGGTCGAGCACGAACGGCTCACCGCGAAATGCGCCGGGCTGTTCGGCGGCGTCGCGGGCGACGGCAAAGTCGAAAAAATCTCGCCACCAATCGACCATCCGCTCGTGCTGACTCGCGAGAAGAAACTCGAGCAAGCGCATATCTGCATCGGAGGCCCCGGCATCAGCCAGTCGCATCGGCTCCGCTACGCCGCCTACGTGCTCAACACGGCGCTCGGCGGCGGGATGTCGTCGCGCCTGTTCCAGGAAGTCCGCGAAAAACGCGGCCGCGTCTACAGCATCTACTCGTTCATCTCGTCGTTCATCGACTCCGGCTACTTCGGCGTTTACGCCGGCACCAACCCCGAATGGGTGGACGAAGTCCTCGAAGTAACGATTGCCGAGCTGCGCAAGGTCGAGCTCAACGGCCTCGAGCCCGCCGAACTGGCGCGCGCCAAAAGCCAACTCCAGGGCAACATGCTGCTCGGAATGGAATCGACCGACAGCCGCATGAACCGACTCGCGCGCAACGAAATCTACTTCCGCCGTGACGTTCCCCTGGATGAACTCTCAGCAGGAATCGAAGCCGTAACCAACGACAACATCGTCGAGCTGGCATCGAGTTGGTTCCAACCCGACAAACTCGCGATGGTCCTGCTAGGCGACCTGAAAGGCCGAAAAATCACAAGAGAAGTCTTCGCCCCCCTCGCATAACTCTTACCTCTCGGAATCCGGTTCCCCTTCCCACCATGGGAAGGGGTTAGGGGTTAGGTTGCCGCGCATCGTTCACGAAGCCCGCCAACATCCATGAAATCCCACTGGCACGCGATGATCCAAATGCGCCCGCGCAATCGGCCCATTCTCAATCCGCTCCGCATCAAATATCGCGAGATGGCTCGCGTTCCGATCTTCATCGAAAATATTAGTCAGCAAATATCCTTCGCCTTCTCTTGAGCCTTTCGATCTAGGCACGAACACCGGCTCCGCCACTGCAAAGCGCGGACCCGCCGCATAGACGCGCATCTGCCGGGCCTCGTGATCGAAATGTCCGATGCCCCGATGAAAGATGTCGTCGCTGCCCGGCCCGCCGATGCACGCGACATAACCGTGCCGATAATTAAGACCGACCCGTCGTTCATCGATGCGCGGATACTCACACCGCTCGTCGCTCAGTCTCTCGACATTGAATCTCCCGGGCTTCGACCAATCGAAATCCCAACGCGTCAGATACTGCGTTGCGCGACGATGGTCAGTTAACGATCCATCCGCCAACGGAAACAGCGGGACCTCCTGCTGGCACACGTCCGCGACAATCCGGTCGCCGTCGTTGAACGCATTCATCAAATGCCACACCATGCACGCGTCGCCCTCGAACCATCGAATGCTCTCGACGCCGCTGTTTCGCGGCATGATTCCGACGTGCGTGCCTTTCTCCGGCTGCCACGCGATCAACGGCGCACCGGCCATCGCCCGCTTAATCGACACGGTCACCGGACACATCGCGACGACGACAAAATCTTTCGTCACCGCAAAATCATGTACCAGTGCCGGGAACGGCCCGTGGATCATCTGTGATCGAACCAGCTCGCCAGACGCGTTCGCAGAGTAGAACTCGATATCGCCGGTAACGCGCCCGGTCGGAAAATTCGCAAAGAGAATCATCTCAGCTGAATCAGGATCGATCTTCGGATGCGCCGTCATGTTGCGCGGCAGCTTGTCGTTGAAGGACCAGCGGCCGATCGTTTCGAGCGACACCGGATCCAGCTCAATCGGCCCATGGCCTTCTTCGAGTGCCAACAGTTTGTTCGCATGCCAGATGATGTTTGTATTCGCGACGCCATCGGTTTGCATGTCGGCGACGCTCGCATCCGAATCCGCGGGGATGCCCGAAGTGCCGAACAGTGCTCGCCCGGCCGCATGCTCGAGCGTCCACTGCCGCGTGCGCACCCAACGATTTCGATAAGACACGTTGCCCGCGTGCACGCGAAACGCATGCACCATTCCGTCGCCCATCAGCGGGTTGTAGCTGCCACGCGGCGCAAACTGTGGACTCGGTCCGATACGATAAAAGGCACCGTTGAGGTCCGCCGGGACTTCTCCCTCGATCGTCAAATGCGCGCGGTCGCATTCCATCCGAATCGGCTCAAACCCTTTCGACAAATAAGGATCGTTCGAAATCGCGCTCGCCATCATCTGCGCCTCCAACGATCTTCGCTAACAGCCAGCGCGCGCCACTCGCAATGCCGACCCCCTCTTGATTTGCAATTCTAATTGCTCCGCAGCCACTCGGCTCAGAATTATTTTTCTGTCAACAGCCAGCGACACTACTTCAGACCCTTCGTTTGCTAGGGCCGAGTGCGAGCGCATCTACCATCTCTTCGCTCGATTGTTCCCCTTCCCTCAGGGAAGGGTGTGCCGAGGATCGTTCACAACACCAGAGCGCTTGCCATCGCGCGGACAATTCGCCATACGAGATTGCAACGATGCCAACCTTGAAAATTGCACGTATCCGCAAAAGCACGCTGCCGCTACCCGCCTATCAGAGCGAGCACGCAGCAGGAATCGATCTGATGGCCGACATCGCTGCGCCGATCGAGATGGCGCCGCGCGAACGCCGCGCCGTTCCTACGGGAATCGCGGTCGAGATTCCGGTCGGCTACGAAGGGCAAGTGCGGCCGCGCAGCGGCCGCGCGCTGAAAGAGGGCCTCGCGCTCATCAATTCGCCTGGAACCATCGACGCGGACTATCGCGGAGAAGTTAAAGTATTACTTGTGAATTTGGGCGAGCTGCCGATCGTGATTAAACCCGGCGATCGAATCGCCCAACTCATCATCGCGCCCGTTATTCGCGCCGAGATTATCGAGGTCGATGAACTCGCGCCAACTTCGCGCGGACCCGGCGGCTTCGGACACACCGGCCGCTGAGAGGAAGACGGACCCTCTCGATTGCACGCGCGTCGTCGCGTAATTTAGATCTATCAACGCAGCGTGAAAGACAAACTAACCGAGACCGACGCGGCATTGACCGCGGTGACGCCTATAGACGGCCGCTACCGCGCGCGCACCCGCAGCTTGGAGTTGTACTTCAGCGAATTCGCCCTGATTCGCTACCGCGTGCGCGTCGAAATCGAATGGTACCTGTCGCTCGCCGGACATCCCGGGATAAGCGCACTTAAACCGATCCCCGCTGCGACTGCGAAGAAGCTCCGCGCCGTTTTCGACGACTTCACCCTCGACGATGCGCGCCGCGTGAAGGAACTCGAGGCGACCACCAATCACGACGTCAAAGCGGTCGAGTATTTTGTCAAAGAGCGCGTCGCCGCGATCGATCCCGCGCTGCCGATCGAGATGGTGCATTTCGCATGCACCTCCGAGGACATCAACAATCTCGCCTACGCGCTCATCCTGAAAGAGTTCGTCGCGAACGATCTCATTGCGCGGCTCGAAGCGGCCAATGCGCCGATCGTCAAGCTGGCGCATCGCTACAAGTCGCATCCGATGATGGCGCGGACGCACGGCCAGGAAGCGTCTCCGACCACGGTTGGCAAGGAGATGGCGATATTTGCGACGCGCATCGCGCGCCAGCTCTCGCAACTTCGCCATCAGGAATTTCTCGGCAAGCTCAACGGCGCGGTCGGGAATTTCAACGCGCATCATTTCGCGCATCCCGAGGTCGATTGGATCGCGCACTCGCAAAATTTCGTCGAGCGCCTCGGCCTGACCTGGAATCCGATGACCACGCAGATCGAAAGCCACGATTTTATCGCCGAGCTGTTCGCGATCCTGATGCGCATCGACACCATCCTGCTCGGCTTCTGCCGCGACATGTGGAGCTACATCTCGATCGGCTACTTCGCGCAGAAGGCGGTCGCCGGCGAGACCGGATCGTCGGTGATGCCGCACAAGGTGAATCCGATCGACTTCGAGAACTGCGAGGGCAATCTTGGAATCGCCAACGCGCTGTTCGATCACCTCGCGGCGAAGCTGCCGGTCTCGCGATGGCAGCGCGATTTGACCGACAGCACCGCGATCCGCGCGATGGGCACGGCGTTCGGGCATCTGGTGGTCGCGCTCGCGTCGTTGGAGCGCGGACTCGCGCGTGTCGAGGTGAACGAATCGCGCGTTGCCGAGGACCTCGAAGCCGAGCAGGCGTGGGAGGTCGTCGCCGAGGCGATTCAGACTCTGATGCGGCGCCACGGGATGCCGCAACCGTACGAGACGCTCAAGGAACTGACGCGCGGCCGGCGGATCGATCGACGCGTGATCGAAGAATTCATCACGACGCTGCCACTTGACGACGGCGCGAAGCGTGCGCTGCGCGAGTTGAATCCGCGAAGTTACGTGGGACTGGCGGCGAAGCTGGTCGAGCAGTTCGCGCCGCCCGCGAAGACGGACCTGGCGCTGGCGAAAAAGGTGCGCGCGGCCAAGCGCTGAGGTCGTATCCACACGCCCGCGACCGGGGTTTGTGGACAACTGGCGCCGGCTTCGTTGTGATGAGGCGCCCAGTCGGTATGATGATTAGATTAAGCTAATTCGAAATAACCGTTAAGGGAGAACGAATCGTGGAAACAACTCCGCAAAAACTCGAAATGTTTTACGAGGGCAAGGCGAAGAAACTTTACTCCACGTCCGACCCCGACCTCGTCATCGCATACTTCAAAGACGACGCGACCGCCTTCAACGGCAAGAAGAAGGACACCATCGAGGACAAGGGCGTGATGAACAACCGCATGTCGGAGTTGTTCTTCAACCTGCTCGAGAAGAACGGCGTGAAGACGCACTTTGTCCGCCGTCTCAACGATCGCGAGATGCTGTGCAAGCGGCTCGATATCATTCCGGTCGAGACGGTCGTGCGGAATATCGTCGCGGGCTCGATGGCGAAACGGCTCGGCCGTACCGAAGGCGAACCATTGCCGCATCCGATTGTCGAGTACTACTACAAGTCCGACGCGCTCGACGATCCGCTGATCATCGGCGAGCATGCGATCGCGTTTGGATGGGCGACCGCCGCGGAACTCAAGCAAGTTGACGAGATGGCGCTGAAAGTGAATTCGATACTGAAAAGATTTCTGGACGAGCGCGGCGTCATACTCGTCGATTTCAAGCTTGAGTTCGGACGGCATCACGGAGAAGTTCTGTTGGGCGATGAGATCTGTCCCGACACTTGCCGTTTCTGGGATAAGGCGACGCGGCAGAAGCTCGACAAGGATCGGTTCCGGCGCGATTTGGGCGGCGTCGAAGAGGCGTATCACGAGATGCTGCGGCGAGTGGAAACCTGAGAGTGCGAAAATCTCGTTTGGGCGAAGTTGTGGTCGAAAAACCACTCCGTTGCTGGGGTTTAAGCCCGAATGTTTCACGTGAAACATTTTTAGTTCAGGAGAACAAAGCGCGAATCTGCGGCGAGGATTTGAGTTGCAAGTAAGAGTGTTCGTGACGCCCCGAAAGGGGATCCTCGACCCGCAAGGGCGCGCGGTTGAAAGTTCGCTTCAGAGTCTCGGCTTCAAAAACGTCTCGAGCGTCAAAGTCGGCAAATACATCACGCTGGAAATCGAGGCGCGCACCGCATCCGAAGCGCGCGACGAAGCAAAAAAAATGTGCGAGGCGCTGCTCGCCAATCCCGTGATCGAAGATTACCGCTTCGAGGTGGACGGCGAATGAAGTGGGGCGTCGTGCGATTCCCCGGCTCGCTCGACGACGGCGACGCGCTGCATGCGCTCGCGGACGTGATGGGTCAGACTGCGCGAATCCTGTGGCACAAGGACGAATCGCTCGGCGGCGTCGAATGCGTGCTGTTGCCGGGCGGCTTCAGCTACGGCGACTACCTGCGCACGGGAGCAATCGCGCGCTTCTCGCCGATCATGAAGAGCGTCGCGAAGTTCGCCGCCGACGGCGGCCTCGTGATTGGCACTTGCAATGGCTTCCAGATTCTATGCGAGGCGCATCTGCTGCCCGGCGCGCTGACGCGCAACCGCTCGCTCTCATTCGTATGCGAGCGAGTGTTCCTTCGGGTCGAGAATGCGAGCACGCCGTTCACGCGGGCGACCAAGCAGGGCGACGTGCTGCGGCTGCCGATCAAGCACGGCGAAGGATTGTACGTCGCGCCGGAAGATGAGCTGCGCCAGATGGAAGAGCGCGGGCAGGTCATCCTGCGCTATGTCGATGCGGACGGGCACGAGAGCGACGCGTCGAATCCCAACGGATCGATGCGCGCGATCGCGGGCGTCGCCAATGAGCGCTTCAATGTGTTTGGTTTGATGCCGCATCCGGAGCATGCGGTTGAGCCGATGCTCGGCGGTGACGACGGACTAAAAATATTTCAGTCGATTGCCGGGAGCGCGCGATGAGCGAGCATCCGGTTTCGCTGGCGGGCGAGCCGAAAGCCGATCTCGAGCAGGCGCGCGCGTTCGGACTGGCGGCCGACGAGTATCGCAAAATTCAGGAAATCATCGGACGGACGCCGACCTACACCGAACTAGGCGTTTTCTCGGTGATGTGGTCGGAGCATTGCTCATACAAATCGTCGCGCATCCACCTGAGAAAGCTGCCGTCGAAGAGTGAGCTGGTGGTGCAGGGGCCGGGCGAGAACGCCGGTGCGATCGACGTCGGCGACGGCTGGGCGGCGGTCTTCAAAATCGAAAGCCACAACCATCCGTCGTTCGTCGAGCCGTACCAGGGCGCAGCGACTGGCGTCGGCGGAATCCTGCGTGACATCTTCACGATGGGCGCGCGGCCAGTCGCGAGCATGAACTCACTCAAGTTCGGATCGTTCGACCATCCGCGCACGCGGTACCTGCTCGGCGGCGTGGTCGGCGGGATCGGCGGTTACGGCAATTGTGTCGGCGTGCCGACGGTCGCGGGTGAAGTGATGTTCGACGCCGCGTACAACGCGAATATTCTCGTCAATGCGTTCTGCCTCGGGCTGGTGCGAAAGGACGAGATGATGAGCGCGAAAGCGCGTGGCGTCGGCAACCCGGTGCTTTACGTTGGCTCTGCAACTGGTCGCGATGGGATTCACGGCGCGTCGATGGCGTCGGCGGAGTTCGATAAGGAAAGTGAAGCCAAGCGGCCGGCGGTGCAGGTCGGGGATCCGTTCACCGAGAAATTGTTGATCGAGGCGTGTCTCGAAGCGGGCAAGACCGGAGCTATCGTCGCGATCCAGGACATGGGCGCGGCGGGACTCACGTCATCTTCGAGCGAAATGCCGTCGCATGGCGGACTCGGAATCGAGCTCGACCTCGACCAAGTGCCGCTGCGGGAAGCGAATCTGACACCGTACGAAATTCTGCTTTCGGAATCGCAGGAGCGGATGCTGATCGTCGCCGAGCGCGGGCGCGAGGCGGAATTGCAGGCGGTGTTCGAAAAGTGGGATTTGCACGCGGTCGTGATCGGACGTATCACCGACGACCAGCGATGGCGCGCGCGATGGCACGGCCAGGTGGTCGCGGATATTCCAATCGGCGCATTGGCTGATGACGCGCCGTTGTACGATCGTCCGGCGACGCCTCCAAAGATTCAGCCATCCGCTAAAACTTCGGCCATTAAGCATCCTGAGACTTCCAAAGCGCTACGGGCGCTGCTCGACAGTCCCAATGTTGCGTCGAAGAAGTGGGTTTATCGGCAGTACGACTCGATCGTGCAGAGCAATACGGTGCTTGGACCGGGCAGCGACGCGGCGGTGATTCGAATCAAGAATTCGCGGCGCGCGATAGCGCTGAAGGTCGATTCGAATCCGCGCGCGTGCGCGCTCGATCCGTATCTCGGCGCGGTCGGTGTTGTCTGCGAGGCAGCGCGCAATGTCGCGTGCGCCGGTGCGCGTCCAGTCGGAATCACGAACTGCCTCAACTACGGCAATCCGGAACGGCCCGAGGTGATGTGGCAGTTTATCCGCGGCGTGGACGGGCTGCGCGATGCGTCGCTCGCGTTCGGTGCGCCGGTGGTCAGTGGCAACGTGAGTTTTTATAACGAGACCGAAGGCCACGCGATACCGCCGACGCCGACGATCGCGGTGCTGGGCGTGATGTCCGACGTCGCGCGCCACGTCACGCAGTTTTTCAAGAATCCCGGTGACGCAATCGCGATCGTGCGCACGTCGAGGCCCTCGCTGGCGGCGAGCGAGTATGCGGCGCTGTTCGGAATCGACGGGGGCCAGCTTACTGCTATCGATCTCGCGCGCGAAGCGGCTCTGGTGGACGGGCTGGTTGAAGGGTGTGAACGGGGGCTGATAAGATCGGCTCACGATATCGCCGAGGGCGGGCTTGCGGTCGCGATAGCTGAAGCCTGTTTCAATCCGCGGGCGATTCTGGGTGCCGAAGTTGAACTTGGGCGGGCTGGAAGCGCTGACGCGGATGATTTTTTTGGCGAGGGCGCATCGACGGTGATTTTGTCGATTGCGCCGGGTGACGTGGCAATCGTCGAGAAATTATTTGTGGATCGAGGACTGGAGTTTGCGATTGTCGGACGTGTGACTTCGAATCCGCGGCTCAAAATTGGCCGAGTAATCGACGAAGAAGTTTCCGAGTTGCAGCGAATTTACGAAGACGCGATTCCGAGGAGGCTAAGAAGCGGTGACTGAAGAAGATTCGGTCCTTGCCATCGAAGCAGTCGAAGAATCGCCGCTCGACGTTTTCCACGAAGAGTGCGGCGTGTTCGGCGTGTACCGCCATCCCGAGGCCGCCAACCTCGCGTACTTAGGGCTCTATGCGCAGCAGCATCGCGGGCAGGAATCCGCGGGAATCGTCTCGTCTAACGGCAGGTCCCTGATTTCCCATCGCGGGATGGGCCTGGTCGCCGACATTTTCAACAATTCGATCATCGAGAAGCTCGAGGGCACCAGCGCGATTGGGCACAACCGATACTCGACGACCGGCTCGACGACTATCGGCAACTGCCAGCCGCTGGTGGTCGAGTATGCGCGCGGCGGACTCGCACTCGCGCACAACGGTAATATCGTAAATTTCAAGGAGTTGCGTGAACGCCTCGAGTCCACTGGCTCGATCTTCCAGTCGTCCTCGGACAGCGAAGTGATGATTCATCTGATTGCGGCGTCGCGCGCACCCACACTGCCCGAGCGAGTCGCCGAGGCGCTGTCGCAGGTGCGCGGCGCGTATTCGCTGGTGGTGCTGACCGAAGATTCGATGATCGCCGTGCGCGATCCCCAGGGCTTCCGTCCGCTGGTGCTGGGCAATCTCAACGGCGCGACGATCGTGGCGTCGGAAACTTGTGCGCTCGACCTGGTGCGCGCCGAGTATGTTCGCGAGATCAATCCTGGCGAGATGATCGTCGTTGATGAAAGCGGACTGCGCTCGCTCAACCCGTTTGCGCATGCGCCGACCAAGCGATGTATCTTCGAGTACGTTTATTTCTCGAGGCCTGACAGCCAGGTTTACGGCCGCAACGTGTACCAGGTCCGCAAAGAGCAGGGGCGGGCGCTCGCGCGCGAAGCCCCGGCCATCGCGGATATCGTGGTGCCGGTGCCCGATTCGGGCACGCCCGCCGCGCTCGGCTACGCTGAGGAGTCGGGGATCCCGTTCGAAATGGGCCTGGTGCGCAGCCACTATATCGGCCGCACGTTTATCGAGCCGCGCTCTTCGATTCGCCATTTTGGCGTGAAGATCAAATTCAATCCTGTCGCGGAACTACTGCGCGGCAAGCGAATCGTGCTGATCGAAGACTCGCTGGTGCGCGGCACCACGCTCAGCAAGGTGATCCCGATGCTGCGACAGGCGGGCGCGCGCGAGGTCCACATGCGGATCGCGGCTCCGCCGACCACCCATTCGTGCTTCTACGGTATCGACACACCGACCCGCGAGGAGCTGCTCGCGTCGTCGCATTCGATCGAAGAGATCCGCAAATACATTACCGCCGACACGCTCGCATTCCTCAGTTGGGACGGGTTGTACTCGTTCAACGGCGAGAGCCGCGAGGGATTTTGCGACGCGTGCTTTACAGGGAATTATCCGGTCGAGATTCCGCGCGACACTACGCCGGCGCAGCTGCATTTGTTTCTCGCCAATGAAGAGGGGCTGAAGGCAGATCGAAGGTAGGAACTTTATCTAATGTGAAACCCCTCCTGGGTTTCACGCTTCCCTGGGCAGGGGTAACCCCTGCACCTTAGTACTAAGAGGGTCAGGGCGTTGAGTTGACGACGTCCTGGACGAACTGCTTCATCGGGTGCTGCGAGACCAGTATGCAAATGCATCCGGTACGCGGGTAGCTCAGGCACACGCTGTAGCCCTTGTACTGGTAGTAGTGATGCTCGCCGCCGTAGGCGCTAGTGTCGACGCCCAGATCCTGCGCCTCGCCCGGCGGTGGCCGTAGCCCGTGCGACTTCATGTAGGTGCATAGGATGGTTCCCGAGTCGCCGCGATAAAACGTGTATGCGACCGGGCTGCCATCGGGCATGCGATCCAGCCTCGCGCCGACCATCTTGTAACCACGCTGCCGGAAGTCCCAGACAAATCCCGGCAATTGATGTTCCATGTAAGTATCCGATAAATCGGCGGGCGTGCTGGCCTTCAGATTGGGTTCGAAATGCTCGACGAACTGCGCGTAGTTGTTAATAGCCAGGTCGAACGGCGGGATTGCCTGCGCGGGTGTCGTGCCGCGACCGCCATGGAGTATCACGAACGCAAACACCGCGACCGCAGCAATAGCAATCGGCGCCCACACCCGCGCGCGACGCATCGAAAGGAAACCCCCGCGATCCGCACTGGCCGAGCGATCCTGCCCGCGGCCCGCGACCTGTTTGGCGTCATCCGAATCGATCGCGTCGAGCGCCGCAAGGATCGATCCGCGAACCATCGGTGGCGTCCGTCGCATCTCGGCACGCTCGCGCAACAGCGTTTTGACTGCGCGTTCTTCGGCGAAGCGCGCGCGACAATTGACGCATCCCGCAAGGTGCTCCTCGGCCTCGCGCAACTCCTCGGCGCTTAACTCCCCGTCAACATGCGCCGACAGGTACTTATCTATGTAGGTCTTACAATCCACTTTATGGTTTGCGGCTTGCTACACTCCAACCGGCATTCTACTTGGGAGTCAAGACCGTATTATTCCTCGTTCCTTGGCAAAGTTCGTCAACGTATCGCGCAGCAACGCGCGTCCTCGTGACACTCGCGATTTAATCGTACCGATCGGTACGTTCAGAACCCCTGAAACCTCCTGGTAGCTGAGTTCCTCGACGTCCACCAGCAGGATCGCCTCGCGAAACTCGCCCGGCAAGCTCGCCAACGCCGTCTCGACCTCACCCTCCATCCCTTGCAAGGAGAGCATCGCCTCTGGATTCGAGCCAACCGGGTCGGTGCGCAGGCTTTCGTTCTCGACCTTGCGCTCGAACTCCTCTGGCGACGATGCGGGCTGCTCGCGGGACGATTTGCGATAGCCGTTGCGAAAATTGTTGAACAGGATTGTCAGCATCCACGCGCGACAATTCGTTCCGCTCTCGAATTGATGAAAGAAGCGGTACGCACGCAGCACCGTTTCCTGCAGCAAATCGTTGGCGTCGTCGGGATTGCGCGCGAGCCGAATCGCCATCGTGTACAGCGCGTCGAGATGAGGCAAAGCCTCGTCTTCGAATCGCTTGCGCCGATCCACGCCGGTGCCGCTCTTGTCCGCCATATGCCAATTTTAACAACATAGCATCCCCCACCTTTAAAATCTTGCATAGGCCCGAAATGTTCCCGCTGGCGCTGGATATTTTGCGATCGATCATTAGTTCGCGCATCCAGTCCGCTCCGTTCTCCGTATTATGATCGATGGAACCGATAGGCGGGCCAGAAGGTTTAGACTCGGAGCCCGAAGCTGTAGTACTTTCGGCACACAACACGACAGTCAGGAGATAGCGACAATGACGAAAGCGAAACTTACAGGCGCGATGTTGGCGACGGCGGTCGCGCTGGTCTTTGCGGGCAACAATGTGTACGCGGCTGACACCACCGACTCGAGTGCACAGGCGTCGCAGGTCAAATGCGTCGGCGGCAATGCGTGTAAGGGTCAAAGCCTCTGCCAGAGCGCGGAGAGCAGCTGCAAGGGCGCCAACGCGTGCAAGGGCAAAGGCTACGTGATGACGCCGACGGCCAAGGAATGCCTCGCGGCGGGCGGCAAACCGGAGACCGCTCCGAAGAGCGACTAACCGCGACTGCAAACATGAAGCGTTCCGACTTTCCGATGCTCGGTTATGGCGTCGGCCTGCGGCGTCAGCACTACAGCTACGTCCTCGAGACTCGTCCCAAGGTCGATTGGTTCGAGGTGGTCTCGGAAAATTTCATGGTCGCAGGTGGTCGCCCGCTCGAAGTGCTCGAAGGTGTGCGCGCGGACTATCCGATCGTGATGCATGGCGTGTCGATGTCGATAGGATCGACCGACCCGCTGAATCGCGGCTACCTCCGGCAACTGCGCGACCTCGCGCGCCGATTCGATCCCGCATGGATCTCGGATCACCTGTGCTGGACTGGAGTCGGCGGCCGTAATCTTCACGACCTGCTCCCATTGCCATACACCGAGGAGGCTATCGGCCACGTCGTCGCGCGCATCCGCGATGTGCAGGACATTCTCGAGTGCCCGATATTGATCGAAAACGTCTCGAGCTACATGGCGTTCGCGGACTCGACGATGCCCGAGTGGGAATTCATTTCGGCGATCGCGAACGAAGCCGATTGCGGAATCCTGCTCGACATCAACAATATCTTCGTGAGCGCGTTCAATCACAAATTCGACGCCAACAACTATATCGACGCGGTTCCTGCGGAGCGCGTCGTGCAATACCATCTCGCCGGCCACAGCGATCACGGCACCTACTTGCTTGATACTCACGACCATCCGGTGCGCGACGAAGTGTGGGCGCTCTATGAACGCGCGGCGCGTCGTTTCGGCGCGGTGTCGGCGCTGGTGGAGTGGGACGACAATATGCCGGAGTTCGCGCAGCTGGCTGACGCTGCAGATCGCGCACGCACGATTTTTAATGCCAACAAATTTGAAAAACCTGCAAAGCCTGCTCTATCGGCTGATCACCGCCCCTAGCGGAGTCGCCGAGGGCCTCGCAGCCGAGCGCGATCTGGGCGCGAGCGGGCTCGACGCGATCGTGCTCGGCGATGATCGTCTGTCGTCGGAAGGTCGCGTCGATATATACGCGAACATGTATTTCTACCGCATCCTCGACGCGCTCAAAGAGGATTTCCCCGCGACGCTGGCAGTCCTTGGCGACGATAACTTTCACAACCTCGTCACCGGCTACTTGCTGGAACATCCGCCTACCGACCCGTCAATCACTGATAGTGGAAGTCACCTCGCCGAGTACCTGCACGATCACCCGCTCCGCAAGGAGGCACCGTTCGCCGCGGACCTCGCGAAACTCGAACGCGCCACCGTCGAAGTCTTCCTCGGTCCCGACGCCCCCGCGCTCGATCCCGATGCCCTCCGTGCAGTCGCGGCCGAAGACTGGCCCGCAATGAAACTGAAGCTCCATCCCTCAGCGCAAATCCTAACGCTAGATTGGCAAGTGTCAGACCTGTTGCGCGCGGTCGAGGAGCACCGCCCCTGGAATCCTCCAAACCAAGCCACAACCAAAGTCCTGATATGGCGCGCCAACGCCCGCGTCGCTCACCGCGACCTGGACCCCACAGAAGCAACCGCCCTCGAAGCAGCCGCGCACACTGCAACCTTCACAGAAATCTGCGACATAGTAGCCAGGACAGCCGCTGATCAAGATCCCATAACTAAAATGAACCAACTCCTATCCCGCTGGCTTTCCAACAATCTGCTGACCCCCGTCTTTCCATAACCCGGTCTCCTTCCCGCCGCTCTTCCCCTCTCCCTGAAAGGGAGAGGATCGAAGGTGAGGGTCCTTTTTCAGCACGCTCTTTCGCGCGCGATTCAAGATTCTGCTCCGTCTGAATGTCCCCCTGGGTAAGCGCACTTATTCAAGATGATCTTTTCCCCAGCCCCAGCTATAAGAAACGTTGAGCACCCGAGCCGCTTCAACTCATGGCAGCCAACCCCAAAACCACCGCCGACAGTATCACCATCGAACGGCCCACCAGCCGCGAACAGCTCGAGGAGTTCGCGCGCCTCCCATTCCAGGTTTACGGCAACCGCGACGCGTGGTGGCCGCCCGACGTCCAGAACGAGATCGATCTTCTATCGCGCCGCAGCCTGCTCTCGTCGCATCTCGAAGTCACTCCTTTCTGCGCCCGCCGCGCCGGACGTCTCGTTGCACGTGTCAGTGCAGTTATCAACCGTCGCTACATCGAACATTGGAATGAGCAACTCGGCCAGCTGATTCAGTTCGAGGCGCTCGAGGGCGAGGACGTCGCAGTCGCTGCGATGCTCGCCGAGGCCGTGCAATTGCTCCACGAGCGTGGGATGCGCGCGGTGCGCACCGGCTTCGCGGCGTTTCTCGACTATCCATACGCGATCGACAACTACGATGCGTTGCCATCGTTCCTGCTGCGCGGAAATCCTGCGTCATACCATCGCTACTTCAAAGAGGCGGGCTTCGTCACCGAAAAAGGGCAGGTCGATTACACCGCGACGCTCACGGCCGAAATCCTCGCGCGCTATCGCGGGATGGCCGAGGCTGCGGCCGTCGCCGGCGTCACGATTCAAAGCTGGCGCGAGTACGGATTCCTCGCCGCGATCGACGCGTGGACTGACGTTACCAACGCCGCCTTCGATCGCCATTGGGGCTGGAATCCCGTGACGCGCGCAGAAGTGCGCCCGATGCTCACGTCGCTGTGGGAGACTCCGGTCGCTGACCTCTCGATGCTCGCGACGATCGACAACCAATGTGTCGGCGCCGTTTTCTCGGTGCCTGATCTCAGTCCCGCGCTAGCCCGTCTGCGCCGCGGCGTGCGACTCGATCCCGAACGCGGCGGCGGCACCCGCGGCGCGCTTATCAATATCGGAGTCATCGAACGCGCACGCGGACGCGGCGTCGCGCTCGCGATGGCGGCGCGATCGTTCCTCGCGATGGCGCGCCGCAAGATGCGCTTTGCTGGCTACACCCTCGTCCTCGACGACAATTGGGCATCGCGCCGCACCGCTATCAGTCTCGGCGCTCGCGTAACCGGCAACTTCGTCACTTACCGGCTATCGAGCCGCTCGAGCTCTGCTCTTACTCTTTGACGCCGCTTTGGTTCGCGAATTCGCACGGCCGCCGGTCCGTTTCGTCGAGCTTCTTTTCATCGGCGCCTTTGCTTTCGGACTGTCCGATTTTTTCTCAGAGCTCGCGCCCTTGGTCAGCGCCTCCATCTGCAACTCACCGAGCTTTTTCCGCGTCCAGTTGAGATGCTCGTCTTCTTCCTGCTCAACTTCGCTCGCAGCGGCCCCGAGAACCTCGCGCAAGCGGTCGTCATTCGACTGACGAGCAATTTTCCCAATCAGTTCCCAGTCTGCGTGATCCTTGGTCTCGGCAAGCACGATGTTTTCAATCGCATTCAGCTCGGCCTGGTCTTTCGACAGCCCATTGCCTTCCATGCTTCGCAGCAGCGCCTGCGCCTTCTCGGTCGCCACCTTTGCGCCCGCGCTCTGCGTCCGCGTGTTCCCATCCAACTGGTGGATCACATCAGTCAGGACCTTCTGATGCTTAATCGTCTGCCGAAGAAACTCGCGGAATTTGGTTTTCACCTCGGAATCGGAAACCAGGGTTAGTGCCTTTTCGTAGAGTTTCTGACCGCCCATCTCAACCGCCAGGAATTCGCTCAGGACGTCCATCAGCGTGCTCTTATTGATTTTCGCGCTTGTGAAGAAGTCTTTTACTTTTTCGGTTAGTTCAGCCATAGGGCCTCCAGTAAAATCAGGATGAAGATTTTCCAGTAAATAAGCAGGAAGCGCGCCAACCGTCGTCCAGGACCCCAGACCCCGACTACGCTGAACCCCTTCTCTCAGAATGGCTGGAATTCTGATTCGTCGAGAAAGACCCTCACCGGAAGCGCCAATCGATCCACACAAACCGGAAACATGTAATTTCGCCTCATTTATACCTCCTTGCTCCGATGCGACTCCGTCCGATACAAGCGGTGCTTGATGCTGTCTCTCCGCTTCCTGGTGCTGTTCATTCATATTGTCGCCGTTATCGTCGCGCTCGGCGGATCGCTCTTCAGCACCTTCGCACTCACCCCCGTCCTCGCCACGGAACTCGACGCGCCGACGCGCCTGCGCGTGTCCCGCCGAATCGTTCGCCGCCTCGGCACGATAGTCCTTACATCGCTCGCGGTGCTGGTAGTGACCGGAATTCTCAACGTGCTGTTCATCGGCGGCGTTTCGATATTGCTCGCGATCAAATTGCTCCTCGTCGTCGTCGTTATCGGACTCGCGCTCTATCAGTATGGAACTATCGGCGTGCAAATCTGGCGGGCCCCGGGGCCGAGTCCGGAAGTTGCCGAACTCCAGGCACGCTTTCGCCGCATCGGTTTGACCGTCGGCGCGCTCGTGTTGCTGATTGTTTATCTCTCGATCGGGCTCACCCGCGGCTCGGGCGCGATCGTCGCGATTCGCTGAAGGCGCACCGATGCCACGAAACAAGAAACCACGCCGAACTCCTCGATGGATGGGACGCCTCACCTTCGTCGCGCTCCTGCTCGGCGTGGTCTTCACCCTGAGCTACGGAACCGGCGCGCATATGGGCGTGCGCTATCTCAATCCGCCGCTCGGTGCGTGGTGGAACTCGAACGAGTTCGCAATCCTCGAATGCGCCACCGCAGCGCTAGGAATGTTGATCGGAATTCGAATCGGCGCGCTGCTGGTGAATGACGCCGCACTGAAGGGCCGCTCGATGATCGCCGCCGTGGTCGTATCCGCTCTGTTGCTGCCGATCGTCGGCCGCGTCGGTGCACAAATCGCCCGCTTCAAATTCACCAGCGGCGCGTCCGCCAATGAATTTCTGATCGACCGCTTCGGCTACGACACGGGAAAGTTTCTTGACAAGCTTCTGGCGGCGGGGGTTTACTCGATCAAGATCGCAATGTTCGCACTTCCAGTCGGTATGATTCTGTTCGGTCTCGCGATTGCAATCTTCATGACTTCCGAGCCCACTCGCGACACAGCAGCCGCAACCTCCAAATGAAACCCCGCAAGCCGAACGCCATCAGCCGTCGATCTTTTATCAAAGGCGCCGGCGCAGTCGCCGCCGCGGCAGGCCTGGTGCACGTGCGGCCTGCTTCAGCCGACGAAAAGACGCTGCCGCCTGGTGTTGTCGAAAAACTAGGCCCCCAAGCCACGACCATCGAACTGAATATCAACGGCAAGCCCGCGACGCTCGAAATTGAGCCGCGCGTTACTCTACTGCGCGCTCTTCGCGAGCACCTGGGGCTCACTGGTACCAAGCTCGTCTGCGATCGCGGCGCGTGCGGCGCATGCACTGTGCATCTCGACGGCAAACCCGTGACCTCGTGCATGGTGCTGGCGATCGATGCGCGCGGTCATCAGGTCACGACTATCGAAGGCCTCGGCACTCCGGCGAATATGCATCCAGTGCAGGCCGCATTCGTCGAAGCGGACGCGCAGCAATGCGGCTTCTGCACGCCCGGGATGGTGATGTCGGTCGCAGCGGCGCTCGAAAAAAATCCGGCTGCGACAACCGACGAAATCAAACACGCGACCGCCGGAAATACCTGCCGATGCGGCACCTATCCCCACGTCTTCGCAGCCGCTCTCAAAGCCGCCACGCCGGCAGCCGCAACCAAGGACGTCTGATGTCGCGACGCGTCACGCTCAATCTCGGATTCCAGGGCAACACGCGCGACGTCATCGTCACTATCCCCGACGACGAACCGACGCCATGGCAGTGGGGCGATCGCCTCTCCGTCGTCGGCAAGCCAGCGCCGCGCGTCGATGGCCCGCTCAAAGCGACCGGCACCGCGCGGTACACCTACGATATCGAATTGCCCGGGATGCTTTACGGCGCGATCCTCCGTAGTCCGTGGCCGCACGCGCGAATCCGCGGCATCGATCTTTCAGCGGCGCAGCATCTTGCGGGCGTGCGCGCGGTGCTTGCGCTCGACGATCGCGAAATCCGATTTGCCGGCCAGGAAGTTGCCGCGGTCGCTGCGATCAGTTCCGATATCGCAACTGACGCGCTCAAGTTGATCAAAGTTGACTACGAACAGTTGCCCTTCGTGGTCGATATGGATTCCGCTGCCAAAGATTCCGCTCCGCGAGTCTTCGGCAGCGGCTCGAACATCGGCAAAGTCAAGCATTCGAGCGTCGGCGACGTGGCGAAGGGACTCGAGATCGCCGCGAGCACGATCGAGGCGACCTACACTACGCCGGTGCAGACGCACGTATGCCTCGAAACCCACGGCGCAGTCGCGAGCTTCAACCCGGCCGGCGACCAGCTCACAGTCTGGTGCTCGACCCAGGGCGTTTTTTCCGTGCGCGACGACCTCGCCGTGTACTTCAGCCTGCCGCCCGACAGCGTGCGCGTCGTGTGCGAGTACCTCGGCGGCGGCTTCGGATCCAAATTCGGCGCAACTCCCGAAATGATTGTCGCCGCGAGACTGGCGAAGGCAACCGGAGTGCCGGTCAAGGTGATGCTGCCGCGTGCCGACGAGCATCGCTCGACCGGCAACCGCCCGAACTCGGAGCAGAAGGTCAAGATGGGCGTCGATCGCGACGGCAAGCTGACTGCGATCGATCTGGTGACGCGTGGAAGCGGTGGAATCGGCGGCGGTGCGGGCAGTGCGGGTCCGTTCGGATCGATCTATCGATGCGCGAATATCCGCGTCGAGGAAAGTAGCATCTATACCAACGCCGGGCCGTCGTCGCCGATGCGCGCGCCCGGATGGCCGCAGGGATGCTACGCGCTGGAACTCGCGATGGACGAGATGGCGCGCAAGGCCGGGGTCGACCGACTCGAATTCAGGCGCCGCAACAGTGACAACCCGGTGCGCGCGGCCGAATACGATATTGGCGCGCGCGCGTTTGGATGGGCTGAGAAAAACGAGGCGGCCAAGTCCAGCGGGCCTATAAAGCGCGGCATCGGCGTCGCGTCGGCGGAGTGGCATGCGGTCGGAGTGTCGGGGCCCGAGGCGCAAGTGATCGCGCATCGCAACGGCAGCGTCGAGGTCCGCGTCGGCACGCAGGATATCGGCACCGGCACGCGCACGGTTCTGGCGATCGTCGCGGCGGAGGAACTCGGGCTGCCGGTGGATCGCGTGAAGTCGGAAATCGGCGACACGCGATTTCTATTTTCAGTGCCGAGCGGCGGCAGCCTCAGCGCGCCGTCGAATTCGCCGGCGGTGCGGCAGGCCGCGGCGCATCTCAAGGACAAGCTGTTTCGAATCGCCGCGCCGATGCTTGGCGCAGAGCCCAACGACCTCGAGGCTGCCGATCAAACGATTCGCGTGCGCACCAATCCCACGCGCGCGATTTCGTTTAACGACGTGTGTAAGCGAATTCCCGGCGATTCGATTTCCGCGCAGGGCGAGCGCGTGCCGAACTATGACGGCTTTCGCACCGACCAGGCCGGTTGCCAATTCGCGGAGGTCGAAGTCGATACCGAGACGGGAATCGTGCGCGTGACGCACGTGGTCGCGGTCCACGACGCGGGACGGATTGTCGATCCGCTGACGGCGCGCAGCCAGGTCAACGGCGGCATCCTGATGGGAATCGGGTTCGCGCTGTTCGAGGATCGGCGGATGGATCCGCAGCTCGGCATCATGGTGAATCCGACGATGGACGACTACAAACTGCTCGGCGCGCTCGACGTTCCGCAAATCGACGTGACGTTTTTCGAGGTCGCCAACGGCGTCACGAACACCGGCGTGATGGGCCTCGGCGAAGTGGCGCATGTAGCGAGCACGGCCGCGGTCGCATGCGCAGTGTACGACGCGATAGGCGTGCCGGTGCGTTCGCTTCCGATGACGCCGGACCGCGTGCTGGCAGCGCTGGGGCACGCGTGAAGGATTTGAAGTTGCGATGAATCGATTTGAAGTGATCACGCCTGCCGACGTTGCGAGCGCGTCGCGGTTACTTGCCGAAGACGGCAACGTGGCATTTGCGGGCGGCGTCGATGTCGTCGATCTGTCGAAGCAAAATATCGTATCGCCAGCCGCGCTGGTGAATCTGAAAGGTCTGAAGGAGCTTGGCGGGATCGAAATGCGTCCGTCCGGAGAACTTCGGCTTGGGGCGACGGTGAAGCTGAGCGAAGTCAGTGAGCATCCTGCGATTCGCGCAAAATTCACCGCGATCGCCGAGGCGGCCGGCGAGGCGGCGACGCCGCAGATTCGCAATCTCGGCACGGTCGGCGGAAATATCCTGCAGCGCCCGCGATGCTGGTATTTTCGCAATCCCGACGTGAATTGCCTGAAGAAGGGCGGCGACACCTGCTACTCGATCGGCGGCCTGAATCGTTACCACGCGATTCTCGGCGGCGGTCCGTCGTTCATCGTGCATCCGTCGAATCTTGCGCCGGCGCTGATCGCGATGCGTGCGAGTGCGACGATCGTCGGTCCGGCCGGCACGCGCAATGTTGAGCTCGAGAAATTTTTCACGCTGCCGACAGTCGATGCGAAGCGGGAAAATTCGCTCAAGCCGGGCGAGATCATAACTGAGGTGATTGTGCCGGCACCGTCCGCTGGCGTGCGCAGCCATTATCTGGAGGCGCGCGAGAAGCAGAGCTTCGATTGGCCGCTGGTCAGCGTCGCGATCGTGATCGACAGCGCGCCAGGTGCGAAAACGGTGCGCGATGCACGCGTTGTGATGGGCGCGGTCGCGCCTATCCCGTGGCGATCACCTGAAGCGGAAGCCGCGCTCAAATCCGGGCCGCTCGACGAGTCGCGCGCTCGCGCCGCGGCCGACGCCGCGTTGAAAGATGCGCAGCCGATGTCCGACAACGCGTACAAGGTGGTGATTGCGAAGGTGATCGTGCGCCGCGCGATCATGCACACTGCCGGCCTGGAGGCTGCCTGATATGCCGTCGCCATTTTGCGCGCTGCTGCGCACCAAGACCGCGTATTATCGCACGCCCGACGGCGAGCGCATTTTCAAACCCGACGACACGACCGCGTGCTACACCTGTCTCAAGACGCAGCGGCCGGTGGGACCTGACGGGCGACCCGTCGATGCGCAAGCGTGCGGCGCGGATCGCGGATGCTTCGAGCAGGAATAAAATTTCCAAGGGGTTGAGGGTGAAGAACGCACGCGGGAGGAATCGCTTTCGGCGGGCCGCGTGCTATGGTTGGCGAGGTACGCATCGAGGGTCTCGTCAACGTCGGAACGCAACGCTATCGCCAAATCGCAGTCGAACTAAAGTGAGGCGGTCGAGTTAAAGTGATACTTTAGAATATGAGAAAACCGAACGGACCTTGTGTCCCGGTCTTGCTGTCTCTCACCGCAGTTTTTTTCGCGCTGACATTTTCACTCACTCCAGCTGACGCCGAGGTAAAGCCCGGCGACACCATCACCGCCAAGAACGCGGAGCAGGTCCGCGCGCTGGTGAGCCCGGGCACGTTCATCGCGGTCTCTCGCGGGATGCAGATGAATATCGTTGCGCCGAGCCGCGTCATGTGGCCGCCGCCGTACCAGGATGCGACTGAAAAATATTCGGGCCAGGTGCGCCTCGCGCCCGACCATCGCGACCTGATCGGTTTCGTCGCGGGACAACCGTTCCCGCTGCTCGATTCCAATGATCCCGATGTCGCGACCAAGATCATGTGGAATCAGTACTTCAAGCCGATCGCGACTGACGATTACGATTTGCGCTTTTTCGAATGCCAGGTGGCGAAGCAAAATCCTGGTGCGCAACAGCAGTTGATGACGTTGACTGAGGTCGGCCATCTGGCGGGTTACTCCGATATCGGTCGCACCGAGGTCGAGCCGCTGCCGGCCGATCCGGATTTCAAGACTACTGGTATCTGGGCGCGCGCCGGGGCGTATCCTGCGCTTGCGCCGGCCGAAGATCGCGGCAGCGGTGCGATCCTCTATCGCTACTGGGATGCGCTGAAGGCGGACGACACGTGGGCATTCCTGGCAGGAGCGCGGCGTGTGCGCCGGGTGAACGAAGTGATGCTGAGTTCATCGCCGGGGCTTTCGACCTGGGACGCCGATCACGCCGGCGGATTTGGCGCCAAGCCGCAGGAGTACAACTTCAAATATCTCGGCGATAAAAACATGCTCGCGGTTGTACACGCGCAGAACTCGCCGGAGCATCCATGCCCGACTGACGGCGGCGCGACCGCATGCAACGAAGATTGGGAGATGCGCCATCTGTACGTGGTCGAAGTGACGCCGCGGCCGGAAAGAATCGCGGGCGTGCTGCAATCGAAGACGATCGTGTACGTTGACGGCGAGGGATGGTTCAATCCGTACGTCGATAGCTACGATCAGAAGGGCGAGTTGTGGAAAACGCAGATCTATCTGAATACGTATCGCGACCGGCCGGTGCCCGACGCCAAGATTGCGGTGTATCCGTTCAAGCGTGAGTTCATCGTCGCCGCCTCGAGTATCGACGTGCAGTCGGGAGTCTCGACGACGTGTTATCTGCCAGGACCAGACACGCCCGAGCGCGAATGCTGGTACATCAACATGGGCGCGGTGGACAAGAGTTTCTTCACGACCGAAGCGCTGACGAAAGCGGGGCACTGAGCACGGTCGTCAGAGCAGAATCTTGATTCGTGCGCGATCTCACCCCTTGCCACTTTAGCTATGAGCATATCCTGGCAGTCACTATTGCTGACGCCAACGCTCACAAGAGAGTCCCTGCGTGAGTCATGTCGCCTTGCGCTTGAGCAGTCCTCTTCAGTCATAAGTGCTACGGTGGCGCCCGGCGATCCGTTTGCGCTAGAGGTGCGAACCGGGCTCGGAAAGACGTTGACCGTCTGGCTTGACAACTTGTTCGCCGACGCGAGCCGAGCCGCACCGGTGGAACGCGAGCCTCTACTTTCGCGACTAATCGCAGAAACAGATCCGCTCGGCAGAAGGCCCGGTCGGCGAGCAGGCTGAGCCGTCGCTCGACCAAGTCGTTGCTACGGTCAAAAGCGCTGAATGGATCGACTGGGCGCCAACCAAAGATCTGGCCAGCGAACATCTAGTCGCCGATCTCTATGTGGTTTACGCGTTCGACCGGTCGGCCTCGATGAATTACGCGTCCTGGGCCGAATTGGGACGATTCGGCCTGCCGCGAACAGAGCTTCGCCAGATGGCCCTATCGAATCTCCGAGCGCGCCTGACGACACAGTTTGGTAGGCGCGGAGACGATAAGAGCTTTATTTTTACAGCGGGCGGTAACTACGAAGCGAGTCTTATCCTACTCGACGAGGTCTGGGAAAAGCTCGGCTCGTCGATACCAAAGGACATTCTCGTGTGCGTGCTTGCTCGCGACCTCTGTATCGTGTCTTCGACCGCACTTCTGGGCGGACTCGAGAGCCTCGTGGCCGCGCGCGATCGATGCTGCGCCGAAGGAATGCCTTCGAACTTCATCTCCAAGACTCTGCTTCGGAGACGCGGCAAGGAGTGGATCGAATTTCAGTAAATCTCGTGCGCGAAACAGTGCGCTCGTCTCCGACTCTTCCGCAGTCCCTGAGTATCGAAGAATCTTGCGCGCCAACGAGTTCTGCTTACTGTTCGTCTCCGTCCTACTTTATTGCTAGCGCGTTGGGCGGCGAGCCTACTCCTCCCGGGATGTTTAACGGCGCTGACGTCAGGAAGAAATCGTAGTCGCCGTCGGCTGCGCATTCGTCCGCCAGGTCTTCGAGGTTCCACATCTCGCCTATCGGCATTCCGAAGAAAGCGAGCATGTGGAAATGCAGGAACTCCATTTCGTTGCCCGCAGCTTTTGGCAGCGCTTCGAGCGCCGGCGAATCCGACGCGACCGCAGCCAGGTGATTGTCCCATAGCCATCGCGCGGTGCGTTCGCTGCCTTCGATTCCCGGCACGACGGTTTCCTTCGACAGCTCCTCCTTAATCTCGTCGCTCGCCGACAGGTAAAACTTCGTCCATCCGATGCGAATCAGCAGGATGTCGCCGGCTTGCAGTTCGACGCCTTCATCTTCGAGCGTTGCTTTCACGTCGTCGAGCGGAATCGATTCGGCCTTGGTGAAGTCGATCGACTTGCCGACGCGCTCGTAGTAGCGCGCGACGTCGGCCAGCACTCCGCGTCCGGCGATTCCGCGCCGTGCCAGATTGTCGATCCCGAGCCGCATCCCGCCGCGCCCGGTGATCTGATTGTCGGGAATGCCGTTGTATGCCCCGTGCACCGGATGCTTCACGTGCGCGAGCGCGTCCCATTGCGACGACGCTTGCGGGTAGAAGTTGTCGAGGAAGTCGTCGAGCACAAATTCCGCCGTCGGGAAAATCTTGACGGTGTGGGTATGCTTGCCGCGTGTGAACAGCGGCGGGTCGGGAATGTTGATGGGCAAATTCAGCGCGAACACTTTGCCGGTGCGAATCGACGAAGTAGCTGCGACGACGCGGTCAGGGGTCAGCAGGTTGATAGTGCCGACTTCATCATCGTCGCCGAACACGCCCCATGCCGCGCCCGCAGGAGCGCCCGCGCGTACTGGCAATTCGTCGTAGCTCGGAATTTTGGGCGCGTGCGACATCGCACTCCTCAATGCGCGGGTGGCGCGGCCGGCAACTTCGCCGACTTTGCGCACGGCCGCGCGCTCCATCCGTCCGACGGCGCTCTCGAAATCTACCGACGCGCGGGTGGATGCGGTCACGACCTCAGCAACACGACCGCGCATCGGCTTGGCGGATTTTTTCGGAGCCGGTCGCTTCGCGGCCTTCACCTTTTTGCGTTTGACCGCTTTGGGAGCGACCTTGCGAGCTTTGGGAGCCGCTTTCCTGATTTTCTTTTTGGGCTTGGCCATGGACGGACCTCCTCGATTGCGCGATCGCGACCGCATCATCTCATAGCAGAGGTCTATCGGACCCTCAAATAACTGAAATTGTGCCTTGAGACAGCATACCTGCGATGGTACTGTACGGGATTGCTCCTTGCTCCAACCTGGGGCTGAAATCCGTAAGGAGGACCAGCAGCCGCATGCGGCGCTACGAAACTATTTTTATTCTCCGCCCTGATTCGGGCGACCCCCAAATCAAGGAAGCCATCAAACGCTACGAAGGGATCATCGCGGCCGGCGCCGGCGAGATGATCGAAACCGAAGAGTGGGGATCGCGCGAGCTCGCCTACAAGATCAAGGGCGAGCGCCGCGGCTTCTACGTTCGCATGGACTACGTTTCGCCCGGGCCGGTGATGAATGAGGTCGAGCGCAATTTGCGCATCTCCGACGCCGTCCTGCGCTACTTGTCGGTACTGGTGGACGATAACGCCGACGTTGCGAAAGCGCGCGAGGAACTCGAGGCGCGTAACCGCCGTATCGCCGAAGCCAAGGCTGCGCAGGAAGCGCGCGCGGCGGCTCTGATGGCCTCGCGCGAGACGCCGGTCGAGGAAGCGCCCGACGCGCCCGAAGAGATAATGGAAGCGGCGGTCGACGAAATCGGGCCCGAAGGTGACCGGGAACCGGATTGAGCTGGAAGGCCGGCTGATTGACCCGCCCGAAGTTCGCCTCACGCCCGCAGGCACGCCCGTGCTGCGCTTCACGGTCGAATGCGGCGCGCCCGGCGAAACACTGAGGCTCGGGATCGTGATGACAGGAGAACCGGCGCTCGCGGCAAAAGCGCTCCTGGAGCCGGGCCGTCAGGTCAAGGTGAACGGAAGGATGAGAGCGTTGAAGGGTAGCTTGAAGACCGGCGGTGCATTCGAAGTGGTAGCCGAGTCGATCGAGCAAACTGAATAGATACTGAAAAGACTTCCAGGGAAAGATAAATGGCTGACGAAGAAAGATCAGAAAGAGGCGGCGACCGGCCGCGCGAAGGTGGCGGCGGCGGACGCTACGGAGGCCCGCGTCCCGGCGGCGACGATCGCGGCGAGGGCCGTGGTGGTGAAGGTCGCGGCGGCGGGATGCGTCGTGGACGCCCGGGCGGACGGCGCAAGGTGTGCCGCTTCTGCGCCGACAAGACGCTGAAGGTCGATTACAAAGACGTGCGCACGCTCGGCAGCTTTATCACCGAGGGCGGCAAGATTGTGCCGAGCCGGACTTCGGGCAACTGCGCCAAGCATCAGCGCCAACTAGCGGTCGCGATCAAGCGCGCGCGCGTGCTCGCGCTGCTGCCGTTCTCGACGCTCGGAGTTTAGACGGCTGAATCCAGTGTCGCGCAAGGCTGTCATAGGGATGGTTCGATCGTCCGCGCTGTCGGGGGCGTTCTTCCTCGCCGGCGGCGCGATACCGCTTATCGGCGGGATCCTGATGATGCTCGCGCCGGCGCCAATCCTCGTGTACGCGGTCGGCAAACCGAATCCCTACGCACGCGCAAATATCGCAGTCGTGCTCGCGACCGCATTGGTCGGAATTTTGTGGGGACCAGTCGGCGGTCTCGCCTACTTCGTGTCGTTCGGCCTGGCGACGGCGATCGCGTGCTACATGCTCGAGCGGCGCGCATCTTTCGAAATGATCACGGCAGTCGGCGCAGGCGTGATGGTGACGGTATCGATCCTGGCAGCGCTGGTGATGATGGGTGGTCCCGACGCGCTTATCAAGACTGTCCACGACGAACTCGCGCAAGGGATGGCGCGCGGGCAGGACTTCTACAAGCTACTTGGGATTCAACAGACGATTCCGCCGGACATGCAGGCGAGCGTCATCTCACTGACGATGCATCTGTCGCCGGCGTTCGCGCTGCTGGTCGCCGCGAGCGCGATGCTGCTCAACCTGCGCGTGTTCTGGCGATGGGCCGGGCCGAACCGGCTGGCCTACAGCCTGTTTGGCGATCTTTCGCGATGGTCGGCGCCGGAATGGATGGTGTGGCTGCTGCTGGCGGGGGGCTTCGGACTGTTCATCCCGGTTTCGGCGATCAGCGCGATCGCGCTCAACGGCTTCATCTGTATCGCGGCGATTTATTTTTGCCAGGGACTGGCGATCATCGGATTTTATTTCCAGTCGCTCGCAGTCCCGTCGATCGTTCGCGGCATAATTTATTTTGTCGTATTCGCGCAACCGGTGGTGGCGGCGCTCGTGTGTGTCGCGGGCGTCTTCGATATGTGGATCGACTTCCGGCGGCTGAAGCCCCCCAGCCCGGAAGCCAACAACCTGGGCGATTTTTTCTAAGCGGGGAGCACCCACGAGGCAGTCAAGAAAATGAACGTGCAAGTCATACTCAACGAGGACCTTCCCAACCTGGGGCGGACCGGCGACGTGGTCAAGGTCCGCGCCGGCTACGCGCGCAACTACCTGTTGCCGCGCAAGCTCGCGGTCGAGGCGGATCAGAAAAATATCCGCGCCTTCGAGCATCAGAAGCGCACCGCCGCAAAACGCGGCGAGATCAAGCGCAACGACGCGCTCGCGGTCAAGGCCAGGATCGAAGCGCTCGCGATCACGATCCATGCCCGCGCCGGCGAGGAAGGCAAGCTGTTCGGCTCCGTGACCAATATCGATCTCGAGCGCGCGCTGCGCGAGAAGGGTCTCGATATCGAGCGGCGCAAAATTCACCTGCCCGAGCCGATCAAGCAGCTCGGAGATTTCACGGTGCCGGTCAAGCTCGATTCCGAGGTTGAAGCCAGCTTGAAGATTACCGTCGCGGCGCAGGCCGAATGAGGACTTGCCCGATATGATCAAACTCTACGACTTCCTTTCCTGCCCCTTCGGCCAGAAGGTCCGCATCGTGCTGGCCGAGAAGGCGCTGACCTACGACCTGGTCAATGTCGATTTGACCCAGCACGAGAATCGCAAGCCCGACTTCCTGCGGCTCAACCCCTTCGGACGCGTGCCGGTGCTGGTCGACGACGACACCACAATTTACGACTCGACTATCATCAACGAGTACCTCGACGACGAATATCCCGAGCCTCCGGTGCTGCCGCCGGTGGGTTCCAGTGCGATGCGATCGCGGGCGCGGTCGTTCGAGGATTTTGCCGACACGTCGTTCACGCCGCCGGTGGGCCAGCTGATCGCCGAGGTCTCCAAGCCCGAGGGCGACCGCGATCAGTCTCGCGTGCAGCGGCTCCATCAGTCGGTCGAGCGCGTGCTCGACTATCTCAATCACGAATTGCAGGGCAACAATTACCTGGCGGGCGAGTTCTCGGTTGCCGACATTGGATTCGCGCCGCGGATGCTGATCCTGAACGAGATCGGAATCGACGTGCTGGGCAACAATCGCAACAACATCGACGCCTGGATCAAGCGAATGATGGAGCGCCCAAGCATCCGCAACCTGCAAGGCGTCGCCGCAGTGCCGGTCGCCGGCGGCTGATCGAAAGCTCGCAACATCTTCCTGAAAAGAAAACGCGCGCGCCGTCCGGTTTCCGGACGGCGCGCGCGATACTGATAGAGCTACGGATCTAGTGACGGACCGCCAATCTTAGACGATTCGCGGGCGCGTTAATAGCGGGAGTCTGCGCCCATTTCGTCGTCATCGCTGCGCGACGGGCCGATACCGGTCGGGCGGAACAGCAACTTGGCCGCGAAGATCTTCTCGCTGATGCGTCCCTGCGATTTCAGCTGGCCGCCATGACGCTTGCAGTGCGGGCAGGGCATCGAGCCGCTCAGCAGGCTGGCGTTTTGCGGAGTGATCCGGAGATCGAACTTGTACCCGCAGCCGGGGTTCTGACATATCGTGCGATAAACAATTCCCGGGCTGCTGGTGCTCTTGGATTCATGTCTGACTGCTGTTTGCATTTTCTATCCTCCGCTCCCGCGGCTAGTCCGAGAGAGGTTGGCGTCCAATTAAGATAACCATGCTTAGCAACTAAGACGTAATGTCGTCACGGAAGTTTCAAGCAAAGGGCGTGCCTCGCGTAACAATTCGCGATGGAAGGCAAAATTGAGTAAAATCAAGCTAAATTCACCGCTGCGGGGCCTTCTTGCTTGAATGACTCTCACGGGTATTCGGAAATTCCTGCGGCATTTGACACAATTCTGCGAATTCTCCAACAAAAAGTGCTGCACTTTCAGTCCTCTGAGAATAGGCTTTCGATGATACCGAGAGACACCTATACTTGACGGGCTCTTTTCCGAGGCTGGCTGCGACATGACGATCCGACGCCGATTATTTACAATTGTTTAGATGAGAACGCTTGCGCTAGTGATGGCCGGGGGGCAGGGAACGCGGCTGCATCCGCTGACCCGCGATCGCGCCAAACCGGCGGTGCCGTTCGGCGGCAAATATCGCATCATCGATTTCGTTCTCTCCAATCTCGTCAACTCTGGCATCTACGCGATCTACGTTCTGGTGCAATGGCGCTCGCAATCGCTGATCGAGCATCTCAAGGACGGATGGCAGTTCGGCGGGATGCTGCCCGACCACTTTGTCATCCCAGTCCCGGCGCAGATGCGGATGGGCGAGTTGTGGTACCAAGGCACCGCGGATGCGATTTTTCAGAATCTCAATCTGATCGACGACACCAAGCCCGACCTGGTCGCGGTGTTCGGCGCGGACCATATCTACCGGATGGATATCCAGCAGATGATCGAGTTTCACATGGAGCGCAAGGCTGCGGTTACCGTCGCGACGCTGCCGGTGAATGTCGATGAAGCGAATCAGTTCGGCATCGTGCAGGTCGATTCGGGGCTGCGCGTTTCGGGCTTCGTCGAGAAGCCGGACAATCCGCCGCAGATGCCGGGCGCGCCAGGCCGCTCGCTCGCGTCGATGGGCAATTACCTGTTCAGTCCCGAGGTGCTGCGCGAGGCGCTGATCGAGGACTCGCATCAACGAGAAGAGCAATCACGATTTCGGCCGCGACCTGATTCCCGCGCTGATCAACCGGGTGCCGGTGTACGCGTACAACTTCATGACCAATCGGATCCGCGGCGACTCCGAGGTCAATCTCAGCTACTGGCGCGACGTCGGGACGCTCGACGCGTACTACGAGGCCAACATGGACCTGCGCGACGCGCGCCCGCATTTGAACCTGTACAATGCGTACTGGCCGCTGCGGACCGCTTATTACGATCAGCCGCCGGCGAAGTTCGTGTTCGACGAAAACGGACGCCGCGGGCTGGCGCTGCACTCGGTAATCGGCGAGGGATGTATCGTGTCGGGCGGCGCGGTTCGCAACTCGGTGCTCGGACGCTCGGTGGTCGTGCATTCGTACAGCCTGGTCGAGGACTCGGTCGTAATGGACTACGCGGACATCGGGCGGCACGCGAAAGTCAGGCGCGCGATTATCGACAAGAACGTCTACATTCCCGAGGGCGAAGAGATAGGATACGACCTCGAGCGCGACCGGCAGCGATTTTTCGTCACCGATTCGGGGCTGGTCGTGATTCCCAAGGGCCCCAAGCGGGAACGGTCAGTACTTTAAATGGCGCAAGCGTCTCCGTCAGCAAATCTCAAGCTCGATCGCAACGAATCGCCGGCCGCGATCGGCGACATGCTGCGGCGCGGCGTCGCGCCCGCCGACGCGACCGATGGCACCCCGCAAAAGTCTGACTTTCCGCTCTCGCAAGGCAGGCCGAAGAGCACGCGCTTGAGGCTCGGACTCAAGGATCGGCTGGTTTTCTGGTTCCTGATGGTCGTGCTGCATGCGTTCAGCCTCCTGCCGGATTTCATCCTCTACCGGCTGGGAATTGCCGGCGGTTTGATCTTTCACCGCTTCGATCATCGTCACCGGAAAATCGGAATCCGCAATCTCGAGATTGCGTTCCCCGAAAAGAGCGCCGCCGAGCGCGAGCGTATCCTGCGCGCGTCGTACATCAACCTCGGACGCACCGGCGCCGAGTACGTTCGGCTGGGCGGATTTTTCTATCGCAGCCTGGCGCGCCGCATCACCTACAATCGCCTCGACGTCTGGAACGAACTTCATCCCCGATATCCCGGCAAGGGCGCGCTGATTCTTACAGCGCACTTCGGTGGCTTCGAAATGTTGCCCGCAGGCCACGCTCTGCATGGCTTTCAGATAGGACTCGTGCATCACACGCAGCGCTTCCTGGCGGGCGACGACCTGATGTCGTTCATCCGCGAGCGCGCCGGTGTGCAAATAATTCGCAAGCATACGGCGGCGCGCGAGATGCTCCGCTCGCTCAAGCGCGGCGAGATTATAGGAATCCCGCTAGATCAGAACGCCAAGCGATCAGAGGCAATCTGGGTTCCGTTCTTCGGCGAGCTGGCCGCAACGCCCAGCGGTTTCGATCGCCTCGCGATGATGGCGGGTGCGCCGGTCGTCCCTGTCTTCATCGTGCGCCAACCCGACGGCATCAGCCACGTTATAGAGATTTTCGAGGAGATCCCCCAACAACGCACCGGCGACCGCAACGCGGACACGCTGGTAAACACTACGCGCTACCAAAAAGCGATCGAAGAAATGGTCCGAAAATATCCCGACCAATGGCTCTGGACCCACCGCCGCTACCGCACAAGACCAGTAAGCGGCTCCCCGTCGCTGTACGATTAGCCTCGGTTCCTCTTTGCTTGTCTTATTTTTGTGTCATCCCGAGCGTAGCCGAGGGACCCCGGATCTTTCACGGCGCAAAACACTTCGACCTCACCCAAGGCACGCGGAGCCGATTTGCCGAAAGCGGACGTCGTCGTCAGGATCGGGCTTCAGCGTAATCAGCAGACGTTCTTCGCGCCCCGGTGATCGGACCGAGTATTGCGAAGATAACTATCGCGATCAGCCAGGCGGTGGGGGCGGCGATTAGCGGGATTGCGCCGCCGCCTGCTATCCACCATGGGATTGCGGCGCGGTTGAGGATTATTTTAGGCCACATTTTTGCGCCGAGCACGAAGCCGCAGTGTAGGCCGATCGAGAAATACACGCTGCCCGTGAGGATATATGCTTCGCCGAGCACTACGCCGAGCAGGAATAGTCCTATCAGTGTTGGAATCGCGATCGCGGGAGTACTGAGCTGGTCAACGCTGTGTGTGAGCGTCATCAATCCTGCGGTTGGGGCGTAGCCGCTGACGTAGAAGCGAGCGGGAGAACGCACGAGATGTGCGACGGCATAGATTGCGGCGCTCGCGACCAGCGCAACGCGTTGGCCGAAGTCGTTCTTCATGCCGCCCAGCAGGAACGCGCGGAAGAATGCTTCCTCGATGAATGCGATTGCTATCGCCGAGAGAAGATATTTCGGGATCAGCGCTAAGGCCGCTCTATGATCGCCGATTCCGCCGCTGCCAACCGCGAGTGCGAGTCCGAATAAAATCGCGATCGCGATCATCGCGACGAGGAAGCCGCGAAGTGCGCGCATGAGGCTTGGCCTCGCAGGATGAATGAAGCCGCGACGCAGCAACGGGATGAGATTCAGGTCGCGCGCGGCATACAGCATCACGATCAGCATCGATGCCATCACGGTGCGATCGAAGATTCTGGGGAATGGGAAGTGCCATCCCGCAGCCGACACCGCGACCGCCACGAGCGGTGCGAAAATAATCGCGGCGACGATTCCTGCGGCTAGAACCAGCGCGAATCGCGCGGTGAACGAGCGCGGCATTAGGAACCTAACCCCTAACCCCTTCCCGCGCGGGAAGGGGGACAAGATTGTTGGGAGTAACCTCTTCCCGAGTGGGAAGGGGAACCGGATTTTTGGGGAGTGAGCAAAAGGCGTCGTCGCCATTTTGCGATTAGTACCAGGTGCAGGGTTACCCCTGCCGAAGGAAGTGTGAAACTCACCGCGGGTTTCACATTAAATCGAGTTCCGCTCAGCGCGACCGCTCCGGATCGATTTGCGGTTCGAGGGTTACCTCGACCGGGCACGCGCCCGCGGGCGAGTTCACGATTTGCATTACGGCGTGGGCGACGTCGTCCGCCGAAAGCATTGCGGCGCGATCGAGGCGCTTGTTGTTTGGAATCAGCGCGGTATCGACCAGGCCGGGGACGATGACCGAGAGCTTCAAACCGTTCTGGCGCATCTCGTGGAAAGCCGCACGTGTGAAGGCGATCAATGCGGCCTTGGTCGCCGCATAGACCGCCTCGCCCGCGGGTGCCTTGATTGCGGCCGACGATGCGACGTTGACGATCGTGCCAATTCCTCGCGAGGTCATCGCGGCGGCGGCGAGGCGCGTGAGCGCGATTGGCGCGCGCAGGTTGATCGCGATCATGCGGTCCATGTCGGCCGGACGCATTTTGAGCAGCGGGGTTCGCGGCGGCGCCCATCCGGCATTGTTGACCAGTACGTCAACACGTCCGAAGCAATCGAGCGCGGCGTCGATAAGCAAGTCGGGCGCATCTTCGGTCGCCAAATCAACCAGCACGATCAGCGCGCGCTCGACCGGCAGCCCGCTCTGGGAGCGGGTTTCCTCGAGTTCGTCGCGTGAGCGAGCGGCGAGGCATAGCGAATATCCCGCGCGCGCGAGTTCGAGCGCGACCGCACGTCCGATGCCGCGGCCCGCGCCGGTTACTATCGCCACAGGTGCTTCTGCTCCGCCGGATACGGCCGCGGGGGTCATTGGTAACCTTTGCACTGTCGAATCGCTCGCACAGACTGTGACGATAATGAATTCGCATGTGTTCCGCGAGTACGACATCCGCGGCATCGTCGAGAACGATTTCGACGACGCGTTCGTGGTCGATCTTGGGCGCGGCTACGCAACGTTGCTGCATCGCGCCGGTAAAAAGACGATCACGCTCGGCCGCGATTGCCGCCTGTCGTCGGACCGCTTGCGCGACCGGCTGGCCGAAGGTCTGATCGGTGCCGGCATCAACCTGGTTGACATCGGCGTGGTGCCGACGCCCTGCTTTATTTTTCGGTGCTGAGCTGGAAGATGGACGGCGGCGCGATGATTACCGGCAGCCACAATGCGGCCGAGTACAACGGCTTCAAGCTCGGGGTGGGTCCGACGACGATCCACGGCGCCGAGATTCAGCGGCTGCGCGAAATAATTGAGCGCCGCGATTTTGTTACGACCGGCGCCAAGGGCTCGTACATCGAGCGTCCCGTGATTCCCGATTACAACGATTTCATCATGTCGCAGTTCAAGCTCACGCCAGGACTCAAGGTAGTCGTGGACGGTGGCAACGGATGCGGCGGTGTGATCGCGGCGCCCCTGATGAAGCGGCTCGGGCTCGACACCATCGAACTATACACCGAGATGGACGGCCGCTTCCCGAATCATCATCCGGACCCGACGGTCGAAGATAACATGCGCGATCTGATCGCGGCGGTGAAAAAAAATAACGCGGCGGTCGGAATCGCGTACGACGGCGACGCCGATCGAATCGGTGCGGTGGACGAGAACGGAAAAATCGTCTGGGGCGACGAGCTGATGGTGGCGTTCTCGCGCGCGATTCTGCGCGAGCGTCCCGGCGCGACGATTATCGGCGAGGTGAAATGCTCGAAGCGGATGTACGACGACATCGCAAGCCACGGCGGCCGGCCGATCATGTGGAAGACGGGGCATTCGCTGATCAAGAGCAAGCTGAAAGAGGAGCACGCGGCGCTGGCGGGTGAGATGAGCGGGCACATGTTTTTCGCCGACCGCTATTTCGGCTTCGACGACGCGATCTACGCTTCGTTTCGGCTGCTCGAAATTCTGAGCAAGGAGGGCCGCGGCCTCGGCGCGATTCTCTCGGATCTTCCCGCAAGCCATATCACGCCGGAGATTCGTGTCGATTGCCCCGACGATCGCAAATTCGAAGTGGTGCGGCGTGCGGCCGAATTTTTCCGTCAGCATTATGAAGTCATCGACATCGACGGCGTGCGCGTGAATTTTGCCGACGGATGGGGTCTCGTGCGCGCGTCGAATACGCAACCGGCGCTGGTGACGCGTTTCGAAGCGACCAGCGAAGCGCGCCTGGCCGAGATTCGCGCGCTGTTCGACGGCAAACTGCGCGAACTCGGCGCAATCTGACACGATGGCTCGACCTTCCGCGCCGCATCGCGCGTCGGTGCTGATAATCGCAGGCGGCCGCGGCACTCGATTCTGGCCAGCCAGCCGCGAAGCCAATCCCAAGCCGCTGTTTTCGATTGACGGCAAGACCAGCCTGCTCGCCGACACCATCGCGCGTCACTCACCGCTAATCCCGCGCGAGCGAATCTTCGTGCTGGCCGCACAGGCGCACGAGGCGCCGTTTCGCCGAGCGCTGCGCACTCTGATTCCCGCACAGAACTTTATCGTCGAGCCGTTGGCGCGCGGCACCGCGGTCGCAATCGCGTATGGCGCCGCCATTATTCAGCGCCGTCTCGGCGACGGGGTCATCGCTTCGGTCGCCGCGGATCATCACATCGTGACCGGCGAGCAATATCGCCGCACGCTCGCCGATGCGATCGATCTCGCGGCGACGCATGATTCGATAGTCGCGATCGGGATTCCACCGACGCGTCCTGAAACCGGTTACGGCTATCAGAAAATCGGGCCGAAGATCGGCGCCGGATTTCGAATCGAGAAGTTCGTCGAGAAACCGCCACTCGCGACAGCGCGCCGGATGCTGAAAAGCGGTCGCTACTTGTGGAACGCCTCGATGTTCGTGGCGTCAACGCAAACGTTGGCGAGCGAGTTCGCAGCGCATTCGCCACTGCTCGGCATCGCGGCCGAAAAACTCGCGCACACGCCGCGGACGAAACTCACGCGCGCGTACGGCGGGCTGCGATACGACTCGTTCGATCGCGTCATCATGGAGGTGAGCACCAACGTGCTCACGGTGCGCGCGCGATTTACCTGGCATGACGTGGGATCGTGGGACGGCCTATGGGACGCAGTCGGCGACGCGGGCGGCAACGTAATTCGCGGCCACGCAATCTCACTCGAGTCGGAGCGCGTGCTGGCGCATTCGGATTCGCGCCTGATGGTCCTGTTCGGCGTGCGCGATCTAATAGTCGTCGATACGGGAGACGCGATCCTGATCGCGCATCGCGAACGCTCGCCGCACGTCGGCCGCGTCACCGAAGAACTCAAGCGCCGGGGGTTGGAACGGTACCTCTAGAATATTGTAATGCGGGCTGCGCGCCCCGCACCTGCGGCAGGGGTGACCCCTGCACCCAGTAATCGGAAAAGAAGGATGCGGGCTAACGCCCTGTGAGAAGTTTGGGCGCGAGGACGCGAAGCGGTCTCGTGTCCAGCAGCGCAAATACACCTCGACGACTCCTCCCGAACTACTTCTAACAGGCCGTAAGGCCGCATCTTATTTTTTAATACTGGGTGCAGGGGTCACCCCTGCCGCGGGTGCGGGGCGCGCAGCCCCGCTTTTGATTAGTCGAGTGCCATCGCGTCGCACATCATTGCCAGCTTGCGTAGTTCGCTCTCGCGGGCTTCGTCTTCGACTGCCAGTTCCAGCAGCGTTGCTGCGACGCCGTCGTCGACGGATTCCCACCGCATCGCGTTGAGTCGCAGGTCAACTGCCAGCGTGCCCAACACTTCGAGGTCGCCGCTCAGGCGCGCCCAGTTGTTCGAGCCGTCATGCAGCGCGGCTTCCGGCAATTTCGACCAGACGTTGTTGTCCGCGAGAAGCGAGTTGAGCACTTTGACGTGGCCGGCTTCCTTTTCCGCGAGCGCTTCGACTCCCGTTTTTATATTCGGAGCAGTCATCGGTGCGTGACGTTTCAAACGCTCGACCAACCCCTGGTTGCGGCCTGCGAGCACCGCCAGTTCCTCGAGCAATTCCGCGCGCGCCGATGCCGGCGAAAACAATCTCTGGAAAAATCCCATGCTGGTAGCCATCTCCCGCACCCGATGCGCGTAGTTGTTATGCAGATCGGTGGCGCATCGCGACAATAGCTATTGGCATCGCGGCCGCGTCTGTCAAGGGAGCTACGAATTGAACAGCGCGCGCACCAGCGACGATTCGCGCTGGAAGAAACCGCGCGTGTGGTATGAATCCTCGAGCCGCAGATGAGCGTAATCCAGATAGTGCCCGATTTCATGCATCAAGGTTCGCACGAAAGTCTTCGGCTTGACGACGTCGTGGCGCTGCGCCGTGCGCATCCAGAGCACGATGTACGGCTGCCGGCGCAGCCGCGGATCGTAAGGGTAGAACAGCCCGTGCAGCTCGCCGCGGGTGTTGCGTGGACGCACGCCGCGAATCTCGACGTTGACCGGCGGCGTCGCGAGACCCCGGCAAATCTCCGCGGTCAGCGCGCGCGCGCAGGTAGTGCATGCTGCGAGGTTGCCAGTCTCGAGCACGCGCATCAGGGCGTCGAGCGAGTTTCGCGCGGCAGCAGTCGCGACATAGTCGAAACGCTCGACGGTGTCGCTCTTCAGGTAAGTTCGCTGAGCGCGCGACGAGAGCCGGTAGAAATACGACGGCAGCCGCGCCTGGGAATTCGTGCGAAGGGTCAGTCCGGTAGCCACCACACCTCCAATCGCCGGATACTCACTTCCGGCGCCGCATCAACGCGACTATCATCCGCGCAATAGTCACAAGGGGCAAGTACTATGCAACTGAGTATTGTCGAAATAGCTAAACCGGCCGACGCCAACATGATCATCGGGCAGGCGCACTTTATCAAGACGGTCGAAGACGTTTACGAGGCGCTGGTGCAGGCGGTGCCGAATATCAAGTTCGGGCTGTCATTCTGCGAGGCGTCGGGACCGTGCCTGATTCGGCATACGGGCACGGACGCGGCGCTCGAGCAGTCGGCGATCGAGGCGGCGTCGGCGATTGGGGCAGGGCACGTCTTCGTCGTGATTCTCGGCAACGCATTTCCTATCAACGTGCTCAATCAAATCAAGTCGGTCAGCGAAGTGTGTACGATCTTCTGCGCGACCGCGAATCCGATTCGCGTGATCGTCGCGGAGGAAGCGGGCGGTCGCGGCGTGGTTGGCGTGATCGACGGCAGTCCGCCCAAGGGCGTCGAGAATGCTGAAGATCAGGCGGAGCGGCGCGCGATGCTGCGGCGATTCGGCTACAAGCAATAGCTGCGTGCCGATACTCGCGATGGATCAGGTTTCCAGTCGCAGCTAACCTATAGATGAGGCAGTGACTCTGATGAGTGGCGGCGGGCGGCAGCCGGCAAAACCGAATCCACCGAAACAGAAATCGTCCGAGTGGAGAATCCGCGGATGGCGCGTGCGAAATCTCGCCGCCGGCGGATTTCTGCTGATCTTTTTCGCGGTGGGGTTTTACCTCGCGCAACTGTACGGCGAGATTTCCGCACTGATCGAGCAGCGGCGCGCCGCGCTGACCTCCGCGATCTTCTCCGCGCCGTTCCCGATTCGCGCCGGCGACGACCTCGATCGCAGCGGGCTGCTGGATCGCCTGGCGCAGTTGAGCTATTCGCCGGTGCCCTCGGCCAATACCCCCGGCGAATATACTCGCGCGAAAAATGCGATTGCGATTTACCTGCGATCGTTCAAGGTCGGTGCAAAGCAGTATCCGGCCGAATTGGTGCGAGTGGGCCTGCAAGGGACGCGTATCGCCGGCGTTGCCGATTCGTTCGGCGTCGCCAAGTCCGAGGCGATGCTCGAGCCGGAAGTGATCGGACGCCTCTTTCCGGGCGCGCCGGCCGAGCGGGTCGAGGTCCAGCTTGGCCAGCTGAAGCCGTACCTGCCGAAGGGGCTGCTGGCCAACGAAGATCGTTTTTTCTATTACCATCCGGGAATCGATCCGATTCGAATCGTCGAGGCCGCGATTTCCGATTTTCGATCGCATCGCCTGGCCCAGGGCGCCAGCACGCTGACGCAGCAACTCGCGCGCACCTTCATGGAGCGTCGCGAGCGCAATTTCAGCCGTAAGTTCAAAGAGCTGGCGGTCGCCGCGGTGCTCGAAATTCGGCTGAGCAAAAATGAAATTCTCGAGCGCTACATCAACGACGTTCCGATGGGCGAGTACGAGGGCACGCCGATCGAGGGGATGCCGCAGGCGGCACGATATTTTTTCAATAAGGACCTGTCCGAGGTGACGCCGGCTGAGGCGGCGACGCTAATTGGAATGATCCAGGCGCCGACGCTGTATGACCCGCGCCGACATCCCGACAATTGCCGCAAGCGGCGCGACGTCGTGTTGGGAGTGATGAAGCAGGCCGGCGTAATCGACGACGCGACCTTCACCGCCGCAGTGGCGACCCCGATTCAAATCACCAAGCCGCCAGGATTGCGCCGCGCGCCGTATTTCACCGATTACGTGACCGCGTTCGTAACCAAAATCCCCGGCTTCGATGGTCATCTCGAAGGACTCAAGGTCTACACCACGCTCGACACCGAGCTTCAGGCCGACGCGGTTGACGCCGTGACTACAAATATCGCGGCGCTCGAGAAGAATCATAAGCGTCTGCGCCGCGTGAAGTCTGACGGCCGGCTGCAGACCTCGATGGTCGCGCTGGACGCGGAGACCGGCGCGATTCGCGCGCTGATCGGCGGACGCGACTACTCCGAGAGCCAGTTCAATCGCGCGGCGAACGCTAAGCGACAGCCTGGGTCTGCGTTCAAGCCCATCGTCTACCTCGCGGCGCTCGATCCCGATCGCGCACCGTTCTCGCCGCCGCTCACGCTCGCTTCGGCGCTGCCTGACGAGCCGATGACTTTCGACGGATGGACCCCCGCTAACTACGAACGCACTTATCAACCGCAGGTGACCGTCGTGCAAGCGCTGTACGAGTCGCTCAACGTGCCGACTGCGTACGTCGGCAACGAGCTCGGCCCCGCGACGATTGTCAAAACGGCGCACGAGATGGGTATCCACGAGGATCTTCAGGCCTACCTGCCGATTTCGATCGGCGCCGACGAGACCACGCTGCTCGAGCTGACGTCGGCTTACCAGGTGTTTGCGACCGAGGGCGAGCAGTCGCCGCCGTATGCGGTCGAGTCGGTGGTCGATGCGAAAGGTCATCAGATTTATCAGCACGAGGACACTTCGAATCGAATCATCCGTCCCGCGGTCGCGTATCTCATCACGGGCGCTCTGAAAGCGGTGTTGCGCTATGGAACCGGCGCGAGCGCTGGCCGCCTCGGGCTGGATTTTCCGGCGGCGGGTAAGACCGGCACGACCCAGGATTACAGGGACGCGTACTTCATCGGCTATACGCCGGCGATCGTTTGCGGTGTCTGGGTCGGCTTCGATCAGCCCGAGAGCCTTGGCCTGACGGGTGCGCAGGCGGCACTGCCCGCGTGGGTTCAGTTCATGCAGGACGCGGCGCCCGCGGACCCGGAAGACTTCCCCGAGCCGAGCGGGATCACGATGGCGAATATCGATCCTGAGTCGGGTGGTCTCGCGACACCCTCATGTCCGAAGCAATTCCCGCTGCCGTTTCTGATTGGCACCGCGCCGACGCAAATGTGTCCGCTGCACGGCGGAGTTCTTGCGGGCCTACCAGCGCCGGTTGCGCCCGTATTCGGGATGACGCCGCCGCCGTCCGGATACACGCCACCGCCGCCGGTGGCACAATCGAATCCTACGACACAGGACGTTTTCGGTGCAGTCGGGAAATTCTTGAAGGGCATATTCTCCCACTAATTTTGAATCGGGTGAATCTCAATTGAAACTTTTTCCGATCTGACTCGTCTAATGGTCGCGCTATAATGGATCGTGATGCCCTTGAATGCGGCAGCCTGAATTGATTGCCGAGTTCGAAGAGCCGAGGACTTTGCAAGAGCATCTACACAGCAACACCCGATGGGTGCGAACTGCCTTCGTCGCGCTGACTGCGGCCGGATTGATCGGCCTGCTCGCGGCCAGCGGTTGCATCAACCCTGTGGTTGTCGAAACGTCGTCGCATGAGGCAACTGCGGCGGATGATTCGGCAACTACCGGCGCGCGCAGGCTCGCAGCGCTAAATCTCAAGGCCGCAATTGCCGCACCGGGAGACGTGTTGATCGCCGGCGGCGTCGATGCGTCGAATCGAAGCGTCGCGAGCGCTGAATTTTTCAATCCGTCCTCGGGCCAATTTGTGCTGACGGGAATTATGCAGTCGAGTCGCGCGGGCATCTCGGCCGCACCGCTGTCGCCGACCCAAGTGCTGTTGGCGGGCGGGTTCAGTGGCGTCGCCACCATCAAGAATTTTTCGCTCAATCTCGACGGCAAGATCCTGAGCAGCGCCGAATCGTTCGACGAGACGACCGGCGTATTCTCGCCGACCGCCGCGATGGGCACGCCGCGAATGGGGTTCACCGCTACCGAACTGAATAACGGCAAGGTGCTAATCGCCGGCGGCCTCGACAATCACGACAACATCCTCGACACCGCAGAACTGTACGATCCCGCCGCGCGCAAGTTCGTCGCGGTCGGGAATACGATGAGCGATCGGCGGATGTTCCAGACCGCGACGCTGCTGCTCAGCGGCAAGGTGCTGATAGCCGGCGGCGCGAACAATCTTGCCGGCGAGACCACCAACACCGCCGACATTTACGATCCCGCGACGAACTCGTTTACTCCCGCGACCTTCCCGATGGACCATCAGCGCGCGGCGCATACCGCGACGCTGTTTACGAGCGGCCCGGCGGCCGGCAAGGTGCTGATCGCCGGTGGCGTCGGCGGTTCCGGATTTTTCTTCAAGGACAGCAGCGCCGAACTTTACGATCCCGCCTCGCAGGAATTCGTGCTGCTCTCGGGCTTCATGAACGAGCCGCGCTCGATGCAGACCGCGACCCTGCTCGACGACGGCAACGTGCTGCTGGCGGGCGGATTCAGCGGCACGGTAGCGGTCACCGGCGGTTTGTTGTCAGGCGCGTCGGGACTGATCAGCAATTCGGCGGAGACCTTCGACCCGAGCACCGGCGATTTCACCTGTGTCGGCGGCTTCAACACCGAAACGCTGCGCTGCAATCAGTCAATGAGCGCCGCGCGCGCCGGCCACACTGCAACCCTGCTAGCAACCGGCCCGCGACCGCATCGCGTGTTGATAGCCGGCGGAATCGGCGCCACCGATCCCGCTGCGCACGGCAAAGCCCTGGCCAGCGCCGAACTCTTCAACCCCACAAACGGCGGCACCTTCACCGCAACCCCCCCGATGTCCATCGCCCGCGCCCTCCAGACCGCCACACTGTTAAGGTAGTTCCCCTCTCTCCACTCTTCCCCTCTCCCTGGAAGGGAGAGGATCGAAGGTGAGGGTCCTTGTTCAGCGCGCGTTTTTCGCGCGCAATCGAAATTCTGCACGCTGTGTTTCCCTCTCCAGAAGGGAGAGGGGTTAGGGGAGAGGTTCCGCGCGAGCCGAACAACGCGCTCTTCAGACCCGCGTCACTTCCAGCGCGATCCTTGCCTGCCCACTCATCCCGCTCCCCGTCTGCGGGTCAACCGCCGGCTGCACAACGCCATCACCGTCGGTCGCGCGCACGCGCAGCATAAAATCGCCCGCAGCCTGCGGCGCGAACCGATACTTCCAGACCGTCCACACATACGGCGAACTGTTCTCGACCAGCTGCGCGTTATGCCACGTGCCGCCGTCGTCCGCCGACACTTCGACGCGTTTGATTCCCGACGGTCCCGCGAGCGCCCATCCATAAATGTCCAACGGCGCAGTGACCTTGGCCTTGTGATCGAAGATCGCCATCAGCCCGCCTTCGACGTGCGGCGAAAAAAATCCCGAGTTGACCTTGCGCCAGCACGTCTTGCTCCATCCGCGGACCTCCCAGTAGCCAGGGATTTCGTGATCGGCAAATTCAAGCTCGGTGATCCACTTCGGCTGCTTCATTCCGTATTTTCCCGGAATGAAAATCCTGAGCGGATAGCCGTGCTCGGGCGGGAGCGGCTCGCCATTCATCAGGTACGGCAGAAAATTTTCCTCGCGCATCAGTTCGTCAACCGGCAACACTGTGTGATAGCCGTCCGCCCCACGCATCGCGACAAACCTCGCGCCCCGCTTGACCCGCGCGCGCTCCAGGATTGGCCGCAGTTGCACCCCCGTCCATTTAGCATTGCCGATAGCAGTGCCGTCGGGCGGATTCGAAATGCATTCGAGCGTCAGCATCTCGTCAATCTTCGCGAGCTTGCGGATGTCGGCGTATGAAAACTGGATCGGATTTTCGACGAGTCCCCTTATGCTGAAGCGCCACGAGTTGACGTCCACCGACGGCGTGCTTGCGTACGACGTCACATAAAAACTCGCATTCGGCGTCGGCCCACCGAATTTCGACGCCGTGGCGGACGCGCGCGCGATTCGCGGAACACTCGCGAGCGCGATCGCAGCGCCTGACCCGGCCAGAAACTTTCTCCGCGTGATCACGCAATCACTCGAACGGTTCGTCTAAATCTGACTCCCTGGAATCGGCGACGACGAATGGCTGCTGCGGATGCGACACGTCGGCGGCAACCAGCTTGCGCGATACGATAATAAACGCCGAATGCGCGATCATCCTGAAGTGCGGCCGCACGCTCATCCCCTTTACCTGCCAATGCCGCAGCAGCGTCTCGAAGCTTTCGATTTCGCCGAAATCGCTACGCGCCTGAATCGCATCGACCGTATCCTTGAGCTGGATCGCCGTCGGCACATAGCAAACCAGCACAGCGCCCGGACGGAGCGCGTCTGCCGCGACCGCAAGCGCGCGTCCCGGCTCCGCGAGATCGAGGAACATCCGATCGACGCCGGTCTCGTCGAAGCCCGCGTAGAGATCGCGCACCTTGATAGTCCAGTTGGGCGCGTCGCCGAAAAATGACGCCACATTCTTGCGCGCCGCATCGGCGAAGTCTTCGCGCAGCTCGTACGAAATGACCCGACCAGCCGGGCCGACCGCCCTCAGCAGCGCAATCGTGAGCGCGCCCGCGCCGGTGCCGCCTTCAATCACCGTCGCGCCCGGAAACACGTCGCCCCAAATCAGCAGCGGCCCGGTGTCCTTGGGATAAATCACCTGCGACGCGCGCGGCAGATGCGGGATCAGGTCGGCGTAGGTCGGCCGCAACACCAGGAACGCCTCGCCGGTCGAAAACTTGACCCGCGATCCTTCCTCGACGCCGAACAGTTCCTCTGCTCGCAACTCGCCGCGAATGAGCAGCTTCTTGCCCGCCCGCAGCATCTTCATGTACCGGCGCCCCTTGCGATCGATAAAAATTACGGCGTCATTTTCTTTGAGGCGCGAGTCCAAGATACCTCAACGCTGGCATGCGTCGCGCGCGCGGGCAACACACGCCTATTGACTATCCAACCCTGCGAACTTACCTTTGAGAATGCACCCGGCCAGATGGTAGCATCCATGGCCGGGTCGTTTTTCGTCAAAGTTAATCCAACTCGAGA
Source organism: uncultured delta proteobacterium (assembly GCA_963699705.1). Classification (GTDB taxonomy): domain Bacteria; phylum Desulfobacterota; class Binatia; order Binatales; family Binataceae; genus Binatus. Next base: position 260,360 of record CAVOUW010000003.1, on the reverse strand, counting down.
GCGATTCACGTCATGGCAGAGAAAAAGGCAAAGACCGCTGAGAAAAATGCGGGCCTCCAGCAGAAACACATCTGTCCCAGTTGCGGTGCCGAGAGCAAGGTGACCAAGTTCGCCGGATTCGGGCGCAAGGGCTTCTACCTCGTCTGCGAGAAGGCCTGCGGCTTCGTCGGGCGCACGCGCTAGTGCGCGGCAGGGGGCATCAAGATGGGTAGAGCGCGCAAGAGCAAGACCTCCAAGCGCGACAAGTACGCCTCGTTCGGCGACATGGCGGACGAGTCGGACGAAGATGCGGATCTTCCCAAGGACGAAGCCGGCCGGCGAAAAATCAAGCGCCAGTACGGTGAGCTGCTCGGCATCCGGATCGAGAAGCTGCGCGGAAGAATTCTGAATCGCGAGCGTATCAACAAGACGATCGAGGGCATCTACTTTATCTGCGCGTCGTGCATGAAGGTTTGCCACTCACTCGACGACGGCTTCACCGAAGATCCCGCGAATCAGAACAATATGTGCGCCGCATGCACCAAGTTGCAGGCTGCCGCGACCGCTGCTGCGTCCGCGCCTGCCAAGGAAAGCGCTGGCAAATCGCCGCGCCGCTCAACCCGAACTACGCGCAAGCGCGCAGCCGCGAGCTGACCGTACTTGTGCGCATGACTGTGAAAAGCTAAACAGGGCCGATGTCTTTACAGCTGATTCGTCCCGACATCAATCTCGATTTCGTCGGGAAGCGTTATTTCTTCGTCGCCCTCTCGACCGCGATTAACATTCTCGCGATCGTGCTGCTGTTCACCAAGGGCCTCAACTACGGGGTCGATTTCGTCGGCGGCAGCGTCGCGCAAATCGAGTTCACCTCTCGCACCAACGGCGATGCGATTCGCAAGGCGCTCGAGCCGCTCGACCTCGGCGAGGTTACGGTTCAGGACTTCGGCAAGGCGGGGCAGTCTTTTCTCGCGCGCTTCCAGGCGATCAAGAATATCGGCGGCATCGGGCCAAGTATTGAGAAGGCGCTCGACAAAACCTACGGGCCCGGCGTCGCGAAGGTAGTGCGCGTCGAGAGCGTCGGCGCCAAGGTCGGCAGCGACCTGCGCCGCAAAGGGTTCGCCGCGGTTATTATCGCGACTATTTTCATGGGCGTGTATATCGCGATCCAGTTCCGCCACGTGAGCTGGAGTTTCGGCGCGGGCGCCGTGATTGCGTTGATTCATGACGTGCTGGTCGTGATGTGCGCGCTGGTGATCTCGCAGTACCAGTTCGATCTGACGACGCTGGCAGCGGTGCTGACCGTCATCGGCTATTCGGTGCATGACACGATCATCGTATCGGACCGGATTCGCGAGGATTCGACCAAGCGCCGGCGCGAGCCGATCGCGTCGATAATGAATCGCGCGATCAACGAGACCCTTTCGCGTACAATCCTGACCTCGGGCACGGCGATCGTGGTGCTGCTCTCGCTGCTGGCATTCGGCGGGCCGATCCTGCGCCCGTCGGCGTTCACGCTGCTGATCGGATTCATCACTGGCACGTATTCGTCGATCTATATCGCGGGCCCGGTGGTGCTGTTCTGGGAAGGCGGCACCGGCCGCACACAGAAGGGCGCTGGCTCCTCGCGCGCCGCCTGATCCCTTGTTAAAAACCGGCCGCGGTATTTACGCGATCGCGAGCGCTGGGCCGCTTGAGCGAACCGCCGATTCGGTCGTGCTGACGTTGAGCCTCGAGCGCGCCGACGGAATCGAGAAGGTCGCGCTTAGATTCCATATCGCGACAGCGTTGATCGGCGATGCCGACTCTCCTGAAAACTTGATCGCGCAAATCACGCCATGGCTTCAGCGCGAATTCGAGCAAACCCGCGAAGCCGCCCTGAAATCAATCCGCACAGAGCGCAAGCTGCTGGAAATTTCCTTCGACCCCGCAAATCGCGGCCCATTCGCGTAGCGCCGGACGCGGGAGCGTCCGTCGAGATTCTTTGCTGCAGCAGCTCAGAATGACACATGGGGTTGCGCGCTTTTTGCGTGGGGTTGCGTGCTTTTTTCCGTCATCCTGAGCGAAGCGAAGGATCTCGCGCGCTAAAGCGCGCGTCACCCGCGCATTGCGCACCGGGCACGGATCGAGCTGAGTTTTCCGCACTCAATCCTTCGCGCTATTAATCGTTCAGCTATAATCAGATCTAACCCCCGGAGGAACACTCCCGATGCCCATCCAAATTCGACGCGCTACGGAAGCCGACATTCCCGAACTCTCTCGCCTGGTTGCTGCGCTGGCTGCTTGGGAGCAGGCGCTCGACTCGCGCGTGCAATTCGATTGGGACGGCATCCGCGATGCGACCAACTGGCTGAAGCTCGTGCTTAATCGCGCCGCATCATGCGGTCTGGGTGGCGGACGCTGGCGACTCGCGCCTCGTCGGTCATCTGTGGATTCGCCTCAAGCATCAGGCCGATGGCGCGCTGCCTCAATCCATCGGCTATATCAGCCAGGCTTTTATGGACGAGGCGTTCCGAGGACGCGGGCTAATGAAGCCGATGCTCGAGGCTGCCTACGAATGGTTCCGCGACGCGGGGATAACCGTCGTCACCTTGAGCGTCCTGCATCGCAACTGGGTCGGCGCGACCGCGTGGCATCGCCTGGGCTTCAGCGATTGGCGCGAGGAGCGTCGGATGGACCTGAAACCGCGCCCGAAATAGCCCGGATCGCCGCCAATCTGACCGCTCGGTAAGGCTCATATTGTCCTTGACTCACGGGCGCAATCTGCCTTACTAGACTCATTGGGTCGAGTATTCCCATGAGGCCAGATTTCGTTTGACTGTTTGCGAGTAAGCCTTATACTATACCTAGCAGGTCCACTATTGTGACCGCCGAATAGATACAGAGTAAAGAAATGCTGAAGAAGCCTGTTTATATGGACAATCATGCGACCACGCGCGTCGATTCGCGCGTGCTCGATGCGATGCTGCCCTATTTCACTGAGAAGTTCGGCAACGCCGCCAGCCGTAACCATAGCTTTGGATGGGAGGCGGAAGAGGCGGTCAGCCGCTCGCGCGACCAGATTGCGGCGCTGATCGGGGCCAAGTCCAAGGAAATTATTTTCACCAGCGGCGCGACCGAATCCGACAACCTGGCAATCAAGGGCGTCGTAGATTTTTACAAAGATAAGGGCAACCACATCATCAGCTGCGTCACCGAGCATAAGGCGGTGCTCGACAGTTGCCGCGCGCTCGAGCGTGCCGGCAAGGCGACTGTCACGTATCTGCCGGTCGATAAGTACGGGATGGTCGATCCCGACGCGGTCCGCAACGCGATCACCGACAAGACCGTGCTCATCACGATCATGTGGGCCAACAACGAGATCGGCACGCTTCATCCGATTGCTGAAATTGGCAAGATCGCGAAAGAAAAAGGAATCGTCTTTCACACCGACGCGGTGCAGGCGATTGGCAAGGTGCCGGTTGATTTTGAAAAGGCGGGTGTCGATCTCGCGTCGATCACCGCGCACAAGATTTACGGGCCGAAGGGAATCGGCGCGCTGTATGTTCGATCGAAGGGTCCGCGCGTCCGCTTGAGTCCCCAGATGGACGGCGGTGGCCATGAGCGCGGGATGCGCTCCGGGACGCTCAACGTGCCAGGAATCGTCGGCCTGGGCGCGGCGTGCGAAATCGCGGGCAAGGAAATGCCTGACGAAGCGCAGCGCCTGATTCAATTGCGCAGTCAGCTGCAGGCTGGACTGTTCGAGCGCCTCGACGAGATTTACGTCAACGGTCATCCGACCGAGCGCTTGCCAGGCAACCTGAACGTCAGCTTCGCGTACGTCGAAGGCGAGTCGCTGCTGATGGGTATCAACGATATCGCGGTCAGTTCGGGCAGCGCGTGCACGTCGGCGACGCTCGAGCCGTCGTACGTGATTCGCGCGCTCGGAATCGACGACGAACTCGCGCACAGCTCGATTCGTTTCGGACTTGGGCGTTTCAATACGCTGGAAGAAGTCGATTACGTGACGGACCGCGTCAGCAAGGAAGTGAAGCGGCTGCGCGAGATGTCGCCGTTGTACGAGATGGCGAAAGAAGGAATCGATCTCAAGTCGGTCAATTGGAAGTCGTAACGCGCGCCGTCAAGGAAAAAGAATCATGGCTTATTCAGATAAGGTTATCGAGCACTACAACAATCCGCGCAACGTCGGCAGCTTTGCCAAGGACGAGAAGGGCGTCGGCACCGGCGTCGTCGGCGCGCCCGAATGCGGCGACGTGATGAAGCTGCAGCTCAAGATCAGCGACAACGGCGTGATTGAAGACGCTCGCTTCAAGACTTTCGGATGCGGCAGCGCGATCGCAAGTTCGAGCTACGTCACCGAATTGGTCAAGGGCAAGCATATCGACGAAGCGATGACGATCAAGAACACCGTCATCGTCAAGGAACTCAACTTGCCGCCGGTCAAGATTCATTGCTCGGTACTCGCCGAGGACGCGATCAAGGCCGCGATCACCGACTGGCGCAAACGCAAGGGCGACGATGTCGCCGTCGAAGAGCCGGCCAAGTCGAAGGAGGCCTAACTTCTCGTGGCTGTGATTTCACTTTCCGAGGGTGCTGCCCAGAAGATCAAGCAGTTGGTCGCCGACAAGGGCGAAGGCGCGGGCCTGCGCGTGAAGGTCGTGGGCGGTGGATGCTCGGGCTTGCAATACCGGATGGAAATCGACGCCGCCAAGGAACGTGACAAGGTTTTCGAGCGCGACGGCGCGCGCCTGATCGTCGATAAGAAAAGTTTTCTCTACCTCAACGGCTCCGAGCTCGATTACGGCGAAGAACTGATGTCGTCGGGCTTCAAGGTCGTCAATCCAAATGCCAAGCGCAGTTGCGGATGTGGTGAGTCGTTCGTCGTATGAACGAGCGGACGTGGGGACTGGCGTCTCAAGATGATCGAATGCCTTTCATGTGGACGGCGGCAGGAGCCGTCATTAATTTGCGCTGAGTGCGGGTCGCCGCTCGCGGCGCCGATCGATTGTTTCGCTGCGCTCGATTTGCCGCGCCGCCTTACGATCGATCTCGACGCGCTCGAGCGCCGCTATCACGAGTTGAGCCGCAAGATTCATCCCGACCGATTCGCATCGAAGGGACCGAAAATGCGCGACGCGAGTCTCCGCGCAACCGCGACGCTGACGCGCAGCTACCGCACGCTTCGCGATCCGGTCGCGCGCGGTTTGTATTGGCTCGAACTCAACGGTGAAGAGCTCGCCGAGAACAACAAGCGCGTCCCGCCGGAGCTGGCCGAGCTGGTTTTCGAAGTGCAGGAGCAATTGGCCGAGATGCAGCTCTCGGCGGATCCCGAAGAGGCGCTTGAGCGCGCGACCGAGATTGCGGCGCGGCGGATCGAGCTTCAATTCAAGATGGACGAAGCACTGGCCGAGCTCGATAGAAATTTCGCGAAATGGGACGAGTCCGCAGATCAGAAAGTGCTCACATCAGAATTGAAAACCACGCTTTCGAATATCGCCTATCTGCGCACGCTGATTCGCGACGTCGATCGCGCGCTGGAGAATTCAAAGGCCGCCTGAAATGTCGCGAATTTTTGGCATAGACCTGGGCACTACCAACAGCCTGATTGCCGCCATGGAAAGTGGCGAGCCGCGCGTGATTGCGGTCGGCGAGAAGGGGAGCGCGTTGCTGCCCAGTGTCGTTGCGATTGCACCTGATGGCGCGGTTACTGTCGGCGAACGCGCGATCGAGATGGAACCGCATCTTACCGTCGAGCGCGACGGACGCGTCAGCGCGGTCGGTTTTGCCGGCGGCGAATACGGCGCCGTCATTCGATCGGTCAAGCGCTATATGGGACTGGGCGGCGACGAGATCGCGCCCGAAGATCGCGCGCGCTACACTTTTGCCGACCTGAGCGGCCCGGTCGTTCGCTTTCAAATCGGCAAACGCAGTTTCACGCCGTCGCAAATCTCGGCGGAGATTCTGCGCGCACTCAAGAGCCAGGCTGAACGCGCACTTGGCAACAACGAAAACGAGAAAGTCGAGCGCGTCGTTATCACCGTCCCCGCCTACTTCAACGACGGCCAACGCCAAGCGACCAAGGATGCCGGCCGCCTTGCCGGTCTCGAAGTCGTGCGCCTGGTGAACGAGCCGACCGCTGCGTCGCTTGCCTACGGCCTCAACAAGATGGCGGCCGGTAACGTCGCCGTGTTCGATTTCGGCGGCGGCACTTTTGACATCTCGATTCTCAGCATCAAGGAAGGAATTTTCGAGGTGCTCGCGACCAACGGCGATACTCATCTCGGCGGCGACGATATCGATCGCGCGCTCGTCGATTGGATCCTCGCCGAACTTCCCAACATGCTCAAACTCGATCGCCACGTGTGGAACAGCGCACGCATGGCCGCCGAGAACGCCAAGAAACGCCTCACCGAGATTGCCGATACCGACGTCGTCGTCGAACTCCCCGGCCATTCGATTCGCAAGCACCTGACGCGCGACGCGCTCGAAGATATGGCCGCGCCGTTTATCGCGCGCACCTTAAAACGATGCGAACTCGCAATCGCCGACGCCAAATTGACGCCCGACAACATCGACGCAGTCGTGCTGGTTGGTGGATCGACGCGAATGCCGATTGTCCGAAAACGCGTCGCGGAGATGTTCCATAGAGAACCTCTGTGCTCGATAAACCCAGACCAAGTGGTCGCTTTGGGAGCCGCTGTGCAGGCGTCTGTGCTAATGGGGACTCAAGGCGACATGCTCCTGCTAGACGTGGTGCCGCTGTCGCTTGGTATCGAAACCATGGGTGGTGTCATGGAGCGTCTAATACATCGCAATACCACTATCCCGACCAGCGTAACGGAAGGCTTTACTACGGCTGTGGATAATCAAACACATGTTGATATCCATGTTTTGCAAGGAGAGCGGGAACTTGCTAAGGATTGCCGTAGCTTGGCGCGCTTCAAGTTGGGCCCGATTCAAGCGCAGCCGGCGGGTGTCCCGCGTATCGAGGTCACTTTCCTCATCGATGCAAACGGGATACTAAATGTCAATGCGCGCGATGAGCGCACGGGCCGCGAGCACTCGGTCGACGTCAAGCCCAGCTACGGGCTGACGGATGATGAAATCGAGCGAATGCTTGAAGAGGCTATCGATCTCGGGGAACAGGATCTCGAAGAGCGCTTGCTGATATCGGCGAGAAACGACGCCGATCAAATCCTGGGCGCACTTCGAAAGCAGCTTGGGGAATTCGGCCGGCTGATAGATGCCGGCGAGCGAGCGCGCATGGATGAGGTGGCGGAGCGGCTGGAGGCGGCCCGCACGGGCACCGATCGCGAGCTAATCGCAAAACTCGTCGAAGAACTGAACGAGGTAACTACTCCGTTCGCGGAACGGATAATGGACGCGGCAATTAAATTGGCGCTCGAAAAGAAATCAGTCGAGGAACTCTCGTAAGCGGCTAGCTGCAACGGAAGTCATAGCAGGGACGTATATTTGACATGGGACTCAAGTGGGACCAGGCCGAAGAGCTGGCGGAAGTGCTCGCGGAAAATCATCCCGGATTGAATCCGCTTGACGCGCGGTTCACTGACCTGCGGCAATGGGTTATCGATCTCGACGAATTTGACGACAATCGCGAAGGCTCAACCGAGGGAAAATTGGAAGCCATCCAGATGGCGTGGCACGAAATATATAAAGAACAGAACGAGGATGATTCTGAATAGGCGTAGAAGGGTCTACGTCCAACAAACTACGGGGAGGTGGGAGCGGTGGAAGAAGCACGCAGCACGACACTGAAGACGGATAACGGAGAGAAGATGCAGGAAAAGGAAACACTGGACGAGAGATTGCCGGGGCTGTTCGAGCCCGACACGCTTTTGCCCATTCAATACTTCGAGGCGATGCGCAAGAAGCATCTGCTCGAGGGGGAAAAGCGGCTCATCCTGAGCGTGCTCGAGGATGCGATCGAATGCTTCATGAAGTGTATCGACGCGTCTACCAGCAAGGGCCAGCGATTGTTCCGCGATGCCGACGAATGGATCGCGCATGAAGACAAGCGCTGGGTCTTTTCGTTCGACAACGTCTGCGACATGCTCGACATCAATCCCGAGTACATGCGGATGGGCTTGCGCAAGTGGAAGGACAAGCGGCTCGACGCTATCGCGCGGCGACGCGCCGCGATGGTGCTCGAGGCGGAGCGCGCAGCCGCTGAGGCTGGGCTGCTGCCGGCAGGCACCGTCGCTGCGATAGCAGCGCCGGCGCCGGTTGCGGCCGCGGTCGCGGCCGCAATCCAGAAGCCCGCGACCAAGGTCGCGGGCAAGACCGCGGCGCGCGGCAAGCGCCGCCCCGAGCGCGTGCGCATCGCCAAGCGCGCGTCCGCGCGCAAGCTGCGCAAAGCGCGCGCATAACGACAGCAACTCAAGAGGCGACGGCCGCGTTCCGCGGCCGTCGCCTCTTTGCATTTCCACTCAGCCGCGCGGGTCTTCGACCCGCGCGCCGCGCGCGCCCCCACCCAGCGAACTCCCCACAATTTGACCCAGACCTCCCTTTCGCATCACACTGCATCCCGCCACCGGCATGCAGATGATATCCGGCTACGACATTGCCAATGCCTTCCTGCTCGTTTACGCGGGATTGTTCCCGATAGTAAATCCAATCGGGGGCGCGCCGATTTTTCTCGGCCTGACGCGACACTGCACTGAGGAGGAGCGCCACGCGCTCGCGCTTGGCGTGACCCTCAACAGCTTCTTCCTGCTGCTCGGATCGCTGCTCGTCGGTTCCTATGTGCTCGAGTTCTTCGGCATCACTTTGCCGGTCGTCCGTGTCGCCGGCGGACTCATCGTCGCTGCGACCGGATGGAGCCTGCTGCAGGCCAGGGATGATATGACCGATGACCGAACTACCCACGAGCCGAAGTTAGAGACCGACGCCTTTTATCCGCTCACGATGCCGATCACGGTCGGCCCCGGCTCGATCGCTGTCGCCATCACCATCGGCAGCCAGCGCCCGCGAGCACCCTTGTCCGAAGTCGCACTGCTAGGAGCGGCCGCTATCGCCGGCGTCGTCGCGATCGCGGCGACCATCTACATCTGTTACCGATTTGCCGAAGAGACCGTCGGCGCGCTCGGCGAGTCGGGCACCAACGTGCTGGTGCGCCTGTCGGCCTTCATCCTTTTCTGCATCGGCATCGAAATTATCTGGAACGGCGTCAGCGCCCTCGCACACATCGCTAGCTAATAGCTACACTCGTTCGCAGGTTTCGGAGGAACGAGAATGTCACTTCACAGAAAGCATGACTCCGGCAGGAAAGCTTCGGACGTCCTTTACGCTTCCAGCGATCTTTCCCTGTCGGTTCCCAAGCATCGGATTCCCCGCGACGAGCGTTCGCCGCGCACCGCTTACGCACTCATTCACGACGAGTTGCTGCTCGACGGCAACTCGCGTCAGAACCTCGCGACCTTCTGCACCACCTGGATGGAGCCCGAGGCGCTGACCCTGATGAACGAGTGTATCGACAAGAACATGATCGACAAGGACGAGTATCCGCAGACCGCCGAGATCGAAGCGCGGTGCGTTCATATCCTGGCCGATCTTTGGAACTCGCCCGACGGTGCAAATACCATCGGATGTTCTACCACCGGCTCCAGCGAAGCGGCGATGCTCGGTGGGCTCGCGGCGAAATGGCGATGGCGCGCGAAACGGCGCGCGCAGGGCAAGTCCACCGACAAGCCGAACCTGGTCTGCGGGCCGGTGCAGGTGTGCTGGCATAAATTCGGCCAGTACTTCGATGTAGAAGTCCGCGAGGTCCCGGTCGAAGGCGACCGGCTGCTGATGGGCCCGGAACAGGCGATGGCGCGATGCGACGAAAATACGATCATGGTTGTCCCGACGCTCGGCGTGACTACTTGCTGCCAGTACGAGCCGGTTCAGGCGATCGCGCATGCGCTCGATAATCTCGAGAAGACCAGCGGACTCGATATTCCAATCCACGTCGATGCGGCCAGCGGCGGTTTTCTGGCGCCATTTTGCGATCCCGAACTCACATGGGATTTCCGCCTACCGAGAGTCAAGTCGATCAACACCTCGGGCCATAAATTCGGCCTGGCGCCACTCGGTGTGGGCTGGGTGGTATGGCGCGATCGCGCGGACCTGCCCGAAGAGCTGATTTTCCACGTCAACTACCTCGGCGGTGACATGCCGACCTTCGCGCTGAACTTCTCGCGCCCGGCTGGCCAGATCGTCTGCCAGTACTACAACTTTTTGCGCCTCGGTTTCGAAGGCTACCGCAGAATCCAGAACGCCTGTTATCACACCGCGCAGCACATCGCGGCCGAGATCGCCAAAATGGGCCCGTTCCGCGTCATCCACGACGGCCGCGGCGGACTTCCCGCAGTCTGCTGGAAGCTCAAAGAGGGCAGTAACCCCGGCTTCACGCTTTACGATCTGTCCGATCGACTTCGCGCGCGCGGATGGCAGGTGCCGGCCTACTCGATGCCCCCGAACCGCGACGACCTCGTCGTCCAGCGCATCCTCGTCCGCCACGGCGTAAGCCGCGACCTGGGCGACCTGCTGCTGGACGACATGCGCCGCTCAATCGCGCTACTCGCAAAACATCCCATCTCCCACCCGCTCACGGAGAATGAAGCCGGCGGCTACAACCACAACTGAGGGATGACAACTATCACGGCGCTGGAAGATTCGTGATGCGCTTTCACCTGCCGCGATAAAAATCCACTCGCGGCGTTCCCGATCCGTTAGGGCCAAAAAGCAGCGTCTGCGGGTGACCTGAAGGCGCCCGCAGAATGTGACTGAAAGTCGCGCCCGCTGCGTAATTCGAAAGTTATTTCTACAAATCGTTTTGTGGACCGTGAGTATGGCTATTTGTATATATTTGAGCCTTACGGAACAATTTAATTACTTTCTGACGTTCTTTTCCTACTTTTGTCTTGACTCTGCAAGACAAGAGACTCACGGTATATCGAAGCTCATCAAATATAACGAAAGAAGGGATGAATACCATGAGATCGATGAAAAGAAGTGAAAGACCGCTCAAGTACACAGTAAACCAGATCTCAATGGCAGCCTTGGTGATCATGGCTTATATCGCCTGCTCTGCCGCCATCGCTTCAGCATGGACGGTTAGACCCAAAGTAGTGTCAATAATCCCGTCTGGCGGCGCCACCTGCATGCCGCTCGACAGCGCTATCGTCATCAGCTTCAACGAACCGATGAAGTGCGGGACGCTGAACACAAAAACCTTCAAACTTTTTGCGCCTGGAAAAGTTCCGGTCGCCGGAACGGTCACGTGCAGCAACGGCGCCACCGTTTTTACTGCAACCTTCACTCCGTTGGCGAATCTTGCGCCCAAGACAACCTATACGGCCAAGCTGACCAGCGGAGTCAAAGCTCTCAACAACAAGATCCTGGAAAACGGCTTCACCGCCCTTTTTACGACCGGTCCGTGCGTGTTCCCTACGTCCACCCCGACTCCCACCCTGACCCCGACTCCGACTGCCACCAGCACCGCGACCTCGACCGCAACTCCGACCAGTACCAGAACCGCGACTGCAACTCCTACGAGCACGGCCAGCTCGACGAGCACTGCGACCCCAACTCCGACCAGCACGTCCACCTCGACGTCGACGCCAACCGCAACTTCGACCAGCACGCGCACAGCGACGGCGACTCCGACCAGCACATCTACGTCGACCGCAACGCCGACGATGACATCCACCGCCACTCAAACACCTACGCCAACTTCGACCAGTACCGGCACCTCAACATCGACTCCAACGAGTACCGCCACGTCGACAACCACGGCGACTCCAACTCCGACCAACACATCCACCTCGACTTCGACGCCAACCGCAACTTCGACCAGCACGCGCACAGCGACGGCGACTCCGACGAGTACATCTACGTCGACCGCAACGCCGACTTCGACCAGCACATCTACATCGACCGCGACGCCGACCGTGACCTCAACCTCTTCTCACACGCCTACGCCAACTCCGACCAGTACCGGCACTTCGACTTCGACTCCAACGAGTACGGCCACGTCGACAACCACGGCGACTCCAACCCCGACCAGCACATCCACCTCGACTTCGACGCCGACCGCAACTTCGACCAGCACGCGCACAGCGACGGCGACTCCGACGGGTACCTCTACGTCGACTGCGACGCCGACCGTGACCTCAACCGCCACTCACACGCCTACGCCAACTTCGACCAGTACCGGCACCTCAACCGCCACCCCGACCAGCACCGCGACCTCCACCTCGACGGCGACTCCAACCTCGACGGGTACTTCTACCTCGACTTCGACGCCGACCATGACTGCGACTGCCACTCAAACGGCGACCGCCACTCCGACCACGGCGACCTCAACTTCCACGCCGACCGCAACCTCGACGAGTACCGGTACTTCAACCGCTACGGCGACCGCGACTCCGACGTCTTCGGCCACCACCACTGCGACCAGCACCGCCACTGCAACTGCGACGCCAACTGTATCTTCGACCGCGAGCAGCACCGCCACCGCGACTGCGACTGGCACGCACACAGCCACGGCGACTCCAACCGCGACTGCCACTCCCACTCCGCCGATCGTGATTGCGACTACCCCAGACAGCTCTGAATGCGGCCGGGAAGGAGTGCCGATAAACGAGAAGATCACCGCTACTTTCAACGAAGCGATGGACACCGCGACCATCAACACCACGACTTTCACGGTAACGGGCCCAGGTAACGTTGCCATCGCGGGAATCGTCACCTACGACGCGACCAATCACATCGCGACCTTCATGCCGACCGGCAACTTCCCAGCCGACACGATGTTCACGGCGACGATCACGACCGGAGCGCAGAGCGTGGCGGGCGTGCCGCTGGCGAGCGACTACGTATGGACCTTCACCACCGGCGATGACACCGATACGATCGCGCCTTTCGTGAGCTCGATTAATCCGCCGATTGCTGCAATCGATGTAGCTACCAACCAGAAGATCGCGATCGCTTTCGACGAGGGAATGAACTCGACTACCCTCAACTCGACCACCGTCAAGTTGACGGGCCCGGGTCTGACGCCGGTCGCGGGCAAGGTTACCTACTCCTCGACTGGCAACACCGCGACGTTCACGCCGGACAGTGTGCTCGCGGCCAACACGGTTTACATCGTGACTGTCACGACCGGAGCTACCGACCTGGTGGGTAATCCTCTGTTTGCGATGTTCACCTCGACCTTTACGACTGGAGCGACCGCCGACACCACTGCTCCGACAGTTACTTCCACCAACCCGGCTGACGGAGCCATCGGTGTGAATCTCGACGCTTCAGTGAATGCGACCTTCAGCGACGCGATGGATCCTTCGACGATAAACCTCGCGACCTTCACGCTGACAGGTCCCAGTTCGACGGCCGTGGCAGGTAAGGTCTCCTATGATGTCCCCGACAACATAGCGACGTTCACCCCGACCGCTCCGCTCGCAGCCAACACCACGTTCACTGCGACAATTTCCGGAGCCAGGGATCTGCAGGGCAATGCGCTGGCAACTACGTCATGGACTTTCAACACCGGCACGACCGCGATGGATCTGATGCCGATCAACCTTGGCGCAGCCTCCGATTTCGAGATTCTCGCGATGGCAACGATCACCAACACCGGACCGACGGTGGTGAACGGGAATCTTGGCCTGGATCCAGGCACTTCGGTCATTGGCTTCCCGCCGGGAATCGTGAACGGCACCGAAGAACTCGACAATGCGGTCGCGCTGGCAGCTCAGGCCTCCCTGCTGATGGCCTACAACGATGCGGCCGGCTTGATGGGCGGAATGCCGCTGGCCGCCGACATCGGTGGAACCACGCTCACCCCCGGTCTCTACACGGCGGGCTCGTCGCTGGGGATATTGTCGGGCAACCTGATCCTCGACGCCCAGGGTGACCCGAATGCGGTCTGGATCTTCCAGATCGGATCGACTCTGACCGAGGCGGTCGGCGCGCAGGTCATCCTGATTAACGGCGCGCAGGCCTCCAACGTGTTCTGGCAGGTCGGCAGTTCAGCGACCATCGAGACGGGCGCCGTGCTCGAAGGTACGATACTGGCCAACACGTCAATCACGCTGAACACCGGCGCAATTGTGAACGGACGACTACTGGCAGGCGCGGTCGCCCCAAGCGGCGCGGTCACCCTGCAGTCCAACATCCTCTCGCTGCCGGTATGCAGGCAGTGAGGGCCTAACAACGACGCTGCTGAGGCGATCGAGCGGGCTGCCCCGCTCGATCGCCGATACTCCAACTCCTATGCGTTCAGAAGAATCGCGGCCGCTGAACAATGTTGCAGCGACGAGTTAGCCTGGCAAGACTGGTTCTGTTCAAATCGCTCGCGAGCGGATGTTTGGCAGGTTCTTGCAACATCAATCCGAGATAGGCGATCAACAGCGTGGAAATTTCTGCCGACAGTTTCCCAGCCTCCCGGGGACTCGCTGCGACAAGGTCAGGAGCTACTGCGTCGCAAAGCAGAACGACCAGCCGCGCCGCGCGGAAGAGAGTTCTCGAATCGACGCGCGCTCCTGCGGCGCGCAGGAATTTTGCGATCATTCGAGCGAACTGATCGTTCATCTCCGAATTTAATCGCCTTAGCTCCGGATCGCTCTGCAGCGCCTGCAGGATTGCCGTCGCCGCCGGCTCTGCCCGGTAGGCCGCGGTGAGCTTGCCGATCAACCGACGGATCGCTTCTCTCCACGATGTCCCCTTTGCTTCACTGAGCATTTGCGCGAGTTCCCGGCGCAGCGGCTGAACATTTTGCTCGGCCAGACGCATTACGATGGCCGCTTTATTCGGAAAGTAGTTATAGAGCAGGCCTGGCGGCAGTTTCGCGGCAGCCGCAATCTGACGAGTATTCAACGCATCGAAGCCGGATTGCGCCAGGAGCCTGGCGGTCGCAGCGAGAATCGCGGCGACCCGCTCTCGGGACCGCGCCTGCTTGGGAATGGCGCGCCCCGCCGACGGTGACGTCCGCTCACGGCTTTTCTTCGGAATCTTCGGCATAGGTTGAGAAGGGTATATCCAAACTTGACGGATGTTCAAGATCGGACTTGTCACAAAGGAGCTCGCTTTGCTATAAACTTGACTACTGTTCAACTCTTGGGGTTGCGATTTATTATGAAACCACTCGAACGAATCGTGGTGCTGGGCGGCGCCGGTAACATGGGCCGCGTCGCGGTGCGGACTGCGGCATCGCTTGACGGCATACGCGAAGTTATTATCGGCGATCGCGATCTCGCGGCGGCGGAAAAGATCGCCTCGGAGATCGCTTCGTCTGCCAAGGTCAGACTGCGCGCCGAACGGATCGACGTTACCGACAGCATCGCGCTCCGCAGGCTGCTGAGCGAAGCGGGCGCCGTGCTCAACACAACCGGGCCATTCCATAAGTTCGGAGTTCCAATCCTGCGTACAGCGATCGAAACGCGCACGCATTATCTGGATATCTGCGACGACTGGGAGCCGACGCTGGAGATGATGCGCGAGCATCAGAACGCAGCCAACGCCGGAGTTGTGGCGGTGATTGGCATGGGAGCCAGCCCGGGCGTGTCGAACCTGCTCGCCAAGGTGGCTGCGCGAGAGCTCGACGAAGTCACCGACCTGTACACCGCGTGGCCGTTGGACGTGCCGATCGGCGGCGTTTCGATTAGCGAAGACAAAGAGTCATTGGTCGATCGGAACGGAAAGCCGAGTGCGGCCGTGCGTCATCTGATGCAGCAAATCTCCGGATTAATTCGCGTCGTCGAGGACGGCCGACTCGTTGATCGACCGCCACTCGATGCGGCCGAGATTGACTATCCTGGTCGCGGTCGCGGTGCCGCCTATACCGTAGGCCATCCCGAGCCGCTGACGATGCGCGAGACGCTCGGGATCCGGGGACGGAGCGCGTGCTTGATGATCCTCACGACTCAAGCGCTTTCCCTGCTCAAGGATCTCAACGCGGCGCTGGATCAGAAGAGCCTTACGATCGATCAGGCAGCAGCGGCCATGATTGCGCCGGGCGCGCTACGAACCCTCAAGGCACTGGTGAAGTCGATCGGCCTCAAAGGTCATGGCAGTTTGCCTCCGTTTTTCGCGTTCGCCACGGGATCCAAGGACGGGAAGCCGGCGCGCGTCGGCGTATCGGTCAACACGGTTCCCAAGGGAATGGCGAACTCGACTGGTGTGCCGCTGGCGCTCGGATTACGACAATTGCTCGAAGGACGCCTAGCCACACCCGGTGTGTTCGCGCCCGAGGCGGTAATCGATGCGGACACTTTCTTCGATCAGTTGGCGCCGTACTGCGATCCGCCCATGGCGCGCTCAAGCGACGTTCTCAAAGTGGTGATCGATCGTGGGCGAGAAACGGCTGTTAAACTTTCAAGCACTACGCAAAATATTTGCGCCTGAGCAGAACTCGGGCTAGTTTCGAAAAACGCGCGCTGGTCGGCGTACTTTACCCACTAAGGAGTGTTTCCGACGATGGCGAGTCCACAGTTGCAGCAGATAGTCGACACGATAAAAGCCCTTATCAGTAAAGCCGGAAGCTTTGCGGAGATGCGCGCGCTCAACGAACAGATGGCGCGGCCAGCGGAACCCGATATCAAAAGCGAGCCCCTGGTTGCCAATGGAGTCAAGGCGGAATGGATCAACGCGCCGGGCGCTGCCGCCGATCGCCTCGTGCTCTACTTACATGGCGGCGGCTATGTAATGGGCTCGTTGAATACCCATCGCAATCTGATGGGCCGCATCTCGCGCGCCGCGCAAGCCCGCGTGCTGGGACTGGACTATCGCCTGGCTCCCGAGCATCCCTTTCCGGCCGCGGTGGACGACGTTGTCGCGGGCTATCGGTTCTTGCTCGCACAGGGACTGCCTCCATCGCGCATTGCTATAGCGGGAGATTCTGCAGGCGCCGCTTTGACGCTCGCGATACTGGTTGCGGCCCGCGACGCCGGACTCGCGATGCCTGCGGCGGCGGTCTGCCTCTCGCCGATGATCGATTTGGAGTTTACGGGCGATTCGATGAAAACACGCAAGGATGTCGATCCGATTTTCACGCCCGACGGCGTCGGACTGCTGGGGAACGCTTACTTGGCCGGCAAGGATCCGCGCACCCCGCTGGCCTCTCCGCTTTATGCCGATCCTAAGGGATTCCCACCGCTGCTGATCCAGGTTGGCGATCACGAGGTTCTGCTGGACGACTCGACCCGCCTCGCGCAACGCGCGCGCGCCGCCGGAGTTCAGGTCCAACTCGAAGTCTGGCCGGAAATGATTCATCGCTTTCAGTCATACGGCGGCGTCCTGCCCGAGGCCCAGCAGGCGATCGAGGGCATCGGCAAGTTCATCCGCGAGCAGATTCCCTAGGTGAGCGCTTGGAGGCAATGAAAATGAACTCAGAAGAGGGCGCCAAACCCAACATCGTTTTGGTCTTGATGGACAATCTTGGTTGGGGCGAACTTGGCGTTTACGGCGGTGGCATCCTGCGCGGCGCTCCGACGCCCCGGCTCGATAGACTGGCCGGCGAAGGATTTCGCGGGCTCAATTTCAACGTCGAGGCCCAGTGCACACCCAGCCGCGCGGCCCTGATGACCGGACGATATGCGGTGCGCACCGGCAATGGCACCGTGCCGTTGTTCGCTGAGAACTACGGTTTGACCCGATGGGAAGTCACGCTCTCGGAAATGCTGTCCCAGACCGGCTACGCGACCGCGATATTCGGAAAGTGGCATCTCGGCGACACACCGGGGCGTTTTCCCACCGACCGGGGATTCGACGAATGGTACGGCATACCGAATTCATCGGACGAGTCGTTCTGGCCGCAGAGTTCGCGCTTCCGCTCCGACTCGAGTCCTCTCGCGAAATTTGAATACGTGATGGAAGCACGCAAAGGTGAACCACCCAAAAATGTAAAGGTCTACGATCTGAATGAGCGGAGAACGATCGACCGGGAGCTGACGGAGCGCGCCATCGACTTCATGCAGCGCAGTGTCACTGCCCAAAATCCCTTCTTCGCCTACATTCCATACACGCAGCTTCATTTTCCGACTCTGCCGGAAGCTCCGTTCCAGGGTAAAACCGGAAACGGCGACTTCGCTGACGTGCTGGTACAGATGGACGACTATTCGGGTCGCCTACTCGACGCCCTCGACCAGATGGGCGTGCGCGACAACACGATTTTCATTTTCACCTCAGACAACGGTCCCGAAATGTTCGAACCATACTACGGGTTCAGTGGGCCGTGGCGGGGCACCTATTTCACCGCTATGGAGGGCTCGCTCCGAGTACCGTTCCTCATGCGCTGGCCGGGCCACATTCCGTCCGCAAGCGTCAGCAATGAGATCATCCATGAGATGGATCTCTTTCCCACGCTCGCCGGAATCGCCGGGGGCAAAGTGCCCGACGACCGTATCATCGACGGCGTCGATCAACTCGATTTTCTAACCGGAAGCCAGCCGCGCTCGAACCGGGATTCGGTCATCATCTACGTCGGCAATGACCTGTTCGGCGTCAAGTGGCGCGACTGGAAAATGATGATGAAGACGTTTTCGAAAGGCTTCGGCGAGCCGGTGAGTAGCTACAGCACTCCGCTGTTCTTCGATCTCCTAATCGATCCCAAGGAAGAACATCCAACCGATCCGCGCGTAGTCGAAGATTTGTGGGCCCGCTTCCCAATCACCAAGTCGCTGGCTGAACATCTCGGGTCCTTGAAGAAGGAGCCGCCTATTCCTCCTGGCACCCCCGACCCTTACCTCCCGCCCAAACCTGCGCGTTAGGGGTGGCGCGTACCGCCTAACCAATCGTAACCGTGGCACAACCAAACGAGGCGGGCGGCGGCCGTTTGACAACTCGTATCGGCGCGGGAGGATGTTGAAGCACTCTCAATTGGTGCCCAGCGAGATTCGACCAAAAATGTTGACGATTAGTTCCGTCTGTCGTGCGGCGTTGGCGACGTCAATTGCGGCTGTGCTCGCCTTTGCCCTCGGTGGATGCGCCACGACCTGGAACCCGATTCCGATCACTCCGCGAGTCGCACTCACTCCCACCAAGGGCGACGTTACGATGCAGGCGAAGCCGGGAGAACCGATCGGTCGAATCGTTCCGGTCGATGTCTCGATCGCCAACGGAACCGACGAGCCATACTTGGTCCAACCCGATCAGATCTTCGCGATCAACCAGCAGGGTCAGAGGATCATGCCGGTTCCGTCTAACGAAGCAATCCAGGAGGCCGGCAATGCCAACGCGCTGAAAGCGGGATTGACCGGCGCCGCGAAGAACCTGGCGATTGGCGCGATCGCAGGCGCGGCTACCGGTGCAGCTATCGGCGCCGCAGTGGGCACGATAGTGCTCTCGCCGGCGCAAGGTGCCTTGGTCGGCGCCGCGATCGGCGGCAGTGTCGGAGCGGCGGGCGGCGGCGTGTACGGTGGAATGCAGGGTCAGGCCGCGGCGCATCGCGACGCCGATACGCAAATCTCCGCGCTGTCCCTGCAAACTCGCGAGGCTCATCCCAACTACTCGATCAACGGTTACGTGTTTTTTCCCAAGGGCGAGTACACCTCGATTCAGATGACTGTTCTGAATGAGGAAACGCATCAGACCGATACGCGGACGTCTTCGTGGGACGGCGGCGAGATCGCGACCGGCACCAACAGCACAATACCGATGAGCACTTCGCCGGCGCCAGCTATCCCGACCGTCGTGCAGCCGGCTCCGGCGCAGAATCAGACCGAATAGCGCTCGAGCAACCAGCGCGCGATTCGCTCGCCGCCGACCAGCGCCGGAATATTGGTCGTTGGCGCGATTTGCGCTAGTGGCCTTTGCCGTTGTTTCCCTTCCCGGTCATGGTGACCACCTGCGGACTGTTCGTGGCGTTGTCAGTGAGCGTCATGCTGCCGGATTGGGGACCCGCGCCGGTCGGACTGAAGGTGACGTTAATCGTGCAGGCGCCATGCGCCGCAATTCCGCTACCGCAGTTGTTGGTTTGAGCAAAGCCATTACTGCTTGAGATGCCGGCAATCGTCACCGTCGAACCGCCGGGATTGCTCACGCTTACGGCTTGGGCGGGACTGACGGTGCCGGCGCTCTGGTTCCCGAACGTCAAACTGGTCGGCGAGAGCAGCAACGCGCCGGGCGTGGGCGTTGACGTTGGCGTCGCCGTCGCGGTCGCGGTGGCCGTCGCGGTTCGTGTGGCCGTTGCAGTGGCGGTTGAAGTTGCGGTGGGCGTCGCCGTCGGAGTTGCGGTGGCCGTCGCAGTTTCCGTCGCGGTGGATGTGGCGGTCCGAGTGGCTGTCGCCGTGGCCGTCACCGTCGCGGTCGCGGTGGCCGTCGCGGTTCGTGTGGCCGTTGCAGTGGCGGTTGAAGTTGCGGTGGGCGTCGCCGTCGGAGTTGCGGTGGCCGTCGCGGTCGAAGTTGCGGTCGCGGTCGAAGTCGCGGTTGCGGTCGGCGTTGCCGTCGCGGTGGCCGTTGCCGTTGCCGTCGCGGTTGCGGTCGGTGTCGACGTGGCCGTTGCGGTGGCGGTCGGAGTTGGATTTGCCGTACCTGATCCGTATCTCAACACGCGATTGTTTCCGGCGTCTGCAATATAGAGGATGCCGCTTGAGTCCACTGCGACCCCGTTGGGGAAGCAGACTCCGGTCTGGCTCGGGAACGCACTGCCTTCATTACATTGAAACGCCAAAAAGTCCGGCTGGCCCCAGACTGAATCTGCCGCGGTGTCGGGAAAGCCCGAAGTGCCGTTGTGCAGGTATTCGAGGACGCGATTGTTGTTTGAATCGGCGACGTAGAGGTCGTCGGCCGCATCAGTCGCGAGCTGTTGCGGAGAGCTGAGCCCGCTCACGCTATGCGCCAGACTGCGGCTGACGAAGTCCGGCTGCCCGATCACCTCGTCGGCGGTTACATCGCCGGCGCCCGCTTCGCCGCTCGCGCCGTTCAGCGGCGTGTTGAAGATCAGGATTCGGTTGTGACCGCTGTCCGAAACGAACAGATTGTCCTTGCTGTCGAGCGCGAGTCCTTGTGGCGAGCACATCGAGATGTTGCTCGGCGACGGGCATCGGCTGCTGGTAGTGAAGTTGGTCCCGCTGCTGTCGATACCGAAGACGGTAGCTGCGGTGGTTGATGCGAAGCCGTCTCCGGCACTGTACGGATACTCGAGTACGCGGCTGTTGCCCGCATCCGCGATGTAGAGATTGTGCGCGGAGTCGAATGCAACCGCCTCTGGATTGCAGAGCGTGCTGGCGCTAATTCCGCCCTGGTTACAATCTTCTCCGGTAAAATCCGTGCCCTGACCCCAGAGGCGGCTGGCGCTCTGACCGGCAATCTGCGTACCAACCCAGCCGGCGAACGGCGTGTCGTACTCGAGCACGCGCGCGTTGTATTCATCGGCAACGTACAGGTTGTCCTTGAAATCGACTGCGATACCGTTGGGAAACGACAAGGTCGCGGAATTCGGCGTGCCGTCAATCGAATCCTGATTCGAGATGAACGAAATGAAATCAGGCTGCCCGATTACCACGTCGGCAGGCTCGCCGTCGGCAAAACTCGACCCGTTGTGCCATCCGAGCACCCGGCTGTCGCCGCTATCGAGTACGTAGAGACGGCCCAGTGAATCGACAACGAGGGAGTTCGGCCCCAGCGTCGAGGCGTCGAAGATTTCGTTCCCATAGAGGCCGTGATTGAGATCGGCCTGGCCAAGTACGCGCGTTCCAGACTCAGTCGGTGCCAGCGCGTTGTCGAAGACGAGGATTCGTTGATTGCAAGCGTCGGCGACGTACAATCCGCCATTGTTGTCGATCGCGATACCGATTCCTTCGAACTCGTTCGGCACTACCGTCGCGCCGAGGAAACCGATACCGCCGCAATTACCGCCGTGATGGAAGTCGGTCGGGTTGCCGACGCCCCATGCGGTCGCCGGCGAAGTGGAGGGATAGGGCACTCCCGCGGGGTATTCCAGCGCGCGCTCGTTGCGAGTATCGGAGACATAGAGGTTGTGCGTACTGTCAAGCGCCACGCCGTCGGGCGCTTCGAACAGGTCAGGTCCGAGCCCGCCGCCATTGCTCAGAAAGTTTGGCTCGCCCCACACCTGCGCTGCATTCTCGCCAGTGGAAATCGGCGCCGGGAAAACCAGAACTCGGCTATTGTCCATATCGGCGACATAAAGATTGTTGGTGCCCGCATCGATCGCCAATCCATACGGAAGGCATAGCGAGCCCGCGCCGAGCGCGGGGTTGTTGCAGCCGACGCCGGTAAGGCTCGGTTGCCCCACGACCGCATCGACGACCGCGTCACCCGCGCATCCGGAGCCGTCGGGATTCGGCGTGCATGTCCCGCCGGTCGCGATTGGATCGAAGAACTCGAGGATTCGGCTGTTGCCCAACTCGGATACGAACAGGTTCTTGTTGCTGTCAACGGCGACCGCCGCCGGTTCGTCGAAGCTCTGCGACTCGCCCAGCGCGAGGTTGGTTGCCGTGATTATAAAATTCGCGCTCTGGCCGGCCAGCGGCGTTCCGACAAAGCCGGCGAATGGACTGGTGTACTCGGTCACGCGGTTGTTGAGAGTATCGGCCACGTAGAGGTTGCCGTCGGAATCGGTGGCGACGCCCTGCGGACTGTCGAGCGTGCTCGCAGTAGCCACACCTCCACCCTGGTTGGGGTAGACGTGAAGAAAATCGAGCTGCCCGATGACGATGTCGGCAGGATCGTTGTTCGCGAAACCGGTCGCGCTATGCCATCCGAGCACGCGATTGTTGGAAAGGTCGGCCAGGTAGAGATGGCCGGCGGCGTCGATCGTCATCTGCGCAGGTCCCAGCATCGAGCTCGCGGTAACGAAGTAGCTGGTGTCGAACACCGCTTCTCCGAGTACCGCGCTCGCGGCCGGACCCATAACCGAGGCGTGAATTTTCGCGACGATTGAGGCAGTCGCCAGCAGAACCAGGATCGAAACCAGCCGAATCCGCGATCGGAAACTCAATTTTCCCAGTGCCATAAGAAAAATCTCCCCACCATCGTGTAACGCACTGTAGTAATACTAGAACTAATTGTAGATGAATCAATTAGTTTAAGCAAGCTACATTATGTTTCTATCCGCGACGGCGCGTTTAGCCGGATCGATCCCGCGATGGCCCGGCGAAAATCGTGAAAGCGCAAGCGCGCGGCTCGGCTTCAGCCCGTCGCGTCGAGCGGAGAGGATTTGCGGAAAGATTTGCTACGAAGAAGGAGAAAGGCAGGGCGGCGTCCGCGCCACCTCGTATTGATAGATTCGCCCGCCCCACGAGAATGTGGGTACATGACCCGCAGCACCCGACTCTAGGGCCGCGGCCTGGACGGAATCGGTCGGGTCTATCGCAAGCGGAGCATAGGCGAGATAGCAGCTGCCGGTACTGGGAATTGAGTCGGCCAGGGGCGGCTGGAAATCCATCTTTAGAAAGTTCACCGCCGGCAGCCAGCCATCGGGCCCGGTTTCGCTGTCAACCGTCGGCATCCAGTGCGCTTCGTCGGTCGAATTCTGCAGGTGGAGTTCGCGATATTCGGGAGCGCCCGCGCTGTTCTTGCGCAACTCGACCAGCACCATACCCGGATGCGAGATCGCCATCATCTGGCACAAGTTCCCGGGCGTCAGTTGCGCGGGAGGCTTGCTCGCCTCTTCGGTCGGTTCCTCGGCGTCCGGATTCTTCGCGTCAGGGTCATCGCTGGTGCTGCCGGCCTTGTACGCCGCGTGGGCCAGGCTGATTACTGTGGGTATGACCGAAAGCAAAGGCAGTGCGCACCCGGCGGTGCTGAGCGTCATCGCGACGCCAAGAATCGCAACGTGTACGGACGACCCGCCGGCCTCCCGCATCGCGCGCAGAAATGACTTCCGGTTGCTCCCCACCAAAACCCCCAACCGACCCTGACTTTCGCTGGCAGCAGTCTAGCAGCTAGCACGAGGCGAAACTAACTGTAGGGGTATCCGCAATTGTCACTATCGGGAGTCCCGGGTCCGGCGGGAACTGGAGCCCTTACTTATCGGCAAGAGCCCAGGTCCTGATCAGATGATGAGCGATTGCGATCGGCGGCGGCACTCGCAAACCATCGACCTGCTTCCCTTCGATCAACTCGCGCGCGACGCTGCGCTCCAGCCACCGCACCTCAGCGAGTTCGTTGTCATCCACCTTGACGTCGCGGTTTTCGGCCTTCGCGAAACATCCGATCATCAGTGACGACGGAAACGGCCACGGCTGCGTGGCGTAGTAGCTGACCTCGCCGACTTTCACCGACGCTTCCTCCATCAGCTCGCGACGCACCGCTTCTTCGATCGTTTCGCCGGGCTCGACGAAGCCCGCCAGCGCCGAGAACATCCCGGGTGGGAACTGCTTGCCGCGTCCGACCAGGCACGCGTCGTCGTGAGTCGCGAGCATGATGACGACCGGATCGACGCGCGGAAAATGCTCGGCGTTGCATTTGCCGCACAGGCGCCGATAACCGGCATCCATAATTTTCGTCGGCGTACCGCATCGCGGGCAGAAGCCATGGCGCTGATGCCAATCGATCATCGCCTTGGCCTGCGCGATGATCGCGGAGTGCTGGATCGATACCAGCGATCCGGCCACGCGCGCGTCGCGAAAATAACCGAGTCCCGCCAGCGGCGCGACGTTAGCGGGATCGTCGGCGTTCGAAACGTCAAGCGCAAACACCGCGCGCTCGCCGTCGAGTCCCAGGAAGATACAGACAGCGTCGTCAGCTGCGAGCGAATCCGCAATCCCGGGCTTAATCAGTCCAAGCTCGACCGGCGGCTCCGACTTTTCAGAGCCGAGAAGAAACGGCTCGAGCCGCCACATCGGAAGTATCAGCGAAGACGGATCGCGCCGCCGCGACTCGACCCAATTCGAATCAGTGCGCTTTTCGCTCGCGCGATCGAGGGGACTACCAGCAAAAGGAATCATTCAGCCTCCACGAGACGCCTCAAATGTGAGGCGATGCATGAGTGCTAACAAAGTAGCGTCACCCGGCGCTGGACGCCACGCGCGAGTGGCCGCTACTATCGCGATGCAGCCTCGCATATGGGATCGCCGCTCAATGTTTTGTTCATCACCGCCGACCAATGGCGCGGCGATTGTCTATCAGCGCTCGACCATCCTGTAGTGCGCACGCCGAATCTCGACGCGCTTGCGGCCGACGGCGTGCTGTTCCGTCGTCATTACGCCAACGCGGCGCCATGCGGTCCGAGTCGCGCGTCGATTCACACCGGGATGTATCTGCAGAATCATCGTTCGGGCACCAACGGTACTCCGCTCGACGCGCGCCACACCAACTGGGCCAAAGAGGCCGCCGCACGCGGCTACGATCCGGTGCTGTTCGGATACACCGACACGAGCCAGGATCCGCGCGGCCTCGACGCTGACGATCCGTGGCTCAAGAGCTACGAAGGTCCTCTGCCCGGCATCCGCCCGGTATGCCTGATGACTGGCACGCCGACGCCGTGGACCGATTGGCTCAATGCTCACGGTTTCGAGGTGCCCGCGGATATTCGCTTCGCATACGGCAATCGCGAGCCCGGTCCGGACTACGAAGATGGCGCGCCGAATCCCAAGCCGCTCAAGTATTCGGCGGAATTCGACGACACCGCGTTCATCGTCGGCAAAACGATCGACTACATCAAAAGCGCAAACGGTCCGTTCGTCGCGCACCTGTCGATTCTGCGGCCGCATCCGCCGTTCGTCGCGCCCGAGCCTTACAACTCGATGTACGATCCGGCGAAGGTGCCGAAATTCACACGCCTCGCCACGCCAAAAGACGAAGCCCATCAGCATCCATGGCTCGCATATCAGCTAAGTCGCAAAGTTTACCGGGCGACCGACGACGAGAAGCGGCTGCGACGATTGAAGGCGGTTTACTACGGACTGATCAGCCGAGTCGACGCAGAGATCGGAAGACTGATTCGGTTTCTCAAGGAATCGGGACGATGGGACTCGACGCTCATCATCTTCACGTCGGATCACGGCGAGCAGATGGGCGATCACTGGCTAATCGGCAAGTGCGGCTACTTCGACGGCTCCTACCACATCCCGCTAATCATCCGCGATCCGCGCCCGCAGGCCGACGCCGGTCGTGGAGCGGTAATTTCGTCGTTCACCGAAAACGTCGATATCATGCCGACGATGCTGGAAGCGATCGGCGCCGAAATTCCAGTGCAATGCGATGGTGCTTCGCTCATGCCATTCCTTGAAGGCGCCGGCATTCCCGCGAAATGGCGCACCGAAGCGCACTGGGAGTACGACTTCCGCGATCCTGCCGACGACTCAGTGGAGCGCGCGCTCGGACTCACGATGCATCAATGCACGATGAACATCATCCGCGGCGAGCGCTACAAATACGTCCACTTCACAAATCTGCCGCCGCTATTTTTCGATCTAAAAACAGACCCGGACGAATTCGTGAACCTCGCACGCGCCAAGTCTCACGCGCCGGAAGTACTCGAGTACGCGCAAAAGCTCCTGTCATGGCGCATGAACCACGACGAGCAAACCCTGACCCACATCACGCTAAGCGACAATGGCCCAATCACCCGCCGCGCCCCGCGCTACTGATCTCTCCCCTCTCCCTGTAAGGGAGAGGATCGAAGGTGAGGGTCCTTGTCCAGCGCGCTTAGCGCGCGATCTAAGATTCAGGTTCCGGGATCTTCTACGGACGCTCACCGGCACGGATGCGCGACTCGATGGCGTCGATAGCATGCTCGCAGTCAGCGACTGCGTCGATCACTGCGTGCGCGCCTGCTGCGGCGAGCTGCTTTCGCGCATTCTCAAGCCGGGTCGCTTGTTCCGCTGGCGCGAGCGCAGCGAAATCTTCCGCTGACAGGCCGATCATGTTGCCGGTGCAGGCGACGCCAATCGTCCACACGCCCGCGCGCAATCCTTCTTCGATATCGACAGGCGTGTCGCCGATCTTTACGATTGCCTCGAGCGGCTCGACCTGCAGGCGGATAGCGTTGGCGAAGATCATCCATGGATGCGGGCGGCCGGCGCCGACATCATCCGGCGTAGTCGCGCAGTCGGGCGCGTAGCCCTGCGCGGCGGCGGCCGGCAGTACCATCTCGAGCATCGCGCGCGTGTATCCGGTCGTGCTTCCGATTTTGATTCCGCGTTTGCGCAGGCGCGCGACGGTTTCCGGGACGCCATCGAGCACGGTCGAGTATTTCACAAGGCATTCGAGCTGGAGCGGCACGAAGTTCGCGAAGAGTTCTTCGACGTCTGCCTCGATCGGATCGCGCCCGACGGCTTTGTTCCATCGAACGGAGACGCTTTCATTGAAAATAATCTTTCTGATGTGATCGATTTTCAGGACACCCATGTCGCGGCGCGCTTCTTCTTCCGAAACAGGAACGCCGCGTTTCGCAAACACTTGCTGCAGGACGCGCACGGGCGCGAGGCTGCCGTGATCAACCGTTGTGCCCGCCCAATCGAGAATGACCGCCTTCACCGGACCCGAATACGGCTGCTTCATTATATATGCATCTCGCGGATCATCTGTTCGGCCAGCCCGAACGACAAGGTCATGCCGGAGCCGCCGACCGCGGTGACGATTCGAACTCCGGGCGCGGCGTCGATCGACGACCCATGATTTGTCGGGATGCTTGGCGTACACGCCGTACCATCGCTGCGCGATCGTCAGGTCTGGTGCAATCAGGAACTCGCGCACGTTTTTCATCACCAGTTCATCGATTTCGGTTTTGTTGAAGATGTCCACGGCAAGACCGTACTCGTGCGAATCGCCAAGAGTTAGCGCGCCGTCCGCGGTCTGCGAAATCAGAGTGTGGATCGCGAAGCGATCGTAATCGGCGAGTTCGCGCGCGACGCGCTCCTTATAATTCGGCAAAGTTGCGGTGCAGATTTCAAACGCGGGGTAGAAGCGCAGGGTGAGGCCGGCGGCGAGCGCAGGGCCAAGTTCCCAGCCGTTTTTCTGCGGCGCGGTGCGCATCATCTGAAGCTTGCAACGATCGATACCGCTCGTGGCGAACAATTCTGGAAAGAGAGTTTCGAAATCGTCGCCGCCGCAGACAATCGCCTGCCTGGCGTCCCAGGTTTCCGATCCAGCCTCGATGCGCGGCAACTGAATCGATCGTACCGCTGTACCGAATCGGAATTCGACGCCAAATTTCTCGGCGAGATACGCCGGCAGCTTCGCCAGAATTTGCCGGGGATCGACCGTAAGTTCTGTAGGACTCCAGATGCCGCCGAGAAGTCCTTTAGGATTTAGGGCGTTGCTCTTCCTGAGCACGTCAGCGGGCGACAGCCACGAACAGTTGTAGCCGAGCGCCGGGCCGCGTTCGACGAACTCATGCGCCACGTCTGCTTCATCCTGATGATAAACGACGTGCAGCGAGCCGGTCGGACGATATTGTAATCCCGACGCGTCGAGGATCTCGTTCCAGATTTGACGACTGCGCATCGCCATCTGATGAACGACGCCGGCGCGTTGCCCAATCGGCCAGATCATCCCGAAGTTACGCACCGACGCGCCCTGCGCCATCGGCGTGCGCTCGAACACGACGACCCTGTGTCCGCGCTTTGCCGCAAAGTACGCATGCGCAAGGCCCAGGATGCCGGCGCCGACGATCGCCACGTCCACTTTTCGATTCGAACTCATCGCAATTCCGCACACATCAATAGCACTAGACCCATTTGCTTGCAGCCCGCGCCGTGCGAGCGTGAGTCCGCGACTGCTCCGCGACATTTGAGACTGCCGGCGTGGTCAGCGCCCGGATGCGGATCCGAGCCGAAACCTCACGACGTTGATTGCCGAGCTTTGATGTTCGACTCGTTCCGGATTTTTGCCGGTCGCGCAGCTTGCCAGCAGGCTTGCGCGCCGTGACAGATTCGGAGCGCGTTTACCGCCGCATGCAGCGATGCTTGGTCGCTGGGCGGAAGCGCCGCGAAGCTGTTCCGCAACTCGTAAGGATCGCTTGCGTAGTCGTGATACTCGCGAGTCCCGTCATCATATTCGACATAAACTGAATCGCGCGATCGGATCGCCTCGTAGCTCGGCGGATTGCCACTGCGTTTCTGAGGAACGTCAGGATCTTTATCGTCTGCCAAGTCACTCACCGGCCCGTGATGTTCGATCAGCGCCAGCGTGCGCCACGTTGGAACCCGCGCCCCGCGGAGTAGCGGTACGAGGCCGCGGCCATCGACGGTTGTCGGAACGCTCGCCCCGGCTATCTCGGCAAAGGTCGCGCAGAGATCGGTATTCTCGACAATCTCATTAATAACCTGCGCCGGCGCTACTCCTGGCCCGGTGACGACCAGCGGGACATGAATGTCCGTATCGAATGCGGTCGTCTTGCCCGGCATCAGGCGATGCTCGCCCATGTGAATGCCGTTGTCGGAGCTGAAAACGAAATAAGTGTTTTTCTCTTCGCCGGCCGCTGCAACCGCAGCCTCCAGATCGGCGATCATCTTGTCGATCGCGAGCACCGATTGGGCGCGCATCCGGAATTTTCGATTGATCGAATTCATGTCGGAGTTGGAAAGCGGCGGGAACTTTGTGAGCCATCCGGCTGCGTTGGTGTCCGGAGCGGCATTAAACGCCGGGGTTCGCGGCGCCACTAGTCCAGGGAACGCGTGCGCGTCGCGCGGAGCGGGAATATAAGGCGCGTGGGGCGCAAAGGTGGCAATCTCAACGAAGTACGGCGTGTTTTGCGATTCCTGGATGAATTTGATCGCGTTCCGCGACAGGACGTCAGTCATATAGTCGCGGCGTCGCTTTCCGTGGAAAACGACCTTGCCGTTCTTGTTCAGCGAGTACTTGAAACCCTCATAGCCGTCGCCGGCGACGTCCCATTCGTTCCATCCTGTTGCGGGACCATTTTTGCCCGGACGGTAGCCGTTCAAATACTTTCCGAGCATCGCGGTCCGGTAACCATCGCGCTGAAGCGCAACTGCGAAGGTGTTTGGCTCGTTGCCGTGAGCGATGAATGCACCGTAGCCGCCGTCAGGTTCGACGTTGCGAAACACCCCGGTGTTGTGAGGAAACTCGCCGGTGAAGATCGATGAGCGCGAAGGGCAGCAAAGCGAATCCGTGACGAAGTAATTCGTAAAGGTGGCGCCGTTTTTCTCCATCTCCAGGACATGGGGCATAAACTGCAACAGGTTGATCGAGAGATCGTCGGTCAGCACAAAAATAATGTTGGGACTTCCAATCGGCGACGGGTGCGCGGCCGGAACTACCCGGAGCGGGCCCGATGGATCGCCGACGGAGGAATGCTTTTTTTTAATCGCGACATGACCAGGCCGCTTGCACGAAAGGACAAGAAAAATCGGGGCCAGCGCGATCAGCAGGCGCAGCCATTTTCTTCGCGATACAGCTGTCTTTCGATGAGCAGCCAGAGGCGACAAGTCCCTTTGAGAAGAACAGCCAAACGCCGATTCGCCGCGGAACGAAAATCCCGCGTGCAAGACTGTGTGGCTGTGCATATAAGGACGCTCCGATCTCGGCAAAGGTTACAGATCGGGACGGATGCCAGAGATTGATTTTCGGTGACGATTTCTGTGGCGGTATGTACAATGAGGCATGCGCGCATTCGGCGTCATGTCCCGTGGACGCGTGGTTGCCAGTATCACTATTACGGTTCTGATCGCGAGCCTGGCGACATCGCGTATTGCACAATGCACTGATCTGACGATGCCGTCCTTTCTGGTTGCGACGCGCGAGTTGCAGGACCCGCTCTTTGTGCATTCGGTGATTTTGATGGTGCCGTCCACCGAGCCGCCGCTGCTCGCCGGCCTCATCATCAACACTCCCGCGAAAAAGTTGGTGCGAGATATGTTCCCGGAAGTTCGCGGATTCGAAGGGGGCGGACGAGGCGACCTACATGGGCGGCCCGGTCGAGCCTGACGAGGTGTCGGCGATCTTCCGGGCGTCGTCGGCGCAAAGCTCCGCCACACGGGTCTTCGATGACGTCTACGTCGCAAACGGGCGCGACGCGATTGCCGCCGTCCTCAAGGACTCGCGAATTACCGATCTCCGCGTAATTTCAGGGAAGGCTCAGTGGTTGCACGATCAGCTGCTGGGCGAGGTGATGGCGGGCGCGTGGTACGTGATCCCGGCCAAGGCCGACCTGGTTTTCAGCGACCCGAAGGACCTCTGGTCCACGCTGGTTAAGGGCGGCGATCTTCAGGAAGCCGAGGTCAGGACTGACGTGGAAATGAAGTTGCCTTACAGACTCTTGGGTGGTACAAACTGGCAGCGTCGAATCTCACCCAATTGATTGGGAACGCGGTTGATCGACGCCGCGCACAAATCCTCAAGGGGACGGATATCAATGGCACGGGCCAAGGAACGCAGTTTTGGTCAGGTACTCCGCGATCGTCGGAGGCAGTTGGATCTCACGCAGGAAGAGGTCGCCCGGCGCATCAAGACTTCGACCCCGTACATCGGGCATCTCGAATCGGCCAAGCGGCACCCTTCCGACAAGATCGTCACGCGTCTGGCCGAGGTGCTCGGGCTGGATCGCCGCGAACTGTTTTTCCTCGCCAACCCGCGCGCGCAGGCCCTGCTGAATCCCGAGCCCGACAGCGAATCTAAATCGGCGTGGGAAGATTTTCGCAAGGATGAACAGATAAGGCGCATTCACAACATCTCAGCCGACGAAATGGATATGCTGGAACGCGTCGCGCTGCTCGGCGAAGTCCGGTCTCCCCGCGACTTCATCTATATACTGAACACGGTCCGGCACGCCGTCGGGCGCTAGTTCAGATAGTTTTTCGAAAGGCGTCGGCCGCGGTCAGGCACATCGCGCCGCACACCGGAATCGCGGCGCTCAGCAGGCATTTTTCAAACGGCTCCTCGAGCCGGGTCAATTGTTCGACGGAAATCAGCGTGCCAGGTTCTGACGGCTGGTAGCCCGTCCACTTCCAATTCCTGGCGCGCCTGTATCGATAAATGGTCCAAATCTTTCTTTTGCACCAGCTCTTCATCGACCAATACCTGATTTCTTGCAACGGGAAGTAACCACCTCCAAATGTCGATGATCTTGAGCCGCACATAAGTGCGCGCGTAGATCTGGGTAGGAGTAATCGCATAGATCCTGTTGAAAATGTCGTTATCATCCACTTTGACGAAGGCGAAACTGAAGCCTAGATGCGTGGCGACGTTTTTGAACCAAGGTGGCGCAGCGAATCCCGCCTCAAGCTCGGCAACCGGAACGTCGATACGATTTGTCCGGTAACAAAATACGATTCGTCCTGGCCTACTGATAGTCACGTCTTGGAAATTCCCACCTGCGGAATCCCATCGTTCGACTGTCCCTTCCCAGCATCCAATAAATGGTGAGGGTATCAGTGGGTTGATCAGTGGCTGTGGGGGCGGTGGCAGCGCCCCGCCTACCAGGGGTGGCAACTCTAGAATGCGATTGTTCTGCGACGGTGCGACCTCGAGAGCTTGATTGCCTTGCGGCGATTGGCTGCCGGGGAACTGGCCGCCCGCCGGCGGTGCGAACTCCTGCTGCGGATTGGCGACCGCAAGGGTTGGCAGTATGATCGCCAGGGACGCCAGCAGTGACATGGCCAGTAGGCCGTACTTCATTGAGCTTCCAAAGTTCGCCACGCCGTCGGCAGGTAGCAATCTCAAATCGTCTTACGAAAGGCGTCGGCCGGCGTCACGCGCATCGCGCCCCATACGGGAATTGCGGCGCTTAGCAGGCTGATCACGATTGCGGCGAGCAATGCCTCGAGCGCGGCGCCGTAAGTTACGGTCAGGTAGCCGGCGCTCTCGAGCACCGCGCGCAAGGTCGTTCCGCTGCCGAATTGCCACAGCGCCAGGGCGCATCCGAGCGCGCCGCCCGCCGCACCGATCAGTACGCATTCGCCGAATAGAATTCGCGCGATGTACGACTGCCTGAAGCCAAGCGCTCGCAGGACTGCGACGTCAGGCAATCGCTCGCGCACCATCATCGACATCGCGTTGGCCGCGATCAGAAAAATCGTCAGTGCAATCACCGCCGAGACGGCCGAGATGATGCCGCGGATGTCGCCGACGGTGGACATCAGGCCGGAAACCGCCTCGCTTTCAGTCATCGACGCGGTTTCGAAATCCGAGTTGTGAAAACTGCGGTCGATTTCGTGAATGACCGACGCAACGTGACTGTCGGAATCGACCCGCGTCACCAGGAATCCCGCCGGATGCTTTTCTTCGGGGATTCCGATCGCCTTTTCCGCCTCGACAAGGTAGTCGCGCCTGAACATGAAAAAATTTGGATAGTTGTCGGCCGGTATCTCTCCGACGATCAAGAATTTAATGTCGAGCCGATTGGAATCGCCGCGCAGCGTCACGATGTCGCCGACTTTCCAGCCATGCTTGCGCATCAACAGGCGTCCGACGGCCGCGGCGCTGCGATTGTTCGAGAAACGATCGAGCACCTCGGGCGAAAGATTGTAGTCGGGATACATCAGCGCCACTTTGTCCGCGTCCAGCGCGAACGCCTGCACGGTTTCCGACGCGTTCTGATAGTTCGCGCGCAGCACCACCATCGGGTTGCACGCGACCACGCCGGGGATCTTCTCGATCGTGCGGCAGTCGCGCGCCGGCACGCCAAGGTAACGCCCGTCGGCGTTGTAGGAATACACGCGCAGCGTCTCCGCCGTCTTCTTGAGAATCATGTCGATCGAGCCCGGGATCGCCGCCAGCACGGTGAAGATGAAGGTCGCGACCGCGAACGTGAGCATCGTCAGAAGAGCGCGCCGCGGCTGCCGGATCACGTAGCGAAGGACGAGTCGAATCGATTGCATCGCGTCAGGCCTCGCGCAACGACTCGACGATTGGAAGACGTGAAGCGCGCCAGGCCGGCATCAGCCCGCCCGCAACTCCAATCAGCAGCGCCGCCGCGAGCCCGCCAACCAGCGCGCTCATCGAGAAGGCCGACGAAAACACCACGGTGCCGACGCTCATCAATCTTTCATTGAGACCCGCGGCCATTCCCAAAACTATCGCCAGCAAGTCGCCAACGACGCCGCCAACAATCGCGAGAATCACGCTCTCGACAATGAAGCTGGTCAGCACCGAACCGCGGCTGAAGCCGAGCGTACGCAACACTCCCACTTCCCGCGTGCGCCGCGCGACCGCCGCATACATCGTGTTCATGCCGCCGAACGCGGCGCCGGTGCCCACGATCAACCCGACGATCAGCACCAGCGCGCGCAGCCGGTCGGCGACCTTGGCCTGCTCCGCGACGAAATCGCGCTCGCTGATAACATCGACGGTCAAGCGTGCATCTTCGGTGAGCGCATTACGAAACGTCTCTTCGGTTCCCGGCTTCAGCACGACGTGAAATGACGAGTAGCCATTTTCGAATCGCGCATCCTGCTGCAGAACGTCGATGTCGGTCCAGAATTCCGATTCGAGTGCGCTGCCCCGATCGGCGAAAATCCCGACGATAGTCCAGGTGCGGCGCCCGTACTTGAAAGTCGTGCCGACGCCCAGCTCGGGAAATCGCGCCGCCTGCTTTTGCCCGATCGCCATCTCGTCGCGACCCGGCGCCGGCCATCGGCCCGCAACCAGCTTGAGCCCGCGACGCATCCGATACGCAACCGGCGACACCCCGCGCAACGACGCCGGCCGGAACTGAACCGCCGGCCGATTTACCGCCGCGTTGAACGGCACCACCATCTCCGGTGAAAAGAGCGCCGCGCCCGACGCGCCGGTGGATATCTCGGGACGCGTCCGCAAAACATCCGACTGCTCGCGCGGGATGTAGCTCTCACCTTCGGAGACGGTGCCGCGGCTGAGAATGATCCAGTGACCCGGCTCGCCCGCCAGCTCGAGACTCTGCCGCAAACCGCCGACGAAGCTCAGCAGAATCACGACGACCATCACGACCAGCGCTATCCCAAGCGCGGTCATCAGCGACGTCGTTCGCCGGACCATCAGGCTCCGCAGATTATATGTTATCGGGATTGCAGCCATTTACGACCGGGCGAATCAGCCGCCAGACGACGCAGTCTTCCCGGTGCTGGCTGTCAGTGATCAGGATCGCCCCCGGCGCAACTTTAGGGTCCGCGTGCAAGATTTGCAAACGGTTGGCCGGCAAGCGATTAACAGAAGGTTGATTTAGGCGGCTATCAGATCATCAAATTGTCGCTTCGACGACGCGCGGAATTCCCTCGAGCGTCGAGCTGCTCTCAGCGCGAACTTTGCCGCGCTTCGACGTCCGGCCCACCGATTCCTCGAGCACGCCCCAGTAGGTGCACGTCACGTGAGCGCCCTCGCGATACCCTGGCTTCGACATCAGGATCGCGTGCAGCTCGGGTAGCCGATAGAACGGCACGCTCGGAAAAAAGTGATGCTCGATATGGTAGTTGACGTTTTTCGGCGCGACGAAAATTCGCTCGAGCAACGCCGGCTGAGTAGTCCGTGTGCGCGGATAGGCAGTCTGCGGCTCGTCGATATCGATCGCGTGATGCTCGGCGATACTGCGGATCCGCATGATCAGCACCAGCCACGTGAACATCGGGACGATCCAGTACAGCGCGAAACCTTCGAGCGCGCCCGCATATGCGATGATAGCCAGCGCCGCTGCGTAAAATCCGTAGCGCAACGCAAGGAATCCCAATGGCACCGAGTCAGCCTTCGCCACCGCCGCCGCCAGCTTGAGCATCGCCGGCGCGTTCAACCCGGTCGCGTCGCGAAAAAGAGTTTTCGCAAGAGCCTGTGCGGTCTGCGGAAACACCCACACTGGATCGCCCGCTCGGCGCTTGATGTCGGGATCCTCGGACGAGTTCAGATACTTATGATGCGCGAAATGATTCTTGCGATACTGCCGCGCCGTCACCAGATGCGGCCAGGCCAGCACTACTTCCGACATCCAGTCGTTCAGCCGCCGATTTTTCAGCAGCCGGTAGTGCACGCCGTCGTGCATCAGGACCAGCAGCGCATGCTGCCGCGATCCGATGAACGCGACCGCGAACACGTACACCATCGGATGCCAGAATCGTTGGCACAGATAAATTGTCGCCGCGATCAACGCCCACTCGGCGGCGACGTGCGCGCACGCGAGCCACGGCTTGACGGTCGATAGCTCGCGCAGTTCTTCCTTGGTGAGCTTGACCGGGATATTCGCGCCAACGTCGCCGAAGCGCCCCGACTCCACCGACGATTCCAAATCTGATCCGTAATTCATTTTTTCCCTCGATCGCTGCTTGTCCATTCCGATTCGATCCGCGAACTGAAACCTCCGCTATTGCATCGGCGCCGCGTGTTCCTCGTGCTCCAACCGCGGTTCCAGCGTCGGAGTCGCGTCGTCCACAAATGCCGGACGGCCGCCTGCGGTTTTTCCTTTCAGGAAATTTCTGAAACGCAGAACGCTGTTGTCGTCATTCGTTTCGATTATCAGTTGCGAAAAAACCCGCGTGAGCTTCGCCAGCGATTCGCCCTCGAGGATCATCGGCTGCGCCCAAATCGATTCCCCCTTCAGCGTTTCGAGATAAGGATATTCGACCGGCTCGCCCGCATTGACGAAACCCGTCGCGCGATAGAACGGAGTCCCGTCGAATGGCTTCACCCCCAGGTACGCGAGGATCGCGCGCGCATCGAGCAACCCGGCCATGATTGCGGCCCCGGCTCGCGCCAGCGCGCCCGCCCCGATTGCACGCGACCACAACTCGCTCACTTCGATCACCGATCGCGGCGGCAGATGCGACAGGTCGGGCCTCGGACAGGTCTGCGGAAACATTTCGAGATCGTGCATCACCAGCCCGGCGATCATTTTCTCGGCGGGGTCGCCGTCGTTTTCAAACAGCGCGTAGAGATTGCCAAAGGTCAGATGGATTTTGGCCAGGCGCGATCTCCCGCGTTCTTTGAAGCCGACTCCATGCTTTGCACGAATCTGCTCGGTGCGCGCGGCGAAAATTCTCCGTTCGGTTTCGGTCGATAGCAGGCGCAGTTCCATTTTTCTTTCCCCTCAGTTGAATTCGTCGCGGTTGGTTTGGTTGCGTGCAGATACGGCTCTCGTAATTCGTCTCGTGCTATGGAGGCGATCGTGACATGCTGAAATGCGGATGCGGTCGAAGAATTGGCGCGGTGCGATCGGTAAGCTGATTGAAAATTGGCCGTCAGAGAATCCTCATACATTGAGGTGAGAAATACGCCAATCTGTAGTTTCAGCGGTTAGTTACAGGAGAAGAACTTCAATACGCAACGCAATTTGGACGCTAAATGGACTAAAGCGAATGCTTGTTGCCTATCTAGCATTAATTCAGTACTTTTGGTTATAATTTGGCTGTGGGGAATACCGAAGCATGACCGTAAAGAAGCGCATCTCGCGCAGTATCGGGTTGACGGCAGAAATCGTTAAAACTGCCGATGCAGCCTTAAATGAACGTGAACCGAGTCCTGGCGTCACTTCGGAGGAAATCAAACGCCTCTGGGAACAGGATTACGGCGACGCCCTGCGGAGCCATCTGAGCCGGGCCGAAATCCGCGAAATCGTTCGCGAAGCGAAGCGGACCGCCTGGCCTCACTTGAATGACTCGGCGGTGCGCCTCGGATCGATGGAAGAATTCGCCGAGCGGGCGTCTGCACTCGGCGCCGATTTTCGAATCGCCAAAATGCCGTGGCCGTCAGGCCTCGCGTTGTTTGGTTTCTACCTAGGTAAGGACTCCGGTCTGGAGAAGCGTCCGCTGATTTGCCTCAACGGCGCACATCATCCGGCTGCGGTTGCAACCGCGTTTCTACATGAAGTAGGGCATCACGTCACTGCGGAGCTTTTTTCTACTCGCAACGAAATGATCCAGCTTTCGCGCCAGACCGGCTACGGAGCCCATCTCGACGACCCCCGTGAGCTCGCCGCGGACGTGCTCGTCAGCCTTGGTCTCTATCCGCGCAAGCTGGCCTCGCAACTGTTCGGATCGACGCGCGACCGGCAGACCCCAAAGGCCGCTGAAGATATAAAATCACCCCCGCCGGCCGCAAAAGCGGTGCTCGGCACCGCGCGGCGCTACGGCCTCGATTTCCAGCGCCTGCCAGTCCAGAAAAAACTCCAATATCAGGCCGGCCTGATTCATTTCACCCGGTTGCGCGAGGCTCTACTCGACGAGTACGGCCTATAGAGCGGGCCTCCCGAAATCGGGCACGCGTCCGCCCCCCATTGGTGCGTTCCAAAACGCCCCGATAGAGCAAAGCCCGCGTCTCGAGCGGTGCCTATTTTCCTAAGTCACTGAGGTACAGCGCCGATCCTGGCCGAGCCGGAGAAGTTCGTCTCTACCCAAAGTAGGCGCTGATAGATGAAACCCCACGACGAGTTTCACATACAAATTGATTCTCCATATCCTCAATAGCTATCTTTTTGAACTTGTCAATCCCAACGCTGTGCGCAACTTGGCCTTGAGCAGCAGAATCAGCTTATCTTCCCAGCAAACGTAGTTGTCCGGTATGTCGAGCACCACCACTTTTTGTGCGTTTAGGTCGCCGAAACGCTCGCGGATATGACGGCGATGTGCCTCTTCCATCACGCAAATCACGTCGGCTTCCTCGACCAGCTCGATACTCACCTGGTTCTTCGCCCACGGTTCGGTCCCCGCCGACGTGACCCACATCGGCGCGCACATTTCCGCCAGCACCATCGCCGCCGTCGGGCTCCGATCCATGTTCCCGGTACAAACCATCAAAACTTTTTTCATGACGATTGTTTATCGAGTATCTTTTTCCGCCCACCTGAAGGAAGAGGGGACGAACGGAAGAGGACGAGCCATCACAAAAAAAGAACCCGAGAGCAAAATGGCGTCCTCGCCATTTTGCGATGGATACTGGGTGCAGGCCTGTCCTGAGCGAAGCCGAGGAGGTCACCCCTGCCGACGGAAGCGTGAAACCCGCGAAGGGTTTCACATTTAATTGTCTCCTGTCACGCCAACCCCAACTCTTTCAGCGGTCCGCGATCCGAAACCGGCCCCCGCGCAACTCCCGCTCTCAGCTTGATCGATCCCGGGATGCGCTCGAACGCATCGTGCAGATCGATCGACTTCGCATGCTCCTTCAGCGCCGGAATAACTTCTTGCGCGATCAGCCGCATGCTGGTCTGACGATCTTCGTTGGACACCGGCCCTTGCACGCTGAATATGACCAGCGACCCCGGCCGCAGCACTGTGAGGATCGCTTTCAGCTTCGGCAGCACCGATTTGGGCGTGCCGATCACGAATTGAATCGCCTTTTGCGCCTTCTGGTATCCGGGAATCAGCTTCGCCCTGATCGCAGCGGGATCGATTTCGACGTCCTCCGAATGCCCACGCATTTTTTCGCCGCTGACTCCGAGCCAGCTCCCTTGCGGCTGCTTCGCGAGTTTTCGAATCGCCTCTTTCGAGTTGTATCCGGGCGGCAGCGTATGCTCAGGGCGCGCGAATGAATTCTGCCCTCCGCCGAACAGAAAATTCTTGCCCAACTCCTGCGCGCGGTCCTCAGTCTCCGCGACGAAAGTCGGCAGCACGTATCCGAAATTTTCCGATCCCGCCTCGTAGCCGTGCCTGGCCGCTTCGTCGGCATAGTAATCCCACAAATCGCAAGTCGGTCCGAGCGAGGTGCCCAGGCCAAAATATGGATACGACTTTTCCGCGCACCATCGCACCGTCTCCGGGCTGAGCGTCCCCGGAATCCACATCGGCGGATGCGGTTTCTGATACGGCAGCGCCCACGGATTCACATGGCGGTAGTGAAAATGCTTCCCCTCGTAGCGCCACGGACCCGGCCGCGTCCACGCCTGCACGATAAAATCGTGCGCCTCTTCGAAGTATTCGCGATTGTACGAAGGATTCGCATTGTTGAAGAACTGCTCGCTGCCCGCCCCGCGCACCCATCCCGAGATCAGCCGCCCGCGCGAAATCAGATCGATCTCCGCCAGCTCCTCGGCCATGCGCAGCGGATGCTTAATCACGGGCAGGGGATTCCCAATCAGCAAAATCTTCGCTTTCTTGGTCAGCCGCGCCAAAATCCCCGCCTCGACGTTCATCACGCTCCCCATGCAAAACGGATTACCGTGATGCTCATTCAGCGCGACAATATCGAACCCCAATTCCTCGGCGTAGAGGTTCTCGTCGATATAGTAATTGTAATCCTCAGCCGCGCGCTCACGATCGAAGTAGCTATTGGACACAGCGAAATGCCCGCCGTTGCGCAATATCACTTCCTCAGGAATCCACCGCACCGGCCGCTCAGTAAAATATCCAATTTTCATATCGACTCCCGACTATCTATTAGCGAAGCAACTGAGATTTTCGGTTACCCTGCTCGCCGCCTCTTCCCCTCTCCCTCGGGAGAGGATTTAAGGTGAGGGTCCTTATACAGCGCGCGTTTTTGCGCGCGATTCAAGATTCTGTTCTTCTGATTCGTCGCTCCGAAGTTGTGGACTACTCCCAATAATCCGGTTCCCCTTCCCGCTCCGGAAGGGGTTAGGGTTAGGTTGTTCGGATCATGCCCAGCGCCCGCACTCCAAATCCGGTCCCCTTCCCACCATGGGAAGGGGTCAGGAGCTAGGTTCTTTCTCGCATCATTACTCGCTGAGAAAACGACTGACTATCTTCACAAACTCAGTTGAATTCTCAATTTCCGGCCGATGCCCAACATTTTCAATCGTCGCAACTTTCGCTGAAGGTATCGCCTTCTTGTACTCGTCGATACACCCGCGCGGCACCACCCGGTCACGCGTCCCCCAAACCAGCAGCGTCGGCGTCTTAGTTCCGCGCAGCAAGTAGGGCAGGGCCGGGTTATGCATGTAAGGCTCCCACCCAATCCGCGCCGACTCCGCCCGCGCATCCTCGAACGCCTCGAATTGCTCGGGCGTCATCTCGCCCCCATACAGCTTAAGAAACTCAGGCGTCCCCGCCGGATCAGCGACTGTCGCCCGCAAATGGGTCCGCATAGTAATCGGGAAAATATCCATGATCTCGCCGTCGCTCGGCTTAAGCCCCATCGGCGCAACCAGGATCATCTTCGAAAAGATTTTCGGATCAGCCGCAACCATCTCCGCCGCGATAAACCCACCTGCCGAATAGCCAATCACATCGACCGGATCGAGCCGCAACTCGCGCACCACTTGCGAATAAAATCCCGCGAGATCCCGATACGTCCGCACCCATTCGAGCTTCGGCGTCTTGCCGTACCCCGGCTGCAATGGAATCAACAACTCGCGCTCATGCGCCATCGTCTCGTTCCACGTCATCCACCCCGGATAGCCAAGCTCATCATGAAAAATCAGCAAAGGCTTCCCCGACCCGCCCTTGACCATCGCCAACTGAGCACCCGCAACATTCACAGTTTCTTCAGCCGACTTGATCACGACATCTCTCCTCGAATACGAACTTCCTTCTTCCCCTCTCCCTGTAAGGGAGAGGATCGAAGGTGAGGGTCCTTGTTCAGCGCGCGCTCCGCGCGCGACCTAAGATTCTGCGTCTCTTCTGACTTGGATACCGCAGTGCCTACCAGCTGTACAAGAAGTACGTGCGCCGAAATGACGGGCCGCAAGCGCGGGACCCTTCGCCGCGCTCAGGATGACAACAAGGATTAGACGACGACGCGTCGGTCTGTGCCAGCCAACCTAACCCCTAACCCCTTCCCGAGCGGGAAGGGGAACCAGAATCAAGAAACCTGTGAACAAAATGGCGTCCTCGCCATTTTGCGATTAGTACCGGGTGCAGGGGTCACCCCCCGCGACGGTGTCGATGCCGCCCGCCGCGCAGGCGATTGTTCCTTCTCACCAACTATCAATATACCGATATTTCTTCCCCGTCCGCACCTCCGGCTCCGCACTCGCCCGCAACCCCGTCGCAATCCATCTCCGCGAATCCGCCGGATCGATCACATCGTCAACTCCAAAGTGCGACGCATTGTTGATCGCCTTCCCACGCTGATACATCGTCGCGACCATCTCGTCGAATCGCTTCTTGCGCGCCGCCGGCTCCGCTATCGCCGCCAACTCGTTGCGATACCCCAGCTTCACCGCCCCTTCGAGTCCCATCGGCCCGAACTCTCCCGTCGGCCACGCCACCGTGAACAGCGGCGCGTCGTAACTTCCACCGGCCATCGCAATCCCGCCCAACCCATACGCCTTGCGCAGCACGATCGTAAAAAACGGCACGGTCGCGTTCGCCGCCGTCAGAAACATCCGCGACGAATGCCGCACCAGCGCCGTCTTCTCGATTTCCGGACCCACCATGATTCCGGGCGTGTCGCACAAAAACAGAATCGGAATGTCGAACGCGTCGCACAACTGGATAAACCGCGCACCCTTGTCGGCGCCATCGCTGTCAATCGCGCCCGCCAGATGCTTCGGGTTGTTCGCGACCACTCCGAACGGATGCCCTTCGATCCTGATAAACGCCGCAATCATCGTCAGCCCAAAATCGCGCCGAATCTCGAGCACCGACCCCGCATCCGCCATCGTCTCGATCACCGTGCGCACGTCGTAAACCCGCAGCCGGTTCTCTGGAATGATATTGCGCAACAGCCGCTGATCCGCGCACGTCCACTCGCTCACCGCGCCCTGAAAGTACGAAAGATATTTGCGCGCGACCTTCACCGCCTCCGCCTCGTCCTCAACCGCAATATCGACGACTCCATTCGCCGTTTGCACCTCCATCGGCCCGATCTCCTCGGGACGAAAGATGCCGAGTCCGCCGCCTTCGATCATCGCCGGACCGCCCATCCCGATATTCGATCTCTTGGTCGCGATCA
Source organism: uncultured delta proteobacterium (assembly GCA_963699705.1). Lineage (GTDB taxonomy): Bacteria > Desulfobacterota > Binatia > Binatales > Binataceae > Binatus. The sequence goes on along the minus strand of CAVOUW010000003.1, from coordinate 217,712 downwards.
CGACGTCGCAGCATCCCAGCAACGACGCGTTGCCCGCGAAACATCGCCCCGACGTGATCCCGACCAGCGGCACCAGCCCGCTCAGCTTCGGGAAATCATGAAACGATCGCGAATTGTGAAAGCCGCCGTCAGTATCGCCCGGACGCCCGCCGCCGCCTTCCGCAAATAGCACCAACGGCAATCGCAACTCGCGCGCAAGCTGAAACATCCGATCTTTCTTGCGATGGTTCTGATGCCCCTGCGTCCCGGCCAGCACCGTATAGTCGTACGACATCACCACGCATCGCGACTTCTCCGCGCCAAACAAGTTTCCGTTGACCGTCGCCAGCCCCGTGACGAGTCCATCCGCTGGCGTGTTCCTGATCAGGTCGTCCATCTTGCGACGCCGCCGCTGCGCAGCGACTACTATTGGCCCGTACTCGACGAACGTCCCCGCGTCGCACAGCTCTTCGATATTTTCCCGCGCCGTCCGCTGCCCAGTCTTGCGCCGCCGCGCGACCGCATCCGGCCGCGCCTCATCGAGTCCGACCTCATGCCGCTCGATCACCTCGGCCAGGTCAGCCCGCACCGTCTCGATTTCTTTACGATTCACACGCATCCCCCAATCCAGATCACGCGCCCGATAATTTTTACGCTCGTCACCACCATCGCTTCGTACTTCGGATTGTCGCTGCGCACCAGCAGCTTGCCGTCTGGCCGCCGCTGGATTCGCTTCACCGTAAGCCCGCCGTCATGCCGCAATAAATAAATCCCGTCCTGCCGAAAGCGCGGCTCCGCCAGGTTGGCGAGAATTAAATCCGAATCCTCGACCGTCGGCGCCATCGAATCGCCATCCACCTCGATCAGGATCAAGTCGCGTGACTCGGTGTGGAGCACCCGCTTGACCCACTCCGCGCGAAACGCGATCGAATCCACCACCTGCTCGCTGCGCAGTATCCCGTCGCGCCCCGCCGAGAATCGAATCCGGTTGCGCGGCATGAAAATAAAATCGCCATGTTCGACCGCATGCGACGCCGCCTGCGAACTCTGCGTCGTCTCGGCCCCGGTCGCCAGCCATTCCACCGACACCCGCCCCGCGCGCGCCAGCGCCACCAAGTTCGCGACGCTCGGCTGTCCCCGACCCGCCAGCCATTTGTAAATAGCGTTATCGGACACCCCCACCGCAGTCGCCAACGCGACCACCGATCCAAAAGATTGGATCACCTGGGTCAGTCTGGATCGAAATGCCGCGTCAACCACTGTAGTTGACATAAATCTCCTAATGTGAAATAAGATTCTTAAAGCGCATGATCCCGCCACAAGCAAACCACTGCCGCCTCAAACTAACTCGACCGCCCCCACGCGCCCGCCCTCATCGCGCTTTTCACCCGCCCGTGTGCCCCTCGATTCTCACCGCCGATCGTTCCAACCGACTACACATCTTTAGCCCAGTTCGCGACCTCGTGCCTTCCGCTCCCACGATGTTTCTTTTCGGCTCGTCGGTCCAACCTGATCACACCGGATCTTTGTTTTCATCGCCACACCGTCTGTCACCGACCAAACTCGCGCGGAGGATTTATGGAACCCGCGATCGCTCCGGCTCGCCCCAGCGCTTCTAGCCGCGTCGTCACTTGCCTCTGGTGTCACGAAAACACCACGCAGGCCGACGTTGTCCGCAACCACGGCCTCTGCCGAAGTTGTGTTCACGACAACATCGAACTCAGTTGGCGCCTGATTTACGATCGTGATCGCCGCATCGGCGCGATTCCATCCAATCTCCGGGTCGCTTACCGCTTATGAACGCCGCCACCAGCCGGATGCCCGCGCTCGCTCGCGCTCCGATGCCGCAGTCGCCGCGCTCCAATCCGTTCGCGGCCGTGATGCGTCCGAATCTTTACGATCTGATCGGTAATTCGGTCGGCGCCGACGCCGCCGACAAGCTGATCGCTGACTTCGGCGGCCGCCGTTTGTATATCTCGCGCACTCCCGCGCCCGGCGATTTGATCACGCGCTCGATTGGACTGACCTCGGCGCTCGCGATGGCCCGCGTGTTCGGCGGCGACCGCCTGCTGATCCCCGCCACCAATACTTTCGCGCGCCGACGCTTCCGCATTTTTCAGATGCGCGCCGATCACGTCAGCATCTCGCGCATCGCCCACGAACTCCGATGCACCGAGCGCTACGTTTACAAAGTCCTCGCGCTATGTCGCGCCCCCGAACCCGAACTCTCGCGCGATTGCTCCCCTTCCCTCGAGGGAAGGGGCCGGGGGTTAGGTTCCTCGAAGCCCGCTCCGCCAACGTCCGCGCCGATCGCAGAGCGATTGAAACGTGGACACATCAACCAGCGCTCGTGACGCGTACAGCCCCGAATTTTTGAGCGCAGTCGAACGCATCCTCGCCGACGAGGGCGGCTATTCGTCGAATCCTAGCGACCCCGGCGGCGCGACGAAGTTCGGAATTTCCGCGCGCTCGAATCCCGGCGTCAACATCGCGACGCTCACGCGCGACCAGGCCGTGAATATTTACTGGCGCGAATGGTGGCTGCGGTTCGGATTTGCGCAACTGCCCGATGCAATCGGCGCCAAGACTTTCGATCTCGCAGTCAACATCGGCGCCGCGCACGCCATCGAATGCCTCCGGCGCGCCCTACGCGCATGCGATTCGCCGGTAACGGAGGTCGGCGCGCTCGGTCGCCACCACGACACTCGCCGCCCGACGCTCAAACCCCATCGCACTGATGTCCGCGTTGCGCTCCGAGGCCGCCGGCTACTACCGCCTTGTCGCCGCGAAAGAAAAAAACGGCGCCGCCTTTATCAAGGGATGGCTCAACCGCGCCTACGAATAAGGATATGAACACAGACAAAAAAGCATTTTACAAATCGAAAGCGTTCTACGGATGCGTCAGCACGATTGTCCTCATCATCGGCGACATGGCGGCTAACGGCGCGACGCTCACCAACATGATGGCGCTGATGACCGCGGGATTCGCTCTCTACGGCCGTATCGTCGCGACCGCGCCGCTCGCGCTCAGCGACCAATCCGAGACCGACGTCGAGGATGCAAAAGCAGATGTCAGAAAAAGCAAAATTGCTGTCGACGCTGATCGCGGCAACTAGCCTGTTAACCGCAGGATGCGCGCCGAGGTTCGAATCGCGCATCGACTCGATGCCAACGCCATCATTGGATTCGCCACAAATCGTTACTCAATGCGCATCCACGATGGAACTCGCCGCGCTCGATCCGCCGCCTCAGTTGCCAGACGCGAATCAATCGCCATGTCCGCCCGATTCCGGCCTCGCCGCATGCTTCACGCAAGACCAGGACGTCGTGCGCCAACGTCGGTTCAAGATTCTCCACGATGATCGCGACTATTGCCGCGACGCGTACGACCGCGCCCGCAACCGTGTGTCCGGGATGTCACATGCAGATTGAAAACCTAACCCCCGGCCCCTTCCCGAGCGGGAAGGGGAGCAAAAATGGGGAGGTCTCGGTCGCGCTCGGGAAAAGGTTAGCCCAAATGATCCGGTTCCCCTTCCCACCTTCTTCTATCTGGTTTCCCCTTCCCGCTCGGGAAGGGGTTAGGGGTTAGGTTGTACGGATCATTCGCCACGCTCGCCCAACAATCCGGTTCCCCTTCCCACCATGGGAAGCGGTTAGGGGTTAGGTTCCTGTCTCGACTACACAATTTCGCGCGCACTCCGCGCGCGACAACGGAGCGCGGCCTTAATACTGAAAAAAGGGGGTTAGGGGTTAGGTTCCTAATCTGCGCGCTAGCGCTCACCACCTCATGCGCCCAGGTGCACGAAAAAATGTTCACCCTCAACTGCGCGATCGGCCGCCGCCCACTCCCAGGCGAGCTCGCGCCTAACACTGCGATGGCCCTCGACGTCTCAACCAGTCCCATCCCGCTGCTCTTCCCCGCGCATCGCGCGATCGCCCGATGCGATAGCGCCGGCGTCGTCACCTTCGATATCGAAACGCCAGTAGATACCGGCCTGAGCCAACTCTCGACCCCAATCAGCACCGCAGCAAGCCACGTAACCTACGCACCATAAAAACGCCCGCACACGAAAAGGTGAGTCTTATATGAGTCCCAAAATTCAAACTGTCCTAGCTCTCTCCATCCTCACTCTAGCCGGATGCGCCCAACAAGGCGCCGGCCTCACGCAACCGACCGTGAAACAAATGATCAGCGGCAAGAACACCATCGTGCCGAGTTCCGCCGCGCTCAGCATGGAGGCGACTAACTTCTGCAACGCACAGGCGCAGGTCGATTACGCGTCGCTGGTTTTGTATTGCGAGGGCAAGGCGCCGACGCTGCCGCTGTCGATCAGCACGACTTATCAGACCCAGGCCAATCAGTTCTCGTGCCAGGTGTACGGCTATACCAATTCGAGCAATCAGTTGATCGTGCCGGCGACCGTGACCTTGGGTAACTGTCCTACTGGCACTGCGCCCGCGCCGGTCGCGGCTCCCTCGGGAGCGCCGGCGACACAGGCGAAAGGTTAATGGGCAGCGCGGTAGCCATAGCAATCGTCGCGCGGCTAGCACCGGTCATCGCGGAAGCGATGGCGCCGGAGGTCGCGCAGTTGTTCAAGTCCTTGCCGTTCGGTTTGGTCGATGCTGCGCCCAACTCTGACGTCGAAATAGGTGTAGCAGCGAATATCGCGCGCGCGATGCCGGCGGTGACCGGCCCGATGTTCGCCACCATCAGGAACAAGATCGGTATCGCAGTAGCGATCTACGCCACCGAACATCACGGCGACGACCTGCAATCCGACGCATCGTGGATGGACATCCAGTCGATGTCGCAGGCGGGCATCCGCGCCGAAGGCCTCGACGCATCGCAAATCCCAATCAGCACCTTGCGCCAGATGGTGGCGTCGGGAATCGAGTTGTACCGAGCAGGAATCGGCGCGAAAGCGCTGACAGTGGAGAAGTGAACGCGGCAGGCGGAAGGAACGAATTGAATGTGAAACCCGCGGTGGGTTTCACGCTTCCTTCGGCAGGGGTGACCCCTGCACCCAATGATGAGGAATGGCGAAACGTCGAGGACGACGATTTCGCTCTCAGGTTCTGGGGAGAGAACGCCACCGCTCTGCTTCTGTTCCCCCTTTCCGCGTCGGAAAGGGGGCGAGGGGGATAGGTTGTCAATCAGTTCGCGACACCCATGCACTCCCCACTCCGGTTCCCCTTCCCACTATGGGAAGGGGTTAGGGGTTAGGTTCCTGCCACGCCGCACGCAACCGGAGCGCCCTTAATACTGAAAAGAAAAGAGAGGCTCCCCAGGAGCCTTAAGTGGAATGGGGCAACGCCGCCGGATGGGCCGCCGTCGTTATCGCGTTCATCGCGGTCAATGCCAGCACGATCCAATGGCTGCTGAAGCATCGCGACGATCAGCATGAGCGCGACTCGAGCCGCGTCGCCGATCTCGAAAACGCGCTGACTGAATTGCGCGTGAATATGCCGTTGGAGTACGTGCGCCGCGAGGACTGGATCCGGTTCAGCGGAACCCTGGACGCGAAGCTGGATGCGATGCGCGAAGAAGTACGCGAACAGATCGGAGAGGTAAAGGAAAGGCTGTATGCCGGACGCAATTGATCTCGAACAAAAGAATCGCGAGGAAGCGCGCTGGCGGATGCTGCGCGTGGTTGATGCGGGACGTCCGATAGCGGTCTCCGAGCAGATAATCTGGCGCGTGCTCGCCGATATCAAGCTCTCGCTGTCGCTCAACACCGTGCGCCGCGAACTCTCCTACCTGCGCGACTTAGGCCTAATCGAACTCGAATGCGAAAACACGGAAACGTGGTTCGCCAAGTTGACCGCCAACGGCGTCGACGTAGTCGAATACAATTTCCCATCCCCAGCCGGCGTCGCCCGCCCGCGCAAGTACTGGTGAAGGGTGGTGGGATGAAGAAAAAGAAAAGAATTTTAAGTCGCGCGCGTAAGACACGCGCGCTGAAATCGGACCCTCACCTTCGATCCTCTCCCTCACAGGGAGAGGGGAAGAGTGGAGAGGAGGAAGGCGGACATCCGAAGCGCGTGCCGATCGATCCGATTCCTTTCAAGACCTGGAAGATAAAAAAGTTGCCGCCGGATTTGAAGGAAGAACTTGACCGAATGCTGACCGAAGGCACGTTGCATAGCTGCCGGCAACTGGCGAAGTGGCTGGGGGACAATGGCTTCGAGATCTCGCATGCGGCGATTCACAAATATGGGCAGAAGTTCGAGCGGCGGCTCGATTCGGTGCGGATAGCGACGGAACAGGCGCGAATCGTTTGCGAACAATTCAAAGACGACGACGAGCAGATGCAAAACGCGCTGATGAGGCTGGTGCAGACGCGGTTGTTCGAAGTGCTGTCAGCGACGAATGAAACGGAGACGGGGGAGGCGAACGCGGAAGAAGCCACGGTCGCGCCGGTGAACGTCACGGCGCTGGCGCGCAGCGTATCGGGATTGGCAAGGGCCGAAACGGAGCATCGCAAGTGGGCTGAGCGGGCGCGGGCGAACGTGGCGGAGGCGGAGAAGAAGGTCGATGAGGCGCAGGCGAAGGGGCTGAGCAAGGACGCGGCGGAGCAGATTAAGGCAGTGTTGATGGAGATTTGAGGGTGATGAGGCGAGGCACGATTTTTTCCCCTCTCCCTGAAAGGGAGAGGATGAAGGTGAGGGTCCTTATCCAGCGCGCTTTTTTGCGCGCGAGTCACGATTCCTTCCTTCCTTCTATTGCTCTTGCGCCACTAAGAACTTCATCGATCGCTCCAAGAACCTCCTCCACATACCCGCCAAGCATTTGGGCGTTCCAGAATCGAAGAACCCGGTAGCCCTCCGACTTGAGAAACGAAGTCCGGGCTTCATCTTCCTTAGAACGTTCAATGTGTTGTGCACCATCCAATTCAATGATGAGGCGTCGTTCAGTCGAGCAGAAATCAGCGAAGTAGGGACCAATCGGATGCTGACGCCGGAATTTGGCGCCACGCATCTGCCGGGCTCTCAGATGGTCGCCAAATAATTCGCTCCGCGTCGGTTTGCTCGCGACGCAACCTTCGTGCGTTTCCTGGGGCGATTCGATCGAGCGCATCGTTTTCGAATGTTCGCATCCTCCAAGGAAAAACAAGTACCGAAAGGAACAGAATCCTGAGTCGCGCGCTAAAGAAGCGCGCTGCAAAAGGACCCTCTCCTTCATCCTCTCCCTAACAGGGAGAGGAAACAGAAACGGAGATTCAGCGGTCCGACAACACTTTCAAAATGAAATTGCCAACCTCGTACGAGAGCTGATCTTTCCGTCTTTCAGTCAAGGTGAGATCCTCGGCCCGGGAGCGATCCTTCAGTCTCCTCTCCCTGTTAGGGAGAGGATTAAGGTGAGGGTCCTCATTCAGCGCGCATCGTTTGCGCGCGAGTCACGATTCTTTCCTTTTCAATACTCATTTAACTAAATGAACGAACCACTCTCAATACTACTTCCTTACCAACGCCGATGGCTGGCCGATCAATCGCAGGTCAAAGTCAGCGAGAAATCTCGCCGCATCGGGATTACCTGGACTGAGGCGGCTGATCGTGCACTTGGCGCGGCCACCACTGGGCGCGCGGGGATTGACGGATGGTATATCGGGTACAACAAGGATATGGCGCTCGAGTTTATCGAGGCGGCCGCGCGATGGGCGCGCCGCTTCAACCGCGCCGCCGAGGCAATCGAGGAAATCGTTCTCGCTGACGAGAAGACCGACATCCTCGCCTACCGGATCCGCTTCGCATCGGGCCACAAAATCGTTGCCCTTTCGTCGCGGCCGTCGAATCTGCGCGGCAAGGACGGATGCGCAGTGATCGACGAAGCCGCATTTCATGAAGACTTGCCCGGGCTGCTGAAAGCGGCGCTCGCGTTTACCATGTGGGGCGGACTAGTACGAATAATTAGTACTCACAACGGCGCGCATAATGCCTTCAATGAACTAATCAGTGAGATTCGCGCCGGCCGACGCCCCTACTCACTTCACCGGACGACTTTTGATGAAGCATTAGCCGACGGGCTCTACAAAAAAATCTGCGAGCAAACCGAAAGCGAATGGACTGAGCAGAAGCAGCGCGAATGGCGTCAGCAGATAATTGACTACTATGCCGATAATGTCGGCGAAGAGTTGTTCTGTATTCCGCGCGCGTCGTCGGGCGCGTATCTAAGCTCAGTCCTGATCGAAGCGCGGATGAAAGCCGGCATCCCCATCCTGCGATGGGAACAGCCGGCGGAATTTTCAGGCCGCCCGGAAGCACATCGCTACTCCGAGACGCAGGCGTGGTGTGAAGATAATATCGCGCCGGCGCTCGCCTCCCTCGATCCGGCGCTCGCCAGCTATTTCGGCGAAGACTTCGGACGTTCGGGCGACTTGACCGTTATCTGGCCGCTGCAAGTCGGGCAGGATCTGACGCGGCGCACTCCGTTCGTAGTCGAGCTGCGCAACATTCCGTTTCGAAACCAGGAGCAGGTGCTCTTTTATATTATCGACCGCCTGCCGCGCTTCACGACCGGCGCGATGGACGCGCGCGGCAACGGACAATACCTTGCCGAAACCGCGGCACAGCGGTACGGCGCGCGAATCGTGCAGGTGATGCTCTCGGAAGGGTGGTATCGCGAGAATATGCCGCGCTACAAGGCGGCGTTCGAGGACGGCACGATAGAGATTCCAAAGGACGCCGACGTGCTCGCGGACCATCGCGCGATCGTGCTCGAGCAAGGCGTGGCGAAAATTTCGGATCGTCGCGCAGGCAGCGACGGCAAAGGACGGCATGGCGACTCGGCAATGGCGGCGGCGTTGGCGTTTTTTGCGTCGCGCGCGGAGATGGGAAGGATCGCGTACATTTCGGCACGCGGGCTGGGCAAGCGGGAGATATTCGAGGGTCGGGGGAATCCGTTTGGCGCGGCGCCGGTGGAAGATGAGAGAGGGGTGGGGAGGGGGAGGGGATTTTGAGGAACTCAATTGAATGTGAAACCCTTCGCGGGTTTCACGCTTCCGCGGCAGGGGTGACCCCTGCATCCAGTGAAAAGAAAGGATGCGGGACTTCGTCCCTGTTAGAAGTTGGTGGCGGCACTGTCTCGCGACTGGCGACATTGTCGCCAGTCGCTGGCGGTTAAATGGATTCAGGGGTGTGTGCGTCGGCAGACGAACATGAATAGCTACTGGAGATGGAAGTGTGAAGAGTGCGGGTACGAGTTTATTCTTGCGCTCATTAGGTTGCCGCAGCCGTGTCATCGGTGCGGGGGCGAATGGTTTTTAAAAGTTGGCGAGGCCGCATCCAAAGAAAATCGAACTGACTAGTCCCGTTGGAGAAGATCAATGACACTCTATGATGCTTACGGGCGCGAAGTTGATACTGGAATGTTACGCGAAGAGCAGGCGGCGCCGACGATGGCGGGAGTGCGAAATATATATTCAGTGATGCATCCGTCGATCGGACTGACGCCGGAACGGCTGACGGGAATACTCCAGCAGGCGGACACCGGCGACCCTTATCTGTATCTCGAGCTGGCCGAGGATATGGAAGAGAAAGACCTCCACTATTTGGCCGTGCTGGGTACCCGCAAGAATGCTGTGGCGCAACTGGATTTGATCGTGCGGGCGGCGTCTACGAGCGCGGAAGATCAGCGCGCGGCGGATATGGTGCGAGAGATGGTTTGCGAGGGGCCAATTCAGCTCGACAGCGTGCTGTTCGATGTGCTCGACGCGGTGGGCAAGGGATTTTCAGCGACCGAGATAATCTGGAATACCGCTGGGAGAGAATGGTTTCCTGCGCAATTGAAGTGGCGCGACCCGCGCTGGTTCGCGTTCGACTGGATCTCGGGGGAAGAGCTACTGGTGCGCACCCTGAAGGGTGAGATGGTTCCTACCGAGGCGGGCGCGGAACTGCGACACCCGCGGCATTTCGGGGGCGGTGGGATGTACGCGGCGATGAGTCCAGGAATCGGTAGACAGCCGATGACGGCGCCGCTGGCACCATTCAAGTTCGTGACCCATTTTGCAAAGGCGAAAGCCGGACTGCCGATTCGCGGAGGATTGGCGCGCGCGGCCGGGTGGGCGTACCTGTTCAAGAACTACGTACTAAAGGACTGGGTAACGTTCACTGAGGTATTCGGGCAGCCGCTGAGAGTCGGCAAATACCATCCGGGCGCGTCGGAACAGGATAAACTCGCATTACTCAATGCGGTATCGCGAATAGGCACTGATGCGGCGGCGATAATGCCGGAGTCGATGGTAATAGAGTTTACTGAGGCGCATCAGAATGGTAGTTCGGAACTATATCAGAGCTTTTGTGAATACCTAGATGCGCAAGTGAGTAAGGCAGTGCTCGGGCAGACATTGACTACTGAAATGCCTAATGATGGAGGCTCGCGAGCGGCAGCGGAAGTGCATGAGGGCGTCCGTCGGGACATCCTGAATGCGGATGCGCGGCGGCTGGCGGCGACGCTCGCGCGTGACCTGGTGCGTCCGATCGTCGAGCTGAATATGGGAGCGCAGACACGGTATCCGAAGATTGAGTTGGCGCTGCCGGATGATGGCGATGTGAAAGTGTTTGCGGAGGTGGTCGCGATGCTGGCGGATCGCGGGTTGCGGGTGGGGCAGAAGACGATACTGGACAAGTTGGGGATCGCAGCAGCGGGGGAGGGGGAGGCGGTGCTGGGGGCGATCAAGGAGACAGGGGAAGGGGAAATCACTTGATTTAAATGAAACCCACCGTGGGTTTCATGCTTCCTTGGGCAGGGCTAAGCCCTGCACCTTGGTAATAAGAAAAGATGCGGGACTTAGTCCCTGTTCGAAGTTTGTTTGGGGGACCTAAGCGCGGCTGGCGGCATTTTGTCGCCAGTCGCTTGCGTTTGTGGAGGGGTCAAGTTTTGGTGCGGTTTCTTTTTTCTGCGCGGCGGGCTCTGCGGCGGTGTTTCATTTCCAGGAAGATATCGTCGTACACAAATTTTCTTAGAGTGAAGCCTGGGGTTGGGAATTTTACTGCGGCGTCTTGGGGGCGGCGTTGATAACGATACACCTGGATGCCGTTCCACCAGGTCGGTGAGTGATTGCGCGGGGTGCGTAAGTCGAGAATCAGATCGAAGCTTTGCAACGCGCGCGCGACCAGGTGGTTGGCGGAGCGGGCGGCGCGTTTGTTGGTGTCGTCGATGATCACGACGGCGTCGTCGGCGAGGTGCGGGATGGCGAGCGCGAGGCCGTGGTACTGATCGTGAAAACTGTGGCCGCCGTCGTAGAAGTAGGCGCCGATGCGTGCGGGGGTCCATGGCGCGGCGGCGAAGAAATCGCGGAAGTCCATATCGTGGAAGCTGACCTGGCCGACGGCGGTGTGCGCGTCGAGGGTGCGGCGGAGCGCGTCGGAGGCGCCGTCGAACTGCGAGAAATTGTCGCATGCAACGATGCGCGCGTGCGGGTTGGAGGCGGCGGCGCCGACGAGACTGGCGCCTTTGTACGATCCCACTTCGACGTAAACCTCAGTGGGGTCGAGTGAGGCGACGGCGCAATTGAGGAGGCGGAGCTTGTTCTCCGTGGCCATCCCGGGGATTTCGGCGAGAATGTGCGAGAGCGAGCGGTCGGTAGGATGAGTGGAGCGGGCGAGGCGGCGCAAGTCGGCGAACTCGGGCCATTGCGCGCGGCATCGCTCGATGAAGGCCTCAAAGTTCATCGTTTCGGGAAAGTGTTTCGTGCAGTGAGGAGGCTTACCAATACATTGCGGGGCCCATCGGGCCGACCAGGCTCATGCCGTATGGATTAAACATTTCTTCTTGCTCGTCCATGATTTCCATCTGCTGGGCTTCGAGATTTTCGCGCGAGACTTCGCCTTCCTTGGCCTGGAACTGCTCGTTGAGTTTCAATTTTTCGTACTGCTGATAATTTTCCTCAGTGCCGACGTACATGCATTTACAGAACGTCGGATCGGCCATGTAGTAGTGGAGCGTGCCGGTCTTGCCGACGTAGTAATCGACAGTCATCGGGACCAGCGTTGACAGTTGCTGCTGACGCTCCGGAGTGTCCGCCGGTAGCATCCGGAAGCCGGCCGCCGAGAGCATCGGCTCGACTTGCTCGGCCTGTTGCTCGGGGGTCGGCGACGGCGGCGATTTTATCGAACCGCATCCGAGGAGCGCTGTCGCGAATGCGGCGACAATCGAGATGAGGAGGAGCGAATCGGTAGCGCGTTGCGGCATCAGAGGGGTTTCCACTTTTCAATTTTCATCTTTTCACTTTTTCACTGTTTCAGTGTTTCACTTTTCAAATTTCTAAAATCGGTCGAGGCGCAGAAAAAAAGGGCGGCCGTCGCGGGCCGCCCTCTCGAGCATCAATCAGGGAACGGAGTTGGCCGGGTTGCCGGCGGCGTCGAACAAGGTCAGTGCGCCGGCGCCGTCAGAGTTGAGCGTGACCGACGCGCGGGTCTTGCCATCGGGACCGAGCAGGGCCAGGCCGGGGCGTCCATCGGGCGTGAGATCCATCCCAATGCGGCCGCGGTTTTCGTCGCCCAGGCGCAGCGTGGGAGTGCCATCGGTGGCGACGATGATCGAAGCGCGCGGATTGCCGGCTTTGTCCATCAGGCCCAAACCGGATTGGCCGTCGGGGGCGACGCCGAGAGTCGCTTGCGGTTTCGCGTTTTGGTCGAAGAGCACGACGCGGGCGACGCTTTGGGTGAGACCGACTTCGATACGCGGCTTGCCGTCGTGGCCGAAGATGCCGAGCGCGGGGGCGCCGTCGGAGCCGACGCCGAGGCCGGCGCGAAGCGTGCCGGTGCCGTCGAAGACCGCGACTTGCGCGACGCCTTTGCTGGTGACGTTGAACTCGCCGCGAGTCTTGCCACGGCTGTCGACCAGCATGAACTTCTGCGCCGTGAGCATTCGGGGCGCGTTGGCGGCGTCGACGGTGCGCGCGGCGAAGATGTGGCCGGACACGGCGCCTCCAAAGAAGGCGGCGGCGAGAGTCAGGGTCACAAACCCGATTCGCTCTTTGATGGTCATGTGGCGGTCTCCTTTCAAGGTGCCGATGTTAGGCAATTTTCGGGGTGAAGATTAGCAGTTGGTTGAGTAAAGGAAAAATGCGTGAGGGGGGACGTTTATTTTAGGAGAAACCCGCGGTGGGTTTCAGGCTTCCTTCGGCAGGGGTGACCCCTGCACCCAGTGAGAAGAAATCGCAAAATGGCGAGGACGCCATTTTGCTCTGAGGTTCTTTTTCAGGAGCCGGTGCCGGCGAGGGTTACCGATCTTGGGCTGGTTGGGTCTTGCGGGATGGTTACTGTTAGCGTCGCGCTTTCGGAGGTGGTCGTGGTGGGTTTGAATTTTACGCCTATCGTGCATGATGCGTTGCCGCCTAGGGATGAGCCGCAGGTGCCTCCGGTGATGGTGAAGTCGGGGGCGTTGGCGCCGCTGAGGGAGCTGCTTATCGAGATCGTGAACGGTGATTTGTTGGTTACCGTTGTTTTGAGGGTTTTGGAGGACGTCCGCGATACGGTGCCGTAGGACAGGTTCAGCGGGGCGATAGTTTCTGGAATTGTCGGGCCGGTGCTTAGTGCGATTGCGTATGGACTCAGCGAGTCGGGACTGTCGAACAGGCTCAGCGTGGCCGATTCGGTTCCCAGGATGCCCGGGGTGAAGCCCACGGTGATTGTGCAGGTGGCGGCGGCCGCGAGGGTCGCGGTACAGGTGCCGCCGCTCCTCGAGAAGTCAGTTGCGTTGGGTCCGCTGAAGCTTTCGCTCAGAGTCACCGAGTGAGTCTGATGATTTGTCACGTAGAAAGATTTCAGCGCCTTGGTGCCGAAGGTCACGCTGCCGTAGGTCAACTGGCTGCTGGTAGTTGAGAGGCCGGCGATACCGGTGCCGGTGAGTGTGACGTGTTGCGGGCTGGTGGTCGCATTGTCAGTGAGGGTCAGGGTTGCGTTATGCGCGCCGACATTGCTCGGCGTGAATGCCACTCCAAGCGTGCAGTTAGTCTTGGGCGCGACGGTGATGGGGATGGGACCGCATGTCCCAGTGCCGCTGGGCGCATATTCGGGGTCAGATGAGATCGCGTTCGAGATGATCAGCGCATTGGCCGCGCCGGTGTTGGTGATGGTCAGATTTTTGGTTAACGACTGGCCTACTGCGACTTTCCCGAAGGCTAATGAAGTCGTCACGGAGATTGTGGTGATCGGGGTCGCGGTGGCGGTCGGGGTTGCGGTTGCCGTATTCGTCGCCGTCGAGGTTGGAGTCGCGGTCTGAGTTGCGGTGGCGGTTGCAGTTGGGGTTGAGGTTGCGGTCGCAGTCGAAGTTGGGGTGGCCGTCGCGGTCGAAGTGGCGGTTGAAGTTGCGGTAGCGGTCGCAGTGTCGGTTGCTGTTGCGGTTGCCGTTGCCGTGTCGGTTTCAGTTGCGGTGGCGGTCGCCGTCGGAGTCGCGGTCGCAGTTGACGTAGGCGTTGCGGTGGCTGTGGCAGTCGCGGTTGGATTTACGACGAGGGTAGCGAAGCCTGATACTGTGCCGCCGCAAGTAAGTGCGTAGGTATAAGTTCCGCTGGCAGTTGGTGTAATCGAGGCCGATCCGGAAAACGTCGCGCCCGACAAGGAGCCGCTTTGCCGCCCGGTCCATGCGCCCGCGCCTGACGCGCCGCCTTGCACGAACGCATAACACTGGCGCTGGGTGAGGGAAGGGGCGGGTGACACGTTCCAGGAAAGGGTCACAGGATTGCCCGGCTGGATTTGGGAGTTGGAAAGAGACAACTGCACCGGCGCGGTGATCGTCGGCGATAGCGCCAACTTAAACGCTACACCTCCAGCCGATCCGGAATTTGCCGCCTGATCTCCACTTCCGCCGAAATTGGTATCACCGTAAAAGTTGCCGTCGCTCCCTTGTATCAATCCCGCGAGCGGCTGGGCTCCATCTGCGCAAGCTATAGAGCCTTGATGCTGACTGCAGAAGTGGTAGATGGTCGAGAGGGACCCCGATGGCGTTATCGAAAAGATCGTACCAAGAGAGTGGGTGCCGCCGAAGATTCCGGTGGTGCCATAAAAGTTGAGGTCGGTGCCCTGGATCACGCCGTTGGGTAAAGAGCCGTCATCGCAACTGCTTCCTATGCTGCAGAAGCTGTACAGCGTGGTTAAAGTGCCTGACGGCGTGATCTTAAAAAAGGTCCCCGAGCTCGGAACCGCCTTGCCGTTGCCTCCGCTTTGGGTAGTGCCGTAGAAATTCCCGTCGGTTCCTTCGACAAGGGCGCTGAAAGGATTTTTGCCGTCGGTGCAGGAGGTACCTCCCTGGCTGCAGAAGCTGTAGAGGCTGGTTACTGCGAGAGCATGGGAAACCCTGAAGACGGTGCCGCCGGCATTCGCGCCGCCGTCGAAAGTGGTGCCGTAGAGGTCGCCGTCACTACCTTGGATGAGGGGAGCAATCGGAGTTTTGCCGTCCGTGCAATTGGCACCGCCCTGACTGCAGAAGTTGTATATCGTCGAAAGGGTCCCCGTTTGGGAGAGCTGAAAGATAGTCCCGCCCCCATTGCTGCCACCTTGATTGGTCGTTCCGTAGAAATTTCCGTCGATACTTAGTGTCACGCCTCCGTCGGGAACCGCCCCGTCAGTGCATGAACTCCCTCCAGTGCTGCAGAAACTGTAGAGAGTGGTTAAACTGCCGGCGGGGGAAATTCTGAATATCGTACCCTTTCCGTTCGCCCCGCCTTGCTCCGTGGTGCCGTAAAAGTTGCCGTCCGGGCCTTCGATTACGATGGTAGGAATCGAGCCGTCGGTGCAGCTGGATCCGCCCTGGCTGCAAAAGTTGTATAGAGTCTGCTGCGCGCCCGCTGGGGTTAGTTGGAAGAAGGTACCGGCGCCGCCCGAAACTGGGCTGACAGAGCCTCCGGCCAGAGTGGTGCCGTAGAAGTTGCCGTCGTGGGCTTGAATCATACTGGCGGCAGGGAGGGCGCCGTCGGTGCAATTGGCACCGCCCTGACTGCAGAAAGAATACAGAACGGACTGGCTGTAGGTCGGCGTCGGAGTAGGAGCAGCGGTCGCCGTCGGAGTAGCTGCGGTTGTGGGAGTCGCAGTAGGCGTTGCGGTCGAGGTAACCGTAGGAGTGGCGGTGGCGGTAGATGGTCCGGTCGCGGTGGCGGTCGGCGTTGCAAGCGATGATGGAGTGGCAGTTGGAGTCGGAACGGGGGCGAGCGGGTTGTCGTACACGAGGACGCGGCCATTGAGGGCGTCCGCGACGTAGATATTACCGTTGACGTCCGCCTTTACGTCCAGCGGACCCGACAGGCTGCTCGCACTGACGCCGCCATTGTTGGCGGTGCGGGTAGTAAAGCTGCCGAACTGTCCGAACACGAGATTGGCGGTATTGCTGGCAGAAGGATTGTTGTACTCGAGCGCGCGGTTGTTGTTGTTATCGGCGACGTAGAGGTTGCCGAGGGCATCCACACCGATCCCGAAGGGATAGTACAGCCCGTTAGCCGTGGTACCGCCGTTGTTACACGCACTCGAGACAAGATCAGGCTGACCGACCACCTGATCCGCAACGGTGTCGGTGGTTAGCGGGCTGTCGTATTCGAGTACGCGGCAGTTACTGGTGTCGGCGACGAACAGATTGCCGCTCGCATCAATCGCGAGACCGTCGGGTCCACACAGGCTGGATGCACTCGTACCGCCGTTGTTGCAAATTCTCGAGGTGAAGCTGCCGCCCTGTCCGAACACTATCGCCGCGGTAGTACCGTTACTCAGGGGGGTGTTGAATTCGAGCACGCGATGATTGCTGGAATCGGTAACGTAGAGGTTGTTTTGGGTGTCCATCGCAAGTCCGGCGGGTCCGCACAAGGTCGCGGCCCCGATACCGCCGTTGTTGCATAGGCTCGATGTAAAGCTGGAGCCCTGCCCGAGCACAAGGTTGGCGGGACCGCCGACGCAGGGGAATGAACCGCAGGCCGCGAATGGGTTGTTGTATCCGAGCACGCGATTGTTGCCGTCCGAGACATAGAGGTTGCCGCCGGAATCGACGACAAGTCCGCCGACCCCGCAGAGACTGCTTGCACTGATTCCACCGTTGTTGCATGTAGATGAGACAAAGTCGGGCTGACCAATAACAATGTCTGCCGGCGCGTTGTTGAAGAGCGCTGTCACGTCCTTCCAACCCAATACGCGGTAATTCTGCTGGTCGCCCACATAGAGCCGGTTAGGCACCACGCTGGTATCAAGCGCAACGAACCCGGGATATTGCATCGAGCCGGCAGTGATCACGGCGAGGTTCGCGGTTTCAGTCGAAAAGGTGGTCTGGCCGATTACTAATTGAGCATTGTTGATAGGCCCAAAAGGCGTGCTGAATTCGAGCACCCTGTTCTCACCGTAGTCGGCCACGTACAAGTTTCCGTTACCGTCCAGCGCAAGACCCGCAGGTTCACGCAAGCTACGCGAACTGCAACAGGTGAAATTCACGGTTGTGAGAATGCGTTGGCCAGCCACTCTATCCGCGAGCGTGTCAGTAGAGAGGGGCGTGTTGTACTCTAGCACGCGGTTGCTGTTGTAATCCGCGATGTAGACGTTGCCGGTGGCGTCCACCGCGACTGCGTAGGGCATACACAGATTGCTGCCGGAAGGAGACCCGCCGTCCCAACATGAGTTCGAACTCATGTTGCCCAGCTGCCCGAACACAGTACTGGCGGTCGTATTGGTGAGGGGCGTGTTGTATTCGAGCACCCGGTTGTTGCCTTCGTCAGCGACGTAGAGGTTGCCGCTGGTATCCAATGCCACCCCGTACGTTGTGCATAGGCTGTTCGCGGTGACGCCGCCGTTATCGCATAAGCTTGAAGAAAAGCTGCCTCCCTGCCCGAACACCTTGTCGGCAGTGGTGTCCGTGGTGAGCGGAGTGTTGTATTCAAGCACGCGGCTATTGCTTGAATCCGCGACGTAGAGATTGCCATGCGTATCTAACACAACCCCAAACGGCGCGCATAAACTATTCGCGCTCGCACCGCCTTTGTTACAAGCGCTGGTCGTGAAGCTACCGCTTTGGCCGAAGACCCGGTTGGCGGGCGCGCCCACGCATGGGAACGAACCGCATCCGCCGAACGGCGTGTTGTATTCGAGCACGCGGTTGTTGGTGTTGTCGGTGACGTACAGGTTGCCGCTGCCGTCTACCGCAACGCCGTCGGGGACGCAGAGGCTGCCGGCATTGAGGCCGCCGGTGTTGCAACCGTTTGAATTAAAGTTGGGCTGTCCGATCACCAGGTCGGCGAGGCCGCCATTCATCAGACTACTTACATTTTTGTAGCCCAGCACCCGGTTGTTCGCGCTGTCGGCAACGTAGAGGCGATTCGGGACGACGCTGGTATCAATCGCCATCGCGGTCGGGCCACTAAGGCCGCGGCCGTTGATGAAATTTTGAAGATTGTCGGTGAAATTGGGCTGGCCCAGGACGATGTCTGCGATCGTGTCGCCCTGCATCGCGACCGACGGCGTCGCCCAGGCGGCGGCGACGATAATCATGCCGATCGCTGCGAGCTTCGAGAAGCGTGATGTGGTCAAACTGGTCCCCCCGACAGATCTGATCACGCACACGCTTTTGCGCGCGATCGGTTCGCTTGATGGACGCGCGATTTACCTCTTCCCCGATAACCGGCGCGAAGAGCCACCCCTGCTTGTCAATCTTAAGCTATTAGAAGCCGAGCAACGCAACGGTAGGACAATTAGCTATATGTGCTGAAACATTGAGTCAACTGCTCTCCAGAGGTTAACTTGGCGTTCAGAGCGGAAAACGCGCGGGAGAGGGGAACGGGGAACTTTATTGGGTGTGAAACCCGCGGTGGGTTTCAGGCTTCCTTCGGCAGGGGTGACCCTGCACCTCAGTGAGAAGAAATCGAGCAAAATGGCGAGGACGCCCTTTTGCTCTGAGGTTCTTTTTCAGGAGCCGGTGCCGGCGAGGGTTACCGATCTTGGGCTGGTTGGGTCTTGCGGGATGGTTACTGTTAGCGTCGCGCTTTCGGAGGTGGTCGTGGTGGGTTTGAATTTTACGCCTATCGTGCATGATGTGTTGCCGCCTAGGGATGAGCCGCAGGTGCCTCCGGTGATGGTGAAGTCGGGGGCGTTGGCGCCGCTGAGGGAGCTGCTTATCGAGATCGTGAATGGTGATTTGTTGGTTACCGTGGTTTTGAGGGTTTTGGAGGACGTCCGCGATACGGTGCCGTAGGACAGGTTCAGCGGGGCGATAGTTTCTGGAATTGTCGGGCCGGTGCTTAGTGTGATTGCGTATGGACTCAGCGAGTCGGGACTGTCGAACAGGCTCAGCGTGGCCGATTCGGTTCCCAGGATGCCCGGGGTGAAGCCCACGGTGATTGTGCAGGTGGCGGCGGCCGCGAGGGTCGCGGTGCAGGTGCCGCCGCTTCTCGAGAAATCAGTTGCGTTGGGTCCGCTGAAGCTTTCGCTCAGAGTCACCGACTGAGTCTGATGATTGGTCACGTAGAAAGATTTCAGCGCCTTGGTGCCGAAGGTCACGCTGCCGTAGGTCAACTGGCTGCTGGTAGTTGAGAGGCCGGCGATGCCGGTGCCGGTGAGCGTGGCGTGTTGCGGGCTGGTGGTCGCATTGTCGGTGAGGGTCAGGGTTGCGTTATGCGCGCCGACATTGCTCGGCGTGAATGCCACTCCAAGCGTGCAGTTAGTCTTGGGCGCGACGGTGATGGGGATGGGACCGCATGTCCCAGTGCCGCTGGGCGCATATTCGGGGTCAGATGAGATCGCGTTCGAGATGATCAGCGCATTGGCCGCGCCGGTGTTGGTGATGGTCAGATTTTTGGTTAACGACTGGCCTACTGCGACTTTCCCGAATGCGATCGAAGTCGTCACAATGACGGTGGTGGTCGGGGTCGCGGTGGCCGTTGGGGTTGCGGTCGCAGTGCTCGTCGCGGTTTGCGTCGGGGTAGTTGTCGCAGTGGCCGTTGAGGTTGCGGTCTGAGTTGCGGTGGTCGTTGAGGTCGCAGTGGCCGTTGAGGTCGCGGTCTGAGTGGCGGTGGCTGTTGCAGTTGGGGTGGCCGTCGCTGTCTTGGTGACGGATGCGGTCGCGGTTGCGGTTGCAGTCGCCGTCGGAGTCGCGGTGGCGGTCGCCGTCGCGGTTGCGGTCGATGTGGCGGTCGGCGTCGCAGTTGCAGTTGAGGTTGCGGTTGCAGTCGAGGTTGCGGTCGCAGTCGGAGTTGCAGTTTTGGTTGCGGTCGCCGTCGCTGTCGCAACTGCCGTGCCGGTGGCGGTCGCGGTGGCTGTGGCGGTTCGGGTCGCCGTATGGGTCGGAGTCGCGGTTGGGGTCGGTGTATGAGAAGGAGACGCGGTCACGATGCAATTGTTGGCGGCGTTGGAGAACTCCTTCTGGACGGTGTAGGTCTGACCGTCGCCGCCGACGATGCTTCCTTGCTGCCCGTTGCAGATGTCGCCAATCTCGCCGTTGTTGTTGTCGTACCATGCCAGCGGCGGCGCCAGCACAGTCGCCAGCCCGACTTCGCAGTCGGTGATCGTTTCGGTCATCTCGTGCGACGCGACCGAGGTCTGGTTCCCGAAAACGCTGCTGCCGCCGCATCCGGTGTCGCATCCGGAGCCGGCCTGCATGTCGGGATGAACGCCGTAGTAGATTTCGCCGACTGAACCGCTCGCGGCGATGGTGCCGTGATACGCGCAGAATCCGCCGGCGACGCATGAGCCCGATCCGCCCTGGGTAATCCTCTGGCCGTGGGGGAAGAAGATTGCGTAGTAGGTGTTGTTATTGCCGGCCGCATCGCTGGTGGGAGCGGGCAGGTGGCCGGCGTTGATCTGGTTGACCAGTTCGGTCTGGATGGCGGTGTCGTCGATTGGATTGGAAGTGTTCGACGGCGTAATGGCGACTTGGACTACAAAGGCGCCGTGGCCGATGATCTGATTGGTGCCGCCGCCGAAGTTGGTGTTGTACTCGGTCAGCCAATCGACGTAGGCGCTGTTGAGGACCTGCTGGTAAAAGGTCGCCATGCTGGGGGTGGTGGTGTTTTTGACCTGCGACAGGAATTGGCCGTTGCCAAGGCCGGCCGGTCCGGTGCCCCATAGCACCTCGACCACTTGCAGGTTGGAGACGACGCGGCCGCCGTAGTAACTGAGATGAGCGCCGCCCGGCGCGGATTCATTGCGGAGCCCGGTCTCGCGCGGCGGCAGAGCATTGGGACCGCCGACGAGGTAGGGGTTGTTGTTCGCCGACCACGCGGGAGCGAAGAGCGTCAGTATCGCCACCGCCAGCAGAAGCATCGCGGTGAGCCACGTCAACATTTGAAGGGCCCGTCTGGCAGGCTGCGATTGGTTCACGCTTGAGTTTTCCCCGGCGACTCCGCGTTATTCGAGTTCACGGTTAATTATCGGATTGCGGGGCGCGTGTATAGGTCCTACTTTGTGTAGAGTTACGATACTGGGCGGAACCTCACGCTTGGCTCATGTCGGGCCGACTCTGTTGATCTAGTGGCGCGGGCGGCCCTGCCCGCCGCTCCGAGGAAAGCGCGCAGGAGCTGCGGGCACATAGATCCGCGCCACTGAGAAGACTGCGAAGCCGCGCCATTTTAAACGTACATTCAGGTGTTGGTCGGGATGCGGTTTTGGGGGGAGAGATATCCGAGTTGGGGTGTTTGTAAAAATTGCTGATTTCTTTGTTTATCGGTGTTTTTTGATTGTAGGGATTGCTTTTTTTGGAAGGTTTTTCTGATCGGGCGGTTGGCACCTTTGATGCTTTTCTCTCCAATGGAGGTGCTGAAAATGAACTTCAATCGTAAACTAATAACCGGCTTGTTTGGACTCGCGTTGATCGCGGCTCCGATCACTGCCGCTGCTAAGGATGATAGCGGCAACAACAATTCGCATCAGCAGCAGGCTCAACCCGCGCATTCGAACGATTCGCATGCCGAGGGACGTCATCAGGAGCAGGCCAGTCACAATGAGGTCCGCGAACAACGTGCGGCTCAACCTCAGGTTCGCGAGCAACCCCGCGAACAGCATCAGGCCGCACGGGTCGAGAGTCGGCCTGAGACCCGCAACGAAGTCCGCGTCGAGAGCCGGCCGGAAAATCACAATGTAGTCCGCGAAGAGAGCAACGCGCGCGTCGGCACCAATGAGTACCGCGGTCAGCGCGAAGCCGGTCGCGAATACAATGGCGGCGAGCGTCGTGACGCGCGCGAAGATCGCCATGAAGGCGGCGACCATGATGGTCATTGGATCTACGGCGACCGCGGCCGTGACTATGACCTGGCCTATGACCCTGACTACGATCGTGAATACGCCAGCGGTTGGGTGATGCCGGGCGGTTACCGCGGCGGCGCGTGCGCATGGGCGCGGCATCTGCACAACGTCTATCGCCACGATCAGTACACCGGCCATCCGGCGGCGGCGGAATCGTTGATATGGCAGATGCGTCGTGCAGAGCGGGCCTGTGGTGGTGGAGTGCCTTACGGGTATAACACGTATCGGTATCCGTACTAGGGACTGAGAAATAAACTGGAGTTGTCGCGCGCCCCGTCGATTCGGCGGGGCGCGCGCGTTTTGGAAGGTAAATCACTTTATTAATGTGAAACCCGCGGTGGGTTTCACGCTTCCTTCGGCAGGGGTGACCCCTGCACCCAGTGCTAATCACAAAATGGCGAGGACGCCCTTTTGCTCACAGGGTTTGCAGGCTTCTTAGTGGCGCGGGCCGCCGTGCCCGCGATCTGCGCGCGAAGACGTGAAGTGGCGGGCGCTGCTAATGATGCGAACAACCTAACCCCTAACCCCTTCCGAGCGGGAAGGGGGACCAGATAGGGAGGGACGAGAGGGGGACCGGAATTTTAGGGGAAATTGTGGAGGATTTGTGCTTTGGGGGACTTTGGGGCGTTTGAGGCGCGGTCACTTCCGGTTATCCTTTGTTTGACAAGTTGTTAACACGCAACCTGACTACGCCTCCCGTTTAGTCTCCATACAATTGCATAGAGTCGGAAGTCGCTGTCCCAGGTGCGCGAAGGAGGGCGTGTGCGCCCTGGTCTGCGAACCGGCTTGACCGTTTTTTTGCTGATTGTTGCGGGCTTGCTCGTGGCTACCTTGCGCGCGGGAGTTGGCAGGTCGAGCGCGGATCGCGTGCTCGGGCAGATCGATTTCATTAAAAACCAGGTGAACTTTGTCGATGCGATTGGAATGAACGCGCCGGCGGGGGTGGCGATAGACAAAGCCAACGGCCATGTGGTTGTGGCGGACTCGCAGAATAATCGCGTCGTGGGATGGAAGAGCGCGGCGGCGTTCGCGGCCGGCAGCGCGGCTGACCTGGTGATCGGGCAGCCGGATTTTAATTCGTCGCGATGCAATCAGAACGCGGGGGCGCCGACTGCGATGACGTTGTGCCGGCCGATTGGCGTGGCGTTCGATTTGGCGCATTCGGTTTACGTTGGCGACGCGCAGAACAACCGGGTGCTGGTGTATGCCGATCCGTTCGCGGCGCTGGCGGGTGTTAACCACCAGGCGAACGACTTCGCCGCGTTCGCGGTATTCGGGCAATCGGGGAGCTTTGTGACGGCGACCGCGAATCAAGGCGGGATCAGCGCCAACAGCCTCGACAGTCCGCAGGGAGTGGCGCTCGATGCGAGCGGAAACCTGTTTGTGGTCGACGGGAACAATAATCGCGCGCTGGTGTTTTTCTCACCAATACCGATG
This sequence comes from uncultured delta proteobacterium, assembly GCA_963699705.1. Lineage (GTDB taxonomy): Bacteria > Desulfobacterota > Binatia > Binatales > Binataceae > Binatus. Next base: position 194,093 of record CAVOUW010000003.1, on the reverse strand, counting down.
ACGGCGGTCTCTGGAGTGCCGGGGAATTTCGGCGACGCGACGGCGGACGTGGCGATTGGGCAGGCGGACCTGGTCAGCGGAGAATGCAACGAGGGTGGGAGCGCGACGATTGCGACTCTGTGTATCGGGGAATTTTTCGGGGTGGGAATTGCGGTCGATGGCGGCGACAATCTTTATATCGGGGACACGCTGAACAACCGCGCGCTCGAGTACAACGGGCCGTTTGGCTATCAGCAGGTGAACAACGTCGGGGCGGATTTGGTGTTCGAGGGCAATGCCCTGGCGCATCCGTCGGGGGTGGTCGCAGATTCGAATCAGAATTTTTATGTCTCGTCGGAAGCGCATAATCAGGTGTACGAGTACACGCAGCCGGTGCCGCTGAATCGGACCGACCTGCTCAACCTTCAGATTGGGCCTGGGGTGCAGAATCCGAATGCGGCGTCGCTGCAATTCCCGATGGGGCTGGCGGTGGACGGGCTCAACAATCTGTACGTCGCGGACCAGGCGAATAACCGGGTGCTGGAGTTCAACGAGTCTGGCGCGCCGGGGAACAAGGTCGCCGACGGCGTGGGCGGACAGATCGATCGGGTGCATAACGCGTTGAACTACGTCGATGCGGTGGGAGAGAATTCGCCGGGCGGGATTGCGATCGACGCGGCGTCGCAGCCTCCGCATCGGCATCTGTATGTCGCCGACAGTGTGAACAATCGCGTGCTCGGATGGCGCGACGTGACGACGTTCGTCGCCGCGCAGCCGGCCGATATTGTGCTGGGGCAGCCGGATCTGTTCTCGAGCAAGTGCAATAACGGCCGGGCGGCGGATGACGTCGGAGGGCTCGGGGCGGACAGCCTGTGCGATCCGGCGCGGATGGCGGTCGATCAAAAAGGAAATCTGTACGTCGCGGATTCGGGCAACAACCGGGTGCTGGTGTACAACACGCCGTTCGACGCGTCGAGCGGAGAGCCGGGCGCGGGCGACGCGACCGCAGATTTCGTTTACGGGCAGGGCGGCGGGTTCACGACGCGAAGCTGCAACCCGAGCGGCGCGAATGCGACGACGTTGTGCAATCCGTCGGCGGCGGCGGTCGATGCGGCGGGGGACATCTATATTGCCGACGCGGGCAACAGTCGGGTGCTGGAGTTCGCGAAGGCGGGGAATCCGCCGACCGCGTCGGATGCGATTGCGAGTCGTGCGTACGGGCAGGGAAATGTATCTGATTTCTCGGACACGCAATGCGCCGACGGCGTTGCTGGCGATCCGCCGGCGAGCAATCACGCGATGTGCATGCCGGGCGGCGTCGCGATTGACGGGTCGGGGGATCTGTTGGTTGCCGATACCGGCAACAACCGCGTAATCGAAATCGATACGCCGCTCGGAGGCACGCAGATCTCGTCGCGAGTGTTCGGGCAGGCCGGAGATTTTACGGCGTCGGGATGCAATCGGCATGCGACGGCGCCGACGGGGTTAACGTTGTGTGGGCCGGCAGGGCTGATGATCGACGTGCTCGGCAACCTGTGGGTGGCGGACGCGAACAACGATCGCGTGCTCGAGTACGCGGCGCCGTTCAGTTCGGATAGCGCGGCGGCGATGGCGATCGGGCAGGGCGATAGCGGAAACTTCACGACGGCGGGATGCGACGCCGGAATCGCGCCGGCGGACTTGTCCGGGCTGGGCGCGGACAGCTTGTGCGCACCGGCGGCGGTGGCGGTCGATGCGAATATCGACTTGTTCGTGGCGGACACGCAGAACAATCGATCGATGGTCTATGACGGGATACTCGCGACGCCGACGCCGACCGCGACGGCGACCGCCTCGGCCAGTGCGACCGCGTCGGCGACCGCGAGCGCAACGATCACCGCGACCGCGTCGGCGACAGCGACCGCGACCGTAACTTCGACTGCGACGCCAACTGCGTCACCGACGCAGACGCCGCGACCGGGCGGGAAGCTGAAGCTTCATCCGAAGTCGATCAAGTTCGGCAAGATTGCGGTCGGGAGCCATTCGGCGCCGCGCACCCTGAAAATCCAGAACGCGGGGGCGGTGACGATGGAGGCCGTGGTGGCGACGCAGGTTGCGCCGTTCGTGGTGAGCGGCGGCGAGTTCCTCGTGAGTCCGCACGGCTCGATGGCGGTGACGATCGAGTTCGCGCCGACGGCGAAAGGGCCGGTGCACGGGGTGCTCGACGTACAAAGCAGCGACCCGAAGCATCGGAAGGTGAAGGTCACGGTCAGCGGGACTGGGAAGTGATCCCGAGAGCGGTCATATTTGACCGTATTTCAGTCTAGTTTAGCGATTTTGAGCGGTTCTTTTAGACTGCTGGATCGATTTTCCTTTTCTTTAAGCGGGCATAATGGTACTAAGGCTCTAGCTTAGGATTTTGTGCCCTCAGTAACTCGTATCGTGGGCCTAAAGTCTTAAGTCTGCGGGGGTTCTAGTAGGGAGGATCACCATGTCTGTTCGTAGTTACGGCGTTTCGCCGCGCGCGCGATTAACGATCGCGGCGCTATCGGTTGGGGCAGTCGCCCTGGTGGCATTCCTGGTCTTGATGTCTGGATCGCGAATCGGTGCGGCAACACCGAGCGCGGCGGTAGCCAGCGCAGCTGATTCCGGTTTGCCGAGTTCTCCTGCTGCCATCGCGGCGACCAAAGCTGAAGCGGTCGAGAAGGCCAAGCGGATGGCCAGCAGGATGGCGAGTTACTTCGAGAAGAACCAGGGACAGACGGATCCGAGCGTCAAGTACCTGTCTCGATCGGGACGTTATTCAATGTTTTTGACCGATGACGCGACGACAGTCATCTCGATGGTCGGCGGGCAGATTCATAAGGGGCCGACCGTTGCGATGTCGAATCCGGCGGCCAAGCCCGCGGAAGATCGGCTGGTCGAATCGAACGTGCGAATCCGCCTGATTGGCGCGAATCCTCATCCGGTGGTGGCGGGATTGGAACCGCTGCCGGGGCGCGTCAACTACATGATTGGGGGGAGCAAGTTAAATTGGCATACTGACATACCGACCTTCGGGCGGGTGAAGTACTCGGGGGTCTATCCGGGGGTTGATGTCGTCCATTACGGGGTTGGCGATTCGCTCGAATACGACATCGTCGCGGCGCCGGGGGCGGACACTTCAAAAATCAAGTTCGCGGTCGAAGGCGATGCGAAGACCGCGATCGACGGCGACGGCAACCTGCAGATCATGACGGCGGCGGGCGTGGTCGTGATGCACAAGCCTACTGTCTATCAGCATGATGCGGGCGGTAACCGGACGCCGGTGAACGGCGGATTTGTGCTGGCAAAGGACGGCACGATCGAGGCCGGGATTCCGCGGCGCGACGTCACGCTTCAACTCGCGCAGTACGATCATTCGCGCGAGCTGGTGATCGATCCGGTCGCGTCCATTTTGATCTATTCGAGCTATCTCGGCGGCGGCGCGTCGAGTCGTGGTCCGGTGAACCTCGAGCAATTCGGCGCCGTAACTGGTGGCACAGCGCTGACGGTGGCTGACGTCGGACTGGACGTCGCGCTCGATTCGGCCAATCACGCGTACGTGACGGGTATTGCCTATTCCAAGAATTTCCCGGTGACGCCGGGCGCTTTCCAGCCCACCTTGAGGGGCGCGAACGCGGCGCCCAACACCAATCCAAACGTGTTCGTGGCGAAGTTCGATTACACGCTGTCCAACGCGGCGTCGCTGGTATGGGCGACGTATCTCGGCGGCGCGGGCGACACGAATGCTGCTGATGCCGGCCATGGAAACGGCGACCTCGGATTTGGAATCGCAGTGGACGCGGGCAACCAGCCGTTCATCGTCGGTCAGACCTACTCGGCCGGGACCGATCCGATCACGGGTTCAGGGAACGGCTTTCCGGGGACGTCATTTTGCGGCGCATTCGGCCAGGTCAACAACCAGGCGAATACTTTCACCAACGTCGGATTTGTTTCCAAGCTCGGTGCCGCGGGCAACGCGGTAATCTGGTCGTGTTACATCGACGGTTCCAATAACGCGACCGAGTCGCGGGTGGCGCTCTACCCGGTCGGATGCGGTAGCACGGCCGGCAATCAGTGCAAAGCGTACATGTCGGGTGCGACCCAGAGCACGATCGCACAGGGATTTCCTGGCACTCCCAATCGCTTCCAAAGCGACCTGCGCGCGACCAGCGGCAAGAGCAACGCAACGTTTATCGTCGTTCATCAGGACGGCCAGTCGCTCGACTACGCTACCCATTACGGCGGCAGCGGCAACGGGACCAACGCGGATTCGGGAATCGCGGTGGCGGTTGACGCCAACGGCGACGGCTATATTACCGGCGCGACCTTCTCGAGCGATTTGACCTTGGTGAATGCCGCCTTCAGCAGTTACGAGGGCGGAGGCAACAGTCCTCCTACCAGCAACGCTTTTGTCGCTCAATTCAACCCGAACGCGGCGGGCTCGGTGCCGAATGCTGCGTCCTTGATCTACGCGACGTACCTCGGCGGCCACGGCGCCAGCGGCACTGTCAACATCACGTTCCCGCCAACCTCGTTTACGCTGACGGTCGGCGACCTCGGCACCGGGATCGTCGTCGATTCAAATTTCGACATCTGGGTGACGGGCCTTACCGCCTCGACCGATTTTCGGGCCATCCCTGGCTTTGCGGGCACCTCGTTCCAGCAGTTCAACGAGGCGGGGAGCCGTCACGATTGCACTCCGAGCACCGCCAATCCGCCGGCCACCGCGGCCTTCGTCATGCAGCTCGATCCCACTCATTTTGTTTCCAACAATCAGGCTCGTTATTCGACCTACTTTGGCGGATGCGGAACCAAGATCTCGGCGCCGGCGGGTGATGGAACCGGATCGATCGGATTCGGCGATGCGGCCACTGGTATCCAGGTGAGCGGCAGCGACGTGTTCCTCTCGGGCGTTACCACCAGCGGCACCGGCGCCGCGCATGACTTTCCGCTCAGCGCCAACGCGCTCGCGTGCAACACCAAGTACCGCCTCGACGACAACCAGAGCGCCGGATTCAGCTTCGGCGGCGGGCTGGTCAATGTTCCGATCGTCGGGTTCGCCAGCAAGCTGGATACGTCGCAGGCGGTCGCGGCTAGCCAGCTGCTTTTCTCGGCGCTGCTCGGCGGCACCGGCATGGCTGACCTGACCGGCGGGATTGCAGTCGACTCGAACGGCAACCTGGTGGTGGCCGGCGTCACCTGGTCCACCGACTATCCGATCACGCCGAACGCGTTCCAGACCGCGAATAAAGGGAACAAGAACAGCTCGACCAATGCGTTCCTGACGGTGATTGATCCGACCGGCGTCACCTGTCCGACGCCGTTCGCAACAGCGACCGCGACTGCGACTGCCACCGGCGGCACTCCAACGCCGAGCGCGACCGCGACCGGCACCGCTACGGCGACCGCCACGGGGACCGCAACCGTTACTTCGTCTCCGAAGGCTAGTCCGTCAGCCACCGCAACCGCGTCTGCAACCGCGACCGCAACCGCAACCGCGACTGCGACTGCGACAGCGACCGGCGGTACTCCGACCGCGACCGCGACCGCAACCAAAACTGCGACCGCAACGGCGACGGCAACTGCGACCGGTGGCACGCCGACGGCGACAGCAACGGCGACGTCAACCGCGACGGCGACCAAAACTGCCACCGCAACTGCTACTGGCAGCCCCTCGCCCTCAGCGACTGCGACCGGCGCCACTGCGACCGCAACCGCCACTGCGACAGCCACCGCGACCGCGACCAGCACAATGACGGCGACCCCGACGGCGACTGCGACCCCGGGCGGCGGACGGATTTCGGTGAGTCCGAAAACGCTTAAGCTGAATACGCCTCATGGGACGTCGACTAGCGGGACTATCACGATCACCAACAATGGCACCGGACCGCTGACGGTTAACGTCAGCAATCCCACCCATGATCCGCACCCCTTCACGGAAACTGGCGGCGGTGACGGAATCGTTATTCCGCCGGGCGGACATATCGACGTGATAATCACCTACTCGCCGACCAAGAAAGGAGCGACCAACGGCTCCGTCTCGATCACCAGCGATGATCCGACTCATAAGAAGACGATCAAGGTGAAGCTCAAGGGCAAGGCGAAATAGGCGGTAGCGCCAAGTCAGTGCACGCAACGAAGCGGCGAGCCTGACGGCTCGCCGCTTCACATTTGGCGATTAGCTAGTCGGGTAAACGACTATATAGTTAAATTACTATTCCCCGATGAGCCCGCACCCCAAGTGAGTATCTACCCCGCGCACGACTGAGCCGCACCGGAGCCTCAAATGCCTCAGACAGCATCGCCGAAGTAAGTATTCGATTGCGCGGCCCACTGGCGAGCACGCGCCCCGCCTTAAGCACCAGCACATGCGAAAAGATCGGCACGATCTCCTCAACATGATGCGTCACCAGCACCATCGTGGGCGCGCCACGAACTTTCGCGACGCGCTGAATAAACTGCAGGAAATGCTCGCGTGCGACCGGATCGAGCCCTGCGCACGGCTCGTCGAGAATCATCAGCCGTGGCGAGCACATCAGCGCTCGCCCAATCAGCACGCGCTGCCGCTCGCCCTGCGACAGAAATTGCCATGGACGCTCGCGCAGCGCATGCGCCTCGACCCGCCGCAAGATAGCGTCGGCCGCACGCCGATCCTCATCGCGCATCTCACCCCAATAACCAATCTGCGCATAACGCCCGCTGACGACGGCTTTGAGCGCCGTCTCATTGTCGTCCATCATCTGATGCACGCTCGAACTGACCAGCCCGATCCGAGTTCGAAGATCGCGCCAGTCAAAGCGTCCATAGGTTTCCCCGAGCACGCGAATCGTCCCGGCAGTAGGCGGCAAGTATCCAGTAAGCGCGCGCAGCAGCGAAGTCTTCCCCGACCCATTAGCCCCAAGAATCGCCCAATGCTCTCCGCGCCCAACCCGCCAATCAATCGACTCAAGAATCACAGCCTCGCGCTCAACCCGCAGCCCGACTTCACCTCAATCACAGGCACAGTAGTTTTCATCGTGCGCAAATTTCTAACAGCCGGACGCATCAGAAGGCGAGCCGCAATTTTTCCCTCTCTGCGCGATTGTTCCCCTTCCCGCGCGGGAAGGGGTTAGGGGTTAGGTTCCTCGCATCCTTCGCGATCGCTCGCTTCGTCAGGAGACAAAGGAGCGCTGCGCGATTTTCAGAAACCGGCAACCGGCTTCGCGTACGCGAAGCAGTCCGAGATCCTTCCTGCCGCTCGCGTTGCTCGCTTTGTCAGGATGACAGAATTGCTCGCGTTGCTCGCGATGACACATGAAGCTCGCGATGCTCGCACGCCGCAGTCTCAACTCTCTGTTCCCCTTTCCGCATCGGAAAGGGGTGAGGGGGATAGGACAATGCGATTCCGACGAAACCTCCGGTTCCCCTCTCCAGAAGGGAGAGGGGCTAGGGGAGAGGTTCCTTCGATCGCTCCGCCACCCCAACTGCCGTCAACATTTTGTGTCCCCCACCCCCCCTCATAGCCACAAAAGTTCAGGGCTGAACTGTTCAGCCTTATGCAATCCCAAATCTCGGCGCACAATGCCCCTCGATGGAACACCTCACTACACGCACCGGCGGTGAAAGCGAGACGCAGGCGGGCAAACTGATTCCTTCGTTCGTGATCGATACCGCCGGTGCGCCCGCCTCCGCATCGACGCCCGCAGACACTACCGCAGCAGCCCCCGAATGGATCGAGCTGCTCCCCGCCGGCGTCTTTTACGGCCGCGACGGACGCGGACCATTTCGCCTCGACGATCCGACCGCGGTCATCGCGTCCACCACCGCGCTGCAGATGAACGCCGGTATCCCCATCGACTACGACCATGCGACCGACTTCGGCGCGCCCGAAGGACGGCCCGCTCCGGCCGCCGGATGGATCCGCGAACTCGAAGTGCGCGCTGGCGCGGTCTGGGGACGCGTCGAATGGACCGCGCGGGCACAGAGTTCGATCGTCGCGCGCGAGTACCGCTACGTATCGCCCGTGTTCCAGTTCGATCCGAAAGACGGAGTCGTGACGCGCTTGCTCCGCGCCGGACTCACCAACAATCCAAATCTTCATTTGACCGCGATCGCGGCGTCGCGCACGGCGGCCGCGCACAACCAAACCAAGGACGAACAGATGGAATTTCCAACCCAGGAATTGCGCGATCTGCTGAATCTCGACGCCGACGCGACGGTCGCCGACGTTCTCGCAAAAGTGCGCGAGCTGCGCGCGGCCGGCGATGCGGCGTCGTCACAATCGACTAGCACGCATGCACACGACCCCGCGCACTACGTCGCGATCGCCGAGTTCGAGCGCGCGCTCACCGAACTCAACGCGCTCAAGGCCGATCGCGCGCGCGAACGCGCCGCGCATACGGTCGAGGACGCGATCCGCGCGGGCAAACTTGTCCCCGCACAGCGCGAGTGGGCGATTGCCTACTGCGCCGCCGACGCGCGCGGCTTCCAGACCTTCGCAGCCAGGCAGCCGTCGATCCTCGGCGAGAACCTGGGCTTGTCGGGACAACCGCCTGCGGATCGGCGCGCGGACGCCGGACTCAACGCGGCGGAACTCGCAATCTGCGCGCAACTCGGCCTCAAGCATTCGGAGTTCGTGCGGCGCAAGCGCGGGCGCGCGGACTTCCTGAGCCTCGAGCGCGCCGACGCAGAACTTCGCAACGCAGCAGCCCGCAGCGCAGACCTTCGAAATCACCAGGACTAACTCGCGCGCTCTTAATACTGAAAAAACTCTTAATACTGAAAAAAGACAGGTGAAAAGATGGCGGCTCTAACCAATTCACGAAACACGCCCGAGATGGCTGATGGCGGCAGGATGCGGGTTTACCCGGTCGAGGCGAACACCAACGTTTACCTCGGCGGGATGGTCGCGCTGAACGCCGCGGGCAACGCGGTGCCGGCCTCGGCAACGACCACCGTCGCCAACGCACTCAAGGTCGTGGGCCGCGCGGAATATGTGAAAAATGGATTCCCGGGTCAGAGTGCGATCAACAATCCGGGAACCGCGGGCGCGATTTCAATCACCGCGCGCAAGGGCGTGTTCCTTTACGCGACCGACGGAAGCGTCGGCGCGGCGCAGGTCGGTCTGGTCTGCTTCGCACTCGACGACAACACCGTCGTAGCGACCGATCGCTCAGGCGGCGCGGTACAGCAATACGCCGCGGCGGGAGTCGTAGTCGCAATCGATCCAAGCGGCCAGGTCTGGGTCGATTTCTGGCACCAGTCAACCGCATCCGCGTAGGAAACACTTTTCTGCAAAAAAGAGGAATTAGATGGAAATCAGTTCAGCAAATCTGACCGCGTTGTTCACCGGCTTCGACGTCGTCTTCCAGCGCGGCTTCGAAAAACCGCCCTCGTACTACGAACAGATCACTAGCGTCGTCCGCTCCGCCTCGCGCCAGACTACCTATCCATGGCTCGGCCGCACTACCAAGTTCCGCGAATGGCTGGGCGACAGGGTAATCCAGGCGCTCGAAACGCATGAATACACAATAGTCAATCGGAACTTCGAAGACACAGTGGCTATTGACCGAAATGATATCGAAGACGATACCTACGGCGCCTACGAGCCGATCATCGAGCAGCTCGGATGGGACACCAAGGTGCATCCCGACATGCTGTTGTTCGCGATGATCAAAGACGCAGTAGTCAATCCCACCGACGTCGTCGGCTTCGACGGGCAGCCGTTCTTTTCGGCGACTCATCCGGTCGGGTTGTTGGGCCAGGCCGGGACCCCGGCGTCGAATATCAACTCGAGCGGAACCGGCGCGTACTGGTACCTGATCGATGCGTCCCGCGTGATTCGCCCATTCATCTTTCAGCTCCGCCGCGAATACGCAGTCACCCGAATGACTAATGTCGCGGACGAAGCGGTCTTCAACCGGCGCGAATTCCGCTACGGCGTGGATGGCCGCGCCAACACCGGCGTCGGACTATGGCAGTTGGCCTACGCCAGCAACACCGATCTCAGCAATCCGACCAACTACGGCGCCGCGCGGGCTGCGATGCGCGCGTTTAAAACCGATGCGGGACAGCCGTTTGGAGCATTGTCGAGCCGCAGCGGCGTGTACCTGCTGGTCCCGCCGACGCTGGAAGAAGTCGCGCGCCAACTGTTGAACTCCGAATTCATGGCCGGCGCCGGCGCGAGCGCAAATATTTCGACCTCCAACATCTGGCGCAACAGCGCGGACCTGATTGTCAGCGAGTTCCTGGCATAAGGACGGGATTGGACGGTGAAAAAAGCGATGAAAGCAGTTTACCTGAGCCGGCGTACCGCGGGTCCCCCTCCTGCCCGCGCCGCCGGAGTGCAAGGCCACTCTCCGCGGGCGCAAGTCAGATGTTCAGCGCCCGCGGAGAGACCTCTTAGTCCAATAGTCACTTCCGACGCGATGAGGTTACGACAGTGAGCTACGCGACCGCCCAGGACATGATCAATCGCTACCCCAATCGCGACCTGGTCCAACTGACTAATGAAGATCCAACCGCGACGACGGTGAATACTACTCCGATCACGCAGGCGCTGGCCGATGCGTCGGCCGAAATCGACGGCTACATCGAAGGACGCTTCACTTTGCCGCTGACAGATCCGCCGGCAGTCCTCAACCGTCTCACCACCGACATCGCGATGTACCGAATGCAATCGCTGCGTCCGCTGCACGACCTCGAAGATGCGCGCAAGCGTTATGAAGATGCGGTGGCGATGCTGGTGAAGGTCGCGGCCGGCGAGCTGACGCTCGGACTGTCGGCCGATGGCCTAGAGCCGCCGACCGCGGCAACGGAAGAGAATGTGCAAGGACCGGATCGCGTTTTCACTCGCAACAAACTGAGGGGCTACTGAGATGGGCGTGATGCTCGACGCGCCGTGGAACGGGGTGGTGTTCGCGCCGCCGACCCCGATCGACATCGCGACGATCGAAGACGCGATCGTAACTCAGCTCCGCTCGCAAATCAGCGCGATCGAAATCACACACTACCCCGATCGTCCCGAGACCTGGCGCATGACGCATCGCGTGGGCGCGGCGCTGGTGATGTACAAAGGCGCGGAGTACGGGAAGCTGCTCGACACCGCAGCGACAATCCAGGAACGCAAACTCGAGTTCGAAGTCTCGGTGATGATGCGCGACCTCGGATGGGCGGTCGGCGGCGACGCGTCGGGACCGAGTCCGGGCGCGTACTCGATTATCGAGGCAATCCGCGCGGCGCTGACCGGCTATCAGGTTCCCGGCTGTCGCAAGATGTACCCGGTGCGCGAAAAATTCATAAAACGCGACAAGCAAGGCGGCGTCTGGACTTACTCATCGACCTTTGCCCTCAGCACCGTAGCAGTCGAAGGTTCGCCGACCGAAAATTTCCCACTCTTCATCAAAGGCAACGCACTGGAAGAGGGCGGACTGACTACTGTCACGGTCGGCGCGTCGGCGTACACGTTCAATTCGAGCGGCCAGGTTCAACTTCCCCAGGGCAACGTATTTGCGGTGAGCGTTACGAGTATCGGCGGCGCGGCGTTGATCCAGGGCACGGACTTTTCGGTCGATCGCGCGAACGGAATAGTCATTGCGATTCCCGGCGGTGCGATACTCACCGGTGAAACAGTGCAGATCGGATACTCATATGCCGAAGAGGCTATCGCGACGCTGAGCCAAAACGCGCCGACTAACTAGGCCTTCTAAATAGTAACTCGATCCGACTGAGTATAGGTGATACATGCCAGCCAGTTTCCTGCACGGAGTTGAAGTAATCGAAGTGCCTAATGGGCCGGTTCCGGTCACAGTCGTCAAATCGGCGGTGATCGGACTGGTGGGAACGGCGCCGACCTGGGCGGTGGCGTCGCCGATAGTCGCGGCGGGGCTGAATTCGCCGACGCTGGTGTCGTCAGCACTCGACGCCGCAAAGTTCGGGCCGCTCGTTCGCGGATATACGATTCCGTACGCGCTGGCGGCGATCCAGGCGCAATCTGCTGGACAGGCGATAGTCGTCAACGTGTTCGATCCAACCAGGCACTACACGGCGTTAGCCGCGACCGCATTCAGCTTCAATACTCAGAACGCAATCAACCTCGGGCATATGGGCGTCTCGAATGTGGTAGTCACTAGTAATCCAGCGGGTACTACGTACGTCGCGGGAACTGACTATACGGTCGACGCAGTGAATGGTGCCATTACCCTGATCCCAACTGGATCGGGCGGCCACATTACTGCCGGCGCCAGCGTGTTGATCGCGTTCAGGTATGCGGATCCGTCGAAGGTAGTGGACGCTGACGTGATCGGCGCAATCACCGGCGGAGTCTACACGGGGACGCAGGTACTACAGACTACATACGGGACGCTGGGATTCTTTCCCAAGATACTAATCGCGCCGGGATATTCGCAGGACACCACGGTTGCGGTTGCGCTCGACGCGATGGCCAGCAAAGTTCGCGCGGTAGCGCTGGTCGATTCGCCACCCGCGACCTCCGCGACGGCCGCGATCACCAATCGCGGAACCGTGGGCAACGCCTTCGCAGCCTCGAGCAGCCGAACAATTCTATGTTACCCGCAAGAGACGTTTTTCGACACGGGAATTGTGCCGACCGAAGTGACGCTGAACGCATCGGGAATACCGGTGACGTTGCAATTCAACGCGAACGCGGTCGCGCCATACTCGCAGTGGGTGGCGGGGGCGATGGCGGCCAAGGACCTGGCGCAGGGTTACTGGTGGTCGCCGTCCAACACGGAAGTCGATGGAATGCTAGGACCTGACGTTCAGCTGTATGCGTCGATTCTCGACGCGTCATCCGACGTGAACAATTTGAATGCCGCGGGAATCGTGACCGTGTTCAACGCGTTCGGCACGGGACTTCGGGTATGGGGAAACCGGAGCTCGGCGTACCCGACCGCAACCACGCCGGACAATTTTATTTCGGTGCGCCGAACGATGGACGTAATCGAGGAGTCGGTGGAGCTGGCGATGCTGCAATTCATCGATCAGCCGATTTCGAATGCGCTGATCGACGCGATCCTCGCCAGTGCGAACGCGTTCATCAGATCGCTAATCCAGCGAGGGGCGTTGGTAGCGGGCGCGGCCAGCTTCAACCCGGCGGAGAATCCATCCGCACAGATCGCTGGCGGCCAGCTGGTATTCGATATCGACGTGATGCCTCCACCGCCGGCGGAAAGAATCACGTTCGAGGCATTCATTGACGTGACGTTGCTGCAGCAGTTGGGAAACACCAGTCCGATCACTGTTGCGGCGGGCGCGACGGCATAACTGAGGATTAGAATGAATATCCAGATCAACTCATTGACTAATGCGAATATATATATCGACGGCGTGGGACTGCTGGGACGTGCGGAAGAGATCGAGATCGCGAATCCCAAGCACAAGATGATTGACTACAAAGGATTGGGCATGGCGGGCACGGCCGAGTTGTGGGCTGGGGTGGAAAAGCTCGAGTCGAAGATCAAGTGGTCGTCGTTCGACGCGGAGACGCTTACTCTGTCGGCCAGTCCCTTTCAGACACACTCATTCCAGGCGCGCGGGAACCTGGAGCAGTACACCAGCCAGGGACGAACCGCAGAGCTTCCGGTTGTGTACCTGATGACCGGAGTCTTCAAGGATGCGGGGAGTCCGACCTTCCGACAGCATCAGATGGTCGAGACTACTTCAGTAGTAAGTATCTATCACTGCGAGCTATTCGTCGCAGGCGTGCAAATATACTTGTACGACGTATTCGCAAATATCTACGTAGTAGGTGGCGTCGATCAACTAAGTAATTTCCGATCCAATCTTGGCGGATGAGCGCCCGGTCGATGAAGTCGAAAAACGGGAGCGATGCCTAATGAAGAGCGATGACACTACGGTCAATGGCGTCCGAATAGATGGTGCGGAAACGAAAGACGAACAGCAAACGCGGACGATCGACTTGCCGTCCGGGGCGCGCGCCGAATTGCGCAAGGGCTATGGTCGAGACCTCATGCGGGCGCAACGGGCAGCGGCGGGAAACGATGCGAGCGCGGTGATATTTGCGCTGATCGCCGAGGTGACGCGGGTGGATGGGCACAAGATCGTGTACGAAGACGTGCTCGAGATGGACCTGGCGGACGTGATGGCGTTGCAGGCTGAGGTGATTGACGAAAATTTCGACCGCCCTCCGCAGCGAGCTTCGCAGGCCTCGTCCAATCCGGAATCTCAGTGCAGGAATTGAGTGAGATGGACTTTGCGGAGCTGTCGTACTGGCTGGACGCAATGACTGAATATGAACGGTCGTGCGTCGAACGCGGCGGAGGGACAAATCGTGAGTAGTAGTGCAGTGACTATAGCAAAGTGCGTGAAGTGACTAATCAAACGAAACGGTGAGGCGATGGGAATAAGACTATTCGTGGGCAATCTGAGTTTTTCGCTGGGCGACGGGGATTTGCGCGAAGCCTTCGCCGAAATAGGCGGAGTGGATCGCGCTGAGATCGTGCGCGACCGGTTCGACGGGCGCTCGCGCGGCTTCGGCTTCGTCGAAATGAAGACTGAGACCGACGCCGCAGTCGCGCTGCGAGCAATGAACGGCAAGGAGCTCGCGGGTCGTGCCTTGCGAGTGGAAGCGGCGACCTCTCAGCGACGCCCGTTCGACCGCAACGCGGCGCGAGCGCAGTAGAGAAAGCCGGGGACGCTGCATCAGATGGCGAAGCAATCCAGGAAAATCGGGCAGACGGCGGCTCGGGCGCTGCGCCACCTTGATCGAATGACCAGCGTCGCGCGCAAGAGTGGTCGACTCGCGCAAGCAGCTGCGAGCATCGCGCGCGGGAAGGAATATCGCTGGCAAGTTCCTGCAGAAGCTGTCGGTTTGAAGGACGAACGGTTTCTCGCGAAGCGAAGAACTGCGGGCGATGGCTCTGGGCGCGGCTTCGACGGGCAGGAAGTGGGGAGTAGCAGCAATACTGCGAGTGCCGGCACCAGACGGCATCGCGCGACGGCCTTGGTCGAAGCAGCGACGCGATCGCACCGGCAGATTCCGAAACTGTCTCAAGCGATGAGCGCACTGTCGCGGATCGAGCAGTCGGACGAATACGTGAGGCCGACATCGCATTTGAAAATCAATCCAACGCGCCGACCTCTAAAGAATCTCGATGCGAGAGTACCGTCCTTCGCCGAAAAGGGAATACAAGCGAACTTCCGGATTGCGCGATCGATTGGCGGGATAACTCCGCCCGCGAATGTTTCGCCGCGCGAATTTGTGCAGCCATCAGGCAATACGAATCTTCCGAGTGACGCGAGTGGACGAGGCGGGATCACGATCAACTCATCGCCGACGGTCGTGATCAACGGGTCGGGGGGCGGAGCTGTGCAGCAGGACGTGATTGGCGCCTTGCGGGCGCATCGCGAGGAACTGTTCGATCAATTGAAACGAGAATCCGCGCGGCGTGAGCGAGCGCAGTTCTGAGGAGAGATCAATTGTTCGCAGCATTGGGTGAAATTCAATTCGAAGTGGTTGGCTCGCCGGACGCCTATGAATCTGCGGGGGCGTACGACTTTGCCGAGCAGAAGGTGCTTGAGAGCAAGCCGCTGCTGCAATGGGTGGGGGACGATCTCGAGCGGCTGAAGTTCGAGCTGATGTGGCACGCGTCGTTCACGAAACCGGCCGCGCAGTTGGCATTGCTGCGCGCGATGGCGGCGGAACATCTCGCGTTGCCGCTGGTTTTCGGCAACGGGGGTTTCCGCGGTTTCTTTGTCATCGAATCGATCAATGTGAAATCGCAGCAGCTGTCGGCGGGTGGTGCGCCGATTGCGATCCGGGTTGCGCTGGCGCTCAAGGAATGGATAGCTGACGCGCTGCTGCTTTCGAGGGCGAGCACGGTGGCGGGATTTTCGCCGCTGGGAATTTCGACGGCGTCGCAGGAAACGGTGAGTGCGTCGGGCGTGTCGGCATTACTCAGTACACCGTCGGCGATGGGTGCGAGCGGTCCTAATCTTGGGGCCGATGACGTGCCTGTAGCGGTCATCGTGAGGAGTGCCGGGCGATGACGCCATCGGGAACGTTTCATACTTCACGTTACGACGGCGGGTGAACGGTGGGACCTGCTAGCCTGGCGATACTACGGCGATCCGACTGACTATTCGCCGATCATAGTGGCTAATCCGAATGTACCTATTGAACCGGTGTTCGAGGCCGGCTTATCGATAGCCATTCCGCTCCAGCAAAAGAGTCAGGTGGGTCCGGCCAATTTGCCACCCTGGAAAGTCTCTCAAGCGGTGAGTGGCTAATGGCTGCGAGCGCGTCTTATACAGTTCGTTCGCCTCAGTGGATACTCATTTATTCAGGCGTGAATATTACTGCAGACGTATCGGCGATGGTTCTTGCGATTAGATATATCGATCGGCTTGATGGGGCTTCGGGCGAACTGGAACTGGAACTCGAGGATTCGACCAAGCTGTGGCAGGGGCCGTGGTATCCCGCGATCGGAGACATAGTCAGTTTGCAGATTGGCTATAGCAGTGAGGTTCTGCTGGACTGCGGTGAATTTCAAATTGACGAGCTGGAGCTGGATGGGCCGCCCGACGTGATGAGACTGCGGTGTCTTGCCGCGTACATCACGAACGCGATGCGCACCGCAAATACGGTCGCGTACGAGAACATGGGCATCTTGGAAATAGCCGGGCAGATTGCCGCGAAGTATGGGTTGGCACTAATCACGGCGTCATCGGAGTCGGAGAGCGACGTGGTGTTCGCGCGCGTGACTCAACGGCGTCAGATGGATTTGGAATTTCTGAGACGGCTTGCCAGAGAGCACAACTTTGATTTCACAGTGCGTGCCGGCCAGTTGATTTTTTACGAGCGAGCGGCGCTCGAGTCGGTCCCGGCTGCGACGGTGATTGCGCGATCGGACGTTATGCGATTTGCATTTCGGAACCGGGCGCGCCGAATTTACGACGCTGCAGAATTCTCATACTTCGATCCTGATACGAAAACGCTGATTAGTCAGTCGGTGCCTGCCGACGAAGCTCTGCCGACAGGCGATACGCTCAAAATTGTTGCGCGCTGCGAAAACGCGGGGCAAGCGCAGGTAAAAGCGGAAGCAGCACTTCATTGGCACAACATGGTGTTCGTCGAAGCGTCGATTGAAGGTCCAGGGAACGCGGTGCTGGTGGCGGGGAACAACGTGCAGCTCAGCGGTTGGGGCGCGCTCGATGGAAAATATCTAATCGAGACGGCGAAGCATCACCTGGCGCGCGCGACGGGATACACAACATCGATAGCGGCGCGACGGATTGACGCATGAACAACATAATCGAGTACCGTGAAAAGTTCGCATCGCTGAATCCGACGTTCCGAGTCGGGATCGTGCAGGCGCAGGACCCGGCGCACGCGAAGGTGCGAGTGGTATTTCCCGATTACGACGAAATGATCAGCTGGTGGCTGCCGATCATTTTTTTCAAGACGCAGAACGACAAAGCGTACTGGATTCCGGACATCGGCGAGCAGGTCGTATGCCTGATGGACTTGCGCGACGAGGCCGGCGCGGTGCTGGGAGCGATCTACTCGAGCGCAGACGTGCCGCCGGTAAACAGTGCCGACAAATTTCACCTCGCGTTCAAAGACGGCGCGCACTTCGACTACGATCGGGTTGCGCACTTACTCGATCTGTTTTTCCAGGATACTACTGAAATCAAATACGACGCGCGCACGCATTTGATGGATTTGAAGTTCCAGGATCAGGCGGAGCTGACATATGACGGCAGCCAACATGTCCTGAACGTCAGTCTGCCGACGGGCGCGGCATTCAATCTTACCGCGAACGGAGCGCAGATTCAGATCGATTCGAGCGGCAACGTCAACATCAAGAGCGGGGGACTGGTTCAGATCGGAAACGGCGCGTTGGCGGGAGTCGCGCGACTGGGCGATCGAGTACAAGTCGGCGAAGAGACCGGAACGATCGTGAGCGCAAGCACCGACGTGCTGGCGGGATGACGATGCCGGCAAACGCAATCACACTGGCGGATATCAGGTCGGCGGATTGGTCGTTGGCTCTGGGAGCCATCGGTGAAGTAGTGCAAGGTATCGCCGACGTCGAGCAGTGCTTGGGCATTATCGTGACGACGCCGCGCGGGAGCGATCCGTTGCGGCCGACCTTTGGCTCGGATATTTGGCGCTACATCGATTTTCCGATCAGTTTGGCGCTGCCCGCGATCGTGAGTGAGCTGACTTCGGCGATCACGATTTGGGAGCCGCGGGTAAATCTTGTTTCGGTGACGGCGCAGAGCGTCAATGACGCGACGACGCAATCGGGCGCGCATCTCGACGTCACACTCAACTGGCAGCTCAAGCTTGGCGTCGCTGCGGCGCCGGTTCAGATCACGACCGTGACAATCCCGGGAGCGGCGGCCTAGCCGGGCCGCGCCGACGCGATGAAAGGATGAGTTGATGGGTGCAGGAATTCCATCGCTGCCGCCGCCGGTGTTCGTGAACGATGCGGACGGACTCGATCCAAACCTGATCCTCGCAGACATGATCGCCGAGTTCGAACTGGCGTCAGGGCGGACGCTGCAGCCGGCGCAGGTCGAGCGGCTGCTAATTAATTTGTACGCATATCGTGAATCGCTGGTACGCAATGCGATTCAGTATGCTGGCGAGCAGAATTTGCTCGCGTTCGCGTCGTTTCCGATGCTCGACTATCTCGGTCAACTGCTGAGTGTCAATCGGCTGGCGTCGCAGCCCGCGGTGACGACGCTTCAATTCACACTGACCGGCGCATTGACAGTGCCGTTAACGATCGCGGCGGGAACGCTGGTCGGGACCAACGACGGGCAGTTTGCTTTCGCGACCAGTGCGACGATCATTCTCGCGGCCGGCGCTACCATTGCGAATGTTGCGGCCGCGGCGACGGCTCCAGGAGCGGGCGCGAACGGATACCTGGCGGGGCAAGTCAGCGTTCAGCTCAATCCGAACAGCCTGATCGCGAGCGTCACGAACACGAGCACGACGACCGGCGGATCCGCTCCGGAGACCGACGATCATCTGCGCATGCGAATCCAGGCAGCGCCGAATCAGTTCAGCGTCGCGGGACCGATCGGCGCGTACCGGTTTTTTGCGATCGGCGCCGACCCGTCGATTGTCGATGCGCAGATCAAGAGCCCGTCGCCTGGATCGGTGAACGTGTACGTGCTGACCGGGCCGGTGACGCAACAGCCGGCGCCGGCGCCGAACAGTGCGGGAGTCGCGAACTCTGCGCTGCTGGCGAAGGTCGCGACAATTTTGAATGCCGACACCGTCCGTCCGCTGACCGACACTGTGAACGTGCTTGCCGTGACCGAGGTGGACTACCAGATCAGTGCGACGGTGACGCTGTATTCGGATGCTGATCCGACTGCGACGATAGTTGCGGCAACGACGGCCGTGCAGGAGCTGGCGCTCGAACTGGCCGCCAAGATTCAACGTGACATCGTGCCGAGCCAGATAATTGCGGCGCTGTCGGTGGTGGGAGTCTATGGCGTGACGCTCACGTCGCCGACGCTGACGACGCTCGCGGCGGGGCAGTGGGCGAACTGCACGGCGATCACGCTGACGGCGGCGTTCAGCACGGAGCACAGCTGATGCCGGAGCTTTCGGCCGCGCCTTCGATCAACGATACGCGCACGCAGGCGCTGCTGGAGTTGATCTCGCGGCTGGCGGCGCTCGATCTCACGACCCTCCTGGTTTACCGAATCGACTCGGTAGTGGACGGCGCGCTGCCATTTTTGGCGTGGCAATTCGACGTCCTTTCTCCGCTGTGGCAGTTGATCGCGCCGGTGGCGCTCGGCGTCGACGCGTTGACTAACATCGATTTGCTGATCGACGTGGACAATCTGATCGAATCGGGCGGGCTGCTGACGGAGCTGGCGCTGAGCGAGACGGCGCAACGCGAACTGCTCAAGAGCGCGATCGCGTTGCATCGGTTTCGCGGCACGCCGTGGGCTATCAAGCAGGCGCTCGCGGCGCTTGGATGGGAGCAGGTCATTTTGCTCGAGGGTCAGACGAGCTGGGGCGGAGTCACGTATCCTCCAAACCAGGGCTGGGCGGTATTTCGAGTCCTGATCGATCTCGCGGCGGGACAAGGAGTTTCAACCGGCGCGGCGGCGACGGCGGTTGCGGCGGTTAATTTTTTCAAACCGGCGCGCGCGTGGCTCGACTCGGTGTGGTTCACGGTGCCTTCGATTGCCGACGTGGGGCCGGACCCGTCGGACAAGCTGACGCTGAGCGGAATCGCGAAATACCAGATCGACGCGGCGCCCGCGCCTAATGACAATGCGCTGGCTCTGGCGATCGCGATGGCGGCGCTGACAGATCCGCACGGTCCGATGGTCCCCGCGTACGACGGTCATTGTCGGCATAGCGGGATCACTTACGGCGTCAACGAACCTGAAGTCGCGGACTCGGCGCTGATGCTTAACGGCGCGGCCGTTTTGCACGGAGGTTAAAATGAGAAGGCCGATTGGAATCGTGCGGATACAAGTTGTGGAACGCGGGCGCGTCGTGTGGGAACACGAGGGACGCAATCTGTTCGTGAACGCCGGCAAGCCGGCGCTTGCGGCGCTGCTCGGCGGCGATACTGCTGGCGAATTCGCAGCGGCGGTAGGATTTGGCTCCGGTTCGGCGGCGCCGACGGTGACCGATACCGGACTGACTGCGGCGGCGTATTACAAAGCGCTCGACGGTCACAGCGAGGACGGCAACGGCAGCTTGACGCTCAACTGGTCGCTGACGACGGCCGACACCGGCGCGCAAGGAATAACGATCCAGGAGCTGGCGATCTTCGCGAATCATGGCAGCGCCACATTGCCGGGCACTACTGCTCCGACCCCGATGCTCGCGCGAAAAACTATTGCACCAATAGCATTTGGCGCGGGAATGAGTATTGGCGGAACCTGGACGCTTACTTTCTGAGGTAGTCAATGGCTACACTAATCGACGCAGCAGAGTTCACCTCAAATGAGATTTACCAGATACAAGCGACCGATCCGGTGGAAGGCGCTGCAAGCGGGGCGAGCTTCAGCGGGACAGGAATTTCAAATCAACCGCATCAGCAACTGGCTAATCGCACCGCGTTCCTGAAGCAGCGGCAGGACGTGAACATTGCCAATCTCGGCGTATTGCAAACGTTCCAGGGATTGTTCACCGGCCTGATGGCGCAAAATGGTTATCTGAAAATTCCGATCGCGGACATCAACAAGGGACTGGTCCAGTACATTATCCAATGGGGCATGGTGAACTGGGGCGCCCGGCAGAGCGAAGGGCTCTACGGGCCGTATTCCTTCCCGATCGCTTTTCCCAACGCCTGCGAAGTATTCATGCCGGTTACGTTGACACCGGAGACGCCCGGCCACGGCGCGGCCGGCGATGACATCGTGATGGTCAGCGCCGGCTACTTGCCCTCAACGTCGCAATTCTGGGTCTGGAACAACAGTTCCGGGCCCGACTCGACCGATGCGGCGCAAGGGTTTTGCTGGTTCGCGATCGGATTCTGAGGTGGCCGATGAGAGCCGGCGAATGGTGATGGAAGTGAGAGGAAAGATTTCGCCAGCGATTTGGCGCGCGATGTCCGCCGCGATGATCATGCTAGTAGTCGGTGCGGGCGCACGTGCGCAGAATTTGCCGCCCCCCGGAGCATATCAGCCGATCCCTAACTTCACGGGCGTGGGGGCTGGATTTCAGTTTCGCCAGGCGATCAACAATCGATTTTCGGGAACGCAGCAAATAGAACCTGCAATAGTCACTCCGACTTTCGCCAATCTGCCCGCCGAGCAGGACGGAATGATTCTCTTCTGCAAGGACTGCAAGAGTGCGGTGCCGTGCGTGAGCGGCGGGGCGGGCGCGTGGGCGCTCGGTACTCGCGGACAATGGAGCTGTGCGGGAGTGGCTCTGGAAGCGGCGCTCAACGCCAATGGCAACAAGGTATCTAATCTTGCCAGCGGGACCGTCAACGGAGACGCGCTCGCATTTGGTCAGACCGGAGCGCAGCTCAATACGCTGTCAGGCTCGAAGCTCGACGGCAGCGACGCGATCACCAACGTCAGCCTTAACGGCGTCAAAAATGTGAGAGCATTCGGGGCGACTGGATCGCTTGCGACCGTGTCCGCGACTACTATCGCTGGAAATGCGACTGTCAGCGTGAATTCAATCGGCGACTTCAAGGTCGGAAACTGGGTGAAGATCGATCACGCCGGCGCCGCCTCGAATGCGAATGCTCCTACCGGCGTGACCGTCGTCCCGAACAGTTACGGCATGAACCCGAATCCGACGTCGGATATCACCAAAACTCTGGCGAACGGCGGCGGCTGCCAGGTCGATGCCGCGACCACGAATATGGCGCACAACACCGCGTGCAACGTTTCGTACACCTATCGAATTGTTGGAGTGAGCCAGGGTGGTGGATGGTCGGCGCCGACCGCGGCTGTATCGACGAGCGTGGGACCGGCAACGCTCAGCACGAATAACAACCTGCTGGTCGGCTGGACCGGCGCCGCGAACGACATCGCGTATCTGATTTATTCGTGTACCGGCGCATCATGTACGCCTGGCCTGCACGCAGTAGTCCCTCACGCCGGCCCGCCGGGCGCTACGGCAGAATCGTATCGCGACTTCGGACACTCATTTGGCGTCGATGAAGATTTCGGGATGACGATGCCTTCCTCGGCAGCCGCGCAAGACCTGTTCGCGCAAATCACCGGTGTCAGCGGGACTAGTGTGACGCTGTCGATCGCGCCGGCGCAAAATGGATCGTTCACGATGCGTCACGACGACAGCGTTCCGATCAACGCCGCGATCAGTTCGATCTGCTCGCATTCGGCTGTCGGCGGCACCGTCGGCGGAATCGTCGAGTTTCCTGCGACCTCCACTTACCCGCTCGGCCAATCGCTCAATTTGTACGGATGCTGGGGCGTTACGCTCTCGCTGACGGGCGCTCAAAATGGCGACGGCGGGCATCCGGTCGAACTCGAGTGGCACGGCGTGACCGGCGGCACCGTCATCAATATGAACAAGGCGGCGGACTCGCGAGTCGCGGGGCTGTCGGTCTCGGGAATCAACGGCAACACGGCAGGCGTGATTATCGACGTGGACAACTACCCGACCGGTGGAGGTGGCGACGGCCTCGCGGCGCAGAACGATACGTTCGAGCGGCTGGACCTGGGCCGAGGAGGGATCGGGATTCGCGTCGCCAATCGATCCACTGGTAACGTGCAAGACTTGGAGTTCCGCGACGTGCAGGTCTCGAATCCGTCGAACGGGCAGGGCGGCATGTGGGGCTACTTTTTTGGCGGCGGCGGCCAAACGTACAACGAGGAAATCCGTGGCGGTCTGATCGCAGGTCACGACGTCGCGATCATGTCGGCGTTCGTGGGACAGCTCGAGATTTACGGCACAGACTTCGAGGAGAACAAGATCGAGGCATGGACCAGCGATCGCTTCGGCGGCGGGGCGGACGGCAACATGATGTTTTCCGGCGTGACCAGCGAGGGCGCACAGTATTTCATTTTCGATCCGAACAGCACGGGCTCCAACTTTATCATCGATGCGACCCGAATTGCCGACGCGCCGGGACCGAACGGATTCCTGATGCAATTGAATCGGCCAACGGCAATCAAGAGCTCGTGGATATGCGGCGGCGGAACCACCGTCTGCGGAATCAGCAACGGCAACGCGCCGAACCCGCAGCCGATTTTTTCGATGCAGAACAGTTACGGCGATTCGATCCCGTTTCGCAACGGCGACGGCAGCAACGTGCCCGACTCGATGACCTTCATGGAGTTTACCGATTCGATCGCGAGTGGCGTCGCACGAATCGGCTACTTGAACCACGCACCGAGCATCGAAGCATGTTCGAACGTCGGGACGGTTTCGGCGAACACCACGCTCGCGTTCACGACCAACTCATGCCAGAAAATTTCCACCGCGACGACAGGACTCACCTACACGCTGTCGACCACCGGGCTGGTCGCCGATCAAGTCGTGACGATCGAGTCCTATATCACCGGCGCGATCGCGGCGGGCCCCCTATTTGCGACATCAAGCGGCGCGCTCAAATGGACCGGCAGGCGCGGCACCCACTTCGAGCATCGCGAACAGCTCGGTCGATGTGCTGAGGCTTAAGTGGGACGGCACGAATTGGCTCGAGCTGAGCCGCAGCATCGGCGACCATTGATAGGCATCACCCGAGCCGCTCGATAATTCTTTCCATTGCGATTCCGCGCGAACCTTTGACCAGCAGCACGTCGCCGGGCCGGATCAATCCGGCTAACTATTTTTGCGGCGGCGATACTGTCGGGTGAGGTGAGTATTCCGGTTATGTTCGCGTCGCGGAACACGATTGCGCTCGCGGAACTCATCTCGGGGCCGACGGCGACGAATGCTGCGGAATGCGATCGGATCACGTCGCGAACGGCGTCCTGATGCGCGGCCGCAGATTCATTGCCCAGCTCGAGCATATCGCCCATCGCGATCACCAGGCGTGCGCCCGAGCCGTCGGCAACTTCGCGCGCAGCGGCGAGCGCAGCGCGAATCGAGCGAGGATTCGAGTTGTAGGTGTCGTCGATCACGAAGATGCCGTTAATCGAAGTGATCGAGAGCCGGCCGGAGACGGGTTGAACAGCGGTGAGCGCGTCGGCGATGGCGTCGAGCTCGCGCGATTCGAGCGGTGCTGCGCGCATCGCGGCGACTCCTGCTATTGCGGCGGTGCAATTCAGCGCGGCGGCTTCGCCCAGCAGCGCGATTTCAGTTTCGATGAAAGGTTCGACTCCACTCGCGACCATGTCGCGCGCGATTTCGACGCGGATGCGCGAGCGGGCGCCGACGCTTCGACTGACCAGCCGCACCTGAGCCTTGGCCGATTTGCCAAATGTGATGCGCGGCAGATGTTTCGGAATCCGTGACAGGACCATCGGTTCGTCGGCGGACGCGACCGCATAGCGACGGGCGGTCGAGAACAGCGCGGCTTCTTCGTCCGCGATCTCGTCGAGCGTGCCGAGCCCTACGCTGTGTTCGAGGTCGACGTTCAGGACCATCGCTACGTCAGGCGCGACGATTCGCGCGAGCTTCGGAATTTCGCCGCGCGTGTTGGTCCCGCATTCGAGGACCGCCGCGCGATGTTCTCCGGTCAACGTGAAAATCGTCATCGGGACGCCGATCAGATTGTTGAGATTGCCCGGTGTAGAGAGCGTGGAACCGAATATAGCGCGAACGACGGCGGCGGTGAGTTCCTTAGTAGTGGTCTTGCCGACCGCGCCGCCGATTGCGATTAGAGGCAATGCACGCGCCGCGCGCGTGCGCGCGAGATGATGATGCGCGAGCCGGCCAAGGGCATCGAGAGTATCGGCGACCTCGATGCAATCGAGAGCAGGATGATGACGACCCGTCGCGACTATCGCTGCTACTGCGCCGCTCGCGGCGGCTTGTGCAAGATAATTGTGACCGTCCGTGCCGGCGCCTCGTAGCGCGACGAAGATCGCACCGGTCGAGATCGATCGCGTATCAATGCTGACGCCAACAACGTTGCCCGAACTGCCCGCACCGGTTCGGTAGCTCTTGGACGCGACCGCGTCGGCAGGGGGCGGCCGCTCACCTTGGCTGTCGTCACCGAAAGAGTCGGTCGACTTGGCTGCGACAAAAGTGCCGCCGGTCGCCTCGACGACTTCTGCGATTGTGAACTCGCACTGATTGATCGGGATCGGCGTCGCCATCGCGAGTACATTGTGCCGAATTATTCGCGGCGCTCATACCTGCGGCTGCTTGACATGCGACCAGTTGAGAATCAGCCTGCTGCGTACGAGGACCAACATGGCAGACAGCAAAGAGCCGATTGTCGGCGTGATCATGGGCAGCAAGAGCGACTGGGAGTACATGGCGGCGGCGGCCGAGGTCATGGCGGAACTTCAAGTACCGCATGAAGTTCGGATTATGTCGGCGCATCGCACGCCCGACATCACTTTGGAATATTCCGCGAAGGCGGCTGGTCGCGGCCTGCGCGTGATAATCGCGGGAGCCGGCGGCGCGGCGCATCTTGCGGGCGTGGTCGCGGCGAAGACTATTCTGCCCGTCATTGGCGTGCCGATGCCGACGACGTCGCTCAACGGAATCGATTCGCTGCTGTCGATCGTGCAAATGCCCAAAGGCGTTCCGGTGGCGACGATGGCGATTGGCAAAGCCGGCGCGGCGAATGCGGGCCTGATGGCTGCGCAGATAATTGCGCTAAGCGACGCGAAGCTTGGCGAGCGGCTGGTAAAATGGCGAGCCGCGCGGGCGCAGGAATTGTTGCAGCAGAAGATTCCGTGAGCATTGCAATGACCAAGCGCGACATCGATACGCCCGCCTTGATTCTCGACCTCGACGTCGTGGAGGAAAATATTCGCACGATGGGTGAGTACTTCGCGTCGCGTTCGCAGAAGCTCAGACCGCATTTCAAGACGCCGAAGACAGTCGAGATCGCGCGACGGCAGCTCGCGGCCGGCGCGATTGGAATTACGGCGTCGAAGCTTGGCGAGGTCGAAGTGCTGGCGCGCGCCGGATTCGGTCCAGTGCTGCTCGCAAATCAAATTGCGGGTCGCCGCCAAGATCGATCGATTCTTCAAAGCGGCGGAACGCATCAGTGTGATCGGAACGATCGAGAGTGAGTTCAACGTGCGCGAGTTCGAGGCGGGAGCGGCGCGGGCCGGACGCGCGGCCGACGTGATAATCGAAGTTGATAGCGGGATGCATCGATGCGGCACGGAAACTCCCGAGGAGACTGTGGAGCTGGTGCGGCATGCGATGCGTTCCGGCCTGAACTATCGCGGAGTGATGGGCTATGAGGGTCACGCAGTGTTGCTTCCGAATGCTGAAAAGCGAATTGCGACGGCGCGTGAGGCTCTGACTACGCTCAGTCGGCACGTCGAAGCGTTGCGCAGCGCGGGACTTGCGCCGGAAATAGTGAGTGCGGGTGGGACCGGTACGTTCGACATCGCAGGCACCTGGCCCGACGTGACCGAAGTCCAGGCGGGGTCGTACGTGTTCATGGATGGCGCATATCGCAAGGTGCGGCCGGATCTGGGTCGTTCGGCGCTGACGCTGCTCGCGACGGTGATTTCGCGGCGCGGCGGGCGGGCGATAATTGACGCGGGAATGAAATCGCTGACCAACGAATTCGGCCCGCCGATGATCAAAGGCACTGAGATCAAGGTAGCGGGGCTGTCCGAGGAGCACGGACACGTTGCGGCGGGCGAGAGCAATATCGAGCCTGGATCGAAAATCGAGATAGTTCCGAGCCACAACGATACAACGATTAATCTTCATACTGAGTACTATGTCGTGCGGGGCGACGAGGTAATCGCGACCTGGCCGATTGAAGCTGCGCGCGCGTATCGGTGAGTATTGAGTGCGTAAAGCAGGACATCGCGCGGCCGCGGCACTGGCTATCGCACTAGCTATTGGCGGATTTGCGCAAGCGGCCGAGGTCAAGATGGCGGGCAAGCTGAACGCGCCCGCAAACGCCACCGTGATCGCGATTTGCACAGATCCCGTCGTGCAGAATGTACTCAACGAAGATCTGCGCGCGGCACGTCATGGGCAGCCGTCGAATCCCGAAAATTCGGTGACGCTCACGGTAACGGTGAATCAACAAATGCTCGCGCCGGGGGTGTCGTTGAATCAGATGTTCCCGGGCGACCCCTCGATGGTCGAGTTGCTGAAGGAGGCGGGAGCTGATCCGCCGCCGTTGGCTGATGCGGGCAATCAACCGGTCGATCCTTTCGCCAACGAGGCTCGCCGCCAGGCGTTGGCTCCCGAAGATCCGGTGACGGCAGGGTTCAGAAACTACCAGGCGCGCCGGAATGCGTTCACCAACGGGCCGACACCGTACGACAGCATCCCGAAGAACCAGCTTTACGACACCGTGATCGTCGCGCGCGCATCATTGGAAGGCGCGGCTGATGAGCTGAAGGTGGTCGCGGTCGTGCACTCGGGCGACGACGCGCGGCACGCCAAGGAACTTGTCGCCGAAGAGATCGCCAACGCCGTGCTGCACTAGCGATCAGTGTCCGTCGCGGTACGCGGGATAGAGCTTGGCGGGGCAGAACGATTCGCCGCGGCCGGAACGGTCTCTGGATTGGTCACGACTGTCACGGGCGGCGGAGTTTCGCTGGACGCTTGGGCATTTGGCGCGGCCGTCGCAGCTGGCGATTCGACGGGAGCCGGAACCGACGCTTCATGCTCTTCATATCGGCGCCACGCAAAATTCGCCAGCAAAATGATCACCGCGACGACCATAACGGCGAATGCGATTCGGCCGGCTGAGCCAGGCTTCTTCTCGACCATCGTGATCTCTTGCGAGATTCGCACCACGTTGGCCTCGGCATGTTGAACGTTGCTGACGAAGCGCGAGGCGATCTCTTCAGCATCGAGACCGAGGAAGGTCGCATATCGGCGAAGAAACGGGACCAGGTAGAGCCGATCCGAAATCATGTCGTAGCTGTCGCTCTCGATCATCTTGACGTAATGCGCCGGCAGATGAGCTTCGGTCGCGACCTGATCGCGCGTCATGCCTTTGCGTTCGCGAGCTTCGGTAATCAGTTGGCCGAGCGAAGGTCCCGCGTCGCCGCCGTTGGCAGCCGAATCTGCAGTCTGAATTTTTGATTTCTTATCAGCCACGTTTGGATCAATCTCTCACCGGCAAAGCTACAGTCGAACGCGCCCGAATCCAAGTGTCTCGATTTCGGCTATTGCTATTTTTTTACATTGTCCTCGAGGCAGGTGGCTGCCGACGGCGGCGGGGCGAGCGCGCCATTGTAAAGCGCAAACTTTTTTCCCTCGCATCCGACAACAACCGGCGCGGGTTTAATTGAATCGTCGAGGCCCTTCAAGTCGCGCTCATTCGCGATCAGAACCATGCACGATCCGGCCGACCAGACCTGGCGCAGCCGCGCTTCGGAGCCGATGAGATATGGCGACTTGCCTGTCAGTGGCGGCGAAACTTCAGACAGCTCGCCCCAATACTCGACTCGGGTCTCGCGATGGCCCGTATAGAACGGGAGCGACTGGACGTAGTGGCGATACGAGGCGAGCGTGCAGTCGCCGGCGAGATAGGGGCGAACGGCGTTTGCGAGGTTACGATACGTTGAAATCGAAGACGCGTCTTCGCGCAGGCGGGCGGCCAGCGGCACAGACGCGACCATCGCGAGCGTGAGCGCGCCGATAGCGTACGGAACCCGCGCCCCTGCGCGCCCAAGCGCGTACATCGCAATCGCGCCTTCAGCTCAGAACGCCACCAATCAGCAATCCGTCGAAGCCGCAGCGCGGGATTTATCGGAGGTCGCGCGACTTCGAAAACTACGAAGGCAGCCGCGACGAGCGCGAGATTCGCAATCGCAATGATGGCGAGAAGACGGCGGCGACTCGCGATTCCTCGAGAGCGCGCAACTGCGCAAGACCGTATCCTGCGACGATTGCCAGCGGCGGCATCGCGGGAAGGATGTAGCTGCCAAGCTTGGAACGGGGAATCGAGAAAAATACGAAGACTACGATGAACCAGATGGCGAGGAATCGCGCGGCGGACCCTTGGTCGGAAGGGACTTCGGAGTCGGCGATGTGGGATTCGGTGTGCATCGCGGACCATCCGAGCGGCACGAAAAAAATCCAGGGCCACGCTCCTCCGATCACGATCGGGATGAAAAACCACGGACCCCATCCGTGTTCGCTTGACGAGACATAGCGCTCCAGATGCTCGTGGATGAAGAAGAAGCGGAGGAAGCCGGGATTTCGCGCTTCCATCAAGATGAACCACGGCAGAACGATCGCCGCGTAGATAACGGCGCACCAAGTCAGCGGCATTTGGGCGACTTGGCGCAGACGGTGTTCGAATGCGAGCCACGTCACGGCGATCGCGCCGCCCAGCAGTAGCGCAATCGGGCCTTTGGCAAGCGTGCCCATCGCGAGCATCGCGGCGGAAATCAACATCCATCGACGAGCGGACGGTTGTGAGAATGAATCGTCGCGCGCGGCGATGTAAAAGGCGCCTAGCGCAGCGGTCAGAAAAAATGCGAGCGCGGGATCGAGCGTCGCGAATCGCGCGAAGCCGAAAAAGAGCGGACTCAACGCGAGCACGAGCGCGGCGAAAAATCCCGCCGTCGCGCCGATCATCTCGTCGGCGAGCGCGGCAGTGATCACGATCTGCCCGATGCTGAAAAGTGCCGCGGGCAATCGCACCGCGAATTCATTCGCGCCGAAAATTTTTATCGATGCGGCGTTCGCCCAATATACGAGCGGAGGCTTTTCGAAATACAACTCGAAATCATCGCGCGGCGTGACGTAGTCGCCCGAGACGACCATCTCGCGCGCGATTTCGGCATAGCGGCCCTCGTCCGGCTCCCAGAGCGCTGGGCGCCCGAGACCGGGAAGATAAAGAATTGCCGCCAGCAGTGCGTAGAGCGTGAGTCGGAGAGGTCGGTTGGACGCGCGCATCGTCGAAGCAGTCTCGCGAGGCGATCACGCGCGGTCAACTAGGCTATCTTTAATTTTCCGAAGCTGTCTGCAAGAATCACTTCACGCGACAGCGTTTTCGCATGAGTTGATCGCAGTCAGGTGGCGCATGTCCTTGAGCTCCCCCGGCAAAATATCACCGATTAGAAGCACTTCGGCCCTATCACGCACGGTGGGCGAACTGGTGTCGATCGTAGTGCCGGTGTTCAACGAATCGGCGAACTTGCTGTCGCTGTGGTCGCGGCTCAAGCCAGTGCTCGACGGCCTGGACCGCCCGTGGGAGACGGTCTTTGTCGATGACGGATCCCGCGATGACTCTCTCGCAATCCTTCTCGAAATCGCGGCGGGCGAAGATGGACGGGTGCGGGTGGTCGAACTGGCGCGAAATTTCGGACAGCATTCGGCGATTCTCGCCGGCTTCAAGCTATCGCGGGGCGAGATAGTGGTTACGCTCGACGCGGACCTGCAAAATCCGCCGGAAGAAATTCCGCGGCTGATCGCGGCGATCGACGAAGGCAACGACGTCGTCGGCGGATGGCGTGAAGAACGTCACGACCAGGCGTACAGGCGGTATGCGTCGCGGCTGCAGAACCGGCTAACGTCTATAGTCGTCGGTGTGCCGATGCATGACTACGGATGCATGCTGCGCGCGTATCGGCGGCATATCGTCGAAACAGTCGTCGACTGCGATGAGAAGGCGGCCTTCGTACCGGCGCTCGCGAACACGTTCGCCAAGCGTGTCGCGGAAATTCCGGTTGGCCACGACGATCGCGCAAGCGGAACCTCGAAGTACAACCTGTTCAGTTTGGCGAAGCTCAGTCTCAACCTGATCACGGGATTCTCGCTGATTCCGATTCAGATGTTGAGCATGACCGGGATCGGAATCTCGCTGCTAGCCGTGACGATGGCGGTCGTGCTCCTTGCCCATCGGCTGATCTACGGCCCACAAGAAGAAGGCGCGGTTTGGACGCTGTTTGCCGTGCTATTCTTTTTCATCGGGATGATTTTCCTTGCGCTGGGGCTGATCGGCGAATATGCGGGGCGTATCTATACAGAAGTGCGGCGTCGTCCTACCTACATCATCCGAAAAATCCACGTGCCTGACCGCAAGCCCGGTGATTCGCAAGCAGACAAAGCGCGCGAGGTCCGCGAAGGGGACCACAAATCGGAAGATGCGAGAGCCGACAAGCGCGACTGACAATCAATCGTGGAGTCCAACGTTTCGAGTGTCGCATCCAGCGCGGGCGTGAAATCGGCTCGATGCGTGCTGTTCGCGTACCATGAGATGGGCCACGCCTGCATGGAGGCGCTTCTGAAAATGGGCGCGCCAATAGCGGCACTGTTTACCCATCGCGACGATCCGCATGAAGAGATTTGGTGGTCGTCGTGCGCGGAACTGGCCTCGCGGAACGGCATCCCGGTGCATATAGATGAGAGCCTCGAGGCAGCTGCCGCGAAGATCGGCGTATTGAAGCCGTCGATAATTTATTCTTTCTCCTATCGCCACCTGATTCCCGAGAACGTACTGACGCTGGCGTCACTGGGGGCATTCAATCTGCATCCGTCGCTGCTGCCGAACTATCGGGGACGTGCGCCGGTAAATTGGGTGCTCGTGAATGGAGAGCGCGAGACCGGCGTCACGCTGCATCACATGGTCGCGCGCGCGGACGCCGGCGATATTGTCGGGCAGCGCGCGGTTGCGATCGACGACAGTGACAATGCGCTGACGTTGTACCGCAAGCTGTTGCCGTTGGGCGTCGAGCTAGTAGAGGAGCTGCATCCGAAGATTGTCGCCGGCAATGCGCCGCGTCAGAAAATGGATCTATCGAAGGGAAGTTATTTCGGGCGCCGAAAGCCTGAGGACGGGCGGATAGACTGGCGATGGCCGGCGCGACGGATTTTCAATCTCGTACGTGCCGTGACGCATCCTTATCCGGGCGCGTTCTGTTCCGTTGGCGGAAAGAAGTTGATGATATGGGAAGCGAAAATTGGCGCGGAAACTGGAACGCTCGCGCCGCCAGGGCGGGTTGTGCGCGAAATGGCGGACGGCGCGCTTGAGATTGCGGCGGCTGAGGGCAGCGTGATTGTGAAGGTTGCGCAGTTCGAGGGCGGCGTCGAAGGAATCGCGCGCGATGCTCTTTCGCAAGCTGGGCGCGTCAAAGATACTATTCAATTCGATTAGTTTCGCGGAGGTCACATGCGGGTTCTGATAACCGGCGGCGCCGGATTTCTCGGATCACATCTTTCGGATGCGTTCATCGCGCGCGGCGACGAGGTCTTTGTGCTCGACACCGGATCGATCGCCAAGGTTCGTCACATACTGAACAATCCACGTTTTCATTACGTGCACGATTCGGTTTTCAACGTCGAGTTGATCGACAGCCTCGTCTCGAAGGTCGATCTTATTTACCATCTCGCAGCGGTCGTCGGCGTCGAGCATTACGTCGCCGATCCTTACGAGACGCTGAACGTCAACGTGAACGGGACGCAGAATGTGCTGAAGGCGGCGTACAAGCACAACACGCGACTCGTGTTCAGCTCGACTTCCGAAGTGTACGGACGCAATCCGAAGGTGCCGTGGCGCGAGGACGACGACCGCGTGCTCGGCGCGACCAGTATCGACCGCTGGTGCTATTCGACCTCGAAGGCGGTCGGCGAGCATTTCTGTTTTGCCTATCACAAGCTCGGTCTGCCGGTGACGGTCGTGCGCTACTTCAACGCGTACGGTCCGCGGCTGGACAAGGTCGATGTGGGCCGGTTGTTCACGATCTTCATGGGGCAACTGCTGCGCGGCGCCGACTTGACCGTGGTCGGCGACGGCTTGCAGACGCGATGCTTCACCTATGTGACCGACGCGATCGAGGCGACCGTGCAGGCGGGAGTGAATCCTGAGGCCGATGGAGAAGCGATCAATATCGGGGTCGATGTCGAGACGACGGTGCTCGAGTTTGCCAAGCTGATGCTCGAGCTGTTCGGGCCGACCAAGTCGAAGATCAAGTTCGTGTCGCAGGAGGAAGTGTACGGCAACAGCTATGAGGACATTCCGCGGCGCGTTCCCGACAACACCAAGATGCGCACGCTGCTCAAGGTCACGCCGAAGGTGAATCTGCGCGAGGGCGTGAAAATCTCGATGGACTGGTTCCGCAAGGAGATGGCCGCTTAGACGCGCAGTCATTCCCGGCGTGGAAGTCGCACTAAAGATCGACGTCGATACCCATCAAGGGCTCGAACTCGGAGTACCGCGACTGGCAGAGATGCTCGAGCGTGAGGGCGTCGCGGCCAGCTTCTACATATCGATGGGGCCGGACAATTCGGGGCGCGC
Source organism: uncultured delta proteobacterium (assembly GCA_963699705.1). GTDB lineage: Bacteria > Desulfobacterota > Binatia > Binatales > Binataceae > Binatus. The sequence goes on along the minus strand of CAVOUW010000003.1, from coordinate 160,326 downwards.
AATCCTGCGCGTGTTTCGAAATCGCGGATTTCTGTCGAAGATGTTCCGCACCAAGGCCGTTTCGATGTACGGCACGCGCACGATTCTCTCCGGGACGATTCTACCGTCGCGGCCGATCGCGCTGTCGTTCCCGAACATTATTCGCGATCTGAAGGCACGCGGCTTTGAGGTTGGCGTGCACGGCTATGATCACGTGCGATGGCAGGATCATCTCGATGACATCGGCGAGAGTGGTGTGCGCAGCGAACTCGGCGACGCGTTCGAGGCATACCGCGCGATTGTCGGTGAAGCTTCAAAGAGTTTCGCGGCACCCGGCTGGCGTACCAACAATGCGGCGATGCTCGCGCTCGACGCGATGGGCCTAGAGTATCGCAGCGACACTCGTGGAATCGCGCCGTACCGATGCGTCGTCGAGGGACGAGTTCTCGCGACGCCCGAGATTCCGACGACGCTGCCTACCCTCGACGAGGTGATGGGGCGTCGCGAATTGCGCGATGACATCGCGGTCCGCGATTTCTACCTCGGCTTGTGCAAGCCCGAGGCCCTCAACGTGCATACGATTCATGCCGAGACCGAGGGGATGAGCCAGCTCGAGAGCTTCATCGCATTGGTTCGCGCGCTTAAGGAACGGGGCGCGACCTTCGTGCAGTTGCGCGAGGTCAGTTGGCGCCTGAATCGCGGCGAACTGCCGGCCTGCGAAGTCATTCGTACGACTCTGCCGGGGAGGGCGGGGTGGATATCGTCGCAAGGTCCGCCGCGCACTTCGTCCGAATGACGAATTGCCGAGGGTGTGTTATACCCCGGGGACAACTTAACCCCAGAGGTCCCCGCAATGCCGACGCAAAACCATTTCGCTGACAGTCCACGTGAAGTTGGGCTCGATCCCGAGAAAGTCGAAGCGCTTTTCAATCGTGCCGAGCGCGAAGTTAAAGATGGCTTGTTGCCATCGACGCAGATCGCGATCGCGCGCAACGGCAAAATCGGCGCGATGCGCACGGTTGGCCGTGCAGTCCAGGGCGGAAGTGAAAAGCCGGCGACCAACGACACGCTCTACACGATCTTCTCGTGCACCAAGGCGATCATGTCGGCGGCGTCGTGGATTCTGATCGGCGAAGGCAAACTGAAAACCAGCGAGCGTGTCGCCGAGATCGTTCCCGAGTTTGGAACTAACGGCAAAGACAAGATGACCGTCGAGCAGGTGCTGCTTCATGTCGGCGGTTTTCCAAACGCGCCGTATCCGCAGGACGAGTGGCTGGACAAGAGCAAGCGGCTCGAGCGATTCGCGAAGTGGCGGCTCGAATGGCCGGTCGGCAGCAAGTTCGAATACCATCCGACATCGGGATTTTGGGTGATCGCGGAGATTATCGAACGGCGCACTGGCAAGGACTTTCGTCAGTTCGTGCACGAACGGATTTCGACGCCGCTCGGACTCCCCGAACTACGCGTCGGATTGCCGCGCGAATATCAAAATCGACATGCGCAACTTTGCTACGTCGGCGAGCCGTTGTCGGATGAGGAGCGCAAGAAACTCGGCCTGCCCGCGATGCCGGAAACCGAAGTTACCGAAGACGCGATCATGGGCTTCAACCGGCCGAACGTGATGGAAGCGGGCGTGCCCGGCGGCGGCGGAGTGATGACGGCGGGCGACCTCGCGCTGTTCTACCAGGGACTCCTGCACAATCGTGGCGTCGATGGCGCGCCGATCATCAAGCCTGAGGCGCTCAAAGACGCTCTGCGCGTGCGATCAGGCGACTACAAGGATCCGATCTTCGGCGTCAAGTGCAACCGCGCATTGGGAGTCGTCGTGGCCGGTGGCGACGGCCTCGCGAATTATCGCGGCTTCGGCAAGACCAACTCAGCGCTGGCATTCGGTCATGGCGGCGCCGGCGGACAAATCGGATGGGCCGATCCAGCGACCGGAATTTCGATCGGCTACACGACCAACGGCTTCGACCGCAACGACGTCCGACTAGGCCGCCGCGGCGTCGCAATCTCAAGCCTCGCCGCAGTGTGTGCAGGGTAGGGCACCCGACCTGCTCTGCATGGGTCAAAAGAAGTGTGACAACAGCATGGCCAATGCGATAGATATTTGGCACATCGCCATTCCGGTTGCCGATCTGGAGCGGTCGGTTTCCTTCTATTGCCAAAATCTCGGCTTTGAACTTGCTGGCCGAGACCAATATCCAACCATGAAGCAAGCGTTTGTCTCTCTGGAAAGGGGAGGATTCACTCTGGAACTCTTCGTACCGTTAGGCGAAGAAGCGGGTAAGCCTTGGCGCCTTCCCGACCACCTAGCTTTCGAATGCGGCAATATCGACGACTATCGAGAGAGAGTCATTTCAACCGGGTTCCATGTTCCAGAGATCGCGACTTTCCCCGGCGGCATGAAACATTTCGAGCTTCGCGACCCCGATGGCGTGAAGCTCGACTTCTTTCAAGGGCGAATCGGATACGACACCTTCATTTCGGGTAACAAGTAGTTTTAGATAAGCGCGCCTTCTTCTGACGCTGATGAGTAAGACCGGCTAGTCGGCAAACGGGTTGCTCACGACGATCGTTGCTTCGCGCTCTTTGCCGACGCCGATCATTGCGATCGGCACGCCGACCAGCTCGCTGATTCGCTCGACGTAGCGGCGCACGCTCGAGGGCAATTCGGCTATCGTGCGTGCGCCTGCTGGACTCTCGCTCCATCCCGGCATTTCTTCGAAGATCGGTTTGGCGTTGATCAGCATCCGATGCGACGGCGGCATGTCGTCGTAGCGCTTGCCCTTCACAACATAGCCGACGCAAATCTTGATCGGATCGATCCCGGTCAAAACGTCGAGCTTGGTTAGCGCGAGCGCCCACATCCCGTTGACGCGAGCGGTGTAACGAGCCAGCACACTGTCGAACCATCCGATGCGCCGCGGACGCCCGGTTGCGCTGCCGAACTCGTCGCCTTCTTCGCGCAGCGAGTCGGCCAGGTAGCCGGTGAACTCACTGGGAAATGGGCCCGCGCCGACGCGCGTCGTGTAGCCCTTGCTGATGCCGAGCACCGCCTCGAGATTGCCCGGCCCGATGCCGGTGCCGCTGAACACTGCGCTCGCGACGCAACTCGACGAGGTCACGTACGGATAGGTGCCGTGATCGATATCCAGCATCGTGCCGTGAGCGCCCTCGAACAGCACCCGCTTGCCGGAATCGATCGCATCGCTGACGAACGCGCCCGTGTCGCAAAGGTACGGGAGCAGCCGGCGGCGCGCTTTTTTCATCGCGTCGATCGTTTCGTCGGCCTTGATCGGCTTGGTTTTGAGCAACGCTTTCAGATACGCGTTTTTCTCGACGATGTTGCGGCGGAGCTTCTCTTCGAAAAATTTGAAATCGAGCAAGTCTTCGAAGCGCAATCCCACCCGCGCCATTTTGTCTTCGTATGCGGGGCCGATCCCGAAGCCAGTAGTGCCGATCGCGCGCTTGCCCAGCCGCACTTCGCGCGCGCGATCGATCGCGAGATGGTAGGGCATCACCATGTGCGCTTCGTAACTGATTTTGAAGAGGCTGTCGTCGACGAGATGGCCGCTGTGCTTGAGCTCCGCGATTTCGCCGAGCAGCGCGATCGGATTGACGACCAGGCCGTTGCCGATAACGCAAGCCTTGCCCGGATGGAGCGCGCCGGCGGGCACCAGTCGCAGCACGAACTTCTTGCCGCCGACGACCAGCGTGTGCGCGGCGTTGTTACCGCCCTGGAAGCGGACGATCACGTCAGCGTCGGCCGCGAGCATATCGACAATTTTGCCCTTGCCCTCATCGCCCCACTGCGTGCCGACCACGGCCACTGTCTTCATCGTCTTCCCCCGACCGGCGTCATTTCCGCCGGCCACTGCGCGCACCTATCGGCCCGAAAAACTGAAATTTGTCACGCGCAAAATATATTCAGAGCTTGAGCAGCGACGCCGCCGTAATTGCGGGCAGAGTCTTGAGCTTGTCGAGGACGGCGCCGGGCACGGGTTCGTCCACTTCGAAAATGCTGAGCGCGGTTCCGCCCACGCGATCGCGGCCGAGCTCCAGACCCCCGATGTTTATTCCAGCCTGCCCGAGCATCGTGCCTACCGCGCCGACCACGCCGGGCACGTCGCGATTATGAAGCATCAGGAAATAGCCCTCGGGCACCGCCTCGACGCGGTAACCGTCGATTCGCGTCAGGCGCAGCGCGCGATTTCCCAGCACTGCCCCAGAGACTTCGTGCTCACCGGCGCCGGTACGAACCCTGAGCGTCAACGTGTTCACGTAATCGGTCACTTCGCGCGATCGCGTTTCGATAATACTGATGCCGCGCTCGCGCGCGATGAACGGAGCGTTGACGTAGTTCAAATCTTCGTCGAGAAAGCCGCTCATCAAGCCCTTCAGAACTGCGGCGGTGATCGCGTCGGGTTTGAGATTCGCGGCTTCACCGCCAAACGCAAGCGTTAACTCGGTGGGCGCGTCGGTGATCAGTTGCGCCGCGAGCCTGCCCAGCTTTTCGCCGAGCGTGAGATGTGGGCCGAGAATTTCCAGCTCCTTGGTGGACAGCGCCGGGATGTTGACGGCCTGCCGAATCGTGCCGTCGATCAGAAACTCGGCGACCTGATGCGCGATATCGACCGAGACCTGAACTTGCGCTTCGTCAGTAGCGGCGCCGAGATGCGGCGTTGCGATCACGCTGTCGAACTTGAGCAACGGATGGTCGGCGGGCGGCGGCTCCTCGACGAATACGTCGAGCGCGGCGCCCGCGACCTTGCCGGATTTCAGCGCGTCGGCGAGCGCGGCCTCATCGACGATTCCGCCACGCGCGCAGTTGATGATGCGCACTCCCTTCTTCATCTTCGCGAACGCGGCCGCGCCGACGATGCCCCGGGTGTCGTCGGTCAGCGGAGTGTGGACGGTGATGAAGTCGGCGCGCGTGAAAAGCTCGTCCAGGCTGACCAGTTGAACGCCGACACGACTGGCAGCGTCAGCTGTCAGAATCGGATCGTAGCCGATCACTTTCATCTTGAGCCCAAGCCCGCGGTCCGCGACAATACGTCCGATGTTACCGAGGCCAACGACGCCGAGCGTCTTGTTGCATACCTCGGTACCGGTGAATTTGCTGCGATCCCATTTCCCCGCATGAATCGAGGCGTTGGCTGCCGGGATATGCCGCGCCAGCGCCATCATCATCGTGACCGCATGCTCAGCAGTCGTGACGCTGTTGCCGGTCGGGCTGTTCATCACGACGATTCCGCGACGCGTGGCAGCTTCGATATCGACGTTGTCAACGCCGACGCCCGCGCGCCCGATCACTTTGAGTGACGTGGCCGCGTCGATTACTTCGCGAGTGACGCGAGTTCCGCTGCGAATCAGCAGCGCGTCGTAGGGCGCGATTATTTTCGCCAGCTCTTCCGGCTTGAGTCCGGTCTTGACGTCGATCTGCAATTGCGGGAAGCGCTTGAGGACTTCAATCCCCTGCGCTGCAAGCGAGTCGCTTAGAAGGACGCGGAAAGTTTCCGCCATTGTGATTTCAGATGCTCCGTGCCAGGCGCGCCTGAACCGCGGCGACGCCGGCGCCAAGTTGAATGTTTGCGCCGATGTGTTTGAGTCCCATCTCGAGCGCGCTGACCGCGATCAGCGTATCGAACGGGCTCAGATGACCCATGTGTCCGATGCGCACGAGCTTCCCTTTCATCTGATCCTGCCCGCCCTGCACCGACACGCCCAGGCTGTCGCGCAGGAACTTGACCAGCTTGCCGCCGTCGAGACCGTCGGGGATCAGGATTCCGGTGACGCCGGGAGCGGGGTTGTCGGGCGACAGCAGTTTCAGCCCGAGTGCGGACGCAGCGTCGCGCGTCGCCTCTGCCATCAGCGCGTGACGCGCATAAACCTGCGGCAGTCCCTCCGCGTGAATCAGTTCGAGTGATTTGTTGAGGCCGAAGATCAACGAGACGGCCGCGGTCCAAGCGGTGGTGTGCTCGTCGCGCTGCGCCTTCAGCTCTTTGAGCAAATCAAAATAGAAGCGCGGCGTCTTGCTGGTCTTCGCGACGTCAATCGCGCGCGGCGACAGCGCGATCATGCCGAGACCCGGGGGAAGCATCAGCGCTTTCTGGCTGCCGGTAACGAACGCGTCGACGCCCCACGTATCCATCTTCTGTTCGAAGACGCCGACCGAAGTGATCCCATCGACGATCAGCATCGCGCCGCGCTTGCGGCTGACCTCGGCGATCTCGGCAACAGGATGTATCGCGCAGGTTGAAGTCTCGCTCGCCTGAACCAGCACGGCGCGCGACTCGGGATACGCCTTGAAGGCGTCCTCGATTTGTCCGGGACGTGCGGCGCGGCCCCATTCGACCCGCACCTCGTGTCCGATCATGCCGAAGGCGGCGAGCAACTTGCCCCATCGTTCGCCGAACTTGCCGCCGTTGACGTAGATCGCATGCTCGCCCGGCTGCAGCAGATTGATAATAGCGGCTTCCATCGCGCCAGTGCCGGTCGATGCGAGCAGGATCACTTCGCTCGAGGTGCCGTAGAGCGGCTTCATCCGATCGCGCGCTTGATCGAGCGCCGCGCTGAACTCGGGCGTGCGATGATGGATGATCGGACGCGCCATCTCGAGCAAAACCTCGGGCGGCACCGGCGCCGGCCCGGGCGTGAACAAATATTTTTTCATTTGCGGCATTTTCAACTATTCAAAGGGCGCAGCGACTCGCGATTCCCGGAAATGAAACACTGAAAAACAAAAAAAAGGCTGGTACCCGCGCTTGCGGATCGCCAGTCCCCGATTCGTCCCGGCGTTGCCGGGCTGCGTCCTCATCACTTGGGATAACGGAGCCGATGGGCAGAGTCAAGGCGATGCATTTGAACACGGCTCGCGACGGTTTTGAGCACGCGTTGTAATGGCGTTGCGGCAATTGTTAAAGGTGATCACGTTCCGATGCCGATAGAATGTGAAATTCGCGACGGTTCCCTGGTCTGGATCAAGAATCCGATCACCGGCGTGATTTCATACGTTGTCGATGTTCGCGGCAAGAGCTTCGCATTCACGCTCGGCGGCCGCGAGGATGCGCTACCCGACACCTCGCATTTGAATTCTGAGACGATTCGTCACGCAACCGAGTCGTGTCCATTCTGTCCGGGCAATGAAAGCATGACGACGCCCGAACTCTTTCGGATGACGCGCGACGAAATCCCCGAATGGACCGGCGTGAAGACGAATCGCGACGCGCCGTGGGTTGTGCGCGTGATCAACAATCTGTTCCCGCGAATTCCTGCGGAGCTGACCGGAAATCGCAACGAATCCTATATCGTCATCGAAGATCCGCGTCATTTCATCGACGGGCCGCGATCGATGTCCGATTTGATGTTCACCGGCGCGCTTGGTGGCGATCACTTTCTCCATCTGATGCAAGCCGATGCGCGCGTGATGCGCCTCGCGTTGGAGAATCCTAACGTCAGCTCGGTCGTGATCCGCAAGAACCAGGGGCGCGAGTCGGGCGCGTCGCAGCCGCATCTGCATCAGCAGATCATCGGATCACCCGAACCGTTTCCCGCGGTGCTCGCGGAGGCGCGCGCTGAACGCGAAGATCCTCATCTGTGGCACGAGCTGGTCGCGCTGATGGAGCGGCTCGGGCTGGTGATCGATCGCGGTGAGGCGGTCGTCAGCTATGCGAGCCCGATAGGATTGTTCCCGCGCAGTTACGATGTCGTGATGCCCGACTATCGAGGACTGGTTTCGGAGCTGACGCCGGACCAGATGCGGCAGTTCGCAAATGCGATCTATCGGGTACTGATGATCCTCGGGCCGCTGCCGCTCGACTACGAAATTCACCAGGGCGAGGGTCTGCCGCTGCACGCGCATATCAACGCGCGGCTGTATCCATATTCAAATGTCGCGGGTACGTTGAACCTGCCGAGCAGTTTGCTGCAGAGCGCCGCCGCGATTCGGAATGCGTTGGGGAGACACTCCGAATAGTTCTACTGCGCTTTCCAGACGGGTTTGCGTTTTTCCAGGAACGCGCGGACGCCTTCCTTGGCGTCGCTGCTCTCGCGGACTGAGCGCGCCATCTGCAGCATGTCGTCGTGCCATGCGTCGAAGGTCTCGCTCATGCATCGGCGGACCGTCGCCTTCATCGCGCGCAGCGAGAGCGGGGCGTTTGCTGCGATCTTCTCAGCGAGTGCCGTGGTCGCCTCGCCGAGCTTGGCGTCGGCGACGACGTCGTGAATGATATTCATGTGACGGCCGCGCTCGGCGTCGAGCAGGTCGGCGGTGTAGAGGATCCACGCGGTGTTGGCAGATCCGCAAACCTCGATCAGCTTGCGCGTGAAGTCGTACGGCACCATCAGGCCGACGCGGCCGAGCGTCATGCCGAGCTTGGCGTTGTCCGACGCGATTCGAAGATCGCAATGGAGCGCCAGTTCGAGTCCTCCGGCCAGCGCCGCACCCTGGACGGCGGCGATAGTCGGCACCGGAAATCGCTCCAGGCGCCCAAAGACCGACTCGAGCGAGGTCGGATTGTGCACACCGCTGGTCTCGTCCACTTCTTTTAGATCGATTCCCGCACAAAAGCTGGCGCCCTCGCCGCGCAAGAGCAGCGCCCGGATTTCGCGATCGTTTTCGAACTTGCGGAGCGCCTGGTCGAGCGCCTCGATCAACGGCTGATTGAGGGCATTTCGTTTTTCAGGACGGTTCAAGGTCAGAACCGCGTAATTCGGATGGCGTGTGACTTTGAGAACTTCCTCGGCCATATCGATCGCTCCTTGCGGATTGTATCCACGAAGCATCGCACGGCCAGCGCACAACCATCAAGTGACGGTCAAAACATTCGCCTGTTTCCGAAAAACCAGCATACTTGTTGGCGTTTAAGGCGAAGATGTTTCACGTGACGTCGGTTAGTTCAGGAGAACGAAACACGAACTGTCTTCAGGCGGCGAGCCGAGCCAAAGGAGCAGAGGCAGAATCTTGAGTCGCGCGCGCGAGAGCGCGCTTATATAAGGACCCTCACCTTCGATCCTCTCCCTAGCAGGGAGAGGGGAAGAATGCCGGACATATTCAAGCGATTAGACGACGATGCTTAGCATCTTGTCTTTTATGAAGATGAATTTTTTCGGGAGCTTGCCATCAAGGTGACGTTTGACGGGCTCGCTGTTTAGGGCGAGGGTGCGGACGTCATCTTCGGCGGTGCCGGCGGGGAGTTCGAGGCGGTCGCGGACTTTGCCGTTTATCTGGACCACCACCGTGACCATCTCGTCGCGTACTAGATTTGGATCGAAGGTTGGCCAGGATTCTAGATGAATCGAAGACTTGTGGCCGAGGGCGCGCCAGATTTCTTCGGTTACGTGCGGGGCCATCGGTGCTAGCAGCAGGGTGAAGGACTCGGCGGCGAAGCGGCCCATCTCTTCGGGTTTCAGTTTTGCGATGTGGTTCAAATGATCCATCATCGCGGCGATTGCGGTGTTGAAACGCAGGCGCTCGATGTGATCGGTGACCAGCTGGATTGTTTTGTGGGTGCGCTTCTGGGTTTCTTCGGTGGGAGTTCCAGTAGGACAACCGGCGTCGGCGTAGCGGCGCATCATCGTCCACACGCGCTGGATGAATCTTTGCGGGCCGGCGATGCCGCCTTCGTTCCAGTTGGTCGCCTCGTCGAAGGGGCTCATGTACAGCTCCCAGAGCCGCAGCGCGTCCGCGCCGTACTTTTCGATCATCGCGTCCGGCGTGACGACGTTGCCCTTGCTTTTCGACATCCGCTGACCGTCGCTCGCCCAGACCACGCCCTGGTTGCGCAAAGCAGGGAACGGTTCGTCGAATCCGATCAGCTCCTCGTCGAACATCACCTTGGTCCACATCCGCGCGTACAGCAGATGCATCACGGCGTGCTCGGCGCCGCCGACGTAGAGATCGACCGGGAGCCAGTAGTCGGCGGCGCGGCGATCGAACGGGCGTGTGTCGTTGTGCGGCGACGCGAAGCGCAAGAAGTACCATGACGAGCAGGCGAAGCCGTCGAGCGTGTCGGTTTCGCGCTCGGCCGGGCCGCCGCATTTGGGGCAGGTGGTGTTGACGAAGTCCGGTACGTTGGCGAGCGGGGAGCGGCCGGTGCCCGGCGGCAGGTAGTCCTTCATCGGCGGAAGTAGCACGGGCAGTTGGTCTTCCGGCACCGGCACGATGCCGTCGGTCTTGCAGTACACGATCGGAATCGGGCATCCCCAGTAGCGCTGACGCGAGATCAACCAATCGCGCATCCGGTAATTTATCGTGGCGCGGCCGATTCCACGTTGCTCGGCGTACTGGCATACGGCGGTGATCGCCTCAGCCGTTTTTTTGCCGTTCAGAAAACCGGAATTGATTGCGATGCCCGGATCGGAGAATGCGCGATCAGCCGGTGGCGCGGTGCCGTCGGCGGGTGCGGTCACGCGCGGAATCTCGAGGCCGATATTTTTTGGCGAATTCGAAATCGCGCTGATCTTCGCCGGGCGCGGCCATGATTGCGCCGGTGCCGTAGCCCATCAGAACATAGTCGGCGATCCAAATCGGAATGTCTTTATCGGTGAAGACGTTGTGCGCGTAGGCGCCGGTGAAGACGCCGGATTTTTCCTTGGCCGTGGACATCCGCTCGATTTCGGTCTGGCGGCGTGCGTCGGCGACGTAATCCTCGACCTTCGCGCGCTGCGCATCAGTAGTAATTTCGGCGACGAGTGGATGCTCGGGCGCGAGCACCATGAACGAGACGCCGAAGACGGTGTCGGGACGCGTCGTGAAAAAGCGGACCGCTTTACCGGTGTGGCCGGCGACCGGGAAGGCGAGTTCCGCGCCTTCGCTGCGGCCGATCCAGTTGCGCTGCATCAGCTTGATCGGTTCTGGCCAATCGATGCCGTCGAGATCGGCCAGCAATCGATCCGCGTACTGGGTGATCTTGATGTACCACTGCTCGAGATCTTTCTTGCTGACCGGATTGTCGGTATGCCGCCAGCAGCATCCGTTGATGACCTGCTCGTTGGCGAGCACCGTGCCGCACTTGTCGCACCACCATTGCGCGCCGGTCGCGCGGTAAGCGAGGCCGCGCTTGTGGAGCATCAGGAAGAACCACTGGGTCCATTTGTAATAATCGGGCGACGACGAATTGATTTCGCGCGACCAGTCGTAAGCGCATCCGGAGATTATCAGCTGGCGCTTGAAGTTGGCGGCATAGCGCGGGACGGTCTCAGTCGGATGCAAACCTTTCAGCACCGCCTCGTTTTCCGCGGGCAGGCCGAACGCGTCCCATCCCATCGGATGCAGCACGTTGAATCCCGCCATCCGCTTGTAGCGGCCGACGACGTCGCACGGAACGTAGTTGTGCAGATGACCGACGCTGAGGCCCGCGCCACTGGGATAGGGGAACATCTCGAGGATGTAGAATTTCGGGCGGCCGGGATCCTCGCGAGTGAGGTAAAGATTGGTGCGGTCCCATTCGGCCTGCCACGCGGGCTCGATTTTTTTCGGGTCGTAGCGTTCGTCCATCAGTATGATCTCAATCAGGCAAGTCTAGCGTGACGGGAGCGAGGCAGGGAAGGTAATCATTTATTTAATGTGAAACCCTGCGCGGGTTTCACGCTTCCGCGGCAGGGGTGACCCCTGCACCCAGTGGTAATACGAAGATGCGGTGCTTCGCACCTGTTAGAAGTTTTTTTGGCTGAAGTCGTTGGCTTCGAGGATGTACGTCGTGATTGTCATGCGCTCGCTTTTGCCCGGTGAAGCTCTTGGCGCAATACCGAGCGGACAGTTTTGCCGACTTCCTGGGCCAGGCTCGGACGCCGCAGATGCTCTCGAAGGGCGTCGTTGATCAGGGTCTGGTAGTTGCCACGGTGTGCACGACGAACCTGATCGCGAAATTGATCGACGATGTCGCGATCCAGCCGGATAGTGATCCGGATCTTTTCTGGCGGCATTGGCGTAACCGCTCCGCGCTTGCCCCTGCTGAGATCATATTCCCGCTTCATATTCGTTTGTCCTCGTATTGAGCCCTCTCACGGGAGGTTGTCTTTCGCGCCGAAATTATGCGAATGGTGCTTCCTTTCAGCGCGTACTAAATCGCCAACACCCGTCCTTGTGCGTCCATGCCGAAGGTCAAATATCGCTCTTCGCTCGGATGATCATCGGAGAGCGTAATTGCGCGTTCATCATCGAGCACGATTACGGCATCGACGAACTCAACTCCGTGCTTGCCAAGGTTCCTTTCGGCCTTCTTCGGGCCCCATTCGACTTCCAACTCCTGCTACTTCTGTGTACAGTGTACACTTTTCGGTCAAAAAACAAACCGACCGGAAGCAGATTTTCAGGGAGCCTCCAGAATGTAGAGGACGTGGGAGAGGTTGGCGTGGGTGATGTCGCGATCGTAGGTGAAGTCGCAATGTTCCATCACGGCGCGCGAGGCTTTGTTGTGGGGGAGGGTGAAGGCGACGATTCGTTTCAGGTGCATCGTGTCGAAGCCGTGTTTCAGTGCTGCGCGGGAGATTTCGGTGGCGAATCCTTTGCGCCAGTGATCGGAGGTTATCGCGTAGGCTAGTTCGATTTCGTCGCGGCCCTCGACGGTGGCGTATTTAATTCCGCCGTAGCCGACGAAGTCGGCGTCGGACTGCTGGTGGAGGATCCAGAGGCCGAAGTTGTGCTCCTTCCAATGCTTGGCGGCGCGATCCAGAAAACTCCGGCTTTGGTCTTCGGTGAAGGTTGCGCCGTCGGCGGAGAGGGTAGCCATCACGCGCGGGTCGCTGTGCAGGCGACGGATATCGGCGAAGTCACCTGGACCGGCGGGCGTGCCGATCAGGCGAGTGGTGTGGAGTTCGTTCACGCGACCGAGACGCTACTTTTTGCGCACGACCGTCAGGCCGTCGGCGACGCCCAGCATTACGGCTTCGACGCGTGTGTCCTTCGCGATGAAGTCGTTGAGCTTGCGGAGCGCCTCCGTATCCGCGTCGGTGGCTGCTTGGTCGATGATCCGGCCGTTCCACAGAACGTTGTCGATCAAAATGAGACCGCTTGGTCGAAGACGTTTCAGAATTTCCTCGTAGTAGGTCGCGTAGCTGGTTTTGTCGGCGTCGATAAATGCAAAGTCGAAGGTGTGCGACGCGGGCAGCGCCTTCAGGGTTTCGGCCGCGGGGGCGATCTTTAGAGTAATTTTGTTCGCGACGCCGGCGCGCTCCCAGTAGCGGCGCCCGATGCTGGTCCATTGATCGTTGATGTCGCAGCACAGCAGTTTGCCGTCGGCGGGCAGTGCGCGAGCAACGCAAAGTGCGCTGTAGCCGGTGAACGTGCCGACTTCGACTGCGGATCGCGCGCCGATCGCGGCGGCAAGGATTCCCATGAAGGTGCCTTGCTCGGCGGCGATCTGCATTCCGCTGATCATCCCGAGCTTTGCGGTTTCAGCTGCGAGTTCGGCGCGGATCGGGTCGCCGTTGTGCCCGTGTGCGATCAGGTAGTCGTAAAGTTGGGGCGTGAGCGCGATATATTTTTTGTGTTCTGGCATCTGCCTAAAATGGCAGGAAGCGACGACTCAGAAAAGGCGCTGTTGATGTATCTTCGTTAAGTGGGAATGACTGGCAACCTAACCCCTAACCCCTTCCCGAGCGGGAAGGGGGACCGGATTTTTGGATTTCAGGTGTTAGCGGCCGCCCAGGTAGGCGAAGTCGCCGTGCTGATTTACCGTCAGGGTGCCGGTGAAGATCGAGTGGTGCTTCTGCGCAGCCATCGCGATTCGGTAGATGAATTCGGTTTCGCCGACTTCGAAGAACGCGTCGTCGGGCGACAGGACGTAGAGCTTTTCGCGATCGTCGGTATCGGTGGCGCCGACGAACATCGCGCCGGACGCCGTCAGCACTGGATCGCCCAGCGACTCGAGTTCAGTGCCGAAGGGAGTTAGCTGTCCGCGCTCGATCCGCAGATCGAGGCGTTGACGCGTCAGCCGAAAAATCGCGGGTGTGCGGGCGCATCCCGCGAGCACCGCAGTAGTTCCGTCAGCCATCAGGCCTGGCCGTCCGGCCGACAGATATGTGACGGGACCGACGCTCGTGAGCGTCCCCGTCGGCAGTATTCGCGCCATCGAAGCGCCGCTGTAAAGGAACAGCGCCGCGCCGCTGGGAGTCTTGGCCGTGAACGCGACCATCGTCCCAAGCTGGCTCGGCAGCGAGGCCGGCAATCCGAACGGACGCTGGTAGAGCGTGTGATTCGGTCCGTAGTCGCCTTCGACCGCAAGCTCCGTAACGCCACGGCCAAGCGATGCAACCATGAGCGCCTGACGATGTCCGCTGGGCTTCGCGCTATCCCCCAAAAAGCCGGTGAATGCGACCTGTCCGTCGTCGCCCATTTGCGCGCTGCCGAAGCTCAGGATCGCGATTTCGTGACCCTCGTTGGTTTTCTCGCCGGCCTTCGCCATGCAAGTGAGCTTTCCGTGCGAGTAGAAGAAGAGCGCATCGCGGCCGTGCGGCACCGTCGAGATAAATGCGATATTTCCATCCATATCCGCGATGGGGTAAGGGTCACCCTTGAACGCAGGGGTACAATCGCCGACGAGCGCCTTGGGATTGAGCGCGGCGATAATCCGATGACTAGGCACCGCGTCGGCGTTGCCGATGAAAATATTCCAGCGCGCTTTGATATTGGTGTCTTTGGGCTGGGACTCGGCGCCGAAAATCACGCGTCCATCGGGCATCATCGCCGGCACGCCGACTTCGGTTATGACGCCGCCGCCGGGCGCCTTCATCCCGATTCCGGTAATCAGCGTCGGCACGCCGCTTTCGTCGCTGGCATAGACTGCCTGCGTATTGTCCATCTGCAAGTCGGCGCTGTTGCCGTTGAGGCTCAACGAGACCGCATGCGCGCTCAGCGGAGTGAGGAGTAAAATCGCGAGCGCAGATGGCAACGCCCTGAAATTAAACATTTTTCCCCCAGCCATTAATCAGTTGCACGAATCTGAGGTCCCGATAGATCTTATAGTCGTGAAAGCGTACATAGCGCAACGCAAAGAAAAAGCCAGCGAGGCGGGCTGTTCGGGTGGTCAGAACGCGATAGAATCCAGCATCGCATGCATTCGAGCGGGATGCGTTTCGGGCCAGTAGATGCGGCCGCACCCACCGCACTCGGCAAATTGGTCGTGACTGGCAAAAACGTAGGGCGGTACTCGTCGAGAAACGAACTCGCGCGCAATCGTGGTCAGCACCGTGTTGCATCGCGAGCATCGCGTGAGCGCAATCGCGCGCGGGTCGAGATCGAAGCGTTGGATCGTTTCGCGCAACTGACCTCGGATAGCGTTGCTCTCGACGAAAAAAACGTCTGAGGCCGTCCGGAGGCGCTTGTCGCGTGTCACCAGGATTCGATTGTCAGCGCGCGTCATCCTGAGCAGCTCAGCTCCGGTCAGGGAAGCGTCCGCGATGACATCGGCTCCGAGCAGTCGCAGCCAGCGAGCCAGTCGCATGAGCATCCGGTCAACAGCGAGGCGCGGCGTTTCATCCATCGCAATCGATTGTATTATAGCACCGTTGCGCGAAGCGTCCGGGAAAAAAATACATAAAGCGATGGTTTAAGTTTAAGGAGAGCGGGACGAATGCAGGAAATTCAGGTCTCACTTCGATCCGGGGATTTGACGCTGGAGGGTTTGCTCGCCAATCCCGGAGGCGGCGCGCCGGCGGCCGTAGTCTGCCACCCGCATCCGATGTACGGCGGCTCGATGCACAACAACGTCGTCGATGCGATCCTCGCGGCGCTGTGGCAAGCCGGATACGCGACGTTGCGCTTCAACTTTCGCGGCGTCGGCGCGAGCGAGGGCGAGCATGATGGCGGTCCCGGCGAAGTCGATGATGCGCTCGCGGCGATGTCGTATCTGTTGGCGCAGCCGGGCGTGCGCAAAGAAGACGCCGCGATGACGGGATATTCGTTCGGCGCGATGGTTGCTCTGAGCGCGGGATACGAACGCGCGGAGATCGCGCGAGTCGTCGCCGTCGCGCTACCGCTTGCGATGGCCGAGGCGCGCGTCCCGGACGGCGCATCCAAACCGGTGCTGTTGGTTTCAGGCGATCGCGATTCGTACTCGCCGGTCGTGGGACTGCAAGCGCTCGCGTCGAGAATCGGTGCGTCGGCGCGGCTGGAAATAATCTCCGGCGCCGATCACTTTTTCGGCGGCCGCGAAGCTGAACTGTCACGCGTACTCGCTGCCGCGATAACTGCCTAGCGTTCCGCGGGAACCGGCGCCGCCGCGCGGGTCGTCTCCCAAATGGCGTAGAAGGGATCCTCGGGATGCGCCTTCGCGATCGAAATGATCTGCGCGATGGTCGCGCGCAAGTCGCCGTGATTCATCCGATGGAGCGCCGCGAAATTGTCGAGCTCGTGAAAATAGATCAAATAATTCACCAGAACTGCGTTGTTCAGCGGCTGCTTGTCGAGGTCGAAGCGCTCGAGTCCCGATAGCGACGGCGCCAGCGCCGCATAGTCAGCCTTGATCGCCGCGAAGGCCGCCTCGCGCCGCTTGTCGAGCTCGGCTTTCGGCAGGTCCAACATGTAGATGTCCAGCAATCGCGCCTGTTCGTGGAGCAAAAAGCGCGCGAACTTCAGATCGCTCTCGAGAATGTCGCGCGCAGCTTTCGTGGACGGCGCCGACTCGCCGTCGGTCGCTGCGAAAAAAGCGACCGCGCCCGCACTGCCGACATAGTTGGCCGCCGACTCGTCGAACATCGCGTCGCTCGCCAGATAGTACGTGCGATGGAACAGCTCGTGAATCAGCACGCCGGCCAGCTCGACGCGGTCCAGCTTGAGCAGATTCGTAAGCAGCGGGTCGCTGAAAAATCCCAGGCTCGAGAACGCAATCGACGGCCGCACCATCGTGTCGAGGCCCTGCGCTTCGAGCGACGCCGCTTCGGCCAGCGCCTCTTGCTTGTCGAAATAGCCGCGATACGGCACGCGCCCGACAATCGGGAACCACCAGGTGTACGGCACCAGCGAGTCGCGCGGTGCCGCCATCACGACGTAGACCACCGCGTTTTGATCCACCGGCGCAATGCTTTCGTAAGCACCGCCGACATTCTCGCCGAGTTGATCGGCGGCGAACTTGCGCACCGCGAGGACGGTCTCGAGTTTGGTGCGAACGTCGGGCGAGAGATCCTTGCGGGCGAGCACGTCATCGATTGGCTTGCGGTTCCACAGAATCCGGCCTTCCTCGTACGCGGCGCGCGCGATGTAGCATCCGCTCAGCAGAATCGGCGCGAGAATTATTGCTGCAACGCGCAGCAGATACGCGGTGTGGGATTGCGCGCGCGCTGGCCGCCTCGTCATCACAAATTCCTTCGGGGAAAAGGCGTCAGCCCGCAACGAGGCGGTCGCTGTTTGCCATCGCGGCGTACTGCAATTCGAAAAGCCGGTAGTAGAGCCCGCGCTGTGCGAGCAACTCATCGTGCGTCCCGCTTTCGCGCAGTATGCCGCCGCCGAGCACCATGATTCGGTCGGCGCGCTCGATAGTCGAGAGCCGATGCGCGATCACGACCGCCGTGCGTTCCGCCAGCAACTCGTTCAGCGCGAGTTGAATCAGGCGCTCGGTCTCACTGTCAACGCTCGAGGTTGCCTCGTCCATGACGAGGATTCGCGGGTTGTACGCGAGAGCGCGCGCGAACGACAGCAATTGGCGCTGACCGGCCGACAAATTAGCGCCGCGCTCACGAATCTGCTCGTTCAGCCCGTCGGGCAGACGCTCGACGAAGCGCAGAGCCTGCGCTCGCCGAAGCGCATCGCGCACCTGCGATTCGCTCAGATCGAGCCCAAGCCGAATGTTCTCAATCACGTCGCCGGCGAACAGAAAGACGTCCTGCTGGACGAGGCCGATGGTGCGCCGCAGGGCGCGCAGGTCCCATTCGCGCACGTCGACTCCATCGACCAGGATTCGCCCGCTCTGCACGTCGTAGAAGCGGTTCAGCAATTTGATGATCGTCGTTTTTCCGGAACCGGTAGGTCCGACGATCGCAATTTTCTGTCCCGGCTCGACCGTGAAACTCAGGTCTTTCAGTATCGGTTCCTCCCGACGGTATTCGAAGTTGACGTGATCGAACACGATCGACCCGCGTGAGACGAGCGGCAGCTTCGGCGTCGCGGGAGTCGACACGATGAAAGGTTCCTCCATCAGTTGCTCGATTCGCTCCGCTGACGCCAGCGCCGATTGCAGAGCGGTGTACTTGTTCGAAATTTCCCGCAGCGGCATGAAGAACATCTGCGCGTACTGCATGAAACCGATGAGTGTGCCGATCGTGATCGCGCGATGGAGCGCTTCGCCGCCGCCGGCCCACAGGATCACTCCGATGGTGATTGATGCGACCGTATCGACGCCCGCAAAGAGTCCGGTCTCGTAGATGTTTGCCATCATCTGTGCGTCGCGGCTGCGCGAGTTCAGAACGTCGAACTCGTCGCGGCTGGTGCGCTCGCGCGTAAAGAGCTGGACTACGGTCATGCCCGCCAGCGACTCCGAAAGATACGCATTCACCGCCGCGAGCCGCTCACGAATCTGCCGGTACACGACGCGCGCCCGCACCCGGAAAAGGTTGATGAACAGCAGCAACGGTGGAATCGCGATCAGCGCCCACAGCGCCAAATGCGGGCTCTTGTACCACATGATGACCACGATTCCCGTCATCGTCATCACGTCGACGAATACAGTCAGCGCCCCCGACGCGAACATGTCGTTGATCGCGTCGATGTCGGTCGTCATGCGGCTGACCAACCTGCCGACCGGCGTGCGATCGAAGAACGACATCGGAAGCCGCTCGACGTGATTGAAAACGGCGAGCCGCAAATCCGAGAGCGAATACTGCGCGACCATGATCGTCAGGTAAAACTGCGCGTAAAATGTCGCAAACTCTCCCGCGACCAGCAGGATGTAAATCGGAGCCATCGTCGTCAGACTCGCACCGCCGGTCACCCTGAAAATCGCAGCCAGCCAGGCCGGCGGCACGGTCTTATGATGAGCCAGGAAAAGATCGATGATGAGCTGAATGATGTAGGGCTGCGCGAGTGCGAAGGCCGAGTTCAGCGGCATCAAGATTACGGACAGGAAGAACAGCCGCCGGTATGGACGCACATACGTCCACACGAACTTCAGCAGCGCGTAATCGCGCGCGCGTCCGAGCTGTTTTTCCTCGCCTTGCTGCATCGGCTAGTACCGCGCCAGCTCCTCTTCCATCAGTTGGCGATGGAACAGCTCGGCGTAGATTCCATGCCGCGTCATCAGTTGTTGGTGCGTTCCGCGTTCGGCGATCTGGCCGTCTTCGAGCACCACGATCTCGTCGGCGTCGCGCACGGTGGACGCGCGATGCGACACCACTATCGCGGTCCTGCCGCTGACCGATGCTTCCAGGCCGTCGAGGATCGACTTTTCAGTTTCCGTATCGACGCTCGAAAGCGCGTCGTCGAGCACCACGACTGCAGGCCGGTAGGTGAGCAGCCGCGCGATGGTGGCGCGCTGTTTCTGCCCGCCCGACAGCGACATGCCGCGTTCGCCGACAACAGTGTCGAGTCCATGCGGCAATACTGCGATGTCGGAGTCGAGTCCGGCGACGCGTGCGGCGCTTTCGATTTCGGCCACCGAAGCATCCGGCCGCCCGAACGCGATGTTGCGCGCGAGCGTGTCTGAGAACAGGATCGGCTCCTGCGGCACCACGCCGAGCGTCTTACGCAGCGAATGCAGCGGGAGGTCGCGAATATCCTTGCCGTCGAGCAGCACGCGTCCATCGGTCGGCTCGATAAGGCGGGTCAGCAACTTGACCATCGTGGATTTTCCCGAGCCGGTACGTCCGACGATCGCGAGTTTGCCGCCGGCCGGCACGCGCACCGTCACGTCCTTCAGCGCGTAGCTGTAATGACCGTTAGCCGGGCTGCCATTCGATTCCGCCACCGCGCCAGCCACGCCGTCGCGCAAAAAATAGCTGAACGACACGTGGTCCCATTCGATCGCGCCGCGCACCTGAAGCTGCACGCCGCCGTCTTCGAGCTCGCCAGCCTGCGGCGGTGCGGCAAAAATTTCGTTGAGCCGCTTCATCGCCGCTTTCGCGCGTTGATACACCGAAATCATGTAGCCCATCGAGGTGACGGGCCACGCCATTCTAGAGAGATAGCCCATGAAGGCGACCAGGTCGCCGACTTGCAGCTTCTCGCGCGTTACCATCGAGCCGCCGTAAATCAGCAAGACCATCACCGCAACGGTTGAGGTGCCGCGAATTATGGGGAACATCGCGCCGCGCAGGCGCGCGAGCGCCAGGCCCAGTTCGTTGTAGTCGTCGTTGGCTTTGCGAAAAAGCGCCGACTCGTGATCCTCGAGCGCGTACGCCTTCACGACGTGAATCCCGGCCAGGCTTTCCTGGACCTTGGATTCGATTCCGCCGAGGCCTTCCTGGACGCGCAGGTTGCGCACCATCAAAGATCGCGACAGTTGCTTCATTCCGATCATCAGCAACACGTAGGGCACGATCACAACGATTGTCAGCTTGACGTTGGCGCTTAGCATGAAGATGAGCGCGAAGGTGACAGTGGCGGGAGCGTCGGCAAACGTCACCACGCCCATCCCGACCATCATCCGCACCGCGGTCAGGTCGTTGACCAGGCGCGACATCAGGTCGCCGACCTTATGCTTGTCGTAAAAGTCGGCGCCGAGATGGGTCAGGTGGACGAACAGGTCGTTGCGCAGATCGTACTCGATATCGCGCCCCGTGTTGAAAATCGTCATGCGCGAAACCCATCGCGCTATGCCGCCGAGGAGCGCCGCGCCGCACAGCATCAACACGATTCGATCCAGCGACTCCTGCGCCGGCAGTCCCAGCTTCGCGAGTGGAGTGAAGGTTTGCGCGTGATGTGCCTGCACCGCGCTGATTGCGGCGCCGCTCAGATATGCGACCGTCATCCCGCAGGCCGACGCGACCAGCGTGCACAGCATTCCGAGCCCGTACCAGCTCCAATACCGGCGTACGTAGAAGAACAGACGTTTCATGGGCAGTCGCTAAATTATCAGGTCTGCGGCGCGATAGAAGTGGTCGATGCCAACGTTTTCGAGCGCGCTTAAACCCCAGTGCGCGATTTCAGGCGGCGCTCGTAGAGCTTTGCGTATTTCAGGAAAACGTAGAACGCCGCTGTCATCGCCGCGTACAACCCGCGTCCGCCGTCGCGGAAGCCGCCCCGGATAATGTAAAAGTTGAAAAATCGCCACGCCGGATTCGCAATCATCTTGAACGGCGTGAACGCGTTCGGCTCCTGCTCCATCGCCGCGCGCGAACTGAACCGGTTAATCGTCGCGACGTGATCGGAAATGTCGCGATAGCTGAAATGCAGAATCGGATGGTCGAGACGCTCGACGCGGCCCTCGACCACGACCTTGTCATGCGGATCGCGGCCGCCAACATGCCCACGATTGCGGCGAAACAGCCGCACCGGCGTGTCGGGATAAATCGCGTGCGAGTAGTAATGTCCGAGGTGATACAGGATGCGCCGAATGCGGTAGCCGTCCGCCGCGTTCGGCGACGACACCGCTCGGATAATTTCCTCGCCGAGGTCATGCGTCGCCTGCTCGTCCGCATCCATCAGCAGCACCCAGTCTCCAGTCGCGCGGTCGAGCGCCATCTGCTTCTGCATCACGTAGTTCGTGAACTCATGCTGCACGACGTCCGCGCCCAGTCCGCGTGCAATCTCAACTGTCTGGTCGGTCGAAAACGAATCGATGATTATTTTCTCGTCGCAGAACCATGCGCTCTTCAGGCACTGGCCGATCAGCGCTTCCTCGTCGCGCGTAATCGTGATCAACGAAATCTTTGGACGATCTGACATCCCGTAAAATTAAGACGCGTGCTGCGCTTCGGTACGATCGAGTCCCTCGATCACCTTCGACGCAATAGACTTGAACGCCGCGCTAATCGGATGCGCCGGGTTGGCCGCGACGATCGGGCTCGCGTTGTCGCCGCCCTCACGCAGCTCGCGGACCAGCGGCAGCTCGCCGAGGAACGGCACGTTGAGCGATTCAGCCAGCCGCGCGCCGCCGCCGTGCGCGAAAATCTCGTGGCGATGGTTACACTTGCGGCACAGGTAATAGCTCATGTTCTCGACCACGCCGAGCACGGGCACGTGCACTTCGTCGAACATCGCGACACCGCGCTTGACGTCGAGCAGCGCAATCTCTTGCGGCGTCGTCACTATCACGCCGCCGTCAAGCGCCACCCGCTGCGTGATAGTCAGTTGCGCGTCGCCGGTGCCGGGCGGCAGGTCGAGCACCAGGCAGTCCAGCTCGCCCCATTCGACGTTGAAAAGAAATTCCGTCTCGAGCTTGGTGACCATCGGCCCGCGCCAGATGACGGCGGTCTCGTCGTTGATAAACAGCGCCATCGAGATGTAGCGGATGCCGTATCGCTCGAGCGGAATGATTCGGCGCTCGGGTGTGAGCGTGACCGCTTTCTCGGCCCCGACCATCATCGCGACGCTGGGGCCGTACACGTCCGCGTCCATCAGGCCGACGCGCCATCCGAGCGAATGCATCGCGAGCGCGAGATTCACCGCGACCGTCGATTTGCCGACGCCGCCCTTGCCGCTGGCCACCGCGACGATATGCTTGACGCCCGCGATATTGCGCGGCTGCGCCATCCCGGCGCCAGCCTTCGGCGCAGTCGCTGCCGGCTGTTCGATCTGGACGTTGACGGCGGGAACGCCGGCCATCGCCGCGACCGTCGCCTTCACGTCGGCCACAATTTTCTCGACGACCTCAGGTTTCGCCGACGCCATCGTCAGTGACACGGTCACGCCCGCATAGGCGACTTCGATATCCTTGATGATGCCGAACGAGACGATGTCGCGGGTGAAGCCGGGATATTTTACTTTCTTGAGTTCGGCGAGAATTTCATTTGGGCTCGGCATTGTGCGGACGGACCTGTCGGCGGTTTCGATTAGGATGCGGCTGCGCTATCAAAGCGCGAAGCCCATGTTATCATCCCGGAACCGCCGGAAAAACGACGGGCCGAAGGTGTCGGGAGTTCTATATAATGATTAAAGCAGGCGCCGCCGCGCCTCATATTCGCTTCAGCGTCAGCGCCGGCGAAGTTGCGATAGTCGCCGCGCGCGATCTGTCGAGCGGACTCGCGGCGATGCTGGGAACCGAAGTCGGATCGTCCGCGGACGCGTCGCTGACGCCAACTGAAATCAGAATCGACCTCGGCAACTCGGCCGCCACTCCCGTATCTCCAATCGCGCTCGACGGCGACAGCTTCGACATCTCGCGCGGCGCCGAATCGATACTGATTCGCGCCGGGACCGAGCGCGGACTGATCCATGCCGAGTCGAATCTGCTCGAAAAGCTCGGCGCACAATTCCCGCCGGGCGTCATCGCCTTCGTATCCGCGAATCGATTCGGCTCAACTCGCCGCGCTCGAACCGTGGCGCGTCACTCCCGCCTTCAAGCGCCGCGCATTCATCTCGGACATCATGACCTGGGACTACAATTTCCCCGACCGCCTCGATTTGCACCTTCGCCACGACCGCGAATTCATCCCGTGGATGGCGCGTCGCGGCATCAACGCCTTCTCCTACATCCGCCACGCGCACGACACGCGACTCAAGATCGACGAAGTTGCGCCGCTCCTGCGCGAGCACGGAATCGGCGTCGAGTACGGCGGCCACGTCCTGCAACTTCTCCTGCCGCGCGAGCGCTTCGCCGAGCATCCCGAATATTTTCCGGCCGGCGACGACGGCGTCCGAATTGCGAGCGGCAACCTTTGCGTCTCCAATCCCGACGCGGTCGCTCTCGTCCGCGCGGGTGCGCTGGCCTACGTTCGTGAGCATCCCGAGAACGAGTTGCTGCACATCTGGGGCGCCGACGTGCGGCGCGGCGCGTGGTGTCGATGCGGTCAATGCCGTGAGCTGCCGCCGCAGATCCAGTACATGAAAATCGTCAACGCAATCGCCGCTGAACTCGCCGCCGACTCGAACGCGCCGCCAATCGCCTACCTCGCCTATCACGACACCATCGAGCCGCATCCCGGCCTGAAGCCGCTCGACAACGTGTGGTTCGAATGGGCGCCGCGCGAGCGGTGCTACAGCCACGCGATCGACGACCCGGCGTGCGAGATCAACCCGCGCTATCTCGAATCGCTGAAGCGTTACATCGACATTTTCAATGGCCGCGGCCACATCTTCGAATACTACGCCGACGCGATCCTGTTCGGCGGCTTGGGCTTCGCAACTCCTGCGGTGATCGCGTCCGACTTGCGCGCGTATCGCCGGTTGGGATTGACCAGCAGCTCGTGTCTGACATTTGGCGCGTACAGCGTGATGGCATACCCGGTGAACCTGGAGGCGTTCGTGCGCGGATCGCGAAATCCGGATTTCGAATCGGACCCGACCTTAGTTGATACCGCCGCGGGCCGGCATCCGGGATGCGCCCGCGAGATGGCCGATGCATATCGCGCGGTCGCGCGCGCATCGAAGCTATGCCTCGACTATGCCGACGTGATGAGCCCGGCGATGCCGCCAGAGAAAGCTGACGCGCAAGCGCGACGAGTTGCGCGAAGCCGCATTGACGTTCAACGAGGCGATTGCGGCGGCCGATCAGATCGTATCGAGTGCGGATACGCGTCTCGCAGATGCTGAGAAGGAACTGTGGCGTTACAGCAGCGATGTGCTCGCGGGATTGTCGGACTACCTGGGAGCGCTGCAGCAGACGGGCGTCCATCGCCAGATTTGGGGCGCGGCGGCGATCACGAGAGTTACAGAGTCCATTGCGCACATCCGCGGGATCGATCCCAAAATCAAAGGGACGTGGGGCGCTTACGATCTCGAATGGATACGCGAGATGTGGATCCGCGGACTTCAGAGAAGGCTCGATGCAAATGGGAAACCGGCGGAGGAACTATTCTGATGGACGCTGACAACGGATTCGTGCTGTCGCCGGAACTGCGCGCGCTTCGCGACCAGGTCGGCAAAATAATCCGCGAGGAAATTATCCCGATCGAAGCGCGATGCGATCCCGATGCGCCCGAAATTCCCGAAGATGATTACTGGCGGATCGCGCGCAAGAATCAAGCTGCCGGGTTGTGGTGCATGGGTGCGCCGCGCGAGTACGGCGGCGGTGGCCTCGGTACTTTCGACATGTGCGTGCTGACCGAGGAGATGGCGCAGCATCGGATGGGCCTCTACAACCCGGGCTGCGGCGTCTTCGGGCGCACGCCGCCGCCGGTGATTTACGCGGGCACCGAGGAACAGAAGCGCACCTACGCCGCCGGCACGATCAAGAATGCGTGGCACACGTTCTTCGCGATCACGGAACCGTCGGGCGGTTCCGATCCGGCCGGCGCGATTCAGTGCAAGGCGGTGCGCCAGGGCGATACCTACGTCCTCAACGGTACGAAGATTTTCATTTCGCATGCGCATGAGGCGGAGTGGGGCGTCGTCTTCACTCGTACCGACGCCAAGGCCGGGCGCAAGGGAATCACCTGTTTCATAATCAAGAAGGGCACGCCGGGATTCACCGCGCGGCCATTCCGCACGCTGCGCACCTCGGCGCTGCCGAACGAAGTTCACTTCGAGGATTGCGTCGTACCGATTGAACAGCGTGTTGGGCCTGAGGGCGAGGGACTCAATCTGTGTCTCGATTTGCTGACTCGCCTGCGCTTTCCGTACTCGGCGTGCAACGTCGGGGTAGGCGTCGCGGCGCTCAGGATGGCGATCGATCATGCCAAGCAGCGCAGCACCTTCGGCGAGCTGTTAGCGAAACGGCAGGCGATACAGTGGATGCTCGCGGATTCGGAGGTCGAGCTGCGGGCCGCGCGATGGCTGACGTGGGAGGGTGCGTGGAAGGCGGACCGCGGCGAGGATTTTCGCACTGAGGCGTCGATCGCGAAGCTTTATTCGAGCGAAGTGCTCGGGCGCGTGGTCGATCGCGCAGTGCAGATTCATGGCGGCTACGGCGTCAGCAAGGAATTTCCGATCGAGCGATGGTATCGCGAGGCGCGCATCCGCCGAATCGGCGAAGGTCCCAGCGAAGTGCATCGGATGGTGATCGCGCGCTCGCTTTTGCGATGAGGATCCAACGATGAGTCTGCCGCTGGATAACATTCGCGTGATCGACCTCGGACAGGTTTACGCGGCACCGTATTGCACACTGCAACTGGCTGCGATGGGCGCGGATATTATCAAGATCGAGCCGCCCGTGACGGGCGAGGTGCTGCGGAGGCCAGAGCTGCCGCCGGGCGGCGCCGGGTACTCGTTCCTGATGCTCAATGCGAACAAGCGCTCGGTCACGATCAACCTGAAGAAGCCTCGCGGGCAGGAAATCTTGCTGAAGCTGCTCGAGGACGCCGACGTGCTGGTCGAGAACTATCTCGACGGAGTGATGGAGTCGTTCGGCCTCGGCTACGATCAGATTGCCGCGCGCTTTCCGCGGCTGATCTACGCGTCGGGCAAGGGCTATGGCTCTGACAGCCGCTACGCGAAGCTCGGCTCGATGGACAACACGATCCAGGCGTCGTCGGGATTCATCAGTATCACCGGATTTCCTGACCATCCGGTGAAAACCTCGGCGACGTTTATCGACATGGGCACCGGCAGTCACATGGTGAGCGGGATTCTGGCCGCGCTGATTCATCGCGGGAAGACCGGCAAGGGACAGCATGTCGAGGTCGCGATGCTTGACGTGGCGATTCCTGCACTGACCAGCGCGGTCGCGCCCGCGCTGCAAGGGATGAAGTTCAAACGGCTGGGAAATCGTCATTGGGGCGCATGCCCGACCAACGTCTATCCTGCGCGCGACGGCGAGATTCTGATCTTCTGCCTGACGGAAGCGCATTGGCGCACACTGGCAAAGTTGATGGCCCACGAAGAGCTGATCGACGATCCGCGCTGCCGGAATCATGGCGCGCGGCTGAAGATCGCCGACGAACTCGACGCGCTTGTCTCCGAGTGGACTATCGCCCAGCCGCGCGATGCGATGGTCGAAGGGCTGATCGAGGCGGGAATCCCATGCGCGCCGGTGCGCACAGTCGAAGAAGTGATCGCCGATCCCGAAACTGCACAGCGTCGAATGCTGATCGACAGCGACTATCCGACTCGCGGCAAGATTCGCGTCACGGGCACACCTATAAAAATGTCTGGCGCAGTGGAAGGTGGCAGGCCGATGAGACGTCCGCCTGAGCTGGGAGAGCATAACGCGGAAGTGCTCGCCTCGATCGGAATCGGCGGGGACGAGTTAGAACGTCTCAAGCGCGACGGAGTCATTTGATTGAATGTGAAACCCTTCGCGGGTTTCACGCTTCCGCGGCAGGGGTGACCCCTGCCACCCAGTGAAAAAGAAATCGCAAAATGGCGAGGACGCCCTTTTGCTCTCACTCAAATAAATCCGGTTCCCCTTCCCGCTCGGGAAGGCTTAGGGGTTAGGTTATCCGCGCCACCACGGATTCGAGATCGATTACAATCGCGCTCAAGACTTTCAGTTCCGTTTTATGACGGTGCGTGGTGGCTGAAGAGACGGCGAGGCTGAAAACTCAGCTGGAGCCGTGCAAAGGCTTGGCGGCTCGTGTATTCGTGGATGCTTGAATTGGAGTTTAGAATCGAAATCCCGGCTCGATAGAGGAGTTGTCTGAGCTGATGGGGGTCGCACAATTGGTGGCGGAGCGGGGTGGAGGGTTTCGTTCGGTGATTCGGCAGGCACCGATAATCGTGTTCGCGATGATCGTTTCGAATGCGCTTATCGGCTGTGAGACACAATCTACTTACACTCCTGAGAATAACACTGGAACGCCGGCTGAGGTGGGGAAGCGGCCGCTTGAGTTGTCAACCTCGGAGTTTGCGGCTGATTTGGTGACAGCTACAGGGATTCGCGTGAAGACTAACGGGCAGTACAAGACCGACGCGTCGAAGAAGGCGGCGGCCGATGCGATCGATCGTTATTGGGGCGAGGTGCGCGCTTGTGCGGTTGGGGTCGAGCCTGCGAACGATGCGGACGTCAGCGGTTTGATCGAAGAATTCCCGCGTCACCTGGCGGTTGAGATTGCCAACAACTGGAAGGTCGTCGAAGGTCCTAAGACCCATCGCAGGATGCAGGCGTTCCCCTCAGTGGCGCATCCGGGGTCGTGGTCCACGGCGCGTCGCCAGGAGGATGCGCTTTATATCGTGGTGGTCCCGGAGCTGAACGGGCTTGGGCCGCAGATGGTCAATGAGCTGAATTTGTGGCTGATGAAGAATGCGAACGTGCCGCCTACGGCCGATTTGATTAAAGCGTGCGCGTCGATCGCGTGCGTGCGATTCAACTACAACAATCTGCCGTCGCAGGCGTGGAATGAGTGCAAGGAGTAATTCACTCTATCGAATGTGAAACCCTCCGCGGGTTTCACGCTTCCGCGGCAGGGGTGACCCCTGCACCCAGTATTAGTCGCAAGATGTCGCGAGGCTGAACGGTGGTCTTGAACGATCGTTCTGGAGTGTTGGAACTCTCGATTTGGGCGTGTTAGTAAATTGGTGACGGGACAGGAGGCGCGGCTTATGAAACGCACTGGCGTCCATCACCTGGGGCTGGCGACGCTCGATCTCGAGCGTACGGTCGAGTTCTACACCACCAAATTGGGCTGGGAAGTCGCGTGGGCCGACATTATCGAGACCGCCGGCGGTGGCAAGATCAAGCACGTGTTCCTTAATACGGGCGACGGCAGCCTGGTTGCCTTCATGTGTCCGGAAAAAGTTCCGGGCGTGCCGACCGAGTGGGCGACCGATATCAATAGCGCACAAGGGTTGCCAGGGGCATTTTACCATTTCGCGTTCCATTGCGACGACGTAAAGGAGCTCGAGGCCAAGCGCGACGAACTGATCGGAAAGGGCGTCGAGGTGACGGCGGTCGTTGACCATGAATGGTGCCGCTCGATCTACTTTCGCGATCCCAACGGGCTGCTGCTTGAATATTGCGCGACTGTTCGCGCGTTCACTGCAGACGACAAGATCATGCGGCATCACGATCAGCCGGGACCGATGGTGAGTGATCCTGAAGACGCGAAGAAAGTCCACCGAATACTGATGGGGCCGCAGTCGGCGAAGGTGGATCGCGCGCCGGTTTGAGCGCCTCATAGCGGGCAGGAGCGGAATCTTAAATCGCGCGCGATCGCGCGCTGTATAAGGACCCTCACCTTAATCCTCTCCCTTACAGGGAGAGGGAAGAAATCCTCGGGACTAACGATCAATCCGCACTCAAGGAGTTTTGGCGATGGCAGAGATTGGACTTTTCGAGGCGATTTATTCGGCGCGATCGCTCAGGCGGTTCAAGCCCGACCCGGTTCCCGACGAGGTAATCACAAAGGTGCTCGATGCGGCGATTCGTGCGCCGTCGGGCAGCAATCAGCAGAGTTGGGAGTTCGTGGTTATCAAGGATGCGGCGCAGCGTAAGAAGATTGGCGCGGTGTATCAGAAGGGCGGCGCAATTCTGAAGGCGCTCTACACCGACCGGGTCAAGCCGGAGCACATGAGCGAGGACACTTACAAGAAACTGATGGCGTCGGCTTACTACCTGATCGATCACATGGCCGACGCGCCGGTGCTGCTGATCGTATGCCTGAAGCAGGTGCCGATGGCGGGGCCGCCGCCCAAGCTACCGCCCGAAGTGGCTGCCGCGATGAAGAGCCAGGCGCGGATATCGGGCTCGAGCATCTATCCGGCCGTGCAGAATATTATTCTTGCGTGTCGCGGACTCGGTCTCGGCACGGTGCTGACGACGATTCACACCTTCTTCGAAGACGAGGTGAAACAGATACTTGGGCTGCCGCCGGAAGTGATGACGTACGCGCTGATGCCGATTGGATATCCGCAAGGAAAGTTCGGACCGATCAAGCGGCGGCCGGTGAGTGAGGTCGCGTACTTGGACAGTTACGGGAAGCATTGGAAGGGGTGAGAGTCAGTCGGGTTCGTTCTTTAAATCTTCGGTGACTTTGCCGGCGAGGTGGCGGACCTGGTCGTGCTGCGAGAGTAGTGACGCGAGCACGGCAGGGTCTGGCTTGCCACCAAGGCGGTACTCGTCGGCGGCGTGCGCGAATTTCTCGTAGGTGTTGAGCAGCTTTACGAAATCGCGATGCGACCGGCGCGATGCCTCGCGCGGCGTCGATGACGAAAACGCGTTGGCCTTGTTGAAGGCGTAGTAGAACTCACCCATCTCTTCCGACGACAGCTGGCGATCGTCGAGCTTGAAATATGTGCGGCAGTAATCGGCGAGCTTGTCGGACAGGTCGGACAACAGTGAAGCGTTCGCCGCAATGGTGCGGCGATAATCGGACGAGTAGCATCCGCTGGCCGCGGCGACAGCTATCGTAAGCGCAAGAAAAAAAGCGGGCCGGCACATACCGGCCCGCCGAAATAATTTCAACAAGACACGTCCACGCAGTTTCAGCCGAGGTACTCTTTGAAGAAGGCAATCGTGCGTCCCCACGCTTCTTTCGAATGCACGGGATGGAACGACGGGCGATCGTCGCACATGAAGCCGTGGTCGGCGTCGGGGTAGAAGACGACCTCGGCCGGCTTGCCGGCTTTCTTGAGCGCGTCGCGGAATTCATCGACTTCCGTGATCGGAATGAACGCGTCCTTGCCGCCGAAAAACGCCAACACCGTGGCCTTGAGGCCGTCCACGTATTCGATTGGCGGCTTCACGCCCGGCTGCCGCGACTTGACGATCCCGCCGCCGTAGAACGGCACGGTGGCTCTGACAGCCGGATTGCGACATGCGGTCATAAATGCCACGCGCCCGCCCATGCAGAATCCGGTGGTGCCGAACGCGGGTTTTACTTCTTTCATAGTCTTGAGGTGATCGATCGCGGCGCCCATGTCGGCGACGATTTGATCGTCGTTGACCGAGCCCATCAGGCGAAAGGCGCCAGGCAAATCGTTGTAGCCGACGACGTTGTTGGGTTGGCGAAAATAAAGATTCGGCGAGATGGCG
Source organism: uncultured delta proteobacterium (assembly GCA_963699705.1). GTDB lineage: Bacteria > Desulfobacterota > Binatia > Binatales > Binataceae > Binatus. The sequence continues at coordinate 129,409 of CAVOUW010000003.1, read as the reverse complement.
ACGAAACCTTCGGATGCGAATTGATTGGTGATGCGCTTGATCTGATCGTTGAGGCCAAACGCTTCCATCACGACCACCAGCGCGGGATAAGGACCACCCGACGCCGGACGCGCGAGATGCGCGGGCATATGCTCGGCGCCGGTGCGAATCGATACTTCACTCGAAACTACTTCCATAGCGGAGACCTCCGTTGAGAGATTCGCGTCCGCGAAATAAGCGGGTCGCGATCGCGGATCGCGTTTGAGGGTGATGACCGACCCGGACATCTTTGTCCCATACGAGGAGGTCCCGCTCAAGTGAAAAAGTTCGGGCGGCGGGTTTGCATAAAAACAATCTCCACATATGAGGAGAGCGCCGTCTCGCGCGTGCCGGTAGTGCGCCGGTAGTATTGCAGCGGCCGATCGAACCGCGTGCCCGGCCTGATTCTCGATGATCCCGCTTCGCGATAATGCCGCGCTGCGCCGCCTGACTCCAGTCAACGTCGCGCTGATCGCCGCGAATCTCGCGGTGTTCGTTTACGAACTCTCGCTCGGCGCGCGGATCGCAGATTTTGTTGCGCGATTCGCGCTGGTGCCGGCGGCGGTGACGCGAGCGTTGTCGGGCGGGGCGTATCGCGAGGCCGGCGCGCTCGCGCCGTTGATGACGACGGTCACGTCGATGTTCATCCACGGCGGCATGTGGCACGTCGCGGGCAACATGCTGTACCTGTTCATCTTTGGGGCGGCGGTCGAATATCGGATGGGCGCGATTCGCTACCTGATTTTTTATTTCGCCGCCGGAATCGCCGCAGCGCTCGCGACGGTGTGGATCGCGCCAACGTCGAGCGTGCCGGTGATTGGCGCGAGCGGTGCGATCGCGGGCGTGCTCGGCGCATATTTCATTTTTTATCCGCGCGCGCGCGTTCTGACGATCCTGCCGATTTTCGTTTTCATCCAGTTCATCGAAATCCCGGCGGTCATCTACCTGTTCGTCTGGTTCGCAGTGCAGCTTTACGCGGGACTGCAACAGAGCGGGCGCGCGGCAGTGATGGGCGGGGTCGCGTGGTGGGCGCACATCGGAGGCTTTATGTTCGGCGTCGCGCTCGGCCCATTACTCGCGATCCATCGACCAGTTCGCCGACGATCGCGCTAGCTTATTCGTTCATCAAATGTGGACAGAGTGGACAACCGTTGGCCGACGGCGGGTGTAATTGTTGTACGCGATGAAGGTATCGGAAATAATCGGCGCTCCTGAGATTGTTGGACGCGCGGTTGGTTGAGGAGGTAGGTGCAGGTGGCGGTTTCGTCGGACGATATTCTAAAGCGCGTTCCCCCGCAAAATCTCGAAGCAGAACAATCCGTGCTGGGCGCGATTCTGCTCGACAACGACGCGATTAACCATTCGCTCGAAATACTTTCGGACGAAGATTTTTATCGCGAATCGCATCGGCAGATCTTCCGCGCGATGGCGGAGCTTACCGATCACAGTCAGCCGGTCGATGCGATCACGCTGACCGATGCGCTGCGCACGCGGGGCGTGCTCGAGCAGATCGGCGGGCCGGCATACATCGCGGAGCTCGCGTCGATCGTGCCGACGGCCGCGAACGTCGCGCATTACGCGCGAATCGTCCATGACAAGGCGGTTTTGCGCAGCCTCGGATCGATCGCGACCGACATCGCGAGCTCGTCGTACGAAGCGCCGGCGGATGTGGATGGCTTCCTCGACGAAGCCGAGCATCGCATCTTCGAGATTTCCGAGAAGCGGATTAAGCCGTCGTTCCACACCATGCCGGAGCTGACGCGCGAGTCGCTGAAGATCCTCGAGCGGCTGTACGAAAACCGCGAGATGATCACCGGTGTGCCGAGCGGTTTCATCGATCTCGATCGAATCACGGCGGGCTTTCAGCCGTCGGACCTGGTGATCATCGCGGCGCGTCCCAGCATGGGCAAAACCGCGCTCGCGCTGAATATTGCGGCGTACGCGGCGATGGATGCGGACCCGCCGGTGGGCGTCGCGTTTTTTTCGCTGGAAATGTCGAAGGAGCAGCTGGTGCTGCGCATGCTGTGCGCGGAGGCGCGGGTGGACAGCGCTCGCGCGCGGCAGGGATTTTTGGGCGAGCGCGATTTTCCCAAGCTGGCGCAGGCGGCCGCGCGGCTGTCGGAGTCGAACATCTATATAGATGACTCGTCGGACACCACGTCGATCACGCTCAAGGCGAAATGCCGGCGGCTCAAGCGCGAGCGCGCGAAGAACCTGGGGCTGATCGTGGTTGACTATCTACAGCTGATGAGATCGGCGCGGCCGGGCGAGTCGCGCGAAAAAGAGATCGCGGAAATCTCGCGATCGCTCAAGGCGTTGGCGAAAGAGCTGAAAGTGCCGGTGATCGCGCTGTCGCAGCTCAATCGGCAGGTCGAGTCCCGCGAGAATCGACGGCCGATGCTCGCCGACTTGCGCGAGTCGGGCGCGATCGAGCAGGACGCCGACGTGATCGCGTTCATCTACCGCGAGGAAATGTACAAGGGCAAGGAGAGCAAGGAGCCGGGGGTCGCCGAAATTATCGTCGCCAAGCAGCGTAACGGCCCGACCGACACGGCGAAGCTCACGTACATCAACCACTACACGCGGTTCGAGAACTACACGCCGGAGACGGGAGTGTTCGAAGATACCGGCGTCTAGAACGAATCGAGTTCGTCTTCCATTGGTTCCTGCTTGGTCATCGAGTGCGACGATTTTACTGTAAGCGCGGGCGTTGGCGACTTGTCGAGCTTGTAGTCCTCGTAGGTGTACTGATCGATCGCGAAGGGCAGGCCCTCCGAGGCGGGGAACGACGGCGCGTCGCAGATTTGGAAATGCAAATGCGGCTCCGATGAATTGCCGGTGTTGCCGAGATGCGCGAGCACGTCGCCGGCGTGGACGGTGTCGCCGACTTTCACCTTGAGCGTCCCGGGCCGCAGGTGCGCGTACGCGGCGTAATGCCCGTCGCTCAGCATCTGGATGATGTGATTGCCGGCGAGCGTGTCGTAGGTAATCGGCGTCGCGAGCTTGCCGCTGTTGGGGACGTTCTCCGGAATGCCGTCCTTGACCTCGACGATCTTGCCGTCGGCGACCGCGTAAATTTCCTGATCCCAGGCGTGATAGCTCTTGTTGTCGTGCTCGTCGCCGGTGAACGCCTTGCCGTCGTCACCAAGCTGAATCCAGTCGATCGCATAGCGCTGGCCGATATGCGGCTGGCCGTTAACCGGGAGCATCGCGCGGCGATGCGCCGAGGTGTTGGAGGGGCCGTTGGCCGCGAGCCAATTTTTCCCGTGAAGCGGAGAATGGATCACGATCGGATCGTCCTGATTCAGATCGATCGGCGGGACGGTGTGAATGGTGCCGGAGCCGCTGCGCTCGCCGTGCTGCTCGATCGTAATCGCAGTATCGAAATTGTCGGGATCGCCCTGGTCGGGAAGCCAATCGGTAAAGATAAAAAAGACGCCGGTCTCGCCGGGCTTGAGGCTCGGATCGTTGGGCTTGGTGCCGTCGCCATTCACCGGCACGAACATCGCGGCCAGTTGTTTGCCGGTGACGGACTGGTTGACGACCACCTTGTCGTCGTCCTTTCCAGTCACGTCGAGCTTGGTGATTTTGAGCGGCGTCCTACCCCAATTGGTGACGTACAATTCGTAGGCCGAATGGCGATGACCATTGCCGTCGAGGATTTGCGCCTCGGGCGGATACGGCATCGCGACGACGCGCATGTAGAGCGGATCATTTTCTGGAGGCGCGGGCGGTGCCGCCTTTTCCTGGGCGATCGACGATCCTGCGAACGCAAACGCGGCCAGTGCTACGAATACCAGCAGTCGATATCGATACATTCGTCGTTACTCCAATCAGTGCGAGGTCTTGTCGTCGTCGGAGGTCTCAGGCGCGGGCTCGGCAGGTTCTTCTGATGTCGCCGGTGCGGTCTCGGTCACATCTTCGGAGATGGAGTCTCGATTCCCTGGACCGGGCCGGTGTTCGCCTGCTCGACGGCGCGCTCGATTTCGCGGAACTCCGAGAGGTCGGGCAGGCTTTCGAGATCCTTGAGTCCGAACAGTTCGAGGAACTCGGGCGTGGTTTCGTAAACCATCGGGCGCCCCGGCGCTTCCTTGCGTCCGGCAATTTTGACCAGGCGTTTTTCGAGCAGCGTTTCGAGCACGCCGCCGGTATCGACGCCGCGCAACTGTTCTATCTCGGGGCGCGTGATCGGCTGCCGATACGCGATGATCGCGACGGTTTCCATCAGCGGGCGGCTGAGTCGCGGGGGCCGCGCGGCGAGCAACTTGCGCACGTAGCCGGCATGGTCCTTCGGCGTGCGCATCTGGTAGCCGCCGGCGACTTCGTCGATTACGATGCCGCGATTTTCGACGGCGTACTGCGAGGACATCTCGGCGAGCGCCTTCTGCACGGTCGCGCGCGGCATGTCGTCGAAGACGGCGGCCAGTCGCGCAATCGAGACCGGTTCGCCGGCTGCGAACAGCAGGCTCGCGAGAATTGATTTCAATCGTTCCTCTTCCACTCATCCTCCGTCATGCCGCAATTCCGCGCTCGAGAAAAATCGGGCCGAAGCGCTCTTCCTGGAACGCGCGAACGTCGCGCCGGCGGATCAATTCGAGCAAAGCCATGAAGGTCGCGATCACCAGCGATCGATCGTTGGCGTCGTCGAACAGCGCGGCGAAAGGGATTCGTCCCGTGCCTTCCAGCGCGCGCAGGATTCGCGGGATACATTCCGCCACCGGGATGTCGCGCAGCTCGATTTTGCGCGGGGTCTTGTCGGCGACGCGCTTGAGCACGGCGCCAATCGCCTCGACCAGATCAAAAATCGAAACGGTGTACTGCTTGGCGTTGGCGTCTTCGGGCGCGTTCTCGCCAGGCGTGGTGAAAACGTCGCGACCGAGCAGCGCGCGCTCGGAGAGTTTTTCGGCCGCCTCGCGGTAGCGCTGATATTCGAGCAGCCGCTCGACCAGGTCGCGCTTGAGCTCCTCGGCTTCCTCGGTGTCGGCGAGCTCCGGATGCGGCAGCATCGCGAACGACTTGATCAGGAGCAGCGTCGCCGCCATCACGAGGTACTCGCCCGCGACGTCGAGATTCAACTGGTCGAGCAATTCGAGCCATGCGAGATACTGCTCGGTGATAACGCTGGCAGTGACTTCGTGCGGGTCGAGCTCGGCGCGCTTGAGCAGATGCAGCAGCAAATCGAGCGGGCCTTCGTAAATCGGCAGCCGGAAACGGACGCCGGCGTCGGCGCCGAGCTTGGGCGTCGTGCTGCTTTCGTTTTCGTTGCTCACAACTGCACCATCCACGTGATCGCGGCGAACGCCCAATTCATTACCGGGTAAATCGCGACGTCGATCCAATGCGTATATAGCAGCACCAGCAGTATAAGGAAGCCGTATCGCTCGGTCTGCGCGTAGGCGCGCGCGGCGGCGATAGGCAAGATGCTGAACAAGACGCGGCCGCCGTCGAGCGGCAGTATCGGAAAGAGATTGAAGACGCCGAGCTCGACGTTGACGATCACCGACGCCTGCAGCATCCGGGCGAGCGGTACGACGACGGTGGTGCCGAGCGAGCCGTGCAGGAACGCCGGCAATACGCGGAGCGCAAGTCCGCTCAGGATCGCGAGCACGAAGTTGGTCAGCGGGCCGGCGGCGGCGACTTTCAACATGCCGGTGCGTCCGCCGCGCAGCACGCGAAAATCGACGGGCACGGGCTTCGCGTAGCCGAGCACGGGCAGGCCGAAAAGATACAGACCGAAGGGCAGGATGATCGTGCCGAAAAGATCGATGTGCGAAATCGGATTCAGCGTCAAGCGGCCGGCGCGGCGCGCGGTATCGTCGCCGAGGCGCAGCGCGACCACGCCGTGCATGACCTCGTGCGCGATGATCGCGAACATGATCGGCGGCGCGACGATGCAGATAGTCGCGATGGTTCCGTTCAGGTCGCCCAAGTCAGTCGGTGCCTTCCGCCGCGCTCGCGCGAGTCGCGCGCGGATGAAACGTGCGATGGACTTTGCGCAGATGGCTCTTCGATAGATGAGTGTAAATTTGCGTGGTCGAGATGTCGCTGTGACCGAGCATCTCCTGCACCGCGCGGAGGTCGGCGCCGCCCTCGAGCAGATGCGTGGCGAAGCAATGACGCAACGTGTGCGGACTGATCCATGCGAGTCGCGGATCGTTGGCGGCCCATCCCTTCAGCGCCTTGAAAAATCCCTGGCGCGTCATCGCGCGGCCGAGCCTGGTGATGAAAACCGCGGAGACTCGTCGCGGGCCTTTCTTTTTTCGATGATCGTCACTGGGCGGATTCAGAATTTCGTCGCGGCGTTCCAGGTACGCCTTCAGCGCGCGAATCGCGGCGCCACCCATCGGTACCATCCGCTCCTTGCTGCCCTTGCCCAGCACGACGACCACGCCGGCAGAGAGATTCACCTGATGCAGTTGCAAACCAACCAGCTCAGAGACGCGAAGACCGCACCCGTAGGCCATTTCGAGCATCGCGCGATCGCGAAGTCCGCGCGCGTCGTGCGCGTCGATCGCGGCGATAAGATTCTCGATGTCGTTGGGCGACAGGGTGCGTGGGAGTTTCCGCGGATGCGGCCTGAGTTTCACCGCGGGGGCGGGATCGCGCTCGATGATCTTCTCGTCCACCAGCTCGCGCGCGAGGCCGCGCAGGCTCGCGAGATGACGGCGCTGCGAACTGACGGCAAATCCCTGGTCGGCGAGCGCTTCGAGGTACGCGGTCAGGGCGCTCGCGTCGAGTTGCGCGGGCTCGAGGCCGGAATCGCGGCACCACGACTGAAAGAGGCTGAGGTCGTGCGCATACGCTTCCATCGAATGGCGGCTGAGGCCGCGTTCGACCGCCTGGCGCGACAAATGGCGATCGATCAGATCGTCCCAACTGGCGGCGCTCACGCAGGTGCTCCTGCGCGCGGATTCTGTTCGACCTTTTCGAGCAACGCGGCGCGCAGCTCGCGCATCCGATCGAGATCCTCGATTTTTTGCCCGCCATCGCGATCGCTCACGTAAAAAACGTCGAGCGCCTGATCCGCGTTGGTCGAAATGCGCGCGAGGTGAATCCGCAGGCCGAGCTTGAAGAGCGTGTGGGTAATCGCGAACAGCAGACCGACCCGGTCCTGGGTGAACACGTCGATGACGGTAAACTGCTCGGAGGTGCGATTGTCAACGGTTACTTCGGTCGGCACGTGGCGGACGAACTTGCGGCCCGCGCTCTGCACATGATGCGCCGCGGCGACCAGCGCCGCGATGTCCTGCTGGCCGGTGATGACGCGCTCGAGATCGTGCTCGACGCGCAGCCAGCGGTCGTCCTCGAGCGCCATCGAGACCTCGCCCATCTGATGTGAGATGCGAAAGACGTCCATCGCGACGCCGTTGTTGCGCGTGGTGATTCGCGCCGACAGGATGTTGAGATTGTTGGCGGTCAGCGCGCCCGCGATCATCGAGAACAACCCCGGCCGGTCGCGAGTCACGACGATGAACTCGCTGAACTCGAGGTCCGGAAAATGGCGGACGCGGCAAACCAGCGGCCGGTCGTCGAGCGAGCGCATCAGATCGAAATGCAGTTGGATGTCGTTTTCGGGCACCGTGAAGAAGTAGCGATCGGGCATCTCGTCGAGGAACGCGGCGACGTCCGCTTCAGGAGCCGACGCGGCGAGCAAGGTCTCGCGCACGCTGGCCTTGACGGTGGCGAGACGACGCGCGGGATCGACCGCCTCGCGATCGCCCTGCTCGAGCACCTTGAGCGCGCGCAGATAGAGGTCGCTCAGCAGCATGTCGCGCCAGTTGTTATAGACCTTGGGCGCGACCGCGCGCATGTCGGCGTAGGTCAGCAGGTAGAGCGCCTTCAGGCGATCGATCGAGCCGACGGTACGCGCAAATTCCGCAACAGTGGTCTGATCGTCGAGATCACCCTTCTGCGCGACCTGCGACATCATCAGATGGTTGCGCACGAGGAACACGACGAGGTCGATTTCCTCGCTGTTCAAGCCGAGGCGCTGCGACACCTCCGCGGTCAGGCTCGCGCCGCGTTCATGATGGTCATGGCCGTGCCCTTTGCCGATGTCGTGCAGCAGCAGCGCGAGGAACACCAGCGGCAGATGAGGCAGCTCGCGCGCAACTTCGGTGAGCAGGGGCGTCGGATCCTTGAACTCGCCAGTGCGCAACCGTTCGAGCTCGCGCACCGCGACCAGCGAATGACGATCGACAGTATAGATGTGGTAGAGGTCGTGCAGAACGCGCGCGTAGAGATTACCGAACTCGGGAATGATCGCGCCGAGCACGCCTGACAGATGCATCGCCTCGAGAGTTTCGGCGACGCGTTGGCGCGCGGACAGGATCGTCATCAGCGCTTCAGCGACGCGCGGGTCTTTGCGCATCGTGTCGTCGATCAACGCAACGTTGTCGCGCACCAACTGGTAAGCGCTGCCCGACAGCCGCACGTTCTGCGCCTGGCAGTCGGCGTAGATCGTGATCAGGTTCAGTGGATCGCGCTGAAAGAAATCGGATTGCGCGATGCTCAGCAGACTGCCCTGAACGATCACGCCGGGACGAATCCTGCGGGTCGGGGTGCGTCCAAAAAATCGTCCGCCGGGACTGTTCTCGGTAACGCGCGCGATCAGGCCCTCGGCGAAGCGATGGATTGTTGACGCGTGCTGGTAGTACGCGCGCATCAGTGCGGAACCGGCGGCCTGTCCCTCCTCGGGCTTGAAGCCGAGCATGGGTTCGATTCGTTCCTGCATCTCGAAAGTGATCTGATCGAAGTGGCGACCGGTGAGAAAGTGCAACGAGTTGCGTACCCGCCAGAGGAAATCGCGCGCCTCGATCACTTCGGCCGCTTCCGGCTCGGTGATGACGGCCTTCTGCACCAGCTCCTCGAGCGAGTGGACCTTGTATTTGACTTTGGCGAGCCACATCGCAGTGTGCAGATCGCGCAGTCCGCCTTCGCCGTCCTTGATCTGCGGCTCGAGCAGGTAGATCGAATCGCCGTACTGGGCGTGGCGTTTGCGACTCTCGTCGAGCTTGCTCGCGAAGAACTTGTCCTGATTGCGATTGAGGACCTCGGCGATGAGCAGTTTGTCGAGATCGGCGTAAAGTTTTTCGTCGCCGCACAAAAATCGCGCGTCGAGTATCGCGGTTTTTTCTTTCAGGTCGTCGTTGGCGAGCCGCACGCATTCCTTGGCGGTGCGAACGCCGTGACCGACGATAAGGCCCGCGTCCCACAGCGCGTGTAACATTATCTCGGTGACGATCTCGGCGTAGGGACCGCGCTTGTAGTCGTGCAAAAACAGGAGATCGACGTCGGATTGAGGATTCAGCTCTCCGCGCCCATAGCCGCCGCGCGCGACCACCGAAATTTTCTGATTGAGCTTGGGCGACCGCCGCGCATGCTCCGCGTCCGCATAGTGGAACAGCGCTCGCAGCAGATCGTCCATCGCGGAGGTCATCGCGGCTACAATCTCGCTGCCGCTTGCGCCGGCGAAGTGGCGTTCGCGCAGCTCGGCGCGAACGGATTCCAGATAGGCGCGGGCGTTGAGGCCGGGGGTCTTGCTCGCGACGAATTGCGCGAGCAGCGCGTCCTCGCCGCGCGGCGAAGATACGGCAGGTGGGACCGACTCGGCGCGATTCGCTCCGGTGACGAGGCTCACAGATTTCCTGCCGCCACATCGGCGTCGAAGTAGTCCGTGACTGAGGTGGCAATCGCGCGCGCGAGCACGTCCTGGTAGCTGGGCGATTCGAGCCGCGTGGCTTCAGCGGCGTTCGACATGAAGCCGCATTCGACCAGCACGGCCGGCATATGCGCGCCGACCAGCACGTAAAATGGTCCCATCTTCGCTCCGAGCGCGTTCACGTTAAGTCCAAGTCCGGCATCGAGATCGGCCACCGTTTGCGCGTCGATCATCCGGGCCAGAGAGGCCGCCTCCGACGCCTTATAGTTCTGACGCAGGTCGGTCAGGATGTAGTTTAAGTTGGAGGCATCCGGCGCGCCATAGCCGTCAGCGCCGCCGTTCTCCATCCGCGCCAGCCGAATCGTCGCGCGGTCGGTGGTGTTGTTCAGGTAATAGACTTCGATTCCCGTCGTGTCGGTGTTCGGACTCGAATTGAGATGAATCGAAACGAAGAGGTCGGCGCCGGCGCTGTTGGCAATTCGGGTGCGCTCGGCGAGACTGATGAAATTGTCGGTCGAGCGGGTGAGCTCAGCGCGGATGCCGCGAGCTTCCAGAGCCGCTTTCAGCCGCATCGCGATCTGCAACGCGAGAATCTTCTCCTGCGCGCCGGCGGACGATTGCGTGCCGGGATCGTATCCCCCATGTCCTGGATCTATCATCACGAGAAAGCGACCGGGCTGACGATTACCCTCATTCAAAGCGACGGGCGCGGCCGCAATCGGTGGCGCAAGAGATAAGGGACGCGGATTTTCCGGCGGCGCGAATGCAACCGGACGCGCAATGGTCGGGGCAGGGCGCCGTGGAACGATATTGTGCACGATAATCGGCGCAGCGATATTCGGATCGGCGCCGGTTGTCGCGACCCGCAGAACTATTTCGTTTCTATCACGCAGCCGCGCAATCGCATAGTCGGATTTGCCGATCACCTCGACGACGATTCGCGATCCGCTGTCCGACTGGATCGCACGGACGCTCGAAATAGGCGCTGTCTCCGAGCCAAACAACGGCCGCGGCGGAATCGCGACTCGAGTGCGCCCTAAATCGATCCACAGTTCACTGCCATGCGTGCTGAGATCAGGTCGTGGAGCTGGTCCGCTGAAACCAAAATGGATTTCGAGAGTCGGCCCGCGCCGCTCGATTCGCGCAGACGTGATTACCGATGAGGGCAGACTCGCGCGCACCGGCGCGACCATCGCGCCAATCGTCGCCGTCGCGAGCGCCGCCGCCATCAATTTCCGCATCACCGCAACCTACCCAATAAGCAAGGATAGCCGCCGGTTGCGCTGATCACCACGCCCTTCTCCGCATGACGCACAATTCGTGTTTTGTTCTCCTGAACTAATCGACGTTTCACGTGAAACATTTTTGTGAAAAACTCTGCAAGATCGCGAGGTTAGCGAGAACCTCGCCAAGAATGACCGCCATTCGGCAGTGCCTAATCCGGGATTCTTCGCTGCTCTCTGAATGACACAAGAAGGTCATTTCTCCTGCTTCACCCGGGCGGCGAGGCGGGCGAGGGCGTTTAGCGCGTCCATTGGTGTCATTCGCTCGATGTCTAGACTGCGGAGCTCGTCGACGATGCGTTCCTCTCGCGGCGAGAACAGGCCTAGCTGAGGCGCGGGTTTCTTCGCGCGGCGGTCGCGGGCGATTCGCGGCATCCCGGCTTCGTCCAGTTCGCCTTGCTCGAGGTTGGCGAGAATTTCGCGCGCGCGGGTGATTATCGAATCGGGCAATCCTGCCAGACGCGCCACTTCGATCCCGTAACTTCGCGACGCTGGCTGCTCGATAACGCGGCGCAGAAAGATTACCTCGTCGCCCCATTCGCGGACCGCCATGCTCAGATTCCTGACCCGCGGACGCTCGCGCGCGAGGTCGGTCAGTTCGTGGAAATGCGTCGCGAACAGCACCTTGGCGCGAGTCTGATCGTGCAGGTACTCGGCGACCGCCCACGCGATCGCGAGGCCGTCAAAAGTGCTGGTGCCGCGGCCGACTTCGTCGAGTAGCAGCAGACTGCGCTCCGAGAGCCCCTTGAGCAGACGCGCCGTCTCGCTCATCTCGACCATGAAGGTGGATTCGCCGCGGCGAAGTTCGTCGCGCGCGCCGATTCGCGTCAGCACGCGATCGGTAAGCCCGATAGTCGCCTCGGCGGCGGGAACGAAGCTGCCGATTTGCGCCATGATCGCAATCAGCGCGACCTGGCGGAGATAGGTCGATTTGCCCGCCATGTTGGGGCCGGTGATCAGCAGGATTTGGCGCGTGTCGGGCTCCGCGTCGAGGTCGTTGGGCACGAACTCGCCCGGGCGCATCCCGGCCTCGAGCACCGGATGGCGTCCGTCGCGCACGCGTATCCGAAGCCCGGTGTTGATTTTGGGACGCACGTACCCGCGATGCCGCGCAACTTTCGCCAGCGACATCACTGCGTCGAATTCACCAACGGCGCGAGCGGTTTCGAGGATCGTCGCGGCGTGCGACTGCAAGTCGCGCAGCAGCTTGGTGAAGATTTGCAGCTCGAGTTCCTTGAGCGCCGATTCCGCGGTCAGGATTTTGCGTTCGAGTTCCTTGAGCGCGGTCGTGGTGAAGCGTTCGGCGCTGACCAGCGTCTGCTTGCGCTCGTAGTCGGCGGGCACGCGCTCGAGATTGGTTTTCGTGATCTCGATGTAGTAGCCGAAAATATTGTTGTAGCGGACCTTGAGCGAGGGGATTGTGGTGCGCTCGCGCTCGGTCGCCTCCAACTTCGCGATCACGCCGCGCGCGCCGACTGACAGGCCGCGCAGCTCATCGACCTCGGGACTGAAGCCGCTGCGAATCACATTGCCGTCGCGCGGATTGACCGGAGGCTCATCGGACAGCGTCGCCGCGATTTGCGCGACCAGCATCGGCATCGGCGAGATGCGCGCGGCTTGTTCGCGGATAAGCGGGCTCTTGAGCGCGCCCATCGCTTTTTTCAGTGACTCCGCCGCGCCGAGCGCGTCGCCCAGGCGCAGGCAGTCCCTCGGTGACGCGCGCATCGCACCGATTCGTCCCGCCAGCCGCTCGAGATCGCCGATTCGTTTCAGAGATTCCGCCAGCGTGCCCCCTAGGTCGGCGTCGAAGAGTTCTTCGAGCGCGTCGTGTCGCGCGTTGATCGCGTCGAGCGCCAGCAGCGGATAGATGATCCAGTTGCAGAGCGTGCGCGCGCCGACTGCAGTGAGCGTTTCGTCGAGAATCGACAACAGCGAGCCCTTGCGCGCGCCGTCGGTCGAAGCGACAAGCTCGAGATGTCGCCGGGTGGTTTCGTCCACGACCATGTACTCGGCGATGCGGTAGAGACGCGGCGCCGCGATATGCGCGAGGTCATGGCCGAAGGTGTCTTCGACATATAGCAGCGCGATTCCCGCGGTGTGCGCAATCGATTCGTGGACATCGGTGTCCGCGAAGCGATCTCGAAATGCCGCGCTTGCGCGCTCGATGCCGAACGATTCGTAATCGAGAGTTGTCAGCGAACAATTTAAGTCTTTCAAAAGCGCGCTCAGTTCACCGTCCCGCGCGGCGATTATGATTTCGCGCGGCGCGATGCGCGCGATTTCCTCGCACAGGGTCGAGGCCTCGCGGACTTGCGTGGCGAGAAATTCGCCGGTCGAGACGTCGAGCGCCGCCAGAGCGAACCCAATGTTCTCCGCGCCGGTAACCGCGACCAGGTAACTTTTCTCCGCGGCCGTCAGCACCATTTCCTCGCCGACGGTGCCGGGCGTGATCACGCGGACGATTTGCCGCGGCATCAGCTTGGGAGATTTGGGGTCGGGCGTGCCTTGCTCGCAGATCGCGACTTTGTGGCCGGCCTTCAGCAGCTTGGCGATGTACGGTTCGGCGCTTTGGTAGGGCACGCCGCAAAGGGGCACGCCGTCCTTGTTGCGCGAGGTGAGCTGGATGTCGAGCACGCGCGCGCCGACCTCGGCGTCCTCGAAAAACATTTCATAAAAATCACCGAGGCGAAAAAACAGGATCGCGTCGGGGACGCGCTGCTTGACGCTGAGATATTGCGCGATGAGGGGTGTTTGCTTGACTGCCACCGAAAATGATTGCGGTCACAATAGCAATAGCCGGGGGCGTGCGCCCACTTTTCGCTTTGCCGATTACATCTCGATTTACTAGAGTTCGAGTGTTAAGCAGGCTCTATACCGCCGAACACATCGAGAACAGGAGATTACGAAAATGGCATCAGCATCAGCGTCATTGGAGTCCGCGACTCGCGGCGCCAAGTCGAGCGCAGCGCTTGAGTTCCTCAAGAGCTCGCCCAAAAAACTTCTTATCAACGGGAAATGGGTGCCGTCGAAGTCCGGCAAAACTTTCGAGACTCTCAACCCGTCCAACGAGCAGGTGCTCGCGCTGGTCGCCGAGGGCGACAAGGCCGACGTCGACGAGGCCGTCAAGTATGCGCGCAAGGCATACGAGGAAGGCCAGTGGTCGAAGATGAGTCCGCATCAGCGCACCCATGTGCTGCTCAAAATTGCGGAACTGATCGACAAGCACGCGGAGGAGCTGGCCGAGCTCGAGACGCTCGACAACGGCAAGCCGCTGTTCGAGTCCAAGAATATCGACATTCCGGGCGCTGCCGAGACCTTCCGCTACTACGCGGGTTTCGCCACCAAGATTTATGGCGAGACCAACCCGTCCGACCCCTCGATGTTCAACTACACGCTGCGCGAGCCGGTCGGCGTATGCGGACAGATCATCCCGTGGAATTTCCCGCTGCTGATGGCGTCGTGGAAAATTGCACCGGCGCTCGCATGCGGCAACGTCGTCATCCTGAAGCCTGCCGAGCAGACTCCGCTGACCGCCCTTCGCCTCGGTGAACTTATCGTCGAGTCGGGACTGCCCGAAGGCGTCGTCCAGATTATCACCGGCTTCGGTCCCGGCGCCGGCAGTTCAATCGCCGAGCATCCTGATATCGACAAGGTCGCATTCACCGGATCGACCGAAGTCGGCAAGCTGATCCTGCAAGCCTCGACCGGCAACTTGAAGCGCGTATCGCTCGAGCTCGGCGGCAAGTCGCCCAATATCATTTTCCCCGACGCTGACATGCCGTCGGCGGTGTTCGGCTCCGCACTCGGTATCTTCATGAACCAGGGCCAGGTCTGCTGCGCCGGCTCGCGCGTGTTCGTGCAGGAGAAGGTTTACGATCAATTCACCGATGAGCTGTCCAAGATGGCGAGCGGGCTTACGCTCGGCAATCCGCTCGACCCGAACACCCGGATGGGACCGCTGGTTTCGAAGGAGCAGCACGATCGCGTCAAGGGATATCTGAAAACCGGCAAGGCCGAAGGCGCGACCGCCAAGGTCGGCGGCGAGCCGGGCAAGCAGGAATCCGGCTACTTCATCCAGCCGACGGTTTTCACCGGCGTGAACAACCAGATGAAGATCGCGCGCGAGGAAATCTTTGGCCCAGTCGCCTCGGCGATCAAATTCAAGGACGAGAACGACGTCGTCGCGCAGGGCAATGACACGACCTACGGGCTGGCGGCGGCGGTGTGGACCAAGGACATCAATCGCGCACTCGGCGTCGCGCGCAAGCTCAAGGCGGGCACCGTCTGGATCAACACATACGGTCAGATCGATCCGATGTCGCCGTTCGGCGGCTACAAGCAGTCCGGCTTCGGCCGCGAGCTGGGCAAGTACGCTATCGATCTGTACACGCAGATCAAGTCGGTATACGCGAAGATCGGCTAGTTCGAGGACAGATCGAATAGCAGGAGAGGGCGCCCAATCGGGCGCCCTTACTTTATTTAATGTGAAACCCGCGGTGGGTTTCCCGCTTCCTTCGGCAGGGCTGAGCCCTGCACCCAGTAATGAATCGCAAAATGGCGAGGACGCCCTTTTGCTCTCAGGTTCTTTTCCTGTGTCATTCCTTTTCTGTTCCCCCCTTTCCCGCGGGAAAGGGGGTGAGTGGGATAGGACAGGGAACAGTTGTTGCCTCAAATCCGGTTCCCCTTCCCGCGCGGGAAGGGATTAGGGGTTAGGTTCTTCTCGCGTGCGTGCGATTCCGATTCTGGTTTCTGGGCTTCAGGCCGCGCGTGCATCGTCGCCGTCCCCGCCCCCATCGTAAAGAAATCACAAATTTAGTACATAACAGTGTTTCGTTTGACCGTTTGATTCCTTATTATTGAGCGTAGTGAGCCAAGTGGTGGTTGGCGTCTTGCCGCACTGAACCGAGTGCGGCGGGCGCGCGTCTCATGGCGTGTGGATGAGCTGTCCTTCGGGACGGCATTGAGTTGGGTGGTGTAGAATCGGCGTCGCCGGTGTTCGGCGGCGCGGCGGGGTTCACTGATGCCGGGCGAAAAGCACGACGATCCGATCGAGGCGATGATCTCGTCGCAAACGCCGGATCCCGACGCTGCTGAACAACCGCCCTCTGAACAAAAACCTGCGTCAGACAAGCCCCGGCGCGATCCTCGATCTCCCCCGCTGCGACCTCCGACTCATTCTGCTCACGAAGCGCGGCTCGAAGTTCGTCCGATCGGAACGCCCTTGGGCTTGCGCGAGCTGGCAGCTCTCCACAAGCGGACCTGGAAGATGCTCAACGTCGAGGAAAAGCGCGTGCACGTTCTGCTCTGGCCGCTCGCGATCCATTTCGGGCTTTACAATGTGGGTGCTGGTAGCGAACGGCGACGCCCGCCGCTGATAGGTGCGTTCTGGGCGCGATGCCTCGCGGACGCGCCGCTGACGCTCGGCCATCTCTATCCCGCTCCGTTGTTCAAGGGGATGCTCGCGTCGGAAGTTTTCGAGTTCGGCGGGATGGTTATCGATCCAACCTACCAGGGCAAAGGCCTGGTCAAGCTGATGTCGGACACGGCGCGGCTGTTTGTCTTTTCGCGACGCCCCAGGCTGTTAATTACGAATCCGATCGAGCCGCTGTACGAGATGTACAAACAGCTCGGACTCAAGACGGTGGGGCGCGAGCCGGTCGAGCATCCGCATGCGTACAACGTAAAGGTCTGGCTGATGTACGGCAGATTCGACGAGATGTCAAAGCCGTACTTCATGTAGGGTTCTTTCGCTACTCGATCATGCCTTGGATTTCTGCTCGCTCTTGCTGCCGCCCATGAACGTCGCCGCGCCCTGCATCACCCGGATGCCGACACTCAAGGGCCCGTCGGAGCGCTACTCAGATCGCGATTTCACGTTTCTTCTTCCACCAAGCTCCGAGTTCTTTTCCGAATGCCACCGCTACAGCAAATAGTGCGCACCAAAAGGCGATTTCAATTGGAAATAAGTTTCGGTCATTTTTTGTGTCCATCAGAGCGTCCCTTAGTACGCCTATGGCAGTTCCGACGACAAAAAATGGGATGCTGATCTTCGAGCCCCACTCAGAAAGGCCGGCAAGTGCGGCCGCGGCCAGAAGCAAGAGGGCAAAAGCCAAAGCCAATTGAAGAGCCGCTGCCGAAGCATCACCATTAGGTGGTTCTCCTATTTTTAACCAGACGGTGACGTAGAGCGCTCCAGCTAAGATTGCCCCGAGTTTCATCCAAAAACGCATTCACGAGGTTCAGTGCTCGGACTTCGCCTTCTGCTCGGCCTTGCTGCCGCCCATGAACGTCGCCGCGCCCTGCATGACGCGGGTGCCGACGCTTAGCAGCGCGTCGGTGACGCCGGGGAACAGCGATGCGAGTTTTTCTGCGACTGCGGCGCCGGGAGGGACGTCCACTTCGGTGAGGCCGAACGCGGCTGCGGCCAGTACCGCCCACGTTACCCATCGCGCCGGCATCGCCATCATCGCGGATACGCCCTTCAGCGAGTCGTGCTTAAGCGCATTGCGCGCCATCGGCGTGTCGATCACCCCGGGCATCACCAGCGACACTTTTATTCCGGTGTTGAACAGCTCGACGCGCAGCGCTTCGGTCATCCCGACCAGCGCAAACTTGGTCGAGCTATAGCCGCCGAGCGGGCTGACGCCGCGGCGTCCCGCGAGCGACGAGATGTTCACGATGTTGCCCGACTTGGCCGCGCGCATCACGGGCAGCACGGCCTGCATCGCATTGAGCGCGCCGAAAACGTTCACCGCCATCATCTTCTCGAGATCTTCCGGACGCATCGTCTCGACCGTTTCCGCGATCAGCAAGCCCGCCGAGTTGATCAGGATATCGACCTTGCCGAAGGCCTCCTTTACCTGCTCGATCGCCCAGAACACGCGCGCGCGATCAGTCACGTCGCAATCGAGCGCGAGCGCCTTGCCGCCGGCCTTGTTGATTTTCGTCGCGAGCTCTTCGAGCTGCACGCGCCGGCGCGCCAGCAGCGCAACCTGTGCGCCCTGTTCGCCGAACGCGAGCGCGACGTCGTGGCCGATACCGCTCGACGCGCCGGTCACGACCACAGATTTGTCGAAGAAGTATCCGCGCACCGGACCTTTCGATTCCCGCTTGGCTTCGCTCATTGCCGTCACCTCGCTTGGGCGCCGTTGCACGAAAATTGATGGTGTGGCGTCGCGCCTGGAATTGTGCGCCGTCATCCGCGCATGCGCAAACCCTTCGCCGGGGCGGTTGCCCGCCTGATGCGAGGTGGTTAGCTTTGAACATAATGAACTCGAGAACAGTCGTCACTGAAATCGCCGCGGCAGGCGCGTTGATTGGCTCATATCCGCTCGATTGGCTGGTCAAACGAGGCGAGCCGTACTTCTGCGAGCCTTCGAGCGAGCCGGTGATTCTGCTTCACGGATTCGGCGGCAGCCGATCGAATCTGCTGGCGCTCGGGGCGTACATTCGGCTGGCGGGATTCGACAATGTTTCATATTTCGAGTACCCGCGATGGCAGACGCTGACTGATTCCGCCGCGCAACTCGGACGCGTCGCAGATGAAAAATCCGGCGGCGAGGGTGGCGTCCATCTGATCGGTCACAGCCTCGGCGGCACCGTTGCACGACGCTACGCGACCAGCGCGCCGAGACGCGCGGTGCGATCGCTGATCACGCTCGGCTCGCCATATTCGTACGGTCAATGGAGTCCCAGGGAGCTGGGAATTTTCGGCGACGACGATCCGATCGTGCCGGCGCCGGTCGAGGGACTGACCAACAGCGCGGCGTTCGGACGGATCGTGACGCTGCACGACGTCGGGCATCTCGCACTGATCTTTCATCCCGAGGCGCTGCGGATCATCGGCACCGAGTTGCGCGCAAATCGCGCGCCCGAGAGCAAAGCCGCGGCGTAAGCGCGTGGCGCGTCAGTCGAACGCTCTACACTATCGCATGCATCAGCAAAGAAGCCGGCGCGATCGTGCTGGTCGGCGGGCGCAGCTCGCGGATGGGCCAGCCCAAGGCGGCGCTGGATTTCGGCGGGATGCCGCTGCTCACCAGGATTGTCATCGAGCTCAAATGGTGGTTCGACGAAATCGTGATCGTCGCGGCGCCGAAGTCGGAGGGGATGCCGCGCATCGAGATTCCCGGATTGAAGATCGTTCACGACGAGACTGCGTTCGCAGGGCCGCTCGATGCGCTGCGGCGCGGGCTGAACGCGCTCGATCATGGCGTCGCGTTCGCATGCTCATGCGATCTGCCGCTGTTGAATTCCGACGTTGCAGCCGACCTGGTTGCGATGCTCGATGACTTTGACGCGGTGATGCCGGAAGTCGGCGGCAAGCTGCAGCCGCTGCACGCGGTCTATCGCAAAAATGCGCAAATTCGATCGCCGCCCTCGAAGCAAGCGGCGAGAATCGGCTGACCGCCAACGCCAGCGCAATCAACGCGAGAAAAGTCGGCGAAGAAGAACTCAGAACGATCGATCCGCAGCTCACCAGCTTCTTCAACGTAAACACGCCCGAGGATTACCGTCGCGCACTCGAGCTGGCGCGGTTGTAAAGCCGAACTCGCAGAAAAAAACAGTGTTCTGAATTAGAAACGATATGGAGATTTTGGTTGACATGTTCTTTCTCCTCCATTTCCTCTTCGGAGGTGTTTGGTGAATGAGGAAAAGCATGCTGGCGCGGGTAGAGCGTGGTGAGAGTGGGTGAAGTGGTCATGTTGAGTATTATGGCATGCCATGATGACAACCGTTGTCGTCGCACGATGATTGTCGGATCGGAGCCTCGGGAACGCGAGTTCTTCGGCGATAGTAGCTGCCGGCGGGACTGCGCTTGATGCTCTGGCTGAAGAGCAGCGCGCGATAGCCTCGGCGAGCCTAGGAACTTAAGAAACCAGCGGGAACGGCCGCAAATCCTCTCGCCACCAAATCAGGAACGAGTCGCCATCAAAAGCGTCAACAGCGACGCCGATCAGATTGTCTGCCAGATTTTGGAGATCTGCTTCGACCAGGCTTTTTTTGCGATCTGGCGATGGGGATACACAAAAGAATGCGGAGACAGGGAAGTAGCTCGACCAGTCTGAAATGAGTTCCTCAATTTCATTCTGAGGAGTGTCTGACCCTTTGAGTTCCCAATAAATCTCACCGTTGTACGCAGTTGCTCGATCCTTGAATTTGTATTCCTCCCAATCAGGATCAGAAACCGTATGGATAAAGTCGTGTAGCAAGACCGTGCAATTGCGGCTGATAGTGAATCTCTTGACGACCTTGGCGAGCAGTTGAATCGCGGCAGAATGATCCACATCGGGCATCCAATTTCCGAATTTCGACAGTTGATCTGGCATCAACCGACTCGGGGGCGACTACAGAGAAGTTGCCTTCCGTGAAATGATGTTTCTCTCGTACCAGACGGGCCAATTCGCTCAAATCAGGCGAGATCCGGTAAAGTAGGTATTCTCGAGGAAATTTGCGATTCGTCAATTCTCGTATATTCATCATGATTGATGCGCGCGCAAGAGGCCCTTTCCTTCAGAACTGTCTATTAGAACAAAAGCCATTCGAGATTAAAGATCGTTTGCCATTTTTCGGTTCCCTCTGACCAAAGCTGGATTCTGGGTCCGTCCGTTGGCTGCCGGTGCTGGTCAGCGCATCCTCCCCCAACCCCTCAGCGGTGGCCCTGCCTGGCCGGCTGCTGCTGGTCTGACCGGCGATGACGGAAGCTGCGCTGGCGCTGCTCGCTTCGGCAGGACCAGCGTCGTTCGCTCGCTACGCCTTTTTCTCCCACCTCAAAATCGGGTGGCGGGCGGCTTGGGCTTCGTCTACGCGGGAGACGGGGAGGGTTTGCGGGGCGGTTTTGATGCGCTCGGGATCGGTTAGGGCTTCGTCGTAGATGCGCTCCATTGTTTCGACGAAGCTGTCGAGGATTTGCTTGCTCTCGGTTTCGGTTGGCTCGATCATCAGCGCGCCTGGCACCACCAGGGGGAAGTAAATCGTCGGCGGGTGGATGCCGAAATCCAGCAGGCGTTTTGCGATTTCGAGCGTGCTCACGTCGGCGCGCTTTTCGAGGTCGTGCGAGAGGACGCATTCATGCATCGAGGGCTCGCCGGTCGCGCTGGGAAAATGCGGTTGCAGGCGCTTGCGCACGTAGTTCGCGCCGAGAATCGCGAGCCGGCTCGCCATCCCGAGGCCGTCGCCGCCGAGCGCGAGGATGTACGCATACGCGCGCACGATCATTCCGAAGTTGTTGTGAAACGAGCGCATCCGCCCGATCGAGTCGGGGCGATCGGCGTCGATTTCGTAACCGGCATTGGAATGCTTCAAGCGCGGGAGCGGCAGGAACGGCTCGAGATGCTTTTTCACCGCGACCGGACCCGCGCCCGGGCCGCCGCCGCCGTGCGGAGTCGAGAAACTCTTGTGCAAGATTCAGTTGCACGATGTCCGCGCCCATGTGGCCGGGCTTTGCCACGCCCAGCAGCGCATTCATGTTGGCGCCGTCGAGGTAGAGCATCGCGCCGCGTTCATGCAGCGCGGCGGCGATTTCCTGGATTTCAGGCTCGAAGATTCCGAGCGTGTTCGGGTTGGTGACCATCATCGCCGCGACATCATCGCTCACCAGCCGGCGAACTTCGGCGGCTTCGAGGTAACCGCGCTTGTTCGACTTCGCGACGATCACTTCGAAGCCCGCGAGCGTGCAGCTCGCCGGATTGGTGCCGTGCGCGGTGTCGGGGATGATCACCTTGTGCCGCGCTTCGCCGCGCTTGCGATGATACGCGCGGACCATCAGCAGGCCGGTCAACTCGCCCTGCGCGCCGGCCGCGGGATGCAACGAGACGGCGTCCATGCCAGTGATTTCGGCCAGCGCCGCTTCCATCCGGGCGATCAGTTCGAGCGCGCCCTGCGCGAGATGCGCGGGCATACATGGATGCAGTCCGGCCAATCCCGGCAAGCGCCGCCAGCTCGTCGTTGACGACCGGGTTGTACTTCATCGTGCACGATCCGAGCGGATAGAACTCGAGCGCCTGCGCGAAGTTGAGTTGCGACAGGCGCAGGAAATGCCGGAGCACTTGCGGCTCGCTCAGTTCGGGAAAGCCGGAGAGATCCTCGCGGCAAAGTTCGGCGCCGAGGAGTTCAGCGCCACGCCGATCGCCGGCATTACGCGGCGACAAGTCAGTGCCGCGCCGACCTTCGGACGAAAGTTCGAAAATCAGCGGCACGCCTGACGTAGGCTCGATTCGATCGAGCGTCGAGGGAGTTTCAGCTATTGCGACGGGTCCGATTTTGCCCGCAGTTGCCATTACCGCACCCCCGCGATTGCTGACGCCAGCGCACCGAATTCGTCACTGCGATTCATTTCAGTGACAGAGACCAACAGCGCGTCGGAGAGTTCGGGATAGTCATCGCCGAGCGGGACGCCCGCGAGGATTTGCTTGCGCTCAGCGGCTTCCAGAGCGGCCGGGGGGTTTTCGAGGCGCAGCACGAACTCGTTGAAGAACGGTCCCGAGAAGCGACGACGAATGCCGGCCGCCTCCAGCGCGTCTGCTGCCTGATGCGACAGTTCGACGTTCCGCTCGGCCAGTTCGCGGAGTCCAGTGCGGCCCATCAGCGAGAGATAGACCGTCGCGGCGAGCGCGCACAGCGAATGATTGGTGCAGATGTTCGAGGTCGCGCGTTCGCGGCGAATATGTTGCTCGCGAGTATTGAGCGTCAAACAAAATGCGCGGCGGCCGTCGCGATCGCGAGTCTGTCCGACCAGTCGTCCCGGCATCTGGCGGATGTGCGCGGTTCGCGCGGCCATGAATCCGACGCCGGGCCCGCCATATTGAAGCGGCAGCCCGAAACTTTGACCTTCACCGACAGCGATATCGACGCCAAGTTCGCCCGGCGCGCGCAGCAGACCAAGCGCGATGCCCTCGGCGGTAGCGGAGATTGCGATTGCGCCCGCGCGATGCGTTTTTTCGGTGATCGCGCCGAGCGGCTCGATTACGCCGAACGCGTTGGGATAGCCGGTAACGGTACACAGCAGTCGATCGTTCGCGATTCGATCGAGCGCGGCGGCGTCGGTCGCGCCGGTCGCGTCATCGAATGGAACTTCGACGATCTCGATTCCGTTCAGCGCGCTCAGGTAGGTGCGGATAGTCGCGCGATAGTCCGGCCACAGCGCTCGCGACAGTGCGACGACGGAGCGCTTGGGCATCAGCCGTCGCGCCATCAGAACGGCCTCAGCCGCCGCCGATGCGCCGTCGTACATGCTGGCGTTGGCGACTTCCATCGCGGTGAGCTGGGTGATTAGCGTCTGAAATTCGAAAATCGCCTGCGTCGTCCCCTGGCTCGCCTCGGCCTGATACGGCGTATAGCTGGTCGCGAACTCGGCGCGTCCGATAACCGCGCGGACCGCCGCCGGCACGTAATGACGGTAGTAACCGGCGCCGAGAAAGCTGGTGAATCCCGACGCGCCGGTGTTGCGGGCCGCAAGCGCAGAAATCTCATGTACTACATCAGCTTCGCTGCGCCCGCGATCCAGGTTGATCGTCGCGCTCGCGCGCAGGTTCGCCGGCACATGCGCGATGAGGTCGTCGAGATGCTTGGCGCCGATGGTTTCGAGCATCGAGGCGACGTCGCTGTCGGTATGTGGCATGAATCTCATCGAATCAATTAGTCCTCATTCAATCACACGCTCGCAGTTGATGCCGCATGCGCCTCGTCGCGCCGATAGAACGGCCGCGGCACGACGGTCGCGCGAGCTTTGCGATTGCGAATTTCGACTTCGAGGGTCTCGCCGACGCCAGCCGCAGTTGTCAGATACGCCATCGCGATCGGCCGCTGAATCGACGGCGCGAACGTCCCGCTGGTCACGACGCCGGCGTCGTCGCCGTTGCGAAATACGCGGTAGCCCTGTCGCGCGACCATCCTGCCGTCGTCGGTCTGCAGTCCGATCAATCTTTTCTTCAGACCCTGTTGACGTTGCGCGGTAAGCGCTGCGCTGCCGACGAAGTCGCGACCGAGCTTTACGAACGTCGCCAGTCCCGCTTCGAGAGGCGACGTATCGCGATCGAGTTCGTGACCGTAGAGCGGCAGGCCCGCCTCGAGCCGCAGCGTGTCACGCGCGCCAAGTCCGACCGGCTTGATATCCGCAGCAGCGCCGACGTCGAGAATCGCCTCGAACAATTGCCGCGCGCCCTTGTTGTCCACGAACAGCTCGAAACCGTCTTCACCAGTGTATCCAGTGCGTGCCGCCAGGCACGTGATTCCTGCAACTTGTCCGCTGGCGACGCCGAAGCGCGCGACATCGGCAATCGGAAAATCCGCGAGCGTCGCCAGGATCGCGACGGCCACCGGTCCCTGCACTGCGATCAGCGCGGTCGCATCGCTCACGTCCTCGAAGTGTGCGCGCCCGCCGTTGAGCTCGACGATCCATTCGCGATCCGCATCGATGTTGGACGCGTTGACGCACAGCATGTAGCGCTCCGGGCCGAGGCGATAGACGATCAGGTCGTCGATCGTGCCGCCAGTCTCGGTGCACATAATCGTGTACTGCGCCTGCCCATCCTTGAGCCGCGCCGCGGAATTGGTGAACGCGCGCTCGAGCGTCGCGAGCGCATGCGGTCCGCTGATTTCGAATTCGCCCATGTGACTCAGATCGAAAATTCCGGCCGAATTGCGGACCGCAAGATGCTCCTCGATAATCCCGCTGTAACTAACGGGCATCTCGAAACCACCGAAAACCGTCATGCGTGCGCCGAGTTTCTGGTGAAGGTCGAATAGGACAGTGCGCTTGGGCGCGTTCATCAGCGGCAAAATTCTAACAGACCGTTTTCATTGGAACGAGAGACCGCGCGCGGGTTGCCAACAACCGCGCGACTTCTGTCCACAACGGCTTGCTCGACACGATCGAGTGCTATTATCTACTGATACCCGATGGCTGCGATCATTATGGATGGCCGGGCGCTGAGTGCGCATCTGATGCCAGAGTTGCGCGCCAACGTCGACGAGCTCAAGAGCAAGTTCGGATGCACGCCGTCGCTGGCGGCGATCCTGGTCGGTGACGATCCTGCGTCGCGGCAATACGTCAAGAACAAACAGCGCGTCGCGGCGGAACTCGGATGCGAAAGCCGCACAGTCCGGATGACGTCGGCGGAGGCGACCACCGAGTCGTTGCTAAGCGTGATTGATGGGCTCAATGCTGACCCGCTCGTCAACGCGATCCTGCTGCAGTTGCCGATCCCCGATTCGGTCGATCGCTTCCGCCTGTTCGACGCGATCGCGCCTGAGAAAGATCTCGACGCCGTCAGCTCGGCCAGCGTCGGCGGATTCTATCGCGGCGAGTGGGGGCGCTTCGTCCCATGCACTCCGCGCGGTGTGCTGACCCTGCTCGACCATTACCAGGTGCCGGTCGATGGTGCGCGCGCAACGATCATCGGACGCAGCGATATCGCCGGCAAGCCGACCGCATTGATTCTCGGCGGACGCCTGCGCAACGCGACCATCACGTGGTGCCATCGCCACACTCGCGACCTCGCTGCGATTTGCCGCGAGGCCGATATTCTCATCCCGTGCGTCGGCGCCGATACCGGCCGCCCATTCCTGATCACTGCCGATATGGTGAAGCCTAGCGCGTGCGTAATTGACGTCGGCTTCCGCCGCGTCGGCCCCGGTAAGTTCGTCGGCGACGTTGATTTCGAGGCGGTGAAAAACGTTGCGGGCTGGCTCACCCTAAATCCGGGAGGCACCGGTCCGATGACGGTCGTCGCGCTGATGCAGAACCTGATCGATGCGACCCGCTATCAGCTCGGATTGCCGCGCGCCGCATACACCGTCTGAAACGCTAAACCTTGCTTTGCGCAGGGTCTGACTTTCCCGTACATTTGCAAACTGCATTGTTAATGACTGTTTACAGGCTCGAATGACATCACCGACCAACGGTTCCAAGACCACAAGCTCGAGCGCGGCGAAATCGGGCAAACGCACGCTCAGCGACGTTCTGATCGGACCGGCGCGCGACGTTCGCGATCCCGAAATTTTCCATAGCCTCTCGCTGGTCGCGTTCCTGGCGTGGGTCGGGCTCGGCTCCGACGGCCTCAGCTCATCATGCTACGGCCCCGAAGAGGCCTTCCTCGCGCTCGGCCATCATCAGTACCTCGCCGTATTCCTCGCGATGCTGATGGCGCTGACCGTCTTCATCATCTCGGCGTCGTATTCGCAGACCATCGACCTGTTCCCGACCGGCGGCGGCGGTTACCTGGTCGCGACCAAACTGCTCGGCAAATATTTCGGCCTGGTTTCCGGATCGGCGCTGGTGGTTGACTACGTATTGACCATCGCGATCTCAATCGCGAGCGGCGCCGACGCAATCTTCAGCTTCCTCCCGGTCGCTTGGCTGCCATACAAGTTCTGGCTGTGCCTCATCGTCGTGGTGTTGATGGTCCTGATGAATCTGCGCGGGGTGAAGGAATCGGTGCTCTCGCTGCTGCCAATCTTCATCGCCTTCATCATCATGCATGCGTGGCTGGTCGGCTACGCGATTCTCAGCCGCGCGCCGGAACTGCCGTCAATCGTCGGTCACGCCGTGCGCGAGGTCCACGCCAGCTCGCATAGCATCGGGATGCTCGCGCTCGCGGTGATTTTCTTCCGCGCCTACAGCCTCGGCGGCGGCACTTACACCGGAATCGAGGCGGTCAGCAATGGTCTGCCGATTTTGCGCGAGCCGCGCGCCGAGACCGGCAAGCGCACGATGATATACATGGCGCTGTCGCTCGCATTCGTCGCGGGCGGAATCCTGCTCAGCTACCTTCTGCTCAACGTCGAGGCCGAGGCGGGCAAGACTCTCAACGCCGTCATGTTCGAGAAGCTCGCGACCAACTGGCAGATTTTTGGGCTGCACATTGGTCCCGAGATAATCACCTTCACGCTTCTGACCGAAGGCGCGCTGCTGTTCGTCGCCGCGCAGACCGGCTTCGTGGACGGACCGCGCGTGCTCGCCACGATGGCGACTGATCGATGGCTACCGCGACGCTTCGCAAACTTGAGCGCGCGCCTGGTGACACAGGACGGCGTCATCACGATCGGCCTCGCAGCCATTTTGCTTCTAATCGGCACCGAAGCGAAAGTTGATCTGCTGGTCGTCCTCTATGCGATCAACGTCTTCGTGACCTTCACCCTCTCGCAACTCGGGATGACGACGCATTGGTGGATCGAGCGCAAAAACGAAAAGCGATGGCTCCGCAAGCTGTTGATCAACGGCGTCGGCACTTTCTTCACCGCGACCATCCTGATGATCACGCTGACGTTGAAGTTCCACGACGGCGGATGGGTGACTGTCGTCATCACCGGCGGGCTGATTTTGCTGTGTTACACCGTGCGGCGGCATTACGAGCGGGTCTCGAAGGCAATCGAGCAGCTCGAGGCCGACATCCTGCCGAAACTCTACGCGGTCAAGAAACGCGAGCCCGCCAAGCGCGATCCGAACGCGCCGACCGCGGCCATCCTCGTCAGCGGCTACAACGGTCTCGGGCTGGCGACGCTGATCGCAGTCACACAATTGTTCAAGGACGAATTCCGCAACGTGGTCTTCATCGGAGTCGGCGAAGTCGATGCGGCGCTGCTGAAGGGTCCCGAGGAAGTTCACGAGCTCGAGACGCGTATGACCGAAGATTTAAATGAATACTGCCAGTTCGCCGCCGACTTGGGCCTTCATCCTGAACTTCGCGCCGGACTCGCGCCCGACGTCGTCGTCGAGCTGCGCCGGCTATGCCTGGAAGTCGCGCACGAATTCCCGCACGTCGTGTTCTTCGCCGGCAAGCTCATCTTCTCCGACGAAATCGAAGGCTTCATCGGCCGCTTCCTGCACAATCACACCTCGGTCGAACTCCAGAACTGGCTCCAGCTCTACGGCTACAGTTTGGTAATCCTCCCAATCCGTGTAGGCGCCGGCTCAATGGCAATCCCCCAAACCTCCCAAGCCGCGTAATTTTATTCTTACCTCGCCCGTTACTTCACGGGAGAGGCGGCTGGCCGTATCGCGGCCAGCGGTGCGGGTTCTGCGACTCCATCACAGCATCATTTCCCAACCGGCGTGATCCTATAAAACGCCAGATGCTCGCCCCGATATCTCTCGACCACACTAAACCTCTTCGCATCCGGAAGTTCCGAACTCACCGCATCGCGATCCTTCCAACTAACCAGCCATCCTCCGCCAGCCGCCAACACTCGCTCCTCAATAGTCATTCGCGCCGCCGCACTATCAAATCCCGGAATAGCTATTCGCGGATTACTTCCTCTGGAGTAGTAATCGAACGGAACTGAGTAATAGCCAAATGGAAATCCTCCATTGGCGACGCTCGGCGCATTTCCAGTCGCAACAAACCCGGATTCGAAAAACACCGGATCGGATGCACCAGCTTGCGCCACTCGCGCCGCCATCTCGCGCCACGGCTGCGGCGCGGGTCGGTCAAACGGCAGCACGATCAAACATGCGAGCGTGAAGCCTGCCAGCAGCAAATTGCGCCAGTATACGCTGGCCCGCGCCAACCCTGCCGCCACCAACAACGCGAGCGTCGCTGTTGATGGCGCAACGTAGCGCAGGTTGAACATCGGGCGAATCACGATTGATCCCGCGCCCAGCATGAGTCCCGGCAGGGTCGTCCATGCGCCTAGCCACACCAACTGGTCGTCGCGATCCGATCCGCCGATCCTACCCACAACAAACCATAGCGCTACCGCGGCCGCACCGATCGCGATTACTACTTTAATAGCTAGTGGATACTCATATCCCGTTCCGATCCAATCGAGCCAATGACCCGCGATCAGCGTCTCGCTCTGCGCGCGCGCAATCGGCGCATACGGCACGAACAGCACCAGCGTTATTGCGATCGCCAGCCACGCCATCTGATTTCTATTTCCATCCAGGTAGTCGCGGATGAGCATTGCGACTCCCACCCCGATGAACAGGATGCCGCCGAGATGCGTGTAGATCAGCGCGGCACCGACCACGCCGCATAAGACTGCGCTACCCGCACTCGGACGATTCCGCACTCGCCACAGCGTCAGGAGTTCCGCGAGCGCGAGCGCTATCAGCATCGAATACATTCGCGCCGTGTGCGCAAAAGCCACTGCCAGCGGGTTGAATGCCCACATCGCGGACGCTGCCAACGCAGTATTGTCGTCGAACATCTCGAGGCCGATCGCGTACACCAGCGCGAGCGTCGTCATCGAAAAGATCACCGAGAGCGATCGCAGCGATATTTCGCTCAGCCCGAATATCAGCGAGTAATAGTGAAGTACTAAGTAGTAAAAAACCTGCTTGCCGGGATCGTGCAGCACCGGCGTCCGGACGATCGCGCCGACTCCCTTCGATGCCGCCCACGCGCTGTATGCCTCGCTCGCGCCGAGCGCGTCGGTCCCAAGATGAAACGAATAGATGAAACCGGCGGCGACGAAAATCGCTGCGAAGATCTCAATCGGCCGGCGCGACTTGCTATCGGCCATCGCGATTTCTGTTGTCTGCCACCGCGCGAGATATAGCGGATTTCGCGCCCGCGATCTTCATCTGTTCGCTCGCGCTCGAGACCAATCCATTGACTAGCACGCCCGCTGCTGGCGTAACTGATCAGAATCATGTCCGAGTTTCTCGAAGCAGTTCCCGAAGTCGGAGCGCCCGATCGCGTCGCGATGACTCTGCCGCCGATCTCGCGCATGCGTTTCGAAGTATGGGCGCTGGCGTGGCCGGTAATTCTGTCCTTCGGCCTCGATTCGATCCTCGGCCTCTCCTCAATGCTGATGGTGGGACGGCTTGGTGCGGACGCGGTCGGCGCGGTCGGACTCGCGACGCAAATCCTCGGTGCGGTGCGCGCCGGAATCGCGGCGGTCGGCACCGGCACCGTCGCGCTGGTCGCCCGCTACATCGGCGCCAACGATCGCGACAGCGCCGAGGACGTGCTGAAGCAGTCGGTGGTCTTCGGCGTGCTGGTATCGACCATCATCGCCATCCCGGTAATCATTTTCGCGCGCCCGCTGATGGGATTGTTCCAAGTCCACGGCCAGATGGCCGATATGGGCGCGCGATACCTGCAGGTCGTGATGCTCTCCGAACCGTTCCAGGGCATCTTCCTGATGTGCGCATCTGCGTTGCGCGGCGCCGGCGACACGCGCACGCCGCTATGGATCGGCGGCATCATCGATGTGCTCGCGATCTTCTTCAACTACGCGCTGATCTTCGGCAAGTTCGGATTTCCCGCACTCGGGGTTGATGGCTCGGCAGTCGCGACCCTGCTCGCAATCGCAATCGGCGGAATTTTATTTTTCTACGCGTTGTCGATCCCCGGGATGGTGCTGAATTTCAAATGGCAGGGACTGTGGCCCGACTTCAGCCTCGGCCGGCGAATCTTAAGCGTCGGCAATCCCGCCGCCATCGAGCAGTTGCTGATCCAGTTCGGCTTCGTCGCCTACGTCGGATTCGTCGCGCGCTACGGCGCGAAGGAAATCGCTGCCTACTTCATCGGCGTGCGCATCCTCGCGCTCTCATTCCTGCCCGGCTTCGGATTCTCGGCCGCGTCCGCGACGCTGGTTGGCCAGGGCCTCGGCGCGGGCGATCCGAATTTTTCGCGCAAAGCCGGATGGGAATCGACCCGTATGTCGATCGTACTGATGACCGCGATGGGCCTGGTCTTCATCGTCTTCGCCCACGGCATCGCGGCGCTCTTCATCGACGACAAGACCGTCATCGCATACACAGTCCAGTTCATGTACGCACTCGCCGCCGCACAACCGCTGATGGCAATCGACTGGACCATCACCGGCGCGCTGCGCGGCGCAGGCGACTCACAATTCCCGCTCTACGGCTCGCTCGCCGGCTTTTACGGCATGCGTCTGTTCTTAACAATCCTGATTTGGTACCACGGCGGCAGCATCAACTACATCTGGTGGTCCCTGCTAGCCGACTACGTCGTCCGCTCAACGGTAAAGGTGTACCGTTTCCAAACCGGCAAATGGGAACACATCAAGGTTTGATCCGATACCTCGCCCGTTACTTTACGGGAGAGGAGGCCCGCGGCGAGGCCGCGGGTAGGTGAGGGTGCAGCCGACTCATGCTGCGTGTCGTGCCTGTTGATGCGCGCATCACGCCAACTGGACGCGGCGCGCGGCGCGCGTAATCCTCTGTTCGTGGCACAAGCGCAGACAGCGACCGAGACTCTCGAGGGCACCCTCGATCAGATCCTGTTCGTCAACGACAAGACCGGCTACTCGGTCGCGGTCGTGGTCGTGCCGCAAGAGCATCGCGACTCTCGCCGCGTCACGGTCGTCGGCAACCTCGCCGGCTTGGAAGTTGGCTCGACCATTCGCGCGCTCGGCGGCTTCGAGAAGCATCCACGCTTCGGTGAACAATTTCACGTCATCGATTTCGAAACGCTGCGCCCCGCGGGCGCCGTCGCGATCGAACGCTACCTCGCGTCAGAAATAAAAGGCATCGGTCCGCGGCTCGCGCGCCGAATCGCGGAGCATTTCGGCGATAC
This sequence comes from uncultured delta proteobacterium, assembly GCA_963699705.1. Classification (GTDB taxonomy): domain Bacteria; phylum Desulfobacterota; class Binatia; order Binatales; family Binataceae; genus Binatus. The sequence goes on along the minus strand of CAVOUW010000003.1, from coordinate 97,961 downwards.
ACTCGGCGAGGTACTGGATAACGCTCCCGAGCGCATGCGCGAAGTCTCCGGCATCAGCGCAGCCGTCGCGCGACTTATCGCGACAGCGTGGCGCGACGCGTCGGGACTGCGCGAACTGACCGTATTTCTGCGCGGCCACGGGCTCGCGGCCTCGCACGCGCGGCGCATCCACAAGTTCTACGGCAAGGAAGCGCTCGACGTTGTGCAGCGCGATCCATACGTGCTCGCGCGCACGATTCACGGAATCGGATTTCGCACCGCCGACGCGATCGCCGAGAAACTCGGCATCCCGCGCAACTCGATCCAACGCGCGCGCGCCGCCGTCCTCTACATCCTCGAGCGCATGTCCGACGAGGGCCACGTCTATTCGCCGTTCGAGTATCTCGAAGGCCAGTTCCGCACCGCGCTCGAGATGGACTCCGACCTCGCGCACGACGCCGTCAACGAGCTCGCCGCCAGCGGTGAAGTGATTGCCGAAGATGCAGACGATCATATCGCGATTTACCTCGCTCGCCTGCACGAGGCAGAAGTGAACGTCGCCACCCGAATCCGGGAACTGAACGCAGGCCGCGCGATGAACAAGGATCTGATCGATCGCGCGGTCGCGGCCGCGATCAAATCGTCCGAGCTCGAGCTTTCCGCCGAGCAAAAGAGCGCGCTGCGATGCAGTCTCGCCAGCCGAGTCACTGTAATCACCGGCGGTCCCGGCACCGGCAAGACGACTCTGTTGCGTTCGCTGCTGGTCGCGCTCGCCGACGTCGGTTTGAAGCCGACTTTGGCCGCGCCGACCGGACGCGCCGCTCGACGGCTCCAGGAGGCCTCGGGCCGCGACGCGAAAACCATCCATCGGCTACTCGAATACGATCCGCAGAGCGGCGGCTTCATCCGCGGCAAGAATTTTCCGCTCCGCACCAACTATCTGATCATCGACGAGGCCTCGATGATGGACGTCGAGCTCGCCTCCAGCCTGCTCTCGGCGCTGATGCCGAACTGCTCGCTGCTGCTGGTCGGCGATCGCGATCAACTTCCGTCAGTAGGCCCGGGCAGCGTGCTCAAGGACGTCATCGCGTCCGACTTTGTGCCGGTCGTGCAGTTGAAGGAAGTCTATCGCCAGGCGCGCCGCTCGCTGATCGTCGCCAACGCGCATCGCTTGAATCGCGGCGAGTTTCCGCAACTATCCAACGACGCCGAAGGCGACTTTTTTTTCTTCGAGCGCAACGCCGCCGAAGACGTGCTCGCGACGATCAAGCAACTCGTTCAGCAGCGGCTGATCGGACGCTTCGGAATTACCGACCCGCGCGAAATCCAGGTGCTGACGCCGATGAATCGCGGTCCGCTCGGCACCCACACTCTAAATCGCGAACTGCAAGCCCTGCTGAACCCCGCGGGACGTGAACTCCGCTCCGGCGATCGGACGTTTCGAGAGGGGGATCGCGTAATCCAGTTGCGCAACAATTACGACAAGGCCGTCTTCAACGGATCGATCGGCCGGATACTCGGAATCAATACTGAAAAAGCGCGCGTGAGCGTCGCGTTCGAAGAGACGCACGCCGAGTACGATCTGTCCGAACTCGACGAGCTGGCGCTCGCCTACGCGATCTCGGTGCACAAGAGCCAGGGCAGCCAGTATCCCGCGATCGTGATGCCGATACATTCGAGTCACTACCTGATGCTGCGCCGCAACCTGCTCTACACCGCGATCACGCGCGCCGAGCGCGTCTGCGTGCTGGTCGGGACCAAGAGCGCGCTGCAGCAGGCCGTGCGCAATCAGGACGAGCGTCTTCGCTTCTCGCGCCTCAGTGCGCGGCTCCACGTGGACTGATCGATCAGTGATGCCCGACGATGGCGTAAACTACAAAGAAGATGAGTGCGAGGACGACCATCACAAGCAGCGCCGGAATCAAAGTCGTGCAAAACGCCCGCCACGCCGAGAATCGATGCACCTCGGCGATACAGTACAGCCCGACGATTCCTCCCCAGAGCGCCAGCACCACTTCGATGAGCCAGGATTTTATAAAACGCGGGATCGATGTGAGGCGATGCGCCGCCCATCGCCTGCGGCACCGGCATGCCGGTCAGGACGGCGATCAGCAGGACGATCTCCGCGGCGATTCCCGGTATCTGCGACCATGCCATCGCGGCGCGCATTTCGACGCGGCTCGCGACACCGCCCAGCAAGCCTCCCGACCAGGTTAAAACCACGGCGCCGATGTACAGAAAGACGACTCCCAGTACGGCTTGAAATGCGACGTTGAAGGCGACCCACAACGGCCACAGCACTGAGAGGTTGGCGGTACTGTCCATCGCCTTCGACCACTGACCCGCGAGCGCGTTGATCGCCGGGCCGATAGCCGCGAGCGCGATTACGTGGCGGGTCGGATCGGTATCGACGATGCGCCGAATGGTCGCGCGCGGTTCAGTCCATATCGTGAAGAAAGGTGTGATCGAGCCGCCAGCCGCGTCCGCCATCGAAGCCCCCGTCCCGCTGCGAATTACGCCACGCTAGCACCTCGGCCGATCGCGCAATAGTGCGATTGACACTAATTCACGACGCGAATTAGCATCGCGAATGATGAAACGCCTCAATTCGATTCTTCTCGCCGCATTGCTCGGTGGATGCGCGCTTTCCTGCGGATGCGTCTTCGTTCAATCGAGCGCAATCGCCGATCGCTCCGGTGCCGGCAATCCCATCACCGCCAACGCCAGCGATCTCGGCTACTTTCACCTGGTCGCCCCGCAAGGACTCACGCAGACCGCGCTCGCGAACCTGCTCAGCAACTGCGCCACCGGCAAAGTGTCAGGCGTGACGACCGAACTCAGCGTCCGCGATTTCTTTATCGTGCAATCGTACAACGTGTCGGTGACCGGCACCTGCAGCTAATCGGCTAGCGAAGCTTGATTGCGCGCTTTTCCGCCGGTGGGAGAGTGCGCTTGCCGCGCACTGGTTTCAGCGCCCGCAGAAAAGCCAGTACCGCCTCAGCTTCCGATCGCACCGCATCGGGATCGTGCCCGGCCTGCTCGAGTTCCTTCTCGACGTCCGCAATCGTCTTCGCCCAGTCGTTCTTGTATTTGCGATTGAGTTCCTTCCACGGCACCCCGGCAAGCGCGTCGGTGACGTTCGCCGGCGGACGATAAAATCCGCGCGCGATCAGCGCCGCGATCGCCGGATAACCGACGTAGCCCTGCCAGTACGACGCGTTGTCGTTAGAAGCAATCTCATGCCCGTCCGCCGACGTCTCGACTTCGTAAGTCTTCGACCCGTCCGACGACGTGACCGTCGCGCGGCGCTCGTCTTCGATTCGCACGCGCCCATCGCCAATCGCGCCAAGCGCTTCGTACGCTTTAACGATCGGCGGTATTTTCCACGGCGTCGCTGGCATAGCTATCTCTATTCGATCATATTCGACATCACGTCAATCGATTTGGAGATAGTGAGCGATGGCAAATCCACCAATCGGCAAACTCGATCACATCGGAATCGCGGTCAAGAGCGTCGCCGAGGCGCGCAAGTTTTTCGAAGGCGTTCTCGGAGCCACTTTTGTTTTCGAAGCCGCCAACGAAGCGGCCGGCTTCACGCTCGCCGCGTTCGACCTCAACGGGCTCTCAATCGAGCTCCTGGAGCCGTTGGGCGCGAATTCGTTCCTGCACAAATTTCTCGAAAAGCGCGGCGAAGGGATGCATCATCTGACGTTCAACGTTCCGGACTGCAAGCAAAAGAGCGCCGCGCTGAAAGAGCAGGGCGTGCGCATCGTCGATGAGCACGAATGGTCGCCGACCAGCTTCGAGTCCTTCATCTCCCCGCGCTCATCCCACGGCGTCCTGATCCAACTAGGCTCCGGCTACCCAACCCTGAACAGTGACCCCACCTGGACCAGAAAAAAGTCACATTAAATGACGTGACCTACCCAATCAGCCCCGGATTCGCGCCGCCGTCGATCGTGATATTCGCGCCGTGAATGAACGCCGCCCGCTCCGACGCGAGGAACATCACCAAGTCCGCGACTTCCTCCGCCTTGCCGGGACGGCCGAGCGGCGTCATCCGCTTCAGCACTTCATCCATGTCGCGCCCTTGTGCGCGCCGCTCGGTGAACAGACGCAGCCGGTCGGTGAATATCGGCCCGGGATTCACACCGACGACGCGCACGTGATGCTTCGAGCCCTCGTTCGCGAGCGCCTTGGTAAAATGGTTGAGCGCTGCATTCGCCGAACCGCCGATCATATATCCGCCAGTTGGAATCAGACCGCCGGTGCCGATCACGTTCACGACGACGCCATGACCCTGCCGTTGCATTTGCGGCAGGACTTCGCGCGCCATCCGCACGTAGCCGAAGAATTTGAGATTCCAGTCTTCGAGCCATTCGTCATCGGTCAGCTTCTGAAAATCGCCGGGCCGCGCGCTGCCCGCATTGTTTACCAGGATATCGATTTTGCCGAACGCCTCGACGCATCGCGCGACCACCCGCTTCACGTCTTCAGGGCGATTGAGGTCCGCCTGAATCGCCTCGACCCGCGCGCCGTCCCGTCCACGCGCCAGCTTTACGGTTTCATCCAGCGCCTCGCGACCGCGCGCGCATACCAGCACCGACGCGCCTTCCGATGCGAAGCCGATTGCAGTCGCGCGCCCGATTCCCTTGCTGCCGCCGGTGACGATTGCCGCTTTGCCGCCAAGTCCGAGTTCCATTGTGAATAACCCCCGTAAATCTCGCCATCAAAGTTCGCATCGCGCAGCCACGAGCGTCAACCCGCCTTAACATTGCGCCGTCTATCTGACACGATTGCGGTACGCGCACGGCTCCACTTCGATGAAAGAACTGATCGTCTCCATCCTTCGCGACGCAATCGGGCGGGCGCGCGCCGCCGGTCAGTTGACTTCCGAAATCCCGTCGATCGGAATCGAAGCGCCGCGCGATTCCGCGCACGGCGACGTTGCGTCGAACGTCGCGCTGACGCTCGCCAAGCCCGAGCGCAAAGCGCCGCGCGCGATCGCCGAAATAATCGAATCGAACGTCACGCTGCCCGCCGAGGTGAGCGAAGTCTCGGTCGCCGGCCCTGGCTTCATCAATTTCAAAATGGCGCCGGCGTACTGGCATTCCGAGATTCGCCGCGCCGCGAGCGCCGGCCGCGCCTTCTGGAAGCCACGTGGATGGGATTTGCGTCCGGGCGCCGGCAGAAAGGTTCAAGTCGAGTTTCTCTCCGCGAATCCCACTGGACCCGTGACGGTCGGCCATGGCCGCAACGCCGTACTCGGCGACACGATTGCGCGACTGTATGAGGCGGCCGGCTTCGACGTAACGCGCGAATACTATTTCAACGACGGTGGCCGCCAGATGAAATTGCTCGGCGAGTCGGTCCGCGTGCGCTATCTGCAAGCGCACGGCATCGACGCCACCATGCCCCCCGAGGGTTACCAGGGCGAGTACATCATCGACATCGCGCGCGCGCTGAAAGCCGATCGCGCCGATTCGCTCATATCCGTTACCGACCTCGAGATCTTCCGCTCAGTGGCTGTGAAAGCCATCTTCGCCGACATCAACCAGACCTGCACGCGTCTCGGAATCCGCTTCGATGTCTTCAGCAACGAGCTCGATCTCTTCAACTCCGGAAAGGTTGACGAGGTTCTCAAGGCTCTGCACGACAAGGGCCTCACCTTCGAGCAGGATGGCGCAATCTACCTGCGCGGTGAGCCGTTGGGACTCCCGAAAGATGCGGTCCTCGTGCGCTCCGGCCCTGATAGACAGCCTACTTATCGCACGCCCGACATCGCCTACCACATCGAAAAGCTGAAGCGCGGTTTCGATCTGATCGTCGGCATCTTCGGCGCCGATCATATCGCCGAGCATCAGGAGGTCGTCGCCGCGGTCAAGGCGCTCGGCTACGACGTCACACCAATCCGCGCGATCATCTACCAGTTCGTGACCCTCACGCGGGCCGGTGAAAAAGTCAAAATGTCCACGCGCAAGGCGACTTACGTCACGCTCGACGAGCTGATCGACGAGGTCGGCGCCGACGTGGTGCGATTTTTTTTCCTGTTCCGCAAGTCCGACAGCCAGCTCGATTTCGATCTCGAGCTCGCCAAGAAGCAAGCGCCCGAAAATCCGGTCTTCTACGTCCAGTATGCGCACGCCCGCCTCGCAAGTATTTTCCGCGAGGGCGCAGCGAAAGATTTGACCCTGCCCGCGGACACTTCATCGATCGATCTCAACCTGCTCGGCCCCGAGGAACTGGATCTCGCCAAGCGCGCGATTGGACTCCCCGACGTGATGTCCGCGGCGGTCGAGGCGCTCGAGCCCCATCGGATTCCGTTCTACCTGCTCGACCTGGCCGGCGACTTCCATCGCTACTACAACAAGCCCGCGAATCGTATAATCGGACCGGATCGCGAACTCAGTTTGGCGCGGATGTACATGGCGGGGATTCTCAAGGATGCTCTTGCGGGCGGTCTCGAGTTGCTCGGGGTGAGCGCTCCGGAACGGATGTGAGCTGATGCGATTCGAAATCAGGGCCGGCGGCGGCATTTTAATTTTATTCGGACTGATCGGTCTGTCGGGCGCGGTCTTCGCGCTCGGTCTGGTCGCGGGCTACGAGATGGCCCGTCAGAGCCAGCCTGATATGAGTCAAATCTCGTCCACCTATCCGCTGCCGAATCCGCCGGAAAATCCGGCGCCGTTATCCGAGATGTCGCCCGCGGCCGAAGCATCGCCGGCGGTTGCTGCCGCGCCCGTTCCCCGGCCTGTTCCGATAAAACCGCCTGAGCCCGCGATCGGCGAGAGTCATCCCGCGGCGCGTACGTCACCGGCCACAGTCGCGCGGGTGAAACCGCCGCCGGCACCTGCGGTTGCTCGTCCGATGACTGAAGATGAAGACACCGACGAAGATTCCGAAACCAGTTCGGCTCCGGCCGCACCGCCGCATCTTCCGCCGGGCGCGAAGCCATACAACATCCAAATCGAAGCCGTGATGGACAAAAGCGGGGCGGACGAGATGGTCTCGCGCCTGAGGGAGCTTGGCTACAACGCGCAGGAGGTCAAAACCGCGCTCAACGGGCAGACCTGGTACCGCGTGCGCGTCGGACCCTACGCCAGCGCCGAAGAAGCGACCGCCGCGGAAACCGAACTGCACGACAAATACAAGCAGGCTTACACGACCTCGCACTAACGAATTTATTTCGTCAGTAGGACGGAATTTATTCCGTCAAATAAAATCGACGTCCGTCAAAAAGATTCGACGAAATAAATTTTTCGTCCTACTAATGCCTGACACCTACAACGATCGCCTCTTCAACGGCAATCGCGCGCGCCGCTTTCTGCATGAGCGCCGCTTCTGGTGGCTCATCGACAGATTGAGCCGCCTGCACATACGCCGCGCCGATATAATCGAGATCGGATGCTACGACGCCAAGACCATCACGTACCTCGAGCGCAGCGGCATCGCAGTCAATCGGTACGTTGGATACGAGGCCGACGCCGACATCTTGGACCGGGTCCATGCGCGATGGGCCGCACGCCCCGAAGTCGCGATCGTGAAATCGGCAGCTCCATCGGACATCGACCGTTCGACAACTTTCGACGTCGGTATCTGCATGGAAACCCTCGAGCACCTTCCCGACGAACTGGTCGACGGCTACTTGCAAGCGCTGGCCCAGGTCGTACGCGGACCGGTGTTCTTCACCATCCCGGTCGAGCGCGGCGCGATGCTGCTAGCGAAGCAGCTCGGCTACCGTATCTTCGGAATGTACGGCGATCGCCTCGCATGGCACGACCTGCTGAACGGCGCCCTAAGCAGAACCGACCAGATCCCACGCCACGAGCACCGCGGTTTCGACGACCGCCTGATGGTCAAACGCGTCTCGCGCTACTTCAATCTCACAGAATCCGCCGGCCTGTTCGTTCCCTATTTCACCACCCTGAATTTCACCCTGGGGGTGGTGGGCACCGCAAAACAGTCGCCGGCACTTTCCTAATCTCCCCTTGTCCGAGTCAGAGGGAGTTGGGAAACTGCCTGCTTGTTTCGCGCACCCTACTTGCAGGCCGTGGGTTTTCTCGAGGTAACCAGCGTGCACGCCGCCAATATGTTCGTCATCCCCGCGCCATCCGCGTCGGCAATCCCTGCGTTGCAGTCGGCCTGGAAGCCGTACGGACCCATCCCCCGATAGCCCCTCGGCCCGTCAGAATCGTTGTCGCCCGCCTGCTCGAGGAACCATTGGTTGGCGGGATTCGCCGGATCGCAGCTTGCCACGCAACCCTGTACGACGCCGGCTGCGGCCGCCGCTTTCGCGTTGCAAGCCGCTTGCGTTGAATAGGTGCGTGAGACCGCCAGCGGGTTGTCACCGTCCGCGTCGGCGTCCGCACCCTCGGTGAGGTAGAACCAGCTTGCTCGCGCAACTGGCGCGTAAGCCAGGAAACAGATGCCCATCGCAACGATAATCAGCCTTTTCATATCATTTCTCCTATCGGACCAAATAAACCTTTAGAAACGGTCACTATTCGCGAAATTTCTAAAAAGTCGAAGCAAAAGCAAAAGTCGATTTTTTTGGCTATCACGACGGCCTGCGCATCTCGTGATAAGATTAATTGATGTATGTAGCTTTTTATAATATCTACATTAAATTAATCTTGTTCAGACAAGTTATGATTAGTTTTCTTATCCTTACGAGTCAATAGCCGCCTTTATAGACCGTTAGTATAGATACCATTCATTATGTAGCGAAATTATACATTCGTAGTAGATTTATACTAAAAGTAGGATTCTCAGGCCTTCAGCTCAGGTTTGTAATCGTCAAAATCAAGCGCATTGGGACAGCGCAATGAACTAACTGCAAGCGCTGGCGCAGGCTTGTGCATAAGCTGGCGTTCTTCACCGGCCCGGTCGAGCGCGGCACGACGCGGTTAGCGAAGCAACTCGGCTATCGCATCCGATGCCAGGTGAGAGAGGCGCTCGGCGAGCCGTTCGAATTTGGAGTTTAACTGCTTTCGTGTCAGGGCAATGACTGAATACAGCCGTGGGCGTCGTTCGGGACCACTCCTCCTGCAACGACCATTCGGTCCCGTCCGAGAGAGTTAGCGGGCTGCCGAACTGCGTCTGGCATTTGTCGCCGACTTCACCGCCCGACTGATCGTACCATGCGCTGATGAAAGGATCGGTGATCGTCTCCGACAGTTCGTGGGCTGCGTCGTTCGCCATCGACTGTTCGCCGTTCATGAAAGGATTCGCCGGATCCGACACGATGTCGCAAACGTTGACGCCCGTCACGTTCGGAAGATACACGACCGGAATCGAGACGCCGTTGCAGGTGCCGAACGAATGCCCACGCGCAGAAGCCGCCGCCCTTTGGAAAGTTCCCCGTCACTACCAGGTATATACCATTGGGATCGGGCGCAGTGTTGCCCAGGGCATGGCACACTTCATTTACAATTGTGCTGACTTTAGGCGAGCGCGCGGGAGGAGAACTCGGATCCGGCGCGAGCGTCGCATACGCGGTTTCTGGCATCGATCCGCCGCGCATGTATTGCGTCAGAATGTTCGCGTAACTGCTCCCGCCGAAACCGAGGAGAGCAGAGGGATGGATTCCTCGCGGAGCAGTTCTTCGGAAGTAGGGAAGATTGGGAGCACCCGCGAGCGGGGGTGGTGCCCGCAGATGCTCCCGGGCGAATCACTTCACGTCCACTTCCATCCGCATCCAGGGATGGATGCAGCACTCGAACAGATGTTTTCCCTTTGACAGGCCAGTGATATCGAGATGGCTGCCCTGAAGAATGCGAGTCTTGGCCACAGCGACGCTGCCAAAGCCGCCGCTGCATTCCGGAATGACGCTCGTCGCGCCGCCGGGGTTTAGCGGCGGCACGAATCCGTTACCGAATGCTTTCACCTCGGTAAAGGTGTGAACCTCACCGCCCTGGTTGACTGCGGAAACGACGGTCCCCTGCTTGATCGTCAGCGTGTCGGGTTCGTAATCCCAACCCGGATCGGGGGTTCCAGCCTCCGCTCCTGCAACTAGATTGCCCAGCATGATGCTGAATCCACTCGCAATGTTCTTGCATTCGTCAGCGCCCAGTGCAGCGTTGAACGTGGTCGGATCGCATTCGTCCAATGCCACAACTTGGGCGATGCCCGGCGAGTTTCCATTTCCCTGCGCACTCGCGCATGGCACGGCTGCCAAAAACACCCCGCCAGCCAGCACAATCAGTGTTGTTACCTTACCCATTGCTGCTTCCTCCCATAGTCGACGCATTGCTGTTTCCTCCCATAGTCGATCACCAAAAGGCCTCCTTTTCGGATTCGGATGACTCTCATTCGTTCGCGCATCTTCGGCGGATTACGGCGTGCCAACAATGGAGAGGGAATGCATATTTCCTGCATTTGTTGTGTAGTAAATGCAGCTAGCCAGTGGTCCGCTATGCAACTAGAATTGGCCTCTTTCAAGAGTTCGAATGCCTATAGATATCTGCCGTTTCTCGGACTACGAGCTTGACCGGACTGCTTACCAGCTCCGGCGCAAGGGCCGTCCCGTGCAGCTGGAGCGCATCCCGCTCGAGGTGCTCTTCATTCTTGCCGACCGACGCGGGCAGCTCGTTACGCGCGAGGAAATTCTGGAGCGCGTGTGGGGCAAAGGCGTCTTCCTGGATACCGACAACGCTATCAATACTGCGGTGCGGAAGATCCGCCACGCACTACACGACGACTCCGATTCGCCGCGATTCGTGGCCACCGTGCCGGCTAAGGGCTATCGATTCGTCGCGGAGATTCGCGCGCTGAAGACAAGTAGAGCGGAGCAAATTCGAGCTCGGCCCCCAGGTGGGATGGTGGGACGCGATCGCGAGCTCGCTGCGTTATTGAGCGGACTCGACGAGGCGGCTTCACGGCACGGGCGCCTCTTCCTGATTTCCGGCGAGCCCGGCGTCGGCAAGACACGGATGGCGGACGAGATTGCGGCCGGGCCGACGCGAAGCGCATGGCGACTCATGGTCGGGCATTGCTCCGAGCACGACGAAGCCGTCGCTTATCTGCCGTTCGTGGAAATCCTGGAAGACTTTGTCGATCGCGAATCAAATCCGGATGTGCTGCGCGCCGCCCTCGGCAAGCAGGCATCGGAGTTGGCGCGCTTGATCCCCAAACTCAGGAATATCCTGCCGGAGCTTCCGCTGCCGCTTGATTTGCCGCCGGCTCAGGCGCGGCGCCATTTGTTCAATTGCTTTTTCGACTTCGTTGCTCGAATCGCTTCGGAACGACCGACTCTGATGATCCTCGAGGACCTTCACTGGGCCGACGATTCGACCTTGTCGCTGCTCGATCATCTGACGCAGCGGCTTTCCGACCTGCCTCTGATGGTGATCGGCACCTACCGCGACGCCGAGGTCAATGTCACCCACGAGCTGGCGAAGGCGCTGGAAGATTTACTGCGGGGCCGACTCGCGACTCGCGTGAGGCTGAAAGGCTTGCCGCGCGACGGAGTGGCCGCGATGCTCGATAGCTTGAGCGGGAAGTCGGCGCCTGCTGCGGTGGTTGGCGAGGTATTCGCCGAGACCGAAGGCAATCCCTTCTTCGTCGAGGAGCTGTTCCGCCATCTCGAAGAGGAAAATCGACTTTACGATTCGTCGGGACAGTTTCGCTCGAAGCTCCAGATTGGCGAGCTGGACGCGCCGCCGACTGTGAGGCTGGTCGTGGCGCGGCGACTGGCGCGGCTCAGCGACCCGACCCAGAAGATGCTCGCGACGGCGGCGGTGATCGGACGCTTCTTCAGTTTTGAAATTCTTCAGGCCTCGAGCGACGCCGATGCGGACTCGATTCTGGAACGAGTCGAAGAAGCTGAAAAGGCGGGCGTGATCTCCTCGGTCGCGGAAAGTCCCAAGGTCCGGTTTGAGTTCTCTCACGAGCTTATTCGCCAGGCGGTGCTCGCCGGCCTCTCGGCGGCGCGACGCCAGCGGCTGCATCTCGAGGTCGCCGAAGCGATCGAGCGAATCTGTGCCGCTGGGTCGGGATCCGCATTTGCCGGCAGCCTCGACGACCATATAACTGAACTGGCGTATCACTACGCGCATAGCGCCAACACCTGGCAGGCGGTGAAATATCTCCATCTGGCGGGCGAGGGGGCGGCGGCGTGCGGCGCGATGGTCGAGGCGGAGCGTCACTACATGACCGCGCTCAAGCTGCTTGACGAATTGCCCGAAACAGCGGAACGGGATCGTCGGGAACTTGCTTGCAGATCCTGCTCGGTTCGGCCGCTGCAGCCGTTAAGGGAATTGGCGCGCCTGAAAGAGAGCGCAGCCTTTTGCGGGCTCGCGAACTGTCACAACGCCTCGGAGAGCAGTCTCAGGTGTTCCCGGTGCTCTGGCAGCTTTTTCATTTCCATGCACAGCGCGGTGAGCTGCAAACCGCTCGGGAATACGCTGAACAAGCATTGGCGGTGGCCGAGAGTCAGTCCGACGCGGTGATGCTCGCGGGTGCCCGAACCGCCCTCGGCCTCTGTCTCTTTTACATCGGCGACTTTGCTGCCTGCCGCAGGCAGTTCGAGCTCGCGCTCGCACAGGACATACCTTTGCAGAAACGCTGGTATCTGGACGAACGCAGGCCCGACGTGCTGGCAGGAGCGGTAAGCGCGCTGGCTGAGGGAATTCTGGGTTATCCGGACCGATGCTGCGTAGGAGTTGGCGAAGTTGTGAAGCGCGCGCGGACGCAGTCGAGCCTCCCTGACCTGGCGTTCGCGTTGATAGCGTGTGGCCGGGCGCATCTTCTGGCCGGTAGTCCAGGCAGCGCCCAATCTTTGGCGGAAGAAGCGATCACGCTGTCGGAGACCCACGGGTTCGTCGAACGCGCTGCATTGGGTAAATATGTTCGAGGTGTCGCTCTCACCGGGCAAGGAAAGCTCGAAGAGGGTATCGCTTGCATTCTCCAGGGACTCTCGGACTACAGCGCGACCGGTGGCAGGCTCGGTCAGTCAGAGTTCTACAGCGCGCTGGCCGCAGCTTTCGCAAAGGCAGGTCGAACCCAGGAGGGTTTGGAAGCGGTGGACCTCGGACTGGCAATGGGCCGCGATGGTGGCGAGAGTTTCTATCGCGGCGAACTCTATCGCATAAAAGGCGAACTGATTCAGATCGACGATTCGGCCGATCATCGCGAGGCCGAGCGATTGTTTCGCACGGCGATCGATGATGCGTCCAGCCGGCAAGCCCGTTCATTTGAACTGCGCGCCACCACCAGCCTCGCGCGCTTGCTAGCGAAGCAAGGGAAGCGCGACCAAGCGCGCACAATGCTCGCGAAAATCTACAACTGGTTCGCCGAGGGCTTCGATACCCCCGACCTGAAAGACGCCAAAACCCTGCTCGACCAGCTCAACGAATAGCAGTGTCCGCAAAGATGCTCGCGGCGGCGCTAGTCATTTCGACGGTGCCGACGGACCAGAGTGAGCGTGAGGTCCCAGGTGTTGCGGATGTTAACGATCACCAACAGCAAAAGAGCCGCCGCCAGCGCATTCAGCCCAAAATCCTTTTCCAGGTAGATCGACACGGCGGCCGCGAGCAGGACTAGGTAAGCGACACCGGGTAACAAGCCATAGGCTAAGTAGTCCTGTATATAGTTCGTCATATTGGTACGCACGATCTGGATTGTGGTGTAGGTCGAGATGCTCGCACCGATCAAAGCGGTCGCCCCAATCAGCGCGGCCAGGAACTTAGCCTCAGGCCATGGAAACAGCACGACTGCAGACACGAAGAACACGCTAGTGAAATGGATAACTACCGGGCTATAGAACGTGCGGATCGCCAATTGATGCTCTTCGGTCAAGTAACCCGCACCGAGCGAAACGGCAACAAACAGCAGGCCAAGCAAGGTCGCCCCTGCCGTTCCTACCAGAGTGTAAAAGTCGTGCCATTGCCTCAGCGCTTCAACCGCCCACATTAACCCGCAGTTCCCTTTTTGACCCCCCGAATTGAGCCATTGGTAGCCCCGCCAGCGCCGTAGTTCAAGCAGCAGCTCTCAGCCCGGGATCGGAAAGACGCAGCTTGCGCTGCACCTGGAGGCCGGGCCAATCTCTACTTCGCACACATGCTGGTGAGCAACGAACGGCGTTCTTGTCCTGATACGCTTCCACTTTGAGTGGCCGGGATGATCGGTAACAGTTTAGACCGGCATGATCGGTAACAGATTTTCTGAGTTTGAGGGGGAGGAGCGCGAGGGGGGCTGCCCCTCTCGCCGGGCCGTTGAACTGCCGGCGGGCATCAGACGGCGCAGTTTCAAACTGACGCCATCGATGAGCCCGAGCATCATCGGTCCAAAATAGACCTCCGCGTCTCCGTCATCGGTTTCAACTACTCCTACTACTTCATGGGCCAGGGGTTCGCTCAGGAACACCAACTCGCCCTGCCATTTGATCTCGCCCGTGTGGCGTACGCGGCGCGGCTGATAGTCGGCCGGATAGTCGGGATCCTCGAGCCGGGCCGGATAGCTGCGCTCAGACGGCGTGTAGTGGGTCGCCGGCGGGGTCTGGCCCAGCGCCTCATGCGGACGCTGATGATTGAACTCATCGCGGAACTGATCGAAGCGACTCTGCTGCGCGCCACGGTTGGCCTCAGGCGGAGCGGCGCATTCGGCCTTGAGCGTTTTGTGCATCCGCTCGTGCCGCCCGTTCTGCTCAGGCCTGCCCGGCTCGATTCGCTCCGGCATGATACCCAGCTTTAACCACCACACCGCCAGCCGGCTAAGTCCCGTCACTCCGACCGATGCGAACGGCGGACCGTTGTCCGAGCGGATCGCGCGCGGCAGACCGTATTCCCGGAACACTCGCTCCAGTTCGCTGCGGCAGTCCGCATAGCCGGCTTGGTTGACCGCCTTGACGCTCAACAGGTAGCGGCTGTAGGCGTCGGTCAGGGTCAACGGATCGCAGCGCACGCCGTCACCGGTGCGGAACCAGCCCTTGAAGTCAGTGCACCAGAGGTCGTTAGGCCCAAGCGCCGAGCGCAATGGCTGCGGCGAAGGTCGGGCGCTGCGCCGTCGCTTGCGCGGCTGGCTGAGTTGTTGGCGGCGCAGCAACTCTCCTATAGTACTCGGCGCCGGCCAGCTCTGACCCGGCGTGCATTGCTCAAGCTTGGCGCGCAACTTCCTTGGTCCCCAACTCGGATGCGCCCGGCGCAATCCCACGATTGCCTCCGCCTGGGCCTGGCTAATCGCCCATGGCACTACCTGCGGCGCGTGCGAATGTTCCTTCAGTCCTTCGGTGCCGAACTCAAGGTAGCGCCGCCACCACTTGTACGCGGTCTTGCGGCTGATGCCGAACTCCTCGCACAACTCGGTCACGCTTTCCTCTGCCGCCGACAGCGCCGCCATCAATCGTATCTTCTCGTCCATCGAACAGATCTCCCGCCACGGCATCGCCTCGTCCTCCTGCCGTGACATTCAATCTGTTACCCATCCTGCCGGTCTATTCTGTTACCGATCCTACCGGTCTGTACCCTCTCCTAACCTCCCCTTGTCCGAGGGGAGGTCGGCGAAAGCCGCGAAGCGGTGTCGCCGGGAGAGGTACCACACCCGACACCTCACCCACCCCAACTCGTTTAACCGCAGTTCACGGCACTCGGTCCGCGACTTTGGATGAAATCACGCGCTTGCTCGGACAATTCCTTTCCAGTAAACCGCCTGTCATGCAACCGCAATCGATTCCGCTAAGAGTCGCGAACTGGGTCTTACTCGGCATCGGATTGTTCGTACTTACCTTCTCGCGAAATCACATCCTTCACGCACTCGGCGGCGGATTCGCCGCACTGGCTGGACTCTCGATCGAGCGAGGCTACAAAATCGCCAAAGCGCGGCGCCTGGAGCTCTACGCCGAGGAGATAAATCGGCGCATGCAGAACGCTCCGGCAACCTCAACCGAAGATCAGAAGCCATGAAGCTTACTCACCACAAGGCGGTATGAAGCCACGCCACGCAGCCGCGCTCGCGCTTGTGGGCTGGTATCTCATGTTCGTTCCTACAACGACTAACGCTCAAGCACCTCCCGCCTCCACACCATCAGAACAAGCAGAGCACGTCTGGAAAGGACGGCCCCAGGCGAAAGCTGCCATTGCCGCGAATGCCTGGGTGCTAAAGGTGCGGCACGTCCAATATATGACGCCAACATTGGTAAGACCGCCCAACTCACCGACCCCTTTCTGGGCGATTGGGATCTTCGTCGACAAATCAGAAAACGTGCGCGAAGTCGAAGGTAAAGTACCGCCGCAATTGGATGGCGTCAGCGACTTTGTGGATGTGAGTCCTGTCGTGGTCTGGTGTCTAAGTGTTAGTTTGGGAGGATGTTGCCAAAAGAATGTTCCAAGTGCTTAGAAGAGAAGGAAGTCGCCAAAGACTGTTCCGGAAAGTGCGCAGTAACTCTGGAGTTGGAAGCTCACAGTTGTGAGAAGGAATTTAAGACGAAAGCCCGATGTGAATCAGGCGCGGCTAAGTACGTGCGGGATTGGTATGTAGACGCGGACAAAAACGGCGATATGGTGGCTTTCGCGCCGACAGCGCATTGCTGGGAAGCCATCAATCCAACAAATTCGCAATCGGATCCGATTACTGAGAAAGCCGAGCCGGACAACCAGTAGGATACACGCGATTTCAAACCAGAACATTCGACATTACAGGTAGCATCACGAAAGCCAATGCTTCGGGGAACGCGAATACGATACGGTCGGAGAAAATTCTATTTGCTGGTGGCAGCAAGTTTCCTTTCGTTGAACGCATCGGTGGGTTCAACGTTTTTAGCCACTGACGGCTGCGCAAGAACCCCTTGGTTAGTGATTCTGCTGTTGGCTAATTTTCTGTTGATACTGGGGCTTATTCTCGGCCCTAAACCGAGGGTGCTCGTAGAGCAGGCTGAACGCGAGCGAATGATGAACCAGCGCGCAGGAACGAGCCGCCCTTCACCGCGTACTGCTGAAAGAGCCCTTGCATTTGCTCGGCGGGTTTTCCAAAAGAGAATTTCAAATTAGGACACTACGCTCAAAAGAAACTAAGCCACTTCACTTTCCAAAAGACGCCACTAGAGAAATGCGAATGAGACCCCTACACGCAGCCACGCTCGCGCTTGTGGGCTGGTATCTGATGATCCCGCCGCTCGCTCATACCGGCAAAACTCCAGGTGATATGGGATTTGACAGTTCCGCGCCGATATCGAAGTGGTCTTTTTCAGCGGTTGATCATTTCGACACTGAAGGGGAATGCAACGCGGAACTCAAAAATCGGCAATCTTCTACTGAGGCAAACTCGCGACGCGCTGGACCACCGCGCGCCTACATAGGATATGCAGAACTTATGAGGTATCAGTGGAACGCAGCGCGTTGCGTATCCGACGCAGATCCGGGCATCGATCCAAACCACGCCACTCAGATTTTCAGATGACGCCACTGAGGTTTGGCGGGGCTCAAATGGCGCCAGTACCCGGCGGAGCAGGGCGGTTGACAACCACCTCGCCTCGCATGGATTATTAACTTCAAGATGAACCTCACGAGCCGAAATGTTTGCGCGGGATGGTGGCGTTGGCACCTCGATGCACCCGCCTGCGCGCCGGCTTTGTAGTTCATCGCAAAACCGATTTCCCAAAAGGGCCGCAGGCACAACCTGCGGCCCTTTTCTTTTTTGCGCGGACGGAAACGAAAGTGAAACTGAGGAAACGAGATGTTACAGCCCACTGAAAACGAATTCGAACGTCTGGCGGCCAAGGGATTCAACCTCATCCCGGTCTTCGAGGAAGTCGCCGCCGACCTCGAGACTCCCGTCTCCGCCTTCCTCAAAATCGCGCGCGGCGACTACGCCTTCCTGCTCGAAAGCGTCCGCGGCGGCGAGAAATGGGGCCGCTACACCTTCCTCGGCAGCGATCCTCTGCTCGTCATGCGCGCGCGCAAGAACCGCATGGACATCATCCGGCCCGGCCGCGGCGTCGAGGTGCGCTCCGTCGCCAACTCCTTCGAGGAGTTGCGCGCCGAGGTCAAGCGCTTCCGCTCGCCCGAGCTGCCCAACCTGCCGCGCTTCTTCGGCGGCGCCGTCGGATTTCTCGCGTACGATATCGTGCGATGCTTCGAGAAGATTCCCGAAACCGCCACCGACGATCTCGGTATCCCCGATTTCCACCTGATGTTCACCGACACGGTGCTGTGCTTCGACAACGTCCGCCAGACGCTCAAAATTATCGCCAACGTGCCTGTCGAGGAATTTGCCTCGACCAAAATGGCGTATCAAAGCGCGCGCATCAAAATCGACGAGATAATCGAGCGCCTCAAGCGTTCCGCGGTGCCGCCATTCCTCGAAGGCGCGAGCAACGTCGCGATCAACGATTCGTCTATAACGTCCAACGTAACGCGTGAGGGTTACATGGCGATGGTTTCTGCCGCCAAGGAATATATTGCGGCCGGCGACGTCATCCAGGTCGTCCCGTCGCAGCGCTTCGAGGCGCCGCTCACCGCGCATCCGTTCAACATCTACCGCAGCCTGCGCACGATTAACCCGTCGCCCTACATGTTCTACCTGCGCCTCGGCGATCAAACCCTGGTCGGCGCCTCGCCCGAGGTGATGGTCAGGGTCGAGGGTCGCGAGATCACGTTGCGGCCGATCGCGGGAACTCGCCGGCGCGGCGTGACCGAAGCCGAGGACCGCGAACTCGAAACGGAATTGCTCGCCGATCCCAAGGAGCGCGCCGAGCACGTGATGCTGGTCGACCTCGGCCGCAACGACGTCGGCCGCGTCTCCGAAATCGGCTCAGTGAAAGTGACCGAGCTGATGGTAGTCGAACGCTACTCGCATGTGATGCACATAGTATCGAACGTCACCGGCGTGCTGCGCGAGGGATGCGACGCGTTCGACGCGTTCGCTGCCACCTTTCCGCAAGGCACTGTGTCTGGCGCGCCGAAAATCCGCGCGATGGAAATTATCGACGAGCTCGAGTCGGTCCGCCGCGGCGTTTACGCCGGCGCGGTCGGCTATTTCAGCTACACCGGCAACACCGACACCGCGATCGCGCTGCGCACACTGCTCATCAAGAAGGACCGCGTTTATATCCAGGCCGGCGGGGGCGTCGTCGCCGATTCGGACCCCGGCGCCGAGTTCGAGGAGTCGGTCAACAAGGCTCGCGCGATGGTCCGCGCGCTCCAGGCCGCGCGCGAGTTCGAAATCGCGGCCAAGAGGTAACGTTGATGGCGGGCAATAAAAAAATCCTGATGATCGACAACTACGACTCGTTCACTTACAACATCGTGCAGTACCTCGGCGAACTCGGCGCCGACGTCACGGTCAAGCGCAACGACGCTATCGACGTCGCCGGCGTCCGCGCGCTGCATCCCAGCGCCGTCGTAATCTCGCCCGGACCGTGCACGCCCACCGAAGCCGGAATCTCGCTGACCCTGCTGCGCGAGATGGCGGGCGAAGTTCCGATTCTCGGCGTGTGCCTGGGCCTGCAATGTATCGGCGAGGCGTTTGGCGGCAAGGTCGTGCGCGCGGATCGCCTGATGCACGGCAAGACCTCGCCGATAATTCACGACGGCAAAACAATTTTCGCCGGCATCCCAAGCCCGTTCGACGCGATGCGCTATCATTCGCTGCTGGTTGACGCGGCGACGATTCCGCCAACGCTCGAAGTCAGCGCCCGCACCGCGGAAAACGAAATCATGGGACTGCGGCACAAACAGCATGAGTCGAGGGCGTGCAGTTTCATCCCGAATCGATTCTGACCTTCGAGGGCAAGCATCTGCTGCAAAACTTTCTCGATAGCCTGAACCAAAACGGAACCGCGCGATGAGCGAACTCCACGACGCGCTCCAAGCGCTCATCGACGGGCGCTCGCTCACCGACGCCGAGGCCGAACTCGCGATCGGCGAGGTCATGGACGGCGGCGCGCCCGACGCAGTCGTCGGCGCGTTCCTGGTCGCGCTGAAAATCAAGGGCGCCGAGGCTGACGAGCTGGCAGGCGCAGTGCGCGCGATGCTCGCGCGCGCGCGTCCGCTCAACCTTCGCGACGGGAATGTGCTCGACACCTGCGGAACCGGTGGCGACGGCGCCAGCACCTTCAACATCTCGACCGGCGCCGCGCTGATCGCGGCGGCGGCGGGCGTCGCCGTCGCCAAGCACGGCAATCGCGCGATCAGCGGCACAGTCGGCACCGCCGACGTGCTCGAAGCGATGGGGGTGAAGATCGATTGCGATCCGCAAGGGTTGAAACGATGCCTCGACGCCGCCGGATGCTGCCATATCTTCGCGCAGACCTATCATCCCGCGTTCAAAAAGATTGCGCCGCTCCGTCGCGAGCTGCGAATCCGCACCATCTTCAATTTGATGGGCTCGCTCGGCAACCCGGCCCGGCCGCGCTTTCATCTGCTTGGCGTCGCCGAGGAGAATTTGATCAGGCCGATGGCGAACGCGCTCAAAGCGCTCGGGACGCGGCGAGCGATGGTCGTGCATGGCGGCGACGGAATCGACGAAATCGCAATCAGCGGCTCGACCCGGGTTGCGGAACTGCGCGACGGCGAGCTGACGGAATATGAAGTCACGCCGCTGACCTTCGGAATCGCTCGCGGCGACCATCGCGCGTTGGTCGTGAAGAATCTCGACGACGCCGTGCGGGTGCTGCGCGACGCGCTTGATGGCGGCGCGGGCCCGGCGCAAGATGTGCTCGCGCTGAACGGCGGTGCTGCAATTTACGTCGGCGGCAAGAGTGCGTCGCTGAAAGAAGGAGTAGATGCGGCGCGCGAAATTATCGCCACGAGCCGCGCGCTGGAAGTCCTCGACAAGCTGCGCCGCGCCAGCAACGGAACACAATGAGCTCGATTCTCGACAACATCTACGCCGCCAAACGGGTCGAAGTGCGCGCGCGACGCGCGGTTGTGTCGCCGATGGCGATCGTCGCGGAGGCTGGGCGCGCGCCCAAACCGCGCGATTTTGTCGCGGCGCTGCGCGCGCGGCGTCCCGCGATAATCGCGGAAATCAAGCGCGCCTCCCCGAGCAAAGGCGACATCATGCCGGGACTTGATCCGGCCATCGTCGCGCGCGAGTATGCCGCGGCCGGCGCCACCGCGATCTCCGTCCTTACCGATGTGCATTTCAAAGGTTCGCTCGACGACCTGCGTGCCGTCCGCGCCGCTGTGGAGGTCCCGCTGCTGCGCAAGGACTTTATCTTCGAGCCGTACCAGGTCTATGAAGCGCGCGCGGCCGGCGCAGATTGCATTCTGCTAATCGCTGCAATGCTGAAAGAGGGCGAGCTGCGATCGCTGGCAGCACTCGCGCGCGAACTCGGGATGGCGACGCTGGTCGAATCGCACGATGCTGCCGAATTTGCCCTCGCCGAAAAAATCGGCGCTGGCCTGATAGGCGTCAACAATCGCAACTTGCATGATTTCGTGACCGATATCGCCGTTACCGAGCGCCTGCTCGCGGGCTACAAAGGCGATGCGCTGATTGTCACCGAGAGCGGAATTGATTCTCCTGACGATATTCGGCGGCTCGATGCGGCGGGTGCGCGCGCGTTTCTAATCGGCGAGAGTCTGCTGCGCGGCGGCGCGCCCGGCGCGAAACTCGAAGAGTTGATGCGAGCGCTATGACAGTGCGGGTCAAAATTTGCGGCATCACGCGGATCGAAGATGCGCACGCGGCGATCGCCGCTGGTGCCGATATGATCGGCCTGAATTTCTACTCGGAGAGCCCGCGTTACCTCGAGCTCGATCGTGCGATCGAGATTCGCGCGGCGATTGGCTCGCGCGCTGTCGTCGTCGGACTGTTCGTGAACGCCGCGCGCGCCTATATAGATGAGCGGTTGCGCGCCGTGTCGCTTGATATGATCCAGTTCTCCGGCGATGAGGATGACGCGGCGCTTGCAGGCTGGCCGGTTCCGTCGATTGTCACGCGGCGGCTGAAGACGGGCGAGACCGTGACGCCGCATCGCGCGGACTACGTGCTGTTCGACGCCTTCGACGCGAAGCTGCTCGGTGGCACCGGCAATCGAATTTCGCTGGAGCAGCTTCGCCGGCTTGATTTGAGCCGCGCGATCGTCGCCGGCGGATTGAATCCCGACAACGTTGCCGAGGTCGCCGCGCTCGAACCTTACGCAGTCGATTGTGCCAGCGGCGTCGAGTCGTCGCCGGGCGTGAAGGACCACGATAAACTCAGGAGCTTTGTCAACAATGCAAAACGTTCCAGATAGCCGCGGTCATTTCGGCCAGTTCGGCGGCAAGTACGTCGCGGAAACCCTGATGCCGGCGCTATTCGAGCTCGAGAGCGCATACAAGGCCGCGCGCCGCGATCCAAAATTTCGCGAGGAGCTCGAGCAGCGCTCGCGCGAGTTCGTCGGTCGCCCGACGCCGCTTTATCTGTGCGAAAATCTCACCGCAAAGCTCGGCGGCGCCAAAATTTATCTGAAGCGCGAGGATCTCTGCCACACCGGCGCGCACAAGGTGAACAACACGCTCGGACAGGCGCTGCTCGCGGTGCGCATGAACAAATCGCGCATCACCGCGGAGACCGGTGCGGGTCAGCATGGCGTCGCGACGGCGACGATGGCGGCGCTGTTCCGCCGTGAGTGCGAAGTTTTCATGGGCTCAGTGGACGTCGAGCGTCAGTCGCTGAACGTCTTTCGGATGAAGCTGCTCGGCACGAAGGTCACGCCGGTCGAAAGCGGCAGCAAGAGCCTGAAGGATGCGATGAACGAGGCGCTGCGCGATTGGATCGCGACGGTGCGCAACACTTACTACCTGATTGGCACCACCGCGGGACCGCATCCGTACCCGATGATCGTGCGTGACTTCCAGGCGGTCATCGGGCGCGAGGCGCGTCGCCAGATTCTCAAGCACGAGGGGCGCCTGCCCGACGTGCTGGTCGCATGCGTCAACGGCGGCTCGAATGCGATCGGACTGTTCTATCCTTTTATCAAAGATACCAACGTGAAGATGATTGGCGTCGAGGCGGCCGGTCTCGGTATCAGCGGCCCGCATCATGCGGCGACGATCACAACTGGCACCGTTGGCGTTCTGCACGGCAATAAGACCTACTTATTGCAGGATGAGCTTGGGCAGATTCGCGAGACGCATTCGATTGCGGCAGGTCTCGACTATCCCGGCGTCGGCCCCGAGCATTCGTGGCTGAACGACGTGGGCCGCGCCCAATACATGTCGGTTACCGACGCCGAGGCGCTCGACGCGTTGAAGCTGCTGTCGGAGACCGAGGGAATAATCCCGGCGCTCGAGAGCTCTCACGCGGTGGCGCATGCGATCAAGCTGGCGCCGCAGATGTCGAAGGAACAAATCATGATCGTGAATCTGTCGGGGCGCGGCGACAAGGATATGCAGACGGTCGCCAAGGCGTTCGGAGTGACGGTGTAGTGGTGGCAGCGGCGCATAGAATCAAACGGAAGTTTCGCGAGCTGCGCGCGTGTGGCGAGGCGGCGCTGATCCCGTTTATCGTCGCGGGTGATCCCGATATGGATACGACGCGACGGCTGGTGCTCGAGCTCGAGGCTCGAGGCGCCGACCTGATCGAGCTGGGCGTGCCGTTTTCCGATCCGATGGCCGATGGCCCTGCAAATCAGCGGGCGTCGGCGCGCGGGCTCGGCGCGGGCGCGTCGTTGGCGGCGATTCTCTCGATGGTGAGCGAGCTGCGCACGGATACGCAGATTCCGCTGATCCTGTTCGGGTATTACAACCCGATTTTTCACTACGGATGCGAACGGCTGTGCGCCGACGCCGCGCGCGCG
The DNA here is from genome assembly GCA_963699705.1 of uncultured delta proteobacterium. Classification (GTDB taxonomy): domain Bacteria; phylum Desulfobacterota; class Binatia; order Binatales; family Binataceae; genus Binatus. The sequence continues at coordinate 74,263 of CAVOUW010000003.1, read as the reverse complement.
GGTATCGACGGATTGCTGGTGGTCGATTTGCCGCCGGAGGAATCGGGCGAGCTCAAGAAGCCAGCGCGCGCCAACGGTCTCGACCTGATTTATCTGCTCGCACCGACGACGCCGATCGATCGAAGCCGCACGATCGCGCGATCAGCCAGCGGCTTTCTCTACTACGTGTCGGTGACGGGAGTGACCGGTGCGCGCGCGGATCTCGACACCGGCATCGCCGAGCACATGCGCGAAATTCGGAGCGTGACAGACTTGCCGATCGGCGTCGGCTTTGGAATTTCGACACCGGAGCAGGCGGCCGAGGTTGCGACGATGGCGGATGCAGTGGTGGTCGGCAGCGCGATTTCATTGTTGATCGAAGCGAATGCGAGGTCCGGTGACGTGCCGGCGGCAGTCGGCGGATTGGTCGGCGCGATGAAGGATGCGATGAAGTCGGCACGCCGAATCGATCGCGCGCCCGCAGCGGAGACTTCAGATGGCTGAGCGCGAACAGACGCCGGTTGCGACGCAGGCGCCCTCGGACGACATCTGGTCGAAGTGCCCGTCGTGCAAGGAGATGGCGTTCCGCAAGGAAGTGGAGCGCAATCTGAATGTGTGCCCCAAGTGCGGGTACCATTTTCGGGTCACGGTCCCGCAGCGGCTGTCGATCAGCGTCGATCGCGGGACGTGGCGCGAGCTGATGGCCGAGATGGCGATTGGCGATCCACTCGGCTTCGTCGATTCGCGGCCGTATCCGAAGCGGATGGAACAAGCGCGCGCGAACAGCGGACGCAACGACGCGGTGGTGGTTGGGATCGGCAAAATCGAGAATCGGCCGGTAGCGATCGGCGTGATGGATTTTGAATTCATGGGCGGCAGCATGGGCGTGGTGGTCGGCGAGAAGCTCGCCCGGCTGTTCGATATCGCGTGCGAGCGTAAGCTGCCGGTGATCATATTCGTCGCGTCGGGAGGAGCGCGGATGCAGGAAGGTGCGCTCTCGCTGATGCAGATGGGGAAAGTATCGTCTGCGATCGCGCGATTTCGCGACGCGCGTTTGCCGTACATTTCGGTGTTGTGCGATCCGACCACCGGCGGCGTGGCAGCGTCGTTTGCAATGCTCGGCGATTTGAATATCTCGGAGCCTGGAGCGCTGATTGGTTTTGCGGGACGTCGAGTGACAGCGCAGACCAGCGGTCAGGAATTGCCGGAGAATTTTCAGCGCGCGGAATTTTTACTCGCTCACGGCATGCTCGACGCGATCGTCCCGCGCCATCAGATGCGTTTCACGCTGGCAAGGATCCTCGCGATGCTGACGAAGCCGCGAGGTAATCGCGGCGCAGCGCCGGCGGCTTCAAAGGGCAGACGCGGCGGGAGGATCTAGCCTGAAGTTTTCTTCTGCTGCGCTTCTTTGATCAGTTCCGCAATGTTCCAGCCGAAGATCGTCAGGCCGCTGATGTTCGCTTTGTCGATCTTGACATTGGTGAGATTCACATTCGTGAGCTTGGCGTCTTGCAGGTTTACGTCGTCGAAAGAAGCCCCGCGCAATTTCACATCGACGAATCTGGAATCCGCGAGGTCCACGTCTTCAAATTCGGCTTGCGCCAGAGCGCATCCGTGAAACCTGGCGCCCCGCAACTGTTCGTGATCGAATCGCCTGTTTTCGCTCATCGACTTCTCCATAGCGCTTGCTGCGTTCATCTCCCGCCGCTTCCCGCTGAATCTTCCGCCTTCAACTCATAGCCGGTAAACTTCGGGCTGGCTATGGATCAGCTTTCCAAGACTATCGACTGGCTCTATTCGCTCGAGGCGCGGGGGGAGATTTATAAGCTCGAGCGGATGGAGGCTGCGCTTGAGGTTATCGGCAATCCGCATCGGAAGTTGCGCGCGGTGCATATTGCGGGCACTAAGGGGAAGGGTTCTGTCGCCGCTATGGTTGATAGTTGTCTGCGGCGTGCTGGCTATCGGACGGGGCTCTATACCAAGCCTCACCTGGTGAACCTGGCGGAGCGGACGCGGATTTCAGGCGCTGAGATTCCGGCGGGCCTGATGCTCGACTATATCGAGCGGCTGCGCGCGATTTACGAACGCGCGGGCATGGCGCTCACGTTTTTTGAGTTCACCGTTGCGATGATGTTCCTGTACTTCGCGGAGCAGAACGTCGATATCGCGGTGGTCGAGACCGGGCTTGGAGGACGGCTTGATTCCACCAACGTCGTAACGCCGATCCTGAGTGTGATCACGCCGATTGGTTTCGATCACATGGAATATCTCGGCTACACGATTGCGGCGATCGCGGGAGAGAAGGGCGGCATCATCAAGCACGAGGTGCCGGTTGTGATAGGCGCGCGTGACGCCGAGGCGCGGTTGACGCTCACGTCTATTGCAGGTCAGCGGGGCAGCGCGGTGCGCTTGATCGATCGCGATTTTTCGTACACCTCGCAAGCGCCGGCGCATCGATTGGACTACCACGGCCTCGGTCTCGACCTGCGCGATCTCGAACTTGGGCTGGCAGGTCCGTTTCAGCATGAAAATGCAGCGATAGCGGTAGCGACGATCGAAGCTTTGCGCGCGCAGGGCTGGCGAATCGACGAGGGCGCGATCCGCACCGGCCTGCGCGACATCTATTGGCCGGGGCGTTTCGACATCGTATCGAAGCGGCCGCTGGTTATCCTCGATTGCGCGCACAACGAGATGAGTGTTGCCGCGCTGCTGGAAACTATGAGCGTCGAACTTGGGCCTGAGGTGAAGCCGCGGCTGATTTTCGGATGCCAGTCGGCGAAAACTTGGCCGCAGATGGCGGCGATGCTGGCGCCGCGCGTGCGCGATGTGACTTTGACCCGCGCCAAACCCAAGCTGCCGCTCGAGCCGGAGGATCTCGTTGCGCATTTCGCGGCGCATTGCCCGGCGCGGGTCGAGCGCGATCCGATGCGCGCGATCGATCGGGTGATTTCTGAATTGGCCTCCGATGACGTGGCGCTTGTAACCGGTTCGGTGTATCTTATCGGCGAAGTTTACCCGTATTTTTTGACCCGCGAGGGGCGGAGTGGGTTGTTTCCTGAAGCCGGCGCTTAAAAGAATCGGGATCGTGATGTTGTGGATGTTGGCCGCGACGATGTGGCCCGCTTTCGCCAACGCTGATTCGCCTGCTACGACTCCTCCGAAGCACGCTCAGAAGAAATCCGGAATTCCCGCTCCGGTCCGCACCGAGCATGAAGAACCGGTCAACGTCACCGGCCAGGAAACCATCTACGATTCGAAGACCGATACCTTCGTAGTGAAGGGCGACGCCGTCATGACCCAGGGCGGCAGCGTGTTGAAGGCCGACGAGATCGACATCATGCGCCGCGACCACAAGGCGCGCGCAATCGGCAATGTCCATCTGATCGATCCCGAAGTCGAGATGTGGGCGACCGAAGGCACCATCGACATGACCAACGAGACGATGGTGCTCTACAACTCCAAGATTTTGGCGAAGCAAAATATTTATCATCTCGAGGGCAAGGAGATCATAAAGCAGGAAGGGCAGACCTATGAGGTGAAGAAGGGCTTCTTCACGACCTGCGGATGCGAGAAGGGCACGCCGTCATGGTCGATCAACGCGGATCATATGGTGGTGAACGCGGGACAGAGCGGCACCGCCACCAACGCGACCTTCAACGTGGCGGGCTACCCGGTAATTCCGTTCCCGTACCTGGTGTTTCCGGCCGACACGGATCGTCACAGCGGCTTCCTGAGCGGTCGCGAGGGTCAATCGGGACTGCGCGGTTTTCAGTGGCTGCAGCCGTACTACATCGCAATCAACAAAAGCTCAGACGCGACTGTCGCGATGGATCTCGAGACCTCGCAGCGAATCGGTGGGCTGGCCGAATACCGGCTGGTTAATGGCAAAGACGACTACCTGTGGGCGGATGGGGCATTCTACAACGAAGACCTCCGGTCAGACGCGAATCGGTTGAACAACGTCGTAGATGGGCAGATCGCCGATCCGCACATCCCGGTTAATCGCTATGGGATAATCGCGATGACGCGGCAGCATTTGACTGACGATCTGATCGCATACGGCGACACGGTTTCCGTAAGCGACAGCCTGTATTTGCGCGAGATGGATGTGTGGACTTTGTCGCGCGGCTTCTCCAACGGGCAGGGCCTGAATAATTTCGGATCGCTGACCAACGCTCCGTCGCATTTCGGCTTGCTCTATCAATTCAACGACGCGTACGCGCAGATGCAGGGTACCTGGAATCAGGATCTGATTCAGCCGCAACAGTTTGCCTTGCAGCGGCTGCCCGATTTCACGGTGACCGGACGCAAGGAACTGTTCAACAACCTGATGTTCGCGGACTACGACGCGGAGGCGGTCAACTTCTATCGGTACCAGGGAATTGACGGTGGGCGCTTCTCCGCAAATCCCCGGGTCACGCTGCCGTGGCGTCTGGGCGACTACCTCAACGGCTATGGCACAATCGGCGCGCAGGCGATTGGATATGACACCGCGGGGCACAACCTCACGATCATTCCCGTCGGAAACACGCCACCGGTCTCAAGTCCCACTTGCCCTAGCGGTGGCGGGGTTGCCCTGGCGTTCAACAATTGTGTTGCGTTGGCCCACAGCAGCGATAGTGGAACCAGCGGACGAATTATCCCCTATGCAAAAGTCGGAATGTCAACGGTTCTCGATCGGGTTTACGACTTCCAATGGAAATCGATCGAGAAGCTCAAGAACACGATCGAGCCGTTCGTCAACTATGCGTACGTGCCGCGCATCTACCAGGGTAATCAGCCGCTGTTCGATCAGCTCGATCGTGTGAATTCGCGCAGCCTCATCACGTATGGATTCACCACGCGCCTGTTCGCCAAGATCAAGGAAGAGGCGCCCGAGGAAACGACTACCGACGCTACTCCAACCGAAGCTATTTCCGGCACCGGCGATTCGAACGTCGGGCCTTTCCATGAAGATCCGCTGGCCGACTCGCTGGCGCCGCGCGGCGGGAACATCGTCCGCAACGGCGAGCACTCGCAGGAACTCGGCTCATTGACGATCCAACAGGCGTACGACGTATCGAACGAAATTGCGACCGATGGATCTAAGATTTCAGACGTCGAGGGGTTGCTGAACATTTACGCGACCCAGATTGCATCGCTCGGTGCGCAGCTCGATTACAATCCGCGCGCGCACTCCGGGATCACGTTTGCCAACGCGTCGCTGAGTATTCGGCCGCCCTGGGACACACAAGCCTCACCGATTTACCTCGGCAAAGCGCTGCAAGGCTCGTTCATCGAGTTCGCGTACAACTACGCCAGCCGGAACGCAACGGTCTTTCCGGCAACGGCCAAGAACGCCGCGCAGTTCGTCTCAGGACGCGCGTACACCGACGTTTTCGATCGACTCGGCGTATATATCGCGCCCAGCTACGACCTCGCGGACAACCGGGCGCTATCGACCGAATACGGTGTACGCCTGAAATCACCCTGCGATTGTTGGGCGGCCGACCTTGGAATCATCGATTCGACCAATCCCAACGAAGTTCAGGTTCAGTTCCAGTTGACGCTGGGCGGCCTCGGCTCGGTGGGACGAAGCCCGTTCGGACGTAATCCGTTCCAGACGCGCGGGCTGGTTGGGTCGCCGACCGGAGTGCTGCCGAACTACTGAAACCGCGCCCGGCCGGCCGCTCTAGAAGTACAGCAAAGCGATATCAGTAAGGATCCACAACCCGACCGCGAGCATCAGCGGCCGATCGTGCATTAGCACGCGCGCTGGGTCGCCGCCTTCGTTGCGCTCGTCAATCAGGTAGAGATAGCGCAGGATTCCGAACGCGACGAACGGCACCGTCAGGTAGAGATGGCGCGTGCCAAGCTTCGCCTCGACCTCGGCCGACGCCGTGTAAATCATGTAGCTGACCAGCGTCGCGCCGGCGACGATTGAGATCATCTGATCGACCAGCCGGACACTGTATTCGGAGAGCGCGCTGCGATGCGCGATGGCGTCGTCGCCCAGCGCGATCAGTTCGTGGCGTCTGCGCGCCAGCACCAGGAACAGCGCCAGCACGAACGTGATGAATACCAGCCACGGCGACACCTCGACGTCGATCGCAACGCCGCCGGCGAATGCGCGCAACACGAAGCCGACCGCAACCGCGATGATATCCATGATCACCTGGTGCTTTGCCCATAGCGAATAGAAAAGCTGAAGTGCGGCGTACAGCAACGCGATTCCGACGAAATCGCGACCCAGCACGATACTCAACCCAATGGCAATCGCCGCGAGCGTCACCGCCGCCCTGGTCGCGGCCGCAACCGTGAGATCGCCACGCGCAAGCGGACGGTCGCACTTCTCTGGATTCAGCCGATCGGCGTCGCGGTCGGCGATGTCGTTTAGAATGTAACCGGCGCTCGAAAGGGCACAGAACGCGACGAACGCGACGATCGCCAGTAAGACGTCGTGGAATACAAACAGCCGCTGTCCGAATACCAGGGCCGCCAGCACCAACGCGTTCTTGATCCATTGATGAGGCCGCGCGAGGCGAAATATCGCGGCCATTTGGCCCACGCTCCGGCTGTCGTCCAACTTGGTCGCCGCGTTCACTGTCCTTCGTTGTATGGTCCGCGCTTTACCGTCGCAAGATGCTGCCGGCACTTGACCGCGAGCCTCGATTGCGAAAACAGTACCCTCGATGAGTACTTCGACGCAGGAAAAAACCGGACCGTCTGCCACGGTCGATCTCGCCGGCCTGAGTCGGTTCCTCGATGAGCGCAAGCTCGGCGACACCGGCGCGCTCAGGTCTGAAAATATCTCGTTCGGCCATTCCAACGAGGTTCACCTGGTTCATTTCGACGGCAATTCATGGGCGCTGCGCCGTCCGCCGCGCGGACCGCTGCTCCCGACCGCGCACGACATGATGCGTGAATATCGCGTGATCAAAGCGCTGCAGGACACCGCGGTGCCGGTGCCACGGGTGTACGCCGTGTGCGACGATTCGTCGTACATCGGCGCTCCGTTCTACCTGATGGAGTACATGCGCGGCGACGTCGTGCGCGCCGACAACAAGCATTTCGCGCAAACCCCTGATCTGCGCCGGCAGGTCAGCGAGCAGATGGTCGATGTGCTCGTCGCGCTGCAGGAAGTCGATTGGCGCGCGGCCGGCCTCGAGGGTTTCGGGCGCCCCGACGGCTACCTAGAACGACAACTCAAGCGATGGACCGATCAGCTCGAGCGCACGATTCCGCACACGCGCCCGCTGCCCGTGATGGAAAAGGTCAAGGAGTGGCTGCGCGCGCGAATCCCCGAGTCGCCGGCGCCGACGATTGTCCATGGCGACTACAAACTCGACAACGTGATGTTCGATCCGAAAACCGCGCGCGCGATCGCCGTGCTCGATTGGGAGATGTCGACGATTGGCGACCCGCTCGCGGATTTCGGCTGGATGCTGACTTACTGGCCCGATCCCACCGACCACGCGTCGGGCGGCGTGATCGCCAGCATGCAAGCGGCCGACGGATGGCTGACGCGGCGCGAGATGATCGACCGTTACGAGCGCGCCACCGGTCGTGCGATGAACGATTTCCCGTTCTACCAGGCGTTCGCGCTGTTCAAGCTTGCGATCATCATGGAGGGCAGCTACGCCCGATTCGTGCTCGGACAGACCGACGATCCGCTATTCGCCGGCAGCAAGGAGCGAGTGCCCGCGCTGGCCGACGCGGCGTGGTCGGTCTGCAACTCTGCGACGAGTCGCTAGCGCGCCGCGGAGCGAAAGAGTGATCGCAACCAGCCGCGCGCCTCAGGATACTGCTCCACGTCAAGCACGAATTCCTGGCCACGACCGACGGACTGCAAGCGCGTCGAGGTCGAGCAGTCCGTCCAGCGCGCAGGATTGGCGTGATAGGAGAGGGGAGTGCGCGCGACCGGATTGAACCATCGCGGCAACTGCCACACCGAACAGTTCGAGTCAGTCTTTGTGAGTATCAGTTCCGGTCTGATCCGGTCGAAGGTCCCAGCGCCTATAGTTTTGAGGCCAATCGAAGAAAGCCGGTCGCTCGCGAAATAGAGAGTGTTGCTTTTGTATCGCTCGGGCGCGTCCAGATGCGGATGTCCATCAGCCCACGGGATTTCGGCAACGAGGCCGTCGGTGACTCGAGTAATTTTCCCGACCTGCAGCCATCCGAAGATAACGTGAAGTTTCGGCGCGTCGCGGACGAAGCGAAATGCGCCTCCGACTTTCTCCGCGCATCGGAAGCATCCGAAAAATAAAAACAGGTCGCCTTGGCCAATATCATTGCGACTCAGATGACTCTGCGCGGCCGCAGCCTGCCCGAAAATAGGACGCCATCCCGCGGCGCGCCTGATCGCGTCGCGGCGCAAATCCGGATCGAGATGCGCGCCGCCATTGTGACCGATTCGACCGCGAGTGAGGTCTTCGACAATATGAGCGATCGACGATCCGTTGAACAAGGAAATTTCGCGGTACCGCGTTGATGCCCCCGCGTCTGGAATCGGCAGCGAGCACAATCGTCCCTCAAGAATAGGGCTCGGACATCCGCCGTTCGCCGAGTCGAATCCCTTGCGACTTAGTATGAGTTTCATCGGAGTCGCATGATGTGGCCATGCTATATTTCTCGGCGTACGCTCAACAAGGAAAATTTCGATGCCGGATTCTTATCTGCTCGCCGAATTGGCGCGCTTTATCGAACGTATCACCGCGATCGCGCGCACGGGACTCGCCTTCAAACCCGACGGCTTCGACTCCGAACGCTACGAGGAATTGCTCAAGGAGGCTGCCCGGATGCATTCGATCGTCGGCGGAGCGAGCGACGACGATGCGGAAGCGCTGCGCCGCCAATGGCGCGATCAGGTGATCGCTGGCTACGAAGGATATGTCACGGCGGCGGTCGGATGCGGAGTGATTGCGTTCAACGACCGCGACGAAATTTTGATGATTCAGCGGCTGACCGGCAAGTGGTGGTATCCCACCGGCTTCTGCGACGTCGGCATTTCGCCCGCCGAGAACGTCGCGAAGGAAGCGCGCGAAGAGACTGGGCTTATCGTTATGCCCGAGCGTTTGATCGGTGTATTCGACAACAAGAAATATGGCTCACCGGCGCGTCATATCTACTCGATGCTTTTCTACAGCCGAATCGTCGGCGGTGAGCTGAAGCCTAATCCACTCGAGGCGATTGACGCCGGCTTCTTCCCGCTCGACAAGGTGCCGGAGCCGATGCATGGCCTCGATCGCAAGTGGATTGCGCTCGCGCGCGAGTTCCATTTCGACGGCCGCATCGAGCCGTACTTCGATCCGCTGTGAATTTTAGCGAGTAGTAGCTTCGGCCGGGCTGGATTGTGCCTGCACCGGGGGCGTTCCACTGGTGCTCGCGCCGATCGAGATGATCATCATACCCTGCTCGTAGCGCGGGCCGCCGACGATCAGAGTCCCGTTATTCTTAAGCTTGAGATCGGTGGTCATCATCGGGCGCGTTCCGTCGAACAACACGATCTCCATCGCGATCATGTCGGCGTCGATCGCGCGCGGCTGTACGTGGAGAATCTTGCCGCCCGGCAGCGTGAACGCGATCATCTTACCGCAATCGGTCTGCCCTTCGTTGTGACCGATCAGGCTATAAGTCGAAAATCCGAAAAGCCCGCGCAGCTTCTTGTCCATCCCGCCGAGCCGCGGATCGGTGCCCTCGTTGGTATCCGCCGCCATCACCGAGTCGATGTAAACGTAAACCTGCTTCGACGCCACCTGCGCATAAGGCAGACCCTGCGTTCCGAAGGTCGTGATCGCAATGATGAGGAGGATAAGCCTACCGGGGCGCAGCGTCATAGCGACCTAAGGCTGATCCGGTAACCAGATGACCGTCGTGTCCCTGCGAGGCTCGCTCCAAACTGCAACCGAATGGTTCTCCGATTCGAGGCGCGAAATGTCGGCATGAGAATCGTTGTCCGCCATCGTCGGCTCGTTGGCTGCTATATTCGTCGGTTGATCGGTCGCCGCATTGCCGCGATCCGAACTAGCGACAATCGTCGGCGTCGTCCCGCGATTGGCGACTTGCCGTGCATAAGGCGTCATCAGAACTATCGTCATGATTGCGGCAGCTACCACCGCGCCGCCCCACGCGATGCCTGCGCCGACGCTGTCCAACTGGCGCCGCAGGTAGCGTTCGATCCTCGTAAGCACCGGCTGCGGCAGCCGATCGACCCGCGCGATTACCGCATTCGAGAAACCGACGAGGGATGGCATCGCGGTTATCGATCTGAGGTCTCGTCCAATCTTCGAGTAATCCGCGAGTACGCCCGTGCAGGACTCGCATCGCGCCAGATGAAACGCGACTTCCTGCATCTCGTTGGGTTCGAGTTCAGAGTCCTCGAACGCGCCGAGCATCATACTAATTTCGCCGCATTCAGCCATAAAGTCGCTCAGTCCCCGCCCACATCCTTTAAAATGTTACGCAGGTGCGTGCGTGCATAGTGCAACCTGCTCATGACCGTTCCTCTTGGGCACTGCAAAACGTCGCTAATTTCGTCGTACGACATTCCCTCGACTTCGCGTAGCAGTATCACTGCACGATGTTCTGGCGTCAACTCCTCCAGCGCTTGCTTCAGCCGCGCCGAGAGTTCACTACGACTGACTTCCTTGAACGAATCTCCTGTGGTCGTCGGCAACTTGCTGATTTCGGTTTCAGCATCTTCACCGTGAAGAACAACATGGCGTCCCTCGCGGCGCCAGAAATCGATCGCGAGGTTGGCCGCGATTCGATATAGCCAGGTTGAAAAGCTCGAGCGTGATTCGAACTTCGAAAGGTTTTCATAGGCGCGGACAAAAGTTTCTTGCGCCAGTTCAATCGCGTCATCCTGATTATGCACCACCGCCAGCGCGACGCCGACTACGCGCCGCTGGTATCGTTCCACCAGAACGCCGAACGCCTCCGAATCGCCCTTGCTCGAGCGTTCGATAAGTTCGGCTTCATCACCGTCCTGGCGGCCTGGTGTTCTCAACTTGAGTAGACGCTGGCGCGGGCGACTAAATTCAGCGAAGTGTTCATGCCGCTCCGCTCATCTCGGCCCAGTTTGGACCGGATTTCAGCTCCACTTTGAGCGGAATTTTAAGCTCGGCTACTCCTTCCATTTCGCGTTTTGCCAGTTTTGCCGCCTCTTGCCACTCGTTTTCGGGCGCTTCCAGCAGTAGTTCGTCATGCACTTGCAGTATCATCCGCGCTCCAAGGCCCCGCTCTTTCAGCACTCTGTCCAGCCGTATCATAGCGAGTTTTATAAGGTCTGCCGCCGTGCCCTGGATCGGGGTGTTAATCGCGATTCGCTCTGCTTGCGCCCTCGCGCCACCGGGCTGCGCGTTCAGCTCAGGCAAATACCGCCGCCGCCCGTACATCGTGCTTACGTACCCAGTCGTGCGCGCGATGCGCACCGTGTCGTCAAGCCACGCACGCACTCCCGGCAGCCGCTCGAAGTAGCGCTTGATGTAGTCCGACGCTTCGGCTAGCGCAATCCCGAGCTCGCCCGCCAGCCGCTGCGATCCCATCCCGTAAATGATCCCGAAGTTTATCACCTTGGCCAGCCGCCGCGCCTCGGAATTGACCTTATCCGCCGTGACCCCCAGCACTTCGGTCGCCGTGCGGATGTGAATATCTTCGCCGGTGGTGAACGCCTCGACCAGCGTCTTGTCGCCCGACAGATGAGCCATCACGCGCAGATCGATTTGCGAATAATCGGCCGACACGAACACGCATCCCGGCTTCGGCACGAAGGCCCGGCGAATCCGGCGCCCCTCGACGCTGCGGGTCGGAATATTTTGTAGGTTCGGGTCGCTCGAACTGACGCGTCCTGTTGGCACCAACGCCTGATGCCAGGTCGTGTGGATTCGTCCGGTGCCAGAACGAATCACCTCGGACAGCGCGTCGGCATAAGTGGATTTCAATTTCGAAACCGTGCGATACTCGATCAACTTGCGCGGCATCGGATGCACCGACGCAAGCTTTTCGAGCGTGTCGGCGTCGGTCGAAAATCCGCTCTTGGTTTTCTTCAGCCCCTTGGCCGACAGCTTCAGGTGAGTAAACAAAACGTCGCGCAACTGGATCGGCGAGTTAAGATTGAACTCGCGACCCGCCAGCTCGTAACATTCGCGTTCGAGCCGGCTCATCTCTTCGGCGAACTCTTTCGAGATGACCTTGAGCGCATCGCCATCGATTCCGATGCCGGCAGTTTCCATCTCGGCCAGTATCGGTGCGATCGGCATCTCGATCTCGTTGTACATCGAAGTGAGCCCGTCGGCTTCCAGACGGGCCGCCAGCGCTTCGCGAAGATTTCTAATCAGATCAGCATTCGTCCCTGGCGGCGTGCTCGCGCCCAGCGGCGCAAGATACTCATGATAAAGCTGCGTGAGCGACGGCTCGCCCTGTCCTGAATTAACCAGAAAGCCGGCTAGCATCGTGTCGAAATCAACACCCTTCAGCGCGATTCCATGCCGACCGAACGCTTCGATCTGTTTTTTGAGATCGTGGCACGACTTGGGCTGGCTTTCGGCGCTGAGCAACGATGCAGCGCTCGCGATCCCATCATGCTCGACGACGACCGTTTGCTCCGCGCTCGCTATCTGCAACGTGTCCCGGTGCGACTCGGAGCTGGTGATATCAACTGCGATGCGCGGCGCATCGGCCAGGCTTTTTAGCGCCTCCGCGAGATCTTTCCCGCTGACCGTGGCCACCGGCGTCGCGCTCGACTCAAGACCGGGAAGTTCCGCCTGCGACGGCGAGATCTCGCGGATGATCGAATTGAATTCCAACTCGCGCATCAGCTCGGCCGCCAACTTCTCATCGACTCCCTGCCACGCAAATTCGTCGGGCTCGACCTTCAGCGGCATATCGGTCTCGATGCGCACCAGTTTCCGCGCGAGATCCACCGCCGCGCGATGCTCTGCCAGCAGCCCCGCGACTCTTTTGGCCCCGCGGATTCCGGATTCCTCAATCCGGTCGAGATTCTCGTAGATTCCCTTGACGCTACCGAACTTCTGAACAAGGGCCGCGGCTGTCTTCTCGCCGACGCCGGGCACACCCTTGACGTTGTCGATCTGGTCGCCTGTTAGCGCCTGGATATCTATCAGGGCCGCCGGCTCAACCCCGAACCGCTCGCGCACTTCGCGCAGTCCCGTGCGCTTTTCGTGCGTGGGGTCAGCGTTCCACAGCGTCACGTGAGGGCCGACCAACTGCATGAAATCCTTGTCCGCCGTGATGAGAGTGACGACGAAGTCTTCTTTCGCCGCGCGCTTGGCGAGCGTCCCGATCACGTCGTCAGCCTCGAAGCCTTCGATCATCAGCGACTTGATGCGGAACGCCGCGACCGCGCGATGGATATACGGAAGCTGCACGATGAGATCGTTGGGCGCCTCGCTGCGATTCGCCTTGTAATCGGCGAACAGGTCGTCGCGAAAAGTCCGCTTGGGCGAGTCGAACACGATCGCGATATGCGACGGGCGCGCGTCCTTGAGCAGCTTGAGCAGCATCCGGGTGAACCCGTAAACGGCCTGGGTCGGCAGCCCATGCGAAGTATTCATCGGCGGCAGCGCATGAAACGCGCGAAAGATATATCCGGAGCCGTCAACCAGGATCAGTTGTTTGCGTTCCCCAGCCATCAGTCGAAACTATCCGATACTCTTCTCAAAACAAAAGCATCGCGCCTCTGTCATCCTGACGAAGCGAGCGACGCGAGCGGCAGGAAGGGGAGCCCCCGGACGGCTTCGCGCTTTTGTGTCATCCTGACGACGGGAGCGCTAGCGACGGGAGGACATAGCTTCTGGCCTCCGGACAGCTTCGCGCCAGCGAAGCCGGTACCGGTTTCGAAATCGCGCGGCGGTCCTTTGTCGGAAGCGTATTGACAGTGACGCCCAGCGTGTTTAATTAGACGGTTGCCTTGTTGTTAATCGAATTGCCGTACGGGTCACTTCGTCAATTTGAATGACTGCTACCGGACGAACTGAATGATTGAGGTTAAAAACCTAACTAAAGCCTACGGCAACTTTGTTGCGGTTAAAGACGTATCGTTCAAGGCCGAGAACGGTTCCATCCTCGGCTTTCTCGGCCCCAACGGCGCCGGCAAGACCACCACGATGCGCATCATCACGGGCTATATGCCTGCGACTGCGGGCACCGTGCTGATTGATGGACTCGATATTTTTTCTCAATCGCTCGAGGCGCGCCGCAAAATCGGCTACCTGCCGGAAAATCCACCGCTGTATCCCGACATGCGGGTCGAGGCGTATCTCCGATTCGTCGCCAAGCTGCGCGACGTCCCGCGCGCGAAGATCGAATCGGCACTCGAGCACGTGCTCGACGTTTGCGGCCTGAGCGACATGGCGCATCGGATTTGCGGCCAGCTTTCGAAGGGCTATCGCCAGCGCGTCGGGCTGGCGCAGGCGCTGATTCACGATCCGCCGGTGCTGGTACTCGACGAGCCGACCATCGGTCTCGACCCGCGCCAGATCCACGAAATTCGCGGGCTGATTCACAATCTCTCGGGCAACCGGACAGTGGTGCTTTCGACCCATATCCTGCCCGAGGTCTCGCAGATCTGCGACAAGGTCGTGATCATCGCCGACGGCCGCGTCGTGCTCGAGGAATATCTGAAGCAGCTCCCGGCCGGGACTTCGCTCGAAGATATTTTTCTGACTGCGATCACCAAGGAGCATCACGAGGACGGCGCGACCGCCGAGGAAAAGCTGGAGGAGGTCGGTGCGGGGCATACCTAGACCACCCGTGTCGCTCGAATGAAAAATTCTCTGACAATCGCGGGCAAAGAGCTCGCGGGATACTTCCTGCAGCCAGTCGCCTACGTCGTGATGACGGTGTTCCTGCTGCTGGGCGGCTTCTTTTTCTTCGCGCTGCTGCGCTACTTCGAGGTCACGTTGACGGCCTACGCCGCGATGCAGAATCCCGAAGTTTTGCAGAAGTTGAATCTCAACGAGCGCGTGATCGAGCCGATGCTGCACAACCTCGCGATCGTGCTCGTCATCCTGGTGCCCGCGATCACGATGCGCAGTTTTGCCGAGGAGAAGCGCACCGGCACTTACGAACTTCTGCTCACCGCCCCCATCCGCACTGGCGAGATCGTCGCTGGAAAATTTATCGCGGCCTCCGCATTCATGCTGATCATGATCGGATTGGCCGGGATGTTCCCGCTTATCCTCGTCGCCTTCGGCAATCCGGAAGTCGGTGTGATGTTTTCCGGCTATCTCGGGCTCGCGTTCCTCGCGATTTCGTTCGTCTCGATCGGACTGTTCACCAGCTCGCTGACGCAGAATCAGATCATCGCGGCGATCAGTTGCTTCGGCCTGCTGCTGTTGCTGTTCGTGATTTCGTGGCCGGCGCAGGCAGGCGGTTCGTCGATTGCCGACTTGCTGCGCTATCTTTCGCTGCCGGATCATTTTGCGCAGATGGTCACCGGCATCATCGACACGCGCGACATCATTTACTTCCTGAGTCTCATCTTCGTGGCGCTGTTCTTGACCCAACGATCGGTCGAGTCGGCGCGCTGGCGTTAGGTAGAGGGGCGGATGCGGCGATCGGCGGCGCTTTACGGAATTCTCGGCCTCGTTCTGCTCACGTTCGGGCTGGTTGACTATTTTATTTCGAGCGGCTTTCGGCTGTTCGTTTGGGTCAACCTGGCCGGCGGCATCTTCGCGATCGTCCTGTGGATCACCTCGAGCCGATCCGAGCTTTCATCTATAACGACCGGACGCTCGGCGCGTTACGGCGCCAACGCGGCCATCTATTCGATCGCGTTCATCGGCCTGCTGGTTGCGATTAACTATATTTCATCGCTCCATCATGCGCGGCTCGATCTCACGGCCGAGAAGGTTTACAGCCTGTCGAGCCAGTCGATCAACGTGGTCAAGGGTTTGCAGAAGCCGCTCAAACTCTACGGCTTCTTCCAGGGCGGCGAGAATCCCGCCGCGCGCGAACTCTACGAGACCTTCGCGTACTACTCGCCCAAACTGACTTACGAGCTGGTCGATCCCGACAAGCATCCCGAGCTCGCCGAGCGTTTCAAAGTCTCGGTGATGGGCACCACGCATCTGCAATATGGCGCCGCCGACAGCGGCGAGGGCACCAACGTCACCGACGTCACCGAGGAGTCGCTGACCAACGCGATTATTCGCGCCACACGGAGCACCAAGAAGGTGATCGATTTCCTCGACGGGCACGGCGAGGCGGATCCCGACGACGCCGAAGGCCAGGACGGCTACGGCACGATCAAAAAAGATCTGGAAGGCGAGGGCTACGAGGTTCGCAAGCTCGAGCTCGCGCAATTGCCCAAAGTTCCCGACGACGCCAACCTGGTCGTGGTCGCTGGACCGATCAAGCCGCTCGGGCAGCATGAGATCGATGCGTTGAACGACTACCTGAAGCATGGCGGTCGCATGATCGCGATGTACCGGCCGCAGCGCCCCGACAATCCGATCGACGAAACCGCGATGGTGAAGCTGGCGAGCGATTGGGGCGTCAAGGTCGGCAACGACATCGTGGTGGACCAAGTGGTGCGCCTGTTTGAAGGTCCCGCGCTCGGCCTGAATCCATTCGTGCAGAACTACGGCGAGCATCCGATCACCAAGGATTTCAAGCAGCGCACGATGTTCCCGATGGCGCGATCGCTCACCGCCGAACCCAATCTGAAACCGGGCCTGACCGTGACGCCGATTGCGATGACCAGCGATACGTCATGGGCCGAGGTCGATCTCGACACTCTGTTCCGCCAGCAGAAGGCGGAACTCACCGCCAAGGATACTCGCGGTCCGATCACTGTCGTGATGGCGGTGGACGGCAACCTCGAGCAACTGGGATTTGGCAAAGGCGATGCGCGCATGGTCGTCTACGGCAGCGCCGAGTTTGCCGACAATCAATCTGTCACTCAGTTCTTCAATCGCGACTTTTTCATCAACAGCGCCGACTGGCTGACCGGCGAGGAAAATTCGATCTCGATCAGGCCGCGCTCGATCCGCGCGTCGCGCTTCCGCCTGACCGAGGGGCAGTTCTCGATCGTGTTTGCGTTCGCCGTCCTGATGCTCCCCGAGCTGCTGCTGATCGCTGGAATCGTCGTCTGGTGGGAACGGCGCAACTGAGGAGGCGTTCCACGACCGCGACTTGAGTCTCCGATGCGCCTGCGCAACACCATCATCGTTCTGGTCCTGTTCGCGATTGTCGGCGGCTACGCTTTCATCGTCAGCCACTATTCGCAGACCGAGGCGACCCAGAAACTGATCGCCGTCAAGCAGGATGATATCGCGAAAATTGAACTGAAGTATTCTGATCGCGACATCGTGCTCGAACGCGACAAAGGCAAACCATGGCGGCTCGTGAAGCCGGTGGGCGCCGACGCAGATCAGTCGCAGGCCAACAACCTCGCGCGCGCGATTGCCGACGGTACGCTGGTCCGCACAGTCGATGACAAGCCCGCCGACCTCGCGCCGTTCGGGCTCAAGCCGCCAACCACGACCGTCACCGTCACGACCTTCGACAAGAAACCGCTGCCGTCGATCGAAGTCGGCAAGTCCACGCCGATCGGATTCAACACCTACGTTCAGCTCTCAAGCAATCCGGCGGTCTTGCTGACCGAAGGCGCGTTCGCGGCCGGAATGAACAAGACTGTCAACGACCTGCGGGTCCGCGACCTGATGGCATTCAAAATAGACGACGTTCAGAAACTGATCATCGCGCGCGACAACGGACAGTCGGTTGAAATCGATCGCGACGGTGACAATTGGAAAATCGTCAAGCCCGCGCCGTCCCCGGCCGACGACACCGCGGTGCGTCTCGCCCTTGGCACGTTGGTCAACGCGCGGGCGTCGGACTTCGTCGCCGACGCGCCCTCCAACGTCAATCAATACGGGCTCGAAAAACCGCATCTCACGGCGACGGTCGTGCTCAAGAACGGCGAGCAGCAATCGATGCTGTTTGGATTCAAACAGAATGAGCAGGGCAAGAGCGGAATTTACGTGCGTCGCGGAGAGCGCGCGCCGGTTTACGCCGTGGCCGAGTACGTGATGACCGGCCTGGAAAAATCGCCGCTGGATTTTCGCGACAAGACGGTCGTGAAGATCGATCCCGAGGCGGTCGAGACGATCAAGGTCAAAAACAGTGACGGCGAGTTCACGCTTAAGCGCGCGCCGGTCGGCAAGTGGGACGTGATAGCCGGCGGCAAAACCTCGGAGGGCGATATTCCGGTCGTCGAGCGCCTACTCAACCAGTTCCGCGATCTCAAGGCCGAATCGATCGTCGCCGATCCGATGCCGAGTGCACAGCCGTTCGGACTCGACAACCCCGCGCTGGAAATCACGCTTATAGGCAAGGACGGAAAAGACCTCGGCATGGTCAAGCTCGCGAAGATCAGCGTCAAGTCGACGTCCCCACCAATCCCCGGCGAACCGCCCAATCGAACCGAATACTACGCAACCTCGAGCACCAGCAAAGCAGTGTACGCCTTGAGCGATTTCAGTTTCGAGCAACTAAACAAGCCCGCCCCCCTTTACATGTCAAAAGCCCCGGCGCCCCCACCGCCGCAAGCCGCGTCGTCCCCGGCGAAATAGACTCCTATTTTCTGGTTCTCCTTCCCACTATGGGAAGGGGTTAGGGGTTAGGTTGCCCGGCTTCCACCGCAGTCTCAGCAATCACGTGCGCGATCGCCTGCGCCGCAGTATGCGTGATGCTCAAATGAAACCGCGCGATTCGTTTACGTTCAGCGAACGCCGCAGCCTTTCCCGACAGCGCGATCGTCGGCGCCTTCCCGCGCTCGCGCACGACTTCTATCTCGCTCCATCCGACGTTGCGATTCCATCCGGTGCCCAGCGCCTTCATCGTCGCTTCCTTGGCGGCGAAGCGCGCCGCATAGCTTTGATAACGAGGACGCCCGCGCGACTCGCAGTACTTCACCTCGCCAATGGTGAAGACCCGGGCGCGAAACCGCTCACCGGTTGATGGCCTCGTTAGCGCGCGCTCGATTCGATCGACTTCAATCACGTCGATTCCGGTACCTGCTATCTGGCTCATCGCGATGAGTATTAGCCGCGCTGCGATCGGATTCAATTGCGCGCGAGCGGTGCTGATTCTATTGTTCATTCAGAATGTGGAGGTAGCGATGGCGAAGCTTTCGATCACAGTGAACAAGGTTCGATGCATCGGCAGCGGCGACTGCGTGGAAACCGCGCCGGCCGTGTTTCAACTCGACGCGGAGAGCAAGTCCGAAGTCGTCAACCCGACCGGCGCGACAGACGCGATAATCGTCGCGGCGGCACGCTCGTGTCCGGTCAAGGCAATCACGGTGGTAGACGAAGTGGGCGTGCAACTGTTCCCGCCGCCGAAAAAATAGCTCGCGATCACGAGATGGCGATCCGCAAGCATCGCGCCGGCGAACTGGTAATCGAGCAGACCCGCGACATAGAACTCGTGCGCGCGATGCTCGCGCGCGGCGGCCTGACCACCGACGGCATCGAATGGCCCGCCGCATGTTACCTGGTCGCATACTTCGGCGACGACCCTGTCGGCGTAATCGGAGTAGAGCCGAAAGTCGATGCGGCCCTGCTGCGCTCCTTGTATGTGAACGAATCGATGCGCCGTCGTGGAATCGGCGCCGCACTGATAACAGCCGCACGCAATGCGGCCCACACCCGCGGCGCACGTCACCTGTATTGCGTCAGCGCCGGCGCCGGTCAGCTCTTCGAGCGGCAAGGCTTCGTGACGGTTCCGGTCGCCGACGTGATCGCAGCCCTGCCGGGCGTCCCGCAGGTGGAGTTCTTCCGCGCCCACCCCGACGACTTGGCGCGCGAAGTCGCCTACCATCTGGATATTTCGAGGGATGGAGTGATTGAGAGATAGGATCATGATCCGGCGTAGCGGCCGAGGTACTTTCCTTTTTGGGTTGTCACCATCAGGTACGGATTCGACTTCAGCAGCTTCTTAGCGAGGCGCGGCGGCATATCAGGTCGAATCGTCTGCGGATTCGGATTCATCGCATCCAGCGCGCGCGCCGCAGCGTCGGCTCGTTCGATCGCGCCAAGCAGGACTCCATTGCGATCGAGCACGACGGCGCGCGGCTGTGGCGAATCGACGGCAGCCGGCGGGACAATATCTTCGGGGCCGAGGCGAACAAGGTCGTCGCGCATGAATTCATCGACGCGAACGCGATCCGAAAAATGAATCCAGAACGATCGCAGGCCGGGTGCGAGATTGTTTACGAAATAGCGAAACGCACGCATCCGCTCTGAGAGCGGCGGCGGCGGATCCATCGGCAATCCACGCACTATCCAATCAGCCTTGCCGCGGAAGTAGTGTCGCACGTCGTTGAAGCCGATCACCTTGAGCTGCGCCGCAGCTCGCGCGCTGAGGTCTCATAGAGAATCGCGGCAGTAAACGACCACTGGCCGCGCGCGGTCGAGCAACTTCGGCGCGTCGCGCAAAATATGCCCGACCGGAATATGAATCGCGCCGCGAATATGTGCGGTGTCGTACTCGTGCGACGGCAGCGCATCGACGACTTGCGCGTCGGCGGAGAGCATCCGGAGCAGTTCGCGATGTTGGATCTCGCGCACGACTTACGCGTGCATCGCAGCCAGGGCGGCGAGGGCGGTATTCACGATGGTCTCGCCGCTGCCGGCGGCGATTCGCGCAGTATCGACTTCGTAGCCGCCTTCGGGATATGCGGCGCCAGTCGGAATATATCCGATCAGATCGTTGCAATAGCCGGCGACAAAAGTCTGCGCGAAGTGCGGATTTGTCTTCAATGAGAGGCCGAGCTCGACGAAAAGTTCGCCCGGAATACCGACGAAAGCGAGGTTGCCGACCGTTACGACAGTCATCGCGGTGGCAAGTTCGCGAGTTGTTATATTGACCCGGCGGTCGCGACGGTTTTGTTCTTCGAGAACTTCCAGAGCGCTCAGCGCCGCGAGCGATTGCGAATGATGGTCGTGCAGGCGCTTCAACTGGTAGCCAGTGCCGCCGCGATGGTTGTCGAGCGAGGCCTGCGTTTGCTCGGCGCATTCGCGCGCGAGCGCAAGCTCTTCGCGGAGATCTTTCAACTTGAGGTTCAGCTCGATTTTGCGCGCTGCGATCTTGCCTTCGGAAACTGAAGGAGCGTGATCGAGCGCATCGAACGCGGCGCGGCCCATCGCGCGGCCGTGTTGTTCGGCGACTTCGAAATTGCCGCGGCTGCGTGGGTCGATGTTGCCGGTCGCGCCCTGGATGAAAATCGAGACTGGTCGCGAGCCTCCGCTGGCTGCCGCTGCGGTTTCGATTTCATCCATCGCGAATCCCGGCCAATCGCGCGAGTAGAGCAGGTTGTCCTCGCATAGCACGACGCCGTGGCACGGATAGTTCATCAGGAACGCGATCGCCGTTCCGTCCGCCCGATATGCGCCGAGCGCTTCGACTCGAGCGTCGGCCGGACCGGAGCGATTTGCGGCGGTCTGAACTTGCCGATGCGGCCGCAGAAGCCGGCGATGCACTCCCAGTGTGAACTGAGCGGATCCGGAGCGGAGAATCGCCGGCTCAAGATTCTCGTCGGCCTGAATGATCGCTGACGCGATTTTTTCGGGCAGCGCGCGCTCCCATTCGAGATCGCGGCCTTTAGCGGGCTTCGCGTCGGCACGAGGCGTCGCGAAAATGTTGAAACTGGGCGCGGAATGGGTGTGCGTGGCGCAGACCAGGATCGAATCGGCCGGAATGCCGGTGCGGGCGGCGACGCGCTCGCGAATGTCGTCGGCGATGCGAATTCCGATCGCAAGCAAGTCAACGCCGGCAATCGCGACCTTGTTCGCGCCGTCGCTTAGCACGAGCGCTTGCGCGGCGAGGTCGTCATGCACACCGGCGCTGACGCCGACCCGATTGCCGTAACCGAGCATCGCGAGGCCGACCGGCGGATCGAGTTTAACGTGCGCGGCGCCGGCGTAGAACGGACTCATTTCAGTTTGGCCGAACTGAGTTCGCTGGCTCTGGAAGCCACTTTGGACGCTGCGGCTACGATGTCATCGACGTCGCGATCGTCGCCAAGCAGACATTCATGCGGAATCGAGACGATCGAATGCTCGAACAGCCGTTCGGCGACCGGGCATTCGATCGCAACGGTATCCGGATTGGCGCCGGCCAGTTCAACTGCCTTGCGATATGCGGCTGATTCGCGCGGAAAGAGTGAGGATCGATAGACCGGGTCGTTGGCGACGCCGCATGGAATACCTTCAGCGCGAAGCGCGCGCACGAATCGATTGCGCGACATGCCGAGCGCGGATTCGTCGACCATAAAAACGAATGCATAGATGGTTTCACGCGTGACGCGAGGATCGCGTGCGACCGGCGTCAGTCCCTTGATACCCGCGAGCCCTTCGCGCAGCAGTGCGGCGGCTCGACTCTTGTGCGCGATCTGCTCAGGCAGGCGCGCGAGTTGCGCGATCAGAATTCCGCATTGCCATTCCGTCATCCGGTAGTTCGCGCCCATCAGCGGACCTTCGAAATTGTCGTCGGGGCGGCGGCGTCCGCAATTGATCAGCGACTGGCATCGCTGCTCGAGCTCCGGATCGTTGGTCGTGATCATTCCACCTTCGCCCGCCGTCATCGGCTTCGACGACTGGAAACTGAAGCATCCGAGAGCGCCGTGCGTGCCCACGCCACGACCGCGGAATTGAGCGCCGGGGACGTGCGCGCAATCTTCGACGATCGGAATGGAATGCGCCCGTGATATTTCGGCGAGTGCGTCGAGATCGGCGAGCGACGCACCGTAGTGGACCGGGATGATCGCCTTGGTGCGACGCGTGATCAGGCGCTTGACCGATTCCGGATCGATACATGCGTCGATGGCGCTGACGTCGGCGAACACCGGGCGCGCCATGCATGCGATCGCGGCGTACGGAGTCGCTGCGAAAGTGATTGCAGGGACGATGACCTCGTCGCCGGCGCCGATGCCGAGGGCTTTAAGCGCGACCTCGAGCGCGCTGGTGCCCGAGGTGGTTGGGATGGCGAAGCGAGCGCCCTGATACGCGGCGAATGCGCCGGCGAACTCACTCGCTTTGCGACTAGGGCTGGGATGGCCGCCCCAGCTTTGCGACGTGAGCACATCTTCAAGTTGCGCACGCTCGCGCGTGTCGAAGACCGGCCATGAAGGGAAGGGCCGCGTGCGAAGTGGTTGGCCGCCGAGGATTGCAAGGGTGGAAGGCATTGAGATTGAAGTTAAACTGACACTTTAGGTTTGGTAATAGCCGGAACCTAACCCCTAATCCCTTCCCACTATGCTTCTTACTTTCTGGCGACTTCCTGGAGGATCGCGATTTCGGGGCGGCCGGCGAGCAGCGCGCCGATTTTTCCGCCGAAGGCTTTCATGTGATCGGTCTTGCCGTGCGATTCGAACGCCGCCTGATCCTGGTAAACCTCGTAGTAAACGAACTCGGTCGCGTCCTTGGTGTTCTTGTGGAGGACGTAAGTGAGAGTGCCGGGCTCGGACTCCTTCACCGTCGCGATCATTTGTTTCGCCGCGGCTTCGAACTCGGCTTCCTTGCCGGGCTGTACTTTCAGTTTCGCAATCACGGTAATTGGCATGGTGTATCTCCTTCGAATTTTGAACTCATCTACCCTCGTATCGACATGCGGCCGGTTTTTCAAGGCGAATCGACTCGCGGCGATGGCTCTTTCATTGCGACGCTTGGTCGATTAACGGTGAAAGGCCAATGGCGACGACCGACGATGGGAGAATATCACGATGCTTGGTTTTGATTTGACCGACGAACAGCTCGAACTGAAACAGCTGGCGCATAAGTTTGCCGAGCAGGAAATAATTCCGCGCGCGCGTGAGTACGACGAAAAGGAAATTTTTCCGGTCGACGTGTGCGAGAAGGCGTTCGCGGCCGGACTGATGAACTTCGGAGTGCCGAAGGAGTTGGGCGGGCCGGGACTCGGCGTACTCGACACGAGCTTGATCGTCGAGGAGCTGAATTACGGATGCGCGGGAATCTCGAACGCGGTCGGCGCCAACGACCTCGCGACGCTGCCGATTCTGATCGCGGGCAACGACGAACAGAAGCGGACTTACCTCGGGCAGTTGGTGAAGAAGCTGACGTTCTGCGCGTTCGCAATCACCGAGCCGGGCGCGGGCTCCGACGTCGCCGCGATGAGCACGTCATACCGGCGCGAAGGCGACGAGTTCATAATCAACGGCACCAAGCATTTTATTTCGAACGGGTCGAAGGCGGACTGGTACGTCACCTTCGCGACCTCGGACAAACGGCTCAAGCACAAGGGCATCTCGTGCTTCGTGTTTCCGTCCAGCGTACCGGGGATCACGCGCAACCGGATGCATGGAAAGCTCGGACAGCGCGCGGCCGACACCGGCGAGATCTTTTACGAAGACGTGCGGGTTCCGGCCAGCGCGCTGGTTGGGCGCGAGGGCGAGGGTTTCAAGTACGCGATGGCGACGTTCGATCACAGCCGGCCGGAGATTGGCGCGATTGCGATCGGAATCGCGCAGCGCGCGCTCGACGAATGCCTCAAGTACTCGAAGCAACGCAGCGCGTTCGGGCAGCCGATCGCGAACTTCCAGGCGATTCAGTTCATGATGGCGGACATGGCGATCGATATCGAAGCGATGCGGCTGCTTACCTACAAGGCCGCGTGGCTGGTCGATCGCGGCGAGAGTCGCCAACGCGATTTCGGCGTATGCGAAGGCCTTCAGTGCCGACGCGACGATGCGGATCACGACCGACGCGGTGCAGATTTTCGGCGGCTATGGATACATGAAGGAGTATCCGGTCGAGAAGCTAATGCGCGACGCGAAGCTGTTGCAGATCTACGAAGGCACGTCGCAGATTCAGCGCGTCGTGATCGCGCGGAATTTACTGAAGGAGTGAACTGGGGAGGACTTGATTTAATTTGAAACCCACCGTGGGTTTCAAACTTCCTTGGGCAGGGGTGACCCCTGCACCCAGTGATAAGTAAATCGCAAAAATGGCGCGGACGCCATTTTGCTCTGAGGTTATCTTTTTCCTGTGTCGTTCAGTTCTTGTGTCATTCAGAGCGAGGCGAAGAATTCCGGATCTTTCCTTGGTTCTCTATCAAACTCAGTCTGCCGGCGTTGCAACTGCGTGCGGGATTGGGGGGTCCTGGTCGGCGGGTTCGTTGCCGGTGACGGAGCCGACGTAGCCGCCTTGATGATAGACGTCAACCTGGCCGGTGGTCGGATCGGGCAGCAGGTTCCATTCGTCGGGGGGCGGCGGATTGGGGTCTGGCGGCATATAGACTATCGCCGCGGGCGCGGGTGGTGGAGGCGGCGGTGTCGCGGCGCATCCGGCGATTGCAATGGATAAAAGTAGGGGGAATGCGGCTCGCGAAGTCCTTGGATTCATGATGCGGTGCTGAAACGCGCAGAAGTGGACTACGATTATTCTGTCGCCAGAGTGGACTGATCGCAAGTGCGGCGACCGCCACGGCTTATTTGCGCGGGAGGCTGAGCACTTCGCGGAAGTGCGCGATGGTTTTTTCGAGGCCGGGGCGGAGCGCAGTGTGCGGCTCCCATCCGAGTACTTTTTTCGCGAGTTCGATGTTTGGTTTGCGACGGACCGGATCATCGGATCGCGGATTCTTGATCACAACTTTCGAGGAACTGCCGGAAAGCTCGATGGCGATTTTGGCGAGATCCTCGATGGTGAATTCGTCGGGGTTGCCGATGTTTACTGGGCCGATGTGCGTGTCCTGATTCATCATGCGCACGAGCGCGTCGATGATGTCGTCAACGTAGGCGAACGAACGGGTCGATTTGCCGTTGCCGTAAATTTCGAGATCTTCACCGCGCAGTGCGGCGACGCAGAAGTTGGAGACCACGCGGCCGTCATTGATCGCCATCCGCGGGCCGTACGTATTGAAGATGCGCACGATGCGGGTGTCAACTTTGTTCTGCCGGTGATAGTCCATCATGAGGCATTCGGCGACGCGCTTGCCCTCGTCGTAGCATGAGCGCACGCCTATCGGATTGACATTGCCCCAATACGATTCGGTCTGCGGATGCTCCTCGGGATCGCCGTAAACCTCGCTGGTCGAAGTGAGCAAGATGCGCGCGTGCACGCGCTTGGCCAGCCCGAGCATGTTGATCGTGCCCATCACCGAGGTCTTGATCGTCTTCACCGGGTTGTACTGGTAGTGCACGGGCGACGCGGGGCATGCGAGGCTGAAGATGCGATCGACTTCGAGCAGAATTGGCTCAACCACGTCGTGGCGGATGAATTCGAAATTGCGGTTGCCGAGCAGGTGCATGATGTTGGCGCGCTTGCCGCTGAAAAAATTGTCGAGGCAGATTACTTCATTGCCGTCGTTGAGCAAGCGCTCGCATAGATGGGAGCCGAGGAATCCTGCGCCGCCGGTTACCAGTACACGCACGGTTACTCTCCTCGATTAACGCCGATTCTCGCGCGTGATGGCGCGAACGGTTTCGATTACGTAAGCGACATCCTCGTCGGTCATCGCGGCGTAGATTGGCAGCGACAGGCATCGGCTGAAGATGTCCTCGGTGACCGGAAAATCGCCGTCGTGGTAGCCGTACATGCGCTGATAGTAGTGCATCGTGTGCAGCGGGATGCAGTGCACGGAGCATCCGACGCCGCGCTCGCGCAGCATCTCGACGAACTGATTGCGGCCGATCTTCAAGCGCTCGGGGCGGATGCGCAGCACGTAGAGATGCCAGGCGTGCTCGATGCCGGGCTCGGAATACGCAGGCTGCAAACTGTCGTCGGCGCGGAAGGCTTCGTTGTAGGCGCGCGCGATTTCGCTGCGCCGGCGCATGAAGTCGTCGGCGCGCTTGAGCTGCGCCAATCCGATCGCGGCGTGCACGTCGGACAGATTGTACTTGAAACCCATGTCATGGATTTCGTAGTACCATGAGCCGCTCTTGTCGTAGCGCTTCCACGCGTCCTTGTTCATCCCGTGCAGGCTGGCGACCGCGATTTTTTCCGCGAGCGCGTCGTCCGAGGTGGTGATCATGCCGCCCTCGGCGGTGGTGAAATTCTTGGTCGCGTAAAAGCTGAAGCAGGTGAGGTCGCCGATAGTGCCAATTTTCGCCATCCCGCGGCCGTCCATGTGGCGTGCGGAACCGGCCGCATGGGCTGCATCCTCGACGACTTTCAAATTGTAGGTGCGCGCGATGTTGAGGATGCGATCCATGTCGCAGGCATGGCCGGCGAAGTGCACCGGCAGGATCGCGCGGACGCGTTTGTGCGCGCCGCTCTCGAGCGCCTCCTCGATGCGGGCCGGGTTGATGTTGAAGGTGCCGGGATCGACGTCAACGAATATCGGGCGCGCGCCGAGATAGCCGAGAATCTCCGCGGTCGCGGTGAAAGTGAACGGCGTGGTGATAACCTCGTCGCCTGGGCCGATGCCGAGCGCCCACAGCGAAAGATGTAGCGCGCCGGTGCAATGCGACAGCGCGAGCGCGTGTTTGGCGCCGACGTAGCCGGCGAATTCGGCCTCGAAGCGCTTGGCCTTGGGGCCGGTGGTGATCCATCCGGAGCGCAGGGTGTCGAGTACTTCGCGCTCCTCGTCGGGTCCGATCGACGGACGGTGAAATGCTACTTGATGCATTGTGGGTGATTGGGTGAAAAGTTGAAATCGCGCAGTCCCGTTCGCGGGCTAGGTTCGGAGTATAAAGGATACGTCAAAACCGGAGCAAGGCAGGACTCGATGAGGCGCGCAGGATGGGCCGCGGCGGCAGCGGTGATTGGATGGTACGTCTTCGCGCTTTGGATATTGCATCCGCTGACCGAAGCGCCGGTGGTCGATAGCTGGCTCTACGGCTCCGCCGTGCGGCGCTTTCTGCGGACCGGCGAGATGAGATTCGCCGGCTATACGCAGGCGATGCCGATAGCGCAAGTGTTCTACGGCGTCGGCTGGTCGCACGCATTCGGCGGCAACTCGGTGTCGCTGGAGCTCTCGACAGTCGTGCTCGCGGTGCTGTGCGGGCTGATGTTCCATGCGCTCGCGATCAGATGCGGCGCGTCACGATGGCAGGCGCTCGCGGCGACCGGGCTGCTGATCTGCAATCCTTGCTTCACGTTCCTGAGCTTCTCGTTCATGACGGAGATTCCATTCCTGACCGCGATAGTCGCGGCGCACCTGGCGTTCGCGAAGGCGGAAGGGCCGCGCGAGCAATTGTGGATGTGGCTCGCCGCACTGCTGGCGGTGATCGGTTTTCTGATTCGGCCCTTCGCCGCGATGGTGATAGTCGGTTGCGTCGGCGCGATGGTCTTCGATCCGCGGCTGCGAGGAAAGGGGCGCTGGGATCGCGCGCTGTGGATCCAGATGATGACGCCGTTGGCGGCGGCGTTTGCGATTTGTGTCGCGCTGTGGATCTGGCTGACCGTGCTGGGCCCGAAGCCATGGGATTTGCAGCAGGACGAAAATCATTTCCGCTACATTTTTCTGGTGCCGCTCGCAAACTATCTTCGCGCTGGCGTGCTCGGCCCGGCACTGTATCTCGGCACGGTATTGTCACCGCTTGCGCTGCTGCAGCTCACAACGGCGCGATGGCGCTGGGTCGTGGCTGGCGGTGCTGGAATATTCGCTTTGGCGTTTATCCTGATGTGGATGGACCATGAGCTGCCTGTCACGCCTGAGTACAGTTGCTTCGGCGGATGGCACAACGTGCTGATCTTGCGGGGACAAGACAATCGCTTTCGGTGGGACGACAACTGGCAATACGCATTCCTGGTGCTGGCCAGCTTCGGCGCGGCGGGCTTAATCGCGGCGTTCAGGACGATATTCAAATCGCTCGGACGACCTGCCGCCGCGATCGTGATCGCGGCGCTGACTTACTGGGCCGCGACGATACCGCTGTGGTTTTACAACGACCGTTACTACCTGGTGATGGTTCCGGCGGCTGCTCTGGTGCTTGCGCTTGCGCCGTTGCCGCGAAGCAGGATGGTGCAGACCGCGGCGTTCGCGATGACGCTCGTGATGGGCCTGTTGTCGCTCGGCGGGACGTACGCCTATCAGCGCGGGATGCAGGTGATTCTCACGACGCGGAACGAATTGGAGCGCGAGGGGGTCCCGCGCTCAGCTATTGACGCCGGGTACGTGCTCAACGGCGAGGACCTCTACCGGTATCCGAAGCATGGAATCGAAACGATGAAACTCGAAGCTGGAATCCCGATGATTACCTCGCCGAAAGTGAACGAGTACACGATCGCGAGTGAACCGTTCCCCGGCACCGAAGTCGTGCGCCGACTCAAATGGCCAGGCCCGTTCGGCCTGGGCCATCGGTATTTCTACCTATTGAAGAAGCAAGTAACCGACGGCACTCCGCCGAATGCGGCGCCGGCCGAACAGAAGCGAAACTAGCTGGCGCTGCCGGGGGCGGGGCCGGGCATGATGTAGGTCGGGACGCCGGTCTTTTGCTCGACCGCCTTTTCCAGCTTCTGCATATCGATCTGATCGGTCAGTCCCTTGCGGTCGGCTTCCTTCTGCGCGTAGGCCCACAAGCCGGCGTACATGCCGTAGAGATCTTCGTGGACCTCGACGTAGAGCGCGTCGCCGCGCCATCCGAATTTCACCGGCTGATAGACGAACATCCCTGGCGTGCCGATTTTCACCTTGTTGAACAGGCGCTCGATGTCCTCGGGGTACAGCCGGATACATCCGTGGCTCACTTCCATGCCTACGCCCCATGGCACGTTGGTGCCGTGGAACGCATACTCGGGCAGCGTCAGTTCGATGCGGTAGTGGCCGAGCGGATTGTCGGGATCGTCGCCCGACACGCTGTGCTCGGCTTCGCCATCACGCTCGAGATGTTCCTCGTAGATGTCCTGCGGGACGTTCCAGGTTGGATTGCGAGTCTTGCCGCGGACCGTGAAAGTGCCGACCGGCGTCTTCCAATCGAAACGCCCGAGCCCGACCGGGAACGAATATACCACCGATGGCGTAACTCCGCCCGCGTGCTTTTTACCGGGCTCGAATTTGGCGGGCGTCACCTTGCCCTTAGCTTTAGGATGAAGCGGACCGGTGGGCGACGGAAAGTAATAGTAGAGCCGCATCTCGGGGATGTTCATGACGATGCCGACCCGGGGCGTGTCGGGCAGGATGTGCTCATCGGGCAGAATGATGACTCGGCCGGCTGGAGGCGCCCACCAATCGATGCCGGCATTGGCGTTGGAGATTTCCTTCGCCGTCACTCCGAACCATCGTCCGACGTCGAGCAGTGTGTCGCCCTTCTGAATCTGGTACGTGATCAGATTGCCGATGATGTCGTCCTTGCCGTGTGGGAGCGGATAGGCGTAGAGCGGACGTTTCTCGAACTCGTCCTCGGTCCACGCGCCATACGCCGCAGGAATCGCGACCAACGCGATGAGAAAGAGGGCAGGGAAGTATCGAATCGAAAAATTGACGAATCGTCTCATTTATTCTTTTTAGTTTTTTCAGTGAAAAGTGTCGCGCACACTGATGCCGCTAGAAATTCGCATCACGTGAAATTGTACCGGCGCGATCCGTCTGTAATCAACCTCACATTTGCGAACTTCAATCTGCGCTCATTGGATCCAGCCACGATCCTGGAATCTTATCTTGAGCTGCTCTGCGATCGCGTCGGCGGTCGCCTTGGCTCTTCCTTCGACAGTGTTCCTGCCGCTCGCTTCGCCATAAACTTTCAAGCCGCCGACGACAATCAGGCCGATCGGGTTGCCGGTGGCGATTGCGACGGCGGCCGGCACCACCATCCCAGGGGCTTTGTTGCCAGATGAACTAAGCGTCCCCGACCCGAGTTTGCGCCAGCCTTGCGGCGTGACCGCATAGCCTTCGACTACCGTATCCATCTCCGAAGTTCCGGCACCGAATCCGATGACGAAACGCTTCACGGTGTTGCCAGCGCCGCCTCCTTGTACCGAAACCAGGTAGCCGCGGATCACGCCGTCACCGACCTGCGGCGACGACCCCGGGCCGGCCTGCACCGCGGTAAGTCCCATCGCATTGATATCCGCAACCAGATCCGCGGAGAGCAATGAGAGGGAAAAATCAGATGGGAGATGGCGCTGCAGGCTCTCGCAAGATTCAAAAACTTCGCACTAAGCCCGAACTTGAATTAGCCGTCTCGCTTAGCAGTTCACGTGATGATATCGGGTTCCCTTCTTTGTATTAGAGCCAGGATTCTTGGACTTGATAAAGAAAAGGGGGTACCAAACATTGTGGTAGATCCGAAGTTGAACTATAAGCATTCTCCGAGCGCTTCCTGGGCATCGTGCTTTTGATTTCGAGCTCCCGCTCTGAAGTTTTGACTCCCTCGCTAAACTGGAGCTCTGACCTGCGAAGTGGCCGTGTGACATCGACCCTCATTGAACCATCGAGTCAAGACCCTTTTATGGCACTCCCAAAACGATTGTCTGCAAGCGATCCCACCTGCAGTAAATCAAAACTTAGTAAATTCAGGGAGAGTGTCCACAAACTCGGAACTCTTTAGGTGGGTCGTCACGTGATGAGTTTGGGGCTTAATAGTATCGTTCACTGTATTGACCCTAAAGAACTAAAGGAGAATATGTATGCTTCGAATACATCGAGCGGAAGATTATTGTCTGACAAGAAATCTGACGTGGGTGAGTTACCAATCATTGTAGGATGACACCTCTTTTCGCTTCGTCTCCCGAGGACCAATGGGGAATGAGCATAACTATTATTTAGGGATTAGTCTTCGAAAAGAAGCTCAGTGAATGGCCGGTAATTCCAACTCGAGGTGAATTTTTGTGGCTAGACCAGAGGAAAATGTGCCATAGTGTTTTGAGTACAAGTGACTTCTGCCGGACGGACTAGCTCAGACATACCGTAACTGCGAAGACAGCATAATTAGTAGGTTGTGATTGAACTTCTTGTGAACAGGGAAGCAATGCAAGAGAATTTGAAGCGAATCAAAGCTGCATTTCCCTGAAAGCTTGAGGAACACTGGCATGCACAAAACATGGTTAAACAAGTTTAAGGCCGAAGAAGGTAATCACAGGACCTGATAACTATTATGAGACTTTAAAGATATTTGATTCAGATCGACTGTTCTGCATGTGCCAGAATTATCGCCCCTGCTGGTATTTCCCCGATAAAGTTCCTAGAGGGAGTCGAGGAACGTGACGAAAAAGAGCACCGCGATGCTGGGCACGACCAGCAGCTTGAACGCCTTGAACGGCGCGAACGACGCGCCGATCCCTTCGACGGCGGCGTGTGCGGCAACACCAAGCAAAAGGCCGCCAGAACGAGCGATGCAATACCCGCCACGGTGAACGTGCTCGCCAGCGCCGCTTCCATCGCGGGGCCCTTTTTCAAGGTGCCGAGCGCTCGGCCAATCCACGAAACCCAGCTTTCACCCTGGCCTTGGGCTCCTACTTTTACCCAGTCGATCGGAATGAAGATCAGCGGCCAGGCTGCCGCAATCCAGCCGAGCGTCCCCCACACGCGAATGAACCCGAAATCCTTCTGGGCATCCTTGATATTGGCAAACGCGATCGCGTTCGTCATCGAGATCGTGGGCACGTAGAAGAAGCAGTGCAACAGCATCAGACCGAAGAATGGCCAGAATGTCTTCTGATAGGCCAGGCCCAGCATCGCCAGCCCCCCGATCAGGTGGCTGAACGCAAGGAATTTTTCCTGGGAGAAGTACCGATCGGCAAGCTGCCCGCCGAAAAACATCCCCGTCAGCGAGGCAAAAGCGAAGGCGTTGAACACGAGGCCTCGCTCAGTGAGGCTGAAATCCAGGTATTTCGCGCCAAGATAAGTATTAAGCAGCGGCAGCCATCTCGCCATAGATCACGTATTCGAGAAACATCATGAAAGATAGCTTGGCGCGTATTGACGGGGTTCATCTCGATGCTCGGGGTCGAGGTTCAAGCTGATAAGCCTGCGGCAGTCTGCGACCGCGTTTGCATCCGGCGCAGGACAGCGAACGACTCTACCTCCTGCCGATGCCCTGTGCCATCGCTTTCCACCTAGAAGACCGAGCCGAGTGCCGGCGTGCCTAATGCGAAAGCACGGCGGCAGGGTTCCGAACGCGGCCAATGCTCCGCGATTTCTACCGCGCCGCGCGTCCAGCAGTTCCAGGATTCGCTCGGCCATCTCGTGACATGTGTTGGCGAGAGCGACGCGTGTCTGAGGCCGGCCCGGCCGTCGTCCGAATGCCGGGCCAGGATTACTCGCACCGCAGCGGTGAACTCGTCGACGTTCTCGACGACATCGAAGCGTTCAGCATGCAGGCAGCACTCCGGTAACGCGGTCGCGACGATCGGGCGTCCGGAACCCATCGCGTCCATGATCTTGGTCGGGTTGCACACCCGGTTGAACGGATGGTCGACGCGGTATGGAATCAAGCAGACGTCGAAGCCTGATAATATCGCGCGATCTCCTCCTGCGGGCGCCAGCCCAGCGCGTGGACGTTCGGCCGCGAAAGGAACCGCGAGCACTCCTCCCACCAGGGCTCGGACACCCCTTCCCGCACTCGGCCCACGACCACGATCGACGCTTGCGGAAAATCCCGGCTCAGCGTGGTCAAAAGCTCCCAATCCACCCGGTCCTCGAGCGAGCCGACATAGCCAGATAGGGGCGGGAAGCTGGGCCAGGTCGAGCGGTGCCTGCGCCGGGCGCTCGAGCGGCTCGTGTGCGAGGAACGGAGTCGGCGTGCCATGGGGCACGTGATGGATTCGCCCGGCCGCGTCTGGGATCGCAGCGATCAACTCGTCAGCGCGCAGCCGCGAGACACAAATGGTCACGTCGGCGGCGAGAACCGTCGTGCGCTCGAGCTCGCGGACCTGCCGGGCCGAGTCCGGCCAGTAGAGCGAGTAGTCGTCGATGTTGTAGTAAACCGTGACGTCAGGACGAAGCTGGTCGCGCAGGTACAAGTAGTGAGGATATGACATCACCAGCCCGCGCCGCCGGTCCGGGGGCTGTGATTTCCACCAGCTCCTTATTGTGCCGGCCACCGGCCGCATTCCCAACCGCGGATATCGCTTCATCCAGCCGGAGGGCAGCACCAACTGCTGCTCCCAGGAGTCGGGGCCGCTCTGCCGCAATCGACAGGACCTTGACCAGGGATAAAGGCCGCGCCGCCAACCGTTTACGTAATCCTGGCACTTCAGCAACAAGAGCGATACATGTTCCCGATCGATCTCGCGGAACAGGTTCTCGGTGTTGAACCAGCCGACATCGGCCACCGCCAAGGCCAAGCCCCGCGCCGAGCGGGACGCTCGGCGTCGGAAGAGCGGCTTTCGGGCATCGTCGCGCTTAACATCTTGCTGCATCCCAGCCGCTGCGCACCGCGCCGTCCATCCGATGGCCGTCGTGCTCGAGCAAGCACGGTGCGGCGGGCTTCCCGCTTGGCGGTGGAAACCCGGCTCGTCATCCTTTTTCAGCAGCCCGATCTATAACGGAGATCGGGTCGAGCGTCAATCCAGGGCGCTTGTTCGTCTTCGTGCGGTACCTTACGAGCTTGTCTTTGGATCAGGATTGGATTCTTTGGATAAAGTGTCTCGCTTTCAAGTCATTTCCTGATAAAGATTTGCGGATCGCAGCGGGTGTTTTTCTTGGCTAAAGAGGCGTTTCATTGGCTAGTTGAGACGCCAGGTCGGCGACGCGGAGCGTCGAAGCGAGCATTCCCACGCAGAGCGTGGGAACGAGAAGTCCAAGGCTTGCACTCCGCGAAGTATCGACAATTCAACCGTGTTGGACTCAGGGCGACGTAACGATGGTTGCGAACGTCTTGATCTTGGCCGGCGGTTCGTCTTTCAAGTCGCTTTCGACTTCGAGCACCGCGTGAAAGGGGCCGGAAGATCGGGTGCCTTGAGGGTGATGTTGACTGTGTGGTCGGGTGAGGAGCCTGGCTTTTCCTCGACGCCTTGGAGCGAAGGGTCACTGGCGGAGAGCTTGATCGCGAATGGCGACCCTGAGCGAACCCGCACGACCTTGCTTGCGGACTGACCGGGCTTGAAGCGCCCGAAGTTGATGATCGAAGGGGTCACCGAGACGGCACTCTGAACGTTGGCCACGACCGAAACGGGAATGGTCTGGTCCCCGAATCCGTCGGTTACGAAAATCGTGATCTCGTCCCTGAACAGGCCGGGTGGGAGCCCCGGCTCGAGCGTGGTGCTCAAGTGCCACTGGATTCGACCGTCAGCGGTGCGCCCCAGCTCCTTGGCGACGGCCTTGACCTTGGCGGACTGCGTTTTCATGTCGGCGATTTCCCAGGTCGAACGACCGCCGGAGTAGTTCAGAGTGACGGCCGTGGCAGCGGGCTTCTCGGAGGGCCGGACGATGCCGAAATCAACCAGTCCGGGGGTCAGCGTGATGTCGGCCCGGATGAAGCAGTTCATGTTCAGATCGACCTTGGTCACGGCCGGGCGGTCCAGGACCAGGGTGAGGCCCGATGCCTTGTTTCCGACGAACCGAGTGGTGTCGATGGTGGCCTCGACGATCGTCTGCGTGCCAGGGGGAATCACCTTCGAGCCGACGCGGACGTTGGTGCAGCCACACTTGGTCTTCCAGTCCAGGATCCGGACTTCCATGTCGGTTCGATTAATGACGGGGAACGAAAAGTAGCGCACCTGCGAGCCGCGGGCAACGATGCCGAAGTCATGGGCACGCTCCGGGAATACCCTTGCCACCCATTCGGGCTCGGCAGCAAGCGCAGCCGCGCTCCAGGAGCCCGTGCATGAGGCCAAGACCAGCCAGATGAAGCACCGACGCATCGACGCGACTCCTTCCATTCCCGACCATGACGGCAACGGCGGACGTCGACTCGGCAAACGTCAGGCTAAAGCCTGACTTACCTGCGGCACACCGATGCTTTGTGTCGATCATTCCTTTAACAATCGGATGATGCAATCCCATTACTGTGCCGCAGGGTGCGGCGAAGCACCGGCGGGGCCGGTTGGATCGATTTGTGATGCCCTTGCGCGACGCCGGAGCGACCCGCTTGCCCACATTGCGCTGTGCTGCCATACTCAAGACTGAATGTCCGTCTATTCCCGAACCGACGATAGGTGATCGATGTTGAAGCCCGCGCTCGAGACCCACAACGTCGACGGAATCTTGGTTCCGAGTTCTGGGACTGTTTCCGGCTCGACCCCGCGCCGGTGCAGGATCTGCGAGCCGTTTCGAGAAACACGCGAACAATGGGGGGCGGCCGGAAGTGGTCGTCGACTTGAGCGGGGTCGGCTTCGCCGGCTCGGCGGCGCGGGTAATTTCGTGGCGATGCATCGACTGGCACGGCAGCGGGGGGCCGCCTGGTACTGTGCAACGTGATCCGACGGTCAAGGAAGTGCTGCGCGAGCAAACTCGATTCGCTCTTCGAGTTTGCCGGTGATCGGGCTGACGCGGTTCGCTCCGTCAAGGAAGCGCCCGGGGCCGCCGGCGGGGATGGCGATCACAAGGCTGATTCGCCACCCCAGGGCCCTGGCCCGCAAGACCGGCCGGCAACGGCACCGCTTACCGGCCTGGCGCCCCTGCGACGCCGGTCGCGGGATCCGAAACCGACGTGATTGCGGGGTTCGTTCTGCCCAGTCGACGGGCGGAGTGGTCGATGCCGAGAAAAGTAAACCGTTCGGCGCCACACTCTCGTTGTCCAAGCCTGAATTCCCTACAATCTCCGAACCGGCGGGCAAACCAGCGGCGCTACTAACACCTGGAACGTGAGGCAACCGGACCCGACCGACGTAAGAACTGTCCGCCAATGGATTGATTGGAACTATTATCGGGGTGTCGACGATGTCCGCTACGACGAGGATTCAGGTAAGTGAGCCCGACGGGATCAAGGTCGTCCGTTTTCAAGATCATCAGCTTTTCGACGAGCGAACGGTTCGCGAAATCGCCGATCAGATCGCCGAGGTCGATCCCGAACGACGGCAGCCCAATCCGGCTGGTGGTCGACTTCTCGGAAGTGAGCTTGATATCGAGCACGTTCCTCAGCAAGTTGATCCTGCTACAGCGGCGGATCGACGCGACTCGCGGCAAGTTGCGCCTCTGCGAGATGACGCCGATCATCCAGCAGGTGTTCCGCACCTCGAACCTCGATCGTCTTTTTAAGATCGACCGCGATCAGCGGACCGCGATCGAGTCGTTCCAGTGAGTGCGGCAGCCGGTTGCTGACCGGGCTAACCCCTGTCGTCCGATCTCCGATATTTGTAAAATAGCACGCTGGCTGCCGGTCCGAAGCGAGCACATCGAACCCGACCGGGGTTCGCCGACGCCGCGACGACGTCGGGCCTGGAGGCCGTGGTGAGGTGATTCATTGAAGTTTCTCGGGCAAGCCAAGAAGTTCCTGAAGGTGCTGCAAGCGGAACCCGAGACCAAAGTTCAGCATTTCAACGTCAGGTGTGGCTCGGGCCACCGCGTTCGCGGTGATCGCACCGAGGGCTATAGTGACGCTGGTGCCCGGCGTGCGGCGAGGGCGTTTTCGTCTTGCCTCGAAGCCCGCTGCCAATTCCGGCCGTGCCCAAGCGTCCGGAGACTTGAGATCGAGGCGGACAGTCGAACGAATGGTCGACGAGGGTACCGTCGAGCTCACCGATCCGGCACGCGGTTCGGTCGACTTTGGCGGCGACGAGCACGTTGCCGGCGACGCGGACATCGTCTGGGACGATGACTGCCGAGGCGCCTCCTCGGCGGCGAGGCGCCAAGCCCAAGCCGCTCCTCTCGCCGACCGGTTCAGTCGACCTGGGTGTCGCCGGCCCGCCCGCCGCCGCAGCGGGCGGAACCGCGGGAGCGAAGGCGGCGAGGCCGGAGCGCGAATCCCCGCAGGCGACGGAGCCGTGAGACACCGCCGAGACACGGGCCGCCCGCGGCATTCGGCTGGCAAGGCGGCGCACCGCCGTACCCAGAATGATCGACTCTACCGAGGCCCCAGGGGCGCCGCTGGCCGCGGCGGGCCAGACCGCCGCGGGGAACGGCCAGGCCGAGCTGGTCTTCGACGTGAAGCCGAGCTGGATCGCTCGCCGCAACGCTGGCTGCTCATGCTCTGCCGCTGGTGGTTATTGCGACTGTCGGTCTGCGCTACCGGCAATACCTGCGGCAAGAATACCCCTTGATCGCGGAGAAAGGGCGGACCGAGGGGATTCCGGTGCTTGAAGCGGGCGAATTCGACAAGGCCAACCAGCTTCTCTCGGCCGCCAAGTCGGCCGTTGACGCTGGAGGGGCCGTCGAGGGCGCCGACGAGATCCGTCAGGCCGCCGACGAGGCCGCCATTTACGTCAGGCTAGTCCCGAAAGACCTGGGCGAGCTGCTGGGCGAGGCCGGGCGCGAGCCGGACGCCTGGCCTTCCCGGTTCGACACCCTTTACAGAGGACGATCGATTCTCATCGACTCAATCGTCGTCGCTGTGCCCGACGGGTCAGTTCTGAAGTTCGAACTGGCGGTACGAATCCTGCCACCCGGCGAAGCCGCCAATCGCGAGGGCCGCCCCGAACGATATGGCGTCTTCGATCTGAGCGGGTTCCAGTTATTCGAGCTGGTCCCACCGGCCGTGGGCGAACGCAAGATCTTCGGCGCCCGGCTCGAATCATTCGAGTATGATCTCCGTTTGGATCGCTGGGTTGTCCGGCTCATGGCTAAATCCGGCGTTGAGATCCTCCACCCCAAGGCGCTCGACTCGCTCCACTGGCGAGACGACTCGATTCCGGCCACGGACGGCCCGAAGGAGGACCGTCCATGAGGTACCGGATCTCGGCGGTTGTCTGCTTCTGTGCCTTGATCGTGCAGCACGCATCTTTCGGTTCGTTCGAGGATGACGCGATCCCGGTCGAACCGGCCGAGCTGGCGAAGCGAAGCGATCTGGTCGGGAAGAAGGTGGCGCTCGACGACCACGTGGCGTTTTACGACAAGCGGAAGGGCGACGATCCCGATGTGCTGCAACTGAAGCGAACCAACGTCACCTTCCTGGTGCCGCGAAAGCTGCGTCTCGAAGGCAGCACGCCGCCGGCGGCGCTCGTGGAGGGCGTGCTCAGACGCGATGGGGCACGCCTGGTCTGTGACGTGAGCGACCTGAAACCGGTGGCCCGCGATCTCGATCGGCTGGAGAAAGGCGTCAAGCGCCGGCGCGAAGGATTGGAGACGCGCAACGCCTGGGCGCGGTGGGCCGAGAAGCGTGGACGTGATTTCAAGAACGATACGCTGATTCAGCGGTCGCGCGAGCTGGAGGCCGAAGCGTTCCGGATCGAAACGGCGATGAAACGGCTGGGGGTGGACGCTCCACAGGACTGGCTGGCGAAGGCGAAGGATGCCCGGCGGCGCAAAGTGCCGGAGCCCGAGCCGACCGCACTTGCCCATCGGCGCTCCGCCGCCATTCTCGACTCGGCGACGGGCATTCCCGAGCTCGAGGCTGCCATCCGGGAGATCCAGGAGTTCTTCCCCGATGCCGCGAGCGACGTGAATT
The DNA here is from genome assembly GCA_963699705.1 of uncultured delta proteobacterium. GTDB lineage: Bacteria > Desulfobacterota > Binatia > Binatales > Binataceae > Binatus. The sequence continues at coordinate 34,896 of CAVOUW010000003.1, read as the reverse complement.
CGGCCGCACCAACGCTTGCACGGTGGGAGGAGCACTACGCGATCGACCCGAGGGCGGCTTACCGCGAAGCGCCGAGAAGGCGCGGAAGGCTCTCGACCGCCGGCTTTGGGCCGATGCCAACGAGCGGCTGATCGATGCCCAGCCCACGAGTGACATTCAAGCGGCAATCGCGGCGGCGGAACGAGCCACGACCCTGCTGCCTGAGAAAAAGGAGCTATCCACTCGATTGATCGCGAAGGCGATCGGGCAGGCCAGAGGGAACCTGGGCAAACTTCGGCAATCTGAGTTGAAAGAGCTGGCCAGCTCCTTCGAGACAAGCTCAACCGGCCGGAAGATGCGTTGGCGGTGACGCGTGAATGGCTGGAGATCCGGAAGAGTCGATTGAGCGACAGTGATGCCGTCGCCCCGCTGACACTGGCCACGCTTTATGAGGAGATGCTTGGTGACACGGTCACAGCCGTGGAGCTGCTGCGTAAAGGTTGGCGAATCGACCCGAGCTCGAAGGAGATTGCGGATGCCTTCCGGACTCGTGGTTACCGGAAGGTTCGGAACGAATGGGTCGAGATCGGGCCGGCGGCCGAAGTTCCACCCGGCGGGCAGGGCGGATGCGGGCCGGTCGAAGGGATTGACGGGCATGACGCCGGAGGAGGTTCGGCAGCGGTTGGGAGGCAAACCCAATCAGGTGTGTTATCTCGGCTCGCAGGGACAGTTGATCGAGCAGTGGATCTATCTTGACACGCAGGGGGTCCGTTATGTAAACCTTCTGCACAGTCCTGGCGAACTGAAACCCCGAGTCGTGGCCTTTTATACTCTTCCTTTGAAAGTGAAGGTAGGTCTCGGCCCACCCCGATGATCCGGCAACTCGCCTTCTGCCTTGCTTACCGGGCCTTTCGAGCGAAAACTGGCTCGAAGACCTGAGTACCCGCCAACGGCCTCACCACGCCACCCTCGATCTCCAGATCGTCGCGGCTCGAACCAGGCCAATTCTGACGGGAATGGACTCGCCGTCTTCCGGAATCCGTAGTGACCGAGCAGCCAGAAGTTTTTTTCCAAATTCCGGCAACCCGTTGGCCGATCAGAACGTAATATTCCTGTTGGACGGAGGAAAACGGGCTCCGCCACTTGTCGATGGCGCATAATGTGCTAGACCCCTGTGGAGGGCGATGTGTTTTCGCCCCGGGCCCAGCGCGTCGCAACGACCACTGATTTTAGGGACTTGACCTCGCCCAGTTCGAGCTATCATCAATTTGAATTGAACCATCATTCGATTCCCGTTGTCGACTGGGACATGCTCAAAGCCCGAAACCGGCGGCCCGACATCGACGAACAGTCACATCAAATGCACAGATCGACACCAGGAGGTGTTTCATGGCCCGCAAAGACGCTTTACTAAGATTAACGCAACGGTTAATCGCACGACGCGATGCCCTGCGTAAGGCCCTCAACGGCGATCTCGACAGTTTTCGTAAGTTCTCGGAGCTTAACGCAGTAGGCGATAATGTCGATGCGGCCGTGGATTGTGCGAACGACGAGATTTGCTCTCAGCTTGTCGAGATTGAAAGTCGCGAGCTCGGGCAGATTGAGCATGCCTTGCAGCGAATCGCCGGCGGTGTTTACGGCCGATGCGAGTACTGCAGTGGCAAAATCGCCGAACCGCGATTGAATGCTCTTCCGTATACGAATAGCTGCATCGACTGCCAGCGAGAGAACGAGCGAGCAGGCCAGTCTCGAGGGCTGGAACCGGAATCGAAGCGGTGGGCGAAAGTTTACGAGAAGCCGCTGGAAGATGGTGACAGCGATTCGAAGATCAACCTGAGCGACTTCGAAATGGACTTCAGTGAGACGGGCCGCTAACGGAGCCTGTCTCCCTTTGACCTTCACTTGCCCACGAGCCGCCGGAACCATTCCGGCGGCTTTTTTTTTGACATACTTTTTGAAAGAATGTCCGCCGGTTGTCATCTTTTGCAAATGCGTGCGTGCAGTGCCGTTTGGCGGATGCCGGTGCGGAGTGCCAAATCGATCGATCTTTGACACGCCAGCGCGCCAGGCAGTATATTAAGTTGAAACTGCACGTTTGAACGAGATGGACACCTTCGACGTGCGGCGGTTGCTCCCCTGCGCCTCCTCCCTGCCGCGGGCGTGGAGTATGGTTGATGCTTTCTCGATCTTCCGCGGTCATCGTATCAGTGACATCGCTGATCACGGGAATCGTGCTGGGGGTATTGCTGGCACGAGGGGGCCCGGTCGTGTCCGCACAGGTGGCCGGACGGGTGCGCGGCGATCAAGGAATCGCCGAGTCGGCGCGGCCGGAGTCAGTGCGTCTCTGCCTCAAAAACAGGCTGACGACGCGATCTATGACACTCTCGCGAAGCAATACGAGCAATTCCAGCAGATCAATCGCACTTTTGAGCTGGTCGCCAAAGCCGTCTCGCCGGCGGTGGTGCACATCGTCGCTCAGAAGGTTACCCGCCCTGAAGCGAAGATCCGCGGCGGTCGCGACATTTCGAGGAGACCGGCTCGGGGGTCATCATCCGGAGCAACCGCGGCCCCGGACTCTTGTCTTGACGAATCACCACGTCGTCGACGGATCAAAGCCTTCGAGAATTCGGGTGTTCCTGCACGACGGGCGTCGATCTTGCCCGTGAAGGTCTGGAATGACGCCAAGGCCGACATCGCGGTCCTTCAACTTGACCGAGATGACCTGCCGGCCGCCCGTCTGGGCAATAGCGATGAGGCTGCGGGTTGGCACCTGGGTGATGGCGCTGGGAAGCCCGTTTGGCCTGATGCATTCCGTCAGCCAGGGGATCATCAGCGCTCGCAGGCGGCAGATGGATGAGCTTCCGGATGTAGTGAACCAGGACTTCCTTCAGACCGACGCGGCGATCAACCCGGGTAACTCGGGCGGGCCGCTCGTCAACATGAAAGGCGAAGTGATCGGCATCAACAACTCGATCGCGTCCAACGGCGGGGGTAACGAGGGGGTCGGCTTCAGCATCCCGATCAACCTGGCCCGATGGATCATGAACGAGCTGATCGCTCACGGGCGGGTGACCCGGGGTGCCCTGGGCGTCGATCTGAACCCGCGGTTTCTCGAGAAGGACGCGAATATCCTGGGCATGGAGAAGCCACGAGGCGCATGGATCGATCGAGTTCACGTCCCTCGCCGGCCGCCTCAGCCGGGATTCGCGACGGAGACGTGGTTCTGCGGTACGCGGGGTCGAGATCATGGATCTGAACCACCTGATCAATATGGTGTCGATGACCGCGGTCGGGCAGACCGCCGAGGTGATCGTTTGGCGCGACCGCCGCGAACATCAAGCTGACGGTGACCGTCGGCGAACGCGACCGAACGCTTCAGCCAGGCGACCGTCGAGCCCGATGTCGCGCGTGATCCGTCCGGGCTGCTCAGGCGTCCGAATCGCCCGGGCAGCGGCTCGATCTACGTCCTGGGTCTCGAGCTCGCCACCCTCAGTCCCGAGCTGGCGCAGCGCTTCGAGATTCCGGAATCCTGGCGCGGTGCGCTGGTTCTGAGCGTCGACAACCAGAGCCCTCTGGCACGCCTGGTGAAGCCGGGCGACGTGATCTCTGCGATCGACAATGAAGTCATCCAGACGGCCGAGCAAACCGTGAAGATCCTCAACCGCGGCGCCGACCACGTCCAGCTCGTGATGGGGCTCGACCGATTAAACAAGGGCAAGATGGAACGGTACACGGTCCGGGTGCCTTGATGAACGCCCTGACCGGGGCCCTCGAGCGGCTCAGCGCCGGAGCGGCGCTCTCCGCAGAGGAAACGCACGACGCGGTCGGAGCTTTGCTTGACGGCGAAGCGTGCGACCAGCTCGCTGCGTCTTTGCTCACGGCATGGCGGGCGAAGGGCGTCACAGCCCTTGAGCTCGAAGGGACCGTACGTGCGGTGCGCGATCGGATGAGGCCGTGGGAAGCTGGAGTCGGCCGCGACCGCCTGCTCGACACTTGCGGAACCGGCGGCGACGGTGCGGGCACGTTCAACATCTCGACGGCCGCGGCCATTGTCGCCGCGGCCTGTGGAGTGCCGGTCGTGAAACACGGAAACCGTGCGGCGACCAGCCGCGCGGGCAGCTCGGACGTGCTGGCCGCCCTGGGCGTGGCGATGGACCCGGAGCCTCTAGTCTCGCGGCGGTGTCTGGCCGAGGTCTCACTCGCCTTCCTGTTCGCCCCCAGGTATCACCCTGGCCTGGTGCGGCTCGCGACTGTCAGGCGCAGTCTGCCTTTCCGCACGGTCTTCAACTTGATCGGCCCGCTGTGCAATCCCGCCAGCCCGGCACACCAGCTCATCGGCGTGCCGGATGATGCTCACGCCGGCTTGCTGGCTGAGATTCTCTCGCGTCAGCCGTCGATCCGAGCGCCATCGTCGTGACCGGCAGCGACGGACTGGACGAGATCACGCTCGACGGATCGACCATTGTCCGGCTGGTCGAGCCGGGACGGGTGCGGCAAATGCTCTGGACGCCGGAGGATTTCGGGCTCTGCGCCAGGGGGCCGGTTCGCTCGTCGTACGCGATGCGGCGGAGAGCGCCGCGATGGTGATTTGAATCCTCGAGGGAGAACGCGGGCCTGGGCGAGACTACGTGATCGCCAACACGGCGGCGGCCCTGATGGCCGCGAGCAGCGCTGCACTCTGGTCGAAGGGGCCGCACAGGCCGCGGAAGCGATCGATTCCGGGTCGGCGTCACGCGTGCTGATGCGGTACCGCGGCTTGCGCCGGCGAAGTGACTCACAATGCGTGCATGCGCGTCCTTCGCAGCTCGAGGTCGTACGGCTAGAATGCGGGTTTAGAATGATGTTGAAAAATCCGCGAATATCGCGGATATTCAGGAATGATATCGGAGCGTCGGCTGCATTTGTCGTCCTACTTGACCCGGCTACTATCGTCCGGCCGAGCGGTCTTTTCGCGTGACGAAGCGATCCGGCACTTGGGAAACAAGCCCAGGGGCGTTTCTTGACGCGGCAGAGCGACTTCAACGCCGCGGGCAGTTGGTTAATGTCCGGCGGGGTTTCTACGTGGTCGTCGCGCCACAGTATTTGTCCTGGGGCGCCTCCGCCATCCTGGTACATCGACGACCTGATGCGACACGAGGCGTGCCCTTATTATGTGGGGTTGCTCAGGGCGGCGGAGCTTCATGGTGCCAGTCACCAGGCGGTGATGGAATTCCAGGTAGTGGCCGCGAAGAGGATGCCGGCGCTGGTTATCGGGCGGTCCCGGATCGCGTTCTATTACCGCAAAGACATGCAGGCGGTCGCCGCAGGGATCGAGGACCGCAAAACGGATACCGGCCGGATGAAAGTATCGTCTGTCGAGTTGACCGCTCTCGATTTGTTGCGCTACATACGGGCAGCGGGGGGTATTGACCACATTGCGACTATCCTGGCGGATCTGGGCGGCAAAATCGAGCCTGAAAAGCTGGGCAGCCTATCATCTTCGTACGAGAAATCGGTCGTCCAGCGGTTGGGCTATTTGCTCGAGCGTGTGGGCCATCCCGAACGTGCGGAGCCAACATATGAGAAGCTATTTTCGGGCAAATCTCCGGCGTGGGTGGAGCTTGACCGCAACGAGGCAGCTCTAAAATCGGAGCCAATCGAGCGTGATACGCGCCTGCGCGTGCTGGTGCACCGTGCGCCGGAGATCGACATATGATCCCGATGATGCACATCGTCGCCTGGAGCCAACGTCGTTCCGTGGGTCGAACCGCGTCAGGTCGAGCAGGATCTGATCATCAGCCGGGCCCGTAGTGCTCGATCCAGAGGTCCTGGTAGACCGAGTAGCCGCCCGGAGCTCATGCCCAGGGCCTGATAGGTTTGGCGAGCGCGTTCGTTGGCGTCTTCGACGTAGAGCCGCAGGCCGATGACGTCGCGCTGGGAGCGGGCTTGGCCGTGGATGTGGCGATAAAGGGCCCGGAAGACTCCCTGGCGGCGGAACGGCCGGGCGACGTAGACACTCTGGAACCACCAGACCCAGCCGTTGCGCCAGTCGCTCCACTCGCGGGTGATGGCCGCCTGGCCGGCTACGAGCGAGGAGTCCGTGATCGTTGCGACCCAGTAGCGGATTCGATCGGGGTCGGCGAGGGCCTGTGCGACGCCGCGATGCAAAACTTCGGCGTCGAGGACTTTGGATTCGGTTTCGAGTGCGAGGAGGCGATTGAACTCGACGATCGCGGGCAGATCGCCTTGAACGGCGTCGCGAATCGAGAGGGCGGGTGCCGGAGAGCTTTCGCCGCTCACGGCCGGTCGCTCCGCTTGATACGGGCGCGGCGGCTCGCTTCCTGGAGCACCCTGAGCTCTTCTTCGGTCAAACCCGAGCGGCCCTCGCGAGCGATCTTGGCGAGCACTTCGTCAAGCCGTGCGTCGAGTTGTTCCTCGGGAAGCACGGAGACCGAGGGCGGCACGGGCGAGCCGCTCACGTTGGCCGTCGAACGCGACGGGCTTGACGAGCGCGACCGGCTCGGCTCGCGGGGCATCGGAGTGAAGATGCGCAGCGGGGGCCGCTTCAGACGGCCGTCCACCAAACGCGACCATCTCAGGTCGAACTGTTTGAAGAGGACCGCGAAGCCGGCACCAGCCAGATGCGCCTCGACGGCGACCGAGCTACTGACGCCGTTCAAGACGGGAAGAAGGTCGTGGACCAACAGGATCACGAGGAGCACCCACATGGGCATCGGGAAGATGATCAACGTCATCTCGCGCTTGGGATAATACAGCGTAAAGAGCGTCGCGACCGCGGTAACGAGCGCCCGAGGCGCCGATCATCGGTAGCGGCTGGCCCGTCACGACCGCGAATAACAGCCAGATCAAGGTGCTGAAGATTCCCGCGCTCAAGTAGAAGGCCAGAAAATCGCGGCTGCCGTAAAGGGGCTCCATCTCGCGCGCGACGATCCAGAAAAACCACATGTTCATAAGCAGGTGCATGAGGCCGCCGTGGAAGAACGTCGCGGTCAGCAACTGCCAGAGCTTGTAGTGACGGAATGTCTCTTCCACCGACGCCGCGAACCAGGTATTGACGAGCTCGCCGTCCGGTGGAAGCTTGGCGAGATTCTGAATGATGAAGACGGCGACGTTGATGGCGATCAGGGCATTGCAGACGGGGGACGTTCCGCTGAACCAAGCGGATCCTCGAGTTTCGCCACGATAGTACTCGCGGTCGTAGATGCCCATGTCGGCCCTGCTCCGGGGGAAGCACGTCGAACGCCAGTCTCGGTCATCGGGCCCGAAGGAAGCGTTTGCCCATCCCGTCAGTTCATCATCGGACGCGAAGTCAAACCTGTCAACGGCTCGCGCTTTTACTGCTCGCCTACAATCGAAAGAATGGCAAATTCGGCAGGTCCTCGATTCGATCCGCTGCGCGAGACGGACAATTGTCTGCCGCAATCCATCGCGGGCTTTTCAGAAACGTCGAGCCGCCTCAGTCGAGCAAAAGGGCGTCCATGGCTTCTCGCCTGGTGTCGTAGATCGGCCAAACCGTATCAAGCGCGGTCACCCGAAGCAATTCCCGCGTGCGCTCGGTCACACCCGAGAGCGCCATCGACCCGCCCTGCGAAAGAGCCAGCCTCCAGCAGCGGATGAGCAGTGCGAGGAACATCGAGCCGAAGTTATCGACGCGGCTTAAGTCGAAGACGATCAACGGGTTCTCTTGTCGCCGCAAGGGCTTGAGGATCAACTCGGCAACCTGTTCCTCCAGGCCGAAGTCAAAGTCGCTCGATCGCCTCCGTCGCCGTGATGATGGTTAGATCACCATGGCGCTTGAGCGTGAACGCATCGCCGGTAGAAGCGGAATCATCGATGGCCATATCGCGGAGGCTCGAAACCCTGGGTTCAGGTATTTCGTGAGCGACACTCGGGGAAACCTCATCGAGTTATAACAGTAGACCGTTCGCCTCGACGAGACAAGACCCGAGCCCGCTCAAGCCGACGGACGGCAGTTCGAAAATGCGCGGACGACCTCATACAGGTCGTTGCTTACCAGAAGCTCGTCATCTTCAAAATCGCGCAGCCATACATAGTTGTCGCGATACGCCTGGGCCAGGAGCGGATATAACTCGCTCAGCCTGATCGTGATGGAGGGGTTGCTCGAATCTTCTTGATCTTCCTCGGGATGCGGAAAAACTCGCAGTTGCGCGGTGGCCATGGGCTATCCTCCTCCCCGCGTTCCTTTGCCGTGAGAGCACACGATCGCAGCTCTTTTTCCTGCGACTTGCTCGAATTCCGATCCTGGACCCGGACCGATGGACCCTCAATTTGTTGGAAGACGTGGCATCCTCATCCGAGATCGAACCTGCCTAGAGATCGGATAAAACCGGGGGCAAGGATCAACCAAATTCCCAAACATTTCTCTGAAAAAACCCTCCTGGCCGCGCGACCGGAACTGACCTGATGCAACATATCGTCCTCCAGGGTTTCCGGCTGAGAGCGTCCTTACGAAAAGGATCAGGCTCACGAGAGTGTCAGGCTAAAGCCTGACCTACCGGGGGTGTCAGGCTAAAGCCTGACCTACCAGGGGTGTCAGGCTGAAGCCTGACGTACGGGAAAAAAACGTGGCGACAGGAACGATCAGTTCTGATAAAGTCCCGTCCCGCCTTGAATGACGGGCGGATCATGGAGGGACTGAGAGCATGGATGCTCAATCCGATCGGAGCGCTTGCGGACGATGGCGAGCGCCGCTACTGGCAGTGGGTCTCGTTCCGTTGCTCGCCTGCGCTTCATTTCGGACCGCGAACTTCGCCGTTGAGGCGCCGACGCGAGAGATCGCTCGGCGCGTGGGCGAACGTGCCGAGGAATGCCGCATCTCGATTGCCAAAGCCTGGCTGGGACACGAGCTTGCGGCGTGGACAGCGCCTTGTCCGGTGCGAGTAGTGATCACGCAGGGCGAGGCGGGGGGCCTGACGTCGTTCGGGTTCCATCAGGGCGGCGTGACGGACCAGCGCATGACCGTTGAGGGGCGGCTCGATCGGATTCTTGCGTCGGCGCTACCGCACGAGGTCACTCATACCATTTTCGCGAGCTACTTCGGGGGCCCCATGCCGCGATGGGCCGACGAAGGAGCATCGCTGCTGAGCGAAGACAACCGCGAGCTCGCCGGCATGACCAGATCGCGATCGACCTGCTCGGCCGCCGCGGGGAGATTCCTCTTACTCGCCTGTTCGTCATCGAAGAATACCCGAGGGACCTCATGAGCTTTTACGGCCAAGGTTACTCGATCTCGCGGTTCCTGGTCGAGATGGGCGGAAGGCCCAGGTTCTTGCGCTTTGTTCGCGACGGACTCCAGAATGGGTGGGACACGTCGACTCGTGCTCATTACCAGCTCACGAACGTTCGCGAGCTCGACCGCGCGTGGAAATCGTGGCATCGCGTCGCCGCCACCACAGCACGGGCCGAATCCGCATCCGGAAGGCTGATTGCCGCGCAACCCTGAATCGATACACCATGCGGACGCCAGACGGAGTCTGCCTGCTGCGATTCCGAAGTGATTTCCTACGGGTCGCCTAATCGCGTAACTCGAGCGTCGCCCACAAGCTGGGATTCTCGCCGATCGGAAAATCTCGCCCAACGCCCAGGAATTGATCCTCGCGGTGAAAGTCGGCGATCTGATAGGCGAATCCAAGCCGGCGATTCGTGTCGGGGTCGAAACCGTTCAGGACATCGTTCGACAGGAACAGTTCGAGAATCCAGCTCGTACGGCTCAGCTCGACGCGGACTGGGATGTCGTCGAACCGGCCAAGCGGCGCTTCGGCGACTGCGCGCGGATCGGACGCGGAGTCACGCTGCGCCTGCAAACGCCCGCGTGAATCACCGCGATCGAGCCGAACCTCAAAGCGATGACAGAACTTGGTGGCGCGACTGACATTACGTGTGTCACGCGTGTCGACCCAGAACTGCGCGACCGCGAATCCTTCGGGCCGGGCTCGGCTAGCTGCTGTGAGGTCACGCCGTCGACAATGACGCTGATTCCGAGGCCGCTCGAATTCCATCCCAGCCGCACCTCGGCCCAGGGGATGCCGCCGTCGAGCGGCTTCAGGTCGGGCAGCGCCAAGCCTGCGGCAAGCCGAGTAGACCCGAAGCGGCATTCGCGTGGGGAATACCCTCGACGCGGGTGCAGGGCACAGCGACGCGGAACCAGAATGCTTGTGGCAATAGCGGCTTGGTGACCATCCCGTGTCCTCGCAGCCCGCGAGCCGGGCGCAATCATTTCGCAGGCGTCACGACAGGTTCATGGTCATCAAGAACTCGGCGTTGACCTTGGTCTTGCGCATCCGGCCGGTGAGGAGCTCCATGGCCTCGACGGGGTTCATGTCGTTCAAGACGCGGCGGAGAATCCAGACGCGGCGCAGCTCTTCGGGGTCCATGAGGAGCTCTTCGCGGCGCGTGCCCGACTTGTTCACGTCGATCGCCGGCCAGATTCGCTTGTCGACCAGCCTACGGTCGAGGTGGAGCTCCATGTTGCCGGTTCCCTTGAACTCCTCGAAGATCACGTCATCCATGCGGCTGCCGGTGTCGACCAAGGCGGTCGCGAGGATCGTGAGGCTGCCGGCTTCCTCGATCTTGCGGGCCGCTCCGAAGAACCGTTTGGGCTTCTGAAGGGCCGAGGCGTCGATGCCGCCGGTGAGGATCTTGCCGGAGTGAGGCGCTTCGCTGTTGTAGGCCCGGGCCAGCCGGGTGATCGAATCGAGGAGGATGACGACGTCCTTGCCGAACTCGACCATCCGCTTGGCCTTCTCGATGACCATCTCGGCCACCTGGATGTGCCGCGAGGCGGGCTCGTCGAACGTCGAGCTGATCACTTCGGCGGTCGGGCCCTTGACCGAGCGCTCCATGTCGGTGACTTCCTCAGGCCGCTCGTCGATCAGGAGGACCATGACGTAGGCGTCGGGATGATTGGTCAAGATGCTATTGGCGATCTTTTGCAGCAGGATCGTCTTGCCGGTGCGTGGCGGTGCGACGATCACGCCGCGTTGACCAAAGCCTAGTGGGGTGACCAGATCGACGACGCGCATGTTGATCTCGTCGCTCGTGGTCTCGAGCTTGATCCGGCCCTGCGGATGCAGCGGTGTCAGATCGTCGAAGCAGACCTTTTCGCTGAGCTTGTCGGGATCTTCGAAGTTGATCGCCTCGACGCGCAAGAGCGCGAAGTAGCGTTCGTTTTCCTTGGGGGGCCGGATCTGGCCGGAGACAATGGCTCCGGTCTTGAGCCCAAAGCGGCGAATCTGGCTGGGCGAGACGTAGATGTCGTCAGGGCAGGGGAGGTAGTTGTAGTCGGGGCTTCGCAGGAAGCCGAAGCCGTCGGGCAAGACCTCGAGTGTTCCCTCGCCGTACATGAGGCCGTTCTGCTTGACCCGCTCTTTCAAGATCTTGAAGATCAGATCCTGTTTCTTGAGGCCCATGTACTCGACGATGCCTTCGCTCTTGGCGGTGCGAATCAACTGAGGCATCGTCATCTTCTGGAGCTCGGTGAGATGGATCTCGCCGCGCTTGATGTCCTCATAGCGATCGTGAAGTGCGGCGTCGCCGAAGATGTCTTCCTCTTCCTCGTGAAACTCGGCGGGCAATTCGACATAAGGCACGCCGGTGCGGTGCGCTCGGGTCGCGCGGGTGGAGCGTAGTCGCGTTCTCGATCGCGGTCGCGGTCGCGATCACGGTCGCGAACCGGAGTGGAAAGATCGCCGCGGTCGGACCGGTCGCGATAGTTTCCGCTGAGCTCGATCTCGCGGGGCCGCTCTCGCGACAACAATGGAGGCGGGGCGTCCCGCTCGCGTTCACGGTCACGATCGCGCGCTATCGGGATTCCGTCGCGGTGAATCGGGGCCGCCGTCGCGCTCTGCGCGGTCGCGCAGCAAGCGATCGCGCACCGGCGGGCCGGGCTCGCGATCGGGGCGGTCGCGCACCGGCTCGCGCTCACGCTCGCGAATGAAGCGGATCGGCTCGCGATCGGCCGGCGCCTCCTCGCGGTGCGGCTCGCGCTCCTTTCGGTCACGCAGGAGTCTCGACCGCAGCCGGCGCAGGCTCCGGCGAGCCCGGATACCCCGGCACAGGACCGACGGCTTCCGCCGGTTCGTCCGACGGCTGGTGACCGGACGACCCGATTGTCTTTCGAATGCGCGAGGTGCCCGATGATTCTCGGCGCGGGCGAGTCTCGTTGGCCATGGGAACCGTACTCCTGTTCAGACGAAAAGAGCGATCTCGCAGCAGACCGCAGCGGCAAACATGATGAATTCGACGAAACCGTGGGACGACGATGTCAGTTCAATACGATCATTACCATTTCTATTAAGAAATGTTCACGAAACAGGGCACGGGTTTTGCCAGGCGTCGGAGCCTGTTCCGTCGTTGCAGCGGCGGCCGCGTGCCCGTGGCTCGGCCGGCGTTTGCTCCAGGGGCCGGGGCCCCGGAAGAGGGCGCGGCCAGCGTCAGGATCCACGCTTCGACTTCACGGCGCAGCGAGTCGAGCCCGGCGTCGTTCGTGATCACGAAGTCGGCTCGGCGCCGCTTTTCCTCGCAGGGCCATTGAGCCCGTTCACGGGCTGCGAAATCTTCATCCGACCAGCCGCGACTCGAGGCCGAGCGCTGGAGTCGTTCGGACCGAGGCGCGTCGACGAACGCAACCAGATCGCAGAGGTCATCCCAACCCGCCTCGAGCAGGATCGCGGCATCGAGCACGACCGGACGGCTGGAGGGCCGACCCGCGCCCGAGCTTTTTTTCGATCGCTTCGACGAACCTCGCCCGCATCAGAGGATGAACGATCGCCTCGAGGACATGCCGGGCGTCGCGATCGGCGAAGACGATCGCCCCCAGAGCTTTCCGATTGACCCGGGGCTCGTGAGCGGTGGCAATCCCCCGCAGCCAGCACGTCGGGACCGAAATGATCGACGAGCTTTTGCCGGACGCCCGGAAGATCGAGCACGTCGTGACCGACCGAATCGGCATCGATCAAGTCAAACTCCCGCTCGGCCAAGAAAGAAGCAACCAGGCTCTTGCCGCTGGCGACGCCCCCCGTAAGCCCAATGACGGGGGCCGGTCCGTGCTTCCAGCATCTTGATGTGCGCGGCTCGTAAGATCGCTCGCCTGGAGTCATCGAAGAGGTGCTCCTTAGCACCAAGGAAGACAGGTAGATCGGTGGCACGGTCGAGGACACTTTCCGATCGTCCCGACCAGCGGCCCTTCATCCCCTGACCCGACGGGACGAAACCGCATTCGACTACGAGAACATGATCACAAGATGGGCCGCCCAGTCAACCACCAAACGACGAAGCGGTGCTGACTCTGGGGCTAGAAGATGGTGCCGGCGGCACGAAACGTGATTCACGCAACGCGGTATAACTTGATCAAACCAGGTGGGTTTCCTGAGGATGTTTCCGCCTTCGACACTCATCCCGGGCTCACGTCTAGCAACAGTGGCCGCAGGGGAGGAAGAAAGGCGAGAGGACGGGCCTGATTGTGTTGGAGCAGACCTGATGAAGTTCGCTATTCACTTTATACGACATCCCTCGGACTGCTGCAATGGGTCTCCTCGCGATTCAACAAAAATCGGCGATGCTTGTGGCGCTTTCCGCAGCGCGACCCCTCCATCCTTTTCGATCGCCAGCACCCAATTATTGACGACTGTCGTTTTCCGCGGGGATGGAAACGACGTCGAGCCAGTTCGGGCCGGCGGCGATGTCGACGGTCAGCGGGACGTTCAGGTCGAGCGCCGTGGTCATCGTATGCCGCACCAGCTCCGCCAGCCGCGGAACCTCGGCTGCGGGCGCCTCGAAGACCAGCTCGTCGTGAATCTGGAGCAGCATCCTGGCCTGGAAGTTACCGAGCTTCAAGCGATCGTCCACCTGGATCATGGCCCGCTTGATCAGGTCGGCCGCCGAACCTTGAATCACGGTGTTGATCGCGGTGCGCTCGGGCAGGTTGCGGCTGCGGCCGGTCGTCGACTTGATCCCGATGATCGGCCGGCGCCGACCGAGGATCGTTTCCACCCGGCCCTCGGCCTTGGCTAGTTCCAGGGTCTTGGTGATGAAACGATCCACGCCGGCGTACTCTTGAAAGTAGGCCTCGATGAACGTGGCGGCCTCGGTCTGCGTGATTCCCAGGCGGCTCGCGAGCCCGAAGGCGGAAAGCCCGTAGACGACCCCGAAATTCACCGTCTTCGCGACGCGTCGCTGCGAGTCGTCCACGTCTGTCTCGGGGACGCCGAAGATCCTGCGCCGCGACGGCGCAGTGGATGTCGCGGTCCTGCTCGAAAGCCTGGCACAACGCCGGATCAGCCGAGTAATGCGCGAGGATTCGCAGCTCGATCTGCGAGTAGTCGGCAGTCAGGAGGACGGATCCCGGCGGGTCCGCCACGAAGGCCTGGCGAATCTGGCGGCCCTCCTCGGTGCGGACGGGGATGTTCTGGAGATTGGGGTCGCTCGAGCTCAGCCGGCCGGTCGCCGCCACGCTCTGGTTGAACGAAGCGTGGATTCGCCCGTCTTCGGGATGCACGAGGCTCGGGCAGAGCATCCAGGTAGGTGCTCTTGAGCTTCGAGAGCTGGCGATGCTGGATCAAGAGCGCGGGGAACGGGTGCTTGAGCGCGAGCTCCTCGAGTACGTCCTGTGCGGTGCTTTGCTCGCCGCCGGGGGTCTTTTGCAGCGAGGGCAGCTTGAGCTCATCGAAGAGCACCTGGCGGAGCTGAGGCCCCGAATTGATGTTGAAGGTGCGGCCGGCCATCGCGTAGACCTGGGTCTCGATCGACGCGCATCCGCTCGGCGAATTCGCTCGACAGTTGCCTGAGCCGCGCGGAGTCGACGGCGATCCCCGCCTGCTCCATTCGCGCCAGCACCGAGATGAGCGGGCGTTCCAGCTCGGAGTAGAGCGTCCACAGTCCTTCGCTTTTCACCTTGGCGGAGAGGATCTGTTCGATCCGCAAAGTGGCGTCGGCGTCTTCGCCGGCATATTCGGCGACCTGCGCGATGGGCACCTGGTCCATTCGCAACTGGTTCTTGCCCTTGCCGATCAAGTCGGTGATCGGAATCATGACGTGGCCGAGCAGGCGCTGGGAAAGCAGGTCGAGGTTATGGTTGCGCTCGCCACTTTCGAGAAGGTAGCTCAAGACCATCGTATCGGTGAACGGACCGGCGACTTCGAGCCCCGTGCGCCCGAGTGCGAGCAAGTCGTACTTGATGTTCTGGCCGATCTTCTCGATGGCAGGGTCGCTCAGGATGGGCCGCAGGGCCTCCAGGGTCGCTCGCTCGTCGAGCGGCGCAGCGCCCAAGGGCCCGCGAAGGGGCAAGTAGTAGGCTTCCCCCGGGTTCCATGAGATCGACAAGCCGACCAGCCGGCGCGCAGCGGGTCGATCGAGGTCGTCTCGGTGTCGATGCAGAACCGCGGCTGCCGGCGGAGCTCTTCCACGAATATCGCGAAGCTTTCGGGTGAATCGATCGTTTGATACCGGGCCTGCCAGTCATCCTTTGCGGCCGGTGCGGCGTCGCCGTCTTGCCCCTTGCCGAGCTCGTCGCGAAATCGATGGAAACCGCACTGATCGCAAAGGGCCTTCAAGGCCGCGACGTCCGGGCCCTGGGTTTTGAGCGCATCCCAGTCGAGGGCGATGGGAATGTCGTCTTTGAGGGCCACGAGCCGGCGGGCGCGCAGGGCCGTCTCCTTGTGCTCGCGCAAGGCCTGTTGCTTCTTGGGGCCCTTCACGCGGCCGGGGTTTTCGAGCAGGTTCTCGAGCGTGCCGAATTCTTTGAGGAACGTGCTGGCGAAGCCAGGGCCGATGCCGGGCACGCCCGGGACGTTGTCGACCGAATCACCGGTCAGTGCCAGGTAATCGACGACCTGGTCGGGGCGGATGCCCCAGTCGTCTGCGAGCCCGGCGGCATCCATGACCGTGTTCTTGCGAATGTTGTATATTCGGATCTGATCGCTGATCAACTGGCGGGCGTCCTTGTCAGCGGTCACGATCAAAACGTCCAGGCCTCGCTCCTCGCCGCGGCGGGCCAGGGTTGCGATCAGGTCGTCGGCCTCCATCATGGGTTCCATGAAGACCGGCACGCGAAAGCCCTCGAACACGGTGCGAATGACCGGAATCTGCGGGACCAGGTCGACGGGCATCTCCTTGCGGGTTGCCTTGTACTCGGCGAAGATCTCGGAGCGGAAGACCGGTCCGGGGCCGTCGAACGCGGCCGCCAGATAGTCGGGTTTCTTGTCGCGGAGCAGGTTGAGCAGGTCGCGAAAGATTCCGAAGACGGCCTCGGTCGGCTGCCCGGCCGGGCTGGTCATCACGCTCGTATCGCGAGGCCCGCGAATCGCGTGAAAGACCTGAAAGATCAGGGAAAAGGCGTCGAGTATGTAAAACGTAGGGCGTGAGGCCATCGGGCTGTGTTTCGCTTCCTGGGGAACTTTGACCGATCCGGGACCATCCAAGGTAGGGCGACGCCGCCCGGCAGCCGGCAAGCCCGCAGTGAAAGTGCGGTTGACCTCGCTCGGCAGGTGCGGAAGAGGCTCCAGGGTCGAAAATCAGGACGAGCGGGCACCGCCTGTTTGACCGGCATCTTGACGGTTCTTACAATAGGATCAATCAGTTGCATTCTACCGATCTAGCGGTCCTCGACGATTACGCCCTTGGGGATTCTCGTCGACTGGTTCGTCGTTTCCTCTCGCGTGTGACATAGTATCAGCAAACCGGCGGATTGCATGAGCAGGTCGCTACCAGACCGCTCGGGGGGTACCATTCATGGCCGCAGCCAAAGAGTCGCAAGGCCTCAAGATCGCGGTCGTGGCGTTGATCACGCTGGTGGTCATCCTCACGGTCTCGTCGTATTTCCTGTTTTCCAACGGCCAGTCCGCCCAAGCGCGGCTCGAGTCGGCCGAGGAAGCCAAAGGTCAGGCGGTGAAGGCGCAGAACCTGGCGATGAACTGGTACGACACGATGCGCACCAGGATCGGCGTCACGGCCGGTGACTATGATCCCGCCGTCGAGGAAATCAACGCCCACATGAAGAAGCTGGGCGAGCGGCTCACCACCTTGCAAGAACGGTCAATGCCGCGGTGGCGAAGGCCCAGCAGAACGGTGCCCAGGGCCCGGAACTGGAAGACGCCAAGCAGAATGTGCAGAAGGCGATCGCGTCACTGCAATCCGAGCCCAAGAAGAACTACATCTCGGCGATCGACCGCATGTCGGAGCTGATGGACAACCTCTCGCTGCTGACGACCGAACTGTCGCTCAATTACGGGAATGTCCGGCACAACCTGGAGTCAGCAACGGGCGTGGCCAAGCAGCAGATGGACGTGCAAACCAAGGCGGCCACCGACAGCCATGCCGAGACGGTTGCCGAGCAGAAGAACCACGAGGAACGAGCGCGGCACGCTGCTCACCAAGGTCGACCAGCTTCAGACCGCCCTCGACAAGGCTCAGGGCGAGCTCTTGAACGTCAGGACCCAGTTGACGCGGCAGGAAGAGGACACGCTCCGCCGAGTCGAGACGCTAACGACCATCCTCCGCGAGCAGCGCGACAGGCTCGAACGGACCAAGGAGAACATCCTCGACCGGCCTGATGGTTATGTGACCTACGTCGACTACGAGACGCAATGAAGTGTTGGTCAGTATCAACCGCCGGATGGGCGCCCGGCCGCAGATGAAGATGACGATCTTCGACGCCCGCTTGCCCGGAATACCGACGGAGAAGCCAAAGGGGAGCATCGAGCTCACTTCCGTCGGTGAAAGACCAGCCACGCCCGCATCATCAAGACCGACAGCCGGATCGACCCGATCCGGATCGGCGACATCGTGTATTCACCCTCATGGTCGCCGAACCAGCCGACGAGGTTCGCCCTGGTGGGCAAGATGGACGTCAACCGCGACAGCAGGGACGACCGGGAAGAACTGAAGCGAATGATCCACGAAGCCGGAGGCGTCGTGGATTTTGACCTTCCTCCGATCGACCTCGGCAAGGAAACGGGCGAGCTGAACCCCGCATCGATTGGTACGTCATCGACGACCGGCCACCCTTCCGCGATTCTTCGCCAAGCAGTCCGACGCGAGCGTGACGGCGCAAGCCAAGCTCGACAAGCGCGTGGGAGAAGTCATCAAAGAGGCGCGTCTCAACGGCATCCGTCCGATGACGATTGGAAAGCTTCTCGCTTATCTCGGTTACGACATGGGCACGCCGATCCTCGGACGCACCGAGATCTCCGATATGAACGCGATGAAGCGGCTCACGGCGAAACGGAGTCAACCCGAAGGCCAACCGAAGGCGGCGCCAACGACCAAGTCCGAAGATGAAGCCGCTGACACAAAGAAAGACGCGGACGCCGGTGAGATGAAGAAAGACGAACCGGCGGATGACGACCAGCCCAAAGCGAAGGCGAAGACCGCGGTCAAGAAGGCCGAGGCGAAGAAGAAAGCCGCGGACGAGGAAGATCAGTAGGGCTCGAATACGACCGTAGCGCAGAACCCCCCTCATCCCGGGCGTCGACCCGGCGAGCTGAGGGGGGTTTCGCGTCCGAAGCCGCCGGGCTCGCGCATTCCGGGCGGAGATGCATTGAAATCCACAGAAGTCGGACGATTCCGCTCCGACGGGCCTTGTCGGGGTTGTCAACCGCCGGCGAACGCCCCCCACCGCCGCCTGACGGCGGCACCTCCCACGAGGGGGGAGGCGTTATTGTGCACACTTGTAGATAAGTAAACCGTCCCTGTAGAGCATCCCCTCAGCGCGACTTGATGGGTTTCACCTGGCGGTGAGGGGGGCCGATGTAGCGCGCCCGCGGCCGCATCAGGCGGTTGTGGTCGAGCTGCTCGATCACGTGGGCCGCCCAGCCGGCGACGCGGGCCATGGCGAAGATCGGCGTGTAAACTCGATCTCCAGCCCCATGTAATGGTACAGGCGGGCGCTGGGCCAATCGACGTTGGGCGGAAGGTGCTTTTGGGTGGTGACGGCCCGCTCGATCGGCTCGGCGATCCGCTCCCAGCGGTCGTCGCCGATTTCCTTGGCGAGCTCGATGCAATACGTCTTGAGGATCGTGGCCCGGGGGTCGCCGTTCTTGTAAACCCGGTGCCCGAATCCCATGATTCGCTCCTTGCGGGCCAGGGCGTCCTGAATCCACTTTTCGGCGTTCTCGGGCGCGCCGACCCGCTCCAGGACCTTCCACGCCTCTTCGTTGGCCCCGCCGTGCAGCGGGCCCTTGAGCGTGCCGATCGCCGCGACGATGCCGGAATAGATGTCCGAAAGCGTCGAGACGGTGACGCGGGCTGAGAAGGTCGAGGCGTTCAGCTCGTGCTCGGTGTAAAGCACCATCGAGAGGTCGAACGCCTCGCGCATCGTCGGCGAAGGGACCTTGCCGTTGACCATGTTCAGGAAGTTGGCGGCGTGATCGAGATCGGCGCGGGGCGGGATCACGGGCAAGCCCTTGACGATTCGCCGCCGAAACGCGACGGCCGTAGCCATCTGGGCGACCAGGCGCTCGGCCTTGCGGACGTTGGCAGCGTGGTCGGTCGGCGGCGCGTTGTCGTCAGGGTCGAAATGGGCCAGCACGCTCACCGAGCTGCGGAGCACGTCCATGGGATGGACGTTTTTCGGAATTTGCCGGAGCAGGGCGACCAGGGGCTCGGGGATCGCCCGGACTGCGGCGCAGGCGGCGTCGAATTCGCTCAATTGCGCGCTGGTGGGCAGATCGCCATGCAAGAGCAGGAACGCGGTCTCCTCGTAAGAGACATGGCCGGCCAGGTCTTCGATCCGGTATCCGCGGTATTCCAGCCCCCCGGACCCGTCGGTCCCCTCGATGTTGGCGATCGCCGATTCACTCGCAATCACGCCTTCCAAGCCGGGATGATATTCCTCCGCCGACGACACGCCGCTCATATCGGGACTCCGCAGAAATATTGACGTAGACAGCACCACATCGGCCGCGAACTCACACGGACGGCCCGGATCAAGCACGCATTCGGCCGACTCCCGCGAGCGACGCCCGATTTCTTCTGAGTCTTACCCGTCAGTCTAGACGAATCGGCCGGTCTGTTCCATGACTCTTCGCGAAGGAAAGAGGACGGCGAGGATACTCACGCCGAGGGGTCATCCTCGGGGGATGGGAAGTCGTTGCGGGCGAGGTCGGCGGAGGGCATCGATAGGAGTCGCACGGCCAGGGAGTCGATCAGCGCGAAGAACTGGCGCAACGACTCGACCCGAGCCTGCAAATCGGCGAGCTCGGGTCGGTCTTCCGCCAGGCACACGGTGCGATCGAGAACGTGCAGGCTGGGGTCGAGCTCACGCCGCTTGCGTTCCGAGAGGATTCTTCGGAAGAGCGTCCAGACGTCGGTCTCGGCGCGGAAGAGCTCGCGGCGTTCACCGGGGCGATGGACCTTGTGCACAACGCCCCACGCGAGCAGCTCGCGAAGATTCATGCTGACGTTGCCGCGGGAGACCGCGAGCGAGGTCCGCAGATCGTCGGCCGTCCAGTCGGTTCCCGTGATGTACAACAAGGCGAACAGCTCGCCCATGCTCGAGTTGATGCCCCAGGTGCGGGCCATGAGGCCCCAGTGCGCGACGAAGTCACGGATCAGAGATTCCGAAGAGCGGGCCAGCTCAGACATTGCAGGTTCGGGGCGCCGCAGCGGATTCCTCCTTGGGAGCGTTCAACGGGGTCCAGTCTCCGGCTTAATATGGAATCATTGGCGGCAGTCGGGGATGCTTCACCGGGTCGCATAGGTGTTCGGTCGCTCAAACCGTATCATTTCCGAGAAAATAATGAAAGTTGGCGACTTGTTTCGGGTACAATAAGATTGCATGCTCCGATCCGCCGAACGCACGGAGCCGGGCCAGGTCCCCGGCAGCCCGATTCCAGGTCCGGGGCCGTTTTTTTGATCTGAGGAGATGTTGCAATGCCTGAAACCGTGGTCCACTTCCAGATTCGCATGCCTCCGGTCCTGCACGAGCAACTCGCGAGCTGGGCAAAGGAAGACAAAGCTTCCTTGAATGCCCTGATCGTCGGTATCCTCGAAGACGCCGATCAAGGTGCATGAGAAGTCCGTCGCACACAAGGAGTGAATTGACCGGCCCTGCCGGGCTCACCGCGCCCCGGGCTCAGGGTCGCTTCGTCACCTTATCGGTGGCCGCCTCGAGCGGTCCCGATCGCTCAACCGGTGCAGCTCCCCCGCAAAGCTCGACCCCTTGTCAAAGGCTGGGCACTATGAGTCGACCTTGAGCGGGGCCGACCACGCCGGTATGCTCGAAAGAGCTGTTTCCCCGATAGCTCAATGGTAGAGCGAGCGGCTGTTAACCGCTAGGTTCAAGGTTCGAGTCCTTGTCGGGGAGTTTCCGCAGGTCTGGACCCAACTCGATTCACGGATACGAACCGTAACCGATTGCCCGATCACAACTTCTGCATCTGCGTTGTGGTTCGCATCGCTATTCCGAGACGAGGATGATCGTTGCGTGGGCTTCCACGCGATAGCGTTCGTAGATCGGCACCCGTGGCCCCGATCCTCTTCCACGATGTCTTCGGGTGAGGGAAGGGCGGTGTCGATCGAGCCGGCGCCAGGGACGCCTGATGGGGCCGGCGGGGATTCGAAAGTCGAGCGGCTTGACGTAGGCGTTCATGGCCACGTAGATGTCGCGATCGACCACGTTCGGGCGGTCGCAGCTGCGGCCGTCGAGTGCGAAGGCGAGAGCATGGCTGTCGTGCGAGAAGTCCGGCTGGGCGGGCTCGACGCCGTGCCAGACGATTTCCGGCGGCAGCCCGCCGCGGTCGCCGGGGAAGAATGTCCGCCGCCGCAGGACTCGGGTGGGCCTTCCGGAACGCGATCAACATCTTGACGAAGCGCAGGAAACCGGCGTGCCGATCTTCGAGCGGTCCAGTCGAGCCAGCTCATGGGGTTATCCTGGCACCAGGCGTTATTGTTGCCGTGCTGGGTGCGGAGGAATTCGTCGCCGCCCAAGATCATCGGCACACCCTGAGAGACCATCAGCGTCGTGAGCAGGTTTCGCACCTGGCGACTTCGAATGGCGTTCACGGCAGGGTCGCGTCTGGCCCTCGGCGCCGCAGTTCCAGCTCCAGTTGGCGTCGCTGCCGTCTCGGTTTCCTT
Source organism: uncultured delta proteobacterium (assembly GCA_963699705.1). Taxonomy (GTDB): domain Bacteria; phylum Desulfobacterota; class Binatia; order Binatales; family Binataceae; genus Binatus. The sequence continues at coordinate 12,828 of CAVOUW010000003.1, read as the reverse complement.
CGCCATTAGCCTCGTTATGCTTGTGGTTATACGAGACGAGGTCGTAAAGGGTGAAACCGTCATGGCAGCAGAGGAAGTTGATGGAGTGGAGCGGGCCCCGGCCGTGGTAGAGGTCGTCGCTGCCGCAGAGGCGAGTGGCGAGCGCCGAGGTCATGTCGGGATCGCCGCGCCAGAATTTTCGCACGTCATCGCGATAGCGGCCGTTCCAGTCCGACCACCTTCCCTGGCCGGGAAAGTGCCGACCTGGTATAGACCGGCGGCGTCCCAGGGCTCGGCGATGAGCTTGACGTCGCGCAGGAGCGAGTCTTCGGAAATACGACTGACGACCGGCGGCTCAACGAGGACATTGCCGCGCCGGTCGCGGCCGAGCACTGAGGCGAGATCGAACCGAAAGCCGTCGACGCCGCCCTCGACGACCCAGTTCCGCAGGCATTCCAGGAGGTAGTTCCTTACGACGGGATGATCGCTGGAAAAGGTATTGCCGCACCCGCTGTAGTTCAGGTAGTTGCCCTTTTCGTCGAGCATGTAATAGAGGGTGTTGTCGATGCCGCGAAAGCTCAGGGTCGGCCCGTCTTCGCCCCTTCGGCGGTGTGATTGAAGACGACGTCGAGGATGACCTCGATACCCGCGGCGTGGAAGGCATCGACCATCGCGAATTCGTGCCAGGGGGCGTAGCGCTCCGGGTTGTTGGCATAAGCGGCCTTGGGTGACAGAAGACGACGGGGTTGTAGCCCCAGAAATTGCGCAGCTTTTCGCCGGTAAGCGGATTGACGAATTGACAATCATTTTCGTCGAACTCATCGACTGGCAGCAGCTCGACGGCGGTGATTCCCAGATCGGCGAGCGTGCGGGTCTTCTCGGCGAGGCCCGAGTAGGTGCCCGGGTAGCGCACGCCGGAGCTGGGGTCGACGGTGTAACCGCGCACGTGCAGCTCGTAGATGATCGTGTCTTCCAGGGGCGTGCGCGGGCCATCGACGCGCGGCCGCTCGATCATCGACTCGGTCATCAAGCTGCGGCGCGGGAGGTTGCCGGAGTGCCCCCACGGCTTGCCGCACGAGAGGGCTCGCGAATAGGGATCGTGGAGGATGAAACGGGTGTCGTAGCGATGGCCGTTGTCGTGCGGGCCGTCGACCCGGTAGCCGTAGCAAAACTCCGACGGCAGGCCGTCGACGCGGACGTGCCAATGGTCGCCGGTGCGATTGTGCAGCGGGTCGAGCGGGATTTCGGCGTGGATCGCGCCGTCGCAGGGTTCGGCAAGGATGAGCCACACGGCCGTCCCATGGCGGCAAAGGAGCACGAAGTTGATGCCGCCGGGCGTCGCGACAGCACCCGCGGGAACCGGGCTGCCGCGGCTGACGATGAGCGGGTTGTCACGGTAACTGTATTCGACCGGCTGCGGCGCCTTCGGCTTGTCGATCAAGTTGGACATCTCGATATTCACGCCAGTTCGAAGGAATGATGGATCAGGGCGGGAATGCCGTCGCGACGATTTTCGGCCGGATGTGATTGGAGAGTCAAGCGGGAGCTTCAGGTCCCGGGTGTCTTTCTGAAGCGGCAGCCGGCCTGCCGGCCTGCCACCGCGACGATCATGAAGCCCATGATGGCCAGGCTGGCCGGCTCGGGGACGGGTGCCTCCGAGGGAGTGAGAAAGTACTCGTGAGACTGGCCGGAGGAATCGGTTCCATACGCGACGATTTCGCCGGCCGCGTCGATTCCGACGGCACTCGTGAGAACGATACCGGATGAAACCGGAATGAGTGAGTTCAAGTCCGTCATCGCGCCGTTCGCATACAGGAACGCATGCTGGGCACCGCTGGCGATCTGCGACCAGCCGACGACCTCGTTGGAATTGTTGAGGGCGTAGGCGGCGCCGTTGGCACCGCCCAGGCTGCCGAGGGCGATGTCCCCGTTTGCTGTCAGTAGGTGCGGAGTCAGGATCGTTTGCGTCGTAGTGGAAATCTGCGGATAAATGTATTCGGTTAGAGCGATATTGTTGTGGTCGTTTATTCCCGCGGGGGTTCCGAAGAATTGTTGGTACAGTCGCATTGGAGGCGGTGCCAATGGGGTACATTTGCCCGGGACTTTGTAATGTTTGCGGCGGATAATCTTGGGTTGTAATGGCATGCGGATCAGGCGTGAAAACAACGAGGCTGAAGAAACGCGCCTGAAGTGACCTCGGTTGCTATGCCCACTGCTACACCGAGGTTGTTTGTGGTCATCAGGACGGCATTTTTCAGATAAGCTTCTGATTGGTCATCACCGACGATGTCGTAACTTCCACCATTCTGAAAAAACGCCGTGCCGGAGTACAGGTAGGGCGAAGTTGCCGCGTGCGCATAGAGATCGAACGATCCTGCTTGAAAGGCGGCTTGCTGGGCCGTGCTCAGGGCACCAAGATAGTTGCCGTTTGAATTGAACGTGTTTGAGCCGCTGAGATAGGGGTAACCGGTGCCCGTGTTGGATCGGCTCAGGCCGGTGACGTTGGCAGTCGGGCTGGCTAGGCCCAGGTCCGTGACGGAGTAGAGCGCATCGGCCCGGACGTGCGACGAGATCAAGCCGATGAGAAACAATGCGACTGCCATTCGCGGTGCTCGAGGCGGAAATCGATGCACGGTCGCCCTCCATGGCCTTATCGCTTTACTCGACGCATCGCGCTCGCATAAGCGGTGACGGGCAGCATCGGGGAATTCTGAAGAATCGTCAAGCCGAGTCGCTTCGTTGATCCGATGCCCGTGGATGTGGGCTGGAATCGAGTTGGCGGGCGAGAAATCAGGGAGACCTTCGGTCAAGGACCGGGCGGGGTCGGGAGACCCGCGCCCAACAAGCAGGACTGGGCGGGGTCGGGAACCCCGCCCAACAACGCAGGCTGGGCGGCGTCAGTAGTCTTCCGCCGAACAAGGATCGACTGCCGGGAATGGAGATGCAGACGATCCTTTGCCGACTCTCGTTCAGTTTGCGACCGAACGGTCGGCAATTGCGGACCCTACGAGAACACGTCCACTCGCGCTAGGCGGTCCGCTGCGACCTCTTGCGTCGCCTGATGTAGCCGATCAGGCCCGATATCCCGATACCGAGAAGGCTGAACGTGCCGGGTTCCGGAACGGCGGAGGTGGTTGTGATGTAGTTGAAAGCTCCCCAAGCGTTCGATTCCTGGAACCCGGGATTGTTGTTAAAGACTCCTTGCGTGACGGAGATGTCGGAATTGGAGATCGGGTACTGGCCAACGACGTATTGAAATGCTTCATCATTGCCGCCGGAAACGATGTCGGACGTGGCGACCAGTTGGTAAGCGTCTCCTGTGGTGAGAGCAACATTCAAACCGGCAAAAACCAGCGGATTGGACGACCCCGCTGTATAGTCTTGGGTGAAGAGATTGGTACTCGTCGTGATGTCATTGACATAGATTGTTCCCGTGAAGGGATTTCCAAACGACGTCGGGTTATGATTGCAGTCAAAACCCGTCAAAGTCGAGTTGTCGAGAGCCGTGAATTGAATGCCCCAAAGGGAATCATTCGCCCCGACGACCGCGAAGCTGGTCGGCCCGACGAGGGTCCCCGCCATCGCCTGCCCTGCGCCGCCGAACAGGCAAACCAAAGCCGCCAAGATCCAAAACGCTCGCTTCATAGGTCCGTTCCTTTGTTGCAGTTGTGTGCCTGATATCAGTCATTGATCCAAACTAACACAGTCTATGGCTTGCTCGGTCGCAGAGGCAATCAATGCTGAACAAAAGCAACAAAAGAAATGTTGACTAAAGGCCACATTCACGAACCTACTAACAAAATCGCGATCAATGGCACTCTCAACCGCGGAGATACTGGCTGGACTCGGTGAGCGTGAGTGGTGTTGCCGCTCACGAGCCGCAGGCTGTGCGACTTTGCGTTCGCGGAAGCAGCATGCTTTACATGGTGGTGGAACGATCCGAACCGGGTGCCGCGGTCGAGGTTTATCGGCGTGACCGAAAGCAAGGACGCCTGATTCCTGAAGGCTTGTTGAGATGGCGAAATGTTGCGATCATCTTTCTTAACGTGTGGATGCGGGTTCCGGCCGGATCAAACCGGATGGGTCTTCTCGAGTTCGATCGAGGGTCTGGCGATGAAAAGATCAACGTTTGGCGGACGTGGTGCGTGCCTGCTGGCGGTCGTGGTGTTGTCGACGGCCGCGTCAGCGCCCGGGGCCGACACGACGCTGAGGTGGAAGTTCGCGACGGGTCAGAAGCTGGGTTATGTCCTGACCCCAAAAGACGGAGATGACGATGGACGTCAGCGGCAAGAAGCTGGAGACGACCTTGACGCAAACGATCGACATGACCTGGGAGGTGAAGGGCGTCGACAAGGACGGCACGCCGATATGACGCAGACGATCGACCGAGCCAGGTTTGAGTCGACGGCGCCCGGCGGTGGCAACCTCCACCTGGATACGGCCGACGCGGAGGACGCCCCGGGCACGCCGGAGGCGATGAGCAAGCTGTTCAGGGCGATGGCCGGAAGTCCGTTCACGATGAAGGTCACGCCGCGGGGCGAGCTCCGCGACGTGAAGGTTCCAGCGAAGATCGTCGAAGCCGGCAAAGAATTGGGCCCCGCAGGAGCAATGTTCGGCAGTGAGGAAAGCCTCAAGAACCTGTGCGGAAATTCGCTGGTGCCCTTTCCGGAGGCAGCGATTGCGCCCCGGCAAGTCGTGGAAGGGGGACCGCAAGTTACCGATGCCGTTCGGAACAATGGTCATGAACATGACCTATACGCTCGAGGGCGCAGGCCGGCCCGATCGAGAACATCGGGATCGACGTGAACGTGGAGATCGAGCCGAAAGAGGGATCGCCGATCGAGATGAAGTTGACGTCGCAGGACATGAAGGGCCATTACCGCTTCGACAACTCGACGGGCATCCTGAAATCCACGGCCGTGGTTCAGAAGATGAAGATGACGGTGACCGTCAGCGGCCAGCAGATCGCCCAAGACCTCGAGTCGACGGTGAAAATGGAGCTGAAGAAAGACGGTGGTGCGAAGTGAGAGGAAGGTCGCGCCACCCTGGCCGGGTTCAGGTCGGTTGCCCGCGGGCGGACGTTGGCCGCACCGAGTCGGCCACGTCCGAGAGCGCCTCGTCGGGCAGGACGAACGAGTTCTCCATGAGGCTTTTGTCGTCGTTGATCAGCTCGGGATACCGCTTGCCGGGCAGCACCTGCACGGCGAAGACCTCCTGCACGGCGCCCTCGAACCGCAGCAGCGCCACCACCTGACCGCGTCGCCATGTCCACCACGCAGACGCCGCAGGTCCGCTCCGACTCGGACAGCCGCTCGGTGATCGGGATGCCGCTGAAGACCGCGTCTCGCGGACCTGCGACAGGCCCACGAACGCCAGGTTGCCGGCGAAGTCCAGGCCCCGGGTGAACCCCGGCACCGCGGCGATCGGCTCGTATCGCCTGGTGCTGGGGTCGACGACGCCGAGCGTGCCGGCGCCCGACTCGCAGACCCAGAGCCGGCCGGCATGCCAGCGAGGCGAGTGCGGCATCGACAGCCCGCGGGCGACCACCTCGCCGCTGGGCACGTCGATCAAGACGCCCCCGTGCGCCTTTTTTGCCCGCCATCCGGCCATCGTGTCGGTATCGCCCAGCGCCGTGACGTAGCGGGGCTGGCCGTCGACCATCGCCAGACCGTTCAGATGGCACCGATCGGTGGGCTCCAGCGCCGTGATGAACGGCGGCCGCCAGCGCGGCACGAAGCTGGACGACCGGTCGAGGGTGCAGAGGCAGGAGAACCGGGTGTTGACAAACCAGAGCTCGTCGCCGCCCCCAGGCCATCTCGTGGACCTGGACGTTGCCGGTGACGTGGCAGCGAGCGGGGCAGGAAGCAGGCGTCGTGGCTGCCGGGCGGTTCGAGCTTGGCGGTGACGGCCGGGACGTCGCGATACTCCCAGATCTGGATCGAGTGCCGATGGCCAGGCGGTCGCCGTGAAGGGCCAAGCCCATCGGGGCCGAGAAGCCGCGGAAGTGGGTGTTGAGGTGGTCCCCCTCGTCGCGGACCATCACAAGCTTGCCGGCCTGGTAGGTCGTGACCAGGAGCGAGGCCCCCAGCCGCCGCAAGAGCGCCGGGAATTGGGCGTGTGGACGGCGCGAAGCGGTTCGGGCTCCTTTGCGGGCGCCGCGGCGTCGGGGTCCCCAACGGCATTGTCAAGGCTTGCTGGAGCAGTCATCTATTTATCCCTTGGCGTGTCAGCTTCGGCGAAATGGCCGTGGTTGCGCGGAGCCAGCGGCGCCGCCGTAGACGATCGTGATCGATTTGTTCAGCACGCTGCTGGTGTTGACCGAAAGCGTCGCCTGGCCGTCTAGGACGGACACTTTTCCCAGCGTCCTAGTCTGGACCTTCTTCCCCTTCCTGGTCAACAGGTCAAACGCCACCACGCCGGTCGGTGCGCCCCCGCCGGGTGCCAGGGGCTCGATCTCGGCCGTCAGATCGGGGTTGTTCCAAGGACGCCCTGTCGTTCGGTGGCGCGCCCAGATCAGCCAATTGTATTTCTGGTGTCAGGTGGCCTTCGCATTGGGTCGGGCTCGAGGACGGGGTCGGGCCGGTCGAGCCGTGGTTTCGATGGAGGTCCGCCACCGTCTGAGACCCGCTTGCCCAGCCCGATCGCCTCCGCGATACTGGTACGAACTCGGCCGCTGGCGTCTGGAGGATCATGAAGTGTTCGGCCGGGTCGACACGCCGCCCCGTGTAGCTATTGATGAGCGTCCTGGCCATATCAACCGTGATCCAACATCCAACAGCGATCACCCGCCACAGGATGAAGTCCAACATGAAAGCGTTTCGCGTCGTATTCCGATTGGGATTGCTGATCGGGCTGGGGATCGAGATTTCGGGGTTGCCGACATTCGGCCAGACCACGCCCCGGAAGGAATCGCAGCCGCCGGCAGCGGAACTGCGAAAGCTCACCAGTGCGGATGCAAAGCGCGCGGCGGGGCTGGAGAAGGCCATCGAGGCGGCGCTCGAGGCCGATCGTTGGGACGAGGCGATCGCCAAGGACCGAGGAACTGCTCGCCTTGCGGACGCGGATCCAGGGGCCGAAGCACTTCGAGACCGTGAACGCAGAGTGGCGCCTCAAGACATTGCGCCGCGTGGCCCCGATGCCGCACGAGGATCGAGTCGCCTACCGGTCGGCCAATACCGTGAACGATGCAAGCGGAAGCCCTCTATCGCGCAGACGAAATACGCCGAGGCCCAGCCGCTGCTGAGAAGGCACTGGAGATCCGCCGTCGCCTGCTCACCGACGACCACCCCGACACCGCCGAGAGCTACAACAACATGGCGGCCAACCTCTACGCCCAGGGGAAGTACGCCCAGGCCCAGCCGCTGATGCGAGAAGGCGCTGGAGATCCGCCGCCGCCTGCTCACCGACGACCACCCCGACACCGCCGAGAGCTACAACAACCTGGCGGACAACCTCCAGACCCAGGGGAAGTATGCCCAGGCCCAGCCGCTGATCGAGAAGGCGCTGGAGATTCGACCGCCGCCTGCTCACCGACGACCACCCCGCTCACCGCCGAGAGCTACAACAACCTGGCGAGCAACCTCAACGCCCAGGGGAAGTATGCCCAGGCCCAGCCGCTCTACGAGAAGGCGCTGGAGATCCACCGCCGCCTGCTCACCGACGACCACCCCGACACCGCCGTCAGCTACAACAACCTGGCGGGCAACCTCGACGACCAGGGGAAGTACGCCGAGGCCCAGCCGCTGTATCGAGAAGGCGCTGGAGATCCGCCGCCGCCTGCTCACCGACGACCACCCCGACACCGCCACCAGCTACAACAACCTGGCGGCCAACCTCTACGCCCAGGGGAAGTACGCCCAGGCCCAGCCGCTCTACGAGAAGGCGCTGGAGATCCGCCGCCGCCTGCTCACCGACGACCACCCCGACACCGCCACCAGCTACAACAACCTGGCGTCCAACCTCAACGCACCAGGGGAAGTACGCCCAGGCCCAGCCGCTGTACGAGAAGGCGCTGGAGATCCGCCGCCGCCTGCTCACCGACGACCACCCCCACACCGCCACCGAGCTACAACAACCTGGCGTACAACCTCTACGCCCAGGGGAAGTACGCCGCAGGCCCAGCCGCTCTACGAGAAGGCGCTGGAGATCCGCCGCCGCCTGCTCACCGACGACCACCCCGACACCGCCAACAGCTACAACAACCTGGCGGCCAACCTCAACGCCCAGGGGAAGTACGCCCAGGCCCAGCCGCTCTACGAGAAGGCGCTGGAGGTCCGGCGCCGCCTGCTCACCGACGACCACCCCTGCACCGCCACCAGCTACAGCAACCTGGCGGTCAACCTCGACGCCCAGGGGAAGTACGCCCAGGCCCGAGCCGCTCTTCGAGAAGGCGCTGGAGATCCGCCGCCGGCTGCTCACCGACGACCATCCCGACACCGCCCGGAGCTACACCAACCTGGCGGCCAATCTCGCACGCCCAGGGGAAGTACCCGAGGCGCGAGACCAATGGCTGCGCGCGGTCAAGAGCCTGGACAAGGCCCGGCTCCGGGTCGCCTTCACCGGACTGGAACGCGCCGGGACCAGGGATCCATGCGCCCCGCCCTGGCCGCCGTGCAGGCCCGGCTCGGTCAGCCGGACGAGGCCTGGCAGTCGCTGGAGGAAGACCTGGGCCGCGGCCTGCTCGACGAGCTGGCCGCCCGCCAGGACCAGCCGGCTCACACCCGCCGAGCGAGCCCGACTCCGCGAATTGACCGCCGAACTGGAACGGCTCGACAAGCTGGTGGAGACCACGCCCAAGGGCCTCGACCAGGCCGAGCGGGCGAAGCGGTTCGAGGAACTGAAGCGCCAGCGCGAGCTGGCCAGCATCGCCCTGGGTGAGTTCCAGACCAAGCTCGTCCAGGATCACGGCCCGCTGGCGGGCCAGGTCGCCAGGCTGGACGAAATCCAGGCCGCGCTGCCCGCCGATGCCGCCCTGGTCGCCTGGGTCGATATCCCACCCGCTGGGACCGAACGCGGCCGACCCCGACGGCGAGCACTGGGGCGTGGTCGTCCGCTCCCGGGGCGTCCCGGCCTGGGTCCCGATCGCGGGGACCGGTCCCGACGGGCTTTGGACCAAAGACGACACCGAGCTCGCGGACCGGGTCCGGACCGAGCTGCGGAGCCGGCCCGGCGCCGGCCCGGCGGACCTGCGGTCCCTGTCGAGACGATTACGCACTCAGCGCCTCGAGCCGCTGGCCAAGGCCCTGGGCGCCACGGCCGACGGCCAGCCGCCGGCCCGCAGGCTGATCGTCCTACCCTCCCGGGCCATGGCGGGCATCCCGGTCGAGGCGCTGCTGGCCGCCGACGACACCCGGACGGTGAGCTACGCCCCCTCGGCCACCGTGTTCAAGTACCTGCGCGAGCAGCCCCGGCCCGACCGCCATGCCGGCCTGCTGGCCCTGGGCGACCCGGTCTACGAGCGTCCCGACAAGTCGAGCGAGCCCAAGCCGCTGCCCGACCACGGCCTGCTGGTCAACGTGGTCGTACCTGGCTCCAACGCCGCGACCCACGGCCTGAAAGCCGGGGATGTCTTGCTGTCCTACAACGGGACGGCCTGCACAAGACGCGAGACCTCAAGGTCGTCGCCGAGGGCGACGGCCGATCGCCGTCGAGGTCTGGCGAGACGGCAAGCGTCCCGGCGCGATCTGGCCCCCGGCAAGCTCGGCGTGGTGCTCGACCCCCGGCCGGCCCCCGACGCGATCGCCGAGAATCGGGCGATCAACGAAGGTGCTCGTCGCCGCGCGATCGGGCGACGAGGACTTCGCCCCCTTGCCGGGCACGCGATACGAGGTCGAGGCGCTCGCCCAGCTCTTCAGATCCGACGATCGGCCGACCGCGATCCTGCTCGGGACCGACGCGAGCGAGCCCGAGCTGGACCGCCTGGCCGCCTCGGGCGAGCTGGGCGATTCGGCTTCATCCACCTGGCGACGCACGGCGTGATCGACGAAGCGCATCCCCGCCCGCTCGGCGGTGATCCTGACCCAGACCGGCCTGCCCGACCCGCTCGAGCAGGTCGCTCAACCACAAGCCGGCCTTCGACGGCCGGCTCTCGGTCCGCGAGATCCAGCGCGGCTGGGAGCTGAAGGCCGAGCTGGTGACGCTCTCGGCGTGCGAGACGGCCCTGGGCCGCGATGCCGGCGGCGAGGGCTTCGTCGGGTTCACCCAGGCGCTGCTTGATGTCGGGGACGCGGAGCGTCTGCCTGTCGCTCTGGAAGGTCGACGACACGGCGACGGCGCTCTTGATGCAGCGGTTCTACGCCAACCTGCTGGGCCGCCGACCCGGGCTCACCGGCCCGATGCCGAAGGCCGAGGCGCTTCGCGAAGCGAAGTCTGGCTGCGCGGGCTGCGCCGCGCGGAGGTGCTGGCCCTGACCGCGGAGCTGTCGGGCGGCGTCGAGCGGGGCAAGGGTGCCAAGGCGCGGCGGCCTGCCGAACTCGCCGCCGCGATCCCGGCCGGCGGGACGACGACCGTCCCTACGCCTCGCCGCACTTCTGGGCCGGTTCTGTCGCTGGCCGGGCGACCCGGATTCAATGCGTCAGTTGCCAGTTGATTGATAGGCAAGCGATCGTTTGCCGCCGCGGGGAGCAGGCCGTTCGCGAGCTCATCGACCCTGCGGTGACACCGAACGCGGCCTGCTGGTCGATGATTCACCCTCAATGACGGCGAGTGGTTCTAAACTAGACATGTTCTGGATCTTCTGACAGGTACATGTTTCCCGCACGGGAACGGTTGGACGTTGCGGCTACGACCCACCTAGATTTCTCGCCTGCCTCTGCTTGGCGGCCTTGGAATGGGCGACTTTTTCGCCCACCTGGTCAGGGGAGGTCGCCTTGATCGCCGGACACGAGGAGCCGATATGCGATTGGTACGAAGTGCCGCCGGGTCGCTCGCCGCGCGCGATCCTGATCGTGCTGCCGGCACGGGGACGGTGCCGGCGATGCCAGGGTGCGAGTGGATTTCAACCGGCAAGTCCGCCCGATCCTGTCGGAATCATGCTACCAATGCCACGGGCCCGATGCAGAACAAGCGCAAGGCGGACCTGCGGCTCGATCTGCCGGGATGGCTGTTTCGATCGGCCGACGACACCACGATCGTCGTCCCGGGCAAGCCGGATGAAAGCGAGCTGCTCGCGCGGATCACTTCCGATGATCCCGAGCGCGCGGATGCCTCCGCCGAAGACGGAGACCGACTCAGCCCGAACAGATCGAGCTGATCAAACGATGGGTCGCCGAAGGGGCCGAGTGGAAAGGGCACTGGGCCTACCTACCGCCGACCGACCCGCATCGCCGGAGCTCAAAGACCGGTCGCCCGCCTGCCGGCTATATCGACGGCTTCGTCCGTGCCGGCGGCTGGCCAACGGGCTCGAGCCGCGCCGCCAGCGGGCGACGCGAACCCTGATCCGACGCCTCAGCTTTGACTTGATCGGCTTGCCGCCCACGCCGACGAGGTGGCACAGTTCGAAACGATAAGACGGGATCGCCTACGAGCGGCTGGTCGACCGGCTGCTCGCTTCACCTCATTTTGGCGAGCCATGGCGATTTTCTGGCTCGACCTCGTCCGTTTTGCCGACACCACGGGCTACCACGCGACAACCATGTCGATATTTACCTGTTTCGCGACTACGTGATCCGATCGTTCAACGCCAACAAGCCGTTCGACCGCTTCACGGTCGAACAGCTTGCGGGCGACCTGGTCGCTGCCCCGACCGACGAGACGCGAATCGCTTCGGGTTACAACCGGCTGCTCCAGACCACCCAGGAAGGGGGGCGCAGGCCAAGGAATACATGGCCAAGTACTCGGCCGACCGCGTGCGCAACGTGTCAACGGTCTGGCTCGGCAGCACTCTCGGCTGCGCCGAGTGCCAGACCACAAGTACGACCCGTTCAAGACCCGCGAGTTCTACAGCCTGGCTGCGTTTTCGCGGACGTCAAGGAAACCGTCATCGGCGTGCAACCGAACGTCCACTCCTGCGGCACGGCGGCTCCCACCCTGGCGGCCGACCTGGCGCAGCCCGAGCCTGGCCTGTACCTGGTGGGGATGAAGTCCTACGGCCGCGCGCCGACGTTCCTCGCGCTGACCGGGTACGAGCAGGTCCGCAGCGTGGCCGCCGAGCTCGCCGGGGACCACGAGGCCGCCGCCCGGTCCGAGCTCGCGCTGCCGGACACCGGCGTGTGCGGCGGGGCCGGCCTGTTCGACGACCCGGACGGCGCCAGCGGCGGGGCGTGCTGCGCGCCTGTCCCGCAAGTGCTGCAGATCGGCCTCGCCCCGGCCCGCGGCTGACACCGATGGCGCAGGCCCCGGCGGCCGAGACCCCAGCGACAGGGCGGGCCGCCGGGGACGCGCCGGCACCCGGTAGTGCCCGGCGGCGCGCCCTGGCCGCGCTGTGCGTGACCGAGATCGTCTCCTACGGGGTGATCTACTACGCCTTCCCCGTCCTGGCCACCCAGATCGCGGCGGGCACGGGCTGGTCCCCTACCGCCGTCACGCTGGCCTACTCGGCGGGCAACCTGGCCGGCGCGCTGGCCGGCATCCCGGCCGGGCTGATCCAGCGCCACGGGCCGCGCCCCGTGATGACCGCCGGCAGCGCGCTCGGCGCCCTGGCGGTGGCCGGGATCGCCGCAGCCCCGGACTACGGCCTGTTCGCCGCGGCCTGGGTAGTGGCCGGGATCGCGACCGCCGGCCTTTACTACCCGCCGGCGTTTGCCGCGCTGACCACCTGGTACGGGCCGCGACGGGTCGCGGCACTGACGACTCTGACGCTCGCGGCCGGGTTGGCGAGCACCATCTTCGCGCCGCTCACCTCGGCGCTCG
>CAVOUW010000002.1:0-1151868 GCA_963699705.1 uncultured delta proteobacterium | reverse complement strand
CTAAAACTTAAAAATAAATAATTAATAAAATATAATTAATATTAAATTTAATTTAATTTATAAAAACTTAATATAATATTTTTTATTTAATTATAAAATAAATAATATAATTTAAAATATAAACTATAACTTTAAAATTTTAAACTATAAAACTTCCAAAATTCTTTAATTAATTTAAACTATATAATATTTTTTTATAATAATATATAAATTATATTTAAAATATTTATTTTAATAAAGATTATAAAAAATAATAATTTTAATAATTTATTTAAAATCTTTATAAATTTAATTATTTTTTTAAATTATATTCTTTATTATTATTTAATTATTAGTTTTTTATAAAATAATTATATTAAATTTAATAAAATTAATTAAATTATTTAATTAAATTAAATATTTAATTTTTAATAATAAATATATAATTTTATTTTATAAAAATTATTTTATTAATAAATAATATAATATAATTTTTATTATTAAAGTTATAAAATATAAAATAAATAATATTAAAATAAATTTATTTAAATATTTTTAAAATATAATAAATAATTTTTTTATTAATAAATTTAAAAATTTATTTTTTTTATAAAAATTATAAATATAAGTTTTTATTAAAAAAATCTTTTTTTAATAAATTAAATTTTTAATTATATTTTAAATTATTTTAATTATATTAAAACTAAAATAACTAAATTAATAATATTATAATTTAATATTAATAAAAATTTTTTTAATTATAATAAATAATATAAATATAAAATAATATAAATTTTTAATTATAATTAAATTTATATTTAATTAATAAAGTTTTTAATTAAATTTTTTAAAAGTTTATTATTATAAATATAATTATTAATTATTATTATTTAAAATTTAATAATAAATTTAAAAAAAATTTTAATATATATATAATATTAATTAAAATTAATATAATATTTTAATTATTAAATTAAAAATAATTAAATAATATTATTTTAATATTAAAAAAATAAATTAAATTATTTATAATATATATAATAAATAAACTTTTATATTTTTTATAAATATTAAATTATAATAAATTATTTATAATATATTTAAATATTTTAATATTATATAATTATTTATTCAATTTATATTAAATATAATAAAAATAATAAAAATAATAAAAAAAAATAAAAATTTAAATAAATATAAAAAAAATAATTATTATAAAATAAAAATATTAATAAAAAATTATTAATAAATTTATAATATAATTATTAAAATTTTTATTTTTTAAAATATTTAAAATAATATTAAATATTAAAATAATTAAATTAAAAATAATAAAAATAATTTAAATATATTTTAATTTTTATTTTTATTTTTTTTTTTTAATATTTTATTTTTTTTATTATTAAATTTTTTTTTAATTTAATAAAATTATTAAAATAAAATTATTTTTTTTTATTTTTTTTTTTTATTTTTTATATTTTTTATAATTAATAATTAAATAATCTTTTAATTTATATTTAATATTAAAAATATTATAAATTTTATAAAAAATTTTATTTTTATTTTTATTATTTTTTTTTTTATTTTTATTATTATTTTTAAAGTTATTATTATTATTTTTATAATTATAAAAAATTAATTTTAATAAACTAAATTTATTTTTTATATAAATTTTATTAATAAAATTATTAATTAAATTTATTAATATAATAATATAATCTTTTTAATAAAAGTTTAAATATTAATATTTAGTTTATATAAACTAAATTATTAATATAATTATAATAAATATATTAATATATTATTATTTAAAAAAAAAATATTTAAATTTATAAAATATTTAATATTTTAATTAAATATAATAATAAATAATTTTAAAAATATAAAATTATTATATTTAATAAAAATATAATTTTAAATAATATAATATTTAAAAATAATATTAATATTTTTATATTAATATTATAATATTTTTTATATTTTTAAAGCTAATTTTTTTTTTAATAAATTTAATTAAATTTTATTTTATAATTTATTATAATAATTAATTATATATTTATATTTTTAGTTTAATATTTAAATTATTTTTTAAAAATTAATTAATTAATTTTTTTATTAAATTTATTAACTTTAAATAAAGTTATATATTTATTATTAATATATTTAACTAATTAATTTAATTTAATAATATTTAAAATATTTTTCTTTTATTATTAATAATTTTCTTTACTTTTAAGCTTTATTTTATTAAAAAAATAAAGTTTTATAATAATTAATATTTTAAAATTAATAAAACTAATTAAAAATAAAGTCAAAATAATTATTTTTTAGTTTATATTTAAAATATTTATAATAATTATTATATTAATATTATAATATTTTTATTAATTTTATTAAATTTAAAAAATTTAATTAAAAAATTATTTTTAATAAATATAAAATTCGAAATTATAAAATTTATTAAAAAATTTATAATACTAAAATTTATTAAATTAATTATAATTATAAAAAACTATAATAATAATATTTTAAAAGATTTAAAAATATTCTAAAAAACAAAAACTATTAAAATAATTTTTTAAATAATAATTAAATTAATATTTTTAAATAAATTTTATATAAAAAAACTTTATAAATATAAAAAATATATTAAAAATAAAAAAAATAAAAAATAATAAATAAAATATATTAAATAATAATATAATAATAAATTATTAAATTATAATAATTATATTTATAAAATAAATATAAATTAATTATAATTAAAAATATAAAACTTATTATTTATATATTTATTAAATTTATAATCTATTATTATAAAAAAAATTATTATATATAATAAAATAAATTATAATATTTAAAAATTAAAGTTAATTATTAAAAAATCATTAAAGAAAGTCTTTTTAAATATTATATATATAATTACTTAATTTTAAGCGAAATTTATACTAAGCATTAAAGCTAATAATAATAATTTTTAATTATAAATATTAAATAATTA
Source organism: uncultured delta proteobacterium (assembly GCA_963699705.1). Taxonomy (GTDB): domain Bacteria; phylum Desulfobacterota; class Binatia; order Binatales; family Binataceae; genus Binatus. The sequence continues at coordinate 1,148,888 of CAVOUW010000002.1, read as the reverse complement.
AATTTTAATAATATTAATTAATTATTTAATAATTTATAATTAAAAATAAATTATTTATATTAATAAATAATAAATTAATAAATATAATTAATAATTAAATTTATAAAATAATATAAATAATATAATATTATATAAATATTTTATTAATTATAATTAAAAAATAAAATTTTATTATTATTAATTATATTAATATATTATATAATATATATTTAAATATATTAATAAATATTATTTAAATATTTTAAATTAATAATTATTTAATAATATTTTTAATTATAAATAATTATATTTATATAATATATTAATTTATATTATTATAAATTAAATTATAATTATAATATTATAAATAATATATTATATTTATAATTATTATTAAATTAATAAATTTTAATAATTAAAATTATATATAATATATATATATATAAAATTAATATTTAAAATATATATAAATTATTTAATAATAATTAATATTAAAATAAATTTAATATAATTTATAAATATAAATATATTTTAAATATATATATATATAATTTTAAATAATTATTATTATAAAATATTAATATATTAATTATTATTTAAATATTTTATTATTTAAATTATATTATATATTTAAATATTAATTTTAATAAATAAATAAATTATAATTTAAAAATAATTTAAATTTTTTAAAAATAATTTATATTATTTAATATTTTTATAATAATATATTAATAATATAAAAATATAAATTAAATATATTTTATATAAAAATTTATAAATTAAATATTTTTTAAATATATTAAAATATAATTATTTTATAATTAATATTAAATATTAATTTTTTTTATATTTTTAATATTTATATTAAAAAAAATATTTTAAAATAATATATATAAAAATAATATAATATTTAAAATAAAAATAATAAATATTAAAATTAAAATATAAAAATTAAAATATTAAAATTTTATTAATTTTATTTATAATATTATTTATATTTTAATTATTTTTAAAATTATAAAATTTATTATTATTTTTTAAATAATTGATATATAATTTAAAATATATATAATATATTTTTATAAAATAAATTTAAAATATTAAATATTTAAAAATTTATTAAATTATATTATTAAAAACTTTAAATAATTATTTTAATATATTTTTTATATATATAAAAACTTTAAAATATTTATTAAATATTAAAAATATTTTATTAAAAATATTATATTAATTAAAAATTATAATTATTATATTAATTTTTAAATTTTTAAGCTAAAATTTTTATTATTTAATAATTTTAAAAGTATTTTTAATTTTTTATTTTTTTATATTATTTTTTATTTTTTTATTAAATAAATATTTTAAAAATTTAAATAAAAAATTTATAATAAAATAATAAATTAAAAAAAAATAAATTAAAAAAATAAACAATATTATTATTATTAAAATTTGGTTTATTATAAAAATATTTATAATAATATATTTAAAAAAATATATTATAATTATAAAGCTAAAATAAAAGTAAAAATAAATTATTAAATAATAATAAACTAAATTTAAAATAAAATAAACTAAAAAGTAAATTAAAAATTAAAGTAATTATTTAGTTTTTATATTTTTTTTAATAGTTTATTAATTTTTTTCTTATTTATTAACTTTTTTTTTTTATATACTTTTTAATTTAATTAACTAAAAGTATATTAATTATAATATTAAAGAATATTTTAATTAATTAGTTTATTTATTTTAATTATTAAATAATATTATATAATAATTACCGAATAATTTTATTATATAATAATATTAAAAGTGATTTTTATAGTTTTTATTAATATAAAAATAATAAATAAAAATTTATTACTAGATATACTTTTAAATAAATATAGTTTTAATATAAATAACTTTTTTATAAAATAAATATTTTATAATCAAGTCTCGAGTTTTTTTAATATTTTAAAAAACTTCGAGATTATTATTATTATTATTTTAATATATATTTTTAATTTTTTAATTATTTAAAAACTTGATAAAGGATTCGAGATATATAATATATATATTATATAATTTAGCTTTAGATTTAACTTTATTTTTTAAATTAATAAAAAAAGAAGTCTTTTTATAATTAAAGTAATTAAAAATAGCGTTAATATATAACTAATAATTTAGTTTCTTTTCTTTATTTTTATTTATTTTTATTTAACGAAATCTTAGTTAAAAGATTAAACTAAATATTATTATTATTAATAATAATAATATTTTAAGCTTTTAAGATTTTAATTTTAATTATTTAAAGCTTTTAATAAAATATTTTATATAGTTAAAGCTAATGAAGTTTTTTTTATTATTTAATATATTTAAAATAAAAGAAAGTTTATAAATTCGATAACGATTTACGTTTAAAGTTATTAATATTGATTATTTTAATAAAAGTTTTTTTTCGAATATTATCGATTATAGTAATAAAGTAAATTATAACGATATAGCGAATGCTTTACTCGATAGTAAAGTCGAAAACAAGACAAGAAAGACATATTATTTTTGTAAACTTAATTAAAGAAAAGAAAGTAAATAAAAACGTCGGAATATCGTTACTAAAAGTACTATCGATCTAAATTAAAGTATTTATAAAGTCTATTTATTAAATAATAAGTTTAAGAAATATTAGAGCTTGAACTAATAGCGTTTTAAGCTTTTTTTTCTTATAAAGAAAAGCTTGTTTCTGCTAAAAAGCGTCAAGAGTATTCTTGTTAAGCTAGAGCGTTCTTTTTATAAAAAGCTCTACAAAAAGCGGTTGCTTTTATAATCTTTTAGACGTATGCTTTCCTAGTATATAGATCTCGACTTATACGCAATTAGAAGTCAGAATAATAAGTGGTTGTGGAGCAATTGGTAGTTGACTAAAAAGAGGGTTGCGCGTCGATCTCTTATACGCGTTTTTTTAGGAGCTCGCTTAAAAGTGGTGTTTTAAAACGAGTTGTGCACGGCGCTGTAGTGGGGCTCGGCTCACAAGCGAGCGAGTGACCCTTGCAAAAGCCGGAGGGTGGTGAAGTATATCCCTGTAGGGCTTCAAGGGCGTCAGTTCCCTTGGGAATCTGAAAATAGTTGCCACGATGCTGAATAGGGCATGGAAACCCTAACGTGTATGGTTCGTTCGAGACTGGTTGATGCTATACTGCGATCTGGGCAACCGGATCGTTGTATCTTTCGATGGTGGGTTTAACAAGACTTGGGTAATGACAAACGTCCGATGAGAGTCACTATAGCGCTGAGAAATGAGTCATGAATCGGAATATTGCATCTGTTCTTGCAGTGGAAATGAAGTTTGAATATCGGCTACTATATTCAATGAATAAGATTCTGATTGGCAGTCCTTGACAACGCGATATTGGGTCCAAGTCCAATCAACGTTCTCAGTCATTGCCACCCAAAAGTGGTTCAGAGTAGTAATACAATAAGCGTTCACTATCTTCCATTCAAAACATTGGATGAAAAAGCTCCATCTGTCTCCTAATCTTTCCCAATCTTCCCAATCTGGCCGGGGAGAAACTACTACTCGCGATCAAGTAAGGGCGTCTAAGTGTATCAGTACACAAGAAAACCCACAACACCTCTGCACACAGTCAGATTCCAGTGGGGAGGGAATACGAAGTCCTGGTCTGCATTTGCCGCGTAGCATTTGTCTGTTGAAGGGTAAGAAAATATGAGAACACCCCGCAAGGTGCATCATCCTCACAAATGACCAAGCAGGCCATGCAAGAGCTAACGATATATAGAGTACTGATGTCAAGGGGTGAGGAAGCGTGATTATATCCGCATGCAGGGTAGAGGAACTTGCCGTTGTCTGCAAAGTCGGGCAATACTCCAGCTGTGCAGTAAGCTGTGGGAAAGCTGGAGCAAAGGCCAGGGCGAACGAAGACGCGGCGGCGATAATGTCTGCCGAAACTTTAAATGGGTTGGTTCAGCAGTGGGGAAGCACGCAATGAGCGTACCGCTATAAAGGACATCGCAGCAACTGAGTTTATTGGAAGAGAGTCGATCAAACTTGAAGATTGTGAAGTAGTTGAGGTCGGTGAATACTCGCCGGGATTGGAAGGCAGTACGTTAGGTAGCGTCGAAGCAGCAGCAACAGAATTCGTGGGTGAAAAGTTGGATAGACTTAAGGATTGTACATTGGGTGCAGACTGCCGACTCAGTTTCTGGTCAGCGATAGCCATATGCAGATGAGTCAGATTGAACTGAAGATCGAGGACTCGGAGATAATGTAATGTCACGCAGAAACAGAATCTTAATGCGGAAGGCTTTTACAGTAACGTCGGATAGGCCGAGCTGGATCAAAGTCATTGGGCTGAGTTGTTGAAGGAAAGAGAGGGGAGGACACTTGATAGCAAAATTATTTTAGCCACAGAAATGGATGTCGGTGAGCTATGCAATCTAGAGTTTGATTGAACATCTCGCAGCTTAAGTTCTCGTCAAGGCCACCTGTGACTTCAACTGGCGAATGCGAGACTCTTCCCCCAGCCATTTTTGCACAAACCTTAGTTTCACCAATGACTCTGCCCATATTTAAGCTCTCAACCCAATCGTCATTCTCGAGTCATTAAACTCGACTGAGCTCGGAAGCCAGCTGACGAATACGTCCTTTGTATCTTACAGAATAAGAGCTGAAAAAGTGTCGTTGACCTTGAAGCAATCCGAATATCTGATCAAAGCCCAGATTTGCTGCCACCCTTCAGTTCAGTCACCAAGCCCCTGATGCCATCGCGGGCTCGGCTTGACAAACTAATTCCGAAGTAATCCTTCAGTAATGCTACTCGCTGATATTCATTGGCACACTCGGCAATGATTTCAGTATTCCCGAGTATTCTTCTCTTCAACGTTGAAGCAGAAAGTATCAACACTCCAATTATCTCGTCTTTCTCATCATCCAGGATCATCTTCAGGCAAATGATTTCAAAGGTAAACCAGCTCGTTCTCCGCGTGGAAGTAGCATAACTCATAATCTCGAAGTCTTGTGCCAGGAACTCAGTTAGTCCGAAACAATAATTTGGTGCCCAGTCATGTTGGCTTGAGATTCGACTTTCGAACGTCCAGATGCCCTGAACTATAGGATTTGACGGCTCGCGGTACACCAGTCTTAGCTCTGTCTCTGTAGATCCCCATTTTGACGATTGTCCATGCACAAGAGGTAACGGTCTTGTTGGGCCGTTCCCTGATCCACGTATTAGCAATGAAATAATACTGAGGTGTAGAACTCGCCTCCGAATCCGACATCAACGAGATATGTCTGACCAGCAATATGAACGAGATTCACAGAGTGGCTCCTGTTGTTCCAGATAAGAATAAGTAAATGTCGTGCCTCAAAGTAGACGATGCATCTGAAAAAGATTTGACGTGAAGTTACTCTTACCATCCACCAGAACCCCCAGAGAGCAAAACCCTTGCACCCGTGGCAACCACTTCGAATCCCAAAGTTTTCAGGACAGTGCCAAAGAGCGTATTGTTTTCCATACAATAACCACCTCTTCCATTCTTAGCGCCGACGATCTTCCTGAACAAGTCCTCCTTGTCAAGGGAAATGTGACGTTCTTTCGAATAATGCAATTCTAGATTCTCAAACGGAACTGTTGAAAGCTGATATCTCTGAAGTGCAGAGAGATAGGTAAGCCCATCCTTTGTGCGGGCAGATTCAGGGGTGATGTTGTATTCGGTCACGGGAAAGGAAATGTAGTCGAGGTACTCGTTAATCTGCTCCCGAGTGTACAGCGCTTCATTGCTTCCATTGGCAGGCATCTGCTTCATGTCAGAGATTCTTTCAGAGTATTATTCAAATGAAATACCGAGGCCATACCTTCCTGAATATACTTCTCTGGTCAACAGTCCTCACGACGCCCAGCACCGGCTCCTGAGCTCTGCGTTCCTCCGGCGGATGCTAGGGGACCTAAAAGACTAAGAATTTATGGCTGGGTAGGAGAACCTTCCAGTGCGGATGTCTGCCTCCAACGATCTTGGTGCCTGTCATACAATGGGTTGCTTTAGAAAACTTTGTTTTGGAAGAGCGGAAATTCATTTGGTCGACGCGAATTTGACCTTCCTCCCACTCTCGACGCGACACACGTCTCTTAACCAAAACCTCTGATTCACATCTCGACGCCTGTCCTTCGATCGTGCTCTACCATTGAGGAACCAAATCGTGCGCGATGGCGACATATCGAGGGCTCCGCATCAATGGTGATCGTCTAAACCATACAATACAATCTACGTGCACATCATGGGGTTCAATCGCAAATTCGACCGGAATGCGGAGGCTAGCGTTAAGCCAGGAAGACAAGGGGGTTCGAGATTGGCTCGTGGAGCAATGCAAAGCGGTGGGCTGTGACATGAAAATTGATCAGATGGGAAATATTTTTGCAACCCGTTCTGGCCAGTCGAAGCATAGAAGACCGATCGCTATGGGCAGCCATTTGGACACACAGCCAGCCGGTAAACAGCTCATTCTTGAATCCGAACCTACGGGGCTGATAATGGACTTCTAGGCGGTCGTTATGATGGTATACTGGGCGTGACTGCTGCTCTGGAGGTACTTCGAACTCTACATGAAAACGACATTCAAACCCACTGCCCAATCAGCCTCATAGACTGGACAAACGAAGAAGGGGCACGTTTTCCTGGGGCAATGATGTGTTCGGGGGTCTGGTCTACAAAATCGACAACCGGTCTCGAAGCTTGCTACGCGACCAAGGACACAGAGGGCATATCGATGAAGAAAGCGCTTGAAGATATTGGCTACCTCGGAGATATACCCTGCGACTGTCGAGAGAATGGCCTCGAGTGCTACTTCGAACTACACATTGAACAAGGGCCAAAGCTTGAAGCAACGGGGAAGAGAGTGGGCGTCGTCACTGGAGTACAAGCAATGAAGTGGTTTGCTATACGAGTCTCCGGTGTTGAGGGACATTCTGGCACTACACCCATGGACACGAGATCTGATGCTCTAGTCACAGCATCGCTGATGATTGCCGCTGTACGTGACATAGCAATGTCAACAAGGTTGGGAGTTGCTACAGTCGGTGTAATAACCAATGATACGCAAAGTCAGGCTACAATTCCAAGTGGGGTTGAATTCATCATTGATGTACGCTGTTCTACAGACAAGATGGTTGAGGGTCTCTGCCTTGCAATCTTCCAAAGCTTCGATGAGATTGTGCAGCGGGAAAATAACAGCACAAGTTACCGTGTCGTTCGAACCTGGGGCGTGCCCGAGTCTACGTTTCATGATGATTGCATCGGGTTTGTCCGTTCTGCTGCCGTCGACGAGGTAGGCCTTTCTGAGATTATGGACATGAAGAGTAACGCCGGCCACGATGCTTCTGTAAGGGACATATCTCTTAATTATATATTCCAAGCTCCCATTTCACTAGCCGGGAGCATGAAACATGCTCTCGAAACTCTCCCAGCTCCGTTTCCTGAAAGAAACATGTTGCTAATCCGCTAAAGTGGACGAGCAAAGTTGTCAAGACCAGTATGATATTCGTCCCTTCAGAAGGAGGAATCAGCCACAATCCCTCGGAGTATACCAGTCCAGAGGATTGTGCCTTAGGAGCGCAGGTCCTGCTACAGGCTGTAATTCGATATGATGAAGGTGTAAAGAGTGGCGAAATCTCATAGCAGTGTATCGGTTATTGATTAAGCCATGATTACAAGAGCGGTTGACCGAGACGGGGCCCTCAACTTCGACTGGAATCTAGAGAACACAATTTCACCATATCATTTATCGTTATCTGCATAACAGGCCTCCTACGAAACATTTTTACAGGGGCAAATGTTTGATGGTGCGGAACTGACGGAACGCTTCCGCCCTCTTCCCCTCCGTCCCCCGCATTGTGGAGACTGGGGACGGAAGTCAAGTTATTTCATTAAGGTATTGTATATCTTCTAGAGCTTCTGCAAAATGATCTCTTGAAGGCGACAGATCGTTCAAACATTTTTGCTCTTCCTCGGTACTGCAAGAATGGCTATCGTTAACTTCCTCCACGCCGCTCAAGTTGAAACCATCGAGCATCCCTTGCAATCCCTTGCTCTAGCTGTCTTCGTAGTTCCAATCCTCTACGTTTTTGTCAATGAGATCATACGCCAGCAAGCCCGAGTCAGTGGTCTCGATGGACCTAAAGGATTTATTTTAATTGGAAATCTCTGGCAAATCCGAAAGAACGCCGCCGAGACATATCGACAATGGGCTCGTAAGTATGGGGCTGTATACCAAATTCAATTGGGCAATATCCCTGTTGTAGTAGTCAATTCAGCTGCATCTGCGAAGGCTTTATTTGGCCAGAACGCTCAAGCATTAAGCTCGCGGCCTGAATTTTATACTTTCCACAAGGTACTGATTTTGGGACATCTTAAATGAGTGTTCCTTTATACTAAATAACAGCTACAGGTTCTATCAAACACGGCAGGAACGACCATCGGTACGTCGCCATATAGCGACTCATTGAAGAGGAGAAGAAAGGGTGCTGCGTCAGCTCTCAATCGACCTTCCATCCATACCTACGTGTCTCACTTGGACCTCGAGAGCAAAGATTTCGTGGCAGAGCTTTTGAACTATGGGGAAGCTGGCTCTGAGCCCGTCGACCCACTCCCAATGATTCAAAGGTTGAGCTTGTCTTTGGCTCTTACCCTGAACTGGGGTGTCCGCATGGATAGTCAAGAAAACAAACTCTTCGACGAGATCACGCATGTCGAAGAGGAGATAAGCAGATTCAGATCGACTACGGGCAATCTGCAGGACTACATCCCGCTTCTACGACTGAATCCCTTGAGCTTTGGATCAAAGAAGGCTGGTGAGATGCGAGATCGCCGAGACGTTTACTTGACGGCTCTGAATAAGGACCTGGAATCAAGAATGGAAAAGGGAACGCATAAACCGTGCATTCAGGCGAACGTTATACTTGACCAAGAGGCAAAGCTTAACAGTGAAGAGCTGACCTCGATCAGCTTGACTATGCTCTCAGGAGGGCTGGATGTGAGTATTATCCTGTTTCTGAACTTGCGCCATGCTGATTGGGTTCTTGTTCAGACAGTTACCACGCTACTACAGTGGAGCGTTGCCTTGCTGGCACAACGGCCTGACATCCAACAAAAGGCTTGGAAAGCGATTGAAGAGTTTTACTCTGTAGACCAACCACTATGTGATGCACTGGATGACCAGAAATGCTCATACGTCGTTGCTCTTGTCCGCGAGTGTTTGAGGTACGTTCTTCCATTCCACAATTGATCCTAGGAGAATGAGCTAACCGGTTCCCTTGCAAAGATACTATACCGTCCTTCGATTGGCTCTTCCACGAGTCTCGATCAAGGACGTAACATATGAGGGAGTCGTCATCCCGAAAGGAACAGTCTACTTCCTGAATGCCTGGAGCTGTAATATGGATGAAGCGGTATGGGATGATCCGAACGAATTCCGTCCTGAGCGATGGCTCGAGAACCCAGATGCCCCAATGTTTACCTACGGTCTGGGTTACCGCATGTGTGCAGGATCTCTGCTTGCAAATCGCGAGCTTTACCTAGTCTTCCTCCGCATGCTCAACTCATTTGAGATAAAGAAATTCGATGATGTGGATTGTCATCCAGTCAGAGGCGCCTCTGATCCAACAAGTCTTGTGTCAATGCCAAAACGGTATAAAGCAAGATTTGTGCCGCGCAAAATGGATGCACTAGAAAAGGCTTTGGGGAACTTCAAAGTTGTTGAGGTTTCTTGAGTGTTATCCTTGCCGAGATCCAAAGATGATATGTGTCGTCAGAACTATACCTAATCAATCAAGATATGCCTGTTACGGTCTATTCATTGCGTTAGATGCTTCATATTTCATTCATTGTGAAAGAGCCTTCCATACCGCGAATAAAATGATTGGCTCTCACTGATGCCCTGAACGAAGTCTCGTGACATGGCTTAAGCGCCTTACCATTTTGGTAATGCTAAGGACCCACTTATCAGGGGTCAGCATCAGACGCACTACTAAGATGGGATTCAGTATTGTTTAAAAGGGAGGTTTGTTGCTCTCTTCAAATCATGAAATGCACCCAAAGATTTAATTCGAAATCCAGAGCATTTTCCTCTTCTGTTGCCCATAATGTCCACAGCTACTGAGCCTCCGTTCTACGAAGACGCTCCTCTTGCACTTCTCTCATCGCCTGCATTTCTCACTGGAAAGGTTGGTTTTATCAGTGGTTTTAGAAATAAAACCATTGCTAACCTTTAGCAGAGAGACGCTTTTACCATGGGAGCGTCTCATATGACAATTTCTCATAATTGTAAGGCATATTTCATACTGAGTTACTGTCTCTTGTGTTGGACAGCCCAGTGCGCCAATTGCAACACTGAGTTTACTCATGCTAACTCGCTAGACAGCTTTGATTCGTGGTTTCAACAGCATCTATCAACAAGCTCCAAGACTTTCAGCATCCGACTACAAAGATTTTTCAGGATACTGTCTTGCTTGGCATAGATGTGTAGAACAACATCATATGCATGAGGAAGTCAACTACTTCCCTGAAATCGAAAGAGCGACAGGCCAGAAAGGAGTCATGGATGGAGAAGTTGAGCAACATGGTAGAAATACATCAAGTTTTGAGAGACTTGACAGATACACTGACACTTATCACAGCCGCTTTCCACGCAGGTCTGAAGACTCTGAAGGACTACTTGACGAGTCTCAAAGATCCCGCTTCAGACTTCCAGCCCAAGAAACTACTCGAGATCATGGACTCCTTTTCAGAGCCGCTGTACGCTCATCTGGCAGCTGAGCCACAAGCTCTTCTCGCTCTGTCCCGATTCGCGATGCCGGAGAGGCAGTTTGACCTCGTCAAGATCGAGCAAGAGCAAGGAAAGAAAGCTGTAACGTTGGACTTTGCTCTAAACACGCTTCCAATATTTATGAACAACATGGAGCTAGTTGAATTTGAGGGAGGCATGTGGAAGGATCATCCCGCTGTTCCGTCGGTCGTAAGGTGGATCATGAAGAAGGTTATTCCCATGTGGAATTGGAGAATTTGGAGATTTATGAGTTGTGATAGTGATGGAAAGAGAAAACGACTGGTAGCGTAGGCATTTCGGGAAAGAGCATTATCGTGTGACCGCGCTAGGAGGCTCTGCGATGGACAGGAAAAGCGGCACCAAATCCTAATGCCATATGTATATAACAAAAAAAGCGATTTCTCCGTCGTCAGTAAGATATGTGGTGTAAGACCGCTCTGACACATTTACCATGGCATGTGGTGAACAAACGTCTTCTTCTGCAGACACTAAAAACTGATAAACCGCCGCGTCCTTCCTGGCAAGACGAAAAAGTGGCTCATTCTCAATCCAGCAACGTTAAATTAGTTCGTCCAACCCACTGTGTGACGTAAAATAGGGATGAATTCATTACAGGAAACAAACCAGCCTCTTAACCTGTGGTGCGCGCAGAGCGTTGACTGTTTGTTCTCCTATTCGCCAGTGATGAATTCATTAAAAGAATCAAACCAGCCACATAATCTGTGGTGCGCACAAAGCGTTGAATTGGGCTGTTCTCCTAGGCGAAAGCCTAAGTTCTTGTTTTGCAATTTTTTTTTGCAACTTTCCAAGCGACATTGATTATTGAATAGCTTCAGAATAATATTTACCGAGGAAGAAATTGAATCTACTATCACTCCAAGGAACATTGGATCGTGAAGTATCTGAAACGGTCCTGCTTAACCTGGCTCGCAAATGGACAGACAAACGGCACTCTGTACTCAAAATCAGATGTGGAAGGTTACATACAATACATAGGCTTTCACTCCAAATGTCCCTTCACACATATGAAGATCACAGTCGTATTCTTCAGGTACTTTGAAAGCTCTATTCTAGAACACCTGAAGTCCCCTTACTACAAGTCAAGGTAAGGTCAATTGCCCAACCTATCCGGGACATTGAAATTCATTGCCGGATTTTGTGTTCACGGAGGAATTCTTGATCTGCTTTTGACTTTAGCTTCGATCCTTTTATCTGATGAGCATAACGGATCTGGTGACTCTTGATTTGAGCATAGCTGGTCCTCTGTTTTGCGGATACTAATTTCATGTGTCTGCTGGCTACAATTTTGCATGCTCAATGATCAGCAACAAACCTCCAGTGTGTCACATTAGTACAATTCAGGATGTCCAATTCTCTTCCTCAAGTCAGGCAGCTCCTTGATAATGATATATCGTCAGCGGAGACAGTGAGGTGCTCGATCAGGCGCACTTCGAACATGAACCATGTCACCCACCCCACACAAACCATGCAAATCCGGGGATCGGGATCGGGAGAGGCGCGGGAGCGGCGTTGCGGGGCGCCACATGGCTGGATGGTCCATCACACGATGCTCATCTCGAGATGTGGTAGTGAGACTTCTAAGACAACTCATATAGTACGACCAGGAGGCCAACGAGGCCGTAACGTTGCAGAGATATATTTTCGAACAGTGCAGTTTGTTTCCTAGCCGCCGAAACTCTGCTGGATCTGATCGCTCGTGACGCAAATGCTGCAACCGAGGCCAAAGCGAGCCAATCGGAGAATTTGCTCTGCAAGGAGAATTTACCGTTCCTTGACGTCGCGTGCTTGGGCCCCGTGAACAATCAGGGCACAGCTTTGGCGGGTCATGGCTGCCGCTGAGGAGGACCAACTCGTGCATCTTCATTCTCTCCTTTGTGTACAGTATTTCAAGTAGTTCTTAAGGGTTGGCTCAGTCGCTTTTGTTGGGGGCTTGATTTTTGGAAGCATTGATTTACTAGCATTGTATATCCTCTTCTGTTTCAAGATGAAGTCAATCTCGTCCTGGGCCATACGCAGCCTGTCCCTACTCAGTCCCAGAGTGGAGTCCATGAGCCAGAAGCCTCTTCAGTCTCCAAGCATCAGCAACAATGGAACCTCTTTCTTAGACCACATCAAGCCCATCAGTGGCTTCTTTGGGCAAAGTTTCTTGTCGGAAAACATTCCATTCATTGATATCCCAGACGCCAATATTCAAGATGTTTATTATTATCGCTGGTCTTCTCTACAGCGCCATTTGAGATACACTGTTCCCGGCACTGGGTATATCATTACGGAATTTATGCAACCAGTTGGATACGCACAGGCTCTGAACACAATCGACGCTGCTGCTGGTCACCAGATCGATGAAGCAAGATGGCTCCGAGACCAGGTGTATGATGATGACTACATCCTAGCTTATACGCGAGGTCCAGCGAACAGTACGCAGTATACCCACTGGATTTTGGATGCAATGTTCAGGAGGTCTCAAGTCAATGGGGACACGACGTACACCACCCAACAGCTCTCGGATATGGCAAAACTTTTCCGCTACTGGGATTATACGTACGACGATACAGTTGGCCTGTATTACTACACCCCAAACTGGGACGCCCAGGAGTTCAGTCTCCCAGGGTACATCGTTGCTCCAAATGGTGGCCAACTCCAATACGATGGACCGGACACGTATCGACCAAATCATAATGCATACATGGTTGCCAATGCGCGAGCGGTAGCACTGGTTGCCACGGAAGCCGGAGATTTAAGAACTGCTTCGAAGTTCATCAAAATTGCTGACCAACTGGAGAATTCTATATATGCACACTTGTGGGATCCCGTTCAAAAGTTTTTCGTGGACGTCATTAGACCAAACAATCCAAATCTGTCCAGGGTCCAAGGAAGGGAGGAAGTCGGTCTCTTTCCATTCCGCTTTGGTGTTGGTCTAAATGAGCAGTTTGCCAACGCCTCGGTCCAGCAGCTTTTTGATCCTCTCGGGTTCTTTGCTACTTATGGTCCAACAACTCTGGAGATCAGGAATCCGTACTACGCTGCCACCAAACCAGGTGGTGCCTGCTGCTATTGGAATGGACAATCGTGGCCATATTCAACATCCCACGTCTTGAAATCTCTTGCTGCCATCTATCGAAGTACCGATTGCACTACTACAGAGCAATATGTTGAGTATCTGGGAAGATATGCTACCACCCAGCACAAGGATGGTGTTCCATACATTGCGGAGTCCCACTATCCATCTTTGGATGAATGGAGTGCTGATAGCTCAAACCATAGCGAGCACTATCAGCGTGAGTCTCTCGAAACATCATACAGTCGAAGTACTAACATGCGATAGATTCAACCAATAATGATGATGTGATCACTGGTCTTTTAGGAATCGTCCCCCGTTCCGATAATCTCTTGCAAGTCTCTCCAATCATTCCTCAAAACTGGACCTACTTTGCCATTGAGAATCTCCCCTATCACGGACATCTCATAACGGTTCTCTATGACCAAGATGGTTCTCGCTACAACATCGGCCCAGGAATCACCATCTTCTGCGACGGTTCCAAAATCTACAATCGTAACAGCAAAGCCGCCCAAGTCTACATTCCCGCCCGCCCAATAGTAACTGCCACCGCTCCCATAAACATAGCCGGGAACCCGATCGGTCTAGGAGCCTACCCCCTCGCCAACGCCACCAACACCTTCTTCGCCGACTCGCCATGGAAGGCCATCGACGGATACCTCTTCTACGACTCTGAACCAGATAACAGGTGGACAAACTATCAATCGCCCTCCAGCAACGACACGCTGCAGATAACCTTCGCTCGGCCCCGGAACATCTCTTCCGTCACGCTCGCGCTCTTTTCAGACGTCGCTCGCGGCGGGGGAATCGACGTCCCAGCTCGTCTTGAAATCTACGGCTCAACAGGCCTCCTGGCAAATGTGTCTGGCGGAGCATTCCTACCGAATGATCGAAACACGTTCTCTTTTGCCGAGGTGGAGACGCAGTTCGTGAGTGTAAATCTTTTCAGGAAGCCCGGTGTCTGGGTCGGGCTCTGTGAGCTAGAAGTTTGGGTGCAACCAGATCCTACTCCTCGATATTACGCCGTTGATACGCTGATAACGGGTGCAAGCGTGATGGTTGATGGAAAGTCAGTCGCTACGCCGAATGGTGCTGTTGTTGGAGGCTTGGGTAGCGGAAGTGTGATTGCATTTTCGGGGATCGAGTCTGTCGGTGGCAATGCGAAGATAACTCTGTCTTATGCGAATGCTGGGAGCACGACTACTATTGAGGTCACTGTCAATCAGGTATCAATTGGGACGTTCAAGCTCAAAGGGACGGGCGGCAAGTACGTTTCTGTGAGGATGACTGTTGCTTTGGCTGGAGGAAAGAATTTCATCAGTCTGCTGGGTGGGACTGGGAACATTCGATACGAGACCCTCGATGTGCAGGTCCTGTAGATAACATCGAGAGAGAAGGGATGTTACTACAAATACAAGAGGACATGATAGTTGGCATACTCGCCTTACTCACCAAGCGGTGATTTCTACTGTTCAAGCTATTGCATTTGCGTAAAGTCTCGATCTTATTTTCTATCTTCTGAGGGAGCGTATATCGCAAACCATCGTCAAAGTCGTAGGCAAGATAAGATCATCCTGTCCAAGGACCTAGGAATACATAAAACATCGAGCAATGCCAAAGGCGAAATCCTATCATACAGGCAATGCAACGCAACCCCCCAGCCCTTTATTATATGCCATAAGGAGATCCAGTTTCGAAAAGCGGTATTTTCAATGGAAGGGGGCGAGACCTTGAGCGTTGGGTATTGGGTCGCGGCACTCTTCATAGTAGTTGCTGTATTTTACCTCCCCCTTGCGAAGGGTGGCCTCGTCAACCTCACCTGGTGGATGACCATTCTCCAAAGCCTTACTAGATGCTCTACCGGTAGGAGTATTTATCTTTAGATATGCTGGTTGAACGGAAAGAGGCCTGTTGAGAATGTCAGCCTGATGTTAAGTCATGATTTAGTACGAAAAGAACTTACCCGTTTAGTTCCCGGTCAACTTGCAGAAATTCCTTCATGGCTTCCTTCGTGCCTCTCTGCTGTAGATAAGTCAAGAAATAACTGCTGAGATCCTTCTTCGTACTCAGGCTCATGCGGCTTTTCTTGATCATATCATCATGGACCTGTTTGATTCTTGTATAATGCTCCGCTTCCTTATCCGTGGAAGTGGGTTGGGCAGTTTCAAATTCAAGGTATTTCATCCAGAAGTGGCGGCTCTGGAGGTACCATTGCTGGTTCTTCTGGAAGACTTGACGAGCTTCACTAACCGAACCTTGGATCTTCCATAAAAGGATGGCCCACTCAACGACAAATGCTGCCTTTGCAAACAGGTCCACGGCTGGGTTATCAATCTGAGCTTTATACACCTCGATAGCGGCTTCAAGACCGTTTTGGCGGCGCTCCAGGTTTGCCCATGAAACAATAGTCTCAACGTGACCCGGCATGCGATCGAGAATGGCCTGGTGGATATCCCGGGCAACATCAGCGCGTTCAGACATCTCCTCGAAGTAGGCATATTGCAGTCGGATTCCAGGACGACTGATTGGAACGTAAAGTGTGCTGGCTCGCTGGTAGATATTTCTGACTTCTTCCTGTTTCTCCTCTTGGGCAGACATCCACCGGGCATATCGGAACCAGAATTCGTCGTAGAAAGCACAAGTCACCAGGCATCTCTCATACAGAAAAACTGCTCTAGTGTAGTCGCCCTCGGCCTCCTCGAAATCCAAGTACTTTCTCCAGTTGGCAAGTTGCTGGTGGTCAAGCTCAGTTACGTGGAAGTACGGGCGCTTGATCTCCGACTCGTAGGTCCATCGTTTGGTAGTCTCCGTTTGAGTGCGGGTGAAGATTTCAAGGTGAAAATTATCAATCTTAGTCCGTACTTCGCGCTCAATCTCCAACTCTGCTTTAGCACCTTGCTGGTAGCCAGCACTCTCCGCTTCCACATCCATACGAAACTGAGCAAGCGTCTCTTCGGGCACGAGCTCCATCAAAGGTCGGGTGTGAGCAAGCTGCCGAAATCTTTCGAAGTAGCGAGCATACTGATGCATTGGAATCTTGACAACACGACTGAGGATGGCAAAAATCCTGTCGTGTGATTCCAAGCGGTCTTCAAATTCGAGGTACTTGTCCCAGAAAGGGTGAGCAAGAAAGTCCAAACCAACTGAAGCAGCACCACGCTCAAAAAGTCTTTCACACAGTATTAGCCAGGCCTTCAATGGGGAAAAGAAGGGAGTGCAAAGGTGGCAAGGAGTGCAAATACGGGAAGGGCAATGAGGTCGAAGGTGTGACCGAGTCCAAGTCGCCGCGCGAGTCAGCAGTCGAGATGGAGCCGACCTGGGTTTCGATTGGCGACCAGAACGGATTTTCCGCCAACCTACTCACTTCGACCGAAGCGATGGGATCGCGCATCGTGCTCTGCCGGGTGGAAGGGCAACTCTACGCGTATCGCGACGCTTGCCCGGCGTGCGGCTCCGCCATGGGCGGCGGCACCGTGACTCACAGCCTGGTGGTCTGTCCATCGTGCAACAAGAATTATGATCCGCGGCTGGCCGGACGATCGACCGAGAGCCGCGGATTGCATCTTGAGCCAGTGCCCCTGCTCGAAGATCAGCACGGAGTGAGAGTCGCGATCGCCGCTCCACTCATGAATTGATGGGATGAGTATGCCTGGCGAGAAGAACGGCAGAATCGCTGAAGCGCCGAACGCGCTGAAACGGTTTCTCGAGCCGCGACTCAAGCGGCGCGCCGGCGAAGTCTGCGAGCTGTGCGGACAGCCGATTGTCGAGCAACATTCGCACGTCGTCAACGTCGAGAGTCGCAGGCTCATGTGCAGTTGCCGCGCGTGCTACTTGCTGTTCACGCACGACGGAGCGGCGCAGGGAAAATATCGCGCGGTGCCGGATCGCATCCTGAATCTCAATTCGTTTCGCTTGAGCAACGCGAATTGGGACGCGATGCAAATTCCGGTCGGGATGGCGTTTTTCTTCTACAACTCCGGCATGAAGAAAATCACCGCCTTCTATCCGAGTCCCGCGGGCGCCACCGAATCGATGGTGCCAGTCGAAGCATGGGACGAACTGTCCGCGAACAATCCAGTGTTGCGGGAACTCGCGTCCGACGTCGAAGCCCTGCTCATCTATCGGCGCCGAGGCGAGGATCGATTCCAGTCTTTCATCGTGCCGATCGACGCTTGCTACGAACTGACGGGCAAGGTCCGGCGCTACTGGAAAGGATTCGACGGCGGCGAAGAGGTGTGGCGCGAAATCGAGGAATTCTTCTCCAACTTGCGCGCGCGCTCCCGCGACCACAATGAGCGGAGTTCCGCGGTTGAGTGAATTGAACTTTCAAATCGTGGGCGCGCGTCCCGAGCGGCATGCGGCCGTGCCGACGCTGATGTTCGCGCTGAAAATCGAGGAGACCACCGGCATCTTCATTCACAATATCGTGCTGCGTTGCCAGATTCGGATCGAGCCGATTCGCCGCCAATACTCCCCCGGCGAAGAAGCGCGTCTGGCCGAGCTGTTCGGCGACACGCCGCGCTGGGGCGACACGATGAAGCCGTTCCTATGGACGCATCTGTCGGCCACGATTCCAGGCTTTCGCGGCGAGACCGAAGTCGAGTTGCCGGTCGCATGCACCTACGATTTTGAAATCGCGGCCGCGAAGTATCTACATTCGCTCGAAAGCGGAGACATCGCGCTGCTGATGATGTTCAGCGGCAGCGTGTTCGAAAAGGGCGAGCACGGAATGCAGGTCAGCCAGATTCCGTGGAGCAAGGAGGCCGGTTACCGGCTGCCGGTGCACGTCTGGCGGGAGATGATCGATCACTATTTTCCGAATAGCGGATGGCTACGGCTGAGGCGGGAGACGCTGTCGGACCTGATGAAGTTCAAGGCCAGCCGCGCGCTCGCAACCTGGGACGAAGTCGTCGAGACGCTGCTCCACGACGAGCGGGAGCGATACCAATGAGTATCGAGCGCGCGCGCAAAATTGCCGATGCCGTTCTCTACGAAGGATACGTGCTGTATCCGTATCGCGCATCGTCGGGAAAAAACCAGGTTCGATGGCAATTCGGTGTGCTGGCGCCGCGCGAATGGAGCGAAGCCGGCGGCTGCGAGCATTCGTGGTCGCAGACCGAATGCCTTGTCGAGGGCGCAGTTCGAAGTCGCGGGCAAAGTCAGATTTCTGCAAATCCAGCGGCGCATCGTCGAAAAGTTAATCGACGTCGAAGCAGACACGTTTTCGGAAGTCGAATCGCTCGAAGCTGAAGGTGAACTGTGGACCAGTTGGGACGAAGCGATCGAGCGGGAAATCGATTTCGTCGAGTCATCGGGATCTGTTCATGGCGAGCGCGTCGTCAATTTCGAGTTTCCTGTAGCTCGCACGACCGAAGAGATCTTCACTCGATCCGGACAGCGGGTCGGCCGATTCGTTCGCGAAAGCACGGCCGTCAAGGGAACGATTCGTCTCTCGTTTGAGGCCATCCATGAATCGCCGGCGTTGTACAAGCTTCGCTTGCGAATCGAGAACGTAACGGCGTGGCCTGACGCCGGCGCATCGAGAGACATCGTGATGCGGTCCTCGCTAATTGGAGTTCACGCACTTCTGGAGGCGAAACGTGGCAAGTTTGTTTCGCTGATCGATCCGCCGGCGTGGGCGAAGACCTTCGCACAGAAATGCTCGAACGTTCGGACCTGGCCGGTGATGGTCGGCGAGGACGGCGACCGCGATGTGGTGCTGTCATCGCCGATCATTCTTTACGACTATCCGCAAATCGCGCCCGAGAGTCCCGGCGATCTCTACGACGCGACCGAAATTGACGAAATCCTCACGCTCCGCACCATGACTCTGACCGATGACGAGAAGCGCCAGGCGCGCGCCACCGATCCGCGTGCCGCCGCGATAATCGATCGCGTGGACGATATGCCACCGGAAATTCTCGACCGGCTGCACGGCGCGCTTAGATATTTGCGCGCCGCGACTACAAAGGACGAACCGCAGGCCGGTGACGAGCGCCCTACCCCTGCCGAGCCGCCGCCATGGTGGGATCCCGGCGCCGACGCGTCCGTATCGCCCGAGACCGACCGCGTGCAGGTCGGCGAGGTTGCAGTGTCGAAGGGATCGCGCGTGCGCCTGCGCCCGGGTCCACGACGTTCGGATGCGCAGGACATGTTCCTGGCCGGCAAGACCGCGCGCGTCGAGGCCGTGTATTTCGACGTCGAAGATAACGAATACCTCGCGGTCACGCTCGAGGACGATCCGGCCGCCGACTTCATGCAGACCCACGGTCGGTTCCTCTACTTCTACCCCGACGAAGTCGAGCCGCTCGAGGTCAACCGATGATGCAGGTGCCGCGATGAACCGCGTGATGGTGGCGGGGGTCGGGAATATTTTTCTCGCCGATGATGGCTTCGGAGTCGAGGTCGCACGTCGCTTGAGCGGTGAGACGTTTCCAACGGGAGTCGAAGTCGAAGACTACGGGATTCGCGGGATGCATCTCGCGTTTCAACTGCTCGAAGGCTACGACACACTCGTTTTGATCGATGCCGCGCAGCGTGGTGATCAACCGGGAACGATCTACGTGATCGAGCCCGACCTCGAGCACGAGCCGGTCAATCCCGCGACCGACGCGCATACGATGAATCCCGAGGCGGTCCTCGCGACGCTCGCGGCGCTGGGCGGCCGAGTGCGCAGAGTGCTGGTGGTCGGATGCGAGCCGGCAGAACTGGTCGAGAGAATCGGTCTCAGCGAAGTTATGAGCCGCGCGGTCGACGGAGCCGTATCGGTTGTGCGAGAACTGATTGAAGAAGTGACGAGCGATCGAATCGAAACTACGAAAGGAGTCAGAACCAATGTTTAAGAAACTAGTTGCGACCGCGGTGCTGCTGGGAGTCGCCTACGTGGTAGTGACCTCGCTGCCCGACATCGCGCGTTACATCCAGATTCGCGAGATGTAGCACCGCGCGCGATTCGTTGCTCGCGATGAGAGGAGTTTGAGATGGCGAGATACCGCCTGGTGCCGGAACGTTCGAAAATCTGGGCGGAAGCGCGCTCGAGCTTGCATCCGATCAAAGTCGAAACCGCGGGCCTCGAAGGTTTCATTGAAATGACAATCGTCGACGGGCATCTCGATGCGAATGCGCCGGTGAGCGGCAGTGTCGAACTCGACGCGTCGCTGCTGAAGACCGGCAACGGTCTCTACGATTGCGAATTGGCGAGTAAGCTCGAAACGCGCAAGTACCCGCGCGTGCGCGGCAAGGTCATCAGCGTGAAGGCGGTGGATTCGGGCGCTACTTACCAAGTGCAAGGCGAACTGTCGCTTCGCGGACAGACCAGCAAGGTTCAGGGCGACGTGCGGATGCGAATTGTCGATGCCATCACGATCGAGTTCCAGGGCGAGCAGACAATTGACATCCGCAACTTTGGTCTCCAGCCGCCGAAATTTTTGATGCTCCAGGTTTATCCGGATGTGAAGCTTCGAGGATTGGTGATAGCGCAGCTCGAATCTTGACGGAGGCAGCAGCCCATGTGTCTCGGAATACCCGGTGAAATCATCGCAGCGCGCGACGAAAATGGTCTGCGCGTCGGCAGTGTCAGGTTTGCCGGAATAACTCGGCAGGTCTGTCTGCAATACGTTCCCGAAGCCGGCGTCGGAGACTTCGTCGTGGTCCACGTTGGCTTCGCGATTTCGAAAATCGATCGCGAAGAAGCGGAGCGCTCTTATCGGATACTCGAAGACCTTGGACAAACTTCGGAACTGACCGACGACAATCGCGCGAGGAGCAAGCCGTCATGAAATATCTCGACGAATATCGCGACAGCGCCGTCGCCGCGAGTCTAACCAAAGAGATCGCCAAAACCGCGACGCGTCCATGGGTACTGATGGAAGTATGCGGCGGCCAGACCCATTCGATCGTTCGCTACGGGATTGACAGGATGATCCCCGAGTCGATCGAACTGGTGCACGGCCCCGGCTGCCCGGTCTGCGTCACCTCCCTCGAGATGATCGACAAGGCGCACGCGATCGCGAGTCACTCCGATGTGATCTTCACGTCGTTCGGCGACATGCTGCGAGTGCCGGGATCGCGCGGCGATCTGTTGACCTTGAAGAGCCGTGGCGCCGACGTGCGCGTGGTTTACTCACCGCTCGACGCACTCCAGATAGCGCGCGACAACCCCGACAAGCGCGTTGTATTTTTCGGCGTCGGCTTCGAGACCACGGCGCCGGCTAACGCAATGAGTGTCTATCGCGCAAAGCTCGAGGGCGTGAAAAATTTCTCGATGCTGGTATCGCACGTGCTGGTCCCGCCCGCGATGGCGGCCGTACTCCAGGCGCCGGACAATCGCGTACAGGGATTCCTGGGTCCTGGACACGTCTGCGCGGTGGTCGGATACCGGGAATATGAAGCACTGTGCGAGCGCTTTCACGTTCCAATCGTAGTCACCGGCTTCGAGCCGATCGACCTGCTCGAAGGAATCCTGATGACTGTCCGCCAGCTCGAAGCGGGGCGCGCCGAAGTCGAGAATCAGTACGTGCGAGCGGTCGCGCGCGACGGCAATCGTCCGGCGGTCGACTTGATCTCGAAGGTATTCGAAGTGGCTGATCGCAACTGGCGCGGAGTCGGCCCGATCCCGGAGTCCGGCTATCGACTGCGCGACGAGTATCGCGATCACGATGCAGAGAGGATTTTCGAGGTCGAATCGATCGCGACGCGCGAATCCGAAACATGCATCAGCGGGTTGATTCTGCGTGGCGCGCGCAAGCCTTCCGATTGTCCCGCTTTCGGCAAGGAATGCACGCCGCAGCGTCCGCTCGGAGCGACTATGGTCTCAGCCGAGGGCGCGTGCGCCGCCTACTATCAATACGGCCGTTATCTCGACAACCGACGCGCGGTCTCCAAGACGACGCTAAATGAAGACGGCGCTGAATCTAACGGAAAAGCGCACCCGTAAGGCAGTCAGATGTCATCATCTAACGGCCGCGTCATCGAGAACTCGTCTGCGACTCCATTCGCGCAGTGTCCGCTGCCCATAACCGACACGCCGGAAATCCTGTTGGGACACGGCAGCGGCGGGAAGCTGACGTCGCGCCTGGTCGAGCAGATATTTCTTCCCGCGTTCCGAAATTCGGCGCTCGAAGCTCTCGACGATCAGGCGATCCTTGCAATTGGAAACTCGCGAATTGCCTTCACGACCGACTCGTACGTGATCACGCCGATCTTTTTCCCCGGCGGCGATATCGGCGAGCTCGCGGTCAACGGTACGATCAACGATCTTGCGATGGGCGGCGCCAAGCCGCTCTATCTTTCGCTTGCTTTCATCCTCGAAGAAGGATTGCCGATTGCAGATCTCGAGCGAATCGTCGCGTCGGCCAAGCGCGCCGCCGAGCGCGCCGGGAGTTCAGATCGTGACCGGCGACACCAAGGTCGTCGGGCGTGGCAGCGGCGACAAGATTTTCATAAACACATCGGGTATCGGCGTAGTGCCGCCGGGAATCAACCTGTCGTCGCGAAACGTCCGGCCTGGCGACGCGATCCTGTTGTCGGGAACTATCGGAGATCACGGAGTTGCCATTCTCTCGACGCGGGAGGGACTCGAGTTCGAGGGCGCGCTCGAGAGTGACACGGCCGCGCTGCACGAACTCGCGGGCGAAATGCTTAAAGTGTGTCCCGAGATTCATGCGATGCGCGATCCGACGCGCGGCGGCCTCGCCGCGACGTTGGTTGAAATCGCTTCGCGGCAGCATCTTGGAATTGAGGTCGATGAAACTTCGATTCCGATTCGCGACACGGTTCGCGGCGCGTGTGAGATTCTCGGACTCGATCCGCTGCTGGTCGCCAATGAAGGAAAATTGGTCGCCTTCGTTCCCGAACAGCATGCGGAGCAAGTTCTTGCAGCGATGCGCGGGCATCCGCTGGGCCGCGAGGCGAATCTGATCGGACACGTCACCGAAGAACATCATGACTTCGTGATTTTGCGGACTCCGGTCGGCGGCGATCGCGTGCTGGATTTGCCGTTCGGCGAGGCGTTGCCGCGAATCTGCTAGCTGGGAGCGTGCTTCAAGATGTGCCTTGGAATTGTCGGACGGATCGTGGCACTCGCGGATGAGAGTGGGCACCCGGATCTTGCGCGCGTGGATGTCGCCGGCATGACGCGCAACATCAACATCGGAATTTTGCGAGACGAAAAACTCGAACCCGGCGATTGGATTCTGATCCACGCGGGATTTGCGATGGAAAAAATCGACGAGCAGACCGCGCGCAACCAGATGTCGGCACTCAGGGACTACACCGGCGGCGACCAGGACCCGGCCGACGAGGATGCGTCGTGAAGTTCCTGGTAATTTGGCGAATCGAGATAGCGCTGCTCTCGCGCGAGGTCCTGAAGTCGGTGCTCACGATGCCGGAGTATGCCGAGCCACTGATGAAACAGGGCAAAGTGATCTCGCGCTACCACATTCCCGGACAGCATGGCGGCGCGTGGATATATGACGTCGCCTCGAACGAGGAGCTCGACATGCTGCTCGCGCGATCGCCGGTGTTCAACTACTCGCGCTTCAAAGTTTATCCACTCGCGGACATGGAGCCGCCGATGGCGAAAAAATCCGAGTAGAGAGACGCTAATGCGACCGGCTGAAATCACTGTCTCCGAGCCGTTACGCGAAGAGCCGCAGAAGCGCGCGGCGATGCGTATCAGGGTTGACGGAATCGTGCAGGGTGTAGGATTTCGGCCTTTCGTTTTCAATCTGGCGCAGAAGCTCGGTCTCGGCGGTTCGATCGTCAACGACTCTCAAGGCGTCGCGATCGAGGTCGAAGGAAGTGTCGCGAGCCTCGCGGAATTTCGCGGGCGGCTGGTAAGCGATGCGCCGCCGCTCGCATCGATACAGAACGTGGCGGCCGAGCTGATTCCAGTGGCGAATCGATCCGAATTCGCGATACTGGCGAGCCACGCCGAGGGCGAGCGCCAGGTTTTGATTTCTCCGGACATCGCGACTTGCGAGGATTGCATCCGCGAGATTTTCGATCCCCGCGATCGACGCTATCGCTATCCATTTACCAATTGCACCAATTGCGGTCCGCGATTCACGGTGGTTCGCGGCGTGCCGTACGACCGCGGGCTGACGACGATGGCCGAGTTTCCGATGTGCGCAGACTGCGCGCGCGAATATCACGATCCGTCCGATCGGCGATTCCATGCGGAACCGGTTTGTTGCCCCGCGTGCGGCCCTACAGTGCGTTTGATCGATCGAAATGGAATCGCGCAGTTTGGCGATCCGATTCGCAAAGCCGCCGAGCTGCTGAGAACTGGAAGAATCCTCGCAGTGAAGGGGCTCGGCGGCTATCACCTTGCGGCGCTCGCGTCGGATGAAAATGCGGTGAAGCTGTTGCGATCGCGCAAGCATCGCGAGGACAAGCCGTTTGCCGTGATGGCGCCGAATCTGACGGCGGCACGCGCGCTGGCGACTATTGACGCGATCGAGGAGCGTGCGCTCACCAGTCCGCGCCGACCCGTTGTCCTGCTCGAGCGCAAACTCGACGCCGATCTGGCGCCTTCGGTGGCGCCCTCGAATCGATTCATCGGCGTGATGCTGCCGTACACGCCGCTGCATCATCTCTTATGCGAATCGGTCAAGGCGCCGATCGTGTTCACCAGCGGCAACGTTTCTGACGAGCCGATTGCGTACACGGATGATGAGGCGACGAAGCGGCTCTCGCCCATCGCAGATTATTTTTTGATTCACGATCGTCGGATTCATATTCGCACTGACGACAGCGTCGTGCGGGTTTCGCGAGGGCGGGAGGTTCCGATTCGGCGTTCGCGAGGCTACGCGCCACAGCCAATCGAGCTACCGTTCAGAGTGCGGCGGCCGATTTTGGCTTGCGGCGCCGAACTCAAGAACACGTTTTGCGTCGCGAAACGGCAGCATGCTTTCATGTCGCATCACATCGGCGACCTCGAGAATTTCGAAACGCTGCGCTCGTTCCGCGACGGTATCGATCATTTTCGGCGGCTGTTTGATATCGATCCGCAAGTAGTCGCTTACGACCTGCATCCGGAGTACCTGTCCACGAAATACGCGCTCGAGTTGAAGGGCGTCGAGTTGGTCGGCGTGCAGCATCATCACGCGCACATCGCAGCGTGCCTTGCCGACAACGGCGTGCACGGGCCGGCGATCGGAGTCGCTTTCGACGGGCTCGGGTTCGGACTCGACGACACTATCTGGGGCGGCGAATTTCTGATCGCGGACCTGGCGAAGTTTGAACGCGTCGGCCATCTCGAAGCCGTGGCAATGCCGGGTGGGACTGCGGCTATCAAACAGCCGTGGCGAATGGCGGCGTCGTACCTGCAACAGGCCTACGGCGAAAATATTCCGCAGCATTTGGAAGTTGTCGCGCGGCATCCGGACCAATGGCGGCAGATTTCCGCGCTCCTGAGGACCAATACAAATTCGCCGCGCACTTCCAGCGCGGGCCGCCTGTTCGATGCGGTGGCAGCGATTCTTTCGGTGCGCGATACCATCAACTACGAAGGTCAGGCGGCGATCGAATTGGAGCAACGGGCGTCGCTCGACGAAGACAGCGCTTACGAAGTACCCTTCTCTGACGCAATGCCGTTAGAAATTCGCGGCAAGGACCTGGTGCGCGCGGTGGTGAATGATCTGCGGGCCGGCACTTCCATTGCAGTCGTTGCCGCGCGTTTTCATAATTCGGTAGCACAGTTGATCCTGAAAGCATGCATCGCGATTGGACGCGCGCGCCGATTGGCGCTGGTCGCACTCAGCGGCGGCGTATTTCAAAACCAACTATTGTTGCGGCGAACGGTCGAATTGCTGGAAGACGTAGGATTCAACGTGCTAACTCACCACCAGGTGCCGACTAATGACGCGGGAATCAGTTTTGGACAAGTTGCGATAGCCGCGTCACGAGACTCGGCGGTCGCGAGGGAGGACTAGTTCGATGGGTGCGCTTTTGGGTTTCATGCTGGGTTATGTGCTGGGCGCGAAAGAGGGTCCGGAGCGTTTCGATGAGCTGCGCAAGGCGTGGGAAACGATCGTCAACTCCGAAGAATTCAAGGGGATACTCGCGACCGGGACGTCGATCTTCCAGAGCACCTTCGAGGAAGGAAAGCTGTCGGTGGCCGAGACGCTCGGCAGCATGCTGTCGGGCAACGGACATCTCGCGGAGACGATAGCGAGTTTCTCAGGCAACCCGCCCTTGATGGACGCATGGCAGATGCTTTCGAAATCCCCGGAGATCCAAGCTCTGATTGCGAACGGAGTCGCGATGATTGGAGGACTGATGATGCAAGGGCGTTCGGCGATGCGAGAATGACGGCTGAGTCGACAATGCACGAACTGGCGATCACCGAGAGCATCGTAGAGAGCGTCGAGGATCACGTTCGCGGGGCGAAGGTTCTTCGCGTAGTGCTCCAGATCGGCAAACTCTCCGGAGTGGTGCCTGATGCGGTGCGCGCCTGTTTCGATATTTGTGCTGAGGGAACGGTGATGGAGGGCGCGTCACTCGATATCGAAGAAACTTCGGGCCGGGCGCGATGCCGCGACTGCGCAGTAGAGGTCGAGCTGATCGACACGATCCCATTGTGCCCGTGTGGAAGCGCGAACCTGCTAATGCTCAGCGGACAGGAACTGAAAATTCGATCAGTCGAGGTAGTCTGAAATGTGTTCCACCTGCGGATGCTCTGACGGCGCCGAAACGCGGTTGACGGTTTTTTCAGGGGACCACGCAAGCCACTCTCACAGCGATCATCATCATGATCACTCGCACGATGGACACGAGCATCATCATCACGATCATGACAAGGCGCACGAACCTGCGCACTCGCGCACGCTTCAGCTCGAGCAGGATATTCTCGCGAAAAATAATCATCTGGCCGAGCACAACCGCGGCTGGCTTGAAGGTCGCGATATCGTCGCGTTCAATCTGATGAGCTCGCCGGGTGCGGGCAAGACGTCGCTGCTCGAGCGCACCATCCGCGAGCTCGGCGCTGAAATTCCTATTTGCGTTATCGAGGGAGATCAGGAAACCACGCTCGACGCCGAGCGGATCGGCGCGACCGGATGCCGAGCGGTTCAGATCAACACCGGCAGCGGATGTCATCTTGACGCCGCGATGCTGGCCGATGCGTTGAAGCGGCTGAAGCCGCCGCCCGGGATCGGTTCTCATGATCGAAAATGTGGGCAACCTGGTTTGTCCGGCGCTGTTCGACCTCGGCGAGAGCGCGCGAGTGGTGATCGCTTCGGCGACTGAAGGTGAGGACAAGCCGCTCAAGTATCCGCATATGTTTCGCGCGGCCGACGTTATGATCCTCAACAAGATCGACTTGCTGCCGTACGTGCCGTTCAATGTCGATCGATGTATCGGCTATGCGCGCCAGATCAATCCGGCGCTGAAAGTGCTTCAAGTCTCGGTGCTCAAGGGCGACGGAATGAGTGAGTGGTATTCGTTCTTGCGGAAAAGAAAAGCCGCAGGGGTTGAGCTGGGGCGCTAGGCTCGCGGGCGGAACAATATCCTGAACTCAGTACCCGCCTCGGATCGAAGTTCGACGCTGCCGCCGATTTGACCGGTGAGCGCGAGCACGAGTTGCATCCCCAGGGTCTCGGTTTTGCGAAAATCGACGTCAGCGGGAAAGCCGATTCCGTTATCGGCGACAATCAATTGTAGCTGGTCGTCGCCGACGCGATTTATTCCGATTCGAATTTCTCCCTCGCCGCCATCGGGGAACGCGTACTTCATCGAATTGGAAATCAGCTCATTGATGATGAGTCCGAGCGGCAGCGCGATATCGACGCCAAGCGAGACCTCCTCGATCTCGGTTTTGAGCGCGAGGCGCGCAGCCTTGTCGCGATAGGTGCTGGCCAGCAGGGTCGAGAGACTGCGCGCGTATTCGCCGAAATCCACCCGCGAGAAACTTTCCGATTGGTAAAGCTTCTCGTGCACCAGCGCCATCGTCTGAATTCGATGACGGCTCTCGTTGAACATTTCGAGCGCGGCCGGATCTTCGATGTGGGTCGCCTGCAACCTCAGAAGACTCGAGATCACCTGCAGGTTGTTCTTCACCCGGTGATGAATCTCTTTCAGCAGGACGTCCTTTTCTTCGAGCGAAGCTTTGAGCTGCTCAGCGCCGGCGCGAACCGTCTCCTCGGCGCGCTTCGACTCGGTGATGTCGTAAGCAACGCCCTGGATAAACATCGGGCGTCCATCTACGTCGCGAACGACGCGAGCCTCGCCGTGAACCCAAACCACCTTGCCGTCGCGGGTCAGCGCGCGAAACTCCGCGCGAAAGGGACCGCCGGCGATACAACCGCGCGCGAACTCCTGGTTACAGTAATTGCGATCGTCGGGATGAAGCTGGTTGAACCACAAAAACGGATCGCTCAGCCATTCTTGCTGCGAAAAACCCAACAAGGCTTCGATCTGCGGGCTTACGTAAAACTCGTTCTTGTCTTCGTTGAGCGAACCCATGAACGTGACGGCAGGAATCTGCTCGACCAGGGATCGAAAGCGCGCCTCGGCCTTGCGCCGTTCCGATTCGGCTCGGTCGCGCTCGGTTACATCGCGCACCACGATTACGAAGCGGCGCTCGCCACCAATCTCGACCGCGGTGCTGCTCATCTCCATCGCAAACGTAGTTCCTTCGCGACGCTTTCCCACCGCATCGAGCGGGATGCCCAGACGCAGGCGCTCGTTGAGACTCCCCGCCGAGATTATCGGCGGTGCTCCCGCGGAGTCGAAAAGAATCGCGATTGACCTGCCGATTACAGCGCGGGCCGGGTAGTCGAAGGTCTTTTCGGCCGCTTCGCTGAAGGACGTTATGATAGCGTCGTCATCTACCGTTACGATCGCATGCTGACCCTCGGTCACGGGTGCCAGCCGGCGCGGCTCCTTTGGCGACGGGGCATTGAGCGAGCGGAAGGTCGAAACGCCGAGGTCGAAGACTTGCGCCATCATTTCGAGGACGGCCTGGGCCTCTGACTGAGTCTGGCCAAGATGCCGCTCGTGAAGCGGTTCGGTCGGCGGCGTTTGCACCGACTCAAGTTTGCGAGCCGTAGTCATCGTGGTTTGCGCGCGATCGAATTTTCCGGCTGCGCTGGGCGATGGCGCCATTCGGGTTCCTTGTCGAGCGATTCCATCGTGAAGCGGCGCAACGCTCGAACCGCGCGCCCGTACATCAGGACGGCCGACGACGACAACTTCGCGCCCGGCGGCTCGTCCATGAACGGCATGAACTTGTCGGGAAATCCGGGCATCGTGCAGCCAATGCAGATGCCGCCGACGTTGGGGCATCCGCCGACGCCGCCCATCCACCCACGCTTGCCGACGTTGCAGTGAACCACCGGCCCCCAGCATCCGAGCTTCACGATGCACGCAGGTTCGCCGTAACTGAGCGTGAAGTCGCCCTGTTCGTAGTATCCGCCGCGGTCGCATCCTTCGTGCACGGTCTGCGTGAAGAGCCATCGCGGGCGCAGAGCTTCATCCAGCGGAATCATGGGCGCGTGACCGGCCGCCTGGCAGAGCAGGTAGTAGAGGGTGTCCATGAAATTGTCGGGCTGCACCGGGCAACCGGGCACGCAAACAATCGGGACGCCGGCCGAGGACTTCCAATTCCATCCGAGGTAATCGGGCAGGCCCATCGCACCGGTCGGATTGCCCTGCATCGCGTGGATTCCGCCGTAGGTCGCGCAGGTGCCGGCCGCGACCACGGCCCACGCCTTGGGTGCGAGATCGTCGATCCACTTGCAGGTGGTGATCGGCTGGCCGGTGGCGCGGTCGGTTCCCATCGCAGCCCAGTAGCCATCGGCCTTATTGGTCTCGTCGGGAATCGATCCTTCGACGACTAAAATAAAAGGACGGCCGAGGCGTCCTGCACTGGCCAGATGGAACGGCGCGAGGAATTCGTCGCCATTTTCGTAGGCGAGAAACGGATTGTGGAGCCTGACCTTCGGAATACCGGGCATCGCGCCCGCGAGCAGGTCTTCGATACTCGGCTGAGTCGCGCCGGTCATCGCGATCGTGTCGCCGTCGCATCCGAGCCCGGCGGTGATCCAGAGGATATCGATCTCCTCGATCTCGGGCGGAGAGAGGAATCCGGATCGCGATGGAGACTTTTCCGGCATGACGCTATCGTCATCGCCAGTAAACCGCAGCGCCCTCCCCTATTACAACAACTCGCCGCATCTTCTATCGGGACGCAGCCGGCCTCGGAACGCTGACTGCGGGCATCATCTTGGTCATACGAAAAGTAGACGTTCGCTA
The DNA here is from genome assembly GCA_963699705.1 of uncultured delta proteobacterium. GTDB lineage: Bacteria > Desulfobacterota > Binatia > Binatales > Binataceae > Binatus. The sequence goes on along the minus strand of CAVOUW010000002.1, from coordinate 1,117,761 downwards.
CATCTTCGCTACCGTAAGTAGCACTTCGCTACACATCCCGCTACCCGATGTAGGTAATTCTTACTAGATGCTTACTCTATCGCAGCTTATCGCGTCTCTAACTGGTGTTTTAATGTCCTATATTACTCACGTCTACTTTAGTCTTGCTTTGAGCCGTGTTCGGCGTCACAATCTGCCTCCATGAAAGCTGAAACAAAGAGCCAACCTGGATTTAACCCCACAGCGGGAGCGTGCCATCGTCGATCAGATCCGCAACGACCATGAACTGATCGCGCGCCTCAGCATTACGCCTCAGGAACTGGAGGCGCTGTCCCGATGTGCGCTGTTGGGAACTCTGACCTGCAAGCAGGACATGCTATTCATCCTGCGCCAGATTCGCGAGGCGACCAGCCCCGCGAGCGATCACACGACGCTTTTTCCTAAGCCTCCTGAGGTAAGTAGCTTCGAGGAAGATCCCGTTGCAAACCTTCCGGACCTTCGCAATATCGCGAGTCGCCTGGCGCCAGCGGCCATTGTCGAGCCGGATTCGCTTGAGACCGTCGTGCGGCGCCGGATTCCGGAGCGAATCGGCGTGCTGTTCTGGGTAGTGGTGTTGGTGGTCGGTTTTGTGTGGAACGGCCTGCTCGTGATGTCGCGATGGCGCGACAACTTCATGACCACAGTGGGCACAGCGGTCACCCCGTCGGCGTCGTCATCGGACGTGTGGTACGACCGGTTCGATCACCTCAACACGCTGCTGTTCTGGGAAATTATGTTCGTGGGGGTCGTCGCGATCGCGGTTTACCTCAAGACGCAGCGAGACTCTCGCCGCTTCAAGGTTCGACCGGGCCAGCGCCTCCGCTAGGCCGTCAAGCTTGGGTCAATCGCGGCGGCGATTGAGGAGCGTCGACGCTGCTCAATCGCCAGCCGCGTTTCTCACCCAATACTGCGCCAGAATTCCTGCAGCAGGACGCTCATCAGCTTTGGGTGCTCCTCGGGGAAGAACAGCTTTGCGCGCGGCACCATGATCAGCCGGCGGACGTTGCCGAGGTTGTCCTTGAGCCACTGCGGCGACTTCAGGTCGAAGGCGGTGTCGGCCTCGCCCCATGCAATCAGCGTCGGCACCTTGAGCTCGCGCAATTGCGGCGCGATCGAAGTCAGCACCTTCAGATTGCCGAGACTCAGAAAACGCCGCATGCTATTGCTCCGCTCCTCTGACGAAACCAGCGGCTCGAAATAGGTCTTGAAGGCTTCGTCAGGGATTCGCTCCGCATCTTCGTAAACCGATCCGAAAGCCTGGCGCGCGACCGCAGGCGCGTTGACCATCGTCTTGATTCCCATCACGATTGAGGGGTCCGCAAACTGGTCGAATGCCGCTTTGAGCATCGCATTCGGCCACAGATCGTGAACTTCGCAGTTGGTGAGCGTGAGGCTGCGCAGCCGCGACGGATACCGGGCCGCAAACACCTGGCTGATACTTGCGCCGCTGTCGTTGCCGACCAGATCGACCTGCGACAGTCCCAGCCGATCCAGAAATCCGGCGATCATGGCGGCTTGCTGGTCGAACCCGAGATCCTGGTCCGCCGTTATTTCGGTGTAACCGAGGCCCATGAGATCGGGCGCGATACATCGCCGCGCCGGCGCGAGATCGTCGATCACATCGCGCCACGCGAAGCCGTTGACCGGGAAGCCGTGGATAAACAGCGCTGCCGGGCCGCCGCCCTTCTCGACGTACGCGATGCGGCCGAAGGTGGTGTCCGCGAATTTGCGCGCCTGATGGAACTCTGCTGCGTTCATTGCTAGCCTCCTGTTACTCGCGACCCGTTGTAGAATTACATACCAACAGTATGTATCTCACATAACAACGGTATGGCAGTCAAGAACCGGCACGAGGGAGAGTCGAGATGGAATATCGGATCACGCCCGGCAGATTGGAGATCGGGAAGTTCTCGCTCTACTACGAGCGCGTCGGTGCCGGCGCGCCGATTGTTTTTCTGCACGGGCTCGGCGGCAACCATCTCTCGTGGTGGCAGCAGGTACCCTACTTCATGCGCTCGTTCGAATGCGTCACGGTTGACCAGCGCGGCTTCGGCCTGTCCCCGGATCCCGACGGCTCGTTCAATCGCGCGCACTCGAGCGACCTAGCGGCGCTGCTCGACCATCTGAAGATCGACAAGGCGGTCTTGATCGGGCAGTCGATGGGCGGATGGACGATCGTCGGCTATGCGCTCGAGCATCCGGAGCGCGTCGCCGCGATGGTGATGGCGGATACGCCGGGTGGAATCTTCACGCCCGAGATGAAATTCGACGCGCCGCGCGCGCCGCTACCGGTCGATGCTTCCCCGCCGATCGGATCGTTGCCGACATATGCCGCCGATTATTTCGCGAAGCATCCGGAGATGGCCTTTTTGTACGACGAAGTCCGGAATCTCGGCGCGCGTCCTCCGGCCGACGCGGGCATGCGGATAATCAGCCTGCGCTACGATCTCACCGCAGTGAAGAATCGCCTCACGATGCCAATACTATGCATGGTTGGCGAGGAGGACACGTTGATCAGGCCGGCTATAGTCAAGGCGCTGGCGTCGTCGCTGCCCAACTCGCGGATACGCACAGTGCCCGGCAGCGGTCATTCGATCTATTTCGAAAACGCCTCGGTCTTTAATCAGCTGGTGCGCGATTTCCTGCTGGAGGTCGGCTACGCGAAGTAACTCCGATCATCACGCGCCGGCACCGCTGGATTCTCCGAACAGGCTCCGTTGGATCATCGGGAACAGATCGCGTTCTTCACAGTCGATCAAATCGTCCAGACATACCGCGAATGCGGTCAGCGCGGTTCCGGCCTTCGCGACGTCCTCGTCGGTCCCGGTGATGAACGAAAAAGCGTCGATCGTTTGCACCAGGCCGCACAGCCGCGCGCGCTGCTCGCGGGCGCGCAATATAAGGTCAGGCGGAAAATTCTTTCGCGACTCCAACCACGGGAGCACGATATCTTTCTGGCAACTAAGGTGTTCGGAAATCACCGGCCTAATCGAGTTCCACGCGGCGGCGGCTTCGGCTCGCAAGATAGGGTCTGCCGGTTGACGCGCGACCACCGCGCCGGCGACGGCCGCATTGATCAAACGCTCACCCAGCTTTGAATCTTCATTGGTCAATCGCGCGAGCGCGGCTTCGACCTCCGCGGTAGAGCTCTTCTGATCGAGTGGGTCCCCGTTTTCCTTGTTGAGCAGCATCGCAGTTCATAGTGCACCGACTGTGCCATCGAAAACCTCAAGATCGACGCAACTCCCTCTCGCACAATGAGTAGTGCATTCTCGCAACGCGAAGCAGTTATCGCGAAATGAAACGAAAACGGCCAAAATTCGTCGAATTGTTAGGGGAGTGCCACAGGACTATACTTCGACCTATGAGTCGTATCGCAAATGCGCTGGCCGTCTTCGGGTTGGCGATCGCTCTCGCGGGATTGTCCGCATGCGAGCCGCAGCAGAATCCGAACGGAACCGGCGCCAGCAAAGCGTCGTCGATCGGGAACTCGAGTAACTACGATTCTGGCTCGATGCCGCCGGCGTCGAGCGCGGGCACCGTCGCCGGCGGTACTATCGATTCGCCGCAGAGCCAGGGTCTCTCCGACTATCTGAAGCATCACTCGCTGCCGCTGGTTGGCGCGCAGGTTGTGACCAGTCCGAGCGGCGGCAAGCAGGTCATCTTGTTCGGTTTCGTCGCGAGCGATTTTGGCAAGACTGACGCCGAGCAGAAGGCGCGTCACTATTTGAAGGACTCGTCGCTGGTGGTCGATAACCGGATCAAGATCAGTCCCGAGCTGGCCGGCAGCGCGGGCACGTCAGGCTCGACTTCCAAAGGAGCGGCGTCCGGCTACGCGATGCCGTCGAGCGGCACCGATCCGTACGCGGCTTCCGGTTCGATCCAGGATTATCAAAACAACATGCCGCCCGACGCGCAGGCCTACGCGGCTCAAGGGCAGCAGCTTCAGCAGTATCAGCAATACAACAGCGCGCCGCCGAGCATGCTGACGACGATTATCCCGCTGCTGCTGGGCGGTGGCATGACGATCGGCGGTGGCAGCGGCGGCTTTGGCGGAGGTTACGGAGGCGGCGGGGGCTTCGGCGGATTCGGTTCCGGCTACGCGCCGAGTTACGGCGGCTACGGCTATCCGACCTATCCGCCTCCGATGCCAAATTCAGGATGGAGCGCGTCCGGCGTTCCTTACTGATTATCTCGCCAGCTTGAATCGCTCGCCGAGGAATACCTGGCGCACCGCGTCACTGGCGACGATGTCGCGCGGCTTGCCTTCGAACAGAATCTTGCCCGAGTGAATGATGTAGGCGCGATCGATGATCGACAAGGTCGCGTGCACGTTGTGATCCGACATCAGCACGCCGATTCCGCGGTCTTTCAGATACGATACGACACGCTGAATCTCGACGACCGTGATCGGATCGATTCCCGCGAACGGCTCGTCGAGGCATAGGTAAGTCGGATCGAGCACCAGAGCGCGCGTGATTTCGACGCGTCGGCGCTCGCCACCGGACAGCACGCCGGCCTTACTCTTCGCCAACTTCGAAATTCCAAGCTCGTCGAGCAGCGATTGCAGGCGCGCGTAACGCTCCTCTTCGGTGAGCGGCAGTGTCTCTAGCACCGCCAGCAGATTTTGCTCGACGGTCAGCTTGCGGAAGACGCTCGGCTCCTGCGGCAGGTAGGAAATTCCGCGACGCGCGCGCTGATAGAGCGGCAGGGTCGTGATGTCCTCGCCGCTGAACATGATGCGCCCCTTGTCGGGCTTGAGCAGTCCCACCAGCATGTAGAAGGTGGTGGTCTTGCCCGCGCCGTTGGGACCGAGGAAGCCAACGACCTCGCCCGGCCTGACGACGACGTTGACGTCGTCGACGACTGCGCGGCCGCCGTAAACCTTGCTCAAGCCTTCGCCGCGCAGCGCCAGCGTTTCGGACTTTTCCGCCGCTGGGTCGGGCGCGCCCGGTTTCAGACTTTCAACTATCGCCATTCCTGATTGCCGCTCGAAGTGTCGTCCCTAAAAACTTATCGGCTTTGAGCGCGATTTGAAACGCTTCGCAATTTTTGTCGCTGCACTCCATTCGAAGCTGTGGTAGATTGCCGCGCGATAGATGAATCGATAGTCATTTCCCTGGGGAGGGAGTTGCTGTGGTCAAAGGATTATGTTTCGCCAGCGGAGTTATCTTCGGAGTCTTGCTGACCTGCGCTGCGTGCACGACTAGTCCCAGTTATCCCGACAACGCGTTCGGTCCGGCGCCAGGAGGCCCTGGCTATTACGGAGGGCCTCCGCCGGCGGGTCATCCTGAAATCTCACGCGCGATGAACGAGCTACAACACGCGCGCTACGTGCTGCAAGCCCAGGCGGCAAGTGACTATCGAGGACACAAGGCCAGCGCGATCAAATACATCGACAATGCGCTCGGTGAGTTGCAGACCTGCATGTCGATGCCGTAGCTTCCTAAGGTAGTGGCCGACGAAAACGATTTCGACAGCGAGCGCTTTCCGGGAAATTTCTACCAAGGGATGATTCTCAAGCTCGATCGCGCGCGCGGCCGCGGCGTAGTGCGATCGCATAGCGGCAAGGAGATCCCGTTCGAGTTTCCGTTCGTGGCGGTCGCAGGCGCGCGCATCGGCGGCACGATGCCGGGAATCGATCTGATCCGCGAAGGCGACATTGTTGGATTCGATGTGGGATGGACGTCCAAAGGATTGCGCGTCACAACTATTCATCCACGCACTGCTGCATGATGAGAAGAACCTAACCCCTAACCCCTTCCCATAGTGGGAAGGGGAACCGGAATGTTGGAGTCGGAATCCGTCGTCCTATCCCCCTCGCCCCCTTTCCGATGCGGAAAGGGGGAACAGAGGCAGAGAGGTGCCGTCCTATCCGCTGCGCCCCTTTCCGACCGGAAAGGGGGAACAGAAGTAGAGGGAGTCGCGCTCTCTCCCTAGAACCTGAGAGCGAAATGGCGTCTTCGCCATTTTGCGATTTCTTATCACTGGGTGCAGGGGTCACCCCTGCCGAAGGAAGTGTGAAACCCACCGCGGGTTTCACATTCAATCGTTCCTGTCTTCTAGCGCTTGCGCTGGTACATTCGCCATGTTTTGACGCCCAGGGGATACAACTCGCCTAGAATTTCGTAGCCCCTGGAGCTGTAGAACGCGACGTTGGCTTCGGTCATGGTTTCGAGGTACACGCCCGCAATTTCCGGACGCGCCTTGGCTTCGAGCGCGAGCCGATCGACCAGCGCCTTGCCGTATCCTTTGCCCTGGAACGGCGGATCGCAGCCGAGCACCTGCAGGTATATATGCGGCTCCTTGGGATGATTGTCGGAGAGTACGCTGACCAGGTTCAGCCCGCGCCAGAGTCCGCCGAATCCGATAGCGCTTATCATCCGCGGCATCTGGCCGAGTCCGGTGGTGACCATGCCGAGCGCGCCGGCGTGTGCGACACCTTCAGTCAACGCCGCCGCGACGACGCGTCCGTTGTCGACGATACCGAATACCGGCTGTCCACTGCGACGCTCGATCGCCAGCATCCCGCGAAACACGTCCGCCAGATGCGTCGCGCGCTCGACCGGATCGGTGATATCCGGAATTATCGCCTTGAAGGTCGGATCGTTGATGAAGGCGCGGCCGAGCGAGTCGGCGGCCTGGTCGTGCTGCTCGGGGTAGAGCGCGGTGACGTAGGGTTTTCCGTTTTCAGGCATTGTTTCGATTCCTCGATTCAATTCGACGGGCGCGTGAGTGTGCGCGTAACCGCATCATGCCATCCGGCGAGCAATCGTTCACGCTCGGCGTTTTGCATTTTCGGTTTGAAGACGTCCGATCCTTTGATGAGCGCGAGCATTTCGTCCGGCGACTTCCAGATTCCGACGGCCAGGCCCGCGAGCATCGCCGCGCCCATCGCGGTCGTCTCCGCAATCTTCGCGCGGCGCACCGGCTTGCCAAGGATATCCGCCTGGAACTGCATCAGGTAGCGATTTGCGGTGGCGCCGCCGTCGGCGCGCAACTCGCTCATCGGATGCCCGGTGTCGGATTCCATCGCGACGATCACGTCGCGCACCTGGTAGGCGATACTGTCGAGCGTCGCGCGCACGATATCGGCGCGGGTCGTGCCGCGGGTGATTCCCATGATTGCGCCGCGCGCGTTCGCATCCCAATACGGCGCGCCGAGCCCGACGAAGGCTGGGACGACGTAAGGCTGCGTGCGATCTTTATTTTTCGCAACGCTGGCGCGCGCCTCGGCATAAGTGTCGGCGGCCTTGCGCACCAACTTGAGGCCGTCGCGCAGCCATTGCACGGCCGCGCCCGCGATAAACACCGAACCCTTCGAGCGCATACACGGGCTCGCCGGCAGGCCCGAGCGCGGAAGTCGTGAGCAATCGATTTTTCGACGGCACCATTTTGTCGCCGGTGTTCATCAGCAGGAACGCGCCGGTGCCGTAGGTCGCCTTCGAATCGCCGGCATAGACCGCGCCCTGTCCGTAGAGCGCAGATTGCTGATCGCCGATCACCGCGGCGATCGGAATCGCGTGCGGCGCGATCGTGCCGGCTGCCGCCTCGGCCATCGGACCGCGCGAACTCACGGCGCGCGGCAGCATCTCGCGCGGAACCCCGAGCATCGCGAGCATCTCGTCGTCCCATTCGCGACGCGCGAGGTTGAACATCATCGTGCGCGACGCGTTGGTGTAATCCGTCACGAACTCGGCGCCGCGCGATAGTTTGTACACGAGCCAGGTATCGATATTGCCGAAGCATAGCTCACCGCGCGCACCGCGCTCGCGCAGTTCAGGTTTGTTGTCGAGCAGCCACTTGAGCTTGGTGCCCGAGAAATATGGATCGATGAGCAGACCCGTGCGCTGCGCAACTTCGGCTTCGCGATCGCGCAACGCGTCGCAGATATCGGCACTGCGGCGGCATTGCCAGACGATCGCGCGATAGACAGGCCGTCCGCTGCGGCGTTCCCACACCACGAACGTCTCGCGCTGATTAGTGATTCCGATTCCAGCGATCGACGATGCCGACACCTTCGCTGCCGAGATGGCTTTCTTCGAAAGCGTGACGACCGACCGGTAGATTTCCTCGGGGTCATGCTCGACCCATCCGGGCTTCGGATAGAACTGGCGAATCTCGGCGTAGGCGCGCCCGCGAATCCGCCCGCGCGCATCGACGACGAATACGGTGGTGCCGGTAGTTCCCTGGTCGATGGCGAGTATTAGTTGAGGCATCGCGAAAATTTCTCCCGCGCCAATGTGACACGATGGGAGCGGATTTGAAATTCACGCGATCGAATGCGAAACCCTCCGCGGGTTTCACACCTCCGCGGCAGGGGTGGACCCCTGCACCCAATAATCGACTACCAACCTTCGAGGATGTTTCCTTTGATCAGTTTTGGGATGACTGGGGTGATTGCTACCTGGATGTTCCAGCGCTGGCCGAAGACTGAGGGGTTGACCGGCATGTATTGGCCTTGCACCTGGAACTTCACCGGCAGGATGCCGAGCTTTTGCACTTTCGATACGTTGAGGCCGATTGGGAAGGTCACCTTGTTGCCGTCGCTCGCGTACCAGTTGATCAGAATGTTCGGCGAAGAGCCGACGGACCAGCCGTGAGGCAGAAAGTACGACGCGAAGTATTGCACGTTCATCTGGCTGGTCTGCTTCGAGCCGTTGCCACCGACCGAGAACCATTGCTGCGGAAATACGCCGATGATGTAGTGCTCGCCGAGGTAGCCGAAAACTCCGGCGGGGCCGAACTGCCATTTTTTCTGGCCGACGTTGGTCGTAGTTGCGGTCGGAAAAATGAAGGTGGGTCCGGCGCCGAGCAGCCACGGTCCCGCCAGTCGCGGACTCGGCGAAAGAAGCGTCGCGAGGATCGTGTCTCCGAAACCAGTTGCCTGGTAAATGCCAACCTCGGCGGCCTGCTTACCGCTAGGAACAACAACTCGGGGGCGCGTAAGCGTTGGCACGGGGACTGAGTTGACGAGCTGGAATACTGGCCGGGTGATCAAGTTCCAATCGTCAGTGAGAGCGAGCGGCAGCACCGGCTGAAACTGGACGTTTACAGCATTGCGGCTCGACTTGTCCTCGATACCCGGATGGATGAAGAAGGTGTTCTCCTGAATCTGGAGTGCCCAGATGCTGGAGATTGGATTCGAGAGTTCCTTGTTGACCTCGGTCGCGTCGTCAAGCTTCGGTGGTGGATTCAGTGGCGTTTGCGCGGAGGCATTTGCGACGATGAGGAGGAGGCCAAGGAGGCCGGTCAGGGCAATTTGCCGCATGGGTTTCATTCAGTGCGATCGATTACAGATTGGTCGATCTTGAGAGGGGCGGATATTGTACTTTGGTACAACATCAGGCGGAGCAGTTGGGCTTCGGAGAAGAAACAGAATCTTGAAGCGCACGCGAAGCGCGCGCTGAAAAGGACCCTCACCTTCGATCCTCTCCCTTACAGGGAGAGGGGAAGAGCAGCGGGCCTTGAAGACATCATATTGGGCGTTCGCCGTCGCGGGTTGCGATTAGGCTTGGGGGTACTGAGCGGAGGACTGGGACTATCAGTGCGGTTGCCAGAGTTGTGATGATCACGGCGGAGGCGAAGCCGCCTTTGGAATAGATCCAGCTGCCTAGCAGGTTGCCGCTGTTGCCGGCGATGGAGAACATCGAGGTGTTGGCCAGCATCATCGCGGTTCCTTCGAGGCCTTTCGGGCAGGAGCGCATTATCAGATCGAAATACGCCGCGGTGGCGAAGCCGCCGAACAGGCCGTAGAGGATTGCAACAACGATTGTGCTTACCGGTCCTAGCGCCAGGAACATGATCGGGCCTTGAAGGATCGCGACTATCGTTCCCCACCACAGCAATCGCGAAAGCGGTGCGCGTGTGCACAGGTAGCCGTACAACAGAGTGGTCGGCAGAAAGAACAGCGACTGCAGCGCGGTGAAGGTGCCGAACAGTTCGCTCGAGATCCGGACGTGCTCCGTCAGGTGATAGAACATCGGCGTGCCCCATCCTGGACTGAAGTTCCAGAGGAAGGAAATCGCGGCGGCCGGCCACAATGGCCGATGGCGGATAAGCCGGAGTATCGCAGCGAAGCCTTTTTCATAGGGGACTGGCGCGCTTTCGAATTCGTTCGCGGCGTCGAGTCGCCAAAAAGCCTGGATTGCGATCATCAGCGTCACGCCGGCCACGAGCATGAAGGTGCCGCCCACCGACACGTGGGCGACCAGCCATCCGCCGGCCAGCGCCGAAATCACCAACGGAACGAAGTAGCCGAAGCTGAAGGCGACGCTCAGGCGCCCGGTCATCCCATAGGCCTGAGCGACGCCGGCCATCATCGCTTGTGCCGAAGTGTAAATCATCACGTACATGGCGATGATGATGAGAATGATCGATAGCAACTTGTAATAGTCAATTGTGGAAGTGGCTAACCAGAAATATCCGGCCGCGGCGACTAATGCGCACACGAACAGGTATTGGCGATCGGCCCATTTCGCGCTGCGCCATCGGTCGCGGATAAAGCCGAACAGGAATCCGGCGCATACCGGTATCGAGACGAGCGCGAGAAAGATCGCGAGGCGCACCGGCGACATGTGAAGGGTGTCTTTGAGGAAGTAGCTAATCGGAATCGAGGCGATGCCGAGCGGGGAGCCAAGTCCCATCACGATGTTGAGAATCGCGAAGTAGAACATGACCTCCCATCGCATCGCGGGAGTGTTGATACTCGGCGGTTCGGGGAGGCTCGGGTTTTCGTCGCGTGCTGAGAGATCTTCAACTTCCATTGATCACACGAGGCAACAGTATATGTAATTTTTGGTGATTCCGAATGTGCTTGCCTCGCAGGATTGGCGGGGCCATTATAAGCGCGCTTGCCGAATCCTCTTTTCAGGAGAAGTTTTCATAACCTTCTGAAGATGATCAGGAACCTAACCCCTAACCCCTTCCCGCGCGGGAAGGGGAACCGGATTATTGGGAGTAGCCTCTTCCCGAGCGGAGGGGAACCCGATCGGAGGGCCGGATGGGAACGCGGACTCGAAGCGGATTATTTTCAGGAGTCGTGATCGGATTGACGCATGAGTGAGTTGCTTGAAAAGAAGGACGACCTGATCCGCTACTTCGAGACGGGCGGCAAGCCTCGCGCGCAATGGCGGGTCGGCACCGAGTACGAAAAGGTCGTCGTCCGCACTTCTGACGGTACCGCTATCCCCTATTCCGGCGCGCACGGCGTCGAAGACCTGCTGCGGCGGATGGCGGCTGATTACGGCTTCGAGCCGGAAGACGAGCACGGACACATTCTCGCGCTCAAGGGCGATCGCGCGGCTATCACGCTCGAGCCGGGCGGGCAGATCGAGCTGTCAGGCGAGCAATGCGACAGTATCCACTGCGCTTACGACGAGTTCGCGGAGCACGTACAACAGCTAATCGAAGTAACCGGCCAGATCGATGCGACGGTGCTCGGTCTCGGGATGCAACCCGTCAGTCGTATCGATCAGATCGAGCTGCTGCCGAAAGCCCGCTACCACATCATGTATCCGTACATGGCGCGCAAGGGGAAACTCGGCCAACGCATGATGAAGCAGACCGCGGGGGTGCAGGCCAATCTCGATTACAGCGACGAGCGCGACGCGATGCATAAGTTGCGCGTCAGCATGGGGATCGTGCCGCTGCTGTACGCGATTTTTGCGAACTCGCCGCTGAGCGACGGCGGCCTGAACGGCTATCACAGCTTTCGCGGGCATATCTGGACCGACACCGACAACGATCGCAGCGGGGTGCCGGAGTTCGTCTTCCGTCCAGATTGTTCGTTCGAGGATTACGCCGAGTTCGCGCTCGACGTGCCGATGTACTTCCTGATTCGCAATCATGAGTATATCGATCTCACCCAGCCGCCGGGGCTGACGTTCCGCCAGTATCTCGAACGTGGGCATGGACGCGAGCGCGCCACCGTCGAGGACTGGACAAATCACCTGACTACGATTTTTACCGAAGTGCGGCTGAAGAAATACGTCGAAGTGCGCACCGCCGACAGCCAGCCGCCGCAGTTCATGCTCGCGCTGCCCGCGCTGCTGAAGGGGATGCTCTACGACGACGATTGCATCGCCGGCGCATGGGACCTAGTCAAGGGATGGAGCTATCGCGAGCGGCGCGAAATAACCGACGCGGCGCATAAGCACGGGCTTGACGCTCGCGCGGGAAAAATTAAACTGCAGGAACTCGGCTGCGAGCTGATGCAAATCGCGGCCAAGGGCCTCGAGCGCCAGCGCATGTTGAACAAAGCCGGCCAGGATGAGAGCATCTACCTGCTTCGCCTGATGGACCTGGTGCGCGGCGGGCACAGCCAGGCGAGCTTTGTGATAAGCCGCTGGAAAGGTGAATGGAACTACGACGTGAATCGTCTAGTCAAAGGATGCGCATACGGGGCTGAGGGGATCCTCTAAATGCAACTCCGGTTCTCGCAGATACACGTCACAATTCTGAACTTTGTTTTGATCGCGGTGCTGGCGATCGTCTCGGCGATGTGCGTGCGCGATATCGTCGAGCGCAATATTTCAAATGATGCCGACGCGCCAGTCCCGATTGGGACGCGCAATCCGATAACCGGGATGCGTACGCGCCCCTACTACGACCTGATCGTCAAGCGCGACATCTTCAACGAGACCCCGCAGGACACCGCACCCGCGCCGGTGGTCGAAGAAGACCTGCACATCAAGCTGATCGGCACGTCGATGGCGAGCAAGTCGAAGCCGTACGCGATAATCGAAGATCCGGCCGGCAACGAATCGCTCTACCAGGTGGGCGAGGACATTCCCGATGCGGGCAAGCTGGTGAGCGTCGAGACCAATCGCGCGATCATCGACCGCAGCGGGCATCGCGTCGCGATCGAAATTCCGTCGTCTGATATGCCTGCAGTGCCGGCGTCGCAGTTGGGTATGCCCGGTGTGCCTTCGTTCCGCGGGCCGATGCTCCGAGGTCTTCCGGCTGCGATGCGGCGCAAGCTGCAGCGGCTCGGTCATCCGGGAGCGGCCACCGATGACGACAACGACAATAGCGACGACAACGATAACAGCGACGACAGCAAAGCCGACAAAATAAAGATCCAGAAGCTGGGTCCAGGAAAGTACGCAGTCAGCCGCGCTGAAGTTCAGCAGACGATGGAAAATCCTGCGGAGTTTTTCTCGCAGATGCGCGCGCTGCCCCATTTCGTCAACGGCAAGACCGACGGCTTTTCGATTTCGAATGTCGCGCCGGGCTCGGTCTTCGAGCAAATCGGCCTGCAGGACGGCGATCTGCTGACCTCGATCCAGGGACAACCCGTCACCAATCCGATGCAGGCGATGGGTCTGATCTCAGCCGTAAAAACGGCGACAGCGATCGATCTAACGGTCAACCGCGGCGGCATGCCCACGTCAGTCCACCTCGATTTGCGGTAGCAGAGATATTCAGACTCTTCCCCTCTCTTTGAAAGGGAGAGGATCGAACCTTGTATAGCGCGCGATTGTTGCGCGCGAACTAGATTCTGCTCCTATAGCAGCGGCAACCGAACTAAGTTACAAACCCAAAATTATGGAAGTCCGATCTGCGCATCACAATGAACGTGACGAAGTTCTCGATTTGCTCGCGCGGTGGTATGGCGACCGCGCGTTTTTCGAGCGGTACAATCGGCTTGATCCGCGGTTTCGGGATGAGCTGTGCCTGGTTGCGCGCGATGGTGGGCAGCTTGTCTCGACGGTTCAGATTTTCGATCGCGCGATTAATCTCGACGGGCAGGCCGTGCCGATGGGCGGCATTGGATCTGTCTTTACACTCGAGGAGTATCGGCACAAAGGCGTGGCGTCGGCGCTGATGCGGCTCGCGGTCGATACGATGGTGCGCGAGGGCTTCGAAGTATCGCTGCTGTTCGCGGAACGGCTCACCTTCTACAACCATGTTCGGATGGCGCGAGGTCGAGCGCAAATTCAGTATCCTCGCGGCGGCGGGATCGCTCGACGCGCCTGATCGTTTTGTTGTCGACAGTTTCGAAATTGAGCGCGACCTCGGCGAGATTGCGTTGATTCATGGCAAGTACAGTGGACGTTTCAATGTTACTGCGGTTCGCGACGACTCGGCATGGCGCGCGAATCTCAAATTTGCCGGCAATCAGCCGCTCCATCCGGGCGAAGGCTCCGAGGAATATTTCGTCGTGTGTCGCGACGGTGAACGAATCGCCGCTTATGCGAGGGTCACGCGCTTCCACGGCGTTTCGATGGTGATGGAATACGGCTACCTTCCCGACGGCGTTGACGCGATGCTCGCGACGTTCAAGTACCTCGGCCAGTCGGCGTCAGGCGTGCCGGTCACGGTGCGGACGGTCGGGGATCATCGGCGCGCCGGTCTGCTTCACAGCGCATCGAAGCCCGCAGAGCCTTCGGTGCTGGTCACGCATACCGCGCACGACCCGCGACTCGAAAAGGCGCTGGGCGACGCGGGATGTCCGGTCGCGCATCACGTGGACAACAACTATATGTGGCGAGTTCTTGCGCCCGACAAGCTCGCGCGCCGATTTGCGATGGCTCCTGAAGCTGCTTCGATGCGCGCGTTTGAGATTTTTGCAGATTCTCGATCCGTGTTCTGGACCGCCGATCGCTTCTAGAGAATTCCCAGAGACCAGGAACCTAACCCCTAACCCCTTCCCGAGCGGGAAGGGGAACAAGATTATTGGGAGTCACCTCTTCCCGAGCGGGAAGGGGAACAAGATTATTGGGAGTAGCCTCTTCCCCGCGCGGGAAGGGGAACCAAAAAGAAGGGTTTCGCACGTCGACGCTCGCCGCGAGCCGAGTTGTTGGCTAATATTCGTGCGCTCGGTCGATGTGTTGAGGAGGTGGGATGCGATGAAGGTTCTCTCGTCACCTGGCAAATATTTCGGTAGCCGAAAATTCGGATTTTTCGCTTTGATCGTCGTGATCGCTGCGATCACATTGCCCTACTCTGCAGTTGCGGCGCGGCGTCATCATGCGGCAGCCAAAGCTGAGGCGCCTGATGAGGAGACCAACGCGAACGCGTCGAGCAGCGCGTTGGGCGCTTACTCCGAGGCGTGCGTGATGGAACCCGTCACCGGCACCGTCATCTTCGAGTCGAACGATCATGCGCCGTGGCCGACCGCGTCGCTGGCCAAGATGATGCTGATGCTGATCGTCGCCGAGAAAATTCACGACGGCTCGCTGAAACTGACCGACAACATAACTACGTCGGCCAAGGCGGCCGAGATGGGCGGTTCGCAGGTCTATCTGAAAGAAAATGAGACGTTCTCGCTCGACGACATGATGAAGGCGGTGGTCGTGCATTCAGCCAATGACGCGTCGGTAGCGGTTGCCGAATATATCGCGGGCTCGACTGAGTCGTTCGTCGTGATGATGAACCAGAAGGCCGCCGCGCTCGGGATGAAGGACTCGCACTACTACTCGGTTAACGGTCTGCCGCCGGGGAAGGGCGAGCAGGCCGATGTCGCAAGCGCGTACGACCAGGCGATTCTCGCGCGCGAGCTGTTGAAATATCCCGACGTAATTCGATGGTCGTCGATTGACACTGCGCCGTTTCGCGCCGGTACGTTCATTCTGCGCAACACCAATCACATGGTGCGGACGTATCCCGGGTGCGACGGTCTCAAGACAGGATTTTATGACAAGGCCGGGTTCTGCGTGGTCGCCACTGCAAAACGCAACGGGCTGAGATTGATTGCGGTGGTGCTCGGCACTCAGCACAAGCTGACGAATTTCAAGGAAGCATCCGAGATGCTATCGCAGGGATTTCTGAACTACGAGATGCATCCGATCGCGAAGAAGGGCGCGCCAATCGCGCAATCCGTCGCCGTAACCAACGCCGACATCAACAGTATCAAGCCGGTTTGGGGCGACGACGCAGGAGTGTTCGTAAAACGTGACAACGCGCACAACGCGATCAAAGTCGATTACAATTTGCCGTCGTCGATCGCAGCGCCGCTGAAAGCGGGACAACAAATCGGAACCGCGAACGTGACCGAGGGCGGCAAGCCAGTCACGACGATCGCACTGCTCGCGCCCTCCGATGTCTCGAAGACAACATCGTTAACTAAACGTTTATTAAGTATTTTCTGAGCGATTTTTTTTCGATTTGTCGCATAAATAAAATTTTTTATTAGGCTCTCGATCAGCCCGCGTGTTATTCTCGCAGTGTAGTTCCCGCCTGAAGACTGCACGCCTGAATGACTGCGAAAGAAAAGTTTTACCGTGCGTACATGGAATTCTTTGAGACTGCGGAGCGCAAGCGCCGCTGGAATCTTTTCGACGATGTGCCGTGGGACAAGCTTTCGTCCGACGCCAACACCCGCGACGCCAACACCGAGGCACGCGCGATTCGTATCGAGACTTATTGCGCCGAAGAAATGTTACTGCCGGACTACACTGCGGTTGGCAACGAAATGTTGCGCGGCGTGTTCGGACTCGCATGGTTTCAGAACGCGTGGAGCTACGAGGAATCGCGTCACGGGCTGGTGTTCCGCGAGTACCTGATTCGTTCCGGGCTGCGCACGCAAGCGCAATTCGACGCGATGGAGACAACGGTGTTTTCGCGATCGTGGCAAGCTCCCTTTTCGGCGCGGCGCCAGATGAGTTGCTACGGCGCGCTGCAGGAATCGGCGACCTATCTCGCGTATCGTGCGCAAAAGGATCGCGCGCAGCTCGAGGACGACGCGACGCTCGAAGCAATTTTCTTCTTCGTCAGCCGCGACGAGGCCGCGCACGCCGGGTTCTACCGCGAGATGATCCAAATCGAGATGGACGAAGACCGCGCCGGCACGCTGGCCGACCTCGCGTACGTGATCGCGAATTTCAAGATGCCCGGCGACGGCGTGCTTCCTAACTACAACGAGAACCTTCGAATCGGCGGCGGCGGAATCAGTCCGCGACTCTTTCTCACGCGCGCGGTTTTCCCGTTGCTCAAGCAATTGGGCACCAGCCGCGACGAACTCAGGAGCGCGCGTGCCGCAGTACTTCCGCTGCGCGCGGCCAGCTAGCTTTTCGTGTTATAGTCCCGTCCGGCAGAATCGCCGCTTGATGCCTGATCCTTCGCGATGAACCGGAACCGACTTCTTATTGGGGCCGCCGCCCTCCTCCTGATCTGGATTGGCGGCAACCTCGCGCTTCATTTCGGCCTCAAGCATCACGATCGTCTCGACTACGACATCAACCAGGTTTTCCCGCCTGACAAACCGGCGCCGCCGGGCGAGATATACGCATCGACGCTGGCCGCGATCATGGACCATGAGCTGCACACCGGCTTCGGATGGCGTCCCAACGATTTTTTTCTGTGGGGTCCGAAAGTCGCGGCCGACAATAACTCGGATCGCCAGCTCGGTATCATCCAGGCGGTTCGTGAGACCACCCGCGTCTTCAAGGATCACCTGACCAAGGTTTCCTCGAATCAATACGACCCGAACCTGGTGATCGCCGACACCGATTTTCGCAACGACGCCGAGAAATGGATTCTGCCGTCACCCGAAGGCAAGTACCAGGACGGTATCAACCACCTGCGCGCATACGTCGCCGGCCTGCATACGACGCCGCCGTCGTCGCGCGAGCTCAATACCCGCGCGGTCGAGCTGGTGCGCCTCGTCCAGACGTGGACCGACCTGCTCGGCGACGCGCATGCGAACCTGTACCGCTCGACCAAGGACGACGGCAGCCCGGTGCATAGCTGGGACTGCGACCATTATTTTTATCATTCGCAGGGCTACGCGCACGTGATGTACCACATGATGCAGGCGCTCGAGCGCGAATACGCCGGCCAGCTCAAGGACGACCCGGTGCTGAAGACGATGTTCGACGAATCGATCGACGCGCTCGGCAAGGCGGCGGTGTTGAAGCCCCTGATTGTAATGGACGGATCGCCCGACGGCCTGTTCGCGAACCATCGCCGCAATCTCGACGCCTACATCACCGAGGCGCGCCAGAAGATGTACTCGATCCGCGAAGAACTGGAACGCTCCCCGCTATAGCCCTGAAGAAATCGATGAACGGACGAGCAGCGTCGATGTGACGCTGCTCGTCCGTTCAGTTAGCGCGGGTTGGTTATTCCGCTATGAAAGTTACGAGTCCGGCCGGAAGCGGGTTGTTCACCACGTGACCCGTTCGCGGCGCGCTTAGCAGCCCCTGCAGATCGACCACCGCCAGGAAGCTGAAGTCACCGTTTTCCAATACGCCTAGCGCCTTACCAGTGTTGGGGCTGACGTACGCGGTTACCGTGTGCGGATCGAAACCCATCGACCACGGCGCTCCACTGGCGAGGTTGGGCATGGTGAACGATACCCAATCGACAACTGCGGGCGTTCCGCTCCCGGACGTGGCCGGCAACTGGATAACGCCTTCAACGTTACCGCCAAACTCACCCGTCACGACGCCAAGGTGCGAGCCGGGAGCAACGGCGATGCCGCAAGTGCCAGCCGAGAGTGACACAAATTCGGGAAATGCCTGCGTTTGAGACGCGGCGTCCGTCCATGTGCCGGGCGTCCCCGGCGTGAAGACCGCCTGGGTCAGGTCGGCGATGTACAGGCTACCTGTACCTTCGAGCGAGGAAAGAGCGATACCAGTGGTGCAGTCTTCGGCCGCCGAATCCGGCTCGCCGCTGGTTGAAAAGCCACTATTGTTGAATAGCGCCGGAGTCGCGCCAGAGACATTCAGGATCTGGTAAATGTTATCTTCATTCGGAGACAACACCAGTTGGCGGACCGGATCGATCGAAACATCCTCCGAAGTCGACGTTCCGGCAGGTATGGCCGTCTCAAATGTGTTGGTTGCAAGATCGAGGAACTGGTAGCCGCCCGGCCCACCGGTCGCCAGGCCAAGCGCGATCAACGCCCTGTTGGTCGACGAATCCACCACGACGCCGCAGTTCTCGCAAGAGCCGCCGGAGAAGCTTTGAATGGCGGTCGCGCCACTGGTGAGAGTGCTGGAAAGAGTGGTGCCGTTGATGACGAAAACGTCTGTGTTGTTCCCGGTGCAAACCGTAGTGCCGGTAGTGGAATTAGAAGAGCAGGAATTCGGAATGCTAGTGGTCACGACAGTAGTCGGAGCACCGCCGGTTCCAATACCGCTGCTG
Organism: uncultured delta proteobacterium; assembly: GCA_963699705.1. Taxonomy (GTDB): domain Bacteria; phylum Desulfobacterota; class Binatia; order Binatales; family Binataceae; genus Binatus. Next base: position 1,098,651 of record CAVOUW010000002.1, on the reverse strand, counting down.
GTCTCAATCGGTATGACGTTAACTGCCGCCGTACCTGACTCCCAATTTCCCTGCGGAGCGTACACGGTGGCGTTGGTGGTCTGAACCAGCACACCTACGGAACTCGACGGCAAGCACGCATTCGCCGACGGCGTCGGAGTAGAAGTAGGAGTGGGCGGGCGATGATGATGATGGACGACCTCTTGGCCGTGACTACTTTCATCACAGCCGGTGGCCACTAACCCTATGGCCACGAGCAGTCCAAGAAACGTAAGCATCAGACACTTTGCCCATCGATTGATAATCATGGAATCCTCCCCGCGCGATCAAAGAATTTTCGTCGAACCGATTCGCGACCAAGCAATCAACCCCCGAAATCAATGAACCCGTGCTCGGCTGCGCGCAGTTAAGCAAAATAAGGCGCAAGAGGCAAATCGTCGCCTGCCTATGCCTCCGGTCGCTACTTCGTGAACGAGCCATTACGGAAGCGACGCCTCCGCTAGCTCAATGGATCTCGCTCGTTAGAAATGGCACAATTCGTGGGGTTTGAAATCTGCAACTGTATGAGTCCCAGGGAGGGGTACCCGTGCATAAGTGGAAAAATTGGGTTAGCGCGCTTGCTGTCCTTGTCCTGTTTACGGTCTCGTCATGCGCGTCGTGGACGCAAGAGCAGAATGAGTACGTCACTTTCGGAGCTGCGGGCGGCGCGCTGGTCGGTGGCGCGATCGGCTGTGGTATCGCGGCTGGAATCGATTATGACGATCCTACGTCGTACGCCATCGGATGTCCCATCGGAATAGGTGTGGGTGGTCTGCTGGGTGGCATCCTCGGATATTACTACGCACCGAAGCCGGCGCCGCCGCCGCCTCCACCGCCGCCACCTCCACCGCCTCCTCCGCCACCACTGCCTCCGCCCGTCAAGCAGAGGCTGGTGCTACGCGGAGTGCATTTCGACTTCAACAAGTCGAAGATCCGGCCCGGAGATGCCGCCGTTCTGGATGAAGCCGCATCGACTCTGAAGGCCAATCCGAACGTGACAGTAAACGTCAACGGCTACTGCGACGCGATCGGCAGCGAGGAATACAACCTCAAGCTGTCAGATCGGCGTTCGGACGCGGTCGTGGATTACCTGACGAGAGCCGGTATCCCGTCGAGTCAGCTGATTCCGCACGGCTACGGCAAGACCAATTTCGTCGCCACCAATGATACGGCTGAGGGTCGCGCTCAGAACCGTCGCGTCGAGCTGGTGCCTAACGATTAGGTCGGGCCGATACTGAAACGTCCGTTACCGGCCGCAGTCCCTTCAACGGGGCTGCGGCCTTTTTCTCGTGTCGAGCCCGGTTTGTTGCAAGACTATTATAGCGGCTTGGGTTTGAGACATTTTTGGGCCCTAATAGACCGCGGCTCAGAAAAAAGGCAGAATGGTTCACGTTTTATTCCGGAAGATTCAACTTGATGGAGGGGTACTTGGTGACTAGCTGGAAAAATTGGATTGGCGTGGGTGCAACCGTCGTACTGCTGACGGTTTCGTCATGCGCGTCGTGGACGCAGGAGCAAAGGCAGAACACCGAACTCGGAGCCGCCGCCGGCGCTTTCGTCGGAGGCGGTATCGGATGCGGGATCGCGGCCTCAATTGACTATGACGATCCTACGTCGTACGCAATCGGATGTCCGATCGGCGTAGGCGCGGGTGCAATAATCGGTGGCCTGCTCGGCTATTACTTGACGCCAAAGCGGATGCCTCCGCCGCCTCCACCGCCGCCACCACCGCCACCGCCGCCGCCACCGCCTCCCCCGCCTCCTGTCAGGCAGAAGCTGGTGCTGCGCGGAGTGCATTTCGACTTCAACAAGTCGAAGATCCGGCCCGGGGATGCGGCAGTTCTGGATGAAGCTGCTTCGACGCTGAAGGCCAACCCGAACGTGACGGTTAACGTCAACGGCTACTGCGACGCGATCGGCGGCGAGAATTACAATCTCAGGCTGTCAGATCGGCGTTCGGATGCGGTCGTGAAATACCTGGTGAGAGCCGGTATCCCGTCGAGTCAGTTGATTCCGCACGGCTACGGCAAGACCAACTTCGTTGCCACCAACGACACGCCTGAGGGTCGCGCTCAGAACCGTCGGGTCGAGCTGGTGCCTAACGATTAGGTCGAGCTGAGATACGCTAAACGAAAAGCCGCAGTCCTGAGAGGGGCTGCGGCTTTTTCACTGGCGAGCGGAGGTCTTACAACTCGATGAACGGGCACAGCAGCATCACGCCACCGCGGACTAGCAATTCGAGCATCGAGGGCGCCCATCGGGTTGGAATCCCGAGCGTGCCGGCGGTTGCGCGAATCGCCCACGATGTCGAAAGGTCCGCGCTGCTGCCGCGAAAATCCAGCCATCGCCGCTCCGCGCGGTAGGTCACGATTTGATGGCGCTTATCCACCGCGATATGGGCGCGATCGCGCGCGATTGCCACTGCGGTCGAGAGGCCGCCGACTTCGTCGATAAGCCCGCGCTCCTTTGCCGCAATACCGCTCCAGATGCGGCCCTTGGCTACCGCTTCGGCCTGCTCGGGACTGAGATGCCTGCCTTCGGCGACCTTCGCAGTGAACGCCGCGTACAGATGTCCGACGGTTTCGTTGAGCTGCGCCAGTTCGGCCTCGGTCATCGCGCGCGCCATCGACATCGCGTCGCTGATGGGAGCGCTTTTGACGAAATCGAAATGGACGCCTATCTCATTGAGCATGCTTCCGAGATTGAATTTCGCATACACGACGCCGATGGACCCGGTGATGGTGGCCTGCTCGGCGACGATAGCGTCGGCGCCGGCGGCGACGTAGTAGCCGCCCGATCCCGCCACGTCGCCCATCGAGACGACGACCGGCTTGCCGCGACCCTGGGCCTCGCGCACCGCGCGCCACACCAGGTCGGATCCGACTGCAGAGCCGCCCGGTGAGTTAACCCGGAACACGATTGCGCGGACGCGTTCGTCGCGCGACGCTCGATCGAGTTGCGCGGCGGTCGCGACACCGCTGATATATTCGCCGGTCGCAGGCGCCTCGCCCGAAATTACGGGGCCGCTGGCATGCACCAGCGCGATACGCGCGCGGCGTCCGCGCTCGCGAGTGAAGATTGCATGGCGCCGGTAGCGTGCCAGGTTGACGAACACCTTGCGCTTGGCCTCGGGATCGAATTCAGCGCGGATGTCCTCGATATAGCCCTCGCGATCGATCAGTTTATTTTCAACCGCAAACTTTGCGCTGACGAAGCCGGCTGCGATGAGCTCGCGCGCTTTTTCAGGAGACAGCTTCCGGGCCGACGCGATCGTCTCGATCAGGATTTTCTCCCAGTCCGCGACGACCGCCTCCATGCTCTCGCGCAGCGCCGGCGACATCGTGTCGCGGCCGAGCGTCTCGGCTGCACCCTTGTACTCTTTCCATTGCAGCGTCTGCGCCTGGATTTTCAACTTGTCGAGCGCATTCTTCAGGAAGACGCCGCCGGTCGCCACGCCGAGCAGCGTGAGCATCGTGTCCGGATTCGCGACGATCTCGCCCGCCCCCGCCGCGGCCAGGTACTCGCGCAAGCCGGCGTCATCGCCGCGCAGCAGCGCGATCACACGCTTGCCGGCCGTTTGAGCAGCGCGCATCAGGCGATGAACCTCATGCGCGGTCGCCAGGCCCGCGCCGAAGCTCGCGATCTCGACCACGATCGCGCGAACGTTGTCGTCGATCGCCGCCGACTCGAAGGCGTACCGGAGATGGTCGAGGCTGATCGCGCCGCGACGCATGATCTGATCGAGCGGCGAGCCCGTAACGTCCTCTTCGATCGGGCCCGCCAGCCGGATTACCAGGACAGCATCCTTCGGAATTTGCGCGGGTCTGACGACGGCGAAATAAAACGCCGCGACCATCGCCGCCGCGACTGCAATCAAGCCGAATCCGGCCTTCAAGTCGCCAGCCGCGCATAACACCGCGCCGACCGAGAACAAAATCGCAACAACAATCGCGAGTCGGACCTCGCGGCTTATCCACAATCGCTCACTAAACGGGTTCTTCATCGTTTGAATCGGTCGCCTTTTTTGGTTGGTCCAAATACACTACCGCTTTTCGATGCGTCGGTCTGTCCTCATCCTGATTCTTGCCTTCACCGTCGTGAGCCTCGCGTCGTGCTCGACTACTACCGACGCGCCCAAGGCGGGGCCGCCGCCATTTGTGGCGCGTTCGACGACGCTCGCCGTCACCAACGGTATCAAGGTGCTCACCAACGTCGCGATGCCGAGTGGGTTTGCGCCGATTCCCACGCGTCCTCCGATCTGGATGCAGAACGGCGAGGAGATTGGCGTCGTCGGAACGCAGGGGGGACACACGATCATGTACGGCCTGGGAGGCGCCGCGTGGCGCACCGGCCGAATCCTCGCGGCGGAGACCGGACCGGGCGCTGCTGAGGAAGGAACGATCGCCGACGTCGCGGTGAGTCCCAACGGGCTGACGCTGGCGACGGCGATGGTCGCGCCGGGCGGAGATCGAGTCGATGTGATCGTTCGTGATCTGATTGCCACTGGCGCCGGTACTGTCATCTCGACCTTTAATGGCCGGTACGATTCGATCTCGATTAGCTGGCTGAATGACACGACGATCGCGCTCGCGCTACGAGCGCATCCCGAGCCGCCGGACGAATCCGCATCCAACGAGCCGGCACCGAAGCCCGATCCGGATGCGCCAGACGCGCAGCCGCCGCCAACCCGCTCGGATGGTCTGCAGTTGATCGTCATCACCGGCGCTGGTTCGGTCGCGCCGCTGAAATTGTCGTGCCCGATGTCGAAGCTCAGCTGGAGCGCACACGGGGTCTATGCGGTCGGCCAGGGCGACGCGGGCGCTCCGCCAATCATCATCGATCGGCGCGCGGCGACCTGCACCAGGTTTCACGTGCGCGATCGGATTCGCGTGCTCGATTGGGACAAGGACGACGAAGGCTCGTTTCTGTACGTGGGACCCGACCCGACGCGCCGCACGATCGGCGTGTTCAAGTACAACATCGCGACCGGCGCCGAACACCTGATGGGCGCATCGACCGGCGCGGCCTCATTTTCCTCGGGCAGCGACACGGTCACGCTGGGCGACCGCGGGCTAACGTTCACGCGCGCGATCGAACGTCCCGAAATGCCGGTCGTCGCGGAAGTCGCGATCGCGCAAGCCGACCTGACTCAGATCGATGTGAAATCGCTCGGCTTCGACTCGTGGCCGGAAATGCTCGCGCAGAGCACGATGGCCTATTCCAAGGGCGCGAATGAAGCCGCGATGCAAATCTTCTCGCCGAGCAGGCCGGTGCCATGGCGAAAAATCGTCACGTACTCCCTGCACTACGACAGCGCATTTCTGTTAGCCGAAGGCCCGGCCCAGGGAATCGTCACGATGAGCTGGTCGCTCAGAGGCAGATGGCTGGCCTTCTTGGACGGCGACGCTACAATCGGCACCGTGATGACAGTCCTCGCTCCCCCGCGTTAGTCTTGCCTCGCCCGTTGAGGGGAGAGACCGACGCGCGTCCTCGCGTGGCGGGTGAGGGACAAAAATTTTTCAGTTTTTCGCATGGTCCAGGATGTGCGGCGCAACAGCCAATCGCGCCGCACGATGTCCCTCACCCTAACCCTCTCCCGACGAACGGGCGAGGGAACCAGACTCTAGCTGCCCAGCCGCGACCGATTTGCCCAATATTCCGACGCAGTCCGAAATGCGGCGGCGGCGCGCTCGAAACTGTCGAACACCACCAGCCCCCGCGCGCGCGCCAGTTCCTTCCCCCGCGCTACGATCGCCTCGACGTGCGCCGGATGCATCACGATCGCAAACGGCTTGGTCGATCGCCCGGCAAAATCCGACAACTTGTCGAGCAGGCCGGTGATTTCATCTTCGTGCGTGGCCCATCGCGCCGCGCGCAGTCCGGTGCCGACCTCGAGCACGATCGCGTCGATGACCGGGTCGCGTTCGAGGATCTCCAGGATGCGATCGAGGTTGCCCTGATGATGCCCGGCCCCGATGGTGCCGCCGGCGTCGAGCGGATTTCGGTAGCTGCCGCCGATTATGTTGAAGAACGTCTTCAGTTCCTCGTAAGAGGAGTCCGACAGCGCGGGAATCTCGAGCCCCGCCGTCGCGAACGTGTCGGTGATTACCACCGACTGCCCGCCGGTCATCGCAACCAGGCCCATCCGGCGGCCCTCGAGGCGTTTGGCGCGCGCGAACAACTCGACTGCGTCGAGCATCGCGTCGAGGCTCGACACTTCAACCGCCCCACTCTGCCTTACTACCGTGCGCCAGGTCGCCTCCGGCGTCGCGAGCGATCCGGTGTGCGAGAACGTCGCGCGCGCGCCCGCCTCGGTCACTCCACCTTTCCAAATGACCACGGGATGCCGCTCCGCTGCGTGCCGGACGCTATCGAAAAATCGTCGCCCGTCGCGCACGCCTTCGATATACATCCCAATCACGCGCGTCGCCGGGTCGGCGGCCATCAGGTCGATATAGTCAGCCGCTTCGAGCACCAGCACGTTGCCGATCGACGCCGCCTTGTTCACCTTGATCCCGTGAATCGGCGCCTGCAGGCAAAAATTGATGGTGTGGGTACCGCTCTGCGAAATGAAGCAGACGTCGCCGGCCTCGCCGACTTTTTCTTCGGGAAAATTACGCAGCCCCGCGCGCGGACTGTACAGCCCCATACAATTTGGCCCGACCAACGCGATTTCCGAATTGATCGCGAGGTCGCGAAGCTCGGCTTCCAGCCGAATTCCCAGTTCTTCGGACGTTTCCGAAAATCCGGAGGTGAAGAATCCAATCGAGCCGACATGATTCGCGACGCAATCCTTTAAAATTAGCGGCGCGATCTGCCGCGGAACCGCGCTGACCGCATAGTCGATTGGCTCGGTGATTTCCGCGAGGCTTTTGCGATTCTCGACGCCCATCGCTTCGATTCCCGGTATTTCGTTGGGATCGATTTGCACCGAGTAGAGCTTGCCCTTGAGCTGCGACATCGCGCGCAACCACATGTACCCGCCCATCCGCTTGTCGCCGATGACGACCACCGCGCGCGGATTGAACGCACGCTCGAGGTTCTTGAGCCGCGCCGCGCGATGCGGATCAGCCTGAGGTGTCTCGCCTTTCTCGGCGGCGATAACGATTCGTGCGTCGAGAATTGCGAGCCCGTCTTCATACGCAACGACCGGGTTGAAATCCATCTCGGCGATCTCAGGATGTGCCCATGCGATTCCGGAGACACTCTCGATCAGCGAAACGATCGCGTCGATATCAACCCCCGGCTGGCCGCGGACGCCGCGCAAAAGTTGAAAGCCTCGAAGCCGCGCGAGCATCGCCGATGCCTCGCGCCCGCCAATCGGCGCCAGCGCCAGCACCGTGTCCTTCATCACTTCGACCAGCACGCCGCCGAGCCCGGCCATGACCATCGGGCCGAAGCGATCGTCGCGGAACACCCCGGCAATCAGCTCGATGCCTGGCCGCGCCATCGGCTGAACGGCAACGCCCTCGAAACGGGCGTCGGGTGCTTTAGCCGCGAGACTGCCACGGATTCGCTCGAACGCCTCGCGCACCGATGCCTCGTCGGTGAGGTTCAGCTCGACGCCGCCGACGTCGCTCTTGTGACTCACGTCCGGCGACAGCACTTTCAGCACCACCGGGAAGCCGATTCGCGACGCCGCCCGCGCCGCGTCGTCAGCCGTCGCAACCGCCTCCGGCACGACGACCGGCAGGCCGAGCGAATGCAGAACCCGCTTGCTCTCAATTTCCGTGAGAACCGTCCGTCCACTCGCACGCGCGGACGAAATTACCGATGAAACGATGGAGTCAGTCACGCTTGTCGCGTATAGCAGAGCCAAACAACTATTTGAACCGTCGAGGAGTTCCGCCGCATGCCGCGTACCGCCCGCCAACGCAAAAAAGTTTTCATCACTCGCGCGATCGATCCTGCTGCGCTGAAGCGCCTGCGTGCCGCGGCTCAAGTCTCGTCTGGAACGGCGACATGCCGCCGCCCGCCTCCGCGCTCCGATCCGCGCTGGCCGACGCCGACGCCGTACTCTCGATGGTCACCGACCAGATCGACGCGCGCATGATCGCGAGTGCACCGCGATTGCGCGTCATCAGCAACCTCGCCGTCGGCGTGGACAATATAGATGTCGAAGCTGCCACCCGCGCGGGCATCGCGGTCGGCCATACTCCCGGCGTTCTAACCGAGGCGACCGCGGACCTTGCCTTCGGCTTGTTGATGGCGACGGCGCGGAGAATCGCCGAGGCCGATCGTCACGTGCGCGCGGGCAAATGGCGCACTTGGGGACCGATGACGATGCTCGGCCGCGACGTCCACTCGAGCACGCTCGGGCTAATCGGATCCGGTGCGATCGGCCAGGCGATGGCGCGTCGCGCGACGGGTTTCGGGATGCGCTTGCTGTATCTGAAACATCGGTCAGGCAAGCGCAAGCCGATTCGCGACGCCGGGTTTGTGGGCGCGAGAGGCAGTCAGCCTGAATCGCCTGCTGGCTCGATCGGACTATGTGTCGATTCACGTGCCGCTGACGCTGAAGACGCGCCGACATGATCGGGGCGCGCGAGTTTGCCCTTATGAAACCGGGTGCGATTCTAATTAACAGCGCGCGAGGCGGCGTCGTCGATCAGGCTGCGATGGTTGGGGCGCTGAAATCGGGGAGATTGGCTGGCGCGGGTCTCGATGTGACCGACCCCGAGCCGATCGCGCGTCGAGATCCACTGCTGCGACTTGATAACGTCGTCATCACGCCGCACATAGGCAGCGCCAGCATCGCCGCCCGTGCGAGCATGGCCGCGATCGCCGTGGACAATATCCTGGATGTGTTCGCCGGGCGGTTGCCAGGACGTTGCGCGAATACCTCGGTCGGGCTGCGGCCCTAAAAAGGGCGCAGCCTTACCGGCGTACTAAGAGATGTCAGTCGCGTTGACTAGAGGCTGGTGTCCACGCTGCCGAGCAGAGTCGTGATAGTCGTCCCCATCGTCTGGTAGCCGACGTACACCACGACCGCGACGGCCGCGAGAATCAGAGCGTATTCAGCCATCGTTTGGCCGCGCGCAAAATCATTAGCCTTCACATATAGCTTGGTAAACATATCTCCCTCTGCGCAGACGACTTAAACGACTGCCGCCTTTTGCCAATCTTGGCCCCGAGTCTGAATTGACCGGCGGGAGCATAGCCCCCGCCGGCCTCGTCACACAATAGTCCGCAATCGGTTCGCGATTAGAGCTTGCCGTCCACGCTGCCGAGCAACGTGGTGATCGTGGTACCCATGGTCTGGTAGCCGACGAAAACCACGACTGCGACCGCTGCGAGAATCAGCGCATACTCAGCCATCGTTTGTCCGCGCGCGAACCCGTCTGCCTTCACATACAGTTTCCTGATCAGATCCATTTCCGTGTCCCTCCGTCCGTTGGTGTGTTTCGAACAACTACACGCGAGAACCGATTTGCTCCCGCGTCTTGCGACGATTTAACTAATTGTAGGAGAACTTATCCACAGGTTATAAACACCTACCGCTATCTAACCCGGAAATTTACCGAGTAATCTATCCAATCTTGAGTCGCTATTTGCTCTTGATGGGTTATGACGGTGAAATCATGTCTTTACCCAGCTTCAGCATTCTCTACAGGCGTCGAGTGTATGTCAAGGAATCTTGTGGCCGCGACTACAATTGAAAACACACTAAAGCGCCTAGCGCTGTGTTATGTAGCATTGGCCAATCAGTGCGTACTCGAAGATGGAGGCCGCGCCTAAGTCAGAAGGCTAAAAGGGATGTAAGAGGAGGATAAAGAACTATAAAAGAGCTATAGCGAATGGCTAAGACTCGGTGTCGCTAGCTTAAAGATGCTGCCAATGCATCGCTTCAAGCTGAAATTTCCTTCGTACAGCGCGCGTCCAACGACTACTCCCACCACCCCGGCTTCGAACCGATTCCGAAGAGTGCGGATGTCGTCGAGACTTGCGACGCCGCCCGACGCGATTACCGGGAGGCGCACGGCGTTTGCGATTTCCGCCATCCGATCTGCATCGACCCCGACCTGCGCACCGTCGCGCGCTATGTCGGTCACGATTGCGGCGGCGACCCCAGCCGCGCGGAATCGATTCGCCGCCTCGGTGACAGTCAGTTGGCTCGTCTCGACCCATCCTTTGACCGCCAGTTTACCGTCGCGAATATCGATCGATCCGAAAATTTTCCCCGGGAACTCGGCGCAAGCGTCGCGGACCAGTTGAGGGTTAAGCAGCGCGGCCGATCCAATCGAAACGCGGTCGGCGCCGGCGGCGAACGCCGCGCGTACCGCCTCGATTGTGCGCAGTCCACCGCTCACGTCGATTGCGCATTTCACCGACGCCCGAATTTGCGCGATCGCCTCGATATTTCGCGGCGCACCGGCAATCGCACCGTCGAGATCGACTATGTGGATAAGAGTCGCCCCCGCCTCCTCGAAGCGCCGCGCAGTCTCACCTGGATCGGCGCCATAGACAGTCGCGCGGTTCATGTCGCCGTGGAGCAGGCGCACGACTTGACCGTCCTTCAGGTCGATCGACGGAATAACGGTGAACTTCTCGAACAAGTGGTCTAGCTGCTGAGCGTGCCTTTGGTCGAGAGCGCGCCTGAAAGCCGCGGCTCGCGGGACGTCGCATGATCCATCGCGCGCGCCAACGCCTTGAAAGTCGCCTCGACAATATGATGCGGATTGCGTCCGCTCACCAGGTTGAGATGCAGGTTCATCCCGACCTCGTCGGTCAGCGCTTTCATGAAATCGTGGACCAGCTCGGTCTGGAAGTTGCCGACCCGCTCCTGGCTGATCGCGACGTTGTAGCCGAGGTACGCGCGACCGCTGATATCGACAATCGCGGTGCAGACGGCCTCGTCGAGCGGCACGGTCGCCTCGCCGAAGCGCTTGATTCCAGCGCGGTCGCCGAGCGCCTGCCGAAACGCCCGCCCCACGACCATCCCGACATCCTCGACAGTGTGATGGTCATCGATATGCAAGTCGCCGCTTGCTGCGACTTTTAAGTCGAAGAATCCGTGACGCGCGAAACTCTCGAGCATGTGATCGAGGAACGGAACGCCGGTCTTCGCCTCGCCGCGCCCGGTACCGTCCAGCTTGAGCGATACTATCACCGAAGTCTCGCGGGTCTTGCGCTCGACCTCCGCGATGCGCTTCGCCTTCGCCGGCGCCAAACGCGCAACGGGTACCGCGGTCTTAGCTTCGTTTCGTAATATTTTGCGTTTGTTTTGCATTTTTTTTAGTGCTTGATGCAGGGGTTTCTGCTCGCAGTTCCATCGCGCGCGCGTGGCCCTCGAAACCTTCCATCCGCGCCAGGTGCGCGACCGTAGGTCCCAGCGCCGCAATCGCGCTCATCGACGCCTCGATTATACTGGTTCGTTTCAGGAAATCGTATGCACCCAGAGGCGATGCGAAACGCGCGGCGCCGCCGGTCGGCAGCACGTGATTCGGACCCGCAAGGTAGTCGCCAAGCGGCGCCGGCGTAAGCGGCCCGAGAAAAACCGCGCCCGCGGCTTTGACCTTGGGCAGCCATCGCGACGGATTGCGCAGGTCGAGCTCGAGATGCTCGGGGCCAATCTCGTTGGCAAGATCGAAGGCCTCGTTGAGATCGCCAACCACGACCATCGCGCCGCGCTTGACCAACGCGGCCTCGACCTGGCGTGCGCGCGGCAGACTTTTCAGCGCGGTTTCAATCGCCTCGGCGACCCGATTCGCGACGCTCGCCGACGTGGTCAGCAACACCGCCGCTTCGTCGCCGGAACCGTGCTCGGCCTGTGCAATCAGGTCGGCGGCGATCCATTCGGGATGCGCGCGGTCGTCGGCGATCACCAGCACCTCGCTCGGCCCCGCCATCTTGTCGATATCGGTCACGCCGTAAACCATCCGCTTGGCCGCCTGCACGTACGCGTTGCCGGGCCCGACGATCTTGTCCACCGGCTTGATTGTCTCCGTCCCGTACGCGAGCGCCGCGACCGCATGCGCTCCGCCGACGCGGTAGAATTCATCGACGCCCGCGATTTCCGCAGCCGCCAGCACCGCGAGCCGCTCGCCCTCCGACGAAGGCGGCGAGACCATCACGATTTCTGCGACGCCCGCGACCTTGGCGGGAATCGCGTTCATCAGCACCGACGAAGGATACGCTCCGAGCCCGCCGGGCACGTAAATTCCGACGCGGCGCATCGGTTGCACCATCTGACCCGAGCCGCATCCCGGACTTGTCGCGATAGATGAACGATTTCTCCATCGTGCGGCGATGGAATTCCGCGATTCGTTCGGCCGCCAGTTCCAACGCGCGTCGATCCGCAGCGGGGATACGGTTGAGCGCGGAATGCCGTTCGGCGGGCGTCACCCGGAGCGTCGCGGAGGTCAGCTTCACATGATCGAATTTCGCGGTGAGCTCGATCAGCGCGCGATCGCCGCGCTTGCGCACGTCCGCGATGATTTTCGAGACAGCGCTGTCGATGCTCGCGCTGTCGCCGCCCCTGCGCGCGAGGATCGCAGCCAGGAATTTTTTGAATTCCGCCGTCTGCGACTTAAGGACGCGCGGCTTCATTATTCCGGCGCGCGCTCGATTCTCGCGCCGAGACCCGAGAGCTTCGCGTCGAGCGCCTCGTAACCGCGGTCGAGATGGTAGATACGGCTCAGCTCGGTCGTGTTTGTTGCTGCGAGCCCCGCGATTATCAACCCCATGCTGGCGCGTAAGTCGGTCGCCATCACCGGCGCGCCGCTCAGTTTCGACGGCCCGCGAATCACCGCGGTCGGACCTTTCATCAGGATGTCGGCGCCCATCCGCGCCAGTTCCTGCGCGTGCATGAATCGATTTTCGAAAATCGTTTCGGTGATGACCGAAGTGCCGTCCGCTTGCGTCAACATCGCCATCATCTGCGCCTGCAAGTCGGTCGGAAATCCCGGATACGGCAACGTACGCAGCTCGACCGACTTGAGTCCATTGTTTCGCGCGATGCGGACGCCCTTGTATCCTGCCTCGACGGTGACGCCCGATTCGCGCAGCTTGGTCGTGACCGCATCGAGATGCTCGATCGGCGCGTTGGTAATCGTTACGTCGCCGCCGGTGATCGCCGCCGCCGCCATCATCGACCCGGCCTCGATTCGGTCGGGTATCACTTCATGCTCGGCGCCATGCAGCCGCTCGACGCCCTCGATTTCCATCACATGCGTGCCGGCGCCGCTGATCTTCGCGCCCATCTTGACCAGCACTCGCGCGAGGTCCTGCACCTCCGGTTCGCGCGCCGCATTTTCAATCGCGGTGTGGCCGCGCGCCATGACCGCCGCCATCATAATATTCTCGGTCGCGCCGACCGACGGCGAATCCAGCCAAATGCGCCCTCCCGTCAGCTTTTCGGCGTGCGCTTCGACGTAGCCGTGACGAAACTGAATCTTGCTGCCAAGCGCGCGAATCCCGACGATATGCAAATTCACGGGACGCGCACCGATCGCGCATCCGCCCGGAGTGGAGACGCGCGCGCGCCCCGTCCGCGCCAGCAGCGGGCCCAGCACGACGAACGACGCACGCATCGTCTTGACCAGTTCATACGATGCCTCGTGCGACGTAACGTTGGCGGCGTGCAGCTCCACGCGATGCTCATCGGTCCAGCGCGCCGCAACCCCGAGCTGGATCAGCAGCTCCATCGCGGTCTTCACATCGCGTAATCGTGGCACATTGCTGAGATGCAGCGGCTCCGACGTCAGCAGCGACGCCATCATAATTGGCAGCGCAGCGTTCTTGCTCCCGCTAAGCGTGACGCTACCGCGCAGCGGAGCCCCGCCATGAATTATCATTTTTTCCATTCTGACTCAGGTCTCACTATCGCCCGCGCGACTCGCATCTGTCCCGCGAAATCGTTTATCACATCGACGACCTTCAAGCCTGCGCGCGTGAGGAGGCCCACAACGTCCCCCGCGTGTCCTTTCCCCATCTCCATGATCAACTCGCCGCTGGTTTCGAGATACTCGCGAGCGCCGATTGTTATTCGCTGGAGAACGTCGAGGCCACTCGCCCCTCCTTTCAGCGCTATGCGCGGCTCGAAGCGGTTTACCTCGGGCTCCAGGCCCGCAATTTCCGCATCATGAAGGTAAGGCGGATTGGAGACGATCGCGTCGAAAGTCCCGAGAGCCGCTCCCCCGTCCAGCATATGGAAGCAGTCGCCGCGCCGGAATGTCACGCGATCCCCCACCTGATAACGCCGAGCGTTGCGCGACGCCACTGCGATCGCGTCGGCAGAAATATCGACCGCCGTGATCTGCGCGCGCGGTGCATTGACGGCGATCGCGATCGCAATTGCACCTGAGCCGGTCCCGATGTCGAGCACGCGCGCATTGGCTTTCTTTGCGGTACATTCCAGCGCCGCCGTGACTACGAACTCGGTCTCCGGACGCGGAATCAGCACCGCGGGCGTCACTTCGAAATCGAGCGAATAGAATTCCTTGTGCCCGACGATGTAGGCGACCGGCTCGCGCTTTTCACGGCGCGCGATCATCGCGTCGAATGTTTTGAGTATTGCGGGTGAAAGATCGATTGAACCGGTGATAACCAATTCGCGCGTGATACCCGCTGCCTCAGCCATCAACAATTGCGCGTCGAGGTGTGAAGACTCGACGCCCGCAGCCGACAGTCTGCGCGACGCCTCGTCGACCTTCAGCCACGTGGCCAATCTGACATTGTCGTCGGGCACAAGGTCTACGCGCTGAGCGACTGCTCGCGATCGTATGCAGCCAGCGCATCGATCACCGGATCAATCGCGCCGTCGAGGAAATTGTCGAGCTGATGGATCGTCACGTTGACGCGATGGTCGGTCACGCGCGATTGGGGGAAATTATAGGTGCGAATGCGCTCCGAGCGATCACCCGTCCCAACCATCGACTTCCGCGTTTGCGCGATTTTCGCCTGCTGCTCCGACTGCGCCTGCTCGAGCAGCCGCGCGCGCAGGATCTTCAGAGCCTTCGCCTTGTTCTTGTGTTGCGATTTTTCATCGCGCTGGATTATCACCATCCCACTCGGAATATGCGTGATTCGTACCGCCGAGTCAGTGGTGTTGACGCTCTGGCCCCCCGGTCCCGACGCGCGCATCACGTCGATCCGCAGGTCCTTGGCCTCATTGATATTAACTTCGACTTCGTCCGCCTCGGGCATCACCGCGACCGTCACCGCCGAGGTGTGGATGCGTCCCGAGCCTTCGGTTTCCGGCACGCGCTGCACGCGATGCACCCCGCCTTCGTACTTCAGCCGCGAGTATGCGCCGCGTCCCGTCACCAGCGCGATCACTTCCTTGATTCCGCCGAGCCCGGTGTCGCTCAGGCTCAGCGTTTCCAACTTGAAGCCGTGCCGCTCAGCATAGCGCGTGTACATCCGGAACAGGTCGCCGGCAAAAAGGGAAGCTTCTTCCCCACCAGTGCCCGCTCGTATTTCCAGGATGACGTTCTTCTCGTCATTGGGATCGCGCGGCGTGAGCAGCTCTTTGAGCTTCTCCTCGACCGCGTCGAGATTTTTCTGAAGCGTCGGCATCTCGGCCTTGGCCAGCTCGCGCAACTCGGCGTCATTGCCGTCGAGGATCGATTTGTGTCCCGCGATTTCGTCGGCGATACGAATATACTCGCGCGCGCATTGCGCCGCCTCGGAAAGCTGCGATCGCTCCTTGGCCAACCGCGCGTATTCGCGCTGATTGCCGAGCGTTGCCGGATCGCTGAGCTTGCGCTCGAGTTCCGCGACCCGCTCTTCTATTGCGCTTGCCTTATCGAGCATCCCATCACAATCATCGGCCCCTTAAGAAAGCCGAGAAGCACTTTCCTGAAAAAAGCACTTTCCTTGAAAAAGAAACAAAAACGGCGCGGCCGCAGTGGCCGTGCCGATGGATTTCTCCCCCGCGCACCCGGGTGCATCGAGGCACCGCAGGCGGCGGGAGTTGCTATGCTACTTCTCGGCGGCAGTTTCCGCCGTCTTTTCGGCCGGCTTCTTGATGCCGTACTTGCGATTGAATCGCTCGACGCGCCCCGCGGTATCGACCAGGCGCTGTGTGCCAGTATAAAAAGGATGGCACTTCGAGCAGACCTCGACGTGAAGCTCCTTGAGCGTCGAGCGCGTTTCGAAGGTGTTGCCGCACGCACAGACGACCGTGCAGCGGCGGTATTCAGGATGGATTCCAGTTTTCATTTTATTTTCTCGAACTCTTCCAACTCTTCCGTTGCAGGATACCATCGCAAGGGATCCCGCACAATTCGCCCGTCGCGACTGGCGTTTCGGGCTGTTCGTATCCCTATCGTCACCTCGCTGGCAGCAATAATAAGCACGATTCTCGCGATTACCAGTCACGCCGCGCCGCAGCCGCCGAAGCCGGCATCAGCACCAACCGCGGCAAATACCGGCTTCGCGCCCGATAGCCGGACGCTCCTTGCGCCCATCGTATTGCTCGCGCCGCCGGGTCCCGCGCGCGCGTCTCGTGCGATCGCGATTTTCGACCGCCAGCTCGCATTCCAGCGCAGAATCTCGTTCCATCCGAGGCTTGGTCCTTCGCTTCAGCAAGTCGTCGACGAGCTCCCGCCCCGGCAATCGACGATGATTCGCGCCGCTGCGCTATACTCGAAGCCGGAAATTCCGTGGCACGACACGCCCGACAGCACGCATCAGATTTGCGTCGCGGGGCAACCGGACGACAGCGACTATCTCTACACCCTGATGCACCAATGGCGCGGCCCTGAGGAACCTTCGCGATTCTCAGGCGTCTTCGGCCTCAAGCCTTCGGGTGATTCCACGCCCGGCAACATTTCGAGCGTCACCGGCACGCTCGCTGGCGAGCTGATGATCGACACTTACGGCCTCGGCGCGCTGGTCGATATGCTGGCCGACACGTTGCGCGAGTTTCACGGCGACCTGAAACCGCCTTGGGACACCGCGCCCGGCAAGTTCAATCATCACGACGCCGCCGGGATGGCCCGCTTCCATCGCGAAATGCCGCATCTCGCGGCGAAGTTCGATCACTATTTCAAATTCAACAATCTGCTCGACGAGTTCAATTCGCCCGCGGGACCAATCGTGCTCTTCAACGTCGATATGGAAGTTCGCCTCGACGCGCTGAAAAAATATCCGCTGCTCTATGATTTCTATCGTAAGGTCGTTCCCGCGGTGGTCGCGAAATCCGACATACTCGACGTGCACGGCAACTACTGGATGCGCGAGGCGTTCGACCACGGCCAAATCCACTTCACGATAATGATCCGCAACGGCCTGCTGACGTCGTTCAACGCCGCGATGCAACCCACCGGCGACAGTATCGCACTCGGCGAAATCTCGCGCGGCAGTTACCGGACGCTGGCGTCGGCCCAGGTGACCAGTCTCAAGATGAATTTCGGCCTCGCCAACATTGGATTCACGACTGATTACCATCGCGAGCCTGGCGCGTGCACTTTCGACAATCGCATGAACACAGTTCCGCAACTGGTCGCGCCGCCCGGCGTGCATCAGGTGATGGATTTGGTGGCGGGCGATTTTCTGCGCGGGATCGCGACTGGCAATGGCGGCTTGAATTCGAAGCTCACCTCGCGCCTGCTGCCCAACGGCACCTACGATTTCTCCGGCGGCTTCACCGCCCAACTGAACTACTCGCCGACGCTCGAGCTGCTCGCGCGAGTTGGCGATGCGATCGCGAAGGAACACAACGACAAGGTTCGCGCTGAGGAACGCGCATTCGGCGAGGAACTTTTCGACGCGTTCGTCGCCGATTACAATGATGCGCGTCCGGCAATCCTGGCTTTGGATTCGGACAAAGATAGCCTGCGGGAAAAGTCCAAATGAGGAGTGGAAAGAGAAATCGGTTTTTCACAGCGCCGCTGCTCGCAATCGCGATCTTCGCCGCCGGATGCGCTGCCGAGGACAAGCCGCCGGCGCCCTCTCCCGACGCCAGCCCGCAGCCGAAGTTGTTGTCGAGCCTCAATGACGTCAATGCGGTCCCGGTCAATCCGTTCGCTATCCACCAGGTTCCGCAACGCGGCGAAGGCATGATCCTCGATCACGGCCCCGTGTCGGCCGGACCGCGCACCTATCAAACCGAACCCGGCATTTCACGCGTAGTTGGCAACGAGGAAAACCCCGGGACGGTGCGCCTGCTCAACAGCAAGGCCGCCCAGTTCGGGAGTTTTTCGGGAGTGATTCTCGATCGCATTTACGCGCGCCTGATCGAGGCCGAGCGCACCGAGGAAATTTCGCGAACCAAACTGCCCACCGAGATCAAAGCCGTCGTCATCACCGCCGTCATGGACAAAAGCGGCAAGCTCACCGAGCTAATCCTCGAGCAGCACTCCGGCAAATCAAAAATCGATAAGATGATGCTCGACGTCTGCCGAAAGAGCATCTGGTACGAAAATCCGCCGGTCGAAGCACTCTCCGGCGACGGCACCTATCAACTGACGATCAGATTAAAGTTGGAAAACTACGCCTCCAGCGACGAAACCCACTGGAGCTTCATCACCGACCTCGGCCTCGGCCTCAGCTAAAGCAGCGGTTCACGCCTTCTGCTAGAATCGCCGGCGTGCAATCGCTCGACGACTACATCCCGCGCCCGGGGCTCTCAGTTCCCATCGTCACGATTCTCGACGCTCGCGGGCGCATTCTCGAAGATCAGCAGCGCGCCGTCATCCGCTTCGCGCTACAAGGCGGCGCCGGAGCCGATATCATCTTCGCCGCGGGCACCACCGGCGAATGGGATCGTATCGACAACTCGCGTCGCCAGACTGTCGCGCGAATTGCCATCGACGAATGCCGCCGCGCGCGCGCGTCCGCCGCGAAGAAAATCGAAGCATGGGCCGGCATCACCGCGCACACGCGCGCCGACACGCTCGACAATCTCACCCACGCGATCCACGCAGGCGCCGACGCAGTCGTCCTCGCGCCACTGTCGATCAACGACGTCGAGCATGTCGCCGACTTCGTCGAGCGTGACATCGGCAATGTCTTCAATCGCGCGGGCCGGATGCTGCCGCTGTTCCTCTACGACAACACTGACATCGCAGCAGTTGGCAAGGCTGCGCATCTGCATACCCGCGACGTCAAGGTGATGGCGCGACTGCCGTACGTTCGCGGAATCAAAGTCACCGCGAGCAAAACCGTCATCGGCAACTACACACGTGCCGCGTCGCACTTCAAATCAGGTCACGAGTTCGCGATCTACGCCGGCAATGCCTATCTCATCTTCGATTTGTTCGCGCCGCCCGAAGGTGTCGGCGATCGCATGCGCCACTACTGGAACCGGTACCTGACGCAGCGCACGCGCCCGTACGGCGTCGTCGCGGGGCCTGCCAATGCGATGCCGCGCGAATGGCAGCGCGCGTGGCAGGTCTGCCGCTCGGGCGACGTAGAGTTGATGCGACTGTATGCCGACGCGATCGAGGAATTTCGCATCGCATGCACCTTCAAGCGCGGCGCCAAGGCCTATCGCCCGACCATCGCAACGATCAAGGCGTCGTTAAAGGAATTGGGCGTCATCGACAGCGACGTGGTCGGCACGGGCACGCCGCCGCTCACCGACACCGAGCGTCGCGAGTTCTCTACCCGCTTCGCCGCACTGCGCGAGCGCAACGCCGAGATGCTTGAGCGCGGATGGGTCAGCGAATACGATTCGCCCGCCGGCCACGCGCCGGCATCGGAACGAAAATCTGCGGGGCGCAATGGCTGAAGAGAAACTCGACGTCGTCGGATGCGGCAGCATGGTGGTGGACCTGTTCTACCGCACGCCGCGGATAATCCGCGCCGACGAGAAAATCCTGCTGCGCGCGCATACCGCCAGCGCAGCGATCGAACGCACGCAGGTCGGTGGGCTCGTCCTGAATCATCTCGGATGGGGCCGCATCCTCGGCCTCAAAACCGGCATCTTCGGCAAGATGGGCGACGACCGCAACGGCGAGTTCCTGCGCGACGGCATGGATCGTCTTGGGATTCGCCATCACCTGACCTTCGACGGCACCGCCAGCGCGTTCGCGACGATCTTTGTGGATGCGGCGGGCGATCGCGCTATTTACATGGCGCGCGCCGCGACCGGCGAGCTCACTCCCGCCGAGGTCCGCAACCGCCACGGCGCGTTCATCCGCCGCGCCAACCTGGTTTCGACCGAGATTTCGCAGCTGCCGCTGCGCACTGTAATCGCGATTCTGCTTTTCGCCCGCACCCATTCGATTCCCACCATTCTCGACGTCGACGTGCCGCCGTCCGACGCAATCGGATCGCTCGGCACCCGCGCCGAACTCGAGCGCGCGCTGAAACTCGCGACCTGGCTCAAGCCGTCGAAAGCCGCCGCCCGTGAAATCGCGGGCAACGGCCGCGATCCGCTGAAGATTGCCGACGCGATTCGCGCCAAGTACGGAAATCGCGCCGTCATCATCACTGAGGGCGACAAAGGATGTTCCATCGCCGCGCGCGACACTTCGATTCGCGTGCCCGCGTTCAAGGTCAAGCAGGTTGACTCGACCGGCGCCGGCGACGCTTTCCTCGCGGGCGTTTTCGCGGGTCTTCGACTCGGTCTGCCATGGGACAAGATTGGACGCCTCGCAAATGCGGCCGGCGCGGTCGCAGTCACGCGCCTCGGCGCGTTTCCGTCGGGATTCGAAGTGCGCGAGGAAATTCTCGACCTCTATGCCGAGCCGCTCGCGCTGCCGACGCCACGCCTCGACGCCGAGCCGCGCGCAGCCGCCATCGGCGACTCGACTGGCGAAGTCGAAAAGTTCTTCGACCTCGCCCTAACTGAGCTCGCCGCGCTCCGCGGCGGGCTGAACATCGCCGCTATTTCGCGCACGGTCGAGATAATCCGCACCGCGCTCGGTCGCGGCGGCCGCGTCCACGTGACAGGCGTGGGAAAGCCCGAGCACGTCGCGCGTTACGCCGCGAGCGTCTTCTGCTCGGTCGGCACACCCGCGACTTTTCTGCACGCGACCGAAACCTTGCACGGCAGCCTCGGCCAGGTGCATCCGCGCGATGTCGTCATCGCGATCTCGAACAGCGGCAACACCGACGAACTGCTCTCGACCGCCACCGCTATCCGCGAACAGGGGGCGCAACTGATCGCGATCACCGGCAACAAGGACTCGAGCCTCGGCCAACTCGCCGACCTGGTGATCCACGTCCCAGTCCCCAACGAAGGCGGCGGCCTCGGCCTCGCCCCGCGCATCAGCGTACTGGGCGAAGTCTTCGTCCTCGCAGGACTGTCCGTAGCATTGGAACTCGCGCACGGCCTGACCGTCGAGGAGTACTCGCGATGGCACCGAGCCGGCGCAATCGGCGAAGCCGCCCGCCGCCTGGCCGAAACGCGCACCACTAGCCGCCGCGCCTAGTCCTTCTTCACGCGATTGTTCCCCTTCCCTCGAGGGAAGGGGTTAGGGGTTAGGTTGCCTATACTCGCTACCCGATCTATGACTCGTAGTAGTTCCGCCGACTCGGCGCAGGAGGCTAACATCATGCACGTTGGATATGGCGCAGTTTTTCAGAATCCCGAGAACGCACTTCCCGACGCCGAGGTTTATCGCAACGAGCTTCGCCTCGCCGAGATGGCTGAGCCGCTCGGCTTCGATTCCATCTGGGGCGTCGAGCATCACTTCGACGACTACACGATGTGCCCCGACGTGCTGCAGTTCCTCTCTTACATGGCCGGCCGCACCACGCACATAAAGCTCGGGTCGGGCGTCGTCGTGCTGCCATGGCACGATCCGATCCGCGTCGCCGAGCAGGTCGCATTGCTCGATCACGTTTCCAACGGCCGCGTGATTCTCGGTCTCGGCCGCGGCCTCGCGCGCATCGAGTACGACGGTTTCCGCATCGATCAGAATGAGGGGCGCAACCTGTTTGTCGAATACGCCGAGTTGGTTCTTAACGCGCTCGAAAACGGTTACATGGAAGGCGGCAAATTCACGCGCCAGCCGCGCCGCGACATTCGTCCACGCCCCGCGCGCTCATTTAGGGGCCGCACTTACGCCGCCGCCGTCTCGCCCGAGTCGATGCCGATAATGGCGAAGCTCGGAGTCGGCCTGCTGGTGATTCCGCAAAAGCCGTGGGAGGCGGTCAAAAAAGATTTCGAGGTGTACCACAAGGTCTGGGGCGAGGTTAACGGTGCGGCGCCCATCCCCAAGCCGCTGTCCGGCGGCTTCTGCGTCGTCGATGAAAACAAGGATCGCGCTGAAGAGCTCGCGATGAAATGGATCGCCGCCAACTACCACACCGTCATGAAGCATTACGAGATGACGTCGCCGGAATTCGGCACCAAGAAGGGCTACGAGTTCTACAGCAACGTCAGCAAGTTCATCAAAAAGACTGGCCCCGACGTCGCCGCGCGCGACTTCGCGATGCTGATGCCGTGGGGCACTCCCGACCAGGTGATCGAGAAGTGCGCATTCGTACGCGACACGATCGATGCCAACGGCGTGTTCTTTAATTTCAGTTTCGGCGGGATGCCGTACGAAGATGCCGAGCGCAGCATCAAGTGCTTCGCGAAGTATGTGTTGCCCGAACTGAAAAAGTGGAACACCGAGCCGCTCAAGGAGCCGGCTCCGATCCCATCGTCAGCCGCCGCCCGCTGAGCAAGCTTCAGGCGCCAGGCTTCTCGCTGTCGTGCGCGTGTCCGATCGCGTGGCGAAGCTTGCGATCGAGCTTGGCGCAATTGAGCACGACCTTCTCCGAGTGCACCGCTTCGACCGCGCTGATTGGCACCGTGAAGTCGCCCGCATTCTCGACGTAGATCACCAGTTCTGGCCGCCCGCCCGGCGCAACCTGGCGGACAGCGCCAAACTCCTCGGCCCCGTCGGAAACAAAAGCCTGGAACCCAACTTTGATTTTTTCTTGCATGAGTATTCCTGCCTACTTTCCCTGGAACTTTGGCGTACGCTTTTGCTGGAAGGCGGTGATGCCTTCCTTGTAGTCCGCGGTGCGACCCGCTGCCCCTTGTGCTTGAGCCTCGCACTTCAGGACCGCGAACAGGCCCATCGCCTCTTCGTCGATTCGGCGCACCAGCCGTTTCGATTGCATGAAGGCGGCAGTCGGACCTTGCGCAACCTGCGCCGCAACCTTGCGAGTCTCGGCGATCAACGAATCCTTCGGCATACTGCGATTCACCAGTCCGAGTTGCGCGGCCTCGGTGCCTGAAAGAAGTCGTCCGGTGTAAATCAGCTCGAGTGCGCGATGTGTCCCGAGGCGCGAGACAAAAAACGAATGCCCGCCGGAGTCCAGCACTGCCCCGATTCTCGCGAACGGCGATCCTATCTTCGCGTCGTCAGCGACGTGCACGATGTCGCATCCGAGCGCGAGTCCGAGGCCAACTCCGAGGCATGCGCCATGAACTGCGGCAAAAGTTGGGGCGGGGAACGCGACGATTCGTTTGACCAGAGGGTTGAAGGTCGTCTCGATTATCGCTTCGGCGTCTTCGTCCCCCGGATGCGCGTCGGCAAGGTCGCGTCCCGCGCAGAATGCAGGACCTTCGCCGCGAATCATCATCGCGCGCACGCCATGCGATGTCGCGCGCTCGAGACATCCATTGAGTTCGGCCACCATCGCGTCGTTCAACGCGTTCATCTTGTCGGGCCGGTTGAGAACAATTTCCGCGAGACCGTTTTCGACCGACAAATCGACGCTCATATTGGTGGCCTCTGAGTTTGCTAGAACACCGGGATAATGTCCTCGGCGGTTATGTCGCCGACATCCACTCCCTCAATATCAAGTTCGGGAATCGCGGGGAACTGGATGTCCCATCGCTCGACCAGTTTGCGCACGCGCGCGATCGCCAGCCGCCAGTTGTCGGCCTGCTGCTCGTAAGTGAGGATTCCGAGTCCCGCCTCGCGCGCGGTGCGCAGCAGAATTCGATGGTTGTGCAGAAAGTAGCCGGGCAAATCCCAGAACTGGGCAGGTGGCTCCCACAGCACCATCGAGAGGAACACAAATCCCGCGCGAAGCTGCTTGGTGATGAACGTCTTGTGCTCGTCGGTGAGGCCGGGCCATTCCTTCTCGAGCAGGTTGATGCAGATCTGCAGATGGCGCGCTTCGTCGCGCCCAATCTTGGTGAAAATTTCGCGGAACACCGGATGCGTCGTGGCGTGCGCCATGCCATGGAACAGTGTCGACGACGCCACTTCGCCCATCATGAACGAGGTGAAGATCACGGCGAGCGGGTATCGATCGATCGCGCGGTTGTAACCGGTCCAGTAGCGGCCGCCGTTGTGGTAAAGCCAGCCGATGTTATTGAGCGCGACGCGCTGCAGCTCGCTCTTCGGCGTAAAGCCTTGCGGTCCGTTCGGCACCAGGCGTTGGATCACGCGCTGGCAGGTTTCCTCGTGATTGGTCTCGTCGCGGGTGATCGAAAAAAAGCATTTCCGAACCGGATCTTCTTCATGCATCTCCCATGCGTGAATCGTCGCGCGCGCGAACACCGCCGGTCCCGACGAATCGAAGTTGGAGAGCAGCGCCCACCAGTACATGATCGCGACCTTCTCGTCGTCGCTCCACGCCTCGGGCGAGAGGTCGCTCCAGTTGATGTCGGCGGGATTGAAACCCTCGCGCTTGGCGCGCTCGTAAATTTCGGCGAGCTTCGGCGTCTCGCATCGCCATTCGATAGGAAAGATATTGGGCTGGGCAACGGCGGGCGCCTCGACCAGGCCACCCTCCGGAATTTCAAATTCGCTCATAGCGGTTTGTCTCCTGACTTAAATCTACCTACCATTCGGTTGATTTGTCAAAGGGCGGCGTCCCGCGGCTTGCTCCATCCCTTCGAACGCGATCCGGAATATCGCCTCGGCCACTTCTGGCGCGTCCAGGTCGCCGCCGGTCCGGTACCATTCTGTGATCGAGTTAAGCATCCCGAACAGCAGGCGTGTCGCCAGCCGCGGCTCGACGTCGGAGCGTAAATCGCCCTGCCGCTGCGCATTGCGCATCAGCCGGGCGATCAGATGGTCAAACGCGCGCCGCCGCTCCATGATACGCCGCTCGACCGGAGTATTCCCACGCACGCGCAGCAGCAGCGCGACCTCGGGCAGCTGATCGACCGTGGTTTCAATCGTGCGATGCACGATGTACCTGAGGCGCGCCGCCGCACGGCCCCGCTTCGCGGGCCGCTCGTCGAGCACCGCGAACAGCGCGTCGAGCGCGCGGCCGACGCCGCGCGCCAGCAGCTCTTCCTTGCTGCGAACGTGATAGTAGATGCTAGCCTTGGTGATTCGCGCCGCCCGCGCGACGTCGTCGAGCGTACTGCCGTCGTAGCCGCGCTCGCGGAAAACGCCGACCGCCACGTCGAGGATCGCATCGAGATTGTACGGCTTGCGCTGCTTCGCAGATGGACGCCCCACTTCTGTCGCCTCCCAATGGCCGAGTAGTTTGACTGGATGCGCGCACGCTTGCCAGTCTTTTCAGTGTCAGTGGTCGCGCCTCAGTGTCAGCGAGGTAGTCGGGAGGAATGGCGATGAAGTTTGGAATCGCAATCCGCAACATGGGTCCGCAATCCAACCGCGCGACGATTCGCGCTTGTGTACGAATCGCGGAGCATGCGGGCTTCGACGGACTCTTTCTATCTGACCATTTATGCATCCCACCCGACCAGACCGAAGGAAGTGGCGGCCGTTATCTCGACGTGCTCGCCACTCTGGCCTTCATCGCTGGCGCGACGGAAAAAATCCGGCTCGGCATTTCAGTGCTGGTGGTTCCCTATCGTCCGGCGGTGTTGACTGCGAAGCAGGTCGCGACGATCCAGGAATTGTCGGGCGAGCGAATGATTCTCGGAATTGGCGTCGGATGGATGAAGCCCGAGTTCGATGCGCTCGGCGCCGAGTTCCGCCGTCGCGGCGCGATTACCGACGAGACTCTGAATGTGATTCATCATTTGTTCAGCGCCGACGTGCCGGGTGCGTACATTGGAAAGCTCGTGCAGTTTCCGTCGTTCGTTTTCCTGCCGAGACCGCGCCGGCCGATCATTTGGATCGGAGGCAACGGACAGGCTGCGATGACTCGCGCAGTCAAGTTCGGCGACGGTTGGCATCCGATGTTGCCTGCGACGGAACTTAAAGCAAAAGTTGAAGAATTGCATGCGGGTGCGCTGGCGGCCGGGCGCAGCGTTCCTGAGATCGTAGTGCGGCGAGGACTCAAGCTCGACGACCCTGCAGCGGCGCGTGCAAAAGTCGCGGCGGAGCAGGAGGCCGGCGCCACGTACTTCATCCTGGACTTGGGGCGTTACGCGGATGAGCATGCATTCGGGAAATCGGTCGAGACCTTCATGGCGAAGGTCGCGAGCTAGATCACTTTATCTCGGCGCAGCGATTCGAGCTCGTCTGCGCTAACTCCGAGCATCTCGCGATAGACGCGATCGTTGTCGTGGCCAATCGGTACGGAGCCGCGCACGACTTTTCCCGGCGTCAGCGAGAACTTTGGCGCGACGCCGATGCCCTTGACCTTGCCCACTTGCTCGTCTTCCCATTCGACGTGCATTCCGCGCGCGCGGTATTGCGGATCTTCGGCGATGTCCTTGCTGGTCATGATTGGCGAGCACGGGACGTTGGCGGCCGTCATCGCGGTCACGACTTCCTTCACGGTGCGCTCGGAAATCCATCCGCGCAGGATCGCGTCGAATTCGACTCCTTCGATCGATTCGAGTTGTGTACGCGCCGTTTCCCATTTCGGGTCGGCGGGGTCGAGTCCGATCACGCGCAACATCCGTGAATACACGTCGCCGATCGCGCCCATCACGACCCATCCGTCGGAAGCCTGAAAACTGTCGAGCGGCTGGAAGCCCTGCGCGCGATTTCCCGAGCGCTCACGCACCACGCCATTCTGGAAATATTCCACCATCGTGCCGCCCAGCGTTTTGTGAATCGCTTCGTACTGCGCGACATCGATCGACTGACCTTTGCCGGTCGTGCGCGCATAAGTCAGGCCGGCGAGCGACGACCACAGCGTGAACAGCGCAGTGATGTAGTCGCCCGTCCACGGCGCGGCGCGCGTCGGCGGAATCGGATCGGGAAAGCCAGTCTGAATCATCGTGCCGCCGACCGCCTGCCCGACGACGTCGTACGATGCGCGATGGACGTAGTCGGGATCACCCGTTTGCCCGAAGCCTGAGACGTGAGCGATCACCAATTTCGGATTGACCTTCCAGATCGACGCGTCGTCGAGGCTCCATTTCTTGCAGGTGCCGGGCTTCGAGCTTTCCATCCAAATATCGGCGCGCGCGATGAGCTTCAGAAAGATCTCGCGGCCGCGCGGCTTCGACACATTCAGCGAGGCGCAGAATACGTTGCGCCGTTCCTGGATCCAGGTGGTCGCGACGTCCGACGTGCCGTCCCTGGTCTTGAGCCTGATGCCGATATTGCGCCATCCGACGTCGCCGATTCCGGGCCGCTCGATCTGGATGACTTCCGCGCCCATTTCGGCGGCCAGTTCCGCGGCGAATGGCTGCGCGATCAAGGTCCCGGTCGATACGATTTTCACGCCCTGCAGCGGGCCGAATTTTTCAGTGACGAGATTTTCAATGCTCATGGCTTGGCCGATGATGCCGGTTTTTACATGGAGCGAGCAAACGGGTCTTGCACGCGTGGCCCATGCTGAAACCCTCCAGTTTCGTTGTTAGATTAGAATAAATGATGCGTGCCATGGCCTTTTGATCGGGTGCGTTTTCCAGCAAGTGGCCGCCAGCTATTATGTCTAAAACCTGGATGCTTCTACCGAGGGCGTCGTGAACTCACCTCTAGCTCTACTGAAAAGCGATTCTCTGAACCGGCGCGAGCTGACGTTCAAGGCTCTCGCGGGCCTGTGTGGCGGCGCGATCGGATGGCTCCCCGTCGAACTAGCTTCGCACAACTCTCATCTTGGGCAAGCGCAGACGACCGGCGACTTGATCGCGTACTACATATCCGCAGCAATCGCGGCAGGCGCGATCGGCGGGTTCATTACAGCCGTTGACACCTCAGAGGTCCGCTTGACGCCTGAGTCGCAGCGCCGATTTATCCGCGGCTTCGGGATCTGCGCATTGCTTTCGTTGGTCTCCACTTTTCTCGGAAACTACGTCTTCAATATGGTCCTTCAAGCAGGCGGTGTCGGCTTCAGCCCGAATGGCGAACTCGTCTCCGGCTCTATTGTAGTTCTCATAATCGCAAGACTGCTGGGATGGGCCATCGACGGAGCGCTGGTCGGCGCCGGCGTCGGATTAGCGACGCTCACGATGGACAACGTTCCAAAGGGAGCGGTTGGCGGACTGGTGGGCGGAGCAGTCGGCGGAATTGCGTTTGATTTGATCGGCGCAGTCGTCGGCGGCGGGCTCGCGTCGCGCTTTTTTGGCGAAGCGATAACCGGCCTTGCGATCGGATTGTTCATCGGACTGGTACAAGAGATGACCAAGGCCGCATGGGTCACAGTCGAACAGGGACGCTTGCGCGGACGCCAGTATCGAATCGAAGGCGCGCGCGCGACGATTGGGCGCGCCGAAGAAAATCCGGTCGGCCTTTTCGGCGATCAGACTGTGCAGCAGCGGCATGCAGTGATCGAAAGGCGCGGCGCCGACTACGTGATCAAAAATCTTGCGGTGCAGGAAGGCACTTTCGTCAACGGCAAACGCGTCGAAACTGTTGATCTGCACGACGGCGATCGAATTAACATCGGCGGCTACGAAATGATGTTCCACTTGCGCGGGACGTCGGCGCCCGCGCGCTATCAGGCGTCGCTCGCCACTGACGCGGTAAATCCGGCGCATATAGCGACGCGGCTGGCGGGGGCAAATGCCAAGGTCGATGGGCCGAGCCTGATCGACGCATCGGGGCAGGCCTATCCGGTGCGTCCCGGCACGGTTACCCACGTCGGGCGCGCGCTCGACAATGAAATCGTGGTCAGCCATTCCTCGATCTCGCGGCATCACGCGAGCATCGAAAATTCCAACGGCTCATTCGTGGTGCGCGATCTTAACAGCCAGAACGGGACGTTCGTCGGCAATCGGCGCGTGACCGAACCGACGCGCGTGAACGATGGCGAGGCCGTACGCTTCGGCGACGCGCAGTTTACCTTCCGTGGCTGAAACTGATTTCGAAAAGCCGAGGTACTGTTCGCGATGCGGTGCGCCGATCGTGGTCGCGGAGGCCAGCTTTTGCAAATCGTGCGGCGCGCCGGTGACACGATTCCCATTGCTATCCAGAAGTTCGGGATTCAACCCAATACTGGCGCTCATCCTCAGCATCGTCCCTGGCGTCGGCCACATCTACCGCGGACGGCCCTTCAAAGGGATCATGTGGTTCTTCTTCGTGTCGATAGCGTACGGAATGGGGCCGCCGTTCGGCATCCTGATACATCTGATATGCGCCGCGAACGCGGCCTTCTCCGGCACACTCCGCGAAGACATGCTGGCGCGATGATCCTAAGACGCCCGCGGGCTGCTATAAAAGTGCGTAGTGGTTAGATTCTGATCGTAGGGATGATTGCGCCCAACACAATCGTCGGCGGACGTTACCGCGTTATTAGGCCGCTCGGTGGCGGCGGGATGAAACTCGTCTATCTCGCCGAGGACTTGCGCCTGGCGTCGCGGCAGTGCGCGCTGGCCGAGATGGTCGACACTTTTACCAGCCCCGAAACTCAGAAGCAGGCGGTCGCGGCGTTTCAGCGCGAGGCCGACATGCTCGCGCAACTGAGCAACGAACATATTCCGCGCGTGTTCGATCGCTTCAGCGATCAGAACCATCACTATCTCGTGATGGAGTACATCGACGGGATAACGCTCGAGCAAAAACTCCAGAACGCCGGCGGCAAGCTGCCCGAGAGCGAGGTGATCGAAGTGGCGCTGCAGGTGCTCGACACGCTCGAGTATCTGCACAACCTGGAACCGCCGGTAATCTATCGCGACTTGAAACCGTCGAACGTGATGCTGACGCCGTCGGAGCAGGTCAAGCTGATTGACTTCGGAATCGCGCGATTGTTCCAGCCGCTGAGCAACGCGACGATGATCGGCACGCAAGGCTACGCGCCGCCGGAGCAATATCGCGGCAAGGTCGAGTTCAAATCAGACCTGTACGCGCTGGGCGCCACAATGCATCATGCGCTGTCGGGCCGCGACCCCGCGCTGGAGCCGCCGTTTAGTTTTCCGCCGTTGCGTTCGCTGTGTCCCGACGTTACGCCCGCGCTTTGCGACCTGGTCGATCAGGCGCTCAAGTACGACGTGGCTCTGCGCGTAGCCGACGCCAACGAATTCAGACAGCGGCTGTTGGCGATCAAGTCTGGGACGCCGATTACTATGGCGCCGCGCACTTCGTCGCCGGCACGGCCGCAAATGAGACTGCCGCTTAGCGGCGTCAAATCCAAAGAGCAGCAGGCGTCGGCGCCGACGATGCTGAGCAATGCGATCGACACTGCGTGCCCGCGATGCGGCCGCAGCATCCCGGTGGATTCGAACTTCTGTTCGTTCTGCGCAGCGGACGTGACCGGACGGCTGCAAACGCCGGCGAGCGATCGCGGCGCGCACGAGGCGCAGACGATAGTGCTCGACGACGTTGCATCGCCGCGCGACTTTCCGGGGCCGATTTTTCATGAGCGTCATCGCCGGCGGCATCCCGGGCGATCACTGGCGTTGGTGATCGGTGGATTTTTTCTGATCGGATACCTGATTTTTCATTCGTCGCAACCGCAGCCTTCCGACGGTGACACCGGACCCGACTACGGTGCCGTCCCCGCGATGCCCAACCCGGATGTGCCCGTACCGCGCGGGCCAGCCGAACCCGCGCATACGGAGCCGCGCGAGGTCGCTCTGCGCCAGGCGCTCAACGCGCAGGGCTACAACTCGGTGCATTTCAAAATGGAAGGTGACACGATCATCTTGTGGGGGGTGGTGCCGACAGAGGCAGATCGCCTGATGGTGCAGACGCAGATTTTCCTGGTCGCGCGAATTTTCTCGATCGAAGACCATCTCCAGGTGCGCGATAACTTCTTCGCCGAGCCCTAGCATCGCCTGATGATCGCCGACCTGCATGTCCACACCAAGCTTTCGTCCGACTCGAATGTCGCGGCGGAGCAATATCTCGAGTTCGCGAAGAATTCGGGACGTGGGCTCGGCGCGATTTGCTTCACCGAGCATCGGCTGTTCCCGAGCGATACCGATGTCGGCGCGCTTTACGCGGAACTTGCGGAGCGATTTCAAATCGCCATCTTCAAGGGGATCGAGGCCGACACCGACCTCGGTCATCTGCTGCTGTTCGGGGTGAACGACGAAGTGATGCGACGATTCGATCTCACGGCGCGAATGCTCAAAAGCGAGAGCCTGATCGAGGTGCTGCATCAGGAGGGCGGTGTCGCGATACCGGCGCATCCGTTTCGCGACTCGGGTTACGGAGTGCGGCTCGACGCGCTGCTAAGCCGTCATGGCACGGCGCTGGGCGCGGTCGAGGTGTTGAACGGCCAAAACTCGGTTGAGGAGAATCGTCGCGCACAAGACGCCGCGCTCAAACTCGGGCTGACCGCAGTTGGCGGCAGCGACGCGCATTTCGCAACTGCTAAGTGGTTCATGACGGTCGCGACTGAGTTCGATCGTGAGGTGAAGACGGTCGAGGAAATGTGCGCAGAAATTCACGCCGGCCGCGCGCGCCCCTATATCTTTCCGGATCCGCCCGCCTGAGCCGCCGCTGGTGCCGCACCAACCGGATTGCCGCTCTCCAACTCTTGCGTGAATTGGCGGATGTCCTGCGGGCGACCTGCTGCGATTAGTTCGTCGCCTTTTTTCAACGGCCGATCGGGTGTGATCGGTGCGAAGCCAGCGTCGGAATTATTCCCGTCCTGAACTGCCAGGACCGTGACACTGAATCGGGCGCGCGGATCGAGTTGGCGTACCGTTTTTCCAGCCGCGTTGGCCGGGACCGTGAGCCGCGTCACGCGATAGCCTGTCGCCCAGTAAATATTCTGGTCGCGGGTCGCGAGCGTCGAGAGCGAAACCGATACGCGATTGAGAGCTTGCGCGATTTGCCGTTCGGTCACCATTCCGAGGAAGCGCCGCGTCAGGCGCTCGACCACTGGTATCTCGTCGAGACCTTCGTGCTCCATCAGCTGGCTCGCTTCATCGAGATTCGCGTCGAGCGGCACGGTGGGAGCATGCGTATTGCAGATGTCGAACGCGTTGACCAGCGGCCCGAGCTCCTGCCCGCCGCTTAGCATCGACAACAAATCGCGGACCACGATCGTCCCAACGAAAATCCCGTCGCTGTCAACCACCGGCAGCGTCGATTGAGCGGTTTCACCCGCGGTGCGCAGGACCTCCGACAGCGAAGTGCTCTCGGCCACGATCGTAACGTTCTTAGTGACGACGGCGCTGACCGGGATGAGTGTGAGCGCGAGGCGTTCGCGGCCGATTTGCAGCTTCTTGCCCGCGCGCGCGAGGCGGAACTCGTCGATCGATTCGGTTTCGATCGCACGCGCGACGACCAGCGCAGTGATAGTCGCGATCATCGACGGCAGCGCGATCGTGTCGCTATGCGTCATCTCCCAGAGCAGAAACAGCGCGGTCAGCGGCGCGTGCGTGGTGCCTGCCAGAAATGCGCCCAGACCGACCAGCGCGTACGAGCCGCGCGGTCCCGTCAGCGAAGGAATCACCATCGCCGAGACGCGCTGGAACAATCCTCCCGCCATCGTGCCGATGAAAAAAGTCGGACCGAAGGAACCGCCGGGCGCACCGGCTCCGAGTGACACGCTGCTGGCGAAAATTTTGGCGCAGGTCATCGCGGCGAGCATTCCGATGCCGAACTCGCCGGCCATCGCGGCGTTGATCACTGGATATCCGTCGGAAAGATTTTGCGGCAGCCAAATCGCAATTACGCCGACGACTGCCAATCCCGCTTCCAGCTTTAACCAGACCGGAAGATCGAGTCTGCGAAACCATGCCTCGGTCGCGTTGAAGAACCGAATGTATCCCGCCGCCAGCGCGCCAAGCGCCGCGCCCATCAGCGCATACGTCGCCATCTCCCAGTAGCTGCGCAGCACGAATTCCGGCGCGAGGAACACCACCGAATTGCCCTGGATTGCGCGCGAGGTGATGACAGCGGTGAAGGTCGCGATGATCAATAACGTGAGGTTGGCGATTTCGGTGTGGCCGAGCAGGACGATTTCCTGCGCGAACATCAGGCCTCCGATTGGCGCGTTGAAGGTCGTCGCGATACCCGCGCCGGCGCCCGCTGCAATCAGCACCTTGGCCCGATCGGGCGAAAGTTTTCTGAGCTGTGCGACCGTCGATCCGATTGCACCGCCGACCTGCGCGATCGGACCTTCGCGACCGACCGACGCTCCTGCGCCCAATGAAAGCGCGGCGCCTGCTGCCTTGACGAAAATCCAGCGGCGCTTGAGCCGCGCGGTGCCGAGATTGACCATCTCGAGGAAATTCGGAAAGCCGTAACCGAGAACGTCGCCGGGAAAAATGCGGTCGAGCAGCAGTATCGCGACGCCGCCGCTCAGGAGGATCAGCGGAATCAGCGCGCGATGCCATCCGCCGAGGCCGATTCCGAGCGCGTTCCACTCGACCACGCGAAACAGCCACGAGAAAAATTCGATCAGTTTGCGAAAGCCGAGATTACCAAGCGCGGCGAGCACGCCGACGATCACTGCGAGCAATATCAGCTGGACATACTCGAACTGATCGACGCGCAGCGAAAGTGTAGGTCGTCGCATGAGTGATGCCGGACGTCGTCACACGCCGAGAAACTTGTGCGCCACAGCCAGGAACTCGTCGAGGCGATCGTGATGGACCCAGTGGCCGGCCTTCTCGATGGTCACCGACTCCGCGTGCTTGAAGGCCTGGATGCGCCCGTCTTTGACCCAATCGCCGGCCCACGACTCGGTGCCGCGAATCAGCAGCGTCGGACACGTGATGCGTCCCCAGATTTCGCGCGCGTCGCGATTGTTGAACATGTACGGGGACGTGGCGTGAACGTAGTTGTCGAACTTCCACGAGTAGGTGCCGTTCTCGTTGCGCCGAATTCCCCAAATGGTCAGATGGAGCGCCTGCTCGCGACTGAGATGCGGATTGGCCTCGCGCATGCGGGCGAGCGCTTCCTCGATCGTTGGATACTCGCGCACCTTGCGCCGCGCGAGCGTGCGCATCTGGCCGATCCAGTTGTTCATGCGCTCGTAGGCGGGCGTGTCCTTGATCATGCCGGGCGGCGGGCCCATTCCTTCGATCGAAACCACGCGCTTGACCGCGTCGGGATGCGTCCCGGTGTACTGCAAAACGATTCCGCCGCCGAGCGAATGTCCGATGAGCGTGGCAGGCTCGTTCGAAACCGCGCTCATCAGCTGCGACAGATCGAGCACGTAGTCGATCATCGAATAGCCGCTGCCGACGGCCCAATCGGAGTCGCCGTGACCACGGAGGTCGGGCGCGATGATGTGAAAGTGCTCGCGCAAGTCGAGCGCGACCCAATCCCAGTTGCGGCAATGGTCGCGGCCGCCGTGCACCAACACCAGCAGCGGCTTGTCGGGATTGCCCCAATCGACGTAGTGCAGTTTGAGCCGCTGCGAATAAAAATAATGCGAAGTCGGCCCGATGATGCTATCGGCCATGTGCCGGTCTCTCCACGAAATCTAAGACGTTAGCGACGTACGCTACAGGTTAGGCTGGATCTCGTCGAGTGCCGCGCGCGCAGTGCGGATGATGAACTCGATTTCCGCGTCACCGATGATGAACGGCGGCGTGATCATCATCGCGTCGCCGCCTGCTTTGCCAGCCATCCCGCTCGCTGGATAAAAGAACAGCCCTTTTCGAACCGCTGCGCCGAGAACTCGATTGGTGACTTTTTTTTCAGGCGCAAACGGCATGCGCGTCGCCTTGTCCTGGACCAGCTCGATCCCCCAGAACATCCCGGTGCCGCGAATGTCGCCGACCATCGGATGTCCTGAAAGTTCTTCCTTCAAACTCGAGCCGAGCCGCGCGCCGACTTCCGCCGAGCGCTCCACGAGCCGCTCGCGTTCCATGATCGCGAGCACTTCATCGGCCACCGCGCACGCAACGGGATGCGAGCTGTAGGTGTAGAACATGAACTCGGCCTTGGCATCCTCGACTTCCTCGACCAGCGATTCCTTGACCGCGATCATTCCCATCGGCATGTAGCCACCGGTGAGACCTTTGCCGCCGATCAGAATGTCGGGCACAACGTCCCAGTGATCGACGCCGAAGCGTCGTCCAGTGCGGCCGAAGCCGGTCATCACTTCGTCGGCGATCAGCAAAACGTCGTAGCGCGTGCAGATCTCGCGAATCTTTGGCCAGTACTCTTTGACCGGCGGCACGACGCCGCCGCTCGATCCCATCATTGGCTCAGCGATAAACGCCGCGATCGAATCGGGACCGTGCTTGAGGATCTCTTTTTCGAGCGCCGTCGCACAGTCGATCTCGCACGACGGATAAGTTTTGCCCCATGGGCATCGGTAGCAGTAGGTCGGATCGATCTTCGGCCAGTCGAGCAGGATGTGTTCGTAGTCGGCGCGACGCCCGCTGCCGCCCGCCGACAACGCCGCGATAGTGTTGCCGTGATACGAAAATCGACGCCCGATGATCTTGCTCTTCGACTGTTTGCCGCGAGCCTTGTTGTAGAGAATCGCAAACTTCAGCGCCGCTTCGACCGCCTCCGATCCACCGCTGGTGAAAAAAAAGCGATTGAGCCCTGCTGGAGTCCATCGCGTTAGGCGATCGACCAGCTTCTCGCGCTCGGGCGAAGTCCAGACCGGCACGATGTAGTCGAGATTGGCGATCGTGCGCGCGGCCACTTCGGCAATTTCGCGACGCCCCTGCCCGATGTTGACGACCACGGCGCCGGCGCCCGCGTCGAGAATCTTGTTGCCGTCGGAGGCGTAGAGCCATGGGCCTTCGGCGCGCTCGATGCGAATCGGATCGTGCGGCCCGCGCATAAACATCGGAGTTGGCTGTGGCATAGGCGAATCTTAACCGTGATTCGATACCGCGGGCAACGCACATCCCCGACACATAAATATGAATGGATTCATGTTCGTTGACAGGCGTCCTGTTGACTGGGAAAATAAATATTGAATGGATTCACATTTAGTGCCAGCTCAATCCCTCGGACTCCGCGACCGGCAGAAACAGGAACGTGAGCACCGCATCGTGAAGGCCGCCGAACGCCTTTTCGCCAGGAAGGGATACGCCGAGGTTGCGATGGAAGATGTCGCCGCGCGCGCGGGTCTTGCGGTCGGCACTATCTATAACTATTTCCCCTCCAAATCGGCGCTGCTGCTCGCGATCGTGAGGCGCGAAACCGAATCGCTGCTCGCGCGGGGGCGGAAGATTCTTGACGATCCGCCGAGCGATCCGGCCGCAGCCGTGTCAGCGTTCACCGAGATTTTCCTCGACGACTTCACGCGCGACGACCGGCGGCTTTGGCGCGAACTCTTCGGCGCTGCGATCGCGGAGCCGGCCACTGTGGGACGGCGGCTGTTCGAAGCTGACGAGCAACTCGTATCGCTGTTGGCGTCCCTGCTCGATCGATACCGGAATGCCGGCGTTCTCGCATCCGACATGGAACCGATACCGGCCGCGACGGTTCTTTACAGCGTCTGTTTTACCTGGATGACCGCGTACCTGATGAACGACGCGACCAGCGCCGAGATGGTGCGCAACGAAATCCGGATCGGCGTCGCGATCGTCGTGCGTGGACTGTTTCCTCGCACCCTGGCCATCTCAAAGGAGTAGCAATGGCTTCCGACAATTTTATTCCGAATCAGTGGTATCCGATCTTCGACAGCTCGAGATTGAAACGCAGCGAACCGGTCAGCGTTAAGCGACTCGGCGAGAGACTGGTGTTGTGGCGCGACGGCAACGGCGCCGTTGTATGCATGCCCGATCGGTGCTCCCATCGTGCTGCGCAACTGAGCCTTGGATGGGTCCGCGAGGATTGCCTGGTATGTCCTTTTCACGGACTGCGTTTCAACTCCACCGGCAAGTGCGTTCTAATTCCCGCCAACGGCGAGGGAGAACCAGTGCCGCGCGGATTCGATTTGCCGACCTGCCAGACGCGAGAAGCACACGGTCTTATCTGGTATTGGTACGGCGATTCCGCAGCCTCCGGCGAAATCCCATGGCTTCCCGAGGCGCCGGAACCGGGACCCAAAACCAGCTTCGTGCAGCACGACTATCCCGTTTCATATCTGCGCGTGATGGAGAATCTGGCCGATATGCATCATGTGCCGTTCGTCCATCGAGCCACCATTCTGGGCGCGGGAACTCGCGTCGAAGTGCAGGAAGCGCGGCTCGATGGCGCCATCATTCGGATGAAAGTCGCACTGCGCCACGAACGACCCGGCTGGATGCGGCCGACTTATACCTTCACGTCGGCAATGCGCTTGCCGACTCTTGCGACGATTGCTTTCGCCAAAGGTGTGCAATTCGTTGCCAGCGCAACGCCGATCGATCGCGACCATACCTGGATGTGGGCCCGATACGCGCAGGATTATGTTCCCGGATGGCTTGGTGGCAGGACTGTCGCGCGGCTCGCGGCCAAGTTCGACCTCCAGTTGGTGTTCACGAATCAGGACATGCGGATACTGGCGAGCCAGCAGCGCAATGATCCCGGGGACATCTCGTCCTATCACCTGTTCGAGGCGGATCGGGCGATCGCGCTGTATTTCGGCCTGCGCAAACAGGCGATCGACAACGCGAATTCGCGACGCGATACGACCGAGCCTCGCGCCGCCTCCGGGTGATGCGCTACTTGATCGCGCCAGACTCGCGCCAGCGGTCGAGATCGTCCTTGCTGTAGCCGAGCTCGCCGAGGATTTCGTCGGTATGCTGTCCGAGTTGCGGCGCGAGCGACTTGATCGCTCCTGGGGTATCCGAAAACTTCGCCGAGATGCCGACCTGCTTGAACTTCCGACCACCCTCGCCTTCGACCTCGACGATCATGTTGCGCGCCTGTACTTGCGGATCGTTCGGCACTTCGTCGAGCGTGAGCATGCGGCCGGCGCAGATGTCGCTCTTGCTAAGAATCTCGAACCATTCATCCCGCGTTTTGGTTTTGAATGTTTCGGTGAACACTCCCGCGATTTCCGCGCGCTTGCTCGAATCGTATTCGTGCGGAATAAAATCTTCGCGGCCGAGCGCGCGGCACAGGTTGGCAAAGAACCAGGGCTCGATCGCCGCGATCGTAATATACTTGTCGTCCTTGCAAAGATACACGTTGTAATTCGGGATTCCACCGTCGTTGATCGTCTCGCCGCGCTTCGGCAGTTTGCCGTTGGCGAAAAATGTTGAGAACGCCTGCGCCAGCAGCGCGAGGCTGCCGTCCATCATCGAGATATCGACGTATTGCCCGCGCCCGGTCTGATTGCGCGCGACCAGCGCCGCGAGCACTCCGATCGCGCCATGCATCCCGCCACCGGCATAATCGGCGACCACGTTATGCGGAATCGTCGGCGGTTGGCCGGGACGTCCGAACATCGAGAGCACGCCGGCGGTCGCAATATAGTTGATGTCGTGACCGACCAGGTCGCGATATGGGCCGGTCTGCCCGAAGCCGGTGATCGCGCAATAGATCAACCGCGGGTTGCGCGACGCGAGTTTCTCGTAGTCGATGCCCAGCCGCTTGGCGACGCCGGGTCGGTATTCCTCGACGATCACGTCGGCGCGCTGCGCGAGGCGACAGTAAACTTCCTTCCCCGCGCCGCTCTTGAGATTGATGCCGATGGATTTCTTGTTGCGCGCGAGCGCGTTGTGCGGCGAGCTGTTGAAGCTCTTGCCCTGCGGGCGCGTGGCAGCGACGCCCGCCTGCTGCGCGCGTCTTCCAGTGGGAGGCCCCGGCTCTTCGATCCTGATCACTTCAGCGCCGAGGTCCGCGAGGATCATCGTGCAGAATGGCCCCGGCGCGAGCTTGGTCAGGTCGAGTACTTTGATTCCGTCCAGCGGTGCGGCCATCGTGGGTCCCCCGAAACTTTCGAGTAACTATGTGAGCAAGCGCCGCGCGACTACCGTTGCTGATACGGATTTATCGGTTGCGGATAGGCAGGAGCTTGAGGCGCATCGCCGGGGTCGATGTCAGGCTCGCCGAGAACCGTCGGCGGAATCGACTGCCCTTCGCCGGCGGCATTTTGCTGATCAGCGTCATTGTCCCCATTGTCCTGCTTGTCGTCGGCGCTGTCGGTTGAATCGTTGTCGTTATCGTTGTCGTTGTCGTTTTCCGAAGTACCGAGATTAGGTTGAGCATCTTGCGCGAGAATCATGCTGTGCGGCAGTTGATTCGTCGTGCGCGCCGTCGATGCGGAGCTGGCAGCGTCGCGGTTCGAAGCGCATGCAATCGGTGGCGCTACCATCAAGACAAACGCGGCGGTCAAACTTATTTTCGCGAACATACTAATCTCCCCGTTCGATTCGGCCGAGCCGGCGTCGAATCGCAACGACCAATTATAGAACCGCGGCGCGTACTCGCGCCATTCTCTCGGCCAGCGACTTGAGCCCCAGCACCATGTGAACTCCGTACCAATGCAGGTCGCGTCCGCTGACTATCAACACGCGGCGGCTGAGCGCAGGCGGAAGCAGCGGCTTCAGCTCGGCGACGTCACTCTCGTCGAATGCATACGGCTCGTCGGGGAGTATCACGATGTCGGGACGGAGCTCGACCGCGTCCTCGAGCGTCGTCACCGGATAGCGCTCGCCCGCCGAGGCAAAAATATTGTTGTAGCCCAGCATCCGCAGCACGTCGTGCGCGTAGGTGTCGGCGTTGAACGACATCCACGGCTTCTTCCAAATCGGGCAGAAAACGCGCAGCCGCAATTTGCTCCACACGCCGAGCGAAGCCTCGATTCCGCTCACGCACAGCGTGATCTCCTTCGCGAGCGCAGCCGCCTGCGGCTCGCGACCGAGTGCGCGGCCCAAACGCAGGATCGATTCGACTGCACCCGGCACGGTTCGCGGATACGTCGTGAACACCGGGATGTTCGCGGCGCGGAGGCGCTCGACGTCTTCGCGCCGGTTCTCCTCGGCGTTGGCGATCACCAGCTCGGGCTCGAGTTTCACAATCGCGGCGATATCCGGATTCTTGGTGCCGCCGACTTTTGGAATCGACGCGACCGCCGCGACCGGCTCGACGCAGAATTTCGTGACGCCGACGACCTCGGAATTGAAACCCAGCGCGAACAGCGTCTCGGTCCAGCTCGGCACCAGCGACACGATTCGCGACGGCGGGCGCTCGAGCTCGACTCGAAAGCCCATATCATCCGCAATTTGCATCGAGCCTGCCATTTAAATGTTGGTCACTTACTCTTGCGCTTGATAATCGCGTCCAGCTCGCTGCGATCGCGAGGCGTAAGATTCTCAGAGCTGTCGTCCGGTGCTGCGGGCGGGCTCACGTCCCTTATCGCGGGCGGCTGATCGGGCGGTCGATATGCGATGTAGTGAACGGCCGACGGAATCATTATTCGTCTCGCCAAAAATCCGAAAATCAGCGCCGTAAGCGCGGCCAGCACCAGGAATCCCGGGCGTCGCATGCGACTCTTTTTCGCCGGCCGTTTCCTGCTCCCGCGCTTGCGCGCCGGCGCGACTCGTACTCCCTTCGCCACTTGCTTCCCCTCCGCACCGAGCGCCCAGAGAAATGCTACCGCAGCGGGTCACCTAATAGAACCGCGCGCGCCCATCGCGCGACGAGGCGATGGGTGGGCATCTCGTCGAGATGCTGTGCACCATTGTACCAATCGACGCCAATTTCCTGCGCGCGGCGGCTCACGCCTGCGATACGGAAGAACAGCCTGCTGTGCGGGCTGTAGAAATTGCGCGCGGCGAACGCCAGCTTGGACAACTTTTTTCCTACCGCACCTTCATGCAGTGCGCGATCGTAAGCTCCAATCGCGCCGCTGTCGCCGTCGAGAAATCTGCCCATCGCATTAGCCGCCAGCTTGCCGTGCTCGAAGGCGCACGAAATCCCTTCGCCCATCAGTGGATCGACACCGGCGGCATCGCCGGCGAGCATGACGCGTCCGCGGGCATAGCTGTCGCGCGCGTCGAACCATCGAATCGGGAACGAATGCCATCGCGTCGCGCGCCGCTTCAAGCCATCGAGGGGAAGTTCCGGAAACGCCGCGACGAGTTCCGCGATCATACGCTTCTGTTCGCCGCCCGCTCCTCCCAATTCGCGGGGGCGTTGATCGTAGATGCCCACGTTGAGATGAGGTGCGCCTCCGATAAGGCAGGGGAACGACCAGCTGTAACCGTTGATTCCGCGGCTGACGCATCGGAAGTCAAAGCGATAGCGATGCTCGACAAATTCCGGTGTGCGTTCGGGATCGACCGCGATGTCCGTCATCAATGCGCGGCCGATTGTTTCCTTGCGCGCGCCAAATACCGCGCGACGGAC
This sequence comes from uncultured delta proteobacterium, assembly GCA_963699705.1. Lineage (GTDB taxonomy): Bacteria > Desulfobacterota > Binatia > Binatales > Binataceae > Binatus. The sequence continues at coordinate 1,057,315 of CAVOUW010000002.1, read as the reverse complement.
CCGGCTGCCAGATCCGTCCGCGCCGACCAGCACCTGCGCTTCGTAGATGCCGCGTTCGGTGGTGACCCGCACGCTATCTGCGTCCTGAACAACGTCGAGTACTCGATCGCGTTGAACGATTTCGACTCCGGCCTCGGCAGCAGCGCGCGCGAGCATCGAGTCGAACAGGTCGCGTCGAATCACAGTGGCGAGCACGTTGCCACCGCGCGACAGATTGACCTCGCCGACCGGAGTCGCCGCCTCACCGCGAATCACTTCGACATTTGGAACGTCGAGCGCGATTCCCAGCTCGCCGAGCGCGAGCATCGTCTTGGGAATCAGCCCGCCGGCGCATACTTTGAACCGCGGATGCGCCGATTTCTCGATCGCGACGATTCGTCCCGCCAGGCTTGGCCGATTCTTCACAAGGAACAGCGCCGTCGCCAGTCCCGCAGGACCCGCGCCGGCGATCACGACGTCAAATTTTCGCGAGGCACTCATTCGAGGCTTCAACGCCTAGCATCAAAATGAACGCGGCGCATCGATTTGCTCGATGCGCCGCGTCAACTGCATTAAGTTACTTTGCGATCAGCCCTGCGCCTGCGCCTCAGCCGGCTTGATCACCGTGTACAGTGTCGCACCGCCGCGTTGCACCAGCAGCAGCGCCGGCTTCTTATTGGTCTGGGCATCCTTGGCCTTCGCTACGAATTCCGAAACCGTCGCGACCTTGTCGTGATTGACTTCCATCACAACGTCGCCCGGCTGCAGACCTGCTTCCGCCGAAGGGCTGTCCGGCGCGACCTTCTGAATCACCACGCCCTTGGTGCCCTCGAGATGGAACTGCTGCGCAATCTCGGGCGTGATGTCGCCGACCTGCATACCCCAGTTGCCGCCCGGAGTCTCCGCCTTGGCCGACGCCACTTGCGGTTCCTTGCGCTCGCCAATTGTGACGTCGAGGGTCATGTGCTTGCCGTTGCGCACCACCTCGACCGGCACCTTCTGGTTAATCGGTGTCTGCGCGACCAGCGCCGGCAGCTCATGTTCGTCGTCCACCGGATGGCCGTTGAAGCTGAGCACGATATCGCCACGCTCGATGCCACCCTTGCCTGCCGGGCCGTCTTTGTCCGCGCTCGCGACCAGCGCGCCTTCGGGCTTCGGCAATCCGAACGACTGCGCGAGGTCAGGAGTCACTTCCTGGATCTCGACGCCCAGCCATCCGCGTACGACGCGTCCATGCGCCTTCAACTGATCCATCACGTTGCGCGCCATGTCGATCGGAATCGCGAAGCCGATGCCGTTGTTGGCGCCGGTGCGGCTGTAAATCGCTGTGTTGATTCCGATTACCTCGCCCTTGGTATTGATGAGCGGGCCGCCCGAATTGCCGGGGTTAATCGACGCGTCAGTCTGAATGAAATCGTCGTAGTCGCCGCCGAGGATTCGACCCTTGGCGCTGACGATTCCCGCCGTCACCGTCATGCCGACGTTGAACGGATTGCCGATTGCGATCACCCAGTCGCCGACATCGGTGGTATTGGAATCACCGAGCGGTGCGACCGGCAGCGCGTCCTTGGTGTCGATTTTGATAAGACCGAGGTCGGTCTTCGCGTCTTTGCCGATCACTTTCGCAGTGAACTCGCGCCGGTCCTGCAAAGTAACGTGGATTTCGTCGGCGTTACCGACCACGTGATTGTTGGTCAGGATGTAACCGTCAGGCGATACGATCACGCCCGAGCCCAGTCCGTGTTGCTTGTATTCGCGCTGACCGCCTTGTCCGAAGTAGCGGCGCAACTGATCGAATGGATCGCCACCGCCGCCACCGGGCGGCATGGCTCCTCCCTGATCTCCGCCGCCGCCTTGAGCGCCCGGGTCGTCATCGCCGCCGCCATTGTCATCGCCGCCGGGTCCGGCCTGCGGACCAAACGGCATCCCCGACACCTTCACGTCCTGCACGACGTTGACGCTCACGACCGCCGGAATCATCTTCTTGACCAGCGGCGCGAACGAGGAGATTACGCCGACTTTTTCGCCCGGCTCAGGGGTGTTGGGCTCAGCCGGCGCCGGCGGCGGAGCTACATGAACCCCAGGCACCGGCGGTGCGGGCAGCGGTGCGACCGGATTGGCTTGCGCCTGCTGAGTGGGGGGCGCTGCTTTGGAAGCGTCTGAATCGGAACCCCAGAATGGGAACGCGCCAACGCGCGCAAACGCAATCACAAGGCCGATCAAAACGCCGCCGGCTATGGCAGCGATCTTCTTAACCATGCATTCCTCCTGGAATGTACTGAAACTCTGGCGTCATGAGGCAGGGCAAGTACCGGACCATCTAGTTATCGGACGATAAGGTCTCGTCTGAAATTCAGGTAATTATTGTCCAAACGGGCTGGTCAGGGCCTTGCCAACTGATCTATCAAATCAAAATTCACGGCAAGAACAAAACGTTCCAGCCCGGCCTATGTAGGCCCGAATCCTGCCCCGACGCTAACCCTGCTGCATTGCCTTGATATCGTCGAGCAGCACCTTTTCATGGCCTTGCGGGTTCACTTTTTCGTAAACCTTGCGCAGGTTGCCCTTGGGATCGATGACGAAGCTGGTGCGGTTCCAATATTTGGTGCCGTTGTAGTCGGTCTGTCCGACGCCGGCCGCCTTGAGCAGATCGTGGTTGGTATCGGCGAGCAGATCGATCGTGAAGGCGAACTTGTTGGCGAAGTTCTTATGCGACGCGACGTCGTCGGCGCTGACGCCGACCACCTTGATATTGGCGGCATCAAAATCGGCCTTGCTCGCGGTGAAGGACTTGCCCTGGATCGTGCATCCGGGAGTGTCGTCCTTGGGATAGACGTACACGACCAGCCACTTGCCGGCGAAATCGGCGAGCTTCATTTGCTTGCCGTCCTGGTTTTGAAGATTGAAATTGACAAAGGGTTTTCCAGTTTCGAGCATGATTGTTTTCCTTTCGTCGCGCTGCGTGCGACGGGTTTCGTTGGATTAATGCGGAGTGAGCGTTTGCGTGAGTAAGCCTAGCATGAGCGTAGGGTTTTGGCGCGAGTGAAAAATTAGGAACCTAACCCCTAACCCCTTCCCGCGCGGGAAGGGGAACCGGAATGTTGGGAGAGCCTTCTCTCGCGGGAAGGTGACAATCGCGTTCATAAATTATCTGAGCGTTTTGTAGCCGGCGGACTTGCCGATTTTGTCCATTTCGTCGGCTGATAGTTCAGCGGTGCGTTGGGTTACGTACCAGCGATGGCCAAAGGGGTCTTGCAGGGTGCCGGATTTTTGGCCCCAGGGTTCGTCTTCCATCGGTCGGACTGCGGTTCCACCTGCCGCGACCGCGCGCTTGAAGGTTGCGTCGGCGTCTTCGACCAGCAGATGGAGTCCGACGCTCGTGCCGCCGAGCGTCGCGGGGCTGACGATGCCCATCTCCGGATGCTCGTCGCTCAGGAACACTGGGGTTCCGCTGATTTCGATCTCGGCATGGCCGACGCGGCCGTCTTTGCCGGTCCAGCACATCAACTCCTTCGCGCCGAACGCTTTCTTGTAGAACTCGATTCCCTTTGCCGCGCCCTTGATCGTCAGGTACGCGGTGATCGCGCGCGGCCCGACCGGAATTGGATCTATTTTGCCTGCCATGATCTATCTCCTCGAAAAACTAAAACTTGAACGTGATTGGGCTTGACGCAGCGAGCATCCAGGCCCACCAGAGGGTTTCGAACGTCGCGATCAGAACCAGGTTGCGCGACATGCTGTACGCCGACGCCGAGAATATTTCGATCATCACGAACGCAAATACGATGATTGGCAGTATCAGCATCAGAACTCCGGGCAGCACATTCAGCGTTATGCCAACCACCATCATCACCAGGATCAGGATGCGGCCGAGCGACGCCCACATCGTCGACATCGCCAGTCCGCCGCGCCGCACCAGCAACTCGAAGCCGATCCAGAACGGAAACATCAGGACCGCGCCCATCGCCATCGCCGTCAAACGCTCGGCCGATAGCGACAGGTGATGCAACAGTGGTGACATCGCGACTTGGCACACGTACGCGACCGAGAATCCCAGCGCGCCGCCAATCATCGCAGCGCCCGCACCTTCGCGGATTCGGTACCACTCGAGCGGATGTGACAGCGCAATCGCGCCCACGACGATAAGTCCGGCGACCAGGTACCATGAGATTTGGATACTGCCGATAACCAGCGGCACGAACGACGCCGGATCCTCAGCCGCAAACGGCATCGACGCCAGCAGCGCGCCGCCCACTATCAGCAACCCCATCCATACGGGCGGTCCCGGCCGCTCTTCAGCCCAACTGGGCGCCATCGAACCGCAAATGCGTCCAAGCGGAACCAGCAGGAGCACAAACAGCAACAGTGCGAAGCGCGCGGCGCCGCGACGGGGATCCTTGAGATCGATCGCACCGGTACGCGCGGTGCCGAAGGTACTGTCGAGCCATTTTACGATCGTAGTGGCGGCTTCCGGGGACGACGTGATCGTTACGTGATTGACGCCCGGAATGCGGATCGCTTCGACCGCGTTGCCTTGCGCGAAATCGCCGTAGCTCTTACCGAGTTCGATCTTCGGCAGGTTCGCCAGATGCGTGGCGAGCGCGATCGAGGTTTGCTGGATCGGCTCGTCGGGATCGTTCTGTGCAAAAATGAACAGCGCGTCCTTCGGACGTTCCGGACCGAGGGTCCATCCGCCGGAAATCATCACCGCGCCCTTGAGATTGGGATCGTGCGTCGCGTAGTCGAGCGCCGCACCCGCGCCCATCGAATGCCCCATCACGACGATTCGCGATCCATCGACCAGGTCACTGCTGCGGAGATAATCGACTGCCTTTTTCACGTCGTCACGCAGGGCATCGTTTTCGGCGATACCGCCATTGAACGGATTTCGATTCTCGCCGTGACCGTTGACGTCGATCGCGAGCACGGCGTAACCATTCTCGGCGAGGCGCCGCGCGAGCGTGCTCATCAGTCTGCGATCGCCGCTGAAGCCGTGAATCAGAACGACCGCCGGCGGACGCTCCGCCACCGGTTTGGGGAATTGCGTGTAAAACGGATCGCCAGGCCCCGGCAGATACATCGTCGCCGGCTCATCCCCCGGCAACATCACGAACTCATGCCGCGGGCCGCCATTCTCAAGGCGTGCGAGCCGCGCGACTGCGATGAGAAAGAGCGCTACCAGTATGATGGTGATGATGCGGGAAATTTTCATCGTGATTTGATTGCTCCCTCCTGCGTGCGATTGTTCCCCTTCTCTCGAGGGAAGGGGTTAGGGGTTAGTTCCTTCGCATCGTTCGCAATCCTGGCGCGTTCCCGGAACAGAGACAGAATCTTGGATCGCGCGCCAAACGCGCGCGCGAGATCAGGACCCTCACCTTCGATCCTCTGCCTTACAGGAGAGGTAGAATGGAGAGGGCAAGAAGAGGAATCTGTCTCAGTCCTCAACGCGTCGTCCTCAGGCCTTCCGCGGCACATCCTTTAGCGGGGTTCCGACGAACCAGACGTGACCGTATGGATCTTCGATTCCGCCGCAGCGGTCGCCCCAGTCCTTGTCCTCGACCTCATCGATGATCTTCGCGCCGGCCGCGACTGCGCGTCGGACAACGTCGTCGGTATCGGCAACATAGATGTACATGTGCACCGGCGAGCCGCCGTACGAACGCGGCGGGCGCGACAAGCCATGCACGTCATTCTGCTTCACGTCTCGCGAACCCGGATCTGAAAGCATGACCGTGGTGTCGCCCAGCTTGAGCATCGCGTGACTGACGATTCCGCTCGGCTCCTCGTCGCGCATCAGCACCGTCGCGCCAAACACGCTCTTGTAAAATTCCACCGCGCGAGCTGCGCCCTCGATATACAAGAACGGCATGATACTGCGCGAAACCGTCGCAGTCGGCGGCGCAACTTTCTCGACTACGACTCGAGGATCGTCGGCCTCGGAAAACTCGCCGTTAGCGATCGGAGTTCCATACAGCATCGACACCGATTTCTCGGCGAACTGCCGATGCCACAAGCCTTGCGGACAGACGAAAGCCTCGCCCGCGCGAAGTTTCCGCGTCACCGGCCCGTCGTCGGTCAGGGTTGTGATCTCTAGCTCGCCGTCGAGCGCCAGCAGCAGCTCGTCGCCGTCAGGATGCCGCTCCCACGGCGTCTGGCCGGTGTAGCTCATCACGCCGAAGGTAAGATTCCCGATTTTCGCGACGTTGCGAACCGCAGCGTTGGCATCCTCGCCGGTCGTGTCGGCCGTGATATTGAGATGCGGGACCTCGCGCAGCGCGGCGCGCAGATCGTGTTCTTGCAGCTTGGCGGCTGTACTCCTGCGCACCTGGCGCCGCGCGATGCGCTCGTTCTTCGGCCGCGGATCCTTGGTCGCCGAGCCTTCGGTACGCCGAGGGGTCAGGTAAAGCGCCGAGACGAACGGCCGCGGCGTCAGGCGATGCCACAATCCTTCCGGACAGATGAACATCGAGCCCGCGTGAATCGTGGACTCGACCGGACCGCCGTCGGTCAACGTGACGATATCGGTCTCGCCGTCCATCACGTAGATCAACTCGTCGCCGCCGAGATGGCGCTCCCAATGGGTACGCTTGTCGCCGCGCGAAACTATCAGCAGATGATGTTCGTTCATCGAGTCGAGAAAGCGCATCGACATGTCAGGCAGGTCGCTCAACGCGGCGCGCACGTCATGCACGATAAAGTCCGGCTGATCCTCCAACTGCTTCAGACGCTCTTCGATATCCTCGTGAGTGAACAGCGGCTTGCCGCCCACCGATTCGAGTTGCGTCGACTGCGCGGCGAGGTCCGCCTTCAGGCGATTGCGGAAATCCGCGCGCGGCAAATCCCGCAACTCGCCTGCGATCCGCAGAATCGCCGCCAGCCGCGGATCGGAGGTGGGCAGCGACGCGTCGGGCTTCGCCATGATCGCCTCCACCGCATGGTCCAATTGTTCGATTAGTTTCCCCTTAGCCATTCGTATCACCCAGCCGCACCCGCAGATTCTGCATGGCGCGGAATTGAAGCTGCTTGACGCTGCCCTCGGAGCGTCCGAGCGCAGTCGCGATTTCGCGAATCGATTTATCCTCCGCAAACCGCATCACGATCACCCGCGATTGATCCCGCGGCAGCCGCTCGACCAGCTTGAACAACCGCCCCCGCCGGTCGGCGTCGTCGATGCTAGTCGCATCTTCAACGCCAGCATCGCTTTCCTGAAAAAGAAAAAAGGCGCGGCGCCTGGCGATGCTCTTCGATCGATCGGCAATTTCGTTGGCAGCAATTCTGTAAAGCCAGGCCGCGAAAGGCACCCCGCGCCATTCGAATCGCGGCAGACTTTTCAGCGCGAGATGGAAAACATCGGAGGTAATATCCTGCGCTTCGTCGCGATCGCGCACGCGCCGAACGACATAGGCATAGACGCGTTCAAAGTTAGCCTCGTACAAATCGGCGAAGCGCCCACGGTCACGCTGCGCCGCCTCGATCAGAGCCCGCTCGGCCGAGCAATCGCGATCGATCTTCGCCGCAGTCCGCGCCTTCACGTCGCACTCCGGCGCAACAGAGCGCGTCGCGTATAAGGATGCAGCACGAGCGGACACATCAGCCTCTATGTACAGAACCCGCGCCTTCGCGAAAAGGTTACGCCGATTTTCTTGCCTTCATGGTCTCCGCTGGGAACAGTGCGCGATTGCGTTCGACCTCGGCGATTGCCCATTCGCACCAGCGGATGTTCTCGCTCATCCAATCGATCCCGCGCTTCAGCGTGAACATCGAGAACATCGCGTTCACGTCGCGGTAGCCCTTGCCGTCGGCGAAATAGGTTTTCTCGAGCTCGCGGTAACGCTTCAGATGAATCGCCCACGACCTTTGCTCTTCTTTGAGAACTGCGATCGCGCCATCCGCGCCGAGATTGCCGAGAAAGCGGCATCGCAACAGCGGCGGATGCTTCAGGTTGATTCCCTCGAACGGACTCTCGAGCCATTCGATCAGAATGCGCTCGCCCGAGGACGTGATAGTGTAGAGGCGCTTGTTGGGGCGGTTGCGCTGCACGACGTTGCGCCGCTTGATCAGCCCGAACTCCTCCATCCGATCGAGCGTCGGATAGATCTGCGTCGGATGCGCGTGCCAGTAATGCGCCATCGACAGGTCGAAGATCTTCATGATGTCGTAGCCCGACACCCCGGGCACTTCCGCGATCAATCCGAGTAGCGCGAGATCGAGCGACGCTTTTTTCGTGGGAAACCGCAGGTAGCCAAGCCCGTCATTCGGACCTTCGCGAATTGGCGCTGGTCGCGGACGCGCTGCCTTCTTCATTGCGCGGGCACCCAGTTGCCGTGAAAGCCCCACGGCACGCGATGCTGCAATTTGATCCTTGCGACCGGCGCGCCCGCGAAGTTTTGCGCGTCGAGTACGACCAGCTCGCTGCGATTGAGCGCCTCGTCGTACCAGACCGCGAGCACCCAGCCGTCGTCCTCGGACGAGTTGCGGTTGCGCGGCACGAACACCGGCTCACCGGGCGCGAAATTTTTCCCGAGCTCGTGAACTTCCAGCTTGTCGGTCTGGTAGTCGCGCTTGAGCAGAGCCTGGAAGCTGGTCTCATGTTCGGGAGAGATAATGTCGCCGCCGGCGAAGTAGCCGTAGCGATGCTTGCGGCCGGCGAGGCGTTCGTCGAAGCGCGGGAACTCCGAGGCGACGTCGTCGACTTGTTGCTGGCGCATCGAGCCGTCCTTCAGATTCAGATTCCAGCGCCACGGCATCGCCGGCTTGCCGCCGAACGAGTTGCCGACATGTCGAGCGACTCCATTCGGCATCCATCGACAATCAAGGAGCCGTTTTCTTCGTACGCATTCAGGAAGTGGAAAACGAAGAAGGCCTCGTCCTGGAACCATTTCATATCGCCGGTCTTGCGGTTCATCACGCCGATTTTAGTTCCATGCTGCGGCTCCCAAACGAAGATCGGCTTTCCCGCCGGCGCGTTTTCGAGATGGAAGACGGACGGGCAGACGAAAAAGATGGCGTAGTCATCGGTCGCAATAAAATCGTGCATCATCACCGGCAGTCCGGTGTCGATTGGCCGCGACTCGAGGAGCTTGCCGTCGCGACTCGCGCGATACCACGTCACGTACGGCGGGAACGGCTGATAGCCGAAGAACAGCAGGTCGCCGGTGACGGGATCGAACTTCGGATGCGCCGTGACGGGGCCGTTCAGCTTGCCGCCGAAATTGAACAGGCCGATCGTCTCGAGCGTCTCGGGCTTGAGCTCGTGCGGCGACGCGGCTTCGAACAGCGCGAGCAGGCGGTCGGCGTATCCGATGATGTTGGTGTTGGCAGCGTTCTTGAATGGCGGCAGATCCTGCGCGACTTCGCGCGGCTGCTCGAGCAATCCGCCGAACAGCGCCTTCCCCTGTTTCATCTCAGCCTTGAGGCCGTCGGTGCGGACGTAGCGATTGCGATAGGCGGCGCGGCCGTCGCGCAGGATGAACGCATGAACCATCCCGTCGCCGTCGAACCAATGGTAGCGGCCAAGCGGCTTGAAGTGCGGGTTCGGCCCGATTCGGTAGAGACTGCCGTTGAGCTCGCGCGGCAGCTCACCTTCAATCTCGAGATCGAACGCGTCGCCTTCCTCGCGCCACGGTGCATAGTTGCCGGTCAAATACGGATTGGCTGTGTCGAACATGTTTTTGGGCCTCCTCTCGCTGCTAGAGGACTGGAGTATTCCAATCCTTTAATAGGGTGTCAAGACCGATGTTGCGTACGACTCGACAGCGCGCCTTTCGGCCTTCTCTCGTTCCCCGCATTTGCCGCCTGCATATTTTTTAGACTCCGTCGTTGAACGGACAGTGGCGTGGATCAGAATGTCGCGATCCTGAAAATTTTCCCTGAGTCGCGCTGCGAGATCGAAGTCTGCTCGGTGACTCACCGAGAAAAAATCGGATCAAAAATTGCTTCGGTTTCGGGAAAGCATTTTCAGCTCGGTGATCCTATGTACCAGATTTGCCGATCGCCTCCCGATCGAATCGCCGGCCTATCGATCCGCCTAATCTTGCAGCTTTTACACGAAAGAGGTGTGCCGAAATGAATATGACGAGGTTTTTGGTTATTGCCGGGTTGGTGCTGACGCTCGGAACGTTTAGTCCCGCCTTGGCGCAGACCTTCGAAAGCACGAATCCATCGACGGGGAACACAAATTCAGACAGTACGACCACGGTTACGAATGCAAGCGGGGCCAGTTCGATGACTCCCGCGTCAAATTCTCAAAGCGACAATGAGAGCGCGACCGAAGCTCAAGACATCAACAAGGGCCTGTCGAAGGAAACTCAAGATTTGAACAAAGACCTCACGCCGGGTGAGGCAAATGCGACGACTCCTTCGGCGACACCTTCTTCGATGAGCATGTCGGAGCAGGAGAGCAATATCGGACGCCAGATCCATAAGCTGGATCGCGATTTGAGCGACGCCGAATCGTATGCGGCAAACGGGCGCGAGGAATGGGGCAAGGGCGACACCGCCGCCGCGCAACGGGATTTCCGAATCGCGCAGCATATTCTCAGGATGGCGACCGGTGGCAAGAGCTATCAGCCTACTTTCGTCGGTGAGAATCCGCTGCAGCAGCAGGCGATGGTAGAAAATGCAATCGCGCAGGCGCGAAAGAATGGTGGCAATACGAGCGATGCGCAGCACTATCTCGATAAGGGCAAAGACGCGATGAATCGAGGCGACCAGAATCAGGCGAGTCACGATTTCCGATCCGCAGAGCTTGCGCTGGGTATCCCGGTAGAAGTGGGATACGCCGAGATCTGGGAGGCGGAAGTGCCGGGTGCCGAACAGCAGAGTGCGTTCGGTGGACCTCAGTCGGAGAGCTTCCAGGCGGCGATGTCGCGTCCGCGGACCAAGTCTGAGGTGAAGAGCGATATCGATCAGGCTGCGAGTGAAGGCAAGGACGTGAGCGAGGCGCAGGCGTTCCTGAAGGAAGGCGAGCAGGCGCTTAACGATGGCGACCAGACCAAGGCGCAACGGGATTTCCGAGCGGCAGAGCGCGCGATAAGCATGAACGAGGCTTATAACGCGTCGGGATCGTCGAATCGGGCATCAGACGACAGCGACTAATTTTTCTGGCGGGGCGAGGAGAATTCCTCCTCGCCCTTTTTTTGATTTACGCCTTCCACGGCATGCGCTGGGCGAGACCATGTTGCATCTTGCTGGCGTCGTCGCCGGCGTTGAGGTGTACGGGAGGGCTGTAAACCGTCCATTCCGGGCTCAGACGAATCAATACACGGCCTTCGCGACGGGCCATCTCCTCAACGAACGGCCGCGCCGTTTTCGGGATCGGCTGGCCGGACATGATCTCACCGACTTTGATCATCGTATCGACCAGAAGATCGAAGTTGGAATCTAGACGGGCCGGGCCATAGAGCTGCAAGTACGTGAGCGGCCATTTTTCGTCGAGTACGCAGATCGACGCCTCGCCCACGCGTTGAACGGCCTTGGCCTTGGCGCGCGCGGCCATGGTGGCGATGAGAATATCGTCGCCATGAGTCGTGTAGTACACCACCGACATCGAGGGCGGCCCGGATTTGCGTTGAAAGGCGAAGATGCAGGTGCGATGATCGCGGACGAAGGCGCGGCGCTGTTCGGCATTCATCATGTTGCTAGATTCGTCGAGTTGGCCTTCGAAGGCAACGGTCGGGGGCGATGCAATCAGGGGGCTGCGTTGCTTACGCGCTGGCGCAATCCTAAGATCATAATGTGGTAATGTTTTTGGTTTTTGTAGCCGGGCTGTTTGCCTGGACGTTGGTTGAATATGTCATCCACGGCGTGCTGGCTCATTCGCATCGCACGTTCGTGACCGCGCTTCACAATGAGCATCACGTAGATCCGCGGGCGGTGTTCGCGATGCGTGCGTGGATTCCGACCGGCCTCGTGATCCTGGTCTTATTGGCGATTTTCGGGATGGCGCCCGGAATGATCTTTCTCTTGGGAATCGTCACTGGATTCGCCGGGTACGAGCTTTTGCACTACCGGATTCATTTCGCGACGCCGTCATGCGCGGCTGAGGCGCGGTTGCGCGCGCGGCATCTGGCGCATCATCTGAAGGAGCCGGACGCGATTTTCGGCGTTACCACGCGCATCTGGGACGTGGTGTTTGGCAGCGAGCCTGAGCCTGAGCGGATGCGCGAGTTGGCGGCGATTGGCGGACGAGTGCAGCCGCTTGCGGGGCACAGCAATCTTGCACGAGTGATCCGCAGCCGGATTGTTGCATCTTGATTCCTTCCTTGCTTGTTGACACATAGCTCAAGTCGAGCTATTGGCTCGATAGATATGCATGAGGTGTCGTTAACATCGGGAGTGAACGGAACGCGCGGCTATCGTCCCGGTGCGCAGTTGTTTCCGGCCAAGTCGGCGCTCGAGTTCGACAAAACGCCGCCGCGGATGGATGTGAAGTTTCCGATTCTCGGCTTCCTGATGGAGGCGGAAGCAACTGGCTACGACTTGAAGCAGCGGTTCCAGGACCCGGTCGGGTTTTTCTATCGCGTGAGCGATGGATCGATATATCCGGCGCTGAAGAAATTGGCGCGCGATGGACTGGTCAAGCTGCGGACCGAGCGGCGCGGGCGGCGGGCGCGGAAGGTTTATGCGATTACGCCGCGCGGCCGGGCGCATTTTATGAAGATGTTGCGCGAGCCGGCGCAGCCGCTGTTCGTGTTCGACGAGTCGCAGGTGAAGATTTATTTCGCGGACCGCGAGCCGGAGATTGCGCTCGAGCATATGGAGCGATCGCGGCGCGACGATGAAGAGCGCACCGCGATTCTGGCCGGGATGGTGGCCGAGATGCGGCGCGCGGGCGCGAGCGCGGTGCGACGATTCGTGATTGAGCTTGGATGCGAGATTACTGCGGCCAAGGCGCGGGTGCTGGGGCGGCTGTGTGCGCAGTTGAAGCGGGAGATACAAAAAACGCGAGCTACAGAAGCGACGCGGCGATAATCGGCAACCTAACCCCTAACCCCTTCCCATAGTGGGAAGGGGAACCGGATTATTAGGAATGTTGGATCCTGGCGTTCTTGGTGTAGACGGTAAAAAAGAGGGAGAGCATATGGACGAAAAGTTTGCGATTGATCTTGAGCATGTGACTCGGATTTACAAGCGCGATGAGTTCGAGGTGCGCGCGCTCGACGACGTTACCGTGCAGATTCCGGTCGGGCGCTTCGTCGCGATCATGGGGCCGTCGGGATCGGGTAAAACGACGATGCTCAACCTGATCGCGGGAATCGATCATGCTAGCACGGGCCGGGTCGCGGTCGGCGGCGAGGAAATAACCGGGATGAAGGAGCGCGACCTGGCGGGCTGGCGCGCGCGGCATATCGGGCTGGTGTTCCAGTTCTACAATTTAATTCCGGTGCTGACGGCGTTTGAGAATGTCGAGCTGCCACTGCTGCTGACCAGTCTGAACAAGGCCGATCGGCGAGCGCATGTCGAGACGGCACTCAAGGTGGTGGGGCTGGCGGATCGAATGGACCATTATCCGCGCCAACTATCGGGCGGGCAGGAGCAGCGGGTTGCCATTGCGCGTGCGATCGTGGCGGATCCGACGATTATCGTGGCTGATGAGCCTACCGGTGATCTCGATGCCAAGTCGGCTGAGGAAATTTTGGGACTGCTGGTGGATATGAATCGGCAGTTTCAGAAGACGATCGTGATGGTTACGCATGACCCGCGCGCGGAGAGATATGTCGATACAGTTTATCGGCTGGATAAGGGAGTGTTGGCCGGGGTTGAGCCTGGGAAGAGAGGCGCGCCCGCGGAAGCGGCGCATGCGTGAGAAAGCAGTAAGAGAATAATCGCCTGCGCGGCGGGCGGCAGGGGTGACCCCTGCACCCAGTGATAAGAAAAGATGCGGGACTTCGTCCCTGTTAGAAAGGTAAAGGGGGGTCAGATAGGAGTTGGCGATGAAGTATGCGGCGCTGGTTTTTAAGAATCTGGTTAGGAGTAAGCGGCGGACTTTTTTGACTGTGCTGTCGATTGCGGTTTCGCTGTTTATTTTCTCGGCGCTGGTTAGTGTGCCTACTGTTGCCGACCAGATATTGGGTAATACGGCTTCGTCCACTCGGATTGCGATGCATAACAAGGCTGGGCTGGCTTACTCGATTCCGATTGCCTACAAGCAGCGGGTCGCTACGTTGCCGCATGTCGAGGTGGTAGTGCCGGAGAGCTGGTTTGGCGGCGTCTATCACGAAGTCTCCGATCAGTTTCCCAATCTGGCGGCGGATCCCGCCGATGTCGATAAGATGTGGCCTGACTGGGGGATAAGCCCCGAGCAGTTCGAACAGTTCAAGAAGATTCGTACCGCGGCGCTGGTCGGCGAAGAGACGATGAAGCGCTTTCATCTCCATCTTGGGCAGCAAATTCAGCTGCGCGGGACGCTCTATCCGTTCAACGTGACACTGCAAATAGTTGGCACGATTGGCGGCAAGGCGCCGCCGAATTTTTTGCTGTTCAGGCGCGACTACCTGGAAGAAGCGGCCGGACGGCCCGGTATCGTCGATAACATGTGGATCAAGGTGGATAAGCCGGAGAGTGTGCCGCAAGTGATTGCAACTATCGACGAAGGCTTTGCCAATTCGTCGGCGGAGACCTTGTCGGAGTCGGAGGCGGCGTTTATCGGCGGCTTCCTTGACCAGTACCGCATGTTTTTCAGGATGGCGGAGCTGCTTGGTTTTATCGTGGTGCTGACGATAGGACTGGTGGCGGCGAATACGGCGGCGATGTCGATTCGCGAGCGGCGCGGTGAGATTGCGGTGATGAGGTCGATGGGATTTCCGTCGCGCACGATTTTGTCGCTGCTTCTCACCGAGTCAGTGCTGATAGGACTTATCGGCGGGGTTATAGGATGTGGCGCAGCGTTTATCCTGTTGAAGGTTTTTTCCATCGGCAATGTAGGTGGACCGCTTGGGACAATTCGGATGCCGCCGACGGTGTTGGTTGAGACGCTGGTCGCGTCCGCATTGATAGGACTGTTCAGCGCGATGGTGCCGGCGAGTTCGGCGGCGCGCAGGAATATTGTGGATGCGTTGAGGACGGTCGCGTGAGGAGAAGGAACCTAACCCCTAACCCCTTCCCGCGCGGGAAGGGGGACCGGAGGTAGGAGTTTGATCGGCGACCTAACCCCTAACCCCTTCCCATGGTGGGAAGTGGAACAGGAGGTTTGGAGTTAGATGGCGATACCGCTGAAATATAATGTTCGGTCTTTGCTGGTTCGGCGGGTTTCTACTGCTATGACTGGGGGTGGGATTGCGCTTGTTGTTTGTGTGTTCGTCATTGTGATGGCATTAGTCGCGGGGTTGAATTCGGCTATTTCAGATACTGGGGATCCGGATAATGTTATCGTGCTGCGTAAGGGGGCTACCACTGAGACTTACTCGGCGATTCAGCTTGATCAGTTCGATGCTATGAAGTTCTTGCCGCAGATTCGGCGGGAGCCTGATGGGACTGTGGACGCATCGCCGGAATTACCGGTGCAGGCTTTGATGGAACGCGTGGGTGGTGGCCGTGACAATATAGTTGTCCGTGGAGTGCTGCCGATCGCGCTGAAAGTTCATCCGAAAGTGAAGATTGTCGAAGGGCGCATGTTCAATCCTTCGGTTAATGAGGTGGTGGTCGGGAAAGGCTTGCAGGGGCATTACGCGAATATGCAGCTTGGATCGACGCTGCGCTTCGGGCGCGGCAACTGGAAAGTGGTCGGGATAATGGCGGCCGACGGCGGATCGTTCGAGTCCGAGGTGTGGGGCGATATTCATAATGTGCAGGACGATGCGCAGCGTGGCGCATACTATGCCGATGTCCGATTGAAGCTCGCGCCGGGGGCGGACGCTGACGCGCTGATCCATCGGCTGGCCGACGATCCTCGAATCAACCTGCAAGCGGAGACTGAAGCAGACTACTACAAGGACCAGGCGGTGGTCGCGAATCAGATGCGGGTGCTCGGGATGATCGTCGCGGTGATCATGGCGGTGGGCGCGATTTTTGGCGCGATGAATACGATGTACGCGGCGGTCTCGTCGCGGACCACCGAGATTGGGACGTTGCGCGCGCTCGGCTTCGCGCCGATCGCGGTGATGACGTCGTTCCTGCTCGAATCTCTGGTGCTGGCGGTGGCGGCGGGCGCCGTCGGAATCGTTTTAGCGATGCCAATTAACGGGCTGACGACGACCTTTGGCAACTTCGTCACGTTCTCGACGCTCGCATTCAGCTTTCGCGTGACCTTTGCAATCGTGATCGAGGCGCTGATTTTTGCCGCCGTGATGGGTATGGTCGGCGGCTGGCTTCCCGCGCGGCAGGCGATGAAAATGCCGGTAGTGGATGCATTGAGGAGCGTTTGACCTTGTCAACCGAAGCGCCCAAGGGACCGAATATTCGCGAGCTCGAGTCGCTGAGGATTGCGCGCGCCGCGCAGCCGAAGCGCCCGAGCCGGTGGATTCCGGTTGCGATCACGATCACGATTCTCGCGGTCGTTGGGATTGCGGGGTACGTCGTCTATCAGAAGACTCTCGGTCGGCCGCCGGAAGTGCAAACCGCAATCGTCAGCGTCAAGCAGGCCGGACAAGCGGGGACGGTTCTGACCGGTAGCGGGTACATAATCACGCGGCACAAGTACATCGTGATCGGCACCAAGATACTCGGGCAGATTGTCGCGGAGCCGATCGAGGAAGGGCAGCAGGTCAAGGTTGGCGACGTGCTGGTGCGAATCGACGATCGCGATTACCAGGCGCAGCTGAGGCAGGCGTATGCGGATCGCGATTTGTCACTGGCTAACGTCAGGCTGAAGAAGGCGCGCGCCGAGAGGCTGCGGGAGCTTTACCGGCAAAACGTGCAATCGAAAGACTCGCTCGACGACGCGGAGAATCAGCTCGCGGTGGCGGAGGCGGAGCTCGCCAAGGCAGTCGGCGCGATCGATTTTGCAAAATTCAACGTGACTCAGACTGTGATCAGGTCGCCAATCAACGGCGTGGTGCTGCAGAAGTATCGCGAACTGGGCGACACGATCACAGCCTTCGGCCAAAGCCCGGGCGGCGGCGGCGCCACCGATATCGCACAACTGGCGGACCTTAGCGACATGCGCTGCGAGGTCGATATCAACGAGAGCGATATCGCGAAGGTCAAGATGGGGACGCCGGCGACGGTGATCCCGGACGCGTATCCCGACAATCCGTTTCCGGCGGAGGTGGTGAAGATTTATCCGGAGGCCGACCGGCAGAAAGGGACGGTCAAGGTAGAGGTACGAATCCTGCAGCCGGATTTGAAAATTATCAAGCCGGAAATGAGCGCCAAGGTTACGTTCCAATCGATCGTGACGCAGACCGCGGCGGCGCCGATGGTGCTGGTGCCGAAGAAGGCGATCGTGACCGAGGGCGCAGCGAATTCGGTGTGGGTCGTGCGCGGCGATACGGCGCATCAGGTGGCGATCACAGTCGGGCGCGAGTTTCAGGACGGGGTCGAGGTCAAACAGGGACTGAGCGGCGGCGAGACTGTGATCGTGGTGCCGGCGGCGACGATTAAGGAAGGGCAGAACGTCACGGCGGTCGCGAGTTGAGGGGAAGGGTAAATCACTTTATTTAATGCGGAATCCGCCGTGGGTTCCGCACCTCCTTGGGCAGGGCTAAGCCCTGCACCTTAGTGATAGGAAATCGCAAAATGGCGAGGACGCTGCCTGTCCCGTCTTCGGGAAAGGGGAAAGAGAAAAGCGCGGCTAGCGGCCCTTGTAGTTGGGCTTGCGCTTTTCCATAAAGGAGCGGGGGCCTTCCCTAGCGTCCTCGGACTTCATCACTTCGCGCGCGATCTCATT
The DNA here is from genome assembly GCA_963699705.1 of uncultured delta proteobacterium. Taxonomy (GTDB): domain Bacteria; phylum Desulfobacterota; class Binatia; order Binatales; family Binataceae; genus Binatus. Next base: position 1,039,509 of record CAVOUW010000002.1, on the reverse strand, counting down.
TTCGATTTTGAATGCTTCCTCATAGGGGCGGCCGGACGTTCGGCGTACTGCTTCTTTGATCTTTCGCACCGCGAGCGGACCGTTCTGCGCGATCGTTGATGCGAGTTCCTCGGCCTTTGCAATCAATTGATCTTGCGGCACTACATAGTTGACGAGTCCGAGGCGCCACGCTTCTTGCGCGTCGATGCGATTGCCGGTCAGCAGGATTTCCATCGCCTTGCAGTACGGGATCTGACGCTGCAGGCGCGCCAGCGAACCGGCCGCGGGGATGATCGCCCATTTCACTTCCTGCAAACCGAAGCTGGCGTTCTCTGACGCGACGCGAAGATCAGTGCCCTGGATGAATTCCATTCCGCCCGCTATGCAAAAACCGTTGACTGCCGAAATCACCGGCTTGTCCATGTCGTACCCGCGCAGCAATGCGATGTCGCCGATCTTCCGATCTGCGAGCAGCTTGGTATCCCATTCGTCCTCGGGCTTGCGCGCGCCTGTGAACAGCGGGATCAGCTTGCCGAGGTCGGCGCCGGCCGAAAATGCGACCTTGCCCGCACCGGTGACGATAGTCGCGCGAATCGCATCGTCGCTCTCGATCTCTTTCCACGCCGCCGCGAGGCTGACGAGCATCTCGGGATTCAGCGAATTGTGAACCTCGACGCGGTTGAGCGTGAGGTACGCAACGTGATTCCGTTTTTCGAAGATAAGCGCGGGCATAGTGTCTCCTTTGATGTTTCCGCCGCGACGTTACCATCGAACGGTGCTGCGCCGGTAGCTTTACCCGCCGGTTCGCGGGCCGTTATGATCCACTCAGACTCTCAACCCTCAAACTCTTGCCAAGGAGGAGTCATGAAACTTCGCGCCGCATCGATAGTAATCCTGTTGCTGCTATTCGCCCTCGCGCCCGCCTTCGCAATCGACACGCCGCGCATCGTGCCTCGCGTTCAGGAGATACAAAGGCCCGAGGGAGAGGTCTTCCACACCCTCAAGAAATATTTTACCGACGCGTCGATGAGCCACTTCACGCTCGTCAGCGCCGATGAGCGCGATCACACTCTGGTTGCGAAGCAAACCGCGCTGGACGACCTGACGTGGCGCAACTGGGCGTTCTGCGAGACTGGGCCGGTTGAGATGATCTACAAGTTGCAGGACGGGACAGTGACGGTGACCGTCAAACTTTCGAAGACGACGGCGCATTCGACGCTCGCGACCGTGTCAGCGGATTTCGTCGGTCGCTACGCGCTCGGCGGCAATCAGAACACGGTCGCATGCAAATCGAAATTCGCGCTCGAAGACCAGATACTAGCCGCGGCGGGCGCCACTCCCGTCAAGTGAGTCGATGCGATTCGATTGAAAGCTGAGCCAATAATCGTACCGCCGCCGGCTCCCAGCATACTGGCATTTCCCGAGGCTCGCCGACTTCGTTCGCGCGACGTGTTCCGGCTGGTCGCGCGCGCGTGGCCGTTCATCCGTCCGTACCGACGCCATCTCGTGTACCTGTTCCTGCTGACGCTGCCGACACTCATCGGCGGTCTGATCGGACTCAACCTGGTGCGTGTTTTTTTCGACGTCGTGGGTCATGGCGACGCGCTGAAGCCGGCGCAGGCGTGGATGCTCCGTGTTCCGCTAAATGCCGATCGGCGCACGGTATTAATTCACGCGTGCGTCGTCGGCGGCGTCGTCGCGATGGTGGGTTTGGTCGCTATCGGATTTCTCCTCGGCTACGCGGTTTGGATTTTGCAGCGCATCAGCAATCTGTTCCGGGTGAATCTCTACACGCGGATGCAGGAACTGAGCGTCCGGTTTCATTCCGAGGAGAAAATCGGCGACGCGATTTTCCGGATGTTCCAGGACTCCGCCGCGATTCCGAATGTCATCGACGGCCTGATCGTTCAGCCGCTGATTTTCTTCCCGGTCGCGATCGGCTCGATCCTTTACCTGCTCTTCTTCGACTACCGGATGGCGCTGATCGTCATTCTGCTGATGCCTGCGAACTTCGTACTGGCGTGGATGTATGCCGATTCGTTGCGCACGGCTTTCATTGGCGAGCGCGAAGCAACGGCGCTCGCGACCACACGCATCGAAGAGACGCTCGCGTCGATCAGGACCGTAAAAGCTTTCGGCACCGAAGCTCGCGAAGCGGAGAACTACGCGCACGACAACTGGGACGCGTTTATTGCCGGGCGTCGTGCACGCTTGATGCTCGCGCGATACCGCGTCATCACTAACACGGTTCGCGGTCTGGCTTATGTCGCTGCGATGTACGTCGGCGCGACGGAGGTGCTTCGCGGCGGAACAGCGGGACTCGCGCACGTCGCGGTTTCGTTGGGACTGTTCCAGGGGTCGGTGTCGCTGGTTTCCAACGTGAGCAAGCGGGCGAGGAACATTACCGACCAGTGGGGCAGCATGCAGGACGTGGTGGTCGCAATTTCGCGGGTGCTCGAGATGCTCGCTCAAACGCCCGAGCAAAGCGTCGCCAGCGGTCATGCGATCCCGCCACAATCTGCGGCGGCGATAACTTTCGAGGACGTGAGTTTTGGTTACGACCCGCGCACGCCGGTGCTCGATGGCGTGATTCTCGAGGCACGCGTCGGTGAGATCACTGCGATCGCCGGTTCGAGCGGATCCGGCAAGAGCACGATCATTTCGCTCATCGTGAGATTCTTCGATCCGTCGGCGGGGCGCATTCTGATCGACGGCGAATCGATTGCCGGCTTCGATCTTGCGGCGTGGCGCGGCAAGCTTTCTGTCGCGCTGCAGGAGAATCCGCTCTTCACTGCGACCATTCGCGACAATGTCGCATACGGACGTCCGAACGCGTCGACGGCCGAAGTTGCTGAAGCGATTCATCGCGCCGGTCTCGGCGATTTCGTTCGCTCGCTGCCGGCGGGTCTCGACACGATGCTCGGCGAAAAGGGATCGAAGCTTTCAACAGGGCAGGCGCAGCGGATCGGACTTGCGCGTGCGATTTTGCGTAACGCCCCGATTCTGCTGCTCGACGAACCGACCTCGTCGCTCGATGTCGCCACCGAAGAGGCGGTGATGAACGGTCTGCGCGAGTGGGTGAACGCGGCGCCAGATCGGATGGTGATTCTCGCGACGCATCGGCGCACCACGGCGTCTCGCGCCGATCGGATCTACCAACTGGCCGCCGGCCGGCTGGTCGCGGCGAATGGATCTGCGCTCGACGACGTGCCGATTCGCGAGGTGAGCAATGCCTGATGGCGCCGCGCCGCGCGACTCGCGCGCGAATCTACTTTATGCCGACGAACACGCGCCGCTCACGTGGCGCGAGGCGTGGCAGTTGCTGGTCAAGAGCTGGCCCTACGTCAGCCGCTATCGGCGGCTGGTCGCGATCAAGTGCGTGCTGGTTTTCGTCTCGCTGACTTTTTTTCTGATGACGCCGTGGCCGCTGAAAATCGTGATCGACAATGTAATCGACGGCCACCCGCTGACCGGCATCCCCGGCGCCATTTTGACGCCGATGACCGGCAGCAGCCGCACCGCGATTCTGCTTGCCGTGTCGATGTTTCTCGTGCTGACGGTGATTTTGATCGGAATGGTTCATGGCGAGGCGCAATCACTCGGCACTAACGTCAACAGCGGCGGACTCGACCAGGCGGGCATCACGGCGAACGACGCCAACGAGGGCGGCAGCTTGTGGAACGGGCTTTTTGGCTATCTCGAATCGCGCGTCACGATCGATCTCACGCAAAGAATGAACCAGTCGCTGCGGACTGCGATCTACGAGCGATTTTTGCGATCGCCGCTGGCGCTCTACGCCGATCAGAAAATCGGCGACGCGGTTTTCCGCGTGATGTACGACAGCGCGTCGATCGGCCCGGTGTTTTATCGCGGCGTGCTCGCACCGATCATGTCGGTGTTCATGTTCGTGATGGCGATCATCGTGCTGTCGATACAGTTCAGCAATGAGCCGGTGATCATCGTCGTCGCGATCTTGTTTCTGCCGGTTGTCGCAATCGGCAGCAGTATTTTTGGACGCGCGATACGCGATCAGAGCCAGTCGATGCGCGAAAGCGGCAGCGACGTGATGGCGGCGTTCGAGGAGCGCGTCGCGCAGGTCCAGCTGATCAAGGCGTTCGGACAGGAATCGCGCGAGACCGCGGTGGTGGACGCCGCTAGCTGGCAGTCTTTCCGCTCGACGCTGCGGATGCTCGCGATTCTGTTCGTGATGGTGATCGTGATCGCGCCGGTGGGATGCGCGCTGGTCGGCTACAGCCTCTATTACCTGATGATGCAGGTGATCGCGGGACGCATGACGCTCGGCGACATCGTGCTGCTCGCGGGTTACGGCTCGATGCTGGCGAATCCGATGTCGATTATCGGCAGCACGTGGGCCTCGATACAGGCGTCGGTCGCGGGATTGAGGCGGGTGCATAGCGTTCTCGACAATCTGGCGGAGCCGGTGAGCGACGGACGCGGCGATGGACTGGGCCTGCGCATCGGCAAGTTGGAATTCAATGGCGTCGCGATCGGCTACGGCGCGACCACGGTGCTGAGCGGCGTCACGATGTCGATGCGCGCGGGCGAGATGGTCGCGCTGGCGGGTCCGAGCGGATGCGGCAAGACTACGCTGATCCATTCGATCCCGCGCTTCATCGAACCGTCGGCGGGAACGATCGAATTTGACGGCGTCGATTCGCGGAGTGTCGCGCCCGATACGATTCGCGCGCGCGTGGGATTTGTATTTCAGAATGAGTCGCTTTTTTCTACTTCGATCGAGGATAACATTCGCTACGGGAGCGGCGGGCACGGCGGCCCGCCCCACCTCAGCAATTCGGACGGCGGCCCGGCTCACCAGAGCAGTTCCGATGCTGAGGTTCGTGAAGCGGCGGCGATGGCGGGTGCGGCGGAATTTATCGATCGGCTACCCGACGGCTACTCGACGATGCTCGGGCGGCGCGGGGCGCGGCTGTCGGTGGGACAGAAACAGCGGATCGCGATCGCGCGCGCATTGCTTCGGCGTCCCGAGATCATCGTGCTCGACGAACCAGCAGCGCCGCTCGATCCGGCGTCGGAATCAGAATTGTTGAAGACGCTGACTGCGCTGGCCAGAGATCGAATCGTGATCATCGTCGCCCATCGCGCCGGTACCCTTGCCGCGTGCGATCGCGTCTTCTTCGTTCACGACGGTACGATTGCCGCTTCCGGCACGCATTCTCACCTGCTCGCGACCGACGGCGCTTACCAGGCCTACCTCGCGCAGAGCGCTGCGGAAATTCCGGCCTGAATTTGGCCCATCTATTGCTGTTCAGAGGATGCCGACGGTACTGGCGATGCTGAATTACGCGCCAGTCAGGGCGGCAGGGTGAAGTGCGATGGATTCGACTGTTTCCGAAACAGGCAGGACGGTGCCCGTTTGGGCGGCGTACAAGACCGACGCGAGCGTTTTCGACGAGATGCTCGACCTCGAGAGCCAGCCGCGAGCCGGCTGCGGCGGCGTCATCGACACGATGTTCTCGATGGCGCCGGTGCAGTTCACGGAGATTTGCGCGCGCGCCGACCGGATGTTCAGGCGGATGGGCGTCACCTTCAATGTGTATGGCGCTGCCGACGGATCCGAGCGGATCTTCCCATTCGACCCGATTCCGCGCGTGATCGACGCCGCCACCTGGGCGACGCTCGAGGCTGGCCTGATTCAACGGGTGCGCGCGCTCAACGCGTTCTTGGCCGACGTTTACGGTGACGGTTGCATCCTGTCGGACGGGGTAATCCCGCGCGACCTCGTGCTCGGATGTCCGCAGTTTCGCCGCGCCGCGGTCGGTATCAAGCCGCCGCTCGGTAATTTTGTCACAGTCGCGGGAATCGATCTGGTGCGCGGCGCCGACGGCCGGTTCTACGTCCTCGAAGACAACGTGCGCACGCCGAGTGGCGTTTCCTACGTGATCGAAAATCGCGTCGTCATGACGCGCCTGGTTCCTACTCTGATGCGCGCGTCGCGGGTGCGTAGCGTCGAGCGCTATCCCGCCGACCTGCTGCAATGCCTGATGGAGATGTCGCCGACAGGCAAATCCAATCCGACCATCGCACTGCTAACGCCCGGGCCGTTCAACTCGGCGTTCTTCGAGCACGTCTTCCTCTCGCAACAAATGGGCATCGAGCTGGTCGAAGGCGTGGACCTGGTTTGCGTCGATCGCAAGCTCTACATGAAGGACGTTCACGGGCTGCGGCAAATTGACGTCCTCTACCGGCGCATCGACGACGACTTCCTCGACCCGCTGGTCTTCCGTCCCGATTCTCTGCTCGGCGTCGCGGGACTCACCGCCGTTCTGCGCGAAGGAAATGCGGCGATCGCCAACGGCGTCGGTACCGGAGTCGCCGACGACAAGGCGGTGTATGCGTACACGCCCGCGATGATTCGTTACTATCTCGCGGAGGAACCGATTCTACCGATCGTCGAAACTTTCCTGCTGCGCGATCCTGAAGTGCGCGAACAGGTGCTCAAAAATCTCGAGCGTTATGTCGTCAAGCCGACCGGCGCGTCCGGCGGCTACGGCGTCATCATCGGTCCGAAGGCCAGCGAACAAGAACTCGCCGAGTCGCGCGAAAGGATTATCAACGATCCGTCAGCCTTCATCGCGCAGCCGGTCATCTCGCTCTCGGTTCATCCCACGATCATTCACAATGGCTCTGCAAGCGGGATGCAGCTATCGCCGCGGCATATCGACTTCCGCCCCTTCGTGCTGCTGGGCGCGAAGCCGCGCGTGCTGGCGGGCGGTCTGACCCGGGTCGCACTGCGCGAGGGCTCGCTGATCGTCAACTCATCGCAGGGCGGCGGCAGCAAGGATACCTGGGTGCTCGAGGCCTGATGCTCCGGCGAATCGCGAGTCATCTCTTCTGGACCGCCTGCAACCTGGAACGAGCCGAATGGCGCGCGCGCCTGCTCGACGTCAACTACCATCTGCTGATCGAGAGTCCGCCGCGCGACGCGCAACCGTGGGCGCCGCTGCTGGCGATTTTCGGCGAGCGCGAACTGTTCGCGGAGACCTACACCGCCGCCGACGACGCCTCCATCCTCAATTTTTTTGCGCTCGACACCGACAATCCAAATTCGATTCGAAGTTGCATCAATACCGCACGCAACAACGCCATCTCGTTACGCCATTACATCTCGTCCGAGCTTTGGCTCGACCTGAATACGCTCTATCTCAACGCGCAGGAGTGGACGCCCGAACTTTTCATCTCGCCCGGTGTGTTCGCGTTTTTCGCCGATCTGAAAGACAACTTCTATCGCCTGTCGGGTATCCGTCAGAGCACCATCCCGCGCGACATCGGCTACGATTTCATGCAACTCGGCATCATGCTGGAGCGGACCGAAGACGTGTCGCGGATGCTCGACGTCAAGTACCACTTCCTGCTGCCGCGGCTGGAAGATGTCGGCGGCTCGCTCGACATCCTGCAATGGGCGGCGGTACTGCGCAGCGCGTCGGGGCTCGAGGCGTATCGCAAGCGCTTCGGCAACTCGATCAGAATCGACAATGTCGTCGAGATTTTGCTGTTCGATCCTACCTTCCCGCGATCGGCCCGATTCGCGCTCGCGATGCTCGAAACGTCGCTTAACCGCATCCAGAGCCAGGCGCCGGAACCGTCGCCGGTCTCCGCGCAGCTCGAAGAACTGCTGACGCTGATGCGATCGAAGCGATCGCTCGAGGTGATAAAATCCGGCCTGCACCAGTTTCTGCTGCAGATCCAGGACGGATGTGCCGCGCTGGGCGACGAGGTCTTTCAACGCTACCTCAGGACCGATTGAATTGATGCGATGCTGCTGCGGATCTGTCACACCACTCGCTTCGAGTACCAGGCGCCGGCCTACGACTCGCACAACGAGGTGCGGATGCGTCCGCTGGAAGGCGCCAATCAGCGATGCGTCGAGTTCGATTTGGACCTGACACCCGACACATCCACATTTGAATACGACGACTACTACGGCAATCGCGTTTACGGATTTTCGATCCACGAACAACATCCTGAACTTATCGTCGCTGCGAAATCGTTGGTCGAGCGCGTGCTTGGCCCTCAGCCACTCGCGATACCCACGCCGTTCGGCGAGTACCTGCTCGAGGATCACGTGCGCAATCGACTGGAGTACGACTTTTTGAATGCAAGCCGTCATGTTCCGTTCAGCGAGCCGATGCGCAAGTTCTTCTGGCTGGCGAAACCTGATCCGTCCGAAGACGTAGCGGCCTATGCTAACCGCGTGGTCGCTTTTATCCGCGACCAGTTCGTTTACGAGCCCGGGATGACAAAGGTGCACTCGACGGCCGACGAGATTCTCACCGTCGGCGGCGGCGTATGCCAGGACTTTGCGCACCTGACGATAGGGGTGCTGCGACTGGCCGGCATCCCGGCGCGCTACGTCTCGGGTTACCTCGCGCCCGCTGCAAAATCGACGGTAGAAACGGTGGGCGCACAAGCGAGTCACGCATGGCTTGAGGCGCAACTTCCCGGCTTAGGATGGACCGGCTTCGATCCTACCAACGGATGCATGGTGGACGAGCGTCACATAAGAGTAGCTATCGGCCGCGACTACTCCGACGTACCACCTATGCGCGGCGTGTATAAGAGTCACGGCGGAATGCAACTGATGTCGGTGGAACTACAGATCGAACCGCTGCCCGAGCACGATCGACCTATCAAACCTGACGATAGCTCTAAGCAACAGAACCAGCAGTAACCTAGCCCTCAGCGCCCAGCGCCAATGGCGGCATCGGGACCACGTCCCTGCGCAACCGGCGGCCCTTGATCAGCCTGCGCGACCACGCCTTTGCGACCATTTTCAGCATCGATGCTTCGAGCAATGCCGAAGGCGGCTTCATCATGTTGATCACTTCGCCGATACGTTCGGCGATCTGCGGATCGTCGCTGGCCACCTGGAACATTTTCCCGAGCAGCGGGTCGATGACTCGATTCATCAAGGGACGCTTCCCCTCAGTGCCGGGAACCCTGAAATCCGACGCAGTCGCGAGTCCCCACGGCTCGGCCTGGAAGCGCGCCTGCGCCGTAAAGAATTTTCGCGGCAGCTCGACGTCGTTGATGCCGTTCTTTTGCAGGCACTCGCCGAGAATCAAAGCCGACAGCGCACCAGAGGTCATACCCTGTCCGTAAACCGGATTGAACGCGCATGACGAATCGCCGAGAGCGATGAAGCCGTCCAGTCGAGCGCCCCACTTATCGTAATGCCTCCAGCGATTCGCCATCTGACGGTACGAATAGACCTGCGACAGAGGCTCAGCCAACGCAACTTCCTCGGCAATTATCGGCGAACGTAGTTGGGCGAGCTTCGCGGTAAATTCCGCCTCGTCGCTCGGTGGATAGTGTCCACCAATCCCCGCGAGCGAGACAATCATTCGACTGTTCTCGACTGGAAACAGAACCCCTGCGGTCGACAGACTCCCCGCACCCGGATCGATCCAGATTCCCTTCCACCACCAATCCTTCGGGCGTCGATCGGGATTGGTCTTGTACCATCGCGACGCGTAGCCTGTATGCGAATCGACCACCGTCTCGGGCGGCGTCGGTAAGCCCATCGCCTCGATCCACGACGGAACTTTGGTCGTGCGCCCGCTCGCGTCGACGATCAAGCCGCCGCTCAGCGTGAATGACGCGCCGCCGTCGCGCGGATTTACTTTCACTCCTGTCACGCGGAGAGCGTCGCTACGGACCGTGTCGAATCCAACCGCCTCCGCACGCTCGATCAGTTCGACGTTTGGAATGCGACGAAGCAGCTCGCGCACCGTAGCCTCGATCAGCACGCGGCTCGCGAACAGCGTAGTAATTGAGTCGCTACGACGCTCGGCCCATCCGTCTGCTCTGAGCGCGGCAAAATCGCGACTGAAATTTATTTCGATCGCACCGCGCTCGAGCATCGTATGTTCGAAACCCGGGAACAGCCGATCAAGCTCGAGCCGCCCGCGCATCAGCAACGCGTGAACATGCCTACTCTGCGGAACACCGGGCCGCTCATGCGCACCTACCGGATAAGAGTCGCGATCGATGACGGTAACCTTGTCGTAGAATTTGCTAAGCGCGCGCGCAGCACAAAGGCCCGCCATGCTGCCGCCGATCACAATCGCATGTGTGTTTGCCATCTAGGTGTTTGTCCTTCTGACCGAACTTGAAGATTGTCCGCGCTTGATTTTCGTCTCGCTGAGCCCGTTCAAAATAATGTCCAGCGTCTCGGCCACCGCGCTTTTGATATCGATCTTCCCGTCACGGCGCACCCACGTATAAATGAGCGCAAAAAACGTCGAGCATGCGGTCAGAGCCGCGACAGTCGGCTTCGTTCGCCGTCGAAATTCTCCAGACTCTTGCCCCCGGCGGACAATCCCCGCCAGCAGATCGACCAGGCCGGCCGCCTTCTCGTCGTGTTCGCTGAGCACGCGCGGCCGCGCCATCACTTCGCGCATTACCAGGCGAACCACATCGGGATGCCGCGCGGCGCGCTCGGCCAGCACCTTGAGCGCCATGCGAATAGTGGCGGTCGCGCTGCCGCGGTAAGACGCGATCGCCGCCGCCAGCTCATCGTTGGCGCGCTCGCCATACTCGATAAGCAAAGCTTCCTTGGCCGGAAAATGCAGAAAGAAAGTCGCGCGAGCGACGTCGGCGTCGTCGCAAATGTCGTCGATGGTAACCGAATCGAAACCGCGCCGTAGGAACAGCGTCATTGCAGCGTTGTAAATGTCAGCGCGAGTGCGCCCCTTCTTGCGCTCGCGGCGAGAAACCGGCGCTGCGGCAACGACCTGAATACTGGAGCTCCTGATAGACGTGGACATATAACTAGACTCCAGTCTATTAACTGACCGCAGTGCATGAGGCAAGGGTCTCAATAACCGATATGCCTTTCGTCAGCCGTGCGAGGCCTGTTAGACTTGGTTCAGATACGCGCTGGTTCAATTTTTTGGCAAGCAACAAAAATCCCGACGACCAGGCTCCCGAAAAACCGCGAGTCGTGGTTGACTTCGAGCTGCTGCGGAGTTTCGCTGCGCAAAATTTCCGCGATCTCGGCGGACATCCTGCAGCGTCGAAGCGTCGCGTCCGGGCCGGCAAGATATTTCGGTCGTCGCATCTCGCTGAAGTGCCGCCTGAAAGTCCCATCAGCCAGCTGAAGCTCCGCACGCTGGTCACGCTCCAGAGCCGCGCCGAGGTCAAACACCTGGGCTCGCCACAGCCAGCCACGCGCGCGGGCGTACGATGGGAACACATTCCGATGGGCGACGAATGGTTCAACGACCAGGGCTACACGCGGGTCGCGCCCGAGCCCGGCCGCGAGCATCTCGCGCTGGTGATGCACTTCCGCGAGGACTGGCTCCGCTTCTTCAAACTGCTCGCCGAGCGCGACGTATATCCCCTGCTCTTCCATTGCTCCGCCGGCCGCGACCGCACCGGAGTCGGCGCCGCGATGCTGCTCTCGATGCTCGGGGTCGAGCGCGAGCGAATCGTCGCCGATTTCCTCGAGAGCAACCTGGTCTTCAAAAAGATTCCGCTCGCAGCTGAGCAACTCGATCCCGTGTTCGAGCTAATCGACGAGAATGGCGGCATCGAAGGCTTCATGCGCGAGGTAATCGGCCTCGCGCCCGCAGAGCTCGCCATCATTCAGAACGACTTGCTGGAAGACTGACGGGTCAGGCGGGCAGGTAGCCGTCGCGCAGCAACGACTTCGCGATGATCATGCGCTGGACTTCGCTGGTACCCTCGCCGATTTCCGAGAGCTTGGCGTCGCGCATGTAGCGCTCAACCGGAAAGTCGGTGACGTAGCCGTAGCCGCCGTGAATCTGCACGGCTTTGATGGTGGACCACATCGCAGTTTCCGACGCGAACAGCTTCGCCATCGCGGCTTCGCGCGCGAACGGCTTGCCCGCATCTTTGAGCGCGGCGGCGCGGCAAATGAGCACCCACGACGCCTCGATTCGCGTCGCCATGTCGGCGAACATCCACTGGATTGCCTGGAACTCGGCGATCTTCTTGCCGAACTGGCCGCGCTCGAGCGCGTACGCGCGCGCTTCCTCGAATCCACCGCGCGCGATTCCCGCCGCGAAGCCTGCGATTCCGATTCGCCCTGCTTCGAGCACCTTGAGCGTCTGCCGATAGCCGGCGCCGAGCTCGCCGACCAGGTTGCGCGCAGGCACTGTGACGTTTTCGAAGATCACTTCGGCGGTGTCGGACGCGCGCAGTCCCAGCTTCTCGATCTTTTTACCATTTCCGAGACCGGCAGTTCCGCGATCGACGATGAACGCCGACACGCCGTCGCGCCCGCGAGCTTGATCGGTGATCGCCATCACGACATACACGTCCGCGACCGTGCCGTTGGTGATGAACATCTTCGAGCCGGTGATCGAGTAGTTGTCGCCGACGCGCGTGGCCTTGGTGCGCATCGCGGCTGCGTCGGAACCACTGCTCGGCTCGGTCAGGCACCACGCGCCGAGCTTCTTCGCCTGAATCATGTCGGGAACGTAATGATCGCGCTGCCCGTCGGATGCGAAGCCCGCGATGTGGCCGGTCGAAAGCGACATGTGCGCGGCACAGGTCAGTCCGATCGAGGCGTCGTAGCGCGAGAGCCCCTCGACGACGAGCACTTGCGATAAAGTGTCAGCGCCGCCACCGCCGTATTTTTCCGGAAACGCGACGCCGAGAAAGCCGAGCTGGCCAAGCTGCTCAACGATATGCCGCGGGAAGGTCTCTTCCTTGTCCCACCTGGTCGAGTGCGGTTTGATTTCGCGCTCGGCAAAGTCGGTCAGCGTTTCGCGGATACGCCGCTGCTCTTCGGTCAGATCGAAATTCATTTGAACCTAGGAGCGAGCCGCGACGTTTTCGCGAACCCACTTGACGATGTCTTCAGTTGACGCGCCGGGGGTAAAGATTTGCCGCACGCCCATCTCTTTGAGCTTGACCGCGTCGTCGTCAGGAATAATCCCGCCGCCGAACACCGCGACCTCGGCGGCGCCGCGCTCTTTCAGCAGGCGCATCACCTCGGGGAACAGCGTCATGTGCGCGCCCGACAACACGCTGAGCCCGACCGCGTCGGCGTCTTCCTGCACCGCGGCCTCCGCGATCATTTCGGGCGTCTGATGCAGCCCGGTGTAGATCACCTCGAAGCCGCCGTCGCGCAGTGCGCGCGCGATAATTTTAGCGCCACGATCGTGGCCGTCGAGTCCGGGCTTCGCGACCAGAATTCTGAGTCTCTTTTCAGCCATCTAAATCCAGCCTGGGTCTGTGTACACGCCAAACTCGGCGCGAAAGATATCGCACACTTCGCCGACGGTCGCGTCGCGGCGCACCGCCTCGCAAATCGGTTCCATCAAATTTTCACCAGATCGACATGCCTCGGAAACGCGGGCCAGCGCTTCCTTGACGGCGACGGAATTTCGCTCGCGCTTGACCTTGCGCACGCGTTGAATCTGACGCTCTTCGATCGCGGGATCAATCTTGAGCGTCGCAATCGGAATTTCCTCTGGGATCGAATACTTGTTGACGCCAACCACCGTCTTGATTCCCTGCTCGAGCTGCCGCTGAAAATGGAACGCGGCCTCGGCGATCTCGCGTTGCGGATATCCGGTCTCGATTGCCTTGACCATCCCGCCCATCTCGTCGATGCGCCGAATATAGTCGTTGGCCTCGCGCTCCATCCGGTCGGTGAGCGCCTCGACCGCGTAGCTGCCGCCGAACGGATCGATCGTGTTCGTCACTCCGGTCTCTTCGGCGATGACCTGTTGCGTGCGGAGCGCGACCATCACGGCCTGCTCGGTCGGCAGCGCGAGCGTCTCGTCCATCGAATTGGTATGCAGCGACTGGACTCCGCCGAGCACACCCGCGAGCGCCTGGATCGCGACGCGGACCACGTTATTGATCGGTTGCTGCGCGGTCAGTGACGCGCCGGCGGTCTGCGCGTGCGTCCGCAGCATCATCGATTTCGGATTTTTCGCACCGAAACGATCTTTCATAATTCGCGCCCACATCCGGCGCGCGGCGCGGAGCTTGGCGACCTCTTCGAGAAAGTCGTTGTGCAGATTCCAGAAGAACGACAGCCGCTGCGCGAAATCGTCAACGGCAATCCCGCGCTTGACGGCCTCATCGACGTAGCAGATGCCGTCGGCGATCGTGAACGCCAACTCCTGCACGGCGGTCGAGCCGGCCTCGCGGATGTGGTAGCCGGAGATCGAAACCGCGTGCCAGCGCGGAACCTCGCGCGCGCAGAATTCGATCATGTCGGTGACGATTCGCAGCGCCGGCCGCGGCGGACAGATCCATTCCTTCTGCGCGATGTACTCCTTGAGCATGTCATTCTGGATGGTGCCGCCGACACGATCCCAAGGAATCCCGTTGCGCTCGGCCACCACCAGGTACATCGCGAGCAGGATCGACGCCGAACAATTCACCGTCATGGAGGTGGAGACGCGGTCGAGTGGGATTCGATCGAACAGCGTCGCCATGTCATAAACCGTCGAGACCGAAACCCCTTCGCGACCAACTTCGCCGAGCGCGCGTTCGTGGTCGGCGTCGTAGCCCATCAGGGTCGGCATGTCGAAGGCGGTCGAGAGTCCGTCCTGGCCCTGGCCGAGTAGAAAATGGAAGCGCGCGTTGGTGTCCTCGGCCAGTCCGAAGCCCGCGAACTGGCGCATCGTCCACAGCCGCCCGCGATACATCGAGCCGTACACACCGCGTGTGTACGGAAACTCGCCGGGATTACCGAGCGTGTCGTCGTACGAGCCGGTTACGTCGTCGGCGGTGTACAGCGGGTCGAGTTCCATGTCGGACACGGTCGAGAACCGGACCGGGCGCTCGCTCGCCTGCTTGTAGGTCGTCTCGAGCCATTTTTTTTTGTTGCTCACCGCACGATCCTCACCGATTTTTGCCTCACCGGTTTTCGAGCACGCTCCCCGCGATTACCAGGCGCTGAATCTCCGACGTGCCCTCGTAGATCTCAGTGATTTTGGCGTCGCGGAAAAAGCGCTCGACCTTGAATTCCTTCGTGTAGCCGTAGCCGCCGTGAATCTGCACCGCCTCGGTCGCGGATTTCATCGCGGTTTCAGCGGCGAACAGTTTCGCCATCGCGGATTCCTTGGTGCACGCTTCGCCGCGATCCTTCAGCGTCGCCGCGCGATGCGTCAGCAAGCGGGCCGCGTCGATTTCGACCGCCATGTCCGCGAGCTTCCACTGAATCGCCTGGTACTGCGAAATAGGCTTGCCGAACGTCAGCCGTTCACTGGCGTATTTCAACGACGCTTCGAGCGACGCGCGCGCGATCCCGAGCGCTTGCGACGCGATCCCGATTCGGCCGCCGTCGAGAGTCTTCATCGCGACCTTGAAACCCTGCCCTTCTTCGAGCAGCAGATTTTCTCGCGGCACCCGCATATCGGAAAAACTCAGTTGCGCGGAGTGCGCGCCGTGAATTCCCATCTTGTCTTCGACCCGCGTGACGGCCCATCCCGGAGTATCGGTCTCGACGGCGAACGCGCTGATCCCATGATGGCCTTTGTCGGGCTGCGTCATCGCGAACACGATCGCCACCTTCGATTGCGGGGCGTTGGTGATGAAATTCTTGGTGCCGTTGATCACGTACGAATCGCCGTCGAGCACCGCGCGCGTCTTCTGACCCGCCGCGTCGGAACCAGCTTGCGGCTCGGTGAGAGCGAAGCATCCGAGCCAGCTTCCAGTCGCC
Organism: uncultured delta proteobacterium; assembly: GCA_963699705.1. Lineage (GTDB taxonomy): Bacteria > Desulfobacterota > Binatia > Binatales > Binataceae > Binatus. The sequence goes on along the minus strand of CAVOUW010000002.1, from coordinate 1,023,839 downwards.
ATCTTCGGCAGGAAATGATTTTTTTGCTTCGCAGTGCCGAGTCCGAGAATCGGCCACGAGGCGAGCGAGCAATGCGCCGACATGATGACCGCAGTGGACGCGCATTCGACCGCCAGCTCCTCGAGCACCAGCGAATAGGCAACGTGATCGAGGCCGGCGCCGCCGTATTGTTCGGGAAGAAAGATACCGAGCATCCCGAGCCGCGCAAGTTCGTCGATCGCTTCAATTGGATAGCGATGCGAACGGTCTGCCTCGACGCCGATAGGCCCGAGCTTCTCGCGGGCAAAGCGGCGGGCCACGTCGCGAGCGCTGCGTTGCGCTTCACTGAGTTCGAGATCCATCGCAATTCATATGTAGCTTAGAGTGATGGGCGGGGTCGATAGAAACCACTGCTGATTTTACACTGTGCTCTGAACGATTGTTCTAACCCTCACCGAACAGCAGGCGCAAGGATCTTGATTGGAACGCTGTGCATGCGGAAGGTTTGCACGGTCATGCGATCGGCTTTCGCATCAACCATCACGGCGCCGTTGAGGTCGGTGCGTAGCAGGACCGTGCCGGATTCGACGTAGCGTTCGATGACTGCGGGCGCTGGGAAATGGAAGTTATTCAGATAGCCGTCCGAGATCACTGCGACTTGCGGGCGCACCGCAGCGATGAAGGCCGCGGTCGAGGAGGTTGCGCTGCCGTGATGCGGCACCTTGAGTATCATAGCGTGTAGATCGGCGCCCTTCTCGAGCATCGCGCGCTCGCCGGCCGACTCGATGTCTCCAGTGAACAGCAACGAACTGTTGCCGTAGTTGAATCGCAACACCATCGAACTGTTGTTGTGCGACCTTGCGACGCCGGTGTCGCCGTTGAGAGATGAGATGGTAACGCCGTTGATCGACGCGACCGGCGCGGTATCGCGCACCTGCACGATCGGAATTTTGGCGCGCTCGAGGTCGTCCATAAAATGTGCGTAGCTGACGTCGAGGCTCGGCACGTTGGTCGTCCAGAACGCCTGCGGCGCGAAATTCATGGCGATAAAATCGAGGCCGCCGAAATGGTCGAGGTCGGGATGACTCAGCGCGAGGTAATCGACGTGCATGATTTTTTGCGACCACAGATAAGGCGCGACGATTCGCTCGCCCGCGTCGAAGCCGCCATAGGAGCCGCCGGCATCGATCACCATCACACGCGCGCCGGGGAATCTCACGACCGCGCCGTCGCCCTCGCCCACCGACAGGAACGTCACGCGCAGGTCGGGATTGAAACTACGGTCGTAGATCCAATAGCCCGCGTCAATTATCAGCACGGCTGCCAGTGCGATTGCGCATCGCACGCGCCATCCGGATTTCGTCATGCTTGGCGCATCGACCACAGCACCGACGCGCGAGCGCTTTGCGGTTATCGCTACGGCGAGCGGGGCGAGTAACCAGAGCATCAGGAATGCGTACGCGATTGTGAGTTCGAGGATCGTCGGCGTGAAGATTCGGAACCACGCAAACGGCCAATCGACGAACCATGCGGCCAGCCAGTTGCCGGCCGCGAGCGCGTTAGCGCCGAACAGTAGGATCGGACGCGCGAGCGGCTCGGAAATGAAACTCAGCCCGGCAGCGACGAGTCCGCTGATCGTTGCGCCGAACGCCATAATCGGCACCACCACAGCGTTGGCGGCGATTCCGACAATCGCAAACTGGTTGAAGTGATACGCGGTAAGCGGCGCCGTGCCCACCATCGCCCAGAACGACACGGCCAGATAGCCGGCGCTACTCTCCAGGTAACGCCATCGCGCAGATGTGGGTTCGCCGCGCAGCATGCCGAGACGTTTGCGTCGCGCGAACCAGGCGGCAAACCGGCGCATGCCGAGCACGATCGCAATCACCGACGCAAACGAGAGCTGAAATCCGATGTCGGCGGTCGAACCCGGAAGCGCGACGCAAATCACGATTGCGGCGAGCGCCAACGACGCGACAGCCTCGCGAGAACGATCGATCGCAACGGCCAGCATGTAGGCGAGCACCATCACTAGCGCGCGCACGGTAGATACGTGATGCCCCGCGATCGATGCGTAGCTGCACACCGCAATGATCGCGGCGAGCGCAGCGACCTTGTTTGCGTAGCCGCGGTTCGCCAGCCCCGGCAGCAACATCATCGCGATTCGCGCCAACGCGAACATCGCGGCTGCTACGATGCTCAAATGAAGGCCTGAAATAACCAGCAAATGCGCCATGCCGGTGCGGGCGAACGTTTGCCGAAGCGGATCGCCGATTTCGCCTTGATCACCGATTACCAGCGCGCGCATTTCGGCGTTTTCGGGATAACCGAGGTTGCGATCGAAGAACTCGCCGATGTGAGTTCTTATTGATTCAATCTGGCTCGCGGGAAAACGCGAACGATGCCCTACGATCTGAAATCTTGGCGAGCCGAGCAGATTCTTCGACGCCGTCATCGTTGCGTCGATACCATCGCGCCTCATCAGGCTCACGTAGTCGAACTCGCCGGGGTTTCCGTAGTTGCGTGGGAAATGAATCCGAGCGCTCAGCCGGATTTCATCGCCGAGGCTGAAGACGCCACCGCCGAGCACTGCGATTCGGACATTGCCAGCGGAGGGCAACATCGCTTGGCCTTGCTCGGCGGTTCGCTCGACCTTGACGTACAGCCGATCGCCGTAAGCTTCGCGCTCGATTTCACGATAGATGCTTCCTTCGATCGTAACCCGCGAACCTTCCACCATCCCGGCAACGCTATGCTCTAGATGTTGGGGCTCAAGCACGTTCGCAACCGCCGCATTCGCGGCAAGTGCGATAGCAAGATAGGCACAGACCAGACCGAGCGGCGGGCGCGCGGCCAGCATCGAGGCAAGTGCGAATGCGGCGAGTAAGAATGCTGGCCATAGTGAAATCGATAAATGAAAGTTGCCGACGGCATCACCCGCGACAACGGCCGTCGCGACCGCATAGATGGGCGAGAACCTCTCGAGCAGGCCTACTGCCGCTGCCGGAGGTAAGATCTCGCGGGACCCGATCGGCTCGAGTCCGACAGGTCGCGAGGGGGCGCGTCTTACGGAAAGTGCTCCCGCAGCGATAGGTACGCACTCCTTTGACCGTCAATGACGGTGTGCGGTGGGTGTTGACTACTAGATTATGTACTAACACATGAAGCTAGCGCGACGATCATGTGTGCTCCTGAGGCACATTTCGCGTCAGTCGGGATCGGGCGTGCCGTTGACTCGTTCGGTGGCCTCGTCGGCAGGAATAGTTGACGACTCGAGAGGTAGAGCCGGCTGATCTGCGGCGTCGGCGGATTCTTCGACGTCGAGCAGCGCGGTCATTTCGTCGAGGTGGCGCCGAATCTCGGCGGAGAGTTCGCGGTTGAGCCCCTTGACCGCCGAGATCTCATCGACGCTCGCCTCGCGAATCCGCTTGAGACTCCCGAAATGACGAAGCAAGGCGCGCCGCCGCACTGGACCGATGCCTTCGATGTCGTCGAGCACCGAACGGAGCCGCGCGCGACGCCGCAGTTCGCGGTTGTAGGTGATCGCGAATCGATGGGCCTCGTCGCGAATCCTCACGAGCAGGAACAGAGCGGTCGAATTTTTCGGGAGCACGATCGGATCCTTGCGCCGCGGAACAAAGACGCGCTCCTCGGATTTCGTCACTTCTTTTTCGCGACGATCGTTGAGCACGTGCTGCTTGGCCAACGACACGCAATCGATCTGATCGAGCAGCCTGAACTCGCGCAGCACTTCGAGCGCGACGTTGAGTTGACCCTTGCCGCCGTCAATTACCCACAGGTCGGGATAAATGTTCTCGCGGACCGCGCGTTCGAGCCGGCGCTTGAGGACTTCGTACATGCTGGCGAAATCGTCCTGGCCTTCGAAGCTGCGAATCCGGTAGCGGCGATATAGATTCTTGCACGGCTCCCCTTCGTCGAAGGTCACCTGCGATCCGACCACCATCGAGCCCTGCAGATTCGAGATGTCGTAGCATTCCATCCGCTTGGGCGAGTTGCGCAGACCGAGCTTGACGCGAAGATCTTCGAGCATTTTCTCGCGAGTGTTTTCGTTGTCGCGGCGCGAAGCGAAGCTCTGGCGCGCGTTATCCATCGCCATTTCGAGCAGGCGCAGCTTTTCGCCGCGCTGCGGGACGCAAACTTCGCATTTCTTTCCGCGACGCTCTGAGAGCAGCTCCGAGCGCACCTCGGCATCCTCAAGCTCGACCGGCAGGATCACTTCATCGGGAATGTGCCGCGCGCCGGAGTAATACTGGGTCAGCAGATCGGAAAGAATTTCGTGCACCGGAAATTCCAGGTCCTGGAAGCTCCATCCCTGGGTGCTGGTCAGCTTGCCGCCGCGCACGATCAAAACGATCGCCTCGATGTAGCCGCCTTCGCGGTAAATTCCGAACACGTCCTCGTCGATTCCCCAGTGATGCAGTACGGTCTGGCGCTCGACGGTTTTTTCGATTGCATGTACGCGGTCGCGGATTCGCGCGGCATCCTCGAACTCGAGCTTCGACGCGTGATCCTTCATCAGATCGCGCATCTCGCGAAGCAGCTCGAGATTTTTGCCCTCGAGCAGCATCTGCGCCGCGTGCAGATGGCGTCCATACTCCTCGCGATCGACCGGCAAACAGCACGGCCCGAGGCATCGCTTGATCTGATATTCGAGGCACGGACGGGAGCGATTGCGGAAGACCGCGTCGGTGCATGTGCGCAGCGGGAAAACTTTGCGGATGACGTCGATGGTCTCGCGCAGACCGTCGGCCGAGCCAAACGGACCGAAGTAGCGGCCGCCATCTTTGACAATTTTGCGGGTCACGGTGATCCGCGGCCACGCGTGATTGGTGATCTTGGCGCTCAGGTAGGATTTATCGTCCTTCAGGCGGATGTTGTACCGAGGCTTGTACTGCTTGATCAGATTGTTCTCGAGGATCAGCGCTTCCTTTTCGCTGGCCGTTACGATCGTGTCGAAGTCGCGCACTCGCTTCATCAAGAAGCGCACCTGGAAGCGGCCGTCGCCGCCTTCGCGAAAATATGCGCGGACGCGCGAGCGCAACGATTTAGCCTTGCCGACGTAGAGCACTTTGCCCGCGCGATCGCGCAGCAGGTAGATGCCGGGGTCGGTCGGCGTAGCCGCCAACTTCTGATCGACGGCGTTCGAGTCGTCCTCGAGGACCAGCGCCTCGGGATTGGCGCCGGTGTTGGTGGGCGCATCCTTGGGGTATTCGATCAGCGAGCCGTACTCTGGGCCAGTCGGCTTTTCATTTTCGTCTTCGGGGGGCATGGGCGCGATCATTATATCATCGCGGAGCGACGATCGGCTGTCCCCAAAACGCGTCCACGCCGGCTACCCGGCTCGGCTGAATCATTGCTATTGAGATTTCTACGATCGATCAAAATACCGCGCGACGGGATGCGCGCGCAGGAGAAATGCAATGGGCAGAATCCAGGGAAAGGTGGCGGTGATCACCGGGGCCGCGAGCGGGATGGGGCGCGCGACGGCGCTGAGATTCGCGAAGGAAGGCGCGAGCGTGGTGCTTACCGATTTGAACTCGCAGGGCGGCGAGACCGCGGTCGCGGAATGCGCTGCTGCGGGTGGGCGCGCGGTGTTTCAGCGCACCGACGTGACCAGCGAGACGGATATCAAGTCGGCGGTGGCGCGCGCGGTCAAGGAATTCGGGCGGCTCGATATCATGTTCAACAACGCGGGCGTCGCAGGCGCGGTCGGGCCGATCGAGAAAGTCGAATCAGCGGACTGGGATCGCACTATCGCGGTGCTGCTGCGCGCGGCGTATCTCGGGATGAAGTATTCGATACCCGAGATGCGCAAAGCGGGCGGCGGCTCGATCATCTCGACTGCGTCGGTCGCGGGACTGCGCGGCGTCGGCTATCTCGCTGCATACAGCGCGGCCAAGGCGGCGGTCGTCAACCTGACACAATCAGTCGCGATCGAGGTTGGTCACGACAAGATACGCGTCAACTGTATCTGTCCAGGTGGCGTCAACACGCCGTTGATCCATCGCGGACGTCCCGGCGCCGAGGAACAATCGGAGAAGTCGATGGCGCGAATGCAGCCGATACCGCGGGCGGGAAAGCCTGACGACATCGCGTCGATGGCGCTGTTCCTCGCGAGCGACGAAGCCGACTGGATCAGCGGGACCGCGATGGTAGTCGATGGCGGCATCAATACCGGCAACGCGCGGTTTCGATTGGCGGGACTGCCTGAGCACGGATTTTCGGGACCGTCATTTGAGATTTAGGCGCGGTCTGATAGTTACGAGCGGCGTCGTTAGTTAAATTTCATCCGCGGGAGGATTGAATGAAATATCTGGTGGTTGGTTCGCAAGGGCCTGGATGGGCTACCCCCGAAGAGGCCGCTCAACTTCTGAAGGAGGTCGTGGTTCCGGGCCTCGATGCGCTGACGAAGCTCGAGGCGGAGAAGAAGATCCTCGCCGGCGGAGTTGAGATTGGCGACCGGGCGGTGGCCTTCATCGCCGAGGCAGCATCCAACGAAGCGCTGGATCGTATGCTGCGCGAAATCCCACTGTGGGTAAGACTCAAGTGGCAGGTCACTCCGATCGAAAGCTTCGAAAGCCGCGCGGCTGAAGAACGCCGGATGCTGACGCGCCTGCGCCCGCCCAAGCGCTAGCACGCAGTCCCCGCGCGCTATCCGCTTCGAGTCGCTGTCTGATACTTACTTTGATGCGCCTCGCGCATCTTGTGTGGCGACGTAATTTTTTCAAGCAGAGGGTATCTCAATGGACAGGCTCAAGGGCAAAGTGGCGGTTATCACGGGCGCGGCGAGCGGGATTGGGCGTGCGACTGCGATCAAGTTTGCGGGGGAAGGTGCGGCGGTCGTGATCGCGGATTTGAACGTCGAGGGCGGCGAATCGGCGGTGCGCGATTGCAAGGAGAATGCGGGGCGCGCGGTTTTTCAGAAGACTGACGTCTCCGCCGAAGCTGAAATCAAGGCGCTTATCGCGCGCGCGATCACGGAGTTCGGGCGTCTCGACATCATCTATAACAACGCCGGAATCGGCGGCGCGGTCGGACCGCTCGAACAGATTTCGGTCGAGGATTGGGACCGGAGCCAGGCGGTGTTGCTGCGCGGCGTGTTCCTGGGCATGAAGCATGCGGCGCCCGAGATGAGGAAAGTCGGAGGCGGCTCGATCATCTCGACGGCGTCCGTCGCGGGCATTCGCGGCTTTGCTTCGTTGCACGCCTACTGCGCGGCGAAGGCAGGCGTGGTCAACCTGACGCGTTCGGCGGCGCTGGAATTTGCGAAGGATAAAATCCGCGTCAACTGCATCTGCCCGGGCGGAATCAACACGCCAATTCTCCATCGCAACCAGCCGGGTGTGAAAGAAGCGATGGAACAATGGATGGCGAAGTCGCAGCCGATTCCACGCGCGGGGCATCCGGAGGATATCGCCGGGATGGCGCTCTACCTGGCGAGCGACGATTCGGAATTCGTGACGGGGCAGGCGATGGTGGTGGACGGCGGCCTGACGGTCGGGAGCCAGTTCTCGCAGGCGGCGGCGGCGCAGGATTCGCCGTCGCCGATCGCGCCGAGCACGTTCATGGGCCCGTCGTTCCAGGGATGAGGTGAATGCGGCGCGTCCGGTTTTGGACGCGCCGCGGAACCTAACCCCTAACCCCTTCCCATGGTGGGAAGGGGAACCATATTAAGAGGTCCCGGGCGACCGGATTTAAAAAATTACTGGCGTTGATACCCCGGCAAGCGGGATTGCATCGAGTCTGGGTACTCGAGTGGCAGTGCGCTGGCTTTGTTGAGGGCTGCGAGCTCTGCGGCTTCCAGGCGAAATCCGATTGCTCCGAGATTTTGCTCGTTCTGCTCTTCGGTTCGCGCGCCATAAATTACCGAGCTGACGCCGGGCTGCTGATTGACCCACGCGAGCGCGACCTGCGAGATCGCACGGCCGCGTTCTTTCGCGACGTGCTCGACCGCCTCGAGCGTCGCATAATTGCGCTCGTCGGCGAGCCGATTCCACATATCCATCTTCGCCAGGCGGCTATCTTCGGGCGGGCGTTGGCCCGAACGATACTTGCCGGTGAGAAAGCCGCCGCCGAGCGGACTCCATGGAATCACGCCGACGCCTTCGTAGCGGCATAATGGCAGAATCTCGCGCTCGATTTCGCGCGAAATCAGACTGTATTGCGGTTGCAGGCAATCAAAACGCGCATAGTTGTGTTTATCGCTGACCCACAGACTTTTCATCAGTTGCCACGCGGTAAAATTCGACGCGCCGATGTACCTGACCTTGCCGTGGCGTACGAGGTCGTCAAGCGCGCGCATCGTTTCGTCGATCGGCGTTTCGAAGTCCCACGAATGCACCTGGTAAAGATCGATGTAATCCATTTTCAGGCGGCGCAGGCTGGCCTCGACTTCGGACATAATATGCGCGCGCGAGAGGCCGATTTGATTGGGCGCCACGGTCTTGCCCATGAAAATATTCGCGTTGAAGCGAACTTTGGTCGCCACAATCAGATCTTTTCGGCGCTCACCGAGAATTCGGCCGAGAATTTCCTCCGACGCGCCGGCCGCGTAAACGTTCGCGGTATCGAGGAAATTGCCGCCGACCTCGATAAAGCGGTCGAGAATTTTCCCCGCAGTTTTTTCGTCTGTTTCACGTCCGAAGGTCATGCATCCAAGACAAAGTTCCGAAACCTTTAGCCCGGTACCACCTAATCGCCTATATTCCATCGCTTTTTTCGTAGCCTCCAGTATCGACTCTAGTACGACTTCCGGTCGCTGCAAATAAAAATTTTTTTTGAGTAATCATTGAATTGAATCGTTGAATAATCGCTGAATTGAATCGTCTCAATAAATAGGTGCGAACGGCTCTGGCACCTGGCCGGTTGGTTTGTTCCTCCCAACTAACCGGTTTCCGTCCGCAGCGTACGCGGACGGCCGCTACGAACAGGCGGGCATTGGAGAGTCCCCCCCCTCTTCAGATGCCCGCCATTTTTTTGTTTTAAGTGAATCGAAAATCGGCTTCCTCGGTGAGGCTTCGGCCACGGAGCCATTCGGATTCACGAAAAAAACTTGACATCGATCGATGGCATCAGTCATAGGTGATGACTTCATGTTGTCGCGGTGGCTTAGATGGCTGGTGGTTACGCCGGTTCTGTTGTTCGTTTTCGGAGCAATTCTACTGAGTTGTGGCGGCGGCAGTAGCAGCGGAACTCCTACGCCCAGTACGACGCCAGGCTTTGCGCTCAGAGCCATCGTCGATTTCAACTGGCGCTCCGCCCTCGCCCACCGCGACAATGACACCGACGCCCAAAAACAAAACCGTCACGCCCACGTTGACGCCGCGCGCGTCGGCGACCAGCACCAATATAGTGAGCACCGGACCTAACGGCGTGCCGACCGGCGGGACGATCTCGTTCAACGCGATCGGCACGTTCGTGAAGAGAGTCAAAGGCACGAAAACCCAAACCAAGCTCGTGGACATAACCACGGGGTCGGCTACGCTCTGGACCTCGACCGACAACAGCGTGTTGCAATCGCCGCCGACCCCTGCACAGGGCGGGACGTACACGACCGGGTTTGCCGGATGCGTGTGCATTCTGGCGAGCAGTTCCGGGGTGAGCAGCCAGTTCGTGAGCGTTGGCGTCTATGAGGACGTCAACAACCCGGCGGGCGGTAAAAATTGCGTCCCGTCGGTGCCGTTCGTGTGCCCGCTTCCTGGGGCAGCGACAGGCTCGCAGACGACGACGTCCATCACAGCGGCGGCATCGGCCCGCAGTGCAGGCGTCCTGATGTGGACCTTCGATCCGGGCGCGGAATTGCGCGGGCGAATCGCGGTCGGCGCCGACGGCTCGATATTTTTCATCACGCGTGACGGCGTACTGCACGGCGTAAATTCCAAAGGCAAGGAAGTGATGCGGCGCGATGCGGACGGTTCGTCGCCGGGATTGTTGCCGGACGGGACGGTGATCGCGATGTCGTCGAAGTCGGAGATTGCGGCGTTCAGCAAGGACGGCGCGATACTTTGGCATCTCGAGATTGGCGACAGCGAGGGACCGATCGCGACGACCGATCGCGCGATTTACGCATCCGCCGGCGGCGACCTCGTATCGATCAGCAGCGGTGGCTCTCTCAACTGGCGCGTGAATGTCGGGGCAGTAACCAGCGCAGCGGCGACAGTAGACGGAGTCGCGGTGGGAGCGTCGCGCGGAGCGGTCACGGCGGTCGCATCAGATGGCGCGGTGCTATGGACGTTTCAGCCTGACGGCGGATTTTCAGGGTCGGTGGCGTACTCCGAAGATGTCGTTTACGCGGGCTCAGTCAGCGGCGGCGTGTATGCGATCGATTCGCGCACCGGCAATCCGCTCTGGCATGTAAACGCCGCGCATGCAGTCACCGCTGGACCCGCAGTCGCTCCATCGGGGACAATCTTCGCCGGCTCGGATACAATTTACGGCGTGACCACCGACGGCCAGGTCCGATGGAAAGACTCGACGCTGGCGCCGGGCGACGGTGGCTTGATCGTGCTTGGCAACGACGGCGCCTTCGACGCGACGACAACCGACGTCGGCGCAGTGCTGATGGGCGACGGCAGTTACGCATGGACCTCGCGCAGCTTCGGGAAGATCACGACTGCCGCCTCGTCAGCGTCGGGAATGCTGTACGTCGGGACCTCGACCGGCCGCATCTTCGCGGTAAGATAATAAGAGCATGAGCGCCATCGACATTATCAAGCGCCGTCTCAAGGAAGACCGCATCCCCGAGACTCCGGACGAAGTTGGGCAAAAGAAAAAGCGTCCGCGCGAAGTCGCGTTCATGGACGTGAACCTGTGCTTCCCGTGCGGCAAGTGTCCCGAGTTCTGCCCCGTGCAATGCATCGAGTACCTTGCGGCGGGCACGCTGCGCGGACGTGGCGTGCAGCCGGTGCAGGATCGTTTCCAGGAATGCATCGGCTGTTACATCTGCGTCGAAGTATGCGCGCTGCTGACGGACTACGACGCGGTGAGAATGTACGACAGCAAGCTGGTCGAGGACGTGCTGGACGTGAAAATCACGGACACGCCGCCGCCAGAGCCGATCCCGGCACAGCCTTATGAGGAGTATTTTTCGGAAGGCGGAGAATATCGGCATCTGGGAAAAGGATCGCGCATCCGTGAGAAGATGACGGCGGAGGAGCGCGCGATTTTCGCCCGCGAACGCGTGCGCGGTTGACGGTTATCGCAGAAGAGGACTTATTTCCGCGGCGCGCGCCAGACTTCCGGCTTCTTCCCGCTCATCATCTCGGGCAGCGACGTCAATTCGACGCGGTCAGGCGTGATCAGCATCAGGCCGAGGTCTTTCGACTCCGCACCTTGCGGCCAGAACTGCGAGAGATCGTAGTCGAAGACCTTGTCGTCCCAGATTCGCTTTTTTTCCTTCAGATCCTCGACAAACTTCGCCGTGCCGGTGACCGTCAGATGAACCATCTCGGGGCCGACCTGGTAGAGCAGCTCAACCTTGGCGTTCTTGTCGATATGCCGGGCCTTGGCTGACGCGCGACCGGTCGCGACCCACACCCGCTCGCCCTCGAACGCAGGATGCACGACATGAACCTTCGGCTGCGCTCCGTTGGCCGTCGCGAGGTATGCCCAGGTCGCTTTGGCCGCGGCCGCATGAACCTTATCCCAGAATTGTGAATCGCTCATCTGAATCTTCCAAAGCACTTTCGCAACACGATTCCATCCCACAGTCTGAAATGCGAGCGTTACGCTCTGTGAAAATATACGCGAGGCGGGCAAGGAGCCGGGATTCTTCGCTTCGCTCTGAATGACACAAAGACGGAACGTATTTGACACTGCGCGTCGTCTGGCACTACGCTCCGAGTATCCAGGTAAAACCGCGATGGAACGTCAAGCACGACGCGCGCAGGTGCTGCGCCATGCCAAGCGCATCTTTGCTCGCAAGGGATACCACGAGACCAATGTCGCGGACATTATTGCCCGCGCCCGCATCGCGCGCGGCACGTTCTATCTTTATTTTCAGAACAAGAAGGACCTGTTCGAGGAGTTGCTCGAGCAGGCGGTCACCGAATTGACCCAAAGGATCCAGCGCTTGCGGCCTGGACCTGGAGAGCCAGATCCCGTCGATCAATTGCGCGCGAATCTGACGCGGGTGCTGAGCTATGCGATGGCGGAGCGGGAGCTCACCGACATTCTGCTCAACCATTCGACCGGTTTCGACCACGAGCTCGACGACAAGATCCAGGACTTTTACGATCGGATCGCGGCATTGATAAAACGCTCACTCGATCTCGGAATCGAGATGAACCTGGTGCGCAACGCGGACACTCGCGCGGTCTCGTACGCAATTCTTGGCGGAATCAAGGAGTTGATCGGGATGCTCTCGCGCGGCAACGACACCGACCCCTCCGCTTTAGTAGAAGAAATATTGCAGTTCGGGCTTAAGCGGCGTCGCGCGCCCCGAGTTGTTGAAATTCGTGCCGCCGCGAAGCCGGGCGGCTGGCGAAGCAGGACCGACCGGCGCCTCTTTTTTTGGCCCAAAATTAGACTGACATGTCAGTTTCTAATCAAAAGAAGACCTCTAACGGCCACGTTCCCAAGGTGATCAAGCCATCCAAGCATCGCGCGGCTTTTTACGATCTCGACGGAACGCTGGTGGACCTCAACCTGGTGCATGCGGCGATTTTCACGCTTGCTAACGTCGGTGAATGGAGCGGGCGCGTCGCCTACTTACTCGGATTCGCCGCGCGAATTCCGCGCTTGTACATAGCTGAACAGCGCGATCGCCGTCTGCTGAATACCGTGTTGTTCGAAAGTTTCAAGGGCGTCTCCCGCGACCGGTTATTTTCGCTGGGCGAGGAATATTGCGAGCGTATCCTCGTCGCTCATCTTTTTCCGCGCGCGGTTGAATTGATCGAGGCGAATCGCGAGGCCGGGATCGAGCCGGTGCTCGTCACCGGGTCGCCGGACTTCATCGTCGCGCCGCTCGCGAGGCAGCTTGGAGTGGTGGACTTCGCCGCGAACCGTTTTGTCTTCAGCCGCGGACGCGCGACTGGCAGGCTCGCCGAGCCTGTGATGGCGGGCGATGAAAAAGCGGTCTGGTGCGCACAATATGCAGCGTCTCACGATATGGATTTGAAAGATTGTTGGGGTTACGCCGACTCGCACTACGATACCGCGTTTCTCGCCGCGCTGGGGCATCCAGTGGCCGTCAACCCCGATCGCAGATTGCGCGCCGCCGCGCTTAGCCGACAATGGCCGGTACTTCACTTCGAGAAGGCATCGAATGCTGAGCGGCGAGACGATTTCGACATTGATCAGGACTTAAACAACGACAACCAGCAATCGAGGCGAGGCTCGGATGGCGCGACCTGAAGCTAAACTCAAGGAACTTAAAACTGCCGAGCTGCGCCGCGAGGTCGGGGCGCGCAGCGATCTGGTCGTCAAGGTGAATCGACGCTCCGAGCGCCGCATCATTCCGTATGGCGAGGAATTTCTGTTCGAGAAACTGCCGGTCGGCACGCGTGTGATCTATCCGCCGCCGCCGATGGATCCGCTCGCCGATCCCGACCAGGCGATCCGCTACGCTCTGCTCCATCCTGAGAACCAGGATCCGCTGTTCGCCCAGCTGAGTCCCAACATGCGGGTGACGATCGCGATCGACGACATCAGCCTGCCGCTACCGCAGATGCGCCGGCCGGACATCCGCGAGCGCCTGCTCAACCAGGTGCTGCAGACGCTCGCCGACTATGGCGTCGATGACGTGCATCTGGTGATTGCGACGTCGTTGCATCGGCGGATGACGGAGGCGGAGATTCGTCGCGTCGTTGGCGAGCGCGCGTTCAAGCAGTACTGGCCGGACCGGTTGTACAACTTCGACGCGGAAAATCGCGCCGAGCTGGCGATGCTCGGCAAGACCGATCATGGCGAGGAAGTTTGGCTGTCGCGGCGCGCGGTCGAGTCGGACCTGCTCATTTATTTGAACATCAACCTGGTGCCGATGGACGGCGGGCACAAGTCGGTCGCGGTGGGACTCGCGCCGTATCAGAGTCTGCGGCATCACCACAACGTCGGCACGCTCCGCGATTCGCACTCGTACATGGACCCGACGCGTTCGGCGCTGCATCGCTCGTCGGATCGGATGGGCAAGCTGATTCACGAGTCGGTCAACATTTTTCAGATCGAGACGGCGGTGAACACGCGGATGTACGGCGGGATGCTCGACTTCCTGCACAAGAACGAAGACGACTTCACGGACTGGGATCGCACGCGCCTGAAGGGATTTCAGTGGACGATGAACAACATGTCGAACGAGATGCGGCGCACCGTGCTGCACAACTATGCGGCGCCGTACGGAATGATCGGCGTGTGGGCGGGCGACACCGAGTCGGTGCATCAAAAGGCGCTCGCGCGAGTGTTTCAGCAATACGCGGTGCCGGTGAAGGGACAGGCGGACATCCTGATTGTCGGCGTGCCGTACATTTGCCCGTACAACGTGAACTCGATCATGAATCCGGTGCTCGTGCAGTGCACCGGGCTCGGCTACCTGTTCAACATGTATCGGAACAAGCCGCTGGTGCGCGAAGGCGGCACGATGATCATCTGTCATCCGCTGCGCGACGAATTTCACCCGGAGCATCATCCGAGTTACATCGAATTTTTCCATCGATGCTTGGCGGAAACCACCGATGCCGTGGAGCTCGAGAAAAATTTCGAGCGCGAGTTCGCGCGCAACCCGACCTACATCCACATGTACCGGTACGGCAACGCGTACCACGGCGTGCACCCGTTCTACATGTGGTACTGGGGCGAACCGGCTCGCCAGCACGTCGGTCGCGTGATCGCGGCGGGATGCGAGGAGCCTGAAGTCGCGGCGCGCCTCGGATGGGAAGCCGCCGACACGCTCGACGAGGCGATCGCGATGGCGACCTCGGATCTCGGTCGCTCCGCCGAGATAACCTACCTGCACCTGCCGCCACTGGTAATCGCGGATGTCGAGTAGCAACGGCAAACGCAACGGAGCAGCGATGCCGGCGCTCGAGCAAGTGCTCAAGGGCCGCCGCATCCTGCTGACCGGCGCGACCGGATTCCTCGGCAAGGTATTCCTCGCGATCCTGCTGCGATGGCATCCCGAAATAGAGTGTGTGTATTTGCTGATCCGCGGCGACCGCCGCAGCAGCGTCGGCCGTTTTCGCCGCGAGATTCTCGATTCGCCGGTATTTGCGCCGCTGCGCGAACATCTCGGCGACAAGTTCGATCGCTATATCGAAGAAAAGATCGTCATCGTCCCCGGCGACATCACCAACGACGGCCTGCTCGGCGAAGAAGCAAAGCCTTTCAAGCCGGGGAGCCTCGACGCAGTCGTGCACAGCGCGGGGCTGGTGAACTTCGAGGCGTCGCTCGAGAAAGCGATCGAGGTCAACACCACCGGCGTCGCCAACGTGATCGAGTTCTGTCACAAAGTCGGCGCTGCGATGATGCACGTTTCGACCTGCTACGCCGCCGGAATCGCCGACGGGCATCGCTACGAAGACGACATCCCCAAAGACTGGTGCCCCAACGGGCGCAAGTCTTTTCGGCTCGAGCGTGAAATTCGTGACGCGCTCGCCGCAATCGAACGCGTGCAGGCAGAATCTCGCGATCAACTGCGCCACGCGGAGTTTCGCGGCGACGACGACGATGACGGCAATCCGCGCGAGTCTGCAATCGAGCATCGGCGCAAGCAATGGCTCGAGGAACGGCTCAAGGTCGTCGGTCGCGAGCGCGCGCAGAAGTGGGGCTGGCCCAACACGTACAGCTACACGAAAAGCCTCGGCGAACAGTTGGTACTCGCCAATCGCGACGCGCTCGACGTCGCGGTCGTGCGCCCGGCGGTGATCGAAAGCGCGCTGCGCGATCCGTTCCCCGGATGGAACCAGGGCGTCAACACCAGCGCGCCGCTGACTTATCTCGCGGGCCGCGGCTACCGATTTTATCCCGCGAAAGCGGAGCTGGTGCTCGACGTGATCCCGGTCGATCTTGCCGCGCACGCGATGGTTCCGATCCTCAGCGCGCTACTTTCGCGCAAGCACAAGCCCATCTACCAGCTCTGCACGTCGGATCGGAATCCTTTGCCGATGCGCCGACTGGTCGAGCTGACCGCGCTCAGCAATCGCCGCGAGCATCGCAAGGACACGGGTACGATGCGCTGGCTCGGGCCGCATCTGGAAGCCGTAGTCGTGTCGCAGAATACTTACGACCTCGCGAGCAACAAGGTTCCGCGGATTCTCAAGCAGGCGGCAGCGTTCGCGCGCAGCGTGGTGGGCGAGGAAAATCAGCGCGCGAAAAAAATCGAGAGTGGGATCGACAAATTCAAGGAGAACACTGATCTCGCGCGCGAACTAGTCGAAGTCTATCGCCCCTATATCCAGGAGCTCGTTTATACTTTTCACGGCGCCAACATTCGCGCGCTTTATGCGTCGCTCAAGCCCGCCGACGCCGAGCGGCATCCGTTTCGGCCCGACCTGATCGATTGGCACGACTACTGGATCAACATTCATCTGCCGGGACTGCGCCGCCATATTTTTCCGCAGCTCGATCTGCACGCGCGCGGCAGGCCCAAGTCGCTGCCGCGTCATCGGAGCCTCGTCGACATGCTCGATCGCGCCGCGGATCGCTACGGTTCACGTGTCGCGATGATTGCGCGGCGGCCCTCCGGCGATCAGACGCAGACCACCTATCGCGAGCTGCGTGACCGCGCGCATCGTGCGGCGTTGTTGCTCGCGACGCGTGGGATCAAGCCGGGCGATCGTGTGCTCTTGATCGGCGAGAACTCGCCCGACTGGGTGCTCGGCTACTTCGCGATTTTATGCGCCGGTGCGATTGCCGTGCCGCTCGACCAGCTGATTTCCGGCGAAGAGCTCGCGCCGATCTGCAAGATCGCCGAGCCCGCGGCTGTGCTGCGCTCGAGCGCGGTTCACCAGCGCCTCGGCTCGACGCTTGGCGACGCTCATCCAAAAATCATCGAACTCGACCTCGCGGAGCTCGCGCGCCCATTCATCCTGCGCGGCGCCGCAAAGACTCCGCCAGCCCCGCCCGAGCGAAAGGCGCTCGCGTCGATACTTTTCACCAGTGGCAGCACCGGCGCGCCAAAGGGCGTGATGCTCTCGCACGGCAACTTCGCCGCCGAGGTCGCGATGCTCTCGCGGGTCTTCGTCCTGGGCGCTGACGATGTCGTGCTTTCGCTCCTGCCACTGCATCACGCGTTCGAATTCACCTGCGGAATGCTGTTGCCGCTCGCCAGCGGCGCGACGATCGTCTATCCGCTCGAGGTCGATGCGAAAACGCTCTCGCGCACGCTCGCCGACGTCCGTCCAACGGCGCTGATCGGCGTGCCTGCGGTGTGGGAGGCGGTCCATCGGCGCATCGTCGATGAAGTCGAAGCGCGCGGTCCATTCTTTCACGCCGCCTTCGACAATCTGCGCGATCTGAATCGCCGGCTCGACTCGAACTCGGGCCTCAACTTCGGATCAATTGTTTTCCGCCAGGTTCATTCCGCGTTGGGCGGACGCCTGCGGCTCGCCGTCAGCGGCGGGTCCGCCCTGCCCCATCGCGTCGCCGAGTTTTTCAACGACATCGGAATTCCACTGCTCGAAGGTTACGGCCTGACCGAGGGGGCGCCGGTGCTTGCGGTCGCGCGGCCCGACGAACCGTTGCAGGTCGGTGCGGTTGGACGGCCGCTGAACGGCATCGAGATTAAACTGATGCCCTCGACCGGATCGATCGGAGAGATAGTCGCGCACGGGCCGAACGTGATGGCGGGTTACTATCGCAACGAGGCCGCGACCGCCGAAGTTCTGCGCGACGGGTGGCTTCACACTGGCGATCTCGGGCGCTTCGACGACGACGGGCGTTTGTACGTCGTCGGCCGCGCCAAGGAAGTGATCGTCGATTCCGGCGGCAACAATATCTATATCGAGGAACTCGAGGAAATTTACGGCCGTTCGGAATACGTGAAAGAGATGGCGGTCGTCGGGCTGAAGGTCGGACAGGGCGAGCAGGTCGCGGCGCTGGTCGTGCCGGCGTACTCGCGCGGCGAGAGTCGTCGCGCAGTCGAAGATCGGTTGCGCAGCGACTTCGACAAGGTCGCGCTCGAGCTCAGCGCGCACAAGCGAATCAGGATTCTCCGCTTCACCGACGCCGAGCTGCCGCGCACGCGCACGCGCAAGATCAAACGCGGCGACGTGGTCGCGACGCTGCGGCGGATGCTCGACGTTCGTGCGAGCGACGCTGATGCCAACAGCGCAAACTCCGAGGTCGAGACCTGGCTCGCGGAGGCGCTCGCGTCGGTCACTACCGAGCCGGTTAACATCACGCCCGCGACGCGGTTGATCGAAGACCTGGGCCTCGACTCGCTGGCGCTGGCTGAACTTGGCGAGCTGATCGGTGAGCGCGCGAGCCGCGAGATCGCGCTTGAAGAAATTGGCGACCTGCGGACCGTCGCGGACCTGCAACTGCTGGCGGCTCAGCCCGGCGGGAACGGACGTCCCCGGATGCCGTCGTACGCAAAGTTCGCTGAGCCTTACGTTCCGCGCTTGCCGGCGGGGCTCAAGTGGCTTGGGCGTTTTGCGGTGCGCGGTGCCTCGCAAGCGATTTTCGACGGATGGTTGAAGCCGAAGATCCTCGGGCGCGGGAATATTCCGGCCAATCGCAACTTTATCGTCGTCGCGAATCACTCGAGTCATCTCGACTTCAGCCTGGTCGGATATGCGCTTGGCGCTGTCGGCGATGACATTCGCGTGCTGGCCGCCCGGGATTATTTCTTCAACACGCCTGCGCGCCGTTTTCTCGCGACGAACTTTACCTCGCTGATGCCGTTCGATCGCGAACGCGCGCAACTCGAATCGCTGGAAGATGCGCTCGCCGAGCTGGCGCAGGGACGCAGCGTGTTGATGTTTCCGGAAGGCACTCGCTCGGCGGACGGCGAGATCCACGAATTCAAGAGCGGCGCTGGATTCCTCGCGCTGCGCAGTCGATGCGACGTGCTGCCGGTTCTGATTCGCGGCACCCACGATGTGATGGGCAAGGGCAGCCTCGTTCCACGACGCCATCTGGTGGAAGTCCACATCGGTCGCGCGATCACTGCGGACGAGTTGCGCCTGCTGGCCGAGACGGAAGGCGCCGGCGCATATCGTAAAATCGCTGATCTGATGCGAACCGCGGTCATCGCGCTTTCCGGTTCGCGATCAAAATTGACGCGTAACATCGGGGTAGATACTGAGGCGTCGAGTGGAGCGCAGCCGGCCCAGCGGGTGCGTGCCAAAGTCAGTCGCTCGCCGGAGCTTCCGCGAGGCCACGCCAAAGCGTGAGGTTTCGCTAAGTAACGCTGGAATACTTGCCGGCCGGATGATTACATTTGGATCATGGTTGATTGGTTCAGCAAACGCCCCGACCACACGCCGCGTCCGACTCGCAACGGACGGCGTCCGTCGGTCAGCGTGATCTCCGACGAATTACTGGTCGGCGAATATCCCGGTCATGCCGATATCGCGTGGCTCAAGGACACGTACGGGATTACGGCGGTGCACAATTTGCAGGACGATGACGACTTGCGCATGAACGGGTTGGACAATCGGGAGCTGAGTGCGGAGTATGACGCGCATGGGATCGACTACGTGCGTACGCCGATCCAGGACGGGAGCGCGGACGCGATGGCCGAGCGGCTCGAAGTCGCGCTGAGCGATCTGCGCGATCTGGTCGCGCCGGGTTCGCGCGTCTACCTACATTGCAACGCCGGTATGAATCGGGCGCCGACGCTGGCGATTGCGTTTCTGCGTGCATATCGGCAAATGTCTCTCGAAGAAGCGATGAAGCTGGTGAAAAAAAATCGAGCGTGCGGACCTTTCATGACCGTGCTCGAAGAATACTTCGGGCCGCGCGACTTCAAGCCGGACAAATGACTTGAGCACATCAGGCGCAGCCGGAAGCCTGCCGCGGGTGTTCCCGACGCAGAAATTTCTCACGGCCTGCGCGTGGTGCGTACATCTATATACCGCACTGGGGGCCGCACTCGGCTTGCTCGCGATCTTCTTCGCCTCGCGCGGCGACTTCCGCGCATCGTTCCTCGCGATGGGCGCGGCGACGATCATCGATTGCAGCGACGGTCCGCTCGCGCGCTGGCTGATGGTCAAGATTCGCGTGCCGACTTTCGACGGCGCGCTGCTCGACAACATCGTCGATTATCTTACCTACACCGTGGCGCCGGTGTTCCTGATGCTGGAGGCCGGCATCATCCCGGATTCGCGATGGGGCCTGGCGCTGGCGTGTTTCGTCATGCTCGCGAGCGTGTACGGGTTCTGTCACACCGAGGCCAAAACGCCCGACCATTATTTTCTCGGCTTCCCGAATTACTGGAACCTCGTCGCGTTTTATATGTACTGTCTCGGCAGCAGCACTGTTTTCAATGTTGTAGTACTTCTCATTCTTGGCGTGATGGTGTTCATGCCGCTCAAATACATTTATCCAAATCGAACCGTGCCGCTCCGCCCGATTACGCTGACGCTGGGAATCATCTGGGGATTTTTGACGGTCGCCTCGCTGCTGATGCTGCCGACGGTGAATCCGATCATGTTGTGGGCCGGGCTGAGTTACATCGCTTACTATTTCATCGCGTCGTTCGTGCTGCACGCGCGATTTGTGCTCAAGTCGCATCGAGCCGCGTCGATCTGAATGCCTGCACCGGGGTTTCATAGCGCGACTGTCGCCTCCGAGTCATGGCTGGAGGTGATCGACGCCGACTCTCCCGTGCTTTTGATTGCCCCGCATGGTGGTCGCGCCGAGCCGCGCACGCGCTCGATGCTCAATCCCAAGGTCAACGACCTACACACCGCGGACATCACGCGCGGACTCGCAACGCGGCTGGGTGCGTCGGCGCTGATCAACGTCGCGATGGATCGCAATCGGATCGATTGCAACCGGCTCTCGCAAATAATCGAGCGCGCGCCGTGGCTGCTCGAAATGATCGCGGACAAGGTTGACGCGATCGTTGCGACGTCACGGGCGCGTCACGGTGCTGCTCATCCACGGATGGAACATAATCGAGCCGCGCCTCGATTTTGGACTTGGCCTTAGAAACGCGGGCGGCGAATTGCGTCCGCCGGGCTCCGCCTGCGTCTCTGCATGTGATGATTTCATAAACGGGCCACTTACCGCGCTCGCCGAGCGCCTGCATCAGCATGGAATCAAGCCGACGTACGGAATGCGCTACCCGGGCGGCGGCCTGCAGAATTTGTTGCAGGCATTCACCGCGCGCCATCGCGAGAGTCCGCACCCGGCGCTCAGATCGATTTCGGAAACTGCGATGCGCGGCATTGTAGATGCGGCGCAACTCGAGTTGTCGGTCGCGCTCAGGATGCCCGGCGAGTTGCGCTCGCGATGCGAGGACGCGATCGCCGAAGTCTTTTTAGGAAAGTGTGATTTAGAAGTCGTTCGCGCCACGAATGTCATAAATCGCGCACCGCGCCCGGCAATCCCCAAAGCCGAAATCGGTGCTGCGGCGACGGTCGCGGCGCCCGGCCGCGTCGGCATCGAATTTTACGATCCGACATCACGCTTCGGCGCGATGGCGAGCTTCGACGTCGGCGGCGCGGGCATGGGCGCGCGAATCATGATGCTGTTCGACGGACATTGCGCGGCGCTGTTCACCGCCGAAGGGCGTCCGACGCGTTCCGCGAGCACTGTGACTCACGGTCCGCTCTCGATGCGGCGCGAAGGCAAATCAATCGTGCTCGCGTTCCGCGGACCCGCCGTGATCGTGCCCGACGCGACCGCGTACTTGAGCATCGAGCGCGCGCTGGCTTCGGGACGACTCGACGGCGACACCGAAGTCGACATGCGATTCGAAATCGATCATGTGGGCGGCGAATTTGACTTCGACCGGATTCTATCTTCGCAAGGCGCTCCGGCCGATGCGCTTTCGTCGAGCGTCGCGTTTGGGCGCGTCTCGGGAAAGGTTCGCATTGATGGCGCGGCGCGAACGATCAACGGATTTGCGCGCGCGGGTATGTCGTTCACGGGGCTGGGACCGCAGAAATTTACTACGCGCCGGATGATTTGGGCCTCATTTGAGAACGAAGATGCGCCGCGTGCGCTCGAAGCACGCTCAGTCGCGACGCCAGACGCATCGCCGAATCAGAGCGCGAGGATTCTCCGGGCCGACGGATGGTCGCAGTGTCAGTTGTGCGATCTCACGATAGAAACCCCATCGGTCGAGGAGCCGCCGCATAGTATTTATGCGTCTTTGACATGCGCCGATGGGTCGTCATGTGAGATCGAAGGCGACGTCGAATGCTTCATTCCGCTGTCGCGCCCCGGACCCGACAATTCACGCATCTACACGTCACTCGGATTCGCCAGCTTCAGCAGCGGATCTCATCGCGGGGCCGGGATGTTTGAATATTCGCGCGTCGCCGACTCGTTGCTGACCGCATCCGACAACAACGAAGATACCGACAGCGATTGATAATCAGGTTGCGGGAGTAGCGACTGCGCGGGTGCGCGCGGCGACGATCGCGTCGAGCTGGTTTGCGATTTCGCCGAGGACCTTGCCGGTCGGGGTTGACGCGTACTCGCGGACGAACAGCACGCCGTGATCGGTGCTATCGGCGAGGCGTGGTTCGAACGCGAGCCGCCCCAGGATTGGGATGCTGGCCTCGCGCGCGACTCCATGGAGGTTGCCTTCGGGCCATAGCGGTCGAACCGATCGGCATCCGTCGCAGTTGAAGCCGACCATGTTCTCGACGATGCCGAAGACTGGCACGCCGATCGCGCCGATGATTTTCATCGCATTGCGCGTAGCGATGGTGTCCTGCGTGGACGTATGAGTCAGCAGCAGCACGCCGTCGAGCGTCACCATCGATGCGAGCGAGGACAATCGATCAAGGCCGCTCGCGAGATCGATTATCAGCAAATCCACGCTCCCGAATTGGGACTGCGCCAACATTCGACCGATGGAAGCGCGATAACTCAATTCCGCGGGACGCGTCGGCGCGGGTGTAACCGGCACTCCATCGTTGGCGCCATCTTCGTGATCCTGCGCGAAGCTTATCGGCGGCGGCTCGCCTCCGGGCAGCTGATCGCTCGAGACGACGCGCAGGCCATGCGGTCCCGCGGCCGGCTCGATACCCTCGAGCAGCGGATAGCGCCGCTGCGGTTTCATCCCGAGCATCGCGGTGATGCTCGGCGAATTGAGGTCCGCATCGACGATTGCGACCTTGCGACCTTTCGTCGCCAACGCCGCCGCGATATTCACGGCGAGCATGCTCTTGCCTACTCCGCCGCGCGCGCTGGCAAGGGCGATGGTCGCGCCGACTCCGGCAAGATTGGTGCGAATGCGCTCGCGAGGATCGGCTTGCTCGACGGATGATCCATCGGAGCCGTCGGCCTCAATATCGGAAAATATTCTCATTGATTGGTTTATGAATCCCGAGGCAGCGATCGTGACAGCTGTTACGAGCCGCTGATCGTGAGCGGTTTATTCCACTTAGGATGACTGGTTTGCGGGGCCCGGTAAACAATGGCCTGGCACGCTTCCGCCGAATCAGGCGCTGTCGTCGTCGGCGTCAGTCGAACCGACTTTGCGATACGCATTGGGTTCGTCGTCGAGGCGTCGGGCTTGCGATTTTGCGTCGCGCTCTTCGTCCTGCTGGCAATCGCGGCATAGGCGCGTGAATGGCATCGCGTTGAGCCTTTCCTCGGCGATCTCCAATCCGCATTCCTCGCAGACGCCGTAAGTGCCGTCGTCGAGGCGCTCCAGGGCGTCATCGATTTGCTTCAGCTTGACGCGCTCGCGGTCGGACAGGATGAAATTGATCTCGCGGTCGCGTTCTTCCGACGCGAGGTCGTAAGCGTCCATCCCTTCGTCCTTGTTGCCTTCGCGTTCGGCGCGCATCTCGGAATCGATCTCGCCGAGGAGTTTGTTCTTGGTCTCCAACAGTTGTTCGCGCGCTTTGGCGAGGAACTTCTTTCGGTTCTCGGCAACTGTGTCTTTCGTCATTGGATTCAGACTCCGATGTAAGTCTAAGCGGCCGCGCCGGCGACCGTTGCATGCAGATCGTAACTGAGCGCCTTGTCGATTCGGGCTTGGACGAACTCGCCCGGCTCGGCATCGCCCGCAAGAAAAACCGAACCGTCGATTTCCGGCGCCTGGCCTGAGGTTCGCGCGCGCAGCCGCGTCGAGCGTCCGGGCATCGGCCCTTCGACCAGTACTTCAACTTCGCGTCCGACCAGTCCGCGATTTTTCGCGAGCGAAATTTCCGACTGCGTCGCCATCAGGCTCGATCGTCGCGCGCGCTTGACCCGCTCGGGCACCTGGTCCGGCATGTCGTAGGCAGCGGTGTTCTCTTCGCGCGAGTAGGTGAATACGCCGACGCGATCGAACTGCTCATTGCGGACAAAATCCACCAGGCGCTCGAAGGCCGCGTCGCTCTCGCCCGGGAAGCCGACGATAAACGACGATCGCAGCACGACGCCCGGGATTCGCTCGCGCACGCGCTCGAGCAACTTGACGAGCGCCGAGCCCGAGCGCTCACGGCGCATCGCGCGTAGCATCGCGTCGTCGGCGTGCTGCAACGGCATGTCGATATACTTGACGACCTTGGGCAAGTCGGCGATTGCGTCGAGCAGCTCGTCGGTAACGAAATTCGGATAGCAGTAGAGCAGCCGTATCCAGCGCAGACTCGTCGACGGTCGAGAGTTCGCGCAGGAGCTTTGCCAGTGAAGATGGCGCGTCGAGATCGCGGCCGTAGGCGGTCAGGTCCTGCGCGATCAAATTGATCTCGCGGACGCCGCCGGCCGCGAGATTGCGCGCCTCGGCGACGAGATCGGCAATCGGGCGGCTCTCATGCAGCCCGCGAATCTTCGGAATTATGCAGAACGCGCACTTGTGATTGCAGCCTTCGGAAATCTTCAAGTAAGACGTGAAGAAATCTCCGGTCTTGATTCGCGGGATCGCAGAGGTCGGCAGCAGATGCGCCGCGCCGGCGTATGGTATCGGCCGCGATTCGGGCGCTTCGGTGCGTCGCAGCAATTCGGGCAAATCGAGGAAGTTGCCGGTGCCGACGAAGACATCCACCTCGGGCATGGTCGCGGCCAGCTCGGTCGCATAGCGCTGCGACAGACATCCCGCGACCACCAGGCGCTTGCCGAAGCCGCGCTTCTTAACCTCCGCCGCTTCGAGAATGGCGTCGATCGATTCCTTCTTCGCCGCCTCGATAAACGCGCACGTGTTCACCAACAGCACCTGCGCATCCTCGGGATCGAGCGTGATCTCGAATCCCGCCGACGTCAGCGCGCCGAGCATCAGCTCGCTGTCGGCAAGATTCTTGGGGCATCCAAGCGTGAGCAGGTGAACTTTTTCCATTTACAGAACCGGGGAACTTACGGGGCTCTTAAAACTACCCGTCGCATACTCGCGAGGCAATCAACCGCGCGGTGTGCTCTTTAGTGTATCAGATCGTGGGGGAGGCAGGTGCTGTCACGATGTCCGCGCCCGGCGGCGCTTTGAACGCGAAAATCGAATCCGGCAGTTCCACGTTGTCGTGAATGTCAGTGAAGTCGATTTTGGTTACGTCGCCGAGCTGATCGGTGAGCGTCAACATCATGAGATCGTAGGTCTTCGGATCGAGGCCCACTTCAATTTTGTATCCGCCAGTCTTCGCGTCGAGGATCAGATCGATCGGTCCGGTGGGCGTCGGGGGACTCGCGAACGCGGCCTTGAAATCGCGGTTGATATTCCCGATTCCGAGTAGGAACGAGGTCGCGCTGCTCGACTTGAGCGCCTGCTTCAGCGGCGTCTCGACGACCTGGTTGAGATCCGGATCGTAGCTGTAGAGCGTCTCGCCATCGCTGACGATTGTCTGCTTTTCGGGCGTCTCGAACTCCCATCGCATGCGTCCGGGCTTGCGAAATGAAACTGTGCCCTGACGTTGCCGCTTCGGCGCGCCGACCGTCGCGATCTCTTCGTTGAATTTCGCCGTGAACGAGTTGGTATCGTGATAGTGCTTCTGCAGGCGATCGAGAACCCTCTTCAAATCTTTGCCGGCGGGCGCCATCGTCTCCAATCGAGCAGGCGCGGCGGTAAGGACAAGCAGCACGATAGCCGGGAAGATCGCGTTCCAAATTCTCTTCATTCTGTTTCGGTTAGACGAAATCGCAGGGATAGGACTTCACACAGTCATCGAGCGCTATGGAGGCGGACTTCGCGCGGTTTCGCCCCGTCGGCGGGCATCACGATTCCTTCGCGCTCCATCTGCTCGACCATCCGCGCCGCGCGATTGTAGCCGATTCGAAGCCGCCGCTGGATCATCGAGATCGACGCCTGGTTGGTCTCCATCACGATTCGCACCGCCTCATCATACATCTCGTCCTGCACCTCGCCCGCGAGTCCATCGGCGCCGTCCTCGCCCGGCGGCTTGGTGTCGAGAATTTCCATGCGGTACTCGGGCGCGCCCTGCTCACGCAGAAAATCGGTGAGCTTGCGAATCTCATGCTCGCCGACGAACGGCCCGTGCAGGCGGCGTAGCTTCGCGCTGCCGGGCGGCATGAAGAGCATATCGCCGGCACCGAGCAGGCGTTCGGCGCCGATCGAATCGAGAATCGTGCGCGAATCGACGCGCGACGTCACCTGCAGCGAGATTCGCGCGGGCAGATTGGCCTTGATAAGGCCGGTGATCACGTCAACCGACGGCCGCTGCGTCGCGAGTATCAGATGAATTCCCGCAGCGCGCGCCTTTTGCGCCAGGCGGGTGATGTCGCGCTCGACGGTTTTGCCTTCGCTCAGCAGCAAGTCGGCCAGCTCGTCGATGACGATCACAATCTTCGGCAGCTTGCGATGCTCAATCATGCCGACCGCAGGCTGATTGGGATCGTCCGACGCCGGCGCGCTCTGACCCGCCATCTTGAGTTGCGCGAGCGACGCGCCTGACGCGAGCGCGTGATTGTAGCCGTCGATATTGCGCACGCCGAGCTCGCGCATCCGCAGGTAGCGGCCCTCCATCTCCTGCGTCGCCCACAGCAGCGCGCTCGCGGCCTTCTGCGGATCGACCACCACCGGAACCAGCAGATGCGGAATATTTTCGTACACTGACAACTCGAGCATCTTTGGATCGACAAGGATCAGGCGCACGTCGTCGGCGGTCGCATTGAACAGGATCGACGCGATCATCGTGTGCAGCGAAACTGACTTGCCAGTCCCGGTCGCGCCGGCGATCAACAGATGCGGCATCTTGGCGAGGTCGGCCGCCACCGGCCGTCCGGCGATATCCTTGCCGAGCGCGATGGTGAGCTGACTTTGCGCGGCGGTGAATTCGTCGGCCTCGAGAATTTCGCGCAGGAAAACGCGCTCGCGCTTTTTGTTCGGCACTTCGATCCCGACCACAGCCTCTCCCGGCACCGGCGCCTGGATTCGCACCGCGGCCGCTCTGAGAGCCATCGAGAGATCGTCTGCGAGATTTACTATTTGGCTGACCTTGATTCCCGAGCCCGGCTCGAATTTGTACATCGTGACGACCGGGCCTGGCTGCACCTCGACCACGCGTCCCTCGACGCCGAAGTCCGCGAGCTTCTGCTCGAGCACGCGCGCGCTGCGTTCCAGCTGGCTCTCGTCAACTTGCGCGTGCTCGGCCGGCGGCAAATCGAGGAGCGACTGTGGCGGAAGTTTGAATGCGCCCTTCTGCCGCGGCTTCGCCGCCGCCATCTTGTCACGCTTCTCGCGAATCTCGAGCAGCCTGACCTTGAGCGGCGACGGTTTGCCGTTGAGGTTCTCCGAATCGGTCTCGACCTCGTCGCCCTCGCTCAGCGAGAACGGAATTCGCGCGCCGTCGGCAAGCTCGAAGTCTTCGCCGCGCCGGCGCGGGACGAATCTTGTTGGCGACACCTGCGACCAACTCGGTCGGCGCCCGCTTGAGCATCAGCGCAAGCCCGCACACCAATCCGAGCGCGACTGCGATCAGTCCGCCCGCGAGGTTGATCGAATCGTTGAGCAAAGTTGCGATGCTCGCGCCGACTTCGCCGCCCATCCGCGCATCGTGCAGATCCCACAACGCGCTAGCCGTCGCGAGCGCGAGGATCAAAAATGCGCCACCGCCAATCTCGCGCATGATCGTTACGACTCTCGCGCCGGTCCATACGCGCTGGGCCAGCCACGCGACCAACAACATCGCGGTGTACGACTGGTATCCGACAAGGCCGCCGAGCATCGATGCGATCGCCGCGCCGACGGGTCCGCCGAGGTTCGGATTTCGTCCGATATCGACGCTTACCAGGCTGACCGTGCCGAACGCGGCGAAAGCCAGCAGCGCCAATGCGCACAGCTCGCGCGCGATTCGGCTGCTCTGCGACGGCCCGAGCGAACCCTCCTCGACCACCGCCGGCGGAGGCAATTCGATGACCGTTTTTTCCTTGCGCGCGATGGGGGTCACACCTCCGTCACGTACGGGATGACCAGCGGCCGCTTTCCGAGCTCGTCGCTGAAGTAGCGGCGAATCGCGCGCACGATTTCTTCCTTCACGCGGGAATCGTTGGCATGCAGTGGGCCGCCGAGCGCGCCCAGGCGGCGCGTCAGTTCTTCCTTCGCGCGCCGCATGTGCGCCGAAGTTCCGTCGCCGCTGACCAATCCGCGCGAGAGTAGATCCGGGCCGGCGACGATGCGTCCGGTTTTCGACGAAACCACCAGCACCGCCGTGACGATGCCGTCGCGCGCGAGCACGCGGCGCTCACCGACCACCGCGGGATCGCCGCCGTCCACCACGTCGAGCGCAACGCGCCCCGCTTCGACCGTCGATCCGCGACGCGCCTCGCCACTCCCGTTCAGAATCAGCGAGTCGCCGTCTTCGAGCAGGAAACAATTCTGCTCTGCGATTCCCGCTTCGATCGCGAGCGTGACGTGACGGCTCAGATGACGATACTCGCCATGAATAGGGACGAAATGGCGCGGCCGCGTCAGCGTGATTAATTCGGTCAGCTCGTCCTGGCTGGCGTGCCCGGAGACGTGGACTGGTGCGACCGCGTCGTAAACCACGTCGGCGCCCTGCTTGTACAGGCGATTCACCAGCGTGTTGATAGTGCGCTCGTTGCCGGGAATAAAGCGCGACGACAGCACCACCACGTCGCCATGCTCGATACGCACGCGCGGATGCGCGTCACCGGCGATTTTCGCGAGCGCCGAAAGCGGCTCTCCCTGGCTGCCACTGGTCAGATAACTCAGCCGATGGCCGTCGAGAAATTCGGCCTCACTCGGATCAACGAACATCGCCTGCGCAAACGGAAGCTGGCCAGTCTCGAGTCCGAGGCGCACGCTCTCCGCCATCGCGCGCCCGAGCGGAACGACGCGGCGTCCGAACTCGCGCGAGACTTCGACAACCTGTCGAATCCGATGGAGATGCGACGAAAATGCCGACAGAAAAAATCTGCCACGCGCGCGCGAGGTCAGCTCGCGCAGCACCGGCTTCAGCGAACTCTCCGATCCCGAGCGCCCGGGACGTTCGACATTGGTCGAGTCCGACAGTAGCAGCGCGACGCCTTCCTCTCCCAGTTCAGCAAAGCGTTCGCGATCGAACATCTGGCCGTCAACCGGAGCGTCGTCGATCTTGAAATCGCCGCTGTGAATGATAATTCCCGCGGGCGTGCGAATCGCGAGCGCGATCGAATTGGGCGTCGAGTGCGTGACTCGAATCGGCTCGACCTTGAACGGCCCCGCCTCAAACGCATGGCGCGGTGTGATCGTCCGCAAATCGACCGGATCGTCGAACTCCTCATCGGCGAGGCGGCGCCGCGTGAACGCGAGCGTGATGTCGGTGCCGTAAACGGGAACGTTGAAGCGGCGCAGCAGATGCGCAAGCGCGCCGATGTGATCCTCATGCGCGTGGGTGAGCAGCACCGCCTCGACCGCGACGTGACTGCGCTCGAGCCACGACATCTCGGGTATATAAGTGCCGAGGCCGAGTCCGGGCTCGTCGGGGAACATCACGCCGCAATCGATCACGATCGCGCGCCCGGCGCATTCGATCGCCATCAGGTTCAGGCCGATCTCGCCGAGCCCGCCGAGGGCTACGATTCTGACCGGCGCGGTCGTGGAAGTGCTTGCCGCCATCGCCTATCCTGCCTCCGCACCGAGCGCGATTATATCGGTGAAAGTTGCGATGCGAAAGGCGCTGTGCATCGAACTGACACGCTGACTTGCCTTGCGAAGGGGGCGGGACTAGTTTTCGAGGAATGAGGTGGCGAAGATGGCGGCGTCGGTAAACAAGGTAATTCTCATCGGAAATCTGGGACGCGATCCCGAAACTCGCTTCACCAATTCGGGCTCGTCGGTCACGAGCTTCTCAGTCGCGACCACGGAGTCGTTCGCCGACAAGAGCGGCTCGCGGCAGGAACGCACCGAGTGGCACAACATCACAGTGTGGGGCAAACAAGGCGAGGCCTGCGCGCAGTACCTGAAGAAGGGCAGCTCGGTGTACGTCGAAGGGCGAATTACTTACCGGGAGTATGAAGCGAAGGACGGCAGCGGCAAGCGCAAGGCCACCGACATTGTCGCGATGCGCGTGCAGTTCCTGAACTCACGCGGCGGCGCTCCTGCAGGCGATGACGCCGGTGGTTTCGGCGGCGGTGCGCGTCGCGCGCCGGCCGGTGGAGGCGTCGGCGGAAGCGACGACGTCGCGCCGATGGACGATGAGGATATCCCGTTCTAGACCGTCGCGAGTTCGTAAACCTACGACATAAAAAAGGGCCGCCAGAGTTGGCGACCCTTTTGGCTCTTTTCGAGTTAGCTAGGCAGAGCTACTAGTCACGGCCTTCAGCGCGCTCGGTCGCTTCATGCCGCTCGTGCGCGCGCTGCATTGCGTCGGTTGCGCCGACCGCTTCATTGCGCCCTTCGTCGATCTTGCTGTCTACTTTGCCGGCAATCGTGTGATGCCGGTACTCGTTAGCCTCGTGCTGGCGATGCGCGGCGTCAACTGCGTTGACCGCGCCGGTCGCGCCATCCTTCACCTCGTCGGTTTTTTCATCGACGTCACGCGCAAGCTGCGCGATTTGGATACCGCCAGCTTTCTTGCTGACGTACTTGTCAGGCCGAGGCGGCGGTACTGACGCACCCGCTGGGATTGTAAAAGTGCCAAGAGAAACCGCCAGCGCCGCGCCAACGAAAATCTTTCCAGTTGTAGTTTTCATAAACGGCCTCCTTCAGCCTTGCGAAGGAAACAGCAATTACCGTTCCATCCAGTAAATATCAGGGTTTTTGGCCATGACTCCGAGGTTCTGACGGACACAAAAGCGTGTTCCCGGAAACAATTACAGGCAGACTGTTTTTTCAGCAAAACTAATTCCTGATTGACGACCCGCTAATTACGCGGTTGCTTTCTATAGCGGCTACCTACGAATACGATGGTTTGATCGCGAACCTATCGATTGGGGGCAACATGACTCGGATTCAGAGAACGATCATTCGCTCGCTGGCAATCGCCGCGATGTTGACCTTCGCGATACCAGTGCCGGCGGCCGATACTGCGGCGAAGCCGCAAGGATTATGGGTAGGCGGATTCCAATACTTCTCGGAATTCCAGGGAAACGCGCTTCTGAAGAGCGGCACGCCTAAGGCCCGCCTTGCCTTCCGGAGCCAAGTCTACAATGGACCATATTCAATCGCCTTCGATCGGCACGGGGATCTCTGGTCCGTATTTTCGAGCATCAACAATAGTCTGCCCCCACCAGCGGTCGAAATCACTCACGGCGATCTCGCCGCGCTCGCAAGCCATGGGCGCGCAAAGCCTAAGCTCATTACGATCAGCACAGATCCGACAGATCCGCTCGTAATACCGGTGGATATAGACTTTGACGCGGAGGGAAATCTTTGGGTCAGCGACGATGGAAGGCGAGTCGTTGAGCTTCTTGCCAATCAGCTAAAAAAGACCAGCACACAAACCGCCGCCTTATCTATTGCCTCACCCGTCGCCAGCCCCTCAAAGTTGCGTTTCGACAGATCCGACAACCTCTGGGTGGTCGAGTACCCGCTGCCTTTCGATCCCTCGCGTCCGATGATCTGGCGGTTCGCCCCCGGCGATCGAGCAGTTAGTGGACCGAATCCGAGTCTGATCGTGAATCTGCCGGAAATGCTGATCCCTGCGGACTTCGCCTTCGATAGTGCAGGGAATATGTGGTTGGCGGGCACAGCCTCCAACAGCGATGAGATCGAGATGATCTCAGCGAGCGATCTCATCGGTTCGGGACAAATCTCTCCTCCCGCGGATGTTATCGTTACATCCGCTGCATTCGGTTCCTCGTACGATTGCATCGGTGGAATCGATTTCGACAATTCGGGCGATCTCTGGGTATCGGTAGGAACCGACATCTGTGGCGCCGGTAAGGTGGGAGACCAACTCGTCGAATTCAGCCCGAGCCAATTGAGCATGGGTGGAAATCTCGATCCGATAGTGATCATCGGCCAGAATAGCAGGAAGACCAACCTCTTCATTCCTGGGCCGCTTAGGTTCGGCCCAACAGTGAAATAAAGATGCGTCGGACGCCGCGCGCTTGCATCTTGAGCCGCAGAACCCTCACCTACCGGCGGCTGCTCCCGCCGGCCTCCTCTCCCGTAAAGTAATGGGCGAGGTAAATTCCAGGCCATCCTCCCCAGAACCTTGGAGCGAAATGGGATCTTCGCCATGTTGCAATTAATACTGGGTGCAGGGGTCACCCCTGCCGCGGAAGTGTGAAACCCGCGAAGGGTTTCACATTCGATAAAGTGAATCATTCCCCTACTTCGGGGCGTCCGGAATCAGCTTGAGCCTGGTTTGCTTGGTCGGGCGCGATGCGCCCGCGGCGGCGCCGGTGGCTGCGCCTGCGCCGCGGCGGCCGCGGGTTTTTGACGCCATCGTTTTTTCGGTGGTGTCTTTCTTGCCTTCGTATCGCGGCTGATGGGCTGAGCCGGGAGGCTGTGACGGCTGTACAGGACGGCGCGGTTGATCCATCCCGAACGCGTGGCGCTCGAGTTTTTTTATCTGATCGCGGAGGTCGGCGGCGCGCTCGTAGTCGAGTTTTTCCGCCGCGTCCATCATTTCCTGGCGCAGCGCGGTGATTCGATCGGGTAGCTCGTGCGCCGGGATGAATTCCTCCTCGTGCTTGTCGTCGCCGATTTCCGGCACCACCGCCCATTCCGGCGAGTACATCTCGACCAGTGACGCGTCGATCGCCTT
Source organism: uncultured delta proteobacterium (assembly GCA_963699705.1). Classification (GTDB taxonomy): domain Bacteria; phylum Desulfobacterota; class Binatia; order Binatales; family Binataceae; genus Binatus. The sequence goes on along the minus strand of CAVOUW010000002.1, from coordinate 990,639 downwards.
GATTATCGACGTGGGCGTGATTCCGTGCTGCTCATTGTACGCGACCTGCTTTGCGCGCCTGCGATTGGTCTCGCCAATCGCCTGTTCCATCGATTTGGTGACGACGTCGGCGTACATGATCACGCGGCCGTTGATATGGCGGGCGGCGCGGCCGGTGGTCTGAATCAGTGAACGCGCCGATCGCAGGTAGCCTTCCTTGTCGGCGTCGAGAATCGCGACCAGCGACACCTCGGGCAGGTCCAATCCTTCACGCAGCAGGTTGATACCTACCAGCACGTCGAAGTCGCCTTTGCGCAGGCTGCGGATTATCTCGACGCGCTCGATCGTCTCGATATCGGAATGGAGGTAGCGCACGCGGATGCCGAGGTCGTGATAGTAGTCGGTCAAATCTTCGGCCATTTTCTTGGTGAGACAGGTCACTAGCACGCGTTCGTTGACCGCGACGCGTTTATGGATTTCCTCGAGCAGGTCATCGACTTGCGTGCCCGCCTTGCGCACCTCGATTTCGGGATCGATAAGCCCGGTCGGCCGGATGAGCTGCTCGACGATGAGCCCGCCGGATTTCTCCTGCTCGTAGTCGCCGGGCGTCGCGGAAACATAGACCGCTTGCACGACGTGCGATTCCCATTCCTCGAAGTTGAGCGGGCGATTGTCGAGCGCGGACGGGAGCCGGAAGCCGAAATCCACCAGCACCGATTTGCGCGATCGGTCGCCGCGATACATCCCGCCGATTTGCGGAATCGTCACGTGACTCTCGTCGATGAAGAACAGCGAATTGTTCGGGAAGTAGTCGAGCAGCGTCGGCGGCGCCTGCCCGGGCAAGCGGCCCGTCAGATGGCGCGAGTAGTTCTCGATTCCGGGGCAGAAGCCCATCTCGGCCAGCAGCTCGAGGTCGTACATCGTGCGCTGTTCGAGGCGTTGGGCCTCGAGCAGGCGATTCTCGGTGCGGAAGAACTCGAGGCGATCTTTCAGCTCGGTGCGGATATTCCGCACCGCGTTCTCCATCCGATCCGACGTCGTCACGTAGTGTGACGCCGGGTAGATCGCGACGCTCTGCAGCTTGCGGATCACCTTGCCGCGCAGCGCGTCGATTTCAAACATCGCCTCGACCTGATCGCCGAAGAACTGGACGCGCACCGCACGCTGCTCTTCGTAGGCCGGGAAAATCTCGACAGTGTCGCCGCGCACGCGAAACGTCCCGCGATGAAAATCGTAGTCGTTGCGCTGGTAATGGAGATCGACCAGCTTGCGCAGCATCTTGTCGCGGTCGATGGTCTGCCCCTCTTCGAGGAATACCACCATCTCGAAATACACTTCAGGCTCGCCGAGGCCGTAGATGCACGAGACCGACGCCACTATCAGCACGTCGTTGCGTTCGAGCAGCGCCTTGGTCGCCGAATGCCGCAGCTTGTCGATCTCGTCGTTGATGCTCGCGTCTTTCTCGATGAAGGTGTCGGTCGAAGGAACGTACGCCTCGGGTTGGTAGTAGTCGTAATACGAGACGAAGTAGCGGACCGCGTTCTCCGGGAAGAGGCTCTTGAACTCGTTGTAAAGCTGGGCGGCGAGCGTCTTGTTCGGCGCCATCACGAGCGTCGGGCGGTTCACGCGCGCGATCACGTTAGCCATCGTGAAGGTCTTGCCCGAGCCCGTGACACCGAGCAGGACCTGATGAGGCAGCTTGTCGTTGAGATTGGCGACGATCGATTCGATCGCAGCCGGCTGGTCGCCTTCGGGCTTATAGCCAGAGACCAGCTTGAAGGCACCTTCTTTACCGCGCGCGAGTGAAAGCATGATGAGTCAGATATTTTAGCACCGTTCGCGCTTCCTGCGAATTCCGTGAGAGGAATGTTGACAACGCTACGACAACCGCTGACAGGTATACGAAAACCGTCCATGTCTGCACCTTTTCGGTACGCCAGAATTCCGCCCCCTGGGAAGGAGGTGGATTACGCGCGGATTTGCTAGGATGCGGCCTCAGAAATCAGTGGCATATCGGTTGCTGATGGTCGGGAGCGGGTCGAGGTCGAAGGAGAAGCAACACAGGAGAGAGAGACATATATGAAGCATCTCAAGTTCATGTCAGCCGTTATGATTGTGCTGTTCTCGATGGCGATGATGCCGTCGATTGCGGCCGCCCAGTTTTACCACGAGGAGCGCCTGGACCATTTTCTCGATGGTCATCCGACCGTGAAGGGCGAACTCCAGCGAAATCCCAACCTGATTTACAACCGGCAGTGGCGCGATCAGCATCCCGAGCTGCGGCAGTTCATGCAGGACCATCCCAACGTCTGGGGGAAGATGCCCGAAAGCACGAGGTGGGGCGCCTACGGTCCCGACAACCAATGGCACGAGGCCGATTGGTGGCATGAGCACGACCGCAGCTGGTTCTATAAGAACCATCCCGAATGGGCCGAGAATCATCCCGAATGGCGCGATGAAGGCGATTTCGACGAGAATCACGAATGGCACGATCGCGACTGGTGGCACGATCATCATCCCGATTGGGTCGATGCGCATCATCCGAACTGGTACAAGCATCCCAACGAGCATCCGATAGCCGCGGAAGAGCACAAGCAGCACGTCGAATATGAGCACGAGAAGCATCATCACGACCACGACAACCATTAGCTGAGGGTTCAGACGACCGCGCCGGGCCTCCATATATCGGGAGTCCGGCGCGGTTTATCAGCATCGCGTGAGCGACCAAACCGCGAGCAAGTTCCCGTAGTTATCCACCACTTATCCACAGAAATCCCGGGCTGGGCCGAATAACGCCGACCAGCCGGGGCAAAAAATCTCGCCCCCCTAACCCTCCCACGTGTTGCATTCTTGTTACAAATATAACTATATTTCCCCGTCAATTGGGGTGGGTTCGTTCGCGGGATTGGACACGATCTAGGCTCGGGGGCCAAGTGAGCAGTACGCCTCGCGCTAGACCACTTGGGTGAGGAGGAGTTCATGAGACTGAAATCCAGGCTTCTAAATGCGGTGGCCGGCCTCGCCGGCCTGGCGCTGCTAGCGTCGAACCTGACCGGTTGCGCATATTTGCAGCAGCCGCGCCATTGGGGGAGCTGCGCACTTATAGGAGGCCTGCTCGGAGCAGGCATCAGGCGCTGCCGCGGGAATTGTCATCGTCGATCACTCGCCAGAGGATCACGAAGCTCCAACAAAGACGCCCGTGCTTATGCCGGCGTGGGCGGCGCAGCTGCAGGCGCCATGGTTGGGCACTTGCTGGCCACTATCTATGCGACGAAGTAATCCCGCCGCCACCGCCGCCTGCGCCGCCACCTCCTGCGCCGCCGCCGCCACCGCCTCCTCCGCCGCCGCCGGTCAAGGAGAAGCTGGTGCTACGGGGTGTGCATTTCGACTTCAACAAGTCGAAGATCCGGCCGGGTGACGCCGCGGTTCTGGATGAGGCCGCCACTACGTTGAAGGCCAATCCGAACGTGACGATCAACGTCAACGGCTATTGCGACGCTATCGGCAGTGAGGAGTACAACCTCAAGCTATCCGATCGGCGTTCCGATGCGGTCGTGGATTACCTGGTCAAAGCGGGTATCCCGTCGAGCCAGTTGATTCCGCACGGCTATGGCAAGACCAACTTCGTCGCCACCAACGACACGCCTGAGGGTCGCGCTCAGAACCGCCGTGTCGAACTGGTACCGAACGAGTAGGTCGGTCCGAGACTGAGAACTGTCTGTAAGCGGCCGCAGTCCCTTCAATGGGGCTGCGGCCGTTTTGTTTAAAGGAATTGTTACGTAGCGCACGCTACAAAGCAGATTTTCAAGTTCAATGGACCTGCCTTAGTAAAAATGGCAGAATTCTCGAAATTCGTTTGCGGATTAGCTTGCAACCCAGGGAGGGGTGCCTAGTGTACAAGTGGAAAAATTGGGTCGGTGCATTTGCAACCGTCGTACTTTTGACGGTCTCGTCGTGCGCGTCGTGGACGCCCGAGCAAAAGGAGTACACCGCGATAGGAGCCACCGGCGGCGCGCTCGTCGGCGGCGGCGTAGGATGCGCAATAGGTCTCAATAGCGATGAGGACGACCCAAAGACAGTAGGTCTTGGATGCGGCATAGGTGTGTTGACCGGCGCCGTGGTCGGCGGGATAGCAGGCTACCTCCTGGCCCCAAAGCCGGTAGCAGCGCCGCCACCGCCACCACCACCGCCTCCGCCACCACCGCCCCCACCCCCGCCGCCAGTGCGTGAGAAGCTGGTATTGCGCGGTGTACATTTCGATTTCAACAAGGCGATCATCCGACCGGGTGATGCGGCCGTTCTGGATGAGGCTGTTACGACTCTGAAGGCAAATCCTGGCGTCGTGATCGACGTAAACGGTTACTGCGACGCGATCGGCGGAGTGGAGTACAACCAGAGATTGTCCGAGCGCCGCGGGAACGCAGTGGCTAATTACCTGCTGAACGGCGGAATCCTGGCGACCCAGCTAAGGGTGCACGGCTACGGCAAGACCGGTTTCGTCGCCACCAACCGCACCGCCGAGGGTCGCGCGCAGAATCGTCGCGTCGAGTTGGTCCCCGAACAATAGACGGCTTGGAAAGATAGGCCTGTTAACCGGCCGCAGTCCCGTCAGGGGCTGCGGCCGTATCTTGTGGACGGGTCCGCTCTGGATGCTGACGGGGACCTGCAATTCTGCTATAGAAACCATCGCTATGATGTCCATAAGAATCTGTAGGGATGGGGACCCTTGTCGCAGCGCTCGCATTGATCGCACTGATAGGCGCCTCGCCGGGCTGTGCCCAATCGCAGGCTCCGGACGATTACGTCGCGACGGCACCGGCGGCGGCACCTGATAGCACCGCTCTTACGGCGACAGCCGTATCATCGGCAGAGAAAAAGACCCTCGGCCAGAAAGTCAAAGCGTTGGTCTCCAAGCTCACCCCTGACCGAATCAAGCGCGATATCGAATTCAGGAAAGCATCGGCGCTGTTCCCGGATTTCTGCAAACATTGGGAGCAGGACCTGCACGACCGCGAGACCAACAACCTCTCGAAGCTGAAATTCGTCGAGAAGAATGGCTACGAGACAGCGACCTATACCGCTTACGGCAAGATCGCTGCCTGCGAATCACATCAATCCAAGGACGGCTACTCGATCGGAAAGATCACCTACGAGGAATTCGAGTACTACATCGTCGGGCGGTCCCAGGATGAAGCCCGGGCCGCGCCGCCTAAGACCGTCAGCGATACGCACACCACCGAGATCTTCCGCTGGGACAACGGCAAGTGGTTCTACTAGGCGCGGATTAGAAGCGGGGCTGCGCGCCCCGCACCCGCGGCAGGGGTGACCCCTGCACCCAGTGAAAGAAAGATGCGGGACTTCGTCCCTGTTCGAACTAGTTGGGGGATCTGTCCCGCTGCTGGCGACGCAATCGCCGGCAGCTTACTTGGCGAGGGAAAGATAAGAGCCGGGATTCTTCGCTTCGCACTGAATGACACATTAGAGCAAAATGGCGTCCTCGCCATTTTGCGATTAATACTGGGTGCAGTGGTCACCCCTGCCGCGGTGCGGGGCGCGCAGCCCCGCATTTCAATTCAGTTCCTTGCTGCTGTAGTTCAGTATTCGCCGCGCGATAATTATCATGTTGATCTGCTGCGTGCCTTCGAAGATGTCGTTGATCTTCGCATCGCGCATCCATTTCTCGACCAGGATTTTGCGCGAGTAGCCGAGCGGCCCGAGCAGCTCGACTGCTTTCTGCGTGATCAGCGTGACTGCGAGACCGGCCTTCGCCTTGGCCATCGAGGCCTCGAGGCTGTTGCGCTTGCCGGTGTCGAGCATCCAGGCGGCGCGCCACGTCAGCAGTCGCGCGGCCTGCAGTTGCACTTCCATCTCCATGAAATCTCGCTCGACCGCGGTCAGGCGGCGCGGCGAGATACCGTAGCGGACGGCGACGTTCTGTTCTTTGAGGAAGTCGCGGACGAAGTCCAGCGCGGCGCGTCCCACTCCGATTGCCATCGCGGCGACGATTGGCCGGGTCGCGTCGAAGGTCGCCATCACGTCCTTGAAGCCGCCTTCCTTGCGGACCTCAGCGCTGCCCAGTAGGTGGTCGAGCGGAATCCGGCAGTTGTCGAAGATTAGCGCGGCGGTATCGGACGCGCGGATGCCGAGTTTGTTCTCGACCCTGGCGACGGTCATGCCGGGGGTGTTGTGCTCGACGACGAACGGCTTGATCCCGGGACGTCCCGCGCTCTTGTCCACCGTCGCCCACACGACGACGAAGCCTTCGGATTTCTCCGCCGCCATCTCGCCCGCGGTGCAGAAAATTTTGGTGCCGTTGATCACCCAATGGTCGCCGTCGCGCGTCGCGGTGGTAGTGACCTGCGACGAATCGGAACCGAAGCTGGGCTCGGTAATCGCCATCGCGCCCCACTTCGGCTTGCCTTCCTTGAAGCGTTTGAGAAACCGCTCCTTCTGTTCGGGCGTTCCCGCCGCCATCACCGCCGCCCCGCCGAGTCCGGAGTTGGGCGTCGAGAGATACAGGCCGGCGTCGCCCCAGCACAGTTCCTCGGTGCTCAACACGGTCATCAGGTTGGCGCGTCGAGGCGTTGAGGCGGCAGTGCCGTCGGCTTTCTTGCTTCGGTCGTTGCCGACCTGGATATCGGCCGCCGCCGACGCCGACCACATCGACTCGTAAAACTGCGTCGGTTTGCTGTGCTCGTGCTCGTCGCAGTCGCGCGAGATCGGACGCATCATGTGTTCGGAAACCGCGTGGAACATCTGGAGGCGGTTCAGAATTTGTGGTTCGAGTTCAAAGTCGATCATGATTTTCTCCGTCGCGGCCGCTTAGACCGTTGCGATTCCTTCGATTGCGGAAAATCCGCGGGCGTTGCGCAGCCACATCTCGACCGGATGCTCGCGGATATAGCCGTGGCCGCCGAGCACCTGCACGCCGTTGTCGGTGACTTTGAGCGCGCTGTTCGCAGCGTAATTTTTCGCGAGGTAACTTGCTTTCAGCGCGTCGCGGCCCTTGTCGAGTTCGTACGCCGCTTCCCAGACCAGCAGGCGCGCCGCGTCGATCTCAATCGCCATGTCGGCGAGGATAAACGCGATCGCCTGCTTGGTCGCGATTGGTACGCCGAATGCCTTGCGCTCCTTGGCGTAGTCGCGCGCGTATTCGAACGCGGCATTCATCACGCCGACGCCCATCGCGGCAAAGGCGACCCGCGATTCGCACATCAGGCGCGAAAAATCGATTCCCTTGTCACCGCCCAGGCGTGCATCGGCGCCGACGTGGCAGTCTTTCAGTGTGAGTTCGTAGGTCGCGAGCGCTTTGAGTCCCATGTTCTTCTCGCGCTCTGAAATCGTCACGCCCGCCGCACTGCGCGGAACGATAAAGCCGTCCACGCCTGCGTAACCCTTCGACGCGTCGGTCGTCGCGTACACCAGAATCGAATCTGATTCGGCCGCGAGCGGCACGTAACACTTGCCGCCGTTGAGAATGTATCCCGCGCCGTCGCGCTTCGCCGACACTTGCAGCGCCGACAGATCGTAATCGAAGCGCGGCTCCATCACGGCCGCGGTTGCGGCGGCGAAGTCGGCGCCGGCGAATCGCTTCAGATATTTTGCTCGCTGGTCGTCGGTACCCATCTCGACGATCGGAAATGCGAACAGGCGGGGCGCGAGGACGTGCAGGCCGATCGAGATGTCGCCGAAGCCGAGTTCTTCCGCGACGATCGCGCCGGTCACTGCCGAGCGGGTATCGCCGCCGCCGCCGAATTTCTCGGGGATAGCGCCGCTGACGAATCCGAATTGCCAGGCCTCGGCAACCAACGCGGCGGGAATCGCGCCGCTTTCGTCGGCCGGCCGCGCTGCGGGACGAATCTTTTCCCGCGCGAAACTGCCGACGCTGTCGCGGATCATCTGTTGTTCTTCGCTGAGTTCAAAGTCGATCATGAGTAAGGGACATCTCCCCGTTCGGTTAAAGTAACGCTTTAAGTTTCAATCTTTACCGTAGCTTTCGAGCGCGCGGATTCATAGGCCGCCTCGACTATTCGCTGTACCGCCACGCCGGCCGCAAATTCGGGGTCCGGATCGCACGCACACTTGAGCGCGGCGACGAAGGTCGCATCCTCGGCGGCGTACGGAATCATCAGCCGGTCTTTGATCGGGGCGAGATACGGCCGCTCGCGCAGAATTTTTTCAGTGAACTTCGCCATCACCTCGTCGGCCGAAATTGTCTCCTCGTTAGCGCCGGTGCCGCGCTGAAAAACAATCGGACCGAGCGTATCGGCGTCCGATGCAGCAAACATGTTCTCGGCGAAAACTTCAAGCCTGCGATTACTCGCCCGCGCGATCATCCGATGCCAAATCGAGGTGAGCTGACCGTGCCATCCGCCGGCAAATTCCATCGAGGTCGAGCCGAAGTCCTCGACTCCATCGGCGCCGTTCAAGTTGCGCGTGCGGCAATAGAGACTGGTGACAGGGCCGAACATCCAGGTGAGCAAGTCGAAGTCGTGAACGCTGTGCTCGATTAGCGTGCCGCCCGCGGTCAGTGAAGGATCGTTGCGCCATGCGCTCGCATGCGCGCCGCGGGTCGGAAAATCCTGGTCGTCGCGCATCGTGACGCTGAGCAATCGGCCGGCGTCAGCGTCTTCGAACATCGCCTTGATGACGTTGTACACCGGCGAAAATCGGAGCACGAGGCCGACCTGGCTAATCACGCCGGACGTTTTGATCGCGGCCGCCATCGCAGCAGCTTCCGCCGCGGTCATCGCGAGCGGCTTCTCGCAGAAGATATGCTTGCCGGCTTCGGCCGCCGCGATACAGACCCTGCGATGCATCGCAGTCGGCGTGCAAATCCACACCGCGTCGATCGACGGGTCTGCGATTATCTCTTCGGCGGATTCAAGCGCCCGCGCGCCCTGCCATCGGGCGGCAAGATGCTCCGCCGCGGGATGCGACACGTCGGAGACCGACACCACGCGCACGCTTTGCTCGGTGCGATCGGCGACGTAACGCAGCATCATCGAATGCAATTGGCCGATAAGCCCGGCGCCGATGATGCCGACACGAATTTGTCCGCTAACAGGCGTCGGCATCAGCGTCTTCCCCTCTCCCTCCATGGGAGAGGATCGAAGGTGAGGGTCCGAATACAGCGCCTTGCGCGATTCAAGATTCTGCTTCTGCTCGGGAGACGCACCCTATTCATTCAAATCTCTCTCGCGGCGCAGCTTTTCCAGCTCGCGCTCGCGCTTGTACTTGGTCGGGTCTTCGATCGTTTTGGACGGCGGCGCCATCGGCTTGCGGATTTTCCTAATCAGGCTGCCCGGACGAAGCTTCTTGGGTTTGCGTTGGGGCATATTTGACGTCTTTCAGTTTATCGGGGCCGCAAACTGGCGCGATTCTGACTAGTCCAGATGAGGCGAAAAGAGGATTTCATACCATCGGTTGTGGTCTGGGGGTGGCTATCCACTATCGGTAGCTTCGTTCCGTCAAAAGTTGTTTTTCGTGCGGTGATGATGTCCGACAACCTAACCCCTAACCCCTTCCCATAGTGGGAAGGGGAACTGGACGCAGGATAAGCGGCTGGGCGAGGCATGTGGCGGTGGTGCATGTAGTAGATGTAGCACGGGAAATCGACCGCGGGCAGGCTGAACAGTTCATCCCCATGGTGCTAAGCGGCGAAGCCGACGAAGCTCATTTGGAGGCCGGTGGTTTTTCCGCCGGCGGCGCGGCGCGAGAAAAAGCGATCGGAGGCGCATCGAGTGCATGGGCCGACGTTTGCGATATTCGCAGGGGCGAGTCCTCCGCGTTTGAGTTGGTCGCGGATGACGGCGCGCAGGTCGATGAAGGCCTTGCCGGGACGCCCTGCCCTCGCGTGATTTCGCGCGCCGTCGATCTCGTGGCCGAAGCGATCGGCGAGATCGGCGTCAACTTCGAAACAACAATGGCCGATCGACGGGCCCATCGCGGCGCGAATGTCGGACGCGCGGGCGCCGAGCTGGGTCATCGCATGGACGCCTGCGTTGGCGATGTCCGAGATGACGCCACGCCATCCGGCGTGTATTGCGCCGGCTACTTTGTGTTTCGAATCGACCATCAGGATCGGCACGCAGTCCGCGGAGAATATTCCCAGCATGACCCCGGGCTCGGCGGTTACGAGGCCGTCGCCGGCGGGCCGAAGCGCCGCAGTATCTCGAGTCGCTGCGTGAATGACGTTGCCGTGTACCTGGTTCAATCGCGCGACGAGTTTTAGATTCGGGACTTCGCGACGGAGGCGCTCCCAGTTGATATCGACGGCGCGCTCGTCGTCGCCGACCCAGTAGGAAAGATTCATTGATGCGAATGCGCCGGTGCTGACGCCGCCGGAGCGCCCGATGAATCCGTGGCAGATCGAGGGGTCGGGCCATGCGCACAGGATTTGGATTTTCTCGGGATTGGGCGAGGGGTCAGTCTGAGTGTCCACTTGAAGATAAGATATACCTCTCGCTTCAGCGCGAAAATATCCCGAGTTGGAGAGAGTGGGTTCATCGAGCGTGAATTGGCCGACGTACCGAGATCATACGCGCGACCTAACCCCTAACCCCTTCCCATAGTGGGAAGGGGAACCGGAAGGTTTCGTCAGGAGCGTGCCGTCCTATCCCCCTCACCCTCTTTCCCTTGGGAAAGGGGGACAGAGAAGAGAATTGTGCTGTGGTGAAAGATCTAACTTTACTTAGGCGGTTCGCTCTTCAACTCGTCGGGCATAATGTCGGGGAAGAGGCGATAGAGATCGTTCGAAAACTCGATCGTGCCGTGCATACTCTTGCCAATAAAATGGACGTACTTCTTCAATTCCTCATCTGATATGTCGCCGTTCTGAATATGATGCCGCATGTACTCCACAATGCCGTCAAGACTCGACCGAACCCCGCCCAAGAGCGAATCAATTCTAAGTGCGAAGTCTCTCTTCATCCGCATTTGCCTCATGAAGTAGTTCAGCCGCAGAGAAGCTACGGGCTATTCGCTCGTTGGAGGATAACATATAATTCTGATCTTTGAACTTTGAGGTTTTTGCGCCTATGAATGGCTACGAATATCTGGTGGCGCGAAATCGCCTGATGCAGCGGCTCGAAGAGGAACTGGCGCGGCTCGCACTGCTGCCGGTGGCCGAACGCGAGGCCGAAACCCGGCGCATCCAGGCGAAATTCGACGTCCAGCTCGCCGAGATGTACGCAAAAGTTGCCGACGAATATCCGGGCGAGCGCAAGAAAAAGGCGCGCCCGATCGCAGACCCTCGGTAAGCGCCTGGGAGCAAGCTTGGACCGCTCAATCAGTATCCGGGGCGCGCGCACTCACAACCTGGCTGATATTTCGCTCGAAATTCCCCGCGAAAAGCTGACTGTCGTCACCGGCGTTTCGGGCTCGGGCAAATCGAGCCTGGTTTTCGACACCGTTTACGCCGAGGGGCAGCGGCGCTACGTGCAGAGTCTTTCGACCTACGCGCGCCTGTTCCTGGAGCGGATGGAACGGCCGGACGTCGATTCGATTTCCGAGATTCCGCCTGCGCTCGCGCTGCGCCAGAAAAACACAATCAAGAATGCGCGCTCGACGGTCGGCACCGTCACGGAAATCAGCGACTACCTGCGCCTGCTGTTCGCGACGGTCGGGCGTACCGTTTGTCCGAAATGCGGCGGCGAGGTCAGCCGCGACAGCGTCGAGAGTGCTGGTGCGCAAATCCTCGGCGCGCCCGGGCTCTACGTGATGCTGGCGCCGTTCGAGGCGGGGTCGCGCTCGATTCCCGACGCGGCCGGCTACCTGATTCAGAACGGGTACCATCGGCTGTATGCCAACGACGCGATCACCGAGACCGCGGAGTTTGCGGCGCGCGCGATCGCAGCCGAAGCGCTGAACGGCAGCGCGCCGCCGATTGACAGTACAATGATGGTCGTCGTCGATCGCATTTCGGTGAATGGCGAAGGCGAAATCGAACGCGTGCGCGAGGCGCTCGAGAAGGCGTTCTACCTGGGCAGTGGACGCGCGCGAGCCGTGCGCGTCGAACGCGATAACGGCAACACGCATAGCGTCGGCGCGATCGATTTCGATCGGCGCTTCAACTGCTCGCGATGTGCGACGGCGTTTGCCGAGCCGACTACGGCGCTATTTTCGTCGAACAGTCCGCTCGGCGCGTGTCCCGAATGCGAAGGATTCGGCCGCACGGTCGAGCTCGATCTCGACAAGGTGATTCCGGATCACAGTCGCTCGATGCGCAACGGGCTGGTCGCGCCGTGGCGCACGCCGGCGTATCGCGAGATGAACGACTGGATGCTCAAGCTGGCGCGACGCAGAAAAATTCGCACGTCGGCGCCGTATCGCGAGATGACCGACGAGGAGCGCACGTGGCTGCTCGACGGCGACGAGGGTCCGCGCGCGAAGTGGGACAACGACAAGTGGCCGGGCGTGCACGGCTTCTTCAAATGGCTCGAAGGGCGCCGCTACAAGACTCACGTGCGGATTTTGCTCGCGAAATATCGGCGCTTCGTGACGTGTCCCGCGTGCGGCGGCGCCAAGCTGAAGGCCGAGGCGCTCAACGTGCTGGTGGACGGGGATTCGATCGCCGATGTCGGGCGGCTCTCGATTCGCGACCTCGTCACGTGGCTCGACAAAATTGGATCGATTCCAGAAGTCGCGACGCGCGCGGCGGTCGTGATGCGCGAGCTGCGCAATCGCGTCGGCTACCTGCTCGAAGTGGGGCTCGGCTACCTGACGGTCGAGCGGCAGGCGCGTACGCTGTCGGGCGGCGAAGCGCAGCGGATTCATCTCGCGAGCGCGCTCGGCAGCGTGCTGGTCGGGACGCTCTATGCGCTCGACGAGCCGACGGTCGGCCTGCACGCAGCGGACGCGCGGCGGCTGCTCGCAGTGCTGCGCAGCCTGCGCGACTTCGGCAACACGGTGATCGTGGTCGAGCACGATCCGGCGATGATCGCGGGCGCCGATCATGTCGTCGAGCTCGGGCCCGGCGGAGGCAGCGAAGGTGGCGAGCTGACCTACTCGGGACCGCCGGCAAGCGCGACGCTCGACAGCATGGCGTCGTCGCCGGGGCGCGTGCTGCTGATGCGCGCGATTGCAAAGCAGCATAAATTCACCAAACGCGATCCCTCGATTCGAATCGTCGGCGCGCGCGAGCACAACCTCGCCGGTATCGACGTCGCCCTCCCTGCTGGGCGGATGATTTGCGTGACGGGCGTTTCTGGATCAGGAAAATCGACGCTGGTCGAGGACGTTCTCTACAACAATTATCTGCGGCGCGCGGGCAACACCTCGGCCGAGCCGGGCGAGTGCGAGCGGCTCGACGGGCTCGAGCTGATCGGCGAGATGGTGCACATGGGACAGGAGTTGCCGACGCGATCGATGCGCTCGAATCCCGCGACCTACCTGAAAATTTACGACGACATCCGCAAGCTGTTCGCTGCAAGTCCCGCGGCGCGGCGGCTGGGCGTCAATGCGCGGCATTTTTCGTTCAACGTCACCGGCGGGCGATGCGAGAAATGCAGCGGCACCGGCACGGTCACGATCGAGATGCATTTCATGGCGGATCTCGAGGTGAAATGCGACGCGTGCGACGGCCGCCGCTTCCAGAGCCATATTCTCGCGATCAAGCTGCGCAACTACAGTATCAACCAGGTGCTCGATCTCACCGTCGAGGACGCGCGCGCGTTTTTTATTCATCATCCCGCGATCGTCAAGCGGCTCGACGCGCTCATCAGTGTGGGCCTCGGCTACATCAGGCTCGGGCAGACCACCTCGACGCTGTCGGGTGGCGAAGCTCAGCGCCTCAAGCTCGCGCGATTTCTGCTGGCCGACCTCGAACCCGCGCCGGCCGGTGAAGACGGCAAGCATCTGCCGCGCATGTTCATCCTCGACGAGCCGACTACCGGGCTCAGCTCGACCGACATCAAGCGCCTGATCAAAGTGCTCAACCGCCTAGTCACCGAGGGCAACACGCTGGTGGTGATCGAGCACAACCTCGAGTTCATCGCGAACGCCGACTATGTAATCGATCTCGGACCCGGTGGCGGCGACGAGGGCGGACGTATCGTGGCGACCGGCTCTCCGCTGGATATCGCGGCATGCGACAAGTCCGAGACCGGCCGCGAGCTGCGGCGCTTGTTCGGATTGCCCGACCGCGGCCGCCAAGTCCGTTCGGCTTTGCGCACCGCGGCGGGAGTATAGTGGTGTGGGGCAAGGAGGAATGATGCGGGGACTCAATCGTATGGCGCGGGGCGCAACGCAACTCGGCTTCGTGGACATACTCACCGTCGCGATCGTGCTCGGGATTCTGCTGTATGCCGCGACTCTCCAATTTTCCGTGTACAACCGCCCGCCCGCCGCGACTCCCACGGTCGCTGCCGCAAGCCACTAAGTCCTTGGCCGACGCAGAAAAAGAACGGCTCGATCATTATCTTGTGCGGACCGGGTTTGCGTCGTCGCGGCGCATCGCGCAGGAGTTGGTCGAGCGTGGGTTGGTCCGAATCAATGGCCGGCGCTCGAAGAAGAGTGAAATCGTCGGCGCTGACGATCAGATCGAAGTTGCCTCGACCAATCGACGCGCTGTGATCGAGCCAAATGCCGATCTCGCGCTCGAGGTCATTCACGAAGATGCGAGCGTGATCGTCGTGAACAAACCCGGCGGCGTGCCCTGTCATCCGTTGAGTGCCGACGAGCGCGACACGGTCATGAATGCGGTGGTCGCGCGTTTTCCCGAGATTGCGACGGTCGGTGAGAAGCCGCTCGAAGGCGGGTTGGTGCATCGGCTGGACAATGGCACCTCGGGCGCGTTGCTGATTGCGCGCAATCACGGGACCTTCGACAAACTACGTGACGCGGTTCGGGCTGGGCGGATCGCGCGGCGATACGAGGCGCTGGTTGCAGGCACGCTCGAACGCAAGACCGAGATCGACGCACCGATCGCGCATCATGCGAAGAACGCGCGCAAGATGATCGTCGGCGATCCGTCGAGCGCCAATCCGAAGCGCGCCGGCCGCGCTGCGATCACGGTCATCGATCCGATTCGACGCGTCGGCGACTTCACCCTGCTGTCAATTGCGCCGAAGACCGGCAGCCGCCATCAGATTCGCGTGCATCTCGCGAGCCTCGGGCATCCGATTGTTGGCGATACTCTTTACGGCGGCCCCGCGATCGAGTCATTCGCGCACGGACGCTTCTGGCTGCATCTATGCGAGGTGGCGTTCGATTCGCCGGCGGTCGGTCACGTCAAAGTAACCGCACCGATTCCGCCAGATTTGAAGAAGCTGATCGAGTTGCCGCTACGTTGAAGTCCGGGGAAGACGAAGAAAAAGATCCGGGATTCTTCGCCGCGGCGGCTCTGAATGACACATGCACGCGCGTCAGTTGCATGCACATCGTGTGCATTCCGTGGTCAGCGCGTTTGTCGACGAGCGTTGCCGGAGAAACGACTGTCCTACCGAGGTCGACACCTGTGCGCGCTGCGTGAACGCCGTGCCGTTGTAGATCGTCGGCCGTTGCTGGTTCAGCGTCGATCCACTTTGTGCGATGTACGGCGACGGCGCGTTCGCGTTCAGCAGGTAATTGGCGCACTGTCCGCGCGCGGATTGGCTGGCGAGGACGTAGCTCGACGACGAGACGACACCCGCCCACTCGGTCCAGGTTCCCGGCGCGCTGCAGGTGCATCGGAATGCGCGCGGCGTCGCGGCGATGCTCGCGACCGCCGGCGAAGTTCCCGGCGCTGCGGCCAGTGCGGGCAACGCACCGATCGTCGAGAACGCCTGCGGCTGACCCGGAGCCACCGGTGCAGTCAGTGGCACCGGTCCCGGCGCCGCGGTAACTTGCGCGAAGGGTTGCCGCGCGAGCTTCGGCTCGCTCAGCGCCAGCATGATGATCGGCGACAGGATGAGTACAACAACTAGAAGTTTGAATCCGCGCATGCCATCTCCAGATGCGGCTCGCGATGAAGCCCGACTCGATTCAAAACCGCAAGACAAGTCTGGCGGCCTTGGCTATAATCGCGACCTGATTGGCGCCGCGCAAGCGCTTCGCTTCGATTCGGCGCCGGCAGTTCGATCGCAACTGCTGTGTCCAACCGCGTAATCGGCGTTTGCGGAAGTGGCGGGCCATCGCCGGTGATGGCAACAGGTACAAGGAGGTCCGTTAGAATGTCCAGAAGTAAAATCGTTTCCCTCGCGATGTTGATTATTTCGTTGCTGATGGTCAGCGCCGCGCCCGGGAACGCCCAGACCCCATATCCATATCCAAATCCGAATCCTAATCCCAATCCGGGTCTCAAAGTCACCGGCTCGCTGCCCAAGACGCCTTTGCCGCCGCCGGATCTGAACGGACCGATCCAGTTGCAATCGGTGCCGTTGAATGCGCCGCAGGCGCCGCCGCATGCCAGTGTGCCGCCAAGCGCGTCGAACCAGTTCGAGCATCACGACGATTTGTTGAATCTACCGCGCATCTTCGCGCATCAGTGGTCGCTGACCCAACAAGTCGTGCCCGACAACGTAATCAGTGAGCGCTACCTGCGCTCCGAAGATCCCACTGCGCGCGGCCTCACGCTAAAGGAAGCCATCTACATCGCGATGCAGAATAATCCGTCGCTGAAAGCGTCCGAGCTTGACCCGGTCGCTTCGATGGAAACGGTGCGCGAGGCCAACGGCACCTTCGATCCCAACCTGACCGCACAGGGCGACATTGAAAAGAGTGTCGTGCCGGTGACGTCGGCCTTGCAGACCGGTGGCAGTACTTCGTTCGTGCAAAAATTTTACGATTGGAACTTCGGCCTCAACAAAGTGTCTGCGATTACCAACGGGACCTGGGGCGTGACCTTCGACAACGATCGCGCGCTGTCGAATTCGAGTTTCTCCGGCGTGAACCCGGCCTACGCGCCGAGCCTCGCACTCTCACTCTCGCAGCCATTGCTGCAGAACTTCGGCTGGCAGTTCGCGACTATAAACGTGCAAATCGCGGAGTCGGGTCAGAAGCAGGCGCAATGGACCTACGGGCAGGCGCTGCAGGATTTCGTGCAGAGAATTGGCGGCGAGTACTGGAACGTCGTGCTCTCCGAGGAAAATCTCGAGGTCGCGCGCGCCGCGCTGCGCTTCAATCTCGATCTCGTGCGCCAGAATGCGATCAGCGTCAAGGTTGGCACGTTGGCGCCGATCGATCTGCAGGAAGCACAATCCGCGGCCGCCACTTCCGAGGCTAACGTCTATACCGCCGAGGCCAACCTGAAAAATTCTCGCACCCAGCTTCGGCAGGACGTGATGCTTAATCCGTACGGCACCTTCCTGCCCGAGGAAATCCAGCCGCTGACGCGGCCCAATCCGCAGGAGCAGGTCGGCGTCGATGAGGAACGCGCACTCGAGCTCGCGGTGCAGTACGTGCCGTCGCTCGGCAGTATGCGCGAGGCGATTCGCGACGCGTTACTGCAAGTGAAGTTCTCGGAAAACCAAGTCTTGCCGCAGCTCAACCTCGGCGCCCAATTCGGCCTGACCTCAGTGGCCGGTACTACTCCTTGTCAGGCAAGCAGATCTTTTCCGACGACGAATCCCAACTGTTCAGTTACGGTTGGCGGAGTTACCACTCCTGGCAACAAGCTGCCGTTCGGCGGAATCTACGGCGACGCGCTCGATCGCCTGTGGGGTTTCACCTACTACAACTACGCCGCCGTGCTGACGTTCCAGATGCCGCTGGACAATGCCGTGCCGCGCGCGGCTCTCGCGCAGGCGCGCGTGCAATACGATCAGCAGCGCGTGCTGTATCGAGCGGCGCTGTCGCAGACAGTCGTCAATGTACAAAGCGCGCTCGCTAATTTGTATGCGGATTATAAGCGGGCGCAGGCGACCGCGTCGGCGACTTTCTATGCACGCCAGTCGCTGCACGATGAGCAGATCAGATTCCGCGTCGGAATGGCGACGACGCACGACCTGTTGCAATTCCAGCAAGAGGAAGTGAGCGCCGAAGGCAATGAGGTGCAGGCCGACGTCGATCTCGAAAACGCCAAGCTCGCGCTGGAGCATTCCGACGGCACGCTGCTACAGGCATTCAACATAAATTGGGAAGTGCAAAACCCGCACGAAGTCCCCTGGTACGCCGCTTTCTAGGGAACGCCACCTCTCCCCTAGCCCCTCTCCCTTCTGGAGAGGGGACAGAAAGCAAAAAACATGCGGCGTCGGATCGCATCGCGATCCGGCGCCTGCACTTTTTTCAAACACTGGGTGCAGGGCTCAGCCCTGCCGCAAGAAGTTTGAAACCCACGGTGGGTTTCAAATTAAATAAAGTGACCTAATCGTGTGCCCGAGTATCGTCACTTGACGGCTCACAAAGCGCCATCCC
Organism: uncultured delta proteobacterium; assembly: GCA_963699705.1. Lineage (GTDB taxonomy): Bacteria > Desulfobacterota > Binatia > Binatales > Binataceae > Binatus. The sequence continues at coordinate 972,327 of CAVOUW010000002.1, read as the reverse complement.
GCCGGCGTTTTGCGCAACTTGTCGGTGTAGTAACCCACCGTCGCATTGCTGCACCTTGCCATCCTTGCAGTGATAGTAGAGCAGATACGATGTGCCGCTGCCGCGGTCGCCGTCGAGATCGAATGCCGGATTGGCGACGACGTGGAGCACCTTCGCGCCACCGAGCGACTCCTTATACATCGCCGTGAATCGCTTGAGGCCGTCGCGTCCGCTGTGCTTACCGAAGCGCGGACTTTCGAAGGTGCCGTCTTCGGTGAAGCAATCGATCCACTCGTCGTAGCGGCAGGTGTCGATCGTCAGGCAGTAGCGCGCATGCAGCACGCGAACTTCCTCGCGGTCCTCGATTGATCCGGTTATTGGCATCGTATCACTCCTCGAAATTCAAATCACGTTGGCCTCGCGCAGCCGCGCGACATCGTCCCACGAGTAGCCGAGCATCTCGGTCAGCAGCAGCTCGGTATGCTCGCCGAGTTCCGGCGCATGCCCGCGCGGCTCGCCCGGCGTCACGCTCAACTTCACCGGCATCCCGAGCAACGTCAGGTTGCCGAGCGCAGGATGGTCGTAGTCGACCACGTAATCGTTGGCCCGGACTTGCGGATCGTCGGGCAGGTCGGTCACCGAATTGACGATCGTGTAGATAAAGTCGCCGCGACCCTTAAGCACTCGCATCCATTCGTGGCGCGGGCGCGTCGCGAACACCTCGTCGAATATCGCGACCAGCGCGGCCGAGTTCTTACCGCGAATTTTGACTTCAGCAAAGCGTGGATCCTCGATCAGTTCCGCCTTGCCGACGACTTCGCAGAAATCTTTCCAGTAGCGGTCGGGCTGCAGCATCGCCAGCGAGATCCATTTGTCGTCGGCGCATCGATAATGGTTCCACAGAGGATTGTACGCGTTCGCGCGCGTGTTGCGCGGAAATTCCTTTCCCATGATCGTTCGCGCGACCACGTTGAGACCCTGCAGCGCCATCATCGAGCCGAGATGCGACGCGTCAACTTCCTGCCCGATGCCCGTCCGCTCGCGCGCGAACAGCGCCGCCAGCACTCCGTACGCCAGCATGATCGCGCCCATCTGATCGGCGATACCGCCGTAAACGTAAGTCGGCGCGGTGCTCCCGGTGCCAACCGCGTTCATGATTCCCGATCGTGCCTGCCCGAGGTAGTCGAACGACGGCTCGCCGCTGTCCGGCCCCTCCGGGCCGTAACCCGAAGCGCTCGCGTAAATAATTCGCGGGTTGAGCGCGCAAAGGTCCGCATAGCCGAGGCCGAGCCGATGCGCGACGCCCTTGCGAAAATTCTGGACGAAGACGTCGCTGTGACGCGCCAGTCGATGCACGATTTCGCGCGCCTCCGGCTGCTTCAGATTCAGCGCGATACTTTTCTTGTGCTTGTTGTTGGCCTCGAAATAATAATTGCGCCCGCTCTTGACCGTCGCGCTGCCCGCGACTGCCGTAATCCCGCGGCCGGGGTCGCCCCGCTCGCGTTCCTCAATTTTGATCACTTCTGCGCCCAAGTCGGCCAGCATCTGCGTCGCGACCGGCCCCTGCTGCCAGATGGTCCAATCGATAATCCTGATTCCGTCAAGCGGTCCGCTCATGCTTTTTTCTATACCACAACCCCCTTGAGTTTGGGCGCGGTCGGACGGATCAATCATATATGCCCGCGTTCGCACAAACCTTCGCGACTGCCCTCGACTTTCTCTATCCGCCCAAATGCGCCGCGTGCGGAGCGCCGCTGGCGTCCGAACCCAGTCGCCGCGTTTGTGCCCGATGTGTCGCGCGGGTCGAGCTGGTGCCGAATCCGCGCTGCGAAGTATGCGGCGGCCCGCTCGAATCCGCCAGCAATGACGCGGTCCGATGCAGTCGATGTCTCGCGCATCCGCCACGCTATCGAATCGCGCGCACCGTCGCGCGTTATCGCACCACAGCCGAGGACGAGCCCGGCACGCTGCCGGCGCTGATTCGGCGTCACAAGTACGGCCTCGATCAATCTGTGGGGCGTGCGCTGGTTGAATACCTGGGCGACGAACTGCCGGTGTCGGCTGACGACTACGACCTGGTGATTCCCGTGCCGCTTCATTGGCGGCGACTATGGTGGCGTGGATTCAACCAGGCCGCGCTGCTAGCCGCGGAGGTCGCGCGCCGACTCGACCTTCCGCTCGACACGACTGCGATGTCGCGCCAGCGCTTCACTCCGCCGCAGACCGCGCAGCATCACGACGAGCGAATCAAAAACGTGCGCCGCGCCTTCACCGTCAAGGATTCCTTACGCGTCAGGAATCGTCGAATTCTAATCGTCGATGACGTAATGACGACGGGTGCTACGGTTGACGAATGCGCCCGCGTGTTAATCGCGGCAGGCGCAGCATCCGTGGACGTTTTCACGCTCGCGCGCGTGCTATGAGCCAGGCGGGACGTGCCGAATGGGATGACTGCCATCGCGGCAAGCCGGCCGGCGTCGCGGAACCTTTCCTCGCCGCGATGCTCGCGCGAATCCCACGCGGTCTCGTCCTCGACGTCGCCGCAGGACGCGGCCGCAACTCGCTGCCACTCGCGCGCGCGGGCATACCAGTTATCGCAGTTGATTTCTCAGCCGAAGCGATGCGGTTACTCGCCGCGACTGCACGCGCCGAGCGACTCGCCATCTGGCCCGTGGTCGCGAACTTGGATAACTTTCATCTCAAGGACGAATCGCTCGACGCTATCGTGAACATAAATTTCCTCGACCGTGCTCTGTTCCCGAAATTCGAGCGCGCGCTCCTGCCTGGCGGCATTTTGGTTGCCGACACCTTTCTGGTTGACCAGGCTGCGGTCGGTAATCCGCGCGATCCGCGCTTTCTACTCGCGCACGGAGAGCTTCGCGCGCTCGCAGGCGGACTCGATATCGAAGAATACCGCGAAGGCCTGGTTTCGTATCCAAACGGCGATCACGCTTATCGCGCGTCGATGCTCGCGCGGCGAAGGAAATCGATCTGATGGCCTCGGGGATGACTTACAAAGAGGCCGGGGTCGATATTGCGCTCAAGCAGAGCCTGATTCCGCTGTTCGGCTCGATCGCGAAGGCCACCTCCGGCGCTCATGTCATCGGCGGCGTCGGCGGATTCGGCGCGTTGGTCGGACTCAACGGCGCCCGCAAAATGCGCGCGCCCGTGCTGGTCGCAGGCACCGACAGCGTCGGCACCAAGCTAATGATCGCGTTCCAGACCGGCCGCCACGACACCGTCGGTATCGACTGCGTCGCGATGTGCGTCAACGACATCATCTGCCACGCCGCGCGTCCGCTTTTTTTTCTCGATTACATCGGCTCGGGCAAGCTCGAAAAGAAGGTCGCGCTCGATCTCGTCAAGGGCGTCGCGCGCGGATGCGACCTCGCCGGTATGAGCCTGGTCGGAGGCGAAACCGCGCAGCTCAGCGGACTCTATAAGCCAGGCGAGTACGACCTGGCAGGCTTCGCAGTGGGAATCGTCGAGCGCGCGCAAATCCCCGAGCCGTCCAACGTGCGCGCCGGCGACGTTTTGATCGGACTCGCATCGAGCGGCCTCCACTCCAACGGTTTTTCGCTGGTGCGCCGCGTCGTGAAGCGCGCGAAACTCAACCTCGATGCGCGCATCGCAGAACTTGGATGCACGCTCGGCGAAGAACTCCTGCGTCCCACACTGATCTACGCGAAAGTCGTCGGCGAATTGTTCGAGCGCTTCAAAATAAACGGTCTCGCGAATATCACCGGCGGCGGCGTGCTCGAAAACCTTCCGCGCGTGATGCCCAAGGACACTCGTGCAATCGTCGAGCGCGGGAGCTGGCCGACGCCGCCGATTTTCGGATTGATTCAACGCCTGGGTAAAATCGATCGCGCCGAAATGGATCGTACGTTCAACAACGGGCTCGGAATGGTCGCGATCGTACCCGCGCGCGAGGCCGATCGCGTCGTCGCTCATTTGCGCCGACGCGAATTTGCGGCCTATGTTGTCGGCGAAGTGACGCGCGGCAAGCGCGGAGTGTCGATCCGCTGAGCGATTGAACAACGGCTAATTCGATGGCGGAAAATCCGACGGTCAAACTCGGCGTCCTGATTTCCGGCACCGGATCCAACCTGCAGGCGATCATCGACGCAATTCTCCGCGGCGATCTGAAAGCCGAAATCCGCATCGTCGTTTCCAATCGTCCCGACGCGCAGGGACTCGAGCGCGCCCGTCGCCACGGAATCGAGACCGCGGTCATCGAGCATCGCAAGTTTGCCTCGCGCGAGGACTTCGATCGCGCCGTCCTCGCCGCGCTGCGCGATCGCTCGGTCGAACTGGTCGCGCTCGCGGGCTTCATGCGCCTGCTGTCGCCCGTGATGCTCGACGCGTTCCCGGCTCGCATCATGAATATTCACAACAGCCTGCTGCCGGCGTTTCCCGGAATCCACGGCCCGAAGGACGCGATCGAATACGGCGTCAAGATCGCGGGATGCACCGTTTTCTTCGTCACTCCGGGCGTCGATGTCGGCCCGGTGATCGTGCAAGCCGCTGTGCCGGTGCTCGCCGGCGACGACGAGGATCGCCTCGCCGCGCGCATCCTGCAGCAAGAGCATCGCATTTTTCCACACGCGATCTCGCTGTTCCAGCAGGGCCGTCTTGAAATCGAAGGGCGCCGCGTGATCATCAAGGGCGACTCGTCGACGCCAAATTCTTCGCCGCTGGTAAATCCGCCGGTGGATTGAACCCGAAATTGAAAACGCTTTCGGTAATCGTGCCGATGCTCAACGAGGCGGCGACGATCGCGAGCACGCTGCATGCGCTCCGTCGCGGCGCGCCTGACGCAGAAGTCATTGTCGTTGACGGCGGCAGCGCCGATGCGAGCGTCGCAATCGCGCGACCGTTATGCGACTCGGTGATTTCAGCTCCGCGCGGCCGCGCGTGCCAGATGAACGCGGGCGCGCGCGCATCGCACGGCGACGCCCTGGTCTTCGTGCACGCAGACACAATCGTACCATCGACCTTTGCCGCTGACATCGCGTCGGCATTGTCGGACACCGCAGTGGTCGGCGGACGCTTCGACGTTCAGCTCGACGCGCGCACCCTGCCCTATCAAATTATCGGCGCGATGATCAGCCTGCGCTCGCGTATCAGCCGCACCGCCACCGGCGATCAAGCGATCTTCGTGCGGCGTGACGTCTTCGATCGCCTCGGTGGATTCCCTGACTTCGAGCTATGCGAAGATCTCGAGTTCTCGCGACGCCTCAAGCGCGCGGGACGCGTTGCATGTTTGCGCGCACGCGTGACGACCTCGGCGCGGCGATGGAGCCGCGACGGCGTCGTGCGCACCGTCGTCAGGATGTGGCTTATTCGCGCGATGTACCTGGCCGGCGTGCCGCCCGCACGCCTCAAACGCATGTACTCCGACACGCGCTAGCGAATTGCACGCTGGACAGGCGTTCTCGCGCGGATAACAATGGCCATAGCGAGGTACAACGTGGCAAAAGTCGAAGTCTACACAACCACCTATTGCCCCTTCTGCACGCGGGCAAAGAGCCTGCTCAAGAGCAAGAACATTGCGTTCGATGAAATCGACGTGACTGAGGACGACGCGTTGCGCGCGAAGATGATCGAATTGTCGGGCGGACGTCGCACGGTTCCCGAAATTTTTATCAACGGCAAGATTGTCGGCGGCTTCGACGAATTGAAGGCGCTCCACGATTCAGGAAAGCTCGACGGTCTGCTGGCCGAGTCCGCAACCGCCTGATTTCTCTTACCACTGCCGAAACACGACGCAGACATCCGTTTTGTCGCGGACGCCGAACTCTCGGGCGCCCCACGGCTTCTTCTCGACGGTTTTCGAGTTGGGATGAAGCATCTGCGGCGCGCGTGATTGAATCTCGCGATACAGATCGTCGATCGTATCGGTTTCGATAGTGATTTGCGGGCGATCCTTGGCTGCAAATTCCGCACTCTCAATAATTTGTGCTTTGGCGCCGTCGCGTTCGATCACCGCAAGCGTGGCGTCCTGATGCAGAACCTTGAAGCCGAGACACGTAACGAAAAGATCGAGCCCGTCGTTCAAGCTGCTGTAAAAGATATTCGGGACCATCCGCATCAACATCGTAAGAATCCTCACAGGGAAACAAAAACGGGCACATCGCGGAACTCTCCCGCGACGCGCCCGCTCTCAATCAAGCTTTATCGCTCGCCGCTAGTTGCCGTTAGGCGACGCGACCATGCCCTCGTTCATGTGATGCAAAGCTTCGCGGTCAACCGACGTATCGTATTTGATCGCCTTCGCCGTGACCGTGATCTGCGAGCCGTCGGCCGAGGTGGTCTGATTCTCATCGACGATCGCGTCGATCGTATCGGGCCATTTTGCAAACGCCATCGCCTTCAGCTTGTCGCTGATCTTCGCTTCGTCGATAGCGTCAGGCGTGAACGGCTCGGTGTATGTCAGGTCGCCAAGCTCCGTGAACGGCTTGCCCGCCGCCGGCGCTTCGGTCGTCACCCAGATATGCGCCATGTCAACCCGATGCTCGAACACCTGCTGCTTTTGCACTTGCTCCTGACGCGCAGCTTCCATCGCGCCGCACGCAGAAAGCCCGAACGCCAACCCAATTGCCAGCACTGTCAAAATTTTCGATGACCGCATGTTCTATCCCCGTAAGTCCAATCTGTCCTGCTTCGATTATAGTACCGCCACTGCGGATGTCTAATCATACCCCATCACCGCACCGGCTGACATTTTATTTCACCGAATGGCACGACGGGGCAAGCGCTACGGTGTCGGCGGTCCCTCGCGACCGGTAATATTCCCGCGTGACCAGATTCGCCGCCTGCTTCATCCTCGTCTTCGGAGAACTCGCCTGGGGCGGACTCTTCGCCCTGGCGATACCGCCCTTTTTTAACGTCGAGCGCGGCTTTTACAAATCGAGCGCCTCGGTCTATCTGGCCGCATCGTTGACCACGGCGATCGGATTGGGGCTGCTGGCGTTACGCGGCGGCGCATCTGCAGGACCGGGCGCCGGATTTTTGTGGACCGCGTCGGCGCTCTGGACGCTGTCGAGCGCCGCGGTCTGCGTCTATCTCTACACACTCTGGACCGAGGACGGCCTGCTGCGCTCGCGAGCCTTCGCGGCAGGGCTCGGCCTCGGCCTAATCGCCCTGATTGCCAACGTGATACTCCTGATGCCCCCAGGCTTTGGCGCGGTCGCTGCGCTTGCCTACATCCTGACCGCAATCACCTCGTCGATGGTGCTGGGCCTGGTCAGCGGCGCGATGCTCTTTGGCCACTGGTACCTGATCGATCTCGATATGCCGGTGGACTACTTGCGCACCTTCGTCCGGCTGTTGGGAATCGTGCTGATCGCTGACCTGATCGCGCTCGGCCTCGCGATCGGATTACCCGCAATCCTCGGCAGCGCCAGCGCCGCCGCCGCCGTGCACGACCTATTCGCCACGCACGAGGGATTACTCGCAGTCCGCCTGCTACTCGGCCCAATCGCGACGATCATCCTGGTCTGGATGTGCTGGCAGACGCTAAAAATCCCGCAAACGATGGCCGCCACCGGCCTGCTCTACATAGCGGTAATGTCAGTCCTGGTGGGCGAAATGCTAGGCCGCTTCATAATGTTCCGAACCGCCATCCCACTGTGAACAACGCGACAGGGCTATACGCTCTTCGCCAGCTTCTCCGCTACCAACGCGTTCAAGCTGACGCCGGCGCGCTCCGCCTCGATGGCAAGTGCGCGATGGACCCGTTTGTCGATGCGTACCTGAAAAACGCCTTGGTACTGTCGCCGCGCGGGCGCCGCGGGAATCTCGATACCGCGGGCCGCGTACGATTCCTTGGCTGCGCCCCAGGCTAGGTCGAGCTCTTTGAGCGCCTTCTCCGGGGAGGAACCAAACGCGGAGATCCCGGGGAGTTCGACCAGATGAGCGAGCCAGTCGTTGTCCTCATCGAGAAACAACTCAACCGCATAGCCATCGAAACGCGCGTTCTCTTTCTGCCTAGCCATTGGATTCTCTCTCGTACGCCTCGAGAAATTGCTTGACCTGGTAACCTTTCGCTTTTCCGTCTCGCGGCTGGATAGAAATCAAGGAGTTCTTCGGCGAGTACCAGATTCGATGGCTGCCCTTTTGCCGATCGAATTTCCAGCGCGCCTGATTCAGCAGAGCTTCGAAATCCTTGAAGGAAAGACCGTTAGGGTTGTTCCGAGCCGCCTCCAACAGTTTCTGCAGACGGTCCAAGTGTGTAACTTTATATAGTTACAAAGCTGACTGTCAATAAATTGAGGATGACTGGTGCGCCCGGAGGGATTTGAACCCCCAACCCTCAGATCCGAAGTCTGATGCTCTATCCAGTTGAGCTACGGGCGCGAGTGCTTTGCAGCATCCGCTAAATTAGCAGATCGATGCCCGTTATATAGTTCCGAACCGGCGTGCGCCACTACTGTCCTGGTGGAAAATCCAGTATGCGGCGTATCGTCGTTGGAAACTGAGTGGGTGGTGACGGCGCTAGATAATTTGTCCGATCGAAATCGCGGCCGTAGCTCTTCATTACTACTTCGCCGTTCTTTAGGACTTGCACCAGGGTGAAGCCGTAGTAGAAAGGCTTGCCGGCTGCTTCCCATTTCGGGTCTTCCTTCGAGCCGCCGTTGCCCGCGATGATCTGCACGGTATGCTGCAGCATCGAGACCGGGGAGACCGGCGTGCTGAAATCCCACAGGTGGGCATGCGCGACCAGGTAGTATCCGACGCCCGCGGTATTCAACTCGTCCCAGAACTGGTTGCGGAGGTCAGGATTGGAATCCAACGCCTGTTCCGAGCTCGCGTCGGCAGGAGAAAAAGCCTGCTTATGCCCCACCACAAACGTATGCTTCAGGTGAGGATCGCCGGCCGCCGTCACCAGGTCATCATGAAGCCAGTTGACCGGAACCGTCGCAACTGCGCCGAACGGATCGGTGTTCAGGATCACGAAATGTGAGTCGCGAAAGTCGAACGAATATGTGAGCTGGCTCTGGTCGGTCTGCAGATGGTCAGGTCCGCCCGCGGGAGGACCGTTGTTGCCCGCGATGAACGGCTGCATCAGACTGAGCCACACCGCTTCGGCACCCGGATTGGACACCTGCGAACCTTTTTCGCCGAACAGCGACTCGTGATTGCCGGGGAGCGCGATCAGCCGGATCTTCCGGTCCCGGCCAAGGTCGGAGTTGAGATACACGTCGATCCAGCTGGCCAGCTGATGATGCAGTTCGTTCAGGTCGGGGGTGAGTCCGAGCACCAGGTCCCCGGTAAAGACGACAAATTTAGGACGCGGCTTGAGCGCTGCGATTTCGGTGAAGCTACGCTCCAATTGCGCGAGGTTCGCGGTGCTCGGATTCTCCGGCGACTTATCGCCCTTGAGAATCCGGTTACATCCCATGAACACGAACGAGTACCTGACCTTATGCGCAGCGCGCGACGCCGCCGCGTCATCGTCCGGATTGTCAGCACTCTGTGGGCGCGCCGGACTCGCAACGAGAAGAACCAGCGCGAGCGTTGAGAGCACCGCGATTCTTTGAGACGCGAACTGGTGCCGCGCCCCACCATCCCGATAGGACATTCAACTTTTCCCCCGCCGACAGTGTCGGTCCCGCTTTAGAAGCCAATCGCCTCCGCGCCGAACTGAATGAAATTATCACCTCGGCCCTGTTCGCCAAAGGCACGCTCTACCTAGCGAGCAGAATGCTGCGCAACTTGCACTAGCATCGGATCTCATGTAATCAGGTTGGCTCTAAAGGGGGACTGCTTGTTTACAGTGGATTTCAAGTCGCTCGCGCGCGCAATCGCCACCGCGTCTGCGCTGCTATTGCTTATGCTCTCCGCATTTGTGCCCTTGAGCGCTGCATCTGCGCAAACCGTCGGCGATACCCCGTCAGTAAAGATCAAGAAACCAAAGGTTTCGCCAAAGAAGCTTAACTTTGGCAACCTGCCGCCTCTGAAGGCTGGCCCACCGAAGAATGCGACCATTCATAACCCTAGTCCGTCCGCGATCAATATCAGCTCGATCACATCGTCAAATCCGGAATTCGTCCCGTCACTCAACTGTATCGGCAGCCTGGCCGCGGATAGCAGTTGCGTCGTATCGATCGTCTTCACTCCATTGTCCGATGGCAAAAAGTCGGCGAAGCTGACTATCGTCGATAGCGCAAACAGCAAAGCCCTGAGCGTCGCCATGGACGGCGAAGGCAAGGGATCGCCTGTGCCGACCCCCACTGCAACTGCGACCGCAACAGCAACCGCGACCGCCACAGCAACCGCAACGGCTACTGCAACTCCCACAGTTACCGCGACTGCAACTGCAACCTCGACGGCCACGCCGGCTAGTACTGCCACCGCAACTGCGACGTCGACCGGTCCGGCGACTGCGACCGCGACCGCCACTCCGACCGCATCCGCCACTCCGACCGCCACCGCGACGCCCGCATCATGCGCGACCCCGAGCATGGAGACTTGTCCGGGATCAGGTCCGCCATCAATTTTATCGTTGATTCCCAGTTCTGCTGTGGCCGGGGACCCGAGCGTCCCCCTCGCTGTCTGCGGATGCAATCTTACGGCTTCAACCACGGTTAACTGGAACGGAGCTGGGCAGACGACGAGTTTCATTTCCTCGAATCAATTGAACGCGTCGATTCCCGCAGGCGATGTGGCCAGCATTGGCGTAAGTGACGTTACGGTTACAGCGAGCTCGACAACGTCAGCGCCGCAGACATTCTTCGTCGGAAGCACGGGCGGCGCTGGATTCGCGGAAGTGGAGATCGATCAGGAAGCCAACGACATCGTAAACGATCCGGTCAACAACGTGCTCTATCTTTCTGTCCCGGGCGCAGCCCCGACCAACGGCAACACCATCTCGGTAGTCAGCCTGGCAAGCGCACAGATAACTTCATCGCCGTTCGCCGGCAGCAATCCCGACGCGCTCGCGATCTCCGACGACAGCTCGTTCCTTTACGCCGGCCTCGACGGATCGGCGCAGGTACAACGCTTCACGCTGCCGAGCCTCTCGACTGACATCGCCTATTCACTGGGCCGCGACAGTTTCTTCGGTCCGTACTTCGCGTTGGACCTCCAGGTCGCGCCGGGCGCGCCTCACACCACGGCGGTTAGCCTCGGGATTATGGGTGTAAGCCCGCAAGCCCAGGGAGGAGTCGTGATCTTCGATGATTCCACCGCGCGCGCCACGAAGCTTCCAGGATTCGGCGGAGTTGGTGGCGGCCTGTTCGATTCCCTCCAGTGGGGATCTGATGATACCGCGTTGTACGCGTCTAACTATGAAGATAGCGGCTTTGACTTCTACATCCTGTCGGTGAGTCCGACCGGAGTGGTGCTAGACACTGACCTTTCAGGCGATATTGGCGGCTATTTCAAGAGAATTCATTTCGACCCCGGGGCCAAACAGATTTACGATGACTTCGGCGATGTCGTCGATACAGCGGGAAATCCTGTCGGGAGTTATTCACCCGACAATGAAGGCGTCATGGTGCCCGACTCGACTCTGGGAAAAGCGTTCTTCGTCAGCGAGTCATCCGGCAATATGGGAGAGATTCAGGCTTTCGACCAGAAGAAGTTTACATCGCTCGGCAACATCATGATCCCGAATGTTTTGGCTAACCCGACTCACGTAGTCCGATGGGGCAACAATGGGCTCGCGTTCATCACCTTCCACGGAGCGGTCTACCTCGTCGGCGGCAATTTCGTGCATTAACGTTCGAATCCGAGTCTTATCGGTAGTCTGAGAAGGCCCCATCTCGGGGGGAACCGTTTGACTCGCATAGCCACGACATTCATCATATTCTGACTGACTGGTCAGTTTATGAACAAAATATCCACAAATTCGGCTGAAATTTCCAATGGTCGCCCCTTTCACGCCCACGACGAGCAGGCTGCCAAGCGCCAGCGCATCCTCGATGCCGCGCTCAAGCTGTTCGCACACGAGCCTTACCAGGCGGTCACGATGGACCGTGTCGCGGTCGCTGCCGGGGTCGCCAAAGGGACGCTATATCTCTACTTTCCGTCGAAGGACGCGCTCTACCTCGGCGTTCTGAACGACGGCCTCGACACCGCGTACCGCACCTACCAGGGCAGCGCCGATCCGAAACTGCCGGTGGTCGAGCGGATGCGCCGTTCGATCGCGGTCGCGGTCGAGTTCTTCGATCAGCGGCGCGATTTTCTCCAGTTCTATGCGACCGAAGAGCCGCGGATGGCCGAGGCGCGCAATCGCATTATCGAGGGCTCGCGCGAGCGCGGCTTCAATTTTTTCGCATCGCTAATCGAAGAAGGAATCCGCGTCGGCGTCTTCGCGCGCGTCGATCCGCGTCTCGCAACGCTTACGATCCAGGGCGCGATTCGCAACTGCCTCCTCTACTACGGACCCAGCCGGCCGGTTGCGGAAATCAGCCGCGAATTAGGCAATCTGATCCTCCGATCGCTCGGCGCAGATCCGGCACAGACCTTCAGGCCGGTGCATCCGCAATGATTCGAACCCTCGTTCGCCGGGTCATTCGCCTTGCGATCCTGGCGGGTGTAGTTGCCGGATTCTATTTTTTCGGACGCGCCTACCTGTGGCCGCCCGAGGATCGTTCGACGATTAAGGTCGTCGGCATGATCGAAGCGCCCGAGGTAAATATCACCAGTCGAATCGCCGGACGCATCAAGCAGCTCGATTTGCTCGAGGGCGATCACGTCAAGAAGGGACAGGTGGTCGCGCTGATCGAGGATATCGATCTGAGAAATCAGCTTGCCAAGTCGAACGCGGATCTCGCGCATGCGCGAGCGGACCTCGCCCAGGCGCGGCGCGACCTCGCGCGCGACGAAACGCTCTCGAAGGCGAACGTGATTGCGAGCAAGGTCCGCGACGACGCTATCACCAGCGTCCAGCAGGACGAGGCGAACGTGCTGAGCGCCGAGGCCAACGTGAAACTCTACGCCGACCAAATCGTTGACACTGAGATTAAATCCCCGGTCGATGGCGTCATCGTCAGCAAGGCGCTCGAAGTCGGCGAATGGGTGACGCCGGGCGTGCCGATTCTGACCGTCGATGACCTCTCGACGATTTGGGCGCGGGTTGACGTCGAGGAGACCGACCTCGGCGCGCTCTACATCGGCAAGTCGGCGCAGGTCGAATTGCCGACTACGCCGCCGCAAATTTTCACCGGTCGCGTGATGGCAATTGGGCAGGAAGGCCAGTTCGCGACCGAGCGCGACGTGCGTCGCGGGCGCCAGGATATTCGCACCTTCTACGTCAAGGTCCAGGTGCTGCAGGCCGAAGGCGAACTCAAACCCGGGATGACCGCGGAAGTCACTTTTCCGCGCAACGATGGAACCCGACTCACCAGCAATACAAACCAAAGACCTGACTAAGCGCTTCGGCGCTTTCACCGCGGTCGACAAGGTCAGCTTCGAGGTCCAGCGCGGCGAGGTCTTCGGACTGCTCGGCCCCAACGGCGCCGGCAAGACCACTATCGTGCGGATGCTCACCACGCTCATCGTGCCGAGCGGCGGCCATGCGTTCGTGGCCGGCTTCGACGTCGCGCGCCATCCGCGCCAGGTGCGCGAGAATATCGGCGTTATCCCGCAGGCGCTCACCTCGGACCTCGATCTCACCGGCTGGGAGAACGTCGATATCTACGGCGAGTTCTTCGGCCTGTCGCGCCGCGAACGCCGCGAACGCGGGCATCGCCTGCTTCACATGGTCGGTTTGACCGAGCGCGCCAACGATCTCGTCGCGACCTACTCGGGCGGGATGCGCCGCCGGCTCGAAATCGCGCGCGGCCTGATTCATTCGCCCGACGTGCTGTTCCTCGACGAGCCGACCATCGGACTCGATCCGCAAAGCCGCCGCGCAGTGTGGGATCTGCTCGAAACGCTGCGCAAGGAGAGCGAGATCACCATCTCGCTCACGACGCATTACATGGACGAGGCCGAGTCGCTCTGCGATCGGATCGCGATCGTCGACGGCGGAAAGATAATTGCGCTCGACACGCCGGTCGGACTCAAATCGATGGTGCCGGGTGCGGATCGGATCGATCTGGTAGTCGAAAAAAATCCCACCGCGATCGCCGAGATGCTGAAGCCTATGCCCTACCTGCGCGAAGTGAATCTCGACGGCGGCAACCGCCTCCAGCTTTCGTCCAACGACGGCGCGCGCGCGATTCCGAAAATTCTCGAGGCCATCGACGCTGCCGGCGACCATGTGACTTCGATCACTGTGCAGAAACTCTCGCTCGAAGACGTCTTCATCCACTTCACCGGGCGCACCCTGCGCGACGAGCCGGCCAAGAAGGTCAGCCTGTTCGTCGGCGCCGGGATGCCGCAGCAGCGCTGAGGAGTTTCGCGATGTTCGGGCTGAAATTCCTCGCAATCATGCGCCGCGACCTCAAGAAGCTGTCGCGCAATCCGATTACGCTCGTCTCCGTCATCCTGATGCCGATCGTTTATCTCGTGATTATCGGCAACTCCTTCCAGGGCCAGCTGAAGCATCTGCCGATCGTCGTCGTCGAGCAGGATCATGGACTCTACGCGCGCCGAATCGTCGAACAGTTGCTCGCGCTGCAAGCGGGACCGAAAACCGTGGATGTAACTTTCGAGAGCGACCCGGGCGGCGCCGTCAACGAAGTGCGCGACGGACTCTACAAGGGCGTCGTCGTAATCCCGCCCGACTTCAGCCACGACGTCGCCGAAGGCCGCATCGCGCAAATCGGATTGTTCACCGACAACGTCGATAGCATCAGCTCGCAAACGCTCGAAGGCGTGCTCGACCAGGCCGCCGCCACCGTGCGAGTCGCGTTCGTCACCGCGCGCGAGCCCAAGCTCAACGACATTTCGCTGCGCCCCGGCTGGCTGTTCCCGTACGTGGACTACGATCGATCGCTAATCCCCGGCGTCATCGTGATGGCCATCTTCATGGGCTCGCTGATGTCGGGCGTGTTCAACTGGGTGATGGACAAATTCATGGGTGTCACCGAATGCTACCTGGTGACGCCACTGTCGCGATGGGACATTGCCGGCGGCATCCTCGCCAGCGGCGTGACCGTGACCAGCACCGGCGGCATCCTGGTCTTGTTTTTAGGGCTGATGATCACGCGCGGGAAAATCCTCGGCGGCCCGACGGCGCTGTTGATGCTGATCGGAATAATCATCATCAGCTCGGCCGGCCTGCTCGCGATGACGTTCTCGATGCTCGGCCGCGCGGGCCATCCGCGCCTGGTCGGAACGTTCTCAGGATTCCTGAACGTGATCCTGTTCTTCCCCAGCGGCGCAATTTATCCGGTGGAGAGCTTCCCGCCGTGGCTTCGAGCGTTCGCCCGCTTCAACCCGGAAACTCATTCAGTAAGCGCAATCAAACAAATCCTCTTCAAAGGCGCCGACTTCACCGCAGTAAGCGGCGACATAGCCTTCCTCCTGATCTTCATGGTCCTGATGCTGATCCTGGCCAGCGTCTCCTTCAAACGCACGCTCTAATACGGATTGCTGTTTTTTGTGTAGCGAGCAGCGCGAGCCGCCGGAACGGGCCTTCGGGCAGCTTCATGTTTTTGTGTCATCCTGACGACGGGAGCAACGCGACGGGAGGAAGGACCTCGGACAGCTTCGCGGACGCGAAGCCGGTTCCGGTCTCTGAAAATCGCGCAGCGCTCCTTTGAGATCCTTAGCGGAAGGCAGCAACTTAAAACCGGAACCGGCGGTGCTTACGCCCCGCTGTCCGAGATCCTTCCTGCCGCTCGCGTTGCTCGCTTTGTCAGGATGACAGATTTGCTCGCGCTGCTCGCGTCGGTCGGAGAACGCTCACCGACCCAATGCTTCGACGATCACTCTTTGCAGCTCGGCTATCGATACTGGCTTCAGGAGCGAGATGTTTGCTCCGGCGGCGTGGGCGGCGTTGTTTAGTTCGGGGGTGTTGTGGCCCGACATTACGATGATCGGCGTGGTTGCTGATTTTGCGCGGATGTGGCGGATGATCTCGATGCCACTGGTGTCGGGCAGGCTCAAATCCGTGATTACGAGGTCGGGTGATTCGGCGTCGATCAACTGGATCGCTTCGTTGGCATCGAATGCGGCGAGGCAATTGTGGCCGGCGCGCTGGAGGAGCCTGACGTATGCGTCCACCAGATCGCGTTCGTCGTCCACGATCAGAATTTTTGCCTGCGCCGCCATCGCCGGCTAGCGGCCCGACCGGCCGCTTTGCGCTGACGCGACTTGCGGCGGAGGCGGGCGGTCATCGCGCGGGAGCGGCATGCGCTCCGAGGACGCCTCTGTCATGGTCGGCAGGGTTATCGCGAAGATAGTGCCTTTGCCGACTTCGGATTCGACCGCGATATTACCGCCGTGATCCTGAACGATGCGTTGACTCAGCCATAGACCGAGGCCCGTCCCCTTCGCCTTGGTCGTGAAAAATGGCTGAAACAACTTCGCGAGAACGTCGCCCGGGATTCCCGCGCCGTCATCGGAGATTGACAAGCGAAGATAGCCGGGGCGCCCCGGCGCCGGCGCAGTCTCGATTCGTATCAGGTGCGCGCCCGCGTCGCGCGCGTTCAAAATAAAATTGATCAGCACCTGCTCGATACCCGTCGGCTCAGCCATCAGCGGCGGCAGCGACCGGTCCAGGCTGGTTTCGTAGAGCATGCCACCCTTGGGCTCGGCGCCGACGATTAACATCGCCTCTTCGACCGCGACGTTCATATCCACCGTCTGGCGCGAGCCCGGCCGTTGACGCGCGAGCGATAGCATGTTGTGCGAGATGCGGCTGGCACGCTCGATATTCTTTTGCAGGACCAGCAGGTCGTCGCGCGTCTGGACGCTGAGATCCTGGTCCGACGCCAGCATCAACTCGATCCTCGACGCCATCACCGCCAGCGGATTATTGAGTTCGTGCGCAATTCCGGCTGCGACCGCCGCGAGCGCATCGACGGTCTCGTTCCGACGCGCTTCGCGCTCCATCGCGCGGCGCTCGGTGATGTCCGCGATGAACGCGATCACCAGCTTGCCGCGATGCGTATGCACGACGTTGAGGCTGATCTCGACCGGAAATTCGCTGCCGTCTTTTCGGCGTCCCGCAATTTCCATCCCGCGGCCCATCGAGCGCGATCTCGGCGCCGCGAAAAACGCGCTGCGATGCGCCTCGTGGCGATAGTGGAAGCGTTGCGGCACCAGCACTTCTATCGGCTGACCGACCAGCTCCATTTCGTGATAACCGAACATCTCCTGCCCGCGCGGGTTGACCTGGCGAATCATCCCGTTGCTGTCTGCCGAAATAATTCCTTCGACCGACGATTCGAAGTAACCGCGCGCGCGCACCAGCGCTTCCTCACGCGCCGCCACCGAAACGCGAATCGTCTTCATGTATCGCGCTGCGACCAGGTAGAGCAGGAGCGCGTTCACGCACACGAACATCAGCCGGTTAAGGGAGTAGGAATGCGCCGGCATCAGCGACAGCACCCGATCGGACATCGCAACCCAGATCAATCCGCCGAGCGCATAGTAGAGCGCGATTCGCACCGGCCGGCTGCGATATATCGGCACATGATTCAATGCGCCGTGCTCGGTCAGTTTGTGCGTACCGTTCTCGTGCGCCATCAGACCGGTTACTTTAGTCCTCCCGCGAGCGCCAAGGTAGCGGGGCCTGAAGAGGGGAATGGACTTAATTAAATGTGAAGCCCCGCGGTGGGTTTCACGCTTCCTTCGGCAGGGGTGACCCCTGCACCCAGTAATAAGAAATCGCAAAATGGCGAGGACGCCCTTTTGCTCGAAGGTTCGGGGAGAGACACCGAATCTCTCTGCCTCTGTTTCCCCTTTTCCGCGTCGGAAAGGGGTGAGGGGGATAGGACGACGAGATTCCGCGAAATCTCCGGTCCCCCTTCCTGTTCGGAAGGGGTTAGGGGTTAGGTTCTTCGCGCGTGCGCGCACCCCGTCCCTGCGCGGCGAATGAGCGCTAGCGGATGCTTAGGGCGAGTGCGTGGCGGGGCGGATGCGATTCTTCGCGCGCACTGGCGACGCCGGCCTCGCGCGTCTGTTTGCCAATCGGCGTTGCGATGAACGCAACGTTGGAGATTGGTCCGTCGCCGTGACGCATCGGCAGTATTGTCATCGAGACCGGAATTTCGACGCCGTCGCTGCGGATTTGCAGCGTCATGAACCGAGGCACGATTTCCCCGCCGAGCGCCCGCTCATGCATCCGCCGGATTTCATCGCGGCGTCCGCCCGGCATCAGGATCTCGTTGGTGAGTCCCACCATCTCGAGGTCGGCGTAACCGTACATCCGGCGAGCCGCCAGGTTAATCGCGGTGATCCTGCCCGACGTGTCCACACTATAAACCGCGTCCGGCAGCGAGTTGACGATCAACGCCATCAGGTCGTTAAAATCTTCGCGCCGCTTGCTCTCAATCGCGGCCGCCGTGACCGCTACCAGCTCGTCGAATCCGTCTGGCTTGAGCAGGTAATGATAGAGCCCGTGCTTGAACGCGTCGGCCATCACTTCTTCGCCGCCATTGCCCGTGAGCATGATGACCCGGCTCCGCGGCCATCGGTCGAGCACGCGCTGGAGGATCGACAAGCCGTCGCTCCATCCGAGCCAATAGTCCGTGATCACGATGTCGCAGCGGTCGTGCTTCAGGTGTTCGTTCAAACCGTTCGGATCGTCGGCGGCCATGATTTGCGCGCCCGGGAACGCGCGTCGTAGCCGAGCCTGGATAACCATCCGATCGGTAGGGTTGTCTTCCACCAACAGCAAAAACATTCGAAACAATTCCTGGCGCGCAATCGCGCTGACATACCAGAGCAATCGCTATGCCGCAGCGGACGGAACTTGATCGCATGAAGAGAGTCAAGAAATGGCTAAAGAATCGACTTGAACCGCTGCGCGTGACACAACGCCGCCAACCAAATGTTCCCCGAATCAACCAACTGTTGTCCCGCAATGAGACACGTGGGCTTCGGTACCAGTCGGAATCGCGTACGCGCGAAGACCTAACCCCTTCCCGAGCTGGAAAGGGAACCGGATTCTGTTTTTATGTGACCCAGAGCAAAGTAGTGCGCTGGGCTCAACTTTGCGATTAATACTGAATGCAGGGGTCACCCTGCCCAAGGTGTGGAACCCACGGTGGGTTCCACTACAATCAGTCGCGGCTTCCCGGACTATCGCGCTTTTTTCTGCACCAGCGGCTTCTTTGCTTTCGGCGGACGTCCGCGACGGCGCTTCTCGACGCCCGTCGCTTCCAGCTCGTCTTCATCGGGGCCGAACGCGCTGTCCACCTGCACGTCGTCATCCGCGGTCGGAACCCGTTCGACGTGTTCTTCGGCGTCGTCGGGATTGCTGAGCTCTTCGGGCCCGGTCCATCGGCCGCCGAACGGCTTGGCCATTCCACTCTGCCCGCTGCGAGCTTCGGTGTTCGCTTCGTTCTGACAATCGACGCAATATTGCGCGAACGGGATTACCTGCAGGCGCGCCAGCGGGATTTCGTCGCCGCATCGTGCACAGATTCCATAGACTCCCGCGCCGAGCCGTGCGATTGCCGCATCGATTGCGCTTAGCCGCTCCTGCGCGCGATCGAACAGCGCCGCGTGCGTCTCGACTTCCGACAACGATCGCGCGACATCCATCTCGTCAGCCGGCGGCTGTCCGCCGTTGCGAGCCTGCTCGCGCATTAATTCTTTCACCCGGGCAAGCGTATCGGCGCGCTCCTTGGCGAGCATCCGCTTGAGTGCGTCGATCCTCCGTCCGCCCGTATTCACTGCGGATACCATCTTGGTCTTCTGCCTCTTAACTGTTTTCGAACTGGTTTTAGTGGGTCGGGCTTTCGTTCGAGTTTTCATATTTGTCGGCCGTCAGCATTTTTTAATATCAGCATTGATCGTGCCTCGCGCCACTTTTGTAAGAACGACCGGACTCAATACTCTTTCCGCGCGCAGTCCGAGTCTAGTAGTTCCATATACGGAAAATGTTTCAATTTGGTTGCTTCCTCGAAGGTCTGCCGCGCCCCGGAACGCGGCAGTGTAACCGGATTGCAGGGCGGGCGCGAGAGCTGTTCTTAAGATCGCTGCGTTCCCCGCGGAACTCGATTGCACAGCTGACAATCGCCGTGATGCCGCATAATTGAGCAGCATGCGCCGCCGTTGGCATCGCGAAAACTCTCATTTCACCAGTGATTTCTCACTTTAGGATGCCGTTATCGGTTGGCACAGACCATGCTGGCTGGCAGGAGTTCCGCTTTCAGCTCAAGGAGGGTCCCAATATGGCCGCAATGGTTTCACAGGTACATCAATACGGGCCTTCTACTCAGGTAAACGCCGAATGCGCGGGGCCCGATCCGTGGCTCAGTGCGCGCTTCGAACCCGATTTTCTCGTGCCGGTTCAGTTTTTCGATTTGACCCGGCGGCGCTCGATGCTCGACGGCGAGACGCGATTGGTGTTCGCGGTCCTGGAAGACGCGGTGCGATGTTACGTCAAGACGGTGAACTCGTCGCGACGATGCGACCGCGAGCAATACGATGAGGTACAGCGATGGTTCCATGCGGAGGCTGGAATCCATAGTCCATTTTCCTTTGAGTACGTATGCGACGTGCTTGGAATCGAGCCGGCGTCATTGCGCTCGCGGCTCGGATTGCTGAGCGTGGACGATCTGCCCACCAAGCAAATGCGCTCGGTCGGCCGCCGGCAGGTGGTGCGCGCGGGACGCTCGTCGCGCAAACGATCCAGCGGCGGCGATCCCGGTTCGTCCGCGCGCGCGGCCGGAATGCGGGAGGGCGCGAGTTTCTAAAAAAAATCACTGGAAAGGAAATCGCGCAACCTGATTTTTCCCAGAGGTGGCGGAATGTTATCGTGATGCGCAGCCTCGACAATCCTTCGCTGCGACGACGATGAGCAATCCGCTGGGAAGATTCGAATTCCGGATTTGGGGAAATCACCTTAGCCCGTTTCGCGATCGGCTGGCCGCTATCGCAGCGCCGGCCGATCCGCGCGAAAGCGCCGAGACTTATATTCTCTCGCGCGCGACCGACACCGCCAACCTCAAGATTCGCGACGAACTGCTCGACCTCAAGCTGATGACCGAGCAGGTCGGCCGGCTCGAGCGATGGCGTCCCGTGCTGAAATCCGGGTTCCCGCTCGACTCGCGCTCGATCGTCGAGCAGGTGTTCCCGAATCTCGGGGTTGCGGTCCCGCAAATCACGCAACCGTCGTACACGCATGGCGAATTGATCCGCGACCTGGTGCGGCCGAACCGCGACCTCGCGATGGTCGAAGTCGTAAAGCTGCGCAGCCATTACACGTCGGAGAAGTTCACCGCGGAATTCGCCGAAGTCCGAATCGCCGGCGGCGCAACCTCGGAAACCGTCTCGATCGAATCGGAGGACTCCGCAGCAGTTCTTCGAGCAATCGCAAAACTTGGCCTCAACTCGCACGCGAATATAAACTATGTTCGTCACCTGAAGCTGATGACTGGAATGACGCCGCGCGCAGCCGCCACCGCAACCTGATTGGAGACTGTATCGGACCTATTACATCGGCGATGCACGATGGTTAGAAATTCGAGTAGATACTAAAACAAATGGGGAAGGAAATTGAGCGCAAGTTCCTGGTGCATCCGCGGAAGTGGAGCGATCTCGGACCCGGCCTCGAGATTCGACAAGGTTATCTGACCGCGTCCAGGCAATGCTCCGTGCGCGTCCGCACATACGGGGACAAGGCTTACGTGACGATAAAAGGATCGACGAAAGACATTACGCGCGATGAATATGAGTACGAGATTCCGCTCAACGACGCGAATGAAATGCTGGCAAACCTGTGCGAGCATCCGCCAATCGAAAAGACGCGCTACCGAATTGTGTTCAAGGGCCATACCTGGGAAGTCGATGAATACAGCGGCGCCAATTCTGGACTGACGGTCGCCGAAGTCGAACTCAAGGACGCGAAGGAAACAGTCGAGCTGCCGGATTGGGTCGATCGCGAAGTGAGCGGCGACCCGCGCTATTTCAATTCGAACCTGTCGATCAAACCGTTCTCAACCTGGAAATAATTTTCAAGCGAATACCGCTGTGAGGAGTTAACTCAGTGAAAATCGCTGACCTGATGACCCGCGATGTACAAGCGTGCACGATTCATGACTCATTGAATGCGGCCGCACGAATAATGTGGGATCACGATTGCGGATGTGCGCCGGTCGTCGATATGCACGGCAAGCTCGTCGGAATCGTCACCGACCGCGACATCTGCATGGCGTCGTACACGCAAGGCGTCCCGCTTGATGCGATCCCCGTCGAGCGCGTGATGTCGCCGAAAGTCATTTCATGTGCGCGCGGCGACGATCTCGACACGGCGCATCGCCTGATGCGCACGCACGAGATTCATCGCCTACCAGTGGTCGATACCCGCGGCCGTCCGATCGGAATCCTATCGTTGAGCGACGTCATAAATCATTGGCATGGCGATCGCGAAGCCGAGCAGGCAGTCGAGATCGCGGCAACTTTCGTAGCGATTCGCCGCCGCCGCGAGCGCACAACCTCAACCTCCTCCAACGGCGATGGCATCGCGCCCGACGCCCAAAAAACCCCAAAGAAAAAGCGCTCCCGCGCCTCCAAACCGTTCGCCGACCTCCACTAGTTTGCCCGCTTTGTTCTCCTCTAAAAATCCGGTTCCCCTTCCTACTATGGGAAGGGGTTGGGGGTTAGGGATTAGGTCGCTGGCACGGAAAGCAAATTTTCCCCACACTCCGCATCGACCTCTCACTCTGGTAGAATCCGCCAATGGCTGATACACAGCCGCGACTTACCACCGCCGGTTCGCGCGCCGCCGCCGTTTACGCCCTGATGATCGGCGCGCTGGTGCTGCTGTATCTCTGGATTCGCTCGTACGGCGACACCCTCGGCGCGCCCGCTCCTGTCGGTACCAACGTTTTCGGCTCGGCCGCATCGCGCACGAGCGAAGGCGATCTGCTGCACGTGCTGCTCGCACTGGTCGTGGTAATTGCGACCGCGCGCGCGATGGGCTGGATCTTCCGCAGCTTCCATCAACCGCAGGTGGTCGGCGAAATTCTCGCCGGGATCGTGCTCGGTCCGTCGCTGCTCGGACGCCTGACGCCGGGCGCCGAAGGATACCTCTTCCCGGCCGCGGTCGGGCCCTTCCTCAATATCATCGCGCAGGTCGGCGTCATCCTTTATATGTTCCTGGTCGGGCTCGAGCTCGATCCCGCCCTGCTCCGGAACCGCGGCCACGCAACCGTCGTGATCTCGACCGCGAGCATCATCACGCCGTTCCTGCTCGGTGCGACGATCGCGCTTTATCTTTATTCCAGGCTCTCGACCAGCGACGTGCCTTTCACGTACTTCTCGCTTTTTTTGGGCGTGTCGATGTCGGTGACCGCGTTTCCGGTGCTCGCCAGAATTTTGACCGATCGCAGGATTCACAAAACGCGCATGGGTGCGATTGCACTGACCTGCGCCGCCGTCAATGACGTGACCGCGTGGTGCATGCTGGCATTCGTGGTCAGCGTCGCGCGGGCGCAGGCAATTGGCGCGCTCGCGACGATCGCGATGGCGGTCGGTTTTATCCTGCTGATGGTCCTGGTGGTGCGGCCGGCGATGGTGCGTTTGTCGCTGCTTTATGGAAATCGCGGGCGCCTGACGCAGGGCGTGATGGCCGCGATTTTCGTCGCTCTTCTGATCTCGGCGTCGGCCACTGAATTGATCGGCATCCACGCCGTGTTCGGCGCCTTCGCACTCGGTGCCGTGATTCCGCATGACAGCGGGATGGCGCGCGAGCTGACCGACCGCCTCGAAGACTTCGTGATCGTGCTGTTGCTGCCAGCCTTCTTCGCGTACACCGGCCTGCGCACGCAAATCGGACTCGTCAATGGATCCGAGCAGTGGATGATGTGCGCGCTGATCGTAATCGTCGCGTCGGCGGGCAAGTTCGGCGGCAGCGCGATCGCGGCGCGATTTACTGGGCTCGACTGGCGCGACTCGTCGGCGCTCGGGGTCCTGATGAACACGCGCGGCCTGATGGAACTGATCGTCTTGAATATCGGACTCGAGATGAACGTGATCTCGCCGACCCTGTTCGCGATGCTGGTAATCATGGCGCTCGTCACCACTTTTGCCACGACGCCGATTCTGCATCTGATCACGCGGCGCCAGCTTGCGGAGCTCGAGCCGCTTCCCGAGATGGGCACCTTCTCGCCAGAGCCTGCCGTCGCGCCGCAACCACCGATTCGCGCACCGCATTCCGCGCCGCGGCCGGTGCAACCTCCGCCGCGTCCCATGCTGGTCGGGACCGAGCACAGCGCCATTCTCGTGCCGGTATCGAATCCTGAGGGCGTCGGCATCCTGGTCGAACTTGCGCTCGCGGCGACGCCACACGACGCGCCGCCGCCGCGCGTGCTCGCATTGGTGAAAACTCCATCCGGTGGCGTGCGCTCGGGATTGCGCGAAGCCGAGCAGCGCGTGCCGCCCCGCTCCGCCGCGCTTGCCGCGGCGCTGGATCTCGCACTCGCGCGCGGCAGCATCATCACGCCGCAAGCGGTGTGGAGCACGAATCCCGCAGCGGATATTTTGTCGTTCGCCAACGAGCCGCAAATCGGATGGCTGCTGCTGGGATCGCATCGCGCCGTCTTCGGCTCCGATTTCATGGGCGGCGTCGTCCGCGAAATCCTCGACAAGGCGCGCGCACTCCCGGTTCACGTCGCGGTGGTGATTCACGGCGGCGAGCGTCCACTCGATCGCGTCTTCGCGGTCGTCGATCGAGGCACCCATGGCCGCGCAGCCCTCGACCTGGCACTGCGAGTGGCGATGCGCAAAAAATCGGGCCTGCACGCCGTGCTGGTGCCTGAGGATGGCAACGCCGAAGATGCTGAACTGCTCGATTTGATTCGCGACGCCGGCCGCGCTCTGGGGCGACGCCTGCATACGGATGTGCTGAGCAATCCGACGGCAGCTCAACTCGCCCGTCAAACCCCCGGCGGCCTCGTCGTAGTGGCGACCAACCTCGCCGACAGAGTCGGCCTCAGCCCCGAAGATCTAACCGACCCGAAACGATGCGTCGTGGTTGTGCAAGGTTCCGAAACCGCCCCCGCCCGCTTAGGCGCCCGCACCCTCGAGCACCATCGCAGCGCGAAACCTTAGGCCTGTCCCCACTAGAGAAGGGAGTTTCTACACGGTCCTTGAGCCCGCTAAGCACGCCATTGCTTAGGAATTTCGGGGGCATACCTTTTGCAGCTTTTCCTCGCGTCTAAAAACGCTTGAGGCGCGTGACGCCGCTTGCGTAGCGCGGTTTTGCCTCCGCCAACCTCCCACGCACCTCACTCCGTAGTTTCCTGGAGGACGATGATTATGCGCATGCCCGAAAATCTTCGAATCTCGCGACAATTTCTGCTCGCCGCCGTTGTCGTCGCCACGCTCGGCGGCTGTTCCACATCTCGAAAGCAGCCAGCACCAAATTCCGACGCCAGCACTGCCGCCCAGCCGTCAGCGCAGCCAAGTGCGCAACAGCCTCAGGCAAAAGCTACTCCGTTCGTGCCACCACCGGAGGTCTCCAGTAAAAAGACCAACGCAGCGATCCTCGAACGGATACATTTGGCAAATTTGAAGGAGATCGAGGCCGGCAAGATTGCGGAAGCAAAAGCCTCGTCAAGTGAAGTTCGTGAGTACGCTGATCAACTGATCAAGGACCATACGAACGCCGATCAAATGGTCACTGCGACCGCGCAAAAGATCGGCGCGCGTCTGCGTGATACCGCGACGGGTCGACACAAAGCTGCCAATGGGACGCCGGTGGATAAGAAATTGTCCTCCGCCAATGGCGCTCAGTTCGATCGGGTTTTTCTCGAGCAGACCAGCACCGATCACAAAAAACTCATGACCGAACTGAAGCAGGCGCGCGACGATGCCAGCGACGATGATATCGAAGCCTTGATCGACAAGATCATGCCGATCCTGCAGCAGCATCAGGACCTCGCCGAAATCCTCATCAAGAAGGAGCCGGCCTAATCGGCCGTTTCAGACCTATGGACGAACAATCACGTATTAAAACCGTTGACGCGAGCGCTCCGGCAAATCGCGTCTCGTGGGGCAGCCGCCTCGTCGCGGGCATAGTCGACGGAATCTTCAGCGCCATCCTGATGATGGGTTTCATGATGGCCTATTCGAATGCGATCGGTGAGGGCGTGACGATGCCGCTCAAGGCGCTCGGCGGATTGGTCTATGGCGTCGAAGCTTTGGTCGCAGGCTCGATGGCTATGCTGGCCGGCGCGGGAATTCAAATTGGCTTTTCGATCGTGCTCGGAATCCTGTTCGCGCTATGCATGTCGCGTAGGACTTCGATCATCGCCGCACTGTTTGCCGGCCTCGCAATCGGAATCGTCATCTGGGTGGTGATGGACCTGGTCGTATTGCCGTACATGAACCCGACGATGGCGGCGCGGATTGCGCTGATGCCGATGGCGTACTTCGTCGCGCATCTGCTTTTCGGCCTCAGTCTCGGATTGACGCCACTTTTCATCCGCGCGTTCGGCGGCAAGGTTGACGAGCGCCGCCGCGTGAGTCGCCGGACCGAAGCTTTGCCGGCTTAATCGAGCAGATTCGTGATGGGCGGCTATCGAAAGCATCCGGTACTTTTCTGGATCGGAGGATTTTTTGCGACGCTACTGGTCGCAGTCTTCATCGCCTCGTTCTTCCTCGACGATATCGTCCGCGCGCGGACCCAGGCCGCGATGAACAGCAAGCTCAAGGGCTACCACGTCGCGCTGGGTCATGCGCATCTGCAGTTGCTCGGCGGAGTTCTCACCTTGAACGGCGTCAAGGTCATACAGGAGGCGCATCCACGGCCGCCGGTCGCCGACATCGCGACGATGCGCTTCACGATCCAGGTGAAGGAACTTTTCTCGCGACGCGTCGTCGCCGACGTGCTCCTGTCACATCCGAAGCTCCACATCGATCAGACGCAGTTCGTCGCGGAAAAGAAAAGCAGCGTCCCGCTCCGGCAGAAGGGATGGCAGGACGCGCTCGAGGCTGCCTATCCGTTCAAGATCAACCGGTTCACGATTTACCAGGGCGACGTGGTGTACATCCAGGATCGGGTGAACAAGCCGCTGCATCTCGCCAATCTGAATTTCGTCGCCGACAACATCCGCAATATTCACGCGCCTGAGAACGACTACCCGTCCCGCTTCCACGCGACCGTGGTGATCTTCGATACCGGCCGCGCCACGATCGATGGGCATGCAAACTTTCTCGAAGAGCCTTTCCCCGGCGCGCGCGCGAAATACACGATCCAGAACGTCCCGCTGAGCGCGTTCGATCCCGAGATTCGCCAGATCAATCTCACTGTGAGCGGAGGTCGCCTCGCGAGCAACGGCCTGCTCGAATACTCGCCCAAGATCACCAGGGTCGAAGTTGATAATGCCACGATCGACGGAGTCGCAGTCGGCTATGTGCACGCGCCCGAGACCAAGAAGGCAGAAGCGAATCGGGTGAAAGCGACCGGCAAAGAGATTGAGAAAGAGAACAACCGCAGGGCGGTGGAAATCAGCGTCCGCGACCTGGACGTCGTCCACAGCAACTTTTCGTTCCTCGATAAAACCTCAAACCCCAACTACAAGCTCTTCATCAACGACACCGAGTTGACGATCAAGAATCTTTCCAATCATCAGACTCAAGGGCCGGCCGAGTTGACGTTGCGCGGCAAGTTCATGGGCACCGGCGATACCAACATCGCGGGAGATTTCCTGGCGAGCGGGCAAGGACCCGCATTCGACTTGAAGGTCGCGCTGGTGAATACCGACCTCCCGTCGATGAACGATCTCCTGCGCGCGTTCGGACGCTTCGACGTCGCGGCCGGCCAGCTCACGGTGTACTCGCAGGTCGCGATCAAGAACGGCAACATCGACGGCTACATAAAACCGATGTTCGCGAACCTGAAAGTTTACGATCCTCAAAAGGAAAAGGGCACCAGCGTTCTGCATAAGGCCAAGGAACTGGCGATCGCCGGCGCATCACATATCTTCAAGAATCACAGCACCGAACAGGTCGCTACGGACGTGGACCTCAAGGGAAAACTGACGAGCCCGAACGTGGATACCTGGCAGGCGCTCGGTCAGGTGGTGCGCAACGCATTTATCGAGGCGATAATCCCCGGCTTCGATCACGCGCTGGCGTCAAACAACGCGACTAGCAACAATTCGAACGAGGCCAGCGCGCACTAGTTGCTGGAATTATGCAGCTGACTACTTGTCCTCGCGGCCCCGCTCTTCGGCGAACATCAATCTCAAGTTTTAGCCGGGCCGGTTTCGCGAGCTAGCTGCTCGTTGGTTCTTCGCTCGACGCCGAGCCAGTTGTAGAAGAATCCGCCGACTGCGGCGCCTGCGATAGGCGCGACCCAGAACAACCATAGCTGCGAAAGCGCCCATCCGCCGACGAACAGCGCGGGGCCGGTGCTGCGTGCGGGATTCACCGAAGTGTTGTCCACCGGGATACTGATCAGATGAATCAGCGTCAGCACGAGGCCAATCGGAATCGGCGCGAAGCCGACGGTGGCGCGTTTGTCGGTCGATCCGAGAATCACGATCAGAAACATGAAGGTCAGCACGAATTCAGCAACGAAGGCCGCGACGAGACTGTAACCACCGGGCGAATGCGCGCCGTATCCGTTGGAGGCGAATCCGCCGCTTACGTCGAATCCCGCAGCGCCGCTCGCGATCACGTACAGCACGCTCGACGCGAGGATTGCGCCAATCAGTTGCGCGGCGATGTAGGTTGGCACCTCGCGCGCGGGAAATCGCTTGCCGGCCCACAACCCGATCGTCACCGCCGGATTGATATGGCATCCCGAAATCGATCCGATCGTGAAGGCCATCGTCAGCAGCGTCAACCCGAACGCCAACGCTACGCCAAGAAAGCCGATTCCGACCTTCGGGAAGCCGGCCGCCAGCACCGCGCTGCCGCATCCGCCGAAAACCAGCCAGAATGTACCGATCAACTCCGCTGCAAAACGCCGCGACATGCTCATGGCCGCCCTCCCCGACGATCAGAGACGTGAGGTCGATTCAGCGGTATCGCGGCGCTGAGTTAAATGCAAACCACGCGTGCGCGTCGAAACAAATCGCTACTTCTTGATCGCCTCGAGGTCGATAGAAATCCCGACCTCGTCGCCGACCATCACGCCGCCCGACTCGAGCACTTTGTTATAGGTCAACCCGAAATCGCTGCGCTTGATGCTCGTGGTTGCCGACGCTCCGGCGCGCATGTTGCCCATCGGATCGTGAATCGGCGTCCCCGATGATTCGACCTCGAGCACGACCGGCTTGGTCACGCCGTGCAGGGTCAGGTCGCCCGTCACTTTCCACTTGCCGGCACCGTCGGCCTCGACTTTGGTCGATTTGAAAGTGATGGTCGGGTACTTCGCGACATCGAGAAATTCGGGACTCTTGAGATCGGCGTCGCGCCTCTCGACTCGCGTATCAATCGACGACGCGTCGATAGTCGCGTCGATTTTTGCCGAAGTTGGATCATTGCCATCGACGGTGATCGTTCCCGAAGTCTTCTGAAATTGCCCCTTCACATTCGAGATCATCATGTGGCGCACGGTGAACTCGACATTGGTATGCATCGGATCGATTTGCCAGTTGTCGGCATGCGCGAGCACCGGTAGCGCGATCAACACCGCAGTCGCTATTGCGGTTTTAGCGATCCAGGATTTCATAAGCGGACTCCTCCAGTCGGAAACGGTTAGCGAGCATTGAACACACGAAGTGGGCATCTGGCAAGGAGTAAACTATGTTGGCTCCGCGTCCATGCCCGACCGACTTGAGCCGCGTCAGCAGCACCACGCCGCTCAGCAGGATGACCACGCCGCAGATGACGACTGTCCGCATCGGACCCAGATGCGATCCCATGTAGCCGACCTCGAGCGCGCCAATCGGCGTCATCCCGACCGCCGCGAGCTGATAAGTGCTCATCACGCGCCCGCGCAAGTCGTCGTTGACGAACATCTGCACCAGCGTGTTGTTGCTCGCTCTGAAGTTGGTCAGTCCGGCGCCGATTACGAATTGCGCGGCCAGCGAAAGTGCAAACGATCGCGACATCCCGAAAATCACGATTCCGACCGCCGAAAGAAAAAGCCCAACCAGCAGATTGTTCCTCATCCCGCGCGTCGAAACGCGCGAGGCCAGCGTCACCGCGCCGACCACCGACCCGAGTCCCTGGATCGCGACCAGGAAGCCGTAAGTGCGCGCGTCGCCGTTCAGCACGTGCTTCGCAAACAGCGGCACCAACACCAAATATTGGTAGCCGAAGCCGTTGGTCACCGCCGCCAGCGCCATCTGGTAGAACAGCGGCCGGTTGCTCCATACGTACGCAAGCCCCTCGCGCAGTTGATGAAGCATGCGCGCGCCTACCCCGGCGATCACGCGCGCTGGAATCTCCATCTGCGTCAGGCTCCAGATAACCGCGAGAAAGCTGACCCCGTTCAGAAAAAAACAGGTGCCGATTCCAAGCCACGCGATCAGCAATCCCGCCGCGGCGGGACCGAGCATGCGCGCGCTGTTGAACATCATCGAGTTCAGCGCGATCGCGTTGGCGAGATCGTCGTAACCCACCATCTCGACCACGAACGATTGACGCCCGGGCATGTCAAAGGATCCAACGGTGCCGTTGAACGCGGCGAGCAGGATCACGTATTCGACTCGCACCGCGCCGCTCCAGGTCAGCGCCGCGAGCGTGAACGCGCTCAGCATCAGCAGTACTTGGGTCGTGATTATCAAGCGTCGGCGATCGACGCGGTCGACCAAAACGCCGGCGAACAAACCGACCAGCAGGATTGGCGTGAACTGCGCGAACGAAACCACCCCGAGCATCGTCGCCGAGTTGGTCAGCTTCAACACCAGCCACGCCTGCGCCGCACTTTGCATCCACGTGCCGGCGAGCGAAATCAGCTGACCAAAAAAATACAGCCGATAATTACGATGCCGCAGCGCACGAAACGCGCCGCGCCGTTCGTTCGAAGATTCGCTTGGCGGTTGGAGCTGGTCGGTCTCCACCGCTGGCGCAGGATCGATCTCAGGCACGACGCGCCGACTTGCTGTTGAACGCCGCGATCCGCTCGCGCATATCGGGACCGACCCCCGGATTTCGGTACACTTCATGCGCAAGGCCGGCGCCGAGCGGCAAGCCATCGGTCTCGATCAGCAGCCGCTTGTTCGCGCAATGGCTGAACCACGAATTGGCGAGGATCGTGTCAGCCAGCGCGCGCAGTTCCCTGTCGAACGCATCGTCGGGCACGCAAATGTTCGCGAGGCCCATCGCCGCTGCCTCGACGCCCGTGTAAGTACGGCAGGTCAGCATCATCTCGCGCGCCTTCGACGGCCCGACGCGTCGCGGCAAGCGCTGGCTCATCCCCCAAATCGGCGTCAGCGCCCATCGCGCGTGAGTATCTGCGAACTTCGCCGATTCCGCTGCGACGATCAGGTCGCCCGCCAGCGCCAACTCGAGCGCGCCGGTGTAGCAATGTCCATGCACCGCGGAAATAACCGGCTGCGGCAAATCCGCAAGCCGCTCGACCGTCTCTGATTGAAAATTCGGCTTCGGTGGACGCTCTCCCTTCGCGATATCCGCGAGATCGTGCCCTGCGGAAAAGCATTTGCCCGCACCGCGCACGACCACCAGCCCGATACGCTCGGTCTCGCGCGCGATTTGCTCCACGTGAGCGCGCAGTTCGACGAACATCTCGATGTTGAGCGAGTTCAGTTTCTCGGGACGATTCAGCGTTAGCGTAGCGAGCCCGTCCCGGTCATCGCGAAGTACCAATCCAGCCATGATTTGTCCTCCGATCGAGAGCCAGCCTAATCAGCGCGCCGCAGGTTCGCAAATCTGCCAGTCCGAAATTCATCCAGGCGTTTGACAGATAGGCTGGATTTTAAGTAGAAATTGAGCACGCTCAAAACTGAGCACGCTCAGTACTACAACGATGAACGACACTTCAAGCCGGATCGAACGCAGCAAGCGCGACAAGCTCGAGCGGATAAAACGCGCCGCGCGCAAGTTGTTCGGGCGCAAGGGCTTCGAGGCCACCACCACCCGCGAAATCGCGGACGCCGCCGACATCGGCGCCGGCACCCTGTTCCTCTATGCGGGCACCAAGGAGGACCTGCTGGTGCTGATTTTCCGCGAGGACATGAGCCGGGTCGTCGCCGACGCGTTCGCCACGATGCCTTCGCGGCCGCTGCTCGATCAGGTGCTGCATCTGTTCGGCGCGATGATCGCGTTGCACGAGCGCGATCGCGGGCTGGCGCGCGTATTCGTAAGAGAACTTCCGTTCGTTGAAGATCGCCGTCACGGCGTGGCCGAAATGGTGGGGACGCAAATCGCTGGGATTGCCAACCTTATCGAGAATGCGAAATCACGCGGCGAACTCAGAGCGGACGTCCCCGCGATTCGCCTCGCGCACAGTCTGTTCGCTCTCTTCTTCTTTCAGTTGCAGCGATGGCTTGGCAGCGATCCTATAACCGGCAGGAAGCGAGATGAAAGGCTGCGGGCCGCGCTCAAACTGCAGCTTGACGGTCTGCGCAGCGCGCCTGCGAGAATTCTGAGGATCAAAAAATACAATCCGAACCGGCGCGCCGCATCCACCGCCGCTGTGCGAAGGAATGGACGAGGAGGTCGCTAATGGCAGCACGCACCGGTCGCGAGTTTCTAAAAGGCTTGTCAAAGCCGCGCGAGCTCTGGGTCGGCGACGACAAGGTCACCGACATTCCGTCGCATCCCGCGTTCGCCGGAGCGGCCGAAACCCTGGCGCAGATTTTCGATCTGCAGCATCAGGCGCGCGCCGTTTGCCTGATGCCGGATCCTGAGACCGGCGAGTCCATCAACCTGAGCCACATGATTCCGCGCTCGCGCGCCGACCTCGAGCGCCGTCACGCATGCTTGCAGACGATCGCAGAGTTCACCGTCGGCCTGATGGGCCGCACGCCCGACTACATGAACGTCACCTTCGCCGGCTTCGCCGGGCGTGCCGACGAATGGGCCGTCAATGGCAACGAGCGCGGGGCCGCGAACCTCGTCGCATACCAGAAGTTCCTCGCGCGCAACGACCTCTCGCTCACGCACACCATCATTCATCCCACCATCGACAAGGCCAAGGGCGACGTGCCTGAGCCCGGCAACGAGGTCGCGCTGCACAAGGTCGCCGACACTTCGCACGGAATCGTCGTGCGTGGCGCGCGCATCCTCGCGACGCTCGCGCCGTTCGCCGACGAAATCGCCGTGTATCCCGCCGTGCCGTTGCTCGAAGGCACCGACGCCTACGCGCTCTCCTTTTGCGTGCCGACCAATACGCCCGGGCTGAAGTTCCTCTGCCGCGACAGTTGCGCCACGCCGCCCAACAGGTTTGACCATCCGCTGTCGAGCCGCTTCGACGAGCAGGATGCGTTCGTCGATTTTCGACGACGTCGAGGTTCCGCGCGACCGCGTTTTCATCGACGCCAATCTCGTCGCGTACAACACCGTGATGGCGACCGGCTGGTATCCGAACATCATGCAGCAGACGATGATTCGCGCGCAGACCAAGCTCGAGTTCGCGTACGGGCTCGCTAGTCGGATGGCGGAAGCGATCAACGATTTTTCGCCGGCCACGCGCCAGATGCTCGGCGAAATCTGGACCTACGCCGAGTTCGCGCGCGCCGCGATTCACAGCGCCGAAACCGACGCCTTCGAGTACGGCAACGGCGTCTGGTTTCCCAACGGCGGTCCGCTCGCGGCCTTGCGCGCCGCGCTGCCAACCTGGTTTCCGCGCGTCGGCGAAATCATCACGCTCATCGGATCGCACAATCTGCTCGCCGCGCCCACCGATGCGCAGCTCCGCGATCCCAAACTCCGCCCACTCATCGACCGCTACCTGCGCGGCGCGGGCGAGATGAAATCCGACCAGCGCGCACGAATCTTCCGGCTGGCGTGGGACTTCGTCGGCAGCGCGCTTGCCAGCCGCAACGAATTGTACGAGCGCTTCTACCTAGCATCAGGCGCCCGAAATTATCAGCTGGCGCACATGCTCGCACCCAAAGAACGCGCCCGCAGCTTGGTCGATGGCATCCTCGGAGATCAACCGAAGCCGCTGGACTCGCAAGCAATTCTGGAAAAACGAAAAATCAATCTGCCACGGGAGATTCGCCGATGAACACCACCAAAGTCGCCGGCGTTGACGTATCGACCGATCACTTCATCGACGGCAAGCGCGTCGCGTCGAAGCGGACGTTCGAAGTCTGCTCGCCGATCGACGGCAAACATCTCGCCGACGTCAGCAGTGGCGGTTCCGCCGAGATCGACGCAGCAGTGTCGGCTGCGCGCCGCGCATTTCCGAAATGGGCCGCACTCGGACCCGACGGACGTCATCGCGTCCTGAAAAAATTCGCACAAACGATCCTCGATCATGCCAAAGAACTCTCCGCGGTCGAGACTGCCGACAACGGATCGTTGCTGATGGGTAATCTCGCGCGCGTGATTCCGCGCGCCGCGCTTAACATCGAGTTCTTCGCCGACCGCGCGCTGAAATTGGGCCATGAGCAAATCGATTCGCCCGAGGTCGTCAATTACGTGCGCTACGATCCAGCCGGCGTCGCCGCTTTGATCACGCCGTGGAATGCCCCCTTCATGCTTACGACATGGAAAGTCGGACCCGCGCTCGCGGCCGGTGACACCGTCGTCGTCAAGCCGCCCGAGTGGGCGCCGCTCACCTGCTCGATGATGGCGGATCTTGCGACCGAGGCCGGTATCCCTGCCGGCGTTCTGAACATTGTGCAGGGTATCGGCGAAGAAGCGGGCGCTGCGCTCGCTGCGCATCCCGACATCGATCGCCTGAGCTTCACCGGCTCCACCGACACCGCGAAGTTGATCGGCCAGTCCACCGCGCGCTCACTCACGCCCGTCAGTTTCGAGCTCGGCGGCAAGTCTCCTTATATAGTGTGCGCCGACGCCGACCTCGACGCCGCGGCGCAGACTGCCGCGGGACAGTACATCAACGCGGGCCAGGTTTGTCTCGCCGGCACTCGCCTGTTGGTTGACGCGTCGGTTGCCGACGAATTCCAAAGCAAGTTTCGTGCGGCGGCGGCGCACATGACAGTCGGCGATCCGCGCGAGAAGAGCACTCGCGTCGGCCCGCTCATCACGCCCGAGCACTTCAAACGCGTCGAAGGATTTGTCGATCGCGCACTCAAGTCCGGCGTCAAGCCAGTTTGGGGTGGCAAGCGTTCCACCGTCGGTGAACTATACTTCGAACCCACCCTGCTCGAAGGCGCGCGGCAGGATATGGAGATCGTGCAGCGCGAAGTATTCGGCCCCGTCCTGACCTGGCAGACTTTTCGCGACGAAGACGATCTGATCGAACTCGCCAACGGAACTCATTACGGCCTGGCCGCCGTCGTCTTCAGCAAAAATCAGGAACGCGCGATGCGCATCGCCAGTCGCATCACCGCCGGCACCGTCTGGGTCAATTGTTTCTTCGTCCGCGAACTCGCCGCCCCCTTCGGCGGCAGCCGCGACTCCGGCATCGGCCGCGAAGGCGGCACCTGGAGCTTCGATTTCTACTGCGACATAAAAAACATAGCCGCCCTAAAAGGCTCCTTCGCATGAAAAATAATTTATCCGGTCCCCCTTCCCGCGCGGGAAGGGGTTAGGGGTTAGGTTCCTATTCCCCTCTCCAGAAGGGAGAGGGGCCAGGGGAGAGGTTCCTCTTCTCACCAACTAACTAATCGGAGAATACTCAATGAATGTACTAACCGCCCCCAAACAGGAATGGCGCCGAATCCTCCACGAAGGACAACCAAAATGGGTGCGCCCCGACGGCGATCGTCTCCTCCTCGGCGACGGCCGCCACCTCGCCGATTCCGAAGCAACCTACTTGCCGCCATGCGACCCGACCAAGATTCTATGCATTCATCTGAACTACGACTCCCGCCGAGTCGAGTTCAAAGCGCCGATGCTCGAAACTCCAACCTACTTCCAAAAGCCTGTCACAGCGCTGAATTCTCACCGCGGCGTGCTATGCCGCCCCGCTGGCCACAAATATTTAAACTACGAAGGCGAAGTCGGCGTCATCATCGGCCAGCCGGCGCGCAACGTCAGTCGCGAAGACAGTTGGGACTACATCGCAGGCTTCGCGCCCGCCAACGACGTCGGATGCCAGGATTATCGCGACACCGACGCCGGCTCGATGCTTCGCGTCAAGGGTCAGGACGGCTTCTGCCCGATTGGTCCGGGAATAGTCAGTGGAATAGACATTCGCAAATCCACTTTGCGCACTTTCATCAATAGTAAGATGGTACAGGAAGGCGCTATCTCCGAAATGCTATTTCCGATTGACTACATAATCGCCGACCTCTCCCGCTTCATCACCCTGCTCCCCGGCGACATCATACTGTCGGGCACGCCGAAGAATTCGCGGCCCATGAATGTCGGCGACCTGGTCGAAGTGGAAGTCAGCGGCCTCGGCCGCCTGTCCAACAAGGTTGTCGAAGCCCCCGCGCCCGTGCATAAAGTTGGTCATCAGCCGACTGATACGGATTCGGTGCGCCGCGTCGCGCTGGGTTCCGACTGGGTTCGCAACGACTCTCGATAAACGCCAGGAGGGAAAAATATGATCCAGGTAACAGAGTTGGGCTACATCGGCGTCGGAGTGAAAGATCTCGACGCGTGGAAAAATTTCGCAACTAATATTGTCGGATTCGAGCTGGCCGACGAAGGCGAAGCCGATCGATGCTACCTGCGGATGGACTACCTTCATCATCGGATCACGCTGCATGATGACGGCAGCGACGACCTCGCATACCTTGGCCTCCGCGTCGCCGGCGCCGACGAATTCGCGCAAATGCAGCGTCAACTATCTGAAGCCGGAATAAAGTTCCGCGTCGGCTCCGAGGACGAAGCCAACGAGCGTCGAGTGCTCGAAGTCCTCAAACTCAACGACCCGGGCGGCAATCCAGTCGAGATCTTTCACGGCCCGCTGACGCAATTCACCAAGCCGTTCCATCCAGGCCGCGCGATGCATGGGCGGTTCAAAACCGGCACCGGCGGCCTCGGCCACTGCATCGTGCGCGAGGGCGACGTCGATGCGGCCCGGCGCTTCTACACGCAACTCGGGATGCGCGGCGGCGTCGAGTACAGATTTCACGCCGGCAAACGCACCGTCGATCTTGTCTTCATGCATTGCAACGACCGCGACCACAGCGTCGCTTTCGGAATCCCCGGCGGCGATCGTCGCCTCAACCACATCATGATCGAGGTGGACAACCTCGACGACGTAGGCATGACCTACGACCTCGTCCGCAAAAACAAAATCCCGGTGACGATTAATCCCGGCAAGCACTCCAACGATCACATGTACTCATTCTATTTCCGCAACCCGTCAGGCTGGATGTTCGAATACGGATGGGGCGCCCGCCCAGCCACCCATCAATCCGAATATTTCGAGGGCGACATGTACGGCCACCACCCCGAATCCGGCGGCTTCGACATGCCCGCCGAAAAAAAATGAAAAGCAGCGCGCCGCTCTGCAATGAACTTGAATCGCGGAGCCAGACCTATTAACACCAGACGTAGCTATGGAAAACCTTGAAAATTTTCGTAAAGAGACGCGCGCGTGGCTCGAAGCGAATTGCCCGCCCGAGATGCGCCGCCCGACGCAATCCGAAGAAGACACTTGCTGGGGCGGCCGGCATTGGAAATTTCAATCCGACGCGCAGCGCCAATGGCTCGAACGCATGGCGGCGAAAGGCTGGACGGTGCCGGAGTGGCCGCGCGAGTACGGCGGCGGCGGACTCTCGCGCGACGAGGCCAAAATTCTGCGCCAGGAAATGCGCGCGCTCAACTGCCGCTCGCCGCTCGACAGCTTCGGCATCTGGATGCTCGGACCCGCGCTGCTGAAGTACGGCAACGAAGAACAGAAGCGCGAGCATCTGCCGAAAATCGCCCGCGGCGAAATCCGATGGTGCCAGGGATACTCCGAGCCCGGCTCCGGCTCCGACCTCGCATCGCTGCAAACCCGCGCCGAGGACAAGGGCGATCAGTTCCTGGTCAACGGCTCGAAGATCTGGACCTCATACGCGGACAAGGCCGACTGGATTTTCTGCCTCGTCCGCACCGACCCCAACGCGCCCAAGCACGAAGGCATCAGCTTCCTGCTGTTCGACATGGAGAGCGCCGGCGTTTCGACCAAACCGATCATTCTGATCTCAGGCTCATCGCCCTTCTGCCAGACTTTCTTCGACGACGTGCTAGTGCCGAAGGCCAACCTCGTCGGCAAGCTCAACAAGGGATGGGACATCGCGAAATATTTGCTGACGCACGAGCGCGACATGATCGGCGGGATGGGCAGCACGTCGGAAAACCGATCGCTCGGCCAGATAGCGACCGACACCGTCGGCACCGACAACGGGATGCTCGCGGACACCGCGCTCCGTGGCCAGATCGCGACATTCGAGATCGATGCGCTCGCGTTTCGACTCACAATGGATCGCGCGGGGGATATGGCCAAGGTCGGGCAGGCTCATCCCGCGGTCTCGTCGCTGCTGAAATACTACGGCACCGAACTCAACAAGCGCCGGATGGAACTCGTGATGTCGGCTGGCGGCACCGACGCGCTGGAATGGGAAGGCGAGCGCTCGCGCGAGGGCCGCAGCGCGCGCGCGTGGCTGCGTTCCAAGGCGAATTCGATCGAAGGCGGGACCAGCGAGGTTCAGCTCAACATCATCGCCAAGCGCATACTGGGCCTGCCAGGTGCGTAGCCGCTGATGGCGCTGGTTCTCAACGACGAACAGACGATGCTGCGCGACAACGCGCGCGGCTTCCTCGCCAAGAACGCTCCGATCGCCCATCTGCGTGCGCTGCGCGACAATCGCGACGCCGACGGATTCTCGCGCGCGCTATGGAAAAACTTCGTCGAGATGGGCTGGGCCGGAATCCTGGTGCCGCAAGACTACGGCGGCCTCGGCCTCGGACACGTCGAGGCGGGCGTGGTGATGGAGGAACTGGGGCGCAATCTCACACCCTCCCCTTTCCTTTCGACCGCGGTTCTTGGCTGCGAGCGCGATCGCACGCGCCGGCACCGACCAGCAGAAGAAAAACTATCTGCCGAAAATTGTCGCCGGCGAATTGATCGCGACCTTGGCCGTCGATGAAACCGCGAAGCATCATCCGGATAAGACAGCGATGACGGCCACGCGCGCCGGCAATGGGTTCAAGCTGAGCGGCGCGAAGACTTTTGTGATTGATGGACACGTCGCGAAACTGCTGATCGTTGCTGCTCGCACCTCGGGTAAAGCAGGGGATACAAATGGACTGGCGATGTTCATTGTTGACGCGAATGCGCCCGG
Organism: uncultured delta proteobacterium; assembly: GCA_963699705.1. GTDB lineage: Bacteria > Desulfobacterota > Binatia > Binatales > Binataceae > Binatus. The sequence goes on along the minus strand of CAVOUW010000002.1, from coordinate 932,992 downwards.
CGTTCGCGCCGAGCGGACTTCAACCGTGGATACGCACAACGCTGCGCGGATTACTTTCGATGACGTGAGCGCCGGCGCCGATAGCGTGCTCGGCAAGATCGACGCGGGTTGGGATGTCCTCGAGGGCGTGCTCAATGTTGGCCGCGCAGCGGTTGCGGCCGAGATGGTGGGCGCGAGCGAAGAGGCTTTTGCCCGGACGGTCGCCTATCTGAAGGAACGAAAACAATTTGGCAAAGCGATCGGCGAATTCCAGGCGCTGCAGCATCGCGCGGCGCATCTCTACTGCGAGCTCGAGGTCACACGCGCGGCGGTGCTCAAGGCGCTGCAGACGCTCGACGATTCTTACGATCGCGCGAGTGCGATCGTGTCGGTGGCAAAGGCACGCGCCGGACTCAGCGCCACGCTCGCCGTGAATGAAGCGGTGCAGATGCATGGCGGCATCGGGATGACCGACGAGTTCGACATCGGGCTGTTCATGAAGCGGGTTCGCGTATGCCAGGAACTGTTCGGCGACTCGAACTTTCATGCCGACCGGCTTGCGCGCCTGAACCGCTACTGAAATTCCGCACACAATTTCTGCAAGGGGTACTCCGATGAGCGATCGAGACGCCGTGACGGTTGCGATCGTTGGCGCGGGCGAGATGGGCGCCGCGGTGGGACGCAGATTGCGCGAAGCCGGTGCGCGCGTGGTGACGTCGGTCGCAGGACGCAGTGCGGACAGCGTCGCGCGCGTTCGCGGCGCTGGACTCGAAGTAGTTAACGATGACGATTCGATTGTGCGCGCGGACTTCGTCCTTTCGATCGTTCCCCCGGGAGTTGCGGTGGAAGTTGCAGAGCGCTTGCGCGGGCCGATCGGCCGCGCGCGAAACAAGCCTGTCTTCGTCGAGTGCAACGCGATCTCGCCCACGACCTGCCGGCGTATCCACGACATCCTCGACGCCACGACCTTCATCGACGCTGGAATTATCGGAGGGCCGCCCGTCGCCGGCACTCAAGACCCCGCCAAAGGTCCGCGCTTCTACGCGTCCGGCAGCGACGCGCATTTGCTCATGCGCCTGGCCGACTATGGTCTCGATATCGCGATTCTCGACGGTCCGGTTGGCGCCGCGTCGGGCTTGAAACTCTCGTACGCCGGGCTAACCAAGGGATTCACCGCACTTTGCGCGACCATGCTGGGCGCTGCGGAACGCGAAGGACTCGCCGACGCGCTGCGTGCCGAGCTCGCGCGCAGTCAGCCGAGTTTTCTCGCGCGGATGGATCGTGCGGTTCCTGATATGCGCCCGAAGGCGTACCGGTGGGTCGCGGAGATGCAACAAATCGCGGAGTTCGTCGGCGATGCCGAGAACGGCGCGACCATCTACGCAGGCGCCGCCCTCCTCTATCAGCGGATCGCGTCGTCATCCTGACGCTTAGAAAACATCTGATCTTCCTGCCGCTTTATCAGATTCCGAGGCACGACAGTTGCTCATTCTTCACCGCGAGGAGATAGAACCGTCCTCGCGGGAGAATTGGGTTCAGAATGGGACGCAGCGAGACCGATATCGCCGAGGATGAGATCAGCCGAGGCCAGACCGCCGAACACGAAATGAAAGCAGTCCGGGCGGAACTGGCCGAGCAGATCGCTGCTCGCCACGAGGTGCAGGCTCGGCTCGAACAGGAAGTCGCGCAGCGCGATCGAATTATCGCCGAGGCTGCGGAGACCGAAGCGAGGTTGCGCGAAAGCGAGACCGCGTTGCGCCAGCTGTTCGATCAGAATCTCGACTCGATGATGATTCTCGATCTCGAGACCGGCAGGTACATCGACGTCAACGAGGAGTACATCCGGCACACCGGCTACAGCCGTGAAGATGTGATCGGCAAACGTTCGCGGGAACTCACGTCCTTCGCCAACGCCGACGAGAACCGCCAGTTGGTCGCTGAGCTGAAACGAGCTGGCGTGGTCCGGAATCTGGAAGCGACCTTCAAGCGCAAGGACGGCGGCACATACTGCGGCCTGATTTCAGCGCTCAACCTCAAGTTCCGCGGACATTGGTGCTGCATCACGATCACGCGCGATATCGGTACGCTCAAGGAGACCGAGCGTCAGCTAATCGATGCGCGCGAAGCGGCGCTGGAGGCCTCGCGAGCGAAGTCCGACTTTCTGTCGAGCATGTCGCACGAAATTCGCACGCCGATGAACGCGGTGCTTGGGATGTCGGACATGTTGTCCGAGGGCGAATTGAACATCGAGCAACGTCATTACCTGGATATCATACGCAGCAACGGCGTCATTCTGCTCGATCTGATCAACGACATTCTCGATCTCGCCAAAATCGAAAGCGGACATCTGAACTTCGAGGAAGTGGACTTCGATATCCGCGAACTGGTCGATACGGTGGCCGAGACAATGGGATTGCGCGCGCATCAGAAGCACCTGGAGCTTACGGGCCATGTGGCCGCCGATGTGCCGCGCACGCTGGTGGGTGATCCTCTACGCCTGCGCCAGGTGATCGTTAATCTGCTCGGCAATGCGGTTAAATTCACCAGCGAGGGGGGAATCGTGCTCGGTGTCAGCGTCGCGCGCGCGGATTGCGGATCGGGTACGACCCTGATTCGTTTTTCAGTGACCGACACCGGCATCGGAATCTCCTCTGACAAGACCGAGAAAATTTTCAATGCCTTCACCCAAGCCGATTCCTCGACCACGCGAAACTATGGAGGAACCGGGCTCGGTCTCACGATCGTTAAGCGGCTGGTCGAGATGTATCGGGGCGCGATAACTGTCAATAGCGAGGTCGGCAAAGGCAGCACTTTCATCTTCACCGCGGAATTCAAGACTCACCTGGATCATGTAACCGCCGCGCCGGCTGTCACCAATGTCGATCTTGCGGGCACACGCATCCTGGTCGTCGATGACACTGAGGCGAACCGAATGATCCTCCAACAGGCGCTCACTTCGATAGGAGTCAATGTAACCTGTGTCGAGAGCGGGCAGGCTGCCCTGGACGAAATCGATCGCGCCGCTGCATCCGGCGAGTCCTATCGCGCGGTGGTGCTTGATTGCCGGATGCCGGAGATGGACGGGATCGAAGTAGCGGCAAAGATTCGACTCGGAGAACTCCCGGCGGGCGACCGTCCTATAATCATGATGCTCACTTCCGATGACCTGGGCGGAATGATGAAGCGCGCACGGGAAGTGGGCATCCAGACCTACTTGATCAAACCGATAAGGCGCGCCGCTCTCTTCAAAGCGCTGGGCCGGGCACTCGGCGGCGCCGGAGCCGTGTCGCTGCATACCTCAGCCAGCGACAACGAAGTCGATTCGGCTTTTGGCAGCGACGTATTCGAGGAGACGCGTCCGTTGAAGGTCCTGCTGGTTGACGATTCTCGCGACAATCTTGCGCTAGTCCATGCCTACTTCAAGAAGTTGCCATACTCTATCGACGACGCCGAAAACGGTGCGGTGGCGGTCGAGAAGTTCAAGACCGAGACCTATGACGTGGTTTTGATGGACATCGAGATGCCGGTGATGGACGGCTACATGGCAACTCGCGCGATCCGCGATATCGAACGCGATTCCGGACGAAGTCGCGTCCCCATAATCGCACTAACTGCTTCGGTCCTCGTCGAGGCGCTAAAGAAAGCGCAAGACGCGGGATGCGATGCGCACGTCGCCAAGCCGGTGAAGAAAGCAGTACTTCTCGCCGCCATTCATAAAGCTATTGGCGACGTCAAAGATCGCTGACAACGCTCTGCTGGACCCAAAGCAAATTTACCGGTAGTTAGCAGAAGCGCAGACCGACTCTGATGAGGGCTTGTTGCGATGTGGAGATTGAGTTGAGGCGATCGTTCGCTTTCGGCGTAGCAGTTCTATTGCTGTTCGCGGGGTGTTCCATAGCTCTCGCCCAGCAGAGCGCGTCACCAAATCTCACCGAGGAAGGGCTGGCTGAGAAGGAGTACGATCCGACTGCGTCGCTGACTCAGTTCAAGATCCAGGACATCTACTACCCTTCCGAGTACGGCACGAATGCGCAGCCGAACACGCTGCAAATTCGGCCGCTGCTGGCGGTTCGGCCACAATTGTTCACGCCGCTCGAGCAGCTTATCCGTCCGTCGATTCAGGTCGTGACGGTTCCGCGCAACAAGGGCGCGACCACAACTACCGCGCTCGACGACTTCCAGCTTCTGGACCTGTTCGTGATGCCGTGGCCGAACGAAAAGGAGACTCGCTTCCGATGGGGAGTAGGACCCTATTTTATATTTCCGACCTCGACCAGCGAGTTCACCGGCAAAGGCGCATGGCAGATGGGTCCGGCTTGGGCGTTCTCGTACCGGAAAATTCCGGGATTGAATATTGCGGGACTCTTTCAGCAGGCTACTTCGTTTGCTTACTCGTCGTCGCATTCGGTGCCGCAAAGTTCACTGCAGATTCAACCGATGCTCTCCTATCAGCTAGGCCGCGGGTGGTATGTAAAGTCGAGTGACGCCACCTGGACAATCAACTGGCGTCATAACACTTCGACGCAAATACCGCTTAGCGCAGGATTCGGGAAGGTCTGGAAATTCGGTGAAGGTTACGCGATCGACACGTCCTTCTCCGGCGAATGGATGGCCTATCGGCAGTTTTCTACCCAGACCGAGCAATTTGCGTTGAGATTTCAAATGAACCTGCTCCTGCCGCAGCTACAACTATGATTGGAATTCGACTTCGCGCTCATAGAGAATTCACGACGGCGGCGAAGCGGCGGATACCTTCGGCGATTTGCTTTTCCGGCATCGACGCGTAACCCAGCAGCAGTCCCACCGTCTTCGGCGGGTTCAGATAGAATGGATCAATCGAATACACGCCTACCCCGGCACGCGCCGCGCGCATCCGCAACTCGCGCGACCTGGAGGCGGGCAGATCGCGCAACCACAGCATCAGGTGAAGGCCGGCATTGATTCCTGACACTTGCGCGCGGCTGCCAAGGTGACGCTCGATCGCGTCGAGCATGGCGGCGCGCCGGCTCGCATTGCGTGTCCTCGTGCGATGCAGATGCCGTTCGAAATGCCCTTCGCGGATGAAATCGACCAGCGCGGCCTGCGCGAGACTGGGTCCGCCGGTATCCATCAGCGCCTTGACCGACCGAATTGGCTCGATCAGCCCCTCCGGAAGAATCATGTATCCCAGGCGCAGCGAAGGATACATCACTTTCGAGAATGTCGCCGCGTACAGCACGCATCCACTGTCATCGAGCGCGGCAAGCGCCTCGATAGGCCGACCCGAGTAGCGGTACTCGCTGTCGTAGTCATCCTCGAAGATGCATGCCCCCGAACGGCGCGCCCAATCGAGAAGCTCGAGCCGACGCCCCAGCGGCATCACGGCGCCGGTTGGAAACTGATGCGACGGCGTCACGATAGCGAGGCGGCTGAGAGTGCGGCGTTGTGCGAGTTCGGCGGTGCGCAGACCATGCTCGTCCACCGCGATGGTTTCGATCTTCGCGCCAGCCGCTCTCATTACAGTCCGCGCGCCGCGATAGTGCGGCTCTTCCATCAGCACGACGTCGCCGGGATCGACCAGCACACGCGCGGCAAGGTCGAGTGCCTGCTGCGAGCCGTTGACGACGAGGACCTGCTCAGGCGTGCATGCGATAGCCCGGGCACGGGCGGCATATTCGGCGATCGCTTCGCGCAATGCCGGCAATCCCTCCACCGGGCCGTAGTCGAGATCGCGAATCGTGACGCGTCGCGCGCGACGTGCTAACAGGCGGCACCACGTTTCGTGTGGAAAATCGGTGAACGAAGGCGGACCATAGCGAAAATCATATGGCAGCACGTCGCGTCGCGGCGCCCAGGTGAACTGCACGCCCTGCGAAGCGTCGCGCACACGGCGCGCGTATGCCGAAAGACGGACGGGTGCAACAGTCCGCGCGGCGCGAGGACGCTGTCGAGCGACCGCGGTCGTGAGATGACGCGGAAGTTCGCGCGCGACGAAAGTGCCGGCGCCCTTGCGCGTGGTCAGGTAGCCTTCGTCGAGCAATTGCCGATACGCCATTATCGCGACGTTGCGCGAGACGCCCAGGTCGAGCGCGAGGTCGCGCGTAGCCGGCACGCGCGCAGCCGCAGGCAATCGCCCGCCCAGAATCTGGCCTCGAAGCGCCCGGTAAATCTGATCGTACAGAGCGCCGTCCGTATCGAGCTTCAGGAACATCTACGCACCTCCGAAACACGAACGTACTACGGTCTCCTTGGCCGAAAAAGTGGATCCTTAATTATTTCTTAAAGTGGAACTGCACATGGTCCACTCGCACAGACGGGCGAGTGCATGATGGCCTCTATGGACGCAATCGAACAGCTGAACCGCGACATGCTGCCGTTCGCGAAACTACTTGGAATCAAATTTGTCAGCGCGACGCCCGAATGTGTAACGGCAACGATGAAGGTTCGCGACGATATGTGCACGCGGCCTGCGATTCTGCATGGCGGCGCGATGATGGCGCTGGCCGATACGCTCGGGGGATGCGCGACCTCGCTGAATCTGCGCGACGGCGCGATGACTACGACGATCGAATCGAAGACCAATTTCATCGGTCCGGCGATGGTCGGCACGACGGTGCGGGCGGAGTGCGTCGCGCTACATCGCGGTCGGCGCACGATGGTCTGGCAGACGCGGGTGACGTCGGAGAACGGCAAGCTGCTGGCGGTCGTCACGCAAACGCAGATGGTGCTGCTGAGCGAAACCCCAAAGTGATCTCCAACATTTCAACTGGACGGAGGACAAACGATGAAGCTCTACTACTCTCCTCTCAGCGTTTACAGCGCGAAGCCGCGGATCGCGATGTTCGAGAAGGCGATCGCGCACGAAACCCAACTGGTCAATTGGACGCCGGCCACGGGATGGATCAAGCCCGAGGAACTGCCGCGGCTTAATCCGAAAGCGCAGATCCCGGTGCTCGTCGATGGTGATGCAGTGATCTACGACTCGACGATCATCCTCGAGTACTTAGACGAGCGCGTGCCCAAGCTGGCGCTATTTCCTACTGGAGTCGCCGAGCGCGCGCGATGCAGGATGCTTGAGGATCTGGGTGACACGCTGCTCGCGCCCAACCTCGGCGTGCTGGTCCGCGAGGTGCTGTTGAAGCCCGACCCCTCAACGCGGGATGCTGCCGCGGTCGCGCATTCAAAAGCCGAACTTTCACGCCAATATCAGCGGCTGGATCGCGAGCTCGGCAAGCGCGAATACCTGTGCGGTGAATTTAGCGTCGCTGATATTTCATGCTTCTCGCCGATTAACATCGCGTCCTTAATGGAAGGCGCGCCAACCCCGGAGTTCGGCAACGTCGCGAAATGGGTATCGCGAATGAGCAACCGGCCGAGCGTCGCGCGTTACCTGGCGGAATTTTCCGAAGCGACCGCGCCGCTGCGAGCGTCGTCGCAGCCGGCATCCGCGCACGCATGATAGCCACGGAGTGAGCGAATACCTTCGCAGGTTTCGCTCACTCCGTCTGCAGTTGCGTGGACGCGGCGGCCGTTCGATGATCAACAATCATGGCGGCTATTCTTGTCGATGGACCAAAAACGGCAGCGAAAACATTCTTGTTTGCGCATGGCGCAGGCGGACCGATGGATTCGGCGTTTATGCAGCGCGTCGCGGAAGGAGTTGGGGCGTCGGGCGTTCGTGTGATCCGGTTTGAATTTCCGTACATGCAACGGCGGCGGGAAATCGGCAAAGGCGGAGCGCCGGATCCACCGCGAATTCTGATGCAATCATTCCGCGACGCGATCGAGCAGGTAGGTGGCGGCAGCGGGCTAGTGATCGGCGGCAAATCGATGGGCGGCAGGATCGCGAGCATGGTCGCTGACGACGCGAAGGTTCTCGGCGTGGTATGTCTCGGATATCCGTTTCATCCGCCGAACAAGCCTGAGAAGACTCGCACGAAGCATCTCGAGATTTTGCAGACTCCGACGTTGATTCTGCAAGGAACGCGCGACAGCTTCGGCCGTCCGGAAGAAATCAGCGGCTACAAGCTATCGCCCGCGATCAGGATCGAATGGATCGAAGATGGCGATCACTCTTTCAAGCCGCGCGCACGCAGCGGCCGCACCGAGGCCGACAACGTAGGCGCGGCTATCGTCCTGGTTGCAGAGTTTATCGCCGCAACTGAAGACAGCTAGTTTCTTTCCGTGCGATCGATGCTGGTATGCGTCGTCTCAGTACGTGCCACAGCGCGATCTCGATCTACTGGCACGGCACGCTGATTGGTGACGCGATCCTCGCGCCGGTCGCTATTCGCACTAGCTCGTACTCCATTTCGGTAGCCGGCGTTGTACGAATTTCCATAGCTTTGCGGATTCGAATATCCGCGATCGTAGTTACTATAAGGATAAGAACTTCCGTAGCTGCTGTAGTTGCTATTATAACCGTATCCACCGTGGGAATAGCCCGATCCTCCGCCGTAACAGCCTGCGGCGAGAGTCGCAATCAGGATTCCGCCAAAGGTTATTGCCATTTTTTTACAGTTAATCGTTTTCATCTCTCTTCCTTGCAATTTACGAAGCGTTTTTTATCGACGCTCCGGTTTTCGTCGCCGCCTTTAGTCTCTCGTTCGGTGCTGCCGCGTTTGTTCGATCGGTGCCGCCGTCGCCGTAGTGACGTCCGTGGAATCGGTCGGAATCGCCGATTTGGCCGCGCGTCGCCGCGTAGTTCTCAGTCCATTCCGGATGATTCGAGATGACCCATTCGTGCTGGTTCTGCAGCCACCAACTCGCGTCATGCCATTGCTGTTGCTTATCGTAGTCGCCCCAAGCTCGCTGCCATGGTGTGGCTGCTGCGGGTGACGCGACCGTGAGGAGCATCGCTCCAGCCACACTGATCGCGGCCAGAGTGTTCCGGACAAAATGGATACGAGGTCGTCCCATTGGGGTCTCCCTCAAGCCTTGATGTCTTACGATTTGTGTTGGTCTAGCGGAGCGTGGTCAAAGGCGAGCAGAAGGGCCACTGGTCGGGCTGGATCAAAGTCGGGCTCCATTCGTTTTACGATTCCGACAACTCAAAGTTTACGCCCTTTGCTTGAAGGATGTCAAATTAGCCCCGCTAATTAGCTACTGACTATACCAAGTGAGTATGTACTTACTATTATGGAATCGGCCCAAATGTCAGCAGCGAAGGTTGATGGATGTTGGTTCCGAAGATGTCTGAATCAAGGAAGACCGCGGGCGACGGGCTGCCCGATGTCGCCAATTGCGCCGGCGTGAATTCTGCCAGGCTGCCGGCGTTGTCACTCTCGAGATTGGCAACCCACAGGTTCCCCGCAGGATCGAAGGCGGCCCCCTCAGGAAAATCGAGGCTCAAGGCGATTCCATCGAGTGTTAGCACCGGAGTCGCCGTGATTATCACCTTTGGTGTCGGCGTGCCGCTCATGCCCAAGTCAGCGGCGTCAAACTCGAGCAATTTGCCGGTCGCATCGGTGAGCCAAAGATCGCCGCTTCCATCGAATGCAATCGCGCGAGGGTCGCCGAAACTCGGCGACGAAATAATGATATCGGGATTAACCTGGCCTGAATGACCTAGCGCCGCGGCGAGAGTCGCTGCCTTATACGCAAGAATTGTCTGGTTCTGATTCTCGACAATCCAAAGGTTTGCGCTCGCGTCGAAAGCGATATCCCTGGGACTCTCAAAGGAGGTTGAAGTTATCGATGTGTTGGGAGTTAGAGCTCCGCCAACGGCGAGTTGAGCTGGACTGTAGCTCACCAGGTTGCGAATCAACCGATTAGTGAGCCACAGATTACCCGCCAGCGTCGAACTTCGCGCCCCACGGGCAGCCAAGAATCGTGAGCGATCCGTCGTCGAGCAGGGTCGTGTTTGGATCCGGGGTGCTGTCGTTGCCAAGGTTCGCCAACTGCGCGGCGGTGAATTCGGCAATGGCGCCCGTCCCCAATATAAAATCAGAGCAATTGGCGACCCAAAGATTTTCCGAGCCATCAAAGGCCAAACCCGCCGGCAAAAGCAGAAACGGGCTTTCGTTCGAGAATTGCGGAGGCGGGTTACCGCTGACGGCGCGCGCAGGAGGATCGAACTCGTTTACCGAGGGTCCGAAGAGATTGGGCACCCAAAGGCCACCGCTCCTGGACGGAGTCGAAGTGGGAGTAGCTGTCGGAGCAATGGACGCAGTAGCAGTCGCAGTCTGAGTGGGCGTCGGCGCGATAGTCGGCGCGACCGTCGGCGTCGGTCTCGGACCGGGCTTCGCCGAGTGACTGCTACCCTCATCGCATCCACCAAGGCTGAAGCCCAGCGCTACTACCACCGCAAGGACCCTCAGCCGCAGCCCCGAAAAATACCTTCCTCGACTTCGCATCCGTCACCGCTCGACAGACAGCGCCGATTCCAGGGACATACCTTCAGTTTGAGTCATCTGGCCCGATTGCGTCAGAACCATTACCTGGATCATCAGGACCGGCGCCGCTCGGATTGGTGCAGAAGGTTGACGGGTTTGTCGACGAATAGTTACAGGTCGAGCTGTTGGTCGTCAAAGTCCAATCGACGTCGTAGGGTGACTTCGTCGGTAGGGTTGGTTTGGTCAAGCACGCCACCTTTTGCGGTACCGGGCTCGGAGGGGTATCGCTAGTCACGAAATTTTCCGAGAGCTTGACGCCAAAGCCGTAGCAACCGCCTTTGGGACAGCTAACATCCTCGCTGCCCCAGTGGCAGATGCCGTTAGTCTTGGTACATTCGGCAGTTTGAAAAGTTGACGTCGGCGGCGAGAATATAGAGTCCGCACATTGACAGTTGTCCTCACCCATCTCCGGGCTGTCGATCCATTGGCAGAAGGTCGCCGGTTGGCATTGGTTTTTCTGCTCGGCGGCGTATTGGGTCGCGAACCCAGGAAACCTGCTCATGTCCATCGTTACGGTCAGGATGCCAGTAGTCGAGTCGTAGGTCGCCAGGTCTTGCGGAAATGGCTCCGGTGTCTGGAACTCGTAAGAGCTAGGCAGCTGTACTCGCGTAAGCCATAGCTGGTCGATATCTGTCTTTTTGAAACCCGTTCCGACATATATGTCGTAGGTCTGCTTGGTCGTAGCCTTGGCGAATAGAAGGAACACGTAGTACTTTCCACCCTTCCGGAAGACGTTGAACAACTTGATGTTGTTCTGCGGCGGATTAACTGCCTTTTGCGCCGTCAGGCTCGGGCTAGTGTCGACGTAATACCTGCCGTTATTGACCGTAAGACTGCTTCTCTGGAAGGTGGCCTGACCCATCAACCGGATTGGGACTCCTTTCGGCGAAGTCTCGATCTCGCCGGGAATCAAGTTTTCCCGGTACAGCGGTACTCCATAGCAATTTTGATTAGTGCAGTCTGCGCTCCAGGGTGAGAGCGATCCCGGCTCGTTCTGTTCGGTGCACAGGCCTCCTGAGGCAGCACAGTTAGGAAACACCACAGTGGTCACATAGTCGTAAGGGCTCGTAACCGCAGTGCCCTCGTATAGTTTCGGATTACTAACAGAGTTCGTAGGAGTTACGTTCACGTCGGACAGGCACTCCGGAGTCTGCAGGGGTGCGTTGAAAAATGGGTCCTGGTTGACTGAGACTGAACCTACTAGTCCGGTCTGCGCTTCAGGACCAATAAGACCGGTCAGGGTTCCATCATCGTCATTGAGCTCCGTTTGCCGATCGACGTCGGTAAAGCCGGTGAACATAGACGGATCATAGGTGCAGTATCTATTTCTGGACTGGACTGGATCGGTTACAAAAAGGCCAGTCGGCTTGAACAATGGTTCGATGACGAAGTGGCGAATATCGACATTGTCGAAAAAGAGCTTGTCCGAGTGAAATGCAGGCGGGTAATAGAATCCGTTCGGCTGTTTCCACGCAATGGCAGCATTAGGCAGATAGCAGACCTTATTGACCGAGTCATACGGCATCCCCAACATCTTGCCCGCCTGCGAATAGACGCTGTTGGCGCAATTGTGGTCGGGAGACGGATCTGAATCAGGTTGCGGGTTGCATCCCTTGATCGGGTCGTTGGGTAGATTCGCGCGCGTGATATCGAGATAGGAGTTGGAATCCTCGTAAGCGGGCCCGTCGTAGATGCTGAACATGCGCTGATTATTGGCGAAAGTGGCCAGCGCGAACGAAATGCCGTTGTCTTCGTCGAGACAATAGTTGCCGGGCTTGCCGATGCCCTTTGCTTCCGCGCACGTTAGCTGGGTCCCGGGGTTGAACGGTCCGACGTTCGACGCAAATCTGTCGGCCGCGGGATCTTGGGTGTTCCCTATAAAAATGTCCTTGCGCGCGAGAGCCCAATGTCCATTGATGGCGTCGGATTTCGTGTAACCGCCTCCGGTCACGAAGGTAATTCCACCGTTCTGGACATCCGTAAGGGCGCTATTAATGAACAAGTACCATAGTGGTCGCAGCCAGATTGCGGCAAAGTTTGTCGCCTGCCAATTGAACGAGCTGGTGTAGTGATCGATGTTGGTGATTACGCAATTAGACTCATTCAGAGTGCTACAGATCTTTTGCTGGCTGCAATCTCCTGTACCATTGCATTTGGTCGGGAAACGTCCGCCACCGCCGACATGCGGATAGTAGTTGTCAGTGTCAAATCCGTTTTTATCCGGCGGCATGTTCTTTGACGATGGGGCCAGGTTGAAGTCCGGCGACGAGGGTAGCGCCGCCGACTCGTTCAAAACCGGAAACGCAGCATTGTCCCGATTGGGTCCGATTTGGACGCCGTTGCAAGCCGTCGTATTGGCGACCGTCAGAAATGAAGACATCGCGGAGACGCAACTGTTGCCGGTAAAGATCTGCAGTGGCGTGGTACCGCCATCAGTCAGCTTGTTCGGCAACTGTTGCTCGGATGCGTAGGACGTCCAGTTCATGCTGCGCGAACCGCCGCTATTGATACCCGGCAGCAGCCAGTAGCAGACACCGCAGGTGCCCGCTCCGTCAGCCATGTTGTTCTCGAAATCGTTCCAGCCGTTCATGATCCAGAACACGGTCGGATGGTCCCAATCCGTATGGTAGGGGACGACGTCGTCGGAGGGGCCAGTCTGCAAGGGGCCACCGTTCTCGGGAGGACGCTGAATGATCGGATAGTCGGGAGCTGCCAGGATGCCGGGGACGTTCCGGGGATTTTGAGCGTTCGTGACCGCCGCGCGCGCAAAGATTCCAATGTTCGCATAAAGTTTGTTATCGGTCTCAGTGCCATCTTCCAGGTAATAGCCGTGACCTATCGACGCATACCCAACGTTGCGCGCCATCGTCACGCCTTGGGTAGCGTGTAGGACGTACCATCGAGTCATCGAATCCCAGACCGAGTTGTCTTTCAGAAAAGTAGTCGATGGGACCTTGCGCGCCATGTGAAAATGCACCGGGTAGTGACCGATCTTCCCACCCTGCCCCATCTGATAGAACTCAACTCCCTGGATTTGAACCTGCTTGAAGCCCTGGCGGATTACCATGTGGCCGCCGAACCAGTATCCCTGGGTAGTAGGGGTTATCGGTGGTCTTGGCGCATCCGGAAAGGGAGTTCCTATCGCGTCGCCATATGAGTCGATACGGATGCTGCGAGTCAGCAGAGCTACCGACGCCCGAGTGTCCACCGACGTCCAGCCAGTTGGCAACTGTCCCGCTGGGACCTTGCTGAGACTGTAAACTGATGCGTTATGCGGAAACCGCAAGGCCGGCGTAAAGGTAATCTTGCCGGGGCATTTCACAAGATCGTTGATGCAGCTGATTTGCACCTGTTCGGCATGGCCCGGCAAATAGTCGGTCGATCCGATTACGATGTTATCATTCATCTGCCAGTCCACAGGTTTCGACAGTACCAAGGTGTTGGCGCCCGGCTGCAGCACACCCTTGTTGCACTGCTTGGATGGATCATTAACCCCTGGATTGCAGTTGTTCAGGCGAACCCAACTCGTGCCGGTGTTGGTTGGATCAACCTTCGTATCGTAAGTCGCACCTCTTTTTCCGTAGAGCTGAAGCGTCGCCCCATAGCCGACACCTAAGACCTTGTAGCCGTAGTAGCCGCAGTTCCCCTCTCCAACCGAACATGCCCCAGTCCCACCGGTAGTCTTGCCGTTGTCGAAAGGCATCGGATCGTATCGGTAAAAGCAATCGTTGACACCGCTACCCCCCAGGTCGTTGGTCGTCTTGCAACTGTTCGGGTACATCTTCATCGACATGTTTGATTGCCAGACGTCATTCGGGCCGCTATTGGGAACCCCGCACGTCGGGTCGGTGCAGCTAGCTCCCGCTCCGCCCGGCCCTTGATTTGCTCCGTAAAGGTGAATCGTGAGCGGCCCGGCAATCGGTGTTATAACGCCGCTGGTCGAATCGACGCTGCCTGCGCGCATCGTGCCCTGGTTCTCGATGATGATGTTGGCGGCATTGAGGGTGATATTCGCGTCGCTGAACTGCAGCGTTCCACCTTTAACGATGTTGATGTTGTGGTACATGTATGTGCCTGCATTCACCATGCAGGTACCGTTCTTCACGACGAGGTCGGCAGAAGCGTTGCCGGGTCCAAGCGGATCGCCGTTGGGGTCCGGGCATACGTCTGGTGTCGTGTCTTGGACGGTCTTCGGCGAAAAAGCCGAGTCATTCGCAAATGCAATGCATTCAGGAATCGACCCGCGATTCGATGCAAGCGAGGCTCCGCTAGCAGAGACAGTGCAGATGAAGCCGATCAGGAAAACAATCGAAATCGAAACAAATCGAGCAATTCCGCGCTGGCGCAATTTGAGCCAGCGGGTTGAAACCCACACCATCTTGTGTTTGTCCCCCGAAATAATTCATAGAGCGAAGATCTTTTACCATCCAAAAACGCCGAACGCCACCCCAAAAGCAACGGAAAGTACAAAAAAATCCTCGAACCGCCACGATTCAAGCGCTACCGCATGGAAGATCGATGCAACGAAGCGCGCGCTTGGCGTTGAGACTGTTACCGTCTCGCAGTTCTACATGCATTATCGCCGTTTAAAAAAAAGAGACCAAAGAGCGCCTTTGCCCATGTAATCGTTGATCTCTGAAAACACGAAATAAATCGCGAAAATGAGAGTCACTCCGAGTACCCAGGCGAAGATCCGATACACATTTGCCTGCTCGATCATGTCCCGGAGAGCCCCATCGAATGAACCATCTCTATGCAAGGCTTCCAGGAATCGTTCGAGGTAGCCGAGCAGCAACGTTCCCAATCCGTACAGAAGTGTCTTGACGGCTACCGCGACAACTCTCCGATAGTGCTCGAGGCTTTTTCCGATTCGGGTCTCATCAAGTATCAGGACTGCCTTGGCCGCTAACAGCGCACCGACTATAGCTTTGGAAAATGCAGTTATTGGAATCGAAAATTGCGCGACCGCCAGCTTGATGATGGTCAACTGGAGCAGGAATGCGACCAGGAAGAAGATAAATACGGGGCGGGCTGCAGCGAACTCGCGATGCAGCCACTTCCCGGTCGCCACGAGGCCTTGCGGTACCGCACTCATGCTACTTTCCAATACTGGCTATAGCGTTACGCAGCGGAGCACTCGAGATCTGAATCACTCCCCCGAATGGCCGGTCCAGCTCCATGATCAGGAAGATCGCGCCGGCAACCGACAAGGCACACAAGAATAGAGTCGCGATCACGGTCGCGTTGCGCGGGGCAAAGAGGCCGAAGCTGAGAAAAATAATCGTCACCCAGAAAATTAATAGCACAAGAAACGGCATCGGGATCGAGCGCCCGCCCTGCTCGAACAGCAACAAGCGCGCCTGCCCAATCCCTATGCTCAAACTAAGAGCCTGGGCCTGAAGCGAATGCTGAACTTCGTCCTTTGGTGTGAGTTCCTGGATCTTATCGAAGAATAATTCGCCGCTCGTCGAGGTAGGCCCCAACTTCGCAGCTTGGACAAAGTCATTAGGCCAGATGCGGTCGATCATGCCGGCAGTGGAAAACTTGAGAAGATCGCGAGCTTCCTTCGTTTCGGGTCCATAATGCGCCAGCACGCGGTCGAGCAGGATGACATTGGCGGACACTTGCGTCACTTCATTTCTCTGCGTGTCGTAAGAACCCTTTGCCGAGTTAGTGAGCAGAGCAAGGACCAGGGCTGACATAGTCGCAATCAGTCCCATCCCAAGCTTGATTACATCCTTCGATTCCGTGTTCAGATGTTGCTCGGGTAGACGCGTGTGAATAGCCATCCCGAGCATCGCGCCTCCAAAGACGCACGCAAGCACGATGCAACCGACTTCGAATGGATTCACTGGTGCTTCCTTTAGCCTCTAGAGCTAGCGCGCCTTCGAGCCCCAGAAATTAGGATAGAGCAACGCAAATCCAAATGTTATCGCGTACCTCGGAGCCGGTCCGTCAGCCGACACGTTCCAGGCCGGTTCGACGAAACTATTTACATACTGAGGTCCTATTTTGAAAACGCGCCCAATTCCCAGGTCGATCGGCAACTGCTGCTTGTTGGTCTCCCAGTCGAAAATCATTTGCGGTTCGGATCTGATGAACCATCCGTGGCCGAGCTGGTAGGTAATAAACGGTTGAAGAAACAAAGCGTTCGCCTCTGGCCGAGTCGTATCACCCGCAAACGAGATTGGATTTTGGGCGAGCACTCCGAACAGCCAATTGCGCGGTGCAAACGCCGCAGCGGCCGCAGGTCCCGCCTGCCATTTCCCTTGCCCGCTAGTGACATCGCCGGCAGTGGGAAATACGAATGTAGGTCCGATTCCTAACAGTAAGCTGTGTCCCGCATCAAGTATTGCGAGATCGACGAAGCGAATGTCGCCGAATCCAGTCACTGTACCAATTGGATCGGGAAGAGGAAGTGTTACCGCCGCTGGTATCGTCAACAGTGACAACTGCGGAAATGGCAGCAGCCGATACTGCGGTAGAGGCATACCTATGGCAATCGAAAAGAAATTACCCTGACCGCGCAATGCGCCCTGAAACGCGGGCGCGTATGCGTCCTGCAGCCGAATTTGGAAGATACTCGAAATAGGCGCATTCGCCTGATTGACGAGTTCCGATTGGCTAGGAGTAGTGGCGGTCCCGCTATCAGCCTGCGCAACGCTCGCTGCTATGCACGCACCCAGCAGCAAGGTGATCAGCAAAGCTATAGCATTGCCACTCATTTAGTTTCTGTATCGGACTCGGAGGCTTCCTGTTTCGCGTTCTGAGTCGGAGACTGCGTCATCTGCATTCCCACCAGGCGCGCAACTAATATCGCCAGGTAGAACTGTCCCGTGATGCCTTCGGCCACCGCAGCATAACGGGCCTGCAGAGTTATCGGAGTTATGTCACCAAATCCGACCGTTGAGAGAGTAGTCAGGCTAAAATAGCCGAAAACAGGGAAAATGTGTTGAAAGTGGGTCGACTGGATGGAGCCTGCGGCTACGATACCAGCAAAAGACTCCGGATGCCGCTGGTATATGATGGCGTACAGAAGAGCCCAGCAAAAGCCCATTAGCAGGTACACCGACACCGCCATACAAATGGTTTCTCCGGTCACCTCTCGCTGCCTTAGAACGCTGCGCAACTGGCTGAACGTGACAAATACGACGAATAGCAGCCAGCAGACAGTACCGATGAAGTCGACCGTCGGGCCGGGCGCGATGATGATCGCTATTCGTTCTGTTCCGGCTGCGGCTGCTAGTATCCAACCCAATAGTCGGCGGTGCCTCGCCTGGGTCAGCAATACACCTCTTTCACCGACCAACTCATCGACGTTAATGTTGTACAGCGCCACCAGCAGAAGAAAAACGAGCGCAATACTGAATAGTATGAAACCCGCTCCTTCTTCGCCGATTACGGCGCGCACCCCGAACGCTGTGATGAGCGCCAGGAGCAGTGCACTATGCCTGTGCGGGCCGAATCGAGCATGGACTTCCTCTCGAATTTGGCCGAGAAACCTTGTCTCGACTGATGACTTTGCTCGGGCCGCCATCGTTTCGGGCCTACTCGTCCACTTCCTCCCAGGTCTTATCGGGATTATAGTCAGTCATAGCACTCGCCAACTTTGCCGTGTCAGATCCGAGATCCTTCTGAACGATGATCCCGTCCTGGTTGATCATGAATGTCATAACTCCCGAAGCGCGATACTCAGCAGGATAGGCCAGAAACGCGAATCCATTCGTCATCTTGCCATCCACCAGGTACTTCTTCGCACCGCCCGAAGCGTTCCTGCCCTGCCCTGTCAATATCTTGTAGTAGTAGCCGTGAAAAGGAATAGGATTGTCGCCATTGTCTTTCTTGTAGCCCTCTGCGCTTGCTTTCGCGACGAGTGGCCCTATCGGACTCTCAGGCTGACCCTCTGCGGTTTCCCAATAAAGACCATTCTGCTTGCCCGAATCGCTCAGGATTTTCTGCGCAAACTCGCCCTCGCTTCCACCGTCATGCGTACCGCTCGCATACTCCGATTGGGCGTCAGCCAGGTCTTCAAGAACTTTGATCGTGAACAATTCGTTTCGGCCTATTCGTCTGAACAGTAATTCGTCTTTGCCGGCCGCCGTGTCGAATACCCAGCCGCTATTCTTCTTCACCAATGGGATAGGTACCGGCCAGTTATTGGCGCCGATATAAAGGATGACGCGACCCTTCTCGTCGTAGGCGAGCCGATGCATCTCATTGTAGCGGCGCACGAATTCGTCGCGCGCGTTCTTGTCGGCTACTGGATCTCCCGACGAGAGAATTTGATCCGAGTCCGGACCGAGTATTGTGCTGAGTGCTTTCACGTCATCCGCCTTGTCAGCCGCAACTAGCGCGCTGATTGCAGCGATCGGCGTCGGAAACACTTGCTGCGCGCCACTGTCATCCGCCGACGCAAGCGGTGTCACAAACACCCACGCCAGTAGCAGGATTGAAAGGGTATGCGCGACTCGGAGTCTGGAAGTAGTCATTTCATTCAACATCGGAAGTCCTCACTTGCGCTTTTTCCCGCCGCCACGATTTGCGCCACCTCCGCCATTCCCGCCACCGCCGACGCGATTCGCATTACCGCCGCCGCCACCATTCCCGCGGCCGCCGGCGGGCTTTTGATTTCCCTTGAAGCTCGACTGCCCGCGATCGCTGGACGCCCGCGCATTTCCGCCAGGCTCATATCCACCTAAGGCGCTATTTCGGCCACCCGTGCTGCCATTATCCTTCGCGAAACCCCGGGCTGGATCTGCTGCGCGATTAGCGGGCCTGGTTGCAGGCCGATTTTCAGCAACAGGATTGGTGGGACGATTTCCAGCGACGGGATTGGCAGGCTGATTGGGTCGATTCTTCCCGACCTCCTTCCTGTTCATATTGGAACCGCCTGGATTGTTAGGAAGCGTGCTCGCCTTGGGAAAATTAGGTTTGCCGATATCCGGATTGGCCGGCCTTGCGGTCTTTTTGTCGTAAGGACGGGTCGCGGGAATTGCAGGATTGTCCGGACGATTGTTAGCGACGCCTCCATTGTAGGCTGGCCTGGTGGCCGGATAAGGTACCGGTCGTGGCGGATATCCCGGACGCGGGTATCCCCCATTGGGCGGCCGGTAGGCAGGAGGCCGACCCGGATACACATTGTTGTTCGTCACGTAAACGTTGTTGTTGTACTTAACCGAGCTGCTATGGCCGCCGCCCCCATACCAATTGCAGCCCCAGTTATTGTTGCCGTTGTTAATCAACGACCCAAGCAAAATTCCCGCTCCAAACGACAAGACACCTGTCAGAAGCAGATCACTCCCCGAATATCCCGCAGGAGCTGGAACTGGTGCTCCATAGGCAGTAGTCGGATTGTACTGAGGGACATAAACCGTATTCGGCTGAGCCGGTTGGATGATAACCGTCTGCTGCACCGACGGTTGCGCACTACCTTGAGTCGCAGGAGGCGCCGGCTGAACCTCAACTTTCTGCTGCGTCGGTGGATTTCAGAGTTCCAGCCGCCATAGCCATGTTGCGTAGCACCTGGATAGCATTCATCACGTCGGCAGGCTGATTGTAGTAAGCCTCGCCCAGCGACGAGGTCCACGCAAGACTGTCGTTCATCGTGTTCAAGACAGTTGGGAACTGAGTCAATGACTTGATGCTGGGATCCCATGGTTGTTGATTCACCTGGCTCGCCAACTGATCGCCGGTCAGATTCGGGTTATCCTTCAGCCAACGATCGGCTTCCACCACCTGGGTCGGATAAGTTGAACCCGCCAGGATCTGCGCCACCAGCACGTCAGGGTATAGCGCGATCGGCGAGACCAGTTCCTGCAATTCCTGCGCAGTTGCACCGCCGGGGGGCGGACCTGGTTCAATTGCTGCGGCAGGCGGAGGAGCAGCCGGCGGCGGAGTCGCGGCGACGCTAGGTTCTACTTGTGCCGACGGCGCAGCAGCAGGTTGGTCCTCGCCGCGCGAGCAACCAGTGACCATTGGCGATGTGGACACCAGCACCGCCGCGACAAGTATCAACGGCATGGATCGGCCCTTAGGCCGCGATAGAAGCTTTATACAGCTCATCGGATCATTTTGTCCTTCGCCTCGGATAAAGGGATTACAAGATACCTTTAAGATTTCTGCTCGGCTTCGGCGCGTATCGCTGATGCGATATCGCCGCTCATTTGTGCTATCGCTTGACTGTGCGCGGCTGCAAGCGCGTCGAAGCCTTGACCTTGGACGGGTTCGCGCGCGACCGTGCGGCCCGAGCGGATTTCCCCGCCCGCGGTCTTGCGCACTGTCCACACTGCTTCCACGACGGCCGCTTGTCCCTGTATCGACTCGAAGCGCTGCACGTCGATCGTGACTCTGTAATCCGGAACGAAGTTAGCTAACTGTGAATTCGCTACTTCCGGCGTTCCCAGCAAAACCACGAGATCTCCGGCGACGGCGCGCGCTATCGAATCACTCAGTGGCGAAACCCATCGATTGAACTCGTTGACCTCGACCCGGTTAGGCGCGACCTGCACCACGAATTCAGGCTGATCCACCGCCGCAGGTATAGTTACCGGGCCTACCATTACGGCGGCACTTGTAGGCGGCGTCCTGTCCGCCGTGGACGTCGAAGCTAATGAATAGAACCGCGATGGCGTCGTACTGCATCCAACAGCTATCACCATCACCATCGCGCTCGAGATCAGTTGCGCTATACGTCGTGCCATCACTTCGCCTCCCCCGGCTTGCCTCGTAAGAGCGCGTCGGGATGGCGCTCGAGATAGTCTGCCAGCACGCGCAACGATCGCGCGGCGCGGCTCACCTCCTGCAGAGTACTGCCTATCTGCTGCACCTGCGAAGAATTCGGCTCGGTGAGCAGGCTGGTATTGTCGAGCGTGCCGCGCGCGCTATTCAACGTGCCTTGCGCACTCACCAAAGTCGTATTCAGTTGAGCTATCGCCTTTTGTAGGTCTTCTCCTATTTCCTGGAACGGAACCTTGTCGAGCTTCTTAATGATGTTCTCCACGGTCGCCTCGGTGGCCTCGAACTGGCCCGACGTGGTCGGGAGTTGCACTGGCGTCTGTGACCAGTCCACCGTTACCGGCGGCGATCCGGGGAAGAAGTCGAGCGACACATACGCGGATCCTGTAAGGAGGTTTCCGGTCTTAAGCTGCGCGCGGACTCCATGCGCCACCAAAGTATCGATTAACTTCCGACGCATGGTCTCCAGGTTCACTCCAGGTCCCAGATCAAGAATTTTGACTCCGAGTCTTCGTGGGTCCAGACTAATCGTCACCGGCGCCGAGAATTGAAATGTCTTGAGGTCGATTTGCGCACTTATGTCTGAAACTTCGCCGATCGTAATGCCGCGGAACTCGACCGGAGCTCCCGGCGTCAGCCCACGGACCGAGTCCTTGAATATCAGCTGGTAGGTCTGCGGATTGCGCGGAGGCGGATTGAAAGCCTCGGTCCGGTTGCTGTACAGCGTAAATACTGCATTCTCATCGGATGGCGGTAAGACCAGCGCGGTCGCCGCGGTCTCGAAAGCGACCCCACCTATAAGAATCGACAACACCGACTGGGTCTGCACGCTGAGGCCGCTGGCCCCAAGCGACACGTCGATCCCGCTCGCATGCCAGAAGCGGGTGTTAGGGTTGACGTACTGGTCGTAGGGAGCTTGCACGAAAGCCTTGATCGTAAGATTCTTGCCATCCTTGTCCAGCGAATAGGACGCGATCTGACCGACCTGTAACCGCCTGAAGTAAATCGGTGTACCAGTGTCGAGCGAGCCCAGGTCAGGGGTCTTCAAGACAAAAAAGCGTCCTGGCATCTCCCCGGTTATCACCGGCGGCGTTTCAAGCGCTACAAAGTTGCGCTGGCTTTCCTGTGAAGATCCTATTTCTACACCTATGTAGGCACCGGAAATGAGAGTGCCAAGCCCGGTGACGTTCGCGCCCGATATTCGCGGCCGCACGACCCAGAACTTTGTATCTTGGACGAGAAATTCTTCCGTCTTAGGCGCCATCTGCGCTTTTAAGATCACGCTTTGATGATCCGGCGATAGTTCTATATTGCTGACGGTCCCAATATCGACCCCGTTGTAGTGGATCTTGGTCTTTCCGGCCTCGAGTCCTTCGGCCGACTTCATGACTATAGTTATCTTGGGCCCTTCACTTAGAACTCGAGTCACTGCCACCCATGCGCCCACGACTGCTGCAAGGATCGGAATGAACCAAACGAGCGAAAGTCGCGTGCGCTTCTTAGGCACGTTTCTCGATTCAGGTATTGACGAACGCGGTGGTTCGCGATCAGGCATATGTAACCTCTTTCGAGCCAGTCTCTTGCGAGCTGAACGAATCCCAGATCAGCCGCGGATCGAACGCTTCGACCGCCAGCATCGTGAACACTACCACTGCCGCGAAGAAGATCAGGCCCGGTCCTGGTTCCACTGACATAAGCGGCTGAAGCTGTATCAACGCCGCGGTGAAGGTATCGACAAATACGTCGACCATCGACCAGCGTCCGATGAATTCAACCATCCTGTACATACGTATCCGCTGTTCGTTGTTCGCAACGGATCCGCGCTGGGTGGTAATAAGGAGATATCCTAGTGCGAGAATCTTTGCGCTTGGGATCATAATGCTCGCGACAAGTACGATGATCGACAGCGGCCATCCGGTTGGCGACCACAGCAGCACCACACCTTGGAGGATCGTGTCGGACTCGGCGCCCGCCGCCGTGGTCGTCGTAAGCACGGGAAGCACATTGGCCGGGATGTAGCAGATCGCCGCGGCGATCAGGAAAGCCCACGTCCGCTGAAAGCTGTCGGGCTTTCGAAATTCAAGTTTCTCGTCGCAGCGAGGGCATCGTCCTTCTTGCTCGCCTGGCTCTGGACGCGAGAGCAGTCCGCACCCTTCACAGCTTTGCAGCCCTTGCTGCATTGCGGTGATGCCTGTCCCATTCACGACGTTCCCTCCGCCAACTCACCCGCGACGTCACGCTGCGCTTCGTCGGCCCACTGGATCCGCTCCCACACATCTCGCGAGTCAAAGGAGGCCGACATCCCTGCGAGAACGAAGACCAGCACCCAGAGTACAAACAGCGCCATCCCCGGAATCACCGTCGCGTAGTCCGCAATTTTGACCAAGGCAACCAACACGCCGACCATCATGACTTCAATCATGCTCCAGATGCGCGTCGTCGGATGATAGCGCAGCAAGGTTCCTACCCATCTAGGCGGTCGCGCCCGCATCCCTCCAAGCACTATCGCCAGCATCAATCCGATTTGCAGTGCCGGCGCGACGACTGCCGTGAACAGTACTAACACTCCTACGATTCTCTGCCCGTTATCCCATAAATGCCGAGCACCTCCGATCACCGTCGTCGATGCGTCCCGCCCGACGATCGTAAGTCCCAGCATAGGTACCGAATTCGCGATCACGTACAGCAATGTCGCGCCGACCGTCAGCGCGAGCGTGCGATTGAGTGAATCGACGCGATGCCGCCATAGCTCCTTGTCGCATCGAGGACAGCGCGCCGACGCACCCGGCTCTAATTCCGGAATTCGCTGCAGAAGATCGCAGTGAAGGCAGGCGATAAGCGAAGTGTCCCCAACTGGTTGGTTGTAACTCATCGTGTGATAGCTACTGCTGGAAACTCCCAAGCCTTTCGGCGACGCTCGAATTTCGAAGGCTCACGATGCACCATACTGTCATCACAGTATGCAGTACGACGGCCGGCCACAAAATGACGCCGACCTGCTGGAACTGAAGTCCAGCAGCCGCCAGAACGAGCGCTACAACCAGGTTGTACACTAACATCGCCTTCATCAATCCTCTCGCGGCAGAACTCTCCGTATCGCTGCGCGCGAGCCAGCACGCGATGCCGACAGTAAGCAACCCAGCTCCCCCGACGCGTGCCACGACGAATGCGGAAGGTTCCTGGAGCGCCGTGCCCATTAGGAGCTTCGCCGCAGACGAAGGCAGACACAACAGTGCCATGCCAGCCCCCGCTTCGATCACTGCAGTAGTAGTGCATAGAGCGTTCACGGCCCTTTAGTTATCCGCGCTCTTAGCCGCGTCGTCAGCAGCTTTTTGATCACTCGGCAGCAACTGCGACGGCCCCAGCTTGAACGTCAGCTTGTTGATGGTTCCCGTGAAGTGGAACGGCAGCTTGTAGTCGTCATTCACACCAGTGCGCGTATCGCTCCCAATGTCGAAGGATTCATCGATCGCCATAAGAAACGGAATCGTGTGCGGAATGGTCTTGCGCGCCAGTTCTTTGCCGTCAACTGTAAGTACTCCGGTGCCACCCTTGGCCGCGCCGGGCCCGTCGTATTTAAAGTCGAAGACGATCGTGTGCTTACCTGCCTTGAGTCCTTCGCCCAACCAGTCTTCCGCTCCCACGCCGCCTTCCCAACGATAGTGCTTGAGGTCGAGAAGGTTGTAATCGAAGACCGGCTTGCCTTTGAGCAGGTAGAGGCCATAGCCGCCGAAGCGACCGCCGAGAGTCACGATCATGCCTTCGGCTTTGTCTGTTGGCAAGGTTATATCGGCGGTGATGATATAGTCCTTGTCCAAAATGCTGGGAGCATTACCTACTGGGATGCCGGCGTTCTCACCCGTATAGGTGAATAGCGTTTTTCCTGCGACCGCGCTTGGTCGCGGCGTCACGAGACGCGGCAAGATCGAGTTGTCTATTGGAAGCACCTGATACTTTGCGGCTTCCGTCAGGAACAGCGCCTGCATTTCCTTCAGCTTGTCCGGCATTTTTGAGGCGAGATCGTTATATTCCGAGTAGTCTTCCGCGATGTTGTAGAGCTCCCACTTGTAGTCATTAATGTCGGGCAGCTTGGCCGTCCCCAGGATCCACGGCGCGGCGGGCGGCGTCGTCGCCGCAACCCAACCATCGTGGTAGATAGCGCGGTTGGCGAACATCTCGAAGTACTGCGTATCGTGCTTCGACGCTGCGGTAGCATTGGCCTTATCGAACGTGTAGGCCATGCTCACGCCTTCAATCGGCTTCTGCTTGATGCCATTGACCTCTTCAGGCGCCTTGATCCCGGTGGCTTCGAGGATAGTCGGTACGACATCGATCACATGGTGGAACTGCGAGCGGATGCCACCTACATCAGTGATGTGGCCGGGCCATGAAATCGCCAGACCCTGCCGGGTGCCGCCGAAGTGCGACGCTACCTGCTTGGTCCACTTGAACGGCGTATCAAACGCCCACGACCATTGTACTGCCATGTGCGGGTAAGTCTTGTCCGAGCCCCAGTCCTCGTAGTGCAACATCTGCACTGCCTCTGGGAGCGTCAGAATGCCGTTGTAGGCGGTCATCTGATTGAACGTACCCTCCAAAGTACCTTCGGCACTCGTACCATTATCGCCGACAATGTAGATGATCAGCGTGTTGTCGAGTTTGCCCTCGTCCTGAACCTCCTGGATCACGCGCCCAATCTCATGGTCGGTGTAAGCAGCATAGCCGGCAAAGACCTCGGCCTCACGCGCGTAGAGCTTCTTTTGGATTTCCGAAAGCGAGTCCCACCTCGGCAGCTTCGCGCCACCATATGCGTCCTGCCCTTCCGGCCACGGCGTGAGCTGTGTATCCGGCGGAATCACGCCCAGCTGCTTCTGGTTCGCGAAGATCTCATCGCGCAACTTTTCATAGCCCATGTCGAACTTGCCTTTGAATTTGTCAATCCACTCCTTGGTCGGCTGATGCGGTGAGTGCGTTCCGCCAGGCACGTAGTATACGAAGAAGGGCTTGTCGGGCGCCGCTGCGTTCAGACTGCTCATATATTTGATCGCATCGTCGGCCAGGTCAGTAGTGAGGTTGTAGCCAGACTTGCCGACCCACGGAAAAACCGGGGTCGTGTTGCGGTAGAGATAGGGCGTCCACTGGTCGGTCTCACCACCCATGAAGCCATAGAAGTATTGAAAACCCATCCCGACCGGCCATTGGTCGAAGGGACCGGCGACGCTATACAGATAGGTGGGTGTGTTATGATTTTTTCCGAACCACGACGTCGCATAGCCGTTGTCGCGGAGGATTGTGCCAATCGTGGCGCTTTCCGGCCCGATGACGGAATCGTAACCGGGATACCCGGTAGACATCTCGCCAATCACGCCGTAGCCCACCGAATGATGGTTGCGGCCGGTGATCAACGCCGCACGCGTCGGCGAGCACAACGCGGTGGAATGAAATTCCGTATAACGCAATCCCGCCTTGGCGATACGATCCAGCGCGGGCGTCGGTACAACCCCGCCGAAGGTGCCCGAAACCCCGTAGCCCTGATCGTCCGTCATGATCAGAAGGACGTTGGGCGCGCCCTTGGGCGGCACTACGCGCGGCGGCCACCATGGCGTGGAATCCTTGGCATTATCCTTGATCACGCCGCCGAACGGCATCGGCTGCGGCGGGAGCTGCTTCCCATCAAGCGTAACAGTAGAGCTAGGCGCGCCCGGTGCGCCGTTGATTTGCTGGGCCCAAACTGGCAGTACGCAAAATCCGACCAGGATGCACATGGTGGCGACGGCAAATCTAAAGGCAGCTTTTAGCGCGATCATCAGGTCACTCTTATCTCCAATCTTTTGGGTTCTTCGCAATGGTTGAAACACATGGCTACCTGTTATCCATTCCTTCCATGGCCGAGCACTCACGCTCGTTACCCAAATCAATCCGGAACCGGCACCACGCGATAGTAGACGCCGTTCGCGCCGTAAGATGGCAGAAACCACGTGTTGGTGTTGCTGTAAAAGTAGTAGGTCTGCCCGTTAACGTATTGCTGGATGGCTCCAGGAGGCGTCGTCGGATATATCGCCCCCATCGCGTACGCTGTGTTGTAGCTGCCCGCTGCGTAGCCGGAATTGTAGGCGTTCGCCGCATTTGCGTTCGAGTTCGCATTGGCGACAGCCGCACCCGCAATTGCCCCTACCGCGACGCCTGCGGCCGCGGCGCCGGCAGTGTTCCAGCCCCCGCAATTGTAACAACCGCTGCCGTAATAGTTTACCGTGGTAGGTGGATGATAGGTGCTATAGCTACCGCCATAGTAGGCGCCGGTATTGCTGTATGTAGTCGTCGCGTAGTTGTTAGTCGCATGGTAGGTGTTATATCCACCCGACGCTGAGCCGCCGTAGGCACCAGTCCCGTGCCAGGAACCACCACCGCCCGACGCCGAACCGCCATAGGCGCCGTGACCACTCCACGAGCCTCCTCCACCGGATGCGTAACCGCCCTGTGCGCCATGTGCGTTCCAGGAGCCACCGCCGCCCGACGCAGAGCCGCCGTAGGCACCGTGACCGCTCCACGAGCCATCACCTCCCGATGCCGAACCACCGCGGTAACTATGGGCGTTCCAGGAGCCGCCCCCGCCGGATGCAGCGCCGTATCTGCCCGCATGCGACCAAGCTCCGGCGATGGCGGGCATAAGCGTAGCGATCGAGAGACTCATTAAGCCGATGATAATTCTTTTCATGTCGCGCTCCTCAATTTGCCGCCGACGACATTGCTCTCTTCGGAGGCTTGATACCCGGCGGAAGTTGCGGATCTGGACGGCTGAACGAGATTCGTTTTGCCGACGCGAGTCCGGGCGAGGTAAAAGCATCCGCAGCGATGACCGGGTCGATCTGCCAGTTCGAGAACTCGATCTGATGACGTAATCCAACCGGATCGGCGTGAAACACGGCGCGCGCCATTCGCGGCAGCTTGTCGTCGGCTCCTATCCATAGCTGTTCAAACACCCAGTTGTTGTTGATTGCTACCATGTCGGTAGTGACCCCACCCATCACCTTCGATTGGCCGATATAGAATGCAGTCGTCATCCCATCGGCGATCCCTTCATAAGGATCGGCGACAATCACATCTGTGAAAGGGTAATAGATAGCGGCGTCCCTATGGGCCGCCTCCAACATAGCGTCGATCGTAGGCGGGGCGCTGGCCACTGCGACCAGGTTCTCCGCCGGCAAGAAAGCGGACATCTGTTTGCCGTCATAGTAGAACTCGTTGACCGGACCATCACCCGGGGTTATCACCTTGAGTTTGTCCGGCCGCTGCAGAGTTACATCATCACGCACAGTATAAATTAGCGGAGGGCCAAGCCGGCTCGGGTTCTCGTAACTGATAACCGCGGTGAACGACATCGAGTGGGCCGCGGCCAATTTCGCGCATGCGGCTTTCAGAATCTCGATCGCCTTGGGCTCGAGCACCGCGGCGGGCGCCGGCAGCGCCTGGACCGGAGCCTTAGCAAGCTTCGAAGCCCTATGTGCCGTCTGCGCACTGGCCGGCATCGTCATAAGCACACTCGCAGCTATCAGCAGCAAGTATCCGATTGCCTTGAAACGAACTGCGGCGCTTACGGGATCGCCCCGCAATGTCGATATTGCTTTCCACATGAATGGTTCTCCTTCGTTCCCACTTTCGTCGATTTCTGCACCCGAAGCTTGAGGACCGGCGCTCTGGAGACCCATTCTGCATTGAGGCGCGGGCAGGCGACTATTGTACCAAAGTACAATACCTCTCAGGTGACCGAATCAGCTCTTTGTTCCCGTCTGTAATTTGACTATACATATTGTAGCAATATGCTCCGATTTATCGCCTTATGGCGTGCACTATCGCTGCTCCTGATTCTGACGTCCCTGCTCGTCTGGCTCGGGAAACCCTCCATCGCGCAAGCTCAATCGGATCAGACCGTGTACACCGACGCGCTCGTCAACGGCTGGCAGAACTGGAGCTGGGCTACTGTCAATCTGAGCAATACGACGCCGGTTCAATCCGGCGCCGACTCCATCAGCGTTAGCGCCGGTCCCTATCAGGCGCTCTACCTTCATCAGGCCCCGTTCGATTCCACCTCTTACGCCGCGCTGGTCTTCTGGATTAATGGCGGCCCGACCGGCGGGCAATTGCTGCAAGTCCAGGCGACGCTCAACGGCGCGGCGCAAACGGTTGTGACGCTGCCAGCGCTCGCCGCCAACACCTGGACCCAGGTCTCCCTCCCGCTATCTTCGCTTGGTGTGCAGAATCAAGCGGACCTCGACGGATTCTGGATTAAGGATCGCAGCGGTACAACCCAGCCAACCTTCTTCGTCGATACGATTTCAATCACGGCTCAACCGCCTCCGAGTGTCGTGAACGTAACCGTAAACGCCGCACAACCCGTGCGCCTCGTCGATCCGCGACACTTTGCCGTCAACACCGCCGTCTGGGATTCCGACTTCGATACCGCCAACACCATCAACCTGCTGACCTCGATGGGAACGCAGGCGCTGCGCTTCCCCGGCGGCTCGCTCTCCGACGACTATCACTGGGCCACCAACACAACCGACAGTAATACCTGGACTTGGGCTACCTCCTTCGCCAATTTTGCCCAGGTCGCTACTGCAGTTCGCACGCAAGCTTTCATCACCGTCAATTACGGCTCAGGCACGCCAGCCGAGGCGGCCGCGTGGGTCAAGCAATCCAACGTCACCAACCATTACGGATTCAAGTACTGGGAAATCGGCAACGAATGCTATGGCACATGGGAGACCGACACTAACACCGTCGCACATGATCCCTACACCTATGCCCAGCGCTTCCAGCAATACTACACCCAGATGAGGGCGGTTGATCCCACGATCAAGATTGGCGCCGTCGCGGTCACCGGCGAGGACAGTTACGCAAACAACACCAATCATCCGGTGGTCAATCCGCGAACCGGACAAATTCACAACGGATGGACTCCCGTGATGCTCGCGACCTTGCGGGCTCTCGGCGTAACCCCGGATTTCCTGATCTACCATCGTTATGCGCAGGCGCCGGGTGCGGAGACCGACCAGGGACTGCTCCTTTCCAACGGTACCTGGAGCACCGACGCCGCCGATCTCCGCCAACAGTTGAACGATTACCTGGCTACGGCTGCCGCCAGCGTCGAACTGGATTGCACCGAAAACAATTCCGTCTATTCAAATCCGGGCAAGCAAACCACCAGCCTGGTTAACGGTCTGTTCCTGGCCGATAGTATCTGCGCCGCGATGAACACCGAGTTCAATTCGGTCGTCTGGTGGGACCTGCGCAACGGTCAGGAAACCACCAACAACAATTCCTCATCGCTCTACGGATGGCGCCAGTACGGCGACTATGGCGTGACCGATAGCGTCGATCCGGCCGGCCCTGCTGACACCTATCCAACCTGGTACGTCGAAAAACTGCTCCAACACTTCGCCCGTGGCGGCGATCAACTCGTCACCGCAGCCAGCGACTATCCGTACCTTAGTGTTTGTGCGGCTCAACGTACTAGCGGTGGCTTGACCCTGCTGGTCTTGAATAAGAGCGCCAGCACCGCACTCGATGCCAACATCACTGTCAACGGAACCTCACCAGGCAGCACCGGCACTCTGTATTCTTACGGAATCCCGCAAGACATCGCCGCGCAAACCGGGGTCGGCTCAGCGGACATTGCTACCAGCCCGATAACAGGATTATCGACCAGCTTTTCTCACAACTTCCCGGCCTACTCTGCCAACGTCATAACCTTTGGCTCCGGCAGTTCGTCTTCTCCAACGCCCAGCGCTACCAGGACTGCAACTCCAACGGCTACTCGGACCGCGACCGCGACCGCCACGCAAACGAGTTCACCCACACCTACTTCAACCATGACGGGTACACCTACCGCTACCAGTACCAGCACAGCTACAATTACCGGAACCGCCACTCCAACCCCGACTGCGACTCCTACCTCCACCCCGACCACCACGATGTCCATGACTGCGTCGCTCGTGTACGGTAATGTCGCTTTGGGTCAGACCCTGACTAAGACTGTGACAGTCGATAACACCGGGGCAATTGATTCTCTGGTCATAGGAAGCGCGACATCCTCGGACCCGGCTGAATATGCTTTAAGCGGATCCGGAACATGCGGTGCGATTCCTATCACGGTCGCGCCCAGGAGCACTTGCACCCTGGGAATTACATTCACCCCTGGCGCGGTGGGTACGCACAGTGCGACACTCACGACTTTTGACAATGCCAGCAGCAGCCCTCAGCATGTAACTCTCAGCGGCACCGGCATCGCGGGTCTGACACTAACGAAAACCAGTCTCATTTTCGGAAGCGTGAAGTTCGGAGCTAAGACAGCAACGTCCTTCAGCGTGACCAATCATCAGACCCGGACAGTAACTCTCAGCGAGAGCTTCAGCGGAACCAACACCGCCGACTTTTCAGTAACAGGCGGGACCTGCACTACAACCCTTGGTGCCGGCAAGGCTTGCTCATTAATCGTGACTTTCACGCCAGGCGCGTTGGGAACAGAATCGTCGACGCTGTCGATCGCAGACAGTCCCGATCCACTGAGTCCTTACACGGTCGCACTGAGCACCGGCCCAACCATTCCTGCGGCGGTCACGCCGGCCTCGATAGCATATGGCACACTCACGAAAACCTCGAAGACCTTGAACGCGACGGTCACTGATCTTTCAGGATTTTCGTTGCCGCTGAGCGAGAGCATCAGCGGCACTAACGCAAGTGACTTCGCCGTCGCAGGAAGCACCTGCGGTGCATCGACGGCGGCTCATTCGTCTTGCACAATAGCGGTTCAGTTCACGCCCACCGGCGCCGGTTCCGCGGAAAGCGCGATCATGTCAGTCAGCGTGGCGAACGACCCAACCAGCCCTCACAACATCAGTCTGTCGGGAACCGGACCGTGATCGAAGGACGTGTGGCGTATCAGCTGTGCGAATCCTCGTGCAGTTGTTTCAGCATCTCGCGAATCTCCGGATCATTCGGCTCCAGCTCATTCAGGCGATTTGCATAAGTCAGCGCCTTGGCGAGATCGCCCGATTGCTCCAGGAAGTTCACGAGAGCGGCTAGCGAATCGCGGTCGTAAGGATGCGCCTTTATAGAACTCTCCAACGTATCGATCGCCCCGCGAGTCTTACCGGCGTCATTCAGCGCAATCGCATAGACGTACGCGTAACGCGGATTGTCCGGTGCTCCGCGCGCGGCGTCCGCTAACAGTTCCAGCGCTTGCGCACCGCGCTTCTGACGCACCATCAGCAGACCCAGTGCCTCATCGAGCGACGGATCATCCGGCGAATGACTGAGCGCTTCTTTGAAGACGCGTTCGCCTTCGTCGTCCCGGTTCTGTGCGCGATACAAGTCCGCGAGGTTGACTGCGCCCGGCGCAAAACTCGGATCGATCGACAACGCCGTCTTGAGTTCCACCTCCGCCTTGTCCAGATGATTCTCCTTGGCGTACAGCAAGGCGAGATTCATGTGCGCCTCGGGACGGTCGGCGTTCAATTGCTGCGCGCTGATGTATTCATCGGTGGCGCGACTGAAAGCAGCGCCAACATCCGCCGGTAGGTTGTTCGCGGGCAACCCGGCCAGCACTTCCGCCGCTTCGATCCGCACACTGCGGACAGGATCGCTGAGGAGTGGAATCAAAATATTCGCGCTGGCCGCCGGATCGGTGTTGGAGAGAGCGTGAGCGGAGGCCCGTCGCACCAGCGACCAATCGTCGCCGACCCCGGCGCGAACTGCCTCGTCAGTCGCCGTCGGGGCGAACGTCGCGAGCATTGAAAGCGCAGTGGCGCGCGCGATTGCCGGCTGCTCAACTTCCGCGACCAACCGTTCAAGCGCTTGTTGCGCGCCAGGCGCTCCCGACTGATCCTGCGTTCAGCGTTTCGGCAAAATGCTGAAACCCATCCGGCGTGTGCCCATACCATTTGTTCACTGTGTCCGACGCCCACTGGGCTGGCTTATCGGTGTGGCAATTGCTGCAAGCGTTAGGTGTGCCCAACTTCACCGATAGGTCAGGGCGCGGAATCCGAATACTGATGATCGCGGCGCGCATCGACGACCATGTAGGTGCGCGTCGGCATGTGACACTCGACGCATCGCGCGCCCGCTGATCCCGCTTTGTGAAAATGATGTACAGGCGAGTCATACTTCTGCGCCGAATGACACTGCGCACACACCCCGTTGCCCTGTGCCCGTAGCCTCGAACTATGCGGCTCGTGGCAATCGCTGCACGTCACGCCCGCATGGAACATTCTGCTCTGGCTGAACGAACCGTATTCGTAGTCCTCCTCTTTTATCTGCCCGTCGGGGAAATAGTGGTCCTCATCGAGCAGCGCGATCCGGTAGTCGTCGCCCACCGGCTGTCCGTGAACGTAATCTTCGTGAATCTCGCCGCGACGCGAATGGCATCGCGCGCACATCTCAATTTCCCGCTCTGATTGACGCGCCGGGCTTCGACGCGCATTGCCTGTCGCTGGATCTATCGGCCACGCGACGCCCTTGCGCTCATCAAGCGCGATCGTCAGACCTTCGTTTGCGCTGAGTGCCTGCCAACCGCCTTGCTTCTTCGCCCATGCCACGTGATCGGACCCGGGACCGTGACAAGCCTCGCACGACACGTCGATCTCCGAATAGGACGTCGAAAACGTCCGAGTGCGAGCGTCGTAGTTCTTGCGCAAATCGGTCGAATGACAATCGGCACACATGTAGTTCCAGTTCTGATCGATACCCGTCCAATGCCGGGAATCGCGTGCCGTGATCTTCTGGCCGGGATACAGAAAAAACCACCGCTGCCCGCCGCTCTCGCGCGGCCTCGTGTCCCACGCGATCCCCAACGCCTGCAAGCGCCCGCCCGGCATTGCGATCAGATATTGCTGAAGCGGATAAACGCCGAACGTGTACCCGATCTCGTAGTCATGAAGCGCGCCGTCCGGTCCGTCGGTGCGCACCATGAACTTCGATCCATTGCGGAAGAAACTCGACTTGACGCCACCGTTGTCGAAGCTGGCGTGATTGAAATCGCCCAGGACCGTCGAATCTGCCGCCACTTCCATCGCCAGCTGATGGTGCGATCCGCGCCAGAGTTCGCTCTCGTGCTGATGGCAGCTGGCGCATTCAGCGGCTCCGACGAATTTCGCATCGCGAATCGGCGATGCCGTCACAATCGAAGGCGCTGGCTCATGCAACCGCCGGATGATGAAGGTGACCGCTACGACAGACAGCGCAACTATCGGCAGCCACCAGTTTGTTCTCTTACTCAAGGTTAAACTCTTGAGAATGATTTTTAAGCCGCGCATGCCGCTCGCAATTGATATGTGACCAAAACCCAATTGCTCGAAGCCGTCAACGATATGTGCTATTTCGTCGAGTCTCGCTGCTCATTGTTACGGGGAGGGAATATCATGCCGACCGCAAAAAATCGGGCAGACGTCCGCGGCATCTCAACTGAGACAACTTCCAGAGGCATCAGGGTCGCCTTAATCGAAGACGAAGAGAATGTGCGCCAAGCCCTGTCGTTCCAACTTCGCACCGCCGGCTTCGAGGTCACTCCTTATTCTGCGGCGGAAAGTCTTCTCGAGGCCGCTGATGCGAAAGAATTCGATTGTGTGGTGGCAGACGTTTACCTGCCAAAGATGAATGGGCTCCAGCTCCAGGAGGAACTCAACCGCACTATTCCTCACGCGTCGATTGTTTTCATAACCGGTCGCGGCGATCTGTCACTCGGGATGCATGCGATGAGGAAAGGCGCAGTGGATTTCCTCGAAAAGCCGCTTGACGATCAGGCCCTGTTAAGTTCAATCGCTCGAGGGGCCAATCTTTCCCGTCAGCGGCGCGCCCAGCGATTGCAGCTCGCCGAACTCGAGGAGCTGGAACGTTCGCTTACCTCTCGCGAACGTGAAGTCTTCGCGCTGATCACGTCCGGTCTGCTGAACAAGCAAGTCGCCGCTGAATTGGGGACGACCGAACGGACAGTGAAGGCCCATCGCGCAAGTGTCATGAACAAAATGGGCGCCGACTCAATTGCCGACCTGGTGCGCATGGCCGGAGTCCTCCAGATTCACGCCGGCTGAGTGAGATGGTCAACGATCCCTCTGGTCGTGCTCAACCGACGCGCCTCGACGCGCCTGCCAGTTTCCTCGCAGCGACGGGTAGTGTGAAGGTAAACGTCGTGCCGCGGTCTGAATTCGGCGTTGCCCAGATTCTGCCGCCGTGACTCTCTACTATCGATCGAGTCACGAGCAGGCCCAGACCCATTCCTTCGCTCTTGGTCGTAACGAATGGCTCGAACAGGCGATTCGCGACGGCGGGATCGATGCCCGCGCCGCTGTCGCATACGCTGACTCCGACCCATCCGGTCTTTTCAGGCGCCACCTTGACGGTCACGCCGCGCTGATCTGTGTTCGCATCTGCGATCGCGTCGAAGGCGTTCATGACCAGATTCAACACGCACTGTTGCAGCTGGATGGTGTCGCCGATCACTCGTTGCCCGGAAGGCGTCACCTCCATCTGCACCGAGATCTTTCGCACCGCAGCCTCACCGGCCGTGAGCTTCACCACCTCGCCAATCAGTGCGCGGATACCGATCGCGGTTTTGTGCTCGACCTGGTTCTTGAACATGGCGCGAATCCGCCGAACGATATCAGCCGTCCGCCTGGTATCGTCGATCGCACTGTTAACCGCTTCCAGAGCCATCGCCGGCTGTGGATTACCCTGGCTCAACAAGCGCGCGACGCCGCCGAGGTTACTCAAAATCGCGCCAAGCGGCTGGTTGATTTCGTGCGACAGTGAAGCGACCAGTTCGCTCATTACGTTGCGGCGCGAAGCGACTCTGAGCTCGGTGCGAACTGCCCGAATTGCGTTCTCGGATTGTTTGCGTTCGATCGCGCTGCCAAACAGCCGCACCGCCAGCGCGAGTTGATCGAGCAGTTCCGGCGACCATTCGCGCGCCGAGCGAAACTTGCCAAAACTCGCCGCCCCGATGACTCGGCCACCAGCCCACATCGGAATGGCCGCAGAAGCTTTGGGCCCGTATTTCGCGACCATACGACGCGCATCCTGATTTTCAACCGGAATTTCGCTTGGGTCTGCGAACACAAGCGTTTTGCCCGACATAACCAACGCGGTGCTTCTCTGAATGAGCTTCTCTGGCTCGTAGTTCGGCGGGAACGCCGGGAAATTCGGTCGAACCCAGGTATGGGTGGCCCGTACCGGTTGGTCCGGCGAATCGCGTTCGTAGACGGCGCTCCGATCGAGATCCAGCACCTGGCAGATCTTGCCCAGCCAGAGCTCGATCTCGCGATCCACTTCGTCAGCCGGAACTCGGGCCATCGCTGCCGACAGTTCGCCAACTATCGATTCGAAGCGCGCAGCCTCTCGCCGTTCGCGGACGGCGCGCGCACCTCGGTCGCGCTTCGGGCTGATATTGGCGTTACTCATTCGTGGTTGCATCGACGAAAAGCGGAAACCGCTTCGCTTAGATCGAATGCCTGGCACCCGGGATCGGAAGTACAGGAATGCGGAGGCGGCGGAACGATCCTTTCGGTGGCAAAACTTACAATAAGTACTCGCGCGAATGCCAGCGTCCCACGCCGAAAAACGCCTGACGAATTCAGGATCACAGGAATTTAATGGAGAACTGATTGCGTATGGGCGCGGATTGGCAACGCTAGTGAGGTAGATTCGACTGACCGGGCAATGCTTTTCTGAGAGCCCGTAGAAGAGTTTTTTCGTCGAACGGCTTGAGCAGGCTCGCGATCGGTTTCGCCTCGCGGATTATTTTCGTGGTCTGCGGATCGTCGCGCCCACTGATGAGTATGGTCGGCAGGCTTCGTCCCGATTCAATCATCTTCCGGCACAACTCGATCCCGGTCATCGCGGGCATGTAAACGTCCAGCAGCAAACACGCGTTGCCATCGGGAAGTTCGCTCGCCAAAAAATCTTCGGCGCTTCCAAAGTCCGTTACGTTGAATCCCAAAATTTGTAGCTGTCTTCGCAGCGCCCGGCGGATGGACGTGTCGTCATCTACCACAATCACTGTGGCCGGCGAATTCTTCCCCAACTGACGATACCGAATTCGTGGGACGACGGCCCCCCGTCATCCGCACGGTTCCTTACAACGTAAATATGCATCGCGCGCCGCGTACCGGCCATTGTACCAAAGTACAATATCGCTCTCCTGAAAATCGGACGTATCTTGGGCGCCAGTGAAACACGGACGTCACGGGCGATTCGCGCCAGTCGCGTCACGAAACGAACTTAGCATTGAAGAGAAATGGTCCAGGAGAATATGAATCGGAACCTTACAAGTATTAAACGCGCGACCGGCTTGCTCTCCGTTCTATTCATAGGACTGTCGCTGGCGAGTTGTTCTCAGACTTCTTCATCCGCACCAAGCCAGTCTGCGCAAGCACCTGCAGTACAGGCGCCACCTCCTCCGATGACCAGCGTCCAGCCGTCCCAGCTGGGCGCGGCGGGCGGACAATACGAGGAGCCGCCAGTGGTCAACGTCGCCGACCTGTTGCCTGCGACTCCACTTTCGGGACCGGGATATACCGTTCAACCGCAAGCACCGACAAACGGCGTGATGGGCCAATATACCATCGTCGCCGACCCGAGCGTGTTCCATGACGACGCAGGCACCTACTACGTCGAAAGCTCCGATATGCTGAAAATCCGGATCTCCGAAATTCCAGCGATCGCCCAGCTCGATAACATGAGCAACTCCAGTGTGTTCGCAAATGCGCTGGTCTCGAGCGCAGTTCGTCCGGTAGGCGCCGCCGCGAACATGGTCATGCATCCTATGGATACTGTCACCGGGCTGCCCAGCGGAGTTGGAGATTTATTCAGCCGCGTCAGCATGGGTGCAGGAGAGATAGCATCCTCGGCTACCAATTCCTTCGGCAGCGGAAAAGCCGCCGGACAAGCCGGTACCGCTACGCTGACAGCGTTGGGCTACGACCAGGTTCGTCGACAGCTCGCGCACCAGCTACACGTCGATCCTTATAGCTCCGATCCGATTCTCACCAAGAAGCTGAACCATGTTGCCTGGGTCACGTTCTCCGCCCGCATGACGGTGTCTGCCGCCATGATGGCGGTCCCTGGCTCAATGATCATCACGGCTGTCACGGTCACCAACGACCTCGTCTACCAGACGCCGAGAGCTGACCTCATTATCCTGGTTCAAAAGAAGCTGAAGAGCTTTGGTCTATCGCAAGAAGAGATCGTAGCCTTTACCACTAACACCGCGATTCCACTGAGCCTGCAAGTTGACGCGGTCAAAGACCTCGAAGCGCTCGGCAACATCCCGGGTCGTCGCGCGGCGGCGGTCGATATCGGCAGCATGATGACGGAGTACCAGGCACGATTCCTGGTCACTTCGCTGCATATGCTCGTGCGATGGGGTCAGCAGCAGGCGCCTATCACCAGGATTTGGGCTCCGGCCGAGCTGGTTGCGCGCGATCAGAATCGCAGCACAATACTGCCCGCACCGGTCGATTACCTGTCTTGGACCCAGCGCGTTGCAGGTTTTGCGACCGATCCCAATTTGATGGCGCAGCACAATCGCATTCTCTTGCTCACCGGCAAGATGACACCGCTCGCACAACAGCAACTAACAGCTAACGGATGGAATGTGCGCCAAGGTCAATGAAGTAACGGAACCTTTCCGACAGGCGAAGAGAAATGGAGTTCCATCGAGTAAGGAGAATTGTAATGCTGACCTGGAGAAGAAAAGATTTCGCGATCATACTCATGATTGGCGCAATCATTGGTCTGTCGATTGCACATACAGCTTGGGCGCAGGACAAGAAGCCTAACATCCTTGTCATCATGGGTGACGACATCGGCATGTGGAACATCGGCGCTTATCATCGCGGCATGATGGCTGGCCGCACGCCGAACCTCGACAAGCTCGCGAAAGAGGGAATGTTGTTCACCGACTACTACGCGGAGGCCAGTTGCACGGCAGGTCGCGCTAACTTCATTACCGGCGAGCTGCCGATCCGCACCGGCATGACCACGGTCGGCCAAGCCGGCGCCAAAACAGGCTTACCAGCGGAAGCGGTCACCATAGCCACGATACTCAAGTCCATGGGCTATGCGACTGGCCAGTTCGGCAAGAACCACCTTGGCGATCTCAATGAGTTCCTGCCTACAGTCCATGGCTTCGACGAATTCTTCGGCTATCTGTATCACCTCGATGCGATGGAAGACCCGGCACACCCCGACTATCCACAGAACCTATTGAATGTCGTCGGTCCGCGAAACATGATTCATAGCTGGGCCACCGACACCGATGACACCACCGAGATGCCGCGCTGGGGCAAGATCGGCAAGCAAAGGATCGAGGATGCCGGCCCGCTCTATCCGAAGCGGATGGAAACGGTGGACAACGAGATTCGCGACCTCGCCATCAATTTCATGGACAAGGCACAAAAAGACGGCAAGCCGTTCTTCGTTTGGCTCAACCCGACGCGCATGCACATAGTCACACATCTCTCTCCTAAGTATGAAGCGCTGCGCAATTCCGAGAATGGCTGGTCGGAAGAGGAAGCCGGCATGGCCCAGCTCGATGACGACGTCGGGCTAGTAATGAAGAAGATCAAGGACATGGGCGTCGACGACAACACCATCGTGGTCTTCACCACCGACAACGGCACCGAAGTCTTCACTTGGCCCGATGGCGGTCAGACGCCGTTCG
The DNA here is from genome assembly GCA_963699705.1 of uncultured delta proteobacterium. Taxonomy (GTDB): domain Bacteria; phylum Desulfobacterota; class Binatia; order Binatales; family Binataceae; genus Binatus. The sequence goes on along the minus strand of CAVOUW010000002.1, from coordinate 893,194 downwards.
CGCAGTCCAAGGGAACAGTCCTCGAGGGCGGTTTCCGCGTGCCATGCCTGCTTCGTTGGCCTGGCCATACGCCGGCAGACTCCGTGCAGAACGGCATCTTTTCCGGCATGGATTGGCTTCCAACCTTCGTGGATGCAGCCGGCAATCCGAACATCACCGAGGAATTGCTAAAGGGCAAAACGATCGGCGATAGGACTTACAAGAATCATCTGGATGGCTACGACCAGATGGCCGCAATCACAGGTAAAGGGCCGTCCACGCGTCACGAAATCTTCTACCTTGGTGAGAGCACGGTCGGTGCGGTGCGAATTGACGACTATAAGTATCGTTTTATCGACCAGCCCTATGGCTGGCTGGGTCAGAAGACCCATCCGGACGTGCCTTATATCACCAACCTGCGCCTGGATCCTTTCGAGCGTACGGGCTGGCCCCAAGATGGAACGAAAGAAGGTGCGCAACAATACTTCGATTGGTTCAAGTACGAATTCTGGCGCTTCGTCTTCGTGCAACAGTTGATGGGCAAGGAACTCCAGACGTTCCTCGCTTACCCGCCGATGCAGCGCGGCGCGAGTTTCAATCTTGATGCGGTGAAAGCTGAGATGGCGAAAAAGATGGCGGAGGCAGAAGCGGCGAGCAAGGGTACCGGACAATAACTCGAGCTTATTAGTGAAAGGAAGGAACTTTGATGCGAACGATTGTAGCTATGACCTTCGGCATCATGCTGCTTTGCTCGAGTTTGGCGCTCGCGCAGGGTGTCGTACTGCCACTGCCGCCGCAGGATCAGCAAAACATAACTGCTCAACTTGGAGCAGGCGTAGTCGGCGCGGCGTTGCCCAGCAATCCCATAAACGATCCGTCCGCCTATTTCCCACTTCAACAGAAGTCACAGCAGTTTCAGGTCGTCGGGGGCCCTAACGCAGGGACCGTTCAGACGCTTGGGCTCTGGCAGGCCAGACGACCGGGCGGCAGGAAGGCCTGGCGGTTTCAAATGACCCCAAGTCTGGCAGGGTTCATGCGCGAGACGGAACAGGGCGACATCATAATGGCCGCCCTCACTGATGCCGGCGAAGGTGTGGTGGTTGTTACCACGCCTGCGAATCCGTTCGTGCCCAAAGGCATGCAACCGGGTGAGAGTAGGAGCTACACCCAGCAGGTCTCCGTAAACTATCTTGACGACCCCAGCGATCAAAAGTATTCGGGATCGATCAATGGCACTTATACCTATATCGGCACCTATCAGGTGACAGTACCTGCTGGCACCTTTCCGGCAGTCCTGTTCCGCGTCAATTGCGAGGGCAAGGTTGGCCCGGCTCACACGCAGAATACCGGCTACAATCTTTTTGCTCCCGGCGTCGGCATGGTCGCGATGATCCTGGAGGAGGACGTGACCGCCTTCTGGCTATTCAATATCGATAGCACGACCGGCAAGGTGCTGATGTCGAAGTGAAGCCAATTGTGCAATCGCAATCGTGTACAGTTCACAGGGTAGCCTCTCTTGTAGCAGTCATCCTGCTGACCTTTGTCACGTCCGCGCGTGGCGCCGGTTTGTTACTGTATGAGACCGGCGCGCCCGATCTAGGTACAGCAAGCGCCGGACGAGCCGCGATGGCCGCTGACGCTTCGACTGCCGCCGCGAATCCCGCCGGGATGACTCTACTCGACCGTTCGCAGTTGTTGAGTGCGTCTGGCGCGCTTCTTCCTTCAAATAACTTCGACGTGGCCCCGCAAACGACAACTGCAGGCGGAGGTGGTGGCAACGCCGGAGTGTTCATGCCCATCGGAGGATTCTTTTACGTTTACAAGCTTTCGGAACGCGTTCGGCTCGGCGTAGATGCTATCTCCGATTTCGCAGGAAACTTCAACTACGGAAAGACATGGACGGGACGGTACTACGTGACGCGGGAGCCACTCATCACGGGGAAGATCAACCCGTCAATAGCGTACGAGGTGAATGACTGGCTCTCGGTGGGCGCAGGTTTCAGCTTCTCAGTCGGGCGCCTGTTGTTCCAATCGAAGATTAACCGCAATCCTCCGAAGTTGCATCTGGGCTTGGCGGACGGCGGCCTCGCAATCGAATCGTGGGACGAAGCTTTTGGCGGTAACGTCGGCGTATTGCTCAGGCCGTTCGCTAAACTCCGCGTCGGCCTAACCTACCAGTCGCCGGTCGACTACAAATTTGGTTTTCGGCCGCACATCACGGGTCTGGGTAAGGTACTGAGCGGTATTCGGCAGAGAATCGGCGGAACAAAGATCAATATCCCGATGGAAGTACCGCAACAGGTGATGTTAAGCGGGCTCTACGACGTCACCTCGAACTGGAGCCTATTGGGTAACGTAGGATGGCAGAACTGGTCTGCGTTTGGAGAGTTCCCGATTGGCATTTCCGCCCGCAAGCAAAGGACGGTCGAGGCCAACCTGCATTTTTCGGATACGTGTCAGATCGCGATCGGACAGCAATTTCGATTTGGTGAAAAATGGCTCTGGTCGGCGGGATTTGCGTACGATAGTTCGCCGGTTTCGAAGGTGAACCGAGTGCCCACCTTGCCTCTCGATCGTCAGCTGCGCTATGGCACCGGCATTCAGTATCAAATCAATCGCGACATAACGGCCGGCCTTGCATGGGAGCTCATGGACGCGGGGCCTGCTCCTTACAGTGCTCGCCGCGGACCGCTCGCTGGAACGCTTCAAGGGCATCTTTCATCCGACTATTACAACTTCGTCGCCCTCAACATCATCTGGAAATTCTAGATTCTAAAATCAATTGCGTCAGCCGACGCTGCGAACTACGATGCCTCAATGGACAAGCACATAAGCAAGCATGCTGAAACAAAGCATCTCGCCAATGACGTCGTTCATTACCGCGAATATAAAATCCTGCTGCAACCGGATCGGTTTACCAGCAAGAATGGTTTCCTTGAATTTTGGGAAGCCGCGTCCAGGACTCTTAAGAAGCTCCACATCAAGGTGGACATCGCCGACCACGCCTTCGACAGCCAGGTTCGCGAAGTTCTCTTCTATGACACTCCGCAGTTTGACCTTTACAACAACCACTTCATTCTGCGAAAGCGCACCTTCTACGACCAGGGATGGCCGCGGCCCGACCACGAGCTGACCTTTAAGTACCGCGCGCCGGATCTCACGGACGCCGCCGCGGTTGACGTCCGTCCGCAATTGGGTGGCCACGACGAGATAAAATTCAAAGAAGAGTTACTGCTCGAGCGCGACCGTCTTGGCGGGATGCGCAGTGTCTATTCGCACGGATGCGTGCTTACCTCGCCCAAGATTGAGCTCGACCGAGGCGTCGAGGACATCGCCCGCGCCTTTCCCACTCTCAAGCGCATCGACATAAAACCCAGGACGAAAATGATGCTGGTCAACAACGTTGCGGTCGAGGAAGTGCAAAACACCATGGGCGTGATTCACTTCGGGCACCACTTCAAGGGTAAGACCACCATCGCGATATGGCGCAGCCGCGCGCTGGAGAAATCGCTGTCGGGAGAATTTGCGTTTCAGTGCAAGTTCGATCGGATCGACGACGTCAGCAAGGAGTCTCTCGAACTTTCCGAAGAGTACTACAAACGGATACAGCTTGACTGCGCGGAATGGATCAAACTCGGCACCACCAAGACTGCGATGGTTTACGGGCTCGGCGAAGGCCGGTCAACCAACCGTGAATAAGTGGGCGACCGGAGTTGAACCGGCGACGCCCAGCCTGGGAAGCAGTGATCAGCGGCAGGCGGCTCGGGTCGCGGCTGCAATTGCGCCGATGTGCTCGGGGTTGACGAAGCCCCACACTTCCTTGGGCGGACGGCCGTTGACCACGTCACGCCGGTAGCTGAAGCATCCCAGGTAGAGCGGCCGTATGTACATCAACGCCTCGAGCCGCTCGAGCTCGTCGTCGGTCAACTCGACATGCTGGCGGTACGCGCCTACGGCCAGATTGATCCAGTCCGCATTGCCCCATGTGCCCCACATAAGCCATGCGAAGTCCGCCAGCCGCGGGCCGCGCCCAGCAGCCTTCCAGTTGATCGCCACCGGTCCTTGCTCGCCCATGATCACGTGATCCGGAGCGTGGAGGAGGTTGCCGTGCAGCAACGCCTCGGGCAGGCCCTGGCCGTCGTCGGCCGAGCGCACCTGGTCGCGGAGCTGCTCGAATCGCTCGCGCTCGGCCGGAGCGACCTTGGTGTGGACTGCGTCGAGGAACGCGAGCGCCGCCATTAGGTCCTGACGCGGGCTGCCCTCGCGGCTGGGATCATCCCCGCTCGCTCCACCCGGGCGGCTGACGGACTGGTCGAACGGCAGGGTATGCAGCGCTCCAAGCAGGTCACCCATGATGGCAAACTTCTCGCTGCCCTCCTTTCCGACCGCCGCGGGCAGCGGCCCGCCGGGGACGAATCGGGTGACGAGGACCGTCGAGTCGTCGAACGCCGACACCGCGTCGTCGACCGCGAGTCGCTCCGCCGGGTAGTCGTGCCGCTCCAGGAACCGCAGGATCGCGGCATCGCCTTCGACGCCGGCCCGCGGACGAGCTGGCGAGAACGCGCGCGCAATCCACGGGTCGCCGTCGCGGCGGTCAACGCGAAAAACGTGGTCATGATGCTGACTGGCCTTCGACGCGGCGACTGCGTCGATACCGTAGTGATTCCGGAGATGGGTGACCAGGCGCTCACCGACGGGCTTGATGAAACATCCGCGCCTGGAGCCCTTCAAGGTCGGTGAGTGCTTCGGTGTAACGCTGACCGGTGTCGTGCGCGTGGCGTCGGACAACCTTCTTGAAACTGCCGTGCCTGGTCATGGACAAGCCTCCTCTTGACACCTTCGTCCCCCAGCGACGCGGTATTTAGAGATGGCCTGAACATTCAAACAACCGTGAGGGCAGCTTCCCCTTCGCCAATGGAACCCCGGCTGGGGCGGATGTTCCAAAGCTCGGCGACCGGTCGGCGCCGTAATGCGATTTTTCCTGACCAGTCTCGCTCGTGTCAAGTGCAGCGCTAGACGCCAATCAAATCTGAATAGTGGAGCGGGCGACCGGGGTCGAACCGGCGACGTCCAGCTTGGGAAGCTGGCATTCTACCACTGAATTACACCCGCTCTCAGGCGAGTCTAGGTAGCGACTTGCGGACTGTCAATTGAAGCGCCGCTCAGTCATCTGCAGGAGTTCTCCGGCGAATACAAGCGCTCCTCGGCATTGACTTCACTGCCTCGGATTCGAAAACTCTCACCCATGACACTTCGCTCTCCGGGCGCTGGCGAGCAGCCATCGCGATATCCGCTCTATCAAACCGTTCTTTCGCTAATCCTGGGATCGCTGACTCTTACCTTGGCTGGATGCGCCAGTTTTCGAGCGAAGCCAATTCCTGCGAACCCGCCAACTCAGCAGCAGATGGAGGCTTTTGCCGAGCAGCAGAACGCTCTTCGTAATGAAGCAAGCAGTCCCGATCAGGCGTCGCAGGAACACTGCGATCAGCTCGCAACCGCGCCGCCCGGGGTCGAAGAAATTCGAATCAACCAGGGCGCCGTCGAGAGCCGCCAGTGGACGCTGATCGGAGATGGCAATGCACACCGTTGGGTTTTCGTGAGGGCACCAGATGCCTCCGCCGACGGCTGGGCGCCCAAGCCCGGACTCGACAAGCTCAACTTCCAACCGCCCCTCGAGCCTGCTCTTACGGCTGGATCCCGCCACTTCCTCGCCTACGCTCCGGTTCAGACCGGCGACCTTCCGGAAAGTCAGAAGTCCGCCACTCTCAGAGATTTTTTTGGCGCGCCGCAAGGTGAGTTCACCTGGCGCGGACGAAAGTATAGCTACACGCTGACGCCCGAATTGCCCTGCTATTCGCAGTTACCGTAGCAGTCGTTATTTCCTATCGCTTAATCGTAAAAGAATGAGAGGCGCGCCCACCCATTGGCGGCGCGCCTCCCGCCGAGAATCAGAAATCGATCCGGCGATTAGGGCGCCGGCGAGATCTTCGCGAACAGGCCCGCATTCTCGTGAGTCGGTCCCACCAAGCCCGCGGTGATGTAGAGCGTGTCCGGATCAGCGCCTACCGCCGTGTGGCCCGCGGGGCCGCTGAACGTTACTGTCCACAGCCCCAGATTGATAATCGGTTTACCGCCGGCGTCAGAGAGCGTCCCCAGCCAATGGCCATTTTTGGGATTGTAAGCATTGATCTGACCGTCACCGAAATTGCCGATCAGGATGTCATTGGCAAAGTCCCCGAAGTCCGCTGGCGCCAGCGCGACGCCCCACGGCGAACTGAGATGCCCATGCTGGGCAAAGTGGCTCACCAGGTTGCCGTCGGTGTCGAACACGCTGACGAAGCCATGCGCCGGCTTGTTAACCGGATCGTGCTGTGCGGCGTCCTGCTCCGCATAGGTCACCCAAAGTTGGTTGTTGATATTCTGGATTCCAAACGGCGCGTATCCATGTTGCACATTCGGATCTTTGAAAGTACCGGGCACAGTCGTCGGGCTGAAAGTGCCGTCGAAAACGTCGACAGTTCCGGTGCGGAAATTTGTCGCATAGAGGAAAGGCACATTGGCGTTGGCCCCAACGGTCCTCGTCGCGAGCGCGAGGCCCTTATAGACTGCGCCAGCTGCACCGCCACCCGGCGTGCCCGCCGTATTATCCACGACGATAATCGCATCATCCGGCAATCCGGTCGGCGAGGCGGGTCCATCCGTGTCCGGCAGGGAGGTGTTCCATGCCGCGATCGTGCCGTCCTCAGTCGCAAAAATGAAATCCGCAGGGCCGAAAGTCGGGATAATGAAAGCGGGCGTCGCCGTAAAGAGGGTAAGATTGGCGACCTGCCCGGTCGGTGTTCCGTCATTGTTGGGATCCGTAGTCGCCCCGCCGGGCACCGGGATATCGACCACGAGCGGAACGATATCGCCGAGGCCATCGTAGAGAGTCGCAACCCCTGCGTTGTTGTCCGAAACCCAGAACGGTGTGCCTGGAAAAATACCGGGGATGGCCGGAAGAAACGAAATTCCCCACGGATTTACCAGGTTGGGATCGGTATTCGCTGCCGTGACGGCCGGATCGCCGCCATTAGTCACCAGGTTGGTCTGTGTGTATCCCGCCGCGTACGCGTAGCCGCCCATCGCCCCTGCGATCAACGCGCTACCAAGTACCGAAACAAATCTATTCTTGTATGTCATGGCTCTGAACCCTCTGGATTGATTTGGTGTAAGAACTCCTCGCCGCGGCGATCGCGCTCGCGCGATGCGCGAATCGCTCGGCGAAGAATTCGCTGTTCATATTCGGCGCGAGAACACTGAGCGTCAATACAAAAAATGCGATGCGCAATTTACGCGCTCGCAGTCTTTGTGTTTACTGACTGCCAGACTCGATACCTACAATTGCTATGACTGATTCGATAAAGCTGACGCGCGAATTTTACGCCCGCCCGGTTCTGCTGGTTGCGCGCGAGTGCATCGGCAAGGTCCTCGTGCATCGCACTGCTCAAGGCATCGCGGCCGGCCGCATCATCGAAGTCGAGGCCTATCGCGGTCCTCTCGATCTTGCCGCGCATAGCGCGCGCGGACTCACCAAGCGAACCGCCGCGATGTACGGACCGCCCGGCCACGCCTATGTGTACTTGCTATACGGAATCAGTTGGGCGATGAACATTGTGACTACTGCCGACGGTAAGCCGCACGCAGTACTGATTAGAGCGCTTGAGCCTCTTCGAGGTATTGCTTTGATGGCACAGCGGCGTGGCAAATCGCCGGATTCCCGCGAACTGACTAATGGCCCCGGCAAGCTGACTAATGCACTGGCTATTACGGGCGCCGATTATGGACGCGACTTATGCGGCGGGCGGCTCTACCTCGAGCACTCCGATCTCCCGGTCGGGAAAGTCGGCCGCTCACCGAGGATCAATGTTGACTACGCAGGCGACTGGGCATCGAAGCGATGGCGTTTCTATGAGCGCGGCAACCGCTATGTTTCAGTTGCGCCCCGCGACTAGCAGCCAGGCGGACCGGATCGAACTCCCGCTTTGGGTCGCGATACCACGATCACATTCTTGTACTTTCCCGCTACCTGTGGATACTGCCTTTCGATCTCGGCGACATCTGCGGACGGCACCGTCGGCGACAGGATCACGACTCGCGGCGCCTTACGTTCAGATCCTTCGTAAGGTATTCGAATGATCTTCACGGTGCTCCGCTGCGCCTCGGGCATGTAGTACTTCACCAGAAAGAATTCGTTGTACGTACCTACCCGCTCCGCGGGACCCGCCTTATGCAGTGCCTCCTGGCATGCATCGCGCCAGCGATCGTCTCCCGGCCTGAAATCAGATGACGCTCGCAGCACCGACAGGCTTACTACCGCGAGAAACGCGAGCGAGCGGTAGGGCCGTGATGGAATCGATTCGATCCCGATTGCAGTGAGGATAAATAACGGGACGAAAGAGGATATCAGGTATCGTGTCACCAGCATCGGCGTAACCAGGTACGATCCGACGAACAGGATAAGTGGCGGCGCGACGATCCACAGAATCAAAAGCGCGGCCTCGTCTCGATTCGCTCGCCACAAGCGAAACCCGCCCACGATCGCGAACACTGCAAAAAGCGGAAACGGCAAGGTGCCAATTGCGCTCTCGAATGTCGCGAATGGCTCCCACCGCCCCGGCAGTTTAATCCAATCGTAATCTCCTCGCGCCACGCCCTCGACGCCAAACCGCAGACCGCTGAAAAAAGGCAGTAGCAAAACGATCGCTGCAATCAGTGCCGCGCTCCATCCACCAGAGCTGCGCGTTTTTCGTCCTGGCGCCAGCTCCCGCAATCAACAGGTAGATCAGCCACAGCGCTTCGGCGACGATCACCAGCGCAGCTGTAAAATTGGTCGCCACCGCAATCGCTGAAAAAATAGTAAGGCCGGCGAAATTCGCAAATCCTCCGAGTCGCCTCGCTCGAAACAGAAAGATTACTTGGGCGAGAACCCAAGCTTCCATCATCGAGTACATTCTCGCCTGCCGCGCAATTTCGACTGACGGAAGGCCGACCGCAAAGAGCAGCGCGCAGCAAGCGGCCACCAGGTAGATACGACTCTTATTCGTCGCGGGTTCTTTTGTCGGAGAGGCAGTCGAACCTTCATCCGCCGCCAACATCACCTCGACCCCCAAAATGAACACCAGCACGATCGACAGCGATCCGATTAGCGCCGGCAATGCTCGCATCGCGGCCTCACTATCTCCAAAAATCCTCATCCATCCGTGTTGCGCAATTTCGTAAATAGGGAATTTGCCCGAATCCAGCTGATGCTGCATCCGCAACACAGCCTTGACGTTGTGCCCGGACGATTCGGCCCATGACAGCGATTCGTCAATCGACAACTCGTGTCCGCCCAGCCGAAAAAATCGCAGTATCGTGCCGATCGCGACTGCGGTAAGCAGCACTACCGCGGCCCGTTCCCGCCGGTTGCCCGGCACAAGTTTATCGTTCATTGGATCTGACTGACGAGACTTAAATCGATTCCAGAGAAATTGCGCGACGTTGCTGTTCGCGTTTTACTACTGCGATGCCGCCCTTGACGCGAAACCCCTTTCCACTCGCGATTATAACTGATTTCGGCTACCGCGATCATTACGTCGGCGTTATGAAAGGTGTCATCGCGTCAATCGCTCCCAGAGCCACCATTATCGACATCACCCACGGCGTCCCCCCGCAATCCGTCGTGGCCGGCGCGATCGCTCTCCGCGAATCGTGGCGTTACTTCCCATCGCGCACCGTATTTCTCGCGGTTGTAGATCCTGGCGTCGGCACCGCGCGCGCACCGATTGCCATCGAGACCCGCGCCGGCGCCCGGTTCGTCGGACCCGACAACGGCCTGCTCTGGCTCGCTGCCAACCAGGCCGGGATCAAGCGAATCGTGAAACTGACGTCGACGCGCCATCGTCTTACCAATGTGAGCGCCACGTTCCACGGCCGCGACATCTTTGCGCCCGCCGCCGCCTATCTCTGGCGGGGCACGCCAATCTCTGCGCTCGGCCCCACGCTGCGACCTTCCTCGATTGTCCATCTCGACTTGCCGCGCCCTGTGACGTCGGCGCGCGAAGTCCGCGGTGAGGTGATCTATGTGGACGGCTTCGGCAACCTGGTCAGCAATATCGATCGTCAAGCGGCCGATCAGTTGCGCATTCGCTTTCGCCACAAATCCCTTTCCGTTAGGATCAAACGTGGCGCGGCGATGCGACTACTTGACGCTTATGGTGACGCGCCCAAAGGTGTTCCTCTCGCAATATTCGGAAGCTTCAGCCTGCTCGAAGTCGCTATTCGCGACGGCAACGCTGCCATGCATTTCGCCGCTGGACCCGGCACCCCGGTATCGCTCGTCGCGGCACCAGGCCGCACTTGAATCATGGATGAAATAGTCACACACAAGGACACCCCAACCGTCCTCACCGAAATCCCGCGCTATACCGCGCCCGCCGAGCCCGCAGCGCGCGCGCTCGACGCCCCTCGAATCCCGCCGTTGAACGTCGCGCTGCTTTTGCTGACTCTCCTGACCACCACCACCGCCGGCGCGTACATGAACGGCGAGGACATCTCCTTCTGGCATCCGTTTCTCGCGATCGCGTCGCTGCGTTCCGGCCTCTCGTTCTCGATTACTCTCATGATGATTCTGTTCGCGCACGAGATGGGCCATTATCTGACCTCGCGCTACCACAACGTTGACGCCTCGCTGCCCTACTTCATCCCGGCGCCGCCGTCGCTCTTCATCATCGGGACCTTCGGCGCGTTCATCCGGATGCGCGAGCCGGCGCGTACTCGCCGCGTGATGTTCGACATCGGCGCCGCCGGTCCGTGGGCGGGCGTGATGCTCGCGATACCCGCCGTCATCATCGGGCTCTACCTTTCCGACGTGACGCCGCTCGACAAATCCGCCGGCGGTCTCGAGCTCGGCAACTCGCTCCTGTTCCTCGGCCTCTCACATCTGGTGCTTGGCGTCGATCCTTCGACCGTCAATGTAAATCTCAATCCGATCGCATTCGCCGGATGGCTCGGGCTGTTCGTCACCACGCTGAACCTGCTGCCAGTCGGGCAGCTCGATGGCGGCCATGTGATATATGCGCTGTTCCCGCGTCGTCATCGCACGATCTCGGTGCTCTTTGTCATCTCATGCGTGCTGATGGTCCTGGTGCCGCTCGCTCTCGGGGTCAGTTTCTGGGGCGGATGGCTGATCTGGGCAGTGCTGTCGATATTCCTGGGACTTGGACATCCGTCAACTATCGATCGCGACACTCCTTTGAATCCGCGCCGCGCTCTCGCCGCATGGGCCACGGTCGTGCTCTTTATCGTCACCTTCAGCCCGGTGCCGCTCGCGTTCGTGCAACCCGAAGCTCCTGTGCCGACACCGGAAAACAGTCACAGCCAGGAAATAATCCATCACGTGCCGCACTACGACCAGATGCTGCGGCAACTCGGCCATGTCAAAATCTGATATCGTTTTGATCGATCCATCGAGGGGAAAGTATTGGCCGAAAATCCGTCCAACCAACCGAATCCGCTGAACCAGCCCCATCGTCCGAGCTGGGACCACTACTTTATGACGATTACGCGCGAGGTCGCCGAGCGCTCGACCTGCCTGCGCGCGAAGGTCGGCGCCGTCATCGTGCGCGACCGCAGCATTCTTGCGACTGGTTACAACGGCTCGCCGGCGGGATTGCCGCATTGCACCGAAGTCGGATGCCTCATCTATGAATCGCGCACGCCCGACGGCGAAATCGAGCAGAACTGCTATCGCACCATCCACGCCGAAATCAACGCAATCTCGCAAGCCGCGCGTAACGGCGCCGCCATCCGCGACGCCGACATCTACGTCACGCACACGCCGTGCATCCATTGTCTCAAGGTGCTGATCAACACCGGTGTCCGCACCGTGTACTACGCGCGCCCGTACAAGCTTCACACCGTCGCCGACATGCTCAAAGGCGCCACAATCAAGCTGGTCGAAGTCCCTGCCGCAGAATCAGTATGACGTCAACAACGCCAGCGTGTGGAATCTGCGCGATGATAGATCGCATCAAGGCGAACGCCTTCCGCGATTTTATTGGCGAGCTGAAGAGCTGCTACGTCATCCTCGGCGATCAGCAATTCTATTGCGGCTACTGCGTGCTGCTGGCCAAACTCCACGCGACCGAACTCTACCTGATGCCCCCAGAGTCAGCCCGTTTGCTCTCCGACGAGATGCGCCTGGTCGCCGAGAGTATCGCCGCCGTCGTCAAGCCATGGAAGATGAACTACGAATGCCTGGGAAATTCGGAACCGCACGTGCATTGGCACCTGTTGCCACGCAACGAAAGCGAAGCCGCCGAACTGCGGCGCGGACCGATCTGGCTGCGTCCCGAATCCGAACGAAAGGTACCGCTCGACGAAAATGATCGCCGCGCGCTGATCGACTCGATCCGCACCCAGCTTGCCCTACGCTTCCCCGATGCGCGCATCCCGACCAGCTAGCACAATCCCGCGCGCCGCGATGGCGCTCGCCCTATTCTCAATCCTCGTCGCAGGATGCAAACGCGCGTCACTCCCCGACGCGTCGAGTCCCGGCGCTCAGCTCTATGTAAGCCGATGCGGCAACTGCCACGTGCCGTACAATCCGCAGGAAATGACAGCCGCGATGTGGGACACGCAGGTCACGATGATGGAAGGCAAAATTCAAGCCGCCGGCATGCCCGCGCTGACCTCCGACGAGCGCGAATCGATCGTCGAATACCTGAAACGCAACGCCGGCACCGAATAACGTTCTTACCTCGCCCGTTACTTTACGGGAGGGGAGGCCGGCCGCATCGCGGCCGGTAGGTGAGGGTTCTGCGATTCAAACCCATCGCCATTTGACTCTTTGACTCGGCTGGTCTTAAGTGACCACAGGTGCGTCGCACCGAAAATCAACGCGAGGAAATTTTCATGGCTCGAATGATCAGGCACGAAAAAAATTCACCCTACGAAGTCCCGGAGGGCACCGAGCTCCCGCTCTACATCTGCGCGTGCGGACTCTCGAAGAACAAACCTTTTTGCGACGGCTCGCACAAAAAAACGCGCGACGAAAATCCCACCGACACCTACATCTACGACGATACCGGCCGCGCCCGCGTCAAAAACGAATACTAACTTCTGCGCCGTTCCTACTCTCTTGCGTTTGTCCCCCTTCCCTCGAGGGAAGGGGTTAGGGGTTAGGTCGCAAGGTTTTTCCTAACCATTCGATTTGAAACTCCCCGAAGAGATCACGCCCGCCATTTCCGAACTTTCCGCCGCGCCCGCGACAGAGCAACCTCTCGACTCTGACGCGCCGCCAGACTGGCTGACCTACATCGCCGAGCCGCGCCACGCGTGGCCAATCCTGCTCATCGCCGGCGTCGCTCTCTATCTCGTCAATCTCGGCGGCTATCCGCTCTACACCAAGGGCGAACCGCGCGAGGCCGTCACCGTTTTCGACATCGTTCACGGCGGCGGCGTGATTCTCCCCCAGCGCGCCGGCGTCGAGATTCCCTCCAAGCCGCTCCTGATGCACTGGCTTGCCGCGATCGTCTCTCTCGTTATCGGCGGCGTCAACGAATTCTCAGTGCGCTTGCCATCCGCCGGCCTCGCCATCGCCGGCCTGATCGTTTGCTACTTCTATGTGCGCAAGTTGTTCGACGACGTGACCGCGCTCATCGCCGCGCTCATCCTCGCCACCACCTTTCAGTATCTGCAAGCCGCCACCGGCGCGCGCGTGGACATGACGCTGACCTTCTTCATGGAAGTCGCGTTCTTCGAATTCATTCTTATGGCCGAAGGACTGACGCGCCGCCGAATGCTGCTCTACGTAGCGATCGCGCTCGCCGTTTTGACCAAGGGTCCCATCGGTTTGATTCTCCCGGGACTGGTCGCGTTGATTTGGATCGCGCTCGAGAAGCGTTGGATCGTTCTAACTCAAATGAATCTGCTGCGCGGCGCGATTGTTGTGATCGTACTCGCAGGAGGATGGTACCTCGCGGCGCTGATTGAAGGTGGTCCCGGTTTTTTCCGCAAACAGATTCTCGCCGAAAACCTGCTCCGCTTCGCCGGCGGAAGCGATTTCCACGAGGGCCACATCCACCCCTTCTACTATATGGAGCTCGCGCTCTTCGCCGGCTTCATGCCGTGGACGCTTCTGCTGCCGATCGTGGGCATCGAGGCAGCGCGCGCGCCTCTGATCGTCGATTCACGCCTCAAATACATCTTCGTCTGGTTCGCGACCGTCTTGATCTTCTACAACCTCCCGCATAGCAAACGCGGCGTGTACCTTCTCTGCATGTATCCGGGTTTTGCGATTCTGGTCGCGATTTACGTACGACAAGCCATCGTGCGTCCCGAGTCGGCGCGTACCTTTGTCCGCTGGCTCGCGCGACTGTCCGGCTTCACGCTACTGCTGCTCGGCAGCGCTGCCCTCGTCGCGTTCGCGATGCTCGCGACTTCGCCACATCAGGCCGCTGACTTGCTGCAGGCTGGAAACATTCACGCACCAGCCTTCGCTCCGACCTTAACCTCAACTGTCGGTGATCACTGGATGCTCGCGCTCGCGATGCCGCTAGTTGTCGTCGTCGTGGGCGTCAGGTTGATCGTCAGCCGGCCGCGATTAGAGCGAATAGTTTTCGCAATCGCGGCTGCAATGGTTTTCATTACTGTCTTAGTCAACGTCATCGTAGTGCCGGCCATCGCCAATACCCTCTCGCTGAAGGACTTCACCGACCGCGCGATGAGAGTCGTGGACGACAATTCGATCGGCTACCTCAACGCGCTCAACTATGACGTCGCCTTTTACAGCCGCCGCACGATTCCGATCGTCTCACTGAAAGATCCCGACATGCCCCGTTATCTGATCGCGTGGCGCACGCTCTTCGACGCCCTCCCCTCGTCGAAGCGCAGCCGTTTCGAAATCGTGATGGTGTCGAATCCGACTTCCCTCGACGGCACCGACGAGATGCTCCTGCTCCGCCAACGCCCCGGCTCCCCAACTCCCCCGCCCAATCCGACGGACGACTACATCCAGGCCAGACTAGGTTCCTAAGACAATCTCTCTTTTCTAATATCGCCAATCGCTTTCACCAACCGCGGCAGCACCTCAGCCGACGTGCCGCGCAAACTCGCGTCGCATATCTGCGTAATCTCAGACTCGTACAGATTCACCTCGATCAACGTTCCGCCGCGCTGCTTCACTTCGAGTGCGAATCCCGCCGCCGGGTAAACCGTCGCCGACGTCCCCGCCACGATCACCAGGTCCGCCCGCGCCGAATGCTCCGCGCACATGTTCAGCACGTCGATCGGAATCGGTTCGCCAAACGAAACCGTGTCCGACTTCAGCAACCCTTCACATCGCGGACACGACGGCGGCAGCTTCTCGAGGCTGATCGCATCGCCATGAAACCGCGTCCTGCAATCGAGGCATCGAATCAAAGTCCAGTTGCCATGGATCTCCGCGAGCGCCTTCTGCCCCGCCTGCTTGTGCAGGTCGTCGACATTCTGAGTAATCACAAATCGCAGGACCCCGAACTGTTCCAACTCGACCAGCGCGAAATGCCCCGGGTTCGGCTTCGCCACCGTCAGCGGTTTGTAAAGCTCGTCGTTGCGCTTGCTCAGGCGCTCTTCCCACGCCTTCTTCGGGTCGGCCATGAAGCGCTGGAAGCCGTTCATCGGCGGCTCGCCGTACTTGGTCCACAGGCCGCCTGGCCCGCGAAACGGCGGGATTCCACTTTCGACCGACATTCCCGCACCCGTCAACGCGATCGCATACCGCGCTGCCAGGATCGCGCTCGCGGCTTCGCGAATTTCCTTTTCACTCGCCCTCTCACTCGCTTTTTCCATTAGTCAGTCGCCTCAATTGACTACGCACGAAATAAACGTGAATGCGTACACGGACAGGCCTGCTGCCTCCGCTCGAATAGTCACTGAGCTTGAAACTACCGACTCATTCGCGACCAAGCTGTACATCCTCGGGCTATCTACTGTGATAAATCCGCGCTCGCCTTCGAACTTCACGTCGTCGCCTGCGCGCTGACCAGCTTCGAGGACTATCTCCGCGCGCACGCTCGCGCCTGCCGGCGGCGCCATTACCAGGTTGACGTCTTTTGCGGTGTATCTGAGCGAAATCGCGGCGCCAACAGCCTCGCTGCGTGCGCTTTCCTGCTCTACCCGCCATCTACCGGCGAGGTAGCTCATGCCTTCGACGTGGGGCCCGGCGTCGCGATAGTCATGTGGCCGATCGCGAACGACGCCCTCGAAATTTCCGAATTGGCCGCGCGCATGACCCAGATACAACTCCGGCGTCACGCGATAACACACTGCGCCCGGCCGATCGCTGTCGCGCACGGGCTCCATCGGCGGCGGCAAACTCGCCGCAGGATTCAGTTCGCGTAGTAATCCCTGAATAGCTACTTCGGTTTCCTGGTACGCGCCTTCACCGAAATGGTAATAGCGAATGCGCCCTTTCGCGTCGACTAAGTATTTGGCCGGCCAGAAGCGATTCGAGTACGCCCGCCAGATTGCATATTCGTTGTCGAGCACGATTGGGTATTCAAGGCCAAATCGCGCCGCCGCTTCCGCGACGTGCGATCCTTCTCGCGCGAAAGAAAACTCCGGCGCGTGCACGCCGACAACTACCAGCCCGCTATTCTTATACCGCTTATTCCACGCCACCACGTACGGCAGCGTTCGGATGCAATTGACGCAGGTGTAGTCCCAGAAATCGATCAGCACCACGGCCTTGTCGAGCATTGCTTTCAGGCTCACCGGCCCGTGCTGAATCCATTGCCCGCCTTCGAGTTCAGGCGCCAATACTGTCTCGGACAATTGTGGCATCTCGATCTCCTCGATGGGCGGCAGCGTAGCACAGCGCTGGATTTAGCTCGAAGTGCGCGCTAGTCAATCGATGGTGGATGAATCACGCATCAAGGTGATCGCGATCGAGTCACCCGCCGCTATGGAGCGCGCGTGGGCGATTCGCCGCCGGGTTTTTATCGAAGAGCAGAACGTTCCTGAAGAAATCGAAATGGACGCCGATGACTCGCACGCGTTTCATGCGCTGGCGATTCTTGACGGCGTCGCAATCGGATGCGGCCGGATGCTCGCTCATGGCGCGCGCGAAGTGAAGATTGGCCGGATGGCCGTTCTGCGCGAATTTCGAGGCAAAGGAGTCGGCGCCCAGATTTTGCGCTTTTTGATCGATGCCGCGCGGACCCGCGGATGCCGCAAAGCGATCCTGCACGCACAACTTACCGCCGAAGGCTTCTACCTGAGGGAAGGGTTCAATGCCGTTGGCGGCAGTTTCGAAGAGGCCGGCATCGCACACCGCCTGATGGAGCGCGATCTCTAGTTCGACAAGCTCGCCGCGAACTCTTCGATCACGCGCGCGACTTCTGCCGGCTTCTCGAGGATCACGTGATGATGCGCGTCGGCGATCGTCACCAGCCGCGTCTGCGGATTGGACGCGCGCGCATTCTCCGCCGCTTCCACCGTCATGATCCGGCTGTGCTCGGCACGCACCAGCATCGTCGGAATCCGGATTTCCTTGATCGTCTCGAGCACATCCAGCCCGTCGCCGCCAAGAAAACTCTCGCGATCGAACTTGAGCGTCCATCGTCCTTCATCGGTCCGCGCAAGGCTCTTTTCCGCGATCTCGCGCAGCACTTCGTCGGGGATTCCACCTTCATTCGGCATCAGCCGAAAACGCGCTTTCGCGGTTGCTAAATCTGGATAGGTCACCACCGGAAGTCCTTTCAGCCGCCGCAGGTATCGATCACGCCCGCGGCTCGACATGACGGCGACATCGATCGCGATCGCGCCGCGCACGCTTTCCGGATGGTTGCGCGCGAACAGCAGCACGTTCAGACCACCCATGCTGTGACCGACGACGATCGGCTTGACCGCATTCGATCCCAGGTGTTCGACGAGTCTCGCGATGTCATTTGCGTAATCTGTCGGCGAGTACGCGGCCGGCCGCGCCCATTCGCTGTCACCGTGCCCGCGCTGATCGAGCGCTATCAGCCGATACTCCAGCTTGATCGCGCCCGCGACAAGTTCCCACCACCAGGCATTCGCCGAGTTGCCGTGTAGCAGGACAATCGTGTGGGGCGCGTCCGGATTCCATTCCAGGTAATGCAGCCGCGGGGATCCTTCGAGCAGACGGTTGTGCGGAGTTGTCACTTAAACTCGTTGAGGAAAGGCCGGATAACTTCGATCAGGCCCGCCGGATTGTCCAGCATCACGTGATGATACGAGTCGTCAACCTCCGCCAGGCGCGCGTTCGGAAACTGCGCGACCATTTTCTTTGCGACCTCGCGATCCAGCAGCGGACTCTTTGTAATCTTCACGATCAACGCGGGACAGGCGATCCGATGCAACGACTTCCACACCCGCGACGGTTCGCGAACCATCGTGCGCCGATCGATTTTGTGGATCCACGCTCCGTGTTCGAGGCGTTTGTAACTCATGCGCGCGACATGCTCGAGAATTTCTTTTTTTGCCAGCGTCTCGCGCGGCAGGACCTTGAAATTCCGCGCCGCGTGGTCGAGTGATTCGAATCTGCGCGCCGGCTTTTCTGCAATCGACTGTAAAAATTCGACTGCCTGCTCGGTGTAGTCGGGTGGCGGATCGAGCGCGACGATCGCGCGCAGCTTTTCGCTGTGATCCGCGGCGTAGGCAAGCACGTTATGCGCGCCCATCGAATGTCCGACCAGGATCGGCGCGCCAAGTCCCCATCGGTCGATCACCTGATCCAAATCCGACACGTAATGTCGCGAGCCGTACGCCCATTCGTCGGCCCAGTCGCTGTCACCGTGTCCGCGTTGATCGAGCGCGAGTACATGAAAATCGTCGACGAACGCCGGCGCGACAAAGTCCCACCAGTGCGCATGTGCCGAGCCGCCATGCAAAAACAGGAGCGCGCGTTTGCCCTCGCCGCCGTAGTCGAGGCAATTCAGCGCGAGGCCGTTGGCGATGAAGCGATGGGTTTTCACGTTTTCGGTCTCGGGAACATGATATCTTTGAATCGCACGCCTTTCATGCCACCATTTAGAGGTCACGTCCTGTGCAACCTGACGTCATGCGAGATCGAACCGCGCTGAAATCCCTGACCATTGCTGCCGTCCTGATGCTTGCGATCGCATTTCCGTTCTACGCGCACGCGCAGGACCCCAATGCCCTCAAGGCCCGCGCGCTGGTCGATGCCGCAATCAAAATGAGCGACAGCGACGCGGCTGTAAAGCTGCTGTGGCAGGCCACCGATATCGCTCCGGCCGACGAGGACGCGTACGTTTATCTCGGCCTCTACTACAACTCGCGATCCGACTTCACCAACGTGGTCAAGGTTTATCAGAAGCTGGTCAAGTATCAGCCCAAACAGGTCAGCGCCTACCTGAATATTGGCGAGGCGTACATGTCGTTTTCCCCGCCCAAGACCGACGACGCGCTGGTTTATTATCGCAAGGCATACGAGGTCGATCCCAAGAACACGTTCGC
This sequence comes from uncultured delta proteobacterium, assembly GCA_963699705.1. Classification (GTDB taxonomy): domain Bacteria; phylum Desulfobacterota; class Binatia; order Binatales; family Binataceae; genus Binatus. The sequence goes on along the minus strand of CAVOUW010000002.1, from coordinate 873,715 downwards.
CGCGCTGAGAATCGGACAACTGCTCGCGCAGACCGGACAACGCGACGATGCGCTCAAGTATCTGAAAATTGCGCTCGGCGACAGCGCGAAGAATCCCACCATCGCATCGGAAGCTGAGAAGACGCTGAAGCAGATGGGTGCGCTGTGACACCTACCTAACCCCTCTTTCTTCTGGAGAGGGGACAGAGGCGGAAGCAGAATCTTAAGTCGCGCGCAAAAGAGCGCGCTGGATAAGGACCCTCACCTTCGATCCTCTCCCTTTCAGGGAGAGGGGAAGAGCAGGCAAGAAGAGCCGAAAACGCTGCGCGCAAATCTTATTGTAGCTAAATATAGCTTATAGTTTCGTCCCTGGAGGTCAGGTATGATGGATGCCTGAAACTTCGGAGGGGACTCCAATGCGGATCAATTTGATTGTTCTGTCGGCGGCTTGTTTGTTGGCCGGGTGCGCTACGGCATATCAGCCTGATGGAGTATCGGGGGGATATTCCGATCAGACGCGGGACGGCAATATTGTTCAGGTTTCATTCCGCGCCAATGGGTTGACCACGCCGGAGACCCTTCAGTCCTTTGTTCTGAGAAGATGCGCCGAGGTTACGCTGCAGGATGGCTTCAACTACTTCGTGCTGCTGCATACCGAAGCGCCGATTGAAGGGAGCGACCGCCTCTACTCCATGAAGGTCGCGACCGCGACGATCAAAATGGTCCAGGGCAACAAAACCCAAAACGATCCGCACACCTACAACGCAACCTACCTGCTGAAACAGGCGCTTGCGGTTCAAGGTGAGAGCGAGGAGCCGACATCGCCTTCCGCGGTTGCGAGCGCAGACAATGTGGCGAACACAAAAATAGCGTCGTCGGCGCCCGCGCGCTTAGCGATCGCAAACCCGAATCCGAACGCGCTCACGAACGAAGCCGTCCATTTCGATCACTGGTAGAAAAGGCTAAACGCTCTCAGTCATGATCAGCAGCTGACCCTCGAGGCCAGCCTCGCGATGCACGCCGATTTCCTGCACTTCCGGCAACGTCACGATTCGCTGGAACGCCGAGCGCGACGGATATTCCATTATCGCGGCAACGTCCCACACTTCTTCCACCGCTCCTATTACGAGGCCTGCGATTCTGCCGGTGAACAGGATCCGGCCGCCCTCGCGCTCGACAATTTTCGTCATCGCGTTCGCGTATCGCATATATGCTTCACGGCCCGAGATGTTGTCGCTGCGCCCGTCTTTGTAGATCGCCTTTTCGCGGAACTTGAGCAGGTTCAACATCGCGATCCTGGTCGATGACTTGTCGCGCATCAGCGCCTGAATTCCGTCGGCGGTAGGATAAACTGAGTTTTCAACTTTCATCTTTTTTCACTTTTTCACTTTTCACTTTTTCACTTTTTCACGGTCTATTTCGTTGTCGCGATGAAGCCGTCAATCAGATCGGCGATCTCATTCGGCTTGTCTTCCTGCAGAAAATGACCTCCGTCGACGATCGTCACATGCTTTTGTCCCTTGGTTCCCGGGACGCGATTCTGAAAAATCGTCTCGCCACCTTTCGTCACCGGATCCGAATCGCTGAACGCCGTCAAAAAAGGCTTGTTGAACTTCTCCAGAACTTTCCACGCGGCTTTATTTTCGGCCACCGAGCCGTGTTCAGGCGTAATCGGGACCAGCGCGGGAAATCGGCGCGCACCGGCCTTGTAAGATTCGTCAGGAAACGGCGCGTCGTACGCGGCCTTCTCCGCATCGCTCAAGCCGCGCTTGCATCCCATGCCCACAATCTGGCCAACCGGCAAAACCGGAATGCTCTGGCTGAATTCCAGCCATTGCTGGAACGCGGCGCTGAATCCCTCGCCAGTCGGCAACCCCGTATTCGCGACCACCACGCGCGCGAACTTTTCAGGAAAGGCCGCCACCAGCCGGAGTCCAATCAGTCCGCCCCAATCCTGGCAGAAGAGCGTGATGTCAGTGAGTCGGGTGGCGGCGAGCCAGTCGCTCATCCAACGCACGTGGCGCTCGAAGGTGTAATCGGATTGATCGGCGGGCTTGTCCGAACGGCCGAAGCCGACCAGGTCCGGCGCGACCGCGCGATGGCCGCGCACTGCCAGGTTCGCGACGATTTTGCGATAGAGAAACGACCACGATGGCTCGCCATGCATCAGCAGCACGGGACTCGCGCTCGGCGGACCTTCGTCGAGATAGTGGATTCGCAGCGGAGTGCCGTCGGCGTCCTTGATTTCGCAATAGTGCGGCGTGAATGGGAAATCCGGCAGGTTGGCAAACCGCGCATCGGGAGTTCTAAAAATCTTCAAAGTGTACCTCTCGCTGAACTCGTGTGTATCGGATTCAAACTATTGACATGAGCAGTGTCATTTTATTTTTAAGCTGTCAAGCTGTCCGCGAAGTCCAAAGACGCCATTGCTCATGAAGTGTTTTACCGAGTTCTCGGCCCTTTCAGCGCGTGGCAGTCATGTTCTTGCAGGTTCTCGCCGTCAACAAGATTTGACTAATTTCGATTACCTACTTCTGATTGATTGACACTTATGACAAGATCCTTATCGGCAACGGGGCTTTCGTGGGTTGCAGTTGCGGTTGGGGAGGTGGTCGGATGTCTGTTGTAAGGCACCCTCATTTTGGTTGGTCGAGTTCTGACTCGAGCGATCGAACGACTCAAGACAATTTAATCCGGTTGAGCGACGCTGACCGCGTGCGCGACGAGCCGTGTGACGTCGCATTTCGCAGCGGGCCGCGCGACACGTCCGCTATATTTGTTTTTGAAACAAACCTCCGCGGCGATTTGGGTAGCGCGCAAAGTTCGAGCGATGCGATCGAACAACAAGCGCCGCGCGACGACGACTGGTCCGGGCTGGACGTCGAGCAGACTCTCGGCCAACTCATGACCGCGACCCGCAAGCATTCCGGGCTGTCGCGAGAGGAGGTCGCCGACCGCACGCACATTCCCGCGTACTACGTCCGAATGATCGAGAGTGACAGCTACGACGCGATCCCCGATCAACTTTACCTGCTTCCGTTTTTCCGCCGGTACGCGGATTTTCTCGGGCTTGACGCGAAGAAAGTGGTGTCGCGTTTTATCTGCGACTTCGAAAAGGCCGAGAACGAAATAGTAGTCGAGACGCCGGCTGCAAGTGCGTACGCCAAGGCTCTTCAGAAATGGCGGCAGGTTGCGGTGGCGACGGTAATCGGAGCAATCCTGCTGCCGTGCATCGCGTGGGGAATTGGATCGATGCGCACAGCCTACCGGAATCGCGCCGTAAGTTTGCCGGTCGCGTCCAAAACGCTGGATACCCAGCCATCAACTTCCGTAGCGTCAACCGAAACCGGAACTCCGGATTCGGCGCCGGCGCCTTCTGCGACAGTGTCCAGCGCAACTACTGGATCAATTGCGGCCGCCGCAGCGCCGCCGCTACATGCGCAGACGAAATCTTCGCGAGCAGGCCGGAGTCATCGGCTGACTCGCCATTCAAGACACTCGAGGCATAAGCGCGCGCAACTTACTTAGACGCTGGTGGCGGCGCGCCTTCGTGATCGTCGCCGTCGTGGCCGTAATGCCCTTCGTGCTCGTGATAATCCGACGGATGCGTGAAGTCGCGATCGAATATCTTCTGCTGATCAGGCGTCAGCACGCCGCGAACCTGGCTTAGACCCTGCCAGAACAGATTATGGCGCGAATGGTCAAAATCCTGGCGCGCCTTCATCACCTTGAACCGCGTATCGCGCAGGATGTCGCCGATTTGATCGCGCTGCGCGGGCGTCAGATTCAGCTCGAGATTCATTCGCTCGATCAACCCGGAGCCCGGCACGTGCAGATAGTGCTCGCGATACGCCATGGTGCTGAGGGCGAAGCCGATCAGAAGGCACGAGATTCCAACGACGAGGCTGAACCAGATATTCGACTTAGCTGGCAAGATCGCTCTCTGTCAGAGGCATCTCCGGCGCCAAAGGATCTCCCGCGGTTTCGGGATTCAAGCTCAGCTCTGGGGCCGAGAGCGCTTCGCCGAGAGATTCATTCGGCGCGCGCGTTGAAAGATAGGCCGCACTGGTAGCGAACACAAAGATCGCAGCAGCCGCCGCCATCGGAAGCCATCGATTCCGTCGCGACACCTCGCGCGACACCGAGGCAAATCGGCGCGGCCGGTCCGCCAGCGAAAATTCGCGACGTGCGGGCATCGATACTCGCGACGCCGGCTGTTCCATGTCGCCATACAACACCGGCGCAGTCAGCGCGAAGATGCGAAACGCATGATCGCACTTGTCGCATCCCTTGAGATGCGCCAGCAGATCGGCGCGACGCTCGGCGGTCGCCCTCTTGCGCCACAGCGCGGGAAATTCCTGTCTTGCTTCAAAACAATTCATTGCTATTACCTGTTGCGTCCCGCCGCCAGCATCCGCTCGGCCTGCTTGCGCAGCGCCTGCCGTGCGCGGAACGCGCGAATTTTTACCTTAGCTTCACTCCATCCAAGCGTCTGTGCGATTTCGCTGACGCTTAAGTCTTCACTTTCTTTGAGCACCATCACCATCCGGTCATCGGGCTTGAGCGTGTCGAGCAGCCGATGGGCCAAATCGTAAGCCTCGCGCCGCTCTTCGGCCTCACCCACGATATCCTCCGGCGACGCGACGTTCGCCGTCTGCATCCATTGCACTTCCGGCGCGCTGAAATCGCCGACCAATTCTTCGGGACGCCTCCGGCGCCGGCGCAACTCGTCGTAACACAGATTCACGACGATCGCTCGCAGCCATCCGCCAAATGGCATCTCCGCTCGATACGACGCCAGCGCGGTGTAGGCCCGGATGAAGCTTTCCTGCGCGATATCGCGCGCCATTTCTTCGTCCGAAAAAAATCGCCTGCATAACCGCTCCACGCGTGGCCGATGCCGCCCGGCCAACTCGGCGAAAGCCTCTTTCTGACCGCCGAGGACTTCGGCTATCAATTCCTCGTCGGGTTTGTCGCTCAAACTCTACCCTGCCCCGCCAGGCGCCGAGCGACCCCACATAACTGTTTATTAATACGCACTGACTCGATAACGGTTACAGGTTTTCGCCCGATGTACGCTTGATGGATCACGTCCGAAACAATTCTATATGTCTTCTCGACGGTTTTCCGCTCGCGCTGCGGAAACTCATCGCGTCGGCGGCGGCAAGCCAGCGCGTGCCAGGTCGGCGGGGGTGTCGAGGTCGAGATTGATTCCAGGGTCGTCCGAGTCGACGTAGGCCACGCGCGTCGGGTCCGCATTCACTATGTGGCGGGCGCCCTCTTCTTCCGGACAGGATTGTAGTTCTACGAATAGTTCGCGGTCGAAAATAACCGGATGGCCGCGGCGGCCGTTGTGGCGCGCGATCACAATCGGCTTGCCGGTTTCAGCGTAGCAATTGACCATCGCCTGAAACGTTTCCGCCCGAACCATCGGATGGTCTCCGAGATGCACCAGTGCGCCAGCCGCATGCGGCTGAATCGCGTTGAGGCCGACCTTCAACGACGAGAGTTGTCCACGCGCATAGTTGGGATTCTCAACAATCGCGATACGGTCGTCGTGCGGAATCGCGGCGCGCACGCGATCGCTATGAGCGCCGAGAACAATCACCAGCCGCGGCACCACCTTGAGGATCGTCCCTGCTATCTGTTCGATGAAAGTTCGGTCGCCGATCTTCAGGAGGGGCTTGGGATAGCCCATCCGGCGCGACTCACCGGCCGCCAGTATGATTCCGTCGAGACCGCTATGCATCGTTTGCTACTTCGAGCGCTTGAGATTGCCGAAGCGCACGCCCAGCGTGAATTCGTCGCGCTCTTCGGTGCGGCGCTCGCGGATAATTTCGGCGATGATCGAAATTGCGATTTCCTCAGGGGTCTCGCCACCGATCGCGACGCCGAGCGGCGCGTGAACGTCGGCTAGTCGCTCTTTGGGGACACCGCTCGCGCCGAGTCGTTCCAGCGTCGCCTTCACCCGGCGTCGAGAACCGATCATCCCGACGAATCCGCACGGCTGCATCAGTGCTGCGCGCACAACTTCCTCGTCGAACGAATGACCGCGCGTGACGGACACCAGGTAGCAGTGGCCGTCGAGTGCCAGCGAATCGATCGCTTCCTTGAAAGGCTTGACGATTATTTCGTCCGCCTCCGGAAAGCGCTCGCGGTTGGCAAACGACGCGCGATCGTCGATCACGGTGACGTGAAACCCGAGCATCGTGCCGAGCGCGCACAACGGCACCGCGATGTGACCGGCGCCGACGATTATCAGGCGTTGCGCACCGACGATCGGATCGACAAACAGGCGCACACCCCCGTTCGGCTCGAGGTGCGTGATGGCTTGCAGTCCGCCGGCACTATCGACTTCGAGCAGAGTCGGAATAGCATCGGTCGTGCGCTCTACGATTTGCGCGAAACCGGCGGCGGCCAGATTGATCGGTCCCGAATCGCGCGCGACGGTATCACGGGGATCGATGAAGGTCCGCGACCCCTGCGGCAGTTCCGATCGCGAACCGGAATCGACCACCGTCAACAGAGCACCGGGTGCACTGCGATCGCTGGCGTCGGCAAGTTTGCGCGCGATTCCCAAATCGCGGGCGGGCGACCACAAGTCGACGAAGACGTCCATGATTCCGCCGCAGGTGCCTATTTCGCGCTGATCGAAATCGCCAGTGAGATCGACCTCGGCGAGGCGCGCGCCGGTCTCGCCATTTTCTTCAAGTAATACTCGAGCTTTTCGAAAGACCTCCGCTTCGCCGCATCCGCCGCCGATAGTGCCGAACTGGCCGTCGGAGCGCACGATCATCTTGGCGCCGACTTCACGCGGCGTAGAGCCGCGAACATTGACGACCGTCGCCAAGGCGAACCGCTGCCCACGCTCCAGCGTGCGCAATGCTTCAGCCCAGATTTGGTCCGAACCACTCATTAAGAACTCGCAATCTAGAACTTACCAGAACGAGCACGCGCGATGAATGCGCGTCGGCCGTTCACCGATCAGTCAGAAAGTTGGCGCAGGATCGCGCGCGCCCGGAGCAGGCTGTCCTCGGCGGATTTGTAGTCGCCGGATTTGATCGCCGCCTCGCCCTTCTGCTCCAAATTGCTGGCGTCGAAGAGCTGCTTGCGTTTATCGGGATCGGTAGGTCCGCTGTCGCGCACGTGAGCCAATTCGAGCGACACCTGACGTTCCAGGTTGACCAGTTCCGGTGGCGGCGATGCAGCACTCACGCGAGAGACTTCGAAGAAAATCACGAGTGCGGCAATTGCCGCGATGAACCGTGCACGCGTCGCCATCAGGACCGAATTCTTATCAAAGCAACCAGAGTTTGCCAGCAGCGAGGAACCAGAGAATCAAAGAGTTGGCTGAATTTGTAGGCGGTGCGGATTCTCGGCAATGCCGTAGCGGGTCAGCATCCGGTAGAGCGTCGAGCGTGAGACGCCAAGCAAATCGGCGGCACGGCGTCGATTTCCTTCGGTCTCTTCGAGCGAGCGCACCAAGGTCTTCTTGATGACGTCGTCGAGCAGAAAGCCGAGCGGCTCGGAGCCGAAATCTACCTGCGGCGGATGAGGCGCGACCGGCGCAGTCTCGTGACCATTGGCGGTCGGCTCGGCATTCGGGTTCAACAACTCAGCGCCGGTTCCGTCAACCACCGGTTCGGGGAGATCGGACAAGACGATGCGCTTGTTCTCGCTCAAGATAACCGCGCTTTCGATCGCGTTGGAGAGTTCGCGGACGTTACCCGGCCATTGATAGGCGCATAGCAGGTCGATAGCGGCGCGGGAAATCTCCGAGACGTCTTTGCCGAACAGGCCGTTGTATTGTTCGATGAAATATCCGATGAACGCCGGGATTGCTTCGCGCCGTTCGCGCAGCGGCGGAATAAAAATCGCCGCCGCACTCATGCGGAAGTAGAGATCGTCGCGAAACGTCCCCGCTTTGACCATCGCGCGCAAGTCGCGATTAGTCGCCGCGACCAGCCGCAGATTAACCTTGTAGCAATGCGACGAGCCGACCGGCTGAACCTCGTGGGTCTCGACCGAGCGCAACAACTTGGGCTGCAGCTTGAGCGGCAACTCGCCGATCTCGTCCAGAAACAGCGTGCCACCATTCGCCGAGCGGAAGTATCCCTGCGACTCGTCCCGCGCGTCGGTAAAGGCGCCACGCACGTGACCGAATAACTGCGATTCGGCCAGCGATTCGACCAGGTTGGAACAATTCAGCGTCACGAACGGACCGTTCGGAACCGGCCCCAGCGTATGGAGTGCGCGCGCGATCAGCTCCTTGCCGGTTCCCGATTCGCCCGAGATCAGCACGGTCGCCTTGTACGGGCTCAGTTGCGAGACCGACTTCAGGACCTTGCGCACCTGCGCCGAACGCACCACCATCCCGCCGAGCCGATCGGCGCTGTGCACGAGGCTGCTCAACGACACCATCTCGCTTGCCCCGTCGCCGTTGGCAGACTGAGATCCGGGGGGCGGTTTAGTGTCCTCGTGCTGCACCATTCTCCTTATTGTGCGGCCTTCGCGATCGGGCTGCGCTTTGGGCCTGCTATGGCAGGTCAATAGCAGTCTTTAGAGCAAAGGATGGGCCAGTTTTGCGGAAACGGAACACTCGCTGAACGGTTGTCTGCATTAGGCACAACCGCGCAAGTGACCGAATGCGGCGGAGGACGCGGCATTTCGATGGCAGAAGGTGCCTGCGATGCGACATCGGTTTGCCGCTGTTCGGATGCCGGCTATTAGGCGGGCGTCAAGAGTGCCGGCAATTCGCGCAGGTCGGTGAGCTCGATATCGGGGATTGGATGACTCGCCGTGAGCGTACGCTGGTAACGATTGACCCAGATGGTGCGGATGCCGGCGTCGCGAGCGCCGGCGACGTCGCGATTGAGACTGTCACCTACCATCACCGCGTCGTGCGCTGCGACTTCCAGCCGCCGCAACGCCAATTGAAAAATTCGGAGGTCGGGTTTCCCGAATCCGTGATCGCCCGAGATTATGATCGTTTCGAAAAAGCTCGCGAGGTTTGAACCGTCAATCTTGGTCCCCTGGATATCGGGCGCGCCGTTGGTGATCAACGCGAGGCGGAAATTTTTCTTCAACTGATGCAGGACCTGCTCCGACTCGGCAAACACGACGTGGCGGCGGCTTCGATCGTTCGCGAAAAATTCCGCGATCTCGGCGGCGAGCGTCGGATCGTCGATGCCGACTTCGGTCAAAGCGGCCGTCCACGATCGCAACCGGTACGTGGGCATCCAATCGCGAAGCTTCACGAGCGAGGGATCGTTGCCGGCGAATGAACCCCATAGTGCTTCGCGCGCGCTGATGCCGATATCCCGGCAGTAGTCGATCAGCGGGCCTGCGAGAAACAGCTCACGCGAGCGCTTGCGCAAAGCAGTCAGCAGCGCGACGCGATCGACGCCGTGACGACTGGTTGCGATTTCGCCGGCGGCGAGCGCGGACGCGTCGTTGGAGGTCTCTTCTTCGATCAGGGTTTCGTCGAGATCGAAGATCACGGCGCGCACCTTCATGGAAAGACGCGCCATCGTCAGACCCCCAGCACGTCGGCCAGTACGCGCGCAGGATGGTCGCGAGGATCAACCTGATCGTACACGCGTTCGACGACGCCGTGCTCGTCGATAAGGAAGCTTACGCGGTCGGGATATCTCGCGTGCGCATCCGAACAAGCCCCGTATGCAATCGCGACGGAGTGATCTGCGTCGCTCAACAGCGGGAATCCGAATTCGTGGCGCCGGGCGAAGGCCGCATTGTCTTCGGGTGAGTCGAAGCTGACGCCGATGACGCGGATGTTGTTTTCGTCAAAGTACGATTGATGGTCGCGAAAGCCGCGTCCTTCGAGCGTGCAGTCGGGCGTGTTGGCCTCGACGAAGAACCACAAGAGCACTTTGGCGCCTTGAAGACTCTTCAGAGAAAAAAGCGCGCCGTCGTGTGCGGCGAGCGCGAAATCAGGCGCCATCTGTCCGACTTCAATCACTACAATTGACCAGGTTCAATTCAAAAGGCCGCGAAGTTGCGCGAGCATCGATTCACAAGCCGGATCGCCGGGGGCGAGTGCGAGTGCACCCTCGATTTCGTCGATCGCCCGCTTCACCATCCCCTTCGCAGCATAGATGCGGCCTAGGTTCATGAATGGGTAATGCCGCGGATCGTAGCGCGGCGCGACCTTGGCTTTCTCAAGCCACGGGATCGCGTCGTCGAGATCGCCCTTGGCGATCAGGTAGGCGCCGATATCGTTGTACGGATTGCCAAACCCGGGATCGACTTCGATGGCGCGGCGGCATTCCGCGATCGCGTCGTCGATACGGCCCATGCCCTCGAACGCCCATCCGCGAAAGGTGTAAGCCTCGGCGGTGGGAAAGACTTCGATCGATTTGGTGTAGAGCTCGACCGCGCGCTCGAGATCGTGGTTCATGTGAAAGCGCATCGCTTCGTTCCACAATTCCAGCGCGCGCGTGCGCGGTTCCGAGTCAGCCATGATCGATCGGTATTGTGCCGACCTGTCCGCGTCAAGAGCGAGCGGTGCTATTGCGTTTTGACGCTGGTAAGCGCGCGCATGATCTGAATCATCGCCGGGCCGACGATCACGCTCATCATGGCGGGCAAAATGAACAGGACGAGCGGGAACAGAATCTTGACGGTGGTTTTGGCCGCGGCTTCTTCGGCGCGCAGGCGGCGAGTGGTGCGCATCGTGTCCGAGATCGAGCGCAGGGCGGGACCGATTTGCGCGCCCAGCTTTTCGCTTTGCACAAGAGTGGCGGCCAGCGGCTTGATGTCTTCGACGTTGGTGCGTTCGGCGAAGCTCTTCAATGCCTGACCAAGCGAGCTGCCGGCGGAGAGCTCGCCGGAAACCATCGCCAGTTCGGCGCCGATTTCCTGCTTTTGGCGCGCGGTTTCGGAACCGACAATCTTGATCGCCTCGCTGAGCCCGAGACCGGCTTCAACGCAAACTACCAGTAGGTCTAAAACGTCGGAAAGTTGACTGGCGATCAGGTCGCGACGGTTCCTGGCTTTGCGGCCAATGTAGTAGCTCGGTGCGAAAGCGCCGACGCCGGCGCCGACGAGCATCGCTATCAGCGGTTTGAACCCGTGGAAGCCAAAAACGATCGCGACCACCATCGCAGCGATCGCGAGTCCCGCCGTCGATGCGAGGCGGACAAAATGAAAGGTGCTGACGGCAGTCGGCCCGCGAAAGCCTGCCCGGACCAGAGTCTGCGATAACTTTTCACGCTCGGGAGAATCTACCGCGGGTTCGGGAAGATGCTTGGCGACCCAGCGGAAGAGCGAGTTCGCGAATGAGTCGGAGTCCATGTCCAGATTCTCGGGATTGCCGTAGGCGACGCGCATCTTGACCCCCATGTCGGCGATGCGATCGTCAAATGGTCGGTTGATCCCGTAGATGGCGGCGTAGATCGCGACCGAGACTGCGCCAAACAAGAGCAGCACTGTCAGACTTGCGTAGGTTGCCGGCATCGGATGCTCCTCAGTACTTCACTTTCAGCAGCTTGCGAATTGAGAGGAACGCCAACGCGTCGAGCACGGCGGCAACTTCCAGGATCTTCTGGCCGGTCGGATCGAAAAAAAGTGTGTTGGTGTAGCTCGGCTGAATCACACTGAACGCAGCCAGCATCACGATCGGCAGAAAGCCGACCAGGATCCCGCTCATCTTGGATTGGGCCGTGAGCGCCTTGATCTGCTGCTGCAGCCGTTGGCGGGTACGCACTATTTCCGACAAGCGTCCAAGTATGATCGCGAGCGAACTGCCTACTTCCGATTGCACGCGCACCGCTACCACCAGCAGGCGAAGGTCGTCCTGCGGCACCCGCTTGAGCATCTCTTCCAGCGCGCGCGGCAGCGGCAGTCCCAGGCGGCTCTGTTCGATAGCGGAGCGGAATTCGATGCTGATGGGCTCGGAGAACTCCGACACTACGACCTGTAATCCGCGGAGCAAGGTGTGTCCGGCTTCCAGCGACGATTTGATCAAGTCGAGAGCGTATGGCAGTTGCTTTGCGAATGCTTTCAGGCGCCGCTGCCTGCGCACCCTGATATATATGATCGGCAAGCTGGCCATCGCCGCGCCGATGCCGAGCGAGATGAGCACGCGTCCCCAAATCGCCTGGCCGGCAAACAGACCGGCGGTGAACAGCAGCAGGATAACCAGCAAGATGTCCGCGATACGCGCGTAGATTCCCGCTTGCCAGAGATTTTCTTCGAGCTTTTGCAGCAGATGCAGGCGATAGAACCAGCTCAGGAATTCGCGCCCGGTCAGGCGCTGATCGGTCTTGATGATACCCCCTTCCACCACCAGATCGGGACGCGACATACGGCGCATCACGGTGCGGCTGACGCTCGGGCGCGAGCCGCGGCGCACGAACCAAAGCGCGCAGGCCACCAGCACCAGGCCGGCGACAGCGACTGGCATCAGCAGATCGTCGCGGTTCATCGCGCCGCCGTCTTGATGACCTTCGATTCGGTTTTGTAGCCGGCCGTTTCGAGGCGCTGCGTGTAAGCGGAGCGGATCCCGGTGGATTGAAAACTGCCGTTGATTTTTCCTGCGACGGTGGTTTCGGCACGGACGAATTCGAACAAGTCCTGCATCATTATCATCTCGCCTTCCATTCCGCTGATCTCGGAAATTTTCAGGACCTTGCGCGAGCCGTCGGACAGCCGGCTGACGTGAACAATGATGTTGATGGCCGACGCAATCTGCTGGCGCATCGCGCGCTGAGGAATCGAGACGCCCGACAGCAGCATCATCATCTCGAGCCGCCCCAGACATTCGCGCGGGCTGTTGGCATGGATGGTCGCGATTGAACCGTCGTGGCCGGTGGACATCGCCTGCAACATGTCGAAGACCTCGGCGCCGCGGACCTCGCCGACCACGATTCGGTCGGGGCGCATACGGAGACAGTTCTTGACCAGGTCGCGCTGCGTGACTTCGCCGCGTCCTTCGAGATTGGAGGGGCGCGTCTCGAGCCGCACGACGTGAGGCTGTTGCAGCGAAAGCTCGGCCGAATCCTCGATAGTAACGATACGCTCGTCCTCGGGAACGAACGCGGACAGGCAATTGAGCATCGTGGTCTTGCCCGAGCCGGTACCGCCGCAGACGATCACGTTCAGGCGCGCGCGCACGACGGCGAGCAGAAACTCGACCAGGTCCCACGTGAGCGCGTCTTTTTCGACCAGCGCACCGATATCGAAGCGATGCTTGCCGAAACGCCGGATTGACAAGGCCGGCCCGTCAAGCGCCAGCGGCGGAATGATCGCGTTGATACGCGATCCGTCGGGCAAGCGCGCATCGACCATCGGCGAAGATTCATCCACCCTCCGGCCTACGCGAGAGACGATGCGATCGATAATGAGCATCAGATGCGCATCGTCCTGGAATACCACGTCGGTGGCGTGCAGCTTGCCGCGCTTCTCGACGTAAACCTGGTTGTGGCCGTTGACCAGGATGTCGGTGATTTCGTCGTCGCGGAGCAACGGCTCGAGCGGCCCAAGGCCGAGCAGCTCGTTCTTGAGTTCCTCGACCAGCCGGTTGCGGTCGGCGTCGGTCAGCAGGCGGCCGTCTTCATTAAGAATGTCGTTGATAGCGGCAGTGACTTTGCTCGAGACCATTGCGGGCTCGAAGGTCTCGAGCTTGGAGACGTCGATAGTCTCGAACAGTTTGTTATGAACCTTGACCTTCAGGCGGCGCGAGCTATCGGCAATCGCGTCCTTGCGCCGCCGCACGGTTGCGCCAATCAGGGAGCCACTGGCGCTCGCGTTCTCAGGCGGGCGTGCGCCCTTGGTGGCGTTCGAAAGCCTGTCACTCAGTCCCATCAATACATACCTCGCTAGCTTAAAAACATGTGCTTCAATGCGTGAAGGCGGATTTGAGCCGCGACATGAAGGTTTCCTGCATCGCGACCGGTTCTCCCCGCGGCATCACAAGCGCCGCGAGATCCAGCATCGCGCGTGCTACCGCAGAGTTAGGCGCCACCGTAAAAAGGTCCTGCGCCTTCAGCTCGATAGTTTCAAAAGTCCGGTCGTCCGCCGGAATCCTGGCGTAGATAGGTTTGCCGAGAGTGGTTTCGATGGCCTTCTCGGTCAGCGGATGAGACGGATTGTAGCGATCGAGAACAAAATGCGGCTCGAGCGTAGTCAGGCCCAGCCGCTCGAACAGATCGATGAAGCGCCATGCGGAGCGCGCCGCCGCGATCGATTGATTCAGGACGTAAAAGAGATGCTCGGATCGCTCCCATGCCGCGACTCCGTTTTCGTCAACGTGATCGCCGCAATCGACGATCACGTAGTCGAACAACTGACGCGTCAGGTCGAGCACCGTGCCTACTGTGAGATCGGAAACCAGTTCGCCTTCCTCGATTCGCTTGGGTGCGGCGAGCAGGCAGACACCCGACGGATGCTTGGTCAAGGCGGATTCGAGCTGGATCGAGTCGAGTTTATGCTCGAGGCGCACCAGCGGCATGATCGTCACTTCCGGATCGAGGTTCAGGAAGACCGCGAGGCCTCCGGTCTGAAGATCGAGATCGATCAACGCTACCCGCTGATGTAACGACTGCAGCGCCAACGCGAGGTCGGCGGCCAACGAGGTAACGCCGACTCCACCGACCAGGCTGGTGACGGAAATCACGATACCACCTTCGCGGCGCTCGGTGCGCCAGCGCGCTTCGCTCACTTTCAGCAAGGCGCGGGTCGCCTCTCCCGGGTCAAGCGGCATGAACAGGATTTCGTCGGCGCCCGAGCGCAGCGCCCGCTTCATCACGCCGGGCGAGCGCGCGCTCAGCAGCGCGAGCAGAGTCGGACGCGGCGAATGAAGCGATTGACTTTGCAGAAAGCTCAGGGCCGCGTCCTCGTTGCCATTCACCATCACGAGGGTTGCGTCCGGTGGCGTGGTGGCATTCTCCGAAAGATTAGCGGCAGTGGCGGCCTCGCCCTCGACGATTTCGAGTTGCGGCTCAGTCAACGCTGCCAGAACCGTTTTGAGCTGAACCCGCAGCTCGCCGGGCTCGCCGACCAGCATGACTTTCATCGTGCTGCGACGACCCTCACCCTTTGATCCGTTTAACGGCACTGAATCATTCTCCTGCGCATCTACCTAAAAGCGCGGCCTGGCCGCATCCGCCGGCTCGAGTCTCTGGGTCGTGATTTCGCCTTGAGTTAAATCGCTGCGGCCGGTCGGCAGGTACACCTGACCGCTCGGAGGCAGCGGCCGGACTATCTCGGGCGTCACGCTCATAACGAGGTCGGTTTCCTTGTTCGACCAATAGGTGTTGCGAAAAAGACCGGCTAGGTAGGGGATGTCTCCGAGGTAAGGCACCTTCTGCACTTGAGAGACTTTTTCATGAAGGATCAGTCCCGCGATGATGAGCGTCTGACGGTCCTTAAGCCGCGCCATCGTCTCAGCCCGCCGGGTGACGAAGGCCGGAACCGTGAACCCGAATAGCTGGACGCCGTGAGTGTAATCCGGTTCAGAAACCTCGGGTTTTACCAGCAGCTCGATATCGTCACGGCCTACAACGGTCGGAATAAACTCGACCGAGGTGCCGAAGGTTTTGAAGACGATAGTTGAGTTCAGCGCCTGGGCAATTACGATTGGGATCTCGCCGCCCGACAGGAACTTGGCTTTTTCACCGGAGTTCGCCAGCAAATGCGGCTCCGCGAGAACTTTGCCGAGGTTGTGCGCTTCGAGAAACTGGAAAAATCCTTGCCATTGAATGTTCGAGTTTCCCGCAGATAGCCCGTAGGTCAGATTCGACGACAGCAGGAGCGGAATCAGCTGGCCGGGACCGGGCAAGATTCCGCCCGGCGTAGTAGTTCCTGCCAGCGATCCTGACGAACTCGAGCTCTGAAGAGTGCTGCTCGCGTTGTAGGGGGTTGCGACCGCGCCCGGCAGACCGACCAACGAGATACCGATTTTGGTGAGCGCGACCGACAGGTTAACTCCCTGATTCTCCAACTCGGTGCGGTCGAGTTCGGCCACGATAGTGTTGAGCATCACCTGCTGTTTGCCGCTCGCGTCAACCCGGACCGTGCGTTCGTTGTAGTGGCCGTCGGCATCCCAAATAGCGAGCGTGGTAAAGCCGGGCTGATGGGCAATCAGATTGAGCTGGAACGGATCGATCACCTGCACGTCGGCAATCTTGGAATCCGCGACGGAAATTCTGGTGATACGCCGCTGAAAATCGATTACCTCAGAGGTGCCCATCATGAGTGATACGGCTTCCTCGGGCAGATAATGCTTTCCGCCCGAGACGCTGTCGTCCCCGTATCCAGGGCCCGCATCGAGCACCGACGGATCATTCCGATAGCGAGCGGCGCCGGTCGCCTCCGGAGCAACCGATTGGCGCGGCTCATAGGTTTGCGATCCCTTGTCCGGCGCCGGCGGCACATTCCATGCGGCGTCATCGTAAGAGGCGGGCGCTTTGGCGGGTACGACCGCCGTGTATGGTGCTGCAGCCGACGGCGTGGTGCGCAATGACGAAACGGTTCCCAACTCCGGCATCGCAGAGGAGGTCGAGTTTGACGCGCCGTCGCCCGGCCGCGCGCTCAGGCCCTCATCACTGATCGACGGCGGCGCCTTGCCGGGAGTCAGCGGCGCGCCGGGTTTGGCAACCGCGAACGCATTGACGTCGTAGCTGACTTCGCGATCCGAGTTGTTGATTACGGTAACTATCCAGCGACCCGCGCCAGCGCTCAGCAGCGTGAGTTTGCCCGGGGGCGAATCGTAGCTGACAAAGGCGCCCGGATTCTGTTGAACCTGAAACGAGGGCTTGGTCCCCGGCTTGATATCGCCGATCACGTAAGTCTCGCCGGCGTTGATCGAGACCGGTATTCGCTCGGCCGGATCTTTTGCCTGGGCCCGAGCGTTTGCCGCGCTTACGATCAGCATCAATCCGGCCGCACCGAGCAGCCACGCGATTCGGCCGGCATCCCGGATGTTTGCGTCTATTTTTTTGCTTCCCCTCATGGCTTTCCCCTTATTGCCACCTGCGATCATGGAACCTGATAAGTCTTTGGCGCGGGCACGTAGCCCGCGATCACCTGGCCTTTGCGGCGCGCCATCCGGCAGCGGCTGGCTTTCAATTGCATTTCTTCGAACCGCGGCGAATGCACTCGGCGGCGGTGCGGCGAAGGCCGCGGACCACACCGGCTTGGCTGAAGACACTGGCCCTTCCGGCGCGTCCGGCATTGACGGCGGCGCGGGCGGCGGCGGTTCCGCAACGGCAGGCGCATCCTGATGCGCTTCCGCTTCAAATGAAGGATGTGACGACATGCCGGAATGGACGAACGACATCGCCTCGGACGACTTGCCGTCGCGCATCACTTCGATTCGAAAACCGGCCGGTCCATGCGCTGGACGCGCGGTTAATGCCGGCGCCGGCTGGATTCGCATCACGGGCAGGGTTGAGGCAGCGGGCAGACCGCCTTGATGCAGCAGGTCGGTCAGACCGATTCCCCGGGTCGCGACGATTTTGCCGTCGCTGTAGTTGCGCATCGCCAGGCGCAGCAGTCCCTCGCGGCTCGCCAGGGTAAGTTTTTCGGCGTCGCTGGGAGATACCAACAGGGTGATGACTTTCACTACTTCCGGCTGGTCCTTGACGTGTTCGATTTCCTGGGCGACCGCCAGGACTTCGATGTTCTGCAAGACGATGCGCGAGAAGGACGGCTCGCCCGGGCCGGTGCCTGCGACCGCGACGAGGATATCGACCCGCGTATGCGGCGCGACGAACCCGGCAATGTCCGAGACCTCGTCCACCGGCATCGACATCGCGCGCATCCCGGCCGGAATCAGCAGCGGCATGACGCCGGAGGTCATTTGGCCCATGAAGAGTTTGCTGGCGACCACCGGTTCGTTGGCGACGAACTCGCTTTTCGCGAACGAGCCCGCAACCGCATTCGGGTCGGTGAAGGCGCCCTGCGGAACGCTGTCACGCGCCCATCGAATCAGTTTGACGGAGGTGGAATCGAGTTTGGTGCCCACCTGTATGTCGTTGGCCGCAACTACCACTTCGACCGTATGCGCCATCGCACGCTGCACTTCGGTCTCGCGTTTTCTAATAGCGGAAAAGACCACAATTGCGGCCAACACCGCGCCCATTGCGGCCAGGACTACGAACACTATCGGTCGTCTCATCTATGCCCCCTTTCTCTTACGCGACCTGCTGCGGTTCACGCGCTCCCCAGCGCGCCCAGGATTCCTTTCGCGCGACCTTTGTCTCCTCACTTTCGCGCGCCGCGATCCGAATATGAGCGGCGGGGTACCTGGTCCCCGCCGCTCACCCGCGACATCGTTTGATCGCGCGGGATTGCGGACTCTTTCTCACGCACCCGACAGGGTCGAAGTCACGTTGGCGATAATCGAATTGATTCCGCCTTCGAGACCCTGGTACGCGATGTAGCCAGCCACCGCGATCGCTGCGATAATCAGCACATACTCAGTCATCGTCTGACCCTTCTGGCTTTCGCGGACCCGACTAACGAATCGATTGAAATACTTCATTCGTCGATGTCCTCCTGGGCGCCGTTGTTTTCGATCGCACGCGCGCCCTGCTCGCGAAAAACCAGCGGCCTATGCACCCTTGAGGGTGGTCGTCACGTTAGAGATGATCGTGTTGATTCCGCCTTCGAGGCCCTGATACGCGATGTACCCGGCCACCGCGATCGCCGCGATAATCAGCACGTACTCAGTCATCGTCTGTCCCTGCTTGCTCTCGCGGACCCGAACCATGAGCTTGTTGATATAGTTCATTACAGATGTCCTCCTTTGCGCGTTTCGTCAGCGCAATCGATTTGTTCACGCAACCGAAGAGTTGATCCGAGCCGATCGTGTTGCCTGCCGCATCGACTTGGTTTACGACACAACCTCTGTGCTTGGTCTTCGATTTCCGTTTCGCCCAGTTTTCAGCTGCGTGCCTTGTGAATGAGGTAAGTGCACCACTTGTGCCAGCAAAAGCAGAACGCCGAAGACAGCGTAGCCGCCCACCGCAAATCGTACGGGCCAATCTGAGACCGCCCTGTCGCATCACGGTACATCGCATGGCTCAAGCGCCGACACGGCGTCCGCTCTCTCGTCTTTTCGGGTAGTCAATCGGATGCCGCCTTTGGCATAATCGACTCATGCTTGGCCAAAATCGCACTTCAATTCCTCGTCATCCGTTCTTGCGAATTGCGGGCCAGGCGCTGGCCACCATCGGGCTCGCAGTCGCGCTCTCCGCATGCGCTCCGTCGGCGCTCTCGACTGCGCGCAGCCAAATCGCCGCCGCCAATTATCCGGCAGCGCGTCAAGAACTGGTCGCTCTGTCGGCGCACTCAGATTTGACCGAGAGCCAGCGGCGCGAGATCAAGGACGACCTCTGCCTGGTAGATTTCAAGATTGGACGGCCCACATATACGCTGGCCGAGCAGCGCGGCGTGTGTCTCGACGCGATGAAAGAGCCGGGCAGCGACAGCGCCTCGATCATCGCGCAAATCGACGCGGCCGAGCGCGACCGCGATGTGCAGGAAGTTAACGCGGCGCTGGCCGAACATGATCTCGCCGACGCCGAGCGCGCGGCGACCGACTATCAGAGGATGCCTGGGTACGATCCGGTGATGCTGGCGCGATGGTCGAAAGAAATCTGGACGATAGCCGACGCGCAGGTGTTCGCGGATTCCGCCGCGAAGAAGCATTCGCTCGGGGGCGCGATCGCCGCAGCTCGCAAGCGCCATCCAGCGGTCGCGAAGATGAACAAAACTCTATTCACCAAGTGGGTGGTCGCGACTGCGACCGTCTCCGGCACCGCGCTGGTGTCCAGCGTCGCGATGGGCGACTCGACCTTGAGCCTCGCGGTCAATGAGGCGAATCTGCCGGTCGCCGCGCTCAGCCTTGACCGGCTCGCGACAATCAACGACGCGATGGTCGCGCGATGCGGCTGCGACGCGCGCACCAACGTGGCGGTCGCCGAGACCGGCTTCCCCGCGTACTTCATTCGGCTGGATCCTGAGACGAAAATGTCCGAAGTGATGATCCTGCCGCGCGGCGATCGCGGAATCGTCGCGGCGAACTCGAACTGACTCAGGGCTGATTCAGCGGCCGGGGGCTTAGTGGCGGCGCTCGCAAGCGTCCGTCGCGAACTGGCGGGAAACAAACATCGTTCTGAATTAGAAATGAGATGGAGATTTTGGTTGACATGTTCTTTCTCCTCCATTTCCTCGTCGGAGGTGTTTGGTGAATGAGGGAAAGCATGCTGGCGAGGGTCGGATTCCGCGAGGTAGTGCGACGTGAGAGTGGGTGAAGTGGTCATGTTGAGTATTATGGCATGGCGGGATGACAACGGTTGTCAGGGGTGACCCATGCACCCAGTGATTCTCTGCGCTCCGTTGTCGCGCGATGGAGCCGAGGGCGGGGCGCGTATCTTCCCCTCGCCCTGTCAGGGACAGGATCGAAGGTGAGGGTCCGAATGACAGCGCGAGCTTTTTTTGGCGCGCGACTCAAAGATTCTGCGCCGCATTTCTTGTTCTCGTGTCATTCTAGAGCGGAGCGAAGAATCCCGTTCTTTTCCCGCAATCGACGCCGAACGCTGGCTCGAAGCGAAGGGCGATCATCTTCCTGGGGAAATATTCTCGAAGATTTTCTGGGCTTCATCCGGAGTTAGTACCGTATCGTATAGGCCGACCTCCTCGCCCTCATGCTTGTCTATGCCCGTATAACTCAGACTCGAATCCTCATATCGCTTGAACTTGAAGACAGCATCGTTCATGAGCGCGCTGTTGAAGACCCCAAGGCTCACAAGGAGTTCAAAGTCCTTCACGGTTAACCCGGTGACCTTCTTGAACAAACCCGGTTCCAGCTGCGTAATGACATCTTTCAGACATCGCTCGCGGTAGTCGGTCAGATACATGAAGACCGGTATCCGTGTGGCGAACTTGACGAGTTTTTCCTGAACCTGCTTCCGCAGACTCTTGTACTCTCTTTCCTCCTCACTCAGTTTCTTCTTCTCTTTGGCAGATAGCTCCTCGTCATTGGCCTCCTTGCGTGCCTTCTTCACGGCTTCCGACTTGTTGATGATCGTCTCGATTTCTTGATTCAGATTCCGGAAGCCCTCAATACTCATCAGGGCGGCCATGGCTGCCTTGTTGACCATGAGTCGCTTTAGAGTGTTGTTATCAACATTGACAAGGAGCGCGCTTTCCCAGCGTCGCGCCAGCAGTGTAGCCGTTGTCCCGCTCATCGCCATGTCGAGGACGCCGGCAGCGTCAATCTGTTTCATCGAACTCCCGTCATAGGCTAGAACCGGCAGGAAGCTGATGAACTCTTCCACCTTCTTTTCGGGATTAGACTCGTTCACGTTCAGGCGACAATGTAGTCGGCTATTTGCCGCAGCGCCCGATCTGGCGCGAAGTCGAAGACATAGCACTCCTCTTTTATGATTTGTTCCTGGTTCGGCGAAGTGCCGTCTGGGTTCGCGACTGTCCAAGGCGATTGCACCCGAAACGCTGCCTGAAAGTATGTCTCCGGGCTGGATGAGTTGCGTAGCATAAGGATGCCCGTCCACGGCCTGACCGTCACGCCGGTTATCAGTTTCATGCATGAAAGAGTAATGGTCTTGGTTTTCAGCGGATCGTCCATGGCTTCCTGTACAGGTGGTAGGGCCGCCACGCCCATCCCGGCGGCGCTTCCTGCAGCTACAACGACCCGGTAGTCGTGGTAAAAGCGATTCTGTTTTTTCGCCAGCAGATTCCGCATGGCATAACACGAGGCGACGCTCGGCAAGAACCAAAACGTGTGCGACAGGATATTCAGCAATCGCGTATCCGAAAACGGCATCGGCGGCTTTTGCGCTCCGAGTTTCAGACTATCCACGCTAGTCGCCATGAAGGCGCCACGGATTAAATCCAGCCACTTCTGAACCTCGTCCGGATAGGTGAACTTCGCATTCTCGCCGACGCCGGCCGCAGAGAAGAAGACGTTGAGATCGAATTCGTTAAACTCGCCCTGCTTTGCTATATCGCGAATCGCATCCGGAAGTTGATAGGTCAATAACACCATGCGCGGGAGCGCGGCGTAGGGGTTGTTAGGGCCTTTCCATTCCTGCTTGGCTCGCTGCTCATCCGAATAGGTCCAGTTAAAGATTTGCTCCTCGATGAACTCGCCCGACGCAATCGCCCGGAACGGCGTGCCGGAGAGGTATAGATAGCCATCCGTCGTGATCGGCATAATTTCTTCATCGAAATCTTGAATCCCTTCACCTTCTCCGTATTTGATTTCCTTGCTATCTTCCGCTTCAAACAAATCTTTGGCATTTTCGCGCCAAGCGCCGTAGTGGTATTCGTCGAGTATTACGCAATCCCAGTTAGTTGTATGAACCCATTCGTTTTTGGTCTTAATCCCGCGCGTGTTCGCGTTTCTTCCCAAATAGTCCTGAAACGATCCGAAACAGACGAACGGCTTTTTCTTATCCGCATCCTCATAGGACAAGCCGCCCGGCGAAATAAATTGCCAGCCTTTGAAATCGACGTGGCACTTCAAATCCTCTTCCCAAGCGTTTTGCACCGCTGGCTTGAAGGTGAGCACCAATACCTTGCGCCAGCCCATTTTCTTGGCCAACTGATAGGCGGTAAAGGTTTTGCCGAACCGCATTTTCGCGTTCCATAGAAAGTGAGGAGTCTTGCCTAAGTTCTCTTTTTCTGAAGGTCTCGAAATAGGCAGCAGTCTTTTCCACCGCCATTCTTCTGTTCGGGTCGCATCTTGAAATCGAGCGAACGGTTTGTCTTCGTTGAGCTCGCGGTTTCTGACGGCGATAATCGCGGCCTTCACCTGATCAACAGTGCACCGAAACCATTCGCCACCAGGTTCTTGATGCCCATGTCCTGGAGGTAGCTATGGACCTCATGGTCCATGAATACGGTGCCGTCGTTCCGCATAGCAGACTATTCCCAAATGAAGTAGATAGAGAGGCTTGCCCGGCGTTTTTATAGGGTAAATCTCTCCGAGGCGCACCCTCGCCGTTCGCGTGGTGTAACCAACCTTGAGCAGTCCGGCCACTACAGTTAGTCTCCGAGTAGGGCGTAGAAAATAGTCAGTGTCGGGCTGGAGGTCGCGGCGGAAAAAAGTCTCTATTCACCGTTCGTCTCCATCGGCAGCTCTCGACTCGATGAACGCGATCTCCTCTCGGTTTAGCCCGTAGCGTTCGTATAGTGACTCATCTCCATCGCTTGGTCATGTCCAAGGTAGGAATAAATGCATAGGTGTCCTTGGTGATTCCGTGGGAATACATGAATAACGACATCAGAAAACGGAAGAAGCGCGTCTTCATATACGCCGAACAAGTTGTCGTTCCTGTTCCTGTGTTTGGTCGCTGCCCCCGATTACTTAGGTATGTTTCAGTACATATTGTTGCCCAGGTAAGACGACAGTCTTTGCGAGAACCCTTCGTGTGCCGTCAGTGCCCGGATTGCCTGCGTGTTAGTGTCCGGAGCGAGACGAAATTACCTTCCATTTGTCAATCATCTCTACCCCGACTGTAATATTTTTCCGCCTGAAAGGCCCTTCGCCTTTTTGCCAATGCAGGATAATGTCGCCTTTCTTTTGTGGCTTTACATAGGTGCGCAACCCGAATGGTTTATAAGCAGACACCTGCTCGCTCATCCGCCTCTCATTTCGAGCTAGTATCTTTCGGATGATGGGAAGGGCTTGACTATGCCTGATAAACGTACTGAATTCATTCAGGGTTCTGATGGAAGCCGCTTCGACTCCATTCTGTCATGTTGACTATTTCGCACGGGCCTTTGTTCATCTCTTTCCCATAAAAAATAACATATTCCACCAGCTACACTTACTCCTGGAAAGATTTCTGAAGAGTCTTCGAAATCCACAATCTGCGAATGTGATCGTCGTTCAGCATTTGGCTTCGGAACTCGTCCAGGCCCTTGCCCCCTCCCAAACCAGCGCGAGGGAATGATCATTGTGAGGTAGCGCGGCGCAAGTTTTTTGGCCTGCTGGACGGAAGTCTGATAAAATCGGCGAGGCGCTCCATCCGAAACCTCCATCGCTCAATTGATACGGCGGATTGCCGACAATAACATCGAATTTCATATTGAATATTTCCTTAAGATTTTCGGTGTAAATAAATGGTCGCTGAGTTTCCAGTTCGGAGCCCCGCTCGTAGTTGTCTTCGTTTGCCCCGCAGAACTCGCAGCGTCCATTTTTCCAGGTGTGTTCCACGCGCTTGAATAGGATGTTCCCTTGCGGGTCGTCGAAGGTCTCGCAAACGGGATCTTTTCCCGTTGGCAGTCTTGGAGCAATACACAGAGCGGCGGGACAGCAGCGCGATCAATTCCGTAATGGCAACGCCGTAGAGCTGGTTCCGGAAGATGTGATTCATTCGCTTCTGTCGGTCGGGAATCTGCTTCTCCAGCCCATCGTCCAGGCGCTTGGCAATCTCCCGTAAGAACACGCCCGACTTCGATCAGGGTCGAGAAACTTAGCGCTCCGATCACTCCAGAGGCTGGCCGGAAGACTTCGAGAATCTGGTTGGCCAAATGCGGCGGCGTGAAGACTTCGTCACTGCTTAAGTTTCCAGACAAGTGAGCACGTCCGGGTTATGGCTATTGCTGCTGAACATTGGCGATCTCCAGAAAGTGCGCCGGCGGATACTCCTTCACTGGACGGGGTATGAATACGTCTTCGCCGAGGTCTGAAAACAGCGGAAGTTCCTTCATGCCCTCGTGCGCTAGCAGACCTCGGAACGTGAAGTCGCGGCGCTTCAGCATGCTGCCGTTGACCGGCGACCATTCCGAGAAGACGATGTGCTCCGGCTCGTCCCCCACGGTTTTGAGCGTCAGGGCGTCGCCCCAAACGATATTGCGCTCAAGGATGAACCGGACGGCTTCACGGCATTTGTTCTTCGCTTTGTACTTGAACAGGCGGCTATAGTCCCATTCAAAGACGCCGAAAAGCCGGTGTCGGCATTGCTGAACGTTGTCTTGCAGAATATCTATGCCGTAGATCGACGACACGGCGAGGATCGCATTGCGTTCGTAATCAAGTTGCGACTTGCCGTAGCGGTTTTCGACGACTCGGAGCTTCCGCTCCAGAATCGCGGTCAGGAAGTTTCCGTTTCCGCACGCCGGTTCAAGGAACCGGGAGTCGATGCGCTCGGTTTCCTGCTTAATCAGATCGAGCATGGCACTGACCTCGCGGTGGCCAGTCAACACCTCGCCGTGGTCCAAGACGCGCTGTCTTGATACGACCTGCTTGTCCATCGCCTTTTGATTTTTTCCGATCCCCGAAATCCTAGCCGCCCGCAGCGAAAGTTGCTATCGCGTAAGCCAAAGAACGACCAAACGCGGGGCGGAATCTCGAATCGCGCGCGAAAATAATCGCGCGCGGGATTCGGACCCTCACCTTCGATCCTCTCCCTGGCAGGGAGAGGGAAAAGAAGGGCCCGGCGCGCGCGGCTCAAGATTCTGCGGAGAAGATGCCCACGGGTTTTCTCAGTGCTTAGTCATTAAAAATGTTTTGTGCTAGTCATCCGGGCTGATTGGGACTTGCGAGTTTGGTGCCGCATCGGGGGGGCGGTCTGAGGAGCATCCGGAAAACTTGTCCTCATTTGTTCAGCGCTGGTGGTTGATTATTGCCGTTGTTCTTGGCGGGGCTGGCTGTGGTCCCCTCGCGGCGATTGCTGACGATTGGGGGATGAAGGAGTCGAATTCGAAGATTCCGCCGAGCAGCGTGTTCGCGGCGGTCTCGACGCCGGCGCATGAGATCAACACGGTTGCGTTTTTTGTTATTTCGATCACGGCGGTGATCTTTCGTGATCGTCGCGGGGCTGCTGACTTACAGTATTGTGCGCTTTCGCGCGCGCCCGACTGACGACGGCCGCGAGCCGCCGCAGGTCTATGGCAGCAATCCGATCGAGTTCGCGTGGACGACGGTCCCGGTCCTCATTGTATTGGTGCTCATCCTGATAACGGCCCGTACCATATATGTGGTGCAGGCGCCGGTGCGGCCGCCCGACGCGCTGAGCGTCCACGTGATCGCGCATCAATGGTGGTGGGAGTTCCGCTACCCCGGCTACGGTATCGTCACGGCCAACGAGCTTCACGTGCCGCTGAGCGATCCGAGGAGTCCGACGCCGACCTTTCTCGACCTCGAGTCGGCCGACGTCGCGCACAGTTTCTGGGTGCCGCGGCTGGCGGGCAAGACTGACGTCATCCCCAACAAAAAGAATTCGATGTGGATCGATCCGCATGAGGCGGGAACCTATCTCGGGCAGTGCGCCGAGTACTGCGGGACCGAGCATGCGATGATGCTGCTGCGGGTGATCGTCGAGCCGCGCGCGGATTTCGACAAGTGGGTCGCCGCGCAAAAGCAGCCGCCGGCGCTCGACGCGTCGGTGGTGCATGGGCGTGAGGTCTTCGAGTCCACGGCCTGCGTCAACTGTCATACGATTCGCGGAACGGCGGCGGACGGGCGATTCGGTCCCGACCTGACGCATCTGATGACGCGCGAGACGATCGGCGCGGGGGTTGCGATGAACACTCGCGACCATCTTAAGGTGTGGGTGAGCGATCCCAGCGTCATGAAACCCGGCGCGCTGATGCCGGCGATGAACCTCGGCGACAAGGACCTCGACGACCTCGTCGCGTACCTGGCGACGTTGCGCTGATCGGGAGCGACGGGCATGGCAGGAAGCATCGACACTGGAATCGCGCTGCGCACGACTGACGACGTCGAATCGCTGCCAATCCTCGGCAAGCTTCACGAATGGGTGGTCACGGTCGATCACAAACGGCTGGGGATCATGTACATCGCGGGCGGGCTGTTTTTTTTGGTGATCGCCGGACTGCAAGCGATGACGATTCGGCTTCAGCTCGCGATCCCCGACGCGGGCATCGTGCCGCCGGAGGTGTTCAATCGGCTGCTCACGATGCATGGCACGGCGATGATCTTCCTGGTCGGGATGCCGATCCTCACCGGCTTCTTCAACTACCTGGTGCCGCTGATGATCGGCGCGCGCGATCTCGCGTTCCCGCGGCTCAACGCGTTCGGCTTCTGGTTGTGGTTCTTCGGCGCACTACTACTGTATTTCAGTTACATCGGCGGCGACGGTCTCTACGGAGCGGGCAGCGCGCCCGACGTGGGATGGTTCGCGTACGCACCGCTGACGGAGCTGCCGTTCTCGCGCGGCAACAGTACTGACTATTGGATACTGAGTATATTTCTGACTAGTGTCGGCACGACTGCGACCGCGATCAACATAATCACCAGTGCGTTCTGCATGCGATGCGAAGGGATGACGCTCAACAAGATGCCGGTGGTGGTATGGCTGGCGGTGGTGGTCGCGTTCATGATGCTGATCGCGCTGCCGCCACTCTCGGCCGCGCAGGCGATGTTACTATTGGATCGTTTTCTCGGCGCGCACTTCTTCGACACTCAAGCCGGCGGATCGGCGATACTGTGGCAGCACTTCTTCTGGATCTTCGGGCATCCGGAAGTTTATATACTCGTCATCCCAGCCTTCGGCTTCGCGTCGGAGATCATCCCGGTCTTCTCGCGCAAGGTAATTTTCGGCTACAGCGTGATGGTCGCGGCGTCGTGTGCGATCGCGTTTATCAGCCTGAGCGTGTGGGCGCATCACATGTTCGCGGTCGGCATGACGCCGGCGGGCAACTCGTTTTTCGCGGCCTCGACGATGCTGGTGGGCGTCCCGACGGGCATCAAGATTTTCAATTGGATCGGCACAATCTGGGGCGGGAAGCTTCGCTTCAGGGTGCCGATGCTGTTCAGCCTGGCGTTCCTGTTTCAGTTTCTGATCGCGGGACTGACGGGAATCATGCTGGCCGTCGCGCCCTTCGATTGGCAAGTCACAGATACTTACTTCGTGGTCGCACATTTCCATTATGTACTAGTCGGTGCGATCGTCTTCATGATATTCGCCGCTATATACTACTGGTTCCCAAAGGCTACTGGCCGAATGCTCAGTGAGACTCTTGGAAAGTGGCATTTCTGGCTATTCCTGATCGGCTTCCACCTGACTTTCGATACTATGCACTTCGCGGGCCTGCGCGGGATGCCGCGACGCATATATACCTATCAGCCGGGCCGCGGTCTCGAGACGCTTAACCTGATCGAATCGATCGGCGCGCTTCTGCAGGGCATCGCAGTGTTGATCTTAGTGGTTAACATTGTGCGCTCGCTGCGATCCGGCGAGGCGGCCGGCAATGACCCGTGGGATGCGTGGACGCTCGAATGGTCGACGAGCTCGCCGCCGCCGGAATACAATTTCGACGGAGCCGCCAGTGGTGCGAAGTCGGCGTCCATTGTGGGACCTGAAACATCCGGAAGATCCGGACTGGAAGTACGAATAATGGCTGCCGCACCAACCACAGTCGCGGGCATACCGTGGAGCGAAACGCTGCCGCGACGAGGTCGCGTCGGTATTTTAGCATTGATCCTCACCGAGTCTGCATTCTTCTCGATCTTCGTCGTTGCTTACATCTTCTACCTCGGCAAAAGCCTGACCGGGCCGTTTCCGAAGGACGTCCTGTCACCTCCGATCCTCAACACGATTTGCCTGCTCTCGAGCAGCATCACGATCGTCGTCGCGATTCGGGCGCTACGTAGCGGATCGATTCGCACATTCGCTATCTGGTGGGCCGTCACTTTTGCGCTCGGACTCGAATTCATGATCGGCACGGCGCTCGAATGGCACCGCCTCATTTACCACGAGGGTCTCACGATTCGGACCAACCTTTTCGGGACTACCTATTACTCACTTGTAGGTCTGCACGCGCTTCACGTTACTGTCGGGCTGCTGCTTATTCTCCTGGTACTGATTCTGACTATGTGCGGTTACATGAACGAGCGTCACGTCGAGCGGACTGATGTGCTCTCATGGTATTGGCACTTCGTCGATGCGGTGTGGGTAGTAGTATTCATAACTGTGTACGTGGTCGGGCGATAGACTAACGCAATGGCCATTGAGAACAACGCCGACAGAGTAATCGAAGCTCCCGCGGCGACCGCGTGGCCGATGATCTTTGCGCTGGGCTTGACGCTCGCATCCGCCGGGCTGGTCACCAGCATCACTGTGAGCATGGTCGGGTTCGTGCTCATCGTAGCGGGCGCGGTCGGATGGTTTCGTGAAGTGCTTCCGGTCGAGCATCGCGAGGCGGTTCGCGTCGAGCCCGCCGTGGTCGCCATAGTTCCCGCGAAAATCGGTGTGGACTATTTGCAAGTCGGAGAGTTGGGGAATCGCGCCGTGCTCCCGCTCGAAATTTATCCATACTCCGCCGGAATCAAAGGTGGCATCGCGGGCGGCGTCGCGATGGGAGTGCTCGCCGTGTTGCAGGGAATCGCGCTGCACGGCAGTCCCTGGTACACCGTCAACATTCTCGCCGCGACTGCGATGGCGAATCTCGCCAACGCCGACACCGCGACGCTCTCGTCGTTCATTCCGCAAGCATTCGTGGTCGCGCTGATCATTCACGCGTCTGCTTCTATTCTGGTCGGACTGCTCTACGGCGTGATGCTGCCGATGTTCCCGCGCTACCCCGCGTTGTGGGCCGCGATCGTTGCGCCGCTGTTGTGGACCGGACTGCTGTGGTCGTCGCTGAGCGTGATCAATCCTGTGCTCGACGCACGAATCGAGTGGCGATGGTTCATTCTGTGCCAAATCGCGTTCGGCGCCGTCGCGGGTTTCGTGGTCAACCTGACCGAGCGCGTGCATACGATGCAGCATCTGCCATTCGCGGTCCGCACCGGCATTGAGGCGCCCGGCATCATTGAGAAACGCGATTGACGAGCATCAAGTTGAACTCGCGCAGCCTGAAATCGTTTCTCGCGATAGTATCGTTCGCGGGAATCCTGCTCGCCGGATGCGATTCCCTTCCGGGCCGGCCGACTCAGGCCGACTTGCCGCTGCGACCTTCCGACGTTACCGACTTCGCGACGTTGTACGGCGAGAATTGTGCGGGATGCCACGGCGCCGACGGCAAGTCCGGCGCCGCAATCGCGATGAACAATCCCGTGTATCTCGCGATCATCGACGATGCCTCGATGCATCGCGTAATCGCCAACGGATCCCCAGGCACCGCGATGCCGCCGTTCGCGCAAAGTGCCGGCGGGTCGCTGACTGATCGCCAGATCGATCTTGTGATCGCCGGCATCCGCAAAGCTTGGACGGGCGTTCCGGGAGCGGCTGAGGGCGCCCCGCCCTACTCCAGTTCCACTGCCGGCGATTCGAGTCGCGGTGCGCAAGTGTACGCGACGAGCTGCCAGTCGTGTCACGGTCTCGATGGCCGCGGCGGCAGTGCCGGCTCTATCGTGGATACTTCTTACCTGTCGCTTATCGGCAACCAGTACTTGCGGACGATCGTGATCGCGGGACGCCCCGATATCGGCCATCCTGATTGGAAGCACGACGTCAGTGGACAACCACTCACGCCCGAACAGGTCTCTGACGTGGTCGCGTGGCTCGCATCCAAACGTCCTGCGCCGGCGCTGGCTCAGAGCAATTGAATGGATACTAACAAAACTGAAAAGACTACACGGCGCAATTTTCTATTTAGTATTGGAATAGCCATTAATGCAATAGCTATTGCGCTTTTCGCAATACCTATTGTCGGCTATGTACTATCGCCCGCCCGTCGCTTCACCTGGCTCGACTGGATATCGCTCGGACCACTGACTGAGTATCCGGAACATCAGACGAGGCTGGCCGAGTATATAAACCCGTTCAAGAAAGCGTGGGACGGCGAGACGGCCAAGATTCCATGCTGGGTACGACACCTCGACGGCAATGAGTTCCAGGTCTTCGCGATCAACTGCACTCATCTTGGATGCCCGGTTCGATGGTTCGCCGAATCCGAACTGTTCATGTGCCCCTGTCACGGCGGGGTATTTTACTCAGACGGCAGGCATGCTTCGGGCCCTCCACCGCGCCCGCTATATCAATACAAATACAAGGTCGAGGCCGGCAAACTTTGGATTTACGCGGGCGAACTGCCGACACTGGGCCATCCTAACGCATGACCGACCTGCTCAAATCAATAGGGCGATGGCTCGACGCGCGTCTGCAACTCGGACAGACGATCGCCGACGTCGCCGCGCATCCGGTGCCGCGCACTTCTGCGAGCTGGTGGTACATCTTCGGCAGCGCGACGCTGGTCGTGTTCATTTTGCAAGTAGTCACTGGCATCTGCCTTGCGACGGTCTATACGCCTGCCGCCGACCGCGCGTGGGACAGCTTGATCTACTTAAATTACCACCAACCGCTCGGATGGTATCTGCGCGCGCTCCACGGCTGGGGCTCCAACTTCATGGTCGCGCTGATGTTCATCCACCTGATCCAGGTCTTCCTGTTCGGCGCCTACAAATTTCCGCGCGAACTCACCTGGGTCGCAGGCTGCGTGCTGCTTTTATGCACGCTGGGCATGGCGTTCACTGGCCAGGTGTTGCGCTTCGATCAGAACGCATACTGGGGCCTCGGCATCGGCGCGTCGATCGCGGGACGCACTCCGATCATCGGCTTCAAAGTCGTGGATCTTGATTCTCGGCGGACCAATAATCGCCGGCGAAACGCTGTCGCGCTTCTTTGCATTGCACGTGTTTGTGATTCCGGCACTACTAATTGGCTTCGTCGGACTGCATCTCTACTTAGTATTGCGGTTAGGCATTAACGAATGGCCGATGCCGGGTCGAATAGTCAGACGCAATAGCTACATCAAGGAATATGAAGAGCTAGTCCACGAGGACGGCGAGCCGTTCATGCCATATGCGGCGCAAAAGGACCTGGTGTTCGCCGGACTCATTATATTGAGCCTCCTCGTAGTCGCCGCCGTCGCAGGCCCGATCGGTCCCAACGGCCAGCCCGATCCGACCATCATCCAGACGGTGCCGCGCCCCGACTTCTTCTTTCTGTGGCTATTCTCGCTTTTCGCATTATTACCGCCGTGGACGGAAACCGTACTGATGCTCACCGGTCCGGTCGCCGTCATCGCACTGCTGTTCGCACTGCCTTTCATTTCCGGGACCGGCGAGAAAAGTTGGCGACGACGACCTTTCTCAGTCGTGATCGTGATCCTGGTTGTGACGCTGGTCGGCACTCTCACCTGGCTTGGGACATTCTCGCCATGGTCGCCGGTGATGGACGCGTGGAGCGCGACGCCGACGCCCGTCGATTACGTCAAGGGCCGCACTCCGCTGGAACTGCAAGGCGCAGTGCTGGTGCAGAGCAAGCAATGTCGCAACTGCCATTCGCTTGGAGGCCAGGGCGGGATGCGCGGTCCCGCGCTCGATGACACCGCGACGCGGCTCACGCGCGATCAAATAGTTCGGCAGATAATTCAAGGTGGCGGCAACATGCCGGCCTACGGCAAGAATCTAACGCCCGCGGAGGTCAACGCGCTGGTCGCATTCCTGGCCACGATGCATCCGGCGGGTGAGCCGCCGGCGCGCGATTCGGCGCGCCCCGCCGTCGCCGCGTCATCGCAATGAACTCGGCAATACATACCGCCATCGATGGGTGGACGCCGCCGCTTTTCACGATCGCGATGCTGCTCGCAGTCGCCGCGCTCTACGCGCGCGGCTTCGCGGCGCTGCATCGCCAGATGCCGCGACGCTTCGCCGCATGGCGGCTCGCGTCGTTCCTTGCCGGGCATCGCGACGCTGCTGGTCGCGATCGCCTCGCCGCTCGAGGCGCTCGACGACCTGCTGCTGCAGGTGCACATGACGCAGCATCTGATCCTGATGCTGGTATCGCCGGCGCTGCTGCTGGCAGGAGCGCCGGCGATACCGCTGTTGCGCGGCCTGCGGCCGCGCGCTGCGAAGATCGTCGGGCGCGCGCTGCGCGCGCGGCCGACCCGGCGCGCATACCAGTGGCTCTCAGAGCCGCTGGTATGCTGGATCGCATTCTCTGCGGCGACCTGGGGATGGCACCTGCCCTACACCTTTCAGCTCGCGCTCAGATCTGAAGGATGGCACGTCGCCGAGCACGCATGCTTCTTCACCACTGCCCTGATGTTCTGGTACCCGGTAATCCAGCCATGGCCGTCAGCCCCGCGCTGGCCGCGATGGGCAATGATTCCGTATCTGCTTCTGGCCGACGGCCAGAACACCATCCTCAGCGCGCTCTTCATGTTTTCCGATCGGCTGATTTATCCTTTCTATGCGACCGCGCCGCGGATCGCGGGCTTCACTCCCCTTGGCGACCAAATCGTCGCCGGCGCTATCATGTGGGTGCCCGGCTCGATTTTTTACTTGGTGCCCGCAGCACTAATCATGTTCCAAATGCTAGCCCCGCAAAGTCTCTCTTCCCCTGTCGGAAGCAGGACGGAATTTATTCCGTCGAATTGAGATGACGCAGAAGGAGTCCGTCATGCCCGAATCAACGACTTCGCTAACCAATCGCCCCGCGTGGAAAGCCTTGCAAGCGCACTACAATGAGATTCACAGCCGCCACCTGCGCGCGATGTTCGCCGAGGATCCCAAGCGCGGCGAGCGCCTGGTGGTCGAGGCCGCCGGCCTCTACTTCGACTATTCCAAGCATCGCGTGACCGACGAGACTCTCCGCCTGCTGCTGGCGCTGGCCGACGAGGTGGGACTCCGCGGGCGCATCGACGCGATGTTCCGTGGCGACAAGATTAACGTCACCGAGAAGCGCGCCGTGCTGCATATTGCGCTGCGCGCGCCGCGCGGCGTGTCGATCGGCGTCGATGGTGACGACGTGGTGCCAAAGGTCCACGAGGTGCTGGATCGCATGGCGGACTTTTCCGCGCGCATCCGCGACGGCTCGTGGAAAGGCCACACCGGCAAGCGCATCCGCAACATCATTAATATAGGGATCGGCGGATCCGACCTCGGCCCGGTGATGGCGTACGAGGCGCTCCGCCATTACAGCGACCGCAACCTGACCGTCCGCTTCGTCTCCAACGTTGACGGCACCGATTTCGCCGAGGCCTCCCGGGACCTCGACCCGGCCGAGACGCTGTTCATCATTTCGTCGAAAACTTTCACCACGCTCGAGACGATGACCAACGCGCACACGGCGCGCGAATGGGCGCTGGCGAAGCTTGGCGACGAAAAGGCGGTCGCGAAGCATTTCGTCGCGGTCTCGACCAACGCCGCCGAAGTGACGAAGTTCGGCATCGACACGAAAAACATGTTCGGCTTCTGGGATTGGGTCGGCGGCCGCTACTCGATGGACTCGGCGATAGGCCTATCGACGATGATTGCTGTCGGCGCCGACAATTTTCGCGCGATGCTCTCGGGCTTCCATGCGATCGATGAGCATTTCCGCACCGCGCCGTTCGCGCGCAACCTGCCGGTCCTGATGGGCCTGCTAGGTGTCTGGTACAACGACTTCTTCAGCGCGCAAACTGTCGCAGTGCTGCCCTATGAGCAATACCTCAAGCGCTTTCCCGCCTACCTGCAACAACTAACGATGGAATCGAACGGCAAGCACGTAACCTTAGAAGGCGCGCCTGTCGACTATCAAACTGGACCTATCTATTGGGGCGAGCCCGGCACCAACGGCCAGCATTCCTTCTACCAGCTAATCCACCAGGGCACGAAACTTATCCCATGCGACTTCATAGGATTCTGCCGCGCCCTTAACCCGCTCGGACGCCATCACGACCTGCTCCTATCAAACATCTTCGCCCAAGCCGAAGCCCTGGCATTCGGCAAAACTCCGGAACAAGTAAAAGCCGAGGGCACCCCCGATTGGCTAGTGCCAGCCAGAGTCTTCGAAGGTAATAGGCCTTCGACAGTGATCTTAGCGGACGAACTAACACCCGAAACCTTAGGCAAGCTAGTAGCCCTATACGAGCACAGCGTCTTCACCCAAGGCACAATCTGGAACATAGACTCCTTCGATCAATGGGGCGTAGAGCTAGGCAAGGTGCTAGCACAAAAAATAATCCCAGAACTGGAATCGCCGAAGGAACCCGCACTCGCGCACGACAGTTCGACAAATGCGTTGATAAGAAGGTACAGAGCTCGCCGCAAGGGCTAGCCAGGAAGCGGTCACGCTGCGTGGCTGCGCAGGTAGTCGATACTGCCGGGCAAATCCCGGATGAGCCGCAGCAGTATGTCCATCGCGGCAGTCTGGACGTTTCTGCCTGACTCCCAACGCGACACTGTGTTCGCGCCAAGTCGCAGAAGGCGCGCCAGATTCGACTGAGTGAGGCCGAAGCGTTCGCGGATCACGCGGATCTCGTCGGCGGACAAAAGTCCATGCCGCTTACGGTAGATCGCGATCGCGTCCTCATGCAGCCGCTTGGAGTCCAGGAATCGGAGAACGATCTCGCCGTCCTTTGGGCAGCGGAGGAACTGCGCGGACGGCACCGAAATCTCTTCTCCGTTGATTGGAAGATGCAGCCGGCCGCGCCTCTCCAACATCTTCGTCCCACAATTCGGACAAGCATCTTCGGGCAGGACGACACCGCGGTGCGTCCTCGAAGCCGTGCGGCTACTCGCCGCCTTCATCGCTGCCGTCCTCGTCCTCATGAAATGAAACCACCACGCAGATGTTCCTCAGGATCACCCTTACATAGAGGATCGTTTCGGAGACCTGCGGCTTGAAAAGGTACATCCATTCGCCCGTCGTCGCCGAAGCCACCCGTCCGGCTGAATCCTCGGCCGTCAACTCAGCCAGCACCTCGCATGCATCTTCTTCGTCCAAGCCCAGATCCAGGCCGGCCAATTCTCTGAGGGCCTTTAGCGTAAACAGAACGTTCCGAGTAGCCGCGAGCGCTCTGATGCGCGTCAGGACTTTGGAAAGCCAGTGCGGCATGTAGCCGTATGATCACTCTTTGGTTGATTATGCATATGGTTATTTCACGGGGCAAGCCCGGCGGCCGGAAACGTACGGGAGCTCGTCAACTCTCGGGGGGAGCGAGCATTGCGCTGGGCGGTCCTGTCAGTTGCAGTTTGTAGTTCCGCGCTGCGTCGATAATCTCGAGTCCGCTGCGGCCGCCGAAGGACATTTCGAGCCGGCCTTGACCAAGATCGATCACGAACTCGGCGCCGTCTGGAGCGCTGTAGGCGACTCGCTTTGCACCAATGTCTTCTCGCAACGAACCTCCGTTTGCGGCTTGCACATCTTCAAGCCGGTCGACAATATCTGCGTAGGCGAGCGCGCGAGAATCGATCTCGATCACCATCCGCTGAAACTGCGACTCAAAGATCGACTCAATCGCACTGCGGTTGTCAGTCCATCCCGCGCGCAAGACCAGCCGGCGCTGAATCGAATATTCTTTGCAGTTCGCCGGATTCTGACTGCTTGCGACCGAGTAGCGGAACATCGGAGCGTCGAGCTCGCCCTGCCCGTCGCCGCTTTCGATCCGCATGTCGCGGCTCTTCAGTGACAAAGCCTCTTTCGAGATGCTGTAAAGGTCCTGCATTTCCCGCGTGATCCGGTCGCTCAGCAGCCGTCGAACCCAGCGATCCGCTGAATCGGCGAGACGAGTGGGCAGTTTGTTGCGCTTGTTGAATCCTTCGATCTGACGAATCGCGCCGGTCTCGACGCCATGCAAATACTCGTCGCAATTCTTCAGCGGCAGTTCCGAGAGTTGTGACGCGCCGGCGGCGTTTGATTCCGGAATTTGACGAATGCGGAAAATGCTGAGCTCGTCGAGAATTGCGTGCGGCGTTTGTGAGCCTCTCACCGACAGTTCCCGGGTTATGAAGCGGGGCACCTCAATTCGCAGCCAGTCACGGAGTCCGATATCGGTTAGCCACCGATCTGGCGTCAACGCGTTTTCTGCCTCGCCGCGCATCGCGCGCAGCAGAAAGCTCGTCCATACGCCGTGACCTAGCTTTACCGACGCGTACGACTTTTCGCCGGGCGAGCACGAGAGAAATACGCCGCAATTCCGGCCGCCGTCGAGCGATGATTCAATTTCGGCTACGTCCAGACCATCGATCTCGCCGCCGCGAACAGCCGAAAGTCCCGCCGCGCAGGCGTCCAGGAATATCAGCGAGCCGGCATGTGGGCGCCGTCGCAACGACTCGAGAATCTCGTTGCGCAGCAGCAGCGTCGTATCGGTGATTTCCAGCCGGCTCATATCCCAAGCTGCCAGCCGGTTGCCATCCTTGCCGCAAAAGCCGTGGCCCGCGTAATAGAATACGAACAGGTCGTTGTCACGCAGCGCGTTGATCTGAAATCGGATGCTGTCTTGCAAGCCGATCAGCGAAGCATTCTCGTTAACTAAAAGCTTAACGTCTACTTCGATCTCGGAAAATGCCTCGCGCAGTGCCGCGGCAAAGTCTTCGGCGTCGGCGCGTGCGTACGGAACGCCGGCCACAGCGTCGATACCGGCGGTTCGATAGGTCTCAATTCCGACAACTACGGCGACGACGCGTGAGGGCGCGGGAGCATCGCGGGAAGAACCATTCGCGGAGGAATGTCGACTCATCCACTACTTGTTAACAGCTTCTGCGCACGAGCGCGACCTGCCTTGACGATTTGATTCACGATTTCGATGGCGCGAAAACGCGGATTACCGATTAGGCAGCGAGTAGCTCCAAGGTTCGTGGGACACGGGGAGAACTCAACGTAGTTCTTGCTTCTTCGGCCAGCCAACCGAAGACGTTGATTGCGATTGGTACAACTTGTATGTTTTCAATACTTAACGGTTTGGCGAAGACGCTCTCCTTCCCGGAGCGTCCGCGGGGGAGGGCGATATGTCACAATCGAGATTGATCCTTTCGGCCGGATCGTTGCTAGCTGCGATTCTCCTGGCCCTGGTGGCGGCCATCGTCGCCGGTCATTCCGCCGTCAGCGCGGACTCCGGCGCCCTGCTGAAACTCAAGCCTGACACGCACGACTTCGGCCAGGTCACCGCCACTAAAGACAGTGCGCCGCTGATTGTAACTGTCACCAACCAATCCAGCTCGGCTGTCACTTTTAGCAGTATCGTCGCCGCCGAGACCTTCTCGATACAAAGTGACAAATGCTCCGGCGCGCCGCTGGCACCCAGCGGGTC
This sequence comes from uncultured delta proteobacterium, assembly GCA_963699705.1. Taxonomy (GTDB): domain Bacteria; phylum Desulfobacterota; class Binatia; order Binatales; family Binataceae; genus Binatus. The sequence goes on along the minus strand of CAVOUW010000002.1, from coordinate 835,759 downwards.
GTGCAAGATCGAGGTCGTGTTCCATCCGATGGTCACCGGAAAGGTCAACGCCCCCAATGGCCTGACGTTGACCGACTCGGCGCAGAATAGTCCCCAGCAAGTCGGGCTCGAAGGTGAGGGAACCGTCGGCAGTTTCATTTGACAGGGGCGTGATCTTGCGGCGGCTCACGCCGCGAAGAGTTCCAGTTCCAAACTCTATAGCGCCGCGCCAACGGGCTAGACTTCGTCGCGGAGCCGGTTGACGATTCCCGGCGTGACGATCCGCGCTCTTCGCCGCTTCGGCAAAACCGGTACGCCATTGCGTTTGTGCGCGACGCGACCATGATGCGCTAGCGCGCTGCGGGCCAGTTCGGAGAGAACCTGTCCTGCGGTAGTGCCCGTCTTGTGGCTCTCTGAATTTGCGAGCCTTGCAGGATTCACCGCGACTAGCTCCAACTCGCATCGCTCCGCCAAGAACGTCTTTGTGGTGGCATTTTAATGACGCCGGCTGGCATCTGCATGTCATCAGACTTCGCCTCGGTTCGCTTGCGGCACGCCTGGTGACTCGCAGTTCGCGGCATGACTCTTGGACTGTGAGCGTGGGCCGTCGTCAACGGCATTGGATTGGAGGACCTCGGTGGTGAGGGAAAATATGGGTCCGAATCTCGTCGCCACGGAAGCAGCTCTGCAAGTCGCCGAGCGCAACCGTACGATGCTCGAGTCGGCCCCGGACGCGATGTTGATTGTGAGCGACTACGGTCGCATCCTGATGGTCAACACCCAGACCGAGAAGCTCTTCGGATACTCGCGCGCCGAGATGCTTGGCTACAAGGTCGAGATGTTGTTGCCGGAGCGTTTCCGCGACCGGCATATGCAGTATCGCACAACGTACTTCGCCAACCCCACAGCTCGCTCGATGGGATCCGGCCTCGAGTTCCATGGTCTGCGAAAAGACGGCACCGAATTTCCAATCGAAATAAGTTTGAATCCGGTCGAGACCCCGAGCGGCACGATCGTCACCGCCGCTATCTGTGATCTCACCGTCCGCAAGCGTAGCGAGGACAAGTTCCGCGCGCTGCTCGAATCGGCGCCGGACGCGATGGTGATTGTAGGCACGGACGGCCGTATCTCGCTGGTCAACGCGCAGACCGAGAAGCTCTTCGGCTACGAGCGCGCCGAGTTGCTCGGCAACAAGGTCGAGATGATGGTGCCGGCGCGCTTCCGCGACAAGCATCCGCAGCATCGAAGTGGTCTACTTCGCCAACCCGAAGGTGCGTTCGATGGGCTCCGGACTGGAGCTCTACGGTCTGCGCAAGGACGGCACCGAATTCCCGATCGAGATTAGTTTGAGCCCGCTCGAGACCGAGGACGGCACCCTGGTCTCCAGCGCCATCCGCGACATCACCGATCGCAAGCGCGCCGAGGAGAAGTTTCGCGCGCTGCTCGAGTCGGCGCCGGACGCGATGGTCATAGTCGGAATGGACGGCCGTATCTCGCTGGTCAATGCGGAGACCGAAAAGCTATTCGGATACGCACGCGACGAGCTGCTCGGCAATCCGATCGAGATGCTGGTGCCGACACGCTTCCGCGACCATCATCCGCAGCATCGTGCCGGCTACTTCGCGAATCCCAAGGTGCGTGCGATGGGATCGGGCCTGGAGCTCTGCGGTCTGCGCAAGGACGGCACCGAGTTTCCAATCGAGATCAGCTTGAGTGGGCTCGAGACCGCAGAGGGTCGGCTGGTCTTCGGCGCCATCCGCAACATCTCGGAGCGCAAGCACGCCGAGGACGAAGTGCGGGCGCTGAACGAATCCGCGCGGCGACACACCGTGCAGATCGAAGCTCGTAAACCAGCGAGCTGGAGGCGTTCTCTTATTCGGTCTCGCACGACCTTCGCTCGCCGCTGCGCAGTATCGACGGCTTCAGCTCCGGCGCTGATGGAAGACTACGCCGACAAACTCGACGATCAGGGCCTCGGCCACTTGAAGTCGCATCCGCGCGGCTACTCAGCGCATGGCTCAACTGATCGACGACCTGATCAAACTGGCGTACGTCACGCGCAGCGAGATGCATACCGAAGCGGTGGACCTCAGCGAGTTGGCGAACGTGGTCCTGGCCGAGTGCCGGAAGGCGGAGCCGAAGCGTCTGGTCGAGTGCGTGGTGCAGGAGCATGTGGTCGGTTTCGGCGATCCGATTCTGCTTCGCTCGGTGCTGGAAAATCTGATCGGCAACGCGTGGAAGTTCACCAGCAAGCGCGAGGGCGCACGGATTGAGTTCGCATCGGCGCAACAGGACGGACATGCGGTATACTTCGTGCGCGACAATGGCGCGGGCTTCGATATGACGTACGGCGAAAAGCTGTTCGGCGCATTTCAACGGCTCCATGCCGCGGCCGATTTTCCCGGTACCGGGGTCGGACTGGCGACGGTGCAGCGAATCATCCACCGTCACGGCGGACGGGTTGCGGCTGAGGGCGCGGAGGACAAGGGAGCGACATTTTCATTTACGCTCGAGGACAACCAGGGGGCATAAGATGAAGGAACCGGTGATCCTGTTGGTCGAAGACAACGCCGACGACGAAGCGCTGACGATGCGCGCGCTTCAAAAAAACAAAATCACCAACAAAATCGTGGTCGCGCGCGATGGGGTCGAGGCGCTCGACTACCTGTTCGCCCGCGGAAACCATGCGGGCCGCGATACCTCCGTGCAGCCGGCGGTGATCCTGCTGGATTTAAAATTGCCCAAGTTGGACGGCTTCGAGGTATTGCGCAAGCTGCGCGCGGACAACCGGACCAAGCTGCTGCCGGTGGTTATCCTGACCTCCTCCAAGGAACAGCAGGACATCGCGAACGGCTACGACCTGGGCGCCAACAGTTACGTGCGCAAGCCGGTCGATTTTCAGCAGTTTGTCGAAGCGGTTCGGCAGTTGGCCTATACTGGCTGGTGATCAACGAGAGAGCCGGTCAGCCTGCGCTGGAGCAGTAAATGAGCGAACCGCGGCGCCTCCTGATCGTCGAGGATTCGGCGGACGACGCCGAGCTTGCGGTGCGGGCGATCCGGCGAGGCGGCTGCGATGTGACTTATCACCGGGTGGATACTGCGGAAGCGATGCGGGCTGCACTCAAGGAAGATGGCTGGGAGCTGGTCATCGCCGATTACTCGATGCCCGCCTTCAACGGGCTCGCCGCATTGAAGATGCTACGCGAATCCGGACTTGATCTGCCGTTCATCCTGGTTTCGGGCACTTTGGGCGAAGCAGCTGCGGTGGAGGCGATGAAGTGCGGCGCTGATGATTACGTATTGAAGAGCAACCTGGCGCGGCTGCCGCTCGCGGTCGAGCGCGAACTGCGCGACCATCAAGTGCGCGTCGAACGCAACCGCGCCGAGGCCCGTTATCACAGCCTGGTCGATCGGGTGCCGGTGGGACTGTATAGAGTTTCACCTGAGAGCAAGATTCTCGAGGCCAATCCGGCGTTGATCGAGATGCTGGGATTCAGCAACGCCGAGAGTCTCAGGGCAGTCGTCCTGGCCGATCTGTGGTTGCGGCCGGAGGAACTCGCCAGGTTCCGGGCCCTCATCGCCAGCGAGGGAGTGGTGCAGAACTTCGAGATGGAGGTACGCCGGCCCGACGGCTCTGTGCTCTGGTGCGATCAGAGCGCGCGCGCAGTTTACGACGCGGCCGGAAAACTCATGCATTACGAGGGAGTGCTGGTAGATATAAATAAGCGCAAGCTCGCCCAGGAGGAGACTACTCGGGCAGGCGAACGCGTCCGCGACCTTGCGCTGGAGACCGCCCGCTTGCGAACGGATTTCCTGGCCAGCATGAGTCACGAGATTCGAACTCCGCTGGTCGGAATTATCGGCACTGGTGAGCTGCTGTCGCGCTCGGACATGGCTGCCGAGCAACACCGCTTGATCGAGATCATTCGATCGAGCGGCGAGCTGCTGCTGACCGTGGTCAACGACATTCTCGACTTCTCGAAACTCGCAGCAGGCCGAATTGTTCTCGAGCGGCTCGATTTTGACCTGGTTGAACTGACTGAGACACTGATCGATTCCTTCGGAGCCGCCGCTCAGGCCAAGGGTATCGAGCTTGCGTTGTATATCGACGCCAATGTGCCGACTGGATTGCGGGGAGATCCGAACCGGCTGCGCCAGGTTCTTAACAACCTGGTGGCAAATGCGATCAAGTTCACGGAACGAGGGGACGTGATGGTCCGCACTACAAAAATAGAAAACGCAACCGGCGACGTAATGCTGCGTTTCGATGTGACAGACACGGGAATCGGTATTTCGATCGAGGCGCAGGGACGCCTGTTCCAGCCGTTTGTCCAGGCGGAAGGATCAACCAGCCGGCGCTTCGGCGGCACCGGGCTCGGCCTCGTGATCGCGGCCAAATTGATCGAGCAAATGGGGGGCGAAATCGGATTCGAAAGTGAGTCGGGAAAAGGATCGAACTTTCATTTCACTGCGCGCCTCGAAAAGGGCGCCGAGATTGTTCATCCGTGGATGAGTGCGTCCGCTATTTTATGCTTCAAGGCGATGCGCACGATGGTCGTCAGTGACAGTGCAGCGTGCCGTCAGGTCATCGGCGATTACCTGTTGTCATGGGGAGTCAGCAACGTGACGGTCGGCAGTCGGGCCGAAGTGCCGGAGATGTTGAATCGAGATCCGGCAGGCAACCAGGAACAACTCATCGCGCTCGTCGATGAGCAGGCATCAGATCTGGAATCGCTCAGTATGGCGCGTTCGATCAAGCAGCATTGCGGCAAGGAGCATTGCAAAGTGATCATGTTCGGCGCCGGCGGCGTGAGAAGTGCGACCGACGAAGTGGATGCGTGGATTACGAAGCCGATACGTCCGTCGCACCTGTTCACCCGACTGCTGGAGCTGTGCGGAAACACCAATCGCGCCGCGGTCGAGAAACTCGGGGCCACGCCAGTCGGCTCGACCGTCGATGAACCGCCGCGCTGGCGCAAGGCAGTGCGGGTGCTGTTGGTGGATGACAATCTCGTCAATCGAACCATCGGCGCCAAGCAGCTTTCCGCGCTCGGCTATACTGGAGAAATCGCCGAGAGCGCGCGTCGAGGGTTGGAGATCGTATCTGACGAAGGTTCCGATATTGTCCTGATGGATTGCGAAATGCCTGAGATGGACGGTTACCAGGCAGTCGCGGAAATCAGACGGCGCGAAGGGAGCGCCCGGCACACCGTGGTGATAGCGCTTACCGCGCACGCGACCCCAGACGATCGCGCCCGATGTCTCAACGCGGGGATGGACGACTACCTGAGCAAGCCGGTGAAACTTCAGGCGCTGGCCGAAATGCTCGACAACTGGATGCTCGGCAAAGCTTAACCACCGTCGCCGCTCCGCAGCCATAAGATACCTCGGAGATTCCCGCGACGTGCGTCGGACTGCGGTGGACGGCGCGGCGGACGGCGGGTAGAAGTAGCTGTCATGCCGCTTGAATCGTCGATCGTCGGAAGCGCCGGTGCGCCAATGGTCAGCGAGATCGATTCGCGCTGGACGATGGCGTACGCCGCGGCGCTGGGCGACGCGCTTCCATGCTACATGGACACGACTCGCGGCGTGATTGCGCATCCGATGTTCCCGGTTTGCTTCGAATGGCCGGTGCAGGTCTCGATGCGTGCGCTGCTCGAAAAGACCTCGCTCACGCGCGACGAGGCGATGCGCGGAGTGCATGCGACGCACGACACAGTGATACATCGCGCGATTCGGCCGCCCGAGCGGCTGACGACTCAGCTTACGGTCGCTGGAGTGGAACGGCGCAAACCCGGCGCCTACCTGGTCACGCGACTCGACACCGTCGATGAGACCGGGCAGCCGGTATGCACGAGCTGGTACGGCGGCATCTATCGCGGCGTCGAGGTCAAGGGTCCCGATGCTCCAGCAAAGCTTGCGCCGTTGCCAACGGAGCCGATTGTCGAGGAAGGCGAGCCGCTCTCCGAATTCGAGGTCGATGTGCCCGGGGGCATGGCGCACGTCTACACCGAATGCGCGCGAATTTTTAATCCGATACACACCGACGCGGCGGTTGCTCGCGCGGCCGGACTACCCGAGATCATCCTGCACGGGACCGCAACGCTAGCGCTGGCCGTGTCGCGCATCATCGACACCGAAGCCGGCAAGGATCCAACGCGCATCGAAAGAGTCACAGCCCGTTTCGGCGCGATGGTCACGATGCCGTCGACGCTCACCGTCCGCATCCTCACACGCGAAGGCCCCGTCGTCTTCTTCGAGACGCTAAGCGGCGAAGGCCGCCTCGCAATCCGCGACGGCATCATAGTGCTGCGCGCCTAACTTCCCTCTTGCCTCGCCCGTCGTCGGGAGAGGCCGACGCGCGTCCTCGCGTGACGGGTGAGGGACCAAATTTGCTTAGATTCCGGATCTGCGGCGCAACAGACAATCGCGCCGCACGAAGGTCCCTCACCCTAACCCTCTCCCGACGAACGGGCGAGGGAACTCAGAATTGGGCAAGGAAAAGGATTCAGGATTCGTCGGTGGGTTTTACTGCGCGGAACTGGATTAGCAGCAGGATGTCGTAGATTGTTTTCAGGGCGCCTGCGCATATCAGTGGCCATCCGAACGACGAGTGATTCAGCATCGCGCCCGCGGGCAACGGCGCGAACGCTGACGCCAGGCTGCGCGGAACGTTGGTTACGGTGGCCGCGGCGGCGCGCTCCTCGGGCGGCACCACCGCCATCACGTATGACTGGCGCGCGGGAACGTCCATCTGCGAGGTTGACGAGCGCAGCAGCAGAAATCCCATCGCCAGCGCCGGCGTCGGCATGAGTGCTGCGAGTATCAACATCGCGTTCGACGGCAGATGACTGAAGACCATCGTGTTGATTCGGCCGAAGCGCGCCGCTAGTGCCACCGAAATGAACTGCGAAAACGATCCGAGCAATCCCGCCGCGAAGAAAAATGCACCCGCCACCTGAACCGAGAGATGGAAGCGGCGAAATAGCCACAGCGCCAACAGCGACTGAATCACGAATCCGCCGCCGAACGCGTCGATACTGAACAGCGCCGACAGCCGGTAAACGATCGCGCGCGACTTCTCCAGCGGCGCGCGCCTTACCGGCTGGCGTTCGACTTCGACGTCCGGCGACAGACGCCGATAGAACAAGAACGCGACGACCGCGAGGATCGAGTATGCGACGAAGCCCGAGCGCAGCGCCGGCGCGAGCGCCCATCCGTGCTGCGTCGCGAGTATCGCGGGCACGCCGCTGGCGAGCGCGCCGAACGCGCCCGCGAACGCACCCGCGACGTTGTACAGCGCGAACATCGCGGTCAGATCGCGCGGCTCGGCAGCCTCAGCCAGCGCCGCCTGCTCGACCGGCAGAAACAAGCTGACGTCGCCGGCCGACGGATTCAACGTTCCGACGACGGCGACGACGAACAGCGGCCAGAAACTGGTCGTGATGGCGAATCCGATTCCCGTCAGCAGCATCAGCGCGCACGATGCGAGCAGGACTCGACGCCGTCCCAGCCGATCGGTCGCCAGCCCGACCCACAGCGTCAGCGCCGCCGATCCCAGCAGGGTGCCGAACACGATCGCGCCGACGCGCAGCGGACTGAATCCGATCGCCGTCAGGTAACCGGGCAGCAACACGCTGACCGCGCCGTCGGCGAGACCGCGGAGCGCGCGCGTCGTCAGCAGCACTCGCGCGTCACGCGTCGCGCTCTGCGGGAACCAACGATTCACAGGAGTCTGCATGATGTCGGGAGAAAGCTAACCTCATGCAGCAACTGGAACAATCCGCTTGGGTACCAATAACGCTACAAGCTATTGTGGAAGACTCAGTGGCATCCGACGCTCTCCTCGATCATTCCGAGTTGTCGACAGAAGCGGCGCTCGTGTTGTGCTGCGCGACGACTGCGCCGACGCCTGCGCGCATCGCGCTGGCATCCGAGCTCGCGGCGCTCGCCCGCAGTTGGGACACCGTCATTGAGATCGCGAGACGTCATGCTGCGCTCCCGCTGGTCCATCGATTTCTGAGCCTCGAATGTCAGTCCGTGATGCCGGCGGAAGCGATGTCGAAGATGCGGTTAAAGTCGCAGTTGATTGCGCTACACAACCGCCATCTGACGACCGAACTCGTGCGCCTGACGGGACTGTTGAAGGCGGCTGGAATTGACGCGATTGCTTTCAAAGGTCCCGTGCTCGCCGCGACGGCTTACGGATCGATCGACCTGCGCCAGTTCGTCGATTTGGATATCCTGGTGCGCCAATCTGACCTGCCGCGGATCGCCGAAATACTGACCGCCGAAGGATACTTGTCGCCGCACACTCGGCGCGAAGGCCTGGCGACCGGCTACTTCCAGGAATCGGAGGACGCTTTCTTCGCCGCGGGCGGGACGGGCGCGATCGACGTTCATTGGAAAATCACGCCGCGCACATTCCGCTTCGCTCCCGATGAAGAATTCTTCTGGCGTCGCGCGCAGGCAGTCGAACTCGATTTCGGCAGCGTGACCGCGATCGCGCCAGAGGATTTACTGCTATTCATCTGTGTTCACGCAGCGAAGCACGGATGGGTCCATCTCGGATCGATCTGCGACGTCGCGGAAACGATTCGAGCGCGGCCGGCAATCGATCTGATGGCGATACTCAACCAGGCGACCACGCTTGGCAGCCGTAGAATCTTCCTCACTGGCATCTACCTCGCGCACGAACTGGTCGATGCGCCGATTCCCGACGACGTTCTCGCGATAGCTCGCAACGACCGCACTGTTCGCGAGTTGGCAAAGCACATCGCGACCCAGCTATTCAACGGCGCCTCGCAACGCGACGCGCACTTCGATCCGTGGGCGGTTCCGCTGCGCTCAATCGAAGGGCCGCGCGCGCGGATGCGCTACGTTGTCCGTCGGATGCTGGCGCCGACGATGGGCGACTACGAACTCATCCCGCTCCCGCGCTCGCTGTTCCCGCTCTACTGGGCAATCCGGCCATTTCGGATGGCAGTGCAATACGGTCCTCGCTTGATTCGCGGGCCGTCGAACAACTTCAGCGCGTGATTGTCGAGTTTCGTCCTCACTGGACGACTAGATAGTGCGCGATACATTCGAGCGCTATGGAGAATCACCTATGCGATATTTGTGTGCCGTTTACCTTGAACCGAAGTCGATGGAGAGTCTTTCCCCGGCTGAGGGCACTACGCTCGACCGCGACTCGATAGCTTATGATGAAGAGTTGCGCAGAAGCGGGCACTATATCGTGTCCGACGCCCTGCAGCTTGCGAGCACGGCCAAGACCCTGCGCGTCCGCAAAGGCAAGTTGTCGGTTATGGACGGTCCGTTCGCCGAGACCAAAGAGCAGTTAGGCGGATTCATTCTGGTCGAAGCCCGCGACATGGATGAGGCCGTCGAGCTGGCGTCGAAAATCCCGATGGCGCAACACGGCAGCATCGAGGTGCGCCCGATTATGGAAATCTCGGCGAAGCGCCGCTCCTGGACGGACAGTTAATCGCGATCAGATGGCCGCCGTGCGGCGGATCTAGCGTCACTTAATTTTAAGAACGCGCCATACAATCGTTTTGCCTTATGCATCGCTGCTCTTCCCCTCTCCCTGTAAGGGAGAGGATCGAAGGTGAGGGTCCTTTTCAGCGCGCTTCTTTCGCGCGCGGCTTAAGATTCTGTTCCCCGTGTAGCTTGTTTTTCGATCCCAAGCTGACCAACTTCACCGCCATGCCCTGGATCAAATCGCCGCAGCGAAACGCGCGAAGGTTGTGCCACGAACAAACCGACGCTGAACGATTATTGTGGCGACATCTGCGCGGCTGCATAACCCGGTGGACATATTCAGGCAGAAACCAGAATTTTGGATCGCGCGCAAAAGAGCGCGCTATATAAGGACCCTCACCTTCGATCCTCTCCCTTTCAGGGAGAGGGGAAGAAGTACGAAGCGCTGCTTCAACTAAACCGCAAACCCTTCATTTCGCCGGATTCGCGCCATCGCTTGATCAGGTCGTGGAACTCTACTGGGCCGCCGCCGTATAGTTCGCCGGCCAGGCCGAAGCCTTTCTCCGGCTTGCCTTCATTGTTGTAGTAGCCGGGCGTGCACGACTCCAGGAAATCCTGGTTGTTCATCGCCTTCTCTTTGATCGTCGCGACCCATTCCGCTTCGGCCTCGGCAGTCGGCTCGATGCATCGCGCCTCTTGCGATTTCGCATGCTTGATCAGCTCGGCGATGTGGCGTGACTGCTCCTCGAGCATGTGCGGGAAGTTCGCCGTCAACGCATTCTGCGTGATGCCCATGTGGAAGCAGTTCGGGAAACCGACGCTGCAGAAGCCGTGCAGCGTTTTCATGCCGGTCGCCCAATTCTCGCTGAGCGCCTTGCCGCCGCGCCCGTAAACGTCGAAAGCCGCGCGCCGCGTGTACGCCGTGCCCACTTCGAATCCGGTCGCGAAGATGATGCAGTCCGCCTCGTACTCGACCCCGTCGAACACCAGCCCTTTCTCCGTGATGCGATCGACGCCGCGGCCCATCGTGTCCACCAGCGTGACGTTGGGGCGGTTGAACGCGGGCAGATACTCGTCGTTGAAAGTCGGGCGTTTGCAGAACTGGCGATACCACGGCTTGAGCGCCTCCGCCGTCGCGCTTGTCCTTCACGATCGAATCCACGCGCGCGCGAATCTGGTTCATCTTTTTGAAATCCGCGATCTCCGCCAGGCGCATTATCTCTTCGGGCGAGACCGCGGAGTTGGTGTTGTTCCGCGCGATCAGCAGACCGCCCAGGTTGCGGATGATGTCGGTCCATCCGTCATTGACCAGATCCTGGTCCTGGAAGCCGCCGGTGACCAGCACGTTGAAATTTTCCATGCGATGCTTCTGCCATCCCGGTTTCAACGTCTTGACCCATTCGGGATCGGTCGGACGATTCCCCCGGACATCTATAGAGGAGGGGGTACGCTGGAATACGTAGAGATGTTGCGCGTCCTTCGCCAGGAACGGGACGCATTGGACCGCTGTCGCACCGGTGCCGATAACCGCGACGCGCTTGTCGCCGAGCTTGTGCAAATTCCCATTGGTATCGCCGCCGGTGTATCCGTAGTCCCAGCGGCTGGTGTGGAAGGTGTGACCCTTGAAACTGTCGATGCCCTCAATCCCGGGCAGCTTCGGCCGATTCAGCGGCCCGTTGGACATCACGACGAACCGCGCGCGCATCCGATCGTTGCGGTTGGTGGTAACGATCCACCGGCACTCGTCCTCGCTCCACGTGAGCGCTTTGATCTGCGTCTGAAAGCATGCGTCGCGATACAGATCGAACTGCTCGCCGATACGCCGCGCATGCGCCAGGATTTCCGGCGCATACGAGTACTTCTCTTTCGGGATATAACCGGTTTCCTCGAGCAGCGGCAGATAGATGTACGACTCGATATCGCATTGCGCGCCGGGATAGCGGTTCCAGTACCAGGTGCCGCCGAAGTCGCCGCCCTTCTCGATGACGCGAATGCTCTTGATGCCGGCCTCGCGCAGCCGGGCGCCCGCCAACAGTCCGCCGAAGCCGCCGCCAATGATCACGACGTCCACCGTGTCGTTCAGCGGCGCACGGGTGAAGCCCGGATCGACATAAGGATCGTCGATGTAACGGCTGAAGTCGCCCTTCACTTCGACGTACTGTTCGTTGCCATCGGCGCGAAGGCGTTTATCGCGTTCCTCGCGATATTTGGCGCGCAGAACCTCAGGATCAAAATCAAATTCCTGCTGACCATTGCCGGCGGACGAAACCTTTTCGGTGTCACTCATCGATGGAAACTCCAAAAATTGATCAGAGTTGATCGTAACCGCCTTGAGCGTTACCCAAGTGCGGCCCGATATTCAAGCACAACGAGTTCGAGCCTCTGAAGCCTCGTCAACTCTGAGCGAATTTACTGGTGAGCCGGCTGGGACTTGAACCCAGGACCCTGTGATTAAAAGTCACATGCTCTACCACCTGAGCTACCGGCTCGCCGAGGGATTCCAATGCTTACAGGTAATTCAAAGCGTTGGAAATAGACCCGCGCCGCAAAACGAAGCAGTCTATCGACGAATCCGTTATTTTGGAGTTTCGACAGGCATCATTTCATCTCAATCGCCCGCAAGAACTTCGACGGAGATGTCGGTGCAGCGGGAGAGAGAACTGTCCGCGGTCAAAAAGACGTCGGCTCTCTCTCCGATGGCGGATGCCAAATGGATTGCGTCCGGAGTTTTGAAGCCGTAACGCGCGCGCAGAGTTGTGGCGGTCGCGACAATCTCGGCGGTTATTTCTATAATCAACATTCGGCCTGCGCTGAACAACTTCTCATACGCTGCAAGCAGCTTAAGGTCGTTCTCCCTGACGGGTCGTGTCCGACATTCCAGGCATGACAGTCGTGAAGTCATGAGGTGCGATGCAGGCTCGGCTTGATGTTGCAGCAGTCGGCGGACAACTACCTCGTGGAAAGGGCTCTCCGCTTCGACCAGATAAATTATGCAGCACGCATCAAGGTAGATGCGGCTCATCGATCATCCCAGGAGTCGCGCTCCTGATGAATCTGCTGATCGATCTCGGCTTTGGATCGTGACCCAGGAGCAAGCGATGCAATGATTTCGAATACATCCGAAGTTTGGACCTTCGGCAATTGCCGAATCGAGACTTCGATTTCTCCCTGAATCTCAGGCACAGGCTCTGTGAGCTCGATGTGCCTTGGATCCGATAACTTTCCTCGAGCGACAATATTCCGGCTCATTTGCTACCTGATCACGATTCTTACAGTAATTCGACGCATGATAACAGGTGCGATTTTAAATTCGGTCTGCAATCACGCGGGCGGGGCACTGCTGAAAAGAGGCGCAAACGCATGGCGATAGTACCACGCAAGGAACAATTCGAACGCCGCCACCACCAACGCCATCGGCAAAAGAGCCGGCGCAAGATAAATGTGAAAGAACAGAATATTCACGACGACGGGCGCGAGAATTACCAGTGCAAACGGCACGGCTATCCCCAGCAGTAACAGCGCACCGCCGAGCACCTGCGTTCCAAAAATCAAAAAGAACATGTAGCCGGTTTTAATCAGCGCGCCAAAGAATTCCGCTGCCGGAGGCGGCGGCGGCGGATTCGGCATGAAATGCAGGAATCCGTTCAACCCGAAGACAAAGAACACCAGGCCCAAAAGTACGCGCGCGACGATAACTACGATCCTCATCTTGATTCCCTCCCGCGCTATTAATAGCAATCGCGGGCACCTCCGCCTATCAAGAATCTGGTTCCCGCCGCCCATTTGGACTGCTCGGAAACGCCACCAATATTCGCGCCGAAAGCCGAAAATATCCGCGAAAATCATAGCGAAATCGGGCCTGTGGATAAGTCCAGGAAACTTTGATTTTTCAAGTAGTTAAAGGCAGCTATTGGTCGCGATCAGGTCGGTAAAAATGTAATAGCGTCGAGGCTATCATTATCGATGAGACCTCGTCATTATGGCCCCTCATTTACCCGGGAGAACCCTTTGGATGGCAAAACATAAAGGAACTCGCTTTTGCTAAAAACAGTCGGTAAAATCTTGGCGCGACGGCTTGACACATCAGGTGCTACTCGATTATATCCAAAACCCTACAACTAGTAGAGAAGGTTTAGTAACTAACTGTAGGTCGAAGTCAAGTAGCGGAGAAGGAACCAAAAAAGATGCGCCTTCAAGAGTACTCGGCGAACGAATCGCCGGTCGCGGCTGCGATGAGTAATCTTCGCCCCGCGCCGACGGATGCCGCGTGCGGGTGGTTCAGCCTGGAGCATCTTGCGCATGGGTCGGAGCGGGTTGGGGGGATGGTGGTGCGGTCAGCGCAAGTGCGAAAGGTCCTGAAAACCATTTCACGCTTGAGTCCATACAAAGCAACGGTTCTCATTCACGGCGAGTCTGGCACCGGCAAGGAGCTGGTAGCGCGAGCGCTGCATACGCTCGGCTCGGCCCCCGGCGGCCCGTTCGTCACCTTTAACTGCTCGAACCTGGTCGAGACGCTGGCCGAATCGCAGCTGTTTGGCCACGTGCGCGGCGCCTTCACCGACGCCCGCGAGGATTCGCTTGGCTATTTTCGATCGGCCAACGGCGGCACCCTCTTCCTGGACGAAATCGGCGAACTCCCGCTCCGCCTGCAGCCCAAGCTGTTGCGCGCGGTCGAGACGCATGAAATCCAGCCGGTCGGCTCGTCGCGTTCCTACTCGGTCGATATCCGGCTGGTTGCGGCGACCAATCGCGACTTGCGCGCGATGGTCAAGGCGGGTCAGTTCCGCGACGACCTGTATTACCGCCTCAATGCGGCCGCGATCCTGGTTCCCCCGCTGCGCGAGCGGCGCGAGGCGATTCCGGCATTCGTCGCTCATTTTATCGAGCACTACAATCGGCTGTTCGGCAAGAACGTAAAAGAAGTCTCGCGCGCCGCGTTGGACGCAATCTGCGCCAACCAGTGGCTGGGCAATGTCCGCGAACTCGGTCATGCGATCGAGAGCGCGGTGCTGATGACCGAGAACGATCGAATCGATATCGACGACCTGCCCTTCAATCACGACGATGCGACCCCCGAAGCGGTCGGCATGCCGATGGAAGCGATGCTCGCGGGTGGCGCGCCCGACCTCGCACAGGACGGCGGCGCTGCCACCGGTACGCAAGAGTGGCCCTACTCGCTCGACGCGGTGATTCGCGAGGCCTCGAAGCAGGCGCTGATTCGCGCGCTGCAGGCGACCGAGGGCAATTGTCATCGCGCGGCTGAACTGTTGGGCGTATCGCGCTACACGGTGTACCGGATGCTCAACCGCTTCGGCCTGGCCGAAGGGCGCACCTACCGAACCTTCCGCAAACCAACCGCCCGCCGCGCATAAGCGCGCGGGCGCGGAACGAATCGAACGCGGAGCCCACTATGGGCTCCGCATCTCCTTGGGCCGGGCTAAGTCCTGCACCTTAGAATTAAGAGTTGAGCACCCCTCCCCGCGCCGTGTAACCTGTCGCGAGGGCTTTCGTCCGAGTCCCAACCAACAGTGCCTCGCGTTTCTGTAATTATCCCTGCCCACAATGCGGCGGCGACTATCGCCGGTACCGTGGACAGCGTTCTCGCGCAAAAATTTAATGATTTCGAAATAATCTGTGTTGACGACGGCTCAACAGACGGCACTCTCGCGATTGTCAAACAGTACGGCGCCCGCGTCCGCCTGATCGAGCAGGCCAACAACGGCCCTGCCGCGGCGCGCAACAACGGCGCGCGGCATTCGTCAGGTGAATATCTCGCGTTTCTCGACGCCGACGATGTCTGGACGCCGCAATTCCTCGACCGCACCCTGGCGGCGCTCGACCGTGACCCTGCTCTATCGCTCGTGTACTGCAACTGCGCGCTCGCCGACAGCGAGGGCGCCGCGCTCGACACGGCGCTGGTCGGCAACGGCTTCGACCACGCCCCGTCATTGAACGAACTGCTGACGCGGCTATGGCCGATCATGCCGAGTGCGGCGCTTGTCCGCCGCGCAGCCTACGACAAATGCGGTGGCTACCGCGACGCGTTGAAGGGCGCGAGCTTTCGCTTCGAGGACGTGGATTTCTGGATCAAGATGCGCGAGCAGGGGCCGTTCGGCTATATCGACGAGCCGCTGATCACGTGGCGCTTCGCCTGGTTCCCGAAGCAGCTCAAGCGGCTGCCCGACTACTCGAAAGCACTGCACGTTTTCGAGGCTTACTCTGCAGGAGCGCTACGGCGTTTCCGCGGCGCCGCTGGTCGATGCGCGCGCGCGGGCGCCGCGTAGTATTCTCGCGACGATCGGGCTCAAGGCGATGCGCGACGGCGATCGGCCGCGCGCGCGAGCGGCATTCGCGCGCGCGATCACGGTCGATCCATATCGGCTCAAAAACTATCTGCGATGGATGCGAACGTGGCTGCCGCATCGGCTGGCGCAGAGTTTGTCCGGCGGAACTTCTCGGCGCGCTCGATCTGATCGCGCATTTCAGAAATAAATAGACGGCGTATCGCTGCTGTCGGAGGCATTTTCAATGCGGGTGATTGTAACTGGTGGGGACGGCTATCTCGGATGGCCGCAGGCGATGTATTTGTCCAAGCGCGGCTACGAAGTGTGCGTGGCGGACAACTTCAGCCGGCGCCTGTGGGACCTCGAAGGTGGCACCGAAAGCCTGATTCCGATTGCGCCGCTGCACGATCGAGTCGCAGCGTGGCGCGAGACGGCTCGCAAGTCGATCCAAATCGCGGTCGGCGACCTGACCGACTACGCCTTCATCAGCGGCGTGGTGCGCGACTTCAAGCCTGACGCGATCGTCCATTATGGCGAGCAGCGCAGCGCGCCATTTTCGATGATCGATCGGCGGCATTCGGTGCTGACGCAAGTAAACAATATCGTCGGCACGCTCAACGTTGTGTACGCGATTCGCGAGCATGTCCCCGAATGCCACCTCGTCAAGCTCGGCACGATGGGCGAATACGGCACGCCCAACATCGATATCGAAGAGGGCTTTATCGAGATTACGCACAACGGACGCACCGACACGCTGCCGTTCCCGAAGCAGCCCGGCTCGTTCTATCACCTGTCCAAGGTTCACGACTCGCACAATATCCAATTCGCGTGCAAAATCTGGGGCATCCGCTCGACCGATCTGAACCAGGGCGTCGTGTACGGAATCGAAACCGACGAGACGATGCTCGACGAGCGCCTCGCGACGCGTTTCGACTACGACGGAATCTGGGGCACGGTGCTCAACCGTTTCTGTATCGAGGCGGCGATTGGCCATCCGCTGACGGTTCACGGCAAAGGCGGCCAGACCCGCGGCTACCTGAACATCCGGGACACGATGCGATGTATCGAAATCGCGATCGAGAAACCCGCCAAGCCCGGCGAGTACCGGGTCTTCAACCAGTTCACCGAGCAGTTTTCAGTCGCGCAACTCGCCGACCTGATCCAGGCCGCCGCGAAACACAAAGGCCGCAGCGTCGAGATTCAGCATATCGCAGACCCGCGGGTCGAAGCCGAGGTCCACTACTACAACGCCAAGCACACCAAGCTGATCGATCTGGGCCTCAAGCCGCGCCTGCTGTCGGACACGTTGATCGACTCGGTGCTGGACAAGGTCGAGCACTACAAGGATCGCGTGAAGAAAGATCGCATCGAAGCGAAGGTAAACTGGCGCAACATCAGCAACGCAATCGGCTACGGCACGATGTCGTCGGCGGGGGAAGGTGAAGCAGAGCCCGAGGCGAAACCGAAAGCGCGGATATCGCGCGCGCGGTGATCGCGGTCCGATGACCAATCCTTAACGGAGGTAAGCTGATGTCCGAACCGAGGGTCGTGACTCTTTCCGAAGTACACGGACACATCCGTCCACGCGGGCCGGCGGAGTTCCTTCAGAAAGATTTCAGCAACATCACCAAGCTTGCCGATACGATGGTCTGGGATCCCGCCGTGGACGGTATCCTTTGGGGCGAGAGCAGGCAGGACCAAAGCGGCGATCATGGCGGCGAACGCCATCTCGATGCGGACGAGGTTCTTTACCTGATCTCCGGCGCCTTTCGCCTGTCACTAGAGCTTGACGGGGACCGCACGGAGATCCCAGTCAAGGCCGGCGAGGCGGTCATCGTGCCGCAGGGAGTGTGGCATCGACTGCTCATCGACGAGCCCTGTCACTATCTGTATTTCGGCGGCGGCCGCACCGAGATTCGCGGTCCCTTCTAACGCGTTAAGACTTCGGCCGACGCCGCAGCCTCCGGTCTTATTCATGACGAAGCGTCAACGCCGCGCGATGCTTTCCCTCCGAGTGCGCGGCGGATCGGGGCGGGCAGGTAGGTTCTCACTATTCGCATGTAGGTCTTCACATGCAGCGGATCGTACTTCAGCACGCGGATGAAACATTGGCGGGCGCCTGCCATATTGCCGCGGCTCATTTCGATTACGCCGGCGTTGGCGATCATCCGCACTCGATGCCGGATAAAATTTTTCACGAGGCCGTCGGCGCGCGTTCCGTAGCGGGAGCGGATTAGATCGACGAAACCTTCAGGGCCGAAGTCGCGTTTAAGAACTTTGGGATAGAGCTGACCGAAGGTGAAGCGCACCAGGCGATCAGGCAGGTAGACGAAACTGCCCTGTTCGCGAATCAGCGGCCAGAAATCCAGATCCTGGCCGAGGCTCTCGCAAAACCCGCCGGTGCGCTCGAAAGCGTCACGGCGCATCACGACCGTGCTCGGCATGATTGGCCAGAGCCGCGCGAGGATCTCGTCCATCGTCGGTGCGTGTGCCGTGTCGGGCGTGACTGGCGAGGCGCGCGACGCTTCGCCTGCCTCGTTGACGACTACCAGGTCCGAGTAAACGAGCACGGCGGCGGGGCTGCTTTGAAGAGCCGCGACGTTAAGCTCGAGTTTTCGCGGGAACCATTCATCGTCGTGATCGATAAGGGCGATGAGCTCGCTTCGGCTGGCTGCGATGGCTGCGTTGCGCGCCGCAGGAAATCCGCGGTTGGGCTGGCGGATCACCTGGATCCGATCTCCAAAGCCGGCGAGCACCGCAGGCGTGTTGTCGGTCGATCCGTCGTCGCAGACGACGACTTCGTAGTCGGTAAAAGTTTGATCGAAGACGCTGTTGAGCGCGCGGCCGATGGTCGCGGCGCCGTTGTAAACCGGAATGACGACGGATACCAGCGGCGCCATCGTCTTCGGCTCAAGCCTCATTATCTTCGGTGTTCGAAGCGGCGCGCCGCGGGCGCATCGGCAGGAACGTTCTCAAGTATCGGCGGTAGGCCTTGGGCGACGCCGGTTGATAGTGGATGACGCGCGCGAGACATCGGCGCGCGTCGTCGGGGCGGCCCTCCTCGAACAGAACGCGGCCTAGATGCCGCATCACCTTCACGCGCGAGCGGCGAAAGCCGTCGATGAGCCCGTCGGCGGAAGAGCCGTAGCGCGCGCGCACCAATTCGACAAACAGATCGCATTCGGGCTCGCGCTCGAGCGCCTTGGGATAGAGCGGGCGCGTTGTTTTGCGCAGCAGCAGCTCCGGGACGCATCGGAAGTGGCCGTGCTCGCGCGCGTTCAGCAGGAAGTAGAGATCCTCGCACGACGTGATGAACCGCTCGTGGAACCCGCCGCATCGCTCGAACACATCGCGCCGCACGACGAACTGGCTCGGCACGACGTTCCAGGGATTCTCGAGCAGTTGTTTCATCGTGGGAGACTCGCTGCCATCGGGCCTGCCCTCGCGCGCGTTTTGCGGGCCCATCGGCATTCCATTCGGATCGACCTTTAGCGCCAGCGTGTACGCCAGCGCACATTCAGGATCCGCGTCGAGGACGGGGACGGATCGCGCAAGCTTCGCGGGCATCCACTCGTCATCGTCGTCGAGGAATGCGAGGTACTCACCGCTCGAGGCGCAGCACACCAGCGTTGCGCGCGGCAGAGAGACCGCGATTGGACTGCGTGATGACGTGAATACGATCGCCGTGGCGCGCGAGCACCGACGCGGTCTCGTCGGTTGAGCCGTCGTTGACGACCACGATCTCGAAGTCACTGAAGGTTTGCGCGAAGACGCTAGCGAGCGCGCGGTCGATCGTCGGCGCCCCGTTGTACACGGCGACTATCACCGACACGCGAGGCGCGGTTCCGCGGTTCTCCAGATTTTTTTGTGACACTGCCATCCGCGTTGGCCCGAGCCTACGGTTCGCTTGTGCGTGAACTCAAGCGGGTTGGCCAAAAAGTTTTCAGGTATTTGCGATACGCCCACGGCGACGTCGGCTCATAGTGGATGACCCGCGCGAGGCATCGACGTGCCTCTTCTCTGCGGCCCTCTTTCATCAACACGCGGCCGGCCTGCTTGAAGACCCTGGCTTGTTCGCGGTTGAAGCCCGCAATGAGACCATTAGCGGCGGCGCCGTAGCGCGCGCGCACCAGCTCGAGGAACAATTCATATTGCGGTTCGCGTTGCAGCAGCGTTGGATAGAGCGGGCGCGAGGTCTTGCGCATTAGCTGCTCGGGCACGCAATGAAAATGGCCGAGCTCGCGCGCTATCAGCAGAAAATACCGGTCCTCGAATGCCGACAAACGCTCGGGGAAGCCGCCGCACTGTTCGAAAGCGCGCCGCCTCACCACGAGCTGGCTCGGCACGACATTCCACGGCCGATCGAGCAGTTGCTTCATCGTTGGCGATTCGGCGCCTTCGGTCTGTCCATCCAGAGTCCCGGCCCTTCGCCCGCACCGGTCGAGTTTGAAAGCGCGGGTGTACGCCAGGACGCAATCAGCCTCGCGGTCGAGAACCGGAATGCTTAACTCCAACTTTCGCGGCATCCACTCGTCGTCATCGTCGAGAAATGCCAGGTACTCGCCGCTCGACGCACTTACGCCGGCGTTGCGTGCCGCGGAAGGCCCGCTGTTGGTCATGAGGATTGTGCGGACTCTATCGCCGTAGCCCGCCAGCACCGACGCGGTGTCGTCAGTCGAGCCGTCGTTGACTACCACAATTTCGTAGTCGGTGAAGGTTTGGGCGAACACGCTCGCCAGTGCGCGGCCGATGGTGGCGGCGCCATTGTAGACCGGGATTATTACGGACACCTTTGCCATCGCGACGCTAACTTTCCTGGAGTGAAGCTGCGCGAGTGACGGTGGTACTGCTCCTGCTGCGAGGACTCTTCCATGCGGAGAGGTCGCGTCCGATCATTTTCTCGAGCGCGTCGATTTCGGGGCGCATGAGTTCATGCAGACGCGCTTCGACTACCGGATCGAGCGGCGGAAATTTCGGGCCGCCGCCGAAAACCAGCTTCCACGCGCCCGCCTGTTCGAGAAAATTGGCCGTGCCGTAAGCCTGTTTATCTTCGAGCCAGTGCATGAAGTGGCGCGCCTTGCGGGCGACGCGCGGAAACCGGGGCAGGTCGTTAATCGAGTTGATCAGCTCGCCTTCGGCCGCAGCAGCAGGCACGGGATAACGCTCGATACCGATGAAATCACAGACGCGGTCGAGGTAGGCTTGCGGATCGGTCCGCAGATCGTCGTTGAGCAGGACCAGCACCCGGTCGTCGCCGAAACGCGCGCGGTAGTCGGGCAGATGGGTCGCGTAACGGCTCACTTCGATCACCTGCGGAACTTTTACGAGGAACACATCGAGCGGATCGTTGGTCAAGGTGTAGTGACGCCAAAGTTTGTAGGCCGAGTAGATGCGTTCGACGGGATTGCGAAACGAGCAAATTATCTTGCAGCGTGGGATGTGCAGCGCAATACGCTCGGCGGCTTCGGGAAAGCCGAAATACGGATTGACCTCGCCGGTCGGGCGCGAGTGGTCGGCGTCGCGAAAGTGATGCGCGTACCATTCGATGCCCTTGTTGTAGTTGGTGGTGAAAAAATCGGTCTCTTTGATTCCGGCCGGAAGATTGACGCGACCCTTGAGCACTTCATGCAGCCAGGTGGTGCCGGTGCGGCCGGGACCGACGCCGATGAAGTCGGGGAGCCGGAGGTCGCGTGCGCTGTTGGAATTATTCGCCATTGACTTACGCTACCGTTGCGCGCCGCACTTGCGGCTTCTTCCACGCCGAGAGATCGATCCGGAGCAACTCTTCGAGTTGCTCGACCTCCGGCAGATAGCGCTCGCGCAATTGCTGTTCCTGTTCGTCTGAGAGGCGGCCGAAAGGCTCACCGCGGCCGTAACAGAAGTCCCACACGCCGGCTCGCTCGAGCAGGTTGATCGCACCGTATGCCTGACGAGCTTGCAGCCGATACATCATCTTCCGGGCGCTGCGGGCCAGCTTGTAGCTGCGGGGAGCGCGTGCAAACGAATGGACGTCGTCGCCGATTTCGGGACGGGCGGAAAGTGCGATGCGATCGACGCCCATGAAATCGGTCACGCGATCCAGGTACGATTGCGGCTGCGCGCGCAATTCATCGTACATCGTGACCAGCACGTTCTCGCGGCCGAACAGGTCGAACCAGGTCTTAAGATGCGACGCGTAGCGGTTGCCGCTGCCCAGGTTGGGCCGCGATTTCAGGACCTCGTCGAAGGTGCCGCGCGCCCACGCGAAGTGAAGGACCAGCTTGTACGCCGAAAATGAATGATCGACCGGATCGCGCAAGGTGGTGATGATGCGGCAATTCGGAATGTGGGCCTTAATCCGGGCGGGCGCGAGCGGATGGAAAAAGTAGGGGCAGATTTCAGTGATCTTGCGATCGCCCATGGCATAGCGAAAGTGCCGCGCGTACCATTCGATGCCCTTGTCGTAGAAGGTGTTGAAGAACTGGGTCTCCTTGACGCCGTAGGGCAGATCAACGCGGCCTTCGAGCACGCGATGCAGCCAGGTGGTGCCCGTGCGGCCGGGACCGGCGCCGATAATTTCCGGCAGTCGACGATTGACGGTTGCGCTCATCGATTGACTATTCGCTCAATCGGCGTGCAGGGAATTTTCGATGACCCGCGGCGCGCGCGGTTTTTTCCACGCGGACAAATCGATCCTGAGCAGTTCTTCCAGCGCTTCGACTTCAGGCAGAAAGCGTTCACGCAAACGCGCTTCCTGTTCCGGGGTAAGCCGCGGATATAGCTCGCCACGCCCGTAGCAGAAATCCCAGATGCCGGCCCGTTCGAACAGGTCGGTCACACTGTATGCCTGATGACCCTGCAACCAATACATCAGGCGCCTCGCGTTGCGAGCGAGCTTGGCGCTTTTGGGCGCGCGTGCAAACGAGTGTACGTCACTCTCGATTTCAGGCTTCTCGGAGAGGGAGATCCGCTCGACGCCGGTGAAATCAGTCACCCGATCCAGATACGACTGTGGCTGCTTGCGCAATTCATCATAGAGCGTGACCAGCACATTCTCGCGGCCGAAGATGTCGAACCATTCTTTAAGATGGAACGCGTAGTTGTAGCCTCCACCAAGCTGAGGCCGCACTTTGAGAACCTCCTCCAGCGTCCCTTTGCGCAGCCATCCGTAGTGACGCCGGGTCTTGTACACTGAATAGATTCGATCGACCGGCTCGCGCAGCGTAATGATGATCTTGCAATTCGGGAGGTCGCGCTTAATGCGCTCGCGAGCCTCGGGACTGAAGAAGTAGGGACAAATCTCGGCGACCTTGCGCTCACCGGTCGCATAGCGAAAATGGCGGGCGTACCAATCGATGCCCTTGTCGTAGAAGAGGGTGAAATAAAGCACCTCTTTGACGCCATAAGGTAGATCGACATGGCCCTCGAGCACGCGATGCAACCAGGTGGTGCCGGAGCGGCCTGGACCAACGCCCATAATCTCCGGCAAGTGGTACTTCACTGCCGGGCTCATCCCAGGGCCAGCCTCGAAGGCCGGCTATCCTTCGGAAGCCCGCGATCGGTGCGAGGCTCCTTCCATGACGAGAGATCGATCCTGAGTAGTTTCTCGAGCGCCTCGACTTCAGGCAGGAAGCGCTCGCGCAGACGCTTCTCCTGCTCAGGGGTGAGGCGCGGATAGATCTCGCCACGGCCCTGGCAGAATTCCCAGACGCCCGCGCGCTCCAGCGCGTTGAGCACATGATAGGCCTGGTAGCCGTTCAGCCAATTGATCACCGCAGTGGCGCGACGGGCGAGCCGGCGATTTTTGGGCGCGCGGGCAAAGGAATTCACATCGCTGCCGAGATCGGAGTGAGGCGCGAGCAGGACGCGATCGACTCCGATAAAATCGCAGACCCGATTCACATAAACCTGCGGATCACTACGCAACTCATCGTATATGGTGACCAGGACGTTTTCGCGGCCGCAGCTTTCGAACCAGGCCTTCAGATGCTCCGCGTAGCGATTGCCCGCACCCAGGTTCGGCCATGCATTCAGGATCTCGTCGAAGGTTCCGCTGCGCACCCATCCGTAACGACGCAGGAGCTTGTACACGGAATAGGTTCGGTCGACTGGATTGCGCATGGTTGCGACGATTTTGCAGTGTGGAATGTGGGTCTTGATCAGCTCGCGAGCGCGCGGTTTGAAAAACGCGCCGGGACATATCTCCACGATTTTTCGCTTACCGCTCGCGTGGCGAAAGTGATCCGCGTACCAACCGATCTCCTTTTGGTCGAAGTAGTCGAGGAAGTGCGTATCCTTGGTTCCGGAGGGCATGTCCACGGAGTCACGCAGCGCGTTGTAAAGCCAAGTCGAGCCGGTGCGCGGGGGCCCGATTCCGATGACGTCGGGGAGCCTCATAAGGGCATATTTCATACGAATTGAGCGTGCAGTTCCAGCGCATATCGGCGAGCGATTGCGCGTTCATCCGTTGACTAGTTGGGCAGCGGGCGCGGCGGAGAATTTTCGAGGATCTGCGGCGGGCGCGGTTTCTTCCAGGCCGAGAGATCGATCCCGAGCATGTTCTCGAGGGCTTCCACTTCGGGTAGGAAGCGCTCCCGCAGCCGCGCATCCTGCTCGGATGTGAGCGGTGGAAATAGCTCACCGCGCCCTGCGCAGAATTGCCACACACCTGCGCGTTCGAGCAAGTTGATAACGCCATACGCCTGGCGTCCCTTGAGCCAATGTTTCGCCCGCCACGCTTTGCGCGCGAGTCTGCGGTTCCTGGGCGCACGGTAGAAAGCATACACGTCGTCGCGTATGCGGGGACGGTCGGAGAGCGCGATTCGGTCGATGCCGACGAATCCAGTGACCCGATTCAAGTACTGCTGCGGGTCCGAGCGCAATTCATCGTACATCGTGACCAGGACATTTTCCCGGCCGAACTGGTCGAACCATGCCTGAAGATGTGACGCGTAGCGGTTGCCCTTCGCCATCGATGGCCACAGGTTCAAAGTCTCCTCGAACGTGCCGCGACCCGCGGCGGCGGTATGCCGCAACAGCTTGTACATCGAATACAGGCGATCGACCGGATCGCGCATCGTGATGATGAGCTTGCAGTTGGGGATGTGAATCTTGATGCGCTCGCGAGCCTCCGGTTCGAAGAAGTAGCAGGAAATCTCGCCGACTGGGCGCTCGCCAGTCGCGTAACGAAAATGGCGCGCGTACCATTCGATGCCTTTGTCGTAGTAGGCGGAAAAAAATCCCGTCTCCTTGATGCCATAGGGCAGATCGACATGGCCCTCGAGGACATTATGCAGCCAGGTTGTGCCGGTGCGCGGCGGACCCATTGCAAGAAACTCTGGCAGCCGGTATTTCTCCTTGTCGCTCATCGATCCTCGAAGGGCTGATACTCCTCAATCCTGCCGGGCATGTCCACGGAGTCGCCCAGCGCGGCTCATCGGCGATATTTCATACGAATTAAGTGCGTAGTGCCAGTGGAAGTGTCAGCGGAGATCGGTGAGAGACTGCTCCATGATTGTGACGCCTTCGTCCATCAATTCGGGGGATGCGGTTAGCGGCGCGAGGATTCGGATTACGTTGGAGTGGATGCCGGCGGTTAGCAGGATCAGGCCGCGCTCCGATGCGATTTTCGCGAGACGGCTCGCGAGCTCGGGAGCCGGCTCCCTCGTCGCGCGGTCGCGCACCAGTTCAAGTGCGAGCATCGCGCCGAGACCGCGCACGTCACCGATGACGGGGAATCGTTCGCGCAACACCTCGAGGCGCGCGCGAACCATGATGCCCTGCTTTTCGGCGCGCGCGAGTACGTGCTCGTCGCGGAATACGTCGAGCACGGCGAGCGCTGCAGCGCACGACACCGGATTGCCGGCGAAGGTGCCGCCGAGGCCGCCGGGCGCCACGCTGTCCATGATTTGGGCGCGGCCGATCACGCCAGACAGTGGGAATCCACCGGCGAGGCTCTTGGCGATCGTGATGAGGTCGGGTTCGACGCCGGCGTGTTCGATGGCGAACATCCGGCCGGTTCGGCCGAAGCCGGTTTGGATCTCGTCGGCGATGAAGACGATGCCGTGGCGATCGCACAAGGCGCGGAGTTCGCGCAGGAACTCGAACGGCGCGACGTTGAAGCCGCCCTCCCCTTGCACCGGTTCGATGATAATCGCGGCGACGCGCGACGGCTCGACCGACGCTTTGAACATCGACTCGATCGCGGCGAGACTCTTCTCGCTGCTGCCGCCGCGATACGCGTCCGGGAACGGCGCGTGGAACGTATCGGCGGGAAATGGCCCGAAGCCGGCTTTGTAGGGATTTATTTTGCCGGTGAGCGCGAGCGCCATCATCGTGCGCCCGTGAAAGCCGCCGGTGAAAGAAATTATCGCCGAACGGCCGGTCGCGTGACGCGCAATTTTGACGGCGTTCTCGACCGCCTCGGCGCCAGTCGTCAGAAAGATCGTTTTGGTCGGCGCCGCGATCGGGGCGAGCTGATTCATCCGCTCGGCGAGCTTGATGTACGACTCGTACGGCGTCACCCCGAAGCAGGTATGGGTGAAGGCGTCGAGCTGAGTCTGCACCGCGGCCATCACGTGCGGATGGCGATGACCGACGTTGAGCACCGAGATACCACCGCCGAAGTCGATATAGCGGCGGCCGTCGGTGTCCCAGATTTCAGCGCCGGACGCATGATGCGCGAGGATGGGAATCGGCACGCTGACACCACGCGGAATTGCGGCGGCGATGCGCTCGGCTAAAGTAGTTGAGCTGCTCATTAGCGATTGATTAACAGTTTCGGACCCGCCAGCAAATCGGTAATATCACCCCGACGAACATTGCCGATGAGCACGCACGCCGAAAGTTCAAAGCTTTACGAACCGATCGTACCGTCGGATCAGATTCAGTATCGCGAATACAAATTGCTGCTGAAGCCTGACCGGTTTCCCGACGAGAAGGCGTTTCACAAATTCTGGAAACTGGCGCATCACACCGCCAAGTCTATCGGGATCAAGCTCGGCAAGATGGACGAAGCGATCAAGGCGCATCAGCGCGAGGTGGTCTTCTACGACACGCCGCACTTCAAGCTATACAATCACGGCTTCATCCTGAGAAAACGCACCTTCTATCATCACGGTGTGCCCGACCCGCGGCATGAGCTGGTGATCAAATTTCGGCATCCCGAAATGAAGGTGGCGCTGGCCGTGGATCCCCGTCCGCTGCTGCCGTGCGCGTACACGATGAAGTTCAAGGAGGAAATCCTCCTGCCGAAGGACGGCACGCTCGGGATGCGGCTGGTGTATTCGCACAATTGCGAGCTCGACACGCCCAACATCATATTGACTCAGCGTTTCGAGACGACCGCCGAAGCGTTTCCCGCGCTCAAGCATATCGACGCGAATCCGAAGGCGGCGCTGAGCGTCGTCAACGGCGTCTCGATCCAGGAATACCTGGTCAATCTCGGGATGCTCGATTTTGGGCACAAGCTCGAAGCGAAGGCGACGCTGGCAGTGTGGCGCGTGCGCACGACCAACGCGCCGATCGTCGCGGAGTTCGCCTATCAGTTGAAGTTCGACAGTCCTGAATCGGTGCGTCGCAAGCAGCGAGAGCTTTCCGAACTCTTTTACACGGGCCTGCAATCGCGGGCCACAGACTGGGTGCAGCGTGGAACAACCAAAACCGCCCTTATCTACGGATACGGAAACGCCAGTCTCAAACATCAGGAGTGAGCCCGATCTTCATCCGAGCCTGCTGACGTTGTTCAGGATCTTCCTGCTGGCGGGAGGATTGAGCTTCGGCGGTGGCGCCGTCGCCTATCTGCGCGAGTACCTGGTGCGCGAAGAAGGATGGCTCGACGACGAAGGCTTTCTCGGCGCGATGGAGATCAGCGAGACGCTGCCGGGGCTCAACGCCGTCAACATGGCGATCATCATGGGCGACAATCTGCGCGGGCTGGCGGGCGCGGCGGTGTCGGTCATCGGGATGCTGCTGCCGGGATCGATCGTCGTGATGGTGCTTGGGATTCTGTATCAATCGAATCACGACAACCCCGACGTGAAGCGCTTCTTGTTGGGAATCGCGGCCGCGGCAGTCGGATTGCTGTCGGCGGTTACGCTGCAGATAGGGCGTCGGCAATTTCGACAGCTTCCCGACATCGCGATCATCGCATTAACGTTTCTCGCAGTCAGTTTTCTGAAGTTGCCGTTGGTCGCGGTGCTATTGGGAATCGGACCAATATCGGTCTGGCTCTACCGGCCGCACGTTTCAGATCCGCGCGCGCATGACGAACATCTGCCGTTTCATCGCGGCGAGCGTCATCACTTGTTCAGGCATTGAGTTGAGGAACAGATTCGCATGACGAGATTGATACATCTGTTCCTGGTCTTCTCGCTGTTGTCGGTGCTGGCAGTCGGCGGCGGTACTGCGGTGTTGCCCGAGATGCAGCACATGACGGTGCATACGTTTCACTGGCTGACGGACGCACAGTTCCGCAACATCTACAGCCTCGGGCAGGTTGCGCCCGGGCCGAACATGCTGATGGTGCTGGTGATCGGCTACAAGCTCGCGGGATGGGCCGGGATGATCGTGGTTGGAATCGGATTTTTTCTGCCCGATTGCATCATCACGCTATTCGTCAATCGATGGTGGGTGCATCTCGGCGGATGGCCGTGGCGCACGTCAATTCAGCGCGGACTGGCACCGGTGGCGATTGGGTTGATGACCTCGGGGACGTACGCGATCGCGAGGCTGTCGATCATCAACGTGCAGACGCTGGCGATCGCAGCCGTGGTGTTCTCGATATTGCTGTGGCGCCACGTGAATCCAGGCGTACTGGTGCTGGTAGGCGGCGCCGCGTACTTGTTGCTGCGTTAGCCCTGCTCTACCAATCAATTCCCCGACCTACGACACTAAGGAAATTGACGCGCGCGTCCTTCGCGATGCGGATTCGCTGAAAAAGAAAACGCCGGCAGGGGCGGGACGCTCCTGCCGGCGTTCTTGCTCTCAGGCTCTTCTGGCTACATGTGGCCGACTTCGGACATCTTCACCATCGCTTCCGTGGTGAAGAACGCGCGGTCCACTGCGCCCATGTTGATGTACCAGCACTCGCGCTCTGGCGTCTCGATGCCGGGCAGGTAGCACATAGTCGCCTCGGTGCTCTGCACGTCAGTCGAAGCGGCGCCGACGACGAATTCGCGCTTGAATGGATAGATTGCGACTTTCGCGTCTGGAACCGGCCGATCGCGATATGCCAGCCAGTAGATGTGATTGCGGAACAGTTCGCCGCGACGATCGTACGTGTCGATGTACGGCTCGAACCACATTTCTGAATCCATGTAGATGACGGTCTTGGAATCGATCGCCTCGGCGTTGTTCACGCTGCGGCGCGGCTCCGCCGTCACGATGTACATGTGACGCATCTGCCATCGCTCGGGACACGCACTGGCGCCGCCGTCCGTCGCGCATCGCACTTCCGGTGAATGCTCGGCGTCAACCGTCGCGAGCATCTCTTTCTCGCCGAGGAATTTGTAGTTGTACTGTTCGGTCTTGGGATTGAAACCCGAATAGTGATCGGGATCCCAGGTCTGCGCGCCGGTCGCGCTCGAATTAATCGCCTCGTTCAGACGGCGAAGGCGGCGCGAGCCGGTCTGCCAAGTCCAGGTATCGTCGCCATGCGCCGGGTCGGCATAACGATAGCGGAGCAGACTGGTGCCGCGAGCGTCCTGCGGCGCGAGCTCGGGTCCGAGCAGGAACAGCCACAGGCGGTTGGTCTTCTTGAAATCGGGATCGATCGGCAACGGCTCGACTTCGGTACGACCGACGAGGTCGTAACCGGCGTAGTGGCCGAGCTGTCCGTATGCGACTTCGAAGAACGGCTTGTTGTAGCCGGTGTAAACCGTGTCGCAATCGAAATAACGAAGATCGTAGTCGTCCGACTGAATCGGACGGAACACGTTGTTCCACACGACTTTGGTCGCGACGTCAGGATCGTTCGCGTCGATCAGAGGAAACGGCTGCCCGGCGACATAGCCGACGACGGTGCGATGGTCTTTCGACAGCTGCACCTGCGATGAATATTTTTCAGTCGCGTCCTTGTACGGAGGCGGCCAATCAACCCGCAACGTCGGGACAATTTTCATCGTCATCCCGTGCTGCACTTTGTAGAAGACGCCCGGTGAAACAAGATCCTTCACCTGCGCCGCGTTATCCGGAGTGATGAAGTCGCCCGGCTTGACCCCTGCCTCCCCAGGCATGGTCATAGCCACGAGGGCAATCAATGCGATGCCCACGACGACTAGCGTTTTGCCGCGAATCCCCAATGTCCCAAGCATTCGAACCTCCGTCAGTGTGTTGAAGCGTTGT
Organism: uncultured delta proteobacterium; assembly: GCA_963699705.1. GTDB lineage: Bacteria > Desulfobacterota > Binatia > Binatales > Binataceae > Binatus. The sequence goes on along the minus strand of CAVOUW010000002.1, from coordinate 805,691 downwards.
TTACCTCGTTCATGAAAAGCTTTCGGTGTGAAAATTTCACACCATGGTTTGGTATTAGGACGACCCGATGCGGATGTCAATGCGTCTAATTACGCTTTGGTACAATTTTACCTATTGTGTTTCGCAGGGCACGGTCTACGGGAGACGGGTTCGGAGAATTCAGCTGATTCCGTAGTGCCGGCGTAGCGCCAGAGCGTCGTCACATTGATGCCGAGGGCGGCGGCCGAACCTCCGCCAAGGTCGAGCTACTCGCCAGCACACGTAAGATGTGCTCACGCTCGAAATCTTTCAGCCTTATTCCATCAGCTCCGCGAATGCGCGCAGCGGAAACTGGATGACCGATCGAGTCGGGCAAGTCATCAAACGCAATCAGTTCACTGCGGGCGAGGATTGCCGCGCGTTTCAAAGCATTTTGCAGCTCACGGATATTGCCGAGCCATCGTTTGGTCTTCGAACATCCATCGCTTCAGATCCCGATGAAACGCGATCGGTCCGCTTGTTGCGCCTGGTTATGTTCTTATGCTGGCGGCGCTCCGTAGCGCTTGTTCAATTCGAGGTTGACCTGCAGCACGTTGATCATTTTCTCGCCAACCAGACCGCCCATTGGCGCGAACGCGTCGGTCTGCAGGATTTGATCGATCTCATCGCGAACCTGAGCTTGATCGCGCTTGGTATCCGTCGCCCATTTTGATGCGACGCGATCGAGTTGGTATTCGGCGTTCTGCAGCGTGATATGCGGATCGAGTCCCGAGCCGGAAGCGGTGACCATATCTCCCGGGACGTCCTGCAAATCCGCATCGGCGTGATCCTGCCGCCACATATCGAAGAAGTTCGACTGAATGTCAGAGCCGTCCTTCACGGGCTGGATCGCGGTCTGGCTCTTTCCGCCGGGCAACTGAGTAGTGACCGCCGACGGAAACCTGCCGGGATACTGCTTGGAGAAATTCTCGAAGAACAGGACCGCCAGATCCGACGGTTGCGGCGTCGGCGTACCGGGGTTCTGCTTGATCCAATCCGCCACTTCGGCCTTATGAGCTGCGGCCCAATCCGTGATGTACTTCGCATGCGACGGATCAGCACTTACCCAGCCCTGTGCGGCTGCGTTGTGAGCGTCGGCCCACTGCGCGACGATGTGCGGCTGTCCGCCGGCGCTGTCCTGCTGGAACCACGCTTCGACGTCCGGTGCGACCAATTGTCCAGCCTTTGGCCCGCTCTTGTATTTGACGATAGGACCTAACTGCTGCGCTACGCGATAGCGCAACATGTAGTTCGATGCGGCGAGCGCCGATGAGGCCGACGCGGAACCGTCATAGGATGCGGCCGACGGTCGCGGCCAGAAGTATTCGTCTTTGGTGAACGGCTGTGCGATCTGCAGAGATCCTACCGGCTTGCCGTCGGGTCCGTTGACCATGCTGCCATTGGCAGTGAAGGGGAAGAACGTCTGACCTATCGCCCAGACTGCCAGTGGGTAGATCAAGCAGCAGATAACTATAGTAGCGCTTAGCAGCCAGAGACTTTTGACTATGTGATTTCTCATTGTAGATACCTTCAACCAGCCTTGCTCACGCAACCAGGTGCATAGCACTCAGCACGACATCGATAAGCTTGATGCCAGCGAACGGCAGGATGACGCCGCCGAGTCCCCAGACCAGAAGATTTTTTCGCAGCAGCGCGTCGGCGCCTAGCGGCCGATACTTAACTCCTTTCAAGGCGACTGGGATCAACGCCGGAATGATGATCGCGTTGAAGATAACCGCCGATAAGATTGCGGAGGTCGGCGAATGAAGATGCATCACGTCCATCGCAGCCAGCCACGGAAGCGTGCCGGCGAACAGCGCCGGAACGATCGCGAAATATTTCGCAACGTCGTTGGCAACCGAAAACGTCGTCAACGCACCACGCGTCATGAGCAGCTGCTTGCCGACTTCCACGACTTCAATGAGCTTGGTCGGGTCGGAATCAAGGTCAACCATGTTGCCGGCTTCTTTGGCGGCCTGAGTGCCGGAGTTCATCGCGAGACCTACGTCAGCCTGCGCCAGCGCGGGCGCATCGTTGGTCCCGTCGCCCATCATCGCGACGAGTTTGCCTTCAGCCTGTTCCTTGCGGATGTAGGCTAGCTTTGATTCGGGTGTAGCCTGCGCGACAAAGTCATCGACGCCCGCCTGCCTGGCAATGGTCGCGGCAGTGAGAGGATTGTCGCCGGTTATCATGACTGTGCGCAGACCCATGCTGCGCAGGCGCTCGAAGCGCTCGCTCATGCCTGGTTTCAGGATGTCCTCGAGCGCGACGACGCCCGCGATTTTGGAATCTTCAGCCACCACCAATGGGGTCGCGCCCTTCGACGCGATAGCGTCAACGATCTTCTCTAATCCGATTGGCACTAAGCCGTTTTTCTTTCGTACAAAGGCGATAACCGCGTCTGCCGCGCCTTTGCGAATGCTACCGCCATCGGAGAGATCAACGCCGCTCATCCGGGTCTGTGCACTAAAGGCGACGAACTTGGCGCCAGCTGGCGTTTGCAGGTCTCTCGAGCCGACCCCGGCCGCCTGCGCTGCGACCACGATGCTCTTGCCCTCGGGAGTTTCATCAGCTGCCGAAGCAAGCGCCGCCAATTGCGCCAACCTATGTTTCGTATAGCCGGGCACCGGCTCGAAGTCGGTTGCGTGCCGATTGCCGACGGTGATTGTGCCGGTCTTGTCGAGTAGCACCACATCGATATCGCCCGCCGTCTCAACTGCCTTGCCACTCTTGGCGATGATGTTGGCCTGGAGCGCCCGATCCATTCCGGCGATTCCGATCGCGGCGAGTAGCGCACCTATAGTCGTAGGTATAAGACAGACAAGCAGTCCTACCAGGGTCGGAACGTCGGTGCCGAGGCTCTTGAGCGGCTCAGGCGTGCCGAGATAACCCATCATGTACTGCTCAGCATTCCACGCCATCGGCCAGATCGGAATAACCACGATCAGAAACGCTAGAGTAAGTGCCGACAGCACCAAAGTCAGCGCGATCTCATTCGGCGTCTTTTGGCGAACAGCACCTTCGACGAGAGCTATCATGCGATCGAGAAAAGTCTCGCCTGGCTGGGCGGTGATCTTTACAACTATGCGATCGGAGATAACCCGCGTGCCGCCGGTAACGCCCGAGCGGTCGCCGCCGGCTTCGCGGATAACCGGAGCTGACTCACCGGTAATCGCAGCTTCATCCACCGATGCGATACCGGAGACCACCTCGCCGTCGCTTGGAATCACTTGTCCAGCGCTAATAACGACACGATCGCCCGGTCGCAGGTCGGTCGATGAGACTTCCTCGACCACGTCGCCGGCTTTCAGCCGATAGGCCGGCGTCTCAGTACGAGTTTTACGCAACGAATCGGCCTGCGCCTTACCACGCGCCTCGGCTAGTGCGGTCGCGAAATTCGCAAACAGCACCGTCAGCCACAGCCAGAAATCCAGCGCTATGAAGTAGGTGATCGGGACCTGGCTGGCTGACGTACTAACCATGGCCTGCACTATGAACAGCAGTGTTAATACCGCGCCGATCTCGACCACGAACATGACCGGATTGGCCCACTGGATATCGGGCCGAAGCATCACAAACGACTGCTTAAGGGCGTCGCGCACCAGTTGCGGCTCGAAAAGGTTTCGGCTTCTGATCCGCCTTGGCGGACGCGGATGCTGTGGTTCCGGAATTGTACGAATCGGTGTTGCAACTGCTCCCATGTTAGAACCTCCGAGAAACGCGCTCATATGCGACAACTATCCTCGACTGCGACACGACTGGCTCCAGTCCTAACCGCCGAACGGTATAGGACCTAAGTGGTCTGCTAACGGGCCGAGCGCGGCGACCGGCAGGAACAGCAGCGCTCCGACGATCACGATTGTGCCTAGCAGCAAACAGCCGAAGGTAGCAGTGTCGTCGCGCAAAGTTCCGAGACCGAACGGCGTGCTCTTCTTCATGCCGAGGAACGCGGCCATCGCGATAGGTGCTACGATTGGAAGATAGCGGCCGAACATGATTACCAGGCCGCCTGCTATGTCCCACGCCACCGCCTCGGGCGCCGGGTTTGGGTTGCTGTTCAGGCCATAGCTAGTTCCGAGGCCGTCAAACGCGGAGCCGTTGTTCGCCGACGATGACGAGAACTGGTAAACGATTTGCGACAATCCATGCGCGCCGGGGTTACTAGTAGCTTTCATACCCCAACTGGTCGCGGCGAACAGTCCCGACGGCCCCAGAATTAAAATGGGATGAACCAGGAGTGCTATCATCGCAAGTTTCATCTCGCGCGCGCCGATCTTCTTGCCCAGATACTCAGGCGTGCGTCCGACCATCTGGCCGGCGAGGAATATACCTATAATGAGAAAGAGCAGCAGGTTGATCATTCCCACGCCTTTGCCGCCGTAAATGCAGTTCAGCCACATGCCGACGAAGGGTGATAGTCCTGCTATAGGATTCAGGCTGTCGTGCTCCGCGTTAACCGCGCCGCAGGTTACATCAACTGTCGCGGCGGCAAAGGTCGCACCCGCCGAGGTTCCGAACCGCAATTCCTTGCCCTCGAGATTTCCAAGGTGCTGATCGACTGGCAGGCCAGCCACCATAGGCAGCACGATGTCTTTTTTGCCGCCGGGTGCGCCGGGGCTTGCTATCGTGAAAGTTCGACTTTGAGGATGCGCAGTCAGTCCTGGATTGGGCTGCATCGTATCAAAGTAAATCGCCCAGACGATCGTACCCACGAACAGCAACAACATCACCGAGAATATGACGACTGAGTGGCGGAACCGGCTAAGCATTCGGCCGTACATAAAAACCAGCGCCATCGGAAACAGCATCATGCAGAAGGTCTCGAAGAAGTTCGTTCCCGCGCCCGGGTTCTCGAAAGGATGGGCTGAGTTCATGCCATAAAAGCCGCCTCCATTGGTTCCCATCATCTTCATAGGCACGAAAGCCGCCAACGGACCGACGACGATAGTTTGCTGCTTGGCCTGACCGCTGTCGGTCGTGCCCATCGAGGCAGGCTCAAGCGTCGAGACCTGGTAGTCAGACTGATAAGTCATCGGCATTCCCTGGATAAGGAAGACGATGCTCATGACAAAGACCGCGGGAAGGAACATGTAAACGACAACTCGCCACATATCGACAAAGAAGTTCCCAAGACTCGAATCGCTCCTAAGCGCGCGAATAATCGCCGTGAGAGCGCACAGTCCGACTGCGGCGGAAAGGAAAAACATCGCGACGCAGAAGAAGATCTGGGTGAAATTCGAGAAGGCGACGTCTCCCGAATAGTGCTGGATGTTCGTGTTGGTAATGAACGAGATGACGGTATTGAAAATCGTGCTGGGCGCAAGCATCCCAAGGCCACGTGGATTAAGCGGCATCCAGGGTTGTACCGACAGGACGATATAGCCATACACGAACAGAACCGTATTGAAAACGAGCAGCGCTATCGTGTACTGCTTCCAGTTCTGTGCCCCGCTATCCAGCTTCTTCTCGAACCATGAGAAGATACCCGGCGCCTTGTACTTGCCGTCCATGATCATCGCCATGTAACGGCTTACCGGAATGGCAATTACGATTGTGAATATGATTATGGAAATGGGGAGAAGCCACATAGGCCTTAAGTCCTCTTCTTCGCTATCAACAAGGTGTAACGACTAGAACCACTCGGGACGAACCATTGCGGTTACCAGGTAGCCGAATATCAAAGCCGCAACCACGGCGGTTACATAGATCATGGCTATCTCCCTAAATTTTCTCGCAGGCGACTAAAAACGCGAAGCAAAGGCCAAGGCCAACCAGGCCCAACAGGAAGGTCGCGGGTAGCCACAGTTCGAGGTTCATCGGATTTCCTCCGGGGTTCGAGATTGACGATATAAGCTTTGATCGGGTAGCGAGTTTCGAGCTCGACTAACGCGGGACAAGGTCCTTCGGCGAAAGTATTGAAACGGGCGTAGCTGTCGGGACCAACTATCGGACGGCGATCATCGTCCAGCACCACGACTTTCTTTTCAGAGACCAGGAAGTGCCATCGGCATCGGATGCAGTAGTAGAGCCGAGCCTTCTGGCGAAACAGCGCGGTATCGCACATCGGCCCTATTACAAACTCATGCCGAAGACTGGGTTTGTGCTGCTGTGGGCGGAAAATGTGGCTTTCCCAGAGCTTCATGAGAAAGCGTTAAACGCATTTTCCGGACCAGACGAAAAAGCTATGGAATTAAGGGCGGAATTGAAATCAGATCATCGAGCCGGCCTTGCGTCATGCTTCAAAACGAAATGTGGAATGCGTTTTGAAATCCTCGAGAGGAGCAACTATTTGAGCGTTGTCCGCCATTCGGATTCAGGCCGGCGACGATAGATGCCCTTGTCTCGCGCCAGCATCGCGCATCCGATCATTTCGCGGCGCAAAGTGGCGCAATCGTGATGATGCAGTTTGAGGATTGCGTTCACTTGTACCTCGGTGTAACTAACGTGCGGATCGAAGAAACTGGCCAGCCACTTAAGGATTACCAGTCGCTTCTTGTAACTGACTGGTATTTCCAGCAGGCGATCCCCATCGACAAAAGTGTCGAGAACTCTTCGCTCCGAGCCGCGCTCCCCGGCTGATACGGCCAGTTTCGCGATACTGTCGCGGCTGAAAACGGTGCGGCTGATCCGTCCCAGCACCTCGTCATTCAGGCGATACCATCGGAAGTTACCGTCGGCGCGCAGCGTTACGAGCTCGAGCCGCTTCAAAATCGCAAGGTGATGCGAGACGGTCGGCTCCTTCAACTCGAGCATCGACGCCAGCTGCTGGACGCTGTGCTCGGCGGTCGAGAGAAGGCCGATTATCCTGAGGCGGCTCTCGTCAGCCATCGCCTTACAGAACTGGAGCATGATTTCGGGCGGTTGCGGTTCCATTGGATACGTGCCGGACGTCTTCGATAGAATATCTAATTAGATATATATCAAAATGAAACGAGCGAAGGAACTTCCGGCCGACGGCAAACTAATTCACCCTCCCTCAATCAGCCGTTAATGCGTCGGTAACGTCGATTTGGCACACAGACGGACGGGTGCGGCCACTATCGGACGCTACCATCGGGAGGAAGGAGAAATTATGGGCATGCGGAAGACTGCGATCGTAGCGTTATTGGCGATTGCCGGGATGAGTGCGCCGTTCCAGCAGAGGGTGTCCTTCGCGCAAGGCGCGCCGGGTGCGATGGCGACCGAGGCGATGGCATCGAGCCTTTCGGCGGCTGACAAGGACGCGCTGATGAAAAAGCTCGCGGAGGCCAAGAAGCACGACAAGATCGCGCGCGCGGGATGGTCGCAGGAGCCGTTGACGCAGGCCACCTACGATAAAAAGATCGACGAGATAAAAGATCTGATGGCCAAGCTCAAGAAGGGCGAGGATTTTCCGCTGAGCGCTGCCGACAAGGCGATGGCGTCGCCGAAGAGCGCGCCGTACTGAGATTTCACTCGCACGATTCGAGGGCGGTCCGCTCGCGGGCTGCCCTCGTTACTTGTCAGCGATGTGAAATATGTGAAGCAGGCGATGCAGGATCGGCGCGAGCATTAGTCCGACTATCGCGATCAACGCAAGGCCGCTGTAGAGCGCGTACACCGAGGCGAACACTTTGCCGGCGGTTGTCTTGAGCGGATCGACGGGACCCATTCCGCCGAGAATCATCGACGCGTTTAGTAGCGAATCGATCCACGGCAGCCCGTCGAGGTAATGGTAGCCGCATACCCCGACCGCGAGCGACACCGCGATTACCGCGCCGGCGACCGCAGTCCATCGCGCAAGCCGCCAGATGAAGAGTCGTCGCGGCAGCAATTTTTCGTGACGCCGTTCAAACCGAATTGAATTTTTCTTCGGCACGGTCAGACCGTTAGAGAGTCCTGATGGATGCGACGCTGCGCGACAGTCGAATCACGTTTTTGTTGTCGCGGCGCTCGTAACGGACCACTTCGGTCAGCGAGCGCAACAGGTGAAGGCCGAGTCCGCCTACCGGTCTTTCTTCGAGCGGCTCGTCGAGGTTCGGCGACGGTCCCGCCGACGGGTCGAACGCGCATCCGTCGTCAATGAATTCGATTTCCAGCCGGCTGCCGTTTAGCGCAAGCGCGATTTCGGCCCATCCCGGCTCCGCCCGATCCGGATAGCCATATTTCAGCAGGTTGGTGAGCAACTCCTCGAGCAAAATCAGAATGCGCGCGGCGTCGTCAGCCGCGATTCCCTGTTCTCTGACGAATGCCGCGACGAAGCCCTCCAGATGGCGCATCGCGGCGGAATCGGCTCGCACGCTCACTCGAGATTGCATCGGGAAACAGATTAACGGCCTCCAGTTGCGGTTGCCACGGCTCGCTTCTGGCCGCGCGCGGCGATAGTCTGCACGCCGAATCGTGCCAGGATTCTGTGAAGGAGGCCCAATGGATTCTGTGACTCGAGCTTGGCGCATCGCCGGCGGTGTCGTCTGTCGTCCTGACCGTGCTTGCGGTCTCCAGTTTTGCCGCGCCAGCGGCCAACGTGCAGGTCGCGCAGATCAAAACCGTATCCGGCCAGGCGGAGATCATCCGCAATAGCGCGCGCACCGTCGCGCGGGTCGGCGATCCGCTCTATGAGAAGGACACCATCGAGACCGGCGCCGACGGCGCGATCGGAATCACGTTCATCGACAACACTGTGATGTCAGGCGGACCCAACAGCCAGATCGTGCTCGAGGATTACAAATTCAACTCGAGTAATTTCAAAGGCTCGATGCTTACCGACATGAACCGCGGCACCGTCTCGATGATTTCCGGCGACATCGCGCGCAGCACGCCCGGCGCGATGAAGGTCAAGACGCCCACCGCGATTCTCGGCGTGCGCGGCACCCGCTTTGTGATCGAAGTCAAAGACAACCGCTGATCATGCGCCGCATCGCACTCGCTGTGGCACTTCTGTTACTTGCGTCCTGCTCGAGCCGCCAGTCGCTGTTCGTCGTGCTGCCCAATCCGGACGGCAGCTCAGGCGCAGTCACGATCGAAGACGGACAGAAGTCGGTAGTACTCGATCAGCCGTACGCGGCCGGAGAGATGCGTGGAGGCGTCGCCGCGCCGGTGAAAGTCGATCAGACGCAGGTGCAGCAGATTTTCGGCAGCGCGCTTGCCGCGCAGCCAATCCTGCCCAGCCACTTCGTGCTCTACTTTGAGAAAGACAGCGATGTCCTGACGCCGAAATCCAAAGTTCAGTACCAGGACGTCTTCGGCGATATCAAACGACGAAACGTGTACGAGGTCGAGGTGATTGGGCATACCGATACGCTGGGCAAGCCGCCGTACAATCAACAGCTCTCGATGAGCCGCGCGGAGATGATTCGCGATCGGCTGGTGCACGACGGACTCAATCCGAAATCGATTTCGGTTGCGGGCCGAGGCCAATTGGATCTTGCGGTGCTGACCGCCGATCAGGTCGCGGAACCGCGAAATCGACGGGTCGAAATCACAGTCCGTTGATTAATTCGAAGGAGCCGGGCCAAGCCAGCGCACGGCGAGAAGCGTGATGTCGTCGGCCTGCTCGGCGCCCGCGGCGAAGCGATGGACATCGTCGCGCACGAATTCGACGACGGCCTTCGCATCCGTCATCGGCGCCGACGCGAGCAAACTGCTTCCAGCCGCGCGCCGGAATACAGCGTCTTGTTTTTATCCTGCGCCTCGGTAACTCCGTCGGTGTAGGCGAGGATAATCTCGCCCGGCGAAAGCTGACGCTGTTCGATCGAATACTGAAAGTCGTCAACCGTGCCGAGCGGCGGCCCTCCCGCAAGCGGAAGACTCTGAGGCTCGATGCCGGCCCGCATCACGAACGGCGAATCGTGGCCCGCGTTTACGTAAACGATCATGCCCGAAGCGAGGTCGAGGATTCCCGCGAAGACCGTCACGAACATCATGTTCGCGCCACCTGCGCCAAGTTCCTCGCTAGCTGCTGAGATCTTGTCGTTCGCCTTGTGGAACACGAGGTCGAGCGCGTTCCGATAACGCAGGGTCGCGGTGTGTAACACTTCCTTGGTCATAGCCATGAACAACGCGGCCGGCACTCCCTTGCCCGACACGTCGGCAATCGCGAACGAAAGATGCTCATGATCGATCAAAACGAAATCATAAAGATCGCCGCCGACCATGCGCGCGGGCTCGATCGAGGCATAGACCTCGACGTCGCGCCGCTCGGGCGGACCTGGAAAATGCCGTGGCAGTAGGCCAATCTGGATCGCGCGCGCTGCATTGAGCTCGCCGTCGAGACGCGCTTCCATTTCACGTTCGTGTTGCAACTCGGCCGCGAGGCGCCGGCGTCCAGCCTCGGCAACGCGCAGGTTCTCCGACAACATCACGCCGAACACGAGCGCAGAGGACAGCGCAGGATAAACGCCGTCGAGCAGCAGCTTGGAAAATTTGAAACTCGCGAGCGCCGAGACGAATAGCAGCACGACGACGCCGAGAAACATTGCGGCAGCGGTCCGCGGACTCTCGTAGGGCAAACCGAAAACAACGATCAGTCCCGCCACGAGTACGATCGCGATCTCGATCAGGTTCGAGGAACGCCGGCCGACGCAACAGATTTCCGCTCAGCATCGACTCGAGCGTTTGCGCCCAAACCTCGACCGCCGCCATCCGACCCTCTGGCGTTTGATCCTGGTCCGTCAAGCCGAGAGCAGTTAGGCCGAGAAGCACGGCGGCGCCGCGAAACCCCGCTGGATCGTACGACCCGCTGAGAAGATCAGCGGCCGAGATATAGCGCGCGTTGTACGAAGGCGTGAAATACGGGTATATGCGCCCGTGAGCGTCCGTCGGGACAAACAGCGCTGGCAGCCTCGCGCCTTGTACACCTTGCTCTCCGCTGACGATTCCAACGGCGCCCGCACCTGAGCCCACACGCAGCATTTCGAGGGCAAGATTTGGCACGATATTGCCCTGATCAAAAACGAACAGAGGCACGCGGCGCGTGACACCGTCGCGATCCGTCTGTGGATCGACCGAACCCTGTCCGCTCTCTGCCGCGGCGATCTCGGGCAAGCTCCGCAGGAGCGCAGGATGGGTCAAAAGAAACGGGCGCGGATTGGCGCCCGATTCGAGCACCATTGTCACGCGCGCGGGCGCCTTCAGCCCGCGAGCAGCCTCATCGCTGCCGCCCACTGCCAGCACCGTCGGGACTTTGCGGATAGCGTCGGCGAGGATGGATTCATGGGTCGGAAGCTTCGAGAGTTCATCGACGACTTGGGCGGGAATTTCAGGATCTGATTCGGAGAGGCGTCCGGGCGAAAGCCGGTCGGGCTCGGCGAAGATAATGTCGATACCGAGCACGCTCGGTTTGCCCGCCGCGATCTTATCGACCAGTTGCGCCACGCGCGACCGTGACCACGGCCATTGACCGTATTTCGCGAGACTGCGGTCGTCGATCGAAACGATTCCGACGCGCAGCGGCTGCTCATTGCGCGGCGCGAGTTCTTCGAGAAAATCGAAACCGTGCAGCCTGAGACTCTGCACGGCGGCGGGATCTAGCGCGCGAACAATCACGAGTATTGCGAGAATCACCAGCGCCGGTCCGCGTCCGGGCGCCGAGAACAATCTGCGCGACCCGGTCAGCGGTCGCTCCGACGATGCCTCGGACTTCTCCTCAGATGACAATCTCGAGTCCGTCGTATGCGGAGCTGACGATCAGCTTCTGCGGGTACTCGTTGATTTCCGCGTAGCGCCGCGTCTCGTTCAGCACCTTCTCGATCGTCTTGTCGTCCAACACCGGCTCGTGATGATACATCACCAGGTGCTTCACGCCGGCAATTTGCGCGAGCTCGACCGCGATCATGTTGCTCGAATGCCCCCAATCCTCTTTGACCGAAATCTGATCGGCAAGCGAGTATTGGGCGTCGAAGATCAGCAGGTCGGCGTTGCGGAAAAAATCCACGAAGGGATACTTCTCGTTGAGAACGTCAAACTTATGCTCCGAGTCGGTCGAATAGACCATCGACTTGCCATCCTTTGAGAATCGAAAGCCGTAAGAATCGCTCGGATGGTTCTGCAGAATCGGCGTCACCGACAGGCCGTCGATCTCGTAGGTGCGTCCCGGTTCCAGCTCGACGAACTCGATGGTGGCGCCGAGCGATCGAAAGTCGATCGGGAAGCATGGATTCGACTGCTGACGAATGAAAACGTCGCGCATCTCCTTATGACAGCCGTGAATCCTGATCACGTTGCCGGGGATATAGGACGGGGCGAAAAACGGGAACCCCATGATGTGATCCCAATGCGTATGCGACAGGAAAACGTTGAAGCGGGATTTCTTCGCGGGACCGTGCTTCGCGATCAACGCGTTTCCGAACTCGCGGACTCCTGACCCGAGGTCGCACAGCACGTAAGCGTCGCCACCGGCTTCAATCTCGACGCAACTCGAATTGCCGCCGTAGGTACCGCTAATCGAGAACGAGAGTTCCTTGGCGATGAAGCTGTCGATCGCTTCGGGGCTATCCAGTTGATGGCCGCGCGCAGCGATCAGGGCGTCCTGCAGCTTGCTGCGAATCGCACGGTAGCCGAGTGGCGTCGGAATCGAACCGCGGCTTCCCCAGAATCGGATCAACATCAGAAATTGACCCCCTGCCCATGTGTCCGCCGGTTAACGCAGCGCTGCGAGTGCGTCGGCGGTAGTGTCGAACACTTGTACGACTAACGAGAAACGGCTGATCTCGAAGATCTCCTTGACCACCGGCGCCAGCGCCGCGACCGCGAGCCGGCCGTTGGTCGCCTTCGACTGTTTCGATCCCATCATCAGCGCGCGCAAGCCAGCGCTCGAAATGTACTCGACCGCGGAGAAATCAACCAGCACCGTAGCGCCGGCCGGAGTTCAAAGCACCGAGCAGCCGTGTCTGGAAACTTGGCTGGTATCATTGTCGATCCGTCCCACGGGACTCAGGATCAGAATGTCACCATCGCGCCGCTCGCCGATCTCCACGGAAACCTCCCCGAATTTCCACCGGCAAATGTCGAAGGAACAATTTGCGGCTCAATTCTCGACATTTCCGCAAGGGCGCGCAAGCTCAGTCCGTGAGATCTAACGATAGATCCGGGCGGGGGCAGTGAATGCCGCCCCGCCCGGATCAACATAGGAAACAATCAGAGGGAAGCGGCGAGACTCGACGCCTCGTTCGTCAAGTTCTGCGCCTGGGAGATCAGCGACTTCGCCTGCTGCTCGTCAATTGCCTGTCCGCCGAATTCGGCGCCTTCGAGCATCGCCTTCATCTGCGACGCAATCTTGTCGCGCTGAACGGTCCACGAGGCGATCTGCGCTTCGAGCTCCGTGTAGGTCGAGTCGTTCATCGACGTGCTCTGAATCGCGTATGTGGAGATCGTCAACGTGCTCATTGCGAGCGGGCCGAACGGCGCGTTGATCTGCTTGTAAGCCTGCCCGAGCCTCAGCAGCGTCTCGTGATGCGCGTGGAGATCGTGATTCAGTGCATTCGGCTGGACCACCTCCATTAGAACGCGACCGTCATGCTGATAGTCGTCGGTAAGTCCGCTCAGGAACATCATTGTCGGCCGCACGTCAACGTGATCCGAAAAGAAACTGTCGGTGACGCCGAGATTGCTCACGCCCGGCCCTGCGATCGCAATAAAAGTGCGCGCGATCTCAGGCTGAATATCGCCATGATTCCAGGCGAAGCCGGTGCCAACGAACGGCGTAGTGCCGGTAGCGGACGGCGGCGACTCAAAAAAGAAATTAGGATTGCCGAAAAAAGTGAACGTCGGAGTGCGTGCGGGATCAGCCGCCGTGACCATGTGCAGCATCGACTCTTCCACCGGATCCGCCATCGCCGCCATCAAATTCTCAATTGAGCCGGTATGAAGATTTTCCGCCGTCAGACCAGCCATCGTCTTCTCCAACGCGCGAACAGTTGGATCGGTCGGCGCCGGCTGGCCCGGCACATAAACCGTCGGCGCATCGTCGAAATGAATCGCGAACGGCGTCGCGTCACCGGCGGCCGCGGTCACCCCGTTCAGGTTGAGATCCAATTCGCCGACGCCCGGGTTGGCGCCGTTGGGAGGATAAGTGCACGGCGTGTTGACGCCGTCGCAGTTGGCCGGGCTCGGCGCGCCGCCGACAAAATGATCGCCCTCGTCGGGAGTGAACATGAACAGTGTATTGCTCTGATCCATTCCCTCGGCTCTTAAGGTTCGGCAAAAAATGTCGCGAACGCCGTATCGTAGTCCTTAAGCTGTTGGACGTAGGAGCCTCGCCGGGTCCGAAGGTTCTCTCGGTACCCAGAGCCTTCCCTTCCTCGTTGTCGTGAGCGTCTGCGATGTAGGCGAAAACCACCGGAATCCCTTTCTTCAGCATCGACTCCACTATCGCGAGCGTCATGCGCCGGAATCGGACTGAATTTACCCGGAAAGCCGCTAATCGCATTTCCGTTGTAATCGCTCAGGATCGCCGAGCGCAGGGTAATGTACTTCGACCCGAACAGTGCCTGGTATCCCGTGTAGCCGCCCGGTTCATTTGGCAGCAAGTCCGCCTGACCGCCGCTTGGCGGCCGAACACCTCGCAGAACTGCTGCCTTGAGCGCAATGGATTGCCTCACCGATAAAGTCGTTGGTCTCCATCGGGCAATTCGCCCTGGAACTGTGGCACCCGGTCGGTCCATTCGGGTCCTCGGTAGCTTGCGGACTGTCCGGGCCATATACTTTGTCCACGTCGAACGGCGCCCGCTCGAGAACGATGTTCGCGGTCGAGTATGCCCCGACATCACATCCAGCGCGCGTGAATGGCACCCACGGAGCCGGAACGTTGTCGCCAGCCGGCGTGGTCAATGCGAAGGTGTTGTCCATTGTCGGCCGCCACGATATTCGACACCGTGTCGGTCCAATAAAAGAACGACGACGGAAACGAAAATGTTCGCAGGACCTACCCCGGCTCGAATACGCCAGAAGCTGTTGGCCATCGAGATTCCGATGTCGTCCGAGTAAAGGCCGGTCTGAGTGGTCAGAATATCGTTGGCCGTGTGCGAGATCAGTACCGCATGATCCCCGGTATCAAGCGTCCCGTTCTGCTTGATGAAGTTCAGGAGGTGCGGCATTTGCTCGAGGTCCGACGGCACATTGGGATTGTCGCGGGTGAAATGTACGTTGTCGAATTCGACGTACACGACATGTTGGATCTCCGTTGCCGAGCTGGCACGCCGATGCATGGCGCAGGCTTCTTCGCAAGCGCAGGCGCGGCAGCGAGCAGAATCGCGCCTGCCATCCTGGCGGGCACAAATTTCAAGATCGCTCTGAGAATTTTCATAGCATTCGTTCCTCCCTGGTGTTATGCGCGCGGAAATCAGCGATCGATCGCGATTCTGCGTCGCGTGATTTAGGTCGAACGAATGTCTAGCGCGCAATATTCAGCGGGAGTGTGAACGCTCGAACGAAGGAATATTAAAAATTGTTGGTCACGATTTGTGACGAAATCGCGCCTTCGACGCGTCAAAGTTTGAGGCTTATGTGCGATGACCAACTATCCGAAAAATTGTCTAAATCGACACGCAACGCGGGCGCCATATTTGCGTAACGAAATTGACAAATCTGAATTCTTATTGGTCAGCCGGCGGCACGCGCACCGTCAGCACGTGAGGCCCGCGGAAATAGCGATCGAACTCGCCACCCACGTAGTTCCAGTTGTCAGCCGGACTGAACCACGCGTCCATCGTCGGCAAAAACGGTGAAATCAACAGGTTCAAGGCGCCCAAGTCAGGCCGCATATCGATCCGGAACAAGTCACCCGAGTAGAAAGGCCAATGTTCCGCGCGAACAGGCAGCGACGCCGTGACGCTGAAGATCTCAGGTCCCGGCGCGCATGCGAACGCGTGAAACCTGATTTCGCGATTCCCATGCCTAAGACTTCAATCATCATCATCAGCCCGGACGCACCCGCGATACGAATCAGCCGGCACCTCAAACTGAGACTTGCGCAATTTCATCTTGCCCGACGTATAACTCGCACATGACGCGACCCCAGACTTAGCGTCGAGCGTATCGACCATACTTAGCGTCCCGTCCGCGTTGAAGAACGAATGCTTATAGGTATCGAGTCGTGGAGCGTAGGCCGGCGCCGCTACGTCTAGCAGTTCGTCTTCGCTATCGCGTTCGCCATCGACATACCTGGTTTCACCCTTGACCTCTTCGGTCGAGTCCTTCAGTAGGACTGTGAAGCGCGTGTAGCCGATCGTTGCTTTCCCATCGGCACTCAACATCTTGAACTGTAGGCCCCCTGTATCGAAGCCACTGGCGCTACTAAGATTCGAAATGCATGAACAGCTACTAGCGAGATCGCAGCTGGGAGAGTTGGCCTTCAAATTCAGCGTCAGATGCCGTTATGAATTTCCGGCGCGAATTGCCTTGCTGTCGCAGTGCGTCCGAAGCTCCAGACCGCGGCGCGATGGTGAGAAATCAGCGACTGCAGAATTTCAGGAATCTCAAAAACCGCGCGGTTGTCGTACGCCTTCACGTTCTGCGTAGGCTGAGTACTGTTCGCGATCCAGCATCATCGAAATCGCAACGCCTATCTCGCGAAAAGAAGGCAATACGACTCCGAATCCGCTTTGCGCGATCCAATCGGTATTGAAGCGCTCCTGAATCATCGTCCATGTATTGCGCTCCACAATCAGCGGAAGGCCCATAACCAAAGCCTCGCTGATACTGCCCGGACCCGGCTTACCAATGAAGTAGTCCGCCAGCCTCATGTAGTAGGGAATCTCTTGGGTGAACCCGACGCAATGGAATGGATAGGTCAGCTCCATGCTTTCGATCCGCTCGCGCAGCTTGTCATTGTGACCGCATACAAAGATGAGCTGGGTATCAAGCTTGGCGGTTTCGATTCTTTTCGCGATAGCTGCCATCTGGCTCGATCCATAACTGCCGAACATCACGATGCCGGTCCGCAATTCGGGTTTGAGCCCCAACCGGATTCGCTCTGCTTCGCGGTTCATCTCGATCGGCCGATAGAACTCCGGACGGACGATCATTCCGGAGGTGCGAAATACGCGCTCGGGCGCATGACCCATCGCAAAAGCCTGGGCCGCCGCCGCTTCAGTGCCGCAAACCAGGTACTGCGCCTGCCGCTCGATCCAGAAATGCGGCGGACAGTCGGCCATGTCCGTAAGAATCGTGACCATCGGCGTTTCGCTTCGTTGCTGCATCGCGTCGGCTTGCCGCAGCCCCTGCAAAATCGCGTGATTGAAATTCGGGATCATTGAAACGACCAGGTCGGCCCGCGAACGCTGCCAATGGCGCGCCAGCAGTTTGATAATCGATGGCTCGAGTTGGCGTATCAGCATCTGCGTAATCCGCAACATGGTCGCGGTGCCGATAGTGAGACCGTACTTGAGCTGCGAATTGTAAAAGTCCTCGATCCGAACGCCGGTGAGTCGCCGAATCACGTCGACCGGCTCGAGCAGCTCGCGCAAGTTGATCGGATTGATCTGCCACGCACGATATTGTTGGCGGGCAGCTGAAATAAGTGCCGTCGCCGACGCGCGATGCCCTCCGCCGGCGTCGAAGTAAATCAGATCGATCTGCGACTCTGTGCGATTGATCGATTCCGATCGGTAAACTGTCACGAAATCGCCTCCAGCTGCATCGGCTCTGCTACCAAAACGTTCTGCTGTGGAGCATTCCATCGGATGACTTGCAGCGTCCCGTCCTCCTCCTCGACCAGCGCCGTGCGGTTATGCACCCAATCGCCGTCGTTTACATACAGGACGTTTCCAATCAGCCGATGATCCGAGCGATGAATGTGTCCGCAGATAACACCGTCGGCTCTGTGATCGCGCGCGGCCGCAAGCACCGCTCGATCGCGGAAGTCAGTCAGGAATTCGATCGCCTTGCGCGCAGGCTCACGGAAATAGTCAGTCAGCGAACGGCCTTCATAGCCTCCACCTTCATGCCGATTGTACCAATCATGGATCCGCTGAGCGCGCGCGTATGCGTTAGCCCCAATTTTCGGCAGCAGGCGATTCAGATTGAGCGATCCATCGAACTGATGACCATGAATCACCAACATTTTGGCCCCGTTGGAGGTGCGGTGATTCAGCGAATTAATCAAAGGGAGGCGGCCGAACAGATCTTCAACCAGACCGGTGTTACCCTCGTCATGATTCCCCGGAATGAATACTACGTGGACGCCGGCCCGCCGCCATTGCTTGATCTCATCCACCAGTTCTTGCTGCGCGGGACTCCAATGCCATGCCGGTCCGCAGTTCCATGCGTCGACGATGTCGCCAACCAGGTAGAGCGTCTCTGAAATATGATGGCGCAGGAAATCGAGCAACGCGCTTGCCTTGCAGGCCCGGGTTCCGAGGTGCACATCCGAGATCCAGATCGTTCGGTAGTAACTACGTTGAAACATGGCCTACCCTCCTCCGTCGTGCCTCGAATTAACCGCACGAACATCCCTTCCGCCTGCATCCAACGAACCGACGAGGACTCTACTTCAAGTAGCCAATCAGATCTGGACTGCGATAACTACACAAATAGTGAACTGGGCCTGAAGAGTGAGATAGGAAAGAATTATGAATGTATTAGCAAGTTGATACTCACATATTAACGCACTGCTACATCAACTATTAGCTAGTCAATGTCGAGCAACAATGTCTAGGAAAAATCGAAGTGGCTATTCGAGAGGCGGAGGAGAAACGGGTTCGCCGTCTTTCAGAATCAGGTACTGACGATCCGGCGCGTCGCAAGGAGTATCGGTCTGTACTATTCGAGCGCCGTCAGGTGCGTATTGGAGAATGTAGGATTTACGCACTCCCGCGGTGACGTTGGGGCCGGTGCGATGCGGCATCAGCGAGGAAAATACCACGATGCTCCCCTCGCGAACCGGTACTGCGAGCGCGTCGGGACCGTCCTCCTCGCGGCACACGTAACCGAGCTTCGACAGGCGATGCGCCAGCGTCCCGCGCAGATGCCCTCCGGGAATCACCCACGGACAACCGTTGTCAACCGTCGCGTCGTTGAGCGCAATCCAAAAGGTCAGGTACGCCTGCGGCTCGATGTAGGTGTATCCATTATCTTGATGCCACGGGAACGGCTTCGGATATTCGGGCTTCTTGTACACGGCCTGGTCCCAGTAAAGACGGACGTTGGGCCCGATGAGATCGTGGCAGAGATCCTGGAAGATGCGGCTCGCCGAAAACTCGCGCAGCACTTGGAAGAGCCTCACCAGGTGCACGGTGAATGTGATTCCGTCGGCCTGCGCGATGCCCATCCTGCCGTCGGGACGCGAACGCAGAAACTCCTCGGCCTTCACCTCGAATGGATCGATCGCGTCGCGGACGCGCATGACGGTCGCGCGATCGATCGCGTCTTCGAGCGCGAAGAACCCGCGCTCATTGAAAGAACGCGCCTGCTCCTCAGTGATCGCGCGAAACGGTCCGCGCACCGGGGTCCACGTGAATTCGTGATTCAGCGGATGCACTGCCGGGATACCTTCGCCAGTCGATGAAAGCGTGCTCACAACGGCTTCAGCATAACTGCGTTGCGGCAGTTCGGCCACCTCAAGCGGCGGCTGCGGTTCAGCGAAACCCGCGCTATCTTCCGACTGCGTGGCGAATCGTGGTGAGTATGTAGATCAGATCGCGAGGCGCTTGAACGTCGCCCATCAGCGCCACGTGAGATAGAACCTCCATCTCGGCATTCGAGATGTTGTGGATACGCCGAAGTTTTTCGTTTTTCTGAAACTGTTCCCAGCTCGAGCCCGTTCCCGCCACAGGTTCCGAGATCAGCGACTCTGCATGCGGATTGGCGAGGAAGAACAAGTCGCGATTGTTGAGGCCGAGCGCGTCCGCAAACCTTGCAACAATCTTGTCGGACGGATGCCGCTTGCCTGATTCCAGGTGGCCGATGTAAGGCGTCGAGATCCCCACCTTCGCGGCGACTTCCTCCTGGGTCAGGTCCATTTCTCTTCGCCTGCTGCGGATCAAATCGCCGAAGCGGCAATCCTTAACCGCGCTGGCGGAGGCGGATTTGCTTTTTCCGTTTCGACTCGCGTGCTTGGTGCGTGCCGGCCTTTTTGCTTTCCCCATAATGTGAATTACTAACATATAACTAAATAGGAACAAACAGGCAGCAGCTAATTACTACAAGACTTGCTACTTCTGTCGGGACTACTACATCCTACAACCTGTCGAGATTTCACACCTTTTTCCTCGCGAGAATTAGCCGTCCTTAAGTCATCGATCCAAAAAATTCATCCTTAAAACTTGCGAAATCAGAGCCGTTCAGGCCATAGCTTGCTTCGCTACTACTCGTAGAATAACTCTACAGATGACCTGAGGCTATTCCATGCCTGAATTCACCGAATTTCGGATTCAACATGGCAGCGGTGTCATCACCGGAATTGAGCGCCGCGGCGACGGCACTCCGCTCCTGTTGCTGCATGGCGTAGCTGGCAACGCGCTCTGTTTCAAGCCGCTGATGACCGCGCTCGCTGGACAGCGCATCATCGCGCTGGACATGCCCGGTCACGGCGGCAGTATTGAAGCGCCGAACTGGCAGATGGACCTGCTCGCCGAGTTCTTATTTTCCATCAGCCGGCAAGTGGTGAAAGGTCCTGCAATCTGGGGCGGGCATTCGTGGGGCGGAAAGTTGGCCGCAATGATCGCTGCGAACCATCCCGAGGCTGTAAACGCGCTTCTGCTACTCGATCCTTCTCCCGCTTCCGGCATTCCGATTCCTGCGGAGATGTTCGTTGATTTTACGCTCGCCGGCGAGTTGGGACCGTGGCCCTCGATCGAAGAAGCCGTGAATTCGGTGCGCAACTTGCCGCAATACGCCAACTGGAACGACGACCGCCGGCGCGCATTCGAACGAGGCGTCAGTCGCACTGCCGACGGAATGCTGCGCGCGCGCATTTCGCGCGACACGCTGATCGCAATCTGCACGGCGGCAGCCGAGGATCACTCCGCCACGGTACGCAGAGTGTCGTGTCCCACCCTTATCGTCGTCGCCGACGAGAGTCTCGGCTGGCAGGAGGCGATCAACTTTGCATTGCTTCCGAACGCGGCGCGCACGGTCATCAGATCGAACCACTGGCTGATGGCTAGTAATCCCGCCGAACTGAATAGGACGGTCGGAAGCTGGTTAGCCACCGACGCCGCTGAGTCCGCGCGCGCAGCGAGCTGACACTCGCCGGCCGCGTCCGGCATTTTCCATTTCTCAAACACACTTGTGGTACTCGCGCCGCATCGGCTATGCGTAGGCGTTCGCCGCAGCGCGAGCACCCATGGAACCGATCGGCAAGCGCATTGTCCCGCCAAATATGGCGCTCGCCCCGGGCGTGTCTGCTCTCCCCGGCGTATCGGCCACGATGCTGGTGACGCTGGCGGCGAAAACGCTCGTCGCGACCGACGCGCCCGACCTTCACTATCCACATCAGCGGTCGCAGGAGATCCTTCGCGAGCTTGATATCGACCCCCGGCGTTTTAATCTCAACCCCAGCGAAGTGCGCGCCGTGGTGCTCCGATCGCAATGGTTCGGGCAGACAGTGCGCCGGTTTCTCGGCCGCCATCCCGAAGGATTATGCATCAATCTTGGCTGCGGCCTGGACCCAAGCTTCGACCAACTGGAGGAAGTAAGTGGCAGCCTGTTCACGTGGCTCGACGTCGATCTCCCCGACGTGATCGCGATTCGGCGTCGGTTCTTCGCAGAGACCGCCCGCCGCCGACTCATCGCAGGCGACATCACCGACTCGCGCCTCTTTGCTTCGATTCCCTGGGACAGTGGACGGCCGGCCATCGTTGTCGCAGAAGGTGTCCTGTATTTTTTGCAGCGCGCGCAGGTGGAGTCGCTATTTCGTGCGCAAGCGCAGGCGGCCGACGCTCGACGCGCGAACCTCGAAATCGCATTCGACTACGCCAGCCCGTTCGGCGCCTGGATCGTCACCCGGCGCCCGGCGCATCGTCAACTCGGCACGACTTTTCATTGGACCGTGCACAATCCGAGCGAGTTGCGCCGCATCGATCCGCGGCTCGAGATGATCGAGGATTCCAACATCTTCCTGAACGCGATGGGAGCAGGCGCGCGGCAACTCGACGCGTTGTATCACCTGGTCAGCGGCAGCAGCCTCGGCGGATGCGCGCATCTTCGCCGCACTCCCCTACTTAATGTAGAATCAGCCAGATCCGATTAGTCGACTCGCGCTATGACCTGCAGGGTCCGCTCACGCAACGGATGTTGCAGCAATGTGTCATTGAATGGGCATCCGAGACGCGAAAATCACCGACGCCGGTAACGATTGTCAGCTGATTTCCGGGGCATACAACTTGCTTTGTAACGGTTGGAAGCAATTCCATACATTTGGTTGACACACGCCGCGACGCGAGAATTACGGTAACGAGCTTTTACCTGGCAACTTGACCGCTTTACATAAGCCTACAAAAAGTATATTAATACGACCGCAAGTGATTACGGGGACAACGGCCGATTAAGGCCCAAAAAAACACGCAGGAGGACACGGGACAATGGACGCAATCACGAAGATGATCGTAAAGGTGCGCGAGTATCAGAAGGGCCAGACGATGGCCGAGTATGCGCTCATCATGGCGGCGGTCGCGGTGGTGGTTTTCGTCGGTTACCAGACCATGGGTACCACGATCACCACGCTTCTCGGCAGCGTTGACGGCAAGCTGTAAAGCCAGCAGAATCTCGTAGTGGCGGACGACGGTCCGCCACTACATCTCTTCAATTCAAGTACTTCTTCGCAAACTTCTTTTCAGTTACTACCGAGCATCCGCCCAAGCACCATCGGCGCCAGTTCCGTGATGTGAAGCGGCTGCGCGTTGGTTCCGTGATCCAGGCCTGGACCCATCGTGATCAAAAAACCGTCGGAGCGATGGTTGCCGCGGCGACCATCAGTGAGTTGCCCTTCTATCGTTCCGATCAGCGCGGAAACGATCCGTGTCGGTGGAGTGATTGGAGTCCACGTCACGATCGCGTCCGGCAGAAGCGGACTTCGTAGTCCGGATGATTCCTGGTTGGTAAAATGGATTTCGTTGACAAGCGGCTCGCCTGTCGCCGCGTCGCGAAGGCTCATGAAGCACTGGCGCATCCAATCCTCGTAACGCCGCCGCGTCTGGTCGTCGAGCATTCCTTCGCGCTCGCGACCGCGAAGGTTGAAGCGAACATAGGCGCTCCAGTCTGATCGGAGTCCTATCGCAGGCGTATGGGCCCAGTCGTGGCCCGCGGTATAGGAACGATCGACGACAGCGTCTTTCACCGCCGCCGGAACATGGCTCGCCACCATATTTTGCAATGACGCGGGCACCACCTCCAGCAGACCGCGAATCAGTCCGCGCTGTTTAGGTCGAATCGATCCGAACAGGGCCGGCTCGCGTGCAGCAAACCCCAAATTAACCCGGTCCATGATGTCCTGAAGGAGGTAGTTCTTCGAGGTGTTCACTCCCATTCCGTGCAGCGAGAAGATCATCACAATGGTCTGCGACAGGTCCAGGGCGTCCAGAAGTAGACCTATGCCCTCGTCCACCTGCTTATACACATCCAGCGCAGCGGCCGCCGGCGGAAGGGCCTGCGACCGGAGCCCTTCAGGCCATAGGATATGCCCGGCTCGATGAGACTCGGCAAACACGGTGATAAAGAAGTCGCATTGGCGGGCATCCAGCAGCCAACGGGATACCTCACCCTTGAGTTTCGCACCTGTAACCAATTGATCGCGGATATTGCGCAGGTCACGCTCGGTCCTATCGACTGGGATCTCACAGCCCATAGGATGAGTCCCAAAGCGGTGCAGCACGTCGCGCACCAGGTCACGCTGATTTGCTTGCGGCGGTCCATACGGATCGTGAACCGCGAAGTCGGTTATCTCTAGCCCTTGCTCGAGACGGGTTTTCAAGCTGACCGGCACGTCGAGCGCCGTAACTCTGACTCCACTCCGTTCCAGCTTGGCGTGGAATGGCTCCGCAGGAAGCCAGTCCGCGGTTATTCGCCGCATCCTCATCAACTGAGGATCCCATTGGATATGGTGATAGATACCGTGATCTTGCGGATAGCTCGCGGTATAAAACGTCGGCCATACCGATCCATTGAACATGGCGCTAGTCGAAATGAGCCGGCGCGTGACTCCATTGCTGACTGCGCGACTAAAACTCGGGAGCGTCGCGAGATGCGCATTGATGAAACTGAACTCGGCCGCATCGACGCCGATCATTGCCAGCTTTGGGCTCTTGCTGCTCATTGAATCTTAACCGTCCTTGGAACCGTCACACTGACCCATCACGAATCGGCTTCAACCGACACCATCGTGCAAAGTAGATTGCAATACCAGCTACGACACCGGCTATGGAATACAGGTAATAGAACTGCTGCAGCAAGAAGCCGTTGACCGAAAGCCAGAACCCACCTCTTTTGAATAGCAATCGATAGAGATCTCGATTCAGCCAGATAGCTGCCATGACTAAGGCGACGACCAACGTCCAGAACCGGTATTTGAAGATAGCAACCGGAATTACTATCGCAACCGCAATAGCTACTATCGCGGCTAGTCGTTGATCGATCGAAAAGTTCAGATCCGCGGGCAAGCGATGTCCCTCCAGCCACAGAATCGTCCACGGGATCGCCCGCAGCCCTAAGTCAGTCGCTAGCAGCGATCGTAGAGTCCATCGCTTCAAATGTTTCACTTGCAGCCCTGGGTCGAGAACGATCCGAATCCCGCGCGCCGTCATCCGATAGCCGAGCTCGACGTCTTCGATACCATAGCAGCGTTCGTCAAAGCCGCCTGCCGCGAAGAACAGTTCGCGCCGCACAAGGCCGCAGGCGCCCCAAAAGGTCGTAGCTTCGGGGCGCGATCGCTGATGAAAGTAATGGTGCGCCAGATTCTTGAACCGGCTGATCGCAGAGCTGGCCGCCGGATCGTCGTCGTACGAGCCAATCACCGCGCCCGCGTCGGTGCCTGACATCGAGGCTCTGGCACGCGCGAGCCCGCCGGGAGCAAGCGCTACATCAGCGTCGAGGAAAAACAGTATCGGCGCTCGCGCCATTTCGGCCCCTCTGTTCCGCGCCGCCGAAGGACCCATATTTCGTGGCAGCTTGATCAGCCGCACGTTATAGCTGGACGCGATTTTAAAGGTGTCGTCGGTCGAACCGTCGTCGACGACAATTATCTCAACCTCGTCCGACGTCTGCGCAGTTAGAGCATCGAGGCACTGCGCAATGGTCGCCGCCGCGTTCAGCGCGGGCACGATCGCAGAAAGCCTGGGTACTTGCGACGCCGATAGCACCATCTCCTCGACGCTTCACCTATCGCGCGCTGACAATGTCGGATCGAGGGCGGGAATCACTGGCAGCCGCCGCTCCTCGTCTTCGTCTATTGCCGTCGGTGGACTCGCGGTTTCAGCAGCCTCGCTCTCGACCTCGTCTTCCAGGTATTCGGCATCGGAATTGACGCGCCAAAGATCGAACGAAGCTCCCATTACGTTTCGAGCCGCCATCAATCCGGTCAGCATCGCGTGATCCTGGTTATCGTACTTATGCATCCCGTTGCGGCCTGCTACCTGCAGATTGCCGGCCGCGGTCTCCAGAAATTCGCGCACGCGAGCCACATTGCTCCTATAGTTATGATCGTACATCGGGTAGGCCTTGCTCTGGCGAACCACGATTCCGTCTGTCACTTCGGCGCTGTTCGCAAGCCCAAGCATGGCCAGCTCCTTCTTCGCCGTCGCGATTAGCTCTTCGTCCGAGGCCGACCACATCGCATCACCCTCGAAACAAAAATACTCGAGCCCAAGCATCGTGAAGCGCGGATCAGGAATCATCTCATCGCTCCAGTTCTTGAAGTTCTGAATGCGCGCCACCCGCACGCGATGATCGTGAATGTAGATCCAGTTGTCCGGAAAAACCTCCGCCCGCTCGACGATCACAGCGACGGTAATAAAGTCCCGATACCGCAATCCGCGCGCGCTGGCTATTACATCGTCTGGCGCCGGCGGATCGAGCGCCGATATCAATTGTGCCAACGGCATCGTCGAGATGAAGTGACTCCCTGCGTGAGTATGGGACGTTTCACCGCGCTGGCTCGTCACCGAAGTCACGCGTCCCGCCGCACGTTTGATGCGAACCAGTCGCTCGCCCATCCGCACGACGCCGCCCTTTTTTTCGATCAACCCGGCGACCCTCTCCCACACCTCTCCGGGCCCATGCGGTGGATAACGAAAATGGTCGACGAGCGTCTTGATGACCTTTCCGTCACGCGGCCTGCCCGGCAGCAGACTCCGCATAAGCGACGCTAGCGACAACCCTTTGATCCGTTGGGCGGCCCACTCCGCGCTAATCTCGGAGCACGGCACCCCCCAGACCTTTTCGGTGTAGCTGCGGAAAAAGATCTCATAGAGCCGCCGCCCAAATGCGCGCACCACCCAGTCTTCGAAGGTCTGAATCGGCGACTGCCGATTTCGTTGCGCCTGCAAGTAGCTCAACAGACACGAGACCGCTTCGCGCGGACCGAGTTTTCGCAGCGCGTCAATCGGCTCGAGCGGATATTTGAAGAAGCGGCCGCGATAGTAGATGCGCGAAAGCCGGCGCCGAAGGCGCATCCGCTCGCCCATCAACTCGGTCCACAAGGCCTCGATTTCCGGGTTCTTGGAGAAGAAGCGGTGACCTCCGATGTCGAACCGAAAGCCTTTGTATTCGATCGTCCGCGCGAGTCCGCCGACATATCGCGGATCCTGCTCGAGCACGACGACCGGGTATCCGTTTCTGGTCAGTTCATAGCCGCAGCTGAGGCCCGCCGGACCTGCACCCACAACTACGACACGTCCTGGGCGTTCGAAATCCAAAATCGTCTGACTCATCGGATAAGCTTTCTCGGTACACCAGCAAGCATAGACACGTCAAACGGTCGCTCAAATGTCTTTCGCGTCTGATCCCGCCGCTTGGCGCATGAAACGCTGCAATTTGCACTTCCCAACCCGGACAAAGGTTCCGGAAAGATAGATCGAGCTGGCACCGCGCCAGCATTGCGCGACGAGAGGGTCCGATTAAATCTCTGACGCGCGAACTCCGTTGAAAAGTGCGACGCGGTACGCCCGCCCAGGAGGTGCGGCAAAGGGGATCAAATCGGCGGTCCAGCATGCGTCCGAATCGTAATGGATCGCGCTCGGCAAACAGCCGCCATCGTCATTCGCCGACGAGCGCCAGCGCTACGCTCGCGAGCAGGCCGCAATCGCGCAAGTGGCCCGCGAGAAGGAATCTGAGCGCGACAAGAAATCCTCCGAGGCCGACCATCTGATGCATCAGCATCACCGATTCGCCAACAGCGTCGCCATGCCTGGGTTATTGACGAAACATTATCACGACCAGGGCAAGTATCCCGAGGATCGAGATCATTGCAGCGACCAGCACAGCCAGTGAGCGCCGCTTCCCGGCATATTGCGCTCCGAGCGTTCGTATATTTTGGCGGTGTTCAAAGGTCGCCAGGATCAGTGAGAAAAGTCCAATGCTCACCAATATGAAGGCGAAGCCGCGTGGCCCGATTAGGCGATTCGGTCGTCCAGGGGGCGGCGCTTCGATCTGAAAGAATTTGTAGATAGTGAAGCCGAAGGTGATCAACGAAGTCGCGGTTCTGATCCACGCCATCATCGTTCGCTCGTATGCAGCACGGGTACGATCAAAAGCGAGTCTGGTCGCGGTGTCTAGCGGTGCGCTGTGAGGGGCCTGCTCGGTCATTGTGGACAATCCGGGCGCCTGGCGCCTGCTTTATTGAGCTCGAAGAGAAAACACTCCTATCGCAGCAAGTGAGGTAACTATAACTTGCACTCCGAATGCCAACTGGATAATGGCGAGCACGGCTTTAAGTATCAACAGCGGTACTCCAGCCATTTCAGCAACGGCTGTGCGATCAACATCGCGAGTAGATCCAGCACGAGGACACCAAGGGCTATTAGAAAAATGACGGCCTTGGTTGATGTGTCAGAAGCGATAGCAGTGAAGATGATCACGGTGGCAATTCCGTAAGGAGTCACAATCGTCGGAAAGGCGAGCCGAAGCACCGCGGAATCCAATGAGAGCATTTCCGCTTCTACCTTGCTTTCGGGGACCGGTCGGAAACGCTCGATAATCGTCTGGAAGGCCACCACCGAAAGGACCATACCACCCGTAAGCGCCAGCACATTGAGAGAAACGCCAAAGTTGCGAAGAGTTCTTTCCCCAACCACGGCCGCCATAGCCAGTGCGAGGCAGGACAAGATGGTGGCTCGAATAGCCAGTTGTCTCCTGAATCGATCTTCCGCGCCTCCAGTTATCTTCACAAACGGACCAAGAACGTTGATAGGTCCGAGCATCAGAAAAAGAAAGGTGAAGGCTTCGCCGAGATCCACCTGCGCCGATGAGATGCTCGAACGGAAGGAACCGCTTGCCAGTGCCTCGGGCGTGTGACCAAGTACGACGCTCAAGATCACGCCAATCGTTCCCAATGGCGTAATTCTCATCCCTTCTTTTCGAATCAATCTTCTATCGGTCAACTATCAATTGACGGTGTAACCGCGCCCTTGCAGACAGGCAGACATCGCTCGCATGTATGCGTCCCTACCAGGACCGGACGCCGCCGCTGCATCAGCTTTTTTGTCAGCTTGTCGTAACCTTTCGTCCCGACGGCGGAATCCGCCAACAACTCCTCCCATTGCTGCTCCGGCAGCAGCACCCTTGCCGGCGTCACCCGTAATTGCACCGCCAACCGCTCCTAGCGCGGCTCCGCGAGCCGCTCCTTGTATAACAGGAGGGGGTGACGACGACGGACGCTGTCCTGCGGGCTGGGAGCTTGCGCTTTGCGGTCTGCTAGGATCAAATCCGGTTTGTTGCACCGCCCACGAGTGGCATTCGTACCTATCCTTCTCCTGCTGCGCCTGGTTCTGTCCTTTCGCGGGATAGATAAACATATCGGTTTGCGCCATCGTTTTTGGGACGCGGATTGATAGAAATATTGAAAGACCAAACGCCGCTACAGCTATAACTTTGACCTTCGGCCAAATTATCATTTCTCTTACACTCCTATCGCGCTTAAAACGGCCGCACCTTAGTGGCTACCGCTGCCGCTTGCATCCACTAATGTCCGCATCACCGCATCCAGGTTGAAGGAGGCGGGCTTCTGACGCGGCGGGAACTTCTGGAAGTTCTCGATCTGTTGGGCGACCACCGCCTGCATGGCGTAAATGATATAGGCGTGGGAGATCATCCAGTCATAGTAAGTGTTAGAGTTTTCGTCGGCCCGCTCGAACGGATCGCGGCGCAGGTGGAAAATCTTTGGGGCTCGAAGATGAACGAACGGCTCCAGCCAACACTGCAGCGTCTTGGCCCGTTGCTCCATCAGCACCACCTTCCAGTCGCGCATGCGTATGCCCAGGATGTCACCGTCGTCACTGATGTAGAAGAAGGACTCCCGCGGGCTTTCCTTCATTTCGCCAATCAGGTACGGCAACATGTTGAAGCCGTCGATGTGGACCTTATAGGTCTTGTTGCCGACCTTGTTCCCATTGAGAAGCTTCTCCTTGATGTCCGGTTCTCCGGCAGCGGCCAGGAATGTCGGCAGCCAATCCTGGTGCGTGACTATGCCATTCACCACTGAACCAGCCTTGATCTTGCCTGGCCAGCGAACGAACGCAGGCACGCGCCAACCGCCTTCCCAGTTGGTGTTCTTCTCCGAACGGAACGGAGTGATGCCGGCATCGGGCCAACTGTTGTAGTGAGGGCCGTTATCCGTCGTGTACATCACAATTGTGTCATCGGCGATTCCTAGCTCGTCGAGCTTGCCGAGCATCCTGCCGATATCTTCGTCGTGAGCAACCATGACGTCGTTGTAGTCGCCTTGACCGCTCTTTCCCTTATGCCTCTCTGCCGGGTGGGTTCGGAAATGCATCGCGGTGGTGTTGTACCATAGGAAGAAGGGCTTATCCGCCTTGTGCGTCTCATCGATGAAGCGCAACGCATGATCGGTTATTTCATCGTCGATGGTTTCCATCCGCTTCTTCGTTAGTGGCCCAGTGTCCTCGATTTTCTGTCCACCTTTGCCATCGGCCCAGCAGTGGAGCACGCCCCGCGGCCCAAACCTCTTCTTGAACTCGGGCATCTTCGGATAGTCGGGGTCCTCGGGCTCCTCTTCCGCGTTAAGATGATAAAGGTTGCCAAAAAATTCGTCGAAACCGTGCACGGTCGGCAGGAACTCGTCTTTGTCGCCCAGATGGTTCTTGCCGAACTGGCCGATGGCGTAGCCGTGCGGCTTGAGCAACTCGGCCATCGTCGGATCTTCGGCACTCAAACCCACATCGGCCCCCGGCATACCAACCTTGGTGAGGCCGGTGCGGATCGGGTTCTGACCTGTGATGAACGCCGCGCGTCCCGCCGTGCAGCTCTGCTGAGCATAGTAGTCGGTGAAAGCGACGCCTTCGTTGGCTACCCGATCGATATTGGGCGTGCGGTAGCCCATCTGCCCGCGACTATTGTAGCTGATGTTCCACCAGCCGATGTCGTCGCCTTGAAGTACGAGAATATTTGGCTTGCCTTGCTTCGCCATGTCGAACTCCTTTTGGTTGGCTAGCTGGCTTCACATCAGCTCTCTTTGTCGAGCGAAATGGCCCCAGCTATGTGACGTGTAATTTAATCTGAGCCGTCGTGGACCGATATTGTACTTTGGTACAGTAGAAAAGCCGGTTCGTGCAGAGAGGAAGACCGCACCATTTGCAAATCGCTCGGTGTCGGCGCAACTTTGCTCCTAGGATGCAAGGCGAGAGTTCTTGATGACCGTCGGCGCGTAGGAGGGCAGCAACCATGGCGAAATTCTTTGCGGCAACCGATGCCGATCCAGCGGTCCTCAGCGACAAAACTATCGCGGTGATCGGTTACGGAAACCAGGGACGCGCGCAGGCGATCAATCTGCGCCGCGCCGGCCATCGCGTAATCGTTGGCAACCAGGAGGACGACAGTTGGCGCCAGGCGCGCGAGGATGGCTTCGAGCCGCTTGCCATGGACGCAGCGGCCGCACGCGCGGACATCGTACTGCTTCTGCTGCCCGACGAGATTGCGCCGGACATCTACCGGCGGATGATCGAAACACATCTTGGTCGCGGCAAAACGCTGGTCTTCGCCAGCGGATACAACATCACCTACAAGTTCATCGTCCCGCCGCGCGAGGTTGACCTAATTCTGGTGGCGCCACGGATGATCGGACAAGGCGTGCTCGACCTGCCCGCGAGTGGCAAAGGATTTCCAGTGCTGGTCGGCGTCAAACAGGACGCCTCGGGCCACGCCCTGACCACCACGTTGGCCATCGCCCACGGCATCGGCGCCTTTATGCCGCAAGGCGCCGTCGTCGAGTCGAGCTTCGAAGAAGAGACGATGGTCGATCTTTTTTCCGAACATACCTGGGCTGGCGCGATGCTCTTCCTCCTCGAACGCGCCTATAAAATGCTGCTCGAGGCCGGCGTCAGTCCCGAAGTTGCGATGCTCGAGCTGTACGCTTCGGGCGAGCTGGGCGAGATTGGCCGCGCGATGGCCTCGATGGGAATGTGGAACCAGCTCAAGCTGCATTCGCATACCAGCCAGTTCGGACAGCTCACCCACGGCGCGCAGTTCATCGGACCCGACGCGGAAACACTGATGCGCAAGGCGATCGCAGAGATTCGCGATGGCACCTTCGCCAGGCGATGGGCCGCGGAGCAGGCGGCGGGATCGCCGACGTTTCAGCGGTTGCTCGGTGAAGCGCTCGAGTCACCGGTCGCGCGAGCTGAGGTTGATCTCTATGCGAAGCTGGGCCGGCGCTAGCGCGCCAGGTATCCTCCATCGACGATTAGCGGAGCGCCGGTTACGAACGATGATTCGTCGGACGCGAGAAAAAGGATCGCGTTGGCGATCTCCTCGGGCTGAGCGTTGCGACCGACGGGCTCGGAACGAGATGCCTGCCGCCAAAACTCAGTGACTTCAGCCGGCGTCGCGCGCTTGAGAATATTGGTCTCGACGTTGCCCGGACATACGCAGTTGACGCGGATACCAGTGGACGCATACCGCGTCGCGAGCGACTTCGTGAGCTGCAGCGCGCCGGCCTTCGTGACGTTGTAGGCAAAGGTGCTTGCCCCGTCCATCTCCTGTCCGATGAAAGAAGAAATTGACGCGAGATTCACAATCGATCCTTTGTTCTGTTTCAACATGTACGGAATAACGTGCTTGCAGCACAGAAACATGCTCTTCAAATTGATGTCCATCAGCCGGTCCCACTCCTCGACCGTCATCTCGGTAATGTCCTTAACAAAATGAACCCCGGCGTTGTTAACCAGAATGTCGATGCGGCCGAATGCCGAGATCGACTCCTGCGCGAGACGGCGCGCAACGCTCTCATCAGCCACATTTCCTACGACTGTGCGCGCGCGTTCTCCCGGCATTTGCAGCATCAAACTTTCCAACCCTCGCGCGTCGATATCATTGAGCACGAGGCGAGCCCCCTCGCGAGCAAAAAGCATCGCAGTCGATCGCCCGATACCGCTGGCCGCGCCAGTCACAATCGCAACTTTGTCCTGAAGCCGCATGATCCGCCTCATGAGTAGACTAACCCCCGGCGCGCGCAAATCCAGGATGCCGGATTGCGCGGCCTTCAAACTCCTTAGGGACGGGTACTCCAGCTCCGTGCAGAATCGTAGGAGCGATATCCAGGATCGAAGCGCCCGAAAGGGTCGTTCCCCTTGCAATGCCGTCGCCGGACGCGAGCATGAAACCTGGCGGTCGATGCGAACCGGTGCGCACATCCTGATTTCGCAACTGCACGGTGCCAAAGCGCGGCGAATTTACTGAGCACCATGGAAAGGATTGATCCCAGCGCGCGGTGATGTCGGGTAGGCGGTCAAGGTAGGGACCGTGCAGTTCTCGTTGGAGCCGCGAGATATGCTTGACCACCGGCCGCCCGCTCAGCGGATCGCACAACTCGGTGAGCGCCAGGCAGATCTCGTCGCAGATTCGATTGTACTCGGCACCGGGTTCGACCAGGCCTTTGTAATCGCGCCCCTTGAGGCTGATCCGAATTGCGCCGACGGCGTCCCCGTTTGGCACTGCGAACGCACGGCAGTTTTCCCAGGATCGATTACCCCGGTAGAGGCGAAAGATCAGTTCGTTCTGCAACCGTTGGGGCAGCGCAGCCTTGATGGCATATTGCAGCTTGCCCGGCACCGCTCGCCGAAGGATGCGCCAGAAATTGAAGCGTGCATGGTGGATTTTGCGAGGACGATCGATCCGGCGCGAGCCCTGGTTCCCGTATCCAAGGTAGTCGAGAATTTCGGGAAGGTTCCACGAGGCGTGGTACATAGGTCCCATGCCGTGCGCTGCGATTACATATACTCGCACGCCAGGCCCCGCGGCCTCGATCATCTGGCCGACCTCGCGGTCGATAGCACGGTAGACGGATTCAATGGTGTCAGCGAGCCGATGTCGGTCCTCCGGATCGTGCGCGGGATGTGTGCGATCCATATCGGCCCAATAGAAGTGACCGGCACAGTGCGGCGCGGCAAAAACTGTGAACAGAACCTCCCAGGCGCGCTCGGTAATACAGTGGCGGAACAATTCGCCGTGAGCGTGTATGCCGGCTAGCAGCCGTTGGCGCAACAGCTTCCTGGCTCGAGGAGCGGAGGTTACCGCATCGCATTCCCCTACCGGAAACCGTCCAAAGCGTTGGTCCACTTCGTGAAGGAACGATCGGGGCGTCGAAGCTTGAGCGCTGTGAGCCGCGTGAGCTCCCCAGGCGACGAGTTGAAATCCGTTTAAGTTTGGGGAGCAAGCGACATGCGGAACGTCCACCACCCCAACGCGCCGCCCCGCCTCGCTGAGATAATCCCAAAAATGTTTCACCCCAAACGATTCGTCGGGCATATAGCGCAACCCGGCGGTCGCGGGATCATGCTGTACGTAAAAGTAGCGAGCCAGGTGAGCCGGGTTGAGTCCCGAACAAAGACAATTCCACACAACGTCCGGCAGACTGTCGGCAGTCGACAACTCGGCTTGCGTGCCCTCCTGCATGAGACGCCTGAAGGTCGGCATCTTGTTCGCGGCGGCCCACCTCTGCACCAGCTGCCGGTCCATCGCGTCCAAACCGATGAGCAGTTGCCGAGGAACTTTGTCCTGAAGTCGCATGGTCCGCCTCCACGCTGCAATCTAGCGCAGCCTGCAACCTCACGTACAATTGGTGAGGTTCGGCCCGAGATGCCTTAGTAGGCGATCGTCGGTCGGTGGCCTCGAAGTACCCGACAAGGTCGAGCAGAGAATGCGCGCGATGGGCCGGCTCTTGAAGAAGTTGTAATCAGTCGCGAGTAACGTGATCTAGGCTCGGCGGAGTCAGCGAATGCCGCCGACTCCGCCGAGAATTTCACTTTCCCTTGCCACAGCAATCTCTGTAGAGCTTCAGGGATCCGCGCGGGCATGGTTCAATTGGGTGTGGCATTGCAACACCTCCTGTAACGTTTGGTTCCCCAATTCCAGACTTAGCCATTTATTCTTTGAGCCGCCATTGCCGCCTCCATTCCCGCTTTGGACCTGAACTTTCTTGGTCGAGGCTTCCTTTGGAATTGGCACCGTCAATTCGAGGATCCCGTTTTTATACGATGCCTTAATCCCTTCTCCGGTGGTCCCAGGCGGCAGCGTGATCGAGCGTTCCATTTGCTGGTGGCTTATTTCACGATGCAGAAAGTCGCGGCCCTTCTCTTCGTGGCGTTCTTCCCGCGATCCGCGAATCGTAAGCATGTTTCCGTTGACCGTCACTTCGATGTTTTTCGGATCCATACCCGGCATCTCCGCCCCCACCATCATCTTGTCGCCCTCGATGTAGGACTCGATCGCCGGTTCATTCAGCAGCGCGTTAAGACGCTGCATCGCACGCGGTGTTCCTCCGAGGAACCTGTCAATTAGATCGTCAAACTCGCGCCGTACATTCTCCAATGCCGGCGCCGTGTGCCCTTCCTGTAGTGCGTTCGCCATGGGTGATTACCTCCTGAGCAAAGTTTTGGAAAAAAATCGGCACGTGAATCGTCATGTCGCGCGTGGATTGTCACGTCGCGAATGATGGCTTCTGCGACTGATGCAATGCACCGCTGTGTCTCAAAAGCCTGAAGCTTAGTCCTATCAACAGGACCCCGAAGACGACGGCCCAGACTGCGATCAGCCACAGCAGCCCGATTGCTGCCGCAAACGGATTCAACATCAAGAGGAACGCAAAGATGATCGAGCAGATGCCGCTCAGCAGCAGCCAGAGCTCACCCTTCATCACCTTGCGCAGTTCGATCGCCGCGACAATTTCGAGCGCACCGGTCGCGAGACTCCAGGCCGCAATGTAGATAAGCAGGCCCAGGACGGTGGCCGCGGGCAAGCGGAAGGTCAACACGCCGACGAATACACCGAGAATTCCTTGCAGCATCGGGAGCCAGTGATTCCCTACATGACGCCAGTCCGCGAGCGTGGCGCCGATAATGAAGGCCCCATCGACGAGTGCATATGCGCCGAAAAAGATCACCAGCGCCGCTAATGTGATTCCCGGATACGTGAAGGCAATCACGCCGAATGCAATGGCCAGCAGCCCTCTCAGCAGGAAGACCCACCAATATCGTGCCATTGTCGATGCAACATCCTCGACTACAACTTCTTCGACTACTAGTTCTGCCATGTCACTCTCCTTTGATAATTAGTGACGCCTCTAAAGCACCGGGAGGCGCTGCCGGATTCCGATGGGAAACGCTTCGTCGATCATCGCTAGCTCGCGCCCGTTTAACCGTAGATCGCCGGCGCCTGCATTTTCTTCGACGTGCTCCGGGCTCGACGCCTTCGGGATCGTGAAGAGCGAGGGACGCGTCACCAGGAACGTGAGCGCGACCTGGCGCGGGGTCGCGTCGTGTGCGGCCGCAATCGCGCTCAGCACGCGACCGGCTGACGTGTGCGGGCCCGGAAAATCCCCCGCATGGCCGAAAGGGCTGTAGCCGACGACAGATACGCTGTGCCGTTCGCACCAGGGAAGCACAGCGTGCTCAATCGAACGTTCTCGCAAGTGATACAGGACCTGATTGCATGCGATGCGTGCAGGGCCAACGATGCTCCAGAGCTCATCGAGCTCGCCTACATCGAAATTGCTCACACCCCACGACAGGATCTTGCCCTCGCGCTGCAGCGTCTCGAAGCCGGCGACCGTATCTTCCAAGGGATATGGTCCGCGCCAATGCAGCAAGTAGCAGTCGAGCCTGTCGGTCCGGAGCCGGTAGAGCGACACTCCGACGATCTTCATCAATGGATTGCGCTACGACGGCCCTCGCGATCTCGACTCAATGCTGGCGGCGATCGAACACATGATCGCGTTTACTGACCGGTGGGTTGAGCATGACTTGCCTCCTGTTTGTTTTGATGCCCGTCTTAGGCGCGTGACGCTTCGCGCATTGACATCTGCTTTCGAGGCGCCAAACTTTCAAGCGCGGTGAGGATTCCGTCGGCGCCGGGATTCACTCCGATCGGTGACACGTAGCTCCATCGGATCGTTCCCTCGGAATCGATCACGAACAATGCGCGCTCGCATACGCCCTCCTGGTGCCGATACGCGCCGTAGCTCTGTGCCGCCTCTCCTTTAGGGTGGAAATCAGCGAGCAGCGGGAAGTGAAGTATGCGATCCTTGGCGTACGCGGCATGACACCAGGCGCCGTCAACCGAGATACCGAGCAGCGCAGCGCCGAAGCGCCTGAACTCCGGCAATACCTCGTTGTACAGAGCCAACTGATCGCCGCACACCGGGCTCCAGTCCGCGGGATAGAACGCGAGGATCATGGGCGCGCCGCGGAAATCGCTCAACGAAACGGATTGGTCCGGCGTGCACTTCAGGGTGAAGTCCGGCGCCTTGATTCCGGGTCCCAGAATCGATTTGCCGTTGTTAGTGGTCTGATCGTTTTTCATCGCTGCCTTTCCTCTGTGTGATTTAAGTGCCTGGCTTTTCAGCGTCGTGCGCGTGATCGATTGCCTTTTGCACGCGGCGGTTGAGCCGCGAGTAATCCAAAATAACTTTTCCGGAATGCACCGATTTGACGGCGTCGAGCGGAACGACGAACTCGCCCGCATTTTCTATATAGACCACTAGCTGGCTGCCGCCCGGCGAAACTTCACGCACCGCGCCGAACTCTTCGCCGCCGTCGTAAATGTAGGTTTGATCTCCAACTTTGATTGGCTCGTTCATCGCGAGATCTCATGGTTTGACGGTCAGCTTGTTTTCAACCTCGGTCACGCCCGGCGTACGCCAGGCTGCCGCTTCTACTTCGCCGCGCTCAGCGAACGAGCGCACAGTGCCGGTGAGAATAACCCTGCCGCTGAGGCTCTCGACCGAAATGCGGTTCGCGTCGATTTGCGCGCTACGCTTGAGAGCTTCTTCGATCTTTGCTTTGACTTCCTTGGGCGATGCGCTCGGCGTGATGGCGATCGAATTCGTGATGCCGCGGACGCCCGCGAGCTCTCGGGCCAGGTTCTCGGCCTCCGCTTTCTGAAAGTGGCGATTGACGGTTCCCTCCAGCGTCACCCAGCCGTTTGAAACGACGACTTTGATGCTGTCCGCCGGGATCCGGTTGTCCATCTTGAATGCCAGTCTCAAGTCCTCGGCGATGTCGAAGTCGCTTCGCTCGTGCATCAGCTCGACCTCGATCTCGTTGGCGATCGCCACTAATCCGGCGACACGTTTCGCGACACTTTCGGCGCGCCACTTTTCGCCAAGCGTCGGACATGACCCGTCAGCGTGACGACACCGTTCCTGGCTGTTACCGCGATGTCGCGCGCGTCGACGCTGGCATCTTCCTCGAGTTCGCGTTCGAGGTCGTGGCGCAATTCAAAGTCCGTTTTCATATGAATACCTCTGGCGATGTGTCCCGGCCCTATTGAGGTGCGACGTCGAGATGAAGGCGCAAGTAAAAGTTGTGGATGCCGAGGCCGCGCAAGGGAATTTCGATCTGCTGATGAGGCTCGAACATCGCGGGAATCTGCACCGGAATCGATTCCTTCTCTTCGACCACGCCGAGCTCATCGCAGACCGCGCAGGGGAAACCTTCGTCCTGCCCGGATCCGTGGCACGCCGGACATGGATAAATGGCGGGAGCGTCGATCATCGCGATGCCGCCGCGTGCCGCGTCTTCCGGCGTGAGCGTGAGCTGGACGTCGATTGCCTCGGCGCGCTTTTGCCGCGGCGGCCGGGCGCGAAGAAAGTTTTTCAACACCTGCTCCCGGACCAGATCGAGAGAAGGCCACGAGATCCGGGAATTGCTCAGAAAGCGGGCGGCGGTCGGAAGATCAGAATCGAGTGGCGAATTGAAATCGGGAAGCGCCCATGCGCGCCTGCTGGTCATGGCTGGTCCCGCGTCGCTCAAGCCTCGAGCGTAGTCGTCTCGTCGGTCGGGGTCCGACAAAAGGTGATATGCCTCGACGATTTCCTGGTAGAACGGAGTGCCGTTCGCACCGACGCTGTCCGGATGGTAGTGCCTTACCAGATCGTAGAACGCGTGTCTGAGCCCGTTTTCGTGTTCCGTCACGCGGAGGCCCAAAGTGAGGTAGTAGTTTTTCTTCAGCAAGGCATTCTCACCTCCCTCGTGAACGCTCTCTCATTCAGAGGACGACGACTTTTAGCTGCAACGTCAGGTTGTGAATTCCGATCCCGCTCAGATCCATCTCGAATACTTCGCCGTCGTGGGTATCGCGCGGAATCTCGAAGAGGACTTGCGAGCTGCGGGTGAAGAGGCTCACCGGCAAATGGCATCCGAAGCGCGCGTCCTCGCGACGCAACATCGCGTCAAGACCAAGTCGGCGGTAAGGTCCATCGCTTTTGCGGCGATACCCGAGAAAGTTCTGCGAAATGTGGTCGCGCAACTCTTCGAGAGAAGGCGTCATGGAAGTGAAATCACCAGGAATCGTGACCGCCGGTTTCCATCGCGGCGCCTCCGCCGCGAAAGTCCGCCGGCCAGTTGACAGCTCGATATCGTGCGCGCGACGCCGATCCGGATTGCTCAAGACGAGGTAGGCATCCTGGGTATCGCGGTATTGCTCCGGATCGGGTCGCGCGCCAACGTTGGGATCGACGGTAAACATGATTCGCCGGTATGCGAGCAGAATCTCAGCCGGATCGGCTTGCATCGGGACCGCCAGTCGCTGGTAAAAGTTGCTCTTCGCCACAGCGATCACCGCGGTTACGAAGCTTGAACTTCGATCCGTTTCGCCCTTGCATCTTCAGCTTTGGGAAGAACGACACGCAGCAGCCCATTTTTGAATTTGGCGCGGGCGTTATCCGCGTCGATCCCGGGTGGCAAAGGAATCACGCGCGTAAATTCGGTTACGCCCCTTTCCAGGCGATAGTAGTTGCTGCCGCGCTCCTCATTCTCGAGGTTTTTCTGGCCGCGCAGGATCAGTCGATTGTCCATGACCTCGATAGTGACGTCGTCTTCGTCGAAACCGGGAAGCTCCGCGATGACCACGACTTCATCGTCCTTATCTTCGAAATCCACTGGCGGACCGTAAGCCATGCTCGACAGTTGTTGTCCATCCGTCGTGCCGTCGTTGCGCTGACGCCTCCATCGATCGAGCATCGAGTGAATGTCTTCCCGCAGGCGGCTGATCGAACGCTTCACAGGTTCAGGAACTATCTGGGCCATATAACTGACCTCCCGATCTGACCGTTCGGGGTGTTCTGCCCCGGTATCAGCTCACCTTTATTTCGATTTTCTTTGGCTTCGCCTTTTCCGATTTCGGGAGATTAAGCGACAACATTCCGTATTTAAGTTCGGCGTTGATCTTGTCGGTCGCGATCTCTTCGCTGATCTCGAACTGGCGGAAGAAACCGGTCAGCTCGATCTCGCGATATATCGGTTCTCCCTTGACGAGGTGCTGCGCCTTCCCCTGGATAGTCAGGGTGTTTTGGTCAACACGGACCTCCAGGTTTTCCTTGGGAACCCCCGGCATGTCGGCCAGCAGGACCAGCGAGTTCGGAGTTTCGTAAATATCCACCGGCGGCGGCGCATAGCGCTCGGCGGCGCGCGTCATCTCCGAGGAGTTGCCATTCGTCTTTGACCCATTCGATCCATTCGTAGCGGGCACTGTCTTCTCTGCCATGGTCGTTATCCTCTTGCGTACTTTCCGATTCAGTTGAGCGGACTCAGGAGACCTGCACTTGAATCTGCCTGGGTTTTGCTTTTTCGGATTTGGGCATCGTGATGAGGATCAGCCCGTTCTTGTACTCCGCGCTGATCTTGTCCTCGTCAATTTCGACCGGCAGCGTGATGGTTCGCACAAATTTGCCGGTCGCCCGCTCCTCGCGATGGAACATTTCGGGCTTGATCTCGCTCGACAGCCGCTTTTTTTCGCCCGAGATAGTCAGATCGTTGCGCACGACGGTGAGGTTCAGTGACTCCGGATCGATTCCGGGAGCCACCGCCTCAACGTAGAGATTGTCCTTGTCCCCGTGAAGATTGATGAGCGGATAGGCGCGCGCGAGCCGGCCCGGCAGAAATGCCTTGCGCAAAAACGGCTCCATCGGGACGAAATCGTCGAACGCGCGATCTATCTCGCGATGGAGCATGTCCATTTCGTCAACTGCGAGTGATTGGTTCATGTCTTTATTCTCCTTGTTGTCCGCTGGTCACCAACTTGCCGGATGGCTACACTGAGGAAAGCAAACAACGCGCCGATGGAGATCGTCGCCTTCCATAATCTTCAGTTCGCAGAAGCACCTGCGGTCTGTGGAATTTGCTCTGTGACGGTGGGGTAGTAGCCACACCGGCCTGCGAGGCGATTTCGATCAGTCGAGAATGCTGAGGTAGGCGCGGACTTCCACGCCGCTATCCGCCGCCCGCTAACAATCAGACAAAGCGGCCCCTAAACACTGGGGGAGAGCCTGCCATGAGTGAATTCCTGAGCAAGCTGTTCTCGTCGGATTTCATGCCGCATGGCGCCTGCTACCTGTGGAGGCCGGAAATTGTCTGGCTGCACGCGACGTCCGACACGCTCATCGCGCTCTCGTATTATCTGATTCCGATCGTCCTGATTTATTTCGTCCGCAAGCGCACGGATCTTCCGTTCAACTGGATATTTGTGATGTTCGGCGTCTTCATCCTGGCGTGCGGAACGACGCATGTGATGGAAGTGTGGACGCTGTGGGATCCCGTGTACCGGCTCTCCGGAGTCATCAAAGCTTTCACCGCAGTGGTATCAATCGCGACGGCGGTGATGCTGGTGAAGTTGATTCCCGAGGCGCTGGCGCTTCCCAGCCCAACGCAGCTTCGGACGGCTAATCTCAATCTCGAACGTGAAATCAAGGAGCGGCGCCGGGTCGAGCAGGCGCTGCATCAGGCGCATGATGAATTAGAAGCGAAGGTCGTGGAACGCACCGCCCAACTTGCCAGTACGAATGTAGAACTGCGAAAGGAAATCGTCGAGCGGCAGAATGCGCAGGAGGCTTTGCATACCGCGCAGGGCCAGCTTGCGCATGTGACTCGGGTCACGTCGATGGGCGAGTTGATGGCGTCGATCGCGCACGAAGTGAATCAGCCGCTCTCCGCTATTGTCACCAATGGCAGCGCGGCCCAACGCTGGCTCGCGGGCGAGACACCGAACCTGGAAGAAGCCAGGACGGCGATAACCCGGATTATCAGGCAGGGAAACCGGGCGAGCGAGTTGATCAAGGAGATTCGCGCGTTCGTAAAGAAATCTCCTCCGCAGAAGAGCCGAGTGGAAATCAACGATGTCATTCGCGAGACGCTGGCGTTAGTGAGCAGAGAGAGTCTGCGGAACAACGTGGCGCTGCTAACCGATTTAGGCACCGACTTGCCGGCGCTGACTGCGGATCGAGTGCAACTGCAACAGGTGCTGCTGAATCTGATGATGAACGGGATCGAAGCCATGAGCGCGATCGAAAACCGGTCCCGGCAACTCTCGATTACGTCAGAGCCCCAACAGGACCCGGCCGGCGTGCTGGTCGCGGTGCGGGACAGCGGAAGCGGAATCAGCCCGCAGAATCTCGAGCGGCTGTTCGAGACGTTCTTCACCACCAAAACCGAGGGCATGGGTATGGGACTCGCGATCGGCCGTTCGATCGTGAAGGCGCACGGCGGCAGGCTGTGGGCCGAGGCGAATTCGGACCACGGCGCGACATTTCGATTTATGATTCCGACTGTCGGTGAAGCCTCACCATGAGCAAGCAGGAAATAAGCAAGCCGGAATCGATCGTCTATGTAGTCGACGACGACGAGTCGGTGCGCGACGCGATTCAAAGTCTGATCCGCTCGGTGGGCCTGCACGTCGAGGCCTTCGCGTCCGCGCAGGATTTTCTCCGCAGCAAGCGGCCCGACGTTCCAGGATGCCTCGTGCTCGACATCCGGTTGCCGGGCTTCAGCGGTCTCCAACTCCAGCGCAAGCTGGCCGATGCTGATATCAGGATCCCGATCGTCTTCATGACCGGTCACGGCGACATCCCGATGACCGTGAAGGCGATGAAGGCCGGCGCGGTCGAGTTTTTGACCAAGCCGTTTCGCGATCAAGATCTGCTCGACGCGACTCAGCAGGCGATCGAGACCGATCGCTCGGCGCGGCGCGAACAAAGTTTGACCGACAATTTGCGCGAGCGTTACAAGTCGCTAACTCCGCGCGAACGCGAAGTGACGCGGCTGGTGGTCTCAGGCCTGCTCAACAAACAGATTGCCGGCGAGCTCGGGACCAGTGAAATCACGGTCAAGACTCAGCGCGGCCAGGTCATGCAAAAGATGGGTGCGGGTTCGCTGGCGGACTTAGTCAGGATGGCGGAAAGACTCGGAGTGCGGGCACCTAAGGATTAGAGCTCAGATACCAATGTATAATAGCGCCACATCGCATTGCGCGGTACTTTTTGTTCATGACGAAGACAAGTACACGCTCAACAACGGAGGCGGACATGAAATCCGTACAGCCAGCGTTGGTTGCGATTGTCGACGATGATGAATCGGTCCGCGACGCGGTCGGGAGCCTGTTCCGATCGATGGGATTCCAGGCCGAGCCGTTTGCAGGCGGCCAGGAGTTCCTGGGATCGCCTAAGCTGCGCGCCTTCCGCTGCTTGATCCTCGACGTGCAGATGCCGGGAATGGACGGTCTGGAACTGCAGCAGCGATTGGCCGCGGCGTCTTATCCAATTCCGATCATCTTCATCACTGCGTATAACGACGAAAACGTGCGGACGCGGGCGATGCGAGGCGGCGCGCTGAGCTTTCTTACCAAGCCGTTCAGCGAGGATGCGCTGCTGGGCGCAGTGAAATCTGCGATAGAAGTCGAGGTTCTAAACTAGGGGTAGACGAAGTTTGTCGCGACACGCTGCGCATCGGATTGATGCGAAGCTGGAAGGATCTGTGTGATTTGAGGAAATAGGTTCTCTGAACGTTCCTCACTTTCGAGGTGAATTATCATGGCACCACAAGAAAATATCGTGCAAAAAGACCGGACGATGGCAGAAGCTGGAGAAGAATTGCTCGCGTCCTCGGTCTCAGACTTCGATCCTGTCGACGTAGCGGGCCAGCTCCTGAGGGGGCAGGCGGATAACGCCGTCGGCAAGGTAGAGCCTTTCCTGCACTCGTTCGAACACAAGCATGCGGAACAGCCTCCTCCGGCCTGGCAGGGCATGGTGGGAAGGAGCGAGATGCTGAACGCTGCTTCTGCGTTGATGAGAAAGGCCGCGCGCTCCGAGGCCAGTATTCTCCTGCACGGAGAATCCGGCACCGGCAAGGAATTGGCTGCGAAGGCGATCCATATGAGCAGTCGCCGCGCGGACCATCCTTTCATCGCCGTCGATTGTGCCGCATTGCTGGAAAACCTGCTCGAAGCCGAACTCTTTGGCTACGAGAAAGGAGCCTACACCGGAGCGATTGCGGCGAAGCCCGGCCTGATGGAGATGGCCGACGGCGGGACGTTGTTCCTCGATGAGG
Organism: uncultured delta proteobacterium; assembly: GCA_963699705.1. Taxonomy (GTDB): domain Bacteria; phylum Desulfobacterota; class Binatia; order Binatales; family Binataceae; genus Binatus. The sequence goes on along the minus strand of CAVOUW010000002.1, from coordinate 761,742 downwards.
TGGGAGAGCTGCCGCTCTCGTTCCAGGTGAAGCTGCTGCGCGCACTGCAGGAGAAGGAGCATCGGCGAATCGGTGGTACCAAGGTAATCAAGTTCGATACGCGGATCGTCGCGGCAACCAACCGCGATTTGCACAAGAGCGTGAAAGAAGGGGAGTTCCGCGAAGATCTCTTGTTTCGGCTGAACGTCATTCCAATTCGCATACCACCGCTGCGCGAGCGGCAGGGCGACGTGCAACTCCTGGCCAATTGGTTTCTGAAGGTCTACTGCGAGCCAGACACGGGCGCAACGAAGACTTTCGAGCCCGAGGTTCTTCGCGCTTTCGAGTCATATTCATGGCCCGGAAACGTCCGCGAGCTTCAGAACGTCGTCAGACGGATGTGCGTGATGGTCGATGGTCCGACCATAACGATGCGCGAAGTTCCCGCCGAACTGCTTTCGACGCCAGATGACGCATCGCGGGTGTTCGCGGAGACCGCCACCGGCATCGAGTCATGCGAATTGGCGTTCAGCGCCGCCAAGACTCAATACCTGAATCTGTTCGAAGCTTCGTACTTGAAAAGCACGCTCGATCGCCACGCCGGCAACGTCTCCAGAGCTGCGGAGGCTGCGCGAGTAGATCGGAAGACGTTCTACCGCCTGCTTCGAAAGCATCGCATGGAACCGGAGCGATTTCGCCAGTAGTGCGCCTTTCGTGAGCCAAAGTCGGCGGTCTTGCGATGTAGGACCGCCGACTACAGTGATGTGGCGCAGGGGCCACAGCGCCTCGTCTGCCGCATGCCCTCGAAAATCATTTTTGGAACAACGGTTGGCGTATGTCGGACTCTGGCATGAAATACGCAATGTCCGTGTGGATGCAAAGAGGGCTGCCTGTGATGGGCTCGGGTGTCAGCCTGCACGAGCTACGGGTCGGCCTCTAACTTGGAGCTATCGGTGATTGAAGGATTAACGGGAGTCACAAGCCTTGCTGAGCAAAAACGCTATTCAGTTCATCAAGGAGTCAATCGCTCCGCGCACCGCTCCCGTTCTGTCGATTTACTTCGGCGCCAACCCCGCGGAACCAACTCATCAAAAGCGCGGATGGTTAGTGCGCGTCAAGGATTCGTTGAAAGGTCTCGACCTCCCGGGCGGGCTCGCGCCAAAGGTTATCCACGAACTCGAGCAGATAATTCCTGCAGCACACACCTATGTCATCTTCGCGGACAACAATGATCTGATGAAGATATACGCATTGCAGGTGGACCTGCCGGTAGTCGACCTCGCTCACGGTCGAGTCGAGGTTCGATGGAGCGAGCCCTATGTCTTCCCGCTGGTGTACGCCATCAATGAGTACTCGCGGCAGGGAGTTGTTTTGCTCGATAAAGCGAAGTGGCACTTCTACACGGTGCATCTATGCGAAATCCACGAAGTCGCTGACGCGTTTCTGGATATTCCGCGAGACCATGAAGGCAAAGACGAGAAAAGGCCGGCGATGCGATTTGAGCAAGGTGTGGTCTTACGCGGCGGTGCGGAAGGCGATCGCTACGACCGACACATCGAAGCTTCAGTCATACGCTTCTACAAGCACAATGTAGGTGTCCTCGAGAAATTGGTTGCAGCCTGGCATATCGATGAGCTGATCTTCATAGGCCCGAACGAAGACACTCACCTGTTTGAGAACTATCTTCCAAAGGTGCTTCGGCACCGGGTCATAGGTCACGCGCCATCGCTTCCAAAGCCGGCCCCGTCAGCGGGCGAAGTGTTACAAAAGGTCGGACCCATTATCGAACAGAAAACCGAGGCTAGTGAACGCGCGCTCCTGGACGAAATTCGTGACGTTGGCAGATGGACCTTCCTTGCGGTCCTTACTGATTGCAAATGGGCAGGCTCCATCTGCTCGTAGCTCCCTGGAAGGTGAAAGGCGACGTATTGCGCTGCGCTCGAGGGCTGGTGGTTGAAGATCAGCGCGCCGCAGAAGCCTACTGCCCGGGACAAGCCACCCAACAGGTAGCCTTGAGTGACGTGCTGCCTGATCTTGCCGTTGCTCACGGCGCGCGTCTCGAATTTGTTAATGGCGCAGCTGAATCACGCTTACTCAGCGAGTTCGGCGGACTAGCCGGACTCTCACGATGGAAAAGAATCAACGAGGAGGCAGTCACATGATGAAACCTGAAACCCGGCTATACGCCTTGCTGACACTTATGGGTTCCATAGTGGGAAGTGCGTTAATGACCCAACTCGGCGCGAGTGCTGCGATGGCGTCGGGCCATGTGCGGACGCTGAGCGCCGAACAGTTCGTGCTCCTCGATCGCGACGGAACCCAGCGCGCGGTGATGAAGGTTGCGCCCGATGGAACGACCCATCTGGCGATGTTCGACGGTTATAAACGTGACCGCGCGGATTTCCGTGTGACTAAGGATGGAGCCGCCGCGATGGGCTTCTACGATCAAAGCGGATCGCCACGCGTGCTCGTCGGCGCATCTATTGACGGCAGAAACGGGATCGCAATTTACAGCACCGGCGGCAAGCAAATCGCCAGCCTGGCCGTCACTGAAAATAACGAGGCCAGCCTGACACTGTACGATCCCAAGACCGGTATGGCGCGCGCTGGGCTGGGTGCCGGTCCCAGTGGTACGTCTGCTTTGGCATTGTTCGATCAAAGCGGCACCGACCGCGCCGAAATTCACGTCAGAGCCGACGGCAAGGGCGGACTCGTGCTCGTCGACGAGAACAACAAGGCCATCAGGCTGCCCGAGCCCTCAACCACGGCGCGGCGTTAGGAGGATCCAATGAACTCTTATTTGAAAAGGGCAATTGCAGTTGTACTCGCGGCGATGATGGTTTTGGCCGTGGTTGGATGCGAGGGCGAACCATTGTCGACCCGCGAGAAGGGCACCTTCGTTGGAACCGGACTCGGTGCCGCGACCGGCGCGATCGTTGGGGCCGCCGTAGGGCATCCTTTGGCAGGTGCAGCGCTCGGCGGAGTTCTGGGCGGGGGAACCGGCTACCTGGCCGGTAACTCTCTGCAAAATGAGGAGAGCCACCAGAGACATCTCGATGCGCAACTCGAAGAGCAGCAGAGGGAGATTGAGCGGCAACGCCGCGAGATCGAGGAGCTCAGGCAAATGGCGGAGCTTGAGTGAGGAGCGTCTGTAAGGCGCCAACCCCAGCGTTCACTCGGAGAGGTGAAATCTTCAGCGCACCGGTAAGTGTGCTCAGATTTCACTGACCCGCGCCTTCAGCGCTGCATTCTGACAGCCGATTTGGCAGAGTGTTTCCGACAAAACAACTTGGGAATTGTGCCTCTGACTTGTAGAGGGACATTACCGCTTGTATTTCTCGGCGTCGGAGTGTTTGAACTCGAGGCCGATGCCTGGGCGCGAGAGATCAGGCTCGAGAAAGCCGTCGTGTGGCGTCAGTGCTCCGTCGAACAGCATATGCTCGATGCGAGCATGATCGTGAAAGTATTCGATGTGGCATACGGGACGCGCGACGCAACAGGGATGAGCGTGCAGAGAGGGACCGCAATGCGCCGAGAGAGGCAGCGACCGAGCTTCGCAAAGGGCAGCCACCTGGAGAAAGCCGGTGATACCACCACATCGCGTAGCATCGGCTTGCAATACGTCGACGGCACCAGCCTCCAACATTCGTTCAAAGTAAGGCAGATCGTAGCCGTATTCACCGGCGGCTACCTGCATTCCGGCCGGTACGCGATCGCGCAAAAGACGTAGTCCCTCGAGATCGTCGGAAGAGACCGGTTCCTCGAACCACGACACTCCCAAAGCATGGAACTTATCGGCGAGGTCGAGCGCCTGTTTTCGAGTGTAGGCGCCATTGGCATCCACGAACAACTCGATTTTCGGTCCTATCGCGTCGCGCGCGGCGGCCACCCTTTCCGTGTCCCTATAGGGTTCACGGCCGACCTTCATCTTTACCCGGGCTATTCCCTCCGCAGCCCATCCCGATAGCTGTTTACGTAGACGATCGTTGTTATAGGAAGTGAAGCCGCCGCTCCCATAGACGGCTATGCGATCGCGAGCGGCTCCCAAGAGCATCACGAGCGGGAGGCCAAGGATGCGCGCCTTGAGATCCCAGAGGGCGCTGTCCACTGCGGAAATTGCCATCGATGAAATTCCCGGACGACCCAAATTGCGGATCGCCTGAACCATCGCCAGCCAGTTAGCCGAAGTCATCATCGCGTCGCGGCCAACAACGATTTCGGCGAGCAGGTCGTTGATCATTACGGCGGTAGCACGGTCAGCATAGGTGTAGCCTGTTCCGGTCTGATCGCCGCCGCGCGCTTCTGCCAACACCAGCGTCGTAGCATTCCATTCGATAGTGCCGTCGGACTCGGGAAAATCGGTCGGTATGCGGTAAGCGGTAGCATGAAGATGATCGATGGACACTGAAGGATGTTTTGGCGATGATTCAGGCATAGCAATATCAGTCAGCGCGACTGAGTTTCAGCGGCGTTTGTGTTGGAGATAAGTTTAACGCGCTATTGATCAACCCCATATGACTAAGAGCTTGTGGATAATTCCCAAGCTGGCGGCGTCGGCCACAATCATATTCCTCGGAGAGCAAACCGACGTCATTGCGAAGACCAAGCAGACGCTCAAAAATCTTCCGTGCCTCAGCAGTTCTTCCCATTGCTACCAGGCAATCGACCAGCCAAAAGTTACAAGGCAAAAACGCGCCTGGCTCGCCTCCATCGGCTGCACGAAGCGAGCGCTTGATCAATCCATCCTGTGTCAAATCACGCTGAATCGCCTCGACTGTGCCCACAATTCGGGGATCGTCGACGGGCAGAAAACCCCTTAACGGCAGAAACAACAAAGCCGCGTCTAGCTCGCTGCTGCCATAGGACTCGACGAAGGAGCGGCGCTTGCTGTCGTAGCCGTGCGCGCACACGTCGGCATGAATTCTGTCGCGGACAGTTCGCCACTTTTCCAGCGGTCCGTCGAGTCTAAGACTTTCGATCAACTTGATTCCACGGTCGAAGGCGACCCAGGCCGCGACCTTCGATTCAGTTATGTGACGAGGACCGTTGCGGGTCTCCCATATCCCATCATCCGGCTTTTCCCAGGCTTCCTCGAGATAGGACAAGAGTTCGCAATGCTTGAACCAGACTTCATGGTCGACTTCGATGTGATAGCGATGAGCAATATAGAGTGAGCTGAGAAGCTCACCGTAGACATCGAGCTGAAGCTGTTGGTAGGCAGCGTTACCAATCCGGACTGGTTTGCTTCCTTCGTAACCTGACAGATGCGGCAGTTCAAATTCCTGTAGCCGTCGTTCGCCGGCCAGTCCATAGACTGGTTGAAGCTTATCCGCTTGTCCGGCAACCGATCGCATGAGCCATTCGCGCCATTCTACTGCTTGCTCGTGGTACCCAGATTCCAGCAGAGCACACGACGTGAAGGTTGCATCGCGCAGCCAGCAGCAGCGATAGTCCCAATTCAAGTGTCCACCCAGCCGCTCCGGCAAGGAAGTGGTAGGGGCAGCTATGATTGCGCCGGTCGGACCGTAGGTAAGGGCTTTCAATGTGATCAGAGAGCGAATAACCTCTTTGCGGTAAGGACCTTGATAAGTGCATTGTGAAGCCCACCTGGTCCACCAATCCAGATTGCGAGTTAATAGAGAAGCCGGGTCGCTGACAGGCGGTTCAGACTCATACGAGTTATATCGCGTAAAAGTGAAGGGAATTGTCTGACCTTTTGAGACTATGAAATCAGCTGTAGTCTCAAAATCGTTGCTAAGCGTTTCGACTGGAGTGCGAAGCAACACTGTGTCAGGCCCGCCGATAGCTTTGATACAACCGCCCTGCTGTCTTACCCATGGAACGATCTTTCCATAGTCAAAGCGCAACGCCAGTTCCAAGCGCATCGCGACGGAACCTCGGCGACCTTGGACCAATCGGATCAGATCGACATGGCCTGTCTCTTCCTTGATCGGCATGAAGTCGATCAGCGCAGCCTCTCCGTCGACGGTTTCGAAGATGGTTTCGAGTATCAAAGTGTCGCCGCAATATTGACGACGGACGCTTTTGACCTGGCCCCGCGGAGAGATAAGCCATCGACCATTCTCCTCGCCGCCGAGCATCGCGGCAAAGCATGCCGGCGAATCGAACCGTGGGACGCACAACCAATCGATTGAACCGTCGATAGCAACCAAAGCGGCAGTATGCCTATTGCCGATCAGCGCGTAATCCTCGATTCGACGACTCAAGCGGGTAAACCTAAGCGTTGGTTCGGCGCTCTGTTCTTTGGGCGTTGAAGCCTTAATCGTACTACAGCAAGATTCGAGAAGCATTCAATGTGCCATTATCCGAACGCATGGCAAAAGCGCGCGATGTAAATGCGGACGTTGGATATGTTCCCGACACTGGAGGATAAGAGAAAATCAGATCTGAAGAATTTACATTTCGATCCCATCTCGCCGGACGCGCGCCACGAAAATCCGTGAAGCCTGTAAATGATTCATTTCCGCGAAGCCGTTCGAACCTGGCGATTAGAGGTTGTCGCCGCATTGATCCTCGAAGAAAAGACCATCTAATCATCGGCGCGCATTTTGCTTTTTCAACAGTGTCTAGTTTTTTGAAGCAGCTGTAACTTGATCGGATGCTCATCTGGCGCCGATCCTTGCGTTACGTCGCGCAGCGGCCGCGCCGCCTGATCGGCCATAATAAGATGCACACCCCAGAACCAGTCGAGTCGTCGCTGGCAAAATCGATTGTCGATCAGCGCAGAAGAGAAGAGTCTCGGTTTGCGCGTTTACGCCGCGATGATTCCAGAACTGCCATATCCACCGCAGCCGCCGAATCGCTGAGGCATGCGCTGGAGGAATCAATCGACGGCGAAGTGCGGTTTGATAAAGCTACCCGCGCACTCTACGCCACAGATGGATCCAATTACCGCCAGGTTCCGATCGGCGTCGTGATTCCCAGGCACATCTGGGATGTCGAGACTGCGGTACGCCTTGCGCGAGAGCATGATGCGCCAATTCTGTCCCGCGGTTGCGGCACGAGCCTCGCCGGCCAGTGCTGCAACGTGGCCGTGATCATCGACTTTTCGAAGTACATGCACCAGGTCGTGAATATCGAAGCCGATAAGACGCTTGGGCGCGTGCAGCCTGGATGTGTGCTGGATAATTTTCGAGAGACTGCAAAGAGTCGAGCCGGACTGTTCTTTGGACCTGATCCCGCGACTCATAGCCGATGCACGATCGGAGGCATGCTCGGCAACAATTCATGCGGCAGTCACTCGCTGTTGAGCAAGAAGCATGGTTTAGGCCTGCGCATGAGTGATAACACACACTCGCTTGACGTGCTGCTTTATGACGGTACACGGCTGACCGTGGGTCCAACTACACCGGACGAATTCGATGAGATTATGCGCGCCGGCGGGCGACGCGCCGAAATTTATCTAGCACTCAAATCGCTGGTAGATCGATACGGCACGGTTATTCGCGAGAAGTTTCCGAAACTCGAGCGGCGCGTGTCCGGTTACAATCTGGACGACCTTCTGCCGGAGAACGGCTTCAACGTTGCGCGGGCGCTGGTGGGTTCAGAATCGACATTGGTCACTATCCTCGAGGCGACACTGCATCTCGTGCCTGCGCCGAAGGCGCGCAGTGTGGTGATGCTAGGCTTCGAGGACATCTACACGGGCGCCGAATGTGCTCTCGAGGTTTTAAAATTCAACCCAACCGCATGCGAGGGAATCGACGAATTACTGTTCGAGTATGTCAAAAAGAAAGGAGACGAAAACGCAAGCCTTGCGATCTTGCCCACAGGGCCAGCCTTTGTTCTGGTGGAATTCGCCGGCGAGTCCAAACAGGACAGTGATGCACAAGCCAAGCGAATGATGGATCACGTGAAAGGCCTCGGCTTCCGCGCGCCGGTGGATATGAAACTGTATGACGATCCCAAGCAAGAGGAGATGATCTGGAAAGTCCGCGAAGACGGCCTGGGCAGCACTGCATGGATTCCAGATCAACCCGACACCTGGCCCGGATGGGAAGATTCGGCCGTGCCGGTTGACGTCGTTCCGCAGTACTTACGGAAGCTTCGCGCTTTGTTCGATAAGTATGATTATAAGCCTTCGCTGTATGGTCATATCGGTCAGGGTTGCGTCCATTGTCGCGCGCAATTCGACTTATACACTGCTCCCGGCATAGACAAGTACAAGCGGTTCATGAATGAGGCCGTCGAGCTAGTCGTTAAGATGGGTGGCGTTGCTTCGGGAGAGCACGGCGACGGACAAGCGCGCGGACAGTTTTTGCCGCAGATGTTTGGTCGGGAGTTGGTTAGTGCTTTCACCGAGTTCAAGCGTATTTGGGATCCGACCAATCGAATGAACACCGGCAAAGTTATCGATCTCGAACGCCCGGCTTATGGCATCGCCGAGAACCTGCGAATCGGATCCGATTACAATCCGCCTGAACCAAAGACTCATTTCTCGTACCAGAGCGATAAGAATAGTTTCGCCCGAGCCGCTCTGCGATGCGTTGGGGTAGGTGCGTGTCGCAGAGAAGGCGGCGGCACGATGTGTCCTTCATATATGGTCACGCGCGAGGAGAAGGACTCCACGCGCGGGCGGGCGCGCATGCTGTTCGAAATGATGGCGGGTGAGGTGATCGACGACGGCTGGAAAAGCGAAGAAGTAAAAGATGCCCTCGATCTATGCTTGTCGTGCAAGGGTTGCAAAGGCGACTGTCCAGTCGGCGTGGATATGGCGACTTATAAGGCCGAGTTTTTAAGTCATTACTACGAAGGTCGCATTAGACCGCGGCACGCCTATGCGTTTGGCTGGATTCACATCTGGTCGAACCTCGCATCGTTGGCGCCGTCAATGGCGAATTTGTTTACGCAGACCCCGGGGTTCAGCTCCGTCGCCAAGATGCTTGGCGGTGTAAGTCAAAAGCGTCAAATTCCGGCGTTCGCGCCGGAGTCCTTTAAGCAATGGTTTCGTTCGCATCAACTCAAACATCCCGATGGGCCTCCGGTCGTTCTCTTTGCCGATACTTTTAACAATTACTTTCATCCCGACGTGGCAATTGCCGCTACAGAAGTGCTCGAGGATGCCGGCTTTCGGGTTGAAGTTCCTCTCGCCGACGTTTGTTGCGGCCGACCCCTCTATGATTACGGCTTTCTGAATATGGCCGAACGTTGGTGGGTCGATATGCTTGCCAAGCTCCGCCCCTACTACAATGCCGGCATTCCGATGGTAGTGCTTGAGCCGAGCTGTTGGGCAGCTTTTCACGACGAGCTGACTAATATCCTTCCCGACAACAAAGAAGCTAAGGCTTTGAAAGAGCTCACCTTTACGCTCAGCGACTTCCTGCGATCCAAGGCTAAGAACTATTCGATTCCGAAACTGCGGCGGAAAGCGCTGGTTCAGGGACACTGTCATCAGAAAGCACTGGACACGCTCAACGATAAGGAGATCGGACAGTTGTTCGCGGAGAAAGAAATCTTCGACAAGATGGGCCTCGAGCACGAGCATCCTATGACCGGATGCTGCGGCATGGCCGGCGCTTTCGGCTACGAAAAGGAGAACGGTCATTACGAGCTGAGTGTGGCTTGTGGCGAGAGGAAGTTGCTGCCCGAGGTCCGAAAAGCAGGCGACGAGGAATTTATCATCGCGGACGGCTTCAGTTGCCAGGAACAGATCGAACAGCAGACAGATCGCGTGGCTCTGCATACGGCGCAAGTTTTGCAGATGGCGATTATGAATGAGGGCAAATTCTTGCAGGGACGGCCTGAGACTCGAATCGCGGAAAATCGAAAGCGCGCGAAGCGGACGTCAATGGTGCGGGCGGCGGTCGGCCTCGCCATTGGTTGTTCCGCTGCTATCGCCACAATCCTGTTGGTAACGAAAACTCGAAGAGGAATTTCGTGATGGAAAGGAGATCGGGAATGCGCGTAGGGCCAGAAACGGTATCAGTGGTCACCGGCGCATCGGGCGGCGTAGGACGCGCGACAGCGCGGATGCTCGGTGAGCGCCGTGCGAAAGTAGCGTTGCTGGCCCGCGGGCGCGATGGACTGGAAGCCGCAAAGCGCGAGGTCGAATCGCGCGGCGGACGTGCGATCGCGATTCCGACGGACGTTAGTCAGTTCGATCAGGTGCGAGCCGCCGCTGAGGTTACCGAACGCGAGTTCGGACCGATCGATCTATGGATTAACAACGCAATGGTATCGATGTATAGCCCATTCCTGAAGATGTCGCCGGATGAGTTTCACCATATTGTCGAAGTCACTTTCCTGGGAACTGTCTACGGAACCCAATGCGCCCTGCGAAAAATGATCCCGCGCGATCGCGGCAAGATTATTCAGGTTGGCTCTGCATTGGCGTTTCGATCGATTCCGCTCCAGAGCGCCTACTGCGCCAGCAAGCATGCGATTCAAGGATTCACCGAGTCGCTTCGCACCGAACTCATTCATCAGAAGAGCAACGTGGGCATCTCACTCGTGAACATGCCGGCCTTGAATACTACACAATTCATATGGACGAAAAATAAGATGCCGCGTAAGGCGCGCCCGACTGGAACGATCTTTCAGCCGGAGATAGCGGCCGAGGCGATTCTGTTCGCCGCCGAGCACGACCGGCCCGATATGATGGTTGGATATACCACAGTCGAGGCGACTCTAGGCGAGAAAGTAGCTCCGGGACTTCTCGATCATTATCTCGCAAAGGCTGCGTGGGAAGGATCGATGCTTCCCGAACCGGCAGATCCGGGCAAGCCGGACAATTTCTGGAAGCCGCTCTCCGGCGATCACGGATCGCACGGACCCTTCGATGGGATGTCCCGTCGTTTCAGTCTTCAGCTATGGGCAAGCGAAAACCGCTCAAAGCTGTTAGGCGGGATGTTGGTCGCGCTGATAGGCCTGTCGGCTGTGTCTTTGCGCAAAAACCTACCACTCCGATATCGAGGACTGTTCTCATGAGGCGAACGTGACCGTATCTTGGTTCGGGGCTGGCGGCTCCTCGAAGCATTCGATTCCGCATAACCATCACCACTAGAGGAATGAGTCATGGCAATTAGCGTAGGCCAATACTTAATGCAGCGGATGCAGGAATGGGGTGTTGAGAGGATTTATGCCTATCCGGGCGACGGCATCAACGGAATTCTTGCTGGACAACGTAAGAACGAAAACCGCCCTCGCTTTGTTCAAGCGCGACACGAGGAACTCGCAGCATTCATGGCCTCTGCGCATGCGAAATTCACGGGCACAGTCGGCGTATGCATGGCGACTAGCGGGCCAGGCGCGATTCATCTGTTGAATGGCCTTTATGACGCAAAAATGGATCACCAGCCGGTCGTAGCGATCGTCGGCCAGTCAGCAACTACTGCGTTGGGGAGCCAGTATCAGCAGGAAGTGGACCTGCAAGCGCTATTCAAGGATGTGGCGAGCGAATACTGCGTAACCATCTCGAACCCCGCAGCCGTACGCCACTGCATTGACCGCGCATTTCGCATCGCGATCGATCAAAGGTCGGTCACCTGTCTTATCTTTCCAAAAGATATCCAGGAAGAAAATGCTGTGGCTAATCCCCCGCAGAGGCATGACCATGCTTTGAGCGGAATCGGATGCCCCGTACCTTTTATGATCCCACATAAGTCGGATCTCTCGGCAGCAGCGAAAATTCTGAACGCGGGCGAGAAGGTAGCGATGCTGGTCGGCGCCGGAGCGCTCAATGCGCAGGACGAGGTGCTGCAGATCGCGGACTTACTTGGTGCGGGCGTCGCCAAGAGCTGGCTGGGCAAGGCGGTTATGGCAGAGGAGGTCCCGTTCTGTACGGGTCATATAGGTTTGCTAGGAAGTAAGCCTAGCTGGGATCTTATGAAGGACTGCGACACGCTACTGGTAGTCGGAAGCAGTTTTCCATACGGAGAGTTCTATCCGAAGGCTGGGCAAGCAAAAGGTGTGCAGATAGATATCGATGGCAGGCTTCTTAGCTTGCGTTATCCAATGGACGTGAACCTTAAAGGTGACGCCCGGCAAACGCTCGCCGCCTTAATCCCTCTTATAACCCGTAAAACCGATCGCGCCTGGCAGAAAGGCGTGATCGAAGGCGTTAAGGAATGGTGGAAGGTGGTGGAGGGTCGCGCCAATACGGACGGCAACGATGGACTGCTCAATCCAGAGCGCGTGTTCTGGGAGCTGAGCCCCAAACTGCCGGATGGATGCATTATCTCGGCCGATAGTGGGACGACGGCAAACTGGTACGCGCGCGATCTCAAGATTCGTCGCGGAATGATGGCCAGTGGCAGTGGAAATCTCGCCTCTATGGGCGCGGCGGTGCCTTACGCAGTCGGAGCGAAATTCTGCTTTCCGCAGCGCGTATGCATCGCCGTCACCGGCGATGGCGCGATGCAGATGAACGGCCTCAATGCCTGCATCACAGTAGCAAAGTACTGGAAGGAGTGGTCGGATCCGCGTTGGATCACCTTGGTGCTGAATAACCGCGATCTCAATCAGGTCACGTGGGAACAGCGGATCATGATGGGCGACATTCGCTTCATGGCCAGCCAGGAGCTGCCTGACTTCCCCTATGCCAGATTCGCCGAATCGATCGGACTGCGCGGCATCCGCGTCGAGAAACCGGAAGAGCTCGCTGACGCGTGGGATAGCGCGCTGTCGAGCGACCGCCCGGTAGTAGTGGAGGCAATTACGGATCCGGACACGCCGACCCTGCCGCCACACGTCAGCCTGGAACAAGCTAAAAACTTCACTGAAACCGTCATCCGCGGCGACCCGAACAGTGTGGGCATCGTCAAACAGGCAGTCAAAGGCATGGTGCAGAATCTGATTCCGCATAGCGATAGCTGAGTCTCGCCTCTGTGGGAGGTGGGACTTGCCGTGGCTCCCCTCGCAGAAGCCGGGCAGGTCCGCGGCCGTTCGGCGTCAAATGTTACGCATGAAGCATTTTAGTGGAACGAGGGCGAAGCGCGAAATCGAGCGGGCGTCTTCCCCTGGGAGAGCCCGGGCGGCAATCCGGGACCCGCGGGGTTGACTCAATTTCAATCGGGCGATTGAATTGTATTGTCGGGGTGAGAGAGTTTTTCGGCGGGATGCGGATGTTTCTGTTTCGCTCTCTCGCAAGGCTGTTTCTCATTGGTTCGGTCTGCCTTCTGACCGTAGCGCAGTCGGCCCGCGCGTTCTCGTCCATCACTCTTCTCGAGGTGCCAGCGGTTGCGAATCACAAGCAGGGATTCGCTCGTCCCGCAGTCGAGGAAGTAGGCAGCAGGTCACTCGCGGACGCGGGCGTCCCCCCAGCGTCATCATCGCTCGACGCGAAAGAACCGAAAGAACATCAGTCCGGTTCGCTACTTCTCGACGAGGTCGAGGCAGGCAGTCAGTGGTCCTGCGAGCGTCAGTTTCATCGGCGAATCCCACCCCGCGCCGGCGACGACGATAACTAACTCCACCACGAAATAAAAAGTTCACGTCTTCAGCGTGCCTGAGGTACCGAGTCTCGCGCATCGAGTTGTGCTCGATTGCACGGCCACGGTTTCAACCACGGTAAGAGAAGACGGTCGAATGAACCGCAAACGGAAAGTCTCGCCGCGTTCCTGGCGGCGAAAGGACAAAGGTTATGCATTCGATAGAAGTTGTCAGAGGTAAGAAAAGTATCGGCGTCTTGGCGGCTTTGCTTCTGAGTCTTATGCTGGCGTTGCCGGCTTTGGCGCAAGTGAAGCCCGGCGACATAATCACTCCGGACAATGCTTACAAGGTCAAGGACCTCGTCTCACCGGGAGTCTTCTACAAAGTCGAGCAAGGGATGTCGATGAAGATCGTGCCCTCCGATCGAATCGATTGGCCACCGCCTTACAAGGACGCAACCGAGAAATATTCTTCGCAGGTCCGGCTCTCACCGGATGGGCGCACGGTTGAAAACTATGTCGCCGGACAGCCGTTTCCGTTTCTCGATCCCAACGATCCCAAGGTTGCGATCAAGATCATATGGAACAACGTGTTTCGGCCGCTTCAGACCGATGACTACGATTTGCGTTACTTTGCGTGTGAAAATGTGCGGAGCGGACGCAACGCCCCCTACCGGGTACTCGATGAGATCGATGTAGGTCACTACGCGGGATACAACGAGATTGGACGGACCGAAGTCGATCCAATGCCGATCGATCCCGACTTCAAGAAGACCGGGCGTTACTGGCTGTTCGGGTTGTACCCAATCATGGCGCCGGCAGGCATGCGCGGCGCCGGCTTTCTGCGCTACCGCTATGCCGATCCGAAAAAGTCCGATGACATATGGTCATGGAACACCGGCTCGCGGAGGCTGCGCCGTCTCGACGAAGGCCTCATGAGCGACGCGGTTACCGGGTCGGGGACGCCGAGTGAGGGTGGCGGGAATATCGTGGTGTTCGATCCGGATCACTATTCCGGCTTCAACGCCAAGGTCGAGGAGTACAACTATCGTTTCCTGGGTTCGAAGAGCATGCTCGGCGTGGTTCATGCGGCCCATTCGCCGGAAGTAACCTGCGGGACCGACGGCGGAGGCAGCGCGTGTCCGGAGAATTGGGAAACGCGCCAAATGTATATCGTGGAAGCCACCCCCAGGCGTCATACGAACAACTCGCAGGCACTGCAATCGCGGACGGTGCTCTACATAGACAGCGAGGTATGGTTTCCGCTTTACGAGGACGCATACGATCAACAGGGTCAGCTGTGGCAGGACCACATCTACTGGCTGACTTATCGTGATCGACCGGTGCCTGATGCGCGGATAGCGATCTATCCGTTCAAGCGCTCGTTCGTGGTAGGAGCGGCGGCTACCGATACGCAAACCGGAATGTCGGCGATGTGCTACCTGCCAAGTCGCAATACTCCGGAAAAGGAGTGCTGGTATATCAATATGGGCGCGGTGGACCGCAACTTCTTCGACCCTGATGCGATGGTGAGAGCGGCTCCGTAGCGGCAACATCGCGGCCGTAGGGCGGTGGCGCGCCTCGACTGCGCGCCACCGCCAGCAAGTCCGCTCGCTGCGCCGGAGATGGAGGAGACCACTGGGTGAGCGACGTCGATAGCGTCACGAGGTCGCTCTGATCGAAAATTGGAGATAAAATTAACGAGATGAAGGCGGTCGGCATATGGGTGCTTACGTCGTTGCTCGCAATCACTTGCGCATTGCCGGCCGCGATTGCGCCGAGCGCGACGACGAAAGGCGATACAACTCGCGCCGTGTTCAATCTCCCCTTGCGCAGTAGCCGGCGTCCAAGCCGGGCTCTACCGTTTGAGGAGAACCTTCGTTCGCTCTCTCTGCAAGAGGATTCCGCACCTCGAGGGTCGTTCGGCAGAGTCTTAAATCCGAGCCTGCAGCGGATGTCACGTTCTTTGTCGCGCGCTCATCTCTCTGCAACTGAGCCTTCCGTTTTTTCTCTTGCGCTTCTCTGCCGTCTGAGAATTTAGCTCTCCCCCACAAATCGCGTTCGCAGGATATCGCCGAGCATGAGCCTCCGGTGCCTGCCCGGCGATCGCCTGACATCCGAAACATACCGGCGCGGAAACTGGATGCCATGCAGACCGCGCACGGAATCGACTCACTGAGCATAGAGGGGAACGTCGGACAAAGATGACGAAATCGAAGGCTTCGCGAGCGAGTCCTTTACGCCTGGAGCAAGGACCAGAATCGCGTCGGATCGCGGTCGCGTACGCTCGCTGCTTTTTAAGAATCCAGGTCTCGCAGCACCGGAGCTCATGACCGAAGCCCACAAATTCATCGACGACGCATCTATTACCGAACGCGACTCCGCATTCACCGACGCGAGGGACGCTTCCTGATCAAAGACGCAGACGCCGTCACCCATGGACAAAGAACTGCAAAACACGAATCGTTCGCTGACCAGTCGCGCGAAGTTTCTGCGGCGTATCGCCGGGCCGATCGTCGCGCTCGCTGCGTGCACGTTGTTGCTGGCCTTGCTGAATGGTTTGTCGCGGGGCTTCGACTATCGCGGAGTGACACACGCGCTTCGGGCAACCCCACATAGGCTGATCTGGATTTCCATTCTTCTGACGGCGGTGAGCTACCTGGCACTGGTCGCTCGCGATCTGTGCGCATTGAGTTATGTCGGCGTGCAAGTATCGACGCCGGTCTTGCTGCTCGCATCATTTTGTGGATCCGCACTCGGCAACGCCATCAGTTTCAAGGCGTTGACCGCCGATGTCGTTCGCGATCGAGTCTATGGCGCAGTCGGCGTCCGCCCCGAACAGACCGCGCGCGTCATGCTCTTCATCAACGTGGCATTTGGCATCGGCCTCGCGGTGTTCGCAGCCCTCAGTTTGATGCTCGCCGGGAATGCGATAGCGCATTTGTTGCCTATTTCGATCACGTCGATTCGATGTACCGGCGCCGCCGCTTTGCTCGTACTCCTCCTCGCGATGCTGCTCCCCTCATGGAGGCGGCAACCGATGAAAATCGCACGACTTTCGATCGCGATGCCTTCGCTTGAGATCACACTCCTTCAGCTCGTTGCGAGCGCAATCGATTTAGCGGCCGCCGCCGCGGCATTCTGGTTTCTATTGCCTCGCGCACAGATCGACTTCTTCAGTTTTGCGACATTCTTTTCGGCGGCAACTGCGCTGGGCGTGATTAGCCGGCTGCCGGGCGGCCTCGGCGTTTTCGACGTCGTCGTCTTCCTGGCTCTGAGACGCTTTGTACCTTCCAACGAATTGGTCGCTGCATTATTGATTTATCGCGGCGTGTACTTCGTGTTGCCGCTATTGCTTGCTGCGGCGTCGTTGGCGGGGTTGGAACTGAGGAGTGTGACCGGCCGTTTTGGTTCGAAGGCCGCAGAACGAGTTTCGCTGGGAGCCGAACTGCTTGCTCCGATGTTTCTAAGCGCCGTCACCTTCGCGGTAGGCATCATCCTTATTGTGTCGGGCGCGACGCCCGCGCTGGATTGGCGATTGGCGGCGCTGCAGGGTGTTCTGCCGTTATGGACTGTCGAGATCTCACACTTGCTTGCAACCTTGGCCGGCGTTCTACTGCTGTTCGTCGCGCGCGGCCTATATCATCGCCTCGACGGCGCCTGGTGGCTGGCGCTGATTGTCGCGTTGGCAAACGTGGGGTTCAGTCTGGCGAAAGGGCTGGCATTCGGCGAAACCGCGGCAATCATTTTCCTGGTATGCCTGCTGCTCGCGACCCGCCGCCAGTTCACCCGTCCCGCCGCGTTCATGCATCAGCCGTTCAGGCTGGGCTGGTTCATCGCGATCGCCGTCGTTATCGCGTGCGCGATCGGGATTCTGTTGTTTGCCTTTCGCGACGTCGCTTATAGGCGCGAAATCTGGTGGCAGTTCGAGTTCGATGCGCAGGCGTCCAGGTCGCTGCGGGCGATTCTAGGAGCGTCGATTCTGGCGCTCGGCATTTCGCTATATCAGTTGCTGCGGACGGCGCCCGGCCGTGTCGTGCCTCCTTCGGAACAAGAACTAACGCGGGCCGCAGCCATAATTGGTCGCCAGGAGTGCAGCGCCGCGACACTGGCACTGATGGGCGACAAGAGCTTTCTGTTTTCTGGCTCGGGGAACTCGTTCCTTATGTATGCCAAGCGCGGCAGGAGCTGGGTTGCACTGTTCGATCCGGTAGGACGTTGCGATGAGTGGCCCGAACTGGTTTGGCGTTTTGTCGAACTTGCCGACAAACACGGCGGACGCGCAGCCTTCTATCAAGTTCGTCCCGAGAGCCTGCCGCTTTACCTCGACGCGGGGCTCAGGGTCGTGAAGGTTGGCGAAGAAGCCTGCATTTACCTGGAGCAGTTCTGCCTGGAAGGTTCCGAGCGCTATGGGCTGCGGCAGGCGCTGAAGCGCGGCGAACGAGAAGGACTGACATTCCAGATACTGCATCCTCAGCAGATATGCCAGGAGCAGGGAGTGCTCAGTGAGATCTCCGATAAGTGGCTTGCCAGAAATCACGCCGCTGAGCGACGGTTCTCGGTCGCGGGCTTCGAGCCGCGATTCGTCGCGGCTCAATCAGCAGCGTTGTTATCGCAACATGGTAAGCCGATCGCGTTCGTCACTTTCATGACGACAGATCTGCAGACCGAAGCGACGGTAGGACTCATGCGGCAGGTGCCGGGCGCGCCACCCTGCACGATGGAGTGCTTGTTCACGCAGTTGGCGTTGGAGTTGAAAACGCGGGGCTTCAGGCGGCTAAGTCTTGGCATGGCGCCATTGGCGGGAATAGCGCGCGCGCCGCTCTCGTCACGATGGCATCGTCTGGCGGGCCTGGTGTGGGAGCATGGAAACCCGATTTACAATTTTCAGGGTCTGCGCAGTTTCAAGAATAAGTTCCGCCCGGTCTGGGAACCTCGGTATCTTGCGGCGTCAGGCGCAGCCGGTCCGTTCATCACGCTGGCGGACGTGGCGGCGCTCGCCAGCGGATATGGGCGAGGTTCTTCTGCAACATGATTGGACTGCGTCGCGCGCTCGCACTCATCGTCGCCGTCTGCTGCGTGTGCTCTTCGACGGCCTACGCATTCGAACCCGGCCGCTATGGCAGCGTAACCCTAGCCGAGCCGACGGGTACGGCTCGTGGAATGGTCATCTTTTTTTCCGGTGAAAAGGGATTGTCGAAAGGCAGATGAAGCTATCGTGCGGGCGATAGCGAAAAGCGGGCTGTTGGTAGCCGAGATCGACAGCAAGAAATATTTGCGCAATCTCGGGAAGATCGATGAAAAGTGTTACTCGCTGGTATACGACACTGAATTGCTCAGCCGCCAGCTTGAGCGGGAACAGAAATTTGAAACCTACCTCACGCCGATTGTTGCCGGGGTCGGCGAAGGCGGAACACTAGCTGAAATGAACCTGGTCGAAGCTCCGGTCGCCACGATCGCCGGCACGGTGTCACTCGATCAGTCCGAGACAATCACCAGCAAACGACCCATTTGTTCCCAACTTCCTACTTCGCCGAGCAGAGGAGGATTTCGCTACGGTCCGCCTAAAAAATTGCCCGGCTTCTGGACAGTGGGAATCACGCCCGGGTCCCGGGGATCTGATCGCGAATACATCATGAGCCTACACCGCGAAGGTGCGCCCATCGATCTCCACGATTTACCAGGCAGCATGACGCCGGCCGATGCCTTGCGATCGTTGATCGAACCCCATCTCGTGCCGTTGCGGCCTGCAGTCACAAAAATTCCCGCGAATCCTCCGTCGACCGTCGATCTCTCCAAGTTGCCGCTCACCGAGCTGCCTGTTGCTCATCCCTCGAAGCTGATGGCGGTTCTCTTGTCGGGTGACGGCGGATGGCGCGACCTCGACAAAACCATCGCAGAGGACCTTCAGCGGCAAGGCGTACCCGTCGTTGGTTTGGACACTTTGCGATATTTCTGGAGCAAGAAATCTCAGCAGCAGACCGCCGACGTGGTCGCGGCATTGATTCAGACGTTCATGGGCAAATGGAAGGCCGACGAGGTGGCGTTGATTGGTTACTCATTCGGCGCCGACGTGATTCCATTCGCATACAACCGACTACCAATGAGACTACGCACGCATGTGGTTCTTATCGCTTTGCTTGGACTGTCGAAATCTGCGGATTTCCAAATCTCGGTTCGCGGATGGCTGGGCGAACCGCCCGGTCCCGATGCACTTCCGGTAATGCCGCAAGCGATCAAAATTCCGCCGCAGCTAATCCAGTGCTTCTATGGTCAAGGCGAGACCGACACAGCCTGTCCGGACCTTGCACAACGAGGGGTGGAAACTTTCCAACGGAGCGGATCTCATCACTACGACGGTAACTACGGCGCGATCGCCGATGCGATTCTCAACGGCTTCAAAAAGCGAGCGAGTGTATCATCGAATTGAAAGCAGGTAGCACAGCCGAGTGACCTAGCTCTTGTATAAGTCAGCGGTAGGCGGGCCCGCGGGAAGTAAGACGAGTGGCAAATCCGATCGCGCATGCGCCGTGGCATGGCCGCCCCATCGACAGCGAACCAACGCGAACCGGCAAGTGGCTGGTGGCGGCGTCCGTGATGATCGGCACCTTCCTCTCGGTCATGGATGCGACGGTGGTTAACGTCGCGATGCCGCATATGATGGGCAGCTTCGGCCAGGACTTGCTGACCATCACCTGGGTTTCTACGGCTTACAGCATCGCCGAAATCATCATGATCACGATGTCGGCCTGGTTTACTACGTTGCTCGGCCGTAAGCGGCTGTTCCTCGCGTCGATGGTCCTGTTCACGGTCGGTTCGGTATTGGCGGGAACCTCGAAGACCCTGACCCAGATGATCTTCTATCGCGTGCTGCAGGGCATCGGTGGCGGAAGCCTGATGCCCTGTTCGCAAGCAATCGCACGCGAGACCTTTCCGCCCGCTGAGCAGGGGATGGCGATGGCGATTTACAGCATGGGCGTCGTGCTCGCACCAGCGATAGGACCAGTCATCGGAGGATGGCTGGTCGACAACTACGGCTGGCAGTGGGTCTTCTACATCAATGTCCCGTTCTGCATCGTGGGTCTGATGATGGTCAGCACCTTCGTGCACGACCCTTCGTACCTGAAACGCGGCGTCGCGCGTATCGACTGGACCGGAATTGGCTTACTCACGGTAGGACTTACGATGATGCAAGTCGTCCTCGAGCGCGGCCAGGAGGTCGACTGGTTCTCTAACCACTGGATCGTATTGGGCACGGTTGTCGCTTGCGCCGCTCTTTTGGCGCTGGTCGTGTGGGAACTCTACACCGACGAACCGGTGATAAACCTCCGCTTGTTTCGCAACGTACCGCTCAGCGTGGGCTCGAGCCTCGGGATGGTGGTCGGCTTTGCACTTTTTGGATCGAGCTTCCTGCTGCCGCAATTCACCGAGACCTTATTGAACTACCCCGCTTACCAGGCGGGAATGGTCCTGATGCCCCGCGCGGTCGCGATGCTGCTGACAATGCCTCTGGTCGGACGCCTCTACAATCGGGTGAGTCCACGAATCCTGATCGCGGTAGGCATATTTGCTCTTGTCGTGGGGTATTCGAAGCTCAGTCATTTCACGCTCGCTGTCAGCTTCGACAACTTTCTGCCGATCCTGGTGATCACTGGAATTGGTATGGGCGCTTCGATGGTGACGATGAGCACAGTCTCGCTTAGCACCGTGGCACGCTCTCAAATGACCGCAGCGTCGAGCCTGTTCACACTGTCGCGACGCGTTTCCGGCAATATCGCATATGCAATGCTGGCGACGATGCTCGCGCGCCGCTCTCAAGTTCATCGCTCGGAATTGGTCGGAACATTCAATCGCACCAATCCCACGTTCCGTTCGACCGACGCCCGTTTCCGAAGTCTTCTCAGCGGCTATGGAATCGGAGCGACGCAGAGCCAGCGATCGGACCTCGCGATGCTCAGCCAGGTTGTCAACAATCAGTCTACGATGATGGCGTACAATGATTGTTTCTGGCTGATGGCGGTGATGCTGGTTGCGGTACTGCCCTTCTTGTTCCTGTTGCCCAAGACCGGGGTGCCACAAGAAACCGAATCGGTCGTCGAATGATCGATCTGCTCGAAGCTCACGCTTCTATCGGCTGTTTGCGCGGCCTGAATTCTTGGCGATAAGAAAAGTTGCCGCACACCCGATCGCTCCTCCATTCTGGAGACGTTAGCGAATGCAACTCGATCTCCACGTAGACGCAGAACGCCACGTCCAGCGCAATCCACAGACAGTCGATCCACATCGACAACGACATAGTTTTCTCCTGACGGTTAGATTTCCTCTCTCGCCCTTCTGGACAGAGTAGTGCGCGTGACAGATGCCCACCAACCGCAGGAAATTTGACCACGTCGCGACGATGGTTCAACCAAACTTCGATCGCGTCCGACTGAAGTTCGCATCCACGGATGCGGCTACATTTTCGCAGTGCAAAGCTCGCGGATGCCAGAAACGCGCCACTCTCATCGCTGAGAAGTTCACGCATCAATAAGGATTGACTGGCGTCTATATCGTCCGCGCTTTCGATGCCGTCTGGCCCAAACAATTTCAAGACGTACGAATTTCCATCGCTTTGGTAGAAGTAAGGATTCCCCCACGGGTCCTTTGGAAGGCGCTCGAGTTAGCCGCCAGAGTAGTAGACGAGGAACAATGCCAGTGGTCGGCGGCGCCCGGCAGCTATATATGGTGGGCCGTTCCGGGCTCGAACCGGAGATCCGCTGATTAGTCAGTTCCGAGGAGATCGCGACGAAAACCGATTCTGCCGGCGATGGCGCTGATTGCGGAGCGAATGGGCCGATCGAGCGCTGGCCAGATCAGGCCGATTTGGGGCTGTCGCCGAGTAGGCCAGCTGGCTCAATACGCTCTTCACTGCGGATCTGGTGGCTGTCAAATGTGGCTGTCAAACGCAATCAAAAGCCAGAAAACGTTGGCGTCCCCGACGGGATTTGAACCCGTGTTACCGACGTGAAAGGCCGGTGTCCTAGGCCGAGCTAGACGACGGGGACGTTGAATCGAAGCCTGATACGAACGCGCCATGCGCGCCGGACAGTGAAACAATGAATAGCCGAAACTATCAGAGCCGCAAGAAGCGGAGCAAGTCGCGCCGGCCGGCGGTCGCCCCGCGACAGGGTTCATCCCGCGAATTGCATCTTGCCCACAATTTCAGAGACCGAGTCCTGGCCATGCTCCGCCAGCAGCGCGTCAAGCTCGCGATCGATTCGGCCCAGCGCGCCCGCGCCCTCCTTCATCAGCGCTGAGCCGACCTGCACTGCCTTCGCGCCCGCCAGATGCGCGACGTATGCGTCGCGGCCCGTGTTGATTCCACCGACGGCGACCACGTCGAACAAGTTTTCGCTCTGCTCGAAAAACGCATGCGCCTGCGATAGCGTGCGCCGCGGTCCCTCGACCGTGCCGCTCGCGAGGTCGATAGCCAGGTCCTTCGGCAGGTCGTTGGCGCATACTGCGATCGCGATGCGCATCGACTTGAACAGGTCCGCGATCGCGCGCGGCTCGAACGGCATCCGCGGCGGCACCTTCACCGCCAGCGCGCATCCGGTTTCGCCGCGAACCCTGCCGATCAGCGATTTGAGCCGCTCGAAAGACGCAAACGGCGCCAGCGACTTCGTTACGTAATCGTCAGCCAGGTTCAGCTCGACGATGACGGCGCCGGCGCGGTCGAGCATGCTTGCGACCTCGACGAATTCGTCTTCGCTGGCGCCGACGACGCTGCCGACAATTTTCTTGCCGCGCGGTGCCAGCTCGCCGGCAATTGACTGAAAGTACTCGACGCCTCGATTCTTCAGGTTCTCAGGCATCTCGAGGCCGGCGCGATTGCACGACTTGAACACGATCGCGCCGCCATGCACCGCGCACAGCTCATAAATCTCGCCGCGTTCCGACGATCGCGCGCCCGACGCATTCATCACCGACGACGCCAGCTCGACGCCGCCCAATCGAATCGAAGTTCGTTCCATGGTTATTTCCTACTGCGCGCGATCGCCTCGCCGCAAGCCGCCAGCGAATACATTGTCTAACGATTCGGCGACCGATAACTTCGACACGATGACCGACACTCCCATCTTGATTGCGGGCGCCGGCGCGATCGGCTCGATCCTCGGCGGGATGCTGCATGAGGCCGGTCACGACGTCACTCTGCTCGGCCGCCGCGCGCATATCGAAGCGATCGGGCATGATGGCCTGAAAATTTCGGGCCTGCTCGCCAATCGAACGGTCACGGGCATGAAGCTGGCAGACGATCCTTCGAAGCTTGGAACGCGATTCGGTCTGATCCTATGCACGGTGAAGAGCTACGACACCGAATCGATCGCGACGGCGCTCGCGAGTCGTCTGACCGACGACGGCGTGGTCGTCTCGATGCAAAACGGCCTCGGCAACATCGAATCGTTGATCGAAACGTTCGGACGGCGGCGCGTGCTGGGCGCGCGCGTGATCTTCGGCGCGGAGATGCCCGCGGCCGGAAGCGCGCACGTGACGGTGTTCGCGCAGCCGGTCGCGATCGGACCGGCGCCTGCGATTCATCGCGAGGACTCGCCTGCGCTCGTCGATCGCGCTCGCGCGATCGCGACGATAATTGACGCCGCCGGCGTCCCCACCGTCAGCGTCGAGGACATCATGCCGGTGCTGTGGACCAAGATTCTGTACAACGTCGCGCTGAATCCGCTCGGCGCACTTTTGCAGCTGCATTACGGAGCGCTCGCCGCCGACCCTGATGTGCGGCCAATCATGGATCGCGCAATCGCTGAGGCGTTCGCCGTCGCGCGCGCACTCGACATCGCCCTCCCCTTTTCCAGCGCAGCCGAATATCGAAAAGTTTTTTACGAACAGTTGATTCCGCCGACCGCTAACCATCGACCGACGATGCTGTACGATCTTCACGTTCGCGGACGGACGGATATCGGCGCGCTCAATGGAAAAATTGTCGAGCTCGCGGATCGCTTCGGCCTCGACGCGGAAACGAATCGGATGCTCACGCGGCTGGTCCGCGCTGCGGAACGCGTCAATCAAAAACTGAAGAGGGAGGATCGATGAAGCCGGCATCGATACGCCGCGCGAGCATGGACGCGATCGTCGCGCAGGCCGAGCGTGAGTTCCCGTTCGAATGCTGCGGCTTCATCATCGGCGATGATTCGATCGAGGAAGTCCGCCCCATCGCCAACATCCAGAACGCGATGCACGCGAAAGACCCCGCGGCGTTCCCGCGCGACGCGCGCACTGCGTTCCTGATGGAGCCGAAAACACATCTCGCGGTGATGAACGAGGTCGATGACCGCAAGCTGGCGCTGCGCGTCGTTTACCATTCGCATCCCGATCACGACGCGTACTTTTCCGCGACCGATCGCGCGCAAGCATGCTCATTCGACCCATCGGAACCCGACTACCCCGACACCGTGTACATTGTGTTGTCGATTCGCGCGGGCAAATTCGCGAGAGCCGCAGCCTTCGCGTGGGATGCTGAAAAAAAGAATTCGCCGAGACACCGCTGACAATAAGTTGAGTCGGTTGCCGACAACGAGTTAATCGAATTGCGCGTGAAACAGGGATTCGATTTTCGTAAGCCCTGTTATTATTGGGCTTTCGGGTCGAAATGTTTCACGTGAAACGTCGATAGTTCAGGAGAACAAAACACGAAGATTATCGCGATGAAGAATCCGCCGCATGTTGGCATCAAAGGCCGCGAGGTGATCGCGCCTCTCGGACTGCCAGCGACCGAGGCTGCTAAGTGTCCTTTGGGTGGTGCGGCAGTCGCTTTCGAGCCTGCTGAATGGGAAAGCGGCGCTTAAGAGCGAGATGGGCTTGAAGGTCGAGAAAGGCGTTCGGCCCGAAGCTGGAACACCTGATGCGAATGCAGCTTGCTTTCGATTCTGGCTCAAGCCCGCAGAATGATGCGCGGGGCTTCGTTAATCGATGCATTGCCAACAGAGTAACACGAGGCTAAAGCATGGGCCCAAGATTCAGAGCTGCCTCGGGTATTGGTTCGACAGAATTGTTTGAGAAATTCAGGAAACCCGCCTCGTTAACGTGGTTCCTCCATAAATCGGAGCACATTCTATGTCCCACATTGTTAGCTTCCGAATTGACGGGTTAGTCGGCCGTAAGGACCCCTACGCACAAACCCTAAATAGAGACATCAATATCTTCTTCGGGTTAAACGGAAGCGGAAAAACCTCTCTACTTAAGATCCTGCATTCCGGAATGTCGGGCGATGCAGCAATGCTTAAGTCCGTTCCCTTCGACCGCGCGGAAGTCGTTTTCTACTCTATTCAGGAAAAGCGAAATCTGCGGCGAACGTTTGAAAAACCCGATGACAAGTCGCGCAATCAAATGATCCTAGACTTGGCTGAAGCCGTTGAGGCTCCTGTAGCCGTTCCGGTCAGAACGACTCTTTCCCAGAGTATCCACACTGCAAGGCTGCGGAACGACTGGTACACCTTCGCCAGTTGGCTCCCCTCGACCCCATGGACCGGCCATGACGAACAGGGATCGGAGACGCTCAAAGCTTATCAGCACGGTTATCTGCCAACTTCGCGTCTCTATCTCACTGACGACGACAGCAGAGTTGTCGCGAACCCGGCAGGAGGGTCAACGGCTGGAATTTCGGAAGAGCAACTTGATCGTTACTTCGGCCGGGCTATGGAAGGACTCTGGTTACGTTACGCAGCTAACATTTTGAGCGGAGTGCGAACAGCGCAGGAAAGCGGCTTGGGGCGAATATTGCAAAACATTCTTGCGACAGAAAAGAGGGGCGAAAAGCCAACTCCCCTCAAAGAACTCAACTCTGACGTCGCATATCAGCGCGTCAAAAGCTTTCTAACACGCCAAGGCTCGCACCGCGCCTTGACCTCGGCCGAGGACTTTAAGAAGCGTTACAGCCGAGAACAAAGGCTCCTATCCGTTGTCGCAGAAATCGACGCGGTAGAGCAGGGTATCGAAGTCGTGATGGCGCCACGTTTCAAACTGCAAGCGCTGATTCAGCATATGTTCTCCGGCAATAAGCAGATCACCTTTAGCGATCAAGCGATAGCAGTGACTACTGCCGACAGCAAAAACATAGGGTTAGAGGCTCTGTCATCAGGAGAGAAACATTTGCTACGACTGTTTGTCGAAGCGCTACTGGTTGGACCCAGCAGCATACTCGTAGACGAGCCTGAACTGTCCTTACATGTCGATTGGCAGCGACAATTGATTGCAGACTTCCGACTCCTTAACAATGAAGCTCAGCTAGTCTTCGCCACGCATTCCCCTGAAGTAATGGCCGACGTAGATGATTCTTCCTTTTGGTGCACAGAAGGAGCCGGGATTGAGCGCGCTGAATAAGGACCCTCACCTTCGATCCTCTCCCTTACAGGGCGAGGGGAAGAAAGGAGTCGGGATTCTTCGCAGCGGCGGCTCTGAATGACACAAACACCGGAATAAAGCTCGAGCGTCACATACCGCGGTTGTTTCTTGATTGGTGTGCGTCGGCTGGCGTCAGAAAGATCCGGGGTCCCTCGGCTTCGCTCGGGATGACACGAGAATGGGATGAGACAGAAAACAGCTGCTGAGACTACGAATTGGTCGATGCCGCCAACCTAACCACTAACCCCTTCCCGAGCGGGAAGGGGAACCGGAGGTTTCGTTGGAGGGGGAACAAAAGGGCGGGCGCGGCTTTTCTTTCAACTCTAAACACTGGGTGCAGGGGTCATCCCCTGCCGAAGGAAGCGTGAAACCCATCGCGGGTTTCACATTCTAATGACGTGATTTTGCCTTCGCCGCGGCGGCTCTGAATGACAACGTGTCGGGGCGACAGGAACCTAACCCCTAACCCCTTCCCGAGCGGGAAGGGGAACCGGATTGTTGGGAGTAGCCTCTTCCCGAGCGGGAAGGGGGACAAAATAAGTAGGAGATTAGTTTTCGGAGGTGAATTGGGATTCTTTGGCGGCGGTTTCTAATGATAGGCCGCGGGTTTCTTCTATCATTAGGCCGAATAGGATGGCGGCGGGGATTCCTACTATTGATAGGGAACCTACTACTATCGATAGGCCGCCCATTTTGGTTGCTAGTAGGGCTACTGCGGCATTTGAAATCACGGCACCGATTGCGTTTACCAGGGCGAACCATCCTATCATCGTGCCGCGTAGGGGGGTTGGGAATAGTTCGGTGGCGGCGGTGTTGCTGGCGACGGTGCCGCCGTTGTCGCATAGGTTGAACCAGAAGTAGCCGGCTGAGAGCCATAGGAAGGGCCATGCGAAATGCGTCGGCGGGCCCCAGTAGAACCATAGGTGTCCGGCCGTGATGAAGATTCCGAACGCGACTACCGTTGGCACGCGGCCGAAGCGCTCGGCGCTCCATGCACCGATTGGAAAGCCTAGCAATCCGATGCCGCCGGCGACGATTGTCATCGTGCTGGTCGAGGCCGCCGACAGGCCGACGACCGAGACTGCGTGGTAGTAGCCGAATGCGTTGGCGGCGGTGGTCGAGATTGCGGCGGCGAACGCGCATACGATGATCGTGATCGAACGTTTGCGGTAGAGCGGCTGAAAGACGTCATAGAAATGCGTCCGCTCGGTGATTCCCGACGCGTCCGAGCGCTCCCATCGCTCGCTCTCGGGCAGCAACCGCGCCATCGCCGGGAGCATCGCGACGCCCAGCGCCGAGATTACGAACATCCATCGCCACGACACTCCGTACGCGTCGAAGATCGGCATGAAGAAGACGCAGAGTCCGGAACCCACCGCGCCGGCGAGGCCGCCGAAGCTCTGGCCGCGTGCGCGACGTGCGATGGGGAGAGTTTCGGAGAGCATCACGACGCATCCGGAGCCGGCGGCGCCGACGACTGCGTAGAGTCCGATTTGAAACGCGGCGAACCAAATCAGACTGGTCGCGACGGCGGCTCCGATGCTGCAAATGGGAATCGCGGCCATGCACCACAAGATCATGCGGCGGCGGCCATAGCGATCGATCATGCGCGAGAGCGCGAGCGCGCCTAGCGCCGACAGCGAGATCCATGCGAAGAGGCGGGCGATGCCACTGCCGTCGAGATGAAAGCTGGTTCCGATCCACGGCGACGCGACCGCGACAATCGAGACCGCAAAGCCCTGGTAAAAGAGCATCGCGAGCAGCGCGATGATGGTCGCGCGCTCGCGGCGGGCTACGTCTGCGGCTAGCTGGTCGTCGCTCGGGAGATCAGTCGTCGGCGCGGGGTCATCCACAAATTCGCGGGTCCTACGACCCAGCTACCAGCTCGAAGACCGGGGTGCGCGAGGCGGTCGCGCGAAACGCGTCGGGGGGCGATCCGGCAGGGACGTCGAAGAAACGTTGGACCTGCGACTTGAAGCGATCGAGGAAGGCCTTGATGACCTCGGGCTTGTCGGGGTCGGGAAGTTCGCGCACCATCAACGATTCAGCGCGAGAGCCTCGTCGCAATACGATGTGGCCGGCCGCGCGCGCATTGCGGGCCCATGCAGTCTCGCCTCGCGCCGCAACCAGCCATCGCTTGCCCTGGAATTCAAGCACATTGACAGGAGTGGTGAAGGTCTTGCCCGATTTTCGGCCGCGGACTTCGAGCAGGCGCATGTAGCCGGGTGCGAATCCGAGCTTGAGCGCTTGGCCCATCAGGCGGTTGAAGAACCGGTCGAGGGAGCTTTCCTTCTGAAAGGCTTCGGGCATAGCGGTGAGCATATACAATGAGGCAAAGATTAAGAAACGTTAATAATTGAATGTGAAACCCCTCCTGGGTTTCACGCTTCCTTGGGCAGGGTTAACCCCTGCACCTTAGTGAGAAGAGAAATTTTTTTTATTCAGCGAAATGCTTATCGAGGACGCCATTTCGCTCTTAGGTTTTTCACTGGGTGCAGGGGTCACCCCTGCCGCGCCGCCGCGGAGGCGATATTAGCCTCTTTACAAATGAACGTTCATTCAGTAGATTTTGTTTATCCGAGGGATCGGTCCATTATCAATGCCACGAGTTGCTGAAGCCATACGCGCACAGCCGCAGGACGAGAAGCTCGTCAAAGCGCGGCGGCGGCAGATTTTTTTGGCGGCTTGCCGGGTGCTGGCGCGGAAATCGTTTCATGAGGCGTCGGTGAAGGAGCTGGCGCTCGAGGCGGGACTGGCGGCTGGTTCGATTTATCTTTATCTCGACAGCAAGGATGAGATTATCCCGCTGATCGGCGAGTCGATGGTCGCGGAGTTGGTCGAGATGCTGCCGGCGATTCGCGAGCGCAACGTTGGCGATCCGCGGCGCGAGTTGATCGAAGTGATGCGCGCGATCCTCGACGTGATCGATCGTTATCGCGAGGCCTTTAATGTGCTCCATCATGAGGCGCGCTACCTCGAACGGCGTCCGCAGTATCGTGCCGCGATGAAAAAGATTGGCGCCGACTACCTGGGCGCGGTTGCCGAGATTATCGAGCGCGGCCGACGTACCGGCGTGATTCATTTCGAGGATTCGCGCAGCGCGGTTCATGCGATTCACATGCTGTGCGCTGGCTGGGCGATGGGCGCGAACAATCTGAAGGGCACCGACAAAGAAACTTACTGGCGCGAGATTGCGGCGATTGTCGAAGGCCGTTTTTTCGGGTCCGTGAATGGAGCGAGTACTGCCACCGCGACTCGCTGACGCGGCGCGGTTGTTATCGAGGAGCTGCGAATGGCACTTTACGACAGGCGAACTCTCGAGGGCGTTTATAGCGTCCGCCAGAGCGTTATTTACATCCAGAATTATCGCTACGCGGAAGAGCGGATGATGCGCATGATGGCGGGCTGGATCGCGCTCACGCCCGAACTCGCGGTCAAGCTCGAGATGGCCAAGCAGGTGTATGAGGACGCGTTGCATACCGACGCGCTCGGCAAGCGGCTGCCGGAGCTTCGCGCGCAACCGCAGATTTCCAAGCCGCCCAACGAGGCCTTCGTCACGTTCATGAACGCGCTCGAAGATAAAGAAGAGTGGGAGGATACGATCGAGCGGCTTGTCGGAATTTATCGGGTGCTGAAGCCGCATCTCATCTCGCATTACAGCTCGCATCTCACGGCGATGAATCCGGTTTACGAGCCCCCTACTCTGCGAATTCTCGGGCGGCTGGTCGAAGAAGAAAAAGCTCACGTCGAGCGCGGCAGCGTCTTGCTCAACGAGTTGCTCGACTCGAAGGACAAGCATCTGCGCGCGGCGAATTGGCAATCGTATCTCGAGGGATTGCTCGGTGCGTCGGGCGGAGTGACGGGCTTCGAAGCGGAGGCCGAGCAGCCGCGCAAGAAAGTCGGGCGTAGCTGAGGCGCGTTTATACGAAATGAAGAAGTTGGACGATATCACTGACTTGCGCGACGCGATCGCGACGCATGCGGCACTGCTCGCGGCAGGCGATAGCGCGGCGGCGGAGAAGTTCGTTCTGCCGCAGGCGATCGAGACACATCGGAAAGCTGCGGCCGAGATTGCGGGAATACCGCGGCCGGCCAAGGTTGAAACGCTCGCGCTGGCGAAGGTCGGATTTCAGTACATCTCGAAGCTGCGGTTCACCAACAGCAACGCGATGCGGCGAGTGCTCTACCGATGGCGCAAAGAGGCCGACGGCAAGTGGGTGATCGTGAGCGTCGAGGATACGACCGGAAAGCGATCGTCGTGGAGCGACATTCCCGACCTGGCGGCGGCGGTTGCGCAGGCCCGCGCGGAGAACGGCAATGCCTGATCTTGGAGAGCGCGGCAACGTGATGGGGCCGCAGCCGATCGCGGAGATCGTACAGCCGCCGGCCGAGATGCTGGCGGCGGCCGAGCATCTTCTGAACGCGCTGATTTGCGGCGACCATGCGAGCGTCGAAGCGATGACGCCGGCGCACGTGCGCGACGAGATGATGATCGTCGCCAAAGCAGATTGCGCCGAACAAGTATGATAAGTTCGAGTTGATCGGACGCGCACGTGTCGCGCAACACTATTTTTTGAAAGCGCAACTGACCGGTCCCAACGGCGAGCCGTTCAAGTTTCAGTTTCGGCTCGGCGCGACCGACGGCAAGTGGACGGTTCGCGAGGCGTTGAATCTGACTGGTCGGCGCTCGGCATGGAGCCGCTGAAAAGAGGAGAGTTCGAATGCAGAGAATGATTCCGGTCGATAAGTTGGCGCGTCCTGAAGACCATATTCTGCTGCCCGCCAATCGCACGCGCAACGCGCGCAGCGAGCAGGGATTGTCGCCCGGCAACGCGATGCCGTACGAGGATGATTTCCTAAAATCGCGCATGCACGGAATCTGCGGCGGCGAATTCCAGGCGATGGAAGCGGCCGGCCGCACGCTCTACGATTTTCCCGACGCCCCGTGGGAATTCCAGCTCGACATGGCGCGCCAGGTGTGGGACGAATCGCGCCACGCCGAGATTTATATGAAGCTGCTCGAGTACGTCGGCTCGTACTACGGCGAATTCCCGGAAGGTGAAGTGCTGTGGTCGTGCACACAGGCGGAGGATCCGGCGGCGCGCGTTGCCGGAATCAATCGCGGGCTTGAAGGTCTTGCGTGCGACGTGTTCGAGCAACTGATTCGCATCGCGCAGAAGATGGGCGATACGATTATCGAACGATCGGTTGACTACGTGCTGGCCGACGAGATCACTCACGTGCGGATGGGATCGCAGTGGATGCGCAAGCTGACCGAGGGCGACCCGGAACGATTCAAGCGGGCACAGGAGTTCCAGAACAGGATCGACGAGCTGTTTAACTTCGGCCCGGGCCGCAAGCATGTTGAAGACGTCGATCACATCAAGCAGCGGATCAACGACAAGGAAATCGAGATCGACTCGGGACTCACGATCGCGCGCGAGGCGCGTCTGCTCGCTGGTTTCACCGAAGAGGAAATCGATCGCCTGGTCAAAGGTTTCGGAAAAAGCTCTGCATACTAACACCAACGCGCGCAACACTTTACTAAAAAATATGGAAAAATGTATTCCGGTTGATCGTCTCGCCCGTCCTGACAATTGGGTTGTGCTGCGCAGCCGCCAGGTTCGCGAAATTCGCGAAGAGCAAGGCCTCGAAGGCGGGCGGCCGATGCCGTTTGACGAAGAGACGTTGCGATCGCGCCTGCACGGAATCTACACCGGCGAGTTGCAGGCGATGGAAGCGGCGGGCCGCACGCTGTTCGATTTTCCCGACGCGCCGTGGGAGTTCCAGCTCGACATGGCGCGCCAGGTGTGGGACGAAGCGCGGCACAGCGAAATTTTCCAGCGCCTGGTCGAGTACATGGGCGGGCATCCGGGCGATTACGTCGAGACCGAAATCCTGTGGCGATGCACGCAGGCGATGGATCCGGCGGCGCGCGTCGCGGGAATCAATCGCGGACTCGAGGGCCTCGCTTGCGACGTCTTCGATCAGCTGATTCGAATCGCGCAACGCAACGGCGACGAAGTGATCGAGCGTTCCGTCGATTACGTGCTGGCCGACGAGATCACACACGTGCGGATGGGATCGAAGTGGATGCGCAAGCTGACCGAGGGCGACCCCGAGCGGCTGGCCAAGGCGCAGGCGTTCCAGGACATGGTCGATGAAGTTTTCAATTTTCGCGGCGGGCGCCTGGCGCAGGAAGATATCGAGAACGACGACGGGCAGGTGGTCTCGATCGCGAAAGAGGCGCGCATGCTGGCGGGATTCACCGAAGAGGAAATCCAGCGGCTGATAAATTCTGCGAGAAAGAGCGCCGCGTATTAGCGCGCCACAATCCCATCCCATCGCTCGCGATTTGTGGAGCGCGCGGCGCGATTTCAGAAACCGGAACCGGCTTCGCGTGGCGCGAAGCTGTCCGGAAGCCAGAAGCCATGTCCTGCCGCTCGCGTTGCTCGCTTCGTCAGGATGACCCAAAGATCGCTAGCTACGCGCGTTTGCCGCGAGTCAAGCAGACTCATGGCATCTTCTGCCTGCATCAAGCGATAAAGAAGTTCTTATACTTCTGCCCTTGATTATTCTGATCTGCTAATCTACATATTATTTTCCCATGAAGCTGGGATTGCATTTTGAGGCAGTAATTGAATAGGAGTTACGTCTCACGAGAATGACGTAGAGCGCATGAACACACCCAATACTGACGCAAACAGTTCGACCACCAGCAGCCGCGCGTTGCGCGATTGGGTCAAGGAAGTTGCTGCGCTCACGAAACCCGACACCATAATTTGGTGCGATGGTTCAGAGGCCGAAAAAAATCGCCTCACCAAACAGGCAGTCGCCGCGGGAATACTCATCGAGCTCAACCAGGAGAAGCGCCCGGGCTGCTATTTGCACCGCTCGAATCCCAACGACGTCGCACGCACCGAACAACTGACCTTCGTCTGTACGCCGAACAAAATCGACGCGGGGCCGACGAACAACTGGTCGGAGCCGGTCGAGACTTATGACAAGCTGCGCGGATGGCTCGACGGCTCGATGCGCGGGCGCACGATGTACGTTGTGCCCTACGTGATGGGTCCGCTTGGGTCGCCGCTGTCGAAGGTTGGGGTCGAGCTGACGGACAGCCTCTACGTCGTGCTGAACATGCGAATCATGACGCGGATGGGGAAAGCGGCGCTCGAGCAACTTGGCGAGTCTAACGATTTCAATCGCGGAATTCATTGCACGCTCGACTTGAATCCCGAGCGGCGGCTCATTTGCCACTTCCCGGAGGACAACACGATCATTTCGGTCGGCAGCGGTTACGGCGGCAATGCGCTGCTCAGCAAGAAATGTTTCGCGCTCAGAATCGCAAGCGTGCTCGGCCGCGACGAAGGCTGGCTCGCCGAGCACATGCTGATTCTCGGACTGCAGTCGCCCGACGGCGAGACGACTTATATCGCTGCGGCGTTTCCGAGCGCGTGCGGCAAGACCAATCTCGCGATGCTGACGCCCCCGGCCGAATTCAAAGGCTGGAAAGTTTTCACGGTCGGCGACGACATCGCGTGGATGCGGGTTGGTCCCGACGGCGGTCTGTGGGCGGTGAATCCGGAGAACGGTTACTTCGGCGTCGCGCCTGGCACCAGCGCAAAATCGAATCTGAACGCGATGAAGATGGTGCAGCACGACACGATTTTCACCAACGTCGCGATGACACCCGACGGCGATGTGTGGTGGGAAGGGATGGACGTGCCGCCACCCGACGGATTGCTCGACTGGCAGGGTCGTCCTTGGAAAAAAGACTCGGGCGAAAAGGCCGCGCATCCCAACAGTCGCTTCACGACTCCGATGCGCAACAATCCTGCGTGGTCGCCGTCCGCCGACGATCCTCGCGGCGTGCCTATTTCCGCGATTATCTTTGGCGGACGTCGCGCCTCGACGGTGCCGCTCGTGCTCGAATCGATAGACTGGACGCACGGCGTTTTCATGGGCGCCACGATGGGATCCGAAACGACGGCGGCGGCTTCAGGAGCGGTCGGCGTGCTGCGGCGCGATCCGATGGCAATGCTTCCGTTCTGCGGCTACAACATGGGCGATTATTTTGCTCATTGGCTCAAGATGCGCTGCTGCGATCAAGAAGCCGCCGCGTATCTTCATGGTCAACTGGTTCCGCAAAGGACGCCGACGGCAATTTCATCTGGCCCGGCTACGGCGAAAACCTGCGCGTGCTGAAATGGATGCTCGATCGAATCCATGGACGCGCCAGTGGCCGCAAAACGCCGGTCGGTATCGTTCCCGATGAGCATGAGCTCGATCTGAAGGGGCTCAATCTTCCGAAAAGCGCGGCGCTGGAAGCGCTCGCGGTGAATCCCGCGGAATGGAAAGCGGAACTTGAATCAGCCGCCGAGTTTTTCGAAAAGATCGGTCAAACGATGCCCAAAGAATTGAAGGACCGCCGCCAAGCAATCCTGAAATCACTTAGCAGCGAAGCCCCCGCGCGTCAGGCAGCATCGGCCCGCTAAGATCGCGATCCCTTTGAGGGTCGAGAACGCGCCGTGTCGCGTGACCGGAGAATTTCGACGCGATCCAGCGGCGCTGAGGCGAGCAATGCCTTAAATGCGCGGCCTCCAGAGTCGCACTCGATCGCTGAGCATTCGGCATTCACCCGCATACTTTCCTTGCGAACCTTGCGCGACGCTCGCGCCATCCGCTCCGAACGGATGCGAGCTTCGACCTCATGGTTCATTTGTTCGATCGCGCTACGGATATATTCAGCGCGGGAAATTCCAAGCGCACGCGCACATCGCTCGATTGTTTTCAGAAGCTCTTCCTGAACTTTAAGGGAGATGGACTTCATGAGATTCGTCTAAGCTTCTCAAATTCTCGCGCACCATAACACAATGCCGGAGCCCTTTCGGACTCCGGCATCGCACTGATTCTTACGATTTCCGACTAGTCGAGGTGCTTGCGCAGGAAGGTTGGGATGTCGAGCTTGTCGTCGCCGTCGAGCAGCGAGTTCGGCTCGAGCTTGTCGCCGTCCGCCAACCCTCCTTCTTCGCCGCGCCGCCGGAACGCCGGGATGTCGAGCGTGTTGTCATCGACGACCAGTCCCATCCTGCGCACCGGCTTATTGCCCGGGAACATCCGCACTTGCCCGGGCTGCGCAGCCGGCGCCGGCGTTGGCTGCTTGACCTCCATCGGATCGACCGGCCGGGTCGCGGCCGCCGCTATCGGCGTGGTCACGGGAGCACCCGACGGCGAGTAGCGCGACGAAGTTCTGTCGAGATCGCCGAAGCCGGTCGCGATCACCGTGACGCGAATCTCGTCCGACATCGCCTCGTCGATCACCGCACCGAAAATAATGTTCGCGTCCTCGTGCGCCTCTTCCTGGATCAGGCTCGCCGCCTCGTTCACTTCGTACAGCGCCATGTCCGAGCCGCCGGTGACGTTGATCAGCAGGCCGCGCGCGCCCTTGATCGAGACGTCCTCGAGCAGCGGACTTGAGATCGCGCGCTGCGCCGCCTCGACCGCTCGATTCTCGCCCGACGCCGTCGCCGCACCCATCATCGCCATGCCCATCTCGGCCATGATCGATCGCACGTCGGCGAAATCGAGGTTGATCAGCCCATGCACCGTGACCAATTCCGAAATTCCGCGAACCGCCTGCAGCAGCACGTCGTCAGCCTTCTGGAACGATTCCTTGAGCGACGTGTTCTTGCTTGCGACCGAGAGCAGGCGCTGATTGGGAATCGTAATCAGCGTATCGACCGCGTTCTTCAGCTCGCGCAGTCCCTCTTCCGCCTGCGACATGCGACGGCGTCCTTCGAACTGAAACGGCTTGGTGACGACGCCGACAGTCAGCGCACCGAGTTCGCGCGCAATACGCGCAATCACTGGCGCAGAGCCGGTTCCGGTGCCGCCGCCCATCCCGGCGGTGACGAACACCATCTCGGCTTCCGACAGGATTTCGCGAATGCGGTCTTCGTCTTCGAGCGCGGCCTTGCGCCCGATTTCAGGATTGCCGCCGGTACCGCGTCCGCGCGTTATCTCGTCGCCGATCTGCATGCGCAGAGGCGCGTGATTATTCTGCAGCGCCTGGATGTCGGTATTCACGGCGATGAAATCGACGTTGCGCAGGCCCACATTGATCATGTGGTTGACAGCATTGCCGCCGCATCCACCTGCGCCGATTACCTTTATCCTCGCGCCCGGGTCGGGATTACTCACCAACTCAATCATTACAGATCCTCCTCCACCACCTACCGGCAAAGTTTGTTGCCCATTTGATTTTTCGTTTCGATGACTTTTCAAAAAAAGTCCCTCACCCAATCGCCAAGCCGCGAGCGCAGCCGTCCCAGCCGGCCCGATTTTCCATTGCCGTTGCTCGCGCCACTCGCCGCGCCCTGGTGCAGCAGCAGACCCGCCGCCGTCGTGTACATCGGCTTCATCAGTTCTTCCGGCAGACCTTTAAGGTTGATCGGAAGTCCGCGCCGCACCGGCACGCCGAAGATACGCTCGGCCAGTTCCTGCGTGCCCTCGAGCAGCGAGGTTCCGCCGACCAGCACGATGCCTGACGCGAGCCCGTCGGATACTCCCGAGCGCAACAGCTCTCGCTGCACCATCGTGAAAATCTCTTCCATGCGCGGCTCGATGATTTCTCCGAGCAATCGGCGCGCGATCACCCGCGGCTCGCGTCCGCCAACGCCCGGAACCTGCACTGTCTCGTCGCGCCGCACGACTTGATTGGTCGCCACTCCGAAAGTAATTTTGATCTGCTCCGCGTCAGAGATCGGAGTGCGCAATCCCGCGGCGATATCGCTGGTGAGATGGTTCCCGCCAATCGGCAGCACCGCGGTATGCATCACCGCGCCGCCGTGAAACACGATGATGTCGGTCGTACCGCCGCCGACGTCGATCAGCGCGACGCCGAGCTCGCGTTCCTCCGGAAACAGCGCCGCATCGGCCGACGCCAGCGGCTGGAAAACCATCTCCGACGGCGTCACGCCCGCGCGCTCGCAGCACTTGGTGAGATTTTGTCCGTAACTCTGCGCCGCGGTGATGATATGAATCCGCGCTTCCAGCCGCACGCCCGCCATTCCGTATGGCTCGCGCACGCCTTCCTGCTCATCGACAGCGAACTGCTGCGGCAGAATATGCAGGACCTGCCGATCGAGTGGGATTGCGACAGCGCGCGCCGCGTCGATCACTCGATCCACGTC
The DNA here is from genome assembly GCA_963699705.1 of uncultured delta proteobacterium. Lineage (GTDB taxonomy): Bacteria > Desulfobacterota > Binatia > Binatales > Binataceae > Binatus. The sequence continues at coordinate 723,785 of CAVOUW010000002.1, read as the reverse complement.
GCGCGAGCTGACTTCGCCGCCGCGCACTGCGACGATCCCGTGGCTGTTGAGGCCCTTGATGTGCGGCCCTGCGACGCCGACGACGACCGAGCCGACGCGCACGCCGGAAGTTTTCTCCGCTTCCTCGACCGCCGCTTTGATCGCATCGACCGTCGCCTCGATATTGACGACGACGCCTTTGCGCAGACCCGTGCATGGCGCGATTCCGTAGCCGAGCGTCGCCAACTGCCCGTCAGGGCAGCGACTCGCCGACGATCGCGCAGACTTTGCTGGTGCCGACGTCCAACCCGGTGAGCAGATTTCTCATCGCGTCACCGGCTCCCCGCCCGGCTGGAACGAAACTTTTACGAAGTCCACTCTTATGTTTCGAATTCTTAGTTTCGGCCGCATGAAGTCGCACAACCGCCAATCCCGGCGTGGTCAAATCGAGCGCCGCGATCAGGTTCTCGCGTCCCTGCCATTGATTCCGCACTTTTATCGCGCGCTGAATCTCGGTGGTTGCGCGATCGAGATCGATCACGACCTCGGTCCGCTCACGCTCGAGAAACAGCGACGCCGTGCCGTCATCGCCAACGTGCATCTCGGAAATGATTTCCGACAGCTGCGTTTCTGCGCGCATCATCACCGCCGCGTAGTCAACCATCTGCGTTCCGCGCATGCTGTCGAGCGCGTCGCCGCTCAGCACAGGAAGATCGCCCTGCTTGCCCGGCGACACCGGACCACGCAGTTCGCCGCCGCTGAAGAGTTCGTAGAAGCCGTCGCGACGTTCGACAATCGCGACCGCGCCTTCGCGCATGTTGCCCGTCGAGATCTCCGCGGCGCCCGGTCGGCGGCTGGCGCGCTGGTAAATTCCTGTGCGCCCCGCCCACTCGACCAAAACCGCAGTGTAGTTCGCGGCAGTCGAGCGCGCGGGCGCAAGCGAATCGACAATTTGATCGCGATACGAGGTGAGAGTCGCAGTCGCTCTGAGAGCCACTGCGCGGCCGGCCGTGCTGAATCCCGTCATCACGCCCAGCGCGAAAAAGGCGCACACCACCAGCCCGCCCATCCGTGCGCTCCACCCCGCCACCGCTTTATTTCGACCGCGAACCGCCACCCCGCCACCTCAATCCAAAATACGCGTTACCAGTCGCCGACCAGCCTAACCTCCGGTTCAAGCAAGACGCCGCTCTGCTCTTTAACCTTGTTGCGCGCCATGTCGATCAGCGCGCGAACTTCCGCGGCCTGTGCGCCGCCAAGATTCACGATAAAGTTTGCATGCTGATCCGAAAACGCCGCGCCGCCGAGCCGCTTCCCTTTCAGGCCGGCGCCTTCGAGCAACTTGCCTGCGAAATTTCCCGGCGGATTCTTGAAGATCGATCCCGCGTTCGGCACGCCGCGCGGCTGGCGCGATGCGCGCTTGGCATGCAGATCGGCGACTCGCGCCGTCAGCTTTTCGCGATCGCCTCGAACCAGCTCGAAATCGACGCGTGTAATTATGAAATGCGACGGCAACTCTGTGCGCCGGTAGGCAAACTTGACGTCATCCTTCGTCAGCGCGAGCGCCTCGCCCGCTTCGGTGACGCCATGCACCAGCGTAACGACCTTTGCGATTTCGCCGCCGAACGCGCCCGCGTTCATCACCAATCCGCCGCCGACCGTGCCTGGAATCCCTTCGCCAAATTCGAGACCTTCAAGACCGCGATCGACGACTGCCTGGACCAGCGCGCCGAATGCCGCAGCCGCGCCCGCAACGACTTTGGTGTCGTCAATTTCAATTTTTCCGAAGCCGTCGCCTAGCCGCACCACGAGTCCGCGCATCCCGCGATCGCTCACGAGCAGATTCGTGCCCGCGCCGAGACAGAAGCATGGCACGCCCGCGCGATACGAAGCGGCCTTCGCATGCATCAGCTCGATTTCGTCTTCGACGTTGACGAACAAGTCGGCGGGACCGCCGATTCGAAATGAGGTCAGCTCCGCCAGCGGCATCGAGGCGCGGACGCGGTCGCCAAATCTCGCGCGCAGCTGGGTCTCAAGCGCCTTCATGAACTTTGACCTCTGCGCTGAGCGCGTTGAGTATCTCGCCGCCGGTCTTGTAGATATCGCCCGCGCCCAAAGTCGCGATTACGTCGCCCGCGCGCGAGCCGGCTGCGATTCGCGCCGCTGGATTTTCCTCGTCGCCAAGGTAATGCACTTCGAGATGCCCGCGCGCGCGCAGCGCCTCGTACAAACGTCGCGAGGAAACATCGGCGATCGGCTCCTCGCCAGCCGAATACACGTCGAACAGGTAGAGCACGTCGGCATCGTCGAACGCCGACAGGAATTCGTCGAACAAATCGCGCAGCCGCGTGTACCGATGAGGCTGAAAGACCGCAACCACGCGCCGCTTGAACGATGCGCGCACGGCAGCCAGGGTCGCGCGCACTTCAGCCGGGTGATGCGCATAGTCGTCGAGCACGATTCGTCCCGCCGCTTCGCCTTTGATCTCGAAGCGCCGGCTGATGCCACCGAATTTCGCCAGCGCTGCCGCCGCGCGATCGAAACTGATTCCAACTTCCAGCGCGACTGCAATTGCCGCGAGCGAATTCAGCGCGACATGCACGCCCGGCGTCGGGATCGTTACTCGGCCGAGATTCTCGCCCTTGCGAACCACCTCGAAGCGAGTCGAAAGCCCATCGATCACGATTTTTTCGGCGCGCAGATCCGCGTCCTGCGCGACGCCGTACGTCACCATCGGCTTGCGAATCGACGCCATCAGCCCTCGCACATTGACGCTGTCGATTCCGAGCACCGCGACGCCATAGAACGGCACCCGGTTGATAAAATCCGCGAAGGCCTCGCGAACTTTATCCATCGTGCCGTAATGATCGAGATGTTCAGGATCGATATTGGTCACCACCGCGATGGTCGGGATGAGCAGCAGGAACGACGCGTCGCTCTCGTCAGCTTCGGCCACCATGTAGTCGCCGCGCCCGAGACGAACGTTGGTGCCGGTATTGCGAATATTTCCGCCGACCGCGACCGTGGGGTCGAGGCCTCCCTCTTCCATGATCAGCGCGATCAGACCGGTGGTGGTCGTCTTGCCGTGCGTTCCCGCGACTGCGACACCGAGCTTGGACATGCGCAGCAATTCGCCGAGCATCTCGGCGCGCGCAATCACCGGGATATTCATCTCGCGCGCACGTGCAACTTCGGGATTCGAAAATTTTATCGCCGACGAGATCACCAGAGCGTCGATACCGCCTTCATCCTTCAGATGCGCCGGATGATGCCCCTGGCTGATTTCGGCGCCGAGCGACGCAAGACGCGTGACCGCAACTGACGGTTTCAGATCGCATCCGCTGACGCGCATCCCGAGCTTGAGGCACAGCTCCGCGATTCCACTCATGCCCGCGCCGCCGATTCCGACGAAGTGGAGCCGCCGCTGACGCGTCAAAAGACCATTTGCGTGGAGTTCACTCACGCTGCTGCTTTCTCCGCAACTTCAAAACAAATTTTAGCGATACTGCGAGCCGCGTCCGGATGCGCTTCCTCGTGCGCGCGCAGACCCATCTCGTCGAGCCGCGCCGGATTCTGAATCAGTGCTTCAAGTTCGCGCGCCAGGTTCGGAGCAAGCTGATCGTCGTCGCGAACTATTGTCGCTCCGCCACGTTTTTCAAGCACGCGCGCGTTGTGAACCTGTTGCTCATCCTTGTGAAAAGGATACGGCACGAAAATAGCCGCACGCGCACCAAGAGCAATGTCGGTAACCGTCATCGCGCCTGAGCGCGCGATAACCAAATCGGCACGATGCAGCGCGTCGGCGATGTCGTCGATAAACGGCACGACCTCCGCCGCGAAACCGATTTCGCGGTATGCACTCCTCACCAACTCCTCATCCGCCTCCCCAGTCTGGTGCACTACGTGCCAATTTATAACACTTTTTCCGTAGATTTTGAAAGCCTCTACAACGCCAATATTCAGGCGGTGCGCTCCGGATGAACCGCCTAAAACAAGGATTTGTAATCGACCGCCCTCTGGCTTCGATCGGTCAGGCTGGTATTTGAACCGAGTCGGGTTACCAGTCACCACCACTTTAGAAGAACTGAAATGACTCGTACTGTCGCTGAACCCAACGCAGATTTTTCTTGCGAACCTGGACAGCGTCCGATTGACGAGACCCGGGCGCGTGTTCTGTTCCATCAGGACCAGTGGAGTGCGCGTGAGGATCGCAGCCGCGCCCATCGAGGCGGAGGCGTATCCGCCCGCACTCACGATGATGCTCGGGCGAAATCGCCGGACCAGCGACAGCGCAAGTCCAATCGCGCGAACGAATTCGATCGAGGCGCGCGCCCGTTCAGGAGCGCTATGTCCGCGAATGCCATGCATGTCGAACAGCTCGTATTTGTAGACGCTCTTCGGCAACCACCTAGCCTCGAGCCCCGCACTGGTGCCGACAAACAACACGTCGATATCGGGACGCTCGCGAATCATTTCCTCACCCAACGCGACTGCTGGAAAAAGATGCCCGCCGGTGCCGCCTCCCGCGATTATCACTTTCATCGCACCGCCGGTCGGCGCCCAAGCGCGAGTAGCGCACCCAACGCCGCCATCGCGATGATGATCGAAGTGCCGCCGTAACTCAGAAACGGCAGCGGCAATCCCTTGGTCGGGATCAGCCCGATCACCACCGACATGTTGATCAACGCTTGAATCGAGAGCAGCGCGGTCAGCCCAACCGCAAGCAGGCTCGCGAACGGATCGGGCTCGTCGTGCGCGATTCGCATCCCCCGAAACAGGATCACCAGGAACAGCGAGATCACGACGGCGGCGCCGATCAGGCCGAACTCCTCGCCGACCACTGCGAACACAAAGTCGGTGTGCGCCTCAGGCAGATAGAACATTTTCTGACGGCCGGCGCCGAGGCCGACGCCCCATTTGCCGCCTTCGCCGAGCGCGATGAACGATTGCACGAGCTGGAATCCGGCGCCGCGCGCGACCGACCATGGATCGAGGAACGTCGTCAGCCGCTTCATACGATACGATTTCGCCACCGCCTGGAATGCGAGCAACCCGAGCGCGCCGCCGCCCGCGGCCGCAAGATGCTGCCAGCGCGCGCCCGCCGCCCACAGCATCGCGAACAGGATCAGCGCGATCATCACGGTGCTACCGAAGTCCGGCTGTTTGAGGATCAACAGAGTGATCGGGCCGACGATCAAAAATACGGAGAGTGGTCCGTGCTTGAACTCCTGGATTCGCTGCTGCCGGCTGCTGAGGAACTTCGCGAGGAAAAATACCAATGCAAATTTCACCAGCTCCGACGGTTCGGCGATCACCGGTCCCAGCCTGAGCCATCGGCGCGCGCCGCCTTTCATCAACCCGAAACCGGGCACGTAGAGCAGCGCCAGCATCACGATCGACGCGATGAACAGCGGCATCGCGATCCGCCGCAGACCCGCGAGCGAGAACTGCGAGAGCAACATCAGGAACACGAAGCCGACCGCGATGTGTGCGAGGTGAAGCTTGAAAAAGTGGAACGCGTCGCCGCGCTTCTCGATGCCGAGAAAGTAGGTGGTGTTGAGCACCATCAGCAGCCCGAGCAACAGCAGCACCGCCGCCGGCAGCCACAGCCATGGGTCGGGACGTCGGTAACTTACCGCGTCAAAGCGCCCGAACCAGCTCTTTATATACGTTCCCACGTTCCGCATAGTCCTTGAATTGATCGAAGCTCGAGCACGCCGGTGACAGAAGGACAGTGTCACCGGGTCGCGCCGCACGCGCCGCGTGTTCGATCGCTTCCTTGAGAGTCGCCACCGTTTCGATCGTCGTCGCGCCCTCGAGCGCCGCCGCCATCTTGTCGCGCGCCGTCCCGTTAAAAATCGCGAGCTTGACTTTTTCTTTGAGCGGCCGCCGCAAGGGCGCGTAGTCGCCGCCCTTGTCGAGACCGCCCGCGATCAGAATTATCGGCGCCGCCAATGCGTCGATCGCCTCGACCACCGCGCCGACGTTGGTCCCTTTCGAATCGTCGACATAAGTCACGCCACCGCGTTCATGTATGACTTCAATTCGATGCGGCAGTCCGCGAAATGACGCGAGCGCGAGTTCGATTTCTTCGGCCTTGACCCCAAGTGCGAGCGCGGCTGCCGACGCCGCCATCGCATTGGAGATGTTGTGCCGTCCATGCAGACGAAATTTTTCCAGGCTGATTTGGCCGCCCGGCGCGTGGTCGAAATCAAAATCGTAAACGATGGCGTTCGACTGATCGTCGAACCAGATCGACGCGCCCGATTCGCCGCGCGCGTGACCGAAGCCGATCACTCGCGAGCGGACGGTCTTCGCGAGCCTCCAGACATTCGGATCTTCCCGATTCAAAATCGCATAGTCCGAGGGCTGCTGGTTCTCGAACAAGCGCGCCTTGGCGCGACCGTAGTCCTCGAGATCTTTGTAGCGATCGAAATGATCGTCGGTGAGATTGAGATGCACAGCTGCGCGCGGCTGGAATTTCTCGATCCATTCGAGCTGGAAGCTCGACAGCTCGGCGACTGCGACGTCCCATTTGCCGTCAACTGCTTCGATTAGCGGCGTGCCGAGGTTGCCGCCGACGAAAGTGCGGCGTCGCGACGCGCTCAAAATCTCGCCGAGCAGCACTACCACCGTGCTCTTGCCGTTGGTGCCGGTGACCGCGGCGATTGGCGCGTCGAGAAAGCTGCTTGCGAGTTCTATTTCTCCGATTACAGGAATTCGCCGCTCAGTCGCTGCGTGCAACAGAAGTGCATCGCGCGGTACTCCCGGACTGGTGACCACCAGGTCGATGCCGTCCACCCAGCTAGCATTTCCGGCGCCGAGTTTCAGAGCGCCTGCCGGCAAATTGCCGCGATCGACGTCCACCCTCCGATCAGTCATCACGAGTTTCGCGCCGCGCGAGGCAACGAAGCGCGCCGCGGCAATTCCGCTGACTCCAAGTCCGACTACCATCACGCGTTTGTTGGACAGTTCCATCAACGCAACTTCAGTGTGCTCAGCGCGACCAGCGCGCATACGATCGAAACGATCCAGAATCTGATCACGACCACGGTTTCGGGAATGCCCGCGAGTTCAAAATGATGATGCAGCGGCGCCATCAGGAAAAATCGCTTGTGCGTCGCTTTGAAATAGTAGCGCTGAATGATGGTTGACGCCGCCTCCGCGACGAATACTCCGCCGGTGATTACCAGCGCAAGTTCCTGCTTGCACAGCACTGCGACCGTGCCGATCGCCCCGCCTAGCGCGAGCGCGCCGACGTCGCCCATCATCATCGAAGCCGGATACGCGTTGAACCACAGGAAGCCGAGCGATGCGGCGATTACCGACGCGCAAAAAATCGCAACTTCGCCGACGTTCGCGATGTATGGTACCTGCAAGTAGCTGGCGAACTTGATATTGCCGGCGACGTACGAGAAGACCCAGTACGTCAGCGCGACCGTCATCACGGGGCCAATTGCGAGACCGTCGAGTCCGTCGGTGAGGTTCACCGCATGCGAGCATCCGACGATCACCAGCATCGCGAACGGGATATAGAGCCAGGTGTGCAGATCGGGATGCACATTCTTCAAAAACGGCACCGTGAGATGCGTATCGAAGCCGAGATACAGAAATAGCCACGCCGCGGCGATGAACGCGCACGAAAATGACCACACCAGTTTCGCCGGGCCGGAAAGGCCGAGACCTTTGCCGCGAGTGAGCTTGTAGTAGTCGTCGCTGAAACCGATCGCGCCGAAAGTCAGCGTCACGAAAATCGCGACCCACACGTATGGATTCACGATGTTGGCGAGCAGCAGCGTCGCCGCCAGCATCGACGCGACGATCAGCAGCCCGCCCATCGTCGGCGTGCCGGCCTTCTTCTGATGCGCCTGCGGAACGACTTCGCGAATCGTCTGACCGATACGCATTTCGCGGAAGCGATTGATGAGAATAGGTCCCAGAGCCAACGACAGCGCGAGCGCCGCAAGTCCGGCCAGTACGGAACGCAGCGTCTCGTACCTCAGCGCGTTGAAGCCGGTGTAATATTTGTGAAGCGGGTAGAGCAGCAAGTAGAGCATCGCGGCGCTCGCCGAATCTCAACTCTGACCGTCGCCGAGTTCCGCCGCAATCTCGCGGACCACGACTCGATCGTCGAACGACAGTACGCGACCCGCAACCAACTGATAATCCTCGTGACCTTTGCCCGCGATCAGAACTGCGTCGCCGGCAGTCGCGATTCTGAGAGCAATTTTTATCGCGGCGCGCCGATCGGGCTCGACGATATATCCGCCACCTAACGACGCGTCCGCAAAGTTTTTCTCGTTAACGATTCGTGCGCGTCCCGTCGCCGTCAATCCTCTTTCGACCTCGGCGATAATCGCCAGCGGATTCTCGCTGCGCGGATTATCGGAAGTTAGTACCGGAATATCGGCGAGCCGTCCCGCAATCTCGCCCATGATCGGACGCTTGCCGCGGTCGCGATCGCCGCCGCATCCGAATACGCAGATGATCCTGCCTGCGCGCAGACGCCGAAGCGCCGTCAGCACCGCCTCGAGCGCGTCCGGCTTGTGCGCGTAATCCACCAGCACCGTGACCCCCGGTTTCGCCGCGACACTTTCGAGTCTGCCGGGGGCCCCTGGGCATCGCCGCACCCCTACAGCCACCGCCTCCAAATCGACACCCAGGGCCGCCGACAGAGCCGACGCGCCCAGGATATTGAGCAAATTGATTTCGCCGATGAGCGGCGACGCGATTTCGATTTTTTTGCCGAGCACTGACAGCGTCGCGCGAATCCCGCTGAGGTCCGCGTCGAATTTCTCAGGATGCGCGTCGAGTGATCGATCCATCCCGAAACTTATTTTCGATCCTTGCACCGAATCGAGCACGCGCCGCCCGAACGGATCGTCGCCGCGCACGATTACGACGGTGTCGGTGTGCTTGCTTCGCGGCATTATCTCCGTGAACAGCCGCAGTTTCGCCGCGAAGTACTCTTCGATCGTCGCGTGATAGTCGAGATGGTCGCGGCCGAGATTGGTGAACATGCTCGCGCGGAAGTTCAATGCCTCAACGCGGCCTTCTGCGATTCCTTGCGACGAAATTTCCGCAACTACGTGGCGCACGCCCTCATGCTCCATCTGCGCCAGCGCAGATTCGAAGTCGATCGATTCGGGAGTGGTAAGTCCGGAGTAGATTTTCTTGCCGCCGATGAAAATTCCAATCGTTCCGATGATTCCCGTCGGCATGCCCGCTGCTTCGAAGATCGACGCCAGGATGTAGCTGGTCGTGGTCTTGCCGCTGGTGCCGGTGATGCCGATCAAATCGACGCGCTCGCTCGGCGCTCTGAAGAAACGAGACGCGACCGCGCCCATCAGGCGGCGCGGCCGCTCGCTCCCCACCAGGGTCACCGCGGGGCGCGCTGTTCCACCATCCCCTCCACCAACCACCACAGCGCGCGCCCCACGGTTTAATGCGTCCTCAATGTTGGCCCGATTGCGCGTCGCGTCGCGGGCCGTCGAAAAATACAGATGACCGGGCCTCGTCTGTCGCGAGTCGTAGCTGAGGCCCGTGATTTCCACGTTCAGGTCGCCGTCGATTCGACGGACGTCGAGTCCTTCGAGCAATTCCCCAAGTTTCACTTTCGCCTGACGGGCGATACACCGCCGCCACTGAAATACAACGCGGGCACGACGCTGGAATCGGCCGCCATCTCCACTCCACTGTCCGCGACAACCGCCGCGAGAGTCAATTTCACCGTCGCGTGATTGAGCGGTGCGCCCGCGCTCGGCTCCTGCGCGACGACGTAGCCGCCGCCATGCACATCGACATTGACGCGCGAGACGCGCGCCAGTTCCATCGCACGCCTGAGACTCAGTCCCGCAAAATTTGGCGTCGCGCGCGTCAGCTTCGATCCCGTCAGCACGGGAAGATAATCGTCGGGATCGGGCGACGATGCAGTCGGCGCCTTGCCGTTCGCGTCTTTGCCGAAGTCGGGCATCGGAATCATGCTGGCGGTATCGTACGCCGGATTCGGCGCCGTGATATTCAAGTCGCGGACGGCGCCCTGCGCGATTTCACTGAACACCGGCGCCGCGATCAGGCCGCCGAAATGCTCGTGGCCGACGTCGTAAAGCGCGACCAGGATCAGAAGGCGCGGATCGTCAGCCGGCAAAAATCCCACGAACGACGACACGTGCCGGTTCTGATAGTAAGTGCCGTTTTCCGGATTCACCATCTGCGCCGTGCCAGTCTTGCCCGCGACGATAAATCCGTCAACGCGCGCTTTCGCCGCCGTGCCGCCATCGGACATCACGACGTTGCGCAGCAGCAAGTTCATCTGATGCGCGATGTCAGGCGCGATCGCGCGCCGTAGAACCTGCGGCGTGTGCGTGAGGATCGCGCGGCCTTCCGCGTCGTACGCAGCCTTCACGACGTACGGCCGCACGATATTTCCGCCGTTCGCGATCGCCGCGTACGCCACCGCCAACTGGATCGGTGTCACCGCCACGCCTTGTCCGAAGCCATGATTGGCGAGATCGATTTCCTTCCATCCGGCCGGCTTGTTCAGCAATCCGCCGGCTTCGCCCGGCAGATCGATTCCGGTGCGCGATCCGATTCCAAACGCGCGCAGCCCTTCGTAGTAACGGTGCGAGCCGAGCGTCAGCGCAATCTTCGACGCGCCGATATTCGACGACACTTCGATTATGCCGCCGAGATTCAGCCATCCGTGTGGACTGTGATCATGAATCGTGTGCCGGTCGATCGTGAAATGCCCGTTCTCGCAAAAAAATTGTTTGTCAGTCGTGATCGCGTGATCCGCGAGCGCGATCGATCCGAGAATCCCCTTCATCGTCGAGCCCGGCTCGAACGCGTCCTCAACCGCCGGGTTGTGCAGCCGGTCATGAACGTTGACGCCGCCGGCACTGACGTTTGCCATCGCCATCACTTCGCCAGTAAACGGATCGAGCACGATCACGCTGCCACGCTTGGCGCCGCTCACCTTCACTTCGGCCGCCAACTCAGTCTCGGCGAGCGATTGGATCGACGAGTCGATCGTCAGCTCGAGCTGCGCGCCCGGCTCCGGGGCCTTGAGTGCGAGCGGACTGTCGAAAATCGGATGCCCCTGCGCGTCGTGATCGAAGCTGAGCTCGACCGCCTCGCCGCGCGCAATCCGGTCGTATTGCAGTTCCAATCCGGAGAGCCCCTGGCCGTCCATCCCCGCCAACCCCACCACCGACGCGGCCAGGTTGCTCTCCGGATAAAACCGCTTGTATTCGCTAATCGTGCCGATGCCGTCGATTCCGAGCGCTTCCGCCGCCTGCGCCTTGTCCGGTGAAATCCGGCGCTCGAGCCAGACGAACGGCGCGGCGCTGTTCAGTTTCGATTCGAGCGAAATCGGCATCATCATTAAAATTGCCGCGAGCTTGCCGCGCTCGGCAGGCGTGCTCGACTCGGTCACTTTCTTCGGCCGCGCGTAAACCGATCGCGTCTCGGCCGACAGCGCCAGCGGCACGCCGTTGCGATCGACGATCGGACCGCGCACCGCAGCGAGTTGGGTTTCGCCGGTATGCTCGTTATGCGCGAGCGAGTTCAGATGCGGCCCGTACAGCGCGACCAGCACCACCAGGCGAATCACGGCGAAACCGAACAAGGCTGCCAGCGTGAGCGTGAGTGCTCCGATTCGAGCGCGCCGCTGCTTGAACGATGTATTCATGGGAGCATCACCACCTGCCCGCGGCCGGGCGGCGCGAGATGATACTGCGGCGCGAGTGCGCGCAGCCTCTCGTGCGAGCTGAGCTGTGCAGCAGTCAGGCGCAGTCCTCGATTTTCGTCCTGCAGTTTCGCGATTTCATCGTGCAGCGCGGAAAGTCGGTAGCCTTCCGTCGTCATTTGCAGCCGTATCATCAGCGTCGCGAATCCCACGATCGCGATCAGCGTGCCCAGTATCGTCGGCATGACCTTCGACGGCCGCCGCGTCGGTTTCACGCGCGGGCTCATCGTGCGCTCCGTTCGATGCATCGAACTTTCGCGCTGCGTGCGCGCGGGTTGCGTGCAGTCTCTGCCGACGACGGTTTGATCACTTTGCGCGCGATCGCCGTATAATCTTCGGTGTGCGTCAGCTCGCGAAAACGTTCCTTGACCGGACGGTCTTCGAGCGAGTGATACGAGATGACCAGCATCCGGCCGCCCGGATTCAGCAGCGCGGGACCGTCGCGCAGCAGCGCCGCGAGACTTTCCATCTCGTGATTCACCGCGATTCGAAGCGCCTGGAAGGTGCGCGTCGCCGGATGCGCCCCGCCGCGCCGATGCGCTCCCAGAGCCCGTTCCACGATTCCGCGCAACTCGCCCGTGGTTTCGATCGGACCGCGCCGGCGCGCTTCGACGATCATCCGCGCGATCCGCCGCGAGCCGCGCTCCTCGCCGTAGGTATAGATGATGCGCGCGATTTCCTCGGCGCTTTCTTCATTGACAATGTCTTTGGCTTGCAGCGTTTGCGCGATCGTCCATCCGCATGTCGAGCGGACCGTCGAGCCGAAATGAGAACCCGCGATTCGGATCGTCGAGTGCGTAACTGCTCATGCCGAGATCGGCGAGCATCGCGTCGGCGCCGTCGAAGTGATGTTGCTTCATCACGGCCGCAACTTCGCCGAAGTCAGCGCGCTCGAGCACCACGCGATCGCCGAATTCCCCCAGCCGGTCGCGCGCGACGGCAATCGCCGCCGCGTCGCGATCCAGCCCGAGCATCCGCGCCTTGCTGGCGCGTAGCATCGCCTCCGCATGCCCACCCGTACCAACTGTCACGTCGACGAACGCGAGCGGACCGTGTGCGGACAGCAGCCCGCACACCTCCTCCACCATCACCGGCACATGCCTCCGGTCCGCTGCGTCGTCTTCGTATCTCACTGCCAGATTCATCGCCGCCCGTTACAGTCCCAGCTTCGTGAAAAATTCCGGATCGTTTATTTTTTCCTCGGCGGCCTTCAAAACCTTCTCGAGGATTTTCCTGTCCCAAAGTTGAAAATGATCCTGCATCGCCGAAAACGTCACCTCGCGATCGAGGTGAGCGAACTTGAGCAGGTTGGTCGGAATCAGAATGCGTCCCTGCTTATCGACCGGCACCTCATGCGCGCCGCCGATGAAGAAAGTCTGGAACGCCTGCACTCGCGGATCGAATCGCGGCTTGGTACTCAGAGTCGCATTGAGGGTGTCCCACTGACTCGGCGGATACAGCGCCAGGCAATGCTCTCCGTTGTAGGGGAAATTGGTGATATAAAGGCGATCGTGATTTTCGCGCTGCAAAATTTCGCGAAAACGGGCCGGGATACTTACCCGACCTTTTTCATCGATCGCATGGTCGAACCGACCACTAAACACCTTGATCCCTCCCCAGCGACCCACAACATCCCACTCTTTCCCACCAAGGTCAAGTAAATCGCGCGTCACGAGATGTAATAAACTGACTATTGGCGCGAATAGTCAGTAGCGAAAGAAAAACGAAACTAGGATTCGCTCTGACTATTGCGTGCGATGCTAGTCTTGTCGAAGCGATCGTGCATTCGCGCTGCCTGAGCCATCATCAACGAAATCATTAGCTTGACAGCGACGCCGTTCATTGGCGAAACTCGCGCCGATTCAGTCGTTGCTCCACTTCAACTGTAAAATGAATTGCTTCAGCTCATCGGGGCAGAGAGAGGATAGATGAACACGAGAAATTCATGGCTGCGAAGCGCCGCAGTCGTTGCAGCGGGCCTGGTAATGACGGTACTCGTCGTCAGCCCCGCCGCTTATTCAAAAGGAAAAAAGAAAAAGGCGGCGGTCGAACCAACCGCCACGTTGACGCCGACACCCACGCCGACTCCGGAAGTTCATATGTGGAATTTCGATTCGGACAAGGCCGGCGAAGTGCCCGCGGGATGGAAGGCTATCGAAGGCGATTGGCAGGTGATTCCCGATCCCAGCGCGCCGAGCAAACCCAATACCTTCGGCTTGCCTGCCGGACGCCTCCTCAAATCGCTGACGAGTGCGCTCGAGTATTACCCAATGGCAATCGAAACGGATCCGACTGAGTATGCCGACTTTACTCTCGAAGCTCAGTTTAAATCCGCTGGCGGACGCTTCGATTGTTCGGGCGGTTTAATCTTCCGTTACGTTGACGACAAAAATTTCTACCTGCTTTCCGCCGGATGCCCCAGCGATTACTTCGCGCTATCGCGCATGACCAACGGGCAACTGGTCGGCTTGAAGCAGAGCGTGGTGCCGACCGACAAGGATACGTGGTACCGGCTGAAAGTCACGGCGCAGGCTGGACACTTCAGTTGTTACGATGACGATAAAATGATCTTCGATTTCGACGACAACAAAATTGCCAAGGGCAAAATCGGACTGTGGGCGCGCGACGATTCGCAAGCGCAATTCGACGATGTAAAAGTCACCGTCCTCGCTCCGGGCGAGAACCCGCCGGCCGCTCCCGAACCGAGTGCGTCGGCGTCGCCGTCGCATTAGCAATCTCGCCAGGCGCCCGCATCATGTAGTTGCAAGCGGGCGCCTGGCAACTTACTCTGGAGTTAGATGGAAACCACTCAAGAGAAAGCGCGAGTTGATGTTCGTATCGAGCCGCTGCGCGGCCTTCCTCTCATATTGGAAGTCGTAGGCGGAGTTGGCCGGACGCTCGGCCTGACGCTGCTGTGGGGCCTCGAGATCGTGCGCGATTCATACTTCCGTCAGTTGGATCGATTCAACGTACGCCCGCGTCACAAGCGCGCCAGCGCGTTTCCACCGGGCCAGCCAAAAAAACAACGCACCACCCCCGCGCGCTAGCCGTTCCTCCGATCTTCCTCGAGCACCTGCGCGAGATATCGCGCTAGCTTGTCGTCGAGGACTCGGACCAGCGCATCGGTTTGCGCGGCTTGCGTGATCTTCAGAAATCCTTCGAGGCGATGCTCCTTGTCGTGACTGCGGATCAGGCGCGCGATCATGCTTTGCGACAACGCCGCCAGTTTGGTCTCGAGTGCTCGGCGTATCGATTCCATCGCATCGTTGAGTTCCGCTTGCGGCGACACTGCGCCGAGCTGAAACCCGCAACTCGAACATCGCGGCATCGTCTCTGGCGCAATTGCATCGCCCAGTTCGCATCGCACGACGCGCGCGCTCAGGTCGGCGATCCGCGCGCCAAGATTCGCGCCTTCGGGCCGTCCTAGTGCGGCGATTGCGTTCAGCCGTGCGAGCGCTTCGAAGTACCTTCGCGCGTCACCCAGCGCCAATTCGAGCCGCTCCATCTTCTCGATCCATCGCGTGTGCGCGCTCAGGTAGCACTGCACGTATGTCCATTTGAATTTCTGAAAGCGCGCCTCCAACGCATCGAGACTGCGCGGCGGGCCTGTCAGGATTCGCGGGCCAAGCTCGACCCGCAGCAGTTCGCATTCGGTTTCCAGCGAAACGATTGCCGATTGCTGCCAGACGCTCTCCCTGATACCAGGTTCGTCCGGGGTGGCGCGCAGTCCGGTCGCGGCCAGGTACTCGCGCATCGCACGCATCCGCGGGATCGATTCGGCCGCCGCCGCCAGTAGCTCGTATGCGCCGGCGATCTGGGTTGCCGACTCGAGATAAGATCGATCCGCAGCCGCCTCGAGCATCGCGGCCGCGCCTGATTCGGCGAGCGCGATATATTCCGCGATCGCTTTGCTGTTCGCCGCGGGCAGCTCGAGATTTGCCTCACTCAGCGCAACGGTCAGCACCTCGCGGGTGCGCACTGCTCCTTCGACCGCCAGCGCCATCGAGGCGTCGAGCCGATTGAGGCGCGCGGCGAGACTCTCGCGGTCGCGCGCGATCGTAAGGCGCGGATCGAATCCGCGGGCGAGCACGAGCGCTGAATTGAACGCCGCAAGTTCGGGCGCGCCGGCGGCGGCAGGATCGAATCGGGCAGCATCGGTCTCGAGACGAATCACGCCGCCAGTGGAGGTTTCCAATCGATGCAACAAATCGCGCACGGCCGGCGTCGTTCTCATATTCCCGTTTGCGTTAGACGCGAATATCGGCAACAGCGACTTCAGTTGTTCGATCGGCAGCGCTCCGGTCCCGCCGCACACGTTCTCGACCATCAGCGAATCGACGATTTCGCGGGCGAGATCCTTTTCGTACGCGTCGAGACCGGCGATCGTGTCGCGCGCAATCTTCCAGGCGGCTCGTCCTGCTTCCGGCATGAGAACTTTGAGAAGTTTGGCGATCTCCGCATTCATCGTGAGGTCGGGAGGATAGATCAGCCGCGCCGGGAGTTCGCCGTCGGCGCCGTCGAAGGTTGATGACGCCAACACTTCCCGCGCCAGCCGCGACAGAGGAACAATCGCCGGGCGCCCGGCGTCGGATGGATCCGCAATCGGACGGCTGGCGATCGTTCGAAGCGCCTTGAGTGCCGCGGGATGGAACGGGAAGATCGCGTCGGGCGCCAGGCCCGCCGTGTCGATTCCAGCGTACGCGTGATGAGCGTCGCGTTCGGCGTCCTCGACCAGGCGCCGCGCGCGTCGCACCGCAATAGTAGTTTCTTCGTTCGGATCGTGAGGCGCGACCAGCAGCGGACGCGTCGCATCCGGCGCCGGCGCGCGATTGGCCGCGATCACGGTGAATTTCACTTGCCGGAATGCGGCGGCGACCTGCGCCAGCATCGCGAAAAACTCCGCGACGTCGCAATCTGACGTTCCAAAATCGATCGCGACCGTTACCGCCGTGATTCCGGTGCGCCGCGCGGTTTCCAATGCGACATTCAACGCAGCCGCACCACGCATCTGGCGGAACAGATCGCTCGAGCGTTGGTCGCTTCCGATTTGTTCCGCGAGCACGCTCAGCAGGAACAGTTCGATCTCGATGCCCGTGATTCGGCCGGCCAATTCGAGGCCGCAGACCAAGCGCCGCGCGTTTTGGGCGTCGAGCGCGCCCGCTCGCCGCTGCAGCGCGATCACGTAATCAAGGAAATGCGTCTTGCCGCATCCGGCAGGGCCGCCGATCCAGAAAACTCCGCCTTGCGGGCCTTCGAGATGCTGATTGAGAAGTTGCCACGAGCGTTCGGCGGCGCGGGTGAAGACGTAGCTGGCGACGGTCGAGACGCGCGGCGAGGTTTGCAGCTCGAGGCGTTCGACTGCGGGTGGCTCGAGTTCGAACCAGCGCCGCGCACGACGTCCTTCCAGCTTCCCCCGATCCATCGAGGAGACTATCGCAGGAGATGGCATCAAAATGTCATGTTGGTGAGTCAAAATGTGGAGTTTTTGTTATTGGGAGAACGATTTGTGTGGATGATTGTGCGAAGGACCTAACCCCTAACCCCTTCCCATGGTGGGAAGGGGAACCGGAGTGGTCGGAGCCGGGTCGCGTCCTATCCCCCTCGCCCCCTTTCCGCATCGGAAAGGGGGAACAGAGAGTGTCGGATTATTTCAATCAACGCGGATCATTTTGTGCTTGATTGCGTAGTGGACTATTGCGGCGGTTGAGCGCAGCTCTAGCTTCTGCTTGAGGTTGTCGCGATGGACCTGCGCGGTTTTCACGCTGATGCCGAGACGGTTCGCTACTTCCTTGGTGGTCGCGCCCTCGCCTATCAGCTTGAGCACTTCGCGTTCGCGCCGGGTCGGAGTCGCCGCGCGCGATGCCTTGGGGGACGATCCGTTGCGGAGCCGCGCGAGCACGATCGGCGCGATAGTCGGGCTCAGGTACTGACGCCCCGAATTAACCGCACGCACGGCGCTCAGCAGTTCGGCCGCCGCGTCGGTCTTCACCACGTAGCCGGCGGCACCTGCTTCGCCGAGCGCCTCGAGCACGTATTCCTCGTCCTCGTACTGACTTAGCATCAGGACTTTGGACAATGGCGCTTCCTTGGCAATCCGACGCGCCGCGGCGAGCCCACCGATTCCCGGCATCCCGATGTCCATCACCACCACTTGTGGCTTCAGGCGCGTGGCAATCGCGACTGCCTGCTCGCCATCCGCCGCTTCCGCGACCACCTCGCATTCGGTGGCAAGCAGCGACCTGAGGGCTTCTCGCAGAATCCGATGGTCATCGGCGAGCAGCACGCGAATCCGTCCGTGATCTTCCATCACACCGGCTCCGGAATTTCTGCGATGACCGTCGTTCGGCCTGCGCGCGATTCCACTGTCAACGTCGCGCCCATCAACTCCAGCCGCTCCCGCATCCCGATTAAGCCAGTTCCCTCCGGCTGGCCGATTCCGATACCGCGGCCGTCGTCGCGCACCGAGACGCGGGCGATCGCGTCGCCGCTCTCGATCGTAATTTGCACATTTTTCGCACGCGCATGACGAATTACGTTAGAAAGGGCCTCGCGGATAACCTGGAAGCATAGCTGCTGCACCGGGCGCGAAATCTTTTCAGAGGCGCCGGCGTGAACCAGGTGAAGAAACCTGGTCTTCACCCCGGCGCGATTCAGCGGCCCGAACTCGCGCTCGATTGCTTCGTCGAGCGAACCGCTTCCGAGAGTTACGGGACGAAGCTCGCGGGTCTTGCGGCGCAACTCGCCCTCGACTTGCGCGAAGATGGAGCGGGCCGCTTCGGGCGGTGCGTCAATCGCGATTTTCGCCGCCGCCAGCAACTGCGCCTGATCGTCGTGCAGGTCGCGAGCGATCCGCGTGCGTTCCTCGTCGATAGCGGAAAACATTCTGAGCGCAAGCTGGCGCACCAGCCGGTTCCGCCGCGCCGCCTCCCGCTCCAGCATCCAGTTGGTTGCGAATGGAGTCAGGCGCTCGACGATCGCCTCCGCCCGTGCCGCCGATGCGTGCGCGTCGCGCGAGGCGAGCGCGATCGAGCCACTCGCGAACGGAATACAAACGTACGATCCGGCAAATACCCGGTCTTCGATATATGGCTTGACGCGATCGACATCGGCCGCGTCGCGACCAGACCAGTGCCCGATTACAATATGGCGGCGGAAACTCTCTGAGAGCACGCTGCCCTGTTCGGGATTGAAATCACTGGGAACCGTGAAAGAAGAAGCGGCAAGCGTCAACTCAGCGCCGTCGGCAATCGCGACCATCCACTGATCGAAGCCGGCTCCAGCGGCGACGATTTCGCCGAAACGCGCGAAGCGCTCGGCCGGCTGCGCACGCAGCGCCTGCGACGCGGCGTCGTCCAGATAGTTCGTGGTCGCGCGCTCTTGCACGAGCGCGCGCCTGGCGCCGACGGCCTGACGGCAGCTCTCACTACCGTGCGTGCGCCAGAAATCCAGCGACGCGCGCGCCGACGACAGCGCGATTTCACCAAACACGGCCCGCGCCATAAGTTCCATAGATGCGTCCAGTTCGATTCGGGCGCGATCCGCCGGCGCCACCATCGCGATTCGCACTGCATTCGCGCCGTCGGTAAACGCCGACGCAACGATCTGCATTCCTTCGCCAATTTTTTTGATGCTTGCGATCGCGGCGAGGTCCCTGGCGCTCAACGTGAGCGTGTCAATCGAGTCGATCGCGATCGCGTCGGGCGCGCGTCTGGTGCCGCGTGCCGCGACTGAATCGTTGAGGCGATTTTCGAGTGCGATCAGAACCGCATTCAACGCTACGTCCCATCGCGAGTCCCCGCGCGGCGCACGCACCACTACGTCGGCGCTCGCGCCGCCCGATCGAAATGCGAGCGCGCAGCGTTCGGCTGCGATCAAAGCAACGCCAAGCCCGACGATAGCGGAAATTCTATCGTCGAAAGATGATTGGCGCGAGGCAATCGGCAGCCGAGCGCGAGGCTTTAGGGCGTTTCTCAAACATTCCTCCGCATCAAGGATGACAGAGGAGCAGTCGAGGTTCTAAGGGAACGGGAGCCGATGCGACGCGCATCGGGTCACGCAGAGAACACTTTGTGTGGACGGGATATTTAGATGGGCTAACTGCGCAGCGAGAGTCGAAGGCGAAGCGCGATTTTGTGTGATCGAAAACAGGGGAAAAGAGAGCCGGTATACCATGGGTTGCGGTTCTTCGATGGCCCACCATCAAGGGTAGTTTCGTTCCATCAAAAATTGTTTTTGCGGGAAGCGGCGGTCTCTCGATTTTGGGCGAGCGGAGGGCGTAGGGACGGTTGTCCATGCCGCGAGTGTTTCACAGAAAATTTGCGGTGGTCAGGCTGAACAGTTCATCCCTGAACTAAGGTGGCGAGAAGAGAGCGGCGCGCATGGCGAACGGTCCGGGCAACCTAACCCCTAACCCCTTCCCATGGTGGGAAGGGGGACCGGAGTTGTCGTAGCCGGGCGCCGTCCTATCCCCCTCGCCCCCTTTCCGATGCGGAAAGGGGGAACACAGAAGAGAATTTCATCTCCGGATTTTAAACTCGCTAACCATTCTCGAGCGGGGGGATCGGAATTTTTAGGACGTTGTGGTTGATGAGGGACAACCTAACCCCTAACCCCTTCCCGAGCGGGAAGGGGAACCAGAGGGGAGGCGGGGGGGCGGCGCTCGGTTGTGTGGAGGGACGATAACGTCCCTCCACATCTGAAGACTTAGCTCACGGAATCAGGTTCCAGAATCCATCGCACAGATGCTCGGTGTTGAAGGTGGATTCTGTGGTTGGAGTAGGCGGAATGAGAGATTGGAAAATGTCAGTCGTCGGATTGTAGAGCGACCACGTCGGCAAAGTGCCTCCATTCGGATTTCCGCTGACCGCGAAATTCGTCCAGTAGCCGACCATCGCGTTCGACAGTTGCTTCTGAGCGGGAGTGAGCTCGAAAAAGAAACCGACGTCGAACAGGTACTGAAGTTCGGCGCTGTGGAACGCGCCCAGCGGGAAACTGAAAGGCTGCGGCTGCGGCGGCGCGAATTCGTCGTTGAATTCATAGGTGTAGGTGTTGGTGAAATTCGAGAGCAATTCGTCGCCGTTGCGCGCCGAACAAGCGAAGATGCCGTCGGTGCCGGACGCGGTAAGCACCTGGCCGCCCGGCGGCGCATATGGATAGACGACTTCAACAATCGGCCCGAGCAGTGGGCCCCACAATGCGAGCGTGGCCGCATCGTATTCAGGCTCGGTCAGGATTGGATTGCCATTCGCGTCGTACTGCTCGGCGACGAAGAGAGCCCATTCGTCGTGATTGGTGCCCGCTATCACCGGGACGCGGTTGAAATCACCGCTCGCAAACGCCTGGGCGGGCGTCTCGGTCAGCAGCGTACCGTCGACGAAGGCGTACAAGGTGCCGGGTTGGACGCCGATCACCGTCGTGTTCGGAACGGCGCGCAGGCATGCCGCGGTGGTGCATCCGAGGCCGCTCGCGACCGAGTTGCCTCCGGGAACGAGACCGCTGCCGGTCGTTTCGCCAACAGGCAATGTCACGATCGACTGAATGAAGGCGTCGAACATCAGGTACGAGCCGCTTTCGGAAATCGCATGCGCGAACAGCCCGGCCGCGGTAGGCGACGCGAGATTGGCATAGACGCTGTGACCGCCGGCGGACTCGCCGAAAATCGTCACGTTACTGGGATCGCCACCGAACGCCGCGATGTTGTTCTGCACCCATTTCATCGCGAACTGCTGATCCATCAGACCGTAGTTGCCGGCGTCATGACCTTCGCTGTCGAGTGCGGTCTGTGCGAAGAAACCCAGGTAGCCGAGACGGTAATTGATCGTAACGATGATCACGTTCTGCGGCGCGAGCAGCGGAGTCGGATCGTAGTCGGAGCCGGCGCCACCGGTCAGTCCGCCGCCGTGAATCCAGAACATCACGGGCATCGCGCTGCCGTGCTTGTTGCCGTTCTTCTTGAAGTTGGGGACGTAGATATTCAGGAACAGACAGTCCTCGGAGCCGCGGCCGCCCTGGGTGCATACGTTGCCGAACGACGACGCGTCGAGCAGGCCATTCCAGGTTCCATACGGTTGCGGAGGCATCCAGCGCAACGGACCGACTGGCGGCGCGGCATAGGGGATGCCCAGGAACTCCGCGACGTTGCCGCTGACAATACCCTTGAGAGGTCCGCTGGTCGTCACGATTGCGGGAGTCTTGGATTGGCCGTTCCCGTTGCCATGAGGCTTATGGCGATGCGCGCGTGTCGTCAGCGCATACAATGATCCATTGGAAGCGCCAGCGATGGAGGCTGCGCCAAGGGTCATCGCACAAACGGCGACGATCGCGATCATGAATTGAAAAGATCCGGCGTGGATAGCGCGCCGGAAACGGGCGATACGTGCGTACATAGGAATTCCTCCAACCGCTTCGGCTCGCCCCACGAGCGTGAGGCGGGCTCAAGCGTACTGCGGGTTATGTCGGAAACACCGCGGTCCCCAAACCGCTAGTGAAACACCGTGCGGGCAGAGCGGAATGCGACCCCCGAAACGGCTACTACTCGAATCCGACTACTAGTAGTGCTGTCCCGCGGAAGTCAAGTCAGAATTTACCATTCTGAAGTCGAGCCTAACGGGCGCTAGGCTCCGTCGGTCACGGATGTCCGGAATCCGAGGGCTTCGAGAGTTCGTCGCCTAGAGCCTTCATCTCGGTGCCGAAACTAGTCCAGTCGCCGGCACGGATCGCGTCCATCGCGCGGTTGTAATGCTGCGCGGCGCTGGTCATGTCCGCCTTGCCTGTGGCGACGTTCCCACCCTGCGCGATCGATTGCGGGACCGGCTCGGTCGTGACTGCCTTGGCGATCGTCGGCGCCGGCGGAGCTGCATTCTCGAACAACGCCGTCATCGTCAGGTCGAGCGTATCGCCCATCACGACGCGGTCGCTGTACGACGCGACCACTCGTTGCAACTCCGGCAACTGCCCGTTCTCGGCGCGGATGAACAACGGCTCGACGTAGAGCAGCGAGTCCTGGATTGGGATCACGAGCAGGTTGCCGAGCAGGACTTTCGAGCCCATCTGGTTCCACAGCGAAAGTTGCCGCGAGATTTCCGGATTCTGATTGATGCGCGCCTGTATCTGATACGGCCCGTAAAAAAGTTTGTCCTTCGAAAACGAATACTCGAACAAATGACCGTAATCCGCGCCGTCGCAGCGCGCCGCCATCCACGCGATCATGTTGTCGCGTCCCGACGGCGTCATCGGCAGCATCAGCATGTATTCCGCCTGCGACTCACCCGGCAGCCGCATGATCACGTAGTACGGCTGCATCGCGACCGTCTGCCCGGCGTAATTTTCGCGCGGAAATCCCCACAAGTCCTCTCGGTTATAAAAGACCTGCGGATCGGTCATGTGATAGGTGCGGAAAGTGTCGGCCTGGATCAGGAAAAAATCTTCCGGATAACGGATGTGCGCACGCAGTTCCGTGGGCATCG
Source organism: uncultured delta proteobacterium (assembly GCA_963699705.1). Classification (GTDB taxonomy): domain Bacteria; phylum Desulfobacterota; class Binatia; order Binatales; family Binataceae; genus Binatus. The sequence goes on along the minus strand of CAVOUW010000002.1, from coordinate 700,595 downwards.
CCGACATCGGCTTGAACATCGCGGGAAACACGCGCGCCCAAGTTTTTATGATCGGGTCGTCGGGATCAGACACGTAAAAATCGGTGTCGCCGGTGTACGCATCGACCACCACCTTGACCGAATTGCGGATGTAGTTGATACCGTCGGCGTTGCGCTGCGAGTACGGGTAATGGTCGCTGGTCGTGTAGGCGTCAACGATCCAGACCATGCGCCCGTTGATAATCACGGAGTAAGGATCGCGGTCGAGATTCAGGAACGGCGCGATGTACGCGATGCGGCCGGCGATGTTGCGCCGGATCATAATTTTGCTCTTATCGACGATATTCTCGGTCACCAGCAGGTTGATGTCGCGAAAGAAGATGCTGAACAGCAGCCGGCGAAAAAATCCCGACACCGGCACGCCGCCCGATCCGCCGTAATACGAAAATACGTTGTCCGCGCCCTTGGGATAGTCGAACTCGGGCGTCGCCGAATCGACCACGGCGTAATTGTCACGCGCCTCGCCAAAATAGAGCGCCGGCTGGTCAACCTTGAGCCCAACGTTCGAGACCGCCGGGATATCCTTCACATAGAAGACCGGCAGCCCCTCGGTGTCCTTCTTGTTGACCGGGCTCATCGCGAGGCCGGCGCCGTGGGTGAACTTCAGATGCTGATTGACCCAAGTCTGCGCGGTGTCGGGCAGCGCGTCGATATTCATCTCGCGCGGCGACAGCATGACCTCGGTGTATTTGCCCTCGATCCAGTAGCGATCGATATCGACGTCGCGAAAATCGTAGTAGGTGCGAATTTCCTGCAACTGGCGGTAGGTGTCGATCAGCGGGCGCGGATCCCACAGCCGGATATTCTTGACCGTCGCCTCATCTTCCTGAAGCGCCGCGGGCGTTAGCGTGCCCTGCCCTGCAAACGGCTTCACGTCAACCGTGTCGAGCTTGTATGCGTGCCGCGTCGCCGCGATATTGCGCTCGAGGTACGGTTTCTCGACCCGCAGCTCGTCGGGCTTGACCCACAAGCGTTCGATCACCGGCTGAATAAAATTCATGATGAGCGCGGGTCCGAACACGATGACGAACGCGGCGACCGGAATTCGGAGGCCACCCTCGCGCGCGTTGTACAGGCACATCACGGCCGCGGCGATCGACAGCAACACCAGTAGCCACAGTCCCGGCTGCCACAGGATTCGATCGACGTAGCGCAGTCCGAACACGACGCCGTCGGTATGCAGCAGCAGGTCGAAGCGTCCGAGCCAGTAACTCATCGCGCGCTGGAGGAAGAACAATCCCAGCAACAGCGACAGATGGGCCGCTGCGCCCGGCGATACACGCGGCGGCGATTCCTTGAAGTCGAGCGCGCCGCGGGCCCAATAAACTGCGATCGCCATTCCGCCCGCCAGCACGATCAACATCAGGAACAGGTCGCGGATTTCCTCGAGCAGCGGCACGGTGAAGACATAAAAGCCGATGTCGTTGCCGAACGCCTGCTCGACGATTCCGAACGGCACGCCGTAGAGACCCTTGAGGTAAACGTCCCAGCTCGCCGCCTCGCCTTGCGCGGCGAACAGCGCGAGCACTGCGGCGCCGCCAGCGACGATCACGCGCCATGGCACCCTTTCGCCGAGCGCGCGAATCAGCTCGGGCAGATTGACCTCGACCATCTCGTCAGGACGGCGCACCACGCGCAGCCGCTCATGATTGCGGCTCGACCCGATCGCAATCAGCCCGCTGACGAAGATCGCGGCAAACGCAACCAGCCACACGACCAGGAAGATCGCGATTTCAGCGCCGACGGTTGTATTGAAAACGCCGCCGAAGCCGAGCCGTCCGTACCACAGGTAGTCAACGATCAGCTGATCGAGAAAGCTCAGCGCCAGCAGCGCGACGATAACGATCGCCGCGACGACGATCAGGATATTCCGGGGCCGCATCAGCGTGAGGTGCTATTCGCCACGGCCGATTTGGATGACGTGTTCCCGCACCACATCGGGCGGGCAGAGCCAGATGAACACCTTGAGCGAAAGATAGCCGATGACGAGCCAGTCGAGTTCGCCGACGATTGGAATCATGTCGAGTTCGAGGGCCGGCGGCGTGACCATCAGCGCGAGACCCATCCACGGCACCGCTTTCGCAAGCATCGGGACGCGGTCGTCAGTCCATAGCCGATAAAACAAGCGGACGAACTGCGGCAGGAACATTACGAGCCGGCTGAGTTGCATCGGCCCGAGAAATTGCATGCGAAGTATCTTCGAGAACATCAGCTTACCCGTCAGGATCATACTCTAACACAGCGCGCCGCCGAAGATGTCTTCCGGTGGGGGCTACCGGTGTCATTTTCGGAGCTGCGAGGCTGAAATTCGATCCCTTGGCGGCCTGCGATCACTCTCCTGGTTTGAGAGGGGCTGTTTGATCCTCGGACGCCCTCTGCTCGTAGCTCATCGCGGCAGACTCTTTCGCGATCAGCCGATCGATCGCGCGACGGGCGTGGATCCGCGCCGCATCTCCATGGATCTCGACCAGCGGGCCGTCGGGAAGCTCCAGCAGACGCTGTTGCTGGGCTTCGAGTACCACCTTGTCCTGCTCGAAAGTCCTGGCAATTTCTTCGAATAACTGCGTCGTCGCGCTTGGGTCATTCTGGTTGTAGCCATTTGCGGAGGACCAGAAATAAAAGGTGCTATTTTCGGTCTCAGGGGTGATGCCGTGGAATAGCCTGAATGATAAGCAATCCTCACGTGCGCTGTTGTACTTCCAATCGCGTAACACCCCTGTACCCGCGCCAATCGCGCCGTTCCATTGGATCACTGCGTTGGGAGCGACGAATTCAATCTCCTGCCATCGATCCACTTTTCCTTTGAAACCGACGGCCTTGACGTAAGTCGGCGGTGGCACCGAGTCGAGCATCCAGCGCTCGAATCTTACTCCGTTGGGCGTGCGCACCGTGCGCATTTTTGCTTCCACGTGAGTTGTCGCGTCACCGCCGACGGTGCCTTTGTGCACGTAGCCCAGGTGCGAAAGATCCATCAGGTTGTCCAAGACCAGCAAGTAGCCACTGCGCAAATGCAATGTCTGATGCTGATGCGGCCAATTGCGCGAATCGTTGTGGTAAGGGTATCGGGTCAGGAGCGATCGATCCGCGTTCTCAGGATCGCCCATCCATACCCAAACGAACGCGTCTTGTTCGACCGCCGGATAAGCTCGGACCCGCGCGCCGGGCGGCACCTTATGATCTCCCGGCACCAGCACGCATTGTCCTGCGGAGTCGAAGACGAGGCCGTGATACCCGCACTGGATTCCGCGTGGAACGACATCGCCCAATGAAAGCGGCGCGCCGCGATGGCAACAGCGGTCCTGGAGCACGGCAATCGCTCCCGCGGAATCCCTGAACAGGACCACCGGCTCGCCAAGAATCCGCCGGCCAAGCGGCCGCTCGGCGACTTCGTCAGACCACGCCGCTATGTACCATGCATTGCGAACAAACATTGGCGCCCTCCCCTGATCCGTCTGATGAACCCTCGCGCAAAGCTAGCGCAGAATCATCGATGTTCTCCCACAATTTTATCACGTTGACGACCCTATCAATCTGACTTCGCATCGCGAAGTTCTAATTCAGCCAGCGCTCGCCGCGGGCGTTTTTGTTACAATAGCGCAGAGCGACGGAGGCGAAGCGGAGTGAAGAGGCATATGGCGCTGGGCGATTTTCTGGTCGCCTACTTGCGCAAGATTGGCGTGTCGCATGTTTTCGGCATCCCCGGGGACCTCGCGCTCAAGCTGTTCTTCACGCTGGGGCGCCGCCACGGGATGAACATCATCACGCTGTCGCATGAGCCCGGCGTTGGCTTCGCGGCAGACGGCTATGCGCGCGCGACCGGCAAAATCGGCGTCATCTGCGTGACCTACGGCGCGGGCGGCCACAACATGGTCAATCCCGTCGCGGGCTCGTTCTCGGAACGCGTTCCGATTCTGATCTTCTCAGGCGGCCCGGGCGAGGAGGAGCGCAAGCTCGGCACGCTCATCCATCACCAGGCGCGCGAGATCGAATCGCAACGCCGCATCTACGATGAAGTGACTTGCGCGAGCGCAGTGCTAACCGATCCGAGCACCGCCGCCACCGAGTTGCATCGCGTCGTCAAGCGCATCTGGGCCGAGCAGCGGCCCGGCTACGTCGAGATCCATCGCGACATGGTCGATCGGCAAATCGAAGTGCCCGAGGATCTGATCGAATGGGACGGGCGCCTGCACTTCCAGGAATCCGACGCGCGCAAGGTCGAGGAAGCGGCGCACGAGACCGCCGCGATGTTCAACGAGGCGCGCAAGCCGGTGCTGATTGCCGGCATCGAGATTCACCGCTTCAAGGCGTCGCACGATTTGGTCGAACTGGCGGAGAAGATGGGCGCGCCGGTGTTCACCACCGTGCTCGGCAAGGGCGCGTTCCCGATGGATCATCCGCTGTACATGGGCGTGCATGTCGGCCCGATCAGTCCGCCGTCGATCGTTGCGCGGATGGACGCCGCCGACTTCGTGCTCAACCTCGGATGTCTCAGAACCGACATGAACTTCGGCAACCGTCCGCCGCACGTGATCCAGCAGAAGACGGTGTGGGCGGTCGATCGCAAGGTCGAGGTAAAGTATCACACCTACACCGACGTCGGGATTCGCGATTTTGCGCGCGCGCTGCTGCGGCAGAAGCTGACGCAGCATCATGAGAAGGTGACGTACGCCGACAATCTTCGCGAGATCGCCGCGCGCGACGGCAAGCCGGTCAAGGTCAGCCAGATTCTCGCGGTCGTCAACGAATTCCTGGCCGACAAACGCGACTACATCGTGGTCACCGAGTCGGGCGACATGCTGTTCGGCGGCCTCGACATCCGCGTGCCGCATAACAACGGCTATTTCGCCCAGGGATTTTATGCCTCGATGGGATTCGCGGTGCCGGCCGCGCTCGGCGCGCAAATCGGCAGTGGACTTCGGCCGTTGGTGATGTGCGGTGACGGCGGATTCCAGATGACCGGCCCGGAAATTTCGCAAGCGCCCGCCAAGGGCGTTAATCCAATCGTGGTGCTGATCAACAACGGCGGATGGGGCATATTTCGTCCGATCGCGGAGCGCCGCGAGCTGCTCGAAATTCCGCCGTGGCCATATGCGCAACTCGCGCGCGACTGGGGCGGCGAAGGATTCGAGGCGACCACGGTCGATCAGTTGCGCGACGCCCTCCGCGCCGCGCACGACTGCAAGTCGTTCGCGATTATCGACGTGCGCGTCGAGCGCGACGACCTGTCGCCGGTGACTGTGAAATATATCAAGGCGGCGGCGAAGCGCTCGCAGGCGCCGGCCGAGCATCCGGCGCGCGGGAATTCGCGCCCATGACTGATTCGACAAACACTGATTCATCAAAGCCTCACGAACTGGACGCAGAAGCGATCGAGAACTATCGGCGCAAGCATCGCGACTTCCGCTGGGAGACGCCAGAGCATTTCAATTTCGCCGAGGTCATCGACAAGTTCTCCGAAGATCCGCGCCGCGTTGCTCTCCTGTGGGAAGACGGCGACCGCCGCCGCGCGCGGCTGACCTTCGCCGACATCGCAGCGCAGTCCAAACGCATCGCCAACGTTCTCAGTGGCCATGGAATCAAGCGCGGCGACGCAGTCTTGCTGGTGCTGCCGCGAATCACGCTGTGGCAGGCCGCGTATATCGGCGCGCTCAGGCTCGGCGCGATCGTTATCCCATGCACCTCGATGCTGCGCGAGAAAGATTTGATCTATCGCGCGAATCATTCCGGCGCTCGCGCGATAATCGCATGCGTCGAGAACGCGACCATGGTCGCCGACTTGCGCAAGGAATGTCCGACTGTCGCGCATTACTTCATCTGCGGCGCCGCACGCACCGGATGGATCAGCTTGCAGGAATATATGGGTCACGCGTCGCCGGCGTTCAAGCCTGCCAATACCAAATCGTCGGAGCCCGCGATTTGCTACTACACTTCCGGCACCACCCGCGAGCCGAAGGCCGTCCTGCATAGTCACGCCTACACCTACAGCCACAAATTCACCGGGCTCAACTGGCTCGACCTGCGCGAGGGCGACATCCACTGGACGACGTCGGATACCGGATGGGCGAAGGCGGCGTACGGCGTGCTGTTCGGGCCGTGGATGAACGGGGTGACGACGTTCATGTACAACGGCCGCTTCGACGTGATGAAGGAGCTCGAGCTGATCCGCCGTTACGGCATCACGACTTTCTGCGCGCCGCCGACCGAGTATCGAATGATCATCAAGGAAGACCTCGCGGGTTTCGAATTCCCGAAACTGAGGCATTGCACCGGCGCTGGCGAGCCGCTCAATCCCGAAGTGATTGACGTCTGGCGCGAAAAGCTGGGGCTCACGATTCACGACGGCTACGGGCAGACCGAAACCACGATACTCGCCGCCAACATGCCGGAGATGCCGGTGAAGCCGGGTTCGATGGGACTCCCATTTCCCGGCCACGACGTGCGCGTGCTCAACAATGATCTGGCGGAGACTCAAATCGGCGAGATCGGCGAAATAGCACTGCGCGTGAGTCCCGAGCGGCCGCCGTCGCTGTTTCTCGAGTATTGGAAAAACGCCGAAGAGACCGCCAGCGTGTTCAAGGGCGATTGGTACCTTACCGGCGACCAAGCCACACGCGACGTCGACGGCTATCTATGGTTCGTCGGTCGCGCCGACGACGTAATAATTTCCGCCGGCTACAGAATCGGCCCGTTCGAAGTCGAGAGCGCCCTGCTCGAACATCCCGCGGTCATGGAATCCGCAGTGGTCGCGACCCCCGACGCCGATCGGGGCTCGATCGTCAAGGCCTTCGTGAAACTCCGCCCCGGCGCCGAACCCAGCGAGTCGACTAATCACCGAACTCCAGGAACACTGCAAGCGCGTCACCGCCCCCTACAAATACCCGCGCGAAATAGAATTCATCGCCGAGCTCCCCAAAACAGTAAGCGGAAAAATCCGCCGAGTCGAACTGAGGAAGCAGGAAGAATCCCGCAAGGGCAAACCTGTTTGAAAGGGACTCTTTTTTCTTGTTCCCCTTCCCGCTCGGGAAGGGGTTAGGGGTTAGGTTCTTCTTATCAATTGCGATTCCCGCGCCGTCACCTTTTATGCAATCCTCAGCAGCGAAAGTACCGAATCAGGAGAATCAAAATGCCAAAAACATTCGGAGCGGAATCAACCGCTGATGAAGTCCTCGAAGGCGTAGATCTCTCGGGCAAGCGCGTCCTGGTAACTGGCGTATCGGCCGGCCTCGGTGTCGAGACCGCACGCTCGATCGTCGCGCACGGCGGCACTGTCGTCGGCACTGCGCGCGATCTCGCCAAGGCGCGGACCGCACTCGCGCAAGCGGGCAATCCGGCGGTCGATCTGGTCGAAATGGATCTCGCATCGCTCGCCAGCGTGCGCAAGGCGGCCGACGATTTGTTGGCACGCGCCAAGCCTTTCGACGTGATCATCGCCAACGCTGGCGTGATGGCCTGTCCGCAAGGCAAGACGCAGGACGGCTTCGAAACACAGTTCGGAACCAATCATCTCGGCCATTTCGTGTTCGTCAACAAGCTCGTGCCCCTGCTGAAATCGGGCGCTCGAGTTGTGACGCTCTCGTCGGCCGGTCACCAGATAAGCGACGTCGATATAGAGGATCCGAATTTCGAGCGGACTCCTTACCAGGCCTTCACCGCGTACGGCCGATCGAAGACCGCAAATATTCTCTACGCGGTCGCGCTCGACAGCCGGCTCAAGGGACGCGGCGTGCGCGCGACCTCAATCCATCCCGGCGGAATCCAGACCGAACTCGCGCGCCATCTCACGCCTGAACTCATCGACCAGATGAGGGCGCGAATAGCCAAGGCTGCTAGCAGTCAGGGGCAGTCGTTTCGCTTTAAGTCGGTGCCGCAAGGATCGGCGACGTCGGTCTGGAGCGGCTTCGTCGGCGCGGCCGATGCAGTTGGAGGCCACTACTGCGAAGACTGCCACGTATGCGAAGTGAATGACGACACGAACTCGCGCGTCGGCGTCCGCTCTTATGCTCTGAACCTGGCCCACGCGAACGACCTATGGAAAAAGAGCGAGGAGATGGTCAAAGAGCGCTTCCCGTTATAAACACTGGGTGCAGGGCTCAGCCCTGCCGCGGAAGTTTGAAACCCGCGAAGGGTTTCAAATTTAATGTACGGAGTTCTACATGCCGCCGACTCTTGAAAAACCGATCGGGATGGTCGCGAAGCCGACCCACTCCCAAGACTTCTACGATAACATCAAGCGGAAATTCGCCGAGGAGCGCGACCTCCGGCTGAGCTACCGTCCCGAAGGCACCGCGCAATACATCTCCGACCTCTCGGGCGAACTGTCGAGGTACGAAGTTGACCCCTATGCCAGCGAAGTCACGCCGCGCGAAGCCATCAACGACACGGTCGAGGTCCTGTTTATAGGTGGAGGATTCTCAGCACTGTTGACCTCCGCCCGGTTGCGCGAGCGCGGCGTCGAAAGCATTCGCATCGTCGAGCGCGGCACGGACGTCGGCGGCACCTGGTACTGGAATCGATACCCCGGCGTCGCGTGCGACGTCGTCGCGTACGACTACCTGCCCCTGCTCGACGAGTTGGACTACGTGCCCAAGGACCACTACGCCAAGGGTCCCGAGATTTTCGCCCACTGCCAGGCTATCGCGCGAAAGTACAACCTGTACGAGTTGGCGACCTTTCAAACCACCGTCACTTCGACCGAATGGGATCCCGTCGAGCAGATGTGGAACCTAAAGACCGATCGCGGCGATCATATGAAGGCGCGATTCGTCATCTGCGCCAATGGCACTCTCTCGAAACCGAAGCTGGCGAAGATCAAAGGTCTCGAAACCTTCAAGGGACATTCCTTTCACACCTCGCGATGGGACTATGCCTACACCAAGCCTGACCTATCGGGACTCGAAGGGAAGGTTGTAGGAATTATCGGCACCGGCGCGACCGCGGTTCAGGCGATTCCCGGCCTTGGCGCGGCGGCGAAGGAGCTATACGTGTTCCAACGCACGCCGTCGTCGATCGACGTTCGCGACGATTGGCCGACCGATCCCAACTGGGCGCGCCGACTTAAACCCGGATGGCAAGCCAAGCGCCGTGAGCTCGCGAAGAGGCAGCCCTTCATGACGCCGGATCAAACGGCGAAGTATGCCGCGATGTCCCATGAGGAGAAAATTCGCCGGCAGGAAAACGCCAATATCGAGGCGATGATGAAGATCCATCAGCGCATCGATTCGATCGTCAAAGACAGGACGACCGCCGACGCGCTCAAGCCGTGGTACATGCTCCTGTGCAAGCGCCCGTGCTTCCACAACGACTACCTGCCCACCTTCAATCGCCCCAACGTGCACCTGGTTGATACTCACGGCAAAGGCATCACCGAAATTAATGAGAAGGGTCCGGTGTTCGAGGGCAAGCAGTACGAGCTCGACGTGCTTATCTACGCCACCGGTTTCGAAGTGCAGAAGACCGGCATCTACAACCAGATCAAAGGCGAGAACGGCCTCGAGCTGAACGATAAGTATCGCGACGGTATCCGCACGCTGCTGGGAATCCATTCGCAAGGCTACCCGAATCTTTTCATCATGGGCGGCTACCAGGCGTCGTTCCAGTTCAACTTGACCGACATGCTGCAGGCGCAGGGCGATCACATCGCCTCATGCATTGAGTACGCGCGCCGTCACGGCATTCAGGCTATCGACGCAAAGCCGCAGTCCGAGCAATGGTGGGTGGACGAAGTCATCAAGCATCGCGGCAAGACCAATCGCAACCAGGAATGCACCCCCGGCTACTACAACTTCGAAGGCGAGTTCCAGCGCCGCCAGGACGGCAACTACAACGGCGGCTTCTTCCAGTACTGCAATCACCTGAATGAGGTGAACGCTCGAATGGAGGATCACTTCTCCTTCATAAGGAAGTAGCTCCCTCCTTCCGATCCCCTTACTTTTTTTATCCGGTCCCCCTTCCCGCGCGGGAAGGGGTTAGGGGTTAGGTTCCTAATCTTTGAGCCGCGGAAACAGACCTAACGCATTCCCGCGCGCGATCGCTCGGAAGTCATCCGGCGACAACAACTTGCTGCTCAACAATTCCGCCAACTGCGCCGACACTATCGCTTCCGGCGTGTGCACATAGTCGCTGCCATAGAAAATATGCGAGCGCTCGGTCATCTCGAGCAGTGGCGCGATCACATTCGAGCCGGGCGAGCCCGCGAGATCGTAATACATCTTTCGCAGCTGCTCTTCGGCAGGGACTGGCGTGCCGCCGGCGACACCACGGCCGAACATTCCGATTCGCCGCGCCAGGAACGGCAGCGTTCCACCCGCATGCGGCACTATGAAGCGAACTTTCGGACAGCGCGTCGTCGTCCCGCTGAATATCAAGTTGACCACCGCGCGCGTGCTGTCGAAGGTGAACTCGATCATCGGACGCGGATACCCGAGCGCGCTCTGCTGCCAGCATATCGGCGACGTCGGATGAATGAACACGACCGCGCCGCGGCGATTGAGCTCATCGAACACCGGGTCCAGCCGCTTGTCGCCGAGGTACACGCCGTTGAAGTTGGTCAGCATGACGACGCCGTCGAGCTTGAGCGTGTCGAGGGCGTAAGCAATCTCGGCGAGCGCACCGTCAACGTCCGGCAGCGGCAGGCTGGCGAAACCGCCGAAGCGACCGCGATGGTCTCCCATTGCGCGCGCAGCAAACTCGTTGACCGATCGAGCGAGCAGACGAGCCTTCGCATCGTTGCCGAAATGCACTCCCGGAGAAGACACCGACAGCATCCCGGTCGCGATGTTCATCCGATCCATCATCGCGAGCGCGCCCTCGGCACTCCATTGCGGCGCCGCAAACCCATCCGGCGACCCGCCGACCGCATCGATCATCTTCTCGCGGTACTCCGGGCTCAAATAATGGAAATGAACGTCGATACGATCCGTGAACTGATCCGTCATGGCGATGGCCTCCGGTAGCTTTGCAGCTACTTATAGTCCCACCGCCAGCTTCAGTTCGAATGCTCAGTTCGACGCAGCTGCTCTCTGATAGCGCGGGCGCAAAACTTCCATGACGTGCGCCGGTGCGCGGCCCGCATTGCCGTCGAAGGGCGGCTGCGGATCGTATTCGATGCCCACCTGGATCGCGTGCGCAATCGTGTCGCCGGCGACGCGTCGCACGAGATGCAGCCCCATGTCGATGCCCGCGGAAACACCGGCCGCGGTGATAATTTTGCCGTTTTCGACTACGCGCTGGCTTCGCGGATCGGCGCCGAACTCGCGCAACTTCTCGAGTCGCGCCCAATGCGTCGTCGCGGGTCGTCCCTTCAGCAGACCGGCCGCGCCGAGCACCAACGCGCCAGTGCAAACCGAGGTCGTCCACTGAGTGGTCGTATCGATTTGACGGACCCACTCGAGCATATGCGGCTTCTCGCGCACTTGCGCCTCGCCGCGCCCGCCCGGCACGACCAGGATGTCGGCGCTGGTCACATCCGCGATCGAATAGTCGGCGACGATGCCGAGCGATTTCGGATCGGGGCGCTTGATGCCGGCGGTCTCGCCGACGAACATCACCTCGGCGCCCGGAATTCGGCACAGCACTTCGAACGGTCCGATCGCGTCGAGCGTGGTCAGGTCGTCGAAAATCAGGAAGGCAATTCGCATGGCGTTCTCCTTAATTGTCAGGCGCTCAGTTTTTGTTGAAAGCGGTTGCGATATGCGCTGGGCGGCACGTGCAGTGTGCGGATGAACGCGCGGCGCATCGATTCGCGCGTGCCGAAGCCGCACTCGGACGCGATGGAATCGATCCCATCGGCGGATTCCTCGAGGCGACGGCGCGCCGCTTCGACCCGGGAGTTCTCGACGAATTGTCCCGGCGTCATTCCGACTTCGCGGCGTGAACACCCGCGCGAAATTGCGCGGACTCATCGCAGCGCGCCGCGCGAGCGCTTCAACTGAGAGTTGAGCGCCAAGGTGATCGGCAATCCATCGCTGCAAATCGCGCAGTGGCTCGCGATCCGCCTGCTGCGTGCTGAGCTGCACGGAAAATTGCGACTGCCCGCCCGGCCGCCGCAGGAACATGACCAACTCGCGCGCCACCGCCAGCGCGACGTCGCGTCCGTGGTCGTCTTCGAGCAGCGCCAGCGCCAGGTCGATTCCCGCAGTGACGCCGGCCGAGGTAAATATCTTCCCCGCGCGCACGAAGATCGGATCGGTCTCGACCGACACCGCCGGATATTGCGCCGCCAGCCGATCGCATTGACGCCAATGAGTAGTCGCCGACAGTCCGTCGAGCAGACCGGCCTCCGCGAGCAGGAACGCGCCCGTGCAGACCGAGCACAGCCGACGCGTCCGATGCATGCTGTTGCGAAGCCAGTCGATTAACTTCCGATCTCGAAGCGCCGCAGTGGTTCCGCGGCCACCGGCAACCAGGATCGTATCGACCAGCCCGCGCACCTGCGCAATCGAGCGATCCGCAATCATGCGAATGCCCGATGACGTCGCGAACGGGCCAGCTTTGGAGGCAACGATTTCGACGGTGTATGCCGGAACGTGCCAGCCGCGTTCGTCGGTCAGCAACCGCGCCGCGCGTCCGAACACCTCCAGCGGCCCGGTGATGTCGATGATCTGCGCATCCGGAAACGCGACCATCACAATTCGTCTAGTGCGTTTCATCGAATAAATTGTCCCGCGAGGCAGCGTTGGCAGCAATAGTTAGACTGCCACAGTTACTGCCATTCGCGGCTACGCCACGGACATTGTCTAATGAAGCGGCGTTGGCGAGGCGGTCGGAGTCGAGGCGACGGCGCGCATCGGCAGCGAGTCGCGGAATTTCGGGGCGAGCATCAACTGGCCGACTGCGCGCGACATCGCAACCGACAAGGATTCGACCGGTTCTGTCTCGAGCGGGAGAAAGACCTCGGCGCCGACCGGATTCGGCGGTTCGTTCTCCTGGCCACTGCTCTCGCCCGAGTAAATCACTGCGCCGTCGCGATTCTTAAGCTCGAATTTCGCACGCACCACGGCCTGCATCGTGAAATATTGGCCGTGGATCGTCTGGTTCGCTTCGAATCGTTTGTTGACCTCGAATTTTTCGAGCTCGGAGCTGAGGATGAAATCCGTTCCCTCCGGCGGCTTGCCGTCGCTCGGATTCGCGTCGAGCGCTATCGGCACCAACCCAGCGTCCGTCAGGCCCTTAATCAAACCGTCGTTGAACCCGCGCGCTGCGTCGACGACGAACAGCGGGGTCTGCGCGCTGCCGTCGGCAGAATAGATCGCGCCGACCTGGTATTCGCCGGAAGAGATGCTTCCGCCGGTCGGAGTCACCGCAATTTTTGCTGGATGGAAAATATTCTGCGACCCGGGCACGAAGTCCGGAAGATAGTGAACGTCGAGATGCGCGCGCGGCTTGCATCCGGCCAGAACCAGCGCGGCCACGACGAAAGCGAGACAGCGGCGAACGCGACTACGGTTGAGGCCTCGACACTGCAGGGCGCCGGTCCCTCCACCAGAAAATCAGGATCAATAGCAGCAGCACAAATCCGGCGACGCCGATCCATCGCGAAATCTGATGCGCCATCGCGAGCGCGGGAGACAACTCATTGCCGACCAGGTAGCCGACGGTCACCACTAGCGAGCACCATACAATCGCGCCGAGCACGTTCCATCCGAGGAACTGAAAAAACGGCATCCCGCACGCACCCGCCATCGGTCCCGCCATGAATCGCACGCCCGTGATAAATCGCGCCATGAAGACCGCCTTGCTGCCGTGAGTCTGAAAGAAAAGCTGCAGGCGTTCGTAGCGTGCGCGCATGAAGGGAAAGGTATCCGCCAGCCACGTGAGCACGCGCTGTCCGCCGGTGCGTCCGATGAGGTAGCCGCAGCAGTCGCCAGTGACCGCGCTGAAAATTACGACGACGTACACCAGCCGCAGGTCGAGAATCATTTGCCCCGCGAGGAATCCGCCGGCGAGCATCACGGTCTCCTCAGGCACCGGGATGCCGAGGTTGCCGACGAAGACGGCGGCAAATATGCCGAGATAACCCCAGTTCGCGAGCAGGTCCGCGACATGCGCGGGGTCGGTCAGCCCATGCATTGAGAATCCATCAGGATTGAGTCTGCCAGCGTAAGAGGCTGATGACTAGTCAGGTGTTAAAATTACGCGTCTGGAACAAGAGTCTATTTCACGATTCCAGCGCGACGACGGGTGCTTTTTTGAAGACGAAAAACTTGTAGCCGAAAAAGTTGGTGAAGAGGGTCAGGCCGGCGCCGGAAATCGCGCCGATGTTTGCCCACAGCTTGGTGCTGAATCCGGTTGGCGCGCCGATGACGTTTACGATCACGTCTGCGCCGGCGACGTTGACTCCGACTGCGATCAGCGTCACCACCATGAACGCCATGAATTCGCGGCGCGCGTCCGCGGCGTTCGACGTTTTGAACGTCCAGTACTTATTCCAAAGGTAGCTGTTGAGCACTCCCAACGTCACCGAAACTGATTTGAACGCGAGAAAGCCGGCGCCCGATGACACGCCGGTTATCAACATCAACAAATTCAGGATGCCGAAATCGACGCCGGAATTCAGAACGCCTACCACCGCAAACTTCGAAAATTCAAATAATGAGGGAGCCCGATCCGCGACCAGGCTCGCGGCCAGCAACGCTATCGCGAACAATACGGCGAAGATCACCGGCAGGAGCATCAGCGGGACCTTGATCGTGCTCCCGAGCCCGAGGTTGATGACCACCGGAATTGCCAGCGCGCCGGTCAGAAATCCGACGATCAGCGCGAGCACGATGTCTCGCGCCAAAACAATGCCGCCGTCCGAGCCGCTAATCTCCCGTGATGCCATCGGTCGCGATTTCGGATACAGAATATGGATCAGATCGGGCGGACGCTACGATCTCCCGACGAAAAGGACTCGCACGACGCTTACGGTGATTAAGGAAAACCTCAACCAACCGGCTCCGCTTGCGACTGACCTCGCGCGAACCCGGCCGCGTCTCGCGATCGTTGTGCCCTGCTTCAATGAAGAGCTGGTGATCGCTGAAACTGTCGGGCGCCTGCTCGCTGTGTTGCGCGATTTGCAGGAGAAGGGCCAGGTGGCGCCGGAGAGCTTTCTCTTTTTTGTTGACGACGGGAGCGCCGACAAAACCTGGAGCATTCTGCGCGATCTCAACCAGTCCAATTCCGAAATCAAAGGGCTGAAGCTGGCGAGAAACTTTGGCCATCAGAATGCCGTGCTGGCGGGATTGCTGACCGTCAGGCATCGCGCCGACTGCATCATCTCGATGGACGCCGACTTGCAGCACGACCCGCAGGCTATCTACAGCTTTCTCGACAAGTACCGTCAGGGCGCGGACATTGTTTACGGAATCAGGCGCGACGCGGGCAACGTGCCGTTATCGAAAAAACTCGGCTCCACGGTATTTTACTGGCTGATGACCTCGATGGGCGCCAAGGTCGTCAAGGATCATCCGGACTACCGGCTCATCTCGGCGCGAGTGCTGGACACGCTGGCCGACTATAAGGAGGTCAACGTCTTTCTGCGCGGCATCTTCGCCAACATGGGCTACAGGTCAGACGTAGTCGTCTTCGACGTGCACGATCGCGCCGCCGGCACCACCCACTACTCGTGGAGAAAAATGATCGGCCTGGCGCTCGATGGAGTCACCTCATTTTCGGTAGTGCCGCTGCGAATCATCGCCATCGGCGGAGTGCTGATAACGCTCGGGGCTTTGGCCGTCGCAGTGTTCATCGTCTTCAGCGCGCTCCGCGGCGACGTCGTCCCAGGCTGGGCATCTACCGTTCTTCCTATCTACGTATTGGGCGGCATTCAGATCATGACGATAGGACTGGTCGCGGAATATATCGGCAAGATCTATTCGGAAGTGAAACAGCGCCCCCGCTTCATCGGCGAGCAAGAGCTAGTGTGACTTGGCGATAGGTTGGGCGTGGCGGCTGACAACTCATCCGAAAAGGAATCCAGATCAATCGACAAATTCATTCTGTGGTCTCCATCGCGTCCGGAAATCTACTTCGCGTCGCGAGAGACCAGGCAACTGATCCTCCTCTCGCTCGCGTTCGCTTTTGTTTTCCTGTACCCGATCCTGTGCGATAGCAGCGTTGTCGGTCCTGGATTAGGTACCTGGATACTCAAGCCTCAGCTGGCGGCCCTCACCCGGATCCCGAGCGACGGCGCCGATCGCGATATGTTCACGCAACTGCGCTGGGTTCCTTACTATACGCTGACTCATTTTCATCAATTGCCTTTCTGGAATCCCTACAAGTGCGGCGGGATGCCGATGCTAGGCAACCCGGAATCGGCAATCGTCACGCCGTTCCTGTTGCTCTACCTGGTATTCGGCTTGATACCCGGGATGCTGCTCGAAATTTATGTGCACGTGGCAATCATGTTCGCCGGCGGATACGTATTCGGGCGTGAATTGGGACTAGTCCCACGCGCGGCGCTGGTCCTGGCGGCTATGTTTCCCTCGAGCTCGTGGCTATCGCTGCATGTGGCCATGGGTCATCTGAATTTTTTGTCGATAGCATATATTCCCTGGATCCTCTCGCTACTGCTGATGTCGAACAGGTTGCGTCAATGGCATCTGGCGATACTGGGAGGATTGCTCTGCGGGCTAACTCTCACAGAAGGAAACTATGGATTCGTTTTTGCCGCGATGCTGGTCGCGATCGTCGCGGTATGGTACGCGGCGATCGGACTTAGTATCCGGCCGATAGTGGCCGCCGCCCTCATAGGAATTTTCGCGCTCGCATTCAGCCTGCCAAAGCTGATCCCCACAGCAGAATTGTTGAAGTTAGATCCGCGCGACTGGGGACTATCCTACCTGACCTGGCGTGGCATTCTTATCTCACTGTTTTCCAGAGACCAGGACCTTAGCCACCCGATGGTAGCGTCATACTTCTTCTCCGAGTACGCCAGCTATATAAGCCCTCCATTTGTCCTTTTCGCACTGATCGGAATGTTCGGGCGCCTACGCAAGTCAATTCCCTGGATATTTGGTATGATTCTCTTTTTCTCATTGTATTTCGGCGACCTCGGCCCCAATTCTCCAACGATGTGGTTGCGGCGACTGCCTCTTGGCGGCAACATCGGCCTATGCGGACGCTGGGTGATTCCTATGTTCTTTTGCGTCAGTGTTCTGGCCGCGCTCGGTGCGGAAGTACTATGCGAGCTTCCACGAGAATGGAGCCGGCGCCTGGCCGGAGTTCTACTGGCGCTAGGAGTTGCTGACTCGTGGCTTATCTGTGCCCCAAACTATCACTATCTACTTCAACATCCCCTGCCGAGCCCTCCTCAGTCCGCGACGTTCCAGCAATACTGGAGCGGATTTCCGGCGCCCTTGACGGTTATCGCGATGGCTGGATTGGGCTCGACCAATTGCGGAGGGGTCGGCTATACGGTGCCGAGGGGTGCCGTACTCGGATACAACGAAACGGGATATCGTGGGGACTCTTATCTACTCGACGCTGGCAACCTGACCCAAAAGCTATGGACGCCGAATCGACTGAGTTACGAAGTCAAAGCTGCTGAACCTACCTCGCTGGTAGTTAACCAAACCATGTATCCCGGATGGCATTTGGCGCGCGGTGAGGGGTTAGTCTATCCAGAGCACGGACTGATCGCTGTGCGCGTTCCATCGGGCCGTCAGGAGATCGAATTGGTCTACACTCCGCATCATATCATCGTGGCAAGCTGGGTCGCGCTCGTAGCGTTGGCGCTAATGATAGTAGTTTGGTGGATCGAAATGAGATCGGTCGGCAAGACCTACAACGAGCAAGAGCTGTCATGACTACCGTCGCCGTCCATTGCGCAGCCTGCGATTCCTCGTCCAATGAGCCATTCTTCGGAGGATTGCTACGGTGCCGGCATTGTGGTCACGCTTTCGCCCCACCTGGAGCCACTGATGAGGACCTCGCAGCGATATACACTGAGAGCTACTTCGAGGGGGAAGAATATCATGACTACTTAGCTGACAAGGATGTGGCTCAGCGCAACTTCCGCTCGCGCTTACGCGTCCTGAAAAAGTTCATGGACCCAGAACGTCACCGGCGCTTGCTCGAGGTCGGATGCGCCTACGGGTTCTTTCTGGAGGTGGTAGAGGACTCCTTCGAGGTAGTCCAGGGCGTCGATGTATCGGCAGCGGCAGTGAGTTACGCGAAAAACAACCTTCATCTGGACGCTACCTGCGCTGACTTTCAGCAATACGATTTGGGCGCCCGCGAGTTCGACGTGGCTTGCATGTGGGATACAATCGAACATCTCGCACACCCGGACCTATATGTTGCCAAACTCGCCGATCACATGAAGACCGGCGCACTTATAGCTGTCACCACCGGTGATTTTGGAAGCCTTAACGCACGCGTGAGACGCACCAAGTGGCGGCTGATGCATCCACCGTCGCACGCGCACTATTTTTCGATCGCCAGCATGACCGCGATGCTCGACCGGTTCGGCTTTGACACCGTGTACGCCCGCCATTGCGGCTACTATCGCAGCTTGCGAAGCATGGCTTACGGCGTCTTCGTGCAGAAGCACGGCGATACCCGCGCACTGGATCTCATGAATCGGCTGGGTGTGGGTGGTTTCCCACTCTACCTGAACTTCTACGACATCATGTACGTGATCGGTCGCAAGCGATAAGAGCGTCGTGGTAGTCGGACAGGAACGTTAGTTAGTCACGCGGGTAGTCCATAGAACCGAATGCACCAGATGCCCCATGCTATGAGACATACTGAGGCAGTTATAAGGACGCGCGACATTTGATCCATCCGGCGATTGCCTAAGGCCATCAATACCAGGACAAAGGGGAACACATGTACAAAGTGGCGCGTGCCGAATTGCGAAGAGCCGTTGCCGACGTACAACAAGACCGGACTTGCCGCGAGCAGCGCGGCCGCCGCTATCAGTGCTGCATCGAGTCGCCGCCAACTCGCTTTGAATGCGAGCAGAAAAGCCGGGCTAGTAGTGAGAATCGATTGCCCGCCGAAGGTTGGATAGATGTAGGGAAACTTGGTGTCTATCCGCGGCGCCATGAAGAACAGTGTGAAGAAGTTATTCGGAAAGTACCTTAAGGCGAATAGAGGCTTGCCCGCTTCCGGGGTAGTGTACAGATAGGAGGCGACTCCTAGATCGAAGATGCTATGATAGCGGGCGAAGTTGAACGCGGTGTACCCGATAATCATTATCGCGCATCCTGGAATGAACCAGAACAACTCGAGGATGGTGCGGCGGCGCCAGAATAACAACAACCCCAGATAGGCTGGCCATACTAATGCTAGATCGTAGCGTGCCAGCGCGGCGATTCCCGCATAGACTCCTACGACTGCTGGACGCCCCTGGTCAAAGGTCTCATCGAGTGCAAGCAGCGTGATCATTACCGCTACCGTCATCGACACCGCCCAACTGCTACCGTCGACGGTTTCGTGCCAGATGATTGTCCCGGCGCCGAAAAATACGGTCAACCATTTGCGCGCATTCAGGGTAAGGCGGAAACGTCCCAGCAAGCGCCAGGCCAGCGCCACGTCGATCGCTCCTATCACGATCGAAAAATAGCTTTGATTGGTGTTTAGTCCCCAAATCGCCGCGAACGGCATCAGCAGAATCGCCGGCAGTGGCGGATGAAGCTGATAGCTGTAAGGGCCCATCTGGGCATGCTCGATGTAATTCGGCGCGTCAATATAGGTGTGGCCGTGTACAAACGCCACTGCCTGACGCACATGCGCGTTAAAGGGATTGGTGTCCGAGCCTGCCGTTATCGAGTAAAACGCCAGGAATAGTACGAAGACCGCGAATTGCGAGAACAACTCGTCGCGCCTTGTAACCCTCTCGGCGATAAACCGCTGTGAGTCCGGCAGCCAGTACGAATAGGCGAGCGCTCCGACTGCCAGGATCAATGCTATCCAGTCGATCCGAGTCAGATCCCATCGTTGCTCGAGGACGACTGCGTATCCCACGACCACGACGGTGACCGCCGCCGCGAGGAACTGACGGCTGGTCGCCAGGGCAGGACCCGCCGCGAGCGTGCGCGGGTCAGTGCGACCCATGCTTGATCGCTACTTGCGCGGCCACCCAGTTAAACAGCTGCGGGAAACTGAACTCGGTTTCCTCGGTTGCGCCGTTCTGGCCTTGCCAGTAGGCAAGTATCCAGTATTGTTGCGGCGTATCCTGTTTCGCCACCACCGCGGTCATGTCGTTCGGAGTCTGCGCTGTAAGTGGCGCGTTCGAAAAATCCGTCGCTTTGAAAATCAGCACCAGGTCGCCATCCGCGGTAGTCGTCAAGGCGGTGGACTTCACGTCGCCGCCGGTGCCGGTCTTGGCATTGCTCATATCCACCGGCGCTGTCGGCGCGACGTTGTCCAGCAACACGATCGCGCCTTGCGCATCGACCGGCGCGCTGAAGTTCCAGGTCGGCGTGCTGTCGTTGGCCGCGATCGTATGCCAGTACAGCGATTGCCGCGTGGTTGGAGTGGAGTCGTCGCGAATCAATTGCCAACCGTCGGGCGCGGTGATCGTGACCTTCGGACCGCCGTAGGTTATCACGTCGGCGATCGCCACCTGTCCCGCTTGCACCTTCTTGCCCGGATCGAGCGAAAGACTCCTGGCCTTCGTCGCCAGCTTGGTTTGTGTCGATCCAACTATGTCTGCCCCGCCGACCGTATTTGTAGCGCTCCCCGGAGGCGATCCGGTATTGCACGCGACCGCCAAAATAGCAGCTGCCCCCATCAACGCACGTTTGATCATTGTTCTCTAGCTCTCCTCTTGCCTGGTTCTTCCCCGAATCCTATCCCTAAGACTTCTTCGCGAACGGGCGATCGCGCTCGGTCAGCGCGCCCTTTAGACCTTTCTCGCGGCTCGCCTTCATCCAGTCCTTCACCGTATCCGTCTGGTGGGCTATCACGTCGATATCCGCCGCTGACTGCTCCGCCGCGCGAATCCCGAGGATATCGAGATAGCGATTCACCGCCGCCTTGTGCAGCATCAGCAACTCCGCCGGCACCATCGCGACCCGGCGCGCGTAGTTCATCGTCTCTTCCTCGAGCTTGTCTTTCGGAAAGACGCGATTCACCAGGTGCCATTCGAGCGCTTCTTTCGCCGACATGTAGTCGCCGGTGAAAAAATATTCCTTGGTCTTGCGCGGACCCATCAGCACCGGCCACATCGACATCGTCGGCAGAATCCCAAGCGACCGGCCCGCCGGATGCCCGAATTGCGCATCCTCGCTGGCAAAAACGATATCGCAGTGCCCGACGAATTCGGTGCCGCCCGCCAGGCAGTAGCCGTGTACCTGCGCGATAGTCGGTTTGTTAATCGCCCATAGCCGCTGCCATCGTTCGATCGTCTTATGTAGTCCCATCCGATCGCTGGTGACGGTGAACTTCGACTCCGGATGCTGCGTGCCTTGCAAGTCGTAGCCCGCCGAGAACGCACGCCCGGCGCCGCGGATTATCAGCACGCTGGCGTCGGCGTTCGATTCGTACTCGTCCATCACCGAATCGAGTTCCTTGAGCAGTTTTTGCGACAGCGCGTTGAGTTTTTCAGGACGGTTCAGCGTCAGCCGATAGATCTTGTCCTCAACCTTTTCGTAAATGACGGTTTCATAGTTCGCCATATTGAATCTCCGGCGGTTACTTCACCGCAGCCAGGAAGTCGCCCGCGACGCGCACGGTTTCGTCGGGCACTTCCCAGAAAAACATGTGACCAGCGGCCTTGAGCGTATGTTTTTTCGATCCCGCGATCGCGCCTTGTAGAACGTCCGCGTTCGGATACGGCACGATCGAATCGTCGTCCCCATGAATAATTAATGTCGGCGACTTGATTTGTCCAAGCCGTGCAAAACTGTCGAACCCGCCAATCGCCTGACCCTGCCGCATGAAGGTATGCATCGGCGTCACCGGATAGTTGCCCATCTCCGCGATTGCCTGGGTGAGAATCACCTGCCCCGCTTCCGAATTCAGAAATGCCTTTCCGCATGCAACCGAAAATGCGCGCCGCGCCTGCTCGATCGGATCCATCCCGGGCGCCGGGATCAGGTTGGCGATCGCCGCCGGATCCGCGGGCACCGAATGACTCGAGCCGCAGTTGGTGCATCCGAGCACCAGCCCGCGCGTGCGCTCCGGATACTTAAGCGCGAATTCCTGCGCGATCATCCCGCCCATTGAGATTCCAAAAATATGCGCGCGCGGCGTCTTCGCATGATCCAGCACCGCCGCGATATCCGCCGCTAGGTCGCCGAGCGTGAACTCGGCGTCCGGCTTGTCGCTCTCGCCGGTGCCGCGATTGTCGATCACGAAAATCTTGAATCGCGCCTCCATCTGCTTGAGGAACGCCTCGCCCCATCCGCGGCCCGAACCGCTGAATCCCATGATCAGCGCGACCGGTTCGCCGTTGCCTCGAATTTCGTAGCGAAGTTTGAGCCCATCTTTGGTTTGGGCGAAATCGCGAACTGATGCCACGTCGGAATCTCCTCGTCGTCGAATATCAATGATGAATACTAACTACAGGTGGGAAAGGTTCAAGCGGCGGCGGTCTCGACTTCGGCGCCGGCCAGGATCGTGGCGAGCAGCCGAAAAACCTCGCGATTGACGATCAGGCTCACGTGCAATCCCGGCACTTCGTAGTTGGACGCCTGGTCGTCGATGCACGCTTCCCATTGCACGACCTCGTCGCGGCGCGTGTAGATCGCGCTGAAGCGGCAGCGCGGCGGAATCGGTGCGAACACTGCCTGCGCAATACCGCACGAGCACTCCATCGTCCCGCAATTTTCAGGAGCGCTGGAAAACGTCTGCCAGAACGACTGGATCGCCTCGAGCGTCGGACGCATTTGATCGTGTACCCCGGTCCATCCGTTGCGAATCGGTGATCCGAGCGCGATCACTTCGCGCACTATCGCTGGATTTGACGCGGCAATTGCGCGCGCAAGCACCCCGCCGAGGCTGTGCCCGATAATCGTCACGCGTTGTCCCGTTTCCCGCGCGATCTTCTCGACGCGCCATCCGACCAGCTCGACTTTGCGCCGCGGGCATCCGACGTTGAGATCGATTCCGGACAGGTATGGCTTGTATCCAACCCTCCCGAGCCATCGCGCGAGCGTGCCGAGCGACCAGTCGCCGGCGGTGAATCCGGGAATCAGCAGGATCGGACGGCCGTCGCCGCGCGGCACACCGAAGCCGTAGCCGATAGGGTCGCGGGCAAGAGATGCAAATTGTTGTAGAAAGTCGAAGTAAGCGGAAGCGGTGAGTTGCAGCAGCATACAAATTTTGCGTTCGCGCGACACTGCCACGAAACGCGGTCACAGTAAAGTATAATGCGCGTAACAATGTGGATAATGTTTTTATTAGCCTCAGGATCGCGTTGAGGCGCTACACACCCGGTGCTACCAGGTCATCGGCTGCCTGGCGGAGGTTGCGGCGGCAGGAGGAGTTGCCGGAGCGGCAGGGGCCGCGACTGTGAAGCTCCACTGGTAGAGCTTTTCGGATTCTTTCAGGGCGACTTTATAGTTGCCCGGCGCCAGCGGTTCGCGCGGGAGGATTACCGCAGCGCCGATTCGTTCGAGTCTCGCTTTGCCAACCTCGGTCTGCTCGGCGTCGCGGCCGACGTATGACGCCGCGGTGATCAGGCACGTGTCGAGCTCGGCGCCGTCGCGGGTGACTACGTCCGACGATACCTCGAGGCTCCCGTCGGGTCCGTATCCTTCGCCGAGTTGAATCGAGATTGGAGCGCCGGTCGGAGCTTTGTAGCCGGGACATGAGGACAACGGATCGGGATAGTCCACGCCGGCGAACGATTGCAGGTTGACGGTGGCATTGTCGGGCGGAAACTCGACGGGCGTGCGCAAGCGTCCCTTTTCCAGCGGAATGAGTCCGAGATTCGGGTTCCACATTCGATCGCTGGCGGGTCCGTCGTACAGCGCGATGCGGACCGGCTTGGCCAGCGCCCAGCGGCCCGGAATCACGATCGCGCATTGCCCCGGATCGCAATAAGCGCCGAGTCCAACGATCGAGAATTGCGGCACCATCGGAATCAACCCGCTGAGCGGCATCGTCATCAGGCGGTCGACGAATTCCGCGCCGCTCAAATTGATTTGTGGCGCGGACACAATTACCGCTCCCATGCCGGCGGACGCGCCGTCATCGGTGAAATAGGGCTTGCCCTTATCTTCCCATCGGAAACTGTCCTGCGGGATTTGAAAATGAATGTTCTGCTGGCCGATCACGATGTCGCCGCCGGCGATGCCGTTCTTGACGAGATAGCGCGCGTGATTGAGCGCGCCGGCGCTGATCACCGGGTCATTGACGATCGGCGGCAGTTTCGCCATCGCGCGATAGTAATTGACCCGGGCATTCGCACTCGCGGCAAAGTCGGGCGGCACACCTGGGGACGCTGAGGGTTCAGGTGGCTGCGCTCCGGCCGGAAGCGTCAGTAGGAGCGCGGCCAGGACCGGCAAAAATCCAAACTTCAAGCATCGCATGAGGTTAGTTACGGCTCCGAACAGTAACCCCGGGCGCGCAGGTACTTGGCGTCGTCGTCGGTGACTGTCGGCCCGGTTTTAATATGCGCCCAGCTTACTGACTGGTTCAGCGTGTTCATCCCGCATTCGACTTCGAAAATTTCGTCGCCGTTGGCCTTGTTTACCGGGACCTGAATACTCGCTGTGCGCGCGGTATTTTGCTCGACATACCGCGAGTCGGCTTGTAGGCCGGTACCGGACATGGTGACGTTTTGACCGCGAATGCTGTCGCAGATGCGTGCGGGATCGACGCGGCATCCGTTGAGTACCTTGACGTCGGAGGAACCGCCGACGGCCCCGCCGGACGCGGTATTCGACGCGCACGCCGCGACTGTGGTCGATAGGAAAAGGATCAAAACTAGTAAGCGCTGGTGCATTTGGAAATTCCCCTTGTGAAATTCGCGCTTCGATTTCGGAAAGCAACCTAGCAGTCTGTTATTTAGAGGACAACAAGCGGTGAAATCTCGCGGCGCCGCTTGACCGCGGCGAGAGTCAGTTTGTGAATGAGGGAGGGGGTTGATACGGTCAAAGCATATTTGCACGCGGCTTGGGGGCTTCGTGCTTAGGGGACGATTCGAATGCGTAAGATCATACTGTCAGGACTGTTTGCGACCGCGGTGGTGGGGCTCGCGTTTGCGGCGGACATTGATCGTCACGCCGACTTCAGCAACCCGAAGACGCCAACCGCGGCGGCCGGGTGCAAAGGCTTCTACGGCACCGACGACAACCGGAGCCCGTGTGACGACTTCTGCAGCAAATACCTCACCGACAACGAGGGCGCCTCTTGCGCGTGCGGCGACGGCAAGTGTCCGGCCGACGACCATCCGTAGGCGCAATCACGCGGCGTCGTGGAAGATGACGCCCATCGCATAGCGCACCCCTGATTTAACTGTGCTGACGCCGTGACGAAGGTTCACGCGATGGAATCCCTTTGCGCCGGCTGCGGGGCGGTAGCGATTGGCGAAAATTATTCCCTCGCCACAGTCGAGTGCGATTGCTTCGCCGCGCGATTGGGCCCGCGGCCGCTGCTCGACGAGCAATAGCTCGCCGCCATCGAAGTCGCGGCCGCGGCGGCTGAGCGCGCAGGTGAATTGAAGCGGGAAGGCGACCTCGCCGTACAAATCCTGATGCAGGCAGTTGTAGCCGCCGTCTTCGTAGCGAAGGATCAGCGGCGTCGGACGGGTCTGTCCATGATTGGCGCAGACTTTCAGAAATTCCGCGAGCGTCGGTGGATAAGAATCGCGCGAGCGCATTCGATCGGCCCACAGATTGGCCGTCGGCGCGAGCTTGGGATACATCGCGACGCGGAGATCCTCGACCAGCGGCGGCATCGGGCGCGCGAAGTACTTGTACTCGCCGACGCCGTAGCTATGACGCTCCATCACGACGCGGCTGCGAAAGCGATCGCGATCCGGATACAGCGAGATCAATTGTGCGCATTCGGCGGTGCGCAAAATTTTGCCGGTGGTCGCATAGCCGTGGGCGTCGAGATCGCGCTCGATGCGATCCCAGTCCAGCGCCGCGATGCGTTCGCCGATGGACGATCCGGTCTTACGCGGCGTTGGCGCGGACGAACTCCCCGATCTTATCGATCGCCTGCTGACCCTCGTCGAGCATCGGCGCGAAAACCTGGAAGACGTGAATCATATTTTCGAACGGCTCGAGCGTGACCTTCACACCGGCCTTGCGCGCGCGCTCGGCCAGCCGGGTCGAGTCGTCGAGCAGAGTTTCCGCGGTGCCGACCTGGACCAGCAACGGCGGCAGTCCCGCGAGGTCGGCATAGAGGGGCGCGGCGAGCGGACTGCGCGCATCCTGGCCGTTGAGGTAATGCTTGGCCATTTCGAGCAGCGCTTCCTTCTGTACCATCGGATCGACCGACGCCTTCGACTTCATCGAATCGCCGACGCCTTCGAGATCGATCCACGGCGACAAGCACACACCCGCGGCCGGGACCGCCAACTTGGCATCGCGAATCGCAACCAGCGTTGCAACGGTCAGGCCACCGCCGGCCGAGTCGCCTGCAACCGCGATGCGCGAGGGCTTGAGTCCCTGCGCGAGCATCCATCGATACGCCGCGACGCTATCTTCGACCGCCGCAGGAAACGGATGTTCGGGCGCGAGCCGGTAATCGATTAACAGCACGCGCGCTTTGGCCGCGCGCGAAATTCGTGACGCAAGATCGCGATGCGTATTGATCGAGCCGATCACGTAGCCGCCGCCGTGCAGATAAAGCACCGCGCGGTTCGCGTCGGCACCGGGCGCCGTCACCCATTCTGATTTGACGCCGCCAGCATTCACCGGCTCGCACTTGACGTCGGCGGCGAGCGGAAACAGTTTTGTCATCTGCTCGAAGTTCGCGCGCGTCTCCTGGACTGTGGGACGACCGGCTATGGGTTGCGCTTTGAGCATCTGGATTATCTGCTGGAGTTGCTGTTGCGACATCGATTTAACCTCTCCGTCGAGTTTTGCCGACTATAGCGCCGCTTTGCGCGGATCGGCAAAGCAGAAAAATGTTAATGCGGGAACTCTACCATTACTTTGGCTCGCGTGCCGGGGCGTTTCAGAGCGGCGAACATGTCGGGAACCTGGTCGACGTTGATGACGTCGGTGATCATCGGAGTCGCATCGATGGTGCCGCTCGAGAGCGCGTCGATGGTTTCCTGGAATTCGCCGCGAGTGTAGGCGAGCGCGAAATTGATTTGCACTTCTTTCATCACACAGGTGAGCGGGTAGATGCTGTCGGCCTCCATGCAGACGCCGATGACGATGACCTGGCCGTGACGCGCGACCATCCCGATGGCGGCGCCGAGCGTGGATTTTACGCCGATACATTCGAAGACAACTTCGGGACCGCGGCCAGTGATCGATTTCACCGCTTCGGCGGGATCGGCTTCGGTCGGATTCACGACCGCGGTGGCGCCGAGTTTCATCGCAAGCTCGGTGCGGCCGGGCGCGAGTTCCGACACGACGACGGCGCTGGCGCCCTTGGCTTTGGCCCAAATCAAAGTGGAGAGGCCGATCGGCCCGGCGCCCATCACGACTACTCCCATCCCGGGCTCGATCGCCGCGTGATTGACGCCGTGGAGGCCGACCGAGAGCGGCTCGACCAGCGCGCCGGCGCGCGAGCTGACGTTGGCCGGGAGTTTGAGCAGGCTGGCGGCGCTACATGCGACGAACTCGGCATATGCGCCGGGGAGCTGGCCGAGACCGAGGCTGCGCAAGCGCGAACAATGCATCGCGTCGTCGCGCTCACACCAGGTGCAGGTGCCGCATGAGAAGTATGGCAGCGAGGTGACTCGATCCCCAAGCTGATATTCGTTGACGCCCGCGCCCACTGAAAAAATCTCGCCGCAGAATTCGTGGCCCATCACGGTGTCCGTCGCCATCCCGATTCCGTACTGGACCGCGTGCAGGTCGGATCCGCAGATTCCGCAATTGTGAACTTTGAGCACGACTTCGCCGACGCCTGCGATCGGATTCGGCACGTCGATGACGGCCATCTCGTCTCTTTTTTTGAAGACCGCTGCTTTCATAGCAAACCAAATCTCCCCAATCGTTCGACGCCGGCCGCGCGGCGCTTACTTTTGCTGGATCAGTTCGATCTTGTAGCCGTTGGGATCCTCGATGAACGCGATCGGTGTGGTGCCGTGCTTCATCGGGCCGGGCTCGCGCACGACCTTGACGCCCTTTTGCTTCAGGTCGGCGCAAGTTTTGTAAATGTCATCGACGCCGAGGGCGACGTGTCCGTAGGCGGTGCCGAGGTCGTATTTCGAAGTGCCCCAATTCCAGGTCAGCTCGATGACCGCGTTTTCCTTTTCGTCGCCGTAGCCGACGAAGGCGAGGGTGAACTCTCCGCCGGGGAAATCGTGCTTGCGCAGGAGTTTCATCCCGAGCTGGTCGCAGTAGAACTTGAGCGATTCGTCGAGGTTGTTGACGCGAAGCATCGTGTGCAGCAGGCGCATGCGATTATCCTTTTGGTTTTTGAGATTTATGGCCAGCGCGTTTCGAGTCGATCGCCTTGTTCAGCTCGCCCTTGATTTCGGCGAAGAGGTCCTCGGTCGGCGCGATACCCGCGGCTTTCATCCGATCGACCAGCTCGTAGCGCTCGAGCGCGAGCATCTCCTTTGCTTCATGCTCATGCAGACGCTTGAGCCGCACGAGCTCGAGAACCGCCAGCTCGCGGACGCGGTCAGCAAAGTCGGACTCGGTAAGTTTGGGGTCGAAGATGTCGTCCGGAAGATCGATCTTGAGATTCAAAATCATTGTCAATGTCCGACTCTCCGCAATCGGGAAAGTATTGTCAAACGCGGTGGGAGGGGAGATCACTTAATCTAACGTGAAACCCTCCGCGGGTTTCACACTTCCGCGGCAGGGGTGACCCCTGCACCCAGTGAAAGAAATCGCGAAACGTCGAGGACGACATTTCGCTCCCAAGTTATCTTTCCTGTGTCATTCTTTTCTGTTCCCCCTTTCCCGCGGGAAAGGGGGTGAGGGGGTTGGGACGTGGCGGAATAGTTGTCTCAAATCCGGTTCCCCTTCCCGCGCGGGAAGGGGTTAGGGGTTGGGTTCCTCGCGCGTGCGCGCGACGTTTTCACAGATACGAGAACGCTTCCGCGAATTTTGCTTTGCCGCCGGATTCCAGGACGTCGCCGTGGGTTACGATCACGCGGTCGAAGTCCCATTCGAGGATTTTCGCGACCGATTCGCGCGCGGCCTTGCGGTCGCGTATCACCAATCGCACGAGGCGATGCGGTCCGAAGTGGCCGCGTCCGCCGACAATCGTGTAGAAGATGCGCGCATCCTTGAAATCCGCCGGCACGTTGAAGACCAGATCGGTGAAAATCGCTGTGCGGGTCGGGCGATGAAAAAATACCACCTCGTTCAAACCGGTCGCGCCCTTGAAGAGATGCTGATCGATCTCGCCGGCCCATTCGGCTTGTGGTTCGTCGCCTAAAACCGCGTCGAGTTTCAGATCGCGTCGCGCGCCGAAGCGAGCTCTGAAGTCCGGAATGTCGCCGACCAGCCCGGGCGGTCCGTACAATTTCGCAGTCGGCCAGGTCTTCAAATAGTCGTCGACAAACAGATGATGCGCTCGCGACGGTGCCACTACTGCGTAAACGTCGCCAAGTGCGTCGAGCGACCGCTTGGTTTCGTCGTCGAGCTTAGTCGGCGAATGTAGGAACAGGCCGCCGCTGTCGAGCTTGATCACCGTCATCCGCGTCCCGATCTTTGCGATGCCGGTAGTAAAGTCGGGCTGATCGACGATCCAGAGATTCGGCGCGAGATTTTTCGGCTGCGGCATAGCCTATGATTTAGCCGGGCGCGGGAGCATCAGCCAGCCTTTGCAGAGTGGACGGCTAATGTTTTAAGTTCAGGCGCGGAGCGGTCTAGTGGGGTGACCGTCACAGCCGGTACAGGCCTTCGAGCCGTGCCAGGAGAAATGCGCGATGGATTTCAATTTCAATCCCGAAGATGAAGCGTTCCGGATGGAGTTTCGCGCGTGGCTCGACGCCAACAAGCAGTTCGCGCCGCATATGGGCGAGACCACGATCGGAATGGCCGAGGGCCGCGGCGAATTCGAGCAGCAGAAGCGATGGGCGAAGAAGATGGCCGAGGGCCGCTGGCTCGCGCCGAGCTGGCCGGAGAAATATGGCGGCCGCGGCGCGGGCGTCCTGCAGAATATCGTCTATGGCGAAGAGCTGGGGCGCGCGGGCGTCTCGGCGCCGATGATCGGGATGGGGATCAGCCTGTTCGGGCCGACGCTGTTGCATTGGGGGACCGAGGAGCAGAAGCAGCGTTTCATCCCGCCGATCATGAAGGCGGAAGAAATCTGGTGCCAGGGATATTCGGAACCAGGATCGGGATCCGATTTGGCGTCGCTGCAGACGCGTGCGGTCGAGGACGGCGACTACTTCGTCGTCAATGGACAGAAAGTCTGGACGTCGATCGCGCAGCACGCCGACTGGATCTTTTTGCTGGTGCGCACCGATCCCGACGCGCCCAAGCATAAGGGGATCAGCTACCTGATGGTCGATATGCACAGCCCCGGCGTGACCGTGCGTCCGCTGGTGCAAATCACCGGCAACAAGGGATTCAACGAAGTTTTTTTCGAAGACGTGCGGGTGCCGAAGAAAAATCTGGTCGGCGAGAAAAACCAGGGATGGCAAGTCGCAATCACAACGCTGATGTTCGAGCGCTCGGGCGGCGGCGGCGACCGCGGCGGGATGTCACAAGTGCGCGAGCTGGCGGCGCTGGCGAAATCGTTGCCGCGCAACGGCGCGACCGCGTGGGATGACGGCAGCGTGCGGCAGAAAATCGCCGAGTTCGCCTGCGAGGCGATGGCGCTGCGCTACACCGGATATCGGCAGCTGACGCGGCGGCTCAAGGGAATGCCGCCGGGGCCGGAAGGCTCGATGATGAAGCTATGCGGCACCGAACTGAACATGCGGATTCAATTGTTCGCGATGGAGCTGCTCGGACCGTACAGCCAAATCGAGTACAAGGCGCCGTTTGCGATCGACAAGGGTAAGTGGTCGTTCCGGATGCTGGCGGCGCGCGGCGGCACGATTGCGGCGGGCAGCAATCAGATACAACATAATATTATCGGCGAGCGCGTCCTCGGACTGCCGAAAGGATGATTGAAGATCCGAAATGGCTTCTGTCTGTTCCCCCTTTCCGTCCCGGAAAGGGGGTGAGGGGGATAGGACCGCAACGCACTTCCGCAACTCCATTTCCCCTTCCCACTATGGGAAGGGGTTAGGGGTTAGGTTTTTTCACACTTACTCGAGGTATTAGGACCGCATGGATTTCAACTACACACCCGAAGATGAATCATTTCGCAGCGAAGTGCGCGCATGGCTCGAAGCCAACAAAAAATTCGCGCCGCCGCCGAGCAATATCATGGCCGACGAGGGCGCGGGCGACTGGGAGGCGCGCGTCAACTGGCATAAGAAGCTCAACGAGGGCGGCTGGGTCGCGGTGAATTGGCCCAAGGAATACGGCGGGCGCGGCGCCACCGTCATGCAGCGGCTGATCTATCGCGAAGAACTCGGCCGGCTCGGGCTTAACGAGCCGATGATCGGAATGGGAATCAGCCTGCTCGGTCCGACGCTGATGCATTGGGGGACCGAGGAGCAGAAGCGAAATCATATCCCGAAAATTTTGAAGGGCGAAGAAGTATGGTGCCAGGGATACTCGGAGCCGGGGTCGGGTTCCGATCTCGCGTCGGTGCAGACGCGCGCGATTGATGACGGCGACGACTTTGTCGTCAACGGGCAGAAAGTCTGGACCTCGATGGCGCAGCATGCCGACATGATTTTCGCGCTGGTGCGCACCGATCCCGACGCGCCCAAGCATAAGGGAATCAGCTACCTGTTGATCGATATGCACAGCCCCGGCGTCACCGTGCGTCCGCTGGTGCAGATGACCGGCGGCAAGGGCTTCAACGAAGTTTTCTTCGAGGACGTGCGTGTGCCGAAGAAAAATATCGTCGGCGAGCGCAATAACGGCTGGCAGGTCGCGATGACCACGCTGATGTTCGAGCGCGGCAGCGGCGGCGGCGAAGGATATCTCGGCGAAGTGCACGAGCTGGCGCGCCTCGCGAAGCGAATCCCGCGCAACGGCAGCAACGCGTGGGACGATTCGAGCGTGCGGCAGCGCTGCGCAGAGTTCGCGGCCGAAGCGCTCGCATTGCGATACACCGGCTATCGGCAACTCACGCGTCAGTTGAAGGGGATGCCGCCGGGGCCGGAAGGCTCGATGATGAAACTGTGCGGCACGGAACTTGGCCTCAAGATTGCGCTGTACGCGATGGAGCTTTTGGGGCCGTACAGCCAACTCGAATTCAACGCGCCATTCGCGGTCGATAAAGGCAAGTGGTCGTTTAGAATGCTCGCAGCGCGCGGCCCGACGATTTACGCCGGGACCAATCAGATTCAGCACAATATTATCGGCGAGCGAGTACTAGGGTTGCCGAAAGGATAAATCACGAGCCTAGCCCAAGTAGGACGAAATTTATTCTGTCGATCGTCAAGTAGCGTGTTTCCTATGACGGAATAAATTCCGTCCTACTGTCTTTTCGGCTCGTCGTACCGCCCCAGCGGAATCAACAGCGCGAACGAACCCATCGCAATCACCATCGCCGCAGCAATCGCAGGCCGGTAACTCCCCGTGCGATCGATAATCATCCCCACCATCGGCGGCCCCGCCATCGCGCCAATCCCACCGCTCGTGTAGAGCGCGCCAAGCACCGTCCCCATCCTCTGCGTCCCGAACAAATGCGCGACCACCGCCGGCGACAGCGCGACATAACCGCCGTAGCCCGCGCCCATCACGATCGCGAATACCACCATCATTGGATATGACGCCGCAACCAGCCACAGCCCATAACTGAGCGCTAGCACCAAAAAGCTCGCCTGGTAGAGCCGCACCACGCCCGCGCGATCCGCCATACTGCCGAGACCCATCCGTCCCGCGACGCTCGACGCTCCGATTATCCCGACCAGCGCCGCGCTGGCAAACTCGCTCGCGCCGTGGTCATGCGCAAACGATGGCAGATAGACCAACGGCACAAAAATCACTGTCGATACCGTCACCGACGACGCATACAGGAAGCCGAATACGGGACTCCGCAGCGCGTCGCGAAGCTGAATTCGAGACACCGTGACGTGCACCGGAGGCCGCTCGGCGATCCACGCGCATCCGAGCAGAATCACCGTGCTCGCAATCGCAAACACGACATACGTCGCGCGCCACCCAAAATGAGCAATCAATGCGGCCGCGATCGGCGCGCCGCAGACCGTGCCGAATCCGATTCCCGCCACCGCGATTCCAAGCGCAGTGTTGCGCCGTCTGAGAAACCACCCGCCGACCACCGCCACCATCGGTACATACGCGCATGCCACGCCGATGCCGACTCCGAGTCCGTAGCTGATGTATCCGAGCCACAAGCGATCGATCATCGACGTCAGCGCGAGGCCCACACCCATCCCGACCGCGCCGGTCGCCACTACGATTCGCGGGCCGAAGCGATCCGACAGATGCCCCGTCAATGGCCCCAGCACGCACCACACCAGCACCGTGATCGAGAATACCGCCGAGGTCGCGCCGCGCCGCGCGCCGAACTCCGCCGCCATCGGTTTGAAGAACGCACCGAAGCTGTAGGCGACCCCGTACACCGCGAACAGCGCGACGAATGCAGCCGCGACCATCTTCCACGATTGCGCCGAATCGAACAGCTCGAGCGGCGGTAGAGGCTCGCGCGACTCTGCTGCGTCGGACTCGCCTGCGCCCGGCTCAGTGACGGCCTTCATGCTCGAGCGCACTCCGCGCAGCTTTCAATCCCTTGCGCATGGCGGCGCTGACGACTGGATAACGCAGATTGAGATCCTCGAGCGCGTGAACGATCGCAGCGGCCACCACCAGCCGCGTGTACCATTTCTTGTCCGCCGGCACGACATACCAGGGCGCATGCGCCGTCGCCGTGTTCTGGATCATTTCCTCGTAGGCGGTCATGTAGTCTTTCCATCGCGCCCGCTCCGCAATATCGGCCTCGGAAAATTTCCAGTTCTTCCGAGGCTCGTCGAGCCGGCTCAGGAACCGCTTTTTCTGCTCGTCCTTGGACAGGTTAAGAAAAAACTTCCGGATGACGACGCCGTTGCGCGACAGGTATTTTTCGTACGCATTGATATCGGCAAAGCGTTCGTCCCACACACTCTTCGTAATCAAGGAGCGGGGGATCCGCTCATGCTCAAGCAATTCCTTGTGCACGCGGACGACCAGCACCTCCTCGTAATATGACCGGTTGAAGATTCCGATTCGCCCGCGCTCGGGAGCACGCTTGGTGGCGCGCCACATGAAGTCGTGATTGAGTTCCTCGGTCGAAGGCTGCTTGAACGAAAACACCTCGCATCCCTGCGGATTGACCCCCGACATCACATGCTTGATAACGCCATCCTTACCGGCCGCGTCCATCGCCTGGAAAATCAACAGAATCGCCCACCGGTCCTGCGCATAAAGCTTGCTCTGCAAATCAACCAGCCGCTCAATCCCGCGCGGCAACTCCTTCTCAGCATGCTTCTTAGACATCCCGCCATTATCGCCAGTATCAAAGTCCTTCAACCGAAACTTCCGCCCATCATCAACCCGATACCGCACCGACAAGTCCTTCGCTACTGACATAGAGATGCTCCCGTCCGATGGTTACACCAGCGCACGCACAACAGTCGAGCACGGGTGAATCTGGGCTCCACTCCGGGACAATTGTGCGGCAATTGTCCGACGCCGCACATTCCGACGCATCGCTAGTAAGGCGCAAAATCCAGAAAGCTATTGTCCCCCCACCCGCCGCGCGAAGACGCGCGTCGGCCTCCCCCGACGAACGTGGGGAGGCGAGGATGGGGAGGCGAGGATCCTCGTCTTTAACTCTCGGGGAAGGGACCGAATTTACTGAGACTCCGAATGCGCGGCGCAAAGGACAGCGCTTTGAAACAAAACCTGACCATCCTCGTCTACTTCCGTAACTGCGATGAGGTCAGGCCGACACAGTCAGCACAAATTCACTTGCATCGATATCATGGTGCCTATTCTGGTCGTGGGTCTGCTGACGACGATTGTCGTGCAGAGCATACGGGGCGCCTCCGACAAGGCCAAGCGCACCAAGGCAAAGGCCGATATCGCCGAGCTCCAAATGGCGCTGGGTCGTTACTATTCCGACAATGGCTATTACCCGACCACCGATCAAGGTCTTCGCGCGCTGGTCATGCGGCCGGCAAATGGAATAGTTCTCCTCATCTATTACAGCGGCGGTTATATCGAGCGTCTTCCGATACTACCCGTGGGGGATCCGGCCTTCTATCAAAGCAATGGGGATTCATACGTCCTGAGTCGCTAGGACGAGACGGAGTCGAAAGCGCCGACGATATCGCCGCCAGTCGATTGCCCGGTGAGGATGTGAATTTCTCACGGTAAGATGTGCGGCGCAACAGACATCTGCGCCGCACAATTGTCCCTCACCCTCACCCTCTCCCGACGAACGGGCGAGGGGATTAGGGCGATTGGAATCAGACGGCGAGACAAGCAGGATCGATAAGAATGGTGCGCCATGAGGGACTTGAACCCCCGACCTGATGATCCGTAGTCATCCGCTCTAATCCACTGAGCTAATGGCGCATCCGAACCCTAGAAATTTTCACATCACAGCGCCGCGAGCAAGTCGTTAGCTTTTGCTTGAATAAAAAGCGGGCCGGCGGGAGAAGTGTCCGCCGGCCCGCAACTGACTGGTCTGGAGAAGTGTCAAACCAGTCAGTTCTACTGTAGGTAGCTATTTAATACAAAATCGCCACCCACATGTCCAGCCCAAACCATCTTCCCATTTGACCTTTTCGAACAGGCGCTACGCGCCTGTTCGCCGTATGAACACTGGGTGCAGGGGTCACCCCTGCCGCCCACCGCGCAGGTGATATTTTGATTCATTCTGCGCCGTCGGAATCCACACCGACACTGTCGTCCCTTCATGCACCTTGCTCTCAATCCTCAACGCCCCATGATGCAACTGCACGATATGCTTGACGATCGCCAGCCCCAGCCCGGTGCCGCCGAGCTCGCGCGAGCGCGCGCGATCGACGCGATAGAATCGCTCCGTCAGGCGCGGGATATCCGCCGCCGGAATCCCCTCGCCGGTATCGACGACGACCAGCGCGACGCCCGGCTTCGCGCCCGCGCCATTGGAGTCCGATGCTTCGCGCGCCTCGACCGTCACGCGCCCCTCGCGCGGCGTGTATTTGATCGCGTTGTCGATCAGGTTGAGCATCACCTGATGCAACCGGTCGCGGTCGCCGGCCACTTTCGGCAAGCCGTCGGGGCAATTTACTGAGAGGCGCAAGCCGCGCTTGCCCGCCGTCTCCTGCATCAACTCCGCCGCCTCGGACAGCACCCGCGACGGCTCGAGCTGCTCGATTTTCAGCGGCGTCAGCCCGCGCTCCAAATCCGACAGCGAGACCAGGTCGTCGAGCAGACGCGCCAGCCGTCGCGCCTGCCGCTCGATAATTCCGAGAAAGCGCATCGAGGTCTCTTGATCGTCCACCCCTCGAATGAGCGTTTCGGCATAGCCGTAGAGCGCGCTCAGCGGCGTGCGCAGCTCGTGTGTGAGATTCGAGATAAAATCGGCGCGCAGCGTCTCGTATGCTTTCAGCTGCGTGATGTCGTGAAAGACAAACACCCATGCCGCGCCGCGCGAGGTGCGAATCTGCGCCGCACTGGCGCTGACGTGAAGCGGCGCGGGATTCTGGATCATAATCGACGCGCTCACGACATCATTACCCGCCGATTGCATCGAGCGCCCGGCAAACTCCTGCAGCCGCGGGTCGCGGCACAGCTCGACAAACGGCCGGTCGCGATAGTCTGTGTCGGCTCCGAGAGCGAAGATGCGGCGCGCTGATCCATTAAGCAGGATCACCTCCCCGCGCGC
This sequence comes from uncultured delta proteobacterium, assembly GCA_963699705.1. GTDB lineage: Bacteria > Desulfobacterota > Binatia > Binatales > Binataceae > Binatus. The sequence continues at coordinate 663,587 of CAVOUW010000002.1, read as the reverse complement.
GCCGGTCACGACGACTGCCTCGGCCATGCTCCGCAGAATCGCCTCGAATTCGTCGCGCTGCTCGGCCAGCGAGTCAACGTCGGCGACGATCGCGTCGGCAGCGTCGAGCAGATGATGCTCCGCGCGGCCCATCGCGTCGCTTCCTTCGGGCAGCACATGAGGCGGCGGACGCCGCTCTTGCAGCGCAGCCGCGAGCGCGTCGAGCCGCTCCGCGCGCCGCGATAAAGATCGTCCGATCGCGCGAGCCCCAATCGCGCCCAACGCGAGTCCCAGCACGATTACAATGACGACCCACACCGGCGATGCTGCGCCGCCGGCGGCGAGCACCACCAGGAATATAGCCGCGGGCGCGAGACCGATTCCTATCGCTGCGAAAAGCCCGGCAGTCGGTGATCTATCCAAGCGCTTCGGGGTTGAAGCGATATCCCACGCTTCGCACCGTGAGGATCAATTCCGGATTGGCGTCATCGCGCTCGATATGCTGGCGCAGGCGCCGCACGTGTACGTCGACGGTCCGCGGTTCGACGAACGTGTCGCGCCCCCACACCATGTCGAGCAGTTGTTCGCGCGTATATACCCGCATCGGATGTTGCACGAAGAATTTCAGCAGTTCGAATTCCCGCAGCGCAAGCTCCCGCCGCTTGGTATCGACGAACACCTGGTAGGTGCCGAAGTCCATCCGCAGCCGCCCCTTCTCGTACGCGCCGCCGCCGGAATCCGGCTCTGAGAGCGGATTTGCGCGACGCAGCAGCGCCTTGACGCGTGCGACCAGCTCGCGCGGACTGAACGGCTTCACGACGTAGTCGTCGGCGCCCATCTCGAGCCCGAGCACCTTATCAACTTCAGTACCCTTGGCGGTGACGATCAGGATCGGCAGATGCGCCGTTTCGCGCTCGGCGCGCATCTGGCGACATACCTGCAAGCCCGGCATCCCCGGCAGCATCAGGTCGAGCACCATCAGATCGGGCACCCGCCGCTTGACCTTCTCGAGCGCCTGCGCACCGTCGGCCGCTTCCTCGACGACGAATCCTTCCTGCGCGAGGTTGTAGCGGATCAGCTCGCGGATGTCGGCGTCGTCCTCGACGATTAGCACGCGGTACCGAATCCCGCGTTGCGCCTCGGTTGTGGTGCTCGTGGCCTGCTGGCTGGTTTGATTCATCGTCTTCTCTCCCCCTCCACCTTGTAAATCAAGTTCCCCGCTTCTTGGTTTCCACGTGACGGATCATTTTGCCCTTGACCATGAACGTCACCATCTCCGCGATATTGGTCGCGTGATCGGCGATCCGTTCCAGATACTTCGAGACGAACAGCAGCCGCGTCGCAGACGCGATCGTATGCGGATCCTCGGCCATGTAACTCAGCAGCTCGCGATACACCTGGTAGTTGAGCAAATCGACTTCGTCGTCGCGCGCGATCACCTGGTCGGCCAGGTCGGTATCGTCGCGCATGAACGCATCGATACTGTCCTTGACCATCGACTGCGCAATCTCCGCCATCCGCGGCAAGTCGATGTAGGGTTTCAGCTGCGGCACTTCGTTGAGTTCGAGCGATCGCTCGCAGATATTGACGGCGTTGTCGCCGATTCGTTCGAGGTCGGTCGTGATTTTCAGTCCGGTGGTGATAAATCGCAGGTCGCTGGCGGTCGGCTGATGCAATGCGAGCAGCCGGATACACTGCTCGTCGTTATCGTTGTCCATCCGATTCACTTCTTCGTCGCGCTGGATCACTTCGCGCGCATGATCGCTGTCGCGATTCACCAGCGCATCGACCGCCTCGGCAATCTGCCGCTCGACCAGTCCGCCCATCTTGAGCAGACCGGCGCGCAAGCCGCGCAAATCCTCTTCGTACTGCCTGTTGGTATGCTGCGGCTGGGTACTATCCATTTTTTCTTTCCCCGCTATCAGCCGAATCGACCGGTGATATAATCCTCAGTCTCACGCTTGGTAGGATTCGTGAAAATCTGCTTGGTCTCGCCGTATTCGACCAGGTCTCCGGTGTACATGAAGGCCGTCTTGTCGGAGCATCGCGCGGCCTGCTGCATGTTATGCGTCACGATTACGATAGTGTACGCCGACTTCAGTTCGAGCAATAGTTCTTCGATGCGCGCAGTCGAAATCGGATCGAGCGCCGAGCACGGCTCGTCCATCAGCAACACCTCAGGCTGAACCGCGAGCGCCCGCGCGACGCACAGGCGCTGCTGCTGACCGCCCGACAAGCTGCCGCCGGGACGCCGCAGGCGATCCTTGACCTCTTCCCACAGCGCCGCCTGGCGCAGGCTTCGCTCGATTATCGACGCGCGCTCCGCCCGGCTCACCTCGACTCCATTGAGCGTCAGCCCGGCCGCGACGTTGTCTTCGATCGACATGGTTGGAAACGGCGTCGGCTTCTGAAAGACCATCCCGATCCGCCGCCGCACCTGCACCGGATCGACTCCGTCGTCGTAAATATTATTCCCGTCGAGGATCACCTCGCCGGTCGCAGTCGCCCCGGGCACCACCTCATGCATCCGGTTGAGGCATCGCACCAGCGTCGATTTACCGCATCCCGACGGCCCGATTATCGCCGCGATACGATCTTCTTCGAACGACAGGCTGACGTCTTTGAGCGCGCGGTTCTTGAAAAAGTACGCGTTGAGATTTTTGACGACCAGCTTGTCTGCCATGGCTACCTTGGCGCCTTCGCCGCTCCGCCTGTCACCCACCGCACGCCCAACTCGAGCGCGAGAATTATCGCGGTCAACACCAGCGCGCCTGCCCATGCCTGCCGCTGCCAGTCGGCGAACGGCGAAATCGCGTAAGTGTAAACCTGCACCGTCAAGGTATTTATCGGATGGAACAACGAAGTGGACCAGAACCGGTTGCCAAATGCGGTGAACAGCAGCGGCGCCGTCTCGCCAGACACTCGCGCGACCGCCAGGATCACACCAGTCGTGATTCCCGACAACGCCGTTCGCGCGACCACCGACAGCGTCGTCCGCCAATTCGGAACGCCCAGCGCCAGCGCCGCCTCGCGCAATTCCGGCGGCACCAGCAGCACCATCTCTTCAGTGGTGCGCGTGACGAGTGGAATCATGATCGCTGCGAGCGCGACCGCACCGGCCAGCGTCGAGAAGCCGCCAAACGGACGCACGATCACCGCGTATGCGAAAATCCCGACCACGATCGACGGCACGCCCATCAGCACGTCCGCCGAAAATCGTACCCAGTTGGTGAACTGGCTCGCGCGATTCGCCGCCAAATAAAGTCCCGCTCCAACTCCGATAGGCACTCCAATCAGGCACGCGATACCGACTACTTCCAGGGTGCCCACGATTGCGTTGGCCATGCCGCCACCCTTTTCTCCGACCGGCGCGGGCATATGCGTGAAAAACGCCCAGTTCAAACTCGCGAACCCTTTGGTGAGCAGGTAGCCAAGCACCAGGAACAGCGGAATCAACGTGAGGATCGTCGCTCCGACGGTGACCGCCATCATCGCGTCGCTCTTGAACTTGCGAACGCGATAGTTGGTCTCGCCATGAAGTGTGCTGAGAGTGCCGGCCGCCATTGCTACGCGCCTCCCTGGTAGCGCCGTCGCTGCACGCCGAGCACCAACGCGCGCGCGACGACGTTGAGCACGATTCCAAGAATCAACAGCACCAGCCCCAACTCGATTAGCGCGGCGACATACAAATCAGATGTAGCCTCGGCGAATTCATTGGCGATCACGCTCGCAAGTGTGGCCGCGGGCTTGAATAGCGACGCGGTAATCTCCGGCGAGTTGCCGATTACCATCGCCACCGCGATCGTCTCGCCGAGCGCGCGCCCCAGGCCCAAAATGATCGCGCCGATCACGCCGGTCATGCCGTAAGGAATCACCGCGGTCTTGACCATCTCCCACTTGGTCGCGCCCAACGCCAGCGCCGCCTCGCGCTGCGTATGCGGCACGACACGAAACACGTCGGTGCAGACCGACGAGATATACGGGATGATCATAATCGCGAGAATTACGCCCGCCGACAGCATCCCGACCGCGACTTTGGGTCCCTGGAAAAACGGCAACCACCCGAAATAATGCGCCAGCGGAGGCTCGACGTAATCGCGAATCCACGGACCCATCACGAACACCGCCCACAGGCCGTACACCACGCTCGGAATCGCGGCCAGCAAATCGACCAGGAATCCCAGCCGATGGCTCAACCAGTCGGGCGCCATCTCGCTCAGGCACAGCGCGACGCCCAGGCTCAGCGGCACCGCGATCGCAAGCGCGATAAACGACGAAATAAAAGTCCCGTAGATAAACGGCAGCGCGCCGTATTTGTCATTGACCGGATCCCATTCGGTGCTGATAAAAAAGCTGAGCCCGAACGCGCGAATCGCGGGAAAACTGGTCGCGATCAGCGCGATCGCAAGTCCGAACAGCAAGCCGAGAATCGCGAGTGCCAGAACAAATGTTGCGGTGTTGAAAATCCGATCGCCGAACAAGCGCACGTGCACCGGCGCCATCGCGCGCTCGCGCCGGACCGCCGGAATACTGTCGGCCATCGAACCTTCTAATTCGGACAAACGATCTCTTCCTACAGAATTTCTAAGTGCGCTCACATCGCGGCCAGCACCGACCGTCGCCGATAATCATACTCACCGATTGTTGCGAGAATGTTACGGACCCAGAAAATCGCAGTGAATCCACGAATTTTCAGCGAAAATCGACTATTGACTAGGGTGCAGGGAAGGGCAAATCACTTTATCGAATGTGAAACCCGCCGTGGGTTTCACGCTTCCTTGGGCAGGGGTGACCCCTGCACCCAGTACTAGAAGTTGAAAGATAGGACCGCGCCACCTCTCTGCCTCTGTTCCCCCTTTCCGCGTCGGAAAGGGGGTGAGGGGGATAGGACGACGCGATTCCGACGAAACCTCCGGTTCCCCTTCCCGCTCGGGAAGGGGTTAGGGGTTAGGTTGTTCGAATCGGCGCCAACGCTTGCCTCACCAAGGAGCGCTGCGCGATCTTCAGAACCCGGAACCGGCGCCGCTAACGCGCCGCTGTCCGAGATCCTTCCAGCCGGTCGCGTTGCTCCCTCCGTCAGGATGACACAAGCCGCTCCACCCCACCCATATAAGGAAGCAACACTTCCGGAACAGTCACGCTCCCATCTTCATTCTGATAATTCTCCAGCACCGCAATCATCGTGCGCGGCAGCGCCAACCCCGACCCATTCAGCGTATGCACCAGCTCGGGCTTGCCGCCCTTCGATTTGGAACCGAATCTTCGCGCGACGCGCCTGGAAGTCGGTGCAATTCGAAATGGAGCTGACCTCGAGCCATTCGCCGCACCCCGGCGCCCACATTTCCAGATCGTACGTAACAGCGCTCGCGAAACTCAGATCCGCCGTGCACAGCGCGACGACGCGATACGGAATCTTCAGCCGCCGGCAAATTTCCTCGGCGTCATTCACCATCTTGAGAAATTCGTCGTCCGACGTTGTTGGACGCACCAGCTTGACCATCTCGACCTTGTCAAACTGATGCCCCCGCTTGATACCGCGCACATCCCGTCCGGCCGACATCTTCTCGCGCCGAAAGCACGGCGTATACGCGGTCATATAGATCGGCAAAATGCTCTCATCGAGCGTCTCATCGCGATGGAGACTCGTGAGCGGCACCTCAGCCGTCGGGATAAACCAGAAATCATCCTCGGCGTCGTGGTACATCGTGTCGGCGTTTTTCGGCAGATGCCCCGTGCTGGTGGCGGTCTCGGTACTCACCATCAGCGGCGGAATTATTTCGAGATAACCCTGCTCCCGAATCTTGACGTCGAGCATCCACGCAATCAGCGCCCGCTGCAGCCGCGCCCCCGCACCGCTGAGCACATAGAACCGCGTCCCCGACAGTTTCACCCCGCGATCGAAATCGATAATCCCCAGCTTCTCGCCCAGTTCCCAATGGGGCAGCGGCTTAAACGCAGTGAACTCAATCGGCGTCCCCTCGGTTTTGATAACCTTGTTGTCAGCCTCGCTCGCCCCGACCGGCACGTCCGCCCGCGGAATATTGGGAAGCGCCAGCGCCAACCCTTCAACCATCTTCTCCGCATCGCTGAGCTGGCTGCTCAACATCACCAGGGGATTGCTGGTATCGACCGCCTCGCCCTTCGCGAGCTTCTCTTCATCAGCTTCCTCAGCACGAATCTTCGCAATCTCGGCCGCGCGCTGCTCAGCCGGCAGCTTCCCGACTTCCCGCGCCCGCCGCTTGCGATCCGCACGTAGTTGATCGACCTCGCCCTGCAGCTTGCGCCGCCTCTGATCGACTTCGAGCAATCGATCGACTTCAACGGGATCTACGCCGCGCTTGGCCAATTCGCCCTTCACAAAATCGGGCCGTTCACGAATCAGCTTGATATCCAGCATTCTCTTTCACTGCGCTCCCGTCGCCACGGGTCAGAATGCGTTCCTCAACAGTTCAATCTCCAGCCGCTCACTAGAAGCGTCAACCGCGACGATATCAAAGCGCATCTCGATTTCGTTCTCGCGATAGCGCGTCGCAAAAATTTCCGCCGCGCGCCGTATCTGCTTCTGTTTGTGCTCATCGACCGCTTCCTCCGGCGCCCCCGCATCAAGCCCGCGCCGAGTCTTCACCTCGACAAACACAAGAACGTCGCCATCCATCGCAACCAGGTCGATCTCCGCCCCCGCCGCACGAAAATTCCGCTTAACGATCCGATACCCACAGCGCCGCAGATACTTCTCCGCCGCCCGCTCCCCCCGCCTCCCCAGCGGCAGCCGCACCCGAAACTCCGCGATCCATTCCGAGACGCGAGCAATCAAATCGCGCGGCGTTATAATATCCAACGCACCCCCACAATCGCGAGGCTAGAAGCCCGCAAAGGCCGCCGCAAGCACCGCCTCAAACTCGCCGCCCCCTAATCCGGTCCCCCTTCCCACTATGGGAAGGGGTTAGGGGTTAGGTCGCTTGCATCGTTCACGACGCCAGCCGCTCACTTTTTTGTGTCATCCTGAGCGCAGCGAAGGATCTCGCGCGCAGCGCTTAAAGTGCCCGCTGACGCCGGCCGCAAGAGCGTCCGCCGAGATTCTTCGCTACAGGAGCTTTCGCTCAGAATGACACAAAGAAAGATCCGGGATTCTTCGCTTCGCTCTGAATGACACAAAATGGCGTCCTCGCCATTTTGCGATTCTCACTGGGTGCAGGGGTCACCCCTGCCGAAGGAAGTGTGAAACCCACCGCGGGTTTCACGATTGAATGAAGTGATCTATCCTTCCCACCCTGACATGGATCTCTCAGGATGTTACCATCTGCTGGGGAGTAGCCATGCCTGAATCAAAAATAACCCTCGAACAGGTCCGACACGTCGCGCGGCTTGCGCGTCTCGAACTGTCGCCGCAGGACGAAAATCGCCTGCGCACCGACATGGACGAAATGCTTGCCTACGTGGACAAACTGAACGAGCTCGACACCAAAAATGTCGCCCCAACGACGCAGGTCGGCGAGGCTGGCACCCCGATGCGCGACGACGAAGTGACCAACCGCCCGAACGCTGACGCGATACTCGCGAATGCGCCCTCGCGCGATCGCAACTACTTCAAAGTGCCGAAAATAATCGAGTAGAACTTTTTCTCCAGTATGAGAACTTTGCGTAACGTGACCGGCATTCTCTTCCCCTCTCCCTGTAAGGGAGAGGATCGAAGGTGAGGGTCCGCTTACAGCGCCCTGCGCGATTCAAGATTCTGCTCCCGTCCTGAATTTTTCGATCGGGCTTACGCAAAGGTTTTCTCCAACATGACCTCCGAACTGAACAAACTGACAATCGCCGAAGCGTCGGCGAAACTCCGCTCGCATGAGATCACGGCGACGCAATTGACGCGGAATTGCCTCGATCGCATCGCCGCGGCCGAGCCCAAGCTGCGCGCGTTCATCACCGTGACCGAGAAAGAAGCGCTCGAGCAGGCGCGCGCCGCCGACGCGCGCCTCGATGCCGGCAACGCACCTGCGCTCTGCGGAATTCCGCTCGGCATCAAGGACATCTACGCGACCAAAGGCGTCCGCACGACATGCGCGTCGCGAATTCTGGAAACTTTCGTCCCGCCGTTCGACGCGACCGTGATCGAGCGCCTGCGCGCGGACGGCGCAATCTTCGTCGGCAAAACCAACATGGACGAATTCGCGATGGGCTCGTCCACGGAAAACTCCGCATTCGGCGCGACCGCCAATCCACACGACACTGAACGCGTCTCTGGCGGGTCATCCGGAGGATCGGCTGCTGCGGTCGCGGCGCACGAATGCCTCGCCTCGCTCGGCACCGACACCGGCGGCTCGATTCGCGAGCCGGCGTCGTTCTGCGGCGTGGTCGGAATCAAGCCGACCTACAGCCGCGTCAGCCGCTTCGGCGTCATCGCATTCGCGTCGTCGCTCGATCAGGTCGGCCCCTTCACGAAATCAGTGCGCGACGCCGCAATCATCATGCGCACGCTCGCAGGCCTGGACCCGCGCGACTCGACCTGCTCGGCGCGTCCGGTTCCTGACTACGAACGCGCGCTCACCGGCGACGTCAAAGGACTGCGAATCGGAGTGCCGCGCGAATATTTCGTCGAGGGGATGCAACCGGAAGTCGAAAAGGCAGTGCGCGCCGCGCTCAAAAACTACGAATCGCTCGGCGCCTCGACGGTCGAGATCACGCTGCCGCATACCGGCTACGCGATCGCCGCCTACTACCTGCTCGCGACCGCGGAGGCGAGCGCCAATCTCGCGCGCTACGACGGTATCCGCTACGGCCTGCGCGTCAACGCTGAAGACAATATCGCGCTCTACGAAACCACGCGCGCCAAGGGCTTCGGCGCCGAGGTCAAGCGCCGAATAATGCTCGGCACCTTCGCGCTCTCCGCCGGCTACTACGACGCCTACTATCTGAAGGCGCAGAAGGTCCGCACCCTGATTCGCAACGACTTCGATCGCGCGTTCGAGAAGTGCGATCTGATCGTCACGCCGGTCGCGCCGACCACCGCCTTCAAGCTCGGCGAGAAGATGAACGATCCGCTCACGATGTACCTGTCGGACATCTTCACCATCTCGGTAAATCTGGCCGGGCTGCCCGGAATGTCGATGCCGTGCGGCTACGACTCGAACAATCTGCCAATCGGCATGCAACTAATCGCACCGCCGTTCGACGAAGAAACAATTCTGCGCGCAGGCGACGCCTTCGAGCGCACCGGAGCATTCAAACCCCGCAACCCCGCGGTCTAAGCATGCCAATGACGGCAAATCGTGATGCATACGAGGCGGTAATTGGACTGGAAGTCCATACTCATCTCCTGACCCGCTCGAAACTGTTCTGCGGATGCTCGACGACGTTCGGCGCTGGCCCGAATGAAAACGTCTGCCCGGTCTGCCTGGGCATGCCGGGAGTCCTTCCGGTACTCAATCGCCGCGTGGTTGAACTGGCTATTCGAACTGGCCTCGCAGCGCATTGTACTATCGCGCCATACTCTATTTTCGATCGCAAAAGTTACTTCTATCCCGACCTGCCCAAGGGCTATCAGATTAGTCAGTACGAAACTCCCATCTGCAAAGGTGGCTATATCGACTTGCCGCCGACTGAGAATGGCGCCACGCGCCGAATCGGCCTCACCCGAATCCACATCGAGGAAGACGCCGGCAAGAATATCCATCATGAAAGCTACAGCCTGGTCGATTTCAACCGCTCCGGCGTCCCGCTGATTGAAATAGTCAGCGAGCCGGATCTCCGCTCGGCAGAGGACGCTGGCGCATACTTGCGCCAGTTGCGCGCGATCCTCCGCTACGTCGATGCGTCCGATGGCAAGATGGAAGAAGGCAGCTTCCGATGCGATTGCAACGTCTCGGTCCGCAAGCGCGGCGCGACTGAGTATGGCATCCGAACTGAGATAAAAAACCTCAACTCGTTCCGCTTCGTCGAAGACGCAATTGAGTATGAGGTCAATCGCCAAATAGCTATTGTAGAATCGGGCGGCAAAGTGGCTCAGGAAACTCATCTGTGGGACCCTGCGCGCAAGGAAACGCGTTCGATGCGCTCGAAAGAGTATGCGAATGACTATCGCTACTTCCCTGAGCCAGACCTCCCGCCGCTCATCGTGCCCGCAGAAATGGTCGAGAAGGTACGCGCATCGATGCCCGAGCTGCCCGCCGACCGGAAGGCCCGCTACGTGCGCGAAGGGCTGACGGAGTATGAGGCGGGCGTGCTGATCGCGGATCGCGACGTCGCCGACTATTTCGAAGCGACGCTGCCCGGACTCAAGAATCGCAAAGCCGCCGCGAACTGGGTAATGACCGAAATGCTTCGAGTCGCGCGCGAGTCCGATCAGCCGTTCGTCGAAGCCGTCCCGCCAGCAACCGAAGTCGGCGCGCTGCTGCAGATGGTCGAAACGCAAAAGATAAGTCTCAACGCCGCCAAGACCGCCTTCGCCGCGATGGTCAAGTCCGGCAAGGGTGCTCAAGCTACAATCGCAGAGCTGGGCCTCGCGCAAGTATCTGACGAAAGCGCGATCGCAGCAGCATGCGACAAGGTAATCGCAGCGGAACCTGAAAAGCTCGCGGAGTATCGCGCTGGTCGCGACAAGCTGTTCGGCTTCTTCGTCGGCGCCGTGATGAAAGCGATGGGCGGAAAAGCCAACCCGAAAGTGATTAACGAAATCCTCCGCGCAAAACTCGCCGGCTGATGAGCGGCGCGCTGCCGTTCTTGTCAAGTGATTTTGTTCCAGCATGACCGGTACGCCAGTTGCCCTTTTCCGCTATAATCTGATTCTGGAGTGGTGATCACGATGAGTAAATTTGTATCCGCGTTGACACTCGCTTTCATTCTTCTGACAACTGTGGCGCACGCTGGAGTAGCGATTGTGGATGGTGCCGGGAGTAGTTCCGGTCGCGCCAGCAACACCTCGAGCTACGCAGTGAACCTCCCGAGCGGTATCGTGGACGGCAGCCTGGTCGTCGTCGCAATCTCGAGCAGCACGCGTGAAGCGCCTTCTGCGGAAGGCTACACGAGCGCATATGATCAGGGTTTCAACGGTGACGCGAACGGTTGTTTCGAATTCTACCACGTATGGAAAACCGGCGATTCCACCAGCCCGGTATTCAGCCGCTCGACGGCGGGTTCCGATACTTACGCAGTGGTGGCGCTTTCTGGAGTCGGGACGACCACCACATTCGTCGATACCGCGACCGGTACATCCTCGGCCGATGGCACCCGGGTAAATCTTCCGGCCATCACGACGCATAACAATAACGATATGGTCGTTTACGCAAGCTGCGCGGAAGGCAACGCGACCTTTTCAAGTCCTTCTGTCGGAACTGTCGCGGTGCAGCAGGCTGATACTTCCAGCTCCGTTGCCATCAGCACTTATGAACTAGCGACGGCGGGGTTACTTGGTACTCAGACTACCTCCACTGACGCGAGCCTGATCAATGGCTCGGCGGTGATGGCTCTGATCGCAGCGCCGACGCCCTAAGGACAGCTACTTCGGAATATACCCCGGCTCGCCGGTGGCGAATGTCAGTTGAAGTTGAATGCCCGGGCGGCGTTGTCCCACAGGATTTTCTTCTTGCTCGAGTGTGGGATCGATTGTTTCAGCACGGCGTCGATTCCCCAGGGGAAGGTGCCGTCGGGATGTGGATAGTCAGTGTCCCACAGAAAGTTGTTGTCACCAACTATATCAAGTGCGGCCTTCATGGTTGGTTCGTCGCCGCGGAAGGCTACGAAGAAGTTACTTTTGAAATACTCAGTCGGCCGTTTGCTCAAATACTCGTGCTCCGAGTTGCCACTGAAATCCCAATGCTGTTCCATCCGCTGTAGCCAGTAGGGAACCCATCCGCCGTCGGCTTCGACCTGTACGACGCGGAGTTTCGGGAACTTCTCGATCACGCCGTACCAGATAAGACCGGCCATCGCCGCCATCGCTTCGAACGGATGCGACAGGATGTGACCGGTGACATGGGTGTCCATCCTGTCGCCGAAGGACTCGACCGACGCAGAGCCGGAGTCGTGTGTCGAAATCGGCCGTCCGAGTCCTTCAACTGCGGCCCAGAGCGGCAGATAGTCCTCGTGGAAGATCGCACGGCCGCGCACTGGGTTGGGACGCACGTAAAAACTGATTGCGCCATTCCTGGCGGCGCGATTGGCTTCCTTGATCGATTCGCCCACGTCCTGCATGGGTAAAATGGCCGCCCACTTCACCCGGTCGCTGGTTTTCGAGCAGTAGTCGGCGCTCCAATCGTTGTACGCGCGGCAGCATGCGGCGAGCAGTTGCGGATCACGAAATTCGCGGCCGAGCATCTGGCCGGCGGCGGTCGGATAGACAATCTGGACATCGACGCCTTGCTCGTTCATGTCCATGATGCGGCTTTCGGGGCTGAAACCGAGTTTGGCCGCGCGCTCGAAACGCTTCATCGCCTTGCGGACAGCATCGAGGAAGCCGGGCGCCGCCATCGGGTATTTGCCTTTTTCGCGGGTGAATGGCTCGCCTTCAACCAGGAACGTGCGGCGGCCCGACTCCGGCGCAATACCCATTTTGGGCGCCGCGGATTTGTAGCGCTCATCGATGTAGCGTTCGAATACATAGTCAGGTTCCATCAAGTGAGTATCTACATCGGCGATTTTGAATCCGTCTTTCATAGTAATTCTCCAAATACTACTTTCGAAACTGAGTACTGGCTTTCTAGTCGATTCACAGAACCCTCACCTAACCTCTCCCGTAAAGTAACGGGCGAGGGATCAGTCGCTCGGGATAATCAGTGCTTTTACTCCGCGGCGCTCGCGCAGGAGATCGAAGGCTTCGAGGCCGTGGGCGATAGAATAGCGATGGGTGACCATCGGACGTAAGTCAACGGCGCCGCTCGAGACCATCGCGATGGCGCGGCGCCAGGTTTCTGGTGTGCGGATGCGTGAGTTGATGATTGTCACGCCGTGGAAAAATAGCGCGCGCAGCTCTGCGGATTTCAGGTCGCGCGCAGGCCATCCGACTTCGACCAGCTGACCGCCGCGGCGGAGCAATTCGCGCGGCGAATCGATCGCGCCGGCCGCATCGAAGACCACGTCGGCGCCGTCAGGCGGAAGCATCGCGCGCACTTGATCGCACCAATCGCGATCGCCGGCGGTCACGGTCTTGAAGCCCATTGTGCGCGCCAGCGCGAGGCGATCCGCATCAACCGCGAGACCAGTCATTACTATCGATGTCACGCCGAGTGCGCGCGCGGCCAGCGCGATGCTGAGACCGATGGGTCCGGGACCTTCGACGACGGCGCTGTCGCCCGCCTTGAGACATGACTGTTCGACGGCATGCAGGCCGGTACCGAAGGGTTCGAGTAGCGCGGCCTGCTCGATGTTCATCGTGGAGGGGACCAGGTGCGCGTTTCCGACCGGCGCGACGGTGAACTCGGCGAATGCGCCAGAGAGCGTGGTGGGCGATGCGCACAGATGGAAGCGGCCGGCGCGGCACGGACCGCAATTACCGCAATGGCCGAAGGGATCGAGTGCGACTCGATCGCCGACTTTGAAGTTCGTTACGCGCGCGCCGACCTCGACCACTTCGCCGGCGGGCTCATGTCCGAGAATTACCGGGAGGCGCGCGACCATGCGCTCGGCGCCGAGTTCCCAATCGACGATGTGCAAGTCGGAGCCACACACGCCGCATGCGCCAACGCGAACCAGTAGCGCCGAGTCAGTGGGCGCTGGCACGGGCGCGTCGATCACTTCGGCGCCTGGGCTGGGACGGGTCTTTGCGATCGCTTTGATTTGCGAAACCTCCGACTACCTTCAATACGACGGTGCGCCAGTCTGCGTCAAAGAAAACTTTCGGTAGTAATTTTTGCAGAAGCCGGAACGCTACTCCCAGTGACGGAACGGAGCGCCGCGGTAGCGCATGCGTGGACGGATCAGGCGGTTGTCGGCGTACTGCTCGAGGGCGTGCGCGATCCATCCAGAGGCGCGGCCGATCGCGAAAATTGCGGCGGGCATCGAGCGCGGAAAGCCGAGCATGCGCACGCATACGGTGAGATAGAAGTCGAGGTTGGGACGCAGCCGATCGCGTTTGGAGACACTGCCCTCGACTTTTTGCGCGGTCTCGAACAGGCGGCGTCCGCGATGCTTGGCAATCGTCTGCGCGACTTGCCGCAGCAGCGCCGCGCGCGGATCGCCGTCGGGATAAATCGCGTGACCAAAGCCGGGCGGCAAACGATGATCGCGGGTGAACGCGGCCAGGCATTCGTCGACCCGCGCGCCGGTTTCGAGCTCGGCGAACATCGCCTCAATGCGATCGCATGCACCGCCGTGAATCGGGCCGCTGAGCGAGCACAATGCCGAGAGCACTGAGGCGAAGAGGTCGGCGCCGGTGCTCGCGATGACGCGGGCGGCAAAGGTCGAGGCGTTGAGCTCGTGTTCGGCGCATGCGATCAGCACGCGGTCGAGCGCCTCGATTTCCCATTCGGACGCGGTCGAGCCGGGGACCCATCCGAGCAGGCGTCCGGCCATTCCGGGTCCGCCGGGCGAGCCGGGAGCGGGGGGCTGCGCGAGTGCGAGCGGGAGCTGACTGATGATCAGCTTGGCGCGATCGATTCGCGTGCGCGGCGGTTGGCGACGATCCCACGCCGCGAGGCTCGGCATTACGGCCTCGAGTCGCAGCAGCGGGGGCGCGTCGTCACCGACCGCGGCGAGCGCCTCGGCGACCGAGGCGGGCATCTGCGCGCCATGAATCTCCGCACGCAACGCGGCGATTTCCTCGGCGACCGGCCGCTCGCCGCTCCACAGAAGCAGGCAGACTTCCTCGAACGACGCGTGCGCGACGATTTCCTCGATCGGGTAGCCTCGATACGCGAGCTTGCCTTCGTTAATCGAGCTGACCGCGGACTCGGCGACGATGACGCCGGGCGCGCCGTCGTCGATGCTCTTGGGTTGCGCGACGGTGACCCAGGTCGATGCGGCCGGCAGGCTGCGTCCGCGGCGTCCGCGCTCGTTGGAAACGACTCCGCGCAGCGCTTCGATGTCGGCGCGGCGATAAAGGGCCTGGCGGCCTACTTTGCGCCGATAACTTTTCAACCAGCCGCGGCTGACGTACGCGTATAGCGTGCCCAGCTTGACGCCCAGCTGATCGGCCGCCTCGTTCGCGGTCATCATACCTGCGCGTTCGGAATTGCCGGCCCGTTCGAAATTGCGAATCGCCACCATCAGAATCACGCCACGCGCCGAGGGCCGCGTCAAGTGGTGTCGAGTCAACTTGCATCCAGATAGACGCAGTTATATACAGTCAAGTTCACGGAGGAGCACTACATGACCTCGGCGGAAGTGCGATTCAAGGACTTACGCGCGGATTTCGGCAAGACCGCAATCGACTATGTACGTCATCGCGCGGGTTTCCCCGACGAATTCTTCGATCGGCTGGCGGCATCGAACATCATCCGGACGGGAATGCGCGCACTCGACCTGGGAACCGGCACCGGTACTGTCGCACGAGGCCTGGCGCTTCGCGGCTGCGAAGTAGCCGGACTGGATCGATCACTGCCGCTGATGGAGCAAGCAGCGGAACTCGACCGAGCTGCGGACGTCGTCGTGAAATATGTGAATGCTGCCGCCGAGGAGACCGGGCTACCCGCGGCGGAGTTCGATCTCATCACGGCGGGACAATGTTGGCATTGGTTCGATCGTCCTCGCGCCGCCGCGGAGTCGAGACGCGTGCTCAAGCCGGGCGGCAGGCTGGTGATCGCGCATTTCGATTGGATTCCGCTGCCGGGCAATATCGCCGAGGCGACGGAAAAGCTGATCGAGAAACACAATCCGAAATGGAAGTTCGGGGGCGGACTTGGAATTCATCCGCAATGGCCGCAAGACATGGCGGTCGCGGGCTTCAAAAATATCGAAACGTTCTCGTTCGACCTCAACGCGATCTACACGCATGAAGCGTGGCGCGGACGCATTCGCGCAAGCGCCGGAGTCGGGGCGAGCCTTGCGCCAGAAGCAGTTGCGCGATTCGACGACGAGTTGCGCGCGATGCTGGCGGAGCGCTGGCCCGAGGATCCAATGCCCGTACTGCATCGCGTGTTCGCGGCGATCGGCGTCGCACCGTAGCGCGCTTTGACGAGTGGCGGTGAAGGTCGGCTATAGTCGCCCCCAAGAGAGGAGTGACTATGGATTTCGGAACACTGATATTCACCAAGCCCGAGCGTGCGATCACCGACGTCAAGTACGCGGAGGAGCGCGGCTTCAGTCACGCGTGGATTCCCGACTCGCACATGATTTGGGGCGACACCTACGCCTGCATGGCACTGGCGGCGGTCAATACGAAAACGATCAAGCTCGGCACCGGCGTTGCCATAGCGTCGAACCGGATCGCGCCGGTGACGGTACATTCGGTCGCGACGATCAATCAGCTCGCGCCGGGGCGTGTGATTCTCGGATTCGGCACGGGACATACGGGTCGGCGCGTGATGGGATTGCCCCCGGTCAAGCAGGCGGAATTCCGCGAGCAGGTGCGCGTGATTCGCGATCTGCTTCACGACGGCGAAGCGATTTACAACACCGAAGGGCTGAGCCGAAAAATACGCTATCTGCATCGCGATCGGCGCTTCATCAACCTCGACGACAGGATTCCGCTGTACGTGGCGGCCAACGGGCCCAAGACTTTGGCGCTCGCGGGCGAGTTTGGCGACGGCGCAATCACCACCGGGGTGACGGACGTGGAGCGCGTCGGCGCGGTGCGGAAAAGTCTCGCGGCCGGCGCGTCGAAGGTCGGGCGCAGCGCGGAGAAAATGCCGATCGTATCGCTTACTCACATTTGCGTGCTCAGACCGGGCGAGAAGCTCGATTCGCCGCGGGTGAAGGCGATGACCGGGCACTGGGTGATGGCGAGTTTCCATGCGATCGCAGCGGGATACGCGCGCGCCGGTTATCTGCCGGAAGCGGTCGCTGAGGTGTACAAGGCGTACGAGGAATACGTCGCGAGGATGAAAACGCCGGCGGCCGAGCGTTACCTCGAGCTGCACATCGGACACTGCACCTACGTCGCGCCGCTCGAGCAAAAGTACGTGACGCCCGACACGATCGCGGCGACGACGATGATCGGGCCGAAAGAGGAGCTGGTCGAACGGCTGCGAGCGATGGAGCGCGCCGGGCTGTCGCAAGTGTTCATCAATCCACCGATGGACGGCTACAACGATTGCATCGACGAAATTTCGCGCGACGTGATCGCGCGGATGTAGTTAAGTGGGCGCGACTTCCGCGAGCGCGATCGAGTCGGCGCCTATCGCGGGAACGTAGTAGGCCTCGGGCGATCCCCACACCGTCGCTGGGCGCGGCGTCGATCCAACCGCGAGCGGATGCTCGAAGACCTGCGCGATGTTCGCGTTGATGCGCAAACAGTTGGGCGCGAGCGGCTCCGCGATTTCACCATTGCGAATCAGGTGCGAATCGCCGGTGACGGTGCAGGTGAAATCACCCGCGCGCTGACCGTTGATCGGATACGTGTACCAGATGCGGCCGACGTAGATTCCGTCGCCGACGGCGCGGATCAGCTCGCGGTCGGTGACTCCGCCGCGCGCGCGCATCACGACATTGGTCCCCGCCGAACCGGGACTCGCGTCGAAGCGCCGTCCACCACCTTCGCCAAGTCGGTAACCGCTCAGCGCAGGGAAGACGAGTTTCGCGGGTGCGCCCGGACCGAGCTTCTCGGCGCGATGCTCGTCTGTGAGCATCCGATGAGTGTCGTAGAAATTCGATAGCAAGCCGACCAGCTTGCCGTCGCGGATCAATTCGACACGCCGCGTGGGGATTCCTTCACAGGTGATGCGACGCCGAAAAGCGCCCGCGCTGAACGCCGGATTGTCAACGAGGCTCACGCGCGAGTCCATCACGGGCGCGCCGAATTTCGCGTGATATGCGGAACTGGCAGCATGAAACGCGCCGGTGGTGAGCGAGCCCATCACCATATAGTTGAGAATTTCGGCGATCGGCTGCGGTCCCAGCACCACGCGAAATTTTCCCGGCGCGGGCCGGACGCCGTGCGAAAGCGCGAGCGCGCGGCGAACAGCGTCGCGACCGATAACGCGAGCGTCGCGGCGCATCGCTGCGGCAGAATCGCCGAGCGTAGTGGCAGTTCCCTTGGCGTCGAGCGATTCGATAATCGAAGTGACCGACGCGTTGAAGTGCGCGCCTTCATCGGTGCGAACTTCTGCGAAATTCGAGTTGAAAATCGCGATTCGATCGCGAATCACCGATACGTCGCCGCCGATGATCAGGCCGGGATGCTCAGTTCGCGGGTCCGCGGCACGTTTCGCAAATGCAGCAAGCGCGCCGTCGAGCACGTCCCACGCGGCCGCAGCGATCTCACCGTCCCCCACTCTCGCGAGATCGCTTTTCTCAGACGGCGCAGGCTTGCGGCCGAGCGGAACTACCGGAAACCCGGGAAAGTGCGGGTCGACGACGGCCGCGCTGCGCGCGCGGCGGATCGCGTCGCGAACCGAGTCGGAGGTGAAATCTCCAGCCTCGGATGCAGCGCCGACTTCGTGCGGGTCACGACGCATCGTGATTCGCAGCTGGAATCCGTCCGCATGAAGCGACTTGAACTCTTCGAGGCCGCGGCTCGGAATGTCAGAAGTGTAGGCTAGGCGCGCGATTCGATGCTCCGCGGTGGCGCAGTAAATCTCGTAGCTCGCGAGATCTTTCTCGCGCGAGAGAATCCTCGCCGCTTCGCGCGTGAATGACTTGAGTTCGGTGAGCGATCGCATCAGTTGCCTGCCAGGCGTGCGCGCGAGCGCAGCGTCGGACCGCCGTTGGACATTCGCTTGACCTGCATCGGCTGCCCCTTGCCGCAGTTGGGGATTGCGATCAGCCGCAGATCGTTGCCGACCGCGTCAACTTTAGTAAAGAAGCTCTTCGAATCGGCGATCACGCTGCCTGAGCGAAACAGGCGCCCTACTCTGCCGTGATCGATCTCGTAAACCCGGCGGGCGGAGATCCTAAAATTTTCGCGCGATTCGGAGATCGAGGGAATCTGGTGGCCGCAAACATAGAAACCATGCTCGACATCGGCAATGATTTTTTGGGGGGACGTCTCACCGGGCAGAAAAAAAGTATTCGACATTCTGATCAGTGGTACATGCCAACCCTCGCTCGCGCGCGCCGAGCCGTTGGGCTCCGCAGTGAGCACCGCAGCGGTCGCGCGCGAATTCAGGAAGCCGCTGAAGATGCCGCGCTCGATGTGCATCACGCGGCGTCCGCGCGTGCCTTCGTGGTCGTAGCGATAGTGGCCGTAGCCGTCGAGACTCGGATCGGAGCAAGCCGACAGCAGCGTCGACGCGACCTGTTTGCCCAACTGGTTGTCGGCGAGCGAATGCAGGAACCAACTGCGCCCGGCGTACGCGGCTTCCATCTTGAGCGCCCGGTCGGCTTCGCACGGATGGCCGATCACCTCGTGCGAGACGAGCGCGTTGAAATGCGGGTCGGTAACAACCACGACCTCGCCCTCAGGCGGCTTGAGGACCGGCGCAGCGGCCAGTTCGCGCGCTTCGGTTGCAAGGTTGACGCAAAATTTCGCGAGCGAAGGATTCGGCATCAATTCGCCGCGCCATCCGTCGCTCAGGCATTCGAGCCCGCGCTGCTGGCCAATCGAGTCGTAACTTTCCTGGTGTCCGTCGCCGATTTGCGCGACGACGTAGCAATCGCCCTGCGAAAACGCGTACGCCTGCGAGACCACCGTCCCCCCGGTGTCGATGAATATCTCGCGGCGCATCTCGGTCATGGCCGCGACCACCTGGTAAGCGATCGCGTCGCCGAGCGCAGCGACCTCGTGCGAGGCGTCGAGCGAAATTGTTTTGAGCTCGTCGGTCGAGAGCGCGCGCGGATCGCGGCTGAAAGTAGCTTCGACATCGTCGCGAACTTTTTTGCGCGACGGAATTGGCGCAACGAGCAGGCCTTTCGCCGCGTCGCCGAGGTGCGCGATGAGATCAGCCTTCTTGCGCGCGCTGAAACGCGCGCGGTCGTACGCTTCATTCAGTCCGCGCCGGAGTTCGGCGACTAGCTTGGCTGGCCGACCCGCGAGCGCGCCGATTTCTGCGCCGGTCTGGCCGTGACCAACCGGTCCCGCGCGATCGGCGACATAAACCGAGACAAAATACGCGGCATTCTCGCTCTCAGAGCCATCGCGCGGCTCGCCATTGACTGCCGCGCCGGAACGATTGAAGACCACCTCGAAGCGAAGATCGGCGTAAGCGATGCCGCGCTTCGACCGTGCGAACCGCGCGAGGATGCCCTCGCCTTCGCGGCGCAGGTACTCGATCGCTTCGAACAAGTCGCCGCGCCCGATCAAGTGAGCCGCATCTAAATGATGCCTTCGCGCTTGAGATCTTCGAGCTGACCGGCGCCGAGGCCGAGCAGCTCGCCGTAAACGTCGGCGTTGTGCTGGCCGAGCAGCGGAGCAGAGGTCACCTCAACCGGCGAGTCCTCTAGCCGCACCGGACATCCCGGCATCGTGAAGTCGCCGCGCACGGGATGGTTGATCGTGACGATCATGCCGCGCTCCTTGAGATGCGGATCGTTCAGCAGCTCGACACTGTCGAGCACCGCGCCGCATGGAACGCCCGCTTCGCCGAGGATGCGCATCACTTCGAACTTGGTGTGGCGACTGGTCCATTCGGTGATCATCTCAGTCAGCGGCTCGACATTCTTGGCGCGGTTTCGTCCCGCGAAACGTTCTTCGCTTGCGACTTCCGGACGGCCGATCACCTTCCACAGGCTCTCGAACATTTCGGGCGAGGTGCACAGGATGTAGCAATAATCGTTGTCGCCGCCGGGCGCGCACTTGTAGATGTCGCCGGGACCCCCGCCGCCGACGCGATTGCCGGTGCGCGGCGTGGGCTTGTGCGTGACGTACGTGCCCATCATCGGGACGCGCACGAAATTCAGCACCGCTTCCTGCATCGCGACTTCGACTTTCTGTCCCTTGCCGGTACGCTCGCGCTGGATGTACGCGGCGAGCACACCGACGGCGGCATGCATCCCGGTGCCGGTGTCGCCGATGGTCGGTCCGGGCTTGAGCGGCGGCGAACCGGGAAATCCCGTGAGCGCCATCGCGCCGCCCGACGCCTGCGCAATCATGTCGAAGCTTTTGTATTTGCTGTACGGCCCGTGCGTGCCGAAGCCTTTGATCGTCAAGTAGATGAGGCGCGGATTTATTTCGCGCAGGCGATCGTAGCCGAGGCCGAGGCTTTCGAGCGTGCCGAGCGAGAAATTTTCCGTCAGCATATCGACTTGCTTGACCAGGTCGATGAACATCGCGCGGCCCTTCTCGCTCTTGAGGTTGAGCGTGATGCCGCGTTTGTTGGCGTTTAGCAGAATGAAGTAGTAGGAATCGACGCCCTGCTTTTCGGTCAGCAGCCAGCGGCCCTGCTCGCCCATCTTTGGCGACTCGACTTTGATGACGTCGGCGCCCAGCCACGCAAGCATCTCGGTGCACGAAGTGCCCGCCTCGAACTGCGTCATGTCCAGAACTTTGACCCCAGCCAGCGCTTTTTCCATTGCGATCCTCCTGCCGCTTGCAACTACCTGATCTAGCGCCAGCAGCGGAGCGGCGGCAAGCCTCGCACGCTGCATGGGGTTAAGTCTTCAGCCGCGGTCTGGTAGATCATGATGAACAGGCCATGGCAGACACCGTATTATCGAAGCTCGCAAAAATCCGCGAAGAACTGAACCGGATGTTCCTCGAACGCATCGATCTGATCGATGGCGCAATCGTGGCGATGCTGTCGGCGAATCACGTGCTGATAATCGGGCCGCCGGGGACAGCGAAGTCGATGCTGGCCGACGAACTATGCCGGCGAATCGAAGGGGCGAATTATTTTCAGTGGCTGCTGACGAAGTTCAGCACGCCGGAGGAAATCTTCGGCGCGGTCAGCCTGAAGGGACTCGAGGAAGACGACTACCGGCGCGTCACGACGCACAAACTGCCCGAAGCGCACATCGCGTTCCTCGACGAAATCTTCAAAGCCAACTCGTCGATCCTCAACGCGCTGTTGACGATCATCAATGAGCGGATTTTTCACAACGGTCGCGAGCGCGTCGCGGTGCCACTGATCACGATGTTCGGCGCGTCGAACGAACTGCCCGACGAGGACGAGCTGACCGCGCTTTACGACCGTTTCATGCTGCGCTTCATGGCCGATTACATCACCGAGGAGCACGGCTTCATCCGCATGATGGCCGGTGGCCCCGAGCGCGGGCGCACGACGCTAAAATTTGCGGAGCTCGACGAGCTGCGCGCGACTGCGGCGTCCGTCGCGGTGCCGGGCGCGATCCTCGAGGCGATTGCGCAAATCAGGCGCGAACTGGCGCGAGAGCAAATCGTCGTGTCGGACCGACGCTGGAAAAACTCGCTTGGCATCTTGCGGGCGCATGCGATTCTCGCCGGACGCACTGCAGTGACCGAGGACGATCTGATGTTCCTCGCCCACGTGCTGTGGAAAGATCCTGAAGAGCGGCCCAAGGTGGTCGAAGCGCTACGCCGAGTCGTCCGCGGATACGAGGACAAGCTGCAGGAGTTGGTGTTCGAGAGCCGCGAGCTGCGCGAATACGCCGAGGGCGCGTGGGAGAGCGAGGAACTGCGGCGGCGCGCGCTAACCGAAGCGAATGCGAAGCTCGCGAATATCGCTGCGCGCTTCGACGTGCTGATGAAAGAAGCGACGGACTCGGGGCGGGCGATCGCGAATGCAGAACGGATGCGAGTCGAGGTCAAGGACATTCAGCAAGCCGTGTTCCGCAGAAGCGTCGGCGACTAGAAATTCATGCCGATCGAAGAATCAACGCCGGCGATCGTGCTCCGCGCACGCGACTATGCCGACTCGGATCGAATCGTCACGCTGTTGACCTTGCATGCCGGCAAGATCAGCGGAATCGCGAAGGGCGCCAAAGCGTCGCGATATCGCTTCGAGCGCAAGCTCGAACCGTTCTCGCACGTCGTCCTGCATTATCGTCGCCGGCCACACGGGCAGTTGGTGTTTATCACGCGAGCCGAGGCTGCCGACCTGACGCAGCACGTGCTCGACGACGACCTCGCGAAGATCGCGCTCGGCAGCTACATGCTCGAACTCACCGACGCGCTGACGACCGAGGAGAGCGAAGCGGCCGAGGCGTATCGCGTGCTCTCGGAAGGACTCGGCGCGCTCAGCACGCGGTTCGCGGACGCGGCGCTGCGTCAGGCGTTCGAGATGCGGCTGCTCGGATGGGCCGGCTTCGGACTCGAGTTCACCCGCTGCCGCATCTGCGCGACTCCCAACGGCGTCAACGGTGACAACGGCGCGACGGTATATTTCGTCGTATCGCGCGGCGGGATTGTATGCGCGAAATGCCGGCCGTCATTGGCGGAAGGCGCTATCAAGATGCAGAGCCGAGGCGCCGCGATCCTCGCGCGACTGGGGATGCTGCCGATGAGCGATTCGCCGGGTTCGGAAGCGGCGGGTCCGGACGGCGCACTCGCGCTCGCGCGCTTCATCGGATCGATCGTGGATCGACGGCTGCGCAGCCAGGAATTTCTCGATTCAGTTTTGCCGGGCGCGGGCAAAGCCTGAGGACTATCCGCCCGTTTCGCTCGCTGGAGTTTCTCCGAACATCACTTCGGGCGCGCGGTAGCGGCCGCCATGATGCTCGATCACGACGATACCGCAGTTCGGCGGTACGTGCGCGTCTTCCCATTTGCCGGTGACGTGCGCCCACACCGCTCGCATCACGCCGCCATGACTGACGACGACGACTTCGTCGTCGGGATATTTTTTCGCGACCGCGTCGAGCACCGGACCGACGCGCTTCATCACGTCTTCATGACTTTCGCCGTTAGGCGCGCGCCACACCCATGAACGCTTGGGATCGAAGGTGGGGTCGTTGGCGATCGAGTCGTACGGCTTTCCGGCGAGGTCGCCAAGACTCATCTCGCGGAACTGTTCTTCGTATTCGATTGGGATGCCCAGTTCCGCGGCGATGATAAGCCCAGTCTCACGCGCGCGCGCGAAGGTGCTCGCGATCACCAGTATCGGCTGAAACTTCAGCTTGATTCTGACGGCCGCTTCCAGAGCCTGACGGCGGCCGAGGTCGGTGATCTTCGCCTCGCCAGAAGTGGTGAAGCGCCGAATCGCGTTGCCCTCGCTCTCGCCGTGACGAACCATTATCAGCTTGCCCATAAGGTGAAAATTTTCTCCGAAAATTCAGTTTGGTGCGAACGAATCGACAGCCAAGTTTCAGGTCTTCGGCTTGTCCCCGCCGCCGCCGGCCAGGTTCGCGAACGCGCGGAACGGTTCGAACAGATCGATCGGCATCGGAAAAACGGTGGTGGAATTGTTTTCGGTCGCGATCTCCTTGAGCGTCTGCAGGTAGCGAAGCTGGAGCGTGATCGGACTCTTGCTCATGATCTCGGCAGCATCCGCGAGCCGCTGCGACGCCTGGAATTCGCCCTCCGCCGCAATCACCTTGGCGCGGCGCTCGCGCTCGGCCTCGGCCTGCGCAGCGATCGCGCGCTGCATATCCTGCGGCAGATCGATATTTTTCAGCTCGACCAGCGTGACCTTCACGCCCCACGGCTCGGTCTGCGCATCGACGATTTCCTGGATGCGCGCGTTGAGCTTGTCGCGCTGGCTGAGCAGCTCGTCGAGCTCGGTCTGTCCGCCAACCGAGCGCAACGTGGTCTGCGCCAGTTGCATCGTGGCGAACAGGTAGTTCGCGACCTCGGTCACCGCGCGCGAAGGATCGACCACGCGAAAATACAGCACGGCGCTGACCTTGACCGTCACGTTGTCCTTGGTGATGACATCTTGCGGTGGAATGTCGAGTGTCACGGTGCGCAGATCGATTCGGGCCATCCGCTCGAGCACGGGAATCACGAAAATCACGCCCGGCCCGCGATATGGAGTGAGGCGTCCGAGGCGAAAGACCACCCCGCGCTCGTACTCGTTGAGGACCTTGAGCCCGCTCAAAACGAAAATTGCGCCGATGAAGACGACTATCCCGATTCCGCTCGCCATCGCGATTCTCCTTCGCCCCCAATGCGCGCGAGGCTTGTCGATACCCTATGCTATCGTGCGGCCCATTCGAAATCTCGCGAGCTTCACGCCTTCTGCACTTGCAATTCCAATCCGTTGATCGACTGAACGCGAGCGCGCGCGCCGGGGCTGAGCGCGTCGTTGCTGACGGCGCGCCAAATCTCGCCATGCACGAAAACCTTGCCGGGCGCGCCCGGAGAGATCGCCTCGCGCACTTCGCCGACTTCGCCGACCATGCCTTCCACGCCGGTGCTCGCGCGGTTGCGGCGTTCGCGCGCCACGATATATCCGATGCCGAGGATGATCACCGTCAGCGCCGTTGCGCCGCCGTATATGATGTTGCGATTCACCGCCAGGTCGGTCTTCGAAGTGTCGATAAAAAACAGCGAGCCGATGACGAACGCCGTGACCCCGCCAAGGCCGAGAATTCCGTAGCTGGTGACGAAGGCTTCGGAAATCAACATTCCGACGCCGAGGAAAATCAACAGCAAGCCGGTGAGATTCACAGGCAAGACCTGAAATGACGCGAGCGCGAGCAGCAGGCATATCGCGCCGGCGACGCCGGGGAAGATCACGCCGGGATGAGCGAACTCGAAGTAAAGGCCGATCAATCCCGCCATCAGCAGCAGATAAACAATGTTGGGATCCGCGAGGGTGTTGAGCAGTTGCTGGCCGGGCGTCATCCGCACGCGACGCACTGCGGCGTCGGCCAGCGCGAGCGTCACAGTTTTGCCCGCAACCTGAACCTTGCGTCCGGTGGCTTGCGTCAGCAGGCTGCGGATGTCGGGCGCGACGATATCGACGACGTTCTTCGCCAGCGCCTCACGCTCGCCAATCGCGATACTGTGGCGGACGGCCTGCTCGACCCAATCTTCGTTGCGTCCGCGCTGCTGCGCGATGGTGCGCGCGAAGGTCGCGGTGAAGTTCTCGATCTTCTGACCCATTGCGCCCTTGATATCCTCGCCGCCCTGCTCCACCGGATGAGCCGCGCCGATGGTTGTGCCCGGCGCCATCGCAGCCACGTTCGCAGCTTCGGTTATGAACACGCCGGCGGATGCGGCGCTGGCGCCCGACGGCGCGACGTAAACGATCACCGGCAACGGCGCGGCGAGAATAGCCTTGACGATTCTTTCCGCGGAATTGAGCAGCCCGCCGGGAGTGTCGAGCTGGATCACCAATGCGCTCGCGCCGTCGGCATTCGCGGACGCGAGCGAATCGTCGATGTAGGATGCGGTCGCAGGATTGATCGATCCGTCAATCGTGATCAGCTGAACCCACGGCGGCGTATGAGGAGTAGTCTTCGCCGGCGCGTCCGCGGCATGAATTCCTCGCGACACGAACGATCCAACCGCAATCGCCAACGCGGCGACGACGGCGAATCTTGCGCGCGAGCTCACGACCCGGAACCGCCGCGCCGCGGAATCGGCATCCCGAGATATTTCATCACTTCCTGGATGTCGGCCCACACCAGCCGCTTGTCGCCGGGCGTGCGCAACAAGTACGCGGGATGAAACGTGGGCATGAAGCGGATGCCGCGAAAATCCTGCCAGTTGCCGCGCAGCTTGCTGATGGGAATCTTCACCTTGAGCAGCGCCTGCACGGCGAACGTCCCCAGACCGACGATCGCGCGCGGGCGCACGAGATCGATTTGCCGAAACAGAAACGGCTCGCAGGCCGCGACTTCGTCGGGCTCGGGATTTCGATTGTCGGGCGGGCGGCACTTGATCACGTTGCAGATGTACACGTCGGCGCGGCTGATACCCATGCCACGCTCGATGATATCGGTCAGCAATTGACCGGCGCGACCCACGAACGGCTCGCCGCGAGCGTCCTCGTCAGCACCCGGCGCCTCACCGACGAACATCAAGTCCGCGTTGGGATTGCCGACGCCGAAGACGAGATTTGTGCGCCGCGGTGCGAGCTTGCATCGCTGGCAATCGCCGATGAACGTGCGCAACTCGTCGAGGGTCGAAGATTTTTCGAGCCCAGGATATTTCGAGAACAGTTCGGTCGGCATCGGCGCGGCCTCAGGCTTGCTCGATGCAGGCGCCGGCGCGGTGGGCGTCGCGCGCGGCGTGGAAGACAGAGCGGCGGGAAGTCCTTCCATGCCCTCCTCACGCAACTGCTCGACGTAGTCGCGAATTGTGGCGACCAGTGTGCGGCGATCGAGCGGCGATGAAGCGTCCATTCGAGGGTTATCTGACCGCGCGCAACCGCGAAGACTTTTCGGAGCGGCCGGACTTCGGTTTGGCTGCGCGAAGCGCGACGATTCGGTCGAGGATCAGGTCCGCAACCGCGTCCTTGGACATCTGCGGATGGCTCTGGGAGCTACCGTCAGCACCGATGAGCGTGACGATATTGGTGTCGACGTCGAAGCCGGCGCCTTCGCGGGTCACGTCGTTCGCGACGATCAGGTCGAGGCCTTTGCGTTTCAACTTGGCGCGCGCGTTGGCTTCGAGGTCGTCGGTCTCGGCTGCGAATCCAATCAGAATGCGCGCGCCCTTCTTCGTCGCGATGCGTGGCATCTCGTCCGCGATCGATTCCATCTCGAGTCGAAGACCGCGCGCGTCTTTCTTGATCTTGCCGCTGGCCGGATTCGCGGGACGGAAATCCGCCACCGCCGCCGCCATCACGAGCGCGGTTGACCACGCAAAATTGCTCGACGTTTGGGCGAGCATCGCGGCCGCGGTCACAGTGTCGATTCGCTCGACGCCATAAGGCGTAGCGAGCGCCGATGGACCCGCAACGATTCGCACCGCCGCACCGCGACGCCATGCCGCGCGCGCAATCGCAAAGCCCATCTTGCCCGACGAACTGTTCGAGACGAATCGTACCGGGTCGATCGGCTCCCGCGTCGGCCCCGCCGTTACCAGGATGTTTTCGCCCGCAAGGTCCTGCGCGGTGAGCATCTTCTCGATTTCCGCGACGACGATCGCCGGGTCCGGCAGCCGCCCCTTGCCTTCATAGCCGCACGCGAGCGCACCCTCGCCGGGCTCGATAATCACGGCACCGCGCGAACGCAGCTTGGCGAGATTCTCGGCGACGGTAGGATGATCGTACATGTGCACGTTCATCGAGGGCGCGAACGCGACTTTCGCGCGGGTCGCGAGCAGCACGGTCGTCACAATGTCGTCGGCGATACCGACGGCGGCCTTGGCGATCACGTCGGCGGTCGCAGGCGCGATCACGATCGCGTCGGCGCTGTCGGCGAGTCGAATGTGCCCGATTTCGGATTCCTGCGTGAGCGAGAACGTGTCGGTGGCGACCGGATTCGAACTCAGCGTCTGCAGGGTGAGAGGCGTGATAAACTCGGTCGCGTTGCGCGTCATCATGACGCGAACATTTGCGCCCGCATTGACGAGCAGGCGCACCAGTTCCGCGGATTTGTAAGCGGCGATTCCGCCACTTACGCCGAGCACGATCGTCTTGCCGTTAAGCACAGACATCCGGCTCACTGAGCGCTGGCCGGGGCGCGTGAGAAGCACTTGTGCGCCGGCTTTGGCAGATCGATATCAACAAAGTAGCGGCGGGGGTAAAGATAATCTTCGCCACTCTCGTCGACTACCCGCACCAGGCCGTGCCGTTCGCCATCGGGATCCGGAAGGGCGCGATAAACTTTCCGGATCTCCAGCGAAGCGCGATAGGATCTGTTCTGAATGCAGAGCAGGAAATGCCCGCTTCCGTTTCTGTGGGTCAATCGCGCCATATCCGTTTCAGCTTGAACTCCTTTTTACCGCGGCCATGCGCCTCATACCAATGGACCTCAGCGTTCACAATCGTACCATCGGCGAGCCGCACTCGCGCAACGCCCTTTCGCTTGCGCCAGTTGCCATTCCCGTAGGCCTTGCGCAGCCGCTTAAGCTCGCGGATGCCGCCCGAACGAGCGATAGTCTCAATGCTGGCAATTTTACCGAGAATTTCAAAGTGGGTGAGCTTCAAGGCAAACGCGCGATCAACTCGGCCGAGCGCTCAGTCATAATACTCGAGCCCTAGATGCGTGATCAGGTCTTCGCCGCGCATCCAGCGCAGCGTGTTCTTGAGTTTCATCAGCTGGATGAAAATGTCGTGCTCGGGATAGATGTTCGGCGCATGCATCGGCGCCTTGAAGTAGAACGACAGCCATTCCTGGATGCCGCGCATGCCCGCGCGATGCGCCAAATCCATGAACAGCACGAGGTCGAGCACCAGCGGCGCCGCCAGGATCGAATCGCGGCACAGGAAATTGATTTTGATCTGCATCGGATAGCCGAGCCATCCGAAGATATCGATATTGTCCCAGCCCTCTTTCGAGTCTCCGCGCGGCGGGTAGTAATTGATTTTCACCGAGTGGAACACATCCTTGTAAAGTTGCGGATACAACTCGGGCTGGAGGATCTGGTCGAGCACCGACAGCTTGGTCTCTTCTTTGGACTTGAACGAGCCGGGATCTTCGAGCACCTCGCCGTCGCGATTGCCCAGGATGTTAGTCGAGAACCATCCCGACATTCCGAGCATGCGCGCCTTGAGCCCCGGTGCGATCAGCGTCTTCATGAACGTCTGCCCAGTCTTGAAGTCCTTGCCGCAAATCGGGAGGTTGGTCTCGCGCGCGAGTTCGAGCAGCGCGGGCGTGTCGGTGGTCAGGTTGGGCGCGCCGTTGGCGTACGGGATTCCCATCTTGAGCGCGGCGTATGCGTAAATCTGGCTCGGCGCGATTTCAGGATCATTGTTCGCAAGCCCCGCCTCGAAGCCTTTCAACGTCTCATGCACCGCCGACGGACGGTGGAAGACCTCGGTTGAGCCGCACCAGACCATCACGGTGCGCGCGACGCCGGTGCGCTTCCGGAAATCGCGGATGTCGTCCATCAGCATCGCGGCCTTGTCCATCTTGGTGCGCGCTTCCTTCAAATTGGGGCCGCGGATGTTGCGCACATAGTCCTGATCGAAAACTGCATCCATCGGATGAAGTTTTTCCAACGGCTCGCGCACCTGCTCCAGGAGCCGACGATCGAGCACGGCGGCGTTAAGCGCCGCTTCGTACGCGCTGTCTTCGTAAATATCCCAGCCGCCGAATTCGAGATCCTCGAGCTTCGCGAGCGGGACGAAATCCTTGATCAGCGGCGTGCGTCCCTCGGTGCGCTTTCCGAGACGCACGGTGGCGAGCTGCGTCAGCGATCCGATCGGTGCGCCGAGGCCGCGCTTGACCGCCTCGACTCCCGCGATGAACGTCGTGCTGACCGCGCCGATACCCGGAAGCAGCACGCCGAGCTTGCCGTCCGCGGGGGCGATTCGGACGGGACCTTTGGTCGTCAAACTTCAGAGCTCCTTGGGTCAGCCCTTTCGAAATCGCGAGGGGAATTCGGCGCCGAAAGTTTGATCGGGATGCAGGATGCGGGCGCGCTCGATCAACACCTCTTCGGTCTCGGGAATATTGGGATCGGGGATGCAACAGTCGACCGGGCAGACCGCGGCGCACTGTTCCTGATTGAAGAAGCCGACGCATTCGGTGCACTTGTCGGGGACGATGAAATAGATGTCGTCCTTGATCGCCGGCTTGGTCGCGCCGTTAAGTTCCCACGGAGCGCCGCCTTCGTAAATCGCGGTGTTAGGGCATTCCGGCTCGCAGGCACCGCAGTTGATGCATTCTTCTGTTATCAGCGTGGACATTTTCGCGCTCCGAGAGAGGCCCTGGTTTCGACGAAGCGATCGGACCGAACGGCAACAATATCGGCGCGTGGCAAGTGGAGCAAGTATTTCAAACCGCTATCCGGTCAGTCGGCGACGGTGTTTGCGATACGCCGCGCAAGTTCCAGAAACGCAATGCTCGCGGGATGCGCCGGATTCGCGACGACGATCGGCATGCCGTCGTCGCCGGCCTGGCGCACGTCGGGGTAGATCGGAATCCTCGCGAGCAGATTGGTCCCCTCCTCTGCCGCCATCCGCTCGCCGCCGCCGTAGCCGAAGAGTTCGTCGCGCTCGCCGCAATCGGGACAGACGAAGTAGCTCATGTTCTCGACTACACCGAGAATCGGGCAATGCACCTGGCGAAACATTTTGACCGCGCGAGTCGCGTCGAGCAGCGCCACGTCCTGCGGCGTCGTTACGATCACACAGCCGTCGAGCGAGACTTGCTGCGCGAGCGTCAACTGCGCGTCGCCGGTGCCGGGCGGAAGATCGACGATGAGAAAATCCTGGCTGCCCCACAGCGTGTCCTTCAGGAACTGCCGCACCGCGCCCATCACCATCGGGCCGCGCCAGATGACCGGGGCCTTTTCGCCGAGAAAAAATCCGATCGAGATCAGCTTCACGCCGTACTTTTCGATCGGGTAAAAGTTCTGCCCGCCGGCCGACTTCGGCCGTTCGTCACCGACGTTGAACATCATCGGCACCGACGGCCCATAGATATCCGCATCCAGCAGCCCGACGCTGAGGCCCAATCGCGCCAGCGCCACCGCAATGTTCGCCGCGACGGTTGATTTGCCGACGCCGCCCTTGCCGCTGCCGACCGCGATGATGTGCTTGGTGCCTTCGAGCCGGACGCGCCCGGTCTTCTCGCCAAGCTCGGCCTCAATTCGATGCACTCGAAGCTCGACGCTCGGCACCCCAAGGTCATGCGTGAGCACTCGATGAATACTCGCCGCGAGCTCGCGGATCACCTCGTCGCGCTCGGTAACCTGCCGAAGAGTGATCGCGTAGCCGCCATTCGGCGTCGGCTGCGCATCCTCAACCAGCCCAAGCGCAACAATGTCAGCGGAGTAACCGGGATACTTTACGTGTCCGAGCGCCTCGATAACCGCGTCGTTTGGTACTTGTCGTGCCACTAATCTGAGTATCGCAGATGTATTAGCGCCTCGATAGTTAAGCGACCGCTAGCGCGCAAGTGGGGCGAGGCGAGATGCGATTACGTTGTGCGCTTCGGCTGCGATTTGGCGGACGATTTCTGCGGCGGGCGTGATTTTATCGATCATGCTGACCGATTGTCCGGCGTAGAATGGCAGGCCGCTGATGTCCCCTTCGACCGAATTTGATGGTGGATTCACCGAGTACCTCGGGAGCGGTGTATCGATGCCGGCGCGACGGAGGTGCGCAATGGTTTCGCCCTCGCCGGCACGATTTGGATTCACGGGACTGCCTGCGCGCTCCCACTGCTCGACGAGCGGCGTCCGAATTACGCGATGAGCAGCGTCGGGCCATCCGATGTCGAACAGCTTGGTGTGAACCGTGTGGCTCGCATGCGCGTCGAGCACCGCTTGTTTGTATTCTTGATGGGCCGCCGACTCGCGCGAGGCCAGGAAGCGCGTGCCGAAGACCGCACCGTCGGCGCCGAGTGCCAGCGCGGCCGCCAGACCGCGGCCGTCGCTGATTCCGCCCGCCGCGAGCATCGGCAAGTCGCCAATCGCGTCGCGCACTTCCGGTATGAGCGCGAAGGTGGTCACGACGCCGCGGACGTGACCTCCGGCTTCGAAGCCTTGCGCGATGATCGCGTCGGCGCCGGCGCGTTTCGCCGCGACGGCTTCCAGAGCCGATCCACACTGCCAGATGACTCTCAGCCCGAGTCTCTTGCAGGCTGGAATATGCTCGGCGGGATCGCCCCAGAATAGCGTCACCGCGGAGATCGGAAGCTTGGCGAGGATCTCGAAAACTCCGGGCTGAAGAAACGGAATCAGCTGATTGACTACGATTGGCTTCGCAGTGATTCTGCGCGCGGCGGAGATCTCGGCGCCGATCGCATCAGGCGAAGATCCTGGCAGCGCAATAGTGCCGAGGCCACCCGCCTCCGATACTGCGGCGGCGAGATTCGCGAGCGCAATATTGCCCATGCCGGCGCATACGATTGGATATTCGACGCCGAACAGTTCGCAGAATTTCGTTTTCAGCATCGGTTTAAGGCTTGGTCGCTTTAATCGAAAAAATTGTCGGAATCGGGTCGCCCTCGATATGCCAGAGGCCGTCGCTGGCCTGCTTCATGAACGGGAAATGCGGATAGATGCATTCGGCGAACTCGTGCAGGTATTCGATTCGCAGTCCGGTCGCCGCCAGCGCACTGACGATGTCGCCGAGGCGGTACATCCATTCGTGCGTCTCGGAAACTATCTTGCTGTGATCGGAATAGTCGGGGCCGGGCGGGTCTTCGCGCATTGCCGTGTGGAAATATGAAATCTCGAACTCAAGCTTGGTGGTGCCCGCGCGATTCGCGCTCATCTGGGTGAGCGGATGAAACTCCGCGATGTAGAAGAAGCCGCTGGGCTTGACGAAATGCGCGGCGATCTCGGCCCATCGCTTTATGTCGGGAAGCCAGCACAGCGCGCCGTACGAGGTGAACACGATATCGAATTGCTCTTGCAGGACGTTGGGAGCGTCGTAGATGTTGGAATGGATAAATCTCGCGGGAATTTTGAGCTCGTCGCTGATCGAACGTGCAAGTGCGATCGCCTTGTCGGAAAAATCTACGCCGGTGACATTAGCGCCCATCCGCGCCCATGACATTGTGTCGAGTCCGAAATGGCACTGCATGTGCAGCAGTGACTTGCCGCGAACGTCGCCAACCTCGCGCAGCTCGATCGGTTTGAGGACGTTCTCGCCCGCCTTGAATTCAGCCAGCCGGTACTCTGGCGACGCGGCGTGATACCCGGTCATCAGGTTCCATGCGTCGAGGTTCGCTTTGAGGCGTTCGTCCATCGCGAATGTTAGGGCGCCTCCTGGCTGTAATCCCACGAGACGGTGTGTGACGGCTTGAAGGTTACGACCGCGACTTTGTTGCCCTTGAGCGACTTCGCGTACGCCTTGCCGAGTTTCTTGCCCAGGTATTCGATCGCCATCCGCTCGGTGCGTTTGTCGTCGATTTTTTCCTCGAGCGTGGCGCGTCCCTTCAACACGACCGTTTTGTAGGGCGCCTTTTTCGTATCGACCACCAGCGTGACGCGTGGATCGCGCACAAGGCACTTGTACTTGAATGACTCAGGGGCGGTATGAAACACGACTTGGCCGTCGACGTATTCGTACCAGGTCGGCACGGCATGCGGCGCGCCGTCGGGCGCAGTGACCGCGACTACCGCGACGATCGGTTTCTTGAGCAGCTTCTCTATATCTTTTTTCTTCATCGGCATCGGGACGAGGTCTCCTGTGGCGGCGAGGCAATGTCATTTGCCCTTGAAATTTGGCTTTTGTTTTTCGCGGAACGCGCGGATACCCTCGCGCACGTCCTCGGACGGATTCGTGATCATGACGTTGAGCGCGGCGTCCTCGAGCGCATTCTCGAGCGTCATATCGCGCTGTTTGTACATCATGCGTTTGGCCAGGCGGATTGCCAGGGGCGGTCCGTCCGCAAGCCGCCGTGCGAAATCATTCACCCGCGCCTCGAGTTCCTCGTGCGGCACCACTTCGGTCACCAGCCCGAGCTCGAGCGCGGTTTTGGCGTCATAGACTTCGGCCAGCAGCGTCATCTTGAGCGCACGATCCAATCCCATGAAGCGGGGGAACAGGTACGCCCCGCCTTCGTCGCAGAGCAGCGCGAATTTGAGGGCGGTGTCGCCGAGCCGCGCCTGGTCCGACGCAATTCTGAAATCGCATGACAGCGCGAGTGTCAGTCCGCCCGCGACCGCCGCGCCGTTAATCGCGGCAATAACCGGCTTGTCGAAGCGATGCAACGAAATCACGAGCTGATGGAATCCTTCGCGCATCTCGAGCATGTGTCCCATCGGATGCCCATGGAAGCGCGAGCGGCTCTCGGGCGCGCCGCTGATATCGCCGCCGGCGCAGAACGCGCGTCCGCTGCCGGTGACGATCAGCACGCGCACGTCGTTGTCCTGGCGGGCGAGATCGATAGCCGCGCACATGTCTTTGACCATCGTCTCGTTGTAGCCGTTCATCCGCTCGGGACGGTTGATGGTGATTTTCGCGATGCCATCGCGCGAACCATAAATGATTGTTTTGAAATCCACGGTTTATGCACCTCCTATGGGCTACTCAATTCGTATGCAAAGTAGCGGATCATACCACCAATTGCGCTTTTGAGATGGTCATACCACCAAGGGTAGTTTCGTTCCGTCAAATTCAGTTTTCACGGGAGTGTCAGCGGTCTGACTCATGGTCAAGTCGTTTGGGTGCGCACGTATGCAGCGTCGTGGTGATCGTGCTCCATAACAGATTTGTATGACACGTCGGCGGCTTTCTGCATAAGGCTTAAAAGTTCATCCCCTGATACGGTCGCGGGTAGATTCAGGCAAATCCAGAATTTTAGATCGCGCGCAAAGAAGCGCGCGGTGCATAGGACCCTCACCTTCGATCCTCTCCCTTACAGGGAGAGGGGAAGAGCCGGAGGCGGGCCGGCCACTCGGCGCATCGCCTCTCTACCGCCCCTTGAACGTAGGCGGGCGTTTCTCCAGGAACGCCTTGACGGCCTCGCGATGGTCCTCGGTGCGGCCGGTCATCGTTTGGCCCCACGCTTCGCGGTCGAGTAGCTCGTTGAATTCGTGATTCAGCGCCGCGTTGAGATTCGCCTTCATGTAGCCGTAGGCAATCGTCGGACCATTGGCGATTCGCGAGGCGATCGCATGTACCTCGTCCTTGAACGACGCCGCCGGCACCACGCGATTCGCCAGCCCGATTCGCAGTGCCTCGTCGGCGCCGATCACGTCGGCGAGAAAGTACAGTTCACGCGCCTTGGCCGATCCCACCAGATGCGTCAGCGACCAGGTGCCGCCGTAGTCGCCCGAGAATCCAACCTTGGCGAACGCGGTGCCGAAGCGCGCGGCGTCGGACGCGATCCTGAGGTCGCAGGCCATCGCCAGGCTCAAACCGGCGCCGGCCGCCGGACCGTTGACCGCCGCGATCGTGACCTTCGACATCTCGTGCAGCATCAACGACGCCTCTTCGCCGCGACGCAGGCCCGCGACTCGATCCTCGATCGTCTGCGTCGCGCCACTGCCCGCGCTCTCGTTGCGCTCGCGCATCCCGCCGATATCTCCCCCCGAGCAGAAACCGCGTCCCGCTCCGGTCAGCACGACGGCGCCGATTTCAGGATTGGTCGCGGCGCGCGATAGGTTGTCCACCAGCCCGCCCATCATCTCGGCGCTCATCGCGTTGAGCTTGTCGGGCCGATTGAGCGTGAGGTAAAGCACGCGATCTTTAACTTCGGTCAGCAGGTCTGCCATTTTAGGCCTCCAAAAAAGTCCGTGTGACTCTGGTACTACTTCACGCTCGCCAATCTGTCGAGTGCTGCCGCGACTGGCTGGTTCCAGCAAGTACGAGCCGTTCCCCCGACGAATAGCAATGCATCCCGGCGGATGGAAACGTTATGTCGAGGAAGGTTAGTTAGCGCGCTGAAGCCAGCGCATCCGCGATCGTCTTCAAAGGCAAGACCAGTTTGAGAGGATCGTCGAGCAGCCGCACTGCTCCGAAGCGCTCGTACCACTGGGCAGCGCGTTCGCTCTTCGCGTCAATTGCAAGCGCTACCCCGCCAACCTCGGTGGCGACCGAGAGAGCGCGCCTGCCGGCAGCAAGCAAGAGCTCGCCGCCCAATCCGCCACCCTGATTTGATAGGTTGACGGCTAGCCGCGCGAGACGGAAAACGGGCACTTCGTACCTGCCAAGTCGCCGGCTTACTGTCGTCGGGAGCTTCGCAAACTCGATTGCACCCGGACTGATCGTGAAATACCCAAGGATGCGAGCAACATCGCCGGGTGGAACTGCCACAAAGGTCTTCGCGCCGCCGGATTCGTGATTCTGACGCGCATATCGGCGAAGGTAGTCGTTCAGTTCCGAGGATCCGCAGTTGAAGTTCCTGCGATCCTGGCGTCGGCTGATTGCTTCCTCACGCCAGACGATCCGACCGCTCACCCTTTCCCAAGCCGCCTGGCTGCAGCAATCAGCGCTGCAGTGGGTTTCGGCGGTTTCTCCAACAATAGGAGCACCCGCTTCGAATCACGCTCCGAAAGCACGATGCGCTCGGAACGCTCCACTACGCCTCGCGCAACCGGAAGGACACTACGCATGATGAACCGCGTAATGTCGACATGCTCATACGCCGCCGCCTCGGAAATGAGTTGTTTTTCCTCGCGGGTAGCGCGTAGTTCGATTCGATCGTTTCGAGTAGCTGCGGTTGCCATCCCTCGACCTCATTCTTCTGCAAGCCTGGCCTCTGACTCTAGCGCACGTACGGCGTCCGTACAAACTACTTCACGCTCGCCAATCTGTCGAGTGCTGCCGCGACCGCCTGCGTTCCGTCGAGGTCGTGGCCGAGCACGGCGGCCGAATTGAACATCGAGGCCATCAGCGAGAGTCCTGGCATCGCGAGTCCCGACTGATGGGCCGCCTCGATCACCAGACGGAGGTCCTTGCGAATCAGCTTGACGAAGAACCCGGGCCGATAATCGCCGGCGATAATCTTTGGACCGAGGTTCGACAACTGCCACGACCCCGCCGCGCCGGCGCCAATAGCCTCGAGCACTCGCGACGCGTCGAGACCGCCGGCTTTGGCGAATTGAATCGCTTCGGCCGCCGCCTCGAGGTTGAGCGCTACCGCTATTTGATTCGCGAGCTTGGTCATCTGGCCCGCGCCTGACGCGCCCATGTGCGTGACTCTTTTTCCGAGCAGATCGAACAGCGGTCGCGCCCGCTCGAACGCGGCCGCATCTCCGCCGACCATTATTGCGAGCGTGCCGTCGCGCGCCCCGACGTCGCCACCCGACACCGGCGCGTCGAGGTAATCGACGCCGGCCAGTTTGAGACGCGCAGCGATCGTGCACTCGGCCGCCGGCGAAATCGTACTCATATCGACGACGAGTTGCCCCAGTTTCAGTGCGGGCTCTATCTTCGCGACGGTCGCCTCGACGTCAGGGGTGTCGGGCACCATGATGAAGACGATCTCGGCGCCGGCGACGCATGCCGTCGCATCCGTGGTTACGATCGCGCCGTCAGAAGCCAACGCGCGAGCCTTCTCGGGCGATCGATTGAAGACGCGCACGCGATGGTGTCCGCCGATCAGACGCCGCGCCATCGGTGCGCCCATGATTCCAGTTCCAATCCATGCGATTTCCATGTGGTAATACTCCTTGAAGAAATCTGCGTAGACGAATTTTGTCGATGGAGCCGCAGAACCCTCACCTACCCTCACCTACCCTCGGCGTTGGCGCGGGCCGCCTCTCCCGTAAAGTAACGGCCGAGGTAAGAAGGAGCCGGGATTCTTCGCTTCGCTCTGAATGACACAAGGACGGAATGAAGATCCAGCGTCAGACATCGCGGCTAATCCGTGATTGAGGTGCGTCGGTTGGCGTTGAGACAGATCCGGGGTCCCTCGGCGGCGCTCGGGATGACGCAAGGAGAAGAATGACAAGAGGAAAAAAAGAACCTGAGAGGTCCCAAAATAATATAGAATGGAGCTCTGAAATGTCAGAAGTATCCGAACAGACGGTTTATTTGTTCTATTCGTAACAATCTTGTTAACAAATTGTCGCTATGAACTGGTCAAAGAGTCGATATCGCGCTAAAAGATTGTTGAGAGAGACAATAACTTGTTACGCATTAGACATAGCGCTGCGACACTCTGCTACGGTTTTGCGTGGCTCTCGATGATGGCGGTGATTGCGATGGTCACGGTCGCGGAGTTGCTGCTGGGCGAGGCCGTCGCCAACGGCGACGCGCTCGATGCGGACACCGTCGCGCGCTTGAATCTCGCCCGTCGAATTCCGCGCTAGCTGACGTACATTCCGAGTCCCAAACAGGGCGGCAGTCGGGGGGAGCTGCCGCCCTGTTCCTCTTTCAATTCTAGTGGCCGCCCTGATGGAAATCGAACATATCCATCAGATCTCCAATCGCAGGTGAATTGGTCGGGACATACGGATTGCCGGCCGACGCAACCGGATTCGGGAGATTGTCGCGGCTGCGCCCGGTCAGCGGAGTGAGTCCCCAGTTGGCTTCGATAAACTTCAGGATCGAGACGTGGTCATAGTAGGTGTGCACCACCTCGCCATGCTTGGCGTACTTCGAAACGACGAGCAACGGGACGCGCGGGCCGTCGCCGAAGAAGTCGAGCGGCTGAATGTAGCCGGAATCCCAGTAACCGCCGCCCTCGTCGTTGGTTACAAACAACGCGGTATCGTTTCTGTCCTTCATCTGATCGACTATGTTCTCGAGCATCGCCTCGAACAGGTCAGCCTTTGAACTCGCCGGATGCCCGTCGACGAAGCTGTCAGGCTTGACGAACGAGACCGCCGGTAGCGTGCCCGCCCGGAGATCGGCGAAGAAGTCGGTCGCGTCCTTGATGTGCGTCGTGCGCTGCGTCGTGTTGCCCATGATCGACGACGCGTACGACTCGAAGTTGCAGATGTCGCAGTAGTTCGGCGCGATCGCCAGGTCGGTCGGATCGGTCGAGCCGTTGGCGACGTTGACCGCCGCATTGTAGCCGCCGCCGTAGTAGGCCCACGAAATGCTGTGGTCGTTGAGCTCGTCACCAATCGTACGGAGCGATGACGGCGGCACTTTAGTGCCCGCAGTTATGGCCGCCGTGTCGACGACGCCGTTCGGCTTGGTGCCCGGGCTTATGTTGTTCACCATGTAAAATACGTTCTGACAGTTGGACTTCGGATTATAGGGCAGTGAGCTCAGATAGGTGAGGATCGGTTGCACGCCGGGCTGCGTCGGATCGCCGCAATCACTCCAATTCGCGTCAACCTGGTATTTGTCCGAGGTCGATGACTTGGGGTTTGGGTTGGCGATCGTCGTGGCCGGCGGCGTGGTCATCCCGCCGAAGGTGGTCCAGAAGATTTCATCGCCGGTGCCGAGCGCGATGTGATTGGCCGCAGTGCCGCCCATGATCGCCTGGTGGTAGTTGTCGGCCAGCGTGTACTCGTCCGCGAGCTGGTTCCAGACCGGTACGTCGCCATCCTGGACATTGTAGAATCCCAGCGAGTTGCCGCTCGAGTCGTCACGCGCAAGCCCCACGAACGGATACAAATCGTTCAGACAGCCCGACGGATTGGTGAACGTCGCGTTGGCGACGTTGCAATCCGACTGCTGCCACATGTGATAGAAGCGATGCACGGTGTCGCCGGTGTACGAATCGTAAGGCAGGGTCGGACCGGTGATCTGGAACGATGTGTTCGGCAAGTCCGTCGCGTCGGTGACTCGAGTATCGACGATATCGGTCGAGGCCGACAAGCCGGTCGCGCCGGTCCGCAGCAGTCCCAGGTCTGAAACTTCCAGCGAGGGTTCGAGTAGCTGGAGCTCCGCGTCCGAGACGGTGCTGTCGAAGGGCGCGCTCGACCCGAGCTGCTTTTGCACGTTGGGCGCACCGTTGACGTGCGGCGGGGGCAGCGTCGCGTACTGGGTCTTGTTGCTCGAGCTGATGAAGTAGGTCGCAGGCAGGGGAGTATTCACCAGACTTTGCGAGGCCAGACCCGAGTTAACTCCGGGGGAACCGTTGGCCGTGACGATTCCTTTGGAGAGCAGATTCGCCACCGTCCCTCTTTTTGGAACGTACGTGCCGTATATATTGTCGAACGTGCGGTTCTCTCCGATCAGCACGATCACATGCACGATTGGAGTTGTAGTCGACGGGCCGTTCTGACTTTTCTTGCCGGCGTATGCCAACGGCGCGGCGCTCTGGGCGCTCAGCATCGCGCTGAGCGCGATTGCAGCAGGCCACTTCTTTTGTCGCATTCTCTTCATGGTTTCCTCCGTGGTTCGAGTGTCGGTTGGTGAGGTTCGGAGCTGCGCAGCTCGCGACGGAGAATGGCGGGCGATCGTTAAATCGTGGCGAGCGGGCCGGTTATCGGAAGATGATTCCTTTGGAATCGAACGATGACGGCTCTACGAAATGCGCGTGAAGGCAAGCGCGAATCCGCAAGCTTTGATGTGACGTGATGCGATTCGCAGAAGAAATTCGGACGGCCGGCGCACGGCGCGCGTGCATGAAGCGCCGGAAATAAACGCTATCTCTGACCAGTCCAAGCGGGAGGGGCGACCGAGCGCCATCGCGCGCGAATCGCTTCGTACTCCGCAGGCGGCAACGGTCCTGCATTCGCATGCGCGATATTCTGCGCGATGCGCTCGACTCGGGTCGTCCCGACAATCGCGGTGGTCACGCCGGCGGTGCCGAGCGTGAATCGAAGCGCGACCGCGACCGCGTCCTCGATACCGCGATGCAAAAAATCGTATTTGAGCTTCTGAAGCCGATCCCAATACGGCCGCGTGTACCAATCGCCGGGCGGCTGCTTGCCGTGACGCCACGCCGCGTTGGCGATTGGCCGCTTTACGATCACGCCCATCCCGTGCGCCACCGCCTTCGGCAGTACGCGATCGATCGCCTCCTGGTCCGCGATACTCACCGAGATCTGCAGTGTATCGAACACGCCGCTCTCGACCGCGTACACCGCGTCATCAGAATCGATACTGCATCCGATGAAGCGCGCCTGTCCGCGTTCGCGCGCCTTTTGGAGAACCTCGATCGCGCGACTGTTCTTGAGCGTCGCGAGCGGCGGGCTATGGAACTGCATCACGTCGATATGGTCGGTGCGCAGGTTCTTGAGACTGCGCTCAATACTCCGCGCGAGCATCGCGGGCGCCCAATCCGCCGTCGCGTAACCAGCGGCGCGCTCCGACGCAGAGCCAAGCGGCGCATGCCCGCACTTCGTCATCAAAACAAACTCTGCGCGGCGATGGGCAATCGCCTTTCCAATCAGCGACTCACCGTCGGCATAGCACTCAGCCGTATCGATCACGTTAATCCCGGCATCGAGCGCGGTATTCAGAATTTTATCGACAGTCTTTTGCGCGACCGCCTGGTAACCGACCTCGGAGCCGCCAAATCCAAGCGTACTGACTCGAAGCCCGGTCTTTCCCAGCGAGCGATATTCGATTGCCATAAGTTACGAAGGATATGAGGGGCGGACGCCCGAGGCAAAAGCTGATTACGGGGCGCGGTCGAGCTTGGCGCGCAGGCGCGACGCTAGATCGGGCGCCGAGACTTCGTGTTTGAAATAGACAAAGACTTCGTTGGCACTGGACGCTAGGCGGTTGAGATTTTTCACCCACGCGTCGAGGCCTGCGTCGTCGTAGGTTTCCTTTCGCAGACGGACGTAGACGTAGGGCGCGGTTCGCTCGAGCGGTGATGCGAGCTTTTCGGTTTCCGCGATACATAGCGCGACGCCGTTGTCGGCCAGCGCGGTGATTACGGAATCGTCGAACCAGCTTTTGTTTCGGAACTCGAACGCGGCGCGAATCCGCCCTTTCAGAATCGCGAGGAAATCCTTCAACAGCGGGAGATCGATCTTCAAGTCGGGCGGTAGCTGGAACAGCGCAGGCGCGAGCCGGTCGCCCATCACCGACGCGCGCTCGATGAACGTGTCGGTAGTCTCTTTGACGTCGCGCAGTTTGGCGAAGTGCGTGATGCGTTGCGGAGCTTTCAGCGCGAAACGAAAATTCGCGGGCGTGCGCGCGGCCCATCCTTCGAGCATCGCCGACTTCGGCATCGCGCGGAACGTGTAGTTGATCTCAACCGTCGGCATCCGCTCGGCGTAGTACTCGAGCATTTTGGCGCCGGGAAGTTTCTCCGGATAAAACCCGCCGAGCCATTCCTTGTACGAAAAACCCGACGTGCCGATCAGGATTTTCGCTTTCGCCATCGCGCTCAGCCCGCGACTATCAGCTGCGTCCCTCGACCAATTTTCGCAAGCGCTCGGCGCCCTCCCTTGCGACCTGCTCTTGCTCCGGGTTGCTCCCAGAGCTGTCGAGATCGAGCAGGTCATAGTAGAGCTTGCCACGCAGCTTGCCGACTTCATTGACGAACGTCGTGCCGTAATCGCGCTCCGGATCGCCCATCGCGAACGCCTGACGCGTTATCGTCCAGCTCTCGGGACGCAGAGCGCGCGCTTGCTTGAAGTACGGAACCGCGTCGGGCGCGTGACCCGTCTCGCACAGATATTCGGCGAGCCTGAAGTACGCGGCGGCCTGCGCATGCTCACGCGTCGGGAGTTTGAGTTTGCGCTTCACCTCGTCGGGCTTCATGACAAAGCGGCTGTTCGCGCCGTTCTTCGCCCAGTCGCGCAGCGCGTCGAGATATCGCGCCGAATCGATTCCGGTAATCGCGCGGAACGTGTCGATCGCATACGCGACTTCGTTGGGCCTCACGATCATTCCCGCTTCGTCGATCCAGACCGCGGTCGGTACATTGACCATGTTGTAGAGCTCGGCGACGACGTGCCGCGTGTCGATCAACGAAGGATGCGCCGGCGCACCGGCCTTGATGAACGGGCCAGCGGACGCAGCGCCACCGGTGTCGAAAGCGACGGTGACGATCGTGAAGTTAAGATCCTTGAGTTCGTTGTACAGCGCCTGCCACCCGGGCAGGTCAAGGGAGCATCCTCACCAGGAGGCCCATGCCAGTAAAAAAACTTTCTGGCCGCGATAATCCGACAGACGATGCA
Organism: uncultured delta proteobacterium; assembly: GCA_963699705.1. Taxonomy (GTDB): domain Bacteria; phylum Desulfobacterota; class Binatia; order Binatales; family Binataceae; genus Binatus. The sequence goes on along the minus strand of CAVOUW010000002.1, from coordinate 620,170 downwards.
GCTTGCCGTCGAGATCTGGCAATTCGAAATCGGGAGCTTCCAGCGTTCGCAGCGCGTTGCCGCGCTCAGCTGCCTCTGCGCCGAAATACCAGACGCGATGCTTTAAGTCGCCGGCCCACGGCTTGCCCATCTGGTCTGCGAGCGCGCTGAAATTGAGGAAGGTCGCACCGTCTCGCTTCGCGGTGAATTCGCTCTCGCGTCCCGGCGGAATCGGCACGCACAAATCGCCGCGGCAGATTCCCTCCGGCTTCAGCGCCCACCCTGCGAGCCGCTTCAATTCCGCCGCGTCAAGCCACAGCGCATTCGAGTCGGCGATTGCGCGCTCGAACTGCAACGGCTGGTCTTCGTGAATGACGGTAGCGGCAGCCGGCTTCGATTCAATCGTCATCGTATCGTCCTCCCCGTTCATCCTTTGAGGGTCGCCTGCAATTTTTTGCCTTCGCGATTTCTGAATCCAACCGCGACGCTTAGCCGCTCGAGATGCTGATCGATTATCTTGCCGCCCAGCCGCACGCGATGCTCGGTGAAAAACTTCTTTACCTCGTCCTCGCGATCGAGCAGCGCGATGACCGCCTCGCACATTCGCGGCAGCGCGTTGTCTGGATATTTCTGAATCATCTCGTCCCAATGCGCGCGCGCAAAGTCCCAAGCAGTGTAGCGCGACGCGGGGTTGAGCAGCAGCGCATGCATCAGGTATGGCGCGTTCTGCGTCCGCACCTCGCCGTCAATCGTCATCGTCATGGTTTTTCCGAGCAGATCGCGATCGCGGAAATTTGCCAGCGCAAACAGGTACCGCTGCTCTTCCTGAGGCGTGCGCGGCGCTTTGAACTTGCGCTTGAACTCCTCGTAGCGCGCGGCGTCGCCTGAGTACGCGAGGACATTAACCAGCGCCGGCATCAGGTCGCGATCCGCGGATTCAGGATTGTCGTCGAAGCGCGCATACAGATCGCGTGCGCGCTTGTGCACTTCGCGATCGTCGCCGAGCGTCCCGAGCGTGCCGATCAGACTGCCGCGCAATTGGCGCACCAGTTCGCTCTCGCCCGGCTTGGGCTCCCATCCGAGCCGCGCAGCGGCGGGACCGAGGGTCTCGCGCACCGTGCTCGCGAGCGCAGGCCTGTCCGCGTCGGACGCGATCATGTCGAGGTACGCGAACGCGCCGATCAACGCGCGCCACACGTTGATGTCGGTCTCGTTGGTGAACAGCCGCGCCATCTTGAGAAACTCGCTCAGCGGGCCGAGTCCCGCAACCGTCGCCGCCCACGTATCGCTCACGAGTCCGAAGCGTTCGATCGGCTGAAGCGCGTCGAGATTCTTCGTGATCGCCGCCAGCAACTCCGGCGCGTAGTGCACGCGATAAAAGCCATGGCCGCCCTCGTTCAACAGCGCCCATTCGAGCTTGCCCGGTATCTCCAGCGTCGTCTCGCGAGTCGTCAGCAACACTTTGTGGGTCGAGACGCCCTTGTCAGTCTTCGCGCGAACCATCACGGGCACATGCCAAAGCTGATCGTTGTCCTCGACCAGGTAGAAAAATCTGCGCTGCGAAAGCTTGAGTCCGCGCCCATCGGCAGCCGGCGACGCGTCGATAATCGGAAAGCCGGGCTGGAAGATCCACGAGTCCATCATCTTGCGCACGGGCTCGCGCGATGCCGCCTCGAGCGCGTCCCACAAATCGCCGGTCTCGGTGTTGGCGAACTGATGCTTCTTCAGATACAGGCGAATGCCGTCGCGAAAAACGTTGTCGCCGAGGAACTGCTCGAGCATCCGCAGCACGGCCGCACCTTTCTCGTACGTCAGGATGTCGAACATCGCGCGACAGTCTTCGGGACTGCGCACCTCGTACTCGATCGGACGCGTGCTGCGCAGGCCGTCGATCGACATCGCAGCCGCGCGCGAGACGCTGAAACTCTCCCATCGCTTCCACTCGGGCTTCCACGCGTTGACCGCGAGCATCTCCATGAACGTCGCGAACGCCTCGTTGAGCCAGATCCCGTTCCACCATCGCATCGTGACGAGATCGCCGAACCACATGTGCGCATTTTCGTGCGAGACCACGTCGGCAACGCGCTCGAGCTCCGCGCGCGACGCAGTTTTCTCGTCGGCGAGCAGCGCAGTCTCGCGAAACGTGATCGCGCCCAGATTTTCCATCGCGCCCGACGCGAAGTCGGGAATCGCGATCAGGTCGAGCTTGTCGCCCGGATACTTGAGTCCGTAGTAGTCGGCAAAATATTTAAGCGAGAACGCGCCGATCTGCTGTGCAAAGCTGGTCAGCGATTCTTTGCCGGGAACGTGAACGATCCGGAGCGGCGTGCCCGCATCGACCGGCGCAGTCGCGTCGAATTCGCCGACGATGAACGCGACCAGGTAGGTGGACATCGCGATCGTCTCCTTGAAGACGACCTCCTTCTTGCCGCCGCCCAGCTTGCGCTCGCTCTCCTGCCCGCCGTTCGAAATCGCCGCGAGGTTCTCATCGACGACCAGCTTCACTCTGTAACTGGCCTTGAGCTCGGGCTCGTCCCAGCACGGAAACGCGCGGCGCGCGTCGGTGGATTCGAACTGCGTCGTCGCCGCGACGTGAGTCTTGCCCGCCGCGTCCTGATACTGGCTGCGATAAAAGCCGTGCAGCTTGTCGTTCAGGATTCCGCGAAACGCAATCTTGAGCGTCCATTCGCCCGCGGAAAGTTTCTCGGTAAATCGAAGATGCGCGCGTTCCTTGGCCGGTTCCATCTCGGCCTTCGCGCTGAGAGATTTCCCGGCGCGCTCCGCGGTCACCTTGTCGATTTCCAGCTCGAGCGCGTTCAGCACGACCTCATCGGTCGCATCGTTGACGACAACCGCGACCTTCACTTCGCCCTGAAACGTGAACGCCGTGAGATCGGGCGTCAGCCGGATGTCGTAGCGGCGGGGCGTGACGTTTTTCGGCAGCCGATAATCCTGCAAACTATCAGCGAGGGGAGCTCCATCCTGATCGCGCATCTAAGTCTCTCTTCCTTATATATGCAGTCCGGTAAGAATAATGAAAAATTGCGGGCGCGGACCCGCAATCACTTAGCCTAGTTCAAACGGCGTCGATGCGCGAGCAATTCATTCGCCGGCCAGCCGCAGCGCACGCTCCATCCAAACCACGTCCCAGTAGCGCTCGAACTTGCGCCCGCATTCGGTGAAGACGCCGACATCGGTGAAGCCGAACTTGCGATGCAGCTTGATCGACGCCTCGTTGGGAAGCGTGATCCCGGCCAGCACTCGATTGATGTCCTCGTTCTTGAGCGCGTCAAGCAGCACGCGATACATCGCCGCGCCGATTCCGCGCCCCTTCGCATCATGCGCGCAGTAAATCGACGTTTCGACGCTCGTGTCGTACGCCGCCCGGTCGCGAAACGGACCAGTACCCGCCCATCCGACGACGAGGCCCGCGACTTCCGCGACGAACAGCTGATGCCGCTTGCCGCCGGTGTGCTCGTCAAACCATCGCGCGCGCTGTTCAACCGTAACCGGCACCAGGTCGAACGTGATTGGAGTGTTGATGACATAGTAGTTGTAAATTTCGGTCAGACGCGGCTGGTCGTCGCGCGTCGCTGGCCGAATCTTTAGGTCCGCCATGAACCTGGTCTCCTGCTAGAGAAGTTTCGCCGATTCACAGGCAATGCCACATGCAAAGTTGAATCAAGCGGCGAGTTTGCCCTTCGCCAGATCGGCAAATGTGATTAGTTCAATTCCATTTCGAGCGACCGCATCGCGCACGCGCGGACTCGTAAGAATCTCGACTTCCAGCTGAGCCGCGGCCGAAGGCGGAACTCTGCCAATATCGGCGGCCGGATGAAAATACAGTTCAGTGGTGCCGTCGCGGATTCGATCCATCACGCCGACGACGTAATCCTCGCTCAGATGACCGCTCTGATGAAGCCCGAACAGCGCATCGGTCGAAGTGAGGCCGCGCTCGGTCATCATGCGGCGCGTTCGCCGCGACAGCGTGCGGAAGATGGCCGACTCGACCAGCTTGCGCGTCGCATTGTCACGGCGCAGCCGAATTGTCGTCATCACGCGCTCGCGCGGAAGCCGAATGCACGGCACTTTGTATTCGACCGCGAGGTTAACCAGAATATCGGCGAACAGCGGATGGACGTGGAAATTCAGATGGCCGTCGATATGATTGAGGTAGCCGACCAGCTCGAGATGGCGCTCGACTTGCGCGCGCAACTCGTCGGTCATCGCAGCGCGCAGCGAGCGGTCGAAGAAATAACGCATCCCCGCGCCGACCGGACTGTCCATGAACTCGCCCGACGCGTTCAGCGCAGCGCCGAGCCGCGAAGAATCGAGGATGCTGCGTCCCTGGCAGACGACGGCATGCAGGCCGACGTCGAGCGCCGGACTGTCGCGCGCGAGTTCGGCGGCTGGCAGCGCAGCCGGCTCCGCGACCATCAGGCTTGCACTGCGCAAAATTCCGTCGCGATGCGCACGCACGATCCCCGCGTTGACCTCCGGCGACAAGCCGAAATCGTCGGCGTTAACGATGAGGCGCTTCAAACGGCGACACCGCGTTTATCGAAAAGCACGGGGTCGATTTTGCTAGTATCGGACCGCTCACTCAAGCGGCATTAGAGGGGCGGGGCGCCGTGCCCGCCAATTGGCGATGCCAAAATCGAGATTATCCGATTGATTCTTCTCCTCTACGCCTTCGCCCGCGAAATCGCGCCGTTCAAGCGCAGGCTGCAGCATCGGGTCCCGCTCGCGCTCGACGGCTTGCACGGCTTCCGCGCGGAAGTCGGCGGCAAAGAGTTCGCCGCAGTCGCCCATGGTATCGGGCACAAACGCGCAACCGAAACCGCGCGCCGCGCTTTCGATCTGATACCCAACGCGGAGTTGGTAATCGGGACCGGCGTCGTCGGCGCGCTTTCGGCCGGATTAAAGCCAGGCGACCTCGTGCTCTCCGACCGCACTATCATGATTCACAGCGACGGCCATGTTGGCGAACAAGTGACCGCGGTCAGCATCGATCACTTGCGCGCGATCGGTCGTTCGCTCGCGAATGCGGGCATCGCGTATTCGACTGGCGCGATTTTGACCTCGCATCGCGTGCTCGCCAGCGGCACCGAAAAACGCCGCGCCAAGGAAAGCACCGGCGCGATCGCGGTGGACATGGAAACCGCCGCAATAGCCGCAGAAGCCACCGCGCGCGGACTTCCGTTCGTCGCGATTCGCGCCGTGCTCGACGAAGTTGACGACGAAATTTTCGGCGCGGAGATGGCCGATGAAGACGGCAACGTCAAACCGCTAGCCGCGACGTCATTTCTGTTGCGGAATCCGGCGACCATGCTCAAGCTGCCGCGGATGATTCGGAACCTCTCGCGCGCGACCGCCTCAATCGCGGACGCACTGATTGCGATCGCCCACGAAGGACAGGATCCTGAAGCTACGAAGCGCGGTCGCGGCCCGGCGGAGCGAAAGCGCCCGCACTGAAGCCGCCGTCGATCGGCACCGCGACACCCGTGATGAATCCGGCCTCGTCCGACGCCAGAAACGCCGCCAGCGCGCCGACCTCCTCCGGCTTTCCGTTGCGCCCGATCGGATGCATGCTGCCAGTCCGCTCCCACATCACCTGCGACGCGCCGGCGGGAATGGTGTTGCAGTTTTCCGCGATTGGCGTTTCGATAACGCCGGGGCAAATCGACACGCATCGAATCTTGTGACGCGCGAAGTCCAGCGCGATCCCCTTCGACATGATCACGACACCGCCCTTCGCCGCCTGGTACGCGCCCAGGTTCGGCACGCCTTCGATTCCCGCGCCGCTCGCGGTGTTGATAATCACGCCGCCGCCCTGCTTGATCATCTGCGGGATCGCATACTTGCAGCCGAAGAACACGCCCTTCAGGCACACGTCAACCACCCAGTCCCATTCTTCCTCGCTCGTATCGACCACGGTTTTTGGCACGAACACGCCGGCGTTGTTGAACAGGATGTCGAGGCGGCCGAACACGTGGATCGTTTCATTGACCATCCGCTCGACATCGGCGCCGACGCGTACGTCCACCGATACCGACTTCGCGACACCGCCGGCTTTTTCAATTTCCGCCGCGGTATTGCTCGCCGTCTCCGCGCGCATGTCGGCGACCATCACCTTCGCGCCCTCGCGTGCGAACCGAATCGCACTCGCGCGCCCGATTCCCGAACCCGCGCCCGTAATCAACGCAACTTTGTCCTTGAGCAACATCTTAAGTCACCTCGCCTGCTTCATCGTGGCTCGATGACCGACGCTTGCCACACTCGGCGAGAAATTAAAAGCGCGCTGCTATGCGAGCGCGCGATGGGACTCGAGCGAACGCGCGCTCGTTGGCTTCCAGACGGGAAGATCGCGCTCGTAGGAAAAGTCTGTCAGGTGACGTTCGAGTGCGGCGTCGTCGCCGTAGCTTTCGCGGCGGGTGAGAATATGAATCGCCAACACCGCAAACGGCAGGTAGATGAACACGCTCGCCCAACCAATATTCGGTGCGCCGATTCGAAACAGCATTGTGATTCCAAAGATCACGATGCCCGCGTACAGCAGCGGACCGAGCAGCGCGCGCGATCGCATCGCGGGTAGCAAGCCGGCAGGCTTCACCGAGCCACGATTAAGCGCAGCGTCGAGCCATTGAAAAATTGCAATCGTGATCGCGGCGACGAAAAACCATCCGAGGTAATTGGTGATCGGCACGCCGAAATGCGGCCCCGGCGGGTCGTACCAGAAAATCCTGCCGAGGAACCAGCGGTCGCCGAGCACACTCAGCGGATCGACCACCATGTCCACCATCACCATGAACAGCGCCGCCATCAACCACACTCGCGGCGCGCGGCGAATTTCCCGAGTGTCGAGAATCCGAAGGTCGGTCCCACGCCGATAGAGCGGCGAGCTCAGCAGCAGCGCGACTGTGTAGCTGGCAAATGCGAGAAACGTGAACGACAACGAATCCATGAACGGAACGCCAAAGACCCAGATCTCCCGCGCGCGGGTCGCGTCTACATAGTGATAGAGCCCGAACGGGAATCCGTTGTGAATCGACGACCACTCGCACGCCAGCGACACGGCGTAAGTCAACGCGCTGAACAGGATGGTCGTGCGCAGACCGAAGTTCACAATCGCGATAAACAGAAAACTCGCCAGGAAGATGAAGACATACGGACGCAGTGCGATGGTGGATAGCAGCAGATGCATCGCGGAGATTACGCGGCGCTCTTCGCCGTCCCTCTGGATCTGAAAAATTCGATTGCCGCCGCAATCGCCGCGTCGATCGGGCCATGCGCATAGCCCAACTCCGCGCGCGCCTTCGACGAGTCGAAGAACATATGCTTGCGCGCCATCCGCACCTCGGTGAGACTCGCGCGCGGCGCCCGCCGCGTGACGGTGCGCGCGAAAGCCTCGGCGCCGAGTGCGTACCCGAGCGCGACTGCGTAGGGAATTCTCACCTTCGGCGCAGGCAGGCCGGAAATCGCGGCAAGCCGCCCAAGAAATTCCTTCAGCGTAAGATTTTCGCCGCCCAAAATATATTTCTCGCCGATTCGCCCGCGCTCCGCCGCCAGCAGATGCCCGCGCGCGACATCTTCGACATCCACTATGTTAAGCCCGGTCTCCACGTACGCCGGCATCCGCCGATTCAGAAAATCCACGATAATTCTGCCGGTCGGAGTCGGCTTGAAGTCAAGCGCACCGATTGGTGTTGACGGATTCACGATCACGACCGGCGCACCCGCGCGTGCAGCCTCGAGCGCCGCTTGCTCAGCCATGTACTTCGATCGCTTGTAATGACCCGGCATCTCGGCGAGCGACGACGGCGTGTCTTCGCGCCCCACTCCACCGTGCGGAATTCCAAGCGCCCCTACTGTGCTGGTGTAAACGATTCTTGAAACGCCAGCTTCGGTCGCAGCCCGGATAACATACTGCGTCCCCGCGACGTTGGTCGCATACATCGGCGCCGAATCGGTCAGCCACAACCGATAGTCCGCCGCGACATGATAGACCTCGTTGCATCCGTTCACGGCGCGCACGACAGAATCGAAGTATCGAAGATCGCCGTACACTATCTCGACCGGCAAACCGGTTAGCGCCCTCAAATCCGCGTTCTCGCGCGCCAGCACCCGCACTCGATCCCCGCGGGCAAGTAGAGCGCGCACAACGTGGCATCCCACGAATCCATTGCCACCAGTCACTAGCGCTAACTTGGTACTCATTCGAGTAGCTAGTAGCTATTCATCGAGCTGCGCGCGACGACAGCCGCCGCCGCGGCCCGTCCCGAAATCACAGCGCTCTCAATCGTGGCCGGCAGACCCGTCTGTATCCAGTCGCCGGCCAGGAAGAAATTCGCGATCGGCGTCTTCGCGGTCGGACGCAACTCATGCGATACGAGATCCGGCGCCATCGTTGCATTTTTTTCCTTGAGTACCAGCGACTTCACGACTTTGGCGTCGCGCGACGCGGGAATCATCGCGTGCAAATCGTTGATCACGATATCGAGGATTTCCTGATTGCTGCGATCGACCAGCTTGCGCGCTCCGCTGATCACGAAGCTCAGGTAACCCGGATGAGCTTCGCCACGCTGCGCGAATATCTGACGTTTGTTGAATAGCCACTGAGTAGTGGTGCCGATGAAGCCGATGAACGGCGAATTAGTCACTTCGCGATCGAGCCACAGGTGAACGCAGATGATAGGGGAGCTCGAAAGGCCCGCAAGTCGCGAAAAAAATGGATCGGCAACCGCGTTTTCAGGCAGGAATCGGAGCAACTGCGGCGCCGGGACCGCGCTGATAAAGTCCGACGCCTCGATTCGCCGCCCGTCGCGCAACCGCACACTTGCGACCTCGCCTCGTGCGCCAAGTTCCAGCATCTCGACGATCGAATGCGAAATCACTTGTCCTCCGGCGCGCTCGATTAGTCGGGTCGCGCCGGTGCAGTACAGGTCGCTCAGCCCGACGCGCGAATATACGAACGCCGAGTCGCGGCGGCGTCGGGAAAAAAACGCACGCTTGAGAACTTCGACCAACTGCTGCGCCGACGACGACTCCGGCACGTCGTTCAGCGTCGCGATCGACAGCGGATACCAGAAGCATCGACGCGCGTGTTCTGATTGTCCGAGGCGATCCATCAACTGCGCGACCGTGAGACGACGCAATTCATTGCTGAACCGTCTCATTGCGAGCATACGCAGTCCGCCGCGCATAACACTCATTCGTTGCGCGAAACTCAAATGCTTATAGCCGAGCAGTGCGGCAGTCATGTGCAGAGGCCCGGGCAGCCGCGCAGTTTTCAGCACCGCACTTTGTCCTGGACCTGCGAGCATTTCGATTTTGAGATCGTCCTGAAACACCAACTCGTCGTACGCGCCGATCCGCTTGAGGAAATCGAGCGTCTCAGTGTAACAGCCCATCAGCACGTGCTGTCCGTTGTCCACGAAATCGCCTGTGTCGGGATCCTCGAACGAATACGCGCGCCCGCCGAGCGCCGGTTTTCCTTCGATCACCGTGACTCGCACGCCACGCTCCGCAAGCGCGACCGCGCTGCTGAGTCCAGCGAAGCCGGCCCCAATCACGACCGCGTCTTTGGTCGCCGATGCCATCTATCCGCGCAGCGAGCTGAACCGCCCCTCGGCCCACGCGCGACCGACCAGGTAGAGCTTGTGCGGCGCGGAGAGGCTGTGGCGTCGATCGAGCACGCGATAATTCGACTTGATGATTCGTCCGAGCAGCGCGGCGTAGATCAGCCGCATCGCCTCTGCCGTCAGCAGCGTCGCGCGATCCTCCGCCGCTAGTTCGCTCTGCGCCAACGCGTAAAGTTCACGCGCACGTCTGGCCTCGAAGTCCATCAGGCTGATGAAATTCGGCGAGTACACGCCGCCGAGAATTTCATTCTCGCTCACGTTGAAGCGCGCGAGGTCTTCCAGCGGAAGATAAATCCGGCCGCGCTCCGCGTCCTCGCGCACATCGCGCAGAATGTTGGTCAGCTGCAGCGCCAGTCCGAGATTCTCGGCGTAAAGTTTCGCCGACGGATTCCGATAGCCGAAAATCTCGATACAGATGAGCCCCAGCGCCGACGCGACGCGATAACAGTACGGTCGTAGCTCTTCCCAAGTCTGGTAGCGCTTGCGCGAGAGGTCCATCTCGACGCCGTTTATGATTTCCTCGAACAGCTCGCGCGGAATCTTGAATCGCCGCGCGCTATCGGCGAGCGCACGCGAAAGCGCCCGCGTCGGCGCACCCGCATACACGCGCTCGAGTTCCTCGCGCCATCGCTTGAGCAGCAGCGCCGGCTCGCGAATCGATTCGTCGTCGGCAATGTCGTCGATGAAGCGGCAGAACGCATAGACTGCATGGAGCGCGCGGCGCCGTTCGGGCGGAAGCAAAATGAAAGCGTAGTAAAAGCTAGAGCGCGATCGACGCGTGACCTGCGCGCAGCGTTCGTAATCGGCGTCGAGCGACGAACCCTCGCGAGTGGCCGCCTCTTCGAGACCGGCCGCGCTGCTGTCAGACTTCAAGCCGGCCACGCAAAGCGCTCCATCCGAGTTTCAGGTAGTCGAGTTTCGCGAGTTCCGGACGATTCCGGAACACGTCGTAGTTGACGCGATCGATCGCGCGCAATATCGCGAGACCGCCGCCCGCGAACATCACGATATCGCGCCGCAGGCGCTGGTCCACCTGCTTGTGCAATTCGCCGCCCTCGACCAGCATCGCGCGCGCGACACCGACTTCGTGCCGCATAAGGTCGATAAACGCCGGCGACGAGGTATGCTCCACGAGGTCCGCCGGCGTCACGCCGAATCGTTCCATGTCGCGCCGCGGAAAATAAATTCGTCCTTTGTCGAGATCGACCGCGACGTCCTGCCAGAAATTCGCGAGCTGCAATCCGCTGCAGACCAGGTCCGACAGATGCTGCCGTTCCGCGTCGCGATAGCCGAACAGGTAGAGCACCAGCCGTCCGACCGGATTCGCCGAGTAGCGCGAATAGCCGAGCAGATCGTCGAGCGTGTCGAAGCCCTTGAAATCCACGTCGGATCGAAAGGCCGTCAGCAGATCTTTGAACGGCTCGCGTGGAATTTCAAATCGGCGCACGGTGTCCGCGAGCGCAATAAACACTGGGTGGCGCGGCGCGCCCGCGTACGCCAGGTCGAGCTCACGCTCCCATTCGTCGAGCATCGCGCGGTCATGATGCTCATCGGCGAAATCGTCGGCCATCCGCGCGTACGCGTAAATCGCGTACATGTGCGGACGCATCTCGCGCGGCATCAGCCACGACGCGACCGTGAAATTTTCGTAGTGCGATTTTGCCAGCCGCGCGCAAAATGCGTACGCGCTCGCGACGTCGAACGTCCCCGGCGGCATCGACGCGTCCCGCACCGTGCTTGCGCCGTACGACGTTGCCCCAGTTTGAACATTGGCCCGCGCGATTGCCATCGTCTCAGGCTGCGACCGGCCGCGCTCCGATTAGTTCGCGCGCCGCCGCTCGCGCCCATCCGTCGGTCTCGAGCAGATCCTCGATCGTTCGCGCCGCATGATTGTCGTGCCGATTCATCACCGCCTCGATATGCCGCGGGATGTCCATGAAGCGCAGGCGTCCCGCAAGAAAGCTCGCCACCAGTTCCTCGTTGGCGGCGTTGAGGCACGCGGTCATCGTATTTCCCGCCGCGAGCGCGTCGTAAGCGAGCCGCAGGCACGGGAAGCGCCGCAGGTCGGGCTCCTCAAACGTCAGCCGCGAATTTTCAGCCAGTGAGAACGGCTTGAGATGCGTCATCGGCAGCCGCTCGGGATACGCCAGCGCATACGCGACCGGAATCGCCATGTCGGGAATCGCCATCTCCGCAATCACTGAACCATCGATCATCTCGACCATCGAATGAATCACGCTCTGCGGATGAATCACGACCGACACTTCGCTCGCCTTCAGGTCGAACAGCCATCGCGCCTCGATCACCTCGAGACCTTTGTTCATCAGCGTCGCCGAGTCGATCGTAATCTTGCTGCCCATCACCCAGGTCGGATGCTTCAGCGCCTGTTCGACTGTGATCGATTCGAAACGATCCGCCGGCAGCTCGCGGAAAGGTCCACCCGACGCAGTCAAAATAATTCGCTTCAACGATTCGCGTCCGCGACCTTCAAGGCATTGGAAAACCGCGTTGTGCTCGCTGTCCACCGGCAGCAGACGCACGCGATTCCCGCGCACCGCCGCGGTGATCAGCTCGCCCGCGATGACCAGCACTTCCTTGTTGGCGAATGCGATGTCCTTGCCCGCGTTGATCGCCGCCAGTGTCGGCTGCAATCCCATCGCGCCGACCAGCGCCGACATTACCAGTTTCGCCTCCGTGTGCGTCGCGACGCTGATGGCACCTTCGAGTCCGTGCGCGATCGTCACGCGTTGCGCACCGATGCGCGTCGTCAGCTCGCGCGCGAGTTCGGGCGTCGCGACCGAGACCAGCTCGGGATGAAAGCGCTTGACCTGCTCGGTCAGCAGATCGAGGTTGCGTCCAGCCGCCATCGCGACCACGCGAAACCGGTCGCTGAACCGCCCCACCACGTCGAGTGTCGTGACGCCGACTGATCCGGTCGAACCGAGAATTGAAATCGCCTTCATCGTAACTCGTTCAATGCGACCCGGTCTCCGCCAGCCTTTTGCGGAACCGTCCGAGCGCCATCAGCGGAAAATAATGCGCGTACAAGTGATAGCGAAGATAGAAATGATTCGGAAATCCGTTGCCGGTCGATTCGCGCTCGTCCCACGCGCCTTCGTCGTTCTGGCGCTCTGAGAGCCATTGTGCGCCGCGCATCGCATTTTCGCTGATCCCCGACTCGCCCGCGATCAATCCGATCAGCGCCCACGCCGTCTGCGATGCGGTGCTGCTTCCGCGCCCGTGCCAGGCTGGATCCTTGTCTGACAGCGGGCTCTCGCCCCATCCGCCGTCCGGATTCTGCTTCAACTTGAGCCATGCGACTGCACGCTTGATCCACGGCTCATTGATATCGACGCCGATCGCGCGCAGGCCCGACAGCGCCGAAGAAGTTCCATAGATATAGTTGATGCCCCAGCGTCCCCACCATCCACCGGCCGGCGACTGATTTTTCTTGAGCCACTCGATCGCGCGCTTCGCCACCGGATGCTCGGTGCGATAGCCGACCGACGCCATCATCTCGAGCACGCGCCCGGTGAGATCGGGACACGACGGATCCGTCACCGCTTCCACGTCGGCCAGCGGCAAGATGATTGAGCCAGGTCGAATCATTGTCGGCGTCGAACGCTGCGAAGCCGCCGTCCTTCGATTGCATTCCCATCACCCAGTTCGCGCCCGACGCGAATTGCGCGCTCCCGCGCCGCCGCATCGTCGGCTTTCGAGTCCGCCATCACCGACAGGATCACCGCCGAATCGTCCACGTCGGGATAGTTATCGTTGTAAAACTCGAACGCCCATCCGCCCGGCTCGAGGTTGGGCCGCTTCACCGACCAGTCGCCTTTCTTGAAAATCTGGTGATCGATCAGCCACTGCGAGGTTTGCTTCAGCGCCGGATGGTCGCCTGGGAGTCCCGAGTCGAGCAGCGCCCGTCCCGCCAGACCGGTGTCCCAGTTGACCGACACGCACGGCATGTACATGTCGTAGTCGTCGAAATGCCAAATCAGTTCCTGTGACGCTTCGATCGCGCGCTTCAGCACCGGATGGTCGTTGCGGTAGCCGTTGGCTTTCAGAGCCATCGCGCTCAACAGGTAGCATGGCTCGATCCCGCCCCACGAGCCGTTGGCCTCCTGATGCTCGAGCAGCCATTCTTCGGTATGCCGCAGCGCGCGGGCGCGCAGCGAACTTATTTTGTGCCGATCGTAAAAGCGCAGCGCCTTGTCGGCGAAGTTCAGCGCGTTGCGCAGCGAAAATAATGTTTTTCCGCGCGGCTGCTTGAACTTCGTGAAATGCGGCGGCTCGATGTAGAGCTCGAGCACGCCGCGCTGGTAGTCGATCTTTTTTTCGGGCCGCGCCGCCTGCAGCATCATCAATCCCATCAACGTTCCGCGTGCCCACGAACCAAGCTCGTAAATGTTGAACGGGAACCAGTTCGGAAAGAGCGACAGCTCGACCGGCAGCGCCGCCGTCGCGTCCCAGGTGATCTGTCCCATCGACGCCAGGTAAAAGCGCGCGAGCGTCCCGCAGTTCACGATGCCGCCCTTCGACAGAATCCAGCGCCGCGCCGCCGCCATCGGCTCGTCACCGGCGCGCATGCCGGTCAGCTTCAGCGCAAAATAAGTTTCGATCGTGGTCGACAGATATCCCTCGCCGCCCTGGTAGAGCGCCCAACTCCCGTCCGAACTCTGCGTGTCGAGCAGGTACTTCTTCAGGCGCGCCTCGGTCTCGACGTCCACTGTGTCCATGAAATGATTGAAGATGATGAACTCCGCGTTCATCTCCGCGTTCGCCTCGAGCGGCGCGTGCCAGTAGCCCTCAGGCTTCTGCAACTCGAGCAGCGCGCGTTGAGCGCGATCGACGGTGTAATCAATCTTCCCGACGAACTCGTCATGCGGCGACATCGGCACCGCCGTGTTTACAATTTCAACGGGCTGAGTATTTCCAATTTCAATAGCTTGAGTCATAGGTTCACCCCTCAAGGAATCACGGCGCACTTCAACACCGTGCCGCGCTCGAGCATCTCGAACACTTCGGCCAAATCTGCAAGCCGCTTTCGCGCGGTGACGATCGCGCCCGCATTCAGCGCACGCCCCGCCAGCAATTCGTAAGCCCGCCGCACGTCGCGCGGACGATAATGAAACGGCGCAATCAACGTCAGATTGTCGTAGTGCATCCGTCGCGTATCGACGCTCAGCGCGGTGCCTTGTGGACATCCGCCGAAAAAAACCACTCGCCCTCCGCGCCGAACCCGCGCCAACGCATCGTCCCAGCCCTCGACCTGGCCCGTGCATTCGATCACCAGGTCTGGACCGAAGCCACCGTTGAGTTGCGCGATTTCCGCGGCCGCGCCAGCGTCGCGCGCGTCGATCACCCGGTCCGCGCCCAACTCCTTGGCCCACTTCAGACGCTCCGCGCCGCGACCGACGACCACCACCTCGCGCACACCCGCGGCCTTCAGCACCAGCATGTGCAACAGGCCGAACGCGCCGCCGCCGATAATCACGACGCGTCTCGTTTTTTTCCGGACGCGCTAGCTCTTGCGCGTACACCACGCACGAAAGTGGCTCGAGCAGCGCAGCTTCCTCGAACGGCAGGTCCGCTGGCTTGATAAGAGTGTTGCGCGCGACGACGTGTGCCGGCAGCACCAGCGTATCCGCATACGCGCCGTGCACCATTCGCCCAACCGCATCGTCGCAAAGATTTTCCTGCCCATGCTGGCAGTAGAAACAAATTCCGCACGGCGCAGTCGGCGCCGCCATGATTGCATCGCCGGCCTTGAACGCCGTGACGCCGTCACCCGCCTCGATCACGACGCCCGAAAATTCATGCCCGAACGGCATCGGAAGCTGCCACATCGGATGGCCGCGACGAAAAGTCTTCAAATCGGTGCCGCAACTGAGCGCGCATCGAATTTGAATCAGCAACTCGCCCGGCCCCGGATGCGCGGCACGATGTAATCGCGCAGTTCGATCCGCCCGCGGCTCGACCAGCACCGCCTGTTGCGAATGCGCCTGTGCAATTTTCGCCGACGCCTCGAGCGCGCTCACAGTTTGCGCTCCACGACGAACGTCGCGATATGCCGCAACGGTTCGGCACGATCGACCGAATCCTTGCAGCGCGCGATGCGCGCGCGTTTCGAGTTCGCGCGCCAAATCCATCGAGCGCTCGACTCCCAATCATCGCCGGATAGGTCGCCTTGCCGCGCGCCTGATCCTTGTTGCGTGCGCTTGCCCATCTGCTCGGGCGTGCCTTCGACGTCGAGCAGGTCATCGATCACCTGGAACGCGAGCCCGAGCGCGCGCGCATATTCGTCGAGCGACTCGATTTGCGACGCACTCGCGCCGCCGAGCCGCGCACCGCCGCGCACCGACGCCAGGAACAGCGCGCCGGTCTTTTTGCCGTGCAGTTATTCGAGCTGCTCGACCGTTCTCGACTGCCCTCGCCGATCAGATCGATCACCTGCCCCGCAACCATCCCGCTCGATCCGGCCGCAGTCGGAAGCTCCGCGACCATTTCGAGCACGATTGCCGGCGACGCTTCTTGCGCACGACGAGCGCGCCAGCACCTTGAATGCGTCTGTCAACAGCGCATCGCCCGCGAGCGTCGCGATCGCTTCGCCATAAACCTTGTGATTGGTCGGGCGGCCATGACGCATATCATCGTCGTCCATGCACGGCAGGTCGTCGTGAATCAGCGAATAGGTGTGAATCATCTCGACCGCGCACGCGAGTCCATCGCCGTCTCGACCTTGCCGCCGACCGCCTCGCACGACGCCAGCGCGAGCACCGGCCGCAAGCGCTTGCCGCCCGCGAGAAGCTAGTAGCGCATCGCCTCGTGCAGGCGCGCCGCTGAGCCAGTCGGCTCCTCGACGCTGCGCTTGAGCGCCCGCTCGATCAATTGCGCACGCTCTTTTAAATAGCTCTGCAAGTCGAACACGTTTCGTCTCTTATTCAGATGCCGGCGGCGAGGACCGGGATCTTTTCGCGCGCGACGATGTTCTCGCAGCGCGAGGGTTCACGAGTCAGCTGCCCGATTCACTACGCCACGTAATGGCGCACCATGCGCCACGAGTCCTTGAGGTTCTTGCCGAACTCGAGCGCCACCGTGCCCTCGAAGCCAGAATGCAGCTTGCAGTCGCGGCAGCGGATGTCCTGCTTGGTCCGATAGTATTCCCAATCCGTCGCCGCGTGCAGTCTCCTTAAGGGTCTTGTAGTGACCATTTGTGATTAGATAGCAGGGGCCCTTCCATCCCTGCGGATTGCGCGTGACCGTCGTCCACGGACTGCACTGCATGTCGCGTTCGCCGACCAGGTAATCCAGGTAAATCGGCGTGTTGATAATCTTGTAGTCGTTCGCCAGCTTCGCGAACCTTGAAGAACTTCGCCGGCATCTCTTCCTTGGTCAGATAGCTCGTCGTCGTTCTGCAGCACCTGGTAGTGATAGCCGGGACTCAGCAGCATCCCATCGACGCCGAGGCTGGTCAGGTACTTGACCATGCTCCTCGAGCTCTTCGCCCGGTGGTCTCGCGGAACACCGTCGTGTTGGTCTGCACCCGGTAGCCCTTCTCCTTCAGCATCTTGATCATCTTGACGACGATGTCGAAATGCCCCACTCGATCGGTCACGCGATCGTTGGTCTCGCGCATCCCGTCCAGGTGCAGGTTGAAGCTGAGATACGGACTCGGCGGTACCTGCTTGACGAATCGCTCGAGCAGGATCGCATTGGTGCAGATCATGACGTGACGCTTCTGATCCTCGATCAGCCCGCGCGTCAGCGCCGCGATATGCTTGTACATCAACGGCTCGCCGCCGCAGATCGACACGATCGGCGCGCCGGCTTCCTCGCGCCGAATGCAGCGCCTCGTCCAGCGGCATCATGTCGCGGATGGTGTCCTTGTACTCGACGATACGGCCGCATCCGATGCACGCCAGGTTGCACGCATGCAGCGGTTCGAGCATCAGCACCAGCGGAAAATATTTCTCGCCCGCTTTCTTCTTCGCGCGCATGTAACGGCCAAGGTCGATCATCTGTCTTAGCGGAATACGCATATATCGGCTCCTGTTGAAGTTGAAGGAAAAGTCAGGCGGACGGTGCGCCGCCCTCGGATGAAGATGTCCCCGACGGACCGAACAACCACTCGCCCACCATCGCCACCGCCCCTTCGGGGTCGATCGCATTCGCGCCCATAAACAAGTACTCGATCAGCAATCCATTCAGTGCCGACAACAGGAACGCCGCCGCCGATTCCGGCGACGTCCGCCGCTTGCAGACGCTCTTCTGCTGCGCCGCGCGCGATCAGCTCGACCAGCATCGCGCGATATCCGCTGTAGAGCCTCAGCACCTGCTCGTTGAGACCCTCCGACAGGCGCTGCTCGTGAAGCATCTGCGCGAGGAAAAACCGCACCGAACTGGCGTTGTCGCGCACGAACAGCAGGTACGCCTCGACCAGTTTCTGGATCTGCTGG
This sequence comes from uncultured delta proteobacterium, assembly GCA_963699705.1. Lineage (GTDB taxonomy): Bacteria > Desulfobacterota > Binatia > Binatales > Binataceae > Binatus. The sequence continues at coordinate 602,091 of CAVOUW010000002.1, read as the reverse complement.
CGCTCGTCCATCGCGGCCGCCTCCTCGGCAAAATCGATAAAGTACGGCTCCAGCAGCCGGTTCAGCACCGCGACGAACAGCTCTTCCTTGGTCTTGAAATGCCAGAAAATCAGCGCCTTGCTGACGTGCGCCTCGCGCGCCACCTCCGACATCGAGGTCTCATGGAAGCCGCGATTGGCGAAAAGCTGCATCGCCGCCTTCAGGATCTCGTCGCGCGAATCCTGCGACGCGGTCCGCGGCTCCGTGATGCCAACTTTGATCTGCGAAACGCCCATATCCTGGCTTTGGCCCCCCGCTTTACTCCTGTCGTCGCCCGTAACCACAAAAAATGCCTAATGCGCGCTACTTCAAGCCGCCGTCATCAAATCGCGGCTAACCATTCGGTCAATGAAAACTTTACCGTCACAATCTCGAAAGTCAAGAGCGACAGTCCGAGCGGTCAGTCGGTCAGCGCGAGCCAAATCGCTTCGCGCACGCCGTTTCGCAGTAACTATTTGATTTTACAGGAGATGTACTTCGAGACCAGCGCTCATAGACGATTTGCGCGCGGCGTTGATTAGCATCAGTGCAACACGCGCCTGGGCCAGATTGCATTTGGCTATGGTCGAATCGGTTCCTTCGGTGACAGCCTGCTCGAACTCCGCAGCCACGCCCCCGAACCACGCCGAATGGTACGAGTCGTCCGCGATGTCCTCGACCGACAGATCCTCGGTTGTCCCCGACCGATCGGTAAGCAGGACCCGGTCGCCCTCAATTTCGAGACTCGCGCGCTCTCCATATATAAGCGCCGACGTTCTGCGCACCGGCGCTCGCCACGAAAGATGTGCCCGCGAGAACGCTCCGCTCGCGAACCTGACTCGCAGGTCGGCAACGTCGTCAACCTCCACGTCCGCCGGCGATTCGAGCCGCGCAGAAATCGACACCGGCGAATCGCCGCCCATCAGCCAATGCATCAGGTAAAAGACGTGCCATCCATGGTCGATCAAAATCCCGCCGCCCGACGCTGCGGACGCGCGCCACTTCCCGCCGCTGCCGCCCGCCCCGGCCGGCTGAGTCCGCAGCCTGTCTATCGAGATAAATCGAATCGCGCCCAGCCGGCCCGCCTCGATCGCGCTGCGCGCGACCGCGTATGCAGGCGCGTACTTCCAGTTGTGCACGCACATCAGCACGCGATGTTTTTCAGCCGCCAATGCCGCGAGCTGATCGAACTCGGCAAGCGAAAGCGCAAGCGGCTTCTCGACCAGTACGTGCGCGCCCGCCGAAAGCGCCGCGCGCGCCGCCTCATGATGCAACCCCGGCGGACTCGCCACATCCACAAAATCCGGCGCCTCCCCGTCGAGCATCAATTCGAGGTCGTCATACACGCGAACATTCTTGATCAGGCGAATCGCCTCATGCCGCCGCTCGGAAATCGGGTCATGAATCGCACCGATCGCAACATTCTCGCGAGTCCGCCATCCAGACAGATGCGCCCGAGCAGCAACTTCGCCAAACCCGGAAATCGCCCCCCGCAATTTTCCTCGACCACTCATCAGCGCCGACAAGTGTCAGCTAAATGATAGGGCCGCGCAACCGCCGCCGTGCCTCCCCTCGCAAGCGGCCTACCGAGCGCGGTAGGGCGCTGACATTCACACCGATGGCGGGAGGACTCGCACCGTAGCGAAAGACGGCATCCGCATACTCGCGGGATTCCGCTCGATCGACCTGCAAATCCGACGCTGAATCCCCGATGGCAACGCTCTTGCTCTCTCCACCAACGAGAGCGCGACAAAGGAGGACAGGCAATATGTTCGAATGGATTATAGTCGGACTTATCTCGGGATGGCTGGCGGGAAAAATCCTGAATGGCAACGGCTACGGCATGATGTGCGACATCGGCCTCGGCCTGCTCGGCGGGGTGATCGGCGGAATGATCTTCGAGGTGCTGGGCGTGCGCGCGCACAACTTCATCGGCGCAATCCTGATGTCGACCTCAGGCGCAACCGCACTGGTGATAGCAACCAGAATAATCCGCGACGAAATTTAACCGCCGCATTCTTCAGGCCATAGTCCAACTCGCAAGAGTTTGCGGCGTTGGGTCCGCCCTGCTACGCCAGCAGCCTGATACTCTGGAGGATTTTGCATGGATCGTGTGATCGACGGCCGCTGTCAGTGCGGCCGCGTCAGATATCGAGTCGAGGGCGAGCCGTTCGGCCTTGCGGTATGCCACTGCATCGAATGCCAACGGCAATCGGGCAGTGCGTTCGGGATGAGCCTCGCCGTCGCGAGCAGCGCATTCAAGTTGTACTCGGGCGCGTTGAAGACGTTTGAAGTGAAATGCGACAGCGGCCGGATCAAGACGTGCGCCTTCTGCCCCGAGTGCGGCACCCGCATCTATCATCAAACCGGCAACGGCATGAGCATCAAAGCCGGCACCCTCGACGACACATCCTGGCTTAAACCCGGCGCCCATTATTGGACAAAGCGAAAACAGCCATGGGTGTCGATCCCAGAAGGCGTCGCCCAATTCAGCGACGACGGCTGACTGCCCACGACTAGGTGGGTCTGAGCGGTTTCTCTTTGTCCGATCTTCCGTCCGTCCTTGTGTCATCCCGAGCGTAGCCGAGGGACCCCGGATCTTTCTCGACGCGAGGCACATCGACTCACCTATGGCGCGCGGCGCTGAGTCGCTTCGGGTCCAAAGGCTAGCCAATTCTTGTTCGGCCAATTCTTCGCTGCGCGATCCGTGGCGACCTCCGCCGCACGCACCTCTTCGTGGTGACCACCGATGTCCTGAAAGACTATCCTCGCATTGTCCACAAACACCGGGTCTGAATCGGTCATCCATTTCCTTGCCTGAGCCAGTCCGGCGGTAGGGTCGCGCCCGATAACCCGCAGGATTTTGTCTCTGCACATAATCAGTGCCGCCAGATTTCGCTCGGGCAATTGCCATTCCTCATCACTTGGATCGATGTTGGGACCCGGTTCGGCATTGGTTGCTTTGACTATCGCTTTGGCTAGCTGCGGCAGAATCTTGTTCTGATAGAAGTCTGAAAAGTCGCGGCTTCCGTCAACGTATTTTCCATCGCGCAAGCGATAGACTTTGGGCCAAGTCGCGTTCGGTATGAATTTCCGTCGAAAGAGGTTTGCACTGTCGTCGCTATCGAGCGGCTCGAAAAGGATGATTTCGTCTTTACCGTCGCGATTGAGATCCGCGAATTGGGCACCTTTGTACCACTCCTCGATTCTCGCAAACGCTAGAATGCCGAAGTTCTGCGATCTGAACTTTCCCGGGGCATCCTGCCAATAGATATCCAAATTAGAGATGTCAGGCCCAGTCGACGAGCTGACCGCCAGTTCGTATTTCCCATCGCCCGCCGGATACCAATCGAACTCGAACTCACCGTAATCGGACAGGCTGAAATCGCTGTCATCGGTCTTTTGGACGAAGCGGAGAATAGCGGCTTTGTCGAACGCTCGGAGCTGTTTGATGTGCGACTCGTCCCAGTGGATGTCCTGGATCTTCTGTGCACTTGAGGCGGCGCTCGCAAGCGCGAGAATCATCGCTACAAGAACGATCAACGTCTTTCTCATTGTTGCCCCCAAGGAAATGCGATCGACTAGCACATTATCATTTTCGCGCGCGCTCGGTTGATTCCTCTAATCGCGGTATGGTTAATCTGTGGGGTTAAACAACCATGAATGTAAATATCGAAGAACCCAACAGTCTCCGGCGCAAGGTTACGATTGAAGTCGAGCCCGACGAAATCAAGCATGAGCTGGATCGCGCCTACAACGAACTCAAACGCGGCGTGGTGCTCAAAGGCTTTCGCCCCGGTCATGCGCCGCGCAATCTGCTCGAGCGATTTTTCGGCGAACAGGTCCGCGGCGAGGTAGTTCAGAAGCTCGTCGAGGAATACACCAAAAAGGCGCTCGAGGAGCACGACCTCAAGCCCGTGGTCGCCCCCGAAATCGTCACCGAGCAGACCGACCTGCAGAAGGACCTCGCGCTCAAGTTCAGCGCGACCTTCGACCTCCGTCCGACTATCGAGGTCAAGGATTACGAGGGCCTCAAAGTGCCCGAATCCACGGTCGATGTCACCGACGAGCAACTGGAAGAGGCGATCGAGCGTTTCCGTATGCGCCAGGCGACGCTCAAGAAGGTCGAGGATCGCACTATCGTCGAAGACGGCGACTATGCGCTCGCGTCGATCGAGGCATTCGAGGACGGCAAGTCGATGGCAACGACCAAGGTTGAGGACCGGCTGGTCGAAGTCTCCGAGCGCGCGCTCGCCCACGGCGTTCACGAGGCGCTGATCGGTGCCGAGATCGGCAAAGAGATGAAGTCCGCGAAGACCTACCCCGACGATTACAGTCAGAAAGAGCTGGCCGGCAAGACGATCGAATGGCGCGCGACTCCGAAAGAAATCTACAAGCGCGAGCTGCCGACCGTCGATGACGACTTTGCGAAAGATCTTGGCGACGAAAACCTCGAAGCGTTTCGCACCCGCGTACGCGAGGAGCTGCTCGCGCATGCCAAGCAGGAGGCCGACGCCCGCGTCCGCCAGGGACTGCTCGATCTCGTGATCGAGCGCAACCCGGTCGAGCTGCCCGAGTCGCTGGTCGCGCGCGAGCTGTCGGCGATGGAAGCCGAGCTGCATCAGACACTCGAATCGGGCGGCCTGTCGCATGAGGACGCCACCGAACGGGTCAAGCAGAATGCCGACGACCTGAAGTCGCGAGCCGAGAAGCGCGCGCGCACGGCGTTGATCGTGGATGCGCTCGCCGATCAGGAAAAAATCGAGATCAATGACGAAGAGCTGGGTGATCGCGTCGCTGCGATCGTGACCGGGAGCGGACGTAATCGCGACCGCGCCGCCGAGTTCTATCGCAAGGAAGAGAGTCGCGAGGCGCTCCGCCAGTCGATGCGCCGCGAGAAGGCGCTCGATTTTATTTTGAGCCGCGCCCAGCGCGAAGACGCACCGCCCGAATCGCGTGCAGATGCACCGTCCGAGACGCCCGAAGAGGGTTCGTCTGAGCAGAAGTAGCTGCGGCGCTGAACGGATCTTACGAGTTGCTTAAGACCGGAACCGCCTTGATCAAAGCGCCAGACTTATCTTGAGCGCCTGATCGACCTTACCCATCGTCGCGGGCCGCAACCGACCCAGTGCCCTCACCAGCCGCTTCTCATCGACGGACCTAATCTGGTTGCACTGCACGACGCTGTCCTTGCCCAGTCCGCCTTCGCCTTTTTGAACGTGGACGTCGACGGGATATCGCCTTGGGACGTTCTCAGCGCCGGTTATCGCGGCCACGATAACGATCGGCGAGAATCGGTTGCCGACATCGTTTTGGATGACAACGCACGGCCGGGTTTTGGCCTCGCTGCCGACGACGGGATCAAGGTTGACCTCGACGACCGCGCCCCGAACGCATTTGCCGGGCATTGGCTAGAGCAGTTCCGAATCGACGTGAGAGAAGGCTTTGGCCGTCTGGCGAGCTTGTGAAGCATTCGCGACGTAGCCCTCCGCCAGTTCGCTTTCGAGCTCCTTCTTCCGCAACTTGTCGAGGTACTCCTGCAGAGCGGATCTAATGAGATTACTGCGGTTGATTGAAAGTTGTGCGATTGCTTTCTCGGTTTCCGCATATAAGCTCGCAGGAAGCTCCACAATAACCTTGCGACCGGCCCGATGGGCCAAAGCTTTCGCCATTTTCGCTGTCTTCCGCGATGTTCGAGCCTTCATTTTCAGTCTCCTTGCGGAAATTCATTAAAAGACTAATCGCACTTCTATATTCGTTATAATATGCACATATGGTTATACACGGATATAACCTCTGAAGCGTTCAAACAGAGCGCCCAAGAACGAGAGGGTCACGTCCGTACTTTTCGCCCACCCATTCTAACAGGGACGACGTCCCGCATCTCTTGTGAATGGGTGCAGGGGTCACCCCTGCCCAAGGAGGCGCGGAACCCACGGCGGGTTTCGCTACAATCGTTCCGATTTTATTTTGAGCCGCGCCCAGCGCGAAGATGCGCCGCCCGAATCGCGTGCAGATGCACCGTCTGAGACGCCCGAAGAGGGTTCATCTGAGCAGAAGTAGCGTCATTGCTACGTGGTTAGGCTCCAATCGAGGTTGCTCCCTCATTTCCGAGTGGTTACAATTTGAAGGCGTCAGCGGCCTTCTCTCAATCGTTGTCGGAACCGGGCTGTGGCGTGGGTTAATGGGATGAGCAACCTGGTACCGATGGTGGTGGAGCAGACCGGGCGCGGAGAACGAGCCTACGACATCTATTCTCGCCTGCTCAAGGATCGAATCGTCTTTCTCGGAACCGAAATCAACGATGACGTCGCCAACCTGGTGACGGCGCAGTTCCTGTTCCTCGAGTCCGAAGATCCCGAAAAAGAGATCAACTTCTACATCAATTCGCCCGGCGGATCGGTTACGGCTGGGATGGCGATTTACGATACAATGGAATTTATCCGGCCGCCGGTCTCGACCCTGTGTTTGGGACAGGCGGCGAGCATGGCCGCGATCATGCTCCTCGCGGGTGCGAAAGGACGTCGCTATGCACTGCCGCATTCACGAATCATCCTGCATCAGCCTCTCGGAGGGATGCAGGGACAGGCGAGCGACCTCGAGATTCACGCAAAGGAAATTCTCCACGCGCGGGAGGAAATCAACAACATCATAATGAAGCATACCGGACAGAATCTTCGTAAGATCGAAAAAGATACCGATCGCGACTACTTCATGTCGCCGAATCAGGCGGTTGAATACGGTCTGATTGATGAGGTAATCGTTAGCCGAAGGCCGTCCAAGTGAGCCGCGGAGGCAGTAATGGCCAAGCATGACGACCGCTCGGGCAACCTGGTTTGCTCGTTTTGCGGCAAGAGTCAGGACGAAGTTCGAAAACTGATTGCCGGCCCTACGGTTTATATTTGCGACGAATGCATCGACCTCTGTAACGACATAATCGCCGAGGAGACTGACAGCGAAGAAGCCTTCAGCCAAAGCTCCGCGGTGCCCAAGCCCGCCGAAATCAAGCGGGTCCTCGACCAGTACGTGATCGGACAGGAACGCGCCAAGAAAATTCTCTCGGTCGCGGTCCACAACCACTACAAACGTATAGACTCGCAGATGGTGACCGGCGACGTCGAGCTGCAGAAGTCCAACATCCTGCTGATTGGCCCGACCGGCGTCGGCAAGACGCTGCTCGCGCAAACCCTCGCGCGCTTTTTGCAGGTTCCATTTACCATCGCGGACGCGACCTCGCTGACCGAGGCCGGCTACGTCGGCGAAGACGTCGAGAACATCATACTGTCGCTGCTGCAGAACGCCGACTACGACATCGAGCGATGCCAGCGCGGCATCGTGTACATTGACGAGATCGACAAGATCGCGCGCAAGGGCGATAACCCCTCGATCACGCGCGACGTGTCAGGCGAAGGCGTCCAACAGGCGCTGTTGAAGATAATCGAGGGCACGATGGCGTCGGTACCGCCCAAGGGCGGCCGCAAGCATCCGCAGCAGGAGTTCCTGCAGGTCGATACCACCAATATCCTGTTCATCTGCGGCGGCGCGTTCGTCGGTCTCGACGATATTATCCGGCGGCGCATCTCGGGCAAGACGATGGGCTTCCGCGCCGACCTGACCCATCGCGATCCCAAGACCGTCTCCGAGCTTCTATATGAAGTGCAGCCGGAGGATTTGCTCAAGTTTGGATTGATTCCGGAATTCGTCGGCCGCCTGCCCGTCATCGCGACGCTCGGCGAGCTGGACGAAGAAGCGCTGGTGCGAATCCTCAGCGAGCCGAAGAATGCGCTGGTGCGTCAGTATCAGAAGCTCTTCGACATGGAGAACGTCCACCTGAAATTCACACAGGGTGCGCTGCGCGCTATTTCGCGCGAAGCGCTCAAGCGCAAGTCCGGTGCTCGCGGACTGCGCGCCATCATGGAAGCAATCATGATGGACCTGATGTTCGACATCCCATCACAACCCAACATCAAGGAGGTGCTAATCTCGGAAGAGGTGGTTACTCATAAGGAGCAGCCGCTGCTGGTCTATCAAAAGACCGCCGAAACCGCGTAGCTACGGGGAGATTCGAGAAGTAGATGCTTTTTCGTAATGACAAGAAAGATAATCGCGATGCAACGTCGAACGTGGTCCCACTGTTCCCGTTGCGCGAATTGATCGTATTCCCACACGAAGTCTATCCAATCTTCGTCGGCCGCCAGAAGTCGATTAAGGCCCTGGAAGCCGCCGAGGCGAAGAAGACGCCGATTCTACTGGTCACGCAGAAGGATCCAAAGGTGGCCGAGCCCGCGCCCGGCGACTTGTACACGGTCGGCACGCTCGGCGTAGTCGTGCAGTTGCTGCGCTTGCCCGACGGCACCGTCAAGGCGCTGGTCGAAGGCAAGAAGCGCGCGCGCGTGCTGCGCTACGTCGCCGACGAAGAATATTTCCAGGTCGAGGCCGAAGAGATCGAAGAGGTCAGCGACCGCTCCACTGAAGTGGAAGCGTTGATGCGGTCCGTGGTGTCGACCTTCGACAACTACGCGCGCCTCAACAAGAAGATTCCACCCGAGATGGTGACCTCGATCGCGGCGGTCGATGACCCCGCGTTCCTGGCCGACAAGCTGGTCGGACACCTCGGCATCAAGCTCGAAGACAAGCAGGCGTTGCTCGAATCGACCAACCCGGCCGAGCGGCTCGAGAAGATTCTCGGCTACATGCGCTCGGAACTGGAAATTCTCGAGGTAGAGAAGCGCATCCGCTCGCGCGTCAAGAAGCAGATGGAGAAAACGTCCAAGGAGTACTACCTCAACGAGCAGATGCGCGCGATCCAGAAAGAGCTCGGCGAGAAGGACGAATTCAAGAACGAGATTCAAGAGTTGGAAGAAAAGCTGCGCCAGAAAAAAATGCCGGCCGAGGCTCGCGAGAAGTGCGAGCGAGAGATCAAGAAGCTCAAGATGATGTCGCCGATGTCGGCCGAGGCCACCGTCGTGCGCAACTACCTCGACTGGTTCCTCGCGCTGCCGTGGTTCGAGTACACCGAAGACAAGCTCGACATCAAGGAAGCTGAGCGCGTTCTCGAGGAAGATCACTACGGACTCGACAAGGTCAAGCAGCGCATCCTCGAATATTTGGCGGTCGAGACTCTGGTCGGCCAGATGAAGGGACCGATCCTATGCCTGGTCGGACCTCCGGGCGTCGGCAAGACGTCGCTCGGAAAGTCGGTAGCGCGCGCGACCGGACGCAAATTCGTGCGCGTGTCGCTCGGCGGCGTGCGCGACGAAGCCGAAATCCGCGGGCATCGACGCACTTACATCGGCGCCCTGCCCGGCAAGGTGATCCAGTCGGTGCGCAAAGCTGGATCGTCCAATCCGGTGCTGTTGTTCGACGAAGTGGACAAGATGTCCACCGACTTTCGCGGCGATCCGTCGTCGGCGCTGCTCGAAGTTCTCGATCCTGAGCAGAACTGTACCTTCAACGATCACTACCTCGACTGCGACTATGATTTGTCTAAGGTGATGTTCATAACGACGGCGAATACGCTCGACCGGATTCCTCGGCCGCTGCAGGACAGGATGGAAGTCATCCGGATCCCCGGCTACACGGAGACCGAGAAGCTCAACATCGCGAAGAAGTACCTGCTCAAGAAACAGCAGGAAGCCAACGGGCTGCGGCCGGAGAACATCGAGGTGTCCGACGGCGCAATCCAGGGCATTATCCGCCACTACACGCGCGAAGCCGGCGTCAGAAATCTCGAGCGCGAGCTCGCGTCGATCTGCCGCAAAGTTGCGGTCGAGGTCGTCAAGACCGATCGCAATGCGCACGTCAAGGTTTCGAGCTCCAGCCTGAGCAAGTATCTTGGTGTTCCGAAGTTCCGCTACGGCACCGCCGAGACGGTACCGCAGGTCGGAGTTGCAACGGGCCTCGCATGGACAGAGCTTGGCGGAGAGCTGCTGAGCGTCGAAGTGACGATCGTCCCCGGACGCGGCAAGCTGACTATCACCGGACAGCTCGGTGACGTGATGCAGGAGTCGGCGCAGGCTGCGCTCTCTTACGTGCGCTCGCGGGCCGAGGTGCTCGGACTCGATCGCGGTTTCTACCATCGTATCGACATTCACATCCATATTCCTGAAGGCGCGATCCCGAAGGATGGGCCATCGGCGGGAATCACGCTCGCGACCGCGCTGGTGTCGGCGCTCACGCGCTCGCCGATTCGCAACGACCTTGCGATGACCGGTGAGATCACGCTGCGTGGACGCGTGCTGCCGATTGGCGGACTCAAGGAGAAAGTGCTCGCGGCGCATCGCGGCGGGATCAAGACGATCCTGATACCTCGCGACAACGCCAAGGATATCGAGGAGATTCCGGCGCAGATCATGAAGGGCATCACCTTGATCCAGATCGAGCATATGGATGAAGTGCTTAAGCACGCGCTGGTGTTGACCGACCCGGACAATTTCTTTAAAGCGGGCAAGGGCGACAGTGACCTGGCATTCCTGCGCGAGCCGGAACCCAAGGTGCCACCGATCACGCCGGGCGACGAAGACGATACGACTGTTTCGACGAACCTGTCGTAGTTACTGAGCGGGGGACTTCGCGCATTCCGGATCGTCCGGAGTGCGCGGCTCAAATGTGCGGTCGGGGATTCGGAGACCGCCGAAGGTACATATGACCAAGGCTGAACTCATAGAGGCGTTGTCAAACAAGCTTCCCCTCAACAAGGCAGACGCCGAACGCGCAATTAACATCGTGCTCGACGACGTGATCGCCGCGCTGCGCCAGGGCGAGCGCGTGAACATCTCAGGCTTCGGAACGTTTTCGGTATCGGAACGGCAGGCGCGCACCGGTCGCAATCCAAAGACCGGAGAATCAATCGAGATAGCGGCAAGCCGCTCGGCGAAATTCAAGCCCGGCAAACAGTTAAAAGATTCGCTAAACGAAGGCGTCGGCGCAGCCCCGGCCTCGTCGTCGCCATCGACAGCTACCTAACAGACAGCGCTTAACTCGACTCACTGAAAAAGCAGCCCATGGGTCGATGGCACTTGGGCCGTCTTTTTTTGCTAACATTTCGGGCGCGGGCGGTTAGCTCAGTGGTAGAGCATCGGCCTTACAAGCCGGGGGTCGCAGGTTCGAAACCTGCACCGCCCACCACATATGACGCGTGGGCCAGGAATTTGAGGAACGTTATGACGGACGACATCATAAGAAAATTGCCGGCTGGTTACGAGCCGGGGTCGCCAAAATGCACTTGAAGCGATGGCTGACCTTTACCGCACGCTCCCTGAAGATGTCGCAGCGACTGGGAGCGTGATGCCAGACAACCCGCTGGAAGGGCAGCAAACTCGCCAAGGGCGGTGTGAGCGACCCGCGAGCTTCCTGGTCACCTATGCCCAGCCGCTGGATAACCATACTCGGACGCGCTTCAGCTGGAAGGCAAACGTAAGCAGCGGGCGGGAGCGGTACCAGATGTACAGCGCGATCAGCAGGACGACGGGGCTTTCGATTGATGCGATCTTTACGTGGATGCGTTGCGATTCTACTCCCAGGTTTGACGCTATGAAGATCACGTGGCCGATGATTACTTGCGCCATGTAGAGGAGCGCGAGTATCAGGCCCCAGCGCTGGTGCCTCAGGATGCCGATTGCGAAGCCGACGAAGATGATGGCTTGCAGAGCCATCGTGATGCGTGCCTGGTCGGCAAAAAACTTCACGCCGAGAAACACATCTTCGAATGGAACTGCCGGGGCGCCGGCGCGAAGAGCGAAGATTGCGCGGACCAGCAGGAATCCGCCCCAGAACAAAGATGCCATCGCGAAGGCTTGCAGATCGCGCGGCCATCCATCGGCAGATTCAAATTCGTGCTCGAGGTCAACAGCCATCAGCGGGTCATCCACTTGGGATTGTTAATCGCGAGCGCGTCGGCCAGCGATTGGCGGACGTGGGCACGCAGACTGGGGTCGTCAATTGAAATTGATCCTGCGCGAATCTTTTCTGCGAGTTCGACACTCAGCGCCTCGACCTCGCCTTCGTGGCCGAGTATCGCGACGAGCCTCGAGCGTTCTGCATCAGCCTGCGCGGTGCGGAGTTCCAGTTCGCGGCGCACAGTGTTCAGGACATTGACGGTGACGCGGGTCTGGAAGTGATAGTAGCCGTCGAGCGTCGGCATCAGTTCCGATTCCAGGTATTTGACCGCGGCTTCGAGCAGAACGGCGGCCTTTGGGGTACTCTGTGGCATTAGTCAGTCCTATAGTCAGTCAGATAGTCAGTCGCGGCCTTCGATCAGATTGAGAAAGTCCCATAGCGGCTCTTCGACGCGGCGGCCGATCGCGCAGCGCTCGATTCCTACTTCTTCGGTGCCGCGAGTGCCCATGCTGAAGCATCCGATGCCCCATCGAACGCTGCCGTAAGCTTCCCAGAAGCGCACGTGCGCCGGATCGACCGAGTGGCCGCTGGCCTTCTCGTAGGCCTCGAACAGATCCTCGCGGGTACCGAAGCCGCCGACCGGTTTCTTACCGCCGAATCGCCATGTCTTGACGCATACCCAGCCGAGATCCTGCATCGGATCGCCGCTCTGCCCTATTTCCCAATCCAGCACGCAGCGGATTCCCTCTTCGCCGACGATAAAGTTGCCAGCGCGGAAGTCGCCGTGCACTACGGTGTGACGAGTGTTTCGCGGAGCATGTTGTTCCGCCCATTTGAGCCCCAACTCGAGCGCCGGCGAGTGAAATCCGTAGAACTCGATGATGCGGCGCTGCGCTGCGATGTGTTCGGCGGGCGTCAGCTTCATCAGGAACGGAACTTCGGCGACGGGGATGCGATGGATCGCGGCGAGGATTGTGCCGCATTGCTTCGCCATTGTGGCACGCGCTCCGGCGAAGCGTTCGTCACGCAGGATTTTCGTGGCGAGCGTCTCTCCAGCGACCCTTTCGGTGACGTAGCCGGGGCCGAGGCCGTCGTCGTCCTTGAGAATTGCGCGGACGCGAGGCGCGGGGACCCCGGCCTTCACTGCGGCGATCATCAGGCGTGCGTCTTCATCCGCGATCAGATGCGGCGAGACGCCGGCCAGCGGATTGCTTTCGTCGTTGGCGCGCGGACTGGCGAGTTGCAGGATAAATTGCTCGCGCTTACCCGCGACGTCGGCGTCGAAGGACCAGGTCGTTTTGTTGGCGCCACCGGTCAGGCGCTGCAAGTCATAAATGGCTCCCGACGCGCCGACGTGACGCGCGATGGCGGCCTGCAGTCGCGCGGAGAAATCTTCACTGGTCATTTTGTCGTCGCGCCCTACTCTTCCGCCACTTTCCGGTCTTTGAAAAATCCGAACAGGTATTGCGCGACGCGCCGCATCTGGATTTCCTCCGAGCCCTCGGTGATGCGATAGCGCCGGTGATGCCGGAAAATGTGCTCGAACGGCTTATGCCGCGAATATCCGATCGCGCCATGCACCTGCATCGCACGGTCCGCCGCGTCGCAGACCAGCCGGTTCGCGCGGTAGTTGCACATCGCGACCTTGTCGGAGAGCTTGAGCGCAACCTCCGGCTTCGACATCTGATCCATCTGCCACGCGGTCTTCTGGATGAGATTGCGGATCATCTCCGCTTCGGTGTGCAGCTCGACCAGCGGCCATTGAATCGCCTGGTTGCTCGACAGGGGTTTGCCGAACGGCTTGCGCTGCTTGGAGTACTTCACACTTTCGTTGATGCAATATTGCGCGGCGCCAAGCGAACTTGCCGCCTGGCGAATCCGATTTTCATGGACGAAGAGCTGCGCCACCGCGAGACCGTTTTCCGGATCGCCGAGAATCGCGTCGGCCGGCACCGCAACGTCAGTCAGCGAGATGCGCGGATGATCGGTCGGCATGTTGAAAGTCCACATGTACTCTTCGATTTTGAAACCCGCGCTCTTGGTCGGGACAATAAAGCACGTGATGCCGCGCGGGCTGCCGTCTTTGCCGCTGGTGCGCGCGAACACGAAATCGTGAGTGGCGACGTGCAGGCCGGTATTCCACATCTTGGCGCCGGTGATTTTCCAGTGGTCGCCGTCGCGAACGCCGCGCGTCTCCATCCAGGTTGCGTCGGAACCGTGATTTGGCTCAGTGAGTCCGAACGCGATGCGCATCGAGCCGTCGAGCAGCTTGGGGATGAATTCTTTTTTCTGCTGATCGTTGCCGAAGTCGCGAAACATCAGCACCGTCGGCAGATTGCCGACGATCGAGCTTTCGTTCTGCAAATCGTTATGCAGGCCCAGCCCCTTGGCCGCCAGGTATTCGCGGATGACCGCCATCGCGAGGTTGGTGCCGTCCTTGCCGCCGTATTCCTTGGGCAAGCCGTAGCGATAGTGGCCGGCCTTGTCGGCGCGCCGGCGCATCTCGCCGAGCAGCGCTTCCCATTCATGACGCGGCAGGCCGTCGCGCTCGAAGTCGGTGCGCGCCCATTCGCGGCGATGGTCGAAAAAGCGGATGTTGTCGTTCTCGCGTTCGAGCGGCTTGATTTCTTTCTCGATGAACGCGTCGAGCTCGGCCAGGTACGCGGTTACATCAGCGGGAATATTAAAATCCACGGCGTTTCTCCTCAGGCAATTACATTAAGTTCGAGGCGTACCAAACTGCGGTCGCTAACGAAAGCGGAATCTACTTTGCGAGAAATTCTCTCAACTGGTTGGCGAGTTCCGCCGGTTTTTCTTCGGGGATGAAATGGCCGCAATCGGGGACCGAGCCGCCGGAGGCGTGAACTGCCACGCGGCGGAGCGATTCGACTACCAGGTCGCCGCGGCCGCGCGGGCCTCCGCCGCCGAGTCCCAGCGTTGGCATCGGAAGTTTGAATCCGGCCGCGAACGTGCGCGCGATTGTCGGCGACGTCTTGCGGGAGCGCGCGGTAGAAGTTGAAACCTGCACGCATCGCGCCCGGCTGCGAATAGGTGCGGACGTATTCGGCGATGTCGTCGTCGCCAATCGCGCCGTGCCTGATCGCATCCGTTCATGTAGAAGAATTCGAGGTAGAGCCGCTCGCGGCCGTAAACGAGCGCCTCGGGGAGATCGGGCACCTGGTGGAACAGATGCCACCATCGCTGGCCGCCGCCGATCGCGGCGCCGGCGGGCTGATCGCCCGGGACGGGAACATCGAGCATCGCGAGATGCGTCACTTCGTTCGGATGATCGGCGGCGAGGCGAAACGCAACCGGCGCGCCCCAATCGTGACCGACCACAGCGAAGCGCGCGTGCTTGAGATGATCATGCATGAGCGTCCAGATGTCATTGGCGACGGTTTTCTTGTCGTAGCCGGAAGTTGGCCGCGAGGAGTCGCCGAGGCCGCGCATGTCAGGTGCGACGAGCGCGTACTTGTTGGCGAGCAGTGGCATCACGCGGCGCCATTCGTACCAGGTCTGCGGCCATCCGTGGAGCAGAACCACCGGACTGCCCTGCCCCATCTGGACGTAATGGATCCTCACGCCTTCCAGATTGGCATAGTGATGCGAAAATTCTGACGACGCCATCAATCAGCCGTTCAGTTCGAAGTCGCTCGCTTGCGATGTGATTGCGTCAGAGCGTCCACGTCGAACTTGAACAGGTGCGCCGCGTTCAGTCCGAGGATCTTTGCGCGCGCGTCTTCGGGAAGACCGCCCATCTCGCGCTCGATCGCTTCCGCCGAATGCGGCCAGCTGCCTTCGTGATGCGGATAGTCATTCGCCCACAGGAAATTGTTGGTCAGGTTGTATTTCACCGCGAGATCTAAACCTACCGGATCTTCCTGGAACGATGCGTATCCGTGCGCGCGGAAATATTCGCTCGGGAGCATTTTGAGCCGCGGCAGCGCCCACATGTGATGCTTGTGATAGGCCTCGTCCATGGCTCCCAGAGCCCACGCGACCCATCCGATGCCTGACTCGATGGCCGCAAATTTAATTCCCGGGAAACCGCTCGAGCACGCCGGAGCCGCAGAGATTTGCGACCGGCTCGATGGTCGGGACGAGCGAATGTGAAACATAGTTGATGACCGCGCCGCCGTCTTTGCGGGCCGCGCGCGGATCGCGTCCGGTCGAGACGTGGAAAGTGATCGGAAGATCAGCTTCCTGGATCACCGACCAGAGCGGATCGAAAATCGGCAGATTGTAATTGGGATGACGGGCGTCATGCGCGCCGAAAATCGGCTTGCACGGGAGAGTCAGGCCGCGGAATCCGAGTTTCGCGACGCGTTCGACTTCCTTGATCGAGCCCGGCAGATCGGCGGTCGCGATTGCGGCGAGCGGCGACATGCGATCGTTGTACTTGGCGAAAGTTTCCCACGCCCAGTCGTTGTAGATGCGGCATTGCGCGTGCGCGAACTCGGCGTCGGGCGTCGCCCACATCGTGAGACCTTTGTTGGGGAAGATAATTTCCGCATCGACGCCGTCGCGAATCTGATCCTTCAGGCGTTGCTCAGGATCGGCGCCAGCCTTCGAGCGGAGATGGTCTTCGCCTTCGAGGCGGCTGTCGAGCAGACGCGAGCGGGCCCATCCTTCCGAGATTGCCCACTTGACGCCGTTTTCATCGACCTCGATTCGCGGCAGGCGATCGCGAAACTTGCGATCGATGCGCTCGACCCAAAGATTCGACGGCTCGTTGCAGTGACAGTCCGCCGAAATCATCAGGTACTTGTCGGGGTCGTTGGGCCGCGCGGTGCGTTTCCATCCGGGATGGCCGGGAGTCTCGAGTCGCCAGCGGTTGGGTTCGTTGATTTCGTTCTCGATGATATTTGCGCCAGACATTACGATACCTCCGAAGCGGCTACTTCGATGATTGACGATCGTATGTTAGACGGACCCTGTAAACTGTCAAGGAAGCGTTGAGCATGGTTGCGATTGTCATGGGAGTGACGGGGGCTGGGAAGACTACTGTGGGGCGCGCGCTTGCGGCCGCGCTTGGGTGGGAGTTTCACGATGGCGATGAACTGCATTCCGAGATGGCCAAGCGCAAGATGCATCTTGGGATTGCGCTTGATGACGCCGATCGCGCGCCGTGGTTGAGTGCGGTTAGGAAATTGATCCTGGGGATGGTGTCGGAAGGCAGAAATGGAGTCGTTGCGTGTTCTGCGCTTAAGCAGTCTTATCGAGACGAGTTGGTGGTCGATCCGAAGCTGGTGAAGGTTGTGTATTTGAAAGGATCGAAAGAGTTGATCGGCGAGCGGCTGCGTGGTCGCGTCGGGCATTTCATGAATCCTGGTCTTCTTCAGAGTCAGTTCGATACGCTGGAGGAGCCGCGCGACGCGATCGTCGTCGATGTCGCGATGGCTCCAGAAGCCATCGTCAGCGCGATCAGGGCGCGGCTTGGGGATTAGCGTGGTTGCTGCTGTCGAAGAACCTAACCCCTAACCCCTTCCCATGGTGGGAAGGGGGACCGGATTATTGGGAGTAGCCTCTTCCCGAGCGGAAGGGGAAACAAAAAAAATCTTAAACAGTGATCTTATTCGGTGATGACTGGAGGCTCTTCGGCGACGCTTGGGGAGAGTTCCTCCAGGGTTTTGCCGCGGGTTTCGGGGATGAACCATACTACCAGGACGACGCCTATCAGTGGGCCGGCGGCGAAGAGCGACGCTGCGTTGCCCAATCCGCCGAGCCGCGCCGATAGCAGTCCGATGACGAGCGGCGAAAGCATCCAGCAGATTTGTCCGATCACCTGGACGCACAGGCTGTAGCCGGTGGCGCGAATCGCGGTTGGAAATAACTCGGTCGAGAGTGCCGAAGTTGCGGTGCGCGCTGCCTGGTACGCGAACATCGTGACGACTTCGGCGGCGAGGATCGAGCCGTAGGTATCGCTGGTGAACAGCATGTACATTGCGGCCGCCGACATCAGGTAGAAAAAGCTGGTGGTGAATTTTCGGCCGAGCCGGTCCATCAGAAAGCCGCTCAGCATGCTGCCGATCGTGCCCATCGCGTAGGCGAGGATTATCGCGGCGGCGACCTGGTGTGATTTCCAGTGATGATCGCGGCGCGCATAGAGGCTGAAGTAGGTAACGGTCGGGCCGCCGACCAATCCGATCGAGTTCCACAGCCCGGCCATCAGCAGCAGGCGCGAACGGTACGGCCCCATCAGGGGAATCAGGCAGCTGCGAATCGAAGTCCAGAAGGCGGGACGTGGCTGGCCGGCAGCGGCGCGGGCGCGTTCGAGTGCGGTGAAGCGAGCAGTCTCGCGCAGTCCGCGGCGCAAAAACGCGACCATCATCAACGGCGCAATGCCGAGCAGGTACATCCCGCGCCATCCCCAACTCGATTCCGCCATCAGCGCGTAGGTAAGTGCGGCGGCAAGAACGCCGAGGAACGCGACCATGTGGATTGCGGCGATCGCGCGTCCGCGCCGGGCGTCGGGAAACTCCTCGCTGATCATCGTGACCGCAACGCCGAACTCGGCTGCGAGGAATATCTGCGCGAGACTTTGGAAGATGGTAAACGACGCGAAGCCTCTCGAAAGCGCGGTGAACAAGGTCAGGACCGTGTAACAGAGTACGGTCACCGAGATGATCGGTTTGCGGCCATAACGATCGGCGAGGATCACCACGAAGAACGAAAGCATGCCGCCGAAGCGCACGATCGACGCCATCGCGCCGATGGCGGGATCGGCCAGGTGAAAGGTCTTTGCGATTTCGGGCGTCGCGAGGTGGAAGATGGTGATGTCGTAGCCTTCGAAAATAGTGGCCGACATCAGCATCGCGAACAACGCCGCCAGGTAGCGGCTCGGCCTCGGAATCCAGGCGGGCTGCTTCGGCTGTTGTAACGAGCTGTTTGGTTGAGCGGCCTGCATCGCGGATTTGCGCGCGCGAGGCGCACGTCGATTAGCTAAGGGTTTCAGATCGCGAAACTCCCAGCAAGGAGGGTTTCCGTGCTCCTATCCTACTTCGAAGTGCCGGAGATTTTTATGTGTTGCGGACTGTTGGCCGCGTCGTCGTGAAGCTCGAGAATCCCGTGATACTTGCCGTGCTGGTGCGGGGCGAACTCGACCGAGATGGTGCAGCTGCCGCCGTTCGGCGCGATTTTGGTGCAGGTGTTAGAGGTCACGTTGAACGGCGGAGTGGCTGCAGGAGCCGTCGTGAACGAGATGGGCGCGGGGCTGTCGTTGATCAGCGTGATGCTCTGGGCAACGCCGGCAGTGTCCGCTGATACTGGTCCGAAGGTCAACGATTTCGGCTGCGATCTCATCTTCGGCGCGACGCCTTTGCCCTTCAGTTTGATTCGGCGCACTCCGTACCTGGCATCGCTGTTTAAGTGCAGCTGCCCAAGCTGTTTTCCTTTCATCGTTGGCACCGACGCGACCGCGACCGTACAGGAGGCCCCGCCCCGCAACACTGACGGGCAATTGTTCGAGGTCACCACGAATCCACTACTCACTGTCGGCGGATCCAGGGCCACCGCCACCTTCGCGGCGGTGTTGGTGACAGTTACGTTAGCCGCCTTGCTCTGATGACCGACGACCTGGATGGGGAAAGAGATCGAGGTCGGCCTGGCGAAAAGCGTCGCGAAGACCGGGCTCGGAGAGGCAGTCGGAGTGGGCGTGTCGGAGGGCGTCGCGGTGACGCTCGCCGTTGGCGTCGCAGTTTGGGTTGCGGTGCCGGACGAGGCGGGCGTTGCCGTGTTGGTCGGCGTACTGGACGCGGTGGGCGTCGCAGTGAAAGTAGAGCTGGATGTGACGCTCGCCGTCGGCGTCGCGGATCGAGTTGCAGTAGCCGTGCCCGTCGCGGTCGCCGTCGCAGTCGCGGTCGCGGAGCTTCTTCCACCGGGGAACAACCCGAACACTGCGAGCTGAGTCTGGGTTCCGACGTAAACGGATCCGTTCGCGACCGTCGGGATGGTGAACTTCACTGCGAGTCCCGGATGGTCGGCGCTGAATTGGTTACTGTCGTAAAGCTTGGTGCCCAGGTTGGTCGCGTCGAAAGCATAGAGAGTCGAGGGGCCACCCGTATTCCATTTCGAGGTTTCGAGCGCCCACATAATACCGCCGGTGGCGCCATTGGCAGAGATGACGGGTGATCCGCTGGGGTATCCAAAACTGTAGTTGCCCGAGGCCGCGGTGGGCGGTGTCTGGATCAACCCGTTGGAGATGACGAACATCTTCGGCTGATCGCCGCTGCCAATCGTGTAGATCATGTTCTGCAGACCGACACCCGGGATCGTCCCCTGCCAATACGCGGGCGTGCCGAACACTCCACCGACTGCGGTCGGCAGTTCTTGAACCATCGGATCCACGCTGGCGTTGAAGCCGCCCATACTGTCGCGATTCACCAGGTAGATCGTGCCGACCTTGCCGATGCCGACCATCAGGTGAGGATTCGGACCGGGTTGATCGGGCAGCAAAAGGTTACCGCCCGAACCCATGTCGAGGTCGTCGTCGTCGAGTATCAATTCGTTGAGCGGCGTGAAGAAGCTCGTGACCGACAGCGTGCCGCCCCCGGGCGTGAGGCGCAGAAAGCTGTCGCCGTAGTTTATTCGGGGGGTGAAGGTATCGAAGGTTCCGTTGGCGGTAATGGCAATCAGGTCGCCGTTGGTATCCACACCCGGACCGCATCCCGACTCCCAGATGCCACCCTGCTCGCCGTCGGGCGAAGTATTGAACACAATCACTTGCGCCAATGAGGTCTCGTCATAGCCGAGAATCCAGCCGTGATACGGTCCAACGTCACAATGAGAGGCGAAGCTCAGATAGACCACGCCGTTCGCCAGCGTCAGTGCAGGACGGTCCTGCTGCAACAAGGGATCAAAAGAGATGATGCCTTTGACCTGGTCCGCTCCAGTTCCGGGTACGCTCGCCGCAATCGTCACCGGACTATTCGGCCGCTCGAGCCCGGTCGTAATGTCGAGCGCGTGAAGTTGCTGCTGATAATTTCCGGCGCCCAGCTTAACCTTGGAAACGACGTACAACGTCCCCGTGGCTGGGTCGATGACCGGAGTGGCGGTGATACCAATAACCGGCACAATGTCGCCGCATCCGGTATCGGTCGCCGGCACTGGGGTGATTCCTTTTGCCGGATTGATGTAGCTGTTATGCCAGAGGGGTGGGCCGGCCTGGTCCGCGTCAAATGCATAGACGCTGTCGTTCGCCGTCGCGACGTATACGACATTGCGAGCTCCCAGCCCGGGAATCGATACGTTGGGGACGTAGAGGGGCTGCGCGTAGGCGGCGCCGTCGATAGCGTCGGTGAACAGCAGGCCGAATTGCGACGGGTTGACCGTCGAGGGAGTCAGGATACTCTCGGCGAGATTTTGCCCGGTGCGGAAATTATCGTTGCGATATAAAAGCGTGCCGGTGTAGCCCGGCTCCAATGCGCGCATGACCGAGTGGGCGGAGCGGGATCGTGCCGGCACGATCGCCGCGTGACCGATCAACTCGGCGCCGGAGATAACCGCGACAAGAGCCGCTGTAACCAGCACCAAAACGCGCAACGATCGCCCTGTCACTTTCCTCGCCAAATGCTAACGCACTGTTGCGCAGGGATCTTACTGACGTGAACGTGGAACGTCTATGGCTAAGCGCGGTTACGCACCGAATTGCGGTTGAACGCGGCTCGATTGAAGTCAAAACGGAGACAGGCCCGGATTTCCGGGCCCGCTGATACTCGGCTGGATCTGCGACGCGCGTCCCCCTGACCGCATCGCGAACTGATCCCGAACGATCAGCGTGGCGCGAGCCGGTTGTCCGCGACCACTACCGATGCGTCACTCATCCCCAAGTTCGAGGGCAAGTTCCGCCAATTGTGAACCATCGTGGCGACAATCATCGCAATCGCGATCACCGCGCCAACGATCAGGACCAGATCATGCGATGACTTGACAATTGATTTTCCGCCCGTGCGCATTCGAAGCCTCCCGGTGAGTTGCCTTCAGGACACAACGCACCATCACAAGACATGTCATCGCAAGACTTGGACCGTCCTACTTGACCATTTGATAATAGACCAAGTGGTAATATAAGAAAACCCGTCAAAGTGAATTTTTTCCTTAAATCAGATGGATTAATTTGCAATTATGACTCATATTGTCAGTATCTTTATGTTTAGATAATTTGTCTATCTGTAGCATTTCCGCCAATCTCAAGTAGCACGACTGCACCTCTTTTGATTCCACCTTCGGCAAAGTTTCGCCCGAATCGGTCTACTCGGCGCCCCAAGAGAAGGTCGGAGTTGCGGTTGGGGTATGCTTAGGTTTTGGAGATCGCTTGGGCTTCGGAGTCCGCTTCGGCTTCGGTGTGCCAGTTGGCGTTGGCGTGGGAGTTGCCGTACGTGTGGCCGTGGTGGTCGGGGTCGCGACTCGTTCGCTCAGCGTGATTGTCCCCCACCATGTCCCCCACGTATTGCCCGTGCCCGCGTACTCCTGGATCGTCCACAGGTCGATGTCGTTAACCGGGTCAACCGCCACGTTGCTGTAATCGCCCCATCGATTGTCGCCCGTGCCGAAGTCCTTGAAGTACGGTGCCTCACCCGCTTTGAAGACCGTGTCGGCTTCGAGCGTATTCGGCGGATCGTTGTGGAGCCGATACGAATAGTTGGCGCTGGCATACTGAGCGGCGCCGAACCTCGAGTAGCCAAGCATCATGTCGTCGTTCGCATTCACATCGAGCGTCGGATACGCGTAGTCGTACGCGCCTGACGGATCGTCGCGCTTCCCAAGTTGCTGCACGACGCCGACGCTGCCGCTCGCCGTATTAATTTGCCACCACTGTGCCGACGCTCGCGTCGCCGCGCCGGTCGATGGGAAGAACACGGTCTGCGCCGCCCACAGCGAGCCGTTTCGATAAACGCAGTTCCCGATCCGGTCGTCGTCGGTGTCGATGCGCGAGGTCGAGCCCAACTGCGGGGCGAAGTTCGTGAGCGGCGCTGAATCCTGCCATCCTTTCGCCGCGTGGGGGAATGCGACGCCGGTCGTCAACACTTCCGAGCCGACAGCTCCCGTGATGGTGCTGATGCGAAGCGTCCCACCCGGACCGTTCCAATTCCTCACCAGGTATTCCGTCGCGAGCGTGTTGTCGTGAGTCACTGCCGGATAGTCGGTGAATCCGGTGGCATCGTGGAAGACCGTGTAATCGCCGGCGCCGCCCGCGTACAAGTCGGCTTTGTCGAACGCGTAAATGTACGATCCAACGTACCCGCCTGTGCTCACGGTGAAGACGTTTGTCTGCACCACGATCCAGTCGCCGTTGAAACCGAGCGTCGGATAGTCCGCCCAACCTGTGCCGGCCGCATCGACGCTCACCTTGTAGAGATTCCACGCGCCAGTCGGGTCGTTGGTCTGCGATACGCCGATCAGAATGTACGCGGTTGGCGATGCGGCGTTGGCGCCCGCCGACATGATCCAGCGATTATTGTACTTGTCGAACAACACGCGCGGATCGAAGGCTTCGTAGACGCCACCGAGGCTCGACCAGAACGAAGCGGCCGGCACCGAGCTCAACACGACTCCGCTGCGCGTCTCGATCGTAATGTTGCTGTTGAGCGCGACCATCAGATGGTTCGGGCCGACGGTCCCCTGGGTGTCAGGCGGAGTCACGGCTCCGTTGTCGGTACCGCCGGGAAATTCTTTTTTTCGCACGTGATGTCGCCTCGAGCTGTGCGCATCAATCTCGCTGATGCCGGCGGTGTCACCGGGGGGATCGAAGCTTTCGGAGTCTTCGTCCTGAAAAATGCCCGCAGGCCCGGCGAGCGGCCGAGGAATCGCGATCGGGCCGCCACGCTTCTCGACGTCGGAGGTTCGCGACGCCACGTCGGTGAAATTCGTAATTGATCTGACCCGATGCGATCGCTGCAACACCCGCGATTTCAACTTGAGCGGGCGGCGGCGTTTGCGCATGTGCGGGGGTGACTAATTTGGGAGTCCATGCTGACGCCGCGCCGAGAATGAGCGCGACAGCGACAACAAAGCTCAGATATTTAGTATTCGGTTGGGTGGATGATCGGCTGTTTCGCAAGTAGAGGTCCTCCGAGACGCGCGACGAGTGCGCATCACAAGGACAACTAGAGCAAGGGTTAAGCCGCTTAGCCCATCATTAACCGACCGGTGACGATTCAGGCGAACGCGTCGCTAAACCGTCTTGTTCCGTTCAGGAATTTTGATGCGCTGCCCAGCGCAGCGCCTCGCTTCGCTTGCCTACTCTATGCGATGTCACGCTCGAAATGTCCCAGAACGGGACATCGGAGCAACGGATCGCTACGTCAGTCCGTGTCGGCCTTGGGACGCCTATGATCGAGCGGAATTGAGTCTGGATAGGTGGTAATTGCTCGGATACGATCGCGCGATGGCTATCAAGCGAGTTTGCGTTTATTGCGCCTCGAGTCGTCAGTGCGATGCCGCTTATCACGACGCCGCCGCGACGCTAGGCCGCGAATTGGCGCGCAACAAGGTCACGCTGGTTTATGGCGGCGGCAGCGTCGGTTCGATGGGGCATCTGGCGGACGCGGCGCTGGCCGAAGGCGGCCGCGTAGTCGGCGTGCTGCCGCGCTTCATGTACGACCTCGAATGGGGCCATCGCGGATTGAGCGAGCTGCTTATCGTCAACGACTTGCACGAGCGCAAACGGATGATGATCGAGGAAGTCGATGCGGTGATCGCGCTGCCGGGCGGATGCGGCACGCTCGAAGAGCTGTTCGAAGCGATCACGTGGAAGCGCCTCGGCCTCTTCGGCGGTCCGATCGTGATGGTCAACACCCTGGACTTCTACACCCCGTGCGTGAAGTTCCTCGAGAGCTGTATCGAGCGCCGTTTCATGGACGATCGCCATCGCAAGATGTGGTCACTGGTCGAACGTCCCGAAGATGTACTCGACGCAATCGCGAGCGCGCCGCCATGGCCGCACGAAAACCGCAACTTCGCCGCCCTGTGATTGAATGTGAAACCCGCCTGGGTTTCACGCTTCCTTGGTAGGGGTAACCCCTGCACCTTAGTGTTCGATCTTCTTGATGGCGGCGGTGTGGTCGTGGGTTAGATCTGCTTTCAGGAATTCTTCGGTGCCCGGGGTGCCTAGTTCGAATTCCGGCGTGTGATGGATTTTGATCGTCACGTCCTTGGTGCGGCAGTCGAGCATGTGGCCGCCGGCGGTGCGGTCGGCGGTAATGAAATGCAGATGATAGCCGGGGACGTTGACGCCGCGAAGGTAATCGGGGGTGAAGAAGCCGACGATTGTGCCTTCGACATCGTTAAATTCGAAGATCGGTTGTTCGCGCGCGGCATCCTCGAGGCCGACTGACTTGTCCTGTTTGGCGACGGCGCGAGTCTTCACGTAGTCGAAGCGGCCTTCGATTCGCAGCGCGTGGAAAATGTTCTGCGAAGGGAGCATCGCGGCGACGGCTGCGAGCATCGCGGACTGATCGCACGGGCGATCGAGCCGCGCGCTCTCGTCAGCCTTGAAAAAACTCACCGTCGCGAACGGCGTGCGCGCCGAATCCTCGACCGGATGCGCGTGGCCGTCGGCGCGCACCTGGAAGACCTTGCCGTCGAGCTCGATCATCTCGCCGTCGAGTCCGTCGAAAGTGCCCAGCCCGAAATCGCCATGAGTCTTGAGCTCGCCCATCGTCATATCGCCGGTCGATGCGCCTTCCATCAGCGCATCGACGGTCGAGGTCTGAAATACAGTCTGGTCTTCGTCACCAAGCAGACGCTCGAGCGCCTGGATCACGATGGCGGAGACGGTTTGTCCGGTCTGTTTGCGACGCGCGCCGAGTTGAGCGGCCAGCGCGGGCGGGAGATGAACCCGCAACGTGATGTGTTTTGGCATCGGGAGGAGTTTATCGGACGGGCAACCTAACCCCTAACCCCTTCGCTCGAGGGAAGGGGGACAATCGCGCAAACACAAATCAAGGAGCTGCGCCGTAGATCGCTACCAGTACGCATCCAGTGGCGATCCAGACTACAAGGGCAGTAGCAGCGAAGAGTTCGATCGCGACACTTAGTGAGCGTGGCGTTAACACTAAGTTGATTCTGATTCGTCGAGGCGGGAAGTCAACGCAGTCGAATACAATTGTGTTATCTGGGTAACAAAGAAGGTCGAAGCGTCACCTGATTGGGCAAAGCACCTCTTATCGAGAGAAAACAGCGGCTACTTGTTGTCGACCGGTTGGACGTTTTCGCCGTCGCGCGCGGCTTGGCCGACGTTCACTGCGACCTTGTCGTTGGGATTTACGCCGCTCAGGATTTCCACGGTTTGGCCGTTGTCGTAGCCCAAGGTTACTTCGGCGAGGTGCAACTGATTGTTGCGCACGACCGGCACGTAAACTTTGCCGTCGCGGAAAATCAGGGCGTCGTCGGGGACCATCGGCGCGCCGGTGCCCATCGCGACTGTGAACTCAGCGGTCGCGTACATTCCAGGATAAAGGACTTCGTTTTCGTTAGGCAGGTCCACTTCCACCAGCATCGTGCGGGTGTCAGGCGAAAGCGCTTCAGGATGGCGCGTGATGGTGCCCTTGAATGTTTTGCCGGTATAGCCGATCGCGGTGATCGTGGCCGCGTCACCGTCCTTGATGAAAGGCGCGACGTTTTGCGGCACGTAGGTGAAGACGCGCAGCGGAGCCATCCGCGAGATCGTGATGATCGCGCCCGAGCCGGGCGTGCCGGGAGCCGTAGTTGCGGGGACGAGGTGGCCGGGATCGATGTAGCGCGCGGTTACGATGCCGTCGAACGGCGCGGTGATCGTCTCGTACTGTTGATTTGCGATGTACTGGGCAAGAGTCGCGCGCGCTTGAAGCATCGCGCCGTGGCTCTCGTCTGCGGTCTGCGCCGGGATGACCTGCGCGCGCTTCAGAGCCTGGTTGCGCTTGTCCGTGATGAGCGCGAGGTTGTAGTTGGCGCGCGCGTTGGCGACCTGCTGATCGAGCTCCGGCGACTCGAGGATCGCGAGCAGTTGTCCCTGATGAATGCGGTCGCCCTTATCGACCTTGATAGTTTTCAGGTAGCCGGGAACTTTGGCATAAACATCAGTCTCGTCGAAGCCGCGAATGGAAGCAGGCAGCTTGAGCTCGCGCGTGGCCGGAGTTTGCAGAACTTTCGACACCAGCACGTGCGGACCCGGCGCCTGTTGCTGCGCGAGTTCCGAGGTCTGGCGGCCGAGCCATAGCTCGCGCGCGAGCACCAGGCCGGCGGTCGCGACCAGCGCGATGACAATAGCGACGATCCATCCGACAAAGAAAACTCCGCCGGGAGCCGGCACGCTGAAATTTTTCGGATCGTCTTCCGGTTCAGGCATAAATCAATTCTAAGCACCTGGCAGCGTGATCGCTTCGATCTCGGCGTCGCGCTGCTTTTTGCCGATCACGTCGCGGCCGAAAATCGAATAGACCGCCGGCACGACGAACAGCGTCATCATTGTAGCAGCTAACAGTCCGCCGATGACGGCGCGGCCCAGCGGCGCGTTCTGCTCGGAGCCGGAACCGAGCGACAGCGCCATCGGCAGCATCCCGAGAATCATCGCGAGCGCGGTCATGATGATCGGGCGGAAGCGGATGCGGCCGGCCTCGATCGCGGCGGCGAGCGGACTGTATCCTTCCTCGCGCAGCTCGTTGGCGAAAGTTATCAGCAGGTTGCCGTTGGCGACGCCGACGCCGACCGCCATGATCGCGCCCATCAAAGATTCGACGTTGATAGTCGTGCCGGTTATCGCGAGCATCCAGAGCACTCCGGCCAGCGCGCCCGGCACCGCCATCATGATGACGAACGGCTCGAGCCACGATTGAAAGTTCGCGACCATCAGCAGGTACACGAGGATGATCGCGAGCACGATGCCTTCGCCGAGAGTACGGAACGAATCGCGCATCGCCTGGCTCTGGCCGCGGATCACGACGTGTGTGCCGGCCGGCAGTTTGCCGAGATGATCTATTTCGCGCTGCACGGCGGAGGCGACGCTGCCGAGGTCGCGCCCCTGCACGGCGGCGTCAACGTCGATAACCCGCTGGACGGTGTAATGAGCGACGACGGCAGGATCCCAATGGTGATTGATGGTGGCGAGGTTGCCGAGTAACTGGGGCTGCGCCTGGGTCGCGCCGTCGATTGCGGTAGCGGCGCTGGACGCGGGCAGACCGTTGATTCCCGAGGACGATCCGGGAGTGCTCAGCGGTATGTTCGACAGCGCGGCGACCGAATCGATCAAATGCTGCGGCGACTGCGCGATGACGCTGTAGTTGACGCCGGATTTTGGATCGAGCCAGAAATTGGGCTGCAACAGCGAGGCGCCGGACAGCGTCGAGAGCATGCTCGAGGCGACCTGCTGCTGCGTGATGCCGAGTTGGAGCGCCTTGTCGCGATCGACGTTGACCTGGAAGGTCGGATAATCCTGCGGCTCGGCAATCCGGAGATCGCTGACGCCGGGAATCAGGCTCATCTTGCCCTTCAGCCGCAGCGCGATGTCGTAATCAGCTTGCAGGTCGTTGCCGTTGATTTGCGCGTCGATGGCCGCGGGCAGGCCGAAATTCAGCACCTGGCTGACGATATCGGCGGCCTGAAAATAGGTGGTGACATTCGGATACTTGCGCGAGAGGAGATCGCGAATTTTCTTTTGGTACTCGGCGGTCGGCTTATGCTTGGGCTTCAACTGGATCAGCAGGTCGGCATCCTGCGGCCCGATCGTGTCGGTCTGATAGAACGCTAAGTCGTAGGAGAGCGGCAGGCCGATGTTGTCGCTGATCCCGAGCAATTCATCAGCAGGCACCACGGTGCGAATCGTGCGCTCGATGTTATCCACCACGAATTCGGTATGTTCGACGCGGGTCCCGGTCGGCATCCGCACGTGCAGGCTCATCATGCCGGCATCGATGCTGGGAAAGAAATCTTCGCCAACGACTAACAGCATCGCGGACGAAGACAAGATGATGATGCCGACGAATACCAGCGAGAAATTTCGGCGCGCGATGAAGCCGGCGAGCGCATATCGATAGCGCTCCTTGACCTTCTCGAAGCGGGCGTCGAAACCGCGCACGATGCGCCCCCATAGGCCATTTCCAAAATTCTCCTCGTGACCTTCGGGGAGCAGGTAGCGCGCCATGGTCGGGACCAAGGTGCGCGACAGCAGGTACGAGGTGAGCATCGCGAATACGACGGATAGCGCGAGCGGGGTGAAGAGAAATCGCGCGACTCCAGTCAGCAGCACGACCGGGAAAAAGACGATGCAGATGGCGAGCGTGCCGACAAACGTCGGGGTCGCGATTTGCGATGCGCCGTCGAGAATCGCCACTAGCAGCGGCTTGCCGGTCGCGTGATTGCGGTGGATGTTTTCGACTTCGACGGTGGCGTCGTCAACCAGCATCCCGACCGCCAGCGCGATTCCGCCGAGCGTCATCGTGTTGATGGTCTGGCCGCTCAGCTTGAGGCAGACGATGGCGGTGAGGATCGACAGCGGAATCGAGGTGATGACGATGATCATGCTGCGCGGCGATCCGAGGAACAGCAGCACCATGACTGCGACCAGGGCGGCGGCGGTGACAGCTTCCTGCACGACGTCGCGCAGCGCGGCGCGCACGAATTGCGACTGGTCGAACGTCAGCATCACGTTCAACCCTTTGGGCGCGGTGGCGCGGATGTCAGGCAGTTTTTTCTTGACCGCATCGACGACGGTCAGGGTCGAGGCGTCGGCGTGCTTCACCACGAGCAGATAAGTGGCATCGACGCCGTTGAAGCGCACCACGTTGGTCTCGGGCTGATGCGTGTCGGTGACCGGGCCGACGTCGGCGAGGAAAACCGGCGCACCGTTGAGATACTTGATGGGGAGCCTGTTGAAGTCGGAGACTTTCGGCACCGACATGTTGAGGTCAACGTTGTATTCGTAATTGCCCATCTTGGCGGTGCCCGACGGGATGACGACGTTGGTCGCGGCGAGCGCGTTGCCCACGTCGAAGGCGGAAAGCCCGTTGGCATAGAGCGCGTTGGGATCAAGGTTGACCATCACCGCGCGACTGACGCCGCCCAGCGGCGCGGGCGATGAAAAGCCGGGAATCGTGAAGAGCTGGATGCGGATGAAGTTGAGGCCGTAGTCGAACAGCTTGTTGGTCGAAAGAACGTCGCTGTAAACGTTGAGCTGCGCGACCGGGACGTTGCTGGCGTTATACGAAATGATCTGCGGCGGCTGGATGCCGCGCGGCAGATTGCTCAGGATAGTCTCCGACACCGCATTGATCTGCGCGATCGCACCGCCGACGTCGGTGCCCGGCTGGAAATAAACCTTGAGCAGGCCGATGCCGTTGATCGATTCGGATTCGATGTGCTCGATGCCGTTGACGGTGGTCGAGTACGCGCGCTCGGAAATAAAGACCATCCGGCGCTCGACGTCGAAGGCGGAAAGCCCGGGATAATTCCACACCACCATGCACGACCGGCAAGATCGATCGACGGAAAGATGTCCACGTTCATCAGGCTCGAACGAAAGGACGCCGAGGACGAGCATCAGGAGCGCCATCACCGCGACGGAGAGTGGTCGGCGAAGCGCGAGGCGGACGATCCACATAAGATGCGCTGGAAACCGTGTTTAACTGGTTAAGGCAAGAGCCGAAGTTTACGCATAAGCAGCGAGTACATTTTTCAAATTATGGGAGGCCATCGATCAAGGCAAGTTTGGATCGATGAACGGAGGATTGCGGCAAGTCAGTGTCGCGGCAACCTAACGCCCCTTTCGCTCCAGGCCAGGGGAACAATCGCGCGAAATAATCTAAGGGACGGGGGCTGCGTTCAGCAGCCCGGCGGCTTCGTCGTAGCCAAGCATCAGGTTCATGTTCTGGATGGCCTGGCCGGCGGCGCCTTTGCCTAAGTTGTCGATCGCGGTTATCACCAGCAGGGTTTGGCTGCGGCGATCCAGGACGAACGCCAGCTCGCAGTAGTTCGTGGCGCGCACGTTGCGCAGTTCGGGGAGTTCGCCGGGTTTCAGGATTCGCACAAAGCGCGATTTGGCAAAGCTTGCCTCGAAAGCGGCGTGAACGTCGCTCTCGGTGGTGCCGGCGCGCGGGCGCATGAAAATCGAGCTCAGCAAGCCGCGCGTGATCGGCAGTAGATGCGGTACGAACAGCAGCGCGATGTCGCGGCCGAGCGCGGCGGAGATTTCCTGTTCCATCTCGGGGACGTGGCGATGGTTTCCGACCTTGTAGGCGCGGAAATTTTCGTTGACCTCGGCGAACAGCTGCTCGATCGATGCGGCGCGGCGCGCGCCAGTGGTGCCCGATTTCGCATCGACGATTATCGACGACGGCTCGATCAGATCGCGCCTGATCAGCGGCAGCAGCGCGAGCAAAGCGCCGGTCGGAAAGCATCCGGGAGTTGCGACGAGCCGAGCTTCGCGAAGTTCATGACGATGGAATTCGCTGAGCCCGTAAACCGCTTCCTTGAGGAGTTGCGGCGCTGGATGCTCGATGCCGTAAGTCGTGCGGAACTGTGCCGGGTCTTTGAAGCGATAGTCCGCCGACAGATCGATCACCTTGACGCCCGCTTTGATCAGTTCAGCGGTGTGCGCGGTGCCGACCGTCTCGGGCAAGCACGAGATGGCGACTTCGGAGCGGCCCTGCACCAGGTCGGGCCGCAATTCCTCGAACGGCGGCAAGTCGACGCCGGCCATGTGACGGTAAACGTCGGCGACCTCGCGCCCGGCGTAGTGCTCGGACGTAAGCACGCTCAGCTCGACGAACGGATGGCTGGAGAGGATGCGAACCGCCTCGATGCCGGAGTATCCGGAGGCGCCAACCACCGCCACCTTGACCTTGTCATTCGTTGCCACTTGCGGAATCTCAATGCTCCTTTGCGAGTCAAGGTAGAAACTACACGGTTATCACGATCGGGCGCACCGAGGCCAGTTACTTGGTCTCGAACTCGAAAACCATCTCGGTTGGCGGATGGTCGGGGTCGGCGGCGAGTTTGTCCAGGTAGATGCGCACCGGAGTATCGTCAGGGCTCGTCTCGCTGAGGTGTTGGAGCTCCTGGCGCGCGGAAAAAACGTCACCCGAACGAATCATCGAGAGCGCGCTCGCGAAATGATTGTAGAAGGAAGGATCGACGCTATCGTTCTCGCGTCCGGCGACATGCACGATCGGAACGTAGAGCTGTTTACCCTTGACCTTCACCAAGCCGAGCTCGCGCCCGATGTAACCGCCGCCGGCTTCCGTATAAGTCTCGCGACTCACCAACAGATGCACCTTGAAGTGGCGCGTGAGGCCCTCCAGCCGCGACGCGAAGTTGACGGTGTCGCCGATGACAGAATAATCGAAACGATTTTCACCCCCGAGGTTGCCGACGACGACGTCGCCGGTCGAAATGCCGATGCCGATATCGAGATCTGCGAAGCGCGGATCGTTGGTCTGCAGACCATGCAGATTGTCGAGCATCTTGAGCGCGCAGTCGATCGCCGCGCGCGACGGATTCTCGAGGTCGTTGGGCGCGCCCCAGAATGCCATGATTCCGTCGCCCATCAATTTGTCCACCACGCCGCCAGTTTTGAAAATCACGTCGATCATCGAGGTCATGTACGTGTTCAGCAGCGCGAGCAGATCCTCGGGCGTGGTCTTCTCGGCGCGCTTGGTGAAGCTGACGATATCGGCGAACAGAATAGCGAGATGTCGTCGTTCGCCGCCCAGTTTCAAACCCTCGGGCGAATCAAGCAGCGACGTGATGACGTCGGGATTCAGGTAATGCTCGAAGGCCGTGCGCAAGTAGCGTTTTTCGCGACCCTCGGTGATGTACCGATAGCCGGCCAGGAACATGTAGACGAGGAACGCGGCGAACATCGGAAAGACGATCCCGATTACCAGGCCCGCGTGAAGCAAGCGGAATTGCGCGTAAGCGTAGAAGCCGACCAGCAGGATCGCGCCCATCACCGCCGACGACATTGCCGATAACCACGCGACGCCCAGCGCCATCGCGATGCCGATGAGCAGCGTGGCAAAGAAAGATATCTCGACGCTCTCGTAGGATCGCCGGATGAAGTCGCCTTGAATGATGTTGTCGAGCGCGTGGGCGTGAATCTCGACGCGCGGCATATCGCCGTCAACCGGAGTCACCCCGCGATCGCCGAGTCCGTGGGCAGTCGCGCCGACCAGTACAATTTTTCCCGCCAGTTTCTCCGGTGCAACTTTGTGATTGATGATGTCGGAGATCGAATAATGCGGGAAAGGATCGGCGCCGCGGCGGAAATTTATCAGCATCTGCCCCCGCTCATCGACCGGTATCTGCACCCCGGCGAGTGACACGCCCGACACTCCATTGCGATCGACCCCGAGCATCATCGGCGCGCCGTCCGCGAAGGCGTCGGCGACTGCCATGAATATCGGCACGCAGTAGCGATTGTCGAAGCGGATCACCGTCATCTCGCCGCGGACTTCGCCGTCCGCGTCCGAGTCCACATCGAAGTAGCCGATCGAGTGAGCTGCGTTGTCGAGGATCGCATACGGCGGCTGATACGCCCGCGCTGTGATCAATTCGTGCGGCGTGCCTGGCGCCTGCCGGACGATCCCGTAGCCCAACGGCCCCGGCGGCCGAATTTTGTCGGTGAACCCCGAGCTCTTATCGACGTAATGACTCTTGAAGTGATGGCTCTGGAAGGCATATCCGAGCACGGTCAGGCCTTGCGATTTCATCGCGTTTGCAAATGCTTCGTCGTTGCTGGGACCGAGGATGTCGCTGATCGACTGACCGGTAAGGCCCCGTTGCGCGAGCTTCCGGCTTATGTCGGCGCGCGCCACGTCGCTCTTGTCGGCTTCGCTGAAGATCGCGTCGAACCCGATGACCTTGACCTTGTAGTCCTTGAGCGCATCAGTGAGCCGAGCGAGCACGATTCGTGGCCACGGCCATTGCCCAAGTTGCGTGATGCTCTTGTCGTCGATCGCGGCAATCGCGATCAGGCCCGACGAAGGATGCGGCGCAATGGTGTTGATACGAAGGTCGTACGCGATCAGATCCATCCGGTCGAAAGCTTCGATGAAGCGATCGTGTGCGACGAAAATGAATCCGAGCAGCACGATCCCGAAAAGGAAGGTTCGCCACGAGAATCTGAGATGTGAAGATTTCGCGCCCGCCATCGTTTAGCGATTCGAGCTTAGCGCGCCGCAGCGTCCACCGCTATTCTTACCTCTCCCCCCGGGAGATGTCGCGCCTCGCGGGTGAGGGCGCTGACATCGAGCATGCGAGCGCCCTCACCCGTGCGCGACAAAGGTCGCCGCACGACCTCTCCCGAAGGGAGAGGTAAGATGCGCGTGAAATTTCGCGACTACTCGAACCAGCTCAACTGCTTGTACATGCTGATCTGGCCGTACTGATGCGCGTTGCCGTAACCGGCCTGCGCGCTTACGCCAAGCTGCCAGGGCCGGTAGTAGAAGCCGAGATCGGGACCGCCCTGCCCCTGCGCGTTGCTCAGGAAGCCGCCGAAGTACATCGCACCGCCGATGCCGCCGAGGACCATGTACTTCTCGCTCGAAAGCAGGATTGCCTGGAGATCGATTTCGCTGCTCTCTACCCCATTTTGCCAATCGTAAATCGAGCTGAATGAAGTATTGATCGGATGCTGACTATGCAGCCAAAGCCAACTGGAGAAATCGCCTTCGACAATTGTGGCGTCGCTGTCCGCCACGTCGTGCCCGGCCGAGACGTACAGATGCGTGCCCGGGCAAAGCGTGAAATCCGCGCCGCCTTGGAACCGTCCGAAGTTCAGCCGCGGGAAACTGCCGCTACCCGGCGCCAGCGGACTCTCGAAGCCATTACCGATCCACAATTGGTAGCCGGTCGCGCGCCCGAAAAACCCGACATACGGAGTTACGCTTTGCTCGACCTGCACGCCTTCCTGCAGGACGCCGTATTTGTCGCTGATGAAGCCGCCGCCGAAAAGCGTCGCCTGAAGAAGTCCCGGCGTTTGCAGCGAGAAGAATCCGGGATAGGTGTCTTCAAACCATTGCGCATGCGCCGGCGCCGTAATTGCGAACGCGCTCAGCATCAGTGCGAGGCCGACCGTAGTACAAATTCGGGATATTCGATTTTTCACCACGTTTCACCTCCCCCCGCCAGTTCCGGTACCCGAAATTGTAACGTTTACGCACACCGGACATGCCGGCACCGGTGCAGCGCTCGATCCCGGCGCCGCTCCCGCGAAACTGGCGCCGCCCGCGTTGGCGCTTTCGAGCGATACCGCGCCGGTCATCGACAACGGTCCGGATTCAGTCGGAGGCTTGTCGCATGGCACCGTCGCTTCGTAGCCCGCGCGCACGTCTTCGCCAGTGTTTGGAGAACCGATTTGGGCCAGGTTTACGGTCCCCTGGTACACGGACACATCAGTATATTTTTCGCATCCCTGGTATCCGGGCCTGATTACATTCTCGCTGTAAGCGGTGTCGAACTTGGTCCCTCGCACCGCCGCGACGGCGTTGGGAGTATGCACCTGGTAGTTGGCACCGGCGCCGCCCGATCCGGCATTGACCAGCGACCGCATCACGCCGGAGAAGAGACTCACGCGGGTCGGTCCGCCGCCAACCGTGAACTGATCGAGCGCGATGTTAGTGCCGGGGCCGACTTCGAGCCGGCTTTGATCGTTGAGGATGAGGACCGCGTGACCGTTGGCGCCGGTGATGATTCGATCGCCGACGTTCACGCCCACTCCCGACGCAGCTCCGATGGTTGCGCCACCCGTGCGCTGAATCTGCACCGGGCCATTCACCGACTGGAACGATCCAGCGGCAGTCTGGGCAAGTGCCGTTCGAGATACCACAAACAGCGCGCTAACGAGCAACAACCCCGCAGCAACTCCGGCGCTTAAATGTCTTCGGTCTCGACGCATCTATTGGCGCTCCTTTACGCTGGCGCTCCTCTTGTATTTGTACGAGTTAGGATTTGTCAAATGGCCGCACTAACTACCCGTAATTGTTGCACAAAATAAAAGGGCGCGAGCACCGCTCACGCCCTTGCCGTACCAAATTTTGTAATTCCGCGCATCCTGCGCTGGAGGTTGATCGTCCTACCGCTTGGAGTATTGCGGCCGTTTGCGCGCCTTGTGACGTCCGTATTTCTTGCGCTCGACCTCACGCGGATCGCGCGTCAGCATCCCGCCCTTGCGCAGCGTCGGCCGCAGCGTCTCAGTCGCAGTGATGAGCGCGCGCGAAATTCCCAGGCGGACCGCGTCGGCCTGTGCGGCGATTCCACCGCCCTCGACGCTCGCGAGCACGTCGTATTGACCGACAGTCTCGGTCACCTCGAACGGCTCGAGGATTCGCATGCGCGACGTCGGACGCGGGAAGTAGTCCTCGAGCGTACGCGAGTTGATCGTGATCGTGCCGCTGCCGGCAAACATTCGCACGCGCGCGACCGAAGTTTTGCGGCGTCCAGTAGTCCAGATGATATTTTTCTTTTCTGCCATTGAAAGTTCGTTACCTTTAGACGCTTACGCTTTTGGGCTTCTGCGCTGCGTGGGGATGCTCTGCGCCGCGATATACTTTCAGCTTGTTGAAAATCTGATGGCCGAGTCGATTCTTCGGCAGCATCCCCTTGACCGCGATTTCGAGCAGCCGCTCGGGCTTCTCGTCGAGCATCTTGCCCGCCGAGGTCTTGCGAATACCGCCAGGCCACGTCGTATGGCGATAGTACACCTTGCCCTGCAACTTCGATCCGGTCAGGCGCACTTTGGCGGCATTGATAATCACAACGAAATCGCCGATATCCTGGTTGGGGGTATAGTCGGGACGCGTCTTGCCAGTGAGCAGGCTTGCGGCGCGCGACGCGACCCGTCCCAGCGCACGCTCGCTCGCATCGATCACAACCCAGTTACGGTCGCGCAGTCCATTCTCTCGCGAGATGCTGCGGGTTTGTTCGGTCAGCTTCAAATTCGTACACCTTGATAAAATCAATTTTGGCGGGGCCGATGGGATTTGAACCCACGACTTCCGACGTGACAGGCCGGCGTTCTAACCGGGCTGAACTACGACCCCGCCCGAACCATCTGTTGTGACATTTTCCAGCCCCCGTAGCAACAACACGTTCTCAAAGAGCGAAGACTAGTAGGACGGAATTTATTCCGTCGCCCCTTCCACGGAAGAATCGACGAAATAAATTTCGTCCTACTAAACTCGCGGACTAGGAGAAACTCGCACTACGCGACGCGGCGCATCAACTCCAAAATGTCGTAGCCAGTGATTTCCCGGCTCTTCGCCGACCAGTCTCTTAGCTCCGCATCCGACACCAGGCCGGCCTGCGCGCCCTTAGCGAGATCCATCAACCCAATCTTGATCGTCGCCTCGTCGATCATCTCGCCCGACTTGGGATCGGCCATCGAGCCGCCGCCCTTCTCGTGGTAGAGCTTGATCACGCGGCGCGCTTCCTCGACCTGATCGACGCTCGGCGTGTAACACGCGTTCGCGATCTCTGCCTGCTGCGGATGTATCACCCAAGTCCCGTCCATCCCGAGGTTCGCGGCGCCGACGTTCTTCTCGCGCAGCCCCGCTTGCAGTTCCTTGACGCGCTCGGGCGAGTCGGTATTGCGCCACAAGCGCAGATAGACGTTGTCGATCGCATGCAGCCCCGCGGCTTTCGCAGCGACTACCACCGCCTGCTTCGAGTAGTGAAAATTCTGGTTCTGATTCTCGACGATCTCGCGGATACCCAGATTTGCGGCGTAATCCGCGATCCCAAACACCAGCCCGCACATCCGGTCCGACGCGGTCGCGATTTCGTAGGCGTGAATCAGTGCATGCGGCGTCTCGATCAGCGACTCGATCTGAATCCTGTACTTCCACCCTGCGCGCTTTTCGAGATCGTCAAGCAGCTTCGACACTTCGCGAATCTCTTCGGGCCCGCGCGTCTTCGGCAGCATGATCCCGTGAAAGCGATTCGGCGCGCCGAGCACGATCGCTTCCATGTCCCCTTTGAAAAACTTCGAATGGATATTGTTGGGCCGCACCGTTACGACTTTCTTGCCGAAGTCGAGCGTGTTGAGCGCCTCGACCATCACCTTGCGGCTCTTCTCGCCCTTGAACTCATACGGGCACGCATCTTCGAAGTCCGCCATCACGTGATCGACCGGCGCCTTGACCGCGTCAGCCGCAGTCGTATGCAACTTCATGCTGTGACCCGGGTAGGTCATCTCGGTGCGCGGAATTACGAAGCGTGTGCCTTTGTCCAATACGTACATTGATGGATTTCTCCCGCTGATTTTTTATTGCGCGCGCGTCAGGCCGGCAGGTAATGAGTTTTGCGCTTGATCAGAACGGTGCGCTCGATTTCAACCACGACAGTACCGTCGGGCTTCTTGCCAATCAATTTGAACTTCACCAGTCCTGCGTCGGGGCGGTCCGCATCGCGCTTCTCCAGCACGGTAGACTCGGCGTAAATCGTGTCGCCGTGGAAGACCGGATTAGTATGCTTGCCGTTGTCCATCTCGACTTCGGCGATCGCGTTCTCGCTGGTGTCTTCCGACGCGAGCCCGACTGTGAACGCGAGCACCACGCCGCCATATACCAGCAGTTTGCCGCCGACGTATGCGCCCGGATTTTTGTCGATCAAGTCCTGGTTGAAATGCAGCTCGGCGGTGTTCATCACCAGCGAAGTGAAGTTGTGATTGTCGGCCTCGGTGATCGTGCGGCCACGCTGATGGACCAGCGTGTCGCCGACCGTGAAATCCTCGAAGTAGCTGCCGTCGCTGGTGATACTCACGTTCAGTTCTGCTCCATGATACGCCGGCCGATGACTTCGTACTGAATTTCGCTGGTGCCCTCGAAGATCGACAGCACCCGCGCGTCGCGCCAGAAGCGCTGCGCCTCGAACTCCATCGAGTAGCCGTAGCCGCCGTGAACCTGCATCGCCTCGCGCGTGACCCGCTCGGCCATCTCTGCGGCGAACGCTTTCGCGAGACCGGCCTCGTAGTCGCATCGCTTGCCGGTGTCTTTTTCGGCGGCGGCGAAGTAGCAAAGTTGGCGCGCCGCTTCGATCTCGACCGCCATGTGCGCGAGCTTGTGCCTGATCACCTGGAAGTCGCCTATAGGCTGGCCGAATTGCTTGCGATCCTTCGCGTACTTTACCGCGCATTCGAACGCGGCCTGCGCAACGCCGACGCCGCGCGCCGCGGTCTGGATTCGCGCCGCCTCGTAACTCGCCATCAACTGGTAAAATCCGCGCCCTTCGACGCCGCCGATCAGATTCGCCTTGGGCGCGAACGCGTCGTCGAACTGCAACGCATAACTGCGCATCCCGTGGTAGCCAATGGTCGGAATCGGCGATCCGGTCAGCTGCGGCGGCATGAAGTCGTCGCCGGGCTGTCTTCTCGAACAGGATCAACGACAGCCCCTTGTGCTTCTTCGACATGTCGGGATCGGTGCGCGTCATGACGGTGAGCATGTGCGCGCGATTGGCGAACGTACACCACATTTTCGAGCCCTTGATCAGGTAGCCGTCGCCATCCTTGACCGCGCGCGTTTTGAACGACGCCGTGTCGCTGCCCGAATCGGGCTCGGTGAATGCGGCCGCAGTGAGAATTTCGCCGCGCGCAATCGGCGGCAGGAACTTCTTTTTCTGTTCGGGGGTGCCATTGGCGCTGATGAGAGTGCCGGTGATGATGTTGCGCGTCATCACCGATCCGACGCTCAGCCATCCGCGCGACAACTCTTCCGTGACAATCGCCATCGAGATGTAATCGAGCCCCATGCCGCCCTCTTCGGCCGGAAAGATCACGCCGAAGTAGCCGAGCTCGGCCATCTGCTTCAGAATTTTCTCAGGGATTTCCTTATTAGCGCGGTCGAGATCGTTGGCGATCGGCTTGACCTCGGCCTCGACGAATTCGCGGACCGATCGCCGGATAATTTCATGCTCAGGCGTAACTAGCGGCATCGTGTGCTCCTACGCATTCGGTGGATTGCGCTTGCGAATCAGGACCGGGCGCTCGTACTCGAGCACTTTTTCGCCGCGTTGGTTGTAGCCGGTGGTGCGAAACTTGACGACGCCGCGGTCGGGCCGCGAGGTGTCGCGCTTGGACAGCACCAGCGACTCCGATGTGATCGTGTCGCCGGGATAAACCGTCTCGTGCCATTTCATTTTCTCGTAGCCGAGATGCGCGATCGCGCGTTCGCTCAAGTCCTCGACCGAAAGCCCGAACACCACGTTCATCACCAGCATGTGATTGACGACCACGCCTTTGAAACCGAGCGACTGCGCATACTCGCGATTAAAGTAGCTGGGATTGAAGTTCATCGTGACGCTGGAGAAAAAACTGTTGTCGCCCTCGGTGATCGTGCGACCCCAATGATGCTTGAAAAGATGGCCGACCTCGAAGTCCTCGAAGTAGTGCCCACGCTCAATTTTGCGCACCGCCATAATAGGTCAGGCTGCCTTCCGTAATCGTAGAATCGCGAAAAAAATCC
Organism: uncultured delta proteobacterium; assembly: GCA_963699705.1. GTDB lineage: Bacteria > Desulfobacterota > Binatia > Binatales > Binataceae > Binatus. The sequence goes on along the minus strand of CAVOUW010000002.1, from coordinate 561,805 downwards.
TGAAGCCGAACCCGTTTTTTATGGAATTAAAGGTGGCGCGTCAATCTTATTGCCAAGGTGCAGGGGTCACCCTTGCCAAGGAAGCATGAAACCCAGGCGGGTTTCATTAAAATCAAGTCAGCCGTTCCCTAACGCCCGAAAGGTCACTATTGTCAAACTCGCGCCAAACAGGTAGCTAATTCCCGCGCGCAATGCCGCAGCCTCATAACATAATTGGAGCCAACCGCAGCCAGAGCAGCGGCGCGGTGGTAACCTACAAGCAGAACAAATGAGCCATAAGGAAATTTACGAAATCGGCCACGTGCCCCCAATCGGGGTGGTGCCAAAGCAGATGTACGCGCAGGTGATCCGCGCGGACCGGTTTGGCGAGCCCAAGCATGCGTTCAAGGTCGAGAAAATCGCGGTGCCGGAAATCCGCGCCGACGAAGTGCTGGTTTACGTGATGGCGGCGGGCGTCAATTTCAACAACGTGTGGGCCGCGCTCGGATCGCCGGTGGACGTGATCGGCGCGCGGCAGAAGTCCAAGTACGATCATTCTGATTTTCATATCGGCGGCAGCGACGCGTCGGGAATCGTCTATGCGATCGGACACGACGTACACAACGTCAAGGTCGGCGACCGCGTCGTGATTCATTGTGGCATCTGGGATCGCCATTCGTCGGCGGTCAAAAACGGCGACGATCCGATGTACGATCCGTCGTTCAAAATCTGGGGCTACGAAACCAACTGGGGCAGCTTCGCCCAGTTCTGTCGCGTGCAGGCGCATCAGTGCATGCCCAAGGCCTCGCATCTGACGTGGGAAGAAGCTGCGGGCCCAACCCTGGTCGGCGCGACTGCGTACCGGATGCTGATGGGATGGTCGCCGCACGTCGTCCGCACTGGCGACGTGGTGCTGATTTGGGGCGCCTCGGGCGGGCTCGGATGCATGGCGATTCAGATCGTCAAGGCGGAAGGCGGAATTCCGGTAGGCATTGTCGGCGACGATCGCAAAATCGATTTCTGCATGAAGCTCGGCGCGCGGGGATGTATCAATCGGAAAAAATATTTGCACTGGGGCATGATGCCGCATTGGAAGGAAACCGCCGCGTACAACAAATGGGCCGCGGAATGCCGCGCGTTCGGCAAGGCGATTTGGGACATCGTCGGTGAGCGGAAAAATCCGCGCATCGTATTCGAGCATCCCGGCGAAGACACGATTCCAACCTCGGTGTTCGTGTGCGACACCGGCGGGATGGTCGTGATTTGCGCGGGCACCACCGGCTACAACGCGGTCGCGGATTTGCGCTACCTGTGGATGCGGCAGAAACGCTTGCAGGGATCGCACTTCGCCAACGACGAGCAGGCGTACGCGTTCAATCAGCTGGTGCTCGACGGCAAGATCGATCCGTGTCTCGCGAAGACATACAGCTTCGCCGAAATCCCGGAATGTCACCAGGCGATGCATGAAAATCGCGCGCCCGAGGGCAAGATGGTCGCGCTAGTCGGCGCCCCGAAAACGGGACTGAAGGATCTCCCACTTTAGCGGTCCCTTCTTTCTTGTTCCCCTTCCCGCTCGGGAAGGGGTTAGGGGTTAGGTTCCTAAGACCGCTCAGTCATCCGACAAAGCGAGCAACGCGAGCGGCTGGAACGGGGGTTTCGGCTTCCGGACAGCGGCGCGCGAGCGCCGCCGGTTCCAGTCTCCGAAATCGCGCAGCGCTCCACACTAGTTCAGGGATGAACAGTTCAGCCTGACCCCCTCGGATTTTCCGTGTTACACATACGAGTATGCGTCGCGATGCCTCATCCTTGCCAAGCTCGCCCGAAATTCGGCGATGTCCACTTCCAGTGTATTGAAAAAGTGAAGCGGCAAAAAACAATTTTTGACGGAACGAAACTACCCTTGGTATCCGAACCCTCCCGCAACCACTACATATGGTATAAGGCGCCACCATGGCTTCGCTCGAATCCCTGAAAACCGAACTCGCGCGCCAGGTCGAAGGCGAAGTGCGCTTCGACGCCGGCACTCGCGCCGCCTACGCCACCGACGCGTCGAACTATCGTCAAGTGCCGGTCGGCGTGGTGATTCCGCGCCATGAGGGCGACGTCATCGCGGCGCTCTCGCTCGCTCGCGAGAACTCGATCCCGATTCTGGCGCGCGGCGGAGGCACCAGCCTCGCCGGACAGGCGTGCAACGCGGCGATTGTGCTCGACTTCTCGAAATACATGAATCGAGTGATCGCGATCGATCCAGACGCGCGCACTGCGCAAGTCGAACCCGGCGTCGTCCAGAGCCATCTCAACAGCGCGCTCGCGGCGCACGGCCTGTTCTTCGCGCCGGATCCATCGACCAAAGATCGATGCACCATCGGCGGGATGATCGGCAACAACTCGTGCGGCGCGCATTCGGCGGCGTACGGCAAGACCGTGGATAACGTCGAGGCGCTCGAGGCGATCCTGTACGACGGGACCGAGCTCTCGCTTCAGGCCTCGATGGACGACGAGCGGCTCGACGCAGCGATCGCTCGCGGTGGCCGCGAAGGCGAGCTTTACTCGCGAATCCGCGAACTTCGCGATCTGACCGCAGATTCGGTGCGCGAACATTTCCCAAAACTGCCGCGACGCGTCTCAGGCTACAACCTTGACGAGCTGATGCCGGATCGAGGCTTCAACCTTGCGCGCGCGATCGTCGGTTCGGAGGGCACGCTGGCGACAATTCTGCGCGCCACAATTCGAGGTGTCCCGCGACCGCAAGAAGTCGCGCTCGCCGTGCTCGGATTCGCCGACGTGTTCATCGCGGCCGATCAAACGCCGTGGCTGCTGACGCATCGCCCCGAAGCGCTGGAAGGCTTCGACCAGAATCTGCCCGAGTTCGCGCGCATCAAGAATATGCCGGGTGTGCGATTTTTGCCCGCGGGCCGTGCGTTTCTGCTGGTCGAGCTTGGGGGCGCATCGCGGGACGAAGCGCGCGAACGTGCGGAGCGCGTGATCGCGCAGGCGCGCGCGCTCCGCGAATGCACCGGCGTCGCATACCTCGCCGACGCGCGCGAACAAGCCGCAGTCTGGCAGATTCGCGAGTCGGGCCTCGGCTCGAGCGCGTTCATCCCGGGTCGTCCGCGCAGTTGGCCCGGCGCCGAGGACTCTGCCGTGCCGCCAACCAATCTCGGCGCGTTCCTGCGCGGCTTTGATCGCATTCTCAGCGCCCGCAACCTAAAGGTTGCGACTTACTACGGACATTTCGGCGAAGGATGCGTTCACGCACGCGTCAATTTCGACTTGATGAGCGCGTCCGGAATCGCGACATTCCGCGCCGCGATGGTCGAGCTCGGCGAACTGGTCGCGAATCTCGGGGGCTCGCTCTCGGGCGAGCACGGCGACGGCCTGGCGCGTTCCGAATTGCTGCCGATGATGTTCCGGCCCGACTTGATCGGCGCATTCCGCGAGTTCAAGCGAATCTTCGATCCCGATTCGAAGATGAACCCCGGCGTGATCGTCGATCCGCATCCGCTCGACTCGCATCTAAAGCTGGGCGCGAACTATCGGCCGCGCGAAATCCCCACGCATTTCAACTTCAGCGCCGAAGACGGACTCGCAGGCGCGGCGCTCAAATGCGTCGGAATCGGGAAATGCCGCAAGACCGAGGCGGGCACGATGTGTCCGTCGTACATGGCGACGCGCGAGGAAATCCATTCAACCCGCGGTCGCGCGAGAATCCTGTTCGAGGCGCTGACCACTGACCTGCTGCCCGAGGGTTTCGGCGACGCCGCGCTGAAGGACGCGCTGGACTTGTGCCTCTCGTGCAAAGGATGCAAGGCGGAGTGCCCGTCGTCGGTGGATATGGCGGCGTACCGCGCGGAGTTTTTCGCGAACTATTATCGAAGTCATCGGCGTCCGTTGTCGTCAGCGTTCTTCGGCAGGCTCAACCAAGTGGCGCGACTAGCGTCGTACGCGCCGTCAATTGCAAACGCTTTCAAAGGTCTCGCCAAGAAAGTGCTTGCGATTCATCCGGATCGCGAATTGCCGCGGTTTGCGAGGCGGACGTTCCGCTCGTGGTTCGAGCGCAGGACGGCTCCCACGGCGAGCATGCGCGAAGTCGTGCTGTTCCCTGACACCTTCAACAACTACTTCGAGCCGCAGGTCGCAATCGCCGCGGTCGAAGTCCTGGAGCGCGCGGGCTTTCGCGTGATCGTTCCACGCCATCATCTATGCTGCGGCCGCCCGCTCTACGACCAGGGGATGCTAGACCGCGCGAAGGCACTGCTACTAGACGTGATGGAAGCGCTCGATCCATTCGTCGCTGTCGGTATTCCGATCATCGGCCTGGAGCCGAGCTGTATCCTGACTTTTCGCGACGAGTTGCCGTCATTGTTTCCCGACGACCCAAGGGCCGCTGCGCTCGCGTCGAATTCCTTTCTGCTCGACGAGTTCCTTGCCCGTGAAGCGCCGGACTTCGCGCCGCCGGAGCTGAAACGGCGGACTCTCGTGCAGGGGCATTGTCATCAGAAGGCAATCGCGGGAATGGATGCCGAGATCGCGCTGCTCGCGCGCGCGCCCGGTGCGGAACTTGACGTACTCGACGCGGGATGTTGTGGGATGGCGGGAGCGTTTGGCTACGATCGCGATCATTTTGAGATATCGAAACAGATTGGCTCGCGAATTCTGATTCCGGCAATCGACAAGGCGCCAGCGGACGCGATAATCGTCGCCGACGGTTTTTCGTGCCGATCGCAGATTCGACACTTCTGTCCGTCGCGCACGCCGATGCATCTGGCGGAAGTGCTGAACCTGCGGGTAGGCTAACCTCGTCGCGCTGCGCTACATTCGCGTCACTGAGGAATTACAATGCGACTTGGAATCACCATCCCGTTCGAGCCGTTCAACGGCGCCCATTTTCCCGAGCTGGTCCGCACGGCGGATCGATGCGGTTATACCGACGCGTGGTCGTACGAGTCCTTCTCAACCGACGCGTTTGCGCCGATTGCCGCGGCCGCGATGCTGACTGAGAAGATGCGCTTCGGGTGCGCGATCATTCCCGTGTTCACGCGGCCGGCGCCGCTGATTGCGATGTCGGCGGTCACCGTCAACGAGCTGGCGGGCGGACGGTTTATCCTGGGCCTTGGAATCTCGACGCCGAATATCGTCGAGAATTGGATGGGCGTGCCGTTTCAGAAGCCGGTGACCCAGATGCGCGAGACGGTCGAGGCGCTGCGTGCGATTTTTCGCGGCGAGAAGGTCACGCTGGCGGGCGCGAAGGTCAAGATAAACGGCTTCCGCCTCGACACGGCGATTACGCATCCGCCGAAAATCTACATCGGTGCGCAGGGCGCCAAGATGCTGCGGCTGGCTGGCGAGCTGGGCGACGGCGTGATCGTCAACTTCATCACGCCCGAGACGGTCGCCCCGATGCTCGACAACACTCGTGACGGGGTGCGTGCGGCGGGCAAGGATCCCGCAGGACTGGACGTCGTGTGCCGGATAATCTGCGCCGTCGATGAGGACGAAAGCGTTGCGCGCACGCTGTTCCGCCGATCGCTGACGGCTTACGTGACAGTGCCGCAGTACAACAAGTTCTTTCGCGAAATTGGTTACGAGAAGGAGGCGACCATCGCGATCGACTCGTGGAATGCGGGCGATCGCAAGAAAGCGCTCGAGACAATTCCCGACGAGATGGTCGATAAGATTTTCGTGTTCGGGACCGCCGAGAAATGCCGACGGCGGCTCGACGACTATGCGCGCGCCGGGATTACAACTACCGCGCTGCAATTTTCGTCGTTCGCGAGGACGCCTGAAGAGCGGCGAGTGAAGGTATTGAGCGCGATCGAGCGGCTGGCCGCGGTCTAAAAAGAAACGCGCCCCGCCGGGAGGGGACGGGGCGCGCGGTCGTCACGGAACGCGCGAGAGGTGCGCGTTTCGTCTATGCACTAGTTACCGGACGTACTGGAGCAAGGGCGCGAGCATCGAGCCGTTGCCGTACGGCTGTCCGTATCCGGCGTTGTATCCGTTCCCGTAAGCGGGCGCTCCACGATATCCGCCGAGTCCACCGAGCAGTCCGCCGTTGTAACCACCGTTGTTGTACACCGGCGCTACGCCACGGTATCCGCCCAATCGGCCTAGTCCACCGAGCAGTCCGCCTCCGGTCGAGGCGCCTGAACATCCGCTGCGCAGCGCCCACTGATTTTGACGAAGCACGTCAGCAGCTGCGGCTGGATGACCGGTAGCACGGTCGCGCTGGTACGTTCTCATCACATGTTGCGCCTGGGAGCATCCTTGTCCACCGCCATAGCCGTAACCTTGATAAGCGGGAGCCGCGTACACCGGAGCCGCGTATGCCGGCGCTACGTATGCTGGCGCGCCGTAGTAGCCGCGGCCGTAGTTGGCATTCTCCCACGCCCGATGTTCGCGCCATGCAGGACGCATCCCAGCAGGCGCCGGCATAAAGGTGGCGCCGTGGCGGAAGTCGTGCTTGGACACGAAGACCGGAGCGACGCTGGGGGACGAAGCGAAACTGCGCGATTGCGAATTGTTAAAACGGCCGTGATCCTTGGCAGCCGCCGTCAGCGGCATCGCCAGCATCGCCACACCAACCAGCACCGTCATCAGACCTCGTTTGGAGTTCATTGTTCGATTACCTCTACCTGAGTGAGAGAGCATTAAGGATGCCATCGGCCGTTTTTGAAAACTCGCTTCCATTGCACATCTAGATACGCATTCAGACGAATCAGGTTGCACCAAATTCGAAATTAAAAACAAAAAACGTCAACGGAGAGAATGACTTAACGTATGTTCAGCTTTCAGCGGTGTGGACTAAACGAACGTTCAGACAACTGCGCGCGGGTGGGGTTCGCAGCGACGAAAATAAACAAATGTTCAGACGCAGGATGACGAAAAAATCAGACGAAGGTGCGGCGGGCGAGATAGTACATTACCGCGCCGACGATTGCGTAGGCGGCGATTCCTTCGAGCAGGGTCGCGCCGCTAGTGACGACCGCGACCCCGACGACGAGGATGGTGCCGACCACGGCGACGACCTGCTCGATGCGCTTTTCGCGAGCGCGGACCCGGCCGACGTGCTCGCTGATACGCGCGCCGCAGCCGGGGCATACGCCGCCGCGCTTGACGATTAGATCACCCCCGCATTCGGGGCATTCGATTTTAGTTCGCAGCGGCATCGCAGTTACGACCAAGACGCTACGAGCTACCGAGTTCGCGGGCAAGGCCATGACAGGCGCTTCGCTCAGAAGTTCAGGTTGACCGTAACCGCGTCTCGATAGTCGCCGGCGGGAACGTCCTGCCGCGGCGGAACTTTTCCATAGACTGTCAACCTGACTGTCACGCCATCGGCCGAGCCGCGGGCGACGTAAACCTGGGAGCCGTCGGTTCCATCGCCCCAGATACTGCTCCCGGTCGCATCGAGGTAAAGATTGTAGCTCAGACTCTTAGCTCCCTGATGCATGCTCCGCAGTCCAATGGACTGAGCAGAGCCTTGACCGAGCGCAATCGAGATACGGCCGCGAGTCCCGGTGCAGGTGTAGGAAATCGTTCCGAGCGAAACCAGGTCGCCCGCATGGAGCGAGCGATAGCTGCCAAAAGCGATCGAAGTGGCGTTGACGGCGCATCCGAATGCGGAGGCGTCGCGGGCGATGGCGAGCATCAGCGTCAACGCCAGTAGCAGTACGGTAGTCAATCGCGCGAACTTCATTTCGTGCTCGCGGTCCGCGCAAATACGCAGGTCTGTTGACCGAGTTTGATAACCGATTTGTCGGACTTCGGTATTTCCATTTCGAATCGGCAAGTGCCGCTCGAAAAATCCACCGATGCGGGATGTTTCCCAGCCGGCAAGCTGTCGAAATAGAATTCTCCTTTTTCACCGATTGGCGAGCTGAAATTGTGGCCGTCGGAATCGACCGAGATCTCGCCCAGTGCCGGAATGATGGTCTGGTCGGGCATCTGGATGCGCAAGGTGCCGGTGATCTGCTGAATCTTATGCACTGGAAAGGTGATCAGCGCGCCGCCGCGGTAGGGAACTGCGATCACTCGGCGGTCGGTATCGAGCGCGTAATCGATCGGCACACTGGTATCGGCGATCGATACCTGATTGCCGTAGTAGGGCAGCAAGTTGGGAATGAGGACGTCTCCGTTCTTGTTGGTTACACCGATTGGTTGGTTGCTCCACTCGGCCGGAATGTTCTCGAGGCCGGGAACGCGCACCAAAGCGTAGCCGTCCTGCACGGGGCGGGTAGGAATCACGCGGCCGCCGATCGCGACTAGGCCGCCGGCGATGCTTAGTTGAGTGGAGTTTTGGCCTTGAGTGTGGGTGTAGTCAGCCTCGTAGCGGCCGTAGTCATTTTGATATTGAAAAAACGCGTTCTCCTGCTCCTGGTAACCCTCGCGGGCCTGAAGCAGAAAGCCGTATCCGTTTCCCAGCGGCAGAGATTTTTGCAGCGCGGCGGTGCCGGAGAGCGCGGTCGAACGGTCGGCTGAAATCGAACCGACAGTATCGTGACCAAAGAAGTAAGTCAGTCCGACAAAGACGTCGTTGGTGGCCGGCGTCATGTTTTCGGGCAGTGCGCGGGTGACGGTGACCATCAGGTTGAGCCGGCGGCTGAGCCGCGAGGTCTCGGTAAATGAAATCGCGTGCTGAGTACCTTTAATTTCGTAGCGTTGGTAGCTGTATTGCAGGCCGATAGTGCTTGCGTGACCGAGGTACTTGGTGAGCGACGCTTGACCCTGCACGATTGCGCGATCGAGCGACGACTTTAGCCCGAGATTGGCGTACTGCGGCGACATCCATTGCATCGAGGCGCTGCCGCCAAATTTTGGCGACAGGTATTGATAGCCAATCGACGCCGCCGCTCCATCGGAACTGCCGTCGCGGCTGACCGCCAGCGCGCCATCGAACTGCCCAATGATCGTACCGATTGAAAGCGAAGGTCCGCCGCTCAACAAATCGCGCGTCGCCTCGAAGCGTCCGCCGACGGTCAGCCAATTCGTCAAGCCGTATCGATGGAAAGCCGATGCGGACGGGGCGCCGTACTGAAAGCTGGTGCTGAGATCGTTGCGCTGAAACCCGACTCCATAGTCGTATTCACCGAGTCCCTTCTCAAGTAGCTGCGCGCCGACGTAATAGGGCGTGTTGATTTCGCGCACGTTGCCGAGCGCGTCGCGAATTACGACCTGGGTGTTGCCCTGCCCGATGATGCTCGGGATGTTGTTGAGATTGAACGCTCCCGGCGGCAGGTTCTCTTGTTTGATCAGCAGCCCGTTGCGATAAACGCCGACTGTGGAAGGGGTGGTCAGTACCCCGGCGACATCTTGGGTTGGGAAGCGGATGAAATACGGATCGATCGAGAAATTCTTAGCGATGCTCACGCCGCCGAGCAGCGCCGTGCCGCCGAGAATTCCGGAGGAGACAAAGGTATCGCCGGCAACGTAGCGCCGGAGGTCGGTCCGATCGTCATAGGTGTAATTCGAGAGGCCGCGTGTCACCGAGGTGGCTGTCGCGGAGAGACCGCTGTACAGGAGTCCTCCCTTGTAGCTGAAGCCGCCTTCGAAAAACCCGCCCCACGAGGTCAGGTCGCTCAACGTCATTGAATAATTGAGGAAGCCGCTGGTGTCGCGGCGGAATTCGAGGTCGGCGGGCCTGGCGCTTCCGAAGTTGAGTTCGGTTCGCGCGAGCATTGCGGTCGTGGCGATCAACTTCAACGTGAGATCACGATCATCGAATTCGAAAGTTATTGCCGGCGCGAGCGATGCGAGCGAGACCATGCTCTTTCCTTTGATGCTCACGCGAGTGCCGGCGAAGCCGCGCAGGCCGGCGTTTTTCAAATCATCGATATTGGCGATTACGTCTTTGCCGCGCAGGACGACCGAGGTCTCACCATGCAGCGCATTATTGACGAACAGCGACAGCAACGCTCGTTGGTCTGTGTTCCCCGCGGATAGATTGGCCGGAGCAGGTGCAGCGACGGAAACCGCGGACGCATCTTGCGCCGATGATCCTGATGCGGATTGCGCGAAAACCGGGCGCGCGACGAACATTGTCGCGCACGCGGCCCACATTGCCATAGCAAAGATCCCCCCTGTCATGCGCTCGTCCCCGGCTTATTTCATCGACTCAGTCCCGGATGGCGTTTGGCGATTTGCAGCAGTTCGCTGGAAGGTGGAACGGGGGCGGCGCAATCCGCGCGAGAGGCGGGCGCGGTCTTGTCAAAGGTGAGGCTTTCAGTGCGAATCGAGAGTTCGAGCGAGGCAGCCTTCGCGCACTGTTCGGGACTCAAGGTCAGGTTGTAATTGCTGGTCTGCCCGGCGAGCACGTACCATCCTTTGGCGTGAAGCGCGAAACTGGCATTGCCGGCGGCGTCCAGACCTTTGACGACCGTGTTTTCAATCACGAAATGGACGTTGCCGGTGTTATGAACCTGGTAGGAAACCTTGCGTCCCGCGATCGACAGGCTCTCGATCTGCCCGCTTCGATTCGGACGCGCCGGGCTGACGAAGATGGGAATGCCCATGCGGGTCCGAATAATGACCGCATTGTTCGTGGATACGTGTTCGGTCTTGAGCGGCGGCAATTCTTCGATAAACAAGCGATAGGACTTTTCGGAGTCGGGCGGGATGCTGGCGCCGACCCTGATTTTGCGCTGTTCGCCGCCGCCTAATGTGAAAAGCTGCGGAAAGAAAATTACGTCGTCAGTCGGAGCCAACACGATTCCGCCGTATCGGTCCTGGCTCCAGGCGTAGCTGGTCAATTCGAACCGAACTGGCTTGTCGCCGGTGTTGCTCAGGTTGAGCAGGGCGCTGGGGGCGCGCGGCGAGAGCAATGCAACGACAGGCTCGACCAGGAAGTCAGACGAAAACGCCGGAGCAGCCCCCAATTGGGCCGCTCCGACGATTAAGCTTGCCGCGAGCACGATCCGACCGCTTAGCTTCATTCGTCTATCGCGCCTGCCTTATGGATAAAGTTAGAAGTTAACCGTAACCGCGACTGAATCGGCATAGTCAGTAGCTGCGGGAATGTTCTGTCCGCCCGGGACCTGCCCGTACACGGTGTAGTTGACTGCAGTCGCACTCGGCGCCGCGTCTTCCGTCACGCCACCAGTGCCCACGCCTACGCCCCAAACGACCTGCCGGCTCGAATCGGAGTAGAGCTCGTAGTTGAGAATGTTAGTTCCGCTCTTCATCGCGCGAGTGGTACCGACCGCAGAGCCACCGTTCGCGCCCGTGCTCAGATCGATTTCGGCAACGGTTCCCGTGGTGCAGGTTACCGACAACGTTCCGGTGGAATTGAGCGGACTGGTCAGGTTGCTTGTAGCTGGATGATAGTTGTCGAAGGCGATTGAGGGCGCCGCCGCGATCGTGCAGTCATCGGTGACTGAGCCGCTGACGCCAAGACTGGTCGAGACCGATCCGGCGAAGGCTGTGCCACCGAGCAGCAACGACATCGATGCTACTCCCATCATCAGACGTGTGCGTTTGGAAACGATTCGGTTAAACAAATTCAGTACTCCCTGTTTCGTGCGGAATTTTTCAGCCCCGCTGTAATCGGCGATAAGTATCGACATCGCAGAGGACCATTCAGCAGATTTCATGCCGCTGGGTCTTGGTGTGACGCTGGGAACAATCGTGCTTTCAGGGCGCGTCGCAGCGGAACAGAGGTCTTTGTGGGCATCTTAATCGAACGAACACGCTGAGCAGTCGAACGTCGGCGACAAATGTACGATCGTGAGACGCTCGCCTCCTTGAAATTGCTAAATTGGAACTCAGTGTCCGATTGTGACTTTGCCCGGGTCCTCATCAATGCCATTTGACCTATACTGACGCGATGCCATTACCCACATGATGGCCGTTGGAGCGAACCATCATGACCAGCTCTCGGGAGAGGCCGGCGAGTTCGGAGGAAGTCTTGAGCACTTGTTTCGAGCTGGTATCGGTCTCGTGCGCGGTCTGCACCAGGTCCGATGCTCCCACCCGGACCTGGTCGACCGCGCTGGCTTGCTGCTCGGTACTCAATTCGATTTCGCGCGCCGCCTCGCTGGCGGTGCTGACCAGGGCGGCTATTTGCCTGAACAGCACTGCCGCTTCGGCAAACTCGCGCACGCCCGCATCGACCAGCTTCGACCCGTCCTGGGTAGCCGCAATAGTAGAGCTGGCAGACGCGCGGATGTTGTCTAATAGCTGGCGAATTTCACTGGATGAAACGCTGACACGATCAGCCAACTTGCGGATTTCGTCTGCCACAACAGCAAACCGCTTGCCCCATTCGCCGGCGCCGGCGGCCTCGATCGTTGCATTTATTGCCAGGATATTGGTCTGCTCGGCGAGTTCGTTAATCATCTCGGTGATGCTCCCGATGAGCTGGGACTTCTTGCCGAGTTCGAGCACGTGAACGACTACGACATCGACCTGGGTCTTGATGCCGGCGATGGACTGGGTGGTGCGTTGGACGGTTTCGTCGCCGCGACTGGCAGTCAGCGAGGTCTCCTGGGCGACTTTGGCGACGCGTTGCGCATTTTCCGCAATCAGGCGCGAGGTCGAAAGCAGTTCGTTGATAGTGGTGGCGATTTCGTTGACTGCCGTCGCCTGCCCGGTCGAGCCCGACGACTGTAGATTGGCCGCCGCCTGCAATTCGCCCGACGAGCTCTGCAGCAGCGCCGCCGCCGATCCGATCTGCCGCGTCAATGAACTTGTAAGGTACCATCCGACCAGGCCCGTCAGTACAAAAGCCAGCAGCGATGCCGTAATTATCGTCGTCTCAGACAGATTGGCACTAAAGTCACTGCTGGTCTTCGCGATGCGCAGCGAATTTCTTTCCTCGTCATCCATCGCGACGATGATTTGCCGTATGTTGTCCATGAAGGCCTTTCCCTGGCCGGTTGACACCACCTTGAGTGCCGGGTCCAGGCCTTCGGTACGCCGCAGATCGATTGTCTGCTTCAACTCCGCCATCTTGGACTGAATCAGCGGCAATGCTTGCTCGAGGCGACGTGCCTGAGTCGGATTGTCAGCGGTCATGTCGCGCAGTTGCCTTATAACCCCGTCAATTGAAGTGGTGGCCAATCGGTAAGGCTCCAGATAGGTGTCATTGCCGGTTAGGAGGTAGCCACGTTGGCCAGTTTCGGCGTCCTTAAGGTTCGATGTCAGCTCGGAGAGCTCATCGATTACCTCATAGGTCTGTCCCATCTTATGAGAGTTGTTCCAGATTCCGGCGATACTGAAGTATCCGACCGTCGCCACGACTAGGAGCATGACGAACGAGACTGTGAACCCAAGCGCGATCAACACGCCAAACGACCTGGATCGATTCATCTTGCTAAACTGCCTCCGCTGCGTTGCTGGCGTTGGTGGGAGCATAGGTCGTGCCGCGGATTGGGACAGTTAACGTCGCTTCGAAGGCGAATTAACTGCCCCTAGCTCAGAAACTCGCGACATTTAATTGGCGAATGCCACTAATCGGTCACCGCGCGAAATACAACTGTGTCCCGCGCAACGCCTTATTCACAGATAGCGCGCCTGAAAGCATTCATAGCTAGTCAACCTTCCACCCGCTCACTCAGTTTGGTTGGAGCGGAAATTGCACCATCCCGCGAAGGACTAATTGCGTGTTCATTTGACTACGATTGCAACCGGAGCGAACTTATCTACCGCGCGATTAGCGGTGGTGCTGGTGAGATCGGGCAACCTGTTCTGTGCGCTGCCGATCGCCAGCGTTATCGAGACTCTGCGCAGCCCGCCGGTGACAGCTATAGCGGGAGCTCCCGAATGGGTGCAGGGAGTGGCGGTGATTCGCGGCGCCACGGTCGTGATAGTCGATCTAGGGATTCTGCTTGGATCAGGCTCAGTCGAAGTAAAGCAGGCCCGAGTGGTTACGCTGCGGGTCGGTGACCGGGTCATAGGTCTTGCGGTCGAGTCGATAGTCGGGGTGCGAGAGTTCGATCGGGCCACTCTTTCCGAGGTTCCTCCGCTGCTGCTGCAAGCTCATCCCGAGGTGCTGACCGCCATCGGCCTACTTGACGGCGAACTGATGCAGGTCCTCGACGGCTCGCGGATCGTCCCGGAGGAAGAACTGGGCCGGCTAGAGAATTCCCTATGAGGAGCACGCCGGATATCGGCGACGCGAAAGTGGCGCGCTTCGCGGAATTGATCGAAGAGCGTCTCGGCCTTCAGTACGTTGGTTCGTCGCTCGACGAGCTGCGGGCGATCGTGGTGGCGCGGATGCGCGCGCTGCAATGCCGCAGCTTTGAGTCCTACATGGAGCGTTTGAAGTCGAGTATGGCGTCGCATGATGAGCTGCGCGAGCTCGCCTCGGAGCTTACTATCGGCGAGACCTATTTTTTCCGCAGCCCCGAGCAGCTCAGTGTATTTTCCGAGGTCACCCTGCCGCGGCTGACCCGCATCGATCACGCCCGGCCGATTCGGATTCTGTCCGCCGGATGCTCGACCGGCGAAGAGCCTTACACGCTGGCGATGACGCTGCGGGAGCTAGGCCCGTTGGCGCCCGCCGACGTCTCGATTCTCGCCATCGACATTAATCCGGAGGCCTTGGACAAGGCGCGGCGCGGGCGCTATTCGGCGTGGGCGATGCGGGCGACTCCGCCGCAATGCGTCGAGAAATATTTTCATCGCGAACGCAGCCAGTTTGCGTTGGATGAAGGGGTGCAGGCGATGGTGCAATTCGAGGAACGCAGCCTGGCGGTCGAAGACGATCAGTTCTGGCAGCCGCATCGCTTCGACATAGTCTTTTGCCGCAACGTGATTATGTACCTGTCGGCGCGGGTGGTGCGCGAAGTGATCGCGCGATTTGCCCGGGTGCTCGCGCCGGACGGATTTCTTTTTCTGAGCCACGCAGAACCGCTCCGAGGAATCTCGCAGGCATTTCAGGTCGAGTATGCGGAAGGCGCGTTTTACTACACGCTGCGCAACGCCGGCGCAGCAGCCACGCTGAGCCCGCGCGCATGGCCCGTAAGTCATCGCAAAGATACGTTCCAGCCGCCGCTACGCTCGGTTTCGCGCGTCCGCCCGGTCACTTCAGTCCTTCCTGCTCTGTCTCTCCGCCCAGGCTCGATCGAGCGCTCGACGTTAGCCGCGAGCTGCGCAATCGCGACTCCCGCAGTCGCCGAATCGGCTGCTCCTTCGCCCGCCGAAATGAATCCGTCCGCAAAGGGTGCGAGCCTCAGCCTCGGCGCGGCTCTCATGAAGGCGGAACAGTACGACGAGGCCCTAGCTGCCTTGGAAGCGCTTACGACTGCGGACCGGCTCGACCCCGACGTGCTTCTGCTGAGGGCAATTATCCAGGTCGAGCGCGGTAAGCTCGATGAGGCGGCCGAGCTCTGCGCCTTGTTGCTGTCGTTGGACGGCCTTAATGCGGCCGCGCATTACCTGACCGCCCTCTGTCACGAGCACGGAGGCAGGCGCGCATCGGCGATCGACAGCTATCGGGTCGGAGTTTACCTGGACTCGGCCTTCGCGATGCCGCACTTGCGGCTGGGCCTCATGTTCCGGCGCGAGGGCGACCTGCCGGGTGCGCGGCGCGAGCTTCAGAATGCCTCGATGCTGCTCGCCCAGGAAGATCCTGCCCGCGTGCTGCTGTTCGGCGGCGGGTTCAGCCGCAGCACTCTAATCGATCTGTGTGCCTCCGAATTGCGGCTGTGTGAGGGATCAACTTGATCGAAACCGACGTCGCATTGAAGTTCGAGGACCTGAAGCGGTCGTTTGACCAGAGCTTCCAGCAACCGCTGGTCGAGCGCGGTCAGGAACTGGTGCATTTGTTGATCGTCCGAATTGGCGCCTCACGGTTCGCGCTTAAGGTGGCCGACCTCGCCGGACTCGCCCGTGCCCAGACGGTGGTGCCGATTCCCGGCGCGGATTCCGGACTGCTGGGCCTCGCCGGGTTGAAGGGCCGGATGATAGCGGTCCACAGTCTTGCCGCCATGATCGGATGCCCAACATTGAGTACCGAGCAGAATCGATGGATGGTGCTCTGCCGGCGCGAAAAGGAGATTGCGCTCGCCTTCACCGCGGTGACGGGCACCATGATGGTCCCGCGGGCGGAACTCAGCCCGGTGAGCCCCGGAGCGCCGCCGCATGCGACCGACGCGGTCGGCTCGGGCGCGGCGCAACTGTGGCTGCTGGACGTAGGCTCAATCGCCGAGACAATCGTCAAAAAGACCAGCGCGAAAACTTCCGGGGGAACCGCCTGACTGGATAACCAATCATGCCCGACGAAAATCTCTACCAATACTTTAAGATCGAAGCGCGTGAGATCGTTTCCGATCTCAGTCGCGATATCTTGGGCCTTGAAAGGGGCGATGCCGGGGCGGAACCGGTGGCGCGACTGCTGCGTCAGGCTCATACGCTCAAGGGCGCGGCGCGCGTCGTCCGATTGCCTCGTATCGCCGAGATAGCGCATGCGATGGAGGACGCGTTGGCGCCCCATCGCGGCTCGCTGGAAGCGGTCAGCAAGGAAGAGATCCACCGGCTGCTGGAGCAAGTCGATACAATTTCCTCGCAGATAAGCGCACTGGATCCGCCGGCGCCGGCTGGTGCGCCATCGCGTCCGGCGACACTCGAGCCGTTCGAGCGGGTCCGCGTCGGCGTAGCCGAGATGGACGCCTTGCTGAGCGGCGTTTCCGAAACCGCGGTGCAGCTCGACGGCATACGCCGCAGTATCGAAGTGGTCAGGGAGGTCGAAGATCGTCTATCAGCCCTTCAACAACAGCTGACCGACGCCAAACCGGGGCCGCGCCTGCACGAAACGGTCGAGGAGATGAGACTGGCGCTCCAGCACGCTCGCCAAGGCCTTGGGATGCGGGCCGACAGCACCGAGCGCGAGGTCGCTGAAGTCCGCGGGAATATCGACCGGCTCCGATTGCTGCCAACCGGCCTGCTCTTCCCGACTTTGGAACGCGCGGTTCGAGATGCCGCTGAGATGCTTGGAAAGCAGGTTGTCTTCCACACCTTTGGACGCGAGCAGCGCCTTGAAAGTCACGTGCTCTCGGCTATCGGAGAAGCGCTGGCACATCTGGTGCGCAATGCAGTCGCACATGGAATCGAAAGTCCGCAAGAGCGTCTCGCACGCGGCAAACCCGCTTGCGGGGAGGTCAGCCTCAAGATCGAACGGCGTGCCGATCGGATCCTGTTCAGTTGCTCCGACGACGGCGGCGGTATCGACGTTGACGCGGTTCGCCGCGCTGCGGTCGAGCGGGGAGTTGTAACCACCGACGCCGCAGCCGCTCTCTCTGAGGCCGACGCGCTCGAACTCATTTTCAGTCCAGGCGTGACCACCAGCGCCTCGCTCAATGAAGTAGCCGGTCGCGGAATCGGTCTCGAAGTTGTTCGCGAAGTGGCCAACCGCTTCAAGGGCCGGGTCGGAGTCATCACTGACGTGCGAATCGGCACCAGCGTCCAAATCGAAGTTCCGGTCTCGCTTTCGTCAGTCAGGGCGATCTTGCTGGCCGCCGGTGATTTGCTCATCTGGATTCCACTGGATGCGGTACATTCCGCGTTGCGGCTCGCCGCCGATGACGTCGTGTCACTGGCCGGCCGATCCTCATTGGTCTTTGAAGGCCGCGCGATTTCATTTATCCGACTCGCCGAAACAATGGGCCGACCTCATTCGTCCGACACCGATTCGCTGCCGCATCTCGCGGCAATTATTCAAGCCGGCTCTGAGCTGCTCGCGGTCGGAGTGGACCGCGTGATCCACGCAATCGAGGTGATAGTGCATCCCCTGCCCTCCTCCGTGGGTTGTGTGGCAATGCTGGCCGGTGCGGTGTTCGACTCGCAGGGAAATCCGCAACTCGTGCTGAATCCGGACGCGCTGTTGAAAGCAGCCGAAGCGGTATCGTCGCAACCGACGCCATCCGCCGCACCTGCTCCGCACATCCTGGTAATCGACGATTCGCTCACTAGCCGCGTGTTGCTGAAGAGTATCCTCGAGACCGGTGGCTTCAAGGTCGATCTTGCGGTCAGCGGCGAGGATGCGATGTCGAAGGCGCGCGAGCGCCGCTACAGTCTGTTCGTTTGCGACGTCGAGATGCCCGGCATGAACGGCTTCGAGTTCGTCTCGCGCACTCGCGAATACGATTACCTGCTCGGGATCCCTTCGATCCTGGTTACGACCCGCGGCGGCGCTGACGATCGCAGGCGCGGCGCCGAGGCCGGTGCCCGCGCATACATAGTGAAAGGCGAGTTCAACAAGGACTCGTTGCTGGAAACCGTTCGCAGCCTGGTGAGCTAGTGATGGCAGCAATTCGAGTACTGGTCGCGGAAGATTCGATGACAGTGCGCAGACGCCTGGTCCAGACGCTAGCCACCGATCCCGCACTCGAAGTTATCGGGGAGGCCAGTGACGGCCAATCCGCGACCGAACTATGCCGGCGGCTGCGTCCCGACGTCATCACCATGGACGTGATGATGCCGGTGATGGACGGTGTTACCGCCACGGAATACATCATGGCCAACTGCCCCACGCCCATCCTGATGGTCTCGGCGTCGTCCCATCGCGGCCAGGCCTTGCAGACCTTCGACGCGCTTGCGGCCGGAGCAATTGACGTGCTCGACAAGGCGGCTGGAATCGAGCCCGAGGGAGTGTGGGAACGCGAATTGGTCGCTGCGGTGAAGATGGTTTCCCGCATCAAGCCGATTCGACGCTCGTCCGTCAATCGGCGCGCGCGAGTCGCCGGCGCAGCGGCGCGGCCCGGCAGAATCATCTCCTTCCTTGCCCGCGAAAGCGATGACCCGGTGATAGTAGCCATCGGCGCGTCGATCGGCGGACCGTCTGCAATGGCAAAAATCCTCTCACAGATTCCAAACCGCTTTCCGCTGTCGATCTTGCTCGTCATCCACATCGCGCCGGAATTCTCTGACAGTCTGGTTCAATGGATCGCGAAGCTGTCCAACCTCAACGTGCGAGTTGCAGTCGATGGGGAGCCAATGCCGCGTCCGGGCCGTGGCGAGATAATCATGGCGCCGCCCGATCGTCACCTGACCGTCGGCCAAGGTCGGCTGCGGGTTACCAATGCTCCGCAGCGCAACCTATGTCGTCCCTCGATTGATGTGCTGTTCGAGTCCATCGCGCGTGATTGCGGCCCGCAAGCGATTGCCTGTCTGTTGACTGGCATGGGCAAAGACGGGGCTGCCGGCCTGCTCGCCGTCAGGCAGAGCGGTGGCCAGACGATCGCGCAGGACGAAGCCAGTTCGACCGTGTTCGGGATGCCGCGCGAGGCCATCGCCCTCGATGCCGCCCAGGTGGTTGCCCCGCTTGCCGACGTGGCCGGCACACTCTGCCAGATGGCGCGCCGCCGCGTTGGAGACACACCATACTCATGAGTTCCAGCATACTGGTCGTTGACGACAGCTTGACCGTCCGGATGGATCTGAAAACGGCCTTCGAAGCCGGCGGTTACGAATGCACCCTTGCTGCCACGCTGGCCGCTGGTCGCGACGCCTTGCGCAAAAGCCTCTTCGACTTGATCGTGCTCGACGTCCAGTTGCCCGACGGCGACGGCGTATGCATTCCTGTCCGAGTTGAAGGCGATCGTTGAGACCCGCGCAATTCCGGTAATCCTGCTCTCGCTCGAGGCGGACGTTCGCGCCCGGGTCCGCGGACTCACGACCGGCGCCGATGAATACGTCGGCAAACCATACGACAAAGGCTATTTGCTGAGATGTACTAACGAACTTATAAGCAAGCGACGCTCGAACGCCGCGGTCCATCAACTCCCCAACCTGCTCGTGATCGATCCAAGCGAAGTCTTTCGGAGTTGGCTCAAGCAACTGGTTGAACCTAATGGATACAGTTTGGTCGAGGGTCAGAGTGGCGCCCAGGGACTGCGGCTGACCGCGGAGATTCAACCCGCCGCAATCGTGATTGACGGCCAGATGGCCAATATCGATGGCTTGACGTTCATCAGCAGGATCAAATCCAATACTGTGCTGCGCGAGATACCCTGCGTCTTCTTCACAGACTCCGACGACCCTGACAATGAAATCCGGGCGCTCGAAGCGGGCGCCGACGCGTTTATGCGCAAGCGCGAGGACCCGGCGATGCTTCTGGTTCGACTGCGCGCGCTTACTCACTCGCGCGAGGCGATGCGCGCGACTGACGGCGCCAAGAGCCTGTTCGGCAACAAGAAGCTGCTCGGCATCGGCCGTGAGTCATCGTATTTGCCCGAGCTGGCGTCTGCGCTGCTCAGCGATGACTACGAAATGGCGATTGCAAATTCCGTCGCCGAGGCGCTCGAACTGCTGGTAGTCCGCCGCGCCGATTGTATCCTGGTCGAAAGCGCGTCGGCCGATCCGACATTCTTCAGGCGAGTACGGGATTCGCCCGACTGGCGGACGATCCCGCTTGTCATCCTCACCGACGATCCGACCAGCGCGACGGTGCGCGAGGCGCTAAGTGCCGGGGTCGATGATTTTGTCGCGAAGTCGTCCGACTTTGCGATCGCCATCGCGCAGTTGCGCAATCTGTTGCGCCGCAAACAGGTCGCCGACCGCAATCGTCAAGCCCGCGAAGTCCAACTGCGCGATGAAACCAGGGCAGCCGCCGCCGAAGCCCTGGTCATGGGGCAACTCGCCGAGACTCGCGCCGGCCTGCTCGCGGAACTCGAAGCCAAGAACGCGGAGCTCGTAACCGCGCGCGAGGCAGCCCTCGATGCCTTGAGAATCAAGTCCGAGTTCATGACCAACATGAGCCACGAAATTCGCACGCCGCTCAACGGCATAATCGGGTTTGCGGAATTGCTGCTCGAATCGGAGCTGACCCCCGACCAAACGGAATTCGCCCGCACAGTCTCTGAGAGTGGCAATCTGCTGCTCGGCATCGTCAACGACATCCTCGACTTCTCCAAGCTCGATGAAGGCAAGGTGATTTTCGAACGGATCGATTTCGAGCTGGCTGAGGTGCTCGAGAGCACGATCGAACTGTTCGGCAAAGAAGCTCACCGGAGGGGTATCGAACTGATGCTGGAGTATGGCGCGAGGGCGTCAATGACAATTTCGGGCGATCCGCTCCGCCTGCGTCAGATCCTGAACAATCTTCTCGGCAACGCTCTAAAATTCACGCACGCCGGCGAGGTGATCTTGCGCGTTTACGCGTCGGCTGAAACCGCCGATGAGGTCAGCTTTAACTTCAAGGTTCGCGATACCGGAATCGGCATACCCTTGGCGGTGCAAGCCGGGCTTTTCGCTCCTTTCTCGCAAGCCGACGCGTCAACCACCCGCAAGTATGGTGGGACGGGGCTGGGGCTGACGATTTCAAAGAAACTGGCAGAAGGCATGCACGGGAAAATTGAAATCGAAAGTGAGCCGGGGAAGGGATCGACCTTCTCTTTCACGGCGAGCTTCGGACGGCCGGCTGCGCCCCCGTCTCGAGAGCCCAAAGACGCGCAGCTGGCGGCCATGCGTGCGCTCGTTGTCGATGACAACGCGACCAACTGCGCGGTCGTCGCGAACACCTTGAAATCCTGGGGCATGCTCGCCGAAACCGCATCGAGCGGAGACCTGGCGCTGGCCGCGATGCGCCGCTGCGCCGCTGAAAATCGGCCCTGCCGCGTAGCGATCGTGGATGCTGAGATGCCCGGGATGGACGGTTCCGCGCTCGCTCGCGCGATAAAGTCCGATCCGGCGCTTTCGAAAACGCGACTCCTGTTGATGAGCCCGGTCGGTGAAAGCGCCGCTGCGACGGCTCGCCGGCGCGAGGACTTCGACGGCTGGCTAACCAAGCCAGTGCGGCCATCGCAACTGCACGAGCGCCTCGTTGCACTGGTTGAATCGGGACTATCCGGAAGCGAAACGCCGGCTCGCGAATCGGAATCTTCCACCTCCCAGAACGGCGCGCCTGAGGCGACCCCCGATCCAAAGCGCATCCTCGTGGTCGATGACAATCTGGTGAATTTGAAGGTGGCCGAAAAGCAACTTCAGAAGTTGGGATATCGCGTCGATCTGGCCGGTGGTGGCAAGGCCGCGATTGAAGCCCTGTTCGGCGCGCAGTACACGGTTGTGCTGCTTGACTGTGAGATGCCGGAGATGGACGGCTACGCCACGGTCGCGGAAATCCGGCGGCTCGAAGGCGCCAACGGGCACACGATGGTAATCGCGATGACGGCACACGCCCTTGAGGGAGCGCGGCTACGATGCCTCAACGCCGGCATGGACGAATACGTCGCCAAGCCGGTCACCCTGAATGCGTTGACCGCCGTCCTCCAACGCTGCGCGCTGTTGGTGAACGAAGCAGTTGAACACCCGGTTGCCGGCTGACTGGCTCTGGGGCTGCGGCTGAGCTGGCGCTAGGCGCGAAGCATTTCGATCGGATCCTTACCCAACTCTCCGGTGAATCCCAGGCCGCCGTTCAGTTGATATCCCACCAGCTTCTGTAGATTCTCCTGAAGTGTGCGGGCAATCTCGGGTGGGACAGCCAGATACTGGTTTTCCTCCTGCCGCAACCAACCGAGAATGTATGCAGCGGCCGCACCGAAGCGTGGAGCGTCTGAGCGGTTGGCGCCGGCACCATGCACCACACGATCAGTCCAAAGTAGGAGCGAACCGCGCGCCATCTCTGCTTGAACAATCTCGTCCTCGCGGGGAATCCGATCGTCCCACCATAAATTGCTTCCAGGTACCAGATGAGTTGCACCGTTTTCCCTGGTGAAATCGGTGATCGCCCACATTGTGGCAACTTCGATCACCGGATGCGGCGAAGGCAAATTCCAGAGTTGATCCTCGCGATGGAGGGCCTGAGCCTTGGACCCAGGATCCGGCACCAATACTGCGGTAGTGCACAACTGATAGTTCGCACAACTCGGCAGCAGCATCGCGTCGCATACGGACATGATTAAAGGGTGTGTGACTAGAGCGCGATAGGCGCGCGACTTGGCGATAACGCCAACGATGCGCCGGGTTTTTGCAGGTAGGAAGTCTTCGTAGCCATAGGGCGCGTTTATTGGCACCTCGTTTTTCCTGGCTTCAAGAAATGGCGCGAGTTCTTCCTCGAGCCGATCGCACATCTTAGGATCGGCGAGCGATTTAACGACTACGCAGCCGTCGCGGTTCAGCACGTCAACGACTTCGGCGGATGAGGCCGTCGATAGTAGCGATTGAATCATGTTCAGTTCTCCTTAACGTCTTTTGCCGCAATTAATCTTTTGACGATCCCGCGATTGCCACGGCGCGGATTTCGACCCGCAACTCCGGAAGGGCAAGCTGGGTCACACCGACTGCCGTCCAGGCGGGATAGTTGCGCGGCAGATATTCATCCTTCACTTTTGCGAATTGCTCCATCTCTCCGCGCAAGTCGATGTGGAAAGTTGTCAACTCGACAACGTCGTCCAGAGTCGCGCCGGCTGTCACCAACGTTCGTCGCAGGCCCTCGAACGCGAGGCGTGCCTGCACCGCCATTCCGCTGGCGGGAATGAGTTTGTCGTCAACGCCGACTTGTCCAGAGATCCAGATCATGTCGCCGACTCGATTTGCCTGCGAAAAATGAAAGGCGTCGTACATCGGCTGGGTTTCTTTGGGATTTATGAGTACTCGTTTCATAAAGCGGAACCTCCCTGTCGGATCTTTCACCTGAGCTGCTTGAAGCACGAAGCGCGGAACCGGTCGCCATCACTCAGATGTCCAAGCTGATCCACGAACAGGACCCCAGCGGGTGTGTAGCCGCTGTCGCTATGACTCGGCAGCGAGCGAAAGAAGGAATCATCACCGAAGAAGCGCAAGACCAGGGTGTGGCGATTCCTGAACCCAGCATCGACCACTGCTCCGCCGTGCAGCATTCCAGGGTGAAGGACGACGATGTCTCCCGGTTGGGTAGCCCAGGACAGAACCTCATATTTATTCGGATCAGTTTTTCGCTCCGCCTCTATGTCGGGAAGCCGGGGCAAGGTGCTTCCGCCATGCAGAGGTGCGGTGGGATCGTTGGCGTCGAGGAAGTTGGTGCCGTCATAAAGAGTCCCGCGATGTGATCCCTTGATCATTTCAAGTGCATTTGGTTTGGGGACCGCCTCAAAACTGATCCAGGCGTTCGCCCAATGCATTCCATTCCAGGGAAGATAGGATGTGTCCTGATGCCATGGTGTGCGCCCGCCCTTGCCGTTCCTTTTCAAGAATACCTCTTCGGCGAAGTACCAGACGTTTTTCGAGCCCCAGAGATCGGCAAACAGTTCGCCAAACGGGATCGACGAGACCAATTGGTTGAGGCGCTCCGCGGCGCCGGGATTTGCGTTCTCGTTGTGGGTTTCTTTTTCGGTTCCTGCAAAGAGTTCGACGGCCAGGGGACCGAGATTCTCGACGCACCAGTCGTACGCAGTGCGGCATCTGGCGAGTTGCGCTGCATCGAGAAATCGCTCAATCAGGACAGCTCCGTCTTCGCCAAATGCTTTTCGTTTGGATGGGTCCATTGCTGGGTCCTCCAGTTCGTGATGAGGATCAAATAGCACGGCTGGCTATTTAACACAACATCTGTTATGTAAAATCGGGAGATTGAATGTGAAACACATTCGACGGCAGGCTTCTCGTACTCACATCAAATCCGCGCCGGCGTTAAAGACGAAGCCGGCCGGACGCGCGAAGCGAGGACGGCCGATCGGCGATCGCGAGGCCAAAAGCGGCGAATTGATCGAAGCGGCCCGATACGTACTCGCGCACGAGGGGTATGCCGGCGCCTCGCTGCGCAAGGTGGCGGCGCGAGCCAGCTGCTCGACCGGCGCGGTCACTTATTACTTTGCAAACAAAGAGGCGATGGTAGCGACAGTAGCGGAAGCGCTGTTTGACGAATTCGACGGGTGGCTGAGCGATCAACCTTCGCAGATTGATATCCGCGCGATTTTCGACCGGATGATTCTCTGGACTGCCTCCCGGAAAGGCGACGCGTGGCTGGTCGCTCTTCAACTTTTGGTTCGTGCCGCTTCCGATCCTCCGATCGCTGCGGTGTTCCAGAAACGCTACGCGCAATTCCGCCGCAAACTTACGAGACTGCTGGAGAGCGGACAGGCACAAGGATTAATCCGCGCCGACATTTCGGCGGATTTACTCGCCGATCAGATTAGCGCGATGGGAGATGGCTGGGCGATGATGTTCCCGGTCGAGCCGCAGCGCTTCCGCCGCGGCCGCATTCACGATTTGGTCAATGCGGCGATTTCCATGTTGACACCGCAAGCGCACTGAACAAGGACCGTGTAACTTGAGTCTCGCGAGCGCTTCGAGTTGGCATTCGCAGCACCGTGATTTGCGCTTGTCCTTGAGTCCGCCTGGAAACTCGTCGGCGGATGACGCAGTCTGATGCGAACTGCTCTCGCGTCAAATTCCCTGATGATCAAGGAAAATACAGGGAACTACGCGCACTCGGGGCGTTTTTGCCGCCTCAGCAGCTCCGAAAGTCCGCGTCTCTACTGGAGTTCTTTCGCAAATTCCCTCAGACGGAACGGGGAATTTTGATCAGGTATCAGGGAAGTCAAATTCCCTGATCGACTTCCGATCAGCGAAAGCTCTTGCTAGTCAAACCGGTCTCATCCGTCTCATCCCAATCGCGGAGCACGCTGTTCATGAACCCACTGGAGATTGAAATCCGCTCAGAAGAAGTATTCTTCGCCGTTCCAGTCTAATGAGAGCATTTTCGAGACCGTAGTATGTGGCTCAGCCGCTAATGCCGCGCGCCGCCTTGACCTTATCCAGTAGGTATTCCACCGCGCCCTGCAGCTCTTCGAGTGACACATAGCCGCCGCCTTGGAAGATCGACTGCATCCGGTCGTAGGCCTTTTTGATTGACTCGGGAACCTGCGCTGCAGCGTTACTTTCGGCGATCATATGACGTTCTTCCGTGGTCGACGATCGATTTCTTTGATCGTTCTGTTCGTGGTTCGAGCGCTTTTTCATGGGGACATCGCGTGGTTGCCGACATGTTGATTCAATCCGGTTGCGGCTCATGAGGTCATTGTCGTGTCCCGAGTTACTTCTTTAGAAAGTGCACTGCGACGTAGGCGAAGCCGCCCCATGCGGCAAGGCTCAGTAAGATGGCAAACGAAAATGCGATGATGCGCGATTTTAGGTCTTTCATTGGAGCACACCTGTAGATGCGTAAAACGGCGCGGGTGGTGTGGTTGTATGGTTTTCCGCCTGGACATGTGCGGCAGGAGCAGCCGAGGTCCGCGACCGCATCCCCTGCCTCCGCGCGCGCGTGTGGTTTTTGATCCGTTCGTTCACCAAAATTCTCCAGGACTGCCCACCTTTCGCCATGATTCCGATCGACGAAAGGTGGGCGATCCTTTGCTAGAGCCGATTGCCTTTGCCGGTCATCGTGACCACCTGCGGACTGTTGATGGCGTTGTCGTGAAGCGGCAGGTCGCCGATCCGTTCTCCCATGCCAGTCGGCTTAAAGGTGATGCTGATGGTGCAGGTCCCATACGCAGCCAGGCTGGAGCCGCAGGTATTGGTTTGCGCAAAATCTCCGCTGACCGGCATCGCAACGAAGTTCACGGGCGCCGCGCCGCCGTTGGTCACCTTCAAAATTCTGGCGTGACTGGCGGTGCCGACTTTCTGCGCGCGGAATTTCAGATTGGACGGCGAGATAAGCAACGCGCCTGGCGTCGCCGTGGCAGTGGGCGTCGCCGTCGCCGTGACAGTGGGCGTGGCAGAGGCAGTCGCAGTCATCGTCATGGTCGGAGTTGGCGTCGCGGTGCGGGTAGCGGTTGCAGTGCGCGTGGCAGTTGCAGTCCGCGTCGCGGTTGCCGTGCGAGTGGCGGTGGCGGTACGGGTTGCCGTCGAGGTGCTGGTGGCGGTTGGAGTTGCCGTGAGCGTTGGCGTCGCAGTCGGCGTCGGGGTCTGCACTGAAGCGGAATTGCTGATCAGATATACATGCGCCTGGTACGGCTGGAACGCGCTCGAGAACGTCGTGCTCGAGTCGGGCGCACTGTTCACTCCAGTGTCGTAATCGAAAACGCTGGCAGCCGGCTGCGCGAGCGTGAACTCGGCGGTGATCGGCGACGCGGTGTAGTTGTATGCGAACAGGTAGCGATTGCCGTCAGGTCCGATCTTGGTCCTGGTGAACACAGTGCCGGCCTGTGAGTTGGCCGTGATCACCGGAGCGTCGGGACTGAGCAACACCGGCTCCGAGCGACTTGATCTCGCTGGTGACGTCGATCAGTTCCTGGTAAAGCGCCGCGTGCTCGACCGGGTCTTTGATCGAAGCTAGACCGCGGATGCCGTACTCCCAGTAGAACAGCCCGGTCGCGCCCTCGACGATCGCCATCCAGCTCATGTCGTGGAGTTGCTGTTCGGTCGGCCACGCGGACTCCAGCGTCAACTGGAAAAACTGGATGACTGTCCATACCGGGCGGGTGCCGAGAGAGGCCTGGACTGCTGCGCGAGTGCGATCGGCCACCTCGGCCAGATCGTTGCCGGTGAGCGCCGCCAGCGGATAAGCGTCGACGCCGAGCACGTCGAGCGTGTCCTTCCATGAGGGCAGATCGAGCGGATGGTTGAGCACGGCGTAGCTGAAGCCGGAAGGGTCGCCTCCCTTGATGAGCCCGTACTGGTGGAAGGTCTGGGGTTGGCGCGTAAGCGCAGGCTCGTCGCCGGTGTAATAGCCGACCACGTTGGAATCGGACGACAAAGCCGCGGTGTAGTCGGAAATGAGAGTGTCCTGGTCCTGGGTCCCGAACTCCTTGGCGGGACCGGCCGGCCAGTTGGGGCTACCCGAATAGAAGGCGGCTACGTCGGGCAGGAAGGTCATCCCGAACTGCGTCATCGCGTCGGTGTAGGCGGTAATCGCCGGGGTCGGCGCATTGGTGATGTAGTAGTTGATGAGCATGTTGATCGGCGCCTGCGCGATCGCCGCCAGTTCGGGCACGTAGTAAGCCTCGCGCAGCGAATACTGGGTAGTGTCGTAGATGCCGAGGACGAAGTGCGGATTGCCGTCGAGGAAGTGCGCGCGATTGGCCTGGTCGATCCAGGCCTTCATGCTGGCGCGCGATGATGCGTCGAGCTTGACGATCGCGTAGGGACTCTGCGTCATCAGAATGTTACCGCTGCTGTCCTCAGCCGTGCCGGTAAGCTGGTAGGTACCGAGCGGCAAGGCGCTCAAGTCGATGCTCGCGGTGAACTCGGTTGACGATGGGACGACGGTCTGGCTGGCGACGATATTGCCGCCGGCGTCGGTCGCATTAAGTACCACCTGAAGGCTCGACAGCGAGGTTCCGGCCGGTGGCGTTACGGTCAAATCGACGCTCGCGACCTGGCTCTGATCGGAGAACATCATGCCGCGGTAGTTCGGGTAGAGCAGGAACATCTGCAGCGCCGGCGGAATCTCCTGCTGCAGCGACAGGTTCGCGAACCATGCGTCTCCGCTGGTGATCGCGCCGTAAGTCTGCAAGCGCACCGAGGTGCTACTGCCCGTGGGCACCGTCAGATGCTGCAACATCGTGCTGGTCCAGTCGGTGGTGCCGTTGGTGATCGGTGAACGGCCGTAACCCGAGCAGATCGAACATCGCGCCATCCACTGAGCTCGCGGCAACGAGGTCTTCGGTTTTGAGCTGGCCGCTGAGCGTGTAGACCTGCCCGCTCTTGACCTTGAGCGAGTTGATGGCGACCGGAGTGGGATTGTTACAAGCCGCGGTGTCGCTCATCAGCAGGCTGGCGGCACCGTTGGGTGCAGGCGTGGTCGGGTCGAGGCTGAAGCAGGCGCTCGGCAGCGACCATCCGGCAGTGCCCTGCGAGAAGTCGCCGTTCACCAGCAGATTAGGCCCCAGCGACCCTCCGATCTCCGGAGCCGTCAAGCCGCCGCCGGCGACAGCTTGGGCGTGGGCGGGAACTTCGTATCTCCAAGATAGAAGAAAGAAAGTCAGTACGAAGGCAACCCATTTAGTTGTTGACGTCTTGAATCGAGGTCGACGCGATTGACTGAATGGAGCGACCGCACGGGCCTTTGTTGTAAGACCCGAGCTCAGTTGAGCATCCCCTTCCCTGCACGACTCTGAAATCCCCATCAAACCTGTAGTTGAAGGCAATGCTGAGGCGGACGATATTTTTGTTTGACCGCTGTTCCTAAGCCCTAGTTCTAAGCCGTTCATCACAACCGAATTCATGTTTGTTTCCCCTCCGGGCGGATCTCTGCGCCCGCGGCGAAACGCTTCTTATGGCGCTCGCCGACGAAATAGCCGTTTCGTCGAATTCACCCGGTGCTGTTTGCTGCTGTGGGTGAGATTTTGTTTATGGGGAACCCGGTTTCCCCAGTGGGCGGATCTACTCGAGCGTCAAGGCGAGAGGCCGGTCAGCGACAGAACGATGTAACCGACCGTCATGACGCCGAATATCAGACCCGGCAGTTCCTCGAGGGTGCAGTAGCGAGCGATTCGCATTGCATCGGAGACCTCAGTTTTCTCAACTGCCCTTGGCGGAGCTGCTTCGATAGCCCGCGTTCCATTGATGGTTGCAGCCATGGTGTTCCCTCCTGGTGAGTGTTGCGTTCACCTGAAAGGCGTTAAATTCGATGTAACCGTGGTTACATAGAATGGAACGAGCGCAAAAAATTTCGCCGTTTGGAGAAAATCCCGGGGGCGCGTCCGCTATCCGGTCTGGTCTGCACCCCGAAAACTCCGCAGAAATGAGGTAGAGTCCGTCGCCCGAAAAAGGAGACGGGTGATCAAAGGGATCCGGTTTAGCGAGGAGCAATCATCGGAGTGCTGCGGCAGCTCGAGGCAGGGGTCAAGACTGAAGAAGTCTGCCGAAGCCATGGGATCTCGAGCGCGACCTTCTACAAGTGGAAGCGGAGTGCGGTGGGCTCGACGAGGTATCGGCGGTGCGGCGCTTGGAGTCACAAGAGGATGAGAAGCGGCTGCTGGCAGAGTCGATGCTCGATAAGGCGGCACTCAAGGACCTACTCGGAAAAAAACGTCTGAAACTGCGGCGCGCAGAGTCGTTTTCGATCGACGCGACCGCGAGCCGGTGAATGCTGATGCTCGATGAACGTTGCGACTATGGACAGGTCCGCTCAACACTAGCGGCTGTTGTCACACCTCGTGCCCGTGCAGCCTCAGACATCGACGCCAAGCGACCAGAACCCGACTCAGCAGCGGCTAGTATTGTCCTTTGCAGTAAGGCATTTGGCGGCTCGCGCGGTCGAGATTCTAGAGATGGACAATAGAGCTTAGATCTGAAAATCGGCGGCTTCGAACCGAAGGCTTAGCGACCGCGTATCAGGCGTCGCGACGCGTGGTTAACGGCTGATTGACATAAGAACCCACCTATAGGATGGTTTGACGACTTTTAAGTCTTGACTTTGGGGGGTACCGCTTGAGTTCGGATCGTCCGGCCCGGGTAGCGATAATTGGCGGAGGCTGTGCCTCAATCGCTGCAGCCTTCGAGCTCAGCAGGCCCGAACATCAGGGAAAATTCGATGTGACCGTCTATCAGCTGGGATGGCGCCTCGGCGGGAAAGGCGCGTCCGGGAGGGGAGTGGCAACGCGGATTGAGGAACACGGGTTTCACGTTTGGTTCGGGTTTTACGAGAATGCGTTTCGCCTTCTCCGAGAGTGTTATTCCGAGCTGAATAGGGATAAGCGCAGATGCCGAATCTCAGACTGGCGAGATGCTTTCTTTCCAGCGCCGTTTATAGCGATGGCCTCGCGATCAGAGGGAGGATCATACGATACCTCGTTGTCTTACTTTCCTGCCGCGGAAGGGCTACCGGGTGATCCGACGACGACTACGCAACCGTTCAGCGTATCGTCGTACCTAGCGCATACGGCCTCTGCGTTGCGCTCCATGCTGCTGACCGGCGAGACGTTAGCCTTTAAGGGACGCCCTGATGTACGCAGGGAGAACCCCTCGACACATTCTCCAGATCTCACCGCCGGAAGCATGGTGCCTGAGGACCTGACGATCCGTATAGCGCGACTTCTCAAATTCGGAATGCTTGCGACCACGGCGGGGATAATTGAGGGGCTCGGATTATTGCGCGCCGTATTTGATCGCAACGCGGTTTTTCCCACCCAGGTACTGTCCTTTTTGGAGGCGATGTCGTCCGCAGTTCGCCAACAGGTTGAGCCGTTATTCAGCCGGGATCCGGAGTTGTCGCTGGTCTGGCATGCCATCGATTTAGGGATGACGGCTATGCTCGGTATTGTGAGGTTCGGACTCGTCTCAGACCCGAGGGGCTTCGACGCCATCAACGACTACGACTTTCGCGAATGGATGAGAATCAACGGGGCAGCTGAAAGCACCGTTAACTCGCCGCTAGTCCGCTCTTCGTACGATCTCGCGATGGCGTATGAAGGTGGCGATTACAGCAGCGCCAGGCACGCTGCGGGCGTGGGTCTTCGCGGATCTCTCCGTTTTTTGTTCACTTATCGCGGCGCACTGGTATGGAAGATGCGCGCTGGCATGGGAGACGTCGTATTCGCTCCGTTTTACGAGGTGCTCAAGCAAAGGGGCGTGTCGTTCAAGTTCTTTCATCGATTGACGGCTCTTAAGCTGGCGAAACCCGATGAACTGAAGACTCGGTCAAATGATCCAAGCCGTGGTGAGCGCGGCCTGGTGAAAGAGCTTCTCTTCGACATTCAAGCTGAAGTGTTAGGGGACGAGTACAACCCGCTGATTGATGTAGATGGTCTTCCTTGTTGGCCGTCAGAACCGGACTACTCCCAACTGGCTGGCGGTGACAGTCTCAGGGATCGCAGATTCGAGTCTCACTGGGATAGCCGAGCGGCTGGCATGAAGGTTTTGCGAGTGGGCGAGGACTTCGACTTCGTTGTTTTAGGTGTCGGCCTGGGCGCGATTCCTTTCATCTGTCAGGAGCTTATTGAAAGGGACGAGAGATGGCGCAACATGGTCACCAAAATCAAAACCGTTGAGACCCAATCCTTCCAGCTCTGGATGAGTGAGGACATGGAATCGCTTGGTTGGAAAGGTCCCCCGGTTTCGATGTGCGGATTCGCTCGTCCCTTCGATACCTGGGGTGATATGAGGCATCTAATTTCAGAAGAAAGATGGTCATTAGCACCACGGGCAATAGCGTACTTTTGCAGCGCGCTGACTGATCCGGTGGTCGGGTGCAAATCGGACGAGACCGATTACGAGGCAGCGCGCCGAGAACAGGTACGGAAGAATGCAATTAGCTTCCTAAACAATGAAATCGGGCAGCTCTGGCCAGGCGCCATGAAACATCCCGGGAAATTCAGATGGGAGATATTAGCTACAGAAAACGGCCATGAAGCTACCGACGAAGCGCGCTTTGATACTCAATTCTGGACGGCAAATGTGAATCCGTCAGACCGCTACGTGCTTTCCCTCCCGGGCACGCAGAAGTATCGAATTTCACCCTTGGACAATACCTATGAAAATCTGACAATAGCAGGTGACTGGACTGCATGCGGGTTGGACACGGGATGCGTGGAGTCGGCTGTAATCTCAGGCCGGCTCGCCGCCCACGCGATTTCCGGTTATCCTGCGCTGGCCAATATTGTTGGGTATGACCATCCCTGAGGGCAGAGCTGAATGAGCGAAGGCAACTGGCTGCGCCGAGAAGATCCGGAAAGAACCGGTCCCATAAGGAATTTTTCCGGCATGTACCAATCCGGCGCCATGGCAATTCAAACAAGGCTTCGGAGCGCGCGGGAAACAACGGTAAAGAAATGGAGACAGAGAAGCCGCCCGACGAGGGGGTAGGTTTGGCCTATCGCGTGATCGAGAAGCACATAAATGAAGGAAAGAAGAACGCGGAGCAATTTAACAGTAAGCCTTACACCGCAACGACGCTGACCGACGGCTTACAAGAGGTTCTCGAGCGTACGATCCGCAGCCAGATGGAACTGCTGCCAATGTGGATCAATGCGCTGAACTCCGCGATTCGGGTTGATCCGGCGCGAATGGGATATCCGCCGGGGTCCCCGCCCAGAGCTGAACCCAACGGGACTGCCGCAAAGACTTTGAAAGGCATAACTATCGAGGTCGCATCGGCTCGGCCAGTGCAGGCCTCGATCCAGCTTCAAGAAGGCGTGGAATCGTCGTCCTTGAGAACGTATGGGCTTCACGCCCTCGATCAGAACAAGCCGCCGTTAGTGAACATCGTGTTTGCGCCGATGGATGGGACGATCAAGGTAGGGATCTCGATTCCCGACGGACAACCAGCCGGGCTCTATTCGGGAGTGATAGTGGATAGTGGAACGGGAGAAGCACGTGGAACACTGTCTGTAGCCGTTGCGGAGTGAGCGGTCTTCCGGCGGCGGGGGATAAATGTCCGCCAGCACGAACAGAGACTTAGTACCTGCACTATTGAACGAGTATGGCGGCGTCACCCGCGCCGCGATGCGCGCTTATCTTCCACAGCACGAGCCGCGGCGCTACTTATACGACTTGCTC
Source organism: uncultured delta proteobacterium (assembly GCA_963699705.1). GTDB lineage: Bacteria > Desulfobacterota > Binatia > Binatales > Binataceae > Binatus. Next base: position 528,481 of record CAVOUW010000002.1, on the reverse strand, counting down.
TCGGACTACCCAGAGCGTGGCGGCAAGATGATGCGCCCGAGCCTGTGTATCGCGACGGCGCGAATGTTCGGCGCGCCGATCGAGCATGCCCTATGCACGGCTGTTGCAATCGAGCTGCTGCATAATGCGTTGCTGATACATGACGATATCGAAGACGGCAGCGAAAAACGGCGCGGGCTCCCGACGCTCCATTTGCTGCACGGATTGCCGCTGGCTTTAAATGCCGGAGACACGTTGACGCTGATGGCCCTTAGGCCACTGCTTGACAATCGAGCAACGGTTGGCGATCGCCTTGCGTTGATGATTATCGAAGAGACGGAAAGGATGGCTCGTGAGTGCGCTGAAGGACAATCGCTGGAACTAGGCTGGCGTCACTACAACGCGACCGAAGTAAGTGACAGCGATTACCTGGAGATGATCCTGAAAAAGACCTGCTGGCTGGCGACGATTTTTCCGATGCGAGCTGGCGCGCTGATCGGAAGCCGCGGAAATGCCGACTTGGAGAGTTTTTTGCGCTTCGGATTTTTTCTGGGTGCGGCGTTCCAGATCCAGGACGATCTTCTCAATCTGGTTGCCGACGAAAAATACGGTAAGGAAAAGGACGGAGATTTGTGGGAAGGGAAGCGCACGCTGATGCTTATTCACGCCTACCGTTCGGCCACTGCCGATGAGCGTGAAAGACTTGCGAGGATTCTGGCGAGTTCGCGTGCGGAGCGGTCTTTGGAAGAAGTGGAATGGATGCGTTCGCTGATTGAAAAATACGAGGGAGTTGAGTACGGGCGCCGAATCGCGCATCAGCTGGCGGGCGCAGCTTTGCATGAGTTTGAGTTATGGTCGGCAGGGTTGCCCGACTCGCGCGATAAGGCATTTTTTGAGCAGATGCCTGCCTGGGTGATCGAACGAAACTGAACTAGAAAAGGCAGAAGGAGCGCTGCAATGGCGAATAGGAATGTGGCGGTCAAACCTCGAATCCTAGTTTTTCGAGATCCAATCGAAAACATCATACCTTGGCAGAAATACATCTCGATGGATTTCAAGAATACCGTGCTCCGATTCTTCCCGCTGGCTGCTGACATTAACAAATTGCAGGCCTATTGCGACAGATATTTGAACTTTACTGGTGAAAAGCCGTATGCGCCGATACGTGTTAAGGCTGCTGCTCCCTATGTTCTTCTGGAATTGAATGACTATCCCAAAATGGAGATTGCCGATGCAGGCACGTGGCTGCGTACGCGAGAATTAATCTTCGCTATACCCATAGAATACTACTTACAAGATCCTACGGGGATTCTACACTTCCAAAACTGGGGACTAGTATTTGCTTTCATCTATATAGACAATCCGATATCGATTGCTATTGGTCGCGAAGTCTATGGAATTCTAAAGGCACAGGTAAGTGTGCTGGACGAGCCTGCTACGCCATACAGCAACCCTTCAGAGGCCCGCCGGTACGTTGCCTACAATTTACCGAGTTTTTCCTCCGACCACCCGGGAAACGCTCAGACGTTCGACCGATCCTTTGTTGAGATCTATAGGGAGCCTGTAAGTTCTCCTTTATCTCATCCTGCGGATTTCTTTTCGGCCCTACCGAGAATGGCTCATAACTACCTATCAACGGCATCGGCTATCACACAAGGCCTGGCGGATTCCCGAATTTTGTGGGCGGCTCCAAATGCGATGATTAATGCACTAGCAAATGCCGCACAAACGCTTGAAACGTTTGCAGACAACCAATCGGCAATCTGATTACATTTCCGATTCCGAAGACTAACGGCCTCGAGACATTTGCGCGCATGGTTCAAAAGGGTTTTGGCATAGCCGGACAGTGGGCGCCCGAGATGCTTAAGCCGCTGCTTGAGACTCGTAAAGCGCCCCAGAGGTCTCCTTCACCTTCACCATTCATGGAAAATCTCATATCGCTGAAGCAGGTCCGATCAGCAGAGGATCCGAACGACGCTTTGTACCAGGCAATTGTCCACTCCTCGGGCACTTTCGAAAACGTCAACGATGTCGGGTTGCTATACGACCCTTTGTCGGGAGATGCGAGCGGTGGTTGGTCGATTAGGATTTATGACGGCACCGATCCCATCGTGGATACGTTAGGAATCGCAGCCACCAAAGGTAAAGACAAGCAAGGCCACAATTTTTCACTGCTGAAGCCGATTTTCCCTTTCTGGTGGGACCTCGATCTCAACTACGCTAGTAATACAAGCAATCTTTCATCTCGGACGGACAGTAAAAACTGGGATGGAACGGCATCAACCCGGGCTCCGGTTTACGTGAAAGCACCTGGTTGCGCCACAGACCAGTTGGACGTGACAACACCATTTAAGAGTGCTTCTGAAGTGACCACTTTCATCATGCCGCTCGCGGCGGACCCCAAAACACTTAATGGCATTTGCAACTCGCTACTTAATTTTAACGGCGAATACAAATTTTCGGTTGCGGCGCCTTACATATTGATGCTTCTCACGCAGTTTGGCGGAATGAATTCTGACAACACTCAGCCCTTGGCGGATTCCGAACTGTCCTTCGTTTTGCCTGTCAATTACACGCGATCAAAGAATCCGAAGCAATCCGCTCCAGCATTGGCGCCTCTCCTTCAGTTCGTAAACGGTGAGTGGAATGCGATTACAGACAAGGAGATCTATGGGCGATTTGATCTTCAGTCATTAGTAGAAGTATTACAATTCGACCAACGTCGATAACCTTTTTCAAACTCTTAATCCTTTTGTTGAGCTCTGGTTCGATGTACGAGCTCCGATGATGGCGAGCGCTGAAGAAGAAACATTAGAGCTCGCGTATCCTATACTTGGCGTCACTAAGTTTACGAACGACACGCCTCCCGTCGCAGGCCCAAATTGGTCTTCGCTAGAGCAGTGGCTGAAAGATATCCAACTTTATCCGGGTACACTCGCATCAGGCATATCCTTACAAGAGCTTTGCTTTGAAGCAGTTCAGAGACGCTCAGAACCCGGACGAGGTCGCGTGCTTTCAATCACTAGTTCGCGTGGAGCGGATATTTCAAAAGAATAGTGAAGGAATGGAACCGACGGGCGGGCTTCGTTTGGGCGATCGAATTCAACGTCATCCTGGATCTCTGCTAGCGGAATATACAAGATCCTCCTGCTTAAACTGAGAACCACATGGGATTGGAGGCGATTGAACCGTTTCCATGCTGGTTTTGGCCATTGCCGTCGGGAGGTCTCGGTCCTTCCGCTGCAAGCGCGGACCGGTATGTTGAAGCAGGTGGAGAGTCCGATTTGGATCAAAGGAAATATTCTAGCAGGGAAGCCGGAAGAGCTTATAATTGGCTGATGCTTTTGACTAGCAGTATCCGATCGCTCGATACCAGGTAATCGAATCGACGATCGTCTGCTCGAGCGGCCGCGGGGTTACCAGCGGATTGGACAGGCCGGAAGACTCCAGATAATCAAAGGCGGTCGCCATCATCATGCCGGCGGAGACTATCGGAGTTTGCTGGCCGAGGATGCTGAAGGCCACTTCTGTCCAATACGAGCCGAAGGCTGCCAGTGTGGCCGAGGGCGCGTACGGCGGCATAGGAACCTTTCCCATCTGACAGATGAGTGCGTAAAGGTCACGTGTTGAAACCGTGTGACCTGCCATAAGCAATGGTTTACCGTAGTTGCGATTGTCAATTGCGGCGACAACGCCGTCAGCTACGTCCCGGACGTCGATAACGTTCAGGATTTGCGAGATAGTCCCCGGTATCTCCCCGCTCAGGAGCAGCGGTATTGTGCATACGCGTCGATCGTGCAAGTCCCATGGGCCGAGGCAATAGGTGGGATTGACAAGGACTGCGCGCAGACCTTGACGGCATGCGTCAAGGATCTGAGACTCGATGACAGTCTTGACCTCGAAATAAGGAAGCGTCCAGCGAATTAATCTCTCGCGCAGCTGATGGATTTCATTTTTCGGCTTGACCAGAGTTATGAAGGAACCTATGTAGACGAAGATGGCATCGTGTAGGCATATAGCATCGAGAAAGCGACGCGTACGTTGCTCGGCAGCTATGAAGGGATCTCCCTCTGGAAAGCGACCGGGGAATACCAAAGACATAGGATAAGGAGCGGCTGCGTCAATAACCAGATCGTGCCCTGGTATCCACTTGCGCAGATGACCAGGAGCGTCGGCATCTCCCTGCAGATAGGTGACACGCAGACCCGAAAGATTAAGCGGTGGGGTGGGCCGGCGGCCGGCAGCGGTGATTTCCCAACCTCGGTCCAGCAGCGCGCGGGTGATGGCGTTGCCTAGGTGTCCGCTAGCTCCAATGACTAAAGCCTTCACTGCCGTTCTCCGTCGTTGAACCTGTCCGAGCAGCGTGCAATATTGTACATATCGCTTCAGGACGCAACGCGTTGGGGTAGCATGTCATCTGAGCATTACAAGAAAGGGGACCGTAGCTTCAGCGCGGAGGTCGACGTACCTGCAGCAGTTTACGTAGGACAACTTTGGGCCTACTCGTTATCGGTGCTATTTCCGGCGCGCGCAGCCAAGCGTGCAGGTATGTTTGTAAAGACGTCCGTCGGCAAGCATCCGATCGTTGCGCAATCGGAAGGTCAAGGCCAGTTCTACTGCCGCGAACATCGAGCGCCGGTCCTTTTGGATAATAAGCCAAGTAATCATGAAACGGTTATGGAATTCGATCGTGGAGCAGAGGTTTATGAGACTGCCGTTGCGCCGTTCACTCGACCGGTCGGTGACGAAGCCTTCGTTCTCATACGGCGGCTGATACCGCGTTGTGCGAGGATACTGGATCTCGGATGCGGGCCTGGTAGCGAATCGGTTCGTTTGGCAGAGCTGGTTCCTGATGGTGAAGTCGTGGGAGTCGATTTATCGGCCGAGATGGTGACATTGGCGCATCGAAACGCACAGCAACGAAAGGTTCTGAACACTTCTTTCTTTCAGGCGGATGTCGCTCAACTGCCGGATCATTTTGCGGAACGCTTCGATGCAATTCATTGCGCATTTGCTTTCCATCACTATCGAGAGCCGTTAGCAGCGCTACGTGAAATGTATCGAGCGCTAACGAGTGAGGGAAAGGCTTTCATAGTTGATGGCGGGACGTGGTGGGCAAATGCCATCAGCACGCCGTTTGCAAAGTGGGCCGATCCGGGTTGGGTACGTTTTTATACTGGCGAAGAATTTCAGATCCTATTTAGAAGCACCGGATTTCGCGACTTTTATTGGGAAGAAATCTTACCGGGCATAGGAATATCTGTCGGCACGAAGTGAAACGCAGGCCACTCCCGGGAATCGAAATAAAGCGCTGCCCTTAGTGAAAGCTAATTCGAGCTAAGCTCTTCGAGCAGGGCCCGCGCATTTCTCATCTCGGGAATATCGAATCCCTCAGTGAACTGATCGTAGACAGCGCTAAGGATCTGGCGCGCCTCTGCTGAGTCATTCCGACTTATCAGCATTCGGCTAAGGCTCAGAGCCGCACGCAATTCGAAAGACTTTGCGCCTCGTCGCCGTGCGCTTTCGATAGCGAGACGAAAGCTCACTTCCGGTGTAGCATCATGTAGAGTGACTTCAGTGGCCGAGCGCTGGTCATTCGCCCCTGCTTTTAAGGCTACTTCCCCCCTGATTCGATACATCTCAGGCTCAAGGTACTTTTCATTGTTGCGTTCCATGAACTCCTCGGCCTTTGCGATCAAGCTCAAGGCAGTATCTATTCGCCCGAGACTAGACAAGCTTTCCGCCAGATAACCGCATGCAAACGTCTGAGCGACTTCATAGCGAGCGTTCGATAATTTTTCACTTGGGATGTACAAGGTTGGAGGCTTCGGCTTGCCCAGTGCAGCGAAGGCTATCTTTTGATAGGGAAGCAGCCCCTGCTTGTAAAACCCGAAATCGTACTCATTGGCGAGTTCAAAGCCTTCCTTTATTACCGTCAGAGAATGCTCAAAGTCATGGCGGATGGTATCGTACTTCGCTGTCATACATAGACAGTTTGCAAGAGTGAGGGGAGAACGAGTTAGACGGGCTATTGAAAGTGCTTCTCCGGCTCTTACCTGCGCTTGATTGGGGTAACCAAGGATCCACATTGCCATTGCATCGAATATGCGCGAAAGTACGCCGGGATCCTGGCCAGCCTGAATAGTAAGTGTGCGGTGTCTTTCAGGGTCGTACGAACCAATAGAGACTTCGAAATTTGCGTGAGCTTCTGCCAGCTGGCCGATAAAGAATTGAGTCCTTCCATGAGCATGGTGTGCCTGTGCCAACATTTCAGGCTCTCCCGCAGCTTGGGCGAGCTGGAGCATCTCATGGCTGTACGAAAGCGACGTCTCGTTCTCGGGCAGCTGTTGATAAAAATTTGCCAACCCTGAGAGGATCGCGAAAAGCTGAAGCGTGTCCGACCCACGGCAGAGCGCGCGCGCTCTTTTGCAGGAATCTCCGTATTCTGGAGCATACCATCCTTGCAGAGCCAGCAAGGCCAGGCCGCGATTGATTTGAATGGCGAGCTCGGTCTGATCGCGACCCTCTGATGGGGGAAGCCCCTCAACAAGCCTCAACGCATTCTCGAAAAACGAAAGAGCACTGTTGTACGCGCTTCGTTGAATCGCGATTTCCCCGGCCTTGGTTAAATAATGCAGGGTCCGTTCGGAGTCCGCCGCTGAACCTGCTTGCCACAGATGGTGCGCGAGATCTTCGGCGTGGTCTTCAAGGGTGCTGCTGTACAAGCGCTCGATACCATCGGCGACATTTAGGTGTGTTCGCTGGCGGCGAGCAGACGACAGTCCGTCAATCGTAGCGCGGCGGACGAGCTCATGGGAAAAGTAAAATTTGGCTTCGGGGTATTCGATTGTGGATTTTATCAGGCCTGCGCGTTCGGCTTCTTCGACGCGATCGAGGAGTTGTTCGGCTTCGACGCCGGTTGAGGCTTCGAGCAGGCTGAAGGTAAACGAGCGTCCAATTATTCCCGCGGTGGATAGAATTTTCTGAGCTTGATCACTAAGCCGGGCCAAGCGTCTGCCGATGACCAGCCGCACACTGCGCGGGACGTCGATTTCTTCGGGTCTCAGATCGAGACGAAACTCTCCGCCAGGATCGAAGAGCTTTCCCTGCTCGACCAGGTGACGAAATAGTTCTTCGACAAAGAAGGGATTTCCCTCTGTTTCCTTGAAGATCAGATTCGCCAGGTACTGCGGCACTGATTTACCGCCCAGTCCGAACAGCATCGCAGTGACTGCGTCCTGAGGTAGACCGGTAAGATGGATTCGGTGCACAACCTGGAGGTGGATCAACTCGTCGAGAGCTTTAACCAGCGGCCGCGGAGGATGGGCTTCGATGTCGCGGTAGGTAGCGAGGATCAAGACCGGCAGTTGCGCAATCGATCTGGCGAGATGATTGAGGAGCGCCAACGTGCCTTCATCGGCCCAGTGCACGTCGTCGAAGAAAAGGAGCAACGGCTGCCTGGTCGCGAGTTGAATGAAGAAATTGGCAACAGCCTTGAAGAGAGCTCGGCGCGATTGCTCAGCCGGAAGGTCCAGAGGCGCGGCAATATCGGGGAACAGCCGTCGAAGTTCCGGCAAAAGACGCGCGACTTCGGACGCGTCGTTGCCCAGCGAGTCGCGGAACGATTGGAGATTTTGCGCACGCGCGAGAGCGGCCTCCAACATTTCGACGAACGGGACAAAGGGGACTGAGTCTTCACGATCGTAGGAGTTGCCAAGGAAGATAAGGGCGTCACGGTTCGATGCCTCGATGCCGATTTCGGCGGCGAGGCGGGTTTTGCCTACACCGGGAGAGCCGGATATCAGCACGACACGGCCTTCCCCGCTCAGGCTTTTACCAAGGGTATGGCGCAGGATGTCAATCTCAAGGTCCCTGCCCACGAAAGCAGTGCCCTTGCTGAAACTGTTGAGTAAACCGGTTTCGCCGTTGACGAAAATTGTCCTGCGGGCATCGTCGTGGGTCGAGGCCGGTTCTTGGTCGAGGGCATCGGAAGGCTCAAGCGAGAATCGCCAAGTGACATGAGTTCGAAAATCTGGAACATAGGAACAGAAGGAGCCGGTCCTGATCGAGATTTCGAGCACCGTACCCAAATCGGCATGATACTCGGAGATCTTCTGCAGTGCGCCCTTGATAGCCCGGCTAACGCTCAAACGGGCGCGTTCCGCTGCCGAACCGGCGCGTCGGTCACGCCCGCCGAGACCGACAGCTCTGGCGATCTCTCGTTGCAGGAACTCGATCTCGGATTCCGCTTCAGCCGCTCGATCGTGATCGCCACGCTCGATCAGATCGTCGGCTTGCTCGCGCAGTTCGGCGAGTTGGCGCTTGTATTCGCGCTTCGCCTGTTCGTCGAGCATCACACCCGCGTCGCCCAGTCCGCCGACGCTGACGCTCGGGTTACCAATAAGCGAGGCCGCGTCCCTGCGCTCGGAAGGGCTCCTGCTGGGTTCGCTTAAAAGATCAAGCGCGTGGAACTCCTCCCCCGGATGGCGAAGTAGTCGCTGGATATAGGAGAGTCCCTTGATATCTTTCAGGGAGGAAGTCGTGCCGGAGTAACCTACTGTCCAGTATTCACCGCTACGCGCGAAGACCGCTAGTTGCGCCGCTGAGCCGGCGTCAGGTCGCGAGACGCTCTGCTTTTCGAGAGAGCGATTAATGGTGACTACCAATGTACCCCCGCTCAGGTTTTATTGGTCCGATTTCTGTAATCCACCCGGCGACTGTGTCGACAAGATGTCATATTCCGGGAAGCGCCAGACGCTAGCATGGGCGTAGGGTTATGTAAAACGGCCTTACCGCCGGAGCCTGTCAATTAATGACGAGCATGCAGCCTATCGCAGTCCGACATCGCGAATTTACCACGCGTGCGTAGCGAGAAAGGCGCCGGCGAGTACACGCGATCCAAGGCCAGTATGGCGGCGCGCCGCGACCTTCAAAACATCGTCCCCACGCCGGCAGGAAGCCTAGGAGATACCGATCGCCGGGATAATTCCTCGACGAGACGAGTCCTACCAACGCCAGGTTCGCCTTCCAAAATGACGAGATCAGTACGCCCCCCGAGCGCCTGATCAAACGCAAGTCTCCCAACGTCGAGTTCCTTTTCATGGCCAACGAACGCATCGTTAGTTCAATCGCGCGAAAGGGAGCCTGGGGATCGTTTGCGCTCGAGTCCGGAGGATTTTTGTTCCGAAAAACCGGGCCTGTGAGAGCATTTACGCACCGCTGCACCTGTCGATCACTCGGGCTGGAGCCGATCGGCGGCGTCCACGGTTGTGCTCTGTCCGGTCCCGTCAACATCAGACTGCCTAGCGAGCTCTTTGCAACCGATGGCAGCCTGCTGCGCAGCGTGATCGTGCCGCTGACGCTGAAGTTGATGAGGTCGATGCCAGTTCCCGCTGCGCAGTCGCCGCCTGAGGTATCCGACGCGGCGTTGGCGTTATTGATTGCTTCGCATAGCGTGCAGAACCCGTTGCCGGACGTGCTGACCGGGTCGGTGGCATTATTAACCGTGATAATGTTGAGAGGTAGCTCTGAGCATGGTCGTGAACATTACAGCGTTACAGGGCAGTAACACCGCGAGCGGGATGAGTATGAATTTCACCGACGCTCGCGCGCTCGTAACGCTCACGAAGAGTAACGTGCCCGCGGAAGAACGCGCTTGAACAATGTCGTCGATGATTCAGTTGAACTGCGAGGCATAGTGCCCTCCCCTGGGGTCGTCGACCATCCCGCTCTCGATAGCGGCCGATAGACAGCGCGGTGTAGGTCGGATCGCATCGAATCGCGACCACTCGCATTTTCCTGCTAACCAGATTCGTGCAGAACTGCCACGAACGATCCCCTTTCGCGGCGTTTCAGAAGGCGACCCGAGGGCTGGGCTAGTCGCAAATATTCGAGGACTTGACTACTGTTGCACCCCACCCTTTCTCTGCAGGACATTGCGCTCAGAAAACGCCGTGCACGCAGGCTTTTCGCGATCGATAGCGCACATTTCTCTGCATCGTAGACTCGGGTGCGGAGGGGGTGGGATTCGAACCCACGAGGGACTTTCATCCCTGCCGGTTTTCAAGACCGGTGCTTTTAACCACTCAGCCACCCCTCCAGGACTTACAGGATTTATCGCATTCGCGGTTGCGGCGCGACATTCGCCGCCTGCTATATCTACGCAGCTTTCTTCGCTACCGATTGATCCTGCCACAGCTTGATGCCGCCGAGCAGGCCGTCAGTATTGCTTACTATCTTGACGTTCGACGGCAGCTTGAAATCGATCGCCGCTGCGTTGCCACCACCGATGTACAAGCGGTCGTAGTTGAACGTCTTCGCCAGCTCGTCTATCGCTTCGTGCAGATGCTTGTTCCACTTCTTCTTGCCCTTCTTGCGGAACGCTTTTATCCCCAGCTCTTCTTCGTAGGTCTTGCCGTAGAGGAACGGATGATGCCCGAGCTCGAGATGAATTCGATGCCCCTCGACGAACAGCACCGACCCGAATCCGGTGCCGAGCGTGATTACCAGCTCATCGCCCTGGCCGGTGACGCATCCGAGGCCCTGCACGTCGGCGTCGTTGGCGAGCCTAACCGGCTTCTTGAGCTTCTTCTTCAGTTCCGCTTCGAGCTTGAATCCTTTCCATCCCTTGCCCAGGTTCGCGGCAGTATAAACGACGCCGTCTTTGATCACGCCCGGAAATCCCACCGACACGCGATCGAACTCGCCTGACATCTTCGCGAGATCCTCGATTATCGCGATCACTTTCTTCGGCGTCGCGTTATGCGGAGTCTTGATCTTCTGCCGCTCGGTGATCATTTTGCCTTTTTCGTCGAGCGCGGCCGCCTTGATTCCAGTCCCGCCAACGTCCACCGCGAGCGTGGTTATGGATTTGGGCGCGACCGGAGTCTTTCCAGCCGGGATCTTTGCGAGTTTTTCTTCTTTCATTTGCTCTCTCTGCGAGTTGATGGCTGGCGACAGCGTGGCGGCGATTCGCTCCTTATATAACAAACTGCATTTGCGCGCATTGCGGTGGCGTGTCCTCGTCGCGGCGTGATAATTCAGGCGTCGCGAATTAACCGGGGACGTCTTGCAATCGCGTATAGCCAACTACTTCGGGCTGGAGGCCAACGGCACCACCTTTCGCCGCGAGGTGCTCGCGGGCGTCACTACCTTCGTCACGATGTCGTACATCATCGCGGTCAACCCGGCTATTCTGAAAGCCGCCGGCATCCCCGAAGGACCTTCGATGGTCGCGACGGTGATGACTGCGGTGGTCGGAACGCTGGTGATGGGCCTGTACGCCAACCGCCCATTCGCCATCGCGCCGTACATGGGCGAGAACGCGTTCGTCGCCTACACGGTCGTGAAGATGCTCGGCTATAGTTGGCAAACCGCGATGGCTGCGGTGTTCCTCGCGGGCGTGATGTTCACGTTGTTGACTGTCGCGCGCGTGCGCGCCTGGATGGTCGAAGCGATCCCGTCCGGCCTCAGCTACAGCTTCGGCGTGGGCATCGGGCTGTTCCTGACTTTCATCGGGCTCAACGAATCCGGGATCGTCGCGATGGGCGTGCCCGGCGCACCGGTGCGGCTTGGGAACCTCGCGACGCCCTCGGTTGAGATCGCGATTCTCAGCTTCGTACTGATCGCATTGTTGATGGTGCGCCGGGTGCCGGGCGCGATCCTGATAGGGATTTTGATCTCGGCCGCTATCGCGTTCATCACTGGCGTCGCGAAGCCGCCGGCCGCGTGGATCAGCATACCGCCGAATCCCGCGCCCATCATGCTGCAACTTGATCTGCGCGGCGCGCTGAGCGTCGGCTTTTTCGGCGTGCTGCTGACGATATTCGTGATGGCATTGATCGACACGATGGGTTCGCTGATAGGAGTCTCTGAACGGGCCGGATTTCTCGACGGGGGAGGCAAGCTACCGCAGATCGAGCGACCGATGCTCGCTGATGCAATCGCCACGATGTTCGCGGGACTGGCCGGCACCACCACCGCCGGCGCGTACATCGAATCCGCGGCCGGCGTCCACGTCGGTGGACGCACAGGATTGACGGCCGTGGTGGTTGCCATGCTTTTTGCGATGTCGCTGTTCTTCGCGCCGCTCGTCGCCGCGATTCCGGCCGCCGCATATGCGCCCGCGCTGATCGTCGTCGGCGCGATGATGATAGCGCCAGTCGTCAAAATCGACTTCGACGACTACACCGAACTGATTCCCGCCTTCACCGTGATTGCGCTGATGAGCTTCACCTACAACATCGGCGTCGGCATTACGGCCGGCTTGATTCTCTATCCCCTGTTCAAGCTGGCCACCGGGCGCTATCGCGAAGTTCACGCCGGACTGTGGATTTTATGCATTCTGTCGGTTCTTTTTTACCTTTTTTATCCCTACCAATAGTTATTTTAGATAGCCTTCGCGGCGCAGGGATTGATTTAGATTCACCACCTGCTTATCTTGATCATTAGCCGAAGGCATAAGCAGGGGAGCAGTATGGCTATCTTCACAAGGCGCTTCGCAAATGCTGATGAGTACGAAGAGTTCCTCGAGAGCGCTAGTGGACGCGTCAACGTTCTCGAGATCGTCAAACCGCCTACCGTCTATGGTTCGAATGCGTTGCCGCCGGCCGGCCCGGTCACGTTGAGGTATCAGACCAACGACAAGACGTTTGCTCCCCCGAAGACCACAAAAGGAAAAGTGGTGGAGTACGCGATCGTCGGGGCGGCTTTCTTCGCGCTGTTCGCCTACATGATTGCGGAACTCTAACGGCCTCGACCAACCCTTCAGTCAGTTTCTAGTCAGTCCGATTCTGTGCGACCGGTGCGGGACTCAGCGAGCCCGGAACGCGCGCGATATGATCGGGAGTCAGCCGCAGCTTGCGAGTCTGCTCGTTGAACAATTGCGAATAGACGCCGGCACGTTTCACCAGCTCGGCATGCGATCCGACTTCAACGATCTTGCCGCGATCGAGCACCACGATCACGTCCGCATCGACGGCGCTCGCCAGCCGATGCGCTATCAGGAACGACGTGCGTCCCTTCATCAGGCGTCGCACCGCATCGTGAATCAGGTTTTCGACTTCGGAATCGAGGCCTGAAGTGGCTTCGTCGAGAATCAGAATCGGCGGATTCTTCAGGAACACGCGCGCAAGTGCGAGCCGCTGCCGCTGCCCGGTCGATGGGCGCACACCGCCCTCGCCTATCATCGTGTCGAGCTTATCGGGCAGCGAATCGACGAAGTCGCGGATGTTGGCCTGCTCGAGCGCGCGCCAGACGTCTGCGTCGGATGAGCCGGGGCGGCCATATTGCACGTTCTCGCGAATCGAAGCGCTGAACAGGATCGCGTCCTGCGGCACGATGCCGATCGAATCGCGCAGCGATTTCAGCGTCACGCTCGAAATGTCGGTACCGTCGATCAGAATCCGGCCCGCCGCCAGCTCGTAGAAGCGCGGGATCAAACCCGCGAGCGTGGTCTTGCCCGCCCCCGACCTGCCAACCAGCGCAACCGTCGTCCCGGCCGGAACTTTCAGGTTCACATCGTCGAGCGTGATGCGAATCGGGCCGCCGTCGAGCGGCTTGTAGCCGAAGCGCAGATGCTCGATCTCGACCAGCCCGCTTTTCACCTTGAGCGCCGACGCACCGGGCAAATCGTGCACCTCGGGCGTCTCATCGAAAAACGCAAAGATGCGCTCGATGGCCGCCAGCGCGGTTGCCACGATCACGGACAACTCGGAAAAGCGCTGCAGCGGCAGGTAGAGCGCGGGGAGAAGGCCGAAGAACGCGACCACAGTGCCGATAGTCATCTTGCCGCGCATGATCATCAGCGCGCCCGCCCAGATCACGATTAGCGGCGCGCCGCGCGAGATGAACTCGGTGAACATCTGATGGGTGGACGAAAGCTTCACGCTCTCGATGGTCAGGTCGTACATTTCGGTGGTGCGTTGATGGAACCGGCGCGCCTCGTCGGCCTCGCGGGCGAACGATTTGACGGTCGAGATGCCGGCGACGCGCTCCTGCAGCTCGCCGGAAAACTCCTCGACCACTTCCTGCAGGTCGTGGCTGGTCTCCTTGATTCGCGGCGAGAGAATCCTGATCACCGCGACGTAAAATGGAACGATGATGAGCGAAATCCACGCCAGCCGCACATTCAGAGAGAACAGCAGCCAGATCACGAAGCCGAGCGACACGCCGTCCATCCAGATGTTGATCATCGCTGAGCCGACGAAGTTTTGCGCCATCGAGATGTCGGAAATGAATCGCGAGACCACCGCGCCCGACGTCGTGCGATCGAAAAACGAATGCGACAGACGCTGCATGTGCTTATACAGCGCGTAGCGGAGATCGAAGATCAGTCGATGACCCGCCATCGCCGCCCAGTAGTTGCGATAGTAGGTCGCGATCGCCTGCACTACGAATAGTGCGAAGAGTGCGGCGGTTAAGGCCCCGAGCTTAGCGGCAGAGCCCGCGCCAAGATGAAACAGCACGGCGAGCGAGCGGCACCATCCGTCGATCCTCGAGTTCCAACTCTCGAGATGCGGCTGCGGAACCAGCAGAACGTCGAAGATGTATTTGAAGGCTAGTGGAAACGCGAGCGGTAGAGTGAACTTCAGAATGCCCATGACCGAGCCGCCCGTCACCAGCCACAGATGCGGCCGCACGTACCCGAGAAACCGGACCAGGGCAGTACGAGGAACGACGCGGTCGTAGAAGCGCTCGAAAAAGCCGCGGCTACGTTGGTCAGGCTCGTCGGGAGCGCCGCTGGGCTCCGCAGGGGAACAATCCACCGTCTCCGGCGCACCGGCGATTACAGCAGAACTACGATTTGGCATGCGCGCAGTTTAGCAGGGGCGCGCGCGCCAGAAAACACATGTTCGGCTCTTTAGCTCTGTAGAGATTTCATACTTTCTGGTATTACCGGGACAGACGACGATGCCAGGAACCTAACCTCTGACCCCTTCCCGAGCGGGAAGGGGAACCAGATTTATATGAGCGGAAGATTACGCCGCCGCGGAGATGCGATCGATCATTGCGGGGATCTTGCTGCGCTTGGCGTGGCCTTTTAGGCCGGCGGCGGCGATTCGCTCCATGTACTCTTTCACCGCCAGCCGGATGAACTTAGCGGTGGCGATGCGGCCCTTGTCCACCTGCGCCTTTTCGAGTCCGCCGCCGCAGATGATGATCATCGGCTCGAGCAGCTCGGGACTTCCGATCAATCCGAGCAGCGCGTGCTCGGTGTGGTCGAGATAGCCCTCGATCCCGTTCGCTTCGAGCGGCCGATGACTCAGATGGTAGCGCAGTTGGCCGAGTCCATACGCAGTCTGGCGCGCCGCATCCTGCATCGCGTAGCGCATGATCTTGCGATCGACGTTGGTCGGTGCGAATGCGCCAACCTGGCGATATAGCGTGAGGAGAAATCCGGCGAGTGTGAGGTTGATCGACACTGAGCCTTGCGGGAACTGGTCGGCCCACAGCCATTCCTTAAGTCCCTGCTCCGCCGTCGCGCTAGCGCGTCCGAGTCCCGCGCCGCCGAAGAGCGCGCGCTTGCGGAACACTTCGAACAGCCGCGACGCGTCGAGCATCTGCGCGCACATCCAGCTTTTCAGCTCGAGGAAGTCCTGGTTGATCAGCGAGACCCACTTCGACGGGAAGTCCATCGAGACGATCTGGCATTCCTGAAGAAAGGTGTAGAGCTGGGCGCATGCCATCTCGAGATCATGCGGCAGCGGTTTCGCGTGAAGTTCAGTCCATGGGATGTCAGTCGCGGGAACCCATCGGCGCGCCTTTACCTCTTCGTAAAGTTCCGCGACGTTGTCCGACCATACGTCTGACTTGCGATTGACGACGTAGCCCATGTCGGGGAGCTTGCCGACCTTTTCACTTCCGCGCGAGACCATCGACTGACTGGTGCGGACGTCTTCGGGGATATCGGTGTAGCCGTAGCTGCCTACGTTGAGATCCTGGTAGGTAAGTCCGCGCTTTGAGTCCGAAGGGCGGCCTGCTATGCGCTCAGTCTTGGCATTATACCAATGCAGACCCAGGTTTCCCTCCATAACCTTCTGCGCGGCCATGAGGACTGTTTCGTCAACCGTGTAATCCTTGTCTGCGTAAAATGCCACTTAGTACTGCCTCGCTAGAGCGATGGTTCTAACAACCTAACCCCTAACCCCTTCCCGAGCGGGAAGGGGAACCGGAATTTTGCTAGTTCAGTTTTATGCCGGCGTTTTCGGCGGCGGCTCGGCCCATCTCGTACATCTTATAGAGCTTTGAACGTTCGCGGCGCTCGGGCATCCCACACTTATCGAGGCGTTCGAAATGCTCCTGCATCTGCTTCAGGTTGAACTGGGTGGTGACTTTGATGCCTTGCTCGATATTTTCCTTCTTCAGACCGCCACCCGCGAGAATAATAAATGCTTCGGTGAGCTCGGTTGCGGCGGCGCCGGCGAACGAGATGTTTTCGGCTTCGTCAAGATGCGCGTGCAGGACTTCGCGCTTCTCGGGGAAATGCTCGAGCACGTATTTGAAATGCTGCATGCCGTACCCGACGTGGCGCGCCTCGTCCTGCATCACCAGCCGGAAGATTTTCTTGTCAACGTCGGTCGGAGACAGGTACTCGCTGAAGCGGAACAGCGTCAGCACATTGCCTTCTGCCACAAGGTGCAGCGCGACCGACATCTCGCTGAACGAATCGGCGTCGCGCAGATGCTTCAGCGCCATCTCGTTGATCGGGCTGGCCTGCATCAGGCCCCATCCGGTAGTGAGCGCGCGCTTGCGGAAGACCTCCGCGTGACGCGCCTCGTCCATCGCCTGCGCCGCGATGAATGCACGCACTTCGATAAAGTCGGGGTTAAGTCGCGGCAGCCACATCGCAGGCGTGTCAGTCGCGATCATTTCCACTTCAGTCAGAAAGGTCATCAACTGCGACAGCGCCTTACCGGTTACTTCCGGCAGCTCGACGCCATCAAGCCTGTCCCATGGAATGTCAGTGGTAGCATTCCACTGGCGCGAGACTGCTTCTTCGTAATAGCTCTCGGTGTTGAAAGCCCATAGCTCGCTCTTGCGCGAGACCCATGGCTGCGCATCGGGCACACCTTCGGGAATCTCGGCGCCGCGTGGCGCATAGGACCTGTTGTTGCGGACCTTCTCGGGAATGTCGGTGTAGCCATAGGTGCCGACGTTGAGGTCGCGATAGGTCAGGCCGCGGCGCGGGTTAGCTTCTTCGGGACTGATCTTCTCAGTCGTCGATTTCATCCACGACAGGTCCATCTCGCCGGTCCTTATCGTGTATAGCCACTTATCGATGAAGTCCTTGTCCTGGGTGAAGTCCGTGGTCGAAAGATATGCCATCGTCGCCGCGCCTCCGCGCCTGCTTAGTTGAAACTCACTTCGAGCTTGCTTGATAGGTCGAAAAATTCCTGGATCGATTCCATGAAGCGATAGAGTTTGTCGTGACCGTCGGGATCGTCGTAAACAATTTTCAGCTGCTCGCCGAAATGCGCGAGCGTGTTGATATCGTGCGATGAATCGGCCTCGCCGTTGCGCCGGATATTTTCGATCATCTCGCGCCAGACCCGGGTGTCGCCCTCAATTTGGAAATCGACTTTCTTGAGGTCGATCGACGGCACCTCGCTGACGTTTTTGAGGTCGAAAACTTCGAACTCGAGCACGAAGTTGCGGGCCTTGCCGTTGACCCCGACGCTGACGCCAAAGGTGGTATCGATAAAGCCGAGCCGCCGGAATTTTTCCTCGTTCGCGGCCATCTGCGCCTTGAGCGCCTCAAAATATTCGGTCGAAGGAAAGCTAATCGCCATAAAATCGATGTCCCTGCGGGTGGTTCTGAAAAAATTGATCAATCCTGAATGAATTTAGGGTTAAACCCCGAAGGAAGGCAAGCCGACCACCAGGTTCCGAGTCCTCTCATCTCATCTCACTAAAAAACTCGCGAACATCATTCGCCAACAGCGTTGGTTCTTCCATCGCCGCGAAATGCCCACCCTGCGGCATCACCGTCCAGCGCCGTACATTATATACGCGCTCGGCCCAATGCCGCGGCGGACGCACCAACTCGCCCGGAAACAGCGCGACCGCCGTCGGCGCCTCGATTCGCGTCCCGGGCTTGAGCCGCCACGGATGGTGCCGCGCTTCGTAGTACAGCCGCGTCGAGGAATTAATCGTCTGCGTGATCCAGTAGATCATCACGTTGGTCAGGATTTGATCGCGGGTGAAACTCTTCTCCACGTCGCCGTGACAATCGCTCCAGGTGCGGAACTTCTCGACGATCCACGCCAGCAGTCCGGCTGGCGAGTCGTTGAGTCCGTACGCCAGCGTCTGAGGCTTCGTCCCCTGGATCCACTGGTAGCCAGTCTCCGCGGTGCGGAATTTCTCGAGGTCGCCGAGAAACACTTTCTCCTCGGGCGTCAGCTCGGGCGCGCTGCGTCCTTCGGCCGGCCCAATCGCGATCATGTTGATGTGGATGCCGAAGACACTGTCGGCGTGCACTTCGCCGATTCGCGACGTGATCGCCGCGCCCCAGTCGCCGCCCTGCACCGCATAGCGCTGGTAGCCGAGCGTCTCCGTCATCAGCTTGTGAAACAGCTCCGCCATCGCCTGGATATTCATCGCGCGAGCGCGCGGATGATCCGAAAATCCGTAACCCGGCAGCGACGGCGCGATCACCGTGAACGAATCTTTCGCATCGCCTCCGTGCGCGGCCGGATCGGTGAGCATCGGGATGATTTGCATGAACTCGTAGATCGATCCCGGCCATCCGTGAATCAGCAGCAGCGGTTTCGGATTCGGCCCTTTGCCCTTTTCGTGGATGAAATGAATCCCGAGCCCATCGACCTTCGCCTTGAACTGCGCGAAGCGATTGATCTCGCGCTGCTGCGTGCGCCAGTCGTACTTCGTGCGCCAGTACTCGACCAACTCCTTCAGGTAGGCGAGATTGGTGCCGTAGTCCCAGCCAGTATCGGGAACCTCGTCGGGAAAACGCGTGCTGCTGAGCCGCGCACGCAAGTCGGCTAGCACTTCGACCGGCACCTCGAGGCGAAACGGTTCGATTTTTTCAGCCATGGGAACCTCTGCGGGAGTTACGCTCAAGTGCTATCGGGAAAAGGGTTTGATCGTCAACCGCAACGTCGCGACTGGCGCTAGCGCCGGAGAATTGTGCGATACGCTAATGCGATGAGCAAACCTTTAGTCGCGCGATGGCAGGATTGGGAGGGCAAGGGACTCGAGCATCTCGTTCTGCGCGAGGGTGCGCGCGAAGTGGTCGTCGAGTCGGTGGTCGTAGGTTCGGCGGACGGCGCGACCTTCGCGCTTCGGTACCGAATTCGATGCGACAGATCCTGGCGGGTGAGAAGCGCAGAGATCGCGATGGTCGGGGAAAATCGCAAGATCGAAATCGCAGGCGACGGCAAGGGCAATTGGTCCGACGCGTCGGGAAAGCGGCTCCCGAAGCTGGCGGGCGCGATCGATATCGATCTGTCGGCGTCACCTTTCACCAACACTCTCCCGAT
This sequence comes from uncultured delta proteobacterium, assembly GCA_963699705.1. Classification (GTDB taxonomy): domain Bacteria; phylum Desulfobacterota; class Binatia; order Binatales; family Binataceae; genus Binatus. The sequence goes on along the minus strand of CAVOUW010000002.1, from coordinate 509,006 downwards.
TCGAAGGCTGAAGCTCAGGGCCGGCCAAGCTGCCGAGATCACTACCGTCTATATTCTCGTTCCCGCGCTCACGCTCATGACCGATCCGCAGCGCTACACCTGCCTGACTCCACTCAAACGTTACAGATACGAATCGATCGACAGCGACTTCACGCGCGAGATCGAAGTCGATAGCCGCGGGCTGGTGGTAACGTATCCCGGACTGTTCCGCAGACTGATGTAGCGCGAGACGGCGCTACTTCTTTGCGAGCGCTTCCTTGGCCAGTTCGCTCGCGGCCTTGCTGTCGAGGCTGGCGCCGAACTTGTCACGCAGCGCTTTCATGATTGGTCCGATCTGTGACGCGCCCCCCGCAATTGCCGCTGCGATCTCCGCGCGCACTTCGTCGGCCGATGTAGTAGCGGGCAAATATGATTCGAGGACCTTCGCCTCGGTCTCGTTCTGATCGATCAGATCCTGGCGCGCCGCCTTGCGCGCGAACTCGAGCGACTCTTCGCGCTTGGCCCGCTCGCGCTTGATTATCTGCAGAATCTCGGCGTCGTTCGGATCGCGGCGAACGTCTTTTTCCAGGCGCGAGATTTCCGACAACACGCCGCGCAACGCCATCATACGCAATTTGTCGCCGCTCTTCATCGCGGCTTTGAGGTCGTCCTGTATTTTATTCTTCACAAACTGAAAAAAGTTATTTCGCGGCTGCGGCAGTGCCGGCGTCGGAGTCTTCCCACTTCGGCTGCTCGACCTCGGTCCATTTGCTGCCGTCGAGCCGGTAGTTGAAGACCAGGCTCTTCTGCTTGCCGGTCGGCTTGCCCTTGCCCTCGCCACTCTTGGACGGCGTGTATTCGGCCGCCTGCAGCTTGGCGATAACGGTCCAGCGGCCGCCCTTCATCGTCGGCAGATACTGGAACTTTGCGTGCTCGAGATCGACGTACGGCTTGCCCGACGATTTCTTTTCGCTCTCGTCGCTGAGGAAGCTGTCGGACTCGCTGGCGATCGTGTCGCTCAGCTGTTGCGCCGCCGCTTTTGGAATCGGGTTCTCCTTCGCGGGACCCGAAGCGCTCGGACCTGCCGGACCACTATTGTTGTAGAGATCCTTTTTGACTTCGATCGCGCGCGCGCTGACCGGCGCAAGAATCGCCCCGGCTACAATCAGCCCCGCCACCGCCAGAGTAGTACAAGCTTTCGGAGCCATTTTTCCTACCCTCCTCGGATGGGGCTTATATCACGGCTGGTCGAGATAAGCACGACGGGGGCGGTGCGTTCAGTGGACCGCATTGGCCTCGAGCAAAGCGAACCGAATCGGCACCAGGACCCAGCTTTCGACCGCGATTCCGCCGTGGCGGGCCGGTACAAAACGCCATCGCGATCGGACCGTCTCCAGCGCGGCGTCGTCGAGCGAATCGAAGCCGGAAGAATCCGAAATCTCGGCACGCTCGACGGATCCGTCCGCGCCGACCAGCACCTTGACTGTCACGGTACCCTGCTGCGCGCGACGCCGCGCGATTGCGGGATAATAGGGCGGCGGATTGCTGGCGTAGTCGGCGTGGGCAGCAGAAACCGAATTGGGGTCGCCGCCGGCGCCGCCGATAGCGACGCCGGGCGACCCCGCCCCACCACGCTCCGCGCCGCCGTCGGAGACGGCGGCGGGACGAGCATTGGCCGTGCCGTTGTCGCCATGCGACAACGACGCGGCTGAATCTTCATGCGCCGACGCGGCCGCGTCGTCGAGCGCGACCCGGCGTGTCGCTGCGATGCGGACGACATCGGACGCCGCGTCGTCGATACGACGATGCGGCCTGCGCGCCGCCTTTGGCGGCGCGGAATGCCGCTGCGCCGCCGGCGTCACGCCGGGCGCAGTGCCGCGCGCGACGTGCATCGCGCCGGCAGCGGACGCGGCGTCGCCGCGTCCGCGACTGCCGTCGCCGCCCTCGACCAGGTACGCCAGCACCCACTCGTTATGCCCTCGAGCAAGCGGCGATGCGAAGCACATGATCAATGCAATGATCCCCACATGAGCGGCGATCGACGCCGCGAACGACGCGACATGACGCCGCGGCCGCGGCTCGGCCGAGTCGTACAAAAAATTCGGTTTGCTTTCGTCTTCCACGTCGCCCGGCCGGGACTTCGCGGATTGAAAATCGAAGTGGCCAGGAGCGACGGATCCCCACGCGGACAGGTGCCGGCGGATCTGCGAAACGCGTCCTGAAGCCTCCCTCTCCCGCGAAGGTTCTTACGGCTCCATCGATTCGCCCGGTCGCCTGACTCGACGAACATTGCAAAGCTCATCTTACAGTTGCGGGGCAGCGCCGGCCTTTCACCGGCTTCCCCGAGCGAATCCAGAAGCACATTACCCGCCTCATCGGCGATGTCAACCCGCTTTTGAGCACCATTCTGGCCGGTGGATTGGCCGCGTAGGAGCAATTTCATACTAGGGGTTGTGGTTCTGCCAGGGCGAACCACCACCGGTAGCTTCGTTCCGTCAAAACTTGTTTTCGTCAAGTAGATCTCCCCCGAGGTTGAGCGGCTGGGGCAGGGGATCTGCGTCAGATGGTTGCGGAGACTGGCGGGCGGCGCGGATGCGCTCGAGAGTGTAGAGCGCGCGATAGAGATTGCGTTTGATGAGTCGTTCGTAGCGGACGATTTTGTCGATGTCGCGTTCGGCGGGCAGGATGAAAGTCTCGAGTCCGGCGCGGTGGAGCTTGCGGAAAGTACGCTCGCGAGCGGTTTGCTGATCGTAACCCATGAGGGCGGCCATCGACTCGGAAGGGGTTTCAGTCCTGGCGCGGCGGCGGTAGCTGTCGTCATCGACCCACCCTTCGCGGCATTCGTAACGCAGTAGGCGTCGGATTCGCCAGCAGCATGCGGCGACTTCGTCGATAAGGATGCGTTCGCGGACGGATTGTGGGTCGTATTCTTCCAGGAGCGCATCGAGGATGGTTGTGAATTCCTCGACGCGAATCGGTCCGTCGAGCACAGGGTTGACGACGTCGCATGAGAAGAATCCGTGTTTGAGGGCGTTGAGGCGGGAGATTTCTTTGCCCTCGGAGGTGCGTGGACCGGTAGATTTGAGGGCGTTGGCGCGGCGCGCCGCAAACTGGCGCGGCGAGAGCGCGGGCAGAGTGTTGTCGGGCGCTTCGGGCGAGTTGGAATTGGGGTGAGTATTCATATGTGATCAAGTAAACAGGGCGGATGTGGCGAGCGTAAGGCTGAACAGTTCAGCCCTGAACTGAATTGGCTGTCGAGAGGATCGAATCAAGGCCGTGGCTTGGAGTGGCGAGCCGAGAGGCGACTGCGATTCGCCGCATGAAATGCTCGAAGAAAAAATGCGCCAATATCAGCCATCTGCAGCTCGCTGCGCGCGGTGCGGCCTGGCGAAGGAACCTGAGGACTGGAGATCCCACTTATGCCAATAACTTCCAGCTACAATGACGCGGGTCTGTCCTGCTCCTGTTCGAGTAGCCGCCGGTAGCGCATGTTATACTAGGCTGTAGTAAGAAATCCGCGTGTAATAATTCCGAAAGCCGAACGTCAGCCTTCGGAATCACTCGAGCAAAATGGGAGATCAATCCGATGACCAGTTGGATGGGTGATGACGAACGCGATGAGCGGCGGGATGTCTCGCTGATTTGCCTAGCCGGCCATGTGATCAATCCGAGCTTCCACTCTCGACCACAGTTCAACACCAAATTTTGTGAAACTTGCGGGACTGCGACAACAAACCAATGTGATTCCTGCAAAGCACCGATTCCCGGTGCAATGCCCCTAATTGCAATGTCGAAGAAGAACTACCTTAAGCCATACTGTGGGAACTGTGGTGTGGCTTACCCGTGGACTCGACTAGCAATCGATGAGACTCGCAAGCTCGCAATAGAGACCGTTGAACTTTCTGATGAGGAGCGAAACGCGCTCGTGGAAAGCGTTCCAAGTCTATTCAGAGAAGGCCCCGGCACCCCAGTTGCTATCGCACGATTCCAAAGGGTCACTTTGGAGGGGAGCGCGGTAAGTTTCTGTCCGACGGGCTCAAGCACATACTCTATACATTGGCCGCGGAGGGGGCTCGGCGCCAAATCTGGGGACCATGATCGCTTGGCCAGGACTTAGTGCAAAAAAGGAGATCCTTGGGTTCTTCGATTCCGGCAATCCTTCGCTGGGATGAGGGAAATCGAGCGTCGCGCGGAATTTTGAAACGCGCCCAAAAGACGCGATCATGCGGATTCTCACCTCGCCCCTCTCCCACTCGCTAAGTCGAAGATTAAATGAGCGCAACCAACTGTTGAAGGTGATCACATAGAAATCGTGCACGCGCCGAAGCAGACGAAGAGGACATGAACCGTAGCTGCTGGAACCGGTAAGGGTAGATCGTGTGGCTATCCGATGTAGCAGCGTCACGAAATGAAAATCGCGAGAACAGTCCTGTTGATTTGCGCGCTGATTGGGTCTTTTGTGCCGCCGATATTCTTTTTGGCGGTCAGGCATTTTCATTTGGAGGGGGAGGCTGCGGAATGGATGCTTTCGCTGTGGCCGCGCTCATTGGGAGAGGTCGCGCTTGAGGATCGGCGCGCGATGGCTGACGTGCTGGTTGCATATGGGGAGTTGGCGGGAGCGACCATGCTCATTTACTCCGTTATTGGATGGTCCGTCTTATTTGTTTGGCGATCTTTTAAGCGCGCTGGCGCGCGAGATCCTTCGCTGCGCTCAGGATGACGAGCAAAGGCATCTTTTAAATACTGTCCCTCACCCGACGCTCGACGACGAGCGTCGACCTCTCCCGATTGGGAGAGGCGAAGAGCCGGGATTCGTCGCTGCGCTCTGAATGACACACGACGCTGGTACAGTTTGACAGTTTTATCTGATCGCGCTATGAGGTTTAGTTCAGAATATGAATCTTCATTCATTGCGGGATTGCGCGGCTCGATGAGCGTTCAGGAACGGCATCGGCGCGAACGGCATGCGCGCGGGCAGGCTATTCTGACTGCGGCCGCCAAAGTTTTTGCCAAGCATGGGCTCGAAGGCGCGACTATCGAGATGGTTGCGCGCGAGGCCGAAGTTGCCGTCGGGACGATCTACCTTTATTACTCCTCGCGCGACGATCTTTACCTCAACCTTATTGCTGACAGGGCTGTGCATTTGCGCGCGCACTATCTTGAGATTTTCGAGCGACGGCTCGAGCCGCTCGATGAGTTGAAGGCGATCGCGTCCGCCTACCTCGACTATCTGCGCGAATCGCGCGAGATCTTTTTGTCGCAGCATTCGGTGGTTTACGCGCAGCTTCATAAGCGCCTGAAACGAGATTCTGAAAAACGGAATTTTCAGCGCGTGATGGACTTGAGCCACGAGATTTTCGGATTGTGGGAAGGCACTATCAGGCGCGCCTTCGAGGGCGGGGTTATCGCCAATTCGATGGGTCCGAAAAAGACTGCCGCGGTGGTGTGGGCGAGTATGAACGGCGCGTTCATGCTGATGGGCGACGGCAATTTCTTTCGCGATGTGACCGGGCTGAACCCGGAGCATTTCCTCGATGAGGCGCTCGAGTCGCATCTGGCGGCGTCGCAGCTGAGCGTGAGAAGGAAGCAAAGCAGGCGCAGAACCTTAAGTCGCGCGCGAAACAAATCGCGCGCTGAAAGCGGACCCTCACCTTCATCCTCTCCCTTACAGGGAGAGGGGAAGAGACAGAACAGCGGGGAAACAAATTTAGACGAGGTCGGCGTCCGTCCGTCGGCGTAATGCCGCGGCGAGAGCAACGATCAAAGGAGAAGGAGTTATGAAATTTACCTGGTTCCATCTGATGCCGTATCGGTTTCTGCCTGAGGACTTCAAGGAAAAGTATCGCAGCGTTTGGGTCGATATCCCGCGCGATTTGTACGATCCGAAAGTCGGGCATCGGCTTTACAACGACTACCTCGATCAGCTCGAGTACGCCGATTCGATGGGCTTCGACGGGCTCGGCGTCAACGAGCATCATCAGAATGCGTACGGACTGATGCCGTCGCCGAATATCATGGCGGCGGCGCTCACGCGGCGCACGCGCAACGCCAACCTGGTCGTGCTCGGCAACTCGATCGCGCTGTACAATCCGCCGATTCGCGTCGCCGAGGAATTCGCGATGCTCGACGTTATCTCGGGCGGGCGCCTGATCGCCGGCTTCCCGGTCGGCACCTCGATGGATACCAACTTCTGCTACGGCGAAGTTCCCGCGACGATTCGCGAGAAGTATTACGAGGCGCACGATCTGATCCTCAAGGCGTGGAAGGCGAAGGACGTCTTCTCGTTCAACGGCAAGTACACCAAGCTGCGTTACGTCAACCTGTGGCCGAAGCCGCTGCAGCAGCCGCATCCGCCGATTTGGATTCCCGGTGGCGGATCGGTCGAGACCTACGACTTCTGCGCCGATCACGATTACCAGTACAGCTTCCTTTCCTACTTCGGGTATATCGCGGGCAAGAAAGTTGCCGACGGCTATTGGGAAGTGATGGCGAAAAAGAACAAGGAGCTGAATCCCTACAGCCTCGGCTTCGCGCAGGTGGTCGCAGTGGCGGAGACCGACGAGCAGGCGGAGAAGGATTACGCCGCGCACATGGACTACTTCTACAATCGGTGCCTGCATGTCTATAACGGCTTCGCCGACGCGCCGGGATATCGCACGGTGAAGACGATCAAGGCCGGCGTGCTCGGCCAGGTCGGCGATCAAGCGGCGCTACGACGAGAGGGCCTCAAGTGGAAGGACTTTATCGATCAGGGCTATGTGATCGCGGGATCGCCGAAGACGGTGCGCGAGCGTTTGCGCGAGGCGATGAAGTCGCTCAATTGCGGGCATCTGATGATCCTGCAGCAGATCGGATCGATGCCGCCGGAACTGGTGCGCAAGAGCACCAGCCTGTTCGCGACCGAAGTCATGCCGCACATGCGCGACCTGTGGAGCAACTTCGAGGATCGATGGTCGCCCAAGCGTGACCTGCCGCAGGCGGATTTCGCGGTGCCGAGTTCGGTGCATTTCGACAAGCGCGAAACAAATGGAACGGTGCGCGCGAGTGCGTCGGCCTCGGCGGAGGTTCGGAGCGCGAAATGAACACCACTCAGAAACTTCTAGACGGAAAATTCTCGCTCGAGATGCAGACCTACGGCAGCAGCGGCGAGCCGCTCCTGTTTATCCACGGCGCGGGCGGACTGATGCCGGTGGAGCCGTTCCTCGAGGAGCTCGGCAAGACCTTCAAAGTCTATGCGCCGCAGTTCCCGGGATACGCGGAATCGACTGGCAACGAGCATATAGATGATATCGCCGACGCGGTGCTGTTCTTCCACGAGCTGATGGATGAACTCAAAATCCCGACAGCGAACATCGTCGGCCATTCGATGGGCGGGATGCTCGCGGCGGAGGTCGCGGCGTTCGACGTGCATCGCGCGAAGAAGCTGGTGCTGATCTCCCCGGCCGGTTTCTGGATCGACGAGCATCCGATCGCCGACCTATTTGCCGCGCAACTCACCGAGATCGCGCCGCTGCTGTTCCACGATCCCAATTCGCCGGCGGCGCAGATGATGACCGCGATACCGACGGACTTCAAAGCGCTCGAGACGATGTACGTCGAGCGGGTGAAGCGGTTTGCGACCGCCAGCAAATTCCTGTGGCCGATCCCGGATCGCGGGCTCAAGAAGCGGGCGTATCGGATTCAAGCGCCGACGCTGCTGCTGTGGGGCGACGACGATAAATTGATCCCGCCGGTCTATGCGAAGGAATTCACCAGCCGGATCAAGAACTGCAAGCTCGAGCTGATCAAGAACGCCGGACACATGGTGATGTACGAGCAGCAGGAAGCGCTGGTCGGCGCCATCCGGAAGTTCCTGAAGGGCTGAACGCTGAACTGAATTGATTCGAATGGCGGCCGGAGCATCGACACTCCGGCCGTCATTTTTCCAGCTTGAATCTGAATGCGCGCGCGACTAGCTTCCCGCGCATGGCAAACAAATCCTCCTCCCGCCGTGGATGGTTCCTCACCGTGATGACGGTGCTGTTCGTCGTGCTCGCGCTTTCCGATTTCACCAAGGCGCTCCAGTACGCCAACGATCCGGCGGTCGGCGGGCTGGTGATACTAGGCCACAAGTTCCGCGGCGTCGCGCACAACCTGATACTCGGCCCGCTCTTCGGCCTCGATCCTTCTCACGTACGCGTACGGAATCTGGAAGCTGCAAGCGTGGGTGCTGCCGCTTGCGATCGCGTATGCGTTCTACGTGCCGGTGAACATGGTCTTGTTCTGGTCGCTGCATCAACTAGCGCCTCCGACGAAGAGCTTCATCGTGATCTACCTGTTTCTTTCCCTGACGGGTTCGATCGGCACCGCAATCTATCTCGCCTACCATCGCGAGCGCCTCGCCTGAAAAAGCTCAACTCGCGCGAACGCTGGATCGCCGTGCTCGAGAAATTCGCGCGTGCGATGCGCGAGCCTGCGACAAAACGTCATTGGGCGCCGCAGTTCGAATGCGCCTCGCGCGAGCGAATCCGCGATATCCAGGAAGAAAAGCTCGCCGCGATGATTCCTTACCTGTACGAGCACAGCGCGTTCTATCGCGCGAAGTTCAAAGCCGCGAAGCTCAAGCCTGCCGACATCAGGACGGTCGCCGACCTCCCGAAATTCCCGGTCACGACCAAAGATGAGATGGCGCGCGACGTCGCGGCGAATCGGCCGTGGGGAACCTACACGCCGATCGACGACAAGACCTGGCGCAATCGCGGGTGGATGATTTTTTCGACCTCGGGCACGACCGCGACGCCGCGATCGTTCCGCTACACCGCGCTCGACGCCGAGTTGTGGGCGACGACCAGCGCGCGCGCGTTGTACGCGATGGGCGTGCGCGCGGGCGACCTCGCGCTCACCTGTACCAACTACAATCCGCACGTTTTTTTCTGGTCGATTCATCATGCGTTCAACCTGATGAAGGTCGCGGTCCTGCCCGGTGGCGTGCCGACTGAGCGCCGCCTGCAGATGATCGACCTTTACCGGCCAACCATCCTCGTCGCGACGCCGTCGTATTCGCTGCACCTGGCGGGAGCGATGCGCGAGGCGGGCGCTGATCCAGCGGCCAGCTCGATCACAAAAGTGATTTGCGGCGGCGAGCCGGCCTCGGGGATCGCATCGACGCGCAGGCGGATCGAGGAGACCTGGAACGCCGAAATGCACGACGTTTACGGATGTACCGAAGCGGTTCCCGCGGGATGGGCGTTCAGTTGCCGCGAGGGACTCAAGCGCGATCTCGTCGGCACGCACGTGCAGGAGGATTTGCAGATTTGGGAACTCGTCGATCCCGACACCTTCGAGCCGGTGGCGCCGGGCGCGCGCGGATTGACCGTCGTGACCAATCTGAATTCGGAAGGGTCGCCGCAATTGCGATTCCTGGTCGGCGACTTTGCGACTTTCGACTACAGCAAGTGCATTTGCGGCCGAACTTTCGCGCGCGCTCGCGGCGGATTCAACGGGCGCGCCGACGACATGCTCAACATTCGCGGGCTCAAGCTGTTTCCGAGCGTGATCGAGGAAGTCGTGCGCGGCTTCGACGCGCTCGGCAACGAATTTCAAATCATTCTCGAGACGGAGGGCGTGATGGACACCTTCACGATCGTCGTCGAGACGTCCGCGCCGGTCGATGAAATGCACGCGAGTGAACTGCGCGCGCGGCTCGAAGCTGAAGTCATCCGCCAATGCGAACTGCGGCCGCGAATACAGATCGTCGCGCCGGGCACCCTACCCCGCACGGAATTCAAGGCGCGCCGCGTGATCGACCGACGCCGCACGTTGTAATCGATTCAAGGTTGACGCCAACGTACGCTGGTTTTAGATTGCAACCATTATGAAGATATACGACTTCGCTTTTGCTCCGAATCCTCGACGGCTCAGAATTTTCGTCGCGGAAAAGGGCCTCAAGATTCCGATGGAGCAAGTCGATCTGGCGACGGGCAAAAACCGCTCGCCGGAGATGCTCGCGAAGAATCCCGCGGGCGGACTGCCGTTCGTCGAGCTCGACGACGGCACCCACCTCGCCGAGTCGGTCGCGATCTGCCGCTACCTCGAAGGCTTGCATCCGGAGCCGAATCTGATGGGCAAGGACAGTCGCGAGCAGGCGTTCATCGAGATGTGGAACCGGCGCGTCGAGTTGAACTTGTTCGCCGCGGCCGCGCGCGCGTTTCAGCATACGAATGAACTGTTCAAGGCTCGCATCCAGCAATTTCCGGAATATGGCGCGACCCAGCGCGATACAGTGGCGAATCAGTTCAAGTGGCTCGACGCGCAAATCGGGAACAAGCCGTTTATCGCGGGCGATCGGTTCACGATCGCGGACATCACCGGGCTGGTCGCGGTCGATTTCGGCGCGCAAGCGGCGGGCGTCCCGATGGATCCCGAGCTGAAGAATCTCGCGCGATGGCATCAGTCGGTATCGAGTCGTCCGAGCGCGAAGGCGTAGGAACTACCCCTAACCCTTCCCATAGTGGGACGGGGAACCGATTACCTGTTGACGATCGGCAGCGGACAGTTTTAAATTGCAACTATGAAAATTTACGATTTTGTCGGAGCTCCTAATCCACGCCGCGTGCGCGTCTTCCTCGCGGAAAAAGGCATCACCAACGTTCCCTTCGAGCAGGTCAATATCTCGACTGCTGACAATCGCAAGCCCGAGTTTCTGAAAATCAATCCGATGGGCGGGATACCGGTGCTCGAACTCGACGACGGCACGCACATCGCCGAGTCGGTCGCGATTTGCCGCTACTTCGAAGAACTCAAGCCCGAGCCGCACCTGATGGGCGTCGATGCGAAGGACAAGGCGGTCGTCGAGATGTGGAATCGGCGGATGGAGTTCGAAGTTTTGTCGATGGCGGCGGGATCGTTCCGCAACACCAGCGATTTCTTCAAGGGACGCATCCCGCAAGTGAAGGAATACGGCGAAGTTTGCAAGAACGCGGCGGTCAAACGACTCGAATGGCTCGACTCCGTGCTGGCCGATCGCGAATTCATCGCAGGACCGCGCTACACGATCGCGGATATCACTGCGTTGATCGGAATCGATTTCGGGCGCACCACGCAAATCAGGATCCAGGAAAATCAGAAGAATCTCGCGCGATGGCATCAGGCGGTATCGAGCCGCCCGAGCGCAAAGGCGTAAGTACCTAACGTCCGATAAAAATCCGGCGCCAGCATCGAGCCGGGCGCCGGACTTGGTTCCTCGCGTCGAAATCGCGGGCACGGCGGTCCCGCACCTCTAAAATTATTTACTTCGCCGACGCCTGCTTGATGTTGCTCGGGTTTTGCAGTTCGTCCTGGATGAGTTCTTCGAACTTCGGCATCGGCTGCGCGCCGGTCAGCGGACGCCCGTCGATGAAGAATGCCGGGGTTCCATCGACCCCGACTCTCTGGCCGGTGGCCTGGTCGGCTTTGATCTCGCTGTCGTATTTGTCCTTTTGGTCGAAGCACGCGTTGAACTTGGCGGAATTCATGCCGAGCGTTTTGGCGGTGGCCTTCAGATCATCGGGAGCGAGCTTGCTCTGATTGGCGAACAGCGAGTCGTGGAATTGCCAGAACTTGCCCTGATCGTTGGCGCATCGCGCAGCCTTGGCGGCGTCCATCGCGTGCGAGTGGAACGGAAGCGGGAAGTCCATGTGCACGAGGCGAATCTTGTCGCCGTACTTATCGCGCAACTGTTTCAGAGTGGCCTCGCTCGCCTTGCAGTAGGGACACTGAAAATCGGTGAACTCGACGATCGTGATCGGCGCGTCCTTGGCGCCGAGCGCCGGGTGGCCGCCGCTGTCAACCACCACGCGCTTGGGCTCAAGCAGAATCTTGACCGGCTGGTCCTTGCGCAGGCGGTCCATCAGCGCCTGGCGATTCATCATCTGCATCAGTTCAGGTTTGATCTTGTCGTACGGCGCGGTTCCAGGTCCCTTGTTCTTGTCGTAGAAGGCTTTGGCCTCGGCGTCGGTGACCGCGTCTTTTCCGGAGAATTGTTTCTTGAGGTATTCCGGAACCGTCAGCTTTTCCTTATCGGCGGCCTGCTGAACCAGGTAGTCGTCGGTCATCGATTCGAGCGTCTGACGCCTGATATCGAAGGACTTGTCGGCGATTAGTTGATCGACCCGCTTCTCGAGCGCCGCCCGCATCTGCAGTATCTGAGGTTGCACCTTGGCGTCGAGATCTTTGTTGGTGATTTTGTGATCGCCGACCGTGGCCACCGTCGCGTTGGGATCGTCGGCCCATGCGCGAGGGATGGTTGCGACAGATGCACAGATCACGATGGCGGCAGTGGCGAAAACGATACGCCACGCGGATTCAAAACGATTTTTCTCCGGCTGATTCATTTTCAGTAACATCACTAAACGTTGAAACTCCTCAATCAAGATAGCCGCCAATACTATCATTCAACGAGGCCGATGTCGCGATACTAAAAAACGGCGCATTTGCCCGGATCGGCGCGACTCCGCTACCCTGCATTTTACTTTGAAGACCAACTTCGCATCCTCAATCGGAATACTCGCACTGATTCTCTTCATCTTGCCGGCGCAGGCGCGAGCGGCAGGCAACGCGGCGGACGCCAAGCTCAGCATTTTTGTCGATTGTCACTGCAGCGATCCGGTCGGCGGCGACTTTTGCTCGGCGCTCAAGGACAAGATCGACGATACGGCCGCGTATCGGCTGGTCGATCACACCGACGCGCTCGGCATCGGCGTCCATCTGTGGTGCGTGGATCTGTTCACGGGACTCCCCGGCATCGACAGCAAGCTCACGGGCACGATGTCTGCGGTCTCGGTCACGTTCACGATTTATTCGGACCGGCTGCCGGGCGAAGTGTACGAGGACTCGTCGGTGTTTCGCGTCGGCAAGACGGCGACCGACGAAATGTCGCAAAGAATCCTGACCGCGCTGGGGCAGCTCTCGACCGCGAACAAGACGGTGTTCGAGCACATCCGGGCAACCCCGAAAGCTGGACCAACTCCGACGCAGCAAGTCATCCAGTGAGTAGTCGAGCGGCGAGAAGCAAAGCGCCTCGCGATAGATAAGGCGGAACAACGCCCCTTCAACGCGAGAGTGTTTTCCAATATTTTCTAACTCGCGCGAGAGTGGCGGAATGGCAGACGCGCTGGACTTAGGATCCAGTGCCGCAAGGCGTGGGGGTTCAAGTCCCCCCTCTCGCACCACGCGCCATCCGACGAGTTCACCGTTGATGGCGACCGCCTTCCGATGACGGTTGTCTGCCCATAAAGATTGCTTTATGGTTTTATGTATGAAGACAACTATCGATGTGCCGGATGAGCTGCTGATTGAGGCAAAGAAGCGGGCGGCAGAACTACGCCAGCCACTTCGAGCACTAATCGCGGACGGCATTCGCCTGCGGCTCCAAGAGTCGAAACGGCGGCCCAAGCGGAAGAAGTTCCGTTTGGTAACGGTCGCAGGAGGACTACCGCCTGGTCTTGACCTCAAGGATAGAGCGAAGATGCACGAGTGGCTTAAGGACGAAGCCTGATCGCTGTAGATACCAACGTTCTTGTGTATGCGCATCGAAGCGCTGTGCCCGAACACCGACGGGCGCGCGCAGCCTTGGAGCGAGCGGCGAACGATACTGACGGATGGGGAATCAGCTTACCCGTGATAGGGGAGTTCTGGAGCATCGTAACTCATCCAAAATCGGTGGGCGGACCTTCGACAGTCGCACAGGCATCGTCGTTCATCCGGGTTCTGGTCGAAAATGCGGAAATGAAGATTTGGTTGCCGGAAGCCGGCTTCGCCGAGGATTTTCTGCAACGTGCCGTGCGAATGTCAGTGAGCGGCGCCCGAATCTTTGATCTTCAGATCGCCTTGATCGCGGCGAACTCGGGTGCGCGCGAAATTTGGACGCATGATCTGAATTTCGTCCGGATTCCGGGAATTAGAATCCGCGACCCCCTCTGAAATACAAGTAACCGGCGCAGTTGCGGGGCGCTCGCTGGATTGCGAGCGCCCCGCTCTTTCGTATGCGGTTATTGTTCGGGGACCAGTTCGACGCGGCGATTCTGTGCGCGTCCTTCAGCATTGTCGTTGGTCGCCACGAAGTTGGTTTTGCCGTAGCCGTGCGGATGTAGCCGGCTCTCGTTGACGCCGGCGCGGGCGAGGTAATCCACAACCGAATCAGCGCGCCGGTCGGACAACCTCAGGTTGTACTCGACGCCGCCGATTGCGTCGCAATAGCCGTTGACGTCGATGTCAACGTCGGGATTGGCCTTGAGAGTTGACGCGGCTTCGTCCAGCACGGCCGCATCGCCGGGACGGATGTTCGACTTGTTGAAATCAAAGTGTACGCCGCGGAGCACCAGCTTCTCCTTGACCGCGACAGGCGGCGGTGGAGGAGGAAGGACAGGCGGCGGTGGAGGAGGTGGCGGAGGCGGCGGCTGAACGATCGGATCGCAAAGATAGTGACCCGCGACTCCACCGATTACCGCGCCGATTCCCGCTCCCGCTACTGCTCCGGCGATTTGCCGCGAGCGCGAGCCGTCCTTGCCTCCGCTGGCTTCGCCAATACCGAAGCCGGCGCCAGTGCCGACCAGCGCACCCAAAGCGGCGCCGTAAACCGTGCACCTCCCCAACTCGCGTTCTTGCGCGCATCCGCTCACAAACAGCGCGATGACGGCAACAGCCGGCAACAGAAACGACGAAATACCCGATCGAATTTTCATGTCCCCTCCCACAAGAGCGATCTATGGCGTCGCTGGGCGGCGTCCGAATGCGTGCGTACGCAGACACCTACGTCCCAACGAACGGCGTCACCCTAGTCGAGGCATATGTCGGAACAATTAGTCAGGGATTAATAGAATGTGACGTGACGGCCGGAATCGCGCGCCGCTGTGAGAGTTGTCAACAGCGGGCGCCTACCGCGCTAGATGGTAAGGCTTTGTGCTTCCCACAGCGCGCGGAAGCGGCCGTCGCGCAATGCGCTCAGGGACGACCAGTCGCCCGACTCGACCACCTTGCCGCCTTCGATCACGTAGATCAGGTCGGCCCATCGGATGGTCGAGAGGCGATGCGCGATCAGCACGACGGTGAGTTCGCCGCGGCGGCTTTCGATCGCGTCGAGCACACGTCCTTCGTTTTCGGAATCGAGGCTGTTGGTCGCTTCGTCGAGAATCAGCATCGAAGGGCGGCGCAGGAATGCGCGTGCGAGTGCGAGGCGTTGACGCTCGCCCTGCGAGACCATCATGCCGCGGTCGCCAACGACGGTATCGAGTCCGTCTTTCAGACCGGCGACGAAATCGAGCACCGACGCCTGCCGCAACGCCTCGAGCATTTCGTCTTCGCTGGCGTCCGGCCGCGCCCATTTGAGGTTCGCGCGAATCGTGTCGTGAAACAGAAACGTATCGGGCGCCACGTAGCCGATTTGATCGCGCCATCCCCGCACGCCTTCGGGTCCGAGCGGCCGGCCGTCGAGTTTGAGCGTCCCCGAGTCAGGCAGGACCAGGCCCATCAGGATGTCGGCGATAGTACTCTTGCCTGCGCCCGACGGTCCGACCAGCGCGACGACTTTACCCGCCGGAATCACCAGGCTCAAATCCCGCACCGCGGCCACGCGCCCTTCGCTGTAGGTGAACGAGATTTTTTCCGCGGCGAGTTCGCGGGTGAGCGACATCCGATCGTGCGGATGCGCCGCAGGCTCGGCTGCCGCGCTGCATCGCGCTTCGATGCTGAGCAGGTTGGCGAACGACGGCAGCGAGTTGACGAAGGCGCGATAGTGGCTCTGGCCGCTCATGATTCGCGGCATCACGCGCGCGAACAGCAGCAACAGGATGAGAATCGACGCGGGCGGCACTGCCAGCACTCGAATCGACACGAACAATACCACCGCGAGAATTACGACCGAGCCGAGTTCGAACCAGGTCGCGGCGACTGCCTGTTGACGGGCGCCGTCCACGTTGGCGCGGACGACATCGGCGCTGAGGTCGGAGAAGATCGAAAAATTGCGCTCCTCGGCGCCGTAAGTCTTGGCCGCTTTGAGACTTTGCAAGTGCTCGATAGTGGCGGCGTAGAGCGATTTGTTGGTGCTCGAGACTTCCTCGCCCTGCGTTTCGATCGCATGCGTGCGTCCGCGAAAGACAAACGTCAGCATCGCGCCGGAGATCAGCACCAACGCGGTCATCCCGGGCGACAGCGCGAACGCAATCGCCATGTAGAGCATCCCGAGGACGACTTCGCCGGCGAATACGAGCGCGACGTTGGTGCCGTTGCCGATGCGGTAGATTTCATGGGTCAGCGCGTGAGTGAAATCGGTCGCACGGCTGCGGCATACGAACAGCCAGTTCGCGTCGGCGATCGAATGGTAGATGCGGCGGCGCAGGTGATGCTCGATTTCCTGCTGCACTGCGTACATCCACACGCTCTGGATTTGTCCGAGCACCGTGCGCGCGCCGACCAGCGTCACGAAGACGCCCAGCAGAAGAATCAGCGTCGGATGCAGTCCGATCGCGACGAACGCATTCGAAAGCATCGCTGCATAACGTCCCGCCTCGCCCTGCCCCGCCATATTGAAGCCCGCGATTTGCAGAGTAGGAAGCAGCAGCGCGATGCCGATGCCCTCGCTCAGCGAAAACAGCACCGTTACGACAATCACGCCGATGAGATGCCAGCGCGAGACGTTCACGAGCATCGAGAAATAGGCGCGCAGCGTGCTCTGCGGTGCTGCGACGGCGCGAGTGTCGGCGAGGGCGTCGGGCCGGCCAACCGCCTTGGAGGCGACTATGGTGGATGTCGTCAAGCCTGTCTTTCCACGAATTGCAACGGTGCGAGAGACACAGACGATGCGTCGATTACCCTAAACGTCAGAACCCCTTACATCGCTAGTGAAAGCGACACGAGTTTACAGAGCAGTCGCAGCACGAGCAAGTCAACGCCCCCTCACGCGAGGTTGGGGCGGACTTCGGTTTCGAAGCGGTCGAGGAATTTTGCGAGGGGGTCGGTGCCAAGGGGGCTTATCAGGATTTCGTCGACGCCGATTGCGGCGAAGCGGTTCAGGTAGTCGGCGATCTCGGCGGGGGGCGCCAGGATGCCTTCGACGTAGCCGCCGGTGTCGGTCCATTTCGGCGCGAAGCCGAGGTACACGCGGTGGCTGATTGCGAAGGCGTCGAGGTTGCGGCCGCGGCGCGCGGCGAGATCGCGAATCCATCCGATACGTTCCGCGACCTGGTCGGGATTCATCCGCGTTCCATGCCATCCGTCGCCCAACTCGACGGCGCGGCGGATTGCGCGGCGGCTGATGCCTCCGACCCAGATCGGGATGTTGCCGGCTGCGGGGCGCGGGCCGAAGCGCATGCCGGTGAGATCGAAAAACTCGCCGTGAAATTCGGGAACGGCGGACGACCACGCCGCGCGCATCAGCGCGATTGCCTCGTCGGTGTACGCGCCGCGCTTTTCGAAGGATACGCCGAGTGCGCGGAATTCAGCTTCGAGCCATCCGCTGGCGACTCCCGCGATGACGCGACCCGACGACAGCCGGTCGAGTGTGGCAAGTTCCTTGGCAAGATGAATCGCGTTGCGATACGGCACGACGATAACGCTGGTGGCGAGCTTGATTCGACTGGTGACGGCGGCGACGTACGCGAGCGTCGCGATCGGTTCCAGTATTTCGATTGGCGGGAGGCGTCCGCCCGACTCGGGCACCACCATGTGATCGCTGACCCAGATGGATTCGTAGGCGGCTTGTTCGGCGCGCACGGCGGCGTCTGCGATTTCTTTCGCTGAGGCACCGATCTGCGGCAGATGAAGTCCGATTTTCAAGGTGCTACTCGTAGTCCGGGTCGCCTGCGAGGATCGAAACGACTCCGCGGCAGGTTGGGAAATCGTAATGTAGCGAACTCATGCAAAGCCTCCACGCGGAGACGCTGTCGTGCTTGCCGATCAGCGCGAGCAACTGCGACTTGACCGGATCCTTGACCTGGGTGACCGCCTGTTTTGCATGTTCGCGCCGCACCGCCTTCATATGTTGCAGCTTGGCAAACCGCTCCATCCCGGCTGCGGTTGGGCACGGTTGCGCTTCGTACCAGTTTCCATCTTCCTCGCCGATGGGGAGGTTTACGGTGTCGTGATTGCCGTCGTCGGCGGTGAAATCCATGCCCATCAGATGCGTCGGCAGCATCGGGTAGGTCGCGTATTTCGACTGGCCCACAATATTTGGGGGCAGCTTGGTAATCTTCAACTTGAATTGCCGGCTGATCGGAAGCTCTAACTGCCGCTTGATCCGGTCCTGAAGAAAATCTTCATTCTTGCCGATGCACTTCAAGGTAGACGGCGCGAACAGTTGCTTCATCGCGCCGTAGTCCTTCCGGTGCATAATGTCGGCCACCTTGTGCGCGAACACCTGTTGCGCGGGGGTTCCCTTCTCGGCCGCCTCGATGGCCGCGCGTTGCTGGGCCGATAGAGTCGGCACGCCGTGCGGCACGGCGGCGGGCGCGCGCATCGCCCACGGCGATTCCTGCGGTTTCGGAGATTCCTGGGAATACGCAGGCGCGGCAATCGCAGCGATCGTCGCAATCAAAGCAAGTGTCGTTCGCAAAGCTTTCAGCATCTCACTCCTTCAGAGCAGGCATCGCGGTCTGCCCCTCGATCAAAATCACTGAAAAGAGAATTTTCGATGGGGAGATTAATCTTTGTCGGGGATCGACTTCAATTGCTCGAGCCATGCGGTCGCTTCGCTGTCCGACGGCGCCCGCCAGTCGCCGCGCGGCGACAACGATCCACCCGAACCGACCTTGGGCGCGTTGGGAATCGTGCTGCGCTTGAACTGGCTCAACTGAAAGAACCGGTAAAGGAAGGTGTGCAGGTGCCCTTTGATAGTCGCGAGGTCGTACTGGTTGCGGCGATCGAGCGGGATGTCCGGCCATTCGCCGGCGTTCTTGTCGCGCCACGCATTGTAGGCGAGGAAGGCGACCTTCGGCGGCGGATATCCGAAGCGCAACGTGTAGTAGAGAAAAAAATCGTGCAGCTCGTAGGGCCCGATGGTCGCCTCGGTGTCGTGAGTCGAATGGCCGTCCTCCGACGTGCCGGGAATCAGCTCGGGACTGATAGGCGTCGCAAGAATCTCGAGCAGCGTCGAGCTGGTCTCGCGGCCGAGGCTTTCAGTCTGTGCGAGCCATCGGATGACGTGCTGGATAAGGGTTTTCGGCACGCTCGCATTGACGCTGTAATGCGACATGTGATCGCCGACGCCGTAGGTGCACCATCCGAGCGCCAACTCGCTCAGGTCGCCAGTACCGACGACCAGACCGCCGCGCAGATTGGCCAATCGAAAAAGATGGCTGGTGCGCTCGCCGGCCTGCACGTTCTCGAAAGTGACGTCGTAAACCTGTTTGCCCTCGGCGTACGGATGCCCGATGTCCTTGAGCATCTGCATGCAGCTGGGCCGAATGTCGATTTCGTCGGTCGAGACGCCGAGCGACTTCATCAGGCGGCGCGCCTGCTCGAGAGTACGCTCGGTGGTGGCGAAGCCGGGCATCGTGACGGCGAGAATATTTTTGCGCGGGGTGCCAAGACGATCCATCGCGCGTGCGCATACCAGCAGCGCGTGGGTTGAATCGATTCCACCGGAGACTCCGATGACGACGCGCTCCAGGCCGGTCGAGCGGATGCGGGTCGCGAGTCCCTGGACCTGGATGTCGAAAACTTCGGCGCATCGCTCGTCGCGGGTCGCGGGATCCGATGGCACATACGGAAAGCGCTCGTATTGCCTCTGGAGCGGCATCTTCGCGCGTCGAGGCAACTCGCATGAAAATGCGATCCGCCGAAAGCGCCGGATTCGATCGTGCTCGCGCTGAGCGGTGTCGCCGAACGTGTTCTGGCGCATCCGCTCTTGCGACAATCGTTCGAGATCGAGTTCCGCGCAGACCAGCTGCGGCTGATCCTTGAAACGCTCGGACTCGGCGAGGATGTTGCCGTTCTCCGCGATCAACGCGTGACCGTCCCAAGCGAGGTCGGTGGTCGATTCGCCGACCCCGGCCGCGGAGTATGCGTATGCGGCGAGGCATCGCGCGGACTGGCTGGCGACCAGCGCGCGGCGGTAGTCGGCCTTACCAATCGTGATGTTCGACGCCGACAGATTGAGCAGCACCGTCGCGCCGGCGAGCGCCGCGTACGACGACGGCGAAATCGGCACCCACAGGTCTTCGCAAATTTCGGCATGGAAGGTGAGCAGCGGCTGATCCTCATGCTGGAAGATGAGGTGGTTGCCGAACGGGACCGCGCGATGGCCGGCGAGATCAATCTCGTCGCGGGTTGCGGCGTCGGCCGAGGTGAATTGGCGCGGCTCGTAGAATTCGCGGTAGTTGGGAAGATTGGTCTTGGGCACGACGCCGAGAATCTTGCCGCGATGAATGACGATCGCGCAGTTATATAGATGATTGTCGATTTGGAGCGGCGCGCCGACCACGGTGACGATCGAGAGCTTAGTGGAGGCCTCGACCACCGCGGCGATGGCGTCGAGGCATGCGTCGAGCAGCGCGCGCTGCTGAAAGAGGTCGTCGCACGAATACGCACTCAGCCCCAATTCGGGGAACAGCGCGACTACCGCCCTGCGCTCGGCGGCGTCGCGAATCAGGGCGATGGTCTGTTCGCTGTTGTAACCAGGGTCGGCGACGCGAACGGGCGGCACTGCAACCGCGATTCTGATGAAATCGTGATTGTAGAGATTGAAAAAGTTCCCGTTCCTGGTCACGCCGCGTCCTCTAGGATGACTGTGCCGATTGTAGGCCAACGGTACAAGATTGCCTGCGCGGGAAGCGAAGTCTGGATTGCCTCGTCTTGTGTCATTCAGTGGGGCGGCCCGCCGTGCCCGCCCTCTCTTCAAGGTTGCCGACATACCCGGCAGCATTCGTCGGTAGGGGTGGGCGGGGACGCCCGTGCGTCGATGGCGGGCACGGCGCCCCGCCCCACTGAATGACACAAAGAAGATGGACACAAGAAGCCGAAGGCGGCGAATCTCCTTATTTTTCGATTACTTATCGACATCCCCATCGCTCGTTCAGCGCATTGAACAAATTGTTCAATCGAACGTAACGCCTATTTGAATGAAGGGGCTAACGAACAGGAGAACGGTGATGCTTTCAACACTATATCACGAACATTTCGCCCCGACTGACGGCGAGCGGCCGGCCAAAGAGCTCAAGACCCGGCTCGGCGACCAACTCGACGAGATCGCGGTCTTCGCATTGGTGGCAGTCGCCGTTTTCTACATCGCAGCCGCAAGCTGCTGGTTCCTTTTGTAAAGGCGTCAATCCCCCGAGCGCGCCCTGGCGGGGAGTTTCTGTGATGAACGGAGCCCCCGCCAGGAAAATTAAGAGCGAGCCGGGGAATTAGAAAGTTTCCCAAGTCCCACCGTCCGTCGATGCGTTCCTTAAGGGGGGCACGCATCGGCGGGCGGTCCTCTTTTGTACGCGAAAACTCCCTCGCTCGCCTTGTCCGGCGGGTCGATCACTGCAATAAGAGGGTAGCGACGCTGGCCGCACCGGATCGAATCGCCGTCGAAGGAGGACTCGCTTATGCCCGCAAGCTCAGCCGTCAATGGCAATGGAAATGGAACCCGGCGCGTGGTGCCCGCAAAATTCGCGCACGCTGTACTCGCCACCAAGCAATTCCAGCCGATGGTCGATTGGTACACTACCGTGCTGCAGGCCGAAATCGTCCATAGCAACGGCATGCTCGCGTTCATGACCTACGACGATGAGCATCATCGGATTGCGATCGCCGCCGTGCCCGGGCTCGAGGACAAACCGTGCCACTCAGTCGGGCTGGACCATCTCGCATATACCTACGCGAATCTCGGCGACCTGGTTTACACCTACGAACGGCTGAAGCAGGCCGGTATCCTGCCGGTCGTGACGATCAATCACGGACCGACTACCTCGATGTACTATCGCGATCCCGACGGCAATCGGGTCGAGCTGCAAATCGACAATTTCGATTCGGTCGAAGAGCTGAAGGGATTTTTCCAGACCGACGCGATGCAGAAGAATCCGATTGGCGTGAGCTTCAATCCCGACGATCTTGCGCGCGACTTTCACGCCGGCGTGCCTGAGGCTGATCTGAAGCGATACGACGTCACCAAGGGCCTCGATCCCGAGACGATGCGGCGGCTGGTTGGCAACCGATAATCCGCCCGTGGCGACGGGAGCGCAGTGAAAAGAAGGAAGAAGGTGACCGATAAGCCCTCTACCCAGTGAATCTGTGGGCACGAACATGAAAATAGTTTTCACCGAACGAAGCGGAGCGGCTGGAGTCGAATGAAACTTGCGACCTTCACCCATGGCGGCACGACGCGGATAGGCGTCGTGGTCGAGGACTCGATAGTTGACCTTGCAGCGGCGGTTACGGAGCTGCCGCGCGAGATGATTGCGTTTCTCGTCGCGGGTCCGCGTGCGATCGATCGCGCACAGGGCGCGGTGAAAAATTCCGCGCATCGAATCCCGCTCAAGAGCGTCAAGCTCGAGGCGCCGATCGCCCGCCCGCCGGAGTTTCTCGCGATCGGGCTCAACTACGCGGACCACGTCGAAGAAACCAAAATGAAGCCTCCCGAGTTTCCGCTGTTCTTCAACAAGCAATCGAGCTGCGTGACCGGGCCTGGCGATCCGATCCATCTGCCGCGCGCGTCGTCGGCGCTGGACTACGAGGGCGAGCTCGGCTTCGTGATTGGCCGGCGATGCCGTCATGTGCCGCGCGATCGCGCCCACCAAGTGATCGCGGGATACGTGATCGTCAACGATGTCAGCGTCCGCGACTGGCAGCGGCGTTCGCCAACGATGACGCTCGGCAAGTCGTTCGACACTCACGGGCCGATTGGTCCGTGGATCGTAACGCCGGACGAGATTGGAGACCCGCACAAGCTGGACCTGAAAACGTTCGTGAACGACGAACAGCGTCAGCATTCGAACACGAAGAATCTTATCTTCGACTGTTTCGCGCAGATCGAGACGCTCTCGACGGTGTTCACGTTGCTACCGGGGACGATCGTTTCGACCGGCACGCCGGGCGGAGTCGCGGCCGCGATGAATCCGCCCAAATGGCTGAAGGCTGGCGACGTGGTTCGAATCGAGATCGAGAAGATCGGCCAGCTCGAGAACAAGGTGATCGCAGAACCAGCGAGCACCGATTCGATCTAAAGGAAGCTGGCCGCAAGCCAATCGCCCGAGTTTTGACATCGCAGCGGCAATACTTTGTCGCGCTCGTTCTCCACATTCTCGCCAAACGCCTTGCGGCGGCTCGATACGAGCTACACTGACGCACGGTTAGACCCATTTCCTGGAGTTTTGAAATGGTGGATCGAGGTATACGCCGCGCGGCGTCTGCTCACTTGCGCCATCCGGGGAACGGAATAAGTAGCGTCAGCGACAAAAAATGTTGCACTAGCTCTACAATTTGTAGTATTTAGTTGACGTGTTGGAGTAGGCGTACAGCTATTCAGTACACAATTGATCCATGACTCGTGGCACATTGATTGCTCCCCTCTTCGACCAAGGAGAGGCGGTTCGGATGGGCGGGATGTAAGTATTAACGCACCTGGGGAGGGCGCGAAGATGCTGCCAAATGTGTCGAATGGACTCCGCTCATCGGAACATGAGATTAACCAGGCAAGACCTTCGCACCCTGGAGTGCTGAGCCGCCTCTTCCTGAAATTTCGGCCGACTTGGCACTCGGACCGCTTTTTCCAGAAACCGCGCCGCGCGATCGACCGCGATCTGCAAGAGCAGTGGCCGACCGACTATCCGATGTAACGCGGCCGCTGTCTTCTACGGAAATAGACCGGGTTGCGCGATGCCTGTAATGGGCACTCGCGGTATTTTTGCTGCCACGGATTCCTGCCGTGCGTAAAGGCGCGACGAAGAGTCGCTGTAGATCAGTTTCCAGTTCGCCTGCGCGTCCATCAGCTTTTGCGATGGGGACTCGGGCTTGATCAGCACGAAGTCGGTGGGGAATTCGGATAGCACCGCATCGCCCCCCGGCAAATTGAAATTGAACAGCGCGAATTTGTAAATAATCTCGTACGGAAAGACCGTATCGTAACGCCCGTCGATGAACACCTTCGACGCCGGCGCCATGTTCCAGATAAGGTACTCGCCCCATTCGAATGTGCTCAGGATGTTGCCCTGGAGCTGGTGCTGCTTCATGAACTCGGACGCGCTCGCCGGGTATGGATCGGCAGCTACCAGCGTGCGCGTGAAGAATCCGTTCTGAACGAAAAACACAATCGACAGCGCGATCAGAATCGTTTGGTTGATCCATCCCGAAGGCTGGGGCGGCGGCGCGCTGTTCTTCGCAGGCACAATCGAATGCCACGCCCGCGGTAGGTGACGCGCGAGCGGCGCCGCCATCGCGATCATCGCGATCGGCAGATTGCGCGTCGAAATAAACGCCGCGATCGTCATTACCACGGCTATCGCGACTAGCGGCAGATCGACCGCCTCAATCGTCAACGCCCACACGACGGCGGTCAGCGCCATCATCGCGATTCCGATGTCATAGTTCGAAACGATGAACTGGTGCTCTCGCCAGTGTGCGAGCGCGGCGGACACGAGTGGCTGCCATTCGACGATCACGGCCCGCGTATACGGATTGTGCAGCGCGTGGCCCACTGTTTGCCACGTCCCATATCCGTACGGCGTCGCGAGCGTGGCGAGAATCGAAGCCACAGTGATTGCGCTCAGCCTTAGCGCTCGATCGTAGCCACCGCCCGCGATAACTTCCTGCAATCCCGACACTGCGGCGTAAGTGCCAAGCGCTGCGATGCCCATGATGAATCCGCCGTGCAGGTTGGCCCATAGTGCGAAGATCGGAATCGCGAGCCATAAGCGTCCGGTTCGTCGATAAGCGTCCTGGGTAAGAATGCAGATGAGCACCGCAATCAGTGCGAAGGTGAATGATTGCGGACGAAACTGCAGTTGCGGTTTGATTACCACCGCCGACCCAATCAGAACTGCAAATTGAACCAGCGTCGACGATTCGGTTTCGGCAATCGCCGCGGCGAGCGCGAGGATCACGACCGTAGAGCACGCGAGTTTCAGAATGATGAGCCCGAAGACGCCGGCATGGTTGAAGATTGCCGCCATCAGCACTTCGGTGAGCCACTCGTGGTTGTTCCAGCCATGTCCCGCCGCCGAATACGAGTAAGGATCCTGCAATACCAGGTGATGCAGTCTTAAGACGGCCTGCCCGAAAGGAACATGACCCCACAAGTCCGGATCAGGCCGGCGAATCGAATCGGCAATCGCAATGCATATGAGTATGAGTCCGGGTGAATAACGAAACAGCGACATCGACGCGGGCGGCTTCACGACCGGCTCGGGCACAGCCTCACGCATCGATGCCAGCGTCATCAGCCTGCCTCCAATGATGCATCGGCTGGACTTAGGGAAGAACTACTAAGATGACTCCGCTCTGACGCTGCCATCGTCGAGCGGCGCGCTATGAACGCGAGCAACAGAACGCATATCAGTGGGGTTAGCGGGACGGACGTCGATCGTGCGATAGGTTCGCACATCAGCGGAAGTAACCACGCGATGACCAGGAGCGATTTTTCAAACGGAAGAAACCCTGAGCGGCGACCTTCAAGCGCAAGCCATGCAATCGGCAGCGCGAGCACCACGAGGTCGTAGTAGATAATATACGGCGATACCAGCGGGATCCCGGTCGCCAAGGCTGCGGCCTTGAGCTCGAACTGAATTTTTTGTCGCCAGATCCACACCACTATCGCAGCAACGAGAGCGGCGACCGCGATTTGCACAAGGTACGCGACCGAGATCCCTCCTCCTATCAGGCGCACCCCGGCAAAGACTGTTTGCATCGTATAAAATTGCACCTCGCCGCGTTCAAGGACGAAGTGCCGGGTAAATCCAAGCGTGTTGAGAAAGGCTCGCCAGGTTTCGGCCCCGAACATCACAAGTGAGATCCCGGCAAGGGCGGTTGCGGTGATCGCGGCAGCGAAAAAAGCGCGCCATCGACCGCTGGCAGCCAACACGATTGGCACCAGCACTCCCATCGGCGGCTTGTACGACAAAAGACCAAAAAACACACCGCCCAGAATTGGGCTGCTTTCGAGCGTCAGCAGCGCGCCGCCTAGCAGGGAAAATGCAAGAAGGCCGTTTTGTCCGTTCATCAGATTGGCGAACGCGCCGGGGAAAGCCAGTGCCGGCCAGAACGTCTCGGCGCGCGGAATGATTTTCCGAAGCACCAGCAAATAGCCCGAGAAGGTTAGGGTCATCCATATAAGAAGCGCCCATAGATAGGGCAGAAGCGCGGTCGGCAGAGCAATTACGAGAAAGGTTGGCGGGTAAATCATCGGCGCTATGAAAGTCCGATGCCCAACGCCCTCTTCTTCCACGGCGTGGAAACGCTTGATGTCATAGACGGCGGACGATTGCCCGCTGAGCGCCATTTTGGAGGCCGCCCAATTGACCTGGAAATCAACGCCGATAGGTTTCCCTTGGCGGCTTACGATCCCGCGCGATCCAATCACCAGCCCGGCGAAGGTCAAAGCATAGGCGACGAGAAATATTTTCGGATAAATCCGCAGGCGCTCGCGGTTCAGCCAAGGCGCTTCAGCAACCCAGGCAATCAAAGCTTTGAGACTTTGGCGTAGAGGCCGAAACAATCCTGGCTCCCCGATTCAGACCCGCAGCAATTCTACGTGGTTTTAGAACGCGGGCAAGCGGCTTATCGCCGATGAGTTGGCAAGCGCTTTCGCGGCATATACTCTGCCGATCGTGTCTTCAGCGCCGCCGACTCTACATCCATCTGGCAGTAGTCCTCGTGCAGAATTTCTCTCGTTGCTTCCACTTACTATCTTGATGCCGGTCTTCAACGACTGGGCTGCGGCTGGGTTTCTTGTCGAGCGGCTCGATTCCGTCTTCGGCCAGCACGGGTTGACAGCTCAGATCATCCTTGTCGATGACGGCTCGCTCGAGCGCGTGCCCGACCAATTTCCCGCGACTCCGCCACAGAACATCCAACAGATCCAGAGCGTGGAATTGAGAACCAACCTTGGGCATCAGCGCGCCCTATGTGTAGGTCTAGTTCACTTGCAGCAAAGCGGCATTACCACCCCGGTGGTCGTGATGGACTCTGACGGCGAAGATGCGCCCTCCGACATTCCCCGCCTGCTTGAAAAGTTCGTCGCCGAAGGCAACCGCAAAGTGATTTTCGCCGCGCGGCGACTCCGCGCCGAGGGCGTTGTCTTCAAGTTCTTCTACAAGCTCTACCGAACCATCCACCGCGTGGTTGTGGGATTCGATCCCCGTTTCGGCAACTTCAGCGTTTTGCCTGCTGCGTTCCTCGAACGATTGGTGGTCACGTCCGATCTCTGGAATCACTACGCCGCGACGGTCGTAAAAATGAGAATGCCCTATTCGACCGTTCCGATAGACCGTTCGAAACGTTTCGCCGGTGAATCGAGGATGGGATTCGTCGGGCTGGTGATTCATGGCCTCAGCGCGATGTCGGTCTTCGGCGACACCGTGGGAGTTCGCCTGCTGATTTCGTGCGGCGTGTTCGGCGTCCTGACGACGATCCTTATAGTTGCCGCCTTCATAGTCAAAGTAGCCACCAACCTGAGCATCCCGGGATGGGCCACCTATGTAACCGGATTGCTGCTATTGCTGCTTTCCGAATTGGTAGTGCTGTCACTCATCTTCATTTTCGTTGCTCTTTACAGCCGCGGGCAATCCAGCTTTGTGCCCGCCCGAGACTGCCCAATCTACATCGGCAACGTGCGAACAGTTTTCATCAAGCACGACTGACTCGCGCCGCGAAAAACCGAACTGAGGAGAATCGAATGAAAATTTACGATTACAAACTCGCGCCCAATCCACGCCGCGTGCGCGTTTTCCTCGCGGAGAAAGGACTCAGCGTCCCGTTCGAGGAAGTAGATATCTTCAAAGGCGTCAACCGCCAACCGGAGTTCCTGAAGAAGAACTCGCTCGGCGGGATTCCCGTGCTCGAGCTTGACGACGGCAGACACCTGGCCGAGAGCGTCGCGATCTGCCGCTACTTCGAACTGCTCCATCCGGAGCCGGCGCTGTTCGGCAAGGGCGCATTCGAGCAGGCCAACGTCGAGATGTGGAATCGGCGGATCGAACTTGCGGTACTCGTGCCGGTCGGGATGGTATGGGCGCATTCGCACGAACTGACTCGCGCGCGGATCAAACAAATTCCCGAAATGGGTGAGCAGTCGCGCAAGGTCGTCGAGCAGCGCTACCAGTGGCTCGATCGCGAGCTCGAGGGCAAGCAGTTTATTGCCGGGGACAAGTACTCAATCGCGGATATCACCGCGATGATCGTCATCGACTTCGCGAAGTTCAACAATATTTCGATCCAGCCGGACCAGAAGAACCTAGCGAGATGGCATCAGGCGGTCTCGTCGCGACCGAGCGCGACCGCGTAGCCGCGGAATCTAGTCGGCGCGTCCGGGTATTCCGCAAGCTGGCGCGATACCCATCCGCTCGTAGTAGCGCTGATGATATTCCTCGGCGCGGTAGAACTCGGCGGCAGGCACAATCTCAGTGACGACAGGACGCCGGAGCTTGCCGGATTCATCGAGCCGTCGTTTCGATTCCTCGGCGGCCTTCCGCTCGTTCTCGTCGGAATAAAAGATGATCGAACGGTATTGCGTGCCGACGTCGGGGCCCTGCCGGTTGAGCGTGGTCGGATCGTGAATCTGCCAGAAGATTTCGAGCAACTGCTCGAACGACACGCGCGCCGGATCGTATTCGACCTCGACCACTTCGGCGTGTCCCGTTTTCCCGCCGCATACCGTCCGATAGTTAGGCTTCGGGACGGTGCCGCCCGCGTATCCGACGGCCACGTCGACGACGCCCTCGACCGCGCGAAAAGCCGACTCGACACCCCAGAAGCATCCGGCGCCAAAAACCGCAAATTTGTGTGTGCTGCTCATGTGCCTACTTAACGATTACTCCGGCCGCGAATCAACGCCGCCGACCCTGTGCCATTGTACGAAGCTGTGCCATTATTCTAGCACGATGACAAGTATCATGGCGCATAGAAAACTGTGGACGGTTCTCTTTCTCGCTACTTTAGTTTACAGCTGGCAGCCCGCTGAGGCCCGCGCAGCCGAACTTAAGATTGCCGCCGCGGCGGATCTGACGTATGCGTTCAAGGACGTTACCGCACGATTTGAAAAACAAACCGGGAACAAGACCAGGCTGACGTACGGTTCCTCGGGGAATTTTTTCTCGCAGATCCAAAATGGTGCTCCGTTCGATCTGTTCTTCTCCGCGGACGTCGCTTTTCCGCAAAAGCTCGAGGCCGCCGGCCTGGGTGAACCCGGCACCATTTATGACTACGCTAAAGGTCAGATCGTTATCTGGGTTCCGAACGCATCCAAGCTCGATCTGAACAAAGGTCTTGCAGTGCTGCTTGATCCGGGCATCCGCAAGATAGCCATCGCCAATCCAGTACACGCGCCGTATGGAAGCGCCGCGATCGCCGCGATGAAGCACGAAGGGATTTACGATCAGGTCAAAAGCAAGTTCGTGATGGGCGAAAATATTTCGCAGACTGCACAGTTTGTGCAATCGGGCAACGCCGACGTCGGTATCGTCGCGCTATCGCTCGCGCTCGCGCCGGCGATGAAGACCACTGGACGCTACGTCCTGGTCCCGCAATCGGACTATCCACCGCTGATCCAGGCCGCGGTGATCCTGAAATCATCGGCCAACAAGGAACTGGCGAAACAGTTTCTGAATTTTCTCAAGGAGCCTGGGACCGTTGCCCTGATGGAGCAATATGGCTTCGTGGTTCCCAAGGACGTCGCCGCGCAGCACAACGAAGGCAGTATGTCCGCGCCGCACTGACCACCGATGGATTGGAGCGCGATTTTCCTGACGCTGCGGCTGGCGTTGGTCGTCTGCTCAACTCTCCTGATTAGTCGGAACGCCGATCGCGTACTGGCTCAGCTTCACGCGCTGGCGCTGGAAATTTTTCGTCGAAGCAATCGTCGCGCTGCCGCTGGTGCTGCCGCCGACCGTGCTCGGGTTCTACGTGCTGGTCGCGATTGGGCTCGCGCAGTCCGCTCGGCCGCTGGTATCAGTCGTTCACCGGCCATGGATTGCCGTTTACATTCGGAGGTCTCGCGATCGCGTCAGTCCTCTACAGCCTGCCGTTCTCGGTGCAGCCGATGGCGGCGGCGTTCTCGCAGGTCGATCGCAACCTTATCAACGCATCGTCGATACTTGGCGCGTCGCGAATCCGCACCTTCATGCGCGTTGTGTTGCCGCTTTCGATCACTGGCGTAGTCACCGGCTTCGTGCTGAGCTTCGCGCACACCCTCGGCGAATTCGGCGTGGTGCTGATGGTCGGCGGCAACATTCCGGGCGTCACGCGAACGATCTCGATCGCGATTTACGATCAGACGCAGGCGCTCGACTATGCCGCCGCCAATCGGATGGCGCTTTTGCTGTTGGCGTTTTCATTCGTGACGCTGTCGATCACCTATTCGCTCAATCGCCGAGTCTTCGCGGTCTGGCCGATGAGCCGCTAGCCGTTTCGAATATGCCCTCAGACAACCGCTTATCGGTACGCTTGGCACATCGGCTGTCTAGCAGCTTCCTGCTCGACGCCTGGTTCGACGCATCGTCCGGCTTCACGATGATCCTGGGGCCGTCGGGCGGCGGTAAAACGACGCTTCTGAATTGCATCGCGGGATTCATGCGGCCCAATACCGGGCGTATCGCGCTCGGCAAGCGGGTGCTGTTCGATTCGGACGGACGTATCGATATGCCGGTGGCCGAGCGGCGATTGGGCTACGTGTTTCAGAATCTCGCGCTATTTCCGCATCTGACGGTCGCGCAGAACGTTCAATACGGGATCGCGAAACTTCCGGCCAAAACGCGGCGCGCGCAGATGATGACGATGCTCGAATCATTTCGAATTGCGCACCTCATCGCGCGCAAGCCCATTGAGATTTCCGGCGGCGAGCGCCAACGGGTCGCGCTCGCGCGGTCGCTGGTTACGAATCCAGCGGCGTTGCTACTGGACGAGCCGCTGACTGCGCTCGATAACGCAACCAAATCGAAGATCCTCGACGACTTGCGCAACTGGAACGCTTCGCACGACATTCCAATCCTGTATGTAACTCACTCGCCGGAAGAAGCCTTCGCCCTCGGAGAACGAGTGGTGGTGCTGGAAGATGGGCGCATCCTGGCTCAAGGCATGCCACAACACGTGCTGACAACGCCGCGTCACGAAACAATCGCGCAAGTCGTAGGTTTCGAAAATGTCTTCGACGCAACGGTCAAATCGATCGCAGAAACCCAGGGCACAATGCTCTGCCAGCTAACTGGCAGCACAACCCAGTTGGAAGTCCCGTTAGGCCACGCGGACATAGGATCACAAGTAAGAATCGCAATACGCGCTGGCGATATAATTATCGCGAGCGATGAACCGCACAACCTGAGCGCCCGTAACTCGTTTCAAGGAAGAGTCCAATCAATCCGCCGCGAAGGCGTAAGGGTAGTAGTGATGATAGAAGCAGGCGCCATCTTCGAGATCCATCTTACCCCTGCCGCGATCGATAAGCTGCGAATCGAAGCAGGAAAGCAAATCTGGCTGGTGATCAAGACTTATTCGTGCAATCTGGTCGAGCCCACAAGACCTTAGAGACAGTTCACTAGCTCGACGTCAGCGCCAGTTCCCTCTAGTCTAACACTGCCGTTCGACGGGTTTGCCGTTGTGCATGCGTTTGCATTTTTAGTCGTGTCGCGGCATTGGCAGAAGCTGGTTGTCTTTACGCATGAGTTATAAAATGCGCCGGCGCCGTTGGATAAGGCTACTTTCGCTTTGCATCCGTTGTAAACTGGGCCGGGATTTATCTCGCCCTGTGTCTGCGGTGGTATCCGGTAGAGCGGCTTGAAAGCTACCAGGTCTGCTACCCATTGGACTGAGTCACCTGACACAGTAGCTACCTTGTTTCCCGTCGATGCTGCTGGATAGGCCCATGCCTGCGTCGCTAAGTTCCGAAAGTTCAAGGTCTTGGGACCGCCGTATGCATAGTCGTTTCTGACTGCGATTCCCATGTTAGAGGGTGGTGCGCAGATTCCCGACCCGAGGTTTGCGTAAAAGGCCATCAGATAGTCACCGACCTTGGTGGTCCTGACTCCATTTGCAGTCAGAACAGTGCCATTCCCGCCATTGCTAGAGGCCACATCTACCGCCGACACATTTGAGATAACGTAGGTCCTGACGTCATAGCTCAGCGGAGTGAACCATCGAAACCTGTATGGCGCATGTTCGCCAGCCTGAAAGGTGCGGTAGAAAAGCACCTCGCATAGCCCGTCCGCGTGGGCCGCAGTATTCGAGATGACTGTCCAACGGTAATCCGGCATAACCCAGGCGCAAGCTGTTGAGCTTCCCAGGACCAGCTGGACCACCCCTCCAAGGTTTTGCAAGTTCGGTGGATTCATCCCCAGCGCGGCAAATCCTACTGAGGCAGCACTGCCTTTGCCCGACCAGGTCGCAACCAGCGAGTCCGTCCCATTGAAAGATGAGCCACCGATGAATTGCGCCGAGGCCGAAGCGGAATGGAACAAAAGCATCAGGAGGATTCCAGCTAAGATTCGCGATTTCACTACCTGAGAGGAATCTCCTCGTTATAGACACTATTCCAGGTCGCATAGGCGGCGGCCGAGTTACCGGGGTTTACGTAGCATACATGGCCGGTGAAAACGTGCGGCGCAGGATCACTCCAGGCAACCATCTGTACCTGAAACTCGGTACAAGCTCCCGCCGGAACCTGCACGGGGGCGGTCTGCGGCTTGGCAGACGGCCAGTCGCCTACAGTGTTACATCGAAAGGTCGCAAGCGTGGTGACCGAATCGAAATTACAGAACTGAATAGCACCGGCCTGGATCTCATAATAGCTGACAACGCCGTTGCCTTCCGGTCCCAGAAATCCGCCGTTATCGCCAAAGACTCCCGTCTCGGTGTTAGCTGCAAGATACAAGGCTTGCACTGAACTCTCCCGACCAGGGTGATCGCCTATGCTGGTGCCCGCACCCTGAATTGTCGGAGCAATCTGCTGGATGCCAGAGCGGGACAAATATACCCACTTATCCAGTACGGTGTCGTACTGAAACAGAATGTTTTCAGACGCGTTCGGGAAGGATAGCGGGACCAGAGTACTTGCAGAGTTCGCGGAAACGGCCTGGAAGAGGAAGATGCTATCCCAAGCAGGAACGTGACCGCCGACAGAGTCTTGGGTAAGTCGTATCGTAAAGAACTGTCCTTCGTTACCCGCTGGCATCGAGATCTCCTGAGGGCCCGTGAGGGTGACAGTTCCGATGCTGAATCCTATCGGGCTGCATAGCCAGCTGTTAGATGCCAGCATGCAGGCCGAGGGCCGCCGGGCGCTACCTATCTTCGACGACGAAGTGCCGCTTATAGAACTCACCCGTGGTGTCGCACATGCAGCGAAAAAAAGCGCGAGTATCGACGCTATTCGAATGGTGTCCATCAGTCTGTCGCCTGGATGCTGTTCGTCTTCAGGCTCGCCATGTAGCATGAAGCCCGTTTCGGCTGGAAGAACGATCAGCAGGTCTGAAGGGCGCGGCGGAGGAAGTTGGTGCCCCCTGCGGGATTCGAACCCACGGCCCCAGGATTAGGAATCCTGT
Organism: uncultured delta proteobacterium; assembly: GCA_963699705.1. Lineage (GTDB taxonomy): Bacteria > Desulfobacterota > Binatia > Binatales > Binataceae > Binatus. The sequence goes on along the minus strand of CAVOUW010000002.1, from coordinate 475,356 downwards.
GCTCTATCCATCTGAGCTAAGGGGGCGCCCGGATGTGAGAAAGTTACGCCGATGTGCGGCGCGGGCAAAGAGGACCTCGGCGACGCCATTTCGCGGGGGCGCGCGCTGTTGTACAAATCATTAGTCGAAGTTCGATATTTGGGGCGGCGGTAATTTCAATATGGCTGACGATAAAAATTCTCTTCGATCAAACAGCAGCGTGCTCGTGGATGGACCTTCGCGGGCGCCGGCGCGCGCCATGCTCAAGGCGGTCGGGTTCACTGATGAAGATTTGAGTAAGCCGCTCATCGCCGTCGCGCATACCTGGATCGAAATAATGCCGTGTACCTCGCATCTGCGGGATCTGGCCGAGCATGTCAAGCGCGGGATTCGCGCGGCCGGCGCCACCCCGATCGAGTTCAACACTATCGCTGTCTGCGACGGGATCTCGATGGGAACTCACGGCATGCGCGCATCCTTGATCAGCCGCGAAGTCATCGCGGATTCAATCGAGTTGACGGTGCGCGGGCATCTGTTTGACGGCGTCGTCGCGATGTCGGGATGCGACAAGACGATCCCCGCCACCGTGATGGCGCTGCAGAGGCTCGACCTGCCCTCGCTGATGATTTACGGAGGATCGATACAGCCGGGGCGTTTCGGCGATCAGCAGGTTTCGATTCAGGACGTGTTCGAAGCCGTGGGGGCGCATTCGGCGGGCAAAATGAAGCTCGAAGATCTCAAGCGGCTCGAGGACGTCGCGTGTCCCGGCGTCGGCGCATGCGGCGGACAGTTCACCGCGAACACGATGGCGACGGCGACCGAGCTTTTGGGAATCTCGCCGATGGGCTCGAACAGTATTCCGGCGACCGATCCGAAAAAGCCCGAGAGTGCGTTCCAGGCGGGGCGGCTCGCGGTCGATTTGCTAAAGCGAAAACTGAAGCCGAGTCAGATAATCACGAAAAATGCGCTGGAGAACGCGATCGTGTCGGTCGCGATGACGGGCGGCTCGACCAATGCGGTGCTGCATCTGCTGGCGATCGCGCACGAAGCGGGTATCGCGCTCGATATCGACGACTTCGATCGGATCAGCTCGCGCACGCCGCTGCTCGCGGACCTGAAACCGGGCGGACGATTCCTCGCGACCGACATGTACAAGGCGGGCGGGATTCCGCTGATCGCAAAGCGCATGAAGGAAGCGGGACTGCTCCACGAAAACGAAATGACCGTGACCGGCAAAACGATCGGCGTCGAAGCCGATGCGGCGCGCGAGACGGCGGGGCAGGAAGTCGTGCATTCAGTCGCGCATCCGCTCAAAACAAGTGGCGGGCTGGTGATTTTGAAGGGCAACCTCGCGCCCGAAGGATGCGTGGTGAAGGTCGCGGGACACGAACGGATGGTGCATCGTGGGCCGGCGCGTGTTTTCGATTGCGAAGAGGACTCGTTCAAAGCGGTCTCGGAGCAAAAAATCAAACCAGGCGATGTCGTCGTCATCCGGTACGAAGGGCCGCGCGGCGCGCCTGGAATGCCGGAGATGCTCGGCGTCACGGCGGCGCTGTTCGGACAGGGCCTTGGAGAATCGGTCAGCTTGCTGACCGACGGGCGATTCTCGGGCGCGACGCACGGCCTGATGGCCGGGCACGTCGCGCCGGAAGCGGCAGTCGGTGGGCCGATCGCGGCGGTTCGCGATGGCGACGTGATAACGTTCGACATCGCGAAGCGGCGGCTCGATGTCGCGCTCAGCGACGACGAGATCAAGGCACGGCTGAAGAATTGGAAAGCGCCGGAGCCTCATTATAAGAGCGGGGTGATGGCGAAGTACGCGAACACCGTATCGTCGTCGTCGCGCGGCGCCGTGACAAATTGAAGGAGTCAGTGGAATCAGCAGCGGCGGCTGCGCGCGCGCGCGAAGCGCGCGGGCGCAGCTGCCGCGGAGTGCTCGCGACGCTCGCAGCGTGCGCGATGCTGGCAGTCGTCCCGGGCGCGCGCGTCGCGCGCGCCCAGGACGACTGGCAGGTCATCGAGCGGCACACCACGTCGCAGGCGCCGGCTGCTGCCGGCGCCGGTGCAGCCGCGCCCGCCGTGTCGGCGGGCGACGGCCAGATCCAGGCGTGCGGTGAAACCGCGCGCCCGGCGGGTGAGCCTTACAAGACGATGGTCGCGCAGCTCAACGACATGTGGGGTACCAATTTCAAAGTGTACGAATCGCTCAGCGCCGGCTCCCCACACGCACGCGACGGCGGATGCATCTTCTACAACCAGAAGTTCCTCGACAGCCTGTTTCAGCAGTGGATGCACATCGAGGACCCCGACGCCGTCAAGCCGATGCTGTACGCGATCTTCGCGCATGAGATTGGCCATCTCGCTCACAGCGATTTCGATCCCGCCAGCGTCAACGTGCCGATAAAGAACAAGGAGCTTTCGGCCGATCAGTTCGCCGGCTATTCGCTGGAGCGGATGGGAATACGACGCCTCGATTCGGTCGAAGTAACGCGCTACTACCAGCTCACCGGCGATGACTTCGTCGGTCACGCGTCGGGGCATGGCAATGGCGACGAGCGTACGACTGCGTTTGAGGACGGATGGCATCGCGCAGAAGTCGGACTGCCTGAACAGGGAACACAGCCGGCCGGCGGCCTCGGCGAGCCGTAAAATTCCAGTCGCGATTCTTCAACATGACTGCATCGATAATTTCGAATTCATCACAAGCCGCGGCTGACGCGATTCGCGCCGAATCTGACGCGATAGAAGCGCGCGGGCTCAGCTTTCGCTACGGCGATCGCCAAGCACTTAGCGAGGTGACATTTTCAATCGCTCGCGGCGAAATTTTTGGATTTCTCGGTCCCAACGGCGGCGGCAAGACCACTTTGTTCAAGCTGCTCTCGACGCTGACGCCGATCCAATCTGGCAGCGCGCGACTCTTCGGCCACGACCTGGCAGGCGAGACCGGCGCGGTGCGGCGGCGACTGGGCGTTGTGTTTCAGCATCCGAGTCTCGATGGCAAGCTAACCGTCGGCGAGAATCTCTCTGCGCACGGTCATCTATATGGAATCTCCGGCCAGCGGCTGCGTGAGCGCTGCGCGGCGATGCTCGAGCGGCTGGGACTGACGGCGCGCGAGCGCGACCGCGTCGAGACGTTGTCGGGAGGCCTGCAGCGCCGGGTCGAGCTGGCCAAAGCGTTGCTGCATGAACCGGCGTTGTTGCTGCTCGACGAGCCCAGCACGGGCCTGGATCCGGCAGCGCGCCGCGAGTTCTGGAACTACCTGCAGCATCTGCGCGAGCATGAGGGCGTCACGATCGTGTTGACGACGCACTACATGGAAGAGGCCGAGCGATGCGATCGCATCGGCATTTTGCACCAGGGGAAACTGGTCGCGATCGCACCGCCGACTGAGCTGAAGTCCGAAGTTGGCGGCGACGTGATCGTGATCCGCACCGGCGCGCCTGAAATTTTGCAGCGCAAAATCCTCGCGCGCTTCAAGCTCAAGAGCCAGCTGGTTGACGGCGCGATTCGTATCGAAAAGTTGCGCGGACATGAGTTGGTCCGCGATTTGATTGACGCATTCGGCGACGAGATCGAATCGGTTTCATTCGGCAAGCCAACTCTCGAAGACGTCTTCGTGCATCTGACCGGGCATCAGTTTTTCGCGAATATGGCGCAGACGGATTAGACCGACAAAAGAAAAAAATGCGAGAAATCTTTCTTCAGGCCGAAACGCTCTGGTATCGCGAGGTCGTGCGGTTCATTCGCCAACCGATTCGCGTAGTGAGCGCGATTGCGACGCCGCTGGTGTTCTGGCTGCTGCTCGGCGCCGGCCTGCAAGCGTCGTTCAAGCCGAGCGGGATGCCGGCCGGACTCGACTACGTGCAGTACTTTTACCCCGGCGTGATCGTCTTGATGCTGCTGTTCACGGCGATTTTCGCGACCGCCTCGACGGTTGATGATCGACGCCAGGGATTTCTGCAGGGCGTTCTGGTCGCGCCAATCTCGCGCGCGACTGTTGTGCTCGGCCAAGCCGTTCGGCTGCACGACGCTCTCGCTGATGCAGGGCGCTATCTTCCTCGCGATGGCGCCGCTGGCGGGAATCCATCTAAGCCTCGAAGCGATCATCGTATCGCTCGCGATGATGGGCCTGATTGCGTTCGCGATGACGAGCATCGGACTTGCGATGGCGTGGCGCACGGAATCGACGCAAGGGTTCCACGCCTTCATGAACATGCTGCTATTGCCAATCTGGATGCTGTCGGGCGCGGTCTTTCCGGTCGCGGGCGCGCCGGGATGGTTTCAATGGACGACGCGCCTCAATCCGCTGACCTACGCAGTCGACGCGCTGCGGCAGGGACTCTATCTCGCCGAGCCAGCCTCGAGCGGAGCGACCATGCCGATGGGATCGTCAGTCGCAATCGCAGTCGCATTCGCCGCGTTCGCATTCATCCTCGCGACCCGAGTCGCCCGCACCGCGTCAACGATCTAGCGCGGCGGCATTCTAAGTGCGCCGTCGAGGCGGATTGTTTCGCCGTTGAGCATTTCGTTCTCGACGATGTGGCGCGCGAGTGCTGCGTATTCGGACGGCTTGCCCAGGCGTTGCGGGAACGGAATCTGCGCTGCAAGTGCTTTGCGATTCGGCTCGGGCAATCCCGCGAGCATCGGGGTTTCGAAAGTTCCCGGTGCGATCGTGCAGATGCGAATGCCAAGCGATGCGAGGTCGCGCGCGATCGGCAGCGTCATCGAAACCACGCCGCCTTTCGACGCCGAGTACGCGACCTGACCGATTTGTCCGTCGAACGCGGCGACTGACGCAGTATTGATGATGACGCCGCGCTCGCCGTCGGTACCGGGCTGATTTTTCGCCATCTGAGCCGCGGCCAGCCGGGTGACGTTGAAGGTGCCAATCAGATTCACCGCGATCACCTTGCTGAACAGGTCGAGCGAGTGCGGACCGTCCTTGGTGACGGTGCGCATCGCGCGGCCGATGCCGGCGCAGTTCACGGCAATTTGAATTGAGGCAAACTTCGCGACGGTTTTCGCGATCGCGTCGGTCACCTGGTCCGCGGACGCGACGTCGGCTTCGACGAAGAGCGCATTTGCGCCGAGCGACTCGGCGACCTTCGCGCCGGGCGAAGAAGGTAGATCGAGAATCGCGATCTTGGCGCCGGCTGCTGCGAATTCGCGGACGGTTGCTTCGCCGAGTCCCGAGCCGCCACCGGTCACGAGCGCGACCGCATTTTTGAGATTCATATCAACCTCGCCGAGATGGTGTGAACGCGACGAAGTTATGATTGGACGGCGGAAGTTGCAACCGCGCGGGCTAGATCGAAGCTTGTTGTTCAGGCGGGTGCTGGATTTCGAGTAGTCGACGCGCGGCGGCGACCGCGTCGCTCGAGCCTGCGAGTTCGAGGACGTCGCCTGGACGCAGTACTTCGTCGCCGGTCGGTACGATCACTTCGGAATCGCCGCGGCCAATCGCAAGCACCACCGCGCCGCTGTTGGTGTGGAGATCCAGCTCGGAAAGTTTTTTGCCAACACCTTCGCTGTCGGATCGGATCGAAATCGGCGTGATCATGCCAATGCCGGGGACTTCGTATGAATCCGCGGCATGAGCGCCACCGAGAGCTGCGCGGATCAGGCGCGTGGCATTGCGAATCTGGCCCTGCATCTGGCGCGCGCTTCGCGTCACGATGACGATCATGAGCACGATCGTGATCACGATGATTCCGATTCCTTCAACCGGCGCCATAAACGGCTGAACGATTGCGAGCAGCGGCACTGCGGCGACCAGCAGAATCGTGATCTGCAACAATTCGATCGATGCGTTCACTGCGGAAGCGCCATCGGCAGGAAGTTCGCCGAAGGCGCGCGACGCGAGCGCCTTCGCCAGCCGGCGCGACGCGAAATACATCGCGGCCGCGGGAATTGCGCATAACAGCAGCGCGAAGGCGTCGACGAAGAGGCCCGCGTTGAAATACGGGAGATGTTCCGTGTTGGCGACTGTGGTCGTCACGTCGAGCGGGTCGAGTTCGTTGACGATCAGAATCGCGCCAATCAACACCGCGCTCGCCACGATTGCGGCGGTCGGCCACGCGATGGAGTTGTTTTCGCGAGCGGGTTGGCCGGCGTTGCGGATCTGCTCGAGCCACGAGTCGTAGAGCGCCTCGAGCACCTTGAGCGGACGCGGCATTCGCGCGCTAACGAACTCGGCGAAGGGAATCGAGACGCGAATCATGTACGGCGTCAGGAAAGTCGTGGCGGCGGAGACCGCGACTGCGAGGGTGTAGAGAAAATCGCGGGCAGCGCCGCTCTTCAGTCCTGCGCCGGCGATGATGAACGAGAACTCGCCGATTTGCGCCAGGCTCATGCCCGCTTCGATCGAGGTCTTGGTGCCCACGCCGCTCAGAATCGAAGCGAAGGTCACACCGAAGATCTTTCCGCCGACCACCGCGGCCGTCAGCACGATCAGCGCCTGCCAATGCTCCGCGATGAGTTTGGGGTCGATCATCATGCCGACCGAGACGAAGAATACAGCGCCGAATATGTCGCGCAGCGGCTCGACCAGATGTTCTATCTGATCGACTTCGCCCGATTCCGCGACGAGTGAACCCGACAGGAACGCGCCGAGAGCGACCGAGTAGCCGGCGTGCTCGGCGAGGAGTGCGAATGCGAAACAAATCCCGACGACCGCGACCAGGGTCGTCTCGGGCCGGTTCATCCGCACTACGAATCGCACGACCGGCGGCACCACGATGAATCCGATGCCGACGAACGCGACCAGGAACAGGATCAGGCGCGCAACCGTCACCGTCATCAGTGACGCCGACACGCTCGCGCCCGAAGCCAGCGTGGTCAGAATCGCGAGCTCGACGACGGCGGTGAGATCTTCGGCGAGCAGCACGCCGAACACCAGTTCGCGCAGGCCCTCGGAGACGGGAGTTTCCTGGTACGCCTTGGCGACGATGGTCGTGCTCGAGATAGAAAGAATCGCGCCGGTGAAAATGCTCTCGAGCGGCGTCCATCCGAGCGCGCGTCCGCACACGTAGCCGAGCCAAATCATGAAGCCGACCTGCAGCGCGGTGATAAAGCCCGAGGTCGGGCCGAGACGAATCAGCTTGCGCACGCTGAACTCGAGCCCGAGCGCGAACATCAAGAGGATCACGCCGAGCTCGGAGAGAGTATGGATGCGTTCAGGATCGGCGAGCAGAGGAATCGGAAGGTTGGGCCCGACGATCAGGCCTGCGATCAGATAGCCGACGACCACCGGCTGGCGGATTTTCTGAAAAATGATGGTGGTGACCGCAGCGACGCATAACACCATCGCGAGATCTTCGAGGAATGTGTGTGAGGTGAGTACGTGCACGGTCGCGTCGGGGCATCTTAGCTTGCGGCGGAGACCGGGCGCGAGAGTGCTGGAGATCTACTGCTTAAACACCAGCGGAGGCCCGCTCACCCGGGTCCCCGTGAGCGCGACGTTCACCTCGACGCGGTTGGCAATCCTGATGAAGGGAATACCGCTGTTCATCCCGTAATCCTTGCGGTCGAAATACAGCGTCCCGTTGATTGTGCCGGAGCCAGTGCCTACGCCGGACACCGTAAGGGTAAGCTGCTCTGCGCGGGTAACTCCTCGAATCGTAAAGTTGCCGTCCAGCTCGAAGGTGTTGGGACCGGTCTGTGAAATCTTCGTCGACTTGAATGTGATCAGCGGATTGTTGGCGACGTCGAAGAAGTCGGAGCCCTTCAACGTGCGATCCTTCATCCCGCTTCCGGTATCCACCGATGCCGCCTGAATCTCGACATCCAAAACCCCGGTCGTCACGTCGGTAGATGCAAATGTCAAAGTGGCGTTCCACTGATCGAAAGTCCCGCCAATCGGCACCGACGCTTTCACGTTGAACTTGATCGAGCTATCAACTGTCGAGATCGCGAAGACAGGAACTCCCTGTGCTCGGCTCAGCGAAGGGATCAAAGCGGACGCTAACAGGCAGAGAGCAATAAATCGCATGCCCGCGAGTGTGAGTGGTTCCTGAGTTACTGTCAATTGCGAAGAACCTAACCCCTAACCCCTTCCCGAGCGGGAAGGGGAACCGGATTGTTGGGAGTAACCTCTTTCCTTGAGGGAAAGGGGGACCGGATTGTTGGGAGTAACCTCTTTCCTTGAGGGAAGGGGGACAATCGCGGGCAGGTCAGGAAGTTCTCAGGCGGATATGTTGCTCACTCGCGGCAGTACCTTCGTCCAGAAGAGTTCGATCGTTTTCATCAGGCGGTCGTGCGGCATCAGGCCGTTGTACATCCATGCGAAGACCCATCGGATGGGAAGGCGCTTTAGCAGGTGTTCGACTTGGCGCGTGACGGTGTCCACGGTGCCGACGAAGGCGAGACCGTTGGTCCATAGATCTGCGGGCTCGCCGGTTTTTGGATCGTCGAGGCCTTTGGAGAATCCGAACGGCTCGAACCATTCGTGGCCGCAGAAGTATCCGCTCTCGCGCCAGATTGCGCGCGCTTCGTCGTCGCTATCGGCGATCACGATGTCGCGCAGCACGCCCATACCTTCGCCGAGCGGCTTGCGCGAGACTTCCGCATAGACTTCGCAAAGTTGATGTTCGAGCGCCGGATGCAGCGGCGGCAGAATCGCAGTGACGCCTTCCTGCGCGCACCATCTGATACTGCGTTCCGACGACGCGAACGGCTGGAAGATCGGCGGATGCGGCTTCTGCACCGGCTTGGGCACGACCGAGACCGCGCGCACGATCCCGTTCTCGACGCCGCCGCCCCATTTCGCGGTCGCCTCAAGCGTCCACGGCGTTTCGCCAGGAGGGACGCGCCAGTACTTGCCCTCGTACGAAAGAAAATCCTGGGTCCAAGCCTGCTTGATGATGCGAAAATTTTCCTCGAAGGCCGCGCGATTGGCGTTATCGATCTCGTCGTGCTGATGCGGCAGCGCGCCGTGAATCCCGTGGGTCTGTTGCGCCATGATATCGACCCATCGCCGCTGATAGCCGCGCGCGAAGCCGGCGTTGGCGCGCCCGCCGCTCATATGATCGAGCATCGCGATATCTTCGGCGACGCGCAGCGGATTTTGCGACGGCAACACGATCCCGAGCTGGCCGACCCGCAGCCGCTTGGTCTGCATCGCGATGTACAAGTCGAGCAGGACGGGATTGTTGGACAGCTCGAAGCCTTCGACGTGAAAGTGATGCTCGGTGAAGCTGATCGAGTCGTAGCCGAGGTCGTCGGCGAGGCGGGCCTGGCCGGTGATGTCGTGCAGCATCTGATCGTAGAGATGGCCCTGCAATCCGACGCGCCCTTTTTCGATGTCAGCCTTGCTGCCGACGGATGGTAGATAAAAAAGAGATACTTTCATGGTCGGACTTTAGATCTGCTCGAATGAAAACGCCAAACGACAACAACCTAACCCCTAACCCCTTCCCATAGTGGGAAGGGGAACCAGATTTGAGACAACTATTCCCTCGTCCTATCCCCCTCCCCCGCTTTCCCGCGGGAAAGGGGGAACAGAAAAGAATGACACAGGAAAAAGAACCTGTGAGCTAAATGGCGTCCTCGCCATTTTGCGATTTTCTTTTCACTGGGTGCAGGGGTCACCCCTGCCGAAGGAAGCGTGAAACCCACGGAGGGTTTCACATCAGATTAAGTGATCTACCGTTCCTCTAAACCCCGAAGAATTCCTTGATCGCGTTGAGCGACTCCGGCTCTGTCAATGATGGGGCGTGGCCGACTCCGGGGACCTCGACGACTTTTGCGCGCTTGAGGACCTTGCACATCCGGCTGGCGGTGCCGCGGTCGAGGACATCGCTGTCGGCGCCGCGGACGATTAGCATCGGGGCGGCGATTCGCGCGAACGGCACCCAGTAGTCGAACCGCTGTTGCGCCGTGCCACCGCGCAGCGGCCGCCGCACGTTCGGGTCCATCTTCCACTGAAGCGCGCCGTCGGGAGCGGGTTTGACCGACCACTTCACCTGGTCGGCGACGACGTTGTCCGCTAGCTTCGCCATCGGCGGATAATTTTTCTTATAGTACTGCATCACTTCGCCGATATCTTTGAACCGCTCCGGCGCTTCGCCGACGTAACTCGCGATTCGCGCCGCTCCCGCCGGATCGATCTCAGGCCCGATATCGTTGAGCACCAGCCGCTCGACTCGATCCGGCCACCCGCCGGCGTACATCATCGAGATAATGCCGCCCATCGAGGTGCCGATTAGACTCGCGCGCGCGATGCCCAGCTCCTCGAGCATCTTTGCCAGGTCGGTCACATAATTTTGCGGGAGATATTCCGTCGGCGGACCCCATTGGCTGTCGCCGCGCCCGCGCACGTCAACCGAAATCACGTGATACTTCGCCGCCAGCACGGCCGCGAGCGAATCGAAATTGTGCGCGTTCTGAGTCAGGCCATGAACACACACAACCCACGGCGCACCTTCGTTGCCGTAGTCGATATAGTGCAGCCGCAATCCATTGGCGTTGACGAATTTATCCGATGCCATTTTAATTTTTGATCTCCGCTAGTTCGGCTTCGCCTGCGGCGTTTGCGCGACCTGCCACAATTTCTCGGGCACGATTATCAGCCGGCGTCCCTCGCGAGTGATCACGCCCTCGCGCTCGAAATCGTTGAGCTGTTCGGTCGTGCGCTGCCGCGACGCACCGACCAGCTCGGCTAAATCCGCGTGCGTCAGCTTGATCGTCAACAGTGTACCGCGCGAATCGCGCACGCCAAATTTTTCCGCCAGCTCGAGCAGCGCACCCGCCAGCCGCTCGCGCAGCCCAAGCCCCACGAAGTTTGCGTACCGCACCAGCATCCCCCACCATCGCCCGACGGTCGCGTCGAGGATGATGCTGAGGCGCTCGAGCGGGACGCCGAGCACAGTATCCACAAAGATTTCCGGCTTCACCATCGCGACCAGGCAATCGCTGTACGCCTCGCATCGAAAAGGCCGGGTGGTCTGCGGCAGCAGCGACGACAATCCGAACACCTCGCCTGGGCCGACAAAGCCGACCAGCACGCGCTGCGCGCGATTTACGTAACACAGCTTCGCCACGCCCGACAGCAATATATAGACGTGACTCGAGGCCTCGCCTTCGCTAAAGATCGCGTTCTCGCGCCGCACCCGGAGCGATGCCGAGGCCGCCGCCAGCCGCGATGCCTGTTCATCGCGCATCCAGGACAGCGACTTGAGTCGCACCAGCGATCTTGCGTCAATGGTTGATTCAGCTACCATAAAGGTCAGCTAGCACATTCGAGTAATTGTCGCGAATGTGACAGCAATCGCAATTTTTGGGACCGACCTGAACCTTTTGTCACGCCTGCGACAAACGTAAGCGTAACTAATCCTTGACGTAACTGTGGTATTAACGCAACTTACTTAGGTCAAGAATAACGCGACATTTCGATTTTTGCTTGGAGAGGGACAATCATCATGGGTGACAACAACAACGGCAATACAAGGAGCAAACTGAATTCCAACGACACCACTTTTTCTGACGAGATCCTCAAGCTCGCTCAATGCCTGATGCCGGAGCCGCCGACTTCCAAAGTGAAGCGGATGGTCGCAAACATCACTGACAAGGGAATCGATCGCCAGCTTCATGAACTTGGCTGGAAGGCGTACGACACCGTGATCGGCGCCGCTAACAGCGCCACCAACACCGTCTTCACCAGCCCCACCGTCGGCAACGTGCTCGGCGGGGCAATCGACATCATGCTTCGATACCAGCGCTTCAACGTCGCGGTCGCCGGCGCATTCTTCTCGGCGCTGTGGCCGTCAGTAGGCCTGCCGTCCGCGGCAGAGGTCGAGGCGGTTCGTGGCGAGGTCCGCGCGATGCGCGAGGAACTTCGCGACGCCGTCGCCGAGCGCGACTCGAAAGACGACTTCGCCGCCGACCTCCATCGCGCGGTCCGCGAATCGATCGTCAGCCCGCAAGCAGTCGCACGAGCGGCCGCCCGCGAAACGAACGGCCACGCGCACGATTCCAATAAGTCCGGCGCGTACCAATTCACGGTATGGTCGGGATGGCCCGGCGCGGATCCGATGGAGCGGGAAGATGTCGGCAATTAACGAAATCGCTTCGCTCTGGATGGAAGGCACGATGCGCACGCTCGACGCGTTTCGCACCGGCTTCGGCGCCACGATGGACGATCCGCCGCCGGCGACGCGCTCGCGCGTCATCTACGAGTCCGGCCTCGTCCGCCTGCGCCACTACGAAGCTCGCGGCGAAAACCAGAAGCGCGTGCCCCTACTGCTCATCTATTCACTAATCAAGCGGCCCTTCATCCTCGACCTCCAGCCCGGCCGCAGCGTCGTTGAGTACCTGGTCAAACAGGGCTTCGACGTTTACCTGATCGACTGGATTCCGCCGCGCTCCGACGACCGCAACCACGGTTTCAACGAATACGTAAACGTTGACATCGCCAACGCGGTCCGCGCGATCCAGATTTACACCGGCATCGAGCAGATCTCGATCCTCGGCTACTGCTTCGGCGCTCTGCTCGGCCTGATCTACAGCTCTCTGCACAGCGGCAACGTCAAAAATCTCGTGACCTTGACCATCCCGCTCGACACCAGCGTGCGCCAGTTGCCGATCGAGCATCTGACTGCCGCGATGACCTCGCGCAGCGCCAAAATGATCGTTGACCTGTACGGCAACGCGCCGGCCTGGATGATCTACTCGTTCTTCAACACGCTCGCGCCCACTCATCACATGCTCGACAAGTTCGTCGGCGCGTACCGCAGCTCGGCGCGCCCCGGCTACCTCGACACGTTCAAGCTGTTCGAGCGATGGCTCCATAGCGACGTGCCGATGGCCGGGCGAATCTTCGTCGAGACGTCCGAGATGTGGCGCGAGAACTCGCTGATGAAGGGCACGATGAAAGTCGGCGAAAAAATCGCGGACCTGACACGCGTCGCAATGCCGCTGCTCAACGTAATCGGCGACCGCGACGACATCGTCAATCCCAACTCGAGCGAGCCGCTACCCGACCTCGTGTCGAGCGACGACAAACAGAACCTGCACTATCCAACCGGCCACATGGGTGCGGCTATCAGCGCAGACTCGCTCAAGCGCCTATGGCCTCAAATCAGTAACTGGCTGAGTGCGCGCGATGAGTGACGAAACAAAACCACCGGCCTCGTCGCACAAGCGGCTGAAGAAGCGAACTGAAAAAAGCCTCAAAGGAAACGTAGCGTCCCAGAAAATCGCCGACGCCGTCGGCGCCGCGGCGAAAACAATTTCGCTCCATGACGTGAGTAAACCAACCGGCGGGACCGAGTCGCGCCGCGAAGCAGGAGAAAAGAAGATGTCCGCACACAAAGAGAACGGTTCGATGTTCGAGGGTCTGCCCGGCAACCTGATGAGCCTCGACGGCGCGAAGAAGTTCGCCGCCTGGTACATCGACACCAGCGAGAAAGTCGCCAAGCAGGCTATCGAGATGCAGGCGTCGGCCACCAAGTGGGCCAAGGAAACCCCGCTCGCGCCGATTTTCGACGCGCAGATCGAGTACGGCAAAAAGTTCGTCGAGCGCTCCGCCAGCGCCGCCCGCTCCCTCTGGCGCCTCGAATAATTTCTACCACCAAATCCGGTCCCCCTTTCCGCGCGGGAAGGGTTAGGGGTTAGGTTCCTTCTTCAGACACTCAAGTCAAGGCCTCTCCCTGACCAACAGGGAGAGGCCTCTCCTCTTGGCCCACTATCCCGCGAGCGATAAATTCCTCTGAGAACAATGGCGTCTCAACTCACAGCCGCGCACGCCTCTGAGACCTCCGAAATCTCGCGCGAAGAACTCTTGCGCCGCCTGCACGATTCGTCGCTCACAATCGTCGACGTCCTCCCCCAAGCCTCCTACGTCGAGGCGCACATCCCGCGCGCGGTCAACATCCCCCTCGAGCAAATTCAAACTCGCGCGCGCGAGCTGCTACCCGATTTCGGCGCCGAGATCGCCGTTTACTGCGGCCAATTCACCTGAACTCGCGCCCAGCAGGCGGTCGGCTTGCTCCACGAACTCGGCTACACCAACGTTCGCGATTATCGCGGCGGAATCGCCGACTGGGTCGAATCGGGATCGCCAACTGAAAGCGTAACTGACGCTCCCCCGCCGGAACCAAATCCCGATCCTCACGTCACGATTCCCATCGGCCCGCCACTCGGCGCCGCGCCGGATGGAGTCGTCGGCCGAGGCCCGGCGCGCCTGTCCCGGATGGGCCGATTCGACAAATCGGTTCTCGACCTGGTCCAGCAGCGCTCGACCCTTCAGCTCTTCTTGATCTGGATCGGAACCATCCTGCTGAGCGGCACCTGCTTCTGGCTGGGCGCGCTGATCGGCGAGCACGGCCTGGTCGAGGGAGGCCGCCCGCTCGGCGCCGACCTCAACGGATTCGTGAGCGCGCTCTACTTCAGCTTCGTGACCGCGACCTCGATTGGCTACGGCGACATCGTGCCAATCGGCGCCGGCCGCGTCATCGCCGTCATCGAGGCGGTTACCGCCCTGCTCATCTTCGGCGCCGTCGTCGCCAAGTTCGTCTCCCATCGGCAGGAAGAGCTGGTGAGCGAAATCCACCGCGTCACCTTTGAAGAACGACTCGATCGCGTGCAGACCAACCTGCACATGGTCGTTTCAGAATTGCTTTCGATCACCTCGATGTGCGAAGCACACGCCCCGGTGAATCGAATCACCACCCGGCTCGAAAGCTCTGTCATCCTTTTTCTTGGCGAGGCGCGCACCACCCGCGATTTGCTCTACCAGCCGCGCCTGATGGTCGAAGAGGGCGTGATGGCCGCGATTCTCGCCACTCTGGCCTCCGGCATGAACGTGCTGGCCGAACTGCTCGAACAAATGCCGCCCGAATTCTCACGCACCCAACCACTAACTATCACGCTCAGTCGCCTAACCGGCTTAGCCCAGGAAATCTGCGGCGAATGCGTCCCCCACACCTACACTCCAAGACTCATCTTCTGGATGGACCGAATCCAAGCCACCGCCCTCCGCATCAAGTAAGACCACCCGTTGCGTTAAAGAACGAGCACGCGAACGCCCGCGTGTAATCCTCACAAAGCGAGCAACGCGACGGGAGGAAGGACCTCGGACAGCTTCGCGCGCGCGAAGCCGGTTCCGGTCTCTGAAAATCGCGCAGCGCTCCACATTCCCCGCCCCATTACAGCGGAGCCACTAGATACTTCACGTGAATCGCCAACACACTGCGGCCGCCCTTGTAGTTGAATCGCGCATCATCGTATTTCGGCGGCCCGAAATGTCCCGCCGCGTCATTCGACGCGCCAACTCCTTCCTTCGGCATCCCCATGAAATTGCGATCGAGCTTTCCATTCGAGTTCTCATCATGGAACACCGACACCGCGTACTCACCCGGCGCGATGTCTGTGAACATGCACACCGCCTGCCCATTCTCGATTTTGCTTTTTGCCGTCCTTCCCGCTTTCGAAGAATCGTCCGGAAATCCGACCGCACCACCAAACAGCGTGCAATCAACCTCGCCGACATTGCTATGGAGCCCGACCACAACCACCTTCAGCGCACCCAAATCCCCCGCCCGCGCCTCAAAAGAACTCGCGCCAACCATCGAACCCACTACCAACGCGATAACTATTGCCGCTCTCATATGGATTCGGGATTCCTCGCTACAGCAGCTTTCGCTCTAGAATGACACAAAAGTGGTCTGGCTAGGTTTTGTGATGGAAGGAGCCGGGATTCTTCGTTGCGCTCTCTGAATGACCCAAGAAAGGAACGACACAGGAACTGAACAATTCAGGAAAAAGAACCTCTGAGCAAAATGGCATCCTCGCCATTTTGCGACTAGTACTGCGTGCAGGGGTCACCCCTGCCGAAGGAGGTGTGGAACCCACCGCGGGTTCCGCATTTAATAAAGTGAATTAAGCGGATTGCGCATGCGCGAGCGGCCGTATCGACTCGGCCAGGTCGGCGGCGAATTTGCGCGCGTCTTCGGGCCGCAGGGTCGATACGGTCACTCGGATTCCGGGCGCGCTTTTTATTCGATAGCACTCGCCGGCGCGAATCGCCCATCCTTTCGCCGCCATTGCGTTCACGACGCCGGCTTCTTCGGCAACCGGCACCCACACGTTCAGACCCGAGTGTCCCCGCGCCTCAATTCCGTGATGCGTGAGAGCTTCGATCAGCGCGCGCCGGCGATGCGCATAAGTAGCGGCCGCGTTGCGCAGAATCGCTGGCGTCGCCGCGTCCGCCCACATCATCGCGACCAGGTCCTGCAGGATATGACTGACCCATCGAGGCCCCAGACTCTGCCGTCCTTGCACTCGCGCGACGGTCAACGCATCGCCCGCGATAACGCTCACCCGCAAATCCGGTCCAAGCGACTTCGACACCGACCGCACCGTCGCCCAATGCGTGCGGCCGCCAGACAATGTGATCGCGGGCGCGCCCGCCACCGGCCCGGCGTGATCGTCTTCGATTACAACGACATCGGGGAACGCGGCCAGCACATTCCTCAACTCGGCCGCACGCTTGCGATCGAGCGCAGCGCCGCTCGGATTCTGCGCGCGCGGGGTCAGGATAAATGCTTTCGCGCCGAGTTTGAGCGCACGTTTCAAATCCGCCGCGAGCGGCCCCGAATCATCTATCGCGACCGGCTCTGTCACCAGCGCCAGCGCCGCTACCAGGTCGAGCACGCCGGTGTAGCTCGGGTCTTCGACCGCGACCATGTCGCCGGGCCGCAGATGGGCCTGCAGCAGGCGCTCGACCGCGTCGAGCGCCCCGCTGACAACCGCAATCGAGTCAGCGACTATTCCGTCGTTCTTGAATTGCCGCGCGGCCAGCTTGATCAGTACGGCCCGATTCTCCGCGTCGCCGTATTTTCCAGGCGCTCCTTCGAGACGCGCGAGATACGGCTTCAACTTCGGCAACATCGCGGGGTCCGGACCGCCGTCCGCGAGATTACGCAACCCGACTGCTGGCTGCTGGAAGACCGCACGCGTCAACAGCGGCGGCCGGCGATTGACGACGGTCCCGCGCCGTCCCGATCCATGCACCAATCCGCGCACCCGCAGCGCATTGTATGCGGCCGCAACGGTAGTCGGACTGACCTGCAGCCGGGTCGCGAGCGCGCGGACGGTTGGCAGCCGTTCACCGACCCGCAATTTTCCGCCGCGAATTCCATTCTCGATACTCGCGGCGATCTGGTTGCTTGAATCACCGCGGATTTGATATTGTACCGATACGTTCATAGTTACGTACTGTAACAAAAAGGTCGATTAGATGGAAGAGACCGCGAAGCAAATCGAGAATCGGGTCACCGTCAACGGAAGCGGCGCGATCGCGACGACGGCGCGCACGCGGGTCAAGCGGCTGCCAAAGCGGGCGTCGTACGACCGTCGACGATATCTACTCGATCCTCGACAGCGCGCTGGTCTGCCACGTTGGTTTTGCGATCGACGGACAGCCCTACGTGATTCCCACGCTTCACGTCCGTATCGCCGACCGGCTTTATATTCACGGATCGGCTGCGAGCCGGATGCTCGGCAATGCGGCGCAGGGTACGTCGATAGCGGTCACAGTGACGCATATCGACGGCCTGGTGCTGGCGCGATCCGCGTTTCATCATTCGGTCAACTACCGATCGGTCGTGATTCTTGGCGCGGCGGAAGTAGTCACCGACCCGGCCGAGAAGTTCGCGGTGATGAAGGGCCTGATCGATCACGTGGCGCCGGGCCGCTGGGACCATATTCGACATCCCAATGATAAGGAACTTGCAGTGACGTCGGTTCTGTCGATTCCGATCGTGGAGGCGTCGGCGAAGATCAGGATCGGCGATCCGATCGACGACGAAGCCGACTATGCGCTGCCAATCTGGAGTGGACAGGTTCCTTTTGCGACGAGAACGTTGACGCCGGTGGCGGATGCGCGGCTCGACGCCTCGACGCCAATGCCGGCGCACGTGAGCGAGTACCGGTTGCCCGCGAATCGAGGAGCAAGAGTGACATGACAGCGATGGTGGTGATGGAGATGGGCCGATTTCTGATCAGCACGGATCGAGCGAAGCTCGACCTCGATGTAATTCACAAATTTCTTACGCGATCGTACTGGGCGGCGGGGATTCCGCGCGCGACGGTTGCTCGATCGATCGAAAACTCGCTCTGCTTCGGGGTTTACGACAACTCGAATCAAATCGGTTTCGCGCGCGTGATTTCCGACTTCGCGACCTTTGCATATGTCGCCGACGTTTTCATCCTCGAGCCGTATCGCGAGCGCGGGCTGGGGAAAGAATTGATGGCGTCGATCATGGCGCATCCGCAACTGCAGGGGCTGCGGCGCTGGAGTCTCGCGACGCGCGATGCTCATGGGCTGTACGCGCAGTTCGGTTTCACCGCGCTCGAGAATCCGTCGCGCTCGATGGAAATCGTCGACTGGGAACTCTACTCGCGTTCTTGAACGGCTCGCATCGACGTTCTATATAACAAGTGTTAGGGACCGCAGCCGCCGGCTGACGCTCGTAGTGAGCGCGGCCAGGAGTGCGCGATCACGCGGTCACCTGCGGAGGCACCAATGGATTTCAGATTCAGCGCCGAAGACGAGGCGTTTCGCGCGGAGTTCAGCAGCTGGCTCAAAGCCAACCTGCCCAAGGCGGCCAAGAGCGACGACGGCGCCGACTTCATGAGCGAAGGCACCGCCGACGACTGGAAGCGGCGGGTCGAATGGCACAAAAAGATGCATGCGGGCGGCTGGGTCGGAATCAGCTGGCCCAAGGAATACGGCGGGCGCGGCGCGACGCTGACGCAGCAGATCATTTACAACGAGGAGCTCGCGAAAGTTAACTCGCCGATGCTGGTCAATGGACTCGGCATCATGCTGGTCGGCCCGACGATCATCCACTGGGGCACCGAGGAGCAGAAGAAGAAGCACATTCCGAAAATTCTTTCGGCGGACGAACTGTGGTGCCAGGGTTATTCCGAGCCCGGCGCCGGCTCCGACGTCGCCAGCCTGCAGACGCGCGCGGTCGAGGAAGGCGACTACTTCATCGTCAACGGGCAGAAGGTGTGGACCTCAGACGCGCATCACGCGGACATGTGTATCCTGCTGGTGCGCACCGATCCCGAGGCGCCCAAGCACAAGGGAATCAGCTACATCCTGGTTGATATGCACAGTCCCGGCGTCACCGTGCGGCCGCTGGTGCAGATCACGGGCGACGCGAATTTCAACGAAGTCTTTTTCGAGGACGTGAAGGTGCCGAAGAAGAATCTGATCGGCGAGA
This sequence comes from uncultured delta proteobacterium, assembly GCA_963699705.1. Taxonomy (GTDB): domain Bacteria; phylum Desulfobacterota; class Binatia; order Binatales; family Binataceae; genus Binatus. The sequence goes on along the minus strand of CAVOUW010000002.1, from coordinate 456,147 downwards.
AGAACCAGGGTTGGCAGGTCGCTATTACGACACTGATGTTCGAGCGGTCGGGAATCGGCGGCGGCCGCGACATGATGGGCCAGGTCAGAGAGCTGGTCGAACTGGCGAAAACCGTCCGCAGCAACGGGCACACGGCGTGGGAAGATACCAGCGTGCGACAAAGGTTGGGCGGATTCGCGTGCGAGGCGGCGGCGCTGCGATACACGGGATTTCGGCAACTGACGCGGCGGCTCAAAGGGCTGCCACCGGGGCCAGAAGGTTCGGTGCTCAAGCTATGCACCAGCGAACTGAATTTGCGGATGAACAAGTTCGCGATGGAGATGCTGGGACCGTACAGCCAGATGGAATTTCACGCGCCGCATGCGATGGACAAGGGCAAGTGGTCGTACCGGATGCTCGCATCGCGGGCGCTGACGATCGCAGGCGGCACCAGTGAAATCCAGCACAACATTATCGGCGAGCGGGTGCTCGGATTGCCCAAGGGCTAGACTCTTTCGAGTTGTAATCGACGAAGGGCGGCCCGACGGCGGGTCACCCTTCTTTTTTTGGCAACAGAAAACTACTGGCCGGTGCCTGACAGGGTTACCGTGCGCGGGCCGCTCGAGCCGTTGTTGTTGATGGTCAAGCTGCCGGCGCGCGCGCCCTTCACGGTTGGGGCGAACAGCACCGAGTAGATGCATTTCTTTTTCGGTTTCAGCGACGCTCCACAAACTCTCGAGAGCGCAAAATCACCGGTCACGTGCGCGCCCATGAGCGTTATCGCGACTTTGCCGTGGTTGGACGCGGTGATTTTCTTCGGATTGCTCTTCGTGCCTGACTTCGCGGTGAAACTCGCGGAACTTGGCGAGACTGTCAGCATTGCCGCAACTGTCGGCATCGGCGTCGGCGTGAAGGTTGCGGTTGTGGTGGACGTCGCGGTTGCGGTGGACGTCGCGGTTGCGGTCGCCGTGCTGGTGGGCGTCGGTGAGACGACCGGCGTGCGAACCGGGCTTGGCGTTGCCGACACTGTGGGCGTCGCAGTCAGCGTAGCGGTCGCAGTCGCGGTCGAAGTAGGAGTCGACGTTGCGGTCGCAGTGAATGTTGCCGTGGCTGTGGGAGTCGCGGTCGCCGACGGAGTCGCAGTCTGAGTCGCAGTGAGGGTGGCGGTCACGGTGACGGTAGCGGTCGCAGTCGCCGTAGCAGTTTCTGTGGAGGAGGCGGTCGGCGTCGCAGTAACGCTCGCGGTATCAGTCGCGGTCGGGCTGGCGGTAGGCGTCGCCGTCCTGGTTGCGGTTGCGGTGGCAGTTGCAGTCGCGGTCGCGGTCGGAGTTGCGGTCGCAGTAGCGGTTGCAGTCGCTGTTGCGGTACGCGTTGCGGTCGCGGTTGCGGTTGCAGTCGTCGTTGCAGTTGGCGTCGCCGTGGACGTCGCGGTCTTCGACGCGGTCGGGGTCGGACTTGCGGTTGGAGTCGCCGTCGGAGTCGCGGTTACCGGACCGTTGTAAGCATAAAAGTTGTCGTCGGTATCGGAACTCATGTAGATGGTGCCATCGGACCCGATCGCCGGCATCGACAGTGCCTTGTACCCCGCGGCGGCAGTGACGTTGATCAGGACGCTGCCAGCACCGCCGAAAAAGGGCCTCAACGAACCACTGACGCCAGCGTCGGTTACCGCGTAGAGGTTGCCGTCACCCGAGCTGACGTAAATTGTGCCGTCGGCGCCGATCGCGGGTGAAACTTTCAAGCTGCTCGCGCCGACACTCAACGACCATTTCAGCGAGCCGCTAGTTCCGCCGTCGGTTACCGCGTAGAGCGTGTGACTGGTGGACTTGCCGCTGCCGAGGTAAATCGTGGTGCCGTCGGCTCCGAGTGCCACGCCGGTGTTGAAAACCTCGCCGCTGCCCAAAGTCAATGCGGTCCACTTCGCCGCGCCGGTCGCGACCTTAATCGCGAAGAGATCGCCGGTGACGGGGCTGGTGGTATTGCCCGCGACATAAAGTGTGCTGCCATCGTTGCTGAGTGACGGACTGTCGCCACTAAATGAGCTAGCAAAAGTGATGGGACCCCAGTTGAACGACGCAGTAACGCCATTGTCCTTTAGCGAAGCGAGCTTGCCGTCACTGGAAGCGGCGTAAATTGTGCCGTCGGGGCCGACTGCCGGCGCGATGGTGCCGGTCGAACCGCCTGTGCCGATTACGGCCGACCAATTCTCGATGCCCGTGCCTGTGCTCAACGCGTGGAGCTTGCCGTCGCTGATGAGAATGTAAAGCGTGCTGCCATCATTACTGAGCGTTGGCGCGCCGGTCGTAACGAAATGGGCGCAGTCGCCGGTCGGCTGTACCGGGCCCCAATTTAGCGTGGGACTGCTGCCGATTCCGTTATCTGTGAGCGAGTAAAGCTGCGCGTCCTGGTCGGCGAAGTAAATCGCGCCGTTGGGGCCGATCGCCGCGCCCGAGTTTATCCCGGGAATGCCGCCGCAGCCGCTACCCTGGATCGCCTGGAACGGCGCCGACCACTTGGTCGTACCGCTCGGAGTGATCGCGTAAAAGTTGCCCGCGGTATCGGCGTCATAAATTGTTCCGTCGGCGCCAATCGTCGGGGAGTCCTCGATCTTGAAACCGCCGGTCGGAAGATTCCACTTGGTAGCGCCGTTGTTGCCGGCGGTGCTGAACTGGCTTCTGCCGCTGTGCGAAGAATCGTGCTCGTACGCCGGCCAGACCGTGGCCGCATCGGCGCGCGCGGCGGTCAATATGATCGAGAGGCAAATCGCAATCGCGACCGGCAAACTGATCGATGTTTTCATCTTTCCCCTTTCATTCTCAAAATCGTGCCTTCTATGGAGACGTCCCGGTCGCGATCAGCGGAACGTCGAGCGGACTGCTTGTGTCGTTGTTCACGTTGATGAACAGATCGGAATTGAACGGTCCCAATGCATTCGCGGTGAACTCCACCGTGTAACGGCAAGTCGCAGGCGCCGCCGCCAGCGACGCGAGGCAGGTGTTGTTGATCACGACAAAGTTCGACGCATCGCCGTCTTTCGTCGGCGCGCTGAAAAATGCCGTGGTCGGCGACAGGTTGGTCAGAGTTACGGTTCGGTCGGGCGTTACAGAGCCGTTGTTGGGCGCTCCGCTGAAATCGAGTTCTCCGGTCGAGAGTGAGATGCTAACCGTCGCGGTCGAGGTCGGGGTCGGCGTTGTCGTCACGGTCGCAGTGGCAGTGGGAGTTGGAGTCCGAGTTAAAGTCGCGGTGGCGGTGGGCGTTACCGAGGGAGTCGAAGTCGCGGTTCGGGTTGGAGTGCCGCTGCGCGTCCCCGTCGGAGTGATCGACGGAGTCGGCGTCGCACTCGGGGTTTTGGAAGGCGCGATCGTTGACGTCGGCGACGGGCCGGGCGATCCTTCGCCTGCCAGCTCGAATATCCCGCGGCCGTGAGTGGCGGCGAAGACTACGCCGTTCAAATTCTGCTCGATGTCTAAAACTGCGACGGCAGGAATTACTCCGAGATTAAATGGCGCCCAGTCATTCCCGCCGTCGGTCGTTCTGAAAATGCCGATGTCGGTCGCGGCCAGCACCGTGCTCGCGGTCGGGTCGTTGCGATCAACCAGCAATCGCAACACTGGAACGTCGGGCAGCGCATTTGCCGGCGGCGGACTCTGAAGAGTCGGGTTGCCGTCGGCCTGCGTCCATGAACCGCCGAAGTCCGTGGTCACGAAAATGTGGCCCATCCCGGTCGCCGCCGTGAAACCCGAGAGGCTCAGGTAGGCGACACTGGAATTGAACGCGTCAACCGCAATTCCTGTGGCCTGCGTCGCAGTTGGAAAAACGATTGGCGGCAGTTGCGCGGTCTTGTCGGTCCAATGCGCGCCTTCGGGCTGACCGGGAGTGACCTGCATGTCGGCCTGATCGGTGGTGAAAATTTTGAACGGCGTCGGACGAAAGGTCGTGCTGGTCTGCATCGCGAGCGCGTACGCTTTGGTGTGATCGGACGGCGCAATCTCGAGGTCCTCGAGCGCGCAATTCCCGCTGTTGCATCCGCCGGTCAAATCCTGGGTCGTTTGCTGCGACCAGGTCGTCATCGCGTCATTCGATACGTAAACCGAATGCGCGCCGAACAGTACGCGCTGGGCGACGGCCGGGTCGCTCGCAATCGGTGGAAAATACGCCGCTCCTGGATCGCCGGCCGCCGTCATCGCGGACTGCAGCGCCGCGCTGGAAGCGGCGGAATTGAAAGTGGCGCCGGTGTCGGTCGAACGCGAGACCCATGCGCCGGCCGAAGTTGTGGCAAAGGTGTGATAGGCGAACGACGGGTTAAGCCAATCGAAGATCGCGAAGCCTCCGTCGAGGTTATCCACTTGCGTCCAGCTCGACGCCGGCGGTTGCGTCGCGTCCCATCGCGCGGTGCCGTTGTCCTGAAATCCGGCAATCACCACGTAGCCGCTATTCGGATGGGGACCGACGGACTGTGCTTGCGCGGCGCTGATGCTCGTGTTGAGCGGCGTCCACGCCATGGTCCCAACGTCGAAACGATAAAGGCCGCCGTCGTTGCCAAGATAGAAGCTGTGCGCGCTGGAAGGATCGAACGCGATCGCGTGCTCATCCGAATGCGTTCCGCCGCTCGGCGCGAGCGAGGTCCAATTGGCGCCTGAATTTATCGAGCGGTAGATTCCGACGCCGCCGAATACGACGGTGGCGCCAGTTGCGTCGGCGGGATCGATCGCCACTGTCTGGTCGAAAAACGATTGCGAAAAGTTGCTCGAGTTGGCGCCGTCGATAGTCGTGCTGCCAACGATCGCGCTCGGCACTGACGCCTGCGTCCAGGTGATGCCGTCGTCAGGCGAACTGTAGAATCCCGCGAACTCGATACCATCAGCCGCGCCGACGATCGCGTATGCAACCCCGTTCGCCGCCGCAACGCTCGCGCGGCCCACGCCGCCATTCAAATTTGGCAAGTTGGCCTGGGTCCAGCTGAATCCGGAATTCGACGAGCGGAACACGCCGACCCCGAGAATCGAAACAAGCACTCCAGTTGGCGACGCGGGGTCGATCACCACCGACTCCGCGGGACAAGGATCGTTGGTGAAGTACGGGCACGTGCCAAAGGTTCCAGCGGGATATGAAATCCACGACGCGCCGCCGTCGCTCGATCGCCACAGGCCGTTCTGACTGAAATCACCCGCGACCCACGACGCGTCCGCCCGGTTCGCGCTCGAGCCGTAGGTCACCGCCGCATAAATTACTCGCGGCGTCCGTGTGGTATCGACTGCGATCGAAGCAATCGACGCGTGCGCGAAGTGGCTGGCGCCAAGTGGAGTCCAGGTCGCTCCGAGATTGCTCGAGACAAATACGCCCTGGCCGTAGAAAGAATCGGAAGATCCGTTGCCTTCGCCACTACCGACGTAGAGCGTCGGATTTGGGGTGGTGGTGATATCGAGCGCTAGCGCGCCGACTGACAACGTCGGCTCGAGATCGAAGATCGGCACAAAGGCGGCGGTCGCGTTCGCGCGCATCCAGACTCCGCCGTCGCCGGTACCAACGAACATGCGTCCAGCTACGGTCGGGTCGGTGACTATCGCGGTAACCCGCCCCGTTACGCCGGCGAGAGCCGTGCCCAGCGCGACGCCCCCAAAAGTTGGGATCTCGTTGAGCAACGGAATTGGACCGAGCGCATTCCATGCGAACGAAACAGCCGGTGCGATCGAATCGGTCGCATCCGACGTGCGGCTGGCTTCCGCTTCCTGCATCCGCATTTGCCTGATTGCTTTGCGATACGCGCCGCGCGGTATCCCAAAATTCAGGCCTCGCCGGCTGAGGTAGAATGCCTCCCGCGCGACCCGATTGCGGGCGTGCAACGCGCCGGGAGATTTGCGATTGGTGGCGGACGATCGCGACGTCGCGCGCATCGGCGAAGATAGAACCACCGCCAGACCCGCTGCGAGCAGCAAGCCTCCAGCGGCGGCAAATAGCCATGGCGAGAAAACCCTGGACAAAGCGAAGACCCCCCTTCGGCCCGCGTCCAGTAGTCACTCTACTCTCATTATATATACGAACGAATTATATAATGAGTATCCAGTCTATTAGCTATTGAGTATTGCGACTGCCTATCTGAGTATCGCTTTGTCTACGATGGGCAGCGCTTGGCTCTGTCGCTGCACGCGACAATGCGGGAGTGCTCGACCTGAGATCGCGGGCTACGGCGGTCAGGCTGCGGCGATTCGGAAGCCAATCTTCGGAAAGTGATTCACAATCTTGCCGAGCTCAGGAACTTCGCGCTCGATTGCGATTTCGTGGATCGTGCTGACAACCACTCTGCCAGTCACTGGGTCGAACCCGTAGTCGTCGGGCGTGATCGATACGCGAGTCCCGGCCTCGAGTTCGTTTGGATCTTTCGAATCGACGTTCTCGGCAGTTGCGGGAGTGCTGTCCTTTGCGATCTTCAGCGCTTCGTCGGGATCCATCGGGCGCACGTCGCCATGACCCATCGCATCGATACGCTCGAACCAGCGCATGAGATGCGAAAACTTTTGCGCGAGGCCAAACGCGGTTGGCTCGGCGCGCAGGAACCACACCGGATGGAAGCAGGCGGCGTCGGCGAGACTGAACGAATCGCCAAGGAGGAACGGCGATACCGCGAGTTGGCGGTCGAGAATTTCGAGAAAGGCGCGCAACTGGTTTCGCGAATCAGGCGCAGTTCGGACAATCTCACCGAAGTTCGCGCCCTGCATCATCTTCGATCGATCCTCGATGAATTCTTTCGGCACCTTCGCGCCGAGCTTTTCGAAAATCACCGGTGTCGTGGACCAGAACATCCGGCGGTCGGCCCATTGATTCATCGTGTCCGCGGCCGCAGTCAAACCGCCGGGATAAATCGTCGGCTCCGGTTTCAGCTCGTCGATTTTCCTGATGATGATTCCCGTATCGCACCAGACATCCGCGCCGATTTGGAGCACGGGTATCCGCCGATAGCCGCCGGTGAGCGGCACCAGCTTGGGCTTGGGCATAATCACCGGCTGCTCGACCGATCGCCAGCTGATTTTCTTGTGCGCAAAAATCTTGCGAATCTTTTCGGAGAACGGCGAGGTCGCGTATTGATGCAGAATTATTTCAGGCACGATTTCCTCCGCGGGAGAAGCTGCACGATTCTTAGCGCACCGAGTTTCCAGTCGCTAGCCAAAAACTGATACCTTCGCGTTCATGCATGGCCATCACGATTTCGATTTGTACGAAGCGATCTATACGACGCGCTCGATGCGGCGGCTTAAGCCGGACCCGGTCGCGCCGGGGCTGATCGTCAAGGTGATCGAAGCGGCGACGATGGGTCCGAGTGGGCACAATCGGCAGCCGTGGTTTTTTATCGTCGTCACGGAACGCGAGACGAAAGAATTTGTCGCCGAACGATATCGCAAGGCATGGGAAGACAGTGTTCACGCCGACTGAGCGCGAAGTCGTCGCCAACGATCCGGGGAGCCAGCGCGGGCGTAACCTGCGCTCGGCAAAATATCTCGCCGAGCATATCGCCGACGTGCCCGTGATGATCTTCGCGTGCGTGAAAAAATATACCGATCGCGCCCGCGCCGGGCAGCCGATGTTGGGCGCGATTTATCCCGCAATTCAGAACTTGTGCCTGGCGGCGCGCGGCTACGGACTCGGCACCTCGATCACTGGGATGCATACGATGTTCGCGAAAGAAATCGACGCGATGCTCGGCGTGCCGCCCGAATATTCCAACGTCGTGCTGATCCCGATGGGCTATCCCAAGGGTCGATGGGCGCGACCGGATCGCAAGCCCGCTCTGCAAGTGACGTTCTGGGAAAAATGGGGCAACCGTCGCGATCGCGTCCCCGAGTGAAATCACGTCGCGATCACGGCGAGCACAGCATTGCGCTGAATCTGATCGCCCGGCTTGACCCGAAACTCGGTGATGCGCCCGCTGGCCGGCGCCTTGACCGGTATCTCGACCTTCATCGACTCGATCACCATCAACTCGTCGCCGCGCGCGACTCTCGCGCCACTCTCGACCGAGAGTCGCAGCACCTTGCCCACCGCCGGGCTCTTTATATCCATCGTTCGGTGATCCTCGATCGAGCGTGATAGCAGGCACGGCTCGCATGTACCAGCACTCAAAAGCGCCTTGTGTTTTCGGGCTGCTTGGTTGTAGAGAAATTAAATCGGCGCATGCGTCCAGCTAATGGAGAAACGGCATGAACAGTTTTGTCGCGGCTCGAACGCTCACTGAATATCCGCGTGGCCGCCATCGATGGTCGCTGCTGATTCTCACGGTGCTCGCCTCGATTCTCGGCGCGTACGACTTCCAGCTCGCCCCGCTGCTGCCGATCCTGCTGCCGTACCTGCACATGAGCCACACCGCCTACGGCGCGTTCATCGCGTTCACCGTCCTGATTTCCGGCATCAGCGCATTCTTTGGCGGGCCGCTCGCGGATCGCTACGGCCGCGTTTTGATCATCGATGTGTGCCTCGGCTGCGTCACCGTCCTGTTGTTTCTTAACGTCTTGATAACCAACATCACGACCTTCGTAATCCTGCGCCTGTTGATGGGAATCGTCGCAGGCCTGACCGCCGGCGCCGGCGCTGCGCTGATTCGCGACATGTCGCCACGGCTAAGCCGTGCGCTCGCATTCGGCCTGCTGACAATCGGCCCGGTCGGCGCAAACTTCCTCGCCAACTTCGTCGCCGGCGCGACGCTGCCGATCTATCACACCTGGCAATCGCAGATTTGGATCATGGGATTCTTCGCGGTCGCGATGTACATCCCAATAGTGCTGTGGCTGTGCGATCTCAGCCCCGAACTGCGCATGCAAATAATGAAGACTGAAATCCAGGCGCTCGCCGCCGAAGGACGCCTGCCCGCCGCTTCCGAACTTCCGTCGAGCACCGGCGACGCCTTCCGCCGCCTGCTCAGTCACGCGGAAGTCTGGCTGCTGGTCTTCGGCATCACCGCGAATCTGACGTTGTACTTCGCGATCCAGGCGTTCGGCCCCTTGATGTTCACCGAGGCGTTCCATTACTCGCCCGCCGAAGCCGCCAGACTGAACGAATACTTCTGGCTCACGAATCTCGGCGTACTTGTGATTACGGGGCTCGTGTCCGATCGCCTGCAGACGCGCAAACCGATCGCAATCTTCGGCGGCATACTCGCCGCGGGGCTGATGGCGTGGTGGATTCCGACCTTCGGCCACGAGCTTCCGCGCTCGACGATGATCATGGTCGCGTCGCTCATGGGATGCTTCCTCGCGATCGCTTACGTGCCGTGGGCTGCGCAATTTTCCGAGACGCTCGAGGACGTCTCGCCCGCTCTGCAAGCCACCGGATGGGCTTTCTTCGGACTGGTCGCGCGCGCGTGGGTCGCAATCTCGGCGCCGCTGTCGCTCTACGTGGCGGTCCACTACGGATGGGGCGAATGGGTCAAAGTCGCGCTCGGCGGAATGATTATCTACATCGTCACGATGGCGTTCTCACGCGGCCACGCGGCCATCGAAGAGCACGCCCACGTAACGCCGACACCCGATCGCGCCACCGCGGGCTAGTCGATGCACTAAGGACGCATCGTCCGGGTGCGAATCCCCAACTGCGTTGGAACGATCTCGTACGCCTGATGCACCCAATCGACCAGCAGCAGCCGCGTGTCGCGAGGATCGATAATCTCCTCGATGCCAAACGCCTCAGCGGTCCGCATCGGCGAACGGATCGCATTGAATTTATCCTCGAGCTCCTTGCGCAACTTCTCGGGATCGCTTGACGCCGCCAAATCGCGCTTGTACGCCGCCTCGATCCCGCCTTCAATAGGCAACGATCCCCAATCCGCCGACGGCCACGCGTAGCGCAAATTCAGCCCGGTCGTAATTCCGTGACCGGCGCCCGCGACGCCGAACGCCTTGCGCACCATGATCGCGACCAGCGGCGTCGTCGTTTGAAACATCGCGTACAGCGCGCGCACGCCGCGTCGAATCGTCCCCGCAATCTCGGCCTCGCGCCCAATCAGGAAGCCCGGCTGATCGACGAAGTTCACCACCGGCAGATGGAACGTGTCGCAAAGGTCGATGAACTTGACCATCTTGTCCGACGCCGGCCCGTCCAGCGATCCGCCAATCGAAAACGGATCGTTCGCCATCACGCCAACCGGAAATCCGTCGAGCCGCGCGAATCCCGTCACCAGCGACGGCCCGAAGAACGGCGTCATCTCAAAAAATGAATCGCGATCCATCACCAGCTCGACGATTCGCCGCGCGTCGTAACCGTGGCGGCGATTGCGCGGCACGATACTGATCAACTCCTCTTCGCGACGGCCCGGATCGTCGTCGGGAGTGATTCGCGGCGGCGCTTGCCACACGCTCTGCGGCAGGTACGACAGGAAGCGGCGAATCTGCGCGAGCGCGTCGTCCTCGCTCTCGGCCTCGTTGTCCACCGCGCCGCTCATGTGCGCGTGGATTTCGGCGCCGCCCAGTTCTTCCTTGGTCAGATCCTCGCCGACGCCCCATTTGACGACCGGCGGTCCCGCGACGAACAACTGACTGGTCCCGCGCACCATCACCGCGAAATGCGACGCCGCCACCCGCGCCGCGCCGATGCCAGCGACCGAGCCCATGCATCCCGCGACCACCGGCACCTCGCCCATCAGCTTCACCAGCACATCAAAATCCGGATTTGCCGGGACGTAAGTCCGCTTGACGGTCTCGAATGACTTCACACTTCCACCGCCGCCGGTACCGTCCACCAGCCGGATGATCGGAATATGCAACTCGTGCGCGATCAGTTCCGCGTAGCTACGTTTGTTGCCAATGTTCGCGTCGGCCGCGCCGCCGCGCACCGTGAAATCGTCACCGCCGACCACGACGCGGCGTCCGTTGATACGTCCGGTGCCGCCGACAAAGTTCGCCGGCATGATCGACGCGAGTGTTTCGCCTTCGTATTTCGGCGCCCCCGCCATCGCGCCGTATTCGTGAAACGTCCCAGGGTCGAGCAGCCGCTCGATCCGCTCGCGAACGGTAAGCTTGCCGCCATCATGCTGCCGCTTGATATTGTCGGCACCGCCCATCCCCTTCGCGAGCTCAACGCGGCGCCGAATTTCCTCGACTTCTTTCTCCCAGGACATAAGATTCTCCTGTCAGATCGGGTTCCTGAATGGGCAATCCATACCATATGTAGTGGTTCGTAGATGGTTTCTCTACCATCGGTAGTTTCGTTCCGTCAAAAACTGTTTTTCGATCAGAAGTTTTCGTTGCGGGTCGATTGTCGGCCGAGTCTGATCGCGCGGATGGGAACGCAGACGCATACAGTTAGACATAGCACGGAAAATTCGTCCGGCATCAGGCTGAAAAGTTCATCCCCCCTTCTCCATTGGGCGCGTGGATCCGGGATTCTTCGCTTCGCTCTGAGTGACACAAGAAGGAGACGACACAAAACAGTTGCGAGCGAGTTTATGGTGACGTTTCTCGATCACGTTCTTCCTGTTAGCTTCGATGCTGCTGCGTTTTCATTTATGACGACGACTACGACTTCTGTGCCGAATCCGCGGCGTGCTTCACTCACCGGGTGGGGGCGGTATCCGCTCTCTGAGAGCGATGTTTATCGGCCTGATCGAATTGCGGAGTTGCAGGCCGTTGTTGCCGCGAATTCGACCTCGCTGATTGCGCGGGGGGCCGGACGGGCTTATGGCGATGCGGCGCTCAACGATCAGAATCGGGTCGTCGATTTGACCCGGCTCAATCGGATGCTTTCCTTCGATCCCGCCACCGGGCTTTTGCGATGCGAGGCCGGCGTGACGATCGCCGAGTTGATCGATGTTTTTCTGCCGCGCGGGTTTTTTCCGCCGGTCACTCCTGGGACGCGCTTCGTTACGCTGGGCGGATCGGTTGCAGCTGACGTACATGGCAAGAATCACCATCGCGACTCTTCGTTGGCGTCGCATGTGACCTGGTTCGATTTGATGATCGCGTCGGGCGAGGTGCTGCGATGTTCGCGCGAGGAAAACTCGGCGCTGTTCTGGGCGACTGTCGGCGGCATGGGGCTGACCGGCGTGATTCTCGAACTGGAACTCCGGATGCGGCACGTCGAGAGCGCATATCTCGATGGCGAGTTGATCCGCGCCGGCAATGTTGATGCCGCGATCGAGGCCTTCGAACGGATCGACGCGCAGTACGGTTACTCGTTGGCGTGGATCGATTGTAACAGCACGAAGAGTGCCCTGGGCCGATCGATTCTAAACGTCGGCAACTTCGCGACGCTCGATCAGTTGCCGCCGAATCTGGCGCAGAATCCGCTGAACACGATGCCGAAGCTCAGCCCGCGCGTGCCGTTTAATTTTCCCGTGGTGAACTCGCTGACTGTGAGGGCGTTCAACGCGGTTAACTACGCGATTCATCGCGAGAAAGCGGCGCACACTATTTTCGACTGGGACAGTTTTTTCTATCCGCTCGATTCGATTCGCAACTGGCCGCGAATCTATGGCAAACGCGGCTTCGTGCAGTATCAATGCGTGTGGCCGCCCGCGGAGACTCGCGCGGGGCTGGTCGAAGTGCTCGAGGCGATCACGCGCAGCAAGCGCAGTTCGTTTCTCGCGGTGCTCAAGAAGTTTGGCGCGCAGGACGGCCTGCTCTCGTTCCCGATGCCCGGCTACACGCTCGCTGTCGACTTTCCGGTTACCGATGGGATGCTTGAATTTCTCGATACGTTGGACGCGATGGTGTTAAAGCGCGGCGGGCGCGTGTACCTGGCCAAGGACGCGCGGATGTCGCCCGAGACGTTCCGCGCGATGTATCCGAATCTCGGCAATTGGCAGGCGGCGAAGAGTTCTGCTGATCCGGAGAATCGATTTTCGTCGAGCTTGTCGCGCAGGCTGCGGATGACGGAATAGCTCAGGATGACGGAATAAATTCCGTCCTACTTACGATGAATAGAGTTTTGATTCTTGGCGCCACCAGTCCGATTGCGCGCGCACTTGCGCTGCGGTTCGCGTCCGATGGTGCGCAATTGTACCTGGCTGCGCGCAATGCCGACGAGGTGCGGCGGGTTGCCGAGGACGTCAGCGCTCGCGCGGGCGTGACCGCGCTTTCCGGGACCTTCGACGCGTCGGACTTTGCTTCGCATGACGAGTTCGTCCGTCATGCGGCGACATCGCTCGGCGGACTCGACGGCGTCGTCGTATGCTTCGGCACGCTCGGCGACGAGGACACTGCCCAGACCGATCCTGCCGAAGCGCTCGCGACGATCCATCAGAATTTCACCGGGGCGGTGTCCTTGATCACACTCGCCGCACGGCATCTCGAACAGCAGCGCTCGGGATTTATCATTGTGATCGGATCGGTCGCGGGCGAGCGCGGGCGCAAAAAAAATTACGTGTACGGCTCGGCCAAGGGCGCGCTCGCTACTTTTGCGCAGGGGCTGCGAGGGCGCCTGGCCGCAAGCGGTGTGCATGTGATGACGGTGAAGCTCGGCACAGTCGATACGCGAATGACCTGGGGACGCGAGGGCGCGCTGCTGACGATTGCGCCGGCCAAAGCCGCCGACTTGATCTACGCGGCGTATCGAAAACGCGCGGAAGTCGTATATGTGCCGTGGTTCTGGCGCTTGATCATGGGTGCGATCAGGATGATTCCCGAGAGCCGCTTCAAGCGCGTCAGCTTTTGATCGCAATTTCGTCGCTCGCGGTGAAGGGCCAAAATGAAAGTAAAACTTGAAGTTGTTACGCTGGTTGCTCTCGCGGTTCTGTCGCTCGCTAGCTCGCTGCGCGCGGGGGTTAATCCCGGGGATACGATTACGAAAGATCAGGCAGACAAGGTTGCCGACCTCGTCAGTCCGGGGAACCTGGTGCTGGTCAAGCAGGGCATGACGATGAAGATCGTGCCGACTGATCGGCTCGAATGGCCGCCGCCGTACAAATCCGCGACCGAAAAATATTCGCCGCAGGTGAGTCTCGCGGCCGATGGAACGTTGAAGGGCTACTCGGCCGGGCTGCCGTTTCCGCTGGTCGATGCGAACGATCCGAATGCGGCGCTGAAAGTGATGTGGAATTTCAGCTATCGGCCGCTCTACACCGATGACGCGATTTCCAAGAACACGGAGATTGCGAGCTACCGGCCGGGCTCAACGCCCGCCGACCCAGTCGAGCATTTCACGATCGGTAACGTCGGATTTTACAACAACACCGGGCGCACCGAAGTGAATCCTATCCCGACCGATCCCGAGGCGACGCGGGCGAATATCCGATATCGCTTCGGCGCGTATCCGTTTCTCGAGCCGTCCGAGATGCGCGGCTTCGGATTTATCCGCTATCGCAGTACCGATCCGAAAATCGAGGACAATAGCTGGATGATGAATCCGCGCACGCGGCATACGCGGCGCGCGTCGGCGAGCGAACTCTCGGATGTGTTCGGATTGCTCGACACGGCCGCGGGTGGCGGTGGCGGCGGCGCCGGAACCTACGCGAGCAACCTCGATCCGGATTCGTTTTTTGGCTTCGCCGCGAAAATCGAGGACTTCAACTACCGGTTCCTCGGCGAAAAACCGATGCTTGCGGTTGTGAATGCGGAAAATTCGCCGGCGAAGGCATGCCCAACCGACGGCGGACGAACGATCTGCCCCGAGAACTGGGAGATACGCCGGCTTTACGTGATCGAGGCGGATGCGAAGCAGACCTCCGCACTCGGCAGCGGTCCTTCGATACCGAAACGGATTTTTTATATCGACTCGGAAGGATGGTTCATCACAGCGTCGGATCAATACGATCGCGACGGTAAGCTGTGGAAGACAGTCGCGACCTTCAACGCATATCGCGACCGGCCGGTTCCGGACGCGCGGGTAGCGATCTGGCCGTTCAAGCGGATGTTCCAGACCGCGCTGGTCGATGAGGACGTGACCAACGGCTTCTCGACGGTTGTGCTGTCGCCGGGAGTCGAGACCGACGAGCACGAAAGCTGGTATATCAACATGGGATTGGCGACGGAGAATTTTTTCAATCCGGCGGCGATGTCCAACGCGGCGCATTAGGAATTGAATGTGAAACCCTTCGCGGGTTTCACACTTCCGCGGCAGGGGTGACCCCTGCACCCAGTGTTAGGAAAATCGCAAAATGGCGAGGACGCCATTTTGCTCTCCAGGTTCGAAGGGAGAGCGGCGATCTCTCCGCGCGATTGTTCCCCTTCCCTCGAGGGAAGGGGTTAGGGGTTAGGTTCCTCGCGTCCTTCGCCACGCTGGACGCTTCTTTTCCATGTCCCGCGTGAACTATAAATAAAAAATCTCATGCGCGTGCGGTGATCATCAATGTCGAATGCTGCCCACGAAATCCAGAAACTGACCTTCACCGGCGCGGTCGATGCCGACGGACATATCCTCGAGGACGCCAGTCTGTGGGATCGCTATATCGAAGCGAAGTATAAGGACCGCGCCGTCAGAGTTCGCACCGATGACAAGGGACTCGAATATCTCGAGGTCGCGGGACGGCCGTCGAAAGTTTTCAGCGGCGGCAGGCTCGGCGGACTCTCCGCGATGGGTGCGACGCGCAATGACAAATGGGATAGCCCACCGACTTACGGCGGGCTCGCACCGTTCGGCGCGATGAACGCGAAGGATCGCCTCAAGCGAATCGACCAGGAAGGTCTGGCCGCTGCGTTTCTATATCCCACCATGAGCCTGCTGTGGGAGACCGAGACCGAGGACCCCGAGCTCGCGCAGGCATGCACGCGCGCCTACAACCGGTATATCGTGGACTTCTGCTCTGAGAGCGGCAGCAAGCTGATTCCGATCGCACATCTGTCGCTCGGCGATCCGGTCGCAGCGGCGGCTGAGCTCGAACGCGCTGTGAAAGCGGGATGCAAAGGCGGATGGGTCGCGCAATTCGTGATGACGCGCAAGCCGCATGCGCATCCTGATCACGACGTGCTGTTTGCCAAGGCGCAGGAACTTGACGTGCCGATTGGGATACATCCGTCGCTCGAGCCGGTGTGGGCGGCGCCGGGACGTTACGATCGCAAATTCATGCGCGGGAATTATTACTTTTTGAATATCGTCGCGGCCGACGCGATTCGTCATGCGTTCACCAGCTTCTTCCAGTACGGCACCTTCGACAAATTCCCGAAGATGCGGCTGGTGCTGCTCGAGGCGGGCGCGGGATGGATCGATTACTGGCTCGGGCGGCTCGACGCTGTCTATGCGAGCGCGATGGGCCGCACGGTGTCGCTCAAGGAGAAGCCGAGCTTCTACTTCAATCGCAACTGCTGGATTTCGGCGGACCCCGACGAGCGATCGCTGCCCGCGATGGTTGAGTTATGCGGCGCGGATAAATTCTTCTGGGCGTCGGATTTCCCGCATCCCGATCACGTCGGCAATTACATCGAAGAAGTCGAGGAACTCGCGCACAAGCTGCCAGCGTCGGCGCGGGCGAAGGTGATGGGCGAGAACGTGATGAAGGTGTACAAGTGCGAGCTACCGCGGTGAAAGGCGCTCGCGTTTATTTTTCGCGAAAGCGCCATGCTCTGAATGCAGTGTGGCGTGCTTGCAGGTTGAGTCGCAGAACCCTCACCTACCGACCGCGTTGCGGTCGGCCGCCTCTTCCGTAAAGTAACGGGGAGGTCTCGGAAGACGAAAAAAGGCCCGCGAGATTTTTCTCGCGGCCTTTTTTGTATTCGTTATGTTCGCGGGTTAGCTAGTGACTGTCCAGGTATCACCCTTGCCTAGCAGCGTCTTCAGGTCGCCGGCGCCCTGCTTTGCTTTTGCGTCTTCGAGCTGTTTGTTGACGGCGCCGTCGTAGGTCGGTCGCGACACCGCGTAGAACACGCCCACCGGTGTCGGCAGCGGCGGCTCGAAGTTTCCGAGCATGAATGCGAGCGACAGATTGGTCTCGTCATGTACGACGAGATCGTTTTCCGTCACGCCGGCGCCGAGATGCACTGCCTCTGGACGCATCCCGTTCATCCGAATTCCCATGTCGCGATTCTTGCCGAAGATGAGCGGCTTGCCGTGTTCGAGGACGAGCTGATGATCGGCCTTGAGTGCCTTGTCGCTGACGTCGTTGAATGCGCCGTCGTTGAAGATGTTGCAGTTCTGCAGAATCTCGACGAACGACGCGCCGCGATGCGCGTGCGCCCGCTTGAGCATCTCGCCGAGATGCTTCTGCTCGACGTCGATCGTGCGCGCGACGAACGTCGCATGCGTGCCGAGCGCCACCGTGATCGGATTGAATGGGAAATCCACCGAGCCCATCGGCGTGGACTTCGTGACTTTGCCCACTTCCGAGGTCGGCGAGTACTGACCCTTGGTGAGCCCGTAGATCTTATTGTTGAAGAGTAGAATTTTCAGATCGACGTTACGCCGCAGCACATGGATTAGGTGATTGCCACCAATGGACAGCCCGTCGCCGTCACCGGTGACCACCCACACGTCGAGATCGGGCCGCGAAATTTTTAGTCCCGTCGCGAAGGCCGGCGCACGGCCGTGAATCGTGTGGAAGCCGTACGTATTCATGTAGTACGGGAACCTGCTCGAGCATCCGATGCCCGAGATGAAGACGGTGTTCTCCGGCGCGATGCCGAATTCGGGCATCGTCTTTTGCACCGCGGCCAGGATCGCGTAATCGCCGCATCCGGGACACCAGCGAACTTCCTGGTCGGAAACGAAATCCTTGCGGTTAAGAGCGGTAGCCATTTTCGATCAGCCCTCCAGGGCCCGGTTGATGCGGTTTTCGATCTCGCTGACTTTGAACGGACGGCCCTGGATTTTGTTGAAACCGAAGGCCGGGATCAGGTAGTCGGCGCGAATCATCTTGAGTAGTTGTCCCATGTTCATTTCGGGAATCATGACCTGCTTGAAACGCTTGAGCGTCGCTTCGAGGTCGCGCGGGAGCGGATTCAGGTAGCGCAGATGGATGTGCGAAACTTTCTTGCCCTTCGCGCGCACATGCTTGACCGCCTCGCGAATCGGCCCGTAGGTCGAGCCCCATCCGAGCACGACCAGGTCGCCGTCGGCGTCGCCGAACACCTGCGTCGGCGGGATTTCGCGGGTGATGCCTGCAATCTTGCGCGCGCGCGTCCGCACCATCAGCTCGTTGTTGGCCGGCGAGTAGCTCACGTTGCCGGTCAGGTTCTCGCTCGACAATCCACCGACGCGATGCTCGAGGCCCTTGGTCCCCGGCACCGCCCATGGTCGCGAAAGCGTTTCGGGTTCGCGATTATACGGCAAAAAGCCCTCGGAATTTGTCGCGAACTCGACTTTGATGTCGGGCAGCTTGTCGGCGTCGGGCAGCAGCCACGGCTCCGCACCGTTGGCGAGCTGGCCGTCGGTGAGCAGAATCACCGGCGTCATATACTTGACCGCGATTCGCACCGCCTCGTACGCGCAATCGAAGCAGTCAGCCGGCGTCGAGGCCGCGATAATCGGAATCGGCGACTCGCCATGGCGTCCATACATCGATTGCAGCAAATCCGCCTGCTCGGGCTTGGTCGGCATCCCGGTCGAAGGACCCGCGCGCTGGATGTCCGTGATGACCATCGGCAGCTCGACCTTGACCGCGAGCCCTACCGCTTCGGCTTTCAAGTTCATGCCGGGACCCGAGGTGGTGGTGATTGCGATTGCACCGCCGAAGGACGCGCCGATCGCCGCGCAGACGCCGGCAATCTCGTCCTCGGCCTGAAATGTATAGACAGGAAAATTCTTGAAGCCTGAGAGTTCGTGCAGGATGTCGCTGGCCGGCGTGATCGGATACGAGCCCAGGAACAGCGGACGTCCGGATTTCACCGCCGCCGCAACAAATCCCAGCGCGGTCGCGCTGTTGCCGGTGATGTTGCGATACAGGCCCGGGGCGATTCGCGCAGCCGGCACTTCGTATGAGCTGGCGAACATCTCGGTGGTCTCGCCGTAGTTGAACCCGGCCTTCAGCACCTTGACGTTAGCCTCGAGAATCTCGGGAGTCTTCTTGAAACGGCTTTCGAGATAAGTGAGCGTGCTCTCGATCGGGCGCTGATACAGCCACGAAAGCATCCCGAGGACGAACATGTTGCGGCATCGGAACACCGCGCGATTGTTCAGCCCCATCCCGTGGACGGCCAGCGAGGTGAGCTTGGTCACATCGACTTCGATCACCTGGAATTTGTCGAGCGAATGGTCGGTGAGCGGATTGGTTTTGTAGCCGGCGCGCTTGACGTTGGAATCGGTGAACGCCTCGCGGTCCACGATAATGACTGCATTGGGCGGTACGTCCTCGATATTCGCCTGCAGCGCCGCGGGATTCATTGCGACCAGCACGTTAGGCTCATCGCCGGCGGTGAAAATTTCGCTGCTTGAAAAATTCAGCTGAAAACCGCTGACTCCAGCCAAGGTGCCTTGCGGCGCTCGGATTTCAGCAGGAAAGTCGGGCAGTGTTGCGATATCGTTGCCGGCCAGCGCGGATTCGGCCGTGAACTGCATCCCCGTCAACTGCATCCCATCGCCAGAGTCGCCCGCAAACCGGATTACGACGTGGTCGCGCTGCAGATGCGGTTTTGGCGCAGCGGAACCATGCGACTCGGCAGCTTGTCCAGCCACCTCAGGTGGAACAGCCATCTCAGTCCAATCTCCTTGTGGTTAGAGCCTGATTAAAAATTGACTCCGATAATTCGAAGCTCTGCAAATACTCCAACACGCGGATTTGAAGCATAGCTAATCCACGGGAACCATTAAAGGGCCATGTTTTTGCCGTCCGATCAGCGAATCCGGAACTCGGTGAATTCCCCTGTGAAATCGGACCAATCTTCGCGTACTTGAGTTACGTGCGCCGACGACGGGCCCAGATGTGCCCACGCCTCCAGCATCTGCAAGTTCTGGCGGCTCCCTTCGGCGACAATTTCGACGTCGCCATTGGGGAGATTGCGCACCCATCCGGCAAGGTCTTTGGCCTCGTCGTACGCCGAGAATCGAAAGCCGACGCCTTGGACTCGTCCGCTGATGATGAGATGCAGCCTCGCTCGCTCTTTTTTGGTTTGAGCAGTCACCCAGTTTCTTGAAGCGGCTCCCGAGCGGCCATCAGGGCTAAAGAGAAAGGCCGGACATTTCCGAATCCGGCCCTTTCACAAACTGTCGAAAACTCAGAAGC
This sequence comes from uncultured delta proteobacterium, assembly GCA_963699705.1. Lineage (GTDB taxonomy): Bacteria > Desulfobacterota > Binatia > Binatales > Binataceae > Binatus. The sequence continues at coordinate 436,100 of CAVOUW010000002.1, read as the reverse complement.
TAAGCTTTCGCTTTTGCGATTAATTGATCCAACTTTTTGTTCGTGTCTTCGAAGGTTTTGATGAGGTCATCCAAGACCCTATCGAGTTCTGCCTTATCGAGTCCCTTTCCGTTTCCTTCGGAAACCCGGATCAGGTTCTGAATGCTTTTTTGGTTTTCGGTCACGCGTTTCATAAGCTCCGAAGCTCTCCTCCTCGACTCCGAATCAAGCTTAAGTGCCGTCAGCTCTCGCGCTTTTGATAGCGCTCAACAAGAAGATGGACGATTCTCTCAAGCTTGTCCATAAGCGGTCACGCTTCACCCGCTAGAACTGCTTCGAGGCCCTTCTGATCGAGCACTCGAACTCCCAAATCCTGCGCCTTCTTCAACTTCGATCCCGGTTCCGCGCCTGCGACCACGAAATCAGTCTTGCGGCTCACCGACGATGTGACTCGACCGCCGGCCGCCATGATTTTGCGCTCGGCCTCCTCGCGCGTCATCGATTCCAGCGTCCCGGTTAAGACGAATGTCTTGTCACGCAATGCGCCCCGCCCTTCGATCGCGGCCGGTACTTCGACCTCGAGAATTTTGATAAGGCGTTTGACGGCTTTGAGATTTCGCGGCTCGTCGAAGTATTCGCGGATGCTGTGTGCGACTTCGTTGCCGATATCGCGCACGCCGAGCAAATCGTCCTCGGATGCTTCGGACAGCGCGTCCATGGTCTTGAACTTCATCGCGAGCTGACGCGCGGTATGCTCACCGACGTGCCGAATTCCGAGTCCGTTAATAAACCTGTCGAGCGAGGTTTTGCGCGCCTTCTGGATCGCGTCGAGCACATTCTGCGCGCTCTTATCCGCCATTCGTTCGAGTCCCGCCAACTGATCCTTGGTGAGGCCGAACAAGTCGTCCAGCTCCTTCACCAAAGCCTTGTCGACCAACTGCCCGACCAGCTTGTCGCCCAGCCCCTCGATATCGAGGCATCCCTTCGAGGCGAAATGGCGAATCGATTCGCGCATCCGCGCCGGGCAATTCGCGTTGATGCAAAAGTAGCCGACCTCGCCCTCCTCATGGACGATCGCCGCCCCGCACTCCGGGCATTTCGCGGGCATCTCGAACGGCTTGGCGCGCGGATGTCCTTCGTTGGTGACGCGGATGACGTACGGAATCACGTCGCCGGCGCGCTCGATTAGCACGGTGTCACGCTCGCGGATGTCCTTGCGGCGAATCTCATCGAGATTGTGCAGCGACGTATTCGAAATCGTGACGCCCGCGAGCTGCACCGGACGCAGCTTGCCGACCGGCGTCAGCGATCCGATCCTGCCAACCTGCACGTCGATCTTCTCGACCACCGTCTCGGCCTGCTGCGCCTTGAACTTGTACGCAATCGCCCAGCGCGGCGAGCGCGACACCTCGCCCAGCTGCTCCTGGAGCGCGTACGAGTTCACCTTGGCAACGACGCCGTCGGCCTCGAAGTCGAGCTCGTGGCGCTTTTCGGTGATCTCGTTCCAGTATTCGAGGATAGCGTCGATGCCCTTGCAGACGCGCGACAATGGATTCACGCGCAGCCCGAGCGCCTTGAGCCCCTGCAGAAAATCCCACTGCGACTTGAACTGGGCGCCTTCGATCACACCGGGCGAATACATGAAAGCGTCGAGCGGGCGCGACGCCGTAATCTTCGGATCGAGCTGGCGCAGTGCGCCTGCGGCGGCGTTGCGCGGATTGGCGAAGGCAGGCTCGCCGGCCTCGTCGCGCTGCTGGTTCAACTTTGCAAACCCCGCGCGCGGAAAGATCACTTCGCCGCGAACTTCGAGGAGATGTGGAATCTTGCCATGGTCGGGATTCTGCAGCCTGAGCGGGACGCTCTTGATCGTTCGGATATTCTGCGTGACGTTTTCTCCGTTGATTCCGTCGCCGCGCGTCGACCCCACCGTCAGCCGCCCGTCTTCGTAAATCAGCTCGATTCCCAATCCGTCGAGCTTGACCTCGGCGACGTACTCGATGTCGGCGTCGGATTTCAGTAGGCGCTTGATGCGCTTGTCGAACTCGCGCATCTCCTCGGCGTCCATCGCGTTGCCGAGCGACATCATCGGGCGCCGATGCACCACGACGCCGAATTTCTCGCTCGGCGCCGCACCCACACGCTGCGTGGGCGAATCGGGCGTCGCCAACTCCGGATGCGAGCGCTCGAGTGCCTCGAGCTTCCGCATCAGCTGGTCGTATTCGGCGTCAGAAATTTCCGGATCGTCGAGGACGTAGTAGCGATAGTTGGCGCGGTTGATTTCGTCGCGCAGCTTTTCAGCGTGCGCAGCGGGCTTGCGAGAAGTCTCAGGCATGGTCGAGTTCACCGCCCTCGCAAGTTTTGCGGGCTAACGGCGGGCGTAGCCCATCGCGTCGAGGAAATCGTCGAGCGTCGGGAATCGCATGTACATGTTGTGACGCTTCTGGTCGCCGATGGTGGTGCTCGATTCCGACGAATACGCATGGCCGGGATACACCACGGTCGCGTCGTCGAGATTGCGCAGCGTGTCGTTCAGGCTGTGATACATCGCCTCGGGATCGGAGCCTGGCAGATCCACCCGCCCGCACGAGTTCACGAACAGCGTGTCGCCGGAAATAAGGTTGCCCTCGACCAGGAAGCATTGCGAGCCCGGCGTATGCCCGGGCGTGTGCAGAAACTTCAGCTCGAGCTCGCCGATCTTGACCGTGTCGCCCGCATCGACTTTAACCAGGTCGGAGTCCGACAATCCCGCGACCTTTTTCACGCCGTCGGCCTCATTGCGGTTCACATAGACCTTGGCCTTGACCTGCTCGAGCAGATTGGCCGCGCCCTCGATATTCTGGCCCATCATGTGACCGCCGAGGTGATCGGGGTGATAGTGCGTGATGAGAATTTTGTCGATCTGATAACCCTCCGCCTCGGCGAAATTGCGGATCGCCTCGACGTCCCACGCGGGATCGACGACCGCGAGCTTGCGCGTCGCCGGATCTCCGACGAGATAGACGAAATTCGCCATCGGCCCGATCTGCGCCTGTCGAAGAAATATTTTAGAGGTGTCGGCCATCGCAGGTTTCTCCGTATCAGGATTTCGCACCACGCCCCGACTTGATCTTCGCTGCGCGCGCGGTCTTCTCGTCTTCTTCGATACGCAGCGCGCGGTCCCATAAAAATTCGGGCTCGCCGAGCCGCTTCGCGACCCATCGCGACTGCACGAATAGATGGTCGCTCAGGCGATTCACGTAGATGATGAGATTATCGTTGATGTCCTCCTCACGCTTGAGCCGCCAGCACACGCGCTCCGCACGCCGACACACCGTGCGCGCCTGATGCAGGAACGCGTTGAGCACGCCGCCGCCGGGGAGCGTGAAGGATTTCAGCGGCTCGAGCTCCTTCTCCATCGCGTCCATCTCATCTTCGAGTTTCTTGATCTCGCCGGCGCCCATCTTATGCATCTGCGGATACTCGCCTTCAGGCGGCGTCGCGAGTTCGCTGCCAACATCGAACAGTTCGTTCTGGATCCGCCTGAGGGATTCCGAATACGGCTCGAAGTCGGCGCCGAATCCGTCGCGATATTGCGGCAGATAGGTCCGCACGATCCCGATGATCGAATTCAGCTCGTCGATCGTGCCGTAAGCCTCGAGCCGCGCGCTCTCCTTGGGCACGCGGGCGCCGCCGACCAGCGCAGTCATTCCCTTGTCGCCGGTGCGCGTGTAAATCCGGGTCAGGCGTATCGCCATTACAGTCCCGCCTTGGCTTTCTGAGCGGCGTAGGCGGCGTCGCCGAGCTCGGTGGTCACCGGCAGGCCTGAATCCTTCCATCCTGCGACGACGACCTGGCCCGACGCGTCACGTTGGCCGCCAAAGCCGCCGACCACGTTGGTCAGGTCGGTGAAGCCGGCCTCCTCGAGCATCTCGCACGCCCGCTGAGAACGTCCGCCCGCCATGCATCCGACGACCAGCTTTTTGTTTTTTGGAAGTATTTTCTCGGCGACTTCGTCAAACTCGAGATTTAACTGCATCTGCCCCACTCCCTTCGGCACCATCACCGGAATGTTGATCGCGCCACTGGGATGACCAGCGGCAAACTCCGCTTCGGTGCGAACGTCGAGGTAAAGCGCATCGGGATTCTGTTTGAGCGTTTCGTACGCTTCGGCGGGGACCTGCTGTTTTATCGGCATCGCAAAACGTTCCTCTTTTTCAGTGTCGAGATTCTATCAGATCAACTATGGCTTCGAATTTCCTACGCGCTCATAGTGCACCATTTCGCTGCGAGGTTTGAGCGGCTTGGCTTGCGGCGGATTCTTCGGGTCGGCGTAGCCGAACGGCAGGATCGTGAAGATTGCCCATCCGTCCCTGACCCCGAGCATCGAGGAAATTTTGGCGCCGTCGAAGTTGCCGACCCAGCAGGTGCCGAGGCCGAGCGCCCATCCCGCGTCCGCCATGTTCTGAACCGCCTGCCCGCAATCCACCTCGGCCCATCGCGCGTTGGCGACGTCCTTGAGCACGACGATCGCCGACGGCGCGTCGGTGACAAACTTCCCGGTCGAGCAGAGCGCGCCAATTGTTTTGAGCGTGTCGCGATTCTGAATCACGACGAACTGCCACGGCTGCATGTTGCGCGCGCTCATCGCATGGCGGCCGGCCTCGACAATCTTGGCGAGTTTTTCGCGCTCGACCGGCTTGTCCGAGAAGGTGCGCTGCACCTTGCGTGAGAGAATCGCCTCGAGAGCATCCATGGCTTGCGCCTCCATCTGAAGTTGGTTCGTCTAGCAGTTACAAAAACTTGTAGTATCAAGCGGCGGTGGAATCCAGTTCGATTCTTAAAGGAGCGCTGCGCGATTTTCAGAGACCGGAACCCGCTTCGCGTGCGCGAAGCTGTCCGAGGTCCTTCCTCCGTCGCGTTGCTCGGGTCGTCAGGATAACACGGTAGGCTCGCGCAGCTTTTGGGTGTTCGTCTTTCCTTGTGTCATCCGAGCGTAGCCGAGGGACCCCGGATCTTTTACGGTGCTGGCCGACGCACCCTCAACTATGGATCAAGAGAGGTGAACGCAGGTCGACGGATCGTCCGGCATGCGTATCGCTCGCGCCATGGTTAAGGTGCACCGGTTCGCTTCGAGAAAGATCCGGGGTCCTTCGGCTACGCTCGGGATGATACAAGTATCAGATGACACAAAATGAGACAGAAAAATGCGGCGGCTCAACTAAAGAACTGTCTCTCTCAGCCGCGTTTGTACACTGAGAATTCCTGTTCTAGTTTTGCTACTCGCTCCTGGATTGACGACAGGCGTTGGACGCCCAGGAAGAATTGGACCAGTTCGTCGTGGCCGGCCTGGCCGCCGGGGCTCATCACTTCGACCAGTTCTTCGATCAGGCTTGGGAATTTTTCGCTCGGGATGTAGTAGTTCGCCCATCCGAAGTTGCAATGGCGATGCAGGATTTTGGCGATCGTTTTTTCGAGGAGTTCGCGGCGGCCGCCTGAGTGCTCTTGATGGTTTTCGTTGTTGTTGTTCACTGGATGCTCCCCTGGTGCTGGTATTCCGCCCGTCAGGCGCCTTTCTTCACAGGCGCGGGCGGCGCGTCGTCGGCCCACAAAATCTTGTGATAGTCGAAACGCATGTTCTCGATAATATTGAATTTGATTATCTCGAAATAGGGAGACAAGTCGAAATCGCGCGGCGTGACCAGGGTCGGCGAGACTAGCCGCAGCGCGCCGTATTGCAGTGCGCCGGTGGTCTGCTTCGAGCCTATCGGCCACAGCCTACGCTTGGGGGGCGGCGCAGGCAGAGTCTCGGGCGGCAACTGCTCGTAGTTCGGCACGATCGGAAATTTCACGCGATGAAATGACGACGCGATTACGCTCGAACAGATCACGCGGGTCGGCTCTCCGCTGCCGAACTGCAAGGCCTGGCGGCGAAAGCGCGCGGGCACGAGGCTCACGGGCAGGAAGTAACGCGCGAGATCGATCACGTTGCGCAAATCGTAAGTGTCGCCGACGCTGCGAATCGCCTCGTCCATCACGTCGGACAGGTCCGCCGCCGACAGGTTGAACGGGCGGCATACGCGGATGTTGAAATCGCGATATTTGCTGAGCGGCGAGAGCACCACGCCGGCTTCGACGATTGCCTCGACCACCAGGAAGTTCGCCTCTTCGCCGAATTGCGCGACCAGCGGCGCCTTCAGCTCGGGATTGCGGCGAATCGGCTCGTCACCGACGTAGAGCGCCGAATGCGACCACGAACTTTGGGTCAGGTACTTGATACATTCGCTGATACGCTCGTTTCCCTCGATCAAAATCACGTCGCCTTTGCGAATGTGACGCTTGAGCGCGGCAATGTCGTTCGGGATGTGGAGCGCGTAACTCTTTATTGGTTTGGTGAGCAGACCGACGGCCCAATCGCTCATCCGGTCCAGCAACCAGGAAATGATCCCCGATTTCTCGCGCTGAGACATTTCGTCCTCGCGGAATCCCGCACTGGAATGAATATAGGAATGGAGCGGGTGGCGAAACAATGTGTCGCGTGTGCCAGGAACCTAACCCCTAACCCCTTCCCGCGCGGGAAGGGGGACCGGATTTTAGGAAGGACGAGAGATCAGGTTTTGAACTGGCCTACTATTGCGTAGAACGGGACGTTTAGCGTTGCCTGGTCGGGGTCGTCGGTTTTTATTGTCAGGTTGCCGCGCAGTTGGCCGTCGGGGGTGCCGTGGCGGAGCGTTACTGTCACCTTGTATTCCTTGCCGGGGGTGACCGGTTCCGCGGTCGCGGCGACGGCCGGGCTGCTGCTCGCAACGTCGAGGACCCTCACTGGATGCGGGCCTTGGTTGCTCAGCTTGAAAATTCTCACGATGTCCTGGCCGTGTGGGACGATCCCGAATGAGACCTGCGCCGGGTCCACGTTCAAGTCGCCGGTGACGTTTCCGAACACGTCAACCTGCAACGGCACTCGGTTGGTCGTGATTTTGATCGTGTCGTCGAACGGGCCGGTCGGCATCGTCTTGAGCAGCGAGACTTTCAGCAGCGCGCCGGGCTTGCCGTCGGGACGCTTCTCCTGATCGACCTTGATCGACGAGTTCGAGTTGCTGATAGGACCGACTGAGAACGTGCCGCGTGCCGGGTTCAAATCGTTGACCAGAATTTCTTTGGTGCCTTCGCTCCCGCGCTTCACGTCGCCGAACGCGATCTCACCCGGGACCGCCTCGACCTGCTTCTTGACGATCCCCTGCATCGTCATCGCGACTTGCGGATTGTCGGGATCGTTGGTGAACGCGGTGATAGTGCGAACCTGGTGGCCCTTCTGAAAATGCGTGTCGAAGGATACCGCGATATCGCTCGTGTCGCCCGGCGCTACGTGCATCTTCGAGGGCTGACCGGTCGTGCATCCGCACGAAGTCTTCACGCCGGTGATATCGAGATAGCCCTGGCCGTTGTTCTTGATCGTAAAGGTATGCGTGACCATCTGGCCTTCGAGCGCACTGCCGAAATCGTAGAGCGGCGTGCTGACGGCGACTTTAGGCGCGTGACCGGGAGGCGCGCTGTTGCCGCCGGGAATCAGCGGATTCATGCTGCTGTCCTGCGCGGCGGCAGGCAGGCTCGCGATCAACAAAATTGCAAGTGCAAGGAAGATTCGTTTCATGGTTTTCAAGTTAGTCATGTGATTCGCGGACAAGGCTCTCGCGCCTTTGAGGGGCCTTTCTATCAATCATGGCGCGGAGCGTTGCGGTCAAGAGGCTTTGCTTACCTGCGGCGCGGCTTCGCGACGGGCGGGTTCATAACGCGTCAGAAAATCGGTCGCGAATTCGCCGCGGTTGAAATCCGGATCGTTCAGAATCTTCAGGTGCAGCGGAATATTCGTTTTGATGCCGTCGACCACGTATTCGCGCAGCGCTGCCTTGGCCCGCGCGATCACTTCGGGTCGCGTCTCGGCATGCACGATCAGCTTCGCGATGAGCGGATCGTATTGCACCGGCACGCGATAGCCGTCGTAGAGCGCGGTCTCGACCCGCACGCCCAGCCCGCCCGGCGTATGATGATTCGTCACCACACCCGGCGACGGAATACCGCGCTCGGGGTCTTCGGCGTAGATGCGAAATTCCATCGAGGCGCCCTCGAAGGTCACCTGCCGCTGCTTCAGCGCGAGCTTCTCGCCCATCGCCATCTTGATGCTTTCCTTGACGAGGTCAACGCCGGTGACCATCTCGGTCACGCCATGCTCGACCTGGATGCGCGTATTCATCTCGATAAAATAAAACTCGCCGCTGCCCGCGAGCAGAAATTCCACGGTGCCGACATTCGAATAGCCGACGACCTCGGCCGCGCGCACCGCGGCTTTGCCCATCTTCTCGCGCAGCCGCGGGGTCAGAATCGGACACGGCGATTCCTCGATGACCTTCTGATGACGGCGCTGAATCGAGCAGTCGCGCTCGCCAAGATGAATCGCGTTGCGCTGCAGGTCGGCGAGAATCTGAAACTCGACGTGGCGCGCACGCTCGAGATATTTCTCGAGATACATTTTCTTCGAGCTGAACGACGCTTCGGACTCGCCCTGCGCCAGCGCAAACAGACGCGTCAGTTCGTCGGCGTTGCGAACGACTCGCATCCCCTTGCCGCCGCCTCCGGCCGCCGCTTTGATCAGAACCGGATAGCCAAGCCGCTTTGCGTCGGCCTGCGCCTCGCGCAACTCGGTGACACCAGTGCCCTCGCTGCCCGGCAGCACCGGAACGCCCGCTCGCTTCATTATTCGCCGCGCACGTGGCTTGTCGCCCATCAAGCGGATATGACGCGCACGCGGACCGACGAAGTTCAGTCCCGACTTCTGGCATGCCTCCGCGAAGTCGCCATTCTCGGACAGAAAGCCGTAGCCAGGATGCACCGCGTCGGCGCCGAAGGTAGTCGCGGCACTGAGAATCGCGGGGATGTTGAGGTAGCTGTCTTCGGCGGCCGGCGGCCCGATACATACCGACTCGTCAGCCATTCGCACGTGCAGCGCGTTTTTGTCGGCGGTCGAAAAAACCGCGACGGTCGAAATCCCCAGCTCGCGGCATGCGCGAATTATCCGGATTGCGATTGTTCCGCGATTGGCGACCAGCAATTTTTTGAACATCGGCGAACGCTCCGCCCCGTCAAATCACTTCGATGATCATCAAGGGTTGACCGTACTCTATTGGATTTCCGTTCTCGGCGAGGATTCTTATCACGCGGCCGGCGGCCGGCGATTCGATTTCGTTCATCATCTTCATCGCTTCGATGATGCAGAGTGGTTGGCCCTTGCGCACCGACGATCCTTCTTCGACGAACGGCGTCGCGTCGGGAGACGCTGCGCGGTAGAAGGTGCCGACCATCGGGCTCTCGATCAATTTCTGATTCGGCGCGAGATCGATTTTTCCTGCCGCCTTCGCGCCGTCTTCCGCGGTCGCCTCGACGTGCCGGGTCGCCATTTTGATCGGCGATGAGGCGCGTGCCGCGATATGAGCATCCGAGCCCGACTCGGTCTGATCCACCGACGCGCGACCGCCGCCGCGCACCAGCCGCACCTTGCCCTTCTTGTCCTCGATCTCGAGTTCGACCAGCCCGTAATCGCGCATCAGGACCAGCAGGGTTTTCAGTTCGCGTACTTCCATCCCGTCTCCGTGTCTTACCGCAATCGCGGCTCGCCTGCGCTCTGGATCGTTGCCAGCCATGGCGTCATCCACTCCGTCGGCGCGACTCCTCGGCAATCGTGCGCGCCGCTCTGAGAGCCAATGTGTAGCTTTCGGCGCCAAATCCCATGATTCGTCCATGCGCGATGTCGGCAATCGTCGAATGATGCCGAAACGGCTCGCGTCGATAAACGTTGGACAGATGCACCTCGACCACCGGAATGTTCACCGCGGCGATCGCATCGCGAATCGCAACGCTGGTGTGCGTGTATGCGCCCGGGTTGATCAACAATACGTCACACTTGCCGCGCGCATTCTGAATCCGATCGACGATCCCGCCCTCGCTGTTCGACTGAAACGTCTCGACCTTCATTTCAAGTTCGCTTCCCAGCCGCTTCAGTTCCTTGTCGATATCGGCCAGACGGGTTCGGCCGTAAACTTCGGGTTCGCGTTCGCCGAGCAGATTAAGGTTGGGTCCATGAATCACCAGCACCGCGACGGGACTGCTTGCACCGCCGGTGGCGGCTCGATCAGCATTTTTCCCGACTTTTGCCCTCGTCACCTTCCCCACACCACCTTTCATTGAACCGCACCCTCGATGCGACTGCAAGCACGGGTGCTATCCAATGTCCACCCGTCAGTCATCAGTTGACTCGTCATCGCGCGCCTTGAGCGCATCCTGATACACTTCGCGACGCTGTTTACCGGTCAGCCTCGCGACTACCGCGCTTGCTTGCTTGAGCCCAAGCCCCGCCTCGCGCAGAACTTCGAGCGCTGCGTGCACATTGATCGCGACGTCTACGCTCTCCGACTTATCCGGCGCGCCGGCGACGACGATGACGATCTCGCCGAGTGCCGGCGTCGCGGTAAAGATCCGTTGCAGTTCGCCGAGCGTCCCGCGAAGAGTCCGTTCGTAAGTCTTGGTGATCTCGCAGACGACCGCCGCGTCCCGCGATTCGCCGAACGCGGCCGCCATCGCTGCGAGCGTGTCCGCGACCCGTCGCGATGCTTCGTAAAAAACCATCGTGCGCGGCTCGCGACGCAGTTCTTCCAGCGCTTTGTGCCGCGCCGCGTCGCGCGTCGGAATAAATCCCTCGAAGGTGAACCTATCGGTCGGGATTCCCGCAATCGAAATCGCCGCGACCAGCGCCGACGCTCCAGGCACTGCAATCACGCGCACGCCAGCCTCCAACGCCGCGCGCACCAGCCGAAATCCAGGATCGGAAATCGCCGGCGTGCCCGCGTCGGTGACGAGCGCGATTTTTTCTCCCGCCTTCAACCGCTCGACCAGCTCGGGCACGCGGCGCTCTTCGTTATGCTCGAAATGGCTAATCGTCGGCGTGCCAATCTGATGACGCGCGAGCAACTGCCCGGTGCGCCGCGTGTCCTCGCATGCGATCACGATGACCTGGCCCAGCGTGCGAATCGCGCGCGCCGAAATGTCGTCGGGATTTCCGATCGGCGTCGCGACTACATACAAAATGCCGCCAGACTCGGTTTGTCTATTTGCGCGATTAGCCATTACAATTCGAGCTTAGCGATCAAAGTGACTATTCGCCCCCGGAGTAATCGTCGTGGCTGAAGGCAAAGCTACCCTCCTCATCTCATGCATCGACCGCCCCGGCATCATAGCCCGCGTCGCCAACCACTTGTTCACGCTCGGCTGCAATATTATCACCTCCGACCAGTACTCCGACGACGAGGACGGCCACTTCTTCTGGCGCATCCACTTCGAAAGCAAGCGATTACCGGTCGGTGAGCTGTCCAAGGAGCTCGACGCGTCGATGCTGTCGTTGCTGCCGTGGGAGCGCCTCAAATGGGCGATTTTCGACGTCGCCAAACGCGACCGCATCGTCATAATGGTCTCGCGCCTGCCGCACTGCATGATCGATCTGCTCAGCCGGCATCATGTCGGCGAACTCGACGGCGACGTGGTCGGCGTTGTCAGCAATCATCCCGATCTCGAATCGCTGGTGCGTCCGTTCGAAGTCCCGTTCAAGGTGATCCCGGTGCCGAAGGACAGCAAACAGAATTCCGAAGCTGCGCTCCTGAAGCATCTCGGCGAACTGCGAGCTGACACAGTGGTCCTCGCGCGCTACATGCAGGTGCTGTCGGGCGAATTTCTGGGCGCGTGGAAGAAGCCGATCGTCAACATTCACCACAGCTTCCTGCCCGCCTTCGCCGGCCAGCGTCCGCACAAGCAAGCGCATGACCGTGGCGTGAAATTAATCGGCGCAACCGCGCACTACGTCACCGAAGAACTCGACGCCGGCCCGATTATCGCACAAGCCGCCGCCCCGATGACCCATCGCGACACCGTCGCCGACCTCGCCCGCAAGGGCAAAGACCTTGAGGTGATGGTGCTGGCAAAAGCGGTAAGAGCCCACCTCAAAAAGCAGGTCCTACTGCATCACAACCGCACAATAGTCTTCGAGTAACTTTTCTTAAAATCCGGTTCCCCTTCCCGCGCGGGAAGGGGTTAGGGGTTAGGTTCCTGGTCCGCTCTTCTAAGCCGGCCCAGTAAAAAAACTCAACGACCGATTCGCAAACGAAATAATCGGCGACCAGTACAACCCAAACACGATCGTCGCGCAGGCCAGCACTCCCATCAGCCCGTAATTCCACGCCTCGAAACGCACCGTACCCTCGTCGCCGCGCGGCTGCTCGAAGAACATCATTCGAATCGGCCTCAAGTAGTAATACAAAGACACTACTGAATTGAGTATTCCGACAATAGCCAGTATGTAGAACTGACCTTTAATCACTGCCGCAAACAAATAGAACTTTCCGATGAATCCGACGGTCAATGGTATACCAGTTAGTGAGAAAAGGAAGATAGTCAGTGCGACGGCCGGAACGATTCCGCCGCGCCACGCCAGCCCGCGATACGCCTCGACATCCTCGCGGCCGGTCGAGTTCGCGACGATCATCACGACCAAAAACGCGCCCGCGTCCATTACGTAGTAGGCAAACAAATAGAACAGCATCGCGCGAATGCCGTCGTTGGACAGCACCACGAATCCCATCAGCGCGTAACCCGCCTGCGCGATGCTCGAATACGCCAGCAGCCGCTTCATGTTGGTCTGCTGCAGCGCCGCGAGATTCCCGAGCGTCATCGTGATGACGCAAACGACCAGCAGCAGTTGCGGCCAATCGACGCCCGCGAGCGCCGTCCAGCTTCCGCCCGCCGCCAGATGCGAAATCGCCGGGAAGAAAAATCGCGTCAGCAGCGCAAAGCCCGCCGCCTTCGATCCGATCGCAAGGAACGTCGTAATCGGAATCGGCGCGCCGGTGTAAACGTCCGGCGCCCACATATGAAACGGCACCGACGACACCTTGTAACCCATGCCGGTCAGGATCAACACCAGTGCGATGAACACGGCGAGCACCGGCAGATGCGCGGGCGTCGAGAGCGCTTTGTTGATCACGCTGAAGTCGAGCGATCCGGTGATTCCGAAAATCCAGCTCATCCCGTAAATCATCGTGCCCGACGCGACGCCGCCGTAAATCAAATATTTGAGCGCCGCTTCGAGCGATCGCCGGTTGTGCCGCAAGAATCCGGTCAGAATGTACGAAGTCAGGCTGACGAACTCGAGCGCCAGGTATGCCATCAGCAGGTTCGCCGACTCGGCCATCAGGAACATCGCGAATGTGCTTGCGAGCAAAATCGCGTAGTACTCGCCCTGGTCGCAGCCCCGCACTTCCTGCGAACCCATCGACATCCAGATAGCCACGACCGCAGCCAGCGCGATCAGTGCACGGAAATAAATCGCGAACGAATCGAACACCAGCATCCGATGGAACAGCCACGCGCCGGACGAAGCCGGCTCCAAGCCAATCCGCACCAATGACAGCGCGGCCACTATCAGAGCCAACGCGCCGAGTCGCGACTTGTCACGCACAGCCAAGTCGATGATCACGATGGCTAAAATTCCAGCCGCCAGAACTATTTCCGGAATGAAGAGCCTGAGGCTGGCGAGGTTTCCGAGGTCCATCTAATTCCTGCCGCGACTTAGTGAAGCATCGCGACGGCCGCGCCCGAAGTCGAGAGCACGACCTGGTTGAGATGCACCAGCGAGGTGTTGAGCAAGCCAAGAATCGCGTGCGGGTAAACGCCTAGTATCAGCACGATGATACCGAGCGGCACCAGCGTGAACGCCTCGCGGAACGACAAATCCGGAAGGTCTTTGTACTTTTCGTTCAACGGCCCAAGGTAGATTCGCTGAAAGGTCCACAGCAAGTAGCCTGCCGTCAGGACAGCCGTCGCCGCGCCGAACGCGACCATCAGCGGATGCGTCTGCCATGCGCCGAGGAGCACCAGCACTTCCGAAATGAATGCGGACATCCCCGGTAGTCCCATGCCCGCGAAAAACGCGAACCCGGTGACTGCCGTATATATCGGCATCTGCTGCGCGAGGCCGCCGAACCCGTTTATCTCGCGATGATGCGCGCGGTCGTAAATCACGCCGACCAGGATAAAGAGCATCGCCGTGATCGTCCCGTGATTGAACATCTGTAGCACGGCGCCGTTGATTCCCGCCGCCGTGAACGCCGCCAGCCCGAGCATCACGTAACCCATGTGGCTAATCGACGAATAGGCAATCAACTTCTTATAGTCAGTCTGCGCCATCGCGCACATCGCGCCGTATACTATGTTGATAGTGCCGATGACTCCGAGAAACAGCCACGCGAGCTGGTAGCTCGCAGCGGGCAGCACCGCAAAATTCACGCGCAGAATGCCGTAAGTGCCCATTTTCAGCAGCACGCCGGCCAGAATAACCGAGATGGCCGTGGGCGCTTCGACGTGCGCGTCCGGCAGCCAGGTGTGGAACGGGAACGCGGGGATCTTGATCGCAAAGCCGATGAACAACGCGATCCACGCTATTCGCTGAAAATTAATTGAGTAGTGACTTGAATTCGCCGCCAACTCAGTCAAGTCAAAGGTCGGCGTCGCGCCGTAGTAGTACAATCCGAGCATCGCCAACAGAATTAGTACTGAACCGAGTAGTGTGTAGAGAAAGAACTTGATGGCGGCGTACTCGCGCCGCGGACCGCCCCAGATGCCGATGAGAAAATACATCGGCAGGAGCATCACTTCCCAGAAAATATAGAACAGGAAGAAGTCGAGCGACACGAACACGCCCATCATTCCCGTGTCGAGCATCAGCAGCATCGCGTAGTAACCTTTCTCCGCGCGATTGATACCGAAACTCGCGAACACCGAGATGAACATGATGAGCGCCGTCAGAAGGATCATCGAGATGCTGATGCCGTCAACGCCGATGAAGTAGCTAATGTGGTACGCGGGCATCCACGACGCTTTCTCGGCGAACTGCACCGCGCTGGTCGTCGTATCGAAGTTTTCGTACAGGTAAATGGCTATTAACAGTTGCGGTATCGTCGCCGCAACTGCGATCCACTTGGACGCCTGCTTCATGGAGTCGGGCAGCGCGAGGATCAGCACCATCCCGGCGATCGGTACAAAAGTTATCAGCGTAAGCGCGTGACTCATTTCAGTTTCGCTCTTCCCGTTTTCCTTAATTGCGGGGTCATGTTCGTGCGACCGCGCGCGCCAGCAGTATCAGCATTACCGCGGCCAGAATTCCGTATAGGTATCCGTTGATCGAGCCGGTCTGCAGCCGCCGCAGCCGGCCGCCGACGTTGTACGTCACGTTCGAGGCGAAGTTCACCAGCCAATCGACTACGTAATGGTCGAATAGTCCGGATAGCCACGACACGAATACTATTACGCGTGCCGCGAGGTTCACGAATCCATCGATGATGTTAGTATCGAACCACGCCAGCGCCCGCGTCGCGAATAGGTACGGCTGTACTACTGCGCGATCGTAAAATTCGTCGACATAGTATTTGTTGTATACCCATTCGTAAGGCACGCCGCCGAGCATCTGACTAAAGCGTGCAGGATCTAATGTCTTCTGCCGATACATCAAATCGGCGATGTACCATCCGGCGACAACAACTATAATTGTGATAATCGCGAAGCCCGCTTCGATGCCGTGGTTGTGCATCCCGGCTTCGGTCACTTGGCGAGTTGCCTCTGAACTGAAGATCGGGTCCAGGAATTCCTCGAACGGTTTGAACGAGACCATGAATTCTGGCCACTTCAGCCAGCCACCGATTAGCGAAAGGGCGCCGAGCACGATGAGCACGTAGGACATCGACGGCGGCGATTCGTGCAGATGATGTTCCTGTTCGTGCGTGCCGCGGAACTCGCCGAAGAAAGTCATGTACACCTGGCGCGACATGTAGAAGACGGTGAATCCAGCGCCGAGCAGCAGGAACCCCCACACGATGAAATGCCCGTGCGAGAACGCCTGCCAGATGATCTCGTCCTTGGAAAAGAATCCTGCGAACGGAAAAATGCCGCAGAGCGCGAAGGTCGCAGCGACGAATGTCCAGAAAGTTATCGGCATGTGGTGACGCAGGCCGCCCATCTTGCGCATGTCCTGCTCGCCGCCCATCGCGTGAATCACCGATCCCGAGCCGAGAAACAGGCACGCCTTGAAGAACGCATGCGTCATCAGATGGAAGACGCCGGCCGCGTACGCGCCGACGCCCAGCGCCGCGAACATGTAACCGAGCTGGCTCACGGTCGAGTACGCGAGCACTTTCTTGATATCGTTTTGCGCGACGCCGATTGTCGCAGCGAACAGAGCGGTCAGCCCGCCGACGAGCGCGATCACGCCCATCGTGAATGGCGACATCGAAAATAAAAAGTTCAGCCGCGCCACCATGTACACGCCGGCCGTCACCATCGTCGCCGCATGAATCAGCGCGCTGACGGGAGTCGGTCCCGCCATCGCATCGGGCAGCCACACGTACAGCGGAATCTGCGCCGACTTTCCGGTCGCGCCGATAAACATCAGCAGCGTGACGAATCCCACCAGTTGATGGCCCGATAGAAATCCCGCGAAACTTATTGGAACTCCTGCGAGCAGCGGCGCGTACTTCGCGACCTCGCGCGTCACCAACGTCGGATGCCCGAGCGCATTAAGGCCGGCGAACAAACTGTACAGCGCGATCACGAACGCCAGGTCGCCGACACGGTTAACGATGAACGCCTTGTTGCCGGCCGTCGTGTTCGCCTGCACCTTGTACCAGAAGCCGATCAGCGCGAACGAGCACAGCCCCACGCCTTCCCAGCCCACGAACATCAGCCACATGTTATCGCCCAACACCAGCACCAGCATCGCGAAGGTGAACAGGTTGAGCCATCCGAAGAAACGCCAGAAGCCGTCGTCGTCGTGCATGTATCCGGTCGAGTAAATGTGGATCAGCCCGCCGACGCCGGTAATTATCAACGTCATGATCATCGACAACGGATCGAGCCAGAACGCGATGTCGAGATTGAGTCCGCCGACGTCGAACCACTTCCACAGATCGTCGAGCATGAAGCGATTTTCCGGCGGCAGCCCAATCATGCCGACAAAGGCGCGAACTGCAAGAAGGAATGCGAGGATCACGACGCCGCATCCGACGAGACTGATCGCGCGCTTGCCGAAGGTCTTTTGCAGCCACGCGCCGGCAAGAAAATTGATCGTCGCGCCGATCAGCGGCAGCAAAATGATCAATCGGATGAAGGTAACCGGAATCGGATGATCCATCTCTCAGCTATCCACGCAGTGTCTCAGTCGCATCGACGTCAATCGTCTTGAAGTTTTGATAAATCGCGAGCACGACGGCCAATCCGATCACCGCTTCCGCTGCCGCCAGCATGATTACGAAAATCGCAAAAATCTGTCCGTCGTATTTCCCGCCGCCGTAAAACGCGAATGCAAGATAGTTGATATTGGCCGAATTGAGTATCAGCTCGACGCCCATCAGGATTCCTATCGCGTTGCGGCGCGTCAGAACCGTGAACAGCCCGAGCGAAAACACGATCAGGCTGAGCACCAGGAAATGGTTAAGCGTTATTCCCCCGCCCATCTCTTCCGCCGCTCCTCCCCTACTCCCGCGCTTCGTGACGCGAAATGACTATCGCGCCGATAAGCGCCGCCAACAGCACCAGCGACGCGACCTCGAACGGCAACACGTAGTCGCCCAGGAACGCGTTTCCGATCGCGTAAGTCGTCGGCGTGGGCGTGACCGCCGCGACTTGATGCCATTGCGTGCGCTCGATCGCGATCCACATCACCATCGCGGCAATACCCACTGTGAAGATCGCAGGTCCGGTTCCGACCGCGCGGTTCGATACTGTTACGTCGGCGATTCCCGCCGTCAGCATCACCGCGAAGATAGTCAGTACCAAAATTCCGCCGACGTAAACGAGTAGCTGGACCATCGCGACAAAGTCTGCGGCGAGCAGAATGTAAATACCTACTACGCCCATGAATGCGCCGAGAAGTGCGAAAGTCGAATAAACTATGTTGCGTGAGAACGCTACTAACATCGCCGATCCGACCGTCAACGCGGCTAGCGCATAGAATATTGCTTGAGCGAGCATCGATTCGATCTTCCCCGAGTTATAACGAGCAGCGCGGACTACGCCGGCTCTTCTTCGGCCGGCTTCTCGCCGCCGGGTTGCGCCCATTGATCGAGGTAGGTCATGCCGCGATTGAGAATCGGCGCGATTTGCGGATCGGTCTCGGGGCCCTTCTTGGGTTTGTAAGCCACCACCGGGTCCTTGACGAAGCGGCGAATCAAACTCTCGAGCGAATAGTCGGCGCCCTCGAACTCCGTTGTATGGTGGATCGAGCCGGTCGGGCACGGCTCGCTGCAAAGCCCGCAGTACATGCACTTTGCGATGTCGATATCGAATTGCGACAGCAGCATCTGCCGCGTCTGCGGGTCCTTGTCCACAACGATTACGATGCAATCGATCGGACACGCGCGCTCGCACGCCAGGCATCCCGTGCAGATTTCGAGATCCACTTCGAGGATTCCCCGGTAGCGGAACGGCAGCGTGTCCTGCACGCGCACCGGCATTCGATCGGGATACTGTACCGTGTACGGCTTGCGCATGAAATGCGACGCCGTCACCGCCATGCCCTCGAAGATGCTCGTGACTGCGTCTTTTATATTTCCTACGTACTCAGAAACCGCGCTCATCAATAGCCTCTATATAGTCGGATTGAAGTAAACTTCCATCCGCGAACGCCTGAGATAGTATATAACCCGCTGAGTGAATACTGCGCCGAGCGCGATCGCTCCGGCCAACATGATATAGCCCATTAGTGAGTTGCCGTCGGGCCAAATAGCTACCCACACTGCGGTTCCAATCATATTCACAAACGAAATTGGTACGAAGTATTTCCAGCAAAGAGTCATCAGCTGATCGATACGCACTCGCGGCAGCGTTGCGCGTATCCACATCGAGACGAACACCAGGAATAGTACTTTGACGTTGAAGGTGATCGCTTGAAGTATATTCATCGCGACTACACTGTTCGTCACGTGCGGGAACTGCCAGCCGCCGAGGAACAAGGTCGCGATTATCGCGCCGATGATAAATAAGTTTCCCCATTCCGCCATGAAGAAGAACAGGTAGCGCATCCCGCTGTACTCAGTCGCGAAACCTGCGACCAACTCAGATTCGGCTTCGGGCAAATCGAATGGCGTGCGATTACCCTCGGCAAGAGCCGATATATAGAGGATGTTGGCTGCGACGAAGGTGAACGGATTGGCGAACAGAAACCAATGCTGCGGCGCCCAACCCTGCGCGCGGATGATTCCCTGCATCGACAGCGTGCCTGTCATCAGCACGACCGGGAAAATCGAGAGCCCCGCGGGTATCTCGTAACTGACTATTTGCGCCGCCGATCGGATTCCGCCGATTAGCGACCATTTGTCATTCGACGCCCATCCCGCCATCAGCACCCCGACCACCGTAAGCGCGGTGACCGACGTCATGTAGAGGATGCCGACGTTCAGGTCGGCCAGTATCAGCGACGACGAGAACGGCATCACCGCCCACGGCAGTGTGAATGCAAGCATCACCAGGTACGGCGCCATCTTGAACAGCGGCGGGTCTGACTCGTCAGGGATGATGTCTTCCTTGCAGACGTGCTTGACGCCGTCGGCCAGCCACTGCAGAAAGCCCTGCGGACCGACGCGGTTCGGACCAACGCGCGACTGGATTCGCGCCCATACGCGCCGCTCGGCCCAGCTGACGATTCCCGCAAACGGAAACGCGACGCCAAGGAAGACGACCGCGCTCATAATGAACACGACGAGCGCGGCGACCATGCTGGGCGAGGCGTTTTTGCCGAACGCGCCCGACGCGATCAGATTGTGTACCAGTGTCTCCATCGAGGATTAGCGATCGATCTCCGGCGCGATTACGTCGAGGCTCGCGATCAGAGTGACGAGGTCCGCGATCATCAGGCCCGCGCTCAGCTTCTGGATGATACCCATCGCGGCGAACGACCCGGTGCGCACGTGGACGCGCCACGGATAGCCGGTGCCGTCGCTCACGACGTACCATCCCATGTCGCCGCGTCCACTCTCGAGCCGAATCTGGCATTCGCCGGCCGGCGGCTTGAAATTGCGCGCGACTTTCGCGAGCACCGGCCCGCTGGGAATCTTCTGCAGCGCCTGGCGTAGGATTTTCGACGACTCCGCCATCTCGCGAATCCGCACAACATAGCGATCCATCGAGTCGCCGAGCTTGCCCCAATGTCCGTCGCCAATCGGCACGTCGAACTCGAACTCGGGATACGCCGAATACGGGATGTCCTTGCGGATGTCCCACTTGATTCCGCACGCGCGCAGGTTCGGCCCGACCAAATTGTAGTTGACGGCTTCCTCCGGTGTGATGACGCCGACGTTGGCGAGCCGCTCGATATAAATTTTGTTCCACGAGATGAGCGCGTTGTATTCCTCGAGAATCGGATCGAAATGGTCGAGGTACGCGAGCGCCTTCTCGCGCCAACCCGGAGGCAGGTCCCACGCCACGCCGCCGATTCGCATGTAGTTGAAGGTGAGCCGCGCGCCGCACAGCTCCTCGATCAAGTCGTTGATCATCTCGCGCTCGCGAATCGCATGTGTGAACGGCGTCACCGCGCCGATATCCATCGCCATCGCACCGACCGACAACAGATGCGACGCGATTCGATTGAACTCCGCCGCGATCACGCGACAGTACTCGCCGCGATGCGGAACTTCGATGTTCGCGAGCTTCTCGCACGCCATGCCCCAACCCTGGTTGGTGAACATCGCGCATACGTAATCGACGCGATCGGTGTACGGCATAAAGCCGTGGTAGCCGACCTTCTCGGCAATCTTTTCGATCGAGCGATGCAGGTAGCCGACGTCGGGGATCGCCTCGCGCATCACCTCGCCGTCGGCGCGCACAACAAACCGCAGGACCCCGTGGGTCGACGGATGCTGCGGGCCCATATTGAGCGTCATTTCTTCTGTGTGCAGCGTGCTCATTTCTTTTTGGTGTCGAGCCGGATTATCGGGCTCTCTCTCACTGTTGAAATTCCGTGGTATTCGGCCGGCTCGACGAAATCCTTGCGTTGCGGATGACCGATCCAGTCCTCCGGCATCAGGATTCGCCGCATATCGCTGTGGCCTTCGAAGTTCACGCCGATCAGATCAAAAATTTCGCGCTCCATCCAGTTCGCCGACTTCCACAAGCCCTCGAGCGTCGCGACGCTCGGGTTGTCGCGCGGCAGCTTCACCTTCAATACCGCGCCGTGCCGCTTCGAGTACGAGAACAGGTGATAGACCACCTCGATGCGGTCCTTGTAATCGACGCCGGTCTCGTTGGAAAGGCAGTCCATCGCGAGCTCGGGATCCTCTTTCATGAATTTCCCGATTTCGACGATCGCTTTTGGATAAACGACCACGAACGGATCCGGTTTCTTCTCTGAAAGTTCCAGAATTCGATCGCCGAACTGGTTTTTCACCCGCTCGAGTATTTGCAGCGACTCCATCTAATCAGGCAGCCGCCACCTGCTTGCCATTGCCGTTGCCGTTCGGCGAGCGCACCAGCCATCGCTCGGTCATCATCTTCTCCTGCAACTTGAGCAGGCCTTCGGTCAGCGCCTCGGGACGCGGCGGGCATCCGGGGACGTACACATCGACCGGCAGGATTTTATCGACGCCGTCGCAGACCGAGTAGGCAAGCTGGAACAGTCCGCCGCAGCTCGCGCACGAACCCATCGAGATGACGTACTTCGGATCGGGCATCTGATCGTAGAGCAGCCGCGTCCGCAGCGCCATTTTCAAAGTCAACGTTCCCGCGACGATCATCAGATCCGACTGGCGTGCCGACGCGCGCGGCGTCGCGCCGAAACGATCGATATCGGCGCGGGGGCCGCCCGTATGCATCAGCTCGATAGCGCAGCAAGCCAGGCCAAACAGCATGTACCAGATGCTCGACTTGCGCATCCAGTTCAGCAGCTCGTCGGTCTTGGTGGTCAAAACGTAATCCGGAAGCGTGTTCAACAGGGGCATAAAAAATCAAACCTCAGTTTCGACCGGAACTTTTTTGATCCATTCGAGGTCGTGCTTGACCCAAACATAAACCAGGCCCACGAACAGAATCAGCAGAAAAACTAAAATCTCGCTGAGCGCGTACCATCGCCGGCCCGATCGCACCCAGTCCAGGTAAACCGCGGCGATTGGATAAACGAACGCGACTTCGACCTCGAACACCACGAAGATCAGCGCGATCAGGTAGAAGCGAACGTTGAAATTGATCCACGCGCGGCCGGTCGGCGGCTCGCCGCATTCGTAAGGAATCAACTTTCGATCGTAAGGATTTTGCGGCGCGAGCAGCTTCTGCAGCCCGAACATCAGCGCCACGAAGCCGATTCCGATGATCGTAAGGGCGAGCGGCACGCCAAAGTTAAGATACATGTGATGTTACCGAGTCTTGATTAGTTGGACTGGACAAGGCTGTCAAGAAGAATCGCTTCAACGGTGGCCAGTTTTGCTTAAGCAACGCTTAATTTAAATCCTCGCGCGGCTAACCTTTATGCTCCTTCAGCAGCGTCTTCAATGCGGTCGCGTCGAGCCACGCGCCATGACCGTCCGGGCAAGCGTGCAGGCGTAGTCCGTTTTCGGTTTTCTCCATCAGGAACTTCTTGCATTCGGGACACGCGTGCTTGTGCAACCGCTGGCGCATTTGCTCGAGCAACTTTTCGTCACTCTGGCGCGCCCACTGATCTTCACGCGCCTTTTCGACGTCGCGGAGCTTACTGCCCATCCGATCCTTCTCGTCCGCCATAATCCGCCTCAGATCATCTCCTTGATCAGCTTGCCGCTGCGAGCTTTCTCGACCGTCGCCTCGAACTTCGAGCCGAGATCGACGCCCATCTCCTTGGCCCGCTTCTTCGCCCACATCCCAACGTTGCGCGAGTCCCGATAATACGAATCGTCGCGCGGCTTCGACGCGTCGAAGCTCTCGAGGCGCGACGCTTCGCTCGCGACCACCGCGAACGACGACATCAGGCGCCGCATCCGCACCGACTTGCACTGCGGGCATCCCAAACGCTCGCGCCGTCGCGATGAACCCATCACCACGTGCGAACTGACGAGCCCGCATCGCGCGCATTCGTACTCAAAAATCGGCATCGGATCTAAAGAATATCCTGCCACGGAAGCGCCCGCAAATCAGCGGAAGTAAGAGCGGGGCTACGCGCCCCGCACCCGCGGCAGGGGTGACCCCTGCACCCAGTATTCGGAAAGCAGGATGCGGGCTGACGCCCTGTTAGGAAGTTTGGGCGCGAGGACGCGAAGCGGGCTCGTGTCCAGCACTTTTCTTAACACTGGGTGCAGGGGTCACCCCTGCCGCGGGTGCGGGGCGCGCAGCCCCGTCTTTACTTCCGCCAGCTTTCGCGGATGTCGAGGACTGGCTTTGCCAGAGGGTTGCCGACCATGAACAGGAGGCCGATCGCGCCGACTACGACTCCGCATCCGAGCCACCAAATCGAGCGGTACTCGATGCCAAGGGCGAGCATTGCGAGAGCCCAGATTGGGATGATGAGTGAAACGATGAAGCGCATCAGGGCGCTGATCGCGTGTTCGGCCTGTTCGGTGGGAGCAGCCATCGCTTTCTATTTAGCGGCTTCGGGCGAAATTTCAAATAGCGCGGGCGACCCGCCGCCGCCGATTAGATTCGACTTCGCGACCGGCTTTAGCCGCGCGCGATAGTCGGGAGTCATCGCGTCCAACTCGCGCGGCGTTGCGATCAGATAGATGCATCGAGGATTACTGATATCGGGCACCGCAGCGCCGTAGTAGTACGACAGCTCGTAGTTGATGCCAGCCGGGATGCACAACTGATCGGCTTTGACGTGATCCGCAATAACCGGAACGAAGCTCTTTACACTGCGCAAGCTGGCAACGTCCGGTCGCAGCGTCGCGGTCCAGAAGAGACTGAAGGAAAGCGCGATAAGACCGAAGGCGAGCCCGCTCGCAGTCGCGCGTCGTTGGATCAGAGCAAATATTTCAATACCAACTGCGATAAGCCAGACTCTCGGCAGGGTTTTGGCGTTAGCAAGAAAAACCGACAAGTAAGCCGAGTCGCTCGACTGAAGATTCATGTGTGGAGCGGGACTCGGGACGAACACTAAGAAGATAAATACGATTACCGAGCCAAGCACGAACATCGCGACGACCACGTCACGCAACTTTGACGCCCATCCGCGGATGTTCAGCTTGAAAACTGACGCACACAGGATCGCGATCCCCGGTAGCGCTGGCAGAATGTAGTCGTCGCGCTTGACGCTCGCGATCGAGAAAAACAGCAGCACCGCAAGCGACATGCTGATTTGGTAAATCACTGGACGGCGCTTCTCAGAAACAATCTCGCCGGTGTAGAAAGCGAGCGCGGCTGGCAGGATCAGGAGGGTCATCGGGAACGCGCCGCCGAGCAGGCGCGCGGCTATATAGTAGAAGGGGCGATAACTCTCGCCGGTGCCGCCGAGTCTGGCCGGCATAAAATGTCCGAAATTCTCGGCGAAAATGATCCTGACGATTTTGTGACCGCCGACGATCGCGGCCGGAATGTACCAGACCGCGCCGATCGCGATCGCAATCGCGAGGACCTGCGACGGCCATCGATTACGCAGCAGCGCGATTGGATTGCGCCGTTCGATCAATAGAAAGATCGACACGGCGAGCGCGCACAGCACAATCGCCACCGGGCCTTTGGTCAGAATACCGAGCCCGAGCATCACGCCGACGAATATTTTTCTGCGCGACAATTCAGGCGTCGGCGAATCGAGGATCGGATAGATTGCCGAATACGCAGCGAACAGCAGAAGCGTGAGCAGCATGTCGGTCAGTGCTTCGGTCGCGCGCGACGCGAATCCGTAGGTGCCGAGCATGAACAGAAACGCAAGCCATCCTTCGATTGCGCCGACGTTCGCGACCGTCCAGGCGAGGACTGCCGTCGCGAGCGCGGTTCCTGCCACTACGGATATTGCGCGTGCGCGAACTTCGTCAACGGTGCCCCCGGTGGACTTCGCCACGATCGCGGAGAGCCAGTAGAACAGCGGCGGTTTGCGATCGGTGTAACCGTATGCGTCGGCGGGGATCAGCCAGTGGCCGTCGCGCACGATGCTTTGAATCCATTCGGCGGATTGCGGTTCCGCATCCTTTTGAAACGGCGCGCTGATGCCCTGAACGAGCACGATGAAGGCGAATAGCGAGGCGATTGCGAGCGTCGCGGGTCGCGACATGGCGAGGGTCACGGACGGCGGGCCGTCGCGATCGGCGCGAGCCATAGATGCTGCACGCCAGTCGCGGGATCGTAGCGCGCCACCTGCATCGAGGCGGCGTTGTGCGCGTAACCGATTCTGCCGCGGCGGTCGATCAGGATTATTCCGGCCTCGGCGCCGGTCGCGTCGATCATTTCGGCGATTGCTTCGCGGGCGACGGCCTGGGGCGCGCCGTCGGCGAGCGCCAGCACTGCTTCCCGACACAGCGCCGTCAAGATGATCGCCTCGCCCTGCCCCGTTGCCGACGCGGCTCCGAATGCGTGCGCGAAAGTGCCTGCGCCAATCAGTGCCGAGTCACCGACGCGTCCGAAAAGTTTGCCGGGGACGCCGCCGGTCGAAGTCGCGGCCGCGATCGCTCCGTGCACGTCAACGGCGACGGCGCCGACAGTGCCGTGACCAATCGCGGCGCGCGCGGCGGCTTGCGATTCGAGCATCCCGGCCTGCTGCTTGCGCGCGCGCCATCGCTCACGCGCGCGTTCGGTGACCATCTCCTCGGGGCGCACGAGGCGGATACCGGCCTTGCGCGCGAAATTTTCGGCGCCCGGTCCCGCCATCAGGATGTGCGGCGAATTTTCCATCACGGCGCGCGCCAGCATGATCGGATTTCGCACCCGGCTGACCACCGCAACCGCACCGGCTGAGACGGTGTAGTCAGCGTCGTGAGAATGAGTTCGATCAGAACGTTTGCCGCCACGCGTGGAGTCTGAAACAGGCTCGGCGAACATCACCGACGCGTCCATCTCGACGTTGCCTTCGGAGTTGAGCAGGGAGCCGTAGCCGGCGTTGAAAAGCGGATGATCTTCGAGCGCCGCAACCGTCGCAACGACGGCCTCGAGCGCACTGCCCTTGGCGCGCAGAATGTTCGCGCCGAGGCGTATCGCCGCCATCATCCCGCGGCGACGCTCCGGGCGCTCGGCGCCAGGACCCGCGTTACCTGCGCCGCCATGCACGACAAGCGCGGGAAGATTGCGCGCGCGAGCCATTTAAGGTCCGGGACGGCGGGCCCAGATGAACAGCCGCTTGAAGTCGAAGGTCATCGGCCCCGAGGTGGCGTAAGCCGCGTTGAGCCGCTCGGTTATACGTCCGAGAAATTCGTCGTGACGATCTTTTGGGAGCGCGTCGAGAAAAGGGCGCAGGCCGGTCGATCGGTACCACTGGACGACGTCGGCCGGCTGATCCATCGGATGGTGAAACGTCAAGTGATAGCAGTCGATGCGATCGTAACCGAGCTTGGCAAGCATCGCAGCGTAAAACTCCGGCGGCTCTTCGCGGAACGCGCGCTCGCGCCCGCCAAGCATCGAGTTCCACGGCGCTTCGCGCGCAAGCCGGCCGATTTCCAGCTTGGCTGTCTCGGTTTCATTGGCGGGCATCTGAACGACGATCGTGCCATTGGGTCGCAGCGCGTCGAGGCACGCGGCAAACAGCGCGCGATGGTCGGGAATCCATTGGAAGGTGGCGTTCGAGAATATCAGCGAGTACGCGCGGTCGGCACGAAACTCGGGAACATCGAGCAGCTCGAACGAGACGCGACGCTTCAACGCTGCGGCCTCACCGTCGAGCAGTTTGCTCGCAGCCTCGATCATCGCGGGAGATCCATCGACGCCCAGCGCTGTTCCATGCAAGCTGCGTCGTGCCAGTTCGAGCGTGTTCTCGCCCGAGCCGCATCCAAGATCGATGATTTTCTCTGCATCCGCGATTTGAAGCCGCGACAGAATATGCTCGACAGGTTCCGCGCGATATCTGCGGAATCGGTTGTAGAGTTCAGGATCCCAATCGGTCATGAGCATCGCCTTCCTGCACCGCAGCATAAGTGGCAAGTGCAACGCTCACAAGCGCGCTCGCAGCGTCAGTTTCCGCATCGTGAATACCGCCTTCGACCAGACAACGGTTGTCTAGTCGGGTTGCTAAGTTTTTCGGTTCATCACTGAAATCCTGATCGCTGGAGAGTACGATTTGCTAGATGGACGCGTTCAGAATGCGCAGAGGTCACAGGTCTGAGAAGAGAAATAAGGAGACGCAAAGTGGGAGAAACAAATTCGTATCCGGCAAGTTCCGTGACCTGGCATCTGGAAGCCGACGATCAGCACGGCCTGCCGACGGCGGTGTTCCAGTCGATGGTATGCGCCGCGGGAATGAAGGTGGTTCGAAGAATCGATCTCGACGCTAGCGACGGACAGTTGCAGCCCGATTCGATCAAGGGCGAGCGCATCCTGTGGTCCGAGTACCTGGAGTTTCGGTCGCTGGTGGTTCGCGACAATGAAGCCGGCGCGATCGTGATGGCGAGCCAGGGCTACGGGAGTTTCGATGTGTCGGTCGCGGCGTCCGACCTTGCAGTGACGGACAAGATAGTCGCCGATTTGCGCAAAGAGTTTCCGCCGTCACCGATCGGAACCGAGCCGATATTGCCGCTCGCGTTCTGGCATCTCGCGAAATCCGGGCCGACAATGACCAATCGCAAAATCGACGTGGCAAGCTGGAGCGAGGTCGCGCGAAACTACAGCGCCGCAACGAAATCCAAACTTGGATCGCTGATCGAGGAATTCAAACCGTCGCGGCACAACGGCCAACTGCTGCTCTGGCACGGCGAACCCGGCACCGGGAAGACCTGGGCGATTCGTGCGTTGGCGTGGGCGTGGAAAAGCTGGTGCCGTTTCGAATACGTGATCGATCCCGATCAGCTGCTCGAGCGCGGTGACTACCTGATGGAGGTGCTGGTCAAGCGAACGCATCACGAGTCGCACGAGGTCGCGCCGGAACTTCACGATCCATCTCAGCCGGAAAAGTGGCGGCTGCTGATTCTCGAAGACAGCGGCGAGCTGATGAGTATCGACGCGAAGAAAACTCTCGGACAAGGCCTGTCGAGGCTGCTGAACATCTCCGACGGCATCCTCGGTCAAGGCACCAGGACGATGATTCTGATCACGACCAATGAAGACATCGGCAAATTGAATAGCGCACTCACGCGGCCGGGAAGATGCTTTTCGGAGATCGGCTTCGAGCGATTCGGTGTTGACGAAGCCAATCGGTGGCTACGTGAGTGCGGATGCGACCGGCGAGTGGACGGCGCGCGCAACCTGTCCGAGCTGTACGCGATCGCGAACGGCATGAATCTCGAGAAGTCGGCGCGCCAGATCGGTTTTCGCGCGATTTAATGGCAGACGCGAATAATCTTGCGAACGCTTGCGGTGGCGCGTGCAATCATGCACAAGCATAGCGGATGAATGACCCTGCGGAATCTCAGCCGGCGGCTCCCAAGCGCAAGCGGCGGCGTATTTTCGGGGTCGGCGCTATCCTGCTCAGCATTCCGATTATTCTTTGGATGGGCGCGGCCTTCTTCGTCGCGCGATCGCTCATGTACCCAGAGTTCCTGCGCCGCAGCGGGCAGGACGTTTTCGGGCAGCATGTGCCGTCGTTCCAGCGCGGTTCGGTGACCGACGTCGGCGTCGCACTCGGGATGGAGCCGGAGCGACTGGACTGCGGCGTGGTCGAGGAGGACGGCTTCCGCCATCACCAGGTCAGCGTGGTCGGATGGTATTTCCCCGGCAAGCGGCGCGAAGTGGTGGTGATCGTGCCCGCGGCGGGAGCGCCGGAAACCGCGATGATTCCATACGCGAAGTTTTTGCTGGGCGCGGGTTACACCGTGGTCGCGGTGTATAGCGCCAACAATCCGAGTTACGGAATCAACTGGGGAATGCTCAAGCGCAAATTCGCGCTGGCGACTGCGCGCACGTTGATGGACGACGGTTTTACAAAAATCGCCGCGCTGGGAATTTCCGAGGGCGCCGCCGGCGTAATCATGGCGCAAGCCGAACAGCCGGTCTTCACCGCGATCATCGCCGACAGTTCCTACGCGAATCTCAAGCAGCTATTCATGCGCAGCCCGTCGATGGCTCGCTTGAATCCGGCGTTCCTCGACACCGTCTTGTGGGAAGCGCAGTTCTGGTTCGGCCGCAAGCTCGACAAGATCTCGCCGGCCGTCGATGCGACGCACCTGAACGGCTGCGCGTTGCTCATCATTCAGAATCGCGACGACCAGGTGACTCCGCCCGCCGACGGCAAGGCGATCTTCGACGCCGCCCGCTACAATGCGCAGATATGGACGGTGCCGTCACGCGGTCATGGCGACGGGATCTACGAGGATCGCAAGGGCTACGCCGCGCAGGTTATCAACTTCCTCGACGCGAATTTTGACGAGACGCCCGCCGCCAGGCCGAAGGCGCATTGACGGCGGACTCATCTACATGCGCGGCTGGCTCAGATCCACCAGCAGCGTGTTCTTCAGACGCTCGAATAGCTCGTCAACGTTCCACGGGCCGTTGTTGTAGAGAACTTTGTCGGGCGTGATGTGCCGATAGCGCATGAGGCGGTAGCCCGACGCGCCGAAGCATTGGCCGGTGACGTTCGCGGCGTCGTCGCTGGCGAGGAACACCACGATCGGCGCGACGTTGGCCGGATCACGCGGCGTGCCCTCGACCTTGTCCGACTGCGGAATTCCAGTTGCGCCCGGCATCCGGCCCGCGGGAATCGTGTCGGTCATTCGCGTGGACGCGCCCGGCATGATCGCATTCACCGTGATTCCATATTTGTGCAGCGAGTTCGCACTCGAGTACGTCAGGCCTAAAATTCCCGCCTTCGCCGCCGCGTAGTTCGGCTGACCCGGACTGCCGAGCGCCGAGTTCGACGAGAAGTTGATAATCCTGCCGTACTTGCGCTCGCGCATATGCGCCGACGCCGGTTTGATCGTGCAGTAGTGCCCCTTCAGGTGCACCCGAATCACGTCGTCCCATTCCTGTTCCGACATGTTGAAAATCATGCGGTCGCGCAGGATACCGGCGACGTTCACCAGGATATCGAGCTTGCCGAATTCCTTGATCGCCTGGTTGACGAGACCTTCGCCGCCTTCGACCGTGGCGATATCCATGTGATTGGAAACCGCGTTGCCGCCCCCGCTTTTGATTTCCTTGGCGACGTCATCGGCGGGCGACTGCGTTTCTTTCTGCCCTGCAACCGTAACGCCAAGATCATTGACGACTACTGCGCATCCCTGCGCGGCGAATGCCCTCGCGATGCCGCGGCCAATACCGCGACCGCCGCCGGTGATAGCGGCTACTTTTCCGTCGAGCTTGCCCATCACTCAAATCTCCCTTGCGGCAAAAATGCCGGAATCCAAACGCGCACAGCGTTTTGGTTCGTGTGATAAAGCGCTTATACCGCAAAACTCGGCGAACGGAACAGGCCGCCGTGCTTTAAGTGGGGCGGGCCGCCGTGCCCGCCCTCGACGCGCGTCGCGCGCCACCGCGACGGTCGCGAACTGCGCGCTACTTTCCGACGTGTTCGCTGAATGGATTCGAGAAAACGAATTCCTTGACGTAGCCATCGGTCGTGAGACGCCCCACCTTGCCGTTGGGCTCGGTGAACCACAGGGTGCCGTCGGGAGCAGCCGCGATGAAAGTCGCCATCGAACTTTGCGGCATCGCAATCGCGGTGAAGACGCCCTTCGGACTCACGCGATAGATCACGTGCGAATTAATCACCGTGACCCAGATATTTTTATCCGCACCCGCCGCGATTCCGAGGGGCACGCCCGCAGCCGGCAACGCGAACTCCTTGATGTAACCTCCGGCCGTGATGCTGCCAATCTTTCTCGCCTGCGGCTGCGTGAACCAGACGTTACCGTCGGGTCCGAGCACCATCATTGCGGGACGGCTGTCCGGCGTGAGGATCGCAAATTCCTTCACGTTGCCGGACGCGGTCACGCGCGCAATGCGATTCGCCTTGTCCTCGGCGAACCACAGATTGCCGTCGCTGCCGCCGACGATTTCGGCCGGGCCCGCGCCCTTGGGCAGTTCGATCTCAGTCAGAGTACCGGTGGTGCTGAGTCGCCCGATGCGATTGCCCGAATGCTCGGTGAACCAAAGATTGCCATCGGCCCCCAACGTAATCCCCGCCGGCCCGCTGTCCGAGTGAGGCAGCGTGACGTACGCGATTTTTCCGTCGGGTGCGACGCGCCCAATCCGGTTGCCAATCGGATCAGTGAACCAGACGGCGCCGTCAGGCCCCGCGGTTATCCGCTCGGCGAATCCGTCGGGATCGATCGGGAAGCGCTTGGTCGCGCCGTACGGAGACATACGCCCGATGCCGTCGCCCTGGTACTCGGTGAACCACAGATTGCCGTCGAGGCCCGCGGTGATCGCATACGGCGCATGCGTACCGATTGGCGCGCCGGTCGGAGTCGGCTTCGCGCTCGGAGTCGCTGCGGCGATCGCAGGAGCTTGCTTCGAAGGCGCGGCCTGTTGGGTACCACATCCCTGCAGTAAGGACACGAGAATGACAAATGCCAGTGCGCGGAAGTTCGACCGATGGCTCAATTGACGATCCGATTTGCTCTCAACCCGGAAATCTCGCCAGCACTGAATCCGAACTCGCCGAGGATTTCGTCGGTATGCTGTCCCAGGTCCGGCGGATGGCGCCATAGCTCGGGCTCGGTGCGCGAAAATCGCGCGGGCGATCGCACGCCGCGTACACGTCCAGCCCTCGGATGCTCGTATTCGAAAAACGTTTCGTTCGCGACGAACTGCGGATCGGTCCAGATCGAATCGTAATCGTTGACCGGCCCGCACGGCACGTCGGCGGCCTCGATCCGCTCGAGCCAGTATGCCGACGGCTGCGTCGGGAACAACGTGATCAGGCTCTTGATCGATCGGCGCACGCGCTCTGGCCGCGGCTCGTCGCCTTCGAACCATTCCGGATGCCCGACCGCTTTGAGAATCGCGGTCCAGTGCTTGTCAGTCAGTGGCGCAATCGTGATAAAGCCATCGGCGGTCTGAAACGGCTCGAGCGTATTCATCGACGGCGCAACTCCAGCGTCGTGCGGCAGATAAGTATGGCGCGACGCCGTGTCGGGCATCAGGTAGTAGGCGACCGCATCGATCATCGCAATCTGGAGATGCTGCCCTTTGCCGCTGCGTTGCGCCTCGGTCAGCGCCGCGAGAATCGAGATCGCCGCCGTCATCGCCGTGACCTTGTCACCGAGAATATTCTTCACCGCGCGCGGCCGCCCTTGCGTCCGCTGCGAAGTCATCACCCCCGCCATCCCCTGGATAATCGGATCGTAGGCAGGCTTGTTGACCGACGGCCCCGAGAACCCGTAGCCGGCAATCGAGCAGTAAACAATTTTGGGATTGCGCGCCGCGACCGCGTCGTAACCGACGCCCAGCCGATCGACGACCCCCGGACGCACGTTCTGCACGACGACGTCTGAGCTCTCCGCCATTTTAAGAAACACGTCCGCGGCCCCGGGCTGCTTTAAATCCAACATGATCGCGCGCTTGTTCCGATTCCAGTTGAGGATCGCAACCGTAACGCCACCACGCTCCTTGCCCGACAACATCCGCGACACGTCCCCGTCAGGCGGCTCAATCTTGATAACGTCGGCCCCAAGATCGCCCAGCATCATGGTGCAGAACGGCCCCGACACCACCATGCTCAAATCAAGAACGCGAATCCCTTCAAGTGGTCCCATCGATACCTCCGAAGTTGCTTATATAGTTCAACCCCACCCACCCGACAACTTTTTCACTGGGTGCAGGGGTCACCCCTGCCGCGGAAGTTTGAAACCCGCGCAGGGTTTCAAATTTAATTACGTGAATCTCCCACTCCCGATCGCGATCTCGCGCAACTTCACCACATCCTCCTGTATCGCGCGACTCCTCCGCATCCGTTCCAGCGCAAGCGGAATTCGATACGTCCAGTTCCACGCGCTGATCGTGCCGGGCCGATTGATCTGCGTACTCCATCCAAACAAATCCTGGATCGGAACGATCACCAGCTTTGACGGCGCCGCATAAAGCGCAATGAGGATCGCAAAGCGCGCCGACTCCTCGAGCATCCGCCGCGGATTCACTTTGCCTTCGAGGGCAAGCCCGCGCACCAACTTCTCACGCACGTCGATCGGCTGCGCGCGCCACCACACGGTCAGCGGTTCAGTGTCATGCGTCCCGGTGGTCGCGAGCGAAAGCTCGGGATACGCCGTCGGGCTGATAAAAGGCTCATCGCCATGACCCCAATCGCGCTCCCACTGCATCACCTTGTATCCCGCGACGCCCAACCGCGTCAGCGACGCGCGCACCCACGGCGGCACAGTCCCAAGGTCTTCGGCGATCAGTTCCGTCGCGCCCGCTTCCTCCTTGATCGCGTGGATCACTTCTTCGCCCTGCCGCAACTCGTCGTCTTCGTTCGCGGGCGTGAAAACTCCCGGCTCGGCCAGCACGGAACCAAAATTAAATGTCCGATAAAGCCCAACGACGTGATCGATTCGAAGCAAATCGTAAAGCGTGCTCGCATGACGCGCACGCGCACGCAGCACCTTGAATCCACGCGCGCGCATCGCGCTCCAGTTCGGCAGCGGCAGGCCCCATCGCTGCCCCTTGGGATTGAAGCCGTCGGGCGGCGCGCCAACCGTGCGTGACAAATCGAACTCGTCCTGGTTGGCCCACACCTCGGCGGAGTCATGGCATGGCGAGAATGCGAGGTCGCCGCCGATAAACGCGCCGCGCGACTTCGCGTACTCTCTCATCTCCGACATCTGTCGATGCGCGATATACTGCCAGTAGCTGTACATCTCGATCGCGTCGGCCAGATCGCGGCGCGCAAGCTCGAGCGCAGTCGGATCGCGATGCGCAATCTCAGCCGGCCACGTCTCCCAACTGGTCCAGTTGAAACGATCTTTCAACGCGCGAAATAGCGCGTAGTCATGGATCCAATATGAGTTGGCTTCGATGAACGCGTCGAGCTGCGCACGTTCCTCAGGTCCGCCTCGCGCACGCGCCGCACGATATGCGCGCTCGAGCAGCGGAAATTTCTCTCGCCGAATGATCGGCCGTTCGACAAACCGACGCCTCCCGACCGCCTCGCGCGCGCGCGCCAGCACGACCCGCCCGACGCCCGGCAGCCCGCTCAGCGAAATGTACGTCGGATCGATCGCCATCACGCTCATCGCGCTGTAGGGGCTGAGATCGTCGGGGCCGGTCTCGTCGAGCGGCAGCAACTGGATCACGCGATGACCAGTCGAGAGCGCGAAATCGATCATCGGCGCGAGATCGAGAATTTCGCCGCGACCGAGATTGTCGCGCGTGCGAATCGAGAACAGTGGAATCAGGATTCCCGCAGACCGAGGCAGCATCGCGTGTTGCGCGTGCGATTCTTAGACTTCGACTCGCGCGTCGAGCCGATAAACGCGCGCGTTTCGAATCGTAGCCTCTTCGTCCTTGAGCAGCTCGCGTCCGGCCGCCGACGCATAAGCGGCGCGATACGCATCGAGCGAATCGAACACCAGAATCGCCATGCGATAGCGCGAGTCTTCGATCCCTGCCGTCTTGATCAGCTTGCCGATAACGTAATTGCGCAAGCCCGGAAGACGTTGCGCGATACTCACGTGCGTCCCGAGATAATGTTTCTCCGCCGCCTCGATTCCCCCGCTCTGCTCGAGATCGAACTCGGCCACCATCACAAAGCAATTCTGACCCGCCCGCCGAGAATCGAACGGCACGATCGTCGTTGCATCAACCGCAGTCGAAGTCGTGTCCTTGAGATGCGCCTGGGTATCGGCGATCAGCGCCGGCACAACGTCCGATCGCATTGCCGATGCGGCCGCGACCGCGTCGTCATAACCGAGAATCGCCGCGCGAACCGAATCGGGTTGCTTACCGGCGACCTTCATCAGCCGACCAGTGTAGTACTGCCGCAATCCCGGGAAGCGCTTCGCCAACCCCACGTGATGCCCAGGTAGTTGCGCTCTTCAGCCTCGAAATCCGCGCTCTGATAGTTGAAGGTCACGAATGTAAGATGCATCCGAGTCAATCCTCGAGCTTCAAATCACGTAGCCGCCATTGGGGCTGATCACCTGGCCGACCATGAACTTCGAATCGTCGCAGGCGAGGAACAGCGCCGCCGCCGCAATATCGCGAGGCTCGCCGAAGCGCCCGATCGGCGTGCTCCCTTCTATCTGCTTGCGCACCTCGCTAGGAATCGGCGCTGTCATCGGCGTGTCGATAAATCCCGGTGCGATACAATTGACCAGTATCCCCATCGGCACCACTTCGCGCGCGACCGACTTGGTAAACGAGATGATCGCGCCCTTCGCCGCGCAATAATCCGACGCGAACGCCAGCCCCGTAGTACCCGCGATCGATCCCATATTGATGATGCGTCCCGACTGCTTCGGGATCATAACCTTGAGCGCCTCGCGCGTGCAGTAGAACGTCGCGTCGAGATGCGTCGCGAGCATCTTGTGCCAATCCTCGTCGCTCTTCTGATGAGTCATGAACAAGTCGGGATTGTCCACTTCGCTCGCCCGCGCGATCCCCGCGTTGTTGATCAGGATGTCGATCGTCCCGAACGCCGCGATGAAATCCGCAAACATCTTTGCGACCGCCGCGCTGCTCGATACGTCCGCGACGAACGGCCGCGCCTTACCGCCCGCGCGCTCGATTTCCGTCACGACATTCTGCGCCGACTCAGGCCTGATATCGTTGACGCCAACTTTTGCGCCCTCGCGCGCAAACGTCAGTCCCATCTCGCGCCCGAGTCCCGATCCTCCGCCCGTGATCAGTACGACTTTGTCCTTGAGTTTCATCGACGCCCTACTTCTTCCCTTCCTTGAGTTGCCGCTTCCAATCGAGCCGCCGCGCCTCTGCGCCAGCCGCTTCCGCCTCCGGCACCATGCCCTTCTTCTGATAAAACATGCTGAGATTGGTGTAAGCGAGGATGTCTTCCGGCTCCTGCGCGATATACTTTTTCGTCAACTCGATCGCCGCGTCGAGGTCCCCCTTCGCCTGGTAGCACATCGTCATCCCATGGATCGCATCGACGTACTTCGGATCGATTTCGAGCGCCTGTTTGTACAATTCGATCGCCTCGTCGAACTTGTCGTCCGCGTATGCGTCAATCGCCTCATCGTATAGCTCTTCCTTGTCAGGCATTTTTCACCTCGGATGCGTGCACACCCTCTTATATACTAGACTCTGTACTATGGAGAATTCGCCCGCACCGACCGAAGCCGACGTTTACGAAGTGCTGCGCGAGTGCTACGACCCCGAGATTCCCGTCAACCTGGTTGACCTCGGCCTCATCTACGGCGTGCAGATCGAGAACCGCGTCGTCAATGTCACGATGACGCTGACCGCGCCCGGCTGCCAGATGGGCATGATGATCACGCAAGACATCCAGGACAAACTACTCGGCATCCCCGGATGCGACGACGCCAGCGTCGAGATCGTATGGGACCCCCCATGGACCCCGCACATGATGACGGACGCCGCCAAGAAACAATTAAAGATCGACGACTAGCCTCTTCCCCTCTCCCGTCGGCAGAGGATTTAAGGAGAGAGACCTTATCCAGCGCGCAATTTTTCGCGCGCGATTCAAGATTCTGATTCTTTCCACCGCTCGCCGCTCAATCCGGATCGACCAGCACGCCCGGATTCAAGATCGAGCGCGGGTCGAGCGCCTTCTTCGCTGCTTTCAGCGCGAGTGCGAATCCATCCGGACGCTGGCGGTCGTACCAT
This sequence comes from uncultured delta proteobacterium, assembly GCA_963699705.1. Taxonomy (GTDB): domain Bacteria; phylum Desulfobacterota; class Binatia; order Binatales; family Binataceae; genus Binatus. The sequence goes on along the minus strand of CAVOUW010000002.1, from coordinate 399,233 downwards.
GGGCGATGGTATCTGCCGACTGCATGATGATGCGTGATTGTTCCGCCAATCGCGATCAACTTGTCAGACACCGCCGCCTTTATCTCGTCCCACTGCTCAAGCTCTGAGCCGCGCTTGCCCGGCGCGAGAATCGTGTAGTACGGCGCCGGCCCGTCGGGATAAACGTGCGTGAACCGGCACGTGACTGTGCCTTTGCCGCACACCCGCGCAATCGCATCGCGCGCGCATTCCATCATCTGCCGATGAAAATCCGGGAATCGCTCCCACGTGATCGACGTCTCGAAGGTGTCGCTCACCATCCCCATCGCGGCGACGGTGTCCATCAGGTACGGCGCGCTCAGAAACGCGTTGCGCCACGCGCCCGCCGATCCTTCATGCGTCGCCTCGGCGTCGGTGCGAGTTTTCGCCGCCTCGGCCGGAATTTTCCCGCCGTGATCGGCGCAGCACTCGAGCGCGCGTTTCATCCACGGTTCCAGCGGATGGTCCGCGGACTCGAACGCGAGCACCAGCACCGCCTCGTCGCCATTGCCGGCGCCTGAGTTGAACGCCTCGCCTTCATCGAGCACGCGACAATTCGCGGGATAGATCCCCGCCTGCGAAATCTGGCGCACCGCATCCGCCGCCTTGAAGATGCTCGCAAATGGCACTGACGCGCCCGCGCGAAAAGTCGGCCGGTCCTGCAGCCGCATCCACGCCTCCGTGATTATGCCGAGAATTCCCTCCGACCCGATGAACATCCGGTCCGGGCTCGGACCGGCGCCCGATCCGGGCAAGCGCCGCGACTCGACGATTCCGGTCGGCGTCACGACGCGCATCGATTCGACGAAGTCGTCGATATGCGTATAGAGCGTGGCGAAATGCCCACCCGACCGCGTCGCGATCCATCCGCCGAGCGTCGAAAATTCGAACGACTGCGGAAAATGGCGAATCGTCAACCCATGCGGCTTCAACTGCGCGTCGAGCGCGGGACCATAGACGCCCGCCTGGATCCGCGCCGCGCGTGAGACCTTGTCCACCTCGACGACTTTGTCGAGCTGCATCAGATCGATCGACACTGCGCCGCGATAACGGTCGCCCTCGGGCGGCTCGACGCCGCCGACCACGCTCGAGCCGCCGCCATATGGCACCGCCGCAATATTCGCGCCGTCGCACCATTCGAGCACGCGCACCAGTTCTTTCTCATCGCGAGGAAACGCGACCACGTCGATCGGATTCGGATAGTCGCGTCGATACGCCCGCCGAATATCGCGCGACCCCTTGCCGTACGTATGCCCCGCGCGCTCGTGCGGCTCGGTCGAGCAAATTGATTCGAGCGCAGCCGGCGGCTTGACCCGCGGCGCGCGCAAATTCAGATCGCTTTCCTTCGGCGGCGGCGTGATCTCGAGCGGCCCGAGCCCGAATCGCTTGGCCATCCGCTCGGCCATGTGCTTTTGCTGTTCGGGAGTCGGTCCCTGGTCCTCGTAGCCCCATCCCCAGAACTTCCGCTTGCGATTCTCAGCCATCGGATTCGTCCTCTCGCTATTCGACGTCGAACTGCCGCGATTTTGTGCCTGGCGCGCCCGCGAGGGCAAACGCCCTAGGTTGGCAGCAATCTCCGGCTATGGCTGTTGACTATACGATTGAACCGGCCAAATACCGCAGGAGTGCCAGAATTGGCGCGTGTCACGCGAACTTAAAGGCTGGGCAAGATCAAGGCCGCTACGCGTCGCCTTCTTGATTGAAGACGGCGAGCACGCAGGCCTCGCTTTAGATGGCATCTTCGCGGATTGTTACGATCGTTGGGGCGGTCGATTCAGTCTGATCGCACCCTGCTTCAATAGCCGGATCGCACCAAGCTACTGGGCGTGGCTTGAAGCCTACGATCCCGACGTCGTTTATTCATATTTGCCGCTAAGCAGTACTGACGTCCTAGAGATACATGAACGTCTTTCTCCCGCTCAATATGTTTTTCATGAGCTGGGGCGCGAACCGAGGCTCGATGTGTTCGGTTTCAAACCGTCCTACAGGTTCTCGCCTCTCTCTTCGCTATCCACAATCTTTAGGCTTGCGCGTTATAGTCCCCCAGCCAGCGAGGGCGCGCCCGTCAAGATCATCGACAGCTGGTACACGGAAAAGCCTTCGCGCTTCCTCACAGACAGCTTTGGCACCTACTATGTGAGCCGCGCGAGCGAAACTACCCTGCCGGAAGCGCGCATTCTGTTCCTTTGCTCACGATTGTTTCGCCAGAGACGCAGGCCGATCGACGATATGGCGTTCCGCGGGACCTTAATGCGATCCCGAGCGAACTGGCCGCCTTCAAGGAGTTCGCCGAAGGACGAGCTACAAGCCTCTCACTAGCCTCGACCCTTTTTGCGCCAATCCTTAACTTCAGGCCGGGCGATGGAGCGGATCGTTCAATCTTGTCATCGGCGTGGTTTCCTCGACCGCATCCTCTTCTGGAATGCACGTCTGCTGATTCCCGCCTGCTTGATACCGATTTGTGCTGCTTACGTGTCGGACTCGACCAACTTAAGGAACCAGAGTTCCTAGCCGTCCTCGGCGACCTGCTAAAGCGCCGCAACCATGTCAACCGAGGCTCCGGCGGTCAGTCGCAACTCACGCTTCGATCCGCATCGCTCACTGCGAACCAACTGGCAGAAGCTCGACAGCTCCTATCGTCCACAAAGCCTTGGAGCACAGTTTTTTCCGAGACGGTTGCCAGCCTCGAGGACCTCGTTCCATCTGCCGACGCGATTGCCTCGGCACGAGAAGGTAATCGCTTTGGCGGTTGGCGGTTTGCGCGGCCTGAGTGGAGCCGATTCGCGTGGTCGCCACCGACGGCCCATCCGCCAGCGGCTGTACCGGATCATCTTTCAGATGCCCCGATGCGACAGGCGTTCACTACAGGCTTCTGGTGCACGGATTTTATCTTTGAGTTCGACGGACCCGGTCCCAGCTTCGGAGACGAAAATCGATGGATGCTGCCGAGCCGATGGCGAATGGCCGGTGCTTTCAATACATCCTTCATTGGTCAGCCCCAGAACGCCTTACCACTAGTCTCGAGGCGCAGCCGCGATGGAAATCTAACGACCTTTGTCTGCGCCGATCGCCCCGTCGAGACAATAGTGATCCCCTCAGCCTATGACGCGATGCGGTATGCGCTCGCGAGGGACGGGGCATGGTCCGTGCCAAATGCTGAGCATGGCTTAATTCGTCCTCCCAACAAGGTTGTTTGGATAGCTCCGTCGAACGAAGCCCGCTATGTGACGGGCGTTTTAGGTTTGGCCGCCGGGCTTAAGCGCGCCAGCCAGTTTCTCCTGCATCCTTTCCTTCGGGAAGCTTTTGCCGAGCTTGGAGGGACACCAAACCTGTCGCCGGACAAAGTAACCCCCACCGTCAATCGCTTACGGAAGAGGGCGCAGCTGGAAGCCGTTTTCGATTTGAGGAATGAAGGTTAGAGACAGGCCTTGGCGCACCTGATCCTGAGGCCGCCCGCGACCTCAAGTGCCCGATGGATTTTATCAGCTATGACCGCCTCAAGGCGAGATGGAAGACTACCGTGCGGCTTATTGGGCAGCGCATCCGCAGCAAGGCAAACCCGATCCAGATGTGGACTGGGACAAGCACGAGGAAGAGTCACTCGATACTTGCCTCATGGAATTGCGCCGCCGGCAGATGATGTTTCAGGGGCATCAGTGGACCTGCCGAAAATGTCACTACAAAAATTGGATCGATCTCGGCGCCCTCTCATCTGAACTCGCGTGCGAGGTGTGCAAGCAATCCGAGCAGACGCCGGTCGACATTCGCTGGCTGTTTCGTCCGAATGAATTTCTGATCGAGAGCCTGCGGGACCACAGCGTCTTATCTCTAGTCTGGGCGCTATCCATGTTGCGCGAGCGGTCTCAAACCTCGTTTATCTACGTTGGACCGACATGGTTTGGCTTTACACATGAAACTGCTCCAAGCGCAGAAGCTGATTTACTGATACTGCTCGACGGCCAAGCGTTCCTCTGCGAAGTGAAGTCGTCGTGGAATAGTCTTCGAGCGAGCGATGTTGCGGATTTAGTCGCCCTTGCCAAACGACTTCGGCCGAATACCGCGCTGCTCGCGGTGATGGAGAGCGGACCTCGACCAGGATCAATGGCGGCCGACTTAGAGGCAGCGCGGACTCATCTCGCGGCCGAGCAGATCGATTTCGAATTGCTTACGTCTGATCCGCGCATGGAGGACCACGACCCTTACTTGAATTTCGACTATGAAGAGTGAGAACCGTTCGTCATTGCCATCGTAGCGATAGAACCACTTCATCGATCCGGTCGTTTTTCTACACGGCAATCCGACTTCGTCCCACTTGTGGCGCAACATCATTCCGCGGCTGCGAGGGCAAACGCGAATCGGTTCTCGCGCGCCTCTGACTATACGATCCGCGAGACGCCGGGGATGCTGCGAACGCCGCGCTGCTGCCCCAGCTCAAAAGCAATACGCCGGCGAACACCAGAATTCCTTTTTCGATCGCCGGCATCGACGAATTCAGAATCGCGAGCTGCAGCCAGGACACGAACATGTAGTGGATGATGTACATGCCGTATTCGTTTTCGCTGAGGCTGTCCCAGATCCATCGACGACGCGTGGCGAAGCGCACGAACAGCGCGAGGAACGCGAATGAAATCGCGCCGCAGGTGACGGTGTACGCCAATCCGCCGACAATGTTCAGAACCGCCGGCGACATCGTCGCGCCCTTGGTGATCACGATCAGCATGAAGACCACGCTCATCGTGAATACGACCAGACTTCCAATCGTCCATCGCAACCAGTGGCGCGCGAGGAGTCCGTCCGGCGCCAGCAGGCCGCGCTCTATGCCGTATGCTCCGACGCCGATACCCGCGAGAAAATAAACCGCGTAGTGAAACAGGCGCGCCGTCTGGAATTGGAACGGTCCGACGCTGGTCCACGACATCGCGCCGAAGAGGGCCAGCATAGGAATGAATACTGCCGTGGAAATTGTGACCAGCAGCAGAAAGAATCGCACCGGATGCTCGCGCGCGTTCGACGCGAGCCGGCCGATCATCTCGCCAAAGTTCGGCGCGATCGCGAACCACGCCGCGACGCCGAGATCAAATGCGAGCAGCAGCGAGATGAACCACGCCGGGCCTGTCGGCCAGTCGCCGAATGACAGCCAAATGTGAACGTAACCGCCGATGCTGTGAGGCCCGGTCGTCAGCAGGTACGACGGATAGTACGCGATCGGAGCGATCACGGCTGCCGCGAACAGAAACGGAATGCCGAGGCGGCGCATTCGCTCGCGGACAAAGCTCGAGTTGCCTTTGCGCTTGAGACTCGACCATACAAAGAGGCCGGAAACGAAAAACATCAGCGACATGAAAAAATCGTCGTTGAAGCCGGTGAACAGACTGAATCCGGTCCAGTGCTGATGATCGACCACCATGAAGGCGCGCCAATATCGTGGCTGCGCCAGTAGCGACGTTGCCTGCGGCGGCGCCCCGTCGATGTACGCGAGCACCGAATGATGCGCCAGCACCAGCACCACCAAAAATCCGCGCAGGTAGCCGAGCGCGAGATTGTATCCCGGCCGCGCGACGTCGCCGGGCTGAGAGTGCGCTGGTTCGAACGATTCGGATCCGAGACGCGTTGACGCTGCTGACGATGCCATTGGACTTACCTCCGTTACACAGGCGACTTGCGAGTCGCGATGTCGAACGTCGTTGCCAATTCCTTCGCGTAGAGCTTGAGGTCCATTTTTGGATCGACGGCCAGCAGCGGCGCGAGCGAGTCGATCGCATTTCTGATCGTCACCGCCATCACCGTCGTCGAGAATTCGCGGAACTCACCGCGCTCCTGCCCGGACCGGAGCATGGTTGCCAACGCGACTACCGCCGGCTCGAACGCCAGCCCGAGATCGACATCGGACTTGCGATCTTCGCGGGCGCCGACTGCGATGTTCATCATCGCCAGGATGTGGTTGCGGTTTGAAGCGATGAAGTCGAGATTGCTCTCGATGTACGCGCGCAACATTCCTGCAGCGCTGTGCTCCGCGTAGATCCTGGGCAGCATCACGGCGCCAGCTTTCTCCATCACAGTGTTGACGACTTGCTCGATAAGTTCGCGCTTGCCGGCGAAGTGATACGAGATCACGCCCTTGCTTACCCCCGCCCGCTTGGCGATTTCGGCCATCGACGCGCCGCTATATCCGAGTTCCGCGATCGCATCGATTGCGCATTCCACCAGTTGCGCCCGCCGCGCAGTTTCGATGAAGGAGCGGCTCTCTTGGCCGCTTGGAGTAATTTCTGACTGCATGACCTGAAAAATTAGCCAGTTGGCCAATTTCAGTCAACAGCACTCCTCTGACAACGAAAAATCAGGTAAACGAGAGAAGGGTAGTTACTGCGAATAACCTCATTGGCCGCGCACGCTTCATCGACGCGAGGAGAACCCTTCATGAGCGACAACAAAACGCAGATTTCCGCGGCGGATCCGCATCCGCGCAAAAAACTCGATCTCATCGGCACCTGGATTTCGTACGCGGATACCGGCGCCGGCGATCCGGTCGTTTTCCTGCACGGCAATCCGACTTCGTCGTACTTGTGGCGCAACATCATTCCGTATTTCGCGCCGCATGCGCGATGCATCGCGCCGGATCTCATCGGGATGGGCGCGTCAGGACCGTCGGCGACCGGCACGTATCGCTTCGAGGATCACGCTCGCCATCTCGACGCGTTCTTCGAGGGCCTCAATCTCAAGCGCAAGGTCATGCTGGTGGTGCACGACTGGGGCAGCGCGCTCGGTTTTCATTGGGCAGCGCGGCATCCCGACGCGGTCAAGGGAATCGCATACATGGAGGCGATCGTCAGGCCGCTGCAATGGTCTGAATGGTCGCAGCCGGCGGTTCCGATCTTCAAGGCGCTGCGCAGTCCGGCCGGCGACGACATGATTTTGAAAAATAATATTTTCGTCGAGCGCATCCTGCCCGGCAGCATCATGCGCAAACTCAGCGACGAGGAAATGAACGCGTATCGAAAGCCGTTCATCGAAGCCGGTGAGTCGCGACGACCGACGCTCACCTGGCCGCGCGAAATTCCAATCGAAGGCGAGCCCGCCGACGTCGTCGCGATTGCGGACCGCTATTCGAAGTGGCTGGAAAAAAGCGCGACGCCGAAATTGTTTGTCAACGCCGACCCCGGCGCAATTCTGACCGGCGCGCAGCGCGAGTACTGCCGCCGCTGGCCGAATCAGCGTGAGGTAACGGTCAAGGGCGTCCACTTCATCCAGGAAGATTCGCCGCACGAGATCGGCCGCACACTGGCCGATTGGTACAAATCGATCTGAAAAAATAATCGGAGTGCCGCTTGACATGCGCCATCACCGGTTGTATTTAACCTTTAGGTTATTTAACTAGATGGTTCAGCAGCACACATCCTCCGAGCAGCTCAATGCGACCTTCGCGGCGCTCGCCGATCCCACCCGCCGCGCGATCCTTGCCCGTCTCGCCTCGGGCGAAACTTCCGTGTCGGAGCTGGCGGAGCCGTTTGAGATGAGCATGCCGGCCATCTCGAAGCATCTCAAAGTCCTGCAGCGCGCCGGGTTGATCGAGCGCGGCCGCGAGGCGCAGTGGCGTCCATGCCGGCTTGCCGCGAGGCCGCTGAAGGACGCGTCGGATTGGCTCGAACACTACCGCCGCTTCTGGGAGGAGGCGTTCGATCGCCTCGAGGACTATCTGCGCGAGCTGCAAAAGAGCGAATCGAAAAAGAAGGAGCACAAGAATGGCCGCAAGAAGTAACACTGCCGTCGAATCCACCGACCGCGCACTGGTCGTCACCCGCGTCTTCGACGCGCCGCGCGAGCTCATGTGGAAAACGCTCACCGAGCCTGCGCACCTGGAACATTGGTGGGGGCCGAAAGGCTTTACCTCGCGAGTCCACCAACTCGAGCTGCGCCCCGGTGGCACCTTTCTATACAGCCAGCGCAGTGCGGAGGGCATCGAGCTGTGGGGCAAGTGGGTCTATCGCGAAATCGTCGCGCCCGAGCGCCTTGTGTTCGTCTCTTCGTTTACTGACGACAAGGGCAACCTGGTCCGCAATCCGTTTCAACCAAACTGGCCGCGAGAGCTACTGGGCACCTCGACGTTCACCGAGGATCGCGGCCGCACGACGGTGACTGTGCGGATGGTCCCAATAAACGCGACCGAGTCGGAGGAGCAGACCTTCTTCGAGGGGACCAAGTCCATGGAAGGGGGATTTGCCAGCACCTGGGACAAGCTCGACCAATACCTGGCAACGCTCTGAGGATCGCATCAACAACTGCTTAAGGAGAAAAACGATGCAACTGAATCCATATCTGAGCTTCAACGGTAACTGCGGCGCCGCGTTCAAGTTCTACGAAAAGAACCTCGGCGGCAAAATCGAAATGACGATGACATTTGGCGAATCACCAATGGCCGATCAAGTGCCTGCGGCGCATCGCGACAAGGTCATGCATGCGCGCATGACGATCGGCGACCAGGTATTGATGGGATCCGACGCGCCGCCGGATCGCTACGAGCCGATGAAAGGTTTTTCAGTGTCGCTGCAGGTTAACACCGCGGCCGAGGCGGAAAAAATCTTCAAAGCATTGTCCGAGAAGGGCAATGTGTCGATGCCGATCCAGAAGACTTTCTGGGCTGAGCGTTTTGGCGCGCTGGTCGATCAATTCGGCACGCCCTGGATGATCAACTGCGAAGGAGAAGCGCGATGAGTTTGATGTCTGCTACCGCGCCGGCGGATACGTCGGACCGCGAGATCGTCGTGACGCGCATTTTCGACGCGCCGCGCGCGCTGGTCTTCGAGGCGTGGACCGACCCGAAACATCTCGCACATTGGTGGGGACCGAACGGCTTTACGCTGACTACTCACGAGCTGGATTTCAGACCGGGCGGCATCTGGCGGTCTGTCATGCACGGTCCCGACGGCCGCGATTATAAAAACGAGGTCGTCTATGTCGAAATCGCCGAATCCGAACGACTGGTTTACAGGCATGTCTCGGCGCCGCACTTTCAAATGACGGTGACGTTTGCGGATGACGGCGGCAAAACAAGGATTACAGCGCAAATGCTCTTCGAAACGGCCGAGCTGCGCGACAAGACGATCAAGGCAGTCGGCGCCGTCGAAGGGCTCAAGCAGACTCTCGGACGCCTTGGCGAATACGTGATGCATCGAAGGGAGAGTGTCCGATGAGCACCAACACCGAAATTACGGTCGGCGATCGCGAGCTCACCATCACGCGCATCTTCGACGCGCCCCGCCCGCTGGTTTTCTTCGCGTGGTCTACACCCAAACATCTGATGCGTTGGTTCGCGCCCAACAACTTCACCGTGCCGGAGTGCGAGATGGACTTCCGCGACGGCGGAAAGTTCAGGCTGTGTATGCGTGGGTTCGGCAAGGACCATTGGATGAACGGCGTCTTTCGCGAAATCGTCAAAAACGAGCGAATCGTGTGGACCGCGATGTTGGATAACGACACCAACGAAGTGGTCACGTCGGTGACGTTCACCGTTGAGGGCGGCAAGACCAAACTCACCGTGCATCAGACCTACTCGATCGAAACTGATTCGACCCGCGGTGCACCACAGGGATGGACCGAAACCCTCGATCATCTCGCCGAATTACTGGCGGACGCCTGACGAAATCGACTGAAGGAGAATTATCATGGGAGCAGCAGCAAGCCTGGTTAGCGAGCCCGCCGATCGCGTGCTCAAGATCGAGCGTGTCTTCGACGCACCGCGCAGCCTCGTGTTCAAAGCGTGGACGGAACCCGAACACATTTCGAAGTGGTGGGGCCCGCGCGGCTTCAAGAGCACCGTGCTCAAAAATGATTTGCGTCCCGGCGGCGCGTATCGAATCCACATGCGCGGGCCTGACGGCGATCATTGGTCGCAGGGCGTGTATCGCGAAGTGGTACCGCCGGAGCGGCTGGTGATGGTCGGGAGCTGGGCCGATGCCAACGGAAATCCGACGCGCCCGGAAACCACGCTGACGCTGCTGTTCGAGGATGTCGGCGGCAAGACCAGGCTCACCTTGCACAACGCGATCTTCGAATCGACCAGCGCGCGCGACATGCACAACAGCGGATGGAACAGCTCCCTCGATTGTCTCGCCGAATACCTCGCGACTGTCAGATAGCCGACTCGTCGTGGAGACACCTATGCAGAGCGAAAACGCAAATTCGATCACGCCCCACAGCGGTGACCAGCTCGTGATTGTCGGAACCGTCAAGGGCGTATTTATTTTCAGCAGCGACCGCGAGCGCCGCAATTTCCGCATCGCCGGCCCCTACTTCAAAGGACAGGCGGTTTTCTCGACCGCCTATCTTCCCGACAAGCGGTCGCCGCGCATCCTCGTCGGTCACATGAGTATGCATTGGGGCGCGCTCGTGAGCTGGTCGGATAATTTCGGCGCGAGCTGGCATGAGCCCGAAGACGGCAACGTGAAATTCCCCGCGGGCAGTGGCCTCACGCTGAATGCGGTATGGGCGCTCGAGCCTGCGCCGCTCGTCGGCCGCGACGTGGTATTTGCGGGCGCCGATCCGGCTGCGCTCTATCGCTCCGACGATCGCGGCGAAACGTTTCGTCCCGTCGAATCACTGCTCAACCATCCCGAGCGTCCGTACTGGATGCCCGGCGCGGGCGGCCTCTGCCTGCATACGATTCTGCCCGACCCGCGCGATCCGAAGCGGATGTACGTCGGCATCTCGTCGGCCGGGATGTATCGCAGCGACGACGGCGGTGAGACATGGACGCGTCGCAACCAGGGCGTGAAGATGGAAGGCGGTCCGCCGCACGCGCCGCATTTCGGTCCGCAATGCGCGCACAAGATGCGTTACGACGCGAAAAATCCCGCGCGCATCTACCTCCAGAACCATCCCGGCGTCTATCGCAGCGACGACGGCGGCGATTCATGGATCGATATCCACAATGGACTGCCGTCGGAGTTCGGCTTTCCGCTGGTCGTGCATCCGAGTCGTGGCGATACCGCGTATCTGATACCGCTCGAGTCCGATACGTTTCGCGTGCCGCTCGACGGCGCGGTCAAAGTGTGGCGCACGCGCGACGCCGGCGAATCGTGGGAGCCGCTCGGCAAAGGACTTCCTAGTCGCGACTGCTATTTCTCCGTGCTGCGCGACGCGTTCACGTCCGACAGCCTCGATCCCGCCGGACTCTACTTCGGCACGCGCGGCGGTCAACTGTTCGCATCGCGTGACGAGGGAGAAAGCTGGAATTCGATCGCCGACTGGCTGCCGGCCGTGCTGTGCGTGAAAGCGGTCGAGGTCGCCTGAGTATCGCGATGATCTTCCACCTGCCATCTGCGCTCCGTCGATTCGCCCGCGACAATGAGATTGTCGAGATGCGGCTGCCGGCCGACGTGCGGATGACGATCAGCGAGGCGTTCGTGACGCTGGGCCGCGACTATCCCGCAATCCGCCAGCGCGTGCTCGACGATCAGAACAACATCCGTCGCCACGTCAACGTATTCGTCAACGGCGAGAACGTGCGCTTCGCACAAGGCGGCCTGACCCAGGTTTCGAATGACTCCGAAGTGTGGATTTATCCCGCGCTGTCGGGCGGGTGACATGTCGATTATGAGATCGGTCGAACGACTATATAGCGAGCAGCGGAAAATTTGTTGAAGCAAACAGTGAGGACGGTCTAATGCGTATCAGCAGAAATCATCTGGGGATAGGGTTCGAGGTGTGGAACGCTCAACAGAGCTGGTTCTGGTTTGTGGAGAACACGAATCGCAACGGCACGATTGGCGCCGCCGCCACCGAGTCCGACGCGATCGCCGAGGCCCATTCGTCGATCGAAGAGATTTCCAACTCGAACGCGCGCTCCTCCGGATGGGAATGTTCGCTTGGAAAACTGGCGCGATATCTCGCCTCGGTCTGCGACACGACCGCATAAATCCGTTAACGAAGAGGGAAAACTCATGATCACTATCACTGCTGCCAACTGGGTCCCTGATTTCGCCAAAGGGCTGGTGCGCGATCTGCGCGCGCGCTGGGCGCTCGAGGAGGCCGGGCTCGAATATCAGGTCAACCTCGTCACGGCCGAGGAGAGACAGACCACTGCTTATCGCGCGCAGCAACCCTTTTCTCAGGTGCCAGCCTATCAAGACGATGACGTGAAGCTCTTCGAATCAGGCGCGATCGTCTTGCACGTCGGCCGTAAGAGCGCGGCGTTGCTTCCTACTGATCAAGCCGGTCAAGCCCGCGCGACGGCGTGGGTGTTCGCCGCGCTGAATTCCATCGAGCCGTTCATCATGGGCCTCGTCAATCTGGATCTTTTCAATGGCGAGGAGAGTTGGGCGAAGCAAGCTCGTCCTCAATCCGAAGCCATGGTCAAGAAGCGCCTTTCTGATTTGGCGGAACATCTGAATGGGCGCGAATGGCTGGAAGATCGCTTTACCGCCGGTGACCTGATGATGGCGACCGTACTCCGCATCCCGCGCCACACCGATCTGGTGACCTCCGATCGAACGCTGGCGCCATATCTGGCGCGATGCGAGGAGCGCCCTGCTTTTAAAAAGGCGCTCGCCGATCAGATGGCCTCGTTCAAAGCATGAAGGGAGTTGAAAACATGGAAACTGCACAAGAATATTACAAGCACGAAGGTCCCATGACGGCTCTGGGAGCACACGCGGACGAAATTCGCGCGCTGCCCACCGACCTCGCGTCGTTGTGCGAAGTCGTACAGGGCGCGCTGATTCATCGCGACATCGCGCCCTGGCTGTACGGCATCACGCTCACCGAAGCGCAACGCGACGACGGCCATATTCGACCGATCGCGCAAATGCTGAAACGTATTCACGAACTCGACGCGCGTCCGATCACAACTGCGCGCGACGTGAGTCATCGCTTGCCGAGCGTCTGTCGCCACTTCTCGTTGATGCTCTGTTCCATCCTGCGCGCGCAGAACACTCCGGCACGTCCGCGATGCGGCTTCGGCGCTTACTTCACGCCCGGCAAATTCGAAGACCATTGGGTCTGCGAATATTGGAACGCCGGCCAGCAGCGATGGATCCAGGTGGACGCGCAACTCGACGCGATCCAGCGCAAAGCGCTCCACATCGATTTCAATCCCCTCGATACCCCGCGCAATAAGTTCATCATCGCCGGCGACGCATGGCAGATGTGCCGCTCCGGTCTCGCCGATCCGAGTACATTCGGCCTCACCCACGTCCACTTGCAGGGCCTGTGGTTCATCGCCGGCAACGTCGTGCGCGACCTTGCGAGTCTCAACAAAATGGAACTGCTGCCATGGGACGTCTGGGGCGCGATGGATATGAACGACGAGTCGCTAACCGACGAGAAAAAGGCGCTGTTCGATCGCATCGCGACGCTGACCCTCGCCGGCGACAACGCCTTTTCCGACCTGCGCGCAATCTACCAGTCCGACGATCGCCTCCGCGTCCCGCCAGTCGTCTTCAACGCGCTCCGCAACGCCCCTGAACCGATCGCCGCGAGTTAGTTAGATTGCGCCGAGGCAGCGATGGTAGCTCGCTTCAGAGATCTTCGGGACGCAACCCCGCGGGTTTAGCGATCTTTGCCAACATGCGGGAACCAATCTCGTCTTTATCGTGAAAAGAGAACACGAGGTCTGGGAATCCGGGCCGCTGCAGGACTCGATGCGAGCCGCGAGTGCGTTTGATACTCCAGCCTGCCCGAAGCAAAGCCGCGAGTACTCGTCGGGCCTTGGCGGAGGGCCATTCGCTCACGCCGCTTCGAACATCAAGCTCGACGGTACGGGTTCGAGTTCCCCATTCTCGATGCGATCGGCGATAACACGCAGCGCTAGCGCTTCGACGGCCGCGAGCGCCTCTGCGCGAGTTTTGCCGTAGGCGAGGACGCCCGGCAACTCGGGTATCTCGGCGATCCAGCGACCGTCGGTTTCCCGATCGAACTCGACTCTCAGCTTCATAGCGTCTTCGACTGTACCACTATTCGTCTTGTCTCTCACAGCCCGATTTAGATTGCCGCGATACTGATACTGCTGAGCGGCCTCAGTCGCCTTTCCCGCTCAGTGGGATCACCTGGTTCGCGTTGTGCGCGTTGTCGAAGATTGTCAGGCTCGAGGACTTCGCCCCTACCGAGTTCGGCCCGAATTGCAGCGTCAGCTTGCATTTCTTCTTCGGCAAAAGTTGCGCGCCGCAAGTCGTGGCGATCGATTTGAATTCCTGCGGACTACCCGGCGGGAACACCGTCATCGGATTGTCGAAAGTGATCGGCGGCCCCTTCTTCGCCTGATTCATCAGCGTCAGAGTCGAGCGTTTTACGGTACCCACTTTCACTTTGCCGAACTTCGCCGGCGACGGGCTCACCTTCAGCCGCGCCGGCACCTGAGTCGGCGTCGCAGTAGGCGTAGCAGTCTCGGTTGCGGTCGCGGTTGACGATGCGGTCGTAGTCGGGGTAGCCGTCGCAGTCGAAGTGGCCGTCCGCGAGGTGGTCGCGGTCTGCGTCGCAGTGGATGTTCCGGTGGAAGTGGAGGTTGAGGTCGCGGTCGGCGTCGCCGTCGCCGTGGCGGTCGCCGTTTCGCTCGAAGTCGCCGTCGCTTCCCATGCGGTTGTAGTCGCAGTCCCGGTCGGAGTTGCAGTCATCGTCGCGGTCGGCGTGGACGTTGCTGTCGCTGTCGCCGACCCGGTTGATGTCGGGGTCGCAGTTGAGGTTCGAGTTGCAGTCGCACTGGACGTCGCGGTCTGAGTCGGCGTTGAGGTTAACGTCGCGGTCGCGGTCGCAGTTGGCGTCGCCGTCGCTGTTCTAGTTACCGTCGCAGTCGAAGTCCCACTTGCAGTCGCGGTCGCGCTCGTCGTCGCAGATACGGTCGGAGTCGCCGCCGCCGTCGCCGTTGACGTGGCAGTCATCGTGGCCGTTGCCGTCGCGGTTCGAGTCGCGCTCGGAGTTGCGGTAGCCGATGCGGTCGACGTCGCAGTTGCCGTCTGCGTCGCAGATGCTGTTGGAGTTGCAGTCGCCGTCGCGGTTGACGTCCCCGTCGCGGTCATCGTCGCCGTCGCGGTTGACGTGGCAGTCATCGTGGCCGTTGCCGTCGCGGTTCGAGTCGCACTCGGAGTTGAGGTAGCCGATGCGGTGGGCGTCGCAGTGGCGGTCGACGTCGCAGTTCTCGTCTGTGTCGCGGTAGCAGTAGCCGTTGCGGTGCGACCTGCCGTTGCAGTCGCGGTAGCTGTCGCGGTCGGAGTCGGCACCAATACGTTCACTGCCACCGACGACGACGCGATCCCGTTGGCAACGATCACCAGGGTGCTCGCGCCCCCTTCGATGCCGGCGGGCACATCGAATTCTGTCGAGACCGTCGCACTGCCGGTCGCGACCGCCATCGTGCTGTGGCTATGAGTGCGCGCGTAGAAGACGTGGCCGGTCCCGTTGTTGGTGATTCGCACCAGCGGAAAATTGGTCGCGGCCTGGTAATCGTCGCCGTAGCTCGAAGCTTGCGACAAGCCATTGAACTGCGTGCCGGTAAGCGCGTAATTCGTGCCGCCCGCCGACACCGTCGCGGGCGACGTCGCGATAGTCGGCGCCCATGACGGGTTGGGACTTCCCGCCGGCGTGTAGAGCTCAATGTAATTAGCCGAATTGGTGTAGAGCACCTGTCCGGTCGGGAGCACCAGCAGGCGCCCGACGTAAGATGGGACAAACGGCGCTTCGGTTGACTCGGCCACCTGCGTCAGGCTGGTTCCGTCGAATTCAAAAAACTCGGTCGGCGGGACCCATTGGCATGCTGACTGGCTATCGACCGCGCCAGGCGCTACCAGAACGTTGCCGTCGGGTAGCAACGCCGCCGGAGCATCGGCCATCACTAATTGCTCCGTCACGCCCACGGTGTTACACGCGCCCGCGCTGTAGGTCCCGGTGAATGTCGGAAAGCTCGGGCCGCTGGACCAGGTGCCGCCGACGGTGTCGTAGATATCGTTGAAGCCGACTCCGCCGGTGGCGAACACGGTGCCATCTGGACGAAGCATCGCAGGCCCGGTTTCGTCGTAAGTCGTAGTGCCCTTGGTCAGCAGCACCAGCGGGTCTGGCGCGATCCCGGCGCTGCTCCACACCTTCGAGACGGGACTGTAGGTCAGCGCCGGAGTTTCAGTAGCATCGTTCGAGTTCCACACTTCGGTAGTGAAGACGTCGCCGTCGGGCAACAGGACCCATCCTTCTTCATCGTTGAAGCTGTCAGCCGTCTTGCCGGCCGGGGTGAAGGGCGCGTTGAAAGTAGGCGGGCTCGTGCTGCCGTTCAATGTCGCCACCTGGTTGTTGAAGGGATTCGCGATCATAAACGTGCCGTCCGCCAGAACCGTGGACTGCGCGTCGCCTATCTGCGCCCATCCCGTGGGAGGCGCGATACAAGTCCAACTGTTCGCCACTGGATCATAAATCGCGCCCTGGTCGGTCCAGACTTCGCCGGTGCCGTTGACGTAAGTGTAGTTGTAATCGTATTCGCCGCCGATAATTACGAAGCGCCCGTCAGCCAGCACCGCCGACGCGTAGTAAAGCGGCGCGTACATCGTCGATCCCGCGCTCTTGCCGTTGGGACACGGCCCCGGCGACGCGACCTGCGCCCAGCTTCCGTTGAGATAGCTGCCGGTATTGTCCGGCGTCAGCGTCCACCATGCGGCGTCAGTCAGCTGCGCGTCCTCGACCAGGACTCTGCCGTCGGTAAGCAGGTACGCGCCGGCCGACGCGAAAAATGACGGCTGATTATTCAGCGCCGTCCAGACCCCGGAGGTGACCGCCGGCGCCCCGGTCGCCGGCAGGAAATCAGGAGCATAAGTCGGTGCCGGCTCCGGCTGCGATTCAACCGATGCGGGCGAAAGAGTCGCCATCGGATGAGGCGGCGGAAGCGTCAGCGTCCGCCCCGCAGCCGCGTGCGAGGAAGCCAGTGGCGCGTTGATGTCCGCAACCCCCAGCAATCCAGCCACGATCGCGGATATCGCAATCGCGACAATTCGCGCCTTAGGCGGCTTCTTCACGTTCCAATCATATTTGTGGCCGAAAAACTTGCAGTCCTACTTTATATACCAGTCATAAATGCGGGCTAAGAGATGGATGAGCGCGTAGATACCATCATGCGCCATAGAACGACAAAATCCCTCGCAGCAAGCCGCGGGCGCGCGCAGATATCTTGTAACTACCGCAATCGCTCGAACATTGAAGAGGATTGACAGAACTGGCCGAAGCATCATCCCCTCTCCCAGACTGGTGGAGAAGCCCGGAAAGATCCGGGATTCTTCGCTTCGCTCTAGAATGACACAAAAAGTGAGCAAGCTATGTTTTGTGATGTGATCGCGGAACCCTCACCCACCAGCCGCGATGCGTCTGGCCCGCAAAAGTAACGGGCGAGGTCAGGAGCGGAATCGCGCGCGCGAAGAACCTAACCCCTAACCCCTTCCCGCGCGGGAAGGGGAACCGGATTTATTTGAGTGAGAGCAAAATGGTGTCCTCGCCATTTTGTGATTTCTTCTCACCGGGTGCAGGGGTCACCCCTGCCGCGGAAGCGTGAAACCCGCGGAGGGTTTCACATTCAATCAAGTTCCCCTGCCGCGAAATCTCACCTGCCGCCCGCGGCGGGCGCCGGCGCTGCTGGGCGCGACGGCTTCGGCTGGTGGATGTACAGCTTCTCGTTGGATGGACGCCCGTCGGTATGCATCGACGGCGGGCGCATCGCGTATTTCACTTCGCGCGCGTGCTCGGCGAGCTGGCGGTCCGGGTTGTACACGCTGTTGAACTTCCACAGCATCTTGATGAAGTTGGTCTGCCCCTTGAGCGCGAGCTTGCCCGCGATCGACGCGACCGACTTCAGCGCCGCGAACCCGAGATGCTTGCGGTTCAGCACGTCCTGCGTCTTCACCAGCTCCTGGTAGAATTGCAGCAGCGGCAGCTTGGTCGGCAGCACCGCGTGCTGGATGTCATACAAGCGGTAGTCGAGCGTCGTCAGCTTGCGCGATTCGGTGAACCACAACTCGGTGCCGGGATACGGCGTCGCGACCGTCAGATGCACTATCTCGGGGATACTCATCGCCCATTCGCGAATCACCTCGAAGCGCTTCACGTCCCACGACGGGTCCGCGATCAGGTTGACCGCAACCGTCAGCCCGATTTCGCGCGCGACTTCGAGCGCCTTGAAGTTGACGCCCATCGACGATCGCTTGCGATGCAGTTTCAGGCCCTCTTCGTCGATCGCCTCGAGGCCAAGGAACATGTACTCCATGCCGAGCTTGCGCCAATACCGAAACACTTCCGGATTGCGGCACAGCACGTCGGCGCGAGTCTCGAGGTAATACTGTTTTTTGATTTTCCGCTTTTCAATTTCGTGGCCGATCGCGAAGCCATGCTCCGGATGGATAAACGCGACGTCATCGACGATGAAGACGTTGGGCTCTTTGATCGACAGCATGTCTTCCGCCGCGGCTTCCGGCGTCGATTTGCGGTAACTGCGGCCGTAGAACGTCCACGCGCTGCAGAACGAGCAATCCCACGGGCATCCGCGGGTAAACTCGATCGACGCGCACGGATCGAGCACGCCGATAAAATATTTGTTGCGCCGCCGCCCCAGGTCGCGCGCCGGAAAAAACTGATCGAGATCGTCGAGCATGATCGGCGTCGGCCCCGACCCCTGCGTCGTCAACACGCCAGGAACTTTGGCAACTGAGCCGGTGCCGATCGCATCGAGCAACATCGGCGTCGCTGTCTCGCCCTCGCCGCGGATAATCGCGTCGATCGCGCCGTCCGCATGCTCCAAAATTTCGTCCGCGACGAACGACCCGCTGTGCCCGCCGGTGAAGACGAAGCAGTCCTTCATCAGCCGCTTCACGTCCTTGGCAAGATCGATCACCTCGGGCACGTTGGCGAGGTAGTTGAGTGAGAAGCCGACCGCATTCGGCCTGAAGCTCTCGAGCTCAGCGAACAGATCGCGATGCTTAAAAATCTGCAGGTCGAGAATCCGCACGTCATGGCCGGCTGCGCGCGTCGCCGCCGCTACCCGCTCCATTCCGAGCGGTTCGAGCCGCAAATAAATCTCGCTGTACATAAGCGGACTTGGATGTACGAACAGGATCCGCATTAGTTTTCCTCCGGGCGCAATGTTAGCGACGTCCGCCTGACCAATCGGCCAGTCTGGATCAAAAGCATCCTAATCTGCCCGGCGAGTCAATGAAATAGCATCGCAAGCCTCGATAGGCGCTCCGTGCTTTAATAATACTTATGGACCTGCGGGAGCTGATGGACGGTCGTGAACCTGGGTCACCCCAGCCGCGAAGTTATCGCTTCATAGTGGTGATTTTCATCGTGATCCTGATCGACGCATTCCTGTTCGCGCAGGTGCACGCGAACTATATCCATGACCACGGCTACGACCTCCGCCCCCGACATCGCTGCCGTCGCCAAGCCCGCCCCGCCCTGACGCAGTCACGCCGATTGGCTTGCCGGATGTTTTATCGCTTCAGTTAGATGAGGCCGTTTTGCGTCGGAGGTTCGCGAACCGAAGCGCTCCGCGTACAGTCGAGTAAACTCCGCGCCGAAATAGAAGATCAGGCCGGAGTAATAAACCCACAATAGAATGATCAAGACCGAGCCCGCCGCGCCGTAGGCCGAGCCGACTGCTCCTCGTCCCAGGTAAAGGCCAAGTCCGAGCTTGCCAAGGTTAAAGAGGATCGCAGTGAGCGCGGCGCCCAGCCAGACATCGTGCCATTTCACTTCGGTGTCCGGCAGAAATTTGAACATCGCGGCGAAGAGCACCGTGATGATTCCGACCGAGAAGATGAATTCGGAAGTCTGCAGAATCAAATCAGGGCACGGGATAATTCCGGCGGCAAATTTGCCCATCGAGGCGATCACCGCGCTGATGATTAGCGATACGGCGAGCAGAAATCCTATCCCCAGCAGGAATCCGACGTATAGTACATTCTGAGTTACCAGTTCCTTGAGACTGCTCGGCGCCTTCGTTCGCCAGATTTGATTCAGCGCGCCTTTCAATTCCGCGAGCACGCCGATAGCGCCGACCACCAGTGAGATCACGCCGAGCACGCTGGCCAGCGCGCCGGTGGTCGCGCGACGATTCGCCGCTTCGACCATACCCTGGATAGCCGCCGCGCTTTGCGCTCCGACCAATCCGGCGAGCTGTTCCATGATTCTTCCTTGCGCTGCCTGGCGTCCCAGCATCAGCCCCGCCAGCGCAACTGCGAGCAGGATAATCGGCGCCATCGAGAAGGCTGTGTAGTACGAGAGCGCAGCAGCGCGGGTCGTCGCCGAGTCTGCGCTCCATCGAGCGAAAGTTTCTTTGAAAATTTCTAAAAGCGACGCGAACCCGTAAGGCTTCTTTCGCGATGCATCCATCACAACTTCAAAGCCGCTCGTCGGGCGAGAGACTCATCGGTGGATTCAGGCATTCGCGCGAGCATTCCTGTAAGCTCCGCCAAACTGCTTTCGAGCCATGCCGATCAGATCGAAAACGGTCGAGCGAACCGCGGTGCGTGCCACCAGTCCGAACACAGCCAAGCCCGCCGCGCCCGCCAAACCTCCGCCGACTACGAATCCCGCGGCGGCTGCGATACCCGCGGCCTTGAACGGCTGATCGCGTATGAGGTTCAGGATTTGATTGGAGTCGATGCCGACGCCGGCCTTGTCCAAGTACTCCTGCGTCGTTTCTTCCAAACGCTCCTCGCCTTTTCGTGCAGCCTCGGCGAAGTCCGTTGGCGAGCCTTTGGGTTGATTGCTGGTTTTATCGTTTTCCATGTTGAATCGTCCTCGGCCGGGAGATTGAGGGTGCATCCAGCTTGTGAGGTGCAAGCAATATGCCCCGCCTTGGGCCTTCAGCGGGTTTCACTTTTGAAGAATTCGAGCGGAGACTTTGGGTATCCGGAAAACTTTACGAAGATCTCGATGCCCCGATTCGGCTTGACAAGCGCGCGTGAGCGCCGGACTTTTGGCTTGCGAGCCTCGTAAACAGACCCTGAAAAAACGGAGAAAGCATGCAGTACTCGAAACTTGGCAAGACTGGAATCACCGTCTCGCGCATCTGCCTCGGATGCATGAGCTATGGCGACAAAAAATGGCGCGACTGGGTGCTCACGATGGACGAGGCGCGGGACCATTTCGCCGCCGCGGTCGAATCGGGGATCAACTTTTACGACACGGCTGACGTCTATTCGCTCGGCGCGAGCGAGGAAGTCACCGGGCGATGGCTCGGCGAGATGGCGAAGCGGCATGAGATTGTCGTTGCTACAAAAGTTCACGGGCCGGTGGCGTCGGGCCTCAATCGCGCGGGGCTCAGCCGCAAACATATTCTCGAAGCATGCGACGCGTCGCTGCGCCGGCTCAAGATGGATTTCATCGACCTCTACCAAATCCATCGATGGGACTACACGACGCCGATCGAAGAGACGCTCGAGGCGCTCGACTCACTGGTGCGCGTCGGCAAGGTGCGCTACCTCGGCGCGAGCTCGATGGCGGCGTGGCAGTTCGCCAAGGCGCTCGCGGTACAGAAAGAAAACGGATGGCATCGGTTCGTCTCGATGCAAAACCATTACAACCTCGTTTATCGCGAGGAAGAGCGCGAGATGAATCCGCTGTGCATCGACAACGGCGTCGGCCTGATTCCATGGAGCCCGCTCGCGCGCGGATTCCTCGCGGGCAATCGCGACAAAGGCGGCAGCGGTCCGACTGCGCGCGCAAAGCAGGACGACTTCGCCAAGAACATGTACTTCCGCGAATACGACTTCGAAGTGCTGACCGTGGTCGAGCAGATCGCCAAAGAGCGGAGCGTGACGCCGTCGCAGATCGCGTGCGCGTGGATACTGCAGGCGCCGGGTGTGACCGCGCCGATCATCGGCGCGACGAAGATTGCGCATCTGAAGGAGGCGATCGCGGCGGTCGAGGTGAAACTCACGGCGGACGAAGTCGCGGCGCTCGAAAAGCCGTATCGGCCGCATCCGATTTTGGGACATGAGCAGCCGAAGCCGGCGCGGATGGTCGGAGCGCGCTGACCGGCGAAATTGCGCATTATGTTTCACGTGAAACGTCGAGTCGATCGCGAATAACTCAATGTCAGCAACGAGTTTTGTGCGAATATGTTTCACGTGAAACGTACCCCTAGGCGTTTTAGTTCAGGAGAAAGGACCGCGAACATGCCTGCGACAGACCTTAAAGCGTTACTTGAGGTTACGGCGGCGATGGGGAATTTGCGGGCGCCGTTCTTTTTCTCCGGCGGATGGGCGATCGACCTGCATCTCGGGCGCGTCACGCGGGCGCATCACGATGTCGACGTACTGGTGATGCGGCGGGATCATTTGGAACTGCATCAAGCGCTGAAGGAATTTTCACTTAAGAAAATAATTCCGCATCCGGATGGGATGCCGCCGAATCTCGGGACGATCATCGAATGGCCGCGCGGGGAGCGGCTTGAACTTCCGGTGCATCAGATCAATGCGTATCGCGCGGGTGAAGCGGAGCCGGCGTTCCAGGTGATGCTCGCGGAATCGAACGACGACGAATGGATCTTCCGGCGCAATCCCGAAGTTCGAATGCCGCTCGCGCGAATGGGATTTCATCCGCTGTGGGGGCTGCCGTATCTCGCGCCCGAGATCGTGCTGTTGTTCAAGGCGAAGCATCTGGAGGCGCGCGATCGAATTGATTTCGAGAATGCGGTGCCGACTTTGAGCGCAGAGGCGCGGCGATGGCTGCGCGACGCGATCGAAAAAACGCATCCGGGTCACGAATGGCTCAACGCTCTTTGAAGGAACGGTGAAAAAAATGGAAATCAACGGGGTCGCGCATGTGATGCTCACCGTCAGCAATTTCGAGGCGTGCTTTCCGTTTTACGAAAAGCTGCTCACCTATCTCGGGATGAAGCCGGTGATGCGTGACGAACAGATCTTCTACTGCGTTGGTGGCCGGACGGCGGTAGGAATCATGCGCGGCGACGATTCGTATCGCGCGGAGAAATTTCAGCAGCGGCGCGTCGGGCTGCATCACGTGTGTTTGCGTGCGCGCGAGCACAGCGATGTCGACGAGATATACGCGTTTCTCAAAACAATTGACGCGAAGATTGTGCATCCGCCGGAAGATGGGCCGTGGGCGCCGGGGTATTACTCGGTGCTGTTCGAGGATCCTGACGGGATTCGGCTCGAGGTGAATCACGTGCCGGGGAAAGGATTGCTGGCGTGATTTCGAAGACGAAGCTGACGGCGCTGGTCAAAGAATTCAAATGGAAGGAGGTCGATCGCGCACTGGCGGAACGCCCGGAACTGTTTTCGGTTCTGGATGAGCGAGGACGAAATTGGCTTCACGTATGCTGCGGGGTGAATCCGAAGCGAGCGAAGCTCAAGCCCGCTGACAGCGTAAAGACTGCGGAGGTTTTGCTGACGCACGGGCTCGACATCAACCAGGAAGCCTTCAGTGAAGGGGAATGGAAGGCGACGCCGTTGTGGTTCGCGATCGCGCGCGGAGAAAATCTGATGCTCGCGGAATTTCTTCTCGGGCGCGGATCGAATCCTAACTACTGCCTGTGGGCAGCAGCGTTTGTCGAGAATATCGAAGCTATCAGGCTGCTTGTGCGCAATGGGGCGAACGTCGACGACCCGTCGGCGGTCGAAGAGTCGCCGTTTCTCGGCGCGATCAAGTGGAGTCACTTTAAAGCTGCGGAGGAATTACTGAAGCTTGGCGCCGATGTGAACTGCGTGGACCCGAAGGGGATGACGGCGCTCCATTACATGCTGAAAAAAGGTAGCGACAAAACATATTTCGCGATGATGATCGCGCACGGCGCTCGCGGCGATATCAAGAATAGGGATGGCGTCACGGCGGCGGAGATAATGCGGAAGAAGAGGGATCCGGAGTTTCGGAGGATGGCGGACGCGCTGAGGGTTGGGGAGTGATGCGCGCGACCTAACCCCTAACCCCTTCCCATAGTGGGAAGGGGAACCAGAATGAAGGTGTGGGCGTTCCGAATGATCCTGACAACCTAACCCCTAACCCCTTCCCGAGCGGGAAGGGGAACCAGATCGTTGGATATAGGGAGCGGCGTTCTGCAACCTTTGGGTTGCGTTTCGTTTCTTCAGCGGCTATTCTCAAATGCAACTTGGAGGTTGCGTATGGGTACTGACACAGATCGGATCGAGAAGAGCGTGGTGCTGCGGGCGCCGCGGGAGCGGGTTTGGCGGGCGATTAGCGACTCGAAGCAGTTCGGGAGTTGGTTTGGGGTTCAGTTTGAGGGGCCGTTCGTCGCGGGCAAGAGCATCGTCGGGAAGCTTGTAGGGACGACTGTAGATGCTGAAGTCGCCAAGCGGCAGGAACAATACAAAGGCCATCGGTTCGAGTTCACGGTCGATCGGGTCGAGCCGATGCGGCTGTTTTCTTTTCGATGGCATCCGTTTGCGATGGATTCGGGCGTCGACTACTCGAAAGAGACTCCTACGTTGGTCGCGTTTGTGCTCGAAGAGGTTCAGGGCGGCACGCGGCTGACCGTGACCGAGTCAGGCTTCGACCAGATTCCGATCGAGCGGCGCGCCAAGGCGTTTGCGGCCAACGAAGGCGGATGGGCTGCGCAGATGAAGCTCGTCGAGAAGTATCTCGCGATGCCGGCGAAGGGCTGAGCTGCCGCTGATGTCGCGACTGTCGATTGGCAGCCAAGCGAAGCGGGCGGATGCGGCGGTTATCTTTGCGGCGCTGGGTGACGAGACGCGTTTGCGGATCGTCGGGCGGCTGTGTGAGGAAGGGCCGCTGTCGATTATGCGGCTGACGGATGGGGCGAAGGTCTCGCGGCAGGCGATCACGAAGCATCTGCATGCGCTGGAGGAGGCCGGGCTTGCGCGGGCGTCGCGACTGGGAAGGGAGTCGGTGTGGGAGTTGAAGGCGAAGCGGCTGACGAATGTGCAGAGGTATCTTGATCAGATTTCGCGGGAGTGGGATGCGGCGTTGGGGAGGTTGCGGGCGTTGGTGGAGGATTGATGCGGCTGGTTTCAGGTTGTGAATGCGCCGCGGAACCTCCGCTAAATCTTCGACAGGCTAGCGTCATGTGCCGCAAATATCTTTAAGAACAGAACCCTAACCCCTGGCCCCTTCCCCAAGGGGGAAGGGGATTTGAGGCGACTGTTCCGCCGCGTCCTATCCCCCTCACCCCCTTTCCCGCGGGAAAGGGGGAACAGATGGGTAGCGAAGACGAAGAAAAAGGGCCGGACGCTTTTGGCGGCCGGCCCTTCTTTTGCGGATGTGAAAATCGATCAGGCGGCTTGCTTGGTTTCGATTGCCAGGCTTTCTTCGGCGATTGAGCCGCGCTTGGAGAAGGTTACTGCGACTGCCAGCGCGATTATCGATACTACTACGATTGCAACTCGCAGTGGGGTTACTCCGCCCAGGGCTACCGTAGTGAATGGAGCCGCTAAAATCGCGACCAGGTTCATTACTTTGATCATCGGGTTTAGCGCTGGGCCGGCGGTGTCCTTGAATGGATCGCCGACGGTGTCGCCGACCACCGATGCTTTGTGGACGTCGGTCCCTTTGCCGCCTAAGAAGCCGTCTTCGACTTTTTTCTTGGCGTTGTCCCAGTTCGCGCCCGCATTCGACATGAACACCGCCATCAACTGGCCCGTCAGGATGGTGCCGCCGAGAAATCCGCCGAGCGCGCCCGCGCCGAGGCCGAAGCCGACCAGCAGCGGCGAGAAGACCGCCAGGATTCCGGGGCCGAGCAATTCCTTCTGCGACGCCGCCGTGACGATATCGACGCACGCGCCGTAGTCGGGCAGTTCCTTGCCTTCCATGATTCCCGGATGCTCGCGAAGCTGACGCCGCACTTCGAACACGATCTGATACGCCGCGCGGCTGACTGCCTTGATTGCGAACGAGCTGAACAGGAACGGCACCGCTCCGCCGATCATCAGGCCGACGAACACGGTGGGCATGTTGATCTGGACGCCAATCGCGCCGAGGTGCGCCTCATCTATAAACGAACGGAACAGCGAGACCGCCGCGAGCACCGCGGTCGCAATCGCGAGGCCCTTGGTCAGCGCCTTGGTGGTGTTGCCGATCGCGTCCATCCACGACAGCGTCTTCGAGGCCTCCTCCTGATGGATTCCGCCCATCTCGAAGATGCCGTGCGCGTTGTCGGTGATCGGTCCGTACGTGTCCATCGCGAGGATGAAGCCGGTGGTGGTGAGCAGTCCGAGGCCGGTGAGCGCGATTCCGTAAAACTGGAGCGCGAGCGACTCGTGGAAAATCGCCATCGCGCCGATAATCGCGGCCGCGATCACGAGCAACGCCCAGACCGACGACTCGAGGCCCTCGGCCATGCCTGACAGGATCAAAGTGGCCGGGCCGGTGCGCGCGGCCATCGCGGTCTCGGTGACCGGGCCTTTGTCGGGATGCGTGAAGTAGTTGGTGAGCCACAGGGTCACGACGGCGAGGATTATTCCGAGCGACGCGCAGCATGCGAAGCGCCAATCAGTCGCGCCGGTGCGCGGATCCTGAAGATAGAAAAAGTTGACGATGAAGAATCCGATGACGGACACTATCGCCGAGGTCATGTAGCCGATGTTGATCGGGCGCATCGGGTCGAGCATTTTGCCGGCCGGCACGCGCACCGCCATGATTCCGATGATCGACGAAAACACGCCGACGCCGCGTAGGATCAAGGCGAACATGATCAGCTTGACTGCGAACGCGCCCGCGTACTGGCCGTAGGCCGCGATAAAATCCGACTCCTGCAACGCGTACGCGGCGAGAATGATCGCTGCGACCAGCGTCACTTCGTACGACTCGAACACGTCGGCCGCCATGCCGGCGCAATCGCCGACGTTGTCGCCAACGTTGTCGGCGATCGTCGCGGGATTGCGCGGATCGTCTTCGGGCAGGTCCTGTTCGATTTTGCCGACCAGGTCGCCGCCGACGTCAGCCGCCTTGGTGTAGATTCCGCCGCCGACGCGCATGAAGAGTGCCGCAAGCGATCCGCCGAAGCCGAAGCCGACCAGGACCTTCATCGCGTTTTCGCGGAAGACCAGGAAGATGATCGTCGCGCCGAGCAGTCCGAGCCCGACCGTGAACATCCCGGAGACACCGCCCGCCTTGAACGCGAGTTCCATCGCGTCCTTGAAGCTGGTCAGCGCGGCGTTGGCGCTGCGGACGTTGCCCTTGACCGCGAGCCACATCCCGACGTAGCCGGCGCCGTACGATGCGGCGACGCCCATCAGGAATGCGATCGAGATTCCGAGCGGCAGATACAGGCCGTCGTAAACGTGGCGGTACATGAAGAACAGCGCGATGAAAATGACGGCGACGAACCAGACCATGGTTCTGACCTGGCGTCCGAGATACGCCATCGCGCCGAGTTCGATCGCGTCAGACACGTCGGTCATTGATTTGGGTCCGGGGTCGGCGGCCAGCACCACGCGTATCAAGACGACACCGTAGGCCAGCGCGACCAGCGCCGAGACCAGTACCAGCCACAGGATCATGACCTGACCGCTGGTTAAAGTGGGCAGAACGATATTCGATTCGCTCATCGCAATTCGAGTCTCCTGAAAGGTCGAGGTTTGATTTTAAGGGCAGTGCCCGCTGTGCAAATTGGATCGCCGCGCGTAGCCGGGCGAATTACCCTCTGGGTATCTGGCGCAGTGTAGGTTTTTCGGAATGCGAAGTCCATATCGGCGGAGGTCTGCGCCGCGAGCATCGCGAGCGGAATTCGAAGGCGAGCATCGCGAGCCTGAGGTGGCGAGCGTCGCGAGCTTGATGTGGCGAGCATCGCGAGCGGAGGACCGCTTCGTATCAGCGAAGCCGGTTTCAGTTTTTGAAAATCGCGCAGCGGTCCTTTGCGGCGGGTGTCGCGGATGATGAGAAACAACCTAACCCCTAATCCCTTCCCGAGCGGGAAGGGGAACCGGATTTAGGAGAGGAGCGTCCTCTCCCGAGGGCGAACCGGAGTCGCGGTAATTTTTACAATCACATCTTCTGCTGCAATCGCATTCGAGCGTAAATGGTGATTAAATAAGTTCACAACGCATAAACAGAGTTACGGTCGGCGTGTTCTCCGCGCCTTCTTTAGTCGCCAGGATTTGCGGCTATCCACCGGACGCAATGTTTGTCATTGCGTACTCCGGAGGTTAGATAGATGAGACCTGCGCCAATTCCAAAATCCAAGTTCACAGACCTTCAACTGCTCCGCGGCTTGAAAGGACTGTCGTGGCTGTCGGCGCCACAATTGAAGGAAGTTGACGACTCGATGACGAGCCGGAATGTGAAGCACAAAGGGCTCATCTTCGAGGAGGATGGGGCTCGCAGTCCCGATACGCACATCCTGTTAACCGGCGCGGCCGAACTTTGCTACATGGACGCGACGCGTTCGCGGGTGGTCGCAATTCTGTCGCCCGGAGTGATCTTCAGGGTGCCGCAGATGGCACGCGGAATTAATCACACGTTCCGCTGGACAGCGTTGAACGATTGCAGAGTCTCGCAGCTGACGACCAACAGCTTCATCCGCATCAGCCTGGGCGTCGTGCCGGCCGATTTCATGAAAGTGGCGGATATCGAAAACCCGCGATGGGGTTCGCTGATGGGGCGTTATCCCAGCTTTATAGGCTTAAGCCTCTCGGGACGCGTTGCAGTAGCGCTGCTCGAACTGTCGCTCGAGTTTGGGGTGCAGAACACTCGCGGAATTCTCATCCGGATCACGCTGACGCAAAGGCAGCTGGCAGATCTGGTGGGCGCATCGCGGCCCAAGGTGGGGATGGTGTTGCGTGAGTTCGCGCGGCAGAAAATCGTCGTTCGCGAAGGACGTCAGTTGGCGGTGGTGGTGCGACGACTCGAGGCGCTGGTGAAATCGAAAGGGCGCGCGGCAGCCTGAAAACCTCCACTATCTCTCTCCATTCTAGAGATGGGACCAACCAGATTGATCGGGAAAAATTACAATCTGCGAATTGTGATCCCCGGGTTGCACGCATTGTGGCCCTGTTCTCTTGTCATTCGCC
The DNA here is from genome assembly GCA_963699705.1 of uncultured delta proteobacterium. Classification (GTDB taxonomy): domain Bacteria; phylum Desulfobacterota; class Binatia; order Binatales; family Binataceae; genus Binatus. The sequence continues at coordinate 370,254 of CAVOUW010000002.1, read as the reverse complement.
TTCAAAAACGCGACAAAGGATCTTGAAGCTTGTCATCAACGGATACGACATTCATGGCGATTTCTCTAAACCATCTGGCAGCCGTTCCTCCTCCTCCCCACCTGCGCCTCCATTGGCTGCCAGATGGTTTTTTCAATTCGGCCCATGGTCTGGAATCGTCCGAATATTTTCTAATTCTGCACGAATTTCGGTGACGTCGATAACCGCATAGTCCGCGAAGGGGAGATCCTTCAATGGGAACGTCTCAGTTCATATTTGAGCGGCGAACAGACTCCGAGAGCTTTGACGAAACGGCCGAATCGAACCCGTCGTTCGCCGAAAATCGTTACAGCAAGTTCCTGTTCCAACGCGAATCGATCCTGAAGAACGCACCGGAGTCGCCCGGGGTTTACGGTCTGTTCAGTGCCTTTTGGATTTATATTGGCGAGGCCGAGAACATTCGCGTGCGGCTGCTGCAGCATCTCGAAGGCGACGATCCATGCATCGTGCGTTATCGGCCTTCGGGTTTTGCGTTCGAGCTCACGTCACTTGATGAAGGACATCGGCGCCGCGAGCAGCTGATGAAGCAACTGCAACCGCTCTGCAACGGAGAAGCGTCGCACAACGTTAAGCTTCATCAGTCGCTGGGCGGGAACCGATTCGAGCAATAAGTCCCCATCGACGGCGCGAGCCAGCGATATCAAAAAACATCAGCCACCCACCGAACTGGTCGCCGACCTGACCTGGGCAGATCTGTATGCCGGCAAGATTCGGCAGGAGCTGAAGACGCTGACGCCGGCCTGCAAAAAAGGAGCGGGCTCGGCCGAGCTGACAACCGGCGCGGCGAAATTGCGCGAACAACTCGAAGGCGCGCATCGCACCATCGCGGAACTCAAAATATTGAGCGAACAGGCGCCGCCGCGAGCGAAATAGAGCGGCTAAATATACAGCGCTGCGATTTTCTGGAGCGTCCCTTCCGAGCTCTCGAAGGTCAGGTCGCCGAGGCCCGCGACGAAGCGTCCGGCGCCTGCTTCCGCGAACTCCTTGAGGCCCTCCTGGACCTTTGCACGGTCGCCGCGAATTCCGCCCATGATGGTGATATCAAGTTCGGCGAAATTCCTGCCGACTGCAGTGCACTCGCGCTTGAGGTCGTCGACGCGCGTCTTCAACTGCGCGGCGTTCAGTGCGATCGGGCACCATCCGTCGGCCCACTTCGCAACCCGCTTGAGCGCGTTCTTGTCGAGGCTGCCGATTATCACCGGCGGTCCCGACTTCTGCGCGGGCTTCGGTAGCGACTTCACCGGCGGAAAGTTTACGTACTTGCCCTCGAACGACGGCGCGTCCTCGGTCCACAGCTTGCGCATCGCGGCGACTATCTCGGCGGTCTCGGTCCATCGATGGGGAAAATCTACGCCGAACAAATCGGACTCTTCCTGCAGCCATCCCGCGCCGATGCCGAACAGGACGCGGCCGCCCGAGTATGCGTCGAGAGTCGCGAACTGCTTGGCGAGCGCGAGGGGTTCATGCTCGGGGACGAGGCAGATACCGGTGGCGAGTTTGAGATTCTTGGTGACGGCGGCCGCCATGCTGAGCGCGATCATCTGATCGGCCATCGTGAAATACTGCGGCGGGATCGGACCGCCGGTGGGGAACTGCTGCTTGGGATTTGCGGGCATCGCGGGATGCTCGGGGACCCAGATTGATTCGAAGCCGAGGGATTCGGCGGTGCGAGCGAATTCGGCGGGATGGGCGTTCTTACCGGTGAAGGGGGTGAGTAGTCCGATTTTCATTTTGTTTTCTCCTCTTCGCTGCGCTCAAGAATGACACAAAGAAAAGGAGACAGACAAAGAAGACTCGCGCGGACGCGCGAGGAACCTAACCCCTAACCCCTTCCCGAGCGGGAAGGGGAACCAGATTTATGGGGTTCGCGCTGCGCCATACATTTCTTGATTACTGGGTGCAGGGTCACCCCTGCCGAAGGAAGTGTGAAACCCATCGCGGGTTTCACATTTGATAAAGTGCTTTACCCTTCAGTTGCTACCAGCCGAAGAAATCTTTTGCGGGGATGTAGTTTGCTACGCCGGCGGCTTCGGAGGCCTGGCGGTCTACTTCCTGGTCGCCGACCATTGTTGAGGACGTCAGGTCGACGCCGTACATGTCGGCTAGCTCTGTGATCATGCCGCCCTTTGGTTTGCGGCATTCGCAATTGTCGTCGTCCGTGTGCGGGCAGATTTGCCATCCTGACAGGATGTCGCCGAGCTTAGCGTCGAGCTCCTTCAGCGCGGCTTCGACTTTTTCTGCTCTGAGGCGGCCGCGTGTGATTCCCGCCTGGTTGGTGACGACGAACATCAGATGGTTATGCATCGGGCGGAGTTTTTCGGCCACGTTGGGCAGAAGTTCGACTACGATGTTGCCGTTACTGTCGAGCGGAATTTCGCGCGATTCGTTCAGCTTGACCAGCGTGCCGCCGAGATCGAAGAACAGCGCCGCGTTGCCATTCGGATTGGCCATCGAAAAAAGATTCGCCTATGCGTGACGCCAGTCAATGTGATCGCGAACGTGGGCGAACACTTCGTCGAGGATTTCGACTCCGGCTTCGGCCTGCGCCTCGGTGATCACGAGCGACGGGTTGATTCGAATCTTGGGAAAGTAGGCCATCGTGACCAGGCCGCGCTTGAGGCATTCGGCGAAGATCAGCTCGGTGACTTTTTTGCCGAGCAGCTCCTTGGTTTCGAGATCGCGGACCAGCTCGACGCCGATCAGAAGACCCTTGCCGCGGACATCGCCGATGAATTCATACTTTTCCTTGAGCTGAACCAACCGCGACAGGATCATCGCGCCGACTTTGCGCGAATTTTCGACCAGGTGCTCGCGCTGAATCGTGCCGATCGTTTCCGACACTGCGACCGCCGCCAGCGGATTTCCGCCGTAGCTCGACGACGACGCGCTCGGCTTGCCAAAAGGTTCCGCCTTGCCCAGCTCGTCGCTCAGCATCACGCCCGACACCGGAAATCCCGAGCCCATGCCCTTGCCGACGGTGACGATATCGGGGCGAGTGCCGCTATGCTCGACGCCCCACCATTTTCCGGTGCGTCCGAAGCCGGTGATCATTTCGTCGGCAATCAGCAGCGCGCCGAAATCCCTGGCGACCGACTTCACCGCGGGCAGCCAGTCGTCGGGCGGGATTACGTTGCCTGCCGTGCCTTGCATCGGCTCCGCGACGATTGCGGCGAGTGAGCCGCTGGTGCTCATCTTGATTTGCTGGCGCGCGAAATCGACGCAGTAAAGACCGCAGTCGGGATACTTCAACTTGAACGGGCATCGATAACAGTCGGCGTATGGCACTGTGAACTGCCCGCCCTGCAAGGGTCCATAGCCCTGTTTCGACTCGTCGCCGATCAGACCGAGCACGCCGCCGGTCTTGCCGTGGAAGCCGCCCCAAAAACTTACCGCTTCATGATGCCCGGTCGCGGAACGCGCCAACCGGAGCGCAGCTTCGACCGCCTCGGCGCCGCCGCTATATAGATGGGCGCGATTGAGCCCGGCGGGCGCAACTTCGGCCAGCGCTTTGAACGCCGCGGCGCGCTCCTTGGTTGCGAAGGTGCCGACGGTAAGCCGCGACGCCTGCCTGGACAGCGCGTCGGCCATTGCGGGATGCGCATGACCGAGGCTGGCGACCGCGACGCCCGCGAAAAAATCGACGTAAGTGTTGCCGTCGGCGTCGGTCAGAGTAGCGCCTTCGCCATGGTCGAACGCGAGGCCGGCCAGCAGCGAAATCCGCTGGCGGCCGGGCGCGATATATTTTTGTTCGAGGGCGAAGATCTCTTTCGATTTGGGTCCCGGAACAGCGGTCTTGATCGAGGGAAGTTTTCCGTTGTTGCCAGTGGTGGTCGTGGTCTTCAATTGATAGCGGTTCGAATCCTTTTTGAATTACCGGCGCCAAGTCTAGCGCGTGCGGCCTAGAAGACTTATCGCACGGCGCGCGATGGCGCGAGCGGCAGGTCCGCGCACCCGACTGTAACTGGGCCAGTCGTTGAAATCGATAATCGCAAAACGATCGCCACTCAAGACCGCGTCGCCGCCCCACGCCTGGAGGCCGAGCGCACCGGCAGCAGCGTTGGCCGCTTCCGACAGCGCGCGCACCGCGGCTTCGGGGATTTCTTCATCCTCCGGATGCACGCTGAAATGCGAACCGCCGCTGACGCCGTAAAATTTTACGACCCGGCCGACGACTTCCTGCTGTAGGTACGCAAAGCGGATTCCGCGGCGCACGAAATCGGCGAGAATCGATTCGACTTCGGCGCGATCGGCGGCGCGCTGCACGTCTTCGGGCGCGAGCGCATGCAAGTCGCCGCGCTTGACGAATACTCCCGCCGCAAGGTCCAGCCCACTGAGCTTGCGCGCGTCGAGCGGCTCGTGCGCCGGCACCAGCGCGCCCACCGGAGTCGGCACGCCGGCGGTCTCGAGGCCGGCTGCGAGCAGGTCGCGATAGCAGTTGCGAATCGAGAGCGCGGAGTTGATCGCGATCGCGCCTGACTGCTCGACTTCCGCCAGCCGTTTGAGCGCGCGCGGCCCTTGGCACATCGGCAGCACGAGATCCGCTTGACTCGGCGCGCCCGACGCGAAGCTGACCGCGTCCATCGCCTGGATCTCGACCCCTTCGCGCTTCAGCTCCGACAAGACGGCGTCGAGAATCGCGGCGTCAGCCTCGACCTTGCCCGGTGAAAACTCGGGTTCCCGATAAATTCCTAGGGCTCGATAGCTCATGGCATCTTCCGTATTGCTAGGCGCGCGGCGTCGAGGTCCGACGCTTCATCTACATCGATGGAGCCTTGGATCTCAAGAGCCTCCAGCCGCATCCCGCGTTCGAGGAGCGATGCGAGAAAGCGGCGGAGTGCGTCGAGACCCGCGCGGCGCGCGTCGGCGGCGTAGTCGAAAATTCTCGTCGACAGAACATAGAGTCCCGCCGTCACGCTAGAAGTCTGACGCTCGCCCAGCCGCTGGATCAAGCCGTTCCCCGTTACATCTGCGTAAAGCGGCTTGGCCTCGCCGCGCCATCGCGTGACAGCCAGCACGCCCGCCAGATTTTTATCGCGGCACTGCTCGATTTTTTTGCGTGACGCATTAACAAAACTCGCGAGTTCTGCCTGTGGAATTACAGCGTCCACCGTCGATGCGATAAACCATCCGGGCTCGAGCACGTCGGCGAGAGCGAGCATCGTCTCCATCGAGTTGGCGGTATCGCGAACTACGAGACGTAGCGACGGCGGAAACTCGAGAGCCATTTCCTTTGCGACCCGCGCAGTCTCGGAGTTGATAATCGCGATGACCGATGACGCGCCTGCGTCCAGCAACGCGCGCGCCTGGCGCGAGAGCATCGCCTCGCCATCCAGCATAACCAGCGGCTTGGGAATGTCGTCGCGGGTCGAAGCGCGCAGCCGCTCTCCGCGGCCGGCGGCAATGATCGCTCCTTGCAATGCAGTCACCATTGGATTTGCGCGACTTCGTCGATGCTTCGGATAGTGACGTTGGGAGTCGACGAAATCTTCATCAGGCCGCTGTTCGGTCCGCAGCCATACGGTGCGCATGCCGAGCTTGCGTGCAGGTGCGCAATCTTTTGTGAGTGAGTCGCCGATCATCGCGACTGTTTCGGGCGAGCAATGTAATTTTTGCAAAGCCTGTTCATAAAATTCGGACGTCGGGTTTAAAAATTCCGACGCGTGAAGAGTCAGCGACTGCCGCGAAAAATCGATCCAGTCTCGCTTCTTCGAGGATGCGATCGAGATTGCCGTAGAAATTGGACACGACGCCCATCTTGAAACGGCTTTTGAGTAGACCGAGGACTTCGCGGCTGTGCGCGAGACCCGCCGACGTTTCGCCGACGAACGTGTTGGTGACCGCCTCGACGAATCGATGGCGTCCGGCGGCGCCCGCGTCGTCGAGGGTCGCGCGAATCGGGTCGGGGCCGCTTTTCCGCAGGTATTCAAATTGATGGCCGACGAGAAATCGCACCAGGTCGGTCATTCCGAAGCGCGCGACCACGCGCGTCGCGCCGTAGCCGATTCGGGTCGCGTGATCGAAGGCCGGGTCAAGCTCGGCGCGCGTTAATACGATGCCAGCGGCGCGGTAGCTCAACAGAAACCGGTCAAGCCAATGCGCGGGCCCGTCCAGCGTGCCGCCGAAGTCGAATAGCAAGGTCGAGACTGTGGCCATGAAAGAGTCAGTTTACCAGCCGCAGTAAGTGCTCTCCAGTTTGTTGCTGAATTGGCTTGTAGATGGCGGGGCGGCGGCCCGCCCGCTGGGTGCCCTGGAGAACAATTTGACCGCTCGGTTCGCGCTCTCGAAATCGCTGGCTTCAAATGAAAGCAGAACTCATAATTAGGGATAGAAGCTAGTAGCAGGGCTACTTCCGCTGTCGTTAATGCTGTGTTACCGTGACCCGATCGTTGAAGACACGGGAACTTGGTTCTAATCTGACTCCAGTGATTGAAACTGCACTAATCATTGCTCCTGACCGCGCGGATAATGCGGTCTTCGGCCGTCCGCTTTTAGAGCGGCTGATGATTAATTGCGAGCGCGCGGGTATCAAGCGGTTCGTCGTGGCGGCGTCGCATGAGCGGTATCCGGACGTCGCGCGCGCGATGGGACGGTTCAAAAATTCGGACACTGTCTCGATGGTCGAGTCGTTCGGCGCGATTCTGAATGGTGCGAACGCACAAGAATTGGGCATCGACCCGTCGGCGCCGTGCGTGTCATTTTCCGGCAACCTGGTGTTCGCGAAGTCGCAACTGAAACGGATCCTCGACGCGCATGCCTCGAATCCGGATTCGGTACATCGGGAAATCAGCACCGACAAGGACCGCGGCGGTGAAATCGCGACCGGGCCGATCGCCGAGATCCTCAAACGCGGCGGAATTTCGAACGCGGTCGCTGGGCCGACGACGAGCCTGCTGCCATTCGCGCTGAACGGCCGTCCCGAGGATCGCGAAGAAGCGGAACTGCGGCTGGCGAAATCGGTACGCGAAGAATCGGCGCACAAAGACGCGCCGATGGCTCGATGGGTCGATCGCAAAATTTCATGGCGTATCAGCTACTGGCTCGCATCGCATACAAATGTCACGCCGAACATGGTGACGATTGCCAACACGATCTTCGGGCTGGCGTGCGCCTGGATGTTCGCGATTCCGAATTACTGGATGCGGCTGTTCGCGGCGATTTTCTTTTTGATCTCGATCACGATCGACGGCGTCGACGGCGAATTGGCGCGGCTCAAAATGATCGAGAGTGATTTCGGCGGCAAGCTCGACGTCGCCACTGACAATGTCGTGCATGCGGCGGTTTTCATCGGACTGCTGGTCGGATGCTATCGCGCCGAATACAGCTCCGCGTACCTCTACCTGATTCCCTTGATGCTCGGCGGATTCGCGATGTGCGCGTACGCGACGTGGCGCGCCTTCAGCGTCAGAGGCGAACAGGCGGCGGTGTGGTTGGACAAGGTCGATCGATGGAGCGGCCGCGATTTCGCCTACCTGCTCGTAATATTGGCCTTGGTAAATCGTTTATCGTACTTCGCCTGGGGAGCTGCATTCGGAACGTACGTGTTCGCGCTTGTATTGATCTGGATTACCGGCCGGACTGAATCGACAATCAATCACGAGTGAAAGCCTGTAGGCAGAAACCGAACCTGCGGGCGGAGGAAGTATGAACGGCAAGAAGCCACGAATTCTCCTGGTGCAACCCACAACCGTCCACCTGGACGGCACTCCGCACAAAACGCGCTGGCGGCTGATCATGGGATTGATGATTCCGCTGATGGCGGGACTTACGCCCGACGATTACGACGTGACGCTGTGCGACGAGCGGCTGGAGAACATCAACTTCGACGGCGGATGGGACCTGGTCGGCATGACGACTACCATCGGCGCGTCGCTGCGCGCGTACCAGCTCGGCGACGAGTTCCGCAAGCGCGGTATACCCGTGGTGTTCGGCGGATTCCATGCGACGCTGCAGACCGAAGAAGCGCTGCATCATTGCGACGCGGTGGTCAAGGGCGAGGCCGACCTGGTGTGGCCCGAGCTGCTGCAGGACTGGCGCGACGGCAAGCTCAAGCAGGTTTACAAATCCGAGAAGATGCACGATCTGAAGAATCTGCCGCGCCCGCGCCACGAGCTGCTCAAGCTCAATCGATACCTGTTCAAAGCGGTGCCGGTGCAGGCCAGCCGCGGATGCCCGTATCGATGCTCGTTCTGCGAGATTCCGGTGTTCTACGACGGCGCGTATCGCACCCGGCCGATCGAGGACATCGTCGAGGAAATCAAGCAGGTCATGAAGGTGACCGGCTTCAGGCGCTTCCAGTTTATCGACGATCAGATCACCGGCAAGCACAAGTTCGCGCGCGAGCTGTTCAAGGCGCTCGAGCCGCTCAACATCCGCTTCTCATGCCTGTGGACGATCAACTCGAATCACGACGACGAGCTGCTCGACCTGGCGGCGAAGGCGGGAATCTTCCACGTCAACATCGGCGTGGAATCGATCAGCCAGGAAAGCCTGCTGTCGATGAACAAGATTCAGAATCACGCGAATCAGTACAAGAAGCTGCTCAAGAAGCTGGAAAAATATGGAATCTACTACTCGCTCAACTTCCTGTTCGGGCTGGAAGAGGATCACCCGGGAGTTTTCGACGAGACGCTGAAGTTCCTGCATGAGGTCAAGGCGCCCGAAGCATTCTTCAACACCGTGACGCCGCGCGTCGGCACCCCGATGCGCACGCAGCTCGAGAACGAAGGCCGCGTGATAATCCCCGACGCCGATTTGTACACCAACAACTTCCGCTGCATGTTCGTGCCCAAGAACATGTCGCCGCAGGAAGTCGAAGAAGGCGTCTGGCGCTGCACCAAGGAGTTCTACTCGCTGAAGTCGATGTTCCGGCGCCTGCTGATGCCGCCGGGGAAGTTCACCTGGCAAGGCCTGACTGAGAACATGCTCTTCTACTGGGGCGCCAAGCGGCAGATCGATCCGGTTGACTACTATTAGGCCGACCGGGCTTTGATCCTAAAGACTCTCGCGATCCTGATACTCGCCGCTGCGCTGGAAGTCGGCGGCGACGCACTTATCAGGATAGGACTACGCGGCCCGGCGTATTGGCTGGCGGCCGGCGGCATAGTCCTTTTCGCGTACGGAGTGCTGGTCAATCAAAGCGGCGTCGATTTCAACCGCCTGATGGGAATCTACATCGCAGTCTTCTTCGTAGTGTCGCAGGCGATCTCGCTGATCCTGTTCAAGCAAGTCCCCGACGACAGAATCCTGCTAGGCGGCGGCTTCATAGTAACCGGCGGCCTCGTGATTTTGTTGATGACATGAGTCCTTCTCGCATCTCATTTCTCTTAGACGGCGCCGCTCTCCGAAGACGGCCAATTCTTGGGGGAGTAGCCCTTACTTTGGCAATGGTCGCGGGACGGATCGTCAGCGTTGAAAGAATCGCCTTCAGTTTCTTGAACTCATTCTTGGTGTAGCCGAAAACGTCGTGGTCTTTGTCTTGGACACACGGCGATATAAACACACCCATTTCGATTTCGTAACAGGCTTGGTTGCGGAAGATGTGGTAATACTTGTAATCAACATCATGGCACATGCCTCCTCGAGAATCGTCCGACTGAAAGAACTCCATTGCACCAACTTTTTCGCTTCTAGGTCTATGTGGCATCCACTTGTCTGGAGGAGGAGAATCGAATTTGGCGCACCCCTTAGCCGCAATCTTAGGATTTACGCTCAGGATCAAAAGTTCGTCTGCGGCTCCAGCAGGGTCGAGCCCGCCAGGGGGAACCAACGCCGCAAGCATCATCCCGCCCGGTTGCGTGACTAGTTCGTATCGGTCGGCCCTTCATTATCTCCAAAGCTTGGGAATTTCGTTGCTCTGCAAAACCCGGTAGTCGCTCGGATATCGAAGCGATATGCCGAAGCGGTCGTTGGTATAAGTGGATAATTTCAGGTCCGTCACCTGCGGCCAGACTCGTCGAGTCCAGCGCAATCACGATCGCAACCCACAAGCGCGAGAGCGACAAGAAGGCCAGTTTGCATAATTTTTCGGGCAATCGAGAGAAGGATAACAATCGCCTTCACGGGTTGAGCACGACGTTGTCGATCAGCCTCGTCTTGCCGACGCGCGCTGCTATCGCAATCAGGATGGGACGATCCAGCGACGGATGACGCGTTAGCGTTTCGGCATCCACTGCTTCTACGTATTCGATCTCGATGCCTTTCATTCGCTTCAGGACTCGGGTCGCTGCGAATACTACTTCTTCGGTGCAGCATGGGTCGGCGCGATGCTTGTCGCGGGCGGCGCGTAGCGCGAGGCTCAGTGCCAAGGCGTCTTCGCGCTCGGTTGGTGACAGATAGGCGTTGCGCGAGCTCATGGCGAGGCCGTCTTTTTCGCGCACAATCGGCACCGGCAGAATCTCCACGTCGAAATTCAGATCGCGAACCATCTTCTGAATCGCGCGCAGTTGCTGGAAATCTTTTTCGCCGAAAACTGCCGAATGCGGCTTGACGATGTTGAACAGCTTGGCGACCACGGTCGTCACGCCGCGGAAATGGCCCGGGCGATGCGCGCCGCAGAGGCCGTCGGTAATCTCGCCGGCATCGACCCAGGTTTGCGCGTCGGGCGAATACATCGACACGGGCTCGGGCGCGAACACGACGTCCACCGGCACCGTCTCGAGCATCGCGCAGTCGCGCTCGAAGTCGCGCGGATAGCGGGCGAAGTCCTCGCCGGGACCGAACTGCGTCGGATTCACGAAGATCGACGCGACCAGCACCGAGGATTGTCGCCGACCTTCGCGCATCAAGCGTCAGATGACCGTCATGCAGAAAGCCCATCGTCGGCACCAGCGCGATTCGTTCGCCGTTCGCGCGAGCGCTCTCGACGTATCGGGTCATTTCGTCGGGCGAGGTAATGACGATCATCGCGAGGCCCTCCTGGATTCGGCGTAGCAATGTTCCGGCGCCGGGAACGCGCGCTCTTTCACTTCGCGCACGTACGCTTCGGCAGCTGCCGAGGCGTCGTTCCACAAATGTGCGAACGGCTTGGCGAAGCGCGGCGCGCACGACTCGTACAGCCCGAGCATGTCATGCATCACGAGCACCTGGCCGTCGCAATCGGGGCCTGCGCCGATCCCGATAGTCGGAATTGTGACGCTGGCAGTTATCTCGCGCGCCAACGACGGAGGCACGCCTTCGACTACGATCGCGAACGCGCCCGCAGCTTCGAGCGCGAGTGCGTCTTCGAGCAGGCGCTCGCGGCATCCGGCGGCGCGGCCGGATTTGCGGCCTTGCACGCGATGCCCGCCCATCCGATGTATCGATTGCGGCGTCAGTCCGACGTGGCCCATCACCGGAATATCAACCGCCGCGATTCGCGCGACCGCGTCTGCAATCGCGACCCCGCCCTCGAGCTTCACCGCCTCGGCGCCGCCTTCCTTGATCAGACGGCCGGCGTTGCGCAGCGCGTCTTCGGGACTCACCTGGTACGACAGGAACGGCATGTCGGCGACGATCAGCGACCGGCGCCGCGCCCGCGCAACCGCGCGAGTGTGGTAGATGACTTCGTCGATCGTGACAGCGAGCGTAGTGTCCTCGCCGCGGACCGCCATCCCGAGGCTATCGCCGATCAGAAGCACGTCAACGCCGCAGTTGTCGAAAATCCGCGCGAACGGAAAGTCGTACGCAGTCAGCATCGTGATCGGCTGGCGCGCGGCCTTCATGCGCGCGAGATCGGGCACGCGAACTTTTTCCTGGATCATTTTCTCACTCACTCGCTTCGGTTGCTCCCATCAAAAAAAATCGGGGCTGCCGCGCGACCGGCAACCCCGCATCGGAGCAATCTCGAATGAACGAGCGCTCGAATCACTCGGAGTCCCGGTCCTAATCGGATCCAGGCGCGAGCAGACAACGAAAAACGAAACTTTATGTCCTCTCAACACCGTCTCGCCGGGAAAAGTATTCCTCGACGGACCAGTTCAACTATATAGAGAAAGCTGGCGTGCGCGTAAAGCGCGAAAGTTCAGTTGGTGTTGGCTTGGAGGGTGTCGGCGGTCACCGGCAGCGTTACCTGTAGGCGTTTGCCGTTGCGCACGACGCTTAGGTAGACGAGCTCACCGGGCTGCAGATCGTGCATGCGGTCCTGGAAGTCGAGAAAGTTGGTGACGCGCGAGCCGTCCACGCCGATGATCATGTCGTAGCTCTCGCCGACCTGCATCATATCCATCGCGGGTATCAGGAGAATGGCGGCCTGCCCGAAGGGAACCAGCGAGGCGGCTATCGCTGCACCAGCCAGCGCGTCATGCACGGTGTGATTGTAGGGATGCAGGCCGGCGGTCGCAGCCGGACCGCCTTTCTGTACCGAGGTGATCAGCAAGCCGTCAGCATCCTCGCCGGATTTGAGCGTGCGCTTTGCTTCGCGCAATTGCATCCCGAACGGAGTCGATAGCTCGCCGTCGCCGCTGAACCCTTGCATGAGCGGACCCGACGGCATCCCGCTCTGCTCTTCCTGATATTTCGCGATGTCGTTGGGCTCGTTCGATGGTTGCGAATCCACCGGCGATTGCGCGTCGAGCGCAGCGCCCGATGGGTGTTGCGACACGTTGTCAGCAGTGGCTGGCGCGATCTCGGTGGTAGCTGGCGGAGTTTTTTCGAGGTTATCCAGCGTCGTCGGAACCAGGTTCGACGGGCCGGCCGCGGTCGGGCTTGCGGCGGCAGATGCGGCCGCCAGTCTCCAGGTTTCAGAAGCGGTGGTGTCGGCGCCGGATTGTGCGGATGCGAAGGTGCTGGTTAGTAGGAGCAGCAGCATCGCGGCGAGCGATGCGCCGAAAGCGTGATGCTCGCACGCCCGCTAGTTAAGACTCCAGCGCTTTTCATGCTCCACCACGCGGCCTTCGCGCTCGAGCTTTTTCAGATGAGAGCGAATCGAGCTTGCAGCCGCAGCATGCAGATATTCCGGATAGTCCACGTAAATCTTCTTCACAATTGCCATCGCGTCGAGCGGTCCCGCACCGTCGCCGAGCGCCTCGAGCACCTGGCGCTCACGCAATTCGCGATGCGCAATATACTCGCCGATCTTTTCTTTGGGATTGCGAATAACCGGCCCATGCGCCGGATAAATCGTCTCGAGATCGAGCGCGAGCAAACGCCTGAGCGAATCCATGTACTCGCCCAAATCGCCGGTATCATCTGGAATGACTGTAGTACCTGCGCCCAGCACGACGTCCCCCGTGAAAACCGCGCGCTCTTCCTCGAGGTAATAGCACAAATGATCCGGCGCGTGACCGGGCGTAAATACTGCGCGCAGCGTGGCGCCTTCGGTGTGAACGACCGCGTCGTGACCGATCGCGGAAATCTCGCCAGCCGGAGCGTCATGCCCCACCCACGGCATCTTGAGCACTTCCATCTCACCGAATTTTTCAGTGACCTGCTTGACCCCGCCAAGATGATCGACATGCGCGTGAGTCAGCACGATTCGCTCGAGTTCATTCGCACCCGAAAGTTCCTTGAGACCCTCTGCGAGCAAGTCCGGGTAGATGGCGACGCCCTGCCCCGTGTCGAGCAGGATCGGACGCTTCGAAGTGCCGACGATATAAGTGTTGGTACCCGGTCCCGTGAACGGACTCGGATTCTGTCCCAGCACGGTCGCGACGCGCGCCGAGATCCGCGAATAATTCGGCATCTTGAGACCGATCATAGAATCGGTCACGACTCGCGCCTGCTTGCTCATCAAATCTTCCCTAAGCCTTGCTTCAAAACCTAGCGCCGGTTGCGCTCAAATATCAGCCGAAGTCCTTTTAATGTCAAAAACTCATCGACCTCTTCAATCGTCTCGCTTTCGGGCGCAATCAAATCGGCGAGGCCGCCGGTCGCGATGACGCGGGCCTTTTCGCCGCGTTCCTTCAGGATGCGCGTGACGAGCCCGTCGACCAGCGCGGTGTAGCCGAAGATTAATCCCGACTGGATCGAGCCGACCGTGGTGCGGCCGACCGCCTCGCGCGGACGGACCAGCTCGACGCGATAGAGCTTTGCGGCATGCTCGATCAGCGCGTTCATCGACACGCCCAACCCCGGCGCGATCGCACCGCCGGCGTACTCACCCTTGCCGGTGACGTAGTCGAAGGTCGTCGCAGTGCCGAAATCGACGACGATCGTCGCGCAGGCGTAGCGCTCGAACGCAGCTACCGCATTCACGATTCGGTCGGCGCCCACTTCCTTGGGATTCTCGTAGAGGATCGGCATGCCGGTTTTGATTCCCGGACCGACCATCAGCGGCGTGCAATGGAAATAGCGCTCGGCGAGTTGCTCCATCACCTGGTTGAGCGGCGGAACCACGCACGCGATCGCGACGCCCTCAGGTTTGACCCCATCATGCAGGCCATCGCCGGCGAGCAGCGTGTTGAGCAGCGCACCGTGTTCGTCGGTGGTGCGATCGGGAACAGTCGAGATACGCCAGTGATTGCGCAGGCGCTCGCCTTCGTAAATCCCAATGACGGTATGGCTGTTACCGACGTCAACCGTTATCAGCATGAAGAATCCTCAGCCGACCGGCGCAGTCGATAGCGGCGCGATCGGGCAAAGATAATAGCGCGCGAACTCTGCGTAAAAGAAACGGCGCGCAAGACGGCGTTAATGATGAAATCCGAACGGACTCGACGCCATCCCCATCATGGGACTGCCCGCGGGACGGCCGAACGCGGACATCGTCGGAGGATTCATCCATGGGCCCTGGCTCAGCGGCGGGCGCGCGGCCTGAGTCAGCGGACTGCTCATCGGAGCAGGGATATACGCGGACGCGGGAACCGGCGATCGCGGGTCCACGTTGCGCGCGACGCCTACCCCGTAACCGTAAGCGTACGGATACGCATACGGCGCCGCATAGACCTGCTGGTTCTGATAGTCGGTCGCGTCGCCCCAATCGGGATCTGACGAGCCGGAGCTAGCGGTGTCGTCATCGAGAACCGGCGGCGGAGAACCCGGCTGCGGAGCGTTGATAGCCTGGTCATTTGGGTCGTTGGGGTTCGCGGCCGACGTGTCGCAGGGGGCCGAAGGATCGTCCTTGTCGCAGGTCGCCTGCGGAATCTCCAGGACCTTGTCGGCCGACGACGCGCTGTCATCAATTGTCGGAGCGGTGCGATCCCAATCCGCATCGACGCTGGTGCCGGACTCGGCCGCCTCCTGCGCGAAGGCGAAGCGCGCATTCACGAAGACCGTCATCGCGAGCGCTGCAAAAATTGCGACGATGAACCGCTGGCACTTCATGAACAAAAGATTACCACCCGGTTCGAGGTCAGGCCAAGGCAAAATCTTCAGTGCGATCGCATAAGGTTTGCACGCCCGCCGCGAGCGGATAAGATTCGGCGTTATGTCAGAAGCAAAAGTCGCATTGGTAACCGGCGCAGGCCGCGGCATCGGCCGCGACATCGCGCTTCGAATGGCAAAGGAAGGCTACGCGGTCGGGCTGATCGCGCGCACCAAGTCCCAGCTCGACGAAACCGCCGAGCTGATTCGCGCGCAAGGCGGCAAGGCGGTCGTGACGCCGACCGACGTCGCGCGCCGCGATCAGGTCGTCGCCGCGGTCGAGACCGTTGAGCGCGAGCTCGGTCCAATCTCGGTGCTGATCAACAACGCGGGAGCGTACCTGCGCAAGCGCTTCACCGAAATCACCGAAGAGGATTTCGATTTCCAGCTCAAGGTGAACGCGTACGGGCCGTTCTTCTGCACCCAGGCCGTCATCGGCAAGATGGCCGAGCGCAAACTGGGCACCGTGATTTTCGTGCTGGGATCGGAATCGCGTAGCGGACCGGCGCAGTATTCGGCCTACAACGCGTCGAAGCTGGCGCAGCGCGCAATCGCGGAATCGGTGGCGTACGAGTTCATGCATCTCGGCGTGCATGCCGCCGCGCTCGACGTGGACGGCGCGGTGGACAGTCCTCGCGTGCGCGAGTCGATGCCCGACGTGGATCCGTCGCACTTCGTGCCGCCGGCGGCGATTTGCGACGAGATCGTGCATCTGATCAATCAGTCGAAGAGCGCGTGGACGTTCCAGGTTGATATGCGCGCGTTCGTGCAATGGCGTCCGCGGGTCGCGCCCAAGAAAAAAGCCTGACACTCAAGCACGCTGGTCTTGGCAGAAGCGAATATATAATGTTCGACGCGTCGGGGTGTGGCGCAGACTGGTAGCGCACTCGCTTGGGGTGCGAGTGGTCGCCGGTTCAAATCCGGCCACCCCGACCATTTCTAGTCACCTGATATTCCGCGGAACCTGGAGTCTCTTGCGCTGTGAGGGCGGCCAGTTTAGTACACTGCCAAGGACTGACTCTTGGTTGGTTAACCGGAGAGTTGGACTGACAGATGCGAAAAATTGCTTCGCTAGTTGCGATTCCTCTCATTCTGGCCGTTACGCACGCCTCATCCTTTGCCGACGTCACCTGCAAGTCGAGTGACGGCACATTCCAATCCAAGCACAGCTTTACTCGAGGCCAATGCGAAGCGGACTCTGATGGGAGCGGCGCGAAGAGTACCTCGCATGGCAATGGCCAGGGTTCAAATGGCTACGCAAGCTCCCAGACCCTTGGTGTCGCGAAGGCCACAGCGGGCGCGCATTCGGCTGCGACCGCTTACGCATCAAGCCGCGGTGTCGGAAACGCAATTTCTTCGCAGGGCCTTTCGACGGTGAACGCGAGCGGCGGTCGGGCGAAAGCCGTTTCATCCTCGGGGGGCACCGCTGAGGCCGATTCTTCGCCCCACAGCGTTGCAAATGCGTCTGCAAACCACGCCGGATCGTCGTTGGCCTCTGCGCTTGGTTCAGGCAACGCGAGCGCGACTGCAAATTCGGACCAAAGCGGAACCGCTTCAGCGGACGCGTTCGCCGATTGCCGTGCCAAAGCGACGGCTGACACAAAGGGGGAAGCCGACGCGTCGTGTGGAGGCGGTGGCAGTGTAGTTACCGTCGAAGCGACGGGTGGGGCAACTGCCCAAGGTAGCGACTCTATGGCCCCGGTATGCAATACCAGCGCTGGCGGCACCGCCAAGGTAACCAGCCCGATGGGAAATTGCGACAGCCAATAACCATCGCCCCGCGCGATTCTCGCTAGATGCCTGAATATTTTCCGGCGATTCTGTTCGCGAGTTCAGGTGCGTTGTGCATCGCGCTCGCGATCGCTGAATGGAACGTTCGCCGGCGTCTCGCCATTTCTCTGCTCGCGCTCGGCGGATTCAGCCTTCTCTGTCTTGCCGCGAATCACGCGTGGGCTCGATATTCGATCCGCGTCGATCTCTTGCTTACCATCCCTGCGGTTTCGATTGGCGCGCTGGTCGCCGGCACGCTCGCAACGATGCGCCCGCCAGCACCTGCTCGAGTGTTGGGCGCGATACTCGCGCTCGGCGGCGCCGTATCGTTCGCATGGTTCTCATTCGCGATGCATCGTTCGTCCGTGGAAGGTGCGCGGACGATGGCGCGATTCGACGAAGGAAATCGCCTCTACTGGGCGGAGACTATCCGCTGCGAAGACAATTTCGAGAAACGATTCGGACCGCTCAAACGCGTCGGCGATCCATGCGTGGGTAATCTTGTCGTGCAGTCGCGAAGCTCGGACGCATATCCTTTCACGCGCATCGTCAACAACGATCGCGGCGAGGCTCAACTCCTTTTTTCGCCCGGGAACGCGATAGAGCGGCCGGTCGCGCTCTCCCGCGGCGTGTTCGCGAAGATGGCGCGAGCCGGTAACGGCGAATGGACCGGCAACGGCGACTCGGGATTTGGCCCGACGAAGATATCGCTGACTCCGCAAACGTCGAATCGATGCGTGGCGAGAATTGAGCATCGCCGATTTGATACGTCGGTACTCTCGATGCAACGAACCGAGCTTCCGAACTGTCCGGCGATGTCAGATCCGCCGGTAACCTACCTCGGCG
Source organism: uncultured delta proteobacterium (assembly GCA_963699705.1). Lineage (GTDB taxonomy): Bacteria > Desulfobacterota > Binatia > Binatales > Binataceae > Binatus. Next base: position 352,323 of record CAVOUW010000002.1, on the reverse strand, counting down.
GGTGGGGAGAGGTCGCCACCGACCCGTCCGGCACGAGCCGCTTGCTGCAAATTTGGTTGTGGGCCGAAAAATCGGGATCAGCAAGGGGCGTCCTTGCCAACGCCGTCTCCTCGACTGGAATTCGCAACGATTTTATTTTTCTGAAGTACTTTCACGCGACTCGAATGGACAATGACAAATGGAACTTGGCAATCGAGGAGCCCGATTCGACGGCGCCGACGTCATTGACGATGACAATCAGCGGTGACGGCGCTCGAGTGTCGGGTCCGCAGACTTTTGTAGGTCCCAGCGGCGAAGCGATTCTTCAGAAAAAAGAGATTGTCAGCGATCCGAGAATTGAAGTGGTGCCGGTGCGCGATTCGGCCTTGTTCGAGCGATACCTGGATACCGCGCTGTTCAACCTCGATCTATCCTGGACCGCGCCATAGCGCGTGTGCGGTGTGGACGGAGGCCGCGCGGCCTCCGTCCACATTTGCTGTTACGAGGTCAGTTCCGATCCCTCATCACAAGGGGGAACCGCCGCCCAAGGTCAGTCCCGTTCCGTCAGTGCAGGTCCCGAAATTACCGTTGTTGTAGCTGTTGAGAACGGCCTCATCTGCCAACAGCGCCTTCCCCAGGGTTGAACTTGGAGCGACAACTGAAGTCAGCAGGTTGAGACTGTGGGTTGACAGCAAGCTCTCGGCATCCGCGATTGCCATGTCCGCAGACGTGTTGTCCGCAGCACCTGCTGCGATATTAATCAGCGCACCTACCAGTTGCCTGCCCAAAATTACGACCGCATTTCCGCCGTTTGCATTCAGAATGGTCAGCAGTTGAGCTGCGGTGTAGTGGACGCCGCCGATCGTCAGACCGCCCGTTGCTACAGAACTCGGGAACGGATGCTTTTTCACGTTCTTCCAGAAGCCGATCGTTGCCGGGCATCCAGTCCCCGCCGAACACATCAGGTCAATCGAGGTCGAAGTCGAGCCGTTGAAGGTAATGGTGAACGGATTGAATCCCGCTAGCGGCGGTTCTGAGGGTAGCGAGGTCTGACCGGTGACGGTGTAAGGCATCGTCAACGGAGTCCCAGGCCACGTCCCACTTGTGCAATGGGTCTCGGTCGACATTGTCGGGGTAAATACTATCGTCCCGGTGACCGGTATCGGCGAGCCCACTTCGGGAGTAAGTGTGAACATGTAGTCTACCGTGAGCGGAACGCCTGAATCATCCAGGTCTTCCACAGTCACGCACAGACTAAACCCATCGCAATCAACCGTCGCTGGGGATGCGATGATTACGTTGGCTCTCGCAGGGTTCGCGGCGAGCACGAACAGTCCGAGAACCAGACCAAAGACGGTCACGTACCTCTTAGTTAACATAAATTTCCTCCTACGTTCCTGTTGCGTTTCATTACGTTTTGTACTATCTCTATCTCTCTGGTTATCCTTTAGCGAAGTAATCTTACTCATGCCGGATTTGAATTCGCGTTAGAATTAACCGGAACCGCCCATCTTTCCGCTGAAAAGAACGCGAGGGAGTCGCCCTCCCGCAATCAACCACCCCGACTTCTATTCAAAGCTCGCGACTTCAACTCAGCCTCATACTGGACACCGCCCGCGCTTTCAGTTTTCAGTATTTGTCGCCGCGTAAAATTTTCCCAGTTCCAAAATGCGATGAATCGCGCAGGTTTCTTTCTCTGCGAAAACAGATGGCATAATTTTCGCTTCTTTGCGCGCAGCACCTTTGGATTTCTAAGCGCAGCTTGCGCTTCACAAAGGGGAGTTTTCTTGCCGCATTAATTTTTCAAAAAGCCTGCGCGGAGAGATGAATTTGGATACCAACGGGAATTTTGGAGGCGCCAGTTTTCAACGCCTGCGTATCGCACAGATTGCTCCACTGTATGAAAGCGTCCCGCCCAAACTCTATGGCGGCACTGAGCGCGTGGTTTCGCACATCACCGAAGAACTCGTGCGCCGCGGGCATGACGTTACGCTGTTCGCGTCCGGTGACTCACAAACAAAAGCGAATCTCGTCCCCGGATGTCCCCAGGCTCTGCGACTGAACGGCAAGCAGGAACTCGGATGTTCTTTGCAACTTGCAATGCTCGCCGATGTTTTCGAATCGGCTCGCGAAAATTTCGACATCGTGCATTCCCATGTCGATTATTGGGCATTTCCCTTCGGCACCCTGGCCGACATTCCGACCGTTTCGACCTTACATGGCCGTCTCGATATCCCCGAGCTTTACCCGGTGTATGATCGATTTCGCGAAACACCGCTGGTATCGATTAGCGATTCGCAGCGCGCCCCCTTACCGCAGATGAATTGGGCCGCGACGGTGCATCACGGAGTGCCGCGCGACCTGCTTCGCTTCAATCCACAAAATGGAAAGTATCTCGCTTTCGTGGGACGGATATCGCCCGAAAAGGGAATCGACGTCGCGATCGAAGTCGCGCTCAGGTCGGGAGTGCCTCTCAAGATAGCCGCCAAAGTGGACGGCGCCGACAAAGAGTACTACGACGATGTCATCAAGCCGCTCATCAAGCCGCCGATGATCGAGTACATCGGCGAGATCGACGACGTGCAGAAAAGCGAATTTCTCGGCGGCGCACTCGCCTTCCTCTTTCCGATAAATTGGCCCGAGCCGTTCGGCCTCGCGATGATCGAAGCACTCGCCTGCGGCACCCCAGTCATCGCGCGTCCATGCGGATCGGTTCCTGAGGTGATAAGGCCGGGCGTCAGTGGATTTCTCGCAACCGAGATTGACGACCTGGTCGCCGCCGTCGCCAATGTCGATTCGATTCCGCGCGATCGAGTCCGGCGCGAGTTCGAGGAACGCTTCGCGGCGGAAGTGATGGTCGCGAAATACGAACGTGTGTACCATCGCCTGATCGGTATGCACGCGATCGCGCCGGAATTCGAAACGCAGCAAGCGGCTGTCGGCCGATAGAAGCCTGCGACAACCAGCCTCGAAATTGGGGATGAACTTTTCAGCCTGCCCCGGTGCGATTTTCTGTGTTACGTTTTAGTTCATGGACAGCCATAAGGGATGCGCCACCTCATCCAAGTGCTGGCAAGCCCGGCGGACGGCAAAAACAACTTATGACGGAACGAACCCACCCCTAGTACATCGCCGTCCCAGGATCACTACCTATAGTATGATATCGCCATTTCCCCCCAAACTCGACGAGTCACAATCGCGCCAGTTTGCCACTTCGGCAAGCTGAAACAGCCCCACCATGGCAGAACGCAGGGCTATCGCCGAGCCAGCGCAGACCGTCGTCAAAGTTGGCTCCGACTATTATGTGCTGGCGTCGTCGCTCGCCTCGCGCCGCTCGAGCCAGGTGCTCGCGAACGGGCGAAGTTTCGCGGTCTTCGAGACTGCCGGCGACATAATAGACTCGCCGCTCGAAGCGCTGGGATTTTTCAACTCCGATACGCGCCACCTGAGCCGCTTCGAGATGTTGATTGCCGGCGCCGAGCCCTACTTCCTGAATTCCTACCTGAGCGACGATCGCGCACAATTCCGCGCGACCCTTACCAACGCCGACCTGGGCAAGAAGGGACAGTCGGATTGGCTGCCCCGCAATTCGATCAGGGTAAATCGCGGATGGGTCCTCGACGACGACTCCCTCTACCATCGGCTGGCGCTGCACAACTACGTTGGCACTGCGGTCGATATCGAAATCGATTTTTACTACGCCGTCGATTTCTCGGATGTCTTCGAAGTTCGCGGTCTGCGGCGCAAACGTCGCGGCGAAATGTTGAGTCCCTCGCTTGGCGGCAACGGCGTCGAGCTGCGCTATCGCGGTCTCGACAATGCGGTGCGCACAACCGGGATTCGCTTTGATTCCGCTCCTGCCGAGATAAACGACAATCGCGCGGTGTTCGTGATTCATCTCGAGCCCGGCGAAAATCGCGAGCTTGAATGCCAGGTCACGGCCGGCGGTCAAGCACAACCGGTTTCGGGCCGCGCGGCAATCCGTCCCAGTAACTTCGGCGCCGCGCTCGAACAGCGGCAATCGGAGCTGTCGGCGTTCAACGACGGCTGGGCTCGCATCTCGTCGAGTAACGGCGAATTCGCATCGATGATTCGTCGGTCGGCGGTCGATCTCACGTCGATTATCACCGACGGCACCAATGGCGACGCGTTTATCATGGCCGGCGTTCCATGGTTCGCCACCCTTTTCGGCCGCGACAGCATAATCACGTCGCTGTCGATATTGCCGTTTCATCCTGAAATCGCGAAACGTACGTTGCGGACGCTGGCGCACCTTCAAGGCGACACAGTCAACGAGGCGCGCGACGAGCAGCCCGGCAAAATCATACACGAGATGCGCAGCGGCGAGATGGCGGCGACCGGCGAAGTCCCATTCGGCCGCTATTACGGCAGCGTCGATTCAACTCCACTTTTTTTGTGGCTCTACGGACGCTGCGTCGAATCGACCGGCGATCTCAATCTCGCCAAAGAGCTGTGGCCCAACGTCGAACGCGCTATCCAGTGGATCGAGCGATGGGGCGATCGCGACGGCGACGGTTACATCAAATACCGCCGCGAAACTCCGCGCGGTCTGGCAAACCAGGGCTGGAAGGATTCCGACGACGCGATCTTTCATCACGACGGTGCGCTTGCGCGTCCGCCGATCGCGCTCGCGGAAGTACAGGGCTACGTTTTTGCGGCGTGCACCTCCGTCGCGTCGGTCGCGGCGCGTCTCGGCCATGTCCAGGAAGCGAATCGACTGGCCATGCGCGCCGCATCGCTGAAGCGATCGTTCGAGCGCGACTTCTGGCTCGAGCCCGAGGGCATGATCGCGCTGGCGCTGGATGCCGACGGAAAACCGTGTCGCGTGATGACCTCGAACGGCGCCCACTGCCTGGCGACCGGGATCATCGACGACGATCGCGCGGCCGCGATGTGCAAACGATTGCTCGCCAACGACATGTACTCGGGATGGGGAATCCGCACGGTCTCGAGCAAAGAACAACGCTACAATCCGATGAGCTACCACAACGGCTCGGTATGGCCGCACGACAACGCGATGGCGGCGCTCGGGCTTGCGCGCGCGGGCGATTACGTCGGCGTCGTCAAAGTCGTCGAAGGGCTGTTCGACGCATGCGAGCAGCTCAACAAATCGAGTCTGCCCGAACTGTTCTGCGGCTTCCGACGCGAAGTCGGCCTCGGCCCCGTCCCGTATCCGGTGGCGTGCTATCCGCAAGCATGGTCGGCGGCGAGCGTGTTCATGCTGCTGCAGGCGATGCTCGGGATGCGCGTGCTCGGATTCGAGCGGCGCGTCGTGTTCGACACGCACCTGATTCCGGCGTGGCTGGATTGGCTCAGCATCGACGGCCTGCAAGTCGGCGACGGCCGCGTCTCATTCGTCTTGCGCCGCTCCCCGAACGGCGCCGCAATCGAAGTGAAAGAAAAAACCGCCGGCGTCCGCGTCGAAATATGATCGCGCTAACGCGCATGCGGCGTTTCTTTCGCCGCTGGCGTCGCAATCGCGCTGTCAGTCGGAGTGATGCTTTCTGTTGGAGTTATCGACGGCGTCGGAGTCAGAGTGTCGGTCGGCGTATTCGATGGAGTCGGAGTTGCCGACGGTGTCGGCCGAATCCAGGTGATAGGCTCGCGGCCAAAGACGAGGGTCGCACTTTGTCCAGCGCGCGCTTCGGTCATATCGCCGGTGGTAACGAATCGGTTCGACTCAGGATCGAAAATTTCGGCGCTGGAAAGGGGCTTGTAGTCTGGATCCCATCCGCCCGCGATCAGCACGGTGCCGTCCGGCAACAGCGTCGCCGAATGCCCGGAGCGCGCCTGGACCATCTCGGGCCCCGCGACAAACTGATGGGATTCCGGATCGTACAACTCGGACGATTTGTCACCGCGTCCGCCGGCAATCAGCACTCGTCCATCGCCGAGCAGCGTCGCGGTGTGTCCGGCCCGGCTCTGATTCATTTTCGGTCCGGCGCTTACCGCCTGCCCCACTTCGTCGAAGATTTCGCTGGTATCGACCGCGCTGCTCCTCGCAAAAGGACAACCGCCGGCGATCAGAACAAGTCCGTCGCCGAGCAGCGTCGCGGTGTGATAAAGGCGATTGTCGTCGAGCTTGCCGGCGAACTGAAATTTTCCGATGGCTGGATCGTAAACCTCGAGCTTCTGGAATCCACCACCCGCGATCAACACGCGCCCGCTGCGCAACAACGTCGCAGTCTGCCCATGGCGGCTCGACGCCATCGCGCCGGTTTCCTCAAAAGTGTTCGACTTCGGATCGTAAAGCTCAGCAGCCGGCGAGGCCCCGCCCACGATCAATACTTTGCCGTTTTCCAACGGCGTGAGAGTCGGCTCGTCACGGGAATATTTCATGCTCGGCGCCGCAGTGAATTTGCCGGTTCCCGAATCGAAAATGTCGGCGGACCGCAGAACCCACGGCATCGCCGGTCCGGGAAATACGTTCAGCGGAACCAGCAGCGTGTTGATGCCGCCGACGATCAGCACTTTGTCTATTCCGATCGCGGCCGCAGAGAATTGGTCGCGCCGCTCGTGCATCGCGGCGATCGGCAGGAAACGATGGAGCGTGGGATCGTAGATTTCGGCGGAGCTGAGAACTCCCGGACTTTTTCCCGTCGGCAGTTCAACGTAACCGGTGCCGCCTGTAATCAAGACAATCGGTTTCAACGCCGCAGGTGTGATCGTCGAAGTAGGCGACGCTTCGTGCGCGCTGCCGACGTCCTCTTTTTCAGCCGCGAAACTCGATGCGGAGAAAATGCCGAACGCAATCATACATACGAGGGATGCGCGAATACAAATCTGGAGAGGAACTTTGCGCCGTCGTCTCATCCCGTCACCTTATCTGCGGCCGGACGAGCGTTTTCAGCCTCGGTCGGCCACGGATTGTGCCGAACTTCATTCCATTGATCTTCGAGCGCCGACTGCTCCAGCGTCAGGCCGCGCGTTTCATCGATGAACAGACCGAAGATCACGGGCGCTCGGAATGCCGAGCAATGCGAGGTAGCGCACTACACTCGCGAGTCCGCCGAGCGGGCCGATCAACGCGGCGATAAGAATTTGCGCGAGCATCGAGAACGCGGCCGCGGTGATCCCCTGCGCGCCAATCATGGTGGTGCGCAATGCCGCGGGGAAAAGTTCGGTCGCGGCGGAATTCGCACCGACCGTCATCACGTCAGAAGCGATTTTGAACCAGCAATAAACGGCCGCCAGCCATATGAACGGGAAGCTCACGAACGCCGGCGGCCCGAGGTAGAATGCGAATGCGCCGAGCCATGCCGCGCCGCCGACATAAGCCACGGTCGGCACCCGGCCGAACCGTTCCGAGGTCCACGCGCCCAACGGAAATCCGATCATGCCGACGGCCATCCCCGTGACCACCAGCGTGCTCGCGGCGACCGGCGAGAGCCCGAGAATCGAAACCGCCTGGTAGTAGAGCCATCCGTTCACGGCAGTGCCTGCGATCGTGTCGAGCGCGGCGCAAGTCAGCAACGTGATCGAGCGGCGTCGATAGATCGGATGAAAGATATCGTAGAAGTGAGTGCGCTTCGCGCTTCCGCTCGATTTGGCGCTCGTCCATTTCGATTGTGTCGGCAGCATCATCGCGACCGGCACCGCGAGCAATATGCCGCACACCGACGGCGCCAAAAGCCAGCGCCACGAATAGTTCCACGCCAACAAGGCGGGAATGATCAGATAGCCGAGGACGCCGCCGATAGCGCTCGCCAACGCCGCGGCCGCTTGTCCCCGAGCGCGCTGCTTTACCGGAAGTTCTTCGGCGAGCAACACGATCGCCGACGAAACGGATCCACCGAGCAGTGCCGAAACCATTATTACGCATGCAGCGAATGCGGTCGCGGTGGAAGCCAGCGCGGCGCCTCCGGCGAAGATCGGTGCGAGGATCAGGGCGCCGAGAATTACCGGGCGGCGTCCAACGCGATCGGCGAGGCGCGCGAGCATCAATGAGCCGAATGCGGATATTGCCATCCAGGCAAAAAGCTTCGCGAGTTTGCCTTCATCCAGCGCGAAGCTCTTGGCGATCCACGGCGATGCGATGCCGACGATCGACAAGGTGTAACCCTGGTAGAGCAGTAGAATGACAATCGCACCGACCGTCGTGCTTGATCGCGTGCCGCGCTCTGCCTTCGCTTTGACCTTTTGCTTAGCCACTCAGCACACCGCGCCAAAATCAAGCGAAATCCGCGCCAACGCAACTTCGCTAGCTAACAGTCATCTAGACGATTGAGGAATTCCAAAATTTCACACGATGCAGTTGGACGATCAGTCATTTCAAAAAATCTCAAAGAAACAAAGGTCGGCCACAGGGCATGCACATTGCTTTCGGTAAAGGGCCTTTTTCCCGCCCGACACTTCACCTTACATCTGCGGAATTTGCTGAGGACTTTCTATGAATCTGGGCGAGGAAAAATTTTCAAAGTCGGTAATTTTTAGATTCGCAGGATGCCTCAAGCCGTACACGCGTTTGGTGGTGGGTGCGGCTCTGATGGGCATTGGTAAATTCACGCTGCCGCTCGCGTTTCCGCTCGCGTTCAAATACGTCATCGACGGCCTGCTGGCGTCGCCGCCGAAGCTCGACGGCATCACGCGAATGATCGACGGATGGTGCGTCGCGCTTTGCGGTTTAGCTGGTTATTCGACTACGCCTACCAGCAAGTTAGCGGCGTTGAGTATCGTGATGTTGACGCTTTACGCGCTTCAATCAGTCGCCAGCTTTTATCGCAACTACTGGGCGGGTCTTGCGGGCAACAAGCTGATCTTCGACCTTCAATGTCGTCTTTTCTCGCATCTGCAACTTCTCCCGCATTCGTTTTTCGACAAGAATCCCAACGGCGCAATCGTCTCGCGCGTGCTCAACGACGTTCAGCAGGCCAATGAACTGGTGGCGTCAGCGTTGATCGATGTGTGGATGGACGCGATTTCGTTGTCGTTGGTAGTGGTCGCATTGCTCGCGCTCAACTGGCATCTCGCACTCGTCGCGCTTTGCATTTCGCCGATGTGGGTCGCGTTCATGCGCTATTTCTCACCGCGAATCAAATCGGTGAGCCATCGGATGCAGGAGACGGTCGAGGAGATCGCCGGCGAAGTTCACGAGCGCGTGGCCGGCGCCAGTACGATCAAATCTTTCTGTCGCGAGGATCATGAAGTCGCGCAGTTCCGCGGTCAGACCGAGCGCCTGCTGGAACGCACCATCGACAAAGTCAGACTCGCAGCGTTGCAGGAGATGCTGGTTCAGCTTCTCACTCGCGCCGCTCCGACGGTCGTGATCTGGGTCGGCGCGCTGATGATCATTCGCGGCACGATGACGCTCGGCACGATGGTCGCGTTTTTCTCGTACCTTGGTTTTCTCTATCTGCCGCTGGAACGATTCGCGCAACTGTCGGTCGTGGTGTCTGCCTCGATGGCGGCGCTCGAGCGGATCTTTGCCTTTCTCGACCTGACGCCCGAAATAACCGATCACGCGCTCAGCCGTCCGTTTGCGGTGCGGAGCGGGACCGTGCAGTTCGACGATTTGTCTTTCGGCTATGGCGGGCGCAACGGGAAATCGAAGAGCCTCGCGCTTGAAGGCGTGAACCTGCACATTCCCGGCGGCTGCCGGGTTGCGCTAGTCGGCAGATCGGGCGCCGGCAAGACCACCTTGGCGAGTCTGATTCCGCGCTTCTACGAAGCGACGCACGGGCGCGTTCTGATCGACGGCCGCGACGTGCGCCATTACACACTCAAGTCGCTGCGCGAGCACGTGGCGCTAGTCGCGCAGGACGCACTGCTGTTCAGCTCGAGCATCAAGGACAACCTGCGTTATGCGCGCCCCGACGCGACCGATGAGATGCTGCTGCGGGCGATCGAGATGGCCAGCCTGCGCGAGTTTGTCGAGAGCCTGCCCGACGGACTCGATACGATCATTGGCGAGCGCGGCTACAAGATCTCCGGCGGCCAACGTCAGCGCCTGGCGATTGCGCGAGCGTTCTTGAAGGACTCGAAGATCGTCATCCTCGACGAAGCGACATCGGCGGTGGACTCGGAATCGGAAAACCAGATTCATCGAGCGATGGAACGGCTGATGACCGGCCGCACCGTATTCATGATCGCGCATCGCCTGCGGAGTGCGGTGACCGCCGACATGATCGTCGTCATGGCCAATGGTCGCATCGTCGAGACCGGTCAGCATGCGGACCTGATGCGCCGCGGAGGCGCGTACGCGCGGCTCTTCAACGAGCAGGCGCGCGGACTATCGCTGGTGCCGCAATTGGCCCCGAAATTCCGGCAACGCATCGCATCGCTTTAGTTACGATCAGTTAAAGCGCGGGCGTGTAAGATCTCCAGACCTACCGATTGGAGTTTCGCAATTCCACTAACTAATCGCGTAAATTTTGCGCGGCCCCATTCTTGCTGACTCTTCTGCACGCTTACTAATGGTCGTAGCGAAACTTACTTAAAGGAGACTCAAAAAGATGGACCTCAAATATGGAAAAGCACTGATTGGTGCACTTGCCGCGGTGACGTTTAGCACGTTCACGGTTCCGTTCTCCTCGAACGCAATCGCGTCAACGGGCACGATGATCACGAGTCATGGCGCCGACTCGACGATCCAGCTTGCTCAGGCCGAAGAGCAAGAAAGCGTCGAGAAGAAGAGCGAGGAGAAGACCAAGGTTCAGACCGACACAGAAGCCGCCCCGGGCGCAGTCACAGTCGCGCCGGCCCCGGTCGTCGTCGCCCCTGCGCCGGAGGTCTCGGGCAATGTGGAGAAGAGGCACGAAGAGAGCAATGCCGTTGAGAGCGAGCATTCGGAGCATGGCGTGGGCGTGAGTGGAAGCGTGGGCGGCGTGGGCGCAAGCGTAGGCGTGACGGGAAGCACCGAGCGTCACGAGAACGAGATGAATGCCGACTCTAATGCTAACGCGGCTCCGGGAACGACGATGGAAAAAGAGCACTCGGAAGAGCACGAGGCGCACGAAAAGGTCGAACAGAACTAGTTAATTCTTCAGAGAGGCACTCCTTCTCATTCGAATGATGGATGAGAAGGGGTGCCCCACCCCCAGCTATCGGTATCCATGCGAACTACAAGCGCCGCCGCCAGACAGCTCAGCGGTTCGGCGCCTGATCCCGATGCGATACTCGCGGCCAAATCCGCAAAACTTCGCTACGTCAGCGATCGCGACGCCGGCATCGAGCGAGTCCGGCACCGCGGACATTTCAGCTACCGCGACTCAGCAGGCAAAGAGATAACCGACACGGGAGTGCTCGCGCGAATCAAGGCGCTCGTCATTCCACCGGCATGGACCAACGTGTGGATATGCGCATCCGCGGACGGACATCTGCAGGCGACCGGCCGCGACGCTCGCGGGCGCAAACAATATCGCTATCATGCGCGATGGCGTGCGGTGCGCGATGAAAACAAATATGCGCACGTGCTCGATTTCGCGCGGTCGCTGCCGGCGATTCGGCGACACGTCACGCAAGACCTCGCACGGCCAGATTTGCCGCGCGAGAAGGTGCTCGCGTCGGTAGTACGCCTGATGGAACGAACGCTGGCTCGGGTCGGCAATACTGAATATGCGAGGGACAACAAGAGTTTCGGCCTGACCACTCTGCAGAACCGTCACGTCACGATCAAAAGCGACAAGATCACATTGGACTTCCGCAGCAAGAGCGGCGTGCAATGCCGTCGCGTCGTCAGCGACAAGAAGCTGGCGCGCATCCTTAAGCATTGCCGCGACTTGCCGGGGTCGGAACTGTTTCAATATGTGGATGAAAGCGGCGAGCGACATAGCATCGATTCGAGCGATGTAAATGACTACTTGCGGACAATCTCGGGAAGAGAAATCACCGCAAAGGACTTTCGCACGTGGGCCGGAACCAACCTGGCAATAGTGGCGTTCTGTGCTTTGAAAGAAGAAAAGCCCACCAAGAAGAGCGAGCTCGAGGTCGTCAAAAGCGTCGCGCAACAACTGGGCAACACGGTCGCGGTGTGCCGCAAATGCTACATCCACCCGGCGGTGATCAGCAGTTATCACGGCGGTTCGCTGCGAAAGAGCGTCGCGAATGTCAGTCAGCGAATTCCCGGCAGCTGGCTCGCAGTGGAAAGCGTCCGGCGCCTTCTCACATACTCCAGGGATTCATCTGCTACGACTCGAAATCGAGCACAGCGTAGTGGACAATCGTCAGCGCGGAGTCCACGCCGGCGCGCCGAATCCAGATAGAGTCTTCTCGTAACGTTACCGATTCCCGGTTGCCTCAAAGCCCGAAATGATCTTGGCTTGAAATGAAGCTCCTCTAGTTAATGGCGATGGCCTCCTATCAAACACGAACTGATTCTCAGATCGTCTCGCCGGCGCCGCGGCTGAGTCACATCATAATTGAAGATGTGATGCCTTCGGTTGATGGCGGCCGCTATCCAGCAAAGCGAATTGCGGGCGAGCCATGCGTCGTTGAGGCAGATATCTTTCGCGATGGGCACCAGGTACTCCGCGCCGCGATCAAATGGCGTCGCAAACAGGACGAGGCATTCGACGAGGCGCCGATGGCCATGCTCGACAACGATCGATGGCGCGGCGAGTTCATCCCCACCGACAACACGCGTTACGTCTTCACGATCGAGGCCTGGACCGACCTGTATGCCTCGTGGCTCGCGGATTTCACCAAGAAAGTGAAGGCCGCGCAGCCGGTGGCATCCGATGTTCTCGAAGGAATCGCACTCGTCGAGAAAATGAAGTCCGCTGCGCGGGGAGCCGATCGCGAATTGCTCGAGCGCGCACTCGCGCGATTGCGGAAAACGAACGATGGACCAACTGCGCTCGCGGTTGTCGGCGAAACAGATATTTCTGCTGCCGCAGAACGCGTCGGCGAGCGATTTGGCGCGACTCGATTCGAACCGCTGCTGGAGCTGGTGGTAGATCGCGAGAGGGCTCGCTTTGGAACTTGGTACGAGATGTTCGTGCGCTCGCAGGGGACCGAGGCCGGGAAGCCCGGCACCTTCCACGATGCCGAGCGCCGGCTGCCTGAGCTTCGCGACCTGGGTTTTGACGTTGTCTATCTCACGCCGATTCATCCGATCGGTCACACCAATCGCAAGGGACCCGGCAATGTACTGAACGGTGGTTCGAACTTCCCCGGCAGCCCGTGGGCAATCGGCAGCGAGGCCGGAGGTCATACTGCAATCGATCCGGCGCTCGGGACGATCGGCGACTTCGATCGTTTCAATGCTGCCGCAAACCGCTTGGGGATGGAGGTGGCGCTCGACTTCGCAATCCAGTGCTCGCCCGACCATCCTTGGGTGCGCGAGCATCCGCAATGGTTCCATCATCGGCCCGACGGCAGCATCAAGTACGCTGAGAACCCGCCCAAGGAGTACCAGGATATCTACCCAATCGATTTCGACACCGCCGACCAGCGCGGACTGTTCGAGGAGCTGATGCGGGTGGTGAGATTCTGGCGCGATCATGGCGTGAAGATCTTCCGAGTCGATAATCCGCATACCAAGCCGGTGCAATTCTGGAACTGGCTAATCAACGAGGTGCAGGCTACATATCCGGAAGTGATTTTCCTGGCGGAGGCGTTCACGCGGCCGAAGATGATGAAGGCACTGGCTAAAGCCGGCTTTACTCAGTCGTATACCTATTTCACCTGGCGCAATACCAAGTTTGAACTGACTGAGTATCTGACTGAGCTCACGCAAACACCTATGAAGGAGTATTTTCGGCCCAACTTCTTTACCAATACGCCCGACATTCTCGCGGGGCCGCTGCAAGGTGGTGGACGAGCGGCTTTCAAAATGAGAGCGGTGCTGGCTGCGACGCTGTCGCCCTCCTATGGCATCTACAGCGGATTCGAATTGGGCGAGAACGAAGCCGTGCCGGGCACGGAAGAGTACTTGAACTCGGAGAAATACGAAATCAAGGTGCGCGACTGGAACCAACCCGGAAATATCAAGGAGCTCATCGGGCGGATTAACTCGATTCGCCGCGAGAATCCCGCACTGCAACAATTTCTCAACCTGCAGTTTCTAAACACCGACAATGATCAAATACTGTTCTTCGCGAAAGCGGCGCAGGATAAGGGCAATGTCATCCTGATCGCGATCAATCTGGATCCGCTGAACGCGCACTATTGCACGGCGTTCGTGCCACCGGAGGTGGTTGGCGTGGCGCCGGGGCGCAGTTATCGAGTGACGGACCTTCTGACCGGAGCCAGATATGTGTGGTCCGATCGTAACTACGTGCGACTGGATCCGGCGGTTGAGCCGGCGCACATACTGCGCGTTGAAGAGCGCCTCTGAGTTCCATTCGTGGCTACAAACAATCAGCCTGAGAGCGGCGCGACCTCGGATCCTTTGTGGTACAAGGACGCAATTTTTTATGAGCTGCGCGTCCGTTCCTTCTATGATAGCAACGGCGACGGTATCGGCGATTTTCCGGGCCTCACCGCGAAACTTGACTACCTGCATTCGTTGGGAGTTACTACTCTGTGGCTACTTCCCTTTTACCCGTCGCCGATGCGCGACGACGGATACGACATCGCCGACTACACCAATATTCATCCGTCGTGCGGGACTCTGCGCGACTTCAAAATATTTATTCGCGAGGCGCATCGCCGCGATCTGAAGATAGTCACTGAGTTAGTATTGAATCATACTTCGGATCGTCACGAATGGTTTCAACGTGCGCGCCGTTCACCGGCTGGAAGTGTATTTCGCGATTACTATGTGTGGAGTGACACGCCCGAGCGCTACAAGGACGCGCGAATTATTTTTCAGGACTTCGAGCCGTCCAACTGGTCATTCGATCCGTTGGCCAAGGCGTACTACTTTCATCGGTTCTACTCGCATCAGCCGGATTTGAACTACGACAACCCAGCCGTCATCCGCGAAATTCGAAAAGTGATTTCGTTCTGGCTGGGTATGGGCGTTGACGGTCTCCGGCTCGACGCGGTTCCCTATCTGTTCAAGCGCGAAGGAACGAATTGCGAGAATTTGCCGGAAACCCACGCATTCCTGCGCGAATTGAGATCATATATCGACGAAAGGTTCCCCGGCCGGATGCTGCTGGCCGAGGCCAATCAGTGGCCGGAAGACGCGGTGGCGTACCTGGCGGAAGGTAAGGAATGCAACATGGCGTTCCACTTTCCGCTGATGCCGCGAATGTTCATGTCGGTGCGGATGGAGGATCGATTTCCGCTCACCGACATCTGGGCGCAGACGCCGGAGATCGATCCGAGCTGCCAGTGGGCATTGTTTCTGCGTAATCACGACGAACTGACTCTCGAAATGGTTACTGACGAAGAGCGCGATTATATGTATCGCGCGTATGCGCAGGACGCGCGAATGAGAGTCAATCTGGGTATTCGCCGGCGGCTCGCGCCTCTACTTGGTAATCATCGACGTACTATTGAACTGAATAATGCTTTGCTGTGTTCATTGCCGGGAACGCCGGTCATTTACTACGGCGATGAAATTGGAATGGGCGACAATGTGTACCTCGGCGACCGCGACGGAGTTCGAACTCCGATGCAATGGAGCGCGGATCGCAACGCTGGATTTTCCGCGGCCAATCCGCAGCGTCTGATTCTGCCCGTGATCATCGATCCCGAGTACCATTACCAAAGCACCAACGTCGAAGCGCACGAGAGCAATCGGCATTCGCTGCTTTGGTGGATGCGACGTTTGCTCGCGCTGCGCAAGCAGCACAAGGCGTTCGGCCGCGGCACGATGGAGTTTCTCAGTCCTGAGAATTCCCACGTGCTGGCCTTCATCCGGGCTTATGACAACGAGCAGATACTGGTAGTCGCTAATCTTTCGCGATTCGTGCAATACGTCGAGCTGGATCTCGCGAAATTCAAGGGCATGACGCCGATCGAGTTGTTCGGCCGCACGCCTTTTCCAGCTATCGGTGAGCTGCCGTACCTTCTCACGCTCGGACCGCATGGCTTCTTCTGGTTTTCTCTCGAAGCTCCAAAAACGACTGCGGCAGCGGACCGATCCGAGTACGAAATTCCGCGCATCGAGATGAATGCGAGTTTCGATGGTATCCTGCGCGGTGATTCCCGCAAGCAACTCGAACGCCTGCTGCCGGCCTACTTGCAGCGTTGCCGGTGGTTTCGTGCAAAGACCCGAACGATGACCGGCGTCCACATTGCAGAGACAATGCCGATGACGGAAGGGCCGGGCGTTCCGCAACTCACGCTAATCAATGTCGAATACTCAAACGCCGAGCCTGAGACCTATGTATTGCCACTGGCTATTGCTACCGGGGATCGAGCACGCGATGTGCGGTCGCGCTGGCCCGAGCACGTCATCGCGGAAGTGACTAGTTCAGGACGCAATGGCGACGGTGACGGAATCCTTTTCGACGCGGCAGTCGATCCCGATTTTCTGAATTCACTATTCGAGATCATCGCGAAGCGGCGGCGTCATCGAGGCGCGGTGGGCGAGCTGCTGCCGGGCGCCACCCAGGCGTTCCATCAGCTGCGCGGCGATCCCGAATCGCGGCTGGAACCCCGCGTGCTCAAGGCGGAGCAGAGCAACAGCTCGGTAGTGTACGGCGACCGTTTTATCATCAAGCTGTTTCGACGCATCGAAGCCGGCTTGAATCCCGACCTCGAGATTGGGCGCTTCCTGACTTCGCACTCTTTTTTTCGCACGTCCCTCCGCTGGCGGGGTGGATCGATTACAGTTCGGGGACGGGCGAGCGAAGGAACATCGCGGTGCTGCAAGGTTTCGTTCCGAATGAGGGCGACGCCTGGCAGTTCACGCTGAACGAATTGCACCGCTATCTCGAAAACGCGGCGACCAGGTCGGAGCCGGCGCCCGCGATCGAGAAGACGCTGGTCGAGTTGCTGGCGCTGACAGAGCCGGACCCGCTAGCGGCGGAATTGATCGGCCACTATCTTGACGCGGCCCGCTTGATGGGCAAACGGCTCGGGGAACTTCATCTCGCGTTGGCTTCTACGGCCGATGACCCCGATTTCGCGCCGGAGCCGTACTCGACTCTGTACCAGCGTTCGACGTTTCAATCGATGCAGAATTTGCTCGCGCAAGTGATGCGAATGATAAACAGTCGCGCGTCGATCGTACCGAAAGATTTGCGCGATCAGGCACAGCTGATCGCGTCGCATCAGCGCGAGATTGCCGCGCGATTCGATGCGTTTCTGCGCTGCCGCTTGACCATCGAGCGGATGCGGATTCACGGCGACTTGCATCTTGGACAGATTCTCTACACCGGCAGGGATTTCGCGATTATCGATTTCGAGGGTGAGCCCGCGCGTCCGCTGAGCGAGCGCCGCCTCAAGCGTGCGGCGATGAGAGACGTGGCCGGGATGCTGCGATCGTTTCACTACGCGGCGCTTACCTCGACCATCGAGCAACTGAAAATCGGCGCACTTGGAAATTTCGACTTCGCCGGCATGGAACCATGGGCGAACTTCTGGCGGACCTGGTCGTCATGGGCGTTCATGAAAGGCTATCTGGAAGCCGCCAGCCATAGTTCGTTGTTACCGAAGAGTGACGACGAGCTGGGAATCTTGATCGACGTCTTCGTAATGGACAAAGCTATCTACGAGCTTGGTTACGAACTGAACAATCGTCCCGACTGGCTATTGATTCCATTACTCAGTATTGGGCAGTTGCTCGGGCTGAAGAGCGACAATGCACAACACCTGATCGTCCCCAAACCCGGAATTCATGAAAGCCCGCGAGCATAACGAGCCGATCCCGACGTCTGCCGAGAGAGCGCTTTCAAATATTCCGGCCGGCGACTTGAAACGGCTGCTTGCACTCAGGCATCACGACCCGCACTCGATCCTGGGCGCGCATCCGACCGGTCGCGGAGTGGTTGTCCGCGCCTATCGTCCCGACGCGCAGAAAATATTTGTGATACTTGAAGGTGAACCGCCGCGCGAGATGCAGATGCGGCCGGAGCCGGGTCTGTTCGAGATTCTCATACCCGAGCGGCAGCAGATTTTCCCGTACCAGCTTAGGGTTCACTATCCTGGCGGCCTGGTCGCGACGATTCGAGAGCCCTACCCTTTTCCGCCGACGCTGGGCGCGCTCGATTTGCATTTGTGGGCCGAGCAGAAGCACGAACGGATCTGGGACAAGCTGGGCGCGCACGTTCGCGAGCATGAGGGCGTGCTGGGGACGTCCTTCGCAGTCTGGGCGCCTAACGCCGATGGGGTCAGCGTGGTCGGCGACTTCAATAGCTGGGACGGGCGGCTCGACATGATGCGGATGCTCGGCAGCTCAGGCGTCTGGGAAATCTTTGTCCCCGACTTGACGGCCGGGACGCGATACAAGTTCGAAATACGTACTCAAGTCGGCTGGACTGACTATTAAGAGTGACCCATTCGCATTAGCTACTGAAATACCACCAGCCACCGCGTCGAGAGTATATCGTTCTGATTACTCATTTGATGACGATGCCTGGATGTCAGAGCGTGACCGCCGCGATCCTTTGCGTGCGCCAGTAGCTATATATGAGATGCATCTCGGTTCCTGGCGGCGCGTTCCCGAAGAAGCCAACCGGCCGCTCAGCTATCGCGAACTCGCTTCGCAACTCGTCGAATACCTGCTCGACGTCGGCTTCACGCACGTCGAATTTCTTCCCGGTGATGGAGCATCCGTTCACCGGTTCATGGGGATATGAGACGACGGGTTACTACGCGCCGACTGCGCGCTATGGATCGCCCGACGACTTTCGTTATCTGATCGACTGCCTGCATCGAAACGGCATCGGGGTGATTCTCGACTGGACTCCCGCTCATTTTCCGACGGATTCGTTCGGGCTTGCGCGTTTCGACGGCAGCGCGCTGTACGAGCATCTCGATCCGCGTCAGGGTTTCCATCCCGAGTGGAACACCTACATTTTCAATTTCGGTCGCAACGAGGTGCGGAGTTTTCTGCAGGGCAGCGCGAAGTACTGGATCGAAGAATTTCACGCTGATGGGATTCGCGTCGATGCGGTTTCGTCGATGCTCTATCTCGACTATGGGCGCAAGGCTGGCGAGTGGGTTCCGAATATCCACGGCGGCAACGAGAATCTCGAGGCAATTTCATTTCTCAAGGAGCTCAATCAGCAGATTTACGCGCGTCATCCGGGCGTGATGATGATTGCCGAGGAGTCCACTTCGTGGCCGGGAGTCAGCCGTCCCTTGTATGTCGGCGGTCTCGGTTTCGGCTTCAAGTGGGACATGGGATGGATGCACGACACGCTCGACTACTTCAGCAAGGAACCGATCTACCGGCGATTTCATCATCGCGATCTGACCTTCGGATTTGTTTACGCGTGGTTCGAAAATTTCATGCTGCCGCTGTCGCACGATGAAGTGGTTTACGGCAAGCGATCGCTGATCGACAAGATGCCGGGCGATCGCTGGCAGAAGTTTGCCAACTTGCGCGCGCTGTTCGGCTACATGTGGGCGCGGCCGGGAAAGAAAATTCTTTTCATGGGCGGCGAGTTTGGCCAATGGCGCGAATGGAATCATGACGCCAGCCTCGATTGGAATCTGCTCGACGAGTCCGACCATCGCGGCGTGCAGAACCTGATTCGCGATCTCAATCGCCTCTATCGCGCCGAGCCGGCGTTGTGGGAGGCCGATCATCAAGCGGCGGGCTTTCAATGGATCGACGCCAACAATACCGACGAGAACGTGATCGCCTTCATGCGGATCGCGCCGTCGAGCGGACGCAAACTGATCTGCGTATGTAACTTCGCGCCGATCGTGCGCACTGGCTATCGCGTCGGCGTTTCGGCGCCCGGGGTCTATCGCGAAATTCTCAACAGCGACTCGACGATGTACGGCGGAAGCAACCAGGGCAATGCGGGTGCGGTGACTGCGGAGCAGATTCCGTGGCACGGACTTCAGTATTCGATTTCGATCAGACTTCCACCGCTCGCCACCGTGTGGTTCGAGGTTCCGAATTCGGGCTGAAGCGCTGACGTAACGGATCGTCTGGGACTGCGTCTATATAAGTGGTAACTGACTCAGTGGAGAGGTTCGTCTTGTCGGCACGTCGAAAAATGCGCGCGAGTTCTGATCGCGATGCTGACAGCGCTGTTCGGCGCGACGCTCGCGACCACGCCTGCTTTCGCCGATTTTTCGCCTGAGTCCGGCACTGCAACCGCGAGAACAAGAATGAGCGCGCCCATCCAGTTGGCGGAAGCGAATGTCGGAAGCGTCGACGACTATATGCACCAGTCGGATGACGGACCTTCGGGCAGCCGCCGTTCCTGCACCGGGATATGCGCCATATCAGCCGCAAGTCGCGCCTCCGCAAGGATATTATTCTCAGCCTGTTCCGCAGCCGGAGTGGAACAATGCTTACGCCGACCCGAACGCGGCGCGCTCCGCGCTGATTGGGGCGGCGGTTGTTGGCGCGATCGCGGTTGGATTGTGGGCGTGGCAGCAGCACGCTACTCAGCAGGCTCAGTCACCCGCACCTGCACCCAGACGGTTTCGTTCACATCGACGCGCGATAGAATAGCGATACTAGCGAGGGTCGATGCACCGACCTGTCGTGGGATCGAAACGATGCACTCGCGCAGGATCGAAGAACAACGTCAGACGTGTGCCCGCGTCGACCCGTCGGGGTAGCTCGGCGCGAATCGGAGTATTTCCGAGCTTTGCGTAAACGATGTAGGTCGCGCCTGAGAATTCGACACTCTCGACAACGACGTCGAGCGCAACGGTGCCTGGACCTTCGTCCAGGTGCAAATCATTCGGCCGAATTCCGAGCTTGATTTGCGCGGGACAGCCTTCGGGCGGTTTGATTTTGAAATCGATGCCCTCAACTGTGAAGCTCCCGGTAGTCGGCGCGCGCTCAGCGGCAAAAAAGTTCATCGGCGGATTGCCGACAAAAGCCGCGACAAATTCGCTCTGCGGACGATCGAAAATTTCCTGCGGTCCGCCTATCTGCTCGATTCTTCCTTTGCGCATCACCACCAACCGGTCCGCCAGCGCGAGCGCTTCGACCTGGTCGTGCGTCACGTACACGAAAGTGCGGCCCGTACGGCGCTGAAAATCTTTCAGCTCGAGGCGCAGCGATGAGCGCAATTGCGCGTCGAGGCTCGCGAGCGCCTCGTCCATCAGGATGATTTGCGGCTCACGCACCAGCGCTCGTGCGAGCGCGACGCGTTGCCGTTCGCCGCCCGACAGCTCGCGCGGGTAGCGTTTCAGATCGACCGTAAGTCCAGCCTTGGCAGCGCTTTCCTTCACACGCCGTTCCGTTTCTTCGCGCGCGACATGCCGAAGCTTCAACGGGAACGCAATATTCTGAAATACCGTCATGTGCGGATAGAGCGCGAAATTCTGGAAAACCATCGCGATGGATTCACGACGCGTCGTGTCCGCTCCGCCAATTTTAATCTCACCGCTGTCAGGAGATTCGAGACCCGCGGTCAGCCGGAGCAACGTGCTTTTGCCGCATCCCGAAGGGCCGAGCAGAACCAGAAATTCTCCGCTTTCCACGGTCAGAGAAATGTCAAAAACGCCTCCGCCAGAAGGGAAAGTGCGCGTCAGGTTGCGAATCTCAAGGTCGGCCATCGTCGCGCCTATCGCGAACTCCCGGCGGTCAGCGCTCCGCGTAGCGATGGACCGAGGGCGACCACGACGCAGATCGCCGGGATCATCATCAAAAGCGCGAGCGCGCTGGCGGGGCCGACGTTGCCGAAGACGGTGTAGTAGTAGAGCAGCGGCGGGAGCGTGCGATTGGTTTGTTGCACGAGCAGCGCGAAGCCAAACTCGTCCCAGCTTAAGATGAAGCAGAGGATCAGGGCTGTCGCGATCGATGCGCGCGCGATCGGCAGATCGATCGTCAGGAAAATTCGCAGCGGCGAGGCGCCGTCGATCCAGGCGGCTTCCTCGATTTCGAGCGGAATGGCGACGAAACTTGCGTACAAGGTCAGCGCGGCGGTCGGAATCGCAATCGCGGCGTGGACGATGGCCAGCCCGACGCCAGTTGGCGAATCGTAGATTCCAACAGTCGCGAGAATGATGCCGAGTGGGATGGCCACTGCGATCATCGGCAAAAGTCGAATGCCTGAGACGGTCGAGAATCCGAGGCGCTGCGCGAGCGAGCTGCGCGCCATCGCATGGGCAAGCATCGCGCCCAGCGCAGTCGCGATCACCGCAGAGATAGCGGCGACAGCCAGGCTTCTCAACACGGCGCTGCGAAGTTCGTTGACCGCGAACACGCTGATGAAATGAGAAAGCGTCAGATGATGCGGGATCCAATGCGGCGGCCACGCGAAGGTCTCGAGCTCGGGCGTCACCGATTGTTTCGCGAGAAGATAAAGCGGCAAAACGGCGGCCGCGAGAACGAACGCGTTCAACGCGACGCGCGCAGCCTTGAGACCGGGGCTCACGCCAGTGCACCGTCGTCGCGCGAGAATCGGCGCGCGGCAAGGAGACCGCCGATACCGATTATCGTCACCATCAGGGCCAGGATCATCGAAGCTGCCATCGCCTCGTGCGGTTTCTGCGCGTCATCCCACAAGCTGTACGAATAGGTCGAGAGCACTGGAACTCCCTCTGGCCCAGTGAGAACAAGCACAGTTGAAAAAATCCGCAGCGCGTCGATGCCGCGCAGAATCAGCGCTCCGACGATTGCCGGCATCAGCATCGGTAAGGTCACGAATCTGAACGTGGCGAAGGTTCCAGCGCCATCGAGACGCGCGGCTTCGTAGAGTTCCGCGGGGATTGTTTGCAGGCCGGCCATCAACATCAGCATCACGACCGGGGTGATATGCCACGCGTCAACCACAATGACCGTGAAAATCGCGAGCGGGCTGCGTGGACTGAGCCACGGCAGCGGATGCATCCCGGTCATTGCGATGGCGCCGTTGAGGTAACCGCGCGGCAGGAAAATGTAGCGCGCGAGGGTGAGGATCACGATTTCGGGAATCGCAAATGGCAATATCGCGGCGGTTTCGACTAGCGCTGAGCGGTTGCGGCGCGCGGTAAACGTCAATGCCAGCGCGAGTCCGAGCACAAATTCGACGATGACGCTTCCGAACGGCACGAGAAGGTTGTTTCCAAGAGCGCGCCAGAACATCGAATCATCGAAAAGAATTTTGTAGTTCGCGAGCGAAGGGCCGTTGTGATCAAAAGACAGAAGCAGGCCGTTCAACGCCGGCAATACCAGCATCGCGATCATGAAGATGCACGGCACGACGACGAAGACTGTGCGGAGCCTCTTTGCGGAGGCGTTCACAGAGGCGAACCTGGCGCGGCGGATTCGGCGCAGTCACATCGATCGCGCGCGTCGAGGATGTTCGATGCGATCGCCGAAGCTGGCGGAGCGTCGTCGAATAGCACGGCGCGAATTGTACGCCGCCATTGGTCGCTTAGATCGGGGTAACAATTTACCGTCGGGCGAGCGCGCACGTAGGGGCGCATCGCAGTGTAGCCGGCATAGAGTTGCGCATCTTCGCTGCCCGGCGCGGGCGGCACACTGCCATACCATCCGAGTTCGCGGCTCAACTTCGCTTGCGTATCGGCAGTCAGCAGGTACTCGATGAACTCCGCGGCGAGCTTTGGATGAGGCGCGGAGTTTGGAATTGCAAGATAGCCGCCGCCGAGCGCAGTGGCCCTGCCGTCGGGGCCGGCGGGAATCGGCGCGCTCAGATTCACGTTGGGAGCCAAGCCTTTCGAGTGCAGATAGCCCATCGCGAACGGCCAGTTGAAATGAATCCAGACCGAGCCACGAGCTTGCGCCTCGAGCACCGACATTTCGCGAAAAACTGCGGACTCGTCGTTCAAGTCGGGCGCGAGTTGCCGCAGAAAGTCGAGTCCGCGAATTGAGCCGACCGAATCGGGCGCGCATTCGTTGCCGCCCGCCGTCCAGATGAAGGGCATCACGTCGCAGATCGCGCCCTCGTAGCGCGCGCCTTTCAGCGCGAGTTTGCCGGGATGTTCATGCGCGAAACGCTCGAGGTCATTCCAGGTCGCGGGTGGATTGGGAACCTCGACGCGATTATAGATCATCGCCTGCCACATCAACCGATGCGGAACAAAATAGAGCTGTCGATCGACAGTGGCCGCATCCCACGCCTCTTTTGAAAACAACGCTCGCGCTGTCGGCGAGACAACATTGTCGAGGGGTTGCGCATATCCATGCGCCTCGCCGAGCATCGCGAGATCGAGTTCCGCGAGGTCGAGCGATCCACGACTTCCAGCCTGCACCCGCATGGCCTGCAGGACGTCGGTGTAGGTTTGCGCGAGCACTTTCACGTGCACGTGATGCTGCGATTCGAAATCGCTGACGAACGAGGCGTAGCGCGCGGCTTCATCAGGGAAAACTGCGAGCGCGATGTTGAGCTGGTCAGGCGCGACTGAGGTGCGGCATCCGGCAACTAGCATCGCGAGAGCGAGGACCAGAGATCGCGTCGGTATGCGCAGTAGATCCATCGGCTCGCATCGTTCGATCGATCAACGCTCGGATCGATGTTCAGCGGGACCTTCGGCCGGCATCAGATTGTGCGCCGTATTGACCATCGAGACGTGAGTGAAAGCTTGCGGAAAATTTCCGAGCTGGCGTTTCAGCACCGGATCGTATTCTTCAGACAGCAGGCCAACGTCATTGCGCAAATCCAGCAGACGCTGGAAGAGATCGCGCGCCTCCTGGGTGCGGCCGGCGATTGCATAGTTATCGGCGAGCCAAAACGTGCACGGCAGGAACGCGCCTTCGCCCGGCGGAAGTCCATCGACGCCGGTCTCGGTCGGGTATCGCAGCACGAGACCTTTGTAGATCAGTTCGCGCTCGATTGCCTTTACGGTTGAGACCACCCGCGGATCGTTTGCAGGCAGAAATCCGACCAGTGGAATCATCAGCAGTGATGCGTCGAGAGATTTCGAGCCGTAGTATTGAACGAACGCGTTGCGCTCCGGGTCAAAGCCGCGGTCGCAGACGTCGCGATGAATCTCGTCGCGCAGCGCCTTCCAGCGATCGAGCGGACCGTCGCCAAAGCCGTGACGAATTTCTTTTACCGATCGATCGACCGCCACCCACGCCATCACCTTCGAGTGCGTGAAATCGCGCCGCGGTCCGCGCACTTCCCAGATTCCCTCATCCGGTTGCTTCCAGCCTGACTCGAGGAAATCCATCAGCGCGCCTTGAAGCCTCCATGCGTCCTCGTTGCGCTCCAGTTTGAATTTGCGCGCGACGTGCAGAGTGTCGATCACCTCACCATAGACGTCGAGTTGAAACTGCTGATGCGCGGCGTTGCCAATACGCACTGGCGCGCTTTTCTCATAGCCAGTCAGCCACGGCAATTCCAGTTCGGTGAGCATTCGTTCGCCGGCGATGCCGTACATGATCTGTGTATCTTGCGGATGACCTGCTATTGCTCTGAGTAGCCATTCGCGCCACGCGCGCGCCTCATCGATATAGCCAGAAATCAATAGTGCGTAGAGGGTGAAAGTAGAGTCGCGCAGCCAGCAAAATCGATAGTCCCAATTGCGCGGGCCGCCGAGAGCTTCCGGAAGAGACGTGGTCGGCGCCGCAATGATACCGCCGGTAGGAGTGTAGGTCAGAGCCTTCAGCGTTATCAGCGACCTGACAACCGGGTCGCGCCATTCGCCCTGGCAAGTGCAGCGGCCGGCCCATTTGCGCCATCGCTCGTCCAGCACCGATAGCATGTTCAGCGGGTCCGCATCGCCGGGCTCGGCTTCGTGCGACGGATACCCGGTCAACCTGAACGTCTCTGATTGACCTTCGCGGATAGTAAATTCGCCGACGGTAGTAAAGTCCTTGCTGGCGAGGGGAACCGCCGTTCGCAGCGCGATCGCGTTCGGCCCCGACACTGCGCTGATACCATAGTCGCGTTTTCGCACCCAGGGGATCGTGTGCCCATAGTCGAAACGAATAATTATTTCCGTCCGCATCGGCACCTGCCCGCGGATGCCCTTCACGATTCGAATCAAATCGATTTGTTCAGCGCGTTCGGCGATCGGCATGAAGTCGATGACGGTGGCAACGCCAGTTTCGGTCTCGAACTCGGTCTCAAGTATCAGGGTGTTTTCGCGATACTTCCGCCGAACTTGCTTGACGCCGCCCTGTGGCGCCAGGAGCCAACGTCCGTTGTCGTTAGTGCCGAGAATCGCCGCGAAGCACGCGCCGGAATCGAATCGCGGAAGGCATAACCAGTCGATCGATCCCGTGCGATCGACGAGGGCGGCGGTGCGCAGATTTCCGATCAGCGCGTAGTCTTCGATTGGGCTACTCACTTTAAAGTACCGCTATCTTTCGGGACGAGGATCGCGACAGAGGCTGCCGGCAGTTCGATCGATTTATCTTCGAAGCCAACTCCCGGTTTGGATGCGAGCGATACTTGCAAATGAGACACCTCGCGCGCGATCGGTATGCGCTGTTGAGTTGCCGCAAAGTTGCAAATGACGATCGATTCGCCTCGGTTGACGCATATCCAGCGCGCTTGTTCATCGAAGGTGACCGCATCCAGATCCAGGTGGCCGTTCTCGAAGTCGCGCACGCATCGGCGAAGACTGATCAGTTGCCGGTACCATTCCAGAAGCTCGCGATGATCTCCACGCTCGCGCTCGTCCCAGTTGAGCTTCGATCGCTCGAATGTATCCAGCGCCTGCGGGTCGGGAACCTTCGACGCATCGGGGACGAAAGACGCGAATTCCGCTTTGCGGCCTTTGCGCACAGAGTCTGCCAGCGCCGAATCCTGAAAATCGGTGAAATACTGAAACGGACTCGACGCGTTCCACTCTTCGCCCTGAAACAACATCGGGATGAACGGCGCAGTGAGGAGCAACGCCGCAGAAATTTTAAGTTGATCGGTCGTCACGAGATGTCCAAAGCGCTCGCCCACCGCACGATTACCGACCTGATCGTGATTCTGCATGAATGCGATGAATCGATGCGCCGACAGCGCGAGCACCGCCCTGCCATGCGTGCGCCGGCGACTCTTCGAATATATGCCGTCGTACACGAAGCCGCGGGTCAGACATTTTGCGAGCTGCGAAATGGAACCGAAGTCGGCCAGGTAGGCGGTCGTCTCGCCAGTCAGGACAGTGTGCAGCGCGTGATGAAAATCGTCGTTCCACTGCGCGTCCAGGCCAATGCCGCCCGCCTCGCGCGGCGTGACGATTTGCGGCTGGTTGAGATCGCTCTCCGCGATCACCACCAGATGGCGACCCACTTCGGCTTCGAGGCCATGGACCTCGACACCGAGCTGCTCGAGAAACGGAATCGCGGAGGCATCGAAGATCGCGTGGATCGCGTCAAGGCGAAGGCCGTCGATACGATAGTCGCGCAGCCACATCAACGCGTTGTCGCAAAAGAATCGGCGGACCTCGTCGCTGTCCCGATCGTCGAGGTTAACCGCGTCGCCCCATGGCGTGTGATACCGGTGAGTAAAGTAGGGACCGAATTTCGCGAGATAGTTGCCCTCGGGACCCAGGTGATTGTAAACGACGTCGAGAATAACGCCGAGGCCGTGCCCATGAGCCGCGTCGACGAAGCGCTTCATCGCGTCGGGACCGCCGTACGAATGATACGGCGCGAACAGATCGACGCCATCGTAGCCCCACCCGCGCGCGCCGGGAAACTCGGCCACCGGCATTACCTCGACGTGAGTAACGCCAAGATCGCGCAGGTGGCTGAGGCGCTCGATGGCAGCATCAAAAGTGCCCGCGCTCGTCAGGGTGCCGATGTGACATTCGTAAATGATCGCCGACGATAGCGGCCGCGGCTGCCAATTTGTATTGCGCCACTGAAAACTCGAATGATCGACCGGACGTGAAAACCCATGCACGCCGTGCGGCTGAAATGGCGAACGGGGATCGGGCAGCGGTTGGCCACCGTTGAGGCTGAACGCATAGTCGGCGCGCGCCAATTCGGGACTCAGTTCGGCGTGCCACCAACCCTCGCTGTCGCGACGCAGCTCGATGCGTTCATTTTCTGTGACCATCGCGACCTTTGTCGGGGATGGCGCCCAGACACTGCGCCGACTCACGGCTGACTTCCTTCACGGGCGAGCAACGCAACTGGAAATCGATGCGTCAGCTCGGCGAGTTTTATGCGACCGCCGCGGATTCGATCGCCTGTCAGATGATTCGTCCATTCGCCGCGCGGCAGTTCGATTTCTGTGTCGCTCCAATCATCGCGAAGCTTCGCGACCAATCGCGGCACGATCGTGGCGACCGATTCGCCGCGGATGAATGCGACGACGTGATCGCGGCGCGAGCCGCGAACTTCGAGCGGCTCGATTCCCGCCCGCGGGCCGAACCATTCCGGATGCTGCTTGCGCAACGCGAGTCCATTGCGGATAAGCCACAGCTTGGGCATCCCTTCGTCGAAACGCTTCATCACCTGTTCCACTGTTGCGTCTCTGAGATCGGCGAGCATCCGTTGCCGCAGGTCGAAATCCTGTGGGCGGCGATTGTCGGGATCGACCAGCGCGAGATTCCATAGCTCGGTGCCCTGGTAAAAATCGGGGACGCCGGGCGCGGTCAGTTTCACCAAGGTTTGCGCGAGCGAATTTATCCGTCCGGGACGAATGAGCGAAGCAACAAAGTGATTCAGTGACTCGATGAAGTCGTAGTCGTCGTAGATGTTATCGATAAATTTCCGCACCGCGTCCTCATACTGAGGGACGGGGTCGGTCCACGACGTGTGGACCTTGGCTTCGCGCGCAGCCTTTTCCGCGTAAGCAAGCAGTCGCGACCTTTCGATCGGCCACGCACCGACCATCGACTGGTAAAGATGATATTCAAAGTTTCGGTCCGGCATCTCGCCGGTACGATATCGGTCGTTGATCGCGGCCCATTCGATAACCGCGCGGCTCCATCGCTCGGGTTCCTCCGAGAGAAGAAAAAGGCGCGCGCGCACGTCCTCGCTGCGCTTGGTGTCGTGGGTCGAGGTCGCCAGCATCGTGCGCGGCCATTGACGATGCATCCGGGCGCACCACTCGAGGAAATCCGCAACCGTGACGCCAAAGCAATCGGGATCGCCGCCGACTTCGTTGAGCGCGATCATCCGGTTGAAGGAATAAAAGGCGGTGTCCTCGACGCCTTTCGCGGTGACCGCGGCCGAGATCTGCTGAAACCGAAGAGCTAGCTCACTGCCCAGCTTTCCGCCGATCCGGAGCGCGAGGATATCGCGCAGGAAATCGAACAATCGCGCGTCGAGGTCTGAACGATAAGCCTTGCCGGCCTCGATCGCGGCGGAAATTTGACACTCGTCTTCAGGAGTGACTTCGCGCGGCTCGCGAACGTAGGTGCGGTAAACCGGCAGGCACGCCATCGTCGCACGGATAACTTCGTGCGCATCGTGACGAGTGTAATCGCGGTGAAGACGGTCACCCTCGCACAAGTCGAGCAGCATCGCGGTGAGAGTATTAATTTCACTGCCGAGCGTATCGCGCATCGAGAATTGTTTGCGCGCGCGAACCAGCGCCGGATAGTCAGCCGACTCGCCAGTGAACTCGCGATAGAAGTCGGTCAAAGGCTGCGCGCCGGCGGGATCGACGAACAGCCGGCCCACCATGTTGATAAAATCGTAACCAGTGGTGCCTTCGACCGGCCACGATTCACGAAGGCTCTCGGAGCCAAGTAGAATCTTCTCGGCGACGATCCAGGTGTCGGGGCACGCGGCCCGCAAGCGTTGAAAGTACTCGAGCGGATCGCGCAATCCATCGGGATGATCGATCCGGAGTCCCGAGACCCGTCGCTCGGAAACCCAGCGCATCAACAATTGGTGAGTCGCGTAGAACACGCGCTCGTTCTCGACCCTGAGACCGACGAGCGAGTTGATATCGAAGAAGCGGCGGTAGCCAAGATCGCGCGCGGCCATTCGCCAATACGCGATGCGGTAGTTCTGCTGCTCGAGAAATTCGTGCAGTCGATCCGGATCGGCGTTCAATTGCGATACGACGTCGTCAATCGCGCTCGCCGCCACCGCGTCCTCGTTCAGCAGCTTGGCGAGCATGTCAGCCAGCAACTTCTTGTCGCGATGGCGCCGCGTGATGCTAGTGAGATCGGTCGAGGCCGGCGATGGCAATGCGTCGAATCCGTCCGCGAGAAACGCCAGCGCGTCGCTACCGCATTTTTGCGCCGCCGGCGCGAGAATCTGCCACAACGACCGCGGCCCCACCGGGAACACGCGATTGCCGTCATGTACTTCGAAGGTATGAACGGTGCGAACGACTTTCAGTTTTCCCGCCTCGAGCAGGACGCCGTACTGGTCCTCGAGCACCGGCATCAGCACGACGTTATGGATGCGTCGTTCCGGCGGCTCCCAATCGACGTCGAAGAATTCCGCGTAGGCGCTCGACGGACCATTCTCGAGCACGTCCCACCACCACGGATTCTCGCGGTCGATCGCCATGTGGTTCGGCACGATGTCGAGCAGGTGGCCCATCTTCGAGTGCTCGAGCGCGGCGCACATTCTGTCGAACGCTCGATCGCCGCCCAAGTCACGGCTGACCTTCGAGTGATCGACTACGTCGTAGCCGTGAGTGCTGCCTGGCGCGGCCTGAAACAAGGGCGAAGAATAGAGATGGTCAATCCCTAGTTCTTCCAGGTACGGAATTATCTTTGCCGCATCGTCGAAACCGAACTGACTATTCAACTGGACGCGGTAAGTGGATAGCGGTTCATGCAACACGGCACATCACGACTAGCGATCGCGATTCTATATTTATTTTGGTGCCAGCCGCACGCTGCCAGTTATCCTCGGCGGGCGCGTCGCCGTTCCTGGTATCAAGGACCCGGGTCCAGCTCTGTCCCCAGATTTCGGGCGGCAGGACAAACTCGACGGGTTCCCAGTGCGCGTTGAAAATTAGATAGAAGGATTGATCGAGCACGCGACGGCCTGCGGCGTCAGCCTCGGAGATTCCGTCGCCGTTGAAGAACACTCCCAACGACTTCGCGAAACCGACGCCCCAGTCTTCGTCGGACATCTGTTCTCCATCGGGACGGAACCACGCCAGGTCGTTCACATCGCTGCCGCGAATTGATTTTCCCTGGAACCATTTTCGGCGGCTGAATACCGGATGCGCCTTTCGAAACTCGATTATCTCTTTGGCAAACTCAAGTTGCTTCGTATCAACCTTGTCCCAGTCCAGCCACGAAATCTCATTGTCCTGGCAGTAAGCGTTGTTGTTGCCCTGTTGCGAGCGGCCGAATTCGTCGCCGGCCAGCAGCATCGGAACACCTAGCGACAGGAATAGCGTGGCGAGAAAATTTCGCTTCTGACGCGCTCGCAGCACATTGACCTCGCGGTTGTCACCGGCCGGACCTTCAACGCCGCAATTCCAGGAGCGATTGTTGGACTCGCCGTCGCGATTCTCCTCGCCGTTGGCTTCGTTATGCTTCTCGTTGTAACTGACCAGGTCGTTCAAAGTGAAACCGTCATGAGCGGTTAGAAAATTGATGCTGGCGTAAGGACGGCGGCCGCCCGCTTCGTACAGGTCCGAACTGCCGGTCAGACGCGATGCGAACTCGGCGATACCTTGATCGGAGCCGCGCCAATAGTCGCGGACGCAATCGCGATAGCGGCCGTTCCATTCCGACCATAACACCGGAAAATTGCCGACCTGGTAGCCACCCTCGCCCAAATCCCACGGCTCCGCGATCAGCTTTACCTGCGACAAGGTCGGGTCCTGGTGGATGATATCGAAGAACGCGCCGAGACGATCGACTTCGTGAAGTTCTCGCGCCAATGCCGCCGCCAGGTCGAATCGGAATCCATCGACATGCATTTCCGTGACCCAGTACCGCAGACTGTCCATCAGCAACTGGAGCGATCGCGGATGGCGCATATTCAAGGTGTTGCCGCACCCCGTGTAATCCATGTAGTAACGCGGTTGCCCGTCGACGACCCGATAGTACGCCGTGTTATCGACGCCTCTGAAGCAGACGGTCGGGCCGAGATGGTTGCCCTCCGCGGTGTGGTTGTAAACCACGTCCAGGATTACTTCCAGGCCGGCGCTATGCAGGGTGCGAACCATGTTCTTGAATTCAGCCACCTGATCGCCTGCACTGCCCGCGGCTGAGAAGCGCGCGTCCGGCGCGAAGAATCCCAGCGAGTTATATCCCCAATAGTTGGTGAGACCGCGGTCCAACAGATGGCGATCCGCGACCGAGTGATGGATCGGCATCAACTCGACTGAGGTGATTCCAAGTTTCTTGAGATATTCAACCGCCGCCGGATGCGCGAGTCCGGCGTAGGTGCCGCGCAGGTCGGACGGTATCTCGGGATGCAGCATCGTGAAGCCTTTGACATGCAGCTCGTAAATTATCGTCTCATGCCACGGGATGTGCAGCAGGGAATCGTTGCGCCAGTCGAAATAAGGATCGACGACTATGCTCTTTGGAACGAACGGCGCACTGTCGCGATCGTCGCGGCTCAAGTCTTCGTCGGGATGGCCGATCGTATAGCCGAACAGAGAGTCGTCCCATTGTAGGAACCCGTCGATCGACTTGGCGTAGGGGTCAACCAGCAATTTCGCGGGGTTGAAACGCTGCCCGTTGTTCGGATCGTAAGGGCCGTGGACGCGATAGCCGTATCGCAACCCCGGCTTCACGCCCTGCAAATAGATATGCCATACGTTGTCTGTCCGCTCAGTGATCGCGATTCGCGAGATTTCGAGATTGCTGTCGCGATCATCGTAAAGACAAAGCTCGACGCCAGTCGCGTTTTCGCTGAAGAGCGAAAAGTTTACACCCGCTCCATCCCAGTTGGCTCCCTGGGGGTAAGGGTTGCCGGGCATCGTTCTGATTGTGCCATTCATCTTGTGCCATTCATCGGACAAAGACTTTTCAAGGGCGCGGAGTATTTTCTCTCGCGAAAACGTTTTTTTGCTTACGCCAGAATCAGCAAGAGCAAGGCCAACAAAAAGTTGGCAAACACCTAGGTTTTTGCGAGATCGGTGGGTAAAACTTACAACTTTCGAGGCGATCAGGAATTTTTTACACAGACGAGAGGTGAGTCTCAAGGTCGCGCCACTTAGCGAAACCGAGAATCGTGAACCAGCGGTGGTAGAGAAAAAACTACCGATTACACAACTTACTAAAAGTGTTCTGCTAGGAACGCCTACGGAAAATTACGGCACGTGGATTGCTTCAATCTGCAGAATCCGAAGTTGAAAATTTTTTGTTTGACGCGCCCGATCGAGCATCGAGGGAGAGGATAGTTAAAATGCCCGGAGCAGGCACGGCTATTCACAACGACAAATCGGAACCAAACTTTCTCACAACCTCGTATTCAGCTGACTCCAACTACTCCGCCGTGATTCTTGCCGGGGGTGAGGGTGTGCGCCTCAGCTCCTTCACCCGTGAAGTTTACGGCTATCACCTGCCCAAGCAGTTCTGTCCGCTGTTCGACGGTGAGACGCTGCTCGAACAGACGATGCGCCGGGTCTCGCTGCTGGTGCCTCCCGAGCGAACCTTGACCGTGCTCAATCGTGCCCATCGGAAGTACTACTTGCCGCTGCTCAACGGAACTGCGGCCAGAAATCTGTTCATCCAACCTGAAAATCGCGGGACGGCCCCCGCGATCCTGTGTGCGTTGCTTCGCCTGGTAGAGGCCGGACGCACGGGCCCGGTGGCGATCTTTCCCTCCGACCACTACGTCAGCGACGATGCTGCTTTCATGCTCCATGTCGCCACCGCGGTCCGTGCCGTAAATCGTTCACCACAGTTGACGGTGCTGCTCGGGATCGCGCCGGATGGCCCGGAAACCGAGTACGGCTGGATCGAACCCGGATCGCCGTTGGCGCTGCCTGATGTCGGCATCGGCAAGATCAGCCGGATTCGTCGCTTTCTCGAGAAGCCCTCGGCCGAAGTCGCGCGCGAACTGTACGACCGCAACTATCTCTGGAACAGCTTCGTTCTGATCGCGAATCCCGCCACCCTGCTATTTCTAATTGCCAGGGCGATTCCCGAATTGTACGAGGTGTTCTCGGGGATCCAACCGTTCTTCGGTGGCGCGGCCGAGAGTGAAATCCTGCAGACGATCTATCCGCAACTATCGTCGGCCGATTTCTCGGCTCGTGTGCTGGCCAACTTTCCGACCGAGTTCTCGGTTTTACCCGTCAATGGAGTCAATTGGAGCGATCTTGGCGATCGAAAACGCATGATCGCGGCCATCTCGAATCGCGGAAGACATGTTTTGGGAGGAAACCAAAATGTCACCAGAAGCCAGCCCTTCGCAGTTGCCAGCGGTCAGGACCAAACCGGTAGCAGTAAAGCGTTTCAGAGTCATTGATGAAAAGATCGGCGTCCCCGATCTGCGAAACTTTCCGATCGCATCGACGACGCCCAGCATGCCAATCGCTATCCGCGACGAAGTCCTGGACCTTTACGCCTTTCTTTTTTGCCAAGGCGGATTTCGTCATCTTGGCATGACCTTCGAACAATTCCTGCTGGTGATCGCCGCCTTCAAGCCGGGCGATTTGACCGAGACGATCCACGAAACAATAGGGTTCTAAACCCTCAAACGTAGGCGACAGATGAATAGAAACAGCGGTGCGGCGGGAATGGGCCAAACATCTAACGACGAACCCGGCTTGCTCGATAGCCAATGGCACTACGTCAGTGTCAGTTATGGCGGCAAGCAGATGGGACTACTCGTAGAGACTGACGACGAAGATGAGGCATGGATGGAAGCAGAGGACCTACGTCGCGCCTTTGGCGACGACGCCAGGATTCTGACGGTACAAAAGGTCGTCGTCCAATAAGTCCTGGTCTCTACCCGGGCCGCAGCCTATAGCTGACAAGTTGGTGCGGGTGGTCCCGCCGGCTTCCCGTAAAACCATTGGTGATGAGGCCGACCCGCACAGCGGAGGCACGGATTTGATCAAGCCGGATTAGCTTTCGCCGATAGCGTATCCCTTCCAAGCTTCTTCGAGTTGCGCGAGAAATAATAAGCTCCGTAGACTCCCCAAACGACCGACAGCACTACCGCGATAATCGGCTCCTTCCAACTGCCGAGCCCTTCTAGTGGCCCGATGACGTAAAACGCCATGCAGGCGAAGTTGGCGAGCGCTCCAAATACCGGGACCACCATGTGCTTGAAGCCGTTGAATTCGTTGTGTTCACGGAAGGCCACTATGCAGATAATGTTGGTCAGTCCGTAGAGCCCGAACGTTCCGAAGTTTGAAATTAGGGTCACCAGCGAGAGTCCGTTCGGGAGCGAGGCTAGCGTCGCGTTAGATCCAATGCCGAGCGCGTACCAAATAGTATGTGGCAGCGTGGCGATGGTCTTGTCATCGGGAGCTGCGGGGCCGCAAAAGAAAAACAGCGCGGCGAACGCCCCTAGCACTGCCGATATTGTCGCTAGTGTCCAGATCGCGCGATGAGGCGTTAAGTTGTCACCGTGCAGCATGCCGAAGTGTTCAGGCACCTCTTCGTCACGGCCCATCGCGTAGGTGACTCGCGCACCGGTGTTGATGCAGCTTAACGTGGTGCCGATCAGCGCGAGGAACACCGTCAGCGCTTCGAGCAGCATGAATGCCTGGCCATGGCCGTTGAGCAGAGTATTTCCGATGATGACCATCATGTCGCCGATCGGCGCAGCCGAGCCTTTCGCATCGGCCAGGCTGTAGGCGCTATTCATGAAGTAATTCGCGCCAAAGTACTCGATCATGTACATGAACAGGCATTGGATTGTGATCGAGAGAAGTACGCCGCGTGGGATGTCCTTCGTGGGGTTCTTGGCTTCCTCGCCCAGAGAGGTAATCGATTCGAAGCCGACCAGCAGCAGGATTGCGATCGTCGCTTGCAGCATCATCCAGTTTAAATTGTGCGGCAGGATTACCGAGAGCGCGCTTGGATGCGCCGGCGCGTCGCCACTGAACGCGTAGTGCAACACCTTGCTGGTGCCATCGAGAGCCATACCGGTGGATCCCTCGGGATGTCCGAGCCGGTACGCTATCGCAAGCGCGGTGAAAAACAGCAGCGCGACCCACTGGATTATGTTGATCACCAGATTGACCATCGTGGAGCCGACCACGCCCCGATATGCTATCCACGAGATTGCGTAGGCGGAGATAACCGCGATCAGAGCCATGAACACAGGACCGGGAACTCCAGCGTTCATATAATTCGGAGCTATGCTACCGACGATGTATCCGATCATGATGCCGATCGTCGCCACCATCACGCCGGGGTAAACCCAGTAGTAAAGGTGCGACGCCCAGCCCGTGACGAACTTCGCGATTCGAGCGAATCTGTACGCGTGCGTGGTATTAAGGAATGCCTTCTCCGCGAAGAGATACGAGCTACCCGCTCCGGGGTAGAGTTTCGCGAGCTCCGCGTACGAAACCGCGGTAGCGTAGGCAAGCACGACGGCGAAAAAGATTCCCGCCCACATGCCCATTCCGGACGGGTATGCATAGCCCGCCTGGACTACAAACGTAATCCATAGGAAGGCTCCCGGCGCAATCAGCGCCATCGCGTTGACCGTCACTCCGGTCAATCCCAAGGTCGGTTTCATCTTAGGCTCTGTTGATTCGGCCATCCTTACACCTTTGTGTTTGGGCTCGGGTTGCGCTCGTCTCCCCGGCTAGTTCTACGATCCCCCCAGTAAGATCTCTTGCGCGGACGGCAGCACGAACTATGCCACTAGCAGTCGTTCAAACAGCAAAAGTGAGTTGTAGGACTCGTTAGCAGAGAGGCCTTAGCAGCCTTGCAAATTGAATTGTCAGGTAAGAAGGTCCGACTTCGATCAATTTCTAAACAATGCAGCTTACAATGCGGGCGATTTCATTTTGCGCTACCGACCAACGCCAAAACTCCAACCAGACCGCCTATCGATCGACGACTAGGAGTTCCGCTTGCTGCAAACTTCTTGAGCAGTGCTAAATGAACAGGCGCTCGGCTGCCGCATAGAACGTCCCGTCGGCCTTCACGCCGCTAACAGTTTAATGATCGGTCGCGAATCGGTAGCCTTCGCGAACCGGAGAAGCGTCTTGACGCTTGGCAACCGCGCGCCACTCTCTAGCCGCGCAATCGCCGACTGAGTCGTGCCCATCCGGCGCGCGAGCTCGGCCTGGGTGAATCCCGCGCGAACGCGTGCCGCGATGAGCTCACGCGCAAGTGCGAATTCTTCGTCCAGAGCGGCGTATGCTCTGCGCACTTCATGATCCGCAAGCATCTTTTTCTTTACTGACAGATTCCTCATAAGAATGCCTGGACATCTAAGGCCTGACGCCAGAGCGTCAGGCGAGATTCTTCGCTACAGCAGCTTTCGCTCAGAATGACACGAATCGCGATTGCCTTTCTCCGTCATCCTGAGCGCAGCGAAGGATCTCGCGCGTCTGCGCGTCACTCCAAAGCCAGCACTTATTGCTCGATTGATTATAGCATTTCTGCTATAGTCAGAATAAGGAACTCGCCTCCTTTACTGGGGCGCGGCACCAAAGAATTCGAGCACCACTTCCTTGAACTGCGGATCGGCCGGCGCCGTCATGTGATCGCGGCCTTCGAGCATCATTAGTCGCGCTCCCGGGATCATCTTTGCCAGCGGCTTCGGATCTCCAATCGCGTTGTCGTTTGATCCGACCACAATCAGCACCGGCATCTGCACTGCCGCGAGCTTGGCGGGATCGAATGGCGATCGGTCCGCGTCGATCAGTGCCGCCAACGCCTTTAAGTCGTTGGGCATCGACTCTGCGAATCGTCGATACGCTTTTGCCACCGGACTTTTGATCATCGCAGGATCCTCGGCGCGGTAGGCCTCCGAAATCGCGTCGCGATCCGCTTTGTCTTCGAGACCATCGTCGTACGCGATTCCGCCGAGGACGATCGCCCGGAAGCGCTCCGGATTCGACAGCATCAGTTCGATCGCGATGCTCGCGCCCATCGAATAGCCCATCAGAAGAGCGCGCTCGATTCCAAGATGGTCCATCAGCCGCGTCACGTCCGCGCCCATGCTCGCGTAGCGGTACGAACCGGGTTCGTGTGGCTTGTCGCTGAGTCCGTGCCCACGCACGTCAACTGCAATCACCCGATACTTCTCCGACAGCGCCGCGATCCACCCGGTGCCGCCCCAGTTGTGCTCGACCGTCGAAGCAAACCCGTGCACCAGCACGATCGCCTCGCCCGCACCGACATCGGAGTAGTGAATTTTGATGCCCGCTGAATCGAAAAACGGCATTTTTATATCTCCAGTGCGCCAAAACGTCGCGAAATTCCGCATCGCGCGATCTACCTTGATACCTTAATCGTTGGCCGGCGTATCTGTATAATGATGCTTGCGATGGCGACTGACCTCGAAAGTGCGCGCGAGCGGATGGTGCTCGAGCAGCTCGAACGCCGCGGCATCAAGGAACCGCGCGTGCTCGACGCGATGCGCACCGTCCCGCGCCACCGATTCCTTCCTGCCGAACTTCACGATCACGCATACGACGACGGCCCGCTGCCTATTGGCGATTCGCAGACGATCTCTCAGCCGTACATGGTCGCGCTGATGAGCGAGGTCGCTGAACTCACTGGCGCCGAGAAAGTTCTCGAAGTCGGCACCGGCTCCGGCTATCAAACCGCGGTGCTCGCGCGGCTCGCGCGCACAGTTTATTCGATCGAGTTCAACGCTCATCTTCAC
This sequence comes from uncultured delta proteobacterium, assembly GCA_963699705.1. Taxonomy (GTDB): domain Bacteria; phylum Desulfobacterota; class Binatia; order Binatales; family Binataceae; genus Binatus. The sequence continues at coordinate 313,766 of CAVOUW010000002.1, read as the reverse complement.
GATCGCGCCCGCGTGATTCTCAATTCCATCGGCGTCACCAACGTCCATCTTCGACGCGGCGACGGATCGGACGGATGGCCCGAAGAGGCACCCTTCGACGTCGTGATGGTGACGGCGGCGATGCCCGGAATCGCGCTACCTTTGCTGAATCAGTTGACGCCACAAGGACGCTTGATCGCGCCGATCGGCGAAGACGAACTCCAGACCCTGGTGCGTATCAGCCGCAAGACCGGGCGCTGGAACGAGGAATATTTCGGCGAGTGCAGGTTCGTTAAGATGACCGGCAAGCTCGGCTTCCAGGATTAATGCACTGATATTTCGTATCTCGCGGACCCGCAGGGATGTGGTGCGGGGCGGTGACGGACGGCGGATGAAGTGACCGAGTCGGGGAGCGTACATTTGCGCTGGATTTCGCGCGCGGGCGTCGCGTTCGCGCTCGCAGTTTCGATTGCGCTTGCAGGATGCGGCGACAGTTCGCCGCCTTCCACCTACATTCCCGCCGTTTCGCAGCGTCCCGTCACTCACGTCGTCGTCGCGGGCGAAACCGTCTATCACATCGCGAACGAATACCACGTCAGCGCCGGCCGCTTGATGACGGCGAACGGACTCAGCGATCCGCGCGAGCTGCGCGTCGGACAGATCCTGACAATTCCGGGCGCGTACCGAAGCGCGGCAATCGGCACTGCGTCGAGCGGAGTGCATCGTTACGCCGGCGAGCGCGCCTCGCGGCAGTTCCTGTGGCCGGTGCAACAAGGCGTGGTGTCGTCGGGATTCGGAATCCGCAACGGCGCGATGCATAGCGGCGTCGATATCGCGGCGCCGGTCGGCACTCCGGTGCTGGCCGCCGACAGCGGCGTCGTGATCTTCTCGGGCACGCTCCACGGCTACGGCAACACCGTGATAATTCGTCACGATGACGGTTACGCTACGGTTTACGGACACAACGAACGCAACCTTGTAGTCGAAGGCGTGCGCGTCGCTCGCGGACAGGAAATCGGCGCGATCGGACGCACTGGACGTACCACCGGCGCCAACCTTCACTTCGAAGTACGCCGCGACAACGTCGCGCAAAATCCGCTCGCCTATCTGCCCGAGCCCGCGACCGACACCGGAATAAGCTTTGCCGCAGCCGGCGGCAGCTAGTATCTTTGACCAACACTCGCGACTGCGGGCGACAATCTGTGCGATGGAATCAAGGATGACTGTCGAAGAAATAAAAAAACTCATTCGCAATGTCCCCGACTTTCCCAAGTCCGGAATAATGTTCAGGGACTTCACTCCGCTGATCGCCGACGCGCGCGGTTTCGCCGCAGTAGTCGATCAGTTGGCCGCGCCGTATCTGGGCAAAGTTGACGCCGTGGTCGGAATCGAGTCGCGCGGCTTCGTCGTCGGAGCGCCGGTCGCGTATCGATTGGGTGTCGGCCTGGCGATCGCGCGCAAGCCCGGCAAACTCCCATTCCACACTTACGACCAGGCGTACGACCTCGAGTACGGCAGCGCGACATTGCAAATGCATCAGGACGCTCTCGCCGGCAAAGGTCGCGTGCTGCTGGTTGACGACTTGCTCGCGACTGGCGGCACCGCGGCGGCCGCCTTGCAACTGATCCAGAAAATCGGCGGCAACGTGATCGGATGCGCATTCGTGGTCGAGCTCGACTCGCTCAAGGGACGCGAGCGTCTCGCGCCAGTGAATTGCTTCTCGCTAATCCATTATGATTAAGCGATGGCGACTCCGACCGACAATCACGCACCGGTCGTGCATTCACATGCACGATCGGATCAGCGCCGCCTGCTGATCGTCCTCGGCGTCACCTCCGCATATTTCGCGACCGAACTCGTCGGCGGCTACCTGACCGGAAGCCTCGCGCTGCTGTCCGACGCGGTCCACATGCTCACCGACATCGCCGCGCTCTGCCTGGGCCTGCTGACGTTATGGATCTCGACGCGGCCCGCATCGCCAGCGAAAACCTACGGCTATCTTCGCGCCGAAATCCTCGGCGCGCTGCTCAACGGCCTGTTTCTCTGGGTTCTCGTGGTCTTCATCTGGATCGAAGCGTTCGGGCGGCTGAGAAACCCCCGCCCGGTTTCAGGGCTGGCGGTGATGGCGATCGCAATCATCGGAATATGCGTAAACTCCTTCTCCGCGTGGATGACTTCGACCGAGACGCACGGCGGTCACCAGCATGGAATGGCGATGCGCGCGGCATTCCTCCACGTCATCTCCGATCTCATCGGCTCAATCGGCGTGCTCGCTTCCGGCGCGCTGAATTATTTCACCGGATGGATGCAGGCCGACCCCGCAGTGAGCATATTGATAGGAGTCCTCGTGCTATACGGCTCGTGGGGCCTGGTGCGCGAGGGCGTGGACATCCTGATGGAATCGGTGCCGCGACATATCGATCTCGACGAGATGCGCACCGACCTGCTCGCCGTCAGCGGCACCGAGGAAGTGCACGACCTTCACGTCTGGTGCCTGACCACCCGGCAAATCGCGCTGTCGGCGCATGCGGTGGTCGCTGTCGGCGCGGACCGCGATCGAGTGCTCGCAGATATGTGTCATCTGTTGCAGACCAAGTTCGATATCCATCATCTGACCTTGCAGCTGGAATGCGACAATCGCCGTCCGCACGAGCCCGAACACTTCTGAGCAATCTGATGAAAGCCGATCAAACCATCTTCTACGACATCAACACGCAGCGCGATTTCATTCTGCACGACGGAAAATTTCACATCGAGGGCGCGGAAAATCTGGTGCCCACCTGGAAGGCGATTACCGATCTCGCTCGCGATCAGAAAGTTAAAATCGTCTGCTCGGTCGACTGCCACGTTCCCGGCGATCCTCAACTGAAAAGCTGGGGAGGTCCCTATCCTGATCATTGCATGGCGGGCACACCCGGCCAGCAAAAGATCGATGAAACCAAACCGCTCAATCCACTGATGCTGGAGAACCGGGAATACACGCCCGACGAAATCAAGCAGATCCTCGATCACGACGGAGAAATCGTTTTTCGGCGCCAGCAGTTTGAAAAGCTCGCCGACAACGCGCACCTGAGCGCGATTCTGCGGCTGGTCCTGCGCCCGTATCAAGACATCGTGATGTATGGCGTGTACACCGAGGGATGCGTCGCTCGCGAGATCGCCGCACTCATCGGCGTCGGCCCGAAACTGCACATCATCACGGACGCTGTCGCCATCGTCGGCACCGAGTCGCCAACCTTCCACGAAAAATTGCAGCAGCAAGGCGTCGATCTGCTCACCTTCGCCGAGTTGAAAATTCGGATACTCAACTGATGACCACGTCGGAGCCGGTCGATCGCAACGTCTTCAGTGGCGCGGGCCGCCGTGCACGCGATGATCGTGCGCCTGAACTCTATGAAGAGCCCTGGGTCACGCCGCCGTTCCAACCATTTCGAGCAATCGGCGCTCTCATCCTGATCGCGTCGGGCTTCGGCCTCTACGAATATGTGCTGGTGTCGTTCTGGTCGGTGCCGTGGATGGGCATCCACGATCGAGTCCCATGGACCGCATTCGCGATCCTCGCAGCCGCGATGGTGCTATCGATTGCAGGACTCCGACTCGCGCTAGGACTCTATTCGCCGCACGCCAAGCTCGGGTTCGGCCTGTTCGCGTTCCTCGCATGCATCGTAGTCGGCGCAGGCGGCGGCCGCTTCGTCAGTTACGTGATGCGCGCGACGCTCAATCCGCCGTTTACGCTGAAGATAGCGGTCGGACAACAATTCCCAAGCTTCGCGCTCACCGATCAGAACGACTCGATTCATCACGGCCCGGCCTCCGACGCGAACGCCACGTTAATTTATGTCTATCGAGGCGACTACGACCCGTTCGCGCGTTTCGAACTCGCCGAACTAACCGCACACCTCGACGAATTTCGGCGGGCCGGCATCGATACGCTTGCTATCAGCACCGATCAGGTCGAGCGATCGAAGATGCTCGCGGGATTTCTCCGCACGAAAATCCCATTGCTAAGCGACAACAGCGAATCGCTCATCGCCGCGCTCGGCCTCGTGCAACATCATCGCAATGGCGAGCCCGACAATGCGATACCGGCGTTTTTTGTGGTCGATCGAAATGGCGTCGTGCGATGGATCTTTACGTCGCCTTACTATCGCGAGATGCCGCGGCCCGACACGCTCCTCGCCGCAGGGAAGTCGGTCATCGCAACGCCGACAGCATCGCCGCGGTAGCTTGAGCAGGCGAGTCGGCCGCGAAGATCGCACCGATTGACGCAACTCCCGCCGGCCTCGCATCCGGATCGGCAGAATCGAACAACTCGCGCGCGCGCTCGGGCGTGATTCCGCCTAGTGCAAAAACTGGAATCGCGCCGGCGCGACAAGCCGCGCCAAGCCCGCTTGCACCCCACGCAGGCCGCTCGGCCGGCTTCGAAATCGGATCGAAGATAGGTCCAAAGACCGCAAAATCAGCCCCCTCGCGCGCGGCGCCGGAAACATCCGGCGGTGAGTGACTCGACACTCCGATGAGTCGCGCAGGGCCGAGCAGCTTGCGCGCCATGCTGACGCCAATCGAGTCGAACGGCAGATGAACCCCGTCGGCGTTCGCGGCAATTGCTATATCGACCCGATCGTTCACCATCAGTAGAGCACCAGCGCGCGTGCAAATCTGGCGAAGCCGCAACGCCAGCTCATAAAGTTCACGCGCCGGCAAATCCTTCTCGCGCAGCTGCAACGCCACCGACCCGGATGGCGCCGCCGACAGCGCAGCTTCGCAAACAGAATCAAGGTCGCCACTCTTAACCACGTGCCGATCAGTGATCAGATAAAGCCGAAACCCGACGCGCCCGTCTCTTTTCTTGCTGGTCATTTCGAACCGCCACAGCCAACAGTCTTCCCGCAATTTATATTGACGCAATTTCGACAGAGGACTACAAGTCTATTTAGTAGCGAACGTGCTTCTTCACCCGAAGAAGTCAGATCAGGTTTGAGCAGTATGTTAGCCAGTTCCGCATATTTCTGCATTAACCGATTGGTCTGAATCAGCAGTTCGCGAGCCTTTCGCGAGCGACGTCCCGGAGGAACAACAGGGCCGTCCAGAAATCAGCTTGCAAAGTTGCTAGCCAGTCGCTCTGGAGATTCCAGAGTGAACAGTCGTTCCGGCAAGCAAGGTACACGATTCCAATTCACTCACCCGATCAGGTTTGGACGTAGAGACGTATCCAGCCTCCGCCGCCGCGCAGAAATCCAGCGTCCAGTCGATAACGAGGTGCTACGCGTCAAGTAGTTCCAGCGAAGAATTGCGCCCAGAGTCTCAACTAAAAGTTTCGTGGAGGAGTCCGGTCATGAAACGAATGAGATTGATACCACTGTCGGCGGCCTGTGCGATCCTCGTAGCTACGCTTTTGATGAGTTCTCGGCCAACATCGGCCAAAAAACCCATCGCGACACCATCCCCGATGATTTACAACCCGTATCCGCCCGGCATTCTTCCGCCCGATCTTACTTCTGAGCTTACGAGGGTTCAGCGCGAAGTGGCTTTCATCGAAGGTGAGGCCCTCGGTGAGGCTGCGACGTTGCCACCGCTCACGTTTACCGGTAACCCACCGATTATTCACGGCAGCGGATATCAAACAATAGAAGTTCTCGGCAAAGTGCTGAACTTCGATCAGAACATATCGCCCTTCAGGAATGTGGCTTGCGGTTCCTGCCACATGCCGTACGCCGGCTTCAGTGGGCCGATCCCGTCGGTCAACCTGACGATGATCGCATATCCCGGAACCTTTCACTTCAGAGCCGGAAAGCGGACCGCGCAACGATACACATACTCGCCAGATTTCCCTGTGCTCGAGCTCGACCCGACACTGGTTGCGACTCCGCCCCCGCCCTTGGCCGCGTTCTTTGGCGGAAACTTCTGGGACGGACGAGCGACTGGTTACAAACTGCAGAGTCCTGACGCTCAGCAGGCGCAGGGTCCCCCGGTTGATACCCAGGAAATGGGCTTCCCCGATACCGCTTGCATCGCGTACCGGATATCCCAGTCTATTTACGCACCTCTGTTCGAGGCGGTATGGGGCGCCGGTTCCCTCTCCGATATCAAGTTCCCGAACAACACCGAGAGTATCTGCGAAACCCCGGGAGGGGCCGCGGTGTTCGGCACGAACGTCGAGCCAGTTGAGCTGAAGCCCGAGGACCGGACCAAGGCCAACAACGATTACGATCATTGGGCGCAGTCCGTTTCTTTCTACGAGCGGTCAATCAGGGTCAGCGCCTTCAGCTCGAAGTTCGATGCCTTTGTTGCGGGAAAAACGACCCTGTCGTCTGACGAGATGGCGGGCTACCGGCTTTTCAACGGCAAAGGCAACTGCAATTCGTGCCATCTCGACGGAGTATCCACCACCCTGACGGCGGGGCAGACCGACACCGGTACCCCACCGTCTACGCGGCCTCTGTTCACCTGCTTCGGCTACTCGAATCTAGGTCTGCCGCTCAACCCAAGAGATGCTTTCTTCTATCAGACCACGCCGGACTTCTACGGCTTCACGCCGAATCCTTTAGGCTTCGGGTACCGTGATTTGGGATTCGGCACTTTCCTGAGAAGCGGCTTCGGCTCTGCCGATAATCCAAACTCGGAATGGACCCAATATGCGCCGATGACCGACGGGCAGTTCCAGACGTCGACGGCGCGCGATGTAGGCCTGGCGCCGACACAGTGCCCCACCACCGAGGCACCCGGACCCTACTTCCAGAAGGAGTTTTTTCACAACGGCTACATCAAGAGCTTGAAACAACTGGTGCACTTCTACAACACGCGCGACATGTATCCGGAGCCCGTCACTTCAGGACACTGCTCTGATTTGGGACTGATCGAAAGGGTAAACTGCTGGCCGGAGCCCGAGGTCGCGAACAATATCGATATGACTGTAGGGAACCTCGGCCTGACTGACACTGAGGAGAACCAGATTGTTGCCTTCCTGCAGACGCTGAGTGATGGCTTCACGACAACGTATCCCGACATCGGTACCTTTACCGGTACTTGTATGACGGGCGGTACGGCCGACACACAAGGCAATAGCAGTCTCATCCCGACTCCGCCTCTGCCGCCGTGCGCAGCGGCGGTTTGCCAGGCATCGCCTTTGCCGTCGCCCGCCATACCATAGGGCAAAAGATCGCCTCCCCGGCTCGTCCGTCTCGCAGATGCGGGCGGACGAGCCGGAGCGAATCCCGAATGGAGCTTTGAAATATGAAGAGAGTGCTTTTGGGATTGGCGACTGGGATTCTCGCGGCCAATCTGTTGTTCGCAAATCCGATCTCTGCGCAGCTAACTGTTCCGGCCAAAAGCAATGCCGGTCACGTCAAGATAACTCAAGGGCCGTCGCTCGAATTGGCCAAGAGCAATTGGGCGATTATCAAGTGGACCAGCAACAACCCCGGAGGTACCGACGAGCATTTGGGCGTCGTGCACTACGGTACAAATCCACAGAATTTGAACCAGATGGCGAAATCGCCCATCAGGCTGAACCAAAGCCATCCGGATACGATTTTCCGCGTGCGTGTGTTGGGCCTTAGTCCGGGAACAACCTACTACTACTCAGTCGATTCCATGCAGGCGACTGGCAAGAGCGACGGGGTGAAAAGCCCGATCGAGCATTTCACCACACTTCAATAGCGCAAAAGCATACCGGCGCGATCCTGAGATGGATCGCGCCGGTATTGGATAAGTTCGTGATTGTCGTTGTACTTATGCTGGGGCGCCGGCGAATCCTTCGTTGCTGTCGCCGCGCAGGATTGCGTCGAAGCGCTTGCCGCCGAGGTAGAAGCGGCGCGCCTCGTCGTCGGTCACGGCAGCGCGGCGGACGTCGCGGCGGCGGATCGGCCAGATCCCGCCGACCATCGGATGCCGTCCCTGGCGGTAGCTGAAGAAATAATAGGTGAACTGACGGAGCACGCCCTTGCGCGCTTCCGCGTCGAGTCCGCGGCCGGCGCATACGGTGAACATCGTGTGCAGGAAGCGCGGGATCGAGTAGAAGCCTGTGTATGCGTCGCGATATGCGCCGAGCCAGCTTTCCTTGTCGAGCTTGTCGTGTTTGAGCGTGACGTGCTGCGAGTCGAGCTGATTGAAATCCCAGTCGATGATGGCGCCTTCCTTGGTGAAGCGGACCTGGTCCTCGGTGCCGGGCAGTGGCGTCATGATGAAGAACGACACGATGTCGAAGCCGATTTTTTTCAAGCGTCGCGGCGGCGACGCGTCCGCAATCGGGGCCGTCGAACGGGAATCCCAGCATGTAGCCGGCATGCACCGAGACGCCGACCTTGTGCCAGTTATTGACGACGCGCCGATATTTGTCGATCACATGCGCGCGCACCGCCTCGAGTTTTCCTTTGCCCTGCCGATCGTCGGTGTTCTGATACTTGGTCGCGAAATTCAGGTTGTCGGGATTGAGCGACTCGATTCCGACGAACGCCTGGTAGCATCCGGCGGCCGCCGCGAGCTCGGTGAAGCGTTTGCTGCGGCGATGCTTGGCGGTTTCGGTCTCGCCCTCGGCGACGTTCGCGTAGCATGACGCATCGACATCCACCTGCATCATGAAGGAGAGCTTCGGATATTCCTTTTTGACTTCGACCAGCCCGGTGAGAATTTCCTCCCATCGCGGCGATCGGAAAAAATCGTCATCGACCAGGAACAGCGACTCGATCCCATGATGCCGGCATGCGTCGCGCACCCAGCTCACGACCGCGTCCGGCTCGCGCGATCGCATCGTGCGGCCCATCACGTTTTTGACGCTGCAGTAGGAGCAGGTAAACGGGCATCCGCGCGAAGTGTCGAGCGTGGTCATCGTGTCGTTGAAAAATCGCGTGAGATAGCGATCGTCGAGCACCGGCAGCAGCGACTCGGTGATGAGCGGAACGATGATGTCTTCCTGGCCGGTCTTGGCGCGAATTCCCTGCGTGACCGTGTAGTGGAGGCGCAACTCGCCGCGCAGGAAGTCCTCGACGATATCGCCCCAGATATTTTCGGCCTCGCCAACGACGGTCGTCACGCCGCATTCGTTAAGGAACTTGCACGAGTCGGGGAAACCGCTGACATGGAAGCCGCCCATCATTGTGGGGATGCCCTCGGCGACGATCTGGAGCGCGAGGTCGCGGCCGCGCGGATACTGATTCGATTGTACCCCGGCCAGCCCGATAAGAAGCTCGACGCCGTCCTCGCGTGCCTTTTCTTTAATCGCCTGGATTGTCTCCGGGCTGACTATGCCGTCGCAGATTTCGTCCCAAATCACCGTTTCGAGGCGGACATTGCGCTCGACCGCATAGCGCTTGTTGAACGCCTCGTTGAGCGCCGTCATCACGGTCAGAGTGTTGTTGGGCTGGACGCCGTAACGGAAATACTGGACGAAGCCGTCCTCGTCGTACCGTGAAGGTTTGATGAAATAGACACGGATAGTGCGGCAAGGCTCAGGCTTCATGGCCGCATCAGCAGTCGCACCCTCGCGGGCCGTCAACTGTAGCTTGGCACTCGGACGATCACTGCCGTAGCGATTGGTCCCCAACAGCCAGTAGAGGATGCTGGCCGCAAAGACCAGAAATGCACCTAAACATACAAGAAATACCATGAATAAATCCTCTGCTTTTGCTTGCCCACCGACCCCGCCCACCCATCACACGTAATCAGGGGGAGTTTCTAACCGCTCGGTCAGAGATTAATGTAACCAAATCTCGACCGGCACTGTCAACAATTCATTGAACCACGTAAACCGGGCGGAAGTCGAGGGTAAAGTGGACGCGAAGGGTCTCTACCGGTACATTTCGACGAGGTTGATCAGGCCGAGGTCGCGGTAGCGCTCGACCAGGTAGCCTTTGACTTCCTGGACGCTGGCCATCTGGAGGGTTTCGCGCGCGATCAGGCGGGCGGTCTGGTAATCGACCTCGCGGATGACCTTACGCACGACAGGAATGAACAGCGGGCTCAGGCTGAGTTCGTCGAGGCCCATCCCGACCAGCAGGAGCGTCGCGAGCGGGTCGCTGGCCATCTCGCCGCACAGGCAGACCTCCTTGTCGGCGGCGCGCGCGACGTTGACGACCTCGGCGATAGCGGAAATGACCGCTGGATGCAGCGCCTCGTACAGATGAGCGACCTTGGGATTGTTGCGGTCGGCGGCGAGCAAATACTGGATGAGGTCGTTGGTGCCGACCGAGAAAAAATCGACCTCGCGTGCCAGCCGCGGCGCAAGCCACACGGCGGACGGCACCTCGACCATGATGCCGACCTCGATATTGGGATTGTGCTCGAGGCCTTCCTTGAACAGCTCGGCTTGCGATTCGGCGAGCAGCTCCTTGGCGCGGCGCAATTCCTCGAGGCTCGAGATCATCGGGAACATGATGCGCACGTTGTGCTTAGCGGCGGCGCGGAGAATCGCGCGGAGCTGAACCTTGAACAGGCCCGACATTTCGAGCGAGATACGAATCGAGCGCCAGCCGAGGAACGGATTGTCCTCGCGCGGGACCCGCATGTACGGCGGATACTTGTCGGCGCCGATATCGAGCGTGCGAATCGTGACCGGGCGCTTGCCGAGCGTCTCGAGCATCTTGGTGTAGAGCGCGAGCTGCTGAGTCTCGTCGGGAAAATCCTCGTAGGTCAGGAACGAAAATTCCGAGCGCAGCAGACCGACGCCCTCGGCGCCGTAACGCAGCGCAAGGTGGATGTCGGCGAGCAGCGCGATGTTCGCGAGCATCATGACGCGATGGCCGTCGCGGGTCGCGGTCGGCGCGTTGCCTTCGTCGATCAGCTCCTTCTTGAAGGCCTCGTAGCGCTTGGAGAGGCTGACGTAGTCGCGCTCGATCTCGTCGCTCGGATTGACGTAAACGACGCCGGCGTTGCCGTCGAGCACGAGCTGATCGCCCTCGACCACCGATTCCATCAGATGCTCGACGCCAACCACGGTCGGGATTTCGAACGCGCGCGCGAGGATCGCCGCATGCGAGGTGACGCCGCCCGATTGCAGCGCGATACCGGCGAGGCGGTCGTGATTGACCATCGTCAACTGCGAGAGCGTCAGTTCCTCGGCGACGATAACCGTCGGCTTGCTGAAGGGCGCGCGCTTTTCCTCCTGCCGCAGATGCCGCAGCACGCGATGGCCGACGTCGCGGAAGTCAGTCGCACGCTCGCGCAGATAGTTGTCGGCGACCGCCAGCATCGAGGCGCTGAGCTCTTCGATAACGCGGAACAGCGCGCTCTCGGCGGTGTAGCCGTTGGCAATCGTATCGCGGATACGGCCGACGAACTCCTCATCTTCGAGGATCATGCGATGGCCGTCGAAAATCTTGAGGTCCGACTCGGGCATCAGCGGTTCCATCCGAATCCGCAGCGTCGCCAGCTCTGAGAGCGAACGGGCGAGAGCCTCCTCGAAGCGCTTGCTCTCGACCTTGGGGTCGCGCGACTTCTGATGGCGATCGACGCTGCTCAAAAACGTACCGACGACGTGCGCGTGACCTTGCGCAAATCCGGGCGACGCGGAAAGTCCCGCCAGCCGGGGCCGCCGAATCTTGGCCGGCGCCGCATGACGCGTCTTGCCGCCGACTTTTTCGTAGTCCTTGAGCTGACGGTTCGCCTCGATCATCCGGCGCTTGTATTCGAGCCGCTCTTTTTCCTTGGTGACGAGCGATTCGCGCAGCCTGAAATGAGAAAGAATCTGCGCGACCTGGTTTGCGGCGGTGCTGAGCAGGCGGATTTCACTTTTGTTGAATTTGCGCCGTTCGAGCGTCTGCGCGACCAGCACGCCGAGCGGCTTCTTGCGCCCGTCATGAACCGGCACGCCGAGAAAAGTATGGAAGCGCTCCTCGCCGGTCTCGGGAAAATACTTGTAGCGCTGATGGCTGATCGCGTCGGGCACGTAAACCGGCTCGTCTTTTTCCAGGACAAGGCCGACCAGTCCCTCGTTCAGCCGCATCGAAACCTTGCCGACCGATTCGCGATCGAGGCCGACCGTGGAGCGCAGCACGATCCGCTCGCGCTGCGGATCGAAGAGGTAGAGCGAGCAGACCTCAGCCTCCATCCCGCCCGCAATCGCGAACGCAACGCGGTCCAGCGTCTCGCGCAGGTCGTCGGAATGCTCGCCGCCAATCGACGACAGATGCTCGATCAGAGCGAGGCGATCCTTGTTAGCACTCATTGGATAGGTCTCAGCAGCGGCGCAAAAATTTTATCGGATCGTAAGCGTCGCGGACAATGCCGCGAAGGATTTAATCCTCGTCCGCATCTGCGAAACCTGGCGGCAGCGTAGCCGGTTCACCTTGCGTCTTCGATCGTCGGGCATCGATTCGCTCGACCAGCCCCGGAATCATCGCAATCAGATCAGACGGTAGTGATTTAATCGCGGCGTCGTCGAACCTCAGATTGAAGTAGTCCAGCGCGAGCTGTACGACCGCCTCCGCCTGATGAAGATCGCGTTTGCGCTTGATTGGATCTCGCGTCGGCTGAAGCGAGACCCACAGCTTGTGCAATGCGAACACGCGCGGCTCGGGCACCACGAACCTGACGGGAAAGCCGTTGTCGGCGATCACAATTTGAGTCATCAGCGGCAACGCGGTGAGCCATTCGAGGCCGCGCAACTGGTCCGCGACTAGATCGAGTCCGCTGCCAATGCTGGTAAGTGCAAGTCCGCCGGAATCGATTGGCGCCCGGATCAAATCGACCATGAAGCCCTTCGCGTTGACGGCGCGAAAGGATCTTTTGCGCTGAGGCTTAAAGGTCTTGTCCACGTCCTGCAGAATTCCGAGCAGCCCAGCGCTCCTGGTCGAACCTGCGAGTTCGATTTCCGACTTGGTGTTCAGCAGCGTGTCGAGATCTTCGGTTTGAAGAAGGCCGGCTTTGAGTTGCACGCCCGCCGCCATCTCATAGGCATACATCGCATGGCTGCCGAGAATAATCAGATGGCTGCCGAGCAGGCCGCTCGCGTCGAGCGACCTTACGATGTCGGCTGCCAGCCGCGGAACTCTGTTCACCGATGCGGCGACGCAAAACTTTGCCTGCCGCGCGATCTGTTCATTGATTGATTTGATTCGCAAGTCGAGGTCGCGCTTGGTTTCGGTAAATTCCCGATAAGCTTCTTCAGTCTCAGGCGAGCGCGGGCCAAGAGAACGATTGCCGCCAGTGCGGTCGATAACACGTACGAGATAGTCGTGCCCCGAGACCTTCTTCCAGTACAATCCGCCGTTCAGCGTTTGTCGTTCAGCTTGGAGCTCGATCAAATGTTCGTAAAGCTGTGCAGTGTCGATAGCGATTCTGCGCTGCTCGGTGGTTAGCTCCTTAAATCTCACGACATTTTCCTTTCAAATTGAACTGATGATAATTTGAAAGGAAATACTAGCATAAACGCCACTTTTCCGAAAGATTTATGAAAGTGAGATTAGGCTTTTTCCTTTCAAATTGACCGACAGCTCAAAATGAAAGGAAAACAATTATATTTCACGGTGTTTTTCTGCTCAATCGGTAGGTGTCGGCTCGAATGGCGCCAGTGCCCGCTTCAACAACCCGCGGCCGGCGCGGCATCGCCTTGCTCGGATTGCGTCGATCAGGCCGCGCTCGTCTTTGATTGGACCTTCGAGCAGCGTCGTGACGCATCCTACCGAGCCAGCCGAATGCGAGTCCGAGCCCGCAACCTCGGCTATCCCGAGATGACGCGCGACTTTCAGCGCGAATACGTTTTCGTCTTCGCCGCATGCGCCGTTGAGCACTTCGATAGCATCGACCAGCTCGAAGATTCTCAGCTTGGCCGCGCGGTCGGGATAACCCGGATCGATCGGCTCCGAGTCGGGGTTGATAAACGAAAAGCGCGGGTCGAGTTTGTAGCGGAACGGATGATTCGCGATCAGGATTCCGCCTTCCAGATCGATCACGCGCCGCAGTTCCGCCAGCTTGTAGATCCCTCCGACGTACCGCTCGAGCCCGAACGCGCCGACGTGACCCATGTCGGTCGTCACTTCCATCCCGCGCAGAAAGATCACGCCCGAGTCGCCCGCCATCGCGGCAATCTCGCGCGAGTCCCACATATTGTCGTGCTCGGTGATGCAGACCGCGCCGATTCCGATCGCACGGGCGCGCTCGACGAGATCTTTCGGCGCCAGGTTCGAGTCCGAGCTGCCGCGATTGGTATGCAGATGCAGGTCAACGCTGAAGTAAGGCCCCGCCGGCTGCGGGTGCCCGCTTCGTGAATCCGCCATTGCGACGCGCCGCTGCTACTTCGGCGGCTCCTTGGCGAGCGTGATCTTCTTCATGTGGTCGCCCTTCTGTATCTGATCGACCGCGTCCATCCCCTTAATCACGCCGCCGAACACGGTGTATTGCCCGTCGAGTCCCGGCTGCGGCTGCAGACAGATGTAGAACTGGCTGCCGCTCGACTCGCGTTTCGGATTCACCTCGTCGCCTTGGCGCGCGGTCGCGAGACTGCCACGCAGATGCTTCTCCTTGATTTCGGCGGGGACAGTGTATCCGGGGCCGCCGGCGCCGGTGCCGTCAGGGTCGCCGCCCTGGATGACGAAGTCGGGCACGACGCGATGCCACGTGAGGCCGTTGTAGAAGCCCTTGTTCACCAGCGTCTCGAAATTCGCGACGGTCTTCGGCGCGGATTCGGGATACAGCTCGAGGACGATAGTGCCGCGTTCGGTGTCGATAATTGCGTAATGGCCTGTGTTTCTCACTGGGAGTCCATCCGTTGCGCCTTTGCAGGCCGAAGCGAGCACGAGCACCGCGGCGACAGCAAGGCACGACATTTTAAAGGAGTTAAGTTTCATTTTAATTCCACTCGCATTCGCACGACCAGTCAAAGGTCCATGCAGGTTAGTCCGACAGTTCTGTATGGAAGTATTCGAGGCGTAGGAAATCCGCAAGCATTGAATTATTCCCCTCTCCTGAAGGGAGAGGGGTTAGGGGTGAGGTTCTCCCCGCGATACCACCCCGATCGCCTACCCCTTAATGAACTTCGCGACGGTCGCCGCCAGCTTCGCCGGCTCCTCCAGCGGCATCATGTGCGCGCCGCCGTCCACCAGATGGATCTTCGCGCCGGGAATCCCTTTGCGGAATTCGTCGGCGTAAACCGCCGGCAGCAGCTTGTCGTCCTTGCCCCACACAATCAGCGTCGGCGCCGCGATTCGATGCAGCCTTTTGCGCAGTCCTTTGTCCGGTATCGGCCACATGAACTTGCCGGTGCATCCGAGCGCCCACGTGATTCGAATGAAACCCTGCTGATCCTCGGGATTCAACGTGATTCGCTTCAACAACGGATGATGCTGATCCTTGAACAGCAGCGCCGGCAGTTCGGTCTGCGGCGTCACGATATAATTGCGAATCGGCGAATCGTCGCGCCACAAGCCCAGCGGACTTATCAGCACCAGCTTGCCGACGCGTGTCGGATCGGTCGCCGCGATTTCACCTGCGATCATCCCGCCGAACGAATGCCCGACCACCGCTGGCGACTTGAGCCCGAGCTTGTCGAACAGGTCGTAGTAGTAGAGGACGAGATCCCACATGTCGTCGAGCGCCTTGTAGGAATCCTCGTCGCCCGCCGTGATCCCGGGATGCTCCGGCGCATACACGGTGAAGCTTTTCGCCAACTCGTCGAGCAACTCAGTCTCGATCGGCCCATACCCGCCATGCAGATAAACGACCGGCGGCCCATCCCCAAGAATCCTGACCTTAGGATGAACCTTGTCGCCCCAAACACTAACCGTCCTATCTTTTAGAGCCGCCATATCAATCCTTCTAAGAACCCTTTGCGTAGCCCCCAGAGCAAAAGGGCGTCTTCGCCATTTTGCGATTATCACTGGGTGCAGGGGTCACCCCTGCCGCCCGCCGCGGAGGCGATTAACTCTTTTCTCTCTCCTACCGCGCAGCCGCATGCACTCCGTTCGACGCGATCTTAGTGCGCGGCCCCTTCAGCGACTCGGGCCACCATTTGTTCTCCCACTCACCGTCCCACACGCCGCGGAAATGCGGCAGCACTTCGCTGCAGAACAAATCGATATTCTTGATCGTCAAATCATGCGGCATCGAGCCGATATGCAGCAGCACCATCAGGTTGCCGACGCGAAGTTTCTTGACCGCTTCCATCAGCTGCTGCCGCACAGTAGCCGGCGAGCCCGCGATCACGAACTGGTTATCGACAAAGTCCTTGTACTTCCACGTCGGTATCTTGTTCATCAGATCGAACAACTGCGGATTCAGCTTGGTGACGCTGTTGACCAGGCTCTTGTAGTCCTGGTTGCCGGCGACGGGAAAATACTCGGGGAGGATATGCAGGCATTTGTCGTAAAAATATCGGATGTGTTTGTAGTAGTCCTTTTCGGCCTGCGCGTCGGTTTCCGACACTGCGACCAGCTGCAAAAATCCGGCGCGATACGGATTGGGATCGAAACCGCCCTTGGCGACGAAATCCCAGAAGCCGTCCATCACGCGCTTGCCGAAATTGTTTCCCCAGTACGACAGGAAGCAGTAGCAATGGTTATGCTTGGCGGAAAAATCCCAAGTCGAGAGACTGCCGCTGCCGGGAATCCAGACCGGCGGATGCGGTTTCTGGATCGGACGCGGCCAAATATTGACCATCGGCAGTTTGAAGTACTTCCCGTTCCACGCGAAAATCTCGGGCGAGGTCCACGCTTTCAGAATCAGGTCATGCGCCTCGTAGTAACGCTCGCGCTGCTCGATCGGCGGGATTCCGTAGCACAGGTTCACGTCCTGCGACGTCCCCAGCGGCATCCCGGCGACCATCCGGCCGCCGCTGATACAATCGATCATCGAATATTCTTCGGCGATTCGAATCGGCGGATTCGAAGTCGGCAGCGTCGCCCCCATCTGCACCACCGCGACGTCGGTGCCGTTGGTCGCGCGCGCGAGTATCGATCCCATCAGGTCCGGATTCGGCATGAAGCCGTAGGCGTTCTGATGATGCTCATTGACGCAGATACCATCGATTCCCTTGTCGGCGGCGTGAATCAGCTCGTCGAGCGTCCAGTTATAGTACTGCCCGACCTTGACCGAATCGGCGAGCTCGGCGTACGGCGGATCGACCCACACCGAGTGATACTTCTGCGCGAAGTCGTCCGGCAGATCGCGATACGGCATCAGATGGAACATCGAAATTTTCATCGAGTAAAACCTCCAGCCGCGTCAACTTTCATTTTTCCAATACCACGCCGCACCGCAATTCCCCCAACCGTGCAATGGGTGGAACTCGTGGGGCATCTGCCTCTATATGGAGTGATGGCGATACGGTTGGGCTGGACGCCGAGAGATTTGATCACGCCCGCGGTCTTTTTCATCGCGATTCTTTTCGGCGCGCGCGCGGTTCGGGCGGATTCCACCCCGCGATCATTCGTCGGCAACTTCATCGGCAACGACGCGACGGTCGAGAACTATCTCACCGTCTCCGGAAGCTACGATCGCGCGCAGAATTCCGAGTCGCTGTACCTCGAAAAGACCATCTCGCCCAAGTCCAGCTTCTCGCTCTTCGTCGGCTACCAGCGTCTCGAGCAGGAAGGCGAGCAGACCAGCGCCAGCGGATTCTCCAACCTGGGCCTCGGTTATAAACGCGTGCTCTTCACGCTCCCGCGCCACGAATTCGTGTTCACCATAAGTCCCTCGCTCGAACTGCCGGTCGGCAGCAGCAGTATCGGCTCTGAATCTCATCCGCGCGCCGGGGGTGATTTGCTTTTTCAGAAGGGCTTCGGAGATTTGCCCGACTCACTCAGCATCCTGCGCCCAGCAGGCATCGAAGGCGACGCCGGATGGGAAAGCAAAGTGACGGGTGCTCGCGACGACCTGCTGTCAGCCGACTTTGAAGTCGAGTATTCGCTTAACTACCTCGACGCGAACGTCGCCGGCGGTTCGGTGCCATACGCACTGCGCGATCTCACTCCGCATCTCGATTTCGAATACGCGCAGTACCTCAGCGCGCATCGAAACTCCTCGCAGCCGGACTTCGAACTGACGCCCGGACTCGCGTGGCTCAACTCGACCTTCGAGGTAAATCTCGGCGTCCAGGTCGCGCTCAATCGAGCGTCGTCCGGCAGCGGCGCCGTCGCCTTCGTCTGGCTGCTCGGCGTCTCGTACGATCAACTCGTCCCCGCGCTCGGATGGAGTCTGTTCGATTGATCGGTGGTATGGACAACCACCTCAAATGAAGACGAGAATGCCGCGCTATGGAATCGTGGTTTAACAAAGCAAGATTCGGAATGTTCATCCATTGGGGACATTGCAGCCAGCGCGGGCTCGAGCTGTCGTGGCCGCTGGTCGGGGGAGTCGGCGCTCTTCCGAATTCACAAAGCGTGAGCGTGGACGAGTACCACTCGACTGCGAAAACCTTCGATCCGACAAATTGGGATGCGCCCGCGCTCGCTAAAAGAGCTAAACGCGCCGGTATGCAGTATGCCGTTCTGACTAGTAAACATCACGACGGCTATTCACTATTCCATACCAGGCAATCTGACTATTCAATTGAGTATTCACCTTTCAAACGAGATGTAGTTCGCGAATACACAGATGCGTTCCGGGCCGAAGGCCTCAAGGTCGGACTGTACTACTCACTTATCGATTGGCATCATCCTGACTATCCGGCGTTTCTCGAGTCGGACAAGCCCTACAAATGGGGCGCATGGCGCCGCTCGACGCCTGAGCAATGGGATCGATTCATCAAATTCATGTTCGCCCAGATGCGTGAGCTGCTGACCAATTACGGCAAGATCGATCTGCTATGGTTCGACGGCGGATGGGAGCGCACGCCCGAGGAATGGAAGTCGCGCGAGTTCGTCGAGATGATCCACTCGCTTCAGCCCGACGTCGTCATCAACGATCGCATCCCGGGTTACGGCGACTATCAAACGCCCGAGCAGGCCGTACCGCCGAAGCCGCCAGAGGGCCCGTGGGAAACCTGCCTGACGATCAACAACAGCTGGGGCTACAATCCATCCGACAAGGACCTCAAATCGACGCGCTCGCTCATCCATACGCTGTGCGAAGTCGCCGGCAAGGGTGGGAATCTGCTGCTCAACGTGAGTCCTATGGGAGACGGCGCGCTGCCAGTCGAGCAGGTCGAGCGGCTCGAAGCGATCGGCGACTGGATGGACCGCAACAACGAAGCGATTGTCGGCACTGACCCCGGCCTCGAGCCGTGGCAATTCTACGGACCCTCGACGCGCCGCGGCAATCGCGTGTATCTGCACGTGCTGGCGAGGCCGTACGAATCGGTCTCGGTGCGCGGCGTGAAGGTCAAGCACGTCGGCGAAGTGCGCCCTCTGGCGAGCACGATGTCGCTGAAGGTCCGCCGGCGAATCGCCGCTGCCGATACTCTGTTCAACCAGGATCCGATCGGCGAGCTGGTAATTGCAACGCCCGACAGCGCGCTGGATTCGATGGCGACAATCATCGCCGTGGATTTCCAGCGATAGTCAGTCGAATAGTCAGTCGATGTTCATGGCGCGGCAGTGAAGCTCCACGTAAACGGCTTGCCGTTGACAGTCATCGCAACACGATAGGTCTCTCCGGGCGCGAGCGGGTCGCGCACCATCATCACTACCTGGCCGAAAGACTGCAGCACTTTGCGGCCATGCTCCTGGGTTCCGGGATCCGGATTGGTGTACCTCCGGAAATCGTACGCGCAGGTTGCGACTTTCGTCCCAGCGCCGGCGCCGGTGGTCTGAGTCAAAGATGCGTCGCTGACCGCTGCTCCCATGTTGATACCGACCTGAATGGTAATTGCGGACGCATTGTATGGGTAACCCGGACACGTCGATGTGGGGCTGGGCCATTCACCGCCCATGCCACTCGGCTTGACGGTCGCACCGTCGGGCGGAATCTCGATCGGGTTAGCATAGGGATGGCCACCGGGCAGCGGCGGTTCGAGTTCGCTGCGCCAATCAAGCGACGCGGCGCAAACTGTTTCGCTGCAGTACTCCCCAAATCCGACCTGGCGCAGGTCCGGATTCACTATTTGCGGACGATGGAACGGGCCCGCGATCCAGGACTGGATCGCTCTCGTCATCCGCTCGTCGTCGGAGAACTTCTGCGGGGCCTGGAACATGACGTCGCTGGCGCGCGCGGCCTTGATGCCATCGGGTGTATAGCCGGGTTTCGATTCGTCCTCGGTGTGCATGACAATTCGAATGGTGGCGCCTGCGGCCAGCGCGGGTCCGTAGTTCGTCACGAGATACTTCGCGTGATCCCTGCATCCGTGGCTCAGCTGCGGGATCCTCTTCCACCGGCTGCAGCTTGAGGGCCGCGCGATAGCGGTTCAGAGTCGCCAGCCAATTCTTACCCGAGCTGGATATCGCGGGAGCAGCCTCCGCCGCTGGCGAAGATGGCGCAGCGATGATCGGTGGAAGCTCCGAGATTGCCGCCGGTGCGGCGGAAGCATGCGCAGCGCGATGCGAAGGTTTGATGACGACCCACTCGCCTTCGGAAACGGCGTGGGCTCGACTCGACTCACCGACGGAAACGGCGTGGGATTGAACGTCGCGATCGGTTCCGCCGTTGGGTAGCTCGCACTCGTCTTGAAGGTCGTCTCCGAAGTCTGCGCAGCGGTGAAGCTCCATGCGTAGGTCACGTCGTTGGTCGCGATCGAAACCTGGTAGCGCGAACCTGGCCGCAGCGGAGCGCGCGGCACGATCACGATTCCGCCGGCATTGCGCAGATTCCAACGGCCGTACTCCTGCTCCGTGGGATTCGGACTGCGATAGCCGGGCGCGTCGAATGCGCAGTACTCGATCGGCTTGCCGTCCTCGGTCAGAGAATGATCGGTGAGCCTGGTTTCCACCAGCCGTCCAATCTGCAGCGTGATCGGAAGCCCGACCGGGCGCTCGTAACCTGCAACTCGCAAGTGCGTCGGGCACCTCGAGCCCGATCCATTCGAGCGCGATATCCGCACCCTCGGGAGGAAATTCGACCGCACGCCGATATGGCTTCACGTCCTCCGGCGGCGCCGGCAAACGCAGCGCGGCAACCCAGCATCCCTCTGCCGAAGCTTCGCCGTAGCCAACGTCCTCGAGATAAGGGTCGAGCATCGGGAGCCGATGAAACGGCCCCTCGAGCCATCGATCGATCTGCTGCTTCGCGTCGTACGTGCTGCATCCCCACGCGAGCTGAAGATTCGCCGCCACGCCCGCGCCTTCGACCGAGTAACCGCTTGTGCCGGGCATCTCTTTGTACGCATCAGGAGGGATCGCCTTACCGCTGCGGATATCGTCGGTGAAATTCAGCAACAGGTAATGCGCATGCGCGGCGGTCGCGGCGCTGAGCCGGGTGTTGTCGCGGATCGCGGCAAGCCCGTTGCTGCCGCGATAGAAGTTGATGCGCTCCAGCCAGGACATCGTCGATGCGCTTTTCGCGCGACCGGAGCCGCGACACTCGCCGCCGGTGCCACCTTGTGCGGTGCTGTGGTGTGTGCCGCTGCCGCGTGTGCCGCGACCACCGCAATAGTGCTGGCTCGGGCCGCGGGCGATCGCTCGGTCGTCGCGAGCCTCGGCGGAGCCGTGGCCTGAGCCGATGCATGCACGGCTACCGCAATCGGCGGGGCAGCGTCGATCCGCTTCGATGCGGGATTCGGTTCGACCATCGCGGCGATCTTCGAGACGGTCGCCACGGAGACCAGTCCCCACTTCTCGAAATGATCTATCAACGCGAATCCGATCAGAATTGCGACGAAGGTTCCGATGCGCAGGTTGCGTCGCCAGCGTCGCCGCTTTTGCGCATCTGGATCGATGAATCTATATGGAGGCGCGCCGCCGAAACGCAACACGTCGCCGTGGTTGAGCCGCTGTGTCCGGCGAATGCGGCTGCCATTGATGAACGTGCCGGGCGCCGATTTGAGATCGACCAGGTAGTAGCGGCCACGCTTGTATCTGATGATCGCATGGCGCTCCGCAACGTTCGGATCCGTGACGCGCAGCCTGGAATCTTCGGCGGTGCCGATCGCAGCTTCGTCGCGCGCCAGCATGAGCAGCCGCGTAGCTTGCGCATCGCGATCGACCGCCAGCAGTCGCGCGGCTTGCGGACGTTTCAGCATTTAATGGCTACCCTCGCGCGTCGCGTTCAGGACGGCCGACATTTAGAAGACGAATGCGGCTCCCTTCGATGGCGGTTCCGCTGCAGCCGGAGTTTCCGTGCAGTACGGCGCTGGTCCGCCGGAGTTACTTCCGCCCCTCTCCGCCTGCATTTTAGCGAGATCCTGCTGACAGTTATTCTGCCCGGTCTCGTAGTAGCGATATCGGGGAAGTTGATTCTGCTGGTCGGGCGGCACCACCAGGACGGGGCCGCTCACTTTGGAAGCCTGGTCGGGTGTCAAGCCGGTATCGGTCAGACCTTGCGGCGGTGGAGGCTTTTTAGCTGTCCAGAGCGGTATTCCTGGCAGACCTGCCGATGTGATCTTGCCGTTCTGATCCTCTTTCCACTCGAAACATCCTGCGAGCGCGCACAGGCAGATCGCCGCCACGACTAATACGGTGAATCTCAAAACAACCGTCCCCTTCCTTTCAGCTCTAACGCCCCGCCCCAACCCTCAGTTAACGGGCCGCACTACATCATGGAGTTATGCCGAATGTCCAGTTGTACTGCTTGCCGTTCGCGGTCATCGAAACTGCGTACTTCGCGCCTTTGTCCAGCGGCGCGCGGGGGATCAACACGACTGTGCCGTAGGACTTCAGGACGTTGCGTCCCAGTTCTTGTGAGTATGCATCGGGATTCGAGTAGCTAGTCGAATCAATACCACATGCTTCGATCGCAGAGCGATTGCCGCCGGCGTCTATGCGCGCAACTGAGTATTGACTGAGATGCGTATCGAGCCAATTTCCAAGCTGAAGTGTAATAGCCAGTCCGCTGGGTGGACCGTAGCCGGGACAACTGGTGAGTGGATTGGGCCATTCATTTTCGAACGATCTGAGCGCGACGGTTCCACCATCGGGCGGAAACTCAATCGGCAGGCTCGCTTCCGCGCCCGCCGGCATTTTCCCCTGCGAGCCCTTCAACAGGTTGAGCCCCGCCGCGCACGCTTCCGATTCACAATAGAGACCGAAGCCGGCGCTGGTCAGTCGCGGATTGAGTATCGGCATCCGATGGAACGGCAGCGCCATCCATCCATCGATCGACCATTCCGGCGAGCCCCATCCGTCGTTCGAAACTCCGCGCATCGACCACACGTCCATGTCGCTGGACTTGGCGGCCTCGAGGCCCTCTGGCGTGAAATTCGCGCTCGCCGGATCTTCCGTATGCATCTCGGCGCCGAGACCGCTACTCATAATCGCGTCGTGAAAGTTCTTGACGATATAGGTAGTATGCGCGCGGTCGCCGTTGCTCGAGGCGGGATCTTCGACGATCGGCGGCAACTTCACCATCGCGCGATAGTAGTTAACTCGCTTCAACCATCCGGGCTCAGCCGACGAGGGATTCGTTGGCGAGTTTGACGCCGAGCCCTCTACCGGTTGCGGTTGGGCCGATGCCGACTGAGTATTCATCGCCGCCGCAGAACTGGCCTCGGGCGACGAAGTCCCTGCAACGGGTTCCGGGTTCGCGGGCATGATTTTGGTTCGATAACGGGCGACGGCAAATCCAGCGATGAACATCACCGCCAAAATTACCAGGCCGCTCCGCAAGCGTTTCGGCACCGACGCTGGATTGAAAGCGAAACGGGCAGAGCCGAATTTGATCTCGTCACCACTTTTCACCGTGATCGGTTTGCGCACCTGGCGACCGTTAACAAACGTGCCGTTGGTCGACCCGAGGTCCGCCAGCTCGAAGCCGTCAGGCTTGCGCGTAATCGTGGCATGGCGGCGCGATACCGTCGTGTCGTCGATTACTAAGTCGTTCGACGGATGACTGCCGATAGCTAATGTCGGCTTGTCGAGTGAGTATTCGCGCCGAGGGGAACTACCTATTGAGACGAGACGATTTTTCGCGGCGCCCTGGTCCGGCATCTATCTCTCTAGCCCAGGTTCCAGAAGCGGCCGACGTTCTGCGACGCGCGCTCGATCATCGGCATCACCCGGTCGCCGCCCTCGCCCGCATCGATTGGCTCGTCGGGGTCGCGTCCGAACTCGTCGATGACAGCTCGCCCCGACTCTGCGATTGCTTCGAGGTCGTAGCCCCCTTCAAGCGACGCAACCATCTTCCCGCCGCAGCATTCCGCCGCCAGCCGTTTGACCCGACGCGCCATCGCGCCGTATCCCGCCTCGGTCAAACGCATCTGTGCGAGCGGATCGCGAAAGTGCCCGTCGAAACCCGATGAGACCAAGATGAACTCGGGTTTGAAGTGGCGTCCAATCGGCATGACAAGCCGATCGAACACTCGCAGGTACTCGGCGTCGCCAAATTCCGCCGGCATCGGCAAATTCACCGTGTATCCCATGCCCGCGCCGTATCCGATCTCATGGAGCGAGCCGGTGCCGGGGTAATGCGGGAACTGATGGGTCGAAACGTAGAGCACTTCGGGCGATTCGTAGAATATATCCTGCAAGCCGTTACCATGATGGACGTCCCAATCGACGATCATCACGCGCTTGAGGCCGCGTGATTCGATTAGCCACTTCGCCGCGATCGCGACGTTGTTGAAGAAGCAAAACCCCATCGCGCGATTAGGCAGTGCGTGATGCCCGGGCGGTCGGACAATAGCAAATCCATTAGCTACTGCCCCATCCATCACGGCCTCGACTGCGGTGAGCACGCCACCGGCTGAAAGCAGCGCGGTTTCGTAGGTGTCGCGCGAGCTATGCGTATCGGGATCGAAGTCGAATCGATCGAGCGACGCCGTCCGCGCGATCGTGTCGACATATTCAGGAGTGTGGCAGCTCGCGATTTCCTCTTGCGACGCCTCGCGCGGAGCCATGAATTTGAGATCAGGGCGCGTGAGCGATTCCGCCATCTCGATCATCGCCTCGATGCGCTCCGGACGTTCCGGATGCGACCGGCCGGCGAAGTGTTTCAGGTAGCGCCTGTCCGCGACGACCCCGGTTTTAAGCATCGTTGACACCCCAGTCGGGTATGATGATTAACTGGCATGGAGCGATTGCGTGGAATTTTTCCGCGCCTCGCGAAGTCATTGAATTGCACTTGTCAGCGGTCATCCAAATTTGCCTGATCTTTTTGAAATAGCACTCATCCTCGCGATCGCGCTGATCGTCGTCGGCCCCGAACGCCTGCCCGAGGTCATGCGCACCGTCGGAAAAATCCTGCGCGAGCTTCGCTTGGCGAGCAATACCGTCCTGCACGAACTGACCGACGTCCTCGACGAGCCGCCCGCTAACATTCCGCAGCCACCCAAATCTTCGCCCGAGGCTGTGAAGCCGCCCGGGCCGCCGGCTCCTGGGCCGACCGAGAATAAATAGCTGGTCATCCCGCATCGTGCCTAGCGAGGATATCACACCGCCAGCGGTCATCGAGGCAACGCCCGAGCAAGCGCGGATGTCGCTCATCGAGCATCTGCAGGAGCTGCGCACGCGGCTGATTCGCGCCTTCATCGCGATCGGGCTTGGCTTCATTGTCGCGTACCTGATCGCCGATCCGCTTTTCCACATGCTGACCTGGCCGATCCGCGAAGTATCCGGCGGCAAGGTGCTGCTGATTGGCACCGGCGTCGGCGAGGCGTTCTACACCAAGATCAAAGTCGCGCTGATCGCGGGATTGTTCATCGCGAGTCCCGCGGTATTTTACGAAATATGGAAATTCATCGCGCCGGGTCTGTATGACACCGAACGCAGGATGGCAAAGCCGTTCGTATTATTCGCCACATTGTTTTTCGTGCTCGGCGGATATTTCTGCTGGGCGGTCGTATTCAAAGTCGGCTATTCGTTCTTCCTCGCCCAGTACGCGAGCATCGGCGTGACTCCCACGATTCGCATCAGTGAGTATCTCGCGTTCTCGTCCAAGCTGCTGCTCGCGTTCGCGCTGACTTTCGAGATGCCGATCTTCGCGTTCTTCTTCACCAAACTCGGGATGATCGACTACAAGATGATGCTGGGGTATTGGCGATATGCGATCCTCGCTATCTTCCTCGTGTCTGCGGCGCTCACGCCGCCCGATATGATTTCACAATTCCTGCTGGCGATTCCGCTGCTCGCGCTCTACGCTCTCAGCGTCGGAGTGGCGTGGATGTTTCAACTCAAGCCCGAGGAGAAACCGGCCGCGACTACTCCACAACAACCTGAAATTGTGTGAGCGCGGAGCGAATCGAGCAGGAAGCCCTATGGCAAGAATCGTAACATCGCCGGTCGCGACCGGCGCACCCGGCATCCCGCCGCGATGGACCCGCAGCGCGAAGGACGCGGTCTGCACCGCATATTCGTCAGCGAGCCGAGTTTGGTTCACCGCTTCGTCCGGCGTGCTCAACGAGATTTATTTTCCGACCATCGATCAGCCGCAGGTCCGCGACCTCCAGTTCCTCATCACCGACGGCGAAACGTTCTTCCACGAGGAACGCAGGCATCTCAAGTCCACCACCGAGTACATCGCCGCCGAGGGCCTCGCCGTAAAGATCGTCGGCCACTCGCCCGACGGCCGCTACCATCTCTTCAAGGAAGTCATTACCGATCCGCATCAGCCGACTTTGCTCATCAACACGCGGCTCGAGGGCGATCCGGAGCTGCTCAAGAAACTTCACCTCTACGTTCTGCTCGCGCCGCATCTGGGCGTCGGCGGATGGGGCAACAGCGGCTACCTGAGCAGGATCGTCGGGCACGAGTTCCTCACCGCGAACAAGAACGGCGTCTGGCTGGCTTTGGGAGCGATGACGCCGTTTCTGAGGACGTCATGCGGATACGTGGGAAACACGGATGGCTGGCAGGACCTCCATTCCAACTTCAAGATGGACTACCAGTTCGCCGCCGCCCTCGACGGCAACATCGCGCTGACCGCCGAAATCGATTTGAGCAAAGGTTACGCCTTCACGCTTGGCCTTGGCTTCGGCCGTGAGCTAAATCGCGCGGTCACCACGCTGTATCAATCGCTTGCCGATCCCTTCCCCGAGC
Organism: uncultured delta proteobacterium; assembly: GCA_963699705.1. GTDB lineage: Bacteria > Desulfobacterota > Binatia > Binatales > Binataceae > Binatus. Next base: position 286,800 of record CAVOUW010000002.1, on the reverse strand, counting down.
ATCGCGCCCGCTTCCTCGAGCAGTGGGAGCGCGCCTGCCGCCACAGCCTGCCGCTCGCTAAATTTTCCGGCGACAATGGCGCCTTGTATCACCGTGGAAGTGAGCTGCTGCTCGCGCATGAGGACAAAACTTATCCCGGCGCGCTGATCGCTTCGCTCAGCATCCCGTGGGGCGAGGCCAAGAGCGACGACGACCTGGGCGGCTATCACCTGGTCTGGACCCGCGACATGGTCAACAGCGTGACCGGACTGGCCGCGACTGGAGAGGTCTCGACTGCGCTGCGCGCGCTTATCTATCTCGCGTGTGCACAGCGTCCGGACGGCGGTTTTCCGCAGAATTTCTGGATCGACGGCAAGCCCTACTGGAACGGGGTTCAGCTTGACGAAGTTTCGTTTCCGATCATGCTCGCATGGCGGATGCATAAAGAAGGCGCGCTCAAGGATTTCGATCCGTATCCGATGGTGCTGCGCGCGGCGAACTTTCTGATCGATAACGGCCCGCCGACACCGCAGGAGCGATGGGAGGAGAACGCCGGCTACTCGCCCTCCACGCTGGCCGCTAATATCGCGGGGCTGGTCTGCGCCGCATGCTTCGCGCGCGACCGCGGCGATCTGGTGACCGCGCAATTCCTCGAGGAGTACGCCGATTTCCTGGAAGCGCACGTCGAAGAGTGGACCGTCACCAGCGACGGCTTCCTCGTCCCGGGCATCAAGCGCCACTACGTGCGCATCAATCCGATCGACATCGCTGATCCCGACGCCCGCGAAAGCATCGAGGGCAAGCTCGTCTTCATTCAGAATCGTCCGCCCGGAGCGCAGGCAGAATTTCCGGTTGCGGAAATCGTTGACGGGGGATTCCTCGAGCTGGTCCGCTACGGTATCCGCAAGGCCGGCGACTCGCTGATGGAAGATTCGCTGCGCGTGATCGACGCTGTGCTCAAGACTGACTTTCCCGCGGGTCCGTGCTGGCGACGCTATACTCACGACGGCTATGGGCAGCGCGACAACGGCGGTCCGTTCCTCGGATGGGGCCGGGGACGTCCGTGGCCGCTGCTGACTGGCGAGCGCGGGCACTACGAACTCGCCGCGGGCCGCGATCCGAAGCCGTATCTGCAGGCGATGGAGCGCTTCGCGAATTCGACACAACTGCTGCCCGAACAAATCTGGGATCAACCCGACCTGCCGCGGCGACTCCTCAAATTCGGTGGCCAGACCGGCAGCGCGACGCCCCTGATGTGGGCGCATGCCGAGTATATCAAGCTGCTGCGCTCGGTATCCGACGGCCGCGTGTTCGACATGATCGACGAAGTTCGCGATCGCTACATGAAGCCTGGGCGAAAGCCGAGCCAGCTTCGCGTCTGGAAATCCGAGCGTCGCGTCCAGACGGTCTCAGCGGGCGACCGTCTGCGCATCCAGGCGACTCATCCGTTCGCCCTGCATTGGTCGAACGACGAATGGCAGCACGTCAATGACACCGGATCGACTTCGACACCGATTGGCTTCGAATACGTCGATATCGACGTCGGCGCGAACGCCAAGGCTCCGATTCGCTTCACCTTCAAATGGCGCCAGACCGGCGCCTGGGAAGGCCGCGATTACGCAGTCGCAATCACTGTCTAAATAGCGAGCGCCTTACTAATCGTTAATAACCAAATCGGCGCGGGTTCGTACTGCTGCGTGGAGGCATTGCAATGAGTAGCAAAGATCCGTTGGTACGCGACGCGGTCGAAATGAGATTGGTGTTCGCGCTGCTGCTGCTGATGGCGGCGCTCATCGTACAGGCTTGCACCGCATGAGCGGTTCGAGATGCGGGCAGAGCGCGCGAGCGGTCCAATGCTCGCACGGCCTGCCCGCTTTCCGTTTACTCGTACATCTGCGAATCGGACGAGGCCAATGTCGTTGGAAACTGAATCCCGAAAAACGGATTCGGCAGCGCGATCTTACCGGCGGCATTGTAACTCACAGTGATAAGGACGCGGTCGGTGTATCCAGGCGTGCTGGTGGTCGTCGAAGTGGTTCCCGTGTAGGAAGCGATAGTTACTGTGAGATCGCTATAGCTGCTGCCGGTGAGGATCGACGACGATAACAACTGCGCCGCGGCGGACCCGGAGGTCACCGTGACGGTGCCATTGGTGCCCAGCGCTCCCGGATTCACCGCGGCGTAGCGGGCGAGTGCCGATGCGCCCTGGCTCACTGCCAAAGCCGCCTGGCCAATCAGCGCGAACTGAATGCCGATCATCATCACCATCATCGCGACTGACGAGATCAGCGCGAATTCAACCATCGACTGGCCCCTGCTTATCAGGCCCTTACGTAGTCGCCGCGAAGCCGTCCGGATTCCCCGTCTCATTGCGTCATATCGCTTGACCATAAAACTCACCCTCCCCCGTCTCTACTGCGTCAGCGCGGATGGCTGCAGCGCTCCAAGCCCCGGCGCCGACGAACTTGCTATCGAATCCGCCGTGATCGCTTTCACGAAACATCCGTCGATATGGGTTCCTGTGGTGGTGGCTGCCTCCAGATAAATCATGGCGAAGCCCTCGATCGTCAAGGCGCAGTTGCCGGTGCAGCCGTGATAATCGACCGCCGGTACGACCACCAGGCAAGGATCGCCAGGTGGGATATCATTTGGATTGCCAGCGCCACTGCAAGGATCGGCGATCGATGGGCAACTGCTCAACCTGGCGGACAAAGCATCATTCACTGGCTTGGAGTTGCCTTTGTTTCCGGGTTCAGACTGGATGACATTGTTAGGCGGATTGAGCGAAAACAGGGCCGGCGATCCGTTCTGGATGGCGTTGCTTAGAGCAGAATCGCCGCCGCCTGATCCGCCGGTAGGATTAAGCCACTGCCAGTTGCCCGGCGCGAGGCCGCCGACAAACTTTGCGCCGAACGATACGGACTGACCCGGGTCCAGACTCGAGAGATTGCACGGGTTGGTGCATTGGAGCCCCACCGGGAATAGACCATCTTTAACGGTACCGATAGGCCCGCCCGCCTGCGCGGCCGCGGTTGCGGATACGGCGTAAGTGTTGAGCCCGAGCACCTTCCCGAAAAAGTAGGGCTGAGTATCCTGATGAGCTACCACCTTGATGGTCGTTGCACTCGGCTCGGTCAGGGTAATATTGGAGACGGCTAGCCCGTTGTTAACCGCGAACGTGCAGGCGGCTTTGGTGGCGGAGTCCGGCTGGGTATCACAGCCCGAAGCTGGAGTTCCAGTGAAAGTGTAGCCCGCGAGGTAATTCGCGCCGGCGATCGCAGAGGCGTCGGCGGTTTTCTGCACCTGTTGCCAGTCCATGTACATGACTGCGACGTCGCTGCCGAGAGCGATTGCCCCGATCAGGACCGCGGCGATGCCTGCGTAGAGGACGGTTATCTGGCCCCTGGATTTGCTCAAGATTGCTTTCATAGACCACCCATGTAAGTTCGTTTCGATCGATTCAACGAACAGGACGGTCATCGGCTCTCGTCACGCATCAAGCATGGCGAGAACTGAAAACCGGCCGATCCACGAAACAAAGCAAACGAAATGCCAAAGTGTACAAATTACATTTTCCGCTTATTCACTCGCCTTTTTGTAGGGATACCCACCTCGATGTGGCGAATGTGCTACTACTTGTAGCATGAAAGCAGACCATAGCGTCATGAAATGAGCCGCCACGCACTTGGGCTGACACCAAGGGACGGCCGACTCATTGCCCTTCCTCGTTGGCTATTGGGTCAATGATGGCGGCTGAAACGCGCCAAGTCCCGGCGACGACGAACTTGCAATCGAATCAGCAGTGATCGCCTGCACGAAACATCCGTCGATATGGGTACTGGTGGTGGTTGCGGCCTCCAGGTAAATCATCGCAAACCCTTCGATGGTCAAGCTGCAATTGCCGTTGCATCCGTGGTAATCGACCGCCGGCACCACCACCAGGCATGGGTCGCCGGGCGTGATGGCGTTCGGATTGCCCCCGGCCGTGGTGCATGGATCGGAAGGCGTCGTGCAACTCGCCAGCCGCGCCGCCAATGCGTCCTTCACGGGTTTGGAATTGCCTTTGTTGCCAGGCTCCGACTGGATGGTGTTGTTGGGCGGATTTATCGAGAATAAAGCCGACGAGCCGTACTGAATGGCGTTACTCAGAACGGGATCGCCACCGCCTGATCCGCCAGTAGGATTCAGCCACTGCCAGTTGCCCGGCGCTAGTCCACCGACAAACTTCTTGCCGAAGGTAACGTCCTGCCCCGGATCGAAGGCCGAGAGACTGCATGGGTTGGTGCATTGCAGTCCCACTGGAAAGAGTCCTTGCTTGACGGTACTGACATTTCCGCCGGCCTGCGCGGCGGCGGTTGCCGATACTGCATAGGTGCTCAGGCCGAGCACTTTCGCGAAAAAGTAGGGCTGCGTGTCCTCATGAGCCACCACCTGGATCGACGAGGCGGTCGGCTCGGTCAGCGTAAGATTGGCGACGGCTAGTCCGTTGTTAACGGCATACGTGCAGGCGGCCTTGGTCGCGGAGTCCGGCTGGCCACTACAGCCCGACGCGGGAGTGCCTACAAAATCATAGCCCGACAGGTAGTTCGCCCCGGCGATTGCGGCGGCGTCCGCGGTCTTGCGCATTTGTTGCCAGTCCATGTACATGACCGCGACGTCCGTACCGAGAGCGAGTGCTCCGACTAGTGCGAACGCAAGGGCTCCGGCGTACAGAACCGCTACCTGGCCACGTGACTTGCCAAATGATTTGTTCATAAGGCCTCCTCTTGTGAGTCTCTTGGCGAATCTACGAAAAGAATCGGAGATCCTTTTCGTCACTCACCCCGTCCGCAAGAGACTCAGAACAGGTCGGCCCATCAACCAGAGCAACCGAAGTGCCAAGCCTAACGCCGGGACAAACCCCGCTTGCTTGCTCACCTTTGTTTGCAAGCCCCCAAATGGCGTCCGGTTTCAGCAGTGCAGATGCGCTACTACTTGTAGCGTTAAAGTAACGTACAGTACGGCGTAACGCAACAGGGCACAACGCCCGCGGGCCAAGAGGATGCCGCGCGAATTAAGTGCGGCGAGTGATCATTCGGTCAGGAAAGGTGTGTTGGAATTCTGAAGAAATTGGCGCAAATTCATACTCGTACATTTGCGAGTCAGTTGCCCCTACACTTGCTGGAAATGTAATCCCCGGGAAGAGCGGGGGCACAGCAAGAAAAGGATTTGGCAGCGCGAGCTTGCTGGTGGTGACGTAGCTGAGGGTGATGGTTAACTGATCGCCTTGATTTGGCGGATTGCTTGAGGTTCCACCGCTTCCAGTCTTTGAACTTACGGTTACCGTGAGGTCGTTCCAGCTGTTGGTATTGAGGGATTGGGAAAGCACCTGCTGCGCCGCAGGGGGCAAGGCGCTGCCCGCGACTGAGCCATTTACGTACCCAATGAGTTGTTAACACTCGAAGCTGCATAACGCGCCAGTGCAGATGACCCCTGGCTCACCGCTACAGCGGCCTGGCCGATAAGCGCGAATTGGATGCCGATCAGCATCACCACCAGTGCCAATACGGAGATCATCGCGAACTCGACTGCCGACTGTCCCCGACTGGCTCGTTTCCGCAGCGGCCGCCGAGGTTCGGACGCGACTGCTTTTCCGTTCATGCTTCGCGGAGGGACTGATTTTGCTTTTTGCGCGTTCATTCGTAAAGTTCCTGATCCTGCGCGCTCAGAGCGGTTGGGAAATTGACCCCAGGGAAGAATGGGGGAATTGCCATGAAAGGGTTTGAGAATATGAGCTTGTTGGTGGTGACGTAACTCAGACTGACAGCCGCCCGATCGACGCTTGGCACAGGCGTAGTCGTAGTGGTGGCTGCAGTCCCGCCCTTATAAAAAGCAACAGTTACCGTGAGATCGCCCCAACCGTTGGTACCAAGAGAGGAGGACAGCAGATTCTGCATCGCGGTGTTCGGCGGACCCGAGTAACTCGAACCCAGCGTACTTTCATTCACGGCGGCATAACGGGCGATCGCAGAAGCCCCCTGGCTGAGCGCTAACCACGCTTGGCCGATAAGCGCGAGCTGGATGGTAATCATCAACATGACTAGTGCGAGGACCGAAACCATCGCGAATTCGACCATCGACTGTCCCCGGCTGATCCGGCTCGTCGCGCGCGAAAGATCTGCTGCTCCCTTTTTCCTTGTAGGATCAGATCGACTGAGCATGGGACGTTCCATTCCTAGTTGGTCAGTACGGGAGGCGCCAACGGACCGAGATTAGGCGCTCCCGAAGATGTAGAAGATGTAACCGTATTGCCAGCGACCGCCTGTACGAAGCATCCGTTGAGCTGTGTGCGGGTGGTAGTATTTTCCAAGTATACCTCGGCAAACCCTTCTATCGTGGTAGGTGATTTAGTGAAGTCGACTGCCGGTACGACAACAAGGCATGGATCGCCTGCCGGAATGTCGCTGGGGTTCCCACCGGTACAAGGATCAGCAATGGTAGGGCAGCTGGCTAGCCGGGCACTGATGGCGGCATCCACCGGGCCCGTTTTTGCTCCGCTTGATACAGTGATAGAGTCGCCGATCGAAAATGTGCCGCTCACGCCGTTTTGGATGCCATCTGAAAGCGCTGGAGCTGATTTTCCAACCCCCACCCACTGGTAGTTACTCGGCGAGAGGAGGAGGGTATGCTTCACGCCGAAAGATATCGATTGACCCGGCACTAAGTCGGCTAGACCTTTGCATGGGCTCGCGCATTGAATTCCAGCCGGGAACAGACCTGAGGTTACGCTATTGGGCGGCCCCGGTTGCGCCGCCGTGGCGCTTGACGCCACGGTATAGGTGCTCATGCCAAGTGCCTTCGCGAAAAAATAGGGGAATGTGCTCTCTGTCGCAGAAACTTGAATGGTCGATGCGGTCGGCGTGATGGTAACATCACTGGCGGTCAATCCGTTCTTAACGGCATAGGTGCAGGCGACCTGGGTCGCGACCTCTTCCGGCGCTGTACCTGATTCCTCGCCATTACAGCCGGTGGAAGTTGGGTAGGCGGTGCCTGTCGTAGGATCGCTATAGCTAATGCCGCCGTTTAGATAGTTCGAACCCGCGAGCGCGGCGGCGTCGACAGTTTTCTGTGAATGCTGCCAGTTGACGTACATCACGGATACATCGGCGCCCAGAGCTAGCGCTCCAACGAGCGCAAACGCCAGCGCGCCGGCGTACAGAAATGCGATCTGGCCACGTGGTTTGTCGGAAAATCCTGTTCATTTGAGGACCCCTCCGGATCCGCTCATCGAACCTACGATGAGCGGACGTTGCTTAACCCCTTAGATGCCTAGCTTTCGTATCACCTGTCCTACTGTATGGCAAGGACGCTACAAGTGGCGTTTTGCAGGACAGCCTGTGATGCGAAAACACACTTAAATCCAACGTGTCGGCAATTAATCTAACAAGACGGCAGGAATACGTCAAATGTACAATGTAGCGCTGGAGCTACTTATTGTAGTAAAACACTACGGAAAGGCAGCCATCAGAGGGGCTCATCGAAGTAACCAATCTAATACTAAAGCCGGGTCAATAACGCAATAGACGCAAATTCACTCTTTTCGTAGAGTCGCCAGGCCAAAGGATAGTATTAACAGCCGTTTAGACTTCGTAACCATCACTTCGCAGCATCCGTATTCACGATCAGGAGAGGCGCTTTATGAAAATCTACACACCTGTCATTGCTGCGATGTTCGCGCTGCTGATGATGGCGATGCCGTCGATGGCATCCGCCGAGGTCCGCGTCCGCCCGGTGCACCCGGTGGTGGTGCAAGAGGTCGCCGCGCCGTCGCCGTTCACGACGGTCGAGTATTATCGGCCGTGGGCATGCGCGAACCCGCACTACCGCCATCATCACTGGTGGCGCTGCCGCTAATCTGGCCGGGACGCGGGCGGTATGTCGATGGCATCCGCCCGCCCAAACACCGGGTGCAGGGGTCACCCCTGCCGAAGGAAGTGTGAAACCCACCGCGGGTTTTCACGTTAGATAAAGTGATCTACCCTTCCCCAATCCTCTCGATTGCGAACTGCATCGCCAGCGACGTCATCATCGCCTCGACTTCCTCGCGCGAATCCGCGGAAAAGTAAATCCTCAAATGGTGCCGCACGGGATCTTCGGTCCGCAGCGTCGCCAGATTGTCGTACGACTCGACAATCGACTTGAACAGCACGATCTGCTCGGGCGGTATCGCGATCAGCATCGAAGCTATCGACGGCGGTTCGTTTCTGCTCACGGTTTACTGCCACCTCCCCGACCCCTAGATTCTAGCCGATGAAGCTGCCGCGGGTCTTGTTCGTAACCGGCAAAGGCGGCACCGGCAAGAGCACGGTGGCTGCGTCGCTTGCGATTGCGCTGTCGGGCCGGCGTCCGACTACGCTTGCCGACCTGGACCGGCGCCTGTCGGCAGCCGCGTTGCTTGGCGCGATTCCGAATAATTCGACGTCGGTGAAAGTTACAGACTCGCTCGACGTGATCGCGCTGACGCCACGCGCCGAGCTCGAAGCGTTCATCGAACGGATCGTGCCGATTCGCGCAATCTCGCGCCGGATGCTCCGCAGCCGCACCTTTGGCTACGTCACCGCCGCGCTGCCGGGTCTCGAGGCGTTCCTGCTGCTCGAGCGTCTGCGAATCATGGCGGGCGACGCGGCGCTCAACGATCGTTATCTCGTAATCGACGCGCCCGCCTCGGGCAGCGCGGTCGAATTGCTCTCAGTGTCGTCGGGCGTCAAGGGAATCGCGCCGGCCGGCACACTGAATCGACTCGCCGACTCAATCGACGGCTTTCTCGGCGACGTGACCCGCTTCGGCGTAGTCATTACGACCACGCCCGAGGATCTTGCGGTGCGCGAGGCGCTCGAAACCGTCGCGACGATTCGCGACCGGCTTGGCGTCGCGACGGTCGCCGCGATAGTGAATTGCGTCCCCGATTTGCTCTTCGACACTGCCGAACTTGCCGCGATTAGCCCGCTCGGCGGCCACGCGCGGCTGGCAATCCGCCGAAACGCCGCGCACGAACAGGCCGCTCTCGTGACGCCGCGCTTCGCCGACACCGGCGTGATGACGGTCAGTCTCCCGATGATGTTCACGCCGGCGATCGGCTCGGCCGAACTGAAGAAACTCGGCCGCGTCCTCGATGCGGACCTGCTCGACCGATGAAGGCGTTAGACTTGCGCGCGCAGAAGCTCGTGATCTGCCTCGGTCCGGGCGGTGTCGGCAAGACCACTATCAGTGCCGCGCTCGCAGTGCGCGCCGCGACGCTCGGATGCAATGTCGATGTGATGACCGTCGATCCCGCGCCGCGCCTGCTCGACGCGCTCGGCCTCGAAGCGGACTCATCCGAGCCCGTCGAGGTCCATCTCGATGGCATCCGGCCGTCGCGCCGCGGTGGCGCGTCACATCGCGCGAGGCTGCGTGCATTGCGGCTGGATCCGAAGCGCACCTTCGATTCGATCATCGCGCGCTACGCAATGTCGGATGCGGCGCGCGACGCGATTTTAGAAAATCGAATCTATCGCAATCTCTCGGGCGCACTTGCGGGCGTCGGCGATTACATGGCGATGGAAAAATTGATCGAGTTGGCGGCCAATCCTGACACTGATTTAGTTGTCCTCGACACTCCGCCCGCAACCGAGGCGATCGACTTCCTCGACGCGCCGCGACGCTTGCTCGAACTCCTGAACTCGCGCGCCGTCAGCCTGCTCGGAGCGCCCGCCGGTTTGTTCCGGAGCCAGCTTCGCGTGGTGGACATTGCCGCGCGCGCGGTGCTGGCGGCATTCGATCGCGTGACTGGCCTGAATCTGCTGAGCGACGTGCAATCGTTCGTTCGCAGCTTCGACGGCATGTACGAAGGCTTTTCTACGCGCGCCGCGCGCGCCCAGGACAAGCTGCGCGCGCCCGACACCGCAATCGTAATCGTTACGACCGCCGAGTCGAGCCGAATCGCGCAGGCGCGGGAGTTTATCGGCGCGCTCGAGAAGGCCGGCTTGCGCATCTCCGCGATGGTCGTGAATCGCGTGCTCGCCGAATTGCCCGACGCTGCACGAATTGTCCTCGGCGCGCATCGCACCATCGCTCAAGAAAAAGTTGAAGCGCAATCTCGCCGACTACGCGGCGCTCAAGGCGCGCGAGGAATTCTCGCTAGGCGCGCTACGCGACTCGCTTCCCGCGGGCACCGCCCTGATGGTCGCGCCGGACCTAGGCCGCGAGCCGCGCACAATCGCAGACCTCGCCGAAATCGGCCGCAGCATCAGCGACGCGTAGTCAGCTCTACTTCTTTGCGCGACGAACCGGGGGCTTGCTGGGTTCTTCGTGATCGAGAATGCGATCGAGCTTGATGCTCAGGTTCAACAGTTGCGAGCTCAGATGGTCGAGCCGCGCTTTCAGATCGCGCACGTCGCGCTTGGACGGAATGTTGACGAAGTCCAGCACCTGCTCGACGTTGCGGTCGAACGATTGCTTGTTGGCCATGAAGCGTTCACCGGCCTTACCGAGATTCGAGCGCATCCGGTCGTTCGACATGATCTCGTTGAAAAAGCCAGTGACGCCCTCTTCGCTCATCTGGCGGAGCTTGTCCATCAGGTTTTCGCTGTCGCGGCGTGCCATCGCCTTCAACTATCATATATGAGGGTCGCGCCGCGCAAACCGATGACTACGCTCGCCAACATTCTAAGTATTGCGTCGGGATTCGCCCTGATGGGGTATCACGAGCCGCCCGCGAACCTGCTCGCGACTTCTATCATTATAAATGTCGCGCTAACTCCGCTGACCGCAATTGTCGCGTCGCGCCGCGGCCGCTCGGCGCTCCGATGGACCATCGCGGGACTCGCACTAGGCACGTGGGCTCTCGCCGCGGTCATGATCATTCCGCCGCCGCGTCCCACTTCGGCTCTTCCCGAGACCCCACCGTTTCCCCCTACTTCTCATGCTGCTTGATCCACGCGGCGGTCGGCGCGAAGACCAGGCTCTCAGACTTGGTGCCGGCCAACACGTCGAGATGGCCCCAGTTGTCGAGCTTTGTGAATGAAGGATCGGGCGCGCCGGTGGACTTCGACGCAGCTTCGACCTGGGTAGGCCAATTCGCGCCGAAGTTGGTGCTCGCGAACGCGATCACCGGAATCTTCGAAGCTTTGAGCGACGCCAGCAATTCCGGCGTGAACGGATTCTCGCCGTCCTGCACCGACGGCCAGTAGCGATCGTAGCGCAATCAGCAGTTTCGCCAGCACTACCGCGTCGGAATAACCGCCCGGCATATTCGCGAACGCGCCGTTGCCGGGGACCGCGTCGTACATGACGTGCTCGAGGTTCTCGCGCGCGGTTTTGTACTTGGGAATCGGCGCCGGCTGATCGGGATTGTCGATCACCATCTGCATCAGCGTGTGCCGCTTGTCGTAGGTCAGATGTTTGCCGCCGATGTCGTCGGCATACTGGCCAGGCTCGCGAGCGGCTCTGAGCGCATCGGATGAGTCGGGATGAATCCGTCGAGTGCGATGATTCCCGCGACGCGTTCGGGATAGTGCTTGGCCGCGAACAGGTACGCGAACTCGACTCCGCGGCTGAAGCCGGCGACGAAGATTCCCCCGCGGCCGGATTGCGCGCCGACGAATGCCGCGGCGGCATTGATGTCCGATTCGAAGAGATCGTTGGTCCATCCCGCGAGTTCGGAAAGATCGTTCTGCGGCGTCTGCGGCGGAATGAAATGCGTGCGATAGTCCATCGACCACACGTCGATCACCTTGCTCGGCAAGGTAAACCTGGAACGAGTAGCGCGGATCGTCGAGCGCCACTTCGCCATTCATGTTGGTGCCGGGAAGGTAGAGCACCGACCGCCTCGGGATGCGCGGGTGGATTCGGCCCCTTGACGACGCGATGCAGCGCGATTTTGTCGAACGGCGATTTGCCGACAGTAGCCTGGTATTCCCATTCGAAAATCCCCGACGCGCCCTTGAGTTTGCGCGCGCCGACGGCCTGAAAGTCAGCCGCTGATGCGGCGCTCGCGACGAGAATAAGCAAGAGCGCTAGAATGTCGAAGGCGAGATGTCGTCGAATCTTCATGGGCGTAATCCTCTCCACAATTTCACGTCGCCGCACAAGTGGGCGATTGCTGAATGCGCGCAGCGAAGAGATGATGCGCAGGTACCCGGATAGTGGTTGTGGACGCATCGGCGGTATCGCACGCGTACGATTAGACGTAACGAGAGGGAGCGTGAAGTCAGTAAGGGCACCCGCAATTGTGATTCTCGTCGGGATCGGCGTAGCGTTCATGGGGGTGCCGACCCACGCACAGCAGCCGACGGCGGTTTCCACGGCCAGAGTACCCAACCCTAACTGGTGTCCAGGTGTGCCTTTGTCTGCACGTCCGCCGCAGGTTGAGGCGGATGTCTGGGTTTCGGTATGGCAGCGCTGCGCGAACTTGCCGGGCGCCGCTGAAGACTACACCTGCGGACATTACTGTAAGGGAGCAAGAGAAATGCAGTGGCGTGCCAGGATGCATGCGGAAGCGCCCACCGCCGAGCAGTCTCCCGAGTGGCCAGCCCCCACCGACAAGCAGCAAGGACCGTTTCGTCTGAAGAACGGCGGGTGGAAGTTTATAGCGCCGCTGGCGTCGCCGGCTCCGAAGCCAGCACCCGAGTCCGCGGCGTGGTCGCGCCCGATTTCAGGGATGAACTGTTCAGCCTTACGACGGCCGCAATCCAGTGCTACAAAATACCCTATGAATCACACCACGATTGCTTCCGACCTTTCGAACTCCTTCTCGTCGCCACTTCGACACTCGGAAAAACAGAATTTGACGGAACGAAACTACCCTTAGTGGTGCCCCCAAGACGGCACCACAAGCAGTGGTAGAGGACACAGAAAGTAGTTGACCCTCAGCGGCTCGGCGTGCGAAACAGAGTCGGTCGGGTCCTTCACGATCCCGCAAATTTCGCACGGGAGTAATACTCAATGAGCAAGAAAGTGCAATTCGCCCTGTTCTCTCCACAAGCCGGGCAGTCGTGGCATCAGCTCGAAGAGCGGGCGCATCGATGCGAAAAGCTCGGCTACCATTCGATCTGGCTGGTCGATCATATGTGGACGGGCGGGATGCCCGACCTCGATCATCATGAATGCCTGGCGCTGATGGCAGGGCTGTCGGCAAAGACGGAAAAAATTCGCATCGGCACGCTCGTCATTTGCAACTCGTATCGCAACCCGGCGCTGCTGGCGAAAACGCTGACGACGATCGATCACATCAGCAACGGCCGCCTGGAAATCGGCTACGGCGCGGGCTGGATGGACAAGGAATACAAGGCGTACGGCTACGAATTTCCGTCGATGGGCACGCGGCTCAAGATGTTCGAGGAAGGCCTACATATAATGAAGCTGATGTTCACCGAGAAGCGTGCCACATTTAAGGGGCGGCACTACCAAATCGAAGAAGCCATCTGCAATCCGAAGCCGGTGCAACAACCGCATCCACCGATCACGATCGGCGGCAGCGGTGAGAAGATCATGTTGAAGCTGGTCGCGAAGTTCGCCGACCGCTGGAACTGCCCGGCCGGTTACGAAAGTTTCGAGCACAAGTTCAACGTGCTCAAGCAGCATTGCAAGGACGTCGGGCGCGACGTGAATACGATCGACATTTCGGAGCAGTTGCTCATCTGCATCGGTTCGAGCGACGCGGAAGTCGAAGCGAAGTGGAAGGCGGCACAGATGCTCAAGCCGTTCGTTACCACCGGAATCAAAGGTACGCCGAAGCAGTTGATCGAGGAGCTCAGGAAACGGGTGGCGATGGGAATCACGACATTCACGATTTTCTTCAGCGACTTCGCGCCGCCGCCGACGCTCGAGTTGTTCGCGAAGGAAGTGATGCCGGCATTCGCGTAAGCCGCTCAGACTAAATTGGATCAGCATCGACTGACCGAATACCTCAAGCGCCGGATGCCGCACGTGCGCGAGCATCGCGTGGTTGGCCTCAAGCGGATTTCCGGCGGCTCGTCGCGCGAGACGTACGCATTCGACCTCGAATGGAACGAAGCGGGCGAGACTCGCTCGCGTCCGATGATCGGGCGGCGCGATCCGACCGGCGGCCTGCTGAAATCCGATCGCGAGCGCGAGTTCAAAGTGATCGACGCGATGCATCGCGCGGGGCTGAAGGTTCCCGAGCCGCTTTTTCTGGAGCTCGACGCGAGCGTGATGGATCGGCCGTTCTTCATCATGCATCGCGCGGCGGGACAGACGGGGATGGGCGCGTTTCCCGCGACAGAGCCCGATTCGACGCGGGCGAAGGTCGCAGATGACTTCCTGAGCGAGCTGGCACGGTTGCAAGAGATCGACTATCGCGAATGCGGACTCGAGATCCTTGGCGCTCCGAAAAATCTGGAAGAGCCCGCGCGCATCCAGGCTGCGCACTGGAACGAAATTTACGAACGCGATCGAATGGGCGAGCACTATCCGATCCTCGACGCGGCGTTCGCGTGGCTCAAGGCCAACCCGGTGGTGGCCGACCGCATCGTCGTCGTTCACGGCGACTATCGTTCGGGGAATTATCTGTACGACGAGAACGGAATTATCGCGATGCTCGATTGGGAGATGGCGCATCTCGGCGACCCGATGGAGGACCTCGGGTGGGCGTCGATGATGTTCTGGGGACGCGAGGAATTCGCGGGCGGCCTGATGGAGCGCGAAGCGTTCTATCGCCTGTACGAACAGAAGACGGGCCGTCCCGTCGATCGCGAGCGGCTGTTTTTCTACCAGGTGCTTGGCAACGCGAAGATGGCGGTGATTTGCCTGACCGGAATCCGCGATTTCGTCGAGCAACGCACGTCCGACGCGGTGATGCCGTTCCTTGAATTGCTGCTGCCCGCGCTGTTAACGGACCTGGCCAGCCAACTTCGATTGGTCTGAGGTAGCGCGATGCTGCGGCCAACGTTGAGCGAACTGATAAGCGGGATGCAGCGGACGATCATGGAAGCGCTGATGCCGGAACTGACATCGCCGTATGCGCAGGGGCAGGCGATGTCGGCGATCGCAATGCTCGCGCATGCGGCGGCCGCGCTCGAGTCGGCGCCCGCGTACGACGCCGCGGAGATAAAAGATCTGCGCGCGATGTTCGCCGCGCTCAAGCGGCTCGGCGACAAGCACATCCCGAAAAAAGGCGGCCTTCGCGGCGCGCTCGCCCGCGCAACTCGCGGGAGTGCGAAGAATCCGCCGGATCGCCGCGCGATGGAAGCTGCGATGGCTGAGTTCGCGGCCGCGGTCGCGCTCGGCAACGTCGATGAGAGCGTCGCGCGCCAGGTACGCGGCTACCTCAAGCGCAATCTAGAGCGCTCGCGCAATTTGCTCGGCGGTTCGACCCCGAGCGCCTAGCTCATTAGCCGCGCTGTATTCCGACTCATGCCGAGGCAACGTCTCTAGCTTATGCAATAAGATGCTACGTCTAGCCATCATCAGCAGCTTCCAAGTCCGCCTACCTGTGCCAAGGCATCTTGCGAATGAAAGGCGACCAGAGTAGATTACATAAAGCTAAGTATGGCGCCGAAAGAGCGAATTAGCTAGAAGTAGAAAAAGAGACACTAACTGTATGTGTCTAACTTGCTACAATTAGTTAGATGCTCTAATGTGAACGTGGACGCTGGGGTTGTGGTGCTACGAGTTGCCGCACAAGAGAATGCGAGGATGAAAGCATGAGCGTCGTCATTATTCCCACTCCCGGAATCGCGGGGGGTCCGTGCCGCGGATCCTGCGACCATGCCAAATGTCACACGATGCGCGCGATGGCGGACGACAAGTGCCATCATTGTGGTGGCCGTTTTGGTTTCGGAACCAAGATAACCGGCGAACCGGCGATGCATATGCGATGCGCGCAGAGTATCACGGCGCGAGATGGCGCACCGGCCGCGCATCCGATTCACGATCCGGTGGCGCCACATAACGTCACGACTCATCGCGGCGACAAGAACTAACTCCGTCTCGACTGCACATCGATTCGATTGTCATACGCCGTCGGCGCGATCGCCGGCGTGCGCTTGACACCTTCGCCGAGCGCGCGATACCGCTCAGACGGTGAACACCGACAAGGTTTCTCAAGTGCGGGCGCTGCGCGAGAGGCTGGATCATCCGGTGATCGACGCCGACGGCCATCTCATCGAGCCGGCGCCGCTGTTCAACGAATATCTTCAGAAGATTGGCGGAAGCGACATGCTCGAGCGCTACAATCGCGAGCTGCGAGAGCATCCGACCGGATCGCGCGGCAATCGCGACGCGGGCGATATGCGCGGCGCATGGTGGGGTGTCGTCAACGACGCGTATGACCTCGCGACGGTGATGGCGCCGCGGCTGCTGTACAGCAGGCTGAACGATCTCGGCGTCGATTTTTCAATCCTGTATCCGACGCTCGGACTCGCGCTGCCTACGATTCACAACGACGAGGTGCGGCGAATCGCGTGTCGGGCGCTCAATACGATGAACGCGGAGATCTGCGGGCAGTTTCGCGATCGCATCGCGCCGGCCGCAGCAATCCCGATGCATACTCCCGATGAAGCGATCGCCGAGCTCGAAAATGCGGCGCGGCTTGGCTTGAAGGTCGCGATGATCCCGCCGGGCGTCGCGCGTCCGATTCCAGCGCTCGAGCGCGAACATCCGGATGCGTTCCCCCACGCTGCGTATTTCGATAACTACGGGCTGGACAGTTTTTTCGATTACGACCCGGTGTGGCGCAAGTTTGTCGAGCTGAAAATAGCGGTCACCTCGCATGGAGGGGTCGGCCTGCGCTACCTGCCGCTCGGGCGGCGTTCGCCGACCAACTACATGTTCAACCACATCGGCGCGCACGCGTATCAGCAGGGCGAGCTGTGCCGATCGATCGTCATGGGCGGAGTCGCGACGCGATTTCCGGAGCTGGCGTTCGGATTTCTGGAGTGCGGCGCGGGATGGGCCTGCGACCTGCTGCACTCGCTCGAAGAGCATTGGGAGAAACGCAACGTTGCGGACCTTAAAAATTACGATCCTTCGCGGCTCGATCGCCCGCGATTGCATCAACTGCTCGCGGAGTACGGCGGTCCTGAATTCGTCGCGAAGAACTCGGCGCGCGCGGTGCGGGCGTACGACGAAGGTCTCGAACGTCACGATCGCGCGGCGGATCGCGACGAATGGGCGCTGACCGGGGTGCGCGACGAGCACGATTTCGCGCGAATTTTCGGCAACTTCTATTTCGGTTGCGAGGCCGACGACTTGAGCGTCCATCGGGCGCTCGATGCGCGCGCCAATCCGATGCGAACGCGCTTGCAGCCGATTTTTTCTTCAGACATCGGCCACTGGGACGTGCCGGATATTTCGACGGTGCTACTCGAGAGCCATCGGCTGGTGGACAAGGAACTCCTGAGCGACGCTGACTATCGCGATTTCGTTTTCACATATCCGGCGCAGCTTCACCTGAAGGCTGATCCTGAATTCTTCGCGGGCACCGCAATCGCAGGGGAGGTCGCCAAGCTTAACGCATAGCGGTCGAGGCGCTCGATGCTTTCAATTGAACAAAGGCGGGATTGGGACGAGAAGGGATTCTTTATAATCCGCGGTTTCGCGCCGGTCGAGGACTGCCGCGCGATGCATGCGCGAGTCGTCGAGATCTGCCGGCTGAACGCGGCGGGTGAAAGAGTTCCGAACGTATTCGTATTACCCGAAAAGAAGCCAAACCCGCTCGCGCAAAACCCGGAGGACAATGTCGGTAAGGTTTTCCGGCTCCATCGCGATCCGATTTTCAAAAAGCTGGCCGAAGACCCGGCGGTGATCGAGATTGTCAGCGACCTGATCGGTCCAGAGCTCGACTGTTTCGTCAGTCAGTTCATTTTCAAAAATCACGGCGCGCTCGGGCAGCCGTGGCATCAGGATTCGTACTACTTTGCGTTCAGCACGCGGCCGCAGGTCGGCGTCTGGCTCGCGGTCACCGAGGCGACGCTCGACAATGGATGCCTGCACGTGATGCCCGGATCGCACCTCGAACCACTGCACGAGCACGTGCCGGACCGGCGCCCGCATGCGCAATACGGTTACACGGAAATCGTCGATCACGACATGTCGAAGTCGGTACCGGTGTTGATGCAGGGCGGCGACCTGCTGGTGTTCCACAGTCACCTGATGCATTGCTCGACCGACAACATGTCCAATGGCATTCGCGCCGCGATGGTGTGGCATTACACGAAGTCGGGGACGATCGATCAAACGCGGGAAAAGTTCGGGCATCAGAATCCTTCGCACGATTTTATGAAGGCCGAACCCCGTCGCGCTGCTGAGGACTGAATCATGAATGGAGCTGAGAGCCTGATTCGTACCGCGATCGCGGCGGGCGTCGAAGTGTGTTTTGCAAATCCGGGGACGACTGAGATGCCGCTTGTCGCGGCGCTCGATTCGGCCGACGGGCTGCGTCCGATTCTCGGATTGTTCGAAGGCGTTTGTACCGGCGCTGCGGATGGTTACGGACGGATGGCGGAGAAGCCAGCGATGACGCTGCTGCATCTTGGGCCGGGCTTCGCCAACGGGATTGCGAATCTGCACAACGCGCGACGTGCGCGATCGCCGATCGTGAATCTGATCGGCGATCATGCGACCTGGCACGTCGGCGCCGACGCTCCGCTCACCTCGGACATCATTTCGCTGGCGACTCCGGTTTCGGGATGGGTGCAAAGCGTTCGCAATGCAAAATCGCTCGCAGGTGCGACGGCGCAAGCGATTGCTGCAGCCGGCCGCGCGCCGGGACAAGTCGCGACGCTGATCATTCCGTCGGACTGCCAGTGGGATCCCGCCGAGGGGCTCGCTGCGCCGATCGAACCGTCGGCACTGCCACCGGTGTCCTCCGATGCGATCAAGCAGGCTGCCGAATCGATCCGCAAGGGTAAGAAAGTTGCGCTTTTCCTCGGCGGCGTCGCGCTGCGCGCGCGAGGACTGAAGGCGGCGGCGCGCATCGCGGCGAAATCGGAGTGTCATCTGATCTGCGAAACGTTTCCCGCGCGACTCGAGCGCGGCGCTGGAATGCCGGTGCTCGATCGCCTGCCCTACTTTCCAGAACAGGCGATCGAGATGCTGAAGGCGTTCGACACGATCGTTTTAGCGGGCGCGAAAAAGCCGGTTGCATTTTTCGGATATCCAAATTTCCCCAGTCAGTTGATTCCGGAAGGTATCAACACCGCAGCAATCCTGGCCGGACCGACTGACGACGTCCCGGCCGCGCTCGAAGCACTCGCGAGTGAAATCGCGGCGCCGGTTTCGGTCGCGACCGCGGCGAAAATCGCGCGTCCTGAACGTCCCGTCGGAAAGCTCAACGCGATGACGGCGGGCGCGGCGATTGCCGCGACGATGCCCGAAGGTGCAATTGTGATGGACGAGGCTGCGACCACCGGGCTGCCGTTTCTCGCCGCGTCGGCGGCAGCGCCAGCGCATACATATCTTTCACTGACTGGCGGAGCGATTGGGCAGGGACTGCCGTGCGCTACCGGTGCTGCAGTCGCGTGTCCGGGTCGGCGCGTGATCGCCTATCAAGCCGACGGCAGCGGGATGTACACGATTCAGGCGCTCTGGACGCAGGCGCGAGAGTCGCTCAACGTCACGACGGTGCTGTGCAACAATCGCAGCTATCGAATCCTGCAAGTTGAACTCGCGCGCGCGGGCGTCACCGAACCCGGACGCAAGGCACGATCGCTCACCGACCTTTCCAATCCCGACATCGAGTGGACCAGCCTGGCGCGCGGTCTCGGCGTGCCCGCGGTACGGGTCGAGAGCGCTGAGGCGCTCACGCGAGAACTGGAACGATCATTCGCGACGCCGGGTCCGGCGCTAATCGAGATGATTCTCTAGAGTCAGACTTACTTCAGGCTGGCGTCGAGGATTTCGAGAGCTGTTCGAAGCTCGGCGATCGTGTCGATCAGACGTGGATGCTCGATGCGGCTGCCGACGCCGATAAAATGCATGCCGGCGGCGTCTGCGGCTTCGTGATCGATCCTGCTATCGCCGACGTACACGGCGCGGGTCGCGTCGACCTTCGCGCGATCGAGGCACAGGCGCAGGATGTCCGGCGCGGGCTTGGGGCGAACGTGGTCGAGTGCGCTCGCGACCGCATCGAATATGCCGGCGAGGCCGAGATGCTCTACCAGGGCGGGCACCGTCGCCGAGCGATTGGTCGCCAGCCCGAGCTTGTAGCGACTCTTGAGCTCGAGCATGAATGGCCGCAGCTCGAACGGAGGCCGCAGCATTTTGAAAAACGGCGTCTGATCCATGGTGCGCGCCGCGTCGAGCATCATGCCGAGCTTCGCGGCGTCGCCTCGCGCGCGTGCAGCAAACACTTCGCTCGCGGCGTATGAAATCGCGGAGATTTCCTCGTCGCGATCGAGCGGCGGTTCGCCGACCTCTGCGAAAATCCAGTTGTAATACGCAACGTTCGATTCGGTGGAATCGAACAGCACGCCGTCGGCGTCGAACATCACTAGTTCAATCATGTTGAGTGAGTATTGCGGCGATCAGTGCGCGGCACGTTTGCGGTCGGACCGTTCGGTGCGGCGCGGGTGGGCGGGGGCCGGGCGGCGCGGGATCGCGACGACCTCGCGCGCGGTGAGATGATCTCCGCAATGCGAGCAGACCATGTCCGGCGCAGTCTTCGCGCCACAGATGCGATGTATCAGGGTCATCGGCGGCCCCGATTCGTCGCTGAGCCAGGTGTCACCCCATCGCATCATCGCGATCAACACTGGATAGAGTTCGAATCCCTTGCGCGTCAGCCGATACTCGACGCGACCGCTGTCGCCTTCGCTGCGCGCGCGATCGAGGATGCCGTCACGGACCAGGTCGCGCAGCCGCGAGCTCAGGATGTTGCGCGCGATTCCGGTGCCCTGCTGGAACTCGTCAAAGCGGTGGCGTCCGAGAAATGCCTCGCGCAGGATCAGCATCGTCCAGCGCTCGCCGATGACCGACAGCGTTCGCGCGACCGAGCAGTTCATGTCTTTGACCGAGTCCCATCGCATGGGCGGCTGTCTCTCTCTCCTCCCCCGAATTGTATTTCGTTTGCCCGCGACGTTCCCCAACATCGCCGACGAAAATATCGTTGCACTTTGAAACTTGGTTTACCAGCCCAGGTCTGCGACTTTTGATTGGCAGGACATCCTGCTAAACCAACGCGAATGAAACTCCGTCACGCTGCTGGGGTCATGCTGGTGGGCTGGTGCCTGATAGTGCCGCCAGTCTCTCAACCGAACCAGGTGCTCGAGAAGAATGCGCCATTTTCACAGTGGGTTAAGATTGAGACCTATGACAGCGCCGCTGCATGCACGAATGAACTTGCGAAGCTGACCGCGGTCGTATCGGGCAACATCAACCCCTCGCTGGTCCAACGGCGCGCGATGTCGGCGAAGTGCGTCGCCGCTG
Source organism: uncultured delta proteobacterium (assembly GCA_963699705.1). Lineage (GTDB taxonomy): Bacteria > Desulfobacterota > Binatia > Binatales > Binataceae > Binatus. The sequence continues at coordinate 265,419 of CAVOUW010000002.1, read as the reverse complement.
ACGATCCGCGCCTGCATGCGGACAATTTCGAAATGTATTAGGCACGCGCCGTTCGAGACTTCGGGTACGTGTGAGGAATATTCGGTTGCGATTAAGCACACTGCCTGCAACCTGTGTAGTTGCAAATCGAAACGAGGAGGCGCTTAGCCGTTTGGCGTGATCAGGGTTCCATCGCTTCAGAATCCGTGACATAGATCGGGAAATACCGGGAGCAGAATCAAATGAAAGCAGTTGTATTCGACAAGGTTGGTGGGCCTGAGGTGCTGAAGATTGCCGAGGTTCCCAAGCCTGAGGTGAAACCCGGGACCGTGCTGATCAAGGTGCGCGCGGCCGGGATCAATTTCGCCGATACGCTCTTCCGGAATGGGCAGTACGTCATGCAGCCGCAACTGCCCGATACGCCGGGGCTTGAAGCCGCCGGCGAAATTGACGCGGTCGGCGCGGCCGTGACGAATCTTAAGGTTGGTCAACGCGTCGCCGCGCTCGGCAGTAAGATGTACGCCGAGTATGCGATCGCGCCGGCGATGCAGGTGATTCCGATTCCCGATTCGCTCAGCTTCGAGCAAGCCGCGGCGGTACCGGTGCAGGTGCTGACTGCATGGCACCTGCTGCACACGGCGCATCAGACCGCGCCCGGACAGACGGTGCTGGTTCATTCGGCGGCAGGCGGCGTCGGAATCGTCGCGATGCAAATCGCGAAGGCAGCGGGCGCGCGTGTGATTGGCACAGTGTCGAGTGACAGCAAGGCAGCGCTGGCGAAAGAATATGGCGCGGACGACGTGATCAACTACGCAACCAAAGATTTTGCGGTCGAAGCTAACCGTATCACGGGCGGCCGCGGCGTCGATCTGATCCTGGACGCGGTCGGCTCAACCTTGGACAACGGGATAACTTGTCTCGCGCCGTTCGGGCATTTGATTTTGTACGGACGCTCAGGCGGTATGCCGGAGGCGCTCAATTTGTTCAGGCTGTTCGATAAATCGACCAAAGTGAGCGGATTCACGCTCTATACCGTAGGCGCGGTGCCCGACGTGATGCGTCGCGGAATTGAGGAATCGTTCAAGCTGATCGCGGATGGCAAGGTCAAGCTGCTGGTCGGCAAATCGTTCCCGCTCGCGCAGGCGGCAGATGCGCACAAGTTCATCGAGTCGCGGCAATCGACGGGGAAGCTGGTGCTGATCCCGTAGACGGCGCGATCGGTTCAACTGGCTCCGGCAGATTGAGATTCTTAAATCGCGGGCAACCTCCTCTAACTCCTCTCCCTTCTGGAGAGGGGATAAGAATGTTCGCGAGTTCATTTTGAGTGGCAATTTGCAACTTCGTGGCAATTTGCAACTACTTTCAAAATGTCACTCAGAGCACCTGCCTGGATTTCGATTTGAACACTAATCCGTGGCCTTCATTGTGTTTTCTCGCGATCAATCTTGATCGAATCGCCTGATCGATCGCGCTCGGCGCGGGCCGCATCAACATACTGCGAATTATTTTTTTTTGCGCGCGCGCGAATTTTCCTTATGCTGCGCGCGACAATCGCTACGCGCTGCGATGGCATCCGAGTTGCTTGCTCTTCTTCATTTTTCCGTCGAGGAGGAGCTCATGGAACATTTGAATAAGGATGTTCGAAGAGGTCGCGAGTTGCCCGCATCCGCCCGGATGGCGCTCGCTGTGCTGGGAGCGTTGACGGTGATTGCGATCGCAGCCGCGGCGCGTGCGGAGGTCAAGCCGGGCGATTTCATCACTCCGGCCAATGCGGCGAAGGTCAAGGATCTCGTTTCGCCGGGCGTGTACTACAAAGTTGTCAACGGGATGTCGATGAAGATTGTCCCGAGCGGACAAGTCGATTGGCCGCCGCCTTACAAGGATGCGACTGAGAAGTACTCGGCGCAGGTGCGACTCAGCCGCGACAATCGCAGCCTGGTCGGTTACGTCGCCGGACAGCCGTTCCCGCTGATCGACACCAACGATCCGCAGATAGCGACCAAGATCATGTGGAACAACGTGTTCCGGCCGCTGCTCACCGACGACTACGACTTGCGATTTTACGATTGCGAAAGTGTTTACGGTGGAGTCAACAAGCCCAACAACGTGATCCAGTATTATCAGATCGGGCACTACGCCGGTTACGATTTGGTCGGACGGGTCGAGGTCGAGCCGATGCCGGTCGATCCTGACTTTAAGAAGACCAACCGGCTGTGGCTGTTCGGCTTATACCCGGTGCTTGCGCCGCAGGCCGAGCGCGGCACGGGGTTCATCCGCTTTCGCTATGAGCAACCCGACCGCGGCGACGACGACTGGAGCTGGAATCCCGGAACGCGCCGGATTCGCCGCCTCAACGAAGCGCTGCAGAGCACCGCGACCAGCGCGCAGACCTGGAACCCAGATCACTACTCGGGCTTTAACGCCAAGACTGAAGAATACAACTACAAATTTCTCGGCGATCGCGAGATGCTCGGAGTCGCACACGCAGAGCATTCACCGGAGCTAAAGTGCGCGACTGACGGTGGCGCGAGCGCGTGTCCCGAGGCGTGGGAAGCGCGACATATGTACATCGTCGAGGCCACGCCGCGTCGTGAGGTGATTTCGCAAGCGCTGCAGGGCAAGACCATCATCTATATGGATTCCGAAATGTGGTTCGAGCCGTACATCGATGAGTACGATCAGAAAGGTCAGCTCTGGCTCAATCACATCTGGTGGACGACCTATCGCGATCGTCCGGTGCCTGATGCGCGCGTCGCGATCTACCCGTTCAAGCGCGAGTTCGAAGTCGGCGCCGTCTCGACTGACGTGCAGAGCGGCTTTGCGACGATGTGCTATCTGCCGGGCCTGCAAACTCCCGAGCGGGAATGTTGGTACATCAACATGGGCGCCGTGGACAAGGAGTTCTTCACGACCAACGCGATGGTCAAAGCCGCACCGTAGAGTTAACTTGATCTGACGATGGGGCGGGCTCTTCCCGCCTCATCCTCGAAACTTCCACAGTCGCGTCGATGCTGTTCGTGAGCGCAGGAGGACCGCATGGCGGAATCAAATCGTCGTCCAGTTTGCGCGGTGGTTGGCGTCGGACCCGGTCTCGGCGCCGCACTCGCGCGTAGATTTTCCAAAGAGTACTCCGTTGCGCTGATCGCGCGCGGTGAGGACAAGCTGGTCGGGCTCGCGAAGGAAATCGAAACGGCCGGAGGCAAGGCGATCCCGGTCTCCGCGGATTTCTCCAAGCCGGCGGATATCGCCGCGGCGTTCGACAAAGTGCGCCACGGACTCGGCGACGTGGACGTGCTGCTGTACAACGCCGCGATGCGTCCGTTCGGCAAACTGATGGACACCAAGCCGAGCACGTTCGAGAACACCTGGCGCGTCACTACTTTCGGCGCGTTCCTGGCGGCGCAGGAGGTAGTCCCGGCGATGCTGAAACGCGGCAACGGGACGATCATCTTCACCGGTGCGACCGCGGGGATTAAACCGTTTCCAACTTCAGCGGCGTTTGGGCCGGCGAAGTTCGCGATGCGCGGGCTGGCGCAGGTGATGGCGCGCGACCTGCAGCCGCAGGGCATCCACGTTGCTTACGTGAACGTCGACGGAGCGATCGACATGCCGGCGATTCGCGAGCGGTTCCCGCAGCTCACCGAGGATGCGATGCTCAAGCCATCGGCGATCGCAGAAACCTACTGGCATCTCGCGCATCAGGATCGCAGTGCGTGGTCGCACGACGTGGACGTCCGTCCGTTCAAGGAGAAGTGGTAGCGAACCAAAGTCCGCGCCATCTCGGCTTGCGGCAATATTCCGCCCTTTTGCTCCATTTCCACTTGACTCTTTTAATTAACTGATCAGTTAATAGTTGTATTAACTGTTCGGTTAATGAAAGACGGTCAAGATGGCTAGTCCACGCACAACTGTCCGCAATCTCAAGCGCACGCGGGAGAAGATCCTTGCGGCGGCGCTGGCGGAATTTTCGGCGCGCGGCTTCGCGGGGGCGCGGGTTGATGCGATCGCGCGGCGGGCTCGGGTCAACAAGCGGATGCTCTACTACTGCTTCGGCGCGAAGCAGGATCTCTATCGGGAAGTTCTGCGGCGCAAGATCGCCGAACGCAGCGAGTGGCTCGAATCGACGCCTGACGACTTCGCCGGCGTGCTGGCGCATATCTACCTGTCCGGCGGCACCGATATGGATTTTGTGCGACTGATGGAATGGGAGGCGATCGACAGCGGCGGCAGAAAATGTATCGCCGAGGCGGAGCGGCGCGCGCTGTTTGAGAAAGCGGTCGCCCGTCTTCGTGTTCTGCAGCGCAGAGGATCGATTCCGCGTGGCGCCGATCTGACTCAACTTTTTATTTCGATGTTGTCGTTGGCCTTGTTCCCGCTGGTGATGCCTCAAATCATCCGGCTGATACATGGGATGGAGCCGACCGACCCGCGTTTCATGCGTCAGCGCGCGGATTTCCTGCGCTGGCTTGGAGATCGTTTGGCCAAACCGGCGCGGGCTACGCGGAATCATGCTCGGCGCGGGCGCGTTCCGACTATTGCAGTTAGCCGCGTCCAATCGGGGCAACTCGCATGACGAGACGAATCATCGTGATGGTTGTGATCCTGATGGTTGGGGTCGGGGCGTGGACCGGCTACTCGCGGTTTTTCAAAGACGAGATCGCGACCGACAATTTGCTGGTTTCAGGGAATATCGAAGCGCACGAAAGCGTGGTCAGCTTCAAGGCGGTGCAGTCGCGGGTGGTCGAATTGCCGTTCGACGAAGGCCAGTGGGTGAAGGCCGGCACAATCCTGGCGCGGCTTGACGACAGCGACTATCGGCAGCAGGTCGCGATCAACGAAGCCGCTCTGCAAGTGCAGGAACAGCAGCTGGCGTCGGCGATGCAAAAACTCGAAGCCGCGCACGCGACTATCAGCAACGACAACGCTGACCTCGCGCAGAAAAATATCGACTACGGACGGAGTCAAAAGCTCTGGACGGAAAAAATCATTTCCGGCGACCAGCGCGACCATACCGACACCGCGCTCAAGCAGTCGGGCGCTGCGATGCAACGGGACCGCGCGATGGAACGCAGCGCGCAACAGGATATCGCGGTCGCCAAGGCGAACATCCGCAGCGCGAGTGAGAATCTCGAGCTGGCGAAGATCATGCTCGGCTACACGACGCTGCGCGCGCCGTTCTCGGGCGTGATTCTCACGCGTCAGACCGAGCTGGGCGAAGTGATGCAGCCGGGCACGCCGGTGGTGACGCTGGCCGACCTCGATCACGTGTGGCTGCGCGCCTATGTCGCCGAGACCGATCTCGGCCGAATTCGATGGGGTCAGGCGGCGACGGTTCACACCGACACTTATCCGGACAAGGCGTATCCGGGGCAGATTTCGTTCATCGCATCGGAGGCCGAGTTCACGCCCAAGAGCGTCGAGACGCATAAGGAGCGCGTGACGCTGGTCTATCGAATCAAGATCGACGTTGAAAATCCTCGTCACGAATTGAAGCCCGGGATGCCGGCGGACGCGACTATTCACCTCGGCGCTCCGGTGCAAAGCGGCAACAGTCGTGGATGACAAAACCGTCGTCGTACGCGATTTGGTGAAGGACTTTCCCGGCGTCCGCGCGATCGATCATCTGAGCTTCGACGTCGCACCCGGTGAAATTTTCGGTATCGTCGGGCCGGATGGCGCGGGCAAGACCACGACCATGCGAATCCTCGCGGGAGTGCTTGCGCCGGACAGTGGCGGGGCGACGGTCGCGCAGTGCGACGTCGTCGCGGACCCTGAAGGCGTCAAGAATCTTATCAGCTACATGCCGCAACGCTTCGGCCTCTACGAAGATTTGACGGTGGATGAGAACATCCGATTTTACGCGGACCTGTTCAGTGTTCGCAGGCGGGACCGCGAGTCGCGCGCTGCCGAATTGCTGCGTTCGTGCGGGATGAGCGAGTTCCGCGGGCGGCAGGCCGGCAAGCTCTCGGGTGGGATGAAGCAGAAGCTCGGGCTGGTGTGCGCGCTGATACATACGCCGCGAGTATTGTTGCTCGACGAGCCGACCAACGGCGTCGATCCGGTTTCTCGCCGCGAATTCTGGGCGATGCTGTACTCGCTGGTCGGACAGGGCGTGACAGTCGTCAATTCCACCGCGTACCTCGACGAGGCCGAGCGATGTCATCGGGTTGCGCTGCTGCATCAGGGGCGCCTGCTGTTTTGTGATTCGCCGGCGCGTCTAAAGTCGCGGCTACAAGGGTCGGTGGTGTCGATCGTTTCAGTCGAGGCGCGGCGCGTGCGTGACGAACTCGCTGCGGCCGAGGGAGTTTCGAGCGTAGTGCTGGTCGGCGACGCGGTGCATTTGTTTGTCGATGATGCAGAGAGGCGCATTCCGGATCTCAGTGCGCGGCTGAACGGCCGGCAGATTGCGTTTGACGAGATCGTCCGCGTCACGCCGACTATCGAAGATCTTTTTGTCGAGGCGGTGCGCAGAGACTCGACGCACGTGGCTGCGTGATGGCTTCCAACGGCAATTCGGTTGAGGTTGAGGAGCTGGTGAAGCGGTTTGGGCGATTTCACTGCGGTCGATCGGATTTCGTTTCAGACGCGGACCGGTGAGGTGTTTGGGTTCCTGGGACCCAACGGGTCGGGGAAATCGACCACGATTCGAATCCTGTGCGGACTGCTGCATCCGACGTCCGGCCGCGCGATTGTTGCGGGCTACGATGTGGTCGAATCACCGGAATTGATCCGCCGCAACATCGGGTACATGTCGCAGAAGTTTTCGCTGTACGCGGATCTCACCGTGTTCGAGAATTTGCGCTTTTACGCGGGAATGTACGGCGTCCCGGCGCCGGAGTTGCGCGACAGGATCGACTGGGCGCTCGAGATGGCGGGGTTGCGCGGGCGCGAATCGAGTCTGACCGGCACGCTGGCCGGGCGGATGGAAGCAGCGGCTCGCGCTTGGCTGCGCGGTGCTTCATCGGCCGCCAATTCTTTTTCTCGATGAGCCGACTTCGGGCGTCGATCCGCTCTCCCGCCGGCTGTTCTGGGAGTTGATTCAACAGATGAGCAGCGACGGCGTTACTATTTTCGTGACCACGCATTACATGGACGAAGCCGAATACTGCAACCGGCTTGCGCTGATGAACGGCGGCAAATTGATCGCGCTGGGCACGCCGACCGAACTCAAGCTGGGTTCGATCCGGGGATCGTTGCTGCTGCTCGAATGCGATCGGCTGGGCGAGGCGATCGAACGGGTGCGCCGCGTCGACGGTGTTCGGGACGTCGCAGTTTTTGGCAATGCGCTGCATCTGGTCGTGTCTGATGGTGCGATCGCGCCGACGATTCGAGCGGCGCTCGAGGCCGATGGAATCGCGGTCGCGGCGCTGAAAGTGATTCGTCCCAGCCTCGAAGATGCGTTCGTCGCATTGACTACTCGACACGGCGCCGACGCGAGCAGCGGAAGTGTCGCCATGAATCTTCGCCGATTGATCGCTATCTCGCGCAAGGAAGTATTCCAAGTGCTGCGCGATACGCGCAGCCTGCTGATCGTTCTGCTGATGCCGCTGATGCTGATGTCGGTGCTCGGATACGGCGTCAATCTCGACACCAAGCACATCAGGGTGTTCGCGCTGGATGAGGAAGGGAGCCAGGCGAGCCAGGATCTTCTGAGGCGCTTTCAGTCTTCCGAGTATTTCGACCTGGCGGCGACCGTCACCGACTACCGGGCGCTGGCGACTGCGCTCGACGATGGCCGATGTCAGCTCGCGATCGTGATCCCGTACGACTTCTCGGCGCGGATGCACGACGGGCGCCCAGTGAACATACAAGCGCTGGTCGATGGATCCGACAACAACACTGCGGAGCTCGCAATTGGATACGCGCAAGGAGTTCTCGCCTCATATGGCGCGGTGGTTCAAGTTGAGTATCTTCGCAAGTCACACGCGCCCAGCGTGAATCCGGTGTTGTCGGTCGAACCGCGCACGTGGTTCAACGAGGATCTCGAAAGCAAAAACTTCATCGTGCCGGGCGTCGCGGCGATCGTGATGGCGGTGGTCGGAGTGCTGCTCACGTCGCTAACCGTAGCGCGCGAGTGGGAGCGCGGCACGATGGAGCAGCTCATTTCGACTCCGGTGACGTCGCTCGAAATCATTATCGGCAAGCTACTCCCCTACTTCGCGCTCGGGATGTTCGATACTGCGGCGTGCGCGGCGATTGCCGTTTTCTGGTTCCAGGTCCCATTTCGCGGTTCGCTGATCGCGCTAAGCGTCGGATCGGGAATTTACCTGATCGCGATTCTTGGGCTTGGATTCTGGATTTCCGTTGCCACCAAACATCAACTTGCCGCGAGCCAGATTGGTCTGGTGACCGCATTCCTGCCTTCGTTCCTGCTGTCGGGGTTTACGTTCCCAATCGACCAGATGCCGGTCGGCGTGCAGCCTTTCACCTACTTTATCGCGGCGCGTTACTACATCGTGATTCTCAAGAGCGTATTCCTGCGCGGGACCGGCCTCGGCTTTCTCGCCGGACCTTTGATTGCGCTCGTCATCTATGCGTCGGTGATGGTGTTGCTGGCCAAACTATCGTTCCACAAGTCACTGGCATGAGGACGCCAACGTGATCGAACGGCTGCGCCAGATTCTACTCAAGGAATTCATACACTTGTTCCGCGACAAGCAGGCGCGGTTCTCGCTAATCGTGCCGCCGCTGTTGCAGATGCTTATCTTCGGATACGCGGCGACCTACGAAGTGAATCGCGTTTCGACCGCGGTGCTCGATTCCGATCACAGCCAGGAGAGTCGCGAATTTCTCGACCGCATCAACGCCAGCAGCCGCTTCCGGGTGCGCGAGGTCCTGCAAAATGAATCGCAAATCCCGTCGCTGCTCGATCAACGGCGGGTCGTGCTGGTGCTGCAGATTCAACCCGGTTTCGCAGAACTGTTGCGCAAAGGTCAGACCGCGCCGATTCAGGCCGTGCTCGACGGTACCGACTCGAACACCGCGTTGATCGCGGTCGGATACATCAATCAGATCGCGGCGCGATTCGCCCAGGACTATCAACTGCAACTGGCCGACCGCATGCGACCGACGCTGGCGACCTTCGCGCCCAACATCGAGCTGCAGGAGCGCCCGTGGTACAACGCCAACCTCGAGAGCCGATGGTTTTTTGTGCCGGGCGTGATCGGAACTTTGGTGCTCGTGTCAGTGATTATGCTGACAGCTTTCGCCGTCGTGCGTGAGCGCGAGATCGGCACACTCGAGCAATTGATGGTGACGCCGATCAGCCCGACCGAATTGATCGTCGGGAAAACCCTGCCGTTCCTGATCGTCGGGCTGGCGAACGTCGTGTTCGTCGGAATTTTAGGAAGTTACTGGTTCGAGGTTCCGTTTCGAGGAGATATTTTGGTTCTGCTGCTCGGCGCCACGTTATTTTTGTCGAGCGCGCTGGGTGTCGGGCTGCTGATATCGACGGTCTCGCAGACGCAACAGCAGGCGTTTGCGATTTCGTTCTTCTACATCACGCCGGCGATCATGCTGTCGGGGTTCGGCTATCCGATCGGTAGCATGCCGAAGGCTTTGCAATATTTCACCAACCTCGATCCATTGCGTTTCTTTCTGGTCGTGTTGCGCGGAACTTTTATCAAGGGCGTCGGGCTGAGCGTGCTATGGCCGCAGATGATCGCAATGGCGATCCTCGGAGCGGCGACGCTGACAATTGCAACGCTCCGATTTCACAAGACGCTCGACTGATCGTCGTCACATCGGCGGATGCGGTGAAGCAGGCAGGTCGTTGGCAACCGTCGTCTGATCGATGCCCCTGACGCCAAATTTTCTGATCACCTGCGCGAGTTTCGCGGGCGTTACGACCGGTGTGGCGCAAGCAGTTCCTGCGCATACGAAGGCGAGCGGAACATTCTTCGCAGCGCTGGATTCGAACATCGCGCGCGCCGCAGCCGGCATCGCTGCGGCACTGCTGCGATCGGATCCAATCCGCGTTACGATTTTGCCTGGACGATAACTTGCGAGCGCCATCCTCCACAAAGCCGCGGCGCGCGCGTCGTCGGGCGGACCCGCAATCGCGACCGTCGCCTCGCCGTTCGCGCGATATTCCAGCGCGAGCCCGACCGTCGCGACCGAGTTACTCAACATCGCGCCCGCCATCGTCGGCGCACGCGTCATCATTTCGCTGGCGGTCTTCGAATAACTGTCATCGCCAGTGAGCAGGGCGAGTTTCGCCGTCGCAATCGCCATCGTCGCCTGCACGGATGGCGTTGGCAGGTCGAAGAACACCTGCGCGTTCGCAGATGACTGCGCGATCACCGTGTGCGCGTCTTCGGTATCGCGGTTGGTCAACAAGTTCGAATCAGTGGCGCGGAAGTTCTTCAGAATAATCGCGGCCAGCTTGCGCGCTTCAGTGAGATATTTCTCGTCGGCGGAGAATTGATAAGCATCGACGAGCGCATTGAGCAGGTAAACCTGGTCGGCGGCGAGACCTGGCACCTGCGAATGTCCATCGGACCAGACGTGGTAGAAACTTCCGTCGGGCGCGCGCAGGTGTGCGATGATGAAATCCAAATCGTCGAGCGCGGTGCGCTGAAGACTCGAGTCGTCGAGCGCCGCTGATGAGGTCAGGTACGCGTCGGCCATCAAGGCGTTACGATCGGTCATCACCGCGCGATCCACCGGCAGGAATTTTGCGACGAGCTCCGCACCGCGAGCATCGCGTCCGACACTTTCGCGATCTTCTCGCGCGCGTCAGCCACCGGGATTTTCAGCTTGGCCGCCAGTTGATCGGGAGTCATCGCGCGTCTCAGCACGATTCGCTGGTCGGGCGCGAGCGCGGGTGCGTTTTCCATTCCGTAAAATAAAATCGCGACGCGGGCGTCGTCGGGTGGGAGAGCGCGCTTCACTTCCGCGACGGTCCAGGTGTAGTAGCTGCCGTCGTCGCCTTTGAACGAATCGGCGTCCTGATGCGAGTAGAAAGCGTGCGTCGTGGGATCGAGCAGTTCGCGATTCACGTAGCCGACGATCGATTTTGCGACTCGCGCGAAGTCCGGATCGCCACTCGATTCGTATGCGTCGCTGTAGGCGTGCAAGGCCATCGCGTTGTCGTATCCGAGCTTCTCGAAATGCGGGACGCGCCAATGCGGGTCGGTCGAGTAGCGATGAAATCCGCCGCCCAGTTGATCGAACACGCCGCCGGCGGCGATTTTCTTCAGCGTCTCGAGCGCCATCGCGGTAAACTCCGGATGCCCGTAGAACCCATGCGCCAGCACGAGCTCGATCGCGGGAAAATCGTAGAATCGCGGCCCGGGGCCTGATTCGAAGCCTCCCGATTCGCGATCGTACGACGCCGCCGTTCCCGCCAGTATTTGCGCGCGCAGCCCTTCGAGTCCACCGGGCGCCGGTGCGTTCTCGCTCGACGCGGATTTGAGCTTCGCCGCGGTCTCCTCTGCTTGTTTCTCGAGACCCGCGCGATCGGTCGCGTACACCTGCGAGATTTTTTTCAGCAGCGGCAGCATCGACGAGTTCTCTCCGCCGCTGCCGTGGGGTCCGGTGCCGGGCTGCGGCGGTAGATAGCCGGTCGCGAAGAACAACGCGCCGTCGGAGGTTGTGAAACAAGTCAGCGGCCAGCCGCCCGCGCCAGTCAGTTGCGCCGCCGCGTTCTGGTAGTAGAGATCAATGTCGGGACGATTGTCGGTGTCGATTTTTATCGGCACGAACTCGCCGTTCAGGGCTTCCGCAACTTGCGGATCGGCGTACGTAGTTTCGTCCATGACGTGACACCAGTGGCACCACACCGCGCCAATATCGATCAGGATGGGGCGATTCAGCCGCCGTGCCAGCGCGAGAGTATTGGGAGTCCACGGCTGCCATCGAATCGCACTCGACGAGGCCTCGCGCAGATACATACTGGGCGCCGACTTGAGCGCGCCAGCCGGCAATGCGTTGGCAGAATCGTTCGCGGCGGCGGCGCGTATGCTCAAGATGCAAACGATCGCGACTGACGCAAGAAATGTTCGCGTTGACTTCCGCCAAATGGCGCGGTAGCTGGAAACTGTTAGAAACATGAGTGCACGACCAGCAACGCGGCGCCGCCCGCCGCGAACTCGCAACGGCCCGGCAAAAGTTATCCGGATGCCGACTCCCACAGTGGTACGCCGGCGCCGTACGATCAAGACAGGAATTGGGCTGCTGGTGCTGTCGCTACTGGCGGCAATAATCGCTCGATTCTACATGATGTACAGCGCGCCGCCGTCGCCCGAAAAAGTATCCGGCCTGAGCGATCAGGAAACCGAAATCCTCGGCCTAGTGAATCAGCAACGCGTTCGCAGCGGGCTGCGGCCGCTGAAATTCTCGCCGCGCCTCGCTGTAATCGCGCGCGGCCACAGCTACGACATGGCGATGCGCCATTACCTGGCGCACAGCAGTCCCGACGGGGTTGCGCCCGCTGACCGAATCAGCGGCGTCGGCATCGGCTATCGGACGGTCGGCGAAAATATTTACATGGACGACAGCACCGATTCCGCCGACGTGCCGCAGCGCGCAATGAAAGGCTGGCTCAAGAGCCCCGAGCATCGCGCCAACATTGTGTCCGACAAGTTCACCGAGACCGGCGTCGGAATCGCCCATTCGGCCGACGGCGGCACTTACGTTACGCAGGACTTCGTGCACTGACGGTGCTGCGATGGATTTCGCCGAACTTGCCGCGCTGGCCTCAGGTCACGCCGAAGCGCGCGCAATCCAGACCGCGCTGAAGCTGGGAATTTTCGACATGCTCGAGCGATCGCCGCTCGACGACGCCGCCCTCGCCGCAGCAATATCTGCAAATCGCCGCGCGACGGCTCTGATAGCCAACGCGATGGTCGCGCTTGAATTGCTCGACAAGCGCGCCGAGCGATACTCGCTCACCGAAGCCTCGCGACGGTACCTGCTGCGATCGTCGCCTGAATATCTTGGCGGCTTGATTCTGTTCGACGAAGCATTCTTTCAAACCTGGACGCATCTCGAGCAGACGATTCGGACCGGCCTGCCCGCGCGTCCGACCGACATGTTTCAAAGCCGGCCCGAAGAAACCGAACGATTCATCCGCGCGATGGACAGCCTCACTCATGCTCGCGGCGATGCGGCTTACGTGGCCGACAGGATCGATCTCAGCAAGGTTTCGAAGCTGGCCGATATCGGCGGCGGGCCGGGGACGTACACGGTTGCGATGCTTCGGCGATGGCCTCATTTGCGCGCCGCGATTTACGATCTTACCTGCTACGCTCGAAGTTGCGCGGAAAGATTCTCGGCGAGCGCGAGCCGGCGGCGCTGGCGCGCATCGAAATGGTTCGCGTCGATTACCTTTACGACGAGATCCCGGGGCCATGCGGAGCCCTGTTCATGTCGAATATAATTCATAGCGAGGATGAGACCGACAACGCTCGACTCGCGAGCAAATGCTTTCGCGCGCTCGAGCCTGGCGGCATGATGATTATTAAGGACCACATCATGAATGCGGACCTGACCGAGCCCAGGGCGGGTGCGATTTTTGCGCTCTACCTGCTGATGGCGACGCGCGGGCGCGACTATTCGTTCGCGGAGGTCTCGCGATGGCTCGGTGATGCGGGCTTCATCGACATTCGGTTAGAGGCATTGCCGAGTCCGCCGTTTACTTCATCTATGGTGATAGCACGCAAGCCGCTGGGAAAAAATTGATTTTGTACAGAGTGTCGCTGGTAGCAATAGCAGTCGTGATCGCGGGAGAGTGCGCTGGGTGCGCGGCGGCCGGCGCGGTTGGCCTGGTCACCCAAGTTGCGCCGGAGGTGGCAATGGGCAGCGCTCAACTCGTCGGCATTCAAGCCTCGGCGAAGGATTCCGCCGGCGGAATTTCCAACGCAGACAACCCGGACAAATGCGAGCAACTGGTGCGCGCTCAACCCGGCGTCGAGGAAATTCGCAAAACCAAGGATGGGGTCATCGAATCGCGCCAGTGGAAAATCGCGGAAACCAGTGGCGACCCGATTTGGATTGTGGCGCGCACTCAAAGCCAGGACACGCCGGCGAACGCATGGCAGCCGAAGCCCGGCGTCACCAAGCTCATGTTTAATCCGCCGCTCTACGAGATGCTGAAGCCCGACCAGCCGGAGTATCTGGCGTACGCTCCGTCCGAGGTCGTTAACGTTGCGGATAGCGAACAATTCGATTCGATGACTGAGGCGTTCGGTTCCGGCGTGGGAACCTTCAAATGGCGCGACCGTTCGTACTCTTATGTGCTGGTCAAGGAACTTCCCTGCTTCAAGCCCGAAAAGGTGAAGTGAATTCGATTTCGTCGCACAAAACCCTGCCGCGATTAACCGCTGTCGTCGTAATTTTTTTGCTGGCGCTGTTTGCCACGAGATCGTACGCTCAAAACATGAATTCGCATCCGCAACTCGCGCCAGCCTCGTGGCCTGATAATTCGCTGACGATCGCAAATCTCGGACATGCCACGGTGCTGATGAACTTTTTCGGCACTCGTGTGCTCGCCGACCCCAGCTTGTTTTCGCGCGTCGGAATGTCAGTCGACTCGATACTTACGATCGGGCCGAAACGGGTCGTCGATCCGCCGCTCGCTCCGGCGCAACTGCAGCAACTCGACGTCATTCTGATCACGCACGCGCACATGGACCATCTCGACATTCCCTCGCTGAAGGCATTGCCCAAGAGCGCGGTCGTCGTCGCTTGTGACAAATGCTCGCAGATCATCGCGCCGCTTGGCTTCAAAGATGTTCGGGAACTCAAGTGGGGCGAGAGCACTGTCGTGAAAGGACTCACGATTCGCGCGATGGGGGCGCGGCATTGGGGTAAGCGATGGCCTCCGTTCGGCGCGGAGTACGGCTTCAACAGTTATGTGCTCGAGAAAGACGGTCGCCGGATGCTGCTAGCCTGCGACAGTGCCGACACCGACTTGTTCGCGAGTCTCGCATCGACGCCGCCCGATGTTGCGGTGTTCTCGATTGGCGCTTACGATCCGTGGATCTACAATCATGCGAATCCCGAACAGGTCTGGGCGATGTTCCAATCGACTCGCGCGCACTATCTCGTGCCGATTCACTGGGGAACGTTCAGGCTGTCGAAGGAACCGATGGAAGAGCCGCTGCAACGATTAGTCAAGGCAGCTGGCGATCAGCAGGATCGGATTGTGCTGCGTCAGATCGGTGGTACGTGGACGATGCCTGCGACGATTGAGTCGCGGCAAGCGGCGGGGCGGTAGCGGTTAGCAATCGCTTTTCGCAGAACAGAGCAGAATCTTAAATCGCGCGCGAAAAATGCGCGCTGGATAAGGACCCTCACCTTCGATCCTCTCCCTTTCAGGGAGAGGGGAAGAAGGAATCGCGCCCGTTATGCAAAGATCTTCCTTTGGAGAGGGGAAGAACGGGCGATGCACAGACGCGGATCGGGATTCTTCGCCGCGGCGGCTCTGAATGACACAAGAGCTGGGCGCTAAAAGCCTAACTACAATTTCTGAGTGCAAGGACTTCCTTTGCTGGAGTCCTATCACCGGTACTATTGATCATTCTGGGGGCTGTTAGAGTCCTAACTGTGTACCCTAAATCCTTGTATAACTCTTGTATTCGATCAGTAGCCTGATTTGATAGCGCTACAGGACCCGGGTGCCGTGCTAGCCATTGCGCTAATCTGACCTGATCGTCCCAACCGAAGGCCTCCTTGGAATAGGCGGTGAACTGGACATCGTAGGGCGGGTCCGCGTAGATGAAATCGTTCGGGTCTAACACCAGGTTTTCGAAATCGACGCATGTGAAGTCCCACTGTGCGAAGGCGGAGGCGTATTCTGTGAAATCAGTTTTGTAGATGAGTTTCTTGTAGCGGCCGAAGGGGACGTTGAACTCGCCTTTGCTGTTGAACCTGCATAGGCCGTTGTAGCAGGTGCGATTCAAGTAATAGAAAATGCTGGCTGCTTCTTTGGTGTCCGCCAACTCCTCGTGAATGAGTTGGTTGAAGCGGCTTCGTTGTTGGTAGAAGCTGGCCTGATCGTTTTGCATCTCGAGCGGGATTCTAAGACCGCGTTTCAGCCAGCTATAGAAGTTGATCGTATGAGGATTGAGGTCATTGATCAGCGCCCTAGCAGGCGTGAGGCCTAGCGATACTGCCAAGCCGCCGCATAGGGGTTCGACCAAGCGGCGCATCCGATGTCGATCCCATAACGGGATCAGGTGCGGCACGAGCCATCGTTTGCCGCCCGCCCATTTCAATGGAGGTTTTGGATTTGCGCGACTATCGACCGCCTCAACAACCGCCGCCACTTATCGCCCTTCAGACGCGTTTGCGCTTTTTGGAGAGGTAGTCGACCAGCATGTATTCGCCCAGGTGGTCGGGGCGGGTGAAGAGCGCGCGGCCGCGGTTGATTTGCGTCATCTTGTCGACGAAGGCGCGCAGGCTTGGTGAGTCGTCGAGCATGAAGGTATTGATCGTGATCCCTTTGCGCGTGATCCGTTCTACTTCCTTCAGGGTCTCTTGCGCCGCGCGCATGCTGATGCCGCCGAACGACAGCGGCCACTCGCAATACAGGCGCTTGTTCAGGAAGTAGGCGGTCGGCTGTCCGTCGGTAATCACGATGATGTGCTGGTTGCGGGACGGATGCCGTCCCAGCAAATCTGACGCGAGCCGCAGGCCGTCCTGCAGGTTGGTGAACGGATCGCCCATGTTCCACGACGCTTCGGGCAGGTCCTTGAGTTTCAATTCGACGGCGCGCGTGTAGAAGCCGACGATCGAAAAATAGTCGCGCGGGAACTTCGAGCGAATCAGCGTCTCCATCGCCATCGCGACTTTCTTCGCCGCCGCAAAGCGACCTTCCCAGCTCATCGACCACGACATGTCGAGGCACAGCACTGTCGATGACGAGCTGGCATAGTCGTTCTCGTAAATCTCGAAATCTTCGGGCCGCAGCTCGAGCGGAACGCCGGCCTTGCGCGACAGCGCATGCTTGAGCGTCGCGACGAGGTTGAGATTCAGCGGATCACCGAACGCGTACGGCTTGGTCTGCTCGGGACGCATCTCGGTGACGCCGCGATGGTCGGTCACGTGTCCGCCCGATCGGTCTTTCAACAGGTTCTGGTAAATGTCGCGCAGCGCGAGTTGCCCGATTCGCCGCACGCCCTTGGGCGAGAGTTGAAAATGGTCGCCCTTGGGCACCATGTAGCCCGACTGCGTCAGCAGGACCATCACCTGTTTGAGATTCTGAAAATCCTTGCTCGCCTGCTGCCCGAGGATCTGTTGCAGGTCTTCCATCGAGATGGTGTCGAAGTTGCCCGACATCAGGTCCTGCTCGAGCTGGCGCATCCGCTCCATCTCGCGCATCAGCTCGAGCGCGTCCTCGTAGCCGAGGCTCTTCGGACCGTGGAACATGTGCTGATTGCGATCGCGAAAATTTTCGAGGTCGCGGATATTTTCGTATTCCTCGAGCAGCTGGTCGAAATCTTCCTTGGCCTGCGCGTCCTCGAATTCGTGGCTCTCGAGCTTGCGCATCGCCTCCGACAGTCGCCGCGGCATCCGCGACAGCTCGCGCTGCTTTTCCTCGACGCCCGGCTTCTGCCCCTTGAGCGATTCGAGTTTCGCGCGCTCGCGATTCAGAATGTCCTCGAGCTTCTGCTCCATCTCGGAGAGCACGTTCTTGAGATTGAAGTCGCGATAGCGCTGGCGCATCTCCTGGCGCAACTGCTCGATGAACTCCTCGAGCCCCATCACCTTGACGCCGTCGAAGTCCATCCCCTGCCGCATCATCCAGTCCATCGCCTGGCGCACGTCGTCGGTGTACGAGAGGTACTCGGCCAGCTTCTCGAACACCTTGTCACTGTCGAGTTTGAGCCGCTGCGTCCCGTCCCACTGCGTGTAGCGGGTCACAACGGCGGCCATTTGGCGGCGTGTCATGCGTGATAGGCGAAGCGCCCGCCCTGGCGATCCTTGTTGAGCTTTTGATGCAGATGCAGGCCCTCGAAAATAAATTCGCTCGCCGCCGCCATCAGCCCCGGCGTCTCGAACGGCCCGAGCAGCGTGATGACCTCGCGCAGTCCGGTCACCTCGCGCAGCGGTTCCATGTATTCCGACGACGGCGCGCTGTCGGAGACCTCGACGCCCCAGCCTTGCTCGAAATAGCTCGACACTTTCTTCAGATCGTCGAGCTTCAAATACTTGTCGAAGACTTTCAGCACCGCGCGATTGATGAGGCGCTCGATCAGATCGTCTTCTTTCTTGTCCTCGCCAACGTATTCGAGCTCGATCTTTCCCGCCGTCGACGCATACAAGGAATGCAAATCCGAAATCCGCGGCACGATCTCGTTTTCCGAGTTGCGCACCGCGCGCTTCTCGGCGTTGGAGATCGCTGATTCGAAATTATTGATCGTCACGCGCACTGACACGCCCGACGATTGATTGATCTCGTTGGACGCACGCGCCTCGAACGTGATCTGCGCGAGGATATCCTTCATGAACTGCGGGATACGCACGTCCACGCCCGAGCGCGGCGGATGCGCGGCTTCCTGCTCCATGATGACGATCTCGTGCTCGATGGTCTTGGGATAGTGCGTGCGAATCTGGATGTCGAAACGATCTTTCAGCGGCGTGATGATGCGGCCGCGCGAGGTGTAGTCCTCGGGATTGGCGCTCGCGACGAACACGACGTCCACCGCCAGCCGAATCTTGTAGCCTTTGATCTGGACGTCTTTCTCTTCCATGAGATTGAAGAGTCCGACTTGCACTTTCTCGGTCAGATCGGGCAGCTCGTTGATCGCGAAGATGCCGCGATTGGTGCGCGGGATCAGTCCGTAATGGATCGTCTCCTCGTCGGCGAGATAGCGGCCCTCGGCAACTTTGATCGGATCGATTTCGCCGATCAGGTCCGCGACCGAAACGTCGGGGGTCGCGAGCTTTTCGGCGTACCGCGAGTCGCGCCCGATCCACGCAATCTCCAGCGCGTCGCCCTTCTCTTCTTTCAACTTGACGCATCGGCGGCAGATCGGCGCGAAAGGATCGTCGCTGATTTCGCATCCCGCGACCACCGGCACGTGTTCGTCGAGCAGTCCGACCAGCGACCTGATGATTCTCGACTTTGCCTGCCCGCGCTCGCCGAGGAAGATCATGTGATGGCCCGCGAGGACGCCGTTCTCGATTTCCGGAATTACCGTCTCCTCGTAGCCGACGATGCCCGGGAGGATTTGCTCCTTGCTGCGCAGGCGCTCGAGCAAATTTTTGCGCATTTCCATCCGGACCGGCATGGTCTGATAGCCCGCGGCCTTGAGTTCGCCCAGCGTCCGGATCTTCAGCAGTTTTTCATTCATCGCGAATCCCGCAACCTGATTGATCTACTTTAAGATAATTCAGCGCCGAGATTTTTGAAAATCGGGCGCAGTTGATCGTAGCTGTCTTCCAAACTTTGTGACAGCACACGAGTCGAGGCAAGTACCGACATAAAATTGTTGTCGCCGGTCCATCGCGGCACGATATGCCAGTGCATGTGTTCGCCGAATCCCGCGCCAGCGGCGCTGCCGAGGTTGGCGCCGACGTTGAACGCCTGCGGATGCAGATTCGCGCGCATCACTTTTATCGACGCCGCGACCGCATCGCCGAGCACCGCGCGGTCGGTTCGGGTCAGCATCTCGGGCGACGCGACATGGCTGCGCGGCGCCACCATTATATGGCCGTTGCTGTACGGATACTTGTTGAGCATCACGAGCATATCGCGATTTTCGAACAGGACCAGGCGTTCGCGGCGCTCGGCGTCGGAAAGTTCGCCAAAACAGAAGATGCACGCCTGGGGATCGGAAAGCAGGCTGCGCAAATAGGCGTAGCGCCACGGCGCCCACAGACGCAGCCCTTCGGCGGGAACGTCCGCGTCGTCGCGCCGGTTGACTACCCGACTAACGGGCCGCTTCTTCGGCGCCATTTACTTCGATTCGGAGTTCCTTGCCCGCGCGAAAGAATGGGATCTGCTTGGCATCGACGCTGACCAACTGGCCGGTCTTGGGATTGCGCCCTTGCCGCGCGCGACGCTGCTTGACCGCGAAGCTGCCGAAGCCGCGGATTTCGATCCGCTCGCCGCGCATCAGTGAGCTGGCCATCGCGTCGAACATCGCGTTGACGATCGTCTCCGACTCGCGATGGGTAATCCTGCGCCGGCGCGACAGAAGTTCTTCGATGATTTCCCGCTTGGTCATCGATCTCGACGCCGGGCCGCGCGCGCTAATGCGGACCGGCTTCCCGTCTAGCTGGTTTTGCCGCCGCGCGCCGCGCGACGCTCGCCGTCGTCGCGATCGAGCTTGAGCTCTTCCTTCAGGATGTCTTCCATCGAGAAGCGCGCCGCCTCGTGCTCGCGTTTCAGGTACGCCTGCATTTCCTCGCGCTCTTCGTGCTGCTTGACGGCCTTGATCGAGAGCCCAATCCGGCGCTCCTTCGGGTCAAGCTGGACAACGAGAGCGTCCAACTCGTCATCGACCTTGTACAGCGACGACGGCTTGTCCACGCGCTCGTTGCTGAGCTGCGAAATATGGATCAAGCCTTCGATTCCTTCTTCGATTTCGACGAACACGCCGAAGTCCGCGACCGAACTGACCTTGCCGTGAATCCGCGTGTTGAGCGGGTAACGCTCGGCCACCGTATTCCAAGGGTCGGTCGTGAGCTGCTTGACGCCGAGGCTGACGCGCTCGTTCTCGACGTCGATTCCGAGCACGGTCGCTTCGAGTTCGTCGCCCTTCTTGACCATTTCGCTCGGATGCCGAATTTTCTTGGTCCACGACAAATCCGAAATGTGCACGAGGCCGTCGATGCCCGGCTCGATCTCGACGAAGACGCCGAAGTCGGTGATCGACTTGACCTTGCCCTTCACCTGGCTGCCGATCGGATGCTTGAGGCCGAGCTCTTCCCACGGATTCGCTTCGGTCTGCTTGAGGCCGAGCGAGATTCTGCGATTCGCTTCGTCGACCCCGAGCACCTGCACCTCGACCATGTCGCCGGGGTTCACGACTTTCGACGGATGAACGGCGCGCTTGCTCCAGCTCATCTCGGAGACGTGAATGAGACCCTCGACGCCTTTTTCGATTTCGACGAAGGCGCCGTAGTCGGTCACGCTGACGACCTTGCCCTTGATTCGCGTCCCCGGCGGATAACCTTCGGCGACCTTGGTCCACGGGTCGGGCATGATCTGTTTCATTCCGAGCGACACGCGTTCGCGCTCGGCGTCGTACTTCAGCACGACGACCTTGACCTTGTCGCCGACCTTCAACACTTCCGACGGATGCTGCAAGCGGCCCCACGCCATGTCGGTGATGTGCAGCAGGCCGTCGATTCCGCCGAGGTCGATGAACGCGCCGTAGTCGGTAATATTCTTGACGGTGCCTTCGAGGATCACGCCCTCTTCGAGCACCTTGAGCGTCTGCTCTTTCAACGATGCGCGCTCGCGCTCGAGCACGCTGCGCCGCGAGACCACGACGTTGCCGCGCGCGCGATTGAACTTCAGGATCTGGAATCGTCCACGCTGCCCGACGTAGCGGTCGAGGTTGCGCGCGGGACGAATATCGACATGCGATCCCGGCAGGAACGCCGGCACCCCGATATCAACCTTGAGTCCGCCTTTGACCTTGCCGAGCACGACGCCTTCGACCGGAGTCTCGGCCTGGAACGCCTTGTCGAGTTCGCGCCAGACTTTGAACTTCTCGGCCTTGGCGTGCGAAAGCATGACCGTACCGTTGTCGGTCTCGGTGCCTTCGAAGTACACGTCAACCTCGTCGCCTTCCTTGACCGTGGGATGTCCCTCGTGGTCAAGGAACTCGGGGAGGGGGACCTGTCCTTCGCACTTGTAGTTGATGTCGATGATGACGCTGTCGCGCGTGATCAGAAGCACTCTTCCAACCAGCACGTCGCCGGGACGAGGAGCCTTCAAACTCTCTTCCATCAACGACTCAAAGTCATTTTCTCCTCCGCTCATTTGCTCTGGCAACACTTTCTCCATTTAGGGGGACCTTCCGGGATTCCGGGACTTCGGGGCTGCTGCAATCCTTACAACCGGGCTAGGCTCGTTTCAAGTCCTTGGCGGCGTTGATTCGAGCGTTAATCTTCGCTTTCATCGCCGCGACCACCGCGTCGATCGAAAGTTTTGTTGAATCCAAGTCTATCGCATCGTCGGCGCGCTTGAGCGGGGCCAGCTCGCGCCCGCTGTCACGGCGGTCGCGCTCGACCAGCTGATCGAGCACTTCATCCTCAGTTATCGACTCACCTTTTTTCTTCAGCTCTTCGTATCGGCGGCGCGCGCGCGTCTTCACATCGGCGCTCAGAAAAAATTTGAACTCGGCGTCGGGAAAAATCGCGGTACCGATATCGCGTCCTTCCATCACGACTCCGCCGTCCGCACCCGCCGCGCGCTGCAACTCGCGCATCCGCGCGCGGACCGCGCCGATCGCGGAGAAGCGTGACGCGAGGTCGCCGATTTCCGGCTCAATTATCTTCGCGCTCACGTCGCGGCCGTTGAGGAAAATTTTCTCGCCGTCGAATTTTATCTTAATCGTCTTGAGCACCGACGCTAGTCTCTGTTCGACATTTGGATCGTCGGGACTGATGCCTGCCTCGCGCGCCGCAATCGCGACTGCGCGATACATCGCACCCGTGTTCAGGTACGAGTAGCCAAGTTCGCGGGCGAGCTCGCGCGCGGCCACGGATTTGCCCGCGCCGACGGGACCATCAATCGCGATAATTGGTCTCTTGCGGATCATCTGAGCTTTTCCCGCATTGCGCGGCCGCGATTGAAAATCCTCTCGACGTTGTCCATGTCGCCGGTTTCTACTGCGCGCTGAAATTCCGTGAAGGTTGCGCCGTAGAGTTTCAGCGCCGCCCCTATTGCATCGCGATTGGTTACGAAAATATCGCGCCACATCTCCCACGATGACGCAGCCAGCCGCGTCGTATCGCGCAAACCGCTCGCACCGTATTCTGCCGCCACCTTGTCGCCGATTTTTTCGGTGCTAAGAGCCGCGGCCAGCACGCTCGACACTGCCTGCGGCAGATGACTCGAGCGCGCGAGGATCGCGTCGTGGGTGGCGGCGTCCATCATCTCGACGCAGGCGCCGGTCTCGTCCCATAGCTGTTCGATCCTGTTGATAGCGTCGGGCGTGCTCTTCGCCGACGGTGTGAGAATCACGCGACGGTCTCGAAACAGCGCCGGGTCGGCAGCCGCCGCGCCAGTAGTTTCCTTGCCCGCCACCGGATGCGCCGCGACCAGCGATCGCTTGCCGGTGATCAGAGGCTCGAGCTCGCGGACGACATATTGCTTCACGCTGCCGACGTCGGTCACGACCGCGTCCGGCGCCGTATGCTCGATCATTTTTTCCAGAGTCGCGCGCATCGTCAGGATCGGCACCGCCAGCACGATCAGATCCGCACCGCGCGCGGCTTCGACGGCATCGCGCGTCGCTGTATCGATCATGCCGCGATCGAGCGCAACGTCAAGGTTCGCCTGCGAGCGGCCGAGGCCGACCACTTTGCCGACGACGCCCGCGCGCCGCGCGATATGCGCGAGCGAGCCTCCGATCAAGCCCACTCCGCACACGGTCATCTGTCGAAATAGCTGCGCCATCAGACCTGGACTCCGCCGTTTGGCGGCACCGTCTTGCCCGATTTGTTGCGGTTCGTATGTATCAACAGATTGACGATCGCAATCGCCATAAGAGCGAGCAGCGGGAGGATAACGTAATTCATGTTGATATTCGCGCCGCGAACGTCGGCCACGATCACGCCGAACACTCCCGCCATCACCAGCACGTAGGCGAGCCTGAACCACGACAGCGCACTCATCGCGCGACCCTGGAATTGTGCGGGCGAGAAAACCGCAGTGAGGCCGATTAGCAGATACCCGGCCAGTGCGATGATCGGCAGCAGCAGCAACCCTGTGAATTTCGACCCGTAGGCATCAACCTGGCCCGAGATATCCCAGTGGATCGGAATCTGCGCCGGCACCGACGACCACGACATTATCGCGACCAGGAACATCGCGATGATCAACGCTTGTGCCAGCGTTTCTGCATTTCGATTTTTCACGATTGCACGCCTATCGCTTCGCCAAGCGCCGCGACCAGCCGACGATTTTCTTCGGGGAGACCGATGCTGATTCGCACGTGGCGCGGATAGCCGTAACCATGCATCGGGCGGACGATCACTCCCTTGCGCAGCAGCTTGTCGTAAATCGCGCGGCCGTCGCCTACATCGACCAGGAAAAAATTCGCGTGACTCGGGACGTACGGGAGCTTGAGGCGCGTGAACTCACCTTCCAAATAACTCATCCCTTGCGCGTTGACTTCCAATGTTCTCGCGATATGCGCGCGGTCGTCCATCCCCGCGACCGCCGCCACTTGTGCGAGCGAAGTTACGTTGAACGGCTGGCGGACGTTGTGCAGCATCTGGATCAGGTCGGGGCGCGCGACTGCGTAGCCGACGCGGATTCCGGCGAGGCCGAAAATTTTCGAAAACGTTCGCATCGTGATTATCAGGCGGCGATCGTCGTGGGATTCCATCGAGTCGGGATACTCAGGATCGCGGACAAATTCGAAGTACGCTTCGTCGGCGGCGATCACGACGTTCTCAGGCACGCGGTCGAGAAAGCGCATTCCATTCGGCGCGTCGGTAAATCGTGCCGGTCGGATTGTTCGGATTGCCGAGAAAAAGAATTCGCGTGTTCGCGTCGACAAGCCGACGCCATCGCGTCGAGGTCATGCGAATAGCCGTCGCTGGTTGGGACCACGCGATGCTCGCCGCCTGCAGCGGCAGTCGCCAGTGGATAAATCGCGAACGAATGCTCCGAGTAAACCGCGTTCAGGCCCGGCCGCAAATAAAGGAATGCGAGCAGGTTGAGCACCTCGACCGAACCTGATGCCGCGAAGACGCGCTCGACACCGATCTTATGATGAGCCGCGATTTTTGCCCGCAGCTCGTAGCTCGCGCCGTCGGGGTAGCGATTCAGCTCCGGCAGCGCGGCCTTGATTGCTTCGATCGCAAGCGGCGACGGCCCTAGCGGATTCTCGTTCGAGGCCAGCTTGACCGGCTCGACGACGCCGAGCTCGCGCTGCAACTCCTCGATCGGCTTGCCCGGTTCGTAGGGAGCAAGCGCGGCGACGGAAGGGAGTACGAGATCTTGTGCTTTGATCAAAACAGGTGAACGACCGCGGAGTAAGATTACTGCCCGGCTCAGGCAGCGGCCGACCTACCTTCAGGATACGATCCCAGGACCTTCAAGAATAGAGCCTTGGTCGAAAGAGATTTCAGCGCGCGGGCCAGCTTGGGGTCGTCGCGATGGCCCATAACGTCAACAAAGAACAAATATTCCCACGGACGCGCACGCAGCGGGCGCGATTCGATCTTCGAAATGTTGATCGCGTTGCGGGCAAACAGGTTCAGCGCCTGGTTCAGGGTGCCAACCCGGTCGGCGACAGCGAACAGCAGCGTGGTCTTGTCCTTGCCGGAGCGCTCGACCGGGCGGGTGCCCATCACGAGGAAGCGGGTGGTGTTGGCGGCGACATCCTGGACGTTGGCCGCGATGGCCTTGAGGCCGTACGCCTCGCCCGCCGCCTTCGACGCGATCGCCGCAATCGAGGCGTCCGCCGCTGCGCGCTGCGCGGCGAGTGCGTTGGACGCGACCGCTTCAGTTTCAATTTTTGGAAAATTCGCGCTGAGGTAGCCGCGGCACTGCGCGAGGCTTTGCTGATGCGACACGACTCGGCGAACGTCCGCCACCGCGCCGCTCAGCGACATTATAGAATGGCGAATCGGCAGCAGCACTTCGCCGACAATCACCAGCGACGTATCTATAAGGAGGTCGAGTGTCAGCGTCACCGACCCCTCAGTCGAGTTTTCGACCGGCACGACGCCGAAATCCGCGCGTCCGTTCTCGATTGCCTGGAAGACCGCGGCGAACGACTCCAACGGCATCAGAGCGACGCTCGAGCCGAAGCGCATCCGGGTCGCCTCATGCGAGTAGGTATGCTCGGGGCCGAGGAAGGCGACCTGCGGCTCATGCTCGAGCGCGCGGCATGCCGAAATTATTTCGACGTAAATCCGTTTGACCTGATCGTCGGTGAGCGGGCCCTGGTTCTCGGCGATCATCTTTTCGATAATCGCGCGCTCTCGGACCGGCTGGTAAACCTCGCCGCCCTCGACATGCTTGAGGCGGCCAATCTCGGTTGCGACGCTGGCGCGGGCCGAGATGAGGCGCAGAATTTTGAGATTAATCTCGTCCATCCGGGCGCGCAGAGTCTCGATAGACGGCGGCTCGGGGATAGACTTCCTGGCTACTCGCGATGACATCGAACAAGAATGGGTATCCGATCTGAGGGTGCGTTTTCAACGCAACCTAACCCCTAACCCCTTCCCTAGAGGGAAGGGGACAATCGCAGAGGCGTCATTGCTGAAATCACTTCACGAAGATTACGCCGAACTGGTTGTCGGTTATTTCGCCGGCGTCGCTTAGGGTGAAGTTCGACGTGATATATCCGCTGGCGCCCGCGAACTGACCCTCGCCGCCATCGACGCGCCACATCACGGCGCCCGACTTGAGCTTCGCGTCGGCGCTGTCGCCGAGATAGCCGTGCTCGACGGTGCTGAAGTGCAAACGATGGTTGCCGTCACCGAAGCGGATCGTGCCTTTCTCCAGGAACGAGGTCGCGCCGGTGAGCGTCACCTCCGACTCGAACTGCGCCTTGCCGCCGGCCGTCGGCTCTAACTTGCCTTGCACGCCGTCCGGGCCAACCACGGTCGTGAGCGTATTACTCGACGCGCTGGTCGTCGCTTTCATCACATTTTGCGACGCGCCGGGCGCGGCCTTTCCCTTGAACTGCATTGCGTAGATTACCTGCTTCATCGTTCGCTCTCCTCTCGATGTCGTAGCGCGCCCCACTCTATCTCAACCCGTCCTCGTCCTTCTAACGTGTTTTTTGACCGACTATGTTGTGACTATTAGTCATCTTTTGCTAACTATCTGATGATTAAAAATGTGGATTCGTTTCAGAAATTCCGAAACACTGCTGATCGTGAAACATCACACCACATTTCATCTCATTATAATGGCAACGCTCGTGCTCGCGGGATGCAACGGGGGCGGAGGCGGATCGAATTCGAGCACGACGACTCGTGCCGGCATCGTGCACTTCGTCCCGAACTCGCACGCGTTCTGGAGCGACCCCACCAATTGGACGACCAGCTTCGGGCCTGCATACGCGGATATCACGCTGGCGTCGAGCAACTTTGTCCCATGCCGCGGCGGCCCGTTCGCGCTCTGCTACTACTCGGGACCAAGCGCGGGCGCCACGGATTTGTCGTGCACGCTCAGCGCCGACGGCAACTACGCCAAATGCAACTGCTTCGACATCCCGTACGGCGTGTACTTCGTCGATATCAACGCAATCCTCAATCATGCGGTGTATGAAAAAACGATCGCGCAATGCGGCGTCGACGGCAGCTTGTGCGCGACGCTCAACTCGGCGCCAGTATGCGCAAATGTGAACGGCGGAAATCTGATTCCCGGCTCGAGCGTTTACTCGACGTTCAGCTTCGATTGCGTGGCCGAGAACGGACTGGGCGTGACGAATTGCCCGGCCGCGCCGTACGCCGGATGCATGACAGCGCCGTGCTTCAAAACTGCGCAGGCGGGAATCGTCCAGTGCTCGTGCCCGGTATTCGACGGCCCCTACCAGGTCGGACAGAACGATCAGGCATGCACGCTCGGCGGCGGGCTGACATGGTCGGCGGCGTACGCTCCTCCCGCCACACCCACGCCAACCGCCGCGATGTCCGTGAATGCATATAAGATGACGTCCGCCACTTCAGCTGGCGAGCCCGCGGCGGTGCCGAGTCCGGGAGCATGCCTGCCAGACGCTCCCGGCGCTCTCGGATGCCCGCTGTACGTACCCGGCGTCACGATGATTCCGCCCGACAGCGGCGTCGATTGCGCCAAGGTCTGCGACGAGTATCACAGTTGCCTGCAGCCGAAAGGCGCGCAGGCCGGGTTCACCTGCGACGCGACGCTATGCACCGACGAATGCAATGATCGCGACCTGGTAAGCGTCGCGTGCACGGGACTGGCGGGATGCGAGATCTCGGAAATCGTCAAGGCCGAAACGGCGGCGAATTGCAGCTGCTGCGCGAGCCAGCTATGCGGATGCGATCCGAGCGTCGAGACCAACAAGGCGATCACGACGCTGAATCAACAGCAGCGCGATCGAGGCGTCACGCCGCAATGCGACGTCAATGGCACGCTGTGCGGGACGCCTTAGCTATTCGGAATGGGCCCAGGGATCGTAGCTGCCGAAACTCCAGATGTGACCCTCCAGGTCGCGGCATGTGTATCCGCGGCCGCCGTAGTCCTCGTCCTGGACGTCTCGCAGCATCACGGCACCTGCGAGTTTGGCTCGCGCGCAATGCGCGTCGCAGTCGGGGACGATTACGTAAGCGCTTTGCGTCTCGCAGCCTCCGATTTCGTCCGGATGCTTCATCAGGCGGCCGAAGTCACCGCCGCCGACCGACGACAGCATGATCATTCCGTCGCCAAAGGTGAGTTGAGCATGAGCAATCCCGCCGTCCTTATCGGGCACCACGAGATGCTTCTCGAAGCCGAAGGCCTTGCACAGCCATTCGATTGCCGCCGGCGCATTTCGATACCGCATTCCGGGAATAATCCTCGCGTGCTTGCTCTGGGTGTCCATCGATATCACCTCCAATAGATAAACCACCCCGCTGCGAGAAGGTTACGATCTTAGTACCGGGTGCTGGCCGCGAGAGGGTTTCACATTCAATCGACTGGATCGGTCGCGACACGGCCGCGCGTCAGGAATGCCGAGCCCATCGCGGCGAACTTTCGTTCGCGCGCTCGGCGCAACTCCTGCGGCTTCAGCTTAACCAGGCGCTCGAGATGGCGCGCGAGCGCCGCGCCGATCAGATGAGCCGCTTCGGCCGGTGCGGTATGCGCTCCGCCGGCGGGCTCCGGAATTATTTCATCGATCAGGCCGAACTCGAGCAGGTCGGGCGCAGATAATTTCAGCGCCGACGCTGCTGCCGCGACGTTCTCCTCGCCGCCCGTGCGCCACAGAATCGCCGCGCATCCTTCGGGCGTGATCACCGAGTAGCACGCGTTCTCCTGCATCAGCACCGTGTTCGCGACGCCGAGCGCGATCGCGCCGCCCGAGCCGCCCTCGCCGATCACGCATGCGACGATTGGCACCGTCGTCCGCGCCATCAATTCGAGGTTGTGCGCGATCGCCTCGATCTGCCCGCGCTCCTCGGCGCCGACGCCCGACTCTGCGCCTTGGGTGTCGATCAGCGTGATAATCGGCAGGCCGAAGCGCTCGGCCAATTCGTAAACGCGCGCTGCCTTGCGATAGCCCTCGGGCAGCGGCTTGCCGAAATTGCGCTTGATTCTTTCGGTGGTCGAGCGGCCGCGCTGATGCCCCACGACCGCGACCGCGCGATGGCCAAAGTACGCGAGGCCCGCGACGATCGCGCCGTCGTCGGCGAAATGGCGGTCGCCGTGGATCTCGATAAAGTCGCGCATCAGCAAGTCGATGTAATCGAGCGTCTGAGGACGATTCGCATGCCGCGCCAGGCGCACACGCTCGATCGCACTGCGCGGCTCGGCAGTCTGCGCCTCGGTCGTCGCGATTCCGTTGCCGCGGTTCTTGGGCCCGCGCGCCTTATGTCCGTTGTGATTGCTTTTCAATTTTGTTGACGCCCGAAAAATTTCTCGAACAACGCAAGAGCATCATTGGCGCCGCGCTCCGGGTCAAGCCATACGATCTCCGGCTCGCGGCGAAACCACGTGAGCTGACGCTTGGCCAGTCGCCGCGATTCCTGCTTGGCGAGGGCGATCGCTTCGGCAAGCGTCATCTCGCCCCGCAGATACACCGCGATTTGTTTGTATCCGATCGTGCTGAGCGGAGGCTTCTCGGGCGAGTATCCAGTCTGGATCAGCGCGCGCACTTCCTCGACCAGGCCGGCTGCGACCATCGCGTCGAAGCGCGCGTCGATAGCGTCGTAGAGCTTTTTGCGTTCGACTTTGACGCCAACAGTGAAAGTGTCGTAGCCGATATCGGCGAATCGATGCCGATGCTGATGCGCCGAGATTGTTTCGCCGGTCAGCTCGAAGACTTCGAGCGCGCGCACGATGCGGTACAAGTCGTTGACGCCGATTCGATTCGCCGACTCGGGATCGATCTCGCGCAACCGCTGATGCAGATGCGGGACGCCCTGCTCCGCCGCGATTTTTGCCAGTCGGTCGCGAATCTCCGGCGACGCGGCTGGACCGCGAAAGATTCCGCCGCGAATCACGCGCAGATAAAGACCGCTGCCGCCGACCACCAGCGGATTTCGTCCGCGTGACGCGATGTTTTCGATAGCCGTGCGCGCAAGCTGCGCGAACTCCGCAACGTCGAGCGAATCGTCGGGATCGCGGACATCTATAAGATGATGCGGCACGCGCCGGCGATCGTCGGCCGATGGTTTCGCGGTGCCGAGATCCATCCCGCGATAAAACTGGCGCGAGTCGGCGTTTACTATCTCGCAGTTCGCTCGCTCCGCAATGGTCATCGCGAGCGCCGACTTGCCCGCACCGGTCGGACCGACAATGAAGCCGACCGCGATTCTCGCCGGTAGTATCGACGTGCCGAATCCCGCCACTGAAAAACTCATCGGCGAAACATTCGCTCGATTTGGCCACGGGCGAACTGGATATGCACCGGGCGTCCGTGCGGGCAGTTGGTTTTGAATTCAGTGCGATCGAGGTCGGCGAGCAGCGAATGGATTTCGGCCGGCTCGAGCACGCGTCCGACGCGCACCGAGCCATGGCATGCGAGCTGCTTCAGCCAATTTTCGAACGCCGCCTCGCCGCCGCCGCGAAAGCCCGCATCGCCCATGCTCTCGATCATGTCGGTCGAGCAGCTTCGCGCCGCCTTCGGGCCCGAACACCGCAGGCGCGCCCTTGAGCAACAGTGTGGTCGGGCCGAACGGCTCGACCTCGAAGCCCATCGCGCGGATTTCGGTGATCGCGGCATGCACTTGCGATGCGCGCGCGGGGTTTAGCTCGACCGATACCGGCGCGAGCATCGACTGCGTGCGAATCCCGCCGTCGCGGAGTTCGCGGCGCAGCCTTTCGAAGGTGACGCGCTCATGCGCCGCGTGCTGATCGATCAGGAGCAGCCCTTCCTCGGTCTCGAGTGCGATGTAGCCGGCGAAGATTTGTCCGATCACCCGCAGCTGCGAATACATCGGAATAGGCGCAGTTGGTATCGGAGTCGCAGCATTGCCGCCGCGCGCGTCGCGATCGTAGGCGAGCGTCAGCGGGCGCTGTAACGCTCTGTCGATGGGCGCATCGGGCACCAATCGCAAGGGCGAGTCGCTGCGCATACTCGGCGCTCGATCTTCGGCGCGATCTTGCGTGCTCCGCGACGACATCGTGATGAGGCCCATCGCGGCGTCGTCGGCAGTCGGCGCTGAAGGTTCAACCGAACTTGATGCGCTCGCACTTTCGGTTTGATCCGACAGCCGGTCGCGAATCGCATGATAGACGACGTCGAAAACCGCGCCGCCATTGCGAAAGCGGACCTCGGTCTTCATCGGGTGCACGTTGACGTCTACATCTTCAGGCCGCATGTCGATGAACAGCAGCGTCGCCGGATGGCGTCCGCGCGGGATCAGTGTCTGGTAGGCCTGCTCGACCGCGCGTATCAGCATCCGATCGCGCACCGCGCGGCCGTTGACGAAAGTGAAGAGCATTCTGCCGGTGGCGAAAGATTCCTGGCTGGTCGCGGCCAGGCCTTGCGCGCGAATTCCCGGGCGATCGAGATCGAACGCGAGCATCTTCGTCGCGATCTTCGGACCGAACACCTGCCGGAATCGTTCGAGCACCGAATTGGCGCGCGGCAAATCGAAGACGACGCGGCCGTCGGCGCTCAGGCGAAACGCGATGTGATGATTGGCGAGCGCGACGCGCTGGAACGACTCGGCGATAGCGCCCTGCTCGGTCGCGACCGTCTTCAGGAACTTCAGGCGCGCGGGAGTGTTGAAAAACAGCTGGCGGACTTCGATTCGCGTGCCCGCCGCGATCGCGCAAGTGCGGGTGTCTTCGATATTGCCGGCCTGCGCTGCGAGCTCGACGCCGTTGTCGTCGGCGGCGCGGCGGGTTTGCATCCGCAGATGCGACACGCTGGCGATCGAGGCGAGCGCCTCGCCGCGAAATCCGAGCGTGCGAATCGCAGTCAGGTCGGCGGCGCTACGAATCTTCGAAGTCGCATGACGCCTGAGCGACAGGATCGCGTCGGCGCGGCGTCATGCCCGAGCCGTCGTCGGCGACTGCGATCAGCGCGGATCCGCCGCCGAGGATCTCGACGCTTACCGAATGCGCGCCGGCGTCGAGCGAGTTCTCGACCAACTCTTTGACCGCGGAGGCCGGGCGCTCGACCACTTCGCCGGCCGCGATCTGGCTGGCGACTTGCTCGGGCAATATGTGGACAATGTGGTCGGACATTTTTGCGAACGGCTTAACTCGACATTGTAGCTTTCCGACTGGATAACTGGATACTCAAGCAACTCGCCATCCTGGCGTCAAAACCTTCCATCACTGGATGATTTCGCGCGGGTTGAAGATCGCGGCGGGTTTTGAAAAGCTCTCGGCGCGACGAATTCGCTTTCACTTTTTCACGGCATCACTCAAACGATGAAAAAATTTACGGCAATGCTGCTTGGCGCGGCAATCGTTGTGCTCGCGGCGGCGGCGGGGGCATCTGCGGATCAGATCAAGATTGGCGTCGGCGTGATTGGGCCGATCTCGCCGCAGACCGAGGCCGATATCGACCAGATCGTCAGCAAGCTGCCGAACGTGAAGGCGGTGCCGATACAGCCGCCGGGCGGCGTCGATGCGTGCGTCAAGCGATTCGTCGCCGGCGACCCCGACGATCGGCTCGACGCGGTGATGGTCGTGAGCCTGCCGACCGAGTCGTTTCAATCGGAGCGCAGCTCGAACGAGGCGAAATTTACCGGCGCTTACGAAATCTGGACGCTGAATCTCTCGACCCTGGCCGAGGACCGCCATCGCTTCACCTTCACCGACAGCGAGCCGGTGGTGGGCGGCCTGACCGCGTTCCTGTCGCTGCCGGCGCAGGCGTTTGCCGAGCGCGCGACCGGCAAGAAACTTATCTCGAGCGATCAGTGGCAGGCGTTCGAGGCGGTGCAGACGCGGGTCGAGGCCAAGCTGGTCGCGGCAACCAAGCTATATCTTGCGACCGCGTCGATTCGCGACACGACTCCGCTGATGCCGCTCGAAACAGCGAAAGCGCTGCTCGATCGCGGCGACGGTGAGGACGCGATGGCGGTGTTCAAGTCGGCGGGAATCAACAATCCCGACGTGCAGCGGATGATCGCAGCGGCGCAGGGCCAGTTGCGTCGCAGTGCGGCCAATGCGCTGCTGGGGCGCGCACTCGGCGCGATGGCGGGTGGGAATGCGAGCGCGGCGCGCGTAATCCTGACCGACTACGAGAAGGCGCCGTCAGCAGAGAGCTCGCGCGCGGATTCGATTCGGCGGGTGCTGGCGGATGTGCCCGACCGGCATAGCGATTCGAGCTACGACGGCGTGATGAAGACCGACGTGCCCGCGCTGGACCATCAGGCGTTCGTCGCGATGATCAAGCAGCTCTTCAGCGAACAGACCGGCTCGATACCCAACGACGTGATCGTCAGCGCCAAGGACGTCACCGTCGAGGACAAGGATGCGCCGAAGGGGCTGAAGGAACAGCTCGACAGTTTTGCGAGCGCGCTGGGGCGCAGCGCGTGGTTGATGAGCCTCAAGTGCGGATGCGACGCCGGCGCGGTGCTGACGTCGGAGGCGGTCGGCGATGCGTTGCTGAAGGCGCGGTATTCACCCTCTTTCACGCGGGCGCAGGTCGGGCTACCCTAGCAGGATTCACCTGTCACGATTTTCAAGGATCGAACGGAAGACCAATGAGACATTGCGCATACTGCAAAAAGCATCCGTCAGTCGGCAACAACGTCAGCCACGCCAACAACAAGACCAAGCGGCGCTGGAATCCCAACCTGCAGGAAGTGCGCGCCGAGATTAACGGCAACGTGCAACGAATCCTGGTTTGTACGCGGTGTATCCGCGCGGGCAAGGTAAAGAAGAGCGCGTAGCGAGCGGCGCGCAATACACTTGATTTAAATGAAACCCGCGGTGGGTTTCACACTTCCTTCGGCAGGGGTGACCCCTGCAACCCAGTGTAAGAGAAGATGCGGGACTTCGTCCCTGGTAGAAAAGGGTTGAAGGGAAGAGTACCGCTCTTTTTCTTTGTGTCATTCTAGAGCGAAAGCTGCTGTAGCGAAGAATCCCGGATCTTTCCCCTCGCCGGAAGACGTATTTACAGCAAGGCTTCGATTTTTTCCGGGGGGCGTGCGATTATTGCGCGTTTGCCCCGAATCACGATTGGGCGCTGCATCAGCTCGGGATGCTCGAGCAGTAGCGCGACGACTGTTTTCTTGTCGGCGTAGTCATTGGGATCCAGGCCTAGCTCCTTGAAGCGCTTGTCCTTGCGGACCAGGTCGGCGACCGGGGCGTCGAGCATACCGATTATTTTCTCGAGCTGATCGCGGGTCGGATGATCTTTTAGATATTCGATGAGGTCGAACTCGACCTTACGGGCGCGAAGAAGATCGAGCGCGCCGCGTGAGTTGCCTCATCCGGGGTTGTGAAAAAGCGTTATCCGTTCCATCGTGTTCCTCGTCGGGTTTTTTGAAAGCATAGGCGATGCGCGGGCTTTGATGGAAATGCGGCGAGCGGCTACAATTCAGCGGGCGCGAAACTTACTTCCATGGAGTCGTCGTGAAGAATATTTCCAAGCGCAAGTCGGGACTCAATCTTCGTTTCGTGGCGGTTGTTGTTTCGGTTGCTGTCGGCGCCGATATCGCGGCAGGAGCGCGGATGGCAGGGGCGGCGAATGTTAGCGGGATGATGTCGTACCGCAATGGAAAACCGGCCGAGCGGCGCCAGCTTCATTATGAGAATCGCGTGACCAGCGATATCTTCGTCGCGCCGACCACGCCCGATGGATCGTTCACGGCAGATTTACCTCCGGGAGTTTACGATCTGCGCGCGGAACGCGGCCTGATTCTGGTCAGCAGGATTCGGGTCGATAGCGCCGACATCAATGTCGGCCATGTCCTCGAGCCTACGCCGCTCGATGTGCGCCGGCCGTTCGAGCGCGAAGGTGTCGCGGAGACGCTGGTCGAGAGCCCGGCGCCTGCAACTTCGAACGTGATTTCCGGACGGCCGCTCGAGGCGATGAAATACGGTCACGAAGCGATGGCGCCGTTTGGCGCGCCGGTCGGGACTCCAGCGCCGCAGTCCACTCCGCTGGGCGAAGCGACGCCGATTGCGGAGGCGACGCCGGGCGCGATGGAATCGCCGGGTATGGGCGGGTACTAGCTCCAGGAACCTAACCCCTAACCCCTTCCCTCGAGGGAAGGGGAACAATCGCGTTGCGGGAATCGGACGAGTTAAGCTGATCGCTCGACGAATTCGAGGCGGTTGCCCCAGGGGTCGCGGACGAAGAAGCGTTCCTGGCCGGGGAATCGGTTGCTTGCGATTATTTCAATACCAGCCGCTCCGAGTTTCTGGCGGAGTGCTTCAAGATTGGAGACGCGGAAGGCCGGATGGCGCCGCGACTTCCGGTTGACCATCGATGCGTCCTTTTCGGTGGTCAGATGGAGTTGCTGGAGGCCGCATTGGTACCATGCTCCGGGATTGCCGCTGTCGGTGTTGGCGGGACGCTCGAGCGGTTCGAGGCCGAGCAGTTCCTGATAGAATGCGCGCGCCCGCGCGAGTGCGTCGTCGCCGCTGTCGATGAGAAGGTTTACGTGATCGAGTCCGACTATCAGACTCATCGGGCATTCTTCTCTCTCGATCGGACGCTCTCGAAGGTTCAGATTAACGTCGCGCGCCGATCACTTGGAACCTGTAGATGGACCGCCGTTACCGCCGCCGCCGCCAAACGCTCCGGCTCCCGCCGCTACTCCGACGCCAATACCGGCTGCCAAACCTACTCCAAGCGCTCCCGCGGCGACGCCGCCCAAGCCGCCGCCCGACCAGAACGCGCCGCATCTGACGTAGGTGTGCTGGCCTTGGTGGATATCCTTACATACTGGCGGATTCTCGGTATTGCAGACCTGCACCGTGCCGTCGTCAACGTCAACCTCGGTGGTCTGGCGGCATCCTTTGGCTTCCTTATGCTCTTCCTCGTCGTAGTGTTCATGCCATTGGGTTCCGCGAACCGCTCCTATGGCGTTAGGTGTATTGACCTGGAAGGTGGTCGTACTGCCGCGCATCGCGCCCAAAATTACAGTGTGGAGGTCGCCGCCCAGCAGCCCGACCTTGCTTGGCGCGCCGACTCCATTGACCAGAACGCTATCGTCGATGGTGATGGTCGAGGATTCGCCTAATTGTAGAGAGCTGTTGTCGACCAAGCCGATGGTCAGGCTTCCGCCAGCGCCGGTCACAATCCTGTCGTGGAGCATAACGGGCATGTTCGGCACTGCGGCGATCGTCGCGCCACCTCGCTGGATAGTCGCGGCGCCGGTAATTTGCGTGATAGTGCCGACGGTATTTTGTGCGTGCGCGGACGGGACCGCCACCAACGTCAGCAGCGCCACGAGCACCAGCGCCGTTATTCGCCAAGAGGTCATATTGCTCTCCTTCACCTTCTAATCATCACTTCCTTTAGTCGTGGCGCACATTCCGTGCCGTACTATGACATACCGACAGCTTTGACGAAAACTGCTTCAGCCCGAATTTTTGGGCGCAAAATCAAACAACTTGTCGATTTTGGCGCCCTAGCGCATTGCAACATGCGATGAAAACTCGCCGCGAGCAGCCGCTTTGCTTCCAAAACGGGCGTTCACCTCACGCGCACCGACTTGTTCATATATGTCCATCGTCCGCCGCACCATCAGCTCAAGGTTAAATTCCGCTTTCACGCGATGGCGGCCAGCGTTCCCCATCCGTCGTCGCAATTCGGGGTCGTCGAACAACCGATTCAGAGCGGCCGCCATCGCTTCCGAACTTCTTGGCTGCACCGTGATACCGGTGATGCCGTCGAGCGATACATACGGAACGCCCGAATCGATCTGGGTGTTGATCACCGGCTTCCCGGACGCCATCGCTTCCAGTTGTACGATTCCGAAGGCTTCGCTGCGTTCGCAGGACGGCAGCGCGAAGACGTCGGCGGCATGAAAATAGGTAGTGAGATGGTCGTGAACCCGGCCGAGAAATATAACCCGGTCGGCGATTCCCAGCGCTGCCACTTCCTGCTCGAGCGCTCGGCGCATCGGCCCCTCGCCGATAATCACCAGTTTGGCGTCGACCTTCGCCATGGCCTGGATCAGAAACTGAATTCCCTTGTAATAGACCAGGCGTCCGACTGACAGGATCATCCTCGGCCCGAAGCGTTGGCGCAGATCGCGGAGCACCGATTGGTCAACGTGACGGACGTCGAATTTGTCGGCGTCAATTCCAAACGGGATCGTGAGGCATCGGTCGGCGTGCTCGCGGAGTACCGGCGAACTGGCAATGTAAGCCGCCGAAGAGGCGATGATGGTGGGACACCGGTTGAGTAAAATCCGCTCGACCGGTCGATACAGGCGGGCCAAGCGTCGCTGGCGCACTATGTCGCTATGCCACGTGACGACGAGTCGTCCGCGATAACCGCTCGCCAGCACGGCCAGGACCCCAGTGGGATTTGGGAGATGAAGATGGATGATGTCGGGGTTGTTCTTTCGAATCTGCCACACCATCCCGGGACATATCGGGGCGCCCGCGATGGTCACAGGGACGTGAACCCGAGTGACGGGGATCCCGTCGATCACGCTGTTCTCGCGGTACCGGTGATTGCTGGCCACCAGCACGCGCACGTCCATCGATTCGCGCAATCCGTGGCAGAGCGATTCGACATGCGTCTCAATACCGCCGAGGTGAGGCCGATAGAACTTGCCAATATGCAGGACGCTTTGTTTTTGACGGTGGCCCAAGGTTGCCCCAGAAAGCTTTAAGGTGATGGCCGCCGTCGGGAGGTTGGTTGGGATCTCGAGGCGGCGCCGCTTCGCGAAATCGATCAAATCAAACAGCGAAATTAGGCCCCAGTGAAGGGCGCCGCGGCCCCATTATCTGAGCATTCCGTCGATGCTAAAGAGATCGGAACTTCTCTCCGAATAATGATGGCAGGGGATCGGCCGCTACGTCAAATATGCTACGTCAAACTATCGTTCGCACAGACCTTTCCAATCACTGTGCTGCGCTGTAGATAGCCATGCAGCGCTCAACCACCTGCGGCCAGGTGAACTTTTCGAGCACTCGTTCACGCGCCCGATGGCCCATCGCGGCGGCGTCGGCGGGATGATCGCGCAACCAGTAGATCTTTTCGCGCAATGCGGCCGGATCGTTCGGCGGCACGACGAACCCGGTTACACCGTCGTCGACAATTTCGGGCATGCTCGCAACCCGAGTGCATGTCGTCGGGATCCCACACGCCATCCCTTCGAGCAGGGTCTGGCCCAGAAGTTCAGGTACCGGGGAATAGTCGTTGTACATGGTGCGGTAAACGCTCGGCAGCACGACACAGAGCGCTCCGCGGTAGGCCTCGATCAATTGGGCGTCGTCACAGTCGCGGCGGAAGGTCGCGCGCTTGCATTTGGCCAGCCGCGTCAGGTCGTCGAAATAACGCTGGTCGTAGGCTTGGCCGACAATCTGGAGATCCAGGTCGTCGGGCATCGCGCGAATCAAATCGTCGATTCCCTTGTGCGGCAGAAGACGGCCGACGAAGAGAACGTAGTCGCGCGATTTGATCGAAGGCGTGGGGTAGAACTTCTGCGTATCGACGCCGCCCAGGATGACGTGCGCGCGAGGATTGTGTTCGTGTCCCGCGATCGTTCGGCTGTATTCGCTGATATGAAGAAGACCGTGATACCACGCGTCGGTGGAGATGTAGCTCGAGATGTCCCAGCCACCGCCGCCGAGATCGCTGGCGAACACCTTGCGCCCGGTCATCCGTGAGTAGACGGCCGCGAGGCTGCTCGCTAGCAGGTGCTGCTGATGGCAATGCACAACGTCCGCGCGACGCAACTGCGGGAACAGGCTCCATGCAAGCATATTGTTTTTCTGATCGCGTACGTGGTGCGGATTGCCAATTACCTTGACGCGCAGTTGGCCAATCGTCTCTTCGCGAGCGCTGTCGCCAAATGTGAGCAGCGTAGTATCGACCCGCTCCGCCATGTGTCGTGCGAGTTCGAGCGCGTAACGTTCGGCGCCGCCGTAAACCGCGTCGTGCGCACCGAAGAGCTGCGGTACAAGATGGACTACGCGGAGATGGGCGTCAGGCACCGAGTCCTTGCTTGTCAGGTGCGCGGTTTCGCGCGATCCAGCAACTCGCGATACGTGTGCGCCGCGCGTTCGGCATTGGCGCTCCAGCTGAATCGCGACGCATGGGCGGTTGCGCGAGCGCGTCTTTCAAGATGGCCGCCAGCATCGCGCTCACGAATCACCTCAACCATCGCGGTGCTCCATGCATCCACGTCGCCGACTGCGCAGTAACGTATTGCGTCGCCACCGACCTCGCGCAGCACGGGCAGATCGCTGGCGATCACCGGAACCCCACAGGCCAGCGCCTCGATGATCGGAAGTCCGAAGCCTTCCGCGTCCGATGGCAGCACGAGAACATCGGCCCTTCGATAAGCGGCGGCAAGAATGCGGCGTTCCAAAAAAGGGAGAATCGTGATCGCATCGGATACGCCAAGCTGTTCGGCCAGCGCGCGATTCTGCGTGGTCAAGCCACCGCCGACGCGGATCAGACGTGCGTTGGGGAGGTTCGCCCGCACCGCCGCAAACATTCTAAGCAGCAGATCGATTCGTTTGCGCGGTTGGGTACTTCCGACGTGCAATATTTCGATCGAGTCGATGCTACGTGGTCCCAGAATTCTGCAAATTTCGGTATCTGCTTGAGGATCGGCGACCGCGGTAAAGATCGGATGCACTCCGTTCGGCACGACTTCCAGGCGATCGCTCGGAATAAGGCCGTGCCTGACAATATCGTCGCGAGTTGCGCTGCTGACGCAGTTCACTCTGGCGGCTTGACGGAAGCCAGCAAGGATTCGACGCGCCATCGCCCGAAACGCCCACGAACGGGGCTCATGGTCCGGCTGGAGCAGACACTTGAACGTGTCGAGGTCGTGGCAGGTGACGACGCATCGATCGGCGGGCAAATGATGAATCAAATGACTGTAGCTGTGATCGACAATATGAAAAATATCGAAGCGCGATCGATTGCGCGCGATCCATCGCGGGTAAACTGCGAACCGGTTGAACAGTCTTGCTGCGGCAATCCATCGTTCGTTCGTGATGCTGCGACGACTCGCCGGCCAAATGAAACGCGGCCGTACCAGTTCGACCTCGAAGCACTTTGCGTGTTCATGAGCCAGGCGATCGCTCAGCATCTCGGCGACCAGGTCCATGCTCGGCCATCCTTCCTCGATGAAATCGGAAATGACGGCGACCCGGGGTTTGGCTTGCAATTGACTAACTGCGACGACGCGGCGCGCATATCAGCCAGGCCTGGCTGCTGGCATAACCACGCAGGAACTCGAGTGGAGAGAAGCGGGTTTCACGGACTTCGAAGGAATCCTGCAGCCGATGGCGAAGAGCGCGCCAGTTGAATCCCTTATGACCGTGAGATGCCGCGCTGCCATCCGGCCCTGGATGGATGGGTCGTTGAATTGCGGTCCGTTCATCCGCGAGCAACATCGTGGCCAGCTCGGCTATCGTGTATTTCTCGCGGAACTTGTAGTCGCCGATCGAACGCCATCCCGCGATCGCTCTCATCATCTGCTTGCCAACCAAGGTGGGTCCGATTTCGATCGGAACGCTGATGACGACAGTTCCACCGGGCGCGACCAGCCGGCGAAGATCGCCGATCACCTTTTCAGCGGTGTCCGGAATGCAATGCTCGAGCACTTCCATGCAGGTCACGACGTCGTAGCGGCCGCGATGAACCTGTTGGTCGAGTTCGTCGATCGAAAGAAATGAAATCCCGGGATGCGCGGCGAAGCGCTTGCGGCAGTCGTCGTTCTGGCGCGAGTCGACGTCGCCGCCGGCAGCATTCGGAAACAGATCGCAGACTTGGGCGAGGAATGTGCCGTCACCGCATCCATAGTCGAGCAGGCGGCGGCCGGCGTAAGGCTCGACAATTTTGCGGGCGAAGCGAAAGCGGCTGCGATGGCTCCAGGCAACGATCGCGCTGCGCGAAAAGATTTGCTTGCGCGCGTAATGCCCGGTCTGAACGCCTTCAATCAATTGCGAACCCTTCTCACGCGCTTTTGAGATTTGATTGTTGCGGCAACCCTGAAACGGATTCGAGTACCGCCAGCAAATCGGCGAAGGCTTTTTCGCGGCGCCACTCGCGCACAACGTGATCGCGTCCCTTCAGCGCCTGCGCGCTTGCCGCGTCGCGATTTGCGGAGATCCACAAAAGTTCACGCGCCATCGCTTCTGCATCGCGGCGCGGGACCAGGCGGGCATAACCCTCGAGTTCCACCGCCATCCCGCCCACACTGGTAGCGACCACCGGAGTGCCGCAGGCGAGCGACTCGAGTGGAGAAATTCCGAGGCCCTCGGCGAGAGAAGCGAGCGCGATCACGTCGGCGGCCTGGAAATAGCGATGGACCTCGGTAATCGGGTTGGCGGCCGGACGTCCGATCACCCAGTCTTCGACATCCTGAAGTCCGAGTTCGTGCGCGAGTTTCAGGAAGTCGCGGAAACCGCCGCTCAGGTTGAGCAGAATCGCGTCGAGTCCGTTGCGGCGAGCAATCGAAACCGCGCGCAAAACCGTCTCGGGATCCTTCTCGTGGCTGATTCGGCTTGAAAGGAAGACGATAAATTTATCGAGTGGGAGGTCGAGGCGCTCGCGAAGCTGAGATCGCTCGGCCGCCGTCACGGGGCGGAAGACGTTGTTATCGATTCCATAGTAGAGCCCGACGCTGACCGTCGAACAATATTTGCTTGCGACACCGGCGAGGTAGCGGCCCATCGCCACGCATTGGGTTGCGAGCTTTCCATTCACCGTCATCAACGTCGAGATTACCGACTGTCCCAAAAGTGAAATGGGAAGCGAAATCTGCGCGCGCTCGCGACGACATCGGAAATATTCCAGGGGCGACGCGCACATGTAGGTTATTACCGGGATTCGTCGAATCGTGCCGACGATGTTGGCGTTGAGGGCGCCGCGCAGAACTTCCTGCGCGAGGATTGCGTCGAAGCGCGGCGCGAGCGACCAGAGGCGTCGCAGCGAGCGAAATTGAAATGCAGGCCGGCCGCCCGGGACAGTTATTACCTCGATACGGCAGCCGGCGCTCTCGATTCGCCCTTTGAGTCCGCTTTCAAGATACTGCCTTTCCGGCACGAGCATCGTGAGCGCGCAAATCTCGCTGAGACCGATCACGAAGCGGATGTCGGTAAAGCCTTCAACGAAAAACAAAACGCGTAGCCGCGATTCGCGAGGATCAGAAATCAATGCGATAGCATCTCGGCTTCGCCGGTCACTCGTCGTCCCGCAATCTGAACGAAGAGATCGTAAAGCTGCGCCATGTGATTCTGTAGATTGAAACGGCTGGCCATGGCGAGTGCGCCACGACGTAATCGCGCGTGCTCCGCCGGCGTGCGGAGACATTTTACGATCGCCTCCGCGAAACCGTCAGGAGTTGCCGGGTCGCCCA
Source organism: uncultured delta proteobacterium (assembly GCA_963699705.1). Lineage (GTDB taxonomy): Bacteria > Desulfobacterota > Binatia > Binatales > Binataceae > Binatus. The sequence goes on along the minus strand of CAVOUW010000002.1, from coordinate 222,657 downwards.
CTGCCATGTAGCCGTTCACGCCGTCATGCAGCCAGTCCGGGATTCCCCCGACGGCGAACGCGGCGACGGGCAGGCCCTTCGATCCCGACTCGAGACCGACTCGACCAAACGGCTCGGGCCACAGGCTCGGCATCACGAGCAAGTCCGATGCGGCCTGGAGTTCCGCGATGCGTTCCTGCGCCAGCCATCCCTCGAATACTATTTTAACGCGACTATCTTTTGCGCTGATTGCTTGCGCGCGACGCGTCCACGACTCGCGACATGGGCCGTCGCCGCCAAAGGTCAGTTCTATCGGCCGGTCGAGCGCGGCTGCGACGATCGGCAGGGAGTCCAACAGTATCAATCCTCCCTTGAGCGCATCCATTCGTCCGAGAAACAACAACCGCGCAGGGCCGCCGGATGCGTTGCCGTTGGTATCGCCATTCGTTGATTCGATCGGGACATCCAGACCCGGGCTTGTATCGCGCAGGTATGAACTTCTGATGACCGTGTTGGGATCGAACCGGTGGTGGAGATATTCGTCGCGCATGTGAGTCGAGTCAGTGATTATTGCGCGGTAACGTCGAAGCAGCTTCAAACGATCTGCCTGGCGGCGGTATTCGATCAATGCGGTGATTGGACTCAGCCCACCACAGCGACGCGGGTAGAAATGGAGCAGGCACTTGGGGCCGAATGTGCGCGTGCATGGGACAATATTCGGAAAGCTATTGGTTTTGGCGCCCGAGATGCAGGTGCCATAGTAGCCATGCGCGAAGAACACACCGGGCGCGACTGACAAGGTCGCGGCTTCATTTTCGGGACTAACTAATCCGTGCGCGAAGATAAGATCTGGATGCCATTCGCGCATCACCGCGATCGCGCCATCTAAGGTTTGATTCGCGACGCACCATCGCGGCGATTTGCCGGGGAGCCGAATCGGCGGACGATCGGCTGGGACATCAAGTTCGACGAACAGACCGACGTCATGGCCGGAGTTGGCGAACTCGGCGATGACCTCTTCGATGTAGCTTTCGGCGCCTCCAACCCGGCGCGAGCTGAAGTTTGCAACTGCGATACGCATTACGCAGCACGCAAAGCCGCAATGGTATTGCTGATGTCAAACTTGCTCTGGTAAAGCGCGCGGCCGGCCGCACCAAGCTGCTTGCGACGCGTCGCGTCGAGCAGCAGGCTGCACGGCCAAAGACACATTCTCAAGCGGTTGATTCACCGGCGAGATCGAGACTGCCCCGCTCTCTGCCCATAGCGATTCGGTCAGATGACCCGAGGTGGTGGCGAGCGCGCGTCCATGCGCCAGGGCGACCATCGCGGTCGTCCGCCGCGTGCTGATGCCGTCGGGATACGGTTGCAGCATCAAGTCGCAGGCGCTGATGTACGCCGACGCGTCGCGATCGCCGAGCATTCCAGTCGCGGCCACTCTCGCGGCAAGTTGTGGATTTTTGGCAATCAATCTTTCGCGATAAACCTTGCTGTTGCGTCCGATGAGGAACGCCGACGCGTGCGGGACGTCGGCAAGTATCGCGGGAAGAATTCGGTCGAGCAGTTTGGCGATGCTGTCGCCGTAGGTGCCGAAATGTCCGACGATTGGTCCTTCGACCGGCCAGTGGCGCTGTCGTATAGCCTGCACCTTCGGACAATCTTCGACCACCGGGAGATTGCTCGGGACGGGGATCGAGATAATCGCTTTTGCAGTTCCGGAAAGTGCCCGCAATTGCGGCTCCCATGAAGAAGTGGACACGAAGATTCGGCCGGCCGCCCGCGCGACAATCACCGCCATCTTTTGCGTCGCCAAACCGAGCAGGTTGTGTTTGAGCGACTGCGCCGCATCGACCGGATAGGAAACCTCGTGAAACATGACCGAGATATTCGCGCGGCGTCGCGCGTACAGCCATGCCACGAAGGGAAAGTTCATCGCCTTGAAACCGAAGGCATGCGGCACATACTGGACCAGGATACGCGCCGGGTCCCGACTGAGCTGTCGATCGAGAATCGCGAGCGCGCGCGGTCCGAAATGGCCGGGCAAGCGATGTATCGCTACGCCGGCATCGATCGGATCGGCATCGCCGTACGCGGGAGCCCAGATGTTCACCTCGTCGCCGGCGCGCGCCAGTTCAACCGCAACCTGACGCGTATAGTCACTCACTCCACCGAGCTGCGGAGGATAGCCGCCGGTTATGATGTGCCAATGCTGCAAGCGGAGGTTTTAGCGAGACTGAGAATTTTCAGCTTTCCGATTCACCGCGTAGATCATCCCGGCACCTGGCTGGCTAGGAATTGGCCGCGAATTGCATCGAAACCCGGCGTTTTCGAGCCGAGCAATACAGCGCGATCGGGCATCGGGCACGAGCGCGTCGTGATACTCGATCACAAATTGAGAAACCATTTGCAGTGAGGAGTCGGCGGCTCCTTCGAGAATATCCGCTTCGGCTCCCTCGGTATCTATTTTTACAACTTTGATTGGTTTGCCGTATGGCTCGCATCGTTGCACAGCCTGATTCAAGTCGATCATGCGAGCTTCCACGACTTCGTTGGGACTTTCGGCTTTATTGTATGCACTGAACAACGTGCTAGGTCCTGCGCTGGTCAAGCTTATTGTTCCCGGATTCCTGCCGACCGCTTCGTTCCACAAGCGCGCGCGGCTGGAAAGAGATCTTGCCGCGATATTTTGTCCGAGAATCCGATAGGTCCGCGGATTCGGTTCATAGGCTTGTACGACCGCTTTCGGATAGCGCGAGAGATAGTTCATGGTTACGACGCCGATGTTGGCGCCGATGTCGACAATTACACCGCCGTCGATGAAATCGCCGAGATCCTGATCGTAGATGCGAGCGTGATGAATCTCATTCAGAAGGCCAATCACTTCCCAGCCGTAGCCTGAGTGAAAGACGGTCTGGCCATTGCGCAGGCGAACGGGCGGCGCATCCTGGCTCGCGCGCGCGGACCACACTTCGCGCCAATTCGTCGCGATACCAATCAGCGGCGGGAGGAACGTCGCGTCTCGGAGCGACAGTTTTGTAAGATTCCACCAACGTCCCGGACGAGGGCGCAATGATCGCATCAATGTTGCGCCGCTCCCAGTATCGACAAGTAGTCTTCAGCGACCTGCGACCATGAACGTCTTCGCAATCTTCCGACCTGATCGATTGCGGTGGCTTTCAGGTTCGCGTAGTTCTCGGATAATTCCTCGAGCCGTGCCGAGAGTTCGACGACATCCTGCGGATTAAACCACAGACCTGAGCCACCGAGCCGCTCGAACTGTTCGCGGATGGGCGCAATGTCCGAGCATGCCAGCGGCACGCCCCGAACCAGGGCCTCAAGCACCGGCAGGCACACGCCTTCGGCAATGCTTGGTATTACGCAGGCCCATGCATTAGCGAGGAGCGAGAAGAACAACGGCGCGTCAATGGAGCCGAGCGGGATCACGTCGACTCCGATGCGAAGTCCTTCGCGCTCGGCCTTGAGACGCAACTCGGCGCCGCGCCCTTCTCCCGTGACAATACACTCAGTGCCAGCGCCGGTGAGGACCAGGGGATAGCGATTCTTCAATCGGCCGATCGCCGCCAGCAGCATTTCGTGATTCTTGTGCGGAGAAATATTCGCTGGATAGATCAAATACGGATTTTTGTACCAATCCCAACTGCGCGGTATCTGCGCTGACCCATCAAACCCATGATCGTCGCCGTGTGGAACAACCTTGATTTCTCCAAACGAAATCGCGCCAAGCCCGGCAAGTGCCTGCGCCGTAGCCACCGAAGGAGTGACGACGCAAGCGCCGTTCTCGCGTAGAGATCGTAAGGAGGATCGTTCAGCCTCGCGCCATGGCGCCGTGCTCACATCCGGATGCTCGAGGGGAATTAAATCGTGGATCGTTGCCACGATTGGGCAGCCGTCGCTATTTGGTATGAGATGGCGGCTTGCCCACGGCAGCCATACGACGTCACATCCCCGATAGACTGCCCGGGGAAGCTCATGCGACCAATCCCTGCCGCCGCGAAGAAGTTGCACTAGCTGGCCCGTACCCGGAATATTCAGAAGCCTGTCGTTCCCGCCTTTCCAGCAGCCAGCCGGTTTGATCTCGCTGAATCTGATCTTTTCATCACATCCGATCAGCGCATTCCGATATGTGGTCAGTCCGGCTGCGGTGCTGACGATTTCAATTCTGGCGTCGGGCCGAAGGCGCAAAATTCCTGCGATTGTCTCTCCGGCGAACCGCGCCCCTCCACCCTGACTGGCGAGATAATCAACTACGCGAATAAGCATCCGTCCTCAGGAAGGGAGAGTGTGACCGTTTGCGGCTTTGCTCGGGCGAGCTATCTTTTCGGCGTCATCGTCCGGCGCGACCGTAAACTGACTGGCGCAGAGCACGGGACCATTTTCGGGCCATGGCAATCTGCCGGTGCGCAGTATGTCGACCGGCATCACCTCAACGCTGAGGGCGTCGCGGACGACGTGGGAGTCCCTGGTAATGTCCGCGAGACTCCCGAGAAAAAGATCCAGCAGATACCTTCCGGGCAGCAACGGCGGACCAATGATTTTGCACTCGATAGATCCGCCCAACGAGGCTTTCGAATCCGCGCCCTCGCCGGTCAGTCGATTACTCACCGCGAACACCGGCCATCCAGCTTCGGTGCGCACGGCTACGGTCAAGGCTGGCCGGATTGGTTTGGACGATCGAAATTTGACGCTCACGATGAGCGACTCACCCATCGGGAATGAACCGACGCGCGCACGATTTTCTCCAAGCAGCTCGACCGATTCCATTGTTCCGCCGGGTTGCGGGTCGGCGGCAGCGTCGGGCATCAGCGAGCGAAACCCATGATGATCGAATGTATCTTGCTGATGGTAATGAGCGATCACATCGCTCGGCCGCCCCTTGAGAGTCAGGTGTCCTGCGGCCAGCAGCATGCAGGAGTCGCATAACGACTGGATCGTCGCCAGGTTGTGGCTTACGAACATCACGGTTCTTCCCTGCTTGGCGACTTCGCCGATCTTGCCGAGGCATTTCTTTTGAAAGGCGGCGTCGCCGACCGCCAACACTTCATCTACAAGTAGAATTTCCGGTTCGAGATGCGCGGCGACGGCAAACGCCAGGCGGACGTACATGCCGCTGGAATAGTGCTTCACCGGAGTGTCAACGAACTGATCGATCTCGGCGAACGCGACCATCTCGTCGAATTTCCGCGCGATCTCCGCCCGCCGCATTCCCATGATCGCACCGCTCAGATACATGTTCTCGCGGCCGGTAAGCTCCGGATGAAATCCTGTGCCGACTTCGAGCAGACTGCCGACTCTGCCGAACAGCTCGAAGCGGCCGGTGGTCGGCTCGGTGATCCGCGAAAGTATTTTGAGCAGGGTGGATTTGCCCGAGCCGTTGCGCCCGATGATGCCGAGCACCTCGCCGGGTGCGACTTCCAAGCTCAAATCCTTGAGCGCCCAGACATGCGGGACGCGGTCGTGTTTTTCATGACCGTTGCGGCTCAGGAGGCCAGCTATGCCGCGCACCGGCGCACTTAATGTTTCGATCAGAGTCTCGCGCAGCGTGTGGTAAGACTGGCGCCGCCCAATACTGTAGCGCTTGCCCAGGTTCTCGACTTTGATGATCGGATGCATCGTGAAAAATCAGATGACGTCGGCGAAGTCACGCTCCATGCGCTTGAACGAGTACGCCGCGTAGACCAGGAAGATCAGCGTCAGAATCGTCGAGACGGTGAACTCCGACCAGGGGAAAGGACGGCTGAACAACGCCGAGCGGTAGCCGTCGATGATACCGGTTAAAGGGTTGAGCACCAAAATCCAGCGAAATCGTTCGGGGATAAAGCTGATCGGATAGATGATCGGCGTCGCATACATCCAGAGCTGGACGCAAAACGGCAGCGCGTAGCGAACGTCGCGATACTTCACGTTGAGTCCCGACATCCACATCCCCACGCCGAGCGCCAACAGCGCAGTCAAAATCACCAGCGGTATCAGCATCAGCGCGCTCCAGCCGAGGCCGAAGCCGTAATACGCCATCATCACGACGAGGATGAGAGCGGCGATCGCCAAATCGACCAGGCCGGCTCCGACCGCAGCGGCGGGGATCGCCATGCGCGGGAAATAGACCTTGGTGATCAAGGCAGCGTTGCCGACCAGGCTGTTGCTGCTGGCTGTGATCGCATTGGAGAAGAACGTCCAGGGCAACAATCCAGCGTAAGCGAAGATCGGATATGGGATGCCGTCGGAGGGGACCTTCGCGAGCCGCCCGAAGAAGAGGGTAAACATCACCATCGTAAGGAGCGGTTGGAGTATGGCCCACGCGGCACCAAGCACGGTCTGCTTGTAGCGGACCTTGACGTCGCGCCAAATCAGGAAGACGAACAGATCGCGATGAAGCCACAGATCGCGGAGGTCCAGCCCGGCCAATGCCCGCCCGGCTTCGATCGCAATCAACGGCTTGGGCGGTTCATCGCCAGTGGAAAACGGAATTGCGGATTTGGGTGCGGCTGACATTGTCGTAGTCAATTGCGGTCCGCGGAATTTTGCGCGAGAGCTACGAATTCCTGCGCCATCGTCTCCCAGCTACGGCTGCGGAATTCCGCGGTCAGCGGCTTCACTGATTCTTTCCACGAATCGATCGATTGGCGCCAACCGCGCATCCGATCGACAAGTTCTTCGACGTTGCAGGGATCGCGCAGCAGCAAGGCGCCGAGTTGCGCAGGATAACGTTCGGCGACCCCGGCGCATGCACTCACGATCGCCGGTACTCCGCAGCAAATCGCCTCATGAACGTTCAGCCCGTAAGCCTCGTAGCGGACCGGACTCACAAGCACGTCGGATGCGGCCAGCACTTCGTCAACTTGTTCGGTAAAGCCCAGCATCCTGATTCGATTCGCAAGGCCGGATCGTTCCACGCGAGACTTCCAGTTCTCAACTTCGCGGCCTCCTCCGGCGACGAGTAGATCGACGTCCCATCGCGGATCGGCGCAGAGCATGTTCCACGCCGCAAGTACCGTGTCGAATCCTTTTCGGTCATCGCGTCCGAGTCCACCGACAAATGCAGCGACTGGACCCTCGTGCCCGCATCCGAGCCGCTCCCGCGCCTGCGCACGCATCCGCGGCGTAGCCGGCTGCCATTCCGGGTTCGAGCCAAGGTAAACGGTGTGCACGCTCGCCGCGGGAATTCCCAGATCGATAATATCACCGCGGGTCCGTTGTGAATTTGCGATGATAATCCGTGCCTCCGACAGCGATCGCAATTCCGATCTTCGGGCGAGCGAACTCTCGAGCGCGGTCCTGAATTTGAACCACGTTCCACGGCGCGCGCCCGAAGGCCGCCATGCGTGATGAACGTAATGAACCCAATTGATATCCGGCCAGATGCAATTGCCGCCGTTGACGACCACCCGCGCGTCCGGCGATTTCGCTTTCACCGCGCGCGCGACCATCCGACCGCGCCGACGAAGCGTCGAGTAACCGAGAAAATACGAACCGCCGGGTCTCGCGACGAGGTGAGTTGTCATGCCCTCCATCGCAGCCACGGTCGGCGCGACCTCGTGCGCCACCAGATGGACGCGATGCCCGCGTGACGCCAGAAACGTCGCCAGCGCCGCATTCGCCCGGTCCATCCCACCCTTGAGATGGAAGCCGCCACAGACCAGCACCCACGGTTCCAACGTCCCCTTCATTTTGATCGCTCTCGTTTGAGAACGGCACAGCTATCTTCGATTGGTGGCAAAGGCCGCGGGGCTGAGTTGTGGTTGCGCGGCGGCACTGACGGCTGCCTTTCTTACGCGCGCGGTCGTTGTCCATCCTATGAGGGCCAATATCATGGGGGTTCCGGGTATCCAGGTCAAAAGGCCGGTCCCGATCACTGCGGTAACAAAACACAAAGCTATTAGATTGCGGGTTAGCCTGAGTGCGAGGCCCCATTCGCCGTCGGGGATACCTTGGGCGACCGTCCAGAAAATAAAGATCAGCCAAATCAAAAGGCCCGGAATGCCGGTTTCGAGCAAAATTCTCCCGTACTCGTTTTCCATCACAACCGTATTTTTGACGCGATCCTGGAGAAAGTACGGAATACTGGTTCCACCGCCGCCCAGGCCGTTACCCATCGGATAATCATGCAGCGCATCGACGAACGATTCGTTGACGCTGGTCGCGATTCGTCGTTCTACGATGTCGGTATCCTGGAGAGTCGTGAATCTCTGCAACCGCGGGTTGTTCGCGACGATGAAGCCCACACCTACAGCCAGGACGATCGAGCCGAGCAGAACCCTGACGTTCATTTGTCCCATCAGGAAAGTGCTGCCGACGGCCAGGAACATAACGCCGGCCCAGGAGCGCGATGCTCCCATGAAGACACCGAGCAGAGACGCCACCAGAGCCGCCATGAAGAGCCAGTATTCGAGGCGTCCGGTGCGCTTTTGGGTCCATGCGTTCAGCAGCAGGGGCATGGTACAGACCATTATTCCGGAGAAAGATGCCGAACTTATGAAGGTCGAAGGAATTCGGTACTCGGTGTATCCCACGATGTCGTTGGAACTATAGATAGTCGTGGTGTCCGCGTTCCTGGGGAAAAAACTCTCGAGACCCTTGAAGTACTCGGCGACGGCAAATCCAAATGCAATCAGATTCAGGACCGCCAGCCATTTGGCCAGCACATAGTAATCCTCCGACTCGAGCATCGCACCGATTAACAGGAAAGGCAGAAAAAATATCTGTCCGCGAAGACCGACTAACTGCACCAATGGGTCCTGGACCGGAAGAAAAAACAGCAGAAGCGGCCAACCGACCAGCAGTGCGAGCCATGGCATCAGGACCTGAACGCGGCGCCGCTGCGCCGAAGTCATGCGCCGCGTCATAAGGGACAAGTAGAAGCCTGCGACACCGGCATCGAAGATGAAGTGCGCCAGCGAGTCGGGCACATTTGCTCGTATAATGCCGTAGCCGTAACCCAGTCCCATCAAGACTCCGAGGCCAGTAGTCAGCGACCGGCGCCCGCAAATAAAGCAGGCGACGAGGGCCACACCGCAGAGAATTATTCCTTCCACGAAACTAGGGTCTCACTTATTTGCCGGTGTATAGGTCGCAGAGATACATTCGATTGGGACAACCGCACTGTGCCATCAAACGAAACAAATCTTGCAATCGAACGGCTGCTCGAGGGATTCAGAGGCAACCGGTGGTTCACCGACCAGTATTGGCCGGAGAACTCTCGCAGGGTGCTGATGATGCTGAGCGACGCGAGGTCGCGACTTTCGGCCGCGTCGTCCAAGGTGCTGGATATCGGATGCGGCAACGGATACGTCAGCTTGCTGTTCGCTATGCATGGTTTCAAGGTGACGGCGACGGATAGCTGGGCCATTCAGGAAAGAGACGCGATGCTCAAAGAGCTAGGCATCGAGTACTTCGAATCCAATTTAAACGATCCTCAACCGTTCAGGAAAATCGCCGACGAGTCGTTTCAACTGGTGCTGCTCGGAGAAGTTTTCGAGCACGTCCTGAACCATCCATTGGGTCTGCTGCGTGAGATTCACCGAATCCTGTCGCGGAAAGGAATTCTGATTCTGACCACGCCGAATCCATCGACGCTCATGAACGCCGCGCGAATCGCGCTTGACCGGCATTCGCTGTGGGGAACCAGAGACTTCATCGGCAAGCCCAAATTTTCCGAGAGCCAGATCATCGATGCCGGCGATATCCATTATCGGGAGTACACGGTGGAAGAGATTGTGTGGGCTCTTAACGAAGCGCGTTTCTCGGTGGAGGAAATAAAGTTCATGGGCATGGGCCCCGGCAAGAGTCAGCCGCGCTGGAAACGGGGAGTCAAGATGATGGCGGCGGACACCTTAATGCGCTTGCGTCCGTTTGCTTGTACGCAATACATCGTTGCAGTCCGACAGTAGCTCACGGAGCCTGCTTTGACTGGGGACCAAGATTCCACAGCGCGACGATGAAATTCTTGTAGCGCGCACGAGAGATCAGCGCGCCGGCTTGATGGAAATTCGCCAGGATTTTTTGGTCATAGTCCTTTTCATTTGGCACGAAATAGAGAAACCACAAACGCCCCTCGGTCTTCGGCAGCGCGATTATTCGTTCGGCCTGGCCAGGAACGTAAACCGGATTGCGCGAGCTGACGAAATCAAGTTGATCCGCATGCAACATCATTCGGTAGTAGATGATGCAGGGCATCGCAGGGCCGCTCGCATAGATTCGGTCGCCTGGCTGCCACGCCTTTGCAATCGCCGCCACCGCTCCCCGGGGATCGTCGAACCCGCCGTTGTTAACGACCACATTTTTGAACGCGCTCAACCCCGCATAGAGCAGCGCGATACCGGCGATCGAAACTGTGAGGATTCGTAGCGCGGGCGCACGCTCGCGCACGAAGCCGCCGATCTCGCGCGCGGTGATCATCAGCGTGAGCGGCGCGGCGAAAAAGAGCAGACGGGGAATCCACGGATACTTTTGCGCTACCGATGCGATCAAACAAAGTGCAATCGGCGCAGACAGCAGCAGGCTGAGTCGGTCGCGGCGCCAGAGCATCAGCGCTACTGCAAAGAGCAACGCGACGCCCGCGAGCGGAGCCAGCCAAACCGAAGTGCTGATCGACCCAAGGGTGATGACGCTTTCGATCATCCATCCAACGATGAGTGCCGGCGTACGCAACGGGAACATATGGACGAAATCGTGGTGCGCGAGGCTCCCGCTCAATAGTACGGGGCGCACCGAAACCCAGGCGCATCCGGCGGAAACCGACCATGCGCAAAAGACTGGGAGTAAGCGGCGGAGGCGGGTGATGTTCCGATCGATTATCGCAAGACTGCCGGTAACCGCGCCCATCCCAGCCAGCACAAACACCGCCGGAAAGGAAAGCCACAGCGCGAATGCCCCCGCGGCAACGGCCGCGATCAGCTCCGATGGGCGCATGGAGGTCCGCGTGAGCGGCAGAGATATCGACACCAGGACGATCGTCGCCAGGATGTCCAGTGAGTAGGGTTTGACCTGGATGGCCGATTCGATCAGCGCCTGGGAAAACCCGAAGAATCCAACTACCGCGATCGCTTCGAACGGCGGCAAGAGCGTGGCTGCGAGCCGCGCAAGCAGTACCACCGATGCGCACCCGCATACGAACGGCAGCAGGCGCAGCGCCATTTCGCCCGGACCGAATAGGCAAACCATCGCGCGCTCGATCCACAGAAATCCAAGCGGCGCGGCCTGATCGAAATCGAGCGGGTGCGTGAGGCCGCCGGCGCTCCGTCCAATCAGGTTCAAGGCCAGGCATATATCGTCGTGATTGAGCGAGGGATTTGCGGAGTAGTGCCAAGCCCTTAACCCGACCCCGAGAGCAATGATCGCAAGCGTGATGACCGCAGGAATCGAAGGACGATCCGCCACCGATCCGGTTGGGCACGCGCCCGCCGCGTGGGCTTCGACAATTCTTTCAGTTCGGGCAATAATCTGGCTGATTCTGAATCGTCTTCGTTAACAGTCAGGTTCTAACGTGATCTATGGCTGAAGATTTGGCCGAGTTGACGCTGGCCGGCTTGCACGAGTCCTTGCTGGTGAAGCTTGCAAGGATGTCAACCATCGGCCTGCAGACCCCCATCTTGGATCTCGGCTGTGGCAGCGGGGCCTGGCTCGCGCGACTGGAGCGTCACGGATTCACCGACCTGCGCGGAGTCGACAACGGGTCGATGGTTCCGATGGCCGCAGGCAGTGGATACGCCTGCTCGCAGGCTGACCTCGACCATCCGGATCTCGGCCTCGGCGACGCCAAATTCGGTCTGATAACCGCGATCGAAGTGATCGAGCACGTCGAGAACCCCGGGCATTTTCTCGGTCACGTCCGCCGCCATCTTGCCGACGACGGATACTTCCTCCTGACCACGCCGAATGTCCATTCGGTGCGCGCGAGAGTGAGGTTTGCGGTCACCGGAAAACTGGCAGGTTTCGATCGTACGAATGTTCCATTCGAACCCACTCACATCTACCCGGTGTTTATAACGTGCCTCGATCGATTGCTGCCACGCTACGGTCTCGAGACTGTCGAGCGATGGACTTATCCGCCGGTCGGCGGGTCGGGTTCGCGGCTTGCGGCCCGGATGCTAGCCGCCTTATTGGCCAGCGTGTTTCCGAATCAGTATCCGGGTGACCTGTTGTGCGTGCTGGTCCGCCAGATGAAACCTCAGGCCGGGTGAAGACCTTCACGACTGCTGTTCAGTTCTGGCCGCACTGGAAGTCCACCCAGCGCAGTCCTAAAACGTGAAAGTTGAACCGCAGGATCGGTCAACTCACGCGCACGCGCGGGTCCCGACTCACCCATGCGACGGCGAAGCTCCTCGTTGTTGACGAGCAGTCTCAGCGCCGAAGCCAGATCCGCAACGCTGCCGACTGGCACGAGTGTTCCGCAGGAATCGTTGACGACCTCGGTCGCGCCGCCCATCGCACTGGTGATTATCGGTAAGCCGGCCTGGAGCGCCTCGATCAGTGTGAGACCGAACGGCTCCGGACCGGTATTGGGCTGGCAATATATATCGGCGGCCGACAGAATCCGCGAGACATCTGAACGTTGACCAGTGAATCGCACACGGTTCCCGATCCCATGTTGCTTCGCCACCGCATGCAACTCGCGCTCGTAACGAGCTTCATCCGGGCGCTGCGCTGCGCCGACAATCCAGCAGATCCAGTTTGGAAGGTCGCGCAATTGGCCCAATGTCTTGAGATGGAGTCTCTGCCCCTTCCATTCCTCCATCCGGCTCGCCTGGACGATCACGGTGGCGTCCGCCGGAGTGTTGAACTCACCGCGCACCTCGGCACGGTCACTCACGGAAGCCTTGAATGCCGGCGGACTCACCGGGCAGTAGACAACTTGAGTAGCTGTTCGCGGATATAAGTGGCGCATCGTCGCGGCGGTGAAATTGCTGTTGCAAATCGCCAGGTCGGGCGGGGTCAAGCGCGCCCATCGGTCCAGCCAGTGGCGGGCATCGGTCGCATCGTGCGCCCAGAATACCAGCGGAACGCCGGACGCGCGCGCCACCGGACCGAATATCGCCTGTGCCCACGCCAGGTGGCATACCACGACGTCGGCCGCACGCTCGTCGAGCAGCAGGCTGAGCCTGCGCCGCGCGCGCAATATCGAAAGTGGATACCTGACGCGGACCTCGCCCAACATATGGACCGGCGCGCCGCTCGCCGTCAGCTCATCGCGCAAGCGGCCGTCGAAACAAACGGCAAACTCCGGATCTATCTCAGGGCAAAGCAGGCGCCATCGCGCCATCGTGACCAGCGCCGTCTCGACGCCGCCGTAGAGACGGCCGTTAACGATATGGAGAACCCGCATCAGGCCCTCGTACTCGCGACGCGTTCGTAAATCGGGATCAGCTCTTGCGCGAGCCGCCGCCGGGCAAACAATCGCTCTGCTGCCGCACGCCCGGCGCGTCCCAGGCATTGGCGTTTAGCCGAATCGCCGGCCAGTTGTGCGATTCGATTCGCCAGGTCAGCCGCGTCTCCGGGACTATGAAACACCGCGCCGCCCGACGCTTCCACGATTTCCGCGGCGCCCCCCGCGCGGCTCGCGATCACCGGCCTGCCGCATGCCATCGCCTCGATTATCGACAGGCCGAACGGCTCCGGCTGAGTGCTGGCATGCACCACAATGTCCAGCGCGCGCATCGCAGCGGCCACATCGTCAACAAATCCGGTGAACCCGACTCGACCTGCGAGTCCGAGCTGCGATTCCATCGCACGCAATTCAGCTATCGAAAATTGGCTGCCGCGCGTTTGATACATGGGCGCGCCGATTATGTACCCGCGGACAGATACGCCAGCCGGTAATGCCGCGAGCGCGCGTAGAAATACCTCGTGCCCTTTCCATCGCGCGAAGGTCGCGACCAGGCCCACGCGAGTTGTTCCCGCACGAGCCGGCGGCAGCCCGGAGAGTTCATCGAGCGGAGCGACAGTGCCGTCTGGTTTGAACCGATCCAGGTTGACCGCGTTGTAGACGGTGGTGATATCGAAGCGGCGGCGGGCACGGCGGCCGTCCCCACTGGGGTCCGGGAAGGTGGCGCGAAGATCGTCGGCGACGCTGTTGGAATTGGCGATCGCGGCGGCGCATCTATGCGCTTGCAGGCGCATCAATCGCGCCATGATGGGCCGCATGCTTACGTAGTCGTGCACGTGCCAGATAACTGGAGTCTTGCCGGCGGCCCGTGCTCCCAGCAGGTGCATCTTGAAACCGTTGGTGTGAATCAACGTCGGCGAGAGCGCGTTGATCTTGCGGCGCAGCGACCGCGCGTACAACACAGTTGGAGTCGCGGCGAGCGCCATCGATACCGCCAACGAAGATTTTCCGACATGCGCTCCCGCGGGACCATCGACGCCCGCGTCACCGATTTGCGCCAGCGACGCGGGCATCCGAGCGGCCGTCGCCGCGATTCCCAGTTCGCGCGCGCGTTCAAGCAGCGGTCCGTCACCGCCGGCGATCAGCGAGAGACTCCAATCGGGCCGCGCCGCGCGCAGGCTCGCAATGATGTCGAGCAGACTTTGCTCCGCGCCACCGAAAACCCCGGAGGGATTCAGGTACAGGATTTTCATCCGACGGCAACGACTGGCACCGCGTCAATGCGCCTGTGATTTGGTCGCCGCCGCGGCGGCGTTGAGCTTGCGCCCGAATTCTGCGACCGCCTCGCGATACTGGAGGTTGTCCGGCGCCAGTGCGGCGGCTTTGCGATAGGCCTGCTCTGCGGCGTAGTAGTGATACTGACTTTCTTCGATTTGCCCAAGCCGCGAATACAGCGCCGCGGAATCGGGTTCTACCTCGAGCGCCCGGTCGATCGTTGCGACTGCCCGATCCGACCTGCCATCCAGGACGTAAAGATCGGCCAGCCGGATCAATGTTGGAAACGAATTTGGTTGATACTTCAGCGCCTGCTCGAGCGATGATTCCGCCCGCGAGCGATCGAAGGCAGCCTCGGAAGCGTCTGCCAACGCGGTCCAGAGCTGGAATGGGTCCGCGCCATTCTCGATACCTTGTGCGATGGTTTTATCGGCGAGCTTGAAGTCGCGATGCGGTCCGATGACCATCGTCACCATGTCGCAGTAGACGAGCGAATTGTCGGGCGCGAGATCTTGCGCCTCGCGAAATTTCGCCATCGCCTGCGCGAAGTCGTTGTGCGCATACGCTTCGCCCGATTCGCGCAGGAAATCCGCGCGCTTGTCGGGATCGTGTTCACGCGACGCCACTTCGGCGTACATCTTTGCGGCGTCGGGGTAGCGTCCGAACGCGCGGTAGAATTCGCCGAGAGCGTCGGGCGCGTAGAGGTATCCGCGGCTTACCGCCTCGACCAATCCGGCTTCGATCGCTTTCCGATCATCGGGCGGCAGCCAGATTAGCAGGCGCGGGTCGAGATAAGGGTGGGTTCGCAGTGCCGGCGAGTTCTCTACCGAGATTCGCAGCTGCTTGTGAGCGTCATCGCGTTTACCCGCGACCATGAGCGCTCGCGCGTATCGATCGCGGGTAGTTGGATCGATCGGATCGGTCCAGACCGCGCGCTGAAGTTCGGCTTGCCGCAATGACTCGGGCATCGCGTCGCCCTCAAGCGCAATCAGCGACAAGTGGGAGAAGCGATTGGCAGGATAGGTGCTCAGCAGCGCGCGTGCCTGCGCGAGATTCCGCGGCTGAGTCAGATTGTAGGGATAGACAATACTGCCCTGACTCATCGCGGAGACGATTAGAACTACCGCCGCGACTGATACGCCGAATGCGAGCAGGCCGGCGGCGCGCGAGCGGCGCCCGGTTTTCTCGCTTTCCGCGGTGGGCATCTTTCCAATGCGAATCGCGAGCCCGAGGAGAACCGAGAAAAGCAGCGCAGTCGCGGGGATGCGCAGATCGAAATCGAACAAATCGATCATGCACATCGCTGCAATCCCGCCGACCACTCCCGCGAACGCCGGCGTCAGCGCCGGAGTCAGCCAGCGGGCACCGCGTCTGAGTCGATCGATCAAGAGGAACGCGAACCATGCGAACAATACTGTCCCGACGATTCCGGTTTCTGCCAGCAACTCGAGATAGTCGTTGTGCGCGTGGTTGAAATACAGGTCCGTCCACGGCGGGAGCTGGTAGCGCGGAAGAATTTCAGGTGACGTGCCCAGGCCGGCGCCCACGACCGGGAAATCACGGAACATTGCGAGTCCGCTCTCCCAAGCCGAGATTCGGTCGAGAATTGTGTAGTCGGCGGAGACCGAGTCGTGAATCCGCAGCGCCGCGTCGAACCTGGCGTCGGGGCCGACGAACAGCAGCGCCACCGCGATCACCATCGCGCCGCCCGCCAGCGCCAGCCTGAATCTGCTCGATCGGGCAAAGGCTAAAAGCTGACGTTCAGGGTTGGGTTCAGGATCCTTTTCGTGCGCAGTTTTCCGCGCGATGCGAATCCCACGCGGCGTCGCCAGCAACAGCATGATAGCCGACCCGACGGCTAGCCCGAGCCATCCTCCGCGCGACAAGCTCAACAACACGGCGATGAGGATCACGAACGCGGCCGCTGCGCACGCAATTCTAAAAGCCAGCGGAGCACGGCGCGGAGTCAGCAGGTTCGGAAACAACGCGCACGCAAGCGTCAATGGAAAGACCATCGCGAGGTACCCCGCGAAATGATCCGGATTCACGAACGGCCCGCGCGCTCGGGGCAACGGCTCGAACATCGCCTGCCCCCAATCGTACGGAATGAAGAACCACAGCATCTTGCCGTTCCAGGTCGCACGCTCGACGATGCCGACGAACGCCACCAGCAACCCGCCCGCGATGATGGCCAACAATATTGCGCGCAGAAATTGAGTGTCGGAGCGCACATCCGGCTGCTCTGCGAACGGATAGTAGGCGACGAACATGAAGGCCGACGCGCATGCGAGTATTGCCAGCAATCCAGACCAGGTGAGCAATGGCGCGATCGAAAGTGGACGCCAGCGCGATCCATAGACGGATGCGGCCAAGGATGACACGGCAGGGGGCTGATTGAGGGCGGCCTCAGGCGACGGCTTCGATGAAGCGGCTATCCCGCCAGCCGCAGGTGCGAACGGAATCGGGGCTCCTTGCTGTACCTGTTCTTTGGTCGGCAGGATTACCAGCGCCGGCGCTGAAGCGGTCTGAGTGTGAGGGACTGTATTAACGCGCTGGTACGGGGAAACACCCGGCCAGCCCTCGAGCGTTTCGAGGTACAAATTGTAGGCCGCGGGTGACAACGCGCGAACGACGGCCGGCGGCAACGGAGCCAACTGGACTAGCGCGAAGCCGGTGAACAGGACGATCGCCAGCGCAAATTTTCCGCCCGCGAAAGTATCGGCGCCTGCCGACGCATCAGAAGAACGCGACAGCGACCGACGCTTGAGCATCCACACGATCACCAGTCCGAACAGCACCGCCTCCATCGGACCGTAAGCCAACGGATGGACGCTGCCGAACGCCAGCGGGCTGACGATCAGGAGAACTACTATTGCGCCGGCAGCCAGGCGATCGAGTTTTTGCACGGATGTAACGATTTGGAATTGCCGGAGCGCGAAAGAGGCTCGCGGAAGACCGATCAGGTATTGAGTTTTGGCTCTTCGGCCGCGAGGTCCTGATCGGGATCGGCCTGGTCGGCAGGGTCGGACGTATACGGATGATAATCACCGTAACCGCCGTGATAGGAACTGTAGT
Organism: uncultured delta proteobacterium; assembly: GCA_963699705.1. Lineage (GTDB taxonomy): Bacteria > Desulfobacterota > Binatia > Binatales > Binataceae > Binatus. The sequence continues at coordinate 204,992 of CAVOUW010000002.1, read as the reverse complement.
ACCGGTAGTGCGGACTGTTCACGTCAACTTCGTTGAGCAGCACGCCGAAAAGCTTGGCCCGCGCGAATTCGAGCCGCGCCAACGCCGCTCGCGCCAACTGCTTGGCGGTCTTCTTTGAGTTCACGACCAACACTACGCCGTCTACCATGGTCGAAAGCAGCATCGCGTCGGTCACCGGCATCAGCGGCGGCGAATCGACGATCACCAGATCGAACTCGACCACCATGCTAGCCAGCGTCTCGCGCATTCTTTCCGAACCCACCAACTCCGAAGGATTCGGCGGTATCGATCCCGCGGTCAGAAGCCACAGTCCTTCGATACCAGTATCGCGAATCAGTTGGTTGACTTTACTCGTCCCGGCCAGCACCTCGGTCAACCCCTGGCGATTTTCGAGGCCCAGTACTTTGTGGCATCGCGGACGTCGAAGGTCGGCATCAATGATCAGAACCTTGGCGCCGGTATGGGCAAAAACGACGCCGGTGTTGATCGCGCTGACCGTCTTGCCCTCGGAGTTCGACGAGCTGGTGATAAGAATTGATTTGGGCGGGGAACCGGCGCGCGACAGCATCAACGCGGTCCGGAGCCCGCGGTACGCCTCGCCAATCACCGAGTACCGGCTGAGCGAACCGGCAATCTCCATGTTTTTAGCCGGAAGATTGGCGGTACCATTGCCGTTGATTCTGGCGTTGCCGAACTGCTTCGCTTCGACCCGCGCAAAGGACGGTACCGAGGCCAGATTTGGCAACCGCAGGTACGCTTCGATTTCATCGGGCGTCTTGAGCGTCTTGTCCTGGTAGTCGATGAAGAACGCCAAACCGATCGCGAGTGCCAGCCCGAACGCCATCGCTTGCAAAATCGCGGTCAACGGATGGGGACTCGAGGGGCCGCCGGGCGCGAACGCGTCGTCAACCACCACGGTGTTCGAGGTTTGACTCTCGGCGGCGAGTCCGACGTCTTTCATCCGCTGCAGGACGCTGTTGTAGAGCTCGCGATTGGTGTCTACTTCGCGCTGCAAGATGGCGTATTCCACCGAGGCGTCATTGAGACCGAGCGCTTCGCCGCGCACACGGTTCAACTCTGCCTGCAGACCAGCCTCCTTAATCTTCGCCGCGCCGTAGGACGCCTCGACGCTTTGGGCGTACTTCGCGGTGGTTTCGCTATCAGTCTGCTGGAGGCGATCGATCCGTGCCTTAAGCTGGGCCAGCGGAGGATAGTCGGGCTTGAACTGCTTGGACATCGCGGCGTAATCGCTGAGCGCACTGGCGAGCTGCGTAGCCAGGCCCCCGCCGGGAGTATTCCCCGTCTCTTGCGGCACTGACGTGAACTGATGCTTGTTGATCTGTTCGACTTCGGCCTCAAGTCCGATCCTCGCGACCTGGGCGTTGGTCAGCTGCTTGCTCAAATCCGACAGCCGGTCGATTACGACGGTTTCCTTGCCGTCCATCGACATGAGACCCGGCACGATTCCCTTATCACGGCGATAGTTGTTGAGCGCGAGCTCAGATTTTTCCAGTTTCTCTCTCAGCTCGACCAGCTTTTCGCGCAGGAATCGCTCGCCCTCGGCATTGGCCTGGGTATGCAATTCGATTCCTTCGCGGATGTAGGCGTGGGCATGGGCGTTAGCCAATCGCGCCGAGAGCTGCGGGTTGGTGGTGGTGAAAATGATATTCACCATATCGGTGTCGGGAATTGGCTTGATCTGAAAAGACCCCAGGTAAGCGCCGACCAGCCCCGCGATTGGATCCGGCTGTCTGGTGGCCGGCACCGGCTTGGCGGGCTTCGATCCGAAAACCCCTGCGAGCCAGTGCTTGAAGGCGCTGGTCAGCGTTCCGTGCTCACGCGGCTTGCTCGACTTGCCGGTGAACGCGGGATCATTTGCCAAGCCCTCATCCTGGACGACATGGGCCGCCAGAGTGCGGCTGCGCAGGATTTCGACCTGAGTCTTTACGAAGTCGGATCCGTCGCCATTGTCGTAGGACTGATTGTTCCCTTGCGAATGGTTCTCGAGCAACTGCGGAGTATCCGAGTGGAGCAGAATCGTGGCTTGCGCTGTGTATAGCGGAACCTCGAGGGACACCTTGATCGCAACTATCACCATCAAAGCCGCGGTGATCGCCAGGATTAGCCAGCGATGTTTTCTGAGCGTGATCCAGTATCGTAGAAGATCGAGTGAGTGCTCTTCCTCGTCCGGAAAATTGCGGCGCATCGAGCTGTCGAAGGGCTCGGCGACTACCTCCTGGTTCCGACGAATAAAATATGGCGAGGGCTGGGTCATTTACTTCCTTGGTTTAGAACGCCGGCAAAGGCACTGCCATCCGCGTCAGGATGTTGTAAACGACGTAGGGGCCGATTTTCAGGTCCGAGTACGGTACATCAATAACGTCGTTTGCGCGAACCGGGATGTCAGCGTCCTGGCCGGTCGCAATTTTCTCCAGGTTGACCGGAATCGAGACCTTGTTCCCGGCGCCGTCGCTGCGAATCAGTGTCGCCGAGGACGCATCGGAGGCGTACATCGCTCCGCCCGCCGAGCCTACCGCGCCCAGCACTGTCAGCCCCGAGCCGACCGAGAAAAATCCCGGTCTGTAAACCCATCCGGTCACCATGACGTTGCCGCCACCCGGTACCACGATAATGTCCCCCGGTTCGACTGGCATGTTGGTATAGCTGAGGCTGCCCTGGAATGCCCCGCTCTTCAGCGGTATCACCACCGCCGGCCCGTTGCTGATGTTCTGTCCGAGCGAAGCCAGCGTGATGCCGGTGTGGGGTGTATCGCGAGAGACGTCGGGCATGCCTGGTTGCGGCTGTTGGCTGGCTTGATTTCTCGATCCATCCGCCGTGACCTGCGCGCCGCTCGACTTGGGGTCTTGCTCGTATGCCGCCGCCAACTGCTGCAGCTTCGTACGGCTGCCCTCCACTTGCGGCAGGACTACTATTTCGTCGGCCGCATCCGCCGTCATCCCGCCCGCCTGACTAATCGCGTCGAGGATACTTTCGCCCGCGCCGGTCAACACGATCAGACCCGGCGCGCGGACCGCGCCCACCACTGCGACTTGCCGGCTATGATATTCCTTGACGAAAACGTCCACCTGCGGACTGTACATATACTTGGTGAGCGCATCTCTGAGCTTGTCCCTGACCTCGCCCTCGGTCAGACCGCCAACCTGAATTATCCCAATCAGCGGAAGATCGATTTGACCCTGGCCGCTCACCCGGACCGTGCGTTCCTTCAGATCGTCCACGCCCGGAACCGCAATCTCGATTACGTCGCCGGGTCCGACCGGATAATCGGTAGAAGCCACGTCTTTCGCAGACCGCTTTTCAAACAGGACCTTCAATCGCTCCTGATTCTGCGGTGAACTCGCGGTACTCGGAATGCGACTGTCTGCTATCGGCGGCGTGCCTGAAACCTGTGGCACCTGAGGGTCCGGAGCCTTCGACGCGCAGCCAAAAACCGCCACCGTACCAGCCAGGGCGAAAATTGACGCTGCGGAGGAAACTGCCTTGGAAAGATATTTCAGCAAACCCGTCACGCGACGTTTAAACAATCTATTGTAGCGCTCATAATCGGCTATTAGGGGCGACTAGATCAAGCCTACGCCGTCGCTATTGTTAAGATCGTTGTCGCTTTCGATCGATTTTTCTGCGCCGATTCGTTTGGCAACCAAACTATCGACTGCTTGGCGCCGGCGATACCGTTGATTGTGCCGACGTGCCCTGTCTTGCGGCCGCTATGATCTGAGAATTCGGCGCGATTCCCCAATCCACGGTAAGACCCTGGTCGCCGACATATGCAACCGCCGATTGACCCTTGGAAATCAGGGTATAGGTTCCGGGGACAAGTCCGTGAATCACATACTGGCCGGTCTCGTCGGTCACGCCGCTGCCGACTGCCGCACCCGCCTGATTCTGAACCGAGACCGTCACGCCCGCGATTGGCGCGCCGGCCGGATTCACGACGGCGCCCACAATGTCAGCACTCGAGGCTGCGATAGCTGAACCCAACAAGAAGAGAGCCGAGCTCGATGCTACAAATAGGAGCTTTTTCATCCAGGAATTGCTCCAACGATTCAGTTGGAAGTTATTAGGAATCAATAGCGTACGCCATGCGTCCGCCCTCCCTTGAAGGGCTGTCAGGTAGAGACGCGAAAAAATCGAGCACTTTGCAGGGACGCCGTTAACAGTACCGCACGCAATTGCCAGAGGCCAAGAAACCAGCCTCTCAGCCGAAGACTTGACCGCGAGCACCGACCGCTTTTGCCCAGGCGAGGGATGATACTCGCAGAAAAAATGACTATAGTCAAGAGATGCTATATCTCTTTTGGACGAGTTTACGCCTGTCAACGCCTCGCTTCGAGGATCTCCAACCGCCGTCTTTTCGTCATAAGAAGGGCGTTGCTCAAGTACGGTTGCCACCGAGCAAACATTGGCGAAGAATGCCGGATGCCTGAAATGAAAGCAGCATCGGCCGCCAATAAAATACTGGTCCGCGACCAAACGTATCCGCCCGTTTCGATCGTTTTGATCGTTCAAAAGTGGTTCTGGGCGGTGCTCGCCGTAGAAGTCCTGGCAATCGTTTTCTTTCAGATTCCAATTCGCCTGGGATTCGACGGGACTGCCTTTGGAGATTACGGATTGAGTTTGAACGCCGAGTTTCTGGTCCAGCATGCCTATCGGCCGGGCGTGGATTTTGGTTATCCCTACGGCCCGCTTTCGCTGATCTTCGGCCAACTCTGGTTCGGCCTGTTCGGGTTGACCCCACATGCTTTTTTCAGCGCGATGGCAATATGCGACCTGGTGTTCGCCGTGGGTCTGGCACAGTTCGCAGCTTCAATGAAATTCCGAGGACCGGCCCTGGCACTCATCGCAGTAAGCCTGCCTTTTTCCATACTCATGGATATCACTCTCGCCCACGGGCTCGAACGAGTCTTGATAGTGTGGGCGCTGGCCGCGCAGGCTGACCGGCGGCGGTCTTATGCGCTGGCGCTGGCCACTGGCGCGGCGCTGGTCAAGCCGAGTATGGGTTTCGTGTACGGATTCCTGCTGCTGGTTTTCATTGTCGCCGAGCTATGGAAGAAGTCGAAGTTAACCGCCTGGTTGCTTGCTCGCGAAGTCCAGCCCGCCGTGCTAACCGCTGCGGTGGTTTTGGCGGCGTCGATGGCGCTCTATGGAGTGTCGGCGACGTTCAGGCTCTCGCTGCCGCTCACGGGAGCTGAGCTCTATCGCGCCGCCAACAACGGATTCTTCACCGGCTCGGGCCAGGGCTTCTGGTACTTTCCGGGAGTACATCTCGGCTACTATTTCGGAACTGCGGTCGCCTTCTGGTTTGCCGCGTCGGTCGTCCTGATTGCGGGCGGATGCTCGTCCGCGTTTGCTATGCTTGCATTTTTCAGAAATAGCGAAGAGCCTTCTCCTGCTCGCGAGCTCACACTCTTCTGCGCGCTCCTACAACTCGCCTTCATCACACTTTTTTTCGGAAACAACTCCTCATGGACGTCCTATCCCTATCTGTTGGTGATGGGAGTGGGGGCGATGACACTATGGTCGAAGTATTCTGAGAAGTTGGTCTGGCCGCTTATCGTACTCGGTGTGGTGGGCCAGAAAGGAATGATCGATCAGAACCTTCACGCCTGGTTCAACACTGCACCCAGCATCGCCACCGCTGGATTGTGGGCAAACCCCGGCGAGCGCCAGGAGTGGACCCAAGTCCGCGGTCTCGCCAAGGGCAACTCCTCGGTGGTGCTCGTGTACGACGGCTCCGCCCAGTTGTTATTTGCCGGAATGGCCCCGCTCGTAGGGGTTACCTTGGTGCGCGGTGAGACTACATCCAGCGAACTTACCCGCAAGATCGATCAGATCTCCGCCGCTCGGATAGCAATCGTGCCGGAGGTACCTAACAGCTTGGGTTTTTTGAACGGATGGCCCGAGTTTAAGGACCAATTGTCAAAATGGGGAACGGTAGCGTTCAAGGGCGAGTACTTTACGGTATATAGGCGCTCAGATTCCGCCTTGCAGCTCTGATGGTACTTGGCCGAGAAGACTATGAGCGCCAGGGCGCCCAGGTTCTGTCGAGCGGAACCGTGATCCGCTGTTCCAGCGACAGTATCATCAAAGCTGTCATCTTAATGGCTCGGGATAACTCTCATCGGTTCAAAAACATTCTCGATGTCGGCTGCGGGGCTGATCCCAGCTATGCGCGTGAAATCGGAGCGATGGGCAAGCAAGTCCACGGCCTTGATTACACCTTCAACTTTCTAAGGCTGGCGCAGCCCAGATCCGGCGACATGAGACTCACACAGGCAGACGCGACCCAAATGCCCTACCGCGATTCTGCGTTCGACGCTGCTATCTGCTCCGAAACCGCGGAACACGTCCCGGACGATCAGGCAGTAGTGCGGGAGATTGCACGCGTGCTCAAGCCAGGTGGCCTGCTGTTCTTCACGGTTCCAAATCTATGGAACGCAGGTCGCATCGTCAGCATGATCAAAGCTCGTGACTTTACGGTGCGGCTGGCGGAACATCACATCCGCGAGTATTCCCCACGACAGGTGGTTCGCCTGCTCTCACCTTGGTTCACAATCGAGCGACGCTATACAGTCGGATTCGGATGGGAAGGTCCACTGGGAGGGACGGTCGAGCGAATGGTTAGCGTGGGACTTCTACGCCGCTTCTCCAGCTCGATAGCTATTGTTGCGAAGAAGGCGCATTGACCGTACTTTCTCCGGACAACACTGTTATGCTCAAGAACGTGAGTCGGCCCGGTGCGGTAGCGATGGCTTTCGTGCTGTATTTGGCCATTTCGATCGGCTTCTTCGGCGTGCAGGTAGTTGGATCACCCGCCCGGGTTTACATCGGCTATGATACCGACCCATCGGCCATGATGTGGTTCTTAACCTGGTGGCCGCACGCTCTTACACATAACCTCAATCCGTTCCTGACGAAGGTCATCTGGGCGCCGATCGGTTATAACCTCGCCTGGGCTACCTCGATGCCTGGTCTTAGTCTTCTGGCATCTCCTATAACTCGTCGATTCGGCCCGGTCGTCTCGTACAACTTGCTTTGTCTGATGGCTCCAGCACTTAACGCGACAGCAGCGTTCCTGGTATGCACCAGACTGAGCAGCCGGTTTCCAGTTGCACTTATCGGCGGATACATCTACGGATTCTCGCCGTCCTTTTTGGGCCACGAATTGGCGGGACACCTTTTCCTGACATTCTCGCCATGGGTGCCGCTCTTGTTGTACCTGGCTCTTCATTTTATTGAGCACAACATGAGGTCGTGGCACTTCGTTTTTATGTGTGCATTGTTGGCGACGGCTCAATGTCTAACCGCGGCTGAGACCCTTACGACGGCCGCGATGATGGGCGCTCTCACTATACTTGTGGCGACGTTGGTTCTGCCGGCGCACTCTCGCCCGATCATGGTGCGCCTATTCAAATTACTTTGCGTGTCAGCGCTGGTTACTGCGATTTTGATTTCGCCGTATATCTACTATGCGATCGCCTATCGCGAGCAGCTCATCGCGGGCGGATCGTATTTTAATTCCGGGGTAGGTGCTTTATTCGTTCCGCCACCCGACCTTCTCGTGAGCTATCCTCAAATGCTGTCTGCCTTACACTCCAAATATGTGAGCCTGCCAGGTGACCGGACTGTTTTCGAAACCAGATTTTACCTCGGCCCTTTTTTTCTGTTCGTTCTGCTATATTCGGTCGTCAAGCAATGGCAGTCGGCAACTGTCGAAATACTTCTAATTGTCGGCGCGACGGCGTGGCTGCTTTCATTAGGCGCATACCGGCACATTGGGCATTACACCATTTGGCTGCCGTGGAGCCTCTTCTGGAAGCTGCCATTCGTCGGACAAGCCCTTCCGCTTCGCCTGGCGTTATATTGTTACCTGGACCTTGCGATGCTAACGGTGCTTTTCCTCGATCGTCTCCAGGTCAATTGGCACCGAGCCTTGGGATTACTATTGTCGGTTATTTTTATTTTACCCGCAGTGCCAGCCACTGACCGTGCTGTTACTGCGGTTGATACCCCGGAATTTTTCGGAACTCCGCTATTCACAAGGTATATCGATCGCGATGAAACCGTTCTAGTGCTTCCAAACAGTTCAGATGGAAATTCGATGCTATGGCAGGCTCAAGCAGGTATGTATTTTCGAATGGCCGGAGGATACGTCGGTGGTATTCCTCCAGGTTTCGACTTAGAAGAGACACGAGACTTATTCCGACCAGGGCCAATCACTTCAGCGCGCGGAGATAGACTCAAAGCCTTCCTTGTTACAAATGGCGTTCGCAGCGTTATCGTGAATGACAGCATTAGTGGTGGATGGTCTGATTTGAGTTCGGTGCTCGGTGCAAATCCCATCCATGTCGGTGGTGTTATGTTCTATCACCAGTTCTAATGATTCCCAATGCTTCTGGATACTTCCTGCCAGTTCGTTCCATCGAAGTACAATCGTAGGATGTCGGTATAACCGCTGGTGCCGCTCGAAGTGGGCGCGCTGCCCCCCGCCCACTTGATCGCACCGCTTGAAGTCGCCCACAGCGGTCCGGTGATTGTCCCGGCTATGTGGGATCGGACCATTACGTCCTGGTTGGGTGTCACGCCCACGGTGGAGAGCGTATATGTCAGCCCGGAAGTCGCAGTGGTAATGTCCTGTACTGATTGTTTCGCAAAGGAAATGGTTGTCGAGGTCGTAACCGTTCCAATAACGTTAGGAACTTCGATCGGCACATTGGTCGCGAGGCTTTGAAGCGTAGCACCTGGCTCGCCCTGGTAGAGCGGCGGAGATCCCTCGCCAACGGTCATAAGACTCGTCTGATTAAGCGCAGGCCTCAATGTCAACTGAGCGCCCGCGAAATTGGTCGCGGTTCCGTTGTTACTTATGTTGACATTGGGCACTGTGGTCGATTGCGGCAAGTAAGACCAAATGCTCTCCGAGTTAGACTGGCCGAAGAAATCCATCACCACGCCCGCAGGCGGCGATGGCAACGCCATCATTATGCCGTTATTCCCAACGTTGTCCGTCAGAAATATAGCAATGTCGTTCTGGTCGCTTGAAGTCATCCCCGTCAGCGTAATCGACGTAGTCCCGGTCGCAGTCGAAGTTACGCATTGATCGACCGGCGCGAGCTGGTTGATCCCGGAGAAGGACGTTATGCCGCCGCGCCAGACCATTGAATTGGCCGCCGTCCACGTGTAGGTGGCAGTGTCATTCGCTGTAACGACGTGCCAATAGACCGGGACATAGTCGCCGTTCACACTATTGTCGGCGGTACAAGCAAGGGTCCAGCCCGCAGGAGCCATAACTGTACCCGGTGCTCCTCCTTGAATCGCGGGCGCAGCTATCTCGACGTCGCCTACGTGAGCGTCCATAGGAGCCGGGTATGCACACGTCGTGCTGATACATAGCGGTTGATTGTCGATAGCTCCGAGCTCCGGGGTTGGCACGACCGGGATCTGCAAATGATGAAGGGTCGGCGTATGGCCTATTATGCTGTAAGGGAAGCCAAGGTTTGTATAGGTACCGCCGCCGATCGGGGCGTAGTTTCCTGCGTACACATTATTGTCAAACACAATCGACGCGCCTGCAGTCGGCGATGCGTAGGTAGTATCAACGATCGAGTTTCCGCTTTGCAGAAAGTTATTGCCTTGAAGAGTGATTGGACCAACAGCCCCGAGTAGCTGGATGGCTGATGCCGACCCGGAAGGTGCAACCACGCTGCCGGTTACCGACACAGGGCCGCCGCCACTTATACATATGCCGGGAAAGTTGCCACCATTTTCCGTATCGGCGACTATGTGCTCAAGATGAACCGGTAATACGTTTACTCCTTGTGCGAAGGTCTCGACTCCGACGCTGCACATATTCCGGTTGTTAGTGGCTATATAGGCATTCACCACCGAAGAGCCGGTGGTATAGATCGGAAACATATTCGCTTGGTTGAGAATCACGTCTCTAATGAAAGTAATTCCGCCCAGCGAAAGAATGCCGACGACCCCACCCGCGCTATTGTCAACGCCCTGGAACTCGGTGATGTCGTGGATAAAACTGTTGAAGCCTGCCGTGCGCGAGACCTCGATACCATACATCGTAGCGTTAGTGGTGATGTGAGAGATATCAACGGCCGCCGCATCAGCGTAGATACCGACCGTGCTGCTGGTAATATTCAGGCCGCTGACGTTATAGGTACCTCCGCAACATCCCAGCTCTCCTATATGCAACGCCATCCATGCATTCGCAGGAGCATCCACCTGGGTTATTGGCGCAGTCGCAATGCCGCCGGGAAACTGATTGAGGTCGAAGTTATCCAGAAAGAAAGTGTTGCCGTCGGCCGCGAAATTTGCCGTGTCTTCGGTGTAGCTCGTTCCTGTATGACGAGCGGTGTTGGAAATCTGAACTGACTGGATCGCGCCCTGCCAGTTGTTTACGTTATTTCCCAAGGCGTACGGCCAGGTAGGTAAGCCGTTACCTAGCAGGTCGTTCTCATCAGCTCGTTGCACAATCGCGGTGCCGCCGGAAGCAGCCTGTGCTACCCGGCTGACCGTGCCACCGGTGCCGACGAACAGGTTCACGTTGTGACTGCTATCCAGATTGAGTTCGGCTTCATAGACAGTGTTTGCGGTCAGCGGACTGCTCGCGACCTTATGAGTGTGCCGCTGACGTTGAGCATCCCATGTAACTTGCCGTCGGCTTCTGTGCATAGGTAGCCCATTCCGCCGCCACCTATGTCGCCGCCGGTATAGAGCACAGTGTTGAACGCGCCGGTGCTGGCCCACAGGCAATGCGTAGCCGATAGGTCAGTTGCTTTGAAGAACAGCCGAATGTCCCACTGAGTATCCCCATTGAAGATTCCCACGTAAGGCTGCACGTTGATATTCGAGGGTAGGACTTCTGACAGGTCGAAGTAGTCGTTGGATCCGCTGGCCCACGTCATCGAAAAGCCTGAGCCGCCCGGAATGATATTGTTGGTGAGCGAAGTCTTGACCTGCGACACCGGGCCTTGACCGACGAGAACAATGGCCGGTCCGGTAAAGGTCGGTGAGATGGTCGATGCGGTTGAGCCAGCCCCGAAAAAGGCCACCGTGCGCTGGTTGGTCGGCGACGCATTAACTATCGGCCGGCTGATCTTGCACGATGATGCCGTTGCTGGAACAAAGACGGTTGCTGCTCCTGCAGCAGTCCCAGATGCATTCGCGGCGGTCAGCGCCGATTGAATCGCGGCCGCATCGTCAGTGCTACCGTCGCATTTGGCGCCGAAGGCCCTGACATTGAAGACGCCGTTGACGTTGAAAGCGCTGATGGTATCGGTGCCATCGCCCTTCGCCCCCGCCAGCGTGTTGAGTTGCGCGCCGGTCTGCCCGAAAGCGAGCGAATCTCCGATCGCGGTTCCGCTGGCCAACCCTGTGAGCTTGTTGCCATTTGCGTTGAGGCTCGCCTCGAGTGCGCCCGTCGAGCACGACCAACTCCCGCGCGTGCCCAACGCCCACGCGCCACTGCCTCCGCCGACGCATGGCGTCGATCGCTTGCAGTCCTTGCAGTAGACCAAGGTGCCGTCCTGCTCCGAGGGGATATTTGCGAAGCTCGGGGCGACGAACTCCGGCGCCACCGGCTGGGCCCCGGAAAAGCGATCGTTGATCGCCTCGCGGAATTGAAGTCCCGCGCCAATGCCGGTGAAATTCGGAATCGGCTGATAGGCGCCGGGCGGCGGCAGGTTCTGCGCGTCTGCGGTAGAGAGCGAAAAAGCCAATAGCGCAAGAATAGATACTGAAAAAGTCCGTTTCGAGTACATTCCTGATACCTTGCAGCGGACTTTCGGGCGGTTGTCGTGCGGACTCAAACTGAAACGTTAGACAATGCGGGCGGTGATCGAAAACAATCGAACATCAGCGATATTATCTCATCAAAGTTAGGATTGCGTAAGGCGAAAAAGTTCAGGGGGGGCGGCGCCTAGCAGGCTGCGGAAAAATAGCCGCCTTTTGGTGCGTCACTCCGACTCAATTTTTTGTCTGACATCCTCCAGTTTCTGCTCGTTCTCTCCGGCGTAACTGAGTCCAGTTTGGATGTTGTTGTCAGATCGCCACGCAAAGTAGAATCCCTGAACCGCGCCTCTCAGACGGATGAACACTGGCAGGTCCTGCCATTCCTGCGCGTTAAGAAGCGCCGCATCACGATAAGCTTTTAAGAACGGCTCGAACACCAGAGGGTCGAGGTTGGGCTCAATCACTGAGAACCAGTAGGCGGAAGCGACGTCATACAGGAGTGGCCCCCACATTGCCGCACCCCAGTCGATAACGGAAACGCGACCGGTGCCCGAATCTTGTATGACGGGTGCGCCGTCTCCATGGATGATTCCCAAGGTAAGATCTCGCGTCTCTGTTAACTTCCGCGCCTGTGATGCCGCCTTAGTGATCGCGCTTTGCAGCCACGGCCGCGACCTGACGTGGTCAGCGTTGTGGTCGAGCCACCGCCAAGGCCATCGCCTTACCCCTACTGGGACATTTGGAAGGAGAAGCAACGCTCTGTGAAGCCGAGCCATCGTTGCTCCCCAAGTATGCATGCCCACTGACTGTGAAAGATCGAGCGGAGTTCCAGGAATAAAGGCGATTACGCCGAGCGCCCCTCCAGATGAACGGAGAACCAAGGATCCATCGCGCCTTCGGATCGGCCTCCCCGCTGAAAAGCCTGCTAGCTCTAACTGTTCTGCGATCTCCAGACCGCCTTTGAACGCCGCCGTGTCCGAGGCAACCTTGGCCACAAAATCGCCGTGTTGCGCCGCGATCTTCCAGGTTTGCGAATTGCTCCCTCCCGGTAGCACCGCGATCTCGCACACGCTGCCAAGCTCCCAGCCCTGCAACGACCGACGGAGCTTGCCTTCATCTATGATGGTCGTTGGTGACATTGACAGTGGAGCACCTTGCGCTTGAAGGATCGCATTTCAAGCTTCAGATGTGTAGATGAAGAGAAGGTTATGATGCGGGCAGGAAGTGGGGATGCGTGGAGCTGACTACCAGCAGAGCGGCCGCCGCCTACAACTTGGTGAGGATGCGCAACCTCTTGCCAAACGCCACCTGAGGCGAACACCAGAAGCTGACGGCGCTCTGCTCGGCGGCCCTTTAGATGCTCTCTCGGCACACACTAACAACTACCGAGAGTGGACAAATTCGCAACTAAGCAACATTTTTCCGCAGCCTGCTAGAATATTTGAACATGACCCACAGTTTGTCATCATAATTTGATTGGACGCTTTGCCCGCATACTCACTATTTAAAACCACCTGCGACGTTGGCTTGTCCGCGATTCGCCCGATGACCGACGCGGGCAGGCAGAACGACGTGGACGGCTGGAACTATGGATCCGCCTGGCCTCCATCGTACGGAGCGTTCGGACGGTTGCGGGTACTCACCACGCTGGAGAGTGTATTGGCGCTCCGCCCGACGCGGGTACTTGAAGTGGCGGCCGGCGACGGCGCGCTGAGCGCATGCCTGGCGGCGCGGGGAGTCAGCGTTGCGGTGAACGACTTGCGCGCGGATGTGCTTACTACTGCGGTCGCGAACTTCCAGACCCGGGATCGCATCGAGGTACTTCCCGGCAACTTGTTCGATCTCAATCCGGACGCGACTGGACGGTTCGACCTGGTTATCGCGACGGAAGTGGTTGAACACATCGCGCATACCGACGACTTTCTGCGGCACCTGGCGCGATTCCTCACTCCGAACGGACGCATCTTTCTAACTACTCCGAATGGATCATACTTTCGCAGCCGTCTGCCGACACATTCGAAGATCGAGGACTTCGATGCGCTAGAGTCGGAACAATTCAAGCCCGACGCCGATGGTCATCTGTTTCTAATCACGGCGGAGGAGTTAACTGCGATTGCGCACAAGGCTGGTCTGCATCCGATCGAGATCGATCTGATGGCGAGCCCATTCATCACGGGGCACTGTGGCTTTTCGATGATCAATTATCGGCAACTGGCGCGTCTCTGTTACTGGTTTGAAGCGCAATCGCGGCGGCTGCCGCGGTGGTTCCGCGAAAAAATATGTTTTTCGATGTCGGCGATTCTGGCGCGGGAGTGAGTAAGTAGAGCGCGGCTTGCGCACCAAATCCTTATCTGCATACCATTATGGTATGCAGATGTTGGGATGGACGCTGGTATTCACCGCTGCCAGCCTTGAACATCTAGCCGAGCGCGACATCGAAGCTGACGACGTCGCAGACGCAGTCTTTGGCCGCCATGGTCGGGCGCGCATCCGACGAGGCGGTCGAGGAAATCGGACGAGGTGGTTCGTGGTGGCTCCGTTGGGTGATGGAGAGTTCCTGACCTGTGTGCTGCGCGCTGCGCAACCCCGAGATCTCGAAGAAGCCGGCGTGTTTGTCATGAAGCCCGCGGGCGAACGTGCTCAGCGGTTGGAACTCGACGCATCGATGCGGCTGTGCGTTAGCGCGCGCGTCTCGGCACCGGATGAGATCCGAAATTATCGCAAATGGAGGCGCGGCAAATGACGATGAAGATGATTGTTAGAAAGCGCAAGCTTCCGAGTTTCAAGAGCGATCGTGCCGAGCGCAAGTACTGGGATCGTCACAGCATCGAGGAATTCGGCGATCAACTCGAAGATCTCGACGTCCAGATTCGACCCGCTCGCACCGAGCAGATCGCTCTCCGGCTCTACAAGGATGACTTGGAGACTCTCAAAAAGCTGGCGAAGCGTCGCGGAGTTGGACATACGACGCTGGCCAGAAGCGTGGTGGAGCACTGGCTCGCCACTTTGCAGCGCTGATGCGAAGAGAGGGAACCAGGAATTTGGACCCTCACCCGACGCACGAGGACGTGCGTCGACCTCTCCCTGACAGAGAGAGGTGAAGAAGGAGCCGGGATTCTTCCCCTTCGACTACGCTCAGGGCTTCGGCTGTTGGAAGCGCAGTTATCCAGATGTGCTCTAGAATGACGTCCCGCAAATTTCTTGAAGAAGAAAGCCCTAACCCCGTAGCCCCTTCCCCTGGAAAGGGGAAGGGGATTTCAGCGAGTATTCCACCGCGTCCTATCCCCCTCACCCCCTTTCCTGCAGGAAAGGGGACAGAAGGGAAGCAGAAAGGGTTCCGCCACGTCCGATCTCCCTCGCCCATTCCCGCGGGAAAGAGGGAACAGATCAGAAAATTCGCGGGAGTTCGGTCGCGTCCTATCCATTCTTCATCGGGGCGCTAACTGCGCTCGCGCCCTTACTCGATGCTTATATTCGGGGAATAATGGGGAGAGCAGAAAACTCCTTGGAAGGACTTCATCTTGGATAATTCTCGGTATGACCTTGTCGTAGTTGGTTCGGGGCCTGGCGGGTATGTTGCGGCGATTCGGGCGGCGCAGTTGAAGATGCGGGTGGCGGTGATTGAGCGGGATCGGCCGGGCGGGGTTTGTTTGAATTGGGGGTGTATTCCTTCCAAGGCGCTGCTTAGTTCGGCGCAGGCGATGGATACTATTCGCGGGGCATCCAAGGAGCATGGGATTGAGACTGGCGAGGTTCGATTTGATTTTGCCAAAGTGATTGCGCGGTCGCGGGCGGCGGCGGAGAAGCTTTCCAAGGGCGTGCTCTACCTGTTTCGAAAAAACAAGATTGATTACTTCGAGGCTGATGCGGTCGTCACTGGGGCGCATTCGGTGGCGCTCAAACAAGTTGAAGGGAAAGCGGCGCCGGCGGTTGCGGCGCTCGAGGGCGAGAGGATTCTGATTGCGGCTGGCTCCGGAGAAAAACTGTTTCCGGGGATGAAAGTTGGCGACGGGGTCGTTACCAGCCATGAGGCGCTGGTGCTCGATACGATGCCGGCGAGCGTGGTCGTGATTGGCGCTGGCGCGATCGGGCTCGAGTTTGGTTATTTTTACAGCGCGTTCGGGGCCAAGGTGACGATCGTCGAGCTGGAGAAGCAGATGCTGCCGGGAATCGACGCGGAAGTTGCCGAGGAACTGCGGCGCGCCTTCGTCAAGCGCGGAATCACGGTGATGCTGGGGCATGGCTACAAGTCGATGGCGCGCAAGGGGGACGGCTGGTCGGTCACCGTCAATGCTGAGGGAGCGGAGAAATCGGTCGAGGCTGAAGTGGTGCTGGTCGCGGTCGGGCGTACGCCGCTCAGCATGAACTTCGGGCTCGAAAAGCTCGGCGTGGAGCTGGAGCGCGGCGGGTTTATCAAAGTTAACGATTCGTTTCAGACGAGCGTGCCGAGTATCTACTCGATCGGCGACGTGATTCGGCCGCCGCTGCTGGCGCATAAGGCGAGTTCGGAAGGAATCGCGGCGGTGGAAATCATGGCCGGGGTGCGCGAGCCGGGCTTCGACCTGCTCGCGATTCCGGGATGTATCTACTGCGAGCCGGAGGTTGCGACGGTGGGACTCAGCGAGGCGGAAGCGAAGGCGCGCGGGATCGAGGTGAAGGTCGGCAAGATCCCGTTTCGCGCGATGGGCAAAGCGGTCGCGATTGGCGAGACGGCGGGCTTTGTGAAAATCGTCGCGACCAAACAGTACGGCGAAGTGATCGGATGCCAGATTATCGGACACGCGGCGACCGATATTATTTCGGAAGTCGTGCTCGGCAAGGCGCTCGAGACGACGGTGACGGAGATAGGCAAGACGGCGCATCCGCATCCGACGATGTCGGAGGCGATTATGCAGGCGGCTTTGGCGGCTGATGGGGAAGCGATAGACTTTTGAGGAAAGACAGAATCTTGAATCGCTCGCAAAATCGCTCGCTGGATTCGGACCCTCACCTTGATCCTCTCCCTTACAGGGAGAGGGGAAGAGGGCTCACTGTCGCCGATTTGGGGGTTGTTGATTACGACGATGCTTTGGCGATTCAGACTCGGATGCTGGCGGAGCGGATTAACGGGAGCGTCGGGGATTCGTTGCTCATGATGGAGCATCCGCATGTTTTTACGCTGGGGCGGGGGGCGGATGAAGGGTTTATCGTGGGTCGTAGAGCGGACGTGCCGGTTCGGCGGGTTTCGCGCGGCGGGCAGGTTACCTATCACGGGCCGGGGCAGTTGATTGGCTATCCGATACTTAGACTTGAAGGGTCTGATCGGGACGTTACCAAATATTTGCGACGGCTCGAGGCGGCGATGATCGATGCGCTCGCGAAATTTGGGATCGACGCGGGACGGCGTGATGGGATGACCGGGGTATGGGTCGGCAGGCGGAAGATCGCGTCGATCGGCGTTGGAATTCGGCGCTGGACGACGTGGCATGGGTTCGCGCTGAACGTATCGACTGAGCTGAGCTACTTCGATTCGATCGTGCCGTGCGGGATTGAGGGATGCCGCATGACGTCGGTGTGCGAGGTGGCGAAGCGCGCGGTGTCGGTGCGCGAGTTTGCCGATGTGATGCGCGAGAGTTTCGCGCGGGTCTTCAACTACGATCGAATTTTTTCGGCTAGCGCGTCGCAGATAGTGGCAACGCCTGAGTTGGTGGTTGGCGATGGCTGAACGGAAGCATCCGGAGTGGATCAAAGTGCGCGCGCCGGTTTCGCCCGAGTACTTTCGGACCAAGGCGATTCTCGGCGAGCTCAAGCTGCATTCGGTTTGCCAGGAAGCGTGCTGCCCGAATATCGGCGAATGCTTTTCCCATCGCACGGCAACTTTCATGCTGATGGGCGACGTGTGCACGCGCAATTGCCCGTACTGTGCGGTCGCGCACGGCAAGGTGCGTCCGCTGGATAGCGACGAGCCGCGCCGAATCGCGGAGGCGGTCGCGCGACTGGGATTGCAGCATGTTGTCGTCACGTCGGTCGATCGCGACGACCTGGCCGACGGCGGCGCGGCGCATTTCGCGGCGACTGCGCGTGCAATCAAAGCGAATCCTGAAGCGGCGCGAGTCGAAGTGCTGGTGCCGGACTTTCAGGGGTCGTTCGCGAGTGTCGAGACGGTGGTGGAATCGCCAATCGATATTTACAACCACAATATTGAATCGGTGCCGCGCCTTTACCGTTCAGTGCGACCGGGTGGGAACTATGCGCGATCGCTCGGCGTGATCCGTCATGCGAAAACTGTTGCGCGGCGGCTCGGGAAGCCGATGTTCACCAAGGCGGGCGTGATGCTCGGGTTGGGTGAGAGTAACGACGAACTGCTCGACGTGATCCGCGATCTGCGCGGGGTCGAATGCGACATCCTGACGCTCGGGCAGTACCTGCGACCGTCAGCCGACCATATTCCGGTGGCGCGATACGTGCCGCCGGCGGAGTTCGCGGAGATCAAGACTGCCGCGCTCGCGTTTGGGTTCCATCATGTGGAATCGGGGCCGCTGGTGAGGAGTTCGTATCACGCTTGGGAGCACGTTTAGTAGTGGGGCGCGAGCGGGGAAGGGGAAATCACTTCATTATTATGTGAAACCCTCCGCGGGTTTCACGCTTCCGCGGCAGGGGTGACCCCTGCACCCAGTATTAAAAAAAACGCCGCGGGATTTTTGTTCCGCGGCGCGTTTGTTGGCAACTTTAGAGTCGGGTCAGCTTTCGATTACCACTGTTCTTCGTGGAGCTGCTTGACCTCGTGGGCGCGGGTCTGCAGGTATGCGTCCTGAACTGCGCCGTAGAGATCGATCGCGTAACGATCGGCTTCCTCGAACTGATTCATGTGCAGCGAACGGTAGTTCACCGCTTCAACCACGCGCTGGCCGGTGTGCACCGCGATCGATATATACCATGGAACCAGGTAGTTGATCGGATCCATCGCACCGTCGGCCACCAGACCGACCGTATCGCCCACGGTTGAAGGTCCAAAAAACGGCAGCATGATGTACGGGCCGGTCGGGATATTGTAGTAGCGAATGGTCAAGCCGAAATCGTTGGGATGCTCTTCGAGTCCGAACCAAATGTCGGCAGGATCGAAGAAGCCTGCGAGTCCCAGCGTCGTATTGATGCCGAAGCGGGCGACTTCAGTGCCGGCCTCGGCCAGCTTGAGCTGAAACAGATTGTTAGCGAAACGCGGAATGACGCGGACGTTGTCAAAGAAGCGGCCGACGCCCTCGCGTACCGGCTGCGGCGCGATGAACGAGTATCCGCTGGCCACCGGTCGCAGCACCCAATCGTCAAGCTTGAGGTTGAAGGTGAACATCGGTTCGTTGAACCCCGACAGGGGATCGGAATAAACGCCCTGGTTGTTTTCGCCCGGCGGGGTTTGCGCAGACGCAGCCTGTTGGGCGGCCGGCTCATGGCCGGTCGAGAGCGGGGCGGCATTCTGGCTCATGGCCGGGGTGGCAAACGAAGCCACGGCGAGTAGCGACGACGCGAGCATCGTCGATAGCACGCCTGTCTTTTTGATTTGTTTCGAGCCAGATCTCATGTGCGTCTCCAATTCGGGTATGGTCCTCGTGTCCTCTTTAGAAGTTACCTGTCGAGGCTCGTCGAATCCATAGCTGCTAGTGGTTGGCGAGACTTGCCGCAAGCGCCGCCTGCTTGGCCTTCAAGTCGGCAATTAGAGTGTCATAGCCCTTACTGTTCATTACGCGATTAAACTGGTTGCGATAGTTCGCGATAATGCTGATCGCATCGACCGTCACGTCGTAAATTTTCCACGTGCCGCCCTCTTGCAGGAGTCGGTAATTCACATGGATCGCATCGCCCTTGGGCTGAATGATGTCGGTGGAGACCTGGGCGTATTGAGCTCCTCCTTCGTTCGACACCCGGAGGAAATTCACCTGCTGCCCGCGGTAGTCGTTGATCTTGCTAAGATAGGAATCCTCGATGAAGGCGATGAATGCGCTGGTGAACTCCTGCTGCTGAGCGGGCGTGATCTGCTTCCAATGATAGCCGAGGGCCGACTTCGCCATCTCGGTGAAATCGAAAGTCTGGGCGACGATTTGGCGTAGCTTGTCCTGGCGCTGAGCGAGCGGAGCGCTCTTGTCCTGCAATACCTGGAGGGCCTGGTTGACGGTGGTCTTCACGACGGACATCGGATCGTCGGCCCATGCCGGCGTCAGAAGGCGCGACGGCGCAAAGCTGATGGCGATTGCGGCGGTCATCGTGAAGATCAGGATCGCGCGTCGATGCAGAAATCGCTGGATTGAATTTGGCTTCATCATATTTTTCACTTTTTTAGATACGGTCCAGTTTTGCGCCGGTTACTTCGCCGATTTTTGCGGCTGCTTGATTACGTTTGTGTCCGCGCAGTTGCAGTTCGAGTTCGAGGATTTCGAATCTGCGCTCGAGGATTTTGAATCCTTATCGGAGTCTTTGTTGCTGCTGCCGGAACTGTTGATCAGCTGGCCGATCGCGTCCTCGAGCACGAACGCCGATTGGGTCTGTCGAATCGTATCCCCGTCCTTGAGGTAATGATCGCTCGGGCCGATCTGGATCGACACATACTTGTCGCCGATGATGCCGCTGGTCTTGATTGCAGCGATCGCGTCGTCATCGATCTGCACGCCTTGGTTTACTCGCAGAGCAACGCGCGCGCGATAATCCTTAATCCCGATATTCACAACTTTGCCGACCTGCACCCCG
This sequence comes from uncultured delta proteobacterium, assembly GCA_963699705.1. GTDB lineage: Bacteria > Desulfobacterota > Binatia > Binatales > Binataceae > Binatus. The sequence goes on along the minus strand of CAVOUW010000002.1, from coordinate 184,514 downwards.
GCCAGTTGAATCTGATCGCCGGTCTTCAAGCCTGAAATATTATCGAAAGCGGCGTAGAGGGTGTACCCCGGTGCGGGGAACAGCGGGATCTTGCCGAGTGAGAGCGACAGAATCGCCAAAGCGATAATCCCCAGGATCGCGAAAATCCCGACGATGAATTGCGTAGTTCGACTTGCGTACATAATTGCTCTGTCTCAGCCCGCGAGGGCCGTCTCATTCTCCTCGCCGGATGCTTTGCCTGCCAGAAACCGTTTGAAGATCTCGTCGTCGGCTGCCATCACTTCATCGACAGTGCCGTTGAGCCGAGTTTTGCCATTATGGAGGAACGCAACCCGGTCGCAAATCCTGAAGACCGCCGGGACGTCATGACTGACCATCACGACGGTCAGATGAAAGTCGATTTGAGTGCGCCGGATAAGATCGTGAATCGCGCCGGTCCGAGTGGGATCGAGACCGGTGGTCGGCTCGTCAAGCATCAGAATTTTCGGGCGGTGTATCAATGCGCGCGCGAGTGCGGCGCGCTTTTGCATCCCGCCGCTCAACTGCGATGGGAACTTTTTGTCCATGCCTTCGAGCCCGACTGCGTGTAAGGTTTCGCGGACGCGATCGGCGATCTCATCGCGAGTCATTCTGGTTTTCTCGACCAGCGGGAACGCAACGTTGTCGAAAACCGACAGCGAATCGAACAGCGCGCCGGACTGAAAGAGCATCCCGAGTTTTTCGCGCACTGCGTCCAACGATCGTCCGCCGACTTTGGTCACGTCGATGCCGTCGATCACGATGCTGCCCGAGTCCGGCCGCATCAGCAGGTTGAGATGCTTGAGCAGCACGGTCTTGCCGCTGCCGCTGGGGCCGACGATGGTCGTGATTTTTCCGGCTGGGAAATCGAGCGCGATGCCGTCGAGGACTTGCTGATGGTCGAAGCGCTTGTGCAGGTCGCGCACTTCGACCGCGTTGCCGGCCGTCGCTCGAGGGTCCAACGCGGCTTGGCTGATTTCAGGTTCGCTCATGATTTATCGAATCAAAATCGCCACGCGTTATCACAAAAGTATTGACCCAAGAAAATAGTCGAACGCCAGAATCAGGACGCTCGACAGCACGACGGCTTCAGTGGTTGCGCGGCTGACCCCGGTCGCCATCCGCTCCGCATGATATCCCTTGTAGCAACAGACCCAGATTACGACCACGCCGAAGACCAGGGCCTTATAGACACTCATCATAATGTCGTGGCCAGTCATACTCGCGGCGATGCCATTGAAGTAGGCGCCCGACGGCGCGCCCATCAGCCCGACGCCGACCATGTAGCCGCCGTAAATTCCGATTACGTCGAATATCGCCGTCAGCAGCGGGAAACTGAGCACCCCTGCCAGCATCCGCGGCGAGACCAGGTATTGCACCGGGTTGATGGCCATGACGGTCAGCGCGTCGATCTGTTCGCTGGCCTGCATCGAACCAAGCTCGGCCGCCATCGCGGAACCGGCACGCGCGGTGAGCATGATCGCGGCCAGCACGGGTCCAAGCTCGCGCACCAGCACCAGGGCGACGACGGTGCCCAACGCGCCTTCGGAGCCGAACCGGCGCAACGTGCTGTAGCCTTGCAGCCCGAGCACCATTCCAGTGAAGCCGCCGATCAGAATGATCAGAAAGAGCGAATCGGCGCCGATGATCCGTATCTGCCTTACCCACAGCCGCGGCTTGAACGGTGGGACGAAAACATAAAAGACCGATCCCAGCAGGAAGAGCACGAACCAGCCGAGGCGGGTAATGCTGTCGAGCACGAGAGCGCCGAGGCGCTCGATCATTTCAACGATCGACATCAGCGGTTTTTCAATTTTTAGTGGTGGGCAATGTGGAGACGGGCCAACTGGTTTTGAGTATGCGTGCCTGACCCGGCGCGCTCGAACTCGGCGAGATCGGCGATCACGTCGAGATCCAGCGCGGGCCGCGCAAGTCGCAGCACTCTAGCTGGAACGTTGGCACTGCGGCAATCGTCCAGATGGCGCACCAGGCTCATGCGGCCGAATCGAGTCGGCACCGCGTCGGCGGGTGAACGGCATATGATGTTGGTGCCCGATAAATCACGTGAGGGAACCAGCACGGCGCCGCGGCCGTCGGGCATCGCGGCAAACACCGCGTCGATGTCTTCGGCGTTGACGAGCGGAATGTCGGACAGCACCGTGCAAATGGTTCGAGCGCCCTGACCGATGAGCGCCGAGGTCGCGAGTGCAACGGCGACGTTCAGGCCGCGCGGAAATTCCTCGTCGATCAGCAGGGCGCCGGCCGCCCGCGCCATCGCGAGCAGGCCCGCGTCGGAGGTCACGACGGCGACGTGGTCGGCCGCGGTACTGGCGAGCGAGGCGGCGAGGACGTCGCGAAACATCGCCTCGGCCAAGTCGCGACGCTCGCCGGGAGGCAGCCCCGGCGCGAGCCGGGTCTTGGCGAAGTCGAGTTGCTTGGCGGCAATCAGGATGAAGCGCACGGCGTTTCTTTATAACCTAACAAATCGATCCATCCAACGGAAAGTTGGCGGCGGCGACTAGGCATCGTCGCGTAGGGAATGTAAGAATTACCCGTTTCGTGCACGCAATCGGAATCAATCAGGAATGCTTGATACTATTTCCCCGCTCCTTTCAACGCGAATTGTAGATTTTTCCGCCACTGGTCCGATCTTTGCTCGATCGGAGCGGATGGTCTCGGAGGACCCCACCTAGATGAACATGAACCGAAGTATACCGGCCCGGTTTGGGGCGACGATCGTCGCTATCGCGATGATCCTGATAGCGGCGGGATGCCATCATAAAACCGCCGACGACTACCTAGCAGAAGGCGACGCCGATATGCAGGCGAACCAGCTCCCGCAGGCGGAAGTGGCGTATCTGGACGCGGAGAAAATCGCGCCCAATGACCCCCGGGTCCATATCGCGCTTGGAAATCTCTACGTGTTCGAGCACAAGGGCGGCGACGCGCAAATCGAGTTCATGAAGGTGCTCGAGATCGACCCGAAAAATGCGGCGACCCATGTCGCGCTTGGAAATCTTTATGGCGATCAGAATCAGCGCGGGCTGGCGGAGAATCAATACCGCGCGGCGGTAGCGCTCGAGCCCGATCGCGACAACTACCATCTGGATTTGGCGGAAGTGCTCAGGCAGGAAGGCAAGACCGCGGCGGCTGAGGATCAAATCCGCACCGCGATCGGACTCAATCCCAAAAATGCGAAGGGTCACCTCGCGCTGGCGAATCTGCTGGCGTCAGAGCCCGGTCGCGCGGCGGAATCCAACGCCGAAATGGACGAGGTGCGCGCACTCGACACCAAGCTGATTCCCGCGCCGGCCTCGACCGCCGGTGCGATGGCGCCGCCGCCCAACGCGCCCGGCGCGCCGCCACCCGCAGTAGCGTCGGTACCTCCGCCGGCACCGGGAGCCGCCCCGCAGATCAAGCCGCTCAACAAGCTGTTTCTTTTGACGAAGAATTCGCCGGTGTATGAAAGCCCGAATGCGACCAGCTCGACCATCGGAGAAGTACGCCGCAAGAAGTACGTTCACGTCACCGGAATCGCCGGCGATTATTTGCAGATCCGGCTGAAGAACGGCGCCACGGGGTTCATCCCGGTTTCAGCCGCGGAGTAGATGGGGAACGGGTGGCAGATTACTTAGGCGAGCGATTCAGCGATGCCAGAACTGAGCCGGTTCTTCGGAATTGTGGTCCGAATGTTCTACAGCGACCACGAGCCGGCGCATTTCCACGCTATCTACGGCGAGTACGAGGCGCTTATCGAAGTAGAAACACTGGCGCTGTTCCGTGGTTCGTTGCCGCGACGCGCTCTCGCGTTGGTACTGGAATGGGCCGCGCTCCATCGTGCCGAACTCCGCGACGACTGGCAGCGTGCTCGGAAGGGAGAAACGCTCAAGGAGATCGAGCCTCTCGATTAAGGTGAAACCGCATGGCCCTTTTGCGTATTCGTGATGTGAAAGTTCTCGACGGCTTCAGATTGAAATTAGTGCTGACGGATGGCTCCGTCGTCGAACGGGATGTATCAAGCTTGTTGGTCGGCCCAGTATTCGAACCGGCCCGAAAAGATCCGGCATTTTTTGCAAAGGTTCGCGCCGAGGGCGGTACGGTAGTCTGGCCGAACGGCGCGGACCTTTGCCCCGACGTTTTGATTTGGGGCGGCGCCCCTCCGCAAGCGGGACAGAAGCCTGCGCATCCGCCGCATGCGTAACACGGAGGCCTCTATCGTTCAGCCGCGGAGTAGATGAGGACGACATTTTTGCAACGGACGTATCTGTGAAGCATATCGGTATTGTCGCGGTTAGCGCCGAGGGTGCGGCGCTGTGTTACCGCACGATCTGTCTGGAAGGTGCGGCGAAGCTCGGCCCGCATGAGCATCCGGAGATTAGCCTGCACGGCTTCTCTCTGCGCAACTATCAGCGTCTGATTGACGAAGACCGTTGGCGCGAGGTGGGTGAGATGATGCTCGAGTCGGCGGCGCGGGTCGTCCGGGCCGGAGCGCAATTGCTGATTTGTCCCGACAACACGGTTCATCAGGGACTCGATCTTGTGCGCGAGCGTTCACCGGCGCCGTGGATTCACATCGCCGAGGAAGTTTCCAACGAGGCTCGCCGGCGCGGGTTCAAGCGGATCGCGATTCTCGGAACACGCTTTCTGATGGAAGGTCCGGTGTATCGATCCAAGCTGGCGCCGGCCGGTATCGACCATCGCGTCCCGAACGCCGAACAACGCGCGCGTATCAATCGGATCATCTATGAGGAACTGGTGTACGCGCGTTTCGTTCCGGAGTCGCGCGCATACTTTCAAAGTGTGATACGCGAGCTCGGCGACAACGGCTGCGATGCGGTCGCGCTGGCATGCACCGAGATTCCATTGCTGATCAGTCCCGCCGATTCGCCGCTGCCCATACTGGACTCGACGCGCATTCTCGCACGTGCGGCTCTGCGCGAGGCGACCGCGGCTGTGAAAACTCAAATCGAAACGAGGGTAAATAGTGCTGCGCGAGGAACTTTGCGCGAGTGCGGGGGTTGTTCATCGAATACCAGTTTGTATTTTTCGAGGTGAATGACAATGGTCACGCGTGAAGTTAGTTATGCCGGGCGTGCGTGCACGATTAAGGCATTTGTCGCCGAGCCGGCGGACGCGGCAACGGCGCCGGCGGCGATCGTGGTGCAGGAATGGTGGGGGCTGAACGAACATATCCGCGACGTCGCGCGGCGGCTGGGGCGCGAAGGTTATTTTGCGATAGCTCCCGACCTGTACTCGCGTCAGGGCCACAAGGTCGCGACTGATCCCAATACCGCTGCGCAGCTGATGGGCGGATTGAAGAAGGAAGCCGGTATCGAGGATCTGCTAGACCACGGTGCAATGGTTGCGCGCGCAGAGACGAGACGCGTTCGAGCCGCATCGGTATCACGGGATTCTGTATGGGCGGCAGCTACGCGCTGCTGTTGCCGTGCGAGAGCAAGGAGATCGCGGCCGCGGCGCCGTTCTACGGCGAGATACCACCCGACGAAAAACTACAGATGCTCAACTGTCCTGTCTTTTACGCCTACGGCGAGAACGACGGATGGATCCAGCGGGGTGACGTTGATCGGCTGGCGGCGGCATTGAAGAAATTCGAAAAGAAGGGCGAGGTCAAAATCTACAAAGGATGCTCGCACGGATTTTTCAACGACACCCGCGCAGATGTGTATCGTCCCGAAGAAGCAAAGGACGCATGGGAGCGAACGCTGAAGCTGTTCGCCGAGAATTTGAAGGGGTAAGCGCGGTCGCTGCTGGACCCTTACTGTTTCGACGCCTTTGGATCTCCGTTGCTTTGACTTTTCGGACTTCGGCTGATTGCGAACATGCTTTTCGACTGCGTCCAGATATTCTTCGCCGGGATGCGGCAGCGTGCGGAGCAATTTCACGAAGTCGCGGCCGGTGAAGGTTTTGGTGCGCACCGGGACGATCTCGCAGACCGGTTCGCCGCCTCGTTTCACGATGAACGTCTCGTTTCGATATCGCACGCGGTTCACGACTTCTGAAAATCGTCGCGCCGCCTCGCTGGCTGAGATTTCTGATTTCATGATTATCTGATTTTATGATCGCCGAAGCTGTTCGGCAAGTTACACGATCATCTTGCCAGAGCGGCGGGATCCAGTTGTGGGGCCGTCAGATAAATAAGACGACCCTCGTCGGGGGTGCGCTCACGGAGCCATCGCGCGACGATCGACATTTGCTCGAGCTCGCCGCGCTCGACCGCCTTCAATTTGTATCGTTCGTAGTTCGCGGCGACGAAATCTCGTACCTCAGCCGCGACCTCGGAGTTCTCCAGACGGCGCGTCATCGCTAGGCGTCCCGATAGCACGACGTGCGCCGCGCGATCGGCGCCATCGCCGGTCACGATCACCACATTATTTTCGGTCACCACTTCGCTGAGGCGGCTCGCGCGATGTGCCAGCGTGGTCAGCGCTTCGAGATGATGCCGAAAGCGCGACGCTTCCTCAAAGCGCATCGCAGCCGCGGCCTGGTCGCGCGCCCGCGCCAATTCACCGAGAATCGGACCGCTGCGACCGCGTAGAAATCCAACCGCGCGGCGAACCCGATCCGCGTAGCCGTCGGCGTCGATACTCATGTTGCACGGCGCGGTGCAGTGGCCCATCTGTCCGTAAATGCACGGCGATATTTCCTCGCTCGGCGCGAGCTTGCCGCCACAGGTGCGCAGCCCAAGGATTCTCGACAGCGCGCGAATCGAATGCTCAATACCGCGGCGGCCGATGAACGGCCCGAGATGCATCACGCCGCGCCGGGCGGTCATCTTGGTGGACAGCGTCACGCGCGGGAACTCGTCCATCATATCGACCTTGATAAAAAACGCCGGCGCCGCCGATTTCAGCATCCGGTTGTACGGTGGCTTCAGCTCGCGAATCAGCCGCGCTTCGTCGAGCGCAGCCTCCAGCGGCGAGCGCGTCACCCGCGTCTCGATTTTGTAAACGTGCGAGATTAGCTCCGCCGTCCTCGCCTTCACCGACGACGTGAAGTACGAGCTCACCCGCTCCCGGAGCCGCCGCGCCTTGCCGATGTAGAGCAGGTCGCCGCGCTCGTTGCGCATCATATAGACGCCCGGCGCATGCGGAAGCGCCGCGATTTCCTCGGGCGCGACGTGACGCTCGATCCGTCTGCCCGCAGTTCCGCGATGATGGTCGTCGAGCAATCGGTCGAGGCGCGTGATACCCATCTGCTGCGCCATCTCGAGAAAAATCGAGAGAATCTCCGCGGCCATCCGCGCGTCGCCGAGTCCGCGATGCCGTCCCTCCTGCGAAAGTCCGAAATGCCCGGCGAGCAAGTCGAGCCGGCGGCGTTTGAGCGACGGCATGAACCGTCGCGCCATCCGCAGTGTGCACAGCACCGGGTTGGCGAGCCCGATTCCAAAGATGCGGCGATATTCAAAGTCTAAAAAACCGAAATCGAAGGCGGCGTTGTGCGCGACCATCACGCGGTCGCCCATGAATTCGCGAAACATCGGCAGCACCTGCTCGATCGGCGGCGCCTCGCGAATCATCTCGGTCGTTATCGACGTGAGGCCGGTGATGAACCTCGGAACGATACCGCCTTGTGGCCGAACCAGTTGCGAGAAGGTCTCGGTGAGCCGCTTACCAACCATTCGGTAGGCACCGATTTCGATGATCGTCCCCGGGCCCGCGCGCCCGCCGGTGGTTTCAAGATCGACCACAGTAAACTCAGCATCGTCGAGCCCGACCCGGATGCGATCGCTATCCGCCAGCCGCCACTGCGCCGTATCCGCATCGAAGATGAAATTCGGATCGCCGTCGAGCAGTTGACGAACGAGTCGCACGCCCAGTTCAGGATCGGAACCAACCCCGCTGAGCAACAGTCCGATGAGCTCGCCCGCGTCGGCTCCCGCCGGCCGCGAGCACAGATATTGATACAGCTTCTGCTTGGCCGAGACGCCGAATTGATGCTGATTGCCGCCCGGTATGCTCGCTTCTTCCATCCGCCTGCCCTTTCGCCCCCTCTTCGCTATCAGTAGTGGCGCAGAATCGCAATGCACAGATTGAATGTGAAACCCTGCGCGGGTTTCACGCTTCCGCGGCAGGGGTGACCCCTGCACCCAGTGATAGTCGCAAAATGGCGAGGACGCCATTTTGCTCTAGGTTCCATCGAACATCACAGAGATCGGTTGATCCGTGGTTGAGGGTGAGTCGGTTGGCTTCGAGAAAGATCCGGGGTCCCTCGGCTTCGCTCGGGATGACACAAGAAGGATGACACGAGAAGAAGGCGCCACGAAAAAACCCTTAGAGCGAAATGGCGTCCTCGCCATTTTGCGATGATTTTATTACTGGGTGCAGGGGTCACCCCTGCCGCGGAAGCGTGAAACCCGCGGAGGGTTTCACATTCAATCGCGTTCTCTCGCTATGGCCCGCGCTGGACCGGCGCGGTACAATGCTTATTCTTACAAGGAAGGTATTCGTCATATGGAACGTGTTGAATTGGCGCGCGAAATCGAAGGCGTCCAGGTCCCGGCGGGCAACAAGATGATGCTGGAGAAGGGGCTCGAAGCCTTTATCACACAATCGCTCGGCGGAACCTTCACCCTGCAAGTTCCCGCATACGGCGGCTTGTTTCGCGTCGCGGGCAAGGACGCCGATGCGCTCGGCAAAACGCCGCAAGACGCGGGCGTCGTGTCAGCATCGGGCGGCGGCGACCTTGAAGCGATGGTCTGGGAGCAGCTCAAGACGTGCTTCGATCCCGAGATTCCCGTCAACATCGTGGACCTGGGCCTCGTCTATGGCATGGAAGTGAAGGACGCGGACGACGGCACCAAGAAAGTCGAAGTGAAGATGACGCTGACGGCGCAAGGCTGCGGGATGGGCGCGTCGATCGCGACTGACGCGCGGCACAAGATCATGAGCCTGCCGGGCGTGTCGGAGGCGGATGTCGATTTGGTGTGGGATCCGCCATGGACGCCGCAGATGATCTCGCCTGAAGGTCGCGAACGGCTCGGCATCGATTAGTAGATCCGCAAAGTGGCCGTATGCAGTCATCGCAGGCGTGGAGTGGATGATCCTCATACGCGTTCCTTCTGCGGTGAAATCGATAGGTTCGCCGAGCTGGTAGGCTGCTTCCGCAAGTGCCTTGTCGCAATGGGCGACAGGCCGCGAGCGCTGCATGATTGCTACGTGCGACTGGCGGTGCACCACCATAGTCAGGTTGATTCGACTATAGGTGCTTTGCGCAATGTGTCGGATACCAGCTTCTTACGATTGCGCACTGTTTGCACGACCGACGAATGAAGACCTCAGATCCGAAACGCTCGATGCGTTGACTTGGCGCACTGCGTCCGATAATTCTGTTCGTTCGGCATAGCGATGTTTGCAATAGTAAAGACAGGCGGAAAACAGTACCGCGTCGGCGTCGGCGACCAGATTACGGTCGAGCGGCTCGAAGGCGACGTTGGCGCGGCAATTTCACTTGACCAGGTGCTGGCTGTAGGCGGCGATGCGCCGAAGATCGGCACTCCGGTGGTCGCGGGCGCGTCGGTGACGGCGAAGATCGTCCAGCAGCCGCGCGGCACGAAGATAATCGTGTTCAAGAAAAAGCGGCGCAAGAATTATCGCCGAAACGCGGGCATCGGCAGGAACTGACTGTTCTCAAGATCGAGGAAATTTCCGCGGGCGCTTAGGCGTCGCGCGCTAGTTCATTTTTACTCCGGCCCGAAGGCCGTTTATCAAGGAGAGCATCGAGTAACAGATTTCGGAGGCAGAATCTTAAGTCGCGCGCCAAATGCATGGCGCGCTGAATAAGGACCCTCACCTTCGATCCTCTCCCTTACAGGGAGAGGGGAAGACGTTACCGCAGGCTTTCTCTTCGAGGAGACAATCCATGGCGCATAAGAAAGGACAGGGTTCGACGCGCAATGGCCGCGACAGTCCGGGCCAGCGCCGGGGTATCAAGATTTACGCGGGCCAGACGGTCAAGGCCGGCAATATCCTCGTCCGTCAATGCGGCACGCGGGTGCATCCGGGGCGCAACGTCGGTCTCGGCCGCGACTACACGATTTACGCGCTCATCGACGGTGTGGTTAAGTACGAGCCGAAGGGTGAGAAGCGGCAAGTGAGCGTCGAGCCGCTCCCCGCCGGTGATAGCGCAGGGGCGTCTGCGTAGTTCGTTATCCAGCGAGATTCAAGCTGAAGCCCTGCGGTTCGCGCCGTGGGGCTTCTTTTTTAGCGCTTGATTCTTAAAATTTTTTCGCGACTCGCGATGGAGGAAATTTCGATGCGACTAGGTTTACTCTCCGGCTATTCGGGCGCGCAGATGGGCTTGCCGATGGACACGATCCTCGAAGCGGAGCGCGCGGGCTTCGATTCTGTGTGGACCGCCGAGGCGTATGGCTCCGACGCGATCACGCCGCTGGCGTGGATCGGCGCGAACACCAAAAAAATCCGGCTCGGCACCGGGATCATGCAGATGCCGGGACGCACTCCGGCGATGACTGCGATGACCGCGATGACGATCGACGCGCTGTCGGGCGGCCGCTTCATCCTGGGGATCGGGCCGTCGGGACCGCAGGTGGTCGAGGGCTGGCACGGCGTGTCGTACGGCAAACCATTGCAGCGCACGCGCGAGTATATCGAGATCGTCCGCACGATCCTTGCGCGCGAAGTTGCGGTCGAGCATCACGGCAAGGAATACGACATCCCGTACACCGGCGCGAATGCGTCGGGTCTCGGCAAGCCGCTCAAGAGTATCCTGCACGGGCGCAAGGACATGCCGATTTACACGGCGTCGATCAGCCCCAAGGGAATCGCGCTGGCCGGTGAAATAGCGGACGGCGTGATTCCGGTCTGGATGAATCCCGAGCGATTCGACATCTATGATGCGCCGCTGAAGGAAGGCTTCGCGAAGACCGGCGGCACAAAGAGTCTTGACAATTTCGACGTCGCGCCGTTCGTCACCTGTATCATGGGGCCGGACGTCGAGAAGTGCCGGATGCCGGTGAAGGGGATGCTCGCGCTGTACATCGGCGGGATGGGCGCGCGCTCGAAAAATTTCTACAACGACTACGCCAAGCGGCTCGGCTACGAAGAGGTCGCGGGAAAAATCCAGGATGCGTTCCTCGCGGGCAAGAAGGCAGAAGCGATGGCGATGGTGCCGGACAAACTGGTGGACGAGGTCGCGCTGGTCGGCAATCGAGAACGAATCGCGGACCGGCTGAAGGCGTGGAAGGCGTCACCGGTGAAGACGATGCTGATCGGCACTGGCGATATTAACACGGTGCGCGCGCTGGCTGAGATTTGCCTATAAGATCGGCTTTGCGCGCGCAGACTCAGGACGGAGCGGAATCTTGAATCGCGCGCAAGGAGCGCGCTGTATAAGGACCCTCACCTTCAATCCTCTCCCTTACAGGGAGAGGGGACAGAAACGTTGTCATGCGATTTATCGATGAAGCCAGGGTGTTTGTGCATGCCGGGAAGGGGGGCGACGGGGCGATTGCATTTTTGCGCGAGAAGTATCGGCCCTTCGGGGGCCCGGCGGGCGGCAACGGCGGACGCGGCGGCAGCGTTATCTTCCAGGTCGATGAAGGCCTCTCGACGCTGCTCGATTTCAAATATCAGCCGCGTCTGATCGCAAAAGACGGCGAGCCCGGCCGCGGCAAGGAACAATACGGTCACGGCGCCGACGATATCGTGGTGCGCGTCCCGCCCGGCACGATTGTCTTCGATGAGGAAAGCGGGAAGACGCTCGCCGACCTCGTGATGCCGGGTGACACGGCGGTAATCGCGCAGGGCGGCGAGGGCGGCCGCGGCAATATGCATTTCGCGTCGTCGACGCGGCGCTCGCCGCGAATCGCGACGCCGGGAACCGCGGGCGAGCAGCGATGGATCCGTATGGAACTGCGGCTGGTCGCGGAGGCCGGCCTCGTCGGACTTCCGAACGCGGGCAAATCGACGCTGCTGACTGCGCTCAGCGCGGCGCGGCCGAAGATCGCGCCCTACCCTTTCACCACGCTGGCGCCGAATATCGGCCGCGTGTCGATTTCCGACGAGGAAAGTTTCACGCTCGCGGATATTCCCGGGCTGATCGAGGGAGCGCACAAGGGGCTGGGGCTGGGTATTCGGTTCTTGCGGCATATCATGCGCACGCGGCTTATCGTTTATGTGATCGATGCGACCGACGATCCTGCGGCGGCGTTTGCGACTGTGCGCGGGGAGATCGCGGCATTCGATCCGATGCTGGCCGAGCGGCTGGCGCTGGTCGCGCTTAACAAGATCGATCTGCTCGAAGCGGCTGAGGTGACGAAGATTGCGCGTAAGCTGCGCAAGGTTACCGGACTCGAAGTTTTCCCGATTTCTGCGGACAAGAACGAAAAGCTGGCGCCGCTGGTCGCTGCGATCGCGCGAATGCTTCACACGATGGAACAGCCGGCGCATGTCCCAACTGAATTATAAGGAATCCACGGTCGGTCGCGCGCGGCGCGTCGTGATCAAGGTGGGCAGCGCGGTGTTGTCCGACGTCGAAGGGCTGCGGGTCGATGTGATCGAGCAGCTCGCGGCGCAGATCGAGTCGGCGGTGCGCGCGGGACAGGAAATCGTGATCGTCACGTCGGGCGCGGTTGCAGCGGGACGCGCGCGGTTGTCGAAGCTGCACGGCGCGACGATCGCGGCGCGGCAGGCTGCGGCCGCCACCGGGCAGATAGAGCTGATGTCGGCGTGGGCGCGCGCATTCGGAAGTCACGATCGAAGCGTCGCGCAGATTTTGTTGACCCATCAGGATTTGGCCGAACGCCGGCGGCGTCAGAACGCAAATCAAACTATTGCTGAACTGCTCGGCGCGGGCGTGATTCCGATCGTCAACGAGAACGACACGGTCGCGGTCGAGGAAATTCGGCTCGGCGACAATGACGTGCTGTCGTCGCTGGTCGCGAGCCTGGTGCAGGCGCAACTGTTGATTATTTTGAGCGATGTCGATGGCGTCCTGACTGGCGATCCGCGCGAGCGGGCCGACGCGCGGCTGATTCCGGTGATTAACGATCCCGAAGCGGAGATGCGCGGACTGGTGGCTGAGAAGGCCGGGCCGCTTGGCAGCGGCGGGATGGCGACCAAGTTGAAGGCGGCGCGGCAGGCGGCGCGCGCCGGAATCGCGGTTATTATCGCGCGTGGACGCGAAGCCGGAATCGTCACCGCAGCACTGGATCCGGCGCGCGACGCAGGCACGCTGATCGTGCCCGCCGGGGTGCGGCTCAAGAGCCGCAAGCATTGGATCGCATTCGCGTTGCGGCCCGCGGGCTCGCTCGCAGTCGATAAGGGCGCAGCCGACGCTCTCCGAAATCGCGGACGGTCGCTGCTGCCGTCGGGCGTGCGCGAGGTGCGCGGTGATTTCGGCGGCGGCGATTGCGTGAGCCTGCTCGATCCCGACGGCGTCGAGTTCGGGCGCGGGCTGGTGAACTATCCGGCGTCGGATGTGCTGAAGGTGGCTGGGCGGCGTTCGACGGAGATCCCGACGCTGCTGGGATACAAAGTCGCTGATGAGATTATCCATCGAGACAATTTTGTGCTGATCAAGGAAATCGCATAGCGCTCCACTTTATTGAATGTGAAACCCTTCGCGGGTTTCACGCTTCCGCGGCAGGGGTGACCCCTGCACCCAGTAGTAGAGACGAAGATGCGGTGCTTCGCACCTGTTAGAAGTTTATTTGATATATTTCCTTGAAAGTCGGATGACGATTGAAGCGGATACCATGGCTGCGATTGGGCGGGCGCGGGGGGCGGCGCCGGCGATGGCGATTGCTAGCACCGCGCAGAAAAATGATTTTTTGCGCAGCCTGGCTCGTGCGATACGCGAGTCGCGGGCGGAAATTATTCGCGCCAACGCGATCGACCTCGAGCGCGCGCGCAAATCGGGACGGACGGGTGCGTTCGTCGAGCGGCTTACGCTCGATGACAGGCGAATTGAAGCGATGGCGGCAGGCGTGCTGCAAGTCGAGGCGCTCGACGATCCCGTCGGCACTGCAATCGAAAAATGGACGCGGCCTAATGGGCTCAAGATCGAAAAGATTCGAGTGCCGATCGGTGTGATCGCGATGATCTACGAATCGCGGCCCAACGTCACCGTCGATGCGGCGGCGCTGACCTTGAAGGCGGGCAATGCGGTTGTTCTGCGCGGTGGCAGCGAAGCGCTTAGCAGTAATGCGTTCCTTGCAGGATTGATTTCTCATGCTTTGAAGAGTGCGGGCTTGAATCCGGATGCGACGATTTTTATTCGCGATCCTGATCGCGAAACGATTCAGGTGATGAAGAGAAGCCGGGACCTGATCGACATGATAATTCCGCGCGGCGGCAAGTCGTTGAAGGACGCGCTGGACGGATCGACAGTGCCGCTGCTGCCGCATTTCGACGGTATCTGCCACACCTACGTCGATCGGGCGGCGGATTTGAAGATGGCCGAAGAAATTTGCTTGAACGCAAAAATTCTCGCGGCCTTCGGTCTGCAATTCGATGGAGACCTTGTTGGTCCATCGGGGGGTCGCGGAGAAATTTCTGCCGTCGATTGTCGCGCGGATGACGGCGGCCGGGGTCGAGATTCGCGGAGACGATGCGACCCGAAAGATCGTGCCGGCCGTGCATGCGGCGAGTGTTGAAGATTGGGATGCGGAATATCTCGACCTGATACTGGCGGTGAAAATCGTCGATTCAATTGACGAGGCGATCGCGTTTATCGCGCGTCATGGATCGCATCTGGCGGACGCGATCGTCACCGGCGACGCCGAGGCCGCGGCGCGCTTTGAACGAGAGGTCGATTCGGCTACCGTTTATGTGAATGCCTCGACGCGTTTCACTGACGGTTTCGAATTTGGATTCGGCGCCGAGACGGGAATATCGACCAATCGGTTGCATGCGCGCGGACCGATGGGGCTCAACGAGTTGACTACCTATAAGTACGTCCTGCGCGGGACCGGACAAGTCCGGCCCTGAACGCGGCTCAAATCAAATCACATGCGGGTAGGTCTGTACGGCGGGAGTTTCAATCCGATTCATCTGGGGCATCTGCGCGCGGCCGAGGAAGTTCGCGAGGCGCTGCAACTCGATCTGGTTTATTTTATTCCGGCCGCGTCGCCGCCGCATAAGGCGGAAGACGGACTGGCCCCGGCGGAGCATCGCCTGGCGATGGTGCGGCAGGCGACCAAGGGCAATCGGCATTTCATGCCGTCGGACGTCGAGATTCGGCGGGCGGGGCGGTCGTACACGATCGACACGGTGCGGTACTTTATCGCGACGCTGCGGCAGCCGGCGCCGCTGTACCTGATGATGGGGGCGGATCAGTTTGCCGAGCTGGATTCGTGGAAGGAACCCGAAGAGCTGGTGCGGCTGTGCAATTTTGCCGTTCATACAAGATTAACCGAAGGGCAAGACGGGCCGCCGCGAATTTCAGTTGCCGCGCTCAAACGGTTTGGCTACACTCAGACAGACGATCACTACGTGCATTCGAGCGGGCAAACGCTATCTTTTGTCGAAACCACGTTCCTCCCTATTTCAGCGACCGAAATTCGCGGCAAACTCCATCATGGTGAATCGATCAGGTACCTGGTGCCGATCGACGTCGTCGACTATATCCAGCGCCACGGGCTGTATTGAGGCGAGTTCTGCTTAAACTCACGCGTTCATTTCAATCCCGATCGAACCATCCACAGACGGCGAATCCGCCGGCCGAGCGCGGTCAGATTTCTTGACGGCGCTGAAGAAGGCAATCGTCGCAGCCGAAGCGGCGCTGGAAAAAAAGGCCTACGACCTGGTCGTGCTCGAAGCTGAGCATCTGAAGCCGGTCGCTGACTACTTCCTGGTGGCGACCGGACGCTCGGATGTGCAGGTGCAGGCGATCGCGCGCGGAATAGAGGAAGCGCTGGGCAAGACCGGTGCGCGCGCGCTGGCGGTCGAAGGGATGCATCATGCGCATTGGGTGGTGCTCGATTACGACGACGTCGTGATCCATTTGTTCTACGAACCGGCGCGCGAGTTTTACCGGCTCGAGCGGAATTGGATCGACGCGCACGAAGTCAAGCTGCCAGAACCGATTCGCAAGCAGGCGGAAGAGCTGCGCATTCGCGCTAGCGGGTGAGAGGGGAACGAATACACCAATTTAATGTGAAACCCGCGGTGGGTTTCACACTTCCTTCGGCAGGGCTAAGCCCTGCACCTTAGAATTAAGAAAAGATGCGGGACTTCGTCCCTGTTAAAGGTTAAGGGGAAGAGGCGCGGGTTTGTGCGCGCCTAGTCGCGATCTCAGACGCGTTTTATCATGTGGGAGATCCAGACCAGGATGACTGCGCCGATCGTGGCTACGGCGATTGCGCCAATCATGGTGTTGGGGGAGCCGAAGATGGCGCCGCCGATTAGGCCGCCGACCAGACCGAGCAGCAGGTCGCCGATTACGCCGAAGCCTGAGCCGTCCATGATTTTGCCGGCCAAAAACCCTGCAATAATTCCGACTACGATCGCAGCAATCATTTTGGGGACCTCAATTCAGTTGTCGCGATAGCGCCCGGGAACAGCGCAGAACGATCGCTACTTTTTCTGTTCCATCGGAACGCCACAGCATTTTAGCTGGCCGGTGCCGCCCTTGGTGACGATCACCTGCGATTTGCAGTTGTTGCAGATATAAACTTTGCCGAGCTGATTTGCCATTCGTGGATCCTGGTCCTTTCGGATGATTTTTTTTGCTTAGAGTCCAGCCGAACCTTCACGCACCTCGAAACAGCGGCTTGCGCTTCTCGAGAAATGCGCGGACGCCCTCGGCGCGGTCGGAAGTCGTTTGTAGCAGGGCGTATAGATCCTCCTCAAGCCTGATGCCCTGGTCCAAAGTCATGTCGGTGCCCTTGAGCACCGCGTCCTTGACCAAACGCGCGGCGAGCGGGGCGCGGCTCAAGATGGCCTCGGCGACGCGGCCGCTGGTGGCGGCGAGATCGGCGGGGCTATCGGCAAGATAGGTGACGAGGCCGGCGCGCATCGCGTCGTCGGCTCCCAGAGCGGTTCCGGTGAGCATCAGGCGCAGCGCGTTGGCGGCGCCAATCAGTCGCGGGAGCCGCTGAGTCGCGCCGAAATGAGGCATCGTGCCGCGCTTCACGTGAGTAATCGCGAAATGAGCGGACGAAATGGCGACGCGAATGTCAGCGGCGATTGCGAGCTCGAGGCCTTCGTCGAAAGCGTCGCCGTTGATGATTGCCACGGTAGGCTTGGAGAGTACGGCGAGCGATTCGACGACGCGCGGATCGACGGCATTGTCGAAGGCGATGCAGAAGGCGGAGCCGGCGCCGGTGATTGCGAGCATGCGAGCAGCGTCGTCGTCCTCGACCTGCTCGAACAACTCGAGCATGCGGACCGCCATCGCAGGCGTGAGGATTGCGCGCGAGCCGGGGTAGCGAAGCGTCGCGCTGACGCATCCGCTGGCGAAAGATACGTCGATCGCGCCGGCGGAGGCATTGCGAGCGGCGCGATGCGGCCGGGATTTTTTAGCGGGGCGCGGCGTCAGACGCCTCCAGCGGGCGCGCGCAGATCTTTGCGCAGAATTTTGCCGAGCGGATTTTTCGGCAGCGCGTCGATGAACTCGATACGCTCGGGACGCTTGAAGCTGGCGAGTCGCGAGCGGCAGAAATCCTCGAGCTCCGGCGCCGTCACGTTGGCGCCCTTACGCACACAGACGAAGGCCTTGACGATTTGGCCCCATTCGACGGAGGGCACGCCGATGACGGCGCATTCGTCGACAGCGGGATGGCTCATCAGGACGGTTTCGATCTCGGCGGGCGCGATATTTTCGCCGCCGCGGATAATCATGTCGTCCTTGCGGCCGGCGAAGAAGACGTAGCCGTCGTCGTCGAGCCATCCGAGGTCGCCGGTCGCGCGCCATCCTTCGGGCAATCGCGCGTCGTCGTCACGGCCGGCATAGCCTTTCATGATGCGCGGGGTGCGGATGATTATTTCGCCGACCTGGCCGTGCGGCAGGAATTTGCCGTCCTCGTCGCGGACGCGAATCTCGACGTCGGGCAGCGGCTTGCCGATCGAGTTTAGGCGTTTGAGCTTGAGCTCGACTTCCTCGGGCGTGCCTTCGATCCGGTGATCGTCGGGGCCGAGCACGGTCAGCGACGAGGTCGTTTCAGTCTGGCCGTAGGCGTTCACGAAGCCGACTTTTTTCGGGAAGACTTCGATCGCGCGACGGATGACTTGTACCGGCATCGCCGCGCCGCCGTAAGCGAGGTTGGTCAGGGTCGAGAGATCGGTTTTGGCAAACGCGGGATCATCGATGATTTGTTTCATCATCGTGGGAACGACGAACGCGTGCGTGACGTGCTCTCGCGCGACCAGATCGAGCCATGCCTTGGCGTCGAACTGCGGCATGATGATCAGCTTGCGGCCGGTCCAGATGTTGGTCATGTACGCGGTGGTTCCGGCGATGTGATAAAACGGCACGCACACCAGCGCCACGCCGCGATCGGTGCCGTCGGCCATCTCGACGTTGGCGGTCACGTAGGCGGCAAAATCGCGGAAGCGCAACTGCACGCCTTTCGGCAGCGAGGTGGTCCCGCTGGTGTACATCAGGATCGAAATGTCCTCATCTTCGACTTCAGCTTCGGATTCGTCGGGATCGGCCTTTGCAATCAGATCAGAGAGACGCGGCATTCCTGCGGTGCCGTTGCCGAGCGCGACGATTTTGCTCGCGCGCAGCCGGGGCTGAATCTTTGCGATCAAATCGAGATAGCGATCGCCGATGAGCAGCGCTTTCGCATCGGCGGTGTTGATCATGTATTCGAGCTCTGCGTCCTTGGCGCGATAATTCAGTGGCAGGAACGTGAGTCCGGCCTTGGCGGCGGCGTAGTAACATTCGATGTAGAGGTCGGAGTTGGTGTCGAGGACTGCGATCACATCGCCATGCGCGAGGCCGAGCTGTTTGAAGACCGCGCACAAGCGCGAGACCTGGTCGTTGAGTTCCGCATAGGTGAGGCGGCGCTGGCCGAAGACCAGGATTTCCTGATCGGGCACGATCGATGATGGGATCGTTACGAAGTTGACGGTGTTCACAGCGCGCTTCCTCGCCTCCAGAGCCGTTGTTCTAGTTCGAGACCTTGTCGAAGCGGCAGGTCGAGGCCTTCCCAGACAGCGCGCTTCAGGATCGCGGAGCGCTCGCGGCTGACTCGGGCAAACGCGCGGGCGATCGCGAGCGCGCGACGATCCAAATCGGCCAGCGGAACCACTTCGGCGACCATACCTACAAGTAACGCGTCTTGGGCGTCAATCCAACGGCCAGTGAGGCAAAGGTCGAGCGCGCGGCCGAGGCCGAGGCGGCGCGCACAGGTCTGCGTGCCGGCGACGCCGGGAATCATGCCGGCGCCGGTCTCGGGAAGTGAGAGGCGGGTGTCGTCGGCAGCGATCGCGACGTCGCACAGCAGCGCCATCTCGAGTCCGCCGCCGACAGTGTAGCCGTGGATGGCGGCGATGGTCGGGATGGGCAGCGCGCGGAGCATCCCCCACACGTCGCGGCGAAATCGGACCCATCGCGCGACGATGGGCGACGGCGCCATCCCGAATTCGGCGAGATCGCCACCGGTCGAGAAGGCTTGGCCAGCGCCGCGCAGGACCATCGCGCGAACGTCGTCGTCGTCGTGGATGGCGGTGAGGATTTCGAATAGCGCGTCGCGCATCGCCATGTTGTAGGCGTTGAATTGCGCGGGACGATTCAGCGTGACCCATGCGACCGGGCCGCGCTTTTCGTAGAGAACCGCGCTCGAATCGTTGGTCCTCGCGGGCATCAGCTGGAACGGAGGTCGGCGGTGTCGCTGCTGGCGGTTGCGGGACGGCCGCGCTCGTAAACCACGCGGCCGGCGACGATGGTGATATCGACGGTGAGGTTCATCAGATCGGACGGCTTGAGCGCGAACGGGTCGCGCGGCATCACGATTAAGTCGGCGAGACGATCAACGGCGATGACGCCGGTGTCGAGACGCGCGAGGCGCGCAGCCTCGGTGGTGAACAGCGCGAACGCGTCGGGCATCGAGAGCGCTTCGGCGGGCGCGAGCTCGACGCCGTCGATGGTCGCGCGAGTCACGGCGGCTGCGATCGCGGCGAACGGGCGAGCGGGTGTCACAGGCGCGTCGGTCGCGCCGACCAAGTGAACATTGGCGTCCTTGAGGCTGCGCGCGCGATAGAGATGCGAGATGAGGCCGGGATCGTCGGCGTACTTGGGACCGCGGAAGTAGATGAAGCCCGGGTTGGTGACGACCCACACGTTCGCGGCCATCAGGCGGTCGATGTAGTCGGGAGTGATGATGCCGCCGTGCTCGATTCGAAAGCGCGGCATCTCGTGCTTCGCGGAGTATTGCGACTTGGCGGACTCGATGGCGGCGAGCGCCTCTTCCAGCTCTTCGATCTCAGTGACATGGAACGCGCAATCGAGACCGCGCTCGAGCGCGCGACGGACCGGACGCGAGAGGCCGGCGGGATCGTACTGAAAGCCGGGCATGAACTTCGCGCCAGCCAGGCTGATGCCGGCGGCTCGAGCCAGCAGCGCGCATTGATTGGCGGCTTCGAGATGCTGGCCGCCGATCATCATGCCGACGCGCTGACAGATCGCGTTGGATTGCACCAGCTTGGCGAACTGCTCGACTTCGAGCGGTCCGTTGCGGGTGGTGGCGTCGGTGAAGGCAGTGACGCCGGCGGCGGCCATCTCGCGGCTCATGATTCGCGCGCGAGATTCAGATTCGGCGGCGGTCACGAGTGGAAGATGATCCGAGAGCCACGTTTCCATCCCGACGACGAGGCCGGTGAGTTTGCCGGCGGCGTCGCGAATCATGTTGGCGCCGTAGGGCGGAGTGAAATCGGGAGCTTCGAGGCCGAGCAGCGCGATTGCGCGCGAGTTGAGCCAGGTCGCGTGGAGAGTCTGATGGCGCAGGCGCAGCGGATTTTTGGGCGTCGAGTGATCGAGCTCGGCGCGCGTCGGCCCGCGCTTTTCGAGCATCAACGCCTCGTCGCATCCGAATGCGCGCAGCCAGTTGCCTGGAGGAGTCTTGCCGGCAGTGAGCCGCAAGTCGCCGAGCAGGTCGCCGACCGTGCGGCATCGCGCAACCGAGAGACCGGTGGCGGCGGCGGCGGCTTCGCGGAAGTGGATGTGCGAATCGATGAAGCCGGGGGCGACGACGCGTCCCGCGAGCTTGACCAAATGAGTTTGCGGACCGACGAACGGTTTCAGATCGGCGAACTTGCCGTGCGCTGCGATCGAGCCGCCGGAGATTGCGACCGAGTCACTATCCGGATGACCGAGGACGAGACCCTCGTGCAGGACCAGGTCGGCTTTCCCGGAGGCGGCTGGCACTAGTCGGAACTTGGAAGCGGCTTGGCTTCCTTGATCTTCATCTCGATGTCGCAACACTCGAGCGGGCCGCTTCCGGCCTTGTTGCAGAGCACCTCGGTGCCGCACTTTTCGCACATGTAGCGTTTCCCGAGCACGTTAGGCATTTGATGGTCTCCTGATAAACTTAAAGTATCGCTTCAACTCGTCAATTCTGCACGAACGGCAACTCGGTCACGATCGCGGCGCCGCCCTCGCCTACTTTTAGATCAGTCCCGGGCGTCCATGCGCTGTGATGCAAAATCGCAAGTCCGATCGCGCCGAACCGCGGCGAGCGCACGGCGCTGGTCACCCGGCCCACTTCCTTACCGTCGAGACTAAGCACCGAGCCGGCCATCGGGACATCCGCAGTATTGAACTTAAGGCCGAACATCCGTTTTTTCAAACCGCCGCGCGCGGTCGCCCGCTCGATCGTCTCCTGCCCGAGGTAGCATCCCTTGTTGAACGAGATCGCGCGATTGAGGCGCGCTTCGAGCGCGATGGTTTTGTCGGTGGTATCGACGCCGACCCGCGCGACGCCGTTTTCGATGCGGATGGTTTCGACTATTGATGAATCAATTCGGCGCGCGCCCCCGAGAGTTATGGCGAGGATCGTGGACTCAATCGAATCGAGCGGACTGATCACAGATAACGCCGGGCCGCCGAAGCGAGGCAAGTTGCCGATCAGCAATCTGCCGGCTTCTTCGAAGTGCCACTCCGCAACCGACGCTGCTCCTAAAGTATCTAAGGCGGCTGGTCCTTCGACGTCGATAAGCGCGAGGTCGCGGGCGTCGTCGAATTCTACATCGTCGGCGACCAGCAATTTTTCGAGATGCGCATGCGTGCGCGTCCATGCTTCGGCGTCGATGTCGAGGATGAGCGCGTCGATGGTCACCCAGATGAAACAGTCAGCGATCACGTGAGCGTGCTCGGTGAGAAATAGCGCGGGGAGGATCGTGCCGGCCTTCGCGCCGTTTACGTCGGCGGTGCACATACCGTGCAGGAACGAGGCGCGGTCGTCGCCAGTCACGCGCACGAGGATTCGCGCGTCGAGGGGGAGGACGCCGGCGGGCGGCGTATCGATGGGGTCGGGATGCGGCACAATAAGATCAAGATACTACAACGTGGCGCGGGTGCGTAATGAGGCGAGTAACCTAACCCTTATCAACGAAGTGGCGATGAAAATAACGCAAAGAAATAATCGCCTGCGCGGCGAGCGGCAGGGGTGACCCCTGCACCCAGTTTGAAGCACAAAGTTGCGCGCGGCGCGCTACTTTGCTGACGGGCGGTGGAGGAGGAGCCGCGGGCAGGGCCGCCCGCGCCACTAAAATCAGCCGAATCTGCCAGCCTCGGAAGTGCCCTCAGGCGGCAGTGCAGTGGCGCGGGCCGCCGTGCCCGCGTTCCTCTGGGACGTACGGTGCGATGTTCGGCTTTCATTCATCGGGGACGCGCAGCGCATAATCAACTGACCCCATCCCGCGGGAAGGGGGACCGGATTTATATAGAGGCGCGCGGCGGAACGGATTGGAGGGTTTTTTTGGGTAGGTTTAACGGCGGCGATTTGACTATAATTTTAAACCATCGGTAGAGGAAATTTATGGGCGTTTTTATTCTTGGGGTGATGGTTGGTGCTGGTGGGGCGCTTGCGCTTTTTATCTTCGACGAGGGAGATTTGTTTTTGAAGCTCTCTCGACGGATTAAGCAGACGGCGGAACGCTACCGGGAAACGCAGTAGCGCTCGCCAAGGATAGAGGGGTGATCAATTTCGTCGCGCATAGAGCTGGCGCGCGAGTGACGCGTCGAGGATCCGTCTTATCGCGGGTCGCGTCTGCGATTGCGTTGATCGTCCTGGTCGCGGGCATCGCGTCGCGACAAGCGTTCGCGCAAAACGCACAGGCGCAGGCGCTCGAGTTGAGCGACCACGCGTTCCAGATGCTCAATGCGATCAATGCGTCGTCCAACAAAGCCGGGCCGATCCTCGCGCCGGTTGCCAGCCTGGCGGGCGATGCGCAAACGCTATCAAGCGCTCTGAGCGCGCATGACAACGCCTCGGCGAGCGGCGCGATGGCGTCGATACTCAGCGATCGCGACCGGATAGAAGCTGCGGCGAAGATTGCGGGCGGGCAGTATCCCGAGCAGTGGACAAGTATCCGGGAGAAGATCGCGGCACTCGAAAAGCAAGTGACTCCGGTGAAGGGGGCCGTCGCGCGGAGCGAGGTGCCGGAATCGCATGCGTCGGTCGCGGTCGCGCCGCCGGCTGGAGAGAAGATGCCGGACTGCGCCGAAGATCGAAATCGCATCGCGGGTGTTCACTGGCGGAACGGCAAGAGTGAAGGGCTTCATGCAAGGTACCGATCTCAAGTCGGCCGGGATTTTCGACGGCGACACGAAGACCCGGGATATTGACGTCGCGAGTACGCCGGGCGAGCAGCGAATCAATTTTGATTTTTCAATTCAGCAGCCGTCGGCGACACAATCGATTCGCGTGGCGGATGTTTACGGGCGCGAGGCGCAGGCGTTGGTCACGCCAGACCCCGCGGCAGTCGGCCCGATGAAGGGCAGCGAAGAGATGATCGAAGTCGATCCGGGCGCATCGGCGTCGCGCGGCGAGGCGGGGCCGTTGGCGGACAGTCCGATTGCGTCGGCGGGGCCGTCGCGCGGCGACAACACGGCCGAGATTGCGCGACCGGGCGATGCGCTCTCGCCGTCGCGGCGCCATATCGAGGCGAACTCCTCGCTCGGGCCGCTGACCAATGTGCAGATCAACGTGATCGACGCGGAAGAATCGATGTCGGCGCCGGGAAATGTTGAAGTCATCGGACAGATTAATGGGCCGGGCGTGCGTCATGCGGGAGTTTACGTCAACGGGCGGCTGGCCAAGTCGATACCGGTAAGCACCGGCGGCTACAGCGCGTTCGACCTGACGTTCCCGATGCCCGCGGGCAGCGATGCGAAGATCCGCGCATACGGCAACGGCAACAACTTCGTCGAGGCGTCGATCGACACGGTCGGTGGCGGCAGCGGGATGACGGAGTATCGCAATCCGCCGATGTACGCGGCGCCGTATGGCGCATATCCGCCGTCGCCGTACTACCGGCCGAATCCGTACGCGTACGCGAATCCGAATCCGTATGCGCCGGGCTACAACCCGTACGCTCCGGGTTACAATCCTTATGCGCCGAATCCGTATCCGTATGGATACCCGCCGCCCGGCTACGGCCCGCCGCCGACGAAGCCGTGGTACAGCAAACTGTTTCACTAGTGAGCGCGATGAAGCCTCGTCATGCTGCAGCGCTCGCGCTTGTGGGCTGGTATCTGATGGTACCGCCACCACATTCAAGCGAATCAGAGCCGGCTCCTCTCTCGGAATGGTCTATTTACAGACATACGAATCATACGATGTGTGTTTCTACTTTCGCGGGGATATAGCTTCGGGAATCCTCCAAGACGCTCCTCCCGATTTTGTAGCGCGGTTCGATGGCAGTTTTATGGACATTTTCAAGGAAGCGGAATGCATCGCGACCGACGATCCGCGCCTCAAGGGAAACTAAGCCACTTCACTTTTCAAAAGACGCCAGTACTGGAACGTAATCCCGAACTTGCCGCACGGCTATCGCTTGCGTAGAATTCCCTTCTTAACCTTCGTTCTTATCGAGAGTGTCCAAGCAATGCTGATTCAAGCGACGCAACTGCGCCCGGGTATGATTGTCGAGTACAACAAGGACCTGTGGCGGATCATGACGATCACGCATATCACGCCCGGCAACTGGCGCGGGATGGTGCAGACCAAGCTGCGCAATATCAAGACCGGATCGCAAACCGAGAACCGGTTCCGCTCGGAAGATCGCGTCGAGCGGGTGATCCTGAATCAAAGCAAGATGCAGTTCCTCTACCAGGACGGCGACGATTTCCATTTCATGAACACCGAGAACTACGAGCAGATCACGATTCCCAAGGAGCTGATCGAGGACGTCGTGGGATTTCTGACGCCGAATCTCGAAGTCGAAGTCGAGTTCTACGAAACGACGCCGCTCAACGTGACGCTGCCGAAGACGGTCGCGCTCAAGGTGGTGCAGACCGACCCGGGAATGAAGACGGCGGCGGTGAACAATACGCTCAAGCCGGCGACGCTCGAGACCGGGATGACGATCAACGTGCCGCATTTCGTGGCCGAAGGCGACACGATCACGATCAACACCGAGACGAAAGAGTACCTGTCACGCTCGAAGTAGCACGGTCGCCAAGTGAATAGCGCGCGGCAGACATATAGAAGTGCTGCGCGCGATAAAAAGGCGGCCACGCCGGAGCGCGCGCGGCCGCATCCGCTGCGATTCGGGCCAAATCTCTACATCGCGCATACGCAGCCGGGCTTCGAGGGAATCGCGGCTGACGAGATTGCGGGACGCGTCGCAGGTGCGCGCGAGATCACGCGGCGGGTGGTGCCCGATCGCGCCGGCATGACAATTTTCTTCGCGCCGGCGGCAGAAAAGCTCGGCGTCATCCGCACCGCGGAAGATCTGTTCGGGCTGGCCGGCTATCGCGCCGGAATCGGGCCCGAGAACAAGGAGCTGGATCGAATTCGCGGCGCGGCGCGCGAGGCCCCGCTGGTCGAGCCGGCGCTGACGGCTCGGATCAAGGTTTCGCCGGGGACGCGCGCGGGCCGCAGACTCAAGTTTCGCGTGATCGCGCGGATGGCCGGTGAGCACGAATATCGGCGCGTCGATTTTCAGCGCGCAGTCGAGCGCGGAATTCTCGAGCGGAGCGATCACACCTGGCGGCTGGAAGAAGAGGACGCCGACGTCGAGTTGTGGGCGACGATGATCGACGCGGAATTTTTCCTGACGGTGCGGCTCAGCGACGACCGGATGCGGCATCGCGAGTACAAGACGGCGCATCGCCCGGCCTCGCTGCGCGCTTCGAGTGCGGCGGCGCTCGGATGGCTGTCGGAGCCGCGCGAGGACGACGTCGTGCTCGATCCATTTTGCGGCGCGGGCACAGTGCTGATCGAGCGGGCGCATCTCGGGCGCTATGCGATGCTGCTCGGCAGCGATCGCGATCAGGCGGCGCTCGCGGCGGCGCGCGAGAACGTCGGCGCGCGCTACAAGCCGATTCAGCTCGAGAATTGGAACGCGGGCGCACTTCCGCTCGGCGACGCGAGCGTGACTAAAATCGTGACCAACCTGCCGTGGGGATTGCGTTACGGATCACACGGCGAGAATCGAAAACTGTATCCGATCTGGTTTCGCGAGTTCGCGCGCGTGCTCAAGAGCGGCGGCATCATGGTGATGCTCACAGCGGAGTGGCGGCTGATGGGCGAGCTCGAGCGCACGCGGAAGATCGCGCCAAGTAAAATTATCCGCGTGTCGGTGCTGGGGAAGCCGGCGGCGATTTACGTGTGCCGCAAGGCTTAACTATTTAATGTGAAACCCGCGG
Organism: uncultured delta proteobacterium; assembly: GCA_963699705.1. Classification (GTDB taxonomy): domain Bacteria; phylum Desulfobacterota; class Binatia; order Binatales; family Binataceae; genus Binatus. Next base: position 157,697 of record CAVOUW010000002.1, on the reverse strand, counting down.
TGGGTTTCACGCTTCCTTCGGCAGGGGTGACCCCTGCACCCAGTGATTAAGAAGTCCTCCTATTTCGCGGGGGAGAAGAATGCGAGGACTGCGTTTGCTACTGCGTGTGGCGCGCTGCCGTCGATGGGGACGATCCACGCCGATGGGGCTGGCGCGATTCCCAATGCCTTGTCCGGCGAGCCTTCTAATTTTACGCCGGCGTAAATGAATGCGGTTGAATCAGGCGACCAGATCGTGTGCGACACGGCGAGCTGATCGAAGTAGCGATACGCGGTTGATTCGTCGGGCGTCGCGAGAAAGTTGCCGAGCGCTTTTTCGACGCCGGTCTTAACGTCCACCACCGACCAGGTGTAGTACGGTTTCTCGGCGGGGACTGCGATGAATGCGACGTGGCGCGAGTCGGGCGCGAAGAAAAATGCGGCGACGTCGTCCTTGGTCAGCCATTTCGAATTCGCAGTGTTGGTGTCGACCAGCTTGATACCGTGATAGGTCGGGTCTTGCGGCGTTATCGCAGTCGAGTACGCCAGGTGCGCCGAGTCGGGCGCCCATACGAAGCTGTTCTCTCCCACCGGCAAACTCACTACGGCGCGCGGATGACTGGCGTCGGCGTCGGCGACTACGATGTTCGATTCGGCGTGGTAGCTCGCGATGTAGGCGAGATGTTTGCCGTCGGGCGACCATGCGGGAGTTTTGAACGGCGTGCGTCCGTTCGACAGAACCTTGACGACGTTCTGGCTGGTGGGCGTCAGCGCCATCAGCGAGACCTGTTCCGTGCGCTCCGAGTCGAGCGCGAGCGTGTGCAGAGCGACCTCGCCCGGCCCCGCGCCCCAATCGAAATACAGCGGCATCCCGGTGGTCACGATTCTGACCGGCGTCGATTCCTTCACCTCGGCGAGCACCAGGCTGAGTCCGCGCGGCTCGCCGAGCAGAAACGAAAGATGCTGTCCGTCGGGCGTCCAGACCATATACACGATGCGTTCAGATCGGCTTTCGAAAATCAGCATCGCATTGCTGTGCGCGAGATCGTAGACCCACACGGCGAACGAATCCTCGGCCTGCTTGTGAGTCTCGGACGAGTATGCGATGCGGCGGCCGTCGGGTGAGAACGTCGGCCATCCGTATTCGGTACCGCCGGCGGCGGGCGCGGTCTCAGGAGCCTCGTCGGTAAGCGCGACTGGTACGATCGAATCGTCGCGGCGGACGTGAATCGCGGCCGCCTTGCACGTGATGCATTTCGGCGCCGCGCACTGCGCGTCGCAGTAGTAGATGTTGGAATCAGTGCCGACGAAAGTGATCGAGCCGGCCCGCGGCGCGGCGTGCGCAATCGATCCGAATGCGAACAGGAGAATTGCTGCTGCGGAGGTGAAGATTTGCAAGCATGCACGGACGGAGCGCATAGCCGATGAGAGCATCGCGCTTAGAATTGCGCCTGCAAGGGTATGAGCGCAAGAACGATTCGCGATGTGTTGACTTTGCGGCGGGCAATCGAGCAAACTTCTCGGATGCGCTTAGTTGCAATTATTTTCTGCGCCGCGCTGCTCGTTGGACTGCCGACAATTTCGCACGCGCAGTACAACGACAACGATCAACAGGACCCCAAGGAATATCACGACGAGGATTCGCAGCCACTAGCGCTGTTCGCCGACATCCTCTATCCGCTTGGATACGGCCTCGAATGGCTGGTCGCGCGCCCGGCGCATTGGCTTGCGAACGATAGTGCAGCAGCGCCGGTTTTCAGGCCGGTGGGCGGCAACGACATGACACCACCGCCGCCAGTCCCGATTATTCCGGACAACACGATGGACCAGGCGACGACGTCCACGACGCCGCAGGACTGGTCTCCGACCCGGACCACTGTCACCACCACGACGACGACCGTAAGGCAGGTCGCGCCGCCAGCGACGTCGCCGCCGTCGAGCAGTCAGCCGGCACTTCACTGAAATTTCGGGCGTCGCCGGGAAATTTCGCTATCGACGCGGTGCGACGTCGCATTCAGGGGTTATCTTCGCCCTTGAATGTTGCGTATCTTTGAGTAATAGAATTTTTGCTAATCAGAAACGTCCAATGAGATGTGGATGAGCTAATGTACGCTCGTCGCGACGTGGGAGGTTGCGTCACTTAGATGGCTGTTGCACTCAAGGAAAAGGCTCCGACCGATCCCGCCGAACTGAAAAAGTGGCGCGAGGACGAGCAGGCAAAAGAGCGCGCGAAACGCGACAAGGAAAAAGCTGAGATCGGCACGCTGTGGAGCCGTCGCGATTTTCTGGGCGTGCTCGGATGGTCGGGGTTCGGCGTCTTCTCGCTGATCGGACTGCTCGCCGCGGTGCGATCGGCGTTCCCGCGCGTGCTCTTCCTGCCGCCATCGAAGTTCAAAGCCGGCTTGCCCGACGACTACGTGGTCGGCGAGGTCAGCGAAAAATTCAAGCAGGATTTCCGCACCTGGATCATCCGAACCAAGGCGGGCTTCTACGCAATCTTCGCCAAATGCACTCATCTCGGATGCACGCCGCGATGGCTCAAGACCGAGCAGAAGTTCAAGTGTCCATGCCACGGCTCCGGCTATTACATCAGCGGGCTCAACTTCGAAGGGCCGGCGCCGCGCCCGATGGATCGATTCAAGATCTACGTCGGCGACGACGGACAATTGGTGGTCGACAAATCGGTCGTGTACACGATGGAGCCCGGCGTCGATCCCAACGAACAGCATCCCGAGAGCATCCTGAAGCTCGTGTAGTATCCCCTCTCCCAGAATGGGAGAGGATCAAGGTGAGGGTCCTAATTCAGCGCGCGATCTTTTCGCGCGCGATTTAAGATTCCGCCTTCTTTTTTCGCTGGAGGAAATTCTCGCGATGCCATTAATCAAAGCCGGCAACATCAATATCAACTACGACACGTTCGGCGACGGCGAGCCGTTGCTGCTGATCATGGGATTCGGAATGTCGGGCGCCGGATGGATTCCGTCGCTGCCATTTTTCAGCGGCTTCAAGAGTATCTACTTTGACAATCGCGGAACCGGACTCAGCGACAAGCCCGAGGGTATCTACACCGTCGAGGCGATGGCCGATGACGCGAGCAATCTGCTCAAGGCGCTCGGGATCGCAAAAGCAAAAGTGTTCGGCGTCTCGATGGGCGGAATGATCGCGCAGGAGCTAACGCTGCGGCATCCGGAGCAGGTCAGCAAAGTCGTGCTCGGATGCACGATGGCTGGCGGCACGACCGCGAAGATGGCGTCGCCGGAAATCCTCGAGCGCCTGATGACCGCGAACAGGATCATGGCGACCGATCCCGAAAAAGGCTTCGACATCCTGCTGCCCGCGCTCATGCCGCCGGAATTCGTCGCGCAGCATCCCGAGATCAAACAGATGATGGTCGCGGGAGCGAAGATGATGCCGCCGACGCCGCCGGAAACCGCGGACCGCGCGTTCGCGGGAATCCAGACCTTCAATGCGTACGACCGGCTGGGGCAAATCAAATGTCCGGTGCTGATCGTCCACGGCGACAAGGACGTGCTGGTGCTGCCGGAGAACGCGAACATCATCAAGAGCAAAATTCCGCAAGCCGAGATGTACATAATTCCCGGCGCAGGCCACGCATTCCAGGCCGCCGACCCGGTGGGCATCCACCAGAAAATCGCGGGGTGGCTCCGGAACTAGGAAGTCACAAGCTGCGCGGCTCGGTCGAGCGACACTGCGGCCGGGTCGAGGAGCGCGGTGATCGCGTCTTCCTCCCAGTCTGACGCAGGAATCTCCAGTGGATCTTCGGGGCGCAGGCGGTGCTCGACGACCATGCGTGCGAGGATCATGCGGCGCGCGTCGTGGCCGTTGGCGCCGGCGGTCGCTCCTTCCCACGTCATCAGCGCTGCGCTCGCTACATTGTAGAGGGCGTCGGTCGCGAGGCGAGCCAATCGTTCATGCTTTGGCTTTGCGGCGACATCGCCGGCGAATGCGACTGCGCGATCGATTAGCTTTTCGATTTCAGAACGGAAGGCCGCAGGCGCTGCGCTCGCAGCCTGAAGTTTCGCTTTGAGCGCGCGCCCGAGCGTTTCGTGGCCGGCGGATTTGGCGACGGCGCGATTGATCACGTCGAGCGCGTTGATATTGCTGGTGCCCTCCCACAGCACGCCGATGTGCGCGTCGCGGATGAGCCGCGAGTTGACCCAATCCTCGATGTAGCCGTTGCCGCCGCGCACTTCCATTGCGCCGGTCGCGACGCGGATGTTGTCGCGGCATGCGCGGAACTTCAGCACCGCGGTCAGAATACGCATCACGCGCTCGGCTTCCGCGTCGCCAGCATGCGCGCGATCCATCATTGTCGCGTCATAGGTGAAAACCGAAAGCGCCTGCTCGGTCGGCACCATCAGCTTCATCAACTGGCGCCGCAACAGTGGATGCTCGATGATCGGTTTGCCGAACGCCGCGCGATGACGCGCGACTGCGAGCGACTCGTTGAGGCATCGGCGCATCATGCCGGCGGCGCGCGCGCCGTGCGACATGCGGCTGAGATTCACCATGTCCATCATCTGGCGCAGGCCGCGGTCGAGCGCGCCGAGTTGATACGCGATTGCGCCTTCGAGCACGACTTCGCCGCTCGCCATCGAGCGCGTGCCGAATTTGTCCTTGAGCCGCGCGATTCGATAATTGTTGCGCTCGCCGTTTTCCAATCGCCGCGGCATCAGGAAGAGTCCGAGCCCCTTCGAGCCGCTGGAAGCGCCTTCGGGACGCGCGAGCAGCAACACGACGTCGCCGTCAACGGCGGAGCAGAACCACTTGTCGCCGTAGAGCCGCCAGAAATCGCCCTCGCGCTTCGCGGTCACTGCGCTGTTGCCGAGGTCGGAGCCGCCGGCGCGCTCGGTCATGTACTGCGCGCCTTTGAAAATTTCGTCCATGTTCTGCGAGAGCATGCGGCCGAGGTAGCGCGTCTTGAGGTCGTCGCTGCCGTAGTTCTCGACCAGCACCGCGCCGGTATCGGTCACGCTAATTGGGCACATCAGGCCAAACTCGGCCTGCACGAACAGATACTGGAACGCGTACTTCGCGATGTAGGGCAGCGGCGCGGGCCATCCGAGCACGCCGGGCCGATGCGCCATCGCATGAAGTCCGAATTCGCCGAAACCGATTCGCTCCATCTCGCGATAGGCCGGATGGAACTCGACCCAATCCTCGTCGCGTCCGAAACGATCGCGCGAATGAAGCACGGGCGGATGCTTATCGGCAATTTCCGCAAGTTCATCGAGCCGTCCTCCGGCAAGCTGGCCGAGGCGATCGAGATGCGGTTCCATCGCCTCACGCAACTGCGGCTCCATATGAAGATCGAGCAGGTCGCGGAGCCCGCGGTCGATGCGGTAAAAGTTCATCCCGCGGCAATCGGGCGCGACCAATGAAGCGGCGGCCTGATCGCTTGCGAGCTTGTGAGAATTTGCAGTGGTCATTGGAAGTTAGAAGTAATCTTTTCGCGATGCGTTAGCTACAAACGATCCGCGAGCCCGCCGCTACAGCGCTTTGCCCTTGCTCTCGGCCCACCGGGTCATAAGCTCGTTGCTTGGCCGCGTTTTGTCGACGACTTTGCGTGCGGTCTCGACGCCGGCGACCGGCAAGCCGGCTGGATCGAGCAGGCCGACTTGCACAAGAACCGAGGCCTGGTCCCAGTAGATATGCTCGTGGACCAGCTTGTCGCCTTCGAACTGAACGATGGCGACGGTTGGAATCTCGACATGCCTGCCCGTCGGCGGCACGCCCGGCAGCATCCAGTCCATCACCTTCGTATGCGTGAAGTGCATGATGAACTCATCGACGATGCAGCTGGCGCCGACCGTGCGGCTGATGGGCGTGAGCCGAAAATCCGGCGGATTTACGCCGATGAAATGATATTTGTAGAAGCGCTTCAGCTGATCGTGCCCGACGCCCCCGGTCATGGTCGGGATGTGGTTGACGTAGGGCGCCCCCACCATCGTGGCCATCGTGGCGTCAACGTCTCGTGTCTCGAACTCGTAGCGGCAGTGCGCTTCCCAAAGTGCGACGAGGTCCGGATTGCCCATATCGCCCTCCTTGTTTATATGCGGTTGAAACCAAATATAGTCCCGTCCGGCAATACCCAGTAGTGGATCAACGCAAAGTCCGGCCGAAAAATCCCTGTGAGCAAGTGAAAGCAAAAATATCGGCGGATGAAGCGCGACGGATTGCGCTTGCGGCGCAGGGGTTTGCGGAGCCGCGGCCATCGGGGCGTCTCGATCGTCGGCATTTGCGACGCGTCATCGCGCAGATCGGACTGTTGCAAATCGATTCGGTAAACGTGCTGGTGCGATCGCACTACATGCCGCTCTTTTCGCGCCTCGGCAGCTTATTCGCCGGAACTGCTCGACTCGTCGTGGCTCGGCACGCCGGCCACTCGCGAGCTGTTCGAATATTGGGGGCACATGGCGTCGTTGATGCCGTTCGAACTGCATCCGCTGCTGCGTTGGCGGATGGCGCAGGCGGCCGACAAGAACCAGGATATTTTTGGGCGTCTCAGTCGCGCGCGCCCGGGCTTCATGCAGGCGGCGCTCGATGAGATTCGCGAGCGCGGCCCGCTCGCGGCTCGCGAGATTAGCGGGGCGGGTGCGAGCAAGGGCGGATGGTGGGGATGGAGCGACGGCAAGCACGCGCTCGAGGCGCTGTTCGCCGCGGGTCGCGTCGCGGCGGCGGGACGTCGAGGCTTCGAGCGCCTGTACGATCTGCCAGAGCGAGTGATTCCGGCGCGAGTGCTCGCGATGCCGACGCCTGCGATCGAAGATGCGCAGCGAGCGCTCATGCGAATCTCGGCGCGCGCGCTCGGCGTCGGCACTGAGAGAGATCTTTGCGACTACTTTCGCATCCGCATCGGGTCTGGGAGGCCGCGCATCAAGGAATTGGTCGAGGCGGGAGAGTTGATTCCCGTCAGCGCCGAAGGATGGCGCGAGCCGGCCTTTGTCGCGCGCGATGCGAAGTCGCCGCGCAAAGTGGACGCGAGCGCGCTGCTCTCTCCGTTCGACTCGCTCATCTGGGAGCGCGCGCGCACAGAAAGAATCTTCGGCTTCCGCTACCGAATCGAGATTTACACTCCGTTGGTAAATCGCAAGTACGGATACTACGTGTTGCCCTTCCTGCTGAAAGACCGGCTGGTCGCACGCGTCGATTTGAAATCCGATCGCGCGACGCGGACGCTGCTGGTGCAAGGCGCGCATTGCGAACCCCGCGTTCGATCGAGCGCGGTGGCCGAGCCGTTGATGCGCGAACTGGTCACGATGGCATCGTGGCTGGGCCTCGAACAAATCAAAGTGACTCGACGCGGCAACCTCGCGAAGAAGCTCCATTCGATCCGAGTCCGCTAAGCAATATTTTCAGTCCGGTTCTTCCAGCTTGCGGGTCAGGGTTTTGCGGTCGACGCCGAGGATTGCGGCGGCCTCGCCGCGATGACCGTTGACCGAAGCGAGCACGGCGCGCGCGTACTCGCGCTCGACGGCTTCCAGAGCCATCCGGCGCGATGCCAGTTGTTCGAGGTGGGTTGGTGCCTGGTGGTCGCCGGTGATTCGGCTGGGCAAATCGGCGCGCGTGATCTTATCGCCGGAGCAGAGGATGACTGCCTGCTGAATTGCGTTCTGCAGCTCGCGGATGTTCCCGGGCCATCGGTAGTGCGTGAAGAGGTCCATCGTTTCGGTATCGAGTTGCGGTGATGCTCTGCCCGCTTCGGTGCTCGCTCGCGTCAGGAAGTGCTTGATCAACAGCGGGATGTCTTCGGGACGATCGCGCAGCGGCGGCACCGCCATCGTGACGGTCGCGATGCGATAAAATAGATCCGAGCGGAAGCGGCCGTCGGCGACTGCTTTTTCCAAATCGGCGTTGGTCGCCGCGATCACGCGCACATCGACAGTGGTCTCTTCGGTCGCGCCGAGTGGACGCACGCGTTTGTCCTCGATGACCCGGAGCAGCTTCGCTTGAACCGACGGGAGCATCTCGCCAATTTCGTCGAGGAACAAAGTGCCGTGACTGGCCGCGACGAACAGGCCGAGCTTGCTCTGCTTGGCGTCGGTGAATGCGCCGCGCGCGTGCCCGAACAACTCGCTCTCGATCAGGCTCTCGGGAATCGCGGCGCAATTGACCGGCACGAACGGGCCGTTGTGCCGCGGGCTCAGGAAGTGAAGCGCGCGCGCCAGAAGATCCTTGCCGGTGCCGCTCTCGCCGGTGATCAGCACGCTCGCGTTGCTGTCGGCGACCTGCGCGAGCTTGCTCAGCAGCGCGGTCATCTTCGGATTGGCGGCGATTATATTTTCCAGGCCGTGATTGCGCGCGAGTTCGATTCGCAGCCGCTTGACTTCGTTGCGCAGGTCTCGATTTTCCAGCGCGCGCGCAACGATCAGCAGCAACTCGCTGTTGCTGAAGGGCTTGGTGATGTAGTCGAAGGCGCCGAGCTTCATCGACTCGACCGCAGTCTGAATCGAGCCGAACGCAGTGATGATGATCACCGGCAGGTTGGGCGCGAGCCGCTTCACCTCGGCTTGCAAGCCATGCCCGCTCATCCCGGCCATCCGGAGATCGGAAATCAGCACGTCGGGGGATTCGCGCTCGACGATCGCGATCGCCTCATGCCCGGAATGCGCGCTCAGTGTTTGGTATCCGGCCTGGCGCAGGATGTCGCATAGCGCAGCGACCATGTCGTGGTCGTCGTCAACCACCAGGATGGTGGCGTGCGCGTTATGCACGCCGCTGTTGCCGGGGTCCGCGCTCATGTTCGACGATCTCGCTTGACGCCATCGGGACCGCGACGACGAATCGCGACCCCGACGCGTTCGTGCTGAAGGTTATCTCGCCGTCGTGCTCCCGCACTATAGACTGGCTGACCGCGAGGCCCATCCCGGTGCCCTTGCCCGGCTCCTTGGTGGTGAAGAACGGAGTGAAGAGGCGGTCCTCGTTTTCGGGCGCGACGCCGGCGCCAGTGTCCTCGAACGCGAGCGTCGCGCGCGAGCCGTTGTTGTTTTTTTCAGAACTTGCGGTCACGCGCAGGATTCCGCCGCTGCGATTCATCGCGTCGAGCGCGTTCATGATCAGATTGACGAAGACCTGCTCGAGCTGATCGGCGTCGCAATTTACCATCAAGGTATCCTCGCCGAGTCGCGCGACGGTTCTGACGCCGCGGCGTGCGGATTCCGGCTCCAGCAGCGCCAATGCGCGCTCTGCGATCGTTCTTAGATCGCAAATGGCCTTGTGCGATTCGCTCTTGCGCGCGTAGTCCAGCAGCATCCGCACGATTCGGGCGATCCGATCGATCTGGCGGACTATGATGCCGAGCTTGACGCGCGAGTCCGCCGGCATTGTCTCGTCATTCTGAAGCGCCTCGGCGCGCACGCGTATCACACCCATCGGAGTGCCGATCTCATGCGCGAGCCCGGCGGCCAACGCACCAATCGTCGCGAGGCGGTCTGCGCGCTGTAACTCACGCTCGAGTTCCAATTCGCGCCGATGCCGGTCCTCGAGTTCGGTGCGCGCGCTATCGAGTCGCTGATCGAGCCTGCGGAATTCTTCGCCGAGCAATTCTACTTCACTGCCCGCGGCGCTTTTGGAATCGTCCGACGAAAACTTCATCACCTTCGCCGACAGATCGGCCAGCGGCCGCGAGACGTAGCGATTTACCATTGCGGGGATGACGGTGGCGACGACGGCCATCAGGATGATTGCGACGACGATCGCCGCGATCGCATGTGCGCGGTTGTCGCGCGCGACCTTGGTCCAGTCCTGGACTTCGAGCAGGTATCCGATGACGTCTCCATTCTTGCCCTTGAGCGGAACCAATTCGCAGAACCAGTTCTTCGCACCTGAGGTTGGTCCGAACTCCGCCGACTGATGTTGCGCGACAAGTTGCACCCGGGCCGCATCGACGAGTTCAGCGGGGAAGTCGGGCAGCGAGTGCCAGAGCGTGCCGTCCTTTCGAAGCAGCGCGCTGCGGGTTCCTTCCGCGTCCATCTTGCGGAATGCGTCGTCAATTTTATCGAACTCGTTGGCGACGAGTTCATCGTCAACCGAAGGCGCCAGGCCGTTGCTGATCGCGCGCGCCGATTGCTTCAGCTCGTTCACATAGACATTGGACTGCGCGACGGTCCAATACGCGTACGCCGCGATCACCGGGATCACGCACAGCATCAGGACGATCGTCAGGCGAGTGCCGATTCTCACAGACAGCGCTCCTCGAAATCGCGCTACAAACAGTACATCACTTATATGTGAAACCCTGCGCGGGTTTCACGCTTCCGCGGCAGGGGTGACCCCTGCACCCAGTGATAGTCGCAAAATGGCGAGGACGCCATTTTGCTCAAAGGTTCTTTTCGGGGGAGGCGGCGTTCAACTACCTCGCCCGTTGTCGGGAACAATGACGCTGCGCGAGTGGGAATTTTGACCCACGCTCCCCCGCAGACTCCATATAAATGGCCGCGAATCGCTTGATGCGAATCTGCGACTGACATCGTGTGAGCAAGATTTTGCCCATCTGACGCGAGGTTGTGGCGTTTCAGGGGTGAAATCGTTCAATCGCGTTCATTTGGGCATGTCCTTTGCTGATGTGACAGTGGCGGCCCGCCTACGGAGAGTGGCTGCGCGACGTCGGGGGATGTTGCGCTGGGCACACTGGAGTGGGGGACCCCGGGCCGCCACATTTTTCGCGGACAAAGGGAACCGAACTCGATGAAAACCAAACCAGGATTGGATGCGCCAACTCAGAAACCGGAACCGGCTTCGCTTGCGCGAAGCTATCCGAGGTCCTTCCTCCCCTCGCGTTGCTCGCGTCGTCAGGATGACACAAAGGAGTCGCAGATGAATGGAAGCCCGTTGCTCAACCGGGCCAACGTGTTCGAGGCGGGACTTTTCTCGTGGGGGATTCCTGAGGAGACCGCACGCGACTTGACCAGGCATCACAGCGAACTCAGCTATTCGCCGGGCAAGCTGATCTTCAACCAGGGTTCGCCCGCCGACATCGTGCTGTGGGTGGTCAAAGGCGTGGTGCGCGAGGTCTGCCCGAATCCGAACGGCTCGCAAACTCTGGTGCGGCTCGCGACGGCCGGCGACATTCTGGGGCTCGCCGACCGCCTCAACAACTCGGGGCAATGGGTGCGGCGCTTCGAGGCATGGGCCGCAAGCGAGTGCGTGATCGCCATTGTCACGCGCGACCACGTGCGCAATTTGCTGAAGAACATGCCCCCCGAGGAACTGCTGTCGCTGACGGAGCGGATGAACTCGGCGGCCGCGGAATGGGTCCAGTACTATGCGACCTTCCTCGGGCTGTCGTATCGCGAGCGAATCGAAATGGTGATGGCGGAGTTGGGACGCAAGTTTGGCGTACCGGACAGCGACGGCATTCTGCTTACATTCGAGCCGACTCATTCTGATTTGGCGGAGATGATCGGGAGCTCGCGGCCGGTGGTGGGGCGCGTACTGACGGAGCTGGTCGAGGATGGGGAAGTCGGACGGCGCGAGCGCAAATATATTCTGCTGAGCGGCGGCGCGATTGAGGCCTCGGTGAAAGAAGTGCCACGAATCCAGAACGGGAACGTACCGCCGAGCATCCAGACGGCGGCGGCGAGCCGACGGAGTATTCCTTTGAGGCAACAGCACAAGTGGGGACGGCAGTAGTAGTAGTTTTTTTCGGAAGGTCCGAATAAGCTTCGCTCGGTTTTGGAACCTCTCCCCTAACCCCTCTCGCTTCTGGAGAGCTTTGGGTAACCCATATATCAGCGATGGAGCGAAGCGCGCTGGAAGCGCGAGATCCTTCGCTGTGCTCAGGATGACTCAAAAATCGGGCCGCCTCACGTGTCATTCTGAGCGAAAGTTGCTGTAGCGAAGAATCTCGCCGGACGCTTAGGCGTTCGGCATTAGTTACGCAAAGTTCTCCTTCTGGAGAGGGGAAGAGCTTCAGAAGTGCAACAGCGCGGCGGTGCTCTGAATCGTTGGGGCTGGGCTAGATGCGGGTCTGGATTAATGTCGTTGGACCGAGTGGGTAAAGGCCTACTCTTGCATGTGAGATGATAGGCGGCTTATAGATCACGTCCGGATCGATCGAAAAAAATTCTGACAGATTACGGTTTGAATTTGGGGAGTTTGCCAAATCAGACGACGACTAGCAGGGGAAACCACGGGGGTGCCGCCCGCCGTGCGCGTCGCCCGCTGTCGCATCAATGCGATCGCATGAAGTAGGTGATCAATGAATACTTCGAAGCCACATGAAGCAGGGAATCGGTTCGAGGTGCAGCTCTTGTCGTGGAAGGTTCCCTCCGAAATCGTGCGCGAGATTCTCGAATATCACAGCAATCTGACTTATGCGGCGGGCACGATGATCTTTTGCCAGGGAGCGCCCGCCGACATAATTTTCTGGGTCGTTAAAGGCCTGGTGAAGGAGAGCTGCCCCGCTCCGAACGGAAATCGGATTGTGGTTCAGTTGGCGACGGCGGGCGACCTGCTGGGAGGCGCGGATCAGATCAATGAAAAGGGCCAGTGGATTCGCCGCTTCGAAGCGCAAGCGGTCAGCAAATGCGTGATCGCGATGATTACCCGCCAGCGCGTCCGCGATCTGCTGACCTCGCTCGATTCCGCGACAGTGCTCGAGATTTCAGAGCGGATGAACTCCGCGTGGTCGGGACAAGTTCAATACTACGCGAGCTTACTGGCGATGTCGTTTCGCGAGCGACTCGAGCTGATGCTGGCTCAGCTCGGACGAAAATTTGGAGCGCCGGATGACGAGGGTATAGCGCTGACTTTCGAGCCGGCGCATGGGGAGCTTGCAGAAATGATCGGCTGCTCGCGCCCGATGGTGAGCCGGCTGATGGCGGACTTGATCAAGCAAGGCGAAATTTCGCGGCGCGGGCGTCTCTACATTTTGTTAAATGACGGCGCGATTGCGGCCAATGTGCGCAACCCATCCGCGGCGACGACGCCATCGGCCGACCTGCGGGTTCTGGACGCCGGCGTGTCCGGGCGGCGTCGGCGAGCGGCATAGCGTCGGAGACGATCGCGCGCCTCGTGGAGCATTTTTCATTTCGATGCTGCCCCATTCGGCGGTACGTTGCCAAAAATTCGGCAGCTCGATCGCATCGTCTATGCAAGTACGTTGAAGTTTCCTTCGAGCAGAGGTCGGTTTGGCGCGTTCTCGCACCTTGGCTTGAAGATTGCTTCGGAAATATTTCGGTGGGTAGATCCGTCCAAGTGGTAAGTCCACCTTGGAGAACGTCATATGAGCGCGAAGCGCATGCTTATTTCGCAGATCCCTGAATCGGTCGCAGAGGCCTACGACGGTGTGCAATCGCTGGTCACGCCCGACGGATCCGCGTCGCTCGAAGAATTGCAAGGGGCGGTGGAATATCTGCTCGACACGGTGAAGGCGGCGCGCTGCCTGGACGGCAGCGTCGTCACGACCCGCCTCAATTAAAGCGCGCAATCAGTTTCGACATTTCCCCTGAATCGGGCCGCCAACCGCGATCCGCGCCGCGATAGTTGCTTCGTTCTGATAGACGACAGGCTCCTGACACCTTCCTTGGCAAGCGCTTTCGCGGCCTATACTCTGCGTCTGTGTTCAGCACGGTCCCGGCAGAGTCGAGCGGTTTTCATCGACATGACTGACTTCGTCTACGTCGGCAACGAGCTGGAACTGTTTGCGGGCGCGACAACCTGGAAGTCCTATGTGCATTCCCACCTGCGGCCCTATTTGTCCGGCGATATCCTGGAGGTTGGCGCGGGGATGGGTGCGGCAACCGGGACGTTCAATGACGGCACCCAGAAGAGATGGGTATGCCTGGAACCCGATCGGGCGCTTGCGGATCGGATCAAGCCGAGCCTGCCTCCGGGCCTGACCAACTGCGAAGTTATAGTCGGCACCTTGTCCGATCTAGGACCGGGGGAGCTGTTCGATAGCATCCTGTATATGGATGTCCTCGAACATATAGAAGGAGACGCGGCCGAGCTCGCGCGCGCCGCGTTGCACCTGAAGCCGAACGGTACGCTGGTTATATTGGCCCCGGCACTTCAGTGGCTGTTCACGCCTTTTGACGCGTCGATCGGCCACTATCGTCGCTATTCAAAAAATTCCCTCCGCACTGTCGTGCCTGAGTCTCTGCGCGAAATAAAATGTATCTACCTGGACTCGGCAGGCTTATTGGCGTCGTTGGGGAACAAGCTCTTCCTGCGCTCGCCCGTCCCAAGCAAAGCCCAGATCCAATTCTGGGACCGCGCGATGGTTCCAATATCGAGATATACGGACCGCGCTTTGAACTACGCGATAGGCAAATCAATCCTGGGAGTCTGGAAGAAAGCTCCCTAGTCCACAGTTTTCCTGTGAAGTTAGTTTCATAACTATCGCTACCGACGCTCCGAAGGCGTTCGGTTGATCGTCATGCCTACCTTTGCTTTGTGCGCTGATTGCGGGGACGCGGTGGAGACGTGAAATCAGCAGGACTTTCACGCTCACTCTACCTATGCTGGGTCGCAATGCGCGGGAATTCGTCCTTGTCCACTCTATTGGGCAACCTTTGCAATTTGCCTACTTCGATGCTAGTAGCCCGAAGGCAATAAGACGTAACCAGCATCCGAAAGGTAAAGGCAGCTGGAAATCGTCGTGCCGCACCGCAGCGGCTGATCACCTCGTCACGCGCTCCTGTGGAGGGGTCTGGGTCCATCGCATCGGAGACTGAAGCAGCCCGAGTCGCACTTGGGAGGGGAAAACTATGAATGGGTGGCTAAGTCGATTTAACCAAGCTTCAGCTGATTTTCGTTCTGCGCGATTCGTCACCATCGCGCTCGCTACCGTTGCACTGTTGTCCAGCTTCAGCGCCGTGCCGGCATACGCCACGACGAGGATAACCATCAGCCCGCTTTCGCTTTCGTTTCCCAATCAGGAAGTGGACACAACCTCTGCCGCTAAGAGCGTGACCCTCACCAATCCGAACGCCTTTGCGCTGCAGATTGACAACGTAACGCCGTCGGCCGGAGATTTCTCCCTATCGAACGACGGATGCAGCGGCATGATGCTTGCCCCATCGGCAAATTGCGTCGTCAGCGTGATCTTCACGCCGAGCCAGACCGGGACGCGCACGGGGACGCTGACGATCAGCGACGCCGCCGCCAACAGCCCGCAAACCGTCAATCTCTCGGGCACCGGTATCCTGGTGAAGCCGACTTTTAATCCCACTCGCCTGAGTTTCGGTCTCGAGGCAGTGCAGGTACCCAGTGCTACGAAGACCGTAGTCCTGACTAACCCGAATCTGGTTCCCTTGAGCGTTAGCAGCGTCGCCTCGTCAAACGGCGACTTCACCGTGAGTGCCGACACGTGCAGCGGAACGCAGGTTGCGGCGTCCGGCACCTGCAGCTTTGGCGTGACCTTCACTCCTGCTGCAGCCGGAGTCGTCACAGCAAATATAGTCGTCACCGACAACGCCGATCCCGCGACGCAGTCGGTCCCCGTTTCCGGCGACGGCATCATCTTGAAGCCGACTTACTCACCGACGCATCTGAGCTTTGGTCTCCAACCGCTCCAGGTTCCGAGCGCCGCGCAGTCAGTCACTTTGACCAACCCCAACCAGGTTCCGCTCAGTGTCACCAGCGTCGTGCCTTCGGGCGACTTCACTTTGTCTAGTGACACTTGCAGCGGGACGCAGGTCGCGGCCGGCGGGACATGCAGTTTTTCGGTGATTTTTACACCCACGCAGACCGGGACGAGAACCGGGAAAGTCACGATCACCGACGATGCGTATGTGCCCACGCAGACGGTCGCCTTGTCAGGCGTCGGATATATAATCACTCCAACCTTGTCGCCGACATCTCTCTCGTTCGGAAGGGTTCAGGTCGGTACGATCTCGGCACCGCAAACGGTGACGCTTACCAATTCCAACGTGGTGCCTGTGACCTTCACGTCGATCGCCACCAGCGGTCCATACGCCATCACGGCGAATACCTGTGACGGCTCGGTGCCCGCGAATTCGACTTGCCAGGTATCGGTGACGTTCAATCCGACGACCGACACCAATCCGAACGGAACCACCGAAACCGGAAAACTAACCTTCACCGATAACGGACAACGGAACACCCAAACGGCCAGCCTGGTCGGCATAGCGTTCGGCACGGTGGCGACTGCAACACCCACCGATACGCCAACGGCGACTCCAACGGCTACCGATACGGCGACGGCGACCTCAACGTCGACCTCAACGTCGACCGCGACGCCAACCGAGACTGCCACTTCAACGGCGACGGCAACTGCGACCCTGACCGCGACGCCAACCGCGACGGACACGTTGACGGCAACGCCGACCGCGACCGCAACGTCAACCGCCACCGCGACGGCGACGTCGACTGCGACCGCGACCGCAACGCCGACCGCGACGGCAACCGCAACTGACACTTCAACGGCGACGGCAACTGCGACCTTGACCGCAACTTCAACCGCCACCGCCACGCTGACGGCAACGCCAACAGCGACCGCGACTGCAACATCAACAGCGACGGCGACGGCGACCTCGACTGCCACCGCCACCAATACTTCGACACCGACATCGACCGCGACGCCGACCGCAACTGCTACCGCGACACCATCCGCGACGCCCAGTGCGAGCCCGACTGCCACCGCCAGCGCGAGCTCGACGGCGACTGCGACCAGGACTGCGACGCCGACCCGGACCAGGACTGCGACGCCGTCCAAGACTGCAACGGCTACGGCGACCTCGACGGCGACGCCGACCGCAACCCCGACCATTGTGCCCAACGCGGGTGACATCCTGGTCGCGGGTGGCGACACAGGCGGGCTGCTGAGCGGCTTTATCCCGCTCTCAACTTCAACCAATTCGACGGCCGCGGCCGAGATCTACCAGGTCCTGAGCGATGCCTTCTTGTCGGTGGGTTCGCTTAACACCGCGCGCGAAGCGAGTTCGACCGCAGTCGTACTGCCCAATGGAAAGACCCTGATAGCAGGCGGATCGCATTGCGCTGCCAAGACCTACGGTCCCGGCGGCCTGTGCGGAGGGTCATCGTTCAGTGGCTTCCAGTGCGACGCACTCAATACGGCAGAGCTGTATAGTGAGAGTACCGAACAGTTTACGCTGGCTGGTGCGGGCAGCGGCGGCGTGATGACGACCGCGCGCAGCGGCGCGACGGCGACTTTGATCAGCGGGTCGGGCACGTCGCTGGACGGCAAGGTACTGATCACAGGCGGATCGAGCGGTAGTACATTCCTGTCGCTCTCGACACCGCCGCCGGGATGCGCTCCGTTCGGACAGGTGGCGCAGAACACCGCAGAGATTTACGATCCGGTGGCCGACAGCTTCACCGCGACCGGATCGATTCCGGGATGCGCAGCGGGAACCACGCCTCCGTCATGCACGACCGGACTTCCGGCAAACTGCGGTGGGACTGAAAGTCCGATTACGTCCGCGTCTGAAAGCGGAACGACGGTAACTATCACCAGCGCGGCGAATCCGCCCGGGCTGATCGTTGGCAACAACGTCACCGTCATCGGCGTTAGCGTTACGGGATACAACGGAATCTTCGCCGTAACCGCAATTCCCAGCGGCACCACCTTCCAGTACACCGCAGCGTTGGGCCTGACGGCTGGAACTGGCGGCTTTGCGGCAGCCGACACGGCGCAGTGCGGCCTGGTCGATTCTGATGCAGCGCTGCTGAATAACGGCAAAGTGCTGGTCGCGGGCGGCGATTACATCGTGTTCCTCGGCCAGTCCTCTCCGCAGGCGTTCCTCTTCGACCCGGCCACAGCGACGTTCAGTCAGACCGTGTCGATGAACGTGGCGCGCGAGCTGCCGGGAATAGTCACCCTGCCCAATGGCAATATTCTGATAGCCGGCGGTTTGACTGGAGCGTCAGCAGCATGCGCAGCGACCCCGGCTACTGCGTTGGCGTTTACGACCAACAGCTCGGCTGAGGTTTACGATCCAACGGTACCGTCGTGGACGCTGACCACAGGATCGTCGGCAACGCCGGGCGCGGCAGGGGGCATGAATGTAAAACGAATCGCGGCTGGTTCGCTGTTCACTAGCGGCACCGATTCGGGCCTGGCTATCTTTGCCGGCGGCATCGACGCCGAGACTACTGATGGCACCACGCCGAATTTCCCGGTCTGCGAAGCGACCACGGACATCCACCAGACCACGCAAACCGAGACCGACCTGTACGATCCGACGACGACCGTGTTCACGGCGACTGGTGCGCTGCATCAGTCTCGCGGCGGCTACGGCTTCGCTATTCTCAATGCGGGTTCGAACTCGGGCGACCTGGTGGTGATAGGCGGCGAATGCGCGGTCGGAAGCCTGTCTTCGGCAGCGATTGGCAGTGCAGAGGGCGGCACACTGTGCGGTATGGCTGGCCAGACCGACTACTACGAGCTGTTCAATCCGAGCACTGGAACCTGGACGCTGGGAACGGCGGCAACACCTCCGACCCCGGCCAATTCTCCAGCGTCGGCGCTCTTGCCATGACACTGAAGCAACCGACGATGCCTGGGTAAACCAAACGCGCGATGCCGTCCTCGAAAGGGGACGGCATCGTTGCACTAGGGGCGAGTCGCCAACTCTAAGACGGAAAAGATCGGGGAAAATCCGTACCGGTCAATACGCTCGGTGCGTCAGATTTTACATTGCAATCTGCTCAGATTTGTAGTTGATGTTCGGGGGTAGTGTTCATCGGGGCATCAAGTTCGCTCCGCTTTCAGATCCATACGCTGGGTTGTGAGCGCGCTGCGCGCGAAAGTCTGCAATGTTGATGCAGACGCTGTGCAGCCTCGCGCCCCGCCGCTATCGGGTTTACCGGATGCTCTCGCGGCTGGCCCCGAACCGCTACGAAATTTACCGGGTCGAGGGCGGGCAGATTTTCCTGAACCTTCACGAATCGTCGGCGATGGTTCAGCGCGCGATGAGGTCCTACGAACCTGCCAAGCACGCGCTGATTCGAAAGCATCTGCGCCCCGGCATGACGTTTATCGACGTCGGTGCGAACAAGGGCGACTTTACCCTGTTGGCGGCGCGGTTGAGCGGCAGCTCCGGCAAGGTGATCTCGATCGAGCCGGAACCCGAGAATCATTCGATGCTGCAGCGCAGCGTCGCGCTCAACGCTTACCCCAATATCAAGGTTCTGCAACTCGCGCTCAGCGACTCCGACGGTACCGCCACCCTGCAGATCGGTTCGACCAGTGGAGCCCACACTCTGTCGCCGGAATTCAATGGCACCCGGACGGTAGAGGTCCCGACCAGGACGCTGGATGGAATAGTTATGGAGCAGCAGCTGGGTTCCGTCGACATGATCAAAATTGATGTCCAGGGTTTGGAGCTCGCAGTGCTGCGCGGCGCCGCCGAGACGTTGCGCGCCAATCCTCGAATCATCCTGCTGCTCGATCTTCCCAAGCAGAGCGAAAAGCGGCGTGCGATTGGCGAGTACCTCGCGCAGTTCAGATTCACGTATTTCCCGGAAAGCGATGAGCAGGCGCCGACTCGCGATCTTCCTGGCCACGCATTCGAGGTTGCCGCAATGCGGTTGCAATCATGAAGCTGAGGCGCATAACGAAGATGCCGCGATCCATCGCAATCGCGATTGTGATTGCGATAGCTGCTTTCGCAGCCCTGGCTGTCGCGACGCAGGAGCCGACGCCCAACGATTTTCTCGGCCAGGGCAATCTCACCGAGAGTCTACCGAACTTTATCAATCGATTCGGGCTCGACTCTCCGGTCGCAGTCGCGATCGATCGCAGCGTGACGCCCAACCATGTGTACGTCGCCGACTGGAACAACAATCGGGTCCTCGGCTACCAGAACGCTTCCGGATTTGTCAATGGCAAGGACGCCGATTTGATATTAGGCGAACACAATCCGGGCGCGATCAACGACTATTTGTCAGGGTTCACGAACTCCACACTGTTTCATCCGAGCGGTATTGCGGTGGACTCCAGCGGCAACCTGTTCGTTGCGGACAACGGCGCGAATCGGGTGCTCGAGTATAATCAACCCTTCAACACCGACAACGTCGCTGACGAGGTGTTCGGCACCTGCGGCGATTTCACCGGCGAAGGTGTCGGCTGCACCGGCGTCAGCGCAGCGACGTTGAGCAGTCCCACCGCTATCGCGATAGACCCTGCCAATAACCTGTGGATCGTCGATGCGGGCAACAATCGTGTGGTCAAGTATGCCAATCCCATCGCGGGCGGAAGCAACATCACCGCGAGCGTCGTGCTCGGCCAATTGGCGAGCTTTACCAGCAGCGCGTGCAACCTGGGCGCGTCCGCTCCAACGGCGGACAGCCTTTGCTTTGCTGGATTCGACGCTGGCCTGAGGTTCGATACCAGCGGCAACTTGTTCGTGTCAGACTCGGCGAACAATCGCGCGCTCGAATTTTTCGCTCCCGCGCAGGGCGGCACATCGCCAGGCGTCCCGGGCTCGGCGGGCGATACCACTGCCGACGAGGTATTCGGCCAGAACGGATCGTTCATCACAACCAACTACCAGGCAACGCACGGCGAAGGCGCCAGTACCCTGCTCTCGCCGGGCGGACTCGTGCTGGACGACTCCGGCAATCTCTACATCGCGGACGAGGGTAATCAGCGCGTGCTGGAATTCCTGTCTACCGCGCTGAATCCGCCGGGCGCCGCCAGCCTGGTGCTCGGACGATGCGGAGCCTTCGATGCGACCGGATGCCCGGTTCCATCGAGTATCCAGGCAGGATTGGCGGAGATGCTCAATTTCGAGTTGTTGCCGGTCGGCCCCTCGAGTCTGGCAGGCGGGCTGGCATTCGATGAGAGCGGCAACCTGTACATTGCGGATACGGCGAACAATCGCGTGCTCGCGCTCGCACCGCCGCTGACCTCGTCGGTCTCAGGATTTTCGGGACGAGTGCTGGGGCAAGCTAGTTTCGTTCACAACGGCGTCGACCTGGTCGACGGCGAGGGCTACTCGACGCCGTGGGGGATCGCGCCGGACCTGAGCGCAAATCCCAACCGACTCTATATCGTCGACTCGCAAAACAGCCGTGTGCTCGGCTACGCGAACGTCACTACACTGGACCCGCTCTCTCCTGCCGACCTGGTCGTCGGCCAGCCAGATTTCTTTTCGTACTACCCAAATCTGTTCGACAGCACTGACTCCAATTCGCCGACCGCCAGCACTTTGGCGTTTCCTACCGCGGCGGTCGTCGATTCGAGCGGAAATCTGTTCGTGGCGGATACCGGCAACAGCCGCGTGCTGGTCTTCTCAAATCCGTTCAGCCTGGGCGAGGCAGACGGATTCGTAGCCAGCGTTGTGATTGGACAAAACGGAAGCTTCACTACCGGTCAGGACGGCGATTTCACTGCCGCCGGATGCGCCGCGACGCCATCTGCGACCACGCTTTGCGTGCCCAACGGTCTGGCGCTCGACCCTGCGGGCAATCTGTACGTCGTCGACGCGGGCTACAATCGCGTGCTCGAGTTCAGCAGTCCGGCGAGCAATCCCAAGCTGGTCAAGGTTTTCGGTCAGCCTGACGCGGTCACTTTCAATGCGTGCTCGAACGCCGATCCGACCGCGATATGCGCGCCCGATGGCGGCATCGCATTTGATTCCGCGGGCCGCATGTACCTTGACGGTGCGCATGCCGGCGCGGGCATCGGGATTTACAATAACCCCGCGATCGAGAGCAGCCCGGATGTAGTGGTGCCCGCGAGAGCCTTCGCCATCGCAATCACTTCGCTCGGCGGCATGTTCATCAGCCAGGGCCAGAACTTTTCAGACGGCAGTTCGTCGATTGTCGAGTATTCTCCGCCGTTCACCAATACGTCGTCGCCTTCCCTGATTTTTGGACCAGGCTTCACCTCGGGCACCGTGATCGCGATGTCTTTTTCTTACGGCCTCGCGCTCGACTCCAGCCAGTCCCTCTACGTGGCCGACTCCGGGAATAACCGCGTGCTCGTCTTCGACCACGCAGTCTCGTCGAGCACCGCAACCGCAACCAGGTCGGCAACGCCAACGCGAACGCCTTCCGCAACGCCGACGCGTACCGCTACGCCGACGCGAAGCGCCACCGCGACACCCACGACTACCGCCGGCCACACCGCGACGCCGACGGCTACTCCATCGCCGGGGCCGGGGCGTCTCAAAATCAACAAGAAGAAACTCAGCCTGAGAGCTGCGCCGGGTGCGACCGCCTCAGCGACCTTTACGATCGGCAACGGCGGGAACGGCACGCTGCACGTCAGCGTAAGTTCGCCAAAGAAGAGTCCGACATTTGCGGAGATTGGCGGGGGAAACGGAATCGCTATCGGCGTCGGCGGAACGCACGATGTGACAATCGTGTATTCGCCGACACAGAAGGGAACGACCAGCGATCAGGTATTGATCACGAGCGACGATCCCTCGCAGAAGAAAGCGAAAAAGGTGAAGCTCAAGGGAAAGTCGAAATAGACTGATCCCGGCTAGTCGAAGCGCAGCGCAGGTGCGGCTGCGCTTACGAGCGAAGAGGCTTCGGAAATATCGGCGGTTGCGCTCTCATCTGAGCGCAACCGCCGCAATCATTTAGCTGCCGGTGCCGAACAATCCGATCTTCTGAGTGCCCGTCGCCGCGTTGTCCATGATGATCAGTTGTGCGGACAACGCTCCCGACGAGGGGGGTGAGAAATTGACCGCGATCGTGCACGACGCGCCGCCCGCCAAGGTGCTGGTGCAGGTAGTGCTGGCGCCATCGACCGCGAACGCCGAAGTGCTGGTTGTGATGCTGCTGATATTGATGGTGCCGCCCGGAGCGCTGGTGTTGGGGTTGGATACCGTGACGAATTTGTCCGGGCTGGTCGTGCCGTGAGGCACGGTACCGAACGAGAGTTGGGTCGGCGTGAAGGTCGGCGCAAGCAGCGTTCCGGTACCTTTCAGCGTGATCGTCGCCGGGCTGTTCTTGGCGTTGCTGGTGATGATCAGACCTCCCGTCTCTGGGCCTTGCATGGTCGGAGTGAAGGATACGGTCACGGTGCAACTGCTGTTTGCCGGCAGCACTCCGGTGCATCCGTCGGTCACGACCGCGAAGTCGCCCGAGGTCGCGACACTGCTGATAGTGAGCCCGACCGAGTTCGGATTGGTCACGGTCGCAGTCTTGGTTGCGCTGGTCATGCCCACCTGGGTGTTGGCGAAGGTGATGGTCGGGGAGAGGGTGATCGATGCCTGCACGCCGGTGCCGCTGAGGTTAACCGTCTGCGGACTGTTCGGGCTGCTCGACGGGATGGTCGCGGTGCCGGTGTAGTTCCCGACGCCGGTGGCGGTAAAAGTCAGGCCGACCTGGCATGAGCTGCCGCCCGCGAGGCTGGTGCCGGAGCAGGTATCCGACGCGATCTGGAAATTCGCGCCCGGATTCGGCCCGGTAAGGGTCGCGGTAGTGACGGTGCCGATGAGGATCGGGGAGCTGGTGGTATTCGACGCGGTGATAAAGCGGACCGCGGTAGTCGTACCGGTATTGCCGTAGGTCGAGAACGCAAACTGAATCGAATACGGCGTGACCGTCAGCGGCAGCGGCGTAGCCGTCGCCGTCGGAGTCGCGGTCGCAGTTGAGGTTGGCGTCGCGGTAACGGTCGCGGTGGCGGTCGCCGTTGCGGTGTCGGTCGCAGTCGCCGTGGCCGTCGCGGTCGGCGTTGATGTAGCCGTCGCAGTCGCAGTGTCGAGTCGCCGTCGCGGTGAGCCGTCGGTCGGTATCCGTTGCGGTCGCGGTGGCCGTCAGATCGTGGCCGTCGCGGTCGCAGTGTCAGTTGCCGTCGCCGTCGCGGTGGCTGTGTCAGTTGCCGTTGCGGTTGCTGTTGCCGTGGCCGTTGGAGTTGCGGTCGCGGTGGCGGTTGCCGTGTCGGTCGCAGTCGCCGTGGGCGTCGCGGTTACAGTTGGGGTCGCCGTCGCGGTGGCAGTTGCCGTGTCAGTGGCGGTTGCAGTCGGCGTCGCCGTCACGGTCGCCGTTGCGGTAGCGGTTGAGGTCGCCGTTGACGTTGCAGTGGCGGTCGGAGTCGCGGTGACGGTTGGGGTCGCCGTCGCGGTGGCAGTCGAAGTTGCGGTTGAGGTTGCGGTCGGCGTCGCGGTCAGAGTCGCCGTTGCGGTCGCGGTCGAGGTCGCCGTTGACGTTGCAGTGGCGGTCGGAGTCGCAGTCACGGTGGGCGTCGCGGTCGCGGTGGCCGTTGAAGTTGCTGTTGCGGTCGCCGTTGGAGTCGCACTCAGGGTCGCCGTTGCGGTTGCAGTCGAGGTCGCCGTCGACGTTGCAGTGGCGGTCGGAGTCGCACTCACGGTGGGCGTCGCCGTCGCGGTGGCGGTCGAAGTTGCTGTTGCGGTCGCCGTTGGCGTCGCACTCAGGGTCGCAGTCGCCGTTGCTGTCTTAGTCGCGGTCGCTGTTGCAGTGGCGGTCGGCGTCGCACTCAGAGTAGCCGTCGCAGTCGCAGTTGAGGTTGCCGTTGCAGTGGCGGTCGCGGTCGGCGTCGCCGAAAGGGTTGCGGTCGCCGTTGCCGTCTTGGTTGCAGTTGCAGTGGCGGTCGCGGTCGGCGTCGCGGACAGGGTTGCTGTCGCCGTTGCGGTTGCAGTTGGGGTCGCCGTCGCGGTTGCAGTCGCAGTCGCCGTCGCTGTTGCGGTCGGCAGTCGCCGTTGCGCAAGAACCGCTATTGACGATCAGGTTTGACGAGGCTGTCCACGGTCCGGACCCGTCGCTCATCGTGGCTTGGACAGTGAATGGTGTGCACCCCGTGGGCGTCGTGCCGCTCGTCGTTGTTATAGTTAGGGCGTCAGTATCGCCCGGAGTCAGCGCCGGTAAACGGATTCGGAGAGAACGAGGCGTGCGTCCCAGGCGGAAGGGTAGTGGTGACGGTCATTGTGGCGTTAGGAGCGCCGCCGCCGCCGTTTCCTTGGAAGGTGACAGTGAAGCTGGCGCTCGCTGGCGGAGTAACGGAAGCCGGTGACTGTGAACTGATTGTGATGCTGGTTATATGCACCGTGTCCGTGAACCTGTCCTGCGCGGTCTGACCCGAGGTCCGGCCCGTCGCGGTCATCACGAACGCCACGCCACCGTCGGTGTCTGCAATCGCAAAACTGTCGTCGGTGAATGCACCGTTCGAGTCCGCGTTCTCGGTCAAGAACGTGTCGTCGGAGTCGGTCTCCTGGATTTGGACTGTCACCTGCTCGCCCGGCACCCATCCGGTCCCATAAATCGTGACCGGAGAGCCTGGCGCGTAATCGCTCTTGTCGGTGCGAATCGTCGGATAGGCATAGGTCTCGCTCAGCGCGAGCGGATTGCCCGACGCGTCTGCGCCGCCGCTCATCAGCACCTGCCCAACCGCCGGCATCGCGAAGAAATTCGCCGCGAACTCGTCGCGCGCGATGCTCATCGGCTCGTTGGCGACAAAGGCGTTGGCGACCGGATCGTAAACTTCGTTGGCCGCCACCGGCTGTCCGCCGCTGGTGCCGCCCGCGATCAAGACCTTGCCGTTATACGGCAGGATCACGCCGACGTGCCCGCTGCGCGCGGTGTTCATGTGGGTGGCGAGCGTCGTGAAAGCGCCGGTCGCGGGATCGTATTCCTCGGCCGTGTTCAGGTCAGCGCCGCCCACCGCTTGTCCGCCTTCGATCAGCACGGTCCCGTCGAAGTTGTAGAGCCTCGAGGCGGTCGCCCGCGTGCGCGCCTGCCTCAGGCTGCCGGTCGCCGTCACCTTGCCGGTGACGGGATTGAAAATCTCAGCGCTGTTGAGCGGTCCCGAAGAGCCGGCGCCGCCCGCGATCAGCACGGTGCCGTCAGTGAGCAGTGTCGCGGTATGATCCATGCGCGCATGCTTGAGCGGCGCCACCGCGGTGAAGGTCCGCTTGGCCGGATCGAAAATCTCCTGGTTGGCGAGCGGCGCGGTGGTGTAGAACCCGCCCGCGATCAAGACGCGGCCGTCGGAGAGCAGCGTCGCCGTGTGATGGCTGCGCGCTACTTTCATCATCGGAAGCTTGATAAATCCGCCGACCGATGGATCGAAGAGTTCCGCCGTGTTAACCGATTTGCCCGCACTGTTGAGTCCGCCCGCGAGCAGGACGGTGTTGTCGTTGAGCACGGTTGCAGTCAAACCGGAAACGCCGGCCGGCAATCCGGTCGGCAAAGTCGTAAACGTGTTGGATGCGAGACTGAAAATCTCTGCGCTGGTGAGCGCAGTGCCGGAGCTGCCAGTACCACCGACGATCAGCGCCTGGCCATTGGGCAACGCCGCCGCTGCATGATTGGCGCGCGGGGCATTGAGATTGCCGGACAGCGTCCAACTGGCGGGCCCCTGGGCTGACAGCGGCAGCGCCATTGCAATCACAACCAGGATAGCTTTGAGGATAGTAGCGGCAACCCGACCCGCAGATTTGCGGGGATTCCGATGGTCCAAATTCATATATTCCCCTGCCGTTTCCGCTCGTCCCAGAGCGGGCAGCATCGTAACATAAGGGCTATAGAGGCCCCTTCGATGTCCCTAAAACTCCCCCGCGCTAAGAACCAGATTGTGTCCGCGAGTCAGAGGTAAATACCACAGAATGCCTACTATGAGCAAACAGTGCGCGAGGTATCCTAACAGAATGTTCTGAAGGCGATAAAAACCCGACAATTCGGGGTAAATCCCCGAAGTACTACATCCAGACGAGAAAACCGCCCAAATAGCTACATCAAGACGGCAAACCTGCCTGATAGACGGCGCCGCTGGTAAGTGCTGAAGATTCAGGCGAGAGTGCGAAAAATCGGAGGGGTGAAGGTCGCCTACCGGCGACTGCCCTTGCCGCTGAAATTCACCACCTGGGGGCTATTGGAAGCGTCGTCGCGAAGCGGCAGGTTGCCGATACGCTTGCCTGCCGCGGTCGGCTTGAAGGTGACGCTGATGGTACACGAACCGAGCGGGCCCAGGTTTGAGCCGCAGGTATTGGTTTGCGAAAAATCGCCGCTCACCTGTATCCCGCTGAATCTCACTGCCGCGCTACCCTGGTTAGTTACTTTCAGAATCCTGGCGCGGCTGGTGGCGCCTACTTTCTGGGCACCGAACTTCACCTCGGCCGGAACGACTGACAATGCACCGGGCGTAGCAGTCGAAGTCGGGGTCGAAGAGGCGGTGGCCGTCGCGGTAAGGGTCGCGGTGGCGGTTGCGCCAGTAGTTTGCGTCGCAGTCATCGTGGCCGTGCTACTGACGGTCGCGACTGGGCTTCGTACCGGCGTCGGCGTCGCGCTGGCGGCGGCCGTCGGCGTCGCGCTGGGAACGGGCGTTCGCACCGGCGCGGAATTGACGATCTGAAAGACGTGCGCCTGATAAGGCTGGAACACGCCGGGGAAAGTTGTGGCCGTGTCCGGCGCGCTGACGCCGCCGGTGTCGTAATCGAAAACGCTGGCAGCCGGCTGCGCGAGCGTGAACTCGGCGGTGATCGGCGACGCGGTGTAGTTGTATGCGAACAGGTAGCGATTGCCGTCAGGTCCGATCTTGGTCCTGGTGAACACAGTGCCGGCCTGTGAGTTGGCCGTGATCACCGTTGCGTCAGGACTGAGCAGCACCGGCTCGAGCGATTTGATCTCGCTGGTGACATCGATCAGTTCCTGATAAAGCGCCGCGTGCTCGACTGGGTCTTTAATCGAAGCTAGACCGCGGATGCCGTACTCCCAGTAGAACAGCCCGGTCGCGCCCTCGACGATCGCCATCCAGCTCATGTCGTGGAGTTGCTGTTCGGTCGGCCACGCGGACTCCAGCGTCAACTGGAAAAACTGGATGACTGTCCATACCGGGCGCGTGCCGAGAGAGGCCTGGACTGCTGCGCGAGTGCGATCGGCCACCTCGGCCAGATCGTTGCCGGTGAGCGCCGCCAGCGGATAAGCGTCGACACCGAGCACGTCGAGCGTGTCCTTCCATGAGGGCAGATCGAGCGGATGGTTGAGCACGGCGTAGCTGAAGCCGGAAGGGTCGCCTCCCTTGATGAGCCCGTACTGGTGGAAGGTCTGGGGTTGGCGCGTAAGCGCAGGCTCGTCGCCGGTGTAATAGCCGACCACGTTGGAATCGGACGACAAAGCCGCGGTGTAGTCGGAAATGAGAGTGTCCTGGTCCTGGGTCCCGAACTCCTTGGCGGGACCGGCCGGCCAGTTGGGGCTACCCGAATAGAAGGCGGCTACGTCGGGCAGGAAGGTCATCCCGAACTGCGTCATCGCGTCGGTGTAGGCGGTAATCGCCGGGGTCGGCGCATTGGTGATGTAGTAGTTGATGAGCATGTTGATCGGCGCCTGCGCGATCGCCGCCAGTTCGGGCACGTAGTAAGCCTCGCGCAGCGAATACTGGGTAGTGTCGTAGATGCCGAGGATGAAGTGCGGATTGCCGTCGAGGAAGTGCGCGCGATTGGCCTGGTCGATCCAGGCCTTCATGCTGGCGCGCGATGATGCGTCGAGCTTGACGATCGCGTAGGGACTCTGCGTCATCAGAACGTTTCCGCTGCTGTCCTCAATGGTGCCGGTAAGCTGGTAGGTACCGAGCGGCAAGGCGCTTAAGTCGATGCTGGCGGTGAACTCGGTCGACGATGGGACGACGGTCTGGCTGGCGACGATATTGCCGCCGGCGTCGGTCGCATTAAGTACCACCTGAAGACTCGACAGTGAGGTTCCCGTCGGCGGCGTTACGGTCAGATCGACGCTCGCGATCTGACTTTGATCGGAAAACATCATGCCGCGGTAGTTCGGGTAGAGCAGGAACATCTGGAGCGCCGGCGGTATCTCCTGCTGCAGCGACAGGTTCGCGAACCATGCGTCTCCGCTGGTGATCGCGCCGTAAGTCTGCAAGCGCACAGAGGTATTCACGCCAGCGGGAACGGTAATGTGCTGCAGCATCGTGCTGGTCCAGTCGGTGGTGCCGTTGGTGATCGGTGAACGGCCGAAGCCGAGCAGATCGAACATCGCGCCGGCGTAGGACTTCGTGCCGACGAGACCCCCAGTCTTGAGCTGACCGCTCAATGTATAGACCTGTCCGCTGGTGACCTTGAGCGAGCTCACGGCGACCGGAGTTGAATCGTTGCAGGCCGCGGTGTCGCTCATCAGCATGGTGGCGGCGCCGTTGGGCGCAAGCGTGGTCGGATCGAGATTGAAGCAGCCGCCCGGAATGGACCATCCGGCAGTACCTTGCGAGAAGTCGCCGTTCACTAGCAGGTTGGCTCCCAGCGACCCTCCGATTTCGGGCGCCGTCAAGCCGCCGTTGACCACCGATTGATCATCGGCAACCGAACGGGATCCAGGAGAGAGAATATACAGCAGTACTAACAGGACGGAGCATATAGGTAATGACTTAGTAGCTAATGCTCGAATAGCTAATGAGATAGCGTGTCGATACCGACGCGACATGAATGTTGTTCCCGTTCGAAACGATGTGCACGATGCAATCGCCGAAGGAGCAACATCCCTGCCGCTGCAGGCGTGGCGTCAGGTTGTTCCAGGATGGAACACTCCGTCTCGTGTCGTCACAGAATCTTCGCGTCGACATGTCATGATGAGACTCGCGCCATTAAATTTGAGCGCCAGGCGACGTGGAATTGGCGGCGCTGTCCAGAAGCGGACAGCATCGAATTGGTCCGCGCGACTATGCCGCGGCGGCCTATACATGGCATAGTTGCGGACTGCAGTTTTGCCATGTACCGCAGTGAGAATCGTCAGGAATGCCCGAAGCGATAAACCAACCGGCGCCTCCGCTCGATGAGGCTTCGGAGAACCACGCCGCCGATGCAAGTGAGAGCCAGAGCGATGCGCCTCGCAAGTTCCGCGCGGCCCTGCTTAAAACTTTTTTCACCGGTCTGTCATGGACCGCGGCCGCGCGCGGACTGACCGCGATCGGCACGGCTGCGCGTTATGTCGTTTTCGTGCGGCTGCTGAAACCTTTTGATTTCGGCGTTATCGCCAGCGCGATGTTGATTTGCACGGCGGTGAGCGCGGCGACCGACCCGCGGATGGGCCAGGCGCTCATTCAACAAGAAGACAAAATCGATCCGTATCTCGATACTCTATTCACTACATACTTCCTGCGCAGCCTGATTATCGGTTTGATACTGATCGTGTTCGCGCGTCCGCTCGGCAACTTTTTCCATCTTGGCGACGCGTACACGGTTTTCTGGGCGATCGTTCCGCTACCGATACTGCAATCGCTGCAGAGTCCACGCCTGATTTCTCTCTATCGCCGCCTCGATTTCCATTTCGTGACGATTCTGAACGTTTCGGAGGTTGCGGCGAGTTTCGTATTCGGACTGATCGCGGTGATGTACTGGCGCGACTGGCGGGGCCTGGTGTTCTCGCTGCTGGCCGGCGCAGTGGTGCGCGATATTCTGACCTACTGGCTGTTTCCGCATTGGCCGCGAATCGGATTCAGCAAGGCTCACGCGAAGACGATGCTGTCGTTCGGCTTGTGGTTCAGCTTCGGCGTGCTCTTCGAGTTTATCGCGAAGCAACTCGACAATCTGACCGTCGGTCATCTGCTCGGCCCGGGCGCACTCGGCAATTACCAGATGGCGTTTCGCGCGGGCGAGATGCCGGTGGCGGAATTCACGACGTCGGCATCGGTAGTGACGTTTCCGATGGTGGCGCGGCTCCGCAACGATCGGCAAGCACGGGTGCGCCTCTACTGGTCGGTAGTTGGAGTGGTGGCGGCGGTCGGGGTCGCGTACGCCGCGTTCATTTTTGCCTTCGGCGAGCGGGTCGTTATGCGGCTGTTCGGACCAGCATGGGTTCACGCGGTGAATCCGCTCAAGGTCCTCTGCATTTATGGAATCCTGCAAGGAGTTCTGGTGGTAGGGCGAAGTTTTCTGACCGGCCTTGGAAAACCGGAACGCTACATGATCGTGGCGGCCATCCGCGCAGTCGTGCTGGCCATCGCGATATACCCGTTGACCTTGTTGCACGGGCCCACCGGCGCGGCGACCGCGGGCGTAATCTCGATCCTGATCGCGCTGCCGATCATGGCCTACCTGCTGCAGCAGACCGACTAGGAAGATGCAATGAGTTCCGTCAGCAGCGCGACTGCGCCATCGCAGCAAGCAGGACGGCCGCTCGTCAGCGTCATAATCAACAACTACAACTACGGGCGCTACCTGCGCGCCTCAATCGACAGCGCGCTCGCGCAGACATATCGGAGCGTCGAAACGATCGCGGTCGATGACGGCTCAACCGACGACTCGCGCGAAATAATCGCATCATACGGGGAACGCATCCTGCCGGTGATCAAACGCAATGGCGGTCAAGGCTCTGCGCTCAACGCCGGGTTCCAGGCGAGCCGCGGCGAGATCGTGATGTTCCTCGATGCGGACGATGAACTATTGCCGCAGGCCGTCGATCGGGTGGTAAAAGCCTGGCGCCCGGGCGTCGCGAAGACTCAGTTTCAGCTCGAACTGATCGATGAACGCAGTCAACCGCTCGGTTCGCTCGTACCGCCGTTCAATGGCTACATCCCCAATGGCGATATCCGCGATCGATTCGCTCGCTTCGGCGAATATCCAACCGCACCGCTGAGCGGCACCGCGTACGCCCGCGCGGCGCTACTCCGCATGATGCCGCTTGACGAGACTATCTGGCTAATCGCCGCTGATAAGCCGCTAGTCGTACTGACGCCGTTCTTTGGCGACGTGATCTCGATTTGCGCGCCGCTCGGCCGCTACCGGATTCACGGCGCCAACGACTCTCGCCTCAAGGGACGCCATCTCGAAGCGCTCCACCGGCGATTGGGCGCCGTGTATTTCGCGCCTGAGACCATTTGCCGCATCGCTGCCGCCAAGGGGATTACGCTGGATCCCGGCGTGCTGAATTCTACTTCGCGGCGGGTCAAGCTGCGGATGGCTTCGTTGCGGCTTGATCCGAAGACTCATCCGATCGCGGGCGACACTCGGCTTAACTTGCTGATCAAGGGAATAAGAGCATCGCTTCGGGAGCCGGACTTGGGTCTCAAAGTAAGGGCATCTCAGATCGCATGGTTCACGCTAATGGCCGTGGCGCCGATCGCAATCGTTTCGCGTTTGGCCGAGCCGGGGCGATAGATCGCGGACTAGGAATTGCCCGATTCGGACGAACCGTTCGTGGCCGCCGGCGCGCCCCCGGGCTTTATGAGGTAGCTGACGCGATCGTGGAACTGTCGAAGCCGTGGGATCGAATTCGGCGACGCTATTGACGCAACAAATTCATTCACTGCGCGCGCGCATCCATCCCAGTTGTAGTAATCGTCGATGATCACGATGCCGCCCGGCGCGACATGCGGATACAGATTCTCAAGGCAGACTTTCGTGGAATCGTACCAGTCGCCGTCGAGTCGCAGCACCGCGATTTCCGACGGAGGTTCAAAACGCGGAGTCGTTTCGTTAAACCATCCCTTCACCATCAAAAATGAAGTCGCGGCGGAGAGTTTCATCGCCGCCGTCGCTTCTTCTTGAGGAGCGATGTTGTTGTTGCGATAGATCGGTCCCGCCGGGTTGCTCTGCCACGCAATCGCCGCCGCCCCGTCCAGTTCTTCGCTCGCAGGCGGCATGCCTTCGAAACTGTCGAACAGAAAATACTGACGATCGCCGCCCAGCACATCGGCCATGCCCGCGCTCATTCCGCCGCGCCACACCCCGCACTCGACCACGCAGCCGCGCACGGCCGCGAACCTTGCGCACAGGTCGAGGTTATCCACATACTTGGCCTCGTGGATCTGAGTATAGGCGCGGTATTTGCGGTAGATTGCCCGATATACCAGTCGCTGTCGCCGGCGGTGAAGAATCGCCGGAATGATCGAGGGACTGGGCAGCAGGTCCGAGAGACTCATCTTTCGCGATGCTACCCGACGCCGCCGTTGTTTGCTAATCGATAGACGGAATACGCTACGGGAAGAGATGCGCAAAAACCTGGCAGATTATTACGCTGAAGACATGTACGAACGCGACCGAGCACGCGATTCCGCTCGAGTGGTCGTACCAATGGTGGTCGCACTGACGCATCCGTCAAGCGTGTTGGATATTGGATGCGGCCGCGGCGCGTGGCTGGGCGAGTTCAAGGCGAATGGGGTATCGAAGATCGTCGGACTCGACGGCAGCTACCTGAAACAATCAACGCTGCTGTTTCCTCCCGAATGTTTTCGGCCCACAGATCTGAGCGGCAAATTCGAGATCCCGGCAGGACGATTCGATTTGGCAATGTGCCTCGAGGTTGCCGAGCATTTGCCCGCGCTGAATTCCCGGCACCTGGTGCGGCAACTTACCTCGGCAGCGCCGCAAGTTCTGTTTTCTGCGGCGCCTCCCGGACAGGGCGGCCGGGGTCATATCAACTGCCAGCCGCTCTCCTACTGGCGGAAAATTTTTGAAGAGTTTGGATTCAAGATGCTCGATCCTTTCCGGCCCAGGCTTCGCGACGACCCGAAGGTGGCGTGGTGGTATCGCCAGAATATGGTGTTGTTCGCGTCGCCGGAGGCATTCACTGCCCATCCTGCGCTGGCGGAGTACAACGAGGTTCCGCAGGGTCTTGAGTCCGAATGGGTCTACATGTGGGTGGCCGATTCCCAGGCGGCGGGTCCTGCGACTCGCGTGCGCAAGCTGACTGGAAGAGTCATCCGCGGCGCCAGGAAAGCATTGCGGCCGAAAGCTTGAACGCCGCGTCGCATAGATCTTCTCACTACTGATTCATCGCTATCGAAATTTTAAACTGAATGCGGCAAATCGCCGCGGAAAACAATATGCCGACAATCGAGCAGAACTTAAATTGGTGGGGCAAACCGGCCGGATGGGTGGACGATGGCGAAAGATGGTCCGCGCCATGGGGCGGAACGGACGTGGAGTGGTGGGCCACGCTCTACCCGCGCGTTCGGCAGTTCCTGCCCGCCGCTACTATTCTTGAAATTGCGCCCGGCTTCGGGCGCTGGGCTCAGTTCCTCAAGGGATTTTGCCAGAAGTTCATCGCCGTCGATCTCTCGCCTGCCTGCATCGACAGCTTGAAGGAACGGTTCGCGTCGGATTCGCACGTAAGCTGTTACGTCAATGACGGCAGATCGCTGGCGATGGTAGACGACAGGAGCGTCGATTTCGCGTTCAGCTACGACTCCTTGCCTCATGTCGAAGCAGACGTGATCGCCGCCTATTTGCAGGAGCTAACCAAAAAGCTGAAGCCGAACGGATTCGCCTTCATCCATCACTCGAATCTCGAGTCCTATCGGAAGTCGCTCTGGCTGCCCAAGGCTATTGTTCCGCCCGAGTCAGCCGCGGCCAATTCCTCGAACGGCGAACCGATGTCCCGAAGCTTGTGGATGCGTCGAAGTCTGAAAACCAAGCTGACTAATTGGGGCGTCGTGGTGAACAATTTCAACAATCGCGCGGAGTCTGTGAGCGCCAGAATTTTCCTGGAACTGTGCGATGCTGCCGGTCTCGAATGCCGATCGCAAGAGCTCATCAACTGGAACTTCGGTTCGTGGCTGACTGATTGCCTGTCCGTGGTAACTCCGCGCGGTGGACATTCGCCGAAGCCGCTACGGCTCCGCAAGAATCCTCATTTCATGAATGAGGCCGCGCAGGTGCGTCGCACCGCGGAGTTTTATTCCGGTATCTCGCGCGACTGATTCGGCGCCGCGCGGCTATTGGTTCGGCACCAGTTCGACCCGGCGATTCTGCGCGCGACCTTCAGCCGTGTCATTGGTGGCGACGAAGTTGGTCTTGCCGTACCCGTGTGGAACCAACTGGTCGGACGGAACCCCCGCTCTCACCAGGTATTGCACCACGGCGTTCGAACGCCGGTCGGATAGCTTGAGGTTATACCCCTCGCTGCCGATCGCGTCGCAGTAGCCATTGACGTAAACCGTCATGTTGGGGTTGGCCTTAAGCGCTGTAACGTCCTCATCCAGAACGGCCGCATCGCCGGGCCGAATCGCCGACTTGTTGAAATCAAAATGGATACCGCGCAGCACCACGCGCGCGGTGGGAGCCGTCCGAGCCGGAGGCGGCGGCGGACCAGGCGCTGGTGGAGGTGGCAGCGGTGGGCCGTCCACCACCTTGAGGATCATCGGCTTCGACCAGTAGCTCTGCTCGAGCACGAGGTGCGTCGTTCCGGGCGCTTCCTTGCGAAAATAAAAGATCTGCTCGGATCCCCTGGACCAGGGCTTGAAATTTTTCCCGCGGACCTCGTTCGGCCCCGCGATCAATTTAAGTGGCACGCCCTCGTTGCGGTAGATGTACCAATAGTTGTCGTTATAGGTCTTCATCGGCAGCGACACGACCAGCATCTCACCGACCGGAACAGCAATCGTCTTGCCCGTATCCTGCAGGTACACGACTACCCTCGGCTCCGGCGGCGCGCTCGAGACAGCCAGAGCCAGCCGCGGTGCAAACAAGAAGGCGGCAACGATCACAAAAGAAGCGAACAAGTATGACAGGCATAGCGATCGTGTCGGCATGGTTGGGCGAAACCTCTGGGTAAGAAGACCTACCATACGGATGATCGCGGAAAAAGGCGGGGCGGCTTGCCGCACTTCGATCCTCTAGTTGGCGCCCCTGCGCCGCAGCACTGCCGGAACGGTCCGCAGCAATATTTCGATGTCCTTGCCGAGCGACTGATCGCGGATGTACTCGAGGTCGAGCTCGACCCGCTTGCGGTATTCGGCGATCTCGCTGCGGCCGCTGACCTGCCAATGCCCGGTCATTCCGGGCTTGGCGGACATGAACAGAATCGAGGAATCGCCGTATTGAATCGCCTCATGCGGCACGATCGGACGCGGGCCCACAAGGCTCATCTCGCCGATCAGCACGTTGAATAGTTGCGGCAGCTCGTCGAGGCTGGTGGCGCGCAGGAATATTCCAAGCGTCGTGAGCCGAGGATCCTCATCCTTGGGCAGCTTGAAGTTGTTCTGCACATATTTCTCGTACAACGCGGGTGAGTTCTTGAGGACCTGCTCAGCGTCTGATCGCATCGTGCGGAACTTGTACACGGTAAAGGGTTGGCCGTTGAGGCCAAGCCGCTTCTGCCGAAACAGAGCAGGACCCGGCGACGTCCACCGGACCGCGGCCGCGATCACAGCGATCAGCGGCGAGAGGATGACTAACAATATCGACGACAGCACGAAATCAACCGTGCGTTTGACCGCCGATTGAATCGGGCTCAACTCACCCTTGCTTACCGATAGCACCGGAATGCCGGCGACATCGCCGAGCGATTGCCGGAACAGGCGCGTATCGAGCAGGCTTGGAATGATGTGCACCGATTTGCCCTTCTTGAGGAGGGCAAGCACACCTTCGGCCCCGGCCGGAGAATCGGCGCCGTCGTTGACGCCGATCAGATAGACGTCGTCGAATCGCTCGAACGATTTCGCATCGAAGTTGTAGGCGGACTGCGATGGCTGGCCGTTGCTGTGGCCGTTGCCGTTGCGATTCACCGGGCGCCACGTGGTCTGAACGACGACTTCCTGATAGCCCATCGGATGTGTCGCTGTCAGGAGTGCAGCGAAATGCTCACATGTTGTTTCGTCGTCGCCAATCACGACCGCGGTCCGCCACTTGTGAGCGGAGCGCCGCAAGTTGCGCAACAATATTGTGGTCCCCAACTGCCGGACGAGGATAAAAACCGCCGACGCACCCACGAAATAGGCGATGAATTGGCGGCTGACGAATTCAAATTTTAGAGAAAAGACCGCACTGACTGTTATCAACGCCCATATCAGCAAGGTCCGGGTCAGGGCGCGCGCGAGAAAATTGAGTCGCTCGGTGCGATGAGGTTGATAAGTCTCAGTGAAAGCGGTCAACGTGAGCCAACATAGGATGGCTACGACCAAGAGGGCTGAATATTGCGATTGAGCTTCGGACGCCCGCCCATGCGGGACGACCAGAATGCGTCCCCAATGCATCGCCAACGCGATTTCAGTGGCCATGAAATAGCCAATGAAAATGCAAATCGCATCGGCAATTCGCTCGCCGATCGCGCGGCTATTTTGTGGATTCAAACATCCCCCGCCACCGGCATAGAGCCGGCGTCTCCTCCCTGTCCCCTTGCAACGGTCTCCTAATTTGGCCCTAGAGCTTCAAACGCTCACTTTCTTCGCCCCAGTCCTCACTGTTTAGCTGTGTTAAGACTTCGTTGTCAAACTGTAAAGCTGTTGAAAATTAGCCTCGAATCTGCACCAATTTGTCAATTATTCATTGATAAATTTGTGGCAGCAGGCACCGACTTCAGACGGTACGCATTCACTACTGATCTTTTTGTCTTTTGAGATCTTAATGCTGCGATTCAGCAGTCCGCCAAATCGCCGCGCTCAACTGCGCTCAAGATATTCAGTAAGCAGCTTGTCCGCGGTGTAGACCCAGGCGATCTGACGCCCGCCGAAGGCAACCGCAGGCAGCGGCTGTCGCACGATAAGCCCACCTAGAGATCTGCTGAGCTGCAACTGCGTGGAGAGAGAATCTACTTCGTAGCAGAGGTGATGTAATCCGCCCCCGCGCTTCAGAAAGTTCTGCACGGGAGATTTCTCTCCGGACGGCTCGACCAATTCGATCAACGACTCGTTGGGCGAGCTGGTGGATTTCAGGAAGGTAACTCTGACGCCTTGCAGAGGATCGGCGATTATCCGTCCGTCCCATTGCGCGGAGATCGATCGGGCGAATCGGTCGACGATTTTTTCGATCGAACCGACGACAAATCCTATGTGATGCAGAGCCATCGACTCTCGTTCGCCGAAAGCTTTAGCCAACGCGGCGGAAGGTGATATACATCAGCGATCGCGACGCGGTCGCAACCTCGAACCGCATCCCGGTTTCCGCCAGGAACTCATCGAACGCCCTCAGCTCATGATTCCGGTCACAGAATTCATCGAAGTAGATGTACGTTCCGATCGAGATGTAATCCTTAAGAGCGTTGAGCACGAACTTGGTTGACGAATACAGATCTGCGTCGATGTTTATAACCAGCTGATCGTGCTGCGGCGGGCGGTAGCCCGGAAGAGTCTCTTCAAACCATCCCTTGAAGAACGTCACCCGCGGATCGTCAATCTGGGGCGCTTGTCCGTTGGTCGAGAACAGGCCCTTCTTGAACAGCATGTTCCACGATTCCGGGAGCCCTTCGAAGCTGTCGAATCCATGGAATCGGGATTCCGGATTGCGCAAGCGCTCGCTCCAATAGCGGATCGATCGCCCCTGCCATACGCCGAATTCCAAATAGAGAATCGGCTGGTCGCGTAGCGCGTTGATCAGCTGGTCGTAGACGTTGGCCCGCGACTCGACCCGCTTGGGAACGACGATGCCCTGGCTCTTCAGCCAACGGCCGGTTTCCAAATAGCTGATCGAAGCGTCCAGCGTATGGATAATTTCTTTGGACAAAATCGGGCCGATGCGGGTGGCCAGATCCTTCACGGCGCGAAGGCGTTCGCCCCATCCGATCCCCGCCGCCGCGTCGCCGTTGCCGCTGGTATCTTCAGGTCCGTTCACAGTGCAGATTCCATAACAGGTTGGACTTCTCGCGGGCGGGTAACGCTGCGTATCGCGACTCGAATCCGTCGGGGTCGACTAGCTCGCCCGTCTCAATGTGATGGATGATGAATCCGGCCGATTTGAAAGCCTGCAGAAATTCGATCGGGTCGCCGCCCGATTTCCTGAGAACCACCGGGTCGAATTCAGTGATGACGTGATCGCAGGTCGAGAGTATTCGCGGCATGCTCGCCAACGCGCGCCATTCGCTGCCCTCGATATCCATCTTGATCAGCGAAACTTTGATGCCGGAAGGCAATTCGTCGTCGAGCCGCACGCATTCGACCTCGATACCGTCTCGATTGCCGGTACGTTCGTATCCCAGCGAGGTCAGCGGTCCGTTGGGAAAAAGAGTTGCAGTTCCAGGTTCATGGCTGACCGCCTTCGAAATGACTTTGACGTTGAGAATGTTGTTCAATTCCAACGAGCGGCAGAGCCTTTCGCGGTTCGCGGGCTCGGGCTCGAAGGCGTAGACGCAGCCACCTTCGCCCACCAACCCGGACAACAGGCAGGCGTGATAGCCGTTTTCGGCGCCGATGTCGACCACCACGTCGCCGGGCTTAACGACGCGTTTCATCAACGCGACGATCTCGGGCTCCCACGCGGGTTCATCGGCGCTGAACGCGACCCTCGGATCGAAGCATGAGTCGTACGGATCGATTGCCAGCTTGTACCCGTTGGTCTCGATCACGTCGGAGACGAGGCGGCGCCGCAGGAAGCCTCTGACCCCGCGGTAAAGCGGCGTTCCGTAGAGTCTCCCATTGGTGATGCGCTTGCCAAACCGGTAAGCGAGGCGATAGGCGAATCCCGACATATGATTCCCCTACTACAGCAGGTTTCCGGCTGCCTCGCTAATCATCGTCAGTTCCGTTGGACCTCGAGATCTGCGATGTCGTTGAGACTGACTATTTATCACGGCTCATCGCCAATAGAATATCTTGCGGTTTCATTTTTCAGAAGGTAATTGGCTGTTGTGCCGGCAGACGTGACTTCGAACAGCAAACCCCCGTGGAAGGGCGGCGAAAAAGCATATCGTGCATCGGGCGCGCGTTCGAATATGCAGCGACAGCGCGCGAAGTTTTTGTCGTTTTTCGTTCCGTGGATCCCAAGTTGGCGGATGCGGCTGTGGCTCTACCGCACGATAGGCATCAACATCACTGGACAGGGCAACTACATCGGGCGCGAGTGCTATCTCGATACGGAATATCCCGAGCTGATAACCATCGAGCCGGGGAGCAAACTCTCGCCGCGAGTGATCATTTTCTGCCACTCCAGCAACAGCGATTTGCTCAGACCGGTAAAGCTAGGCGCGGATTCCTGGGTGGGTGCGGGTGCGATTATTGGTCCCGGAGTCACTGTTGGGGCCGGTGCAATAGTCGCGGCCGGCGCGGCAGTATTCACCAGCGTCCCTGCTGGCGCGATAGTCATCGGATCGCCGGCGCGGATCGTCGGCAAGGTTAAAGCGCAGGCTCAGCCTGTTTCCAGCGACACCCCTGCCCTGCCTTGAAAATTATCGATGCCGGACCGCAACCAAATTATCAGTGCGATCGAGGGACGCGAGCACCTGCGTGCGATCGGCCTAATGCGCCAGTTGTTCAACGAGGCGCCGACGCTTGCAAACGCGCAATTTGTATTGAAGCAAGCTGGGCCGATACGCGAACATCTGGCGTTGGTTCCGTGTCGTCTCGCAATTCTGCGCTCATTCACGGTCGAGGCGGTGGTTCCGATCCTCCGCGCGCTCTCATTATTCCACGGGATCGATTTGACCGTACACATCGGCGATTTCAACGCATTCAACACAGAACTGCTCGACCCAAAAAGCAGCGTTTATGGATTCAATCCGGACGTCGTGATCCTGGCGACCCAGACTCGCGACGTCTTGCCCGAGCTATGGAATGATTCCACCGCACCCGAAGACTTCGAAGCCTTGGCCGCGCGTGCGGCCTCGGACCTCGAACATCTGATCGATTCGCTGCGCTCCCACAGCAAGGCGCATCTGATCCTGAATACGCTGGAACTGCCGAATTTCCCCAATGCGGGAATTCTGGACAGCCAGCGAAATATCGGCCAGAGCGAGGCGATTCGCACCGTAAATCGGCGCCTCCGGGAGACGGCCGCCAAACACCTCGGAGTTTACGTACTCGACTATGACGCGTTGATCGCGCGGTTCGGACGGCTCAACTGGGGCGACGAATCAAAGTGGCTGACCATGCGCATGCCTCTGGGCGCCGACTCCTTTGTTCATCTGGCGCGCGAGTACGTTCGTTTTCTCCTGCCGCTATGCGGCCGCATCTGTAAGGCGCTCGTGATCGATCTCGACAATACGATTTGGGGTGGGGTCATCGGAGAAGACGGTCTCGACGGCATCAAGCTGGGCGCCGAGTACCCTGGCAACGCGTACCTTGAAGTCCAGCGCGCGATATTGGACCTGCATCGCCGCGGCATCATCCTCGCGATATGCAGCAAAAATAATCCCGAAGACGCGATTGAAGTATTCAACCGGCATGATGCGATGCTGCTGCGGCTCGACCATTTCGCCGCGACTCGGATCAACTGGAAGAGCAAGCCGGAAAATATCCGCGAGCTGGCGACCGAGCTGAACATCGGGATCGACGCGCTCGCGTTTCTGGACGACAACCCGCTCGAACGCGAAGAAGTGCGCGACGCTGTTGCCCGAGGTTCATGTAATCGATCTGCCCGCCGGTCCCGCTCATTTCGCCGCTGCCTTGCGCAGTACGCCAGTCTTCGAACGTCTCGCCCTCTCCAACGAAGACCGCGATCGCGGAGCTTACTACCGGGCCGAGCGACAGCGTGCAGCGCAGTTGCAGGCCACCAGCGGTGCGCTCGACGACTACTATCGATCGCTCGGAATGGTGGTCGAAATCGGCGCGGTTAGTTCCCGAACGATCGCGCGGGTCGCGCAACTCACTCAGAAGACCAATCAATTCAACCTCACGACGCGCCGGTATGGTGAGCAGGAAATCGCAAGCAAGGCGGCCGATGCGCAGTGGCGGGTCGATGCTCTGACGGCCTCCGATCGGTTCGGCGATTACGGATTGGTTGGAGTGGCGATCACCAATCGAAACGGCGACATCTGCGAGATCGACAGCTTCCTGCTAAGCTGCCGCGTGATCGGACGGGGGGTGGAAACCGCCCTGCTCTCTTACGTGGCGCGCGAAGCGGCATCCGGCGGTATGCGGTCGATCAGAGGATGGTATCTGCCAACTCGAAAGAATGCCCCGTCGAAGGATTTCTACCCGAAGCACGGTTTCAAGATGATAAATGAGAACGATGGCAAGATGCTGTTCGAACACGATCTGAGTAAAGAAATCGGCTGGCCCGATTGGATCGAGCAACGAACTGACCGGAGCGAACCGCGATGACCAACGAAGCAATCCTCGAAAAAGTGCGCTCGATCGTAGCCGAGGTCAGCGAGGTCGAAGTTGCGCGCGTCACCCTGGAATCTTCGCCCACCAACCTCGAAGAATGGGATTCGCTGGCCCAGGTGAACATCGTGCTCAGTCTCGAGCAGGAGTTCGGTCACCAATTCTCGCCCGAGCAGATCGAGCGCATGGTCAGCGTCGAAAAAATCCTCGAGGTCCTCACTGCGCGCGCAGCATAGGCTTGCGATACACTCCAAGTATCACGCTGGCGGCGAAGCGCGACGCACCCATCCGAATCAGCAAGCGGCTTGCGGCAAGTTCGACCGCGGATAGCGGCGCGATGAAATAAAATAAGGGACGCGCGGGCACCAATACCACCTTCTCGCTCGAGAGCCCGGCCTGTCGTGCGACTGCGGTGAGGTCGTCGTACGTGTTGGCGCGATAGTAGGTCGGAAATACATCCTCTTCCTCGCGAAAATCCATGAAGCGAATCATCTTCATGATGAATGATTTGGGCAAAACGCGGCGTCCCGCCTGCACGATGTGCGCCGCATAGCTCGAGACGTTAGGCGTGTGAATGATCACGCGGCCGCCTGGAGCCAGCACGCGCGCAAACTCCGTCAGCACCGCGCGCGGATCCTCGAGGTGTTCGGCAACATTATTCAGCGTGATCAGATCGATTGATCCATCGCGAAACGGAAGATGGTCAAGTGTGGCGCCGACGCCTGCGCGAATGGTGCGATGCTTCGCGATTGCGTCAACCGCAAGATCGCAGCATACGGCCAGCCTGACGCGCTGCACCATCGCGAGCTCGAGTTCAGGGGTCGAGGTCTCCAGGATCTTGTGACCCCCGCCCGCATCGAGCCATCGGGTTTGCGGGGTCAGTACCTCGTCGATCAATCGCGCATAGGTGAGCTGCGTGTATTCGCGTTCCGGATGAATCCGGTCTTTCAGCCAATAGTAGGACCCACGGCCCAGGTATCGATCCAGTGACTTCAACATGTCGCCCAAGAAGATAGCCGCGTCGATGGCGCGGCGCGATGGTTGCAGAGGTTTCCATCGAATGCGAAAGTGGCTCTACGGGAATGAGTTTCAAAGGTGCAGCCAAATCGGTGCTCCCACCGTCCCTCGCCAACCGCATCCGGGTGGCGGGCTACCGTTGGGCGCTCCGTCGATTCCGGCCTTACCAGGTGCGCCGTTCGCGCTCGGGCCATCAGTTCGACTTGTGGATTTCGGATCCGACGGCAAAGAGCTGGTACGATCGCGATTCGGTTGAAATTCCGCTCGAGATGACTTTTCTCGCGCAGCATCGTTTGCGTCCCGGAGCGACTGTTTTCGATTGCGGCGCGTTTCAATGCCTGATCGCAATGATCCTCGCGAAATTTGTCGGCGCAAACGGAAAAGTAGTCGCGGTCGAGGCCAACCCGCATAATTACGAGGCCGCAATTCGAAATTGCCGGCTGAACGACGCCGCCAACGTCGAAGTGATCAACGCGGCCGTCTCCGACAACTCCGATCCGGTTGAATTCAACTGCCGCGCGAACGGACAGGTCGATGACGGCAGCGGCACGTGGGGCAAAATTGCGGTCCCCAGCATCAGCGTCGACGAGCTCACCCGCCGATTCGGCCCGCCAGACGTTCTGTTCGTCGATGTCGAGGGCTTCGAATCGAAAGCGATAAAAGGCGCGTCCGATACGCTCTCGCGCTACCGCCCCGATTGTTTTTTTGAAATGCATGTCGGATGCGGGCTCGAAAAATTCGGCGGCTCGGTAAAATCGATCACCGACCCGCTGCGCGCGCTTGGCTATCATCTCTGGATGAACGGTCCCGGTCTCGACACTTTCATTCCATTCTCTGAAAGCGCGGCACTCGTCCAGGAGCGATTCTTCCTCATCGCAACTACCGCATCCTAGTCTGTGATAGCAGTATTCCAAAGTATACATCGGCCATTCATGGTTCGACTGACTAGTCGAGTGGCTATTGTATTTCTGGTTATCAGTCTCCCGATCATCGCGACGATTGGTTCCGCATACGGCACTGAAATCGCCACTGGAGGCCTCGATTCGCCTGAAACGGGTTACACTTTAGGGCCGAATCTACTGATCAACGGCGATCTGCGCGCTGGTCTTCAAGGATGGACGTTCAACCCGGGCTGTTTCAGCCTCGACGGCAGTGGCGATAACGCCAGCCTGAAGTTGCAGCAGCCGTGCGCGGAACCGTTTCCGTCGGCGAAAAATGATTTCAAGTGCCCGCCGGGCCTGTACACGATCTCAGCTGAGATAAAAACGCAGACCAACATCACCGTGTCAAAGCGGCTCGGCGGTACCCAAATCAAGTTGCTGGCA
This sequence comes from uncultured delta proteobacterium, assembly GCA_963699705.1. Classification (GTDB taxonomy): domain Bacteria; phylum Desulfobacterota; class Binatia; order Binatales; family Binataceae; genus Binatus. Next base: position 113,541 of record CAVOUW010000002.1, on the reverse strand, counting down.
GTCCCTGCAAAAAAATGGGCGATGACCAAGGTGCTGGTGGGCACGAACGACTGGTCGCCGGTGATGAAAGCGCATGCAGGCGTCGCCGATGGCAGCGTCGGGACCTTCAGCGCGAACACCGTGGGTCCGATGGCCGGTACATCATGGTTCAGAAAACTTTTCCTGGGCCGGGAAATTCCGCCGCCGCTGCAAACCTATCTGCTCTATCCAAACTTTCGGGGGATGATGTTCAGCGACCAAAACCAGGTCGCGCGAGTCGCCGTCGACGTTAAGCCGCCCGCGGATACGAAGATGGCGCAGCTTCAGGTCGCGATCGAACTGACCGATTCATCGGGGAAGGTGCTGTCGACCGATCGGATTTCGCCGCCGGCCGATGGATCGACCGTTGCGACCGTGGACATGGCAAACCTGCCGCTGGGACAGTATCGACTGCAAGGATATCTCGAAGGGCCGAGCGGCAAGAAGATCTTTACCACCTCGTCCTACACGATCGTGAAAGCCAGCGGCGAGTTCCGCGCCAGGATGAAAGCGTGGATCGATCCGGACAATATAATTCACATGGGCGGCCGTCCGCGATTTGTGATCGGCCTCTACGATACGACCGGCTTCGGGCTGAAACCCGAGTTCTACGCTCCCCGATTGACGGCGATCGCCAAGGCGCCGATCAATCTGATGATCAACTACTATATCGCCAACGGCCGCGCCGACGTGATTCATCCTTACACACAGGCGATGGAGCCCTTCGGCATCTTCTACCTTGCGACGGTCAGCGCGTTTTTTCCCGAGATGCGCGCATATCCCAAGTGGGCGGCAGCGGGAAACGTCGGCGCCGACGATGTGATGACTCAATATGCCAAGGGACTTGCTGACGACTCGCGCGTCGTCGGCTACTACACCTGTGACGAGTGCGCCGCCGAAAGACAGCCGCGGACGTTCCATCAATACAGCCTGATCAAAAAATACGACCCCGGCAGCATCGCGTTCGCGGTGGAAAATTTCCCGAACGAATACCAGTTCTGGCGCGACACGGTCGACGTCCTCGGCGTCGACCCGTACGTTCTCGGCACCCATTTCCCCGAGAGCTACGTCGGCGATGCGACTCGCAACGTAATCGGCGCGGTTCATAACGCGCGGCCGGTATGGACGGTGATCCAGTTTTTCTGGCTGAATTGGACCTCGCACTTCCCCACCGAGCAGGAACTCCACGACATGAGCTGGATGGCCATCACCGAGGGCGCGCGCGGAGTCTTCTATTGGTCTTACGGACTGCGCGGACTCGACTGGGGCAAGCGCGATCCGGTCCTGCGACAGCAGCGGTACGACGAGCTGGTCAACGTGACCAAGGGAATCAGCGCGCTCGAACCAGTACTGCTCGCGCCGGACAGCCGCGTGCTCTCTTCAAGTTCGGCGAGCGGCACCATCATAACGAAGGAAAAGAGTATGCGTGACGGGAGCCGCTATTTGATTTCGTACAATCACAGCGATGGAACCGTCACTGCGAGCTTCACGCTACAGCGTCCCGCTCATGCGGTATCCGTTGTCGGTGGCGAGAATCGTTCGATCGCTCCCGATCATGGCGGCTCGCAGTTCAAGGATACCTACGCGCCATTCCAGGCTCACGTCTATAAAATTGACTGACCATGGTTTGCCGTTTTAACTTCCCATCACCTCTGCGCTATCCTTTCTGGTTGGCCGAAGACTCAAATGAGTGACAGAAAAGCATTGCGAATGCCCAGTTTCGTTCACGTGGGACCGCCTCGCACCGGCACCACATGGCTGCACGAGGTGATGCTGGGACACATCGGGTTACCGAGTGAAAAGGAGACGCGATTCTTCGACGTTCGTTACGATCGCGGAGCCAAATGGTACAGCGATCTGTTTGGCGACTACCCATCGGATGTACCCGGCGGCGAGATGGGTCCCACCTATTTCTCGAACGCCATCTCGCGGCAACGGATCAAGCACGACATTCCCGATTGCAAAATAATCGTCACCTTTCGCGAGCCGGCCGCGAGACTGTATTCGCTCTATCGGCTGCTGCGATCGGAGCGCCGTCCGGTCAACGACACCTTCGACGGGTATTGGCGGTTCCAGATCAATTGCGGCGCCGATCTATGCAGCTACGCGACGCATCTCAAACGGTGGCAGGCGACCTTCGGCAAGTCGCGGGTGCTGGTGCTGTTCTACGAAGATCTGAGTTCGACTCCGCAAGGCTACCTCGACACGGTTTGCGATTTCGTCGGAGCACGACGCATCGCGCTCGATCGCTCCAGGGTCGGCGGCGCGAAAGTCTATTCCGCTCCCGGCGCCGCCCGCTCCAACCCGATTGCGCATCTCACGGTCGAGACGATCGATTGGCTCTCTCGTCACGGCGCGCGGCCGCTGATCCAACTCGGCCAGCGGACGGCGTTGTGGAAAATCATGCGGCGCCCGTTCGTTGAGTACTTTCCACCGCTGAGCGATGTATCGGCAGACGAGATCCGCGCGATGATGCTGCCCGAGACCGAGGAGCTCGAACATCTCACCGGCAGAGACCTGTCGCGGTGGAAGGACGTCGCGCATCGCAAGCTCGACCATGACACCGCAGATATACGATCGGCCGCCCGATAGCTGCCGATGGACGCGGCAGAACTCGAGCCCCTAGTCAGCGTCATAATCGACAATTTCAACTATGCGCGGTTCATCCGCGCGGCGATCGACAGCGCGCTCGCGCAGACCTACGCGCCGATCGAAGTAATAGTCGTCGACGACGGTTCAACCGACAACTCGCGCGACGTGATTTCGAGCTACAGCAGCCGGGTATCCGCGGTCTTCAAAAGCAATGGCGGCCATGCATCGGCATTCAACGCCGGCTTTCGCGCCAGCCGTGGAAGCATCGTGATATTCCTCGACGCCGATGACGCTCTGCTGCCCACTGCGGTTGAGGAAGTCGTGCGCGCGTGGCACCCAGGAAGTGCAAAGGCGCAATTCGTCCTCGCCCACGTCGACGCCGACGGGCACGCGCTCGGAGCAATCGTTCCATTTTCACCGGCGCAGATGCTTGACGGCGATATTCGCGCGTCGATACTCGACGCGGGCGGCTACGTTGGCGTCCCGACCAGCGGCAACGCCTTCGCGCGAACGGTGCTCGACCGTATCCTGCCGTTGTCCGAGTCGCAGTGGCGTCAGGCCGCCGACACTTCGCTCGAAATCATCGCGCCGTTCCTGGGCGACGTCATTTCGCTCAGGAAAACTCTGGGCTGCTATCGGGTTCATGAGGCCAATCACGGAATGCTGGGTGACGATCTCGATCCGCGGAAACTTCGCGTCAAGATCATTATCGACCTGCAGCGCGAATGGGCGCTGTCCGAATTCGCCAGCCGCTCGGGGTTCACGATCCCATCCGAATGGGCCGCGCGCGAACCGGCTCATTTGAAATATCGGCTGGCCTCTTTGCGCATCGACCCTGCTCATCACCCGCTGATGGACGATCGGCCGACACGCCTGATGCTAAAGGGCCTGAAATCCACCTGGCGCAATGCGGGATACAATCTAAAGAGCAAAGTCTTTCACACCGTCTGGTTTCCGCTCGCGGCGCTTCTGCCGCAAGCCGCCGCGATGAAGATAGTTCGTTTCGGACTGCTGCCCGGCCGACGGCCTGCGAAAATTCCGACGACCTCCGCCAAGCAACTGCTTGGCGATTCCTAGTCGATCACGGTTGCGCCAGAGCGTCGCGGTAAATGCCCTCATACTGCGTCGCGACTGACGCCCATGAGTTCTCCGCCTCGACTTTGCGTCTTGCCTCGCGCGACAGCGATTCGCGCAGCGCGGGCTCATCCAGCAGGCGAACGACCGCCTCGATGAACTTCGCGTCGTCATCCGGGATCATTGCGTGGCGACCGTCGATCAGCGGCGTGCCGGAGAGACTGCGCGAGGTCGCGACGATCGGCGCCCCGCACGCCATCGCCTCGAGAATCTTGTTCTTCACGCCGAGTCCGAACCTGAGTGGACTTGCGTAAACGGAGGCGCTCCAGATCCAGGGCCTGATATCGGCGACCGTCCCGGTGACATGAACTCCGGGCGTGTTCGCCAAATTCCGAACCCGTAGCGACGGATCCGCACCCACGATCCAGAATGACGCATCGGGAATCCGGCTTCTGATTGACGGCATGATATCGCGGACGAAATGTTCGGCTGCGTCTTCATTGGGCGGCCAGCTCATATTGCCGGTGAAGACGATTCTCCCCGCCTCTGGCATCGGCTGGTACCCGAAATACTCGAGATCAACGCCATTTGGTATCACGGCGATTCGTTCCGCGCTGATCGCTCCCGACAGCGCCTCTGCGTCCGACGGCGAGGTGACGACGACGCGGTTGGCGTATTGAAACCAGCGGCGCTCCTGATGCCGCGCGAGAAGCGAGAAAAGCCTGAGACGAAATCGCGCCGTGCGCCGCTCAGAGTACTCGGCAAACTCGCGATAGCGGAGCGCCTTCGAGTCATGAACGCAGAGTACCGCCGGCGGCCAGCCTACGCTCGAATGAACCAGCGCTGCCAATCCTCCGCCTTCGAGATGGAGCAGGTCGGGCTCTACTCTCGCTACCGCATCGCCGACGAAGCGCATCAGTAACGGATCGACTGCGCCGGTTAGCGCGCGCAATCTGGCGCGACCTCCATGATGGGTGCGAAAAATCGAGACCGACTTGCAATAGGCTCGCGGCCACTCAGATTGCCTCTCACTTCCTTCGCCGGAGAGCGCAACCAGGTGTATTTCGTGGCTCTGGCAGAGGCTGCGAATCAGGTTCGCGGGTATCAGGCGGAAGCCGTCATGACTCGGCAGACATGGGATCATCTCCGAGACGAGCAGAATCTTCATCCGGTGCGCAGACGTGGCATCAGGATGACTGGCTTCGCGCTCGCGGTCCCTGCGACGGGCACGGTTTTCTTGCTCTTTGCTACTGCATGCAAGGCGATGGTGTACAAGTTGGGCGTGAGCGAGATGAATACCCAGACTTCTTTTATGTATTGCGCGGTCAGAAAAAACTCAGCCACCATGATGCCGATTAGGCCGACCTGAAAAGCGAGTGCCAGCGCCGCGGTTGCATCGGGCACACCCGGTATTTTCTGCGCCCTTCGGCAAGTAACCAGAGTCACCCCCAGGATGGCCAGATACAGCGCGAGCGTGAGAATTCCACCCTCCGCACCCAACTGCACGTAGGTGTTGTGCGCTATGTGAGGATGCGCCTCGAGACTGATCAGCAACGGGTTGTAGTGAAATTCCGACGGTTGAAACTGTCCCAGCCCGACCCCAAACACCGGATGCGCCTCCATCATAAGGAGTCCCGCTCGCGCCAACTCGACCCGGGCTCGGGTCGAGACCTCCGCGCCAGTCTCCGCCTGTCCCTGAATTTGAATCTGCTGGATTCGTTTGATCATCATTTCGGGCCCGATCGCGAACATGACGGCGACCGCAGCTGTAAATCCGACCACCAGGCGCATCTTATGCTGCGAATTTATCCACGCTAGCGCCGCCATTATGACAAGCGCGAGCAGACCACCTCGCGATTGCGAAACGAACACCGCGAACGCGAGGATCGGGGTGCAAATTCGTCCGACCCATTTCCACAAATTGTCCTTCTCGTAGCTCGTCAGCCAGATCGCGAGCGGCACGGTCATGACGAGTGACAGCGCCTCGTAGTTGGGGTCCGCGGAAGGACCAAGCGGTCGCGGCCAGTGATAAATGTAGTACTGCTTGTACAGCCAGGTGCTCGCAAACGTCTCCACCAGTACGATCACCCGAATAGTGTTTTGCAACCTGTCTTGAGTGCTGATCAGCACACTTGTCGCGTACAGCAGGATCGCGAACGATAACAGCGTCGAAGCGTCGGTGGTCGGAAAGCTCAGCGATGACAGCGTAGTCCCGAGAACCTGGAACAAAGCAAACGCAGCGAACAGCAAAAGAATTCCAGTGCCCGGCCGTGGCGCCGCATCGCGCGGTCGCGGAGCCAATATGGTCGCGGCGACCAGAAGAGTCCCCACCACCTTGATCGGAGTGACCGGGAACGGCCCGAGGTGGAACAGCTGGGCGCCCAGAATCGGATGTTCCTGAAACGGAACCAGGAACAAGAATAAGTAGTATAGGATCACGGCGGTATTACAGAATTCTCTCGCGAAGATGCCGCTGGATTCTGCCGAACAGCGGCACCCGTTCAGACCTGATTTCACGCAGATGCTTCAGTGAGCCGTCATCCAGGTTGGAGCGGTCCATTCGCCGCAACCCACGCACGCCGTCTATGCATCCCCGGAGATACGCCGGCAGCTGCATCGCGCGCAACGAAAAAAACCCCATGCGCGGAAGATAAGCCAGCACCTGCATGGTGGCCGTCATCGGCGGGAAAGATCTATACGAAACCCAAATCCCGTTTCGAGTGTAGTAATAATACACGCGCCAATCGGGACGATGCTCGATTGCGGCATGATGCGTGGTCGACACGCGCGGCGTATGCACCACGCGGTAACCGGCGCCTATCAGTCGATAGCCGAGGTCGACGCCCTCATGCCCCAGGAAAAATTCGGCCGGGTAGCCGCCGACCGACAAAAACTTCTCGCGGCTGAACGCCGATGCTCCCTCCAGAATGAAGTGAGTTTCGAATTCCCGCGCTGCGTGCGAGATCGGCCGCGGGTGACACCAGTCGCGCTCCAGCACTTTGCCATCGACGCCGATGACAGTGAAGTTCAGGCAGGCCAGCCGCGGATCACGCGAAAATGCGTTTTCAACTTCCGCTACGCAATTCGGGCTGGAGAGCTCCACGTCGTCGTCAATCGTGATCACGATTGGAGTTGCGGCCGCGCGCAAGCCGATGTTGCGGCCCTCGCATCCGGCGTTGGTGTCCGCCGCGATGTAACGCACCGCTGGAAATTCGGCCGCGAGAAGCGCCTTCAGTTCCGGCTCGGCGGCGTTGTCGACCACGATGATCTCTTCAACCTGATCCGCATATTGAAGCGCCGACGCCAGTGCGCGCCTGAGATGCTGGTGGCGCTTGTAGGTGAGGATCGAAATGGTGACCGCGCGACTCATGCGGCAGAGAACCTCAGATGCCTTTCCCAGGCCCCTAGCGTCGCGCGAGTGAGCAGCCGGCGTCGCTCTGACGGGTCACGTGCTTCAATCGCGAGGGCACGGCATAGCTCGCCTGCCATCTCGGTCCCTCTACCCTTGTCCGATCCGATCTCGTCCCAGAAAAAATCGATCACGCAGCCGCTCCCGTAGATCAGTGTGGCGAACGAGCCAACCCGCGCGGCGGCGATCATCGCGCGCGGTCCCAATTGCCGCAATCCGGAAGGCCGCCTGAACAGGCGCGCCCAGTCACGAAGCCTTTGCTGCACCGTTTCAAGCCGGCTCAAGCGCGCGAAAATCCCGCGCCAATCGCCCGCGGCCGCGCTGGAACCCAGCAATTGTCCGCTTTCCCAGTTCCAGGTAGCGCGCGCGATTTCAACCGCCTCGCTGAATTCAGCGTTGAGATCGCCGGACGGAAATCCATTCTGGCCGAGCTTTTGCGCCATCGCATTGCGAAAGCGAGCGATGAGCCGGACGCACATATCTCCTCCCAGGATCTCCTGGTTCGCGAGCAAAGCGTCCTCGACCGGCTTTTGCCTGCTCCGATACCCAGGCCGATAACATCCCAGAAAAACCGACAGCGACGTTCCCAGGTCGATCCAGAATTTTGTCAGGGAGTAGGCGGTCGCAGTGGTATCGCCGTTGCGATCCGCATACTCGCTGCGGGTCGCGATTTGCTCGATGATCCGGTTGTTCAGCAAACGGAACGCGTCGTACCTGGATATTGTTTCTCCGCCCGACTGCACCGGCGGAAATGGAATCTCAGCCGGATTACCCCACAAGAGCTTCGCATTCTCGCCCAGCTCCTGGCTAAAGATCGTCGGACGCAATCGCAACAGTCCTTCGACAAATATCGCGCGCAATTCAACCTTGATGCCGCGATCCGAGTTGACGCGATCGGTGTTGGTGTCGCGCTCGATCTGCCGCATCGACTGGTGAATCTCCTGGCTTGAAACGACGCCGTTTCGAACCACCACCAAACACTCGACGTCGCTCAGCCACCGGCTCTTGCTCTCCGGATGCGGAATTACAGTTCCCTCGCCGCGCGCGAAACTTCCCGTCAGCAGAACGCCGGCGACGCTCCTGGCCGCGGCGCAATCGCGCACGCGCGCGAGAACGCATTCCAGCTCGCGGCGCACCTCGTCTTGAAACGCCGGATCCGCACTTAGTGGAAACGAACCGGGCGGGCTCAAGCTGAACGCGCCGCCGATCATTCTCTCAAATCGCGATCCGCGTACTTCGAATATTTCGAGTACTTGCCGTAGCGCCCGTATCGGCCATAGCGGCCGTAGCGGCCATAACGCTCGCTCCGCACGGTGGAAAAAGACGGCTTGAACCGGTTCAATACCACCCCGAAAAGACTCTGCGGATCGAACATCAGGAAGGTCTTGGTGGTGGCAGCGCGTGCGGTGCTATCGGCAGCCGTCACGATAATCGTGCCGTCGCTCGCCCGCGAGAGAATCTGCGCATCCGGAACCAGCAACGAGGGCGGCGTATCAATAATGATGTACTGATAGCCCGCGCTGCCTTTCACCGTTTGGATCAACTGATCCATCTTGACTGAGGCCAGGTACTCGGGGGCGCGGTTGCTGGTTCCTCCTGACGGCATCAGGCTGAGTCCTGGTATCGGCGTCGGAATTATCGTGGCAGCCAATTCCGTACTTCCCTGTAGATATGACAGCAGTCCATCGTTTTTCGGCACTGGAAAGGAATAGTGCTGAAATGGCGCGCGGATATCCGCATCGATCAAGAGTGTGCCGCTGCCCGATACTGCCAGCGCGGCCGCCAGATTCAGCGCGACAAAACTCTTTCCTTCGCCACCCACCGCGCTCGCAACCACAAATATCTTGGCGTTACGCTGCACCGCCCACGACCTGAGCTTGAAGGCGAGCAATTGGAACTCGTCTGCTGCCGTGCTGACCATATCTTCTCCGGCTGCCACCAGCGGCGGCGCCGGATAGCGCTGGGCAAACTTTGCGGCGCGCCCGGTAAGCGGCTCCAAACTTCCATTCGTGCCGTTGTGTTCGGCCGAAGTGGCGTCGGTCGCAGCATGACCGTTTGCGGTGTGTCCCGGCCCAGTCGCGCTCGAGGAGTGATCGACACCATTGGCGGGCAATGCGAGCGGAGCTTCGACCGATATCGATTCGCTTTCGAGCAAACGGCGCTCGACCTCCGGCACTCGCGAGATAGCAATCGCGTTGACATCGGCAAACTCGGCCTTGATGTCATCGGAGTCTTTGAACGAAGTATCCGAGTAGAACATAGCAAACGGGATCGCCAATGCTACGAAAAGCGTCAGCGCCACGCCGCCGCCTATCAGCGCAGCTCGATTCGGATATGACGGATTCAGAGGCAACCCTGCCGGCTGCAGGACCTTGAGGCGCTCGCCCTGCCCGCGTTCCAGTACGGCCTGATCGGCGCGCGCCTGAAACAGGAGATCACTCAGATCGTGATAGCGGCTCGAGAGAATTCCGAAGTCCCGATTCACCGCCGCAATCGCTTCCTCGTGCGCGGGAGTATCCGCGATCCTGCGCTGGTAGTCGGCAATCTGCTGCTGGGCCAATCCAGCCGCAGAATCGGGTGCCGGTGCTGTCCGTCCCTCCCGGGCGGGCGTAGCAGCGATTTGCTTCTCCAGGATAGCGATCTGTGACTTGGTCTCGATAACTTCCGGATACTCGTCGCTATACTGGGCAGTGAGCCCGACCAGCTTGGTCTTGAGCGCTGCCAAGGTCGCGTCGGGCGTGTTTGCTTTTGGCGCGGTGGACGACGCTGCATCCATTGCGTCGATCTTGCTCGCACCCTGCGCGGTCCGTTCGACCTGCATCTGCAGCGCTTGCAACGCCTTGACGTTGTCATCCAGATCCTGTGGCAAGCTCCCGCGATATTTCTCTTTCAGGACTTTGATCTGGCCCTGGCTATCGGCGAGCTTGGCCCGAGTCTCGTCCACCTCGGTCGAAATCAGCTTGATCGTCTCTTCGATGTGGCGCTCGAGTTCCTTGCGGTACTCCTCGATCATTACGTCGCCGAGACTGTTTGCCACTGCCTGAGCTTCGGCCGGATCGCGGTATTGGAAGGAGATCTCGACAGCATTGGGCGGCAGGCTTCTCTGGTAACGGTTTGGAGTCTTCGACTGCAACACCGAGTCGGGGATCGAAATCGAAATGGCCGAGGCCATCTGTCCGGCCGCGCCAGGCTCTTGCTTGCCGTCGCGAACGTACAGTCCGTATTTCGATATTAGTTCTTCAAGATGGTCGCGTGCGATAGTCTGCTGGCTGAGCGCCTCCAGACGCGTTTCGATATGCGGAATCGAGGCGTTATTTTGAGGTTCGGCTCCTATCAGATTCGCTTGAATATCCGCATGCCACACTTCCAGCAGCACTGATGAAGTATATTCCTTGGGAATCGTGACCAGCGCCAACATCGTCAGCGCCAAACCCGCTACGACGATGGCCACAAAGCTGGATCGGTGGCGATGTATGATGTCCCAGTAAGGACCGACGCTGATGAAGGTCTGATTACTCATTGCCAGCTCCATCTGAATGCTTCAACCGAGGCTGTGAAGCCCACTATAAAATAGTCGCCAGTTGCTTCCTTGCCACTCTGGGTGCCGGTCGGAAGAAATTGGTTCGACGTGGTTTCATTGCGACGAATCTGTACGAACTTGGTGTAAACGCTTAGATATTTGTTCAGGCGATCGCTGACACCGACGCCCCATGAAATCAGTTGTCCGTTAAAGCCGGTCCCATTCGCTTGATAGTAGCCGCCGCCTGCCGTTCCGGTTATACGGCGCGTGAAGTCGTAAAGGGCCACGCCCCGGACTTCCTGGATGTTGCCGGCGGCGCCGATACCTGAAGTCAGCTGCGGTTGCTGACCTCCGTAAAGTTTAAGATGCAATCGCTCCAGATCGTATTGGGCCAATCCAATGCCGCCCACGTTGACGGACTGGCGGTCGCTTCCCTGGGTGTTAGCAAACACGACGCCTACAATTCCGGCGAGATATAACCTCGGTAACGGCGTCCATCCAATCTTCACGAAGGGCCAGTGCGCCTCTTCACCGGGCCGTCCGGGAAAAGTAAATCGGAAATCGTAAAATCGATATCCCCCTCCGAGCGAGAAACGATCCGAGAAATGGTATTCGGTAAAGGTGCTGATGCCTTGCTCATAACTCGTATTGTTCAGACTGTTGTTGGTGCCACCGTTGTTCCAGAACGTCGTCTGATGAACGGCGAGCTCGCTGGCCCAATTGCGACCCCAGTAGTGCGACAAGGTTGCAGTGAATTGATTGATCGTGGCCTGATCGTTCGCCAGCAATAACTGCGCCGCGACCGAGTTGAATGCCGGGGCCTGATCGCTGGTGACTATCCCGCCCACGGTCGGCGCATCGCGGTAGAATATTTCATCGAAACGCAGCTTGGTCGTCGCCGACAGATTCTCGAGGTCGGTCGCTCGCACAAACTGGCCTTCGCCAGCCCGATCGAATCGGGACTGGTGCGCGAATAGCTGCGCGAAAGTGTCATAGTGAAGCGACGCGTACCTTGCGGCCGAGGTGTAGTCGAGAAAGAAGCCGCCCACCAGCAGGCCGGCGAAATCGCCCACTTCGTTCTGGGTCCGCAGCGGGACGTTGTCGGAGTAATATCCATTTCCCGCGAACTCGGGATAAAAGCGGAACAAGTTGTCCGCCCGTCCTGCCGATGGAAATGCGAGGATCAAGAACGCGGCTAGTAGAAGTAGCGTACCCTGTCGTGATTTCGTTCGTATGATCATGGCACTTGCACCGTGTCTCCGGGTTCCACCGGAACATCCGCTGATACATCCCCACCAGATCGCACCACGTTGTAGTTCACCGTGAGCACGACCGTCTCACTTTCCTTATGCCGTAGAATCCGGATCTTCCCGGGGTCCGCAAATTCGGCCAGCCCACCGGCCTCTGCCAGCGCCTGCGAAAGTACCTCGCCGGAATGGAGTTTGTACGCCCCGGGCTTGTTCACCTGGCCCAGCGCGTAAAAAACATGGCTGGCCGGATCGCTTACGCGGACGGTTGCATTCGCCCCGTGAACGTAGCGAGCATATCGCTTCTCGAGGTCCGCCTTGAGCTGGTCCGGCGTCAGCCCCGCCGCCGGCACTCGTCCGATCAGCGGCATCGCGATAGTTCCGTCAGAGGCGACGGTCACCTTGCCGCTGAGTTGCGGTTGGGTCCAGACAATTATATCGAGCTCATCGTCGCTGCCGATCATATAAGGATCGGGGGTCTTCGCCGCCGGATGTTGCACCACTTTTTCCCGCACCGGCGCACTATCGAACAAGCTGCACGCGGCCATCGAGATTGAAATCGCAACCACCAGCAATCCGGTTACGATCAGAGTCGCACTCGCACGAACATAGTCGTGAGCGAACTCGATTTTACTGATCTTCATCAATTACTTTTCAGCCACACCCTTCAGAGCCGCCCCGCCCCGCGCGACCGTCCGCCGACCGGCGACCACCGAGAACCGGCCATAGTTCTGCGTTGCCGGTTCCACCACCGATAGTTCATCGCTTGGCGGACTCTGCATCCGGACGAGTCTATGTTCCTGAGAATCCCAACCCTTCAGGATAAGATACTGCTTGCCTCTACGCTGAACCAGTCCTCGCTCTTCCATTTCTTTCAAAAGCCTGCTCACCAGAGGTCGTGAACTCGCGATCATCTCCGCCAGATCGGCTTGCGAGAGTTCCGGGATAATCAGCGTGCCTCGATTGTCGTGCACACCGACGCGCCGCCCAAGGTCGCTCAGCACAACTTCGAGACGCTGTTCAAACGGCAGCCCAAGAAAGCTCGTCCACCAGTGCAGTGTTGAAGACCAGAACGAATTAAGCGTCTGGTAGAGTTCTATTGCCTGCTCGGGGTCGAGCGCGCGAAGCAACCGCACCGCTCGCTCTCGCGTGAAAAGCGCTACCGAGCATTTGGTCAGCGCCTGCGTCTCGAAGACCTTGGACCGGCGGCCCTTGCAGTCCTCGGAGTCGGCGTAACCGATCAGGTCGCCCGGGCCCGACAATCGCGCCAGCACTCGCGCGCCGTTGGCTGTGTTGCAATACACCTTTACGTAGCCCGCCAGCACGCATCCGAACAGATCGCCCGGCGATCCCTCGAGGAACACCATCGCGCCGCGCGGATAACTGACCGCGCTTCGATGATCGACCAGGTCGTCGATGATAGCGCTCGGCACGCGCCAGCGGCTGAAATTCCCGCGCAGCTTTGCGTAGCCTTCGTCGCATGCGACGCCGTTTGCCATCACCCGTTCCTCCGTCTCATAGGTGCGCCTTCATCACGCCGAATAGGTCGGTGATCTGGTTGATACTGTCGCCGTAGTCCATGCTCGACACGAATGCCGACCGCGAATGCGGCGCCGAGGGAAGGAAACCGTGCATCCCCGGCAGCGCCCGCTCACCCATATGACTTGGCGCGATCACGGTTCCCGACTCGGTCAGAAAAATCTTTTCGCCGTACTTTCCATCCGGAAACCACGAATGCAGGTTCACCAGGTCGTCGGATTCCAGCCATCGCCCGCCATCGACGTCGCTGAGAGCGGTTGTGATCAGTTCGCGCGCGCCATCCTGAAAAAAACCAGAAGCGCGCCATCGTGGAATCCAGCAGGCACAGGTAGTCGACCGACGCCTTCAACGGCAGCGCTGCCAGCCGCGCCTGGATATCGATCGTCGCAACCGTCGGCGCCATCCCATGATCGCCGAAGACGTGAATTTCAGCCGCGCCGTAAGTCTTCTGTGCGATGGAATGGAGCCGCGCCAGTTTGTCCGAATATTTTTGCAGGATCGCGGCCGCCGCAGCGCGATCGTCGGCATGCAGATGCAGAAAATAGTCGAGCTCGGCGAGGTAGAGAAAATAAAATTTCGCCGCCCCGGCGCGCAAGTCCGCTTCCATCGCCGCTATCAACTGATCGTCCGTCCCATCATGATAACAATACGCTTTGTAGGATTTATCGCCACTATGCAATAGGTCGAAAATCGAGGTCGAGCCGGGAATCCCGCCCGGGGCGTAGATATTGCGCTTCTCACACACGTCAAGGCGCGGCAGGTAGCTGAGTGGCACGCCATAGAGCTGAAAATAACCGCTTAAATTGTTCATCCGGCGCGCGAGAGTCTTGACCCCGAAGCGCGCGTAACGGTTCTCGACCATCCACGGCGGCATCGCGCAGAAAAGCTTGAGCTTCGAGAACGGCGAGTGTCCGTTCGCGCGATGGAACAGCGACAGCCGCCCGTGCTCCTCAGGAAAACGCCCGGTGAGAATCGAGGGAATCGCCGCGGTGCTGAACCCCAAGACTGAGTCGAGCGGACGCCGATATGGCGCGACCTCTTTCAGGAACGGATGCTCCTTGATCCATTCCCAGCCCAGCGCGTCCATCAATACGAAGATGCTCGCCTTCATCGTTCGAATGGTTTCCTCACGATCGCGAGCAGTCCCGAGCCGTGCCGGGTTGGAGTATGATTTTCGAGGAAGCTCAGCGTGAGCAGAAATGGCAAGGAGGCCGCGAACACAAAAGGATTTGGCTTGCTGTCGCCGAGCACGAAAAACAAATCGTGCGCGAGATTGCCGAACGGGCCGTATGTCCACACGGTCTTGACCGGCTCGAGTCCAACCTCGCGCGCCAAGCCGTTTATCATGTCGGGAGAATAGCCCGGCCGCACGTGACCGATGTCTTCGGGCTTGAATCCGATTCGACGCTCGCGCCACGCGACCAGCTTCAGATGACGCCGCTGCGGCACCGACGGGAACGTCAACAGCAGGTAGCCGCCTGGCGCCAGCGCCTGCGCAAGATTTGTCATCGCGCAGCGGTCGTCCTCGATATGCTCGAGCACGTCGGTGTTGGTGATTAGATCGTATTGCCCAACCGCAGACAGGTTGAGTAGATTGTCGCGGCTGAAGGTGGCGTTGCTCAGCGCCAGGTTTCGCGCGGCCGTGCGGCAGCGCTCGACCCGGTCGTCTTCCAGATCGATCCCATGCACCCGCCAATCCGGATGGAGTCGCGCACAATGCAGCGCGATATCGCCGCGGCCGGTGCCGGCATCGAGCAGACGCGTGCCGCGCTCCGGCATCCCCAGCGCCTTGATCTCGCGGAACACGTGGTTCAGCCGAATCCGCCCCGGTATGTGAATCTCGCCGAGGTAGCGGTACGCATTGCGGCGCATCCGTGACGGCTCGCCCGCAGCCTTCTCGATTCCAAATCGCGTGGCCGCAATCGAACTCAATTTGAAATCCCCCGTCGCAGGCCGGGCCCAAATGCGCGGGCCACTCCAAGCGGCATGTGACGCCACAGGCGGCTGATGGTCTGAAGGCTTTTGCGTTCGCGCGGCGCCGACGCATGCGGCGAAAGGTAGAGAGTGCTCCAGTAGGGTTGCACCGGAGTCGGTCCCCATTGCCGCTTGAATTCGAAGATGCCCGAGCCGACGCTCGATCGCCCGAAATCGAAAGTGTGACAGCCGGACTCGATGCCGAGCTGTATCGCTCTCCAATACAACGCGTTGGTCGCGTACACCGGACGCGCCTCGAAAGTCGCGCCCGACCACGGCAGCATCATCGAGCCGCGGAAGTTCATCGCGAGCCCCGCCGCGACCACGCGGCCTTTGCTGCGAACGCGAATTAACGAAAGCCGATCGCGAAACCCATTGACGAGATTGCTGAAGAACCGGCGGCCATGCGTCGGCGATCCAAGATCGCGCATGTTCTCCGAATAAGTCGCGCAGAAATCCGCCAGCGCCGACGGCTCAGTCGCGTCAGTCACGTCAACGCCGAGCCCGAGCTTTTCAATTCGCTTGAGGCGGTTGCGCCGCTCCGACGGCAAGCGACGCATCTGTTCATCCATGCTGCTCGAGAGCGCCAGATGCTGCGCCACTTTCTCCGTGCTGACTTCGAACGGCGGCTGCATCTGCATCAGGCTGCGGATATGCAAGCGCTTGGCGCGCAGCTTCGAAGCCAACTCGCGCGCATAATCAATCAGGCCCGCCTGCGCCGCGTCACGGCTCGCCGAATCGAGCCCGTCGGCGTGGCAAATGCCGCCGTAGTCGAGATACGGCATCGACGAAAGCTCGCTTCCATAAAGAAGGCTGCGCACAAAGATGAACGGCGCCGCCGCAACCGGACGCCCGCGCCCATCCTGCGCGATCAGGTAATGAGAATCGAATCCGTACGCCGATCCGACCACGTCGCGCCATTGCCAAAGATGGCCCGACCTCGCATCGGCACATTGCGCGATCAGATCGTCCCAATCCGTGCGCCGATTCTCACCGCAGACTACAACATTCAAACCAGATCAAATCCCCCGGGCTATAGATTCCTTGGTTCCCAAAGCACCGGCACTTCGCCGGCAAAACATCGCCACAGTCCGACCGCCTGCGCACAGTTGAGCGCAACGAATTGGTAGGCGATGGTCGAGTTGCCCTCCGTGCCGCGTCGCATCGCGATCCATCCGACCGCTGCGACAATTGCGAACAAAATTTCCAGGCCCAGCACGACGCGAAAAAACCCGCCGTCCTGGGCAAGCGGCACCGTCGCGATTACCCCAATCGCGAGCAGCGGGGCCGTCAGCCAGCGCAGAATTTTATGCGAGGTCAAAACGAGAATCGAGCGCCAGCGCCGCTGTTTGATGAGCTCGGGTAGCAGCCGGAAATAAACCAGCGCAGCCTGTGAGACCATTCTGACCTGCCGCGCGAATTCGCCTGCCGCCGAAAATTCCTCGAGGACGAAAGCGTCGCGCGCCATCACCGATTGCGCACCCACGATCGAGACGAGAATCGGATGCACAAAATCGTTGATCAGCGCCGGGTCCAGTGGCTTGAAGAGATCGCGGCGCATCGCATACAACGCGCCGTCAGCTCCCGCCACCACGCCGAGGCGCGACTCGAGGCCCTTGAGCATCTGCTCGTAGCGCTGGTACGCCGACCCGATCGTCTCGCCCGGATACCGCGACACGCCAGTCACCAATCCGATCGATTTGTCACGCAGCGGAAGCGCGACTTTTTCAAGCGCGTCGGCCGCGAACATCGCGTTCGCATCGGTGAACACCAGCACCTCACCGCGCGCAGCCGCCGCGCCAGCATTCACCGCAACTCCCTTGCCGCCACGTTCCGGCTGCCGGATGACGCGCACGCGATCCGACGCCATCGATTCGGCAATCTCCGCAGTACGGTCGCTCGATCCGTCAGAAATTACGATCAATTCGGCATCTCCCGAGTATCGGCACGAGAGGAAGTTCTGGATTTTCTGCGCGATGCAGCGCTCTTCGTTGTAGGCCGCGACGATAATCGACAGCGACGGCGCCGCAGTAGTCACGCTGGATTTGCCATCGGAGTCGACGCGGCGTGCTTGCGATCCCGACAGCGCCAAAAGCAATGCCGGATACAGCACATACGCGTACAGCAGCAGAAATGCTGCAATGTAAAACAGCGGCGTCAAAATTCCTCCCCCGAGGCGAGTTCCCCCTAAGCAGCTTCCCCATGCCGGCGCATGCCGGTCAGTTCGGAGTAAAGTGCAGCAGTCTGTTCGATCTGCTGCTGCACCGCAAAATTTTCGCGCACAAACTTCCTCCCTTCCGACGCCAGGCGCGCAGCCAACGCCGGATCGTCAAGCAATCGCTCAATCGCCGCCGCCAGTGCAACCGGATTGGCAGCCGGCACCAGCAGCCCAGTCTGCTCGTGGATAACCACCTCGGGAGTGCCGTCGACTTCCGTCGCGACCATCGGGCGTCCCGCCGCCAGCGCTTCGATCGCAACCAGCGGCAACCCCTCGTACAGCGACGGCAGTACGACCACGTCGGCCGCCTCGAGCAGTTCCGGCACGTCGCGACGATAGCCGAGGAAGCGTACGCGGTCTCCGAGCCCAAGCCTCGCGCACTGCGCTCGCAAACTATGCTCGAGCGGACCTTCGCCGGCCAGAAGCGTAACCAGATTTGGCCGCTTCTCAGCGGCTATCGCGATCGCATCGATCAGATGCCGATGCCCCTTTTGCTCGTCGAGCCGAGCCATCGCCAGCAGGGTCGGTTCGTCGGTGAGTCCCAGCGCCGCGCGAGTTGCGATGCGTCGATTGGGGCTGGCCGAAGCGAAACGATCCAGGTCGCGGCCGTTGTGTATAACCCGAATTTTGTTCTTTGGCACCCGCTTATTTCTGACCAGATGGCGCTCGGCGGCATGCGACACGGCGATATATTTATCCACCAGTCGTCCGATCTGCCGATCCACCCAAAAGCTGGCGCGCAGGCCCTTTCCCATCCGCCAGACCTCGGGACCGTGACAGGTTTCAAGGACAGCGCCAACGCCCGCCATCCGCGCGATCCCTGCGCCGAAGAAACTCGCGGTGAACAGATGACAATGCAGAATCGCGATGTTTTCACGGCGGATGAATCGCAACAGGCGCGCGCCGGTCAGCACGTCCAGCTTCGATGAAAATTCAAGCGGCAGGCATTTGACGCCCGCCGCAGAAAGTCTCGGTTCCATCGCAGCTATCAGCGCGTCGGGCGCTGCCAGACACGGCTCGAATCCGTGCGAACTCATCGCGGTCAAAATTGACAGTGCGTGCTCCTCCGCGCCGCCGAAAACTCGACTTGTCAGCAAGTGGAGCACGGCGCGACGGCGCCGAGGCAGGCTTCTGTCAATGAGGCTTTTGTTCGCCATCTTCGTCATACAGCAGTCAAGTCGAGCTACCCAGAGCAAATATAGCTCGCAGGAATACCTGATTGCACAGATTTAATCCAGCGATCACGGTAATAAAAAGTGCCGTTTAAGGCGATTAGAGTCCAACAGGGCGTGCGTTATCGGGAGTTCAGCTTGGTTTAGCTCACTTTTTGGTCACGATTCACATAAGTCACGATTTACATATTTTGGATCTTTCCGGGCGTTGAATCCCTGGAGTTGCCGCTTTTTCGATAAGCGCCGAGTTAATGCGGCTTCAAACGATAAAGCGCCACTTCGGGAGAGCGCACGATCGTTTCGTACAAGAAGTAGCGGTCGATTTCAGTAAATTCGCGCTTGAGCACACCGAGCCATTGGCTGTTGGTCGGAATCGCGACGAGCAGGTATACCGGGTGTCCCCGTTTATCGTCATCCGCGAGCCTGCTGGCTTCGCCAAGGTCGAGTCCGCCACCGGGCAGAAGTAAGGTCGGCGGTACCTGGCCCGACCATCCTCTGGACTTTTTCTGCTGCAGCCAGGACAGATGTTTTTCGTTTACTGCTCGTCCGTAAAGATCACTGTCGAGTCCGACGAATTCGGTTTGTTCGCCGCCCGCAATGAGTTCGAGCCATTGCAGGGAGATGTCGCTGACCAGCACGGCGTTCTTCAGCTGCGGTCGGATCGCATGCACTTCGGCAACGAGCTCCGATTGCGACGGCGCCGATGTTGTAAGGCGGGAAAACGTCTCGACCAGGATAGAGCCTGCGAGAACTACATCCAAAGCAATCACCGCGAATCCCGCTAATCCCCACTCGAGCCTTCGATTCGCACAGACCAATCCCCAGCCCGCTACAGCAAAGACAATAAACAGCGCCGGCAGCATGAAGCGGGGTTCGACATGGAAATAAGGGAGATAAATGATCAGCAGCAAGACGAGAAAGCTCAAACCCAAATACAGCGCGCGCATCGTGCTTGCGTTTCGGTGTCGGCGCATCGCCCAGTACGCCCCAAAGAATGCGAAGACGATCACCGGAAATGGGAACAACGAGTAGCGGGCGTGAACCAACGTTCGAGATTCCGTGCCCAAATGAAGTTGGCGGAAGATGCCGTCGATGCCCAGCATTGCGAGAGCGTAAGCGACAAAGTTTCCGTGCTGATAAATCGGATCAGCGGGTGCAAACAGGTAGCTCAGCTTGAAGGTTTTGAAGACCGCGCTGCTATAGAACGCCGGCAGCCAGAAGGCGTAGCCGTTTGAGAAGATCGACCCGAGGTAGTGCAGATTAAGCCACGCCTGCAGAGATGGAAATGCGATGAATCCGACCGCGAACGTCAGCGCCTGCGCGAGCTGGAATCTGCGCGGCCGGAGGATCAAAGCCGCCGCGATCATTCCAATCAGAATTGCGCCGTTGCTCACGCGGATTGTGACGCCCAGGCCGACCAGCAGTCCGCACAGAGCCGACGCAGCCAGGCTTTCTCTTTCGAGCGCATACAAGAATGCGAGGACCGCGAGAATTACGACGGCCAGCGCGGGGACATCGCTCATCACCATGGTTGATAGGCCGAGGAAATGCGGCGAGGTCGCCAATAGCAGAGCGGCGAGCGTCGCGCTTGGTCGATCGAACATCCACAGTGTCAGCAGGTACAAGCCGGCGATTGCGACGAGTGCTGTTAACACCGTGACTGCGTAAAGTCGCTCGGGCCGGTGGCCCAAAATCGGATAGGCGGCGGCGAGCATCATCGGATAGCCGACCGTGTAGCGAGGCGGATAGGAATTGCCGGCGAAATGGAGAACCGGGCCGAGGCCGCGGTCCAGGTTTACCGCGACCGCTGCATATTCGACCGCGTCTGGTATCGGCCACAACTCCTGTCCGTTGGCGAATCCGGTGCTGGCGATGAGGAGCAGCGCAAAGCCGAGTATCAGAGCGAGTATCGCAGCGTCGATGCCCTCGAAGCTGAAGACCGAGGCCGGGGCCGCGCTGTCATTGGGCGAAGTGGTTACTGATGAAGCGGAATCAGTAGCAGGTCGGGACTTGGTGCGGGACGATGCGGATTGGGAACGCGAGCGGGCGCGCTTCCTGCGCGGCATTCAGGATTCTCCGCGAATCATCTTGAAGCGATTCGCTCACTGATTCGCAGCGTCGTCGGCCGCCTTCACCGCCGCATCGGCGTTGTCCTTTTCGAACCGCGCCTTCGCGACCGCGCGATTGGCGGCATCGATCTCTTCCTGTGAGGCGCCGTCGCTCTCGAGCTGATCGCGGGCTTCGGTCGCCGAGTCCAGGGCTTCTGCTGCTGCGTCGGCGGCGCTCTGCGCCTGTTGAGCGGCTGCTGCATCGGGATCTTCCGAGCCGGCGTCGCTCGCGGCGTTTTGATCCGGTTGCGCGGCGTCCGGGGTGGCAACGGCGGCGTCGCCTGCGGCATCGTCGCTCTGCGCCCGCGCGAGCGATCCATTTCCCGAAGCGAGCACGATGCAGAAGCCAGGTATCGCGATCGCCAGCAATCCAAAGTGGAAGATTCGCTTCGTTGCGGTTGCAAACCTCATAGCTGTTCCCACTCTTCTACCTGCAAGCGATTCTGTCATTGGCCGGCTGCATCGTCTGCGGCCTGCGCGGCATCATCGGCGGCTTGTTTTGCAGCGCGCGCTTGCGCGATGGCCTGATTCGCGGCATCGATCTGATCCTGTGAGGCGCCGTCGCTCTCGAGCTGATCGCGCGCCTCGGTCGCCGAGTCGAGTTCCTGCTCGGCCGCGTCGGCGGCTGCGTGCGCCTCTTGAATGGCTTGATTCTGTTGGTTCGCGGCGTCAGTCGCGTTCTGATCGGGTTGTGCGGGTTGCGCCGAGGCGCCGGGCGTGTCGGGCGTTGCGCCATCGCTCTGCGCGCGCGCGATTGAGACGTTCCAACTGCCCAGCGCGATCGACAACGCGAGCACCGCTATCGCCGACATTCCGTGGCGGAGGGTTGGCCTTGCACTGATGTCCGAACTCATTGCTGCCCCAGCTCTCTTCGATTGTCGCGATGAAGATAGTTCGGCCATTGCTGTAGATCAATCAACGCGCGACCGCTGATGGCGCTTGCGGCTCAGCGGCTGATTGTTCGTCGGGTTTTCCATCCGGACCCACATGCACGCTCTTGAACGGCATTGCCCCCGACTCTTCGACGGCGTTGTACTCGCGCTCAAAGTCCTTGAGCCGGCCGAGCTTCATATAGACCTGTGCGAGTCTCAGGTGAAGGTACGGATCCTGTGGTTTGAGAGACTCGGCGATTTCGAGCTGCTTTGCCGCTGCCGCGGGATCTTTCTCTTCTTCGAGCAAATTGCCCAACGCGAGACGATGGTAGGGATCGTTCGGCTTCACTTCAACGGCGCGCGAGTAGTAAGCGAGGTTGTCATACCAGTAGCGCTGACCCCGGATGGTCGCGACGCCGTAGCTGAGCAGCAGGAGAGCAGTTGCGATGCCGACATAGAGGCGAGCGCGCGCGCCGACGGTAGAAATTTCGAACAGGGCGAGAGCGAGCGCGAGGCTCCATCCGAACGACGGCGCATAGAGGTAACGGTCCTGGTTCAGCCACCAGATGGAATCGATCTTGAGAGCGGGCGCGATGGTGACGAGGCCCCAGATGGCGCAGAAGAGATAAATCCTGCGCCGCGAGCTGCGCGACGCAAACGCGATCGCGATCATTCCCAGCACGATCAGCGCGGCCCATGCGATTAATACCTGCGGGTCCAGCTGCGTGGTCCATTCGAGCGAATGGAATGGATTGGCGACGCCGGGGATCGCGAGGATGCCGAGATAGGTCAGCAGCACCATCGGAATCGTCATCGCAATTTGCGCCGCATCGCGAATCGGCGGCGCCCCGGCCGCGGTGTGCAACTGTGCCTCGCTGTACGGGTTGGGCATGCCGAAAGCGTGATCGCCGAGCGCGTGCATCCGGGCGAAAGCGTAGATGAGGGTGACGACGAGGAACGGGATGCATGCGGTCAATGCGCTAACGATATGGGTGTTGGTGGTCGCGGTGCGCTCTCGGCGCGCGGGCCGAGTGTCGTCGGCGGGCGCGGCCTCGAACAGCATCACGTACGCGAAGACGATCACGGGGAAGAAGATTGCGCTCTCGTGCGTGAGGATTGCGAACGCATAGAAGAGCACCGAGAGCATGAGTCCGCGCGACCATCCTGATGCCTTGAACCCGGTCAGGCCGGGCTTGCGTTGGATCAGGAAGATCAATGCCGCCAGCTCGAACACGGTGGATAGTGATTCGGGGATCGCGCTGGCCCACACCACCGGCTCGATGTGCGCCGGCATGAGGCCGAAGATCGCCGCCGCCAGCATTGCGACGACGATTTCGCCGGTCAGCAGTTGCGCGACGCGAAAACATAGCAGCACCGCGACCACCTGCAACAGGATCTTCATCAGATGCCACGGCGCGGGATGATTGACCCCGAACAGTCGCGCATTGATCGCGAACCACACCAGAGCTAGCGGCCGGTAGTAGTCGCTATGCGCCTGCGTATTCGGATCGTGGGTGTTGCTCGTCCACAAGTAGTCGTGGGTGAATGCGTTTGTAATATATGACGAGGTGCGGATTGAACTGTTCTGTACCAGTATCGGGAGATCGTCAGCGACCCAGCCGTTGCGCAGGCTGGGCAGATAGACCGCGACGGTCGCGATGACTATCAGCGCCAGCATCGCGACTCCGCGCGGGCTGAGGCCCCACCATTGCGCCGGGGGTGGGTGGCTAATTGGATTTGCGAGCGCTGCTTCCGAATTCATTTTGATCCCGGTCCTCCACTTATGAACACGGCTCGTTGGTCACAGGGCCGCCGCTGGGACTGTCGCTCATTTGAATCTTGATGCAGTTCGGATCGCGATGGGGCGGGCCCGGGCGCGGATCTTCTGACCACAGGTAGAGCGTGCGGGTATCGGGATGGAAGATTGATACCTGCGGGCCGCCGAACTCGAGATTGGTGCGAACTTCGACCGGCGCTGGCGTCGATTGCACGGGCGCGGCGGCGGCGGATGCGGGCACCGGTTGATTCTGAGGCGCGCATCCCGCGGCGGCGAGGAGCGCGAGCGAGAGGGCGCATACGAGGCTGTTCTTCATGCTCATCATTCACACGCCATCGGTTGTGGCTTACCGCTTGGAGTGTCGCTCAGTTGAATCTTGAAGCAGTGCATCTGCTCCTTCGCCTGCGGCTTCGGACTTCCGGTCCACAGATAAAGGGTGCGGGTCTCGGGATGATAGATTTGCAGGGCCACGCCGGTAAATTGGGTCGTCACGCGCACTTCGGGCTGCGGGGTCGAGAAGTGGGGAGCGGCCGGCGCCACAGGTGGAGCGTCGGCGGGCTGCGGCTGCATATTGGCGCATCCATAGACGGATAGCGCAGCTAGAGCGAGTGCTGGAAGCAGAAAACTGTGCTTGATTGAGGTCTTATTCATAGGCTATTCGTGCGAGTTCATACCACATTAGGTAGTGGTCTGTGGAGTTTCATTCTACTATTGGTAGATTGTTCGGGATGAACTGGTATGGCGGACCAGGCATGGCTAGGCCGGACGAGGGCGAGCCACGAACCAGTCTTTACAGGCCGGTATGCGCGAAGTGTGGAACCGGATTATTTGGGAGCCGGTCCTGAGAATCACGCCCTTGCCCCCTTTCCATGTTGAAAGGGGATACCGAACTTTCCGGCCTCATCGATCGCTTTTAGTCCGCATCGGTCGCAGTGGTGCGAGCCCTGGTGCTTCACCGCTCTTGGAATCCTCGACGAAATGATGACCTTTAAACTCTGGTATCATGCTCTTCCCATTGGGACGGTCGCGCGCGGAATTTCTAGAAGGGGTCGCTGACTGGCGCTTTTAACCCCCTTTCCATTCGGCGACGGGCTGGCGTGTGCGTCTACGCGTCAGCCCGTTCTTTCTGGCTCGTCTCCCATTCGTTCACGATTCCGATCAATTCCTCGCACGTGGAAAGCTGGACTGGTGTCGTCTGATGGTGCGTCGGAGAAGGAACCAGGGCGGGTCATTTCTGACCCGCCCCGGTGTACTCACATCATACAACCTGTGAGGTTATGAACGTTTGACTATTGGCACTTCAGCGAGAAGGTGACGCCAGTCCCGTTCGGCGTGCCAGTGATCATCGTGTGGTCAGCGCCAACCATCTCCCAGGTGCCGACTTCAGGCGAACCGCTGGTGCAGGTTGCGCCACTGTCCGCGAAGGTGAGCGTGCAGGTCGGCTTGGTCGCACCAGTCGCAACCGGGTTCCATGCGGGGAGGTCGCCGCCGGCCGGGTTGCAGGCTCCTGTGAAGCTCGAGATGGTCACATCAGGAGCGCCATTGACCGTGATGCTGGTCCAGTCCAGAGGCTCGGTCGAGCCGTTGGTGACCGTGATGGTCTTGGTCGGATGCGGGTTTGATGGCGATGCTACAAGAATTACGCCCGCGCCCGTATCGGTGCCGGCCATAATCGCCTTGGTGCTGGCCGCAATCGCCAACCCGTGAGCCGGAGCGCCGCCCGAGCCAGTGGTGGCGACGTATGCGCTGCTATTGGTGGCGCCGTATAGAACCGCCGCGGTCTGGAAAGCCGCCCCCGATAGTGGGTCCATATAGTCGCCATTGAGGCTGGCGGTAGTCAACTCCGTGCCGTCCTGACCTGCGCCGGTGTTGTTCGCTAGCACGGTCGTATGAAAGTCGACTATCAATGAGGAGGGGAGGATTTTCAAGCCCGGGGCGATGTCCGAGTCGTAGCCGCCGTCAACGTTGAAGAAGATCGTGCCGCCGCCCTCGAGGGTGGTGCCGGTTTCCGGATCGAGATGCTGCTCATTTGCCACTGCGATCGCATCGAAGCCCTTGCCAAGACCGTTGCCGCCCGCGCTGCCGCCGGCCGGATCAAATGTGACGCTGGAGGCGCTGATGAACTGCGACTGGCTGATGGTCTGGTCGCGCTTCTGGATGGTCAGGATCAGAGGATCCGCGAAGCTGCTTCCTGAGTAAATGCTGGCGCCCGTCATTGAGGCGTTGCCTAAGTTGGCCACTACGCCGAATGACAGGGTCTTGCCGCTCGGAGTGTCAACGAGGGTGAGGCTGCCGGTGTTGTTGCTGTTGAAAGAATAAATGCCGGTGTCATGGGACGGGCTCGTCGAGCCAGCGAAGGCCGGGACTCCACTGACCGTTGCCGGAGCGCTGATCGTGTTGTTGAACGCGCAGATCACGTCGCCGCCGGTGATGTCGCAGGCGCCGTCGCTCTGGATTACGCCGAAGCAGCCTTCGCCGACCGGTGTCGGATCAGGGCAGGCGGTGCCGCAGCTCGAGGTATCGGTCGCGAAGCCTTCGATCTTGATGGTCCAGAGGCCCGCAGCGAGCTGCGTGCCCGACAGTCCCGTGGGACACGCGGCGAATGCCGGCGCGCTTGCCAGCAGCCACAGTCCGGCAGCTGCCAGAGTTAAGAGAGCAGAGTTCCTTTTCATACGTCCTCCCGAAACATTAGTGAGTTTGAAACCAGTTGAAACCACATTTTCCCCAAAGTTCCCCGAAATGCGCTTGCCCCCAATAACCAAAGGCGCCAACGCTACGAACCGTCGAACCTCCTTCCTCACGATGCCGACGGCAATCCAATAGAACCCGCGCGACACCGAAATAGCCCACCCTTTACCAGTCCCCCAGCCGCGTCCCGCATCGACCCAGCCCGCAGCGCCGTTCCCCGCAGAACCGTGCCTGCAGCTGCCCGCCATTGGGGCAGTTGCCTTGGCGCTGTGCTAAGCACGTCAGATTCGCGATTCGGGACGTACTATGAAGGGACACTCTAATCAAATTTCAGCGGAAGTAACTATCAGGATTGCACAAGAAAGCGTCATTTTGTGTGAAATAACAATTTGTTGGCGGTTATTTTGGAACATCCTGACAGTGAAAAGTCGAAAATGGGGGTCAAAGAGATCGATTTGAGTGCTATGGAGCACAGTTAGGCAGCAGCTTCGTTTGACAAATTTGCACCAAGCAGACTAGGGTCGCTGCGGTTCTATCACCAAAGCTCGTGATGTGAGGGGCGTGCGTAGCAGAACGCACGAATAGCAAAATGAGCCTAAATGTAGGACCCACTTTTGGGAGGATTTTTTAAATGCGGTTCAAGTCGTTCACGCGGTCGCTTGCGGCCCTGACCTTCGCACTACTGTTCCTGATGGGCGCGCTTGCGCGGCCCGTGCTGGCGCAATCGGATGACGCGGCGTCGTTGCCGGATTCGAGCCAGCCATTCCTGCAACTGAGCGGCCCACTCTCGTTTGGCAACGTGGTGGTCAATACGACCAGCGCGTCGCAACCCGAGATTGCGACCAATCCATCGAATCATCATAAGAAGATAAAAATTTCGGGCGTGTCGGTTACCGACGGCTTCACGATCACCAGCGACGGCTGCTCGGGATCGAAGCTGAACGATGGCGGGACCTGCGAGGTGGACGTCGCGTGCGCGCCGACCGCGCTGGGGCCAATCACGGGACAGATCACGTTCAACTACAAGAACAACAAGAAGCGTCACGCTAACCAGGATCTGAGCTGCACCGGCGTGACCGGGGCGACTGCGACTCCGACTGCAACTGCGACGCCGACCATTACGGCGACGGCGACTTCGACTGCGACGGCCACGTCGACGGCGACGGCGACGCCAACCACGAGCTCGACGCCGACGGCGACGTCAACCGCGACCGATACGGCGACCGCAACCGCGACCGATACGGCGACTGCGACCTCGACGACGACCGGTTCGCCGACAGCGTCGGCGACGGCCACCGAGACGGCGACCGCGACTGCGACCGAGAGCGGTACACCGACGGTGAGCGCAACCGCAACCGCGACGGCATCGCCAACAGCGACGGCAACAGCGACCGGCGGAACGCCGACCGCTACGGCGACGCCAACGACGTCGGCAACTGCGACGTCGACGGCGACTGCGACTACTACGTCAACCTCGAGCAACACGCCGACGGCAACGTCGACCGCGACTGCGACCAAGACGGCAACCTCGACGCCATCGCCGTCGCCAAGTGCGACGTCGACGGCGACGGCAACGTCCACCGCGACTGCTACCTCGACCTCGAGTCAGACGCCGACTGCGACTGCGACCTCGACGCCGACGGCAGGGCCGCAGGCGGGCGACGTGTTGATAACGGGCGGCGACATTGGCGGGCTGCTGAGCGGCTTCGTCCCGCTGTCGACCTCGACCAACTCGACTGCCTCGAGCGAGATCTACGAGGCCGTGGGCGACACCTTCGGGCTGGTGGGTTCGCTCAACAACGCGCGCGAAGCGACGGCGACTGCGCTGGCGCTGCCCAATGGAAAGACCCTGATTGTGGGCGGATCGCATTGCGCGCCCAAGACCTACGGTCCGGGCGGCCTGTGCGGAGGTGCATCGTTCAACGGCTTCCAGTGCGACGCACTCAACACAGCTGAACTGTACACTGAGAGCACCGCGACCACCGGCTCCTTCGCGCTGGCGGGCTCGGGCAGCAGCGGCCATATGACGACCGCACGCAGCGGCGCGACCGCGACCCTGATCACCGGATCGGGCACGTCGCTGGACGGCAAGGTGCTGATCACAGGCGGTTCGAGCGGCAGTACGTTCCTGTCACTGTCAACGCCGCCGCCAGGATGCGCACCGTTCGGGCAGGTGGCGCAGAACACGGCTGAGATCTACGACCCGGTGGCCGACAGCTTCACCGCGACCGGATCGATCCCGGGATGCACGGCGGGCACCACGCCACCGACCTGCACCACCGGACTGCCTTCGACCTGCGGTGGAACAGAAAGTCCGATCACGTCGGCGTCTGAAAGCGGAACGACCGTAACCATCACCAGCGCGGCGAATCCGACTGGGCTGCTGGTTGGCAGCAACGTCACCGTCACCGGAGTGAGCGTTGCGGGATACAACGGGATCTTCAACGTAACCGCGATTCCGACGACTACTACGTTCCAGTACACGGATGCCGCCACCAGCCTGGGCGCCGGCAGCGGTGGCTTTGCGGCCGCCGACACGGCCCAGTGCGGCCTGGTCGATGCGGATGCGGCGCTGCTGAACAACGGCAAGGTGCTGGTTGCGGGCGGCGACTACATCGTGTTCCTGGGCCAGTCGTCGCAGCAGGCGTTCCTGTTCAACCCGGCCACGGCCACCTTCAGCCAGACCGTGCCGATGAACGTGCCACGCGAGCTGCCCGGGATAGTCAAACTGCCTAACGGCGATATTCTGCTCGCCGGCGGTTTGACCGGAGCGGCGGCCGCATGCACCTCGACCCCGTCAACGCCGTTGGCGTTCACGACCAACAGCTCGGCTGAGGTTTACGATCCGACGGTACCGTCGTGGACGCTGACCAGCGGATCGTCGGCAACGCCGGGCGCGGCAGGCGGCATGACCGTGAAACGAATCGCGGCAGGATCGCTGTTCACCACCGGCACCGATTCGGGCCTGGCGATCTTCGCCGGCGGTATCGATGCCGAGACCACCAACGGCAGCACGCCGAACTTCCCGACGTGCGAATCGACCACCAACATCCATCAGACGACCCAGACCGCGACCGATCTGTACGATCCGACGACGACCGTGTTCACGGCGACCGGTGCGCTGCACCAGTCCCGCGGCGGTTACGGCTTCGGCATCCTCGACTCGGGTTCGCATTCGGGAGACCTGGTGGTGGTAGGCGGCGAATGCGCAGTCGGAAGCCTGGCGTCGGCCGCGATTGGCAGCTCGGAGGCCGGCACCCTGTGCGGCTCGGCAGCCCAGACCGACTACTACGAGCTGTTCAGTCCGAGCGCCGGAACCTGGACGGTGGGAACGGCGGCACCGGCATCGACCCCGGCCAATGCTCCGGCTTCGATCCTGCTGCCCTAGCGCGGGCTTTCGAAACTGAATGACTAACCGGCGACGCCGCTCCCTCAACGGGGAGCGGCGTCGCCGCATCCAAGGACTAAGATTTAATCGGGGTCGGCCAGTCCGGGCTTGCACAGTTGGCGGTTTTTGCTACTTTTAGACTACTCTGACGGGAACATGAAGTTACAGGTGCGGAATCTGCATCTCAAAGTATTTCTACAGCGGTAAGAGTATGGCTTGGCGGACGTTTGGTATTGCGGCCGCGATAGTGTCGCTGGGGTTTGGCGCGATGGTGCTCGCCACCGGCATCAGCGGAGACCGGGTGCTGGGGCAGCTCGATTTCACGCATTCCACTCCCAACCTGGTCGACGCGACGGGGCTATCCAACCCACTCAGCGTGGCGATAGACACCAGCGCCACGCCAAATCACATTTACGTCGCCGATTCAGATAACGACCGGATACTAGGCTGGAAGGACGCCGACGCATTCGCAAACGGCGCTCCTGCCGACCTGGTGATCGGCCAGCCCGATTTCCTGTCGTCAGTATGCACCCCGTTCATCGCCGGCAGCATTTGCATCTGCAACGTGACCAGCGCGAACAATCTCTGCAATCCGTCGGGAGTAGCGACGGATCACGCCGGCAACCTTTACGTATCAGACAATCTCAGGAACCGTGTGCTCGGGTATTCGAGCCCGTTCGAAGCTTGCAGCACGTTCCCGTGCGTTGGCGGCCCGGCGGGCCTGGTCTTTGGCCAGGGCGGGAGTTTCACTGCGTTTGAATGCAACTTCGACACCGGCACCAATTTTTCCACCGACGCCGACCTATGCGGACCGACCGGACTCGCAGTGGACAAATCGGACAATCTCTACGTCGCCGATACCGACAATAACCGAGTGCTGAAGTATGACACGCCGCTGACGACTGACACCGTCGCAGACATGGTTTTTGGCCAAGCCGGAAGCTTCAAAACTTCCGACTGCAATAGCGATACGAGCGGAGGTCTTCCGACTGCCAATGATTTGTGCGTACCAACCGGAATCGCACTG
Source organism: uncultured delta proteobacterium (assembly GCA_963699705.1). GTDB lineage: Bacteria > Desulfobacterota > Binatia > Binatales > Binataceae > Binatus. The sequence goes on along the minus strand of CAVOUW010000002.1, from coordinate 82,918 downwards.
GACGGCTCGGGCAACCTCTTCATCGCGGACAACATCAATAACCGGGTGCTGGAATACGACGCACCGCTGACCACCACCGCCAACCAGGTATATGGACAAGGTGGCAGCTTCACCACGGGCGACTGCGACGGCGACACTTTCGACACCGGTTCCAGCGCCGATGATTTGTGCAATCCAAACGACGTCGCAATCGATCCGGCAGGTAACCTCTATGTGGCGGATGCCAATAACGGGCGGGTGCTCGAGTACAATCCGCCGCTCAAGACCAACACGACCGCTGATCTCGTCTTTGGCCAGGGCGGTGACTTTACCTCGAACAACTGCAATTCCGATGTCGGCGTCTTGAACGACACTGATACGAGCACGGCCAATGACTTGTGCACTCCCACCGGGATAGCACTCGACGGTTCGGGCAACCTGTTCGTGGCGGACGGCGGGAATAGTGGTAACAATCGCGTGCTTAAGTACAACACCCCGCTAACGGCAGATACGACGGCTGACGGAGTCCTCGGGCAGCTGGATTTTACGCATCAGAATTCAAACTTGACAGACAGTCGAGGAGTGTCGAATCCGGCGGCGGTAGCAATCGATTTCAGCTCAACGCCGAATCGAATTTACGTTACCGATATCGACAACAACCGGGTCTTGGGATGGAGAGACGCGGCCACCTTCACCGACGGTGCGCCTGCCGACCTGGTTATCGGCCAGCCGGATTTCCTGTCGTACACTTGCGACGGGGTGGACGGCGTCGCGGTCAACGCCAGCAGACTTTGCGCGCCCTACGGAGTTGCGGTCGATGGACTGGGCAATCTCTACGTCGCGGACACAGGGAATAACCGCGTGCTGGAGTACTCCAATCCGTTCGCGGCGTGCGGCGGCGCATTCCCATGCGTAGCCGGTCCCGCCACGGTAGTGATCGGCCAGGGCGGGAGCTTCACTTCGAAGACTCAGAACAATGGTGGAATCAGTGCGAGCAGCCTGTCCAGTCCAGCGGGGGTAGCAGCCGATGTATCGGGAAATCTCTACGTGGTCGATAAATTGAACAACCGGGTGCTCGAATACAACGCGCCGGTGACCTCGGGTGCATCGGCGGCGCTGGTCTTTGGTCAAAACGGAAGCTTCACTTCGGATGCGTGCAATTTCGATACTGGCGGGGCTTTCGACCCGTCGAGCGCGATCGATCTTTGCGCTCCTGTGGCCGCCGCACTTGACGCGATGGGCAATCTCTACGTGGCCGACTCCACCAACTCGCGAGTGTTGGAATACAACACACCGCTGAATCCGGGCAGCGGCGAGACCGGCGCCGGCGACGTTACCGCCGACATGGTTTTCGGCCAGGGCGGAAACTTTACCTCGAACAAGTGCAACCTCGGCGGAAGAAGCGCGAGCAGTATCTGCGGCCCAATGGGCATTGCAGTCGACAATGGCGGCAATCTGTATATCGCCGACGGATTCAACAATCGGGTGCTCGAATACAACACTCCGTTGACCGCCGACAAGACTGCTGACCGGGTCTTTGGGACTTGCGGCAGCTTCACGTCGTTTGCATGCGCCGGAGTCAGCGCCAACAGCCTCAAAAATCCGATGGGGTTGGCCGTCGACAATCCCGGCAATCTTTATGTGGTCGACAATCAGGACAATCGAGTGCTGGAGTACGACGCGCCGCTGGCAATCGCCACGCCGACGGCAACCTCCACTCCCAGAGCCAGTTCCACTCCCACGGCCACTGCTACCTCCACTTCCACGCCGACCGCAACCTCATCTGCAACGCCAACGTCCACAGCGTCGCCAGGGCCCGGGCATATAAAGGTGAGCCGAAAGGCTGTCAGCCTCGCGGCGGCGCCGAATGCCACGGCCTCAGCGAGCATCACAATTACTAACACGGGTAATGGCACACTGACGGTCAACGTTACTTCGCCGCGGCACAATCCGCCGCTGTCGGAGATGGGCGGAGGTAACGGAATATCGATCGCGGCGGGCATGATGCACAACGTCGTTGTCGTGTACTCGCCAACCAAAAAAGGGAGCACGAGCGATCTGATCTCGATCACCAGCAACGATCCCAGTCACAAAAAAGCGATCAAGATTAAGGTCAAGGCCAAATCGAAGTAGAAGGTTCAAAATTACCAAACATTTTGATGCTTATAGACCTATCTAGCTTGCAAATTTGCTTTACGCGGATTAACGTGGCTTCGGCTGCGACATGCAGGCCTATTGGGCGGGGCGTGCTATCAAAGGCACGATTTCCAAGGGTCGCGCTGTCGATTGTTGCTTGGGGAGGAAATTTCAAATGCGCTTTAGGTCGTTCTTGCGGTCGTTAACCGGCCTCGCTTTCCTATTGTTGTTTCTGCTGACCGCGGTCGCGCGACCGGCGTTGGCGCAATCGGATGAAGCTTCGACTCCAGATATAAAGCAGCCGAAGCTGAGGGTCAGTCCGAAACCGCCGCTCACCTTCGGACAGGTTATCGTCGGTCTAACCAGTCCGCCGCAGACCGTAACACTCAACAATAACTCGGGGTCCTTCGCAATTCCGATCACGGGCATTCGCGTCAAACCACCCTTCGTCAAGGTCTCGACCAACTGCACTACCGGGATATCGGCCGGCAGCAGCTGCGACATATTGATCGCATTCAAACCTACTGCGGTTGGCAGGGTGCGGCTGAAAAAGGGATTGACGATCACCGGCGTATTCAAAAATAGTCCGATTTTGTACGCATTAGAAGGAACCGGGGTAGGCGGGCCAACCCCGACCCCGACGGTCAGCGCAACTCCCACGGTAAGCGCGACACCGACTCGCACCGCGACGGCGACCGGAACGCCTACGGTGACAGCAACCGCAACCGCGACCAGCGGCGCGACTGCAACCTCTACTGCCACCGCAACTTCTACTGCGACCGCCACCTCAACTACAGGCGCAACCGCAACCGCGACTGCTACCTCGACGGCCACGGCGACGGCTACTCCGACCACGTCGGCGACGGCAACAACGACCCCGACGGGTGGCACTCCGACTGCAACTGCGACGGCTACTCCGACCACGTCGGCAACGGCCACAGCGACCGCGACGGGTGGCACACCGACTGCGACGGCGACGGCTACTCCGACCGCGACGGGTGGCACTCCGACTGCGACGTCAACCGCGACTGCTACTTCAACCGCGGGGACACCGACTGCGACTGCGACCTCGACGCCAACGGCAGGGCCGCAGGCAGGAGACGTGCTGATCACAGGCGGTGACATTGGCGGGCTGCTGAGCGGGTTTGTGCCACTGTCAACCTCGACCAACTCGACCGCCTCGAGCGAGATCTACGAGGCCGTGGGCGACACCTTCGGGCTGGTGGGTTCGCTCAACAATGCGCGCGAAGCGACGGCGACTGCGCTGGCGCTGCCCAATGGAAAGACCCTGATTGTGGGCGGATCGCATTGCGCGCCCAAGACCTACGGTCCGGGCGGCCTGTGCGGAGGTGCATCGTTCAACGGCTTCCAGTGCGACGCACTCAACACAGCTGAACTGTACACTGAGACCACATCGACCACTGGCTCGTTCGCTCTGGCGGGCTCGGGCAGCAGCGGCCATATGACGACCGCACGCAGCGGCGCGACCGCGACCCTGATCACCGGATCGGGCACGTCGCTGGACGGCAAGGTGCTGATCACAGGCGGTTCGAGCGGCAGTACGTTCCTGTCACTGTCAACGCCGCCGCCAGGATGCGCACCGTTCGGGCAGGTGGCGCAGAACACGGCTGAGATCTACGACCCGGTGGCCGACAGCTTCACCGCGACCGGATCGATCCCGGGATGCGCGGCGGGCACCACGCCACCGACCTGCACCACCGGACTGCCTTCGACCTGCGGTGGAACAGAAAGTCCGATCACGTCGGCGTCTGAAAGCGGAACGACCGTAACCATCACCAGCGCGGCGAATCCGACTGGGCTGCTGGTTGGCAGCAACGTCACCGTCACCGGAGTGAGCGTTGCGGGATACAACGGGATCTTCAACGTAACCGCGATTCCGACGACTACTACGTTCCAGTACACGGATGCCGCCACCAGCCTGGGCGCCGGCAGCGGTGGCTTTGCGGCCGCCGACACGGCCCAGTGCGGCCTGGTCGATGCGGATGCGGCGCTGCTGAACAACGGCAAGGTGCTGGTTGCGGGCGGCGACTACATCGTGTTCCTGGGCCAGTCGTCGCAGCAGGCGTTCCTGTTCAACCCGGCCACGGCCACCTTCAGCCAGACCGTGCCGATGAACGTGCCACGCGAGCTGCCCGGGATAGTCAAACTGCCTAACGGCGATATTCTGCTCGCCGGCGGTTTGACCGGAGCGGCGGCCGCATGCACCTCGACCCCGTCAACGCCGTTGGCGTTCACGACCAACAGCTCGGCTGAGGTTTACGATCCGACGGTACCGTCGTGGACGCTGACCAGCGGATCGTCGGCAACGCCGGGCGCGGCAGGCGGCATGACCGTGAAACGAATCGCGGCAGGATCGCTGTTCACCACCGGCACCGATTCGGGCCTGGCGATCTTCGCCGGCGGTATCGATGCCGAGACCACTAACGGCAGCACGCCGAACTTCCCGACGTGCGAATCGACCACCAACATCCATCAGACGACCCAGACCGCGACCGATCTGTACGATCCGACGACGACCGTGTTCACGGCGACCGGTGCGCTGCACCAGTCCCGCGGCGGTTACGGCTTCGGCATCCTCGACTCGGGTTCGCATTCGGGAGACCTGGTGGTGGTAGGCGGCGAATGCGCAGTTGGAAGCCTGGCGTCGGCAGCGATTGGCAGCTCGGAGGCCGGCACCCTGTGCGGCTCGGCTGCCCAGACCGACTACTACGAGCTGTTCAGTCCGAGCGCCGGAAGCTGGACGGTGGGAACGGCGGCACCGGCATCGACCCCGGCCAATGCACCGGCTTCGATCCTGCTGCCCTAGCGCGGCCTATTGAAACTGAATGACTAACCGGCGACGCCGCTCCCTTAACGGGGAGCGGCGTCGCCGCATCCAAGGACCAGAGCGCGGGATCCCACTCGCGCGCTTCGAGCATCTGCTCTCAAAAGCACTCTCGCCGTGTGGCCGCGAATGTAGTGAAATCCGCCTTGTCTCAAATTTCGATTTGCACTTTGCTTAAGCATAGTGCTAGTTCGTACGGCAGTTCAGGAATGGGAACTCTGGCTCGATGAGCCGCGTTCCCTCGTCTGTCGGCAAACAGCAAAAAATTTTTGGGGCGGGATGTGATGGTGCGAGTTTCTTAGGACGTACGTGGCCCGCTGTCCTTGGGAGGATAGTTTTATGTCTCGAACGAGGTCTTTTCTCGTCGCGTTCTCGGTTTTTGCTCTTCTCTTGACCATCAGCCTGGTCTCACCAGCGCTGGCATTCGCGGACGATTCAGCAAACGGAAACGCGCACCTAAAATTCAGTCCAAGCAGCCTGAGCTTCGGCAATGTGACGATCGGGAGCACCAGCGCGGCCCAAACCGTGTTCGTCTCTAACAACTCCAAAAAGGTTACGATCAACATTTTCAGCATTTCCGCATCAGCGCCATTCATCAAGTCGAGCGATACTTGCGATGGCTCCTTAGGCGCCTCGCAGACATGCCAGGTTGGTGTTGAATGCCGACCGACGGCGTCCGGGCCGGTCACGGGAGCGCTGACCTTCGTCTACAATGCGGGCAAGCATAAAATACAGACTGACGTAGTGAGTCTGACTTGTACCGGTACAGGCGCGACGCCAACGCCGAGTGCGACTGCCACGTCCACGGCGAGCGCAACCGCGACCAGCACTGCGACCGCCACAGCGACTTCATCGAATACACCGACGGCGACAGCTACGGCGACCGCCACCAGGACAGCAACGGCGACCGTAACGGCCACGCCGACTTCGACGGCGACCTCGACCGCCACGTCGACGGCCACCGCGACGGCAACGTCGACCTCGACCTCGACTTCGTCGAATACGCCGACTGCGACTGCAACCGCGACTCCGACGTCCACGTCGACTTCGTCGAATACGCCGACGGCGACTGCAACAGCCACGGCGACCAAGACCGCAACTGCAACTTCGACCTCGACTTCGTCGAATACGCCGACTGCAACCGCGACGTCGACTTCGTCGAATACGGCGACTGCAACGGCCACAGCGACCAGGACTGCGACCGCAACTGCAACGGCGACGTCCACCTCGACGAATACGCCGACTGTGACGGCGACGGCGACCAGGACGGCAACCGCGACGGCGACTGCTACCGGAACGGTGGTAGCGACCGCAACGGCGACCGCGACTGGGACGGCAACGTCGACCGCGAGTCAGACACCGACGGCGACGCCAACGAGCACGCCGGGACCGCAGGCGGGAGACGTGCTGATCACGGGCGGTGACATTGGCGGGCTGCTAAGCGGATTTATACCGCTTTCAACCTCGACCAATTCGACCGCTTCGAGCGAGATCTACGAAGCCGTGGGCGACATCTTCGGGCTGGTGGGTTCGCTCAACACCCCACGCGAAGCGACTGCGAGTGCGCTGGTGCTGCCCAATGGAAAGACCCTGATCGTGGGCGGTTCGGATTGCGCGCCCAAGACCTACGGTCCGGGCGGTCTGTGCGGAGGGTCATCGTTCAATGGCTTCCAGTGCGACGCGCTCAACACGGCAGAACTGTACACTGCAACTACCTCGACCACCGGCAGCTTCGCTTTGGCAGGTTCGGGCAGCGGCGGGCATATGACGACCGCGCGCAGCGGCGCTACCGCGACCCTGATCACCGGGTCGGGCACCTCGCTCGACGGCAAGGTGCTGATCACCGGCGGTTCGAGCGGCAGTACGTTCCTGTCACTCTCGACGCCGCCGCCAGGATGCGCACCGTTCGGGCAGGTGGCGCAGAACACGGCTGAGATCTACGACCCGGTGGCCGACAGCTTCACCGCGACCGGATCGATACCGGGATGCGCGGCGGGCACCACGCCTCCGACCTGCACTACCGGACTGCCGTCGACCTGCGGTGGAACTGAAAGTCCGATCACGTCGGCGTCTGAAAGCGGCACGACCGTGACGATCACCAGCGCGCTGAATCCGACCGGCCTGATTGTGGGCGACAACGTCACCGTCACCGGAGTCAGCGTTACGGGATACAACGGAATCTTCTCGGTAACCGCGATTCCGTCGACTACTACGTTCCAGTACACGGCCACCGCAGGCCTGAGCGCTGGGACCGGTGGCTTTGCGGCCGCCGACACGGCCCAGTGCGGCCTGGTGGACTCTGATGCGGCGCTGCTGAATAACGGCAAGGTGCTGGTTACAGGCGGCGACTACATCGTGTTCCTCGGCCAGTCGTCGCAGCAGGCGTTCCTGTTCAACCCGGCCACGGCGACCTTCAGCCAGACCGTGCCGATGAACGTGGCACGCGAGCTGCCCGGGATAGTCAAGCTGCCTAACGGCGATATTCTGATCGCCGGCGGTCTGACCGGAGCGGCGGCAGCATGCACGGCGACCCCGTCTACTCCGTTGGCATTCACGACCAACAGCTCGGCTGAGGTTTACGATCCCACGGTGCCTTCGTGGACGTTGACCAGCGGCTCGTCGGCGACGCCGGGCGCGGCAGGCGGCATGACCGTCCCACGAATCGCGGCAGGATCGCTGTTCACCACCGGCACCGATTCGGGCCTGGCGATCTTCGCCGGCGGCATCGACGCCGAGACCACTAACGGCAGCACGCCGAACTTCCCGACGTGCGAATCGACCACGAACATCCACCAGACCACCCAAACCGCGACCGATCTGTACGATCCGACGACGACGGTGTTCACCGCGACCGGTGCGCTGCATCAGTCTCGCGGCGGTTACGGCTTCGGCATCCTGAACACGGGTTCGCATTCGGGAGACCTGGTCGTGATAGGTGGCGAGTGCGCGGTGGGAAGCCTGGCGTCGGCAGCGATTGGCTCCTCGGAGGCCGGCACACTATGCGGCTCGGCTGCGCAGACCGACTACTACGAGCTGTTCAGTCCGAGCACTGGAGCCTGGACGGTAGGAGCGTCTGCACCGGCTTCGACCCCGGCCAATGCTCCAGCCTCGGCAGTGCTGCCGTAGCTCGACGTATCGAAACTGAATGACTAACCGCGACGCCGCTCCCTCAACCGGGAGCGGCGTCGCCGCATCTAACGTCGCTAGTTGAGCCGCTAAGGAAAGCTTCCCAACTAGAGATGACGAGCCGGAAGTTTAAGCTATCGGGAGGCGGCGGCCTCCGCTGCGTTGAGATTGGAGTCGGCATGATGATGGATCAGCTTCCAGGTGCCGCCTTCGAGCCGAAAGATGTTGGTGGAGCGTTGATTGAAGGTGACCATCGGACCGTCCGCCGAACGTAGCTGTCCGGTTTCGATGCAGACCGAATAACCAATGTCCTTGCCTGCGACTACGCTCATGTTTCGTTGCTCGATCCTGCCGCCCGGATAGAGCCGCGCCATGTTCAGAAATCCGGCGTGAACCTCGTTCCATCCGATTGCGTGACCGCCGGCCGCGCTCAGGTTGGTGACGTCCGCGCGATGGGACCATACGGCATTCAGGGGCGCGAGGTCGCCGTGCAGAGCGCTGTTGAACGCTTCGTAGAAAAGGACCGTCGCAGCACGGACGTCCTTCTCAGCCGCGGTTTCGGGCGCCTCCGACTGTGCACGTGCACTACGCGTGAGCGGCGGCGCGAGAGCGATCAACGCGCCTACCGTCACGACCCACATCAATTTTCGCGAACGCGAGAAGTTCACTAGCCTCTCTCCCCCGAGCAATGCCGTAGTCAAACCCGCTGCCGCCAGCATGAAGTCGCCAACCATAAGGCGTCATGCCGACATTAGCCTATCGGAATCCACCAATAAACAAATTTTATGACTCTAGAATCATTGTGTAGGATTATGCCACAATGAGTTTAACGTCGCGAACAATTGACGGTCCGCACGAACGAAGGAGGATGGTCATGATACTGATTCTTTTGTTGCTGCTGCTGGCGACCGGTGGTGCTGCCTACTATCGGTATCGGAATTCCGGCCGATACGGGGGCCTTGTGCCGGCGATGCTCGTCATCCTGCTGATTTATGTTCTGGTAGGGGCGGCGCACTTCCACTAGCCGGCACGGAAACGATACCTCGGCCCGCGGCTACTTGACCCGCGAGTATGCGATCGTGTCGGCACCGCTGCCATAGATAGCGAGATAGCCCGCGCCGGGACTGCATTGGACTGCACTGGCTGCCGAAGTGTCCGTGCACACGACTATGTTTTCGATTCCCGTGAAGCACGGATCGTTGACCGAGGTGTGACCGGCGATCAGCGTCGCATGACCGGCGCAAGTTGACGGTCCCGACGAAAGCGTGAACCCGCCGGCGGGTCCCCAGCTGCTCATAGTCGTTGCCGGCAATGGCGGTTGCGGCGCTACCTGAAAACATCCGGCCGTAACGACTCCTGCCAAGGCAAGCATCCACACAATCACCCGCATCCTCCACCTCCATCGTGGTAAGTTCGTTCAGCCTAGCATCGAAACCGTAACTTTCCGACGCGTCTGAAGGTTCTGGTAATCACGACATTTGCGTAACATCGATCCCGCAATCGCCAGGGAGGAACCATGAGCGCCACAGATAAGCATATTCAGCCCGGCTACACGACAATCACTCCCTACCTATATGCGAAGCCCGATCTTGCCGACTTTCTCAAGAATGCTTTCGGCGCCGAGGTGACGCATACGCCGACGCCCGATGCCGAGGGTAGATTCCACGCCGAGGCTACAATCGGCGCCGCTCACGTGCTGTTCGGCAACGGCTATTTTTCCGACCCCTCGATGGCGGCCGCGATCTATATCTACGTCCCCGACGTCGATGCGACCTACAAACACGCGGTGAGCCTCGGCGCAAAGGCGATCCGAGAGCCGGCTGACATGACCTGGGGCGATCGTGTCGGCGGCGTGAAAGACACCTCCGGCAATACCTGGTGGATTGCGACCAACAAGAAGTAGGCGAGCAATCCGATGGCGCATCCTCGCATGTATGACGATTCGAACCCCGTGATCGCGAAGTTGCGCGAGATCTGTCTTGCGTTCCCCGACGCGTTCGAAAAAGAGGCGTGGGGCGAGTGTACGTTTCGGGTCGCGGGCGGAAGCATGTTCGCGATGACGGATAACAACCATCACGGCAGCGGCCATCTCGCGGTATGGGTCAAGGCGCCGGCGATGGTTCAGGAAATCCTGGTCAACTCGGATCCGAAGCGATTTTTCATCCCGCCATACATGGGCAAGAAAGGATGGGTCGGCGTCCGGATCGATTACAAGGTCAAATGGGACCAGACGGCGGCGATTCTCAAAGACGGATATCTGATGTCGGCGCCGAAAAAGATTCGAGGCAAAGATCCAGCCAGGCTCGGCGCCAGCGTAGCTTCGGTCAATCCTGCTCCAAAAAGTAACGGGCGAGGTAAGAATCGGAATCGCGCGGGGGCGCGAAGAACCTAATCTCTAACCCCTTCCGAACGGGAAGGGGAACCAGATTTATTTTAATGAGAGCAAAAGGGCGTCCTCGCCATTTTGCGATTTTCCTATGACTGAGTGCGGGGTCACCCCTGCCGAAGGAAGTGTGAAACCCACCGCGGGTTTCACTTTAAATAAAGTGATTCCCCTTCAACGCGTTCCGAAGAAGAGCCACTTGTCGCCGTGCAGCAGGAGATTTCTCGTTTTGATCGGCGAGAGACTTTCGATCTCCTGAATTGTCGGGCGGATTCCATACCACTCGTTGCGATACAGCCCGCGCGGACCTTGCGCGGTGCGCCGCTCAACCAGCCATCGACGCATCCGCAACGCGAACGCAATCGAGTCGCGCCAGGTGCGCGGCGTCATCGTGAAAATCAGGTGGCCGCCCGGCTTGAGTACCCGCGCCGCAGTGTTCAGGTATGCTCGCAGCACATCCAAATCGGGCAGATGCTGAAAGACGCAGTACGCGACGAATGCGTCGGCCGAGGCGTCGGCGATTTCGGCGAGTGCCGGGGTCGTCGCGCGGTTGAAAGTCGCGTTGGCGGCGTCTACCGACTTGCGCGCAATCGCCAGCATCTCCGCCGACAGATCGAACGCAAACACCCTCCCGACTTCGGGGGCGATCGCGCGCGTCAGCCGTCCTACGCCGCAGCCGATTTCCACGACGGTGTCATGCGGCGTCGGTTGGTAGCCGGATGCCGACTTCAGGTCGTTCCAGATTTTCGGGCCCGATGCCCAGAATTCGGCGAGGTCGCGCCCTTCGTACGGACCTGCCGACGATACGTACCAGTACGGATTTTCGCGGGCCTTTTCATCCCAGAATTGACGGCTAGCCTCAAGTCCACTCATCGATTGCGACACACCTTTTCGACCTGTGGTCGCAATTATATTGGCATATCGAATCGACGAGTCCATGCGGACCGGAACCCTCCAAGACTTATGTCCTGCTGAAGGTTCAGTTCAGGCTCGAAGAAATCTCCATGTCCCGAGGACAGGAATTGAGAACGCGGAGAGCGCAAACGTCAACGCATTCGTACGGCCGACGCAAACAGGATCGCCTGCGCGTATCGCCGGCTAAAATAGATTAATCACATTATTGAGTAGTCCCTGGATGTTCACGCCCGCAGTCTGCACGAGGGCAGCGGCTACCACAGCGATCGTTACGAGAATCAACGCGTACTCGGCCATGGTCTGACCGCGCGGATTTTTTGTTAGCCAGTAAACTCCTGTCTGGTGGCGCATTGACTTCCCCTCCCAGGGTGGTCGTATCTTCTCCGGAGTGAGTTCTCAGCGGGGACTGAAATCGCAGTCCCCGCTAAGAAACCACTGCCGACGACCCGTCAGGCCATCCTGTTAAAGGCTCGTGTCAACGCTCCCCAGCAATGTGGTGATGGTGGTGCCCATCGTCTGGTAGCCTACGAACACCACGACCGCTACCGCCGCCAGGATCAGCGCGTACTCCGCCATTGTCTGGCCGCGACCGTATTCGCGGGCTCGAACTACCAACTCCGTGATCGAATCCATTTTCGTTCCCCTAGACCTCCTATGGTTTTTGTTGGGGTGGCGGCGGGTTACGCCGCCACCCAGGACTTAGAGCCTCGGTTATTAGAGCTTCCCGTCAACGCTGCCGAGCAACGTGGTGATGGTCGTGCCCATCGTCTGGTAGCCTACGAACACAACGACTGCGACCGCCGCCAGGATCAGCGCGTATTCCGCCATCGTCTGTCCCTTCGCATACTCGCGAGCCTTCACAACCATCTTCGTGATCTTTTCCATTCTCGTGTCCTCCTCAGACTGTTTTTTTGGCCGAAATTGGCCGTTGTCCCCGTACTAACTTTCGCCTCATTCCACCTGGCTGAGGGTCCAGATCAGCCCTCATCCGTCGTTAGGTGGTCATAACCAACTGCTTCATTAATATACTGGTTGTAATGTTGTGTAAAGGAGCCATGAACGGACAAATTGTCGGATAGACCGAAGCTGCCTAAACGGATTCGAAGAAGGTTTTTGTTTAGTCAGATGAACGCGAGTTGCGTACACGGAGACGGAGACGATCGATTATCACTTCACGTGATGAGCACTATTCGCACGCGCGACAATTTGATAAATGGGGGGCGCTGGCTGGTGTTTGCCCCCCTTACACCAATCGGCTTCGGGCTGGCGAGGCGTTTGCGTCGCTGGCCCGTAACTTTTCAATGATACCGCGCTGCGTAACTTCGCCGCGATGCCGATAGAACGATGCGTGCTATGGTCGCGGCGTGAGACTGCATCTCGTTGACGGAACTTACGAGCTCTATCGGGCCCACTATGCGCCGCGTCCGGATCACCGCGAGCCTTCGGGCAAAGATGCGAAAGCTACGGTCGGTATCGTCGAGTCTCTGCTGTCACTGCTGCATGACGCGGATGAGGCCGTAACGCACATTGCGGTGGCGTTCGACAATCCGATCCGCTCGTTTCGAAACGATCTGTTTCTCCCCTATAAGAGCGATGAAGGTGTGCCGCCCGAGTTGCGCTCTCAGTTCGATGCGGCCGAAGACGCAATTCGCGCGATCGGAGTGACGGCGTGGTCGATGCGTGAGTACGAGGCGGACGACGGACTCGCGACTGGGGCGCGCAAGTTTCGCGACGAGGTCGAGCAGGTGCGCATCATGACGCCCGATAAGGATCTCGGACAATGCATCCGTGGCGATCGCGTGGTGCAGGTCGATCGACGCCAGAAAAAAGTGACGAACGAGTCGGTGTTTCGCGCCGATCGCGGCTTCGGGCCGGATAGCATGGCGGATTTTCTCGCGCTGGCCGGCGACAGCGCTGACGGTTTCCCCGGATTGCCTGGATTCGGCAAGAAGACGGCGTCGATGTTGCTCGGCGCGTACCAACGGATCGAGCAGATTCCCGCGGACGTTTCTCAGTGGACGGTCAAGCCGCGCGGGGCGATACAGCTTGCAGCGACGCTGGTCGAGCATCGCAACGACGCCCTCCTCTATCGAAAATTGGCGACTCTGATCGACACGGTTCCACTCACCGAATCGCTCGAGGATCTCGAATTCAAGGGTATGCCACGCGAGCGCTTCGAGCGATGGTGCGACGAGTTGGGGGTTCAAAGGCTGAAGACCGTGCCGAAACGATGGCAATGATTCGTGTGTGCGCGTAACCGGATCGATCCCTCGACGGTTATACGATCATAATGATGGTGCAGATGTTTGATCGTCTAAAGGCGCGTCCTGAATGGAAGTTCTTCGGCGTCATGCTGAAAGCAGATCGCGCGCTCGCATTTGCCTGGTGGGCCGCGCTCGGTTTGCGCGGATTGCTGCCGGCTTTGTTCGCGATCGCGATGGGTGCGTTGGTCGGTGCCGTGCAGCGCGGCAATCCTCTCGCCACGCCCTTGATAGCTGTCGGCGCGGTGTTCGTGCTGCTTCAGATAACTCCGCCGTTCCATCATGCGGTCGGTGCGAACCTCGGTAGCCGGGTCGCCGCGTGGCTTTACGATCAGCTGACGATCGCATGCGTCACGCCGCCCGGCATGGGACATCTCGAAGACCCGCGCCTGACCACCGACCTCGCGATGGCGCGCGACTTCGACTTGGGAATCAGCGGACCGCCGATGAGCATCTCGATGGACTTCATCGCGTCGGGGCTGGTCGAAATGGTTGGCGGGCTGCTGTCGGCGGTCGTGCTCGCAGCCTATGCGTGGTGGGCGCCAATACTGCTCGCGGGTGCATGGCTCTTGACGCACTGGCTGCTGCGCGAAAGCGGAGTCTGGCGCGATCGCAATACAGATGAAGTGCGCGAGGCGCAGCGCCATGCCGATTACGCGTATCGGCTCGCCGTCGATCCGCCGGCTGCTAAGGAACTGCGCCTGTTCGGACTCGCATCGTGGACGATTGAGCGGTTCATGTCGCGGCGACGCCAGTTGTTCGAACTTCGCTGGCAGGCGACGCGGCTGCGCGAGCAGCCTGTGCTGTGGAGCCTGCTGATCGTGCTGTCCGCGAACCTGATTGTGTTCTGGGCGCTGGCAGCAGACGCTGCCAGTGGACGCATCGCCGTCGGTCACGTCGTCACCTTCGCCAGCGCGGCAGTCAGCACCAGCATGATCGCGTTCGGCGGATTGTCGTGGGCGCTCGATGGTGCCGCGGCGCCGGCTGGCGCTGTGCTCCGACTGCAAGAGGCGATGCGTCCGGCCGGGAGTCTTGCGGTTGGGAATCGGGCGGCAGACAATATGCCGGCGCGCGAAATCCGATTTCGCAACGTGACCTTTAGATATCCCGGAACTGCTGAGCCGGTGCTGGCTGGTTTTGATTTGACGATTCCGGCCAGTTCGTCGCTCGCGATCGTCGGTCAGAACGGGGCCGGCAAGACCACACTCGCGAAGCTGCTATGCCGTCTCTATGATCCCGATGAAGGAGCGATCGAGATCGATGGCGTCGATTTGCGCGAGCTTGAGATCGACGCTTGGCGCGAGCGGGTTACCGCGGTCTTTCAGGATTTCACCAAGTTCGAGCTGCCGCTGCGCGACAACGTCTCGCCCGCGGGCGCGCCCGACGATGCGATCGAGCAAGCGCTGGTGGATGCGGGCGCAGCGAACCTCGCGTCGCTCGACACCGTCCTGGCGCGCGGATACCAGAACGGCACCGATCTATCCGGCGGTCAGTGGCAGCGGATTGCTCTCGCGCGCGCACTGTGCGCGGTGAAGCTCGGCGCGGGTATCGTGCTGCTCGACGAGCCCACCGCGCAACTTGACGTGCGAGGCGAGAGCGAGATTTTCGATCGAATCCTCACCGCGACGCATCATGCGACTACTATTTTGATATCGCATCGATTCTCGACCGTGCGTCACGCCGATCGAATCTGCGTGCTCGAACACGGACGCGGGGTCGAGCTCGGAACGCATGACGAACTGATGGCGCTCGGCGGACGCTACCACACGATGTTCGAGTTGCAGGCGTCGCGCTTCGGCGAAACGGCCGAGACCGAAGAAGGAGTTGCGCTCGATGAGCCCGCTTGACGACATGCCGGCCGCGATTCCCGCAATGTGGCGCGCGCTCAAGCGCGGCTATGAAGCGGAACCGCGCCTGCTGACGATAGCAGCCGGATTGTCGCTGCTCGCGGCGCTGCCCGACGCACTGTTGGCGCTGTGGCTCATGCTGCTGGCCAATGGAGTGACGAGTCACGATCGTTTCGAGGTGATCGCTTCTGCGATGGGGCTCGCTATCTCCGCAGTCGGCACCTGGTTCCTGCGGGTGACCAGCGACCGCGTTCAGCGCCGCTTCCGCGACCGCCTGACAATCGCGCTCGAGTCTCACGTGGCGAGGCTTCAGGCCACCGTCGCGACGATCGCGCATCACGAACGTCCCGAATATCTCGACCGGCTCGCTGTGCTGCGCGACCAGGTCTTCGTACTAGACCACATGTACATGTCGCTGTTCTCGACCTGCGGATGGATCCTGCGGCTCGGCGTGACGGTCGTGCTGCTGATGTCGATAAGCCCAATCCTCGCGCTGCTGGCCGCGTTCGCGCTGCCCACTGTGCTGACCTCGACCTGGCGGCCCGGTATCGAGCGCGCGGCGGAAGAGCGCGGCGCATCGGCGAATCGCCTCGCGCGGCATCTGTTCACCGTCGCGACGACCGCGCCTCCGGGAAAAGAAGTGCGCGTTACGCGGATTGGAAATCGGTTGGTGAAATTGCGGCGCGACGCGTGGGAGCGCTGGTACGGGCCGGTCGCGTCGGCCCGTTGGGGCAGCGCGGCGTGGCATACGGTCGCGTGGTTGATTTTCGCCGCCGGTTATATCGGCGCGATCGTGTACGTCACGGTGGCGCTCCACGCGACGTCCGGACAGGTGCTGTTGGTGCTCGCGGCGGGATCGCGGCTGTCGGCGTACATCGGCGCGACGGTCGGCGAGATTGGATTTCTGCGCGGCATCTGGCTCGACGGTTCGCGCCGGCTGGCGTGGCTCGAGGATTATGCGGCGTCGCTGACCGAGAATGCGGACACGCCGGCGCCCGACCGCCTCGTCGATGGTATCCGGCTCGAGCATGTGTCGTTCGCGTATCCCGGCACGACGCGCCACGTGCTCGACGATGTGAGCCTCGACTTGAAGCAAGGGTCGGTGATTGCGATCGTCGGCGAGAACGGCAGTGGCAAAAGTACGCTGGTCAAGCTGCTGGCGCGGCTCTATCAGCCCGACAATGGACGCATCCTTATAGACGGCGTCGATCTGGCGCGAATCCCCGCGGACGATTGGCGCGAGCATGTCGCGGGGGCGTTCCAGGATTTTTTCCGCTTCGAGTTTCGCGCGCGTCACACCGTCGGTCTCGGCGACGTCCCACGGCTCGATGACGAGCATGCGGTGGTTGCCGCGGTTAATCGCGCGGGCGCCGATGATGTCATTGAGCACCTGAATTCCGGCCTCGAGACGCAACTCGGCCCGACCTGGCCACTGGGAGTCGAAGTGAGTTTTGGACAATGGCAGAAGCTGGCGCTGGCGCGCGGCTTCATGCGCGATCATCCGATACTGCTGGTGCTCGATGAACCGACTGCGGCTCTCGACGCCGAAACCGAGCATGCGCT
This sequence comes from uncultured delta proteobacterium, assembly GCA_963699705.1. GTDB lineage: Bacteria > Desulfobacterota > Binatia > Binatales > Binataceae > Binatus. The sequence continues at coordinate 65,863 of CAVOUW010000002.1, read as the reverse complement.
GTTCGAGCGCTACGCCGAGGCCGCGCGGAGTGAACGGCGCGATGGTAATTCGGGCAACGGACGGCAGGGACAAATCACGATCCTAATCTCGCATCGGTTCAGCACGGTGCGGATGGCCGATCAAATCGTAGTGCTCGACGGCGCGCGCGTCGCGGAAGTCGGCACCCACGAAGCGCTGATGGCGAAAGGCGGGCAGTACGCCGAGCTCTACGGCATCCAGGCCGCCGCGTACCGATGAATGCAAGTTTTCACAACGATCAATCGCCGCTCTTCCCCTCTCCCGACGGGAGAGGATTTAAGGAGAGGGACCTTATTCAGCGCGCGGCCTCGCGCGCGATTCAAGATTTTGGTTCTCCGCGTGCCTCGTTTTCTTCTCCTGAACTGCAAAATTCTGCAATCGTGCCCTCATCCGAAGCATCTTACGAAACCGCTCGCAGATTGCGCCGCGAGCAAACACCTGCCGAGCAGGTCCTCTGGCGTCACCTTCGGGGCAAGCGAATGAGCGCTGTGAAATTCCGCCGCCAACATCCTATCGGCGCCTACTTCGTCGATTTCTGTTCCCTTCAACGAAACCTGATCATTGAAATCGACGGTGGACAGCACGCCGCCCAATCCGCCGAGGACGAGGTTCGCAGCTCGTTTCTCGAATCGTCCGGCTTCCGAGTCCTGCGATTTTGGAATCACCAGGTACTGCACAACACCGATGAAGTGCTGGCCCAGATCGAGAAATTCCTGAGCTCAGATAGCGCTGAGTCTTCAGAATCTTGAATCGCGCGCGAAAGAAGTCGCGCGCTGAGCAAGGTCCCTCTCCGTAAATCCTCTCCCGTCGGGAGAGGGGAAGATCGAACCTTCGCTACATCGAGGACGCGCGGTGTGCGAAGATACTTGCGTGAGTGCGAACATTGTAAGACTCATCGACTCGCAAATTCCGGCGGCGGCGGCGACGCTTGCGCACGCGTTCCAGGACGATCCGCTGATGGCTTATGCGATTCCCGATGCGACCGAACGTGCGCGGCTGTTGCCGGACGTGTACGCGAGGATGATTCGCTTCGGGGTTCTCACCGGCGAAGTATATGTGACTGCCGGGGCGCTCGAAGGCGTCGCGCTGTGGCTCCCGCCCAACGTGAAATGGACGCGCGAGAATATCGAAGCGTCGGGGATGCACGAGACTCCGACCATAATCGGCAACGACGCGTATCAACGCTATCGCGACGTGGTCGGACGCGAGTGGCAGGCGCGCGAGCGCGACATGACCGCCCCGTGCTGGTACCTGTTCCTGCTCGGCGTCGAGCCGAGCCGTCAGCGTCGCGGAGTCGGCGGCGAGTTGATGCGCCCGATACTCGAGCGCGCCGACGCCGATCACATCGCGTGCTATCTCGAAACCGAGAATCAGCGCAACGTCGCGTTCTATCTGAAACACGGCTTCGAGGTGGTCGTGAACGGCGAAGAGGCCGGCGCCACCGGCGTCCGCTTCTGGACCTTCAGCCGCTCGCCGAAACACTAACGCAACGATCAGCTGGGCGCGGGGCGGCGCGTTTCCAATAGCTCGACGGTTTCGCTCAGCAGGCGGCGGAAGCGCCGGGTGGCATCGGCGCCCGAGCCGAGGCCTAATGCGCGTCGGACGCTTGGGCCGAACAATGAATCACCGAGCACGAGTATAAAGATAAAGGTCGCGGCGAACAGAGTCTGTTCGAGTTCAGGGGATCGCCGTCCTTCTTTTTGAGCGCGACGAACCCGGCCCGCATGCATTCGCTCGGCGGCAGGCTTGAACACGTTCGGAGCCATCGTCCGGTTGCCTTTGGAAAGAATCAACCACGCGAGCATCCGCGCAATTCCGCGGTGCGATGCGACTTCGAAAAAGCGCTGGAATACGCCCTCGATGTCGGGTTCCTTCGCGCTCGGCCATCCTTCGAGAAATTGCGCCTGAAGATTCGTGATGCCTCGCAGAACCATCGCTTCGACCAGACCTTCGCGGCTGCCAAAGTGATGGAGGATCGCGGGATGCGAGATGCCGGCGTCGGCGGCGATTTCCTGCAGGCGGATCGCTTCGGGACCTCCGGCCAGCAGACGCCGCTGCGCAGCTTCGAGGATCGCGTTGCGAGTTTCCGCCGCGCTTCGACGGCGGCGAGTCCGGGCCCGGGCCGGGGCGGTCGCAGGCGGCGGGCACGGCGGCCCGCCCCACTTATGGCTCCTAGAGCTAACGCGCGGTGGTCGCGGTACGGCTCGCATCGGTCCTCGTGCGAGATACGCTCGTCTCGGTCGCGATTTCTGCCGACTCGCCACGATGCTGCCGGTAAGTCTGAAGCGTCCATCGGAACGCAGGATGAGTCGAGAGCGAGTCAACGATTTTCGCGAACGGCTCGGGCAGCGGCGCCGCGGCCTTGTACGGAAACTCCGGCGGCCTGGCCAGCGGCGAAAGCAGTGCGGCCGCCGTAAGATCGGCGACCGTGAAACCGTCGCCCACCAGGTAACCTGACGGCTGTACCTCGCGCGTTAATCGATCCATCGCGGCAATCGTCTTGGCGCGCGCGACCTCGGCGGTGGCGGGATTGATCTTCATCTGCCGCCGCATGATGGCGGCGAAGAGCGGGGACATCGCGCGCTGTACGAGTTGAGCAGCGGGACTGGCGTGAGAGGCGAACGATGCGCGCATAAATTTCGGATACGGCAGGATCACGTGAAAAAACCAGAGCCGGATTTGCGGTCCAAGTTCCTCGTCGAAGAAGTCTTCGAGCTCGAGCGCGCGGCGGCGCTGCTCAGGGTCGGCCGGATAGAGCGGGGGTTGCGGATACACACGCTCGAGCGCTTCGATGATCCTGCTCGAATCCGTGATCGCAGTGCCGTTCAACTTCAGCACCGGGACGTGCGTCTTGCCGGTCATCCGCTTGACCACGGGGACGTGAAATCCGGGAATCAGCGAGTGGCGGATATGCGGCACACGCTTGAAGTCCAGCGCCCAGCGGGCTTTTTCGTTGAAGTGAGAGCTGGTGAATTGCCACAACTCGGGAGTATCCATGCGAGTGACTCCTTTCTGATTCGCCCTGGATGGTGGGCACGGCCGCCCGCGCCACTGAAAGCGATTACTTACAATTTTGTAAGCTATTTTCTGTACGCGAGTCAAATGCTTTCGCAAACGGACAGCACGCGCTAGAACGGTCGAAGGAGCAATGCGATGGCGAATGAAAACGGCCACGGCGCAGTCGAAGTAAAGCATTTTTCGACCCGGAACTTCCGCCTTGAAAGCGGCGAGGTCTTGCCCGAGCTGCAGCTAGCCTATGAGACCTACGGAACGCTCGCGCCGGATGCGCGTAACGTCGTCCTCGTGACGCATGGATATACTTCGAGCCAGCACGCGGCGGGACTCGACGCCAATGGCGAGGCCGGATGGTGGGACGGGCTGATTGGACCGGGTAAAGCGATCGACACTGACAAATATTTCGTGGTGTCGTCGAACATGCTGGGCTCGTCGTACGGATCGACCGCGCCCGCGAGCGTCAATCCCAAAACCGGGATGCGCTACGGCCCGGATTTTCCTGACTACAGCCTGGTCGACATTGTTAGCGCGCAACGCGTGATGCTCGACGCGCTCGGCGTGACGCGGCTGGTCGCAGTCGCGGGGCTTTCGTTCGGCGGCTACCAGGCATTTCAGTGGGGCGTCACGTTTCCCGACGCGATGCGCGGAATAGTCGCGGTCGTCACGGCGCCCAACGCGACTGACGGCGACCGCATGGTGGCCGATTTGCGCGCGCAATTTGCGGAGGCTCCCGGATGGAACGGCGGGCATCATTACGGCAACGCGGAGATGATCGGTTTCATGACCGAGCTGCGGGTCGCGACCCTCAAGCGTTACGGAATCGAGGCGGAGCTCGCATCGAGGTTTCCCGACCCGGAAAAGCGCGAGGCGGCGATCAATCAGCTCGCGGAGCCGTGGGCGAGGGCCTTCGATCCCAATTCGATGATTGCGCTGGCGCGGGCGCGATCGCATTACAACGCCGAGAAGGACTTCGCGAAGATTCGCGCGAAGGTGCTCTACGTGCTGTCGCGCACCGACAAGCTGTTCCCGCCGAGTATCGCGCCCGGTGTGATGGCGAAGCTTAAGGCGGCGGGCGTCGATGCCAGTTACTTCGAGATCGACAGCAACAAAGGTCATCTCGCGAGCGGCGCCGACTGGCAGAAGTGGGATCGCGTGCTGCGCGATTTTCTGAAGAGCCTCGAGTGACGCGCCGATGACGAACTCGATCGACAGCCTGCCGATCATCGATATCGCGTCGTTGCGCGGCGGCTCTGAAGATATTTCGCGCATCGGTGCGGAGCTCGATCGTGCGTGCTGCGAATATGGGTTCTTTTACGTGACCGGGCACAACATCCCGCCTGCCCTGTCGGCGCGACTGATAGCGCTCGCGCGCGAGTTTTTCGCTTTACCGTTGCAGCAGAAGATGCGCATCGCGATGGCGCATGGCGGGCGCGCATGGCGCGGATATTTTCCGGTCGATGGTGAGTTGACCTCGGGGCGGCCCGATCGCAAGGAAGGAATCTACTTCGGCACTGAGTTGGGTCCGGACGACCCACGTGTTCAAGCGGGATTGCCGCTCCATGGCGCGAACCTATTTCCCGCGATCCCAGGATTTCGAGATGCACTACTTGCCTATATAGATGAGGTGACTGAGGTCGGACAGATAGTGTTGCGCGGAATTGCGGTCGGTCTCGGGCTTCCGCTGGATTATTTTCTCGAGCGATACACCCGCGACCCGACTGTGCTGTTTCGCATCTTCAATTATCCACCTGCGACCGCCAGCGCTGATGAAAACGAACTTGGCGTGGGCGAGCACACCGACTACGGACTCCTGACGCTGCTGCGGCAGGATGACATCGGGGGCTTGCAGATTTGGCATCGCGATCGATGGATGCCAGCGCCGCCGGTGCCTGATTCGCTGGTTTGCAATATCGGCGACATGCTCGAGCGATTGACAGCCGGTCGGTACGTGTCGGCGTTGCATCGGGTGCGCAACGTCTCGCCGCAGGATCGTATTTCGATGCCGCTGTTTCTCGATCCGAAATTCGACGCGGTTTTGAGGCCGATTGAAGTTCTTTCGCCTGATCCTACTGCCAGCCATCGGCGGCGCGACGGTCGTCGATGGGACGGCACCGACCTGGCGACGATTAGTGGAACCTACGGCGACTACCTGCTCAACAAGGTTTCGAAAGTGTTTCCGCAGCTAAGAGCGAAGGTGCTTTAATAAAAAAGGATGCGATGATATCCAGCCCCGGATTCGGGAGAGAGGTGCTTATGTCACTGCCGCGGTCGCTAGCGATTCTACTTTCTATAGCAGTGCTGGCGATAGGAGGAGGAATTGCGCGTGCACAGGATGCGAGCACCACCGATCGACGGGCCTTAAGTGCCTTCCCCTGTCCGAGCGGGGATTCGAGTTGCGGAAATGGCGTTTCACCCGCTCGCAAAAAAAATCTCAAGCGGAAACATCGCAAACGCGAGGATAGCGCCGAGTTAAAAAACTCAGAGGCGGATTCCAACCCTGGCCAGAAGATAGAAGAGGCGCCGCCGAACGACCCGTATTATACGGACCCAGGCCCTGAGCAATGAATCGGGGCGATGCTGCACCAATTGTTTGCTGACGCGAGCGCTCCGCACAAAGAAGCAAAGGAGAGTGTGATGCCGGATAATACCTACAAGATAATCGAGGTGGTCGGGGTGTCCGACGACAGCATCCATCAGGCGGTGCGCAACGCATTAATCAAGGCGCGCAAGACGATACGGAATGTCGAGTGGTTCGAGGTCAAGAGCACTCGCGGATCGGTGAACAAGAAAGGCGAGCCGACGTTCCAGGTGGAAATCCGGATAGGATTTCGTCTCGAAAAAAATTCGGCGGATTGAGGACGCCTTACTTCAGGGCGGAAAATTTGGTCGGCGTCAGAATCGAATTGCTGATCGACGCGACTATTGGGCCGCCCTCCTCGCTCTTGGCACGTGCCGCGATCCAATCCGGATCAGCCTGAAACGCAGCGAATTTTCTTTGGCGCTCATCCAGCGAATCCCACTTAAGGATGTAGTAAAGGTCGGCGTTCGACTCTCCGATGTTTACCGTCCAGAAGCCGACTTGCTGGATGCCATGCTTTTCGAACAGCGCCACGGTGGCGTTCTCGAAGCGCGCCACCACGGCAGGCAACTTTCCTGGCATACAATGATAGATTCGCAGTTCGTATAGCATCGTGAGGATAACTCCCTATTCGGTTCCGGATCGGAACTTAGGATATTTCTGGTGTGATCGCCAAGGCAAGAAATTTCGCCGAATCTCCCTGGTACGATCTGGTCCTGATGGACATCCAGATGCCCGAGGTGACGGATGCAGTCGGGGGCGCCTGAGCCTTCAGTAGAAACAGGCATCGCCGTGAAACCATTTGACGTGCCGCTATTTCGGCGGCTTGCCGGTGCCAGTCAGCGTTATCGTCTGCGGCGATCCGACCACGTTGTCGAAGATCATAAGCGTCCCGGTTTGCGGCGTGGTGTTCGGCGGCGTGAAAGTCACCGTCACCTTGCAGCTCTTCCCCGGCGCGAGCGTCTTGCGGCATTGCGATTTGACGGCGAACGGCGGCGTCGCGGTCTCCATCTGGATTATCGCCGAGAGGTGCGAACTCTTCCTGCTCGCGTTCTTGAGCGAGATTTTCTTGGGCTTGCTGGCTTTTCCGACAACGGTGCCGGTCCCGAATGACACGCTCGAAGGATGAGCCAGGGTGATCGGCAGAGGTGTCGGCGTCGCGGTTGGCGACGCGGTCGGGGTCGCAGTCGGCGAGGCAGTGGCTGTGGCGGTCGGGGTCGGCGTGCGCGACGTGGTTGACGACGGCGTCGAAGATGACGTGGAGGTCGCAGATCCAGTCGGAGTCGCGGATGCGGTGGCGGTGCGAGTTCCGGTCGGAGTCGGGCCGGTTGCGGTGGCAGTCGGCGTCGGCGTGGCAGTCGCGGCCAGCGGCTGATCGTATTTCAGCACGCGATTGTTGCCGTCATCGACCACGACCAGGTCGCCGGCATTGTCGAGGGCGACGCCGTACGGACCGCATTCGGTAGCCGCGGACGGCGAGGCAGCAAAGTTACACGCGCCGGCCGTGAATCCGTCGGCCTGCCCGAACGAACGATCGGCAGTAGTATCTCCACTGCCAGGGACCGCGGTGACGGTAAGCGGAGTATTGAACTCGAGGGTGCGGCTGTTCCCCTGATCGGCGATATAGGCATCGCCGGCGGAGTCGAACGCGATCTGATGAGGATTGCAGAGACTGTTCGCGGTGCGCCCCCCCGAATTGCATCCGGCGGTGGTGAAGCTGCCGTTCTGGCCAAAGACGGTATTGGCAGTCACGTTCGTCGGAGGATTGGTTTCGTTGAATTCGAGAACGCGGCCGTTGATCAGATCGGAAATATAGATGTTGCCGTTGGCGTCGGATGCGACCCCGTCCGGATTACATAGACTCGAAGCACTGACAGTGCTCGACGGATGGTTGCAATCGGTTGTGGTGAAAGCGCCGGCCTGACCGAAGACGATGTCGGCGGTGGTGTCACCGCTACCGGGCGTCGCGGTCACGCTGAGCGGCGTATAGTAACCGAGCACGCGGTTGTCGGTGCTGTCTGCAACGAAGACGTTGTTATTGGCATCGACCCCGATGGCTTTTGGATTGCACAAAGTGGTTGCGCTGGGAGTGCCCGAACAACTGCTGGTGCTGGTGCCCGTCAGGCCGAACACGAGCGAGGCGGAACCGCCGACGCACGGAAAAGTACTCGCACAGGGGACGAAGGGGGTGTTGAATTCCAACGCGCGGTTGTTCGCTGCGTCCGACACGTACAGATTGCCGTTGCTGTCCAACGCGACCCCGGTCGGATCGGCCAGAGAATGCAGGCTTTCTCCGCCGGTGTTGGGGGTGCCGGTTTCAAAGTCGGGCTGTCCGAGGACAAGATCCGCGGGCGCATCATTCGCGAAGGAGGTTACATCGTTCCATCCGAGCACCCGGTGATTGAAGGAGTCCGCTACGTAGAGGTGCTGAGGCACGGATTTTCTATCGATCGCTACCTGCCCAGGGTTCCAGAGTCCGGTTGGATCGACCGAGTTGGCGCTGACGTGCGAGAAGTCGCCCTGACCCAGGACAAACTTGGCGGCACCGCCGTCGCTCAGTGGGGTGTCGAAGATCAGCAGTCGATTATTGGCAGTATCAGCGATATAGACGTTCCCCACCGAGTCCAGGTCCAAGCCATTGGGGGCACATGTTGCGCCGGCCGACGGGGTCACGGAGCCGCAATGGCCCACGGAGGTGAAATCAGGCTCTCCGAGAACGACATCCGCAGTCTTGTCGCCGCTACCCGGCACGCCGGTCGCGGTGAGCGGAGTAAAATATTCGAGGACGCGATTATCGCTACGGTCGGCGACGTAAAGGTTATTCGAGCTGTCAAACGAGAGCTGGCGCGGGGAGCATAGCGCCGTGACGCCGGTCGCGCCGCCGCACACGCTCCCGGTAAACGTGCTCTGTCCAAGCACCAGATTGGGCGCGGCGTTGGTCGGGTTTGGTGCGGAATTGTTGTATTCGAGGATGCGGCTGTTGTTGGTGTCGCTCACATAGACGTTGCCGGATAAATCGACGCCGACCGCGAAGGGCATGCAGATGAAGTTTGCGCCGACGACCGAGGTCGGACCGTTGCACTTCACATCGGCGAAGTCGGTGCCCGTCGCGCCCTGGCCAAAAACCAGATCGGCGGTGGTATCGCCGCTGCCGATCACGGCAGTTACCTTGAGCGGAGTGTTGTATTCGAGTACGCGGTTGTTTGCCTCGTCGGCGACGTAGAGATTGTCGTGGGCATCAACCGCGAGGCCCCAGGGCGAACACAGACTGTCGGCGCTTGCTGCGACGGTGAACGAAGCGAAGTTGCATCCTCCCGCAAAAAAGTCCCCGAGCTGCCCGAATACAGCATCGGGCGGCGGTCCGGTGCAGGGAAATGCCGCGCACGTGCCCATCGGCGCGTTGTATTCCAACACGCGATCGTTGCCGGTGTCGGCGACGTACAGGTTGCCCTGACTGTCAACCGCGACGCCCTCTGGCCCGAAGTAGTTGAGCGGATTGGTATTGGGACCGCCGTTTCCGTTCTTCAGGCTGCCATACAAGTCCGGCTGCCCGAGCACGAAGTCTGCGGGTTCGCCGCTGACGAAGCCGGTCACGCTGCTCCAACCGATCACGCGGTTGTTCGCCGTGTCGCTCAAATATAGATGACCGCCCGCGCGATCGACGGCGACGAAGTTCGGCGTATTGAGCGATGCGCCGTCCACGGTATTGGCCGATCCATGAAGAAAATCACCCTGACCAAGGACGTGGTCCGCAATCGTGTCGCCGGTAGCGGCGGGCAGGAGCGTCACGGCCATCGCGCTCGCGAGCACGGTGAAGAACGCCACGAGTTTTATCCCGGAACGTCGTGCGAACCTCATCGCGCACCTCGCCGATTGGAGTGCCCGGACAACTGGATGTGATGCGGGCTTGCGTGCGCGTCGTCGCCGATAAAGATAGTCCCGCCGCGACGGCCTGCGGTCACCGGCGCAAATGTGATCCGGAGGTCGCAGCTCGTGCCGGGCGCAAGTTGCATCGGGCACGCCTCGACGACGTTGAAATCGCCCACTGCAGTGAGCCGTCCGATCTTGATGGGAACTTGTCCTGCGTTGACCAGCGTCGCGGTGCGACTGCGATGCTGGCCTACGCGGGTTGCGCGGAACTTGATTGCGGGAGGCAGAATGTTCAGAACGCCCGGCGAATTGTCGCCGATATCGGCTCCCGGAGGTGGAAACGGCGGTGCGTAAGCGGTGATCCGGCTGTTGCCTGTATCGGTAATATAAACGTTGCCGGCGGAGTCGTTGGCGACTGAGTAGGATCCGCATAGCGTCGCAGCCGTCGGACTGGGCGCACCGGCATTACAGGCGCCGGATTCGAGATCGCCGCCCTGTCCCCACAGCACGTCCGCATTCGTATCGCCGCTGCCCGGCGTCGCCGTCACCGTCATCGGCGTGAAGTATTCGATCACGCGCGAGTTGCCCTCATCGGCGGCGTACAGATTGCCGGCATCGTCGAAGCTGATGCCGATGGGATTGGCGAGCCCGTTGGCACCCCGTCCGATGAACAGGTTCTTTGTGAGTTGGTTGTTCTGGCCGAAGACGGCGTTGGCGCTAACGTTCGCGGGCGCAGTGGTGGAGTTCACCGTCTCGTTGAATTCGAGAATTCGATCGTTGGTACTGTCAGAGATATAGAGGTTGTTGTTCGGATCGACTCCGACACCCAGCGGATTGCACATCGTGTTGGCGGTCAACGCGCTCGAATTCTCATTGCAGTTGCCGGTAGTGAACGCGGCGCCGGTGCCGGTCGCCCCCTGCCCGATAACCAGATCGGCGGTGGTATCGCCGCTGCCGGGGACCGTCGTCACAGTCAACGGCGTGTTGTATTCGAGGACGCGGTTGTTACCCGTGTCCGCGACGTAGAGATTGCCGAGCTGGTCGACGGCGACTTGCGTCGGCAAGCATAGATTCGTCGCGCTCGGGCTGGACAGCCCATCACAGGTCGACGCGGTCGCGCTAGACTGACCAAAAATCAAATTCGCGGAGCCAGCCACGCAGGGAAAACTCCCGCACGAGGAAAACGGCGTAGTGTATTCGACCACGCGGCTGTTGTTGAAATCGCCGATATAGAGATTGCCGGCCGAATCGAATGCAACCCCGCGCGGAGTAGCGAGCGAGTTCGCCGAAGGTGATCCGCCGGTGCGATTTAGCTGCCCCGAATAAAAATCCGGCTGTCCAATCACCAGGTCGGCCGGCTGATCGTTGCTGAAAGTCGCGACGTGACGCCATCCGAGCACTCGATTGTTTGAACTGTCTGCAACGACGATTCCGCCGGTTGATGGGTCGATCGCGATTTGCTGAGGCGCGCCGAGCGACGCCGGATCGATCACATTGGCGGTGTGAGTGAAATCCGGCTCGCCCAGAGCAACGCTAGCCGACTGATCGGTGCTGAGCGGCGATTGGTACTTCAGAACGCGATTGTTGTTGCCGTCGGCGACAAATAGATCGCCGGCGGTGTCCAGCGCTACCCCTGAGGGGAAGTTGAGCGTGGTTGCATTGGGCGTTGCGCCGCCCTGGTTGCCGGCGTGTCCAGCGGCGGAAGTTTGACCGATAAAGCGGTTGGCCGTCTGATTGACCGGAGGATTTGCGCCCTCGTTATATTCCAGCACTCGACTGTTCCCGGCGTCGCCGACGTACAAATTTGCCGAACTGTCGAGCGCGACCTTGATCGGCGAGCATAGCGATGTCGCGGAGACGCCACCGTTGTTACAGCTGCCGCTAGTGAACGATCCGCCCTGACCCCAAACCTCGTCGGCGCTGGTGTCGCCACTTCCTGCGATGACAGTGACGGTAAGCGGCGTATCGAATTCGAGTAACCGATTGTTCCCGAGGTCAGCAACGTAGAGATTGTTGTGCTGATCGATCGCCAGGCCGGTCGGATCTTTGAGGCCGTCCTTTGAAATACTGCCACCGACGTTGGCGCCTCCGGTTAAGAAGTTTCCGAGTTGCCCGAACACCTGGTTGGCGCCGATCGGCGAGGAGGTTACCGGTCCATTGTATTCAACGACGCGGTTGTTACCGGTGTCGACGATGTACACATTGCCCACAGTGTCGACGGCCACGTCTTCCGGAGAGCACAGCGTGTCGGGCGACGGACTTCCTGAAATGTTGCATGCGCTCGAAGTGAAGTTACCCACCTGCCCAATCACTGCGCTGGCAGAGAATCCCCCGGTCTGACCGGTCTGCGACATCGTGGTGAAAGGATCGGGAAAGATCAGTACGCGGGACTCCCCTGTGTCTGCGACATAGAGATTCCCTGCGCCATCCACGCCAAGGCCGCGGGGACTGACCAGCGTGCTTGCGCTAGTGGTGGCAGCCGCCGCGCTCGTCTCGAAATCCGGTTGGCCGATCACCAGATCGGCCGGCTCGCCGTTGACCAGCGCACTCACGCTATGCCATCCGAGCACGCGATTGTTCAGGAAATCGCCTACATACAGGTGCCCCGCCGAATCGACCGCTATCGCGATGTGCAGATTCTCGGATGTGTTGAAAGCGAACGACGCGGCATCGACTGTATTCGCACCACTATGAAGAAAGTCGGGCTGGCCAAGCAGTCGGCTCGCAATCGTGCTGGCGCGCGCGGATCCAGCGATGAGAGTCGTCAGCAGCGAGCAAATTATCAGTGATTTAAGGTCGATCGATCGTCGACGCATAGGGATTCCGCGCTCCGTCTGATTCTTCACTCCTGACCATGTGCAAGTCCGCCAAGAGGCGGATACGCACTCACTAATTACTGAGCGCCATTATGTAGTCGATTCTAACCGTGTAAGACAAGGCTAAAACGCTCGAAGGTTCAAATTTGTGCACTGTGCCTGACCAGACGTCAGAACATGGTCAATCTCCGGTAATTTCCGCTTGGAAACTATTCAGGAACACACGGCGACAAAGCATAGATGATCGATGAAAGTGGTACGACAACGGTTCCAGGCGTTCCATCATTCGCGGACAGAGCGCCCGATTCACCGTTTCCTCCAGAATATAGGGAAACATGCCAAACTGATTGGAAGGATGAAGCAGCCTGATGGAAACTGCTCTCCTCATTCAAATTTCCCTGATCCTCAGGGAAAATACAGGGAATTTTCGCGATTTTAGTTTGCTCTGCACCCGATTAACAGGCCAAAAGTCTTTGTCTTCCTTCGGGTTTTCGTCGGAATTCCCTACTCAACCGAACAGGGAATTTTGAAACGCGAACAGGGAATTATTTCGCCGGAACAGGGAATTTCTAGGGCGGATCAGAGAAATCAGTAATTCGCCACTCACAGGAGCGGAACGAATCTCAACATCTCCGCGCCGGTTCACCGGAACCTGTGTCGGACCTGAAGAGCAGCGCTCCGCACAGGGCAAGAAGGCAGCGACAAAACACTCGCGCCTCCACGTCAAGAGCGCTATATCATCGAGCAGGTTTTCAGCCAGATGCTCCCTTCGGAAGCTCCGCTCCGCATCATGATCGATACCATCCCCGCGCTGGCGTGGTGCTTGCTGAACGATGGCGCCACCGAATTTCTCAACAAACGATGGCTCGACTATACCGGCCTCTCGCTGGCGCAGTCTCTCGGCTGGGGGTGGCAGGCTGCAGTTCATCCGGAGGATCTGGGAAAGCTCATGGAGACGTGGCGAGCAATTTCAGCCTCGGGAGAACCGGGCGAGGAGGAAGCTCGCCTGCGGCGGTCTGACGGCGAATACCGGTGGTTCTTATTTCGCAGCGAACCGTTTCGCGACGAGCATGGCAACGTCGTCCGATGGTTCGGAACGAGTACGGATATCGAGGAACTGAAGCGAGCTGAGAAGGAGCTTCGCGACCTCGTTGACTACGTTCCACAGCTCATCGTGATCCGCGAACCGGATGGGCGCAGCATCTACGCCAACCGAGCCACGCTTGATTATCTTGGTCGCAGCTTCGAGGAGTTTTTGGAACCAGCCTTTGAGCAGACAGTTATCCATCCGGACGATTGGGATAAGGTGAGGAGAACGAGCGAGCGGGGCTCCCGGCCCGAGCAGTTCGAAATCGAAGCACGAATGAAGGGGAAGGACGGCCTCTACCGATGGTTTCTGTTTCGCTTCAACCCTCTTAGGGACTGCGACGGACGCGTCCTTCGTTGGTTCGTGACGGGTACGGAAATTGAAGCTTTCAAACAAGCTGAAGAGAGGGCGCAAAATGAGAACCTCGCGCTACGTGAGGAAGTCGACAAAGCTTCGATGTTCGAGGAGATCGTTGGAACTTCGTCTACACTGCGTGCGGTCTTAACTCGAGTCGCCAAGGTTGCGCCGACTGAATCTACGATCCTTATCGCCGGCGAAACCGGAACGGGTAAGGAGCTCATCGCCCGCGCGATCCACAAGCGGTCGCCGCGATCATCGCGGCCGTTCGTAAGCGTCAACTGTGCGGCGATACCGCAATCGTTGATCGCCTCGGAGCTGTTCGGTCACGAGAAAGGAGCCTTCACTGGAGCGTCGCGGCGCCGTCTTGGCCGCTTCGAGATGGCCGAGGGCGGCACGCTGTTCCTAGACGAGGTCGGCGAGCTTCCCAACGAAACCCAGATTGCTCTACTACGCGTACTTCAGGAGCGTCAATTCGAGCGCGTCGGCGGCAATCAGCCAATTCGATCAGACGTTCGAGTGATCTCCGCCACCAACCGGGATCTAAAAGCCGCGATGGCAACTGGCGCTTTTCGCAGCGACCTGTTCTATCGCTTGAACGTATTCCCCATCGAGATTCCTCCGCTACGTGAAAGGACCGACGACATTCCGATCCTGGTCGAGTACTTCATCGACCGCTACGCGACCGAAGCCGGTAAGAAAATACGGTACGTCAGCAAAGAGAGCATGGAGCTGCTTCAATCCTATCCGTGGCCGGGGAACGTTCGCGAGCTGCAGAATGTAATCGAGCGCTCTGTGATCCTTTGCGAAACGGAAACGTTTTCAGTCGACGAGAGTTGGCTGTCCCACGACACCGAGCAGACCGCGCCTGCGAGCCAGCCACTAGTCCAAATGCTGGCGACCCAGGAAAAAGCGTTGATCGAAACAGCGTTGGCTGAAACACGCGGCCAGGTGTCCGGCCCCACCGGCGCCGCGGCGAAACTCAGCATGCGTCCGTCCACGCTGGAATCCAAGATCAGAACACTCAAGATCAACAAACACCGCTTCAAAAGTCCTAGTGAGGGTCCACCTGAGTCCTCGCAATCCACTCGCGGAGGTAGGCGGGGCAATTTTCGAATTTGATTCCGTCTGCATTCCAGCGCGCGAGATCTGCCACCACTTCCCGATCGACACGCTTCACTTCGCTTAGATCCAAAACGATAGGAAGAGCCTCTCCATCGAAGGACAGTTGCAACTCTGCGAAATGCTCGGTGTCGATATAGCCACTGAGCGTGAAGAGTACGAAGTCAGAATTCGCAGACCTTATTATCTTCAGCATCAATTTTTTTCCGGCGCCGCAGGTGGCATTCTGAGAGCCAAATACGTGCCACGACACGCCCTCCAGCAAAACGTCTCATTTCAGCCAGACATCACGGCGCCGCGACAATAACGAGCGCAACCGAAGTCGCGAGTCTTCACGACTTCGCGAAAACTCGCGAATCAGTGTTGGCGGCGCCGCTGGACAAAGCTCCCTTATCAACGACATGTGGCGTGCATATCGACGGTATGACGCTTGCAGAACACTCGTCGACATCAACGTTTACTTACTCAGAATAGGAGTCGCCATGCCCAAGATGAAACGCAGCGAGAAAGGACTGCTTACCCCGGACAATTGCGTGGTCACGCTAATCGACCATCAGCCTCAGATGCTCTTTGGAGTTGCCAATTTCGATCGCCAATCGCTCGTCAACAACACCGTCGCGCTCGCAAAGGCGGCAAGGGTTTTTGATCTTCCCGTGGTCCTCAGCACGGTGGAAAGCAAGAGTTTCAGTGGAAATATCTGGCCGCAAATTACGGCTGTCTTTCCGAAACAGGTCCCCGTCGAGCGCACTTCTATGAATGCCTGGGACGACAAGAACTTCGTTGCCGCGATCGAAAAGAGCGGTCGGAAAAAGATCGTTCTGGCGGGATTGTGGACGGAGACCTGCGTCACGCTGCCAACCATCCAGGCCATTCACGATGGCTACGAAATCTATGTGGTCGAAGATTGCTGCGGCGACGTGAGTCAACTTGCGCACGACAATGCGATGAAACGCGTGGTCCAGGCTGGAGCGAAACCGGTTACCTCACTTCAAGTGATGCTCGAATGGCAGCGCGATTGGGCGCAGACAGACACCTACGACGCCGTCATGGACATCGTGAAGACCCACTACGGCGCATACGGAGCAGGTGTCGAGTACGCCTACACCATGGTCCACGGCGCGACGCCAACAAAGTTGCCCGAGTACGTAGTACCGTCGGCGGCTGCTACACGCAAATAATGGCTTGAGCTCGAGTGTCTTTGCGAAAGGTCAATAAGGAGCCACGCATGCAGCCCGACAGCATTGTCCATAATGCCAGGATCGCAACCAATGGCGTCCCGTCGTTCGTCGAAGCAGTCGCTATCAAGGACGGAAAGATAAGCGCGGTCGGTCGCAGTGACGAGATTCTGCGGCAACGTGGGCCGGCGACCAATGTGATCGACTGCGGTGGCCGCACGGTCATCCCCGGCCTCAACGATTCGCACATGCATCCTATCCGCGGGGGGCTCAACTACAACATGGAGCTGCGTTGGGATGGTGTACCATCACTCGCCGATGCGCTTCGCATGCTGAAGTCGCAAGCTGCGCGGACACCAGCACCGCAGTGGGTCCGAGTGGTGGGAGGATGGACGGAGTTACAGTTCGCGGAGCGGCGGATGCCCACGCTGGATGAGATCAACGCGGTATCGCCGGACACTCCGGTCTTCGTACTTCACTTGTACGATCGCGCGCTTCTGAATGCAGCGGCGTTACGTGCCGTCGGGTATACCAAAGATACGCCGGCGCCGACTGCCGGCGAGATCCAATACGATCGCCACGGCAATCCGACAGGACTGCTCATCGCCAAGCCGAACGCGATGATTCTCTACGCCACGCTGGCGAAGGGACCAAAACTCTCGCGCGAAGACGAGATTAATTCGACCCGCCTCTTTATGCGCGAGCTCAACCGCTTCGGTATCACGAGCGTCGTCGATGCTGGAGGCGGCTTTCAGAATTATCCAGACGACTATGGAGTCGTGCGCGAACTCCACGACCGCGGTGAGATGACCGTCCGCCTGGCGTACAACCTGTTTACTCAGAAACCCAGGCAGGAGCTAGACGACTTTCAATCGTGGACGCGGATGACGAAACCCGGCGCGGGCGACGACTTTTACCGGGTGAACGGTGGGGGCGAGATGTTGGTTTACTCTGCGGCGGACTTCGAGGATTTCCTCGAGCCGCGCCCCGAAATGCCGGAAGCGATGGAAGCGGAACTAAAGTCAGTCGTTCGGCACCTCGCGGAGAATCGCTGGCCATTCCGGCTGCACACTACCTATGAGGAGACCATCACGCGCGCCCTGAACGTGTACGAAGAAGTGAATCGCGAGATTCCATTCGATGGTCTTCATTGGTTCTTCGATCACTGCGAGACGATCTCAGATCGAAACATCGAACGCGTCAAAGCACTCGGCGGCGGTATCGCGGTTCAGGATCGCATGGCGTTTCAGGGCGAGTATTTCGTCGATCGCTATGGCGCGAAGCAAGCGCGGCGTACGCCGCCCATAAGAAGGATGCTTGAGTTGGGCGTACCGGTCGGCGCGGGCACAGACGCGACGCGAGTCTCAAGCTACAACCCATTCCTCTCGTTGTACTGGCTCATCACCGGCAAGACCATCGGCGGTACGGCGCTTTACCATGAGGATAATCGCCTCGAACGGATGGAGGCGCTCCGTCTTTACACCGTAGGTAGCAGTTGGTTCTCTTCGGAGGACGGCAAGAAGGGTTCGCTTCTGCCTGGCCAATTAGCCGACCTCAGTGTGCTCTCCGCCGACTACTTCTCGATTCCCGAGGATGAGATCAAACGTCTGGAATCCGTGCTGACGATAGTGGGCGGCAAGATAGTTTACGCAAATGAACCATTCGGAAAGCTCGCACCGCCGGCATTGCCGGTGAGCCCCGACTGGTCACCAGTCAAGCAGTACGGCGGTTATTGCCAAGCTCCGTCGGCACACGCCGCAGCGAATCTCCATACGGCAAAGCGCGTTAGCCAATCGCGTTCGCATATTTGGCATCCGCGCCACTTATGGGATTTCGGTTGCGATTGCTTCGCGTTCTAAGGAGAGCAGGACCATGGCTGCCGCAGTCGATCGTTGGATGGCCTCGTCCAGGTCGGCACGCTCCTTGATTGCGCTGGCGCGAGCGGGCGGTCCGTGACAGAAGAGTCAGTGCACTCGATTTACACCCGACGGTGTCCACTTCCATCACGATCGTGGCGATCGATATTGGCCGCCGCTGTTGCCGTGCTTGTGCTACCAAGTTTTGCCTGGAGCCAGGCTGCCTCGTCCTGTCCTTCGAGGCCAAAGTATTCAATTGTCCGATACGATGACGATTTCAATTATCTGCACGATCCCACATGTCGTAAAGATTTCTGGGATCCGCTCAAATTCATACCACTCACCTCGCGACGAGACTGGTATCTCTCGCTCGGCGGTGAAATCCGCGAACGCTATGAGCGCTTTAACAATCCTCTTTGGGGACAGCAACCCCAGAGTCGCGGCGGATTTCTGTTGCAACGCTATTTGCTGTTTGGCGATCTCCACTTGGGAGAAAACGTACGGATTTTCTCTGAGTTGATGAGCGATTGGGAAAACGACAGGGTCGGCGGACCGCGCCCAATGATCGATCAGGATCAGCTCGATTTCACGCAGTTCTTTGTCGATCTAAAACTGCATCCTTTCGGTTCCGACACTTCGCTAACACTTCGTGTAGGTCGCCAATGGTTGATCTATGGATCTCAGCGATTGATTTCCAATCGCTACGGACCCAACGTGCCGCTACCGTTTGATGGAGTGAAAGCTATTTTGATATGCGGCGCCGTGGCGCGTCGATGCCTTTGTGACCAAGCCGGTCGAAACCAACCCGGGCGTCTTCGATGACCAGTCGCATCTACCGACATGGTTTTGGGGAATCTACGCCGTGCGACCGCTCTCATTCATCGATGGTGCCAACATCGACCTCTACTATTTGGGGATTCACAATAAGACTGCCACCTACGCGAATGAGTCGGGCAAAGAGAGTCGGCAAACCGTCGGCACCCGGCTATGGGGCGTTCGAGGGGCTTTTGACTCCAACTCAGAATTCGTCGGTCAGACCGGAACATTTGCCGACGGCTACATCCTGGCATGGAGTGCATCGACGGATACCGGTTATACGCTACAGCCCGTTCCGCTCCAGCCTCGAATAGGACTGAGGGCGGGTGTCGCAAGTGGCGACCATGACAAACATGGTCCAAACCTTCAGACTTTCAGTCCATTATTCCCCACAGGTTTCTATTTCAATCAGGCGATCCTTAATGGTCCGTTAAATGAAATGGGTGTTCATCCAAATCTCACGCTGCACATGGACGAAAGCATTTCGCTCAATGGCGAATGGGGTTGGTTCTGGCGCCAAAGCACCAGTGATGGGATCTACGGACTCGGTTCAAATCTCATACGCCCCGTTGGGACGACAAAGGATAAATATGAAGGGAGCCAGGCCCAGGTGACATTCGATTGGCAGCTGGATGCGCACGCGCATTTTCAAATTAACTACCTGCACTTCTTCGTGGGCGGCTATCTCGAGAACACCTCACCGCGCGGGAAGGACGTGGACTTCGTGACAACGTCAATTCAATACCTCTTCTAGGAGGAACCCCTGATGCGAACAACTAGATCCTTTATAGCAGCCGCCACTGTTCTTCTCGTTATCGGATATGTCGGTCCTTTGTCGTTTCCTACACCGGCATTTGCCGAGACCGTGAAAGCTACTTCAAACGTGGCCGTGGGTCCTCAATACGACACGACCCACGTTTATGTCGCGCCAGGTGACTTCGACACTTTTGTCGCTAGCCTTGTTGCCACTTTCGGCGGCACGACTTCAAAGAAAGGCGTCTTCACTGTAACTCCTACTCCGAGCAAGACGATGTCCCAATTGGTACTCACGCCAGTGGGAACCATATCCGTTTTCGGTTTCGAGACGCCGATCCCGTATCCATTTGGCGCGGAGCGGACGGGTTATTTTGTGACCGACATGGATTCGGCCATCCGCGCTGCTCACGCGACGGACGCGGATATTCTCGTCAGTCCCTTCAAGGATCCGATCGGGCTAGATGCGGTCATACAATGGCCGGGTGGGGTGAACACACAGCTCTACTGGCACACGGTCGCTCCGTCCTATGCGGCCCTCCAGAGCATCCCAGAAAACCGTGTTTATGTGTCCGCGTATGCAGTGAGAGCTTTTATCAGGAGCTTTCTGGCGTTCTCTCGCGGAGAAATCACATCGGATGATGCACATGCGCCCGGCGTCGAAATCGGGCGTCCGACTGATACTTATCGCCGAATCCGCTTGCAGTCGAAATTCGGAAAGGTGACCGTGCTCGTCACGGATGGCCATCTGCCGTATCCATACGGACGAGAGATAACCGGGTATGAGGTCGCTAATCTCTCGGATACGCTCTCCAAAGCTAAAGCTGCTGGGGCAGCGGTCCTTGTCGATACTTACAAAGCCGACGATCGGAACGCATCCATTGTGCAGTTTCCCGGCGGCTACATAGCTGAAGTCCACTCGCTCCTAAGCAGATAGAATGCGAAGGCGACAATCTTTTTCTCCCGGTACTATCTCGCGTCCAGGAGGTTAGGCTAGCTTGGCGCATCGCGAGGAAAATGCCGATCCGGTGACGCCTTCGAGCCTCTGCCTGGAGCCCATTTCGACATAAGACGTTCGCCGTCATTTGGACCGCGACCGTTATCTCAAACATCGGCGGCTGGATGTACAGCGCAGCGTCAGGCTGGCTGATGACCAGCCTCAACCCTTCGCCGCTTATCGTTTCGATGGTTCAGGTTGCGACGAGTTTACCGTACTGCCTATTTGCCCTTCCTGCCGGCGCACTTGCCGATATCGTGGACCGGCGCAAACTTCTCATCTTCGGCGAGGTCGTCACGATCGTTTTCTCGTCAGCGCTGGCCGCGCTCGTACTGCTTCATCGGGTAACTCCGCTGAACTTGCTGCTTCTTACATTCCTGATAGAGGCGGGCTCTGCCGTCATCGCGCCCGCCTGGCAGGCAGTCGTTCCACAGCTCGTTTCGAAATCGGATTTGGATGCTGCGGTGTCCGCCAACAGCGCCGGCATCAACGTCAGCCGCGCCGTCGGTCCCGCGCTCAGCGGTGCAATAATTGGCGCATATGGAATCGCGGCTCCCTTTTGGATCAACGCCGTTAGCACCCTGGCGGTTGTTGGCGCGCTCGTATGGTGGCGACAATCGAGTAGCGGCGACCGACGTCTTCCTCCAGAGCGCTTCCTCAACGCCATTCGTACGGGTTTGCGATATGCGCGATATAACGGACCTCTTAGCGCAACCCTCATCCGCGCAACAGCCTTCTTCGTCTTCGCCAGCGCTTATTGGGCGCTATTGCCGCTTGTCGCGCGCCGACAAATCGCCGGAGGACCGGAAATCTACGGCGTCCTGCTCGGCGCGATTGGTGCCGGAGCGGTAGGCGGTGCATTTGCCTTGCCTCGATTAAAAGCGGTGCTCAATCCCGACTGGCTCGTAGCCGCGGGCACGTTTGGCACCGCGGGTGCGATTGCGTTATTCGGGCTGGCTCACGAGGTCTTCCTGGGGTTGGCCGCAAGTCTGATCGCTGGCGTTTCGTGGATAACGGTACTGTCGAGTCTCAATATTTCAGCGCAGGTCGCGTTGCCGGAATGGGTGCGCGGGCGGGGACTCTCGATGTTCGTAACAGTCCTTTCCGCCGGTTTGACGATTGGCAGCGCGATATGGGGACAGGTTGCGACAATTGCTGGCCTTCCACTCGCCCACTTCATAGCCGCGGGCGGCGCGTTGATAGCGATACCGCTGACGTGGAGATGGAAGCTGCAAACCGGCGCTGACCTCGACCTGACGCCCTCGATGAAGTGGCCTGCACCGATCACCACTCACGAAATCGAACGCGATCGCGGACCGGTACTTGTAACGACCGAGTACGACATCGATCCGGCGCAGCGCGAAGCCTTCCTGAAGGCGGTCGCCGAGTTGGCACACGAGCGCCGCCGCGATGGCGCGTACGACTGGGGAATATTCGAGGATCCGGCGAACGACGGTCGATTTGTTGAGACCTTTCTCGTCGATTCCTGGATGGAGCATCTGCGCCAGCATGAGCGTGTGACCAAAGCCGATTCTGCGCTACAGGCAGCCGTCGATCGGTTTCAGAGGAAAGGCGCACCGAAGGTCACCCATCTGATCGCAGCCAATCTTGCTCCCAGCGCCTCGAATGGTCCATCGAAGAATGGTTTTTCCGGCGATACGTAAGTAGGGCGCGAGCCAGACAAGAATAGCGCCCCCCAACTCATCTGCTTCAGATGCGACTCCGTCTGGAATCCGCCGGAACCGAAGCTCGTGACGACGACGTTCATCTACTCGCTTTTACTGGGGCAAGATTCTCGAGTGGGATACGAGAACGCTGCTTATTTTTCATTCGTTGCGTGTGCCGGGTCTTCGCACGGACAAAGTGGTTCTCGACCGTGATGTCGTCGGCATCCTCAGATTGGGGCGCGCGTCATTCCATTCGATCCTTCTTTTGTGACGCGACTTTAATCTCAAGACTGCAGCACCATTTATTTTTCCTTGCGTGCGGAAAGTGCGGCGACGGCTCGTCCATGTTGGCTTCGCCATTGCTCGTCTCGTGTATTAGGCGTTCGCGAAAGGAAAGCGCGCCGGTTACTAGTTTGACCAAATTCGTCAGATCAGCTTGCGATTGATGCCCAGCGAAGAAATGCGCGAGGCCAATGTCGAGGGCTTCATGGCCAGCAATCGCGCTGCACCGCCTGGTCCAGAGACCTTTCCGTTGCTCTGCTTCAGGGCGTTTATAATCGTCTCGCGCTCCTGCCGCTTTAATTCGCCGCGGGTAAGGAGCACCGCGTCCGCGGCTGGTTTGGCCTGCTGCGCAATGTCTTGGCGTTCCGGCGAGGCGGGTAGGTCGAAGGCGAGCGGACCCTCTCGCCACAGAATGATGGCGCGCTCGACCGCGTTTTGAAGTTCGCGCAATTTGCCTGGCCAGTCGTACGAGCCGAGTAGGTCTAGTGCCGCCTTGCTGAGCTTAAGCTCAGGACGATTCATCCGGCGCGCACTTTGGCGGATGAAGTTAGCGACAAGGGGAGCTATGTCTTCGCGGCGCTCTCTGAGCGGCGGGAGCTCGATAGGGAAAACGCTGAGCCGGTAGAAGAGGTCCTGGCGAAAGCGACCCTCGTCGACCTCCTTCTTCAAGTTCCGATTGGATGCGGCGATGACCCGTACATTAACTTTGCGCGTGCGGGTGTCCCCGACCCGTTCAAGCTCCTGCTCCTGCAACACGCGGAGCACCTTGGCTTGCATCGCGAGCGGCACTTCGCCGATTTCATCGAGGAATAACGTACCGCCATCGGCCAGTTCAAAACGGCCAGGCTTGTCCTTGAGCGCGCCGGTAAACACCCCTTTTACGTGGCCAAAGAACTCGCTCTCGAAGAGACCTTCAGGCACCGCGCTGCAATTCAGTTTGATCAGAGGGCGTTCACGTCGCGTGCTCTGCTCGTGGACGGCCCGCGCGACGAGCTCCTTTCCCGTACCGCTTTCCCCGGTGATCAGGACAGTAGCGTCGGTCGGCGCAACGAGTTGAACTTGCTGCATCACCTTTCTCAGGCCGGAACTTCCCCCGACGATGTCGCCGAAATTCTGTTCGGTGCGAATTTCGTTGAGCAGGTAAGCGTTCTGGGCCTCGAGCCGCGCCTTTTGCTGTTCCATCAGCACCTGATCGGTGATGTCCATGAACATGCTGCGCGTGTACCTGCCGGTTGGCTCCGGCGTGCACCACCATCGCACCCACAGCGGCCGGCCGTCGTCCTTGCGGCGGAGTTCGAGGACCACTCCCTTTTCGTCGGTTCCGGTGGCAAGCATCGGGAGCGCATCGCGCAGGCGCCGCTGAGCTTCGGGCGTATCAGGGATAAACGAGGTCCCGAGCAAACCCCCTATCTCATCAGGCTTGATGCCCAGGATCTGCATCGCCGTGCGATTTGCCCGAAATATACGAGTGTCGACCGCCTGATGGACGTACGGGATGGGTGCTTCCTCAAAAAGGTCGCGGAACTGTTCCTCGCTTTGGACCAGCCGCTGGTTCACCTCACGAAGTTGCTCCCCGATGGTCCGTTCAGCCCGCTCAAGCCGCGCGACCCTCTCCGCGTACAATCGCAGTTCCATCTGATTCATGGCGAGCGCCGCCAACGCCCGCAGCATTTCTGATTCGCTCGATGCGAGCTCACGCGGTTTCTGGTCGATCACCCACACTGTCCCAAGATTCAGACCTTGCTCGGTGCGAAGGGGAGCACCTGCGTAGAATCGGATGCCGAGGTCGTGGACCAGCGAATGGCCAGTTGCGCGCTCGTCGTGAGCGGCATCCGGCAAGTGAAAAACCCCCTGTGAGAGCATCGCCGAAGAACATAACCCGGCGTCGCGCGCGTCTGAGGGAGGTTAATGCCGACGCGAGATTTGAACCAGACGCGGTCTTCGTCAACCAGACTCACGCCAGCCATCGCCACCTGAAAGAAATTCGCCGCCATCTCAGCGATACGGTCGAAGGCAGGTTCCGGCGGCGTGTCGAGGATTTGGTAGTGCCGCAGCACGTTTAAGCGCTCAGCTTCGTTGTCTGGGAGTGCTGGTTTCATGGCATCAACGTCCGAGCAATCACAGACTCTCGCAGCGGGCGGTCGCCGATCGCAAATTTTTTCGATCCTTGCGAACAATCGTAATTTTACGATTCTTCGTAGTCCTGCGCATTTCGCTAGCCACTCGGAATACTTACCGCTCTGGCGCACTTCTCGGCAACGCGCCGCTCGGCGCGAAAGTTGTGTCCTTGGAGCAATCAGCCGAGAAGCGACGATGAGCGGGGCCAGAGACCAGAATCGCATCCAGCCAGTCGATCCCGATCATGCAACCGGCGCGATCGGGCGATTCTTAGCAGAGATACGCACGAAATTCGCGCTGGTGCCGAATCTGTTCGAGTTCTTGCGACTGCGCCGGCAGCGCTTGAAGGACTCATGGGCCTAGGCTCGGCACTCGCCCGCGGAGCCCTCGATGAAAAAATTCGCGAGCAGCTCGCGCTAGCGATTGCCGAGAGCAACCTCTGCCCTTACTGCTTGAGTGCGCATACGGCGATGGCCGCGAAAATCGGGCTGAGTCGAGTTGAAATCGACGATGCGATTCGCGCAAGCGCGGCCGACGCGAAAACCGACGCGATCCTGAAACTCGCGCGCAGCATCGTCTTGCAGCGCGGGTAACTGACTGACGTGGACCTCGCGCGCGCACGAGCGGTCGGGCTGACTGACGGTGAAATTGTCGAGACGGTCGCCAACGTCGCGCTGAACATTTTCGAGAACTACATGAGCCACGTCGTGCGCGTACCAATCGACTTTCCGCATCACGAATCTCGCGGGGCATTAGACGGAGAACGCGAATCAAATGGCCAAAGTTGAAAAGTATGACGACCTGATTATCGGCAGCGGAATCGCCGGTAAATTCACCGCATGGACCCGCGATAGCCGTCGTCGAATGGCAATCGTCGAGCGCGGGCTGCTCGGCGGCGCGTGTCCCAACGTCGACTGCCTGCCAAGCAAGAACCTGATCTGGTCCGCCAAGGTAATCTCCCTGGCCCGGCGCGGCATGGAGTTCGGCCTCAAGACTGAATCTTTGAGCGTCGACATGGCGGCGGTCCAGCGCCGCAAACGCACGATGGTCCGAGAGCTGCGCAAGGCACACGAGGATCATACCGAAGCCAGCGGCGCGGAATTGATCTATGGCATTGCGCGATTCGTCGCTGCACGCACGGTGGAGATCGAGCTGCGCGATGGCGGTACGAGAACCATCCAGAGAGACCCGTCTTTCTCGACCTCGGTTCGCGAGCAGCAATTCCGCAAGTGCCCGGCCTGGCCGAGGCTACGCCGATGACGCATGTCGAGGCGCTGGAGCTCGATCGCTTGCCCCGGCATTTAATTGTGCTCGGCGGCGGGTACGTCGGCCTTGAACTCTCGCAGGCGTTTCGTCGGTTCGGCTCGAATGTGACCGTGATCGAGCATGGTCCGCAGCTCGCCAGCCGCGAGGATCCTGACGTCGGCGCCGCGCTCAAGGATTTATTCGTCGATGAGGGAATTGAGGTCCTGCTCGACTCCACAGTTCGCCGCGTCGAGGGGCATTCGGCTACTCGCGTTCGAGTGTACGTGAATGACGCGCGCGGCGATCGCGCTATCGAGGGGACGGATCTTCTCGTCGCGACCGGCCGCAAGGCAAACACGGACGGAATCGGCCTCGAGAAAACCGGCGTTCAGC
This sequence comes from uncultured delta proteobacterium, assembly GCA_963699705.1. Taxonomy (GTDB): domain Bacteria; phylum Desulfobacterota; class Binatia; order Binatales; family Binataceae; genus Binatus. The sequence continues at coordinate 39,697 of CAVOUW010000002.1, read as the reverse complement.
TCGACGAGCGCGGTTACATCAAAACTAATCAGCGACTGGAAACCACCGCGGAAAACATCTGGGCGATGGGCGATTGCGCGGGGAGTCCTCAATTCACCCACGTCGGCCTCGACGATTACAACATCGTTCACGCGAACCTGAGCGGCGGCAATCGCACCAAGCGCAATCGCCTGATTCCCTTTTGCATGTTCACCGATCCGGAACTGGCGCGGGTCGGCAAGAATGAAGTCGAAGCCCGTCGCGACGGTATGGAGTATCGCTTGGCAAAGCTGCCGATGGCCGAAGTACTGCGCACGAAAACGATCTCCGAGCCCCGCGGCTTCATGAAGGCGCTGGTCGCCAAAGCCAGCGACGAGATTCTGGGCTTCACCGCATTCGGATTCGAAGCGAGCGAGCTGATGGTAGCGATGCAAACTGCGATGCTCGCTCACCTACCCTACACGGTGTTGCGCGATGCAATCCTGACCCATCCGACAATGTCCGAAGGGCTGAGCCATCTAATGGCCAACGTTCAGGTGCGATGAGTTCCTAGTAGGAGCGAACCTATGAACTATCTCATCAAATTGTGCTACAGGTTGGGAATCCTTGGCACCGACATCGACTATCACGTGCTTCGCGCGTCGATGGTCCTGATATTCCTCTTCTTTGGATATCAGAAGTGGTTCGAGTATGAGGCGCAGGCGCTCGTTCCGTACATCAGTAACGGCCCGCTCATCTTCTGGATGTATCCAGTGTTCGGAGTCAGAGGTGCTTGCTGGTTCCTCGGCGTCTCGGAATGGATCTTCGGAACACTCTTATTCCTGGGATTTTGGAATAAGACTGGCGGCGTTCTGGGCGCGCTCGGCGGAATTGCGTCGTTTGTGTCCACTACAACGATCGTTCCTTTTATGCCTGGCGGCTGGGCGGGATCTGCTGGCGGCTTTCCCGCAATGACCGAAACAGTCGCCTTCCTGATGAAGGACTTCGTCCTGCTTGCCGTGAGTTTCTATCTGCTGAAGCAAGACTTATCGAGACTTTCATTAGTCTCATACCGAGAGACTGTTTCTTCAGCCACAGCTACAGCGAAAAATCTTCTAGAGCAGACAGAAGGATCGCATAAGGAGCTATAAGCCATGGATAAGAATGGTCGCAAAATACGTTTCGGTCTTTGGTATGACTTCCGAAATCCACCTCAGTGGCGGCAGGCATCGGATAGCCTCTACAGCGAGACTCTCGATCAGATCGCGTGGGACGAAAGCCATGGGTTTGACGACGTGTGGCTGTACGAGCACCATTTCATCGAAGACGGCTACCTCCCCTCGATTTTGCCGGTAGCCGCAACAATAGCAGCACGCACCAAACGGATCCGCATCGCATCGGGCGTGCTTCTGATGCCCTTCCACAATCCCGTACGCCTCGCAGAAGATATAGCAGTAGTCGACTCGGTCCATCGACCGTCGAGCAGGACCAAGACTCTTCATCAACCGACGGGACGACTCCGCCTTCAGTGAGGTAGCGCGCGATGAATTCCGTCGTGAGCAGCTGCCGACTGTGAGCGAGTCGCGCGATCTCGTATGGATCCAGCGCGATGTGAGCGCCGTGACAGCATGACATGCATCGATTGCAGGTGTAGGCGAACTGGCTATCGCGATTGAGTGGAGGCGAGTCTCCCATCAGCGCTCCTCCGGCCGAGGTTGCGCCCCACAATCATAGCCGAACATGTGAAGGCGAGCAGCGGTCTCCCCAAAAACCAACCCGCGCGAATTTTTCTCCTGAAAGTCTTCGCAGTAATCGCCCTTGGAGTTCTCCGAAGCACTCAAACTGCACTCAATACATCGGAAGTCCTTGCGGCGCATGTCAATGCAATCTTATTCTGAACCGAAGCCCATCAACCGAAGATCTACATCAGGAGACATCACTATGAAAACCTTATTGAAAACGGCGACTATCGCTCTCAGCGCAGCAGCCCTGTTTGGAAGCGTAGCTATCGGATTCGCCGAAACCACTGACACCTCAAGCTCGTCGAGCGAGACCACGAGTGTGGCGCCGGCACCACCCACCGTATATGCGGCTCCAATGGTGGTTGCACCTGCTCCGCCGATGGTAGTTGCGGCACCTGCGGTGGTTGTTGCTGCGCCTGCGGTAGCCGAGGCGCCGACCACGACCAGCCAACACCATTCATCGTCATCGAACGAGAGCTCACCCAATGGCGACTCCAGCGAGCATGAGCATTCTTCGAGTTCTACCAGCAACTACTAGAAGGTTTCTCGTCTGGGGAGCGGCAGACCTGTGCGACATAAATTAAGGTCGAGCAGGGCTGCCGTACTCAACATTGATCACTATGCAGCGAACCGGGACGCCGAGGTTGACGCCCCGAGTCGACCCTAAGATCCAAAGCGACGGATCACGTAAGACCTTGGTGCAAAACCTCGTGGCCTACGCGATTGCAGCTGCAATCGTGTGCTATGCCGCGCGCGGCGTTTCGTTAACCCAAGTGGTCGACGCCACCAGCCACGCCACGCTCTGGATCTTTGCGATTGCCAGTCTGGGCGGCTTTCTCTGCTGGTTTATCGGCGAGTCAGTCTTGTATTCCCGCTTGTTCAGTTACTTTCACGGGCCTACTGGCGTGACCGAACTTCTGCCGACTATGGCCGCTGTCTATTTCCTTCAGATTGTGAACTCCTACGTCGCCAGCGGTGCGTTTGTGCTTTTTCTACACGCGCGCAAACGGGTGCCTTGGATAATGGCCGGATGCACCTTGCTGTTCCAGGCTTATCTCGACGCGATGCTACTGGCTGCGTTGGCGCTCCTCGCGATGGTTCTCGTGCCCAGTTCACCGATTCGGTTAGGTTTCGGCTATGCAACGGGCGCAGTCATCGGGGGCTGTCTTATCGCGTCATTTTTTCTCTTATGGGGCGCGCGGCTTCCTATCGGCAATTGGCTCAGATGGATTTACGATCTGCCTTCGATGGAGAGTTTCCGCGTCGCGCGGCCGTCTCAATATTTCACACTTTTCGGCATCAGGCTTCTAATTGTCCTGGGAGCGGGTTTTGCGCTCTACGGCCAGTTCGTCAGCTTTCATATCGGAATATCGTTAGTTCAGACCCTGGCATTGACGCCATTCATTGTGGCGATCGGAAATTCGGCTCTATCACCGGGCGGAGTCGGAACAACTCAGCTGGTCTTCACGCTGGCCTTTGCCCGGTTTGCCTCCAAGGACGCTTTGTTTGCGTTGTCGTTGGCGGTAACTGTGTTCAATTTTATCGTGCGAATACCTATGGGACTGGCTATGAGAGCGCCGCTCGCGGAAGAAGCGGTCGAGGTCGAAAGCAAATTCACTCCCAAGTACAGGATCGGTTAGTGCAATGACTTTTTCGCATTGGCAAAAGATATGCGCGGCTTTAGTTCTAGGTCTGCTACTGCTAAGCCTCGCTCACACATCTTATTCGGCCGACGATCAAAAGGCGCGCGAGACTGTAGAGCGAGTAGCCAGTCTTTTCGGTAGTAAGTCCAGTATCGCTACCGTGAAAATGCAGATCTCGAATGAAGATGGACAACGCGACCTATCGATGAAGATTTGGTCGCTCGGCGACAAGGTTCTTGTGCGTATCATCAGTCCGCAAAGCGACGCTGGCACCGCCATTCTGAAGCAGGGCAGCGACATCAGATATTACCTGCCGAAATCGAATCGGACAGTCAAAATTCCCGCTTCGATGGCGACGACTTCGTGGATGGGAAGCGATTTCACTATCGATGACCTCGTGAAGGAACCCTTTCTTACGCGCGACTATTCTATCAGTACCTCGTTCGAAGGAAATCGCGGCGGTGTCGCAGTCTATGAATATACTTTGACCCCCAAGACTGACGCGGCAGTCGTGTGGGGGAAGATCGTTCTGCAGTTTCGTCAGGCCGACGGAGTTCCCACCTGGCAGGGTTACTACGGCGACGATGGGAAGCTTGCTCGCGACTTGACGTTTTCCGAATACAAGACCAAGAGCGGCAAGCTCATTCCGACGCACCTTGTCATGGAAACTGCCGACAAAGCTGGTGCGCACACGACGATTGACTACGAAGATATCGCTTTCGACGTTCCTATCGGCGCTGACACATTCTCATTGTCGAATCTCAAGCAATGAACGGACGACTGCTACAACTCGCCTGGCGTAACCTCTGGCGCAATCGCCGGCGTACCTTCATTACTATGGCGGCGATCGCGTTCGGTTATGCGATGTTGCTGTTCGTTGCCTGCCTCATGGCGGGCCTCAGATGGCAGATGATCCAGAATGGCACCTGCCTGGTAATGTCTCAGATCCAGGTACATGCACCCGGTTACTATCCAAATCGCTCGCTTCAGAAGACTATCGGCGGAAGGCAAGGAACGGATGTCAGCGCGCTACTCGCCTCGATCGCCTCGGATCGCCGCGTCAATGCCGTGGCGCCGCGAGTGTACGGATACGGCTTGCTGAGTGCGGCCCATCGCTCGGCTGGAGTGGCGCTCATGGGAGTCGTCCCCGACCAGGAACCTAAAATTACCACTCTCAATACCCAGGTAACGCAAGGTCGCTATCTGACTGCGCAAGTGCCTAAGGGAGTGGTGATAGGTGACAAGCTCGCCAGCACGATTGGTATCGCTTTGGGTGCGGAAATCGTCTTGCTGACGCAGGCGGCCGACGGTTCGATGGGCAACGACGTTTACACAGTCGTTGGGATTCTTCACACCGGACTTGATGCCGTGGATCGTGGTTTGGTTCTTATGTCCCTGTCTTCTTTACAGGACCTTCTGCACCTTGCACCCGCAAGGATTCATGAAGTGGGTATCAAGCTGAATCGCATAACCACCGCTAGCACTGTGGCGTCTGCACTCGAGCTCCGGCTCGGTAAAACGATCCACGTGCGAGTAATGGCATGGCCCGAACTGGCCCCTGAACTGGCCAACTACGTTCAGTTCAATCACGGCGTCACGGTCGTACTGTTTTTCATTTTCTTCCTGGTCGCAGTCATCGGCGTCATGAACACTATGCTCATGGCTGTGTTCGAACGCACCCGCGAATTCGGCATGCTCATGGCCGTAGGTATGCGCCCCGCGCAGGTGATTGGCCTGATCATTACTGAGGCTGCCGGCCTGGCGGTGGCTAGTCTGGTACTTGGAGCAACGCTTGGAGTTCCTTTGCTCTGGTATTTGCAGGTGCACGGACTGGACTTGGGTGGCGCTACCGGCGAAGTGGTCTCCGTCGCAGGAGTGGTAGTCGGTCACCTATGGTACGGTCGGCAGGATTTTCCCGCTTACAGCCAGGCTGCCGTCGGACTGGCGGCTACCGCTCTGGTTTCTGCGCTTTATCCCGCATGGCGAGCCGCTCAACTCCGGCCGACCGAAGCGATGCGTAAGGTCTAACTGTGACAAGTCTATTCCTTCTCGTGAAGATCAGCTGGCGCAATCTCTGGCGCAATCCCCGCGGTACGCTACTGACCGCCTTGGCCCTCGGCCTAGGGCTGGCATTGCTGCTCATCTCTCTGGGCCTGCTCGATGGCGGTCACGAACAAACGATTGCGGACGGAGTGCGATTTGGACCGGGCCATGTTGTAGTTCAGGCCAAGGGCTATCAAGAATCCAGTTCCGACGAACTGCTCCTTCCAGCACAAGCCGTATCCGACGTCCAGGAATTTTTGAAAACCGGGAACATCAAGGAAAAAGTGCTAGGAGTCAGTCCGAGGCTTCTAGCCACCGGCCTCCTAAGCACCTCCGCCAGTTCTGCCGGCGTTAGAATTGTGGGAGTGATACCGGAAGAGGAACGCGCGGTATCATTGGTCCCACTACGGATGGTCGAAGGCACCTATCTTACCAGTAATGACAAGCTCTCGGGCGTCGTTATCGGCGACGAACTGGCACGCAAGCTCGAGTTGAAGATCGGCTCCAAGGCGGTGCTGATGACTCAGTCGCTCACGCAGGCGGGCGCCCAGCCTGGAGCCGGTGATGAGATGAATAGCACTCTCCTGCGAGTAACTGGGATCTTTCGCACTGGCCTGCAGGCGATCGACGCTAACATGATTTATCTGCCCCTGTCCTCGGCTCAAGCTCTTCTGGGAGTGACCGACGGTCGTGTCACTCAAGTTGCTCTCTTGCTGGCACAGGAAGGCGACTCGCCGTTGGTAGCGAGTGCCTTGCGCAAACAGTTGGCGCGGTCTCCGGTTGAAGTCCTGACGTGGCGAGAATCGCTCCCGATGCTCGCCCAGATTCTCGGCCTCGACCACGCCTTCAACTACATCATGAACGGCGTGATTCTCGCCATGGTCGGATTGGGAATCCTGAACACGATTCTTATGCGAGTGCTCGAGCGCCGATACGAATTTGGTGTCAGTAAAGCTCTCGGTCTTCGGCCTCGGCAGCTTGCGATAATGGTTGTCGGCGAGTCTCTTGCTCTCACCGCCATCAGCCTTGCCTTGGGACTGGCCTTGGGCTTGAGCGTCCAGCATTATTTCGCGACGGCTGGATTGGATCTGCGCTGGGTATTCAAAACAGGTCTCCCACCTGCTCTTGTTTTCGATCCTATTCTTTACTCGCGCCTGAGTGTCGAGCGAATTGTCTGGTCGGTAAGTATTGTATTCGCGATGGCGACAATTATTTCCTTCTATCCCGCTTTCAAGGCGGCGCAGACAGACCTACCGGATGCCCTGAAGGTGCTTTAGTAGAGAGGACTCTATGAACGAATGGGCGGTTAAACTGAGCGACGTGCGAAAGACCTATCGCACCGGGCCTATCGACGTTCCTGCTTTGCGTGGCGTAACTCTGAATGTCGGCGCCGGTGAGTTTGCGGCGGCCGCTGGGCCATCTGGTTCCGGCAAAACCTCTCTACTCAACATCATCGGCGGACTTGACCGTGCCGACACCGGCGATATATGGGTGGCAGGACAGAACCTTCAGGTCTTATCTTCCGGTGAGCTGGCCCGTTTGCGTTTGCAACGCATCGGCTTTCGTCTTCCAAACCTACAACCTGCTGCCGGTCCTTACCGCTTTGGAGAACGCGGAATTTACTTTGTTGCTTCAGGGGATGCCCGCGCGCCAGCGCAGGGAAAGAGTCGAGAAACTCTTTTCGGAAATCGGGCTCGCCGGTCTTGAAGATCGCAGGCCTGCGGAGTTATCCGGCGGTCAGCAGCAACGAGTCGCTGTTGCTCGCGCCATGGTCACCGAACCTGCCCTGATTCTTGCGGATGAACCCACGGCGAACCTGGACTCCGCTTCGGCTATCGCCCTCCTAGATGTGATGGAACAGCTCAATCGTACGACGGGCACGACCTTCCTCTTTTCCACCCATGATCCTCAGGTCATGGAGCGGGCTCATCGCTTGATCCGCCTGCGTGACGGACAGGTAGTAAGCGACGATACTCGCAGCAGACCGATCGCTGCTGTCGCCTGATCGGCTAGCTAAGATTGCGTAGCCGCACCGGAGAACGCTCCGGCTTCTGGCAGGATGTTCATCGCTCTCCACAAACGTAGCGACCATCTGTTAGTCAGACCTAGCTCCTTGCATAGGCCGAACAGCTTGGTCGAAGCTTCGTGGACCCGCTCCCGGTGAACTGGATTGTTGCGATACGCTGCATCCACGACTTCGCGCGGAATGTTATATTCGCGCGCTACCGACGGCGCCGCCTCCATCATTATCTTGCCCATGACGCCGAGGATGAGCGGCACGCAGAGTCCGAGCCGCCCTCGGCGGCTGCTGCTCAGCTTCGGAACGCGGCGGCGCAAGGTGTGACGCGCGAAGCTCATATGGCGGGCTTCTTCGGTTACGTGGATCTGCATGATTCGCCGAAACAGCGGATGAGTGTTATCCCGATTCTTCTGCAAGCTCTGGCGTTGTACATAATCGATCGGGTCTTCACCGGCCAGCACGAAGACAAAGAACAGTTCCGGAAATTTGCGCGCATACTTGACCACAAAGTCGGCGCTCCTGCGTTCGAGCTTGTTTAACGCGGGAATTTTGATGCCGGTCCGATTGATGAACTCCTGGAACATCAGCGAGTGCTGAGCCTCTTCGATTGTTTCGTGGTAGCAGTAGCGAAATTCCGGCGATCCGGTTGGCAACCCAATCGCGAACTCAAGCAGACCGCGCTTGAGCACGTACTCGAAGATCACGCCACTCTTCATGAAGTTGGTCAACATGCTTAGACCGATTCGCGACCGGATTCCGGCCGGCTGCGATCGATACCACTCGGTCGCCCCGAGCACGTCGTCCGGTTCGAGTTCCCATCGAGAGTCATCGGGGTCGATGCGGAACTCAGGATTGTCCCACTCTATGTCCATGTACGCGTCGAAATGTTTCACCACCGACTGATGGTTCAACCTGCGAATCAAATCGGCGTAAGCATCGTGCTCAGCCGCTTTCTCAACCTGCTCCTCGTCAGGAACAACAAACCCTTGGGACATCAAATACCTCAGAACTGCTTTTGAGGTTGCAAATTCATCGTCGTTTCAGGTAGCGAACCTCGACATCAGGGCCAACTTTCTGGTCTCCTTGGGAACACAATCTATCGTTATTCGTGATGTTCGATGCTAATTGCCTACTTCCGTATTGACAGGCTTGACGGATTGACGCAATTCGGCGGAGTGATCGGATCCGCAGTCGCAAAGACGGGAAAAGCGAAATAGCGCAGCGATCCGGCGCACTAACCTCGGCCGGCGCGTGAATTCAAGCGAATTAAAATTTCGCTACTTATATTTTCGGCGGACGTCCGCGGGATCGGATCTATGGTTTTGCGATCAGGGAGGATGCCGGTACCGCAGCGACTGTGGAGACGGGCGCAGTGCCTGCGATGTAGGAACGAACGAGTTCCGTGGTGACCTCAGGACCGCCGACAAAGGTTGTACCTTCCTGCTTGAGCAGCCGGTACGGCGGCGCCGCCTCGAAGTAGAGCGTGTTTTTGGGAATTACCGGTTTGATCACTTGCAGAACGAAGCGCGGCCAATTCGGCATAACCGTCGTGATGTCGACTTTTGCGGTAACCTTTAGCGCGGAGAAGGTGCCGGCTGGCACTCTGATCGGTTCGGCGCTCGAGGCCCAAACCTCCTGGCCCACGTAGCTGTACGGCGTGATCTGCTGATGAAGCATCCCCTCGGCGCCATCGCGCGGCGCGTCGAGCACGCGCATGAAGGCCACCCAGGGAACCGAGTCCGGATACAAGTCATGGGGCAGATCCGCGGCCCCAGCCAGCCGCAGCACCGCTGCATCGTTACGCCAGAACGCACTCTGCAGCGCGCGCCCATGATCGTACAGGGTCCACTTATACATGGTGCAACCCTTCCGATGATTTGGAAACAGCCAGAAAGCAACTTCGAACTGGGAAGTCGATAGCGTGGTTACCTCGATATGGATCGTGTCGTCGTTCTTTCTTTCGTTCCACGACCTGACCTGGTTCAGGACCTCGCCCGTAAGGTTTGCCGTCTGCCGGGTTTCGTCCACTTCGGTGCCGCCCGGTGGCGTGACTATGTCGCTACCGGATTGTTCGGTTATCATCGCGCTACCGATCAGGCCGCGCGACACAAGCCAGGCATCCATCGCATCACCTGCATTCGACTCTGTGCTCGGCGCCAGAACGACGTCCGCTCGGCCCACGGCAGGCTGTTGAGTCAGACCCGCCACGAGCACTGTCAGCGAAATAGTTAGAATCCAGACTCGGACCGGTGATGTGCTGATTTTATGAATTTGCGACTCCTAACACAGAACGACGATGCGTGTCGGCGCACGGTTCCAGGCGTACCCACCTGCTCAGGCGCAGACGTTCGGCTCGCATACCGCGTCGAAGCTGCGACTCTTCCTCGGGCAGAGAATGTAGATGTAGGCAAACTCTCGGGAGGTAACCGAAAGCCTATACCCTTCCGAGACGGCGAAGCAACCGGCGCTAGGATTAGCGCTCAGTTCCGGACTGCGGCCATCGCCAACAGGACAAAGTCCAGTCGTGTCCTTTGGCGGCAAGAGCAGCAGCATAGCCATCCGCTGGGTTCAGGTTCCGAAGAGACCAACGATGAGCTTCATCTGAGTCTGATTGGATGCTCAACAGCGCCGCTGGTTCGTCGGGAATCAGCGATACGTCGAACTGATCCAGGGGCATCGAGAGTCCTTCACCTCTCGCCTTGATGTAGGCTTCTTTGCGAGTCCAACAGAGAAAGAATGCGTACCTCCGAAGGCTAAGCGGAAGAGCCCGGAGCGTCTCATTCTCGCTGTGCGAAAAAAATCGTTCGGCGATTTGCTCCGCCTCGAGATCGCCGCGGATGAACTCGAGATCGACACCTATCTCGCGGCCGCGACTAACTGCATAGAGGGCCTCTCCGTGAGAGTGGGAAAGGTTGAAGCGGATAGCATCTAGGTCAGATTCCGAAACCAAGACAGGCTTTCCATGGTTGCTATACCTGAAGGAGAGGCTGTTGGGTGCTCTATTTGAGTAGCGGCCGAGGATAGCCCTGAGTATACCGCGAGCTACGATAAAGCGCTCGCGATCGCGGCTGAAGTAGAATCGATCTGCTCTCGATCGTTCATCGTCGTCCAAACTGTTTTGAAAAAGCGCTATCTGCGAAGGGTTCTGATCCAAATTCGCCCGCCAGACATGCACCGTCTTGCTACCTAAGCTCAGATGCTTGGGTGGCGAGAGCCACAGCGCGTCAAAATCTGCGGACGTCATCTCTGCGCCCTTCATCGAAGTTGCTGCGAGAGCGCCCGAAGCAGCAACTCCTGAGTTGTCTTCAGGAAAAAATGATCGCCGGGAAACATCCTTATCGAAAAAGAAACTGAGGTCTGATCGCGCCACGCTTCGAGATCGCCATGCTTGACTCTTTGGTCGCTCAAACCGCCGAAAGTGGAAATCGGGCAATTCAGGGGAAGCCCCGACAAGTATCGGTAGCTTTCGTAGAGCGCAAAATCCGCACGCAGTGATGGTAGCACAACCTCCATCAGTTCCCTGTCGTTCAGAAGCTCGTCAGAAGTTCCGTTCAAGCGACGCAATTCCGCCGAGAATTCTTCTTCCGGAAGGTTATGGATCGGCAAACCTCGGTGAGGAATCTGCGGCGCGGGTCCTGCCGACACAAACAAGCGGACGGGACGCGCCTGATGCTTCGTCCGGAGCTGACGGGCTAGTTCAAAGCATACCAACGATCCCAGGCTATGACCGAATAGGGCGAACGGCTTGTCGAGTAGTGGAAGTAGCGCCACAGTCAGCGCCTGGACCAGAAGCGAGAGCTCGCTGAACGCGGGCTCGGTCAATCGAGTCCCGCGCCCGGGGAACTGAATTGGACATACCTCGACATCGGCCGGTAGGCCGTCTGACCAGTTGCGAAACACAGATGCTGCGCCGCCGGCGTACGGAAAACAGAACAGACGCAAGCGCGCCTGCGGGTTCGGCTTGCGGCCCACAATCCACGAGTTTGATGAGGACGCGTCGCTCAAGCTTTGCTCTCTCCCGCCTTAAAGTGATTTCCGTTCAGATGGACACCTGACAGCTCAGTGACGTTTGCGCGATCGTTCATCTTGTTCCTAAGACTGAGTGGCCTCATATCGGTCCACACTTCTTTAATGTAAGCGAGGCATTCTGACTTGGAGCCACTCTTTGGTGCGTCGCGCCAGCCATCGGGATTCGGCCGGTCGACAGACCAAATCGAGTACTGCCCTTCGTCATTCACCACGACCTTATATTTCATATCTTCGGTATCGTCGTTGTTCATCGGGAGTCCTTCATCGATTCATCCGCTGACTCGATCCTATCTGCCTGTTCGATGCATGCTGCCAGCTTCTCGGCCAAGGTCTCGACATTCGGTTTGTAAACCATCGTTGCATGATTGCCTGGCACGATCTGTACATCTACCCCTCCTTCAGCCCAATCACTCCACCCAAGAGTCGGGTCCATAGAACTGCCCGAAAGATTCTCGCTAGCCTTGAACAGAGTCACTCGACCGGGATAGCGATGTAGTACGTAATTCCGACTAGCTCGAAAATCCGATTTGCAGAGTTCTATCAGCCGGCGCGCTTGCGCGGCTTCAATATCCGCGGGTATCAAGCCGGCTGTTTTCCCCTGATCGAGCACTCGCGCCAAAAGTTCGGCTTGCGGAAGATGTGCAAGGGACTTGCTGAAGTCCGGCGAAAGGCCGAAATAGCGGACAACATCCGCCATCAACATTGCTTCGAACTCTTCGTCGCCAACATTCTCAGTGGCGGAGGGAATCCGCGCGTCGAGTAGCGCAAGCAACGCCACCCGCTGTCCCCGAGCGTGAAGCTGCTGAGCCATCTCGAATGCTATCTCACCACCCATCGACCAACCGCCTAACAGATAGGGACCTTCCGACTGCACGGACTGAATAGCTTCAACGTAACAAGCGGCCATGTCCTCGATTCTAGTGTGTGGTTCTTGCCCGTTTTCCACGCCCCTGGCTTGCAACCCGTAACAAGGCTGTTCGAGACCTAGACATTGCGCCAGGCCAATGAACGGGAACACATGTCCCCCAGCGGGATGCACCAGAAAGAGCGGTCGTTTGTAGCCGTCAGGCTGGATAGGCACCAGTGATGACGGTGTCACTGACAAAGAGTCCCGACGCACGATCTCGGCCAGACCTTCGATAGTTGCTCCTCGAAATAGAGCCGCCAAAGGAAGTCTCTTACCCATCCGCTTGTCGATTAGTGCGAACAAACGCACCGCCAGCAAGGAATGTCCGCCCAGCTCAAAGAAGTTGTCGGTTACCCCAATTGATCGGATACCTAGAACTTCTTCCCAGAGACCGGTTAGCTGACGTTCAAGATCGTCTCGCGGCGCCACGTATGTCTTACTCATTTCGGGTCGCGTCAGGTCCGGCTTTGGCAGCGCACCTCGATCAACTTTTCCGTTCGGCATTGTAGGGAGCGAATCGAGCAGCATGAAGACCGACGGCACCATGTATTCTGGAACCCTATCCTTCAGAAAACTCCTCAGGTCACTGGCGGCCGGCGGATGCTCATGGTCGCCGACGATGTAGGCAACCAGCCGCTTCTCTCCGCGAACGTCCTGGTGCGCCGATACGATCGCTTGACGCACCGAAGTATGTTGCGCGAGCGCCGCCTCGATTTCTCCAAGTTCGATTCTGAATCCGCGGATCTTCACCTGATGGTCGGTACGCCCGATATATTCGATGTTACCGTCGGGTAGGTGTCGCGTCAGATCGCCGGTTTTGTACATCCTTGCGCCGGCTATATTGCTGAACGGATTCGGAATGAACTTCTCAGCGGTCAGATCCGGCCGACTCATATATCCACGCGCGAGGCTTCTGCCGCCGATATGAAGCTCGCCCGGAACGCCGATTGGAACCGGATTAGAATGTCCGTCGAGGATGTAGATTTCTCGATTAGCCAGCGGGCGGCCGATGGGAACCCGATGAAGCCGCGCACCTTTTCCACCTCGCGATGTGGCCTCGAACGCAGTCGCCGTTATGGTCGCTTCGGTAGGCCCATAGGCGTTGATTAGTCGTACGGAACTAAGCGCGGTCCGCTGCCAGAGAGCGAGAACTTCCGGCAACATAGTGTCTCCACCCACGACAAATAGCCGGTATTGCGAATTCAACACCGGTTCCGACGCGCCCTCCCACGACTGGACCAACTCCTGCCAATAGCTGGTCGGAAGATCCACGACGGTCAGTCCTAGCTCGGCTGCCTTGCTATGGAACTCCTCCGCCCGCCATAGCTCTTTCACTACAACCAGGCGTGCACCGACAATAAGAGTGGGAAGTATCTGTTCCAGCGATAGATCGAAACTCATTGACGCCAGCTGAAGTACTCGATCGGTGGGTTTCAGTTCGTAGTACTTTTCAGCATCGCGGCAATGTTCCGCGATCGAGCCGTGCGAAACCAGCACTCCCTTCGGCTGACCGGTAGATCCCGAGGTATAGATGATATAAGCGAGGTTTTCAGGCTCGACCGAGCTCGTGAGATTTTCCGCACTTTCCCGGCTGATAGATTCATCGTCTGAATCCAAACAGATCACACGCGCGCGATGGTCCGGCAATCCTTGAATCAGCCGCTCTTGTGTCAATAGCACCTGGGCGTTGGAATCTTCCAGCATGAAGCCAAGGCGTTGTTTCGGGTAGGCCGGGTCCAATGGTAGGTAAACGCCCCCCGCCTTCAGGATAGCCAGCAGGCTGATTACCACTTCCAGCGAGCGCTCGAGGCAAACGCCGACTGCAACTTCCAGTCCCACGTCTAATTTGCGCAGGCTATGAGCAAGCCGGTTGACGCGCGCGTTCAACTCGCGATAGGTCAGCTGTTCGCCTTCGAAGACGAGCGCGATCGCTTCGGGCGTTCGCTCCACTTGAGCTTCAAACAGCTGAGCGATACCTGGCCCCGGAACATAGTCATGAAGGATGTCACTCCGCCCCACTAAGACCTGCTGGCGCTCGGAATCGGTTAACAGCGGTAGCTCGGAAAGGCGCTGATCGGGGTCCTTTTCTATCGTTTCGAGCAAAGTCTGGAAGTGGCCTAACATCCGAGTTATCGTTTCGGCGTCAAACAGGTCGGTATTGTATGCTGCGGTCGCAACCAGCCCTTGCTCGGAATCGACAATGTGAAGCGTCAAGTCGAAGTGAGTAGTCCCACCGTCCGCAATCACTGGATTCAAGCTCAGCCCTGGCAGCTCGACTGCGTGCAACGGCGCGTTCTGAAGCACGAACATCACCTGGAATAGAGGGTTGCGCGAGAGATCGCGCTCGATGTGCAATTCATCGACCAGCCTTTCAAACGGCAGATCCTGATGTGCGTAAGCGTCCACGCATACCTTGCGCACACGTCGCAGCAGTTCTCGAAAGTTGGGATTACCGGATAGGTCGGTGCGCAATACCAGCGCATTGACAAAAAATCCGATAAGTCCTTCAATCTCGAGTCGGTTGCGGTTGGCGACCGGCGTGCCTACGATCACATCGTCCTGCCTCGTGTAGCAGTGCAGCAGGACTTTGAACGCCGCCAACAACGTCATAAAAAGAGTGGTCGCCTCATCCCGGCTAAGTGCTTTCAGTGCGCTTCCAACCCCTTTGGGCAACAGCAGTGATTGATGACCACCGCGAAAAGTCTGCACCGCCGGCCTCGGATGATCCTCCGGTAGTTCCAACAACGGCGGAGCGCAGTCGAGCTGCTTCTTCCAATAGTCGAGCTGCCGTTGAAGCACCTCGCCCTGCAGCCATTTGCGTTGCCAGTAGGCAAAGTCGGCGTACTGGATCGGCAGTTCAGCCAGCGGCGAAGGACTTTCAGAGCAGTACGCGTGGTAGAGTGTCGCCATCTCGCGAATCAGGATGCCGGCCGACCAGCCATCGGACACGATATGATGCATCGTCAGCAGCCCGACCTGCTCGTCCTCGGCGAGCTGCAGCACGCTAGCTCGCAGTAGCGGACCTTTCGCCAGATCGAACGGTCGCCGAGCTTCTTCGACGACCAGCCTCTGAACTTCTTTCTCCGCCGCAACTTCGGATAGCTCTCGCAGATCGACGACTGGCAGTCCTATGCTGAGTCTCGACGCGATCACCTGAGTTGGTTGTCCATCTACCGTCGAAAATGTCGTCCGCAGAGCTTCGTGACGCCTTACGATTTCGTTGAGACTCCGTTCGAGTGCGGCAAGGTTGAGCACGCCCTTTAGCCGAACAGCTACCGGGAAATTATAAACCGAGTTTCCCGGATCAAGTTGATCGATAAACCATAGCCGCTGCTGGGCAAATGAGAGCGGCAGATCCCCATCTCGAGGAACAGGCTCGATAGGTGTCAGTTGACGACTTACGTCACCGCGCCGCGATAGCTCAAGACTTTCGGCAAGGCCCGCCACGGTAGGAGTTTCGAACAAGCGGCGGAGTGGCATCTCCAACTTGAAGGTTTCACGGATTCGAGAGACGACTTGAGTTGCGAGCAGCGAATGCCCTCCGAGGTCGAAGAAATCATCGTAGATACCGACGCGCTCGACCTCCAGGACTTGCGACCAGATGTCGACCAGCAGCTCTTCCGTAGGTGTCCGGAACTCCACGAATGCTCTCCCCAATTCCGGCCTCGTATCTGTGGGGACCGGCAGGGCGCGCCGATCCACCTTTCCGTTGGGAGTTAGTGGAAACCGGTCTAGCGTTAGGAAGACCGCCGGCACCATGTGCTCAGGCAGCTTGCCTTTCAGGAACGTGCGCAGTTCAATCGCCGTCGGATCGCAATCCGGCTGAGCGACGACGTACGCAACTAGCCGCCTCTCTCCATGCGCGCCTTCGTAAACCGTGGCAATCGCCTGAGCGACCGACGAATGCTGTGCAAGAGCCGCTTCAATCTCTCCGAGTTCAATCCTGAAGCCGCGGATTTTGACCTGATAGTCGCTGCGACCGAGATACTGGATATTTCCATCAGGCAGATAGCGCGCAAGGTCGCCAGTCTTATACAGCCGCTGGCCGGGCTCGCTGGAGAAAGGATCCGGAATAAATTTCTCGGCAGTCAGACCCGGCAGGTTCACGTAGCCGCGCGCAAGGCTCACCCCACCTATGTATAGTTCTCCGGAAACTCCGATCGGCACCGGCCGCAGCGCGCTGTTTAGAATATACATGCGCGCGTTCGGAATAGGTCGTCCTATAGGCACTATCGAAGCATCGATGGCCCCGTTACATAGCCAGTATGCCGAGTCGATAATCGTCTCAGTCGGTCCATAGACGTTGTATAAGCTGGCCTTGGAGCGACAGCCAAACTCCGCGACTATATCCGGCGTCAACGCCTCGCCGCCGCTCATGACCGCGCGCAGCGTCACCGCTTCCGCGAAAGCCGGCTCCGCTACCAACAGGCGCAGAAAAGAAGGAACGCAGTGAAGTATCGAGATACTGCGGTCGCGGATTTTCTCTGCGATATAGCGCGTGTCACGATGAGCACCAGGCTCCGCGATTATCAGGCGCGCTCCCGCTAACAGCGTTGGAAATAGCTCGCGCCCCGCGGCATCAAAGGTGATAGGAGTCTTAAGCAGAGTGCTGTCGTCCGCGGTGATCGCCAGCGTTTGCGATAGCCACTTGATCGTGTTGCTAAGACCTCGATGCTCGACCATCACGCCCTTGGGCTGCCCGGTCGAGCCAGAGGTGTAAATTACATAAGCCAGATTGCCAGCCGCGGTCACGTTCGGCGGATTTTCACAACTCTCGCGATCGATTGATTCCCAATCGGCGTCGAGACACGCCACTCGCACAGCTTGATCTCGCATGCGCTCGCGCAGCGGCTGCATCGTCAACAAAACTTGCGCCCGAGCATTTTCCAGAGCGTGAACACCAGCCGTTCCTTTGGATAGGCCGGATCGATCGGCAAGTAAGCGCCGCCCGCCTTGAGGACGCCGAGAAGCGCGACGACCATCTCGAGACAACGCTCCATGCAAATCGCCACCGGCACTTCCGGCCCCACTCCGCGCGCGCGCAGATAGTGTGCGACTTGATTTGCCCGGGCATTAAGCTGCGCATAGGTCAGATTCTGATTCTCGAAGGTGAGCGCGATACGATCTGGCGTACGTTCCACCTGGTCTTCGAACAAGCGCTGGATGCAGACGTCGTCAGGATAAGGAGCGGCAGTCTGGTTGAACTCCACTAACACTCGCGCTCTCTCGCCCTCGTCGAGGATCTCCAACTCTTCGCGTGCCGCCGATTGATGCTTCGGGTCCGCGACGTCAAGCACTTCGGCCAGGGCGCTTAGCCGCGCGTCTGGATGTCCAACTACATGCTGAAGGAGAGCCTCAAAGTATTTTCCAAACCGGATGATAGTAGAGTGGTCGAACAGTTCGGCGTTGTATCTCATGGAAATCGAGAGCGACTGTGTGGATTCGACTACCAGCAACACCAGGTCGAGTGAGGCCGACCTATGTTCCAGCGGAAAAGACTCCAGTACCAGTCCTCCCGAGTTCATTGTAGGTCCTGATTCCCCATGTACGAAGGTAGGTGCTCCCTGCTCCGCAAGCCCGTGCGGCTTATCCAGTACGAACATGACCTGGCATATAGGCGGTCGGCTGAGATCGCGTGCAGGCTTTAGTCTTTCGACCAACAGCAGCGTCGGAAAGTCCTGATGCTCGAGTGCGTCGAGCACCGTCTGCCGCACATGGCTTACGAATTCCTGGAAAGTCGGATTCGGCGGAGAGATTCACCCGCAAGAAAACCGGATTGGTAAATAGCCCGACGATCTCTTCAAACTCGGCGCGACTTCTGCCAACTACCGGCGAGCCTACGATCAAATCGTCCTGCCCCGACAGGTAATGAAGCATCGCCTGGAAGGCCGCGAGCATGACTACATAGAGCGTCGCACCTTTAGCTTTCGCGAGCAGTTTCAGCTGCCCGCTCAATTCGTCGCTGAGCACGAAATCATGCGAACCGCCGCGATGCGTTTGTATCGGCTGCCGCGGACGATCAGTCGGCAACTCCAGCACCGGCAAGTTGTCGGCCAACTGTTTGCGCCAGTAGTCCCATAGGCGCACACCTTCTGCGTCCGCCAGCATTTCAGATTGCCAGCCAACGTAGTCGCTGTATTGCAAGTCGAGCGGAGGTAAAGTCGCTCGCATACCCGCGACTTCCGCCGGGTAAATCACGCCGAGCTCATTCAGAAGTATCGCGAGGGACCAGAAATCGATCACGATGTGATGCACGACCAGCAACAGGTAGTGTTCCCGCTCGGATCGCTTGAAGACACTCACCCGCAGTAATGGACCTAGCTCGAGATCGAAAGGACGATGCGCCTCGTCGGTCAACCGAGACTCGATCTCGTCAAGCGACCATGCTGAAGCATCCAATTTCTCGAAATGGACCTTGGCACCTTGATGGATCCGTTGCGCCGGTTTCCCGGAGCGCACGGTGAAAGTCGTTCTTAGACAAGCATGCCGATCGACGAGCGTCTGAAACGATCGCCGCAACGCGGGGACATCAAGCTGCGAGGTAATTCGCGCGGCGAAGCTGACGTTGTAAACCATACTCTCAGGCGCCAACTGAGAGAGAAACCAAATTCCCTGCTGATTATAGGACAGTGGATAGAACGAGTCGGCCGCCCGCGCTTTTTCCCGAAGGAGATCGGCAAGCAGTGCGCGTTTTTTCGCGGATGAGAGGCCGGCAATTCGAATGGATACATCAGGCACTAGGTAACCGCATCTTTAGTCAGCATATCGGCGAGCATCGAATCGACTTGCTCCTCCGAAAGCTCGTCGACGTTGGCTAACAAAGTTTTGTAGCTATGATTGTTCTTATGCTCGCGCGCCAACGGGCGAATCGCTGACGGGTTGTCAACTTCCACCGTCAGTTGCTCAAGGAGCTGGCTGGCTGCTTGCGCGACGCTGAAGCCCTGGAGAAATTTCACCATCGGCACGTTGACGCCCAAATCAGCCGAGATACGATTCTTCAGCTCGACCGCCATCAGCGAGTCCAGCCCCAGGTTGGTCAATGGTTGTTGTACATCCAGTTGTGAGGGCGAAAGGCCTAGCACACGAGCTACTTGCTCAGTCACATAGGACTGCAGCAACTGGCCACGATCCGCTGGAGCCGCGTCAAGGATCGCACTGCGCTTTTCTCCCGGATGCACCGTTTGAGATGGGCCGGCCGCTTCTTCATTGGCAAGGTCGGAGAGCAGCGGGGGCTCGCTGCCTACTCCATAGAACTCGTGATACCTACTCCAGTTCACCGGCAGCGCCACGACCTGGGTGGCAGTTTCGCTGAGCAGCCTATCCATCACCTCGAGCGCCAGCTTGGGCGGCATACTTCTTATTCCCAGCAGCGCAAGGCGCCTGGTCAGACTCCTGCCACCTTCGGTCTCCGCAAATCCCAACTCGGCCCATGCTCCCCAGTTGATACTCAAGGCTGGCAGGCCTAGGGTCTTTCGATGATGCGCGAGCGCGTCGAGGAAACTGTTAGCGGCGGCATAGTTGCCCTGACCCGGCTGGCCAATCAGGGAGCCAGCCGAAGAGAAGACTACGAAAAAATCCAGCGGAGCTTTTCGAAGCAGGCGATGGAGCAGCCATCCGCCGACCATCTTCGGCCGCAGAACCTTGTTCATCGCAGCGCCATCGAGTTGTAACAGCAGGCCGTCCTGCAGCACTGCCGCCGCGTGCACCGCCCCGCGAATCGGCGGCCAACCTTCAGCCTGAAACTGATCGACGAATGCGCTCATCTGTTTTTCGTCCGCGACGTCGGCCGACACCAGATGTACACTGGCACCGGATTCTTCGAGTTCCCGAATTGCGGCAACTTGTCGAGCCAGGTGACTGCCAGGCTCCTGCGAGTTCCAAGCTCGAGCGTGGCGGAAGCTGCGTGCGTCCCAAAAGGATCAGGCGCCGAGCACCTCGCGACACCATCCAGCGCGCGACCTTCAGGCCTAGGTCGCCAAGGCCTCCGGTTATCAGATAGCTGCCGTCCGAACGCCATCGCAGCGGAGTTTCGGGTGCGCTGGATTCACGCCTTCGAGCGAGTCGCGCCACCATCCGCTGCCCGTTCCGAAGAGCAACCTGATTCTCACCGTTCGCAGTCGAGATTTCTTCCCACAACTGATGCGTTGCGTCATCGCCCACAGAAGACGTCGGCTCGAGGTCCACCAGCCCTCCCCAAAAAGCGGGATGCTCCTGGGCGATAACTCGACCTAATCCCCAGATTGGCGCTTGAACGACGTCGACTGGCGAAGAATAATCGCCGGTTGCCTGTGCTCCTCGAGTAACCAGCCATAGACGAGGCTGCTCGCGCCATCGGACGCCCGCCATCGCCTGCACCACGTGCAAAGCACTGACGCAGCCGAGAGTCTGCGCCGCTTCCATCGAGGCCGCGCCGGCATCTGCGGGAAGGGAGGCATCGAGGCTCCACAGATGGACGATTCCACGACATGCAGGTTGATCGGAATTCGCGACACTCTCGAACAGCCGCCGGATGTCCTCTGGCTCGTCGGGGCGAATGCTAACGTGCTTGCTATCACTGCGCTCGTATGCATCGCCACTTGAAATTAGAATGCCCTTCTCTTCCTTTGCTTCCAGGATTTGCCGCAACGATTCTCCGACGCCGCTGCTATCGGCAAATATAAGCCAGGTTCCAGGGCTCGACGCGGGTATATGTACTGAGGCGCGTTCTTTCGGCTGCCACTTGAGCTCATAGAGCCAGTCGTCGAGGTCTTCTTTGAGACCTTGGCCCAGCGACTCGAAATGTACCCTTTCTAGTTCGACGACTAGCTGGCCGGCATCATCCAGGAGTTTTAGTTCTCCGACGATCCCGCTGGCATTGTCATCGACGATGCGCGCGCGACACCATAGGTGTGTGCCGGGACGGTTAATGATGCGGATCCTGCCGATGCGGGTTGGTATGAAGGTGCCGCTTTTACCGATTCGCTTTGCTTCTGTCGCTACCGCTGCTCCCAGGACCTGTAAGCAGCCGTCGAGAACCGCGGGATTAAGCTGATAGGTATTGAAGTTGTTATCCTGAATTTGAAGCTCGCCGAGGACGCTCTTATCGTCGAGCCACAAATGAGTGATGCTCTGGAAAAAAGGGCCGTACTGGATCGCGTTTTCACTAAGCTGTCGATAGTAGTCGAGGCCTGAGACTTTTTCGGTGCTTCGGAGCTGGATATCGGCTAGCGACTCCTCTTGTAGGCTAGGAGGTAGATCAGAGTCCGCGGAGACTTTGCCGGAGGCGTGCAGAGTCCATGATTTGGCGGATGAAGAGCTGAGGATTTGGAACGTTGCGGCGCCGTCGGCTGCGGGCGCGACGATCACTTGAAGAGTGGGGCTTGCGCCGTCGGGGATGAAGAGTGCGCGGTGAAATTCTACGTCGGTCAGCGCGATCGATTGTGAGCCGAGCGCCTCGCGCGCGGCGGCTGATGCCATCTCGACGTAAATAGACGCGGGCAAGGCTGCGACGTTCTCGATTCGATGGTCGTCGAGGAAAGGCAGCGACTCCTTGTCCAATCGGACTTCCCAATAATCGGCGCCGCCCGACGCGGCTGATTTGAAATGCCGGCCTAGCAGAGAATTTTTTGCGGCCGAGTTAATGGGCTGGTCGTGGTCTGCGCCTGGTTCCAACCAGCAGCGTTGTCGTTGCCATGGGTAAGCGGGCAGGCTGACGTTCGCGCCTCGCTCGGGGTAGATGCGGTTCCAGTCGATTGCATATCCAGAACTGTAAAGGAGACCTAGCGACCGGAGCATTGCGGTATGCTCGTCTTCGTCGCGCCGGATCGATGCGAGCACCGCGCCTTCCGTCCCCGCGTGATGAATCCCTTGCTGGATTCCGCTGAGGAGTATCGGATGCGCGCTGATCTCGACGATGGTTTCGTAGCCGTCTTCGAGCAGGCGCTGCATCGACGCTGAAAAAAGCACCGGCTCCCTGAGATTGCGCGCCCAGTAGTGCGCATCGAACTCGGAGCCGTCGGCGACCGAGTCGAGCACGGTCGAATAAATCGGGATCGATGCGAGATGAGGCTGCACTTCTTCAAGCGCGCTCATCAGTTCGGCGCGCAATGGATCCATCTGCGGGCTGTGCGAGGCGAAGTCCACCTTCACCATCCGGCAGAAGACGTCGCGAGCCTGAAGCTGTTCGAGGATCTCGGCGAGCGCTTTTGGATCGCCCGACAGCACAGTGGAGGTGGGGCTGGTGCTGACCGCGATTGAAACGCGATCTTCGTAGCCGGCGATTGCGAGACGGGCGTCTTCGATTGAGAGCTCGACCGCGCCCATCGCGCCTTGTCCGATGGTGCGCTTGACCAGCTTGCTGCGCGTGCAAATTATCAGCGCAGCGTCTTCGAGGCTGAGCGTGCCACTGACGTATGCGGCCGCGACTTCGCCCATGCTGTGGCCAACGACCGCGTCGGGTTCGATACCCCATGCGCGCCACAGCGCTGCGAGCGCGACCTGAACTGCGAACAGCGCAGGCTGGATTACATCGACGTCGTTGAGCCGCGATTCGGCCGCATCGGTGGCGGCCAGCTCCGCGATCAAAGACCAGTCGGTATGCGGCCGCAGCGCCAGCTCGCATCGCTCGATCACCTCGCGAAAAATGGGTTCATCGTGCAGGAGCGTCCGGCCCATGCCGAACCATTGCGAGCCTTGCCCGGAAAAAACGAAAGCCAGTTTTTTGTGAGCGCCGAGAGCTTTGCGGCCGGACGAGAGACCGGCGCGAGTCTCTCCTTTGAGAAAGGCCTCGAGACCTTCGATAAGTTGAGCTGACGAAGCGCCGGTTACACTCATGCGATAGTCGTGATGACCGCGGCGCGCGCTCGCGCTGTAACAGATGTCGTGCAGCGACGATCCTGAGTTCGCCAAAAATCCCAGGTAGGTTCGCGCGACGGCTTGTAGAGCTTCGGGGCTGCGCGCTGAGAGCGGCAGCAGGTAACAGGACTTGCTCGCTACTCCTTCGCGATTCCTAGTTCGCGACTCGGGCGCTTGTTGCATAACCACGTGAGCGTTGGTGCCGCCGAATCCGAACGAACTGACGCCCGCCAGCGGCGGACCGCTCTCGACAGACCACTGACCCGGCCGGGTCTGCACGCGAATGGGGAGTTCATCGAAAGGTATATGAGGATTGGGCTCCTCGAAGTGCAGGCTCGCCGGAATCTCCGCATTGCGAAGCGCGAGCGCGACCTTAATCAGCCCCGCGATCCCAGCCGCCGCTTCGCAGTGCCCGATATTCGTTTTGACCGAACCGATCGCGCAAAAATTCCCCGGCGCACGGCCGTCGGCCAGCACGCGGCCAAGTGCTCGCGCCTCGATCGGGTCGCCCAGCAGAGTGCCAGTGCCATGCGCCTCGACGTATTGAACGTCGCCGGCTGACACGCCCGCCCTTCGATACGCTTCGCGCAGAACAGCTTCCTGCGCAGCGGGATTCGGCGCCATCAGGCCGTTGCTGCGACCGTCCTGATTGACCGCGCTGCCGCGGATGATGGCGTAGATAGTATCGCCGTCGGCCGCCGCGCGGCTTAGCGGCTTCAGCACGACGAGTCCCGCGCCCTCGCTGCGAACGTAGCCGTTGGCGCCAGCGTCGAAGGTCTTGCAGCGCCCATCGGGCGCCATCACGCCGGCCTTGGTGAAGTTCATGGTAATCGCAGGCGACAGAATCAGGTTGACGCCGCCAGCTATCGCGAGCGTCGATTCCCCATTGCGGAGACTGGTGCATGCGAGATGGACTGCGACCAGCGACGACGAGCATGCTGTGTCGATTGCGATGCTGGGTCCGCGAAAATCCATCAGGTACGAAATCCGGTTGGCCGCGATGCTGAGTGCGTTGCCGGTTCCCGCGTACGCGTCGATACGGCTGAAATCACCGAACTGGGTCCGGCCGTAATCGTTGTTCGAGATTCCGACGAAGACGCCGGTCTCGCTTCCGCTAAGTGTCTCGACTGCCTGCCCCGCGTCTTCCAGTGCTTCCCAGACCACTTCGAGCAACAGGCGTTGCTGGGGATCCATCCGCGCAGCTTCGCGCGGCGAGATGCCGAAGAACTGCGGATCGAACTGATCAACCTGATCGACAAAGCCGCCCCATCGCGTGCTTATTTTGCCCGGGACAGTTGGATCGGAATCGTAAACTTCGTCGAGATTGAAGCGGTCAGCAGGCACTTCGCTGATTGCGTCCACGCCATCGTGGATCGACTGCCAGAACTCCTGAGGACCGCTGCTGCCGGGAAACCTGCATCCGATTCCGATGATCGCGATCGACTCCGAGGCCAGATCGCTTCGAGCGTCAGGTAGCGACTCGTCGGTCGAGCCGCTCAGATGCCGAGCGAGAGTTTCTATAGTGGGAAACTCGTACGCCAAATCAGCCGGGACTTTTTGTCCGAGCCAGTCGCCGAGTTCTCCCGACAGGCTGACCGCCTCGGTCGAGCCCATTCCGTAACTCGCGAACGGTTCCCGCACGTCAATTTCTTCGGGCGCGACACCGAGTAGCTCAGAGAGCTTATCGACCAGCCATTTTTCGATGACCTCGGCGCTATAGGTGTCCATGCCAGGATTTGCCGTCGCCATCGACCCGTTCGCTAGTTCGCCCGTGATAGGATTCCCGGCCATCGCTGACACCTCAGAGGCTGGCGAGCGTTCCGTCCAGAAAACCGGCCTGGCATGCGCGGCGCTCGAGCTTGCCGCTGGAAGTCTTTGGCATGCTGCCGGCTTTCAGCAGCAGCACGGCGTGCACTCTCACGTCATGCTCTTCAGCAACCGCCCGTCGGATAGCCCGCACCATCGCATCGACGTCGAGCGGCAACCGTCCATTGTGATGATGCGAAGTTCCGTTGCCATTTCCGTTGCCGTTGCCATTTCCGTTGTGGTGTCCGTTGCCATTGCCATTTCCATTCCCGTTGGCGTGCCCGTTGCCGTTCCCATTTCCATTAGCCAAATGCAGACTCGACACGTAGCGAGGTTCCACTTCGGCGGCGACGATCAGGCGTTCTTCATCGGCGACCTCGACCGAGAACGCCGCGCAACAAGCCGGCCGCACCGCGGGATGACTCTGCTGCACAGTCAGTTCGATTTCTTGCGGATAGAGGTTGCGGCCACCGATGATAATGAGATCCTTCAAGCGCCCGGTGACGAACAACTCTCCATCGCCGAGGAATCCCAAATCTCCCGTGCGCAGAAACGGACCTTCGCCGCTATCTGCGATGTAGGCGTGGAAGGTGAGATCGGTTTCTTCAGGCCGGTTCCAATAGCCAAGCGCCACGCTCGGGGCCGACACCCAGATCTCGCCGACTTCATCGGAGGCGCACGCCGTCAATGACTGCGGATCGACAATAACGATTTTTGCATCGGCCACTGCATGACCGTTGCCCACCAGGGTACGTACGTTCACCCGACGGTCGGAGAGCTGGACGACAGTGTTGTGGTTGTGTTCGAGCTCGGACGCGGGGATCGTGCGCAGGATAGGCTCGTCTTTCACCAGTCCACCTGAAACCATCAGGGTGGCCTCGGCGAGTCCGTAGCACGGATAGAAAAAGTTTGGACGGAAGCCGCAAGGAGCAAAGGCTGCGGCAAACCGCTTGAGAGTGTCGGCGCGGACCGGCTCGGCGCCGTTGTAGGCCAACTTCCAAGAGCTAAGGTCGAGCGCACTTAGTTGCTCGGGAGTAATCTTGCGAGCGCACATTTCGTAGGCGAAGTTGGGGCCGCCACTTATGGTGGCTCTGTACTTCGAAACTGCCTGCAGCCATCGCACCGGCCGCTGCAGAAAGGACTGCGGCGGCATGAAAATGCACTCCCGTCCTGAATAGATGGGTTGGATAATTCCGTTGGTAAGTCCCATGTCATGGAAAACCGGCAGCCATGTGACTGAGACGTCATCCGGCGAAATCTCAAATGCCTGCGCGATGTGCGCGGAGTTCGCGAGCAGGTTGCCATGACTCACGATCACGCCCCGCGGTATGGCAGTGGAACCCGAGGTGTACTGGATCAAAGCCAGCGTGTCGCACGTGGGAGCAGGATCGCGCCATTCATCGGCGAGACCGCCTGCCACCTTGTCGGTAGCAATCCAACGCAGCGTGCGCAGCCCGGGAGCTTGTGTGAAGAGACCCTCAATTTTGGCGAGGATCGACGAAGTGGTCAGAACGACTGTAGGTTGAGCGTCATTCGCGATTGCGCGAAACCGTGAGAGCGCACGCTGCGGCTGAGCCGTATTCGGCGGCGGCAGCGGAACTGCGATCACGCCGGCGTACAGACATCCGAAAAACGCGGAGATAAATTCGAGACCGGCGGGATAGAGCAGGAGTGCCCGCTCGCCGCTGGCGTTGTAACCCTGGAGCATCGCAGCGATAGCCCTTACCTGCTGGTCTAAAGCCTCATAGGTCAGCTGCGCGCCTTCAGCTTCTCCGTCGATAAGGTAGGTGTAGATGCGATGATCTGGCTGTTCGAGCACGCGCAATCGAAGGAGTTCGACTAAGCTTGAAAGTTTGGGGCTTGAAAGTTTGGCGCGAGTTGGATTCAACGTTGCTGACCCTTGTGTACTAGATAGACGCCCCGAGTCCCGTGGAATTACCTTGTCGAGAGCTCCAACTGTCGCGATTGCGATGAATCGGTTCCGCCTGCGACAGATGAGGCGGTCTCATGAGAGCCTCTACAGGCCTTCGTTTCCAAAAGGTTAGTGTTGGTCTGTCGGAAAGTGGTCAAAGGCGAGAGGAAGGCCCACAGTCAGACCGGATCAAAGTCGGGACCCGAATCATATGTCGGTCCTGACCAATCAAGTGTGGGCGCGCCCAATTGCGGAAGCAAGTTAACGACGCGATTGGTCGAAACCTTACGTTCTTTAAGGAACACCGGACCGTGTTACTGAGGCACATTTCGATGTTCGAGCGCTTAACGTTTGAGCGCGAAACGTGGATGACCACAGCAGGAGCGCGTACTGACGGCAAAATGTTCCGTAAGAGAAAAGAACGTTCAAATACGTTCTTTCCGTGACTTATCTAGCTGTCATCTTAGGTTTGGGTTATCCGAATAACGAAGAGAGACGCCTTTAAGATGTATCTCTGCGTACCAAAGAAGTAACGTCAGTGATCCGCGAAACTATATTAACCAAGCAAATAGAAACCAGGCTTCGGTAAAAACAGGTGGCGAGTGACGGGACAAGCCGCAGATATTGGCGTCGAAAATTCACGCAATTCACGGGTCGCATCCGCGATCGTCGAGCTTTTAGTTTTCTACAAAACCGGAGAGGGACGGCCGCAGGAGATTGTCACGAAGATGCGATTCGTGGTCGAGACTTACTGCACGTACACATATCCGACGTTCTTCGATTCGGATGACTCGCTCGCGAGCATCATCGCGAAAATCCGCACGACCGGCGAGCAGCATCCGGCATGTGAGCTGCTCGATGAGCTCGACGCGATCCACGCTTTCTCGCGGGGACATTACCGCGGACCTGATGCTGCCGACACCGCCGCTCGGCCGCTCGATCTTAATGAGCTTACCAAGTTTGTGGGGCGCACCTTGAAGATCGTTAAAGCGGTCCCGAGTGTACCCTGAGTCGCGACTGCATTCTGAAACACCGTAACCGAGTTGAAGTTGAAGAGGAGATTAGAGCTATGAGCAAGAAAAACAACATACTAGCTATGGTACCGGCGATGGTTCTTGGATTTGGTCTGGCAATTCCAGCAATCGCACAGGATACGAACGCAGGCACCGGCGTTTCCGCCAGCACTTCGATGCATCAAGCGGGCGAAGACACGGAAAGCGCGACGCAGAACGCATATCACGGAGCGGTTACCGCGGTGGACGACACGACTATCACCGCGGCGGTGAAAACAAATCTGGCGGCTGCCAAGGACATGAGATCCGGCCAGATTCACGTCACCACAACTGCGGGCGTCGTCACGCTGGAAGGCACCGTACACGATTCCAACGTCGCGGCGCGTGCGGTGGCGATCGCGAAAGATGCGAGCGGCGTGCAAAACGTTACCAACGACCTGCAGGTGGACCCGTCGGTCCCTCAGAGCTAGCGCATCGGGACATAACTGATGAGCGCGACCGTATCGACACGCTACGGAAGACTCGAAGGTGAGGAGCAAGCCGGGCTATTCGTCTTCAAAGGAGTGCCGTTCGCGGCGGCTCCTGAGGGCGTCCGGCGATGGCTTCCTCCAGAGCGACCGGCAGCGTGGACTGGAGTTCGCGATGCGCGGCACTTTGGCGCGGTGGCCAATCAAAACCCGGTCACCAACCAGGCGCTCGCCGCGATGAAGATCGAGCAAGCGCACTCGGAAGATTGCCTGAATCTAAATGTGTGGACCCCGGGACTCGATGGCGCACGGCGACCTGTGATGGTCTGGATACATGGCGGCGGATTCACGATCGGCGCCGGCTCGCAGGAAATATACAACGGCTCGGTTCTCGCAAGGCGCGGCGACGTGGTTGTGGTCACGATTAACTACCGCCTCGGACCGCTCGGCTTCCTGCGTCTGAGCGACGTCACCAACGGACGAATCCCGTCGAGCGGCAACGAAGGGCTGCTCGACCAGGTCGCGGCGCTGCAATGGGTCCGCGAGAACATCGCGGGATTTGGCGGCGATCGCCGGCAACGTCACGATCTTCGGTGAATCGGCGGGAGGTATGAGCGTCGGTGCGCTGCTGGCGATGCCGTCGGCGCGCGGTCTCTTCCACAAGGCGATCGCGCAGAGTGGGTCATGCGACACGGTGTCGTCGGTAGCGCGGGCGAACCGGACCGCCGAGCGAGTGCTGTCGAAGCTGGGCGTCTCACCCGACGACACTGATGCGATCCGCGCGATTCCAGTTGCTCAGTTGCTCACCGGTGTTTTCGGCGCCGACGGCAAGACGCCGGATCGCGCGTTCGGGATGGCGTACCAGCCAGTGGTGGATGGTGCCGTCGTACCGCGCGAGTTGATCGAGATGGTGGCACAAGGCTCGGCGGCCGGCGTCGCGGTGATGGTCGGATCCAATCTCGAGGAATGGAAGTTGTTCTCCGCAATGGATCCTTCAGCTCAGAAACTCGACCAGGCCGGCCTGGTTGCGCGGCTGAGCAAGCGGCTGCCTCCGGATTTCGCAGGCTCGGTGATCGCGACTTACGAGCGCGCGCGTGCATCTGCCGGCGCGTCAATCTCACCGCCGGAGTTATTTTCGGCGATCGAGACTGACCGCGTCTTCAGGATGCCGGGCGTGCGTCTCGCGGAGATCCACGGACGGAGCGAGCGGCGAACCTACAACTACCTTTTCACGTGGCGCTCACCCGCGATGCGCGGAGCGCTGGGTTCGTGTCACGCCCTGGAGCTCGGCTTCGTTTTTGGCACTAACCATCTCGCAGGGATGCGTCGCTTTCGCCGGCGAGGGTCCTGCGGCTGAAAAGCTCGCTGGCGAGATGCAGGATGCGTGGATCGCGTTCGCGCGCAACGGCGATCCCGGTTGCGCGAGCCTGGGCGAATGGCCGGGATACAACGAGGCGCGCCGCGCAACGATGCTATTCGGCGAGACCAGCAGCGTCGCCGAGGCGCCTTTCGAAGAAGAGCGGCGCGCATGGGACAAGGTTCCCGGCGGAATTCTTGGCGCGCTCTAGAGTTGGTCCCCTCAGGCGGCGATGAAGCTGCGGAGCACTTTGAAAAATCGTTTTGGCTGATCGGCGACGATGCCGTGGCCCGCGCCGGCAAAGTGTTCGAAGCGCACCAAGTCCGGTGGCAGTGCCGCGACGATCTCTTCGGCGCACGGGACCGGCGTCATCGGGTCGTCCTCACCTACCATCACGAGCGTAGGGCATTTGATACGGTGGAGTTACGGCAGGAAGTTCATCGTCTCTCTTTCGCCGCGACGGAACGCAGCCATCAACTGCGGATTCCATATCGTCCGCCTGTCGATATCCCGGTCGTGGGGACGGAACTGAAGATCGATTGAAGTCTCTCTGATTTTGTCCATCGATTTGATCGCTTTCGCAGGCGAGCGGGGCCGCCAGCTGTCACACAACTAATATAGATGATTCAGAAAGAGCACCACCGCCCATTTCGTCGCTGGCGGAGGCGAATCTTAGGCGTGCAGTCGAACATTGCTAGGCGCTCAATTATCACTATCGTCCCCAGGGCGGTACCGCGACGGTCGGCGGAGCGAATCAAAGGCGACCATCTGCGGACCTGGGCAAATCGCGCCGGGAGAGAAATTGGCCGATTCACCCTAATCTAGCGGAAAGAGACGCTCTCTGGGTCCGCGCTCGATCGCAAATCGCGCGCACACGCGCGCTTTCCGATCGATTCTGTGGCATCTCCGAAAATCGGGAGACTGGATGGTGGATGACGCAGTCTGATGCGAAGTGCTCTCCGTCAACCTGTCAACCGGTTGACACTTGAGCGGCGGTTGACAAGCGGTGGTTGACGGTCGAAGGGTGACAAGCCTTTTCGTTTTCCAAACACCGTTCCAAGGAAACTAGCTCGTCGCCCGCGCCTGGCCGTATTCGAGCCATCCTCAGTCGCGCGACTATAGTGGCCGCCGAAGGCGCACAATTCAGCGTTTGAGCCGCACGTCGCGTAGACGGTACCGTCAGTATCGAGTACGGGACTTCCTGCCGCGTGCTCATATTTCCATTTAAGCGTGCCGTTTGGATTGACAACCCACAAGCCGTCGCCGCTTAGAAACACTGTGCCGTCCTTACTGATGGCTGGTCGCCATGAAACTCTCCCCGATTCCGGATCGGAAAATTTCCATTTGACTTTGCCGTCAGGGGTCATCGCGTAAAGGTATGCCGTCAAGGAATCGTCCCTGAATCCTAAATAGATAGTGCCGTCAACACCAATTGCAGGTGCGTAAAATCCCCAGGCTTTGGTCAGCTTCCATTTCAACCTTCCATTTCGGTCAATCGCGTAAAGGTTTTCTGGCGGTGCGTGGTGGGTGTCACTAGTGTGCTCAGTATCACCGATATCAACAACGTAGATCGTCCCATCTCTAGCGATCGTAGGAGACGATGGCACTGGACCGTCAGTCTTGAACTTCCATTTCATTTTTCCGCTACTGTCAATCGCGTACAGGTCACACTCCGTCTTCCAGCCCTCATGAAAGGCTCTAGTGAGCATTTCCGACGAGGGTGTCGCACCTTCTGGAAAGTCAATATGACCGTATGAACCAACATAAATTGTACCGTCATCACCTATCGCGGGGCTGGACTTGGCAATATCCCCGGTCTCGACCTTCCACCTGACGACCCCGTTAGGTTCGATCGCGTAGAGGTGGCCATTACCATAGGTATCGGCCGTACCCACATAAATTAAGCCATTGTTTCCAAGCGTCGGTGATGAAACAGTTTTCCCTTTTATCTGTGATTCCCAGAGAAGAACTCCGCTCGCGCTCACCGCGTAGACGTAAACCTTCTTAGGCAAACCGAGATTGATATTTTCGATGCCGGTAGCGTAGATGATTCCGTCGTTTCCTACCGCCGGAGACGCTTCATTTTCCGCACTAAGTCTTCCCGTCCGTTCGTAATGCCCATAGCTGCGTGCCTATCGGACTTAAGGCGTAGAGATGGCTCAATAGTGTGCGTGTGTTCTCATCATATTCTTGGCCGGCAATATAGATGACCCCGTTTGCTCCGACCGCCGGAATCGAAAATCGATGCTCGTTACGCCCGGAACTTCCATTTGACTGCGCCGGAGTTCACGCCGGCATTATACTCACTCCTACCACTATGTGCATGGTCATGACCGAGCATCGGCCACGCAGGTAGTTTCGTCTCCTGCGATGTCGCAAGTCTTGCAGCCGCCAAAATTACGACTGTCGCCAGACGTACGGCTATAGTCGCGATACGCTCTTTCTGTTCCCTTCGCGCCACTTAACTATTAACTCCACAACTCACGGAAACGGAATTAAAAAATCCCACCCAGCTGCCGCGATCCCTGCAGTTGGTGGTTCTAGGTGTGGAAATTCACCATAGTCTCCTCAATAATCTCGCCGCGCTGTTGGAATTGGGTCCTAAAACCGGGTTGTACATGAGGTATGATGGAAAATAATCCACCGCTCGCCGCAGTCTGCGATTGTAGTCACAGTTGTCGGAACTGCAGCCATAGTCACCATTTGGTCCCGTAGGGCCGTTCGCGGGATCCTCGTCCCTTCTTATGACCAAATGACCAAAAGGACCCTTTTCAGTTTCATTCTCCGGCTCGCCGGAAAAGGTGCCGCTGCCCTTGCCGTCCTTGATCCACCAATAGGCGTGAAAATTGTTTTTGATACCCCACTTGTTTTCTATATATTTTACGGACCCATACTCCAACTTGGCTTCGCACTGATCGCACGCGCCATTGCCAGAAGGAGTCTCGGCCGGCGAATTAGGGGCGGAGAGCGTCGCAAAACTAGTCGACCCCCAATGCGGCAGCGCTTGCAAGTCCGCCGCCTACGGGTATCCCAAAAGTGGGATGGTAGTAGGTAGTTGTACCATAGTACATTCTCGTAGCGTCGTTCTGCATTCCTTCGAATTGGTAAGGGTTGGTGCTCGCAGCGCCCGAGGCCAATACTATGCCCTAAGGGCCGTAACTATACTGGGTCTGAATGGTCCCTGCGGTGTCAGTCAGGGCGATGGCGCTGCCGGACTCGTCGTCAAGGCGAGTTGTTGGTCCTCCCAAATTCACGCGGCTGACGCCTAGGCCCGATAGTACATGAGCGCCTGAAGGTGAAATCTCCTGCACAATATCACTACCCGTGTACAAGAACTGCGTAGTGGCACTATTAAATGTCTTACTCACCCGGCGGCCCGAAGCATCGTAAATGAAGTTGGCTGAAACAAGGCCAGCGATTGATGCCATGGTGTTCCGCGCGTCCCAAGTGTAGGCATTGGCGCCGTCGTTGGTCAGGTTTCCGTTGGGGTCGTAGGCAAGCGGGCTACCAATTGATTAATGTCATCTCCACTGGCGGCATTGAAGGTGTTGCCGCTGACCGACTGCGGCATGACAATCGATGCGAGGCTTCCTCCTTTGGTCACCACACGTCCGTTTGCATCGTAGCTGTAGGTCAAGTTGCCCAACGACCCGCTCCCGTTGCTGTATATAATGCCCGCGAGCCGCGAGTTGCTGTCGTAATTATACGTCACAACAACGCCGTTGGGCATGGTGGTGCTCGTCAAACGGCCAAAGCTGTCGTACGCATAAAAGAGTGTCGCGCTCCCCTGCGTTGCGCTTAGCGGATTACCTGCATTGTCCCAAGTGTAACTCACCGGGGTCTCGCCCACCACCGTGCGCGTCTGGAGCTGATGGTCGGCGTCATAGCTGTAAATCACTTCCCCGTACGGCGTCTGTTCGTCAATCGGGTTGTCAAAATTATCGTAAGTTCGCATAGTCGACCCAGCGATTGAATCGACTACTTGGGTCAGCCGATCACCGTTGTCATACTGATAGCTAATCGTGCTGTCGTAGCCGCTTCCGTTGTATCCAAATCCCGCAAAAGTCTTTCGGTTTTGAGCATCATACTGAAAGACCGCGCCGCCTTGCCCCGGCGATCTGTGAACTGCGCGAGCCGGCCTATGTCGTCATAGCTGTAATGCTCGGTCGCGCCCAACGGGTCGGTAGGGGCGCTTTGTGACAGCAAGGAACACGGCGACGATCCGGTATGGGACGCCGCCGAGGCCGGGCAGTTGTACGACATCCTGTAGAACACCAGGTATCTGCTCGATTCCAGCAAAGTTGGAGCTGAGGGGCTCCGCACCATCGGCAGGCGAATATACGGCGATGATCCACGGACGTAGCAAAATCGTGCCCGGATAGGTTTTGCCCGATTCTGCCGATTTGCGCTGACCAAGGCGCTCTCTGGGTCCGCGCAGGAGCGCAAATCGCGCGCACACGCGCTCCTTTCGATCGATTCTCTGACATCTCCACGAATCTGGAGACTGAAATGTGGAGCAGAGTGGATTTGAACCTCGGCCCCTCTTCGCCTCTTCATCGCAAAATTGCCCGCGGATTTGGCCGCAAATTCTCTAAAGATTAAACCAGCACAGCTGGAGAGAGCACCATCGCCGTGCATTCGCCTCAAATCATCGGAGACCGGCCGTCCTGATGGTCCCTGGATTATCGCCGCAGATTCGCCCAGTTATTGAAAGGCTAGGAGCCTTGTTTGGGCGTTCCCGTTCCACTTCATCCCGGCTCATCGCGCGTGATCCGAATTGGTTAAGTCATCCAACCCTAGCAGCCAATCGTTCTTACGATTGCCGCCGAACCTGCAACCCGTTGGCCCTCGACGGGCTCGCATGGTCCGCGCAGATGCTCAGGGAGAAAGCCTTTCGTCGCTGCTGCCGGTGTACCCGAAGCCGGCGAACTTCCGCCGGTTGATTCCGTCGTACTGATAGATGGTCACCTTGCCGCGCCGGTCTGTATGGTTGACCAGGTTTTCGTTGCCGTCG
Organism: uncultured delta proteobacterium; assembly: GCA_963699705.1. GTDB lineage: Bacteria > Desulfobacterota > Binatia > Binatales > Binataceae > Binatus. The sequence continues at coordinate 4,953 of CAVOUW010000002.1, read as the reverse complement.
TAAAGGTACAAATTGAATTCAGAGGCCTGGCGATGACTCAGCACGAGGAATAGGAGAGAGCGCCATTGTCTCATCATCTAGACTCACCAATTACTCGCAAGGATGTCCGGCTCGATATCACGGATCTGTACGCTTTCCGCGGTGAAACAGGTACGGCGTTTGTGATTAACGTGTGCCCCTCTATCGCGGGCGACATCCCGATACCCGGCTACCATCCAGAAGGGCGTTACGAGTTCAAGATCGACCTCAACGACGACGCTATCGAAGACCTAACGGATGGCTTCCGATCAACCGGTGCGGCCTGCCGATGATTCACCCGCTGTTCACACGGCATAATGAGGACCTCGGCAACCGCCTCAATGCGGGACGTCCCGCTGACGATTTCGAGACCTACGGCGCGCTGTTCACCAAGTCGATAGCCGGCGTCGTCGGCGCCAATGGAACCGCAGACGACCCGCAAACATATGGGGAGAAGGTCGCACACCGGTTCCTTCCAAACCTGCTGCCGTACACGGTCGGCACTCCGGCGGCGTTTGGTTTCGCTGAGTGGAACGGACGCTCGTTGACCGACAACGCGTCCGACGTGATGTTCTCGATCGCTTCGAACACTCCCATTGGTCTCGGTATAGGTAGGGAGTCGGTCTCGTCGAAGCCCTCGAAGATTTTCCCGTATGTCCCAGTTGCCTCATAGTCGGTTGCCTCAAAGCCGTTCGATCTACGAAAATCAAAAAGAAGAAATTCTGGAAAAGAGCGAAGACAGTAGCATCCGGCCCCTTGAGAGTGATGGCCCAATTGCCCTGTCAGGAGAAACGCCGATGAAGAGAATGCTCGACACCAAGATCGCGCTCGTTACGGGCGGAAATTCCGGGATTGGCCGGGCTAGCGCCATCCTTTTCGCGCAGGAAGGCGCCAAAGTCGCGATCACCGGCCGCAATGCCGCGGACGGCGAGGCGGTAGTGGCGGAGATCGCCGCTGGTGGCGGGGAGGCGATCTTTATCCAGAGCGATGTGACTGCGGCCGGGGCCGCCTCAGCCGCGATCGCACAAGTCGTCTCGACTTGGGGACGCCTCGACTGCGCGTTCAATAACGCGGGAGTCAGCGGCGGCGGACTGTTATTAGATGCCGTTGACGAAGCGGCTTTCGACAGGGTGATCGCGACCAACCTGAAGGGTTCGTTCTTCTGGCTCAAGGCCGAGGCGGCCCAAATGAAGGCACAAGGAAGCGGCGCGATCTTGTTCAACGGCTCGATCCTCGCGGAGATTGCGGCGCCGGGAACCTCGGTCTACAGCGCCAGCAAGGGCGGCCTCGTATCGCTCGCGCGCGCCGCGGCGGTGGAGCTGGGGCCATTCGGCATTCGGGTGAATACCATCAACCCATCGATCACGCGGACACCGATGGCACAGGCGGGCATCACGAAAGGCCAGGACGGTAAGGACACGCATCCTCTAGCCGCAAACATACCGCTCGGACGTCTGGCCGAGCCCGAAGAGATAGCTCGAGTCGCTATGTTCCTTCTGTCGGATCTCGCCTCGTACGTGAATGGCCAGGCGATCGACGTGGACGGCGGCCAAAGCGCCGTTTAGACAGAAGGCTCAGATTCATAAGTACTCACAGGAGAACGCCATGACCCCAACCAGTGCTGGCGGCGAGCAAGCAGCTGACAAGAATGCGATGCGTCCGTTCCATGTGAATATTCCGGAAGCGGAACTCACCGAATTACGTCGGCGCATCAACAACACAAAGTGGCCGGAACGGGAAACGGTCACAGATGCAACCCAAGGCGTGCAGCTCGCCACGACGCAAGCGCTCGCGCGCTATTGGGGCACCGAATACGACTGGCGCAAGTGCGAGGCAAGACTGAATGCCTTGCCGCAGTTCATCACCGGGATCGATGGGCTCGACATTCATTTCATTCACGTTCGCTCGAAACATGAAAATGCGTTGCCGCTCATCATCACGCACGGATGGCCGGGCTCGATCACCGAACAGATGAAGATCATCGACCCGCTGACCAATCCCACCGAACACGGCAGAAATGCATCCGATGCGTTCGATGTGGTGATTCCGTCGATGCCCGGCTACGGTTTTTCCGCAAGGCCGATCACGACGGGGTGGGACCCCGCCCACATTGCGCGTGCCTGGACCGTGCTGATGAAGCGCCTCGGATACACGAAATTCGTCGCGCAGGGTGGCGACTGGGGCGCCATCATCACCGAGCTTATGGGCGTGCAGGCGCCGCCGGAATTGATGGGCATCCACACCAACATGGCGAACGTGATTCCACTCGACATCGACAAGCTGGCCTTTTCCGGCGCACCGGCGCCGGCGAATCTCTCGGCCGACGAGAAGCTCGCTTACGAGCGGCTGAGCTTCGTCTATGCAAAGGGCATCGGCTACGGCTTTCAGATGGGGTTGAGACCGCAGACGTTGTACGGAATAGCAGACTCACCTATCGGTCTCGCCGCCTACTTCCTTGATCATGACGCACGCAGTTACGAGATGATCGCGCGTGTTTTTGCCGGCGGAAGCGAAGGCCTCACCCGAGACGACGTCCTCGACAACATCACGCTGACCTGGTTGACGAATACCGCGCTCTCAGGCGCCCGTCTGTATTGGGAGAACAAGGGGGCGTCGTTCTTCGCCGTCAAGGGCGTCGTGGTCCCAACCGCCGTGAGCGTCTTCCCTGACGAACTCTATCCAGCCCCGCGGAGCTGGGCAGAGCGGGCGTATCCCAAACTGATTCATTACAACAAGCTCGACAAAGGTGGACACTTTGCTGCGTGGGAACAGCCCGAAATCTTTTCAGAAGAGCTTCGCGCGGGCTTCAGACCCCTGCGCAAACTATCTTAAACCAGCGGCTCTCGCGCATTCAAATTTCGCTGCATTTTTCTATGACACGAGTAAGAACGGTACTCGCCGATGGTGCAGCGGGGCTGATTGCGGAAACCGGATGAGGGTAGCCGCATTTTACGCTCAGGAGCCGAAGCGACGATTCAAAGATCGTGGCTCGTCGAAGCCGCCATTGGTCAAATGTGTGCCAAATCTGCACATGTGCAAAATCTGCACACGGGCGAGCACGCGAGGATCAGAAGCGCGTTAGGCCAGGTTTTATTTTACTGGGCAGGATCCTCGGACGCTGGCATAGGGCGCAAAGCGAGCCACCTCGACTCTCGCCAGGTCGGCCGCGACGGAGATCCCGTAACTGGACCGAACAACGTCATTGTAACGCTCCGTTACTAAAGTGTGCGTGCCAAATCTTCACATTGCACACTTTCGGAGGATCAAGACTTGCGAGACCCTACAGTTCGGCGGGTTTTCTGTCTGGCATCCAGCTTGCGGTAATGCACTCCGCTCCGTTCAAAAACTCTTCGCCGGTAAAATATAAGCCGAAAGACCAAGCAGGGCGATCATGAGCAGGCAAGCAGGAGAAGTCGGACCGCCAGAGAGCGAATACCTGACTGTCCCTGATATTGCGAAATTCTTCGACGCAACCGAAAGACCGTTTATGGCTGGATCTAATCCGGCGGGATCGGGAAGCGGACGGTCTTTTCGTCGTGCAAGGACGTTACTCGATCCATTGGCCGACGTTCCGAACAAGGGAGTTCAAACCCCGCTGAAACTACGAGGTCAACTGCCGGAATACTCGGAGGAATCGAAAATGGCATGGCTGGAAACGGACAGACACGGCCGCCTGAGAATCGGCTTTAAGTATTACGACGGCCTCAAGTGTCGCGAGCCGCTCGGGGTGTCCGCCAACAAGCAGACCATCGCCGAGGCCAGGAGGCTTTGCGCGACGATCCGCTTGAGCTCAAGGCGAGAACTTTCGACTTCCAAGCGATTTCCGGACAGCGACCGGATAAAGCAACGCGGGATCGATTTGGCCGAAAAAATAGAACCGATCAGCGTCACTGAGATGGCCGATAGTTGGCTGCTCAGCAAGCAAGGCGAGGTGAAAAAATCGACCCACGGCTACTATAAAGAAATCGCGGGGATCTTCATTCAGCGCGACGCAATCAGGACGAAAACGGTCTCGGAATTACGTCAGGAAGAATTGACCGCTGGCGCGTACGAGTTGACGAGAAGCAAACCAAGGCCAACGAACCGCTGAGCACGCGCCGGAAGAACATGGCGTGGGATGTCCTGAATCAAATCCTGGAATTCGCTCGCGTCAGGAAACTACTCAACGAGGACCTCCTGCTCGGGATGAAGCCATTTAAGGATTCGGGGCAAGCAAACGACGACGATTCCGAACTCTCGGACGAGCCCGAGGATGCCGAAGTGATGCCGTATAACGCGGATCAGATTGAAGCGATCATCGCGGCGGCCGAGGGCTGGGAACGTGCTCTTGTCACGCTCTATTTCTTCACCGGAATTCGGCGCGGCGAAGCGCTCGCACTGACTTGGGACAGGGTCTACCTCGATCGTGACCGGGCACTGATCAACCGACCTCAGTGTCCGCTACGGCATCACGACGCCGAAGGCCAAGAGCAGCGGCGCACGTTCAATGCGGTCCGAGGGTTCGCGCGGAACTGTCAAAGCAACGGAAAGAGTTCCAGCTTCGCAGCAAGTACGTCTTTCCCAATGAGAGCGGCGGTGCACCAAATGTGCGCTGGGCCACTGACGTGGTGTGGCGCCGAATTCTCACGCGAGCCGAAGTCCCGCACAGACCGATCGGGCAGTGCCGTCACAGCTTCGCCGTCTTGGCGCTGAAGCAGCACAAACCGCTCAACTGGATTCAGCGGCAGATGGGTCATCGCACGCTGCAAATGTTGTTGAAACATTACTGGCGCTGGATACCGACGGAGATCTTTCAGCGGAAGAAATGTCTCGCTGGAGAACGCAGCGGCGCCGGTGGGCTCAAATTATGCCCACCCTATGCCCGCCCCGCCCAAAACGGCACTCAAGCGGGCTCGTAAAACAATGATTCAGCGATATCGAAAAAACACAATAAAA
>CAVOUW010000001.1:0-466535 GCA_963699705.1 uncultured delta proteobacterium | reverse complement strand
GCGATAGACGCGCCAAGCTGGCGCCCCTGCGCGAGTTGGTCGGGTGTGGGAGGAGTGCTCGATGCACTGACTTCACCATTGAGCGAGGAATCGGCTGGCATGTCGGCAGGATCGGCGATGAAGTTGTAGACCCAGATCCGATTGGGCCGCGCGAGCCCCGGTTGGCTCATCGGCGTCTGCTGGGTGACGTTAGTGGAAGCGCAGCCGGCCACGACGACGACCGCGAGCAGACATAGAAAGTTACGGCTAAGAGATTTCATCGCCAACCTCCTCAAGGTGTTCAGTTCATACCCTCGTCGATTACCGCGTCCTGTGATTCCTCTTCCTTTTGTATCTCTGCGGGCGGTGGCGTTATCGCGATCGTCACCTTGTCGATCGTGCCGGTGAATTTGTTGTCGCCTTCCTTGTAATCTTCGGTCACTGGCGTGGCAAGATCCTCGCCGACGTCCTCGGTTTCATCCGCCGAGAAGATAAACGGTTGGGTATGCTCGATCCGGCCTTCGGCGACCTTGTCGCCATTGACAAAGAGTTGCCCGGTGCCGCCTTTGCCAACCCCGCCGCCGTCATAGTTGAAGTCGAACTTCACCGCTGACCTTACCGGTCGGAAGCGCTTCCTTCGACTCAATCGTATAGCGCTCCCGATCAAGCCAGTTGTAGCAATACTTGAGCTTCCCGTCCTTGACGTAGAGACTCCATCCGCCGAAGCGCCCGCCCTGCGCGATGATCACCCCTTGCGCCGTCTCTTGCGGAATCTCGATATCCGCGGTGATCGCTGTGCGAGCGATTTTTGATGTCGATGGTCGCGTTTTCCAGCATCGCGGTCATACCAGGATAAAGCGTCACCGAAGTCCGCCCCCACATGAGCGAAGGCCTACCCGCAATTGTCGGCACGAAACGCTCAATGCGCCGGTCGTCCAGCGGCAGGACGTTGTATTTTTCCGCCTCCGCGAGAAAGAGGCCCTGAAGCTCCTTGAGCTTGTCTGGATATTTCGCGGCCAGATCCTGCGACTGACTAAAGTCGTCGTTGGTGTTGTAGAGCTCCCACTTATCTTCTGTGAACTTTGGCAGGCGTCGACGTGAGATGTCCCACGGAACGCTATGCCGGGTCACCGCGGTCCAGCCGTCGTGGTAGATCCCGCGATTGCCAAACATCTCGAAGTATTGAGTTGTATGTGTCGTCGGCGCCTTGGCATCGGCAAAGGAGTACTCCATGCTGACGCCTTCCATCGGTTTCTGCTTGATGCCGTCGACGGTCTTCGGCTGCGGCAGTTTTGCGGCCTCCAGGATAGTCGGCGTGATATCGACGACGTGATGCCACTGCGTGCGGATGCCGCCGGCCTCCTTGATGCCCGCGGGCCATGAAATCACCATCCCGTTGCGCGTCCCGCCGTAATGCGATGCAACCTGCTTGGTCCATTGGAAAGGAGTATCGCCCGCGAGCGCCCATCCCACCGGAATATGCGGAAAACTGTTCGGGCCGCCGATATCGTCGAGATGGGCGAGGATATTCTGAGTCGTGTCAGGAGCGCCGTTAAACAGTGCTCCTCTCGTTGAGTGTCCCTTCGAGGCCACCTTCCGCGCTCATGCCGTTGTCGCCCGCGATGTAAATCACGAGGGTGTTGTCATGGACGCCAAGCTCTTTAAGAGTGTCGAGCAAGCGTCCAATCTCGTGGTCCGTGTATTCGCCAAAGCCAGCGTAGTTTTCCATCAGGCGCTCGGCGACCTTCTTCTCGTCGGCGCTGAGTTCATCCCAATGTTTGACGCCGGGTGCCCACGGCGCGAGTTGCGTCGTATCCGGCACCACGCCGAGCTGCTTCTGACGCGCCAACGTCTCGTCACGATACTTGTCCCAGCCTTCGTCGAATTTGCCTTTGTACTTATCGATCCATTCTTTCGGAGTATGGTGCGGCGCATGCAGAGCGCCGGGCGCGAAGTACACGAAGAACGGCTTGTCCGGCGTCATCGTATGCTGAAAGCGCATCCAGGCGATCGCCTGATCGGTCATATCGGTCATGAAGTTGTAGCCCGGCGTGTGCGGCGGCTCGACGTGTGTCACGCCATCGAAGATCATCGGCGCCCACTGGTTAGTTTCGCCGCCCAGAAAGCCGTAGAACTTTTCGAAGCCGTCGCCGATCGGCCATCGCGTGAAGGGTCCCGAGACGCTGGTCTCCCAAACCGGCGTCTGATGCATCTTGCCGAAGGCCGCCGTGTTGTATCCATTTAACTTCAATATCTCGGCTACGGTGGCGGCCTGATTGGGACGAATCGAGTTGTAGCCAGGGGCGCTGGTGGCCAACTCCGTTATGGCTCCCATCCCGATTGAATGATGATTGTGACCGGTGAGCAGGGCAACGCGGGTCGGTGAGCAGAGAGCGGTGGTGTGAAATTGGGTGTAACGCAGGCCATCCTTCGCGAGCGCATCGAGCGTCGGCATGTTGACCCCGCCGCCGAAGGTGCTCGGCGCGCCGAAGCCGATATCGTCGAGCAGAATCACCACTACATTCGGCGCACCCTCGGGCGGCATGAGTGGCTTGATCGGCGGGAACGTTGCGTCGCGCGCGTCCAGCGGAACCTGTCCGGGATATTTGTACTGCGTGTCAGGTATCGGCAATCGAGTGCGATCGATTTCTTGCGAGTATGCGGGAACGATCTTCGCGCCGATCACAAGGCACAGCGCGACTCCAGCAACCAGAAAAAAATGTCTCACGTTTGGTCCTCCCAGACAGTTGCGGACCTATACCGATAGGTCACCGGAACGATGACGGAGTTTTCAGTCTCCGATCAACCTTAGGTTGGCGAATTTGAGTACCAGCAACTTGATGCCGCCGCGTTCGAAATTCACCCACGCCTTGGCAGTGTCGCCGCGGCCCTCGCGACGACGGATGATTCCGCGGCCGAAAGTTGGATGTACCACCTTCGCGCCGATCGACAGGCTATCGCCGCCGGGTCCCGGTTCATCGTCGGGTAGCTGGCTGTCGCTGAGATCGACGTACGATTCGCGCGGTGATAGCGGACGTACGACCGAGGTGTTGCGTTCCGGCGCGATGCGTCGAATCAGCGTCGGGTCAATCTCGCGCATGAATCGCGATTGACGCGACTCCTGCCGCACGCCGTAAATCTCGCGCGACAGCGTGTTGGTGAGATAGAGCAACTGGCGCGCGCGAGTCATGCCGACGTAGCACAGCCGGCGCTCCTCCTCGACCTCATCGTCGTCATCGGCGCTGCGGCTATGCGGAAACAGTCCTTCCTCCATCCCGGCGATGAACACGATCGGATACTCGAGGCCCTTGGAAGTGTGCAGCGTCATCAGCGCGGCGCGTCCGCCGCTGGAATCGATCTGCTCGCTGTCACTGACCAGCGCGACGCGCTCGAGAAACTCAGGCAGGCCGCCGCCGGACTTCTCGGCGTCGAAGGCGCTGGCCGCGGTGAGTATCTCGGCGAGATTTTGTTTGCGCATCGAGGCGTCGTCGAGCGTGTCGAGGTAAGGCTCGAAGCCGCTGCGCGCGACAACTTCTTCGATGATTCCGCGCACGCTCAACTCAGGCAGGCGGCCGGCCAGATCGTGCATCCACGAATAGAGCATCCCGGCCTGCTTGGCGATTCGGAGCGCGACCTTCGAGTAAGTCTCGAGCCGGCCCATCGCCTCGAACGCCGTGATTCGCTGGCGCGCGGCCAGTTCAGCGATCGCCTCGAACGACTTCGCGCCAATCCCGCGCGGCGGCGTCCCGACCATCCGCTCGAGGCTGACGGCGTCGGCGGGATTCGCGAGTACGCGCAGGTAGGCGAGCAAATCCTTGATGTCGCGCTGTTCGTAAAAGCGCACGCCGCCAACGACGTAGTAGGGGATCCTGCCGGCGCACCAGCGCCTCTTCGATCGCACGCGACTGCGCATTGACCCGGTAGAAAACGACGACGTCGGCGGCTCTGAATCCGCCCGATCCCGTCAGCCGCGCGATTTCGAGCGCGATAAAATCGGCCTCGTCGCGCTCGGTCACGCCGGTGAAGTAAGTGACCGGCTCGCCGGCGCCGTTTTCGGTCCACAGATTCTTAATCTTGCGCTCGGTGTTGTTGCGGATGACGCCGCCGGCCGCGGCCAGAATAGTTTTTGTCGATCGGTAATTCTGTTCGAGCTTGAAAATCTGCGCCGTCGGGTAGTCGCGCTCGAAATCCAGGATGTTGCGGATATCGGCGCCGCGCCATCGGTAAATCGATTGATCCTCGTCGCCGACTACGCACAGATTTCCCGATCGCGCCGCCAGCGCCTTCACGATCAGATACTGCACGCGGTTAGTGTCCTGGTACTCATCGACCAGCAGATGCGCCGCGCGCCGCTGCCACTTCTCCAGGATTTCGGGAAAGCGCTGGAACAAAATCCAGGTCTGCAATTGCAAATCGCTGAAGTCCATCGCGTTCATCGCGCGCATCCGCTCCTGGTAGAGCCGGTAAATCTGCGCGATCGAGGTCTCGCGGCCGGGCTGTGCGCTCGCGATCATCTCTTCCGGCGAGATGGCTTCGTTCTTTGCCTGCTCGATTCGCGCGCGCGCCAGCTCCAGCGGCGGCGAGTCGGCCAACGCGGCGTCGTCGAGCACGCGGCGAATCGTGGTCAATGAATCGCCTTCGTCGAGGATCGAAAAATTGCGATCGTAGCCGAGCGCGTGACCCTCCTGGCGCAGGAGTCGCGCGCACGCGGAATGAAACGTGCTGACCCATGGCAGGCTGGCGTCGGCGCCGACCAACGTCGCGACCCGCTCGCGCATCTCGTTCGCAGCCTTGTTGGTGAACGTCACCGCCAGCATCTCGAACGGCGACGCCTTGCGCTCGCCCAGGATGTGGGCGATACGGTAGGTCAGTACCCGGGTCTTGCCCGAGCCGGCGCCGGCGAGAATGAGAATCGGGCCGTCGGGTGCGAGTACCGCAGCGCGCTGTTCAGGATTCAATTCGTCGAGATTCACGGTGACCGTCGCTGTTAAAAAACTTCGGCGCGAAGTCCATCACGATAGCGACTCCGGCGCGCGCCGCAAAGCGATCGAGTAAGTTTTGGCGACCTACGAACCACACGACAAGTTCTATCGCAAGGCGCGAGCGATGGGTTTGCCGTCACGTGCGGCGTTCAAGATTGAAGAAATCATCACGCGCAACCGCCTCGTCAGCAAAGGTGCGCGAATTGTTGACCTGGGATGCGCGCCCGGCGGATGGCTGGCGATCCTCGTCGCTGTGACAGGCCCGAACGGACGCGTCGTCGGCGTCGATCTAGCGCCAGTGAAAAATCCTCCTGCCGGCGCAATCACGATCGCCGGCGACATCCTCGATCCACAGGTCGCGGCGCGCGTGCAGAGCGAGCTCGGCGGGCGCGCCGACTTGGTGACGAGCGACCTTGCACCAAAACTGACAGGGATTCCGATGCGCGACGAGGCTCGATCGCGCGAGCTGATCGATTGTGCACTGGTTTTCGCGACCACGATGCTCAAACCGGGCGGCGCGATGGTCGCGAAGCTGTTCATGGACGCGCAGTTCAAAGACATTGTCGATTCTTTCAAGCGGCATTTCGCGAGCGTCGAGGTGACGCGCACCAAGGCCAGCCGCCCGGGATCTTCCGAGCTGTATATCGTCGCGCGCGAGTTCCGCGGCTGAAAATTGTGCTTGGCTTCAAATGAACTATGCGGGTAACGTTTGAGTATGAAGGCTGTCGGCGGCCGTCACTTCTGTCTCCTGCTCCTGGCGGTTCTCGTCGCGGCTTGCTCATGCGGCCGATCGCCAGCCAGCCTTCTGACCGGCGCAAAAGTCTCGCCCGACGAGGTCAGAGTCCAGGTTGCGCGCGTCGGCTTCGACAACGAGACCGGCTCGAACTACGTGCTGCTCCTCGACGAGAGTGACTCGCGCGTCCTGCCAATCATGATCGGCGAGAGCGAGGCGACTGCGATCCTGCTCGCACTACACGGAATCAAACCGGAACGGCCGCTGACCCATGACCTGGTGCGCTCGATCATCGGAAAGACCGGCAACCGCGTCGATCGAATCGAGATCGGCGACATGCGCGACGAAATCTACTACGCGACGATCTACATGGACGGCGGCCGCTACACCATCGACAGCCGCCCGAGCGACGCCATCGCGCTCGCGATGAACATGAACGCGCCGATTTACGTCAACAACAAACTCTTCGAGTCGGCGCCCACGGTAGGCCTCGTACCTCGCGGAAAAATTCCCGACACCGCGCACGCGCTGGGACTAACCGTTGAGCAACTGACTCCCGACCTCGCGATCGCGTTCGGCCAGTCTAAGGCGCGCGGCGTATTGGTTTCGGAGGTCGATCCGTCGGCGCAGAAGGCGGGCGTCGCGCGCGGCGATATCGTGATCAAGATTGGAAACAGCGACGTCAACGCGCTCGACGATTTCAGCCGACAGGTTGCGAAGGTGAATACCGACGTGACGGTGACGCTGAATCGTGACGGTGCGAGCCGCACAGTCACACTTGCCGCCGACGGCGCGCGCTAGTTGGGACTCACTACTCGAATCAGCTTGATCGCATGCTCGGGGCAGGCGGTTACGCAGAGGCCGCACGCATGGCATTCGTTGCCGCGGACCGCGAATGCTTGCCGATTGCCGTGGACCCACGCTTTCACTCGCGCGACGATCGGCAGCGCCCGCTTGTCCTCGTCACTGAGCTTGCGCACTTCGAAAACGTCGTAGGGACAAGCCTCGACGCAATCTTCTTTGGCCTCACATCGGGTACGATCGATCACCGGCGCGAACATTCCCGCCGGCTGCTTGCATTCGGCCTTCGAGGATTCGATTGCCACTTATCCGATCTTCACGAGCACGCTTTCGATAAACCGCGGATCGATCTGAAGCTCGCCGCCAAGGTTGGCGAACTCTTCTTCGAGCAGGTTGAGGCATGAGTTCAGGAATGCGGCGGTGCGCTTTCGCGCCTCGTCGTCCATGCGATCCACGAGCGCCTGATTTATCATCGTGCGGAACTCGTCGCTGAAGGTCCCCGGCTGACCCGTCATAATCGCGGCACGCAGTGCGGTCAGCCGACTGCCTTCGATCGGATCGATCGTCAGGCGGTTGTCCAGTGCGAGCCGCGCGAACCCGGTCAGCAGCAACTGACTGAGGCGAACGTCACGCGCGGCGATTTGCGCGCGGAAGTTGGGCGACGCGATATCGATCGCGAACAGCGCGCGGAATAGTTCGGCGGCCGAATCGATCTGATCGAGGATCGCGTAGCTGAGATGCAAGTCGCGCATGCTGCTGAAGTCGCGCATCTCGACCGCGCCGCTACCGTCCAGGCCGCTGTAGAATCGCGGTTGTCGCGCCATAAATCCGGCCAGCGCTTCCTTATATGGTGAGTCGAGGTACGGAATTTCGCGCACCTTGACCGCCGTGAGGCCGAGTTTCTTGAGCGTCAGCTCGGTGCTCGTGCGCAGATCGATCGTCAAGCTCACGCCGAGACGGAACAGCAGCTTCAGCGGGGTATCGCGGAGATGCTCGATCGCACTTTGCAAGTCGCCGCCCGCCAGATGCTCGAGCGCGAGGTTCAGATAGTGATGCGTCATCTCGACCGCGACGCGCACCGCCTCAAGATCGCCAAAATCCACCGCGCGCGCGACCAGCACCTGGTTGCTGACCATCGCCATCTCGCTGCGCAGCTGGCGTTTGCCCTGCGACGCGAATCCCGCGGTCAGCGCGGTGTTGAACAGCGAGACGTCGCCGTCGGCAATCGCGGGCGCCATCTCAGGCGCGATCACTTCGTTGTCATCGGGCAAATCGGCGCGGCTCGGCGGCTCATACGCGGCGCGAATTTTCAGAAACTGATCGGGCTTGATGTACGCGAAGACACTTTGCGCCTCGAAAAAGTCGGGAAACCCGCGATCGCTGAGGCGCGCGCGCCGGAACTGGTAGGCCTCTTCCTCGAGCTCGGCCTCGACGCCCCAATAGATTTCCTCCATCAGGCCGCCGAAGTAGTTGTAGTCGCGCTCGAACGCCTCTTCGATAAAATCCGAGATGTGCTGCGAAATGGCGTCGTGACGGATGAACTCGATCAGGTAATTTTCGTCGTACTGCGCGAAGCGGTTCGCAGTCGCGTCGGGCGACGAGGCGGCGTCGTCGATTCGATGCACCTTGATGTACCCGCGCAGCAGAATCGACATCATCTCCATGTCGAGACCCATCAGCGCGTCGGCGAGCTTGCGCCGCCCGCCGTCAGCCATCGCCTCGATCCACTCGCGCATCCGATGCACGTTGGGGCGATCGCGATTCCAGCAATCGAGATCGAACAGCGACTTGACCTGCTCGGGCATCGCGAGGCTCAGCAGGTCGCCGGCATCGGCGCTGCCGATTTCCTTGAGCGTGTAGAAAAGCGTCTCGGGCGAAAACGACTGCACCAGGCGTTCAGCCTCGGGCGCCGACAGAATCAGGTCGCGCTTCTGACGCGCAGGCAGGCCGTACAGGAACTCCAGCTTCTCCTGGAACGGGAGATTGAGAAATTCCGATTCGCCTCTTACCGCCATACGCCTCGCAGCATCGATTGCATTGCTAACTTAGGCAAAGTATCACGGTTCGCCGACGGATCAACTCGGCTTGGATCTTTCGCTGAACCGCGCGCTTAGATAAGATCTTTCACAACGCATCAGAGCCCATTCTTGGCCTCTCCCAACTCGAAACATCCCGTCGCATTAACGATTGCCGGAATCGACCCAGGTGGCGGCGCCGGCCTGCAGGCCGACCTCAAGACCTTCGCCGCACTTGGCGTCTATGGCTATTCCGTCGTCACCGAAATAATCGCGCAGAACAGTTTCCGGGTTGCGGACGTCGAAAACGTGTCTGTCGAGATGGTCGAGGCGCAACTCGATACGCTCGCCCTCGAATGCGTTCCACGCGCGGTCAAAACCGGCGCGCTCGCCAACGCCGCGATCGTCAAGGCAGTCGCGCGCGCGATCGAACGGCTCAAACTGCCTGCACCGGTGGTCGATCCAGTGATCGTGTCGAGCAGCGGCGCACTTTTGATTGGCCCGAAGGGCGAACGCGCGATTCGAAAACGGCTGCTCCCGATCGCGCGCATCGTCACGCCGAATATTGCCGAGGCCGAAGTGCTGTCGCGCATCCGAATCGATTCCGACGCAGCGATTCGAGAGGCCGCGATCAAGATAGTGAAGCTCGGCGCGCGCGCGGTCGTCATCAAGGGCGGCCATCGCAAGGACAACGCGTCGGCAACGGATTTATTTTACGACGGCCGCCGCTTCATCGAGCTCAAGAGCCCGCGCATCGCCGGCGGCGGCGCGCACGGCACAGGATGCGCCTTCTCAGCGGCAATTGCAGCGCATCTCGCGCGCGGCGCGAGCCTCGAGGCCGCCGTCCGCGGCGCGAAACGCTACGTGACCGCCGCCCTCAAGCACAGTTTCAAACTTGGCAAGGGCCGCGCACTGCTCGATCATTTTCACGCGCACGTGAATTAGCCAGCCGGCGCCTATTGCTTATGATGCGTTTGGTATATCTGCGCATTGACAATTCACGCCTCGAGAGGCTACTTAGCGGCTTGGTAATCGCCGGTTCGCAGTGAAGGCACCGTCCCGACCGCATACCAGACGGAGGGACATCATGCGTGCTATCGGGCTGGCTGTCTGTGCACTCTTTCTTACCATCCTGATTCTTTTTCCAAAACCACGGGTCGCGCACACGCAGTTGGCCACCACGCCAGCCAGCGGTTCACCCGTTGCCCGCGGCAGCGAGCCCTCGGCGCCATCCAAAGAATCGAATCGAGTGTCGGCGCGCATCAGTTTCGCGAGCTTGCCGATGACCTTCGAGCCGAACGTCGGCCAGAGCGACCCGCGCGTGAAGTTCCTATCTCGCGGGGCAGGCTGCACATTGTTCGTGACTTCGGACGAGGCGGTACTCTCGATGCCCTCGCGCTCGAAGAATTCTTATCCTTATCTGCTCGTGCGGCGGCAAAGCGCAGGAGCGACACCAAAAGAGTCGGAGAAAAGCGAGACCGCCGTCGTGAGAATTGCGCTCATCGGGGCGACGCGTGCGCCGCACATCGAGGGCATCGATCGTATGGCTGCCAGGTCGAATTATTTTATCGGCAATGATCCTAAGAAATGGCGTACCGATGTTCCCAACTACGCGAAAGTCGAACTCGAGAATGTCTATCCTGGAATCGACTTGATCTATCACGGCAGCGCGCAGGGCCAGCTCGAGTACGATTTCCGCCTTGCGCCGGGCGCCGATCCGAATGAGATCCGATTGGGCTTCAAGGGTGGAAACAAGCTTGCGCTCGACCAGTTGGGCAACCTGGTGGTGCAGGCGGGCGATAGCAAACTGATCGAACATGCGCCGGCGATTTACGAGGAGGGCGGCGGCCAGCGGCGGACGGTGGCGGGCGGATGGAAGTTACGCGGCGCGCACGAAGCGACTTTCAAGGTGGCGGCCTACGACCGCAGGCGTCCGATAGTGATCGATCCGACGCTGCTCTATTCGACCTACCTCGGCGGCAGCCGCGGCGACTATGCCGCCGGAATAGCGGCTGATTCCAAAGGCAACGTTTACGTCACAGGACAGACGACCTCAGCCGACTTCCCCACTTCGAATGCGCTCTACAATACGTGCCCGTCGGGAACCACAACCTGCGCTTCCGTCTTTGTGGCCAAGCTTGACCCGGCGGCATCAGGAGCGGAATCGCTGATCTATTCGACTTACCTGGGCGGCAGCACCGCGCTAGTTGCCGTAGGTGATCCGGTCCCAGTCAATGACTTCGCGAATGGCATCGCGGTTGATTCCGCAGGCAGCGCCTATATTACGGGGGAGACGAACTCGAACAACTTTCCAACCACGGCAAGCGCCTTCAAGGTCGCCGACCCGTTTGGCCTGGACGCCTTCGTAACCGAACTCGACCCAACCGGCGGCACGCTCGTCTATTCGACATACTTCGGCGGCAGCCCTCGGGGTGAGCAAGGCCTTGGCATCGCGGTCGATTCCGGAGGCTTCGTGTACGTTGCCGGCCAGACCTACTCGACCAACGTGTCCCTGATGAATGCCTACCAGATCACTAATAACGCCGACGCCCACGGCGGCTTTACCGGCTTCGTGGCCAAGTTTGATCCGACAGCTACAGGAGCCGCATCGCTGCTGTATTCGACTTATCTCGGCGGCAGCACTCAGGACTATGTTGACGGCATAGCGGTTGATTCCGGAGGCAATGCTTACGTCACAGGTTACACGGAATCCAACGACTTCCCGACTACCGCGAGCGCCTTGCAGACCGCGTTCAACGGCGGCCCAATCAGGGCCTTCGTGGCCGAGTTCAATCCGGCGGCGACCGGTGCGGCGTCGCTGCTCTATTCGACCTATCTTGGCGGGAGCAGCGCTGGTGAAATCGACGAAGGCCACGCAATCGCGGTCGATTCCGCGGGCAAAGCCTATGTCACAGGAGGTACGACCTCGACCGACTTTCCGATCAAGAATGCCTTCCAGAGCACCTTTGATGTCACCGAAAGCGTCTTCGTTACCAAGCTGGACCCGACCGCTTCGGGATCGGCAGGTTTACTCTATTCGACCTACCTGGGCGGCAACGGCACTGATCGAGGCTTGGGGATAGCGGTCGATTCCGCGGGCCTGGCCTACGTCACGGGATGGACGAGCTCTTTGAACTTCCCAATCAAGAACAGTTACCAGAGTATGGACAACAGCGTCATCAACGCATTCGTGGCCAAGTTCGACCCGTCAGCTTCAGGAGCGGCGTCGTTGCTGTATTCGACCTATGTCGGCGGTAGCGGCGCCGATGGCGACATCGCCTATGGTATTGCGGTCGATTCCGCTGGCAACGCGGATATCACAGGGTCTACCAGCTCGGCCGATTTCCCCACTCACAACGCGTTCCAAAACACCTTCGGCGGCGGCTCCAGCAATGCGTTTGTGACCCAGTTCAATCAGCAGAGCATGCCAACGCCTACCGCAACCGCCACCGCGACTGCGACTTCGACTTCCTCCAAAACGCCAACGGCAACGCCCTCGAACGGCGGCAGTTCAACTCCTACCCCGACGTCAACGCCGACGATTGGAACCCCAACGGCCACCCCAACGCCGACCCCAGTGCCGGTGACGCTCAAGATCAAGCCGAAGGTGCTCAAGTTCCCCAAGACGATCCATGGAACGACGAGCAATCCGAAAAAAGTTAAGGTGTCCAATCCCAAGAGCAGCAAGAAGCATATGGGCCACCCGGTGTTGATCGAGATGATTTCCGATCCGGGTGTGTTTGAGCAGACCAACAACTGCCCGGCGAGCCTGGCGGCTGGCTCCTCGTGCACGATCTCGGTGACATTTGCTCCGAGTGTAGCGGGGAAGCAGACCGGCACGCTGACGATCACCGATAACGCCAACGGTCGAGCGCAGACTGTGAAGATGACTGGCACGGGGAAATAACACAGGCGCGTTGCTCGCAGCTGTCCGCTGCAAGCCAGCGTTGGACAAGTGCGTCTCAAGTCTTTTCCCTGACCAGATAGCCGATCCGGCGGCGCCGAATTCTGCACTTCGCGCGCAGCCTTGGCGTATCCAGATAAAAATTCACCGAAAAAAGATTTCTCGAGGTTCACATTGCTTCGTGGAGCGACAGACTGTATTAGAATCATACTTTTCGTAGCTCGAAGCTGGCCGGCAGGCTCAAGGGGAGGAGCGTTGGTATGGTACGCAGGGGGATTTTTGCTATTGGGGCTATCGTGGCGATCGCCGTGCTCTCATTTGGGGGCGCGAGCGTAGCTTACGCGAACAATTCATCGGCCGCGCCCCCGAGCTGCGGGGCCAATGCCGTCGGTGTAAAGTTCAAAAACAAGCTGGGCTATCCAATTTGGCTTGGCGAGCAGGGTCCGTCCGTCATCGCGCCGATGGTAAAGGGCGACATCGATTGGGAAATTGAATCGGGCAACTCGGTGAATCTTTGCCTGCCCAAGGGCTACGCGAGCGCGAACTTCTGGGCCCGCACCGAATGCCAGTTCGACACTTACTATCCGACCAGCTGCAGCAAAACGAACAAATGCGGCGCTGGTGAGGACTGCTTCGGCGGGCGATGCGTCCCGGATTGCAACAAGCCGAATAACACCGACGCGTACTGCCAGTCGCAATTCCCCGGCAATCCATCCAATGCGATCTGCTTCGACAGTAAATATTGCCTCGTCACACCGATTTGCGCGACCGGGGACTGCAACGGGCAGTACTCGTGTACCACCAGTTCAAAAAAGACAATAACCAGGATAGGTCCTTCGGGGCCGACTTCTCTGTTTGAGCCGACCGTCGATCAGAACGACAACCTGACCTACTACGACGTCAGCCTCGCCTCCGGGTACAACGTGCCGATCGAGGTTAAGCTCTCGGTCCCGCCCTCGGGAACTTGCCAGGGATCCAAATGCGTCTCCGATCTGCTCACTACCTGTGCCGCGGCCCTGCAGATTACCACACCACCGAGCGCGACCGTCGGACCTATCCCGTGCGGTGCCGGACTCTTTTGCCAAAGCGGCGCATGCGTGAACAACACCTGCGTGATCGGATGCAACGATCCTGGCGACCAATGCACCAGTATCGACCCGAACTGCACGACCCCATCCAACGACGGAGCGCTCCAATGCTGCAGCGCGGTTCCCAGCGGATCCGGCTTCACGGCTGACGGCGCTGACTACGTGGATATGTACCTGGTCAAGAACTATTCGGGAGTTATAGACAACGCGAATCAATACCAGACGATGATCTCGTCCAATGGAGGTACGCCGGTATGCTGGGGCAACCTCGATTGTGCACCCGGACAAACCTGCGAAATGGGTGTGGTGCCGGGATTTCCCGCCGATGTCGGAATCTGCAACGTCGCTGGAAAATGCGGCGCCGCTGCGGTCGGCCAGCCATGCGGAGAATATCTCGGCAATGATGGCGGGCTGGCCTATGGATACACTTGCGTAAGTACCACCTCTGCGGACGTGCCGACCGCGTGCGTCCCGCCCATCTCCACGGAGAACGTCGGTCTCGGGACCTTCACGAGCCCGTTCTACTCGGGAGAGGGTGGCTTGCTGAATCCGGAATGGCAGGCGGCCGCAAAGGTAGCTGGGGGCGGTAAGCCCTTCTACCAAACAATCACCGAGGCCTGTCCCAATCAGTACCCGTTTCAATACGACGACAACTCGGGCGGATTCAATTGCACGCAGAACGTCAACTACACGGTAATCTTTGGCCTCATATCGGGCAGTCCAACCGCAACGGCTACGCCAACTGCGACGCCGACGGCGACAGCAACTTCGTCGGCGACCGCAACCGCAACTTCGTCAGTGACCTCGACTCCGACGGCGACCGCTACTGCATCTGTGACTGCAACAGCAACCGCAACCAGCAGCGCCACTCCGACAGCTACGGCAACCGGCGCGACCTCAACGGCGACCCCAACTGCGACGGCGACTGCAACTATCACCGCGACTGCGACCTCGACCGGAACGCCAACTGCAACCTCGACGGCGACACCCACTCCGAGCGGGACGGCGACCCCGCGATGCAGTCCGAGCTTTTTGTACCTGACCACAACTCCCGCCGGCACTCTCGCCTTTGGAGACGCCGCGGAAGGACATCCGATCGCAAAGACTCTCGAAGTCATGAGTAGTGCGCCGGTAGCGTTGCTTGGTCTTTCAACAGCGATCACGGGCAGCGATCCTAAAGACTTCGCGGTGACTGGTGGCAGCTGCACGACAATCAGCCGGTTGAAGGCCGGTGGAACATGCAAATATACGGTCACGCTCAAAGCAAAGAGCAGGTTCATTGGCGCGGTGAACGCCAACCTGGAGATAACCGCGATGTTTCGGCCTGGAGTGTGCCCGGTGGGTGATGTTCAAAACGTTGGGGTGACGCTGGCGGGCAATGTCGCTCAAGTCGGCACGCGAAGGCCGGACTCCAGATGATGGGTTATATGGCAAGGGCCGCGCGCGCGGCTCAAGATTAACTCGCGTGATCGCGGGGGACGCTGAACTCTTTTAGCGCCGCGGCGAGATTGTGGCTCGGCGTTTCTGCGTCGGCCATCTTCATCAGCGCGAAGCGTTCGTCGCTGTCGAGGCGCGACCAGACTTCGGTGCCTAGATCGAAGCCTGCTGCGCGCGCATTTGCGATGACTCGACTTGGCGGCGTCGCCGGCGGTTCTGCCGACGCTCTTTGCGCGTCGCTTAGAACTTTCGGCTCGACCCCGAAGCGGCGCTTCATCGCCTCGCGGATAAACACGCCGAGCCCGTCGCATTCCTCGGCCGAATCGACCGGGAAATGGCAGATGGCGATACGCTCGCCGCGGTCGAGCGACTTCCATTGCTCGAGCCCGATTTTCAGGCCGACGCGATCGAGCTTGCGCCGCACCGCCATCGGGACGCATTGGAGACTTTCATGCATCTCGTCTTCAAACTTGAATTTGCGAATCATCTGAACCTCCAAGGCGCCGCGCAATAGTCAGGTTGCAATATGCAACCGGGCGGATCAAGATCAGATAGCATCAATCGTGGTATAGCGATTGAAGTGGCTGAGATGAATTCGAAAAACGGCAATGCCGGCTTTGACTCGCGCATGATCGACGACATCACCGCCGGTCTCGCCGACAAGCCCGGTGCTCTGATGCTGGTGCTGCATGCGGTGAATGACCGCGTCGGTTACGTCCCGGTCGAAGCGGTGCCGGCGATCGCGCGCGCGTTGAACCTCTCGCGCGCCGAGGTCCACGGCGTCATCAGCTTCTACCATGATTTTCGCACCGGGCCGCACGGCCGGAAAATCATCCGCGTATGCCGCGCCGAGTCGTGCCAGGCGATGGGCGCGGTCGCGCTCGCACAACATATTCAGGCGCGCCTTGGAATTGAATTCGGACAGACCAGCGCCGACGGCGACTTCACCCTCGAGCCGGTCTACTGTCTCGGCAACTGCGCATGCTCGCCGGCAATTGTCGTCGGCGACGATCTCTACGGCCGCGTCACTCCAGACCGTTTCGACGAAATCCTTTTTTCAGTATCTCGTGCGGGGCGCTCCGGATGACCACGGTATTGTTAACACTTCTCAACGACGGCGCGACGGACAACTGATGCATCCCGGAATTCACGCGAAGAGCAATCCTGACAAGGCCGCTTACATCATGGCGGCGACCGGCAAGGTGGTCACTTATCGCGAGCTCGACGATGAGTCGAATCGCGCCGCGAGTCTATTCCGTTCGCTTGGACTCAAGCCGGGCGACACGATCGCACTGTTCGCCGAGAATCATCCTCGCTATCACCAGGTTCTCTGGGCGGCGCAGCGTTCCGGACTCTACTACACCGCGATCAGTTCACGTTTGACGGCCGAGGAACTCGCTTACATCGTCAATGACTCCGGCGCGAAAGTTTTCATCACGACGCGCGCGATGGCCGACGTCGCAAGCCAGATGGACGCGGCCGGGATGATTCCGCGCAGCATCAAGCGCTACATGATCGACGGGACGATAGCGAATTATGAATCGTGGGAGGACGCGGTTAGCGCGCAGCCGCCGACTCCGATTGCCGACGAAACCGAAGGCGCCGCGATGCTCTATTCTTCGGGCACCACCGGCAAGCCCAAAGGCGTGAAGCATCGGCTAACCGGACAACCGCTGGGCGCGCCGAGTCCGATCGGCATGCTGCTGGCGGGGCTGTACCAGGCGACTCCCGAGATGATCTACCTGTCGCCGGCGCCACTTTATCATTCGGCGCCCCTGCAATTCACGATGGCGATACATCGGATTGGCGGCACCGTGATCGTCATGGAGCACTTCGACGCGGAACAGTCGCTCGCGCTCATCGAAAAGTATCGGGTGACGCATACACAGATGGTGCCGACGATGTTCATCCGGATGCTGAAACTGCCGGAGCCGACGCGCCGCAAGTACAATCATTCGAGCCTGAAGGTGGTCATCCACGCGTCCGCGCCGTGTCCAATCGCGATCAAGGAACAGATGATCGAATGGTGGGGGCCGAAAATTTACGAATATTATGCGGGCACCGAGGGCAACGGGTTTTGCGCGATCGACAGCGCGGAGTGGCTGCTGCATAAGGGGTCGGTGGGCAAGCCGCTGGTCGGAAAGGTACACATCGTCGACGAGGACGGAGCTGAGCTTCCGACCGGAGAAGCGGGGACGATCTTTTTCGAAGGCGGCGGCACATTCGAATATCACAACGATCCCGAGAAAACGAAAAGCTCGCGCAACGACAAGGGATGGTCGACGCTCGGCGATATCGGCTATCTCGATCGCGACGGCTACCTCTACCTGACCGATCGCAAGGCAAACATGATCATCAGCGGCGGCGTGAACATCTATCCGCAAGAGGCGGAAAACCTGCTCGCGACTCATCCGAAGGTCGAGGACGTCGCAGTGTTCGGCGTGCCCAACGAAGATTTTGGCGAGGAAGTCAAAGCCGTGGTGCAGCCGGTCGATATCAAGCAGGCCGGGCCGGCTCTCGAAGCGGAGCTGATCGGTTTCTGCCGTGCGCACCTGTCCGCGATCAAATGCCCCCGGACAATTGATTTCGACAAGGAGCTGCCGCGCCATCCGACCGGCAAACTGTATAAGCGGCTAATCAAGGATCGTTACTGGATCGGACACTCGAAGCGAATCGCCGAGTAAGCGTCATGTCACGGCGTTGCAAATGAAGAATTCAATATTATATGTCCCGCGCGACTCGAGCGCGGTGTCACTCGGCGCCGATACGGTCGCCGACGCGATTCGCAGAGAAGCGTCGTCGCGCAAGTTGGACATAAAGATAGTGCGCAATGGTTCGCGCGGGATGTTCTCGCACGAGCCGATGGTCGAAGTCGCGACCGATGGCGCACGGATCGCATATGGGCCAGTCGCGGCGAGTGACGTGGCGTCGATGTTCGATGCGAAATTCCTCGACGGTCGCGAGCATCGCCTGCGACTCGGCGTCGCCAGCGAAATACCTTGGCTCAAGTCGCAAACCCGGCTGACGTTCGCGCGCGCGGGCCTGACCGACCCGCTGTCGCTCGACGACTACGTCGCGAACGGCGGATATCGAGGCCTCGCGTGTGCAATCGAGATCGGGGCAGACATGGTTGTCGCCGAGGTCACCAAGTCGGGTCTTCGCGGCCGGGGCGGTGCGGGATTTCCGACCGGCATCAAGTGGAAGACTGCGGCTGATGCGACGGCCACACCGAAGTTTGTCGTCTGCAACGCCGACGAAGGCGACTCGGGCACGTTTTCCGACCGCATGATCATGGAAGGCGATCCTTTCGTGCTGATCGAAGGCATGACGATTGCGGCGCTCGCCGTTGGCGCAACGCAAGGATACATCTACCTTCGATCTGAGTACCCGCACGCAAGGCGCGCACTAATCGAAGCGATCGCGACTAGCTATTCAAATGGATACCTTGGCGCGAACCTACTTGGTACCGGCAAGTCGTTCGAGCTGGAGCTTCGCCTCGGCGCCGGCGCGTACATCTGCGGCGAGGAAACTGCGATGCTGGAAAGTATCGAGGGCCGCCGCGGGATGGTCCGCTTCAAGCCGCCGATTCCCGCTATCGAAGGACTGTTCGGCCAGCCGACCCTGGTTAACAACGTGGTCTCGTTTGCGACGGTGCCGATCATCGTCGACCGCGGCGCGGAATTTTTTCGAGACTTCGGCCCGGGAAATTCACGCGGCACGATCCCGTTTCAACTCGCCGGCAACGCGAAGCGTCCCGGCCTGATCGAAACCGCGATGGGCGTGACGCTTCGCCAACTCGTGTACGAATACGGCGGCGGCACTGCCAGCGGCAGACCGGTTCGCGCAGTGCAGGTCGGAGGGCCGCTAGGCGCATATTTCACCGAATCGATGCTCGACGTGGCGATGGACTTTGAATCAGTCGCGGCGCGCGGCGGAATACTGGGCCACGGCGGAGTCGTCGTGTTTGATGATACCGTCGATATGGCGCGGATGGCGCGCTATGCGATGGAATTTTGCGCCAATGAATCGTGCGGCAAGTGCACGCCGTGCCGAATCGGATCGATTCGCGGCACCGAGCTGATCGACGACATTGTCAATCGCCGCAAGCCGCGCGAGAATCTCGAAGTGCTTCGCGATTTATGCGACACGATGAAGTTTGGCTCGCTGTGCGCGCTCGGCGGCCTTACGCCGTTGCCGGTTCTGAGTGCGCTAAAATATTTTCCCGAGGACTTCGGTCTGACAGGCGCGCGATGTCGATTTCATCGGCGACGACCTGACGATCTCCACTTCAGGAGTTGGCAATAATTATGCGATCGCGCAGCGATAGAGATTTCGTCACACCACTTCGTCCCGGCGCTCCAACGGTCGCGCTCGAAATCGACGGTCGCAGTGTCGCGGTCCCTGAAGGTACGTCGGTGATTCGCGCGGCCGACGAGGCCGGAATCCATATCCCGAAACTGTGCGCGACGGATTCGCTTGAACCGTTCGGCTCGTGCCGTTTGTGCCTGGTCGAAGTCGAAGGCCAACGCGGTTATCCGGCTTCGTGCACGACTCCGGTGCGGGCCGGAATGAAAGTGCGCACCGAAAGTCCCGCGCTCGCGCGACTGCGGCGCGGCGTGATGGAGCTCTACATTTCCGATCACCCGCTCGACTGCCTGACCTGTCCCGCCAACGGCAATTGCGAATTGCAGGACATGGCGGGCGCGGTCGGCCTGCGTGAAGTGCGCTATCGGAACGGCGACGGCGCCAATCATCTGCACGCGGACAAGGATCAATCGAATCCGTACTTCACTTTCGATCCGTCGAAATGCATCGTGTGCTCGCGATGCGTCCGCGCGTGCGAGGAAGTGCAGGGCACCTTCGCGTTGACGATTGACGGGCGCGGATTTTCGTCGGTGATTTCTCCGGGACAGAACGGTCCGTTCTCGGCGTCCGAATGCGTTTCGTGCGGCGCGTGCGTGCAGGCGTGTCCGACCGCGACCTTGATGGAAAAATCCGTTGTCGAACTCGGCCAGCCGGATCATAGCGTCGTGACGACCTGCGGATACTGCGGCGTCGGATGCTCGTTCCGCGCCGAGATGAAGGGCGACCTCGTCGCGCGGATGGTGCCCAATCCCAACGGGCAGGCCAATCACGGGCATTCGTGCGTCAAGGGCCGCTTCGCGTGGGGCTACACGACGCATCCGGATCGCGTCACGCGCCCGCTGATTCGCAAATCGATCGACGCGCCGTGGCGCGAGGTCTCGTGGCACGACGCGATCGAATACGCAGCGTCGGAGTTCAGGCGCCTCCAGGAAAAACACGGGCGCGGCGCAGTCGGCGCGATTACGTCCTCGCGATGCACCAACGAGGAAACTTTTCTCGTGCAGAAACTGGTGCGCGCCGCGTTCGGCAACAACAACGTCGATACCTGCGCGCGCGTTTGTCATTCGCCGACCGGCTACGGACTCAAGACCGCGTTCGGCACCTCGGCGACGACCCAGGATTTCGATTCGGTGATGCAGGCCGACGTGATCATGGTGATCGGCGCGAACGTCACCGAGGGGCATCCGGTGTTCGCGGCGCAGATGAAGCGTCGAATCCGCCAGGGCGCGAAGCTGATCGTCGTCGATCCTCGCGTCACCGAAATTGTGCGGCTGCCGCACGTACAAGCGTCGTATCATCTGCAAATTCGCCCCGGCACTAACGTCGCGCTGATCAATGCGATCGCGCACGTGGTTGTGACCGAGGGACTCACCGACGAAGCGTTCGCAGCCGCGCGATGCGACGAGCACGAATTCGAGGCGTGGAAGAAGTTTGTCGCGGAGCCGCGCAATTCGCCGGAGTCGATGGAGAAAATCACCGGCGTGCCAGCGCACAAGGTTCGCGCGGCTGCGCGTCTGTATGCGAGCGCTCCCAACGGCGCGATCTACTACGGACTCGGCGTCACCGAGCACAGCCAGGGCAGTACGATGGTGCTCGGCATCGCGAATCTCGCGATGGCGACCGGCAACATCGGGCGGCCGGGCGTCGGCGTGAATCCGCTGCGCGGGCAGAACAATGTGCAGGGCTCGTGCGACATGGGTTCGTTTCCGCATGAATTCAGCGGCTATCGGCACATTTCCGACGAAGTTGTGCGCGCGACCTTCGACGCCGCGTGGGGCGTGCGCGTCGATCCCGAACCCGGCCTGCGCATTCCCAACATGTTCGACGCCGCACTCGACGGCAGCTTCAAGGGTCTCTACGTGCAAGGCGAAGACGTCGCGCAATCCGAGCCGAACGGGCATCACGTCGCGGCTGCGCTGCGCGCAATGGAATGCGTCGTCGTCCAGGATTTATTTTTCAACGAGACCGCGAAATACGCGCATGTCTTCCTGCCCGGCTCGTCGTTCCTCGAAAAGAACGGCACTTTCACCAACAGCGAGCGCCGAATCTCGATGGTGCGCAAGGTCGCCGCGCCACTGGCCGGCAAGGAAGACTGGGAAATCACCTGCGAGCTCGCGACCGCGCTCGGCTATCCGATGAAGTACTCGCATCCGTCGGAAATCATGGACGAGATCGCTGCGCTGACCCCTACGTTCTCCGGTGTCAGCTACAAAAAGATCGAACGGCTCGGCTCCGTGCAGTGGCCATGCAACGACAGCGCGCCATTTGGTACTCCCACGATGCATGCCGATCACTTTGTGCGCGGCAAAGGTAAGTTCACGATTACCGAGTATGTACCCACTGAGGAGCGCACCAATAGCGAATATCCGCTGATACTGACTACTGGTCGAATACTCAGTCAGTATAATGTAGGTACGCAGACGCGGCGGACGCTGAACGCCGGGATGCACGCCGAGGACGTCCTCGAGATACATCCGAGTGACGCCGAGCTGCGCGGCATCCGCGCCGGAGATTGGCTCCAGGTGCGGGCGCGCCGCGGCGAGACTCGCTTGCGCGCGCACGTCACGGAACGCGTCCAACCCGGCGTGGTATATACTACGTTTCATCATCCGGAATCGCGCACCAACGATCTAATGACGGACCATTCCGATTGGGCGACCAACTGTCCCGAGTTCAAGGTCACCGCCGTTCAGGTGTCGCCGGAACACGGTGGCAACGGCCACAAGCAGAGTCGAGTGGCTATTCGCGATGCGCAAGCAACCGATATTCATCATCTCGTCATGATGGCTAATGACATTGGCGCGTACTTCGCCGGGTATTCGGATCAAGAGGAAGCCGTCGAGGGCGTCGCGAACCATCTCCGCAATTTCTGGGAGGCTCGAATGCGCCGCGAGATTGTCGACTACGTCGCAAAGGGTGGCGACGAGCTGAGCCCGCTGGTGCGCGAAGCGGTTGCGTTCATCGCGACCGAGTCGGTGGTTGAAACAGAAGAAGTGGGCGAGGGATGAAAACCGAAACCGCGCACATCCGACCCGACGACGATGTAGCCGGAGCCGCTCGCGACGAGGTTCGCGAGCATCGCGCTATCAAATGGCATGGGGGCGCGACTTCCGAACGCACTGAGACACTCGCGGTCGAAGAGCCGCTGGAGATTCGACTCGCCGGCCGCCGCTTCACGCTCACAATGCGCACTCCCGGTCATGACGAGGAGCTCGCGGCCGGATTTCTTTTCGCGGAAGGATTTATAAATGACGCGACGGAGCTCGGTGAGATTCGACGCGTGCGTGGACGCAGGGGTGCACCTGAGCCGAACGCTATAGACATCGTGCTGAACGTGCCCGCCGACGGGTTGCGCGCCCGCCTCAAGCGCAATTTCGTCATGAGCTCGAGCTGCGGCGTATGCGGCAAAACCAGTATCGACTCGATTCGACGCCGCGTGACTCCGCCGGCGGATTCCGCACGCATCGCACCTCCCGTTTTGCTCTCGCTGTCGCAGAAACTTCGCGCGGGTCAGCGCGTGTTTGCCGCGACGGGAGGTCTTCACGGCGCCGCGATCTTCTCACTGGACGGTGCGATGATCGCGATCCGCGAGGACGTCGGGCGTCACAACGCCGTCGATAAAGTGATCGGATTCGCGCTGACGAACGCGCTAGTTCCGCTGGCGCATCATATAATGATGGTGAGCGGGCGACTCAGTTTCGAGATCGTGCAGAAAGCCGCGGCCGCAGGTGTCCCGATTCTCGCAGCGGTCTCGGCGCCATCGTCGCTGGCGGTCGAGCTGGCTGAAGAAATCGGCACGACGCTCGTCGGCTTCCTGCGCGACGGCAGCTTCAACATCTACACGCGCCCCGATCGCATCACGATGTGATAATTTCCCGTCCGTGAGCGAAACCGAAAAGTACGATCTGAGTATTTACCAAGGGACCGCGTGGTACTACTCGCGGTATCGTCCGAAGTATCCGCCGTCGCTGGTCAGCCTTCTGCGTGAGAATTTTCAACTCGACGGCACTGGCAGGCTGCTCGATCTCGGTTGCGGACCCGGTCCAGTTGCGATTGCGCTGGCGCATCTCTTCGAAAATGTCCTCGCGATGGATCCCGATGACGGCATGCGTGCGGAAGGCGAGCGTGTCGCGCGCGAACGCGGCATCAACAATATCGAGTGGCGATCCGGTGGCTCGAAGGATTTGTCGCCCTCGCTCGGACAGTTCCGCCTCGTCACGATGGGCAACTCGTTCCACTGGATGGATCGCGCGGGCACGCTCGAAGCGCTCTACGATCTGGTAACGCCTGACGGCGGCATCGCGGTGGTGGGCCATGGTGATCCAATTCCTCGTCCGCCACCGACGCGGTGGCGCGCCGCGATCAACACGGTGCTCAAGCGCTATCTGCCGGATCGACAACAGTCTTGGGAGAATCCTGGGCCGCCGCCCGAAGAGCGTCATGAGGCATACATCGCGCGCTCGCGCTTCGAGGATCTCGTCAGCTACAGCGAATCGTTCGATGTCGAATGGACTGTCGACTCGATGATAGGGAATCTATTCTCGATGTCGTTCTGCAGCCGGCGGGTGCTCGGGGACCGCGTCGACGCTTTCGAACGCGACCTGCGCGCTGCGATTCTGGCGGTCGAGCCTTCGGGCATTCTCAAGGGTGAACCGCCCGAATTTTTCGCTTACATGGCGTGGAAGCGCTGAGCCCCAGTGACTTCGACACTCCTCTTGAGCGTGCTATCCGCGCGGCGATACTCTGTGTGATCATGTTGGAGACGGCGAATGTATCCGCGTAAGCGCGCGCTCGAGCGCATCGCGCGCGAAAGAGTGCTCTACGCACGCCAGCCCGGCGGCGACATTTCCGTCTGCGTCATCTATCCCAACACCTACCGTCTCGGCATGGCGAATCTCGGCTTCCAGGCCGTGTTCCATATCTTCGAATCCGATACTTCTGTCGCCGCCGATCGCGCATTTCTGCCCGACGAGGACGAGCGCGATTCTTTCCGTGAGGGCGGCGAGCGTCTCGTATCGTTCGAGCGCGGCCGTCCGCTCTCCGACTTCGACATTCTCGCGTTTTCGATTTCCTTCGAGACGGATTATCTCAACGTCCTGAGCGTGCTGCGGATGGCGGGGATTCCCGCTCGCCGAGCCGATCGCGCCGGCCGCAATTTTCCGCTGATCATCGCCGGTGGCTCCGCAGTTTTTCTCAATCCCGAACCGATCGCCGATTTCATCGATCTGTTTCTGATTGGCGAGGGCGAGGAGATGGTGCCGGAGTTCATCGAGCGATGGGACGCGACGCGCGGCATCGCCGAATCAACTGCGCGAACTCGCATCGGTTGCGGGCGCATATCTGCCCGACTTCTACGCGCCCGTTTACGACGACGCAGGCCGCCTCGCGACGGTGAAATACGGCGGTCCGGGCAGCGCTCAGGTGAATCGCCGCCTGATTCGCGACCTCAATCGCTTCACCACCTCGTCGCTGATTCTCACTGAGGAGAGCGTCTTCGGCGACATGTTCCTGGTCGAGGCGAGTCGCGGATGCCAATGGGGATGCCGTTTCTGCGCGGCGGGATTTATGTATCGGCCAATCCGCTATCGCGCGCCTGAAATGTTGATTGCCGAGGCCGAGCGTGGTCTTGGCGAACGCAAAGTGATCGGGCTGGTGGGGGCCGAGATGGCGAGCGTGCCCGGCGTCGCCGACATCGCGTCGGCGGTCGTCGATCGCGGCGGGCGTCTGTCGCCGTCGTCGCTGAAGGCCGATTGCATTTCGCCGGCGCTCGCGTCGGCGTTGGCGCGCGGCGGAAATCAAAGCGTGACGGTCGCGCCGGAAGCCGGCAGCGAGCGGATGCGCAAGGTCATCAACAAAAATCTTAGCGAGGCGGAAATTCTGAGCGCGGCCGAGATGATGCTGGGCGAGGGCGTCGGCAATCTGAAATTTTATTTCATGATCGGTCTGCCCGAGGAGCGCGACGAGGACGTGATCGCGATTGCCGACCTGGTCGCGAAGGTGCTCGAACGCGCTCGCGCGCGCCGCACCCGGATTGGCTCGGTGACGGTGTCGCTCAATCCATTCGTGCCCAAGCCGTGGACCCCGTTTCAATGGGATCCGATGCAGGACGCGCGATCGATCAAGCGAAAAGTCGCGATGCTGCGCCAGCGTCTCGCGCGGCTGGGGCAAGTTGAGCTCGACGCAGAATCTCCGCGCGAAGCGTACTTCCAGACGATGGTTTCGCGCGGCGATCGCCGTGTCAGCGGAATCCTCGAGCGACTGGAAGCTGCGGGCTGTGAAACTTCGGGACCAATCTGGCACGAGCTGTCGAAGATTCATCGCGAAGTCGAGGCGGGCGAGAACTCATCGCTGCCCGATCCAGATTTTTTCGTCACCCGTCACTACGTTCACGACGAGCTGCTGCCGTGGGACTTTATCGATCATCACATTCACAAATGGTTTCTGCTGGCCGAACGAAAGAAGGCGCATCATGAGCATCAGAGTCCGCCGTGCGACGTCGAGCGATGCACCGTGTGCGGCGCTTGCTAGAATACTTGCGCAAGTTCAGAGGAGGGGGAGGAAGAGGAAGATGGTTCATCGTGATTCTTGTTCAGCGCGGACAATGGCTCTGGTAGCGGCCGTGATGGCGACGTTGGCATTTTCGACGCCGTCTTTCGCGGCGGGAATGGCAGAGGAAGACGTTCCCTCGACGTCGATCGTTCCGGCCGAAGGTCCAAGCGGCGCCGCGCCGGTCAATTCTCCGTCATCGGTGACGAGTCCGTCGACGTCCGGCAAAACCTGGATGCCTGCGCCTAAAGGCATGAGGCCCGCGCATCGCGCGTCGAGTCGAAGCAGCGCTCGCGAACCGGAAATTGAACCGGCGCAGGCGCGGCTGAAGGTGCTGACGGACTCGCCGGTTTACTCCGCGCCCGCGAAGAGCAGTAAGCGTATCGAGCAATTGACGTCGGGCAAATTCGTCGAGGTGACCGGCTCAACTCATTACTATCTTCAGGTGAAACTGAAGTCTGGTCAGACTGGTTACATTGATCCGTCGGCGGTCGAGCTCGCCAGGCCGACCGACAAAGTCTTCGTGCTCACGCACGACGCCAGCGTGCTCGACAAGCCGAATCGATGGGGCAAGAAAGTCGCCGAGGTTCATCAGAGTCACAACGTTCATATCGTTGGCCTCGCGCTGAACTATATGAAGATCCGCATGAAGAGCGGGCTCGAGGGCTACATCCCAACGACTGCGCTCGAATAGTTATCCCTCGACGATCCGCGGCTGTGTCGCTATAAGTCTCAGCGAGGGTGCATCTGATGACGCAGCGGGAACGACAGGGATGGATCATCGTCGCGAGCCTCTTCGTCACGCTCGTGTTCGTTTTCGGATCCGGCTACAACACCGGCGGCCTGTTCTTCCCGCATCTGCTGAAACATTTCGGATGGAAGCGTGCACAGCTCTCGACGTTGCAGGGTGCCGCGCTGCCGTTGTCGGCGGGGCTTAGCGCTCCGCTTATCGGATGGCTGCTCGACCGGGTCGAGGCACGGGTCGTTATGGTCGCCGGCGCAATCATGACCGGCGTCGCTTTTCTAATCGCCAGCCGCGTGGATTCGTTCGGCCCGCTGTTCGGCGCCTATGTCCTGCTCGGCGTCGGCATCGGCGCGTCGACGCTGCTGCCGTGCGCGCTGGTGATCGCGAACTGGTTCGGCGCGCGCCGCGGGCTTGCGATGGGCTTGACGTTCGCCGGCACCTCGCTCGGCGGCGCCGCGATGACGATGGTCGGAGATGTCGCGATTGCGCATGGCGGATGGCGCGCGGGTTACGTCGCGCTCGCGATCCCGATGTTCGTAGTCGTGATTCCGCTGGTAATCCTCGTGGTCAGGACGCGGCCGCCGCAGGCCGAGGGCGTAAGCGTCGCGCAGGCCAGCGACGCGCTGCCGGGCTTCGAGCTGCGCGAAGCGTTCCGCTGCCGCTCATTCTGGATGATCTCGGCGGCGCAGTTTTTCTTCGCGGCGATTGCAGCGGGCACGGGATTGCATCTGATCACTTACCTCACAGAGCTTGGTTACACGGCATCGTTCGCGGCGCGCATGATGAGCCTGGTGTACGTGTTCGCTGCGTTCGGCAAACTCGGGATGGGCCTGCTGGCGGATCGGGTGAGCGCACGAATCGCGCTTAGCATAAACTTCCTCGCCGCGTGCGTCGGGATGTTGCTGATTTTCAGCGCGGGGCGAACCGCGGTTCTGATTCCATTCGTGCTGATCTTCGGCCTGTCGCTCGGCGCGCCGTTGGTGCTGGTCCCGATGCTGGTGGCGGAGTCGCTCGGGCTCAAGCGCTTCGGGTCAATCGGCGGCATCGCCGGCGTCTTCAATACGATAGGCGCGTTCGTCGGCCCGGTCGGCGCGGGCAAGATCTACGATCTCACCGGCAGCTACGTGCCCGCCTTCGAAGTATTCGTCGTGATGTGCCTGCTGGGCGCGGCAGTAACCTACTCATGCCGAAGTTTCGAATCGGAGCAGTCGCGGCAACCCTCAGCCCCGATTCCCGCTACCGCGTAGTTCTCACGATCGAAGATTGCGAGCGCTTAACGTACGGTCGTCGGGTCCAATATTCGGAGGCCCGAGAAGTATTGGCGGTAGAAGCCTCGATCGCGCGTAAGCAAGCGGTCGGCGGTGACGAAGGCATGTGCACCGATAAGAAAGTCGGCCGCGATCCGTTCGCGTCGACCTCCACCTGCGCGGTAATGACGCCAAGCCTGCGCGGCCCTGGTTGCTGCCTCTTCCGTCATCGGAGAGAAAGCGGCAGCTAGCTTGTTCATAGCGTCACGAAAACGTCCTGCATCGCCGAACACGGTCGCCGTCTCGGCCCATACCACCTCCGACGCAACCAATGCGCCTTCTCGCAGGCAATCCCGAAGCGCTTCAGATGAGGCTGGTGCAAATTTTGAATCGGCGCCAAATACGTCCAGCAGAATGTTGGTATCGACCGCGGTAATCACCGCCGCCCGCGAAGCTGCGCAATTATTGCGTCAGTGTTGAGTTTCTTGCCCAGGCATCCAAGCACCTCGCTAACCGGATCGAGGCCGCCGCTTTTAACTGCGATCAGTCTTCCGTGTTCTTCGCTGAACTCGAGTACCGTACCGGGCTTAACTCCCAGCCTTTCCCGGAGTCGTTTTGGAATCGTAACTTGGCCGCGCTCCGCAACGCGTGCTTTCATACTTTTCATGTATGTAAGTATGAACGAGTACTATGCGGATTTCAAATAGCGAGGAGAGAGCGGACTTTGGCGGGGATGTCGGGGGCGTTTAGGACGTCGGTGATGATTGCTACTGCGTCGGCGCCGGCGGCCAGGGTTTCGGCGACGCGCGCTTCGGTGATTCCGCCGATTGCGACGATTGGAATCTTTACCGCGGCGCGGATCGCGCGGAGACCGTCGAGGCCTTTACCGGTGGCGTTGTTGCGCAGGCCGCCGGGATACATCGGGCCGAATCCGATGTAGTCCGCGCCGGCATCTTCGGCCGCGCGTGCTTGCTCGACGTTGTGGGTCGAGATTCCGATCATCATATTTTCGTTGGAAGTCAGGATTCGGCGCGCGGCTTCCAGCGGCAGATCGGTCTGTCCAAGATGGACTCCGTGCGCGTCGGCGAGAATCGCGATGTCCACGCGATCGTTGACGATTAGAATTGCGCCTCGGCGGCGGCACATCTCGGCGATCGCGCGCGCTGCAGCGAGGAAGTCGCGGCCGGGCGCGTCCTTTAGCCGCAGTTGCATGATTCGTGCGCCGGCCTCGAGCAGGGTTTCTGCCAGCGACACCGGATCGTGTCCGCCGGCGGTATCGACCATCGCGTAGAAGTGCGAGGGGAGGCGCGTCATCCGCCGGGAAATTTGGTCAGTACGATCTTGTGGTCGGTGATCTTCTTGCGCAGAGTGTTGCGATTGAGCCCGAGCATCCGCGCCGCGCGAACTTGGTTGCCGCCGGCGCGCTTCAATGCGAGCTCGACCAGCGGACGCTCGATCTCCGCGACCAGACGATGGTAGAGGTCGCGCGGTTCTTCGCCGCCGGGAGAGTCGAACCATCCCGCGATGCGAGTCGAGATGATATCGCCGAGCTCGGCGCCGTCGGTCGCGGGGGTCGATCCGGCGCCGACGCCGCCGGGACGCGACAGCTCGATGTCGTCGGCGCGAATGGTGGTGCCGGGCGCAAGCAGCGCCGCCCGCATCACCGCATTTTCGAGTTCGCGCACGTTGCCCGGCCAATCCGCGGACTCAAGCTTGTTGCGCGCTTCGGGGCTGATGGTGGTCGCGCGCGCGCCCATCTCCTGAACCGCCTTCGAGACGAAGTAATCGGTCAGCTCGCCAATATCGTCGCGACGCTCGCGCAGCGCCGGCATCAGGATCGGAATCACACGCAGGCGGAAGTAGAGGTCCTCGCGGAATTTGCGCGCAGCGACCAGCGTCTCGAGGTTCTGGTTGGTCGCGGCGATCACGCGCGCCTTGACCTTAAGCGTCTCGACGCTTCCAACTCTGGTGAACTCGCGCTCCTGCAGCACGCGCAGCAGCTTGGGCTGCAACTCGACCGGGAGGTCGCCGATTTCGTCGAGGAAGATGGTGCCGGTGTCGGCCATCTCGAATTTGCCGGAGCGCCGCTCGGACGCACCGGTGAACGATCCGCGCTCATGCCCAAAAAGCTCGCTCTCGAGCAGGCCGTGCGGAATCGCCGAGCAGTTGACGGCGACGAACGGCGAGCGCCAGCGCGCGGATTTGAAATGGATCGCGCGCGCGACCAACTCCTTGCCGGTGCCGCTCTCGCCGCTCAGCAAAACGGTAGCGTCGTTGGTGACGACGCGTCCGATCAGCTTGTAAACTTCTTGCATCGCGGCGCTGCGGCCGATTATTTCGCCGCCGACGAGCTGGCGATTCACTTCGTCCTTCAGGCGATTCAGATCCGCGGCCTGCGCGCCGACTTCCACTGCGCGCTTGATCGCGGCCGCGACCAGGTCGAGATTGGCGAACGGCTTGGTCAGGTAATCGTGCGCGCCGCGCTTCATCGCCTCGACCGCGTTGTTCATGGTGCTGGCCGCGGTGATCACGATGATGAGCGTGCGGATAGTCTCGCTGTGCGCCGCCGAGAGTACGTCGAGACCGCCGTTGCCCGGCATGATGATGTCGAGCAGCGCGACGTCGAATCGATTGGTGCGCAGGGCGGCGAGCGCGGACGCGCTGTCGATTGCCTCTTCGACGCGATGGCCGTCGGCTTCGAGGCGATGCCTCAAAACGAGGCGGATGGCGGGGTCGTCGTCGGCGATCAGAACGGCGGCGCCGCTGCTGCCCGGTTCCTTTACGCGTTCAACGAAATTCTGGCTCGTAGCGCTTGCTCCCATGGTGGTAGTGCTCACGGGCTCCAATCGTAACAGTAAGTTCGATCTTGTCGCCAACGCCCGCGAAACCAAAATTGGCAGTGCTCCATCTCATTGGCGGATTGTCGGGTAAAAACAGCAAAATACATCATCTTGTGGTGTTCAGACGCCCGTACCACCAAGGGTAGTTTCGTTCCGTCAAATTTGTTTTTTCTTTTCAGGAAAGTGTTGCCGGCCTGGTGGTGACTATCTAGGGGAGCGCGCGAGCGAGTGGCACTGTGGCTGGTGACCATTACGCGATCAAAGCATGGCGCGTGATTGTGCGTAAGGATGAACAGTTCATCCCTCAACTGTTGTCGTCGCGCGGTGTTCACATTGACGCACCATACCAACGGGCATATCGTCTGAATTGTGAGTGATGCAATGCGCAGGCCTAAGGAAAAGAGCGAAGTCCGCGATGCGGGCAGCGCGTTTTCAACCAGTGAAATGCTCGTTCTTGATGGCGTCGCTTGGGAGCAATTCATTGCTGCCCTGGAACCCCCGCCCCGACCGATTCCCGAGTTAGTGGAGTTGTTCCGCGCGAAAGCTCCTTGGGACTAGCGCGTGCCAGTCGACCGTCCTCGGCTCATGGAGCAGGCGGACATTGACCGTGCTCAGAAGTTCGATTGCGGCGTCCCGGCTCTCAACGATTGGATCCAAAAGTATGAGTGGCCAAGCCATCTGGGCGGGGGGGGCGCGCGTGTACGTTTCAGTTGATCTCGCACAAGACCTAATAGCTGCATTCTTCTGCCTCTCTGCCGCGCAGGCTGAACGCGCGGCGGTGCCGCGGCACATATCGCAAGGGATGGGGCACAGTCCCATTCCCGTTGTTCTTATCAGTAGTTTCGGGGTCGATAGGAACTTTCAGGGAAGTGGCATTGGAGCGTTCATGGTTCGGCACGCATTCGAAGAGACGCTGAAAACCGCGGAAAGGATCGGCGTTCGCGCAGTCATGGTGGACGCCAAGGATCGGGACGCGGCGAATTTTTACAACCGCCTCGGCTTCACGGCTGCAGTCAACGATCCGCTTCGTCTCTTCATCATGATCAAGGACATTAAGAGGTCGATCGCCGCGGCAGCGAAGCCGTGAGTCAGCAGATCGTGGCCGACGAAAAATGACAGAGGCGGAATCTTGAATCGCGCGCGGAAGATGCGCGCTGAATCAGGTCCCTCACCTTCGATCCTCTCCCGAAAGGGAGAGGGGAAGAAGGCATCGCGCCACGTTGTGCACAGGTCCCATTCTGGGAGAGGGGATACAGGCCGGAAACTTGAGACTCATTAAACGTTCGCTTATACTCGCGCGACTGACTTATCTTGCTGCGTAGCTGTCGCTAGGAATTCCGTGCCGCGTATACAGGCTAAGAGTTTTCGCAGTCCGGAAGAGGTTCGGCGCTTTCCTAACGGGCGAATCGAGATCATATCCTATAGTCGAGACCACTATCGGGCGGTTCTTTCTGGAGCCGGGATGGCGATGGTCGCGGGACGTCGGGCCGATCGCTCACACTTATTCGTGCCAGATTCATCATCAGGGGGTCGTTCTGGGCGGGCGGCTTCATGTGGAGAGCGATGCGGGCGAATCTTGCGAAGTCGGTGTCGATGACGTCTATGACATTCCTCCCGGTCATGATGCGTGGGTGGTCGGCGACGAGACTTTCGAGGCAATCGAGTTCGCCAGCGCGCGTATCTTCGCGTTGCCGGAAGGTGGAGATCGCGTGCTCGCCGCGATGCTGTGCACCGATATCGTGGACTCGACCGCGCATCTCAGGCGGCTGGGCGATTCCGCATGGCGCGAGCTGCTGCTAGAGCATAACCGTCAAGTGCGGCAAGAGCTCAACCGGTTTCGCGGGCGCGAGATTCAGACTACTGGCGACGGGTTTCTCGCGGTGTTCGACGGTCCGGCGCGCGCGGTGCGATGCGCGCGGGCGATTGGTGATTCGATTGCACATCTTGGGATCGCGATTCGGGCCGGGGTTCACACCGGCGAAGTCGAATTCGTCGGTGACAACGTACGCGGTCTCGCGGTGCATGAGACGGCGCGAGTCGCGAGCGTTGCGGCGGCGGGCGAGGTGCTGGTGTCGGCGACCACGAAGCATTTGCTCGCGGGGTCGGAGCTGGCGTTTGAAGCCGGCGGGTGTCCATGAGCTGAAGGGGCTGGGTGAGGCGAGGGAGTTGTTCAGGCTTGCTGGTTCCGGGTGAGTGGTGCGCGAAGGAGCGCGCGCAGCGCGCCGAGACCGGAAAGATTCCGCGAGGAGAGACCGGAAAGATTGGTCGGCCGCAGGAACCTAACCCCTAACCCCTTCCCATAGTGGGAAGGGGAATCGGAGTGGTCGGAGCGGGGCGGTATCCTATCCCCCTCACCCCCTTTCCGATGCGGAAAGGGGGAACAGAGGGCGCGAAGAGTGCGGAAGCCCGAAAGGCCCGTTCCTCCTGTCGCGTTGCTCGGTCGTCGGGATGACACATAGATGCGAAGCGGTTGGCGTCGCGAGGATGCGAAGAACCTAATCCCTAACCCCTTCCCATAGTGGGAAGGGGAATCGGAGTTGTCGGAGCTGGGCGGTGTCCTATCTCCCTCGCCCCCTTTCCGATGCGGAAAGGGGGAACAGAGGGCGCGAAGATGTTCGGAAGCCCATTCCTCATGTCGCGTTGCTCGCATTTCCAGGATGACGCAGAATTACGGCTGGCGTCCGCGAATGATTCGTACAATCTAACCCCTAACCCTTTTTTCGGGCCTCCCGGGAAGGGGAAACAGACGCGGGCGTTGCTCGCTTCATCGGGATGACAGAAAATTGCGATCGCGTCGCTGCAACCTAACCCCTAACCCCTTCCCGAGCGGGAAGGGGAACCAGAATTTCTAATGAGTTGCTCGCGCGACTTTATTAAGGAGAGCAAGCTATGGAAAATTCGTCGGGTAAGCCGGTTGCGGTTGTTATTGGAGTTGGGCCGGGGCTTGGCGCTTCGCTCGTTCGTCGATTCGCGGCGAACTATGCGGTCGCCATGCTCGCACGCAATGCGGATTATTTGAAAGCGCTCGGTGACGAGGTGCGGAAGAGTGGTGCAACGGTGTCGGCCTCCAGTTGCGATGTTAGCGATGCGGCGCAGATAACCGATGCGTTTCGGGCGATTCGCAAAGAGCTCGGCGAGCCGGAAGTGCTGCTCTACAACGCCGGCAGCGGCAAATTCGGAGGTATCACTGAGATCACGCCTGAACAGTATGAGGCGGACTGGCGGGTCAATGCGTTCGGGGCGTTTGTCGCAGCGAAGGAAGTAGCGCCCGCGATGATTGCGCGGGGGCATGGCACGATGCTGTTCACCGGCGCGACGGCTGGCGTGAAGGCGGGGGCCAAGTCGGTCTCGTTTGGACCGGCGAAGTTCGCGATGCGCGGGCTGGCGCAGTCGCTCGCGCGCGACCTTGGTCCGCGCGGTATCCACGTGGCGTGGATCAACGTCGATGGCAGTATCGACATCCCGGGAGCGCGCGGGCTGAAGCCCAGCCTGAAAGATGGCGATTTTCTCAAGCCTGAGGCGATCGCGGAGACCTACTGGCATCTGGCGCATCAGGATCCAAGCGCTTGGACGATGGAACTGGAAGTCCGTCCGTTCAAGGAGAAGTTCTGACCGAGCTGAGACGGATGGCGCTAGAGGACTTCGAACAGGCGCCATTCATCGGGGACGCCCTTGAGCGTATGCGCGCCGCGGTCGCCGAACTTGAGTCCTGCGCCGGCCACCAGATCCTTCACGGTGCTGGAGACGAGCACCTCGTCGGGTCGCGCGATTGAGGCGACGCGCGCGCCGATGTGCACCGCAATCCCGACCACATTGTCACTGGTCAGCTCGCATTCACCGGTGTGCAGACCGGTGCGTACTTGCAGGCCTAGGTCGTGGACCCGATCGCGCATCGAGCAGGCGCATCGAATCGCCCGCGCGGGACCGTCGAAAGTCGCAAGCAGACCGTCGCCCGCGGTGGCCACTTCGCGGCCTCGATAAGCATTCAACTCCTTGCGGACCAAGGCGTACCAATCGTCGAGCAGACCGTGCCATCGCGAATCTCCGATCTCCGCTGCGCGCTGGGTCGAACCGACAATGTCGATAAACATCACGGTGGCCAGCATTCGATCGGGCTCATGCGCGTGGCGTTCGCCGGTTACGAATTCCTCGATTTGGTCCGCGATGAAATCCTGCGTGTCGCTATCGACAATGGAGTGGTCGGTGCCCGGCATTCCGACAAATTTTGCGCCGGCTATGTGTTCGGCGAGATAGCGTCCGCAATCGGATGGAACCAGCGAGTCGCCGATACGATGAAGAACCAGCGTGGGGGCCTGGATAGTGGGCAGTACGTGCCGAACGTCCAGGTCATAGTTGAGCCGCATCAGCGCACCGATGGAGCCGGGACTGGCGGTGGCGCGCTCCCAGCGGCCTGAATCCTTACGGTAAGCTTCGTTGCCCCACACGCTGGGAGCATTGAGTTCGATCAAAATGCCCTCGCCCCAATGAGTCTCCCAACTGGTGACGTAGCTCTCCCGAAGTTCGCGCGATATCGCCCAGGGAGGATCCCGAAGCGACGCGAATGTGCCATACAGCACGAGCGCAGAAATCCGCTCCGGATAGGTGGCGCAGAACACCAGCGCCGCCGGGCCACCCTCCGACCAGGCATAGATAGTGGCGCGCTCGGACCCTGCGGCATCCATCACTGCCCGGATATCGATGATGCGCTCCTCGACGGTCTGCTCGGCGGCGATATTGCGATCGGAAAGTCCCTGGCCGCGTTTGTCGAAGACGATCACGCGCGCGAACGCGGTCAGCCGGCTGAGCAGATGCTTGGCAGCCGGCCTTTCCCAGCTCATTTCCGCATGCGAGAGCGTGCCGGGCACGAGGACGATATCGCGCGGACCTTCTCCAAAGATGCGATAGGCGAGGTGAACATCGCCACTCTTGGCATACTTGACGGGAACGTCCATTTCTCGTGCTCCTTTGTGATCCGAAGGCAATATCACCGCACCCCGCTTAATCATAGAAAGCGAGCGTGATAGGCGGTGCGCACACTCCAAGGACGGCGGGAACGGCGGCCCGCCCCACTAATCAGGCACGGCGGCCCGCCCCGCTAGGTCGGTCGTTTTTCTGAAGGCATCATTGGGAGCGTCACCTTGAAGGTCATTCCTGCTTCCTTGGATGGTGCGCCCTTGACGCGATCGATCCCGCCGCGCGCTGCCCATAGGCGGCCGCCGTGGAGCGCGATAATTCGCTGGCACAGAACGAGGCCGAGGCCGGTGCCGGCGGGCTTGGTGGTGAAGAATGGGGTGAACAGTTGTGAGAGCTGATCCTCCGGGATGCCGACGCCGCTGTCGCTGACCTCGACGCGCAGGAATTGGCGGCGACGGCCCTCCGCGGTCATCCGGAATTCGCGCTCGATCCTTGTATGCAGACGGATGGTGCCCGATTCGCCGATTGCTTCTGCCGCGTTCTTGATCAGGTTGAGGAAAGTTCGCTCCAATGCGCCCGTATCGCCCACCACGTCGGGGAGGCTGGGATCGAAATCCTGGAGAACCGTGACGCCGTCGGGCGGCTGGGGGAAGAGTCCCGCCATGCGCATCGCCTGGTGCAGCACCATGTGGATATTGACCGGCTCCTGCGCCAGACGTTGCGGCCCGCTGACCATCAGGACCTGCTCGACCAGCGCCGCGATCCGGTTGACGCCGTCGAGAATCACGCTGCAGTACTGTTGCGCGCGGCCGTCGTCGGGAAACATCCCGGACATCAGCTCGGCGGCGCCCTTGATGCCGGTAAGCGGATTCTTGACCTCGTGGGCGAGGCCGGCGGGCGACAAGCGCAGGCTCAGGTCGCCGGTGTCTGCGGCCTCGGCCGCGCCTTTTTCGTGGGACAGGTCGTGCAGCAGTATAATGACGCCGCCGGGGCGCCCTTCGGCGTTCAGCAGCGGCGAGACCTCGACGCGGACGGCCAGCTCGCGAGGGCCTGTCGCCAAGACCGTCTCCATGTCGCCAAGATCCTGACCGCTCTCGAGGCACGCCCCGACCATCCGGCCGAGCCAATCGTTCTGACGGACCAGGTCGGCGAGCGTGGCAGAATTTACCTGTGAAACCCCGAGCATCGTCTCGGCCGCCGGGTTGACGACCTGGGGTTCCATCGCGGGCGACAGCACGATGATCGCATCGGTCAAGCTGTCGATGATGTCGTGCCAGAGATTCAATTTTGGCCTCGGTCAGCAGCGGTGCGGATAGGTACAGTTTACCAACCGTAACACAAAGAACGAGATACGGATAAACATCGCAAGAAACAAAAAATCCGCCGTCCGACGCCAAGATTCGTGAGCATTTGCGTGGATTTGTTAAGAACGTGATTTTTTGACATTAGACTTTTTAATGGGTTATCCACCGCAAACTGGTTGATCCCGATCCTTTGGGCCGGTACGGTTGGGGTCACCTTCTCGGGGGAGAATGCTTAGGACCACGACTATCTATCGAGTGTTTGTTTCGCTGCTGGCGGCCATGATTGTCGCCGGCTGGGCATCCACTCGATCCTTTGCCCAGGATTTCGAAGGGCCCGGCGCGTCGTCAGGGTCATCGTTGCCCACCTTGGATGGACAAGGCCGAGGCTTCGAGCTCGAGACACCCGCTGAAGCCGGCGCGCAGCCTGTTCAGACCTCCTACGTGCTCCCGCTGCCTCAGCCGGTCCCTCCCTTCCCGATTTTGCTTAATCGGTCAGTACGTCGCTACGTTTCGGATTTCATGACTTCTCCTTATCATCTGCAGGATACGTTCGACCGTAGTCATCCGTACCTGCAGGATATGGTTCGCGTCCTTCGAAGTTACGGTCTCCCTGACGACCTGGTTTACCTGGCTTTCGCCGAAAGCGAATTTTCCAAGCAGGGCCAGGGGCCTTGGCAGTTCACCAGCGAAACCGCGAAGCGCTTCGGCCTGCGAATCGACGACTACGTTGACGAGCGCCGCGACCCGGTAATGTCTACCAAGGCGGCGGCCGAGTACCTGTCGACGCTGCATGATCAGGCGGGCGATTGGCCGATGACGCTGGTTGCATGGAACAACGGCGACAGCGCAATCAATCGCTACTGGTCGCTGCGCGGTCACAATATGGAGCGATTCGGCAGCCGGCTGCCGCGACGGACTCGCGGGCTGATGGGGCGCTTCATGGCGGTCGCGTACATCGCGCATCATGCGGACAGCTACGGACTCACGCCGATCAAGCTCGACGATCCGCCTGCGTACGAGATGCTGCCGGTCACGGGCGGCACTCCGCTGAGCCGAGTGGCCCTGAATCACGGGACGACGCTCGAGCATCTGCGCGAGTTGAACCCGGCCCTGCTACGCGACGTAGTCCCTCCCGACGAGCATTCGTACAGCGTCCGCATCCCAGTGACCTCCGATCTCCACTCTTTTTAGGCTCTTTTCGCGCCTCGCCGAGACTGGCATTTGCCGGTCGTAACACATTTCTGAGTGTCGGCAATATTTTCCGAATCGGCGATTCTGCCATTGACGACACCGTAGTTCATCCACGACCTATTTTTCGGCACATCAATTGCGTTTTCTGCAAATATGAAGACGACAA
The DNA here is from genome assembly GCA_963699705.1 of uncultured delta proteobacterium. GTDB lineage: Bacteria > Desulfobacterota > Binatia > Binatales > Binataceae > Binatus. The sequence continues at coordinate 428,278 of CAVOUW010000001.1, read as the reverse complement.
TCATAAACCTGGTGATGGCTGGATTTGTCAGCGTCGCGGCCGCTGGATTCGTTGGCTGTTCGGATACCGAGCCGGTTGCGACCAATCCGCCGGTGAGGGTTGTTCATGAGCCGACGGCGTTGAACGCGGTGCCGCCGACGGTGAACTCGACTAGCAGCACCACCCAATTCGACAACGGCACTGTCCAGAAGCAGACTACGACGGATTACACGCCTGGCTACACTACCGTTGGGCCTCCTTATAAGACCACGGTCGTGCCCGCGCCGTAGTCGCGACGACGCCTGACCGGTTCAATCGCGGGCGGAAGGCGGGTATTCTTGCTTCCGCATGATTAGCGCGGATCAGGCTCTGCAAATCGTCCTCGAAAACGTGGCGCCGCTCGGCGTCGAGAGGGTTCCAATACTCGAAGCGCTCGGTCGCGTACTGGCGGAGGATATCAGCTCGTCGCGTGACATCCCGGGGTTCGATAACTCCGCGATGGACGGCTATGCAATCCGGGCCGCGGATCTCGTCAAAGCGTCGGAGGCGAATCCGGTCAAGTTGGCGGTCGTCGATACTATCGGCGCCGGCCAGATGCCGACTCAGTCCGTGGGTGCCGGCCAGGCGGTTCGCACGATGACCGGCGCGCCCATCGCGAAGGGCGCAGATGCGATCATTCCAGTGGAACGCACGCGTGGCGCCAGTGATACCGTCGAGTTTCTCGCGTCGGCAGAGCAGGGCGCTTTCATCAGGCCGCGCGGCGAGGATTTGCGCCTCGGCGAACTGGTGATGTCCGCTGGCAAGACCCTCACGCCCGCCGACCTCGGGATGCTGGCGTCGGTGAATCGCGCGATGGTCGAAGTGATTCGACGCCCGCGCGTCGCGATCGTTGCCACGGGCGACGAACTGGTGGACGTCGATCAGCCGCCCGATCTGGCGCGCAGGTCGTCAATTCCAGCGCGTACGCGCTCGCCGGCGCGGTTCGCGAGGCCGGCGCCGAGGCAGTCATTCTCAAAGTCGCGCGCGACACCGCTCACGAGATTCGCGAGCGCCTGGCCGAGGCGATGACGTTTGATGCGGTGCTATCGACCGGCGGCGTCTCGGTGGGTCAGTTCGATCACGTCAAAGGCGCGCTCGACGAGCTTGGGATGCGCCAGCTGTTTCACGGCGTCGCGCAGAAGCCGGGGCGTCCGCTCAAATTCGGCACCGTCGGCTATCGTCCCATTTTTGGTCTGCCCGGCAATCCCGTTTCGACGCTGGTTTGTTTTTATCTGTACGCTCGCCCTGCGATCCTCAAGATGAGCGGAAGGCGCCGCGTCGGTTTGCCGCGGGTCAATGCGCGATGCGGTGTCGATATCAAAATCTCAAAAGACCTGACCGAGTTCGTGCGGGTCAAACTCGAGCGCGCCGGTGACGGCTGGCTCGGCGACTCCGACCGGCAGCCAGGGCTCGGGGATTTTAAGTTCGCTCTCGCGCGCCGACGGTCTGCTGATCGGTCCGTCAAGCGAGACGATTTTGAAGGCGGGCGCTCAGGCTACGGTGTTGCTTCTGGGAGTGGACGGCGGGATGGGCGCGGTGACGGCTGACGATGCGCTGTTCGAGGGCCGCACCCAAAGATAATGAATCACGATGGCTGCGACCGCGCCGAAAATTGCGGCGCCGATTATCACCGCCGAGAGTCTGAGCTGTAGTTTCAGGATGTTGAACGGCAGCAGGTAGAACGTGACCATGTCGATCTGAAAGTTTGCGTAAAGGACGTACAGCACCCACAGGATCACGATCGTGCCGATGATAAATTTCGGGTTCTTGGCAAATGCGGGCATCGCGGGCGATCCTCCTGACGGGTCGATGAGCAAAAGCTTGGCGACTGAAATGGCGGTTGTCAACGCAGTCGGGCGCAGCGCAAATGATGCGCCGGCGCGTTCGCCGCGCGAGGATTGAGGCAATGGCGCCGCGCTATCGGGTAGGCAACGGATTCGATTTTCATCCGCTCGAAGCGGGGCGCAGGCTCGTGCTCGGCGGCGTCGAAATCAAGCACGACAAGGGACTCCGCGGGCATTCCGATGCGGACGTCGTCGCACATGCGCTCGCCAACGCGATCCTCGGCGCGATCGGCGCGGGCGATTTGGGCCGTCATTTCCCCGACAACGATCCGAAGTACAAGAATGCCGACTCGATCGCGCTGCTGAGCACCGTCTGGAAACTGGCAAGCGATCAAGGATGGCAATTGGTCAACGCCGACCTCACCATCTTCGCCGAACAGCCAAAACTGAAGCCGCATCTCGACGCGATGCGCGAGCGGCTCGCCTCGGCACTCGGCAGCGATCAATCTCGAATCAACGTGAAAGCCTCAAGCCCCGAAGGCCTCGGCGCCCTGGGCCGCGGCGAAGGCATGGCCGCGTCAGCAATAGTAATGCTGGATGCCGACTAGTGGCTCTGATCCCTAACCTCTCCTTGTCCGAGGAGAGGTCGGCGTAAGCCGCGTCGAATACTCGGTTTCGAAAGCCAAAAAGTTGTGTTCGGGCCAGGCATTGAACCTCTCCCTAACCGTCTCCTCGGACAAGGAGAGGGGACTGGAAGGGGAAAGAAGAAGTCGGCGTAGACAGAAAGGTCTCTCTACAAATCGTCCTCGCCTGATCCCTCATCCCCCAAATCACCACCGCTCTCGATCTGTTCGACTGCCTCATCGAACTCCGCACCGCTGAACTCGTCGCCCATCTCCTTGCCCATCCGCTTCATCATGCGCGCGACACTCTTCGGATCATTCTCGTCGACGTCACCCATCTTCGACGGATCCGACAGCGACTCCATCCGCGATTCCTCACTGCGCGGCATCGCGAACCGCGACATGAGCCGGCTCATTTTCTTCCCGCCGCAATGCGCGCAAACCGCTTCGACCTTTTCGCTGATGCGCGTAGTCAGGACGCTGGTCGTCCGCCGGCACTTCTCGCATCGATATTCATAGATCGGCATATTCGACATTATTGTATCCGCTGGCAGCGCGGATTTCACGGAAAATTACTTCCTGGACCCGCTCGTCATCGTGCGCACGCTTGATTGCGCTGCAACGGTCGGGATACTGGTCAGCGTCGAGATGAACGTGGCAGTGAACCGATGAGCGAGCTTCGCCTGATGTGGCGCAACACGCGGATGGTCGTGCTGTGCGCGATCTCCGCCGCGCTCTACGCCGCCGTGCTGGTGCCGTTCAAGGTGGTGCCGCTGATTCCGGGCGTCACCGAATTGCGCCCCGCCAACGCGATTCCAGTGGTCTGCTCATTCCTGTTCGGCCCGGCAGCGGCGTGGGGTTCCGCGATCGGAAACATGATCGGAGATTTTTTCGGCGGCGTTTCGCCGGGCGACATCGCCGGATTCTTCGCGAACCTCGCCTACGGATGGATCCCGTACAAAGTCTGGGAATTGATCGCGCGCGGCGAGAGCCCCGTGCTCAGCTCTCCGATGGTAATCATCAAGTACGTTATCGCATGCCTCGCCGCGAGCGTGCTCTGCGCCGACCTGGTCGGATGGGCCGATAACGTGTTGGTCATCCGGCCGTTCGCGATGCTCGGCAACGTGATCATCTTCAACAACATGATCTCGGCGCTCGCGCTCTCGCCGTTCATCCTCGCGGCCGTCTATCCGCGCGTGAAAAAAGGCCGGATGCTCTACACCGACGTGATGCCCGAGGTGAAGCTGAAGCCGGCGCCGATTCGAGCGTTCGGTTTCGCGGTGCTGATAGCGGGAGAGGCGGGCGCCTGGATTTTTGGAAATTTACTCTCGACCGGATATTGGGCGCCGAAGTTCCTGCCCGCATGGATGATCGTCGCCCCGTATGACAAACCAGTCGCAATCATAGTCGGCCCGTTCCTGCTGCTGGCTTTCGCCGGCTTATTCATGATGTGAAAACCGACGCGCCAATTTTTTCGGGAACTTCCAACACGCATGCAGTCTCGGTCGAAGGCGTGACGTTCACCTATCACGAGAGCGAGCGGCCGGCGCTTCGAGCAGTGAGCTTCGTGCAAAACGCCGGCGAGATGATCGGCGTGATGGGCGCGTCGGGCGCGGGCAAATCGACGCTGGCGAAATGCCTTAATCGCATCGTTCCGGAGTTCGAGGACGGCGACTTCCACGGCGCAATTCGCATCGCCGGCGAGTCGCTCGAGCATCTTCGCGTCTGCGAGGTCGCACCGAAAGTCGGCATGGTCTTCCAGGATTTCGAATCGCAATTATTTTCGACCAACGTCGCGCACGAAGTCGCTTTCGCGATGGAACAAGTCGGCATGGACCGCGCCGAGATGGATCGTCGAATCCTGCCGGCTCTCGAAGCGGTGGGCCTGCGCGGCTTCGAGCATCGCGATCCGATGTCGCTGTCCGGCGGCGAGAAACAACGCCTCGCGATCGCGTCGGTGCTCGCGCTGCGCCCGTCGGTCATCGTGCTGGACGAGCCAACCACCGATCTCGATCCCGAGGGCAGGGCGGAAGTCTTCGCGTTGATCAGAAAGCTGCGCGAGCAGGGCTTAAGCCTGATTGTAATCGAGCACGAGTCCGAGGAACTGCGCGCGGCCGATCGGATAGTCGTTCTGCGCGAGGGCGAAATAGCCAACGACGGTCCTCCGTCCGAAGTGTTCGCGCGCACCGGGTTGCTCACCGAATGCGGCGTGCGTCCGCCCGGTCTCGGGCACGCGCTCGAGCTGCTCGGAATCGACGCGCAAGCGAAAAGCGTCGATCAGGCTTACGAAGCCATCCTGCGCGCGTATCCGAGCGTCGTGATAAGCACCGGCATCACGCGGCCGAGCGTGCCCGAAGAGTCGAAGGCGGCGGCCACGGTGGCGAGCCCCACTACAAATGACGCTGTTGGGCCGTCGTTTATTGAAATAGAAAACCTGAGTTACAGCTATGCCGGTGGCCCTCGTGTGCTCGATTCGATCAATCTCAAAGTCGAGCCGGGGGAATTTCTCGCGATCGTCGGGCAAAACGGTTCCGGCAAAACGACTCTGGCGAAGAGCATTGTCGGGCTGCTTCAGCCGGCGACCGGGCGTATCACGATCGACGGCAAGGATCGTGCGCAGATGCGTCCAGCGGAGACGGCGCGCGAAGTCGCGTATGTTTTCCAGAACCCCGACCATCAGATTTTCGCCGCTACCGTCGATGACGAAGTCGCGTTCGGCCCGCGCAACTTCGGTTTGCCCGCAGATGAGATTCGGCGTCGATGCGACGAGGCGCTCGAAGCTGTCGGCCTTCAGAACGAGCGTCGGAGCGATCCGTTCCTGCTTAGCAAGGGCGAGCGCCAGCGGCTGGCGGTTGCGAGCGTGCTCGTGCTGCGGCCGCGCATGCTGATTCTCGACGAGCCGACCACCGGCCTGGATCATCGCGAGCAACTGCGCATGATGGCGCTGGTGCGCGACCTCAACCGCAGTGGAATCGCAATCGTGATCATCACGCATACGCCGTGGCTGGTCGCGGAGTATGCGCGGCGCGTGGTGCTGATGCGCAAGGGCGCGAAAATTTTCGATGGCGGCGTGCGCGAGTTTTTCATGCAGGAGGAGCTGCTGCGCTCCTCGTCATTCCGCGCCCCCGAAATCACCGAGCTGAGCCGCCGCTTCGGCACGCTCGCGCTGACCACCGACGAATTCGTCGCGTGGGTGAAGGGAGTGAAGGAGCGCGCCTGATGCCGATTTATTTGTACATTGATCGCGGCACCTTCGTTCATCGGCTGCATCCCACGGTCAAGGTCTTCTCGCTATTCGTGATGTTCTGGTCGGTGTATTGGGTTGACAATCCGATCGCGCTATTGCCGATCGGACTGGTGATGCTCTGGATCGCGCAACTGACGGATTCGTGGCCCAACTTTTATCGTCTGCGATGGCTATTCGCGATTCTGGTTTTCACCACGACGATCGCATGGATGGTTTTCTATCGGCGGGGCGCGGTGCTGGTGAACATCCCGGTGTTCCACGTCAGCAGATTGTCGCTGGTGTTTGGCCTCGGGCGCGGAATCAAGCTGGCGGAATTGCTGGCGGCGTCGGTGCTGTTTCTTTCGACCACCAAGATCGAGGAATTCACTTACGGACTGCAGCGGATGCGCGTGCCGTATCGCGTCAGCTTCGCCATCTCGCTGTCATTCCGACTCGTCCCGCTCTTCATCGATTCGGCTGTCACTATCGTCGATGCGCAGCGGCTGCGTGGTTACGATTTCAACCAGGGCGGACCGCTGGAGCGTGTGCGGCGCTACGTGCCGGTCGTGATTCCGGTTTTCATGGGCGCGCTGCGCAAAGCGAACAACATGGCGATGGCTCTGGAAGCGCGTGGCTTCGGCTTCAGCCACGAGCCGACGACGTTTATCGAATACCCGGTGACCGCCGCCGATATCATCGCGTTCGCGTTTCTGATCGGGCTCGGCGCCTCGTACTTCATGCTCTACTGGACCGGGATAGGCGGAATCGGGCCGCTCAAGTAGCGTACAACTTCGCCGATGCGTACTATCGGCCAATAATTCGGAAACATCACGGGGCGTTGCCAATGGCTAAGGCTAATAAGTCGGAACTTCTCAAACGGCCGATCGAACACGTCGATATCACGCGCGAAAGCGTCGTGCCGATCGTCGAGGCGATGGGGCAGATGGCGTACAGCGCGCGCGACCTGCATCGCGCGGCGACGATTTACGACATGATGCTGCGCGATCGCGACTGCGGCGTAATCCTGTGCCTGGCGGGATCGCTTATCAGCGGGGGACTGAAGCGCGTCTTCGCCGACATGATTCGCAATCACATGGTCGATGCGATCGTGAGCACCGGCGCGAATATCGTCGACCAGGATTTTTTCGAGGCGCTCGGCTTCAAGCATTGGATGGCCGAGGATCGCTTCAAGTACGGACTAGAAGACAATCAACTGCGCGAGCTGCATATCGATCGAATCTACGACACGCTGATCGACGAAGACGAATTGCGGATTTGCGACGAGACGATTCACAAAATCACCGACAGCCTCGAGCCGCGTCCGTATTCGTCGCGCGAATTCGTCAGCGAGATGGGCAAGTACCTGAGCGAGACTGGTGCGAAGACGGGCGCGAGCATCGTGCTCGAGGCGTTTCGCGAGGAGGTGCCGATTTTTTGTCCCGCGTTCAGCGACTGCTCTGCAGGATTCGGACTGGTGGCGCATCAGGCGGCGCGTCACGGCAAGCCCAAGGTCTCGATCGACAGCGCCAAGGATTTTTACGAGCTGACGCGCCTCAAGGTGAAGAACGAGAGCACGGGCCTGTTCATGATCGGCGGCGGCGTCCCAAAAAACTTCGCGCAGGATATCGTCGTCGCCGCTGAAGTCCTGGGGCATGACGTACCGATGCACAAATACGCAATCCAAATCACGGTCGCCGACGTGCGCGACGGCGCGCTCTCAGGCAGCACGCTCAAAGAAGCCAGCAGCTGGGGCAAAGTCGATACTACTTACGAGCAGATGGTGTACTGCGAAGCGACAATCGCAGTCCCACTAATCGTCGGCTATGCGTACCATAAACGCGGCTGGGAAGGGCGAACGTCGCGAAAGTGGAGCTCCGCGTTGGATAAGGATCAGGTGTAGTCGAGGAAATCACTTTATTGAATGTGAAACCCGCGGTGGGTTTCACGCTTCCTTCGGCAGGGGTAACCCCTGCACCTTAGTACTAATCGCAAAATGGCGAGGACGCCATTTTGCTCTCAGGGGTTTTGTTCTGTGTTATTCGGTCCTTGTGTCATTCTTGGCGCGAAGGGAAGAATCCGCGGAATCTAAGGTTGGTGCGTATGCTGGCTAAGTGCGCCTTCTTTACTGAAGGTATAGTTATCTATCGATCCGTCGCTCCGCGTGACCTTTGTCGAAGTCATGCCTGAACTGTCCGGCGGAGTGTAGTCATAGCTGGCATGACTGCCGTCAAGGTAGGCTTGCGTGATAATCCGGTGACGGTTGTCGTAGGTGTTTGTCAGCCAGACCCGCCCATCGGGTTTCACGATGGTTAGCATGTTGTTCGCCAGATCATAGGTGTAATGAGTCAGCTCACCCTTTGAATCCACTACGTCTCTTAAACGGTCTCTCTCGTCATAGTAATACGAAACTGTATAACCGTGAGAATCGTCAGCTTTTGTGATCCGATTGTTCCCATCGTGAGAAAGGACGAGTTTCTGTCCGTTAGGAGATGTAATCTGCTTAATGTTGCCGGCCTCGTCGCGATTGATGTCCAGAACGTCGCCCTTTGAATCCTGGATCGTGATCGCGGACCGCTGACCCCATTCTTTGGCCCATCTCGAGGCTGGAAAAACAATTCCGGTACCATCCTTGAGTGAACTGAAATACCACGGGCTGTGCCACCATAGCCGTGCCTTGTCGAAAATGTCGGTATTGTCACCTGCTACGGCGCGATGCTCGTAAGTCGCGTCATAACTGGTCCCAGGCGAAATGCGCGGCATCAGCACGATCGTACCATCGGGGAAAATCATGTTCAGGTAGCTAAACACTGTATTGTCGCCGAGCAAATAAATCTCGTAAGAGGCGCTCGCATTGATTCCGAAATCGCGTTCGTAGTCGTCAACCGACGAATAGGTGCGTGACAAATTAATCGGGATTACATCAGGCAGGTAGATATCGGTCTGAACGTGAATAAAAGCTCCATCGACTAGGTTCACCGACCATCGATCCGGCGCCTGCTGATGGGGAAACAACGCAATAGGAGTTCCATGCCAGCCGGTAGGAAGTGCGGGAAAGTTTGCGAGTAGCGCAGGATCGGGCGGCTTGCGCTTATCGCCGGGCGGCGCCATCGAGTAGAACCGCTCCACATGCATCTTGAGCGTGTCAGGTTTGACGATCAACAAAACTTTGACCAGGACGTAGGCGACTACCACCACTGCGGTGGTTATCAAGGGCAGGAACCTCCGCCAGAATCGCGACCCTTCGGGTTGGATTGCAGGGGGCGGAGCAGCTTGTGCAGTCTCGGCCATTTGAGGTTGCCACTGTACCAGCTTGTGGTAAATGCTACCAGTTGTTAGGGTGCTGTCTGTCAGTCAACCGGAATGGGGGAGCAATCAACAATGGCCGAAGATGAAAGCGGCAGGCGACGCAAGCGCACGACACTGCTGTGGAAGATGTTGGGCGCGACTGTCGTGTCGTTGGTAGTGCTTCAAATAGCCAACCGGCCACCAACCAGCGTCCGCGGCCCTTTGAAGATCCTGACGCCGCCGTTCACTGCGGACAAGTCCGTGCTTATCCAGGAGCTGCGGGATCGAAAGTTCCAGGCGCTCGACGCCCAACTCAATTCCTACCAGAAGGGTTTCGAAGAAAATGTGTTGGAAGAAGGCAATCTGTCGATCGCCTTCGAAGCATTCAGCTTCACCGACACCGCGCTCGGCCCGATTCTCGAGGAATGGGTTAAGAGCGAACCTGATTCATACCCGGCGCATCTGGCCCGCGCCAAATATTTCCTTGCGCTAGGCTGGCAGGCGAGGGGGGACCAAAATGCTGACAAAACATCTGAAGAGCAATTCAACGAGATGAAGCGGCTGTTCGGCGAAAGCGCGCACGAAGCCGTCGCAGCGATCAAGTTGAACCCCAAGGCCAGTATTGCCTACGCAGCTATCATCGATGCGACCAAGGGCGTTTCCGATCGCAAGACGATGGAGAGCGTGTACGCCGCCGGAATCAGGAATGTTCCGCTGAGCTTGTCGATAAGGTCGATCTTGATGACAGCCCTTCGGCCGCGGTGGGGTGGATCATATGAAGCGATGGCGAAGTTTGCTGAAGATGCGCAGCAGTACGCGGCGCAGAACCCGCGCCTGGAGAGCCTGAAAGGATTTGCCGATGCGGACAAGGGCGATCTTGCTTTGGGCGCTGGAGACCGGAACAAGGCGATTCGATTTTACAACCAGGCGCTCGATAAGGGAGGGGATTTCGCCCTCGCCTACGCGGGCCGGGGCAGTGCGTACGACCAGATCAATCGCTTCGACGATGCGTTGGAGGATCTCAGTCGCGCCAACCGTCTGCGTCCGCAGGATACGAACACCCTCGAGTCGCTGGCCTATGTGTATGTCCACCTGAATCGTCCCAAGGACACGCTCGCGGTGATCCAGGAGTACCAGCAATTCGCGATACTCCCCTCCAACGTCGTCACGCTTGAACAATGGGCTCAGAATTTCGACGCGGGATCAGCGCCTCCGGTAAAGACCGGCGGAAACTGAGCATCGTTGCTATGCGGTTGCGCTGATCAGGAGCCTCGGTCGACTGGAAGCCTCGCGTCCCTCCATTCGAGCATGCCGCCTTTTAGGTTCCAGACGTGCTCGAAGCCCAGGCCGGTGAGGATTGCGGCGGCGGTGGCGCTGCGGACTCCTACTCTGCATATTGCGACGATGTCGAGGCTCTTCGCGTTCGCAAGTTCGTCGGTGCGCTCGGGAAGTTCCTTGAGGGGGATCAGGCGCGCGCCCGCGATGTGGCCCAGCTCTCCGCGATACTCGTCCTCTTCGCGTACATCGACCAGCAATGGTGGATTGTTGCTTGCGAGGCGGTCGCGTAGTTCCACGGCGCTCAGCAGACGCACCTGGTTGAGCTGCGAGAGTGTCGGGAACTTCAGCGTGCCGGCGTCGAGGTCGGATTGGTTCGGTTGCAGCGCCTCCTGGATTCCATCGGGCAGCGGCAGGCCGAGGTTGTTCATCAGGTTGATGTAGTCGTCGCGCGTTTTGCCCGCCAGGCGCGGGTTTGAGCGCTTTTCATCTTGAATGGTGGATTGCGTATGTCCGCGATAGTCGTGCGCGGGAAAAACCAGCGTGTCATCCGGCAGCGTGAACAGTCGGCGCGTTATCGAATCGTACTGAACGCCCGGGTCGCCGCCGGCGAAATCGGCGCGCCCGGTACCGTGGATGAACAATACATCGCCGGTGAAGACGCGATCTTTTGCGAGGACGCTAATCGAATCCGGCGTGTGGCCCGGAGTATGGAAGATGCGCAGTTCCTCATCGCCCACCTTCAGCAGTTGACCGTCTTCGACATGGATACTGACGTGCGGCGCCGGCGCGAGGCGATGCATCGCGACGGGCGCATCGGCCAGCGCGCCCAACTCCATCGCGCCGCTGCGATGATCGGCGTGAGTGTGAGTGTCGATGATCAAGTCCAGGTGCAATCCGTGATAGGCAAGGACCGCGAGGTATCGCTCGACCTTGTCGCGCACCGGATCGATGATGGCGGCTTTGCGCGACGCCTCCGAGAACGCGAGATAAGTCTTGCACTTGCCGTGATTGAGTTCGCGAAAGATCATTTTCGACCTTGCCTCGTCAGATCGGCTGTTTTGCGCGCTCGCGGAGTTGGCGAGCCGCGCCAGCGAAGAAGTTGCGCGCGATGAACGATCGCTCGCTCGAGGCCATCGCTTCCAGGATTTCCGCGTTCACTCTCATCGCTTCATAGTCGGAAGGATTCGCGTTCAGAGCAATCTCGGCCAATGCCAGCGCGCGTTTCAGGTCGGCCGCATCCTTGAGCGCGCGTGCTTTCAAGAGGACCGCATCGCGTCCGCACATCGCCAGGATGTCGGCGCCGCGTTCCTTGCGCGATGCGGGGAACATTTGCGACGGCTCGCCCGACCACCATCCTGCATAGCGCCGAATCACGTCGCGCACCACGAACGGGACGCATCCGTAGATCGGTTGCAGGTAAGGTTTCGCCGCCAGGTCCGCAGGGATCGAAATATCAGCTTCGACGATATCCGCCGGCCACTCACCGGCGTTGAGTCGCCGCACGACTTCGTCATGAATCAGCCGCAGCGCCCGCGCCGTCTCGCTCAGCACTTCTTTGCAGAGTTCCTCGCCGCGATACGCGGGGCCGTGTCCCGGCAGAACGTATTTCGGTGCGCATTTCGCGATCGCCTCGAGCGTCTCCGCCCATTCGAGCGTGTAACGCTGCACCTTGTTCGGATTGCCCGTGTTCGGCATCGACGAGACGATCAAATCGCCGACCATCGCAAGTCGCCGCGTCGGCATCCAGACCCAGGTCGCGTCGTCCGTCTCGCCCATCGCGTGATGCAGTTCGACCGGCTCGCCAACCAGGTCGAGAAATTGTTGATCGCGATAAACCAGGTCGGGGTAGCTGAACGACTTGGGCTCGAAGAGGCCGTCGGTCGCAAACGCGCCGCCGAACTGGAGGCGATTGATGTGCGACTGCCATCCGCGCGTGAGCGCATAGCGCTTGAAACGGCCGGCGACGTCCTCGTGCGCCCAGATTTTCGGTCGCGCATGTCCACGCGTGAGTGCGTCGGCGACGAACGCCTCGGTGCCGAATGCGTGATCGCCGTGGCCATGCGTATAGATGAGGAACGCGAACGGTTCTTCGGTGACCTCGCGAATCGCGCGCACCGCCTGTGCGCCCATCACGCGCGAGCTGGTATCGACGACGATCATCTCGCCGCGGCCATATGCAAACGCGACGTTGGCGAAGCCGTGGAACATCGCGATTCCCGGCTCGAGTACTTCGAGCTGTCCCATCATCGGGTCGAAGCCCGGCAGGTTGTTCGATTGCTTTGGATTAGGCGTTGAACTCATCGCGTGTCTCCATCCGGGCACCGGTCGCTTGCAACGAATCTATCGTTTAAACTTCGCGGTTGAAATGAAGGCTGAACTAATCGGATCGAGCGCGCCGCATCAAGAGCGAGAGCTGGATCGCCTGCTGGCGTTCGAGCATCACGATCCTCATTCGATCCTGGGCGCGCATCCCGACGGAAACCGCGTCGTGGTCCGCGCGTTTCGCCCCGACGCCACGTCGATCAATCTGATCGTACCGGGCGACGCGCCGCGTCCGATGCGCAAACGCGATCTCGCCGGACTGTTCGAGGTTGCGGTCGAGGGCCGCGTCTCGCTGTTTCCGTATCAACTCGAGATTCATTTTCCCGACGGCGAGTCGCTCACGACTTACGATCCGTACTCGTTCATGCCGACGCTCGGCGACCTCGACCTTCATTTGTGGGGCGAGCAGCGGGACGACCGCGCCTACGACAAGCTCGGCGCGCACATCCGCGAGATGTCCGGAATTCGCGGCGTGTCGTTTGCGGTGTGGGCGCCCAATGCGCGCGGCGTCAGCGTGGTCGGCGATTTCAACCACTGGGACGGGCGGGTCCACATGATGCGCACGCTCGGCAGCTCGGGCGTGTGGGAGCTGTTCATCCCCGGCGTCGGCGCGGGCGCGAATTACAAATATGAAATCCGCACGCGCGACGGAAATTTGCTCCTGAAGAGCGATCCATTCGCGCAAAGAATGGAAGTGCCGCCCGCGACCGCCTCGATCGTGACCCGGTCGAGCTACCAATTCCACGACGCAGATTGGCTTGCAGAGCGGGCGTGCCGCGAATGGATCAAAAGTCCGATCTCGATCTACGAGGTCCATTTTGGCTCGTGGCGGCGCGTGCCCGAGGACGGCAATCGTCCGCTGACGTATCGCGAAATGGCGCCGATGCTCGGCGACTACGTCTCGAGCATGGGCTTCACCCACGTCCAGTTGATGCCGGTGATGGAGCATCCGTTCAGCGGCTCGTGGGGCTACCAGGTCAGCGGTTACTTCGCGCCGACGTCGCGCTACGGCAGCCCCGACGACTTGCGCTACCTGATCGACGAGATGCATCGTCGCGGCATCGGCGTGATCCTCGACTGGGTGCCCGCGCATTTTCCCAAGGACGAGTTCAGCCTCGGCCGCTTCGACGGCACCGCGCTGTTCGAGCATGCCGATCCGCGCCAGGGCGATCATCCGGAGTGGGGCACCTACATTTTCAATTACGGCCGCGCCGAGGTGCGCAACTTTCTCACTGCCAGCGCGCTTTACTGGCTCGGCGAGTTTCACGTCGACGGGCTGCGCGTCGATGCGGTCGCGTCGATGATCTACCTCGACTACGCGCGGCGCGAAGGTGAATGGATTCCCAACGCATTCGGCGGCCGCGAGAACCTCGACGCGATTTCATTCCTCAAGAAGCTTAACCAGGACGTCTATCGTCTCAATCCCGGGATCATGATGATTGCCGAGGAATCCACCGCGTGGACCGGCGTCAGCCGCCCGGTCTTCATGGGCGGCCTCGGCTTCGGTTTCAAGTGGGACATGGGCTGGATGCACGACACGCTAGAGTACTTCACGCTCGATCCCATCTACCGCCGCTATCACCATCGCGATCTGACCTTCGGCCTGCTCTACGCGTGGAGCGAAAATTTTGTGCTGCCGCTCTCGCATGACGAGGTCGTGCACGGCAAACGCGCGATGCTCGCGAAGATGCCCGGCGATCGCCTGCGCCAGTTCGCCAATCAGCGCGCGCTGTTCGCGTACATGTGGGCGCGCTCGGGCAAGAAGATGATTTTCATGGGCCAGGAAGTCGGCCAGTGGCGCGAATGGGATCACGACTCCAGCATCGACTGGAACCTGCTCGAATATCCTGACCATCGCGAATTGCAGGTGCTCGTCCGCGACCTGAATCGCATCTACCGCGACGAGCCCGCGCTGTGGGAGGCCGACACGGATCCTGCGGGCTTTCGATGGCTCGAGGCCGACGACGCTGACAGCAACATGATCGCGTTTATGCGCATCGCGCCGAGCAGCGGCCGCCGCGTCATCTGCGTGTGCAATTTTTCGCCGGTGGTGCGCAGCCGCTATCGCGTCGGCGTGCCAGCGCCCGGATTCTACCGCGAGATTCTCAACACCGACGCCTCCGCATACGGCGGGACCAACATCGGCAACATGGGCGGCGTCGAGGCCGCCGCGATTCCATGGCACGGATTTGCGCATTCAATCGCAGTCGAGATGCCGCCGCTCGCCGTGATCTGGTTCTCCGTCCCATAGCCGACGTTTTCTCGGAAATTTTTACCGCATGAACGCCTCTTTAAGGGAGCGCGCCCATCGTGTATTAGCGGGAAGCAATAAAAATCCTCGATATTTCAAGTAGTTATAAGAATCGCTGCCAAATAGCTGCCATTCCGACTCAATTTGAGTGATAATTGCGGTCGGAGGATTTGAACGTGGCAAACCCCATCAAGCAAATCAGAACGAAGGCAGGAACTCGGGTCTGGCAAGTCGACGGTCGAAAGTACAACGCAAGCCCGAGCCGCCCACAATTCAAAACCAAAGAGCAGGCCGAGACCGCGCTGGCAGAAATGATCGCGAGTCGCGGAGCTGGCCTTGAGCCAGGTCGTCGCGACGTTACTTTCGAAATGCAGGCCGAGAGCTTTCTTAAAGAGAATGCCGACGCGCTGGCTGGCAAGACGCTGCGCAGTTACGCCGGCGACCTCAAGGTTCACATTCTGCCTCGCTTCGGCAAGCGCAAGGTCGTCGATATCAACACGCGAATGATCGGCGACTTCCTAGCGGAGAAACGGGCAAAGGCCCCGACCGTCAAAATAATGAGCAGTGGCGTTCGGCCACGGCCAGAAGACGATCCTCGCCGCCGACTTCGATGACAAGACAATGCGACGGCTGGCGAACGACGTCGGCGGAGAGCGCCAACTCAGCGTCGCGGCAGTTCGGCATATCCGCGCAACCCTCAGCGTCGTTTTTCAATCCGCGGTAAACCATGGCCTGATTTCTTCAAACCCCGTAGCGGCCGCTCGAGGCACAGCGCGCGGCCGCAAGGCGCGCGTCGAGGCGAATACTGCGGTCGCGAAAGAGCGTCCCTTCACGCAAGCCCATCAGGAAAAACTCCTCGAATGGTGCCGCGAGCGCGATCGCGAGCTTGGCGATTTCATTTTCACTTTGTTGAGAACCGGCTGCCGCCCGGGCGAAGCGCGCGCGTTGCGCTGGGGCGATATCAGCGCAAGCAAAATTCTGATCGAACGCAGCGCCGACGACCTGAACGTGATTACCCCGACCAAAACCGGCAACAAACGCGCGGTCGATCTAACTCCTGCGCTCGCCGACGTCCTTAAGCTCCGCTGGTTGAACCGGGGGAAGCCTTCGGCGACGTCGTATGTGTTCGGAAACGGCATGCCTATCAGCGTTCGGTCGCTATCGAAGCGCTGGCTGACTGCGCTGGACGAATGCGGTATCGCGGGCCATGTGATGTACGATTGCCGACACACTTTCGCGAGCGTCCTACTGGCGCGCTGCAAAGACGTCGTCTATGTCGCCAAAATGCTCGGCCACGCGGATCCTGGAATCACGTTGAAGCACTATGCGCACTGGCTCGGCAGCGATTCCGCTCGCTATACCGAACTCCTCGACGAGCCGGCCGCCGAACGCGATCGCGAAGAAATGAAAGCCTCGACCTGAGCCCGCGTAAATCGTACGCCACGGCTCCCGATGCTTGCGCAGACGGAGCCGATTTTTTTTCGCCGGGCCATTTCATAAACCACCGCTTTACTCGTCTCGAGCAGATCCGCTACTTCGCTCGCGTCGAGCAGACGTAGATCGTCGTCCCTTCGGCTGTCGCCGCGGCCTTGGACGGTCTCAGCGGCCGCCGTGAGCGCCTCGGCTGCGAGCGCGGCTTGAACTACAGCGGCCTGACTTTGCAGAGCTGCCAGCGTTCGGAGCGGCAGACCGCTGACACGGCCGGGTTCGCGGGCGATCTCGTCCAGGCTCGGGACGGCTGCGATGCAGTGCTCGTTTCCTGGCTGCATTTGCCTTTACCGCTCGCCTGGATAGAGCGCATCGAGCGTCCGGTCGAAGACCGTCATCCATTGCGTGCGCGCTTCGCGGGGCCAGGACGAGCGGGGGGCGAAGATAGGGCCGCCGATGTTCCTCAGCCCATCGCGACTTGCGGCAGGTCCGCGGCCAATAACAAAAGCGCTGGCCAGCTCTCGGATTCTCGATTGGCTCGCCGCAGGCCTCGCATTTCACTTCCGGCCGGTCGGCGCGACCTTCGCGCGTCCGCGCATCGGGACGGTATTCTCGCCTCCTCGCCTCGCCCAGGCTCGGCACGGCCGCGACTCGCTGTTCGGAAGGCGCTTCCATTTCAGTTTGCCGGTTCCTCCTTGCCAAGTATTAGTGTCCTCGATACTGCGCTGTTGGAGAGAATCTCCTGGACCCTTTGTAATTCCGACTCGTCTAACGGCGGTTCGGCGGCCGCAACCGCTTCGGCGAATCGCCTTTCAAAGATTTCCAGCGTCCTCACGAACATCTTTGCGAAGTCTGCGCTAGTAACCACCCCGCCGGCGACGACTTGCCTTTCGAAGGTTTCCAGCGCATCCCAGAAGTCCGGAAATTCTGAACGTGCCATCTTTTCTTTCATCCCTCGAGCGCGAGCTGGAGGTCGCGATCGCGCGCCAGCCGTCGCAGCGACCGCAATCGTTTCGATGCTCCCGTAGCCAGCGCTGATCGAGGTCCCCGGGAATGCGCCGCCGGCGACCGGCGAAATGTGGTATAGCCGCGCCTTATGGACGAACCTGATTCCTTTCGCGCGGTCGACGTGCTCGTCGTCGGCTCGCCAGCCGAACTCCATCGACATTTCCCGTACCTGGCCGCGCTTCACTTTGTCGAAGATGCGCTGAAACTCCTCGCGTTCGAATCGATTCACGGAAGGTCGGATTTCGAATCGCAGCCCGTAGTCATCCTGATCGAGCTTCAGCGAACCATCCACCGTCGAGCCAAATGTGTATTTGCCATGGCCGATCGAGTTTGCCGTAATCACGTTGCTCGACGAGATTGAGTCCGCGAATGCGCCGCGCACCAAAATCGCGCGCGTTCCCTTTTTGACGTTCTCGCAAAGTCGATGAAATACCGTCGCGTAACCGTAGAGGAGCGGCGTCGTCGGGCCGGCTTTGACTTCGAATTCGGCGAGGGCCTGGTCGAGCTCGCGGGCGCATTCGTCCGGCGTGAATAGTCGACGGATTCCCAGGCATTCGCGGCCGGCGCATCTCGATCGCCTCGAGGCCGGCGGCGCGCGCGTTGATTTCAGTATTCGGATACGCTGGATAGGTGACCGCGGCGACGTCGCCGTCGTGCAGAGAGACCTTTTTCAGCGTCCGAATCGGATTGCCGTTCTCGTCTTTGCTCCAGGTATCATCGAGCGTACGAAACGCGAACGAGCAATCCGAAATGTCGCCGCGCTTCACTGAAACGACCAGAGTTTCAGCCCGGACCCGTATCGGCGTCGAGATCGAAGCCAAGGCCGACGAGATCGGTAAAGAGCTTGAGCGTGCCGGCGACCGTGCGACCCATGACATGATTCGGATTGTGATTTAGCGTGAAGCGCACGTCAGGACGGCTCGCCAAAGTTTCATCGAATGCGTGCGGATCGATCTTTTCCCTGAACTGCATCGCGCCGAGCGGTTTCGAAAGCGTGTTGAACTTCGCGGCATACCCGGCCAGCCTCGGCCGCGCGTTGCCGCCGGCGTCGCGCACCTCGAGACGCGCGCCAAAGTTTCGATATTCGACTATTGCTCCCACGGCTCCTTCCACCTCCGCTCTTTTTTCAGCGATTCCAATCTCTTCTTTTCCATCTCGCGCGATTCGCGCAGCTCGCGCACTTCCGCGATATCCTGCGGATTCGCCGTCCATCCGTCGTCAACATCGTCGTCCGCGCGGCTCAATCGCTTCTTCGCTCGACTAAGGCCGCGTGCAAGGCGTGCTCGGATCGACAAGGACCGCCGCTGGCGTGTGCCGTCCGTCGGCATACTGCCCGCTATTGTTATGCCCGCCCGACAGAAACGGCTGCGCCTCTGCTTCATCCATTTCGACGACGTCTCCGGCCCAGATTGCGCCGAGCGTGGGATGCGCCAAATTTGTTTTCATCCTGACTTTCACTTTCATAAGTCCTCCATGCGTCGTTGTTATTGTTTCTCCGCGCCCGGCATCTCGCCCGATCGACGAAGGTCAGCGTAAATCGAAAGCGCCAGGATGAGCCCGCCAGGCACGATAAAGCCGAGCGGCGTCCACGCGAGAAAGCATCCGTAAGCGAGCGCGGCCAGCGCGCCGACTTCAATGACTATGGGCGCGAGCAGGAGAAGCGCCACGCCGAACCGCTTGGCCGCCGCTCCGCCGGCGAGGTTTGCAGACGTCTGCAAAATATCCATCGTCAGCTTTGTACCGGGCCGACTGTTTCGTGGACGATATCGCTTTCCATCAGCGGCGGACCGGCGGTGCCGGTGAAGGCAAAGAACTCGAATTTGTAGACGCCAGCTACCGGCAAGTCGCCTGCGACAGTGGTATAGCTGGCGCTAAGGCCATCGCCCGCTACATTCATCGCGACGGAATGCGCGCCGCCAGCCGCGTCCTGCCACTTCATCTCGACGGTTAGTCCGGCCAGGCTGACTGGGTTCGCCGCCGGAGCTTCTGGCGGCTCCGGATTTGCAAACCATTGGATCGGCTTCAACTCGCCGACATGCAATTTGTACGACATAGTTTTATCGAATCCTCGCGCGGATTACGGCCGGTGAAACCACTGGCGCATTTTTAAAGACGCCCACTTTCCACGATCTGAGCTGCGATCGCCGCCACGGCTAACAGCGGTCGCATGAATCATCGACCGGCTGTACGACGACCGTCGAGCGAACATATGCGCGATTAGCCGGCGAATCGATTTCAGCCAATCCCGGCCGTTCGATAAACCGCTCGCGCATTTGCGGGCGATTCACCCGCGTGAATAGCATCATCACAGCCCCAAGGCTACGTCAGCCGACGCCGTCCTTGCGGCGAACTTGCTCCGGCGCCGCGTGCAGTATGTATTTGCTCGGCAGCTTGCGATTGCGCCGCGGCACGACCACAAACAATGTGAGCAGCTTAAAACGGCGCCCTTGAACCGCAGTGCTCGACGCGACCGTGGACCGTTTTTCGCGCGCAATGCCTGCCGCGTCGCGATACCGCCCGCTTGATTGGCGCGAATAGCACCATCGAACCAAGCGACGGCTCTTCATGCACGACGCGATTGATTGGCCGTTTCCTGACGACAGGTGCTTGCTGACGCTGCCGCGAAGAGCGCTTCCCAGGAACCGCAGCGACCACGGTCGCGAAGAAACTGGCTTCGATGGCGACGAAGCTAGCACTGGCCGTCGTCCACTTGACCGCGAAGCTCCCGACGCCGCTTTGAATTCCGTAAGCGGATATCACAGACGGATTTTGCGAATGAACTTCATCGAGCGCATTCCATGTGACCGCCGGACTGCTAAAGCTATCCGTTGGTCCAGCGGTCGGCCCGGCCGTCGCACCGCGCGCGACGAACCCGAACAAGAACTCGCCTGACTGCGTGGTGGGCCCAGCTTGGGACGCAATTGGAGACCCACTGGTTGCCGTAGTTTGACGAAGTCTTATCAGAGGTCGACGCGACGATATTCGAAACTTCGACTAAATCGACTGTAGTAATGCGCGCGGCAGTCGTTCCAGTGATCGTAATCGTACCAGGTTGGCGCCTGCCTTGGAATTCGGAGCGTACACGATCTCGCCATCGAGCGCGGTGGAGGTAGTCGCGACCGCCTTCGACCAGGAGTTCCCTTGCGAATCAGTGATACCGCTGATAGATGCCGCCGCAAGGTTGATTCCGATGCCAGCAATCAAAAGCGATCCCGCGCCGTTATTCGAGCCGAATGCGGCCGACACCGTGTTCGGCGTCCCGCCACTCGAAGTCGTGGCGACGACGTTATGCTGAAGCGGCGCCGGCGTCGGCATTAGAGAGACCTGCTCGAGGCGCGAACCAACGGGTTATCGATGCTGCCAGGCGTGATTTCCATGTAGAGCGCCGCGCCAACCGGCGCGATCGAGAAACTCCAGTCATAGGATGCCGGCTCAGAAGCCGTCGCGACCTTCGAATAGGCGTAGTAGCCAAGCGTTTGATTGCTGACGGCCGCGAGCAAAGCCCATCCATCGAGCAGATCGGGCGCCAGCGGCGCGACAAAGCCTATAACGAGCAGGTTGCCGGCGGCCGGGGACTGCGGCGGTACGATGGATTCGGTCATTACAGCCGCCCTCTATGCGATCTGATCGTCAGCCCGGTATAGTCGATCGCGAAATGCCCCGAGGTAGCGTCGAACGCCTGGCCCTGGCAATTCACAATCACCGGCGCGATGCCGCCCGGCGGAATCGTGCCGCCAAACAGCGCCGCAACCGCGATCGGCTCGAATGACACTTTGGTCGTCGCCGCGATCCCGCGCGTCCTTATCTTCGTCGCGAAAATCAGCTCCGTGCCCGGCACCTTGTCGCCCGGATTAAGCGTGCCGAGCAGGTCGATCGACGGAATCGTTATGCCCGCGTCATAGCCGGTCGCCGGCGACGCCGTGTTGGTCCCATCGCTGGCCGAGAGCAGTAGGTAACAATCGCCGGTCGAAAGCGCCGCGCCGACCGTGATAAACCCCGAGATGATCATGTCGATAAATAGGTTGACCGCGTTGGTCACCAGAGTGCCTTCGCGCGCCGCATAAGACGCCAGCGAGGCCAGCGTGATCGTAAACGCCGTCAGTGAGCCGTACTGATTCTTTTGAGTAGCCATCCTCTCCTCTTCCTCCTGCCCCTCCCAGGCCGTTTAGTTTCAGTTTCCCCGTTCGCCGCTCAGCAGCGCCCGCATCATCGCGAATTTCAAAAGCACTTCCTCGGAAAGAACTGCGCGCTGCTCTAAGATTTCTTCACTGTCCACCAGGAATTTCTCGATGGCCGCGACCTGGTCGCTGTTCAATCCGTTCGTGGCCCTCTGAGCGATCGCCGCCTTCGCGTCCTCGCGCAACTTCGGTATTTCCTCGGAGTCTTGAAGGAATTTCTCGGCAAGGTTTTTCAAGGACTTCGATTTGATTCGAAATCTTCCGCCGTTCGACGCGCCCGAAGCTGGCGGCCCCTCGCTTTGGCCATTCGCAAAGGCAGCTGAGAATTCGCTCGACCGCATCGTTATCGAATCCGTTCATCAGGCGTACCTGCCCGCGTGCTTTTTCATGTGACGGATGCCCTCGCCGATGATTTGGTCCTGCGTATTGAGAAAGGTATTCGCGTCAGGAGTCACGACAGTCATAGACATGTGATAGTGATGCGCCGGCTGAGAACTGCCACGCTCGGCATTCGCGCCAACCGAGACATGCTCACCCGGAATCGCCTTGAACGCGACCAGTGAGCTATCAACCCCGCCGCCGCCGCCGACTACGAAATCCCCGCCAGTCGCAAATCCCGGAATCCCCGCGACCCCGAACCGGCGCCGGAACCGATAAGCGCCGGGAGCAATTTGCCGCCGCCCTGGTCGCCCAATCCGATCGCGTTCAGCAGCGGATTGATAATCAGCAGCTTGAGTAGAAGCTGCTGCAGCGACTTCACGAAATCGTCGGCGTCCTGGCTGAACTGCGAGAAGATGCTCTGACCCTTGGCCTTGTTCGTCATGATCGTGCTGAAGTCAGTCGCCTTGCCAATCAGACTGGTCAGGTCGCTGAAAGCCCGCTGGTCAGTTCCTTCCATCCTTTGTCGGAACCAGCGCCGGTCGTGGCCTGCAGCTCCTTCACTCTTCTCGATTGAACTGATCAAAGCCGAAATCAGCCCGCGGTTAAACGCTTCGATCAGCAGCCCTTCGGTATCGGCTAGCTTCTGTTCTTTCGGAGTCAAGGAATCGGTGGTCGCGACCAGCGCCTGCAGCGCCTCGTCGTGTTTTTTTATCGAGGCAGCCAGCGCGTCGGTCACGGTCTTCTGTTCCGACGCCATCAGTTCGGCTTGTTCGTCGGCCTCGGCCGCCTGGCGCGCAACCTCGAGCATCTGGTCGGACACCTGGACGTGCTTGGCTTCGGCCTCATCCAATAGCTTGTACACCGCCAGCTCGCCGGCATGATCGACCTGGAGCTGCCGCATGGCCGCCGCGCCTTCGGTGTATGCAGTCCTCAGTTGCTGCTGGTAGTCGAGATCCTGGCGAGAGTCTCGCGAGCAGCTTGTCATAATCGGCATTGAATTATCTCTGAAGCTGTCTTGGCCTGAGCCCCACCGCCCCGTCACCGGCGGCCCCGCAGGCTTGTCGGCTGTCGGCGGCTTAGGCAGGTTCTAGTGCCTTCTCCGGGCGTCGACACCGATTAAACCGTTCGTGAGGTATAAAGATATGATCCGCTTTGACGGCTTCCGCGAGCATTGTGGCAAAGAAGTCTTTTGACCGCAATCGTCGTCCGTCTCGAGCTTTTCTTTCAACCTCAGCGTGTCGATCGTGTCAGCGCTCAGCACCTGGTTTGAACGCGATTGCGTCGGCCTTGGCCTTATCGAAACTCGCCCCAGCGCGTTCACGCCGAGCGCCGCCTTCGCCACCGCGCGCGCCCGTCAGGAGCATTATCGGCGAGCTTCGTCTCGGCCTCGGCCTGGAACATTTCGTTTTTCGCCAGGTCGTTCGAGCAGGTCCAAGTAGAGCGTATAGTCCCGTCGAAATTGGTTCGCCGAGAGACCAAGGCGCGAGAATACTTCGACGAGCTGCTTGGAGCCGGCGCCCATGCAACTCAGGTCGATATTTTTTCGCGAGCTTCTCCATCTGGTGGCGAAGACGCCGGCGTCGAGCCGCCTTGCCGGAACGCATATTGCTGCTCTGAAACTTGCTGTGCGTTTACCCCGAGCGCGCGCGTGACATGCTCGACCTCCGCCGCCGTTTCGACGAGGCCCTCCGCGTAGAGCAGCTCGCGCGCTCCCGCGATCGAGGCGAAGCTTTCAAAATATGTCTGGAGCTTCGCCAAGCCCATCGTCCGGCGCTGGCGCGCTGTTTGACCTCGTCCAGACTCTTGTTCGCCTGGTCCATGCCAGAACGGAAGCTCGCGATATCCGCGCGCAGCGAGATTACAAGATCGCCGATACTAGCCATTTACTTCAGCCTCCCGATCCTCGCCCGCATCCCGATTGATTAGCCGTGAAGCCGGGCGCAGCCGCGCTTATCGCGGTCGATCTGCCATCCATACAGCCCCATCCCGAGCTATCCTTGCTCGATCCATGCTCATAAAGCCGGATATGACTTTGCAGACGTCTGCAAAAATCTCCGCCCGCTCCGAGTCCGAAGCCCCTGGCGGATGGAAGACGCCGCGGCGCTAGGAATGAGCTGCGAGACTCACCAAGCGCCGCTGGAAGGTTCGACCCCAAGCCGGCGGATTGCAGACGTCTGCACAAGTCGGTTCATCGAATCAGGCCGGCCTTTCTCTGATCTGAAATCCAGCGCGCCGCTATTCCTTCGCTGGGGTTGTCTACCGTGAACCCCAGGAAGGGGAACCCGATCGAAGGGAGGGTGATGACAATGCCCTTCTCTTCGAGTGAGGCTCGAACTCTTAATGGCGGCCGCCGCCTCGACCGTAAGTGTAAGCGAGTCCGCCAATCGTTGTGCGAGCTCGCGATTCAAGGTGCCCACAGCCGCGCACGCCTTTCGGGAGTAGTCCGCCCTGGCGGCTTCGTATTCATCTCTCGCTATTTTCACTGCCCGAGCGTTTATGCGCCGGCGCGCATACAATTCCTCGAGCGTCCGGTCCTGCTCCACTGTCGCGGCCGAGAATTCTCCAGTCTGCAGATGGAGACGCGCTTGCTCGTCCAGGCTCGGCGATCGGCTTTGTGACGAGCGCGCCAGGTATTCGGCGATTCCGCGCCCTATTTTCGTCTCCTCGAGCTGCATCTCGATCAGCTTGTTGTACTTTTCCTTGCAGCCGGGGTTTTCGAGAACGTTTGAAACCTGATTCACATCCATGACCCTCTCCTCCTCATCGCGCGGCTTGTGCCGACGATCCATTCGCCGGCGACTCCGCGTTAATTTCCAACTTGCCCTTCCTAACCCCCACCCCTTTTTTTTTTTTTTTTTTTTTTTTTTTTTTTTTTTTTTTTTTTTTTTTTTTTTTTTTTTTTTTTTTTTTTTTTTTTTTTTTTTTTTTTTTTTTTTTTTTTTTTTTTTTTTTTTTTTTTTTTTTTTTTTTTTTTTTTTTTTTTTTTTTTTTTTTTTTTTTTTTTTTTTTTTTTTTTTTTTTTTTTTTTTTTTTTTTTTTTTTTTTTTTTTTTTTTTTTTTTTTTTTTTTTTTTTTTTTTTTTTTTTTTTTTTTTTTTTTTTTTTTTTTTTTTTTTTTTTTTTTTTTTTTTTTTTTTTTTTTTTTTTTTTTTTTTTTTTTTTTTTTTTTTTTTTTTTTTTTTTTTTTTTTTTTTTTTTTTTTTTTTTTTTTTTTTTTTTTTTTTTTTTTTTTTTTTTTTTTTTTTTTTTTTTTTTTTTTTTTTTTTTTTTTTTTTTTTTTTTTTTTTTTTTTTTTTTTTTTTTTTTTTTTTTTTTTTTTTTTTTTTTTTTTTTTTTTTTTTTTTTTTTTTTTTTTTTTTTTTTTTTTTTTTTTTTTTTTTTTTTTTTTTTTTTTTTTTTTTTTTTTTTTTTTTTTTTTTTTTTTTTTTTTTTTTTTTTTTTTTTTTTTTTTTTTTTTTTTTTTTTTTTTTTTTTTTTTTTTTTTTTTTTTTTTTTTTTTTTTTTTTTTTTTTTTTTTTTTTTTTTTTTTTTTTTTTTTTTTTTTTTTTTTTTTTTTTTTTTTTTTTTTTTTTTTTTTTTTTTTTTTTTTTTTTTTTTTTTTTTTTTTTTTTTTTTTTTTTTTTTTTTTTTTTTTTTTTTTTTTTTTTTTTTTTTTTTTTTTTTTTTTTTTTTTTTTTTTTTTTTTTTTTTTTTTTTTTTTTTTTTTTTTTTTTTTTTTTTTTTTTTTTTTTTTTTTTTTTTTTTTTTTTTTTTTTTTTTTTTTTTTTTTTTTTTTTTTTTTTTTTTTTTTTTTTTTTTTTTTTTTTTTTTTTTTTTTTTTTTTTTTTTTTTTTTTTTTTTTTTTTTTTTTTTTTTTTTTTTTTTTTTTTTTTTTTTTTTTTTTTTTTTTTTTTTTTTTTTTTTTTTTTTTTTTTTTTTTTTTTTTTTTTTTTTTTTTTTTTTTTTTTTTTTTTTTTTTTTTTTTTTTTTTTTTTTTTTTTTTTTTTTTTTTTTTTTTTTTTTTTTTTTTTTTTTTTTTTTTTTTTTTTTTTTTTTTTTTTTTTTTTTTTTTTTTTTTTTTTTTTTTTTTTTTTTTTTTTTTTTTTTTTTTTTTTTTTTTTTTTTTTTTTTTTTTTTTTTTTTTTTTTTTTTTTTTTTTTTTTTTTTTTTTTTTTTTTTTTTTTTTTTTTTTTTTTTTTTTTTTTTTTTTTTTTTTTTTTTTTTTTTTTTTTTTTTTTTTTTTTTTTTTTTTTTTTTTTTTTTTTTTTTTTTTTTTTTTTTTTTTTTTGCCTTATGGCAATCGCTGAAATCCGCATCCATCTCCGCCCCAGCTGACCCCCGCCTCAGTCCGCTCCATCCATCCCTTCCCACAATCAACAAGCCGGCACGTCGCTTCCCGCCTCTTCGCGAACCGAGCGCGCCGGCGCCAGCTCGAACATGCCGCGCGATACCGCCGAGCGCCAAAATATTCTCGATCGCCGCATTCGCGAGGATCGCGAGAAATCAACCCTTCCAATTCGAGCTCTCGGAAAATTCGAATCGAATGCCGCTTCGAAATTCCCGTGATTCGAAGAACCTCTTCGCGCGTAACGAAGAAATCAGATTGTTCCGTTGCAACCGCCACGATGCAGCCAAGATGAAGCGCCGACTGATTCCCAGCTTCTTGTTCGGAGCCAGCGCCCAGATTACCGCCGAATCCTTCGTCACGACCGACCCCCGCGCGCACGCGATTCGGTCGCTGAGCTCGACGCCGGAGGTTCCCCATTCGCGCTTTCAACAGGCGTGCTAGGTCTAATCCGGTCGACGAATTGGCCAAGGCCTCCTGAAGGTAGCCAACAGGTCGCGAAGACCCCGTCCTCTCAATCGGCTCGCCAGCGGCCAGCAGCGCCTCTAGGGCTGCGCGCGGTACCAGAAGTCGCCTGCCGATGCGGATGCTAGGAATGTCGCCCAACTTGACGCTTGCGTATTCACTGTTGAGACCTATTCGCAGACGCTTGGCAGTCTCCTCAATCGTGAGAGTATCGGGCTCAGCTCTTTCGACAGTCCCGTTTGGTAGCGCCTTTTGTTCTTTGCTCACGTCGTGCATTACGAGAGCAGCTTCGCAGTTGCGAAGACTCAGAACGAGTTAAAAGCGGTGTTTTACGAATCAGAGCTAAGCTATGAACGCAAGAACGTTGCTCAGAGCTTAGCCTTGGACGGTCTAGGAAGGAGGTCAGACGCAGACGCGTAACGCAGTATAGTGGCGCGAGAAGTCTTATGTCCGGCCTTCTCAGATTTTTCTAGCACGAGCTTGATTAACCGCGCGCGACTGAGGTTCGAATTCAGTTTGCGCGCCTTGTTAACTATGCCTCGGATAGCTTCGTGCTCACCTTGATGTTTCCGAGCCATAGAAATCGAGCCTCTGCGCCTTCCTTCCGCGATTTTGCGTTTCTCAGCTAGTAAGCGGTTACGCTCTCGGGTAGAGTCGACGATTTTCACGCTTTAAGGGGCTATCCAGCCATTCGATCACAAACGCCTTGCCGTGAGCTAACCAGTCTTGTAGTTGCCGGTGTACCAGCATGCTGCCTTCGTCCTGCAATCGCCCATACTCCTCAATTGTGATCTGAGTCGGATGGCTACATGACTTCAAGAACCGCGCTCGCGCAGATTGGTTGTTCGGCCACGCCTTTTTCGCGAGCAACGCCATGCCGCCTTTTGGGAGTCGATACAAAAAGTCTCCCTCGCCATCCTTCGCGACAAGAATCTCGGGATCCTTGAACGCAATCGCCTTTTGAGCTTTTTCATTGCTCGCCGATGCGCGCGAAGTCCGCGTGCCAGGTAGCGGCGCGCCACGGCTCGCCGTCGACTGTCCGCGATGACGTCGCCGTTGACGCGCCTGGTGCGTACGCCAGCTCACAGCGCAGCGTTGTATTTTCGGTCATCGTATATTTGCCGGTAGGCCGCGATCCAAGCACAATCCTCATCGGACGAAATCTGTCGTAGGATCGGTTTTGAATTTGCCTCGGGGCATGCGGAAACGTTCTGACCCATCAGAAATTAGGCACCTCACATTCCGCGCCTGCACGTCCGCGAGCACTCTCGCTTCCTCGCCAGCGTCCGCGCGCCCGCAGCTTGAGCCGTTCGTAGTCCGATTCAGGGACGCTTCCGCGCGAGTAACTCGCTCACCGAGGATGCGCAGTCAGCGATATTCGTATAGGGACCGAATTTGACGATCCACTCCTGACTCGGGGCCGACATAAGCACGACGCGCCTGCCGTCGACCACGCGGATCGGCGGCACGGCGCCGGCGTACAATCCCTTATCCATTAGCATCCCGGTGCCAGTTTCGGCCGTCGATGCCGCGCGCGCGGCGCCGGCGAGCATCCCGAACGCCAGGCACGCCCCGGCGCCGAGACCCGCGATGGCGACGCGTCTTTGCAGACGTCTGCACTTTTAGCCGCGCTTCCGGCTGATCCACTTTTCGATCCCGTTGGCGGAAAATCTGAACGTTTCGACCGTTACGGACGACGAAACGGATAGCGGTCTTTGTGGCGATAGAGCGTCTCTGCCGACATGCTCAGCAGTTTCGCCGCCTCGTCGGCGTCGAGCAGTCTATCAGGCACCAGCGCGCCCGCCGAACCGCTCAACGCGGCACTTCCGCTGAGCGCGGCCGCGGATGCCAGGCGGGCCGAGAGCGCCATTGACAACGCTGACACCCTGACAAGCATAGCGCTGACCTCGTTAACGGTTAGGTCCTCGATTCTCTTCGGATCGGCGCTAAGCTCCTCGAATGTTAAAGAAGCCATCCGATTACAGTACTCGCCGTGTCGGCGATTTTGCACACTCAGCGAGCTTAGCTTGGAGTTTCGAGATCCGTTCCTTGAGCGCACGTTGTTTTAGCCATGTCCGATATACCGTCGATGCCGGCGCAGCGCCAGCCTTGGTTATTTCTCCGCGCAAAATTTCGAGGTCCTCGTCAATCTCGACCGCCCATTCGATTCCTATATATCCAGCGTCCGCCGCATACCCTTGTCGCAAGAGCATGGAAAGGTCGACCAAAGCGTCGAGACACCGAACTCGCGAGCCGATCGGCGCAGAGAATTCGCGCCAGTATTCCGGATTCATATCGGCACCGCGCGGTAGAGTCTCGAGCCAGAAAGAAGATTCGCGCCTAGCAGCTTGCAAGGTTCCTTTCACGGGCCCGAGGCACAGTTCCGCCGCGAACCCCTCCATTTCTTTTTCTACCCTCTTCAATTCGCGCCTTATAGCGTCCGCGAACGCCGTCGCGCCGGCCGCTCGCATGGACGAGGCGAAGCTCCGAGCGCCGCTCCGATGATTGCGTGTTGCCAACGGCAGAGTGCGCTAGCGCCAGATGTTTATTCACCATTTTCGATCCTCCTTTTTTCGATCGTGAGCGTGAGTTTCGTTTACTTCCTTCCCGCCGGCCAGGAACGCGGCGTTTCACTTTTGCCCCATTTTCCCCGAGTCGCATGATAAACACCTCCATCTATTACCAGCTAGTAATATACCCATGCGGGAACCAGAGGCAATACCTTGCTAGTAACATACTCTCGCGGTAAAGTGGCCTCGGGCTCTCAAAAGCTCGGAGGGGAATTATGCTTGGAGGAGGACGAGCAGTCTGTGAAAATCAAGCTACGCATATCAGGCTGGAAGTGCTCGCGATGCGGGCATGAATGGATCCCTCGAGAAAAAAAAAGAACCGCGCGTCTGCCCGAAGTGCAAGAGTCCATATTGGAACGTCGCGAAGAAGCGGCCGGTGAACGCGTGAAGCGGAACGGAGGAGCTGAATAAAGGCTAAACCGAGCAGGGCCGACCAGGGTTACCGGCGGCCAGCACCTTGCACTAACCAGATTGCCGCGTATGCGTCTATTTGGGCGCATGATACCGGATTTCAAAGGCCATCATTTCGTCGAGGATTCAAAGCTTGGCGAACCGCCGTCGCTGCATCATTGCGAGCGATGCGGATTGAAGGCTTCGATGAGGCCGGACGGCTCGGTCTACTTCGACATTGACCGGACCGGCGTATTTCTCAGAACGAGCAACAGCGCGCCCTACAACTCGTCGCGCATACCGCCCTGCAAAGAGTGGTCGGTGATCCGCACCGGCCCGGCCTAGTCCGCTTCTGGGCCGCAAATTCGTTGCGGCCCGATTCGCTGCCAAATCGCTGCCAATCTACAGCGAACTAGGAAGAACACCGGTAACCTCGATTCTCCGAAATTCCGCTTGCACGCGGCGTTTTGTTAGTTCTCAATCACTGCTGGTCTACTCTCGGCTGATCGTGTATTAGGATCCGTCAGCGCGTGATCGCCTGCCGCGCGGCTCGCTCAGGATCGAAAATGGCGGACGGCCGCCTCAACCCGGTTGAGAGGAGAACACGATGCGGACTCGAAAAGTTGTCAATTCAAAAATTGGACTGCGGATCATTCCGGCAGCGGCGCTGGCCGCATCGCTTGGGATGCTTGCGCTCGTCGGATGCTCGTCGCAGAACGCTGACCAGCCGACCGAAAAACCGATCGCTGCAAACTTCGCGCTCGAAAAATGCCAGCAGCTCGAACCGAACCTGTACAAGTGTCCCGCCGTCGATCAGCCGCTGTGCACGCCTGAATTCAATCGCACCGAAGTCAATTGCGTGCGCATCGGCCCCAAAGGCAGCGTCTTCGTCCAGCGCGGCGGCATCACGCCGTAATTTCTTTTTGCGGCTCGGACTCCGCGCCCTAACTCCGGTTCCCCTTCCCGCTCGGGGAAGGGGTTAGGGGTTAGGTTGCCCGCATCGTTAGCGATGCTCGATCGGAGCGTTCCCTCGTTGCGCGCGACATCTTCATCTGGCAATTCTTGAATCAGGTACACCGCGATGAGCTGTCCCACGTGCAAAAAGCCGGCTGATCTATCGCAACGAAATCGCTTCCGCCCATTCTGTTCCGAGCGATGCCAGATGATCGATCTCGGCACCTGGCTCTCGGATGACGATGAGGTTGAAGACTCGAACCCTGCCGATCATGAACATGACGATGATCTGAAAAAACGCAGGCTCCGCAATTGAGCGACGCGGCGCCGCGGATTCATCCGACCTCCGTGATCGGTCCCGACGTCGAGCTGGCCGCCGGCGTCGACATCGGCCCGCTATGCCTGCTCGACGGCAAAATTCGCGTCGGCGCGCGTACCCGCCTGATAGGTCACGTCACGATTCTCGGCATCACGGAACTCGGCGCCGACAACGTGCTTCATCCGGGTGCGGTGATCGGCGACGAGCCGCAGGATCTCACGTACACCGGCGTCGCGCGCTCGGTAAAAATCGGCAACCGCAATGTCTTTCGCGAATACACCACTGTCCATCGCGGCAGCGAGCACGGCGACGTAACTATCATGGGCGACGACAACTTCATGATGCAGAATGCGCACGTCGCACACGATTGTCGCGTCGGCAACTCGACCATCATCGCTGGCGGCGCGCTGCTCGCCGGATGGGTCGAGCTGGGCGACCGCGCGCTGGTCTCGGGCAACTGCGTGGTGCATCAGTACACGCGCATCGGGCGGCTCGCGATGATGCGCGGGCTGTCTCGCACCAGCCGCGACGTCCCGCCGTTCTGCATAATGGACGGCACCCACACACTGCGCGGCATCAACCTGGTAGGCCTAAAACGCGCCGGCATCCCGACAAAATCGATCCACGCACTCAGACACGCCTTCACGAGTTTGTTCGGTACTCGTCAAAATCTAAAAATGGCAATCGAGCGCGTAGAAAAATCGGGCCCATTGGAACCCGAAGTAACCGAGCTACTGAATTTCATAAAAGCCTCAAAACGCGGCGTAGCTTTCGGCCCCCACGACTCGCATTCTGGTTCCGAATCCTGATCCGAGGTAGGAGCGGACTCGCGCGTACACGCGAGGAACTTAACCCCTGACCCCTTCCCGAGCGGGAAGGGGAACCGGATTTATTTGAGTGAGAGCAAAATGGCGTCCTCGCCATTTTGCGACTATTACTGGGTGCAGGGGTCACCCCTGCCGGGGGAAGCGGGAAACCCGCGGAGGGTCTCACATTAAAATCGAGTTCTTCCCCGATTGCCCCCACGCGCAACCCCTGAAACAATTAATTCCAAATGCGCATTCGTCCTCGATTCTTCATCGGTGGCGCTCTGATCGTCCTCGCGATCGGCTACCTCATTTTCAGTTCGATTCGCACCACCTCCGAGTACTACCTGACCGTCCCCGAAGTCAGTGCGCGCCAGGGCGAACTCGGCGGACAGTCGATTCGCGTTGCCGGCCGCGTCAAGCCGGGCAACATCGCATGGGACCCGAACTCACTCACGCTCAAATTTGAAATCACGCCGATTCCCGACATCGACGCGTCCGGCGCGCCGGTCAAACCCGTTTCCGCAGTAGCATCCGATGTAGCGTCCGATCCCGTCTCGTTCCGCGTCATAGCTGCCGGTGAGCCCAAGCCCGACATGTTCGCGCCCGGCCGCGACGTTATCGTCGAGGGCAAGCTCACTCCCGACGGCGAGATTGCGGCGACCCAGGTCATGACGAGTTGCCCTTCCAAGTACCGCCCCAAGCAAGCACAATAACAGCGGGTTTTTTATGCCCCAACTTGGCAACCTCGCGCTCGCGATCGCGCTGATCCTCGCCGTCTATTCCATCGTCGCGAACATCTACGGCACGCGCCGCAACGCGCCTGACTTCGTCGTCAGCGCCCGCCACGCAATCTGGGCGATGTGCGCGATGGTCACGATCGCGGTCGTCGTGCTGTGGATCTCACTCCTGCGCAGCGACTTCTCGCTCGAGTACGTCGCCGCATACTCGAGCACCACGCTCCCGACCGTTTACAAATTCACGTCGCTGTGGGGCGGTCAGCAGGGCTCGCTGCTGTTCTGGACGTGGCTGCTGTCGATCTTCACGTCGATCGCCGCCTTCCAGAATCGCCGCCGCAATCCCGAGATCGCGCCGTCTGCGCTCGCAGTGCTGGCCGGCGTCGCAATCTTTTTTCTATTGATGCTGAACTTCGTCACGCGGCCGTTCGATCTGCTCGCGACCGTCCCGGCCGAAGGCTCCGACCTGAATCCGTTGCTTCAAAACTACTGG
Source organism: uncultured delta proteobacterium (assembly GCA_963699705.1). GTDB lineage: Bacteria > Desulfobacterota > Binatia > Binatales > Binataceae > Binatus. Next base: position 395,439 of record CAVOUW010000001.1, on the reverse strand, counting down.
ATGGCGATACATCCGCCGTCGCTCTACACCGGCTACGTCAGCGCGACCGTGCCGTTCGCATTCGGCGCCGCTGCTCTGATCACCGGCAAACTCGACGACGGATGGATTCGCTCGACCCGCCGCTGGGCGATTTTTTCCTGGTTCTTTCTCACGCTGGGCAACATGTTCGGCGCGCGATGGGCGTACGAAGTCCTCGGATGGGGCGGTTATTGGGCGTGGGACCCAGTCGAGAACGCCGCTTTCATGCCGTGGCTCGTGATGACCGCGTACCTGCATTCGGTGATGATCCAGGAACGCAAGGACATGCTGAAAGTCTGGAACCTGTCGCTGATCGGCCTCGCCTTCGGGCTGACGCTGTTCGGCACTTTCATTACTCGCAGCGGCGTCATCTCGTCAGTGCATTCGTTCACCCAGTCCGGCCTTGGCCCATATTTTCTGAGCTTCCTTATCACGGTGACGCTCGCCTACACCGCACTTTTGATTTTCCGATCGAAGCAACTGCGCAGTCCTGCCGAATTCGAATCGTACCTCTCGCGCGAGGCTGCATTTTTATTCAATAACCTGATGCTGGTCGGGATCGCATTCGCAGTTTTCTGGGGCACGATCTTTCCGGTGCTGTCGGAAGCGGTGCGCGGCGTGAAAATCACCGTCGGACCTCCCTTCTTCAATCGCGTCAACGGACCCCTCGCACTCGGCCTCGTCTTCCTGATGGGAATCGGGCCGCTGATCGCATGGCGTCGCACGACCACCAGCAATCTCATCCGGAGTTTCGCCGCGCCCGTCGTGATCGGCGTCGCCACTGGAATCGTCGCCGCCACCGACGGCATACGACAATGGTACGTGCTGACCGCGTTCTCGCTCGCAGCGTTCGTGCTCGGCACTGTGCTCGTCGAATTCCGCCGCGGGATGAACGCGCGACGCCACATGGTCTCGGAGCCGCGCGCCAAAGCGCTGGTCAATCTCGTCGCCAAGAACAACCGCCGCTACGGCGGCTATATCATTCACATCGGCACCATCGTCGCCTTCGTCGGAATCGTCGGCTCGTCGTTCTTTCGCACCGAAGTGAAAAAGAGCGTGCACGCCGGCGAGAGCTTCACGATCGGTTCGTACACGCTGCGCTTCCAGGGTCTCGAGCAAACCGATACGCCGCATCTCGAAAGCGCGACCGCACTCGTCGAAGTGCTGCGTCCTGACGGCCGCGAGATCACCGTGATGGCGCCGGCGAAGCTGTTCTACAAACGCCCGCAGCAGCCCGCGACCAAAGTCGCGATTCGCTCGACGCCCTTCAGCGACCTCTACGTCGTGCTCGCGGGAATCGACGACAGCGGTCAGACCGCCACCTTCGAAGTGTTCCTGACCCCGCTCGTCTTCTGGCTATGGGCCGGCGGCCTGATGATGGTTCTCGGCACCGTCGTTGTGATGTGGCCGAACGTGCGCGAGCGCGCCGTAATCGCAACCGCGCTCAGCCGACAGTCTACCGACGCGCGCGAACTAGCCGACGCCGCGCCCGGAGGTGATTGAATCCGTGCGCGCAAAACTAACCTTCGCATCATCGATCGTATTCCTCGTCGTAGCGCTTTTCGCTTTTTTTTCTCCTGAACTAATCGACGTTTCACGTGAAACATTAGCAGCCGAAAAGCCAACGAATTCGCAGGTGTCCGAAGGTCTGACCTGCCAATGTGGGTGCGGTTTGACGGTCGCCAACTGCAATATGCCGACCTGCGGCTTCTCGGTGCCGATGCGCCGCGAGATCGATCGCATGATTGGCGAGGGCAAGACGCGGGCGCAGATAATCGCTTTCTATCGGCGTGAGTACGGAGAGAAAGTTTTGTCCGCGCCGACCACCGAGGGCTTCAACATCCTGGCGTGGACGATGCCGTTCATCGCGCTCGTGCTAGGCGGCGGCGCGATGGTGCTCGCGGTCGGCCGATGGCATTTGCATCAACCACCTGCGCCCTCGGACTCGAAGCCGGGCGCGCCACAGGCGGCTTTCGATCCCGAACTGAGGCGCAAGCTCGAAAAGGAACTCGAGGAGCGCAGGTAGCCGATGTTCATCCTCGCCGCCGCGCTGATTGTCGCCGGAGTCGCGCTGTTCGTCGCGGCTCCGCTCGGCATCGGGCTGGTCGGAGCGCGCGCGAAGTCAGCGGGCCAGCTTCAAGTCGAGCGCCACGAGCATGAACGCGCGCTGGCGGTGCAGGGTCTTCGCGAACTCGAGTTCGATCGCGAGATGGGCAAGCTGTCCGACGCCGACTACGACTCGATGCACCAGGCGCTCGAGGATCGGGCGCTGACCGCGATGGCTGCGATCGAGAAAATTCGCGACCAGGCTGCCAACGCGAAGAAGCCGATCGTCGTCACGCCGCTAGCGCCACGCAAACTCGCGCCGGCGCCGCGCCGCATCGATCCGATACCGACGCTGGTCGTGCACATGGACCCGCCACGCCCGCAACCGCCGCCGCCGACACCATCGGCGTCGCATAAGATAACTTTCTGCCCACAATGCGGAATGCGCGCCGCGCCCGACTCGAAGTTCTGCGCGCAATGCGGCATCGCGATCAAACCGCTCCCCGGCGCGATCGCCCGGTCCGAGTAATGTCGGCGCCGGTCGTCGAGACTCACCGCCTCGCAAAGACTTACGGTCTGTCGCCGGTGCTCCGCGACGTGGATCTGCGGCTGCTGGCGGGCGCGGGAGCATTCGTAATCGGAGGCAACGGCGCGGGAAAATCCACGCTGCTGCGAATCCTCGCGGGACTCGAAGCTCCGAGCGCCGGCCACGCACTGGTCTTCGGACAGGACACGCGCAACCTCGCGGCGCGCTACCGGCGACGACTCGGCATGATGGCGCATCAGAGCTACCTCTATCCGAATCTGACCGCGCGCGAGAATCTGGAATTCTTCGCCGAGCTGTATTCGCTCGCCGACCCGCGTGCGTCCGCCGAACATTGGCTCGCGCGCGTTGGGTTGGCCGACGTCGCTGACGCCCGCGTGCGTACATTCTCGCGCGGGATGGAGCAGCGTCTCTCGGCCGCGCGCGCGATGCTTCACGAGCCCGCGCTGTTGCTGCTGGACGAGCCGTTCGCGTCGCTCGACCATGAAGGCGCCGAAGTAATGGCGTCGCTGATTCGCGCTGCGATCGAGCGCGGCGCCGCCGTCATCGCCACCGCGCATGCCGTCCCCGAAATCGAGGGCGTCGAGTTTGCGGTGTACGAAATCTCGCGCGGCCGACTGACAGAGCACGCGCATAAAGAGGAGGTCCGGCTCGCCGGGCGACTTCGCTCGCTGCTGGGCAGATAAACGTGTCAGGATTTGCCGCCGTGCTGCGCAAGGACCTGCGCCTCGAACTTCGCAGCGGCGAGAGCACGCTCGCGCTGCTCGCGCTGTCGATGCTGGTGCTGGTGGTGCTGGTGTTCGCGCTCGACGCGGCGCGCGTCCGCAGCGTTGACGCGGCGGCGGGCGCGCTGTGGGTCGCGATGGTGTTCGCGGGGATGCTCGGCGCGAATCGCGCGCTGCTCGCCGAGCGCGACAACGGCGCGATTCGCGGACTGCTGCTGAGCCCACTCGATCCCGGCACGCTCTACGCCGCCAAACTCAGTGGGGCGTTGATCTTCATGGCGGTTGCGGAAGTCGGCGCGGTAATCCTGATGGTGTTGTTCTTCAATCTCGAATTCGACGCATCGATCGCGCGACTCGCGCCGATCCTCGCGCTTGGCGCGATCGGATTCTCGGCGCTCGCGACGCTGCTCTCCGCAATCACTGGACGCACACGTGGCGGCGACATGCTATTGCCGATTCTCGCCGTGCCGATCTTCGTGCCCGCGCTGATTGCGGGGGTGAAGGCGAGCGCAGCCGCGCTTGCGGGCGCGCCGCTCGACTCGATGACAGACTGGCTGAAGATCATGATCGCATTCGACGTGCTCTTCGTCACTGCCGGTTACCTGTTGTTCGAGCATGTGGTAGGTCAGGACTAGTTTTTCAAAATGAACTCCGCAATTCGCAACTGGCTCGGCTATTTTACTTTCGCGCTGATGATCGTCGCGCTGTTCATGGTGTTCGACTACGTCCCGCCGGAAGCCGAGCAGGGAATCGCTCAGTTGATTTTCTATTTCCACGTGCCGCTGGCGTGGGTCGCGTTCGCGTCATTCGGGATTGTCGCGATCGCGGGAATATTTTACCTGTGGCTTGGCGATCAGCTGTGGGACGATCTCGGGTACGCGGCTGCGGAAACCGGGATGGTCTTCTGCACGCTGATGATCGTCGCGGGTTCGATTTGGGCCAAGCCGATTTGGGGCACGTGGTGGACCTGGGACTCGCGGCTGACGACCACTTTTATTTTGTGGCTGATGTATGGCGGTTACCTGATGCTGCGCGCGAGCGCCGACGACACGCCGCAGGTGGCGCGCTTCGGCGCCGTAATCGGAATTGTCGCGGCGCTCGACGTACCGATAGTCATCGCGTCGGTGCGGCTGTGGCGCACGATACATCCCGCGGTGCTGGTAACGAAGCAGGGTGGGCATGGCCTGGAGGATCCGCGGATGGTCGCGACGCTGCTGGTCTGTCTGGCCGCGTTCACGGCGTTGTGGGCGTGGCTCCTGATGCTTAGATTCTCACAATTGCGGACGCGAACCCGAATCAGCGCGTTGTCGATGAATATTGCATTCGCCAACGCGGCCGCATCCGACAAGCAAGTGATGGAATCGAGCTGATGGAACATTTGGGATACCTGTTCGCCGCGTATAGCATCATCTTCGCGGTGATTTTCCTGTACGTAATGTTTATCTGGCGCCGCCAGGCCGCGTTGGATGCCGAACTTCGCACGCTCGAGGCCCGGATGGCTGCACTGCGCGAGAGTTCGCCTGCCGCTAGCGCTTCCGATCCGCGAACTGATGTTTGACTGGCTAATCGAGCAATAGCTACTGAGTATTCTGGATGGAATTTCAAGACTACTACAAAACTCTCGGCGTTGACCGCAAAGCGAGCGACGCGGATATCAAGAGCGCCTACCGCAAGCTCGCCCGCAAATTCCATCCCGACGTCAATCCCAACAACAAGGAAGCCGAGACCAAGTTCAAGCAGATAAACGAGGCCTACCAGGTCGTTAGCGATCCCGAGAAGCGCAAGAAATACGACGAGCTCGGCGCTGACTGGGAGCATGGCGTGTCGCAGGAAGAGATGATGCGCCGTTACGCGCAGCAGCGATCGGCGGCGGGCGGCGGTGGCGGTGGCGCAGATTTCAGCGCAGACTTCGGCGGCGGCGGCGGCGACTTCAGCGATTTCTTCTCGCAATTCTTTGGCGGCAGCGCGCGGCGCGCGGGCGGACGAAGCCGCGGCGACTGGCTCGCGCGGATTTTCAAACTTCGATTTTGGAAACGAGCCGGCGCGCGCGCCCGATCTTCGCGCGGAAGTTGGGGTTACACTTCTCGATGCGGTCAAAGGCGCAAAGCGGCGACTCGACCTGGTCGCTGAGGACGAATGCGCCACGTGCGGCGGCAGCGGGATGATCGCGCGCGAGGAAAAGCAGGGCAAGGCGCGGGTCATTCGATCGGCAGAGGCGTGCCCGACTTGCGGCGGCAGAGGCGTGATTGCCGCGCGGCGCACGCTGGAAGTGACGATTCCGCCGGGCGTTACCGATGGAACGCAGCTGAGATTGAAGGGGCAGGGTGGTCGCGCGCCGCGTCCCGATCAGAATGGCGACCTGTTCCTCACAATTAAAATCGAACCGAACCCTGTATTCACGATTGCGGGCCGCGACCTGCGCGTCAGTCTGCCGGTGTGGGATTACGAAGCGGCGCTCGGCGCAGAAATCACGGCGCCGACGGTCGATGGGCGCGTGTCGCTCAAGATTCCAGCTGGCAGCCAGACGGGCCGCGTGATGCGGTTGCGCGGGCGCGGAATCCCGGCGCGCGGCAAGGAACCTGCCGGCGATCTTTTGTATGAGCTGAAAGTGCTCGCGCCGACGGACTTGAACGCGAAGGAGCGCGCGCTGATGCAGGATTTGGCCACCAGCCAGAAGGATCGCGGGATCGCCGATCCTCGCGCGGAACTGATGGCGTCGAAGTGATCGGGAGTTGAGGCGATGGCGCGGCGGACATCAACCAGGAGCTCGACTCGCAGCGAAGTGGTGCTGATGAGCCGGAGTGTCTTTCGCTCGATTGCCGGAATCAGCGAGCGCGAGTTGACGTCGTGGGAGCGCGAGGACCTGATTGTGCCGGTCCGTGTCGATCGAGTGCGCGGACGACTCGAGGCGCTCTACGATCGCGACGCACTGCGACGCGTGCGCGTGATTCGCACGCTCGCCGAGGAACTCGAGGTGAACATTCCGGGGATTGGCGTAATTTTGCACCTGCTCGATCAGATGGAGCGGTGATTTTGCGGGAGTGAGTGGCCGTGCTAAGTAACATGGACTCATTCCGGCTCTTCTCAGAAGGACGATGCGATGCTGTTCGTGATTATCGGCCATGACGGACCCGACGGCGCTGCGCTGCGGCCCAAGGTGAGGCCGGCTCATCTCGACAATCTGCGCCCGCTGGTAATCGCGGGCAAAGTGAAGATCGCGGGGCCGTTCACCGACGGCAGCGGGAGTCTTATCATTTTAGATATGGAGAGCGAGGCGGACGCGGTCGCGTTCGCGAACAGCGATCCGTACGTAACCAGCGGCGTGTTCGCGAGCGTCGAGGTCAAGCCGTTCCGACAAGTGTTTCCCGAATAGCTACTTCAGATAGAGTAGCTAATGGAGTATCGATGGCGGGCGCGTTATCCAGTTTAAAGATTGTCGAAGTTGGCGAGATGGTGTCGGCGCCGTATTGCAGCAAGCTGCTGGCGGACATGGGCGCCGAGGTCGTCAAAATCGAGCGGCCCAAAGTTGGCGATCGCGCGCGCACGCGTGGACCGTTTCCCGGCGACAATCCGAATCCCGAGACCAGCGGCTTGTTCCTCTATCTGAACACCAACAAGCGTGGCGTCACGCTTGATATTACGCAACCTGAAGGCTTCGAGATCCTCGAGAAGCTGGTGGCGGGCGCCGATATCCTGATTCACAACGTCACGCCGCCCGAGATGGATCGTGTCGGGCTCACGTACGCTCGGATGCAGCATGCGAATCCAAAATTGATCATGACGTCGATACTCCCGTTCGGATTGACGGGACCGTATCGCAACTACCGCGCCGAGGATTTGACTATCTGGTGCGCGGGCGGAGTGTGCGTGCTCAACGGGGGCGGTCCTGAGCATCCGGAATTGCCGCCGCTCAAGACTGCGGGGCATCAGGCGGGTTACCAGGGCGGAGTGCATGGCGCGACCGCGACGGTGGCGGCGGCGTTTGCACAACTGCGTGACGGCACCGGGCAGCATATCGAGGTGTCGGTGCAGGAATCGCTCGCGTCGATCCTCGAGATGACCTTCGAGTACTGGCCGTACATGAAAATGATCGCGACGCGGCTCGGGCAGAAACCGCTGCAGCCGGTCGAGACGATGCAGTGCAAGGACGGGTACATTTATCTGTGCTGCATCGAGGAGCATCAGTGGCGCAATTTCGTTGAAATCATGGGAAATCCCGAATGGGCGGAGATGGAGATTTTCAAGGATCGGCTGGTGCGCGCGCTGAACTGGGACGCGCTGAGACCGATGCTCGAAGAATGGGTCAGCCAGCAGACGGTGCTGGATTTGTACCGCAAAGCCCAGGCCAAGCGCGTCCCGTTTGCGCCGGTATCAACGATGGGTGACCTGCTCAACTCGGAGCATCTGAAGGCGCGGGGATTTTTCGTCGAGATCGCGCAGCCGGTCGCCGGCACGCATAAGTATCCCGGCGCGCCGCTCAAGTTCGAGCGCACGCCGTGGGAAATTCGGATGCCGGCGCCGACGCTTGGGCAGCATAACGCGGAAGTATTCGGCAAGCTCGGCATGTCGGAAGCGCGGCTCGACGAACTCAAGCGCAAGGGCGTGATTTAGAAAATGGCAAAGCCTCCTCTGTCGGGAATTCGAGTTTGCGATTTCACCTGGGTGTGGGCTGGGCCGTACTGCACGCTGCAACTGGCGCATCTCGGGGCCGAAGTTATCAGGATCGAAACCAAGACGCGGCCCTGCGTGACCCGGATGCTGCCGCCGTGGCCCGACGGCGTTTTCAACAGCCTCAACAAGTCGGGCTACTTCAATCAATACAACCAGGGCAAGAAATCCTTGTCGCTGAATTTCAAGCATCCAGAGGCGAAGGAAGCGGCGTGGCGGCTGATCAAGAATAGCGACGTCGTGATTAATAACTTCGCCGCGGGCGTGCTCGAGAAGATGGGATTTGGTTACGAGGAAATAAAGAAGGTAAATCCGAATGTAGTAATGATTACTCTGTCGGGCTACGGCGACACCGGACCGTACAAGGATTACGTTGCGTATGGGCCGGCGCAGGTGCCGCTGTCGGGACTGTCGGCGCTGACTGGCTATAAGGGATTTCCTCCGATGCACGCGGGGTTCAGCTACGCAGACCCCAACGCGGGAGTGCATGGCGCGTTCGCGATAATCAGTGCGTTGTTTCATCGCGCGAAAACCGGCGAGGGACAATATATCGACATGAGCCAGTGGGAGTGCGCGATGGACCTGCTGGCAGAAGGGATTCTGGAATACACGATGAACGGTCGCGAGCCCGAGCGAAGCGGAAATCGCGATCCATTGATGGCTCCCCACCAACTCTTCAAGTGCGTCGATCTGCCGGAGAAAATCCTCGACGTCACGATCGATCAGTGGGTAGCGATAGTATGTGCGGACGACGCGGAATGGTCACGACTGGCTAGAGCAATAGGTAAACCGGAACTAGCTAATGATCCGCGATTCGCGACGCTCGCCGCGCGAAAAGAGAATGAAGATGCACTCGAAGCAATAGTCAGTGCATGGACGGCGACGCGAAGAGTCGCGTACGTCGTGGATACTCTGCAGGCGGCTGGAGTCGCAGCAGGCGCTTGCGCCGATAGTAAGTACCTATCTGAAGATAAGCATCTGACTGAGCGCGAATACTTTGTGTATCGCGAGCATCCGGAAGTTGGGAAGCGGCAGCATTGCGGAATTCCGTGGCGCATGAGCGGGACACCGGGGGAAGTGAAGACGGCGGCGCCCGTGCTCGGGCAACATACTGATGAAGTGATGACGGGTCTGCTCGGGTACAGTGCTGCCGAGGTCGAGGCGCTGCGCGCCAAGGGCGCGCTGGACTGAGGTTCGAATCGAATGCGGACACTCAAAGTATTGATCGACGGGCTCGCGTTTCCTGAAGGACCGCGATGGCATGATGGGAGATTCTTTTTCTCCGACATGCATGCGCATCAGGTGGTCACGGTCGATATGGCCGGGAAGCGCGAAGTCATTTGCGAGGTGCCGCATCGGCCGTCGGGGCTTGGATGGCTGCCGGATGGACGCATGCTCGTCGTGTCGATGACGGATCGAAAGCTGATGCGTCTGGATCGCGACGGGCTGAAGGTGGCGGCGGACATGAGCAAGCTCGCGCCGTGCGATTGCAACGACATGGTGGTTGATGCGCGCGGACATGCGTACGTCGGGAATTTTGGATTCGATCTGCACAAGAACGAGACGCCGCGCGGGACGACGTTGGTGATGGTTGCGCCGGACGGCGTCGCGCGCGCCGTGGCCAGCGATATGATGTTCCCGAACGGGATGGTGATCACGCCGGACGGGAAAACTCTCATTGTTGGAGAGACGTTTGGTCGGCGGCTAACTGCGTTCGATATCGCCGCGGATGGATCGTTGACGAATCGGCGATTGTGGGCGGATTTGGGAAAAAGCTTGCCCGATGGAATTTGCCTGGATGCCGAAAATACAATCTGGGTGGCGTGTCCGACGTCGTCGGAAGTCATTCGGGTGAAGCAGGGTGGCGAGGTGGCCGAGCGGATCAAAGTCGAGACCGACGCGTTCGCGTGCATGCTGGGCGGTCCCGATGGGCGGACGCTTTTCATTGCTACAGCGCCTAATTCTGATCCCGAGAAATGTCGCGCGACGCGCGGCGGGAGAATCGAGACAACGCAAGTCGAAGTGCAGCGGGCGGGATTGCCGTGAAACGCATGGTGGCGCTAGCTCAGCGGGCGTGGCGTAATCAATTACGATGAGTGTTAACGGGCACGGCGAGAATTTTCGCGCGCGACGCAAGCGCATGATGGATGCGATCGCGCCGGGCGCGACTGCGATCATGCCGAGCGCGCCTGTGTCAGTGCGATCAGGCGATGTCGAGTTCGTTTATCGGCAAGACAGCGACTTCTACTACCTGACGGGTTTCGCGGAGCCGGAATCGATCGCGGTGCTCTCACCGGGTCATCCCGACGGCGAGTTCGTGATGTTCGTGCGGCCGCGCGACAAGGAGCGCGAAACGTGGACCGGCCGGCGCGCGGGAATCGAAGGCGCGATGATCGAGTACGGCGCGGACAAAGCGTACGTCATCGACGAGCTGGAGAAGATTCTGCCGCGATATCTCGAAAAGAGTGAGCGCGTGCATTACCCACTCGGGTTGAACGAGAAGACCGACGAGCGCGTGATGAAACTGATTCGATGGGCGCAGACGATGCGGCCGCGAATCGGAGTGGGTCCGTCGGCGATAATTGATCCGCGCGACATCATTCACGAAGCGCGGCTGAAGAAGGAGCCCGCGGAACTCGAAGCGATGCGGCGCGCGATGGCGATTTCGGCGGACGCGCACAAGCGCGCGATGGCGAAGGCGCGCGGCGGCATGCGCGAGTGGCAGATCGAGGCAGAGGTCGACTATACGTTTCGATCGCAGGGCGCTGCCGGTCCGAGCTACCCGTCGATTATCGCGTCGGGACCCAACGCCGCGACGCTGCACTACATCAACAATGATCGCGAGATGCGCACCGGCGAGCTGCTGCTGATCGACGCCGGCGCCGAGTACGACTTTTATGCCGCGGACATCACGCGCACGTCGCCGATTGGCGCGCGCTTCACCGGCTTGCAGCGCAGTTTGTACGAAGTTGTGCTCGACGCGCAGCTCAAGGCGATCGACACGATCAAGCCGGGCGCGCATTTCGACGACGCGCACGAAGTTGCTCTGCGCGTGCTGGTTGACGGTATGCGGAACCTGGGAATCCTGAAGGGAACGGCCGACGAAATTATCGAGAAGGGTTCGTATCGCCGATATTACATGCATCGCACGAGTCACTGGCTCGGGATGGACGTTCACGACGTCGGGCTCTACCGTGTAAACGGCGCGTCGCGAGTGCTCGAGCCGGGGATGGTGCTCACGGTTGAGCCGGGTCTGTACATCGCTCCTGACGACGACGATGTTCCCGAGAGTCTTCGCGGAGTCGGGATTCGAATCGAAGACGACGTACTGGTCACCGAAACCGGTCACGAAGTGATGACCGCGGCGACACCGAAGTCGGTAGCGGATGTCGAAGCACTGACTACTGCGTAATAGTCAGTCGAATACTCACAGCCAGGAATGGCAGCCGCTGTGAGCGGCGTCGCATTCAACCCAGCAATTACCTATTTCGTTTCTGCAATAGTATTCTTCATTACCATGTAGCTGGCAGACCTGGTAGTTGCGATTGCATTGATACTGGCATTTGGTCTGCGCGTAATCGCATCGACTGGCGCATCCGGCGGCGAAGAGAGCGACTGCCACCGCGATGAGCAATGCTTTCGCGCGCACGTGCGAGTCGTCGTTACAGTTCGAGAGCGCTGGCGCTGCCGACGATCGTTTTGGCGCCGTCGGCCTTGTCGCACCATACTTCGACTTCGGCGCGCGTGCGTTTGCCTTCGGGATGGCGTTCGACGATCAGGCCTTTTGGCCCGGTGATGTCGTTGCCCCAGACGACGTTGACCAGCCGCAGATCCATCTTGCCGCCATAGAGGAAGCCGAGTCCGAACCGCTTTGTCATCATTTCGGCGACGAGGCAGACCGACAGCATTCCCTGCACCACGATTTCCGGGAATCCCAGCTCGACGGCCTTTTGCTTGTCGTTGTGATAGTTTCGCGCCGGTCCCGAAAAAGCCATGCACATATCTTCGTTGATTTTGCGCATCGGCGCGTCGATGGGATCGCCGCCGCGCTCGCCGATCTTGAACGAGCGTGACGAATCTTTCTCGCGCGACTTGTCGACGACGAAGCCCTGCTTGGTTTGTTCCGGGAGCAGGAAGCTCTGATGGGTGCGGCTGCGCGAGACGATTTGTCCCGCCGCGTTGGCGACAATCACTTCGTTGACGACGTACTCACGATCACGCTTCATGTAGCGATCGACAATTACCGCGCGCGTCGTGAGCCGCTCGCCGACCATCACGGGCGCGAACAGGCTCCATTCCTGGCGTGCGTGGAGGTTGCCGTAGATGTTCGGCAAATACCAACCGAGCGTTTGATAAACGGCGCTATGGAGAATCAGTGCGGGCGCGAGCGGGCCTCCGAGCGGCGACGGGCCTCGGTACCATGGATTGTCGTCGCCGGTTCCCGCGACGTAGGTCGCAACGAGGTCGGGCGTAATGTCGTAGGTGATGCCGCCGAAGTCGCGGCCGATGTACACCTCTTTGCGATCGAAAAATTCCTTTTTTTCGTCAGCCATCGCGATGTCCTGTCAGTGATAGGGTTTCTGCTTGGGTTTGAGGCGATCGTTGAACTTGGCGGCGTCGATTACGGCGCGGCGATGAGTGCCGGAGCCAATCTGCTCGGCGTCATCGAAGGCGCGCACCGAAAATTCCAACCGTTTGCCTTCGACCTTGGTCACTTCGGCCTCGGCGCGTGCGCGATGGCCGGGAGGAGTCGCTGCGGTATGACTGACTTCGATCGTCATGCCGACCGAGCTTTCGCCCGCGTCGAGAAAGGGTTTGATCGCTTCGATCGCAGCCTGCTCCATCATCGCGACCATCGTCGGCGTTGATAATACGGCTGCGAGCGACGGATCGAGTTCGCTCGCCAGATGCTTCGTCTCGACGATTTGCTCAAACTTGCCCTTGGCGCCGACTGGTACAGGTTTCATGTCAGAGCACCGTCGTCAAAATTTGGATTGAAAGTGCGACACATGCCACCATTCCGAGCGTGAAAAAAATTGTGCGCCAGGGTTGCCAGCCGTTGAGGTACGCGACGGTGTGCAAAATCCGCGCGACGATGAAGAGAGTGAAGTAGATGAACGCGCCTTCGGGCCAGATTCCGAGCGTGACGTAGATCAATCCGAGAAAGAGAAAAATCGGAATGTTCTCGAGGTCGTTACGCCAGGCCATCGCGGCGCGTTTGACGATCGGCGCTTCATCCGTCGCAGGCGGTGCGTGTGCGAAGAAACGCGCATCTTCAGCGGTCACAAACTGTTTTGCGTTTATCCGGCCGAGGCCTTGAACAATCGAGATCGCGAACATCTTGAAAAACAGGATCACGGTGGTGAGCGCGTAGAATTGATACTCGGTCATCGACGGTTATCTCCTCAGCCCCATCGCGTCGAGCTTTTTCACGACCCATTCGACGCGATCGTTGCCCCAAAACGGTTCGCCATCGACGATGAAAGTCGGCACCCCGAAGACGCCGTCGCGCTCGCCCGCCGCGAACCCCGCGGACAAATCGCGGGGACCGTCGTGAGCGACATAGCGCTGGAAGGCGTCGGCGTCGAGACCGGTTTCCTTCATCACGGCCGAGAGCGCGGCGCCGTTTTCGATATCCAGTTCGCGTTTGAAGAAGCGCTCGAAGACGCGGTCGGAGTAGGGGCGGAAGAGCCCGTGTTTGTCGGCGAACAGCCCGGACATCAGGGAGAGTTTCGAGTCGAAGATCTTCTGCGGTCCGCGGATGATCATGCCGCGCGCGTTCGCGTGTCGGCGGGCGTCGAGGTACAGGTAACGGACTTTGCGCCAATCGCGCTCGGGACGCTGGTCGAGTTCGCCGCCGAAGCTGCCGCGGACGTCGAGCTCGTGAGGAATGTAATGCAGGCGAACGCGATGCGATTCCATCAGCGCGTACGCCGGATGCATCGCGAGGTACGCGTACGGGCTCTTGTAGTCGTAGTAGAGCTTGATGGTCAGCAACTCGTCGGCCATGCGAGAGGATTTAGCATCACCGGCGGAAGACAGAAAGGCGTGCGAGTCCTCGCCCGACTGCGAATCGTCCGTCGCGCGATAAGATTGGTCAACGGGGGACGGCGGTGACTTCTCAGCATCCTGGATAGCGTAGATTAGTTTATTAGCTATCAATGCGTAGTAAGTGCTATCTACAGTAGTAACAGGACTGCGAAACGCGCTTGACTTAAGCGTAGCCCCTTTACTAAATCACTAGTTAGTCGAATATAGTCGAAGTAACTATTTGACGTATTTTTATACTACTTAGTAGGTATTCGTAAGAATAGTAAGTAGTTTTTGCGATCAGATGAATCGCCCCGGGGACAGGGCGATGGAACGGGCTTTCACCACGGAGGACACGATGGAATTTCTCAGAAAATTGCGTCTTATGCCCGGCTACTTCTCGCGCGGTCAGACGCTGGCGGAATACGTACTGATTGTCGCGGCACTTGCTGTCGTCGCTTTCGCCGGCTACCAGGCCACCGGCTCGACCATCAGCACGCTGGTGACCAACGTGGACGGCCAGATGTAGGACAATAGCCCGCAAAGGGGCCGGTACGGTCCAACCGAATTGCGCATCCAATCGGCGATTCTCCCGCCGATCATGATGCAAGGTGAAATTGTGTTGGTGCGCACGATATTCGGCATTATTGACGCATCGACGACCCGCAGCATCAAGACGCCGCGCCCGCAGCACTATCGATCGACCACCGCCATCTAATCCACTCGAGTGCGGCCAATTTCGACGGTCACTGAATTGGCTGGAGTCGCGCTTGGGTGAGAATTTTCGTCCGGTCGCGAAGGTATCGGTGGATCGTGTTCCGTTCGTAACGCGTCCCCTATGGCGGGCGGGCAAACATTACCAGAACATCAAGATAGTCACTTCGCGAGAGCAGGCCGCGCCGATCCGTGCGGCAATTGCAAGCGAACGATAGAAGTAATCTCTGCAATCCAAAAGGTTAAACGAATGAAAACGAAAACTCTGGCAACTCTTCTGATTCTGGCTGGTTGGTTTGCGCTGGCGCCCGGCTCACTTAGAGCCCAGGAAGAAAATCAGTGGTATCAAGGGCAGCAGGGAAAATGGGTGTGCAGCGGCTGGCGCTGGCAAAGCACGCATGGCGATCAGTGGTATCAGGGGCGTCAAGGACATTGGTACCAGGAGCGCAATGGTTGGCAGTTCCGCAGCAACGACGGCGATGAGTATCGGCAGGGAGCAAATGGCTGGGACTGGCACCAGCCAAAACAGTCGGAGAATAACTAAAGCCTGAGCCGAGGTCAGATCAGCGGTTCGTGGATCGCCTCGGCGGCTTCCGACGCCGGTTGCTTGCGATGCGGGTCGGCGCCGAGGACGAGGGCCAGTACGCCGCTGACTGAAATCAAAATCCCAACTACCTCTCGGATCGTCGCGCGCTCGCCGAGAAAAATCACGGCGAACAAAATCGACAGTATCGGGATGCCCGGTATCACCAGCGCCGTAGTCCACGCCAGTGAGAGCCGGTTGATCGCGCCGTACCACGTAAGGCCGCTCAGGAAATAGACGAAGAAGCCGGTCACGACGATTACACCGAGCGTCGTCGGGTCGGCGAGCTGCACGAGCGAGTCGCGGCGGAAGATCAGCAGCATCGCCGTCAGCACAATCGACGCGTAGAAAAAGCGCCCGCCCGTCATCGAGGTCGGCGTCAGCGGCGGCATCAGCTTCAATCCCATCACGTGCGACGCCTGCCAGAACAGCGGAGTCGTGAAGATGATCGCCGACGCCCACAACGGCGAGAGTGAGCCACCGCCGGCGAACACCGATCCGATGCCGACGAGGATTGTCGCAGTCGCAATCATCTGACGCGCCGACGGACGTTCGCCAACGAAGATCCTCGATAGAATCAGCGAGTAGACCGGCTCGGTTTGTAGCAGCAGCACGCCCGCGACGGCGCCGATCCGTGTGAGTCCGTAGGTGAGGGTGAGACTCGTCATCACCGTTCCCGCCATCGCCACCATGAACAAGCGGCCCCGGTAGCGCCGGTCGACGATCAGCCTTAACTCACCGGTAAACAGGAGCAGCGTGATCGTACACGCCGTCGCGACCACGACGGCGCCGGTGCAGAACAGCAGCGGGTCGAGATGCATCGCGCCCCATCGCGTGATGACCGGCTGGCCCGCACCGATGATCGTATTGATGATGCAGAGCGTCAGGCCGATCTGAAACGCACGGGCGCGAAGCTGTGTCTCGCTGGCGCGGGCGACCGGGGGCATCGAACTCGCCGAGGTTTCGGTCGGCATCGACTATCCTCGCTTCAACGCGACCGCGACCACGAATACCGCCAGCGCAATTCGATAGATCGCGAAAGGCCTATAACTGTGGTTCCGCACATAATTCAACAGCCAGACGATTGCGATCAGACCGAAAACCGCTGATGCGGTAAAGCCCCATCCGAGCTGGGCTGTGAGGCCTCCATGAAAGGCCTTGTGCGCTTCATGCAGGCCGGCCCCCGCGATGATCGGCGTCGCCATCAGGAATGAAAAATTTGCCGCGTCGGCGCGTTCGATGCCGAGCATGCGAGCGGTGGTAATCGTCGCGCCGGAGCGCGATACGCCTGGGATAATCGCGAGCGCCTGGCTCAGTCCGATGAGGACGGCGTCGATCAGGGTAAGGTCGCCTAATTTGCGCTTTTTCGACCCAATCGCGTCAGCGGCCCACAAAAGGACGCCAAGTGTAGCCAGCGTGCAGGCTATCAGGACCGGCGATCGAAAGATCGTCTCGGCTTGCTTCTCCAGCAGCAGGCCGATAATCGCCCCGGGAACCGACGCGACTATCAGCAGAAAGAGCAACCGCCGCTGGACCCGATTGCCGTTGAAGAGCGACATCACCATCTCGAGCCATTCGCGCCAGTAAAAGATCAGTAGCGCCAAAAGTGTCCCAAGATGGAGCACGACGTCGAAGGCAAGCCCGGGGTCCTCCTGCCATTTGAGGAGCCAAGGGACGAGAATCAGATGGGCAGAACTGGAGACCGGTAAAAATTCCGTTAAGCCCTGTACGATCCCGAGAACGATAGCCTGATAAACAGAAAACATAATGATTTCAGCTACTTATGAGCGAAATCAAGGGTATTCGTGCCCAATAGTGCGGGTTGCGACTTATGCCCACGAACCTCGCCATTAGGTGAAAACATGTCTAAGCTGCTCCTTGACCGGCCCGGTACTTAGTCTAGAATTGGTTCCTGTTAGTTGGGAGTGAATTCGGGTAGTAGGGAGGCATTGTTGCCTATGAATCGGGTTGCCAGAGGTAAAGTAGTTCCCTTACGGGAGTTGAACGCGGTCGAGTCCGATGGGACCCCCGACCAGTCTGCCGTTTGGGACAACATTAATCCGGGCGAACCGCATCCGTTTCCGGTTGTTTCAACCCTGCCACGTCTGCCGGTGATGATTCCGGACGAGATTCTGGATTACTACGGCTGGGTATTTTGCCAAGGTGGATTCCTCAATCTCCAGATGACGTTCGAACAGTTTCTGGCCGTGGTGGCGGCAGTGAGTCCTGCGGGCCTGAGCCCCGAATACGACGCAAGCGAAGCATCGTACCCTAACGACTGATCCTCCGCGATAGCGCGATGATCATTTCGATGCCCGCCCTGGGCTACTCGGGCGGGCATCGATTTTTTCCGGCTGTCGATTCTGAACTATTTAACCGCATCATGCACCAAAATTTCAGTTGTCCCCGGGGGCACTCTTGCTCGCAGCGGGCAGCAAGGTGTTCCTGACCCAGATACTCGGAAGACTGGCGCCGTCTCCCGATGATTTGAGGCCGTTGTCCTGCGCGATTTGTCTCCAATTCTCTTCGTTGCCGGTGGTCCGTTTCGCAAGTCCCTTCAAATCCTCGTTCGGCAGCAGGGCGTAGTTGACGCCTCCCTCTTTCGGCGTGCCCTCCGACGGCGGGTATTGCGCCGCGAGCTGGTCGATCTTCGTGAACAGGTTCAGCCGCGTCGTCGCACTGTATTTGTTGATGTCCTCGTCGGGGATGTCCTCGACGCGCACATTGGCCACCACCCTCGAGCTGCGACCGGTAAGCGGCACGACCTCGATCTCATAGCGATACTGCGGATGCTTGCCGACCAGGCTGCCGAGCACGCCGGCGCCAACGTCGGCATCCTTCCACAGCGTTACCAGCTTGTCGTCGGGCTTGACCTCGAACAGGATGCCTTCGCCTCGCAGGACGTCCTGGGTTAGAAGAAATGAATCATGAGCTGTGTAGGGCAAATCGCGCTGCTCGCCTTGGGCTGCACCAGTGTCGTTATTTACCGCATAGGAGCATCCCGCCAACAGCAGCATCGAGAAGACGATCGCGATTTTTGGAAATTTTCGAAACACAATCCGCCCCGCACGCATCAACGGCCTGTTAAGAAAATCATGGGAGTTTCAGGTGCGCAAGAAGAATTGGACTCACGCGGCGAGCCGTGCGATTGAGATTGCACGGCAAAGCGGCAGACGCTAATCAAATATACCCTTATGACTGACGTTGAAAATAAAACCTCGCGCCACGTGATGGCTGTAGTCGGAGGCGCGACTGCCGGTTCGGAAATCGCGCGCATCCTGGCCGAGCGCGGCGCGCTGGTGATCGTGTTCGAGCAGAATCCGCGTCCCTACGGCAAAATCGAGGACGGGCTCCCGCGATGGCACGTCAAGCAGCGCAAGGACGAGTACGAGGAAATCAACCAGCGCCTCGACCATCCGAACATCGAATATGTCCCGATGACGCGGATGGGCCGCGATCTCGATTTCGACGACCTGCGCACCGGCTGGGGCCTCAGCGGGATCGTGCTGACGCATGGCGCGTGGCGCGATCGCGCGTTCCCGGTCGAAGGCGCCGACCAGTTCATCGATCGCGGCCTCGTCTATCAGAACAAGCTGATCTACTGGTTCAATCACTACCTCGAAAAAAATTACGACGGCCCGCGTTACGATCTGACTCCTGGCGCGATCGTCGTGGGCGGCGGACTCGCGTCGATCGACGTGGTCAAAGTGCTGCAAATCGAAATGACGATGGCGGCGATGAAGGCGCGCGGCCTCGAGGCCGACATGCTCTCGCTCGAGCGCGAAGGAATCGAGCCGGTGCTCAATGCGCGCGGAGTGAAGTATGCCGACCTCGGCGTCGCGGCATGCAAGCTGTACTACCGCAGGCGCGTGCTTGACATGCCGCTATCGGATATTCCGCCCGACGCTCCGGCCAAGCGCGCCGACGCGTTGAGATCGGCGCGCGCGAAAATCCTGGAAAAAGCGCAGCGCAAATTCCTGTTCGAGTTCCAGGAACTGCGCGCACCGAGCGGACTGATCGCGGAAAAAGGCGCGGTCGAGGGCGTGATCTTCAGCCGCACCGAAGTCGCCGACGGACAAGTCCGAATCGTCCAGGAAGCCGCCGAGTCCGCTCGTGCGGCGCTCACGATAAGCTCGATCGGAAGTATCCCGGAACCAATTCCCGGAATCGCGCAAAAGGGCGAAGTCTATACCTACGTCGATCAGAAAATCGGCTTGCTGATGGACGGACCGACCGCAGTGTTCGCGGCCGGCAACGTGCTGACCGGCAAGGGCAATATCAAGGACTCGCTCGACAGCGGAACCGAAATCGGAACGCGCGTCGCCGAGGCCTACCTGGGTTTGTCGGGAGAGGAAGTGAAGATCGCAGAAGGCGCGCGGAAAGAAGCCGCAGCGTCGGGCGAGAAGATCGCAGGCGCGATGACCACGCGACAAAAAATCGCGCCAGAAGGCGTCGCCAACTTGTTGAATCGCGTACGCGATCGCCAACGCGCAGTCGGCTACGACGGCAACTACCGCGCATGGCTCGCCAAGGTCACGCCCCCGGATCTACACTAATATCGCGCCAGCGTTTCACTGGGTGCAGGGGTCACCCCTGCCCTCGTTGCGGGCGCGAGTATAGGCTCGTCGAATGACGACAATGGAGGTGCGGTGTGGACGAACTAAAGCGAACTGATCCGGAAATTTTCGACCTCATAAGACAGGAAGAGCGCTACGAGATCGATTCCGTCCGCCTGATCGCGTCGGAGAATTACGTCTCGAAAGCCGTACTCGAAGCTACCGGCTCGATTCTCACCAACAAATATTCCGAGGGCTACCCGGGACGGCGCTACTACGAGGGCCAACGCAACATCGATCAGATCGAAGAGCTGGCCGTGAATCGCGCCAAGGCGCTGTTCAACGTCGATCACGCCAACGTGCAGCCCTATTCAGGATCGCCAGCAAACGTCGCGATCTATCTCGCGCTGCTCAAGCCGGGCGATACCATCATGGGCCTCCTGCTCCCGCACGGCGGACATCTGACGCACGGATGGCCGGTGAGTATCACGGGCACGTTCTGGAAGTCGGCTCCGTACGAGGTGGATCGCGAGAGTCAGGTCGTCGATTTCGACAAGGTCCGCGCGCTGGCGCGTAAGGAGCGGCCGAAAATTATCGTGACCGGCGGCACCGCGTATCCGCGGCTGTGGGATTTCAAGAGTTTCGGGGAAATCGCAAAGGAAGTCGGCGCGCTGCTGCTCGCCGACATTTCACATGTCGCGGGACTGATCGTCGGCGGCGTGCATCCGAGTCCCGTGCCGTACGCCGACGTGATCATGACGACTACGCACAAGACGCTGCGCGGTCCGCGCGGCGCAATGATCATGTGCCGCGAGGAATATGCGGAGAGGATCGACAAGGCGGTTTTTCCCGGGCTGCAAGGCGGTCCGCACAATCATACCACCGCCGCGATCGCGGTTGCGTTGAAGGAAGCCTCAACGCCCGAGTTCAAAACGTACGCAAAAAAAGTCGTCAGCAACGCAAAAACCCTCGCCGACGAATTACTCGCGCGCGGCTTCAGTCTCGTTTCAGGCGGCACCGACAATCATCTGATACTGGTCGACCTGACCAACAAGAAAGTGATCGGCAAGAAAGGCGCGAAGGCGCTCGATGCGGCCGGAATCGTCTGCAACTACAACACCGTCCCTTACGATCCGCGCAAGCCGTTCAGCCCCAGCGGTCTCCGCCTGGGCACACCGGCGGTAACCTCGCGCGGCATGGGCGACGCCGAGATGCGCCAGATCGGAAAATTCATGGACGAGGCGATCGCGCACGCCGGCGACGAGGCGGCGCTAACGCGTATCGCTGCGGCGGTCACCGAGATGTGCCGCAAATTTCCGGCCCCCGGAATCGCGATGACCCAGTAGAGATTTGCGATCCTTCCCATGTTATGTTTCGCGCAGCCTGATTCAGGGGAGGATTTGGCGGCGATGAACTATTTTTCGAACACTTTCTCGGTAATCATCTCGAGTCTGTTGGCGATCATTTTAGTTCTGGCGCTCCACGGAATCGCCCGCGCCCAGGACGGCAGCGACGAAGATGTGTCGCAGCAGCCCGACGTGACGGTCCCGAATGTCTCCGGATGCTGGCAGGGCAACGCATTCAACGACAGCCAGAGCAACACCAGCATTCTTTTTGTCTTCCAGCAGACGAAAAACAAGATCAGCAAGAAACACAGCACCATCGATCTCCAGCCTGCTTCACACGTCCACGGACATATCTCCGGCACCGTCAAGCCCACTCAGTTCAACTTTCACGGCAAGGTGGCCAGCGGATGTAATATCAAGGGGACCGCGTTCATCAACGGCGACGGCAGTCTTAGCGGTAACTATCACTACGCCGGAAAATGCTTCGAGAATGGTTTCACCGGCGGCGACTTTTCGAAGGTCATCTTGTTGGGTCCGACTTGTCCATAGCCACCGCCCGATCGTAGAAATATCGCATGGCAAAAATAAAAGTTGAACGCGGCCTCAATCTCGGGATGCCGTACACGCCTGACATGCAGGACGGCAGCAAACGGCCCGAGCCGACGTGGACCACGATTCGCGACCAGGTGCGCGACGCCGACGCGCTCGGCTACGACACGATCCTCGCAGTTGAAACGCAGCACGATCCTTATCTCGAACTGGCAGTGGCGGCGCAGGAGCCGTCGAAGATCGAACTGGCGACCGGCATCGCGCTGGCCTACACGAAAAGTCCCGTCGCCACCGCGTACACCGCATGGGATCTACAGCGCATGAGCGGCGGACGGCTGAATCTCGGGCTCGGCTCGCAGGTGAAAGGCCACGTCACGCGGCGGTTCGGGATGCCGTGGTCGAAGCCCGCGCAGCGCATGAAAGACTACGTCGGAGCGATGCGCGCGTGCTGGCGCACCTGGCAGACTCGCGAGCCGTTCAACTTTCAGAGCGAGCACTACAATCTCTCGCTGATGACTCCGAATTTCGCGCCTCCACCTGTCTCGAATCCGCACATCCCCGTGCTGATCGCCGCGGTGCAGGAGCGGATGCTCCAAGTTGCGGGTGAAGTCTGCGACGGCGTGCGCCTGCATGGAATCGTCACGCGCAAATATCTCGATCAGATCGCGTTCCCAAATCTGAAAAAGGGATTCGACAAGTCGGGCAAGCCGGCCGCGGAATGGAGCAACTTTCAAATCGGCGGCGGCGGCTTTCTATGCTCCGCCAAAGACAAGGATTCACTCGCGCGCGCCGTCAGCGCAATGAAGTCGACCATCGCGTTTTACGGCTCGACCCGCTCTTATCGTTCGAGTTTCGAAATCGACGGATGGGGCGACACCGCCGACCAGTTGCACAAATTATCGGTGCAACAGAAATGGCCCGAGATGGCGCAGCTGGTGACCGACGAGATGGTGCATGCGTTCGCAGCCGTCGGCACCTATGACGAGATCGCTTCGGTGATAAAGAAACGCTTCGCCGGCGTGAACCGCCTCTCGTTCGACATGCCTATAAAGAACGATCACGACCGCGGCGTCCTCAAGGAGATCCTCCAGGACCTGCGCCGATAGTAGTTTCCCAACTACGCGGGCGGCGGGTTGATGTCGGACCACAGCCGGCGCATCAACTCGATATGCGTCTCGACCGCCCACAGCGTTTCCGCTGCGGCGCTCTCGGGTATCGCCCGGAAAATCGAACCGGCACTCGAGTCGCCGTGATCCTTGTCAACCTTGACGTGAACGCTGAAGAACAACAGCGCGTCGTCGGAGAGCTTGTAATGCCGGCTGAGTCCGTCGATCACGCGGACGTAAGCGTCGGGGTTGAACAGCTCGGAGCCGAGGCTGATGCCGGCGAGCGTCACGTACCAGGGCTTCGACTCGGCCAGCCAGTACATCCAATGCATCATCGCGGTCGCGTCCGCAGTCATACTCGCACTGAGCAATTCGGCGCGTGGGATTCCGATAGCCTCGCCGAATTCGAGGTAGAGTTCCGGATGCGATCGATTGGCGCCGGAGACGCGTCCGAGCTCCTCTTCGATCAGATTCTCGACAATCGCCTTGCGCGCCGGAAAGTCATCGCACTTGGCATAGATAAGTCCGAGGATGTTCGCGTTGTGCGCCTTGTTGCCGATGAAGAGCTGGGTCGCCCAATGTCGAAGCTGCGGCTGCGTCAGCTCGCCGCGCTCGATCTTCTCGATCGTCGGATGGGACCGGAGCGTCCGATTGTTGCGCTCGAGTTTCTCGATCAGGCTTTTGAGCTGGCGAGTGCCTTTTTCGACGTCCATGGTCAATTTCCTTGTGGCGCAGCGGCTCCAGAAGCCAACGCGGCGCGTTCGGCGGCGAGTTTCTCGGCGATGTCGCGGCGCAACTCTGATTTCCTGACTTTCCCGACGTTGGTAAGCGGCAACTCGACTGACGATCTCGATTCGTTCGGGCCATTTGAATTGCGCAACGCCCCGAGCTGCAAGGAATTCACGCATAGCGGCGAGTTCGAGAGTCTCGCCATCGTGAAGCGACAAATAGGCGCACGACCTCTCACCGAGAATGTCATCGGGCATCGCGACAATGGCGGCGGCGCAGACCGAAGGATGTGCGATCAGATGCGCTTCGATTTCCTCAGCGTTGATCTTTTCGCCGCCGCGATTGATCAGGTCTTTGATTCTTCCTTCGATGACGAGGTTCCCCGATTGGTCGAGCCGCACGAGATCGCCCGTGCGATAGTAGCCATCAGCAGTGAACGCTTCGCGATTGCGCTCGGGCGCATTGAAGTAGCCGCGAATCGTGTACGGTCCGCGGCAGCAGAGTTCGCCAACTTCTCTGATCGCGACATCCGTTCCGTTGGGGTTGACGATCCGGATCTCGTCGGCGGGCGAAAGTGGACGGCCTTGCGTCGTGAATGTCACGTCTTCGGGCGCGTCGAGGCTTGTGTAGCACAACAATCCCTCGGCCATCCCGAACACTTGCTGCACGATCAGATGCGCGAAGGCTTGTTTCAGAGCACGTGCTGTTGGCTCCTGGAGCCGTTGACCCCCAATCGTGATGACGCGCAGCGAAGCGAGTTGAGCTCGTGAGGATTGCGGAAGGTCAAGCAAAGCGATCGCAAGCGCGGGAACGCAGGGCAGGTGAGTGATTTGATTGCGCTCGATCGTAGTCGCGAGATCGGCCGCCTTGGTTGTTTGAGTAAAGTGCGCGTGCGCGCCGACGATCAGCGCGCCGATCAATCCGGGACATGCCAGCGGAAAGTTGTGCTCGGCGGGAAGCGCGATAAAGATCCGCGATTCCGACGTGAGGCCAGTCGCGGCAGCGGATGCACGCGCGTTGTAAAGATAGTCAGCGTGAGTGCGCGGTATGAGCTTCGGCATTCCGGTAGTCCCGCCGGAGAGCAAGAACAATGCGACATCGAATGGGTCGCCTACCGACGATCTAACGGCCTGCGATGCGGCACGAGGTTTGTGCATCGAGACGCATCCGGCGGCTGGCATGGTTGAAAGAATGAGCGAAGGCTTAAGTTCGCGCGCGAGGGCCGCGTGATCGAATCCTCGATACTCGGGCGCGATGGCGATCGCTTTCGCATCACTAAACGACAGCAGGTACTCGAGTTCGGCTTTGCGAAAGGCAGGCAGCGCCATGACGGGAATCGCGCCGATTTCAAGACACGCGAGAGTCAGGGTCGCGAACTCGACGCAATTGGGAAGTTGGATGACGATACGATCGCTGCGCTCGATCCCATTGCGCGAGAGCAGGGCGGCGAAGTTTCCTGCTTCAGCAAGCAGCTGCGAATAGGCCAGGGTCCGAGTCGAATCGCTGACCGCAATCGAGTCAGGGTGCTGCAGCGCGGCCTTTGCGATTGCCTGCGGGATGGTTCCCTGCCGCCAGATTCCCTCGCGCACGTAGCGCTCTGCGAATTCGGCGGGGAACGGAGTGCATCCTTCGAGCATCGTCGCTCAGCGCGCGGAAAGTGTTCCCGCGATCATGCGGAAGCATTCGTCCATGATACGGCTGCGCTGTTCGTAGTCGCGCGCCGGCTCGTACCACGTGTAAAACCAGTTCATCGCACCGAACAGCAGCGAAGTGAGTATTCGGGTCTGCTCGCGATCCAGCGTTTTGTTGCGATGCGCGGAGTATCCCTCGAGCAATCGCCGGCAGATACGCGAGTATTCGCGCTTGAGGCGCGTGATGTCAGCGGCGTAACGGCCGGTCAGCGAATCAGCCTCGCGCACGAGTACTTTCATCTCGGCGAGATTGCTCATGTGGTATTCGAGATGACTGCGGATGAAGAGCCGCAGGCGCTCCTCGGGATCGTCGGTCGTGGAAATCTGCGATTCGGCGAGCGCGATCAACTGCTCGAACGCTCGGCGCGAGATCAGGTAAAGGAGCTCCTCCTTGTTGCGGAGGTAGTAGTAGATGCGAGGGAAGGAAATTCGCGCGCGCGCCGCGATGTCTCGAATCGAGGCGAGACCGAAACTCTTGTCGGCGAAGACCGCGGCCGCCGAGCGCAAGATGTGTTCGATGTTTGCGTCGTAACGCTCGTCGGGCGATATCGCGCGCGGGACCGGCTTGAGTCTCACGACGCGCTTGGGCGCTTCCTCGAGATTCGATTTCTTCAATTCATCACCTCAGCTGAAGCGGCGCCCGGCTGCGGGATCGGGGATTGGAATCTCGAGCTTCGTCAGCAGATTATTGACCTCTTCGGTGAACTCGTCGCGCATCTGCTCGTTACTACGGCGCCGCAGGCCCCATCGCACGTAATCGAACTGGCGCTTGGATCCAGATTTCCCAAACATGTCGAGACCGGCGGGATACCACTTTGCGAGATGCTTTCTCAGAAGATCCCGTCCAGTATCGCCCTCGCGTTGGAGGTACCTGCGGATCAGCCGGTAGCCGAACGCGGCGTGGCCGAGTTCTTCCTTGTGCACCCGCTCGGCGATTCGCGCGAGCGGTTCGTAGCTGCATCCGACCCATTCGTATCCCATGTAGGCGCCCTGGCGGTCGGCGAAAAAGCTGAACAGTCCGTATTCGAGCCAGTCCTCCGCCTGATCGCGCATTTCGAAAATGTATATCGGCATCGGCGATGCCATGAAGCTGCTGTCGACCGACACCCCGAGATCTTCGAGCAGTTTCATCCAGTAGCTCGCGTGGCGAACTTCGTCCGACCAGAAAGCAGCGTACTCGGCTTTGTCTTCGGCTGTGGGAGCCATCGCGAGCGGTTTGATGAGCGTGCGCTCTGGCGCGAGCATATACTCGGACTCGATACGCGACTGAATCGATAGCATCCGGACCAAAAGATCTTTGTAATCTGCGGGAAGACCGTCGGCGCTGGTGAATCGGATATCGGTCGCAGGTGGTGGATTGCTCATTCTGTCCTACCTTGATGTTCTGAACGATAGTTCAGATAACATCCGGACCAATCGGGGTCAACCCGCCATGGTCAGGCCGCCGCTCACGCTCAGCACCTGGCCGGTGACGAAGTCTGAGTCGGAGGAAGCGAAGAATGCGACCGCACCCGAAAGGTCGGCTGGTTGCCCGAGGCGGCGAAACGGGATGCCGCGCGCCATCGCGTCGAGAACCTTCTCGCGTCCCGCCATCGCAGTTTTCAACAGAGCAGTGTCAGTCGGTCCTGGACAGACGACGTTGACGTTGATGTGATTTGCGGCGAGTTCGCGCGCGAGCGTTTTGGAGAAACCGATGATCGCGGCCTTGCATCCCGCGTAAACCGCTTCTCCGCTCGAGCCGACCCGGCCGGCGTCGGAAGAGATCGAAATGATTTTGCCGGAGCCGCGAGCTTGCATTCGGGGCGCGATGGCTTTGCAGCAATTGAGCACGCCGCGATAGTTGATCGCGATCACTTTGTCCCAAAGGTCGGGGGTGGTCTCGACGAAAGGCATCAGGATGTCCCATCCGGCGTTGTTCACGAGGATGTCGATCGGTCCCAGTTCGCGCTCAACGCGATCGGCGGCTGCGATCGCGTCGTCGAGCCTGGTGACGTCGAGCGCGACCGCGATCGCCGATGCGCCGCCAGTGCAAATTTCCGACGCGGCTCGCTCTGCGGGTTCGAATTGGATATCCGCCAGCGCGACCTTGGCGCCTTCGTCGGCGAGTCGCGAGGCGATCGCGCGGCCGATTCCCTGCGCGGCGCCGGTTACGATTGCGACTTTGCCGGTGAGTCGGGTCATCGCATTACTTCAACTTGGGCACTTCATCTAACTTGCAATCCAACCGCCGTCGATGATGAAGGGCGCGCCGGTGGCGAACGGTGCTTCGTCGCTGGCGAGGAACAACGCGGTGTGCGCGATTTCGTCTGCATTGCCGACGCGGCCCAGCACCGAGCTGCGCTGGATGAACCGCGGCTGAAGTCCGTCGGGGCCGGTGATTCGATCCACCATCGGCGTGTGAATTACTCCAGGGCAGATGCAGTTGACGCGAACGTTGTAGCGCCCGTACTCGAGCGCCGCGACGCGCGTCAGCGAAATCACGCCGGCTTTCGCCGCGCAGTATGCGGCCGCGCCTTTGAGCCCGACGATCCCCGCGACCGAGGCCGTGTTGATTACGGCGCCACCGCCGCGCTCGACGATTCGCGGCAGTCCGTATTTCATCCCGAGCCATACGCCGCGCAGGTTGATGGCGATCACGCGGTCGAACGCCTCTTCGCTGAGTTGCGCGATGAAGCCGGACTCGCCTTCGATTCCCGCGTTGTTGTAAAGCACGTCGAGTCCGCCGAAGGCGCGGACGGTTTCTTCGACCATCGCGCGCGCATCCTCGGAGTCGGAGACATCGGCGCGGATTGAGATTGCGTCACCGCCGGACGATTGGATCATGCGCGCAGTCTCGGCCGCGGATGCTTCCGCTACGTCGATAGCGGCGACTTTTGCGCCTTCGCGCGCGAAGAGTACCGAGGCCGCGCGACCCATCCCAGAGCCAGCGCCGGTGATCAGCGCTACTTTTCCTTTGAGTCTCATTGGTACCGCTCCATTGTCGCGAGACTAGCGCATTTCCGCGCGATGCGGTTAGCGGGATGAATGCGCACGGAGCCGCAGCCAGGTGACTGCGACTCCGCCGGGTCGATGGAGGTGGGGGACTAGTTGGCTACTCGGTCGGGGTTGGATTCGTCGTGGTGCTACTGCCGCTTTGCGCCCACAGGGCTTTCATCTCGGCGTGGATCGAATCGAGCTTGGCTTTGGTCGCGGAGATTTGCGTGAGCTGTGCGGGAGTCAGCACGTTGCGGATCGCGATCGCGTCCTGAATCTGCTCGTTCATCATTTGATCGTGAACTTGCGTCATCGTCGCAACCGAGCTGGACAGGTCGCTGGCCGCTACGGGGCCGGTCGAGGTTAACTTGGCGGCGATTGCTTCTTTGGCGGTTTTGAGCTGCTCGATTTCAGCCTTACGCGCAGTGCGCCGGTTTTCAAAAATAGTGTGAATCTGCTGCTTCTGCGCGTCAGTCAGATTCGCGGTCTTCAACAACAACGGAAGCGGAACGCCGAGCACGTCCATGCCGCCATGCATCCCGTGAAAACCGCGATGCCCCATCGGGCCACCCATCTCGCCTGGACTGGACGAAGCGACGTGCGCGACGGCGGCGACCAGAACGATCGCTAAAACTGCAGGAACGATACCGCGAGAGAACTTCGAAACCATAAAAACTCCTTGAGTGATGGATCGTCACCTTGATTGGCAGCGATCGCTCTCACCTGAATGTACGTTAATGGTGAAATCCGGTTACGAGGGCCGCGTCCGACGCGCGCATTCGGTCAATGAAAATCGTGCGAGGGCGGGATGGTGCCGGGAATCTTTATCTCCTCGAAGCGGCGCGCGCGGATCGCCGTGACGCCGTCAACTTGTTGCAGGACGCCTTCGGCCAGCAGGATTCCCGCGCTGCGCAATAGCAGGCGATTTTGCTGGAACAGGTCGGGTGTGACGATCAAATTTGAAATTCCGGTTTCGTCCTCGAGCGTGATGAACAGGAAACCTTTGGCGGTGCCGGGGCGTTGGCGCACGATCACGACGCCGGCGGTCTTGACCCACGACTGATGTTTGGCGCGCGTGAGATCGTCGGCGCTGAGAATTCCGCGCGTGGTCAAATCGGCGCGCAGATACGTCATCAGATGGGGGCCGGTGGTGAGGCCGGTCGCGGCGTAGTCAGCGAGCGTCTCGTCGATCGGCGACATCGATGCGAGGGGAACTTCATCGTCGCGCGGCTTCACGCCTGCCAGCAGGCTTGCGGGATCGCGCTCGACCGCGGCCGCATTCCACATCGCGTCGCGTCGCGCCAAACCGAACGATGCGAACGCACCGGCGTAGGCGAGCGCGTCAATCTCGCGACGGTTCGGACCGACGCGCGCGGTAAGGTCGGCAATCGAATCGAACGGCAGCCGCGCACGTTCGCTTTCGATTCGAAGGCCAATTTCCTCGCGCAGACCCGTGACGTATCGCAGGCCCATGCGCATCGCGGGGCGCTCATCCACGATTTCGATTGTGCATTTCCAGTTCGAGCAGGTCACATCGACCGGCCGCACAGCGACGCCGTGGCGCGCGGCGTCTTTCACCAGCGTCGAGGGATGATAGAAGCCGAGCGGGTAGCAATTGAGCATCGCGGCAGCGAACGCCGCCGGATGATGGTACTTCAGATACGCCGACGCGTATGCGATCAGCGCGAAGCTGGCGGCGTGCGATTCGGGGAAGCCGTACAGCGCGAACGACGTGATCGAGCGCACGATGTCGTCGGCGACGTTGCCTTGCAGGCCGTTGCGCAACATTCCGGCACGCAAGCGCGCCTCGATTTTTTCCATCCGCTCGGCCGAACGCTTGAATCCCATCGCGCGGCGCAGCTCCTCGGCCTCGCCGCCGCTGAATCCCGCCACCGTCATCGCCATGCGCAACAACTGCTCCTGGAAAAGCGGGACGCCGAGCGTGCGTTTCAGAATCGGCTCGAGTGACGGATGCGGATACTCGACAGGCGCGCGGTTGTTGCGGCGATCGAGATACGGATGCACCATTTTGCCGACTATGGGGCCGGGACGGATGATCGCGACCTCGACCACAAGGTCGTAAAAGCGCTCGGGCTTCATCCGCGGCAACGTCGCCATCTGCGCGCGGCTCTCGATTTGAAAAACGCCGACGGTATCAGCGCGGCGGAGCATCGCATACACATCGGGATCGTCTTGCGGAAGATGTGCGAGATCGATCTCGACGCCTTCGTGCGCGCGAATCATCGGGATCGCCTCTTTCAGCGCGGCCAGCATCCCGAGGCCGAGCAGATCGATCTTGATGATGCCGAGGTCAGCGCAATCGTCCTTGTCCCATTGAACCACCACGCGGCCGGGCATCGAGGCCGGCTCGAGCGGCACGATTTCATCGAGCGGCTGCGCGGCGATCACCATGCCGCCGCTATGCTGCCCAAGATGTCGCGGCAGGCTCTGAATTTTGCGCACGAGATCGACCATCATCCTGATTCGCGGCGCTTCCGCATCGACGCCCCCGCGCTTGAGCAACGAGACGAGATCGTCGTGATGGTCGCGGAACTCGTACACCTGGTTGAGCTTGGCGAGTCGGTCAACCTGGTCGGGCGAAAAGCCCAGCGTCTTGCCGACCTCGCGCACCGCGCTTCTGGTGCGATAAGTGATCACGTTCGCGGTCATCGCGGCGCCGCGTTCGCCGTAGCGGCGATAGACGTATTGGATCGCCATCTCGCGATCGTCGCCGCTGGGCAGGTCGAGATCGATGTCGGGCCATTCGCCGCGCTCCTCGGAAAGAAAGCGTTCGAACAGAAGTTCCATCTTGACCGCATCCACCGCGGTGATCCCGAGCGCGTAACACACCGCGCTGTTGGCCGCGGAGCCGCGTCCCTGCACCATGATCCGATTCTCGCGGCAGAACTGAACGATGTCCCACACGATCAGGAAGTAGCCGGCCAGCTTGAGACGCTCGATAATCCCGAGCTCATGTTCGAGTTGGCGGCGAGTGCGAGCGTCCATCGCGCCGCGCCATCGCTCGCGCGCGCCGGCATAAGTGAGGATGCGCAAATAGCTGTCGGGCGTTTCATTCGGGGGAAGCGGATAGTCGGGAAAGCGATAGCCCATGTCGCAGAGCTGAAAAGCGCATCGGTCGGCAATCGCGCGCGAGGCGGCGACGGCAGCAGGCAGATCGCGAAACAGCGCACTCATCTCGGCCGGCGATTTCAGATGACGCTGACTGTTGATCCACAGCGCGCGGCCGGCTTCCTCGAGCGTGGTTTTGAGCCGGATGCAGCTAAGCACGTCGAGCAGCCTGCGATCCGAGCCGCCGTGACATACGTCGTTGGTCGCGACGACGGGTATTCGCTCCGCATCCGCAAGCACTGCGAGCTTGCGATTAAGGCGCTCCTCGCCGGCGTCGAGATGCCGCTGCAAATCGATGTAGAAATTATTCGCACCGAAAATTCCACTGAGACGGCGGCTCAGCTCGCGAGGATCCTCACCGCGAACGAGCATGCGTGACAGCGGGCTCATCACGCCGCCTCCAAGACAGATCAGTCCATGGCCGTAGCGTTCCAGTTCGTCGAGCGTGATGCGACTCTCCCCCTTGGCGGGATAACTGGGCGTGGCGACTGAGCCGTCGCGGGCAAGCGCGCCGGGATTCAGCACGCGCATCTTCGAGTCGGTGATCATGCGGCAGAGATTTTGGTAGCACTTGCGATCCGGCGCGAGGACGTAGAGCCGCGATTCATCGTCGAGGGTCAGTTCCGCACCGACGATTTGCCGGATACCCGCGGCCTTTGCGGCTGCATAAAAGCGTGGCGCGCCGTAGAGTCCGTCGCGATCGCCAAGCGCCATCGCGCTGTAGCCGAGTTCCGCCGCGCGCGCGGCAAGATCCTCGGGCGTGGTCGCGCCTTCAAGAAAGCTGAACGCACTCCGCGCACGCAGTTCGATGTAATCGGAGTTCATCGCGATTCGACACGATTAGTCAGTCGTAAGCGCCGTCGAGGAACCACTTGTGCGAGTTCACGTCGCGGAAGACGCGGTAAACGCCGCCGTCTTCGAGCGCGAGTTCGTAGTAGTCGCGGACGAAGCCGCATTCGCTTGCGCCATTCATTGCGGTGATCGCTCCATTGCCGTTGTTGCCGTTGAGATGCGGAGTGGGCGAGGGCGTTGGCGTTAGCGAGGACAGTGCTTTCAGATTTTCCGCGGATACCTGGCGTGGATGCGCTCCGAACATGCGCCCGTCATGTAGTTCCAGTCCGTGCTTCGCCGCGTGATGGTTCTTGATCGGATGAATCCGCGTGCGTATCCGATGCCCGCGGTGCAGCCGAGCCACCATTCGCCGTCGCGCCGCCACGGACCGGCGATCGAGATGACGCGCGCGCCAAGATTGTCGCCGCGGACAAACTCCGGAATCTCCCGCGAGCACATCACTTCGATTTCCCGCGCCGGACGAATCGCGCGTATCACGAGTTGCGTCACATTCTTCGCCGCCGCATTTTCGGGGATCGGTGGCGCGGGCGGCGGTGCGAACGCGTCGAGCCGTGTCGCTTCGGGGCGATGCGAATTCTCGGCGCTCAGCATGCCGACGTTGCCGGGGCCGCATAATGCAGCCAGCCGCGCAATCGTGGTCTGCAGCTTGTCGGGCGCAGGAGCGGGCGGCAGGAACATGTCGGTCTGCGCGGGGCGCGGAACGCGCGGCGCGATCTCGATTCGAATCGATTCGACGGCGGCCTCGGGCGGCGCGGCCTCGAGGCTCAGGTTGATGAGCGTGAGAATCGCGCGGACGTCGTTCGACGGCGCCGCCACTTCGACCCGACGATTGAAGCTGCGATGCCCGCTCATCCCGAGCGCGAGCGTGATATCGCCGGCCACCAGGCCGCGAATCGAAAGCCGCTCGGCGAGCCGCTCGAGCATCGCACGCATGACGAATCCTAGCGGCTCCAGCAGCTCGATTCCGTATTCGAGCTCGACCGTCTCGACGAAAAACTCGGCGCGGCGGCGCGGCACCAGCGGCGCGTGACTGCCACCGCGCGCGAGGCGGACCAGCTCGACGCCACGACGCCCCAGCCGCGTGCCGACCGCGTCGGGATTGAGGCGCGCCAGCTCGCCGAGCCGGCGCATCCCCCATCGGGCGAGCGTGCTCTCGAGGTCGTCGCCGCGATCCGATTTTCCCAAGCCGAGCATGTCGAGTGGCAGCCAGTTCAGGAATTCGCGTTCGCGCCCGGCTTCGATCACGCGCACTCCGCCGCATCGCGCGGCCAGATGCGCCAGTTCCTTGTTGGCGGCGACGCCGGCGGCGGGTTCCATTCCGACTCTGCGCACGCATCGGACTAGCTCGGCGGTGATTTCTGCTTCGTCATTGTAGATTCGTTGCAGGCCCGCAAGATCGACCCACGCGCATCCCGGCGCGCCCGATTCGATGACCGGCGAAACCGATTCGGCCGCGTCGAGCAGCGCGGAATGGGCTGAGGTTTCCGCGGCGGGTGAGCGATGGACTACGATCAGATCCGAGGAGATCGCGCGCGCCTGCGAGATCGTCATCGCGGGGCGAATTCCGAGTTCACGCGCGCGCACCGAGACGGCGTCGAGCTCGGCATGCGGCGCTAGGCTTTTTCCGATAGCCAGCACCTTGTCGGCGAATGCGGGATTCGAGCGCACGATCGCCGCAATAGAAAAATCTGCGACCATGATGCACGCGATACGAGCCATCGGAACACCGGGT
Organism: uncultured delta proteobacterium; assembly: GCA_963699705.1. Lineage (GTDB taxonomy): Bacteria > Desulfobacterota > Binatia > Binatales > Binataceae > Binatus. The sequence goes on along the minus strand of CAVOUW010000001.1, from coordinate 361,448 downwards.
TAACTGCTTGCGGAAATTCGAACCGGGAATTCTTTGCCGTCGAGATGCGGATACGCCTCGAATAGATTTGGAACTGGATCGACCAGCGCGCGCATGCGAACATGCCGCCCGGTCCCGCCCATCTTGTTCCGCGCGACCATCGCATCGACTGCGAGTCCGTCGAACATTATCGGCGAGCCGGGAGCGAGCCGGCTGAACGACGTTTCGGCGCGGCTGGCGGCAATGCTCAGGGCGGCGAACGTCCCGCACATCCGCCATGGCGCGATCGCGATCACGGCAGCGCCGCTGCGCTCGGCCGCGCGAGCGATTCGCAGCGACGATGCGTAAGTGAGTGAGCGGACTGCATCGCCGAAATCGACGACGACCAGGCCGAAGCCGCCCGCCTCGAGCACGAGTTCCGCAGCTTTGACGATCGACCTCGCCCCCAACCCACGAAGGTCGCGCGATCTCCTCATCGACGCCCACAGCATCCGGCGAAGATCCACTCCGGCAGCCGCCATGCTCTCGGGATCGAAACTGCCAGAAGCGTCGAGCCATGCGGCGACCTCGCCGCGGCGGGTAGCGAAACTGGCGAACGATGCGGCGATCGAAGTCTTGCCCGAACCGGCGCGCCCGGTGATTTCACTGATTCGCCCGCGCGGAATTCCGCCGTCGATCAGAGCGTCGAGCGGTGCGAGTCCGGAGCTTAGCCGGCGATCCTTGCGAGTGAGTTCATGCCCACGAAAAACCCCTGAAAATTCAAGCTGTTGCGGCCGTTTGACGACCTGAATAGGGGTCGATGGATCGGTCCATAAAGAAGGTTTCGGAAGAGAAGCCACAAGATACGTTTTCGCTCTTTCTTCGCCACATGTCAACCGATGAATATCAGATCACTATGGACGGTTAAGTTCGGCCGAAGCCGCCGCTCACACCTGAAGTTGATGCTAGCTTTACCGAATTGCTTATCCACTAGATGTGGAGTCGCTGAACACAAAATTGTAGGTGCTCTTTGACCATGGACAGACGCGAAAGATTCATACATCTTGTAATCGAAGCATTGGGGAAAGCACGCGAGTTAAAGAAATTCGCGCTAGACCAAGAATCGAAAGCGAAAGCCGCAGGGCTAATGGAACGCGTACAGAAAAGTCACAAGACGATGAAGGCACTGAATCAGGCTTCCGCGTCGAACGGGAAGGGCTTGGATAAGGCCACGCTTGATAGAGTCTTAGATCGTTTGATTGAAACGATGGATGGGGTCAATCGCGAACTAGACGATCTCCTCGCTAAAGCCAAGGAATAGGCTACGCGCTTCAAACTTTGGATTTTTCGACAATAGTCACCCTCACATTGATCTCGTCCGGCTTGGTTGAAGGCTGAGTCGTTATGTGAGGTCTAAGGCCTAGTTCCTCTAACCGAGCCATCGATTCGCGGATAGCGTGCGCCGAGTAGAGTTCATGTTCATGAAATCGCAGCGCCGCGCGGATAACCCGCTCCGGCGTTGTCGTGTTTCCACTTATAGTGATTTGGTCGATCCGTGTCTCGTCACCGGGCTTGATGAGAACCTTCAGGTTGACGAGATGACGCTTGGAATCCATTTCCGTTCTCGGATCTACGTATACGTACGCGAAACCTCGATCTGAATAGAAGTCCGCTAGCGCAAGAACGTTGCGCTGAAGGGTCGATCCCCGGAAAGGCTGCCCACTCCGCATTGTCAATTGCGACTCAACGTCGCGCCGCGGAAATCTCAATTGCCCTTCGATCGCAATCGATCCGGCCCGGTATACTGGACCTTCATAGATTTGGATCGTTGCCCGATCGGCAGAGGCAATCTGTGGCTCGTCGATTTGAGCATCCAAAAACCCGTTGTCGTAGTAAAGCGCCTCCACATTGTCGGTCGCTAAGCGAAGGGCCTTGGGATTTATGCTCCCGGACTCCGTGAACCATCGCGGACTTGCGTTCAACAACACTTTCAGCAGCTTTTCGGAACTGAAGGCCTTGTTTCCGATGAAATCAATTTTAGGCGTCCTGATTCCGCCGCTCGATGTGTCAACCTTATTTCCGGTCGAGTCGCTTGCGATTGCGGTGGTAGTTAAGAACAACAACAGGAACAGGAGAGAAGTTGTGGCGCGAGAGGGTGTGGCTCCTTGATGGCAGGCACTGTGCATTGTCTACTGTTCCGTCACGACGCGGGTGGCGCCGTTTAGGAATGGATCGAAGCGGCGGGCGATGTAGCTGGCGAGGAAGGTTCTTGCGAATGCGATCATTGGTGCGCTGACTATGATGCGGCTCAGGAGCGAATTCGACAGCAGGAGGCGCGGGCCGATCTGCTGCATGTCCTGGATTGTCGTGATCTCCGGCCATCGCTCGGCCTGGATGTTGCGCGCGGCGAAGTCGAGCGTGGCTTCGTCTGAGTGCATCTTGAGCGCGCGACCGAGATGGTTTGCGGTGACGACCGCGTCGCGCAGTGCGACGTTGATTCCCTGGCCTCCGACCGGGGACATCGGATGCGCCGCGTCGCCAATCAGCAGCAGGCCGGGCGCAGTCCATTCGCGGAGCCGATCGCAAATGACGTCGAGCAGGAACGGATGCGCGAGGCCGGTCTTGTTCGCGGCGAGATATTGTTGCACGTCGGGCGACACATGCGGCGCGAGCTCGTCGATCCATCGATCGCCCATCTTTTTGATATCGCCGAAGGTTCCTTTGTCGATGACCCATCCGATCTGCGTGTGTCCTTCGGGCGACGGATACATGATGAGCAGATGTCCGTCGCCGATGTAGCCGCGCGCGGTGCGGTTGTCGGGAAATTGGCCGGGGACGTGCCCCCACACGACGTCGAAGCCTTGCATGATGCGATCCTGCGGGAGCGCGACGCGTTTGCGAATCACCGATGCGCGTCCGTCGCATGCGATCACGAAGTCGCCGCGAAAATCGCGCGGACCTTCGAGCGTGTCGGCATGAACGCCGACCACGCGATCTTTTTCGTAGATCAAATCGCGCACGGTTACGCCGCGCTCGAGCTTGAACTCGGGAAATTTCGAGGCCTCGGCGATGATCATCTCGAGCATCGCGGGCTGCGGCACGACTCGCGGGCGCACAGGCAGGCCGTCAAGCGCAACGGTGACTACGAGCTGTTCGCCGCGAAAAAGTTGGGCGGTTCCGATCGGCAAGTTCGGCAAGGCGTCGAACTGTTGACGAAGTCCGGCCTCGTGCATCGCGGCGATTCCCGACGGCATCAGTATTTCTCCGCGGAACTCGCGCGAGAAGTCGGTCTGTCGTTCGAGCAAGGTGACCGGGACGCCGCGCTGCACGAGCATGCAGGAGAGCAGGGCGCCTGCGGGTCCGGCCCCGACGACGATTGCGGCTGGCATCTTAGACTTCGCGGGAGGTCTGGTCGTCGATCAAGGTTGCGAGGCCGTCGCGGTAGGGCGACGGTTCGAGCTGGCCGACGATCGCGCGCGCGATCGCGATTTGCTCTGCGGCCAGGCGGCGTGCGGCGCCGATAATTTCAGGATCGCGCAGCAAGTCGAGCGCGCGTTCGAACGCCGCGCCTTCCATCTGCGTTCCGTTCTGAAACAGCGCGCGCAATTCGGCGCTGCGCTCGACGCCGAGGACGACCGGCAGCGACGGGATGCCGGCGCGCAAATCGGATCCGACCGGTTTGCCGATTTTTTCTTCCGGCCCCAGGATGTCGAGCAGGTCGTCAACCATCTGGAACGCGAGGCCCATCGCAGTGCCGAGCTTCGCCATCGCGTCGATCGTCCGGGTCGATACGCCAGCCAGTTCCGCCGCGAGCCTGCCGCCGGCATAGAACAGCGACGCGGTTTTGCGATCGATCACCTTTATATAGTCGGCCAGAGTCGCGGCCGCGTTGTGACGAAACCTGCTCTCCATCACTTCGCCTTCGGTGAGCTGGATGCAGGCCTGCGCCGCGGTGCGAACCAGGCTTTCTTCGAAACGGCCGGAGACCTCGAACGCGCGGCAGAACAGGTAGTCGCCTGCGATCAGCGACGGTCCGAATCCATAGCGGGCGAAGGCCGACGGCTTGCCGCGGCGCAGCAGGCCCTGATCGATTATGTCGTCGTGGAGCAGCGTCGCCGAGTGGATAAGCTCGAGTGCGATTGCCGCGTCGATCGGCTCGTCCACACGTTCGTCGGGGCCGCCGCATGCGCGATACACCATCATGATGAAGGTCGGACGTAGCCGCTTGCCGCCCGCATCGACGAGGTAGTGGCAAATTTCCGCGATGATCGGTTCTTTCGAGTCGAGCAGGCGCGACAGCTTCGCTTCGACGGCCGCGAGGTCGGCTTCGACCAGGCGCGCAGGATTCAACGCGTCAGGCGTCGATGTGGCAGCGAGTTGCGTGGCCTTAGCTCTCTTCATTTTTTTCAGTTTTTCAGTGAAATCGTATCAGCGGAATAAATCCATTTCGGCGGGGCGAATCAATATTTTCGCGCTGCCCTCGAAGGGTTCGTATTGGTATCCGCGCACGACTACTGCGGGAATGGCGCCGGCTTTTTCCATCAGCAGGCCTGCGGCGGATGCGATCTCGTCGGCGATCGCGACGACAGTGTGATGCAATTCGCGGCCGCCGAGGTCGGTGGTGCCGCGCAAATCGAGTATCGGGTTCATGCCCGCGACGCCGAGGCAGATTTCGGTGAGGCCATCGCGCCACGGACGGCCGAAGGTGTCGGTGATGAGCACTGCGACGGTAACGCCGAGGCGGCGGCGAAGCTCGTCGCGAAGGCGTCGCGCGGATGCGTCGGGATCTTCGGGCAACAGGATTGCGAGGTCGTCCTCGAGGCTGTTGGACTCGTCGACGCCGGCGTTGGCGCAGACCCATCCGGGACCGGTCTCGACGATCATCACGCCGCGATCGTTGCGAACAATTCTGCTGGTCTGGCGCAATACGATTTCTACCGCGCGCGGGTCTTTCTCCCATCGCTTGGCGTAGGCCTTGGCGAATTCGGAGGGCTCGAAATCCTTGAAGTTCACGATGCGACCCTCAGATTTCGAGACTACCTTCTGACACACGACGAGAATATCGCCGGCCGCGAGCTTGTAGCCAGTCTCGGCGAGTCCTTTGGCGATCAGCCCGGCGAGATCGTCGCCCGCCTTCACCATCGGGATGCCCTCGACCGCTGTGAGACTTATCGTGCGCATTCGCGGGACCAGAGTACTATACCTCAAGCTTTTGCAGAACCACTCTTGCCAACACGGCGGCGCGCTCGGGCGTGGTCATAATTGTATCGGTCGCGATCGCGCGCATGCCAAGCTGCTCGATCGATTCGACGTAACGCCGGTCGGCGTTGTCGAGAACGAACAGCCCAACGATGTCGCGATACAGCCGCGCGACTCCCAAGGGCGAGACTTCCATTCCAAGTCCGCGCAGCATTTTGTCGGCGGGACCTTTGATCGTCTTGCCGCCGACGATCGGGCTGATCGCCGCGACCCGCGATTTCACCCGGTGCATCGCCGCGCGCACGCCGGTCAATTGCAAAATCGGACCGAGCGAGACGAACGGATTCGACGGCGCCAAGATCACCGCGGCGGATTTGCGAATCGCGTCGAGAATTGCGGGAGTAGGGCGCGCATCGCGGATTCCTCGCAACTCGATCTTCTCGACGACGCCGCGCGCGCGCCCGCGCACGAAATATTCCTGGAACGGGATCGCGCGACGCCCGCGCAGTTTCACGAAGGTTCGTACGCGATCGTCGCTCATGGGCAAGATTCGCGACTTCACCGCGAATGCGTCCGCGATTTCCGCGGTGATTCGGCTAAGCGATACGCCCTGGCGCATCCGCTCGGTGCGATATAGATGAGTTGCGAGGTCGCGATCGCCGAGCCCGAACCAAGGCTTGCCGTAGAAACGCTCGAGCGCGGGCAGCACGTTGAACGTCTCACCTTCGAGGCCCCATCCTTGCGCGCGATTCACCGCGCCCGCGAGCGTGTAGGTGACGGTGTCGATATCGGGCGAGACGTGCAGCCCGTAAAACGTCTCGTCGTCGCCGGTGTTAACGACGACCGTCAGCCGCGCGGGATCTATACAACGAACCAGTCCCCGGATGAACTTAGCCGCACCCACTCCCCCCGCTAGCGTGGTTATCTGCCGACGTGGGAGGGATCGCGATTGGCCGCGCGCCATTGGGTGCCTTTTTTCCGTAGAGCTTCTTGTAGAGCGTGGTGCGTTCGACCGCGACGCGGCCCATCTCGCGCGCCTTGTCTTCGAACACGTCAACCGGGATGAACTCGCCCGAGTCGCCGCCGGCCTGCGCCGTGATGCTTTCCTCCATCAGCGTGCCCGACAGATCGTTGCATCCGGCCTTGAGCGTCAGCGCCGCGAGATCGATTCCGCATTTCACCCACGATGTCTGGATATTGTCGATCTGGCCGCGCAGGAACAGGCGCGAAGTTGCATACATCTGGAAATCAAGCTGACCGCGATCCACCGGCGACACCAAGCCCTTGCGGTAGAGCATCGTGTTCTGATGGATGAAGCGCAGAGGCACGAATTCGGTGAAGCCATGCGTCTGCTTCTGGATCGTGCGCAGCAAATCGAGATGATTCACGACGTGCTGCGGACTCTCGACGTGCCCATACATGACAGTTGAGGTTGTCGGCACGCCAACCGCATGCGCGGTGGTAATAATCTCGACCCACGCGGCGACGTCGACTTTCTTGTGACTCAGAATTTCGCGGACGCCGTCGTCGAGGATTTCCGCTGCGGTCCCCGGAATCGATCCAAGCCCGTGCTCCTTGAGCATCGTGATGTATTCCGGGTAATCCATGCGCACGCGCTTGGCGCCGTACATTATTTCCATCGGCGAGAAGGCGTGGATGTGAATCTCGGGGAACGCGCGCTTCATCGCATCGAGCAGGTCGCGATACTTGAACGGCGGCATGTCGGGGTTGATGCCGCCCTGCATGCAAATCTCCGTCGCACCGCGCGCGACCGCGTCGGCAACTTTGCGCACGATCGCTTCGTCGGAATGATCGTAGGCGTCGGCCTCCCAGCGCTGCCGCTTGAAGCCGCAGAACTGGCATCCCACGAAACAAATATTCGTGAAGTTGATGTTGCGATTGACGACGTAGGTGACTTCGTCGCCGATATCCTCGGCACGCGCGAGGTCCGCGCATTTCACCGTCGCGCGCAGGTCGTCGCCCTCCGACGTGTAGAGCAGCAGCCCTTCTTCAGGCGTCAGCTCTCTTTTCAGGAGAGACCGTTCTAGTGCTGTGCGGATCGCAGGAGATGCCTTGCCGAGCACAGACTCGACGGGGGTCGCTTCGATTTCATCGACGTAAGTGCGCCAGTACTCCAGGTTCATGATTGGCCTCCGACAGGTCGATCCCATATCGCGCGCACTTTAGTCGCGACCGCCGGGTCGAGCCATTCATCATTGATGTATTCGTTATAAATTGCGAGCCTTTCACCGAGCGCAAAACCAGCTCGCGCGCATTGCTCGCCGAGGCGATCGATATGCGGCCACGGCGCCTCGGGGTTCACGTAGTCCTTGCTGAGCGGCGAAATCCCGCCCCAGTCGTTGATTCCCGCATTCAGGAACAACTCGATCTGACGCGGCGACAAGTTAGGCGGCGCCTGCACGTTCATCGACGGCCCAAGCACCAGGCGCGCAGTCGCAATCGCGCGCGCCATGTCGTAAGCGTCGGGCTCCGGCGCGTCGGCCATCGCGATTTCAGGCTTCGCGCGAAAATTCTGGATGATCACTTCCTGGATATGACCGTGACGCTCATGGGTGTCGCGAATCGCGGTCAGGCTCAGCGCGCGCTCGGCCGGAGTCTCGCCGATACCGAGCAGGATTCCGGTAGTGAACGGAATCCGCAGCGCGCCTGCATCGTCGATCATCTTGATCCGCAGCGCGGGATCCTTGTCGGGCGCCGCCTGATGCACTCCGCCGCGCGCACGCAATCGCGGCGAGATATTTTCGAGCATCAAGCCCATGCTGACGTTGAGCGGACGCAGCGCGCGCATTTCATCGCGAGGTCATCAGGCCGGCGTTGGTATGCGGCAGCAGTCCCTTCGGCCATCGCGATCTCGCACGCGCGCCCCACGTATTCAATCGTGGTGCGGACGCCGAGCGATGCGAGCGTTCGCGATATTCCTTGAACGCGACTTCCGGTTTGTCGCCGAGACACATCAGCGCCTCTTTGCATCCGAGCTCGGCGCCGCGCCGCGACCACAGCGCAATCTCGTCGGGCATCATCGTCCACGCACCCGGGTCGCCCGGATCTTTGCGGAACGTGCAGTAGGTACATCGATCGCGGCAAAGATTTGTGACCGGCAGAAAAACTTTGCGCGAGTAAGTGACGTCGCGGCCCTTGCCACGATCGCGAAGCTCAGCCGCCGCGGAGAGCATCGCGTCGAGGTCAGTCGTCGGGACATTCGATAAGCGCGATCGCATCGGCATCGCTCAAACGCGCACCCGCGAGCGCTCGATCGAGAATCTCGCGAATCGGCGAGCGTTCGCGCTGCTCGGAAGCGAGCGATGAATGAATCGACGCCATCAATCGCTTATAAGACATCAGGTACGGGGAGGCAACCCAGTTGCAAAAGAAAACTGCATTTTCTGCGCTGCCCTTTTTTGTCATCGCTCTCCTTCTTGTGTCATCCCGAGCGTAGCCGAGGGACCCCGGATTTTTCTGAACGCCTGCCGATTCAGCCCCAACCATGGAGCGATCGAAGTGCGGTCGCCCGGCAAAGACATCGCTCGATGAGTGGTTAGGGTGCATCTTCTGGCGTCGTGAAGATTCCGGGTCCCTCGGCTACGCTCGGGATGACACAATCGTCAATGAAGAGAGGACGGAAAACGAAATGATGCCGACGCGACCAACTCGCACACACCTACTCGATCGTTGCGCGCGATCCTGAGACCGGGCAGCTCGGGGTCGCCGTTCAGTCGCATTACTTCTCGGTCGGATCGGTCGTCACCTGGGCGGAAGCTGGCGTCGGCGCGGTCGCGACGCAATCGCTCTCCGATCCCGCATACGGGAAGCTCGGACTCGATTTGATGCGGGCAGGCAAGAGCGCGCCTGACACGCTCGCGGGACTGGTCGCCAGCGATTCGATGCAAGCGGTGCGGCAAGTCGCGATGGTCGATGCGCAAGGCCAAGTCGCTGCTCACACCGGTTCGATTTGCAATTCCCGAAGCTGGACATATCGTCGGCGACGGATTTTCGGTGCAGGCCAACATGATGCTCAAGAACACGGTCTGGCCCGCGATGGCCGAGGCGTACACCAGCGCGAAGGGCGAACTGGTCGATCGACTTCTCGCAGCACTCGACGCGGCCGAGGCTGAAGGCGGCGACATTCGCGGACGTCAATCGGCGGCGATCCTTATCGTCGAACCAAAGAGCACGGGACGTCCATGGATCGACACCATCTTCGATCTTCGGGTTGACGACGCGGCCGAGCCGCTGGTCGAGATTCGCCGCCTCGTCGCCGTCCGCCGCGCCTACATTCATATGCGGCTCGGCAACGAGGCGGCTCAGCGCAGCGATCTGGAAACGACCGAGCGTGAATTCACGGCTGCTGAGCGGCTGATCGGCGACAATCCTGAAATGCGCTACTGGCATGCGATTGCGCTGCTCGGGCTTGGCAAGATCGACGACGGTCTCGCGATATTGCGCGAAGTCGGCCGTCGCGATCGCAACTGGATCGAGCTGACGTTGCGATTGCCGGACCTGCTGTTCCGCGGCGATGCGTCATTGAAAGACCGCGTGCGGAAACTGCTGGAATGACTGTCGCGATTGCGACAAAAGCGTTTTGCCCCGTTCCCCCGCGCGAGTTAGTCTGAACGGGATAGGCGAACCCGGAGTACCCAGATGCCCGAAACCAATGTTGCGCACGGCGTTGCCGAGCCGGCCCCGCGCGTCGAGTACGAGCTTCAGCTCTATTACTGGATGAAACTGATTCGCGCGTTCGAGGAGCGCGTCTCGCGATTGCATCGGCAGAACAAAATCCTCGGCGGCGTTTACTCCGGCGCCGGCCAGGAGGCGATTGTCACCGGCATCTGCGCGCCGCTGCACGACGGCGATTTCGTCGCGCCGCTCCATCGCGACATGGGCGTGTTCATCATGCGCGGCGTCGATCCGGGGCGCCTGATGGCGCAGTTGATGGGCAAGGAAACCGGCTTGTCGCGCGGCAAGGATTCGTTTCTGCACGGCGGCGATTTGGAGCATGGCGTTTTCGGATCGACCTCGATGCTCGGTTCGTCGCTGCCGGTCGCGGTCGGCGCGGCGCTCAAATTCAAAATGAAAAAGAATCCCAACGTCGCGGTCGCCTTCTTCGGCGAAGGCGCGGCCTCGCGCGGCGACGTGCATGAGGCGATGAACTTTGCCGGCGTGCAGAAGCTGCCGGTCGTGTTCGTGTGCGAGAACAATCGCTACGCGTACTCGACCCCGCTCGAAAAGCAGATGGCGATCGAAGACGTCGCGGACCGCGCGCAGGCCTACGGTTTCAAGGGTCACGTGTGTTCGGGCAACGATCTGCTCGCGGTGCTCGAGTTGAGCGAGCGCATGATCGCAAAGACCCGCGCCGGCGAAGGGTCCGGTGCTGATCGAATGCAAGACCTATCGCTACCGAGGGCATAGCGAGCACGACGCGGCGCTCTATCGCGATAAGGAAGAGCTGATCGAATGGCAGAGCCGCGATCCGATTCCGCGCTTCGAGTTTTATCTCGAAAAGAAAGGCCACGAGATCAAGGGCATCCGCGAGCAGATCGACGAACGGGTGAACAAGACGGTGCAGGCCGCGGTGGATTTCGCCGAAAGCAGCCCGCTGCCAGAACCTCAAGAAGCACTTGAAGATATTTATGCGCCGCCGGGCGCTTCGATGTCCACGAATGCCCGCGGCAGCTCCTCGAACGGCAACGGCTAGACCGCTGAAGAAATCGAATGGAAGCTACTTACATCAAGGCGATCAATTCGGCGCTGCACGAGGAAATGCGCCGCGACGAAAACGTTTTCGTCATGGGCGAGGACGTCGCGGACTTGGGCGGCGCGTTCAAGGCGACCGAAGGGTTGCTCGACGCGTTCGGCGAGGAACGCGTCATCGACACGCCAATCTCCGAGGCGCTGATCATCGGTGCTGGGGTTGGCGCCGCGGTACTCGGGATGCGTCCGGTGGTCGAGATGCAGTTCGCGGATTTTATCTCGTGCGGCTTCGATCAGATCGTCAACACGGCGGCGACGCTGCGTTACCGTCACGGTGGCAAGGCCGCGTGTCCGCTGGTGATTCGTGCGCCGTCGGGCGCGGGCGTGCATGGCGCGCTGTTCCATTCGCAAAATCCCGAGGCGTGGTTCACGCGCGTGCCAGGACTCAAGGTGGTCGCTCCGGCGACGCCGTACGACGCGAAAGGAATTCTGAAAAGCGCGATTCGCGACGGCAATCCGGTCGTGTACTTCGAGCACAAGCGGCTCTATCGCAGCATCAAGGAAGACTTGCCCGAGGGCGATTTCACAGTGCCGATTGGCGTCGCTGAAATACGCAAGGAAGGCACCGACCTTTCGATAATCACGTACGGCGGCACGCTCGGGCAGTCTCTTGACGCGGCACGAATTGTCGAGAAGGAAGACGGGCTGTCGGTCGAGGTGCTCGACTTGCGCACGCTGCTGCCGCTGGATCGAGATGCGATACTCGCGACCGCGCGCAAGACCGGCAAGGTGCTGGTGGTTCATGAAGATCGGCTGACCGGCGGAATCGGCGGCGAGGTTTCCGCGATCATCATGGAGAACGCGTTCGAGTATCTCGACGGCCCGGTGCGTCGGGTCGCGGCTGCCGATGCGCATGTCGCGTTCAGTTCGCCGCTCGAGGACTTCATTCTGCCGAACACCAACAAAATCGTGGAAGCGATCCGCAGCCTGGCGGCCTACTGAAATGGCGATTGACGTAACGATGCCGCAGATGGGCGAGAGTGTCGTCGAGGGCACGATCGCGAAATGGCTGGTCAAGGAAGGCGACGTCGTCACCGAGGACCAGCCGCTGGTTGAGATTTCAACCGACAAGGTCGATACCGAGATTCCGTCGCCGGGCGCGGGACGTATCGCGAAGATTGTCGCCGAGGAAGGACAGACCTTGCCGGTCGGCGCGACGCTCGCAGTGATCGAGCCGGCCGGCGCCGAGGCTCCAGCGAAACTGAAAGTCGTCGCGCCGAAAGCTCCAGCGCCGAAGCCGGAACCAGCACCCGCGCAGGTGAAACCTCCAGCTCCGCCACAGCCTGCGCCGTCGCCGCAGCCGATGCAGTCGGCGAGTGCCGGTGTTCACGAGGTCGAATCCGAAGCTGGCGGTCCGCGACGCTTTTCTCCGGTGGTGCTGAAGATCGCGGCGGAAGAAGGAATCGATCTGAGTCACGTGCCGGGAACCGGAATCGGCGGACGCGTCAGCAAGCGCGATTTGCAGCGCTATCTCGATTCGTTGCGCAAGGGCGGGACGCCTTCTGCTCCTGCCGCTCAGCCGCAGACCAACGGAGTCGCGCAAAGCAGTTCGCGTCCCGCGACGAATCCCGCCGCGACCACGCAAGCGCCGGCTCAATCGGGTCCGGGGTTCAAACCTCCGGTCTATCAGCCGGTCGAAGGCGATGTGGTCGAGCCGTTCACGCGCCGGCGCAAAACTGATCGCCGAGCACATGGTGTACTCGAAGACGCATTCGCCGCACGTCGGCACCGTCGCGGAAGTCGATGTCACCAATGCGATGCGGCTGCGCGAGAAACATAAAACCGAGTTCGCGCGGCGCGAAGGATTCAATCTCACCTTCCTGCCGCTGGCGGCTGCGGCGACGGTTCGCGCGCTCAAGGAATTTCCGCGAATGAATGCGTCGGTGGTCGGCGACTCGGTCGTCATTCGGCGCGAGATCAATCTCGGCATCGCGATGGACACCGACGAAGGCCTGCTGGTGCCGGTGATCAAGGCGGCGCAGACGATGTCGGTGGTCGGGATTGCGCGCGCGATCGAAACTCTGCGGCGCAAAGTCGCCGAGAAGAAAATCACGCCCGACGATCTCACCGGCGGCAGTTTCACGCTGTCGAATCCCGGGCGCGAGGGCAATCTGTACGGGTTCGCGATCATCAATCAGCCGCAGGTCGGCATCCTGCGGATGGGCGAAGTGAAGAAGCGGCCGGTGGTCGTCGAAGTTGACGGCGCCGACGCGATCGCGATTCGCACCATGATGTACCTGGCGCTGTCGTACGACCATCGCGTCGTCGACGGCGTCCTCGGCAATAGCTTCCTGTACCGCGCAGCCCGCATCTTGGAAGAAGCTGATTTCGAACTCTGAGCGATAGATCCCGAACTCTTTACGCTGGATGCGTACCTTGATGCGCGCGCAGTTGTTGCAGCATGTTTGCGATTTGGGCGCTTAGGTCGCCGATTGTGCGGCTGAGCGCGGCGGCGGCCTCAGTGTTGTCACCGGGTTTCGATGGCTGGGTCAGGTTGGATTCTACTGTGTACAAAATATTTTTGCCGGTGGAATCAAGGATTGTCCACTTTGCCGACAGCGTCGCGGTGCCTTGGCTGTCCTTCTCGAAGCGGTAGACGTCGATCTGCACCTGCATGTCGATGTGCACGGTGCTGTACCAGGGGAACACAACTATCGCGACGCCGGTCTGGGCGGCGAGGTCGCGCTCCATCGCGCGCGTGAAACCGTTTTGGATCGATTCGCCCCATCGATCCTCCTTTGAAAGCTCGAGACGATTGGGCGCGGCGCGGGTCACTACTTCCGGACGATCAAGATACTTCGGCAAGTTGATCGGTCCCAGTCCGATCGTGAAACTGCCGTTCGTGCTCTGTGTGGAACCCGTCGCAGGCGCGCCGGTGTCTGCGGTGGGAGTGAGGAGATAGAACTTCGAGATGTCTTTCTGCGGGGCGAGGATCGCTTTCGCCATGTACGAGCATCCCGCGAGCGACGCGGCGCATATTCCCGCCAGGAAAATTCTGAAAAATCGGGTCAAGGTCATCATTTATTCTCGGCTGAAGTCGCGGCCGCGAACGATCGCGCTCGGGTCACGCTGCAGGTAGTCGGCCAGCTCCTTGATCGAATGCGCCGCGGCCGAGACGTCCTGCAGCGTCTGTATCGCCTGGTAGTTGATGGGCGAGTTCGGCTCGATTGTGGTCTGGACGGTCCCCAGCGTCAGGCGCATCTGCTTCACCGCCGCGTCCGCCGCCACCGAAGTTTTTTGCAAGGACGCCGACAGCGGGCGCACCTGGCCGTTCACGGTCGCGAGCGTCTGCTGCGCGCCGGCCAGGGTGTGGTCGAGTTGCTCGCGCGTTTTTTCGGAATTGTTGATCGCTTCCCTGAGCGAAGGCGAGTTGGTGATTTGCTTGATCGAATCGAGCATCCCGGTCATCTGCGTGAACACGGCGCCGAAGTCGACCTTGTCGAGCCGTTCGAAAATTCGCACGGCGACCGCCTGCGCCTGTTCCAGCGTGTTCGGGACGGCGGGAATTTCCTGCAGCGGCGAACCCGGAGGCGCGACCATTTGAATCGGCGTGTTCGGCTGGATGTCCAGCGCCACGTACATCAGGCCGGTGACGAAGCTGTCCGAGCCGAGTTGCGCGCGCATCCCCTCGCGGATCAGGTTGGGAACCGTGTGCGGGTCGTCGAGGTCAATCGCAGTGCCGCCGTGCGAGACGATCTTGTCTTCGTCGAGCTCAATGATCACCGGGATGCGCACGTCGGCTCGCAGCTTGCCGTTGTCGCGATTGACGTCCTGCTCGAGGCGCAGCTTGATTCGCTTGACCGCCCCGATTTCGACGCCCTTGAACTTGACCGGCGCGCCGACCCTGAGGCCGTTGATGTCGCCGCCGAAGTAGATGACAAATTCGTGCGTCTTGCGGAACAGGTTTCCCGATCCGAAGATCACGACCGAGGCCAGGATCAGGAAGACCGCGCCCAACACGAACGCGCCCACCGTTGCCGGATTGACTCGCTTACCCATGTTCCCTCGCTGCTTTGTCCGCCTCTTCTCCGCCGCGGGTGAGGAACGTATGCACACGGGGATCCTTGCAATTCTTGAGCAAGTCCTTGGGGTCGCCGTGCGCGATCATCGTTCTGCTTTCCGCGTCGAGAAAAACGCTGTTGTTGCCGATTGCAAAAATACTGGCCAGCTCGTGCGTGACGACCACCACCGTCGCGCCGAGGTTGTCGCGCAATTCGAGGATCAAGTCGTCGAGCAGGCGCGAACTTATCGGATCGAGGCCGGCTGACGGCTCGTCGAAGAAAAGAATTTCCGGATCGAGCGCGATCGCGCGCGCGAGTCCCGCCCGCTTTTGCATCCCGCCGCTTATCTGACTCGGATAGTAACCCTCGAAGCCCTTGAGCCCGACCAGCGCCAGCTTGAGCGCGGCGACGTCCTGAATTTCCGACTGCGACAAGTCGGTAAATTCGCCGAGCGGTAATCCCACGTTCTCCGCCAGCGTCATCGAGCTCCACAGCGCGCCGCTCTGATACAGCACGCCGAAATGCCGCAGCATCTCCTCGCGCTGCTCGGGCTCGCCCTTGGTGAAATTGAAATCGCCGTACAAAACTTCACCCTTGGCGGGCTCGATCAACCCGAGCATATGGCGGAGCAGGGTGCTTTTCCCGCTGCCGCTGCCGCCCATGATTACGAAAATGTCACCGTGATTGACCGTGAAGTTTATATCTTTCATCAGCACGAAGGTTCCGTACGCCATCGTGAGATTTTTAACGGTGATCGGCGGCGGCCCGTCCTTGGGAAACTTTATTGCCGAAACCGGCTTCCCGTCCGAAGCCTTCCACGATGGATGCGTGTCCGTCATTTCAGAGCGCTAGATACCCAGCACGTTGAAGACGAAGGCGAAGATTCCGCAGGCCACGATCACATAAACGATTCCGGTCACCACCGCCTCGGTCGCCGCGTCGCCGACCGCCGACGAACTGTTGCCGCACTGGAATCCGCGCAGACACCCCGCGACTGCGATGATAATGCCGTAAACCGCAGCCTTGAAGACGCCGCCCATGATGTCGCCGAGCGTGATTGCCGCCTTGGTTTCGCGCAGGTAGGTGCCGAACGGGATATGGAGCATCGTCGCGCTGACGAACGCGCCGCCGGCCATGCCCAGGCAATCGGCGTAAATGCAGAGCAGCGGGATCATCAGGAACAGTGCGAGCACGCGCGGCAACACCAGGAATTCGAGCGGCGAAATTCCCATCGTCGTCAGCGCGTCGATTTCCTGCGTTACCTTCATCGAACCGAGCTGCGCGGCAAACGCGGCGCCGGTGCGGCCGGCCATGATGATCGCCGTCATCATCGCGCCCATGTCGCGGGTCATCGCGATTCCAACCAGGTCGGCGACATAGATGGTGGCGCCGAATTGTTGCAACTGCACCGCGCCCATGAACGCGAGAATCACGCCGACCAGGAACGTGACGAGCGTAACGATCCCGAACGCGCTTGCGCCGCAATCCTGGATGACGATCATCAGGTCAACTCTTCGAAAGCGCGCCTTACCCGCCAACAGCTTTGCGAACGAGATTGCGACTTCGCCGAGGAAGCGCAGGAAGTCGTCGAGTCCCTGCGCGTACGAAAGGGCTTGGTGGCCAATCTCCTCGAGAAATGAAGTATGCGAGACCTCTGCGCGAGCGCCGGTTTTCTCCGGCACCGCCTCGGCCAGCTGGATCAGGCTGCGCACGCCTTCCGGAAGCGGAGACCAATCGGCGGGCAACTTGCGCTTATGGCAAAGCTCGCTGATACCGATGAGAAATGTGAGTAGGCCGCTGTCCCAGTCGTGAAGATCTTTGGCGTCGAAGGTCAGCCGGGTCGGCTTCGGCGCGCTGTCGAGTTGCTTTTCTACCAGAGCGGCCGAGGGCAGGCCGTGACGAAGATGCCAATCGCCGGCGAGGCGGACGACCAGCGTGGATTTATCGGCGCGCGCAAACGAAAGTTCGCCCGATTGTTGAGATTGTTTGTGCGCCTCCATCGGTGCGGCTCAATAGAGCACGCGCATAACAAGGTAGCACAATTCGCCTCATTTCCATGACATACGGGGCGTTTTTGCAAGCCAACAGCGTGACTATCCACTAATATATTTTCTATGAAGGCGATGGTGGTCGAGAAGCCGGCGCCAATCGAATCGGATCCGCTCCACGCGGTCGATGCGCCAGTGCCCGAGCCCGGACCGGGCGAAATTCTGGTGCGCGTGCGAACCTGCGGAGTCTGCCGGACGGACCTGCATGTGGCCGAAGGTGATTTACCGCCGCGACATACGCGAATTATTCCTGGTCATGAAGTCGTCGGCATCGTGGACAAGCGAGGCGTCGGCGCGGCTCGATTCAAGCAAGGCGATCGCGTGGGCATCGCATGGCTGCGCGAGACTTGCGGCACTTGCGTCTATTGTCGTCGCGGTCGCGAGAACCTATGCCCCAACGCGCGCTTCACCGGCTACGACCATGACGGCGGCTACTGCGAATACGCCGTCGTGCGCGAGGACTTCGCGTATGCGCTCCCCGATTCGCTCGGCGATGAAGAAGCGGCGCCGCTGCTATGCGCGGGAATAATCGGGTATCGCGCAATCAAGCGCGCCGACGTCAAGCCGGGCGCGACAGTGGGACTCTACGGCTTCGGCGGCTCGGCCCATCTCGCGATCCAGGTGCTACGCCGTTGGGGATGCCGCGTCTTTGTGATGAGCCGCGGCGGCCCGCATCGCGATTTGGCGAAAGATCTCGGCGCCGAATGGATCGGCAATGCAGAAGATGCGCCGCCCGCACCGCTGGACGCGGCGATCCTTTTCGCTCCGGCAGGAAATCTCGTACTGCCCGCGATGCAAGCGCTCGATCGCGGAGGAATCCTCGCGATCGCGGGAATCTACCTGAGTGCGATTCCCACGCTCGATTACGAAGAACATCTGTTCTACGAAAAAGAACTGCGCAGCGTGACCGCTAACACACGCGCCGACGGCGAAGAGTTCCTGAAACTCGCCGCCGAGATTCCCGTTCGCATCAGCACGATGGCCTTCGGCCTCCCCGAAGCAAACGTCGCCCTCAAAATGCTAAAGCACGACGAAATCAAGGGCGCGGGAGTGCTACGAATTTCGTGAAGAACTTAATCTAACATGAAACCCTCCGCGGGTTTCACACTTCCCCGGCAGGGGTGACCCCTGCACCCAGTACTAATCGCGAAATGTCGAGGACGACCTTTCGCTCTCAGGTTCCTCAGGAGAATTGAGGCGCGACGATCCGAATCTTACCTCGCCCGTTATTTTTACGGGAGAGGCGGCCGGCCGCATCGCGGCTGGCGGTGAGGGTTCTGCGATTTATCAGCAGTGCCGAAGCGAGTACCAAATTCCCCGCTACCGGCCGGGGCCTCCGAAGGCACACAACGCAACGCTCGGACCGCAAGTTGCGTAGACGGTACCGTCAGCACCGAGTACGGGACTTCCGGTAGAATGCTGGTACTTCCACTTGAGCGTGCCGTTCGGATTTACAGCCCATATACCAGCACCGCTTAGAAAAACGGTGCCCTCTGCACCAATGGCGGGTCGCCACGAAACCCTCCCCGATTCGGCGTCGGAAAATTTCCACTTCACTTTGCCGTCAGGAGTCATCGCGTCCAGATATGCCGTTAGGGAATCGTCTCTGTATCCCAAATAGATGGTGCCATCACCGCCAATCGCAGGTGCGTAAAATCCCCGATACTCGGTCAGTTTCCACTTCAACTTCCCATTTCGATCAATCGCGTAAAGGTTTGTTTGCGGTGAGCGATGCGAGGCCTCAATGTGATCAGTGTTACCAATGTCGGCCGCGTAGATCGTCCCATCAGCACCAATTGCAGGAGACTGGTCAACACCCCCGACAGTCTTGAACTTCCATTTCAATTTCCCGCTGCTATCGATCGCGTAAACGTCACACTCAGACTTCAAGCCCTCGTAAAAAGCTCTACTTAGAGTTTCCGCCGAAGGTTCCGCACCCTTTGGAAAATCAATGTGACCAAAAGAGCCGACGTAAATTGTGCCGTCAGCACCAATCGCCGGACCGGACATGGCAATATCACCGGTCTCGACCTTCCACTTGACGCCGCCGTTTCGCTCGATCGCATAGAGATGCCCGTTCCCGTAAGGATCGTGCGTACCCACATAAATGGTGCCATCGCTTCCAATCGTCGGTGCTGAAACAGCTGCTCCTTCTATCTTCGACTCCCAGACAAGAACTCCACTTGCGCTCACCGCGTACACGTAACCCTTCTTGGGCAAGCCGTAGTTGATGTCTTCGACCCCCGTAACGTAAATGGTTCCGTCGCTCCCGATCGCCGGTGACGCTTCGTTCTCTGTGCTAAGTCGGCCATAAATTCGGAGTGCCCACAGCTGCTTGCCCTCTGAGCTTATGGCGTACAGATGGCTCGAGTGTGTATGTGTGACCACATCACTTTCCTGGCCAGCCACATAAATGATCCCACTTGCCCCGATTCCCGGAATCGAGAGTTGAAGCCAAGTGCTAGCCGGCTGGAACTTCCATTTGAGGACGCCGGAGTTCGCGGCGGCGCTATTCTCACTCCTGCCGGTATGCGCGGGGTCGTGGCCCAGCATCGGCCACACTGTCCGGTTTGTCTGCTGCGATGCGGCAACTCCTGCGGCGGCCAAAATCACAGATGCGACCAAACCGGCAGCTACAGTCACGACACGATGCAAGTTTAGCTTCACTCACATCGCTCGCTTCATTAGTATTCGTTGACGAGATCACGCGATGCTTGCTAGCCTTCAACTGTATCGATTTAACGTATATATCAAGCGCCGAGAGGCATCAATGGCATTAGTTAAAAGCGGGCTCGAATCGGCCAAGGGCGACGAGATTCTGCTCGGTGATACCGCGGTCCTGACCCGGCTGGACAAGGCTATCGGTTGGGCGCGAAAATTTTCGATCTTTCCCTATCCCTTCGCGACCGCGTGTTGCGCGATGGAATATATGTCGCTCTCGATGACGCCGTACGACATCGATCGCTTCGGCGCACTGCTGCCGCGCTTCACTCCGCGCCAGGCTGACTTGTTGATGGTCATCGGCACCGTGACGGTTCGCCAGGGACCGATTCTGCGCCGCGTTTACGAACAGATGGCGGAGCCGAAATGGGTGATGGCGTTTGGCGCGTGTGCTTCGACCGGCGGCTTCTATGACAACTACGCGACGCTGCCTGGTATCGACCGAATCGTCCCGGTCGACGTGTATGTTCCCGGATGTCCGCCGCGGCCTGAAGGCGTGCTCGACGCGCTGATGGCGTTGCAGCGGAAAATCCAGGGCCAGAAGCAGAAACTGATGGCGCTCAGCGAAAAGCATCCCGCCTGAACCAATCAACGAGCGAACCGGATTCACATGGAACGGATACTGACTCGCTGGCTGGATATCCCTGACCTTCGCAAGCTCGATGTGTACGTCGGCAACGGCGGATACAAGGCGCTGCGGAAGGCGCTGTTCGACATGAAGCCCGAGGACATCGTCAACGAGGTCAAGAACTCGAATCTTCGCGGACGCGGCGGCGCGGCATTTCCGACTGGCGTCAAATGGAGCTTCATCCCCAAAGATTCCAAGAAGCCGGTTTACCTGTGCTGCAATGCCGACGAGAGCGAGCCGGGCACGTTTGCGAATCGTTACGAGCTCGAGATGGACCCACACTGCATCATCGAGGGTATCGTGATCGCATGCCGCGCGGTCGGTGCGCATGTCGCCTACACTTACCTGCGCGGCGAGTTCACCGTGCAGAAGCGAATCTTCGACGCCGCGGTCGCGGAGGCATACGCCAACAACTACCTCGGCAAAAATATTCTCGGCAGCGGCTTCGACCTCGATATTTTCACGCATCGCGGCGCCGGCGCGTACATTTGCGGCGAGGAAACCGGCCTGCTCGAATCGCTCGAAGGCAAGCGCGCATATCCGCGCAATCGCCCGCCGTTCCCCGCGATCCAGGGCGCGTTTGGATGCCCGACCGTCGTCAACAATATCGAGACGCTGTCGAATGTCCCGCACATAATCAATCGTGGCGCCGACTGGTACAAATCGATCGGCCCCGAAAAAAGCCCTGGCCCGAAACTCTTCTGCCTCTCGGGCCACGTCAACAAACCGGGCTTGTACGAATTGCCGATGGGCTTTCCGCTGAAAGATCTCATCTACGATGTCGGCGGCGGAATCCTCGGCGGCAAGGCGCTCAAGGGAGTAATCCCAGGCGGCTCGTCGTTCCCGATTTTCACCGCCGACGAGGCCGTCAAGGTGAATATGGATTTCGATTCGGTGCGCGCGGCCGGATCGCTGATGGGCACCGCGGGCGTGATGGTGATGAACGAAGACACTTGCATGGTCGATGCGCTAAAGACGATAGCTCACTTCTATCATCACGAGTCATGTGGTCAGTGCACGCCGTGTCGCGAAGGATGCGGCTGGATCGAGAAATTGCTCATCGACCTCGAAGCGGGGCGCGGCAAGATGGAAGACCTCAAAATCATGTACGATGCCGCCGCCAACATGGAAGGCAACACCATCTGCGTGCTCGCCGACAGTCTCTCGATGCCGGTGAAGAGCTTCATCCCCAAATATCGCGACGAATTTGAAGCGCACATCAAGCTCGGGCGCTGTCCGTTCAAGACCGCGTCGGCACAACAGGCTGCGTGAAACATGCCGAAGCTCACCATCGACGGCAAGGAAGTCGAAGCTGACGCCAGCATGAATCTCATTCGTGCGGCCGAGCTCGCCGACATCGAGATTCCTCACTATTGCTACCATCCCGGCTTGTCGATTCCCGGCAACTGCCGCATGTGCCTGGTCGAAATCGAAAAAGCGCCGAAACTGCAAATCGCCTGCAACACTCGCGTCGCCGACGGGATGGTGGTCCACACCAAAAGCGCGAAGGCCGTCGCTGCGCAGAAGGCGGTGCTCGAGTTCCTGCTGATCAACCATCCGATCGATTGTCCGGTTTGCGATCAGGCCGGCGAGTGCAAGCTGCAAGACTACTACATGGATTACGATCAGCAGCCGTCGCGCTTTCCGCTGCCCGAAAAAAATCGCAAGGGCAAGGCGATCGACATCGGATCGGGGGTGATGCTCGATCAGGAGCGATGTATCCTGTGCGCGCGATGCACCCGCTTCTTCGACGAAGTGACTCACACGTCCGAGCTCGCGATTTTCGAGCGCGGCGATCACAACCGCATCGACATCAATCCCGGACAGCCGGTGAATAACAAGTACGCCGGCAACGTCGTGGACATCTGCCCGGTCGGCGCGCTCACCGAAAAAGAATTCCGCTTCCGGATGCGCGTTTGGTACCTGCATCGCACGGCGTCGGTGTGCGGCGGATGCGAGCGTGGATGTGCGATCGACATCCATCACCATCGCGGACGCATTTACCGCTTCAAGCCGCGCTTCAATCCCGGCGTCAACAGCTACTGGATGTGCGACGAGGGCCGTCACAGCTTTCCCTCGCTGCAGGCCGAGACGCGGCTCACTTCACCGCTGGTGCAGGCGAAGGATCAGCTCGTAGTCGAGAGTTGGGGCGAAGGTGTCCGTCGCGCAGCGTCGATCATCGCGGACTACAAACGCACGTGTGGCGGCAATTCGATCGCAGCGGTCGTCGATGCGACCTCGACCAACGAGGAAGCTTTCGCGCTGAAACAATTTATGAAGACCGCGATCGGCTCAGACCGAATCGCGATGCTCAATTGGTCGCCACCGGGCGCCAGCGGCGATGACGATTTGCTGATCCGCGCCAACAAGAATTCCAACACTCGCGGACTCGCGGCGCTCGGGCTCTCGGCGGACGGACTCGACACTCTCGCAGCGGCGGTCGCGTCGGGCGAACTCAAGATGCTGATCGCGTTCCGCGCCGACCTTGTTCGTGCTCTTGGTGAAGAGGAATTCGTCAAGCGCTTCGGCGCGCTCGACTACATGCTGGTGCTATCGACCGACGCCAACGAAACCTGCCAGATGGCTAACCAGGTCTGGCCGATCGCCGCGTATCCGGAAATCGACGGCAGCTTCACGAACTTCCAGGGTCGCGTGCAGCGAATCAATGCCGCGTTCCCGCCTCCGGGAAACGCAATCGCAGGCATCGAAGCAATCGCGCGACTGGGCCACGCGGTCGACAACGCCGATCGTCCGCGAACAGCCGACGCCGTCTTCGCCGCGATGGCCGCCGCAGAGCCCGCTTCAAGGGCTCAGCCTCGCGAATCTAGGCGAGCACGGCGTAGATCTCGCACCGGGCTGAACTCACCTTCCACTTCTTTTCTTGTCTCTTTTTTGTGACTCTCAGTGGCACAGGCTTCAGCCTGTGGTCTTCAGCCTGGATCTGCATGAGACAGAAAATCACAGGCTAAAGCCTGTGCCACCAAATGACAGAAGACGATCACCCGTGGCAGTTGTAGCGGAAGCTGGATTTGCCGCTGTGAATCTTTGCGATTCGAGTTTTTATCTTTGGCGTGATTGGCAAGTCCGGGAATGCTTTGACGAATGCTTGCAGGCCTGCGGTCGTCTTTGCGGCGTCTTCGCAGGTGCAGATGCCTGAGGTCAGTTCCGTCTCGAGGCTGTCAATCTCGCCTTGCGCCTCCGACGCGTAAGCGTCGGGGTAGGTCGTGCGGAACGTTAACCAGCCGCGGTAGAGATCGACCATCAGCTTTCCGTCGAAACGCGTGCATCCCGATTCGTCGGTCTGCTGCTGAATGTAGGCGGGGAACGGGCCGTTGCCGTCGGGTTCCGTGCGCGAGTAGATGTCGAAAAATGCGCGGTCCGCTTTCGTGCCCTGCTTGCGTGCGAGGCTTTTGAAGTAGTCGACGCTCGGACGCACGACGATCATCGCTTCCCGCACCACGATGAATCCCTGCATCTGGCGCTGCACTTGCTGATATTGAGATTCGCTGAGGTCGGGCAGGATTGCTTGTACCTGCGGGCTCGCTTGCATGCCGGCCTCGAACACCGGCTCGATCGGATTCTTGCCGCGCGAAGTGTGCAAGTCAGTCAGCGCAGACGCGTAAGTTGCCACCGATGGCGGTATCTCGACGCCGGCCGCGCTTGCCTGAATCGTGAAACACGAAACGACAATTGTGGCTGCGATCAATGCACGGAAGAGGGCGGTAGCTGGATTGGACGAGGTGTGCAAGCAACATCAATCGCTAGCATCGCGATCGCCGCGCGCGCAACCGTGCGTTAATCCTTGGAGGGCTGGTACACCACCTCGACCCGATCGAGGTAGCTGAGCATTTGCCGCGCGAGCGTCGTCACCGCACCGTCGTCGCGCACCGCGACCGCTTGCTCCATCCCGCGCGCCATCTCGGTTATCGATTCGAATCCGTAGCTGCCGCCTTCGCCCTTGATTCGATGCGCGATACGCCCGATCTCCGCGTAGTCGCGCCGCGTCACCGCCTCGAAAATCGTGTCGATATCGGCGCGTTTGTGCGTTAGAAAGCCCGGAATCAGATCGCTCAAATCTTCGTCCACTTCAACTATTACACGGTCGGGCATGTTTCCTCCTTAAGATTGGCAACGGCTGGTTGATCGCCGTCCAGCGCGGCCGTTTCCAGAGCGTTGCGAATCGCGTTGAATAGCGTTGATTTTCTGACCGGTTTGGTGACGTGCGCGTCGCATCCTGCCTCGAACGTGCGCTGCTTCGCTTCGCCTGTCGCCGACGCCGTCAATGCGACGATCGGCGTCCGCCGGCGGCCGTTGGCCGTTTCCCAGACGCGAATCGTGCTGGTCGCTTCGAAGCCGTCAACATTTGGCATCTGGATATCCATCAGCACCAGGTCGAACTTGCCGGCGACGAATTTGTCGATCGCCTCCTGTCCATCCTCGGCTTCCACCAGCTGATACGGGGTTTTTTTCAGATACGCCCGGATGAGCGCGCGGTTGTCGCTCGAATCGTCCGCCATCAGAATCTGCAATGGCTGCTCGAGGATCGCACGCTGAAGCTGCCTTCGGAACAACCGGCGCTGGCGCGAGCCTGTCGCCCCGCGTATCGGCCTCCACCCCGGCGCGCGATCGCGCGACCGCCGCGAATAGCTCGGCGCGCCGCACCGGTTTGACGATATAGTGGCCGAATTCCAATCGCGTGCAGGCGCGCAACCTTGTTGCTCAAATCGTGGGTGCCGAGCATCATCACGATCGACGGCCGTCCAGGACCGCCGCTCATCACGAATTCGGCGACTTCGAACCCACCCTGCCGAAGCATCGTCCCGTCGATCACCACCAGCTCGAAGCGCGACTTCTCTGCGCTGTCTCGGGTAAGTTCTGCGATCGCCTTGTCCGCCGACGACGCCTGCGTCACGTGCGCGCCTTGCGCTGTCAGCAATTCGGAGACAATCGAGCGGCTATCGTCGTTGTCGGCGACCAACAATATTTTCATGTCGGCGAAAGTCCGGCGCTGCGACTCCGACGACTGCGGCGTGTGGGCTGCGGCTTCAAATTGCGCGGTGAATGAAAACGCGCTGCCGCTGCCCGGCTCGCTCGCCACCTCGACTGTGCCGTGCATCAATGCGACCAGGCGTGCGACGATTGCCAGCCCGAGCCCGCTACCGCCGTATTTGCGCGAGGTCGAAGAGTCGGCCTGGCTGAACGGATGGAACAACAGACCGCGTTTGTCGGCCGCGATTCCGATTCCCGTGTCGGTCACCGTGAACTTGAGCCGGCCCGCGATTGCCGAGTCCGCCTCGACCGCCAGCATCACCTGTCCCTTGTGCGTGAATTTGATCGCGTTGCCGATGAGATTGATCAGGATCTGACCGAGTCTCAAGGGATCGCCCAGCACCAACTCGGGGACCTCCGGCGCGAATCGCACCGTCAGTTCGAGGCCTTTTTCGTGCGCGCGAATCGCCAGCGTCTCGAGCACCTTCTCGGCCGCGTCTTTGAGATTGAATTCCACCGCCTCGAGGCTGATCCGCCCGCTCTCGACCTTCGCCAGATCGAGGATGCCGTTGATCAAGGCGAGCAGCGCGTTGCCATTGCTGATGACGGTGCTCAAATATCTTCGCTGCTCGTCATTCAGCGCGGTTTCCATCAGCTGATCCGACATCCCGAGGATCGAATTCATCGGCGTGCGAATCTCGTGCGACATGCTCGCCAGGAACTCCGACTTGGCGCGCGAGGCCGCCAGCGCCGCCTCACGCGCGGCGACCAGTTCGCGCTGCGTCATCTTGACGTCCGCGATACTCCGACGAGATTGTGAGGCAGCAGATCTGGCCGTGGAGTTCCAGGTTGACCGCCGAAAGGAGGACCGGCTGCTCCGATCCGTCCTTCAGGCGAAAAGCCACTTCGAGGTTCCTGACTTCGTTGGTCTGGGTGAGTTGATCGGCGAAGCGAATCATTTCATCCGGATGGATCCACATGTTGAGCTCGGTGAAATGATGCCCGACGGCTTCTTCGCGCGAGATACCCGGTGGTCTTGGTGAATTCCTGGTTGACGTCGATATAGGTTCCATTGAGGCCGCCCAGCGTCATGCTGTCGAGGTTCGCGTCGAAGAGTTTGCGGAACGTCGCCTCGCTCTCGCTCAGCGCCTTAACGCTCTGCTCGAGCTTAAGCGACGCTGTTTTGGCCGCGCTCAGGTCGCGAATCATCGTGACTACGCACTGTTCGCCTTCGAGTTCGACTTGAACCGCCGACAGCATCGCCGGCATCACGCCGCCGTCGGGCTTCAGAAAGTCGGCCTCCATGTTGCGCACTTCGCCCTTGGCCTGCATCCGGTCGCGGAATTCCTGATGCTGCTGCGGGCTGGCCCAGAGCTGGCGCTTGCCGCGAAGCGAGTCGTCCAGGTCGCGCTGGCCGTATCCAATTCGTTCGAATTGCTGGTTGAAATCGATGTAGGCGTTGTCGGAAATCCGCGTCACCACGATAATGTCCAGGGTCGCGTCGAAGATCTTGCGCATCGCCTCGTAGCTCGCGCGCAGGCTGGTCTCGACGCGTTTTATCTCGGTGATGTCCCGCGTCATCGAAATAACGCACGGCTCGCCATTCACTTCCACCACCGAGGCTGAGATCAGGTTGGCCTCGAGGCTGCCGTCCTTGCGTTGCTGCGCGATCTCCATGTTCTTGACCCGGCCGGTCTGTTCAATGGTCTCGATAAACCGGGTCAATTCGTCCGCGTTCGGCCACATCTGAAGCGCGATCACGCTCGAGCCGATCACCTCGTCGCGGGTGTAACCGGCGACCGAGTAGGAGTCGTTGACCGCGATAAAGCGTCCGTCGGTAAGACTGTTAATCGCGATGTTGTCAGGCGATGCGTCGAACATCTTGCGCAGCATCGCCTCGCTGGCCTGGAGCTGAACATGGTCGCGTTCTCGCGCGGTCGCCACTTCCGCGCGCAGATTCATTTCGACCATCAGCAATCGCTGGTTCTCGGCCAGCGCCGTTACTTGCTCGGCCAGTTTCTGCCGATAGCGTGCGCTATGGATCGCGGTTATTTGCGCTAACACGATTGCGCTAATCACCGTGGTCCAGTCGGTCGCGCGGCTCGAATTCGAATCGCCGGCGTGCATCGAGTAGCCTAGCATCGCAATCGCTGCGCTCGCCCCGAGCGCCACCTGAAACCGCGGGCTCCATGGAAGCAAGCTGCCTGCGGTGAACAGAAACAACACAATAGACGCGACCAGCACGTCGCAGTCTCCGTCGATCACCGCGATCCACGCCGTGCTCGCGATAAGCGCCGTGCAGACAAACAGCGCCATCCCGCGCCAGTTCCTCATCGCACGCGGCCACACGGCGGTCACGAACGTGATTAGGCCCAGGGCGATGCTCACGCCGTGAAGCGGGGCGGTTCTCGGGAACGTCAGCGGATACTCCACGCGGTCCAACGCTGCGTATCCGAGTTGAAAAGCGATGATCACCATCGACGCCGCGCGCACCATCGGCGACAGCAATGCAATATCGTCGCCGTCCATCACCTGCGTCTGTGCTTCCTCGGAATCGCGAGCCGCTTGAAGCTCGACTACGTCGGCAACGTGACCAGGTGCGCTAGCCGGATTCGCTCCGTTGGACGAATGGCCCGTGTCAGGACGGCTATCGCCCTCAGCGGACGGATCTATCTGAAGGTGCACGGGTCATAGCAAGCAATTCCAATGCCCTCGCGAGGCATCGCGGCTGATTGCTATTGCTGCTTGACGTTGGCTGCGGTCGTCGAATTTCTGTCGTGTCGCGCGGGATGTCCCAAAGTGCTCCGGCTAGCCTAATCTCAGGTGCATAGCGCAGCCTCAAAATCCTCGATCAGATCGTCGCTCGACTCGAGCCCTACCGACAGCCTGACGAGCCCGTCGCCGATTCCCGCCCGCGCGCGCTCCGTCGCCGACATGCCCGAATGCGACGTGGTTGACGGCCGCGTGATCAGCGTCTCGACTCCGCCGAGACTCGGCGCGCTGATCGGAATCGTCACGCGCTCCATGAAGCAGCCAGCCGCGTCGAGGCCGCCCTCCAGCTCGAAACTGAGAACGCCGCCGAAGCCGTCGAACAGCTCGCACGCGCGAAGATGATTCGAGTGGCTCTCGAGGCCGGGATAGTTCACCCGCGCGATCGCTCGATGCTGTTCCAACCAGCGCGCAATCTTGAGCGCACTCTCATTCTGATGGCGCACGCGTACGGCGAGCGTCTTCATCCCGCGATGCAACAGAAAGCATGCGTGCGGATCGAGCGTGCCGCCAAGATGGTTCAGCGTATGCGTGATGCTCTCCACCAGGTCCGCGCGTCCGATCACGGCGCCCGCCACGATATCGGTGTGACCATTGAGATACTTGGTGCCGCTGTGAATCGACAAATCGAAGCCGATTTCCGCCGGCCGAAAATTGATCGGGCTCGCGAACGTATTGTCGATAATCGAAACCAGCCCATTCTCCGCCGCAAAGTCCACCGCTGCTTGCAAGTCGGTCACCTGAAGCAGCGGATTCGACATCGCCTCGACGTAAATCGCCTTGGTGTTGGGACGAATCGCCTCGCGCCAGGTGGCCGGCTCGTCGCCATCGACGAAATCCACCGACAGCCCGTAGCGCGGGAATTCCTCGACGAACAAATCGTGCGTGCCGCCGTAAACGCAATCCTGCGCGAGCAGATGTCCGCCGCCGGCAAGCACAGTGAGCAGCGTCGCCGATATCGCCGCCATCCCGCTGCCCGCGACCAGTGCCGACTCCGCATTCTCGAGCGCCGCGAGCTTGCGATGCAGCACCGTATGATTCGGCGTGTTGTTCAGCCGGATGTAGCGCAGGTCGTGGTAGCTGGTCTGCCCCGCGTACTCGTAGGTCGAGGATTGAAAAATCGGCATCGCGACCGCGCCTTCGATCAACGGCTCCGGCTCGCCCGCGTGAATCAGCTTGGTCTCGAGTCCCTTGATAAGTCGCGCCATGCTGCCTCCGATGCCACGACATTTATCACCCGCCGCATCACGGAAAATAGGTGTCTTTTGGCTTGCCGTCGGCGCCTGCGACGTTGCCTACGACCGGCGCCTCGCCAGGGATCGCGTGACGTCCGAACAGTGCCGAAGTCTGATCGCTATATAGTAGATGCCAGCGCGGGTCCCGCCTGACGAGGTCGGCGCCCTTGTCGTGCACACCTATCAGCACGTAGTCGTGCGGGTACGCGTCGAGCAGTTTTTCCGAGCCATCCATCCCGTAGAAAAACCTCGCGTAGTCGCCTTCCTGCTTGTCGGTGTAAACCAGCTCGCCGCGCGGATCGATATAAACTTTGAACGCGTCGCCCATGTGCCACAGGATCCACGATCCCCATTCGAATTGCGGCAGCAGATTGCCGTGAAGCTTGGTGCTGCTGCATGAACGCGAGCGCGCCGGTCGGCATCGGCTTCCAGGTTTTGAGGTTGTTGGACAACGTCCCACCGACGAGGAAGAGCGCAAGCGCGCAAATCGCCATCAGCGCCGCCGGCGGCTCGCCGTCGTCAACCGGATGCGTGCATCGCTTTGGTGGCGCTCGACGATTCATCGCGAGACTTGCGTGACGCGCCAGCGGAATCGCGACTGCGATCACCCCGACCGCGACGTTGCGGGCGGCATAGAAAGCGGCGCCGATGAAAATCGTCGCGACCGCCAGCAGCGGTGCGTCCTCGAGGTCGGGAGCAATCGCAACCGCCGCTGCAAAGCCGCCAAACATCAGCATCGGCGCCAGGTACTGAATCAACGTCTTCGGCGAGTCCCGCCAATTCGACAGGATCATCTTGTACAGCGGCACCCAATCCGCGATCACTTGCCGAATCAGCGGGTCGCCGACCGAATGCGCCACTCCGGTCCACAAACCCACTCCGAACGGATTGATAAGCGTCGCTGCGCCGCATCCGAGCGTGACGATTGCCACTCGCCACGCCGACGACATGCGCCCCTCGTCACCCAGCCATCCCTGGACGAACATCACTGCCGCCGCGATACCCAGCGCGCCGAGCCCGACGATGTAACCGCCATGAAAGTTCGCCCACAAGGTGAAAATCGGGATCAGCGGCCACA
The DNA here is from genome assembly GCA_963699705.1 of uncultured delta proteobacterium. GTDB lineage: Bacteria > Desulfobacterota > Binatia > Binatales > Binataceae > Binatus. Next base: position 331,053 of record CAVOUW010000001.1, on the reverse strand, counting down.
GGAGCGCGCGCCCTCGATAGACTTCGATCGCGAGCGCCATCATCACGACCGCGATCATCATGAACGTGAACAGCTGCGGCCGAAATTGCATCTGGGTCGAAATCGCCACCGCGCTGAGAATCAGCGTCAGCCTCTGCACGCGCGCCGTCGCGCCAGTCGCGGAAATCCCGATCGCCAGCGCGATTATCAAAATGCTCGAACAGATCAGCTTCAGCAGCTTGAGCCCGAACACCCCGAGATGCGCATAAAAAAAAGCCAGCGCCACCTGCGACAGCCATTCGTGATTGTGCCACGGCGCGCCCAGGGCGCTGTAAGAGTAAGTGTCGAACCGCGGTATATGACCGGTGCGCAGCGTCGTCTGCCCGGTCAGCATGTGAATCCACAAATCCGGCTCGGCGAAGTTGTCAGCCGTCGCCAGCGCGATCGACAGGATTACTGTCCATCGCGACGCCGATAACAGCGAGTAGCGTTTAGCCTTCAACGACGTGCGAGTGAATCATCCGCGGCAGGCCTCCGCAATAGTGCCGCTTTCGCCTGCCGTATCGCGCCGGTAATCTAATCGCGTGAAAGCTCTCGTAATTGGCGGCGGCATAATCGGCAGTTCGGTCGCATGGCGGCTCGCATCCGAGGGCGTCGAGGTCACCGTCTTCGAGCGCGGCCGTCTCGGCCTCGAAGCGTCGTGGGCGGCGGCCGGACTCATCGGCCCGCAGGCCGAGGCGCACGAGCCCGGCCCGTTTTTCGATCTCGCGCTCGCCGGCAAGCGCTCCTTCGACGCTATCGTCGATCGCCTGACCGCCGAGAGCGGCGTCGATCCTGAGTACGACAACCACGGGGTGCTCTACGTTGCCTTCGACGACGCGTCGCGCGCCGAGTTGCAGTCGCGTGCGCGATGGCAGCGCGCGGCCGGCGGCGACGTCGAGGAGTTGTCCACGCGCGAGGCATTCAGGTTAGCGCCGGTGCTGTCGGAAAAAATCATCTTCGCGCTGCATATGCCGAATAATCGGCGCGTCGAGAATCGCAAGCTCACTCTCGCGTACATCAACGCAGCAACCAACGCCGGCGCCGAGTTTCGCGAGGGTGCCCGCGTCAATTCGATCGCCATTGAAAGCGGGCGCGCGGTCGGCCTGCGGCTCGCAGATGAATCTATCGAGCCCGGCGACGTCATCGTCAATGCGGCCGGCGCGTGGGCTGGCGACATCCGCGGCCTTGAAGACGATCTCCTCCACTTCTACCCGGTGCGCGGGCAAATCCTATGCTTCGACGCGCGCCCCGGCCTGGTCGGCCCCTCGATCTTTTCAACGGCCGGAATAGTAGTGCCGCGCCGCGACGGCCGAATCCTCGCCGGCTCGATCTTCGAAGACGCCGGCTTCAACAAGTCCGTCACGCTCGATGGGATGGAACGAATTCTGCGCGCGGTGCGTGCGATGGTCCCCTCAATCGCATCGATTCCGTTTCGCGAAGCATGGGCCGGCCTGCGCCCCGCGAGCGACGACTTGCTCCCGGTGCTCGGCCCGTCACCGACGGTCGCCAACGTCCTCTACGCCGCCGGCCACTTCCGCAGCGGCATCCTGCTCTCCGCGATCACCGGTGAGGTGATCGCCGACCTGGTCAAGGGTCGCACGCCGTCGATCGATCTGACGCCGTTCTCTCCCGCCCGCTTCCGCAACGGCACTGCGCGACCAGTAAAACTCGCCGACATGATATGAAGGCGCTCGCGCTAGTCCGCGACCTGTTCTTCCGCGCAAAAATCGACGCAGTCGCCGCTGCGCTCGGCGCCGAAGTCGAATATGCGTCGTCGCTCGAGTCCGTCGCCCCACGATGCGCCGCGATTCACCCTTCGATCATCTTCACCGATCTCTCCGACGCAACGTTCCCCGCCCTCGAAACTCTGAAACAAATCCACGCTGCCTCGCCCGGTACCCGCGTGATAGGATTCGCCTCTCACGTAGATCTGAAATCTCTAAAAGCCGCCCGCGCCGCCGGCTACGATCTAACCCTCTCCCGCAGCGAATTCACCGCCCAACTCCCCGCCTTACTAAAAAGCTCGGACCGCTAACTCCGAGATACCTCGCCCGTTATTTTACGGGAGAGGCGGCCGGACGCAGCGCGGCCGGTAGGTGAGGGTTCTGCGGTTTATCAGTAACCCACGAAGAGTCTGTGTATGATCGCTTGATTTTTTCCGTCATCCGGAGCGCAGCGAAGGATCTCGCGCGCAGCGCCTACGCCAGCAGCAGGAGCGCCCGGCGAGATTCTTCGCTACAGCAGCTTTCGCTCAGAATGACACAAGAAAAAAGAGCACGAACAAAGAGACAGCGGCATAGCACGCTTTCAGCTTGAACCGCAGAACCCTCACCTACCGGCGGCTGCGCCCGCCGATCGCCTCTCCCGTAAAATAACGGGCGAGGTAAGAATTGGAATCGCGCGCACGCGCGAAGAACCTAACCCCCAACCCCTTTCCCGAGCGGGAAGGGGAACCGGATTTATTTGAGTGAGAGCAAAAGGGCGTCCTCGCCATTTTGCGATTTCTTCTAACTGGGTGCAGGGGTCACCCCTGCCGAAGGAAGCATGAAATCCACCGCGCGTTTCATTTCAACTAAGTGCATTTCCTCCTGCCACTGCCCTGTCAGGAACTATTTTTCGTATGCTCACGCCCTAGTGATATAGTCACCTTCTATGCCTACCGCCCTCGACGACTTCCATCCCAGTGTTCGCGCCTGGTTCGAGCGGCGCTTCGATGCCCCCTCGCGCGCCCAGGACCTCGGATGGCCCGTTATCGGCGCTGCCAACGACGCAGTCGGTTACGATGTCCTGCTTTGCGCGCCGACCGGCAGCGGCAAGACACTCGCCGCCTTCATGTGGGCGATCAACGGCCTCGTGCTTGATGCGGCGAACAATCTTCTCCGCGACGAAGTCTCGGTGCTGTATGTATCGCCGCTCAAGGCGCTCGCCAACGACATCCGGCTCAATCTCGAGGAGCCGCTTCAGGGCGTTAGCGACGTTGGCGCCGAATCAGGTCTCGATCTTTCTCACATCCGCGCCGGCCTTCGCACTGGCGACACTTCCGCCAGCGAGCGCACTGCGATGCTCCGACGACCTCCTCACATTCTCGTCACCACGCCCGAGTCGCTGTTCATCCTGCTGACTTCGCCGAAGTTCCGCGAGAAGCTCGCCAGCGTCCGTCATGTCATCGTCGATGAACTCCACGCGCTCGCCGGCAACAAGCGCGGCGCGCATCTCGCGCTGACCCTGGAGCGCCTCGAACGTTTCGTGACGAGTCGCGGCAACGCGCGCCCCAATCGAATCGGCCTTTCGGCGACGTTGAATCCAATCGAAAAGCTGGCGGGATTTCTCGCCGGCTACGACGTGGCTCGTGATAACACGCGCACCCCGCGTCCGATCAAAATAGTTCGCGCCGACGATCGCGTCCGCGCGATGGATCTTCAGGTTATTGCGCCCGGTCCTGACCTCGGCCCGCTCGCGACCCATCCGCATTGGGAAGCGATGTACGACGAAGTCGCGCGGCTCATCGGCGAGCATCGCACCACCCTGGTTTTCACGCTCAGCCGCCGCCATGCTGAGCGCGTCGCGATAAATCTGCAGAAGCGGCTCGGCATCGACGCAGTGATGGCCCATCATGGCAGCCTCGCGCGCGCTGAACGGTTGCTCGCCGAGCAGCGCCTCAAACGCGGTGAGCTGAAAGCGATCGTTGCGACCGCGTCGCTCGAACTCGGCATCGACGTCGGCGCAGTCGATCTCGTTTGTCAGCTCGATACGCCCAAATCCATCTCGGCCGCGATTCAACGCATCGGCCGCTCGGGACACAGCCTCGGCGCGACGCCCAAGGGCCGCTTCTTCGCGCTGACGACCGACGACCTACTCGAATGCGGTGCGGCTGTCCGCGCGATTCGCCACGGGCATCTCGATGAAGTCGAAATCCCGATGGGATGCATCGACATCGCAGCACAGCAAATCGTCGCAATCGCGGCCGAGGAAGACGAAATCTCGGAGGCTGATCTGCTGCGCATCCTCCGCAGCGCGTACAACTTCGGCGATCTCGACGCCGCCAAACTGCGTCATCTCCTCGAACAGCTGGCCACTGATTTGCCTGAAAAAATAATGGGCGCTGCGCCGAAAATTTTCTTCGATCGCGTCAACGCTCGCGTCCGCCCGCGCCGCTCCGCGCGATTGTCGGTAATCACTTCAGGCGGAACCATCCCCGAAGCCGGCAACTACGACGTTGTGATCGAATCCGAGGGCCGCAAAATCGGCGATGTCGAAGAGGACTTCGCGCAGGAATCTTCGCGCGGCGACGTGTTCTCGCTGGGCTCGATGCCCTGGCAGATTCAACGCTCCTCGCGCGGACGCCTGATGGTCGAAGCCGCGCCCGGAATGGCGCCGACATTGCCGTTCTGGTTAACCGAAGCGGGCGGCCGCTCGCCTGCGATGTCGTCCGAGATCAGCGACCTGCGCCACGAGATTTGGAATCGCATCGAACGCAACGATTCGGCCGAAGAGTGGCTGATGACCGAATGCGCGATGTCGGAACGCGCGGCCACTCAGGCCGCCGACTACGTTCGCCGCGGAGTCGAGGCGCTCGGCGCGATTCCCGACGCCAAGACCGTCGTCGTCGAGCGCTTCTTCGACGGCCTCGGTGGCACGCAAATCGTCATCCACACGCCGTTCGGAATCCGCCTCAATCGCGGACTCGGCCTCGCGATTCGAAAACGCCTCTGCCAGAGTTTCGATTTCGAAATCCAGGGGTCTGCGATCGACGACGGCGTACTGCTCGCGCTGAATTCGCGCCACAGTTTCCCGCTCGACACTCTTTTCGACATGCTGAAGGCGCGCAACGCTCGTGACGTGCTGACGCAGGCGGTGCTGGCGGCGCCGATGTTCGAAGTGCGCTTCCGCCATGTCGCCACGCGCGCGCTCGCCGTGATGCGCTCCTCGCGCGGCAAAAAAGTCCCCGCCTGGATCCAGCGCCTCCGCTCGCAAGAACTTCTGTCCTCGATTTTCCCCGGCCAGCAAGCATGCTTCGAGAACCGCCCCGGCGCGGTCGAACTCCCCGACCATTTCGTGATCGAGGAAACCATTCGCGAATGCCTCGAGGAGTCCACCGATCTCCCGCGCACCATCCAGCTGCTCGAAGGAATCGAGAGCGGCGCGATTCGAACGGTCGCCGTGGACGGAATCGCGCCGTCGGTGTTCGCCCATCGCCTGCTGCTCGCATGGGACTACTCGTTCCTCGACGACGGCGAGCGCGCCAACCGCCGCTCGCGCACCGTCTCGATGAATCGCGGGATGGCCGAAGACGTCTTCCGCAAAGAAGACCTCTCCGATCTGCTCTCGTCGGAAGCGGTGGACAGCGTCGTCGCCGAAGTAACCGGCCGTGCGCCCGGCCGCAAGCCGCGCTCGCGCGACGAACTCTACGAACTGATCCGGACGCATGGCTCGTTGACAATGGCCGAAGTCGAAGAACGTGTCGGCGAAACCGCGCGCGCGATGCTCACCGAGTTGGAAGCCGAGCATCGAATCGAACGCGTAAGCCTCGGCCACGACTCAGTCGAGCGAATCATCGCCGCCGAAGATAAGCAAATCTTCTCCGCCGCATACGACAACATCGGCGACAGCGATGCCGCGCGCGTCGAACTCGTGCGCCGCGCCCTAAAAACCTCAGGCCCGACCACCTCCAGTGAAATCGCAACGCGGCTGCAACTGAAAGATTCCGAAATCGAGAGCGCTCTCGCGGCTCTGGAAGCGAATGGCGCGATTTTCCGCGGACACTTCACCCGCTCCGACACGATTCAATGGTGCGACCGCTACAACCTCGAACGAATCCACCGAATGACGCTGGCCCGCGTACGCGCCGAGATCGAACCGTGCGCAGATCACGAATACGCGGCCTTCCGCCTCCGATGGATGCACGTCGGCAGCACCGAGCTTCCCGCAGATCAGACCGGCGTCGCCAATGTGCTCGAACAGCTCTCAGGAATCGCCGCGATTCCCGAAATTTGGGAGCACTCGATTCTGCCCGCCCGAATCGCAGGGTATCGCCCCGAAATGCTCGACCTCGTCTGCATGAGCGGCCAGATGAAGTGGGTCGCGATCGCGGAACCGACCATTGAAGGTACACATCCCGCCGGCATTCCGTCGCGTGTCACCTTCGTCCCGCGCAAGGCCACGCTGTTCATCCCGCGCGAGCAATCTGAGCCTGAAGATCCAAAGGAACAAGCGGTGCTGATGGCTCTGGGAGCCGCCGGCGCTCAATATCTCGACGAAGTCGCCGAGCGCGCCAACGTTTCGGAGCGCGACGCGTTGTCTGCGCTGTGGCGGATGGCGGCGGCGGGCCGCGTCAGCAACGACAACTTCGCCCCACTGCGGATGTTCTCCGACGATCGCGCCGCCGCGCGCGCGCTCGAGTCCGTCGCGCGCCGCCCGACCACGCGTCACGACAGTGCGGTCCGCGCCCGCTTGAAGTCCAGCCTCGCCGGCCGCTGGTCATTGATACGCGCCGCTGAAATTCCTGCCGTCGGCGCCGATGAAACCCGAGACCTCGCGCTCAAGCTGCTCGAACGCCACGGCATCCTCGCGCGCGAGATGCTCGGAATCGAATCGACGCACATTTCGTGGAGCGAAATCTCCTTCGCGCTGCGACGACTCGAATATGGCGGCGCGATTCGTCGCGGATGGTTCGTGCGCTCGCTCTCGGGCGAGCAATACGCGATGCCCGAAGCCGTCGAGATGCTGCATGCCAGTCGCAATCTAATCCCCGCGCGTGAAAAGCCGATTGCCTTGAGCGCGATCGACCCCGCCAATCCGTACGGCGCGGTAATTCCCGGATGCGGCATCGCGCGCGAGGCTGGCAACGTGATCGTACTGCGCGCCGGCCATGTGATTGCAGGCCTGCAAGGACGCACGATGATCACCGGCGAAGATGGCAACGTGGATGACGAAAGTTTCGGCGCAGCCGTCGCCGCTCTCATGACGCTGAAGCCGCGCATCACGCTCGACTCGATCGACGGCGTTGCGGCGCTTGAGTCTCCGCGCGTCGGAATCCTCGCCGCCATGCGCTTCCATTCCGACGGCCGCTCGCTGGTGTTCGACGGGCTGCATGGCCCGGCGCCTACGCGGTCGCGGCAGGCGAAGTTAAAGTGATGCTTGAAGACCGGCAACCTAACCCCTAACCCCTTCCCGAGCGGGAAGGGGAACCGAATAAAAAAGAAGATCCGTTGTCGTCATCAACATTTGCGGTTGATTGTGCGGGCTCGCGCGCTATTCTGAACGCATGACGACAAATAGTTTTGGTGCTCGTTCGACGCTCTCGGTCGATGGCAGGAGCTACACGATTTACAAGCTCGATGCGCTCGAGAAGCATGGGTTCTCGCTCGCGCGCATGCCGTATTCGATCAAGGTGATGATCGAGAATGTGCTGCGACGCGAGGACGGCGTGATCGTGACGACCGGACAGATCGAGGCGCTCGCGCGATGGAACGGCAAGGGCGGCGAGCGCGAAGTCTCGTTCATGCCGGCGCGCGTGCTGCTGCAGGATTTCACCGGCGTGCCGGTGGTCGCGGACCTGGCGGTGATGCGCGACGCGATCAAGAAGCTCGGCGGCAATCCTGACAAGGTCAGGCCGCTGCAGCCGGTGGATTTGGTGATCGATCATTCGGTGCAGGTCGATTCGTACGGCACCGCCAACGCGTTCGCAGCCAACGCGCGACTGGAATTCGAGCGCAACCAGGAGCGCTATCTTTTCCTGCGATGGGGGCAGGGCGCCTTCGACAACTTCCGCGTCGTGCCGCCCGACACTGGAATCGTTCACCAGGTGAATCTCGAATATCTCGCGCCGGTCGTGTTCGCGTCGGAGCAGGGTGAAGCGTATCCCGACACCGTGATCGGCACCGACTCGCATACGACGATGATCAACGGACTCGGCGTCGTCGGATGGGGCGTCGGTGGAATCGAGGCCGAAGCTGCGATGTTGGGACGCTCGATGCCGATGCTGATTCCCGAGGTGATCGGCTTTCGTCTCGCCGGCAGCCTGCGTCCCGGCGCGACTGCGACAGACCTGGTGCTGACGGTCACGCAGATGCTGCGCAAGAAAGGCGTGGTCGGCAAGTTTGTCGAATATTTTGGGCCGGGGCTGGCGTCGCTGCCGGTCGCTGATCGCGCGACGCTCGGAAATATGTCGCCCGAGTATGGCGCGACGATGGGATTTTTCCCGGTTGACGATCAGACGCTCACTTATCTGCGGCTGACCGGGCGTAGCGACAGCCAGATCAAATTGATCGAGGCGTACTGCAAGACCCAGGGCCTTTTCAATTCGCCCGACGCGCCCGAGCCCAAATTTTCCGACACCCTCGAGCTCGATCTCGGCAGTGTGGTGCCGAGCATGGCGGGGCCGCGCCGTCCGCAGGATCGAGTAGCGCTGACCGCATCGAAGAGTGACTTCCGTCGCGAGCTGGCCAAGGAGTTCGAAGAGCATCCAAGCGTCGATCGCGACGAGCTCGGCGAAGTGGGTCGCGGAAGGCGGCAACGCATCGTCGGCGGGCGAGGGGAAGATCCTCGAATCAAAGCTGGGACACATCGCGCACAAGGTCGAGGTGAATAGCGAGGCCGGGAAGTTTCCGATCACGCACGGCTCGATCGTGATTGCGGCGATCACCAGCTGCACCAACACTTCGAATCCGTCGGTCATGCTGGCGGCGGGGATTCTCGCTAAGAAAGCGGTCGCGCGCGGGCTCACGGTCAAGCCGTGGGTGAAGACCAGCCTGGCGCCGGGATCGAAGGTCGTCACGCAGTATCTCAAGCGCGCGGGGCTGACCGAGTCGCTCGAGAAGCTGCGCTTCAACCTGGTCGGTTACGGATGCACGACGTGTATCGGCAACAGCGGGCCGATCGATGAGGCGCTGGCCGGCGCGATCAAGAACGGCAACCTGGTGGCGTGCGCGATTCTGAGCGGCAATCGCAATTTCGAGGGGCGCATCAATCCGGCGGTGCGATTCAACTACCTCGCATCGCCGCCACTGGTGGTCGCGTACGCGATTGCGGGCACGATGGATATCGACGTCGAGCATCAGCCGCTCGGCACCGGCTCCGATGGGCGTCCGGTCTTCCTGCGCGACATCTGGCCGTCGCAGGAGGAGGTCGCGAGCGCGGTGACCGGTTCGGTTCACGCCGAGATGTTCAAGAGCGAGTACGGGCAGGTGTTCGAGGGCGACGAGCGATGGAAGAGCCTGCAAGTTCCCGAGGGCAACCTGTTTCGCTGGGCGCAGGATTCGCTGTACGTGAAGGCGCCGCCGTTTTTCGACGGTGTGACTGCCAAGGTTGGAGATTTCACCGACCTCAACGGCGCGCGAGCGCTGGCGGTTCTCGGCGACAGCGTGACGACCGATCACATTTCGCCGGCGGGCTCGATCGGGCCGGACAGTCCGGCGGGGAAATATCTGATCGAGCATGGCGTGCAGCCGAAGGATTTCAACTCGTACGGAGCGCGGCGCGGAAATCATGAAGTGATGATGCGCGGGACGCTCGCGAATATACGGCTCAAGAACCTGATGGTGCCGGGGGTCGAGGGCGGCTTCACGCGCATCTGCCGGACAATGAGAAGATGACGATTTTCGATGCGTCGGAGCGTTATCGCAAAGAAGGTATTCCGCTAATCGTCATCGCGGGCAAGGAATACGGCACTGGCTCGTCGCGCGATTGGGCCGCCAAGGGCGTGCAACTGCTCGGCGTGCGCGCGGTGATCGCGGAAAACTTCGAGCGAATCCATCGCAGCAATTTGATTGGGATGGGCGTGCTCGCGCTCGAGTTCAAGCCTGGCGAGAATCGGCAGAAGCTTGGGCTCACCGGAAAGGAAGTTTATTCGATCACCGGATTGAAGGCGGGAATCAAACCGCGGCAGACGTTGAAGTGCGCGCGGAGCACGAGGGCAAGACTAAAGAGTTCGAGGTGACGATGCGCGCGGACACGCCGGAGGAGGTCGAGTACATCCGGCACGGCGGCATCCTGCCGTTCGTGCTGCGCGAGATGATTCGCGCGTAGAGTCTCGGACAGCAGAATCTTAAATCGCGCGCGAAGAGCGCGCTGGATAACGGACCCTCACCTTCGATCCTCTCCCTTACAGGGAGAGGGGAAGAACTTATTGCATATGGGCGCCGGCGGCGCCGGAGATCGTTGAGACGCTCGGGGCGCTGGCTGGGGCTGGAGCTGTGGGCTTTTAGCGCGGGGTCGTCGCTCGGGATGCATTTGTAGAAGGGCTGCACCTTCTTCAGTGCCGCATCGCACGCTTGCTCGGACTTGAGCGTCTTGAACTTGAGCCATTGTGACAGCGGCGCCGCGCTGTTCACCTGGTAGTCGCCCGACGCGTTCTTTACCGGCGGCATCACCGGCGGCGGCAGCATCAGGTACCAACTCATCAACACCATCGCAGTGGCATAACACTTTCGCATGCCCAATCAGTTACAGATTTTCTCGCACGAATGCGATAGGTACGCTCATGCCGGCTGCGGCGACGCTGCGTCCAGGCGCACGGATGCGCCGCTCTTGCGGGTGGCGTAGCGGGTCAGCAGTCGCACGACGGCGGGCGTGACTTCGTCGATAGCTTCGCGGCGGAAGCCGACGAATTCCGGGCCGCGCGCGCGCATCATGCCCATCATCGAGAGTCGCAGCAGCGCCGCGACTGCCTGGCAGTAGCTGAAACGCTCGAAGTCCATCGGCGCCATCGCGTGATAGAGCGGCATGTATAGTGCCGCGAAGCTCGCGCGAAGCCCGTTGCCGACAAGGTTGTCGCGCATCCATCGCGGCCGCTCGAGCGCCGAAGACGACAGAATCACGGCCGTCATCGCCGCGTCGAGATGCCGATCGCCGACATCGGTATTCACCCAGTCGATCACGCCGGTTACGCTCACGCCCTGCACCATCACGTTGAGCGGATGGTAGTCCATGTGCACCAGCGCGTCCGGACTGCGGCGGAACTTGGGCGCACGTTCGGTGACGAGATTGAGCGCCTCGCGCAGGCCGGGCAGCGGGCCGGTCTCGACGCGATTGGCGATGATCGCGAGCACTCGATCGAGCAGCGGCGAGTCGGGCAGCGGCGTCACCAACCGGTGCGTATGCGCGCGGAATTTCGCGCAGGCCTGCGCTGGTCGGATCGAGTTTATGCAGCCGCGATTGCGTACGGACGAACGAAAAAAATGCCATCGAGAAAGTCTTGAACGCGCTCGGAAAGCTGCGGACCGCGAACAACTGGCCACCCGCCAGCTTCTGCATGATGAGAAACGGCGCGCCCAGCGCGTGATGGTCGCTCTCGAACGCATAAGGACGCGGAACCGGATAATTGGCGGCGAACAGGCGATCGATGGTGGTGTGTTCGCGAGCGCCTTTGGCGTCGGCAAAGGAGCCTTGATAGAAGCGCAAGACCATCGGCACCCCGACCGGAATAGACGCACACCTTCGCGACGCGGATTCGAGTGTGAATTCGAAGACGGTCGTCTCCCATCCGCTGGCAAGGACGCTCAGAGCGCGCGACCGGCGCGCCAAGATAAGCGGATAGACGTTGCGCAATATCGCTGAGGGTCGAGCATCTAGACAAACGCGGGCGGAGAATCCACGCGAACGCAGCGTAGTACACACGGGAATCGGGTGCAATTGACCTGACACGCGTGTCAGGTGAGTAAGGTGCTAGTGCGGCGGTTGTAGCGAAGGTTGCGTTCCCGGATTTGGGGGCGCAGGCGCTTCGGGCGCCATCTGGAGGGTTTCGTTGGGCAGCGTCTGGCCGTCTTTTTGGAAATGCTGCTGGACCATCGAGGAGAGCAGCGGGCCGCTGCGATCGCTCAGATCGATCGAGACTTCGACCGACAGTCCCAGGCGCAATGGCTTGTCCTCGGGACGCGGTCCGTCGATCACAATCTTGACTGGCACGCGCTGCACGACCTTGACCCAGTTGCCGGTCGCATTTTCGGGCGGCAGCAGCGAAAACGCCGCGCCGGTACCCATGCTGATCGAATCGACGTGTCCCTTGTACGTGTAGCCGGGATAAATGTCGGCGACGATCTCCGCTTTCTGCCCGACGCGCACGTCGGTGAGCTGAGTCTCTTTGAAGTTCGCGGTGACGTAGAGTTTGCCGAGCGGGACGATCGCCAGCAGAGGCTCTCCGACCTGCACGCGGTTGCCGACGTGCGCAGTCTTGTGCGTCACGACGCCGGTGAACGGCGCCGTGATCTTCGTATAGCTGAGATCGAGCTTGGCGGCTTCCAGAGCGGCTTCGGCTTGCTTGACGACTGGCCTGTCGTAGCGCGACTGGTCGTCAGTTTGGCTCCCGAGCGCAGCCTCGGCCTGGGTCAGTTGATGTTCCGCCAGGGCTTCATCGGCGGTCGCGATGCGGAGTCCAGTGTTAGCCTGATCGTATTGCTGGGCCGAGACGACGCCTTGTTCCTTCAACGACTTGGCGCGCTCGTAATCGATCTTCGCCTGCTTGAGCTGCGACTGTACCAGTGACACGCCCGAATGCGCCGCCTGAACTCCCGCGTATAGTTCGTCCACCGATTGCCTGGCGCGCTCGAGCTGAGCCTCCGCCTGCCGGACCTTGACCTCGAAGTCGCGCGGATCGAGCGTCAACAGCAACTGCCCTTCCTTCACCGTCCAATTGTCCTCGACGTAAACGTTGGTGACGGTGCCTGCGACCCGCGACGACACCAGCGCGACGGTGCCGTCAACGTAGGCGTCGTCGGTGCTGACGTGGCTCTCGATGTAGCCGTAGTAGTGATAGGCGGGCAGCGCGGCGACGGCGATCGCAATGATCACCACGACCAACAGTCCCCGGCGTACGAGCTGCGAGTTCATAGGATGATTTCAGGGACGGGGAGATCCAGATGCGTTTTTCGAATCGCTCACTTGCTTCAGAGGCTAAGTATGATGAATACAGGAAGCTGTCAAACGTAGCGAGACGATCGAGGCCGCCTGCGCGCTAAACTTCGTGGCCGCCGCGAGCGATGACTCAACTTGCGGCGCCAGTCATGGCTGGCGAATGGTCAGGTTGGGACCTCGCGAAACAGTCGGTACCACCACTACTCCGTCAAGGGTCATATTTGCGGTGAATTTGCCGAAATTGCGGGTGCCGCCGAAGAAAGTCGCGTCCACCTTTCCGTTCGGCGTGTCGAAGACAATCAGCGTCGGCGCGCGTGCCTGGAGAATGAATCCGATGTTGCTGTCCTCGACCAGCGCATTGTACTTCACATTGAGGGGACCGCTAAGGAATATTCGGAGATCGGGGCTCGCCGCCGACGGTGCCGAGTTCAGCGTACCGATCTGCACTTGTACGGTGCCGAAAGGCGCCGTCGTCGATTGGAGGTCCTTGATGTGATTGCCGGTTATGATCTCGGCGCTCAGCAGGCTGCTGTCGGCGGTTGTTTTGGAAACGACGAGTTGCGCATTCGCCGAAGGCGGGTTGCAGATCACGACGCTGAGCGGGGCATTTCCCTGAAACGTCCAGAACGAGCGGTCGTCCGATATGGTCGCAGTGAACGGGGTGCCGACCGTGCCAAGAATTTGGTACGACGGCAGCTTCGGGCCGTTCGGAGTATTGCCGACGCTGCCGGAAAATCCAGTCTGGTTGTTGCACGACGCGACGTAAACGGCGATCGCCGCGCCGATCACGCCTATCGACAAAACTCGTATCAAACTCCGCATCGTCCCTCGATTCATCGCGATCACAATATCGGAGCGATCGTGTTGTTGCAGATGCCCGGGCATGACCCGTCCGGATTCGAGCAAGTGGTCGGGCACTTGATCGCCGGCGTCGGAGTCGGATTCGGGCCACCAGCGAGCGGCGCCGGTGGAATCGTAACCGACGTCAGCGCGCCGTCAGGTAACGGTGTCGGCATCGCAAGCGGTGTCACGTTTGGCTCAGGCAGAGGCAACTGAAACCTTTGCACGTCGTAAGTGTCGGCTGGAATGCAAAAGGAATAGTTGTTGGTCGGGCTCATGTTCGGCGCCTGATTTTCCACGATGCTGTTGGTCAACTGGACGCCATCCTTCGACAAAACCACCGACGTGCCGAGGTTGGGGTTCGCGACCTGTCCCGTGATGCTGCCGTGGCCGATGCAATCGATGGTTTGCGTAAAAGCAACGGCTACGTTGCTGCATGATGCCGGCCCCGTAACACCAGGCAGAACCGCGATAGTGTGACCCTGATAGGGATCAACCACGCCCTGGTAGAGATCGATCGTCGTCGCAAACAGATCGAAGGTTCCTGAAGTAGGAACGTTCAACTTGGGGAAAAGCACGGTGCCCGGGTTCGAACTGCTGACAGTAACCGGCATCGTCAGGGCGCCCACCACGTTGTTGGTTCCGGTGTCCTCGGCAAAGACCTGGACCAGCGTGGTCTGCCCGGAAATCGGCGGCACGATCGGGATCATTCCGCTGATGGTTCCGGTGTTCAGCATCAGATTGCATTTGCTGTACGTGGTACCTCCGTCGGTGCTGCAGCTGCCGCCGTTGTTTTTGGATTGGGAGCTCGGTTTTGCAAGTACGACCAGGTTGTCGTAGCCGGGCGCGGTGATCTGCATTACGTATGGTGTGCCTTTAGGGAGGATTGGAATATTGCCGAATTCCGGAGGAATCAGGAGTGTCCCCGGTAACGGGAAACCGCCGGTATTGTTGGTATTCGCCGTCGCGACGCTCACGCATTGTTCGGGATTCGTCATGCAGTCAGCCGAGCTGTTGCTATGAGGCGGTATCAGCAACTGCAGCGTCGCGCCGACTACCGGATTGCCGCTGCACATATCGGTGACTTTACCGGTGATACTGCCAACCATCTGCGGTCCGGTGACTGTGAAATTGATGCTGGTCGGTGCTTGTCCGGGATAGAGCGGCGCCAGCCGCTCTGCGGCGTACATATCTCCCCCTCCCGACACCGCTAGATCATAAAGCGTTCCGAATCCATTTACCGACGCATTCTGACCGCCAGCGGCAGGAAGCGCCAAGGTATAGCATCCCCCCGGTGCCGGTGGACATCCCGATCCGGTTTTCACTCGCGAATTCGCGATTGCGGTGTTGGTCCCGATCGCTTCCGCGGTCACTCTCAAGGAACGGACTTTCCCGGTTGGCCCGGCCGTGCCGCTTGAATTGACAGTCACCCCTCCCGTAACGATGCCTTGCACCGAATTAGGCGGGACCGTAGTCAAAGTGATCGTCACCAGGTATGCGCCGCCGGGAGTCGTCGGCGCCTGGTTTACCATCACCTGCACTTGCAGTATCAACACCCCAAGCTGGTTCTTTCCCGCCGCGACCAGTCCGGTGCTGCTGCTGTCATTCACCAATATGACGTTGCCGTTATTCAACGCGATGGGGTAACGGATGCAACCCTCGCCGCCGCCCGGGGATTGTGGACAGTTTGGAATCAAGACGCCCGGATTGTTCGGATCGAGCAGTAACTCGGCGGTGTGGTATTTATTGGGCTTCACCCCGGCGGTGTTGAAGAGCTGGGGTATGTTTTGCGAAGCATTGAGATCGATCTGCAACTCCGCGTTCTGGTTCTGGCCTCCAATTCCGGGAGGAGTCGGAATCCTCTGCCAGCCGCCGCCGGTTGGAGAGGGGTTGTTTTTCGAATTGATGCGCACCGCCTGCACGTTGAGCAGAACGTTTTGAAAGCCCGGCGGCGGTGAGCCCACGAATCCCACTACGACTTGCGCCTTCCCACCGGCCCGCGCAGGAACGGCAGCGGCCATCAGCAGGCAAATCAGGACGATGAGAGGTAAAGTCAGGCCGCGGACAGTCCGATACACAAAAAAATCTTTCACTCGGAATCCATCAATGAAGAATTGGGTCAGCGATTGGGATAACCTAACCGGTGTGCGAAGGCAAGAATACGATTGATCATTTGAACGTCAAATTGATCATGGAGCTTGACTGACTGGCTTCCCAATCCGGAGAATCACTACTGCCATCGATGAAATCGTCGAATCGAAACGCCGGCCGTTGTCTGTTTACGCTTTTACTTCTGTTTGGTTTCATATTTCGGGTAACGGCTGCGGATGCGAGCCTGAAAATCACCAGCGGTAATCCCGGCCTCGAGCATTTCGACACCGACGGCGGCGTTCAACTCGACTTCGGTTTGACCGATCAGAATGGCAATCCGGTCGGCAATCTTCGTCCCGACAACGTGAAGGTTTTCGAAGACGGCAAGGAAGCCAAAATTCTGGACTTTCGCGGCGTCGGACAGGGCCGTCCGGTTGACATCGTGTTCGTGCTCGATGTCACCGAGTCGATGCAGCCCTATATCGACGCCGTCAAGCAAAACGTGATCGCCTTTGCCCAGGACCTTCAGGCCAACAGCCGCGACTACCGCCTCGGGCTGGTGACGTTCGAGGACTACGTCGTGTCGGCGTACCCCGACTGCAATTGCGCTTATCGCAACTCGTTTACGTCGGACGTCAAGCAGTTCACCGACTGGGTCGGCACGCTGCACGCAGGCGGTGGCGGCGATATCCCGGAGGATCAACTCGACGCGCTTTCCTACGCTGCCAAGTTTCCGTTCAGGCCCGAGGCCGAAGGCATCATCATTATCGTCACTGACGCGCCGCCTCATCATGACGGCGACGGCTCGGCCGACTCCGCGCACGACCAGGCGTTCTGGGATCATCACACTCGCGGGCAGCAGGTGACGGATTTGACCGGCACCAAGGTCGCCGAACAACTCAAGAAGAACGGGCTCACGCTGTACGGAGTAGTTCCGCCGCCGTTCATCGCGCCCGAGTACCAGGAAATCGTCGACGCCACCCACGGCCGTTCGTACAACATCATCACCGAGGAGGGGCGCTTCGCATCGCTGGTCCGCGAGATTGGACATTCGATCGCGACTGAATATTCGCTCACCTATCGCACGCCCCGGCCGATCGAAGACGGCACCAATCGCAGCGTCCAACTGAAGATCGACTACAATAGCGAGTCTGGCGAAGCCGATACTTCGTACCAGGTCCGCGGCCTCGGCGGCGCCGCGATTAACGTGCCCGAGGACACCGGCGCGCCCGACGGAAACGCCACCGGCACCGGCCTCAAGCAGTTCTCCTTTAATTGGTGGAACGGCGCGGTGCCGTTGATCGCAATCCTGGGGTTGTTCGGACTGTCGCGAATGAGATTCGGTCTCCCTGCCGATGAACTCAAAGCAATCGTCGAGGCGCAGGGCGCACCCTCGCTTCGAATGCCGTCGTCGGCGTCAGTGCCTCCGCCAGCCGCTCGCACTATGCAGCGCGCGCCCACTCCGCGGCCGTCGCAATCGCCGATCACCGCGCCTCGCGGCGCGGGAAATACGCGAGGAGCGCGGCTGGTCGCCGTCGATCATATCGATCCGGTGCCGGCGGAATACTCGCTGATGAAGGACGAGATCTCTATAGGCCGCGGCGAGGACAATGACGTGGTCATCCCGCATGCGAGCGTCTCGCGCCAGCACGCGCGCCTGATGCGCCGCGACGGCGGCTTCGAGCTGATGGATCTGAACTCGACCAACGGCAGCTACATTGACGATCGCCAAATCCACGGCTCCGCCTTCCTGAGCTCCGGCAGCCAGGTCCGCCTCGGCGACATCCGCTTCGTCCTGCAGCTATAGCTCCGGATCCTCGCCACCCGACCAAATTAGAGCAGTTTCACAAACTCGTCCTCAGCAAGGTTGGCTTGCTTCAAAATGGACCGAAGCACCTTAACATTGAGGTCGCGCTTCCCATGAAAAGGGATGACGGTGCGGCGTCCGGTTGCGGCATTTTTGTAAATGCGATGGGAGCCGCTGCTGTGGTGAAGCACGAACCCAAGCCGTTCAAGGACGCGGATGACCTCTCGCGCCTTGAGGGCGGGAAGTCTCACGCTCGCGCCAGCAGTCTCACCGCGAGCCGCTCGGTCGTGGCGGCAGGTTGCTCGATCGGAATTTCTTCGCCATCTAGAGCCAAGGATTCGATGAGTCCGCGGATTGCATCGCGGGCCATGGCCCGAGCGTCGCGCAGATTCTCTCCTTGCGTGGCGATTCCGAGTACCGGGACCGTGGCGACGTAGCCGCCTTCGGGTGCACGCTCAAACAGCACCGTGTAACGGTACGCGGTGGCGTGGAGCGATTCCTTGTGGGCCTTACGCATGCGTTCAGTGTACAAACAAATTGATGCGCGTCAAATGTCGCGACAGCACTCGCATCTCCAGCGCCATCCCCAATCAGTGCCCGGCTCGCTCCAGCGCTTGCGGCGCGAGGAATGAATTGTCCACCGTGCCCATGTCGATATACCAGCATTCGCGGTCGGGCGCGGTCGTGCCCGGCATGTAGACCACCGAACTCGCGCCGGTCTGGAGATCTTCGTCCACCAGTCCCACCTGGAATATCCGCTTGTACGGATAGATGGCGACTTTTGCGTCGGGTACCGGCCGGTCGCGATAAGTGTCGAAGGTCGCGATCGTCTTCCACAGCTTGCCGTCGCGATCGTACTGATCCGACGCGGTGATAAACCATCCTTCCGAGTCGATGTAGAAGATTCGCTTGGGAATCGTCGCATCGCGGCCCGGCTTCGAATCCGCCTCGATCACGTAAAGATGCCGCATCTCCCAATTCTCGGGGCAAATTGTTTTGCCGCCATCGTACGGGCATTGCACCTCGGGCGAGTGCTCGGCATGCACCGACGCGAGCATCTCCCTCTCTCCCAGGAACCGATAATTGAAATCTTCGACCTTCGCCGAGAATCCGAAATACGAATCAGGATCGAGCGTGTTCGCGAACGGGCTGGATCCGCCGCCTCCGCCCGCGCCTCCGGCCCCGCCCGCGACGCTTCCGCCGCCTCCGCCACCACCGCCGCTGAATCCCGGCAACGTCCCGATGCTGTCCGAGAGCACATCCGCCGATTCGCGACGCAACTTGCGGACCTGCGGATTGTACACCCACACATTGTCATCGATGTTGGGATCGATATGTCGCTGCCGCACCAGCCCATAGCCGCGCAACGACGACGGTTCCATGAACGGATAGAAGCCGAAGCGATAACGGATACCGCTCGCGACGCCGTCGGGATCGGTCGGTATCGGCGGCACTTCGATCCGCCCGATATTGTTGTAGAACGCAAAGTGGCCCACTGTGTAATAGCTAAGCGGCTGGCCGGTGGCGTTCTTTTCGAAGGTGGCAACCTCGGGGAAGCGCATGTCGATATCGTCGCTGTAAAGCGGCCGGTAACTGAAATTCCACATCACCTTGGTCGCCATCTGCGGATCGTTCGGATCGAGCAGCGGAAACGGCTGTCCGGCGGTGTAACCCTTGAGCGTGCCGTCGGGCCGGAGCTGGACTTGGGGCGAATACTTCTCGGTCGCGGTCTTGAACGGCGGCGGCCACTCGAGCTTGTCGCTTGGCACAATCCGCAGCTGCATCCCCTCGCGCACCAATATGTAATTGCCGGGGCTGAGCAGCTCGACCACCTTCTCCGCGTTGTCCTTGGTGATCACATCGCCGGGTTTGACCGCCGCTCGCGCAGGCGCCAATCCGCACAGGATTGCCGCCAACAATGTTCCAGCCACAATTCGAAAAGGTAACAGTCGCATAAGACTCCTCTGCGGAAGCGCGTCGGCGACTACCTTACAACAGTTAGGCGCGCGGCGAAAAGATCCAACTTGATCGGCTATCCGCGCGCTCTCTATGATTGGAATTACATCGACGAGGTTTCACATGAAGTCCCCAATTTCTAAAATCACCCTGTTCCTGTTCGCAATCTCAACCACGCTATGCATCGGCACCATCGCAAATGCGCAGATGCGGCCGATGATGATCCCGCTCACCACCACGATGGTCATCACCAAGCCCGCGCCCGGCGAGATCTACGGCAATAAGCAAGTCGTCACGATGGGCGTCGGGACCAAGACCTACAAGTTCCTGCTCAACGACGCCTACGTTGACGATCCAAGGGGCATCATCCACTGGCCGGACGTCTGGGAGTTGGTCCGTCAGTACAGGCCGAACTTCAACGTCACGGGTATGGGCGAAGACACGTTCGCGAAAATGCAGCCCGGCGAGACATTGACCGTCCGCGGCATGTTCTCGGGCAACAACCAGACCTACGAAGTGATGGGCACCGAACCCGGCGGCGGCCGCTTCGCCCCCGGTCAGCATTATTAGGCTGTCAAAGTGCCGCGCGATTCAGCTGCGATGATCGCTGCAAGTTCCCGCTCGCGATAATCGAAAATCTGCGTCAGCGCTCGCGCAACCAGCAGGTAGTACGCAACCTCACCCAGCGGCCACAGCGGCAGCGCGTATTCCACGCGATCCTTCACTTCCGTCCGGTTGTGACCGGCGTCACTGAAGGTGTGTCGATGGCGCCATAGGGCGTACGGCCCTTTCTCCTGTACATCGACGAATTTTTTCGGCGCATCGAGGAGTTCAATCCGCGTGCGCCAATGGATCGGCACCCCGTAGAGCCGAATCTGGTAGTCGATCGCGCTGCCGGTCTGAAGCTGCGCGGGTGGTGGTTCAAGAAATTTGAAGCCCAGATAATCCGGAGTAAGCCGCTTCAGATTGCGCGGATCGACGAAAAAATCGAACGTCTCTGCCAATGGCCTCCGCACGATCTGCGTGCGTTCGAGGATATGCGTTTTCATGCGTTCATATCGCGGACCCTTCAGTGCTGATTTCTCGGATCGTCAGCGGGATTCACGTACGTGAAAGCGAACGGGCCGGTCCCGTGCACCTGAACCACGGTCGGTCCTTTAGCCCACGCGAAATGGTGCATGCCGTGCGGCATCGTCACGAATCCTCCGGGCTTCATGATCTGACCCTTGGCCGGATCAAACTGATCTCCCATCCCTGCGCAGAAAGTGCCGCTCAATACTGTTACGTTCTCATCAGTCGGATGCCAGTGAGGCGGAATCTTGTAACCGTCAGGCATCTTGAGCCGCAACGTATAAGATGAACCGTCCTTGAATGGATCCCCGTCGAGTACCGCCGCTTGCGCGCCCTTGGGCACTACCGGAGGCGCCGGTCCCCATTTTATATCCTTGGGTGAGTCGAACAGATGAACGTCCGCAGCAGACGGGGCGGCCTCATCACCGACGGCATGCGCGACGACCGCAACCACGAAAAGGAATGTTACAATCAGGCTAAATTTCAGATTCTTCACCAAGGTATCCTCCCCGTGCGACGGCTCAAAAATGACAGGGATTGGGGAGAGTGCCAAGCCTTACAGACCCACCGATCAGAAATCACAAGTTGTGCGGGTGTCCGCGCGTAGTGTACCTTTGTAGGCTCAAATCAAAGGAAAAGCGCACAAAATCGAGTAAATGAAAAAACTCACGGGAGCACAAATCGTTATCGAGAGCCTCATCGCCGAAGGCGTCGATGTAATCTTCGGCTATCCCGGCGGCGCCATTCTGCCGACTTACGACGCGCTGCTCGACTCGAAAATCAAGCACGTCCTCGTCCGCCACGAACAGGGCGCGACCCACATGGCCGAGGGCTATGCGCGCGTCAGCGGACGCCCCGGCGTCGTGCTGGTTACCTCCGGCCCCGGTGCGACCAACACCGTCACCGGTATCGCCGACGCCTACATGGATTCCACCCCGATGGTCGTGCTCTCGGGCCAGGTCCCGACCACGATGATCGGCAATGACGCTTTCCAGGAAGCGGACTTCGTCGGCATCACGCGGCCATGCACCAAGCACAATTTCCTCGTCAAGAATGTCAAAGATATCTCGCGCATCATCAAGGAAGCGTTTTATATCGCCGGCAGCGGACGCCCCGGCCCGGTCGTCGTCGATCTGCCCAAAGACGTTCAACAGGCCGAGCACACTTTTCACCTTTCCGAAAAAGTTGAGCTGCGCGGCTACAAGCCGACGATTCGCGGCAATCCCCGGCAAATCGAACGCGCGATCGAAGCGATCGAAAAAAGTTCGACCCCATTGTTCTACGTCGGCGGCGGCGTGCAATGGTCGGGCGCGGCCAACGAATTGCGCGAATTGGTTAAAGGACTGGGTATTCCAATTACCGAGACTCTGATGGGACTGGGATCATTCCCGGCATCCGACTCACTACGGCTCGGGATGCTCGGGATGCATGGTTCGTACGGTACCAACACCGCGGTCTGCAACACCGACTGCCTAATCGCGGTCGGCGCACGCTTCGACGATCGCGTCACCGGCAAGATTTCACAATTCGCACCGAAAGCCGAAACGATTATCCACATCGATATCGATCCGTCGTCGATTTCGAAGAACGTAAAGGTCGATATACCTATTGTCGGCGATATCAAATCGGTACTCACTGACATGCTCACTCAGATCAAAGGCCGGGAAAGTATCGGCCAGCGCCGCGCCGAATGGACCAAGTGGCATCAGCAGATCCTCCAGTGGCAGAAGGAGAAACCGCTCTACGAGAACGGTCACCGCGGCGAGTCGGTCTCACCGCTCGACGTTATCGCCGAGATGCACAACATCACCAAAGGCGATTGCATAATAGCTACTGACGTCGGGCAGCATCAGATGTGGGTAGCGCAGATGTTTCCGTTTGAGCATCCGCGGTCGTGGCTGACCTCGGGCGGACTGGGCACGATGGGCTACGGATTGCCGGCCGGGATTGGCGCGACCTTCGCCGCGCCCGACAAGAAAGTAGTAGTAGTCAGTGGCGACGGTTCCATCCAGATGAACATCCAGGAACTAGGTACTGCAGTTCAATACAATGTAGATATCAAAGTGATTATTCTGAATAACTACTTTCTCGGGATGGTTCGTCAATGGCAGGAGAAGTTCTACGCCGAACGGTATAGTTACTCCGCGATGTCAGTGCCGAACTTCGTCAAACTCGCAGACGCATACGGCATGCACGGCTTTAGAATTGAAAAAGCGAAGGACCTGGTCGCGACGATGAAAGAAGCCTTCGCAACCCCCGGCCCAGTCCTAATCGACGTAGTAATCCCAAAGGAAGAAGCCGTAATGCCAATGATCCCCCCAGGCGGCGCAATGTCCGAAATGCTTTTCGCCTGAGTTCTTTCCCTCTCCGGTCTTCCCCTCTCCCAGAATGGGAGAGGATCGAAGGTGAGGGTCCGATTACAGCGCGCGCTTCGCGCGCGAATGAAGATTCTGCCTCTGCCCAATAAGGAGGTGCCACACATGCCCGCACGCGTACCCTATCTGAATCGCGAGGATCTCCCCGAAGCCGACCGGGTCATCTTCGACAACCTAGCCGCCGAGCGCGGCGGCACCGTCGGCAACATCTTCCGCGCCCTCGCGCACACCCCAAACCTGCTGCGCCGCTTCTGTCAGATAGGCAGCGAGCTTCGCAACAAAACCGCGCTCGATCCAAAACTCCGCGAACTCGCAATCTGCACGGTCGGGATGCTCACCGACGCGCAATACGAGTTCGTGCATCATTGGAACCTCGCACGACGCGTCGGCGTCTCGCGCGAACAGCTGGAAGCACTCGCCGATTGGGAAAAATCCCCGGCGTTCAACGACAACGAGCGCGCCGTGATCCGCTACGCAGTCGAGGCGACCAACAACGTCCGCGTGACCGACGCAACCTGGAACGCGCTGAAGAGCTTCCTCGACACGCAACGCATGATGGAACTGGTGCAGAACGTCGCCTTCTACAACATGGTCGTCCGCGTGCTGGTGCCGGTCGGCGTCGAGCTGGAGCCCGGAACCACAAAGCAATAGCGGCGCGTCATGGTCAAAGCGTTCAACTTCTTCAAGCGCAAGCCCGGACTCAGCGTTGACGACTTCCGCAACTACTGGCTGAACGAACACGCCGAAATAATTCGCGCGATTCCCGACCTTCGTAGGTACATCGCGTCGATAACGCTGCCATCGGCCTACCGCAATCGTGAACCGCTCTACGACGGAATCTCTGAGGCGTGGTTCGACGACGAAAACGTACTGCGCGCGACCGCCGACTCAGCCCCGCGGCGCGCCGCCCACACCGACGACGCGAAGTTCGTCGATATGACGACGACCGGATCGATCATCACCGACGAGATAATCCAAAAAGATGGAACGCCCGGCGCCGACGCGGTGAAGATGTTCTCCCTTCTCACACGCAAGCAAGGCACCGACGTAGCAGCCTTCCAAGCCTACTGGCGAACGAATCACGGCCCGCTCGCCGCAAAAATCCCGCAAGTCCGCCGTTACGTCCAATGCCACGTGCGCCCATCCTCATATGCTGACAGCAAATCGCCGCGCTACGACGGCGTCGCGGAGCTGTGGTTCGACAGCTTCGGCGCAGTGCGAGATTCCGGCACCACCGACGAGTATCGCGCAGTGAAAATCGACGAGCCAAAATTCCTCACGCTACCATTTCCATTTCTAATCGCGTCCGAACACCGAATCGTGTGACTCGCCCGCGCCCAGATTTCTACGAGCACGGGATCGACCTCTTCAATGAGGGCCGCTTCTTCGAATGCCACGAAGCCTGGGAGGAAGTCTGGAAGCGTTCCGAAGGTGAGGTGAAACTTTTCTATCAGGGATTAATACAAGCGGCGGTAGCAATTCTGCACGCCCAGCGCGGAAACCTCGAAGGCGCCCGCTCGCTATACGAGAAAGCGTCCTCCAAGCTCGAAAAAATTCCTCACGAGCACATGGGCCTCGCAGTCGGTGAACTCCGCATCGAGCTGCGCCAATTCATCGAGGTCGCAACAAGCGCCGACGGGACCACTCTCCCCGCCCCACGACTGCGGCGGATCACAAAATCAACTGCTTGAATCCGAATTTCACGCGGTTCGCTCAATCCCGACCAGAACGGCCACAGCTCCTCTCATGTTCGGATCCTTCTTCAAGGCATCCAGATTCGACGGCTCTGGCACGACTTCGCCCTCCTCAATCATTCCCGTTACATGCAGGGCGAGAGCTTCAGCCGCCATCCGTCGCGCTTCTTCGAGCGTTTTGCCGGCAGTCACGCATCCCGGAAAATCCGGAAAGCTGACGCCGAAATCCGAATCGCGGTCCTTATGCAGGTAGGCAACGTAATCCATCTTGTTCAATAGCATAGCGCGTTAGAATAATCTCATCATGATGATTCGAGACGCTGAAAAGAAGGTGGTGGGCGCGATTGAAGCGGCGCTGCTGCGATCAGGTGCGCGCCGCGGCTCATCTATACTCGTTGGCCTTTCTGGCGGCGCCGATTCCGTCGCGCTCACCTGCGCTTTGCTCGACTTCGCGAGCGACTGAACTTCCGCATCGTAGCCGCGCATTTCAACCATCAAATTCGCGGGGCTGAATCGGATCGCGATGAGGACTTCGTGCGTGCGATGTGCGCGCGCCTTCGACTCGAGTTGATTGTCGAGCGTGCCGACGGCCTCGACCTCTCGACTTCGACTGCGAACCTCGAGGAGCGGGCGCGCGATGCTCGCCGCGATTTTCTGCTGCGCGTTGCGGATCACGTTCATGCAGATTTCGTGGCGCTGGGACACCATCGCGACGATCAGGCTGAGACCGTGCTGATGCGTCTGATGCGCGGTGCTGGGGCGGCCGGGATGGCTGCGATGGCGGACCGCGGGCCGGGACGCCTGATTCGTCCGATGTTGTCGATTTCGCGCGCCGAGATTCGTGAATTCCTCGAAACGCGTGCGACTCCCTTCGTCGAAGATTCGTCCAACGCGTCGCTGGACATTTTGCGCAACCGCATTCGAGCCGACCTGCTCCCAATGCTCGAGCGCGAGTATGCGCCCGGCTTGAGCGGGCGGCTGGTGGAATTGGCGAGCGAGATGCGCTCGCTTGACGAGCTTGTCAGCGCGATTGCGGCGCGCGAGCTCGACGCGATGCGCGTCAGCGGCGGGCTCTCGACGTGTCAGGCTTCGGCGCGATGAATCGAGCGGTGCAGGCGGTCGCGATTCGCCTCTTTCTCGCCGAGCAGATCGGCTCGTTGCGCAAAATCGCGCGCTCGCACGTCGAGAGCGTGCTTCATCTTGTACTCGAAGGCGGACCGAGCGATTCGATCGATCTTCCAGACGGATGGCGCGCCGAGCGCGAGTACAATTTTCTTCGCTTGACGAACCCGCACGAGCGCAAAGCCGGCGCCGGGAGATTCTCCATTCCAATCGCCGCTGATGGCGCCACTATCGTCGAGGCCGCAAGCTTCAAATTTGAAGCTTCGACCATTGCCGCCGCTGACGCGTCGATGCCCGCCAGCATGTCAGTCGCGATGTTCGACGCCGCCAAAATTGGCGATGCCGGTCTGATCGCCCGCAATTTCCTGCGCGGCGACCGTATCCATCCAATCGGCATGTCTGGCACGCGCAAAGTCCACGACGTGTTCGTCGATCGGAAGCTCCCGCGTCTTCGACGCGAGCGCTTCCCGGTCATCACGCTCGGCAACGAGATCGCCTGGCTCCCCGGACTCGCGCGCGCCGGCTGCGCACTCGTCACCAACGCCACCGAAACCGTACTGCGCGTTGAGGCGTCTGAAATCGTCGCTTAGCGCATAATACATTGCGCGGTGATCAACGTGCGTGATACTTTCTAAATGGAATGAACCAGTTTTCTCGCAGTATTGCGCTGTGGCTAGTGCTGGGACTTATGTTCCTGCTGCTGTTCAATATTTTCAGCAGGCAACAGCCCAAAGAACCCGAAATAATTTTCTCCGATTTCCTCAACCAGGTTGAAAAAGGCCAGGTCGCGCAGGCGACTATCCAGGGCAACCTGATTAAGGGCGATACCGTAAGCGGCGACCATTTCAAGGTCAACGCCCCCGACTATCCCGATCTGGTCAAAACCCTGCGCGAAAAGGGCGTCAAGATCGCGGCCAAGCCGGCTGAGGGCGATCCGTGGTGGATGGTCGCGCTGGTGCAGTGGTTCCCGGTGATCGTGCTCGCGGCGCTGTGGATTTTCTTCATGCGCCAGATGCAGATCGGCGGCGGCAAGGCGATGTCGTTCGGTAAGAGCCGCGCCAAGCTTCTGACCGAGAATACACACAAGGTGACCTTCGCAGACGTCGCGGGAATCGATGAGGCAAAGGACGAGCTCGAAGAGATAATTCAATTTTTACGCGACCCCAAGCGCTTCACGCGCCTGGGCGGCCGAATCCCCAAGGGCGTGCTGCTGGTCGGCGCGCCAGGCACTGGAAAAACGCTGCTTGCGCGCGCGATCGCGGGCGAGGCGGGCGTGCCGTTCTTTTCGATTTCCGGATCGGACTTCGTCGAGATGTTCGTCGGCGTCGGCGCGTCGCGCGTGCGCGACTTGTTCGTGCAGGGCAAGAAGCATGCGCCGTGCATCATCTTTATAGATGAGATCGACGCGGTCGGACGTCATCGCGGCGCCGGCCTCGGCGGCGGTCATGATGAACGCGAGCAGACCCTCAACCAGTTGCTGGTCGAGATGGACGGGTTCGAGGCCAACGAGGGCGTAATCCTCGTCGCCGCGACCAATCGCCCCGACGTGCTCGATCCGGCATTGCTGCGACCAGGGCGCTTCGACCGCCGCGTTGTCGTGGCGCTCCCCGACGTGAAGGGGCGCGAGGGAATACTGAAGGTGCATACGCGCAAGGTGCCGCTGGCCGACGACGTCGACGGTAGCAAGCTCGCGCGCTCGACCCCTGGGTTCGCCGGCGCTGACCTCGAGAACCTCGTCAACGAGGCCGCGCTGCTCGCGGCGCGCCGCAACAAGGACAAGGTCGAGATGTCGGACTTCGAGCTGGCCAAGGACAAAGTAATGATGGGCGCGGAGCGGCGCTCGATGGTGATGTCGGGCTCGGAGCGCAAAATAATCGCATATCACGAAGGCGGCCATGCGCTGGTTGCGATGCTTCAGCCCGGTGCGGATCCGGTTCACAAAGTTACGATTATCCCGCGCGGGATGGCGCTCGGCGTCACCCAGCAATTGCCGCTGGACGATCGCTACACTTATCCGCGCGACTACCTGGTGACGCGGCTCGCAGTCATGTTCGGCGGGCGCACGGCTGAAGAGCTGGTGTTCGGTCAGATGACAACCGGCGCGGGCAACGATATCGAGAAGGCGACCGAACTCGCACGCAAGATGGTCTGCGAATGGGGCATGAGCAAGGAGCTCGGCCCGATGACGTTCGGGCGTCGCGAGGAGCAGATCTTCCTCGGCCGCGATATCTCACACCATAAGGATTACTCCGAGCAGACGGCGCTCGAGATCGATCGCGAAGTCCGCAAGATAATCGAGGATTCATATCAGAAGGCGCGCCAGCTTCTGTCGGATCACCTGGTGTTGCTGCATGCGATCGCTGCGCGGCTGCTCGAGAAGGAAGTGCTCGACGGCAGCGAAGTCGAGGCGATGGTCACGGCGTTCCGCGAAGGCCGTCCCTTGCCGCCGTCACCGGCCGCAGTGCGCAACGATTTTCCGCCGCGCCCCGGCCCCGACACCGGCAAGGAAAAGCGGGTCGAAGACGAAAGCCCGGTCCCAGGATTGCCGCCCAAACCGGTCCTCGTCTAACCGCCGCGCGGCTCGCTATTCTTCCCCTCTCCCGAAGGGAGAGGGTCGGGGTTACGCTGCCTCGAATGCGTGCGCCCGCGGTCAGCTCTCTTGCGAGTGAGGAGTGGGTGCGGATGCGATGCGACGCTCGCCGATTCAATCCAAATCCTCATCCAATGATCGGGGTGGATCCAAACCAACGCCGCAATCGCCGCCCTCAAATCTCAAACTCGCCGACGGCCGCATAATCCAGTTCCCCGCCGTGATGGGCGTGCTCAACGTCACGCCCGACTCCTTTTCCGACGGAGGCAAATATCTCGACGCCGGCCGCGCCGTCGATCACGCGCTCGCAATGGAAGCCGCGGGCGCCGACATTATCGACGTAGGTGGAGAGTCGTCACGTCCCGTTGGCGCAGTTGAAGTCCCAACCGAAGTCGAGCTCGCGCGCGTGACGCCGGTACTCGCGCAGCTTGGCCAGCGGCTCAAAGTGCCAATCTCGATCGACACTCGCCGCGCGGAAGTCGCGCGCATTGCGCTCGAGTCGGGCGCGACAATAATCAACGACATCACGGCCCTCGATCACGACCCCGAAATGGCGCCGCTGGCAGCGCGAACCAAATGCGCTGTAGTGCTGATGCATATGCGCGGCGGTCCCAGCAATCACATCGAGTTCGCGCGCTACCGCGACGTCGTGCGCGAGGTCATCGAATATCTCGACGCGCGCGCAAAATTCGCCGCCGCAGCAGGAATCGCGCGCTCGCGAATTATCCTCGATCCGGGACTAGGTTTCGCCAAGACCGCGCAGCATAATCTCAAATTGCTGGCCGCCTTGCCCAACCTCCGTGCGCTCGGCTATCCCGTATTGGTGGGAGCGTCGCGCAAGAGCTTCGTGTCGCGGCTTTCCGGCGCCGGCGAGCGCGATCTCGAATTCGGCACGGCGGCCGCCAACGCGATCGCGATTGCCGCAGGTGCGTCGATAGTTCGCGTACACGACGTCGGCGCGACTGTCGCGGTGGTCCGAATGGCCGCGGCAATTGCGGGACAACATCAACGGTTCAGACGCGATGCATAGTTACATACCAATGATACCGCAGCCGCGATGGCAGGACGTGCTCGACGTTCTGATCGTGGCGTACGTGATCTACCGGATCGCGATGTTGATTCGCGGCACCCGCACGATGCAAATGGTGCTCGGGCTGGTGATCGTCGGAGGCGCCTTCGTCGCGTCGCAGGTGCTCGGCCTGTTCACCCTCAACTGGTTGCTCAATAATTTTCTTGGATCGTTGTTTGTGATCCTGGTCGTGATATTCCAGGCCGACATCCGGCGCGCGCTGACCCGCGTCGGCGCGCAATCGTTCCTCGGCCGCAACGCGGCTACTGTCACGCCGGCCGAAGAAATAGCGACCGCAGCCGCATGGTGCTCGGCGCGTCGGGTCGGTGCGCTAATCGTGATCGAACAGGACGACGGCTTGGGCGAGTTCGTCGAGAGTGGCAGAATCGTTGACGGCAAGGTTTCGCCGGAACTACTCGAAACGATTTTCATGAACGGCTCGCCGTTGCACGATGGCGCCGTGATAATAAACGGCGACCGGGTGCTCGCCGCGGCGTGCCTGTTGCCGCTGTCGCAGAATCCCAACGTCAGCTTGTCGCTCGGCACGCGCCATCGCGCGGCGATTGGCCTGAGCGAAGACAGCGACGCGTTGGTGCTGGTGGTCTCCGAGGAGAGCGGGGCGATTTCTCTCGCACGCGGCGGCGTGCTGAGCCGTGGACTCGAGCCGGCCGAAGTCTTGGCCACTATCAGGAAGCTGCCAGGTTAGGAGCTCGAAACAGAGCGGACGACGCACGATGAAGCTGAGCGATTTTAACTATCTGCCTGCAATAAGCTCACGACGGCTTCGCGACAGCAATATCGGTCTGCGCGTTCTCGCCGTGGCGCTTGCAGTTGGACTCTGGATCTTCGTGAATGCGGGCGAGCGCGGCTCGGTCGAGTCGCTCACCGTGCCGATCAGTTATTCTTCGTTGCCGCAGGGGATGGTGATCGTCAACAATCCGCCGACCCAGGTGAAAATTGATGTCACCGGTACGCGCGCGCTGCTCTCGGTGCTGGATCCGGAGCGCCTGACGCTCAAGGTCGATCTACGCAGCTTTGCGATCGGACAATCCGAGTTCAAAATTTATCCCGCGATGTTCAACGTCGGACGAAACACGATCACCAGCATCTCGCCCGACCAGTTGTCGCTCGATCTCGATTCCCTGGTTACTCGCGACGTCCCGGTGCATCTCGCAGTCGAAGACAAGGTCGCGCCGGGCTACGTGATTTCCTCGGTGGATATCACGCCCGCCAACGTCACTGTCGTCGGCCCCAGCCGTTACGTCTCTCCGCTTACATCGGTTCAGACGGAGCCATTCGATCTGAAAGGACTGGCCTCTGAAACCAGCCGTTCGGTAGAGATTGTACCGCCCGACCCGTCGCTGGGATTGTCCACCGGTCACGTCGACGTGCACGTAAATGTCGCCGAGGCGATCGCCGACCGTGAGTTTCATCCGGAGGTCGAGGTCCAGAACAGCGACTTCAAGTACCGGGTCGTACCCAAGCAGGCGACGCTCACGATTCGCGGGCCCGCGATCAAGCTGGCCAGCCTCGCGCCCAAGGGCTTGGCCTACGTTGACGCGGATGGCCTCGCGCCGGGCTCGCATGAATTGCCGTTGCAGGTGACCTTGCCCCTCGGGATGCAGTTGGTGCGCCAGTCGCCCGACAAGGTTAAACTGCGCATGTATCGCGAGAAACTGATCAGTACTGCCGATGAGCACCCATCCTAAACTGTTCGGCACCGACGGCGTTCGCGGAGTCGCCAACGTCGAGCCGATTACCTCGGAGACCGCGCTGAAGCTCGGCCGCGCGCTCGCGCACGTCTTCCGCAATTCCCGCGGCCGTCATCGCAGAATTCTGATCGGCAAGGACACACGCCTGTCGGGATACATGCTCGAGACCGCGATCGAGTCCGGCATCTGCTCGATGGGAGTGGACGTGTGGCTGGTCGGTCCGCTGCCGACGCCCGCGATCGCATTCCTCACGCGCAGCATGCGCGCCGACGCCGGCGTGGTCATTTCGGCTTCGCACAATCCCTTCCAGGACAACGGCATCAAGTTTTTCTCGCGCGAAGGTTTCAAGCTCGACGACGAGACTGAGCGCCGAATCGAAGCGCTGGTGTTCGACGAAGCGGAGATCGGAAGGAATCGCGCGCGCCCCGACGATATCGGCAAGGCGACCCGAATCGACGACGCGCTCGGCCGCTATCTGGTGTTTCTGAAGTCGTGCCTGCCGCGCTCGGTCGGATTCGACGGCCTCAAGGTCGCGATCGATTGCGCCAACGGCGCGGCCTACAAAGTCGGTCCCGACGCGCTCGAAGAGCTGGGCGCCGAGGTCGTCGCGATTGGCGCCGATCCCGACGGCAAAAATATCAATATGAATTGCGGCGCGACCCATCTCGACGCGATTCGCGAAACCGTTCTGCGCGAACACTGCAACGTCGGTATCGCGCTCGACGGCGACGGCGATCGCGTCATGCTTATCGACGAGCGCGGCGAAGTATGGGACGGCGACGACGTGATGGCGTTGCTCGGGCGCAAGCTCGCCGCCGAAGGACGGCTTAACGGCAACGCGGTCGTCGCCACCGTGATGAGCAACTTCGGACTCGAGCTGGCGCTGCGCGACGCTGGTGTGCGGCTGATTCGGACCGAGGTCGGCGACCCATCGGTCGCGCGCGAGATGCGCCTGAACTCCTACAATCTCGGCGGCGAGCAGTCGGGCCACGTGATTTTCATGGATCACTCGACTACCGGCGACGGGCTGATCAGCGCGCTGCTGGTGCTCGCGCATCTGGTTGATAGCGGCCGCACGCTCGGCGAGTTGCGCGCGATGCGCCGCGTGCCGCAGGTGCTCGAAAACGTGCGCGTCAAGAATCGCATGCCGCTGACCGAAATGCCCGACGTGCAACGAATGATGGCCGACGCCGAAAAGCATCTCGCCGGCACCGGCCGCCTGCTGGTCCGCTATTCCGGCACCGAGATGCTCGCGCGCGTAATGGTCGAAGGCGAAGACGGCGTCCAGATCAAAACGCATGGCCGAGGAAATCGGCGCCGCCATCCAAAAATACGCCGGCGCTCTCTGAATACTGGGTGCAGGGGTCACCCCTGCCCAAGGAAGTGTGAAACCCAGGCGGGTTTCACATTAAATCAAGTGCGCTTGCGCGTCACTTTCATCGGCTTCGATCCGAGCGCCTTCAGATAAGCCTTAACGGTACGCGTCAAACCCATGTAAAGCGCGTCGGATATCAATGCATGCCCAATCGACACTTCCTGCAGCCCTCTAACCGCTTTCGCATAGGCAGGAATATTTTTCAGATCGAGATCGTGCCCCGCGTTTACACCGAGTCCGATTTTCCGCGCGAGACTGGCGGCTTCGCGATGCGCCGCGAGAATCGTTTTGCCTTCCGCCGTTCCGAACGCATGCGCATACGGTCCGGTGTACAACTCAATTCGATCGGCGCCCAATTCTTGCGCGCGTTCGATCTGCGCGGCGTCAGTCTCGAGAAAAAGGCTCGTGCGAATGTCCGCATCGCGAAACTTGGCGAGCACATCCCGCAACCAATCCGCTGCGCCCGAGGTGAGATTCCATCCCGCGCTCGACGTCAGCACCCCCGGCGGGTCGGGCACCAACGTCACCTGCGTCGGTCGCACCCGCATCACGAGGTCAATAAACTCCGCCCCCGGGTAACCTTCGATATTGAACTCGACCGTCAGCATCGCGGCCAGATCAAACACGTCCTGAAACGTAATATGCCGTGCATCGGGACGCGGATGAACCGTAATCCCATGGCACCCCGCCGCAATACAGACGCGCGCCGCCTCAACCACGTCGGGAATATTCCCCCCACGCGCATTCCGCAGCGTCGCAATCTTATTGACGTTAACGCTAAGCCGAATCATTCCAAAAACTCCGCGCCCTAAAACTACCAGAGCAACCCCACCCGTTCATCGGCGCGGCCATGGGGATGAACTGTTCAGCCTGACCACGGCAAACTTTCTGTGTTACTTGTAAGGTATGCTTCCTGCTCGCTCACTCTGGCCCAGCGCAACCACTCTCACTTTCGCGCGGCTCTCCACAATCCGGTTCCCCTTCCCGCTCGGAAAGGGGTTAGGGGTTAGGTTGCTAGCTTCCATGATCATGCGAAAAACAATTTCTGACGGAACGAAGCTACCGATAGTGGCAGAATCGTCCCACAACCACTACATATGGTATTTTCGGCCCGATAGCCGCCCATGATTCTTCTCAACGCCACCCAAAGCCGCGAACTCGATCGCATCAGCCAGGACAAATACGGCATTCCGTCGTACTCGCTGATGACCCGCGCGGGTGAGGCGGTTGCCGACGCGCTCGTCGATCGCTTTCCCGATGCAGTCACCGACGTACTCGTCGTCGCAGGCAAGGGCAACAACGGCGGCGACGGATTCGTCGCGGGCCGACGCCTCATCCAGGACGGCTTCGCAGTGCGAGCAGTTCTCCTCGGTCGCACCACCGACTTGAAAGGCGATGCGGCACGCGCGCATGCAGAGTTTCGCGCATCCGGCGGCAAGGTGCTCGAAGCAGTGACGGAGTCGAGTCTCGAAACCGCACTCAACAAGAAGCCGGGCGCAGTTATCGACGCGATTTTCGGCACCGGACTAAACGCGCCGGTGAAACACGCGCCGCGCCGCGCGATCGAGATTGTCAATTCGTTCGCAGTGCCGACGGTCGCCGTCGATATAGCCTCGGGTGTGAACTCGGACACGGGCGCGATCATGGGCGCGGCTATTCGGGCTTCGATGACGGTGACGTTCGGGTTCCCGAAGTTCGGCCACGTCTCATATCCAGGCGCCGGCCGAATCGGCGAGTTGCGCATCGTCGATATTGGCTTCGCGCCTCGCGCGATCGACGAGATAGCGCCGCGTGGACGCTTCATCGAGCGCGCCGACTTGCAACATCTCATTCGCCCGCGGCCGGCGAACTCGCACAAGGGAATGTACGGACATCCGCTGGTGATTGCCGGCGGACGCGGCAAGTCCGGCGCAGTTCTGCTCGCTTCGCGCGCCGCATTGAGAACGGGCGCTGGCCTGGTTACCGCGGCGATGCCGGAATCGATTCAGCCGATCGTCGCGGCAGGGCAGGCCGAGCTGATGACCGAGCCGATCGCCGATCGCGACGGCCATTTTGACGGCGCTCACGCGCCCGACGCGTTGAAGATGTTGCTCGAAGGTAAGAATGCGCTGATCGTTGGACCAGGAATCGGCGTTAGTGATGATACAAAGCGCCTCATTGAATGGATGATCTCCGACGCCTGCGAGCCCGATCGTCCGATGTTGATCGATGCCGACGGACTTAACGCGCTGGCCGCGATCGGTTGCGAGTCTTTGCGGCGCGCACGAGGTGCATGTGTGCTTACCCCACATCCGGGAGAAGCGTCGCGACTCCTTGGCGTGACGACCACCGCTATCAACGACGACCGCGTGACTGCGGCATGTACTTTGGCCGAGCGGACCGGCGCGTGCGTGCTGATAAAAGGATCGCGCTCGGTTATCGCATCCCCGGACGGCGATGTGTTCGTGAACTCGACCGGCAACCCCGGCATGTCCACGCCGGGAATGGGTGACGCGCTTTCCGGAATTGTCGGCGCGATGCTCGGACAGCACATGCGCCCGCTCGACGCCCTCGCGTTCGGTGTTTTCCTGCACGGCTACACGGCCGATCGCGTCGCCGCGCGGATGGGCCGTGTTGGTTACATCGCCGGCGACCTGATTGACGAGTTGCCGATGGCGCTGGAAGCACTAACTAGCTAATTGAGCTACAGTAGTAACTGACTAATCGTATGGCTAATGCCGCTACAGACTCAGGCGCGACCGTCGTCACAATGGTGATCGAGAGCCGCTCGCCGCACGAGACCAAATCGTGGGGACGCCGGCTCGCCTCGCTGCTGGAAGGCGGCGAACTGCTCGGCCTCATCGGCGACCTTGGCGCAGGCAAAACCTGCTTCATCAAGGGACTTGCACGCGGACTCAGCCTGCGCGAGGAAGATATCCTGAGCCCGACCTTCACCATGATCCAGGAGCATCACGGACGCTTCCCTCTCTACCACATAGATCTGTACCGCCTCGAAGAGGCGACCCTCGACGACCTCGGCCTCCGCGAATACCTCTTCTCCCAAGGCGTAGCAGCAGTCGAATGGTACGAGCGACTGCGTGGCGGCGCCGACATGGAATTCCTGTCAGTCCGCATTAGCTACGCCGGCGCAAACTTACGCCGCATCGAATTCAGCGCAGTAGATTCGCGTCACGCCCAAATCATCTCAAAGCTGAAACGCAGCTTCGCCTGATTGTTAGGGGTTAGGTTGCTTGCTCATCTCGCGACGCAGCGGATAGTCCACGACAATCGCTCGCCCATCCGTGACCGCTCTCACAAAATGAAGCGTGTCCGGCGGCACGATCGCGACGCATCCCGGCCCCGCGATTTGCTTAATTCCCCCAATCGTCACTTCGAGCTGCCCGTCAATCACGTTCCAAACTTCCTCATTCGCATGCGAGTGCTCATGAATCGACGACCCCGCCGCAAACACATAGTGCCCGAACGTCATACTTTCCGAATCGAAGTACTTTCCTTTCCATCCGGGAAGCCGCTCGATTGTCTTCAACTCGTTCGTATCGATGAAAGGCATCGTGTTTTCTCCGCGATTCCGTCTGCTATCTATCTTAACCGCTCGCCGACGTAGAAGTTACGGTAACACGGGGTCTGGTTTGCGTCCCTGTTTTCCGATCATAATAGTCGATTACCCCATTTTTCAGGGTAGATAGGGTCATTTTGGTGGGATTAGTAGTTCAAAAATACGGCGGCACGTCGGTCGGCTCGATCGAACGAATCAAGGCGGTCGCCGATCGCGTGGTCCGATCGCGCGACGGCGGAAATCGGATCGTTGTAGTCGTGTCCGCGATGGCCGGCGAGACCAATCGTCTGTTCCAGCTCGCATCTGAACTCAGCGAATCGCCGAGCGCGCGCGAGACCGACGTGCTGGTCGCGACCGGAGAGCAGGTCTCTGCCGCGCTGCTCGCGATTCGGTTGCAATCGATGGGGCATCCGACCGTTTCTTTTCTCGCATTTCAGATGAACCTGACTACCGACTCGAATCACGGCCGCGCGCGCATCAAGTCCGTGCAATGCGATCGTGTGATGCAGTCGCTCGACGACGGCAAGATAGTCGTCGTCGCCGGATACCAGGGCGTCAATCCCAACGGCGATATCACGACCCTTGGCCGCGGCGCGTCGGACCTGACCGCGGTCGCGCTCGCAGCCGCTCTGAAAGCCGACGCCTGCGAAATCTACACCGACGTGGACGGCGTCTATACTGCCGATCCCAACGTCTGCCCTAAAGCAAAAAAACTCGGCCGCATCTCCTACGACGAGATGCTCGAGATGGCGGGACTCGGCGCCAAGGTCCTGCAAACCCGCTCGGTAGAACTCGCCCGCCGCTACAACGTGCCGCTCGTCGTCCGCTCCAGCTTCGGTGAAGTGGAAGGGACGTGGGTCGGACAAGAGGATCAGTCGATGGAGGACGTGCTCGTCTCGGGCGTAACGCTCGACCAGAACCAAAGCAAGATAACCGTCGCCGGCGTCGAGGATCGCCCCGGACTCGCGGCCAAAATTTTCAGCCCGATCGCGAACGCTGGAATCGTCGTCGACATGATTATCCAGAATGCCAGCGCCGATGGCCGCACCGACATGACGTTTACGATCGGGCGCGAAGATCTGAAACGCGCGCTCGAAATCGTCGATCGTACCGCAAAGGAAATCGGCGCCGCCGGCGTGCGCCACAACGATCAGGTCGCGAAGGTCTCGGTGGTTGGCGTCGGCATGCGGACCCATTCGGGCGTCGCCTCGACCATGTTCGAGGTGCTCGCGACCGAGCGAATTAATATCGAGATGATTTCGACCTCGGAAATTAAAGTGTCGGTCGTAGTCAATTCGAAATACGGCGAGCTCGCGATGCGTGCGCTGCACGACGCGTTTATCAACGGCGACGGCGGTCCCAACGCCGCGCCGCGGGAGTCAGTTTGAGTCCGATGGCGGATGCAAAACATATCCAGGTTTACGACACCACGTTGCGCGACGGGTGCCAGTCCGAGGACGTTTCGCTGACGGTCGAGGACAAGGTCTCGATTGCCGAGCGGCTCGACGATCTCGGTTTCGATTACATCGAGGGCGGATGGCCGGGCTCGAACGATCGAGACGCCGCGTTTTTCAAAGAGATCAAGAAAATCAAAATTCGTCACGCGAAGATTGCGGCCTTCGGCTCGACCCGCCGCTCGGGAGTCCGCGCTTCAGCCGATCGTAATCTCCAATTGCTTCTGCGCACCGGGACCCAGGTCGCGACCGTGGTCGGCAAGACTTGGGACATGCATGTGCGCGAGGCCCTCCGGATTCCGCTCAACGAAAATCTCGAAATTCTCAACGACACGATCGCGTTTCTGAAAAAAAACTTCGACGAGGCGATTTTCGACGCCGAGCATTTCTTCGACGGCTATTTTCACAATCCCGAGTATGCGCTCGCGTGTCTCAAAGCGGTCGATGAAGCCGGCGTCACCCTGATCGCGCTGTGCGATACCAACGGCGGACGCCTGCCTCATGAAATCGAAGCTGCGGTGACCGCTGCTCGGGCCGCGGTGAATTGTCCGCTTGGAATTCACTGCCACAACGATTCGGAAGTCGCAGTCGCCAACACTCTCGCCGGTGTAAAGGCGGGCGCGTCGCAAGTGCAGGGCACCATCAACGGCTTCGGCGAGCGATGCGGTAACGCGAACCTGGTCTCGGTCGTCGCCAATTTGCAGCTCAAACTCGGCTACCATTGTGTGCCGCCCGCGAAGCTCAAGACCATGCGCGAGGTCTCGCGGTTGGTCTACGAGCTCGCCAACATCACGCCGTTCGCGCGCCAGCCGTACGTCGGCCGCAGCGCGTTCGCGCACAAGGGCGGCCTGCACGTCTCGGGAATCCAGCGCAACACCGCGACCTACGAGCACATCGATCCGGCGCTGCTCGGCAATGATCGCCGCGTGCTGCTCTCCGAGCTCTCCGGCCGCGCCAACATCGTGTACAAGGCCAAGGAGTTCGGCCTCGAGATCGATTCCGCCAGCGACGACAAGATCGGCGCGCTGCTCGACGAGCTCAAGCGCCTCGAGGGCGCCGGCTACACCTTCGACGGTGCCGACGCGTCGTTCGAGCTGCTGATGCTGCGGACGCTCGGCCTCGTCAAGGAACATTTCAACTTCGTCAGCTTCCGCGTGTTCGACGACAAGTGGCATGAGGATCGCGCGCCGTTCAGCGAAGCGGTGGTCGTGCTCGAAGGCCCCGACGGAGTGCGTACGCGCAACTCCGCGATCGGCAACGGCCCCGTCAACGCGCTCGATTCCGCGCTGCGCGCCGCGCTGCTGCCGTACTATCCAAA
Organism: uncultured delta proteobacterium; assembly: GCA_963699705.1. Taxonomy (GTDB): domain Bacteria; phylum Desulfobacterota; class Binatia; order Binatales; family Binataceae; genus Binatus. Next base: position 292,153 of record CAVOUW010000001.1, on the reverse strand, counting down.
TCTCGCGGCGATGCAGCTGGTCGATTACAAAGTTCGCGTGCTCGACAACGGCGCCGGCACCGAAGCGCGCGTCCGCGTGCTGATCGAATCCACCGACGGCAAGCGCCGATGGGGCACGGTGGGATTGTCGAGCAACGTCGTCGAGGCGAGCTGGCAGGCGCTGGTTGACTCGGTCGAATACAAGCTGCACAAGGATAATGTGAAGCCGCGCGCGAAAGCCGCGGCCGGAAAACAAAACGGAACGCGTCCGCGGTCATCCAAATCCGCGGAGAACAGTCACGCCGCGCATTCGAAGGCCTGACCCGCGGCGCCCGTAAAACGAGGTAGGTGCCATGGGTGTTCTGAGCCGAATGAGGGAAGACATCCAGTCGATCTTCGACCGCGACCCCGCCGCGCGCTCGACGATCGAAGTCGTGCTCCTGTATCCCGGTCTGCACGCCATCTGGCACTACCGCGTCGCACATTGGCTCTGGGAGCATAACTGCAAGTTTCTCGGCCGGCTCGTCAGCGAGATCGCGCGCTTCATCACCGGCATCGAAATCCATCCCGGCGCGAAAATCGGCCGCCGCCTCTTCATCGATCACGGGATGGGCATCGTGATGGGCGAGACGGTGGAAATTGGCGACGACGTCCTCCTCTACCAGGGCGTCACCCTCGGCGGCACGAGTCTTAAGAAAGAAAAGCGGCATCCGACGCTCGAGGATCACGTGATGGTCAGTGCGGGCGCGTCGGTCATCGGCCCGGTGCGAATCGGCGAGGGCAGTCGCATCGGTGCCGGCGCGGTGGTCGTGTCGTCGTGCCCGCCGTGGTCAACAGTCGTGGGAATTCCGGGCAAGGTGATCGAGGGCGACAATGCTCGCCACGACGTTATGGAACTCGATCACGCCAAGCTGCCCGATCCGGTCGCGCGCGCGATGGGCAATCTGATCGAGAAGCTCAACCGGATGGGCGTGCGCATGGAAGAAATCGAAGAGCGCCAGGACTGCCTCGAAGACAAAGTCAGCGAGCATCATCCGCCGACGCCCGAGCGCATCGCCAACAAGGGCTAGCGACAACGCCAGCCCTCGTCAGCGAGGCGCGCGCCGCTAACTCTTTTTCTGATGCGGCGTACCGATATACGGAAACTCCTTGAGAGTGTCGCTGTGCGGCTTCAAGCCGCTGGGAGGGCATTCGCCCTTGGTCAGGAACGCGAGCCGGTAATCGATCACGTCGTCGAGGAAAGTGCGTCCGTTCGGATACTTCGCAGGCTTCGACGGATTGAACGTCATCACATCGGGCAGCGTCCCTTCCTTATCGATCGCCGCGATCGCTTCCTCGCGCGTGTAATTCCCCGTGTGCCCCATCAGATGCACGAACTGATCGATCCAACGCTTGCGATCGTTCACCGGCTCGCTCGCATTGTATTCCAGCTTGGTATCGTCGGTGTTGAAGAAGCTGCTGACTGACGGATGACCCGCGCGATCGACGTGTAACAGCTTGCCATCCTGCCGCACGCTGCATCGTCCCCAGATATGTATTTGGGGCGTCTTCAGACCCAGTTCGCTGGTCGGCAGCTCGACCACTGTCGAGAACACGTTTGCTTGTGTATTCGAATCCACTCCAGTCCACGGCGACTTGCCGCCGAGTGAAGCGAGGTGAGGTTCGGTGAAATTCCGTTTGCCACTCGGTGTCGAACAGCGCCTTGATTCCGTCGAAGTCGAAAAAGAAAGCGTCGCTGCGACTTCCCGCGAAAAATGTATAATCGCCCGCCTTCACGATGTTCGGCTTGGGCCCGAACGAGACCTCCGCGTCGCTGACGATCTTCTTCCCGACCGCCTCGACCGATCGCGACTCCTCACCTTTGGCCAGGAACACGTTGAACGTCTGCTTCCCGTTTTGCGGTTTCGAGAACACGTAACTGATCGCGATGTCCGTCAACAAATCACCGTCGTTGTCGATATTGAGGCGGTAGATCGCGTCGGGATGAAGCGCATCAGCATTCGGATTCGCATTGAGAATGATCACGGTCCGCGACGAATCCGTCGGCGACTGAAACGCATAAAGGTCGCAAAGGTCGAGTCTTTGGTCGCCAAGCGGAGGTCCGAGACTAAGTCCGGTGAAATGATTCGACATTTTATTTCTCCTTGCATCGAAGGTTGCGATTGTGGTGGCGGGCAAAATCGTAACAAAGGGCCGATCTCTTGTCGCGTGACTTTTTTCGGGTCAGAGCTTATGTCCGAAGCCCGCGCCCATCTCGTATTCGTTCGGACTCTCGATCATCCGCCCGCTCAATATTCGCTCGAAACTGAACGGCGTCAGATCAACCGTCGTGCTGCGACCGGTCAAAATCAGCTCGCTCATCGACGCGCCAACCGCCGGCGCAGTTTTAAATCCCGTCCCACTGAATCCCGCCGCGACGAAAAGGCCGTCAATAGTTGGTACGCTTCCCATCACCGCGCGCGCGTCCGGGCTGACGTCGTAAATTCCGGCGTGACCGCGAGAGTAGGGCGCATCGGCCATCGCGGGAATCCTCTTCGCAAGCCGCTCGCGCACCGCCGCGACGAAGTCGTCGTCGTTGGACTCGCGAAAGTCGTCGGGATTCGCCTCTGTCTCCGCTTTCCATCCGCCGAGCCCGGCCAGCGTCAAATCATCGCCATGCGGCCGAAAGTAGCTGCCGGCAATCGTATCTATATAGATGCAGTGTTTCAGTTGAGGCGGCCGTTTGAAGAATGCGATCTGCGCTCGCTCGCTCTTGATCCCTATCTTCACCCCGAGCGGCGCAAGCAGCGCGTCCGTCCACGGGCCTGCAACAATGCATACCGCGTCCGCCTCGTGGATGTGCCCGTTGCTATCGACGACTCCCGTCGCTCGTCCACCGCGATGCACGATCTGCGCAATTGCCGTATTCGTCGAGAACTCCGCTCCGTGACGTTTCGCCGCAGCAGCCAGTGACTCGGTTGTCGCAACCGGATCCGCGTATCCGCTCTGCGGCTCGAACGCCGCGAGCGCGACATCATCGATGAATGCGTGAGGCTCGAGCTTCTGTAACTCTGCCGCAGTCACAATTTCGGTATCGACACCGACGCGCTGGAGCATCGCGACGTTCGCCCGCAGCCGCGCCGCATTTCGCTCGCCGACCACGACCGCGAAACCTGTCTCGACGAAACCGCATCGCCCGCCGACCATCTCGATCCAGTTCACGAAGTAGCGATGGCTCTTCCAGGCCAGTTCGGCTTCCGGCGCGAACGTGTAATGCATCCTGACCAGCGCGCCGGACCGTGCCGACATTCCGGCGCAAATCCCGCCCTTGTCGAATACCCGAACGCGCGCACCGGCCCGCGCGAGATGGAACGCGACCGAGCATCCCACTACGCCCGCGCCAATCACGATTATGTTTGCGCTCGATGCTGCCTGCGTCACGCGGGGAACCCGTCTTTTTCCAAGGATAAGTGTAAGATAAGCTAATCGCCGCACTGGTGGCGAACAAACCGTCCATGCCTATTTACCTCGATCATAACGCAGGCGCTCCGCTTCGCGCCGAAGCTGCCGCCGCGATTTCGCAGCTGCTGGCCGATGGGCGAGGGAATCCCTCGTCGGTGCATCGCTCGGGTCAGAAGTCGCGCCGGATGCTCGAAGCTGCGCGCGCCCAGGTCGCGTCGGTGATCGGCGCCGATCCGCGGCAGATGGTGTTTACCAGCGGCGGCACCGAGTCGAACAATCTCGCAATCTTCGGCGCGATCACTGCCGCCTCGCGACGCCGCAAAATTATCTCATCTCAGATCGAACATTCATCGATCCTCGCTCCGCTCGCGGAACTGGAACGCCGCGGCTTCGAGGTCGTGCGAGTCGCGCCTGACTCCGACGGACGAATCGATCCCGCGCGCGTGCTCGATGCGCTCGACAGCGAAACGGCACTAGTAACGCTCGGACTCGCGAACTCCGAAGTCGGAACGATTCAGGATCTCGCGCCGCTCGCATCCGGCTGCAGCTCGGCCGGCGCGTTGTTTCACGTCGATGGCGCACAGGCGGTCGGACGGATTCAGGTCGATGTGAACGCGCTCGGCTGCGACCTGATGACGCTAAGCGGCCACAAGCTCGGATCGCCGTCGGGCATCGGCGCGCTCTACGTTCGCGACTACGCAAAGTTTGCGCCGACGATTTTTGGCGGCCCGCACGAAAACGGCATGCGCGCTGGCACGCCGAATCTGCTCGGCGCGGTGGCGTTCGGCGCATCGGCTGACGCCGCAATGAACGCGACGAAGACCGAGTCGGAGCGAATCGATTCGCTGGCCGCGTCGCTGTTGACGCGCTTGCGCGCGGCGATTCCCGGCCTTCGCTTGAACGGCCCGACGATCGGCAGGCTGCCGAACACGCTCAACCTGACGTTTCCGGGCGTGCTCGGCGAGAGCATGCTCATAGCGCTCGACCTCGAAGGCGTCGAAGTTTCGATGGGCTCGGCGTGCGCCGCTGGCAGTGTCGAGCCGTCGCACGTGCTGCTCGCGATGCAGTGTAGCGTCGCCGACGCGCGCAGCTCACTTCGAATCAGCCTCGGATGGAACAACACCGCCGATGAAATTGACGCGGCGGCTGCGATCATCCCCGCGATATGGCGGCGCGTCGCCGACAGCGAGCCTCTGTCGGAGGTGAGCGCGCGATGAAGCCCCGAGTGCTGGTCGCGATGTCAGGCGGCGTGGATAGCAGTGTCGCGGCGGCGATTCTGCGCGAGCAGGACTATGACGTCGTTGGCGTCGCGATGCGCCTTGCACCCGAGCTTACCGCGCCGATCGCGAAGCGTCGCGGCACCTGCTGCTCGCACGACGACTTCGAAGATGCGCGTCGGGTGGCCGAGCGTATGGATTTTCCGTTTTACGTGATCGATTTGCGCGCCGACTTCGCCGCGCGCGTGGTTGACAACTTCGTCTCCGAATATCTCGGCGGCCGCACGCCGAATCCCTGCGTCATGTGCAATCGCGAGATCAAGTTCGATCGCCTGTGGAGCCGCGCCCGCGCCCTGAATGCTGACTACGTCGCGACCGGCCATTACGCGCGAATAGAGCAGGGCGCCGACAACAAGTTTCACCTGCTGCGCGCCGTGGACGAGACCAAGGATCAGTCGTACTTTCTTTTCACCCTCGGCCAGGACGAACTCGCCCGCACAATTTTTCCGCTTGGCGCGATGACCAAGACCGAAGTTCGCGCCCGCGCGCGCGGGTTGGGACTCGCGACCGCCGACAAGCCCGAGAGTCAGGAAATCTGCTTCGTTCCCGACGGCGATTACGCGCGCTTTGTCGAGCGCCGAAGCACTCCCGCGCAACTCCGCCCCGGTTCAATTGTCGACGGCGAAGGAAAGCGGCTGGCCGATCACGCCGGAGTGCATCGATTCACCGTCGGCCAGCGCCGCGGTCTCGGTGTCGCGAGCGGCGAGCGTCTCTACGTCCGCGAGATTCGCGCCGATTCCGGCGAGGTCATCGCTGGCCGTCGCGACGAACTCGATTCCTCGGGACTCATCGCGAATCGAGTCAGCCTCGTTGACGATTCGGTCGCGTCCGGCCGGCGAAGTGCGCGTCGAGGTGAAGATTCGCTATCGCCATCGCGCGCTCCCCGCGACCATGCGCATCGCTTCAGATCGCCGCGCGGAGATTCGCTTCGCATCGAGCGGTCCCGCTGTGACGCCGGGTCAGGCGTGCGTTTTTTACCGCGGCGACGAAGTGATCGGCGGCGGCTTCATCGAACGAGCGCTCGAGAGTTGACGATGGCAACGCGCTTCGCAATCGCAACCCTCGGCTGCAAGGTCAATCAGTACGATTCTGCGATTATCGAGTCGCGCCTCCGCGGCCTGGGTATGGTTCGCGGCGAATTCACTGAAAAGGCCGACGTTTATATCGTCAACACCTGCACGATTACCGATCGCGCCGACAGTGAGGGTCTGCGGATCGCGCGTCGAGCGCGCCGCCTCAATCCGAACGCGCGCATCGTTATGACGGGATGCCTCGCGCAGGCGAGCCCGGACGTTCTGGCGAAAGCGTCGGAGGTCGATGCGGTCATCGGACTGGGCCGTCTCGACGACCTCGAGCGCGCAGTGGCTTCTGGAGCCGGTGAGCGCGTGATGGTCACCAACCTGCGCAAAGAGAAAGCGCCAATTGAAATGGCCGCCGTCACCCTCGACGGCCATACGCGCGCGTTTCTGAAGTTGCAGGAGGGATGCGATCAGTTCTGTACTTTCTGTATCGTGCCGTTTTCGCGCGGCACTTCACGTAGCGTCGATCCGCGCCGCGTGATGGCGGCCCTCGACGACCTTCACACGCGTGGTTTCAAGGAAGTCGTTCTCACCGGCGTCCATCTCGGCGGCTACGGCAAGGATCTCGAACCTCAGGTTGAGCTCGCCGAGCTGCTCGAGATGATCGCCGAACGATGCCCGCTCGATCGCGTGCGCATCAGCTCGCTCGATCCCGAAGAGTTGACCGACCGCATCATTAAAATAATTTCGAGCAGCCCAAAATTCTGCCCGCATCTGCATCTGCCGCTGCAATCCGGCGACGACGAGACCTTGTCGCGGATGCGCCGACGTTATCGACGCGACTACTTTCGCGATCGCGTCGATCGCGTCCTCGCGGCGTGGCCTGACGCCGCAATTGGCACCGATCTGATCGTCGGGTTTCCGGGCGAGACCGGCGCGCATTTCGACTCGTACTTTAACTTCGTCGAATCGATCCCGCTTGCATACTTTCACGTGTTTCCGTATTCGGTGCGAGCAGGAACCACCGCGGCGAAATTTTCGGGCCGGGTAGCGCCGCCCGAAATCAAACGGCGCGCGGCTCTGATGCGCGAACTCGGCGATCGCAAACGGGTCGATTTCGCCCGCCGCTTCGTCGGAACAAAACTTAAGGTATTACTTGAAGACCGTGGAACGGATGGCAAGCTGCGAGGATACAGCCGCAATTACCTGCGGGTATCCGCGCAGGGCCCCGACGAACTGACAAACCGCGAGGTCGAGGTGGAGGCGTCAACCGTTGAAGGCACCCAACTGGTTGGAGAGATTGCTTGGCCGCGGGCAGATCGAACCGCCTGCGGCCGGCCCTCCTGATCATCCCGGCAATAAACTCGAGCGGGTGCTCGGCTATGCGTTCGCGCGCGCGGACCTGCTCGAGACCGCGTTGACGCATCCGAGCGCGGCGGTCGGCACCGACGTTCATTACGAGCGCCTCGAGTTTCTTGGCGACGCGGTGCTCGATCTCGCGATTGCAGACTTGCTGATGCGTAAGTTTCCGACCGCCAAGGAAGGCCCGCTCTCCAAGCAGCGTGCGTCGATCGTGAACGCGCGCACGCTGGCGCTCAAGGCGCAGGCGATTTCACTGAACGAGATGATGCGCTTAGGTAAAGGCGAAGAAAAAAGCGGCGGCCGCGAGAAGACCTCGATTCTGGCCGCCGTGTTCGAGGCGGTGATCGGCGCAATCTACACCGACGGCGGACTTGCGCCCGCGCAGCAAGTGGTCGAGCGCCTGTTTGAAAATGATATCGGCGGGCCTTCCGCCGAGCGCGATTACAAAACCGAACTGCAGGAAATCGCGTATCGGCATTTTCGCACGCAGCCGGTTTACGAACTGGTCGGCTCGGAAGGACCTGATCACGCCAAGCGCTTCACCACTCGAATCCGAATCGCGGGACGCGACCTCGGCGTGGCGGAAGGCGGCAGCAAGAAGCAGAGCGAGCAGGCCGCCGCGCGCCTCGCGCTGGATCGAATCGAAGAGGAACGCGGTGAGCGCGATGGGTGAGCATCGCGCGGGATTCGTCGCAGTCGCGGGACGCACCAACGTCGGCAAATCCACGCTGGTCAATAAGTTGGTCGGCCACAAGGTCGCGATCGTCACGCCGCGCCCGCAGACCACGCGCCGCCGAATTCTCGGAATCCGCAGCGACCCCGACGCGCAGATCCTGCTGATCGACACGCCCGGTCTCCACGAAGCGAAAAAGCAACTCAACCAGCGCATGGTGCAGACCGCGCGCCGCGCGATCGCTGAGGGCGAAGTCATTCTGGCCGTTGTGGAAGCGGGCGATCATCTCAATCCCGGAGATCGCGCCGTGTTGATCGATATTCGCGCGCTCGGCCGTCCGACCGTGGTCGCGATCAACAAGGTCGATCGCATTCCGCGCGCGCAACTGCTCCCGCTGATCGAGGAAATCAACCGCGGCTTTCCCGGCGCCGAAATCGTTCCCATCAGCGCGCGCACCGGCGAAAACCTCGAGGAGTTGCTTGTGACGCTCAAGCGGATGCTCCCCGAGAGCCCGGATCTGATGTCGCCGGATGATTATACCGATCAGACCGAGCGAATGATCGCGGAAGAAATCGTGCGCGAAAAAATATTTCTGAAAATGCGCCAGGAGATTCCATTCTCGACCGCCGTCAAAGTCGAAAAATTCGAAGACGACGAAGAACGTAAGCTCAAACGGATCGGCGCGACCGTGGTCGTTGATCGCGAGTCGCACAAGGGCATGCTGATCGGCGCCGGCGGCGCCACCCTCAAGGAAATCGGAACTGCGGCGCGAATCGAGCTCGAGGAAATTCTCGGCGCGCGCGTATTCCTGGAAATCGTCGTCAAAGTCGAGCGCGACTGGACTCGCGACCCGCGCAAGCTCGCCGAGTTCGGACTGTGACCAAGCCACGCAAAAGCAACCGGCGATGAGGCGCGGCGGATTGCGGCCGAGGGTCTGCCCGCCGTCGTGTTGGTCGGGCGCGCGAACGCCGGCAAATCGACTCTGTTCAATCGAATCGCAAAAGGTGGCCGCGCGATTACCAGCGCGATCCCTGGCACGACTCGCGATCTGAATTTCGCGCGCGCCAAATACGGCGATCGCGAATTTGTCGTGATCGATAGCGGCGGCCTCGAGCTCGGCGGCCATGAGCGGATGACCGAACGTATCGTCACCGAGGCGCTCGCCGCAGTCGGAGTCGCCGACGTCGTCGTCTTCATGCTCGACGGCAGGGGAGGGCTGAGCGAGGCCGACTCCGAAGCGCTCGCGCTGGTGCGCGAAACCGGATGCCCGCTCATTCTGGCGGTCAACAAGATCGATTCGCCGGGACAAGAGTCCCAGGCTTCCGAATTCTACGCGCTCGGTGGCGACGACTTGTTTTTCATTTCGGCCGCGCACGGACGCGGTGTCGACGAGCTGCTCGACGAAGTCGTCGCCCGCCTGCCCGAGCGCGAAAGCGCCGTTGCGCCCGCGCCAGATTTGAGACTCGCGCTGATCGGCCGCCCCAACGTCGGCAAGTCGTCGCTGCTCAATCGTCTATCCGGATTCGAGCGCGCCATCGTCGACGACACTCCCGGCACTACGCGCGACCCGGTGGACGTGCGGCTCTCGTCCAACGGCCGCGACGTGCTGCTGATCGACACCGCCGGAATCCGGCGTCCGCCGAAGGTCGAAGGCGAGCTCGAGCATCATTCGGTCGGCCGCGCGATCGAAACCATCCGCCGCGCCAACGTCGTGCTGCTGGTGATCGACGCGAGCGAGGGAATCACCGACCAGGACGCGCGCCTGGCGCGGCTGGTGGACACCAGCGATCGCGCGATGGTGATCGTGTGCAACAAATGGGACGTCGCGGCGAAGTCGGGGCGCAAGGTTGCGACCTTCGTTCGCGACGCGCATGAGCGCTACCCGTTCCTCGAATACGCCTCGATGGTCTTCACCTCGGCGGTGACCGGCGACGGCGTGGACGGCATCATCCCGGCGGCAACGCAGGCGGGCGATTCCTGGCGCGCGGTTTTTCAGACCTCGCGGCTCAATCGAACGCTGGCCGAGGCGACCGCTGCGATGGATCCGCCGCAGGTCGATCGCCGCCGCTTGAATCTGATGTACGTGACGCAGGTCGGCAACGCGCCGCCGCGACTTCGCTTCTTCACCAACGTCGAGCGCGGCATCCCGGCGCATTACGTGCGCTTCATCGAAACCCGATTCCGAAAATCGCTCGGCCTCGTCGGCACTCCCCTGCGACTGGACTTTAAGCGCACCGGCCGCTCATGGGTGCAAGGCGCCCCGCCGCGCCCCACCCGCGGCAAGCCCCGCAACCGCCCCGCCCCCCGCACCAAACCCGCCCGCGCGTAGCCAACGTGTATTGCGAACTCAATGCGTAAACGAAGATCCCTCGCGTTCACGATCTCAGTTGCGATTCTTTTCGGAGTGCGCACGGTCTCGGCTTGGCAAAAGACTTTCCGTGCAGCGACTTGCGAAAGGCTAAGGCCGCTCGTCTCATAAGTATTTTAGGCAGTTCAGGCAGTTTAGATTTCTCGCATCGGTACGGGTTGCTACTCGGAAGATGAAGACGATCCAAAAGAGTGTGACTGGAAGGTGGCTGTCCACGAAGACCGTAATATAGCGGACGACCGCCGTCTCATTGTGGTCGAATCGGAGCACCTGACTGGTTCTGGCGGTTGGATGGATTTGCTTGTACTCGGCTGTCGGGCCGGAAAGGTTACGGCGCTCTTCCATGACATTTTCGCTGAGCGCGTCAACGTCGAGGAAGCTTCCGCAGACAAACTTGTCCTGAAGTCCGGAAGCTGGGTTGGCAGCGACGCTCATTGCTGTCCCTCTATGGAGGAACACCAGGCGTACGTGTGGAGCAAGGACGCTCAGAAGTACGTGCTGGACCGCGACTACTCAATCCCGATCGCAAAGAACCATAAGTAAGCGCTCATAGCTGCTTGGTCTCTCTTCCCCTCTCCCGTCGGGAGAGGATTTAAGGAGAGGGACCTTGTCCAGCGCGCATTTTTCGCGCGCGATTCAAGATTCCGCCTCTGTTCCGGAGGCGCGCCTTGGTTACACTTGTGGACCGGCGCGCGGCGGCGTTTCTTACCCCGCGCCGCGTCCGGTATATTTCAACGTACAGTGATACTGATTTTAGATTTCGGCAGCCAGTACACGCAGCTGATCGCACGGCGCGTGCGCGAGGCGAACGTGTATTGCGAAATCCATCCGTTCAATTTCGCGCTCGATAAAATCCGTGCGCTCAACCCTCGCGGAATTATTCTTTCCGGCGGACCCGCCAGCCTCTACGACGACAATGCGCCCGATATCGCCGACGAAGTGCTCAACCTCGACTGCCCCGTCCTCGGAATCTGCTACGGGCTCTACGTAATCGCGCAGCACATGGGCGCGCGCAGCGTCAGCTCGCGACAACGCGAATACGGGCCGGCGACCTTGGTGATAGACGGCGACGACACGCTGTTCGAGGGCCTCGACGGCCGCGAACATCGCGTCTGGATGAGTCACGGCGATCGCGTCGAGGCAATTCCGGGCGCGCTGTGCGCGATTGCACACAGCGACAACTCGCCGTACGCGGCGTTCAAGTCGCGCGACGGCCGTCTGCGAGGAATCCAGTTTCATCCGGAGGTCGTTCACACCCCGTGCGGCACGCAAGTGCTGCGCAACTTCGTGCTGAAAATCTGCGGCGAGCGCGGCGACTGGACCATGGCGAATTTTGTCGAGACCAAACTCGCCGAGATTCGCAAGCAGGTCGGCCCGACCGACAAAGTCCTGATGGGATTGTCGGGCGGCGTCGATTCGTCAGTGGCGGCGGCGTTGATACATCGCGCAATCGGCTCGCGCCTGCATTGCGTGTTCGTCGATACCGGATTGCTGCGCGCGGGCGAGCGCGAGCGGATGGAAAATACCTTCGCAGGCCAGCTCGGAATCGATCTGAAAGTCACCGATGCGTCCGAACTGTTCCTGTCGCGGCTCGCGGGCGTGATTGACCCCGAGCAGAAGCGCCGCATCATCGGGCATACCTTCATCGACGTGTTCGAGTCCGAGGAAGTGGTCAAGGGCGCAAAATTTCTCGGCCAGGGAACGCTCTACCCCGATGTGATCGAATCGGTTTCGTTCAAGGGTCCGTCGCAGGTGATCAAGAGCCATCACAATGTCGGCGGATTGCCGGAGCGGATGCGCCTGGAACTCGTCGAGCCGCTGCGCGAACTGTTCAAGGATGAGGTCCGCGAAGCAGGGCGCCAGCTCGGGCTCGCACCAGAGATCGTTGATCGCGAGCCGTTCCCAGGCCCCGGCCTGGCGGTGAGAATCGTCGGCGAGGTCACGCGCGATCGGCTCGACTTGCTCCGGCGCGCCGACGCAATCGTGATGGAAGAAACCGCGGCCGCGGGCTTCGGCCTCAAACTCTGGCAGGCGTTCGCGGTCCTGCTGCCACTCAAGACGGTCGGCGTGATGGGCGACGGCCGCAGCTACGAAAGCGTCATCGCGATTCGCGCAGTCGAGTCGATGGACGGGATGACGGCGGATTGGGCGCGGCTCGATCCGGCCTTTCTCGCGCGCGTGTCGAGCCGGATTACCAACGAGGTCAAGGGCGTCAACCGCGTCGTTTACGACATCACGTCGAAGCCGCCGGCGACGATCGAGTGGGAGTGATGACGGTTCGCACGCGTTTCGCGCCGAGTCCTACCGGCTCGCTGCACATCGGCAACGTTCGCTCGGGGCTGTTCGCCTACCTGTACGCTCGGCACAACCACGGCACATTCATTCTGCGCATCGACGACACCGATATTGAGCGATCGACGAAAGAATCGCTCGAAGAACAACTCGCGGACTTGAAATGGCTCGGGATGGAATGGGACGAAGGCCCGCCCGACGAGACATACTTCCAGACCAATCGAGTCGCACGGCATCGCGAGGCGGCGCTGAAACTTTTGCGCGAGCACAAAGCATATCCATGCTACTGCTCGGCCGAGGAACTCGACGCCAAGCGCAAGCAGGCCGAGCGCGAGCATCGCCGGCCTGTGTACGATCGCAAATGCCGCAATCTTGACTTCCCTACCGGACCTGGCGCTGCCCGATAAATCCGCCGATCGCAACTACACGATCCGATTCGCGATGCCGCTGGACGGCGAGACCGTCGTCGACGATCTGGTGAAGGGCCGCATCGTCTTCCAGAACAGCGAGCTCGACGATTTCATTATCGTGCGTTCGGACGGCTCGCCGATTTACAACTTCGCGAGCATCCTCGACGACGTTGACATGCACGTGACCCACATCGTTCGCGGCGACGACCATGTCTCGAACACTCCGCGCCAGATGCAGATGGCGTATGCGTTCGGCTTCACGCCGCCAGCCTTCGCTCATCTCCCGCAGGTGATGGGTCCCGACGGCTCGAAGCTGTCCAAGCGTCACGGCGCGACGTCGGTCGTCGCGTATCGCGAGGCTGGCTATTTCCCGGAGGCGCTACTGAACTACCTGGCGCGCCTCGGATGGTCGCACGGCGACCAGGAAATTTTCTCAAAGGACGAGTTGATCGAGTTTTTTGGCTTCGAGGCGTGCGGAAAATCAGCCGGCGTATTCAACGCCGAGAAATTGCTCTGGCTTAATTTTCACTACCTGAAAGCACGGCCGCTCTCGCAATTGGTCGCCGAGATAAAACCATTAATCGCAAAACGCGGATGGACGATTCCGGGCGACGACGCATGGCTCGAAAAAGCCGTCGCAACCCTGCACGAGCGCGCCAAGACACTCGTTGAGCTGGTGGACTTCGCGTCGTTTTATCTAAAGGACGACATCGAAATCGATGCGAAGGCCTCGGCGAAATTTCTGAAGCCGGAAATTGCCGAGCCACTACGCGCGCTGGCGGCTGGACTCGAGGCAGGCGAGGGCGAGTTCACCGAAGCGTCTATACAAGCGGTCTTCGAATCGGTCCTTACGAAGTTCAACCTGAAGCTGGGCCAACTAGCGCAGCCAGTCCGCGTCGCGCTCACCGGCGGCACCGTCAGTCCCGGTATCTATGAAGTGATTGCAGTGCTCGGCAAGCGCCGCACCGTCGATCGCCTCAACGCCGCCATCCGCCGAATCGAGCAGCCCGCCTAGGCCCTACTATCACTTCGCGCTGGTCGCTGGCAGCACGAGAATCTGCCCGTTCATCTCCGGTTGATGCACCGCACAGTAGAAATTAAAGATCCCGTCCTTGTGAAAAGTGAAAATGTACGACGTCTTCGTGAGCGGCATCAGTTTCAGATGCATCAGCACGGTTGAATCCGGCGCTGCGAGCATGAAGTCGTGCTCGTCGTCGGGCTGAAGGTTCCAGAACGTGAGCATCGTCGGCACTTCGCGCCGAATCGCGAGGAACGTCGGCGAGAATGCGTAAACCTCGCCAAATTTCGCGACCGTCTCCTTGGGTCCCGTCTCCTTGATCGCGACCGCCTCGGTCAGAACGATCACCTCGGCTTCCGGATTGCCCTCCTTCGTGACAGAAACGATCTTCGACGCCGTCGCATCAGGCAGATAAAAGTTCTTGTCCATCGGCGGCGCCGCCCCAGCGCTCGCACTGCCAATCAATATCGTCAATGCCGTTGCCAAAACCCGGCGCCAAATCCCTTCCCAGTTACGCATCCAAATAGTACCTTTGAAGCATGAGTGTACTAGTACCATACGTAGTCGAGCAGACCGGCCGCGGCGAGCGTTCATACGACATCTATTCGAGACTGCTCAAGGACCGAATCGTGTTCCTGGGCGGCACCGTCACCGACGACCTCGCCAACCTGGTCACCGCGCAACTCCTGTTCCTCGAGTCCGAGGATCCCGAGCGCGAAATCAATATGTACATCAACTCGCCGGGCGGATCAGTCACCGCGGGCCTCGCGATTTACGACACGATGCAATTCGTGAAGCCTCCCGTCTCGACGCTATGCGTAGGCCAGGCCGCCAGCATGGGATCGCTCTTGTTGGCCGCAGGAGCCAAGGGGAAGCGATACGCGCTGCCGCACTCGCGGATACTGATCCATCAGGTGTCGGGCGGTTTCGAAGGCCAGGCGAGCGATATCGAGATTCATGCGCGTGAGGCGTTGCGTCTTCGCGAGATCCTGAACGACATTCTTGCTCATCATACGGGTCAGAACGTGAAGAAGATCGAGAAGGACACCGACCGCGACAACTTCATGTCCGCCGCGCAAGCCGTCGAGTACGGACTGATCGACGAAGTAATCTCCGGCCGTCCCGTCAAGTCGTCGCTCTAGTCGCTAGAGCAGGGAACCGTCGCTCCCGAGCATCGCGCGCCTGATCAGCTTGATCGGGACCGCGCCCTGCTTGAGAAACGCGTCGTGAAATTTTCCGAGATCGAATGCCGCGCCTTGCTGTTTGCGTACGTCCTCGCGCAATTTCAAAATCATCAACTTGCCCAGTTGATAGCGGAGGTAGCCGGGATCGCCGGTGCCGCGCAGTGCCTCGACCATCGCGTTGTGCGGCGTCTGGTAAGCATTGTCTTCGAAAAACTTCGCGGCTTGATCGACTGTCATCCCTTGAGTGTGCATTCTGAGGCCGACGAGGTACCGGCACGCGCGCATCAACGCCATCTGCAATTGCGCCAGACGATATTTCGAATCGCCGTCATGTAAACCCTCGTCGAGCATCATCTGCTCGCAGTACAAGCCCCACCCTTCGATGTCCGCGCCCGATCCATAAATCAGGCGAACGACATCCGGATTGTGCCGATTGTTGAGGAACTGCACGTAGTGGCCCGGGAAAACTTCGTGCACCGAAGTGTCTGAAATGCTTGGGGCAGAATAGAAAGCGAGCAGTTGATTCTTCTTGGCGTCGGGCCACGACGGGTCGGGAAGCGTGACGTAATAAAATGCTTCGGGTGTTTTTTCGAACGGGCCCGGCGAATCCATCGACGCAAACGTCGTCGCGCGCGCGTATGGCGGGGTTTCACGCACCATCGGCATCACGTCCGACGGAATCGTCGCAATATGATGCGCGATGACGTACGCGCGGATGTCGCCGAGGCCGGCCGCGACGGTCGGTATCACGTGGGTTGCGTCAGGATGGTCGCGGCTGAGCGATTCCATCACGTCGGCCGGCGAGCGCTTCGGATCGATTAGCGCCGCGGTCTTCTGGAATTCATCTCGCAGGCGCGCCAGTTCCTTGACCCCGACCTGCTCGAGCTGATCGAGGGGAATATCGACCATGTCGGCGTCGTTGAGCATCCGCCGATATGCGTCGGCCCCGATTGCGTAGTCGCCTGACGCTTTCGGCATGAGATCGCTCTTCATCCATTGAGAGTAATCCTGGATCGCGGCGACGAGGTTCGTATTCGCCTTCGCGAACGCCTGCTTATCAGGACCGTCGGCGACTTTGGCGAACGCGAGCGGAACATCATCGTTGAAGAATCCGATCGTCGCCGGCATTTGCTGAAGCGCGATTTCCACGAAGACCTTCGGCGTCAGTGAGGGCTTGAGGTTGCCTCCTCGCAGCATCGAGATTCTGAAGCGCACCGACCTCGCGCGCGGTCACCGAACGCATCCGGTGTCTCGACGGGCGCGAACTCGCGCTTGATGAGGGCGTTTACCGACGCAGTCGGCAGATACATTTCCGGATCGCGCTGGTAGCTGCGGACTTGTTCCGTCCATAGCAATTCGCCGTCGAGATGGGCCGCCAGCCATTCGCGATCCGCTTCGTCCGCGGGCGATAGCTGCTTCGGATCGTCGGCGCTAAATGTCGCGAGCCACTTCTTCGCGTGACGTATTACCTCGTCGATACCACCCGCGGTGACGTCGTCAACTCGATCGTCGAAGCGATGATCTCCCAAATGCGTCGCACGCTCGGGATAAAGCTGCAGCTCAGCCTCGACGAACTGCGTGACTTGCGCTCTGAACGCGCGATCGGGCGCGGACGGATCGTTGCCAATTGCGGGCGCGGCGAGGGAGACAACGAGAGCGATCGCGACTGCCAGGCGCGCCGTGAAAATAGCGGAGGCTCTCACGCACTTACTTCAGTGTGCTCGCGAACAATTCCGTCAGCTTTTCAAACGCGCGCTCTGCTTGCGGCTGGTTGTAAACCGGCGCGTCGGCGGTAGTCCAACCGTGAAACGCACCGTCATACACTTCGCTCTGGTATTTTCCGCCCCAAGCTGCGAGCGCGCGATCGAACTTTTCGATCGCCTCGGCCGGCATGCTGCGATCCTTGGTCGCGTGTCCGAAGTAGAGCCGAGCCTTGATTCGCGGCACCACCAGATGCGGGCTCGTGGGCTCATCGGTATAGAGGCCGCCGCCGTGAAATGACGCGACTGCGGCAACTTTGGCGGGCATCGCAGCAGCCGTGCGCATCGCAAATGCTCCGGTGAAGCAGTAGCCGACGACGCCGATCGATCCTGCGCTCGCGGCACTGTGACCAGTCAGAAAATTCACGTAGGCAGTCGCGTCGCGCTCGACGGCGTCAGGAGTCAGCGGCGCCCGCAACTCGCCGAACCGCTTCATCGTGCGCTCGTCCCCCAAGCCGATGGTGATATCCACAACCGGCGGCTTGGTCGTGCGATAAAACACGTTCGGCACCAACACGGTGTAGCCTTTCTCCGCCAGTCGCCGCGCCATGTCGCGATGCGACTTGCGAATGCCGCCGATGTCCGTCAGATGGATGACGCCCGGCCGGCGCTGGCCCTCTTCTCTATAAAGCAGTCCGTCGGCGGTCCCGTCGGTCGTGCGAATCTCGATTGCTTCTTCAATCATTGCTCGCTCCTTGGAATCTTGTGGTGAGTGATTTCATATACCACAGACGAGGAATTTCGCGCGCTATTGACAGCCTGACGAGCTATTCGAAACCGTTCTGGCTCTGGGAAATAGTGGATGGCGAGCCGGATTCATCAATTCTATGCGGTGGCGTTCGAGGAGAATTTCTCGCTGCGCCAGATTGGGCCTGCATTTCCGGAGGCCAGGACCTCGCCGCTCGAAATGTTCGTGCCGGCGGGTGCCGATGGCGGTCTCTACATCTTTCCTTTCGGCGCGATTGTGACCCACGACGTCCCGGCCGAGCAGCGCGAGCGCATCTTCGGCCGCCTCACCCAGGTCCTGCCCAAACTCACGACGCGAATCATCCGCGAAGATTATTCGGTGTTCGAGGATCCCGTTTCGAAGATCGGAATTTCAGACGGGATGCTGCGGGTTGACAAGCTAACTTCGCAGCGCGCCGGAATCGTTGCGCTGACCGTAGGGCAGAGCGCTGCGATGGAGTACTACGAGCGCATCGTGGACGACCTCTTCGCGCGCACCTCGCAGTTGGTCGATCGGATGGCGACCCGCGGTACCGTGCCGTATCGGATAACGCCGCTGCATCGCTTCATCGGCGAGGCGATCTCGACGCGGACCGAAGTTCTCGCGGTCCTGCACCTGCTCGACAAGCCCGACGCGGCCTGGGAAGACCCCGCGATGGATCTCATCTACGACGATCTGCGCGACGAATTCGACCTCGTCGATCGTTACGCCGCGCTGACCAGCAAGCTGCAGAGCATCCAGGACTCGCTGGTGCTGGTGCTCGACGTCGCGCGCGATCGCCGGCTGGTGTTGCTCGAAGTCATCGTCGTGCTGTTGATTTTGCTCGAGGTGATCCTGAGCATCGGCCACTTCACTTTGTAGGATTATTCGTCTTCGCGAGTTAATATTGTCGCAACACTCGTCTGGTACCTTCACCGTGGCGCGAACTTTATTCTCGCGCTTTCCATATTTGGGGGCATCCGATGTCAGACGAAACTTCACCGCACGAAAAAACAATTGACGCCGGCCTGCTGTTGCCGGGACAGTACGCCGATCTGGTCAGGCGAAATCACGTGATCGAAGGCGAACTGAAACTTCTGCTGGCGGTTCTCGAAGATGCCATTCGATGTTACCTGCGATACGCCAAGGCGAAAGACGGCGAGCGCCGCCGCGAATTTATCGAGGTCAGGAACTGGTTCGAGGGTGCGCGAGCCGGCTCCCGCCGCGGCGATATTTTCAGCTTCGACAATCTTTGCGCGGCGCTTGGGATCGAACCGCGTTACCTGCTCGATCGCTTGCGGATTCTGACGATCGACGACCTGCCGTCGCGGCGTTACCAGATGCGGCGGCATCGCCCGTTGTCGAGCCTGCGCCACGCCAACGGCGTGCGCGAGCGCGGTCCGGTCCGCTCTCACGGCGCGTGACGGCAGCTTCAGTTCGGTTCGAACTGCCAACGCGTCGCGCTGCCCTGAAATTCGCCGGGCGTCGCGTCCACCGCAATCACTTTGCGTGGACGCACGGCGAACATCGGCCCCATGTCGAGCACCGTCTCAGGCTTCAAATCCCACTGGTACTTGGTATTGTAGGCCTCGACGATTCGCCGGATCGTTTCCATGTCGGTAATGTTTTCGGCGAAGCCCTCGAGCGAAACCGCCTGGGTTCCGTCTTCGGGGCATACGACGCAATTTGGATTCGCCGCCAGATTGCGTGCCTTGCGCGACTTCGTGCCGCTACTGAAGTAGAACGTGTCGTCGAGCCAGACGCCCCAGACCGGCACGCAATGCGGCCGGCTATCGGGACACGTGGTCGCCACCCAATAGTTGCGCGCTTTGGTCAAGCGCTCGACGGCCCACTCCCAAGGCAATAGTCCGCGGCCTTCGGCGGCGTCGAGGATTCCGTAACCCGGCATGTAGGGCCGGCTCGATTTTGGCGTCGCGTGTTTGGTTCCCATGCCGGCAAGATCACATCAGCGGACTATTTCAAGCAACCGAGAAGCGGTGAAAAAAATTGCGCGAGACGCGAGGCCGAAGGATTCGCGGGACTTACCCCGGATGCTTCTGACCTGAGCCGCGCTCGCGCAAAATCGAACTGAACAACCCCAAAACAAAAGACGACTAACTTGCGTCAGTCGTCGTCATGCCATCGAGCCCAATCGTGATGATGTTCGCGGACCCATTCCGGATGGTTGTTGTACCACCAACCGCGGTCGTGCCACACATGCGCCTCGTCGTAGTCGCCGTCGTAGGCGCGCCATTCCGGATATGCGTTCACCCACTCGGGATGATGATGCCAGACCCAGCCGGGATGGTTGTCATGCCACCAGTGTGCGTCGTGCCATTCATGATGGTCGTCCCAATCGCCAAAATGGTCCGCACGAGCAATCACCGGCGCAGCCGCGAATAAAGCCGTCAGAGCCGCGGCGGTGAAAAAAGTTCGAAGTTTCATTCCTGGTACCTCCAAAAAAAATGGCGAGATGTGGGCGTAATAGCCCGCATGTAAAGGATACGATGCATCGACAATGCCAGTTTCAGGGATCGAAAAATCGCGAAAAATTGGGAATGTTCGAAGGAGAGTTAGACCGAAAATGAGGCCGATACGGAAATATCTACCGACCCGAATTCGGCTCTATGTATTTAGTCGTGAGGAAATTTTGAGGTCGTCGTATCGAGCAGCGCGATCAAGTTGCCCGACGGACGCGAACTCAGGCAGGCGAGTCAGCCTTCTGCTAGTTGGCGGATCTGGTCTGGACGAACACGCCGCCGGTCGGTCCGACCCCCACACATTCGGCCTGGCCTTTGTACTCGCCGTTGCAGATAGGCTTGTCAGTGGCGGAACAGTTGTACAATCCTGTTTCGATTTGCTGGCACTGGCTGAGATCGAAATGTAACTCGGTCTTCGCCAATGCCGCCCGTCGAGCGGCAGCCTGCTTCCAGAAATTCTGCTGCCCTTGTCCTTGTGGTTCCCCGGGCACATCGCCAGCCCAGGGAGCTGCGCGAACATATGGCGCAGACCCGCCCATCGGACCTACACCAATGCTACCACCTATGAGACCACCCATCGCAGAACATGGCTGCGCGGACGCGAGCGCAAAAACCAACGCCGCAACGATTCCAATCAGCGCGACCTTAATCTTCATGATGTCCTCCAGACGGAGCCTACCTCAGGGTCTATCAAACGGGCGCGCACCCGACAATTAGGAATCTTCAGGGAGCGGCAGGCTGGTTACGTAAATGCCAAAACGTATGTTGGTGGGCAGGGAGTGAATCGAACACTCGACACAAGGATTTTCAGTCCTTTGCTCTACCGACTGAGCTACCTGCCCACCGTGCTTGTGCGCGTGCGCGATGAGGCGAACCTTCATTCGTACCGATGATTGCGCCGCCGCGCAACGGCCTTCTCAATCCTTGAGCGCCGCCACTCGCGACTCGACAAAATCGATCACCTTGCCTTCGAGGTTGGCGCTGTCGAGCCGGTCGATTTCCTGCACTCCAGTCGGGCTCGTCACGTTCACCTCGGTCAGATAGTCGCCGATGATGTCGAGGCCGACGAAGTACAGACCGTCGCGTTCCAGCCGCGGTTTCAGCATCCGGCAGATTTCACGATCGCGCTCCGTGATTTGCGCCTTCACGCAATTGCCGCCGACGTGGATGTTGCCGCGATGCTCGTCGTCCCGCGGCACCCGCAGCGTGCATCCGAGCGGATCGCCGTTCAGCACGATCAGCCGCTTGTCGCCTTTGCGAGCCTCGGGCAGATAGCGCTGCGCCATGATGAGCCGCGTTTCGAACTGGGTCACGGTCTCGAGGATCGCGCCGAGATTGCGATCTTTCGACGTCGCCAGGAACACGCCCTCGCCGCCGTGCCCATCCAGCGGCTTGACGATCATCTCGCCGCCTTGCTCGTCAAGAAACGCTTTGAGCTTTGGAATTTCATAGGTCACGAGCGTCGGGGGAATCGCATCGGGAAAATTCAGCGAGTAGAGCTTTTCGTTCGCCTCGCGAAGCCCGGCCGGATTGTTGAGCACGAACGTTTGCTGTTCGTCGGCCAGGCTCAGCAGCATCGTCGCGTAAAGATAGGCCGCATCGGCGGGCGGATCCTTGCGCATGAAGACCGCGTCGAAATGCTCGATCGGATAATCGGCGCCGTCGTCGAGAAACTTGTAGTGAGGATTGCCGCGCCGCGTCAGTTCGCATCGCCGCGCCCGTGCCTTTACATGCCGGCCGCGCGCGTAGAGGTCGCGCAGCTCGAGAAAATAAATATCGTGGCCGCGAAATTGCGCCTCGAGCATGAACACGAAGGTCGTGTCCTTATCGACGATCACCTTGTCGAGCGGATCCATCAGGAACGCAAATTTATTCGCGTCCCTTTTATTCCGATTCGGCATCTTCCCCTGGCTCTTCGGCATCGTGAAGCAACCCCTGTGCTATGCTGACGGCTCCCAGAGCCGCCGTCTCGCTTCTGAGGCGATTCGGTCCGAGTCCGGCGGCGACGAAGCCAGCGTTGGCGGCTGTGGCGCGTTCGTCGTCATCGAAATCGCCCTCCGGTCCAATCGCTATCAATATCGCACGCGGATGTGCGCGTCGAATCACGCGGCTGAGCGGCTGGGCAGTTTGCGCGCAGATTATGGCTAGAGTTTCGGGCGGTACGCTGCGAATCAAGGCATCGAGACTGATTGGCTCGCGGACGTTCATCGCGGATGGAGACTGGCTCTGCTTGGCCGCTGCGAGCGCGAGCCGACGCCATCGCGCGAGCCGTTCTGTTCCCGGCGAACGAACCAATCCGCGCGCGCAGACCAGCGGCCACAGCTCGGACACGCCTAGCTCACCGGCTTTCTCGACGATGAAATCCATGCGCGGGCCTTTGATGATTGCGGCGGCGAGAATGACTCGAGGTCGAGCGGGCGAGATTGACGATGACTCTATCCGGATCACGGCGCGGTCGCGGTCATAATGATCGATCACGCCGTGATGTTCGACGCCGGAAGGATCGAGCAAAGACACGCGCGCATCGATGGGGATGCGCAGGACTGTCCGCATATGATGCAATTCCGCGCCCTCGACATAGACCAAGCCGGATGCGTCGGGTGCGTGTGCGATCGAAAAGCGGCGGGGCTGCGATGGCATCAGCGTGCGGCTCGCGCCATCACGATCGTCGTCCATCCGCGATGCGTCTTGCGACTGACGCATCGGAGCGGCGAGCGATAGTGGCTCAGCACTTCGTCAGCTTCGTCGGCGAGGAAGCCACCGAGGACGAGGCGTCCGCCGGGTGCGACCAGTTTTTTCAAATGCGGCGCAAGTTCGATCAACGTTCCGCTTAAGATATTCGCGACGATTAGATCGAAGTGGCGATGTATCGAAGTGAGTGGCACCGATGAGAATCGGATCGACTTCTCGACGCCATTGAGGCGCGCGTTGGCGCGTGCGTTCTCCAGCGCCGTTGGATCGATGTCGATCGCGATTATGTCGCCGTTGCGCTTGCCCATCAGTGCGGTGGCGATCGCCAGGATGCCGGAGCCGGTGCCGGCGTCGAGGATTGATCGCGGCGCGTGCGCTGCGACGATCGCTTCGATCGCGCGCAGGGCCCCGGCGGTCGTCGGATGGTGGCCGGTGCCGAACGCTTGCGCCGGCTGGACTACGATTGTCGTGCGGCCGGTTTCATTCTGGCGTCTCCATGGCGGCACGATGAGGATTCGGCGACCGACGCGAAACGGACCGAAGCGTTTCATCCACAGTGTGGCCCATCCAGGGTCAACGATTCTCCGCGCCGTGCCATCGACACTGCCGTCCGCGAGCATCCCGGCCTGCTCCAGTGAGAGCTTGAGTCGTGACAGATCAGCGGCGGAGATGGCGTCGAAGTATGCCTCGAGGGCGACTGTTTTGTCCTCGCGCGCGCGGGGGAGTTTCATCCCGGCAACGGCGCATCCAAGCGCGCCGCCCGCAACGAGAATTCCCGCGGCTTCATCGGCCAGATGCGCGTGCGTGCGGAATATCGCACGCGTGTAACTTCGGCGGGATGCGGTCGCGCGTTGCATGGTCGTTGGATGGAGAGTTTGGCATCGGGGCGGGCCTCTTTCGAGGGCTGATTCGTGGCGTGACGAAGAACCTTATCTAATGTGAAACCCTCCGCGGGTTTCACCTTCCCGGCGGGGTGATCCCTGCACCCAGTGATGGAATCAGGGGGCTTGTTGATGGTCGGTTTGCGGTTGCGCGCGGGGGGCGCGTAAACTTGGGGCATTATTGGAATTCGATTTTTTTATCGTGGTGGAGGCGGGGTTTGCTGAACATTGCCCATCGCGGGGCTAGCGGTACTTTCCCCGAAAATACCCTTAGCGCGTTTCGTGCTGCGATCGACGCGGGTGCGGATATGTGCGAGCTCGACGTGCAGCTTACGCGCGACGGCGCCGTCGTCGTTATCCATGACGATACGGTTGAGCGCACTACCGACGGCAAGGGCGAAGTTGCGAAGTTGACGCTCGAGGAGCTCAAGAGACTCGATGCGGGCGCGAAGTTCAAAGCTGGTGCAATCAGGGGCGAGCGGATTCCCACCCTTGATGAAGTGTTTTACGTTACCGCCGGGAAGTGCGGGTTGAATATTGAGTTGAAGGCGGGCGGCGTCGAGAATCTGGTTGCTCAGATCATGCAGGCGCGCAATGCGTTCGGCGACAGTGTCGTGTCGAGCTTTGACTGGGATTATCTGAAGAAAATTCAGCAGCTGCATTTTAATATTCGAGTCGGTTTGCTCGCCGAGGAAAAGCCGGTCGACTTGATGATGAACGCGGTTGCGATGCGCGCCTATTCGATAAATCCGCGCTGGGACATGGTCACCGCCGACTTGTGCAAAGCTGCGCATGAACGCGGGCTGATGGTGTACACCTGGACGGTCGATGCGGACGCCCGGATGCGCGCGCTGATCGAATGCGGGGTTGACGGTATCATGACGAATTATCCCGAGCGGTTGCGGACAGTTATAAAGTAAAAAAGTGATGAGCGGCTGATGGGACGTTTCGGCGACGACAAAATCGAGGAAGTACGTTCGCGCGCCGATATCGTCGAGATCGTCGGCGCGCATGTGCGTCTGCGCCGCGCGGGGCGCAACTTCGTCGGGCTGTGCCCGTTCCATAATGAGAAGACGCCGTCGTTTTCGGTGAATGCCGAGCGCGGATTTTTCCATTGCTTTGGATGCGGCGTCGGCGGCAGCGTGTTCAATTTTATCACGCGGATCGAAGGCCTGACCTTTCCCGAAGCGGTCCGTTCACTCGCGAAAAAGTACGGCGTGACTCTGCCCGAGCACGACGTATCCGGCCTCGGCGCCGGCGAGCGCGAAGCGATGCTCAAGGCGAGCGAGGTCGCGGCCGAGTTTTTCTCGCACGTCCTGTGGAACACGACCGACGGCGCGATGGCGCGCGACTACCTGAAGTCGCGGGGCATCAGTGTCGAGACGGCGCGCGCGTTCATGATCGGATATGCGCCGAGCCGGCCGGCCTCGTTGGCCAAGGCGCTCGAAAAGCGCGGCCTGCGCGACGCGGGAATCAAAGTCGGGCTGGTCAAAAAAGACGCTACCAGCACCATCAGCGCGGACGCGTACGACATGTTTCGCGGGCGCGTGATGTTTCCGATTCGCGACGCGCAGGGCAGGGCGATCGCATTCGGGGGACGCGTGCTCGACGCGCGGCTGCCCAAGTACATCAACTCGCCGGAGTCGCCGCTCTACTCAAAAGCGCGAACGCTGTACGGGCTGTTCGAAGCGCGGCAGGCGATTTCCTCGAGCGCCGCATCGGGAAAAGACCGCGCGATCCTAGTCGAAGGATACTTCGACGTGATTGCGCTGTGGCAAGCGGGATTCAAGGAAGCGGTCGCGGGATGCGGCACGGCGCTGACGGTCGAGCAGCTGCGGGTGCTGAGCCGATACACCAAGAATGTGATCGCATGCTTCGACGGCGACGCGGCGGGGCGGAAGGCGTCGATGCGGGCGCTCGAGATATTTTTGCAGGCAGGATTGCTGGGCCGCGGGATCTTCATCCCGTCGGGCTTCGATCCGGATACGTTCGTGCGCGAGCGCGGCGAAGCCGCGTTCGCGGACCTGACTGAGAAATCCGCGTTGCTGGTCGATTATTTTCTGAGCGAGCAGGCGGTCGAGGCGCGCGGCTCGATTGCGGAGCGCGCGCGAGCGGCGCAACGCGTGGCCGAGGTGCTCAAGCTCGTCCACGACCCGTTTCAGTTCGACTTGCTGGCGCGCAAAGCGGCTGACTTGTTGTCGATAGGTGAGGAAGTGTTGCGGAAGGAGGCGCGCGGAGCGGGACGCTCCGCGCGGCCGTCGCGATTCGCGCGCGATACGCGCGCGACCGCGAATCCGCCGCCCGCCGCGTCAGGCGCTGGCGGCGGCGACGCCGGCGCGAAGGCCGAGATCGGGCTTATCGCGCTGGCGCTGCTGCATCCGGAGCTGCGCAATGAAATTGCGCAGGCCGGGGCCGAGGCGAATTTCGAAGAAATTCGCCTCGGCGGAGTCCTCGCCGATTTGTGCAGGACCGATGAGCCATACGCCGCGCTTGAAGAGTGGATTGCGGATCGGTTGACTGCCGAGGAGCAGGGTCGCGTCAGCGAATTTGCGGTCGGCCCTACGACCGATGAGGTCGAGGACGAGACGCAGAAAGTTTCCAACGATCTCGAAAAATGCCGCGCCCTGATGAACGACTACGTGGTCGCGCTCGAGCGGCGCCGCCGCATCCGCGAGCTGGGGAGGCTGCGGCAGAGCGCAGGCGATGTATCGACCGTGCAAGCGGTGATCGATCTGCGGCGCGAAGGACGGGGTGCGTGAGGCGACTTTCAGCCCTTAATGTTGCTGCGCGAACTTGCTACCATCATAGACGCTTGATGTTTCCTCGAGGGCCCATAGCTCAGCCAGGTTCAGAGCTGCCGGCTCATAACCGGCTGGTCCCAGGTTCAAATCCTGGTGGGCCCATCCCATTCGTGCCCGCGGCTCCGAATGCCGGGCGCTCTTGTGATCCCGAAACAAACACTGAAAAGAAAAAGTTTGCGCGACGCGCACAACACTAGTGGAGGTACGACTTGCGTGAAGAGATAAACCGGCTGATGGACCTCCAGGTCATCGACCGGCAGCTGCAAGAGTTGGAGCAATCGTTGTCGTCGATTGCCGGACGAGTTGACCAACTGCGCGATGAAAATAAAAATCACCAGGCCGAGTTCGATCGCCTGAGCGAACAAGACAAGGAAATGTCCGCGGCCCGCAAAAAAGCCGAGCGCGAGTTGGCCGAGGGCGAAGTTCGAATTCGCAACAAGCGGATGCGGCTGACGCTGGTCCGCAATGACAAGGAACTGCAAGCGCTGACGCATGAGATCGAGACGTTGAAGGAGACTAATCAGCGGCTCGAAACCGAGTTGCTCACGTCGATGGAAGGCGCGGACGTGCGTACGGCCCGAATCAAGGAGCTGACCGAGGCGATCGCGAAGGGTCGAGTCGATCTGACGGCGGCGGAAAAAGAGATCGCGGCGGAAGTTGAGGAGCTCAAGGGCAATATCGCGAAGACACGCAAGGCGCGCGAGAAAATCGCCGAGAATGTCGACGCGGGCCTGCTAGCGCGCTACCAGATGATTTTCAGCCGTCGCGCGGGCGTCGCGGTGGCGAAGGCGACCGGCGGAACATGCCAGGGATGCCGGATGCGGCTGCCGCCGCAGTTGTACAACGAGATCCAGAAGCATCTGCAGATACACTTTTGCCCGAACTGCCAGCGGGTGCTGTATTACGAGGATCCGGCGGAAGGGAAGGTCACCTGATTTAATTTGAAACCCGCGGTGGTTTCAAACATCCTTCGGCAGGGGTGACCTTCTTCGGCTCCGCTCAGGACAGGCTCTGCACCAGTATCAAGAAATCGCGAAATGGCGCGGACGCCATTTCGCTCTCCTCGGATTCGGCGGGCGGTTCCAGACTGGGCAGCGCGCATCATCCTCGCGCGAAGCGGCGCGCATCGTCGAAACTAAGCTACGACACCGGCGCTGGCTGTCTCGCCTGATTCGGCTCGTAGGAGAACGCCAGCTTGTCGCCGTCGAGATCTGCTATCGCCTTGCCGCCTTTCGTCAGCTTGCCGAATAGCACTTGATCCGCGAGTTCGCGCGCGATCTCGTTTTCGATCAAGCGTCCCAGTGGCCGCGCCCCGAAGCGTGGATCGTGACCGTGTTCGGCGAGCCATTTCTTTGCCGCCGGTGTAACCGTCAGGTTGACCTTTTGTTTGTCGAGGCGTTCCTGCAGCTCCGCGATGAACTTGTCGACCACGCGTACCATCGTTTCCGGGCTGAGCGGCTCAAAGTGGATAGTTGCCGATAGCCGGTTACGAAACTCCGGCGCGAACATCTTCTCGAGCACGCTCTTCGAATCACCCTGCCCGATTCCGCCATGAAAGCCGATCATCGCGCGCGACAGTTCCTGCGCACCGGCATTGGTCGTCATCACGAGGATCACGTTGCGGAAATCCGCCTTGCGCCCGTTGTTGTCGGTGAGTGTCGCGTGATCCATCACCTGCAACAGGATGTTGAACAGGTCCGGATGCGCCTTTTCGATCTCGTCTAGCAAAAGCACGCAATGCGGCGTCTTGTTGATCGCGTCGGTGAGCAAGCCGCCCTGATCGAAGCCTACGTATCCCGGAGGCGCGCCAATCAAGCGCGACACTGTGTGCCGTTCCATGTACTCGCTCATGTCGAAGCGGATGAACTCGACGCCCATCACCTTCGCGAGCTGACGCGCAACTTCCGTCTTGCCGACACCTGTCGGTCCCGCGAACAGGAACGCGCCGACCGGTTTGTCAGGATGACTCAGCCCTGAACGCGCGAGCTTGATCGCACGAGCGACCGAGTTAATCGCCTCGTCCTGGCCGAACACCGCCTGCTTCATATCCTCGTCGAGAGTCTGCAAGCGTCCGCGATCAGTCGCCGACACCGTGCGCTCCGGAATCTTCGCCATCCGCGCGACCGTCCGCTCGACGTCGCGCGTGCCGACCGTGACCGGTTCCGTCGTTCCCGTGCCGCGCAAATGCCCCGCGACGCCCGCCTCGTCCATTACGTCGATCGCCTTGTCGGGCAGGAAGCGGTCGTTGACGTAGCGCGCTGACAGCTCGACCGACAATCTGATCGCCGAATTCGTGTAGCGGACGTTGTGATGCTTCTCGTAGTACGACTTGATGCCGTTGAGAATCTGCACCGCCTCGTCCTGCGTCGGTTCGACCACGTCGATTCGCTGGAAGCGCCGTGCCAGCGCCTTGTCCTTGTCGAATGAGCGCTTGTATTCCTGGTAGGTTGTCGATCCGATACAGCGCAAATCGCCCGACGCCAGCGCCGGCTTAAGCAGGTTGGACGCGTCCATCGTCCCGCCCGACGCCGCTCCCGCGCCGACGATCGTATGTATCTCATCGATAAACAAAATTCGCTTCTGGTCGCCGACGACGGCCTTGATAACCGCCTTCAGCCGCTGCTCGAAGTCGCCGCGAAAGCGCGTCCCGGCCAGCAGCGCGCCCATGTCGAGCGCGTAAATCTCGACGCCTAACAGCGCCTGCGGCACGTCCTTGTTGTGAATCGCAAGCGCGAGCCCCTCGGCCAGCGCAGTCTTGCCGACGCCCGCCTCGCCGACGAACACCGGGTTGTTCTTGCGCCGGCGCAGCAGCACATGCACCGCGCGCTCGAGTTCCTTCTTGCGGCCGACCAGCGGATCGATTTTTCCGTCCGCCGCGCGCTTGGCGAGATTGATCGCGTAAGTGTTGAGCGCCTTCGAGGGCGACATCTTGCGCTCGCCGTCTTCGTCGCCGCCGCCTTCATGCTCATGGCCGTCGCGCTCGATCGAGTCCTTGCCGTCGGACTCTTCGCCGTCCTCATCGTCCTCCGCACCCGCCTTCGAGACGCCGTGCGAAATAAAATTGATCACGTCAAAGCGCGTGACGCCCTGTTCCTGCAGAAAGAAAATTGCCGGCGACTCGGTTTCATGGAACATCGCAACCAGCACGTTGCCGCCCGTGATTTCCTGGCGACCTGCCGATTGCACGTGCAACGCCGCACGCTGGAGCGCCCGCTGCACTCCGATCGCATAGCGCGGCGAGACTTCCTCGCCCTTCGGCATCCGCTCGACCTGTTCATCAAGGTAATGCGCGAGTTTGCGGCGCAACGCATCCAAATCCGCGCCGCAGCTTTTCAAAATCGTGGTTGTCGTCACGTCATGCAGCATCGCGAACAGAAGATGCTCGAGTTGCACGAACTCGTGCCGACGATTGACGGCTTCGGTCATGGCGAGTTGCAGCGTGACCTGCAATTCGCGGCTGATCATAATGTTGTTATTCGACGGAGGCATTGCAGCTATGGCTTGTTACTCCTTTTCCATCACGCACTTGAGCGGATACTCGGCCTGCCGCGCGAGTTCCTCGACCGTATGCGTCTTGGTCTCCGCGACTTCGAACGGGTACACGCCCGCGACGCCCATCCCGTTCTGATGCACGTGCAACATGATACGGGTCGCGTCGGCATGCGGTTTGTGAAACACGGCTTTCAAAACTTCGACGACAAATTCCATCGGAGTGTAGTCGTCGTTGAGCAAAATCACCTTGTAGAGCGGCGGCTTTGCGGTCTTCGACTTGGTGCGGGTCTTGCGTTCGGTAACGATATCGCCGTCGCCGTTACGGCCGTCGCCATTGCCGTCACCGTCGGTAATTCGCGCCGAAATTTTGCGCACGAAATCCGCCATCGCACCTCTTCGCTCGGAGCAGTTCGCCCCGTCTGCTAAATATAATAACAAATCCACCGATGCCTAGTGAGTATCCGAAAAAAACGACTCGGTTGCGATAAGTCTGATAGTTTGACTGGACAATGAATGAAGCCGCGCCAAGACTCGACGTCGCAATCGTCGAGGGAATCGACAAAATTTCCCGCGACGCGTGGGACGGTCTGCTCGCTCCCGACGACTCCCCGTTCGTCGAATGGGACTGGCTGCGCGCGATGGAACAATCGGGCTCGGCCGCGCGCGACACCGGATGGGCCCCCTACCATCTGATCGTTCGGCAGGGTCCAAAAAAACAAATCGTCGCCGCGTGTCCGCTCTACCTCAAGACTCACAGCATGGGCGAGTTCGTCTTCGATCACGGATGGGCCGATGCAGCCGAACGCAGTGGCCTGCGCTACTTCCCGAAAATAATGGTCGGCGTGCCGTTCACGCCGCATACCGGACGCCGATTTCTAACTGCGCCGGGCACCGATCGCGGCGGCCTGATAAATCTGCTCGGCCTCGCGCTCACTTCGATCTGCGAGGACAACAAGCTCTCGAGCGTGCACGTAAATTTCTGCGAGCCTGACGAAGCGAGCGCGCTCGCGCCAATCGGCTTCATGGAACGGCTCGGCTATCAGTACCATTGGCACAACGCCGGCTTCGCGACCTTCGACGATTACCTCAACCGCCTCAAGCACAAGCGCCGCACCGCGGTCCGTCACGAACGCGACGCGATTGACGATCAGGGTCTCCACATCCGCGTGACCGCCGGCGAGGAAATCCCCGACAAGACGTTCGCCGAGATGTACCGAATCTATTGCTCGACCATCGAAAAGCTCTACTGGGGCCGTCAGTATCTCACCGCGGATTTTTTTGACCTGCTGCGCAAGACGTTCAAGCGCAACATGGTTTTCATCGGCGCGTATTCGGGACGAGAACTGGTCGCCGGCGCGGTCAACCTCGCGAAGGCCAACGTGATGTACGGCCGCTACTGGGGATGCTTCCGCGACTACCGCTTCCTGCACTTCAACGTTTGCTACTACGCGGGAATCGAGCACTCGATCCTGCACGGCATCCAGCGCTACGAACCGGGCGCCGGCGGCGAATACAAATGGCTGCGCGGCTTCGACCCCGCGCTGACGAGAAGCATCCACTATATTTCTAATCCAGATCTAAAACGCGCGATCGCCGGCTTCCTGAAAAGAGAGCGCCACGAAGTAGAGCGATGGATTGTGGCGGGCAAGGAACGCAGCCAGTTGAAACCGCCGCCTCCGTCAGATCAGGAATCGGAATAAGGGTCACGCGATTTCGCGCAGGTTGGTCGGCGGTGGCGGGAATTCCAACTCCGGCGCCGGCTCCCCGGTCAAATTCGTCACGCGATTGCGATACCGCGTCAGATGCCCCTTCGCGACTTCGAACGCGTCCTGCGCCTTCGACAACGACTTGCCCAACGCCTCGAACTGATTCTCGAAATGCCCGAACGCATTCTGCGCCTTCTTCAATTCCTCGGTCGCGCGCTCATGCCCCTTCGCGTATTCGTACATTTTGAAAACCATCTGGATCGATTGCAGCGTCACGATCAACGTGTTCGGCGAGACCGGATACACCCGCCGCTTGTTGAGCCAATCGCTCAGCTCCGCGTTGATCACCGCCTCCATGTAGAGCGTCTCGCTCGGCAGATACATCAGCGCCATGTCAGTCGTGCCGGCCTCCGGCCTGATATACCCCGCGATTCGCTTCGCCTGCTCCTTCATCACGCGCGCGAACTCGACCCGCGCCTCATCGAGGGCTTGCGGATCGTTGGTCTCGAACAGCGCGAGCACCTGCTCGCGGGGAAACTTCGCATCGATTGGCAACACGCGGTCAGGAAACTTGATGAGCGCATCGACGCGTCCCGATCCCTCGCCGCCCGGCGACGCCTGCAGGTCGTACATGTGCCGCGGCAAAAAATCTTCGAGCAGCCGCTCCAGCCCCTGCTCGCCGAATCGCCCTCGCAGATGCGGCATCTTGAGCAGACTGTTCAGGTCGTTGATCGACGCGCCAATCACGCCGAGATTCTTCAACTGCTCCTGCGCTTGGTTGAGATGATTCTGGACTTTTTCGAATTGCGCAAAACCGTCCTTGATATTTTGATCGAGCTTCACCTGCACGGTGTTCGTGATCGCCGCCAGCTTCTCGCCAACGTCGGTGCGAATCCCTTCGATACTCTCCCTGGTCTGCGTGGTCAGCACGGCGATCTCCAGCTTGAGTGAGGTCGCCTGTTCCTGGCGGCCGGTCGAAAGGTGCTGGTCGAGAGCGGCGTTGAGTTTTAGAAAGCCGTCGGACAAACGATCGGCGGTTGCGAGACTGAGGTCGCCCTGCGCCTGCTGGAGGCGGCCGGCGAGGTCGGTGCGCGTCTGCGTCAATTTTTCGTCGAGGCTGCGCGCGATCGAATCCAGCCGCTCGGCGATTTGCGCGAATGAATCATTTGCGGGAAGCGAGCGCAGCTTGCGGATTACGATCAGAAGTCCCGCGATCGAGAGGACGCTCAGAACCAACAACGCCACCACCACTATTTCCAACTCCATCAATGCCACCTCCCACGCCATCCGCCACGATTCTAACCCTCGACAGCGGCGACGTCGAACTCACTGTGCACATCCTAGCGCCTGCTTATGACAACCGTTGTCGGCTTCCTCAGAGAGACGGATCTGACGGAATGAATTCCGTCCTACTGACTCATGAGTGGGGCTGCTATGTTTTAGCGTGCGGGTGGAGATGATCGTTGAAAGAGCTTCTTACTAAAGGGTCGATTACGATTTTGCTGGGGACTGGCGGCGTCGGTAAGACCACTATTGCCGCCGCGCTCGCGCTCGCGGGCGCATCGGCCAAGCTCAACACCGCAGTGATCACCGTCGATCCGTCTGAGCGGCTGCGCGACGCGCTCGGCCTTGCGCATCTCGGCGGCGAGCCGACTCGGATCGGCGCTCGACAACTCAGTGCCGCGGGCCTCGACCGCAATCTTCAGCTTTCCGCGATGATGCTCGACGTTTCCGGCGAATGGGACGCGATCATCAAGCGGTTCGTGACCGACACGGCGACGCGGGAGAGAATTTTCGAAAATCCCTTCTACAAAAGCCTGACCGCCGAGTTTGCCGGCTCCGAAGCTTTCGCCGCGCTGCAGCGCCTCTACGATCTTCATCAGACCGCGGGCTTCGAGCTCGAAGTGGTGGACACGCCGCCCGCGTCCCATTCGTTTGAATTCCTGCAGACGCCGGCGCGGATGATTCGCCTGCTCGATTCGCGCACCGCACGATGGCTGTTCACGCCGTCGCTCTCTGCCGGGCGGATCGCGATGAAGGTTGCGAGCGAGACCGCGCGCTTCGTCGTGCGCGAAATCGAGCGCTTCGCCGGCGGCAGCGTCCTCTCGACTATCACCGACTTTTTCGCTGCGATGGCGGAGAGCATGGACGCGATAATCGATCGCCTCCACAAAACCGAAGCGCTGCTGCGTTCCCCCGCGGTGAAATTTGTGATGGTGACGACGGCGGAGCCCGACCGAATCCGGCAGGCGCGGGAACTGCTGTCCCAGATGGACTCCGAGGGGCTTAAGCTGTCGGCGATTGTGATCAATCGCTTCCTGGACGAGCGCACTTTTCAGGAAAGCGCGCGCGTGGCGGTGGAGCGTCCGCTGGGTTATCTCGCGGAGATTTCGGAGTTGCGCGCGTCGATCGCGAAAGATGGTGCGGATGGCAATGGGTTCGGGCGGCTGGTCCATCATTTTGAAGAGTATCGGGAGCGGACGCTTGGGGAGATCGAGCGGGTTGCGGCGTTTGCTCGCGAGCTGCCGAAAGGGGTGATGCTCGCGATCGCGCCGGAGATCGAGTCTGGTGTGCGCGACCTCGCGGCGCTGTCGCGAGTCTCCAGCTATCTGCTATCAGGCGCGACTATCCTGAAACCGTTGGAAAATTCTGCGCGCAGCGTGACGGCGTCAAAAGCAACCTAACCCCTAACCCCTTCCCATAGTGGGAAGGGGAACCGGATTGTTGGAAACCGGAGTGAGTCTGTAAGCCGGGTTCTGTGCCCTTGCGGGCGGCGATCATTCCTCTAAGGCCATCGATTGCTCGGTGGCTCGTGCGACCATACCCGAGGCCTTAAGAGCGGGCCGCTCAGCCTCCTATTTGGTCTTGCTCCGGATGGGGTTTGGCATGCGCGCACGATCACTCGCGCGCCGGTGGGCTCTTACCCCACCATTTCACCCTTACCCTTTCGGGCGGTGTATTTTCTGTGCCACTTTCCGCGAATCGCTCCGCGCCGCCGTTAGCGGCCATCCTGCCCTATGGAGCCCGGACTTTCCTCTTCCCATTTAAGGGAAGCGATCGCCCGACTCACTCCGGCGCCGTTAGATTAGCAGGTTTTCGACCGGCGCTCCGCTATCGGAACCTCACCCCTAACCCCTCTCCCTTCTGGAGAGGGGAACAAAACGGGATTCTTCGCTTCGCTCTGAATGACAGATACGCGGCTCTGAATGACACAAAACGAAATGACACGAAACAACGAGCGCGAGCGAAAACGCGGCTTCCGATCGCCGTGACTCAAGATGGATTCGGGGTTAATTCTGATCACATCCGATACTCGAACAGGTGGTGACGACGACATGAAATCAATTCGAGTCGAACAAGCCAAAGGTCCCTTCAAACTGGTTGAAGAAAAAGTTGTCGAGCCCGCGCGCGGCCAGGTCCGGATTAAAGTTCAGGCGTGCGGGATTTGCCACAGCGACATGTTTACGAAAGAGGGAGCGTGGCCGCGGATCAGCTATCCACGATCGCCTGGGCATGAAATCGCGGGCGTGATCGAAGCGGTCGGCGAGGATGCGTGGGATTGGAAAGTCGGCGATCGCGTCGGCGTCGGATGGCATGGCGGAAACTGCTTTCGATGCGAGCCGTGCCGGCGCGGCGATTTTGTCAATTGCAAATTTTTGAAGATTCCCGGGATCAGTTACGACGGCGGTTACGCGGCGCACGTGATCGCACCGGTCGAGGCGCTCGCGCATATCCCCGACGTCTTGCGGCCGGAAGAGGCGGCGCCACTGATGTGTGCAGGGATCACGACTTTCAATGCGCTGCGGCATAGCGGCGCGGGGCCAGGCGATCTAGTCGGCATCCAGGGTATCGGCGGTCTCGGACATCTGGGAATCCAGTTTGCGGCGAAGTCCGGTTACGACGTCGTCGCGATCGGGCGCGGCGAGGACAAGCAGACGTTGGCGCTGAAGCTGGGCGCTCGGCGTTATATCGACAGCGGTAGACAGGACGTGGCGGCGGAGTTGAACAAAGAAGGCGGCGCCGCGGTAGTACTCGTTACCGCGCCCGATCCGAAAGCGATCGGCGCGCTCGTCGATGGGCTCGGGGTGCGCGGCAGACTGGTGATCGTCGGGGCGAGCGCGGAGCCGTTCGGCGTCTCGTCGTTCCAGCTGATTGGCGCACAGCGAACGATAATCGGATGGCCGTCGGGAACGTCGAGGGATTCTGAGGACACGCTGAAATTCGCGGCGCAGACGGGAGTGCGCGCGATGATCGAAACATTTCCGATCGATCAAGCGGAGCAGGGATACGATCGAATGATAACCGGCAAAGTCCGGTTCCGCGCGGTGCTGACGCGTTGAATTAATTCGCCCCCAGTTGGGGCGAGGTGAGAATCGAATCGCGCGCACGTGCGAAGAACCTAACCCCTAACCCCTTCCCGCGCGGGAAGGGGAACCGGATGGTTAGGAGATGGGCGAATGCCTACTTCCAATCCACCACTAACCATCATCCTCGTTCGCCACGCTGAATCGATGGCGCCTGGAATATCCGGCTTCGACGAATACACGCGACCGCTCACCGGAAAAGGATTTCGCGATGCGATGGAACTTTGCGAGAAGTTCTCATCCACTCGCATCGATGCGGCCTACTCGAGCCCGTATCTGCGCGCGCGCCAGACTATCGAGCCGATCGCACAAGCACGCGGCCTGACTATCGAGACTGTCGAGGAACTGCGCGAGCGGCTGTTGTCGCCAGTCGATTTGCCGGATTGGCGCGCGCAATTGAAACGCTCATGGGACGACTTCGATTATGCGCCCACGGGCGGAGAGACCAGTCGCGTCGCGCAGGCGAGAGTGGTGCGCGTACTCGAGACAATTGCATCACGACACACGGCTGGCACCGTGATCCTGGCGAGCCATGGCAATTTGATCGCGCTCGCGCTGAACGCGTTCAACTCAAAAGTCGATTACGAATTCTGGGAATCGATTCCGATGCCAGCGGTATTCACGCTGACTCGCGATGCACGTGGCTGGCGATCTCGCGATGACGATGAAGCGCTATAGCAATTGCCGGGCGCCCAATCTTTTTGCGTCGCGTTCGATGAATCGTTTAGTCGTCTCTAATTCAATTTGAGCCCGGCTTCGGCGAGGCGATCTTCGAGAATTGGAAGGCGGTCGTGGCCCCAGAAGGGTTCGTCCTCGAAGATGAATAGCGGGACGCCGAAGACGTGATCACTCCCGGCTTCGTCCTGGGCGCGTTGGTAGGCGAGGGCGCCGTCACCTGACAGATATTTGCGATAGTCGTCGGCGGACATACCTAGAGCAGCGATCACGCTTGCGACTGCGTCGGGTTGGTCGGCTTCGAGCTCGCGCTTGAAGAACATCTCGTACACCTTGCGGCTGTAGTCGAGGAGGCGGCCTTGTTGTTGCGCGAAGAGGCCGCCGATCAATGCTGGCGTCGTGTCGTAAACTTTTAGCGGTCCGCGAATCACAAGACCGCGCGGCTTCGCCCAGCGGCGGGCGTCGAGATACGAGTAGCGCGCCTTGTGCTCCGAGTAGAGACTGCGCTCGCCCTTGCCCTTGATCCGAAGCTGGAACGGAATCCATCGGAGACGAATCCGAAAGCGCTGCTCGAGCGCGAACGCGGGATCGAATGCGAGGTATGCGAACGGACTCTTGTAGTCCGAGTACATCTTCACTTCTTTCGCTTCGACGGCGGGCATCGCGGGTCGCTATGGCTGCTGGGAAATCGGCGCAGCCTGACTAATATAATTTATTCGCGGCGAGATCATCCACGCCAGCGGGAGGGAACGGAATGGCGACATCATACAAAGGCGAATGTTTTTGCGGTGCGGTTCGGATCGAGGCTACCGGTGCGCCGGACGCAATGGGTTATTGCCATTGCAAATCATGCAGGTCATGGTCGGGAGGCCCCGTTAACGCATTCACGCTGTGGAAGCCCGACACAGTGCGAGTCACTGCCGGCGCCGAACATGTCGCGACGTTCAAGAAGACAGAACTCAGCCATCGACAATATTGCAAGAAATGCGGCGGGCATTTGATGACGAGTCATCCGCCGTTAGGGTTGGTGGACGTTTTCGCTGCGACGCTGCCGACGCTGAAGTTCAGTCCAGCTGTCCACGTGAACTACGCCGAGACAGTCCTGCCGATGCGCGACGGTCTCCCGAAGCTGAAGGATTTTCCGAAAGAGTTTGGCGGATCAGGGGAAGCCGTACCCGAATAGATCGGGACCGAAGTCGGTCAGGAATCCACTTCTTCTCACGCTCCCGCTGGCTTTTGCAGGACCGTGGGATGCAGAAATTCGGGGCCACCGGTTTCGGGATGATCGATGTTGTAGTGCAGGCCGCGCGACTCGCGCCGGTTCATCGCGGAGCGCACGACCAGCTCGGCGACCTTCGCGAGATTGCGCAATTCGATCGTGTCGGCGTCGAGCAGGTGATCCCAGTAGTAGCTGTGGATTTCGTCCTTGACCATCAGGATTCGGCGCAGCGCGCGTTCGAGGCGCCGGTCGCTGCGCACGATTCCGACGTAGTTCCACATCAGGCGGCGAATCTCGTCCCAGCTCTGCGTGATCATCACGCGTTCCTCGCTGCGAATCGCGCGCCCGGGATCCCATTCGGGAAATTCAGGCGGCGCGCCGCCGCCTGAAGTGACGACTTCGCGCGCCGAGGCGAATCCGCGACGGCCCATCACGGCGGCCTCGAGCAGCGAGTTCGACGCGAGCCGGTTGGCGCCATGCAGGCCGGTCATCGCGACTTCGCCGGCTGCGTACAGTCGCGGAATCGAAGTGCGTCCGTCGAGGTCGGTCTGCACGCCGCCGCACATATAATGAGCGGCCGGCACCACCGGAATCGGGCCCTTGGTCAGGTCATAACCAAAGCTCAAGCATCGCTTGAAGATATTCGGAAACCGGCGTTTGATGAAATCAGCGTCGCGATGGCTCAAATCCAGGTACACGAAGTCCAGGCCGTGACGCTTCATCTCGGAATCGATGGCGCGCGCAACAACGTCACGCGGCGCCAGCTCGGCGTCGGGATGATAGCGCTTCATGAACGCGGTGCCGTCGGGCAATTTCAAGATGGCGCCCTCGCCGCGCAGCGCCTCGGAAATCAAAAACGACTTGGCCGCGGGATGATACAGGCAGGTCGGATGGAACTGGTAGAACTCGAGATTCGCGACCGCCGCGCCCGCGCGATACGCCATCGCGACCCCGTCGCCGGATGCGATGTCGGGATTGGTGGTGTAGAGATAAACCTTGCCGGCGCCGCCGGTCGCGAGCATCGTGGCGCGCGAAATCACTTTGCGGATTTCGTGCGTGTTGCGATCGAGCGCATAGACGCCCCAGCATGCCCCCGGCTGGCCCGCGCCCGGAGTCTCGACCAGCAGATTGATCGCGACGTGATTTTCGAGCGTGCGAATATTCGGGCGCGCGGCCGCAGCTTCGGTCAGCGCGCGCATTATTTCGCGGCCGGTCAGGTCCTGCGCATGAAGCACGCGGCGATGGCTATGGCCGCCTTCCTGGCCGAGGTCGTATTCGAGCTCGCTGTCGATTTCGTTGCCTTCGACTCGCGTGAAGCGAGTGCCTAGCCGGATTAACTCGCGCACCGCCTCGGGACCCTCGCGCACGATAGTCTCGACTGCGGCGCGATCGCACAGGCCGGCACCCGCGCGTAGCGTATCTTCGATATGCGATTCGAACGAGTCATCGACGCTCCACACGCTCGCGATGCCGCCCTGCGCGTACGCAGTGTTGGCCTCGGAGCTGCCGGCCTTGGTCAGCACGGTGACGCTGCCGACCTCGGACGCCTTCAGCGCGAAGGTTAGGCCCGCGATGCCGCCGCCGATTACCAGGAAGTCGCTGAATAGTTGCGCATTATGCCTCATCAGGTGGCCTCAGCCTTTGCAACGCAGGTGATTGTGAGAGCAGCGTTGTGTCAATTTGACGCTACTCGGTCTGCGCGCGGCCAGTCAAGGCGATCGCGAGGCTTGCGATTTGCCCCCTCTGGACGATTCCAATATTCTTGACCATGCGGATCGAAACGAAAAACACCTGAGATTCGTCTAAAGGCTGAGGGTCAAACTCGTGCCGATGACACCGCCAAACATGGTCACGATGCTTCGGATCGCGACGGCGCCGTTCCTGATTTGGATCCTGATGCACACCAGCCCGTCGGCGTCGTGGCTCGCGGCCGGGGTGTTCTTTATCGCGACCATCAGCGATTTTTTCGACGGCTATCTCGCGCGCAGCTACGACTACGTCACGACCCTCGGCAAATTTCTCGATCCGATGGCCGACAAGCTGGTGGTCACCACCGCCCTGATCATGCTCGCCGGGATGGCGCGATCGCCGCACGTTCCGGCCTGGATGGTGGTGGTGCTGGTGACGCGCGAAATAATGGTGACGGGATTGCGCGCGGTCGCGGCGGCCGAGGGACTGATAGTCGCCGCCGAGGAGCTCGGCAAATACAAGATGGCGCTGCAGGCGATCGCGATTCACGGCCTGCTGATTCATTACACGTACCTGCACGTCGATTTTTTCGCGGCCGGGATGTTTATCCTCTGGCTCGCGATGGGCGTGAGCGTATGGTCGGGCGTCGATTACTACGTGCGGGTGGTGAGAGCGCTGACGCCGAAGCCGATAGCGTCGAGCAGCAAGCGCGCGGTGATTTGACAGCGGACGCCGCGCCGGATAATCAGAAGGATTCGATCTACCGGTCACGGAGAGCGGGTGTAGCTCAGTTGGTAGAGCGCGTGCTTGCCAAGCACGAGGTCGTCGGTTCGAAACCGATCACCCGCTCCAAAGTTTCTCTAATCAGTTCAAATTATTCTCTGCCGCTTGGGATTCGGACCCGCGGGAATGGTGCGGGGTACTACCGCGTGAGGCCGTCCGCATTTTTGTCGTTGCAATCATCGGAAATCGAGACTAAACGGAAATTCTGTTCGCACCTGTCCGACCATGGGAGGGAATCTCGATGAAGCGGATTGCAGTTTTATCGGCCGTCGTGCTCCTGCTCGCGTGGAACGCCACGTCGTTCTCGGATTCCGGGGGCAGGCCTCACCAGCCGCATCCGCAGCCTACTCCGGTGCTCGGCACCACCTTGCCCTCGGACTTCCCGGTGATCATCAATCCGTATCTTGGCGTTCCGGTTCTCGGATTTGGAGCGAGCGGCAATACGCATCGCTTCGATCAGGTCCCCGTCATCTTTTTGCATGGCAATAACGACACGCCTTTCGCGACCGCATGCAATCCGTTCGGGTACATCCACAATCTTGCGCAATTTTTTCTCAACAACGGATACGACCCCAGCCAGTTGTGGGGTCTGGGATACCAGGGCGACCAATGCGACGTCATAAGCGCTCCGACCAACAAATCAGGAATCGCGCACAGCACGGCTGCGGCGGTTCCATTGTTGCGTCAATTCGTGGCAGCGGTGATGAAGTCCACCGGCGCGCGCCAGGTGGACATCGTCGCGCACAGCCTCGGCGTGACGGTTGCGCGCGAGTGGATGTTCCAGGACAACGCCTACAATATGGTGCGGTCGCTGGTCGCGATTGAAGGGCCTAACCACGGCATCATCGACTGCTCGCCGGACCCTCTCAACTTCTTTCAGCTCCCGGCCGATGGCGGCTTTATTCCAACCAGCGCCATTTGCGACGAGTACGGAAAGGAAGATACCCAGTTTCTCACCACTCTCAACGCGGCCGGCGAGTCTCCCGGCCCGACCAGGTATCTCGTGCTCCGCAATGTTTTCCGCGCATCGCCGGAGAGCGGCGATTTCGTCTATCTGTCGGCACCGGACGGGTTCTTTCCCGCGGTGCCCGCCGAGGACAGCACTGGCGCACCGCATGATTTCTCCAACAGCGCGCTGCTGGCCGGCGCTCCTCACACGGACTTCGTCGGACAGGGGCAATTCGACACAATCCTGGGTACCTCGCATCTCGGGATCCTGAACTCGCCGGATGTGTGGAGCGCAGCGTTCCAGTTTCTCAATAACTGATCACGCCGGGGGATTTCCGAGAGCGGCGGGGCCGCCGGATCAGAAGGATTCCGCCTTGACGCAGCGAACCTTTATACGCTGCGTATTAGAAATAAACGGTCAGTTCGCTCGCCTTGTTAAGATTTCTCGGGCTTCGGCTTGTTTTAAGAAGCAATTTCGAGTAACAAGCGGCTAGCGGGGGTTCCAAAAAAATGACTAGGAGTTCAATTTGCGCGAGCCTGAT
Organism: uncultured delta proteobacterium; assembly: GCA_963699705.1. Taxonomy (GTDB): domain Bacteria; phylum Desulfobacterota; class Binatia; order Binatales; family Binataceae; genus Binatus. The sequence goes on along the minus strand of CAVOUW010000001.1, from coordinate 250,393 downwards.
GGCCGTTGTATTCGCGTCGGGCTGCGCCACTCTCTTCCAAGGCACTAATGAAGAAATCATGGTGCAGAGTGATCCACCGGGTGCGCAGGTCTCTGTTAATGACGGGCGCAACGGAACACACCATACTCGATGAAAGTAAGTCGCAACGACGACGTAGATATCCACGTCACAAACCTGGTTACGCCCCGATGGATATTTCGGACGAGTCGCACATGGCCTGGGGTTATTTCATATCCGATTTCTTCTTCACCGGCTTGATCGGGCTCGCCGTCGATGGCCTTGACGGCGCGATGTTTTATCACAATCAGACGATGGTCTCCGCTCACCTTGAGCCGATGTATGCGCAATCAGACCAAAGCTCAGCCACAAGTAGGCCTGCTGTGTACGCTGTGCCGGTCGCGAGCCAACCACCACCGGTGCCAAACGTCGCCGCTTCCAACGCGGCAGCGCCGGTAGCGAACTTCGCCCCGGCAGTGGCGGCAGCGCCCATAGCGACCCAACAATCGCCACAGGCTCATATCGCTCCAGTGGCACAGCCGGCGGTGGATCCTCAAGCCGGCGACCGATGGGAACAAAACTGATCGTCCGCAATGATGGCCGGAGAGGCGAAAAGAAAGACAAGTTCTTACACCGTCAACGCCGATTGAATGTTGATCCACTTGGCGAGAGGTCGCCAAAGAAAAACCGACCCACCCGCTGTCTGATCCGGGGGGGCGAGACTCCGTATGGATTTAGCTCCAATCGCGGCGGTGGAGTATCTCGAAGCCGCGCTGCCGTTCACGAGCAATCTCCAAAACGAACGAGGCACGACGTTGAACGAAGCGACTGCGGCTCTCTTGGGTGCACTGATAGGTGCTGCTGCGGGAATCGCAGGAGGTGCATTCGCTGCGATTGCTTCATTGAGGGCAAGCCGAATAGCAGCCCGCGCCCCACTGGGGCCGATTCTCCATCAAATCTCCAACGCCCTGACACGTTTGCGAATGACCAGAGGTACATCGGAGTTTGCCGATGCTCAAATGGAGTTCCAACGGCGGTGGAACGAGTTCTCTATCCAGCAACGTATCCTTTGTCCGAGCAAGCGGATTGGAAACCTGATGGACCTCATTCGAGCGACAGCGGCCGACAATCGGTCAGAAGACCGCGAGGCGCTCTTGCTTCTCGCTGGTCAAACCATGGAAAGAGTCACGCGGATGGTTGCCGCCCACTCAAATCACCTCTTTCGCTGCTGCGCGCGCAGGGAGGAAGCGAAAATTGTACAGGATTGGCTTGCGAGCCCGGAGGGTCGGAACTTAGGCGACGCCGTCCGCGCGAACCTCCAATCTGCCTAACTCATGTGCCCATTTCTGTGCCCGCGGATAGTCTCCTTTCCCTTGTGATCGGTGCAAACGCCGACGACGAGTCTGTTGCAATGTTCCGACTTCGATGCAGGGTCCTTAAGGCCGCGACTGTTTAGAGCTCAAGTGAGCCAATCAAAATTCGCTCTCGATATTTCCGAACAAGGCTGACCTAGCGGACGACCTCCGAGGAAAGCTATCGCACTATCACACCGGGGGATTTCCCAGGGCGGCGGGGCCGCCGGGCGGAGCCTTTGCGTCGGAGCGGGTTAGCCATCTCACTGAAAAATAGGCGCCGATCCACGAACCTGATGCGGCGAATACCACGTAGATCGAGTTGCCGGTGTAGCTGATTACTGCGAAGGCTGACAGCAGGTACCATAGTGCGCTCCACGACGCTGCTCGCGACGGGCGGCGCGCGGTTACTGCGGCGTTGAACATTACATAGACCGCGTCGGTCGCGGCCGTCGATGCGACGACGCCTGCCGCGATCAGTGGGTTCAGGTTGAGCGACATCGGGTTCCTCCATCGGGCGAAAAAAGAGCTGGCTAACTTTTCTTTGATGCTTCGGCGGCTTTGAAGCGCGCGCTGGCGAGCGTGAAGATTTGCGGGTTGCCGGTCTGCCATGGTGAGCGTGAGCTTGCAGGTGCGGATTTTCCATCCTGCGGACGTGCGCACGAACCGATTCGTGTAGTAGCCGAACATGGTCTGCATGCTGTCGCCCGAGTCGTTAGGCAGATAGTGGCGCGCCTGAACGTAGGCGATGCAGGTCGCGTTGTCGCCGGTGATTGTGATCACATGATTCGTGATCATGTGATGCGTCGCCTGAAGGCCGCCGACCGACCGGCGCGCCGCTTCGGTCCATCGATCGGCGCTGACCTTGCGCGGCTCGCCGCCGAAGACTGAAGTGAAGTCGGTTTCGATTTCGTCAGCGAAGCATGAGCGGAACAGCGGCCAGTCGCGCGAGTCCAACCCGGTCGCGTAGCGCAACTGCACGTCGCTGATTTCAGCGCGGTCGAGTAGCAATTGAAGTTTGGCGTCTTCCATGATGACGGTCTCCTTCGGAACGGTCACTGCGGAAAATCCGGAGTTTCAATTCCTGCCTCTACCAACAAACCGCAGGCAGTGGGAGAATTTTGAAGCACCGCGATTCGAGGTTTCTTCTCCATGTCAGAACCGCTATCCGACCAGCAGCTTTCGCTTATCGACGCGTACTGGCGAGCCTCCAACTACCTGACCGTCGGCCAAATCTACCTGATGGCGAATCCGCTGCTGCGCGAGCCGCTGCGCGCCGAGCACATCAAGCCGCGCCTGCTGGGGCATTGGGGGACTTCGCCGGGACAAAATTTTATCTACGCGCATCTCAACCGGCTGATTCGCGAGAACGACGCCAACGTCATTTATATTTCCGGGCCGGGGCACGGCGGTCCGTCGGTCATGTCGCATACTTATCTCGAGGGCACGTACTCCGAGATCTACCCGCGGATTTCCGAGGACGTCGAGGGGTTGCGCCTGCTGTTCCGCCAGTTCTCGTCGCCGGGCGGAGTGCCGAGTCATGCGGGTCCGCACGTTCCGGGATCGATCAACGAAGGCGGCGAGCTCGGCTATTCGCTGGTGCATGCGTTCGGCGCCGCGTTCGACAATCCCGACCTGATAGTCGCGTGCGTGGTCGGCGACGGCGAGGCGGAAACCGGGCCGCTCGAAGGCGGATGGAAGGGCGTCAAGTTCCTCAACCCGGCGCGCGACGGCGCGGTGCTGCCGATTCTCCATCTGAACGGCTACAAAATTTCCGGGCCGACCGTATTCGGCCGCGACGACGACGAAGACATTCGCGTGCTGCTCGAAGGCCACGGCTACGAGGTCCACTTTGTCGCGGGCGACGATCCGACCTGGATGCATCGCGAGTTCGCGGCGACGCTCGACAAATGCTACGCGACGATTCGCGCGATTCAGAACGACGCGCGCGCTCATGGGCTCCGCAAGCGGCCGACATGGCCTGCGATCGTGCTGCGGACGCTCAAAGGATGGACCGGGCCGAAAGTAGTTGACGGCGTGCAGATCGAAGGAACGTTTCGGGCGCATCAGGTGCCGCTCGACAAGGTCAAAGAAAATCCCGAGCATCTGAAATTGCTCGAAGAGTGGATGCGCAGTTACCGGCCCGATGAGCTGTTCGATGAGCGCGGGACGTTGAGGCCGGAACTCAAAGCGATTGCGCCAAAAGGAATTCGGCGGATGGGCGCGAATCCGCACGCCAACGGCGGAAAGCTGACGGTCGCGCTCGACATCCCGTCGTTTACCGACTACGCGGTAGCGATCGAACAACCGGGCAGCGTCAACGTCGAATCGACGCGGCCGTTCGGCAAGATGCTGCGCGATATCTTCACGCGCAATGCGAAGCAGCAGAACTTTCGCCTGTTCTGTCCTGACGAGACCAACTCGAATCGCCTCGGCGACGTGTTCGAGGTCGAGAACCGATGCCTGGTGAGCCGGGTCGAAAGCTACGACGATCACGTCTCGCCGGACGGGCGCGTGATGGAAGTGCTGAGCGAGCATTGCCACCAAGGATGGATCGAAGGCTACACGCTGACGGGGCGTCATGGGGTGTTTGCGTCCTACGAGGCGTTCGCGATGATCGTCGATTCGATGGCGGCGCAGCACTCGAAATGGCTGGAGACGTGCAAGAGCGAGTTGCCGTGGCGGCGTCCGATTCCGTCGCTGAACTACCTGCTCACTTCGACCTGCTGGCGCAACGATCACAACGGCTTCAGTCATCAGGGTCCCGGTTTTATCGACACGCTGCTGACCAAGCGCGGCACTGTGTCGCGAATCTATCTGCCGCCTGACGCGAACTGTCTGCTATCGGTCGCGGACCATTGCCTGCGCAGCCGCGACTACATCAACTTGATCGTGATCGACAAGCAGCAGCATCCGGTGTGGCTCGATATCGACGCGGCGCGTGAGCATTGTTCGCGGGGCGCGTCGATCTGGAAATGGGCCGGCAACGACGACGGTGGCGAGCCCGGACCTCGTGCTGGCGTGCGCCGGCGACGTGATGACCGAAGAGGCAATCGCGGCGGCGTGGCTGTTTCGCAAGTATCTTCCCGAGATGAAAATTCGAGTGGTCAACGTCGTCGATCTGATGACGCTGTTCCCGCCCGATCGCCATCCGCACGGAATGAGCGACGACTATTTTGTCGAACTGTTCACGCGCGACAAGGACGTCGTCTTCGCCTTTCATGGTTACCCGCGGCGAGGTTCATCTACTGCTGCACGGCCGTCCCAATCCGGATCGTTTTCACGTTCGCGGCTACGTCGAGGAGGGCACTACGACGACGCCGTTCGACATGCTGGTGCTGAACCGGTCGAGCCGCTATCACCTTTGTATCGAGGGGCTGCGCCGCGCGCCGAGATATAAGGAGCGCGCGCGCGAACTGATCAAGATGACCGAAGACGCGCTCGACGCGCATCGCAAATATGTGGTCGAGCATCTCGAAGACATGCCCGCGATCCGCAACTGGAAATGGACGCCCGATTAATTCGATGAAAGTCAGCCCACTCGCCGGAAAACCTGTCGATCAAGCACAACTGGTCGATGTGCCGCGTCTCATCACCGCTTACTACAGCCTCCAACCCGACGCGGAGAATCCCGCGCAGCGAGTCTCGTTCGGCACGTCGGGCCATCGCGGGTCGGCGTTCGACGCGGCATTCAACGAAGCGCACATCCTCGCGATCAGCCAGGCGATTTGCCTCTATCGCAAGAGTCAGAACATTAGCGGTCCGCTTTATCTTGGGATGGACACGCATGCGCTGTCGGTCCCGGCGTTCGCGAGCGCACTCGAAGTCCTGGCAGCCAACAATGTCGAGACGATGGTTGACAGCGCGCTCGGCTACACGCCGACTCCGGCGATCTCGCATGCGATCCTGACTTACAATCGCGGACGCAAGAGCGGGCTGGCGGATGGGATCGTGATCACGCCGTCGCACAATCCGCCGGCTGACGGAGGCTTCAAGTACAATCCACCCAACGGCGGCCCGGCCGATACGGCGGTCACCGATTGGATTCAGAATACGGCCAACGATTTTGTGAAGCAGAAACTCGCGGGCGTGCAGCGGGTTCGGTACGAGCGGGCGCTGAAGGCCTCGACGCTTCACAAACACGATTACATCGGCGCGTACGTCGGCGACCTGGGCAACGTTATCGACATGGAATCGATTCGCGAGCGCGGGTGTGAAGATTGGAATCGATCCGCTCGGCGGCGCGGCGGTGCATTACTGGCCGGCGGTGATCGAAAATACAGATCAAGGCGACGGTAGTCAGCGCCGTCGTCGATCCGACGTTTCGCTTCATGACGGCGGACTGGGACGGCAAGATCAGGATGGACTGCTCGTCGCCGTACGCGATGGTGCGGTTGCTTGCGATGCGCGATCGATTTGACGTCGCGTTTGCGAATGACACCGACGCCGACCGGCACGGAATCGTTACTCGATCGAGTGGATTGATGAATCCGAATCACTATCTCGCGATCGCAATCTCGTACCTGTTCCGCAATCGGCCGCAATGGCGCAAAGACGCGGCAATTGGCAAGACGGTAGTGAGCAGCAGCATGATTGATCGGGTCGCGGCGAGCCTCGATCGCAAGCTCATCGAGACTCCGGTCGGCTTCAAGTGGTTCGTGGACGGGCTGATCGACGGTTCGGTCGGATTTTGCGGCGAAGAAAGCGCGGGCGGGTCGTTTCTGCGGACCGATGGAACCGTCTGGACGACAGACAAGGACGGACTCATCCTCGGGCTGCTGGCGGCTGAGATAACTGCGCGCGAAGGACGCGACCCCGGCGAGATTTACAACGAACTGACGAAAAAGTTCGGAGAGCCGGCCTACGAGCGTATCGATGCCCCGGCGACGCTCGCGCAAAAGGACATCCTGAAAAAGCTTACGCCGGAAAAACTGGATGCGCACGAGCTGGCGGGCGAGAAAATTCTCAAGACCATGACGGTCGCGCCGGGCAACGGCGCTCCGATTGGTGGGATCAAAGTGATTGCGGAGAGTGGATGGTTCGCGGCGCGTCCGTCGGGCACCGAAGAGGTCTACAAGATATACGCCGAGAGCTTTCGGGGCGTCGATCATCTCCATCGGATTCAAGCGGAGGCGCAGGAACTGATCGCGCGCGTGTTCAAGCAGGCCGAGTCGGCTAGCTGAGGAACCTACGTGCCGGCTGGTCACGTCATTTTGTGCATCAACGTTGGTTCGTCGTCGTGCAAGTTCGCGCTGTACTCGGTTGCCGGCGGCGTCGAAACGCTTGTGGCTGAGGGCGCGGCGGACAGGATCGGATCGAGCGGCGGAAAGATCAGGATTCACGATGCCGACGGGCGATCGCTCGCTGAATCCGATCGCGCGCTAGCGCGTCCGCAGATTGCGGTCGATGCGCTGTTCGACGAGTTCGAGAGGTTGAAGCTGCCACACCTGGACGCGGTCGGGCATCGAATCGTGCACGGCGGACCGCGTCATGTCGCCCCGGAGGTTGTGACGACGGCGCTGATCGACGATTTAAAAATGCTGATCCCGTTCGCGCCGTTGCACATGCCGGGCGGAATCGAAGGTATCGACGCGGTTGCCGCGCGGCATCCGAAGCTTCCGCAGGTCGCGTGCTTCGACACCGCATTTCATCGCGGGATGCCGGAGCGCGCCGAGCGCTTCCCGCTCCCTCGCGAACTTTGGGACGCCGGGATACGGCGCTATGGCTTTCACGGGATTTCTTACGAGTACATCATGCAGGCTCTGGGAGCCGAGGTGCCGTCGCGCTTGATAATCGCGCATCTTGGCAACGGCGCGAGCATGGCGGCCGTGTTGAATGGACGTCCGCATGACACGACGATGGGATTTACGCCGGCAGGCGGTTTCATGATGGGCACGCGGCCGGGCGATCTCGATCCCGGCGTCATTCTTTATCTGCTCGAGCAGAAAGGTTACGACGCCGCGCGATTGAGTGAGCTAGTGAATCAAAAATCCGGTTTGCTCGGAGTCTCGGGACTCAGTTCCGACGTGAAGACTATTCTCGACGCGCGGGCGACGGACCGCGACGCGTCGATGGCGATCGAAATGTTCTGTTATCAGCTGAGGAAGGCGATTGGTGCGTTGGCGGCAGCGCTTGGCGGCTTGGATACGCTCGTCTTCACCGGCGGGATTGGTGAGCATGCCGCGGCAGTGCGAGCGGAAGTCTGTGATGGGCTCGCTTATCTTGGAATCGCGCTCGATCACCGACGCAACGACTCCAACGAAGACATCATCAGCAGCGCCGACAGCCGATGCCGGGTGCGGGTCATTCCGACCAATGAAAATTTGATGGTCGCTCGACATACGGCTCGATTGGTATTTGTATAAAGATTGTCTCGGGCAGCGCCAATTGCGAAGAAGGGGAGAGATGGCGATGAAGCTCTACTATGCTCCGCAGACCAGGGCGATTCGGCCGCTTATCATGCTCGAGGAACTCGCGGTGCCTTACGAGATGGTGATGGTCGATTTCAAGGGCGGCGAGCAGAAGAGCGTCGAGTATCGAAAGATCCATCCGCATGGACGACTGCCTGCGCTGCAGGACGGGACGCTGACGATGTTCGAGTCGGCGGCGATTTGCGCGTACCTCGCGGACAAATTCCCGGACAAGCGGATGGCGCCGGCGCTCGGCACGGTCGAGCGCGGGATGTACTACCAGTGGATGTTCTATTCGATGGCGGCGCTCGAGGGCTTTGCACTTGATCGGGAGCGGATGAAGGAATGTTTCCTGGTGCTCGATCGCGTGATCGACGGGCACGAATTCATTATCGGCGACAAGATCACGGCGGCGGATGTGATGATTGGATCGGGAGTGATTTACCTCGACGCGCGCCACCATATACTGAACGACTTTCCGTCGCTGGAGGCCTATGCGAAGCGGATGCTCTCGCGGCCGTCATTCCAGCGCGCATTTACGCCACCCGGCTGAGGCGCTCGACAGTAAAAGGTGTGCGGACGATTCACAATCACGCGGCGCGAAGGTAATTCGCTGGCGGCGGAACTAGGCGTCCCGGCCGACTCGTTGGTCGATTATCGGCCGCGTTACAACGTCGCGCCGACGCAGAACCATTTCATAGTCAGAATCAAGTACGAAAACCGCGAAGTGATTCCCGCCACCTGGGGATTGGTCAAGAGCGGATCGAAAGACGCGGGCATGGCGGCGAGGACTATCAACGCGCGTTCGGAGACGGTCGAGACGCGCGGGGCTTTTCGCGACGCGTTCAAAAAGCGTCGATGCGTGGTGCCGGCTGATGGATTCTTCGAATGGACCGGGCCGAAGACCGCGCGGCAGCCTACATGGTTCCATCGCGAGGACGGTGGGCTGATACTTTTCGCCGGCCTCTACGAAGCATGGCAGAAAGAGCAGGGCGTCTGGCAGACGACCTTTACGATTCTGACGACGTCAGCTAACCGCTTACTCGAGTCCTATCACGACAGGATGCCCGTGATAGTGGCCGACCGCGACGCCGACGACTGGATGGATCCGCGCGCGCCAGACCCGCACGCACTCACGCGGCTGTTGGTTCCCGCGCCCGCCGACTTGCTTACTGCGACGCCGGTCTCGCCTGAGGTGAATAATGTGGACAACGATTCGCCCGAACTGTTACAACCCGCCGGGCAGATGAGTTTGTCACTGCGAAGCAGTTAGGCGAGTGTTCCTTATCGATACAGCTACATCCTATTTCCGATAACCATTTTTTGGCGATCGCGATCACTATCGCCAATAAGACGGCGGTTGTCGCTGCGTTGGCGACCTAGAGGTCGTAGGCGGCGCTTGCGCTCGCCTATCAGTCCTTGCCTTATGACCGGCCAGGTTTGTCTCTCATTGATTAATCCGACAGGCGCTCCAGGAACTCACCGTTGGGCATAAACCTTGCGCTGCTGGGGTCTGGACGGATTTGTGATCAGCGGATCAAAGGGCGCGATGGTCCTCAAGTACGTAGTTAATCGAATTTCAATTTTGGCCCTGGCGATGATCCTGTGTGCGGCAGGACCGTCGGCCGCGGGTGGATCAAAAAAGCTGCGCCCGGTTGTGCTATCGACGAATCCATCTGATGGCGCGACCGAGGTAGACGTCCGAACCACAATTACCGTGAACTTCAGCCTGCCGATGAAGTGCGAAACGATAACCAATAGCACCTTCAAACTCCGGCCGGTTGGATCCTGGGATATCGTTGCGCCCAACGTCACCTGCAGCGGTAGTATCGCGATCCTTACCCCGATCCGAGCGCTCGCGCTTAACACAAGATACAAGCTTCGGTTTATCGGGAAGGTCAAAGCTGCCAATGGGCAGGCGCTAAAGGATGGATTCAGCTCGACGTTTACGACTGGTCGGAACTCGCGGCCTCCGGCCACCGCGACCCCGACCGCAACCGGTACCTCGACTCCGACCTCCACCGCGACCGGGACCGCGACTGCAACTGCGACTGATACAGCTACAGCGACGGCAACGGCGACCGATACGGCAACCACTACCGGAACTCCGACAGCCACCGGCACTGCGACCGATACAGCGACGCAGACTGCGACCGACACAGCGACCGCTACGCCGACGCCGACGGCGACTGATATGGCTACTTCGACGGCGACAGCGAGCGACACTCAAACCGCAACGGCTACCGCAACTTTGACCGACACCGCGACGCCGACAGCGACGGCGACGTCGAGCGCAACTGACACGGCCACCGCGACCTCGACTGCGACAGCTACCGACACGCAGACCGCGACGGCGAGCGCAACTGATACTTCCACAGCTACAGCGACTTCGACGGCGACCGCGACAGAAACGGCTACTGGCACTGTAACTCCGACTGCCACAGACACCGGGACAGCCACTACCACCGCGACCAATACGGCTACCGGGACCGCCACTCCGACGGCCACCGGCACTTCTACCGCTACAGCAACTTCGACGGCGACGCTACCGACACTCAGACTGCAACTGCTACCGGGACGCCGACTGCGACTGATACGGCTACCGCGACTCCGACTGTGACGGCTACCGACACGCAGACCGCGACGGCGAGCGCAACCGATACTTCCACAGCTACCGCGACGACGACTGCGACCGCGACAGAAACGGCTACTGGCACTGGAACTCCCACTGCGACAGATACCGGGACAGCCACTGCCACCGCGGCGGTTACAGATACGGCTACCGGGACCGCAACTCCGACGGCCACCGACACGCAGACCGCGACGGCGACGGCCACCGATACTTCCACAGCTACAGCTAGTTCGACGGCTACAGACACTCAGACTGCAACTGCCACCGGGACGCCGACTGCAACTGATACAGCTAGTGCGACTCCGACTGTGACGGCTACCGACACGCAGACCGCGACGGCGACCGACAACCGACAGTTACCGCTAACATCAACTGCCACTGTGACCGCGACTGATACGGCTACAGAGACGCCGACTGCGACAGCCACCGACACTCAGACCGCTACGGCGACGGCAACCGATACTTCGACAGCTACAGCGACTTCGACGGAGACCGCGACAGCAACTGATACGGCTACGGCAACTTCGACGGCGACTGTCACTGCGACCACGACGCCGACCGACACGCCGACGGCTACAGCAACATCGACAGCCACCGTGACTCCAACTGCGACAGCTACCAATACTCAGACCGCGACGGCGACGGCCACTGATACTGCTACATCTACAGCGACTTCGACGGCGACGCCCACCGATACTCAGACTGCTACTGCCACCGCGACCGTGACCGATACGGCGACAGCTACCGCAACATCGACAGCCACCGCGACCGCGACTGATACGGCTACGGCAACTTCGACGGCGACTGTCACTGCCACGACGACGCCGACCGACACGCCGACGGCTACAGCAACATCGACCGCCACCGCGACTCCAACTGCGACAGCTACCAATACTCAGACTGCGCGCGACGGCCACTGATACTGCTACATCTACGGCGACTTCGACGGCGACGGCTACCGATACTCAGACTGCCACCGCCACCGCGACTGCGACCGATACGGCTACAGCTACCGCAACATCGACAGCCACCGCGACCGCGACTGATACGGCTACAGCGACTCCAACAGCGACAGCTACCGATACTCAGACCGCGACGGCGACCGCAACCGATACGGCTACAGCTACTTCGACGGCAACTGCGACCGATACGGCTACCGCAACCGCCACCCCGAGCGATACTGCCACCGCCACTGTCACTGCGACGGCGACTGCAACCAGCACGGCTACCGCAACCGCCACCGCGACTGCGACCGATACGGCTACAGCTACCGCAACATCGACAGCCACCGCGACGGCGACTGCAACCAGCACGGCTACCGCAACCGCCACTTCAACCTCGACGGCGAGTGCGACCCCAACTGCGACCGCCACTGTGGTCCCGCCGATAGTTACTTCGACCAGCCCTGCGGTTATAGGATGCGGTGGGCAAGGGCTGGGGATCAACCAGCGAGTCACGGCATCCTTCAGCGAGCCGATGAATTCCGCCTCGATCATGACCGCAGGGACTTTTACCGTGGTTGATCCCGACCAGAACCCGGTATCAGGCGTCGTCACCTACGATGCGGCCAACAACATCGCAGTCTTTGTACCGACCGAAGGAGGGCTCGCGTCCAGCACTACATTTACTGCAACTGTGACGACTGCAGCCGAGAGCGCGGGACTTTCGCCGCTGGCGAGCAACTATGTTTGGACCTTTACCACCGGCGCGAGCACAAACTCGACGGCGCCGCTGGTAACTTCGACCAATCCCGCCGCTACCTCTGTCGGCGCGGGCACCAATCAGAAAATCACGGCAACCTTTAGTGAAGCGATGGACTCCACCACTCTCACCGCGTCGACGTTTACGTTAATCGGGCCGGGCGATACTTTGATTCCGGGTACGGTGACTTACTCCACGATTGGCACGACGGCAACCTTCACGCCAAGCAGCGCGCTCACTGCCGGCAGCACTTACATCGCCGTAATCGCGGCCGGAGTTACCGATCTGGCTGGCAATGGACTTGCCAGCGACTTCATCTGGGGTTTTACCACTGAGGACACCACCGATACTGTCGCCCCAACGGTTAGTTCTACCAATCCGATCGATAGTGTCCCTGCGGTCGGTATCGACGCTTCAATTAACGCATCCTTTGACAAGGCGATGGACCCCGCGACCCTGAATCCTGGAACTTTCACGGTGACGGGGCCGGATGCAACGGTGGTAACCGGCCAGGTTACATACGACGTTCCCGACATGATCGTGACCTTTACGCCGACCAGCCCACTGGCAGCTAACACCACATTCAGCGCCACGCTTAATGGCGCGCTGGATCTGGCGGGCAATCCGCTGGCAACTTTCGTCTGGAGTTTCACTACCGGCGCGACATCCACCGGTCTGTCGCCGATAGACATGGGAGCAGCTACCAACTTCGCGGTCTTCGCGCAGGCGACAATCACCAATGCCGGTGCAACCGTAGTCAACGGAGATCTTGGCTTGACCCCGGGTCCGTCGGTTACGGGATTCGGGCCTGGAGTAGTGAACGGGACGATTCAGCTTGACAATACTGCTGCGGCCGCCGCCCTGGCCTCCTTGACGGCTGCTTACAACAACGCCCAAGCACTGTCGGGGGCAACGATCATAGGCGCAAATCTCGCGGGACAAACTCTAACCCCGGGACTCTATGTGTCCGCTCTGAACTCGTTCGCGATAAGCTCGGGCAATCTGACTCTCGACGCCCAAGGGGACCCAAGCGCGGTGTGGGTGTTCCAGATGCCGGGCTCAACTCTCACGCTGACCGCGCCTGGCTGCAGCGTGATCCTGAAAAACGGCGCTCAGCCCTCTAACATCTTCTGGCAAGTCGGATCTTCCGCGACTGTCGCCGCAGGCTGCGTGGTCGAAGGAAGCATACTGGCAGATACGACGATCACCTTGGCTGACAGCGCCATAGTCAACGGCCGAGCGATGGCAGGTGCTATTACGGCAACCGGTGCACTCACGATGTCCAACAACGTCGCGACCCGCCCGGCGTGTAACTAAGCGCGCGGGCAAGCATCGGCGTACCTGGGCGCGCGAGTTATTTCTGGCCGTGGGCCGCGCCGAAGTAGTCGCCGCCCTTTAAGTGCGGGTGTTCTGCACCCCACTTGATTTCGTGATCCATCCGCTGCATCGGGGGTATATGCTTGGAGCACTGGACGTAGGCCTCTGCCACTTCGACCATGACCCATCGTTCAAGGTGTCCGCCATCGCTCTCGATGATGTCTTTGAGGACTGCGTCGCCTAGCACCTCTTGCTCGGCTGGATGGTCCTTGAGGAATGCCAGGAACTCCTCATTTTCTACTATCTTAGCGATGCCGTTTATGTGGAGACCTATCTGGTCGCCGAAGTCTATGAATAAGAGACCCGCATGGGGATTTTCTGAAATGTTACCGAGACTCGCCATCACGCCGTTGCCGCGGTACTCGGGATAGGCGATCGTGCGCTCATCGAGGACTTTTACAAAGCCCGCATGGCCGCATCGAAAGGACGAGTCGGCGTTTCCTTTCGCATCTGCCGTCCCGACGAACATCATTTCCTGGCGGCCCAGGAAAGTTTGCATCGCGGCGTTGAGATGGTCGAGGACCTGGTGCTTGTAGAATGCGAGCGCGTGAGTCGTCCTTTCGTATTTCTCCTGAAGACGATGCTCGCCGTCAGAACCCGGTAATTGACCGGTACTGTTTACTTGCGGAGTACTGGCTTCGTCGTCACTCGATCCCATTGGATGTCCTCCCCCTGAAGCGATTCGCGTCGATTGCAGAATCGTACAAGAATGGCGGGGTGGCCGCGACGGCAGGCAGGCGCGGAAGCTCAATTGATGCGCTTTCGCGCGCGTGATAGTTGAATGGGTTCGGTCACCACAGCAACCGACGCGGGGCGGCGTACCCAAGTGGTTAAGGGAGAGGTCTGCAAAACCTCCATGCATCGGTTCGAATCCGATCGCCGCCTCCAATTGATTCTCTGTCTTGCCGGCGTGCTCCCTGAGGCAAGTTCAAACTGGTGAAAGCGTTCCAGAAAGGCAGACACAACCTCGAGTCCCACCGCACGAGCTAAAATTGCGGCCGTCGCGGGCACGTCGCGGGTCACCATCACGGTCAGATCGATGGTGCTTCGCTTGGCATTCAAAATTGGGTACGATAAAATATCCGTTGCGTAATGCTTAGTCGCCGACCTTTACAGCTGATTGCCGTGATTCTTGTCGCCGTAAGCGTCGTAGCGTTCGCGCCTCGCTTGGAGCATCCGCACGTACGCCTGTCCTGCGGATCGAGCGAGGGTCCCACTCTTAGTGGGGCTCAGCGATTCACCGATGATTCGTCACGGGTGCCCGATCTCAAGGCTGGCTATGAGCTGAATGGGATTCCATTGCTGCAGGATCTGAAGCTTATAGCGGACGATCAGGCCTTCAAAACGTCACTGAATTTCGGATTCAGGAGACCCTTCGTAAGACAGGTAGCGAGACGCTACAAACTCCCCGCGCGCTCGGAAAATCAGGACCCGCTCTAGGCATACATCAGACTCGTGATTCGCTAGCACGCGAGCAAGTTTTCGCGGGCGCTTGTGATCAAGTTTGAAATCCATCGGCCGTGAATTAGCCGAGGATTGGGAGTTTGAATCGTGCCAAGTTTCTCGCTGCGCAATCCGTACATGATTATTGTCGGAGCGCTTGTGATAGTCATCCTGGGTTCAACTGCGTTTACGCGGATGCCGGTCGACGTCTTTCCGGACATTAAAATTCCTGCAGTTGTGGTGGCCACCTTCTACCAGGGTATGCCGCCGCTCGACATGGAAGACAACATAACCTTCCGTTACGAGCGATTCTTTACGCTGGGCAGCAATATTGACCATATCGAGTCGCGTTCGCTGTCGGGGGTGAGCATCATCAAGGTGTTCTTTCAGCCTGGCACGGACGTCGAGTCTGCGGCTGCGCAGATGGGAACCCTGGCGATGGCAGATCTCGGAATCATGCCTCCTGGCACGCTGCCACCGTTGGTGCTGCAGTATGACGCGTCTTCCTTGCCGGTGGTGTTGGTCACGCTCGAGGGTAAGGGCTACAACGAGACTCAACTCGAGGATCAAGCCCGTTACAACGTTCGGAACCAGCTCGCTACGGTACCGGGCGCGTCGGTACCAATTCCTTTCGGCGGCAAGTTTCGGCAAGTGATGGCCTATGCGAATTCGCAAGCGCTGCAAGCGCGTGGCCTTTCGCTGATGGACGTGGTCCATGCGCTCGACACGTCCAACCTGATCTTGCCCGCCGGCGACGTGAAGATCGGATCCAAGGATTACTACATCTACTCGAACAGCATGATTGACAAGGTGCCGGACATTGGCCAGGTGCCGGTGAAGATCGGACGTGGTCAGGCACCGGTAGTGATCGACGATGTCGCCAAGGTCGACGACTCGGCACAGATTCAATACAACAAAGTGCTCATCAACGGGCAACCGTCGGTATACGTCCCGGTTCTGCGCCAGGCCGGCGCCAATACTATCTCGGTGGTCGATGGCATCAAGGATCTTATTCCGAAGGTGTTCGGCCTACCCGCCGGGATGAAACTGAAAACCATCCTTGACCAGTCCGTTTACGTCAGGCAGGCGGTGGCCAGCCTGGAACATGAGGCAGTATCCGGTTCGGTGCTGGCTTCGCTGGTGATTCTAATATTTCTCGGTAGTTTCCGATCGACCTTTGCGATTTTCCTGTCCATTCCACTTTCCATTCTGGCAGGTGGATTCGGTCTGTTCATGAACGGCTCGACCATCAACATCATGACGCTGGGCGGATTCGCGCTTGCGATAGGCCGGCTGGTCGATGACTCGGTAGTGGTGCTCGAGAACATCAATCGCCATCTGGCGGAAGGCAAGGAACCGCACGCGGCCGCACGAGATGGCGCCGAGGAAGTAGCACTTCCAGTTCTTGCGTCAACGATAACTACCTGCATCGTCTTCTTCCCGGTGATGTTTCTGTTCGGAGTCGCCAAGTATCTGTTCAGCGCGCTGGCGCTGGCGGTGGTGCTGTCGATGGGCGCATCGTACCTGGTCGCGATGAGCATAATCCCTCTGTACTGCGCACGCTTTCTGACCAGTGAACAGGTGCTTGCGGCGGAACACGGAGAATCATCCGGAGTATTCGCGGCGTTCAATCGCGCGTATGAGCGCTTTGCCGCCGGCTATGAACGTCTGCTGGAAAATGCACTGAACCACAAATCCGTAGTGATCGTCGGGGTTGCGATTCTGTTCATCGTCAGTCTCGCGATGTATCCGCGACTAGGTACTGAGCTGTTTCCGGAGACCGATGCCGGAACCTTTACGATCAATTTTCGCGCGCCCGCCGGTACCCGAATCGAGAAGACGACCGAAATGGCGCGTCAAATCGAGGCTATTATTCGTAAGGTGATTCCGGCGGACGAGCTGGACATGGTGGTTTCGAATATCGGAATTGCTCCGAGTATCTCGGCGATCTACTCGCCTAACTCAGCCCAAGATTCAGCTTTCATGCAAGTTGCGCTGAAGTCCGGTCATCGGCGTCCGACCGAATTCTACGTGGCCCGGTTGAAGCAACTGCTTCCGGTACAACTTCCGGACGCGCGGACCCTGTTTTCCTCGGGCAGCATAATCGATTCCGTTCTCAATCTCGGGATGATGGCCTCGATCGATGTTCAGTTCGCCGGTAACAACTTTAGCGATCTGAACAGGGCGGCAAAGGAACTTCAGGAGAAAATCAGCGGTCTGCCGGAGGTCTCGCAGAGTTTCATCGCGCAGGAATTAGACTATCCGACACTGAATATCAAAGTTGATCGAGTGAGAGCAGCGCGCCTGGGCGTCGCGCAACAGAAAGTTATTCAGAACGTCATCACCGCGCTCGATTCAAATCTGTACATCAAGCCGTCAATCTGGATCGACCACGCCGACAACGACGACTACTTTCTGACGGCGCAATATCCGGGCGCCGAGAACGGGTTTGATTCTCTGCAAGTCCTGCAAAACATCCCGATTGAGACCGTGACCAGGGAAAACGGTCACGCGCAAAGCTTGTTACTAAGAGATGTGGCGACGATTTCTCCCGAATTTCATCCTTCCGAAGCCGATCACTACAGCATTCAACGGGTTGTCGATCTGCTGGTCGCGCCCAGCACCTCCGATCAGGGTGGCACCCAGGAAAAGATCCAGGGCGAAGTGAGCAAGATGACTCTGCCTCCGGGAGTCACTGTCAGATATCACGGAGCGGTCAACTCGATGCAGAAATCTTTCGCGAGCTTCGGCTTCGGGCTGTCGTTGGCAGTGATTCTGCTTTACCTGGTCATGGTGGCTCAATTTCGATCTTTCCTTGACCCGCTAATCATCATGTTCGCGGTTCCGATGGGATTGATAGGAGTCATTTGGACACTGTGGTTAACCGGAACCACGCTTAACATCGAGTCCTTCATGGGAATCATCGTGATGGTCGGCATCGTTGTGTCGAATTCGATTTTGCTGGTCGATTTCGCCAATGAACGACGTCGTCAGGGACAGGAACTAAGGCGCGCGGCGGTCGAGTCAGCCCGTATAAGAATGCGGCCAATCCTGATGACCGCCCTGGCGACAGTGGCGGGTCTTATGCCAATCGCGATGAAACTGGGTGAAGGATCCGAAGCATCGGCTCCTCTGGCAAGGGCGGCAGTAGGCGGTCTAATTGTTTCCACGGTGCTGACGCTTTTCCTTGTCCCTTGCGTTTACGAGTTTTTCTATGGGCGGATCCAACAGGCGGCGGCGGACATTCAGCCGCCGATCGAGATCTAAGGCTGATGTGTTAGTATTTCAAACAAGAAGAGCGAGCGCTTGCATAAGCACTGTTTTAAACGCGAGTACGGCTTCGCGTCCACGAACGACAGCGAGGTAAGGCAGTGAGGAGTACCGGTCGGGCGCTAACAGTTATTTTATCAATCGCGGTTTTCTGGGCGGGCGGCTGTGACGCGCCTGTTATTCCAATGGTTACTCCTCAACGAGCGATGGTGGACGTCGTCCATCCGCACCAGGGAGCAATATCCAAAAGTATTGACCTGCCAGGCGATGTCGTAGGCTTCTATGAAGCTGCGCTGCACTCGAAGGTCACCGGCTATTTGAAGAGTATAAGTGTTGACAAAGGTGACTCGGTGAAGGCGGGTCAAGTACTGGCCGAAATCGAAGTGCCGGAATTGCGATCGAACCTGATGCGCTCGCAGGCGAGCCTCGAAATCGAGCGGATAACCTACACTCGGCTGAAGAAGGTTCAGCAGAGCGACTCACGCTTAATCTCACAGCAAGACGTCGACATGGCGTACGCCAAGTATCTTGAGGCGCAGGCCGCGGTTGCAACCCTGCAAACCATGTTCGGATACACGAAGATCGTAGCTCCTTTTGGCGGAGTAATCACGGGGCGATTCGCCGATCCTGGAGCGCTGATCCGCGCCGGCGGCGGTGACATTGGAGTGGACGAGACCTCGGGGTCGATCTCTCCCGAAGCTACGGAGGGAGCCGGAGGGCATCGCGAAGGTGGCGGTCCTATCCTGACGCTCGCCGACATAGATAAGTTGCGGATCTATATCTACGTCCCGGAAGCTTCATATCCGTTCATTCACATTGGTACTCCGGCGAGTCTGCACTTCGACGAGTTTCCGGATCGAGTATTTAAAGGAACCGTTGCCAGGGATGCATCGTCGCTCGACCTTGCAACCCGGACCATGCTGACCGAGGTCGACATAGACAATCCGAAGCGCCTCGTTTACCCAAGAAGCTATGCGCACGTCACCATCGAACTGGTCCGCCATCCTGACGCTCTAAGTGTCCCCGCCTCAGCAGTTCAAGGTTCGGGAGAATCGGCGCGCGTGCTGGTCGTAAACGACGGCCGCCTGGTCGAGGTTCCGGTTAAGCCCGGGATAAACAACGGCGCCAATATCGAAATAACCTCCGGTCTCACGCCTAAGTCGCTGGTCGTCGCCACCTACAGCAACACTCTCACTCCGGGACAACAGGTCGATGCTCGGATCCAGAATGGCGGGATGCAGGCTACATCCGCGCCGGCTCAAGGTACCGACTGACCTGAACTATCTGTCAACGGAAATCAACGATGGAACAGTGGGATAGGTCTAACAATGAAATCTTCGGACATCCTCGTTCTCTCCGCACTCGTGCTTCTGTTGGCCCAGGGAGTTGTCAAGGCGGCGGATCCCGCGGCGACCCTCGGTCTTAGAGTCAACTCCCAGCCGATCGACTCCAAGGGGGCGCCGATTCCGCCAGGCTCTCAATTGACGCTTAAAGAAGCGATCGCGATCGCTTTGAAATATCACCCGAGACTTCAAGAAGCCGCGGACAACACCAGCGCGGCGCAACAGCAGATCGGCCAGGCGCGTTCGTACCTGGGACCGCAACTGTTTGGCGCCGCTGAATACTTGCGCAGCAGCGACAATGGCATCGGCAATACACAGTACTACAATCCTGACGGAGCGTTTCCGCGAGTAAGCGGAACGAATCACAACCTACCCGCGAATGACACGTCACAAAGTTGGGACACCAGTAACAACTACATGGGCGGCGTCATGCTCTCCCAATTTCTTGCCGACTTCGGCCGCCGACATGGATTTGTTTCGGAACGCAGGTTTGAGGCCGCGGCTGCGGCTGCGAATCAACAACTCACCGAGCTTGATCTAATCTTCGAAGTCTCTCAACGGTACTTCGCGGTGTTGCAGGCGAAGCGATTGATCGCCGTATACGAAAAGGCACTCGAGCAGCGTGGATATCACAACCATGAAGCTCAGGTTAAAGCTAATGCCGGTCTCAGGCCGCAACTCGATACCTATGTCACAGAAGCCGAGGTGCAGCGGGCTCAGTTGCACCTGGTCGATGCGCGTAACGGCGACGAAGACGCCAAGGTCGCGCTCGATAACGCATTGGGCCTCAGTGACGCGGCGCCAGCCTACGAGCTAGCAGATATTTTGACCTACCATCCGATCACCGAATCAGTGAAATCTTTGCTCGACACGGCTTTCCGAAGCAGGCCTGATTTGATTGCGCTCGATGATCAGGCGAAAGCTATGGGAGCAAGGATCGTTCAGTACAACAGTGACTACTATCCTAGCGTCAACGCAGTTGCGGGATACTCCGCATTGGGGACTGGTACACCTGCGGCGAATAATTTCAATGCCGGGATAGTTATCACCTGGCCAATCTTCAACAGCTTTCTTACTACTGATCAAATTGCAGAGACCAGATTTCGCCAACACTCGATCCTTGGCGCGATCGAAGACCTGCGGCAAGAAATAATTTTGCAGGTCCATACTTCCTTTCTCAATTGGCAAGCTTCTCTTGAACGGATCTCCCGCGCGGAAAAGACGCTTGCGGCTTCGCGCGCGGAACTGGAACTCGCGGAGAAGCGCTATGAAGCGGGTCTGACAAGTATTATCGAACTGGAAGATGCGCAACGAAACTATACGACAGACGATGCAGCGTACGCCGACGCGCTCTACGGCTTCTCTGTGACCAAGGCGGCGGTTGATCGAGCGACCGGTCGATCGTTAGCGGAATTCTAGCTGGAACTGCATGGAGATGTCGGTTCGAAGGCAGAACTAGCGACAAGGCTTCATATTTCAGGGGAAGGCTATGCTGAAATACAGCAAGATACTGTGCGCGTTCGAATTCGATGGAAATTCAACGGCCGCATTGCTCTTGTCGAGCACCCTAGCGAAGGAAAGCAACGCCACACTCTACGTTCTACACATTGCCAGAGTACCTACGCAGGATATGGACGTTCCGCTGCCGTTCGATGCCGATCCGCGCTGGGAGAAAGAAGCCAGAGCCAAGCTCGAACTAATTGTCCAGAACACCCTCAAGGATGAGGGGCAATGTGTTATCGATGTCAGAACAGGCGTGCCTGATACTGATATCGTGCGGGCGGCTCACGAGCTTGGAGTAGACTTGATTGTAATGGTTACTCACGGGCGCCACGGTTTTGAGCATTTTGTTTTGGGCAGCGTCACTGAGCATGTCATTCGCGATGCTCATTGTCCCGTGCTCGTCTTACACCACACAGATCCAAGCTTGGCGTCTGTTTGACGATTTCAGGTGCGCGCGCGGAGGCGGTCGGCCATCAGCTCGGCGATCATCACCGTGCTGAGATGAGTGTTGGCGCGGACTATCTCGGGCATCACAGAGCAATCGATCACTCGCAGTCCTTCGATTCCGAGAACGCGACAATCAGGATCGACGACCGTGCGGGGATTGGACGCGGGGCCCATCCGGCAGGTGCCCGCGGCATGCTGAGAGTCGAAGCAGTTGGCGCGCATCCAGTCGTCGAGGGCGTCGCCGTCGGGCGGGGTTTCGACCATTCCTTGGACCATTAGAATCGGATTGCCGAATCCCACTGTGTCAGCCGCATCTAGAATTGCAGGGTGACGCGCGAACTCGCGCAGGCGGCGGATGCCGTCGCGCATGCGGACCAGGTCGCGCTCGTCGGAGAGCATCCGGAAGCGGACGTCGGGATCGGTCTCGGGATTGGGCGAGGTGATGAGCAAGCGGCCGCGCGAATAGGTCTGGTACGCGGTCATCCAGATGAAGCCGTGCGATCGGCTCATGCCGATCAGGTTCATCGCGATCAGAAACATGTCGTTCTCGCCGGCGCCGCCGAGGCCCGAGCTGTACCTGACGACACAGTTAGTGTGTCGCGAGAATTTATCGGGGACCCGCGCCTCTGGCTTGAGCGCCATGCCCATCGCGAGCATCGGATGGTCGATCAGATCGTGGCCGACCGGTAAATCTGCGACGACTCGGATTCCGATCGCGCGCAAATCGTCGGCGGGACCTACGCCGGATCGCATCAGGATGGCCGGTGAATGAATCGCGCCGGCGCACAGGATGATTTCGCCACCTTCAACGCGCGTCCATCCGTCGCGCGTACGCACGCGCACTGCCACGGCGCGGTTGCCGTCAAACTCTACGCGATCGATCAGTGCGTCGCCGACGATGCGGAGATTCGGACGCTCGCGCGCGGGTTCGAGATAGCCGTCGTTGGTCGAGACGCGCGCGTCGTCGCGGCGGTTCATCGCATACGGCGACACTCCGGTGCCGGTCGGCGCGTTGTGGTCCTCGCACCATCCGTAGTCCAGGTCGAGGCAAACGTCGCGCAGCGCGCGGTCGGTGCCGCTCCATCGATCCTGCGGCGCGCGCCAGACGGGAATCGGGCCGCCGCGGCCGTGATACGGACGATCGCCGAAATCGAGATCGTCTTCGAGCTTCTTGAAGTAGGGCAGCGCCTCGGCCCCTGACCATCCGACGCATCCTTGGCGCGCCCATTCGTCGAAGTCGGCGAGCATCCCGCGAATCGCGATCTGTCCGTTGATTGCCGAGCTGCCGCCGGCGCCGCGACCGCGCCAATAAGGCATCGGCGGTTGCACGTCGGTGCGCCGCGCCTTCAACGCGCCCCATTGATACTTCTGCATGTCCTCGGAGCCGAGAAGGATCGCGGCGGGATTGGCGACGCGCATCGCCTCGGGCGTCGCGGCGGATCGATAATCGGGGCCGGCCTCCAGCAGGAGCACCGAGCGATTAGCATCTTCGGATAATCGCGCCGCCAACGCAGCGCCGGCAGATCCCGCGCCGACGATTACGAAATCTGCTTTGTCGATTTGCATCTCAGAGCTTCGGATTGTTGCGCGAGAATTGACGGAATTTCGCGACCAGCGGAAAGCCGGCGGGCGTGTCGATGACTTGCTCGAGCTCGAAGTCGATCACCCGTTCCGCGCCGGGGAAGGTGCGCACGCGTTCGGGGCTCCAGTCGATTGACGCGCGACCGGTGAGCTGAAGAGTGGCGCCGCTGTCGAAATCGATGAACAGGAGGCCGGCCCGCGGATTGGCCGTCACGTTGCCGAGCGTGTTGAACATGCTGTTGCCGTTGTAGTCGGGGAAGGCGATGCGCTTTTCGTCGAGCACTCGCACAAAGCCGGGGTTGCCGCCCTTGTGCGAAACGTCGGCGCCGCGCTCAGGATTGTCGGTCGCGATAAAGAATGTGTCGGCGTGCGAAATCTGTGCTTGCTCCGATGCCGACAGCGTGATGGCGACGCGACCGTTCTTGTCCTGTGCTTGAGTTTCGCGGTTGCCGATGAAAATTCGCTCCTGCAAGTAGCGCCGGCAGTTGCCGTACACCTCGTCGGTCTTGATGTAGATTGCGCCGTTCTTGATAACGCCGCGACCGTTGACGCGGACGCGACGCGAGGAGACGAAATCGGGAGCGAACAGGGCGATGTGCCCTTCGGTCGCGAGATTGCGGACGATCGGATCGCTCGACATTGTATCTCGTCCCGATTCTGAGCGTGCGACCATCAATGGTCTCGATGAATCCCGGGTCGCCGGTGACGACGGAAGCCCAAACGCTCCCGCGACTGTCGACAGTTCCGAGGACGCACATTTGCCGGCGCTCGAGAAACTCACTGGCGCCGGGCGGAAGGTGATCTGCGATACCTTCGCCAACATCTTCCGCGATGTCGCGGACGCCGGCGCGTTCCTGGACCGCGATTTCACCGCTATGAAACCTCATTCGACTGCTATGGAGGCGGTGACGTTGCCAAATGATGATCGGGTTTCACTTGCAGCTTGACCAGGCAGGGCGGGCCGTCCTCGCCGTAGCAAAGATTGCTCACTTCGCCGAGTTTCGGATTGCGGTCGTCGTGGGTGTAGTCGGGACAAATCCAGTGGCCCCCTTCGCGATAGAGCGCGACCGCAAAATATCGGCCAGCCGCGAGATTGCCGCCGATCGGATCGCCCCGCGACGAGACCTCGCGCGAGTTGACGATATCGAATCCGTCGTGCGCTGCGTCGGGCGAGTAGAGCATAAAGAAAATCCGCCATTGGCGGCCGGGGCGCGCGGTCACCTGGTATTCCATCGAGCGATCGTACGAAAAGACCGGCTTGTCGCGGCAGAGCCATGGGCGCGCCTCTTCGGCGAACGCGGGGCTCGCGAGCAGCGTCGCGAAAATTACGGCGGTCGAGAAGAATTTCAAAAATTTCATGACGCTCACTTTTCGCGGCTTGCAATCGCGATGATGCGGCCGACGATATCGCCGAGGTTGGAGTCCTTGGGGGTGAAGACCGCTTTGACGCCGAGATCGAGCAGCGCTTTGCGATCGGCCTCGGGGATGATCCCGCCCATTACCAGCGCCACTTCGCCGGCGCCGCGGACTTTCAGCAGATCGATGGTCTCGCGCGCGATCGACATGTGCGCGCCGGCGAGGCTCGAGATCGCGAGCACGTCAACGTCTTCTTCGAGCGCGGTCGCGACCATCTGTTCGGGCGTCTGCTTGAACCCCGCGAGCACTACTTCCATGCCGGCTTGCATGCACGCGTGTGCGAGCAGCTTTACCGCATTGATGTGCCCGTCGAGGCCGGCTTTGCCGAGCGCGATGCGAATTTTGCGTGACGCATGCGGAACATTGAGCGCGCCGACCGCGACGCTGGTTTCGAGAATCGGCGGCGTGTAACGCCCGCGGCCGACGCGAACCAGCGAGTCGGTCCATTCGCCGATGGTGCCGCCCGCGCGCGCGAGGTCGATGGTCGCGTCGATGAGTCCTTTATCACCGTCGTTTGCGCCCGCGCGTTCGAGCGCCTCGCGAGCTTTGGCGACAGCCGCCTGATCGCGCGAGGAGCGCCACTTTCCAATCGCTTCGATGCGTTCCTTTTCCTTCGACGCTTGCGCGACATGGTCCGCATGCTGTTTCGGCGGCGGCGTGAGTCCGACTTCGCCAGTAAAGGCGTTGACGCCGATTTGGACTATTTCGCCTGACTCGAGTTTGCGGTGACGCTCGGCCAGCTGGCGCGTGAGTTCGCCGCTGACGATAGAAATGGCGCGGGAGTATCCCGCCTCGCGCAGGCGAATCGCGATTTCGCGGGCGCGCGTGGCCGTTTCACCAGTGAGCTTCTCGATGACCTTGCTGCCCTCGAAAATGTCGCCGTAACCGGCGAGGCCGGTCTCATGCATCAGCACCTGCTGCGTGCGCAGGCTGAGGGTTTGCTCGGATTGGTCGGGCAATGCTAGCGCTTCGCGAAACCCCGGCAGTTGGAGTGCATTGACGCGAGCGTCTGCCGATATAACGACTGGCAGCGCCTCGTATGCGATGCGAATAATGTTCACTTCGGGCTGCGGCTCGGTGAGCGTGAGCGAGCGCACCTGGCATCCGGCACGGAAAGCGACATCGTTGACGCCGTATTCGGAGGAGCAGAGTTCGCGCCAGAGTTTGAAGTACGCGCGAATCTTGCAGATCTCGGGGACCAGCTCGATGCCGCTATTGATGAAAAATGAAATGCGGCGGACGGTCTGTTCGAAGGCCGCATCGTCGAGCTTGGGGCGGATCGCATCGAGTATCAGCAGCGCGTTGCCGAAGGCGTAGCCGATTTCCTCGGCCGGGCCGGCCCCGCTTTCCATATAGTGGTAGCCGCAACAGTTGATTGGATTCCAATTGGGCACGCGCTCGACGGCGAATCTAATCAGTTCGGTGGAAAGGCGAAACGACAGATCGGGATGAAAGATCGAAGTGCCACGCGCGACGAATTCCTTGAGTAAGTCGTTCTGCGTGGTGCCGCGCAGTTCGGTCCACGGCACGCCGTGTTTTTCTGCGACGACCAGGTAAAGCGCCAGCATGAACGGCGCGGTCGCGTTGATAGTCATCGAGGTGTTGATCGACTGCAGCGGGATTCCTTCGAACAGGCGCTCCATGTCATTCCAGTGGCAAATCGAGACGCCGGCCTCGCCGACTTCGCCGCGGGCGACGGGAGCGTCGGGGTCGTAGCCATTTTGCGTGGGCAGGTCGAAGGCGATCGAAAGTCCGCGCTGGCCCTGCTTCAAGTTCGCGAGGAAGCGCTCGTTGGCCTGGCGCGCGTCGCCGAAGCCGGCATAAGTGCGGATGATCCAGGGCTCGCGAGGAGCGCGCGCTTTCTTTTCAGGTTCAGGCATCGACACAAGGTTAGTTATCGAAGCATCCGGATTCCAGCCGATGTGCTCATTCAATCTCAGCCGCGTTTTTCAAGTGGTTCGGCTTTAATCTCGACCCACGGAAATCGCCGGCTCTCGTGGTAAACGGAGACGGTTGGCGGCGGGAAAGAAAGATCGGCGAAACTGCCGGCTGACACGGCGACGACGCCGGGGATTTTGTCGATGCTCCATAACACAGTGCCGCCGCACTTCGGGCAAAAACTACTGGTGATGTGACTACCGTCGTCGCCGATGCGAACGAACTCATTTGCATTCCCATCGATCAAGACGTCGCTCTTGCGAAACCAGGCGCCGAAGCCGAATGCGCTGCCGGTTTTCCGCTTGCAGGCAAGGCAGTGACAGACGGAGATCCGGTAGGGTTCTCCAGAGCAGGTGGCCGACAGCTGGCCGCACTGACATTCAGCTCGACGAGTGGTCATCGTTGGCTCCTATGCGCCCCGTTGGGCAGAGCGCTGGACAGCTTCCTTTTCGCGATAGCTGGAGAGATCCGCGGCGAGGCGGTCGATTAGATCGACGCCTGAGATGCCGCTGTGCTCGGGGATTTCGAGGACTGGGCCGTCGGTTTCTTTGCGGATTTTCGCGAGCGCTTTGCGCGCGTCCGCGAGGCGGGTCAGCTCTGACTTTGCCAGCTCGGCGAGATGATCGAGATCTTTTTTGCGTGAACGTGGGGCGCGGCGACTGGTCAGCGCCGCTATGTCATCGGCGCTGAATTCGAACGGCGGCATTCGATTGAAAAGGACGGCGGCCGGCGCGAGATGAAGTTTGCTCAACTGCGCGTGAGTCTCGATCGTTTCGGAAATCGAAAGACTGTCGGCGGTCGTGACCTGCACGATCGCGCAATTGCGCTGGTCACGTAGCATCCGCGAGATGTTGCGCGCCTCCTTGCCGACTACGCTGTCGCCGAAAGTTGAGACTGCGGCAGTCGGCATTTTGAGCAAGCTCATCGCCTGGCCACTGGCAGGCGCATCGACGATTATTATGCGGCGGGCTGGCAGTTTGGCGTCGTCCTTTCCGGCATCGTAGAAAACCTTGCCGAGCATCATGAGTTCCCGCAGGCCCGGGGCGGCTTGTACGAAAAATTGGTAGATGCGGCTCGAGAAGACTGCCTTCAAGAGCATCCGGCCCGGCACCACGAGGCGAAGATATTCTTCGAGCGCACTGCGACCGTCGAGGGTCATCAGATCGAGATTGTGGGCGACGTGGGTGGGCGTGAACGACGGCTTGACGCCGAAGGTTGCGGCCAGCGGGGCGCGCGCGTCGCATTCCATGATTAATGCGCGAGCGTCCGAGAGCGTCGCGACCTTTGCGAGTGCGGCGCTGAGTGTGGATTTACCGACGCCGCCCTTGCCAAGCACGATGAGCACGCGGCGGGCGAGGATTTCGTTTAGCATTTGGGTGCAGGGGAGCAGCGGAGATTGAGAATTCTGCGCGTGATTGGCGACCTAACCCCTAACCCCTTCCCATAGTGGGAAGGGGGACCAGAAAAGGTCATCGCAACGCCGTCCTACCCCCTCACCCCCTTTCCACGAGGAAAGGGGGGACAGATGAAAAGCGGGGGCTGGACCAGATCAAAAGTCGCGCCTACCAGCGGACCAGGTTGGCGCCCCAGGTTAGGCCGCCGCCGCAGGCGTTTAGCATTACGAGGCTGTTGTCGTGGATGCGGCCTTGCTCGAGGGCTTCGTCGAGCGCGATTGGAACGGATGCGGCCGAGGTGTTGCCGTAGCGTTCGATGTTCGTGAAAACTTTTTCCGGCGGCATCCCGAGCCGCTCTGCGACTGCGGAAATAATCCGCATGTTCGCCTGATGCGGTACGAACAGATCGATCTCTTCGAGCTTGACGCCCGGCGCGCTCGGCGACGAGACGGCTGACTTCTTCCATGCTCTTGACGGCGATTTTGAAAAGCTCGGGTCCCTTCATCTGGATCGCGTCGTCAGGCGACCGGCGGACTTCGGAGTCGATGGTGCTGCGGGTTCCAGTCGAGCGGACTGAAAGCAGAGTCCAATGTTCGCCGGCGGATCGCAGCAGGCTCGACAGGACGCCGCGATTGCCGGGCTCGGTGACCATCACGCATGCGCCGGCGCCGTCGCCAAACAGAACCGCGGTGCGGCGATCGTTCCAATCGACCATCGTCGACAGCGCGTCGGCGCCGACTACGAGTACGCGCTTGAAGTCGCCGGCGCGCATCTGTGCGTCCGCGACTTGAACCGCATACACGAAGCCGGAGCACGCGGCAGCGACGTCGAAGGCGGGGATCGACGAGATGCCGAGGCCGTGCTGAATCTGGCAGGCGAAGGAGGGGAAGCCGTACTCGGAGGAAACCGTGCCGACGATGATCGCGTCGAGATCGGCGGGCTTGAGGCCGGCGCGTTCGAGCGCGGTGCGGCTCGCCTCAATCGCGATCTGCGCGAGCGACTCGCCCTGGCGCATCGCGTAGCGATTGCCGATGCCGGTGCGCGAGCGGATCCATTCGTCGGAAGTGTCCATGTACCGCTCGAGATCTTTATTCGTCAGATTGGTGCGCGGTACGGCGCGTCCGGTGGCGACAATTCTTGAACCCATGCTGAAACCGGTTAGCTCTGGTTAGGCAGGCCTGAAGGCCAGCGTGGTGTTGGTGCCACCGAACCCGAAAGAATTATTGAGTGCGATGCGAATTTTTGCCGGGCGCGGCTTGTTGGGCACGTAGTCGAGATCGCATTGAGGGTCGGGGACTTCCTGGTTGATTGTCGGCGGCATCATCCCGCGATCGATCGCGAGCACGGTGTACACCGACTCGATCGCACCGGCCGCGCCGAGCGTATGCCCGGTCATCGACTTGGTCGAACTGATTGCAACTTTCGCGGCGCGCTCACCGAAGACATGCTTCACCGCTTGAGTCTCGGCGACGTCGCCTTGCTCGGTCGAGGTGCCGTGGGCGTTGATGTAATCGACTTCGTTGGGATCGAGATCGCTGTCTTCGAGGCACATACGCATACACTTGGCGGCGCCGCGTCCGTTCGGCGAGGGCGACGTGATATGGTAGGCGTCGCTGTTGGCGGCGTAACCGCAAATCTCGGCGAGGATCTTCGCGCCGCGCGCAATTGCGGCGTCGCGCTCTTCGAGGATCAGCGCGGCCGAGCCCTCTGACATCACGAATCCGTCGCGCTCCTTGTCGAATGGACGGCTGGCTTTCGTGGGCTCTTCATTGCGGGTCGAAAGCGCGCGCATCGCGACGAATCCGCCCACGCCGAGCGACGTGATCGCGGCCTCGGAGCCGCCGGTGATCGCGGCGTCCAGGTAGCCGAGCCGGATCATCCTGTATGCTTCGCCGATCGCATGGCTGCCCGACGCACATGCGCTGGTGGTCGCGAGATTTGCGCCGCGCGCGCCGTAGCGAATCGAGATCTGTCCCGGCGCGAGGTTGCTGATCAGCTTGGGAATGAAAAACGGCGTGACGTGGCGCAGGCCGGTGTCCATGAAGACCTTGTGGTACTCCTCGATGGTGCACAGGCCGCCGATGCCGACGCCGACCAGCACGCCGACGTTGTCTGCATTCTCTTCGGTGATTTTGAACCCCGATTGGCGCATCGCCTGCTCGGCGGACGCGACCGCATACTGGATGAAGGGGTCCATCTTTTTGATGTCGCGCTTTTCGATCCAGTCCTCGGGATTAAAATCGCGCACCTCGCCGGCGATGCGGGCAGGGAAGTCCGAGGCGTCGAAACGCGTGATCAGCCCGATACCGGAGCGCCCCGCCATCAGGGCATCCCAGTTCTTCTCCACTCCAACTCCGAGCGGCGTAACCAGACCGACTCCGGTGACGACCACGCGGCGCTCAAGCATTCGTCTCATCAGGCCCCTCATCCTCCGTTGAGTTCAAATTTAATCATCTATCAAAAAGCCAGCGCGGTCGAGAATGTGCGACGAGGATATGCTCAGCCTTGTGCGCGTGGCGATATGCCGGCCACGCAGTGAGAATTCACGAGAATTCTGTCGAATCAAATATCCACCACGGTCCTGTCGACTTAAGCCAGAAATATGCTAAATGGTGCGACTTCGCGACAAGTCAGTTTTTGGTGATATCTACAGGGGTACGATGCATCATCGTAATGTTTCTTGGGTTCTCCGAGGTGCGATTGGCGGCGCTCTCGTCGTGGCTTCGGTCTTTTTGATGGCGATGCTGATGAACGGACGAGCGGTCGCCGCCCCTCAAAGTGGAGCGATTGCCAAAGCGAAACTCAACGTTGTCGATTTGTACGCGAGACAGCCTTTGAGTTTTGAACGCAACGACGGCCAGACCGATGCTCAGGTAAAATTCATCGCGCGTGGGGACGGCTACACGTTGTTCCTGACTTCGGCCGATGCAGTCCTCAGTCTGCGCGCTAGCGGCAAGAAATCCGGAGAGCGGGACAAGGTCGAAAGGGAGACGCTGCGTATTGGGCTCGTCGACGGGAACCCTGGCGCTCGAATCGAGGCGACTGATCAAGTCGCGGGCAAGTCAAATTACTTTGTCGGCAAAGAGCCCACAAAGTGGCATACGAACATTCCCGCTTACGCGCGGGTGAAGTACGGCGACGTCTATCCAGGGATCGATCTCGTGTACTACGGCGCAAGCCAGCGCCAACTTGAATATGACTTCGTAATCGCGCCGGGCGCGGACCCCAGGGTGATCGGGCTGCGCTTCGACGGTGCAAAACACATGACGCTCAATCGCGAAGGCGATCTTATTCTGCGGCTCGCCAGCGGTGGCGAGGTCATCCATCATGCGCCGGTGATCTACCAGGAGCGTGACGGCAAGCGCGAAAAGATCGATGGCCGGTCGGTGTTCAAGGGCAAGGATGCTATCGGCTTCGAGTTGGCGGCGTACGATCACGCGCGCCCGGTATTTATCGATCCGGGACTGAGTTATTCGACGTACCTCGGGGGTAGCGGCGGTGACAGTGGCTTGGCCATTGCCGTCGATGCGTCAGGCTTTGCGTACGTGACAGGAGTAACAACTTCAGCGGACTTCCCCACGACTACGGGCGCGTTCAAAACCACTCCTCCCGGCGGCGGAAATATGTTTGTGACCAAGCTGGAAGCCGACGGATCCGGATTGGTTTACTCGACTTACCTAGGTGGCGATATTCACGACAACTTCGAGAGTGGCCATGGGATTGCCGTGGACTCTTCGACGGGCGACGTCTTCATAACCGGCGACGCCGGCAACAATGGCGATTTCCCCACGACTCCTGGCGCGTTCCAGACCGGTCCTTCGGGCGGCTATTCTGACGGGTTCGTCACGAAGATGAGCGCGGACGGCTCGTCGTTGATCTATTCGACCTATCTGGGCGGCACTTATCATCCTGCGGCGGGCACCACGAACTCCAATGCGATAGCAATCGATTCCCTGGGGTTCGCGTACGTGGCTGGAGACACCACTTCGGGCAGCTTTCCCACCACCGTCGGCGCGTTCCAGACCGCTAATAATTGCGTCTCATGCGCCAACGCCTTCGTGACGAAGATGAAGACCGACGGCACCGGGTTGGTTTACTCGACCTACCTCGGTGGCAGCGGCAGTCCTTACGGTGCCGACAAGGCGACCGGCATCGCGGTCGATTCCTCGGGGAGCGCCTATGTTGCAGGGACCGCCAACTCGTCTGATTTTCCCAAGACGGTTGGAGCGTACAAGACCACCAATTCCGGCTTTTCGGACGCCTTCGTGACGAAACTGAAGCCCGACGGTACCGGCTTGGTTTATTCGACCTACCTGGGCGGCAGTCAGCCTGACCTCGGTGAAGGCATCGCGATCGATTCCGTCGGCAGTGCGTACGTAACTGGCTACACAGGCTCGAGCGACTTTCCTCATACAGCCGGAGCCTTTCAAACCGCGATGCGCACGATTTACGGCAACGCGTTCGTGACGAAATTGAAGCCTGACGGCTCCGGCCTGGCCTACTCGACCTTCCTGGGCGGTTACGGCGACACTGCCGACAGCGTCGTCGGCAGCGTGGGAACCGACCACGCGTTCGGCATTGCGGTCGATTCGTTCGGCCATGCCTACGTGACCGGAGAAACCTGGTCGAGCAACTACTATTGCGCCGGCGCGAGCAACCCGATTTCATGTTGCACCGGTGGCGGAACTGGCACGTGCAACTTCCCCATCACTGGCGACGCGTTCCAATCAACCGACAATGCCAGCAATTTCGATAATCCCGGCCCTAACGCCTTCATGACGAAAATGAATCTCGACGGCTCAGGGTTGGTCTATTCGACCTACCTGGGCGGTAGTGCTGCGTACAATGGCGACCGTGGATTTGCCATCGCGCTGGATTCGGTCGGCGACGCCTACGTGACGGGCTCGGCCTACTCGACCGACTTCCCCGTGACGCCAGCGGCCGCCCAAACCGCCAACGCGGGCCCTGGCGACGCCTTCGTAACCAAGCTCATCGTGCCGGCTGGTCCAACTCCCACTGCGACACCCAGCGGCACTCCGACCAGGAGCGCAACGCCGACCGCGAGCGCCACGGCGACTGTTACGGCCACTGCGACCACCACGTCCACTGCGACCGCAACCGCGACCGCGACCGGCGCGACCGCAACTCCGACTGCCACAGCGACGCCGGGCGGCGGACGAATCTCGGTGACGCCGAAGGCGTTGAAGCTGAGCGCGTTACCGGCGGCGACGGCGTCGGCGGTCATCACGATCAGCAATCACGGTACCGGGCCACTGATTGTCAACGTTACCGCGCCGAAGCATAACCCGCCGCTTACTGAAGTCGGCGGCGGAAACCATATCGTTGTCCCTGCGGGCGGCCCAGCGCAAAAGGTGACAATCGTTTACTCGCCGACGAAGAAAGGATCGACCAAGGATTCGATCACCATCACCAGCGACGATCCTACGCATAAAAAGGCGATCAAGATGAAGATCACGGGCAGGGCGAAATAGGGTGACTTTCGTCTCCTGGCAAAGATGAGCGCTCGTCGAGAATGTGCCGAGTGCACGGAGGGTCTGGGCTATTTGTAGACCTCGCGCCTGTGCGCGATTCGCGTCACATCTACGGTCTTGGCAACGTCGTCGATGACATTATCCCCGAGGCCGGGGAACGGAGGACAGATCTTCGAGATGAGGAAAAATGCGGCTAACCACCTTCTTTGGCAGCCCGTGCAGTTCTTTATCCGCGCTTGCTGCTAACCTTACGCGATAGATACTCAACCTGGGAGCTTGCCGCTCTTGATGAGTCCCGCCTTTACCTTATCGAGTGGGATCCGTTTTTCGTGCCGCCGCGATCGTGACACCAGCACATCCTGGATGTCTTCCCATAGTCCTCGATGCTTTGTCAGATCGATTTGAACGGCCACCTTGCGGCCCTTCTCGTCGGTCAGGAACTGGATTCCGGTCATGGCTTCGATTCCCCGCGGCGATTCTCGACAGCTCGTCGTGCAGCCTCGATCTTACGCTGCTCATATGACTTCGTCATCGCGCATTCACCGAGATCTGCAAGACTTGCATCTAAAGTTGTACCGATGGGACAATTCAGGGGTGCCGCTTAGCAATCCTGCAGACGATCCGTTTACGAAACTCGCGCAGAATCTTGGCGAACTCGAGATTGTGATCGGTGAGCGTGCGCGGCCTGCGATTGCCGGCGTGCGTGAGCGCTTGCGCGACGCGCTCGCGTGCCGTGAGCGGGGCGACATGGCGGGATCGATCGCCGCGATTCGCCTTGCGATGGGGCAACTCGCGGCGCTCGGCAGCGCGCTCGATCCGGAAGAGGGCGCGGTGATGCGAATGATCGCGGAGCGATTCACCGAAGCACTCGGTGCGGGCCACAAAGGCGAGGCGAAATCCAACGTGGACACGATGCGTCGTAAGGCTGGAGACACCAAGGACGACGACCCCAAGGATTGGTGACCGCGCCCGTTTGCCGATCAGAAATCGCTTGTCCCACGAGTGGATTGGACGGAAAATCCATTCACTGAAAAGAGCGGAGACGATTAACGGCGGATTCGACCACCGCCCCTAACCAATCGTGGTGAAATCTTGGCGACTGCAGCACAAATCAAAGTGAACCGATCCGACCTGGACCAAACCTGTATTAACGCGATTCGCGTGCTGACTATCGACGCGGTCCAGAAGGCCAACAGCGGCCATTGCGGATTGCCGATGGGGATGGCGCCCGCCGCCTACCTGCTCTACACGCGCTTCATGCGACACAACCCGAAGAATCCGAAGTGGTTCGGGCGCGATCGGTTCGTGCTCTCGGCCGGCCACGGCTCGATGCTGCTCTACAGCATCCTCTATCTCACCGGCTACGAGATCACGCTCGACGACATCAAGCAGTTTCGTCAGCTCGGCAGCAGAACCCCCGGGCATCCCGAGCACTGGTGCGTCCCCGGCGTCGAGACCACGACCGGTCCGCTCGGCCAGGGCGTCGGCAACGCCATTGGGATGGCGATCGCGGCGAAGCATCTCGAGGCGCGCTTCGAGCGCGACAAGTCGGGGCTGTTCGACCATCGCATCTTCGGCATCTGCAGCGACGGCGACTTGATGGAAGGAGTGGCGAGCGAGGCGGCGTCGATCGCGGGCCATCTCGGACTCGGCAATATCGTCTTTCTTTATGACGACAATCACGTGACGATCGACGGTCACACCGAGCTCAGCTTCGACGAAGACGTGGTCGGGCGCTTCGACGCGTACGGGTGGCATACGCAGGACGTTGCGGATGCGAACGATCTCGACGCGCTGTCGAGGGCGATCGAAAATGGAATCGCGGAGACCAGCCGGCCGTCGCTGATTCGCGTGCATTCGATCATCGGATACGGCAGTCCGCATAAGCAGGGCACGT
The DNA here is from genome assembly GCA_963699705.1 of uncultured delta proteobacterium. Lineage (GTDB taxonomy): Bacteria > Desulfobacterota > Binatia > Binatales > Binataceae > Binatus. The sequence continues at coordinate 215,200 of CAVOUW010000001.1, read as the reverse complement.
CGGCCGCGCATAGCAATCCGCTCGGCGTCGATGAGGTCAAGCTGACAAAGGAATTTTACAAGTATCCGACCGAGCCGCCGTTCTTTGTTCCCGACGACGCGCTCGCGCACTTTCGCGAATGTGTCGAGCGGGGTGAGGAGCAGGAGCGCGGCTGGAGCACGAAGTTCGAGACCTACGCGAAGAAAAATTCTGCGCTGGCAGGCGAGTTTCAGTCGATGCTCGCGAAAGAGTTGCCCGCCGGTTGGGACAGTGAGCTGCCGGTGTTCACGCCCAAGGATAGCCTCGCCACGCGAGTATCAGCTTCGCAGGCCGAAGCCGCGATCGCGAAAAAAGTCTGGAACCTGTTCGGCGGCTCTGCCGATCTCAACGAGTCCACTTTCACCGACATTAAGGATGGCGGCGATTTCGAGCGCGGGCATTACGACGGCCGCAATCTGCATTTCGGGATCCGCGAGCACGGCATGTGCTCCATCCTCAACGGCATCGCGCTGCACGGCGGGTTCATCCCGTACGGTTCGAGCTTCATGTGCTTCACCGATTACGCGCGGCCGTCGATCCGGCTCGCGGCGCTGATGGAAATCCAGGTGGTGTTCGTCTTCACCCACGATTCGATCGGCGTCGGCGAAGACGGACCGACCCACGAGCCGATCGAGCATCTGTCGTCGCTGCGCGCGATTCCGCATCTCACCGTGATTCGCCCCGGCGACGCGAATGAGGCGGTCGAGGCATGGCGCACGACCATGACGCATACGCAGGGCCCGGTGCTGCTCGCGTTGTCGCGGCAGAAAGTGCCGACGCTTGATCGCACCAAGCTCGCGCCCGCCAGTGGCGCGCGGCGCGGCGGCTACGTGATTGCTGAAACCGCGGGAAAGCCTGCGGACATTATTTTGATCGGCTGTGGATCCGAACTGCAGCTGGTGGTCGATGCGAAACCGAAGCTTGAAGAAAAGGGCAAGGCGATCCGCGTCGTGAGCATGCCGAGCGAAAATATTTTCGAGAAACAGGATCAGGCTTATCGCGACTCGGTCCTGCCGCCGAATCTTCGCCGACGGCTGGCTGTGGAAGCCGGCGCGACGATGTCCTGGTACCGATGGGTCGGGCTCGACGGCGACATTATCGGGATGACGACTTACGGCGCGTCGGGCAAGTCTGAAGACGTGATGAAGCATTTCGGCTTCACCGTCGACAACGTGGTCGAGCGCGCATTGAAATTGCTCGCGCGCTAGCGAGACTCGACCGAAAATTCGCCGACCGAAGTTTCAAATTTTCAATTTTTCACCAGGAGCGAGCGAACAATGGCCAGCGCCGAAAATCCTCTCAAGCAGTTGGAGCGTTTTGGACAGGCCGTATGGCTCGACTACATACGCCGTCATCTGCTCACGTCCGCCGAATTTCGCCGCATGCTCGACGAGGACGGCCTCAAGGGCATGACCTCGAATCCGACGATCTTCGAAAAAGCGATCGCCGGTTCTACCGACTACGACGATCAGCTCAAGGAACTAGCGCCGTCGAAAAACAGCATCGACGAAATTTACGACGCGCTGTCGATGCAGGACATAAAGATGGCCGCCGACGCGTTCCGCCCGCTGTACGACAAGAGCGGCGGCGTCCACGGCTACATCAGCTACGAAGTTTCGCCGACGCTCGCCAACGACACCGACGGCACTATCGCGGCGGCGCGCAGTTACTGGGCCGCGCTCGCAAAGCCCAACGTGCTGATCAAAGTTCCTTCGACGCCCGCGGGCCTGCCGGCGATCGAGCAGCTAATTTCGGAGGGTATCAACGTCAACGTGACGCTGATGTTCTCGATGAAGCATTACGACAGTGTGGCCGAAGCGTTTATCCGCGGTCTCGAAGCGCGGCTCAAAGGGAACAAATCAATCGACAAGGTCTGGTCGGTCGCGAGCGTGTTCGTCAGCCGGGTCGAGACTCTCGTCGATCGCAAGCTAGAGGATAAATTGAAAGCGTCGCCGAACGAGGCGGTCGCGGCACTAATCGGCAAATCGGCGGTTGCGAATTCACGGCTCATCTACCAGCGCTACAAGGAACTCTTCGAGGGCGCTCGCTTCAAGGACGTGCGCGCAAAAGGCGGCCGTCCGCAATGGCCGCTGTGGGCTTCGACCGGTACGAAAAATCACGCGTACAGCGACGTCAAGTACGTCGAGGAACTGGTCGGCCCCGACACCGTCAACACAATGCCGCCGGCGACGATGGATGCGTTCCGCGACCACGGCAAGCCGCGCGCCTCGCTCGAGGAAGGCGTCGCGGAAGCGCGCGACATCGTCAAGCGGCTGGCGGCGGCCGGAATCGATCTGATCGAGGTCGGCGAAGAGTTGCAGAAAGAGGGCGTCGAGTCGTTCGCGCAATCGTTCGAGGATTTGAGCGCGGTCATCAAGGGTCGGCGCGCGGCAATCGTCGATGGCGCGCACGACAAGCAAACGCATCGCGGCGGCCGGTTACGAATCGCAAGTGAGCGCGGCGTTCAAGGATCTCGACAAGAACGATTTTCCCGCGCGCCTGTGGAAGAAAGACGCCACGCTCTGGTCGAAGGAATCCGAATGTCCAGCAGGCGATTAAGAAAGGTCTTGGCTTTCTGAATGTTCCCGAGACGATGGCCGAGCGGGTGAAAGATCTGGCGTCGTTTGCCGATGAAGTGCGAGATGCCGGCTTCCGCGACGTTGTATTGCTCGGCATGGGCGGTTCGTCGCAGAGCGCGGAGCTGCTTGCGACGACATTTTCGAGCGCGCCGGGTTATCCGAAGCTTCACACGCTCGATACCACCGTCCCCGAGACGATTCGGTCGCTCGATCGCAACATCGATATCACGAAGACGCTGTTCGTGGTCGCGAGCAAGAACGGCGAGACTGTCGAAACGCTCTCACACTTCAACGCGTATTTCGATCGCGTTAAGTCGAAGTCATCGAATCCGGCGGGATCGCATTTCGTTGCGATCACGGATCCGGGCACCAAGCTCGCCGCGATCGCGAAGGAAAATAAATTTCGCCGCGTGTTTCTGAATCCTCCGGATATCGTCGGCTGCTACGCGGTCTTGTCATATTTCGGGCTGGTTCCGGCCGCGCTTATCGGGATGGACGTGGCAAGGCTGGTGGATCGCGCGATACGGATGACGCACAGCTCGGCCGGATGCGTGCGGGTCGAGGAAAATCTCGGCGTGAGCCTGGGCGCGGCCCTGGGAGCGCTCAAGAAAGCGGATCGCGACAAGCTCACGTTTATAATTTCGCCTGCGATCGGTGCGTTCGGATTGTGGGTCGAGCAGTTGATCGCTGAAAGTACCGGCAAGAACGGCATCGCGATCGTGCCGGTTTGCGATGAGCCCGCGGTCGACGCGAAGTCTTACGGCAAAGATCGCGTGTTCGTTTACCTCAAGCTCAGCAACGGCGCGGATGCCACGCAGGATGCGGAGTTCGAGGCTATCAAGAAAGCCGGCATCCCTACCGTGCAGATCGCGTTGTCGGACAAAATCGATCTCGGCGAAGAGTTCATGCGATGGGAAATTGCCTCGGCTATTGCGGCTGCGATTATCGGCGTCGATCCGTTCACGCAGCCTGGAGTTCAGGAGAGCAAAGACAACACCAGCCGCATCCTCGCCGAGTTCGCGCGCAGCAAGGCGTTTCCATCGCAAGCGCCGATCGCAGAGAAAGGGAAGCTCGCGCTCTTTTCAGGAAAGGCCGCCCAGGATGTACTGAAGGGCGACGCGGATCTTCGCGCGATGCTCGGTGCGTTCATGAACCTTGCAAAGCCCGGTGACTACTTCGCCACGATGGCGTACGTGTCGCCCAATCCGACCGTGGACAAGGAGATCGCCGCGATTCGCAAAGCGGTGATCGAGCGCTACGGCATCGCGACGACTTTCGGCTACGGCCCGCGCTGCTTGCACTCGACCGGTCAGTTGCACAAGGGCGGTCCGAACACCGGTTTGTTCCTTCAGATCACACAGGAGCATCGCGACCCGGTTGCTATCCCCGGCGCTTCGTACGATTTCGCACAACTCAACCAGGCGCAGTATCTTGGAGATTTCCAGTCACTCGAGGCGCATGGACGGCGCGTGATTCGCGTCCATCTGGCGGGACACGATCCAATTCACGCGATCGAAGCGTTGCGCCAGGAGATTGTCGCCGCGATTGCCAGGTAACATATGTCTGAACCGAAACTGATCGTCCTGAACGATGCGCAGGAACTCTACGTGCGCGCGGCCGAAGAAACCGCGCATATCGCCGGCGAATCAATTTGCACTCACGGCGAGTTCACGTTCTGCCTTTCGGGCGGCTCAACGCCTGCCGCGACTTACGACTTGCTCGCGACGCGATTTCATCTGAGCGTCGATTGGAAGGAAGTGCAGTTTTATTGGGGCGACGAGCGATGCGTCCCGCCCGATCACGCCGAGAGCAACTACGCGATGGCGAATCGCACGATGCTGAGCAAGCTCGCGCTTCGACCCGACCAGGTGCATCGGATGCGCGGCGAAGACCCGCCTGCGGCGGCCGCGGCTGCCTACGAAGATGAATTGCGCAAACAGTTCGGTCTTGGCGCCGGCGAATTTCCGCGTTTCGATCTGATCATGTTGGGCCTTGGCGACAATCGCCATACCGCGTCTCTGTTTCCCGGCGATCCTGCGATTCACGAAACGCAACGTATGGTGGTTGCGGTCGAAGTGGACGCCGAGCCGCCCAAGCGCCTCTCGTTCACGCCGCCGGTGATCAACAACGCGCTGCGCGTGATGTTCCTGGTGGCAGGACAGGGCAAGGCGGCGGCGGTGAAGGACGTGCTCGAAGGCCCGCGCGACCCGGACCGGTTTCCCGCGCAGATCGTCGCGCCGCATGACGGCGAGGTGATTTGGCTGCTCGACAAAGCCGCCGCCAGTCTGCTTTCGCCGCGCTGATCGGGCAAAATAAGCTCGATGCGATTCGTACTGCGCCACTTCACCGCGATCCTGATTCTTGCCGCGATCACTGGCTGGGCGATTTTCTACCTGCCATACACTCCGACGTGGGCCGTGCTCCGAATGAAGCAAGCCATCGACGCGCGCGACGGCGACGAAGCCGCGAAGTACGTCGATTTCGAAAGTGTGGTGAGGAACGCGGGCCGCGAGATGGTGCAGAAGCAGGGCGGTACCGATCCGCTGAGCTCGATGCTCGGCAACGCTGCGATCGATCTTCTCACCAAGCCGATGGCGCAGGTCGCAAAATCGGCGGCGATCCAGAAAGTCGATGACGGCGATCGCGGTGTGCAGATGCCCGGCGTCGCAGTCGCGGGTTCGATCGTACTGCTGCATCGAAACGGCGACACTGCGGCCACTGATTTCACCGACAACAAGGGGCAGCGCTGGCGAATACACCTGGCGCGCGGTGGCGACGGCTACTGGCGCGTCACCGAGATTGAGGACATCGAGCAACTGCTGCAAAAGCTCCAGCACAACCAGCCGATGGGATCGCCCTAGCTGCGTTACAGGAGTGTTTCGCCGACTTTTCGCGCCCCTGCGTTTACTCTGCACCCAGCGACAGCTACAATAGGATTCCGCGCGGGCGAACCTTAGGAGGCTCGGCCGCGTTTTAGTATTCAGCACAAAATGAGACGCCCAGACATAAGAAATTTAGCGATCGTCGCCCACGTCGATCACGGCAAAACAACTTTGGTCGATGCGATGCTGCGACAGTCGGGCGTGTTCCGCGCCAACGAGCAGGTCATCGATCGCGTGATGGATTCCAACGCGCTCGAGCGCGAGCGCGGCATCACGATCATGGCCAAGAACACTTCGATCCTGTGGGGCGAGACGCGCATCAATATCGTCGATACTCCGGGCCATTCGGATTTCGGCGGCGAAGTCGAGCGCACGCTTTCGATGGTCGATGGCGTCCTGCTGCTGGTCGATGCGTGCGAGGGGCCGCTGCCGCAGACGCGATTCGTGCTCAAGAAGGCGCTCGAGTCGAACCTGCCCGCGATTCTTTGCATCAACAAGATCGATCGCGCCGACGCACGCGCGCCCGAAGTGCTCGATGAGGTTTACGATCTGTTCATCGATCTCGGCGCCAACGAAAGCCAGCTCGACTTCCCGGTGCTTTACACGCAGGCGCGCGCCGGCACCGCGTCGCTCAAGCTCGACGTTCCGAGCGAAAACCTGGTGCCGCTGTTCGACGCGATCGTCGCGCATCTGCCGGGACCCGAAGTCGATCCCGACGCGACCCTGCAATTCCAGGTCAATAACATCGACTACGACGATTACGTAGGCCGGCTCGCGGTCGGCAGGATTATCGCGGGCTCGATGACGGCGTCGCAGAACTATTCGCTCTGCCGTCGCGACGGCAAGACGGTGGTCTGCAAAGTCGCCCACATCTACGGATGGCAGGGGCTGACACGAGTCGAGCGCAATACCGCCAGCGCGGGCGAGATAGTGATCGTCGCAGGAGTCGAGGACATCGCGATTGGCGAAACGATCGCCGACCTCGAGAATCCGCGACCGCTGCCTCCGATTCGTATCGACGAGCCGACGGTGGCAATGACCTTCTCGGTAAACAATGCGCCGTGGGCGGGACGCGAAGGAGAGTTTGTCACCTCGCGCAAGCTCGGCGAGCGCATCGAATTCGAGGCGCGCCGCAATGTGAGCACTCGGGTCGAGCAACTGTCGCCGGAATCGTGGCGCGTTATGGGTCGCGGCGAATTGCAGCTCGCGGTGATTATCGAAACGATGCGCCGCGAAGGCTACGAGATGCAGGTCTCGAAGCCCACCGTCATCACCAAGCAGGCCGACGGCCAGGTGCTCGAGCCGATGGAGATGCTGGTCATCGACATTCCGTCGGAATACATCGGCACGGTCACGCAGATGCTTTCGACGCGCAAGGCCAAGATGCGCACAATGGTGACGCATGCGAGCAATCGCGTGCGGCTCGAGTACGACATCCCCGCGCGCGGCCTGATCGGCTTTCGCGGCCGCTTTCTCGAAAGCACCCGCGGCAACGGCCTGATGAATACGCTGTTCAACGGCTACGCGCCGTGGTCGGGAACGATCCGCTCGCGCGCCAACGGAGCGATGATTTCCGATCGCGAGGGTGTCAGCACGCCGTACGCGATCTTCCATTTGCAGGAGCGCGGTATATTCTTCGTCGGACCCGGCGAACCGGTTTACGAAGGGATGATCGTCGGCGAGTATGCGCGCGAGATAAACTTGCCGGTCAACGTATGCCGTGAAAAGAAGCTCAGCAATATGCGCGCGTCTGGCCACGACGAAGCGATTCGACTTTCACCCGCGCGCGTGCCCACGCTCGACGCGGCGCTGGAATGGATCGACGAGGAAGAGCTGGTCGAAGTCACGCCCAAGTCAGTGCGGCTGCGCAACCGCGTCCTCAAGACCGGGCTCAGGAACAAGCATCGTGCGGGATACATCGACGCGCCGCCGTCGGAGATGGCCGAGAGCAACTGATCGATTCGTGAGCCAGGCGGACGGCGCAGTGTCGGACGTGGCGATCGCGTCACGGCAATCATGAGACTGCTCCGCCTCGCCGGGATTTCCCTGTTGATCCTCGCAGTGCTGGTCGGCGGGTCGGCGGCGCTGATCATATTCAACCAGGCACGCATCGTCGTTTACGTGCTGGCCTCGGTCCGCAATCGCACCGGCGTCGACATCATCCCGCGCGCCAGCTCGGTTCATCTAGGCACTCATCTGATTGTCGTCCTCGACCAGCCGCAGGTCATCGCCAACGGCCACGAAATCGTCAAGCTGAAATCGTTGCGCGCAATCGTCTCGTACCATTCGCTTTTCACCGGCACCGGGCTCCCGCTCTATCGGCTGACGGCGATCAGCCCCGACATCACGCTCCCGGTAAATTCCGGCAACGCGGCCACATTCCCCATTCCGCGTCCCGGGACGCCCACGATCGACGCGTTGCAGCAGGCGGCGCATGCGTTGTCGCGAATCTGCTGGCGAGTCGAAACGAGCGACGCCACGGTGCGGTATGCCGACGGCGCCGAAGTCGCCAACCACGTTGGAATCGTCGCGTACCACACTCGCCGCGATCCTTATCGTTGGCTGCTCGGATTCAGCGGCGCGCTACTGACATCGCCTGTCCCCGGCGCGCGACTCAGTGGAAAATTCAGCCTCGGCATCGGCACGAATTCGAAGCCCGGCGAGTTTGGACACGGCGAGATTTGGACCTGGGACGTGCCACTGCAAGGATTCGAGGTCGAGGGTTTCCAATTGGTAGGAACCGTCGCCAATACGGTCAAGTTCTCGCTCCATGACGATGGCTCGGTGAGCGGCGATGCGGACGTCAAGGCCGAGCAACTGATACTCAAGAGCACGCGGCTCCCCGCGCCGGAAAATTTGGGCGAATATTCTATGCACGCCGGATTCGAGATCACCGACGGCAAATATGCGATCACGCAAGTCGTTCTGCGCCGCGTCAACACCAATGTGCTCTCCGGCGCAACCGAGCTTGACGCCCCGCACAGCGACAATCCGCTGCTCGGAATCCACCTCGGCGGTTTTCACTTCGATGCGGCTGCGGTCAAGCAAAAGCTGCTATCGGTTCGCCATCTGCCCGCTGATTTCACCGACATGCTTCGCCGGCTCGGTGCTGGAAAAGTCACCATTGGCGACGCGACCCTGAACGCCGCACTCGATCAGATCAAGACCGCGCCGCTCGAGACGATTCGCAAAAACCTCGTGGTGAGCGGTACCGTTCAGGATCTCGGCTTCACCATTCCCCCGGATACGAAGTTGCCGCCGATCACAAATCTGAGCGCCCAGCTCAGCTACTCCAAGGGGCAGGTCACGATCACGCAGGGCACTGCGAAGTTCGGGAACTCGACGGTTCAGGACCTGGTCGCGAGCGCCAACATCGGCAATGGCATCGAGGGCGCCGACTACAAGACCAGCGTCAGCGTCAGCGCCGACCTCGACGAGCTTTATCCGGCCATCGCCCGATTTCTCGACATCTATCAATTGCGGGAGCGCGATCGCCTCGAGCACCTGAGCGGCCGCGTCGAAATGGCCTCGCACGCATCTGGAAAATTGAGCGTGAAGACGCTGGTCCCGCCCAAGGATTACCAGGTTCGTGCCGACGCCATCGGCGCCGTGCTCACCATCAAGGGTTCGCCCGGGCCGCTCAAGGTGTCGCGCGGCACCGTCACCATCGACCCGGCCTCAATCAAATTCGACAACGTGATGGTAGCCGCGACGGGGGGCAATGCGACGCTCGACGGCGTTGTGAATTTCGATAAGCAGGGCGTGACCGTGCGCGATCTGACGCTCGGCCTTCACGACTTCCCGTCGCAGTTGTGGTTGACGCTGTTGGTGGATCCCAACGACTTCAGCGCCACCGGGCCGATTGGCGGCAAGGTTGTCGTCAACGGGAATCCCAGCACTCCCGGCGGATTGACGCCCGAAGGCAAGCTGACGCTCGCCAATGGGAACGTACAATTCAACTTCCTGCGCGCGCCGATCGTAGTTCAAGGCGCGACGCTCACGATGCATCGCAAGCAGGTCGTTCTCGCGATGCCCGGCTCGAAGCTCGAGAACCAGGCTATCGATTTCCGCGTCTCCGTTGCGGATTACACTCATCCCTCGATTCGGATCGATGCCACCGTGCAGAAACTCGATCTCGAGGTGATGAAATTCGTGCGGATGCCGTGGTCGCCGGCCACGCCGCCGATTAATTTTCCAGTCCCATGCTTCGGCCACATCGAATCGCGCGCCGCAAACCTTGCCAGCTTTCAGATGACCGACGTCAAGACCGATTTCACCCGCAGCCCGCAAGGCGACTGGCGCATTTACAACATGAGCGCAACCGCCTATCGCGGACAGATGAAGCTCGAGCTCGTCGGCCGAGCCCCAGACAACTGGATCCACATCATGGGCAGCTCCACCGACATGGATCCCGCGCCGCTCTTTATGCTGAGTGGCAAGAACAAGCATTCGCCATTACTCGGCCACCTCTTTCTGGCCACCGATTTGTGGGCCAACACGGACACCAACTTTTTCGAGACCCTTGCCGGCGATATGACGATCACAGTGCGAGACGGTACTCTCAACAAGTTTACGCTGCTTTCGCGACTGCTCAGTTTTATCGACATCAAGAATTGGCTGAGCGCGCAGATTCCGGACCCGCGCGTCGCCGGTGTCCCGTTCAAAACCATCTTCACCGATTTCAAGGGACACGGCGGCCTTTTCTATACCGACAATTTTGTACTGAAAGGCCCGGTGATGGATATTACTGCGAGCGGCAGCGTTCAGTTCGGTGCTGGCACTCTCGACATGGAGGTCGGCATGTTTCCGTTCGACACCGTCGATTGGGTCTTGAACCACATTCCACTGATTGGCGACCGCCTTGGTGCTGGCACGGGCAAAATGGTCGCCGCCTACTTTCACGTCAAAGGCCCGGTGAGCGATCCGTCGATCTATCCGATGCCGATTGCGTCGGTGGCGAACTTCCTCAAGAAAACGCTGGGATTGCCGATAAACATCATCCGTCCCAACACGATCAAGTGAGTCGCTTAGAATCGCGGCCGGCGCTGATCGTATTTTGCCGCGAGCCGATCGCTCATCAGGTGAAGACGCGGCTGATCGGCGCGATCACGCCGGCCGCAGCGGCAGCTTTGTCCGACGCGTTCATCCGCGACGCGCTCGCCAAGGCAGTTTCGGTGCACCCGTCGCCCATCGTTATCGCGGCCAGCGCGCCTGACGGTGCGCGCAGCAAATATTTCCAGCGGCTCGCGCGCCGCTTTGATGCGGACCTGATCGATCAAGGAAGCGGATCGCTCGGCAATCGCATGGCTCGCGCACTCGAACCGTTTTTATCCACCGGCGCGCTGTTAATCGGTACAGACACGCCGTCGCTTCCAACTGAGTTGCTCGCAGTCAGTCTCGAAGCGCTTCGACGCCGCCACGTCGTGATCGCGCCAAGCCTCGACGGGGGCTACTACGCAGTCGGTGTGCGCGGCCCGATGCCTCCGATTTTCAACGCCGTCCAATGGGGCACAGGCAGCGTATTCGATTCAACGATCAAGCGTCTCAAACGCGCCGGCATTCCGTACGCGCTCGGCCCGGCATGGTACGACGTCGATCGATGGGGGGACGTGCTGCTGCTCGCGGCCCATCTGCGAATGTTGGCGCGAACGCGGCGTCGCACGAACGCGTCGCCATGTCCTGCGACCGAATCTGTCCTCGTGCGGCTTGGAGTCCTCCGTCACGATCGCTAGAGTACGCCGGTGATCGAGCTGATCCTCTACACTAGGAACGACTGCGAGTTGTGCCACGAGATGGAAGCGGTGATTGCGGCCGAACTGCCGAAATTCGACGCACACCTCCAGCGCGTTGAGATAGACGGCGACCCCGAACTTGAAGCGCGGTTCGGAATCGAAGTGCCGGTTCTGTTCGTGAACGATCGCAAGGCGTTCAAGTATCGATGTACTCCCGCGGAGTTGCGCCAACGCCTGGCGCGCGAGGTTAAGACCTGAGATGCCGGCACGAACCCCTCATAAAATGCGCGTGATTCTCGTCACCACTGAAAGCGAAGAGCAGGCCGTCCAGATCGCGCGCACGCTGGTCACTGAACGGCTCGCTGCATGCGTGAATATCGTCGGGCCGGTGCGCTCGATCTATCGATGGCGCGACGGCGTCAAAGACGATCGCGAGTATCTCCTCATCATAAAGACGCGCGCGCTGCTTTATATGAAGGTCGAGACGCGCGTCCGCGAGATGCATACTTACGAAGTTCCGGAGGTCCTCGCGCTGAATGCAGATCGCGGCTCGCCGCCGTACATCCAGTGGATGCTCGACACTACCGGTCCTCCCCGCGGCCACCGCCGATGATCAGGATTGCGATTGCCGGCGCCGGGGCGATTACCGAACGTGCTCATATTCCTGCGCTCGCGAGCGTCGCGGACGTGCGAATCGTCGCGATACAAAGCCGCACCGCCGACAAAGCCGAACGCCTTGCGCACTCACTTTCGTCCGACGCTGTCAACCGGACCAAAGTCTATTCCAACTTCGACGATATGCTGGCGCGTGAGCGTCCCGACGCGGTCGGAATTTTCACGCCGAACAATTTGCATTGCGAATTTACGGTCAAGGCGCTCAACGCTGGCTCGCACGTGCTGGTGGAAAAGCCGATGGCTCCGACCGCCGCCGAGGCGCGCAAGATGGTCGATGCGGCAGCGAAAGCTGGCCGCGTGCTGATGGTTGCGATGCAACGGCGCTTCGGTGGAATCGAGCGCGCTATCAAGGATGCGCTCGCGAGCGGAGCGATCGGCCAACCTCATTTCATTCGCGACCGGCTTTCGCACGGCGGACCTCAATTGTGGGCGCCGGGACAGAAATGGTTCACGACGGCTTCGGAAGCGGGCGGCGGCGCGATGCTCGATCTTGGTGTTCACGTCGCCGACCTCGCGATCTGGTTTATGGGCGAAATCGATTCGGTCTCGGGGCAGGTCGGAACCCTCGCCAAGCAGATCGAAGTTGATGATACGGGAGCGATGATTCTTCATTTCAAGTCCGGTGCGATCGGCGTCGTCGAGGCCAGTTGGAGCAGTATGCCGCCGCTGTCCGCGATCGAGATTTACGGGAGCGAGGGCAGGGTGATGGCCGGTTATCCGCGCAACGACATCTCGATTCTGAAATCTGACGGCAGTCCGGTCCCGGGATTTTCGCGCGAAGACGTGATGGCGCGTTTCGACCCGCACGATTTGCTCGCTCCCTCGCGAGCACTCGCCGAAAACTTTATCGCTGCGATTCAAGGCCGCGCGAAACCCTCGCCCGACGGCAATGACGGGCTGCGCGCAGTCGAAGCAGTCGAGGCCTGCTATCGTTCGTCGCGCTCTGGCAGTCGAATCAAGCTGCCGCTCGATACATAATTCACTGATGTTCCGCGAATCGATCAAAAACATGGCGGCGTATCGGCCCGGCGAGCAGCCGCGTCCCGGTCAGCGGCTGATCAAGCTGAACACCAACGAAAACCCATATCCACCGTCGCCGCGAGTGCGCCGCGCAGTTGCGAAAGTGATGGCAGGGTCGGCGCTGCGCCTGTATCCGGCGCCGCGCGCCGATGAATTCGTGGCGAGCGCAGCGAAAATTTACTCGATTCCACAAAACATGATTCTCGCAGGCAACGGCTCCGACGAATTGCTCGCGATGGTGTTTCGCGCGACTCTTGGCGAAGGTGACACCGTCGCCTACGCGGTGCCGACTTATTCGCTCTACGACACCCTGGCGCTGGTGCAGGAGGCGCGAATCGTTCATATCCCGCTCGATCCCGACTTCGCGCTGCCGCTCGACTCGCTGGCGGACGCGCGCGCCAATCTCACGATCGTGTGCAGTCCGAATTCCCCGTCCGGCACTTTGACACCGAGTCGGAGCCTGGGCGCGCTCGCGAAACGCCTCGACGGCAGGTTGCTCGTGATCGACGAGGCTTACGTCGATTTCGCTGGCGCGAACGCTCTAGGTCTCGTGCGACGCCATCGTAACGTAGTGGTTCTGCGCACGCTGTCGAAATCCTACTCGCTCGCCGGGATGCGCCTCGGCCTCTGCTTTGCCCATCCGACCGTGATCGACGCGTTGATGAAGGTCAAGGATTCGTACAACTTGAGCCGCGTCGCACTTGCTGTTGGAGCCGAAGCGCTGCGCGACGCCGCCTGGATGCGCCGCAATGTCGCCAAGGTAATCCGGACCCGCGCGCAAACCGAGGGGCGGCTGCGCAAGCTCGGCTTCGAAGTGCCGCATTCGCAGGCGAATTTTGTGTTGGCGCGGATGCCGGGACGCGACATGGCGCCGGTCACGCGCGGGTTGCGCCGCGCGGGAATCCTGGTCCGGCATTTCGCGACGCCGCTGCTCCAGGATGCGCTCCGGATCTCGATTGGCACTCCGGCCGAAATGAACGCGCTGTTCAAGGCGCTCGCGCCGCTGGTTCGCGCTCCCTTCAAATCGAAACGCAGCGCTCACCGATGAGCGTTTGAATTCGATGGCGGCGATCAAGCGTCTGTTCGGTAATTTTCGTGCATCGCGCGGCAGGAAATCCGACTCCGAATCGCGTTCATCGATTCAATGGGTGGTCGCAGGACTGGGAAATCCCGGCGAAGAATACTCGCGCTCGCGCCACAATGCTGGCTTCATGACGATCGATCGAATCGCGAAAGCAAAGGGTGTCGATCTGAGCCGCCGCAGATTCAAAGGCATCACGGCTGAAATCACGCTGGCCGAAAAGCCCGCAATACTCGTCAAGCCGCAAACCTTTTACAACCTCACCGGCGAATGCATTTCGGACTTGCTCGGATATTTCAAAATTGCTCCTCAGCAATTGATCGTGGTGCATGACGAGCTGGACCTCGAAGCCGGGCGGCTCAGAATGAAGCAGGGCGGCGGCGACGCGGGCAACCGCGGCGTGCGTTCAATCGCCGAGTCGCTTGGAACCACCGACTTCATTCGCGTCAGAATTGGAATCGGCCGCCCACCCGGCTTCACCGTCGAAATGGAACCCGGCCGACAGCCGAAAACCGAAGAAAATAAGGACTACCTGCTGCGCCCGATGACAGCCGCCGAACGGCAAGCGCTCGCCCCGATCCTCGATCGCGCGGCGAGCGCAGTGGAAGCCATTGCCGCGGAAGGACTCGCCGCCGCCATGAACCGCTACAACCAGCGTGGCTAAATGACACTGAACGCTTAGCACACTAACAAAATGACTTGAATGTAACAAAATGTCTTGAAGTGTAATCATTCTGTTGACTTTACAGCGTGTGCCGCGATAAGCATCAAAACATTGGAACCCTCGTCGCGTTTAGTGCGGATAATTTCGCGTCCCGCTCGAATAGCAGCGCTGTTCGTGCCGATGAGAGAAGTCTGGGACTGGCATCGTCGCGCGCTTCGTAGGGTCTCCTAATTTTTCACCTTAGGGAAAGGACTGCGATGTCTGAGGAACACAAGATTCGCTTCAGGAGAGCGGAAGAGGCTCTACGCTTTTATTTCCGCTTGCGCGAGTTGCTTCACAGCGGGCGGACCAGACGACTGATGGCGGACGAGCTGCCGGCGGATGCATGCAGGACCGCGGCCAACGCGATCGACGACTACCAATGCATCGGTTGGTGTATGCGGGGTCTCGATGAGATCGCGCTGTGGCTGCTCAGCGAAATATACGGACCGACCTGCTTCGGTGTGCATCGGCGCACACTCGCGCACACCTGCAAGGCTGGACGGCTGGAGTTTCCGCAGCGTGAGTTTCGGCTGCGCGAGGTTCGCATGATCCACGAACGCGCACTCGGCGTTGTAAAACAGGGTCTGCGCGAGCTCGGAATGATCCCGGGCCGCCATGTGAGAACCGCGCGCATGCGGCGCGGAATGATCGCCGTCGGCAAACATCGGCGTCTGCATGGCAGCCGCGCAGCGGAACGCGGATAAGTAGCCGGATTTGATTGCAAGAGCGGCGTTAGCGGGCTATTCCGCGCCGCCGGGATTCCTGTACGCTTGAGAGCCACTGCTCACTGGCTCTTGGGCGAACGGACTTGACGAAGCGGAACGTGAACGAAAATCAGGCAAATGAAGAGGCTGCGGCGCTTGTCCGCGGTGCCACCGAAGTCATTTCTCCGCAGGAGCTAGCTGCAAAGCTTGCGCTTGGCCGTCCGCTCAGGATCAAGCTTGGGATGGATCCGACGGCGCCCGATCTGCATCTTGGTCATAGCCTGACGTTAAAGAAGCTGCGCGACTTTCAGGATGCGGGCCACACCGTAATTTTCCTGGTTGGTGATTTCACAGCGATGATCGGCGATCCCACCGGACGCAACGAGACCCGAAAGCCGCTGTCACGCGAACAAATCGAGCGCAACGCGGAAACCTATCGCACACAAGCCTTCAAGATTCTCGATCGCGAAAGTACTGAAGTTCGTTTCAACAGCGAGTGGATGAATGAACTGGGCGTGGCCAAGCTGATCGAGATCGCCGCGAAAGTCAGTGTCGCCCGACTGCTCGAACGCGACGATTTCGAGAAGCGCCTCGCAGCTGAAGAGCCGCTGTTCCTGCACGAGCTGCTCTATCCTGTGATTCAGGGTTACGACTCCGTCGCGCTGGAAGCGGATCTTGAGATTGGCGGCACCGATCAGAAGTTCAACATGCTGGTCGGCCGCGAGCTGCAACGACATTACGGACAGGCGCCGCAAGCGGTGATGACGATGCCGCTGCTCGAGGGTCTCGACGGTGTCCGCAAAATGTCCAAGTCGCTCGGCAATTACGTTGGCCTGACCGACAAGCCCGAGGACATGTACGGCAAGCTGATGTCGGTGCCCGACAAGCTGATGGTGCGATACTACGAGCTGCTGACAAACGCGACGCTTGAAGAAATCGTGGCGGTGAAGTCGGGCGGGATGCATCCGATGGAAGCGAAGAAACGTCTCGCCCGCACTATCGTCACCGAATACCACGGCGCGCCGGCGGCAACTCGCGCCGAGGAATATTTCGAGAGCAAGCACCAGCGCCGTGAAGTTCCCGCCAGCGCGCAGGTTTACCGAATCGCCGAGGACCTCTGGATTTGCGAGCTGATGAAGCAGCTACAGTTCACGCCGTCCACCAGCGAGGCGCGGCGCCTGGTGAGTCAGGGCGCAGTGCGCGTCGACGGTCACACGATAACCGACGTGAATTTTCGTTTCGTTCCGGGCGAGCACAAAGTGCTCGAAGTTGGCAAGCGCCGAGTCGCGCGAATCGAGCCTTGACCGGACTCTCAGTCGCCGCTCTTGTTCTTCTCAGCCGCCGCGACCGCTTCGCGCAATTTTTCCATCGTGCGGCCGAGAGCCTTGGTGTAGCGCTGCTTGGTCCAGGTTTCCTTGGTCCGCATCTTAAGCCATCCGAGCTTCACTGCGTCGGGCTTGTTGCCCATCTCGCCGGTCGAGACCTCGATGATCGCGCGCTCTTCGGTGTTGAGCGAGTCGAGCACTTCACGCTTGAGATTTTGCAGAAATCCGGACTTGAGGTCGATATCGATCTTCATCGAAACTTCCACTACTGAGCCTAGACCATCGCATGCGCCTCCTCAACTGCATTGACAACAGCACGCCACTGGGGTTATTCGCCGGTTTGCGGAGAAAAAACCATGAAGCATTTTACTGTCGATCAGCACGAACAAGTTCAAGTCTGGACCATCCACAATCCGCCGATGAACTATATGACGGCGCCGATGTCGCAGGAGCTGCTGGAGCTTGTGGGACGCGCCGAAAGCGACGCCAACACGCGCGCGATCATTCTTACCGGCGGCGTCGATGGAAAATTCATCACGCACTACAGCGTGGACGAACTGGCCGCGATGGCCGACGATCCCGCGACTTGTGCGCAGACTTTTCCCGCCGCGTCCGCAGGGTTCCATCGCATGCTCGACCGGATCATGCTGATGCCCAAGGCGGTCATCGCGGCGATTAACGGCGACTGCATGGGCGGCGGCTACGAGCTCGCGCTGTCGTGCGACTTTCGTCTCGCGGCGGACGGCCCTTACCAGATAGGCCTGCCCGAAGCGGTGCTCGGAATTTTGCCCGGAGGCGGCGGCACGCAACGCCTGCCACGACTAATCGGCCGCGGCAGGGCGCTCGAGGTCCTGCTGTTCGGCAATGTTTACAATCCTCGCGAAGCCGAACACATGGGAATGGTAAATCGCGTGCTCGCACCAGAGAAGCTGATGCCATTCGCGATGGAATGGGCGCGCACGCTAGCCAGTCGCCCGCCGCGATCCGTGGCTGCAATCAAACGGGCAGTCTATCTGGGCGCCGACCGCGACCTCGAATCCGGACTTTACGTCGAGCGGATGGAGATGACGCAGCTGATGTGCTCGCAGGACGCGCGAACCCTGATGACGGCCTACAACAAAGTAGCTGCGCGCGACCCGATGGTCGCGCGCAGCGAGTTCCTCAAGGGAATCGGCGTGCCGCCCGCAAAAGGAAATTGAAATCGGGCGCTGAGGACTATTCCTCTTCGACCGCCTGCCGAATCGAATTGAGAATGAACAGGAATTGGCCTGGCGACGATACGCGACCGAGCATGTTCACAGTCTTCAGGACCTTGAGCTCCCGTTCTGTCACTTTGTGGCGCGCGAGCGTTCCGCGATCCCCCGCAAACTTCCGCCACGCATCCTCACGCCGCTTGGCAGGCGAGGCTTCGCGCCGCTCGCCGACGATCCAATGCGCCTCCGGATGCGCGAGCAGGAACAGCCGCCGCTTGTCGAGTTCGAGCGTATCCGCAATCCGTGACAACAGCGAAAGGGAAGGGCGCCGCCGTCCATTTTCGAGGTATGCGACGTGGCTCGCCTTGACGCCGAGTTTGCGGGCGAGTTCACGCTGTGTGTAGGCATACGCGCCGCGTCGCTGTTTGAGCACCTGACCGAGAGTTTCTTTCTTCATAGTTCGTCTTCCGCCACTCATGCCAATAGGGGGTTGCGTAAGTAAATGTTACCGGCCAGGTATTGAAACCTTGGTCCGATCATTAGTGACGCGCCAAAAACCAATTCCTCACAACTTGCGCTTCCCCTTTCCAGATTCCTTTCGTGCGTTAATTTCGATATCACCTAACCTGATTAAAATATTTGTACGTCTGAGCGAGCGTTCAGGTTTCGGCGCCAAGACCAACAGTCGCACAAATATGAACATAAAGTCCACAGAGGCGACTGCTTCGGCGGCTAGAGTTAGAA
Organism: uncultured delta proteobacterium; assembly: GCA_963699705.1. Lineage (GTDB taxonomy): Bacteria > Desulfobacterota > Binatia > Binatales > Binataceae > Binatus. The sequence goes on along the minus strand of CAVOUW010000001.1, from coordinate 196,541 downwards.
AAACAAACGCAAAATTATACGTTCGATAACAATCTGACGCCGTAAACTGTCCTAGATGTTACCGACCGACCGGTAAATATTACACGGTGGGTGCTGAAGACTGAATTCCGGCTAGCCCGAGGACGGGTTGGGAAGCTGCGGCTTCTGACAGCTTCCGCCTGCCACGCAATTCATACCGGCGCCAAGATAAACGGCGCCAGCTTTCACCGGGTAGAATATATAGTCGAGCGGCGTCTCGATCGGATCGAACCGCTGCGGCGGGCCGGACGCCACTGCCTCAGCATGAGCCTGCTCCTCGACCTTCTGCTTGGTGTTGGTCTCGACATCCTGCACGCTGGCGACGTGATTGTCGGATCCAAAGATTGCCGCCTTGCCCGGTTCGAGCCAGACATATCGCAACACGCTGGCCCCATTGTGATTGGGATCCGCGATACTGTCTTTGAGGTCGGGCTCACCCATCGACTGCACGGTTTGATCCGGCGTCATCCCGGGAGTCAACGAGCCGCTCTTGACGGTCGAGCATCCGATAACAAACACGGCAAGCAGCCCAATCGCGGCCCGCGTAGAAAATATCCGCAACATAATCATCAAATACCTCAGGCAGCATAGGAGCTAACATAACAAACGCAGGTGCGGCAACCGACTATGCGTTGTGTCATTCTGAACTCAAGGAAAAACCGGAATTGACGACGGTGGAAAACGACGACCAACTGCTATTCGTGTACGGCTCCCTGATGGATCCCGCCGAACGCCAACGCCTGCTAGGGCGCACGATCGAAGCGAGCCCCGCGCGCCTTCCTGGTTATGTGCGTGGCCACCGCCGCTACTATTTTATCGCAAAGCAAGCGGAGGCCGTCACCGACGGCGCAATTCTCGAAGGTCTCAGCGCGCGCGACCTTGCGATCCTCGACCGATACGAAGAAGTCCCGACACTGTACACCCGCGAGCGAATAGCGGTAGTCGCCGCCGACGGTCGTAAAATCGAATGCTGGATTTATCTACCGACTGGTTGGGCGGCAGACTGAGCCGACACCTCTCCCTTCGGGAGAGGACGCGCCTCCGGCGCGCGCGAAAGAACCTAACCCCTAACCCCTTCCCGAGCGGGAAGGGGAACCGGATTTGAGACAACTATTCCCCCCGTCCTATCCCCTCACCCCCTTTCCAGCAGGAAAGGGGGAACAGAAAAGAATGACACAGGAGAAGAACCTCAGAGCAAAAGGGCGTCTTCGCCATTTTGCGATTTCTTTTCACTGGGTGCAGGGGTCACCCCTGCCGAAGGAAGTTTGAAACCCACCGTGGGTTTCAAATTAAATAAAGTGGCTTCTTCCCTTTCTACTTGATCTCCGCCGGTGGTGGCGGCTTCGGTTGTTCTCCGCGCTTCAATCCGAACTTGTCGATCCTGTATTGCAATGTCCGATAACTCATCGCGAGCATCTTCGCTGCCTTCGCGATTACCCAATCGTTGCGCTCGAGCGCCTGCAGGATCGCGTCGCGCTCGAAGGTCTCGAAATTGAAGCCCTCGCTCGGAATCTCGTATTTGTCGCCGCGTTGACGATCGCCGCTGCGTCCCGGCGTCTTGCGCGACAGAACTTCCTCCGGCAGATCGCGCGGCATCACCTTGTCGCCTTCGCACAGCAGGATCGCGCGCTCGATCGCCGACTCCAGCTGACGCACGTTGCCCGGCCACGAGTAGTCGAGCAGCACTTCCATCGCCTCGCGTCCGATCTCTTTCACGCGTCCTTCCGCCAGATGCCCGAATTTTGCAAGCGCGTGATTCGCCAGCAGCGGGATGTCGCCGCGCCGGTCACGCAGCGGCGGCAGCGTCACCGTGACGACGTTGATTCGATAATACAAATCTTCACGGAAGCGGCCCTCGCCGACTTCTTCCACAATATTGCGATTGCTCGCCGCCACCAGCCGCACGTCGATCCGAAACGAATCGTTGCCGCCGACCCGCCGCAACTCCTTCTCCTGCAGCACCCGCAGAATCTTCGCCTGCATCCCCTGCGGCAGGTCCGCAATCTCGTCGAGAAACAGCGTCGATTTGTCCGCGCTCTCGAACAGCCCGATTTTACGTTCGGTGGCGCCGGTAAATGCGCCGCGCTCATGCCCGAACAGCTCATTTTCGATCAGGTTCTCGGGAATCGCCGAGCAGTTGATCGCGACGAACTGACGTGCCGCGCGCGGCGACAGCCGATGGATCGCTTTGGCCACGATCTCCTTCCCGGTTCCGCTCTCACCCTGGATCAGCACTGTCGAATTCGACGGCGCGACGCGGCGAACCAGCCGAATCACTTCCTGGATCGCAGGATCCTGCCCGATGATGCCCTCGATTTCGAATGTGCCTTCGAGCCGCCGCTTCAGCAGCTGATTTTCCTGCTGCAGGTTCGCGAACTCCGCCGCCTTGGCGACGCGAGTCACCAGCTTCTCGCGGTCCGTCGGCTTCTCGAGGTAGTCGAACGCGCCCGCCTTCATCGCTTGCACGACGCTATCGGTCGATCCATGCGCCGTCAGCACCACCACCTGGCTGCCGGGATACGCGCCGCGCACTTTCGCGAGCAGCTCTTCGCCCGACATCCCCGGCATCATCAGGTCCGTCAGCACGACGTCGAAGCGCGACAGCGCGAGCAACTCGATCGCGCGCTTGCCGACCGCCGCCTCTTCGACCGCGAATCCTTCTTCGCGCAACGTGTCGGCGGTTATCTGCCGTTCGAGGTCGTTATCTTCAACGACCAGTACTGAGGCCTGCGTCATGATGGATTTTTCCGTTTACTACCGCGCTCGGCGGAAAGGTGAAAGTCAAAGTGGTTCCGTGTCCGTCCGGATTCGGCCCGAGATCTATTGTACCGCCATGGGTCTCGACAATCGCTTTCGACAGAAACAGCCCAAGTCCGATTCCGTCGCGCTTAGTGGTGAAGAACGGCTCGAACACATGGCCTGCGACTCCCGCTTCAATCCCCGCGCCAGTGTCCGAAAAGCTAATCACCATCGAGCCGTCGGCAATCCGCCGAAACGTGATTCGCATCGTGCCGCCATCGGGCATCGCCTGTATCGCGTTGGCGACGACGTTGATAAAGCACGCGCGCAGCTTCTCCGCGTCCACCTTGAGAATCGGCGACGCTTCGTTGCATTCCTCGACCAGCTCGATTCCCTGGCTCTTCATTTTGGATTCCGACAGCGCCACGACTTCATCCACCAGCTGACGCACGTCGGTCGGCGCCGGGAAAATTTCAATCGGCTTCCCGTAATGCAGAAAGCTTTGCACCAGGTCGGCCAGACGCCGCATCTCGTTCTTCATGATGACCAGCTGACGCAGAAACGCTTCGCGATCGTTCGGCTGCTGCGGCGCGTAACGCGCGCGCAACTGATCGAGCGCGAGGCTGATAAAATTCAGCGGATTCTTGATTTCATGCGCCAGGCCGCCGGCCAGCTGACCCAGCGCCGTGAATCGCTCGAGCCGGTTCAGTTCCTGCTCGCGCTCGCGTGCACGCCTCAACTGCCCGACCATTTCGTTGAAGCTGCGCGTCAACAAGCCGATCTCGTCGCGTCGATGCGCCTCCGGCACCGGCTCCAACCCGCGCGCCGCGAAATTCTGCGCCGCATTCGCGACCGCGTGAATCGGCTTCACGTACCGATCGGCCAGGATATACGCGAAGACGAGTCCGATTGCGAAGATCGCAAACGCAAACAACAACTCACGCGTGCGGCTCTGCGCCAGCGGCTGCGCGAAATCGCCAAAATTCGCCACCACCTGCACATACCCCAGCAGATGGTCCTCGACCTCGACCGGGATCAGGTAGACTGTGGTCTCCGGCGCGAGCCCCAGCTTGCTGGCCGGAACCGTCACCAGCGCATCCGGATGCTTCAGTTGCTCGGGCGTCAGCCACTCGGCCTGCTTGGGCCGCAGCGCCGCACCGATCAATTGTGGATTAGAGCTGTTGAGGATCAGATTTTCGCTCGACGCGATCGATACTTCGAGCCCCTGTGTGTGCAGATTGTCCACATAATGATGGAGCTGATCGCGATCGGTGTCGCGCACCGCAGTCAATTCCTGCACGCCGATCTGGATCACGCGCGCGAGGTCTTTGACCCGCTCCTGCGTCGTCGAGACAATTTCCGCCTGCGTCCCAAGGCTGACCCACACCTCCGCGCCAAGCGTCAGCGCGAGCAGTCCGACCACCAGCACGATCAGCTTCGCCTTGAGGTTCAGCGCGGGAAAGTACGATTCCATTTTCGTCAGGCGCGCGTGTCGGCGCGCCAAATTATTCGGGCAACTCAGTCTTGGCTGCAGACTCGTTGGCGGCCGGCTCGGTAGCGGCCGGCGCAACAGTCTTGCGCAGCACAAACATCCGCGTCGCGTAAACCGCAACGCTCAGCACCGCGACCACCACGATCAGCCGCTCGAAGCCGCCGATATATTTGACGATCCATTCCAGCTGATGGCCGAAAACATAGCCGAGCGTCACCACGATCGGCACCGATATCAGCGCTCCCAGCAAATCGTAGAACAGGAACACGCTCGGCCGCACGCCGAAAGATCCCGCCGACAGATAAACCAGCGCGCGCAGACCGGCCAGGAAGCGCGCGTAAAAAATCGCGCGATGCCCGTGGCGCTGCATGAAGGCCTCGATCCGCTCTATCTGATGCTTTCGCCCCGGTCGTCCAATCGAGAAATAGCGCACCAGTCCCGATCCGAAGCGCCGTCCCATGAAAAATAGCGAGTTGTCGCCCGCGACCACCCCCAGCAACGACACCGCCAGCGTGATCGGATAGCGCGTGATCCCGCGATGCACCAGGTAGCCGCCCGCGAGCAGCGCCACGTCCTCAGGTATTGGCAATCCAAGTCCGCACAGCATCAGAACTACGAACAACCCAAGGTAGGTGAAATGTTCGATGTACGCGGAGATCAGTCCAACCAAGCTCAGCTCCCGTGCGCGTAGCGCGCCCGCAGTGCGTCGCGAATTTGCTCGACCGGCATGCCAGCCGTCGCCATCTTCTCGGCATCGCGCGCCTCACCGCAGCAAATCGCGCACGTGCTGCCGTGAGTGTCGCGAAAACAGTCGAGCAGATTCTTGTGCCCGTCAGTAACGTCGCATCCGCAGTAGCAGTGCAGTTGCGCCAGCAGCGCGGGATCCTTCTCCGCTACTTCGTAGGCCTCGCGCACCGTGCCCTGGAAATTCGCCGGGTCGAGCGTGATGCGCAATTTCGCCGCCGGATCGCCCGATGCGGCCAGCCGCGCGTCGGAGGTTTGCGAATTGTTCGAAATGTAAGCAGCAGCGCCGATCGCCACCACCAAAATAGCGGCGACACTAAATGCGACAATTCTGTTGATGCCCTTGAACATGACTCTCCCCTGAGACCCGAAATTATAGCATCTCGATGAACCTTAGGCTTTGATTCGCGAAACTGTACAGTGCGGCCGGCCGATGCGGTCCGCGGCGCGTATGCGGCAGCCGTTTCAACATCCCCATCGCGAGAATGCTGCGGCGAAAATTCCGCCGATCGAGCGGACGCCCCAAAATTAGCGAGTACAGCTCCTCGAACTCGGCAAACGTGAACTCGCGCGGCAACAACGCATACGCGATGTTGGTGTACTCGAGCTTCGACTTCAGCCGCTTCACCGCATAGCCCGCCATCAGCGAATGATCGTACGCCAGCTCGGGCAGGCGCGTGACTTCGTACCACCGGCCGTTCGCGTACTTGTCGCACGACGAACCGACCGCCTTCACGTCGGGGATCAGCGCCATGTATGCGACCGACACCACGTGCGCGCGAGGATCGCGCGACGGATCTCCGAACGTGAACAACTGCTCGAGGTACGCCCCGCGCAGTCCCGTCGAAGCATGAAGCTCGCGCCGCGCCGCGTCGTCGAGCAACTCGCCCACGCGCACCAGCCCGCCCGGAAACGCCCAGCGCCCGCGACCCGGCCCGTGCGCCAACTCGACCAGGTAGGTCTGCAAGCGTCCGTCATTGATCGCGAATAGCACCGTATCGACCGCGACCATCGGCCGCGCGAGCTTTTCGCCAGTGGGGCGGGCCAGTGTGCCCGACTCCGCAGTGGGGCGGGCCGCCGTGCCCGCCCTGGACTCACCGATCTGCGCTCTCCCGCTCACACGCTCAACTCGAGCATGCGCTCCAGCGCCCGCTTCGCGCCCTCGCGCACTTCCTCGGTCAGCTCGATTTCGTACCGCAGATGGCGCAGCGAATCGAGCGTCCCCTCGAGCGTGATCATCTTCATGAACCGGCATAGCTTGCACGCCTTGTAAAAATGCTTGTCAGGAATCTCCATCAGCAACCGATCCGACAGCCCGCACTCCGTCACCACCAGGAATTTATCCGCGTCGCTGCTCTTCGCGTATGCGACCATCGCGCTGGTCGACAACACCGCATCCGCCAGCGCGAGCACGTCGCGCCGGCATTCCGGATGCGCAATCACCTTGATTCCGGGAATCGCGCGCTTGACCTTGTTCACCTCGTCAGGAGTTATCTGATGATGCACGTAGCAGTTGCCGTCCCACGAAATCACCCGCTTCTTCGTCTGCGACTGCACGTAATTCGCAAGATTCTGATCCGGCACGAACAAGACATTCTGCGAATCGATCCTCTCGACGATCTTGGCGGCATTCGCCGAGGTGCAGCACGCATCCGACAGCGCCTTCACATCCGCCGTGCAATTGACATACGACACAACTTTCAAATCCGGATAAATCTTGAGCAACTCTTCCTTGCGCTCAGCCAACGCCTCAGCCGTAACGCTATCGGCCAGCGAACACCCGGCCTTCAGATCGGGCAGCAGCACCTTGCGGTCGGGATTGAACACCTTCGCCGTCTCGGCCATAAAATGCACGCCGCAAAACACGATCACGTCCGCGTCGCGCACGTCGCGAGCATTACGCGCCAGCTCCAGCGAGTCGCCGATAAAATCCGCGACCTCGAAAATCTCCGGCCGCTGATAGTTATGCGCCAGAATCACCGCCCGCCGCTCTTTCTTCAGCTCACGAATCTCCCCAATCATCCGAGCATAACGCTCGCAAATCTCCGCCGAATAACTCTCATTCCCCAGCACCGCCAACTTCTCCCGCAGCGCGGTACTATCAATCGCGATATTTCCAGCTTCCATGACCTCAATCCTCTAACAGCCAAATACTTTGCGTCAATCTGACACTTACTCCACCATGTCCCCCGACGCAACCTCTATGCGAGGAAGTTTGACCACATCGACTTGCCTCCGCTACGCTCCGTCCAGATCCCTGTGCAGACTGAAGGCGCAAGCCGCTCCGCTTCGAGGAAGATCTCTCGCCGCACGCTCATCGGGGCAGCGGCGGCAGTGTGTGCGTACGCGGTACTATCGCCGCTGATGGCGACGGCGAAGAGGCTCTCCTTCGTCGCTCATCGTTCGGCCGCCGATGCTTCCGGAATTAGCTGGCCGCCGAATCAAGCACTGCCATCGTTTGCCGCGCCCGTTTCACTTGACGCAGCCGACATCACGTCCCTCACCAGCGACCAACAACTGCTGCTGACGAGTCTGCAGGGAATCGTCAATCGCACCGAGCCCCGGATTTACCTGTTTCTGAGCGGCGACGACACCGACCACACCTGGCTGCAGACCACAGGTATCTCCAACAGCGTAACTACCGATCCGCTCAGCCTCATCAGCAAATACGGTGGTGAGGCGGCCGGCGCCGTCATCTACGATCCCATCCTTCCCGATGCCGCCAACGTTGCCACCAGCCTGGCCGGTGTGATGGGCGGCGTGATTGCGACTGCCGATCTGGCGAGCCAGTACGAGCTGCCAATCCTTGCCGATTTGCGCGGTAAATTCACGACCAAGCTGGACGCCTACAACTGGCTTATCGACAATTATTGGACCCAGCTAACGCCGCGCCTGCTGACAGCGATTAGTCCCACAACTCCCAACCTGCGAGATTACATCGTCGCCACGAAATCGCTGGTGTTCTGGCTTGACCCGGAGGTTCCCGAGGAAGCTGCGCTGTTCGCTCAGATTCTGCAAAAGGTCGCGCCCGATACCCCTTACATCGGATGGTTCGTGGGAGGACACGAGTCCTCCGGTGTAACGCTATGCTCGCAAAACGGCGTCGTAGTAGGCGCTGCCGACTTCCTCGACAATGCTACCGTGCTCGGCGGCGTGCCCGCATCCATCAGTCAATCGCAGCCGCACGTTACGACGCCCAGGCTCGAGAAGAAAATCTACCTGACCTTCACTTTCAGCGACGGCGACAATCTGCAGTACGACCAGCATCGCCTCCGGAGCATCTGGGACGATCCGAATCGCGGCACGGTGCCCCTCAATTGGAGTATCAGCCCACTCCTTCTCGACGCCGCGCCAATCATGCTCCACTACTACCAGAGTACGCAGACCCCGAACGACCTTCTTGTGGCCGGCCCGTCCGGAGCGGGGTACACCTATCCCGGCGACTGGCATTCGGCCGCTCTCCCGACCTTCACCAGGCGGACCGGCCAGTACATGGCGCGCGCCGGATTGAAGCTGATCGATGTTCTGAATCTCACTTCCAGGGGATCGAACGCCGATTTGACGACTAAGGTTGCGCGAGACTATTCACGTTACGCGCACCCGCTTGGCGTGCTGTGTAACTGGCGGTTCAATTCCACTTCTTTGCAAAGACTGGCGGGCCTTCCCGTGATGAGTCAGGCCATCATCAGCTCAGTCATGCAGGGACAGAATGCTGCTGCGCTGATCCGCGAGTCCTGGAACGGCGATCACGCCCTCTTCGCGGCGATTCTGGTGGACGCATGGAACATGACACCGACCGACGTCAACACGCTCGCGGCGTCGCTCGGAGCTCAGTTCGAAATCGTCCGCGGAGACGTTTTCTTCGACCTGATACGCAAACGTTAAGTCTCGGCCCCATGAGTCCAAAACAATGAATGAAGTAGATCACGAAATAGTCGCCGCCGTACGCCGCTTCGTCGATCGCGACGTCATCCCCAACGCCTCCGCTCTCGAACATCGCGACGAGTATCCGCACGCGATGGTCGCGACGATGCGCGATCTCGGCCTCTTCGGCGCCACCATCCCCACCGACTTCGGCGGCCTCGGCCTCAGCTTTCTGACCTACGCGCGCGTGATGGAAGAGCTCTCTCGCGGCTGGATGTCCCTCGCCGGCGTGATCAACAGCCATCTCATCATGGCCTACGTCATTGCCAATCACGGCACCGACGCCCAGAAAACATATTTCCTGCCTGCGATGGCGCGCGGCGAAAAGCGCGGCGGCCTCGCGCTCACCGAGCCGCACGCCGGCAGCGATGTGCAATCGATTCGCACGACCGCAGTTCGCCGTGGCGACGACTACCTCCTCGCCGGCTCGAAGATGTTCATCACCAACGCGCGCCACGGCACGATGCTCGCCGTCGCTGCCAAGACCAATCCCCACGCCGATCCCGCGTATGCCGGCATCAGCATGTTCGCCGTCGAAAAAAGCGATCGCGGTCCCACAGTCAGCCGCAACCTCGACAAGCTGGGCTACAAAGGAATCGACACCTGCGAAGTCCTGTTCGACGACGTCACCGTTCCCGCGACTCACCTGATCGGCGGCGTCGAAGGTGCAGGCTTCAAACAAGTGATGAGCGCGCTCGAAGTCGGACGCATCAACGTCGCCGCGCGCGCAGTCGGAGTAGGGCAGGCCGCGTTCGAGACCGCCATCCGCTACTCGCAACAACGCACCGCATTCGGCAAACCAATCTGCCAGCATCAAGCAGTCCAACTGCTGCTCGCCGACATGGCGACACGCGTCGAGGCCGCGCGCCTGCTGGTCGCAAATGCCGCCCGAAAAAAAGACGCCCACGAACGATGCGATGTCGAAGCCGGGATGGCAAAGCTCTTCGCCTCGGAAGCCTGCGCGAAAATCTCGCTCGACGCGATGCGCGTGCTGGGCGGCTACGGCTTCATGGCCGACTTCCCAGTCGAAAGATTTTACCGCGACGCCCCGCTGATGATGATCGGCGAAGGCACCAACGAAATCCAAGCCCTGGTAATAGCCCGCGGCCTCCTGACGCGTTACCCGCTCTAATTTTTTCTGGTCCCCTTCCCACTATGGGAAGAGGTTACTCCAAAATTTCCGGTCCCCCTTCCCGCTCGGGAAGGGGTTAGGGGTTAGGTTCCTCGCGTCACTCCACCGCCAATTCGTGCAGCGCCCGCGCGCATTCCACCGGATGCGTGAACATCACCTCATGCCCACTCTTCACGAACTTGAGCGTCGGATTCTTCAGCCTGCTCGAGAAATACGGATGCCAGTTCGGTGCGCCAGCGACCGGCGTCTTGTCGTCATCGCAAACGATATAGCTGCTGGGAATTCCAGTAGCGAAGTAGGGCGCCATCGCGACCGGCGTAATCATCGGCGCGATCGGTTGCGGACCCAGCGCCGACAGCACGTATTCTTTTACCGCCGGCGCCATGTCGTTGCTGAGCCCGTCGAGAAACTCCTTCCCCATCATCTCGATCGGAATCGATCGCTCCGGCACCGTGTCTGCGGCCGCCGCCAACGGCGACGTCGCCGGATCAACGATCGGCTGCCCGTCGAGCGCCACCAGCGCCGTGACCCACACCACGCGCTTTATCCGCGACGGAATTTTCGCCGCGACCCCGGGAATCGTAAGCCCACCTAAGCTATGCCCCGCGAGCACGACGTTCTTCAGGTCGTGCCGCTCGATAAACTCCGCGACGCTATCGACGTAGCTCTGCAGCGTAACCTTCGCGCGGTCCGCCCGATTCATCCCATGCCCCGGCAAATCCACTGCGTACGCCCGGTCTCCCAATTTTTCGAGTTGATTAATCACAGCCGCCCAGCACCACGCGCCATGCCAAGCGCCATGCACCAAAACAAAAGTCTCAGCCATTATTTTTCTCCTGTACTACCTCTCCCCTCGAAGGGAGAGGATCAAAGGCGAGGGTCCGAATACAGCGCGCGATTATTTTTCGCGCGCGATTGAAGATTCTTCGCCGCTCCTCAGCCGTCGCCTAAACTCCCGCCAGCGCGCGCATCGTGTTGGGATAATCGCGCGACGATGTGGCGGGCGGACCGATCGGAAACACTACAGGATGCGTGACGCCGGCGGCGCGGAATTTCGCGGCGAAGTCGCGGCCGGCTTTGGCGTTGCCGAAGACTGCAATTTTGCGGCATGACGCCTCCGAGATGGCTCTGGGAGCCTCGTCGCGCTTGCCTTCTTTCCAGAGCCGGCGCACCTCGTCGAACTCCGCCGCGAGTCCGTAGCGCGCGAACATCTTATTGTAGCTGTCCACGAATGCGTAGCCGGCCAGCTCGCGACGAAACGAATCGACTGCTTTGTCTTCGTCGTCGGTGATGCACATGCGGATGTAGATGCCGACATCGACGGCCGACGGATCGCGGCCTGCGGCTTTGGCGCCTTCGGCAATGTGATTCACCATCGGCGCGATTGCCTCGGGCGGCGAGTAGTTCATCAGGACGCCGTCGGCGACTTCGCCGGCGAGTCGGAGCATCGGAGCGTTGAGGCCCGCGAGATAAATTTTCGGCGGATGCGGCGCGGTGATACGCATGCTCAGCTTGAAGTCGGACTTGTACACTTCGCCCTGGAATTTCGAGCGGCCCTCGGTGAACAACTGCCGCATGATCGTGACGCATTCGCGCATCGCGGTGACCGGCTTGCGATACGACGCGCCGTGCCATCGCTCGACGATTATCGGACTCGACACTCCGAGTCCCGCGATCGCGCGGCCGCCGGACAGTTCGTTGATGGTGAGGAATCCCATCGCCATCGCGCCCGGCGTGCGAATCTGAATCGGGATGACGCCAGTGGACAGCTCGGCCTTGCGCGTGTTGACCGCGAGCGCGGCGAGGCTGACGAACGCGTCAGGACCGCTGACTTCCGCGATCCACAATGAGGTGTAGCCGAGATCTTCGGCCTCACGGATGAGTGCGAGGCGACTGGCCAGCGCGTCGGCGCCAACGCCGACGTTAGTCTGAAGTCCGAGCTTTTGGTTTGATGGCATTGCGCAGATTGTGCGGCTATTCGATTATGGCTGCAAGCATAATCCAGGCAGGAGTGTTGAACGATGGCGTACTTCGATTCCAATGGCGTGCAGATTTATTTCGAGGAACACGGCAAGGGCGAGCCGGTGATGCTGGTGCACGGCTTTGCGTCGCGCGCGGAGCATAACTGGGGCGCTGGATGGTTCGAACCGCTCGCGCAGCACTACCGCGTCGTCGCGCTCGATTGCCGCGGTCACGGCAAGAGCGGCAAGCCGCACGATTCCGATGCGTACGCCGGCGAGACGATGGGCGACGACGTGATTCGTCTGATGGATCATCTCGGAATCAAGCGCACGTTGATCATGGGCTACTCGATGGGCGGTCGAATCGTGACCGGCCTCCTGATGCTCCATCCGGACCGTCTGCGGGCGGCGGTACTGGGCGGAATCGGCGCAGCATCGGCGAGCGCGCCGTCGTTCGATCGCAAACCAATCGTCGATGCGCTCCTCGCGAAGGATATTTCGGAAGTGAAGCAGCAGCGCGCGCGTGAATTTCGCCAGTTTGCCGAGGCCACAGGCAACGATATGAAGGCATTGGCGGCGATCATGGCGTCGAATCGCGAGGATTTCTCGGCCGAGCAAATTGCGGCGAAGAAGATTCGCGTTCCGGTGATGATCGTGATTGGGACGAAGGATTTGCTGGTCGGCGATCCGAAGCTGCTGCACAACGCGATACCGGGCAGCAAACTGGTGATGCTCGAAGGGCGGGATCATCTGAGCGCGCCGAGCGACCCGCAATACGTGAAAGCTGTGCTGGAATTTTTCAAATCCGCGCCGGCCTGAGATGCCCTCGACGGCGCAGCTCAACCATATGTAGTGGTTGTGGGGACTGGTCCTCTACCAAGGGTAGCTTCGTTACGTCAGAAATTGCTTTTTGCCGTAACCGGGATGTTCACCGATTTCGGGCGAGTGGGGCGAATGGAGGGCGTTGAGCCAGGTTCATTGGCAACACTACAGCACATAGAGTCGGTTGATCAGGCTTAAAAGTTCAGTAAAAAGTGACGGTGTGGGCGTCGCGAAAGAGTCGAGGAACTAACCCCTAACCCCTTCCCATAGTGGGAAGGGGAACCGGAGTTTGGTCAGAATCGCGTCGTCCTATCCCCCTCACCCCCTTTCCACAAGGAAGGGGGAACAAGGGAAAAGTCATCCCAACGCGCAAGGAAAGGGCAACAGCGGGAACAGTCATCGCTACGCGCTGTCCTATCCCTCTCGCCCCCTTTCCGACGGGGACCGGAATTGGAAAAAGGGTGATTTGGAGTTTCTCGCTGTTAGCTGATTCGGGGGGCGCCAGGGTGCCGGTCAGGTGGTAGGGCTGGGGGCCGGGGGGGTGGGGCAGGATTGCGAGTAGTAGTGCGAGATGAGAGGCGGCGGCGGGGGCGATTGAGAGCGTGAATTGGATTGCCAGGTCGCTTTGCGCAGGGTCGGGGGCGAGCTGGATTGTGCCTTCGGCTGTTAGGGTTAAGTCGCCACCGGTGGTTGTTAGTTGCTCGATTGTCAATGTGCCTTGATCCAGTTTGAATTTTGAATGGCCGTCGCCGAGGCGGATTGGTGCGCTTGTCAGCGCCGAGGTGAACGTCAGGCCGGCGGCGCTCAGGAGGCCGTCGCCGCTTTCCGCGAGGTTATCGGGGGACAGCAGCAAGTTGCCGGTTCCGGAGAGCGCGCCGGCGGCGCTGGCGCCCACTATGGTCAATAACTGTTGACGCGCGAGTTCCACCGAGTCGAGGTCGTAGCTGATGGCGGTGCCGAGTTTGGTGGGGCGGATCGTGACGTTCACCACGCCGTCGTAGAGCGCGGCTTTCACGCGAACGCCAGGATGCATCGTGAGCATCGAGAGATACGACGGCGCGATCGTGACCGCCGGGCTTTCGACCAGCAGGTTGATCGCCGCGTTACGGGTCGAGATCAAGCGGACGTCCGACAACTGCGCGCCGAAGGGGAAGTGAGCTCGCTGGCTGGCACTGGAGACCTCGAGGCCCATCGGTGCGAGGACCTTGGTCAGAGTTTGGGAGTAGGGGAAGGTGGAAACCAGGTACGCGGCGAACAGGGTGAGACCGACGATTGTGTAGGCGGTTCGAAGGAAGCGGGGTCGATTGTATTGCGGCGCCGGCGGAGTCGCGCGCACGTCAAGTGTTCTTGGTGAGCGCGACACAAGTCAGGTCAACGTCGTAGGAATGCGTGTCCGGAGTGCGGCGCTGGATGCGAATATTCGAGACCCCAATCGGCATCGGCAAGGTGTTGATGCCGTAGAGCGCGTCGACCAACTGCGCGAGATTCACGTTGGCGAGCTTCAACTGCACGCTGTATTCGGTGAAGCCGTCGGTGAGTTTACGATCGGAGCCGGGCGTGATCGAGCCAATCTTGTCGCGGCCGACACTCTTGGTCATCGAGGCTTCGACGACGGAGAACAGCGAGAAATCCTTGCCCAATGGCACCGTGTGCTTCTCGGCATTGGCGAGATTGGCTTTGAGCTGCGCGTAGGTGCCGGCGAGGCGGCGAACGTCGGCGAGATCCTGTTGACGCTGCGCGATTTTATCTTCGAGCCCGGAACTCAGGTCAACGATCGGCGTGTAGACAAGATTGTAGAGGAGAAAAATCGCGACCAGTACGCCGGCAATCTGCACCAGGATGCGTTCGCGCGGTTCGAGCTTCTGGTAGCGGCCGCGCGCCTGTGCGATCAGTGGATCGACGCGCGTCGAAGCCTGCTTGAGCCACGGGCGGATCAAATCCCTCAGTCGCGCGCTCAAATTGTCGATCCATTCTCTCAGCATTATTCTTCGAGGTCGCCGCGATCAGCTGACGGCACCGCGTCCTTGAAATTTGCGTCCATCCGAAAATCAACTTTGCTCGCATCGGAGCCGGAGCCGGCCTTCGCGTGCGCGACTTCGATCGCGCCGAAGAAGCCGCTTTGGTCGAGCGCACGCTTGGCTTGATCGACGGTCGAGAACGAATCCGCCTGTCCGGTTACGCGAAGTCCTTGCGAGTCGATCGTTACGTCGGCCATCTGGACTGGAAAGCGCGGCGGCAATGCGCGCGACACCGCGACCAGGGTATCGAGCGGCGAATGAGTCATGTTGCCGCCGATGAGGTTGAGCCGCTTGTTCATCCTGGCGATTCCGGTCTGCAACTGCGCCTTGGCGTTGGCGGGATCGGTTTCGCCGAGGACCGGTCCGGCGACTGCGGCAATTTCCGCATCGACTTTGTGGAGGCGATGAAGATTGGCGGACACGCCGAGCGCGAAATGAAGTATGACCACGCCCAGCACGGCCGCCGCGAGAATGCCCGAGGTGTAGAACGGGCTGAGATCGCCGCGGACGCGTCCGCGAAACATGAACTCGCCCTGGCGGAAATTGATCAGATCGATCGGCTTGGTCGGCATCTCGCCGAGCAGCATCGCGAGGCACGATGAATACTTGCCGGTGTTGGGAACGCTGCCCTCGAAGATGCCGGTGTAGTCGAACGCGCCGCCGTCGCGCACCGACATCGCGAGCGAGTCCGACAGCATGTCCGCGCACTTTCGGATACGCCGCCGCCGCGCCCGCGACGATCACCTCGGTCTGGTCCGCATCTTCGCCGTTGGCGAGCAGGGTTTGACGCACCGAATTGAGAATCGGCGCGGCGGCTTCATTGGAGACCACCGATCCGTCGGACATCATCAAGCCGCCTTGCATCGAACGCAGCACGCGCGGGGTGCCTCCGAGATCGACCAGCACGACCGACGTGGACGACTCGTCGCCCTCGACGACGAGGTGCGCCATCGGCTTGGCGCCGTTGCCATTCTTGTTGCGCGTGAACATCGCGGCCAGCGCCAGTGGCGCGAGCGTGACGGTCTTCGGATCGAGTCCCGCCTTTTGCAGCAGATCAAGATGCTGCTGAAGATCGGTCTTGCGCACCATCGCGGCCATCACCAGCGTGTGATCGGCCTCGCGGCCGACGCGCGTGAATGCGACAGTGCCGTTATCCACCGGGAACGGCAGATGCTCTTCCAGAGCGAACGGGACCACCTGATGCAGGCGGCGCGCGTCTTTGAACGGCAGTTCGAGCAAGCGTTTGACGGCGCGGTCGGCGGGCAGGGCCGAGATGACGATATCGGGCTGCCCGGCTTCGACCACGAGGCGCGCGAGCGCGCCGCTCAGGTCGGCCTCGTCATCGGCGCGAACCTTGTCGAAGGTGCCGGCGAGGGTGAAGGAATTCCACGAGCGCTCGGCCATCGCCGCGCGTACGCGATCGGCTCCCAGCTCGAGTGCAAGTATTCGTTGAGCCATTCGGCGACCTGATTGACCCTAGTCCTCGATCCTAGTCTTCGTGCCAAGCTGCGAGGGTGCCGATACCGGTGGTCTCGCGATGGAAAGTTGCGGTAATGATTTTGCGCGCGCCCGCATAGACGCCGGTTCCGGTAATCGTAAAATATTGGCTGCGCATCATCACGTCCTTCTGAAGGCGCTGTCCGATTTCACCGAGGTCCGGGAGGTTTCCGATGTCGGTCGGCTGGGTAAACGGGCGAATCGTGCGCGCGTCGATTATCGCCAGCACAATTTTCTGATCCTCGGTCAACTCCGGCTCCAGCGCGGCCAGCACTTGCGGCGCGGCGGTGTTGGCGTTGACCGCGGTCTCGGGCATCACGGTCAGAAACGGGCTGACCCGGTTGAAAATTGCCTCGTTGAATCCCTGCACCATCGACAAATCACCAATCGTCGGCATCGCGCCGTAGCGCGGCTGATATGGCGGCTTTAATCCCGCGTAGTAATCCCCGATTCCGCCGCCAAGCCCGGTGCCATTGTTCGGCGTGATCCAGTCGATGATACCTTGAACCAGCTCGGGTTTCACGTCGAGTATGGTGAACAGCCGCTGCACCTTCTGGATCGCAGGCAGATTGGGCTGACCGTTCTGGACCATCGCGTTGAGATTGATCTTGCGCCCTTCATCCACAATCGACAACGAGACAGTGCCGCCCTCCAGCGGCATCGGCGGGAACGGCACCGCCCACACGTCGGTCAAGGCGTCGATCGGAGTCGGCGTCTTGGTGTCCGCGCGCGCGTCCGCCGCCAACAGGGCGAGACCGATATTGACCGCCGAGCGCGAGAGGTAGCTGGCGCGCAGTTCGTTGGCCTGATTCGCCGCCGACACGAATCCGAGTCCCGAGGTCAGGGCGAAGTCCACGACGATCAACGTCATCAGCGCGATTCCGAGCAGAACCGCCAGCAGCGCGACGCCGCGCTCGTTCTTTCGCAGCTGCTTTACCATTGCTGTATTGCCATTGGCAGGGTGACCTGGGTCGCGAAGTCCATCACGCGGCCGCCGGGCGCTGCCATCTGAATCTGGACCGCCACTGCGACCGGCAACTGCCGTCCGCGCGGCTGACTGGGCGACTCCCAACTCTCGCCCCACTTCTGGCCGTCGAAATAGCGAAAATGAAGCGAGAGTATATTGTCCGCGAGCACCGTTGTTTGCGGCGTGGCGTTGCTGGTCAGCAATCCACTTTGCTGCGAGCGATTCAGCACGAACCAACCCTGTTGGTCGGGATTCGCGGTCAGATTGTAAGTAACTATCGTCTCGGGCGTCATCCCGGTGAGTGCGCGTCGATGGCCGCCGCTGAAGGTGGACAGCGTGAGTGTATCGACCGCCGCGCCGCCGGCCATGTGTCCGGCGCCGAACAGCGCGACGTTGCTGGCGGTATACGGAGTCTGCACCGCGTTGCGCAGTTCCTTGGTAAGTTGCCAGAGCAGGGCGCGTCCTTCGCGATCGACCATCAGCCGTCCTTCGGCGTGCACCTTGCTATGCGCGATGGTGCTGAACGAGCTGGCCAGCATCGCGAGGATCAGCGCCATCACGCCAATCGCGAGCATCATCTCGATGAGGGTGAAGCCGCGTGGCGCGCGATGCGTGGCGATGCGTTTTCGTTGGTTGGTCATTGGAGCTCATTCGGATCGGGCGGCACCGGCGAGTGCATGAACTCGACCAGCGAGAAGCTCTGCAAAAGCTTCGGACCGTAGCGAATCACGACCTTGACCTTGCGCACGTCGGGAAACATCCCAGATGCGGCCACCTCGCGCTCCCACCGGAAATCCGGGAACTCGCGGGGGAAGGAAGATTCGAAATCGCCGCTACTGCGGCCGAGATCCGGATATCGCTCGAGCTCAGCTTCGGTCATGACGGCCTGCGCGAGCATCGAGGCGCGGGTCGATTGCTGCGCGCGGATCACCGATTGCAGGCTCTGATGATGCAGCCCGAGCAGGCCGAGCAGCGCGATCCCGAGGATCGCAATCGCGACCATCACTTCTAGCAGGGTAAATCCTGGCGCGCGGCGAAGCAGATTCACCTTGGGGTCACCTGCATTCCCGTGGGCATCACGTCGCCGTTGATAATTGCCACCTGGCCGGTCAGCGGAGAAATTTCGAGCGTCATCACGTCGCCGGATGCGTCCTCGAGATGGACCACGGTCGCATCGACGTAACCCTCGGGATAAAAAGTGGTCGCGGTAGTGCCGCGATTGACGGTGCCGATGCCCTCGACAGTGACGTCGCGAATCCGAATCGCCGCCGGCAACATCACCGGGTGTCCCGACATGCTGTTGTCAGGCGCGAACACCGGCTTGACCGCATAGGGATCGAGTTGCGCGACCGCGTAGCCGTTGTTGTCCATATCGAAGATGAGCCGCAGCACGAGTTTGTGGCCGGTAGCCTCGTCGTACATGTAAGTCGCGCGTCCCGCGAGCCGGCGCGCCTGGCTTTTCAGCGCCGCCTGGCGGAATCCACCGAGATACGGCAGCGCCAAGGTCAGCATCAGGCCCATGATAAAAATCACGACCGCGAGTTCGAGCAGCGTGAAGCCGGGCGATACGGATGTCACGAAATTGACTCGCCGCTCGCGCGCGATCGCGATGGAGCACGGGCAAGCTGAGTCGGGCTCCACTTCATAACGCCGTCAATTCGATTGGCTGGCGTCTATAACGCCCGAAGTGTCCTGGCTTTCGGTGCCGCCTTTGCCGAACGACTTCAGCGCGTAGGAGTTCCCATCGCTCTGGTAGAAGTACTGATTGCCCCATGGATCCGTCGGCAGGCGCTCGATGTAACCGCCAGCCTCGTAGTTGGCGGGCGTGCGTCCGCTGCTCGGCGGCGAAACCAGCGAACTCAAGCCCTGGTCGGTGGTCGGGTAGAAGCCGTTGTCGAGGTAGTAACGATCGAGTGCGGTCTTGAGCTCGGCCATGTCGGCCTGCGCCTTGGTGCGTCTTGGCCTTGTCGGCGGCGCCGCGAAGGCTCTGGACGACGATGGTCGCGAGCAGGCCGAGGATGAGGATGACCACCATGATTTCAATCAGGGTGAAACCATCCTGATTGTATCGGCGTGATTTCATCGCAGTTACCTCCGGCGCATTTTTCACTTTTTCATTCATCATTGCATCAACTGGTTGAGCTGGAAGATTGGCATCAGCACCGCAAGCATCATGAACACGATAACAGCGGCCATCGCCAGCGTCATCACCGGTTCGAGCACGGTGGTCATCTGGCTGAGCGAGTGCGAGACTTCGCGCTCGTAGTTGTCGGCGACCCGCTCGAGCATCCGCTCAAGTTCGCCGGAACGCTCGCCAACGCGGATCATCTCGATCAGCAGCGGCGGAAAAAGACCGCTGCGCGCGAGCGTCTGCGCCATGCCGTGGCCCTCGCGGATACTTTCGCGGCTCTGCTCGACGGCGTCCTTGAGCAGACCGTTGGTCACCACGCCTTTGACCGCGTCGAGCGAGGGAAGCAACTGGACGCCGCTGGCGAGCAGAGTTGCGAGCGTCCGTGCGAAGCGGGCGCAGATAATTCGAATCATGGTCGGGCCGATGTAATACACCTTCAGGATCGCGGTGTCGTAGATGCGGCGGCCGCGCGGCGTCGCCATCGCGGCGGTGAATCCTGCGACGATACCGACCAGCAGCAGGCCAAGCGGAATCCAGTAGCCGGTGACGAGACCGGAAAAGGTGATCAGGATTCGCGTCGCCAAGGGCAAGGCGGCATGTTGCTGCTGGAAAATCGTCGCGACCTGCGGCACCACGTACGCCACCAGGAACGCCATGATTCCGGTGCCGACGCACATCATGATGATCGGATAGGTCAGCGCGCCGCGAACCTTGGTTACGAATTCATTCTGGCGCTCGCTGTACTCGGCCAGCCGATCAAGAACGGCCTCGAGCGCGGCAGCCTGCTCGCCGGCACGCACCATCCCGATGTAGAGGTCTGAAAAGACGTCGCGATGATTGGTCAGCGCGTCGGCCAGCGACGAGCCCTCGCGCACGCGCTCGCGCACTTGAGAGAGCATCCGCTTGGTCGCGGCGCGCGACGATTGATCGGCGAGCGCGCTGAGCGCATCGACCAGCTGCACGCCCGCGCCGAGCAACGCGCTCAACTGCCGCGTCAGCAGCGCGAGATCCGAGGCCGGCATCTTGCGCCGCCAGAGCGAGGGCAGCCACTCGCGCTTGGCGGCCGAGCGTTGCGCGGCGTTGGACTCCTCGTTGAGGTCGGTCGGAAAAATCCCCGACGCGCGCAACTTGCCGCGTGCGGTGCGCGCGCTGTCGGCGTCAACTACGCCGTTGACGGAGCGACCGTCGGCGCCAAGACCTCGATAAGCAAATACTGGCATCGGTGAAAAAACTTAAACGCGGATCTAGTCGATGTCTTCCTGCGTGACCCGCAGCAACTCTTCGATCGAAGTCTCGCCGCGCAACACGCGCGCCGCACCGTCCTGGCGCAGCAGCGTCATCCCAACGCTGGTGCATTTGCGGCGCAGCGTCGCGGCGTCGGCGTTCTGCATCACGAGCGAGCGAATTTCGTCGTCCATGATCATCAGTTCCTGGATCGCCATTCGGCCGCGATAGCCGGTGTTGCGGCAATTGCGGCATCCCTTGGGACGGCAGATCTTGTTCTCCGCATCGACGCCCTTGAGTCCGATTCGCGCGAGCTCGGTTTCGCTGGCCTTGTAAGGCTCGCGGCAATCGACGCAGAGCTTGCGGACCAGGCGCTGTGCGAGCACGGCGAGAATCGACGACGAAACCAGGAACGGCTCGATTCCCATATCGACCAGGCGCGTCACCGCGCCGAACGAGTCGTTAGTGTGGAGCGTCGAGAATACCAGATGGCCGGTGAGCGCGGCCTGGATTGCGATTTCGGCGGTTTCGCTGTCGCGGATTTCGCCGACCATGATCACGTCGGGATCCTGGCGCAGTATCGAGCGAAGGCCGCTGGCGAAGGTCAGCTCGATCTTCGGATTCACTTGCATCTGGCCGACGCCGCGCAACTGGTACTCGATCGGATCTTCGATCGTGATGATATTTTTTTCAGGCGAGTTGATTCTGGTCAGGCACGCGTACAGCGTCGTCGATTTGCCCGAGCCGGTCGGCCCGGTCGCCAGGATGATCCCGTGACTCTGCCGGATTAAGCGATCGAGCCGCTGAAGATTGTCTCCCGAAAAACCGAGATGGTCGAGGTTGATGGCTTCCACGGCCTGCGCGCGGTCGAGCAGTCGCAGCACGATACGCTCGCCGAACGCGGTCGGGATCGACGAGACGCGCAAGTCGATATCGCGGCCGGCGATGCGCAGGCGGATTCTGCCGTCCTGCGGCAGCCGCTTCTCGGCGATATTGAGGCCCGCCATAACTTTGACGCGCGAGGTGATCGCGGGCTGAAACCGCTTGGGCGGCGACAGCACGTCGTACATCATGCCGTCCACGCGGAAGCGCACCACCATTTCTTTTTCGAAAACTTCGACGTGGATGTCCGACGCGCGATCCTTGACCGCCTGCGACAGCACGCCGTTGACGAGCTTGATGATCGGCGCCGAATCGTCGGACTCGAGCAAGTCCAGCGGCTCCGATGCGAGTTCGTTGGCGACCACGTCGAGCCGCTCTTCTTGCAGATCGATCATCAGATCCTCGGCTGAAGTGGCCGACGCCTGGTCGTACGCGCGGTTGATCGCCTCGGCGATTACTTCGGCCGGCGCGATCAGCACATTTATCTGCGCGCCGAACAGGATTCGCAAATCGTCGAGCGGCTCGAAGTTGGCCGGATCGGCCATCGCAATAGTCACCGTGCCGTCGATGCTCGAGAGCGGCAGCAGGCGGTTCTTCTTCGCGTAGTTGATCGGAACCTTGGAAACGAGCTTGGGATCGAGCGCGTTTTCGTCGATATGGGCCTGGAATGGCAGCCGATATTCCTGCGCGAGTGCGCGTGCGAGGCGTTGGGGCTCCAGCGCACCCATCTCGACCAGCACGTCGGCCAATTCCTGTCCGGGCTTTTTACGCTGCCGCGCCTTGTCAAGATCCTGGGCCGAGACCCATGATCGGTCGAGCAGAATTGCCTCGAAACTCTTGCGCGCGGTCGCCATCAGGCAAGTCTCCTGACGAGCTTGGCCGCCGCCGCTACGCGACGTTGATTCGACTCATATGCAGTCATTTTCAACGACAATGCCACCACACCGAACTTACCACCATACCCCATGTCCGCGCTCAATTAGACACGATGATTCTGGCTCGTTGCAAGTATGCGTTCCCCATGGCACCCCCACTTGGCAGCTCCCGCTGCGCTAGTAGTGAACCGCTCCAGGCTGCGTCTGGGTCCCGTTCCCAATCGGCCCCTGGTTTATCCCCAAACCGATGCCGGTATGCCCCTTCGGCGGCAGCGTATGCTCGGCTTCCTGCCATGAGACGAGTTTACCCTCCACAAACTTCAAATCGAGGAAGGTCCCCTTGTCGCCGTCCTTGGACGAGGTATACAGCAGCGCGGCTGTAACATCGTTACTATTCGGCTTATAGGGGTAGCTCCAGACCTCGGTCTCGCCCGGCAAATAGGTCCGGATATCCGGTTCACCCCACGAATGGTGTACTTGGGGCGAGGTTTGCCCCACCTGCAGTGAATCCGACATCCGCGTCGCCTTGATTCGGGTCCCAGCCTGGTAAGCGAGGCCGCATCCGGCGAAGATCAGCGATGCCGAGGCTATCGCCAGCAGGACAAGGCCGGGAAATCGAGGTTTTTTCGAGAGCTGGGTGACTGTCGACATTCCATCCATCGGCGAGATTCTGTGGGCGCCATCCCTGATTGTCAACGTTATGCTATAGACCAACGAATATGAACGAGGGAGACCCCGATGGCGCGTAAGCTGACTCTAGTGAAAGGGAGGTCGCAGCGCGGCTCACTGGTTTACGGGATGCGGATTTTCCAGCCGGGCAGCGTCGCGGGCGTCGAGGATGCGCGCGTGAGCCTGGCCGACGGCACCAGCGGCCGCGTCACGATGCATCTGATAGAAGGCACGCGAGTACAAATCCGGCGACAGTTGATGCAAAGCATCGACGCATTTTTCGAACTCCTCGATGAGCAGTAGAATACTAAATAATCCGGTTCCCCTTCCCGGGTGAGAAGGGGTAACCATTAATCCGGTCCCCCTTCCCGCGCGGGAAGGGGTTAGGGGTTAGGTTCCTGAGATAGAAACAGCAAGGGAGCACGGAGAAAAACATGGACCTTAAATTCATCAAATACGAGAAGCGCAACCATATCGCCTACATCACTTTCAACCGGCCTGAGCGGATGAACGCGTTGCATCCGCCATGTCACGTCGAGATGGACAGCGTGTGGGACGATTTCGTCGCGGACAAATCTGCCTGGGTCGCGATCGTCACCGGCGCGGGCGACAAGGGCTTCTCGGCCGGTAACGATCTGCGCTGGACCGCGGAGAATCGCGGCGAGCTGGAGAAGTCGATTCGCGGCAAGGGCGGCTTTGCCGGAATTACCGCGCGCTACGACATCTACAAGCCGATAATCGCGGCGGTGAACGGGTTCGCGCTCGGCGGCGGATTCGAAATCGCGCTCTCATGCGACATCATCATAGCTGCCGAGCACGCGCGCTTCGGATTGCCGGAACCGCGCGTCGGCCTGATGGCCGCAGCGGGCGGCGTACATCGCCTGCCGCGCCAGATCCCGCTGAAGATCGCGATGGGCATGATGCTCACGGGCAAACACATCACAGCGGCCGACGCGCTCCGCTACGGAATCGCGAACGAGGTGGTGCCGTTGAAGGATCTGATCCCAACGGCTGAAAAATGGGCCGGTGAGATCATGGAATGCTCCCCGCTGTCGGTCCAAGCCTCCAAGGAGGCAGCGATGACCGGCCTCGGGCTGCCGATCCAGGAAGCGCTTGCCAAGCATTACGATTTGCAGTCGAAGCTGTTCAGATCGAAAGACGCAGTCGAGGGCCCGCTGGCATTCTCGCAAAAGCGAAAACCAAACTGGACCGGAGAGTAGTCAGACGACACCCCTCGCGATATGCATGCGCCGCATGTCATCCTGACGAAGCGAGCAACGCGAGCGGCAGGACATGGCTGCTGGGCTCCGGACAGCTTCGCGGAAGCGAAGCCGGTACCGGTTCTTCATCTGGAGCGATACCGATGAATGAACTCTGGCTACTGCAAAACTCGATCGTGGCGCTGATACTCAGCGCAACGGCCGCAGCGATTCCTCCAATCGGCACCGGCGCCTTCTGGACCATCGTCGCATTCTACGGCGTAGTCTCAATCCTGTTCGACGACGAAACCCCGCGCGGCGTCCCCGGCATGGATTACTTCTACGCGACCCGCCCTCATCTGAAGGATCCGCAGAGCTAGACTACGAAACTATCGGATATTCACCGGTCCTGAAGTCGCGATTTTCAGTTTCCAGTTGGCGATTTCTGGGTACTGGCTGGTGTTTAGTTGGTTTGTGAAGGTGATCAGGCGCGCGGTGTCGGGGCCGTGGGCGTCTTCGGAGCGTTGGCGTAGGTAGTAGGGCGGGATGCTTTGATAGTACAGCGTCGCATTCACTGCGACGGCGTTGGTGGGTAGCGGGATTTCGTAGCGGACCATGCTGCAGCCGCATCCGTTTTTGTAGCTGGGGTCGGCGCCGGTGCCTACCGGAGCCGTGATGCCGGCGTTGGGGCCGTTGAACGATCTTCCCACAGGCTGAATGCGGTTGTCTTTGACCTTGTGGTCGAGACTTAAAAAGCTGGTCGTCAGCAGGCCTTCAGGATCGGTCGCCAGTTCTTCGTAGATCGCGACCTGGTTGTCGCTGGTGATTGGATTCTCCGTCCAGAAATGAGGTTGATAGGTCTGCTGAGCCGGGCTGAAGAATTCGGTAGCTAGCGGATTGCCCGAGTTGTCGACGATGACGCCGTCGGAGTTGGTATTGCCCGATGCCCACAGCACGTTTCCACCGGCGTCGAGCACCTGAAAGTTCAAGAACGCGCGTCGAAAACTCACTCCAGAGGGAAAGTTATGACCCGCGAGATTATCCACCTCGACGTCCGCCTGCAGCGCGCCGCTCATTTTCGTCGCCGACAGAATCATGACGTTGGCGGTGCCGGTCTGGGCTTGCGTCACAGCTTCGGCGACCGCGGTCTTCTGGCTGAAGATCTGCTTGGCCAAAGGACCGGGCAAGTTCGGATCGAATTTGAAAAGCCCGAGCTCGGCGCGGAACTGATCGAACATCTCGAGTGCGAACAGGTTGATCCCGAGCAGTTGATGACGCCGATACGGAGTGCGCGCTTCCATAATCAGATCGGCGTCGGGCAGGCGCGTCGATGGTCCATGGTCCGGCACAGCGGGGAATGTATCGTCCTCGATATTCGCGATTTTGAATTGCAGCGGATTGCCCTGGTAGCTGTCGGGCATGTGGCATTGCTGGCACGGAATAGTAATGAAGCCGCTATTCAGCCATTCGAAGAAAGTGGTCTGCTCATACTCGGATTTCGGCTCACCGTTTTCCATCACCCGATTGCCGTCGGCGTCGAACACCGGCAACAAGATCGTGTGGCACGACGCGCACAGGCTGGCGTTCTGGACCTGGGAACCTTCCATCGGCGTGATGCCCATACTGTTCTGCATCGGTAGCGGGATGACGCTGTCGCCGGTCTTCGCGCCGGTGGAATCAGTGTCCGATGGGAACGGTCCGTAAACTTCGCTCGCGGGGCCAACCTTGAACAGGCCGGTGTCGGTGGACGGGTCGGCAAGTTTATCGTCGGTCATATGATGGCAGACCGCGCATGAGACGCCGTCGCGCGCGAGTGCGCCGTATTTGGATTTGGGATCCTGCAGCACGGCGCGCGTGAGCAAAGTGTTCGGCCCGTTGCCATTATCGATATGAAATTGACGCTGACCCATCACGCCGTGGCATCGAAGACAGAAGTCCTGAACGAAAGCTGCGCCGTCAGCGTGGCCGGCCAAATGCCCATGCACTGTTGACTCAGTCTCGAGCTGGGCAAAGAAGATCGGGTCGCGTCCCGCCAGGCCCATCATCGAGTAACGCCATTCGCCGAACTGCGAGAGGTTTGCGGGCGTCGGACTCTGCCCGCCGAAGATCATGTTGGGGATGAAGCCGGCGAGCGTCCCGGTCGCATCGTGACAGTTCGCGCATTGATCAGAGGTGAGAAACTCCTCGGGGCCGCCGGCCGACTTCGCGGCCGGGACCACGTGATCGAATGCTTGCGAGACCATGCACGGCGGCGAGGCGGACGGCAAAGATCGAAGATTGCTGAAAACCGAATTCGGTACGCGATTGACGAACATCGGAGCTTGCTCGGCCGCGGACATCTCCGCCGACTGCCGCGACGAAACGTTGTGCATGTCATCGATCATCGCCGAGGCATCCGCGAGCGCGGCGACGCTCGGTGGATTCAGGTAAGCAGTACTCGAATAGGTTCCCGAATTGGCGATCGCCGACGCATGACAGTTCAGGCAGTACAATCCAACGCCGTTGAAAAAGACCTGCGGCTCGGCGCATCCACTGCCCGGCGACGGAGTCGGAACCGCATTCGGATTCCGCGGTGTCGGACTGACCAGGTCGGCCCAGTACCATCCGTCCCACGACAGGTTCGAATCTTTGACCATCACGGTCCATTCGACCAACGGATCGGTTGGGCTGTGAAACTGCTCCTTGACGACCATCGCGCCGTCGGGCACTGGCCCGGTGCGGTTCTTGACGGTGATCCAGTCGAACAGCAACGGCGAGTACCAGACCCTGACGTATGGATGAACTCCGTCGCTGGTGCGCACCTGCGCGTCATGCTGCCAGTTCTGTTTCTGGTAGCAAAGGTGGTTCATGAAGGGAGTCAGATGAACCAGGAAATCTGAATTGGCGGCGGGTGGCAGCGGCGCGCACGCGCCGGCGGTCTCAGACGTTGCGGAACTGCCGTCGTTACCGCACGAGGAGAGAAATATCATCGCAACACTCAGTACGCATAACGGTAGGGACGCGAGGAATTCGAGGCGGCTGAATCGCGACATAGTCGCAAAGCACAATGCTTGGTAATAGTGAGCGCGTCAAATCACCTTCGGCTGGCTGACGCAAGCTCATCCGCACTAAAATGTTGCTGAGGGAACCGAAAGTTTCACGAATTCTTGGGGCATTCATTTGACTTACGGCATGCACGAGTTTTCACGCATTATGCTACGATTAGCAGCATAGGTGATGGCATGCCGATAAATTCTGTGATTCCTTCCCCGATTTTGGAGACGCTGCGGGACTCCGAAGATACCCTGCGGACTACGCTCGCCGAGCTGGCCGAAGACAAACGCAAACAGAAGCCGAATATCTCGGAACGCAAGCTGGCCGAATACCTTGCCGATCAGATGGGCTATCGCGGCGCCAAGAACGTGGAAGCGCTGGTAGCCTCACGCGAGCGGATCGCGAAATCCCGGCTCGCCGTTGGTTTGAGTAAGTAGCACCTCCCTCAATGCCCGAGGTGGCGGCCGAAGAACGCTTCGATTCGCTTCCAACTGTCTTCGGCGGCCTCGGGATTGTAGCCGGCCTTCATCGGGCCGATTTTCCCGATCCATGGCAAGAAACCGCTGTTACGGCTCATGAAGCTGTGGCCGGCATCGTCGTAGATTTTCACGTCGTGATCGACATCCATCTCAGTAAGCAGCGTCTCGAGACGGCGTCCCTGCGCAACGAATAGCCGGTCCTGTCCGCCGTAGCCGCCGAGCACCGGGCATACGCCGCGCAATTGATCAGTGGTCTTGGGCACGTCGCCGTAGAACGTCGCGGCAACGCCGATTGGAGCGCGCGCCGCGAACATCAGCGCGAATCCGCCGCCCATGCAAAATCCGATGACGCCGATACGCGCCGAATCGACGCCCGGCTGCTGCTGCAGAAACCTGCGCGCCGCGTCGAGGTCCTTGAACGCGTCGCCATCGCCGCGATTCAGCGTCATCATCGTGCGCGCGATACAGATGAGGCGCGCGCCGTCGCGATCATAGAGGTCAGGCGCGAGTGCGGCGTAGCCAAGATCGGCAACCCTCCCGGTAATTCGCCTGATGTCGTCATTGAGCCCGAAGATTTCGTGGATAACGATAACGCCGGGATGTTTCTGCGAATCGGAGGGCGCGGCGTAAGCAGCGCGCATCGGGCGCCCGTCGTGGGAGGGGAAGGTAATGTCGGTGGTGGTCATTGAGTGCATCATCATATGGCTGTCGATTCCCGGCAACCTAACCCCTAACCCCTTCCCTCGAGGGAAGGGGAACCGGATTGAGGCAACCATTCCGCCCGTCCTATCCCCCTCACCCCCTTTCCCGAGGGAAAGGGGGAACAGAAATTTCTCTCACTTGGTGCAGGGGTCACCCCTGCCGAAGGAAGCGTGAAACCCACCGCGGGTTTCACATTAGATTAAGTTTTTTTCTTGCCGCTTTTCTTGACCGCGCGATTTTTTGAGCGCGGGCCTGAGCCGTAGTCGCCGAATGGGTCATCGCGCTCGCGGACGGCTTGCCGAAAGCCTGCGGCTTGTGCGCGCGCGACGAAATCGAGGCCTTCCTGCGTATGCCGGGCGATTCCGTCGAAGAGCGAGCCGACCAGCCGCGACGTCGCCAGTCCCATATTTTCGGCGGTGTGATTGCATAGGAGCTTGAGCATCTCGAGTTGATTCGTGGGAACTCGCGCCATTCGCTCGGCAAGTGCGGTCGCGCGCGCGTCGAGTTCGTCGTCGGGCACCGCTTCCAGGATTAGTCCGATGCGCGCGGCTTCCGGCGCGGGGATCTCGTCGCCGGTCAGCAGGTAGCGCTTGGCGCGTTCGAGGCCCATCCGATAGACCCACATCGCGGTGGTCGGCGTGCCCCATACGCGCGACGGTGGATAGCCGAACGACGCGGACTCGCCTGCGATTATCAAATCGGCGCACAACACCATGTCGGTGCCGCCGCCGATACACCATCCGTGTACGGCGGCGATAGTCGGTTTCCGCGCGTACCAGAGTTTCATGTACACGTTGACGTATTGCGAGATCATCCCGTAATCGGCGACCGAGTCCCACGCGCGCTTGCGCGAACCTTCACCGGCTTGCGCGCGCGTCGATCCTGCGAGTGCGTAGCCGGCGCAGAATGCTGGACCTTCCGCGCACAGCAGGATTACGTGGACGTCGTGATCGGCGTCGGCCAGGTCGATCGCGTCGCCAAGCTCATCGCGAAGGTCGGGCGTGATCGTGTTGTACTCGTCGGCGCGCGTGAGCGTGATGATACCGACGCCGTTGCGCGTCTCAGTGCGGAGCGTCTTCATCGACGCTATTCGCAGCTCACGCGGCTTTGGATTTCTTCTGCACCGGCGGCGTCGTGTTGCTCATCCGGCGCGTCACTTCCTCGTCGCTCATCGTCCAGATGCGATCGTCGGCGGGATAGTCCATCAGCGGCTTCGACGGGTCGGGCTGCGGCTGCGCAACCGTGCCGCCCTTCGATTCGAACGACGCCGGATGTTTATATCTCTCGACTTCCTCCGCATTGATTCCCGCCAGCGCTTGCACTTCGGGATCGATCCACGCTTCGGCGTCGATCGAGCCGCCGTCGGAGGTCGAGAACTCGAGCATGATTCCCTCGGGCGCGGCGAGGTAGATCGATTTGCAGAAACCATGATCGAGCGGGCCCATCACCCAATGCCCATGCGAGCGGACGCGATCGCGAATCGCGAGCAGGTCGGCGTAGCTATCGACGTTGAGCGCCAGATGCTGCATCGCGCCCGGCGCAACGTTCTGCGTGGTATGCCCGGCGTGCGAGACGCCCTTGATCGGCTGAATGCTCGCGATCTCAGGATGCTGCACGAAAGCGATCGACGAACTGTCGCTCATCTTCATGAAGCCGTGAAAGGTGTTGTCGACGCCATGCATCCAGTAGAGCGCGACCAGCTCCATCCCGACGACTTGCGAGAAGTATTCGATCTGCTTCTTGATGTCTTTGGTGCAGATAGCGAGGTGATGGACTCCGTTGGGCAAACCCATGATGCCGACCTCCACGTGGTGATTGATTCTGTTGTGCCACAAATTCGAGGGAAGTGAAACGAGGCGAAAATTCAAGAATTGTTGTCCCTCACCCGCCGCGCTCGGAAGCACGTCGATCTCTCCCCACGAGGGGAGAGGCAATTCTCAGCCGATGATCTTATTCAGCGGAAACTCAACTATTCCCACGGCGCCGGCTTCGAGCAGCTTCGGGAACAGTTCGCGCACTGTTTGTTCTGCGATCACCGTCTCGACCGCCAGCCATTCGACGCCCTTGAGCGCCTTCGAGGGGTAGAGATGGGAGATTGTCGGCGCCGTGATTGACGGCAGCAATGCGATCACTTTTTCGAGATTCTCCTTCGCGACGTTCATCTTGATGCCGACGCGATTCTCCGCGTCCAGCGCGCCGCGAATGAGGATGCCGAGCTGGCGAATCTTCGCCTGCTTCCACGGATTCGCCCATGCAGTCGGATTAGCGACCAGCACCGGATTCGAGACGAGCAGTTCCTCGACGATGCGCAGGCCGTTGGCGCGCAGCGACGAGCCGGTCTCGGTCACGTCGATCGCGGCGTCGATAATTCCCTCGGCGACCTTGGCTTCGGTCGCGCCCCATGAAAATTCGACTTCTGCTTTGACCTTGCGCTCGGACAGGATGCGCTTGACGAACTGCACCAGCTCGGTCGCGATTCGCTTGCCCTGCAAATCCTCGAGCCGCTTGACCGGGGAGTCGTCGCGCACGCATAGCACCCACCGCGAGGGGGTCAGCGTCGCCTTGGCGTAGATGAAGCTCTCGACCTGGTGCAGCGTCACATTGTTCTCGACGATCCAGTCGCTGCCGGTGATGCCGGCGTCGAGCGAGCCGTCGGCGATATAGCGCGGCATCTCCTGCGGGCGCAGAATTCGGCAGCTCAGCGTCGGGTCGTCGACGGTCGGGATGTACGAGCGCGAGCCGACCGTGATCCGCCAGCCGGACTTGCGCATCAGCTCGAGCGTCTGATCCTCGAGGCTTCCTTTCGGAATGCCGAATTTTAGAATTTGGTCTGCCATCGCAGATCAACCGGCCGACTTTTTCGACTGATGCCCGTAGTTGGGGCCGTACTTGGCGGGATCCACTTTGCGCTGATCGACGATTTTCCACGATCCATTGTCGAGCTTGCGAAAGAAGCATGACTCGTAGCCCTCGTGGCATGCGGCCCCGTCGCCGCGCTGCTCGACGGCGACTACGACCGCGTCGGCATCGCAGTCGATGCGAATCTCGTGCACGATTTGAAAATTTCCCGACTCCTCGCCCTTGCGCCACAGCCTTTTGCGCGATCGCGAGTAGTAGCACGCGCGTCCAGTCGCGACCGTCTCGTCGAAAGCTTCGCGGTTCATGTAGGCAACGGTCAGCACGCGATGGCTCAAATGATCGACAGCAATCGCGGCGACGACGCCTCCGTTCTTTTCGAAATCAATTGCCGCTGATGCTGAACCAGTTTTTTCTGCCTGCGTCGCCATTGCCGCCATCACGCGTAAAAGAGCTTACGGAATCAAGAAGTATCGGCGAAACCCCACTTCGATTCAATGCGCCTGCCGTTTTGAGACTTGCCCTGAATTTTTGGACGGTTTTTAATTATAGACAGGAGGTGTAGGGTACGGAGCGATGTCTGACAATCTGCCAAGTTCTGTTTCTCATTCCTCGTTATCGATGCATCCTCTCGCGACACGAAGATCAACCGCACTCTCGGGCTTCTTCTTTTCCGCGGCGATTGTGCTCGCGATGTCGATTGCCGCCTGCCGGATTCCCGGCAAGTCAATCGCGTCGAACTACAAAAATGTCGATCAATTCAACTTCGACGTCGCCGAGGGGCCCAAGAATTACCATATAGAAGGATACCTGACGCGCAGCGCCGAGCTGGGCAAGCGGCCCGGGCTGCTGGTCCTCAATGGCGGCGAGGGCAACGTCGATCAATGCGTCAAGATGAGCCAGGGAATCGCCGCGATGGGAATCCAGGTCGCGTGCGTGAGTATTCCCGGCTACGGCAATTCGTCGGGACCTAGCCGCTTCGTCGGACAGCCGTCGGTGTTGGCGTCGCGCAAGGCGCTGGACATTCTCGCGGGACGCACCGACGTCGATTCGTCGCGGCTCGCGGTCTGGGGACTTGGGCATGGCGCAGTCGCAGCGGGATTGCTGATGGACTACGACTCGCGTCCGCGCGCGCTGATCCTGGAATCGGGATGCTACGATCCGCTGGCGCTGTGGCCTGAAGCGACTCTGCGCACCAAGCTGTCGATCCTGCGCGAAGTATGGCCGAGCAAGCGCATCCTGAAGGAGCGCAGTGTCATAGCCCATCTGCCGCCGAAGCTCGAATGCAGCGTGCTGATCATGCACGGCGAGCAGGACAATCGGATGCCGGTGCGGCAGGCAGTCAAGCTCGCCGATGCGTTGCGGGCGCACGGCGCGAAGGTCGAGACCTTCTACTTTCCGCAGGCCTCGCATGATCTCGGCAAGCGTGTTGAGCCCGAGCTGCGCGCATTCCTGCGCGACAATCTGCTCGGAACGACTAGCGCTGCCGCTTCGTAAGGCACTCCGCACTCTGCAAAATCTTAAGTTCGATCCGATTTAAACCGCCTAGACTTGTCTAAACGCGTCGTTGTTGCGCGCACGCACGATTTTGCCTTGTGTTTCAGCACTGGCGGGCGTTTCATCACCTCCGCACGACTTTGTTTTGTGCACGGCTGCGCTGCTTCGGGGGTAGCGCAGTCAAATCAATCACCCCGTCGAATCGAGGAGGATACGAACGATGAGACGCAGAGGTATTGCAGCGCTGAGCTTGCTCATCGCGGTGGCCGCGCTCGGATTCTCGGTGGCGACCGCGCGCGCGGAGGGGAACGTTCACAAGGTCAATCACGTGATCATCATCATGCAGGAGAACCATTCGTTCGATAACTATCTCGGCGCGTTGCCGTACGCGCCCGGCAGCCCGTACCACGGAGGCGCCTGCAAGAACAGCGATCACAGTTGCGTCGACGGTCTGACCTGCTCCTTCGACACGATGGGCCACCTGAACTGCACCAACTCAAATCTCGACGATGACGGCAGCACCGTCACATCGTTCCACGACACGAACTACTGTCCGGGCCCGGACCTGGATCATGGCTGGGGCGCCAGCCATCACGAGGCCAACTTTTCGGATCCAGCCAACGCGCTGCTGTCAACGCTCAACGACGGGTTCGTGCTCGAGAACGATATTACCGAGCAGATCGACGGGACCGAGTCGGCGACCGACGACGACACGATGGGCTACTACACGCAGGATGATCTGCCGTTCTACTACAGCCTGGCGCAGACGTTCGCGATCGATGATCGCTATTTCTGCTCCGTCGTCGGCCCGACTTTCCCGAACCGCTCGTACGAAATGGCGGCGACCTCATTCGGCCATACCACGACCAGCGAAATTTTTCCGCCGGGCGTCAATCCGGCCAACCCCTTCCTGATCAACAACAGCAATGGCTATATGCCGCCGACAGGATCGATCTTCGACCTGCTCGATGCGTCGGGAATCACCTGGTTGAACTACGCCGAGGATCTGCCGACCTCACCGATCTTCCGCGGCGACCATATTGCGTTCCTTTCGGCCCATATCCGCCAACTTTCCAATAACGTTCTGATCAAGTCTTACAACCCGACCGCCAACAATTTTTTCACCGATGCGGCCAACGGCACGCTGCCGCAAGTATCGTTCATCGATCCTTCGTTCCTGCCGAGCCAGGTGAACACCCCGGCTGGACCGATATTTATCGGGCCGAGCGGTGGGTTCGAGACCGACGAACATCCGCCTTGGGATATCCGCGCCGGCGAATTCGTCACCTCGCAAGTCATCAACGCTGTCCGCAATGGACCCAACTGGAAAGACTCGGTCATCTTTCTGACCTACGACGAGCACGGTGGATTCTATGATCACGTAGCGCCACCGGCCGCTTCGCAAGGCGGAGCGCTCAATCCCGACGGAATCGATCCAGGCCTGTGCGAGGACCTGTCCAATCTGCCGACCAGCCTGCTGCCCGGCGGCGGTGCCAATTGCGAGTTCAGCGAAAGCGACGCCGCGAGCATCTGCCCGGCATTCGCCGAAGAGACCGCGCCGTACCCGGCGGCATGCGCGAATTTCAATCAGCTCGGATTCCGAGTGCCCTTCATCGTGATCTCGCCGTTCGCGAAACCGCACTACGTCTCGCACATGGTCGGCGATCACACTTCGATGCTGGCATTCATTGAGCAGCGGTTTCTGCCCGACGGATCGCATTTGACGCTGCGCGATGCGAACGCCAGCCGCCTGCAGGATATGTTCGACTTCAACAAATCGCCATCGCTGAACGCCGTGATCGAGACAGCCCCGGCGCCGGTGGTCGGCGAGCACAACTGCCCGTTCGTGAATCCACCCACGGGTGGACCGTAGTCAGTACTCAGATCGCCAGATAGTAAACGACGCGCCGGCCAGATAGCTGGCGCGTCGTTTTTTAAAAATCAAGCGAGCGCCTTAAGCGCCTCGAGCACTTCTTCGGTGTGCCCGTTCACCTTGACCTTTGGGAACACCCGCCGCACGACGCCCGCCTTGTCGATCACGAAAGTAGTACGCTCGATTCCCATGAACTCGCGCCCGTACAGCGATTTCATTTTATATACGCCGTACAGCTTGCAGACCTTGTTGCCGGGATCGGCGAGCAGCGGGAAGTTGAGATGGTGCTTCGCGATGAACTTTCCGTGCGAGTCGGTCGAGTCGCCGCTGACGCCGACGACTTTCGCGCCGAGCTTTTTGATTGGCCCGATATTGTCGCGAAAGCCGCACGCTTGGGTGGTGCATCCGGGCGTCATGTCCTTGGGATAGAAGTAGAGCACGAGATTATTCGCGCCGATGAGATCTTTGAGCGCGACGGATTTTCCGTCGGCGTCGAACAGCTCGAAGACGGGCGCCTTCTCTCCTTCGAGCGCGGCGCTCGCGCTTTTCGGGGTCGCGGTTGCGGGCTTCTTCGAAATTTTCGCAGCGATTTTTTTGGATGTCGGCATGCGATTGATTTAGTCGCGCTAAACGTTTGTAGCAACTTGGAAAATTGAAGAATTCACGAAACCCTCATTTTATAAGGGTTTCGTGGCCCCTAGTTGACGAGGTGCCAGTCACCCCTTAGACTTGGCGGGCTGACAGTCCTCATTTATCGCGCCCGCGTCCCTATG
Organism: uncultured delta proteobacterium; assembly: GCA_963699705.1. Taxonomy (GTDB): domain Bacteria; phylum Desulfobacterota; class Binatia; order Binatales; family Binataceae; genus Binatus. The sequence continues at coordinate 161,034 of CAVOUW010000001.1, read as the reverse complement.
GCCGTATATACCGAGCTAAGCAAACCGTTTCTCAAAGAGTTGGCGGACGACTACGGCCTTGGCCGCATCACCAGTGCCACCGGAATCCCCGAAGGATCGGTCAATACCAACTACGTGCTCGAAGCCGCCAAAGGCAAATTCCTGCTGCGGGTGGACGAGGTCAAGGGCGAGAACGAGCTGAAGCGCGAGATCGATCTGCTGTCGTTCCTGCGCAAGCACGCGTTCCCGTGCCCTCATCCGATGCAAGATCGGATGGGCCGCTACTATCGCAACTTCAACAACCGCTGCGTGTCGCTGTTCAAGTACCAGGAAGGCAAGGTGATCGCTCCGGCGCGGATGAAGCCGAGCCAGCTCGAGACTATCGGCCACGCACTCGGCGACCTGCACGTGATCGGCAAGGCTTACAAAAAAGGAATCGACAACCGCTTCAGTTTCGAGCGAATCGCCGACCTGTACCTGACCGTGCGCAACCGGCTGCCGAACTATTTCCGCAAAATCTGCCGCACGCTCGACGACGAGGTCGAGTACCTGACGCGATACCTCGAGGGCAAGCTGCCCAAGGGCGTGATCCACGGCGACATTTTTTCGGACAACCTGCTGTTTCGCGGCGAGAAGATGACCGCGATGCTCGACTTCGACGCGGCCTGCCGCGGCAAATTTATTTTCGACATCGCGACCGCGGTCAACGCGCTATGCTTCGTAGATGGGGCGTACTCGCTCGACCGTTTCCGCTACCTGCTGTCGGGTTACGAGTCGGTGCGGACGCTGTCGCTCGCGGAATGGGACGCGTTTCCCAACGAGCTGCGATTTTCGTCGCTGCGCTTCACCGTGACGCGTCTGCATGATTTTTTCCTGGCGCCGATCGACGGCAAGCATCGCGTGGACAAGGACTTCCGCGAGTTTTTCGATCGCCTGCGAGTGCTGCGCCGCGAGCGCGAGGGCGGGATGGAGCCGCTGCTGATGGCGATGGCGACCGGATACGACTACCGCAAATATCAGAAGGTCAAAGCGACCGAGCGCCGCCAGGCGTGATGATCGCAGACTGATTCGCGCAATCCGCGGAGAAATCCGTTGCCCTCAATCCTCGACAGCCTGAATGCCGCCGCGCCTGCGTTGTGGCTCGAAGTGTCGCCGCCGCGCGGAATCAATCCGACTCCACTGCTCAAGCGACTGGCCGAACTGGCCGGCCACGTCGATGCGATCAACCTCACCGACAATGCGCTGGGCAAAGTTAAAATGTCGTCGCTGGTTTTTGGCGCTGCTATCAAAGAGCGCTTGAAAATCCCGGTGGTGCTGAACGTATCGTGTCGCGACCGCAATCGCTTCGCACTGAAATCCGATTTGCTGGGCGCGGCGGCGATTGGGATCGACGCAGTGGTCGCGCTGAACGGCGACAAGATTCCACCCGGCGCCGACGGCAACGTAATCGTATCGCACGATATCGACGCAGACGGACTACTCGCGATCGTCGGCGCGCTGAATCGCGGCGACACCGGCGAGGGCAAGCAGTTCCTCAAGACGATTCCGTCGATCGTCGCGGGGTCGGTCGCGAATCCAAATCGCAAGAATATTGACCGCGAGTTCGAACTGCTCGAGCGCAAGGCCGCGGCGGGCGCGCGCTTCGTGATCACGCAGCCGATCTTCGACGCGGAGACCGCGCGTCGCTTCGTCTCGAAAGCCAACAGCCTCGGAGTCATGACGATGCTTGGAATCCTGCCGGTTAAGCGCGAGGCGATGGCCAATTACCTGATCGACCGCGTGAAGGACCTGAGCGGCGCGCGTAGCCATCTGGACAGATTCGCCGGGATGAGCGAAGAAGAAGTGCGCGCGATGTCGATCCGCGAGAACCTGGCGCTGATGAAGTCGTTGGCTCGCGACGCCAGTGGGTTCATCATCATGAGCGGCGGCGGCCCGTCACTCGCAATCGAGCTGGCGCTTGAGTTCAGCCGGTGGCGCAAGGAGATCGCAAAATGAACCGCACCCAGGCAAATGGTTCGCGAGCGAAAGCCGGCGCCGACAAGAATGGCGCGTCGGGCAGCGCAAAGGTCGAAGACGCGGTCCGCGTCATCCTGCGGCATATCGGTGAAGATCCGGATCGCGAGGGCCTCGAGCGCACGCCGGCGCGCGTCGTCAAGGCTTATGAGTTCCTGACCAGTGGCTACGCCAAGGACCCGAAGAAAGAAATCAACGGCGCGCTGTTCTCCGAGCAGGACTACCAGGAAATGATCCTGTGCAGGGATCTGGATTTTTATTCGCTGTGCGAGCATCACCTGTTGCCGTTCATGGGCAAGGCGCATGTCGCGTATCTGCCGAATCGGAAAATCGTTGGCATTTCGAAACTGGCGCGGATGGTCGAGATCTATGCGCGACGACTGCAGGTACAGGAGCGACTGACCACGCAAATCGCGCAGACGCTGATGTCGGAGATCGATCCGCTCGGTGTCGCGGTGGTGCTCGAGGCCGAGCATCTGTGCATGCGGATGCGCGGAGTCGAGAAGCAGAATTCCTTCGTCACGACGTCGGCGATGCTGGGCGTATTCCGCACCAACACGGAGACGCGCCAGGAATTTATGCAATTGCTCCGCAACGGCAAGCCGTAAAGGCGTCGCAGTTTTCGCTTTTTTCGGAGGAGATAGCCCCGATTTGCTCGCCTTTTTAGGCGAAAGGGTTTCACGTGAAACGTACTTTAGTTCAGGAGAACGAAACGCGAATCGAGTAATCAGAGTGAGTGTGCGGACGACTATCGATATTGACGAGAGCCTGATGAAGCAGGCTATGCGCGTATCGGGTGCGCGCACGAAGAGCGCGACTGTCCAGCGCGCGCTCGAAATCATGGTGCGTCTGACAGCGGAGCGAGAGAAGCTGATACGCTCGGCGCGTGGCCAACTCCGCTGGGAGGGTGACCTCGCTGCGATGCGCCGCGCTCGCAGACCGAGCCGATGATGCCGTTCGATTCCTCTGCGAACAACTTATCTTGCGATCACGTTGCGGCAAAACGCGCCGGGGTGCGCGAGATCCTTCGCTGCGCTCAGGATGACACAAAAAAAGGACCACAAAAGCAGCGCGCAACCACCCGCGTCATTCCGAGCGGAGGCTGCTGGAGCGAAGAATCTCGACGGACGCTCTGGCGTCCGGCGTTGGCCACGCGCGCACTTAGGATTAGCTGATGCCTGCTGACGACGCATCGCTGGAGGCGCTTGGGCAGTATGCGCTTCGGTTTGTTAAGCCGGGGCATACGATTGGTCTGGGGACTGGGCGTGCGGCTAGTGCGTTCATTCGGGCTCTGGGAGCTAGCGGAATCGATGTGCGAGGCGTGCCTACTTCGACCCCGGCTGAGGAGTTGGCGCGCTCGGTGGGGATCCCGATTGTCACGCTGGCTGAGGCTGGGAAGATCGACACTGATTTCGACGGGGCTGACGAGGTCGATTCGCGGCTCAATCTGATCAAGGGATACGGCGGCGCGCTGGTGCGCGAAAAAATCGTGGCGGCATCGTCGCGGCGGTTCGTGGTGCTGGTCGGTTACGAGAAGATTGTGAAGCGGCTGGGCGATCGCGGGAGTATCCCGATCGAAGTGGTGCCGTTCGGAGTGCCGCTGGTGAGTGCGAAGATCAAAGCGATGGGGATGAAGCCGCGGGTTCGCGAAAGCGAAGGCAAGGAGTTCATCACCGACAACGGCAACCTGATTCTCGACTGCGCGGTGAAGACAATCGCGAGTCCGGCGAGGGTTGATCGCGAGTTGCTCGCAATTCCGGGAGTGGTCGGCACCGGATTGTTCGTCGCGATGGCTGATGTGGTGCTGGTGGCGGATGCGTCGGAGAAGATTCGCACGCTCAAGAATTAGCCATGCCCGTCACTCTGCTACAGGCGCGGGCGGACCTTGAAAAGATTTATCGCGCTGCGGTTGCGGCGGTTGATCCGGCGCGGCTGGTCGGCCGCGCGATGGACGGTGGCTGTCCAGGCGCAGAGCAGGTTCCGGAATTGATTGCAGGTGCGTCGCGAATCCTGCTGCTTGCGGTGGGCAAGGCGGCGCTTGCGATGGCACACGAGATCGAGCGACGAATCGGCGGCAAGCTGGTCAATGGTCTCGCAATAATCCCGCAAGGATCCGCGGCGACAACGGAGCCGGCCCTAATACTAAAAAGAGGAGCGGGTCATCCGGTGCCGGACGAGTCGTCGGAGGAGGCTGCGCGGCTCGGGTGCGAGATGCTCCATGGCGCGACTACGGACGACTTGGTGATCGTTGCAATCAGCGGCGGCGCGTCGGCGATGTTCACGATGCCGGCTGAAGGGCTCACGCTTGCGGACAAGATTGCGATCAACCAGGCGCTGCTCAAGGGAGGCGCGTCGATTCGCGAACTCAATATAGTGCGGCGCCATCTGTCGGCGGTGAAAGGCGGGCGACTGCTGCGCCATTGCGGCGGCGCGCGCGTGCTCGGCCTGATTCTGTCAGATGTGCCGGGCAACGATTTGGCGACCATCGGATCGGGGCTGACTGCGGGCGACTGGAGCAGCGTCGGCGATGCGGTCGCGGTACTCAAGCGACGCAGCGTGTGGGGACGCGCGCCGGAGCCAGTGCGTGCGTATCTCGAGAGGGCGGTGGCGGGCGAAGTCGGCGCGACGGTGAAGGTCGGAGATCCGATCCTCGAGCGCGTGACCAACGTAATCATTGGCGACAACAACCTGGCTCTGGAGGGGGCTGAGCGCGCCGCGGCCGCATTGGGCTATCACCCTCATCGAGGGAAGCCGCTGCATGGCGAGGCGAACGATGCGGGTCGCGCCCTCGCGGAGTACATGTGCGGGATCACACAGGAGCGGGTGTGCGTGGTGGCGGGCGGCGAGCCGGTCGTGACGGTGAGCGGAGCAGGGAAGGGCGGACGCGCGCAGCAATGCGCACTCGCGATGAGCATCGAACTGTCGCGAATCGGGGGTGGGCGTCGAGTAGAGGCGCTGGTCGCGGGCACCGACGGAATCGATGGGCCGACCGACGCCGCCGGCGCATTCGGGTCGCCAGAGGCGATCGTCGAAGGCGAGCGCGCTGGAGTCAGCGCCGCGACCGCATTGACGCGCAACGACGCATACAACTTTTTCAAGGCGTCGGGCGGACTGTTCGTTACAGGACCGAGCGGGACAAACGTTAGCGACATTTTCGTCGGGCTGGTGAACTACTAGTTGAAGAAGAAGAGCCAGACTACGGCCTCGCAGAAAAATCACCCTCGCGCGGTGACGTTGATTCCCGGTGATGGGGTCGGGCCGGAAGTGGTGAACGCGGCGCTGGCGGTGATCGAGGCGACCGGCGTCGCGATCGCTTGGGATCGCCAAGCGGCGGGGATGAACGCGTTTCGACGCTTCGGAACTCCAGTGCCCGATGCGCTTATCAAATCGCTCAAACGTACCGGAGTCGCGCTCAAGGGGCCGCTCGAGACGCGCGTGGCCGAGGGATGGCGCTCGATCAACGTGTATCTGCGGCGCACCTTCGACCTCTACGCCAACGTGCGCCCGACGATGAATTTTGCGGGAGTGCATACGCCGTTCAGCAACGTCGATCTGATCGTCGTGCGCGAGAATACCGAGGACCTGTATTCGGGAATCGAGCACGAGATCGCGCCCGGCGTGGTCGAGAGTATCAAGGTAATCACGGCGCGCGCGTCTCGGCGAATCGCGAAATTCGCGTTCGACTACGCGCGGACGCATCGGCGCAAATCGGTCACCGCCATTCATAAAGCCAACATAATGAAGCTATCGGACGGCCTGTTCTTGAAATGCGCGCGCGCGGTATCAACCGGCTACAAGGAAATTCGCTACCAGGAGCAAATCGTTGACGCGGCCTGCATGCGGTTGGTGACGCATCCGGAATCTTTCGACGTGCTGCTGCTGGAAAATCTCTACGGCGATATCGTTTCGGATTTGTGCGCGGGGCTGGTGGGAGGATTGGGACTCGTGCCGGGCGCGAACTACGGCGACAAGGGCGCGATTTTCGAAGCGGTGCACGGGACGGCGCCGGATATCGCGGGCAAAGGCGTCGCGAATCCGATCGCGATGATCCTGTCGAGTGCGATGATGCTCGACTATTTGGGACATCGCAGTGCCGGCGACAAAATCCGCGCGGCAACAGCGTCGGTGCTGCGCGCGGGCAAAGTCCTGACCCGCGACGTAGGCGGGAAAGCATCAACGAGCGAGGTAACGAGCGGCAATCGTCAAGGCGATGTCGCGCGGGTGAGGGAAGGGTTATCACTAATTGAATGTGAAACCCGCGGTGGGTTTCACGCTTCCTTCGGCAGGGGTGACCCCTGCACCCAGTGTTAAAAGTTGAAAGATAGAACGCGCCGCCTCTTTTCTGTTCCCCTTTTCATGAAAGGGGGGCGTGGGGGATAGGCGGCGCGCTCCAAATGAAACTCTCTGGTTCCCCTTCCCGCGCGGAAGGGGATTAGGGGTTAGGTTCTTCGCGCGTGAGCGCGATTCACTTCGCGACATGGACCCTTTCGCCAGATCTATCCGTCAGATAATAGTCACCCATCATGGCAAAGCCGCTCACCTCGCAGGACCTTGCCGCGCGGGTCCCGCCAGGACAAATCCTCACCGACAAATTTCCCGTGCTGACCTACGGTCCCACTCCGCATTTCGATCCCAAAACCTGGGATTTCAAAGTAGTTGGACTGCTCGAGAAGCCGCTGCGATTTTCGTACGAAGAATTTCGCGCACTGCCCCAGTCGCGCGAGGTCGCCGATTTTCATTGTGTGACGACCTGGTCGCGGCTCGACAATGCGTGGGAAGGCGTCCGGATTGTCGATCTGATGAAGCTGGTGAAGCTGAGTCCTGAAGCGCGTCACGTGATTATCCATTGCGACGGTGATTACACGACCAACCTGCCGTTAAATGAATTTCTCGCCGACGATGTGATGCTCGCGCATCGGCATGATGGGCGCGATCTCGAGCTTGACCACGGATTTCCGCTGCGGCTGATCGTGCCGAAGCTCTACGGATGGAAGAGCGCAAAATGGGTGCGCGCGATCGAATTTACAGATATCGATCGGCGCGGATTCTGGGAAGTGCGCGGCTATCACAACCATGCCGATCCCTGGACCGAAGAGCGCTATTCGTTCCAGGAAGATCCGGAAGACTGATCGGTCGGATTCGTTGGCGGCTACTCTCAATCGTGAAAAGAGCCTGGCGCGATTCCGCGACGAGGAATTCGATCTCGCGGTATTCGGCGCGGGGATCAATGGCGCTGCGGTCGCGCGTGACGCGTCGATGCGCGGCTTGAAGGTCGCGTTGATTGACCGCGGCGATTTTGCCGGCGCCACCTCGTCGCGATCGTCGAAGTTGATCCACGGCGGCTTCCGTTACCTCCCGCAGGGGCAGTTCAAACTCGTGTATGAAGCGCTGCGCGAGCGGGAGCGATTGCGGCATCGGACCGCGCCGCATTTGGTGCATTCGATTCAATTTCTGTTTCCGGTTTACCGCCGGCGCGGGTTCAATCGGTTCACGATGTCGATGGGACTGACGCTGTACGACCTGTTCGCACGGATGCCGTTCAAGGAGTGGCATTCGAGTCTGAATGCGTCCGAGGTGCGCGAGACCGAGCCCGCGCTCAGCCGCGAAGGGTTGACCGGAGGCGCGATGTACTTCGACGCGTGGGCCGACGATGCGCGCGTGACCTTCGAGAACGTGCTCGACGCGGATTTGCACGGCGCGGCGGTCGCGAACTACACGGCGGTCGAAAGTTTCGGCCTCATCGACGGAAAGATCGCGTCGGCGAGCGTGCGCGATCTGATCGGCGGCGCCGTCGGCGAAATTCGTGCGAAAAAATTCCTGAACGCGACCGGCCCGTGGGTGGACGACATACGCCGGATGGACGATCCCGCCTCAAAGCCGTGCGTGCGATTGACCAAGGGCGTGCACCTGGTGTTTGCACGGACGATTCTGCCGGTGCGCGAATCGATCGTGCTGGCCGACGAGCGCGGGCGAATCGTGTTCGTCATGCCGCATGACCGCTACGTGCTGGTGGGTACGACCGACACGGATTTTGCCGCCGATCCCGCGAACGTCAGGACGGAAATTGGCGACGTCGAATATCTGATCGCGGTGCTGGCCGAGAGCCTGCCGGGAATCAAACTAACCAACGCCGACGTGGCGACTAGTTTCGCGGGGCTGCGCGCTCTTGTCAGGGAAGACAAGGAAGCGCCGTCGTCGGTGCCGCGCGAGGAAGTTATTTTAGAAAGCACGTCGGGACTAATCACAGTCGCCGGCGGAAAGTTCACCACGCATCGCGCGATTGCGCAGAAGATTGTCGATCGAGTGATGAAAGGATTGGGACGTCGAGTGGGAGTTTGCCCGACGCTCACGACTCCATTTCCCGGCGCGCGTCCGCTCGCAGACGGCGACAACTCTGGTGGCGGCGCGACGATCTCAATGCGAAGTATTTCGGCCGCGTCAGCGGAAATTCTGAAAGCGCGTTATGGAACCCGCGCGCCGATCATTGCAAGAATTGCGGCCCGTCGGCCGGAGCTGGCCGAGCCGCTGTCGCGCAACTGTCCGGCGATTGGAGCAGAGGTCGTCAACGCGGTCGGCAATGAGATGGCGCATTCGGTCGGCGACTTTCTGATTCGGCGCACGTCGCTGTCGTGGCGATCGCCAGTCGAAGCGGAAGCGGCGGCATCGGCAGTCGCGCGCATAATGGCGGCCGAGCTCGGATGGGATCGCGCGCGCGAGACTGCCGAAGTCGCGAGCTTCACGCATGAGCAGCAGAGCCGGCGCGTCGTCGCGTAAGCATTGAACAACCATGGCGGCGCGCGAATCGATCGCGGATTTGAAGAAGCGCGCAGGCCGCGTCTCGCGCGGGCTGGCGAAGCTCTATCCCGAGGCGCGCATCAGCCTTGATTTCGAAACGCCGTGGCAATGCCTGGCGGCGACGATTCTTTCCGCACAGTCCACCGACGTCGGCGTCAATCTGGTAACGCCGCGACTATTCAAAGAGTATCCAGACGCGCGCGCGATGGCGGCGGCCGATCCGCGACACGTCGAAGAGTTAATCGTCAGGACCGGATTCTTTCGGCAGAAGACGCGCTCGCTGATGGGCGCGGCGAAGAAGATTGTCGAGGATTACGGCGGCGAGGTTCCGTCCGAGATGGACGCGCTGGTGAAAATTCCGGGCGTGGGGCGCAAGACCGCGAACGTGATCCTCGGGCATGTTTTCGGCCGGCCGGGGTTCGTGGTCGATACGCACGTGCGCCGGCTGACGTATCGGCTGGGATTCACGAAGGACACTGATCCCGCGAAGATCGAGATCGACATGCAGAAAATCCTGCCGCCGAAAGATTGGACGCCATTCTCGATGCGGCTGATCCTGCACGGCCGGCAGATTTGCATCGCGCGCAAGCCGCAGTGCGAGGTGTGCGCATTCGCGAACGATTGCCCGCGGATTGGCGTGGGGAAGGTGCGGCGCAAAGAACCTAACCCCTAACCCCTTCCCGCGCGGGAAGGGGAACCGGATTTAAGAGTTGGTCAGTCGGTGATATCCATCGCGTTGGCGCGGGCGATGTTGCCTAGCCATTCTGCACTCGGCTTGATCGATCGCGCTTGAGTCGTACGATCCACCGCGACCAGTCCGAAGGTTGGGCGGTAGCCGGAGTTCCATTCATAGTTGTCCAGCAGCGACCAGTAGAAGTAGCCGCGCACGTCGATGCCGTCGCGGACGCATCGCGCGACACCGTTAAGGGCGCGGCGCACGTACTCGATTCGGCGATCGTCCTTGTCGGTGCCAATTCCGTTCTCGGTGACAATGATCGGCACTTTTGCGACTGCGCTGGCCTGGCGGATGTTCGCTTCGAGCGCTTCAGGCCAGAATTCGTAACCCATCAACGTGGTCTCGACGCCGGGTTCCGGGCGCAGCGTGCCGTCGGCGCTGATGCGGTTGCGCGTGTAGGTCTGGACGCCAACAAAATCGTCGCCGCGCGCTGCTTCGTAGAAAATATCCTGGCATTCGGCCTTGATCCGATCGCGACGCTGTTCGCCGCCGGGCATGGCCTGGAGATCTCCGAGTGCGAGGCAAATTCCGACTGGATATTTGCCGCGCGACGATTTCAGCGCCGCGGTGCTAAGGCGATGCGCTTCGAGCATCACGTCGCGCGCGTTCATCTGATCGCACATCAGGAATGGCGCGAAACGATTTGGATCGGCGCCGATACGACGGGCCGCGTCTGAGAGCCATGGCAAGCGCTCCGGGTCGAGCTTCAACGGCAGCGTGCCGACCAGATACTGGTAGGCGCCGAGGTTGGCCTCGTTGATCGTGCATGCGACGCCGATCAGATCGCCGAGATGCGCCGCCGCGCGCTCGCAGTATCTCGCGAACAGTTCGGCGGTTCTTTTGTCTTCCCATCCGCCGTCGCCGGTAACCCATCGCGGCGAGGTGAAATGATGAAACGTTACGACCGGTGTTATCTTGTGCTCGTGGCAGCATGCGAGCACGCGCCGGTAATGGTCGAGCGCTGCGCGTGAGAACTCGCCACGCTCCGGCTCGACGCGGGCCCATTCGATCGAGAAGCGATAGGAGTTGAAGCCGAGCCGCGCGAGCATCGCGATGTCGTCGGCGTATAGATGATACTGATCGCACGCGTCGCCCGACGGTTCGAAGAACGGCGACCCCGGCGTATGCTCGAGAAGCCAGTAGTCGCTGTTGACGTTGTTGCCCTCGACTTGATGAGCGGCGGTCGCGGTGCCCCAAAGAAAATTCGCGGGAAAAGTGAAACGCTCGGTTGCCATCTGAAATTTTCCTTCGGTGATGAAATCTTTCCGACGCTACAGGTAAATCTGCGATTGCGCCAACCGGTGTATTTGAAGATCGCCACCGAAATGTAATAATTTCCGTTCCCCGATCCCCGTCCAAGGCGTCATGTGGGCGTGAAAAGTGAAAATCCGAATCGAGGACATAACGGCGGATGCCAAACTCCTGGCGTTTGCCGAACCGGAGCAGGAAATTAACCGTATCCTGGGCGAGGGACCGATCCGCGAATATCACCTCGAAGGCCCGGTCGAAGTGTCGGTATCGTTTTATCGCGCCGGCACCGAGCTGTTCTTCGAAGGCCAACTGAGGACGCGGACCGGCGCGGTGTGTGCTCGATGCGCCGAGGATTTCGACGCGGCGGGCGACCGTCCGTTTCGCTTCGTGCTGTCGCCCAAGTCGATCGGATATGACGACGACACTCTGCGCGCTGAAGATTTGGAATTTTCATTGTATGAGGGCGACGAGGTGGACCTGAGCCCGCTGATTCGCGAGCAAGTCCTGCTCGCGTTGCCGACGCGTCCGCTGTGCCAGGAGGATTGCCGCGGCCTGTGCCCGCATTGCGGGCTGAATCTGAATCGCAACACCTGCGACTGCCGCGTGGAAATCGTCGATCCGCGCCTCGACGCGATTCGGTCGCTTAAACTGCCGCGCTCCTGATAAGCTCAACTTTAACATTAGGAAGTAATTCGTCATGCAAGCACCCAAACGCCGAAGTTCGCATTCGAAAAAAAATATGCGCCGCGCGCATGATGCGCTCCGCGCCGTCAATCCCGGCACCTGCTCGTCGTGCGGTGAGCCCGTGATGCCGCATCGCATCTGTCGTCATTGTGGCGCCTACCGCGGCCGCCAGCTGGCCGAGATCAAGGAATAGGCACCGGTAGTACGGCTGTGAAAATCGCGCTCGACGCGATGGGGGGTGATCTGGCCCCCAAGGCGACCGTTGAGGGCGCCGTCCTGGCCGCTCGCGACTTCGGTATTGAGGTCGTGATGGTCGGCGACGGCGAGATACTCGCGCACGAACTCGCCGATCATGACGCCGCCAATCTGCCGATTCGAATCGAACACGCGCCCGAAGTCGTTCTGATGGACGACTCGCCGCTCGAGTCGGTGCTGTCTAAGCCGCGATCTTCGATTCACGTTGGACTCGATCTGGTCAAGCGCGGCGACGCGAGCGCTTTTGTCAGCGCCGGAAATTCGGGCGCCGTGATGACGGCGTCGATGATGATCCTGGGCAATCTCAATTACGTCGATCGGCCGGCGATCGCGTCGCTGGTCCCGACCAGTGAAGGCTTCAGCTTACTGATCGACGCAGGCGCCAACGTCGATGTGAAGCCGCTCAACCTGGTGCAATTCGCTGTGATGGGAAGCGTGTACTGGCGCCATGTGCGCAACGTTTCGCGCCCGCGCGTCGGCATTCTTTCCAACGGCGAGGAAAGTTCGAAAGGCAACGACAACACGCGCGCCGCGGCCGCGATGCTCGAGCAGATGCCGACCTACGTGCACTACATCGGGTACGTCGAGGGCCGCGACATCAACCGCGCGAAAGCCGACGTGGTCGTCACTGACGGATTTACCGGCAACGTCGCGCTCAAGACAATGGAAGGGTTCTCGTCATTTTTGCTCGGCAGTTTGCGTGGAGTATTCGGCGGCAATTGGCGCACGCGGCTGGCGTATCTGCTGGTGCGAAAAAATCTCACCGCGATGCGCGAGCGGCTCGATCCTTCGGAATACGGCGGTGCGCCGCTGCTCGGTGTCAGCGGCGTCTCGATCATCGCGCACGGTTCGTCGAATCCGAAGGCGATTCGCAGTGCGATTCGTGCAGCGGCAAACGAACAACTCGTGCATCACGTGAACGCCGAGATACTGGAAATTCTCGGGAAGATTCAGCCGGTCGGTCCGATCAAGCCCCCGCCGGGCAAAGGGATCCGCGCGTTATTCGGCAAGATGCGGGGACGGTTGCATCGTCGCGAGAAAGAAGGCGAGGCGGTCAAGCACGACGAGTCGCATCCCGTGGCGAGCGGCACGGGCTCGCTGGCCGAACCGCCGCCGGAGCACGGCGCGGACAATCATGCGGACCATCATGTTGATCCAAAAATTGAACGCGCTAATTACGAATCGACGCACTCGCGGCCGCGCGGCAGCGGTCCGCTGAAGAATGAAGCGCGGGCCGAGACCAGCGACGCCGCTGCTACGCCAGTGACAACCAACGGTACGGCGCCAGGCGCGGACAAATCGCACAAGTCGGGCGAGTTGCATTCGCAGGGTGAGGACGCGCATTCGCCGGACCGGCCGAAGAGCGATTCGTGAGGCGCCGGCGATAGATGAAGCTGGCGTTTCTTTTTCCTGGGCAAGGATCGCAGCGCGTCGGGATGGGCAAGGAGTTCGTGGACAACTTCCCGGCCGCGCGCGATACGTTCATGGAGGCCGATGACGCGCTCGGGTTTCCGCTATCCAGACTTTGTTTCGAAGGTCCCGAAGACGAACTTCGTCTGACCGCGAACACGCAACCCGCGATTGTCACCGCTTCGATCGCGGCGCTGCGGGTCTATCGCCAGGAAATCGGCGGCGAGCCGGAAATCGCGGCGGGCCATAGTCTCGGCGAATACAGCGCGCTGGTCGCCGCCGGTGCGATCGAATTTCCTGACGCCGTCCGCGCGGTCCGCGAGCGTGGACGCCTGATGCAGGAAGCCGTCCCGGCTGGGCAGGGCGCGATGGCGGCGCTGATCGGACTCGAACTTCAACAAGTACGTGAGATTTGCGCAGAGGTCACCAAAGACGGTCAGCTCGCCTTGCCCGCCAATCTCAACGCGCCCGGCCAAGTCGTCATCGCTGGACACGCTGCTCCCGTCCGCCGCGCGCTCGAAATAGCAAAAGAGAGGGGCGCGTCGATGTCGGTCGAGTTGAAAGTCAGCGCACCGTTTCATTGTCCGCTGATGCAGCCGGCGCGAGACGGAATGGAACCGATGCTGCGCGCGCTCAATGTCGGCGAGTTCAAGTTTGGAGTGATCGCGAACGTTACCGCGGAGATAAATCACGATCGCTCCCGCGTCGTGCCGCTATTGCTCGAACAGATAACCTCGCCGGTGCGATGGGAAGAATCGATGGGAGTGGTCGCGCGCAGTGGCGTTACCGACGCGATCGAATTCGGATGTGGCCGCGTCCTGATGGGCCTGATGCGCCGGATGTACCGGACGATCCGCGTCCGTCCGCTTGAAGACCTCGCGTCGTTGAAGGCGGTATCGGAACCGGGACGCGTTGCCAAAACCTGAGTCCGCCTTGCGTCCACTCCTTTCAGTCCTTATGCTCCCCTGATAATTTAATCCCGACCCTCGGCCCGTTACCTCTGGTCTGCGTGGCAGTGGGATAATGTTAGAATATTGAATGGCGGCCCAACTACGGCTCGCTGCCAGGAGGAACTAGAGCACGATGGCTCAAGACATCGAAACCAAAGTTCGCGAGAAGATAAGCGAACAGCTGGGTGTGGCCGCTGACGAAGTAACTCCGGAGGCCTCCTTCATCGAGGACCTCGGCGCCGATTCGCTCGATATCGTCGAGCTGGTGATGGCGCTCGAAGAGGAGTTCAACATCGAAATCTCCGACGAAGACGCCGAGAAGATCCGCACCGTTAAAGACGTCGTCACCTATATCGAGGCTCACAAGAGCTGAAGCCCCGCGACTCAAAATTCGCTCGTCGCAAATCGGCGGGAATGCGGCGACTTGCCGCGCGGACCCGAAGCTAGACCATGCGGTGCCCCTTCTGCCGCCATCGTGGAAATCGCGTCATCGATTCGCGGCTCGCGAACGATGGCATGCTGATTCGGCGTCGGCGCGCGTGCGGGTCGTGCAAGCGTCGCTTCACTACGTACGAGCGGGTCGAGGAAGCGGCGCCGATGGTCGTCAAGAAAGACGATCGCCGCGAACCGTTCGACCGCGCCAAGATAATCGCCGGGCTCAAACGCGCATGCGAGAAACGGCCGGTCTCGATGGAAACGATCGAGCAGATCGCCAACAACATCGAGACCGCGATGACCGAACAGAGCGAACGCGAGGTCCCCAGCAGCGCGGTTGGTGCGGCGGTGATGAACGAGTTGCACAAGATCGATCAGGTCGCGTACGTGCGCTTCGCGTCGGTCTATCGCCAGTTCAAAGATATCGACGAGTTCATGCACGAACTCGAAGACCTCATCAATCAACGCAAGCAAGCGCCTACCTCCCGCGCCGGTGAAAAGAAAGGCAACGGCGCCTGATTCGGCCGCGATTCGGGACCAGCGCTACATGCGCGAGGCGCTCGCGCTGGCGCAGGAACAACTCGGGCTGACCACTCCAAATCCGTCGGTAGGATGCGTGATTGTGCGCGGCGACAAAGTCGTTGGGCGCGGTGTCACCGGCGTCGGCGGGCGTCCGCACGGCGAGACGGTTGCGCTCGCGCAGGCGGGCGCGTTCGCGCGCGGCGCGACCGCGTACGTGTCGTTCGAGCCTTGCGCGCATTTCGGACAGACGCCGCCGTGCGCGAACGCTCTGGTCGCGGCGAAGGTCAAGCGCGTCGTCGTGGGATGCGTTGATCCGGACCCCCGCGTCAGCGGAAGCGGAATCGCAATCCTCAAGGGCGCGAAAATCGCGGTAACGAGTTGGAGTGCTTGAAGGCGAAGCGCTCCGTCTGAACGAAGGATTCATCACGCGGCTACGACTCGGACGCCCACTGGGCATCCTCAAGCTGGCGATGTCGATAGACGGGCGAATTGCCGCGGCCAGCGGCGATTCGCGATGGATCAGTTCGCGCGAATCGCGCGAACTGGTCCATCGATGGCGTCGCGAATGCGACGCCGTTATGGTCGGCGCCGGCACCGTGATCGCCGACGACCCGCGCCTGACGGCGCGGGTCGCCGGCGGCCGCGATCCGGTGCGCGTCGTCATCGACGCGCAACTCCGCACCGCGCCGACCGCGCGGGTGTATCGGCAGCGCTCGCGCGCGGTCACCATCCTGGTGACCACGCCGGCAAATCTCTCGCGTGCCCGCGAGAGATTTGAGCGACGCGGCGTCGAGGTCATCGCCGTCGCGACCCACAGCGGCATCATCGAGCTGGATCGCCTGATGCTCGAGTTTGGGCATCGCGGATGGTGCCGCGTCTTGATCGAAGGCGGCGCAAATCTCGCCGGCTCGGCTCTGAGCGCGGGTATCGTGGATCGCATCGCGTTCTTTGTAGCCCCGAAAATCCTCGGCGCCGGCCTGCAAGCGATCGAAGGGATGAAATCCCGCAGCGTGCGAGACGCACTCGCGCTCACGGATTTGTCCGCGCGCCCAGTCGGCGAAGACTCGCTGTTAGAGGCCCGCGTCCGCCGATAAGAGTCCGGAGTCCCTCAAGAGCCCTTTCTTTCTTGTTCCCCTTCCGCTCGGGAAGGGGTTAGGGGTTAGGTTGCTGGCATCCCGCGCCAACCGCAGACTGGTTAGCCTCTCAAACCGGTGATAATATCGCCATCGTTGAACTGCATCAGATGAAATCAGCTTCCCTAGACGAAATTTTCTCCACCTTACGCGACGGAAAGATGGTCGTGATGATCGCGGAGGAGCGCGACGACGCCGAGGGCGACCTCGTGATGGCGGCCGAGAAAATCACCCCCGACGACATCAATTTCATGGCGCGCGAGGCTCGCGGCGTCATCTCGGTCGCGATTCCCGAAAAGCGTTTTCGCGCACTTGGCATTCCGCTGCAACCTTCGACCGACAACGGCGATTCCAACGAGCAGGCCGGCGTGCTGATCGACGCGCGCGAAGGCGCCACCACCGGCATCTCGGCCGGCGATCGCGCGCGCGTGATTTCGGTGGTCGCCTTCGAAGAATCGCGACACGACGATATCGTCATGCCTGGTCACATCCTGCCGTTGATGGCGCTGAGCGGCGGCGTGATGGTGCGAATAGGACGCGCCGAGGGAGCGGTGGATCTCGTGCGCTCGGCCGGGATGGGTCCGGTCGCGGCGCTGTGCACGATTCTGCGCGAGGACGGTGAGGCCGCGCGTCTCAAGGAACTCCGCGAATTCGCCGCGCAGCATTCTCTGCCGATAGTTTACGTCAAGGAACTGGTTTCGCATCGCCTGACCAATGAAGTTCTGGTCCAGCGCGTATCCGAGCAACCGTTTCCGATCGACGGCGGCATGCTCAATGCGGTCGTCTTCCGCAACGTCGTCGATGGGCGCGA
This sequence comes from uncultured delta proteobacterium, assembly GCA_963699705.1. Lineage (GTDB taxonomy): Bacteria > Desulfobacterota > Binatia > Binatales > Binataceae > Binatus. The sequence continues at coordinate 144,060 of CAVOUW010000001.1, read as the reverse complement.
GCATCTGGCGTTGATCAAAGGTCAGGTCGGCGGTGGGCGTACCGCGCTGGTGCGGCTCCATTCGGAGTGTCTTACTGGCGATGTGTTTGCGTCCGCGCGATGCGATTGCGGCGAGCAGTTGCAGGAAGCGCTCGACCGAATCATGGCGGCGGATCGCGGCGTTGTGATCTATCTCCATCAGGAAGGCCGCGGAATCGGGCTCGGCAACAAGATTCGCGCCTACGCGCTGCAGGACAATGGGATGGACACCGTCGAAGCGAATTTGCATCTCGGCTTCGAGGAAGACCTGCGCGACTACGGGATCGGCGCGCAGATTTTGCGCGACCTCGGGGTCGGCGAAGTGCAGTTGCTTACCAACAATCCGCACAAGATCGAAAGCCTGCGCCGTTACGGGGTGAACGTCTCGCGCGTGCCGATCGAAGTCACGCCGCACGCCGGAAATATCGGGTACTTGAAAACCAAAAAGGAAAAACTCGGCCATCTGTTCTCGGAACTGAAGCTGATCACTTGAAAACGTAAGCCGCTGCGCCGACGCCTGCCGCGCCGCCCGCGACTGTGGATATTTTATGGGACTTAGACATCAGGGGCGCGAGCTCGCGCTCAAAGCGTTATATCGGATTGATATCTGCGGCGGCGCCAGCAGTGACGACCTGGCCGCGCTGTTCGAAAGTTTTCCGGTCGAGGATGACGCGCGCAAGTTCGCCGTCCAGTTGATGGAAGGGGTACGCCGCGAGCAGCCCGCGCTCGACAAGCATCTGGCGGACGCGCTCGAGCATTGGTCGGTCAAGCGCCTGTCGCGGGTCGATCACAACATCATGCGCATCGCGCTTTACGAATTGCTCAGGATGGAGGACATTCCAACCCGCGTTACCATCGACGAAGCTATCGAGCTCGCGAAATGTTACGGCGACATCGAGTCGGGACGCTTCGTCAACGGGGTGCTGGATGAAATCGCGGGACGGCTGGGGCTCAAGCAGAAGGGTGAGGATGTCACGTTATCCAAGGCCGAGTAGGCTGCTCGGCTTAGTAATCGTCGCGGGCCTTTTTCTTTCAGGGTGCGGCTATCACTTCGCCGCGTCGGGCGACGCGTTGCCGAGTGGTGCCGACACGATTTACGTTTCGCGCTTCACCAACAGCACACGTGTGACCGGCGTCAACGATGAGGTGATGCGCTACATCAAGGATGAGATCGCGTTGCATCGCCGGCTCAAGGTCGTCGATAGTGCGGCGGCCGCCGATCTCGAGCTGTCGGGCGACGTTCGGTTCGTCAGCGCGGTTCCTTCGAACTTCAACTCGGCGCTCGAGCCGACCCAATACAACCAGAACATCGTGGTTTCGGCGTCACTCAAAGATCTCCACGCCAAGAAAACAATCTGGACGACGCATAGCGTCAGCGCCGGCGAACACACTCCAGTCGTGCCGCAGACCACCGTGGCTACGACCCCAACCTTCCTGCAGCAGAACCTGCGCGCCAACGACGTCGCAAATTTGACCGACATCCAGACTGCGCAAGCGGAAACGTCGGCCTACCGCGACGTGATGATGCAGCGGCTCGCGCAAAACCTCTACTCTCAGATGGCCGAAGGCTTCTAGCCTTTCAATTTTCACCATGCCGCTTGAAACCGCGCTCGCCTACATTCGAGGGGCTGGCGCAGATCGACGCATCCCGCCGGTAGTGCTGATCTTCGGCCCTCACGCATTCCTGCGCGAGTACGTTCTCGATTCGATCGTGCGCAAGCTCGCCGCTGAAGGATACCAATATCGGAGTTTTCAAATCGGTTCGGGTGACGATTACGGCGTCGTGCTCAACGAACTTGGTGCTCCCGATTTGTTCGCGCCCCGGCGCGCAATCGCGTGTCGAATCCTGAAGTCGCGCCGCGACAAAGCCGACACTGCGACCGATTCTGACGGCGGCGACACGCGCGCGTCGGGTAGTGGAGGCTCGGAAGCGGCGCTGGTAGACGCAATCGAGTCGGCGCGCGGCCCCGGCAATCTCATCCTGCTCTACGAAAAAGACAGCGCGCCCGCCAAGGTCCGCCGTGCCGCGGAAAAGGCGGCGCTGCTCGTCAATTGCATGCGTCCGTTCGACAACCAGATCGAGCAATACGTAAACGCATTCGCAAATTCGCTGGGATTGAAGTTGTCGCCGGCCGCGCTCGACCTGGTTATTTCGCGCCACGGTGGAGACCTGGCGGCGGTCGCCAACACGCTCGGCAAAGTGACGATTTTCGCCGAACGCGGCAAGCAGGTGCAGCCGGGAGATTTGGATGAGGGCGCGCGCCGAATGCCCGAAGCTTTCGAGCTCGCTGAGAGTGTCTCGCGCGGACGGGCATCGATGGCGCTGGCGCAGTTGGGACGTGCGCTCGCGCTCGGCCGCGACGTCTTCGAGATTCTCGCAGTCGAGATCATCCCGATGATGCGCCGGATGATGATCGCGGCCTCGATGATCGCGGCGCGAAGGAGTCCCGGCGATGTTGCGTCAGCTCTTGGATTGCCGCCGCAAAGCGGCTTGGCTACCCGCGCAATCGAAGGGGCGCGACGCTACGGACTCGCGCGGCTCGAACGCGCTTATTGGCGCGCGTGCGCGATGGACGCGGGATTCAAGGACGGCACGATCAAGGGACGCGAAGAAGCGCTCGCCGGATTGATCCTCGATCTTATGACCGCGCCCGACTAGAACAACGCGCGCATGCGCGACGTCCTACGCTTTCTTGTTGAACTTGCGATGCAGGCTGGCGGATAGCCGCGCGACTTTCCGACGCACCGTATTGCGATGCATGGTGCCGCTGCTGATCGCCTTGTACAGCACCTTAGTCGCCTGCTTGAGCGCCTCTTGCGCCTTCGCCTGGTCGGTGCTGGTGGCGATAGTTTCCGCTGCGGTCTTGGCCAACGTGCGGGCACGTGTGCGAACGACGCGGTTGCGCTCGGCGCGTTTAAGACTTTGCCGATGACGCTTCTCGGCCGACGGATGAACGGGAATATGAGGCATAACCAGTCATGTGTAACAGTGCGCGACCGCCGGAGCAATAGTGGGGCGCGCGCCTTGCCCGCCATCGTTCAGTTAGAGCCGTTCAGTGCCACCAGTTGTTGACGAACCCTCGGGCCTCGCCAGCGATCGAATCGTAGTGCATCCAAACAAATACGACCGCGAGAACGATCGCGAGGTAAGTTACCAATCTGTATACGAGTCGGTCCATCGCTGGCGACGCTTTCCCACTTTTTAAAAGGGGAACCTGCCAAATCCGTGTACTAAAGTACCACGCGAGCGTCTAACCACCGAAGTCAAAAAATGACGGCGACTGCGTTGTTCACTGCTACTTGGCGGCTTTCGCTTCATTCCATAGAGCGTCGATTTCCGGCGGCGTCATCTCGCTTGAGATCGAGGCCGCGCGCCGCCGCAATTTGCGCGACGCGGTCGAAGCGCGTGACGAACTTGTCGCATGCGGATCGCAGCGTCTGTTCGGCATCGCGGTTGATGAAGCGGGGCGCGTTCGCAATCGCGAGCATCAGGTCGCCCAACTCTTCGGCCGCGTGAGCGGAGTCGTTTCGATCCAGCGCCTGCTCCACTTCGTCGATTTCTTCGCGCGCCTTGGCCAGCACCTCGCGAATATTCGCCCAGTCCATCCCGGCACGCCGCGCCTTCTCGCCGAGCTTCTCTGCGCGCATCAAGGAGGGCAGTCCGCGGCCGACGTGCGCGAGGCTTTTGGCGGCGTCTGGATTCTTGCTCGCGCGTTCATCGACTTTGATCCGTTCCCAGTTCTCCAGGACCTGATCGGAAGTGTCGGCACGCGTGTCGGCGTAAACGTGCGGATGCCGCCGGATGAATTTCTCAGCCGCATTCTGCATGACCGTTGCGATATCGAGCTTCGAATCCTCGCCGAGAATGATCGCGGTGAAGATGCATTGCACGATCACGTCGCCGAGTTCCTCCGCGGTTTCGATTGGATCGCCGCGCTCGATCGCGTCAGCCACTTCGTACGCTTCTTCGATCAGATGGCGCGGGGTGTCGCCGAGTTTCTGCTCGCGATCCCACGGACATCGCTCGCGCAGTTCGGTGACCACCGCGAGCAGTTTCGCAAAAGCTTGCGCGGGATTGGTGTCATCGCTCATGGCGTTGATCCTACCATGCAAAGATCCGGGATTCTTCGCCGCGGCGGCTCTGAATGACAGAATGCGGCTCCGGCGTTAGTATCTCGCTCATTGAAAGTGAAAATCATCGACATCGGGGTGCCACTCGACGCGGCGCCGTATCCGCCGTGGAATTATCGTTTCAAACGCGTCAGCCACGACGAAGGCGCGCGTGCGATGCTTCGTTTGTTCAAGGGCTCCGATGTTGGCGACTATCCGGACTCGATGGCGCTGGGATGGGAAACGATAACGCTCACGGGTCATGCGGGGAATCACATCGACGCGCCGTGGCATTTCGGGCCGCTGTGCGAAGGACGGCCCGCGCGCACGATCGATCAGATCCCGTTGGAATGGTGTTACGGCGACGGCGTCCGGCTGGATTTTCGGCATCGCGAGGGTGAGGACATCAGCGTCGAGGACATCAAGGGCGAGCTCGCGCGAATCGAGTACACGCTCAAGCCGCTCGATATCGTGCTGCTGTGGACCGGCTGCGACCGGTATCTCGACAACGTCGACGAATACGTGCGGAGGCAGGCGGGACTGTCGGTCGCGGGCCAGAATTTTATTCTCGACCAGGGCGTGAAGTTGATCGGCATCGACGCGATCGCGATGGACGTGTCGTTTGCCACGATGGCGCGCGGCTTGCGTGAGGGTCATCGCGACGCGCTCTTCCCGGCGCATTTCGTCGGCCGCGAGCGCGAGCATATTCACATGGAGAAACTAGCCAACCTGGGAGCAATCCCGCGCCCGCACGGATTCAAGGTGAGCGCGCTACCGATCAAAATTACTGGCGGCAGCGCCGGCTGGGTCCGCCCGGTCGCGATTGTAGAGGACGAGTAGGCGGCAGAGTGATGAATCGCGTAACTAGCGCCGGACGCAAAAGCGTGTCGAGATTCTTCCCCTTCGGCTTCGCTCAGGGCTTCGGCTCAATCACAACAGACTCCGTTCAGAATGACGCGTGGGGAGCGTTTTTTTCCGTCATCCTGAGCGCAGCGAAGGATCTCGCGCGAAGAATAGGAACCTAACCCCTTCCCGCGCGGGAAGGGGGACCGGAAAGAGGGGGCAGCTATCGGGCGAGGTAAGGATCGTTACGGTTTGATGATTGGGTCGAGGACTTTTTCGGTTAGGAAGTTTGATAAGTCCTGGAGGCCTTCGGCCGTGATTTCGTGGGCGCAGTCGTATTCGCGGTAGGTTAGGGGGACCTTCAGGGCGCGCAGTGATTCTACGGATGCGCGGGCGCGGGTGATTTCTATCATGTCGTCGGCGCGGCCATGTTGGACTAACGTCGGCAAGGCTTCGAGCGCGGCGGAGTCGTTGACTTCGTCCTTGAGGTCGGGCGGGAAGAAGGTTGAGAGGGCGACCAGGGCTGCGAACTTCGACGGGTTTCTGATTGCGAGGCGATAGGCCATCATGCCGCCCTGGCTGAAGCCGAGCACCACCAGTTTTTTGCGATCGACCGGATATTTTTTCAGCGCCTCGTTGAGAAACTCGGTCACCATTTTGTTAGCATCGTCGATTGCGCCGCGGTCGGGAGTGGCGCCCATCCGAATCGGGAACCATGCGTAGCCGCGGGTCGGACCGATCGGCACTTCCATCGGCCCCTGCGGACAAATCACCATGAAGCGGCCGTCGGCGATGTACGGCGCGAGCCCGAGCAGGTCGAGCGCACTGGCGCCGAACCCGTGCATCGCGATCAGCGTCGGATGGGTCCTTCGCCGGCAGGCTCATACAGAGTGTGGATCAGTCGCATCGGGACAGTCTCCTTGACGGCAATGCCGCATCATAGACTGCGCAGGTGGAGCGTCGCCAGCCGGCTCAGGTGCTGTCCTAATTTGAGCGCTTCCGTTCACGTTCTTCTTGCCACTGCCGCTCTCGCCACAAAAGTAGCGGCTGCAGGCAAGTGAGGAAGATAAGCGAGTGAATTATTTGGTGGGTCCGAATCCAATCGACCGGGACGACGAAAATTTCCAAACCGACCAAAAGCAAAAGCGCGATCAATATCGTTGCTAGTACCGCGACTGTGTGTTTCTTGGCATCTCTCATTGGATCCGCTCGATCAAATCTTCAGACCGAAGATAGCCGATCCGGTCACGCCAGCCGCTATCGCAGGCGTGCAGCCCCGGCTTGCGAGGTGTTCATCGCGGGTCGAATAACCGCTATCTTTAGCGGCTGCGCGATGTGGGCAATAGCAGGATGATCGAGCGTCTGAAGGTCGCGGGGGACGGGCCTCGGCCGGGATTTACGTGGGCGCAGCTTTCGCGGTGGAGCGCTGCCGCGATGGCGGTATTTTCGATCGCGGCCGCATCGGCGCCCGAAACCTCGAGCGGGAAATTTATCGGATTCATCGCCGGCGCGATTCTGATCGCGCTGGTCATCTACGCCTTCACCACTTATGTCCGCCCGTTAACCGAGGATCCCGAATCCGGTCTCTTCCCCGCGCTGTTCGTGCTCGCGGGACTGGCAGTCGTGAAGCTGCTGGTGATGCCGTATTGTCCCGGCTTCGGCCCCGACGTTGGCGACTACCAGGCGTGGGGGAGCCAAATAGCGACGTTTGGTCCCGCGCATACTTATGCGCAGGGATTTTTCCTCGACTATCCGCCCGGCTACCTCTACGCGCTGTGGGTGGTGGGAATTCTCGCGCATGCGATCGGCGCGACCGGAGATTTTTACCGCGTCATAATCGAGAGTCCCGCGATCGTCGCCGATCTCGTGCTCGCGATCCTGGTGTACGCCTACATGCGGCGCGGCGGCCGGCCCGAGATGGCGTTCATCGCGATGCTGATGGTCGCGCTGAATCCGGCGCTGCTGTTCGACACAGTGGTCTGGGGCCAGAGCGATTCGGTGATGACGTTCGTCACCCTGCTCAGCATCGTGGCGATTCTCGGCGAGCAGTACGAAATCGCATGGGGACTCGCGGCAATCGCGGTGCTGGTCAAGCCGCAGGGCCTCATGATGCTCCCGGTGCTCGGCATCTGGACCATGCTCGAGACCGATTTCGCGACGTGGATCAGATCGGGAATCGCGCTGATTGCGGTTTTCGTCATCGGAATCGCGCCCTTCCAAATCGGCCACGAATGGAACTGGATTATCAAGCTCTACACCTCGACCGCGGCGTACTATCACGAGACCTCGGTCAACGCATTCAACTTGATGGCGCTTATCGGCGGACTGCGCCAGCAGGATTCGACTACGTTCGCGGGCGTCTCGATCTTCGCGCTCGGGATGAGCCTGCTGGTCCCGCTGTACGCGTTCGTCGCGTGGATTTTGTGGAGCGGGCGCACGCCGACGCGGCTGCTGTTCGCGTCGTTCATCGCGATTTTCGGATTCTTCATGGTCGCGCCCCGGATGCACGAGCGCTATCTCTATCCGTCGCTCGCGCTCGCGGTACCGCTGGCCCTTGAAGCGCCCGAGATGCTCGCGGTGTTTGCGATTCTCACGATCACTTGCTTCATCAACCTGGTTTACGTTCTGCATACGCTCAACACGGTGGTGTTCCTGGACGCGCGCGACGGGCTTGCGATGGCCACCTCGGCGCTCAACGTGGTGGCGCTCGGACTGGCAGTTTATTGGGGGTCGATGCGGATGCAGGACGCCAGCACTGACACCAGCGCGATAGGCAATTTCTTCGAACGATTCGCCATGCCGCGGCAAGTCGACGATTACGTCGAAGAGCCCGCCGCATCGGCACCGCCGTGGATCGCGACTGACACGATCATCATCGCGATTCTGCTGTTGGCCGCAGCAATCACGCGCTTCTGGAACCTGGCGCATCCGTCGGAAATCGTTTTCGACGAAGTTCATTTCGTCGCGCAAGGCCGCCACTATCTGCACGGCGAATCATTCCTCGATCCTCATCCGCCGCTGGCCAAGCTGGTAATCTCGCTGGGCATCCTGCTGTTCGGCGACAATCCGTTTGGATGGCGCGTCGGCAACGCGACTATCGGCACCGCGATGGTGGGAATCACGTACCTGCTCGGACGGCGGATGACCGGGTCGCGGTTGGTCGGCGCGATCGCGGGCGCGATTATTTTGTGCGACGGGATGTACCTGGTCGATTCGCACTACGCGGTTATCGACATCGTCTATCTCACCTGTGCGGCAGTCGCGTACCTGCTGTTTTTCAAATTTGCGCAGACGCCTGACCTGAAGGCGCGCCGACGCATCCTGCCGTGGATCGGGTTGGCGCTCGGCTTATGCCTGGCGAGCAAACTCTACATCCCGGCGATCACATTTTTGCTGGTCGTCGGCTTTATGATCTACGTGATCGCGCGGGATCATCCGAAAGTCGAAGCGCCCGCGCCGGCGCCGGTCGAGCCGAAGCCGGTGATCGACCCCAAGCCGAAGAAAGTCAAAGCGCCCGCGCCGGTATCGGTTGCAGTTAATCTTTTCGATCAGACCTCGGCGCTTTTTATTTCCGCGACCTGCATTGTTCTCGCGATGCTGTTTTACCTGGCCGGTGGGACCGTCTCGTACATCGTACTGGGGGTCATCGCGTTCCTGGCAATACGCTTCGCCGAGCAATTCTGGCGCAGCCGATCGTCGCCGTCCGCCGCACAATCGTGGCAGATGCCTTCGATGGCCGATTTGCTCGAGCCGATGAATGTTGGCGCAGTCGTGCTCGTCGGATCGGTCGCTTCGATCACTTACCTGGCGGTGTTCTTACCGCACTACTATCTCGGATGGTGGGGCGGCATCTCGGACCTGTTCAAGTACTACAAGGATGTCGTCTGGTATGAGCAGAGCGTTTCGTCGGCGACGCATCCGTACTCCTCGCGATGGTGGAGTTGGCCGCTGATGCTGCGGCCGATCGCATATTGGCAGAGCTTTCCGAAGACCGGCGACGTGCAGACCGTGTGGGGCGGCGGAAATCCGCTGCTATGGTGGGGCGCGCTGACCGCAATCACGATCACGGCGGTGCAGGCGCTCGAGCGTCCGAACCTGACGCGCTGGTTTCTGGTCACCGGCTACCTCAGCTACTTGCTAATCTGGGCGTGGATCGGGCGCACGCTGTTTCTCTATCACTACATGGCGTCGGTTTATTTCGGATACCTGGCGCTGGCGATTTTGCTCGCCGATTGTTTCAACGAACGCGCCGAGCCGTGGGAGCATCTAGCGCTGTTGCTGACGATGACGCCGGTGATTTTTCTCGGACTGCCACCGAGTTGGGCGTGGCCCACGTTCTTCGTAGTTGTGGGTGCGTACTTCTATTGTCTGCTCAGCACTCCATACGCGGGACGATACGTCGCGAGCGTATTCGCGATCGTCGCGGTGATCCTGTTCGTGTACTACTTCCCGATTTGGGTGGGCATGCCGATCAGCCGCGAGGGCTACTACGCGCGAATGTGGCTGCAGTCAGGCGGCATCCGCAATTGGATATGATCCCGCACCCGCACTGCGCCGCACTCGTGCGATCCGGTTCCCCTTCCCACCATGGGAAGGGGTCAGGGGTTAGGTTGCTGATATTCCTCTGCGCGATGCTAGTCGCCCTGTCGTTGCCCCACCGTACATTTGCCGCTGATCAGAAAAACTTGCTGCTCAACGGCGATTTCAAAAAAGGATCCGAAGATCAGCCTGACTCGTGGCGCACCGAGGCATGGATCAACAGCCCCGAGGCGTTTCAGACGCATTGGCATTCGTACACCGATAAGCCGAGCGAGATGGAGGTCGACAACCTGCAGGCCAACGACGGGCGCTGGATGCAGCCGCTGACGGTGCCGCCGGGATGGTATCAGCTGAGCGTAGATGTTCGCACGGAAAACGTCGGCGCGAAGGAATCAGGCGCGTCGATCTCGGTGATGGAAGACGGAATCATGTCGGCCGACATCCACGGTACGACGGACTGGCAACGTGTGACGTTGTATCTCAAGGTTGGCGGACACGGCGCGGATATCGACGTCGCGCTGCGCGTAGGCGGATTCGGCAGCCTCAATAGCGGCAAGGCGTTTTTCAGGAACGCGTCGATGATCGCGATCGATGCGCCGCCGCCGAGCGCAACTCCAACTTACGACTTGAATGCGATTCGGCAGCAAGCCCAGCCGGTGCCGATTGGGTCGCCATTCTCGCTGGCGTTTACCTTTGCGATGCTGGCCGGGATCGCGTGGGCGGGATGGCGGATATACGGCGACGACGATTTTCGACTCTTCCACCAAATTCGCGCCGCGATGACGAGGCGTCCGAACAAGCGATGAACCCGGCGAACTCCAGCCGCACGATTGCTCCCGAGGATCGTCGCCGGCAACTCGAAGCGGCGATCTTTCTGATCCCGTTCACCACCTACGCCTACTTTTACCAGGGTGCCGACCAGAGTATCGCGTGCCGCTTTGACCTGATGCGCTCGATGATCGAGAAGGGTGCGCTGTGGATCAACGATTTCTGCGGCTACAACACCGCCGATATCATCACGTTCCACGGGCACATCTATTCGGTCAAAGCGCCGGGCACATCATACACGGCGCTGATCCCATGGATGATTTTTCAGATTGGGCTGCTGCCGATGAAGGCGGCGCACGAGCCGCTGTACTGGGCGTTCATAACTTACCTGACGACAGTGTTCACAACCGGCGTGCTGATCTCGGCGATGTGCGTCGTCATGTTTCGCTTCGCGCGGTTTCTCGGCGCGTCGGAGGGCCGCGCCGCAGGCATCGCGCTGATTCTCGGCCTCGGGACGATCGCGTTTCCGTACGCGACTGAACTCACCGGCGAACCGGTCGCCGCGGTGTGCGTTTTCAGCGCGTTCTACTTGCTGGCGACCTTCAACAACCGTGCCTCGTCGTGGCGCGCGTGCGCCGCCGGCTTTCTGGCAGGGTGGGCGGTGCTCAACGACTACCCGGTCTTCCTGGTCGCCGCCGCGATCGGAATCTACGCGCTGTTCAAACTGCGCGATATGAAATATCTCGCGGCGTTTTCGACCGGCGCCGCAATCACCGTGGTCGTGATGCTCGCGTACAACTGGGGCGCGTTCGGAAATCCATTCTTCTTCAGCTACCAGGCATTCAAGCTGTCGCCCGCCGAGAATCGGCAATTTCCGGAGCAAGCGGTCGGCTTCGTCGGCCTGACGTATCCGAAAGCCCGCATCCTGTGGAACGTCCTGCTCGATCCGCAGCGCGGATTGTTCTTCTGCAACCCGGTGCTGCTCTTGTCGATCGTCGGCGTCGGCTATTTCGCACAACAGAGACGATGGCGCGCCGAGTTCGTCGTGACCGTCTATTCGTTCGTCGTGTTGTTCCTGTTCAACGCCGCGTATGGCGAATCGATCGTGTCATGGGGCGGCGGCACGGCAACCGGTCCGCGGCAAATTGTCGCGTCGGTGCCGTTCATGGTGCTGGCACTCGCGTTTCTGCCCGCGGCATACAACTGGCTGCTCGGCGCGATGGGCGCGCTGTCGGCGGCTATCATGCTGATGGCGACTTCGACCAATCCGCACTTTCCGTACGAATACGACAACCCGGTGCGCGACTTCGCGCTACAGCAATTCATGCGCGGCGACTTCGCCACCAACCGCGACGCGTTCTTCGGCGGCGGCATGATCGTCCGCGACTCGGTCGCTTTCAATCTGGGCAAACTTATTGGATTGCCCGGGCCGTTCCAGTTGTGGCCGCTCGCAGGGTTCTGGATCTTCGGCGCATTCGATCTGTCGGAAACGCTCGGGCTGTGGGGCGATCGACCATCGCGACGGCTGACCCAAATCGCGGCTGCGGTCGGAATCGCCGCGATATTTCTGCTCTCGATGGATCAGCGAATCATGCAGCCCTTCGTGCAGAGCGGTCACAACGGATTGCTCGGCAGGTACTACGTGGGCGACCAATGCGGCGAGACCCCGCCGCACATCGTGCGCGTCGATCGGCAACTCGACTTCGGCCAGATTTCCGAAATGGGCGCGATGCCATTTCCGTCGTGCGACATCTGGCGTGGCCAAATTGTCGCGCCCAAGACCGGCGACTACCAATTCACGATCGACGTCGACGATTCCGGATGGGTCACGGTTGACGGCACCCCGGTAATTCACGACCCCGGTCCCATCAGCAAGGTTCACGACACTGGCAGTATCCATCTGACTGAAGGTCCGCATCCGATCGAGGTAGGCGAGCGCAACATCGGCGGCGGATCGTATCTGCACTTGTACTGGAAAACCCCCGACGCAACCGACCTTCAAATCGTCCCCGCCGAAGCGCTTATCCCCGACCCCGCCGGCTCCTGAACCGACATTCCATAGCGGTTGGAAATGCGCCGTAATCGATCTAGTCTCCACCTGGCTTAGAGCCGAGGCTGGTCGCTGAACATTCGGGAGATCCTGCGAGCAGGAGCCCGGAAACATCGGAGGGGTTTCCATGGACAGTCAGATCTGCGCCTTGAACGAGCGCGTCGCGCGGCTCGAGAAATCTAACCGGGCGATGAAGGTGATTTTCGCCGTCGCGATACTGTTTACCGCGGCGATGAGCTCGACTCCACGATTGCTGGCCAGGACGGTAAAGAAGATGGCGGCGCTCGACGCCGGAACCATCACCACGGGGCGGATCAACCTGGTGAATGGCTCGGGACAGATCGTCGCGGTGCTCGGCACCAGTGGAAACGGCGCCGGCCTGGTGTTTGTCGATGGATTAGGCAAATGGTTGCTCGCTCTCGGTGCGACTCAGGACGGAGCGAAATCGAGCGCCGGCCTGGCAGTGTACGACGGCAATGACATCTTGCCGGGAAAAGGAGTGACTCGCGCCGCAGTCGGAATCAGCCCGCAGGGCGCGGCGTTTACTGCGCTCAACGGCAGCGGAGGCCCAGCGCTCGTAAGCGGTATCAGCGCTGACAGCACCAGCGTCGGATCCACGGTGCAGGATAGCAATGGCTACGCTCGCGCCGGTTTCGGCAATGCTTCCAATGGCTCGGGGTTCTTCGTGGCCGATTCCAACAACGTGACTCGCTACGTGGCCGGGGTGAAGCCGGATGGAACCCAGGCCGGCTCAGTCACCTTCGACGCAACCGGCAAACCTCAATTGGCGCTGGGCGGAAACGGCGACGCGTCGAGCGCCGGAATGCTCGCGCTAGACCCGACCGGCCAGGACCGCCTCGACGCGGGCTACTCGAGCACAGCCGGCGGCGGCGTAGTAGTCAAAGATGGCACCGGAACGGTCACCTGGTACGCACCCGAACCAGCTGGCGAGTGATCTGTTTTAGTCTTCTGTGAGGAACTAACCCCGCGCCTCCGTGACTGCGGCGGATAGCGCGGGCGTTACGATCCAGGCGCGTTCGCGACGTACGTCTTCGCCTCTTGGACTTCTTCGAAGGTGCCGGAGCCGACGAATGCGGCGTTGATTGGATCGTCAACGAAGTCGCCGTCATCTCGGGCAGCTGCGGCCGAGTACCACTTGAAGGCCTCAACATTATCTATTGGGACGCCCAATCCGCGAGAGTAGATGCGACCCAGTTCGAGTTGCGCGCGAAATTCGGATCTTCCCACAGCCTTATAAAGACGAATCGCCTCGGCCATGTCCTTTGCAATCCCTAATCCTTCGGAATACATCCGCGCGAGATTGGCCACGGCACGCGAAGTGCCCGCGAGCGACAAGAGCCGAAACGCTTCTTTGTAGTCGACCTGAACATCGACCCCAAACAGATAGCAGAGGCCAAGAACAGATTGACTGCCGCGGCTGCCGGAATCGGCTTTTCTGCGCAACTCATGAATGTTCATCTCAGTTCCAGCGATCAGATAGCCACTAGTCGCGCTCGGGCAGCAGTCCAGCTCGCGTCACTTCGCGGTGTTCGCTTTTGTCCAGGGCTTCGGCGGCTCGGGATAGGGGGAAGGTGGCGTCGCACATGTCGCGGTAGGGGAGGCGGTCGATGTTTGCGGCGAGGAAGTCCAGGGATTTTTTTAGGTAGTGCGGCGGGTAGGTTGCTACGCCGATTATTTCGAGAGATTTGAAGGTGATCGTTGACGGCGCGAGCTGGACCGTCAGGCCTGAGGAGATGTTGCCGACCTCGATTACGCGGCCGCCTACTCGGACCATCCGGAGCGCCTCGCTGAATGCTTCGGGGACGCCGGCTACTTCCAGCACTACGTCGGGCCATCCGCTGCACAGCTCGCGGATGCGCTTGTCGCGGGCTTCGGGGTCGGCGTGCTCGCGCATATCGACGGTGTGGTCGGCGCCGAATCGGTGCGCCTCGCGCAGACGCTGATCGACCCCATCCACCGCGATCACGCGCGCGCCGCGAGCCTTCGCGATCGCCATCGCATGCAGCCCGAGTCCTCCGGCGCCGAGTACGACCAGCGTCTCGCCAAAATGGAGCCGCGCGCGATCGAGACTCCAGAACACTTGCGACATCGCGCAATTCGCCGAGGACGCGACCAGATCGGGCACATTGTCGGGGACGCGATAGAAGTGCTGATCGGGCTTCACGAGATAGTGGGTCGCGAAGGTGGCCGTGAAATGCGGGGGCTCATCGGGATGCCGCGCGCCGACCACCTTGGCGGTGCACGCCGCGTGATTCCCGCTGACGCAATTGACGCATCGATTGCAGACCGTGTAGTAGACCGGCGCGATTCGATCGCCTTCCTTGACCGGCACGCCGGCCCAATCGGTTTTCACGCCCGCGCCGAGCGCCTCGATGCGTCCGGACATCTCGTGTCCCGGCATCACGCCGCGCCGCCCGAACTCGCCCTTCCACATATGCACTTCGGAACCGCATACGTTGGTTTGCGTGACAGCGGCGAGCAGGCCGCCGGCGGGCGCTGCGGGAAGATCGTACTCGTGGAATTCAATTTTGTGTGCGGTAGGGATGAACGCGACGCGGCCTTTCATGGTTTTGCTCCGAAGCGCGACGGTGATGGTCCCGGTTTCATCCCGGACGAAAAAAATGTCAAGCGTCCGATCTCCGGATTAATTCGACGGGGGCGCGGGCAGGGTGAAATTTCCGCCGATCGAGTATCCGTGCGTCGAAGTCCGCGCTTCGGGAGGAGGCTTCGGTTGATTTTCTACCGTCGATCGGCTGGGCGATTGCGCATTCGCCGAAGACGCGGCCGGATGCGGCGCCGCGGCTGGCCTGGCGTACTCCGGACGATGCGTCTGTTTGGCCGCGGCCAGTACCTCGCGCAGCAGATTCGATTCCTGGATTCCGTGCGATACGCAATCGACGTCGGTGGCTGGATGCAACGGGACTTTCACCGACGAATTGAAGGTCGCGCGCACCTCGACGATTGTCGCTTCGCGACCGCGCGGCCGCACCAGGAAGTTGTACACCGACGACGAGTTCATCTCGGGCTCCGCCGTGTAAGCGCCCGCCACGCTTTTTATTTTCCCGCAATCGGCGTCATGCAGGGTGAAGCGCGGACCGGCCGCCTCGATGATTCCGTTAGTCATGTCCTGCGCCTGAACGCGGAAGGAATTCTGAGTGATGACCGAATTCACGGCGTCCCACGCAAGATCATACGGCAGCGGAATCACGACTTCCTGCTGCGAGTCGGGCGGCGGCTGAGTGACCGGCGGATAGAGGCATCCAACCGCAAACAGCGCAGCCACCAGGCTTAGTGTCGAACCTCTCACGCTACCACCGAACCATTTTTCGGATCGCTCGCGCCAGCATGATAACAGAAGAGGATGTAGTTGATGCCACTACTCGCCAATAGCTGAAAAAACGGCTATCCGCGGGCCGATGAAGAGACTGGCGTAGGCGACATACAACTTGTGGGATTCCGGATCGACGGCGAGCGTATGCGCCCCGTAATGCAGGGGGATCGTATCGAGCGTCGCGACTGCGCCGCTGCTGTCGCGCGTGACCACGCACAAATCGCCGGCGCGGCCAGTTACGTAAATCCGATGAAGGCCGGCATCGTAGGCCACCGAATCCGGACCGCCGCCGACCGAAATCGAGGTGACGACGCTATGCCTCTCGAGGTCGAACACTGCGAGCCGCGAGTTGCCGCCACATCCAATGAAAAGCTGGTGGGCCTGTTCATCGAGCGCCATTCCAGTCGGGTGCACGCAATCATCCAGCGGCCACTGGCTCGTGATCGTGTGCTTGGTGAGATCCACAGCTGCTATCGAACTTAGATCTTCGAGATTCTGATAAAAAAGATTTGTTTTTGTGTCGAAAACCCCAAACTCGGGTTTTCCCGGTAGAGAGATTGTTGCCGACACTTTCCGCGTTGCAGGATCGATCAGAGTCGCCGTTTTTCCATCGCCACTGGCAGCGTAGATGGTCTTGTACGCCGCAATATAGAAGATTCCGTCGGGGTCATCGGCAACCGGAATGCGCGAGACGAGACTCATCTTCGCGGGGTCGAAGATATCGACGGTGTCCGCTTCGCTGCGCGTTACATACGCCATGTGGCTTTCCGGATCGATGACGACGCCGTGTGCCGCCGGTTCCGACTCGAACATCGACACGTCGCTGGTGGCGGGCAATCCGTCGCCGTGCAATGGGATCTTGTAAACAGTGCCGGTGCTCACATTGGTGACGAAGAGGTCTTCGCCGTTTAGGGTGAGATAGTCCATCACGGTGAGCATGCCGGCGCGGCGACCCTTCGGAAGCACCACGAATCCGTCGAACTTGAGGCTCTTCGCGATGCCCGGCTTCCCGGGAAAGATTTCCCAGACGATAAGAACCAACAGCGCAGTCAATGCAATCGCCGCAGCCCACAGAATAGCCTTCACTACAGTTCGGATGCGCATACGCGACGGCATGATAACAGACACGGCCGGAATCGCCCGCGATCGTTCATGCTTATCTATGTGTGCGCCATTCCCCCTTGCGCGAAACTTTATGATACTCTCGCAGCGTTCGGGACCCGCCCGCCGAGGTGGCCCCGCAGAAGGTAATTGCCATGTCGGGTCATTCGAAATGGAGTTCGATCAAGCACAAGAAGGCGATCACCGATTCCAAGCGCGGCCGCGTCTTCACCAAGATGATCAAGGAAATCACGATCGCGGCTCGGCTCGGCGGCGGTGACATCAATTCCAATCCGCGACTGCGCACCGCGGTGACCGTCGCCAAGAAGCAATCGATGCCCAACGACAACATCGATCGCGCAATCAAAAAGGGCACCGGCGAAATCGCGGGCGCGTCGCTCGAGGAAATCACCTACGAAGGCTACGGCCCTGGCGGCGTCGCGATAATGGTTGACGTGCTATCGGACAATCGCAATCGCACGGTCGCGGAGTTGCGCTTCGTCTTCTCGCGGCATGGCGGGAACCTCGGCGAAGTCGGATGCGTCGGCTGGATGTTCAAAAAGCGCGGCGTGATTGGAATCGAAAAATCCGCGATCGACGAGGACAAGCTGCTGGAGCTCGCGCTTGATGCCGGCGCCGATGACGTCACCAGCGATGGCGACACGTTCCAGGTGTTGACGTCGCCCGACAAGCTGAATGCGGTGCGCGACGCGCTGGAAAAAGCCGGGCTCGCGATCGCACATTCGGAACAGACGCGGATTCCGGAAAATACGGTTGCAGTTTCCGGCCATGGGGCCGAGCAGGTGCTCAAGCTGATGGAAGAACTCGAAGATCACGACGACGTGCAGAACGTCGCCGCGAATTTCGACATCAGCGACGAAGAGATGGCGCAGTTCTCGGCGGCCTGACGGCGCGCGCGGGCACTGTTGAGGAGGTGGGGTATGCGGATACTCGGGGTGGATCCCGGGAGCGCGGTATGCGGTTACGGGGTGGTCGAAGGGCCGGGCGCGCGTTACGTGACCGCCGGCACAATTCGATGTGCGTCGCTCGCGCGAGGCCCGACGCGGCTGCGGCACATTCACGAAAGCCTTCTCGACATCATCGACGAGTTCTCTCCGACCGAGCTGAGTCTCGAGCGTCATTTCGTCGCGACCAATGTGCAGAGCGCGTTCCGTCTTGGCGAGGCGCGCGCGATGGCGATGCTGGCGGCGGCTGAGCGCGGCCTCGCGATGTACGAATATCCGCCCAACGAAGTTAAGCTGTGCGTCGCCGGACACGGGCATGCCGACAAGGCGCAGGTGAAATATATGGTGCGCAATCTGCTGAGGCTCGACCCGGCGATCGAGCTTGCCGAGGACGCCGCCGACGCGCTCGCGATTGCGATGTGCCATCTCGGACGCGGCCGCATGCCCAACCTGGTCGCGGCGGTCGAGCGCTTCCGTCCGCCCGCGGCGCGCCGGAGCAAACTGAGGATCGTGCCGCTATGATTGCGACACTGTCAGGCGCGCTCGCAGTTCGTGACGCAGGACGCATCGTGATCGAAACCGGCGGCGTCGGCTACGAAGTGTTGATTCCGCTGAGCACCTACTATCGATTGCCGCAAATCGGTGAGCGCGTCGCGCTCATGATCCGGCAGGTAGTGCGCGAAGACGCGCTCCTGCTCTACGGATTTTCCAGCGCGACCGAGAAGCGCGCCTTCGACCTGCTGATGAGCGTGCAGCACGTTGGGCCGAAGCTCGCGCTGGCGATCCTGTCGGTGCTCGCACCCGAAGAACTCGTCACGGCGATCGGCAGCGGCGATATCGAGCGAATCGACGCGGTGCCGGGCGTTGGTCCCAAGGTCGCGGAAAGGGTCGTGCGCGAACTGCGCGACAAAGTCGCCGACTTGAAGATGTCGGCGCCATCCACCAGCGCGTCCAACGGCAATATTCGGTCGGCGCCTGAAGGCAATGGACGACCGGCAGGTCCTGCGGACGAAGCAATTTCCGCGCTGGTGAATCTCGGCATGAAACCGATTGAGGCGAAGCGTACGGTTGACGCGGTCATAGCCGCCGACACGGGCGGCGCGCAGAATCCTGAAACAATAATTCGCAAGTCGTTGGCGGTGCTGCTTGGCGAAAAGTAAAGCCACCGAAAATGCGAGGCGCAGCGGCGACGCCGGTTGAAGGACGCATCACTGCGCGTGTAGGTCACGAAGACGATCGCCGTATCGACCTCGCCTTGCGCCCGCGCGCTATCGCGGAGTTCATCGGACAGGAGCGCACCAAGAAGATTCTCGGAATGTCGATCGATGCCGCGCGCGGACGCGCCGAAGTGCTCGATCACGTGCTGTTCGCGGGACCGCCGGGCCTAGGCAAGACCTCGCTCGCGCATATCATCGCGCGCGAGCTCGGGGTCAACGTCCACGTAACCTCGGGGCCTGCGATCGAGCGCGCCGCCGACCTCGCCGCAATCGTGAACAATCTCGAAGAGCACGACGTGCTGTTCATCGACGAGATTCATCGCTTGCAGCGGGTGGTCGAAGAGCGGCTTTACTCCGCGATGGAGGATTTCGAGTTCCATATCGTGGTGGGCGAGGGGATGGGCGCGCGGACGATGAAGCTGTCGGTGAATCCGTTCACGCTGGTCGGTGCGACCACGCGATCCGGCTTGCTCAGCTCGCCACTGCGCGACAGGTTCGGCCAGCATTTCCATCTCGACTTTTACAATCACGATGAACTCGGCGAGATTGTGCGTCGCTCCGCGGCGTTGTTAAACGTGTCGATCGACGAGGCTGGCGCGCACGAGCTGGCGTCGCGATCGCGCGGGACGCCGCGAATCGCCAACCGGCTGCTGCGCCGCGTGCGCGACTTCGCGCAGGTCAATGAAGCGCCGGTCGTCACGCGCGAGATCGCACTGGCCGCGCTCGAGCTGCTCGAAATCGACACGGCCGGCTTCGACAAGATGGACCGCGCGATCCTCGGCGCGATCATCGACAAGTTCGACGGCGGACCGGTCGGGGTCGAGAGCCTCGCCGCCGCGGTCGGCGAGGAGTCCGACACTATCGAGGAAGTTTACGAGCCCTACCTGCTGCAGGAAGGATTCCTCGCGCGCACCTCGCGCGGCCGCGTCGCCACCCAGCGCGCCTACACGCATCTCGGCCGCATCCGCCGCGGCACTTTACTTTAGGCTGTCATCCTGACGAAGCGAGCAACGCGAGCGGCAGGAAGGATCTCGGACAGCTTCGCGCACGCGAAGCCGGTTCCGGTTTCTGAGTCCACGCGCCGCGCGCGCTCCACAACTCCTATAGGGTATCTACGGTTGCAGCGCCACGGACTGAAGGCGCGGCTTTGCGAACGATTGGAGATGCGGATCGCGCGACGCCTTGAGCGCGATATCGCCGGCCATCCGCGCAATCGCGGGCTCGAACGCAGCGTTGAAACGATCGGCAGTGTGCTTGTCGATTTCATGCGTGACCAGGCGGTCCGCAGGAGGAAAGACCACAACCGCGGTGAACAACACAAGGTCGGTTATGAGGTGATCGTAAACGCCGGGAGCATTGCCGTCGCATGATCGCTCGGAGGAAAATTCCGCAACGATAGTGCGTGAACGCGGATCGACGAAGGTCACCGTCAACTTCATCGGATCGGTAAGCGTCAGCGCCGGCGACGCGAACAGATCGGCGCCGTATGCTGCGCGTTCAGCCTCGACCACGTTCACATTCTGAAAATTTCCGCGAAACGCGCTCTGCAAAGTTTGCGCAAGGCCAGGGTTAAGGACCTCGTCGAACGCCTTGAAATACCGGGGATACGCGAAGGTCAGATTGGGATCGCCGATCACGGCGACAGTCAGCGGCAATCGCTCGCTTCGCAGCTCGGCCGACCGTGGAATACTTTGCGGAGCCAACTCGCGCTTGACTGCACAACCCGTCACAGACAGGACAAGCAAACCCGAGAGGATCGTCGCGGTCATTCGCTGCATCGATGTCTATTGACGACAAACCACGAACCAAGCCAAATATCCAGCGCGCGCGCGAAAACATTTGCAGTTTTTACAACGATTCGACACCAGCTATTATTTCTGGTTGAAGAGACGGCTCCCGTGGCCAAGATTTATATTTTGCAGCATCACCCGGTCGAGAATCTCTGCACCATCGCCGACGCACTCGAAGGTGCTGCGCTCGCGTGGCAATACGTGCGGGTGAATGAAGGCCAGCCGGTGCCGGCGAGCATGAAAGGCGCGGGCGGTCTAATCGTCATGGGCGGTCCGATGGGTGTTTATCAGACGGATCGCTATCCGTGGCTGCGCGACGAGATGCGCCTTATCGAGGACGCGATGAAATCGAATCTGCCCGTGCTGGGAGTATGCCTGGGCGCGCAGATTCTCGCGGCGGCGCTCGGCGCGAAGGTCGAAAGGAATCCGAACGGAAAGGAAATCGGATGGCATCCGATCCGCTTGAGCGATTCGGCAAAGGACGATCGCCTGATGCGCGATTTACCGCGACAATAACTCCATTTCACTGGCACGGCGACATGTTCGAGTTGCCTAGGGGCGCGGTGTCGCTAGCCTCGTCAGATAAAACTCCATGCCAGGCGTTTCGCCACGGCGACAAGACATACGGACTCCAGTTTCACTTCGAGGTAACGCAAGCGAGCGTCGCCGCGATGGCCGATGCATTCGCAAAAGATTTGGTCCGCGAAAATATTCCCGCCGATCGTATGATCGCTCAAGCCGCCGAGTTCTTACCGACGCTCGAAAAGATCTCGGACACGGTCTTCGCGCGTTGGGCCTCCCCAATCCAGGGTATGTCCTGACTATAGCTAAAAATAACTCTTGCTCCCCTTCCCGCTCGGGAAGGGGCCGGGGGTTAGGTTCCTCGGCTCAATCGCAATTCCATCTCCAGCAACTTTCGCTTGCGCTCCAATCCCCATCGATAGCCGCCGAGATGGCCCGACGCGCGAATCGCGCGATGGCATGGAATGATAATCGATACTGGATTGGCGCCGTTGGCGGTGCCGACGGCGCGGATTGCGCGCGGGCGCCCGATTCGCTGCGCGATTTCGGAATACGAGCGCGTTTCGCCCGCTGGGATCGCACGGAGCTGGTCCCATACTGCAAACTGAAAGGGCGTGCCACGAATATCCATCGGCGGCGTGGGCATCTTCGAGCGGCCGGCGATGTATCCGGCGAGCGCATCGGCCCACAGGCCGATGCGCGAGTCATCGCGACGATTCGGGTCTGCGACCCGAATCGTCGCTCGCGGATAGTCGCCGACAAGCTCGGCGACCAGCGTCCGATCTGCTTCGCCCATCGCGGCGAAGCAGATCCCGCGCTCGGTGCATGCCACTAGCAGGCGCCCGAGCGCCGAATCGACGATCGCATACGCGATTTCCGCGCCGTCGCCGTGCGGTCCGTATGGCGAGGTATTCATTCTGTTACCTTTTGCCCGAATCATGCATCTTAATGAGGTGGCGGATGCGCTCGCTGGAACCATATAACCCCGTCGATCGGTTAATGTGATATGAAGCCAAACCTCAAAGCGCTCACAGTTTCTGTTTCGATTGTTGTCAGTCTGATCTTTGCGATCGCGCTCGCTGCGGAAATTCCCAGCGCGCCGGCTACCGATTTGAAGCTGGCGCCCGATCTCTCTTTTTCGGACGATTCTAGTTCAAATTTTCCGATTGAAGGGAAAAACCTTGCCGACGGTTCGATCGCGAATGACCATGCGACTGTGATCTTTTTCGGCACCGCCAACTGCTGGAACACCGCGCGCGAAGCCGAGCGTTTGGTCCAGGTTTATCCACAATACAGAGACAAGATTAGTTTCGTCGTCGTCGATTTGCGAAATCCGTCACTCGCGCAGCAGGCGTTGATAAGTCGCTACTATCACGGCTACATCCCGACGATCGCGGTGATCGATCGCGACGGTAAAGTGCTCTATGATCGCGCCGGCGAGACGGCGAACGAGCGGGGCGATACGAGCGGTCTGCAGAAGCTCCTCGATTCCGCGCGGTAGCGCAGCGAATTGCCTCGCCCCACGAGGGGAGAGGCCGACGTGCCTCCGAGCGCGGCGGGTGAGGGACAAAAATTCTTCAGTTTTGGCATGATTCCGGATGTGCGGCGCAACAGACAATCGCGCCGCACAAACGTCCCTCACCCTAACCCTCTCCCCACGTGGGGCGAGGGAACCAGAACGGGCGTCGCACGCGCTAACCCTTCGGCAGCTTCAGGACGCGCTCGCCGATGATGTTATGTTGGATCTCGCTCGAGCCGGCCGCGATTGTCAGCCCGCGGGCGGCGAGTGTGCGATGCATCCAGCGGCCGCCTTCGATTGCGCCGAGGCTGCCGCCTTCGACGTTGGCGAACGCACCGAGCATCTCGTCGGCGAACATCGCGACTCGCAGGTTCAGTTCGGTCGCGAACAGTTTGCCGAATGAACTCTCAGCGCCCGGCACTTTTCCCTTGAGCTGCGCCGACAGTGAGCGGTAACGCGACAGCCGGAGGCATCGCGCTTCGACTGCGAACTGCGCCAGCTTCTGGCGCACATAAGGATGCTTCCATGCGGGCGCGCCCTCGAAATCCACCTTCTTCGCGAGCTCGAGCAGTTCGCCGATCGTGCGTTCCACCGGATGCCGCGTGCCGCCGGAAACACGCTCGTACATCAGCGTCGCGATCGACACCTGCCATCCGGCGTTCAGATCGCCGACCAGGTTTTCCTTGGGCACGCGCACGTTGTCGTAGAAGACCTCGTTGAAGCCAGCATCGCCGGTGATTTGAACAAGAGGCCGCACGGTGATTCCGGGGCTGTGCATATCGACGAGCAAATACGAAATGCCCTTATGCTTCGGCGCGGACGGATCGGTACGCACCAGCAGCACCTGCCAGTCTGCGCGATGCGCCAAACTGGTCCACACTTTCTGGCCGTTGATTACGAAGCTGTCGCCGTCGAGTACCGCGCGCGTCTGCAGTCCCGCCAGGTCGGAGCCGGCGCCGGGTTCCGAATAACCCTGGCACCAGATTTCCTCGCCGGTGAGCATCTTGAGCAGGTAGCGCTTTTTCTGCTGCTCGGTGCCGAGATGCATGATAGTCGGGCCGATTCGATCGATCGCGAGCTGATTGGCGCCGTAGAGCGGGAGTCCGAGTCGCAGCACTTCGTCCTGGTAGATAGCCTGATCGATCATGCTCGCGCCGCCACCGCCCCATTCCTTGGGCCAATGCAGCGCGACGTAACCGGCCTTGTAGAGCCGGCGATGGTAGTCGAGGAGTTGAGCCCAGCGGCCGTCGTCGCGCACGTCGAGCAAGCTGGCGGTCGAGCCGCCGAGGCCTTCGCCCTTGCGCCCGAAAGCTTCGGCGGAGTTCTTTTCGAGCCAGCCCGCAATTTCAGCGCGAAATTTTTCCTGCTCGGCAGTGTAAGTAAAATCCATCAGCAGCTCCGGGTGAGGCGTCGGCGCGAGTATAGCGCGATCTCAAATTTCCCGTTAGTGAGGAGACGCCGATTTTTCGATACTGGCATCACGAATCCTTTGCTATATGATAGCCGGATACTCTGAGCGCTGCGGGACGTCGTTGAAAAAACGCGCGTTGCGGGTGCGCTCTATCATCAAAACACGAGGCGAATTGCGACTCCGATGGCATACGAGCACATCAAGGTTCCCAGCAACGGCGAAAAGATTACCCTTGGCGCCAATCACACTCTGAACGTTCCCGACCGCCCGATCATTCCGTTTATCGAAGGCGACGGCACCGGCCCCGACATCTGGCACGCGTCGCAGTACGTCTTCGACAACGCGGTCAAGAAAATTTACGGCGGCAAGCGGCAGATCGCGTGGATGGAAGTTTTCGCGGGCGAGAAGCCGTTCAATCAGTGGAAGAACTGGCTGCCCGACGAGACCGTCGAGGCGTTCCGCGAATTCCTGGTCGGCATCAAGGGTCCGCTGACGACGCCGATTGGCGGCGGCATCCGATCGCTCAACGTCGCGCTGCGCCAGATGCTCGACCTCTACGTATGCCTGCGCCCGGTGCGCTACTTCGCCGGCGTGCCGAGCCCGGTGAAGCATCCCGAAAAACTCGACGTCGTGATCTTCCGCGAGAACACCGAAGATATCTACGCGGGAATCGAATGGCCGGCCGAGTCGCCCGAGGCGAAGAAAGTCATCAAGTTTCTGCAGGACGAAATGGGCGTCAAGAAAATCCGCTTCCCCAACACGTCGGGCATCGGGATCAAACCGATCTCGCGTGAAGGCACCGAGCGGCTGGTTCGCGCCGCGCTCGATTACGCGATTCGTCACAAGCGCAAGAGCGTGACCTTCGTGCACAAGGGCAACATCATGAAGTTCACGGAGGGCGCGTTCCGCGATTGGGGCTACGAACTGGTCCGGCGCGAGTACAAAGGCAAGGCGGTAGGATGGGACGATTGCAACGGCAAGCCGCCCGCCGGCGAGTTGCTGGTCAAGGATGCGATCGCGGACATCACGCTGCAGCAGGTGCTGACGCGGCCCGACGAATTCGACGTCGTCGCCACGATGAACCTCAACGGCGACTACATCTCAGACGCGCTCGCGGCGCAGGTCGGCGGCATCGGAATCGCTCCTGGAGCCAACATCAACTATCTGACCGGTCACGCGATCTTCGAGGCGACCCACGGCACCGCGCCCAAGTACGCCAATCAGGACAAGGTGAACCCGGGCTCGGTGATATTGTCGGGCGTGCTGATGTTCGAGCACATGGGATGGCAGGAAGTTGCCGACGGAATCATTCGCGGACTCGAGAAAACGATCAGCAAGAAAGAAGTGACCTACGATTTCGAGCGGCTGATGACCGGGGCGAAATTGCTGAAGTGCTCGGAGTTCGGCAAAGCGATCGTGGATAATATGTGAGCTGCGATTCTTCTTTATCCGGTTCCCCTTCCCGCTCGGGAAGGGGTTAGGGGTTAGGTTGCTGGATTATCTGATCCGCGCACCACATTCCGGTTTCGATTGCTGACTCGAAATGCGGGAGGCCCATGTAATCGCCCGCGAGCAGCACGCGATGCGATGACGGTCGCGACTTCCTGTATTCCGCCAGGTCGCGGCTGCGTCCGACCGGAGACTTGGGCAGCGCGTTGGGCCATCGCACGATTTGCGCGAAGCGCTTCGTCGCGGTGACGCCGGGGAAGAATCGCTCGATATCCGGCAGCACTTTAGAGACGATCTCGTCGTCCGACAGATCCATCATCGCGCCCGCCGCTTCCGGCTTGACGAACAGGTTCAGCATCTCGCCGTCCGGCACGCGCGCGAGATCCTTGGCCGATTCGAGCGTGGCCGAGGCGATGAGTTGGCGGTCGGGACGCGGGATCAAAAAGCCCCACACGTCTTTCAGCGCCGGTTCATCGCGCCAATGACGGCTGGTAGCGAGACCAATCTTGACCGTCGGCGCGTACTCAGTCGCCATCAGGCGGCGCTCGACCTCGTCACCGCCGCGATACAGCCGCGACGCGATCGGAGCCGTCGCCGCGAGCACGACATGGTCGGCGCGCATCTGTTCGCCCGATAGCTGCACTACAACGCCATCGTCGCGAACCTCGATAGACTGCACCGGTGACTCGAGCTTGACGTTGACCTTCGCCGCGAGCGCGTCGGGGAACGCGCCGAGCCCGCGGCTCAGCGTCATCTCCTTGCCGCGGCCGTTGTCGGTGAGCGCCAACGTCGCCAGCGTCGCTGCGCGCGAGGTTTCCTCGATCATGCAGAGCAAGCCGCCCGCAACCAGCGGCTCGACCAGATAATCAGTGGCACGGCCCATCCGCGGCCCACACCATCGCGCGGTATCCTCATCGTCGTACTCCGCCCACGCCGCGTAGTTATCGACCGGCGGCCATTTCAGTTTCGTCGTATGCCAGATGAAGCGCGCGAGGTCGGGCAGGCTGACCAGTCCGGTGGTAAGCGCGTAAATCGGGAACATCGCGCCCGACGGCATCCGTCGCGGCCGCCGTCCTTGACGATCGCCATCCACGGGCTGGTCGGCCGCAGTTCCGCCTCCAGGCCCAATTCCTTCACCAGGCCGAGCGCGTTGCGATAGGTGCTGGTGATCAATTGTGCACCGCGCTCGATCATATAACCGTCGCGCGAATCGGTACCGAGCCGGCCGCCGACATGGCCGCTCGATTCGAGCACGGTCACATCGATGCCGGCGTTGCGGAGCCGGTAAGCCGCCGCAAGTCCAGCCATCCCCGCCCCGACCACGATAACTTTTTTGTTCGCCATCAGTGGGCGGGGCGCCTCTCGCCACTAGTACGCGGTTGCCGTATGCAGCTTGCGCGCGACGTTCATGTTGTTGCCGCCGAGCGATGCGTCCGTGGTCAGCTTGAATGTGTTCGTCACTGGATCGAAGATCTCAGCAGTATTGAGAGTATTCCCGCTTCCATCTTCGCCGCCGGTGATCAGCACCTTGCCGTTCGCAAGTAATGCGGCCGCGTGATTGAACCTCGCGCTATGCATCGATCCTACAGCGGTGAAGGAGTTGGTGGAGAGATCGAACGTCTCTGCACTAGCCAGGGCAATACCTGAACTATCGATCCCGCCAGCGATCAATACCGTAGTCGGCCCGAGCGCCGTCGCAGTCTGCTTAGCGCGAGCAACTGTCATGTCGGTCCCGCCCAGGGCGGTCGTAAGCGCAAACTTGTTGGTCGCCACGGTGAAAATCTCTGCACTCGATTGGGCAGCTCCAGCAACGCCTTCACCGCCCGCAACCAGCACCAGTAGATCGCCCGAGTTGGTCAGTAACGTCGCAGTGTGGAAGACACGCGCAGTGTTCATTTGAGTGCCGCCGAGCGAGGCCGCATCGGTTAACGTAAAACTCAAACTGTTGGGGTCGAATAGCTCCGCTGATTGCAATGCCATCAGGCCGTCTGAGCCGCCGGTAATGATCACCGGTCCGGGGCAGGTGTCACTTCGCGAAACGCCCACAGCGGCCTTTTCCACGGTCGCAGCCGCGTCGACGCGCGGTGTATTCATCAGGCCCGTCGCTGTGCCGAAGACAACCTCCGCTGAGTTCAGCACGGTGCCGCTGGCGTCTTGCCCGCCTGCGATCAGCACCTTAAAGCGCGCCAGTGAGGTCGCGGTGTGGCCTTGCCGTGAATCAAGCATATCCGCGCCAGGAGTAAACTGGTGGGTGATTCCCGAGTATGTCTCCGTACTCTTTGCAACGCCCATGCTGTCGAAACCGCCGGACACCAGGATATCGCCGCCAGTAGAGTGTAACGGCGCTGCCGCGTGGCTGTATCGGCCATCGTTCATATTGCTGCCGCCAAATGCCGGCGCGGTTGTTAGCGTGAAGGTGTTGGTGGCCGGGTTGAACACCTCTGCGGTGTTCAGCGGAGTTCCATTGGAAGCCTGACCGCCCGCAATCAGCACTAGCCCCGCTACGAATGGGGTTGGCTCTGATTCTGGCGTACAGGTAGCGGTTGCAGTCGCCGAGGGCGTAGGCGTGAACGGGGACGTCGGCGTCATCGTCGGCGTCGCTGAGATCGTAGGGGTTCCGCTGGCGGTCGCCGTCGGAGTGCATGTCCCACTGCAGACCTTAGTTGGCGTAGCCGTCGGGGATTGCGTGGGTGTATGCGTAACAGTAAGCGTAGGCGTCGCGGGCGTCGCTGAGATCGTGGGGGATCCGCTGGCGGTCGCCGTCGGAGTGCACGTCCCATTGCAGGCTTTAGTTGGCGTCCCCGTCGGGGACTGCGTGGGTGTACGCGTGACAGTAAGCGTAGGCGTCGCAGAACTCGTAGGCGTGCCGGTCACAGTGGGCGTAGGTGACGCACTTTTCGTGGGCGTCGCCGTAGAGGTCGGCGTCGGAGTTGCGCCGACGATGCCCTGTCCCGAGAGCTCGACGTGCTGCGGGCTCTTCCTCGCCGAGTCGGTGAAGGTCAGGGCCTTCTTCTTCGTGATCTTCCCGGTAACGGTCGGATGGAACACGACCTCAACGTTGCATGAACTGCCTGCTGCCAGCGGCATGCCGGAGCAGCCGTCGCTTTGAATCGAGAAAGGCGGCGCAGCAACGATACTTGTAAATTCGACCGAGGCTGACTTCGAATTGTTGGTGACCATTATCGTCTGCGGCGCACTCATCAGGGGGACGATCACCTGGCCGAAGTCGTGCTTGCCGGGTTTGATTTTGAGTGTCGGCACGTGCGCGGGCTGTGGGCCGATTGGGATGAAGATGACATCGCGCGATGGTGCGCGCTGCGGCTCGGGTTGGGATTTCTTCGCGGCGGTAGCAAGATCTGCTGCTGCGGCAAAATCATGTGTGAGCACTTCTGTCCCCACGGTGAGCAGCGCAACCAGTACCCAAACAGCAAGACGAGCAGAACTGAATGTGAACATGAAGATACCCCCGCGCGCCCAAACTAGCTTAATACGAGGCTCTCTGCGAACTCCGTCGGAGCTGACTAATATCGCTTGACATATGCGTAACCGTTGGGTTACATATTTTCTCGATGCCGATAGATGCGACCATCGGGGCGCTGGCTGATTCAACTCGCCGGGAATTGCTGCGGAGGCTTGCCGACAAGCCGTGCCGCGCGGGCGAGTTGGCCGAGGGTTTCACGATCAGCCGTCCGGCGATTTGCAAGCACACCCGGATGCTCGGGCGGGCCGGTCTTATCCGGGCGAAGAAAGTAGGGCGCGAGCGAATCTACGAGCTCGCGCCGCGCGGACAACTCGCGGTCCAGGAATTGATCAAAAAATTAGAAGAAGTAGGCGGGTTCTGGGATACCACCCTGAACGCATTCAGGCGCTACGTGGAGGAAAACCGATGACGATTAGAAAATCGATTCGAGTGGAGCGCCCGCCGGAAGTTGTATTCCGAGTCTTCACCGAGGAAATCGGCAAATGGTGGCCGCTGAAGGAAGGGTTTTCGTTCGGCGGTGAAAAGGCCAAGGACATTTTTATCGAGGGCCGCGTAGGCGGCAGATTTTTCGAGCGATTTACCGACGGCACCGAATTCGAAGTTGGCCGCATCACCGCATTTCAGCCGCCGCACGTAGTAAAGTTCACCTGGAAAGATCCCGGTTGGGAGGCGCCGACCGAGGTCGAGGTTAAATTCGCCGCCGACGGCTCGGGCACTCGAGTCGAGCTCGAGCATCGCGGATGGGAAGCGGGGCCGGTCATGCAGAAGCAGGGCCAGGGCTACAGCGATGGCTGGGGCATGATCCTGCAGCGATTTACGACGCGCGCGGATGCGGCCTAAGCTACCTGAGCTTACGTCCTATGAGGGAGGTAGTGCTATGAAACCCTCGACTTGGCTTAGAATAGGAGCTGCGCTTCAAGGTCTCGGCGCATTGTTTCACACGATCGCGTCGATGGACTCTCCGAGCCGCGGCCCAGCCGAACAAGCGGTGTTTGCGGCGATGCAATCCTTTCACTTCCCGATTGCGGGCGTGATTCGCAGCCACTGGGACTTCTACCAAGGCTATGAGTTATGCATCACAGTTGTGTTCGCGATTTTGGCGGTATTGATCTGGCAGCTAAGCACCCTAAGCCGCGAAGAGCCGAGACTCGCACTGCCTTTGATCACTACTATCCTTGTAGCTGAGATCTTACTCAGCGCGATCGGATGGGAATATTTCTTCGCAGGCCCTGGAGGAATGTCGATTCTAATAGCCGCATGCCTGATCGCCGCGATCATCGGCCTCAGGAAAGTTGATCAGTCGGCAACTCAACCAGACCGCATAGCAAAAGCGGGGTGATCGTTTTAGATAAACCACGACTTGCGGTATGCGGATGTATACTTCACAATACAAGCATGTCCGAAGTAATGACGATCCGAGTCGATCGCAAAACCAGGACCCGCCTCGAAAAACTCGCCAAGGCGATGGACCGGACCAATTCCTACGTAGCCGCAGAAGCGATCCGCGCTTTCATCGAACTGAACGAATGGCAAATCGCTGAAATTAAATCAGCCCTGAAGGAGGCCGACGCAGGCAATTTCGCAACTGCAAAAGAAGTCCAAACGGTGGTGAAGAAGTGGAGCCGCCGTGCGCGTAAGATGGCTTAAGCGCGCGCTTAAAAATCTCGACCAAGAAGCCGAGTACATCGCACGCGACAACCCGCAAGCCGCCGCGCGAATTGTGGATCTAATCGCAACCAGCGTCGATCGCCTAGCCACCCATCCAGCCTCGGGCCGTCCCGGCCGCGTCCCCGGCACTCGCGAGCTCGTGATAAGCGGGACAGTCTACATCGTTCCTTATCGCGTGCGCGACGAGACCGTCGAAATCCTGCGAGTGTTCCACGCCGCCAGAAAATGGCCCGAGAAATTCTAACAACTTACTATCTTCGTGTTTTGTTCTCCTGAACTAATCGACGTTTCACGTGAAACATATTTGCGAAAAACCGAGCAATATCGCGCGGTTAGCGAGCAATCGGCCAGGAATGACCGCCATTGCGCACACCCAAGTTGGAGTTTAGAAGGGTTTGTCGCCGTTGATCGTTATGCGTTCCATCCGGCGGTTCGCGGTACGATTGTCTGCGACCACTCGATGCTGCGTGCATCGGTTGTCCCACATTGCAACCGAGTTAGGACGCCATCGGAAGCGGCAACTGAAATCCGGCGTCGTGATATGCCTGTACAGAAAGCCCAGCAGCGCCTCACTCTCCGCCGGCTTCATTCCTTTGATCGACGACGTGAATGTCGAGTTGACGAATAAGCCCTTTGCGGCCGCTCTCCGGATGAGTGCGAACCACCGGATGCTCCGCCGATAGGACCTTCGGCGACGGCGTACCGCCCAGGTGGTCGGTCTTATAGCCGGTGCGCGAGAAGGTGCGCGTGGTATCGTGAATCGCGACAAGGTCTGAAAGCATCCGCTGCATCTTGTCGGACAGACCCTCATAGGCCGCGTACATGCTCGCCCACATCGTGTCGCCGCCGAACTCCGGCGCGACGATGCATTTCAGCACCGATCCTAGCGGCGGCTCGTCCATGAAAGTCACGTCACTATGCCAGGCCTCCGCCAGGTACGGATGCTGTTCGTCGCTTTGCAGCACGACGAACTCCGGATGGCCCTGCTCCTTGAGCGGCTGCAGGTAGGGATGAATCTGGAGCGTGCCGAAGTGACGCCCGAACGCCTTGTGCTGGTCGCGGGTAATTTCCTGATCGCGAAAGAACAGCACCTGGTGCTCGACGAACGCTTCACGCACCTCGCTGAGCGCGCCGTCTCCCAGTTCTCCCAGATGAACGCCGCTAACTTCAGCGCCTAACGCTCCCGCAATCGGACTTACCGATATGTGCGACCAGGTCTTCATCCCAATTCTCCCGGCTCTCCCAAAAAGGAGGCTCACGGGTTATACGCGTGAGCCTCTCCTGGGGTCGTCGATCAGTCAGAACATGCTATCGATTGTGTGCCCACACCCAGCCGTGCGGTCCCTGGCGATACTCGTCGCCGTCGTTGCCGTACCAATGCCAGCCTTTCTTGTCCTGGTACCAATGTCCCTGTTTCCCTTGATACCACTGGTCGCCATGGGTGCTTTCCCATCGCCATTTCTTGCCGTGATGGACCCACTGTCCCTGCTGCCCCTGGTACCAATCGTCTTCGTCGGCTCGAACCGTGTTAGGCGCGAGGGCGAAAGAACAAGCCAGAATCGCAATCGCTGCTAGAGTTCCAATCTTCATTGTTTGCCTCCTGTCCCTGTGTTCATTTCTATCAGAACGCGGGCATTGGATCATTGGCTGCTATCGTCTCAGAGAATAGACTTTCCGGTTGGAGAAATCATTCAATGCTGGCTCGAATATCAGCCGCGAAAATCGCTTCGGTGCTCGCGGCAATGCTCGCCGTATCGGTTGCAGCCTTCGCCGAAGACATGAAGGGGATGGATATGAGCGGCCACGACATGTCGCAGATGTCGGCCGACGAGGCGATGGATCACGACATGCATATGGGTCATGGCGACATGAAAAATATGTCGCTGCACATGGCGTACACCGATCTGCGTCCCGGCAATGACGCCGACAAAGCGCGCGCCGCGGTGCTGGTCACCGACCTGCAGCATCGCTCGCGAAGTACAAGGACTATCACGTCGCTGAAGCCGACGGCTTCAAGCCGTTTCATCCTGAGTTCAAGCAACCGGTCGTACATTTCACCCGGAACTTGAACGGACTCAAGGCGGCGTTCACTTTCGATCCGAATGAGCCGACGTCGCTGCTCTACCAACGCACCGATGACGGCGGCTACAAGCTGATTGGCGCGATGTACACCGACCGCAAAGGCGCGACGGTCGATCAGCTCAACGAGCGCGTGCCGCTGAGCGTCGCGCGATGGCATCGGCATATCAATCTGTGCTTCCCGCCGCGCGGCACCGACATCAAGTCGGCTGACTGGACCAAGTTCGGCTTCAACGGATCGATCGCAACCAAGGAAGCCTGCGACGCCGCGGGCGGCCGCTTCTACCCGCAAGTTTTCGGCTGGATGGTTCACGTCTATCCCTGGGAGACCAACCCGCAACTCGTGTGGGCGCACTGAACGCGTAGTGGCGCCGTCGGTAGAACTGCTCGAAGTCCGTAAATCGTACGGCGGCTACAAGGCCGTTGACGGGATCTCGTTTTCGATTCCTCCCGCACACATCTTCGGCCTGCTCGGACCCAATGGCGCCGGCAAGACCAGCTCCATCCGCATGATGATCGGTATCACCTCGCCCGACTCAGGCGTCGTGCGGCTCTTTGGCGAACCGTTGCGCCGTCGCGCGCTGCGGCGAGTCGGATATCTGCCCGAAGAGCGCGGCTTGTACCGCCGGATGACGGTCGGCGCGAATCTCGTCTTCCTCGGACAGCTCGCGGGACTGTCGATCGCCACGTCGAAGGAGCGGACGCGCGCCTGGACCAAACGCCTCGATATTGCGGACTGGGTCGATCGCCGGGTCGATGAGTTGTCGAAGGGTATGCAGCAGAAGATACAGTTCATCGCGGCGCTACTGCACGATCCGGATCTCATCGTGATGGACGAGCCGTTCGCCGGCCTCGATCCCGTCAACACGATGCAGCTGAAGGACGTGCTGGTCGGTCTTCGCGCGGCGGGAAAGTCGATCCTGTTCTCGACGCATCGCATGGACCAGGTCGAACGGCTGTGCGACTCGATCTGTCTGATCAATCGCGGCAAGGCCGTGCTGCAAGGGAGTCTCAGCGAAGTCAAAAACGGGAACGGCCGCCGCTTCGTGCAGATCGACTATGAAGGCGACGGCTCATGCCTGGCCGGCAATCCGCTGGTCGATTCGCTGAATGACTACGGCAATCACGCCGAACTGCGGCTGAAGCCCGGCGCCGACTCGCAGGAATTGCTGCAGACCGCGATGCGCCAGTTGCGCGTACTCCGATTCCAGGTGATGGACCCGTCGCTCGAACAGATCTTCATCGAACGAATTTCGGGCAAACATGACTGAGTTCTCATTCAAAAAAGTCTGGATCATCGCGAAGCGGGAATACCTCGAGCGCGTGCGGACGCGATCGTTCCTGCTCTCGACCTTCGTAACCCCGGTGCTGATGGCGTCGTTCCTCGTGCTGCCCTCGTTGATCACCACATCGGCCGCCCGCGGCATGATTAACGACAGCGAGCGTCCGGCACGAGTCGTGATCGCTTCGGACAATCGCGCGCTTGCGGAACTGGCGAGCGGCGAATTGATGCGTCAGCACGGCACGCGCTACGAACCTTCAGTCGTCTCGCCAGCGTCG
Organism: uncultured delta proteobacterium; assembly: GCA_963699705.1. GTDB lineage: Bacteria > Desulfobacterota > Binatia > Binatales > Binataceae > Binatus. The sequence goes on along the minus strand of CAVOUW010000001.1, from coordinate 109,618 downwards.
CCGGCCGAGCGTGCGCAACTCGACCAAAAGCTCAACCGCAGCGACATCGAAGGTTACGTCTGGATCGACGACGCCGCGGTCGCCTCGCGCCACGTCGTCTTCACGACGCGCCGGATGGGCGATTTTATCTTGCGCGGCCGTCTCGGCGACGCGCTGTCGTATGCATTTGCCGCGCAGCGCATGGTGACACAGGGGAGCAGCGCGGTGGACGTCGCGGCGACTCTGCAGCCGGTCGATCTCACCGCGGTCCGCGCCGGCAACACGTCGGCGACCTACAACGAACTGCGCGGCGCCGTAGTCGTGTTCATTTTGATGTTCGTGATGCTGTTCTCGCTGTTGTCTTACGGCGTGATGGTGATGCGCTCGGTCATGGAAGAGAAGAGTTCGCGGATTACCGAAGTGTTGATGTGTGCGGCCAGCGCGCAGGAACTGATGGCCGGGAAAATTCTCGGCACCGGCAGCGTCGGCCTGACTCAGATTGGATTGTGGCTGTCGATGGCGGGGTTCGGCGCGTATCGCAGCCTGTACTTGCGCACCGCGATGACCGCGCTCGACGTGGGACCATCGCTGGTCGTTTATTTCGTGATTTTCTACTCGCTGGGCTACCTGCTTTACAGCGCGATCTTCGCCGGTGTCGGTGCGATCTTCAATTCGATCGACGAAGCGCAGCAGTGGAACTTCGTAGTCGTGCTGCCGTTGATAGCGGCGTCGGCATTGATTCTGCCGGTCGCGACGCAATCGGACTCGCTGACTTCGGTGGTGATGTCGCTGTTTCCGTTCTGCTCGCCGATCCTGATGTTCGAGCGGGTTGCAGTTCACAATCCGCCGCTATGGCAGGTCGCGTTGTCGTTGAGCTTGTTGATCGCGACAATCGCCGGAGTGACGTTCGTCAGCGCGCGAATCTACCGGACGGGAATTCTGATGTACGGCAAACGTCCGACCATTCGCGAGCTATCGCGATGGCTGCGTCACGCTTGAGTGAGAGGTTGAAACCGACCACCTAACCCCTAACCCCTTCCCATAGTGGGAAGGGGAACCAAACTGTAGGACTGCTTCACAATCTCGGTGAACGTTGCTATCTATCGCACGTTTGGGTGGTGGGCTGCTTCGATATTGGGGAGCTTTTGGCGCGCCGAATCACTTAAGTATTGCTCATTAACAAAAACGCGAATATAAGATAATCTTCAGATCGAGAGCGGGAGCAAAAGCGTGGCTCGGAAGAAAATTGCGTTCATCGGGGCAGGTAATGTCGGCGCGACATGCGCTCATCTGTGCTTCCTGCGCGGACTCGGCGACATCGTGCTCTACGACATTATCGAAGGTCTGCCGCAGGGCAAGGCGCTCGACATGTTGGAGTCGGCGCCGGTGCTGGGCATCGACGTCAACGTCACCGGCACCACTGACATCAAGCAGATCGAAGGCGCGGATTGTTGCGTCGTCACGTCGGGATCGCCGCGCAAGCCCGGAATGTCGCGCGACGACCTGCTCAAGATTAATGCGAAGGTAATGAACGATGTCGGCAGTGCAATCAAGAAACATGCGCCGACTGCTTTCGTGATCGCGGTTACGAATCCGCTCGATGCGATGGTTACACAACTGAAGCGCGTCACCGGTTTTGCGAAAGGACGAATCGTCGGACAGGCGGGCGTGCTCGACTCGGCGCGCTACCGGACGTTTCTCGCGTCGGAGTTGGGCGTCTCGACTGAAAGTGTTTCCGCGATGGTGCTCGGCGGACATGGCGACGACATGGTGCCGATTCGCAGCTACACGACGGTCGGGGGCCAGCCAATCGAAAAGCTGATCGCGACGAAGCGGCTCGACGAAATCGAGAAGCGCACGCGTGGCGGTGGCGGCGAGATCGTCGAGTTGATGAAAACGTCGTCGTACTACGCGGCGGGCACTGCGGTTTACAAGATGGTCGAGGCGTACATGCTCGATCGCAAGTCGGTGCTGCCGTGTGCCGCGTATCTTGATGGCGAATACGGCGTGAAGGGACTGTTCGCGGGAGTGCCGGTCGTGATAGGCGCGGGCGGGGTCGAGCGCGTGGTGGAAATCCAGCTCACTCCTGCCGAGAAGACAGCGTTCGACAGTTCGGTCGGGCACGTGCGCGAACTGGTTGAGGCGATGGACAAAGTAATCGCGGCCGGGTAGGGCGCGCGATTCAGGAAAGACTTATGGCTGAAGCAGAAGCAGCTGCCGCGCCTGCGATCGCGACGGGAATGACCGCGGACCAGCGCCACTGGCTGCTGCGCAGATTGCATTCGCTGTCGGGAATCATTCCGATCGGCGGATTTTTATTTTTCCATATTTTCGAAAATGCATTCGTGCTGAAGGGCGGACCGGTGTGGTGGAAGGAGACCGAGTTCACCCGCAACATTCCGCTGCAGGTCGCAGTCGAAGCTACGGTGCTGTGGATTCCGATCCTCTACCACGCAATTTACGGAATCGTCATCACGATTACCGCGCAGCCCAACGACTACCCCTTCGAGCGCAACTACCAGTACACTTTGCAGCGCATCACCGGGATTGTCGCGTTCCTGTTCATCGGCTTCCACGTCTTGACGACCCGCGCGTACTTCTACACCACGGGCGTCGAGACCGACTACGCGCGGATGCATAGTTTCATGATGAATCCGCTGATACTCGCCACTTACATCGTCGGGACGCTGGCGTGCGTCTATCATCTTACTAACGGGATTTTTACTTTCACGATCACCTGGGGCATAGCAGTCGGCGCGAAGGCGCAAACGCTGGTCAATCGCGTGTGCGTGTTGTTGTTCGTCGTGCTGGCAGTGGTCAGCGTCGCGATTCTGGTTGCGTTTCGCACACCCGCCTGAGGAGAAAACCAAATGCCAGGGCATCACATAATCGTAGGCGGCGGGCTGGCAGGATTGACCGCGGCGATGAAACTCGCGGAGCAGGGCGAGCAAGTCGATCTGTTCTCAATCGTCCCGGTCAAGCGATCGCATTCGGTGTGCGCGCAAGGCGGAATCAACGGCGCGGTGAATACCAAGGGCGAGGGCGACTCGCCGATGATTCATTTTGACGACACGATTTATGGCGGCGATTTTCTTGCGCATCAGCCGCCGGTGAAGGCGATGTGCGAAGCGGCGCCGTCGATCATTTACCTGTTCGATCGGATGGGCGTGATGTTCAATCGGACGCCCGAGGGCCTGCTCGACTTCCGGCGCTTCGGCGGCACCAAGCATCATCGCACCGCGTTCGCCGGCGCCACGACCGGGCAGCAACTCCTGTACGCACTGGACGAGCAGGTCCGCCGCTACGAGGCGGCCGGGCTGGTGCGCAAGTTCGAAGGATGGGAGATGCTGAGCGTCGTGCAGGGCGAGTCGGGCGACTGCCGTGGGATTGTCGCGATCGACACGCGGTCGCTCGAGATGCGCGCGTTTCCCGCCGACACCACGATGATCGCGACTGGCGGCCCGGGGCTGGTGTTCGGGCGATCGACGCAGTCACTGGTTAATACCGGATCGGCGGTCAGCGCGTGCTACCAGGCCGGCGCGACGTACGCCAACGGCGAGTTCATCCAGGTGCATCCGACCGCGATGCAGGGTGAGGACAAGTACCGGCTCATCTCGGAGTCGATTCGCGGCGAGGGCGGACGCGTGTGGACCTATCGCGAGAGCAAGCCGTGGTACTTCCTCGAAGAGATGTACCCGGCGTACGGCAACCTGGTGCCGCGCGACATCGCCACCCGCGCGATTCACAAAGTCGTGTTCGATATGAAGCTGGGCGTCGATGGCCAGCCGCTGGTTTACCTCGACGTGAGCCATCTCGATCCCGAGGAGCTGAATCGCAAGGTCGCGGGCGTGCTCGAGATCTATGAGAAGTTTGCCGGACAGGATCCGCGCAAAGTTCCGATGAAGATTTTCCCGGCGATGCACTACTCGATGGGCGGCTTGTGGATCGATTACCATCAGCAGACTAACGTGCCCGGGCTGTTCGCGGCGGGCGAATGCGAGTTTCAATATCACGGCGCCAACCGGCTCGGGGCCAACTCGCTGCTTTCGTGCATGCACGGCGGGAATATCGCGGAGCCGGCGATGATCAACTACGCGAAGTCGAAGAAGAGCGCAGTCAGCTCGACGATTTTCGATCAAGAGCTGAAGCGGCAGCGTGAATCGTTCGACAAGATTTTCAAAATGGCTGGTCCGGAGAATGCGTTTGCGCTGTGGCGCGAGCTCGGCGAGATAATGACCGAGAACGTCACCGTCGTGCGCTACAACGACCGGCTCAAGACTACCGACGATAAGCTGCTCGAGTTCAAGGAGCGATGGGGCCGGATCGGGCTCAACGACAAGGGCAAGTGGGCGAACCAGGAAGTGCTGTTCGTGCGGCAGCTATGGAACATGCTCGAACTTGCGCGGCCGGTCACGCTCGGCGCGCTCAATCGCAACGAATCGCGCGGCGCGCACTTCAAGCCCGATTTTCCCGAACGCGACGACGCGAATTTCATGAAGACTACGATGGCAGCGTGGTCGTCGGACGGTCCACGTTTCAGTTGGGAGCCGGTTGACGTGAGCCTTATCAAGCCGCGGCCGCGGCGCTACGACGTCGAGAAATCCGCCAGCGAGCCGAAGGCAGCGTAGGTCGCGCAGGAGCATCGCAGTGCCAGAACAGACGCAAGTCTTGAGAATCAAGCGCCAGGAAACGCCGGACTCGGAGCCGTATTACGAGGAGTTCGAGATTCCGTATCTGCCGCATCACAATATCATCTCGATGCTGATGGAGATTCGGCGCAACCCGGTCACGCGTCAGGGCAAGCGGGTCGCGCCGGTGGTGTTTGACGCCAACTGTCTCGAAGAAGTTTGCGGATCGTGCACGATGGTGATCAACGGGCGCGTGCGACAGGGATGCTCGCAGCTCGCGGAAGGGCTGGGCGGCCCGGTGACGATCGAGCCGATGACAAAGTTCCCGGTGATTCGCGACTTATGGGTCGATCGATCGAAGATGTTCGCCGCGCTGATGAAGGCGCACGCATGGATTCCGATCGACGGGACCTACGACCTTGGCCCGGGTCCGCGAATCGCGCCGCACGTGCAGGAGTTCGCGTACCTGTTTTCGCGATGCATGACCTGCGGATGCTGCCTCGAGGCGTGCCCGCAAGTTAACTCGCATTCGAAGTTCATGGGCGCCGCAGTGATTGGGCAGGCGTACCTGATGAGCCAGCATCCGACCGGCAAGATGAACCTCGATGAGCGGCTCGACGCGATGATGTCGGAAGGCGGAATCGCGGACTGCGGCAATGCGCAAAACTGCGTCGAGGTCTGTCCCAAGGAGATCCCGCTGACGACAGCAATCGGCGCGGTCGGGCGGCAGACGTCGATCAAGTGGCTCCGCGACATTTTTATGAAATGATCGCCCAAGGTAACTGAATGAACATCCACGAATATCAAGCCAAGCAGATACTCGGGCGCTTCGGCGTTCCCGTTCCCAAGGGGCAATTCGCGACGACGCCCGAGGAAGCCGCTGCCGCGTTCACGGCGCTGGGTCAGCCGCGAGCTGTCGTCAAGGCGCAGATTCATGCGGGCGGGCGCGGCAAAGCGGGCGGCGTCAAGTTGCTGAACGCAGCGTCCGAAGTGCGCGACTTCGCGGCCAAGCTGCTCGGCAAGCCGCTGGTGACGCATCAGACGGGACCCGAAGGCCGGGTGGTTCGGCGCGTGTATATAGAAGAGGCGAGCGACGTCGCTCGCGAGCTTTACCTCGGGATGCTGGTTGATCGGAAAGCGGGGACCGTGTCCGTGATCGCGAGCACTGAAGGCGGGATGGATATCGAGGAGGTCGCCTCGAAGACGCCTGAGAAAATTCTCACCGAACAAATCAGTCCGCTGCTCGGCGTGTCAGGCTTCCAGGCGCGCAAAATCGCTTTTTCACTGGGACTCAAGGACAAGCAAGTAGGCCAGTTCGCGACATTGCTCGCGGCGCTCTATCGGGCGTTCGTCGAGACTGACGCGTCGCTCATCGAGATTAACCCGTTGGTCGTCACGAAGGACGGTCGTGTCATCTGCCTCGATGCGAAAATGTCATTCGACGACAACGCGCTGTTCCGTCATCCGGATATCCGCGAACTGCGCGACGCCAACGAGGAAGATCCCGCCGAGACCGAGGCGGCGAAGTACGACCTCAGCTACGTGCATCTCGACGGCAACATCGGATGCATGGTGAATGGCGCGGGACTCGCGATGGCGACGATGGACATCGTCAAGATTTACGGCGCCGAGCCCGCCAACTTTCTCGATGTCGGCGGCGGCGCGAGCACTGAGAAAGTTGCAGCGGCGTTTCGCATCCTGCTCGCCGACAAACGCGTCAAGGGCGTGCTCATCAACATCTTTGGCGGCATCATGCGATGCGACGTGCTCGCGCAGGGTGTCGTCGAGGCGGCCAAACAGGTGAAACTCAACGTGCCGCTGGTGGTCAGGATGGAAGGCACCAACGTGGTCGAGGGCAAGAAAATTCTCGCCGACTCGGGGATCAAGGTGATTGCTGCTGCCGACATGGCGGACGCCGCCAAGCGCATCGTGAAAGAAATCGGAGCTTAGATTTTCAGATGAGTATTCTCGTCGACAAAAACACGCGCGTGCTGACGCAAGGAATCACCGGCGCGGTCGGGCAGCTGCATACGCGCGCGTGCAGAGAGTACGGCACGCAGATGGTTGGCGGCGTGGTGCCCGGCAAGGGCGGTACCGACTTCGAGGGCATTCCGATTTTCGACACGGTCGAGCAGGCGCGCAAAGCGACCGGCTGCAACGCGACGGTGATTTACGTGCCACCGGCGTTCGCCGCCGACGCGATGCTCGAAGCGATGGCCGCGGGGATCGAGCTGGTCATTTGCATCACGGAAGGCGTGCCGGTTATCGACATGGTCAGAGTGAAAGCCTACTTGACGGCCAGCAAGTCGCGGCTGATCGGTCCCAACTGCCCGGGAATCATCACGCCGGGCGAGTGCAAAATCGGGATCATGCCGGGGTACATTCACAAGCCGGGCGATATCGGGGTCGTGTCGCGCTCGGGCACGCTGACTTACGAGGCGGTCTACCAACTGACGCAACTTGGAATCGGGCAGTCGAGCTGCATCGGAATTGGCGGCGATCCGATCGTCGGCACCACGCATATTGACGCGTTAAAATTGTTCAACGAAGATCCGAAGACGCGCGCGGTAATCATGATCGGCGAGATCGGCGGGACGGCCGAAGAAGAGGCCGCGGAATATATAAAGCAACACTTTAAGAAACCTGTGGTGGCGTTTATAGCGGGCCAGACCGCGCCAAAGGGACGGCGGATGGGGCACGCCGGCGCGATTATTTCAGGCGGACGCGGCACCGCGGCGGATAAAATCGCGGCTCTGAAGGCCGCGGGCATCACGGTCGCGCAAAGCCCGGCTGACCTTGGCTCGACGATGAAATCGGTACTCGAAGACAAAAAATAAATCGATGGAACGAACTTTCGCAATCGTCAAACCCGACGCGGTGCGGCGCGGACTCAGCGGCGACATTCTCAAACGAATCGAGGCGTCCGGGCTGGCGATCGTCGCGATGCGCAAGATACAACTCTCTCGCGCCGACGCCGAGAAATTTTACGACGTTCACAAAGCGCGGCCATTCTTCAAGGGGCTGTGCGACTACATGACGAGCGGTCCGGTGGTGATTGCGGTGCTGCAGGGCGAGGGCGCGATCGGCAAGTGGCGTCAGTTGATGGGCGCGACCGACCCCAAAAAGGCCGACGCCGGCACGATCCGCAAGGACTTCGGAATCGACGTCGAGCAGAACGCCACTCACGGCTCCGATGCGCCCGAAACCGCAGCGCAAGAGATAGCGTTCTTCTTTGCTGCGCGCGAAATCCTGTCCTAGAAAGACCGCCTGCTTTCCCGGCTACGTTTCGATTAGAATAGTCGGGCTGTGAACGAAGATCACGACATCTTGGATGCACTGGCGCCGGCCAGTGCCGATGCGCTGGCGCCGGCTAGTGCTGATTTCCGCGACCTGACGCTCGAAGAAGTCGAGCAACTGGTCGCGGGCGTGGGCGAACGCTCGTATCGCGCGCGCCAGATTCTGCATTGGGTGCATGCTCGCGCCGCCGAGTCGTTCGACGAGATGCGCGATCTTCCAGTACCGCTCTTCGAAATTATCTGAAGCAAAACTTCACGATCGGGCATCCGGTGTCGTCGATCGTCTCGCGTTCGTCGGACGGCACGCGAAAACTGCTCATACGGCTTGACGACGAAGAAGAAATCGAATCGGTGATCATCCCCACCGAAAAACGCCTGACGCTTTGCATGTCGAGTCAGGTCGGATGCGCGATGGCGTGCGAGTTCTGCGCGACCGCGCGCATGGGATTACATCGCAATCTCACCAGCTCCGAGATGCTCGCGCAGATTTTCGCCGCGCGACGCGAACTCGCCGCCGGCGAGGAGATCACAAATTTTGTTTTCATGGGGATGGGCGAGCCGCTGGCGAATTATCCGCGCCTGACGCGCACGCTCGCGATAATGACTTCGGATTGGGGGATGGGCATCTCGCCGCGACGCATCACGGTCTCGACCGTCGGGCTGGTCCCGATGATGGAGCGGCTGCTGAGCGAGACGCCGGTTAATCTCGCGGTTTCGCTGCACGCGACGACCAACGAGCTGCGCGATCGTCTTGCGCCGATCAACAAACGCTATCCGCTGGAAGTGTTGCTCGACGCGTGCCGCAATCTGCCGATCAAACGGCGCAGCCGGATCACCTTCGAGTACGTGATGCTCGCCGGGGTGAACGATTCGCTTGCGGACGCGCGGCGCCTGGTGAAGCTGCTCGTGCCGTTGCGCGGCAAAGTGAATCTAATTTTTTACAATCCGCTGCCCGATTCGCCGCTGCGGACCAGCTCGCGCGCGGCGGTCGAGGCCTTTCAAGCGATCCTCAAGAACGGTAATTTGACCGCTACAATCCGCGAAAGCCGGGGGCTCGATATCGCGGCGGCATGCGGCCAGCTTTACGCCGAACAGCACGCCCCGGCCTGAAAAGCGTCACAAAAAACAATGTCACAAAATGTACTTGGAGTGATTGGGGGCAGCGGCTTTTACCAGATGAAGGGGCTGGACAAGGTCGAGCTGATGGAGCTCGAGACGCCGTTCGGCCGGCCGTCGGATCCGTTTTACCAGGGACGCATCGGAGACATCGAGGTCGTGTTCCTCGCGCGCCACGGTCGCGGGCATCGAGTTTTACCGTCCGAAATAAATTTTCGCGCCAACGTTTTCGGAATGAAGCAACTCGGCGTGACTCACCTGGTTTCGGTATCGACGGCGGGCAGCCTGAAAGAGGAAATTCATCCGGGCGAGCTGGTGGTGCCGAATCAGTTTATCGATCGTACGTTCAAACGCGCCGAGACGTTTTTCGGCGACGGCCTGGTGGTCCATGTTTCGCTGGCCGATCCCGTGTGCGCGAATCTCGCGAGCGATCTGACGAGTGCGACGCGCGCGAGTGGCGCGAAAGTTCATGACACCGGGACCTACTTGTGCATGGAAGGTCCGCAATTTTCGACGCGCGCTGAGTCGCAGCTATATAGAAGCTGGGGCGCGAGCGTTATCAGCATGAGTGCGATGCAGGAAGCGCGCCTCGCGCGCGAGGCGGAGATGTGTTACGCGGCGCTGGTGCTGGTGACGGACTACGATTGCTGGCACGAGTCGGTCGCGGCGGTGGATATCGGCGAAATTCTGCGCGTGATGAAACTCAACGTGGACAAGGCGCAAAGCGCGGTGTCGGCGCTGGCGCATACGCTGGGCAATCGTCCACGGACCTGCGCATGTAAGGACGCTCTCAAGAACACGATCATTACCGATCGCGCGGCAATTCCGCAGCGCTCGATCGACGACTTGCGCCCGTTGGTAGGCAAGTATCTTTAGGATGCTCGAAATCCCGGAACGGCGAAGGTGGAAATGTAGATGAGTATTGTTGCGGTGGGATTTTTAGCCTACGACACGGTCGAAACGCCCAATGGCAAAGTCGAAGAAGTTTTGGGTGGCGGCGCGAGCTACTTTGCGATCGCGGCCAGATTTTTTTCGCCGGTCAGCATCGTCGCGGTGGTCGGATCGGATTTCAAGTCCGAGGATTTCCAGCTGTTCACCGATCGAAATATCGACGTTCGCGGGGTCGCGAAGCGCGAGGGGAAGACCACGCGGTGGCACGGCCGCTATCACGAGGACATGAACATGCGCGACACGGTCGCGCTTTCGCTGAACGTGCTGGAAAACTTCACGCCCGAGTTGCTGCCTGACCAACGCCGCGCGGACTATCTCTATCTGGCGCCCAACGATCCCGCGCTTCAGGAACACGTGCTGGATCAGGTCCACAGCCCTAAACTGGTCGTGGCTGACCTGTATGACTATTGGATCGAGAACACGCGGCCGGGCCTGATGAAGATACTCGAGCGGATCCAAATCCTGCTTTGCAGCGACGGTGAAGCGCGCATCCTGTCCGGCGAACACAACCTGGTTAAAGCGGGGCGCGCGATCCTAAAGATGGGTCCGACCACGGTCCTGATCAAGCGCGGCGAGTACGGCGTGCTGCAGTTCAGCAAGGAAGGAATGTTCGCGGTGCCCGCGTATCCGCTGGAAGAGGTCGTCGATCCTACCGGCGCGGGCGATACGTTCGCGGGCGGGATGATGGGATTCCTGGCGCGGAACGGGCGCGTAACCGAATCGTCACTGCGTACCGCGGTCGTCTATGGCAGCGTGATGGCGTCGTTCGAGGTCGAGCGGTTCTCGCTGGAGAGGCTATTGGATCTGAGCTGGGAAGAGATAGAGAATAGGTATAGAGAGTTTATCAACTTAATCGACTCACATCATTCGAGATGGACTACTCAGTAGTCATTCCGCTCTACAACGAGCGGGATAATCTCTCACCGCTGCATGCTGAGTTGAGTCGCGTGATGCAGAGTATCGGACGTGCCTACGAAATCATATTCGTGGACGACGGCAGTACTGACGGTGGCATCGAGGCACTGCGGCAGATCAAGTCATCGGACCAGAACGTGCGCGTGATCGCGCTGGCGCGCAACTCGGGACAGACAGCCGCGCTGGCGTGCGGATTTTCGCACGCAACCGGCGACGTAATAATCGCGTTGGACGGCGACGGCCAAAACGATCCCGCTGATATCCCGCGGCTGCTGGCCAAGCTCGACGAGGGCTACGACCTCGCGAGCGGCTGGCGCACGGAGCGATGGCAGACTGAGCGTTTCACGCGGCGATTGCCCTCAATGGCGGCAAATGCACTGATTTCGACGATGACCGGGGTCAAGCTTCACGACTACGGATGCACCTTCAAGGCGTACCGCCGCGACCTCGCGCGCAGTCTGCAACTCTACGGCGAGATGCATCGATTTGTCCCAGCAATCGCGGCAGAGCAGGGCGCGCGAATCGCGGAAGTCGAAGTTGGATTTCGACCGCGTGGCGCCGGCGTCTCGAAGTACGGTCTGGGGCGCGTCGTGCGAACATTCCTTGATCTGATCACCGTCAAATTTCTGTCCGGCTATTCCACCGCACCGATCCAGGTCTTCGGCCTGATTGGAATCATCCTCGCCGGACTCGGCAGCCTGTGGACCTTCATCTTAGTAATGGAGAAAATACTACTGAGGTACGAACTGGGTAATCGCCCAGCGTTATTACTGGCGGTGTTGTTAGTAGTCGTCGGAGTACAGTTTGTGAGTATAGGACTGCTCGGCGAGATGCTCGCGCGGACCTATCACGAATCGCAGGGCAAGCCGGTCTACGTAATCAGGGAAGAATTCTAGGTGCTTATCGAATGAACATCGCAGTCGTGGGGAGCGGATACGTCGGACTGGTGAGCGGCACCTGCTATGCCGAAAGCGGCAACGAAGTATTTTGCGTCGACATCGACACGAAACGAATCGCGCAGCTTTGCGAGGGCAAGATTCCGATCTATGAGCCGGGGCTCGAAGAGCTGGTTCGGCGCAATATGAAGGAAGGCCGCCTTCATTTCACCACCGACATTGGCGAGGCGATCAAGCAATCGATGGTCTCGTACATCGCGGTCGGGACTCCGATGAGCGCGTCGGGCGCGGCCGACCTATCGGCAATCTTTAAAGCCGCCGAGGATATCGCGAACGCGATCACCGGCTATCACATTATCGCCGTGAAAAGCACGGTGCCGGTTGGCACTAACGATCGGGTGCGTGAGATCGTCGGCCGCGTCGCCAAGCATCGCGTGGACGTGTGCTCGGTGCCGGAATTTCTCAAGGAAGGTTCCGCGATCGAGGATTTCATGCGGCCTGATCGCGTCGTGATCGGAAGCCTGAGCGAGCAGGCGACAGCCATCCTCAAGGAGATTCACAACCCGTTCGTGCGCACCGACAATCCGATCCTCGTGATGGATCCGCGCTCGGCGGAGCTGACCAAGTACGCGTCGAACGCGATGCTCGCGATGCGCATCTCGTTTATCAATGAGATGGCGACGCTGTGTGATGCAGTCGGCGCCGACATCAATGCGGTCCGCCGCGGCCTCGGCACCGACAAACGCATTGGCTCATCATTCCTCTTTCCGGGAGTGGGGTACGGCGGTTCATGTTTCCCCAAAGACGTGCAGGCGGTGATTCATACCGCGAGCGAGCACAATCTCGACTTCGCACTGTTGCGGGCGGCGGAAGCGGTGAATTCGCGGCAGAAGCGGCTGATTCCCTCGCGCGTCAAGCAGCATTTCGGTCAAGACCTGAACGGCCGCACCTTCGCAATTTGGGGCCTTGCCTTCAAGCCGCGTACTGACGACATGCGCGAGGCGCCGGCGCTGGTCGTGATCGAGGAGCTGCTGCAGGCCGGGGCGAAATGTCGCGTGCACGACCCCGAAGCGCTCGAAAATGCGCGCAAGATTTTTGGCGATCGCGTCACCTACCACAAGACCAACTACGAGGCGCTCAAGGATGCCGACGCGCTGCTGATTCTGACCGAGTGGAACGAGTTCCGGCATCCCAACTTTCAGCGTATCAAGGCCGAGTTGAAGGAGCCGGTGATATTCGACGGCCGGAACCTGTATGATCCGGATCTGATGAAGGCGCTCGAACTGCGATATTACTCGGTCGGGCGCCACCCGGTTTAGGACAAGGACACGAATATGAGAATTCTGGTGACCGGCGGCGCCGGCTTTATCGGCTCGCACACGGTGGATGCGTTGGTCGCTTCCGGCGCGGGCGAAGTTTCGGTGCTGGACAATTTTTCGACCGGCAAGCGCCACCAGGTGAACCCGAAAGCTACGCTGTATCAGACCGATCTGCGTGATGCGGCAGCAATTACCTCAGTGGTTGAAAAAGCGCGGCCCGAGATTATTTTCCATCTCGCGGCGCAGATGGACGTGCGGCGCTCAGTCGCCGACCCTGCGTTCGACGCGCAGGTGAACGTGGTCGGGTTTCTCAACCTGATCGAAGCGGCACGCAAGCATGGCCTCAAGCGTGTGGTCTTTTCGTCAACGGGCGGCGCGATTTATGGCGAGCAGGACGAGTTCCCCTGCACCGAGGATCATCCGAAGCGCCCGGTGAGCCCTTACGGAGTCGCCAAGCTGGCGACCGAAGCGTATCTATTTTTTTACAAGGTCGAATACAACATCGACTACCTGGCGCTGCGATTTGGCAACGTGTACGGACCGCGCCAGGACCCGCACGGCGAAGCGGGCGTCATCTCGATTTTCTGCGGGAAGATCCTCGACGGCCAGCCGGTGACGATTTTTGGCGACGGCACGCAGACCCGCGACTACGTTTACGTCGGTGACGTTGTGCGAGCCGTGGTCGCCGCGTCGCAATCGAACGCATCGGGAATCGCACTCAACGTCGGTACCGGGATCGAGACTACCGTGAACGATCTATATTCGACGCTCGCGAGCATCGCCGACTTCCCGACCAAGGCCGAGCACGCGCCGGCGCGCGGCGGCGAACAGAAGCGCTCGGTCATCTCGCCCGCGCGCGCGCAAAAGGAACTCGGATGGCGGCCGGAGAAGAAGCTCGCCGACGGACTGGAAGAGACCTTCAAATATTTCAAGCAGCAACGCGACCGCCCGAGTTGAAATGACCGAAGCTGCCTCGATTCGCAACTTTTCGATCATCGCGCATATCGATCACGGCAAGTCCACGCTCGCCGATCGAATCCTCGAGCGCACCGGCGCGCTCACGATGCGCGAGTCGAAGGATCAGTTCCTCGACTCGATGGACCTCGAGCGTGAGCGCGGGATTACGATCAAGGCGCGCTCGGTTCGCCTCAACTACACGGCCAAAGATAGCAAGGCTTACGTTCTCAACCTGATCGACACTCCCGGCCACGTCGATTTTGCGTATGAAGTCTCGCGCAGTCTCGCCGCGTGCGAAGGCGCGCTGCTAGTCGTCGACGCGAGCCAGGGGGTCGAGGCGCAGACGCTCGCCAACGTTTATCTCGCGCTCGATCACGGCCTGGAAATTATTCCGGTGATCAACAAGATCGACTTGCCCGGTGCCGATATCGAGCGCACCAAGCAGCAAATCGAGGAAATCATCGGGCTCGACGCCTCCGACGCGATTCTCACCAGCGCCAAGGAAGGCGTCGGCATCGAGGAAGTCCTCGAAGCGATCGTCAAACGGATTCCTGCGCCGAAGCCTACCAACGAGAACAGTGTCCGCGCGCTCATCTTTGACAGTTGGTACGACGTGTATGAGGGCGTGATCGGCCTGGTGCGCGTCTTCGGCGGCGAGCTTCGCGTCGGGATGAAAGTGCGCCTGATGGGTACCGACAAGCTCGGTGAGGTGATGCGGCTCGGACATTTCACGCCGCACGAGCGACGCGCCGATACGCTCGGCCCGGGCGAGGTCGGCTTCATCGTCGCGAATATCAAAACCGTCGCGGACATGCGCGTCGGCGACACGATTACCGACGCCGACAATCCCGCCGTCGCGCCGCTGCCGGGCTTCAAAGAGTTGAAGCCGATGGTCTTTGCGGGGCTGTATCCGACCGAGGCGAATCAGTACGGTGCGTTGCGCGATGCGATCGAAAAATTGCGGCTGAACGACGCGAGCCTCATCTGCGAGCCTGAGACTTCGCAGGCGCTCGGCTTCGGCTTCCGCGCGGGATTCCTCGGGCTGCTGCACATGGAGATCGCGCAGGAGCGGCTCGAGCGCGAATTCGGCATCAACCTGATCGTCACCGCGCCGACGGTCGCCTACCAGGTGCGCACGATTTCCGGCGCGCTGACGACGGTCGATAATCCCGCGCATCTGCCCGACGAAAACACCATCGAGGCGATCGAGGAGCCCTTCATCCTCACGTCTATCCACATGCCCGAGGAGTATCTCGGCGCCGTGATGAAGCTGTGCGAGGATCGCCGCGGCATCCAGCGCGACTTGCGCTTCCTCGGCGAGAAGCGCGTCATCCTGCATTACGAATTGCCGCTGGCCGAGATCGTCTTCGATTTTTACGATCGGCTGAAATCGGTGAGTCGCGGCTACGCGTCGCTGGATTACGAGTTTCTGGACTTCCGGGCAGGGCCTCTGGTTAAATTGGATATACGGATTAACGGCGAGGTGGTTGACGCGCTTTCGATAATCGTGCATCGCGACAAGGCTTACGAACGAGGCCGGGCGTTGTGCGAAAAGATGCGCGAGTTGATCCCGCGCCAGATGTTCGAAGTCGCGATTCAAGCGGGAATCGGCGCCAAGATCATCGCGCGCGAATCCGTCAAGGCGCTGCGTAAGAACGTCACCGCCAAATGTTACGGCGGCGATATCACGCGAAAACGAAAGCTGCTCGAGAAGCAAAAGGAAGGCAAAAAGCGGATGAAACAAGTTGGACGCGTCGAGATTCCGCAAGAGGCTTTCCTGGCCCTGCTCAAGGTCGGGGAGTAGGGCAGCAGTGGCCGAGCCAGCACGCAACATATCCAAAATACAGCCGCTGAACGCCCGCGAGGCCGATCGCGCGCCTGCGCAGAAGTCGGTCGCGCGCGAATACGGCGAGGCGATGATCATCGCGCTCGTGCTCGCGGTCTTCATCCGCACATTTTTCGTCCAGGCTTACAAAATTCCGTCGGGCTCGATGGAACCGACGCTGCTCATCGGCGATCACATCCTCGTCAATAAGATTGTTTTCGGATTGCGGATGCCCGATTCGATTTTCGGCATCGAGATTCCCGGCTTGCCGCTGGGTCAGTATGTTTTCCATCTCGAACCGGTCCATCGCGGCGACGTGGTCGTGTTCGTCTTCCCGCCCGATCGCACCAAGGATTTCATCAAGCGCGTGATCGGCGTCGGCGGCGATACTGTTGCCGTGAAGAACGGCGTCGTGTGGCTCAACGGCTCGCCGATGGACGATCCGCACGCGCATCGCGAGGTCGCCGACACCGATCGCTCGCCGGTTTCGCCGCGCGACAACTTCGGCCCCGTCACCGTCCCGCCGGGCAAGCTTTTCATGATGGGCGACAATCGCGACCGCAGCTACGACAGCCGCTTTTGGGGCTTCGTCGATCTCAACGACGTCGAGGGACGCGCCACGATCATTTATCTGCCCTGGAATGAAGAGAAGGCAGACGCGGCATCGACGCTCAGCGAGTTCTTCCTGTGGTTCGAGTACATTAGATGGGATCGTCTCGGGATGATCGTGCACTAACCCGGTTAATAGGCAGGGGGAAATCAGGTGGCGGACGAAGCGGTGAACCGGATTGGCGCGATCCTCGAGGAGCTCGGCGCGCGCTTCGATCTGGTGGTTGAGGCGGTCTCGGGTTTTGGCGGCCGTCTCGACACGCTGCGCGACGAGATCTTCGGCCAGTTCGCCGAAGTCGGCGGTCAGATTCGCTTCCTGTCCGAGCAAATCGCCGAAAATCGGCGGAGCATCGTGGCTACGCATGACGACCTCGGCGCCGAAATGATTCGACTGGGCGAGGCGCTCGGCAAGGCGCGCGTCGATTTCCGCGAAGATCTGGTCGCCGTGCAGACGGGCCTGCGTGGCGAATTTGCCGAGAGAGCAATCGAGTTTCGCGAAGAAGCCGCACGCGCCGTCGCATCGACCGGCAAGCAAGCCGCTGACTCAGGCACGGATACGACGAAAATTCTCAAGCGCGAAATCGCTATGTCAGCCGAGATGGCCGCGAAGAAACTCGGCGCTGAACTGAAGCACACCAGCAAATCGTTGGCCGACCTCGCCCGCAAATTCGATCGCTTCGACGATCGGATCACAGTCCAAACCCGCGACCAGGATCAGCGCTTGCGAAAACTCGAACGCAAGCGCGGCGCATAAATCACAAGCACTGCGAAATTAAATTAACTGAACGGTGTTACTTCAGTAACATGACGCCTGTGGTCTTTCATCGCGTGCCGTGCCAGCTTCGAGGCAAGTTCTGATCGGAGGATCGTGCCTATCAACCTGCAACGCCTGGCCCCGATGACGTGAGTTCCGTCGCCAACCTCGCTGAGGCTGCGCGCGGCAGCGGCGACCAGGCCTCCGCGCCGAACACTCGTCAGCTCGTCACCTCGATCGCGACCGTCTTTGTTTTCCAGGGCTTCGCGATGTCGATCAACGGCATCGGCGCACCTTTCATCGCAAAGAGCTTTAACCTCGGCGAGTCCGGAATCGCGACTCTGTTCGCATGGATTTCGATCTCTGCGATCGGCGCGCTCGGACTGTCGCGGATGATCGATCGGCTGGGACGCCGCCGGATGCTGCTGGTGAGTATGGCCGGCACTTCAGTGAGCGCGCTCGCGGCGGCGGTCGCGACTAACTACGCGGCCTTCGCGCTGTGCGAGATCGCACTCTTCGCTTTCATCGGCGCCACGGTCTCCGGCGGCGTGGTTATCCTGGCCGAGGAACTCCCCATCGAGATGCGCGCGCGCGGGCAGAGCTGGGGTGGGCTGGGTCTCGGTCTCGGCGGCGGCTTGTGCCTGACCCTGATGCCGATGGTGACGAGTCATCATTCATGGCGATGGATGCTCGTGCTGGCGTCGGTGATGGGAATGGTCGGGCTGCGAAGAGCGTCCCGGGTCATCACGGAAAGCGGCCGATGGCAACGCGCCGCCGCGAGCGGCACGACCGCGGCCAGCAGCTTCTACGACGTGTTCGGAAAGTTCTATCGACGCCGCGCAGTCACGGTTCTGTTCTGCTCCTTGCTCGGCAATATCGCGGGTATCGCGGCCAGCAGTTGGGCGTATTTCCACCTGGTCTCGGTCGTGGGATTGAAGCCGGGCCTCGCCAGCGGCCTGATGCTGGTCGGCGGCGGCGTCGGGATGCTCGGCTTTCCGCTCGGCGCGCGAGGATGCGAGCGTTACGGCCGCATCCCGACAATCTTCGTTTCGAGCGTGATGACCAGTCTCGGCGCGATCGCCTTCTATTGGGGTCCGCCCGCACACTTGCCGCTTGGCTGGCTATGGATCGAGGTCACGTACTGCTGTTTCACCGCCGGCCTGAGCGGAGGCCAGGTGGGCGGCAACTCGCTCGGCACCGAACTTTTTCCCACCGCAATCCGCGGCGCGATGATGGGCTGGTATTCGCTGATCGGCGCCGTCGCTTCAGTCACAGCCCAGACCTTGATCGCAATTCTCGCCACGCACCTCGGCGGCCTCTCAGTCGTGGTCGGCTACCTAAGCCTGCTCGCGATCCCCAACGCGATAATCGTCGCACTCACGCTCCCCGAAACCCGCGGCCTGTCGTTAGAAGCCGCCGCAATGGAAGAAGCTTTCGAGAAATCGCACTAATCGACCAACTCCAAGCAAAGCGTGAACGCAAACGCTGCACTGATCGTATCGCTTGACGCAAAAAAAGCGGGGCATTCGAAATGCCCCGCTTGTGCTCATTCCCTAAGGTAGTAGTTGCGGATAGATCCGTCGTACCGACCGCTGCTAAGACAGCATCGCTTAAAAGCACCGTCCGGAACCGCACGGACATAGATCATTGCGGCCGAGTTTTTCCATCAGCTCCTTATTTCCGTGCACCGACCGACGTCCTCGCTTCACTGCGGTCTCCGAAGCGTACCCTCTTCGGCGCTTGCTGGTTACCTCAAAAGCAGTCGAACTCCCTGTCCTTGTTTCGCATGACCGTTCCTCCTTCGACCGGAAACCCTTGCGTGCAACTTCTCCTGGTTGATGCGAGGTTATACAAGAAAACGCTGAGCGATGCATGCGCTGTGTGAAATTCAGCCGTTATTGTGAGCAGTGGGGTTGACGCACATCTTTTGCGATCATAAATTCTAATCACCTTTAATCCGCTACTGAGATAGCGAAAAGGAATGACAATGAAAGTGTATGTTTCCCGACCCGGCTGTTTTTGCAGCCGGGATTTTTTTTGGGTGTCGCGATGAGTGCGGCGTCCAACGTCGCCCTCGACGCTGCCCAGGTCGGGCGTTCCGTCAAGCGAATCGCGATGGAGATCGCCGAGCGCAACGGCGGCGCCGACAATGTCGTGCTGGTCGGAATCGTTCGGCGCGGCGCGACGCTTGCCGAACGGATCGCCGACGAGTTGCGCACCAACGGCAAGCGTCAGGTTCCGGTCGGCACGCTGGACATCTCGTCCTACCGCGATGACGGCAAAGGAGCGCCCGGCGACCCGCGCCTGATTGGACGCGACATCCCTTTCTCGCTCGACGGCAAGCGCGTCGTGCTGGTTGACGACGTGCTCTACACAGGGCGCACTGTGCGCGCCGCACTCGACGCGATTTCAGATTTGGGCCGGGCGGAATCGGTCCAGCTCGCGGTGCTGGTCGATCGCGGCGATCGCGAGCTTCCGATTCGCGCCGACTACGTCGGCAAGAACATCCAGGCCCCACGCGGCCAGCGCGTTTACGTGCGGCTCACTGAGATAGACGGCGCAGACGCGGTCGTGATTGGAAACGCAAACGGAAAATGAGGTCGAACGCGCGCACCCAAAACGCGCCGAATACTAAAGTGTCACGGCTGGCAAAATTTGACGTCGTTTCGATCGAGGATCTCGAGACCTCGGACATCGAACGCGTGTTTGCGCTCGCCGACGACTTCTCCGCCCGGCTCGAGCGCGGCGAACAGATCACGACCGCCGCCGGCCTCATCATGGCGACGCTCTTCTACGAGCCTTCGACCCGCACGCGTCTCAGCTTCGAGTCCTCGATGCATCGCCTCGGCGGCGCCGTGATCAGCTCGGCCGATATGCAGGCAAGCTCCGCCGCCAAAGGCGAGAGCCTCGCCGACACCGTCCGCGTCGTCGCCGGCTATGCCGACCTGATCGTGCTGCGGCATCCGCATGACGGTGCAGCGCGCGTCGCTGCCGAGTACGCGCCATGCCCGGTACTCAACGCCGGCGACGGTAGCCGCGAGCATCCCACTCAGACGCTGTGCGATCTCTACATCCTGCGCAAAAAGAAGGGCCACCTGAAGGGACTGACGGTCGCGCTATGCGGCGATCTCAAATTCGGCCGCACTGTGCACTCGCTCATCTATGCGCTCGCGCGTTTCGGCGCGAACATCGTCGCCGTACCCACCAGCGGCATGGACGTTCCCGACTACGTCCTCGAGCGGCTCGCCGCCGAGCGCAATTACAGCTTCTCGACTGTCACGATGGACGAGCTGAAGTCGCTGGCGGGCGGGCTCGACGCGCTCTACCTGACTCCCAGCGCGCCGCATCAGATGGCGCTCTTCACCGGGGGCGATGCGCTTCAAAAAATTCCCGCGAGCGAACCGCCGACCTCTCTCGACGCCTTTTACGTGACGCGATTGCAGAAGGAACGCATGTCGGGCAAGGAAGCCGGCGCGGGCGAGTACGTCCGCTTCGACGCGCGCGCGCTTCGCACCAGTCGCACCAGCGAAGCCGTCGTGATGCATCCGTTGCCGCGGACCAACGAACTTGCGTACGAGCTTGATGCCGATCCGCGCGCGGTCTATTTCGAGCAAGCTGCCGCCGGTGTGCCGGTCCGGATGGCTTTGATTGCATGGCTGATGGAAAAAGCCACCGCCACCTCTACCAGTCCGCGCGTGACCGCTGAGCCGATTCGTTTCAAGGCCGAGTCGCCGCCGCGATGCTCTAATCTGAACTGCATCACGCGTTTCGAAGGCGCTTATCTGGCTCCGCGCTTCACGCTCGGGCGGAGCGCGGATACTAGCGTGCTCGCGCTGAAATGCGACTACTGCGAACGCGAATTGAAGACCGAGTACGTGGGTCATGCGCGCTCGCATCGCTACTACCGCTTCGACGAAAACCTCCAAGGCTATGTGCGCCAGTGGATCGAAGAAGGTTCGCTGGCGGTGTTCGACAGCGTCAAGCAGGCCGAGGAAGGCGGCTACGAACCCTACAAGCGCGGCCCGCAGCGCGAAATTATGAATGAGCAGGAAGTGGTTCGCGCGATCGAATCGCTCGCCGACCAGGTGATTGCCGACGTGCTCGACATGCCGAGCGTCTCGATCGTCGGCGTCGTCAGTCGCGGAGCGATGCTCGCGCTTCGATTACGCGAACTGATCGGATCCAAGACCAAGGTTTTTCCGCCGTGCGCCGCTCTCGACGTGTACAAGCCGGACGATCCGCTGCATCCAATCGATGGCACCGAAACCTTCGTCGTCGAAGACCGCACGATCGTCCTCGTTGACGACGTGATTAACAGCGGATGGACCGTGCAGCGCGCGATGGCGACAATCTGGCAGCGCGGGCGTCCAGCCGCGGTCAAGCTGGCGGTGTTGATCGATCGCGGGCATCGCGCAGTCCCGATCCGGCCGAACTATGTCGGCAAGAACATCCCGACCTCGCGCACCGAGCGCGTCCAGGTGCGCCTCGGCACCGGCGGCAGCGATCCGAAAGCCAGAACCCACGACCATGTAACAATTTATTCAATCGTCGAACCGATGAAAGAACCCGAGGCGGCGCATTGAACTCGATTCTGCTCAAGGGAGGTCGAGTAATCGATCCCGCCAACGCACTCGACGGCAAGTACGACGTGTTGTTGCGCGATGGCGAGATCGCAGCGGTCGAACCCGGGACGCCGACAAATCCGCCCGACGCAACTATAGTTGACGCGAGCGGATGCTGGATCGTTCCTGGCCTGATCGATCCGCACGTACATTTGCGCGACCCCGGCTTCCCCGAAAAGGAAACGATCCAAACGGGCCTGCGCGCTGCCGCGGCTGGTGGATTCACAACCGTCGCGGCGATGGCGAATACGTCGCCGGTCAATGACAATCCCGCAACGACGCGTTACATGCTCGAGCGCGCCCGCGAAGCCCACTCGGCCCGGTTGGTGCCGGTTTCGGCAGTCACGCATGGACTTCGCGGAATCGATCCGGTGGATTTCGCTGCGATGATTGAAGCGGGGGCGCGATTGTTTTCAGACGATGGCATTCCCATCGACAATGCGATGGTTCTGTCGCGCGCGTTGGATGAAGCGAAGCGGCTCGGATATGCGGTCGCGCTGCACGAAGAGGATCGCGCGCTGTCGTGCCACGGAGCATTGAACGCCGGCGCCGTGTCGAAGCATCTTGGGGTCAGTGGCTATTCGGATTCGGCGGAATCGCAGCGCGTGCGTCGCGATCTCGCGCTGGCGATCGGTTCGGGCGCGGCGGTTCACGTCTGTCACGTGTCGACGCCCGAGTCGCTCGACCTCATCCGCGCCGCACGCCGGCATGGCGCGCAGGTCACGTGCGAAGTGACGCCTCATCATTTCACCCTGGACGAAAGCGCGGCGATGATATGGGGGCCGAACGCGAAGATGAACCCGCCGCTGCGAAGTCAAGCCGACGTCGAAGGCCTGCTCGCTGCGATTCGGGACGGTACTATCGACATGATCGCTACCGACCATGCGCCGCACGATCCCAAGTCGAAGCGAATGGAGCAACTCGGAGCATATTTCGGCCCGGCGCATTCGGTGCCGCATCTCGACCATGACAGCGCAGAGGAGTTCGCTCATGCGGCGAATGGAGTCGTCGGTCTCGAGACCGCGCTCGGGCTCGCGCTTCAACTGGTGCATCGATCGTTAATAGAGCCGACGCGCCTGATTGAGATGATGTCGGTTAATCCAGCGGCGTTGCTGCGACTCGAGGCTGGGACGCTTGCGGTTGGCGCGACTGCGGACGTCACGCTGATCGATCCGAATCTCGAATGGACCGTCGCGCCGGAAAAGTTTCTTTCAAAGAGCCGCAACACTCCGTTTACCGGGATGCGCCTGAAGGGCAAGGCGGTTCTGACTATTGTTGGCGGCGAAATTGTTTACGACGGGAGGAAAGTGTAGCGGAGCGATGAGCAAGGGACGCGAAGCGATACTCGCGCTGGCCGACGGACGAATTTTCCGCGGGCGCGCTTTCGGTGCCGTGGGCGAGACGGTCGGCGAAGCGGTTTTCAACACCGCGATGACCGGCTACCAGGAAGTCCTGACAGATCCGTCGTACAAGGGCCAGCTGGTGTGCATGACGTATCCGGAAATCGGCAACGTCGGAATCAATGCCGAAGACGCGGAGTCGCGCCGCGTGTACGTCGAGGGTTTCATCGTCAAGGAATATTGGGAGCGGCCGTCGAACTGGCGCTCCGAGATGCCGCTTGGTAAGTACCTCGAAGATGCGGGCGTGGTGGGTATCGAAGGTATCGACACGCGCGCACTGGTACGCCATCTCCGCACGCGCGGCGCGCAGGAGGCGGTGATCTCGAGCGTCGATCTCGACGCCGACTCGCTGGTGCGCAAGGCGAAAGCGTCGCCCGGGTTAGTCGGCCGCGATCTCGTCAAAGAGGTTACGTCAGCCGAGGCCTACGATTGGGATTTCGGCGATTGGAAATTGGGCAGCGGCCACGTCCGCGCGAGTCGCGAGGAGACGCGCGATGCGCCGGCGATCGTCGCGCTCGACTATGGAATCAAGCTGAACATTCTGCGCCGCCTTGTCGCGACCGGTTTTCGCGTCAAGGTGATTCCCGCGACGTCGAGTGCCGAGCAAATCCTGGCGCACAATCCCGACGGGGTTTTTCTCTCGAACGGTCCTGGCGATCCCGCGGCGCTGCCGTACGCTTACAGAGCCATCGCGGGCGTTTTGGGCAAAAAGCCGGTGTTCGGAATTTGCCTCGGGCATCAGTTGTTGGGGCTGGCGCTGGGCGGCAAGACTTACAAGCTCGATTTTGGGCATCATGGCGCCAATCATCCGGTGATGGACCTGCGCACGCGGCGCGTCGAGATCACGGCGCAGAACCATGGCTTCGCGGTTAACGACGAGTCGTTGAAAGGACGCGCGATACTGTCGCATCTGAATTTGAACGACAACACGGTCGAAGGATTGCAGGGAACCGGCGTGCCGTTTTTTTCCGTGCAGTACCATCCCGAGGCCTCGCCGGGGCCGCATGATTCGAGCTACCTGTTTGCGCGATTTCGAAAACTGGTCGAGACGTTCCCGCGTTACGGCGCGGAAGCGCTCGAACGAATCATTGCGGCTGAGGCATCGGCGCAATCGCAAATTCTATGAGTTGGGATTACCAAGTTGCCGCTTCGTAAAGATCTTAAGTCGGTTTTGTTGATTGGATCGGGGCCGATCGTTATCGGGCAAGCGTGCGAATTCGATTATTCCGGCACGCAGGCGGTCAAGGCGCTGCGCGAGGAAGGGCTCCGGCTGATTCTCGTCAATTCGAATCCGGCGACGATAATGACCGATCCTGAACTGGCCGATCGTACATATATCGAGCCGATGACGGTGGCGGTGCTCACGAAGATTATCGAGCATGAACGGCCGGACGCGCTGCTGCCGACGGTTGGCGGACAGACCGCGCTCAACCTCGCGATCGAGCTGGCCGAGTCGGGCGTCCTCGATCGATTCAAGTGCGAGTTGATCGGCGCGAAACTC
This sequence comes from uncultured delta proteobacterium, assembly GCA_963699705.1. Taxonomy (GTDB): domain Bacteria; phylum Desulfobacterota; class Binatia; order Binatales; family Binataceae; genus Binatus. The sequence goes on along the minus strand of CAVOUW010000001.1, from coordinate 84,850 downwards.
GACGCGATCAAGAAGGCCGAGGATCGCGAGCTGTTCAAAAATGCGATGCTCAAGATTGGGCTCGAAGTCCCGCGTTCGGCGATCGCACATTCGATGGCGGACGCCGAGCGAGTGGTGGACGAGCTGGGTATCCCGCTGATAATTCGGCCTTCGCGAACGCTTGGCGGGACCGGCGGATCGATCGCGCGCCATCTCGACGACTATCGCGCGAAGGTTGCGTACGGACTCGAACAATCGCCGAGCCACGAGGTGCTGATCGAGCAATCGGTCGAGGGCTGGAAGGAATTCGAGCTCGAGGTGATGCGCGACACGGCGGACAATGTCGTGATCATCTGCTCGATCGAGAACCTGGATCCGATGGGCGTCCACACGGGCGATTCGATCACGGTCGCGCCCGCGCAGACGCTGACCGACAAGGAATACCAGCTGATGCGCGACGCCGCGATTCGAATCATCCGCGAAATCGGGGTCGATACCGGCGGATCGAACATCCAGTTTGCGATCGATCCGGCGACCGGACGGATGGTCGTGATCGAGATGAACCCGCGCGTGTCGCGGAGCTCGGCGCTGGCGTCTAAGGCGACTGGATTTCCGATCGCAAAGATCGCGGCGCGACTCGCGGTCGGCTACCGGCTCGATGAAATTCCCAACGACATCACGCGCATGACGCCGTCGTGCTTCGAGCCGACCATCGACTATGTCGTGACCAAGATTCCACGCTTCACGTTCGAGAAGTTTCGCGGCGCAGTCGATGAGCTGGGGCCGCAAATGAAGTCGGTCGGCGAGGCGATGGCGATTGGGCGGACCTTCAAGGAGTCGCTGCAAAAAGCGCTGCGTTCGCTCGAGATAGGATCGCATGGGCTCGAGAGTGGGCTTTCAGAGCCATCGAGCGCTCAGGCGCTGGCCCAGATTAAAGCTCAAACGGCGATGGCGAGCAGTCATCGTTTGTACCATCTGGCGGATGCGCTGCGGCTCGGCGTCACCCGCGCGGAAGTTTACGAACTCAGTAAAATCGATCCGTGGTTTATCGATGCAGTCGCGGACCTGGTCGCGGAGGAAAAGCGCGTCGCGCGCGAGCCCTTCGGTACGGCGTACTTCCGGGAATTCAAGCCGATGGGATTTTCCGATCGGCGAATCGCTGATCTCCGTAGCGTCAGTGAGGCGGAGGTGGCGTCCGCGCGACGTGACGCAGGGGTCGCGCCGGTCTTCAAATCGGTGGACACTTGCGGCGCCGAGTTCGAAGCCTTCACGCCGTATCTCTACTCAACTTATGAGGGCGAAGACGAAGCGCCGCCGACCGCGCGCAAAAAAGTTATCATCCTGGGCGGCGGTCCGAATCGGATAGGGCAGGGGATCGAGTTCGACTACTGCTGCGTGCACGCGAGCATGGCGCTCAAGGACGCCGGCTTCGAAACCATCATGGTGAACTGCAATCCTGAGACGGTTTCGACCGACTATGACATTTCGGATCGGCTGTACTTCGAGCCGCTGACGTTCGAGGACGTGATGGCGATTGCCGAGCGTGAGCGTCCGGTCGGCGTAATCGTACAGTTCGGCGGGCAGACGCCGCTCAAGCTTGCGGTGCCGTTGGCGCGCGCGGGTGTGCCAATCCTCGGGACGACGCCTGATGCGATCGATCGCGCCGAGGATCGCGAGCGATTCAACGCGATGGTCACGAAGCTCGGACTGCGACAGCCGGAAGGCGTGCTGGCGCGCGGACTCGACGATGCGGTCGCGGGCGCGACGAAAGTCGGCTACCCGGTTCTAATCCGGCCGTCGTATGTGCTCGGCGGACGCGCGATGGAAGTGATTCCGAACGAAGAGGAATTGCGCAGATACGTGACGCAGGCTCTGCAAGCCTCCGAGCGGCATCCACTGTTGATCGATCGCTACCTGCAAGGCGCTATCGAAGTTGACGTCGATGCTATTTCCGACGGCGAGACGGTGGTGGTCGGCGGAATCATGGAGCACGTCGAGCATGCGGGGATACATTCGGGGGATAGCGCGTGCGCGTTGCCGCCCACGACGTTGAGCGCCGCGCTACAAAAAGAGTTGAGCGCGCAAACCAGGATGCTGGCGCGCGAACTCGGCGTGATCGGGCTGATAAATATTCAATTCGCGATTTATGCCGGCGACGTTTACATCCTCGAGGTCAATCCGCGCGCGTCGCGCACGATTCCATTTGTGAGCAAGGCGATCGGCGTGCCCCTGGCGAAATACGCGGCGCTGGTGATGTCGGGGAAGAAACTCAGCGAGATCGGTTTTACCACGGAACGCGTGCCGGCGCATGTCGCGGTCAAGGAGTCGGTGTTTCCGTTCGGGCGATTCCCGGGCGTCGATACGATCCTCGGGCCGGAGATGAAATCGACTGGCGAAGTGATGGGAATCGACACGACCTTCGCGATGGCGTTTGCGAAGGCGTCGCTGGCGGCGTCGTCGAATCTGCCGGATGCGGGACTGGTGTTTGTCAGCGTCCGCGACGATGACAAAAAACATCTCGAGCCCATCGCCCGCGGCCTGGTTACGATGGGATTCGATCTGATCGCGACCCAAGGGACTGCGAATCACATTCGAAGCCTCGGGCTCCAGTGCGAAAGCGTCAGCAAGGTGCTCGAGGGTAGCCCACATATCGTGGATGCGATGAAGGCTGGGCGCGTCGCGATGGTTATCAACACGCCGGATGCCAGTGGTACCAAGGACTCGTTCTCGATTCGGCGCACGGCGCTGGAACTTCGGCTGCCATATTTCACCACGATGGCGGGAGCGAAGGCCGCGGTCGAGGGAATCCACGCGCTGAAGCATGAGAAGTTCGAAGTGCGCGCGCTGCAGGACTATCACAGGGAATAGGGGGAACCATTCATTTAATTGACGTGAAACCCGCGGTGGGTTTCACGCTTCCTTCGGCAGGGGTGACCCCTGCACCCAGTGATAGAAAAAAGATGCGGGACTTCGTCCCTGTTAGAAGGGTTGGGCGGAGGCGTCCGATTCTTACCTCGGCCGTTATTTTACGGGAGAGGCGGCCGGCCGCATCGCGGCCGGTAGGTGAGGGTTCTGCGGACGCGCCACAAAAGTTCTGCCTGCCCACTTTTTTGTGTCTTCCTTTTTTTGTGTCATCCTGAGCGAAGGGAAGGAACCCTGAGTCGTGCAGGACGCTGCGTTTTTCTCGCAAGTACATCAACCAACCCGCGATGAGCCCAGAACCCTCACCTAACCTCTCCCGTAAAATAACGGGCGAGGGATCAGCAGGAAGCGGTCTTCGGATTGATAGTCCGGTGGCCTCGATGCCCGGGATCGGGCCGAAGCGCGCGATGGCTCTGGAAGCGCGCGGGATCGTTACTGCCGGCGATCTTATTTTTCATTTGCCGGTGCGTTACCAGGATTGGCGCGGGCGCTCGACTGCGAAAGATCTGCGCGCTGGGAATGTCGTCGTTGTCGAAGGCGACCTCGGGAAGATTTCCGAGCGGCCGATGCGCGGGTCGCGATGGCGGCGGCTTGCTTCGGGTTGGCTCAACTTTGACGGTCGTCAGATTCGGGTCGTGTGGTTCAACTTGCCTGCTTACATGCGCGGATATCTCCCGGGCGGCGAACGGGTGCTCGTACGCGGACGGGTCGCGACGGACGCTGATGGCGGGATCGAGATCGTGCAGCCCGAGGTTCATCGCTTGTCGGATGGCGAACCGAAAGCAATTCGGCCGGTGTATCGCTTGCCGTCGATTGTCGGGCAGCGGCTCTTCGCAAATTTGGTATCACGCGCCGTCGTTGAGTTGCGCGATTCGATCCGAGGCGCAATCCCCGATGAAGTACGCGGCGAAGTGACGACGGTCCGTGGAGCGCTTAGCTATCTTCACGATCCACCGGATGATGCCGACTTCAATGCGTTGGCAAAGGGCGAGTCGCGCGGGCATCTGGCGCTCGCGTTCGATGAATTGTTTGCGTTCGAGCTTGCACTTTCGATTGAGCGCCTGCGGGGCGCGCGCCGGGTGGGAATCGCGCTCGACCGCTCGCAGAGCCTTAGCGCGAAGATGATAGATGAGCTGCCGTTTGCGTTCACCGGATCGCAGTCGCGCGCGATCGATGAAATCGGCGCCGACCTTGCGCGGCCGAATCAGATGAACCGGATGCTCATGGGCGACGTCGGCAGCGGCAAGACGATCGTTGCGTTCTGGGCGATGCTTCGTGCGATCGAATGTGGGCATCAGGCGGCGATGATGGCGCCGACCGAATTGCTCGCCGAGCAGCATTGGCGCGGATTCGCGCGCATGTGCGGGCGGCTTGGGTATCAGGCATGCGCTGCTGACGGGGAGCGTGACGGGTGCGACGCGTGTCCAGATTTTACGCGGCCTCGCGAGTGGAGAAATCGGTGCAGTGTTCGGAACGCATGCGCTGATTCAGGAGCGGGTGCGGATGAAGGGACTCGCGCTTGGCGTGATCGACGAGCAGCATCGATTCGGTGTTTTCGATCGAGCGAAGCTGAAAGCATTGGGGCCGAAGGCGAATCTGCTGATGATGACGGCGACGCCGATTCCGCGAAGCCTCGCGATGAGCCTGTTCGCGAATCTCGACGTGTCGTTTCTCGACGAGCTGCCAGCGGGGCGGACGCCGATCGCGACCGAGATTTACACGGAAGATGATCTCGCTCGAGTGCATGACAGTTTGCGCGCCGAGATCGACGGCGGCGGGCGCGCGTACTACGTCGTGCCGTTTATCGAAGGCGATGACGATGAGGCCAAGTCGGTGTCGGCGACGGCGGCGCGGTTGAAGAAGGGGGCGTTGCGCGGCGCGAGAATCGGCACGATGCATGGCAGGATGGCTGCGGCGGAAAAGATCGGGTGATGCGTGAATTTCGTGACGGCGAGATCGACGTGCTGGTGTGCACGACTGTGGTGGAAGTTGGAATCGACGTGCCGGAGGCGACGATTATCGTGATCGTCGCGGCCGAGCGCTACGGCTTGGCGCAGTTGCATCAGCTGCGCGGCAGAGTGGGGCGTGGCGAGAGGGCGTCGCGATGTTGCATCGTGGCGTCGAGCGATGCGGACGAAGTGGCGCTCGAGCGTCTCGCGACAATGCGGGAGTGCACGACCGGCGCGGCGGTCGCGGAGGCAGACCTGGCGCAGCGCGGTCCCGGCGATTTGCTCGGTGCGCGACAGACGGGAGCGCTGCCGCTGAAGTTCGTGCATCTCGTTCGAGACCATCGCACGATCGAACGTGCGCGCAAGCTGGCTGACGAGTGGATCGAGCGCGACCCGTCGTTGGCGAGCCGCGAGTCCGACGGCGCGCGCGCGGCGGTAAAACAAATGCTCGCGCTCGGTTTCAGCCTGGGCGACGTGGGGTAGCGTGCGCGGCTATTGGATTAGTGAGTCGCCCGACGGTTGGATGCGCGCGGTTACGCCGCCGGTTTCGATGGCGCTGGCGTTCCAAATCGACGGCGCGAGCGTATCGAAATAATCCGCGCCCTGGCCAATCACAACCAGCACCGCATTCGATCGCGCGTCGATGCGATGCGGGGTCGAATCGCCGAGCAGGCGATCGAGCAAAGTCTCGTAGACGACAGCGAAGTGGCTGGCGGTCTGCGCGTCCTCGAATGCGAGCATCCAGATCACGTTCACGCCGCGGCTCTGTTGCAGGATGATCATGCGGTCGGCGGTCCATCGCGCGGCGAGTCCGAGCTCGTTGGACTGCTTGCCAAGATTGCGCTCGAGGATTACGCGCAGGAGCAGCTCGCCGTAAGTGTCGTCGTCGATTTTTTTCCATCCGCTCATGATCTGGTCGTAGCCCGCGAGCTGGATGCGCGGGGTCGGAGCGTTGCTGTCGAAATAAAGCGCGGGATGCAGAATCTGGTGACTGGACTCCGGAGGCTTGCGATAGAGCGCGTCCACCGCGGGCCATCCACCGCGCCGATAAGCCTCGGCGACAAAGCGCACGCCATCGGAATATTGGAAGAGAAGAGGAACGCTGAGTCCTTCGGGAGTGTTGGGCGCCTGGGCTGCCAGAGCCTGCGGGAGCTGTTTGAGATTATTCGCAAGCGCGTCGGCGGTGCTGTCGTCCATGCGACCGACGACGTAAGCAAAACCGGAAATGGTCGCGTCCCCTTCGGCCACCGACTTGAGCGCGAGCGTGCGATCGTCGTCGTCCTTTACTTTGTCGAGACCCGATTCGAGATCGAAGTTCTGATCCTGTAACGCATGCGTCAGTTCATGCGCGAGCAGCATCTCGCCGACGACGTCGCGCTGAATCATGAACTGAGCGGCGCTGTTCCAGATGCCAAGATCGTCGCCGCCTTCCACCAGCACCATCTCTTTGCCGTGCGGATCGTAGAATCCCGCGACCTGGCTCTTGAGCAGCTTGAGCGACGCGGCCTTGAGATCGAGACCCGCGGGAAAGAGACCGGTGAGCGCGCCGGCGACCGCGTCGGCCTCGAGCCGATTGTCGGTGTAGTCGCGCATCAGGTCGGCTTCCATCATCGCTTGCGCTTCGTCGGGCGTTTTGACGACGAGCGGCACCGGCTGCTTGAATCGAAGCTGGCGAAGATCCTGGATGCCGGCCTCGATCGATGCGGCCCTGCGCGAATTGACGGTATCGCCGCTCAACAGCGCGTAGGCGCATCCGCGCAGAAAAATCAGCGCAGCGACAGCGCAGATTGGCCACCAGAGCCGTCGTGCGAAATAAGTAGATCGATGCGTCATTCGGTGATGATTACGACTGGAAATCCAAATCGGGCGGAATCGGATGCGCGCGCCTCGGCTGCCGATCGAGTCGCAAACGCGCCCATACGTACACGGTAATAGCGGCGATGCTCAGCATCAAGGACGTCGACGACGCGGACGTCGGCGTAGGATGCGATCAATTTGTTGCGAACCTGGTCCGCGTTCTGTTGATTTGAAAATGAACCTACCTGGACCCAGTAGCGCAGCGGCGCACCGACGTCGCGAGTGCCCGCTGGCTTGCTGATGAGCGTGATGCGAACGTGCGCGGTGCCTTTGTCTAGCATCCCGATCATGCGCGCGGCTTTGTGGGAGAGATCGATCTTGCGGTCCTTTAGAAACGGGCCACGGTCGGTGATCATCACTTCGACGGAACGGCCGTTGTCGAGATTCGTGACCATCACGCGGCTGCCCAAGGGAAACGCAATCGAGGCGGCGGTGAGATCCTCCTGATCGTAAACGCCGCCGGCCGCGCCTTTGCGGCCGTGGAAGCCAGGGCCATACCAGGATGCGATGCCGACAACCTGCGGAGTCGGCGTTGGCTGAGCCATCGCAAGATTGGGAGGAGAGATCTGCGTTGGTCGGGACGTCCCGCATGCGGCGAACATCGCGCACAGGGCCAGGGCCAGTGCGATTTGTAGTACAACTCGGTCTATTCGAATACGGGCCACGTCGACTAACTCGAACACAAAGTACAGGAACGCGTCCGTCGCGGCATGATCTGTGTGTTGACCGATGTCGAGTGGACTGCTTCGAGAGCCCTCGGCGCCGTGGTAGCATTTCGGGTGTTGAACGGAACCGCCGAATAGGGCTGCGATGCTGCGGACGAGGCAGGAGCTGGAGGAGATAGAGGCGCGCACACTGGCGCCGTATGCGATGGCGTCGCGAGCCAGTCGCGGGCGGCGTTTTCCCGAACCTGAGCATCGGATTCGCACGGTGTTTGCGCGCGATCGCGATCGCGTGATTCATTCGGCGGCGTTTCGACGGCTCGAATACAAAACCCAGGTTTTTGTGAATCATGAGGGCGACTACTACCGCACTCGCCTGACGCATACGCTCGAAGCCGCGCAGATCGCGCGCACGGTGGCGCGGGCGCTCGGGCTTAACGAGGAACTTGCCGAGGCGGTCGCGCTCGCGCACGACCTGGGGCATACGCCGTTCGGTCACGCGGGCGAGAAAATTCTCAACGAGCTGATGGCTCCGTACGGCGGCTTCGATCACAACGCGCAGAGTTTGCGCACCGTCGATTGGATCGAGATTCGCTACCCGAATTTTCGCGGGCTCAACCTGAGCTTCGAAGTGCGCGAGGGAATCGTCAAGCATTCGCATTTCCAGGATCGTCCGGCGGCGCAGGAGTTCGACGTGAGCACGTATCCATGCCTGGAAGCGCAAATCGTCGATCTGGCGGACGAGATCGCGTACCTGGCGCACGACGTTGACGACGGCCTCAAGGCGCAGATGCTGACGGTCGAGGAACTCAATACGTCGGCGCTGTTCCGCGAGTCCGCGGCGGCAGCGCGCGATGCGTATCCGTCGGCCGAGATGCGCGTGATTCGTTACCAGACCGTCATAAGGATGATCGACGCGATGTCCACCGACCTGATGACCAATCTTGCCGGCGAACTGGAGAACAACAAAATTCGAAGTGTCGATGACGTGCGCAAGGCGGGCAGGGTGCTGGCGCGCTTCGGCTCTGCAGTAGGACCGAAAGTCGATGAGATCAAGCAGGTGATGCGCGACCGATTGTATCGGCACTATCGCGTAAGCCGGATGACCGAGAAGGCGGGCAGGGTGCTGGCGGCGCTGTTCGAAACTTACATGACCGAGCCGCGCCAGATGCCCGAGCATGTGGTCGCGCGCGCGGAAAAATACGGCGAGCCGATCTCGCGGGCAGTGGCGGATTATATCGCGGGGATGACCGACCGCTTCGCACTCGACGAGTATCGCAAACTGTTCGATCCAAATGAGCGGGTCTGACAAGCAGGTGACATCGCGACGGGCGCGCGGCCGGCGCTCGATCGTAATCCGGCGAATCGATCACATTGGCGATCCGGTGGGAGTCGCATTCCTCGAGTCGCCGGAGACCGACGGCGACGCAGTGCTCGCGCGACTTCGCGAATACCTGGGCGACAAAGTGAAACTGGTCAAGGCGGAGGTTTCGCGCGATGAGATTACGGTGGAAGTCGAATCGCGCGGATGGTCCGAGGAGGGCACGCGGATGGCCGCGGCGGCGCGCGACTTATATGCGAAGGGTGCCAAGCGATCAGCGATCTCGATGTATCGCGACGCGCTCGACCTCGATCCGCTGAACGCAGAGGCAATGTTGAGGCTCGGCCTTGTTTTTGCACAGCAGGAAAAATTCGCGGAAGCGCTGGTCGCGCTCAAGCATGCCAGGGAATTTGGCGCCAGCGGCGCTGAGATGTTGGTCGCGATGGGTCAATGCGCGGCAGGGTTGGAACGAAACCAGAGCGCGATCGCATACTACGAGGAAGCGTTGAAATTGGAGCCGCGCAATTTCGTGGCGCGCAGAGCGTTGAGCGCGCTCGGCCGTAAACCGGCGACCAAGGTAAAGGAATCAGGCGCTGTACGGAGCCGCCGCGATTAGCTAGAACTGTGCGGAATTCGTTCGTGGGCAGGTGCCCCGAACCACGCCGGCACAACCACTTTTGAAACCAGGAGCGTAAAAGCCCGCAATGATTTCAGGCCTTTTTGGATTTTTGACCCTACTTTCTAGTTTACATAATACTTCTTATGCGAAGTTACATAGTGGCGGGAACATGAAACGTATCGGCACATTTCTGGTGCTCGGAGCGATGATTTTGCTGGCGTCTCGCGGCGTTGCTATCGCGCAGAATGCGCCGGGGCTCTCCCCTCTTGCGGCTGCGCCGGTCACTACAGATCCGGCCAAGGATGCGGCGTTGAAGACCTACTTGCAGAAACACTTTAAGATTCCGAGCGTCGAGCTGATCAAGCTCGGACCCGCGTTCAAGTCGCCTATCGAGGGGCTGCTCGCCCGGCAGCTAATCGTCGGCAACGAACAGGGACAGAATGTCACGGCGACGCTGTTCTTCGACCAGAGCGAGACCAAGGCGATCATCGGACAGTATATTGACGCCGGCGCCGAGCCGTGGGGACGGGTCAATATGAGCGGCGTGAACCTCGACGATCATCCGACGCAGGGGCCTGCAAACGCGCCGGTTACGATTGTCGAGTTCGCCGACTTCGAATGCCCCTTCTGCGCGCATGCGTTCAGCACGCTCGAGACGCTGGTGAACACGACCTACAAGGGCAAGGTGAAGGTGATTTTCAAAGCCTACCCGCTGAACGTGCATCCGTGGGCGATCAAAGCCGCGGAGGCCGCCGAATGTGCGCGCTTGCAGAACCCCGCGGCGTTCTGGGATTTCGCGCGCTACTTCTACACCAACCAGGGATCGATCGACGTCAAAAATGTTCAGGACCACGTCGACAAACTCGCGAAAGCGCAGAAGCTTGACCAAGCCTCGCTCAAGGCGTGCATGGACAGCAGCCAGACTGCGGCGCGCATCAAGCAGGATCAAACCGACGGCAACTCGATTCACGTTTCGTCGACGCCGACCTTCTTCGTCAATGGAATCCCGGTGGTGGGATTGCCCGAGGGCAAGGTTCTGAACTTTGTGATCGACTCGGAGCTGGCCGGGAAATCGCCGTCGGCCTCGGCGACTAATGAATAACCGCTAGCCCGAGTCGGCGCCCTGCCCTGACGTCTGCGATTCTCGCGCGCTCAGCCGTTCGGGCGTTGAGGCGTGCATGAATGTGCGAATGCCGGCGGCTCCTCTTCAGGGTGCGCGCGGAGGCCCTTTTGCAGCGTGCGCAGCGCTGCGGCTGGATCGTCAACGAAGCTGAACAGCTTGAGATCTTCTGGACTGATGGTGCCGTGACGAACCAGCGCGTCGAAGTTGACGATCTCTTTCCAGTATTGCGATCCGTAGAGCAGCACCGTGATCGGTCGATCGAGCTTTTGCGTTTGTTGCAGCGTCAGAATTTCCATCATCTCGTCGAGCGTGCCGAAGCCTCCGGGAAATACCACCAGGGCGCGCGCCAGATGCGCGAACCACAACTTGCGCATGAAAAAATAGTGGAACTGAAACGATAGCCCGCGCGTGATGTACGGATTGGGCCGTTGCTCGTGCGGCAAGCCGATGTTCAGCCCTACCGTCCTGCCGCCCGCCTCGGACGCGCCGCGATTTGCCGCCTCCATGATACCGGGGCCGCCGCCCGAGCATACGACGTAACGGTGGGCATTCGAACGAAGACCCTTCGACCAGATCGTGATCAGTCGCGCGAGCTCGCGCGCATCCTGGTAGTAGCGTCCGAGCGGGCCGTCCGGGGTAATCCGCGCTGATCCGAAGAACACGATCGTCTCGTGTATCTGCATCCGGCAGAACATCCGGAGCGGATCGAGATATTCGGCAAGAATCCGGATTGGCCGGGCTTCTTCGCTGTCGAGAAATTTTTCGTCCTTGTAGGCGAGCGGTGGATTGGTCGGCGGTGGAGTCGACGCAGGATCCGATTTGCGCGCTTTCATGATTTTCGGACCCCGGCGAAATCCACGAAGCCGGATCGACATCGGTAGCGACCAGTTCGACGGTAACCTGGTCTCCGACATCGAAGCCCTTGTAGTTCCGCACGACTCTGCCCTCGGCCGCGGGACGATCTATTCGCACCCAAGTTCCTTTGTCGGAAGCACCGGTCACAATTCCGTCAAACCGATCACCCACGCGCGTTTCGAGCAGGAGCGCGGCGGCCGATTTTCGCACTTGCCGCTCGACCTTGGTCGCGTTGTCCTCTTGATCGGTGCAGTGCCGCGCCAGTTCACTGAGTTCGTCGTTGCGATACGGCGTCGGCGTCCCCGAAAGCGCAGCCTTCAACAGACGCTGCGTGATGAGATCCGGGAAACGGCGATTCGGCGCGGTCGAATGCGTGTAGTCGTTCACCGCAAGCCCGAAGTGTCCGGGAACTTTCTGGCCGGGAAGATCGAGATCGTATTCGCCGCGACCCAGCAGCTTCACGATTGAAAGTGAGAGGTCTGGAAAGCGCGCGGGGTCAGCCTGTCGTCGATCCTCGAGGAATTGCTCGAGCGCCGCGGAATCCGGATTCGGCGGCAGCTGTCCGCCCAGGTCCTTCGCGAGTTCGACGATTCTCGCCCATCGCTCGGGCGATTTGAGGACTCGGCGCAGCGCGGGAAAACCTTTCTGCTCGAGGAATCTAGCCGTCACCCCGTTCGCCCCGATCATGAAATCTTCGATTAGCTCGGTCGCGCGATTCTTCTGGTCGGCTTTGAGATCAGTCAGCGAATCGCCGTCGAACACGGGGCGCGCTTCGATAGTTTCGAGCGTCAATGCGCCGCGTTGCAGCCGCAGTTTTCGCATCGCTTGCGCTGCGCGATCCTGGATGCGGAGATTCTGGTCGAGGCCAGGTACTTTTGTGATCGGCGCGGGTGCGGGCGCGGTTCCATCCAGCCACGCAGCGACGCTGTTGTAGGCGAGCTTCGCGCGATTTACCACTACCGCCCGGTAGATGTCGGATTTTCCGACCGCACCGTCGGCGCCAACTTCCATCTCGATCACAAAAGCGAGCCGCTCCTGGCCGTCGGCCAGCGACGTGAGATCGGTCGAGAGTTTCTCGGGGAGCATCGGGAAGATTTCTGCGGCGGTATAGACCGAAGTCGTATTGGTCCGCGCGTGGTCGTCGATAGCAGAGCCTTTTTTTACGATCGCATCGACATCGGCGATCGCGACGAGAATTTTCACCGCGCCATCCGGGAGTTGCTCCGCGACGGAAAGCTGATCGAGGTCGAGCGAATCGTCGTTGTCGATCGAGCACCACAACGAGCGCCGAAGGTCTTTCAACGATGGGCCCGACGCGGCAGCCGGCTTCGTGATCGAACTCGTTTGTGCCATGACCTCGGGGGAGAAGTCTGGCAGCAGGCCTCGTTGCAGCATCGCACGTCGCGCGATGCTCTTGAGCTGGTCTTTACAGGGCGCCGTGGCTTTATTCATCGGCGCATCATAACGCACCGCGGGGATGAATAGTCAAAATTTAGTGGGCAGCGATCTTGTTGGATGGCGTGGTCTTGGGGACTGACAACCTAACCCCTAACCCCTTCCCGAGCGGGAAGGGGAACCGGATTGTTGGGAGTAGCCTCTTCCTGAGCGGGAAGGGGAATCAGATTGTTGGGAGTAGCCTCTTCCTGAGCGGGAAGGGGAACCAGAATTAAAAGCGGACCGGATTATTAGAACGAGTTGCGCGGGCTAGTGGATGACGACGGGTTGGGGGCCGGCGGAGGCGCCTAGTGATGGTGGTGCTATGTCGGCGGGGGCGCCTAGCAGTGCTAACGATTCCAGGACGTCCTGGCGCTGTTGGGCGAATGGATGCGCGTTGAGGAACGCGCGATACGCAGAGATTGCGCCCTGTTTATCGCCCGACTTTGCGAGCATCCGCGCGACGCCGAGCTCCGCCCTCACCTGCTCCGGCCCGGGGTCGGCCGCCGCCTGCTGATAAGCGCCTGCGGCCTTTTTCCAGTCGGCCATCCGCTCGTAAACCACCGCGAGATTGGTCAGTGCGAGGCTGCGGAACATCGGATCACGCTCTTCGGCAAGAAATGCGACCAGCGAGTCGCGCGCATTCGGGAGATCGCCGTCGGCAAGATATGAATTCGCGAGATAGAAGCGTGACAAGCGTCCGAGCCGGCGCCCGGGCTCTTCATCGGCGAGCTGTTTAAACTGCGTCTCGGCGGTTTTGTTCTGGCCGGCGTTGAGCGCCGTGATCGCGTCATAGAAGCGCGCCGACGCGAGCGTATCGCGATGCCGCTCGTAGTAGTAAACACCAATCACGATCGCGCCGACCGCGACCACGACCCCGGCCGAGACAATCACCTGGGTGAGATTGTTGAAGAAGAAGTCGCGTGCGCTATCAACGAAAGTTGTGAACTCGTCGGGCGCGCGGAGTTCTTTTTGGGTTATCTTACGGCGATGAGTAGTCGGCGGCATCGAATGCTCCAGCGGGCGCCGCCCGGCAGAGGGACAAGGAGTCGGCGCGCACGCGCCCTACATCTTGTATTTGAAATCCTCGGGCGACATCCGCTCGAGGATTTCGGACCATTTGTCGCGCGAAACCCCGGCGAGGTTCTGATCCGAAGTCTGCGGTTCGCCCTGGGATTCGTGGAGCTCGCTTGACGCCTCGAGCACTTTCTTGGCGACGTAAATCGGCGACTTGGTGCGCAGCGCGAGCGCGATCGCGTCGCTCGGGCGCGAATCGATTTCGAGCGCCTTGCCGTCGCGGGTCTTCACCTGGATTCGCGCGAAGTAGGTATTCTCGCGCAGCTCGGTGATCTCGGCAGACTCAACCACCGCGCCGAACTCGGTCATCAGGTTGCGCAGCAGGTCATGCGTCATCGGGCGCTGCGGCTTGATTCCCTCGAGCTCAGTGGCCATCGCAGTGGCCTCGAGCGGGCCGATCCAGATATGCAGGTTGAGCTTGTTGTCGGGGTCCTTCAGGACGACGATCGGCATCTTGGTGGAGGGATCGAGCGTGATCCCGCCTACAATCATCAGAATGAAATCTTCCCTGTGACCAGCCATAGAAGGGCTCATCAACCTTTTTTCTTCAAGCGCGCGCGGATTCGAGTGAGATTTCCGCTCATCACCCGGAGAAAATATCTTGGCCCAAAGACGGCGCGTGGTCAACCGAGCATGCTGCGCAGCCCCGAGGATCCAGTCCGTCAGCTTGCGACCAAGCGATCGACTACGCGGTAAAGCTGGTTGAGATTGCGGCACTCTTCCACCAGGTCGCAGTGCGGGGCGTAGCGATCCATCTCGCTGTCGCCGAAGCCCCACGTGTTGCGGCTTTCAGGATTTAACCAGATCACTCTTTTCGCGCGCTGGCGGATTTCACGCAAGCACCAATCGTGCGGAAGATTGTAGTTGTTGCGCGCGTCGCCGAGCACGATCACGGTCGTGCGCTTGTTCACCGCCCCGAGATGGTCGGTGACAAAGTTGCGGAACGCGTAGCCGAAATTCGAGTGAGCATAGACATTGATGATATCGCCCTTGAGCGCGACGTCGAGCGCTTCCTTGGCGTCGTTGTTGCGGAAGCATTCAGTCACCTCGCCGATATCGGCGACGAAAATAAAACTGCGCACGCGCGAGTAGAGATCCTGCAGCGAGTACACGAACTGCAGCATGAAGCGCGAGGCGTTGCGCACCGAATCGGAAACGTCGCACAGGATCACGACCTGCGGCTTCTCCTTCTTGCGCTTCTCGAAGCGAAGTTTGAACGGGACGCCGCCGTAGGTCAGGTTCTGGCGCAGCGTGCGCTTGATATCGAAGCGGCCTTTCTTCGAGCGCTTGCGCCGCACCGTGATCACGTTCTTCAAACGCTGCGCGAGGCGCGTCACCGCCTCGTTCATTTTCTTGAGCTCTTCTTCGGTCAGGTAGTAGAAACTTTTCTCGCCAATCTGGTTGAGGCGCTGATCTTCCTTCTGCTTGATATCGCGCTTCTCGCGCTCCATCCGTACGTAGCGGCGGATGATATCGTCGAGCGCCTTGAGCCGCCGCTCGAGGTACTCTTCCATCTTGGCCTTGAGCTCGGAGCCAATGTCCATCTTCTCGAGCTGCTCGCGCAGTTCCTTGATCTCGGCTTCGATTTTGTCGAGGCCGAGCTGGCGCGCGAGCGCGCGGGCGAAATAATTTTCCTCGATAGTTCGCTCGATACCTTGCAGCTTCACCGCGCGCGAGGCCTCGCGGATCTTCCGCTCCATCTCGCCTGAGTTGTTCTGCAAAAGCTGCTTGGCGAGCTCGGAAAGATTCTTGCCCTCTTTCTTGAGCATCTTCTCGACTTCGTCCAGAAATTTTTGGAACTCCTGATCGGACATCGAGAGCGCATTCTGCACCGCCTGGCTCGCCTGCTTGATGATCTCGCCGAGGCCGGAAAAATAGATATCGAACAGCTCTTCGAAGACCGGCAATTCGCTGGCCCGCTTGACCATCGTGGCGCGCAGCGCGGCTCGGAACGCGTCGCGCTCGTTCAGGCCGGTGACTTCGGAGGCGTTGAATGCGTCGAGCGTCTCCGCCAGCGAGACGCGCACGCCATTCTCGCGCAGCAGGTTCGCAAATTCTACGAGCTTCTCTTGCATGGTGTCGCGGTGCCCTGCCCTATTCTAACCAGACGCACTTATTCAGTTGAGAAGATCTTTGTCGCTGCCGGCCTCGGTGCCGCGACGCGCGCGCACGCGGCGCACGTAATCCTTCAGCTCTTCCTGCGCCTTGCGAACGTCGCCTTCGTACTTGACGATCGTGTCGAGCGTCTCGGTCACGAGTTCCTGATCGAGGCTGTTCACGTTGAGCAGCGTCAGCGCTTTGACCCAATCGAGCGTCTCGCTGATACCGGGAGTCTTCTTCAGATCGAGCTTACGCAACGATTGCACGACGGTGACGACTTCCTGGGCGAGCTTGTCGGCGGCCTCGGGCACCTTGAGCTTGACGATTGCAAGTTCCTGCGCGCGATCGGGAAAATCGATGTACAGATGCAGGCATCGACGCTTCAGCGCGTCGGACATTTCGCGCGCGTTGTTCGAGGTCAGCACTACCAGCGGAATGTGCTTGGCCTTGAGCGTTCCCAACTCAGGCACCGTGACCTGGAAATCCGACAGCAGCTCGAGCAGGAACGCTTCGAACTCGGCGTCAGCCTTGTCGATCTCGTCGATCAGCAGCACCGACGGCTCCGGGCTCGAGATAGCCTTGAGCAGCGGGCGCGGCAGCACGAAGCGCTCGGAGAAAAATACTTCGTCCTGCGCCGCGATTCGATCGACGGCCTCGGTCAGGCCCTTGGCGCCGACCAGCACTTCGCTGATTTTGTCCTTGAGGATTTGCGTGTAGAGCAGCTGCTTGGCGTACTCCCATTCGTAGAGCGCCTTGCCCTCGTCGAGGCCCTCGTAACACTGGAGGCGAATCATGTCGAAGCCGAGCGACGCGGCGAGCACCTTGGCCAGGTCGGTCTTGCCGACGCCGGCGGGACCTTCGACCAGGATGGGCTTGCGCATCTCGCTCGCCAGGTAGATGACAGTCGCGATTCGCCGGCTGGCGATGTAATTGTTCTTGGCGAATCGCTCGACTACGTCCTCGATCGATGAAAACATCAATGCTCCTCTGCTGCGGAACCGAAGGGGCAAGCCCCGCGCGGAATAGATTAAATATCACGCCGAGTTAAGGGGAGGAAACCCACTGTAGGACCGTGGCTTGGCCAGTGGTCAGTTCAGATGTGGAGTTCTTCCCGGACTTGCTCGTTGCGGTCGAAGCGGTCGCGGGACAGTGCGGAGGCGTCGAAGGTTCCGTACTTGCCGTTGGCGATCAGGTCGGCGAGGGCTTGGCCGGCGCCGTAGGATTGCATCACGCCGCGGCCGCTGAATGAGTGCGCTTCGTAGATGCGTTTGGTTGGATCGGCGCGGCCGACGATTGCGCTGCGGTCGGGACTGACTTCGTACAAGCCGGCCCATCCGGTGACGTGGCGCAGGCGTTCCATCGCGGACATCCGCGCGTACATCCGCGGCCAGACTTCGTTCAGGAAGAAGGGCTCGCCGTCGTACTTGAAGTGATAACCGGGAGGCTCGTCGGGCGGCGAGTAGCCGGCGAGGATGTGCCCGCCCTCGTTGTGAAAGTAGACGCCTGAGGTGTCGACGATCATCCCGTAGTTCGCGAAGTTGGTCTCGCGATTGTCCACGATACATACCTGGCGGCGAACCGGTTCCGTCCAGTTGCGGAGCTTCAGCAGCTTCATCGCAGTCGGCGACCATGCACCGCCGGCGATCACGATGGAGTTAGAATTCAGGTCGAAGACGCGGCCCGTTTCGGCTTCGCCGGGGCCGTCCTGGGTCATCATGCGGACCAGGCCTTCGTCGGTGTGCGGATCGTCAGACTGCCAGCATTGAAGACGGACGTCAGCGGCGCTCGCGTCGATCGCGACGACGTAGGTACGATCGAGAAACTGGGCGCCGAGCTTCAGCGCGCGGGCGCGATAGTGTTCCTTGAGCAGGTTTGGATTGATGAGTCCGTCGGCGGGCGAGAACGTCGCGCCGGCAATTCCGTCGAGTTTGTCGATTTCGGGGACGCGGCGATTCACTTCGGCGGGTGTCAGCGCTTCGATCTGATGGCCGAGTTCGCGCTGGAGCGGGATATGCTCGAGCGCACCTGCGAACGTATCTTTGTCGTAGAGCCAGAGGTAGCCCTTCTGGCGAAAGCCGACCTCGTCCCGCACGCGCTGGTAATATTCAATCGACCCTCGGCATAGCGCAATGTTGACGCGCTGCCACCATGTGGCGCGCACTCCGCCGGCGTTTTTCTCGCTGGAACTGAGGCGTCCGCTGAGATCGATATCGACGGCGAGGGTCTTGAGGGAGCGCTCGGCGAGGCCCATCGCGACCGAACTGCCGACGACGCCCGCGCCGATAACGATCACGTCGAATCGCTCTCCTGCCAACACGCAACGATTCTATCAAAGTCGAGTGATTGAGGATGGCGCGCACGCAATGGCGGTCATTTGCAGGGAGGGTGGTCGAATTAGGGGCGCGGGTATTGAAGATTTCGCACAAATGTTTCACGTGAAACGTCGATTAGTTCAGGAGAACGAAACACGAATAGTGAAACCCGCCTGGGTTTCACACTTCCTTGGGCAGGGGTGACCCCTGCACTATAGTTTTTTGATTAGGGGTTGTGCGGGGGGCTGCGGGGCTGTCAAATTTTGTTGGATGTGCACGCTTGCGATTTATTTTCGGGTTACCGGCGACTGTCCGGTGGTGATTGCGGCTAATCGCGATGAGTTTCTCGAGCGGCCCGCGGTTGACCCGGTTGCTCTGCTCGAGGATCCACACATTGTTGGGGGGAAGGATCTTAAGGCGGGGGGGACCTGGCTGGGGATTAGTCAGAATGGGATCGTTGCGGGACTGCTGAATCGGCGGGCGGAGAATGGCGGCAATCCGGATGCGCGATCGCGCGGGCTGCTGTGCCTCGATGCGCTGCGGCGACGGACGGCGCGCGAGGCCGCCGAGTTCGCGTCGAAGGAGCGCGGGTCGGATTACAATCCGTTCAATTTGTTGATCGTGTCACGGACCGAGGCTTTCGTCGCGTACAATCGCGGCGCGTCAATCGAAGTGGTCGAGATCAAACCGGGACTCCATCTGCTGTCAAATCTCGATCTGAATGATTTCGAGTGTCCGAAGATCAGCGCGTCGTACGGGAAGTTTGCGGCGCTTGGGAATCGCGAGGATTTTCGACGCGATCCGATTGAGCAGAGGGCTGCGCTGGGGGCGCTGCTGGCTGATCACAATACGCAGCTTGATCCGCGATCGGGACGGCCCAATGCGTTGTGCTTGCATCTCGAGAATTATGGGACGCGGTCGTCGAGCTTGATTTTCATGCGGGGTGATGGGTCGGAGATGGCGCATTACTTTGCGCCCGGTCCGCCGTGCGTGACGAAGTATGCGCCGGCGCTCGTGCCGCGCAGCGGGAGGAATTCACTTAATTAAATGTGAAACCCACCGTGGGTTTCACGCTTCCTTGGGCAGGGCTAAGCCCTGCACCTTAGTATTAAGAGAAGATGCGGGACTTCGTCCCTGTTAGGATGGTTTGCGAGGCCAGGTCAGGGGGTGAAGTAGGCGGCGATGCCGGTCAGGATGAAGCATCCGATGGCGATTGAGGCGGAGGCCAGGAAAATCGAGGCGAGGAATGGCGGCTCGATTACGAAGAACAGGATGAAGCCGGCGACCAGCGCGACCACGCTTGCGATTATCGCGAAGACCATGCTCACCGTGCGCAATTGCGCCATCGCGAATCTCCAGATTGCCTTGACGCCGGGGCGCGGCCGATAGTACGCCGTGGATTCATCGCGTCGCGTCGTTGCCGATTGGGGGATTTGAATTGATGCGCATTAGCCTGAAGTCGATTGCCTTTCTGATTGTCGCGATTGTGGTGGCAGTTGCAACCGCTTGTCCGGTGCGCGCGCAACTGGGTCAGTCGGGGCTCAATTGGCAGCAGCGCTTTCTCGGGATCATTCCGCTGGTCAAGCCCGATCCGAAAGACCCGGTGGTGGTGACGGTTAACGGCGCGCCGATTACGGCGGCGGAAATCACCGATTATGCGAAGACCGAAGCGCAGATGATCAACGCGACCAGCACCGAAGAATCGAAGGCGGTATTTCGCGATGCGAGTGAGAATTTAATCAACCGGCAATTGCTGCTGCAGGAAGCGGCGAGACGCAAGATCACGATTTCGGATGCCGAAGTGGCGCAGCGCGCGCGCGAGTTCCAGATTGGTGGAGTGGGCGGACAGACTGCGCCTCAGACGGGCGCGCCGGATGCGCAACTGATGAACGCGGTGCGCGGGTCGATGATGATCGAGAAGATGTTAGACGACGAATTCCGGGCGCATCATGTGCAACCTACCGATGCGCAGATTCAGAAGTATTATGAGGAGCATCGCGATCTGTTCGTGAAAGATCCAGGCGAGGTGGAGCTGGCGCATATCGCGGTGAAGCTTCCGCCGAATGCGACCGACGCGCAGAAGAAGGCGGCGGCGGAAAAGATCATCAAGATTTACAACGAGGCGAAGACGACCAAGGACTTCGCCGCGCTGGCGAAACAGGACTCGGAGGATACCGAATCGGCGGCGAAGGGCGGCGACCTCGGCTACTTTCGGCCCGGGCAACTGCCGCCGGTGGTGGACAAGGTGGTGTTCGCGACGCCGGTCGGGCAGTTGACGCAAATCGTTCAGTCGAATCTCGGATTCAGCTTTATCAAAGTGGTCGCGCGGCGCGGGGAGACGATCTCGCCGCTGCCGGAAGTGAAGGCGAAGATCGCGATGTTCATCCTCGATGAGAATGAGGATATGGTCGTGAAGGCGTTGCTCAAGAAGATCGCCAAGCAGGCTAAGATTGAATTCAAGAAGGCGCCCGGGGAGAGCGCGGCGCAGAAGGGAACTTAATTTAATGTGAAACCCGCGGTGGGTTTCACGCTTCCTTCGGCAGGGCTAAGCCCTGCACCTTAGTATCAAGAAAAGATGCGGTGCTTCGCACCTGTTAGAAGTTTTTTGGGGAGGAGTGTCCGACTTTTCCCTCGCCCAAGTTAGGATGTTGCGTCCCGCGCCACTGATTATTCGCCTCTCCCGCTTTGTTGCGGGAGAGGTCGCGCCGCTGGCGCGGGTGAGGGGGAGCTTTACGGGAGAGGTGGATGGCCGCATCGGCGGCCAGCGGTGAGGGTTCTGCGATTCCACCACAAAAGCTCGCTCGCTTAGACCAGGAGGCGGCCACCTTCGAGACTTAGTACCGCGCCTGTTGCGAAGTCGGTCTCGCAGAAGAAGAGGACGGCGCGGGCTACGTCTTCGGGCGTGCCCATTTTTTTTGTCAGCGTGCGACTTACGAGGCGATCTACTTCTTCCTTCGTGTAAGTCTCGGGGGGAATTACCATTCCTAGTGCTATGCAGTTGACCTGGACTTCGGGGGCTAGCTCCTTTGCTAGCGCTTTGGTCAATCCTATCAGGCCGCTCTTTGAGACTGAGTATGGCAGGTAGTCCTTGTAGGGGCGGATGCCGGCCCAATCGCCCAGATTGATGATCTTTCCAGCGCCTTGTTTGCGCATCGCAGCGCTGGCGAACTTCGATAGGAAGAATGGCGCCTTCAGGTTGGTGTCGAGATTCACATCCCAGTCGCGCTCGGTTATTTTTTCGATAGGTGTTGGGGCAAAGACTGAGGCTGAGTTTATTAGGATGTCGATACGGCCGAAGGCGTCAAGGACGTTTGTGACCATCTGCTCGATTTCGGTGACGTGCTCGAGATTGGCGCGGAAGGTTTGCGCCTTGCACCCGTTGGTGGTGATTTCGGAGGCTACGGATTCCGCTTCGGTGCGCGAGGTGTGGTAGTGGACTGCTACTGATGTGCCGTGGGCGGCCAGGTCCATCGCGATTGCGCGACCGATGCGGCGGCCTGCGCCGGTTATTAGGGCTACTTTGTTTTTCAGGTCCATGGTTAGAAGACTAGGCGCTTGCGCCTTAGGAACCTAACCCCTAACCCCTTCCCGCGCGGGAAGGGGAACCGGAATAAAAACGATGACTAGCTCTGTAGAGAGGCGTGGATTGCCTTCACTAGGGCCAGGTTGTCGGAGTGGCCGGTTTTTGAGGCGGTTATGTGCGCGTGTAGGGGGCGGCCTAGCAGGTAGAGGTCGCCGATAAGGTCCAGGACTTTGTGGCGGGCGAATTCGTCGGGGAAGCGCAACGTCGTGTTAACTACCTTCTCGTCGTCGACCAGGATTGCGTTGTCGATGCGGGCGCCGCTGCCGAGGCCTAGCTGTGCGAGCTTGCGGAACTCCCAGACGAAGCCGAAGGTTCGTGCGGGTGCGATTTCACGTGTATAGGCCTCGATAGAAGTCAGCTCGAAGTGCAACTGCTGGATGCCGATCGGTTTCGGGTAATCGAGCGTGTAGTCGATGATTAGATGATCGGCGGGCTCGACCTTGATGTACTCGAGGCCCTCGCCTTCCTCGCCGATCACGATCTTGTGCTTGAGGTTGATCGGTTCGACGGTCGCGTCCTGTTCGGTGAGTCCGGCTTCGGCCAGCTGTTTGCAGAACTCGAGCGCGGAGCCGTCGAGCGCGGGGACTTCGTCGTCAGTCTTGATGAGGAGATTGGTGATGCCGAACGCATGCAGTACCGACAGCAAATGTTCGACGGTGCGGACCGAGCGGCTGCCGCTGGTGAGCGTGGTGTTGTAGCCGGTGTCGGTGACGTTCTCGAAGCGAACTGGAATCGCGGTTTCGTCGGCGAGCGAGGTGAACACGATGCCGAATCCGGCGGGCGCAGGATGAAGGATGACGCCGGTCTTGAGGCCGGTGTGAAGCCCCTGCCCGCCCATCACGATGGAGCGCGCGACAGTTTTTTGCGGTATCGCACCGGCGCGGATTGCCTCGCGGCCGGCGGCGCGGACCGCTGCGCTCATCCCGCGTGCGTGCGACCGATCGGGACCGGCGGAATCGCCCTCGAGCGCGCGTGCGATCGACGCGAGCAATCCACTGACCGAAAATGGCTTCTGAATAAAATCGGCGGCGCCCAGTTTGGTCGCGGCGACCGCGCTCTGGATGTTGGCATGGCCGGAGATCATGATCACCGGCACGCGCGGCTGCTCGCTTTTTATTCGCCGCAGCAACTCGATGCCGTCCATCTCAGGCATCCAGACATCGAGCAGAACGATTGCGGGACTCTCGCGCGCGATCAGGTCCATCACGCCGGGCGCGTTGCCGGTATCGACCACACGAAAGCCTTCGTCGCTTAGAATTCCACGCAACGACGACCGAATCCGCTCCTCATCATCCACCACCAGCACGGTCTCATTCACGTTAGATTTTCTCCGGGAAGCGCGCTCATGTCAGAGCGCGGTGAGGGTCGCATCAGCCGGTTGCCTTTGCGAATTGCTGAAGTTTAACAGGAAATTCGAGCACAAATCTACTTCCGCGCGGGCGGTTGTCGGTCACGCGAACGAAGCCATGATGGTCGGTTACGACCGCGGAAACGATCGCAAGGCCCAGCCCGGTGCCGCCTTTTCGGCCGGAATAGTACGGCTCGAAGATGCGCGTACGGAGGCGCGGGTCGATGCCGGGGCCGTTGTCGGCGACTTCGAGGGTCACCAGCGAGTTGTCGGAAAGCCGGTGACTGCGGACTTCGATTTGCGGGCCGGCGCCGTTGTGACTGAAGGCGGTTACGGCGGCGACGGCGTTGTCGAGCAGGTTGACGAGCGCGCGCTTCATCGCGTCGCGATCGATCGGGATAAGCGGAATCGCGGGGTCGAGCGCGAGCACAAACTCGACGTTGGGATGAGCTTCGCGGAAATTCGCGACGGTCTCGCCGGCCAGCGCGTTGATGTCGCCGGGGACGGGATTGAGATGCGGCATCCGCGCGAAGGCCGAGAACTCATTGACGAGACGCTTGAGATCCTCGACCTCGCCGATGATGGTCTTGGTGCATTCCTCGACCAGCGCGGATTCGATTCCCGGGCGGGCGCCAAGCTGACGGCGGAGGCGTTCGGCTGAGAGCTGGATCGGAGTCAACGGATTTTTTATCTCGTGCGCGATGCGGCGTGCGACTTCGCGCCAAGCCTCCATGCGCTCGACCTTCGCGATCTGGCTGACGTCCTCGAAGAACAGGACCGTTCCGGCTGGCTCGCCGGGGGTGTCTCCGAGCGGACTCGCCGTCATCATCAGCTCGGTCTCGCTGCCAGCGACTTCGAGCTTGACGGTCGAACGAGCCTCGCGCGGACGCGTCGCGAATGCGAAGACGTCGTCGAGCACGCGGGCGAGCGTGGCCGGAAACGCGCCCTGATAGTTGCGGCCGATGACGTCGGCGGCGTTGAGGTCGAGCAGGCGCTCGGCGCATGGATTGATCGTGGTGACGACGCCGTCGTGGTCGAGTCCGACGACGCCCGCCGACACGTTGCGCAACAAAGTCTCCGTGTACTGCCGGCGACGCTCGAGTTCGGCGGCTGATGAGCGCAGATCGGTGGTCATCTGGTTGAAGGAGTCGACGAGATGCCCAATTTCGTCATCGCCGACGGCGGGGATGCGAAAGTTGAGATCGCCGCCGGCGATCGCTTGCGTCCCGCGGGCGAGCAATTTGATCGGGCCGGTGATTCCGCGCGAGAGAAAAATTCCGAACCAGCTCGCGAGCGTGACCACCACCAGTCCGATCAGCACCAGCGTAATCAGGTAGCTGTTCATGATCGGCTGGCGAAGGATTCGGAGCTGGAAATAATCCTCGGAGACGCGCGAGATGTTGGTAGCGCGGGTCGCGAGGCTTTGCGGCAGGTAGTAATCGACCAGCACGGCACCGAGCACATTGTCGGCATCGCTCGAGACGTAAATTGGCGCGGAGCCGCGGATCACGTCGGCGTCGCCGAGGCGGTCGGTGCGCGTGAGCGCCTGTCCCTTCAGGGTTTGCGAGATGATCGGTGAATCGGGCGACGCGCCGATGCCGGTGGGCGTCTTGGGGCTGATGTCGAGCAGCAACAGTTTGCGATCGGCGGAGAAGACCTCGATAGTGCCGAGGTTGTATTCCTGCTGACGCTTGGCGATGAACTTTTTGAGGTCGTCGCGCTTAGTCGGCGCGAGCAGTCCTTGTGCCGAGATCTCCTCTGCCAGCACGCGCGCGAAATGCGACGCGTTGTTGGCTGAGTTGAGGTAGTAGGTCTTCGCGATTTCGAGCGAGTCGTTAAGAATCCGCTCGTACTCGGGATTGAACCAGCTGTTGATGTCGGCGTGCAGGAAGACGCCCGACACGTAAAGCAGGAACGCGCTGGGGATCAGTGCGACGGCGATAAAGCCCGAGACCAGCCGCGCCTGGAATTTCGAGCCAATCAAACCGCGGCGGCGCTCGAAGAAGACCTTGGCGAGATTGCGTCCGACCAGGAACAACATCAAGGCGAGCAGCAGGAAGCTCAGGTTGAAGAGCGAGATGACGGCGAGATTGGAAGCGAGCGAGGTGTGACGCGTGAGCGGCGGCAGCTCGGTTTGCGCGAATACGAATGCGACTAAAACCGCGCCGGCCACGCCGACCGCGATCAGCTCGCGACGACGGCGCTTGCGCTCTGCAAGCCGATGTGGGCTTACGTTCTTTTGCGCTTCGCGACGACGCCGCTTGCGCTCTGCAAGCCGATGCGCGCCTACCTGCTTGTCCGCTGCCAATTGGTCAACGCCTCATCAACGAGAGGAAGATTGTCGCAATGATGCTGATTAAAATGCAGGTGACGATAGGAAAATAGAAGGTGAAATTGCCGCGACGGATGTAGATATCGCCGGGCAGTTTGCCGACCAACGGAACCGACGAGAATCCCCACAGCAGCAGTCCCACGACGATGATCGCGATACCGGCGAAGACCAGGCTTTTTCCTATCGGCGCCATCGCAGTGCATACTCAGGCCCGATTGTACAAGACGGGCGGCGCTGGCAATACAAGGCCGCCCTGCCCACTCGCACCGCTTATGCGTGCGCGTGGGCGTGCGATTTGGCGCCGGCGGCCTCGCGCGCCGCATGCGTCTCCTTGATAATTTTTTCAGCGACCGGAGCCGGAGCCTCCTCGTAGTGCGAAAAGTGTTGCTCGAACGAGCCGCGACCCGACGTGATCGAGCGCAGGTCGGGCGCGTACTTCAGCACTTCCGACATCGGGACCTGCGCCTTGATCACCTGGCCGTTGCCCTTACTGTCCATGCCGAGGACTTTGCCGCGGCGCGAATTCAAGTCGCCGATCACGTCGCCCATGCATTCGTCGGGACACGCGACTTCGATCGCGACGATTGGTTCGAGGATGATCGGCCGGGCTTTTTCCAGGCACGCCTTGAAGCCCATCGAGGCTGCAATCTGAAACGCCATGTCCGACGAATCGACGTCGTGATAGCTGCCGTCGAAGACGGTCACTCTAACGTCCACCATTGGGTAGCCGGCCAGGAATCCGTCGGGCAGCGTGTTGCGCACGCCCTTTTCGACGGACGGAATAAAGTTGCGCGGGATGACGCCGCCGACGATATTGTCGACGAACTCGAAGCCCTTGCCGCGCTGCATCGGCTCGATCTTGAGCCAGCAATCGCCGTATTGGCCGCGACCGCCGGACTGGCGCTTGTACTTGCCCTGCGCCTCGGCGCGTCCCTTGATCGTTTCCTTGTACGGAACCTTGGGCGCTTGCAGCTCGACGTCTACGTTGAACTTTCGACGCAACTTCTCGACCGTGATTTCGATATGCATCTGGCCGGTGCCCGACAGAATGATGTCGTGAGTTTGCGGATCGCGATGCATCTCGAGCGCGAGGTCCTCCTCGATCAGCTTTTGCATCGCCGCAGACGACTTTTCCTCATCGCTCTTGGTCTTGGGCCGAACCGCGAACGAGATGACGCCGTGGGGACGCGTCAACGGCGGCATTACGAGCACCGGCGCCTTCTCGTCGCACAACGTGTCGCCGGTGGTAGTGTCCTTGAGCTTGGCGACGGCGACAATTTCGCCGGCAATCGCGCTGGCGATGGGCGACTGCTTCTTGCCTTCGAGCCGCAGCAACTGACCGAAGCGCTCCTTCGTTTCGCGAGTCGAGTTGAGCACCGAACCGTCGCTTTGGGCGCGGCCAGAAATGATACGGAAGATGGAAAGCTTGCCGGCGAACGGATCGATGATCGTCTTGAACACCAGCGCAGCGAGCGGCGCTGACGGATCAGCGGGACGGCTGACCGGCTCGCCGGTCGTGGGATTTTGGCATTCCACCGGCGGCCGCTCGTTGGGCGCGGGCAGATATGTCGTGACGGCGTCGAGCAGCGGGCCGATGCCGATATTTTTCGCGCCCGAGCCGCAGAAAACGGGAGTGATTTTGCGATCGACGACGGCCGCATGCAGCGCGGCGCGAACTTCGGCGTCGTCGAGAGTGCCCTTATCGAGATATTTTTCGAGCAGCGCGTCGTCGGTCTCGGCGACCGCCTCGAACAACGCGGTGCGCGCCGCTTCCGCCTGGGTCTTCAGGTCGGCGGACAGTTCCTCTTCCTTGAATTTGCCGCTGGTGTCGGCGTAGGTCAGTGCTTTCATCGCGAGTACGTCGACGACGCCCTTGAAGCCAAGCTCCTCGCCGATCGGAATCGTCAGCGCGACCGCGCGCGCGCCGAGAACTTTCTCGAGATCCTTCATCGCGGCGTCGAAGCTGGTGCGCTCGCGATCGAGCCGCGAGACGAACGCGATCCGCGGCAGCTTGAGTTCTTCGGTCGCCGCTCCAGATTTTTTCCGATTCGATCTTGGTGTCGGCGCCCGGACTTATCAGCATCACGACCCCGTCAACCGCGCGCAGAGTCGTGAGCGTCTCGGGCAGAAACGCGGTGTAGCCGGGCGTGTCGGCGAAAATTACTTCGGTCTTTTTCCAGTTGAGATGATTGAACGCGGAGCTGATTGAAATGTGATGCTTGGTTTCTTCGGGCTCGAAGTCCATCGCGGCCGAGCCGTCGTCGGGCCGCCCGAGCCGCGGCGCGAGCGCCTGAAGTGAAGAGCATCGCGTCGGCGGCCTGCGTCTTGCCGGTCCCGCCCTGGCCCACGATTGCGATTGTCCGAAGCCTTCCGATTTCCTCCACAGCCATGGAGTCACCTCTCAGCTTGCTCGCCGGGACCGCGCCGAATTCAGAGCGCCATGCCCCGATCGATGCAATTATTTCGCGTTCGTTACATAAATATTACTCGTATGCCCCCTCCACACTAACCTCACCCGCGACCACCCGCTCGACGCGGTCTCCGATGTCTAGCAGCAGTGCACCGGTCGCGTCGATTCCTTTCACGACGCCCGATTGACGCCGGTCGCCGTCCACGATCGCGATGCGGCGGCCGGTCAGCGCCGAGAAGCGCTCCCAAGCCGGGCGGACCGCGTCGAAGCCGCGCGTCAGGGTTTCCATATAGCGAAGGTCGAGCAGATTAAAAAGCGAGTCGGCGATGGCAATCCGGTCGCATGCGTGGCCGGTCGCGATGCGCATCGAGGTCGCCTTGTCGCGCAGGTCTGGGGGGATGTCGTCGGCGGCGAGATTGATATTGAGGCCGATGCCGAGCAGCACGCAGTCGAGATTCTGGCGCGCGTCGGTGACGGCCTCGGCGATGATGCCGCCGGCCTTGCGGCCGCGCAGCCAGACGTCGTTGGGCCATTTGAGCGCGACGATCCCGGGCGCCTCGCGCTCGAGGGCTTCAGCGGCCGCGACGCCGGCGACCAGGCTCATACGCGGAACATCGGTCAGCGGAATCGGGGGACGGAGGATTATCGTGGTGTAGAGATTGACGCCGGACGGCGAATGCCACGTGCGGCCCATCCTGCCACGCCCGGCGGTCTGACGCTCGGCAATTACTAACGTGCCCTGATCGGCACCGTTCGCGGCCAACTCGCGCGCGGCCTCCTGGGTAGAGTCTATTTCGTCGAAATAATGGATTCGCCAGCCGATCCGGCCCGGCGCGCCTCGTTCGATAGACAGGTATGGATTTTGAGGCATTGCTTTAAGTTCCAAACATCGGGCGCGCACGGCGCCCGCGAATCAGATCGCGTCAATTCTCATGCTGATATCCAGAAATCGCGCCGAATGGGTCAGCGCACCGACGGAGATCAGATCGGCACCCGCCTCCGCGATCGCGCGAACTGTGTCGAGCGACACGCCGCCCGAAACTTCAAGCTGAACTTTAGGTCCTGCGAGGGCGCGCGCCTTGCGGATATTGTCGAGCGTCATGTTGTCGAGCAGGATCGCGTCGGCGCCGGCTTTAAGTGCTTCTTCAACTTGCGCGAGCGTCTCGCATTCGATTTCGATTTTGAGCGTATGCGGCGCGATTCGGCGGGCACCCTCGATAGCCTTCGTCACCGTGCCCGCCGCCGCGATATGGTTTTCCTTGATCAGCACGCCGCTGTCGAGGCCCAGGCGATGGTTGTGCCCGCCGCCGACGCGGACCGCGTACTTCTCAACGACACGTAACCCGGGATGAGTCTTGCGCGTGTCGATAATCTTCGCGCGAGTGCCCGCGACCTTATCGACGAACGCGCGGGTCGTGGTCGCGATTCCGGAGAGGAACTGCACGAAGTTGAGCGCAGTGCGCTCGCCAATCAGCAATCCCGCGAGCTTGCCTTCAAACGCCGCGAGCTCGTCGCCGGCTTTCAGTTGAGCGCCCTCAGGAGCGAGCGAGACAATTCGCGGCGCGGCGCCGGCCTGCCGCATCACGGGGTCGATGAGGACGCCGCCGGCGAGAATCATCCGCGGCTCTTTGACGGTGATCCTCGCGCGGCCCATCGCGCCCGGCGCGACGGTCGCGGCGGTGGTGATATCGCCCTGGCCGACATCCTCTGCGAGCGCGCGCTTGATAAGGTCGGTGGGATCGAATTGCTTGAAGAGTTCCATCAGCTCGCCGCGCAAGTTCTCGCTGAGCGACTTTTTCTTCCCCTCTCCCTGTAAGGGAGAGGATCGAAGGTGAGGGTCCTTATACAGCGCGCCTCTTTTGGCGCGCGATTCAAGATTCTGATCTTCTGAAAGTCACTAAGGCAGAATCTTGAGCCGCGCGCGAAAAGAATCGCGCGCTCGACAAGGACCCTCACCTTAACCCTCTCCCTTTCAGGGAGAGGGGATGCAACGCGTTCGCAGTGTCCTGATGTCGGGCGATTACGGCAGACGCTCATGCGCGGTCTTCCAGTTGGCGTAGTTGTTCGCTTAGCAGTTTTCGCTGGGCTTGTAGGCCTTCGAATCGTTGGGCGACTTCGACTCGCGTTTCGG
This sequence comes from uncultured delta proteobacterium, assembly GCA_963699705.1. GTDB lineage: Bacteria > Desulfobacterota > Binatia > Binatales > Binataceae > Binatus. Next base: position 54,836 of record CAVOUW010000001.1, on the reverse strand, counting down.
GGTCGGCTTTGGTCATGAAGCGCTCATCGTTCAGTCGCGCTTCATGTTGAGCGGCATGCTTGCCGACCTCGTCGAGCTGCTTCTGTAGTTTCTGACGCGCGACTTGGAAGTCGTAACCGTCGGGCGCGTCGACGCCTACGTCTGCCCATGCGAGATGCGCGAATACTGCGCGCTCTCCTGATGCATCGACGTTCAGTGCGTCGAGTTTCGCGAGCGTCGTCGCATATGGGCGCCATGTCGGCAGCTCTTTGGCATCCCCCGCTTTGATCGTGGCGATGACGCGCTGGCCGGGATGCCATCCGAGTAGCGAGCGCAGCGAGTTGATTGCCTCCGTCGCTTCGATGCAATGATTCATCGCGAGTTCTTCCGCTGCTGACAGCGGATTTGTCGCTGACGGTTCTGGATACTTTGCGATTGGCAGATGCGCTGCGAGATTTGGCTCGTCGATGTACGGGCGGATCACTTGCCAGATTTCTTCTGAGACGAATGGCATGAACGGGTGAAGCAGGCGCAGCATCTTGTCGAATACGTTGATTAGCACCGATCGCGCGCCCGCCTGGCGCTCGCCGCCCGCTTTGAGCGGTTCCTTGGACAGCTCGATGTACCAATCACAGAACTCATGCCAGATGAATTGGTACAGCTTCATCGCGGCGACGTTGAATTCGTAGGCGTCGATCGAGCTTGAGACTTCGCGGATCGTGTCGTCGAGGCGCGACAGGATCCATCGCTCGGCTAATCCCAGCTTTGCGATTTCTACTCTCGGCAGAGGTTGCGGCGCGCCTTCGAGATTCATCATAACGAAGCGAGCGGCGTTCCAGATTTTGTTGGCGAAGGCACGCGATGCGGCGAATCGGTCGTGCGACAGGATTACGTCGCGGCCCTGCGCGGCCAACTGCGCGAGCGTGAAGCGGACCGCGTCGGCGCCGTATTGTTCCATCAAGTCGAGCGGGTCAACCACGTTGCCCTTCGTCTTGCTCATCTTCTTGCCCTGCGCATCGCGCACCAGCGGCGTGATGTACACGTCCTTGAACGGGACCTGGTCGGTGAACTCGAGTCCGAACATCATCATGCGCGCGACCCAGAAAAAAATTATGTCAAAGCCGGTGAGCAGCAGGCTGGTCGGATAGTAGCGCGCGAAGTCCGCGGTTTCTTCGGGCCATCCGAGCGTGGACATCGGCCACAAGCCCGAGCTGAACCAGGTGTCGAGCACGTCGTCGTCCTGCACGATATCGGAACCGTCGCATTCGGGGCATCGCGTTGGACGCTGCGCTGCGACGATCAGATGGTCGCATCGGACGCATCGGTAAGCGGGAATCCGATGACCCCACCAAAGCTGGCGCGAGATACACCAGTCGTGGATGTTCTCGAGCCAGTTGAAAAAAACGTTCTCCCATCGCTTCGGATGGAAGGTTGTGTCGCCCTTGCGCACCGCTTCGATCGCGCGATCGGCCATCGCGCGCATCGCGAGGAACCATTGCTCGGAGAGCATCGGCTCGACGATGCTGTCGCATCGCGAGCACGTGCCCACTGCATGCTGATGCGGCTCGACCTTTTCAAGGAGTCCCGCAATCTCGAGATGCTTGACGATTTCCTTGCGCGCATCCTCGCGCGACATCCCTCGATACGGCCCGGCGTTTTCGTTCATGTGCGCGGTGCCGTCGAAAATAGAGATCTGCTCGAGTCCGTGACGCTTTCCCAAATCGAAGTCCACCGGGTCATGCGCGGGCGTGACTTTCAACGCGCCAGTGCCGAATTCGCGATCGATCGCGGCGTCGGCAATGATCGGTATCTCGCGGCCGATCAGCGGCAGGCGAAGCGTTTTGCCGACGTACGATTTGTAGCGTTCGTCGTCCGGATTCACGGCGACTGCGGTATCGCCCAGCATCGTCTCGGGACGCGTCGTCGCGATCGTGATCGAGCCACTGCCGTCGGCGAGCGGGTAGCGGATGTACCAGAGGCTGCCTTTGACGTCGGTGTGATCGACTTCCAGATCGGACAGCGCCGTTTCGCATCGCGGGCACCAGTTGATCAGCCGCATCGCGCGGTAGATGAGCTTCTTGTCGTACAAGTCGACGAAGACTTTGGTCACCGCTTGCGACAGGCCAGCGTCGAGCGTGAAGCGTTCGCGGCTCCAGTCGCATGACGCGCCGAGGCGCCGCAACTGATTCAGGATTCGGTCGCCGTAAGTCTCGCGCCATTGCCAGACGCGATCGACGAACGCGTCGCGACCCAGTTGATGCCGGTCCTTACCTTCCTTCGAGAGGTCCTTCTCGACCGCGTTCTGTGTCGCGATTCCTGCGTGATCGGTGCCCGGCAGCCACAGCGTGTTGTAACCCTGCATCCGGCGCGTGCGAACGATGATGTCCTGCAGCGAGACGTTGAGCGCGTGGCCGAGATGGAGCTGGCCGGTGACGTTGGGCGGCGGAATGACCACCGAAAAAACTTTGCCGGGGCGCGCAGGATCAGCCTTGAAGTAGCCGAGGTCGATCCACAACTGGAACCATCGCTCTTCGGCAGATTTGGAATCGAATGTTTTGGGCAGTTCCACCGAATCGCTCCGTCGAAAAAAGGGCGCGAACGCCCTTCACTCAAATCATATTGTCCGCGCTGTCACCTCTCAAGCGCGATGCGGTGACGGCGACAGGTCCATTCGATTTGCGGCTTGTAAATACCGATCGGTTAATAATATCTTGCGCATGCTCGTGTTGGGGACGAGGTATTCGACCGCGGAGGGATATTTTCATGGCTGACGCATTTCGCAAACTGGGGATTGCCGCCGCGCTGGGAACGTTGCTGGTTGGAGGGGTGTCGGCTTGCAGTTCGATATCCACTGACCACGTCGATTGCAATGCCGTGAAGCTGCAACAGCAATCGGGGCGCTCCGACGCTGAGATCGCCTCTAATTTGAGCGCCACCGAAGCCGACGTAGCGAAGTGCCACGGTCCCGAACACACAGGCAACAAGGATTCGACTACCGCAATCCCCGCGCCATATTGAGTTGCAGCGCGCGGCGAATCGCGATCAAATTGGTGCGAGAGAGGGGACTTGAACCCCTACGAGCTTGCGCTCACAAGGTCCTGAGCCTTGCGCGTCTGCCATTCCGCCACTCTCGCGTACACGGCAAGAGTATAGTGTCTAACCGCCTGATGATTCCAATTCAAGACGGGATTCGAATTTCCGCGCTCACGTCTTGAGCATGCAGTGCCAGTAACACACAATCTGCGGTTACGATGAGTGAACGGGTTCGCGGCGCGGTAGCGCTGGCGCCGGCGCCGCGGGTGTCGTCGCTCGCGCTGGACTTGAGTGCGGGCGACGGTCTTTCGAGCCGGATGCTGGCGGAGCGCGGATGGCGCGTAATTTCGACAGAGTATCGCACGCGCAAGCCCGGCTGGATTGCGGTCAACCTCGACAACGATCTCCCGTTTGGCAGCGCGAGTTTCGACCTGGTGATGATGCTCGAAGTGATCGAGCATCTCGCGGACATCCCGCACATGATCGGCGAAATCGCGCGCGTGATGCGGCCCGGCGGCATCGCGATCATCACGACGCCGAATCGTCTTAACGTGAGCTCGCGGATACATTACCTGCTGAGCGGCTACTACAAGGGACGGCGCGCGCCGCTGGCGTACAAATATCGCGTCGCGGACGGCCGCAACTGGCACGTGATGGGCCTCAACGACCTGCACTGGATTGCCTGGGGCGCGGGACTGCGGATGGACGCGATTGGACGCAGCCGCCGCAAGATAAGATCGCGAATCCTCGCGCCGATACTGTGGCCGTTCATCGCGGGATTCTCGTGGATGCTCTATGGGCGCGTGAAAGATCCTGGACAGCGCAAAATAAATCGCGAGCTGTTCGGTTTCATGACCAGCGCGAGCCTGCTGATGGACGAAAATATCATCATGCGATTTCGCAAAGTCGAGGTGCCTTGAAGACTTCGGTCATCATCGCGACGCATAATCGTCCAGATTCGATGCGGCGGCTGGTGGCGAGCCTCGCGCCTGAACTCGCGACCGGCTCGCGCGAGATAATCGTCGCGGAAAATGGCACGCCGGCGCCGATGCAACTCGCGCTCGAAGGCGCACCTATCAAGCATCTGCACGAAACTCGCGCCGGGAAGTGCAGGATTCAGAATCGCGCGATCGCGCAGGCCGGCGGAGAAATCCTGGTTTTCCTCGACGACGATCTCGTCGTCGCGCCGGGCTATCTCGAGGCGGTCGAGAATTTCTTCGATACGCATCGCGAGTTCGCCGCGATGAAAGGGAGAATCCTCGCTGCCGAAGATCCCGAAAAGAAAGTTGGGCCGATGGCACCGTACCTTGACCTGCCGATCGTCGATCACGGCGATGAAGTTATCGAGGTCCGCGGAGTGCTCGGCGCGAATATGGCGTTCCGAGCAGATGTGCTCAAGCAAGTTGGACCATTCGACGAGCGCCTTGGTCCCGGCGCGGGCGGGCATGAGGAAGAAACCGAGATGTCGCAGCGCCTGCGACGTGCGGGCTTTCGGATCGGCTATGCACCCAAGGCAGTCGTCTATCATGAAGTTGATCCGTCGCGCGCCAATCGCGAACGGTTTATCAGAATCGCGCGCGAGCGTGGGCGATGCCGGATGCTGCATGAGAAGCATTCGGCCGCGGATGTGATTTTGAAAAACGCAATCGCGATGACGCGGCTGAGGATTGCGCAATTGACGCGCGCTGGCATCGAGAGAATCGCGCGGGAGGAGCGGAGGCTGGCGATTGCGCGCGGGATGTTCGACGGGCTGGGTGGGTGAAGATCGTGCCACAATTGGTATGTAGCTCGAATCGCGGAACCCTCACCGCTGGCCGCGATGCGGCCAGCCGCCTCTCCCGTGAAAATAACGGGCGAGGTAAGAATCGGACACGCATCTCTTCTTGATACTAAGGTGCAGGGCTTAGCCCTGCCGCGGGAAGTGTGAAACCCACCGCGGGTTTCACATTCAATTAAGTGATTTATCCTACCCTATCGATTCGAGCAGGGTGTTAAGTTCTTTGGCGTAGCGCTCCCAGGTGAATTTCTCGGCGGTGGCGCGCGCTTCGTTGGCGAGGCTTGCGGGGGCGTCGAACAGGGCGCCGAGGCGGAGTGCTACTTCGCCGACGTCGTCGGGATTATCAACGCGGAATCCGCGCATCGACGCAGGGATGACTTCGGCGACGCCTGAAAATGCGCTCGTGAGCGCGGGCAATCCAGTTGCCATCGCTTCCATCACGACATTGCCGAAGGGCTCGAACAGCGACGGCATCGCGAACGCGTCGGCGGCGTGGAAAATTTCCTCGACCTTAGGCTGGGGACCGGTGAAGACCACTCGCGCGCCGACGTTGAGGGCGTGAGCTCGGCGCGCGAATTTCTCGGTCTGTCGATCACTGCCGACGACCAGCAGGAACGCGCCGCCGGCCGACCAGCGGCCATGCTTCGATTAAGAATCCCAATCCCTTGCGCGCGAATCCGTTGCCGACGAATGCGACCACTCGCGCGCTGGCCGGAAGCACAAACTTCTGGCGCACCGCGTCGCGTTGCGACGAATCGGCGGCCGGCCGGAAGCGGTCGAGATCGACGCCGTTGTAAATCGTCAGCGTTTTTTCGGGTGGAATATTGAATTCCCGAATAAGATCGTCGCGCACGAAGTTCGACACTGCGATCACTCGCTTCAAGCCGGGATTTCGGAACGCCTGGCGCTCGATCATCATCTGCACCTGATGATACGGGCTGAAGCGCATCGCAGTCGCGCCGAGAGGGCCGCGCCACTTGCGCGCCGCACGGAGATAACTGGCATGCGCACCGCCGCCGGAGCGTATTACGTCCGCGCCGACGCATCGCGCGAAGCTCAGCACTAGGTCGGCGCCGGCGCGGCGCGCCGCGGGTGCGGCGGTCCATGCGAATCGAATCAGCGACAACGCGCGCCCGAGCCTCAAGCGACCGCCGACCCGGCGAACATTCCAGGTACCGGTCGCGCCGCGAACCTCGTCGGCGAAAATTGTAACCTGGTGCCCGGCTTCGCGCAGGCAATTCGCCGTAACGATCAAATCGCGTTCGGTGCCGCCGCCAGCGCTATCGAAACGGCGCGTAAGCAGCGCTATACGCATCGCGCGACGCTCCGCAGATGCGCGACACCTAGCCGTGTGATAATTTTTTTTGCGGGATGCGAGGTGGGGGTATGATCGAGATTCAATGCACAAGTTGCCACACCCGTTATCGAATTGACGAGCGGGTCCTGCCTGACGATACACCGACCTTCAAGTGCTCGCGATGCGGCCACGTGTTCAACGCCGACCCGGTGCCTGCGAAAGTGCGCAAGCCGGCTCCCGAAGCTCCCGAGAATGAGGCGCAACAGCCGCAAACGATCCGCCCGGCGCGGCCGAGGCCCAGTGCGCTCAAGTCGCCGGTCGAGAGCGACGTAGTCAAGCGTACCGATGCTCGAACCGACGCGCGGCCGACCGTCGCGCCGAAGCCGGAAGCTCGGGTCGAGAGATCGGAGCCGATGCGGCCAGCGCCCGTTCAGCGCCCGACTCCGGCGCCGGCGCCCGCTAAGCGCCCTACTCCGGCGGCGCCGCCCGCTCAACGTCCGGCTCCAGCCGCGGCCGCGCCCGCAAAGCCCGAAGTTCGAGAGGAAAAAATTCGACAGGAACCGGAAACCGACGATCCGCTCAATCGCACCTTCGGCGACCGCGATCAGAAGGCCGACACCGGAGAAAATCTGAAGTTCGATTTCAGCGATGAGCGCGCTCAAAGTATCGACGCGCCGCCGGCAGAGGACGAGCTCGAGCGTCCCGAGCCGCACGACGGTGGATGGCAGGTGGGCGAGACGCCCGAGGACTTCGAGCAGGCGCCGCTGCGTCAAGCGCCCTCGATGATGGCCGACGAGGAGCCGGCGCCGCCGCCGAAGCCCACTCAGGTACGGCGCATGGCTGCTCCGCTGGAAGCAGAGATGCCTCGATACGCGACGCCGCCCGCGCCAGCGAAATCCTCCGCTTTCCAGATGGGGCGCGCCGACGAGGACGAAGCTGCTGAAGCGGCATACGCCGGCGCGACTCATTCGTCGGGAGTTTTTCTCGCGCTGTTTTTTTTCGTGGCGATCGCTTTTCTTGGAGCGAGCGCGCTTATCTGCGGCGAGCCGGCCGCAAGTGCGCGGATTCTCAGCACAGCGCCGCAAATCGGCGGATACTTTGCGCGGCCGATCGTGCCCGCGATGCTGGTTGCGCTGCATGACGTCCACTCGAACTATTACGAGCTCAAGGGCGGGCATACTGCGTTGGTCATAACCGGCACGGCGCAGAATGTCGGACCGCGGCCGTTGCACCTGGTTGGCATCGACGCCGATCTGATCGGCGCCAGTCCGCGTCCGGTCGCCAGCCAGAGCGTCTATTGCGGCAACGAGCTCTCGGCCAAGATGCTCGGTGAAATGACGCCGCGCGAAATCGAATTTTCTCAGGGCTTGAGTCCGCCGAAGACGTTCGCGATGGATCCGGCGGCGTCGGCGCCGTTCCTGATGGTGTTCATCGATCCTCCCACTGGCGCCGCCAAGATTAGAATCTCGGTGTCGAAGGCCGAAGCCGGCTTGGGTCCCCCGCCCCCGGCCTGAATCCAATCGCTGCGATTATTCTTTCTCGCGCGCGAGCAGCTCGGTGTATTCGTCGGCGTCCATCAGGTCTTCAAGATCGCTCATGTCGGTAATCTTCACCTTGATCAGCCATCCGTCGCCGTACGGATCTTCATTGACGGTCTCGGGACTCTCGGGCAGGTCTTCGTTGATCTCGATCACAGTGCCGGTCACCGGCGCGTAAATATCCGACACCGCCTTGACCGACTCGACCACGCCGAACGGATCGTCCTTGCTGACCTTGTCGCCGACCGCGGGCAATTCGATGTACACGATCTCGCCCAACTGGTCCTGCGCGTGGTCGGTAATTCCAACGGTCGCAACTGTATCTTCAGTCGCGACCCATTCATGCTCTTTCGAATATTTGAGTCCCTGCGGGATCTCCATGACTCCTCCGTAGATCGTGAGCGGTGCGCATTTTTAGGTCCCACTCGCGCGAGGCCGACGCGATCACGTCCAATGATCATGAAGCGCAGCGGCGCGAGTTTTGTCAAGTTCCGATTCGCACCCCGCTAGCGATCGATCATCGGCGTGACTCTTGACTGTCGCGCGTCGATGGCGTTAGTGCGTTCACCGCCCGCGATTGCCAGCAGCGAATTACGCCCGTATCGTCGGAGCGGGCAGAGGAATTCTCGAGCATGAATGTCGGCATCCCCACTGAAATCAAATCCGACGAGCAGCGCGTATCGCTGACTCCGGCCGGTGTCGCCGCGCTCCGCACTCACGGTCATCGCGTGACGGTGCAGGCAGGCGCGGGCGTCGGCAGCGGATTCGCCGATCGCGATTATCGCAACGCGGGCGCGTCGATCGTAAACGGGGCGCGCGGCGTGTGGCTTCGAGCCGACATGATTCTCAAGGTCAAGGAGCCGCAGCCGCCGGAATATCCGCTGATGCGTCCGGGGCAGATTCTTTTCACGTATCTTCATCTCGCCGCGGACCCGCGTCTGTCGCGTGAGTTGCTTCGCCGACGCGTGACGGCAATCGGCTACGAAACTATTCAGCTCGAGGATTCGAGTCTGCCACTGCTCGCGCCGATGAGCGAAGTCGCGGGACGCCTCGCGATCCAGGCCGGCTCATGGTGCCTGCAGGCGCGCAGCGGCGGACGCGGCGTCCTGCTCAGCGGTGCGTCGGGGGTGCGGCCCGGCAAGGTGGTCGTGCTCGGCGGCGGAATTTCGGGACTCAACGCATGCCGGGTGGCGGCGGGCGTGGGTGCCGAAGTAACGATCATGGATATCAACCCGACGCGTCTGCGCTACCTGGGCGACTTGCTCGGCGGACGCGTGACCACCGTGATGTCGAATCGCGCGACGCTGGAAGAAGAAGTCTTCAACTGCGACCTCGTGATCGGCGCGGTGCTGGTTCCCGGCGCGCGGGCGCCGCGGCTGTTGAGCGCGAAGATGGTATCGCGGATGCGTCCGGGCGCTGCGATCGTGGACCTGTCGATCGACCAGGGCGGTATCGCGGAAACTTCGCGCGCCAACCACGCACGCACGCCCGACATTCATCCGCAACGGTGTCGTGCACTACTGCGTTACCAACATGCCTGCGATGGTCCCGCATACTTCGACCTACGCGCTCACCAACGCGACGCTGACTTACGCGCTGGAGATCGCCGATCGCGGCATCCTCGACGCTGGCCTCACCAGCTCAGCCATCCGTCACGGCCTGAACACGTTCGACGGCCACATCGTGCACCCCGCGGTGGCGCAAGCGCTCAAGATGAAGCCGCACTCTCCGTGGTAAGCTGAAAGTAAGGGTAGCCCTTCGGCCTGCGGTCATAGAATTAGTGCAAGGGATGTGATCGCAGACCCCTCACCTACCGGCGGCGATGCGGCCGGCCGCCTCTACCGTGAAAATAACGGGCGAGGTTGGATTTCGGAATCGCGCGGACGCGTGAAGAACCTAACCCCTAATCCCTCCCCGAGCGGGAAGCGGAATCGGATTTGAGACAACTATTCCGCCCCGTCCTATCCCACTCACCCCCTTTCCCGCGGGAAGGGGGGAACAGAAAGGATAACCGAGACACCGACACTGGAATGGCACAGGGAAAAACCTGAGAGCGAAATGTCGTCCTCGCCATTTTGCGATTTCCGGTCACTGGGTGCAGGGGTCACCCCTGCCGCGGAAGCGTGAACCCGCGGAGGGTTTCACATTCAATTAGTAAATGCCGTTGGGGCCGGTGTTGTAGCGCTGCTGGCCTGATTTGAGTTCGCCGTAGGTGCCGGTCTCGAAGCGCTTGACGTTTTGTGACAGGTTCAGATCGCCGTGGAGATCGGCGACGGCTTCCTTGACGCCTTCCTGCGCGATTTCATGCGCGCGCACCCAGCGTCCGGAGCGCTGGACGAAATTGGCAAGGTCGAAAAGATTCTGGCTCAGCGCCGCTTGCGACTTGGCGAACTTCGCGGTCCAGACAACTTGCCTGCTCTTGAGATCGACGAACTTTAGCGAGAACGAGACTGACGCCGGGCTCGCCGCCGAATAGTCCATGCCGACGCGCTCCTGGTACTTTTCGACGGTGCCGTAAATCACGCCGTCGGCGGAAACGTCGTGGCCCAGCTTGAGGGCGTTTTGGTCGAGGTTAAACGGCGTGGTCGGCGGCAACTTTTGCATCGCATCGGCGACGTCCTGCTCCGGGATCGGCTCCCATCCGCCGGCCACCGCAACCTGGCTGTAGAGCTCGGCGCTGATCGCCTCGGCCCCTCCCGGAGCCTGCGTCTCGCCAATCCCAGGCGTGGCCGATACCAGCGGCATCACGGCCACCCGATTGATGCTGATAGTTTTGATCGAGCGCACCGCATGCGACTTGACGTCGCGCTGATTGATCGCATCGCTCACCGCACCGGTGGTCGAATTAACTGCGTCGGCCGCAATCGTAGTGCATCCGGGCGCCAGCCATAGCGCCGATACGACCAGTGCCAACCGCGCGATCGCCGAAGTCGTAGCGGGTTTCATGACGTCACCTTGATCGACAGTTCCTTGAGCTGGCGCGGATCGACTTCCGACGGTGCGCCGCTCATCGGATCGACCGCCTTCTGCGTTTTCGGGAACGCAATCACGTCGCGCAACGAATCGGTGCCACACAGCATCATGCAAATCCGATCGACTCCAAAAGCGATTCCACCATGGGGCGGCGCGCCGTATTTGAGGGCGTCGAGCAAGAAGCCAAACCGGTCGATCGCCTCCTCGCGCGTGAGCCCCAACAATTCAAATACCTTCAATTGCAGCTCGCGGCTATGGATACGAATCGAGCCGCCGCCGAGTTCCTGGCCGTTGAGCACCATGTCGTACGCAAGTGCGCGCGCCTTGAGCGGCGCGGATTCGAGCATCGCGAGGTCGTCGGGATTCGGCGCGGTGAACGGATGGTTCACTGAGACCATGCGCTTGTCCTCGGCGCTGTAGTCGAACATCGGGAAATCGACGACCCACAAAAATTTCAGCTCGTCGGATTTGTCGAGCCCGAACTTGGCGGCGAGCTGCAAACGAATGTCACCAAGCACCGGGCGCACCTTTTCGGGCAGTCCAGCAACCATCAGCAACGTATCGCCGGTCTTTAATTCGGAGGCGGCGGTTGCCGCGGCTCTCTCGGCATCGCTCAAATATTTCGCGACCGGTCCCTGCCATGCGCCGCCCTCGCCTACTTTGATCCAGGCCAGGCCCATCGAGTGTCGTGATTTTACCAACTCGGTAAGTTCGTCGAGTTCGCGGCGGCTCAGAGTGTGATCGGCGCTGACGTTTATTCCATACACAGACTCGCCGCGCGCGAGAATTTCGGCAAACACCTTGAACGAAGTGCCTGCAAATGCGGTCGTCAGATTCTTCAGCTCCATCGCAAAGCGCGTATCGGGCTTGTCGATACCAAAGCGTTCCATCGCCTCGGAGTACGGCATCCGCGGAAACGGCGGCTTCACATCGATTGCGAGCACGCTGCGATAGACCGACGCGATCATTCCTTCGGCAATCGACTGGATATCTTCGGGGCGCGGGCAGGTCATCTCGATATCGATCTGGCTGAATTCGGGCTGGCGATTGGCGCGCAAATCCTCGTCGCGGAAGCATCGCGCGATCTGATAGTAGCGATCGAATCCGCCGATCATCAGGATCTGCTTCAACAACTGCGGCGATTGCGGCAGCGCGTAAAACTTCCCGGGATTGACGCGGCTCGGCACCAGGTAATCGCGCGCGCCTTCGGGCGTCGATTTGAAAAGAATCGGAGTCTCGACGTCGATAAATCCGTTCTGATCGAGATGACTCGCGCACGGCCTGCAACGCCTGATGGCGCCGGCGCAGATTGCGCTGCATCTCGGGCCGGCGCAGATCGAGATAGCGATACTTGAGCCGAATCTCCTCGGCGGTCGCCTCGCCGTCGGCAATTTGAAATGGCATCGGCGCCGACGCAGCTCAGAATCTCGAACGCACTGACCACGATCTCGATTTCGCCGGTGGGAAGCTCGGCGTTGACGGTGCCCTCGGCGCGGCGAACGACTTTGCCCTTCACCGCGACATAAAATTCGGAACGCGTCTCGCCAGCAGCTTCGTGCGCGGCCGCATTGTTGGCGGGATTCAGCACCAACTGAACGATTCCATCGCGGTCGCGCAGATCGATGAAGATCAGGCCGCCGTGATCGCGTCGCGTCTGGACCCATCCCCAGAGCGCGACGTCGCGGCCGACGTCTGAAGATCGAAGCGCGCCGCAGTAATCAGTTCGAGGCCACGGCGGCAGGGGAGAATATTGCTCAGGTTTCGGCATTAAAGTTGAATTGTCTTCCTGTCGGTCGAGAATACCTATGCCCGAAGGTGCAAGAAACAGTTAGACACGCGCAAGGAACCTAACCCCTAACCCCTTCCCGCGCGGGAAGGGTAACCGGATTGTGGGCGGGGGTCGGCGATAGCAAGCGCTGCCTCGGCTGCGGGGAGCTCGCGCTGCGTGCTTTGTTTCAAGTCGCGAAGCTGCACGACTCCGCGCGCTAGTTCATCGTCGCCGATAATCACCGCGAAGCGCGCTCCAATTTTCGACGCGCGCGTGAGCAGCGTCTTCATCTTGCGCTCTGGGGAAAGCACCTCAATATTGAGACTCGCGCCACGCAGATCGCGCGCCACACTGACCGCGTGACGCGTCGCAGCGTCGCCCATGGAAATTACCACCGCGTCGGGCGCGACTGTTGGTAACGTACCGGCGGCTTCCAGAGCCAGTGCCAGTCGATCGACGCCGATAGCGAACCCAATTCCGGCGACCGCGGCACCGCCCATTGTCTCGACCAGCCCGTCGTATCGTCCCCCCGCGATTACCGTGCTCTGCGCGCCGAGACCGCTCGCCATCACCTCGAACGCGGTGCGCGTGTAGTAGTCCAGCCCTCGCACCATCCGCGGATTGACGACGAACTGTACGCCCGCACTGGTGAGCAGTTGCTTGACGGTGTCGAAATGCGCGCGACATTCATCGCACAGGTAGTCGAGGCTGTTGGGCGCCGACTCTGTGACCTTCGCGTCGCGCTTGCAGTCGAGCAGGCGCAGCGGATTGCGGTCGATGCGATTGTGGCAATCCTCGTCGAGCTCGTCCCAATGCGCGCGACCCCATTTGACGAGCGCCTCGCGGAACGCGGGCCGGCATTTCTGATCGCCGATGGAATTAATCTCCATCGTCGATGGAAGTTTCAGGTCGCGGCAGAGTTCGGCGATCATTATCAGCAACTCGGCGTCGCAGGCCGCATCGGGACGGCCGAAAATCTCGACGCCGAACTGGTAGAACTGGCGATAGCGTCCTTTTTGCGGGCGTTCGCGACGGAACATCGGACCCGAGTAGAACAGCCGCTGCTCGGGGTCGGTGCGATCGAGGCCGGCCTCGATGTACGCGCGAACCACGCTGGGCGTGCCTTCGGGGCGGAGCGCGACATTGGTTTCGCCTTCGTCGCGATCGGTGAAGGTGTACATCTGCTTTTCGACGACGTCCGAGGTCTCGCCGCTCGAGCGCAGGTAGAGTTGAGCGCGTTCGAGTACCGGGATACGGATCTCTTTGATCGAATAGCGATCAAAGACAGCGCGGGCGCGCTCCTCGACGATGCTCATCGCACGCGCGTCGGCGCCGATTAGATCTCGAAATCCTCTGAGTCGGGTCAGTTCCAAACTACCTAACCCCTAACCCCTTCCCATGGTGGGAAGGGGAACCGGATTTGGAAGGATCCTGGCGCATCAGGTCGCGCAGTTGGCGGAAGCCGATCATGTCGATGCCTTGCTCCTCGACCAGCTGGCGCGTTTTGTCGGCGGTGAAATAGCGGAAGTCGGCTTCGCGCTGGAGAGCGTCGCGCGCACAACTCCTCAGTTCGTCGCGCGCGATTGCGGGATGACAGAGAATCTCGGTGACGCCCACTTTCAGCGTGCGAAGGAGATTGGTCCAGTAAGATTCGGTCTCGGACACCGACGGCGGTCCGTAAAATACCAAGTGGTCGGTGGTGACGACGCCGGCTGCGTCGAGCTGATCGAGTATCGCGCCCATCCCGTCGGTGCGCATCCGGCGGCGCGACGCTAGCCTAATCGGCAGGCGATACTCCGCGGCCAGCCGCGCGTAAATCTCATGATACTCGGCGCGCAGTTGCAGCGTGCCCATGTGCGAATCGAGATGAGTCGCGTCGATGCCCGCAGCGAAGGTCTTTTCGATCTGCTCGCGCAATTCCGCCTCGGCTTGATCGAGGTGAGCATGTTCGTAAACCTCGGCGACGGTCTGCCACAAGTAGCCGCGCTCATCGACGAGCGATGGCACCGCGCGACGCCCCAGTACCGGACCCCATTTGTAGCTGTCCCATTCGGCGGTGAGCGTGAGATGGACACCGAGGTCGGCATTGGGATTGTTGCGTGCGAACGCCGCTGCCTCCTCGAACCACGGACAGGTCACGAGGATGGTTGACGAGGTGAACACGCCCTCCTGCAAGCCGCGGATGACGCCTTCGTTCTGATCGTGGCACATGCCGAAGTCGTCGGCGTTGAGGATGAGCACGCGCGCGTCGGGCGCGTAGCCGAGTCGTTCAGCCGTCGATTTTGTTTCGGTTGCCATCTTTCGATTCCGTCAAACTTATCGGCCCATCGCGGAAAGAAAAAGGGCCGCCTGTTTGGGGCGGCCCTCTCTCGAAGTGCCGATTAGGCGTGGTCGTTAAACTATACGGTCAAGATATGAATCGTGCAGGCGCTGCCCAGCCCGATTACGTGGGCCTGGCCCGCCTTGGCGTTAGGCACCAGGCGATCTTTCGCGCGATCGTCCTGGGTCAGATGCCAGACCACCTCGCAGATATTCGCGACGCCGGTCGCGCCGAGAGGATGCCCCTTCGAGAGCAATCCGCCCGATACGTTGACCGGATCGTGGCCGCCGAGGCTCGGATGCACGCCGCCGCCCGAGTCGATGAACTTGCCAGCTTCGCCGTCGGCGCACAGGCCGAGGTTTTCGTAATGCACGAGTTCCGCGGTCGCGAAGCAATCATGCAATTCGGTAAGCGCGATGTCCTTGGGTCCGATGCCGGCCTTCTCGTACGCCTGCTTCGACGCGCGCCGCGTGAGCGTGCTGACGTCGGGCAGCGTCGCAGTGCGATCGGTCCAGGGATCGGAGGTGAGCACCGACGCCGCGACTTTCGCGCGCTTGCGTCCACCGGCGAGCTGCTTCAGCTTGTCCTCGCTGACGAGAATCGCTGCCGCCGCGCCGTCACCGGTCGGGCAGCACATATAGAGCGTGTTGGGATAGGCGACCATGCGCGCATTCATGACGTCTTCGAGCGAGACTTCGTTGCGATACTGCGAGAACGGATTCTTGGTCGCATGCTTGTGCGACTTCACCGAGATTTTGGCGAAGTGCTCGAGCTTGGTGCCGTACTTGCGCATGTGTTCGATGCCCGCTTGGCCGAACACTGCCGGCATCAGGCCCGAACCGACCTTGCCCTCGGTCGAGTACGCGGGATCGCCGCCGCCAGCGCCGCCGAGCAAGCCCTGCTTGCCCATCTGCTCGACGCCAACCGCCATCGAGACGTCATACATCCCCGACGCGACTGACATGTACGCCTCGCGAAACGCGGTCGAGCCGGTGGCGCATGCGTTGGAGACGTTGATCACCGGGATTCCGGTCTGGCCGATCTGCTGCAGGATTCGCTGTCCGACCATCGCGTTGGACTGGTAGAGATTTCCGCAGGCGAACATCTCGACGTCCTTGATTGCAATTCCGGCGTCCTTGAGCGCGAGGAGAGCCGCCTGTCCGCCGAGTTCCGGAACGGTCTTCTCGGGATAGCGTCCGAATTTGATCATCCCGGTTCCGAGAACATAAACATTTCGCATCTTGATTCCTCCTGGCGGCCCGGCCCGTAGCTCAGGTCCGTCGTAAAGTTTGTTCAGTTCGCTTGGCTAGCTGAATGGGTACCTAATTTTTACTCGGCTGGTACGAAAAAGCTATTACGTCGTGACCTTCGCGATCCTTGGCCGTGACGCCGGTGACCAACTCGACCGGCATATTGAAAACCTTGTTGGGTTCCTTCTGCGCCTGCTCGGGATCGACGCCGGTCAGATTCGCGCGGACGCTGATGCCCTCAGGCAAATCGACGATCGCCGTCACGTATGGCGTCTTGATTCCGGGGAACGACTGATGCACGACCGAGAACACGTACACCTTGCCCTTGTCGGATAAGGTCACGGGCGCGAACTTCTCCGCCTCGCCGCATTTCGAGCATGCGACTCGCTTTGGATCGAGATAGATTGCGCCGCACTTCTCGCACTTGATCCCTTCGAGATGGGGCTTGGGCGCCAACTTGAGCCATGGAACGATTGGGCGCGGTCCCGTGTCAGTAGCTTGAGCCTGCTCAGCCATGAAGATCCTCCGGACAGTTCAATTTAATATAATCATGCTCTCAGAATGACCAACGCCGCCTATTTCGGCGGCGCTGTCTTCTGCACTGGCCGGAGTTTCCCACAGGGGCCGACAGGTCGTCAACCCTCAGTTAGGGAAGGGGAAATCACTTTATTTAATGTGAAACCCGCGGTGGGTTTCACGCTTCCTTCGGCAGGGGTGACCCCTGCACCCAGTGATTAATCGCAAAGTTGTGCGCGGCGCACTACTTTGCTCTCGGGTCACATAAAACACGAATCTGGTTCCCCTTCCCGCTCGGGAAGGGGTTAGGGGTTAGGTTCTTCGCGGTGTGGAGGAGCGCGGTGTTAGATCAGATGATTCGTGAGCCAGGTGCGCAGCACCGAGAAGAATTCGTCGTGCGTGGCTTTTTCGAGCCATGGATAGTGGCCGCATCGCTCCCATTCGCGATATTCCAATTGCGGGACATAGGGCGCGAGACTCGCTCTGATCATTTCTCCGGGATGCGGGTCTTGGGCGCCGTGCAACATAAGCACTGGTGATTTGATTGCCGCGAAGGACGACGGATACACCCCCTCGTCCTGCAGACGCACCATGTCGTCCCAAGTCTCGGCGCCTGTGCCTGGTTCGGACTCGTCGATCTCCTGTTCAGTCGTCGCGAGGTCGAATGAATAGAGTTCGAGTGTCTGCTTACCCAACTCGTGGAATCGTTCATTCGGATCCGCGATTTGCAGCGCGAGTTGGAATCGCTGCCGAGCGCCCGCATCCTTTTTGCGCTCCGACAAATTGATGCTGAACTGCTCGCGCGCGGCCAAATCGAACGTGCCGCTGCAAATCGAGCACGATTGGTCCGGTCGAACTCGGATGCGCCGCGGCGTACGCGAGCGCCAGCATCGCACCCCATGAATGACCAACCAGCGCTGGCGTGGTGTCGCGGTGCGTAAGATTCGACGACTTCGTGCAGGTCCGCGACGTGGTCGGCAACCGTCGCGCTGACATTGCTTTGAAACGGTTCGAGCACGCGGAATGACTCGGCGATTCCGCGCGCTATCGGAGCCATCGATCCGCATCCGCCCGGGCCGCCGTGCACAACGATGACTTGAGGTCCCGAGCTGCCGTATGAGCGGACCTTCAACAAGTTACTTGCAGCACGCTACTTATGCTGCCATGTGGGTGGGCGCTTCTCGACGAAGGCACTGGTGCCCTCGACGCGATCCGCGCTGCCGAAGGTCACGCCGAATGCCTCCTGCTCGAAACGCAGGCCCGCATCTTCTTCCATCGTGAACGCGGCTCGCAACGCGGCTTTCGCTTGGCGAAGTGCGACTGCCGATTTGCCGGCAATTTTCTCGGCTAGCTTTCGGGTCTTCTCGATCAGTTCGCCAGGCGCGACGACCTGGTTGGCGAGGCCCAACTCGATCGCAGTCTTCGCATCGAACATGTCGCCGGTCATGATCAGTTCGCGCGCCTTGTTGTGGCCGATTCGATGCGGCAGTCGCTGCGTGCCGCCGAAGCCGGGGATGAGTCCGAGATTTATCTCGGGCTGCCCGAAGCGCGCTTTTTCGCTGGCGACGATCAGGTCGCATGCGAGTGCGAGCTCGAGCCCGCCGCCAAGCGCGAAGCCGTTGACCGCCGCGATGACGGGAATCGGCAGGTCCTCGAAACTTTCCATCACGCGATGACCCAGCCGCGAAAAATCGAGGCCGTCAATCGCCGACATTTTCGCCATTGCGGCGATATCCGCGCCCGCGACGAACGCCTTGTCGCCGGCGCCGGTGACGATGAGCACGCGCACCGACGGGTCGTGGCGCACCTCGCGAATCACGCGCGCCATTTCCTCGAGGACTTCGCGATTCAACGCGTTGAGCGCCGTCGGGCGGTTGACGGTGAGGGTCGCAATCGCAGCTTTTTCGAAAATAATATTTTTGAGGTCCACGCTTCTAATTCCGCCCTGTAAGCTTTCAGTGTCAACCCCCGTGCGCTTGCGCGAGACTCATATCGCGCGAAACAATGCGCACGTGCTCGTCAGATTCAGAACGCATGTCCCCTTTTTCGCGCTCGCCGTTACGATCTTCATTGCTTCCGGATGTAGTTCGGAGGCGCAGGATTTCGTCACCAAGATTCGCGCGCAAGCTACCGAGAGGTGCAACGAAGGCAACCAGGCTGCGTGTCACACAATCGTCCAACAGGTGAGCGACACTAAGGTTGCGATCGAGTCCACCGCGCCGATCGAAATGCAGACGCCTGCCTGTAATGCTGGCAATCAGGACGCATGCCAGCAAGTGGCGGTGCTGCACGGTGAATTGAGCACCTGGTGCTCGATGGGCAACAACCAGGCGTGCGCCGCGGTGAACACCGGGCCATGGCCTACGAAATGGGACGAGCCGGCGCTGATCGACGCGGCCAAGCTGTCGTGTCTCGGCGGGAAGTTCAAGCTCGAGTCGAATACCTGCCAGGCCCTTCAGATGATGTAGCAGGGGTGACCCCTGCACCCAGTGATTTTGGGTTTTGCACTGTCACCGCTCCGTTGTCGCTGCGTCGTGACCAGGCGATGCGATTCGACGATCGCGAATCTGGCAAGGATTATGTCCGCTCTTCGAAGCCGAGCGAAATCATCATCTCGTGCAGCGATTGATCGACTTCCATGTACTCTGTGAGCGAAAGATACACGTGGCATCCGCGGCTCCGTTCAGCGCTGCCCGGGATCTCCACGATTTTCACTACCCGGTCGGCATTGATCATCACCGCTCTATCTTTCATGGTCACGCGCAGCCACATATCCCACCACCTTCCCTGAATTCGATTAATAATATTCGATGGACGCCGCGCGGGACAGATCATCGCTCGCGGGCAAGATCGTCCCAGGCCGCGCGATTTGAGCTGCGGTCTTAGCGCTTTGGGTTGCCACTGGCGGCGAGGCGTCGGATGAGGGCGCAGGTCGAAGCTGGAAGCGGATCGATGTGGCGCAGTCTGGCCTCGCGATCTTTGGAATCCTCGAGCAGTTCGAGCGCGGTACGGCAGACATTTTCGATCGCGCGCGCGTTCAGCGATGCTAGTGCCCCGCCATGAGGGCGCCTCGCGCAGCTTCGGCCACTTTGAAGCGCTCTTCACCGCCATTTTAATACTCGGGTTTGAAATCGAAATGATGAATAGCCTCGATGAAGCGAATGGTACGCGTCTTCGAGCGCATCACGACGCTGTTGGTGGTCGCGCCGCCGGAAAAAAATCGCACGCCGCGCAGATAGTCACCGGTGGTCACGCCGGTCGCCGCAAACATCACGTTGTCGCCAGCCAGCTCCTCCAGCGTGTAGCGATGCTTGAGATCCATGATGCCCATCGCGAGGCACGCCTCGGCTTCCTCGGAGTTGCGCGGCACGAAACGGCATTGCATCTCGCCACCGGCGGAACGAATCGCGGCGCCGGCCAGCACGCCCTGATGCGCTCCGCCGATGCCGATCAGCATGTCGATTTCACTCTCGGGACGCGTAGTGGCGATTGCGGCAGACAGGTCACCGGCTGAAATCATCTTGATCCCCGCACCCGCGCGCCGGACCTCGTTGATCAGCTTTTCATGACGCGGACGATCGAGGATCGCGACGCGTAAATCTTCGACGTAAACTTTTTTTGCTTCGGCCAGCGCCTTCAGATTGTCGGTCGGCGATCGATCGATGTCGATCACACCGCGTCCGGCGGGCCCGCATGCGACCTTGTCCATGTAAGTGTCGGGGCATCGCAGGATTCGCCCGCGTTCGGCCAGCGCCACACATGACAGGGCGTTGGGTCCGCCGGTCGCGCAGATGATCGGACCTTCGATCGCGTCGAGCGCGACGTCGATTTCGGTGCCCGCGCCGGTGCCGACGATTTCGCCCTCATACAGAAATTCGGCGTCGCCCTCTTTGCCCTCGCCGATGACGATTTTACCGTCCATCGCGACCGAGTTCAGCGTCTTGCGCATCGCATCGCACGCCGCCCGATCCGCCATCCGCTCGTCGCCCTTGCCGATGAAGCGCGCCGCTGCCAGCGCTGCGGCTTCGGTCGCGCGTACAACTTCGAGGGCGAGATTCCGCTCCATCCAGGGGCCTCCGGTCAGTTCGGCGTGGTCTTCAAGGGGCTTCCGAACAGGGATTCTATCAGGTGATAGCCGTCCCCGACGAGTATGCCGGTCGCCGTGCCGTCATCTTCGGTGTAGCGGTGAGCTGCGCCGCCGGCCGACTTGAACTGCGCCGAGGTCATCAGCGCGAACGGAACTGGTTCCGGCGAATGCGTCTTGAGCTGGCTCGGCGTCGCGTGATCGGGCATCAGCAGGATCGTGAAATCGCCAAGCGCGCCAAGCCCCGCGAGCATCGGCCCGATGATCAACTCGTCGATACGCTCGATCGCTTCCTTCTTCAGATCGGCGCGGCCCATGTGACCGGCCTCGTCGGGCGCCTCGATATGCAACAGCAGGAAGTCGCGTGACCTGAGCGATTCGAGGCCGTAACGCCCCTTCGCGGCATAATCGGTATCGAGAAATCCGGTCGCGCCGGGAACTTTAATCAGGTTCAGTCCGGCGAGCCGCCCGAGCCCGTTGACGAGATCGACGGCCGATATCACCGAGCCCTCGACACCGAAACGTTCCTTCAACGTCGGCACGGAGGGCCGCGTGCCCTGCCCCCAGAACCAAACCGATGACGCCTCGGGCTTGCCCGCATCGCGACGTGCTCTGTTCACCGGATGCTCGCGCAAAATCGCGGCCGAGCGCCGCGTCAGGTCGCGCAGCAAATCGGCGCCTGCGCCCTTGGGCAGATGATCCTCGACGGGCTTGCCGGTGATGTCGTGCGGAGGCGTCAGATGGGTCGTCGCGATTCCGCCGCGCCACATCATCAGATGCCGGTAGCTGACGCCGTTGAAAAACTCGATACCGTCGCCCGCCAATTCCTTCCGCAGATCCGCGACAATCTGTGCGGCTTCTTCGCTAGTGATATGGCCCGAGGTGAAGTCGTTCATGATCATCGCGCCAGTATCGTCCGGCTTCAGCGACACGAGATTCATGCGGAAGACCACGTCGCGCGGACTCATCTCGATGCCTTGGCTGGCCGCCTCGATGGGCGCGCGACCGGTGTGATAGCGCGCCGGGTCGTAGCCGAGCATCGTCATCGTGCCGACGTCGCTGCCCGACGGCATGCCCTTGGGAATCGTCGCAACCATCCCGAGCGTCCCGCGCGTCGCGAGCAGGTCCATGTTGGGCTTGTGCGCGGCGGCGAGCGGAGTTTTGCCGCCGAGTTCCTCGCACGCCCAATCCGCCATCCCGTCGCCGTGTATGATGATGTACTTCATCGACGTTCGACTATTCACGCTCCAGGATTTTCAGCACTTTCGCGATGTCCGGTTCGACCACGATAGTGTTACTTAAATTTTTCAGCGCTGTGTCGGGATCCTTCAGGCCGTGGCCGGTGAGCGTGCATACGACGACCGATCCCGGCTTGAGCTGACCGGCGCCGGCGTATTTCAGCAGCCCCGCGACCGAGGCCGCCGACGCTGGCTCCGCGAACACGCCGCCCGCTGCTATCAGCCGATAAGCCGCGAGGATTTCCGAGTCGGTGACCATGTCGATGATCCCGCCTGACTCGTCGCGCGCGCTGGTCGCACCCTTCCAACTCGCGGGATTGCCAATTTTGATCGCCGTCGCCACGGTATGCGGATCGTCAATCGGATGGCCGACGACAATCGGCGCCGACTCCGCTGCCTGATAGCCCATCATTTTCGGGACCCGCTCGCTCAGTCCCACCGATTTATATTCCTGGTAGCCCGCCCAGTACGCCGTGATATTGCCGGCGTTGCCTACCGGCAAGAAATGATGCGTCGGCGCGTCGCCGAGTTGATCGCAAATCTCGAATGCCGCCGTCTTCTGCCCCGCGATTCGATCGGGATTCACGCTGTTGACCAACCTAATTTTGACCGGATCGCGCTCCGCGACATCGCGCACGACCTTCAAGCAGATGTCGAAGTTGCCGATCACCTCGAGCACGCGCGCGCCATGCATCACGCTCTGCGACAGCTTGCCGAGCGCGACCGCGCCTTTGGGAATCAGCACGAAGGCCTTAAGCCCGGCGCGTCCCGCGTAAGCGGCCGCCGACGCTGCCGTATTTCCGGTCGAAGCGCAGATTACGGCGCGAGCGCCCTCGCCCAGAGCCTTCGAAATCGCCAGGGTCATGCCGCGATCCTTGAATGAGCCGGTCGGATTGGCGCCCTCGAACTTAAAGTAAACCTTGATGTTTAATCCTAGCCGTTCCGCGATCGCAGGGGACTCGATTAGCGGCGTGTTGCCCTCGTTCAGGGTGACGACCGGCATCGAATCCGTGACCGGCAGGAAGCGCCGGTAATGTTCGATGAGCCCGGGCCAGTGAAACAGCCGCTGACTTTTCGATCCGCGCTTCGAGTCCGACGCCATCGCCTAAAGATTCTCCTCGATTCGAATAAATGCGGGGGCCGATTGCACGAGTTTCTTCTTTCGAATCTCCGCCAGCGCGCGTTTCAGGCTGCGCTCGGGTGCATCATGCGTCCGCATAATCACCGGCACCTCCCGCGCAGCACCGCGATCCTTCTGGATCACCGACGCGATCGATAGCCCGTGCTTGCCGAGCACCGACGCAATCGCGCCGAGCACCCCGGGCTTATCCCGCGCCGTGAACCGCAGGTAATACTCGCATACCACGTCGTCCATCGGCTTGACACTGGCGCCTTTCATCAGGTGGATCGGAAATCCGAACGCATGGGTTCGCGCCGAGCCTTCGGCCAATCGATGGCGCGCTATTTCAAGTACGTCGGCCATCACCGCCGTCGCCGACGGCATCTCGCCCGCGCCGAGCCCGGAATACATTGTCGCGCCAAGCGCGTCGCCATGGATATAGATCGCGTTGAACGCGCCGCCGACGCCCGCGAGCAGATGGCGTCGCGGAATCATCGTGGGATGCACCCGCGCTTCGATCGCGCCGTCGTCATCCTTGCCGATCGCCAACAGTTTGATCGCGTAGCCAAGCTCGCGCGCGTATTCGATGTCGGCCTGCGTGATTTGCGTGATCCCTTCGGTGTAGATCTGCGCCGGCTTTACCAGGACGCCGAATGCCAGTGTCACCAGCAGGCAGAGTTTGTGCGCCGAGTCGTGTCCTTCCACATCGACAGCGGGATTCGCCTCGGCCAGGCCCTTGGCCTGCGCGTCTTTAAGCGCGGTCGCGAACTCGACGCCGTTCTCCGTCATCGTGGTGAGGATCGAATTGCAGGTGCCATTGACGATTCCATAAACGGCGCGCTGTCGATCTCCCGCCAGTGCCTCGC
The DNA here is from genome assembly GCA_963699705.1 of uncultured delta proteobacterium. Taxonomy (GTDB): domain Bacteria; phylum Desulfobacterota; class Binatia; order Binatales; family Binataceae; genus Binatus. Next base: position 31,077 of record CAVOUW010000001.1, on the reverse strand, counting down.
GCAGCGTGCGGATAATCGGCACACCGCCGCCGACGCTGGCCTCGAAGCCGACCGCGAGGCCGTGCTTGCCGGCCTCGCGAAAAATCTGGCCGCCGTGTTCCGCGAGCAAAGCCTTGTTGCCGGTGACGACGTCCTTGCCAGCGCCGAGCGCCTTCATGATCAGTTCGCGCGCCGGCTCATGACCGCCAAACAACTCGACGACGATATCGATATCGGGACGCGTGACCAGCGCCGCAGCGTCGCGCGTGATCAGCTTCGCGGACAAGTCGGGAACGTCAGCGGGCTTGAGACTTCGATCGGCGACCCCCGCGAGCTCGAGCGGCGCGCCGAGAATGCGCTTGTATTTATCGGGATTGCGGAGCAGCAACTTCACGACGCCGCCGCCGACGGTACCGCATCCGAGCAAGGCAATCCGTACCGGTTTCAAATCGTCCCCCAACGTGTTGCGATTGCGCTCAGGAACCGCTGGCGGCGCTCGCGGGAATGTCGGCGTGACCGACGCGCAGCGCGTGACGAATTCCGCGGAGAGCTTGGCGGGTGCGATGCTCATTCTCGATCAGCGCGAAACGCACGAAGCCGTCGCCGTCCTGACCGAAGCCGACTCCCGGCGAGACCGCGACCTTGGCCTCGGCGAGCAGGAATTTGGCGAACTCGAGCGAGCCCATCGCACGGAACGGCTCCGGAATCGGCGCCCACACGAACATCGTGGCCTTGGGCTTCTCGACTGGCCATCCGGCCCGGTTGAGTCCATCGACCAGTACGTCGCGCCGGCGTTTGTAGGTCGACGTGATCTCGGCGACGCATTCCTGCGGACCGTTGAGCGCCGCAATCGCCGCGACTTGCACCGGAGCGAACATCCCGTAGTCGAAGTACGATTTCAGTCGGCCCAGCGCCGCGATCATCTCGCGATTGCCGACCGCGAAACCCACGCGCCAGCCCGGCATGTTGTAGCTCTTTGATAGAGTGAAGAACTCGACGCCGATCTCTTTCGCGCCGGCAACCTGCATCATCGACGGCGCCTTGTATCCGTCGAAGCACAGGTCGGCGTACGCGAAATCCTGCGCGACCATGATGTCGTTTTCGCGCGCGAATTCCACAACGCGCTGCATGAAATGCAAATCCACCGTCGCGGTGGTCGGATTATGCGGGAAGTTCATGATGAGGAACTTGGGCCGCGGCCAGCATCGATTGACGGTCGCCATCAACTCGTCGAAAAATTCCTCGCCGCGCCGAATCGGCACGCCCTGCACCTGCGCGCCCGCAATGATGCATCCGTACTGATGAATCGGATACGTCGGCGTCGGCGCGAGCACCACGTCGCCCTGATCGAGAATCGCCAGCGCCAAGTGCGCGATGCCCTCCTTCGATCCAATCGTGACGATCGCTTCCGAATCGGGATCGAGCTCGACGCCGTAGCGCCGTTTATACCAGTCGCAGATCGCCAGGCGCAGCTTGTACACGCCGCGCGAGACCGAGTAGCGATGGTTCGCGTTCTTGGTAGCCGCCTCGACCAGCTTCGCCACGATATGCGGCGGCGTCGGCTCGTCAGGATTTCCCATCCCGAAGTCGATAATGTCCTCGCCGGCTCGGCGCGCCTGCAGGCATAATTCTCCAATCGCGTTGAAGACGTAGGGTGGCAGCCGCTTGATTCGTGGGAAATCCATCGAGCTATAAGTTTTAACGGACGCCCGCCGACGCCGCTAGTAGGGATAGGGCAAAAGGAACGTATCTAACGTGAAACCCGCGGTGGGTTTCACACTTCCTTCGGCAGGGGTGACCCCTGCACAACAGTATTAAGGCATCACTTGGCCGATCCGGCCAGTGCGACTTGTGCGCTCTCGCGACGGCGGGTCGCCCAATAGACTGGCACCGCGCAGACTGAGATCAGGCCCGCGATTTGCCATTCGAACGGGATGCCCGCCGTGTCTGCGATTCGCCCTGCTACCAGCAGGCCCACTGCGCCGCCCATCGTCTGGAAGGTCGAGTTGAACGACAGCAGCGTCGCGCGATTGCCCGACTCGAGCTGCTCGTTGAACCAGCTCTGCACCAGCGGCATCATCGCGCCCGTGAACAGGTTCATGATGAACAGCATCGCCAACGAGACCGCCGGACGTCCGCCGAAGAGTCCCGCCAGGAAGAGCATCGCGCTCGCCGCGATCAAGAGCATGCTCACCCGCGCCGCGCGCTGATTTTCGTCGCCCTGCAGACGCGCACTTATTTCTGCGCCGACCAGCCGCGCCGCCGACAGGCCACAATAGATCCATCCGATGATCCAGACGCCCACCGCCAGGCTCTCGTTGAACATCACCGGCCACGAGACCCAATACGGCGCCCACGCGGCCACTGTGATCGCATTCGCGATGCTCAGCATGAGGACAGTGTTCGCGCCGAGTCCGGCACGGATGCCGCCGCCCACGTTCTCGGCGATTCGTCGCGGGATTGCCGCAATCTTGACCGTTGACGTGCGCGGACGCTCGTCGTGCATCAGGAACGCGCCGACGGTGCCCGCGATCACGTAGCCGGCTGCGCCGAGCAGCCATGGCCATGCGATGTTGACGTCGGCGACGTATGCGCCGATCATCGCCGACCCCATGAAGCCTATCGTCGACAGTTGCGAGATGCGCGAGAACAGCCGGTCCTTGACCCCGTCGTAGCCGGCGTCGTCGAGCGCATCGACACCCCACGCGTCAATCGCGCCGTTGCCGAAGGTCGTGCCGATACCGTCGATGCTCTCGGCGATGATGAAGACGTAGTAATGATGCGCGACGAAATAGAGCAGGAACGCGGAGACTCGAAGGAACGCGCCCAATACGAACGAGCGGCGGCGTCCCAGCAAGTCGGCGAACGCGCCGGTCGGCACGTCGGTCAGAAACAGGACGAGGAAGTACGTCGCGAGGACGCTGTTTATCTGGAACTGGTCGAGCCCGCGCGATCGCAGGAAAATCGGATAGACGCCGAACAGGAATCCGCCGGCGAACGAGTACATGCCCCATACCGTGTAGTAGCGGCGAATGATATCGCGAATCGTCGGAGCATGTGGTCGTGCCATTTCCACCGAAATTTACCCACCCAGTTTGCGGCGCCAAAAGCAAAAGCCCCGGGGCTCGCAAGCGCCCGGGGCTTTTTAGAGCCAAGTATCAATGTCCGTCTCAATTCAGGAGGACCTTAATTGAATTGGGGACTCGACGTACATTTACACTCGGCTTCATGTGATTAGACAGTAATCCAGTGCCTGCCAATCAGTCAAGCGCCGTGTAGCGAAGCATAACAGGCTGTTCGGTTCTCAGAATCGCTCGCATCGCGTAGCATTTGCGCATCGCGTAGCATTTAAATGTCCGATTTCTTCGCATGAGCAATCCGAACCTCGATCGCAGCTTCGACTTTCCCGCCGACGTCCCCGAGCCGAGTCTCGCGACCCGCGCCTGGCGCTTTTCCAACGTCGTCTGGCTCGCCGCCTACGTTTATGCCGGCTACAAAGGCACCCAGCTCTGGACCCGTTTCATCGACGATCGCAACAAGGCCGAGCTCTATCGCCGTCAGGATCTCCGCGCCGCGCAAGCGCTCAATCGCACCGCGCTTCGCCTCGAGGGTCTGCTGATCAAGGCATGCCAGTTCATCGCGACTCGCGCCGACGTGCTGCCCGACGAATGGGTCTCGACGCTGTCGGGCCTGCACGATCGCGTCCCGCCGCGTCCGTTTGCGATGATCCGCGATCAGGTCGAGCGCGAACTCCGCCGTCCGCTCGACGAGGTTTACGCGGAGTTCGATCCCGTGCCGCTGGCGTCGGCGTCGCTCGCGCAGGTGCATCAGGCGCGGCTTCACGACGGCCGTCGATGCGCCGTGAAGGTCCAGTATCCCGGCATCGACGGCATCGTGCGCGCCGATCTCCGCAACATGACCACGGTGCTCTACTGGCTGGCGAAGCTCGAGCGCGATTTCGACTATCGCGTCCTGATGCGCGAGGCGCTCAAGTACATCCCGATGGAGCTGGACTTCATTCACGAGGCCGACAACTCCGCCACGATGCGCGCGAACTTCGCCGCCGACCCCAACGTCATCGTGCCCGAGGTCTATCGCGAGTTCACCACCCGCCGCGTGCTCACGATGGAACTGCTCGAGGGCATCAAGGTGACCGACGTCGCCGCGCTCGAGGCTGCCGGAATCGATAAGCATCTCGTCGCGCAGAAGTTGATCGAGATTTTCTGCGACCAGGTTTTGCGCGACGGTTTTTTTCATGCCGACCCGCATCCCGGCAACATCCTCGTTCAACCCGGTCCGAAAATCGTGCTGCTGGACTTCGGCCTCGCCAAGGATTTCCCGCCGACGTTCCGCGACGGCATCGTGCGGCTGACGTTTTCGATCCTCACCGCGAATCGCGACGGAATCATCGCCGCCTTCAATGAACTCGGCTTTCGCACCCGCAACGGCAATCCCGACACGCTGCTGGCTTTCGCTGATCTGTTTCTCGGCAGCACCGTCAAGTCCAACAAGGCCTACGCCGACAAGGACCTAATCGAACAGTTCAACGAAGAACTCCCGCGTGCGATCAAAGCCAATCCGGTGGTCGAAGTCCCCGCCGACGTGCTCCTGGTCGGCCGCATGATGGGCCTGCTAAGCGGCCTAGGCAAATCGCTAGACTCCCAAGTAAACCTCTTCACCACCATAATGCCCTACGCCCAACGCCTGATGATGGCGCTCCCTCCCACCGGCCTCACCTCCGCCGCCGCCGCGAACACCCCCGCCGGCAAGTAGGCCAGAACCTCATCCAGCTCCTCGTGTCATTCAGAGCGCAGCGAAGAATCCCGGTCTTTCTTTCCCCTCGCCCCGTCAGGAGACCTTTGCACAACGAGCTAACCCTTCTTCCCCTCTCCCTGAAAGGGAGAGGAATCGAAGGTGAGGGTCCTTATTCGCGCGCTCTTTCGCGCGCGATCTAAGATTCTGTTTCTGCGCTGATTTCTTTTCGCCGAGGTTATGCAAAGCTCTCCTGAAAGGGAGAGGACCGAACAGCTACCCTGAACCCGCCGAAAGGCCAACGGCGGCCTGAGTATCATCGATCAGTTTCGGGGGAACGATGCGCTGCGCACGCTCTTCGGTCCTTCTGAAGTGGCACAGCCTTTAGCCTGATTCTCCTTCCCCGCGCGACTTAAAGATTCCGCTCCGCATTTCTCATCCTCGTGTCATTCCAGAGCCCTTCGACTTCGCTCAGGACCGGCGCAGCGAAGAACCCCGATCTGATCCTTCCTCCCCTCTCCCTGTCAGGAGACCTTTGCATAACTCAGCCCCGCCGCCTCTTCCCCTCTCCCGCCGGGAGAGGATTTGAGGTGAGGGACCTTGTCCAGCGCGCCTTTTTTGCGCGCGATTCAAGATTCCGTTTCTGCTCTTATTCTATCCACCGAGCTTATGCAAAGCTCTCCTGTCAGGGAGAGGATCGAAGAGCCTGCCCTGAGCCTGCCGAAGGGTGACGGTCCGAATTCCGCTCGCGGCTATCGACGATGCGTCGCGCAACTGCTTCCGCACGCGAATTTAGCAGAATCTCGTGTCCCGCCTTTTTTGGCGTCCAAGCAGGGCACCAGCATCCTCCAATCCAGCCAGATTAAAATCGCGACCGATCGCAAGTTCATTCATCCAAACATCCGTGAGAGTTTATTCGGTAGTTTTGGCGCCTGGAGCGAGTGCTTTGCTGCGAGTACCACGTTATCGTAAGGCTCATGGGGACGAAGAGACGATCCGAACGGAGCCTTTTCGACATCCTTCGAAGCTACTTAGGGCAGCGAACCGTGCTAGGCGTCGCCATACCCGTTTTGTCGGGGCATATCGAGGCTGGGAGGCGCGGAAAGAAATTTAGAGGACTCTCTGACAGGCAAATCCAAGAGGGCTTCAACGAGTTAGCAGGGAGATTCATCAAGAGTGACTACCATTCTACATACATTGACCGACGGCTAGGGCGTCGAGGGTTTTTGGAGCTTTCTGGCGATCGCTATTACATCCGTGCGGCGTTGCTAGATGGATTCGGTTTAGACGAATTGGAGCGGCTGCGCGACGAATTAGTAGGCTCCCTAAGATCGGCTTACGAACAGCGCCAGGCGGTCATAGAAAAGTTGGAGGAGGTGTCGTCTTTACCGAAGGAATGCGTCGACGAACGCCACGCCCTAATCGATTCTTATCTGTCCCAGCTCACCGGAAATCGAGGCGAGGTTTTGAAGTCATGTCCTTCGCCGTCCTGAGAGAATATTTCCGCACTTTTGGATTTTCGTTGCAGAGGTTCTCCACGACTCACGCAAACGACGGAGGAATGGATTTCGTGGCGGGAGAGGCAATTTACCAAGTAACAACCGATGAGAGTGCACAGAAAGTATTAAGGGATCTTGCCAAGGCTCCCGGAACAAAGCGTGTTCTCGTCAGGCCCAGTATGAACTCGCAGATTATGAAACTCTGTGAGGGAGATGTGCTGGAGACGGTTGAACTACGAGATTTGCTGAGTCACTTCATCGCGTGGCTGCTGGCGCGCGATACACGCTCCAAATCCGCGAAGCACCTTCAAGAAGTCTTGCGGATCGCGCTCCACGAATTCCGGCGCGAAAACAAAGCCGCATTATGATTCAGCAGCTCGCTTCGCACAATTGTCTCAGCACGGAGAAATAGTTTTATGACAAAGCCCTTCACAAATTTCATGAGAGGTCCATACTTTGTGTTTGAACGCGCGGGCAGCGAGACGGCTTTTGATGTAATGCGTCGGACCGGTCCGCGCTCGAGCGTTGATGTTCTGCCAAATTTTAAGACCAAATCAGCAGCAGACCGGATCGTCAACGCCCTGAATCAAGCTTACGTCATCGGCAAACGGGAAAGGCACCCGAGTTTTGCAACCTAAGAAAATCGAGGCTTGATCGCTGGCAGGTCCACATCGCAGACGAAAACACTACTTAAACTATTGATGGCATCTTGCGGGGCGGCCGTTCAACCGCATTTCGGTGAGCTGTCGTCCATTTCGAGTTTGGAAAAAAGAAGTTCGCGGCATCGGTCGCGATGATCCAGTCCTGCCGGAAGCGAATCGGGCAGGTAATGACGAGTTCGCTCCCGTCGATTACGCTGCAAACGCCCAGAGGATCGTTGGCTTTGTCCTTGGTACAGCTCGGAACACGATTGTTGAACGGGCACAGCCGGTTCTGTCGGTGGCGCTCGGCCGTCGCGCTCATATTGTTAATAGGAAATCCGAAAACTTCGCCTAGTGGTTGTTTGGGCATGCGACTCTTTGAGTAGCAGACCCAGAGATGACCAACAAATGGCGGGCACAGAATCACTCAGCCGAGGCATCGGCTTCCCGGACACACCGATAGTCTCAAAGGCGCAACCTTCGTTCTGCTCAGCCGGGACGACAACGTTCCCGCCAGAGAAACAAAAGCAGCGTCTAGGAAAGAAATTTCGTCCTACCCTACCCGCATCATATCCCTAGACAACCGTTGTCATCTCACCCTGCCATAATGTATCCATGACTTCCCCCAGCAGCCCCTTCCCAATTCACTCACCGTCAATCCCGACTCCAAACGAATCAGACTCATCACTCCATACGTTCCACGCTCCCACCGATCATCGGATCGTCCCACAGCCTCGCGAGTGCTTCCCGCTCACTCCCGTCAAACTAGTGGAAGAGATGGAGGAGAAAGAAAGAATGTCAACAATTGCCCAAATTCGGACAAATCCAACTTTAGAACAATGTTTCTCTCGGACCGCTCAAGCGGTCATTGATCGTGCCTTGTCGATTGATCTGCGCTGCGCGCTGGACGCTTCGGCCCTCGAGTAATAATTTCCTTTACCGTGATAAATGAAATCGAACAGGTTGCGCTCCGCGCGGCGCGTGCCGCTGGCAGAATTCATCTCAAACGACTCAGTAGAATTACCATCAATCGCAAGTCGAACTCGATCGATCTCGTCACCGAGGCCGACCGCGAATCGGAAGCGGCGATCATTGACGTCATCCATCGCGCATTTCCCACCCACGCGATCCTCGCCGAGGAGAGCGGCGCGAGCGGGCATCAAAGCGACCATCGATGGATCATCGATCCACTCGATGGCACCACCAACTTCGCGCACGGCTATCCGCAGTTCTGCGTGTCGATCGCGTACGAGCGGCGCGGCCGCGTGCAGTTCGGCGTGGTGTTCGACGCGCTGAAAAAAGAATGCTTCATCGCGCATCGCGGACAGGGCGCCCGCCTTAACGGCAAGCCAATTCGCGTGAGCTCGACGCCAAATCTCGGCGCCAGTCTGCTTTGTACCGGATTCGCCTACGACCGGCGCGAGCGCCGGCGCTTCTACCTGTGTTTCTGGGAAGAGCTGATGATGCGATCGCAAGGCGTGCGCCGCACCGGGTCCGCGGCGCTCGATCTCGCTTACGTCGCGAGTGGACGCACCGATGGCTTCTGGGAGTTCGGGCTCCGCGCCTGGGACGTGGCGGCCGGGTCATTGATCGTCGAAGAAGCGCGCGGCAAGGTGACCAACATGGATGGCTCACCGCTCGATCTAAGCGGCGCGAACATCATCGCAACCAACGGACGCCTCCACGACGAGCTAGTCGAGGTAATCGCGCAGACTCGGCCCGAGGCAGACCGTCGCCATGCCGAGATGCTCCGCGAGACGAAGGCCTCGGCGTAAACATGGCGCAAGCGAATACAAAGATTCGGCGAGCTACGCGCGAAGATATCGAAGTTCTCGGCGATATTTGTTATCGCGCGTTCTGCACCGTCGCTGACCAGCATAATTTTCCGCACGAGTTCCCTGCGCCGGAGGCCGCTCACGGTGTCGTCCGCAGTATGATTTCCACTCCCGGCTTCTACGGGATCGTCGCCGAACTCAACGGACGCATCGCCGGCAGCAACTTCATGGACGAGCGCTCGCCGATTGCGGGAATCGGTCCAATCAGCGTCGATCCGGAAGTGCAGAACAGCGGCGCGGGACGCGCGATGATGCAGCACATGCTCGATCGCGTCGCGGCCAATCGATTGCCTGGCGTCAGGCTCGTGCAGACCGGCTATCACAACCGCTCGCTGAGCCTGTATGCGAAACTCGGCTTCGAAATCCGCGAGCCGCTGTCCGTGATGATCGGCACACCGATCAAAGAATCAATCCCTGGCTACAAGGTTCGCACCGCCACCGATGCCGACCTCGAAGCGTGCAACCGGCTCTGCATCAGTGTGCATGGGCACGATCGCGACGGCGAATTGCGCTATGCGATCAAGGAAGCTACGGCGAATGTGGTCGAGCATCTCGGACGCATCACTGGCTACGCAAGTGCGATCGGCTACGGAGGTCACGCGGTCGGGGAGTCGAACGAAGAACTCAAGGCGCTGATCTCGGCAGCGACCGAGTTCGCAGGTTGCGGTCCCCTGATCCCGTCGCGCAACGGCGAGCTGCTCCGATGGTGCTACGGCAAGCGCCTGCGTCTGATGCAGCAGATGACGCTAATGAGCGTCGGGCTTTACAACGAGCCGCGATTCCCGTTCATCCCTTCGATTTTGTACTGATCAGCGGCGCGCAATGAAGAGGCCGGAGTCCTTGGTCATGCGGACTTCGCCGTGAGTCGCGATTTCGTTTTCGAGGTGCGCGCGCAGGGCGGCGATCTGGTCGTCGGTGATTCTGCGGCGTATGCGCATCGAGTTGATATAGTCCATCAGTGGTGCGGCTTCGGTAATCACCAGCGAGTCGGGATAGCGATCGAGTTTTACGTCGCTAAAAGCCGCGCGCATGTAAGCGTCACCACTCTCCAGACCGAAGCGCTCGGTGGATTCCGTCATTCGCGGAATCGAAAAGAACCGCGCCGCGAGGTCGTCCATCTCTTTCATATTCGCTCGGCCCATCGTGGCCGCGTAGCAGAAGCCCGACGGCTTGAGCACGCGCCTGACCTCGCCCAGCGCCCGCGGAATGTCGGGCACATGGTAGAGCATGTGATTCGCGATTACCGCGTCGAACGACTCGTCGCGGAACGGGATCGCCTGCGCGTCAGCCTGCATGTAAGTGAAGGAGCCGCCCAGTTGCGCGAGAGCGGCGCGCGTTTCGCGCAGCATTCCGTCGGACATGTCGGTTAGAATCACGCGCCATCCGCGGGGTACCTTGACTGCGCCGCGCCACAGCAGGCCGGTGCCGCAGCCGAGTTCGAGCACTCGCGCATTTTCAGGAATCTGAATCCGATCGAGGATCCATCGCATCTGGCCGTAGCGATTGGTGCTGAAGCGCCGATGCAGTCGGATTCGCGCCGACAGATTCGAGCCGTCCTTGTATTGCTCGCGCAGGATTTGCGCGGAGTCGGTGCCGCTATCGGTGGCCATAGCGACCATGTTGCCGCACCCTCGACGCAAGGATCAAACGATGGCCGCCTTGTCCGGCGCGTATCGCTGATGTAGTTCTGTCCTTTGTCGAACTCGTCGCCCCGGTAGTGAAAAGGACATCACGGAGGTCTCCGGAACCTCAGGTCCGGGTTCGATTCCCGGCCGGGGCATTTTTTGTTTTCAGGAAAGAGATGCGCGCGGGGTGCGACGCTGCGCGAAGTCCGATCAGCCTTTCTTGCGCTTGAAAAACTCGACCTGCTGAAGCCGCTTGGCGGCAGCAGCGCGCGTCTTGTAACCGCTGCCGAGGTTCTTGCCTTTCTTCGAGACGACTTTATATCCGTCTTTATCTTTTTTGATCATTGACGAAACCTCTCAAAAAAAGTTTTTCTTCGACGACTGCGATCAAGCCCTCGGCGGCGCGGCGGCGGTGAACTGGGCGAGATCCGCTACGTTCAGTTCCGCTTCGATTTGTCCGATCTGCTTGACCGCGTCATCGAAACCGTCATGGCCGAATTGCTGGCGTTCGATGTCCTCGAACTTGTCGCCCATCTTTTCGTAATCGCCCTGACTGAGCGACTTGTGCCACGCCGGAAAGATGATCGTGTCTTCGCGCGCAGTATGCTCCTGGTACATCAGGACGAACGAGACGAGCGCGTCGGGCAGACCTCGCGAGTCCGTCAGCTTCTGTCCGCCGGTCTGGGACATGATGAAATCGGTGACTTCGCGCCCGCGCTGATGCTGCGCGAGCAGAATGTCGACATAGCGCGCGAGTTCGTCATTCTGTCCTTTGACCGCGGGGAAGATGAACGGCTCCTCGAGCCGGCGTTCGTGATAATCCTCGCCGAACTGGCGGAAGAGTACTGCGGTTTTATGAAGCGCCGCGGGTGAAACGCTGGCTGGATCGGTCCGGATTTTGGGCGCCGCGAGCGAATAAACCAATAACGCGCGCCGCAACACGCCGTGCTCGCGCATCAGGTCTTCGTTGGCGCTGACTTCTTCGCCCTTTTCCGCCAGCGCCTTACCGCCGACGAGCGGCAAGGTCCCAGCAAAAACGGTGGCGGCTCCAAGCGCGACGACGAACTCTCTTCTTGTTTTCATTTTGAATCCCGTGTTGGAAGGTTAAGCTGGAAACACGGATGCTCGTTGCGTTGATGACCTAGATCAGCTTGTCCGGAGTAATTGGCAAATCTCGTATGCGCTTGCCGGTGGCGTGAAAAACCGCGTTGGCGAGTGCGGCGCCGGTACCTGTGATCCCGATTTCGCCGATGCCGCGTGCACCCAGCGGATCAAGATTGGGGTCGGGCTTGTCGATCGCAGATACGTCGATGTAGCCGATGTCAGCGTTAACCGGGACGAGGTAATCCGCGAGATTTGCGTTCACGATTCGTCCGTCGCGCGAGTCGATGCGGGTATCCTCGAGCAGTGCGAGGCCGACGCCCCAGACGATACCGCCGATGAACTGGCTGCGGGCAAGTTTCTGGTTTACGACTTTGCCGACGTCGTAAACCGCGACTACTCGGCGCACGCGCACCGTGCAGAGTTCGGGATCGATCGCCACTTCAGCGAACACGGCGCCAAATGAATGCGACGGATGTTCATCGTCGTCAGATTGCGGTTGGACCTTTGCGATAGCCTCGAGCGGCTGGGCGCCATGACGTGCAAGCAGAGCTGCATAAGGCTCCGAATTTTGCGGATTCGACTTTCGAAAGATCTTGCCGCCTTCGAAACCGATCTCGTCAGTACTGGCGCCGTGTACGGGGGAGTCAGGATCGTTCGCCGCCAGCTCCAGCAGCTTGGTGCGGACTTGGGTCGCCGCCGCACTTACGGCTGGAGTAACGCTGGCAGTAGTCATAGAACCGGCGGCGATAGGAGCTTCGGGTAAGTCGGTGTCGCCGAGTCGTATGTCTATTGAATCGGGCGAAATAGCGAGTACATCGGCTGCTACCTGCGTCATCACGGTGTAGATACCGTTACCAATCTCCTGGGTTCCCGCGGCTACCAGCACTCGGCCGTCGGGTTGTAGCTGGACCATCGCGGATGAAGGCAGTCGTCGCGCTGGATAGGTCTCGGTCGCCATTCCCCAGCCTATGAGCTGGTCGCCGTCGCGCATAGAGCGGGGCTCGGGATTGCGCCGTGCCCATCCGAATCGTTCGGCGGCACGCAGATAGCACTCGCGAAGACTTTTTTCAGTGAAAGGTTTGCCAGTGTGAGGATCTACCTCCGCATAGTTATCCAATCGGAGTTTAAGAGGATCCATCTTAAGCGTGTAAGCCAGCTCGTCCATCGCCACTTCCAAAGCATAAGTCCCAGTGGCGACTCCCGGCGCCCGCATATAGGTCGGTGTGCCGAGATTGAGCGGAACTTCGCGATGGATCGTAGCTATGGCAGGGCAGGCATACATTACACGGGTGGAGAATGCGGAAGACTCCAGGTAATCCTCGATGACCGAGGTGTTTGCATGCACTTCGTGGCGAATAGCTGTCAGCTTACCTTCGCTGGTAGCTCCCAGGGTCAAATGCTGATGGGTTCGCGGTCGTGCGCCAATCGGCCCAAACATTTGAGGCCGCTCAAGGACCAGTTTGACCGGCCGATTGACCTCGCGCGCCGCCATCGCGGCAAGTACCACATGCGACCAGACCTGACCCTTGCAACCGAATCCTCCACCTACGAAAGGACAGATCACGTGGACTTGTTCGGCCGGGATGCCGAAGACTTTTGCCAGTTCTTTTTGTACCCCAGTAACGTGTTGAGTCGCGTCGTGCAGCGTCAGGTGTCCGTTGTTCCACTCCGCCATCGTGGCGTGAGGTTCCATCGGGTTGTGATGCTGGATAGGAGTCGTATAGATTTCGTCAATTCGGATGTCGGCATGCGCCAGTCCGCCGTCCACGTCACCCCAGCTAACGTCTCCCGGAATATTGTTGTGACTGCCGGGATATGAATCGGGAAAGCCTGCCTCGAAGTCGAGCTTAGCCGATGTGGCGTCATAGGATACGCGAACCGATGACGCGGCTTGATGAGCCTGCTCCAGGCTTTCGGCGACGACCAGCGCGATAGGTTGATTGTTATAAAAGACCTGGTTGTCTTGAAGGATGGTGAGCCTGCGTTCCGCTCCGGGCAACCTAGGAGCGTTTTCGGAACTGAGGACGGCGATGACTCCCGGTGTCTGGCGGGCCTGCGAGGTGTCGATGCTCGAAATTCGGCCGCATGGGATCGTGCTCATTACCATGACGGCATAGGACAGCCGCGGCTTACGGAATTCGGCGGAGTACTGTGCGGCGCCAGTGACTTTCATCCGGCCGTCAACACGGGTTAGAGGTTCGCCTATCAGGTCCATGCGATACCTCCAGCCACACTAAGCGCACGCACTACAACGCGTTGAGCCAGTTCGACCTTGAACCGGTTATGCTGATAAGGCTTCGCGCCTTCGAGTGCAACCTGCGCAGCGGATTTGAATAAGTCCTTGGATGGCTTCTTTCCGGTAAGAATCGCCTCGGCGTTTTGTGCACGCCACGGTTTGTGAGCGACGCCGCCCAGGCCGATTCGCGCGCTATTGATCGCACCATCGCGCAATTCGAGTGCGACGGCGGCGGAGACCAGTGCGAATTCGTAGCTGGCGCGGTCTCTGACCTTTAAGTAGTAGGAATGATCGCTGTAGGGCGATGGCGGAAGGTCAATCGACGTGATGAGCTCGCCGGGATGCAAATTGGTATCAAACTGCGGAGTATCGCCTGGAAGGCGGTGAAAGTCTTCGATAGCTATCGTACGTTCGCCATTAGAGCTGCGAACTTGAACCTTAGCCTCCAGCGCGAGCAACGCGACGGACATATCCGATGGATTGGTTGCGATACAATCAGCGGTGGCGCCAAGTATCGCATGGTTACGATTGATGCCGTCCAGGGCGCCGCATCCGCTTCCCGGCGATCGCTTGTTGCATTGCGGAAAGCCGATGTCCATGAAGTAAGGGCATCGCGTGCGCTGCAACAGGTTGCCCCCGTTGGTCGCGAGATTTCTGAGTTGTGGAGAAGCTCCCGAAAGTATTGCCTGTGACAGCATCGGGTAGCTCTTTCGCACCGTCGGGTGATTGGCGGTGTCGCTGTTGCGGGCGAGTGCGCCGAGCCTGAGTCCGCCGTCCGGCAAAGGTTCGATGTTCGCCAGCGGTAGCCGATTGATGTCGATAAGGCGGGTCGGGTTTTCGACCCCGTTTTTCATCAGATCAACGAGATTGGTCCCGCCGGCGAGAAACCTGGCCGAGTCCGAGCGGGAAACTGAATCCAAAGCAGCTTGCAATCGATCTGCGCGCTGGTACTCGAATGGGTTCATCACGTTACCCGCGCTTTGGCGCATTCCGTGATTGCTTCGACGATTCCCGGGTATGCGCCACAGCGGCAGATGTTGCCACTCATGCGCTCGCGAATTTCCTCGGGGGTTAATCCGGCAGAGCCCGGATTCTTCAGGTCAGCTGTAACCAAACTGGCGTCCCCATTTTTCACTTCGTCAAGCATCGCCACAGCGCTGCAGATCTGTCCGGGAGTGCAGTAGCCACATTGGAAGCCGTCGTGCTTGAGAAAAGCTTCCTGGATTGGATGAAGCTGCTGGCCGCTGGACAGTCCTTCGATTGTGACAACCGAATCTTTATCGTGCGCGACCGCGAGTGAGAGGCAGCTATTGATGCGGCGTCCGTTCACCAGAACGGTGCAAGCGCCACACTGCCCGTGGTCGCATCCCTTCTTGGTGCCGGTCAGGCCGATATTTTCGCGCAGCAGATCGAGCAGGGTCACGCGAGGATCGAGCGAGAATTTGTAGGGCTGTCGATTGATGGTCAGCTCGAGTGTCGCGCTGCCAGCTGGAATATTTCCCTGAGTCGCGGCGTTCTCTGCGCGCAGAGCATTCTCGGGAACGCCAATCGCGACGCCGAGCGTTACGACGCTCGCAGTGGCGATAAATTTGCGCCGCGTGATCTTCCAATCGCCAAAAGAGGTTTGCAGATTTTGCGGAGTATCATCGCCGACAGCGCCGCTATCGGAGGACGGAGTACGGCGATCAGATGGGCCGTCGGGCGTGCGCATGGGGCTGCTTCCTGGCGAACGCGCGGTACGACCTTCGCGAAATCGCCTGCGATCAAGCAAGCGAAGTGCCATTCTGTTCCGGCGATCGGGGGTTGCAGTAGTTCGATCTTTTCCTGGCGTCGGCTGGAAATATGTAATTTGTTCCACTCGTAACGATCCTGATTCGATGCAGCGGGTTGTTGTGCGTGTTCTGATACAATCGAGGCAACCGGGATCGTCCGTCGCATGCCGCTCATGACTACGGGTAGCTCGCGTTTAGTTTCGTCCCGTGGCCGGTTGTCCGGATCGAGAGGGAAGTTGAGCCTGTTCTATCTCCGCGCGCCTAAAACACCGCCACCCGGTCTAGCGCATACTGAAGAACCGATTCGAGCTGAGCTGTTCAGCGTCGAGCGGCTCGAACAACATGGCGAGACGCTGGCGGTCGCGCAGCGCGTCACCGACCGTCCGGGGCTCGGAAGCCCGATGGCGGCGCGGGTGCGCGACAATGGGCGAGCATTGCTCGACGCCTACCGGAGTATCGCGGGGGCTATCCGCGAGGAGCGCGCGATCACGCCGGCGGCCGAGTGGTTGGTCGATAATTTTCACGTCGTCGAAGAGCAGATTCGCGAAATTCGCGACGACCTGCCGCGCGGGTTTTATCGGCAGCTGCCCAAGCTCGCCGAGGGTCCGCTGGAAGGCTATCCGCGCGTGTTCGGGATCGCGTGGGCCTACGTCGCGCACACGGACAGTCATTTCGACCCGCAGACGCTCGCGCGCTTCGTGCAGGCTTATCAACGAGTACAGCCACTGACTATCGGCGAGCTGTGGGCGGTCGCGATCACGCTTCGGATCGTGCTGGTCGAGAATCTGCGGCGCGCGGCCGACCAGATTGGCGTGAGCCGTGCGGAACGTCAGCGCGCCGACTTGTTGGCGGACAGACTTTTGGGAGCGAATGGCCGCGACGCGGAACCGGCGGAAGTCGCATGCAAGGACTTCGAGCGGTCAACAGTTCCGGCCGCATTCGCGGTAGAGCTGGTGCAACGCCTGCGAGACCAGGATGCCAAAATAGCGCCGGCGCTGCATTGGCTGGATCGACGGCTGGCGGCGCAGGGCACTACCGCCGACGATGTCGTCCGCGAAGTGCATCAGGGCCAGGGGGCGCTGAACGTCACGGTCCGCAATGTGATCACGAGCATGCGGCTGATGTCGGCGGTGGTATGGGCGGACTTCTTCGAGAGCGTGAGCGCGGTCGATGCCGTGCTGCGGGCCGACAGCGACTTCGCCGGGATGGATTTTGCGACGCGCGATCGTTATCGGCATGCGATCGAAAAGATCGCGCTCGGTTCGGGGCACACTGAAATCGAGGTTGCGCAAAGCGCGATCGATTTGGCCAAGGGCGCCGTATCCGGACAGCCCGATGGCGTGACTGCGCGTCGCGAGCATCATCCGGGGTACTTCTTGATCGCCGAGGGTCGCCACGCGCTCGAAGCGAAGCTGGGATTTCGGGCGCCGGTCCGCGATTGGATCGCGCGCTCCAACAAGGCGGCGGGAATCAAGGGATACGTCGGCACGATCGCAGTCGTCACCGCAGTAATCGTGGCGTGCGGTCTGCTGGGGGTTACCGACGCTCGAATCGGCGAATGGACCCGCGTCGTTCTCGCGATACTCGCGATAGTTCCGGCGATGGATGCAGCGGTCGCGCTGGTCAATCGGGCCGTCACGACGACGATTGGCCCCGCCACGATTCCCGCGCTCGAGCTTCACGATGGCGTGACACCAGAACTGCGCACGATCGTCGTGATGCCGACGATGTTGGCAACGCGCGCCGAGATCGACGAACAAATCGAACGTCTCGAAGTTCATTACCTGGCGAGTCCCGACGGCGAGCTTTACTTTGCGCTGCTTTCGGACTTCGGCGATTCGTCGAGCGAAACCACGCCGACGGACAACGCGCTCCTCTCAATTGCCCGGGCAGGAATCGCGCGTCTCAATCAACGTCATGGTCCGGGGCCGGCGGGTACGAGATTTTTGTTACTCCATCGGCGGCGCATCTGGGACGAAGCAGAAGGCGTGTGGATGGGTTGGGAGCGCAAACGCGGCAAGCTGCACGAGCTGAATCGATTGCTACGCGGCGGGACCGATACGACTTTCGTTGCGTCGGATGGACATCCGCCGCCGGTGCCGGACGGTGTGCGCTATGTGATCACGCTCGATGCCGATACGCGCCTGCCGCGCGGCGCGGCGAAGCGGATGGTTGGCAAAATGGCGCATCCGCTGAATGCTCCGCGATTCGATCTGAAACTCGGGCGCGTGATCGAAGGTCACGGAGTTCTACAGCCGCGGATCACGGCGTCATTGCCGACCGGACGCGACGGATCGGTTTTTCAGCGCGTCTTTTCGAGCGCCGCTGGAATCGATCCGTACGCGTTCGCGGTCTCCGACGTTTACCAGGATCTGCTCGATCAAGGATCGTACATCGGCAAGGGCATCTACGATGTCGACGTGTTCGAGGCGGCGCTCGCCGACCGCGTGCCGGACAACACGCTGCTCAGCCATGATCTTTTCGAAGGAACTTTCGCGCGATCAGGCTTGGCGTCCGACGTCGAGCTGGTCGAGGAGTTCCCGTCGCGATATGACGTCGCCGCCGCAAGACAGCATCGATGGGCTCGCGGCGACTGGCAACTGCTGCCATGGCTGTTGGGCCGTGCGCACGGTTCCAACGTCGATGCGGCGAGCTCGCCGGCGCGCGACGCGCGATCGTCGATCCCGCCGCTGGGACGCTGGAAAATGATCGACAATCTGCGCCGCACGATGCAGGCGCCGGTGACGCTGATGGCATTGGTCGCGGGATGGACGCTGCCGTTTACGCCAGCGGCGATGTGGACTGCTTTCATAGTCGCGACGATCGCGCTGCCGCCGATGCTCCCGTTTCTAACCGGAATCGTCCCGCGGCGTCGCGACATCTCCAAACGCAGCCATATTCTGGCGGTCGCAAAGGATTTCGTCGCCGGGTTGTCACAGTTAGCGATGATGTTGACGCTGCTTGCGCATCAGGCGTGGCTGATGGGCGACGCGATTGTGCGGACGCTCTGGAGGTTAGCCGTCAGCCACCGGCTGTTGCTCGAGTGGAAAACCGCGGCGCAGGCCAAGCAGACAGCGCGCCCCGACGTGCGCGGGTTTTACGGGATGATGGCGGGTGCGTGGGCGCTTGCGATCTCGGCGGCGATTGTCGTCGCGTCGGCGCATCGGGGCGGCACGCTGGTCGCGATCCCATTTTTGATTTTGTGGATGCTGTCGCCCGACATTGCGCGATGGGCGAGTCTGCCGCCTCGAATCGAAGGCACCGAGCCGCTGTCGGAGGCTAATGCGAAGTCGCTACGGCTGACCGCGCGGCGCACCTGGCATTTTTTCGAACAGTTCGTGACGGCCGACGACAACATGCTGCCGCCCGACAATTTCCAGGAAGACCCGAAGCCCGTGCTGGCGCATCGGACGTCGCCGACCAACCTTGGTTTGTACCTGCTTTCGATTGTTGCGGCGCACGATTTCGGCTGGATCGGAACCAATGAAACCGTCGAGCGGCTTACGGCGACGCTCGAAACGATGAAGCGGATGGAAAAATTCCGCGGGCATTTCTTCAACTGGTATGGCACCAGCGACCTGCGGCCGCTGGATCCCCGGTACGTGTCGTCAGTGGATAGCGGTAACCTGGCGGGGCATCTGATCGCGCTGGGCAACGCGTGCCGCGAGATGATCGCGCGGCCGGTGGTGGATCGGCAATGGCTCGAGGGAATCGAAGATACGATCGCGCTGATCCGCGAGTCGATTGGTGCGTTGACCGCAGACCGGCGCAGTTACACCGTTACGCCGAAGCAGCTCGAAGAGGTGCTCGAGACCTTGCCGCCGATGATCCAGTCGGATCCGCCGACGGTGAAGGAAGTGTCCGTTTGGCTCGAGCAACTGGCGGATGAGAGCGACTCAATCGCCGACATTGCGCGCGCGCTGAAACAGGAACGCGCGGACTCGGCGGCGGACGACGTCCTGACTTGGGCCGAGGCGCTGCGGGCGTGCGTCCGCAGTCATCAAAATGACCTCGAATTGCTGAAACCGCTGGTATCCCGCGCGTCGTCCGACGCGATTCCGACGTTGGGCGATTTGCCGGACATATATAATGAGGCGACGAGACCGGTTTCGGGACTCGATCATGATTCTGGGGCGCGTGCGAGTGATGCGGCTAAGGCGCTCGAGCGGCGGCTGACGGAAATCGCCGCGACTGCGAGCAAGATGCTCGACGCGATGAAGTTCGACTTCTTGCTCGATCCCGCCCGCCAGCTGCTGTCGATCGGGTACCGCGTGACCGACGGGAGTCTCGATCCGAACTGCTACGACCTGCTCGCTTCGGAGGCGCGGCTGGCGAGTTTCGTCGCAATTGCGAAGGGAGAGATTCCGGCGCGGCACTGGTTCAGGCTGGGGCGCGCGATGACTCCGGTCGATCGCGGATCGGCGCTGATTTCGTGGTCGGGATCGATGTTCGAGTACCTGATGCCGTCGCTGGTGATGCGCGCGCCGACGGGCAGTCTGCTCGAACAGACGAGCCGGTTAGTCGTGCGGCGCCAGATGAAATATGGTGCCGAGCTGGGGATACCGTGGGGGGTATCGGAGTCTGCTTACAACGCGCGCGATCTAGAACTGACGTATCAATATCAGACCTTCGGCGTGCCGGGGCTGGGGCTGAAGCGCGGGCTGAGCGAGAACGCGGTGATTGCGCCCTACGCCACGGCGCTGGCGGCGATGGTCGATCCTACGGCTGCGGCGAATAACTTCGCGGCTCTGCTGAAGGCGGGTGGGCTGGGACATTTCGGCTGGTATGAGGCGCTGGACTACACCCCGTCGCGCGTGCCGGAAGGCGAGACCGTTGCGGTGGTGCGCGCCTACATGGCGCATCACCAGGGTATGACCCTGGTCGCGTTGGCGGACGCGCTTAACCAGGGTGCGATGCGGTCGCGATTTCACGCCGAGCCGATCATTCAGGCGACCGAGCTGTTGTTGCAGGAGCGGACGCCGCGCGACGTCGCCGTGGCGCGTCCGCGGGCAGAGGAGGTCAAGGCTGAAGCCAACGTTCGCGAGGCTGCTCCGCCGACGGTTCGCCGCTTCAACTCGCCGCACGATCTGATTCCGCGCACGCACCTGCTGTCGAACGGCGACTATACAGTGATGATCACGGCGGCAGGCTCGGGCTTCAGCCGGTGGCGCGACTTGGCGGTGACGCGATGGCATGAGGACGTGACCTGCGATTCGTGGGGCAGCTACATCTTCGTGCGCGACGTGAACAGCGGCAAAGTCTGGTCGGCGGGCTTTCAGCCGGCTGGCGTCGAGGCGGACAGTTACGAGGTCGAATTTTCCGAGGATCGCGCGGTGATCGTGCGGCGCGACGGCACCATGACGACGACACTTGAAGTCGCGGTGTCGCCCGAGGACAACGCGGAAGTCCGGCGCGTCTCGATTTCGAATCTCGGCAATCGCGTGCGCGAGGTCGAGCTGACTTCGTACGCAGAAATTGTGCTCGCGACCGAGGCGTCCGACACGGCGCATCCGGCGTTCTCCAAGATGTTCGTGCAGACCGAGTTCGACGCCGAGGTTGGCGCGATACTGGCGACGCGGCGGCTGCGATCGCCGAACGAAGTGCCAGTCTGGGTGGCGCATCTCGCGGTCGCCGAGGGCGAGTCGGTGGGCGATATACAGTTCGAGACCGATCGCGCGCGATTCCTCGGGCGCGGCCGCGACGTTTGCGATGCGGTTTCGGTGATCGACGGGCAACCGCTGTCGGACACGGTCGGAACGGTACTCGATCCAATCTTCAGTGTTCGCCGACGGCTGCGAATCCCGGCAGGTGCGACGGCGCGCGTCGCATTCTGGACGATCATCGCGCCGACGCGGGCCGACGCACTCGACCTGGTCGACAAGCATCGCGACCCGAGCGCGTTCGAGCGCGCGGTGACGCTCGCGTGGACGCAGGCGCAAGTGCAATTGCATCACCTGCGCGTCGATGCCGACGAAGCGCATCTTTTTCAACGTATCGCGAATCGCGTGCTCTATTCGGATCCGACCTTGCGGCCTTCGTCCGACCTGCTGCGGCGCGGCGAAGGTGGACAGGCGAAGCTGTGGCCCGCCGGCATTTCCGGCGATCTGCCAATCGTGCTGGTTCGCATCGACGAAACCGAGGATGTGGAGATCGTGCGCGAGTTGGTGCGCGCGCATGAATATTGGCGGATGAAGTGGCTCGGCGTCGATTTGGTGATCGTCAACGAACGTCCGCCGTCGTACCATCAGGAATTGCAAGCCGCGCTCGAGGGTATGGTCCGAACGATTCCGGCGCGGTCGCCCGAGGGCGCGAGCGCACCCGGAAATGTGTTCGTGTTGCGGGCTGACCTAATCTCGGCTGAGCTGCGAAGCGTGCTGCAGACGGTCGCGCGTGCAGTGTTGCTGAGCCGGCGCGGTACGCTGGCCGAGCAAGTCAAACGGCTCGAGATGTTCGAGCCGGCAGAATCTCCGCCGCCGCGCCGGACTCGCGCGACACAGCGAGGCGCGTCGTCGATGCCGCGGCGCGAGCTCGAGTTTTTCAACGGCCTGGGCGGATTTGCCGAAGACGGCCGCGAATACGTGACGATCCTTGGCGAAGGACAATGGACGCCGGCGCCGTGGATCAACGTAATCGCGAATCCGTCATTCGGCTTCCAGGTTTCGGTCGAGGGCAGCGGCTATACGTGGGCCGTCAACAGCCAGCAGCATCAGATTACGCAATGGTCGAACGACGCGGTCAGCGACAGGCCGGGCGAGGTGATTTACGTTCAGGACCTCGATACCGGCGAGTTGTGGGGACCGACCGCGTTGCCAATACGCGAAGACTCGGCGCCGTATGTCACTCGTCACGGCCACGGCTACAGCGTGTTCGAACATACCTCGCACAACATCGCGCTCGAGCTGACGCAGTATGTGCCGGTGGACGACTCGGTCAAGATTTCGACACTGAAGATTCGCAATCTCTCGGCGCGCGCGCGGCGATTGTCGGTAACCGCATACGTGGAATGGGTGCTGGGCACTTCACGCGGTGCATCGGCACCATACATCGTCACCGAGATCGAGCCGGAGACCCGCGCGATACTGGCGCGTAACTCTTTCAGTGTCGAATACGGCAACCGAACTGCTTTCGCGGATTTGCGCGGCAAGCAAATCTCGTTGACCGCGGACCGGACCGGGTTCCTTGGCCGCAACGGCACGCTCGACAATCCTGCAGCGCTTGCCGCCGGTAATCCGCTCGTCGCAAAATCCGGCGCCGCGTTGGATCCGTGCGCCGCGCTGCAAACGACGATCTCCCTTCGGCCAAACGGCGAGACCGAAGTCAGCTTCATTCTCGGCGAGGCGGCGAGCAGGGCCGATGCGATTGCGGCGATTAAAAAATATCGCACCGCCGATCTCGATTCGGCGCTGACCGCCGTCAAGCACTACTGGGACGACTTGCTGGGTACGGTCCAGGTCAAGACGCCCGACCGCTCGATGGACATCATGCTCAACCGGTGGCTGCTGTATCAGACGCTGGCGTGCCGGGTGTGGGCGCGGTCGGGATTCTACCAGGCGAGCGGCGCGTACGGCTTTCGCGATCAGCTTCAGGACGTGATGGCGTTGACGGTGGCGCAGCCTTCGATCGCGCGCGAGCATATCCTTCGCGCGGCGTCGCGCCAGTTCGTTGCAGGCGACGTGCAACATTGGTGGCTGCCGCCCGCGGGACAGGGAGTTCGCACGCGGATCGCCGACGATCGAGTCTGGCTGGGGTATGCGGTCGCTCATTATATAGAGGCGACCGGCGACGCCGGCATCCTCGACCAAACGGTTCCATTCCTTGACGGCGCGGAACTGCATCCCGGGGAGGTTGAATCGTTTTTTCAGCCAGCGGTGTCTGAGCAGAGCGGGACATTGTTCGAGCATTGCGCGCGCGGCCTTGACCACAGCCTCGAGGTCGGCGTCCATGGAATCCCGCTGTTCGGGTCGGGCGACTGGAACGACGGCATGAATCGCGTCGGCGAATTGGGCAAGGGTGAGAGTGTCTGGCTCGGATGGTTTCTCTACACGACGCTGCAACAGTTTGTACCGCTAGCGGACGTTCGCGGCGAGGCTGCGCGCGCTTCGACCTGGAAACTTCATGCGACCGCGCTTGCGGCGTCGCTCGAGCGCGACGGATGGGACGGCAACTGGTATCGGCGCGGTTACTTCGATGATGGCACGCCGCTCGGCTCAGCGGGCAATGTTGAGTGCCGGATCGATTCGATCGCGCAATCGTGGAGCGTAATTTCCGGCGCTGCGACCCCGGATCGTGCGGCCGCGGCGATGGCGTCGGTCGATGAAAACCTGGTCAAGCGCGACGACGGCCTCGTGCTGCTGTTCACGCCGCCATTCGATCACACACCGCTCGACCCTGGTTATATCAAGGGCTACCCGCCGGGCATCAGGGAGAACGGCGGACAGTACACTCACGGCGCGCTGTGGTCCGTAATCGCATTTGCGATGCTGGGTGACGGCGATAAGGCGGGCGATCTGTTCTCGATCCTGAACCCAATCGATCATGCGAACACACGCGCGGGGATCCAACGCTACAAAGTCGAGCCGTATGTCGTGTGCGCCGACGTTTACTCGATGCCGCCACACGTCGGGCGCGGTGGATGGACCTGGTACACCGGCTCGGCGGGTTGGATGTATCGCGCCGGCCTCGAATGGATTTTGGGTTTTCGTCTTCGCGGCAAAACGCTGGTGATCAATCCGTGTATCCCGCGAAAATGGCCGGGCTTCGAGATTGTTTATCGATACGGATCGACGCGTTATGAAATCGCGGTCACCAACCCGCATAACGTCAATCGCGGAGTAAGCGGCGTCGAGCTCGACGGTAAACGCGCTAGCGCAACGACCCGCGCAAATCGAACTCGCCGACGACGGCGCCACGCACCAGCTACGAATCACGCTTGGATGACCTTTACGGGCGCTGTTTTCGAATTGCGATGACGGTGCCCATGACGCGGCCGCGTTCGTCACGGATGGTGGTGCTGTTTTCCTCGACTGCGATCTCATTGCCGTCGCGGGTGGTGAGAATCCCCTCCGCCATGCCGCCGCCGTTTAGTGCAAGGCTCGGCGACAACGGCCGCGGATTCGCGGTGAGTGAGACGCGGACCACTTCGGCCAACTCGCGTCCGATCGCGAGATCGGCCGCCCATCCGGTGAGGCTCTCGGCGCGCGGATTCATGAATCGGATTTTCCATTCGGCGTCGGTCGCGATTACCGAATCTCCGATGCTGCGAAGGGTTGCGGTGAGCCAGCGCTCGCTCTCCTTCAGCTTGCTTTCCATTTTGTGCCGATACAGCGCCATCTCGACCACGATCATCAACTCGCGTTCGTCGAAAGGCTTGAGCAAGTAGCCGTAGGGCTCGGTTAGACGCGCGCGTTCCGAAGTTTCCGTATCGGCGTACGCAGTCAGATAGACCACCGGCACGTTGAATCTGCTTCGGATAGCGGCCGCCGCCTCGATCCCATCGACGTTGCCACGCAGCCGGATGTCCATCAGCACGAGGTCGGGATTCAATTCGCGCGCCATCTCGATAGCTTCGTCGCCGCTCCCGACGATGGCGGGAACAACATATCCTTTGGCGTCGAGGACAGTCTTGATGTGGAGCGCGGTAATGCTCTCGTCCTCGACTACCAGTACTCGCGACAGCTGGGTGCTCATTGCGTTGACGTCTTTGGATCAAGGTAGCATACTCGGGGCCGATCTGAGGGCTCCTTTCGGCGGCGAGAGGCTAAAAATGATGCACGCTTGGCCCGCTCATTTCAGCTTCGATGACATCTTGGGTACCAGCGACGCCCTCCAAAGTGCCATCCGGCTTGCTCGTCGAGCTGCCGAAAGTAGCTATCCGACCTTGATCGTGGGCGAATCGGGCACTGGCAAGGAGCTTTTCGCCCAATCAATTCACAATGCCAGCCAGCGCCGCGAGGGTCCGTTCGTTGCGATAAATTGCGGCACGCTGTGCGGCGATTTGGCGATTGCCGAAATGTGCGGCTACGAGGCGGGCTCGTTCACCGGCGCCGACCGCCAGGCGCGCGGTGGATTGCTCGACGCGGCCACCAACGGAACCCTTTTTCTCGACGAGTTGCAGGACCTGCCGCCGACCGCGCAGAGCGTCCTGCTGCGGTTCCTGGAGAGTGGAGATTTCGTTCGCGTCGGCGGTACGCGGCCGGTTCACGCCAGCGTCAACGTGATTGCGGCATCGAATATTGCGGTCGAGCAGCTCGAATCGGAGCAGCGCGTGCGATCGGATTTGCTCTATCGGCTTAACTGTCTGGTAATTGAGATTCCGCCGCTCAGGGAGCGACGCGACGATCTGCGGCCGATTGCGGAAAAATGCCTGCGCGAGGAACTTCACTTCCTCGGCGAAGTTGACGACGAAGTCTGGACGGCGCTCAGGACGTGCCCGTATGCCTGGCCGGGCAACGCGCGCGGGCTGCGCAATATAATGTTGCGGGCGATTCTCGCCTCGGTCGAGGATCGTATCGCAACCGGCGACTTACCGGCCGAGCTATGGATCGAGCGCAGCGTCGAGGGATCCAAGGCTGACTCTCTGCACAATGGACATAGTAACGGACATCGCACCGACGGCATAAAAGCAGTGCTAGAGGCGTCCAACAACAACGTGTCCGAAACTGCGCGACGGCTCGGAATCCATCGCTCGACGGTCTATCGGCGATTGGCGCGCTAAGCCGTTGTCGCGCGACATCGTGCGACAGTTTTAACCGCTCCCTTCGGTGAGTCTCGCTAAGCATTTTGTCAGTGCTCGCCAGCCTTTTGTGGCCTGTCGCGGTTGTCGCCAACTATTGATCCGCTAAAGGTTTCCCGCTCGCGAACCAGCCTTAGTTAGCGACACTATTTCATCGGCTGAAACGGCACGCATGATGCGATTGCGTGACCTTCATCGGGCATCATCGAAGATCCTCAACTCGCCCGTGGGAGGACTGAACTATGCGGGTAACCTGCACAGTGCGGCGAATACTGTTGGCGCAAATTTGTCTAGCGGCACTCTGTACGATCGCCGGGACCCCAACACCGGTGCGGGCGGAATCGAATGCCCCAATCATGGCGCGACTCGCGGCTATCGAACGCGAGAACGCCGAGCTTCGAGCCGAAGTTCGTCAGCAGAAACAGGAGTTCGAGGAATTCAGGCAGAGGAGCGAGGCCGCCTCGCAGAATCAAAACGCGCAGGTCACCGAGCTGAATCAGAAAGTGACCGCCTCCGCGGAGGCATTGCCCCGGATAGAAAGCCAGGTCGACTACGTCCAGCAACAGCAACGTGATCAGCCGGTAAAAGTTGGATTCCGCACCGGTTGGGCCGAATCGCCATACGACATGCCCGGTGGTTTCTTCTACGGCGCCTACCTGGCTGACAGGCTGCTAACCCACGAGGACGGAATTCCCGGAGGATATATCAGCGGCGAGCTGATGGCGGGTATCGTGCTCGGGAATCATACCAACACTCCTGCCAACCTGGTCGGGCAACTGACTGGCAAGCCCTCGTACAGTTATCTCGATACGATCGAGATTCAACCGACCGCGCAGTATCACCTGGATTTCGCGACGCTTGGTATGCGGCAACTGGCGGCGTTCAAACCTTACGCGCTCATTGGTCCGGGAATCTGGATTTCCACTTTGAGCACGCCCTTGGTAGTACACGGCTCGGTGCCGGGCGAGAAATATCGGCATTCGGACGCCGACGTTCAACCAGGCGGAGTCTATGGGCTCGGCTTTGAGTTGGCGCTGTCGGAACTGAACGCGCCGCCAATCCAGAAAATCCTGAATCGGCTCTCGGTTGGTGGCGAGTGGCGCTACAACGGGCTGGCGAACGGCGAAGGGTTCCAGCAATACACGGGATCGTTGGCGATCGGATTCTAGGGTTCCAGTCGCGCGACAGGATGCGACAGGTGTTGCACGTCATGTGAAATCCGCAATCTGGGGCCTGAAACTGGCGAAGCTGCGACGGTCACATCACCTTTTATTGCGGGCAAGTGTCGCAAAGTGTCGTAACGGCGCCGCGTTACATAGAGAACAAATTGCGCTCATGGACCTACGATCGCGGAGTTTTTTTGGAGACCTCGGAATAAACGATGGCACATTTGATGCGTCGAATTCCGCACGCAGTAAAAAGCGAACGAAATAGCACGCCCTGAAAAATAGAAACGAGTACTTGGTAAAAGTTTCTACAGATAGGGACTGTCCGGCGACGCGTGTGACCGTTGTCGGCTAATAAGGAGGAGCCTCATGCCGACCAACGGAAATGACCCCGTGGTTCACATCCTCTGGATCAACGCGGGGCTATCGTGTGACGGCGATTCGGTTGCGCTCACCGCGGCGATGCAGCCTAGCGTCGAGGATATCGTCCTCGGCACCCTGCCCGGCTTGCCCAAAGTTGACGTTCACTGGCCGCTGATCGCCTACGAAACCGGCCCGGTCGGCCATAAGACCGACGACTTCATCGAATGGTTCTTCAAGGGCGAGCGCGGCGAGTTGGATCCGTTCGTCCTCGTGATCGAAGGATCGATCCCCAACGAGGCGATCAAGAAAGAAGGCTACTGGTGCGGATTTGGCAACAATCCGGCGACCGGACAGCCGATGACCACCAGCGAATGGATCGATCGGCTGGCGCCTAAGGCATTGCTGGTGCTGGCAGTAGGAACCTGCGCGACGTACGGCGGTATTCATGCGATGCAGGGTAATCCGACCGGCGCGATGGGAGTGCTTGACTACCTCGGCTGGGATTGGAAATCAGGCGCCGGGATTCCGATCGTCTGCGTGCCCGGATGTCCAATTCAACCCGACAATCTTTCCGAGACTATCCTCTACCTTCTCTACCAGGCGACCGGCCAGGCGCCGATGATTCCGCTCGACGAAGAGCATCGGCCGCAATGGCTGTTCGGCGCCACGGTTCACGAGGGATGCGACCGCGCCGGCTACTACGAAGGTGGCGACTTCGCCGACGAATACGGATCGCCAAAATGTATCGTCAAGCTCGGCTGCTGGGGCCCAGTCGTAAAATGCAACGTCCCCAAGCGCGGATGGATGGGCGGCGTCGGCGGATGCCCGAACGTCGGCGGGATTTGTATTGGATGCACGATGCCCGGCTTCCCGGACAAGTTCATGCCGTTCATGGACGAACCTCCCGGTGCCAAAGTTTCCACCCGCATGGCCAACGTCCTTGGGACAGTCGTTCGGACGCTTCGCGCGTACACGATGAACACGCTCGAGGATGAACCCAAGTGGCGCGTCCGCGGCAAGGAATTAAAGACTGGCTACCGGCCGCGGTGGTAGCGAATTGCCCACGACCCTGACGCACCGGCAATCAACTGGCTCCAGGATGGAGGATTGACAGATGGCGACGAAGACAACCGACGGCCTGGTCGAGATGAATTGGGATCCGATTACCCGAATCGTCGGCAGCCTCGGAATCTATACGAAGATCGACTTCGGCAAAAAGAAAGTAGCCGAGTGCCATAGCACGTCTTCGATCTTCCGTGGCTATAGCATCTTCATGAAGGGCAAAGACCCGCGCGACGCCCATTTCATCACGAGTCGCATCTGCGGAATCTGCGGCGACAATCACGCGACCTGCTCATGCTACACCCAGAACATGGCGTACGGGGTGAAGCCGCCTCATCTCGGCGAGTGGATTGTCAATCTCGGCGAGGCGGCCGAGTACATGTTCGATCACAACATCTTCCAGGAAAACCTGGTCGCAGTGGATTTCTGCGAGCGGATGGTGCGCGAGACCAATCCCGGGATGTGGGAGAAGGCGGTCAAGGCCGAAGCGCCGGGCGCCGCCGCGCATGGATATCGCACCATCGGCGACATTATGAAGGCGGTCAATCCGCTCGAGGGCGAATTCTACCGCGAAGCGCTGCAGGTCAGCCGCTACACGCGCGAGATGTTCTGCCTGATGGAAGGACGCCACGTGCATCCTTCGACCCTCTATCCCGGCGGCGTGGGCACTGTCGCGACCGTCCAGCTTTTCACCGATTACCTGACGCGCCTGATGCGCTATGTCGAATTCCTGAAGCGCGCGGTTCCGATGCACGACGACCTGTTCAATTTCTTCTACACCGCCCTGCCCGGCTACGAAGAAGTGGGCAAGCGAAGAATCCTGCTCAACTGCTGGGGCTCGTTCCAGGATCCCGAATATTGCAATTTCAACTACCGCGACATGACCGAATGGGGCCGCAAAATGTTCGTCACCCCGGGCATCGTGGTTGACGGCAAGCTGGTCACTAACGATCTCGTCAAAATAAATCTCGGGATTCGGATTCTGCTGGGTCATTCGTTCTACGACGATTGGGAAGACCAGGAAATGTTCGTGACCAAGGACCCGCTCGGCAATCCAGTTGATCGGCGGCATCCGTGGAATCAACACACCGTGCCCAAGCCGCAGAAGCGCGATTTCGACGGCAAGTATAGCTGGGTCATGTCGCCGCGATGGTTCGACGGCAAGGATCACCTCGCGCTCGACACCGGCGGCGGCCCGATCGCGCGGCTGTGGTCGACGGCACTGTCGGGCCTGGTGAATAACGACTACGTCAAGGCGACCGGCAACAGCGTCCAGATCCATCTGCCCAAGAGTGCGACCAAGGGTCCCGTCGATTTCGAGTGGAAAATTCCGAAGTGGTCCAACACGATCGAGCGCGACCGCGCGCGAACTTACTTCCAGGCCTATGCGGCCGCATGCGCGCTCCATTTCACCGAGAAGGCGCTGGCCGAAGTGCGCGCGGGTCACACCAAGACCTGGGAACAATTCAAAGTGCCCGACGAGGGCATCGGCTGCGGCTTCACCGAAGCGGTGCGTGGCGTGCTGTCGCATCACATGGTGATTCGCGGCGGCAAAATCGCGAATTATCATCCGTATCCGCCGACGCCGTGGAACGCGAATCCGCGCGACGTTTACGGAACGCCGGGACCGTATGAAGACGCCGTGCAAAACACTCCGATTTTCGAGGAGAACGGCCCCGACAAGTTCAAAGGCATCGACATTATGCGCACCGTCCGCAGCTTCGACCCGTGCCTGCCGTGCGGCGTGCACATGTACGTCGGCAAGGGGAAGGTGTTGAAGAAGATCCACTCGCCGACGATGATGAACACAGTGGACGACTGATGGGTCGTCGCGAAGATCAGGGGAAGTTGCGCGAGCTGAGCGCACGAATCGAGCCGCTGCTCGAGGAGGTTCGCTCGATGGCGAGTCCGCCGGTGTGGGAACGAGTCGAGGAGATCGTCCGCTCGGTCGTGCATCTCTACGGCGAAGGCCTGAAGCGTATCGACGAGATCGCGTCGGCGGACGGCGCGGCGGGCGAGCGTCTGCGATCGCAACTTGCCGCCGACGATTTGGTCTCGAGCCTCCTGATTCTGCACGGGTTGCATCCCAAGGACTTCGAAACCCGCGTGCGCGAGGCGCTCGAGCGCGTGCGGCCGTATCTCGGATCGCACGGCGGCGACGTCGAGATCGTCGAGCTCAGTCTGGATACCGGGTTGGTGCGGCTGCGGATGAAAGGTAGCTGCGACGGATGCCCGTCGTCGCTGCTGACGGTCAAGCTCGCGGTGGAAGCTGCGATTCGCGAGGCGGCGCCCGAGGCTTCGACGATCGAGG